>NZ_JABXQS010000001.1:0-4800000 GCF_014103785.1 Klebsiella sp. RHBSTW-00215
GGTTCAACTCCCGCCAGCCCACCAAAATTCTCCATCGGTGATTACCAGAGTCATCCGATGAAGTCCTAAGAGCCCGCACGGCGCAAGCCCTGCGGGCTTTTTTGTGCCTGCAATTTGTTCCGCAAAATCTCAAGCAAACTAATTTATTCTGAACTTTTTAGGCCCATTGATAGGTCCAACATAAAGAACTATTGTTTTCGTTGGGCCTAAACGCATGGAGACACCCCATGGCAAGACGAACCAAGCCGCTAACGGATTCGGAAATCAAAGCCGCAAAACCTAAAGATACCGATTACCAGACAGGATGATGACAGGTTGACGCTGCTCATCAAATCCAGCGGTAGTAAAATCTGGCAGTTTCGCTACATTAGTCCTGTAAGCTCACGAATACGAATGTCGACTCCTACCAGTTCTGCTTTATAGTCCCGTGCTACGCATCGGATGCTTTTTAAACGGCGAAGGTTAGCAGGTACTTTATCGATCGCACGGCGTGTTCAGTTCGACTCCCCTTCACGCAAGCCACTATTTTTGACTGACCGTTACTACGAACATTTGCGCTTTCCTGAAGACATTTGTCTGGTACCTGAGATAATCAGCCAGCTATGCATTAAATACCGTTTCAGCGCTAATCTTTATCAACATCGAGAAAACGAATTAAGATCGCCTCCGGTTTGAAGGACTTTCACCAGTGCAGCGACAAGACCTCGAAAAGAAAATATAAAAATGTCTCTTCACTCAATCTGCTATTAATAACCTAAGGCTGTAACTCAAAAGTAATTGATATTAGCGTGTCTGGGTTAATCTCGGTAGGGGGAGTACTATATAGCGATCCTGCCTGACCATAGAGCGTGACAATCCCACCTTTGAGACCTGATAACAAGACTTTGCCTATAAGAGGATCAATATCTTTGTTGTTCACAAACGTTGAATTCATAGTATTCAATATAGGCGTACCATCAAGTTTTTTCTCCAGTATATTCATAGACAAAGACTCGTTAGCTTTGTACTGGACCTTCCCTTTCTTCTCAACAACGAAATAAACACCATTAGGTAAGATTTCATATTTCTTACCTTTAATTTTGGCCATGATTCTTTTTTCGATATCAACATATCTTGATGACATTTGACCGTTAAGAGTATTAACGATACTCTCTATTTCATCTTCTTTAATTTTAAGTTTTTTATTGTAAGCATCGTTAAACCCTGAAACCAACGCTGAGGGTGTCAGCTTCACATCATTGTCGGCCATTTTATTCACATCTGATAGCGCCTGGGTGAGGTAGAAAACGCCCAGTGCATAGGCATTTTTATTACTTTTATCAGCAAAATTTATAACCTTTTCTTTTATAGATAAGCTATCAAGCGTTGACTGTAATTTTTGATTTTTTTCGTTTAAAGCAAGTATCGAAGCATCATATTTTTTCTGCGCCGTATCTGCAGCAGTAATCTGTGCCGACAGCAAGTGGGTGGTGTTATCCCGCGTTTTCTGCGCAGCCTCGGTGGCGGCAGTCAGCTCGGCGTTCTTTTTCGTCAGCGCCTCAAGGGCGACTTTCTGCTGACTTTCACCCTGGGTATTCTGCGTTTTCAGCGCGGCAATCTGCGCCGACAGCGTGCGGGTAGTCTCATCCAGCTTTTTCTGCGCCGCCTCGGCGGCGGCAGTTAGCTCGGCGTTCTTTTTCGTCAGCGCCTCAAGGGCGACTTTCTGCTGACTTTCACCCTGGGTATTCTGCGTTTTCAGCGCGGCAATCTGTGCCGACAGCGTGCGGGTAGTCTCATCCAGCTTTTTCTGCGCGGCCTCGGCGGCGGCGGTCAACTCGGCGTTCTTTTTCGTCAACGCGCTGATGGTATTTTTCTGTCCATTTTCACTTTGCGCATTCTGTGCTCTTAGAGCACTCTGCGTTTTTAGCGCAGCAATCTGCACCGACAGCGTGCGGGTAGTGTCATCCAGCTTTTTCTGCGCGGCCTCGACGGCAGCGGTCAGCTCGGCATTCTTTTTCGTTAAGGCGTCAAGACTGGTTTTCTGGGCGCTGTCTTGTGGAGTAATCTGTGCTTTCAGCGCCGCGATCTGTGCCGATAGCTCACGTGTCGTTTCATCCCTTTTTTTCTCAGCCGCTTTCGCCGCAGCGCTCAGTTCCGCATTCTGTTTCTTAAGGGCATTTATCGTAGCTTCAGTTTTATTATTCTGATTTATTTTCTTTCTGGCTGTTTCCTGCTTCAGAGGCACTTTTTTACTGCGATTATCTTTCTCTTGATTAACCGAATTTGATTCTTCTGAGGCCGACGGATTTTTTATTTCGAGTTTCGATATACTATCAAGGAAATCTCCCCCCTCAGAATGAGCAGGGAGGGCAACAAAAAGGGTAAAGAGAGCCAATACAATCGCCAGAGTGCTAAGATCGTATATATTCAGTTTCCCCTTGCGGTATGTCATCTGGCCAGCCCATTGCTAAGTTCAGCTTTTCTTGCCCGGGCTTCAAACTCTTTAATTAATTTCTGAGAAATACTATTACACTTATCGTTTATCTTGTATTCAAAAAGCGGAGTAATTGTTGATTTTACGCTGGCCGACGTTTGGCCTGAAACAGAAGCATAAAACTTAGCATCGCTGATCAAACCATACAGCTCGCTGGAGTCCTTCTGAAACTTACTATCTAGCTTAACCAGAGCATCCGCATCCTGGATACACTGCTGTAAAGCAGGAACCTGAGCGGGCTGCTCGCTTTGACTATTATCTTTTTTTATTAGTGCACTATCCACTTTCTTAATATTAGCGCACCCCTGCAACAGGCCAACCGAAATGCAAACCACCATCAATAAGCTATTTCTTATCATTTTCATAATCCGTTAGATAAAATAATTCAAAATATATCAATCGATTCCAGCAGAAAAAATTCCAATAGACAATGCTGTTAGTCGAATTTAATACCAATTCGGATAAAACACACAATTTGATTGTTTTTTAACCACAAAAGAGATGGGAATAATCCTGGTGCAATGCGATATTTACATCCAATACCTTTCTTAAAGACAAAGACGAAATAGCGGATTGTCTTTTTTATTCCTGATATAAATCGGCTTTTTCGCAAAACAAATCAGACCAGGCTCTTTCTAAAGAGCCCCATGCATTACTCACGCCACTTCGGTCTGGCCACCGTATTCTTCTTCAGGAGATTACGGAACTCCTTCAACCAGGGTTCATTGCTGCGCCCACGTTTGCATATCGCCGAGAAAGGTGATTGAAAGCCAAACTCATTGGGCAACAGCACCCGCAGACGGTTCTCTTTAATCCATGGCCAGGCGTAGTGCTCAGGAAGATAGCCGATATATTTTCCGGACAAAATCAGCAGCAGCTGCGCATCAACGGTCTCAACGGTGGCGCTCCCCTTGCTGAATCCGCGCCGCCGCAGGTCGCTGGTGTTCCAGTAACTACGCGTCACCAGCGGACACTGGCTGATCAGATTTTTATCGAGTTGGCGACTAAAGAACATCGGATGCAGGTCGCTACAGTAAAGCCAGTGCTGCTCGCGATAGAGCGGTTCGCTGATGATGTTATGCACCCGCGAGTTATAGCTACCGATGGCGAGATCGATATGGTTATTCAGTACGCCATTAAGCTGTTCCGCCGGGGTACGGATAATCAGTTTGATATGCACATGAGGAAACTTATCGCTAAAGCTGCGCAGCACCACCGGCAGCGATAGTGCGGTTTCGGTTTCGATGGAGTCGAGGGTTGAGATACAAATCGTCCCGCTGTGCTCACCCTTCAGCAGCGCCGACTGGCGCTCCAGCTCGTTCAGTTCGCTCAGCACGCGGATCGCTTGCTGTAAAAAATGCTGCCCTTTTTCGGTCAGGGCAAAGCCACCGCGCCCGCGCTGGCACAGGCTAAAACCAAGTTGCCCCTCTAGCTGCGACATCGCATTGCTGATCGCAGAAACAGAAATCCCCAACTCCTGCTGAGCGCGGTTATAGCTCTCAAGACGGGCCACCGCCTCAAAAACCTGTAGCTGACGAATATTAAGCGTGGCGTCGTTAGGCATTGTATTTAGTTCACGAATAAATGAACTAAGTATTTGCGGCAGACGATTTAAAGTCCAGCACATCTTTCGCACTATCCCTCCTGTTGAGTTTTGTTTGTCAGATTCAGGAGCTGAAATGGATAACGTCTTTCATCAACCGCAGGGTGGCAACGAGATGCCGCGTTTCGGCGGCCGCGCAACAATGATGCGTCTGCCATTTATCGAAGATTTACAGGGACTTGATGCAGCATTTGTCGGCATACCACTGGATATCGGTACTTCCCAACGTTCCGGGACACGCTACGGACCGCGCTATATTCGTACCGAGTCGGTCATGATTCGTCCCTATAACATGGCAACCGGCGCGGCACCTTTTGAGTCGCTGTCGGTCGCGGATATCGGCGACGTACCGATTAACACCTATAGCCTGCTTAAATCAGTGCAGATCATCGAAGATTACTACACCGGTTTAAATAGTTTCCCGCTGATTCCCCTGACCCTGGGGGGCGACCACACCATTACGCTGCCAATTCTGCGCGCCCTGACCAAAAAGCATGGTCCGGTGGGGCTGATTCATGTCGATGCCCATACCGATACCAACGATGAAATGTTCGGCGAGAAAATCGCCCATGGCACCACCTTTCGACGCGCCGTCGAAGAGGGACTGCTGGACCTCAAGCGCGTAGTACAGATTGGCCAGCGCGCTCAGGGCTACGCCGCCGGTGACTTCCAATGGGGCGTCGATCAGGGCTTTCGTCTGGTCCAGGCGGAGAAGTGCTGGCACAAATCCCTGACTCCGCTGATGGCCGAAGTCCGTCAGCAAATGGGCGATGGCCCGGTCTATCTCAGTTTTGATATCGATAGTCTTGACCCGATCTGGGCGCCAGGAACCGGCACCCCGGAAGTTGGCGGTCTGACGTCAATTCAGGCGCTGGAGATTGTCCGCGGCTGCCGCGGCCTGAACCTGATTGGCTGCGACCTGGTCGAGGTCTCCCCACCTTATGACGTCAGCGGTAACACCTCGCAGCTGGCTGCCAACCTGCTGTACGAGATGCTCTGCGTTCTCCCCGGCGTAAAATACGAATAGAGGATAAACCATGCAGCTCAACGTCTTTCGCACGCTATGGGGCGTCACCTCCCCGTGGCAGCAAACGGTTAGCGAACTCAAAAGCGTCGGCTGCTGCGGCATTGAAGCGCGGGTGCCGCTCACAGTAGAAGATCAGCAGACGCTGGCCCTGCGCATCGAAGAGTCGGCGTTGCAGTATATCGCCATCGTATTTAGCGGCGGCGGCGTCATTCCGGCCCAGGCCGAAACGCCAGCCCAGCATCTGGAACGGTTAAAAGAACGCTTTACAGCTGCAAAAGCGCTCAATCCGCGCTTCGTCAACCTACTGGCCGGTAACGATCGCTGGCCGCTGGCGCAGCAGGTCGATTTTCTCGGTAAAGCTCATGAGCTGGCTGCCGATTATGAGCTGACCTGCAGTTTCGAAACCCATCGCGCCACGTCGCTATATAGCCCGTGGCTAACGCTGGAGATTATCCAGCAGCTACCGCAACTGCGCTTTACCGCCGATATCAGCCACTGGATTGTGGTGAGCGAACGCCTGCTGGATGACCCCTGCGATGACTTCAGCACGTTTATCGACCGGGTACACCATATTCAGGCCCGCGCCGGATATGACCAGGGCCCGCAGGTACCGCATCCGGCAGCGCCGGAATATCAGGCGGCCCTGCAGTTCCAACAGCGTTTCTGGCAACAAATCTGGCAGTCGCAGCGCCAGCGCGGCTACCAGCAAACCACGCTCACGCCGGAATTTGGCCCTGATGGCTACCTGCACCATCTGCCGTTTACCAACGTTCCGGTGGCCGACTTATGGTCGCTGAACGCGTGGATGGCGCAGCATGAACAGCAGCATTTTGTTGAATTCACTTCGCTCACTTAATAAGGAACGGTAGAAATGACCGCCGCAAAAAGTTCTTTCACTGAATTACCGACTATCGATATCAGCGACCTGACCTGCGACGATCTCGCTAAGCGCCAGGCGGTGGCCGACATCATTGGTCAGGCCGCCCGTGAAGTCGGTTTTTTCTACATTACCGGCCACGGCATTGCGCCAGAGCTGATCGCCGGAGTCCGCGCCGCGGCAAAACAGATTTTCGCCCTGCCGATGGAACGCAAAATGGCGTACTACATCGGTCAGTCCAAAAGTCATAAAGGCTACGTCCCCGAGGGGGAAGAGATCTACGGCTCCGGCAAGCCCGATCATAAAGAAGCATTCGATATCGGCTTTCAGGCCTCTGACGATCACCCTTTCGTTATCGCCAAAACGCCGTTGATTGGCGCCAACGAATGGCCGGATGTCCCGGAGTTTAAATCCCGAGTACTGGCCTACTATGAAGCGGTGTTCGCCCTCGGACATCGCCTGTTTGACGCCTTCGCTCTCGCCCTTGGCCTGCCGGAAGGCTATTTCCAGTCGATGGTCACCTGCCCGCCCTCGAAGCTGCGCCTGATCCACTACCCCTTTGACGCCAGCGCCGAAGATGTTCCCGGTATTGGTGCACATACCGACTACGAGTGCTTCACCCTGCTGCTCGCCGACCAGCCGGGTCTCGAAGTGCTGAATGAAGATAGCGACTGGATCGACGCTCCACCGTTGAAGAACGCGACCGGGGAAGAGGCTTTCGTGATTAATATCGGCGACATGCTGGAAGTGCTGAGCGCTGGCACATTTGTTGCAACAGCACATCGTGTGCGTAAGGTGCCGCAGGAGCGCTACTCGTTCCCGCTGTTTTTCGCCTGCGATTATCACACACTGATTCGCCCGTTACCCAGCTTCCTGGAAGCAGGAGAAGGCAGCGAATATCAGGAGCTGAGCATTGGCGAGCATATGTGGAGCCAGGCGTTACAGACCTATCGCTACCTGCGCGAGAAAGTCACCCGCGGAGAGCTTCAGCTCCCTGAACGCGCACGCGGCACCAACACCTTTGGTCATCTGAAAAAACAAGCACAGCAAAAATCCGTTAATAACCCGTGAGGATAAATGATGAAAAAAACGCTAAAAAAACTCTCGCGCCGTGTGGCTTTATGCATCGCCGTCACCGCTTGTTTTTCACCGCTAACCCAGGCCGCAGAGCTGCTGACCGATGGCGTATTCAAAGTCGGGATGGAGGTGACCTATCCACCTTTTGAGTCTTACGACAGCAATAACAATATCGTGGGTATCGACCCGGAATTTGCGGCGCTGATCGCCGAGCAACTAAAGGCTAAACCGCAGCTTATCGACACGAAGTTCACCAGCCTGATTTTAGGCATTGGTAAAAAATACGATGCGGTGATTTCCGGCATGTACGTGACTCCTGAGCGGCAGAAACAGGCGGATGCCATCCCTTACGCGTTGTCCGGCGCATCAATTATTGCGCTGAAAAACAGCGCTATTCAGCCGAAAACAGAAGATGAATTATGCGGCGTGAAGGTGGGGTTACAAGCAGGTACCGCCTGGGTTTCCAGTTTGAAAACCCACTCCGACGAGTATTGTCTGAAAAACGGCAAACCGGCGATTAGCATCCAGGAATTCCCGACGGCGCCAGAAGCCTCCCAGGCGCTGATGTCGAAAAATATCAACGCCCAGTTAGAAATCGCCCCGGCGGCGCAAATCATTGTCGACAAAAGTCGCGGTCGTCTGGCAATCAGCTCCAGCCGCCTGATATACCCATTACCGCTGGGAATTTATATCGCCAAAGGCAACACCGAACTGGCAGAGGCCATTAAATCGACGTTAGCCACCTTAAAAGCTAACGGCAAATATGACGCCATCATCAAGAAATACAATTTAGAACGCATTGATTAATACAATAAAGAAACAGGAGTCGGTATGGAGTTCGATTGGGGATACTTTTTCTCATTATTTAGCGTTGGGGCATTCTGGCAAGCGTGCGTAACCGTTGTTGTCGTCAGTTCATTGTCCTGGTTTATTGGCCTGATATTAGGTTTTCTTTTAGCCTGCGCCAAGCTCTCCGGCCCGCGCTGGCTAAAGGTTCCCGTCGAACTCTATATTTGGTTTTTCCGCAGCGTACCGCTGATGGTATTACTGGTCTTTGTCTATAACCTGCCGCAGCTATTTCCCATGACCCAACCGCTACTCGGCATTCCGTTTATTGCCGGGCTGGTGTCGATGACGGTAACCGAAGCGGCCTATATGGCGGAGATCCATCGCGGCGGCCTGCTTTCCGTCGCCAAAGGGCAAAGCGAAGCAGGGCACGCATTAAGCTTTAGCTTTATTGGTATTCAGCGCTTAATTATTATCCCGCAGGCGTTTCGCATTTCGCTGCCTACGCTGATAAACGAATATATCACCATTATTAAACTCAGCTCGATTCTGTCGGTGATTTCACTGCCGGAGCTGCTGTTGACTGGCCAGCGCCTGTACGCGCAGAACTTCCTCGTCATGGAGACGCTGCTGGCGGTCGCCGTCTATTACGTGATGGTAGTGACGGTCTTTACCTGGCTGTTCCGGGCGCTGGAAAACCTGCTCGATATTCAGCGCAAGCGCCCGCAAACGCTCAATGACGATGAATGCGAAACCCTGCGCCAGAATCTGACACCGCCGGTGCAGGCGCAAAAAACGCAGCCCACCAGCGGTAACCCACCGGCCCTGGATTTACGCGCCATCGAAAAATCCTGGGGCCAACACCACGTGCTGAAAGGCATCGACCTGAAGGTCGAAAACGGCGAGGTGATCAGCATCATCGGCCCATCCGGATCCGGTAAAACCACACTCATTCGCACCATTAACGCCCTTGAAAGCATCGATGCCGGAGAAATCATTCTTTACGGCGAGGACTATCTGAAAGGCGCGTCCATAGTTGATAAACAGCAAATGCGCGCAGGCGTGCGCCGCATCGGCATGGTGTTCCAGGGCTTCAACCTGTTTCCCCATCGTACGGTGCTGGATAACGTGATGCTCGCCCCGCTCTACCACAAATTGCTCGACCGCCCCGTCGCCCGGGAACAGGCGCTGTGGTTGCTGGACCGCGTCGGTCTGCTGGCTCACGCCGAAAAATACCCGTACCAGCTCTCTGGCGGCCAGCAGCAGCGCGTCGCCATTGCCCGCGCTCTGGCGCTTAAACCGGACATCATGCTGTTTGATGAACCCACATCTGCGCTGGATCCTGAACTGGTTGGCGAAGTGCTGAAAGTCATTCAGTCCCTCGCCCGTGAAGGGATGACGATGATTATCGTGACCCACGAGATGGACTTTGCCTTATCAATTTCTGACCGGGTAGTGATGATGGAAAACGGCGTGGTGCAGAGCGATATGCCGCCGCAGCGCATTCGCCACGATGTCGCCGATCCGTCCCTGACCCGCATTCGTGAATTTATGGGAGTGCAATAAATGGCAACTGAACTGGAGCTACGCCAGCAGCTGGCCGCCGCCTATCGTCTGGCGGCGCTATTCGACTGGGAAGACACGCTGTATACCCACTTCTCCGTACGCCTGCCCGGTGACGGCGAGCCGCGTTTTTTGATTAACCCCTTCGGGATGATGTTCGATGAAGTGACCGCCAGCAACTTAATCGTGGTCGACATGCAGGGCAAAGTTGTTGAGGGCAGCGCCCCGGCAAACTCGGCAGGATTTACCATTCACAGCGCGGTGCATATGGCCCGCGAAGACGCTCACTGCGTGATCCACACCCACACCCTGCCGGGAATGGCGGTCGCCGCCTGTGAAGATGGGCTACTGCAGCTTAACCAGATCAGTACCGAGTTTTATCGGCGCGTCGGCTACCACCCTTATGAAGGCGTAGCGTTCGATCTCGATGAACGTGTACGGATCCAGCAGTCGCTCGGCGATAACATCGCCATGATCCTGCAAAGCCACGGCCTGCTGTCGGTCGGTCGGACCGTCGCCGATGCGTTTTACATCATGTACTACCTCAACCGCGCCTGCGAGATCCAGATGGCTACTGCACAGTTGGCGCCGCTCAGCCCCATTCATACAATCCCTGAGCATTTAAGCCAGCACGCCTGTGAGCAGCTAATGGGGGTTGAACATGAACGCCAGCTGGTGTGGCAAGCCTGGTTACGTCGCCTCGATCGTCTTGATACTTCTTATAAAAGATAATGCTGATGACTCAATTAACCATCGTCGTGGATTGTAACGACCCCCTGTATGCACAGGAAATTTGTAGCGCATTCGCGCTATTCCCGGAAGTAAAAGCGGTTCTGCCAGAGGACCCCGCAGCCCGCGAGGCGCAATATGCGAGCTGCTGGTTTCCTGACCCGCAGCTGCTGGCCCGCTCGCCTGAGCTGAAACTGATCCAGGCCGCCTCAGCCGGAGTCGACCATTTACCCGCCAGCGTTTTTGCCAGCGACGTTCCGCTCTGCCGGGTGGTTGACGAAGATTTTCGCCACGGCATGTTTGAATACGCCTTGTGGGGCGTGCTGTGGTTCCAGCGCAGTTTTGATCGGGCGCTGGCCCACCAGCGTGAAAGAACGTGGAAGATTTATCCGCAGCGAGCGGCGGCCGATTATCACGTTGGGGTCATGGGCCTCGGCGAAATTGGCGGCTATATCGCCGCACAGCTTGCCGGATTGGGATATAAGGTTTCCGGCTGGGCGCGCAGTGAAAAATCCCTTGCTGGCGTGCGTTGTTATCACGGAGATGCTCAGGCTGGCGAATTTCTTGGCCAACTGGATGCGCTGATCAACGTCCTGCCGTTAACGGAGCAGACGCGAGGCATCCTTGCCCACCCTTTACTGGAGCAACTACCTGACGGTGCAGCGCTGATTAACTGCGGACGCGGCGAGCATATGGTGAATCAGGACGTACTTGAAGCACTGGAGAACGGCAAGTTGTCCGGCGCGGTGCTCGACGTGTTCCCCGTCGAACCGCTGCCGCAGGAAGACCCACTGTGGCAGCATCCGCAAGTGGTTATCACCCCGCATATGGCCTCCATCGCGCAAACGGTGGTGGTTGCCCGTCAACTGCTGGACAACATCCAACGGCTGCACCAGGCGCTGCCGCTGAAAAATCTTGTTAACAAACAGAGCGGTTATTAATCCCGAAAACGTCAATAGCCTCATATCCGCTGCTACGCTTAATGGTCTGTCCGACAAAAAATAAGGCTATCAGCATGAATATTGATTTATCGGGGAAAGTCGCACTGGTCACCGCCTCCACTGGCGGTATTGGTTACGCCATCGCCAAAGGTTTGGCGGCTAGCGGCGCGGAAGTGATGATTAATGGTCGCAGCGAGCGTAGCGTGAGCTCGGCCATCGCCCGTTTACAGAATGAGGTTCCCGGCGCGAAACTGCGCCTGGCAATTGCCGACTTAAGCAGCGCTGAAGGCGTCAATCAGCTGGTGCAGGCTGTTAACGGAGTCGACATTCTGGTCAATAACGCCGGTATTTACGGCCCGCAGGATTTCTATGAAACCGATGATGCAACCTGGGAGAACTACTGGCAAACCAACGTGATGTCAGGAGTGCGTCTTTCTCGCGCCCTGCTACCGGCGATGGTACAGAACGGCTGGGGTCGGGTTGTGTTTATCTCTTCGGAATCGGCGCGTAACATTCCGGCGGATATGATTCATTACGGCGTGACGAAAACCGCTCAGCTGTCGCTGGCCCGCGGGCTGGCGAAGTTTGTCGCCGGTAGCGGCGTCACCGTCAACAGCGTGCTGCCGGGGCCGACTATCTCTGATGGCTTTGCTGAGATGATGAAAGATGAAGTCGCGAAAACCGGGAAATCGCTGGAACAGCTGGCAAAAGAGTTCGTGATGGCGAACCGCCCAAGCTCGGTGATTCAACGTGCGGCCACGGTGGAAGAAGTCGCCAATATGGTGGTTTACGTCTGCTCGACTCAGGCTTCAGCAACGTCAGGCGCGGCGCTGCGCGTGGATGGCGGCGTGGTGGATGACATCGTCTGATAAGACGTGCCCGCCCGCAGGTTAGCGGTCGGGCGTTTTAGATGGCTCTTTAACGCTGGTCATTTCGTACTTGCCTTCCGGATCCATGGCGTTCACCGCTTTTTGCAGCTCCGCCAGAGCAAACTTAAGCGAAGCGACCTCTTCACGTAGCGCCTGCACTTCTTGCTCCTGAGTCACCGCACGGTTGGTTTTCGGAAAAGCTTCGAAGACATCTTCTTCGAGGAACATACGAACCTGACGATTATCAACATTCACCAACTGATATTTCAGCCGGCCACTGTTGATTGCGTTATAGATAGTTTTACGACTGACCATCGCTAACTCTATGACGTCGCTGATTCGTAACATCTTGTCCCTCGTCGGTTGCGGCTTCACCGTATTGAGCTCATCATTTTATCTTACTGCGTGACGACGGCATCGGTGAACACTTTTGCAATCTCCTCTGGCGTCATTTTCACGATATCGTTAACTCGATCATGATCGGCCAATAATGCGAACAAGGATTGAATAATTGCCACTTTTTCGCAAGTTTTATCAATCGCCATCATCACGACTATCTGTGGGACAACGCTCTCTTCAGGCTCGTCGGTACGCTGAAATTCAACCCCCGCCAGGTTAATGCCGATTGCAAAACCGGTCTGATTAACATGCTCAAACTCGGTATGCGGAATGGCGACGCTATGGGTCTCCATAAATATCCCGGTTGGATAGACTTTTTCCCGTTCAAGCACTCCGTCGGCAAAACTCGGTTTAACCAGCCCGTCGGCCTGCAGGCTATCTGCCAGGCGGGTCAGTAAAGCCGTCCGACTGACGGACCCGGTAAACTTCACCACCCGCTGTGCGCTAAACATCATTTCCCGCCCTCCACGCTCGCTTCGGCCATCTGTTCATTTTCCTGCGCCAGTTTACGGCGATTCCACAGCACCAGCGCGATGGTGCACAGCGTCAGGATACCCACGCCAATCTCTTTCAGATGGAAACTCTGGATAATCGCCCACGGCAGCATCGCCCCGGCATAATCCACGCTGCTAATACTGGTGGTCCCCTGCGGCAGCGAGAAGCCGGTGCTCACCGCGGTGCTGGTGACAATCGGCGCCAGGTTGGTACCAATCAACAACGCCAGACTTAAGGTTAACAGCCCGGTCAGCAGCGTGCGGAACATATCACCACGACAAACCGCCGTCACCAACACGAAGGCGAACGGTAGGCCGGTCAAAGAAGCGAACGGCAGGAACTGGTTGCCCGGAATAATCGCCGCCAGTACCAGCATCACCGGGATCATCAGCATCGACACGGACAACGTCACCGGGTGCCCAACGCTCACGGCTGAATCCAGGCCGATAGCGATTTTGCCGAATGAACCGGCACGCGACTGAGCTATCTCCTGAATACGTTCGCTAATCGGATAAACCCCTTCCATCAGCATTTTCGCCATCCGCGGAATAATGGTCATCACCGCCGCCATGGTTATTGCGGTTTGCAGAATAGCTTTCACTTCGATACCCGCGATAATACCCAACAGCGCGCCGATAATTGCCCCCAGAGAGGCCGGATCGCCGAGAATAGATAACCGTTTCTGGATAACTTCGGTATCAATTTTGATATCGCGAATAACCGGGATGCGGTCAACAATGGCATTCACCAACCACGCGGCCGGGACAAATGATGCGGAAAAACCGTGCGGTACCGAAATAGAAGGCAAGTTCAGGTATTTCTCGACATCACCACTGGTACGGTCAGCAATCACCATCGTAATAATACAGTTGATACCAGCGGCAAATATTCCCAGCCACAGGCTATCGGTAATAATCGTCACCAGGGAACCGGTAAAGGCATGATGCCACAGGTTCCAGATATCCACGTTCAGCACCCGCGTGGTTTTGGTATACAGCATCAACACGTTAATCGCGACGCACACTGGAATCACCAGCGCGCCGACCCGGGTCCCCATCGCTACCGCTGCAGCAGCAGGCCAGCCCACGTCCAGCACGTTGAGATTCAGACCAAAACGCTCCACCAGAGCATGGCTCACCGGGGTCAGGGAATCGATCATCAGATTAACGGTAATGCTTAAGCCGATAAAACCAATACCAACCATTAAACCGGCTTTTAATGCTTTGCTCAGCGACAGGCGTAATATCAAACCGAGGAGCATAAATATTAGCGGCATCATGACCGATGCCCCTAAACCTACAATGTAATCAACAATAAACATGGCTTAACCCTCGGCGAGAATTAATTCTTTCACGCTGCTGAAAACTTTATCAGTACCCATACCGGTTAATAGCGGCAGAGCGTTAACAACGGGAATAGAAAGCGCAACCGGCGAAGTAGAAACAATAAAATCTACGTCGTCGCGGGTTTTGGCTTCAGCCACGGTTCCCTGGGAAATACGGACTTTATCGAGAATATTTTCTTTTTTCAGGAAGTCCTGGAGCTTATTTAACGCAACGGTACTGGTCGCCACACCGGCGCCGCAGCAAATCATCATGTGTTTCATGAGCAATCCTCTCTGTTTTGGTGAGAGGAATTAAAGCATGCAGGAAAAATATGAATTGTGATCAATGTGTAATTTTACACACTAAGTACACAATGAATTGTAGAGTCAAAAGTAAGGTATTGATAAGTAGTGATTTTAAATCATACTCAAATGTGTAATCACGCTAAAAATGTGATGAACATCTCATTACAGTGTCCGTTCATCTGTATATTTTATATTTTTTACACACTACTGCACCGTGTCATCGGTGATGCCGTATACCGCATATTTTTTCAGCAAGGCGCTGTACTCACCATTTTCACGCAGGGTTTTCAGTGCGGAGGTCAACTGTTGCGCCAGCGCCTGGTTGCCCTTCTTGATGTAAATACCCAGCGTTTGCGGATATATCGTCTGCGGGGAACTGACCTTCAGTCGGCCTTTGCTGCGCTGGGTAAACAGGCTGACTACGCCAGCAATATCCACCTGAGCCTGAATATTGCCGGAAAGCAGTGCCTGCAGCGTCTCCGGCGCGGTCGGGAACTCTTTAATCTCAATCTCCCCTTTACCTTGCGCCTGGCAATAGCTCGTCGAAAGCTCATGCAGCTTTTTCACCCACGATGTACCCTGCTGCAGCCCAATGGTTAAGCCACAAAGTTCGTTTTCCGTTTGCGGCGCAACTTTGCTATCGCTGCGCACCATGATATAGGCCCCGGTTTTAGCATAAGGGATCGCATCCGCCTGCTGGGTACGCTCCGGCGTAATATAGAGCGCAGAGATCACCGCATCCTGGCGTCCCCCGCTCAGGCCGAGGATCAAGCTGCTAAATTTGGTATCTACCAGTTGTAGCGTCAGGCCCGCTTTTTGGCTTAATAACGCCGCCAGTTCAGCATCAAAACCGACGATTTTGTCATCCTGCCAGGATTCAAAAGGCGGGTAGGCGACTTCCATCGCTATTTTCAGTTTTCCCGGCGACAGAGTCGCATCCGCCGCATTGGCCGCCGTAACAAGGCCTGATGCCAGAACCAACACGGTAGCGAGATAGCGCAATGAGAGATTTCTTTTCATCATAATTCTCCGCTGTTATTGAGAAATACGCCGATGATGGGCGTCGGCAAGCTGGCACAGGAGTTCAAACATCATGGTCGCGCCGGTCAGGCTGGTCAGATTGCCCTGGTCAAAGGGCGGCGAGACTTCCACCACGTCGGCACCAATCAGATTCAATCCAGCAAGCTGACGAACGCAGCGCTGGGCCTGCAGCGTGGTCATACCGCCAATTTCCGGCGTTCCGGTACCAGGCGCATAGACCGGATCCAACACATCGATATCGAAGCTGATATAGGTAGGCTGCTCGCCAACAATCTCACGCGCCCTCCGCATCACCTTGTCGATACCCAGCTCGTCCACCTGCTCCATACGGATGATGGTGATACCGTTCTCCTCCGCCCAGCGGTGCTCATCGGCGGAAAACAGTGCTCCGCGGATGCCGATTTGCACCGTGCGTTGCGGGTCGAGAACGCCTTCTTCTACCGCACGACGAAACGGAGTACCGTGGGTAAAGCGCTCGCCGCCGAAATAGCTGTCGTTAGTATCCGAGTGGGCATCAAAATGGATCATCCCCAACGCCTTATTCCGCCCAAGTGCGCGTAAAATCGGCAGCGTAGTGAGATGGTCGCCGCCAGCCGTTAGAGGCATCACCTGCTGCTCATCAAGGGCGCGATACCATGCTTCAATGCGCGCCAGGCTGTCCTGCATATCTATCGGATTGATACGCACATCCCCCAGATCGCCCACGCGGGCGTAATCGTAGGGAGAACGGCGGGTGGTCTGGTGGACTCGACGCACCAGGCTTGAAGCATTGCGTAGCTCGCGTGGCCCGTGGCGAGTCCCCGCACGGTTGGTGGTTCCGCCGTCCCACGGCACGCCTACCACGCCGATATCCAGGTCGGCGGCCTGTGGCGCAAAAGGGAGACGGAAAAAGGTCGGTAATCCACTAAAACGTGGAATTTCGCCATCCTGCGGCTGCGGGTATTCATGTTCAATTAAGGATGTCATTGCTGTGTCTCCAGGGCTTTTCGGGGCGATGAAGACATACTGCTGAACGCGGATGAGAGAAAAAATAGTCAAAAGCAAAAAATTAGTTTAGAAAAATAAAAACAAAACCCGGGGCTTACAGCGGAGCATCCCCTTTATGTCAGTTGGAAAATTTCCGAATCTGCGGCTGCTACACGTTTTTATTACCGTGGCGAAATATCAGGGCTTTGCCAATGCGCAGCAGGAACTTAACCTGACGGTTTCGGCTATCAGCAACTATATGAGTGAACTGGAAGAGAAGCTCGGCATCACCCTATGTCGTCGCGGTAGAGGCGGTTTTTCTCTGACCGAAAAAGGGGAAACCGTCCTCCAGCAAAGCATCGACCTGCTGAATTCGATGGAGGATTTTGAGCGCAATACGGCGACGCTGCGCGGCGAGCAGACCGGGATTTTTAATCTTGGCGTAATTGACTCGACGATTACCGACCCGATGCTGCCGATGAGCGAAATCATCGCCACGTTTAGCGAGCGCTTCCCGCTGGTGCATATTAATTTACAGGTCAGAAGCCCGAACGCGCTTTTGCAGGGCGTACTGAATAATGAACTGGATCTCGCCGTGGGCACCTTCTCTTTACAGGCCAATAGCGTGGTGTCTCACCCACTTTATCGCGAACAAAACTGGCTCTATTGCGGTGACAAACACTCTCTGTTTACCGTTAAGCACCCGACGGAAGCGCTTATTTCCGAGATGCGAATGGTCACCCGCAGCTACTGGAGCAGCAGCGATTTAGGGCGCAAAGGCTTTAAGCAGAGCGTCGCGAGTGCAGAAAGTATGGAAGCGCAACTGATGCTGATTCTGTCTGGCAAATACGTCGGCTATCTGCCGGAACACTACGCTTTGCCCTGGGTGCAATCGCAAAAGCTGCGCGCCCTGCTGCCAACAGAATATGGCTATCAGGCTCCCTTCTCGCTGATTTTCCGCCGGGGTCGCAGCAAAGAAACCTTAATTCGCTCAATGCGAGACGCCGTGCGTGCTGGCGTTAAATCACGCAAAAATTAGGCCCGTTTCGTTGCTCGTCCGCCGACCAGCAACGCAAGCAGCGCGATGACAATCGGCACCAGCGATCCCCACAGCACGGCGTTCCAGCCAAAGAGGTTCATCAGCGCACCGGAGGAGAAAGAGCCAATCATCATGACGCCGAAAACAATAAAATCATTCAGCGACTGCACCTGGGTTTTCTCTTCCGGACGATGGAAATCCATAATCTGCGCCGACGCGCCGGTAAAGCCAAAGTTCCAGCCAATACCCAACAGGATCAGCGACAGCCAGTAGTGCATTACGTCGATACCCGCCAGGCCGACCATCACCGACAGCACCAGCAGAATTAACCCAGCCGCGTTAATACACCGGGCTCCGAATCGATTGATTAATTTACCGGTGAAAAATCCGGGCCCGTACATGGCAATAACGTGCCACTGAATCCCGAGGTTTGACGCCTGCTGCGAGATACCGTGCATATGCATAGAAAGCGGCGCGGCGGTCATCAGGAAGTTCATCACCATATAGGAGATTGCGCCGCTGAACACCGTGCGGGCAAATCCCGGCTGGCGCACAATTTCGCCCAGCGGACGGCCGCCGGATGTTGCCTGCGCCACCGGCTCGGCGGTTTTTACCCCCAGCAATACCAGCGCCGATACCGCAGCCACCAGCCCCTGCGCGATAAAGGTCATCGCGAAGGTGTGCGGCGGCCATAGATTCATGGTGCCGGTGACCAACATCGGCCCGATGACCCCAGCGGCCACCCCGCCGCCCATGACCAGGGAGAGCGCCCGCGCGCGGCGCTCGCCGCTGACGCCATCGGTGGCGGCAAAGCGGAACGACACCGCCACTGCGGCGTAGGCTCCGCCGAAAAAGGCCGCGATACAGAATAGCCAGAATGAGCCAATAACCACCGCCAGCGCCGCCAGTAGCCCGGTCAAAACACCGGCCCCGGTGCCTGTCATAAAGACGGTTTTGCGCCCACGCCTTCTGGCCAGCGCACCAAACGGTAAAATACAGGCCGCCATGCCCAGCACAAAAATGGTGATTGGCAGCGTCGCCAGCGTGGGATTCGGCGCAATCGCGTTCCCCACGATCGCCCCGGTGGCGTAAAACACCACCGAGTTCGCTCCCGCCAGCGCCTGCGCCGTGGCCAGACGGACGATATTCCGGTTTTGCTGCGCGACCGGCAGCGTTGTCTCAGCGCTCATTGATTTTCGTTACCCTGAATTCGTTTTTATTTATGCCAACAGTCTTGATGACATAATGAACGTAATCAGGCATTACGACCAGCCATCACGCCGCCGTCAATATCCCATACCGCACCGGTCACCCAACCGGTACTATCGCTGAGCAGGAACGCCACGGTTTGCGCGATATCCTCAGGCGTGCCAACGCGGCCAATCGGGTGAAAGCTGTCAAAGCTATTCATCACCGTCTTCACCTCCTCTTTCGCAATAAAGCCTTCATAAATCGGCGTATATACCACCGCCGGGGATACCGCATTGACGCGAATACCGCTGCTACCTAGCTCAATCGCCAGATTTTGGGTTAGCGCATGCAGTCCGGCCTTCGCCATTGAGTAGGCCGATGACGGCGTCGCGCCGATAGCCTGCTGCGCCCACATTGAGCCAATATTCACAATCGCGCCTTTGATACCGGCGGCCAGCATGTTGCGCACCACTTCGCGGGTGATAAAAAAGGTCGCCCGATTGAGATTCATATACAAATAATAATCGGCCATTTCATGTTCAATAAACGGTTTCGGGAAGAAGACGCCTGCGGCGTTAACCAGCAGGCTGATATCCCGATGCTCGGCGTTGATAGTCGTCATGACCTGCTGCATACCCGCTTCGGTCATCAGGTCGGCAACGATAATATCCACCTTGCCGTAGGCCGCCAGCGTCTGCCGCGCCTGCTCCGCTTTCTCCTGGCGATTGCCCACCAGCACCACGCTGCCGCCGTTCTCAATCACCCGTTTGGCCGTCGCCAGCCCCATGCCGCTGGTCCCACCGACCACTAACAGCTTTTTCCCAGTAAATACGGTGTTCATCATTAACCTCTTCACGCTTGATTTGTGTGGCCCAAGCATGCCTGTCTTGAGTCACGCTGACGAATGAGAAGAAATAGCACTGCAACAAAGAAAATCTATCTTGATGAGATATACTGAAGTACAAAATGACCGAGGAATATCCACCATGCGCTCGCTTAACCGACTGAAATGGCTGCATGCTTTTGAAGCCGCCGCCCGCCACGGCAGCTTTACCGGCGCGGCCCGGGAACTGGGCGTGACGCCCGCCGCCGTCGGGCAGTTAGTCAGGGCGCTGGAAGATTGGGTCGGCCACCCGCTGCTGCACCGCACCCGGGCAGGCAAGGAACGTCTGACCCTGGTGAGTGAGGCGCAGGAAGCGCTGCAGGATATTACCCTCGGGCTGGATAAGCTCGAGAGCGGACTGAACAAGCTTCGCGGTCGCCGGGCACGCTCCGTGGTGGTGATAACCGCCTCGCAGGTGTTGATGATGAACTGGCTGATGGAGCGCTTAAACTGCTTCTCTGAGGCTTATGAAAATATCGACCTGCGCCTCAACGTCACGGAAAAGCTGATGGATGTTTCCCACGGCGAAGCGGATTTGGGGGTTCGCTGCGGACGCGGCGACTGGTCCGGCGTCGATAAAACCTGGCTGATGGATGAAGAGGCGGTGCTGGTATGCAGCCCGCTAATTGTTCCGCCGGGGAAAATCACCTGCGGCGACTGGCTGGCGGAGCAAAAGCTGATTCATGATGATACGCCGCATCCCGGCGCCAGCTTCCCTTCGTGGGAGGATGTGCTGACGGCAGCTCAGGCCCCGGCCCCTCGCGATAGCGGTCTACATATTAATTCAACCTCGGCAGTCATTCTCGCCGCCCTTAGCGGGCGCGGCGTCGCTATTGTGCGCCATGCGCTGGTTAGGCAACTGCTCGCCACTGGCCAACTGGTTCAACTACATCCTGATAACCGCTGGCCGCTAACGTGGTCTTATTATATCGTCACGCCGCAGCACGCGGTGATGCGCCCGGAAGTGAAGGTATTTTATGAATGGCTGCTCGCCGACGTACGGGCAGAAAATCAGAACCGCTGATTTCTGCCTCGGACACCACATAGAAAACCTTTAGTGAATCAGGATTTCACCTGATCATGAATCCGCCATTTCTGTTTGAGCACATTTTTGTCCTGGCTCTCCAGCCACTGGTTAACCTTCTCCAGCAGCTGCGGGTTGTCTTTGTTCATCATATAGACTTTGAAACTGGCGGTTCCGGCGAACGGCGTCTCGTTGGCTACGCAAAAAACGCCCGGCTCATTGCTTTGGTAATAGACCCCTTCGATCAGGTCGGTCACCATCATATCCGCCGTTTTCTGCCGCAGCGCTTCAAGGTTATCGATATTGTTTTTCACCCGAATAATCTGCGCATGCTTGATATGTTCATCAACAAAGCTCTGGTTGGTGCCGCCCGGATTCACAACCACCTTCACATTCGGCTGGTCAATTTTCTCCAGGCTGCCAAGCGCGGGGGCCGCCGCGCAGTTAGCCAGCGCAATTTTACCATTCGGTACCACCGGCAGGCTTAGGGCAAAATCTTTTGCCCGCGCCGGGGTTTGTGTCACCCCACCCATAGCGATATCAAACTTATCGGCCTTCAGGTCAGCGGAGAGCGTCGGCCAGCTGGTCTGCACAAAGCTCACCTTCAGGCCCAGCCGCTTGCCAAGATCTTTCGCCATATCAACGTCGTAGCCCAGCAGCTCCCCGGCTTTATTATGAAACGCCAGCGGCGCGTAGTCTCCCGGCACACCTACTTTCAGCTCGCCGCTTTGTTGAATGCTGTTCATATCGCGCGCCTCAGCGCCAAAGGCGACGGCAGCAATGACGAAAGCAATACCTGACTTCAACTTCATCTTTTTATCCTTGTCCAAATGTGAACCGCTTCTGATTAAACCGCGCTACGCGGCGGATTTTGCTTATTAGCCATAACAGCTTTAATCATGGATGCCGTCAATACCGGCGGCGAGAAAGTCAGCATCGTCCCTTCAGCAACGCGCTCGTTAAACAATTCACAAAAGCGCTCAACCTGATTCACCGGAAACGTAGCAATATCCTGGGCGGAGAAACGCCACCATCGTAGCGCCAGCAGTTGTTCAATAATCGCGTCGTTAAAGCGCATACGGATCGGTTTTGCCGGGTTGCCGCCGACGATGGTGTACGGCGCGACGTCTTTGACCACCAACGCGTTGGCGGCAATAACGGCCCCATCGCCAATAGTAATGCCCTGCGCCAGGGTAACATTCTGACCAATCCACACATCGTTACCGATGGTTATTGGCCGGGGCGTTTTCTCAAAGGGATAAAATTGATTAGGTTTACCGCTGTCGGCTGCAAGAGTCGACATGACGCCGGAGAGATGGGCATAAAACACCGGGCTGGCGCTGGCCCACTCCAGAGGGTGTCGGTCGCCAAGCACCTGCAAGCGATCGGCAATCGAGGTATAACGCCCTACCTGAATCAGCGCCGGAAGCAGGGTTCGCGTATAGCTAAAAGCGCCCATGGAGGCCAGCCGTTCACCGCAGCGCCCCCAATAGGTGGTATAAGGTTCGGTGACTAGATTTTCCGGTATATCAATTAGCAGGTCGTCACGGTAAAAGGCATGGGCGCAGGTAAGCTTCTGCCCGCCGACAAAAACGCGATGCGCCTGCAATAAAGGTTTTAGCTCACCAAAAGCGATTTTCATCTTTGATTTTCCCGCACAAAAGTATTCCAGGTCAGCCGCTTAATCTCTCGATCATTGATAGCGTACCGATCTGCTCACCGTGCAAAAAATCGTAATGACATCTCTTTTTTGTGAGCTACAGCGCGAAAGCGGCGGCTCTTTGATCGCAGGAACCGTTAGTTATATTCCAGTGCGAAAGTCACCATGCTGTTTGCCGTTCCGGCGGCTACCGCGTCATCGATCTGCACATACTGGGCGCTGAAGTTGATATTTTCCGCAGCGCCCGCGCTGCTGGCGGTGATTCGTTTGAGCACCGGTAAGTTGCTGGCTTCGTTAATTTTTACGCTGGTCCCGGCGGCGGGTGCCGGGGCGCTATTATTGCCGTAGGTGAGCTTGATGCCCACGCCGCTGGCGGAGGCGTTCTGTTTGCTGAGCGCCAGGGTATCCGTCACTCCGGCCTGCGCTGTCACGCCAAAAAAGCCAATGCGAATATCGGTTGGCGTCGAGCAAAAAACCGGGATGGAGAAGCTCTTTGCGCTACCGCCGGTAGTGCTTTTACCTTTGAACTCCGCCTTATTCACCGTGCCGAGGCTAACGTGAATGTTCGAGGTCGAGACCTGACAGCTGCCGCTGCTGCCGATATCGACGTTCAGCGCGGCCATATCAAGCGTGACCGGTGAGCTGGCAACAAACCCAGCGCTGCTGTCGGCCTGCTGCTGAATGGTCAGTTCGCCGATCTGCGGCTGTGCCGGAACGTTAGCGTGGTTACCGCTAACCAGCGCGACCTGCCCGGTCTTGTAAAACGTCACAAATACTTTCACCACCGTCTGCTGCTGTTTCAGCAGGTTAGCAATCTCATTGCTGTCACAAACCGTCACTGACTCCGCGCTTCCAGCGGTATGGCTGCCATCGATAAAACGAATCGCCCCACCATTGCACTGAAAGCCCAGCGAATATCCCATGCCGTCCAGCGCCGAGGGAAACACGTGCTGACCATTAATCGACAGCGGTGATGAGGCGGTTTTTAGCTGCCGATAAACCAGACGCTTAGCCACGGCTTTCGGCACCTGAAGATCACAGGAAAAATGAATGCCGCCGCCGTTATCCGCCATCATACTGGTCATCTGCGTGTTGAGCGGTAGAGTGGGTAGATACTTGATATTCTGGACGTTAATGGTCATCTGACCGATATCCCCTTTGCAGGTTTCCGCCCATCCACTGTGGCTATAAATCCCCGCCATCAGCAGCAATAAAAACGATACTATGCGCAAAATAACCTCGTTACAGACAGACGCCAGAGACGGTTTTTAGCGGACTCTGTTCATGCTGTGCGTTATCGGTAAGATGGAAATGCAGCGCGCATTTCCGCGAAATGTTGTCGGCGTTCCACTCCACATCCAGGGTTCCCTCTTGCGGAACGCCGCTCAGATAAACTTGCCCCATGTCCGCAACCATGCCGCCCGGAGCCGCCCCTTCGTCATCTTCAGTCTTACGTAAGTGAACGCTGGCACCAAACGGCAGCGGGCCGTGGCTATCGCTGAGCGTAAACAACACGCGGCTGCCGATATGCGTCTGATAATTAGCCTGCACCACCGCCCCGCCGCCGGGGATCACCGTCTGCCCTTCAAGATCGACATCGGCATCGTCGGCCAGCGATTCGGTATCGAGGGTAATGGTGTTTTTGCGATATGCCGTCAGCGAGGGCACCACCGCATAGCCCCGCCAGTCGGTATGCACGTTGCTGCCGTTCTGAATCGCCACATCGGCAGCCCCCGGCGCACGCACGATGGCAAAGCTCTCACCTACGGTCTGCCCCAGCGTCACGCCATGCTGATGGGCGACGATAGAACCCGATGCGCCCCAGGTAAGCTGGCTGCTTGCGCTGTCATGGCGATAGCCGAGCTGCGCACTGCCGTAACCACCGTGGTAATCCAGCGATGCGCTGCTGTTGCTGCCCTGACCGCCGTTAACATAGCCCTGCTGTAGGGAATAATAGAGATTCGGATTGTGCGGAACCGAACCATATAACGAGGCCTGCTGCGAAGTTCGTCCGTTATTGTCGGAAGTGGTGCTGTAGCTCACCGCGCTCCCGGAGAACGGGCCGCCAAGCGGAATACTCAGGTTAAACGACCACGAGCGATCGGCTTTATCGCGATCCGAGGACTGAGTGTAGTAATAGCCGACGCCCCACGAGACGCCCCGCCAGGCGCTGTAAAATCCGAGATGGAGCGTTTCATCGCGGTTTTGGCGGTGCCAGTACTCTTGTGAATAAGCGGAAATCGCCAGGCTGCTCATGCCGCCGAACGCCTGAGAAATGGACACCTCTTCGCGGCTACGCTTGTTATCCAGCAGCCCGTTGCGGCTTTCAAGGGTATTCGCTTCGCTAAAGTCATAGTAGCCGCTGGAAGAGTAGCGGTAGCTGGCAAGACTAAATGAAGTACCGGTTCCGGCGAAATCCTTCTGATACTGTACGCGAACGGAGTGGCCCGCCGAGTGCTTTCCAGAAGGCGTCGTCGTGCTGGCCCAGGTCGCGTCTCCCCCGAGCGAACCCAGTTCGCCAAAACCGCGCCCGACGCCGAGCGCCCATGACTGATAATCCTGCGCCAGCTGGCTGCCGCCGTAGAGGGGGAACTCCGAAGGCAGGCCATAAAACAGCGTACTCTGCACAAACGTCGGCGATCGGGTCTCGCTCTGCCCGGAATGGTAGCGTCCGGCGCTCAGGCTGAATTTAACTCGCCCTTCGCGCAGCATAAAAGGTACTGCCGAAAAGGGCTGCGTAAAGGTGCGAACCGAGCCATCGCTCTCTTTGACCTGCACTTCGAGGTCGCCGCTTTGCGCCGTCGGGTAGAGGTCGTTAATCGCAAACGCCCCCGGCGAGACAAAGGTTTCATAGATAACGTAACCATGCTGGGAGATGGTCACTTTGGCGTTGCTGTGCGCCATACCACGGATCGTCGGCGCAAAACCGCGCTGGCTGTCCGGCAGCATTTCATCATCGGACATCAGTTGCACGCCGCGAAACTGCACGCTGTCAAAGACTTCACCGGAGGTAAAGGTGTCCCCCATGCGCAGCAGGCTTTTCAGTGATTTCACATCGCGCTGCAGCCAGGTGCTTTGTGAATTCCAGCGCCGGGTCTGCTGGTCATATTGCATCGACGAGACGTTACGCAGACGCCAGGCCCCGAGGTTAATTCCGCTGCGCAAATTCAGATAGCTCGAACGCTGATTATCCTGAGCCTGCTGGCTCTGCGACCCGGTCAGGCTGTAGTTGACGAACGCTGCCGGGATGCCGTCATCCCAGCGCGCCGGATCGACATAGCCGCGGCTCTGGACGTTCATCGCGGCCTGCGGAATGCTCAGGTTCAGGCGCTGGGTAGCGAAATCAAAACGGCTGCTGGCATCAGGGATATAGTGCTCAATGCGGGTAAACCTTTCACCGTCATGCAGCGTATTAAAGGCCGGGAAAGCGCTAACGTTAACGCCATATTCCGCCAGCTGTGCCGGAGTTAATTGCGGTTGCAGCGCGCCGTTGCTGTCGACAAAAGTCACTTCACTTTGGGCTATCTCCTGGTTATTCACCCAAATGCTAACCGGATACGTCCCCGGTTGTTGGCCGCCTGATTTAGCAAAGTAGTGTAAATCAGCGGTCTTTTGCTGCGGATTGGCGAACTCCAGCGCAGCCGGGTCAAAGTAGTCGTCTGCCCTTACCGGACTACTTTGGCAAAGAAGAAATAGCGCCGTCGGCACCGTCGCTAATAATAAAAATCCCCCGGTTGGCGCGACGATCGCTGAATAACCGGGTGTGATACCAGGAGTGTTATTTTTCACAATGTTCTGCCCAGGCGAAGCAAAAAGTTACTGCTGTGCGTAATCCGTAATGCCGCCAAAATCATTAATGGCGCGCCATTTGACCACTCCGGAACCGTTCACCGGCCACTCTTTATGGGTTAATGGTCCAATCATTCCGGGTTCGCTAATCTCTTTACCACCAACCGAAATAACAAAAAAGGAGACAAAATAAGGCGTTGGGTTTTGCGCAATCAGGCGATTACCCTCAATTTTAAATGTCAGCTTACGCCACGCATCGGCAGGTTCACCGGCGAGACCCTCCGGGCGATAGAAAATCTTAAATTTCGATTTAATATTGACTTGTAATTTATTGGTTTCATCTTTTTGCGTTGGCGCAATACTTTTCACATTCAGCCAAAAAACGGATTCCCGATCCGCTGGCATATTTCCGCCAATGTAATTAATACGCAATACGTTCTGTTGTTCAGGGTCGAGACGAAATAGCGGCGGCGTGACAATAAAGGGCACCCGACTTTTATTTTCCGGCACATAGTTTTCTACCCATGACTGCACCAGATAAGGCGAATGGGTATCAGCATTGGTCACTGAAATTGCAGCTTCGCGCTTCCCTTCCTGATAAACAACACGGGTCCCGCCCATGACAATACCGGCCTGTGCCGCAGTGGATAGCAGTAAAAAGGCTATCGCGGCAATCGTTCTTTTCATAATCACTACCATCAGGAAATAATAAAGAGCAGGGATGAATACCTGAGACGGGTAACAAACCGCTATTAAATATTGTGTTCGCATTTCTGCCGGGCGGCGGCTAGCGCCAGCCCGACAGGGGCAAAAAGCAGAAACTGCGTTGCGCGCGCTTTCCCGGAGGCGATACTACGCATCTGTCCGGGCTACTGACCCCCGTAGCCCGGGAAGGCAGACATCCACAGTATCTACGAAATCTTCAATATCAACAGGCGATAAGAGCCCCGCTGTTTCAGCCGTCTGACCTGCTCTTTTTTATTAGTTGTAAACCATATTGAAGTTAGCTGTGCCGTCGGCAGAACCGGCGGAAACCGCGCTGGTAGAGACGTAGTCAGCGAAGAACTCCAGATCGGCGGTACCGGTCGTGGTGCCGGTCGCACCAGCGGTAACGTTATGACCACGTGAAACAGCGCCCAGACCAACCGGCGTTGATTTATCATTTTCATACAGCTTAATCGCTACCCCTTTCGCGGTACCGTTAATCGCCAGCAGGTCGCTATTGTTGGTATCGCGGGTGCCGTCAAACAGCACGGAAACGGTGGTGACGGTCGAAGGACAATCTTTCACTTTGATATGGAAGGAGGTTTTGGTGGTTTCTGAGCCTGTGCCGGTAAAATAGCTGCTTGCCCATTTCCCCAGATCAACGCTTTGATTTGCGCTGGTGCTATCAACATTACAGGAGGAGTCGGTAATAGAGCCGGTAAATTCAACCTGACCGCCAGTACCTTGGGTTCCCGCGCTGCTGCCGGGATTAACGGTCATAGCAGAACTGGCCGGTTGGGAAATACTTGATAATGCTGAGCCAGACACCAGAGCACCGACAATCATTGCCATAACACGAAATTGCGTTTTCATTATTTATCTCATCTCTAACTTATATTTTTGCCGATTACGCATTGAGCCAGTATAGCCTGAGCGAATCTGCTTACAGATCCTCCATGTTAATGATATTCGCGTTCCATCCGCAGGATATTGGGCGTACAGGCATCCTGCTCCGCTTATTTCTATGACATTATTCATGCGCAAAGAATTATTGAGCGAAACGACTAAAAGATGCATTTAGAGTACAAATAAATATTATCCCGCCCAAAAACAATTCGCAATATTTTGTTATGTTAATGAAATGGTGTTTTATTTTACATAATAGAAGAATATTAAACACATCCCGATAATTGTTAATTAATGCAACCAAGAATCCCAATACAGCAACAGAAAAAAGCAACAATAACACACATAAATTAACACCAGAAGGCGGTTTAACCTCAGCATATAGTTATCATTTAGCTAAACAGGAATAGAACTCATCAAATATTAAGATAAATCTTAGAGTGAATTTTCATCTTATTTTCATCACCGAAATAACAATAATCACGCTAAGGAAGGTGCGAATAAGCGGGGAAATTCTTCTCGGCTGACTCAGTCATTTCATTTCTTCATGTTTGAGCCGATTTTTTCTCCCGTAAATGCCTTGAATCAGCCTATTTAGACCGTTTCTTCGCCATTTAAGGCGTTATCCCCAGTTTTTAGTGAGATCTCTCCCACTGACGTATCATTTGGTCCGCCCGAAACAGGTTGGCCAGCGTGAATAACATCGCCAGTTGGTTATCGTTTTTCAGCAACCCCTTGTATCTGGCTTTCACGAAGCCGAACTGTCGCTTGATGATGCGAAATGGGTGCTCCACCTTGGCCCGGATGCTGGCTTTCATGTATTCGATGTTGATGGCCGTTTTGTTCTTGCGTGGATGCTGTTTCAAGGTTCTTACCTTGCCGGGGCGCTCGGCGATCAGCCAGTCCACATCCACCTCGGCCAGCTCCTCGCGCTGTGGCGCCCCTTGGTAGCCGGCATCGGCTGAGACAAATTGCTCCTCTCCATGCAGCAGATTACCCAGCTGATTGAGGTCATGCTCGTTGGCCGCGGTGGTGACTAGGCTGTGGGTCAGGCCACTCTTGGCATCGACACCAATGTGGGCCTTCATGCCAAAGTGCCACTGATTGCCTTTCTTGGTCTGATGCATCTCCGGATCGCGTTGCTGCTCTTTGTTCTTGGTCGAGCTGGGTGCCTCAATGATGGTGGCATCGACCAAGGTGCCTTGAGTCATCATGACGCCTGCTTCGGCCAGCCAGCGATTGATGGTCTTGAACAATTGGCGGGCCAGTTGATGCTGCTCCAGCAGGTGGCGGAAATTCATGATGGTGGTGCGGTCAGGCAAGGCGCTATCCAGGGATAACCGGGCAAACCGACGCATGGAGGCGATTTCGTACAGAGCATCTTCCATCGCGCCATCGCTCAGGTTGTACCAATGCTGCATGCAGTGAATGCGTAGCATGGTTTCCAGCGGATAAGGTCGCCGGCCATTACCAGCCTTGGGGTAAAACGGCTCGATGACTTCCACCATGTTTTGCCATGGCAGAATCTGCTCCATACGGGACAAGAAAATCTCTTTTCTGGTCTGACGGCGCTTACTGCTGAATTCACTGTCGGCGAAGGTAAGTTGATGACTCATGATGAACCCTGTTCCATGGCTCCAGATGACAAACATGATCTCATATCAGGGACTTGTTCGCACCTTCCCTAATCAATAATAATCTTTAATATGGAGGGGATGGTTATTTCGAATGAAGCCCATCAGTGAAATGAAAGATAATTAACCACATTTATTTCAGGGAATAAAAACCCGTAATCTCTTATTAAGATTACGGGTTACCTTAATTAAGGGCTATTCGGTCAGAACAGACCCAACGGTGCGGTACCGTAGCTCACCAGCAGGTTCTTCGTCTGCTGGTAGGCATTAAGGGCCATTTTATGCGTTTCGCGCCCAACACCAGACTGTTTGTAACCGCCGAAGGCCGCGTGCGCCGGGTAGATATGGTAGCAGTTAGTCCACACGCGACCGGCTTTAATGCCGCGCCCCATGCGATACGCCAGATTGGTATCCCGCGTCCAGACGCCAGCGCCGAGACCAAACTGGGTCTGGTTGGCAATAGACAGCGCCTCCGCTTCATCTTTAAAGGTGGTGACGCCGATAACCGGGCCAAAGATCTCCTCCTGGAAGCTGCGCATATCGTTACGGCCCTGAATCAGCGTCGGCTGAATATAGAAACCGTTATCCAGCTCGGCAGAGATACTGGCGCGTTCCCCCCCGGTCAGGATCTTGCCGCCTTCGTCGCGGGCGATCTTGATATAAGAGAGGATCTTATCGAACTGCTGACGTGACGCCTGAGCACCAATCATGGTGTCAGTATCAAACGGATCGCCGCGGCGAATCTGCGCCACTTTCGCCATTACCCGTTGCATAAAAGGTTCGTAAATAGACTCCTGAATTAGCGCGCGGGACGGACAGGTACAGACCTCACCCTGGTTAAAGAAGCCCAGCACCAGGCCTTCAACCGCCTTCTCGATAAACTCCTCTTCGCCTTCCATCACGTCGGCAAAATAGATATTCGGCGACTTACCGCCGAGCTCGACGGTACAAGGTATGATGTTCTCAGCGGCGCAGGCCATGATATGGCGGCCAACCGGCGTTGAACCGGTGAATGCAATCTTAGCAATACGTTTGCTGGTCGCCAGCGCTTCACCCGCCTCTTTACCAAAGCCCTGCACCACGTTGAGTACCCCCGCCGGGAACAGATCGCCAATGATCTCCAGCAGCAGGGTGATGCTAAGCGGCGTCTGCTCAGCGGGTTTCAGCACTACGCAGTTACCGGCCGCGAGCGCCGGAGCCAGCTTCCAGGCGGCCATCAGCAGCGGAAAGTTCCACGGAATAATTTGCCCGACCACGCCTAGTGGTTCATGGAAGTGGTAGGCCACAGTAGTCTCGTCGATCTCCGCCGTACTCCCCTCCTGCGCGCGCAGACAGCCGGCAAAATAGCGGAAGTGATCGACCGCCAGCGGCAGGTCGGCGTTAAGGGTCTCGCGGATTGGTTTGCCGTTATCCCAACTCTCCGCCACCGCCAGATATTCCAGGTTAGCCTCGATACGATCGGCGACCTGCAACAGCAAATTAGCGCGATGCTGAGCCGAGGTTTTGCCCCAGGCATCGGCGGCCCGGTGCGCCGCATCAAGGGCCAGGTCGATATCTTTGGCATCAGAACGCGGGAACTGCCCAATATCGCTACCATCGACCGGGGAGGTATTCATAAAGAATTCGCCGCCGATCGGTTCAATAAATTTACCGTCAATAAAGTTACCGTAAGCAGACTTCAGTGAAACCAAAGCGCCCGGCGTGCCAGGATGTGCATAACGCATCGCGAATCTCCTTCATGTAGGGTTGAGGCGCAGCGGCATATTAGTTTTGTACGATCGCTCGCTGCACCTGAACGCTATTGCAGGGGTTATGCCACTTTTCCTGTTTCTTAAAACTTATTTATATTCAATAAATTAAATACTCACTCCATTTTTCTGTTGCGCCGATTTTTTCTTATGTGTCGCAAATCGCAACATCAAATAAACCACATAGCTACAATATTGCAACACAACTAAACCGCCATGAGGTGTCACGTGCGAGGAAATCCGTTTTCCCTGACGTCGGAGGTCAAAGCGAGCCCGCTGCTGAGCGATTCCTGGTGTCGCAGCCAGCGCTATGGCCTCGACCCCACCACGGATGACTTTCCTCGCTTGCACGCTAGCGAACTGGCCGACAGGCTTGCCAGCCATCACCGCATACAAAGGCTGACGCAGCCGGTGGTCAATGGACTATCAGGCAAGGTTAGCGACCTGCAATCGGTGGTGATTCTCTCCGATGCCAGCGGCCTGGTCCTACAAACCTTCGGCAACCTGGATGCCATGCAGAAGGCACAGCGCTTTGCCTTGGCCCCGGGAAATCTGTGGAGCGAGAGCGGGCGCGGCACCAATGCCATAGGCACCGCGCTGGCGATTGACGACTGCTGCGAAATCGATGGTCGTCAGCATTTCCTGACCAGCAATCAGGGGCTTTATTGCGCCGCCGTGCCGCTGCAAAGCCCCGACGGACAAATTGCAGGCGTGCTGGATATCTCCGGCCCGGCCCACTATCCGCATACCCAGACCATGGTCTGGGTAAAAGGCGCGGCGAAACAGATAGAATATCTGTGGGTCAAACAGAGCCTGCATCCGCAGCAGTGGCTGATGAGTCTGCATTCCCGGGTCGAAAAACTCGACAGCGTAGAGGAGTTGCTGCTGATTTTTACCGATAATGTGCTGACCGCAGGTAACCGGCTGGCGATGCGCGAACTCCGCCTCAACGCGGCGCAGTTTGGGCACATCACCTTCCAGCAGCTTTTCCCCCAACTTCAGCAAACCGCCGTCAGCGTACCACTGCCGTTCACCACTGGACGTCAGAACTACTACTACCGCTTACGCGCGCCAAATCGCACCAGCGTGGCAATGCCAGAGCGGCCAACTATCAACTACCCCTTCTCCATTCAGCATGAAGGCGAAAAGCTGGTCCGCCTGCTTAACGCCGGAATTGGCTTGTGTATTGAAGGAGAGACCGGCTGCGGCAAAGAGTACGTCAGCCGTATGATTCACCAGCACAGTCGCTGGCACAGCGGTAAATTCGTCGCCATCAACTGCGCCGCTATTCCCGAATCACTGATTGAATCCGAGCTGTTTGGCTATCAGCCTGGTGCTTTTACGGGTGCCAACAAGAACGGTTATATCGGCAAGATTCGCGAGGCCGACGGCGGCGTGCTGTTTCTCGATGAGATTGGCGATATGCCATTAGCCCTACAGACCCGGCTGCTACGGATCCTTCAGGAGAAAGAAGTGACACCACTTGGCGCCAGCCAGAGTTCAGCGGTCAACTTCGCGGTAATTTGCGCCACTCACCGCAACCTGGCCCAGCGCGTCGACGAAGGCACCTTCCGCGAAGACCTGCTCTATCGACTGCGAGAATATGCCCTGACGCTGCCGCCGCTGCGCGCCTGGGCTGAACTACCTGCATTTATACAGCAGCTGTGGCGGGATCTGGGCGGAGAAAAACGACGGGTCATCCTGACACCTGAACTATGCGAACACCTGGCGGCGCTGCCGTGGCCGGGAAACGTTCGTCAGTTGCAAAGTCTGATGAGGGTACTGCTGGCGCTGGCCGAAGATGGCGAGAGGCTGGGGATCAATGCCCTGCCCAATGAATATCGTACCCACTCCGTCGCCCACGTACCGCGCGGGCTTCAACAGCATGATGCCCAGTTGATTGCCGACACCCTGGCAAGCTATAACGGCAACATCAGCAAAGCCGCACAGGCGTTAGGCGTGGCGCGCAGTACCTTGTATCGTCGCGCCGCCCGTCGTGGAAGTCATAAAGCATAGCGCCCTGCTTCGCTCAGGGCGTAAAGCGCGGCGGTAGCCAGGAGAACATTCGCCTGCTCATCGCTTCGCACAACGAAGTTAAGCGCCGTCCAGCGCCCTGCCAGATAAGCTTTGCGATGCAGACGCCGCAGGCTGAAACCAGCACCGACCCTGCCATATCCAGCGGAAAGTGAACCCCCAGGAAGATTCGTGCCCAGGCTACGGGCAGCGCCGCCAACAGCAGAAAAAGCCCTGCGGCGCGTAAACGCAGCGACAGCAGTGCAAAAGCAGCGCTAAACATCACCGTTCCATGGTCGCTCGGGAAAGAGTTATCCGCCGGATGGCTTATCCAGGTATGGCCAAGAGAAATCATAAACGGCCGCGGGTGAGACCACAGCATGCCACAGATAAATCCCAGCCCCAGCGCGGTCAGAATGCTCAGGGTACAAAACAACGCCTGCCGATGCCCCTGCCGCCCTCCTGAAAACCACAGCCAAAGCAAAATGAGCGGAACCACAAAAATTATCCCACTTGCCGAAAAGCGAGCCAATGAGAGGATAGCGTCCGGCGTACCGGGCGATGCATTCAGCGCTAAAAAAGCGCTTTGATTGAAGGTTTCCAGTGCGTTCATAGCAATAACTCGTGCAGTCATATTACCGTCATTATCGCTATCCAGGCTTAAGTTACGCTTAACCCGGCGACAATGAATTATCCTGATTTCTGACAAACAATTTAGCCGCAGAAGCATCCATTGCTGGCACAATATTATTTTTTATTTTAGACTTTACTAAATTTAGAAAAGACTAAAATAAATGAATACACCTGAACAGCTACAGACCAGCGCCGGGGAAGCCGCCGCCCTGTTGAAAGCCATGAGTCACCCCAGCAGGCTATTGATTCTGTGCATGCTTTGCGAAACCCCGCACACCAGTGCTGGTGAGCTTGCGCGGATCACCGGCCTGAGCCCTTCGGCAACCTCACAACATCTCACCCGTATGCGTGACGAAGGGCTTATCGGCAGCGAACGCCAGGCGCAGCGAATTCACTACTTCATCACCCAGCCCGCGGTTCAGCAAATCGTCGCTACGCTAAAATCCATCTATTGTCCTTAAGGAACATTCATGACAATCGCCACTCTTTCCCCTACAGAAGCTCAGACGCTCATCGCCCAGGGTGCACGGCTGGTCGACATCCGCGATGCTGATGAGTACGCCCGCGAGCATATCCCTGAAGCTGAACTGGTGCCGCTGAGTACGCTGAACAACGGAGCTTCGCTGCACGCAAGCGCTGACGAAACGATCGTGTTTCACTGCCAGGCGGGCTCGCGTACCCAGAATAATGCCGCTCGTCTGGCGCAAGCTGCCGCTCCGGCGCAGGTAAAACTGCTGGCGGGAGGAATTCAGGCATGGAAAGCAGCGGGGCTGCCGGTGCAAGAGGACAAGTCGCAGCCGCTGCCGCTGATGCGTCAGGTGCAAATCGCCGCGGGCGTGCTGATTTTACTCGGCGTGGCGTTGGGCTATTCCCTCGGCAGCGGCTTTTTTCTGCTCAGCGCATTCGTCGGGGCCGGTTTAACCTTCGCCGGAGTGACTGGTTTTTGCGGTATGGCGCGTCTGCTGGCGGTGATGCCGTGGAACCGTCGTTAACGTCTACCTCTTTCGGCCAGTTGTTTGCGGCTCTTTTGCTGAGCTATGGTTATTAGCAGCAATAACTTTTATCAGCACAAAGGAGAAGAACCATGTTTTCAGTTGGCGATCTGGTACAACCGCGTTCAGGCGGGCCAAAATTGAAGGTTGTGGAAGTCCATGACGATCAAATTGTTGCCGTTCAGGCGAGTAATGAGCAAGGTGAGAAATACACGCTGAAGTCGGTCGACGTTACGGCTTATAAAGAAGATGGTGATTTTGGCGTGTGCTAATCAAATCCGTAAAGACCACGGTGGGTTTCCCCACCGTTTTCAATATTACATTTCCAGCGTTTAAATAATTCAGGATATATCGCCAGTAGAGAATCAAAACGCTGCCGATGCTCGCAAAGAATAGTCATGCACGAAATACGAATAGTCACCCAACGGCCTAAACAGCACGTCATGCTACATTAAAACCAAATCACGCATAAAAAACTCCGAAAGTGACACAAATCACATCAGGACGCGATCCCGTCGCAAAGTCGGCCATTACTAAACGTCACCGATCTCACTCTTATTACGTACACATTAATTATCTAATTGATAAATAAAATAAAAAACACCAAAGAGAACAAAAGTAGCGTAACGGACAAAAAACAGCCTGATGCAGAGTATTTTATCGACAAAAAGCCATTAAATAAAAATTTATAGCTAGTTGCCACTTTTAATGCAGAGATATAATCTACGCACATCAAAACAGACAGCCCAAAAACGCTAATTAACTGCGAATATTTTGGCTTTATTGACTTTAATTTCGAGGAGCATACCGATGTTCTCTGCGCAGTCCCGCTTGCGTCACGCGGTAGCAGACACCTTTGCGATGGTGGTTTACTGCACCGTTGTAAACATGATGATCGAAATTTTTCTCTCCGGCATGTCCTTCCAGCAGTCATTATCGTCGCGACTAGTCGCGATTCCGGTAAACATTATTATTGCGGTACCTTACGGTTTTTACCGTGATTTCGCCATGCGCCAGGCGCGTCGCATCAGCCCATCTGGGTGGATGAAGAATATTGCTGACGTGATTGCCTATGTGACATTTCAGTCACCGGTATACGTGGCGATTCTGTTGGTTGTTGGCGCTGAATGGCAGCAAATTGCCGCGGCGGTCAGTTCAAATATCGTGGTATCAATGCTGATGGGTGCGGCGTACGGCTATTTCCTTGATTACTGCCGCCGCCTGTTCCGCGTGAGTCCTTACCAGCAGGCTAAAGCCTGAGTCATTCAAAAAAGCGACTGGTTACGCCAGCCGCTTTTTTTCAACTATATTGCGCCTCGCCAAATAGGCCATTCAGGAAACGCTCAAGCGCCATGCGCGAACTAAAACCGTGTGGAATACCATAATGTTGCTGGACATCGCCCGCTAAATACAACGGAAACTGCTCGTAATGATCGCAGGTTTTAATATCCGATGCAGGATCCGACAGCGTCGTACTACGTTCTTTTAACGCAGGATGAATAATTAACGCGGTACGCCCCATACGAGCTTCACGGTTCACATAAACATAATCATCGCCACGACGATATCCATACGCCTTTTGCGTCACAACATCCATGGTGAAGCCGGATTTTTCAAGAACACGCGCCACCTCATCGGGTCTTAAATACATACTGATTCCTCGTTATCTTTCACCGCACGTCAACCTTACCTTATTCATTAAAGACAACGCTTTCGGATAATTCCATAAACCACCTCCTACAGCATAATTCGAAATCGTGTCCTACACTTTAAGACTCAATGGAACTAAGGGAGAAACTCATGGCCAATCGAGCAAACCGCAACAACGTAGAAGACAGCGCTGAAGATATTCATAACGATGTCAGCCAATTAGCGGATACGCTGGAAGAGGTGCTGAAATCGTGGGGCAGCGATGCGAAGGACGAAGCCGAGACCGCGCGTAAAAAAGCCCAGGCGCTACTGAAAGAGACTCGCGCCCGCCTTAACGGTAATAATCGCGTACAGCAGGCCGCGCGTGATGCTGTGGGCTGCGCCCGCGATGTGGCCGGAAGCGCTGACAGCTACGTGAGAGACAAACCGTGGCAAAGCGTCGGTGCCGCAGCCGCCGTTGGGGTATTTATTGGCGTATTGCTGAATTTGCGCCGATAATCTAATTGCCAGACCAATGAAGATAACAAATACGCGTCTACCCCTGCATACCCCGGTATGCAGGGGTTTTTATTACCCTAAGAATTTTATTACCCTAAGAAAACAGCGCTAACCTGAGCTGACGGACCACGTCGATAGCCCTCTCTGCCGACGTCAGATTGGTAAAACTCATCAGCAACCCCTTCTCCCCCTGGCTATCAATTCGCCAGTCGCTCAGCGCCTGCACCGCCAGACCGGCTTGCCTGCCGCGCAGGGCCAACTGACGATCGTCCCCCTCAACGTTAACCACCATCTGAATCCCGCCCAGTTGGGGAACCGCCGAAAATCCCTGCTCCCGCAGCGCCGACTCCAGCCACTGGCGGCGCTGCGCATAGCTGGCGCGCATTTTCTTCAGATGACGCCAGAAATGGCCCTCGCGGATAAAATCGGCCAGCGCCTGCTGCCATAGCGTCGGCACGCTACAGCTCATCAGCGCGGCCTGTTCACGAAACTGCGCCACGAGCGGTTCCGGTACCACCAGCCAGGCGGCGCGCAGTGCCGGAAAAAATGATTTACTGAACGCCCCGGCGTAGATGACCCGTTGCGGGGCGTCGAGGCTTTTTAACGGCGGTAGCGGCTTACCGTGATAGCGAAACTCACTATCATAGTCATCCTCGATAATCCACGCGTCGTTCTGCGCCGCCCATTGCAATAGCTGCCTGCGCCTGGCCAACGATAGCGCAACACCGAGCGGACTTTGGTGAGCGGGAGTCAGCAGAGCAAAATGCGCATCCGGATAGTGCTGCTGCGCCCAGGCGATATCCATCCCCTCATCGTCAACCGGAACGGGATTTATCTTTACCCCTTCCCCGCTCACGATGGGTCGGATCAGCGGAAACCCAGGGTCCTCCATCCACATGTTCTGGCCCGGCCGGGCCAGGGTGCGCAGGATAAGGCGCATTGATGCAGCATAGCTACCGGTGACCAACACCTGCTCAGGCCGACACTCAATACTGCGCGATAGACGTAAATAATCAACGATGGCCCGGCGCAGGATCATCTCGCCGCTTGGATCGCCAGGAGCAAGATCAAAGCGCGTTTGCGTGCGCAGCCGTCGGCCCATCACCCTCGCCCACAGCCCGCGAGGAAACAGATCGAGCGCCGGGAGCCCAAGTTGAAACGGCAGCGGTGCCGTCGGTTCGTCGCCCGCACCAGGCTGCACAGGAGCGCTTTGCTGCGGGCTGAGACGCTCGCTGACAAAGGTCCCCGCCTGCCCGCGCCGCTCCAGCCAGCCCTGCGCCACCAACTCACCCCAGGCGTTTTCTATCGTCGCCCTCGACACACCGAGTTCCTGGGCATAGACCCGACTCGCCGGCAGCCTGCTGCCTGGCATCAGTTCGCCACTCTCAATGGCCGACTTAAGCTGTCGGGCAATACGCTGATAGTGCGGGAGTTCTTTGGCATTCATTATGGTCTGCTTTTTTCATCACAATATGGCTATCTTATGCAGTCCATTATAGTGCTATTTTGCTGGCGTCTTAATGAGGAGAGTAAAATGACCACACTACGTCAGCCGTACAATGAACTGAGCCCGGAAGTCTATAACGCCCTGGTACAAGCAAAGATTGCGCTGGAAAAAAGCGAACTGGATGGCGCGCTGATAGAGCTGGTTTATTTGCGGGTGTCGCAAATCAACGGCTGCGCCTTCTGTCTGGAGATGCATAGCAAAGCGCTGCGCAAGTCCGGCGTGGCGCAGAACAAATTAGACGCCCTGGCAGGCTGGCGAGTCAGCGCTCATTTCAGCAATGCTGAACGCGCGGCGCTGGCGTGGGCCGAATCGGTCACCCATATCGCCGAAAGCCATGCTGAAGATGATGTTTATCTGCCGCTGCTGGAGCATTTTAGCGCCCGACAGATTAGCGATTTGACTTTCGCCATCAGCCTGATGAACGCCTTTAACCGCCTTGCAGTGAGCATGCGCCTGTAATTTCACGACAAAAAAATCTCCCCCCCGCTGATACCTTTAGTGGGGGTTACTTTTTGCAAAAACCATATATATTGAGTTGTTGAACTTTTAAATAACTACATCTAGTATTTCCCTCAACGATAACCCATAACGCCCGACGTCATTTTTTGCGCCGTGCTGTTATCTTAAATGGAAATACGAATCATGCGCATTACTATTTACACTAAAAACGACTGCGTGCAATGCCATGCCACCAAACGAGCTATGGAAACCCGCGGGTTTGAATTCGACATGGTCAACATCGACCACCATCCTGAAGCCGTCGATATGCTGCGCGAGCAGGGCTTCCGCCAGCTGCCGGTAGTGATTGCCGGCGAAACCCGCTGGTCCGGCTTCCGCCCGGACATGATTAACCGCCTGCGCCCGGCAACCTCAGCGGCCAGCGCATGAGCCTGATCGTCTACTTTTCCAGCAGTTCCGAAAACACGCATCGGTTCGTCCAGCGTCTGGGGCTGCCCGCGGTGCGTATTCCGCTTAACGAGCGGGAGCGCATCCAGGTAGACGAACCCTATATTCTCATCGTCCCCAGCTACGGTGGCGGCGGCACGGCGGGCGCGGTTCCGCGACAGGCGATCCGTTTTCTTAACGATCCGCATAATCGCCAGTTGATTCGCGGCGTGATTGCCGCGGGTAACCGTAACTTCGGCGACGCCTATGGCCGCGCTGGCGACGTTATCAAGCAAAAATGCGGCGTACCGTATCTCTACCGCTTTGAGCTGATGGGCACCCCACAAGACGTCGACAACGTGCGTAAAGGAGTAAGCGAATTTTGGCAACGACAACCGCAGAACGTGTAACCACCGGGGCACCTGACTTCCACGCCCTCAACGCGATGCTGAATTTGTACGACAGCAACGGTCGCATCCCGTTTGAAAAGGACCATCAGGCGGTAGAGGCGTTTATGGCCAGCCACGTTGAGCCAAATACCGTGCCTTTCGCCAGCCAGGGTGACAAGCTGACGTGGCTGGTCGCCGAAGGCTATTACGATGCAAAAGTGCTGGCCCGCTACGACAGGCAGTTTATTCTTGAGCTGTTCGCCCATGCGCAGAGCTACGGTTTTCGCTTCCAGACGTTTCTCGGCGCATGGAAGTTCTATACCAGCTACACGCTGAAAACCTTCGATGGCAAGCGCTACCTTGAAGACTTTGCCGACCGTACCTGCATGGTGGCCCTGAGTCTGGCGCAGGGCAACGAGGCGCTGGCACATCAATTGACCGATGAAATCCTTTCCGGGCGCTTTCAGCCCGCTACGCCGACGTTTCTTAACGCCGGTAAACAGCAGCGCGGCGAGCTGGTCTCCTGCTTCCTGCTGCGTATTGAAGACAACATGGAATCCATTGGTCGCGCGGTCAACTCAGCGCTACAGCTGTCAAAACGCGGCGGCGGCGTGGCATTTCTGCTCTCTAACCTGCGCGAAGCTGGTGCACCGATCAAGCGTATCGAGAACCAGTCCTCCGGCGTGGTGCCGGTAATGAAAATGCTGGAAGATGCCTTCTCCTACGCCAACCAGCTTGGCGCGCGTCAGGGGGCCGGAGCGGTCTATCTGCATGCCCATCATCCGGATATCCTGCGTTTCCTCGATACCAAACGCGAAAATGCCGATGAGAAAATCCGCATTAAAACGCTCTCCCTCGGGGTGGTGATTCCGGATATCACCTTCCAGCTCGCGAAAGAAGATGCGCAGATGGCGCTGTTCTCGCCCTATGACGTCGAGCGTCTGTACGGTAAACCGTTCGGCGATATCGCGGTGAGCGAGATGTACGAGCAGTTGGTTGCCGACGAGCGGGTAAGCAAGCGCTGGATCCGCGCCCGCGAGCTGTTCCAGCGGCTGGCGGAAATTCAGTTTGAGTCAGGCTATCCGTACATCATGTTTGAAGATACGGTCAATCGCGCGAACCCGATTGCCGGGCGCATTAATATGAGTAACCTGTGCTCGGAGATATTGCAGGTCAATACCCCCTCTACGTTTGATGAAAATCTGGATTACGCCAGCATCGGCCGGGATATCTCGTGCAACCTCGGTTCGCTGAATATCGCCCATACCATGGACTCACCTGACTTCGCCCGCACGGTAGAGGTGGCGGTACGCGGTCTGACGGCGGTGTCCGATATGAGCGATATCCGCTCTGTGCCATCGGTAGCGGAGGGCAATGCCGCGTCTCACGCCATCGGTCTGGGGCAGATGAATCTGCACGGTTATCTGGCGCGGGAAGGCATTGCCTACGGCAGCGAAGAGGGATTGGATTTTACCAACCTCTATTTCTATACCATCACCTGGCACGCGCTGCGCACCTCGATGCTGATGGCCCGCGAACGGGGTGAGCATTTTGCCGGGTTCGAGCAGTCGCGTTACGCCAGCGGCGACTATTTCCAGCAATATCTTGAGGGTGACTGGCAGCCGAGAACGGCGAAAGTTCGCGAGCTGTTCGTCCGTTCGGGTATTCGCCTGCCCGACCGCGATATGTGGCGGCAGCTGCGCGATGACGTGATGCGCTACGGTATCTACAATCGCAACCTGCAGGCGGTGCCGCCGACGGGGTCCATTTCATACATTAACCACGCGACCTCCAGCATCCACCCGATCGTGTCGAAGATAGAGATCCGCAAAGAGGGGAAAACCGGACGCGTTTACTACCCCGCTCCGTTTATGACCAATGACAATCTGGCGCTGTATCAGGATGCCTATGAAATTGGGCCGCAGAAAATCATCGATACCTACGCCGAGGCGACGCGTCATGTCGATCAGGGGCTGTCGCTGACCCTGTTCTTCCCCGATACCGCCACCACCCGCGATATCAATAAAGCGCAAATCTACGCGTGGAAGAAAGGCATCAAAACGCTGTATTACATCCGTCTGCGCCAGCTGGCGCTGGAAGGTACCGAAATCGAAGGCTGCGTGTCCTGCGCGCTGTAAGGAGAACAGGATGACCCATTTATCGCGCATTAGCGCCATCAACTGGAACAAGATTGAGGACGACAAGGATCTGGAGGTCTGGAACCGGTTGACCAGCAACTTCTGGCTGCCGGAGAAGGTGCCGCTGTCCAACGATATTCCGGCCTGGCAAACGCTTACCCCGGTAGAACAGCAGCTGACGATTCGCGTATTCACCGGACTAACGCTGCTGGATACCATTCAAAACACCGTCGGCGCTCCGGCGCTGATGGCCGATGCCCTCACCCCGCACGAAGAAGCGGTGCTGTCGAACGTTAGCTTTATGGAGGCGGTGCACGCCCGCTCCTACAGTTCGATTTTTTCCACCCTTTGCCAGACCAAAGACGTGGATGCCGCGTACGCGTGGAGCGAACAAAACGCGCCGTTGCAGCGCAAAGCGCAGTTGATGCTGGAGTTCTATCAGGACAATGAACCGCTGAAGAAGAAAATCGCCAGCGTATTTCTTGAATCCTTCCTCTTCTATTCTGGGTTCTGGCTGCCGATGTATTTCTCCAGCCGGGGAAAAATGACCAACACCGCCGATCTTATTCGCCTGATTATCCGCGATGAAGCGGTACATGGTTACTATATCGGCTACAAATTCCAGAAAGGGTTGGAGATTGTCAGTGCCGAAAAGCGCGAAGAGCTCAAAAATTTCGCCCTCGACCTGCTAATGGATCTCTACGATAACGAGCTGGCCTATACCCGCGAACTGTACGCCGACAGCGACTGGATTGAGGAGGTTAACGCCTTCCTGTGCTACAACGCCAATAAGGCGCTGATGAACCTCGGTTACGAAGCGCTGTTCCCGGCAGAAATGGCCGCCGTCAACCCAACCATCCTCGCAGCCCTTTCGCCGAATGCCGACGAAAATCACGACTTTTTCTCCGGTTCCGGATCGTCGTATGTGATGGGAAAAGCAGAAGAAACCGTCGACGACGATTGGGACTTTTAACCTTACTTTCACCAGGAATATATCAACATATTTCCTGGTGATTTATTTCACATTATTCGTTTTCACCTCACTCAATATCTTTCAGTCATCACCGCGTCATATTCAACAGAATCTTGTCGATTTCAGGCGAAATTATCGCAACATAACCAAAAAATATTAGGGAAGGTGCGAATAAGCGGGGAAATTCTTCTCGGCTGACTCAGTCATTTCATTTCTTCATGTTTGAGCCGATTTTTTCTCCCGTAAATGCCTTGAATCAGCCTATTTAGACCGTTTCTTCGCCATTTAAGGCGTTATCCCCAGTTTTTAGTGAGATCTCTCCCACTGACGTATCATTTGGTCCGCCCGAAACAGGTTGGCCAGCGTGAATAACATCGCCAGTTGGTTATCGTTTTTCAGCAACCCCTTGTATCTGGCTTTCACGAAGCCGAACTGTCGCTTGATGATGCGAAATGGGTGCTCCACCTTGGCCCGGATGCTGGCTTTCATGTATTCGATGTTGATGGCCGTTTTGTTCTTGCGTGGATGCTGTTTCAAGGTTCTTACCTTGCCGGGGCGCTCGGCGATCAGCCAGTCCACATCCACCTCGGCCAGCTCCTCGCGCTGTGGCGCCCCTTGGTAGCCGGCATCGGCTGAGACAAATTGCTCCTCTCCATGCAGCAGATTACCCAGCTGATTGAGGTCATGCTCGTTGGCCGCGGTGGTGACTAGGCTGTGGGTCAGGCCACTCTTGGCATCGACACCAATGTGGGCCTTCATGCCAAAGTGCCACTGATTGCCTTTCTTGGTCTGATGCATCTCCGGATCGCGTTGCTGCTCTTTGTTCTTGGTCGAGCTGGGTGCCTCAATGATGGTGGCATCGACCAAGGTGCCTTGAGTCATCATGACGCCTGCTTCGGCCAGCCAGCGATTGATGGTCTTGAACAATTGGCGGGCCAGTTGATGCTGCTCCAGCAGGTGGCGGAAATTCATGATGGTGGTGCGGTCAGGCAAGGCGCTATCCAGGGATAACCGGGCAAACCGACGCATGGAGGCGATTTCGTACAGAGCATCTTCCATCGCGCCATCGCTCAGGTTGTACCAATGCTGCATGCAGTGAATGCGTAGCATGGTTTCCAGCGGATAAGGTCGCCGGCCATTACCAGCCTTGGGGTAAAACGGCTCGATGACTTCCACCATGTTTTGCCATGGCAGAATCTGCTCCATACGGGACAAGAAAATCTCTTTTCTGGTCTGACGGCGCTTACTGCTGAATTCACTGTCGGCGAAGGTAAGTTGATGACTCATGATGAACCCTGTTCCATGGCTCCAGATGACAAACATGATCTCATATCAGGGACTTGTTCGCACCTTCCTTAGTTGTCAGCAATTCACGCTCAGCCCTTATATCACGGGGGATGCGCTGGAATCCTCTCGTTTGAATTTCCGCCGTAAATCAACATAAAGGGTTGTCTCAGATTCTCAGTATGTTAGGGTGTAAAAAAGCAATTATCTCCACCAGGTACTATATCGATATAAATAAATTACAGGAAACTTTCTATTGCATGGCAATTAAATTAGAAATCAAGAATCTCTATAAAATATTTGGCGAGCACCCACAGCGGGCTTTCAAATATATCGAAAAAGGATTATCGAAAGAGCAAATACTGGAAAAAACGGGACTTTCGCTTGGCGTAAAAGACGCCAATCTGACCATTGAAGAAGGCGAGATATTCGTCATCATGGGGCTCTCCGGCTCGGGGAAATCTACCATGGTTCGCCTTCTCAATCGCCTGATTGAACCCACCCGTGGACAGGTGCTGATCGATGGCGTTGATATCGCCAAAATCTCAGAGGCCGAGCTCCGCGAGGTGCGCAGAAAAAAGATTGCAATGGTATTTCAATCGTTTGCCCTGATGCCGCATATGACCGTGCTCGACAACGCCGCTTTCGGCATGGAGCTGGCCGGCGTTTCGCCTCAAGAACGCCAGGAGAAAGCGCTGGATGCGCTGCGTCAGGTGGGCCTGGAAAACTATGCTCACTCTTACCCGGATGAACTCTCCGGCGGGATGCGTCAGCGCGTTGGTCTGGCCCGCGCGCTGGCCATTAACCCCGATATCCTGTTAATGGATGAGGCCTTCTCAGCCCTCGACCCATTAATTCGCACCGAAATGCAGGATGAGCTAACCAAATTACAGGCAAAGCATCAGCGCACCGTGGTATTTATTTCCCACGATCTCGATGAAGCAATGCGCATTGGCGATCGCATTGCCATTATGCAAAATGGCGAAGTGGTCCAGGTCGGTACACCAGATGAAATACTGAATAACCCGGCCAATGATTATGTCCGCACCTTCTTCCGCGGCGTCGATATTAGCCAGGTATTTAGCGCCAAGGATATTGCCCGCCGTCGTCCGGTTGGTCTGATTCGTAAAACGCCAGGTTTCGGCCCGCGTTCGGCGTTGAAATTATTGCAAGATGAAGACTGCGAATATGGCTATGTCATAGAACGCGGTAATAAGTTTGTTGGCATTGTCTCCATTGATTCACTGAAGGCCGCGCTGAGCGAAGGTCAGGGAATCGATGCGGCGTTAATTGACTCCCCGCAAGCGGTGGATGCACAAACGCCGCTCAGCGACCTGCTCTCCCACGTCGGCCATGCACCTTGTGCGGTACCGGTTGTAGACGAAGGGCAACAATACATCGGCATCATTTCTAAACGTATGCTGCTGCAGGCTTTAGATCGCGAGGGGGCAAACAATAATGGCTGATCAATCTAACCCGTGGGACACCGCACCAGCGGCGGATAGCGCGTCGCAATCCGCTGATGCCTGGGGCACATCAACACCCGCCCCGGCCGATGGCGGCGGTGCCGACTGGCTGAGCAGCGCACCCGCGCCGCAGCCGGAACACTTCAATATTATGGATCCGTTCCATAAAACGCTTATTCCGCTTGATAGCTGGGTCACGCACGGTATCGACTGGATAGTGATGCACTTTCGCCCGCTGTTTCAGGGGATCCGCGTACCGGTGGATTACATCCTGAGTGCTTTTCAGCAGCTCTTGCTGGGGATGCCTGCGCCGGTCGCGATTATTATTTTCTCGCTGATTGCCTGGCAGATCTCCAGCGTCGGTATGGGCGCCGCAACGCTGATTTCGCTTATTGCTATCGGGGCCATCGGCGCCTGGTCGCAGGCTATGGTGACCCTGGCACTGGTGCTGACCGCACTGCTGTTTTGTATGTTGATCGGCCTGCCGCTGGGGATTTGGCTCGCCCGTAGCCCGCGGGCGGCAAAAATTATTCGCCCGCTGCTCGATGCGATGCAAACCACTCCGGCATTTGTCTATCTGGTGCCGATCGTGATGCTGTTCGGTATCGGTAACGTTCCGGGCGTGGTGGTGACCATTATCTTCGCCCTGCCGCCGATTGTTCGTCTGACGATTCTGGGGATTAACCAGGTACCTGCGGATCTGATTGAAGCTTCGCGCTCCTTCGGCGCCAGCCCGCGTCAGCTTCTGTTCAAGGTTCAGCTACCTCTGGCTATGCCGACCATTATGGCCGGGGTCAACCAGACGCTGATGCTGGCCTTGTCGATGGTGGTTATTGCTTCGATGATCGCCGTTGGCGGCCTTGGCCAAATGGTACTGCGCGGCATTGGTCGCCTGGATATGGGCCTGGCGACCGTTGGCGGCGTCGGCATTGTTATCCTCGCCATCATTCTCGACCGCCTGACTCAGGCCTTCGGGCGCGACTCGCGCAGTCGCGGCAACCGCCGCTGGTACACCACCGGCCCACTGGGGCTTATCACTCGCCCTTTCTGTAAATAAGAGCACATCCCCCCGGCAGTCGGGGGGATGGACTTCCCTTCTGATAAATAAAAGGAACAACGATGCGACATACCGCGATTCTTGCCACAGCGTTTACCGCCCTCATTTCCACCACCGCCTTCGCCGTGGACCTGCCAGGTAAAGGCATTACCGTGAAACCGGCACAGAGCACCATTTCGGAAGAGACCTTCCAGACCCTGCTGGTCAGCCGCGCGCTGGAAAAGCTGGGCTATACCGTCGAGAAGCCGAGCGAAGTCGACTATAACGTCGCCTACACCTCTATCGCCGCAGGTGATACCACCTACATCGCCACCAACTGGAAACCACTGCACGATGATATGTACGCAGCCGCCGGCGGCGATAAGAAATTTTATCGTGAAGGGGTATTTGTTACCGGTGCCGCACAGGGTTATCTGATCGACAAGAAAACCGCCGAGCAGTACCACATTAAATCTATCGACCAGCTAAAAGATCCGAAAATTGCCAAACTGTTTGATACCAACGGTGATGGCAAAGCCGATATGACCGGCTGTACGCCGGGCTGGGGCTGTGAAGCGGTCATTAATCACCAGATTGATGCTTACGGTCTGAGCAACACGGTCGTGCATAACCAGGGCAACTATGCGGCGATGATGGCCGATACTATTGCGCGTTATAAAGAAGGCAAACCGGTGCTTTATTACACCTGGACGCCTTACTGGGTTAGCGACGTGCTGAAACCGGGTAAAGATGTCGTCTGGTTACAGGTACCGTTCTCCTCCCTGCCGGGCGAGCAGAAGGATATCGACACCAAGCTGCCGAACGGTATGAACTACGGCTTCCCGGTTAACACCATGCACATCGTGGCAAACAAAGCCTGGGCTGAGAAAAACCCGGCGGCGGCGAAGCTGTTTAGCACCATGAAGCTGCCAATTGCCGACATCAACGCCGAGAATGCGATGATGCATGCCGGTCACGGTTCAGAAGCGGATATTCAGGGCCACGTCGACGGCTGGATTAAAGCCCACCAGCAACAGTTTGACGGCTGGGTGAATGAAGCGCTGGCTGCGCAGAAATAATCCCCCTCTTTTAGGGTATTCCCGGAGGCGATGCTGCGCATCTGTCCGGGCTACAAAACCCACAGACCGCACGAACCCGTAGCCCGGGCAAGGCGCTCTGCGCCGCCCCCGGGGGAAAACCGCAGAGTATTGCAGAATTTCCCGGAGGCGATGCCGCGCATCTGTCCGGCTACAAAATCCGCAGGCTGCACGAACCCGTAGCCCGGGCAAGGCGCTCTGCGCCGCCCCCCGGGGAAAAACCGCAGAGTATTGCAGAATTTCCCGGAGGCGATGCCGCGCATCTGTCCGGCTACAAAATCCGCAGGCTGCACGAACCCGTAGCCCGGGCAAGGCGCTCTGCGCCGCCCCCGGGAAAGACTGCATCCTGCACAACACGACATTTTCTGTTCTAAATGATGGGTTGATATGCAAATAAACTGCATAACTTTAGCCATCAACCTGTTAGATACTGTTAAGCTACGCCGCTCTCTGCTAAGGTTAATCCACCTATGCAATCATGTGATTTTCACGTGCGTTATTAATAAGTAATCCCTATGGAAAACCCTGCCGCAATGACGCAAACGGCCCCTGCGTGCGAAGCCACGCTGGCCGAAGGCATAAAAGATAGCCTGCCGATTGTGATTAGCTACATTCCCGTGGCCTTCGCCTTTGGCCTGAACGCCACCAAACTCGGTTTTACTCCGCTGGAAAGTCTGTTCTTCTCCTGCATCATCTACGCGGGTGCCAGCCAGTTCGTGATCACCGCGATGCTCGCCGCTGGCAGCTCGCTGTGGGTCGCGGCGCTTACCGTCATGGCAATGGACGTTCGCCACATACTGTACGGCCCTTCCCTGCGCAGCCGCATTCAGCGCTTGCTGAGCAAGAAAAAAACCGCCGTCTGGGCGTTCGGCCTGACCGACGAAGTTTTTGCCGCCGCCACCGCTAAACTGGTACGCGATAACCGCCGCTGGAGTGAAAACTGGATGATCGGTATCGCTTTTATGTCCTGGGCTTCGTGGGTCTTCGGCACGCTGGTAGGAGCTTACTCAGGCAGCGGTCTGTTAACCGACTTTCCGGCGGTAGAAGCAGCGCTAAGCTTTATGCTGCCCGCGCTGTTTATGAGTTTCCTACTGGCATCGTTCCAGCGCAAACAATCACTCAGCGTTACCGCCGCGCTGGCGGGCGCGCTTGGGGGGATTATCCTCTTTTCTATTCCCGCAGCGATCCTTGCCGGGATTGTCTGCGGTTGCCTGACCGCTCTGGTGCAGGCCAGCATTCAGGGGATGCCCGATGAACAGTGACGTTCTTCTTATTGGGGCCGTAGTCGGCTGCGTGAATTACCTGTTCCGCTATCTTCCACTACGCCTACGAGCGGGAAACGCCCGCCCTGCGCGTCGCGGCCCGGTCAGCGTCCTGCTCGATACTATCGGCATCGCCTCCATTTGCGCCTTACTGGTGGTTTCCAGCGTGCCGGAAATCCTCCATGACTCCCACCGTCTGTTTCCCACATTAGCGGGTTTTGCGGTGCTGGGTCTGGCCTTCTGGAAAACGCGCAGCATTATTATTCCTACGCTTTTAAGCGCATTAACCTATGGCGTAGTGTGGAAAATCGGCACATGGTTATAAGCTTAAAGTATCAATATCAATCAATAATTCATTTGATTTATTTGTCACAATAGTTATTATATCGGCTGTAATTAATGAGGTCATAACCAAAATGGATAGTTCGTTTACTCCCATTGAGCAAATGCTCAAGTTCCGCGCCAGCCGTCACGAAGACTTCCCCTTTCAGGAAATTCTGCTCACTCGTCTTTGCATGCATATGCAAGGTAAGCTGCTGGAAAACCGTAACAAGATGCTGAAAGCGCAAGGGATTAACGAGACATTGTTTATGGCGCTGATCACGCTTGAGTCTCAGGAAAACCACAGCATTCAGCCTTCAGAACTGAGCTGCGCGCTGGGCTCTTCGCGCACCAACGCCACGCGTATTGCCGATGAGCTGGAAAAACGCGGCTGGATTGAGCGCCGTGAAAGCGATAACGATCGTCGCTGCCTGCATTTGCAACTTACCGACAAAGGTCATCAGTTCCTGCGTGAAGTCTTACCACCGCAGCATAACTGCCTGCATCAACTCTGGTCTTCTTTAAGCACTGGCGAAAAAGATCAGCTCGAACACATCACCCGCAAGCTGCTTGGTCGTCTCGACCAAATGGAAGAGGATGGCGTGGTCGCGGAGTCTCTGCGCTAAGCGCAGCATCGCTCGCCCCATTTTTGAGTTGCAAGGAAAACAGCCAGGCCAGCAGATCTTCTGCTGGCCTTTCTGATAAACAGGTCGGCTCAGCCGATGTGAAATAATAAGATCGTGGAGAATAACATGAGCGCAAATGCGGAGAGCCAAGTCCCGCAGCAACCGGGCAGCAAGAGAGGCATGCGTAAAGGCGCCCTTCTGCTACTGACCTTGCTCTTTATTATTGTTGCCGTGGCATATGGGATTTATTGGTTTTTGGTACTGCGTCACTTCGAAGAGACGGACGACGCCTACGTGGCAGGGAACCAGGTACAAATCATGGCGCAGGTGTCCGGTAGCGTGACGAAAGTCTGGGCCGACAACACCGACTATGTGCAAAAAGGCGATCCGCTGGTCACCCTCGACCAGACCGATGCTCAGCAGGCGTTTGAAAAAGCGCAGACCCAGTTGGCTGCCAGCGTGCGCCAAACGCGCCAGCAAATGATCAACAGCAAGCAACTGCAGGCCAGTATCGAAGTCAAAAAAACCGCCCTTTCCCAGGCGCAGACCGACCTTAACCGTCGTATTCCTCTGGGGGCCGCCAACTTGATTGGCCGTGAAGAGCTGCAACATGCGCGCGACACGGTTGCCAGCGCACAGGCGGAACTGGACGTGGCCATTCAGCAATATAATGCCAATCAGGCGATCGTTCTGGGAACGAAGCTGGAGCAACAGCCGGCGGTGCTGCAATCTGCAACCGAAGTCCGCAACGCCTGGTTAGCTTTGCAACGAACCAAAATCGTCAGCCCGATTAGCGGTTATGTTTCCCGCCGTTCCGTACAACCTGGCGCACAAATTAGCCCCACCACTCCGCTGATGGCCGTGGTTCCGGCGACCAACCTGTGGATTGATGCCAACTTTAAAGAAACCCAGCTGGCGCATATGCGTATCGGCCAACCAGCAACCGTTATCAGCGATATTTACGGTGACGATGTGAAATACACCGGCAAAGTCGTTGGTCTGGATATGGGTACCGGTAGCGCCTTCTCGCTGCTGCCTGCACAGAACGCCACCGGTAACTGGATCAAAGTGGTTCAGCGCCTGCCGGTGCGTATTGAGCTGGATGAAAAACAGCTGGCGGAGCACCCGCTGCGCATCGGTCTTTCCACGCTGGTTGAAGTTAACACCACCGAGCGCGGCGGCGAGATGCTGGCAAGCCAGGTCCGTAGCTCTCCGGTCTATGAAAGCAACGCCCGCGAAATCGGCCTTGAGCCGGTCAATAAACTGATCGACGGTATCATCCAGGCTAACGCCGGATAATTCGGGGTGAGCGTAATGCAACAGCAAAAACCGCTAAAACCGCTGGAAGGCGCGCAGTTGGTCATTATGACCATTGCGCTGTCGCTCGCGACCTTTATGCAGGTGCTGGACTCCACTATCGCCAACGTGGCCATCCCCACCATCGCCGGTAACCTTGGCTCATCGTTGAGCCAGGGGACCTGGGTTATTACCTCGTTTGGGGTGGCGAACGCTATCTCCATTCCGATTACCGGCTGGCTGGCAAAGCGCGTCGGTGAAGTGAAGCTGTTCCTCTGGTCGACGGTGGCGTTCGCTATCGCCTCCTGGGCCTGCGGCATGTCAAACAGCCTGACGATGCTGATTTTCTTCCGCGTGATTCAGGGGATCGTCGCCGGTCCGCTGATCCCACTGTCGCAAAGTCTGCTGCTCAGTAACTATCCGCCAGCTAAGCGCTCTATTGCGCTGGCGCTGTGGTCAATGACGGTGATCGTCGCGCCCATTTGCGGCCCCATTCTTGGCGGCTACATTAGCGACAACTACCACTGGGGCTGGATATTTTTTATCAACGTTCCCATTGGCATTGCCGTGGTGGTGATGACGCTGCAAACCCTGCGCAGTCGTGAAACCCGCACCGAGCAGCGGCGAATCGACGGCGTTGGCCTGGCGCTGCTGGTGATCGGTATCGGCAGTCTGCAGGTGATGCTCGACCGCGGTAAAGAGCTGGACTGGTTCGCCTCTAACGAGATAATCATCCTGACGATTGTTGCGGTGGTGGCGATAAGCTTCCTGATTGTCTGGGAACTAACCGACGATAACCCGATAGTCGACCTGTCGCTGTTTAAGTCGCGAAACTTCACTATCGGCTGCCTGTGTATCAGCCTCGCCTACATGCTCTACTTCGGCGCGATCGTGTTGTTGCCACAGCTATTGCAGGAGGTATACGGCTACACCGCGACCTGGGCCGGTTTAGCCTCAGCGCCGGTTGGGGTGATCCCGGTCATCCTGTCGCCGATTATCGGCCGCTTCGCGCATAAGCTCGATATGCGTCGGCTGGTCACCTTCAGCTTTATTATGTACGCAGTCTGCTTCTACTGGCGCGCATACACCTTCGAACCCGGTATGGATTTCGGCGCTTCGGCCTGGCCGCAGTTTATCCAGGGCTTCGCGGTGGCCTGCTTCTTTATGCCGCTGACCACCATCACCCTTTCCGGCCTGCCGCCGGAGCGGCTGGCGGCAGCATCGAGCCTGTCGAACTTTACCCGTACGCTGGCAGGGTCAATTGGTACTTCAATTACCACCACCATGTGGACCAACCGTGAGGCGCTGCACCATGCGCAGCTCACCGAATCGGTCACGCCGTACAACCCCAATGCCCAGCAGATGTACGATCAGCTGCAAGGGCTGGGGATGACTCAGCAGCAGGCGTCCGGCTGGATAGCACAGCAGATAACCAACCAGGGATTGATTATATCGGCCAACGAAATCTTCTGGTTCTCGGCGGCAATATTTATCCTTCTGCTCAGCCTGGTGTGGTTCGCCAAGCCACCGTTTAGCGCCGGTGGAGGCGGAGGCGGTGCCCACTAGGGTTTGATAAAAGGGATCTGCGGATCCCTTTTTTATTGCCTGAAAATGCAGGTTGTCCAATTTGCACTAGTTTCTGTCTAGTTTGCTAAAGCTGCCTTCTTGCCATGTCATGCACGATAAATATCCAACAAGAGGAGAAAATCATGCTGACTCATCCCGGCGAAAAATATCGCCCCTACCCGCCAATCGCCCTGCCCGACCGCCGCTGGCCGGATCAACAAATCACCCGAGCCCCCCGCTGGCTTTCCACCGACCTACGCGATGGCAACCAGGCGCTGGCCGAGCCGATGGATAGCGCGCGCAAGCTCCAGTTCTGGGACTTACTGCTGGAATGCGGATTTAAAGAGATTGAAGTGGCTTTTCCTTCGGCTTCACAAACCGATTTTAACTTCGTACGTCAATTGATTGAAGAGCAGCGCATCCCACAGGATGTGACAATTCAGGTGCTGACCCAGGCGCGGGAAGATTTAATCCTGAAAACCTTCGAATCGCTTCGCGGTGTACACAACGCCACCGTTCATCTCTATAACGCTACAGCGCCGCTGTTCCGCGAACTGGTTTTCGGGATGAACAAAACGCAGGTTGTCGAGCTGGCGACTCGTGCCACCCGGCTTATCCGCCAGCAGTGTGAACAGCAGCCGCAGACCCGCTGGCAATACGAGTACTCACCGGAAACCTTTTGCTTTACCGAGCCTGAATTTGCGCTGGAAATTTGCGAGGCGGTGGCGGAGCTCTGGCAGCCTTGCGCCGAACGGCCGATGATTATCAACCTGCCTGCGACGGTAGAAGTTAACACCCCCAACGTTTACGCCGATCAAATTGAGTATTTCTGCCGCCACTTTTCACGTCGCGCCGATGTGTGCATAAGCATCCATCCACATAACGACCGGGGAACTGGCGTCGCCAGCGCAGAGCTGGCAGTGATGGCCGGAGCCGACCGCGTCGAAGGCTGCCTGTTCGGCAACGGCGAGCGCACTGGCAACGTCTGCCTGGTGACGCTGGCGATGAATCTCTACAGCCAGGGCATTGACCCACAGCTCAAATTCTCAGAAATGAACCGGGTGGTCGAAATTGTCGAAAGCTGCAACCAGATCCCGGTGCATCCGCGTCATCCCTGGGCGGGTAGCCTGGCCTACACCGCCTTTTCTGGCTCTCATCAGGATGCCATCAAAAAGGGATTCGATGCCCGCCAGCCCGGCGATCTCTGGGAAATGCCCTACCTGCCTATCGACCCGCAGGATATCGGTTGTAGCTATGAGGCAGTGATTCGCGTTAACAGCCAGTCTGGAAAAAGCGGTAGCGCATGGTTGATTGAACAGAATCATGGCCTCAAACTGCCGCGTGCATTGCAACAGGATTTTAGCTTGCACGTACAGCAAGAAACCGATACTCATGGTAAAGAGATGACCCAGAACGCGCTGTGGCAGCTGTTCCGTGCTCGATACGGCCTGGTGGCCCAGCCGACGCTTGCGCTGCTGGATTACAAAAGCGATAGCCAGCAGGACGGGCAGCTTACCCTACAGGCAACCCTGCGAATCGCCGGGGAAGCGCGACGATTGCAAAGCCGCGGCAACGGGCTACTGTCTGCTGCCGCCAGCGGGCTGAGTGGCTTATTAAAGCAAAACTTCATTATCAAAGATTATCACGAGCATACCCTCGGCGAACGTAGCGACAGTCGTTCAGTGGCCTATATTCGCTGTATCTTCCCGAATGGAGACAGTCGTTGGGGAGTAGGGATTGATAACGATGTAGCGCGCGCTTCACTTCAGGCTCTGTGTAATGCCATTAGCGAAAACCATCACTCCGGTGAGCGGAAATAGTCGCTGGGAGCAACGCCGATAATCCGGCGGAACATGGCGCTAAAAGCGCTATGGCTGCCGTAACCAAGATCCAGGGCCACCCGCAAAACGGAGTGGCCATGCGCCAGGCGGACCAGCGCTTCCATGAGCTTCGCCCGCCGCACCCACTCGCTCCAGGTTAACGTGGTCTGTTGCTGAAAATGGCGATTTAGCGTGCGATCGCTCATGCTGACTTCTTTCGCTGCCTGGGCGCTGCTCCACGGCTCGCCAGGCGCTTCCCTTACCTTCTGGCATAAACGGCGCAGCGCTTCGCTTTGTGGCTCAGGCAGACCAAACGGCAGCACCGCCATACCGCGAATCTCATCGAGGATCAATTCGTAGATTCGCTCATCGCGACTGCCCGGCGCGTAAGATTCTGCCAGCGTCAAAGAAGCGACAATTAGTTCACGCAGCAACGGAGTCACCTGCACTATCTGGCAGGATGAAGGAAGGTCCGCGCGCGCAAGGGGGTCGATAAACAGGGTTCGCGCAGCCGCTGTCCCCGTAACCCATAGCGTATGCCACGTACCTGCAGGCAGCCAGACACCCCGGCCAGGCGGCACAACCCAATAACCTTGCGCGGTTTCAACCCGCACCACGCCGCTGAGGATATGTAGTAGCTGAGCGCAATTATGCTGATGCCAGGGCTCGCTATCGCCATGGGCGTAATCATGGGCAAAAGGCACCAGTGAACGGTGTTGAAAGCTAAAGTTTAAGGTTGTCGACATCACGGCGTTAGGGGATAGCGGCCCGGCAGTACTTGCCGGACCGTAGAAGACGCACTAAATGTGCAGTTCTTGCAGTTTTTCTTTCGGCAGCGCCAGCTCATCGTTGCTGTTAACGCGTACGTCGCGCTCAATGATATGACGAGCGATATCCTGGGCTTCTTCCAGCGAGTGCATAGTGTAGGTTCCGCACTGGTAAACGTTCAGCTCCGGGATCTGGTTCTGTTCTTTCACTTTCAGCACGTCGGCCATCGCCGCTTTCCAGGCATCCGCAACGCGCTGCTCGTCTGGCGTACCGATCAGGCTCATATAGAACCCGGTGCGGCATCCCATCGGAGAGATATCGATAATTTCCACACCGTTACCGTTCAGGTGATCGCGCATGAAACCGGCAAACAGATGCTCAAGGGTGTGAATACCCCTTTCCGGCATCACTTCCTGGTTTGGGATGCAGAATCGCAGATCAAAAACGGTAATTTCATCGCCGTGAGGCGTGTTCATTTTCTTCGCGACACGCACCGCAGGCGCTTCCATTCGGGTATGGTCGACTGTGAAACTATCTAACAACGGCATTCTTCACCTCCGATAGTGATTTTTTTAAAAATAAAATGAACTCTTTTTGAGACGGCGAGTCTGAGTATATGAAAGACGCGCATTTATTATCATCATCATCCCTGAATCAGAGATGAGAGTTTGGCCACATTGATTGTGGCCGTTTTCTTTTCTACGGCCTGTAAAACTACAGGTGCCTTGCCAACAGCGCTTCAAACGGCTCGTTATCTTCCGCTTCAACCTTCTGCTGACGCTGTATTGACGCTTCACGCTCGGTAATAAAATCCTCTTCGCGTAAAATTCCCAACGGCTCTTCGCGCAGCATCGTACGATATTGATCGGCAAGCTCCCTACCGGTGCCGCCAATCCCTTCTTCAAGCATAGAACGCAGAATGCGCGCCGAGAAGGTTAACTCCGGGTTGTCAAAGCAGGCAACCAGCTCATCACAAACCTGCTGATACGCCTGACATCCATGGATGCTATCTAGCGTTTGCGCTACGCGGCGTAAATCACGGAACAGATCTTTACCCACTTTAGCCAGCGGGAATTGAGCGGTTTCGCAACCAATACCCAACGTCAGACCCGGCTTGCGGCCTTCCAGAATAACGCGATTCCAGTTGGTGCGCGTGCACAACAGTTCATCGCTGCTCATCTCTGGCGCATCGGCCAGTACACACCAGACCATAAACAGATCCAGGAAGCGTACCTGCTGCTCGTCAACGCCAATCGGTGAGAACGGGTTAATATCCAGAGAGCGCACTTCGATGTATTCAATACCACCGCGCAGCAGCGCGTCGGAAGGCGTTTCACCGCTGCGGGTGACGCGTTTAGGGCGAATCGGCGCGTACAGTTCATTTTCGATCTGCAATACATTGCTGTTGATTTGCAGACGCTTTCCGTCTTTCGCCAGCCCAATCTGCGCGTACTCTTCGGAAGGCGTTTTAATCGCCCGCTTCAATCCTGCCACATACTCATACAGATCGTTAAACGTAATTCCGAGATTACTTTGCGACTTATTGGTATAGCCCAGATCGCTCAGACGCAGAGAGGTAGCGTAAGGCAGGTAATACATGCCGTTGCTGGCTTCCTCAAACGGCAATGTCGTCGGTTTCCCTTGCAGGAACGAAGAACAAATTGCCGGGGACGCGCCAAACAGGTACGGAATCACCCAACCAAAACGGTAGTAGTTACGAATGGAACGGAAATAACCCGCTGAAATGGCCTCTTTACCGCTTTCAACATCCTCAACGCCACATTTAGCCTGCCAGAACGCCATTGGCAGAGAGAAGTTATAGTGCACGCCGGAAATGGTTTGCATGAGCGCACCATAACGGTTCTTCAACCCTTCGCGATACAGTGTTTTCAGGCGACCAATATTTGATGTGCCGTACTGCGCCAGTTCAATATCCTGACCGGGTGCGATGTAGCAAGGCATACTCAGCGGCCACATCCGCTCTTCGCCAATATGGCGGGCGGTATAGCGATGAACATCGCGCATTAAGGTGAGCATATGCTGGATATCGCCATCAACCGGCGTTATAAATTCCAGCAAGGCTTCGGCAAAATCGGTGGTAATCCATTTATGCGTCAGCGCTGAGCCTAAGGCTTGCGGATGACCGGTAGTGGCCAGCGTGCCGTCAGCGTTGACGCGCAGAGTTTCGCGCTCAAGACCGCGTTGAATACCCTGTAAAGCCTGAGGATTTTTTTCCAGCCAGGCCAGCGCCTGTGATACGTCCGGGATCAATTTGACCTCCCGCCTGTCGAAATCGTTTGAATTAGCATAATTGTAATGGTTGAACAATCAGTCCAATTAGTGCCACCACGTCATGCCCTGAAGCGTTATCGCCGCAATGACGATATAGCGTAATGCTTTGCCAAGGCATAAGAAAAAGAGTACTGGTCCCCAGGAAATGCGCATCCATCCCGCCAGTAAACACAGCAAATCACCTATAACAGGCGCCCAACTTAATAATAGCGTGACCGCGCCATAACGGCTTAACCAGCCGGACGCCTTCTCCTGCCAGCGCGATGTTTTGCGTAGCGGAAACAGGCGCCCCAGAATAACGTTAGTTACCCCTCCAAGGCTATTACCGATTATTGCTATTAAAACCAGTAACCACGGTTTGCTAACTCCCGCCAGCAGCATGGCAACCAATACCACTTCCGAGTTGCCTGGGAGCAGCGTTGCGCTCAAAAAGCTACTGGCAAACAGCGATATCAGCGACAGCGCGTCGCTCACAGCAATCGCACGTCGACGGCATCCATTCCGGCGCGCTTCGCCGCCTGCAGACCAAAGTCCGCATCTTCGAAGACCACGCATTTATCTGCCGCAACGCCCATGAGATCCGCACACAGTAAGAAGGTGTCGGGTGCGGGTTTATGGTTTACAACATGATCGGCGGCAACAACCGCAGAGAAGTAGTGACGAAGGCCCAGATGAGCCAGCAGCGCTTCAGCAACGGCGCTCTCGCTGCCAGTACCGACTGACATTGGGCGACGACCGTGCCACTCCTTAACCACCTCAATCAACGGCAAAGGACGGACGCTATCCAGAAGCATCGCTTTTACGGCGTCCGTTTTTTCTTGTGCCAGATGATGAGGGTCTAAATCCGCGTGATTTAATTCGATAACGGCCTGAGCAATACGCCAGGTTGGAGAACCGTTAAGCGCAACCATGGCCTGCATATCGAAACGCATACCATAACGTCCCAGAACCTCGTTCCATGCCTTACGATGCGTCGGCTCGGTATCGAGGATCGTGCCATCCATGTCAAAAATCAGTCCTGCGTAACGTTCGTACATCGTGTTCTCACCAGCCGGTTCAGGAGAGGTTACTGTATCGCAAAAGGCTGGTTTTGTCGCTGCTAGCGGTAGATGCAACAAAGGCACCCGATGGCGCCTTTATCTATGCGGGTGCAGTTTAATGGGTTTATTTGATTCTTAAATCATTCTCAACCACACGAACCCCCTGCACTTTGCGCGTCACTTCTACCGCGCGTTTAGCACTATCGGCGGATGAGACAAAGCCGCTCAGTTGTACACGACCTTTAAAGGTCTGCACGCTAATTTCTGAGGATTTGATCTCTTTATCATTGAATAACGCGGATTTCACTTTGGTTGTGACGACGGTATCGTCAATGTATCCACCGGTACTTTCTTTGGTGGACGATCCGGCACAGCCCGCAAGCGTGGCGGCTACCAGAAGCGTCGCGCAAAACGCAGATGTCGCTTTGAACCATTTCATGAATTTCTCTCCTTGCACTTATATCACCCAAAATCAGGCTGGTATACAGGGATAAATTATAGTGGAAAGAGCGACTTGCCAATGAAAAAAGTGCTGAAGAAGATTGTGAATTATTGCGCTGGAGATGACTTGAGGAGAGTGTTGCTGCTATCTCGGAGAATATGGTGCATCCGGGAGGATTCGAACCTCCGACCGCTCGGTTCGTAGCCGAGTACTCTATCCAGCTGAGCTACGGATGCATTGGGAATGGCGTTTACTTCTAAGATTTAGTATCACATTAAAGTGAAATACTAAGGCAAGATGGTGCATCCGGGAGGATTACTCGGCTGCGCCTCGCCCTTCGGGCCGTTGCTAAAGCAACGTTATCCTCCCTGGTGCTGGCGACTATCTCGCAGACCGTGCAACAACGATATCGCTGTTACTAAGAAGAATATGGTGCATCCGGGAGGATTCGAACCTCCGACCGCTCGGTTCGTAGCCGAGTACTCTATCCAGCTGAGCTACGGATGCATCGGGAAACTTGCTTTACTGCCGATGTTGATACGGCCACTAAGCCATATCAAGTAAGAGATGGTGCATCCGGGAGGATTCGAACCTCCGACCGCTCGGTTCGTAGCCGAGTACTCTATCCAGCTGAGCTACGGATGCATCGGGAAACTTACTTTACTGCAGATTTTGATACCGTTGCTAAAACCGTATCAAGTAAAAGATGGTGCATCCGGGAGGATTACTCGGCTGCGCCTCACCCTTCGGGCCGTTGCTAAAGCAACGTTATCCTCCCTGGTGCTGGCGATAATTTCGCAGACCATGCAACAACAATATTGTTGTTACTAGGGAGAATATGGTGCATCCGGGAGGATTCGAACCTCCGACCGCTCGGTTCGTAGCCGAGTACTCTATCCAGCTGAGCTACGGATGCAAAATGGCGGTGAGGCGGGGATTCGAACCCCGGATGCAGCTTTTGACCGCATACTCCCTTAGCAGGGGAGCGCCTTCAGCCTCTCGGCCACCTCACCACACGCCTCTTTCGAGTGCTTCGAAGAACTTGTTTCTGCTCTTCGTCGCTGCGATGGCGCACATATTACTTTCTGGTACTTATAAGTCAAACCTTTTTTCGAGACCTTTTTTTCGTTTGCACACTTCCCGCGCAATTAGCCTGTGAAAACGGCAAAAAGAGTATTTTATCAACAAGAAATTGGCTATTACGTCGTTGTGAAAGCGAAAGATAACTGTAGCGGATGATGGGCAATAGACAAAAAGAGAGGTCACAAGAGAAGAAAAGTGAGGAAAAAAGCGGGTAGAGGGATGCGCCTCACAAAAAGCGAGGCGCGAAAACCTTAGTAACTGGACTGCTGGGATTTTTCAGCCTGGATACGCTGGTAGATCTCTTCACGATGCACGGAGACTTCTTTAGGGGCGTTTACGCCAATACGTACCTGGTTACCCTTAACCCCTAAAACTGTCACAGTGACCTCATCTCCAATCATGAGGGTCTCACCAACTCGACGAGTCAGAATCAGCATTCTTTGCTCCTTGAAAGATTAAAAGAGTCGGGTCTCTCGTATCCCGGCATTATCCATCATATAACGCCAAAAAGTAAGCGATGACAAACACCCTACGGTGTAAGCAGTCACGGCATCACATTCTGTTAAACCTAAGTTTAGCCGATATACACAACTTCAACCCGACTTTATCGTTATCAGTGCTTCTCGCGCAAGATGCTATAATCCGAGAATGACAGCATCTATGCGTTTATAGTTATTACAGTTTTGCGCTCACCCAGCCTTTCACACTGGCCAACGCAGCAGGGAGGGCAGACGCATCGGTACCGCCAGCTTGCGCCATATCCGGACGACCGCCCCCTTTACCGCCCACCTGCTGGGCGACCATACCAACCAGCTCCCCTGCTTTCACGCGGTCTGTCACATCCTTAGACACACCTGCAATCAGAGAAACCTTACCTTCTGCGACCGTGGCTAATACGACAACCGTTGAACCCAGTTGGTTCTTCAGATCATCAACCATGGTACGCAGCATTTTCGGCTCAACGCCAGCCAGCTCGCTGACCAGCAGCTTAACGCCGTTAATCTCTTCCGCTTTACTGGAGAGGTTTGCACTCTCCTGTGCCGCAGCCTGCTCTTTCAGCTGCTGCAGCTCTTTTTCCAGTTGGCGACTACGTTCTAATGCAGCACGCACTTTATCGCCGAGGCTGTGAGTATCACTCTTCAGCAGTTGTGCGATCTCACCGAGCTGATCGCTTTGCGCATGCAGCCACGTAATGGCACCTTCGCCGGTAACCGCTTCAATACGACGCACGCCTGCGGCGGTGCCGGATTCAGACGTAATACGGAACAGACCAATGTCACCAGTACGTGAGGCGTGAGTGCCGCCGCACAGTTCAGTGGAGAAATCACCCATGCTCAGTACACGAACGCGATCGTCATACTTCTCGCCAAACAGCGCCATCGCGCCAGATTCACGAGCCGCATCAATGTCCATGATATTGGTTTCAACAGGCAAGTTGCGACGAATTTGCGCATTCACCAGATCTTCTACCGCACGGATCTCTTCCGGCTTCATCGCTTCAAAATGCGAGAAGTCAAAGCGCAATGCTTTGTCATTAACCAGAGAACCCTTCTGCGCCACGTGCGTACCGAGAACCTGACGCAGCGCCGCATGCATCAAGTGCGTGGCGGAGTGATTCAGACGAATACGCTGACGGCGAGCCTGGTCAACATCAGCCTGAACCGCGTCACCCACTTTCAGAGAACCGCTGGTCAGTTTACCGATGTGGCCGATGGCCTGACCATATTTCTGCGCATCGTTCACAAGGAAGGAGAAGCCTGCGCCTTTCAGTTCGCCTTTATCACCCACCTGACCGCCGGATTCAGCATAAAACGGCGTTTGATCCAGAATAACAACCGCTTCCTGACCCGCAGCCACCGCATCGACTGCTTTACCGTCGATAAACAATGCAGTGACTTTGCCATTCAGCTCCAGGCTATCATAGCCTTTAAACTCAGATGCGCCCTCGACGCGAATCATCGCATTGTAGTCCGCGCCAAAACCGCTGGATTCACGCGCACGGCGGCGTTGCTCTTCCATTGCGGCTTCAAAGCCCGCTTCGTCAACTTTAATGTCGCGCTCGCGGCAGACATCCGCGGTCAGGTCGACCGGGAAGCCGTAAGTATCGTACAGACGGAAGGCTGTTTCGCCATCCAGCGTGTCACCTTTCAGCTTAGCCAGCTCTTCGTCCAGCAGCGCCAGGCCGCGCTCCAGAGTACGGGCAAACTGCTCTTCTTCAGTTTTCAGAATCTGCTCTACCTGAGCCTGCTGCTGTTTTAACTCTTCACCGGCTGAACCCATCACTTCAATCAGCGGGGCAACCAGTTTCCAGAAGAAAGAGTCCTTCGCGCCCAGCATGTTGCCATGACGAATTGCACGACGAATGATACGGCGCAGTACATAGCCACGGTTTTCATTCGATGGAATAACGCCATCAGCAATCAGGAATGCACAAGAGCGAATATGGTCAGCAATAACGCGCAGGGACTTGTTAGAGAGATCGGTCGCACCAGTTACGTTAGCCACGTTCTTAATCAGCTCGCGGAACAGGTCAATATCGTAGTTGGAGTTCACGTGTTGCAGAACGGCCGCGATACGCTCCAGGCCCATACCGGTATCAACGGACGGCTTCGGCAGCGGTTCCATGGTCCCGTCGGCCTGACGGTTGAACTGCATAAAGACGATGTTCCAGATCTCGATATAACGATCGCCGTCTTCTTCAGGGGTTCCCGGAGGACCGCCCCAGATGTGATCGCCATGGTCGAAAAAGATTTCGGTGCACGGACCGCACGGACCGGTATCGCCCATCTGCCAGAAGTTATCGGAAGCAAAAGCTGCGCCTTTGTTGTCGCCGATACGGATGATACGCTCGCGCGGAACACCGACTTCATTCGCCCAGATGTCGAATGCTTCGTCATCAGTTTCGTAGATGGTCACCCACAGTTTTTCTTTCGGCAGCGCAAACCAGTTTTCACCAGTCAGCAGTTCCCATGCGTATTTGATGGCGTCCTGCTTGAAATAATCGCCGAAGCTGAAGTTACCCAGCATTTCAAAGAAGGTGTGGTGACGCGCGGTGTAACCGACGTTTTCCAGATCGTTGTGTTTACCACCCGCACGAACGCAACGCTGCGCGGTAGTTGCGCGCGAATAATTACGTTTGTCGAGACCAAGGAAAACATCCTTGAACTGGTTCATCCCGGCGTTGGTAAACAGCAGGGTCGGGTCGTTATGCGGCACCAGGGAGCTGCTCGCAACTACCTGATGTCCCTTACTATGGAAAAAGTCGAGAAACGCCTGACGGATCTCAGCGGTGCTCTTGCTCATAATTATCCTGAAATCAAGCTAACGAAATGTCGCTGGCAGCCACTACTCAGTATCGACCGGCAGGCTACTCACGAAAATAAAGTGGGAATAAGATAAGTTTTCTTTACGGGGAAGTAAAATCCCCGATGGGTCAATCTGCAAAATTTCGCCAGATTTCCTGGATATCTTCCATTAGATAGCCGCGATAGAGCAAAAAGCGCTGTATTTTCACCTTTTCTGAAAATGCAGTGGGTAAGGGTTCGCCATATTTTCGTTGCGCCTGCTCCCTTGCAAGCAGCGCCCAGTCGATTTCGCACTCACGCATAGAGGACTCTATCGCTTCACGGGAAATCCCCTTCTGCTTTAGTTCCTGACGAACGCGCGCCGGACCGTATCCCTTCCGACTGCGGCTGGCAATAAACTGGCGAACAAAGCGATCGTCGTCCAGATAGCGGTTATCAATGCACCACTCGACGACTTTATCGACCTCTTCCGGCGTCACATCGAGCGCTTCCGGGCCGTTTTTACTCATTACGGGAGCAGCAAGTTTGCGGCGCAGTTCCTGTTCGCTGTGATCGCGCATTGCCAGAATACGGATGGCGCGATCCAGCAGGCGTGCATAGCCGGAACGGCGGGATGAAGTTTCAGTCACGGGCAACCTCGCTAATCAAAAAGCAAAAGGGCCGCATAAGCGGCCCCTTGTTAGACTTTCTGACGATATCAGAAATCTTGTTCAGTTTCTTCTGCGCTGTTTCCGTCAACGGCGAAGTCCGGAGTGGAATCCTGATTGCTCAGCAGCAGTTCACGAACTTTCTTCTCGATCTCTTTGGCAGCAGCCGGGTTCTCTTTCAGCCAGGAGATTGCGTTCGCTTTACCCTGACCAATCTTGTCACCATTGTAGCTGTACCAGGCACCAGCTTTCTCAATCAGCTTCTCTTTCACACCGAGGTCAACGAGTTCACCGAAGAAGTTAATACCTTCACCGTAGAGGATCTGGAACTCAGCCTGCTTGAACGGCGCGGCGATTTTGTTTTTCACCACTTTAACGCGGGTTTCGCTACCGATGACGTTATCGCCATCTTTCACCGCACCGATGCGACGGATATCCAGACGAACAGAGGCGTAGAATTTCAGTGCGTTACCGCCGGTAGTCGTTTCCGGGTTACCAAACATCACGCCAATTTTCATACGAATCTGGTTGATGAAGATAAGCAGGGTATTGGACTGCTTCAGGTTACCAGCGAGCTTACGCATCGCCTGGCTCATCATACGTGCCGCGAGGCCCATATGAGAATCGCCGATTTCGCCTTCGATTTCCGCTTTCGGCGTCAAGGCCGCAACGGAGTCGACAACGATAACGTCTACTGCGCCAGAACGCGCCAACGCGTCACAGATTTCCAGAGCCTGTTCGCCGGTATCCGGCTGAGAGCACAGCAGGTTGTCAATATCAACACCCAGTTTGCGAGCATAAACAGGGTCCAGCGCGTGTTCTGCATCGATAAACGCACAGGTTTTACCTTCACGCTGAGCGGCAGCGATAACCTGCAGCGTCAACGTGGTTTTACCGGAAGATTCTGGCCCGTAGATCTCGACGATACGGCCCATAGGCAGACCGCCAGCGCCCAGGGCGACATCCAGTGAAAGCGAGCCGGTGGAGATAGTTTCCACATCCATGGAACGGTCTTCACCCAGGCGCATGATGGAGCCTTTGCCGAATTGTTTTTCGATCTGGCCCAGTGCTGCCGCCAACGCTTTCTGTTTGTTTTCGTCGATAGCCATTATTACTCCTCTCATGCCGGGTGTAACCGGGTAGTGAATTCTGTTCTGTTGAGGCAATTATACTGTATAGTCATACAGTATCAAGTGTTTTGTAGAAATTGTTGCCAGAGGAGTTTTAAGGCATACGCCGTCGCCTGACGACGTACCGATTCCCGGTCTCCAGCAAAGCATTCGCGCTGAGTCACGCCTTGCCCATTGGCGCTGGCCACGCCAAACCATACGGTTCCAACCGGCTTTTCCGCGCTGCCGCCATCCGGCCCGGCAACGCCGCTGACCGAAATGGCATAATCAGCTCGCGCCGCGCGAAGAGCGCCAATCGCCATCTCCACCACCACCGGTTCACTCACCGCGCCATGATCAAGCAGAGTCACCTCGCTGACACCAATCATCTGCGATTTCGCTTCGTTGCTGTAGGTGACGAAACCGCGCTCAAACCATGCCGAGCTGCCCGCGATATCGGTAAGCGTTTTGGCGACCCAACCGCCAGTACAGGATTCCGCCGTGGTTACCGTCGCGCCGCGCGTTTTCAGCGCCAACCCCACCTGTTCGCTCAGCTGCATTAATTCCGAATCTGTCATTCGTCGCCCCACGTAAGCCGTATAAAGAGGTCATCAAAGATAGCACTTTCAGCAGAGATATGGGGATGAGGTGGCGAATTTACGAGGAGGCTTCCGAAAAACATTGTCCGCGCCGGCGCAGCATTTTCGGATAGCTGCCAGGTGCCACCAGTGCCACAATTCACCGTACATAAGGAAGAGTTAAATTAGAGGTTACCAGGAATGGCTAAAGCACCGCTTACCCCAGAGCAGAATTTGAAAAAAATCAGACAAATGCGACTTTGTTTATTTATTTGCGGCGTATTTACGCTACTCACCGTACTGCTGAATATTTTCACCCGCCCATTTAATCCACTGTATGAAGGCGTACAGATCTTGTTGGGCGTGGGCTGCGTGGTCTATGGATTCACGTTGACTAAAAAAATCAATCAGATACAAGAAGAACAATAAAGTTAAATAGCCGGCCCATCGCGGGCCGGATTCATTTATTTCATACTGGCAGCAATCAGCTCTACGTTGTGACGCAGCATTTTCACGTAGCTGTCCGCTACGCCACCCGGAGCGGAAAGCGCCTCAGGATAGAGTTCACCGCCCGGCTGCGCACCCGTTGCGCTGGCAATCTGTTTAACCAATCTGGGGTCAAGCTGGTTTTCCATAAACCAGGTATGCACATCGTCAGCTTTAATTTGTTTAATTAATGCCGCCACCTGCGCCGCGCTGGCTTCACTTTCCGAAGACAATCCTTGCGGCGCAAGGAACGTCACGCCATAGGCGCGGCCAAAGTAGCCGAATGCATCGTGGCTGGTTAACACCTTACGCCTGGCCTGTGGGATAGTGCTGAACTGATCTTTCGCCCAGCTATCCATCTCGTTGAGCTGGCTGATATAGCGCTTACCCGAGGCCTCCAGCGCCAATTTATCTTCCGGGTCTGCTTTTACCAGACCGTTAAGGATATTTTGCGCATACAGCGCACCGTTTGCAGCGCTGTTCCACGCGTGCGGGTCGGTAACCGTCTGACCATCTTCATTAAGGGTATGGGTTTTTACGCCATTAGACGCCACGACCAGCTCACCTTTAAAGCCAGATGCTTTAATCAGCCTGTCCAGCCAACCCTCCAGCCCCAGGCCGTTCACCACCACGACATCGGCTTTGCTAAGCAGCGCGCTATCTTTCGGTGACGGTTCAAAGGTATGTGGGTCGCCGTCAGGCCCCACAAGGGTATCCACGTGCACATATTCACCGCCAACCTGCTGCACCATGTCGCCTAAAACAGAAAAACTACTCACCACGTTCAGCGTTTTTGCCATCACCCCTTGCGACGCCAGACCCAACGCCAGCATGAGCAAGATCCCGGTACGTTTCATCATTTTCCTCACCCCATTAATTTACGCCAGCCGACAACCAACCGACTGCGCGTGCCAAAAAACACCGAAACAAAAAAGATGCCGCTGGCGGTCAAGACGATAGCCGGACCGGCTGGTAGATTCGCCGCCCAGGAGAGGCTCAGCCCCATCCACGCGCAGACGGCACCAATAAGCGCGGCCAACAGCAGAATGCCCGGCAGCGTCCGCGCCCAGCAGCGAGCGGCTACCGCAGGCAGCATCATGACGCCCACCGCCATCAGCGTGCCAAGCACCTGAAATCCAGCGACCAAATTAAGCACCAGTAGCGCGAGAAACAGGCCGTGCAGCAGAGCAGGCAATCTTCGCGAGTTCACCTGTAGCCAGACGCTGTCGAAGGCTTCGCTGACCAGGCCGCGATAAAAAAGAGCAATAAAGATCAGCGTCAGGCTGGCGACGCCCGAAACGAACAGCGCCGAATCGCTGTCTACCGCCAGAATCGAACCAAACAGCAGATGCAGCAGGTCGACGTTAGAACCGCGCAGCGATACCAGCGTGACGCCCAGCGCCAGGGAACCGAGGTAGAATCCGGCGAAACTGGCGTCCTCTTTTAAGGGCGTACGGCGGCTGACCCACCCCGCCACCAGCGCGACCGCAATCCCGGCAATAAATCCACCAACGGTCATCGCCAACAGCGACATACCGTTAAGCAAGTAACCCGCAGCCACGCCGGGTAAAATAGCGTGTGACAGCGCATCGCCCATCAGGCTCATACGCCGCAGGAGCAAGAAAACGCCGAGTATGGTGGTGCTGAGGGAGAGCGCCAGACACACCACCAGCGCGCGACGCATAAAGCCAAATTCGATAAAGGGTTGAAAGAAGGTGTGCCAGATCATGCCAGCCTCGCGGAGTTAAATGCAGACAGCACACCGGGAGTTTCGCCCCAGCGGGCATGCTGCGACGTCAGCAACAGCGTTTCCGGGAAATGCTCGGCGACCCGCTGGTTATCGTGCAGCACCGCCAGAATCGTCTGCCCCTGCTGATGCATTTCCAGGATCAGCGTCATCAGATCGCGACTTGTGGCTTCATCAATGCCGGTAAACGGCTCATCGAGCATCACCAGCGGCGCGCGCTGTATCATCACCCTGGCGAACAACATCCGCTGAAACTGGCCGCCGGAGAGCTCCTCAATCGGCGTTTTCGCCATCGCTAATAGCCCCACCCGCTCCAGCGCCGTGCTAATACGCTGACGAATTTCTCCCCGTAACCCGCGCAGCAACGACACGCGCGGCCAGGTGCCCTGGCTGACGACGTCCTGCACGGTGAGGGGAAACTGCGACTCCAGAGAGTGGCGCTGAGCCAGCCAACCGATAATCGGTCGTCCGTCACGCCAGTTCAGACGGCCGCTCACCGGTGGAATAAACCCGGCCAGCGTCTTTAGCAGCGTCGATTTACCGCAACCGTTCAGGCCGACGATAGCCGTCATGCTGCCCGCCGAAATCCTGCCGTTCAGCGACGGCGTTATTGCCAGGCCCTCATAGCCTGCCACCAGATGATCAAGTTCAATCATGGCAGCGACACAGCCCACCAGGTCGCCAGCCACAGCACGGCCAGCAAGGAACAGGCGATAATCAGCCTCGTTGCGCCGGAAGCCATCAATATGGAAGTCAATTCTCACACCCCAATAAAACGTTATAACATAACAATATTGAAAGATGTGCAAAATGTAAATTGGTGTCAACGAAAGGAAATGCTGCAAAATGTAACAGGCTCCTCCCCGAATGGAGAGGAGCACAGAGGGCGAGATTACTGCATACGAGCTTGAGAAACCGCCAGCCCCAACTGCCAGACGGCCATCGCGTAATGGGTGCTGTGGTTGTAGCGAGTAATAGTGTAGAAGTTCGGCAGACCGTACCAGTACTGATATCCCGTGCCCACATCCAGACGCAGCAGGCTCGCCTGCTGATGGTTACCCAGCGACTGAGTCGGGGTTAATCCCGCTGCCGTCAGCTGCGAAACGCTGTATTTGGTTTTGAAGCCGTTCGCCAGCCCCGGCGCCTGGCCCATCGCCTGCACGGCTACCTGATCGCCGCTCACCCAGCCGTGCTGCTTAAAGTAGTTAGCCACGCTGCCGATAGCATCAACTGGATCCCACAGGTTGATATGCCCGTCGCCGTTGAAATCCACCGCGTACTGGCGATAGGAGGATGGCATAAATTGGCCGTAGCCCATCGCTCCGGCAAACGACCCTTTCAGGTCCAGCGGATCATCTTTTTCACTGCGTGCCATCAGCAGGAAGGTTTCCAGCTCGCCGGAGAAGTACTCCGCACGACGCGGATAGTTAAACGAAAGAGTTGCCAGCGCATCAAGGATGCGGGTTTTGCCCATCACCCGGCCCCAGCGAGTTTCCACGCCAATAATCCCGACGATAATTTCCGGCGGCACGCCGTAAACCTGATACGCACGGTTGAGCGCGTCCTGATACTGGTTCCAGAACACCACGCCGTTCTGCACGTTATCCGGAGTAATAAACTGTTTTTTGTAACGCAGCCAGGCGCCGTTCGGCCCTGACGGCGGCAGCCCGGTCGGAGCCTGACGGTCCATCAGGCGCAGAACGTAATCCAGACGTTTAGCCTGCGAGAGAATTTCGTGCAGCTGCTGACGGTCAAATCCATGCTTGCTCACCATTTTGTCGATGAACTGTTCCGCCGCCGGGTTGTTGGCGAAATCACCGCCCATCTGCATCACATTGTGCTGCGGCTCCAGCAGAAAACCGCCGGTACTGCCCGCCATTTCCGTTTCCGCAGGGGTTTGAGGTTTGCTGCTACAGGCAGCGAAAAGAGCACACAGCGGGAGTAAAACCAGATAGCGACGCTTCAACATGGGACATCCATTTAACAAATCGGCAAGAGGTAATTATGGTAAAGCATGCGCCCGCTCACAAGGAAGCGGCAGCGACTGAAATTCTTTTTATTGCCATTTTTACCTCATCTCTCGTCACATTCTTTTCTCTTCCCCAGCCACAACCTTTCAAAATAAAATATTTATCTTTCATTTTGCGATCAAACTAACACTTTTAAATCTTTCAAAGTGATTAAAATTAGCCGCCAGTTAGCAAGAAAAATAACACGCTGAAGGAGAGAACAATGATTGAAGTCATTACCCACGGTGCCGAATGGTTTATCGGCCTGTTTCAGAAGGGAGGTGAGGTGTTTACCGGTATGGTCACCGGGATCCTGCCTTTGCTGATCAGTCTGCTGGTGATCATGAACGCCTTGATCAACTTTATTGGTCAGCAGCGGATCGAAAAGCTGGCGCAACGCTGCGCCGGTAATCCGATCTCCCGCTACCTGCTGCTGCCCTGCATCGGTACCTTCGTTTTCTGTAACCCCATGACCCTGAGTCTCGGACGCTTTATGCCCGAGAAATACAAACCCAGCTACTACGCGGCGGCCTCCTACAGCTGCCATTCGATGAACGGTCTGTTTCCCCATATCAACCCCGGCGAGCTGTTCGTCTATCTCGGGATCGCCAACGGGCTGACCACTCTCGGCCTGCCGTTAGGGCCGCTGGCGGTGAGCTATCTGCTGGTGGGCCTGGTGACGAACTTCTTCCGTGGCTGGGTGACCGACCTGACCACGTCGATTTTTGAGAAGAAAATGGCCATCCAACTTGAGCAGAAAGTCCATCTGTCAGGAGCAACATCATGACGCGTATTCGTATTGAAAAAGGCACCGGTGGCTGGGGCGGCCCGCTCGAACTGGACGTAGTTGCCGGTAAAAAGATTGTCTATATCACCGCAGGCACCCGTCCGGCGATCGTCGATAAAATCGCGAGCCTCACCGGCTGGCAGGCGGTCGATGGCTTCAAAGAGGGCGAACCGCCGGAAGCGGAAATCGGCGTGGCGATTATCGACTGCGGCGGCACCCTGCGCTGCGGCATCTACCCAAAGCGTCGTATACCGACCATTAATATCCACGCTACCGGCAAATCCGGGCCGCTGGCGCAGTACATCGTCGAGGATATTTACGTTTCCGGAGTTAAAAGCGAGAACATTCACGTCTTAACAGATAACGACTCCCCTGCTCCGCAGGACACGCCAGCTCAACCGGCGGTCCGCGACTATGACACCAGCAAGAAGATAACCGAGCAGAGCGACGGCCTGCTGGCGAAGGTCGGCATGGGCATGGGTTCCGTGGTAGCAGTGCTGTTCCAGGCCGGTCGCGACACCATCGACACGGTGCTGAAAACCATCCTGCCGTTTATGGCCTTCGTCTCAGCGCTGATCGGCATCATCATGGCCTCCGGCGTCGGCGACTGGATTGCCCACGGTCTGGCACCGCTCGCCAGCCATCCTCTGGGCCTCGTCACCCTGGCGCTGATCTGCTCCTTCCCGCTGCTGTCGCCGTTCCTCGGCCCAGGCGCGGTCATCGCCCAGGTTATCGGCGTACTGATTGGCGTGCAGATTGGCCTTGGCAATATTCCGCCTCACCTCGCCCTGCCCGCACTGTTTGCCATTAACGCCCAGGCCGCCTGCGACTTTATCCCGGTTGGTCTGTCGCTGGCGGAAGCGCGACAGGACACCGTGCGCGTCGGCGTCCCGTCGGTGCTGGTGAGCCGCTTCCTGACCGGCGCCCCAACGGTGCTGATCGCCTGGTTCGTTTCCGGGTTTATTTACCAATAAGAGGTTCCTGAAGATGACCGTGATTTACCAGACCACCATTACGCGTATCGGCGCCAGTGCGACGATGGCGCTGGAAGACCAGATGCTGATCACCTTTCGCGAAGGAGCCCCAGCCGATATCGAAGAGTATTGCTTTATTCACAACCACGGCGAGCTATCCGGCTCGCTGGTTCCGGGCGCGGAGCTTCAGCTTGGCGAACAGCGCTATCCGGTGACCGCCGTCGGCGACGTTGCCGAGCAGAATCTGCGCGAGCTTGGCCATATCACGCTGCGTTTCGATGGTCACCGCGAAGCGGAATTCCCCGGAACCGTCCACGTGGCGGGCCCGGTGCCGGAAGAGATCGCCACCGGCTGCGTACTGAAATTTGTTGCTTAAGTTGTAAGGAGAAAATTATGAATCAGGTTGCTGTTGTCATTGGCGGGGGACAAACCTTAGGGGAGTTTCTGTGTCGCGGCCTTGCCGCAGAGGGCTATCGCGTGGCGGTTGTCGATATTCAGAGCGATAAAGCGACCCGCGTCGCGCAGGCCATTAACGCCGAATATGGCGAAGGAACGGCGTACGGCTTTGGTGCCGACGCCACCAGCGAAGCCAGCGTCGTCGCCCTCGCCCGCGGCGTAGACGAAATATTTTCCCGTGTCGATCTGCTGGTCTACAGCGCCGGGATCGCCAAAGCGGCCTTTATCAGCGACTTCGCGCTGGGCGATTTCGATCGCTCGCTTCAGGTTAATCTGGTGGGCTACTTCCTCTGCGCCCGCGAGTTTTCGCGGCTGATGATCCGCGACGGTATAAAAGGACGCATCATCCAGATCAACTCGAAATCCGGCAAAGTGGGCAGTAAGCATAACTCTGGCTACAGCGCGGCGAAGTTTGGCGGCGTGGGGCTGACGCAGTCTCTGGCGCTGGACCTCGCAGAATACGGTATTACCGTCCATTCGCTGATGCTGGGTAACCTGCTGAAGTCGCCGATGTTCCAGTCGCTACTGCCGCAGTACGCCACCAAATTGGGGATTGCCGAGAACGAAGTTGAACAGTATTACGTCGATAAAGTTCCGCTCAAGCGCGGTTGCGATTATCAGGACGTGCTCAATGTGCTGATGTTTTACGCCAGCCCGCAGGCTTCGTACTGCACCGGGCAGTCCATCAACGTCACCGGCGGGCAGGTGATGTTTTAAAACGTTGCGCGCTATTTTCCCGGAGGCGATGCTGCGCATCTGTCCGGGCTACCGATTATGTGGCTGTCTGGTAGCCCGGACAGGCGCAACGCGCCGCCTCCGGGGGAATATCGCACGCACCTTAAGGAGATTTTATGGTTACCGCACTCATCACCGTCGCCGCCATCGCCTGGATAACCCAGCTCGCCTTTGGCGGCTGGCAAATCCGCCAGTTCAACCGCGCCTTTGACCAGTTGTGCCAACAGGGCCGGGTCGGCGTGGGTCGCTCCTCGGGCCGCTTCAAGCCGCGCGCCGTCGTCGCCATCGCCGTCGACGAACACGATCGCATTCGCGATACGCTGTTGATGAAAGGTCTCACCGTCTTTGCCAGACCACAAAAAATTCCCGCTCTCAACGGCAAACATCTCAAGGAATTGCAGCCTGATGTGATCTTTCCCAATGATCCGCTCTGTCAGAATGCACTATTATTAGCGCTTAATCCGAAACATGGATAATTTCGTTGTGAAAGTTAATATCTTGCGAAATTATCATTTCGAAACTTTAAACGCAGGATACAACGCCTATGAAACCACGTCAGCGCCAGGCAGCCATTCTCGAGCACCTGCAAGCGCAGGGCAAATGCTCGGTTGAAGAGCTGGCGCAACACTTCGACACCACCGGTACCACCATCCGCAAAGATCTGGTCATCCTTGAGAATGCCGGTACCGTTATCCGCACCTACGGCGGCGTGGTGTTAAATAAAGACGAGGCCGACCCGCCCATCGACCACAAAACGCTAATCAACACCCATAAAAAAGAGCGGATTGCCGAAGCCGCCGTTCGCTTTATTCACGATGGCGACTCGATCATTCTTGACGCTGGCAGCACGGTCCTGCAAATGGTACCAATGCTCAGCCGCTTCAATAACATCACGGTGATGACCAACAGCCTGCATATCGTCAACGCCCTCTCCGAGCTGGATAACGAACAAACTATCCTGATGCCAGGCGGCACCTTCCGTAAAAAATCGGCCTCCTTTCACGGCCAGCTGGCGGAAAACGCCTTCGAGCACTTCAGCTTTGACCGACTATTTATGGGCACCGACGGGATTGATTTAATCGCCGGCGTCACCACCTTTAATGAGGTTTATACGGTCAGCAAAGCGATGTGCAATGCCGCCCGCGAGGTTATCCTGATGGCCGACTCATCGAAGTTTGGCCGCAAAAGTCCCAATATCGTCTGCGGCCTGGAGAGCGTGGACAAACTGATTACCGATGCCAACATCGACCCTGAATTCCAGCGGGCGCTGGAAGAAAAAGGCATCGAAGTCATTATTACTGGAGAACATCATGAGTAACTTTCTGTTAGAAGCCGGACGCCAGACCCTACTGCTGGAGCTTCAGGAGGCGAGCCGCCTGCCTGAACGCCTGGGCGACGACTTCATCCGCGCGGCGGAAATCATCATCCACTGCGAGGGCAAACTGGTGGTCTCCGGGATCGGTAAATCGGGCCACATCGGCAAAAAGCTGGCCGCTACATTCGCCAGCACCGGCACCCCGGCATTTTTCGTCCATCCGGCGGAAGCGTTACACGGCGACCTCGGAATGCTCGATAGCCGCGACGTGATGCTGTTTATTTCCTACTCCGGCGGCGCTAAAGAACTGGATCTTATCGTCCCACGGCTGGAAGAACGGTCCATACCACTGCTGGCGATGACCGGTAAATCCACCTCTCCGCTGGCGCTGGCCGCCAAAGCCGTTCTTGATATCGCCGTGGAACGCGAAGCCTGCCCGATGCACCTCGCCCCGACCTCCAGTACCGTCAACACGCTGATGCTCGGCGACGCGCTGGCGATGGCGGTGATGCAGGCTCGCGGCTTTAATGAAGAAGATTTTGCCCGCTCGCACCCGGCTGGCGCGCTGGGCGCACGACTGCTGAACAAAGTTCACCATCTCATGCGCCGCGATGGCGACGTGCCGCGCGTGGATGTTGATACCAGCGTGATGGACGCGATGCTCGAACTCAGCCGCACTGGCCTGGGACTGGTGGCGGTCTGCGATGAGCACAATCACGTCCAGGGCGTGTTTACCGACGGCGACCTGCGCCGCTGGCTGGTAGGCGGCGGCAGTTTGCAAGATGTCGTCAGCCTGGCGATGACCCGCAACGGCGTAACCCTGCAATCAGAAAGCCGCGCAGTAGAAGCTAAAGAGCGCCTGATGAAGCACAAAATCAGCGCCGCTCCGGTGGTCGATGACAACGGACAGTTGGTCGGCGCGATTAACCTGCAGAACTTTTATCAGGCCGGGATCCTTTAAGTCCCAGACGCTTCGCCAGCCGATGCAGGTTGGCGACATCGAGATCCAGCGCGCGGGCGGCGGCGGCCCAGTTCCGGCTGTTATCCGCCAGCGCTCTGGCAATCGCTTCGCGCTGGAAGGCTTCCGTCGCCTCGCGTAAATTCACCACCTCCGTCACCGGCTGCGGGCTTGCGCTCGGCAGGACCGGTGTTTCCACGGCGAACTGAAAATGCTGCGGCTCCAGCACCACCTCATTACCGGCCTGCGTCGCCCGCGCCAGCACAACCGCCCGATGGATCGCATGTTCCAGCTCACGCACGTTCCCCGGCCACAGCCAGGCGCGCAGCCTCGCCCGCGTCGCGTCGCTTAAAATCACCTGCGACAACCCCATGCGCAAACGGCACTGCTCGCAGAAATACCCCGCCAACAGCACCACGTCGTTTTCCCGCTCGCGCAGCGCCGGAACCGACAGCGGGAACACACTCAGACGATGATAAAGGTCGGCACGAAAACGCCCTTCCACCACCTCCTGACGCAGGTCGCGGTTGGTCGCCGCCAGCACCCGTACATCAACCCGCAGGCTGCGGTCATCGCCGACGCGCTGAATGTCGCCATACTGCAGCACCCGCAGTAGCTTGGCCTGTAGCGCCAGCGACAGCTCGCCAATTTCATCGAGGAACAGTGTCCCGTTGTCCGCCATTTCAAACTTGCCGCTGCGGTTGCTTATCGCCCCGGTAAACGCCCCTTTAACGTGACCAAACAGCTCGCTTTCCGCCACGCTCTCCGGTAGCGCTGCGCAGTTGAGATACACCAGCGGGTTGGCTGCACGCGGCGACCCCTGATGCACCGCCTTCGCCACCAGCTCTTTGCCGGTGCCGGTTTCGCCGCTAATCAGGACGTTCAGGTCGGAAGCCGCGACGATATCGATCTCTTTTTTCAGCTGTAAAATCGGTGCCGACAGGCCGATTATTTCCTGACGCTCGGACGCCGGATAAGCGATAGCCTGCTCCGGCAGCACGTTTTGATTCTCCAGCCGGGCAATCAACAGCGCGTTATTCAGCGCCCCGGCGACCAGAGCGGCAATCAGGCGCAGCTCCTCATCGCTAAAGCTGTCGAAGCGGTCCGCATCCATGCCGTCGAGAGTCAGCGCACCAATCAGGGTTTGTCCGGCAAATAGCGGCAACCCGACGCAGGCATGTACCTTCAGACTCTCCTGTCCGGGAATTAATCCGTCGTAAGGGTCCGGCAGGTCGCTGTCTGCCGGGAACCGCACCACATCCCCGGCGCGAGCAATCGCCTCCAGCCGCGGGTGACCTTCAAGGGCGAAGCGTCGCCCAAGTACATCCTGCGCCAGGCCATCAATCGCCAGCGGCACAAACTGATGCGCTTCGTAGCGCAGCAGCGCCGAAGCATCGCAGCCGAGAATCTGCCGCAGGGTGGTAATCAGGCGCGAGAAACGGTCGGCATGACCGAGATCGCTTTGCAAATCAATGGCGATTTTCGCCAGGGCCTCGACGGAGAAACTCATTTTCGCCTCATAGTCATTCTGACAGTAAAGATAGTCATAACGACTATTTTAACCATTGTCATTTTGACATCAACAAATTTAGATAAAAACATTAAAACCTTTAATTTCAATTAATTAAAAAGTTGGCACGCAACTTGATATAAGCAAAACATCTTATTTGAAAAACGCTGAATTAATTGAGGTTGCTATGTCTATTCTGGTTAAAAATAACATTCATTGGGTTGGCCAACGTGACTGGGAAGTACGTGATTTCCACGGAACAGAATACAAAACGCTGCGCGGCAGCAGCTACAACAGCTATCTCATCCGCGAAGAAAAAAATGTGCTGATCGATACCGTCGATCATAAATTCAGCCGTGAATTCGTGCAGAACCTGCGCAGCGAAATCGACCTCGCCGATATCGACTACATCATTATTAACCACGCCGAAGAGGATCATGCCGGCGCGCTGACCGAACTGATGTCCTGCATTCCTGACACCCCGATCTACTGCACCAACAACGCCATCGACTCCATCACCGGTCACCATCACCATCCGGAGTGGAATTTTAACGTAGTGAAAACCGGCGACAGCCTGGATATCGGCAACGGCAAGCAGCTGATTTTTGTGGAAACCCCGATGCTGCACTGGCCGGACAGCATGATGACCTATATGACCGGCGATGCGGTACTGTTCAGTAACGACGCTTTCGGCCAGCACTACTGCGACGAACGCCTGTTCAACGACGAAGTTGACCAGACCGAACTGTTCGAGCAGTGCCAGCGCTACTACGCCAACATCCTGACCCCGTTCAGCCGCCTGGTGACGCCGAAAATCACCGAGATCCTCGGCTTCAATCTGCCGGTCGACATGATTGCCACCTCCCACGGCGTGGTATGGCGTGAAAATCCAACCCAGATCGTTGAGCTGTACCTGAAATGGGCGGCGGACTATCAGGAAGACCGTATCACCATTTTCTACGACACCATGTCCAATAACACTCGCATGATGGCGGATGCGATTGGCCAGGGCATCAACGAAGTTGACCCGAACGTGGCGGTGAAAATCTTTAACGTCGCCCGCAGCGATAAAAACGAAATTCTGACCAACGTGTTCCGCTCCAAAGGCGTGCTGGTCGGCACCTCCACCATGAACAACGTAATGATGCCGAAAATCGCCGGGCTGGTGGAAGAGATGACCGGCCTGCGTTTTCGCAACAAGCACGCCAGCGCCTTTGGTTCCCACGGCTGGAGCGGCGGCGCGGTTGACCGTCTCTCTACCCGTTTACAGGATGCCGGTTTTGAAATGTCCCTGAGCCTGAAGGCCAAATGGCGTCCAGACCTCGACGCGCTGGAAATTTGCCGTCAGCACGGTCGCGAAATTGCTCGTCAGTGGGCGCTGGCTCCGCTGCCGGAAGCCGCTGCCAAACCAGACCAGGCAAAAGAAGCCTGCGCCTGTGCCGCCGCAGCGGCAGCCGACCTCGGACCGATGATGCAGTGTAGTGTGTGTCAGTGGATTTACGATCCAGAAAAAGGCGAGCCGAACCAGGACGTCCAGCCGGGTACGCCGTGGAGCGAAGTCCCGGATAACTTCCTCTGCCCGGAATGCTCGCTGGGGAAAGATGTGTTTGATGTTCTGGCATCGGAGGCAAAATGAGTGATGGCATCGTCATCATCGGCTCGGGCTTCGCGGCCCGTCAGCTGGTGAAAAATATCCGCAAGCAGGACCCGCAAATCCCGCTGACCCTGATCGCCGCCGACAGCATGGATGAGTACAACAAACCGGACCTCAGCCATGTGGTCAGCCGTGGTCAGAAGGCCGACGACCTGACCCTGCAAACGGCAGGAGAGTTTGCCGAGCAGTACAATCTGCGCCTGTTCCCGCATACCTGGGTGAGCGATATCGACGCCGGGAATCAGGTAGTGAAAAGCCAGGACCGCGAGTGGCGCTATGACAAACTGGTGCTGGCCACCGGCGCGACGCCGTTTATTCCGCCAGTGCCGGGACGCGAGCTGATGCTGACCCTCAACAGCCAGCGTGAGTACGGTGCAGCGCAGAGTCAGTTACATGACGCCAGACGCGTGCTGATCGTCGGCGGCGGGTTGATTGGCTGCGAGCTGGCGATGGATTTCTGCCGCGCCGGGAAAGCGGTGACGGTGGTGGATAACTCCGCCAGCGTGCTGTCGGCGCTGATGCCGCCGGAGGCCAGCAGCCGCCTGCAGCATCGTCTGACCGATATGGGCGTGCACTTGATGCTGAAATCCCAGCTGGAAAGCCTGGAGCAAAGCGCCGACGGCATTCGCGTCACCCTTGACCGTCAGCGCACGGTGACCGTTGATGCGGTGGTCGCCGCCGCCGGTTTGCACCCGGAAACGGCGCTGGCGCGGCATGCGGGTCTGGAGATTAATCGCGGCGTGGTGGTAAACAGCCAGCTGCAAACCAGCCATCCGGCGATTTACGCTCTCGGCGACTGCGCGGAAATCAACGGCATGGTGTTGCCGTTCCTGCAACCGATTCTGCTGAGCGCCATGTGCCTGGGTAAAAATCTGCTGACCCAGCAGGGCGAGCTGAAGCTGCCGCCAATGCTGGTGAAGGTCAAAACGCCGGATTTACCGCTGCATCTGGCGGGCGATACCCGACGCGAGGATCTGACGTGGAATATCGTTGCCGCCAAAGACGGTCTGGTCGCAAAAGGCGTGGATGCCGAAAACCAGCTGCGCGCCTTTGTGGTTAGCGAGGATCGAATGAAAGACGCCTTTGCGCTGCTCAAGCAGTTGGTGAGCTAGTCTGTATGAACTGACGTTATCCCCGGAGGCGGCGCGTTGCGCCTGTCCGGGCTACCCCACCGGCGAGCTTACCGTTTTCCCGGGTCGCGGCGTAAACGCCTTACCCGGGCTACCCAACCGTACGATTCCTCTGCCTAGTAGTCGTTGGGGTAGCCCGGACAGATGCGCAGCATCGCCTCCGGGACAATATTCCGCACCGCTGCCATGGTAGCCAGGTAAGCACAGCGCGAGCGGGGATCCCAGGAAAGACATCCTACGTTAACCTTGTGGGATGCTATTATCCATTTGCTGGGCGATGTGAAATAAAAGGACAGTTAAATCAATATGGAATTTAAAAAAAATAAAGTCATAATTTTCAATCTGTTGCTCGCTTTGCTCAGTTGCGCCGTTATTATTTTAATCCACAATGCAGGATATGAATGGTATATCGCACACTTCCATCCCCGCAGTAGAGGTGTTGATTTAGGTTTTGTCAGATTTTATATCCTGGGAATAATCATTCCGGCAGTTTTCATATCTGTATTTATTAGAATGAAATGGTCATTAATTATGATGGCGGCAATATTTGGCTATATGTTTATCACCTGGTACAGCGGCAACCCACTAAGAGTCATATTGATGTCTATCTCCGCCTGCGCAGGGTATGGAGTCGTTATATCAGGAATGCTTTTAAAACGGAGTTTCAGGTCGTTAACCTGATATATCCTGCTGATGCTTCATCCCGGGTCGCGGCATAAACGCCTTACCCGGGCTACCCAACCGCACGATTCCTCTGCTCTGGTAGCCGTTGGGGTTTGGTAGCCCGGACAGATGCGCAGCATCGCCTCCGGGACAATATTCCGCACCGCTGCCATGGTAGCCCGGCTAAGCGCAGCGCGAGCCGGGAAAAACGCCAACCTACCGCGCCAGATTATCGTACCCGCGCCAGCGGTAGTTGAGCACCGACAGCACCCAGCAGGCAACAAACAGCCCCACCACCACAAAACCAGCGTTGCCAAGATTGTCGTTCAACGCGCCAACCCAGCGCCAGACCCCACCGCTCAGAGAAAACTTATCCATCAACAGCCCCAGCGCTTCCAGCCCGCCGATAAACAGCGCCACCACAACCGACGTCCCGGTAATGGTCATATTGTAATAGAGCTTGCGCTGCGGCTTGCTGAACGCCCAGCCGTAAGCGCCGACCATCAGCACATTATCAAGCGTATCCACCAGCGCCATGCCGCTGGCGAACAGCGCCGGAAAAACCATAATCGACCAGATGGACATCCCGCTCGATGCGCTGGCAGCGGAGATCCCCAATACGCCAATCTCCGTCGCCGTATCAAAGCCGAGACCAAACAGAAAGCCCACCAGATACATCTGCCAGCTACGGCTAATCAGGCGGAAGGTCTTACCAAACAGCCAGCTCATCATGCCGCCGCCGGTCGCTACCTCATCGCTCACCTTTTCGCCCTGCTTCCACGCCTGAAAGCTGCGCCAGACGCTGCGCAAAATCACCAAGTTGATAAACGCCATCGCCAGCAAAAATAACGCCGACACGGCGGTGCCGATCACGCTGCCGGTATCGTGAAACCAGCTCATCTGTTGACCAAACGCGGTCGCGGTCGCGGCAATCGCCGCCGAAGCCAGCACCACGATTGACGAGTGGCCCAGCGAAAACCACGCGCCAACGCCGAAAGGCCGCCGCCCCTGCTGCATCATTTTGCGGGTCACGTTATCAATTGCTGCGATATGGTCTGCATCCACCGCATGGCGCAGGCCATAACCCCAGGCCAGCAGGCTGGCAGCCATTAGCGCACTGCTGCCGCCGAACGCGACAAACGCCCAGCCCCAGGCCAGCAAATTGGCCGCAATTAATGCCAACACCAGCGCCGCTGCGCGCGGCTGCTGGCGCAAAATCATCATTATCATATTGGTGTCCTTTAAGCCTGAAGACGGGCCGCAGCGATAACCGCCTGGCCGAGGGCGAGCGCCCCATCGCCTGCGGGTAGTTGCTGCGGAAACAGAAGAGTAAAATCATGAAGATAAAAGGCCAATCGCGCCGCCAGCAGCCGGTTATGCAGTACTCCGCCACCAAAAGCCAGGGTGTGAATGTCCCGCGCGTTCGCACAATCACGCATCATCGCCGCCAGCCCGCAGGCCAGCGCATCGTGAAAAGCCCAGGATTTTTGCGCCGGATTGGCCTGCCAGCCGAGCCACTGCTGCCAAAACCTCGCCAGGTCCAGCACGCCGTCGCGCCACGGCAGCGCCGCCGGATGATCAACACCTTCGCAGGTTGCCGCCAGCGCCTCCAGTCGACAGGCCGCCTCACCCTCATAGCTCAGGGTTTGCGGCGCACAGCCTAATGCGCAGGCGACAGCGTCAAACAGACGGCCGCACGACGATGCTTTAGGCGCGTTAATGCCGCGCTCAATCGCTCGCGCCAGCAGCGACCAGTTTTGCTGACGCAGCACGGCGGTTTCAGCATAATTCTGCCAGTCAGGCACAAACGCCAGGCACTGAGCGAGCAGATTGCGCCACGGCTGACGGGCGGCAAGGTCTCCGCCGGGCAGCGCCACCGCGGGCAAGCCGCCAAGCCGTTCGCACTCGCGATAGTTAACCCGCAGGCACTCGCCGCCCCACAGTTCGCCATTCTCCCCCATCCCGATGCCGTCGAGCGTCAGGGCGATGACGTCGCCGCCGTCCAGCGGCCAGCGATGCTCGGCCAGGCACGCGGCAGCGTGGGCATGATGATGCAACACCCGCTCAACCGGCAGCATAAGCGACGCCGCCCACCGCGAAGCGCGGTAGCCGGGATGGGCGTCGGCAACCACCCGCTGCGGCGTAAAAGCGTAGATTTCCTGCATCAAATGCAGCGCCTGTCGCCACTGCGCCTCAACGCCCTCCTCGTCGAGATCGCCAAAATGCTGGCTGAGGACCGCTTCGTCGCCGCGCAGCAGGCAGAACGTATTTTTCATATCCGCGCCGAGGGCCAGCAGCGGCGGCGCGTCGTGGAATCCCGGCGGCAGCGGCAGCGCGTCCGGCACATAGCCGCGAGCGCGGCGCAGCATCTCGCCGCTTTGCCGCACAACGGAATCGTCCATCCGCTGCACAATCTCGCGATTATGCAGCAGAAAACCCTCGGCAATCCCGGCGAGATCCGCCAGCGCCTGGTCGTTGGTCAACGCGGGCGGGTGACCGCTAAGGTTACCAGAGGTCATCACTAAAGGGCGCGCCAGCGCCTGCGAAAGTAAATGCTGCAATGGATTAGACGGCAACATCCCCCCTACTTCCGCAAGCCCTGGCGCAATTTGGTCGCACAGGCCAGCAACCTGCGTTTTGTCCAGCAGCACGATCGGCGCGGCGGGGGATGTCAGCAGCTTAAGCGCCTGTTCGGGCAGCCCCGTCGTTGTCGCCAGCATCACCGCCAGCGGTTTTGCCGGACGATGCTTGCGCGCCCGCAGCGTCGCTACGGCATCACGGTTCCCGGCATCACATACCAGATGGAAACCGCCCAACCCTTTCACCGCCACAATCTCGCCTGCCATCAGACGGGCAATTGCCGTTTCTAAAGCGGCATCGCCAAGCAGGTTCCCCGCCGCGCCACGCCACTCCAGCTGCGGCCCACATTCAGCGCAGGCAACCGGCTGAGCGTGAAAACGGCGATCGGCAGGATTACCGTACTCCGCCGCACAGGACGGACAAAGAGGAAACGGAGACATGGAAGTCAGCGGACGGTCATAAGGCATGGCGCGAATAATGGTAAAGCGCGGCCCGCAGTGGGTGCAGTTGATAAACGGGTAGCGATAGCGGCGCTCCTGCGGGTTATTCATCTCCGCAAGGCACGCCGGGCAGGTGGCGGCATCGGGCACAATCTGCGTACGCATGCTCCCGGTTCCGCTTTGTCGGATGGTGAAATCCGACGGCGCGATGGCCCAGGCAAACGGCTGACCTTGCGTGCTGTCGATCCGCGCCAGCGGCGGGCAGCGCTGGGTTAATCCGGCGAGGAACGCCGCATCACCGCCACCAAGCCGCACCAGTACGCCATCGCCGTCGTTGCATACATCGCCGCGCAACCCAAGCTCCTGCGCCAGCTGCCAGACAAAGGGGCGGAATCCCACCCCCTGCACTTTACCGCGAATGCGAATTTGCACCCCGTTCATCGCGCGGCCAAATTACCAGGCCAGCGCCGTGCGGCGGCGTTTTTCGATATTCATCTGTTCGAGTTTGTTGCGGTCGACGCAAATCAGCGCGTGAGTTGGGCAGGCATCCATACAGGCCGGGCCTTCGTCGCGGTGATAGCACAGGTCGCACTTATTAGCTTCGGCTTTTTCCGCCAGCACGTTCAGACCCGCGCCGCTGTTGCGGATAACCGGGCGCACTACCACTTCCATCGCGCCATACGGGCAGGCCACCACGCAGGTTTTACAGCCAATACAGCGCTCCTGCATCACGTGGACAAAACCCTTTTCGCGGCTGATTGCGCCGTTCGGGCAGACGTTAGCGCACGGCGCGTCTTCGCACTGACGACAGGCGGTGGCCGTCGACACATTGACGCCTTTAATCACGTGAATACGCGGTAAAAAGTTTTTTGGCGTCAGCGCGGCGCAGTCCTGATGTTCCTGATGAGAGACCACGCAGGCCACTTCACAGGTGCGGCAGCCGATGCATTTGCTCGCGTCGGCGATAATGAAACGGTTCATCCATTTCTCCAGCTGTAAGAAGGTTATGCGCCGGAGTATGCATAATACGTTCCAATTTTTATTGCATTGATAATAAAGGGAATAAATAACAGGAACAGTGTCATCGTCACAACTGACGATGACAGATGACGACGTCAGGCATGCGGGCCGGGAACCATCGAGTCGCGTTCAATCAGCTCACCGGAGAAGGTTTGCTGATATTTTAAATCACCGCCGTCGAGCATAAAAATCAGCCGGTTAATGCTCTCTTTGATCATCTCCGTGACCGGTACTTTCACGCTGGAGAGCGATGGCACCATATAGGGAGCCAGTACGATATCATCAAAACCGACTACCGATACCTGCTCCGGCACCTTAACACCGTGCAGATGCAGCTGCTTCATCGCACCGATCGCCATATCGTCGTTGCTCGCCACCAGCGCGCTGTAGCGGGCGTTACGCTGGCGCAGCGTCTCCACCCCGGCGGCACCGGTTTCCGGCGTCCACCTTCCTTCAACAATCAAATCGTTGTTCAGGTCGATGCCGTGGCGAGACAACGCATCTTTATAGCCCGAGAGACGCTCAACGCCGGTTGGCGAATCCAGCGAACCGGTAATAAAGGCGATGTCGCGATGACCCAGTTCAATGAGCTTTTCCACCGTCATCATCGCTGAGGCCTTTTGATCGGACCAGACGCAATGGCTGGCGTTGCGGCGCAGGCGGCGGTTGAGCACCATAATCGGCTGCTCATGGCTCTCGATAATCTCATCCATCTCATCAACGCTAAGAAAGCGCGGATAGATAATAATCGCGTCGCAGCGCAGGTCGAGCAGATACTGAATCGCCTCGCGCTCTTCCTCCGCGCTGTGTTTGCCGTCGGCGAGGATCAGCTGCCGCCCTTTGTCTTCGGTCATCCGCGCCACGTGATAGAGCAACTCGCTGAAGTAGACGCCGTGATAGAGGGTATTGGTCACCACCAGCCCAAGGGTCTGCGTCTTTTTGGTCGCCAGGTTACGCGCCAGCAGATTAGGCCGATAGCCGCTTTCAGCCACCGCCTGGAACACGCGGTCTTTGGTCTCCTGACTGACATAGCCGTTCCCCGACAGCACCCGCGAAACGGTGGCTTTCGACACCCCCGCGCGCTTCGCGACCTCCAGCATTGTTGCCATGTGGTTATTCCTGTTGCCAATGTTGCCCGCAGTGTACTGCACGCGCGGCGCTTTTTCAGCATTTGCACACATCTCTCCCTTTGCTGACAAAGCGATCAAAATCACAAAATTCAGATCTTAATTTTTTATATCTTGTAACTACAAATGAAACTATTGATGATTATGTGGAACCGGTTTCCTATGTATGCATGATACCGCTCCGTTTACGGCGCGATGACAAGCCAGTACCCCATTGATAAACAGGATAAAATCCGATGTCTAAAAATTATGCAGCCCTGGCGCAGCAGATCATTACGGCGATAGGTGGCGTAGATAACGTCGCCGCCGTTACCCACTGTATGACGCGCCTGCGTTTCGTGGTCAAAGACAGCGAGCAGGTTGATAGCGCCACTTTGAAAGGGCTAAAAGGCGTACTCGGCGTGGTGCGTAGCGACAACCAGTGTCAGGTGATCATCGGTAATACCGTCTCCCAGGCGTATCGCGAGGTGGTGGCCCTGCTACCGGGGGATCTGCGCCCTGCCGAACCGCAGGGGAAACCGCCTATCACCTTAAAACGCATCGGAGCGGGGATCCTTGATGCGCTGATCGGCACCATGTCGCCGCTGATCCCGGCGATTATCGGCGGATCGATGGTTAAGCTGCTGGCGATGATCCTCGAGATGACCGGCGTGCTGCCCAAAGGGGCGCCAACGCTGACCATTTTGACGGTAATCGGCGACGGCGCGTTCTTCTTCCTGCCACTAATGGTGGCAGCTTCCGCGGCGGTGAAATTCAAAACCAATATGTCGCTGGCGATTGCAATTGCCGGGGTGCTGGTGCACCCGAGCTTTATCGAACTGATGGCGAAAGCCGCCCAGGGCGAACACGTTGAGTTCGCCTTTATTCCGGTGACGGCGGTGAAATACACCTATACCGTGATCCCGGCGCTGGTGATGACTTGGTGTCTCTCTTATATCGAACGCTGGGTCGACCGTATCACCCCGGCGGTCACCAAAAACTTCCTTAAGCCGATGCTGATCGTACTAATTGCCGCCCCGCTGTCGATTCTGCTGATTGGCCCGCTCGGCATCTGGATTGGTAGCGCCATTTCCGCGCTGGTTTATACCATTCATAGCTACCTGGGCTGGCTGTCGGTGGCGATTATGGGCGCACTGTGGCCACTGCTGGTGATGACCGGAATGCACCGCGTCTTTACCCCGACTATCATTCAAACCATTGCCGAAACCGGCAAAGAGGGCATGGTCATGCCGTCTGAAATCGGCGCGAACCTGTCGCTGGGTGGCTCATCGCTGGCGGTGGCGTGGAAAACCAAAAACCCGGAATTGCGCCAGACGGCGCTGGCGGCCGCGGCTTCTGCCATTCTGGCGGGGATTTCCGAACCCGCGCTGTACGGCGTAGCGGTGCGCCTGAAGCGACCGCTGATTGCCAGCCTGATCAGCGGCTTTATCTGCGGCGCGGTGGCCGGGATTGCCGGGCTCGCCAGCCACTCGATGGCGGCGCCGGGCCTCTTTACCAGCGTCCAGTTCTTCGACCCGGCTAATCCGATGACTATCGTCTGGGTCTTTGGCGTCATGGCGCTGGCGGTAGTGCTGTCGTTTGTCCTGACCCTGCTGCTCGGCTTTGAAGATATTCCAGTTGAAGAGGCCGCTGCTGACGCCAGACAACGCCAGGCCACGGCTCAAACATCACACGCCTGAACACAATTTTGATAATGAGGTAACACATGGCGACTTTTCCACAGGGATTTTTATGGGGCGGCGCACTGGCCGCCAACCAGTCCGAAGGGGCATATCTGGAGGGCGGCAAAGGGCTGACCACCGTCGATACCATTCCCCACGGTGCTCACCGCCTGCCGGTCAAGCTGGGGCTGGAGAAGCGTTTTGAGCTGCGCGACGATGAATTTTACCCGAGCCACGAGGCCATCGATTTTTATCATCGTTATAAAGAAGATATCGCCCTGATGGCGGAGATGGGTTTTAGCGTGTTTCGCACCTCTATCGCCTGGAGCCGCCTGTTTCCAAAAGGTGATGAACAAGAACCAAATCAGGAAGGGATCGCCTTCTACCGTTCGCTGTTCGAGGAGTGCAAAAAGCACCATATCGAGCCGCTGGTCACGCTGTGCCATTTCGACGTGCCGATGCATCTGGTGACGGAATACGGCTCCTGGCGCAATCGTAAAATGGTGGAATTTTTCACCCGCTATGCCCGCACCTGCTTTGAAGCTTTTGATGGTTTAGTGAAATACTGGCTCACCTTCAATGAAATCAATATTATGCTGCATAGCCCGTTCTCCGGAGCCGGGCTGGTGTTTGAAGAGGGCGAGAATCAGGATCAGGTGAAATACCAGGCCGCGCATCATGAACTGATAGCCAGCGCCTTAGCCACCAAAATCGCCCATGAGGTAAACCCGCAAAATCAGGTCGGCTGTATGCTGGCGGGCGGCAATTTCTATCCTTACTCCTGTAAGCCGCAAGACGTGTGGATGGCGTTAGAGAAAGACCGCGAGAATCTGTTCTTTATCGATGTGCAGGCGCGCGGTGCGTATCCGGTATGGGCCGCACGGGTATTTCGCGAGAAAGGCGTGACGGTTGTGAAAGAAGCGGGTGATGATGAAATCCTGCAAAATACCGTCGATTTCGTCTCTTTTAGCTACTACGCCTCGCGTTGCGCCTCGGCGGAGATGAACGCAAATAACACCAATGCCGCCAATATCGTTAAGTCGCTGAAGAACCCGCATATTCAGGCCAGCGAATGGGGCTGGGGTATCGACCCGCTCGGCCTGCGCATCACCATGAATATGATGTATGACCGCTATCAGAAACCGCTTTTTTTGGTAGAGAACGGCCTCGGCGCGCGCGATGAGATTGACGCCAACGGCGAGATTAACGACGACTATCGCATTAGCTATCTGCGCGAGCATATTAAAGCGATGGGCGACGCCATCGAAGACGGCATTCCGGTGATGGGCTACACCAGTTGGGGCTGCATCGATCTGGTTTCCGCTTCTACCGGTGAGATGAGTAAGCGCTACGGCTTTGTCTACGTTGACCGCGACGACGCAGGCCACGGCACTCTGGCGCGCAAACGCAAAAAATCGTTCTGGTGGTATAAAAAGGTAATAGCCAGCAACGGAGAAGATTTGGCGTAGTTTGCCCCACAGGCTGAGGGATCCTCAGCCTCACAAACACCTGCAACACGGAAATTTTCCCGGCTCGCGCTGCGCTTGTTCATCAACGTCTGCGGGCCGGTAGCCCGAACAGATGTGCAGCATCGCCTCCGGGAATGGCACCCAGCAGCCCCAATATTCCATACAGAATATTTTACACGACCCATTTCACGTCACTATTATTACCCTGAATAAAACAACCTAAAAAATCTTATTCGAGTTAGCCATAACCTAATATTTCCAGTTTCATTTTTTGCATTTTATTTTGTCGAGCTTGCTTCCAGTTTCAGGTTTGCCATTCTGTTTTTTTACTGGCATTTTATTCAGTAGTTTTTAAACGCAAAATAGAGTTTCACAACATATCGCTTGCCCAGCGACAAATAAATAAAATATGGAGAAAACCATGACAGAAGAAAACAATAAAACGGAGTCGCTTATTACCAGGCCCTTTCGTCATTTAAAAGTGGGTTATATCAGGCGCAAAACCCGGCAAAGCCAACGCGGTCAGCAGCATTCATCGTTGAATCTCAATGGCGACTGGCTGGAAGCGGCGGGATTTCCTATAGGTACGACGGTAAAAGTATTGGTGATGCAAGGGAAGTTAATTATCGAGCAGGTTAATGACTAATACATTCCGCGACGCTTTTTTTATTAAGATAAAGCGTCAGCGTATTAATGTTAGTTTCACATAAATAAAAATAACGATGTATTTCTGTTTCCAAAACAAACCAGCTATGGCGGTTTCATTAATATTTACCAGCCATGCCTTTTGAAGCGAATCTTGCCGGAGAGTATCGGCTCTCCGACATTAACCTTACTCTTCCGCCACCTCCAGCTGCGAAAACCCACCGCTCCCCTGCCAGCCGTTAAGTCTCTGATACACCACCTCGACCGCATCCTTAATCGGCTGGGTCATTGGATAGTAGAAGCCGACGATATCCGGCTGAATACCTAAGAAGATCACCTCGCCGATATCCTCTTTCAGCTGATCGATAAGATAGTTAAGCGGCATATTGTGGGTGGTCATCATAAACATCTCGGCGATATCGTCCGGGTCGACGATGCGGATTTCACCTGGGTTCAGCCCCATATCGGTGGCATCGACGATCAGCAGCCGGTCGGGGCGCAGTTCACGAATAGCGACGATATCGTTTTCCGGGGCGCTGCCGCCGTCAATCACTACCCAATCGCCAACCGGATTAGCGGTGCACATCTCCGCCAGCAGCGGGCCTGCGCCGTCGTCACCCATCATGCTGTTGCCGACACAAAGTAAAACATCAGTCACGGAGCCTCCTCACCATCAGGTAGATGGCGCTTTCCTGGTGAATATCATGCAGCATGCTGAGCATAATTTTGCTCCACGCCTGCTGCTCGGGGGTCTGCCCGGCCTGCGCTTTATCGAAAGCGTTGGCGAGCATGGCCACGTGATTGCTGTCGATAACAATCTCGCCATATTTCGGCACACCTTCCATTTTGCGCCGCGCGGTGCTGCCCTCTTCGAGGGTGGCAATCCACGCCAGATACGCCTCCCACGGACAGCTCAGTGCCGCCTCCAGGCAGTCGATCACGCCGAGGTGGTGGCCAATCGCCAGGCTGTAATAGACCACCTGCTGCGCCTGATCGGGCGTGGCATCGTTCTCATCAATAAATTTACGGCTCAGTTGACTGAACACCACCGTCTCGCTCATCGGATACGCGCTCCCTCTACCACCAGGTTAAGATGGGTGACGATCTCGGTCAGACGCGGATCTTTCTCCGCCTCCAGCCAGCGCACCACCTGATTATCGCCCTGTCCGAGCAGGCGCATATAGTCGTCGGCAATCTGGCGGCCGTAGCGATAGCCCGCCAGGCGGCGCGCTTCGCGGTCGATACGTACGCGCAGCGGCTGCACCATGTCCGGGTGAAGAATCTCAGCCGCTTGTTCGTCCTGTTCGCCAGGCAGACGAGCGTGGATTTTCTGCTCCAGCAGGCCCAGCGCCATGGCAAAGCCGTACAGCGTCGCGGCTGGCGTCGGCGGGCAGCCGGGAATATAAACATCTACCGGCACGATTTTGTCGGTCCCGCCCCACACGCAGTAGAGGTCATGGAAGATGCCGCCGCTGTTGCCGCATGCGCCGTACGAGATACAAATTTTCGGGTCCGGCGCAGACTGCCAGGCGCGTAATGCAGGCGAACGCATCGCGCGGGTCACCGCTCCGGTGAACAGCAGAATATCGGCATGTCGCGGCGAAGGGACCACTTTGATCCCAAAACGCTCGGCATCAAACAGCGGCGACAGGGTGGCAAAAATCTCGATTTCGCAGCCGTTACAGCCGCCGCAGTCCACGCGGTAGACGTAGGCGGAGCGCTTAATTTTCTTCAGCAACGCGGTTTTCATGCTGGCGATGGATTCATCCACCGTCATCGGCACCGGGATGCCGTTGTCGTCGCGCGGGCCTAATAAATTGCTCATCAGCTGGCCTCTCTCATATGGCGAGTCAGTTCAATACGATCGGACGGCACCAGACATTTCTGGCGTTTGCACTCCGGGCAGGTCTCAAAGCTTTCGCGATGCAGCTCGGCACGGGTGTCGCCGTTGTGCTTAAGCAGCGCGATGGCGTAGTCGATCTCTTTTTGCACGGCGAACGGACGTTCGCACACCCGGCAGTGGCAGATGTCGAAACGCGATTGCTGGAGAAAATCCTCTTTCTTCCACACCGCCAGCTCGTACTCCTGAGAGAGCTTGATTGCCGCCGTCGGGCAAACTTCTTCACAGCGTCCGCAGAAAATGCAGCGCCCAAGGTTGAACTGCCACGCCAGCTGGTTGGTGCTCAGATCGGTCTCGACCGTCAAGGCGTTCGATGGGCAGGCGTTAACGCAGGCCGCACAACCAATGCACTGCTGCGGATTGTGCTCCGGCTTGCCGCGGAAATTTTTATCCACCGGCATCGGCTCCAGCGGGTATGAATGCGTCGCGGTGCCGGTCTTAATAACTTTTTTAATAAAGGTAAACATTAATTAGTTGCTCCCAGCTTACGTGCGGTGTTTTTACCCTCACCCCGGCCCTCTTCCCAAAGGGAGAGGGAGAAGTACAGACGGCGTTCGGACTTGCCCACAGCGCCAATCTGTCCCCTCATCCTCCCAGGGAGAGGGTGAGGGTCGGAAAACCCCACGCAATGGCTCAATTATTTCAGCGGCGAGTTCTTACGCTCGATGCTGTAGCGCTCCAGCTCTTTGTACGGCACCACTTTGCTCTTCTTCTTGCGCACATCGACCACGGTCATGCGGTCAGTACAGGAGTAGCAAGGGTCGAGGCTACCGATAATCAGCGGCGCATCGGACACGGTGTTGCCGCGCAGCATATAGCGCAGAGTCGGCCAGTTGGCGTAGGTCGCCGCCCGGCAGCGCCAGCGGTATAGCTTCTGGTTGTCGCCGGTCATGCTCCAGTGGATATCATCCCCGCGCGGCGCTTCCGAGAAACCCAGCGCGAAGCGGTGCGGAATATAGGTGAAACCTTCTACCGCTAGTGGGCCGCCCGGCAAGTTATCGAGGCCGAAGTCGATCATGTTTAGCGCGGTATAGACTTCGTTGATGCGCACCTTCAGGCGCGAAATCACGTCGCAGCCCTGCTCGCTGTGCACTTCCATCGGCAGCAGGCCGTAACCGACAAACGGGTGATCGGCGCGGGTGTCGCGGGCATGACCGCTGGCACGCACCATCGGGCCGACGTTGCTGAAGTCGCGGGCGATCTGCGGGTCGAGACGACCAATGCCCACAGTGCGCTGTTCCATATTCGGCGTGCTGAGCAGCATATCCACCAGCTCCTGCACGTCGCGGCGCATCTGCTGCGCCAGCTGACGGGTCTGGATCATGTCCTCTTTCAGCAGGTCGCGACGGATGCCGCCAATCAGGTTCAGGCCGTAGGTTTTGCGCGCCCCGGTGAGAATTTCCGCCATCTTCATCGACGTTTCGCGAACGCGGAAGAACTGCATAAACCCGGAATCGAAGCCGGTGAAGTGGCAGGCCAGGCCGAGGTTGAGCAGGTGCGAGTGCAGACGCTCAACTTCCAGCAGAATAGCGCGGATCATCTGCGCGCGTTCCGGCACCACGATGCCCATCGCGTTCTCGACGGAGGTGGTGTAGGCGGTACTGTGGGCAAAGCCGCAGATGCCGCACACGCGATCCGACAGGAAGGTGACTTCGTTGTAGCCCATGCGGGTTTCCGCCAGCTTTTCCATCCCGCGATGGACGTAGAACAGGCGATAGTCGGCGTCGATAATATTTTCGCCGTCAACGAACAGGCGGAAGTGGCCCGGTTCATCGGAAGTCACGTGCAGCGGGCCAATCGGCACCACGTTGTTCTTTTTCGTACCCAGTTCATTAATGAATTCATAGGTTTCAGCATCGGTGGTCGGTGCCGGGCGCTGACGGTAATCCATGCTGTCTTTGCGCAGCGGATACAGCTCATCCGGCCAATCGTCCGGCAGCACCAGGCGACGTTCGTCCGGCAGCCCTACCGGCACCAGGCCGTACATATCGCGCACTTCGCGCTCGCCCCAAACGGCAGCGGGCACGCGCGGCGTGACGGACGGATATTCCGGCTTATTGGCATCCACTTCCACGCGCACGGTGATCCAGCACTTCGTCCCCTGCTCCATCGACAGCACGTAGTAGACGGCGTAGTGGCCGTTCAGCTTGCGTTCGTCGTTGCCAAACAGCACCGACAGCCAGCCGCCCTGCTTGTAGTAAAGGAACTCGACCACTTCCGGTAAATAGTTGACCTTCACCGTCACGGTAAGCTGGTCTTTGGTCTGCCAGGCTTCATCCAGCACCACGCCCGGAAAGGCCTGATGCAGTGCGGCGAGATAGTGTTGACCGATTTTTTCTTCAGACATGCTCAAACTCTCTTAAATCACGCCACCAGCAAGGAGACGAAGGCTAAAAAGGCTAAACCGAACCCGGTCCAGGTAATGCGCCCGGTGATATCCAGGCGCAGACGCGCCATGCTGTTTTCGAACAGGGCGATAATCAGTACGCCAGCCACCAGCTTGACGACGGCAACCACCAACGCCAGCAGCAGACCGCCGACGCTAAAACTGGTCATCTGCCCCCACGGGATAAACACGCCGACAAACATCTGCAACACCACCAGCTGTTTAAGGCTGATGCCCCACTTCAGCACGCCGAAGCCGCTTCCGCTGTATTCTGAGAGCGGGCCTTCCTGAAGCTCCTGCTCCGCTTCTGCCAGGTCGAACGGCAGCTTGCCCATTTCGATAAAGGTGGCGAAGGCGCAGGCGCACAGCGCCAGAACCAGCGGAATACTGCGCGCGGCAGGCCAGTGGTAAATGGTGTCGGTGATGCTGCTGATATGGGTGGAACCCGCGACCTGCGCCGCAACCCACAGGCCGAGCAGCAGAATCGGCTCCACCAGCACGCCGAGCATCGCCTCACGGCTGGCCCCGATAGCGGTAAACGGGCTGCCGGTATCCAGGCCGGAAATGGCAAAGAAGAAGCGGGCGATAGCGAACAGGTAGATCAGGGTAATCAGGTCACCCAACCCCGTCATTGGCGAGTCAACGGTGACCACCGGCAGCGCGGTGGCGATGGTCAGCATCACGCCGACCATCACGTATGGCGTCAGGCGGAACACCCAGCCGGAGGCATCAGGGCCAATGCTCTGACGGCCCAGCAGTTTGATGATGTCGCGATACTCCTGCAACACGCCGGGACCACGGCGGTTATGCAGACGCGCGCGCGCAACGCGGGTAATCCCGGACAACAGCGGCGCGGCGGCAAACAACACCAGCGCCTGCAACAATGCAATTAATACGCTCATTCTCAGGCTCCTCGCGAAATCACAATCACCACCAGCACCGCCAGCTCAACCAGCGCCACGCCGCGAAACAGCGCGGGTGCAGAAGCGCTCTGCCAGCCGGGGACCAGGCGCACCGGATTCAGCCAGTGGCGCAGCTTCAGCATCGGCGCAAAGGCTTCTTTCACCGGCATGGCGAAACCGTGGGCGGTGATGACCATTGATTTTTCATGGTCGTAGCCGCAGACCCAGGCCGCGCCGCGAGAGCGCGCTGGCAGGCGGTCGCCTTTGAAGAAGATCATCAGCGGCAGCGGCAGCAGCGGGCAGGCAATCAGCAGAATGGCGATCAGCGGCTGGGAGACAACGCTGGAAACTTCCGCCTGAACCGGGAACGCCCCGCTCACCAGCGGCAGCAGCCACGGCGCGGCAATCCCGCCAATCACGCAGCAGACCGCAGCCAGCACCACGCTAAAGGTCATCAGCCACGGCGCGCAGGTGGCATTTTCCGCCTCTTTGCTGCGCGGTGCGCCAAGGAAGGTGACGCCGTAGACTTTCGCCATACACATCACCGCCAGCGCGCCGGTAATCGCCAGGCCCACCGCCAGCAGCGGCCCCAGCAGACGACCAATAAAGGCATCCCCGGTGCTTAGCTTGAAGAAGGATTGATAGATAACCCACTCCCCGGCAAAACCGTTCAGCGGCGGCAGCGCGGCCATCGCCATCAGCCCCACCAGCATGGAGAGCGAAATCAGCGGCATTTTTTTGCCGATCCCACCGAGCTTCTCGATATCGCGATGGCCAGTACGGAACCACACAGCCCCCGCGCCGAGAAACAACGTGGTTTTAAACAGGCTATGGTTGATCAGGTGATACATGCCGCCGATAAATCCCAGCACCATCAGGGTCGGGTTATGGGTAGCGACGCCGGTGACGAACGCCCCGAGGCCGAGCAGGATAATGCCGATGTTTTCCAGGGTGTGGTACGCCAGCAGGCGCTGAATATTGTGCTCCATCAGCGCGTACAACCCGCCGATAAACGCGGTGATCATCCCCAGCACCAGCAGCATTACGCCCCACCACAGCGGCGGTACGCTTCCGGCCAGCGACACCGTCAGGATGCCGTAGAGACCGACCTTCATCACCACCGTCGAGAACAGCGCGGCAGCCGGAGCGCTCGCGCCCGCGTGGGCCTGCGGTGCCCAGCCGTGCAGCGGGATAACCCCGGCCAGCAGCGCAAAACCCACCAGACCCGGCAACCACAGCAGCGCGTTTTGCGGCGCTTCCATCGCCAGTTGGGTAATCTGCGCCAGCTCAAGGGTGCCGTAGAACGACCACACCAGCCAGCAGCTCCATGCCATCAGCAGCGTGCCGAGACGTCCCAGCGCAAACCACAGCTTGCCGGACTGCGCGCAGCCGGTAAGAAAGGCTGCGCAGAGCGCCATAATCTCCGCCATCACCACCAGCGCGCCGAAGTTCGTCACCACCACCGCGCAGGTCGCAGCGGCCAGCAACAGGTTCACCAGCAGGCCGTTCGCTTTGACCTGCGGATGGCGATGCCAGGAAATATTGAACAGTGAAATCGGCAGCGCCGACAAGCCAATCGCCAGCAGCCACAGCGCGTTAACGCCGCCAACCCGCATGGTCAAATGCAGCATCTGCAACATGCCGCCGCTGATGCGTTCCGGCATCAGTAGCGCCGTTCCGCCCGCCAGCACCAGCATTACGCTGGCGACTGCACCGCCAATCCCGGCAATCGCCCCGCTCAGCGGTTTACGCATGGTGAACAGAAATGCCAGCACCGCGCTGGCGGCGTACCAGACCACCGCCTGATTCACTAATGAAATCACACTCATTTCACGTCCCCTTGTTGCGCCTGAAACAGCGACAGATCGCCGAGGTCGGTATTAAAAGTCAGCTGTCGCTTACGCTTGCTGGCCTGGGCGATGTCGCGGATATCCACCAGCAGCAGCGCTTTGGTCGGGCAGGTACGCACGCACGCCGGCCCCTGGTCGTCGAAGTAACACAGGTCGCATTTGACGGCGATAGCGCGCACGCCGGGTACCCAGTCGAGCAGCGAACTGACGCGGGCTGGGGCCGGTGGCGCAGAGGGTGCCAGCGGCGTATTGGCGTTGGCCGGAATATCCAGCGGACGGCTGCCGGAAAACTCAATCGCGCCGAACGGACAGGCGATGCCGCACAATTTGCAGCTTACGCACAGGCTCTCGTTGAGTTGCACCGCGCCATCGACGCGATTAATCGCATTAACCGGGCAGACGGCGGCGCAGGGGGCGTCTTCGCAGTGGTGGCACATCTGCGGCGCGGATTCTTTTTCATTGCGCATTAATTGCAGCCGGGGCATAGATTGCAGTCCCTGCTGGCGGTGAGTCTCAGCGCAGGCGGCTTCGCAGGTGCGACAGCCGATACAGACGGTGGAGTCAGCAATTACAAAACGGTTCACCGGGTCATCCTCGGGTGAAAGTCATTTTTGACGAAAACAGGTTGCGCAGGTGTCAGCTTCGACACTTGTCGACACCTGACGATTAACGGGCCTGCGTCAGGTGGTTTAAATCCACCGGCAGGCCTTGTTCCATAGCTTCATACAGGCGGTCATACACGGTGGCGATGGCCGCCAGATAGTGCTCGAGAACCTGCTCGCGGTCGCGGTTGCTAATACGGCCATCAATGGTGCCGTCTGAACCCAGCGTTGCCTGCGCAATCAAGCGCTTATCGTCACCCGTTTTGGTTTCGACGTAATATTCAATGGTATGGCTGTTAAAGCCTTCTGCCAGCGCGACGTAGACCTGAAAATGGCCAAACAGGACGAAGCACAGCTCTTTGTCCGGCGCACAGCTCATGGAGTGATGCAGACGCGCTTTCGACAGCGTTATCCCCTGAACCAGCGAGTTGCAGTAGGTGTGCCACTGCTCCTGATGCTGGCGGTGACGATCGGCGATGTAGTCCGCCTTTTCACTTAATTCCCAAATAGTCATCCCGGCTCCCCCGTTGTATGAGATGCACCGTTTAAGCATTTTCCGTGCCAAATTTTAATTAATTGATATTTAAAGGATTTAATATAAACAAACCGTTAAAATGACATGTCGATGACGATGTCAGACGGCTGTCATCGTCATTTATCCGACATTAGCTATGACCTGGCATCGTTATTGCATTAATGGGCCATCGCGATACGGAGGCACCATGCACGAAATCACTCTTAGCCAGCGGGCGCTGGAAATTATCGAACAGCAGGCGCAGCAGGCCGGCGCGCGTCGGGTCACCGGCGTGTGGTTGAAGGTCGGGGCGTTCTCCTGCGTGGAAGCCAGCGCGTTGACCTTCTGCTTTGAACTGGTGTGCCGCGGCACGCTGGCGGAAGGCTGCGAACTGCATATCGCCGAACAACAGGCTGAATGCTGGTGTGAAACCTGCCAGCAGTACGTGCACCTTATCTCACAGCACGTGCGCCGCTGCCCACAGTGTCAGAGCGACCAGCTACAGATCGTGGCGGACGATGGCTTACAGATTCAGCGAATAGAAGTAGATCAGGAGTAAATTATGTGTACAACCTGCGGCTGCGGCGAAGGCAACCTTTATATAGAAGGCGACGAACATAACCCGCATTCGGCGTTTCGCAGCGCCCCCTTCGCGCCAGCCCCGCGCCCGATGATGAACATTACCGGCGTCAAAACCGATAACTTCGCCCCCACCCGCTCGGAGGCTGGCGACCTGCACTACGGTCACGGCGAAGCGGGAACCCATGCGCCGGGCCAGAGCCAGCGGCGGATGTTAGAAGTCGAAATCGACGTGCTGGATAAAAACAACCGTCTGGCCGCCCGCAACCGCGCGCGCTTCGCCGCCAAAGGCCAGCTGGTGCTCAACCTGGTCTCCAGCCCCGGCTCCGGCAAAACCACCCTGTTAACCGAAACCCTACTGCGGCTGAAAGAGAAAACTGCCTGCGCGGTGATCGAAGGCGATCAGCAGACGGTGAACGATGCCGCGCGCATTCGCACCACCGGTACCCCGGCGATTCAGGTCAACACCGGTAAGGGTTGCCACCTCGACGCGCAGATGATTGCCGACGCAGCCCCGCGCCTGCCGCTTGCCGACAACGGCATTCTATTTATCGAAAACGTCGGCAACCTGGTGTGCCCGGCGAGCTTCGACCTCGGCGAGCGCCATAAAGTGGCGGTGCTGTCGGTGACCGAAGGCGAAGACAAACCACTGAAGTACCCGCACATGTTCGCCGCCGCCAGCCTGATGCTGCTCAACAAAGTTGACCTGCTGCCGTATCTCAACTTTGACGTTGAACAGTGCCTCGCCTGCGCCCGCGAGGTGAACCCGAATATTGAAATCATCCTGCTTTCCGCCGCCAGCGGCGAAGGCATGGACCAGTGGCTTAACTGGCTGGAGGCGCAGCAATGTGCATAGGCATTCCAGGACAAATCTGCGCCATTGACGGCAATCTGGCGAAGGTCGAAGTGTGCGGCATTCAGCGCGAAGTCGATCTCACCTTAGTCGGCGCGGTCGACGACCAGGGCCAGCCGCGCCTGGGCCAGTGGGTGCTGGTGCACGTCGGCTTCGCCATGAGCATCATTAATGAAGCCGAGGCCCGCGACACCCTGGAGGCGCTACAAAATATGTTTGAAGTCGAGCCGGACGTCGGTGCGCTGCTGTACGGCGAGGAGCGGTAATGCGTTTTGTTGATGAATACCGCGCCCCGGAACAGGTGATGCAGCTGGTGGAGCACCTCCAGCAGCGGGCGCACCTGTTGCCGCATACCGCCGAACGTCCCCTGCGCATAATGGAAGTGTGCGGCGGTCATACTCACGCCATTTTTAAGTTTGGCCTCGACCAGCTGCTGCCGGAAAACATCGAGTTTATTCACGGCCCCGGCTGCCCGGTATGCGTGCTGCCGATGGGGCGCATCGACGCCTGCATCGATATCGCCAGCCGCCCGGGGGTGATTTTCTGTACCTTCGGCGACGCCATGCGCGTGCCGGGAAAAAACGGTTCGCTGCTGCAGGCAAAATCGCGCGGGGCAGACGTGCGGATTGTCTATTCGCCAATGGATGCCCTGAAGCTGGCGCAGCAGAACCCTGAGCGTGAAGTGGTATTCTTTGGTCTCGGCTTCGAAACCACCATGCCCGCCACCGCTCTGACCCTGCGTCAGGCCCGCGAGCGCGGCGTATCCAACTTCTACTTTTTCTGCCAGCACATCACCCTGCTGCCGACCCTGCGCAGCCTGCTCGATCAGCCGGATAACGGGATCGACGCCTTTCTCGCCCCCGGGCACGTCAGCATGGTCATCGGTACCGAAGCCTACGGATTTATCGCCAGCGACTATCATCGTCCATTAGTGGTGGCAGGATTCGAACCGCTTGATCTACTGCAAGGCGCAGTGATGCTGGTTGAGCAGACAATAGCGCGGCACAGCGAGGTGGAAAACCAGTACCGCCGGGTGGTGCCCGATGAAGGCAACCCGCTGGCGCAGTCAGCCATCGCCGACGTTTTCTGCCTCAGCGGCGACAGCGAGTGGCGCGGTCTGGGGGTGATTAGCGATTCCGGCGTGCGTCTGACGCCCGCTTATCAACGCTTTGACGCCGAGGCGCATTTTCGCCCGGCACCGCAGCGCGTTTGCGACGACCCGCGCGCCCGCTGCGGCGAGGTGCTGACCGGTCGTTGTAAACCTCATCAGTGCCCGCTGTTCGGCAATACCTGCAACCCGCAAAGCGCGTTCGGCGCGCTGATGGTCTCATCGGAAGGCGCCTGTGCCGCCTGGTATCAATATCGCAGTCAGGAAATCGAAGCATGAAAAGCGTCCAGTTAGCCCACGGTAGCGGCGGTCAGGCGATGCAACAGCTGATCGGCTCCCTGTTTATGCAGGCTTTCGCCAATCCCTGGCTGGCGGAGCAGGAGGATCAGGCGCGTCTCGATCTCGCTCAGCTTACCGCTCAGGGCGACAGGCTCGCCTTCTCCACCGACAGCTACGTTATCGATCCGCTATTTTTCCCCGGCGGCAATATCGGCAAGCTGGCGGTCTGCGGCACCGCCAACGATGTGGCGGTGAGCGGCGCGATCCCACGCTATCTCTCCTGCGGATTTATTCTTGAAGAGGGGCTGGAGATGGCCACTCTCGAAGCGGTGGTGAGTAGCATGGCGCAGACCGCGCGGGAAGCGGGTATCGCTATTGTCACCGGCGATACCAAAGTGGTACCGCGCGGGGCGGCGGATAAGCTGTTTATTAACACCGCCGGGATCGGCGTCATCCCCACCAGTATTCGCTGGGGGGCGCAACAGATTAGCGCCGGCGATGTCCTGCTGGTCAGCGGCACGCTTGGCGATCATGGCGCGACGATTCTCAACCTGCGCGAGCAGATGGGGCTGGACGGCGCGCTGTCCAGCGACTGCGCGGTGTTGACGCCATTAATTCAGGCCCTACGCGATGTGCCTGGCGTCAAAGCGTTGCGCGATGCGACCCGCGGCGGAGTAAACGCGGTGGCCCATGAGTTCGCCGCCGCCAGCGGCTGCGGGATTGAGCTGCACGAACAGAAGCTGCCGGTTAACGATACCGTGCGCGGCGTGTGCGAGCTGCTCGGGCTGGACGCGCTAAATTTTGCCAATGAAGGTAAGCTGGTCATTGCCGTCACCCGCGAGGCGGCGGAAAGCGTACTTGCGCATTTACGGTCTCACCCGTTAGGGCGAGATGCGGCGATAATTGGCGACGTTGTTGAGCGCCGGGGAGTGCGATCCATTGGCCTGTACGGCGTGAAGCGCACGCTCGACCTTCCCCACGCCGAGCCGCTGCCGAGAATTTGTTAACGGGGGACGTTTAGCTCAGAGGATTAATCCCCTCACCCCGGCCCTCTCCCATAGGGAGAGGGAGAAAACCGGCCCGACCAGCGCAGAGGAACGATCCCCTCTCCCCTTTTGGGGAGAGGGTTAGGGTGAGGGGAAATATACGCGCCGATGCCCTCACCCCGGCCTCTCACCGGGAGAAGGAGAAAACCGGTCTGGCTCACAACATCATTATCCAGCCCAAACCATCGGGCACCCACGGATGGGTTAACAGCGGCAACAACCGCTTTATTAACATACTATTATTTGTGTCATCACTTTCTTCTGCGCCGCGTTGTGGTGCTTTTTGGACTTAAGCAATGTCGTATACACCGATGGGCGATCTTGGGCAGCAGGGTCTGTTCGATATCACCCGTATTTTATTACAGCAGCCGGACCTGGCCGCGCTGAGCGAAACGCTGACCCGCCTGGTGCAGCAATCCGCGCTCGCCGACCGGGCGGCGATTATTCTGTGGCAAGCGGGTAACCATCGCGCAATCCGCCACGCCTGCGATGACACGGGCCATCCGGTCAGCTACGAAGATGAAACCGTCCTCGCTAACGGCCCGGTACGACGCCTGCTGTCGCGCCCGGACGCGCTGCATTGCGATAGCACCACCTTCGCCGAAACCTGGCCGCAGCTCGCCAAAAGCGGACTCTATCCCGCTTTTGGCTACTACTGCCTGCTGCCGCTGGCGGCAGAAGGCCGCATCTTCGGCGGCTGCGAGTTTATTCGCGACGACAACCGTCCGTGGACAGAAAAAGAGTACCAGCGGCTGCATACCTTTACGCAAATCATCGCCGTGGTTACCGAGCAGATCCAAAGCCGGGTCAGCAATAACGTTGACTACGACCTGCTGTGCCACGAGCGCGATAATTTCCGTATTCTGGTGGCGATCACCAACGCCGTACTCTCGCGGCTGGATATCGACGAGCTGGTCAGCGAAGTGGCAAAAGAGATCCACCGCTACTTCCGCATCGACGCCATCAGCGTGGTGCTGCGCAGCAACCGCAAGGGCAAGCTCAACATCTATTCCACCCACTATCTCGACGCCAGCCATCCGGTGCACGACCAGAGCGAAGTGGACGAGGCCGGCACCCTGACCGAGCGGGTGTTTAAGAGCAAAGAGATGCTGCTGCTCAACCTGCACGAACACGACCCGCTGGCGCCGTACGAAAAAATGCTCTTCGAGATGTGGGATAACAAAATTCAGACCCTGTGCCTGCTGCCGTTGATGTCTGGCAATACCCTGCTCGGCGTGCTGAAGCTGGCGCAGTGCGATGAGAAAGTGTTTACCACCACCAACCTTAAGCTGCTGCGGCAAATCGCCGAGCGCGTATCGATTGCCGTCGATAACGCCCTCGCTTATCGCGAAATCCAGCGTCTGAAGGAGCGTCTGGTCGATGAAAACCTCGCCCTGACCGAACAGCTCAATAACGTTGAAAGCGAGTTTGGTGAAATCATCGGACGCAGCGAAGCGATGAACAGCGTGCTCAAGCAGGTCGAAATGGTGGCGCACAGCGACAGCACGGTGCTGATCCTCGGCGAAACCGGCACCGGAAAAGAACTGATTGCCCGCGCCATTCATAACCTCAGCGGGCGCAATAGCCGTCGGATGGTCAAAATGAACTGCGCAGCGATGCCCGCCGGGCTGCTGGAAAGCGACCTCTTTGGTCACGAACGCGGAGCCTTTACCGGCGCCAGCGCCCAGCGCATCGGCCGCTTCGAACTGGCGGATAAAAGCTCGCTGTTCCTTGATGAAGTGGGCGACATGCCGGTAGAGCTTCAGCCGAAGCTGCTGCGCGTGTTGCAGGAGCAGGAGTTCGAGCGCCTCGGCAGCAATAAGTTGATTCACACCGACGTGCGGCTGATCGCCGCGACCAACCGCGATCTTAAGCAGATGGTCGCCGATCGCGAATTCCGTAGCGATCTCTACTACCGCCTGAACGTCTTCCCGATCCACCTGCCGCCGCTGCGCGAGCGCCCGGACGATATCCCGCTGCTGGTAAAAGCTTTCACCTTTAAAATCGCCCGTCGTCTGGGACGTAATATTGACAGCATTCCGGCAGAAACCCTGCGCACCCTCAGCCGCATGGAGTGGCCGGGTAACGTACGCGAACTGGAGAACGTCATTGAGCGTGCGGTGCTGCTGACCCGCGGCAACGTGCTGCAACTATCACTGCCGGAAATGAGTATCGAGCAGGAACCGCTGGCCGCAGAAGTGCTGCCGGAAGACGGCGAAGATGAATACCAGCTGATTATCCGGGTACTGAAAGAGAGCAATGGCGTGGTCGCCGGACCGAAAGGCGCGGCCCAGCGGCTGGGGTTAAAGCGCACAACATTGCTTTCAAGAATGAAACGGCTGGGCATTAACAAAGACGATCTGCTATAACCATTGGGGTCATTAATAACACATTGAATGGAGGCGTTATGGCGGTATCAGCACGTAACCAACTCACCGGCACGGTCAGCGCAGTCGCAACCGGCGCGGTCAACGATGAAATCGAACTAACGTTAGCGGGCGGCGCAAAGCTGGTGGCAATCGTTACCCACAGCAGTAAGGAAGCTCTGGGGCTGGCGACCGGTAAAGAAGCCATTGCGCTGATTAAAGCGCCGTGGGTCACTCTGGCGACGGAAGATTGCGGTCTGAGGTTCTCCGCCCGCAACCAGTTTGCCGGTAGCGTAAGCCGGGTGACTGAAGGCGCGGTAAACGCCACCGTACATATTCAGGCCGACGCGGGCTTTGAAATCATTGCCGTCGTCACCAATGAAAGCCAGGAAGAGATGAAGCTGACACAGGGCAGCCGCGTGATTGCGCTCGTTAAGGCTTCCGCCATTCTTATCGCCACCCGCGCTTAATCCACATCCAAAATGCTGTTTCATTTCGATTTAAATGAAACAGCGTTCTGTGAGACAACTCGCGTTACCCGCCGCTAATCAATGATAAATAAGCTTTTTCCTCATGGAGATGCTTATGACGCGTTTACCTCTGGCGGCGACTATCACTCTGCTTTTATCTTCTCAGGTCGCCTTCGCGGCTCTGCCCACTTTTTCCGTCTGGCCCGGCGGTGAAGCGCCCGGGGCGAAAAACAGCCCTGCAAGCGAGTCACTTGTGGAGCGTAGTAAAGACCCCTCTTTGCCCGACCGTGCGGTAACCGGTATTCGCGCCCCACAAATCACCGTTTATACGCCGGAGAAGCCCAACGGTATTGCGCTGCTGGTAACGCCCGGCGGTTCTTATCAACGGGTGGTGCTGGATAAAGAGGGCAGCGATCTCGCCCCAGTGTTTAACGCGCAGGGCTATACCCTGTTTGTGATGACCTACCGGATGCCGGGGGATGGTCACGCGGAAGGCCGCGATGCGCCGCTGGCCGATGCGCAGCGTGCGCTGCGTAGCCTGCGGGCGCGTGCCGCTGAGTGGCATATTAACCCGCAGAAAATCGGCATCATGGGTTTTTCTGCCGGGGGGCATGTGGCCGCCAGCCTGGAGACCCGCTACGATGAGCAGGTTTACAGCGCTGTGGATACTATCGACCAGCAGAGCGCGCGACCGGACTTTGTGGTACTCGGCTATCCGGTGATTTCTATGGATCCGGCAATCGCCCACCCCGGTTCGCGTAAAGCGCTGATTGGCGATGCGCCAACGACGGAGCAGCAGCGTCGTTATTCACCGGAGCAAAACGTGGCTTCCGTGACGCCGCCAACCTTTATTCTGCACGCGGTAGACGATCCTTCGGTACCGGTTGATAACTCGCTGGTGATGTTCAACGCTCTGCGCGCTCATAACGTGCCGACGGAGCTGCATCTGTTCGCCGAGGGCAAGCACGGGTTTGGGATTCGTGGAGCTAAAGGCCTGCCCGCCGCCGAATGGCCGCAGCTGGCAATGAACTGGATTGCCTCGCTGCCGGAGATGAAAAAGTAGTGCCAGCGAAGAGGGGGAAATGTGCACACTTATGCCCTCACCCCGGCCCTCTCCCACAGGGAGATGGAGAAAACCCGCCCAAGCCGGAACTGCACGATGATGCGTGTGATGCAATGAAACAGCGCAGAGGAACGATCCCCTCGCCCCTTTGGGGAGAGGGTTAGGGTGAGGGGAAATGCGCGCACCACCCCTTACCCGGAGGATTTTGCTGGACTACTTATTGGAACTGAAGCCGTTGCTGGTCGCCAGTTCGGCAAACCACAGCGCGTTTCGTTTTATCTGCCGCTCTCCGGTTTGCAGGTTGAGCCGCCAGAAACCGTAGCGCCGCTTGAACGAGTTAATCCACGACCAGTTATCGATAAAGGTCCACTGATGCACGCCAAAGCAGTTGGCACCGTCGGCAATGGCGCGATGCAGCTGCACTAGATGCTCTTCCATCAGGCTGATACGGAACGAATCATCAATCACTCCGTCTTCACCCGGCTCGCCTTCCGACTCAATATCCATCGCAATACCAATTTCGGCGAGGAACCACTTTATATTGCCGTAGTTATCGCGAATATTGGCGGCAATGTCGTAAATCGCCTGCGGCAGAATTTCATTATTATCGCGATACGGGTTAAAGCGCCCTTCTGGATTCACGTAGTTTTCGAAGTAAAACTCCGGCGTAAAATAGTCCAGCGCATAGTCGCTTTCGCGCGCCTTCACCCGCCGCGGCACGTAGTAGTTGACGCCAAGAAAGTCGACGTGCGAGCCGGTAATGAGCTCAACATCGGCTTTCGTCACCACCGGCAGGCAATCGTGAACGGCCAGAATCTCGCACAGCTCTTTCGGGAACTGATGTTTCACCAGCGGGTCGAGGAAGCTGCGGTTAAAAAACAGATCCGCATACCACGCCGCCTTTTTGTCCTCCGCGCTGTCGTTGCGGGTATAGGACGGCGTCAGGTTCAGCACCACGCCAATCTCGCTTTTCAGCTCCAACGCACGAAACTCGCGGACCGCTTTGGCGTGGGCCAACATAATGTTGAACGCCACCTGCGCCGCCAGCTTGCCGTCTTTTTTACACGGATAGTGGAAGTCATACAGATAGCCCCCCTCTACCGGCACAATCGGCTCGTTGAAGGTAATCCAGTATTTCACCTTGTGGCCAAATAGCTCAAAAGCGGTGCGGGCGAAACGAGCGAAAAGATCCGTCACATGCGCCGACTCAAAGCCGCCGTACTGCTTTTGCAGGGCTTCCGGCATGTCGAAATGATAGAGGTTGATCATCGGCTCAATGCCGTTTTCAATCATTTCATCCAGGTAATCGTTATAGAAACGCACCGCGTCCGCATTGGGGGCGCCGGTTTCGAAGTCGTCAATGAGCCGCGACCATTGAATCGATGTCCGAAAGGAGTTGAAGCCGGTCTGCTTCATCAACGCCACGTCCTGCGGATATTGATGATAAGTGTCGCAGACGGTTTGCGGCCCAATCTGCTGATAAAAACGCTCCGGCTGCTCGGCAAACCAGCTATCCCAAATTGAACGGTGCGGCTTGTTGCTTATGCCCTCCGTTTGCGGGCCTGATGCCGCCGCGCCCCAAAAAAAGCCTTCCGGAAACTGATACCGGGTCATAACGCCTCCTGTAAGTTAAAAAAGGCTGCACCCAACGAGCGCAGCCAATAAGCACTACTCTGCAACCACTTCAATTGACTTGATAAACATATAGCCCCAGTCACCGGCGAATTTACCGAAGTCGACACGGTTATCACCGGCCTTCAGCTCAACGGGCACCAGCAGCTGCTGGCCCTGCTCATCGGTCTGCGGGAATTCCACCGCGATTGGCGCGCCGCCGTTGACGATAAACGAGTTTTTCTTACCGCCCCATTTGCCGTTGAACGTCACCCGCAGCTGATACTTTCCGGCCCACGGCGCGGCAACCTGCCAGCTCACCTTATCGCCATCGTTGGCGAACGGTCCGAGGAAACCATCGCTGCCCAACGTCAGCGCATCTTTCTCGCTTTTAGCCGCCTCAATCTTGCCCTGGCTAACGTTAAACACCCCACCGCCAAAACGGCAGTAATCGGCAGGCGCTTTACCAACAGCTTGCGTCACCGTCACCTTGACGGTTTTGCTGCTTTTGAGCAGGCCGTCATCGGCTGTAAAGGTCAGGTCATATTCACCGGGCGCGCTAAACCAGGCGCGGGTTTCGGCTTTATCCGTGGCACAAAAATGGGCCTGTGCGTTGCCGCCGTTGCTCCAGCCCACCTTCACGTTACGGTCCGGTAGCGCATCATCGCGCCAGCTCGCGGTTAATTGCACGCCCTGATCCTGAGTCGTGGTGAGCTTATCGACCAGCGTTACCACCGGAGCCTGATTCTGCTGGGTGTGCTTGACGCTAATCACGTTCGAAGGTACCGAACTACCGCTCTCGTTTTTAGCGATGGCGCGGTAATAATACGTATTCCCCAGATGCAGACTGCGATAGTCATCGCGGAACAGATCCATCGTCTGCGGGTTCCACTCGTTAACGCCGTCGGAGATATCGCTCCCTACCACTTTCCACGGCCCTTTTGCCGAATCAGCGCGCTCCACGTCATAAGTGCGTCCTACCGCCGCCCCCAGCCAGTTGATGGCAAACGGCGAATCCGTCGCCCGCAGCTTCGGCGCGTCCGGCTTCGGCAGCGGCGGCGCTTTCTCCTGCCCGCTCATCTGCGCCGCCGCGGTCCGCACCAGGTCAACCACGTCTATTTCCTGGTTGGCTTTACCCTCTACCGGGAAGCCCGGCAAGTGGTAGCTGTAGTGGCCAGTGGACTCTTTATGCCAGTAGAAACCACCCTCGTGACGATGGCCACGGAAGCCCCAAATCAGCCCACCCGCCGCCTGCGCGCCGTTGACCTCGCTATGCACAATCGACTGCATAATGGCGTTGAGCTGCTTCGCGTCCAGCAGACCGAATTCGCCCACCATGTACACTTTCTTGCCCGCAGCCGCCGTCAGATCTTTTTTTACCTGATCGGGATGGTTGTTATCGGCATTGGTGTAGTAGTGGTTGCTGACGATATCGACGTTCGGATCGTTGAGTGCAAACGCATTGATTTTCTTATAGGTGCCGTCAATCACCAGCTGATGCGGCGCCCACTTTTTGATCCACGCGGCGGTCTGCTGAAGGAATGCGGCATTGGTGTCCTCCAGCTCGTTGCCGGTCTCCCAGGCCATAATCGCTTTTTCGTCATAATACGGGCGACCGGTCACGCTGTTGGTGCGGGTGATCACCTGACGAATCACGTCAAGATAGGCCTTGAAGGTTTTGCTGTCGGTCCGATAAAAATCCTCCGGCTTTTCATGATAGAACGCCGCCAGCTGCTCGCGGCCGCCCCACCACCACCAGTGATCGATAAACGGCAGGATCAGGCGCAGTCCCTGTTTGTCCGCTTCGGCGATCATATTGTCGTAAACCCGCATCGCCTTTTCGTTGAGGCGCGGCATGCCGTCGGCGCTTTCCGGGGCCAGAATATGGGTTTCGCGACCGCAGGCTTGGTCAAACTCCTGCTGCACCGAGAGCACATACACTCGCTGCGCTTTGGCTCCGGTTTGCACCTGCGCCTTAATCCAGTTTTCCTGTTCGTCCGCCGTCGGCCAGCGGAAGTATTGCCCCCAACCGCGCGAGTCGGCTTTGCAGGTGCCGCGCGCATCGTCTTCAATACGGTGCAGCTCCGGCGCATGGATGCCCGCAAAGCGGAAGACCTTGTCACCATCTTTTAGCGTTGCGCCGTCGCGGGTAATAAAGTGTTCAAAGTGCGACTGCTCTGCGGCCATCGCCCCTGCGCTTCCCAGCGCCGAAAGCAGCGCCACGAGCATCAGTTTTTTTACCGGCTTGATCATTGTTATCTCTCCTTAGAACCAGACTTCAGCCTGCACGCCAAAGTTCAGCGTGTCGGTGTCACCACTGCGCGAGTAGCCGCCTGCGGAAATGGTGTTGGTGCTCCAGTCGTAGTTGCCGTCCAGCGCATCGGAGACACCTTTATCCCACTTGGCGTAGGTCACGAAGAAGCGCAGCTGCGGGCGAGTCCAGAAGCCGGAGTCAAAGGTCAGGGTCGGCGCAACGGTGATTTTGGTCAGACCACCTTTGCCTTTGCCGTCCACGCCTTTGTAGTTTTTATCGTCGAGATATTCGTAGCCCAGCTCATACTGCATGGCGAAGTTTTTGGTGATCTGCTGGTACGGACGGATCCCGGCCACCCAGCTGGAGCGTCCCCAGCCGTCGGCATCTTCCGTCCACCAGCGGTAGTTTTTGTCTTTCTGGTAATAAGCGAAAGTCGAGATTTCCCAGTCGCCCAGGGAAGCCATGTTGTCCAGCACCACGCGCCAGGATTGGGTGTCTTCGAGGTTAGCCCAACCCCAGCCGTTTTTACCCAGCGAGTCCCCTGCCGCCAGGCCGCGCCCGTACTGGAAGACCACGCGAGAGTAGCCGCCGGTCAGGCCGTAAAAACCGTCAAAGTTGTAGACCCCGGTCACGCCGTAGCCCTTTTCCGCCGAGGTCGGGTGATTCTCGTTGCGGTTCATGTGGTGACCAATCAGCTCCAGATCGAAGCCGGTGCCGCCGATCTTTTTCAACCACAGGTTGAGCGAGTAGTCATCCGGATAACCCTGATCGCCTTTATCGACCGGGTAGGCTTTGGTTTCGTCCGTCGGCGAGAAGGCGTAAACCCCGGCGCCGAAGCGGGCGAAGCCGAGATCCATGTTATCGAAGCCGCCGCCGGTACCGTTGTACTGAATGTACTCCCAGTCAAACTGGTGGCTGGAGGTGTTAGAGCTGCTGTAGCGCTTACCGGCCCAGAAGGTCATTTCCGGGGCGAAGTCGAGATTCGACAGCTCGGCAAAGCCTTCGCGGAACTGAACATCATGCCCGTCATCATCCTGACAGTTCCAGTCAGAGGTACATTTTGACTGGTGGGTGATGTTGGCCTGGACTTTCGCCACTACGCCGCTGTCTGAGGTTAACGTCACCGTCGGGATCAGTTCGATCTTGGTGTCCTCTTCGTTGCCCAGACGCCATTTGCCGTCCGGCATCAGGCCAACGGAGTCGGCGCGGTTGCCATCAGAGTTAGCGAGGATCCCCGAACGGATATAGCCATGGAGCATAAAATCGTATTTCTGCTCGGCGCTCGCGCAGTCACTCATGACCACGAGGGCGAGTAAAGACAGAGGTATTGAATGATTTAGCCTGATCATTTTTTTTCCTTGGTTATTTTTTTATTAACACTGCCTGAGAACGGAAGGAAATTTACGGATCAAAAATGGAAAAGTACATCCATTAACGGAAAGCGCTTTCCGTAATTGCCGGATGAGTTCACAAATTTGACGATAGAGGGCAAATATTCGTGATGAAGTTCACATAACCAGGCGGAAATAAAAAAGCCCGCACGCGGCGGGCCGATTCAGGCAGGGGAAAAGCTTAGCGTTCGGCGTCGGCAAGCTGGCGTTCGTAGACTTTGAAGAACGGGCGATAGAGCATCCATGCGTTAAAAATAGCGAACAGGCACATACATAGATTTTTCCAGCTACCGTTGGCTGACCAGGCCGCGCCGAGCGGCGACGGCATCGACCACGGCAGCATCGCCACCGCCCGGTCGAGAATCCCAAGCTGAGTTAAATACCAGGCGATACAGGCATTTATCAGCGGAACAAAGATAAACGGCAGCAGAAAAACCGGGTTCATGATGATGGGGAAGCCAAATAATATCGGCTCATTGATGTTGAACAACGAGGGTAACAGGCCGATTTTGCCAACGCTTTTCAACTGCCGCGAACGGCTGCGCATCGCCATAAAAACCAGCGGCAGGGTGGAGCCGATACCGCCAATCAGCAAGTAAAAATCCCAGAATCCCTGGAGGTAGATATGCGGCAGAGTGGCGGAACCGGCGGCCAGCGCCTGCTGGTTTTCAAACAGATAGGTCATCCAGAACGGGTTCATAATCCCGGTGATAATCAGCGCGCCGTGAATACCAACAAACCAAAGTAAGTTACAGATAAATAAAGATATTAATACCGCAGTTAGCGTATCGGAGGCCACCACCAGCGGGCGTACCGCTTCGCTAATCAGCTCCGGTAAAATGCGCCCGGTGCTTTGCAACAGTAACGCATTGATAACGCTGATAGAGAGCATTACCACCAGCAGCGGGATCAGCAGTTGGAAACCATTGCGGGTCATCACCGGCACCTCTTCCGGCAGACGGATACACCAGCCTTTCTTGTAGAAAAAACGGATAATTTCAATCGAGTAGGTGCTTGAAATCAGCGCGGTAAAAATCCCCATCCCGCCGAGAAAAATATTGGTCGCCCCATTATCGCGAAAGCCGATAAACAGCAAAAACGCCAGACAGCCGGTTAGCCCGCAGAGCCGCTCCGGCAGCCGGTACTGCTTGGCGAGGCTGGCGCTGGCACCGAAGGCCACAATCAGCGCCACCAGCCCGATGGTGAGTTCGAAGGTCGGCAACAGAATGGGCCGCAGCTGGAGATAGAACTGGCCGAAAGCCGATGCGCCGTCAATGGAAACGGGCGGAAACAAAATTGGCACCAGCAAACTTCCGACAATCACAAACGGCATCGCCAGCGCAAAGCTGTCGCGCATCGCCGTAATGTGATTATTGCGTGTCAGAACGTTGGCCAGCGGCGCCAGCCGCTGTTCGATGATATCGACGACAACATTCATCAACTGAATGTTCATAGTCCTGCCTTATAGGAATAGTTTTATCGCCGGGATGATCGCGCACTCCTGAGTAAAGTAAAAGCCCGCCATAGGTGATCGTGGTCACAATAAATAAATCCACAAACGGAAAGCGCTTTCCGTTTTATATCCACTATGACTATAGTCGGCACATCCAACTCATCAGGAGCGGTTTATGAAAAAGATAATGTTGTGTTGTTCTGCGGGCATGTCCACCAGCCTGCTGGTGAAAAAAATGGTCGCCGAAGCTGAGCAGCGCGGGCTGCCGGTAGAGATAAACGCCTTTGGCGTCGCGGAATTCGATCAGCAGGTCGGTCATTACCAGGTGGTACTGCTGGGACCGCAGGTGAAATACATGCAGAAAGACCTGCAAAAACAGGCCGATAAATACGGGATCCGCGTGGAACCCATCAACATGATGGATTACGGCATGCAAAAAGGCGGTGCCGTACTGGATTTCGCGCTTTCCCTTATTGATAACAAAAACTAAGGAAAGATCATGAGCTCTCTGTACGCTAAGTTGATCACCGTGATTGAACAGAAGATCACCCCCATGGCGGGTGCGATCGGCCAGCAAAAATATGTCACTTCGATCCGCGACGGCTTTATTACCGCCCTGCCCTTTATGATCGTCGGCTCGTTTTTACTGGTATTTATCTTCCCGCCGTTTTCACCGGATACCAGTTGGGGCTTTGCCCGCGCCTGGCTGCAATTTTCTCTCGATCATCGCGACGCGCTGATGCTGCCGTTTAATTTCAGCATGGGGGTGATGACGCTGTTTATCGCCGTCGGAATCGCCGCGAGCCTGGCGAAGCACCATAATCTGGACCCGCTAACCGCCGGGATGCTGTCGCTGATGTCGTTTCTGCTGGTGGCCGCGCCGCTGAAAGATGGGCAGATCTCCACTGCCTATTTCTCCGGTCAGGGGATCTTCACCGCCATTCTGGTGGCGATTTATTCCACCGAACTGTACGCCTTCCTCAAGCGTCACAACATTACCATTCGTCTGCCGCCGGAAGTCCCGGCTGGCGTGGCGCGCTCGTTTGAAATCCTGATCCCGGTGCTGGCGATCGTGCTGACGCTGCACTCGCTGAATCTGTTTATCGAAGCCCAACTGGGGATGATCATTCCGGAAGCGATCATGTCGCTGGTAAAACCGCTGGTGGCGGCCTCCGATACTTTACCGGCGATCCTGCTGTCGGTACTGGTGTGCCAGGTCCTGTGGTTTGCCGGGATCCACGGAGCGCTGATCGTCACCGGGATTATGAACCCGTTCTGGATGGCTAACCTGTCGATCAACCAGGCTGCTATGGCCGCAGGGACGGCGATCCCGCATATCTACGTGCAGGGTTTCTGGGATCACTATCTGCTGATTGGCGGCGTCGGTTCCACGCTGCCGCTGGCGCTAATGCTGATGCGCAGCAAGGCTATTCACCTGCGCACTATTGGCCGTATGGGTGTGGTACCGGGCGTATTTAACATCAACGAACCGATTCTGTTCGGCGCGCCAATCATTATGAATCCGCTGTTCTTCCTGCCGTTTGTGCTGGTACCGATGATCAACGCAACGCTGGCGTACTTCGCGCTGAAGCTGGACCTGGTGAGCCGCGTGGTGTCGATGACGCCGTGGACGACTCCGGCCCCTATCGGTGCCTCCTGGGCGGCGAACTGGAGCTTTAGCCCGGTGATCATGTGCCTGATTTGTATGGCGACAGCGATGGTGATGTATCTGCCGTTCCTCAAAGCCTACGAAAAACAGCTGTTGGAGCAAGAACACGCTAACGCCGTTGCGCAGGCCGAAGTCGCGCCGCAATCCGCATAATTCATACTATTCAGAGGTTTGTCATGGAATTAGAAGAACAGGTGATGGGTATCATCATCAACGCCGGGCAGTCACGTAGCCTGTGCTATGAAGCGCTAAGCTGCGCTAAAGAGGGCGATTTCGCTGCCGCCGACGAGAAGATGAAAGAAGCGGCGCATTTTGCCCGCGAGGCGCATCTGGTGCAGACGCAGCTGATTGAAGCCGACGAAGGCGAGGGAAAGACCAAAATGACGCTGGTGATGGTTCACGCCCAGGACCATTTGATGACTTCGATTCTGGCGAAAGAGCTGATCGGCGAGCTGATTGCGATTTACCGCTCGCGACCGCTGCACGCGTAGGGCTGCCCCCTCACCCCGACCCTCTCCCCAAAAGGGAGAGGGAGAAAAGCAGGCGACCGCTGCGCGTGTAGAGCTCCTCCTCAACCCGACCCTCTCCCCAAAGGGAGAGGGAGAAAAGCAGGCGACCGCTGCGCGTGTAGAACTCCCCCTCAACCCGACCCTCTCCCCAAAGGGAGAGGGAGAAAAGCAGGCGACCGCTGCACGCGTAGGGCTGCCCCCTCACCCCGGCCCTCTCCCCAAAAGGGAGAGGGAGAAAAACGGGCGGTGGCGCGGGCTGATTGCCAGTTCTGGCAAGCGCTGAAGGCCGCTGGCGATAGACACTTTTTTCAGCAGGTATGCTAAGCTAGGCGAAAATATTCAGACAGAAAATGCCATGCCAACCATTGATGATGTTTCAAGATTAGCGAATGTCTCCCGAGCGACGGTATCCCGCGTGCTGACCGGCACACGTGGCGTGCGCGAAGAGAGCCGCGAGGCCGTTTTACGGGCAGTAGAAGAACTCAACTACCGCCCGAGCTTTGCCGCGCAAAACCTCGCCAGTCAGACATCCAATCACGTGGGGCTGGTGATTCCGGCAAACGACGAAAGCAGCGGCGCACGCCTGCTGCCGATGCTGTCATTAGCGCTGAAGGGGCTGAATAAGAACCTGATTGTGCAGTACGTGACGGATGCGGCTGAACAGGCGGCGGTGGTTGACGATTTACAGCGCCAGTGCGTCGCGGTGGTGGTGCTCGGCGCTGTCGCTGCCGATACCCCACGCAACGTTATCTCCTTCGACAGGTTTAGCGTCGCCGGGGTGAATAATCAGGGCTACGACTACGCCTTTGCCACCGAGAGCGCCTGCCGCTACGTGATTGGCAAAGGCCACCGCAATATTGCCCTGCTGACCGATAACGACGGCGATGACGCCAGCCGCCAGATGCTCGAAGGCTATCGCAACGTTCTGCAAAACTACTCTATCCCGTTTAACCGACAGCTGATGCTGGCGGCCAACGATAACGTCGAGCAGGCGCTGCTGACGCTGATTAATAGCTTCAGCAAATATTCGGTGATTATCGTTAAACGCGACCGCTACGCTGCGGAAGCGATGCGTCTGCTGCGCGAATTTAACGTCGCCGTGCCGCAGGAGGTCTCGCTGCTAAGCCTTGAGGATTCTCCCCTCGCCTCGCTGCTGAACCCGCCGCTGACCTGCATTTCCTGGCCGCTGGAGCAGTTGATGGAAAACTGCATTCAGCGCATCCGCAGCCTGATCGACGAGCGCCCTACCTTCTCCTTCGAAGGACGCACGCTGACGGGTCGCCTGATCCCACGCCAGTCGGTGGCTGATTTATCTTAATCTTTGCCCCGGTCTCTCTTCTGACCGGGTCTTCCTCCTATATCGCTTTATTCCCATGCTAATCATTTCCCTTACATCTAAATAAGAATTATTTTCATTTACGAATAGCTTGTGCTATATAACATAGCAATGGCTATAAATGATGATTAATTAACCACAACATTATGAGGGACCTTATGCTGCATCTGCCACCTCTGAAGCACCTGATGTTTGCCGCGACTCTGGCTCTGCTTGCCATCGCCCCGGCGCAGGCGAAAGACAAATTCAAAGTCATCACCACCTTCACCGTGATCGCCGATATGGCGCAGAACGTCGCGGGTGACGCCGCCGACGTCAGCTCAATTACCAAACCTGGAGCCGAAATTCATGAATATCAGCCTACTCCCGGCGATATTAAACGCGCACAGGGCGCTCAGCTGATACTCACCAACGGCCTGAACCTTGAGCTGTGGTTTGCCCGTTTTTATCAGCACCTGAACGGTGTGCCGGAAGTGGTGGTCAGCAACGGGATTCAGCCGATGGGCATCAGTGATGGCCCGTATAACGGCAAGCCTAACCCGCATGCCTGGATGTCGGCGGATAACGCGCTGATCTATGTCGATAATATTCGTGACGCGCTGGTGAAATACGATCCTGTCAATGCCGATACCTATCGCCAGAACGCCGAAGCCTACAAAGAGAAGATCCGCCAGACCATGGCGCCGCTGAAGGCGGAACTGGCGAAGCTGCCGCAGGATAAGCGCTGGCTGGTGACTAGCGAAGGTGCGTTCTCCTATCTGGCCCGCGATAACGGCCTGCAGGAACTCTATCTGTGGCCGATCAACGCCGACCAGCAGGGCACGCCGCAGCAGGTGCGCAAAACCATCGACACCATGAAGAAAGAGCGTATCCCGACTATCTTTAGCGAAAGCACCATCTCCGATAAACCCGCACGTCAGGTGGCACGGGAAGCGGGTGCCCACTATGGCGGCGTCCTGTACGTCGACTCCCTGAGCGCCGCCGACGGTCCGGTTCCAACCTACCTCGACCTGCTGCGCGTCACCACAGAAACCATCGTCCAGGGTATCAATGACGGACTAAGGAAACAGGCATGAGTCACGAGCTGCCGGGCCTCGCGGTCAACAACGTCAGCGTAACCTATCGCAACGGGCATACCGCCCTGCGCGATGCTTCATTTAGCGTCCCGCGCAGCTCAATTGCCGCGCTGGTCGGGGTGAACGGTTCGGGAAAATCGACGCTGTTTAAAGCGCTGATGGGCTTCGTGCGCGTGGGCCGTGGCGATATCGCCATTCTTGGTCAACCGGTTAACCGCGCCCTGCGCCAGAACCTCGTGGCCTATGTTCCGCAGTCGGAAGAGGTGGACTGGTCCTTCCCGGTGCTGGTGGAAGATGTGGTGATGATGGGCGGCTACGGCCATATGGGCTGGCTGCGGCGGGCCAAACCACGCGACCATGAGATTGTCGACGCCGCGCTGGAGCGGGTCGGCATGAGCGAGTATCGCCATCGGCAGATAGGCGAACTCTCCGGAGGACAGAAAAAGCGCGTGTTTCTCGCCCGCGCTATCGCCCAACAGGGGAAAGTCATTCTGCTGGATGAGCCCTTTACCGGCGTCGATGTACAGACCGAAGCGCGCATTATCACCTTGCTGCGGGAGCTGCGCGACGAAGGCTGCACTATGCTGGTTTCAACGCATAACCTCGGTTCGGTAAGCGAGTTCTGCGACTACACGGTGATGGTAAAAGGTACCGTGCTGGCTAGCGGCCCGACGGAAACCACCTTTACCGCCGAAAACCTCGAACTCGCCTTTAGCGGCGTGCTGCGCCACGTGGTGCTGAGCGGGGCGGAAGAGAGGATCATTACCGACGATGAGCGCCCGTTTATCAGCCGCCGGGCGGCGGGAGGCGAAAGATGAGCTGGCTGCTGGAGCCGTTTGGTTATCAATACATGCTCAATGCGATGTGGGTTTCGGCGCTGGTGGGCGGGGTGTGCGCATTTCTCTCCTGCTATCTGATGCTCAAGGGCTGGTCGCTGATTGGCGATGCCCTCTCCCACTCCATCGTACCCGGCGTGGCGGGCGCTTATATGCTCGGCCTGCCCTTCGCGCTGGGGGCGTTTCTTTCCGGCGGGCTGGCGGCAGGCAGCATGCTGTTTCTTAACCAGCGCTCGAAGCTGAAGGAAGACGCGATTATCGGCCTGATCTTCTCTTCATTTTTCGGTATCGGCCTGTTTATGGTGTCGCTTAACCCGACCTCAGTGAATATCCAGACCATTATTCTCGGCAATATTTTGGCCATTGCCCCAGAGGATATTATTCAGCTGGCGGCGATTGGCTTTATTTCGATGGCGATTCTGCTGTTGAAGTGGAAAGACCTGATGGTGACCTTTTTCGATGAGAACCACGCCCGCTCGATTGGCCTGAACACCACCGGGCTGAAGCTGCTGTTTTTCACCCTGCTGGCGGCCTGTACCGTCGCGGCATTGCAAACCGTCGGCGCATTTCTGGTGATTTGCCTGGTCGTCACGCCCGGCGCCACGGCCTGGCTGCTGACCGACCGCTTTCCGCGCCTGCTGGCGATCGCCGTGGCTATCGGCAGCCTGACCAGCTTTTTCGGCGCGTGGCTGAGTTACTACCTGGACGGGGCAACCGGCGGGATTATCGTTGTGGCCCAGACGCTGCTGTTTTTAGTCGCTTTCGTTTTCGCGCCGAAGCACGGCCTGCTCGCCAGCCGTCGCCGCGCCAGGGAGGCCACATGCTGACCGCTCTGCTCGAACCGTTCCAGTTCTCTTTTATGATTAACGCCATGCTGGTGGCGATTATCGTTGCCATTCCCTGCGCGCTGCTGTCGGTATTTTTGGTGTTAAAAGGCTGGGCGCTGATGGGCGACGCCATGAGTCACGCGGTTTTTCCGGGCGTGGTGGTGGCGTATATCATCGGCATCCCGTTCGCTATCGGCGCGTTTATCGCCGGGTTATTCTGCGCCATTGCCACCGGTTATCTCGACGATAACAGCCGCATCAAGCGCGATACGATTATGGGAATTGTGTTTTCCGGGATGTTTGGCGCAGGGCTGGTGCTGTACGTGTCGATTCAGTCGGAGGTGCATCTCGACCATATTCTGTTTGGCGACATGCTGGGTATTTCCGCCAGCGACATTGTGCAAACGTCGCTGATTGCGCTGGCGATCGCGCTGATTATCGGCCTGAAGTGGCGCGATTTTCTGCTGCACGCCTTCGACCCGAACCAGGCGAAAGCCAGCGGTTTGCGCTGCGGGCTGCTGCATTACGGGCTGCTGTGCATGATTGCGCTGACCATTGTGGCGACGCTAAAAGCGGTGGGGATTATTTTGTCGATTTCGCTGCTGATAGCCCCGGGGGCGATCGCGCTGCTGCTGACGCGGCGGTTTGTCAGCGCCCTGCTGCTGGCGGTGGCGATTGCGGTGAGCTGTTCGCTGGGCGGCGTGTGGCTGTCGTTTTATCTCGACAGCGCCCCGGCACCGACCATCGTAGTGTTGTTTACCCTGTTGTTTATTATCGCGTTTGTCTGTACATCGGTTCGCGATAGTCAAACCCAAGCCGATTCCGGCGAGGCCCCGGGTCGCGGCTAGCGCCTTACCCTGGCTACCTGGCTGGCATTCTTCCCGGAGGCGGCGCGTTGCGCCTGTCCGGGCTACCTCTACCCCAGGACGTAGCCCGGACAGATGCGCAGCATCGCCTCCGGGGAAAAGTCGCTATTTTTTGGGTCGGTATTTTTCCGGTAACTCCGGCACCGGGCGCCTGTCATCAATCAAATGGCGAATGGTCAAAATCGGGTGCCGCCAGAGCATCCGTGGCCCCGCCCAGCGCATAATCTGCTTCATCTCTTCGCGTTTGGCGGGCTGATAACAGTGCACCGGACACTGCTTGCAGGCGGGTTTTTCTTCACCAAATACGCACTTATCCAGGCGCTTATCGGCGTAGGCGTTAAGCGCCTGATAATGTTCCGCATCTTCATGGGCATCCGGGCAGCGGCGCTGGTAGAGCGTAATCATGCTGCTAATGGTCTTTTTTTCCCGCGCAATACGTTTGCCCGCCATCGCCTGTTCCTCATCGATAAAGATGCCTTAATAATACACCTTTAAAGAGTGCAGCGCAGCCGGTTACCTCCTGAGGATTATGCCGGCTTGTCCACGTGCCCCAGAGGTTTCTCCGGGAAGCAAACGTCGCGAACCCGACGCTTCAGCTCCGCCGCATCGGGGAAACCACCATCCTGCTTGCGCTCCCAAATTTGCACATCGTCAACGGTCACCACGAAGATCCCCCCGGTTCCCGGCACCAGGGTCACTGAGCCAATATCGGTGCTGAAACTATGCAGTAGTTCCTGGGCCATCCAGCTGGCGCGTAGCATCCAGTTGCACTGCGAACAGTAGGTAATGGTAATAGCGGCTTTGTGGCTCATCGGTTTCTCACTGTCAATAAAAGGATGAATTGTAAACAACTTGCAGATTAATTGAGGAATAAATGATTATTTTGTTGCAAACGATAATACCTATCATTACCATTCGCAATCAATAAGCATGGAGTAAAAAACGTCCAGTAACGGAATAACGGGACACACCTGCACTCTGGAAGTAACGCGTGAGCCGATACTAATAATTATCAAGGCGTGGCTACTATGTATAACTCCACTCAATCAACAGCATGGTTCAAGAAAAGCCTGCTGGTGACTTCTTTGCTTGCAGCAATCTATCAGACCTCCGCCGGGGCGGCTGATACCACCAACAATTCATCATCCGACGATAGTTCAGAACAGATGACCGTGACCGCGCCAGCCCCCGTGCTGAAAGCGGGCAGCGAGCATTCCATCAGCGCTCAGGAACTACAGGATAAAGGGGCCAACGACTTTGGCTCCATCATGCGCTACGAACCGTTGATTGGCGCGACTGGCGCCAGCGGCGGTTCCGGCAACGGCAAAAGCGGCTTCGACCGGGGCGGCTATACCGGCTACAACATTCGCGGCATGGAGAGCAACCGCGTCGGTATCGACGTCGACGGCATCGCTCAGCCGAACGCCACCGGGCGCAGCTACGCCAGCCGCGCTGGCCTCAATACTTTCGGTATGGGCCGCGACTATATTGACCCGTACATGTACGGCAGCATCGATATTCAGTCCGGGGCCACCTCGACCGAAACCGCCAACAGCTCCATCGGCGGTAACGTCTCCTTCCGTCCTAAATCCGCAGATGACTATCTGCACCCGGGCAAAACCAGCGCCTTCGGCTACCGCAGCGGCTATGATTCCTCGAACCGCAGCTGGCACAACGGCGTCACCGTCGCCGGTGGCGACGAAACCCTGCGCGGGATCTTCGTCTACAGCCGTCGCGACGGCCAGGAAACGGAAAATAACAGCGGGACCGTCGATTCATATCCGGCTAACTGGCACTCCGACGCCTTTTTGGCCTCCGGGATCTGGCAGCCGAATGACGAACATAAGCTGACCAGCACCTTCGATTATTACCATAAAACCAATCACACCCATTACGACGCCTGGGACATCAGCGGCAACAGCGTTATCGGCACCTCTAACCAGACCAGCCAGACCCGCCGCTGGGGCCTGAGCCTGAAAGATGACTGGACGCCGATGAACGACTATATCGACAGCGTGTCGACCAAATTCTACTACCAGCACACTGAGTCCCATGACTGGACTTATATGCCGGACAGCATCACCCGCGCGATGCAAACGGTAAGCTCCGACTACGATACCGATACCTGGGGGATTCAGAGCGCGCTGGCGAAATCCATTGGCCGCCACGACCTGAGCGCCGGTTTTAACGCCAGCACCACCAAAACCCAGCGGCCATTAACTCAGTCGCCAACCCCGAGCGCTTACAGCCTCATTATGCAGCCGGACGCCGACAGCCGAGGCTATATCGTTGCAGGCTTCATGCAGGACAAAATTAACTTTGACCTCGACAGCCATAACTTCGCGGTGATCCCGGGCATTCGCGTGGTGCATCAGTCGACTAAGCCGGAGAATCTCTCCGACCTGGCGAATAACAGCAGCGTGCTGACCGGTTCTGCCGTTTCAAATCTGTATGGTAAGAACTCCGACACCCAGGCGCTGCCGTCGCTGGCCTTCCAGTACGACATCACTCCGCGCCTGATGACCTACCTGCAGTACCAGCGCGGGGCGCAGTTCCCGAACGCCAGCCAGCTGTATGGCTCCTGGAACCTCGGCTCCAGCTATGCTGGCCCCGGACAGTATGCGCTGATCGGCAACACCGATCTGAAAACCGAAACCAGCGATAACTTCGAGTGGGGGATGAAGGGCGAAGTCACCGAAGGTATCACTATGCGCACCGCCCTGTTCTACAACAGCTACAAGAATTTTATCGCCTATACCCGTTACATGCGCGCCAATAATCCGGCGCAGTTCGCTAACGTGCCGTCGAACATCTATACCATTTACCAGGCGGAGAACCGCGATAAAGCCTATATCTACGGCGGCGAAATCAGCGCCAAATTCAACTTTGGCACCTGGTTTGAAGAGGTTAACGGCCTGAGTGCCACCCTCGCCTACGGCTATAGCGAAGGGCAATCGAAATCCAGCTACAGCGGCGACAAATACGTCGACCTCGATAGCGTCGCGCCAATGAAGGCTATCGTCGGCGTGGCATGGGACGATCCGGCCAAAGTGTACGGTACCGCGCTGACCGCCACCTTTGTTAAGGGCAAACGCGCGACCACCACCAACCGCGAAAGCTACACCAACACCGGCTCCGCAATTACCGATTCGACCAGCGAATATATGCGCGTTCCGGGCTACGGCATGCTGGACTGGACCGCTTACTGGCAGGTGGCGAAGAACGTGCGCGTGAACGGCGGCGTGTACAACATCACCGACCGTAAATACTGGGATTATCTGAGCAGCCGCAATATCGAAACGGCAACCAATCAGGATGCCAACGATAAAGCGCTGTCGGTGATGCCTGGGCGTACCTGGCAATTAGGCGTTAACGTCGATTTCTGATAGGCCAAATAATAAGAAACCTGCTCCCCGGCCGCGCGCCGGGGATACTCATCGTCGAGAAGGATGTGAATTATGCAAAACACCCAACCGCAACATGCTCCGCTGTGGCAACGCTATCTGACCACAAAAGCGCAATCTTCCGCAAAATACGCCCGCGATATCGCCGCCGAAATGGGGATTAGCGAAGCTGAGCTGACCGAAGCTCGCCTCGGCCACGATGCCGTACGTCTGATTGACGATGCGCGCGCCATTCTGGCGGCGCTGGAAGCCGTGGGCGAAACCAAATGTATCTGCCGCAACGAATACGCGGTGCATGAACAGGTCGGCGAATTTACCCACCAGCATCTGAGCGGCCACGCCGGGCTGGTACTCAACCCGCGCGCCCTCGACCTGCGCCTGTTCCTCAGCCAGTGGGCCAGCGCCTTCCGCCTGACCGATAACGGCCGCCAGAGCATTCAGTTCTTCGACCCGCACGGCGATGCGCTGCTCAAGGTTTACACCACCGGGAACACGGACATGGCAGTCTGGGATACGCTGATCGCCGAACATACGCAAGATTCCCCCGCTCCGCTGACCGTTCGCCCGGCCGATCCGGTGAAATATGCCGATTCTGCCGACGGCACGGCGCTGGAAAACGAATGGCGCGCCATGACCGACGTCCACCAGTTCTTTGGCCTGTTGAGAAAATATAACCTGTCGCGCCAGCAGGCGTTCCGCCAGGTCAGCGACGACCTCGCCTGCCGTATCGAGAAAGAGGCGCTGCCGGGCCTGCTGGATACTATTCATCAGGATGGCAACGAGATCATGATTTTCGTCGGCAACCGCGGCTGCGTACAGATCTTCACCGGCGCGCTGGAAAAAGTTGCGCCGATGCGCGGCTGGCTGAATATCTTCAACACCGCCTTTACCCTGCATCTGCGCGAGGACAGCGTGGATGAGATTTGGGTCACCCGTAAACCGACCTCAGACGGTCACGTCACCAGCGTCGAACTGTTTGCCAAAGACGGCACGCAGATTGCCCAGCTGTACGGTCAACGCACCGAAGGCCACCCGGAGCAGGAGCAGTGGCGCGCGCAGGTCGACCGTTTGACCACCGAAGGGCTGATCGCATGAAACGTTGGCTGATATTACTCATGGCGTTTCCGCTGTTTGCCAGCGCCGCCGCCGAGCGGATTGTCTCTCTCGGCGGCGACGTCACGGAAGTGGTTTATGCGCTTGATGCCCAGCAGCAACTGGTGGCGAAAGACAGCACCAGTACCTGGCCTGCCGCCGCACAGAGCCTGCCAGATGTCGGCTATATCCGCCAGCTAAACGCTGAAGGGATCCTTTCTCTACGCCCGACGCTGGTGCTGGCCAGCGCCCAGGCGCAGCCTTCGCTGGTGCTGAAAAAGGTCGAAGAGAACAAGGTTAAGGTGGTCAACGTACCGGGCGGCTACGACTTTCCGGCCATCGAGAAAAAAATTGGCGTGATTGCCGCGGCCCTCGGCAAAGAGAGTGAAGGTGAAGCCCTGCGCCAGAAGCTCCACCAGCAGATCGCGCAAACCCCTTCGCAGCCCATTAACAAGCGAGTGCTGTTTATCCTCAGCCACGGCGGTATGAACACCATGGTGGCCGGTAAGCAAACGGCGGCGGATGGAGCCATCCGAGCCGCCGGATTGCAGAATGCGATGCAGGACTTCGACCATTATCGCAGCATGTCCCAGGAAGGCGTTATCGCAAGCCGACCGGACCTGGTGGTGATCTCCGCCGATGGCCTGAAAGGTATGGGTGGTGAAGCCGGACTGTGGAAGCTACCGGGACTGGCGCAGACGCCCGCAGGGCGCAATAAGCAGGTGCAGGTTATTGATGATATGGCTCTGCTCGGCTTTGGCCCGCGCACGCCGCAGGCGGTACTCGCGCTACGGCAAAAAGCGGAGCAGTTACCCTGATGCGTTGCCACCTTACTCGTCATCTGTGGTTAATGACGCTGCTGTTGGTCATCCTGACGCTACTTGCTACTACCCTTGGGGCGATGCGCCTGCCGCTGGCCAGCCTGCTGCCTTCCGGCGATGAGATCCTGAGAAACATCTGGCTGACCATTCGCCTGCCGCGGGTGCTGCTGGCGCTGCTGGTCGGCGCTGCTCTGGCGCTCTCCGGCTGCGTGATGCAGGGGCTGTTTCGCAATCCGCTCGCTGACCCAGGGCTTTTAGGTATCAGCAGCGGTGCGGCGCTGGCGGTAGCCTGCTGGCTGGTGCTGCCGCTGTCGGTACCGGTTCTTGTGGCGCTGTACGCCCCGATGCTGGCAGCGTTTATCGGTAGTATGGCGGTGATGGTGGTGATTTTTATCCTCAGCCGGGCGGGAGACGCTTCGCTCTCGCGCCTGCTGCTGGTCGGCATCGCGATTAACGCCCTTTGCAGCGCGCTGGTAGGGGTGCTGGCGTGGATAAGCAACGATGCCCAATTGCGCCAGCTTTCCCTGTGGGGCATGGGCAGCCTCGGCCAGGCGGAGTGGTCCACCCTGCTGGTGGCGGCCACGCTGATAATCCCGGCTTCTATCTTGATATGGGCGATGGCTTCACGCCTTAATCTGCTGCAATTGGGTGATGAAGAGGCGCATTACCTCGGCGTTAACGTTCGTGCGCTGCAGCGGCTATTGCTGCTGTGCAGCGCCCTGCTGGTGGCGTCGGCGGTGGCGATCAGCGGCATTATCGGCTTTATCGGCCTGGTGGTACCACATCTGATGCGAATGTGGCTGGGGCCGGACCATCGCGGTCTGATCCCCGGTTCGCTGCTGTGTGGCGCAATTTTGCTGCTGCTGGCCGATACGCTGGCGCGCACCGTCGCCGCACCCGCCGAGATGCCGGTTGGTCTGTTGACCAGCGTCCTCGGCGCGCCGTGGTTCCTGTGGCTAATTTTCCGCCGGGAGAGAGAAACGCATGGATAACCGCTATAGCGCGCGTTCGCTTTCGCTGCGCATGGGCAAGCGCCAGATTATTAATGATGTCTCTCTCCAGTTGCGCGGCGGTGAGATGACGGCGCTGATTGGCCCCAACGGCGCGGGTAAATCGACCCTGTTGCGCCTGTTAACCGGTTTTTTAACGCCGGACAGCGGCGAACGGTTGGTGGAAGGCCGTCCACTGGAAGCCTGGTCGGCAGAAGCACTTTCACGCCGCCGGGCCGTAATGCTGCAACGCACCCCGCTTCATGCCGACTGGCCGATTGAAACGGTGATCGCCATGGGCCGTTCGCCGTGGGGCAGCACGCCGCACGCGGAGATGATCCGTCAGGTCATGGAGGAGACCGGCTGCGATCATCTGGCCGGGAGACGCTACCCTTCCCTCTCCGGCGGCGAACAGCAGCGGGTTCAATTGGCCCGCTGTCTGGCGCAACTGTGGCGCGACGGTGCGCCTGAGGGCTGGCTGTTTCTCGACGAGCCTACTTCGGCGCTCGATCTCTATTACCAGCAGCACCTTCTGCGCCTGCTCAAGCGCCTGACCCGCAGCAGCCAGCTGCACGTCTGCGTGGTGCTGCATGACCTGAACCTCGCAGCGCTGTGGGCCGATCGCATTCTGCTGTTGCATCAGGGAAAGCTGGTGGCGCAGGGCACGCCGCAGGAGGTGGTTCAGCAGCCAATTATTAGCCGCTGGTACGGCGCGGAGGTAAGAATGGGCGAGCACCCGGATACCGCCGCCCCGCAGGTGTATTTGGTGCCATAATTCGTACGGTCTGACGATTTCCCCGGAGGCGATGCTCGCATCTGTCCGGGCTACCGGTTCATCCGATCGCGTAGCCCGGACAGGCGCAACGCGCCGCCTCCGGGAATAATGCCCGTCAAGGTAGCCCGGGGATTACAGGCGGGCGCTCGTAGTCAGCAAGACGTTTACGCCCTTTTAGTGGGTACTAGCCACTTACGGTCTTGAAGCGGTGCCATCCGGTGTCCGCGCCATTGTCCAGGATGGGATCCCACCTTCGCACGGATACTTCGCCGCTTTGGCTTCATCGATATCAATACCCAACCCTGGCTTATCGTTCAGATACGCATAACCGTGGCCTATTTCCGGGCAACCAGGGAAGACGTCGCGCAGTGCATCATTCATCGGCGTGTACTCCTGAATACCGAAGTTTGGCGAACTCAGGTCAAGATGCATATTCGCGCAGACGCCGACCGGTGAGATATCGCCAGGCCCGTGCCATGCGGTACGCACGCCGTTCAGCTCGCTGTAAACCGCCAGTTTCTTCGCTGGCGTAATACCGCCGATGGTACTGACGTGGCAGCGAATGTAATCGATAAGCTTGTTGTCGATCAGCGGTTTCCACTCATTTACATTCACAAACAGTTCCCCCATGGAGATCGGCGTGGAGGATTGTTGGCGAAGCATTTTAAGCCAGTCGATATTTTCCGGTGCCACCGGATCTTCAAGATAAAAGAGCTGATATTGCTCAAGCGTTTTGGCCAGGTTAATCGCGGTGACCGGGGTTACGCGTTCATGCACGTCATGAATGAACTCAATGCCAAATCCCAGCTTGTTGCGAAGATGATCAAACAGGCGGGGAACGCTTTTCGCATAGGCGTCGGGGTCAAAATAGATCCCCGGCGTTTTGCTCCGTGGAGAACGTTTGGGCTGGATATTCTTCGCCCGCGCCAGTTGGGTCGCAATCAGTTTGAGATCATCAGTACCTGCACCGCCGTACATCCCCATCTGACAGCGTACGTACTGGTATCCCTCCTCCATTCGGGCGCGAATATTGTCCTCAACTTCCACTTCGTCGCCACCATCGGTATGGCAATACAAAGGAATACCGTCGCGGCATTTACCGCCCAGTAAATCATAAACCGGCATCCCCGCCAGCTTACCTTTGATATCCCACAGCGCCATATCAACGCCCGATAGCGCGTTGTTCATAATCGGCCCATTACGCCAGTAGCCGCTGACCGCGCCAGACTGCCAAATATCTTCAATACGCGTCGGGTCTTTGCCAATGAGAAAAGGTGCCATGTACTCATCAATGGCGCTTTTAACCGCGAAGATACGCTGTGTAAATGTCGCACAGCCCAGACCGTACAGCCCTGGCTCATTGGTTTCGACCTTCACCACGGCCAGATCAATGCCACCCGGTGCCGTCAGAATCGTTTTCACATTAGTGATTTTCAGGTTACTCACTTTAACTCCTCAGTTTTGCGAACTAACTGCCTGCCATGCTGCAAGCGAATGACTATTCATAATTTGTAGGTTGTCCTACAACTTTGCGATGTTATATCACGCTTAATCCGTGAGCGTCTCTTGAATATTACATTCTGTGATCGCGATCAAGCCAGCGAAACCAAACACAATAAAAACAAATAAATACAACCACATACAAACATAACAATATGATCAACTCCTTGTATTTGTGATCCGTATTGCAAATTTATTTTTAGGATGTTGCTTTTTATCATTCAAAAAATCAACCTTAAATAAGACAGTCGTCATACAAATTAAACCACTGAGGAAATGAAATGAGCGCATTATTCGATTTAACGGGGAAAACGGCACTGGTCACCGGATCGGCACGTGGGTTGGGATTTGCCTATGCCGAAGGGCTCGCCGCTGCGGGTGCCAGGGTCGTTCTGAACGACATTCGCGACACGCTGCTGGCCGAGTCCGTAAATGCGTTGGCAAGTAAAGGGTATAGCGCACACGGCGTGGCATTTGACGTGACAAACGAGGAGGCGATTGAAAAAGCCTTTGCAGAGCTTGATGCACAGGGTATCTACGTCGACATTTTGATAAACAACGCCGGTATTCAGTACCGTAAGCCGATGGTGGATCTGGAGCTGGAAAAGTGGCAAAAGGTGATTGATACCAACCTCACCAGCGCTTTCCTCGTTTCTCGCGCCGCCGCAAAACGGATGATTGCACGCAACTCCGGGGGCAAAATTATCAATATCGGTTCGCTGACCAGTCAGGCAGCCCGACCAACCGTGGCCCCCTACACGGCGGCGAAAGGCGGGATCAAAATGCTCACCTGCTCCATGGCGGCCGAATGGGCGCAATTTAATATCCAGAGCAACGCCATTGGGCCAGGCTACATTCTGACCGATATGAATACTGCGCTGATTGAAGATAAGCAGTTCGATAACTGGGTAAAAAGCAGCAATCCATCACAGCGCTGGGGCCGTCCGGATGAATTAATTGGCACCGCGGTCTTTCTGTCATCAAAAGCCTCTGACTATATCAACGGACAGATTATTTACGTCGATGGTGGTTGGCTGGCAGTGCTGTGATTCAATTCAATAACCGTCAGAAGATGCATAAAAAACCTACTCTGGAATAGAGATTATGATTGATAAAATACAAAGAAAACTGGCCCCTTTACGCTGGAAAAAACTTATTCCCCTGGCATTTATCACTTACAGCCTGGCCTATCTGGATCGTGCTAACTATGGATTTGGTGCCGCATCGGGTTTGGCAGAAGACCTCAATATTACCCCAGGAATATCATCGTTACTTGGCGCTTTATTCTTCCTGGGTTACTTTTTCTTTCAAGTTCCAGGAGGTATTTACGCTGAAAAACGTAGTGCGAAGAAATTGATATTCTGGAGTCTTATCCTGTGGGGTATTTTAGCAACAGCGACTGGCATGGTACATGATGTAAAAACGCTGGCGGTGATACGTTTTCTTCTTGGTGTCGCCGAAAGTGTCGTTATGCCCGCAATGCTTGTCTTCCTAAGTCACTGGTTTACTAAGAAAGAACGTTCAAAAGCCAATACATTTCTGTTCCTTGGTAACCCTATTACCGTATTGTGGATGTCCGTTCTGTCAGGTTATCTTGTTGATGCGTTCGGCTGGCGTGGAATGTTCATCATTGAAGGCGTACCCGCAATTATTTGGGCGGCAATATGGTGGTTTGTTTTTGTTGATCGCCCTGCTGATGCAAAATGGTTAACGCCACAAGAAAAAATCGATATTGAAGCTGCACTTGCCGCTGAGCAAACTAATATAAAAGAAATTAAAAACTACAGTGAGGCTTTTCGTTCAGGTAAAGTACTTTCCCTTTCCTTTATCCATTTTTTCTGGAATATCGGAATGTATGGTTTCATTATGTGGCTTCCGTCTATTTTAAAATCAGCATCAGGGCTAAGGAAGGTGCGAATAAGCGGGGAAATTCTTCTCGGCTGACTCAGTCATTTCATTTCTTCATGTTTGAGCCGATTTTTTCTCCCGTAAATGCCTTGAATCAGCCTATTTAGACCGTTTCTTCGCCATTTAAGGCGTTATCCCCAGTTTTTAGTGAGATCTCTCCCACTGACGTATCATTTGGTCCGCCCGAAACAGGTTGGCCAGCGTGAATAACATCGCCAGTTGGTTATCGTTTTTCAGCAACCCCTTGTATCTGGCTTTCACGAAGCCGAACTGTCGCTTGATGATGCGAAATGGGTGCTCCACCTTGGCCCGGATGCTGGCTTTCATGTATTCGATGTTGATGGCCGTTTTGTTCTTGCGTGGATGCTGTTTCAAGGTTCTTACCTTGCCGGGGCGCTCGGCGATCAGCCAGTCCACATCCACCTCGGCCAGCTCCTCGCGCTGTGGCGCCCCTTGGTAGCCGGCATCGGCTGAGACAAATTGCTCCTCTCCATGCAGCAGATTACCCAGCTGATTGAGGTCATGCTCGTTGGCCGCGGTGGTGACTAGGCTGTGGGTCAGGCCACTCTTGGCATCGACACCAATGTGGGCCTTCATGCCAAAGTGCCACTGATTGCCTTTCTTGGTCTGATGCATCTCCGGATCGCGTTGCTGCTCTTTGTTCTTGGTCGAGCTGGGTGCCTCAATGATGGTGGCATCGACCAAGGTGCCTTGAGTCATCATGACGCCTGCTTCGGCCAGCCAGCGATTGATGGTCTTGAACAATTGGCGGGCCAGTTGATGCTGCTCCAGCAGGTGGCGGAAATTCATGATGGTGGTGCGGTCAGGCAAGGCGCTATCCAGGGATAACCGGGCAAACCGACGCATGGAGGCGATTTCGTACAGAGCATCTTCCATCGCGCCATCGCTCAGGTTGTACCAATGCTGCATGCAGTGAATGCGTAGCATGGTTTCCAGCGGATAAGGTCGCCGGCCATTACCAGCCTTGGGGTAAAACGGCTCGATGACTTCCACCATGTTTTGCCATGGCAGAATCTGCTCCATACGGGACAAGAAAATCTCTTTTCTGGTCTGACGGCGCTTACTGCTGAATTCACTGTCGGCGAAGGTAAGTTGATGACTCATGATGAACCCTGTTCCATGGCTCCAGATGACAAACATGATCTCATATCAGGGACTTGTTCGCACCTTCCCTAAGTATTGTCGCAACAGGTTGGTTATCCGCAGCACCTTATCTGCTCGCCGTTCCACTAATGTTGGGTGCTTCCTGGTATTCAGATAAATTTCTGAATCGTAAAATCATTGTTCTTCTCTTCTTAGGGCTTGGCGCGATCTGCTTCATCGGTTCCTTTACCATCGGTACCTCCAACTTCTGGTTATCCTATGTGCTACTGATGATTGCGGGTGGGGCGATGTATACGCCATACGGTCCATTTTTTGCAGCAATACCTGACATGATCCCAAGGAATGTGATGGCTGGAGCGATGGCGTTTATCGTCAGTTTCGGTGCGCTTGGCTCGTTCGTTGGTTCATGGATTGTCGGCTACCTCAATGGTTTGACCGGTGGTCCAGGCGCCTCTTACATTTTTATGGGCAGCTCGCTTGTCCTGGCAGTTTTACTGACATCAGTCACGGCTTTCACCAGTAAAGAGTCCAGCAGCACAAAAGTTCAGACCTGTTAATATTAGGCGCCCGAACGGGCGCTTTGTTTTTAAAAATGGTATATTGGCTGACGCTTTATAACTCACACGGACAGCGATCTTGAGCATAAAATCCATTCAAAAACAGAATGTTGTAAATGAAATTTATGATCAGATTAGCGCAAAGCTGCTGGATGGTAGCTGGCCGCCGGGTAGCCGCCTGCCATCTGAAGCGGAGCTGAGCACGTCCTTTAACGTCAGCCGGGTCAGCGTGCGCAGTGCGGTCCAGCGCTTTCGCGATCTCGGCATTGTCGTCACCCGCCAGGGGAGCGGCAGCTACGTTAGCGATCACTTCACACCGCAGATGCTGAGCAACGATCCTCGCCCTATCATGCATCTTAGCCGCGAAGAATTTCACGATATGATGATCTTCCGCCAGACCGTGGAGTTCAAATGCGTGGAGTTGGCCGTCACTCATGCCACCGATGAAGATATCCTCCAGCTTGAGCAAGCGCTCAACAATATGCTCATCAACAAGGGTGACTACAAAAAATATTCTGAAGCGGATTACGCGTTCCATTTGGCGATTGTCAGGGCATCGCACAATAGCGTCTTTTATAACGTAATGAATTCCATCAAAGATATTTATTACTACTACCTTGAAGAACTTAACCGCGCGCTGGGTATTACCCTTGAGAGCGTGGAAGCCCATATCAAAGTCTATATGTCGATTAAAAATCGCGATGCCAGCACGGCGGTGAAGGTCCTTAATGAAGCGATGTCGGAAAACGTCACCGCCATTGACAAGATTAAAGCTAAAACAGATAGAGATTGATGTCTGGGTGTAAACGAGTGCGGATATAGCGCACACGCCCAGCCTAAATAACACCGTAGCCGATAGAGAGTTCTACCGGCTACGGTTGAGATTACTACCTTAGAAAATCGCCCGATACAGCGCTTTAATCTCTTCCAGATTCGTATCGCGCGGGTTACCGCCAGTGCACACATCCGCCAGCGCGGCGGCGGCGAGGGCATCGATATCCTCCTCTTTCATACCCACATCACGCAGACGCGCCGGGATATTAACGTCGCGGTTAAGCTGCGCCACGGCCTCAACGGCTGCCTTACGCGCTTCGGCTATTGGTAGGGTCGCCGCCTGTTTATTTCCCAGAGCCACCGCAATGTCGCGATACTTCTCACCGGTAAATTCAGCGTTGTAAGCCATAAGATGTGGCAATAGCACTGCGTTGGCGACACCATGCGGCGTACCGTAGAAAGCGCCCAACGGGTGCGCCATACCGTGAACCAGCCCCAGTCCGACGTTAGAGAAGCCCATTCCGGCAATATATTGCCCCAGCGCCATTCCTTCCGCGCCCTGAGCATCGCCCTGCACTGAGGCGCGCAGCGAGCGACCAATCACTTCGATAGCCTTCAGATGCAGCATGTCGGTTAATTCCCATGCGCCTTTAGTGATATAACCTTCGATCGCGTGAGTCAGCGCATCGACGCCGGTCGCCGCCTTCAGGCTGGCAGGCATGCTGGCCATCATTTCAGCATCGATAATCGCCACAACCGGGATATCGTGCGGGTCATAGCAAACAAACTTGCGGCGGTTTTGTACGTCGGTGATGACGTAGTTGATGGTCACTTCAGCAGCCGTACCGGCGGTGGTTGGGATCGCAATCATCGGCACCGCGGCATTTTTGGTGTCGGCTCCGCCCTCCAGGCTGCGAACATCGGCGAATTCAGGGTTATTAATGATAATCCCTACTGCCTTGCAGGTATCCTGCGGGGAACCGCCGCCGATGGCGATCAGATAATCTGCACCCGATTGTTTAAACGCTTCAACGCCCTGCTGTACAACTTCAATGGTCGGGTTAGGAATCACGTTATCAAAGACGCTGTAGGCCAGGCCTGCGCTATCGAGGATATCGAATACCTTTGTCGCGACCTTAAAGCGGATCAGATCTTTATCAGTAACCACCAGCGCTTTTTTAAAGCCGCGCTTTTTGACTTCATCGACAATGCAGCTAATCGATCCCGCACCAAAATAAGAGGTTTCGTTTAAAATCATTCTGTAAGCCATTTTGTGCTCCCTTCAAGCTGAGTGTTTGATAACCATAATATTTGGCCCCACAGTAACGTGACTGATACGGACTTTTTATTATTTCATATCAAATAACACCTCAATTGCCCTGCACTCTGGCTCAGTTAACTAACGTACCTCCCATAATATGGGAATTTAGTCCAGTATACTGGACACCAGTCATCACCGTGCTTTACGCATGCTCATACGCAACGGTATCCAATATAAGCAATCGGGAAATATTTATCTCACATAAGATATTATTGAACTGGATCACACTATTTTCTCTTTTATGGAAAACTCCAGGCAGGGAGTGCTAAAGCGAACATGATAGCGTCAGTGAACTGAAGTGGGTACGGAATAACAACGGCCTTAGATAATATTGCATTCTTTTTCTTATGCGACTTCTTAGCAAAATTCCCCCTCGGCGTTGATTGAATCAGATTGCCACGCCACAAAAGCAACAACTTAGAAACAAAAGCATCATTTCATCAACAAAACGATCGAGCGCTCGCCTGCCACCGCTTGCCGGATAAAATTAACGAATGAGAATTATCCAACATTAGTGATAAATACTTATCAACATATGAAATGCAAAACGCTCTATTTAAGAAGTGATGTATCACTTCGTTAAGAATATTCTCCATTATTTGCGAGATATTAATTCTAAAAAAACATTAAAAGATTGAAAAAGGCATCTAAAAGGCCTGTGTTTATTGCAAATTTACAGGCCTCTTGTTAGTATGACTCTCAATCAATATGTTTATTATAAATATACCACTTATGATGTTTTTTGATTTTTATTCTGTTCACCTGACCATACTTCTCCAAAGGCAGCAACAAATGTCTGACTTTATATATTGACATTTCACATCTGTCAGCTAATTCACGAGTAAGTAGCCCCTCAGGCTCATGTTCTTTTAATACAAAAAGAATATACTCCTGCTCTGGAACGTTCACTCCAGAGAATTTATTGATACCCATGGCGGTCATCAATGACCTTAAGCTTTCAACAGCAGCGCCAGAACCATGATGTAAATCAGGGATACGGGATGAAGTTACAATCTTCATGAGTCAGTTCCTTCTGTCATTCAATGAACTAGCAGTATGGATTGACCACACTAAAACGGCAACATTAGCTTTAAATTTCAATTTAAACAGTACATTTATCTGAAATTCACTTTTTTTTATGATAAAAATCCTGATATAAAGAGTGAATTTTTAATTCCGTGTGGAGATAAAAATGCGGTTCGATATAGAGGGATTTATTACTTTTGACACTGAGGAGGCCTCTCTGGTCAACTTGTTGACTGGCGATTGTATTGAACTATCAGCCACATCTACTCGCCTTCTTAGCTGTCTGCTGCAATATCGGGGAGATATTATCTCGCGTGTTGATATTTTTCAGACGGTGTTTGAAAAATATGGTGCCAGACCTTCTAATAGTAATCTGAATCAATATATATCCACACTACGTCGTAGCTTGTCTGACCTTGGCATTGAGAAAAGTGTGATTATTACGGTGCCGCGAATCGGTTTTAAGATTTCTAATGAAATTATTATTACCACCGATAGTGATTATCACACATCTTTCTCTCTCCCGACTCTTTCCCCTGAAACCCCTAAGCCTATGACGATTGGGCAACATCACAAAGCGATCATTTTATTTATCCTGATTGCTGTCGGCCTCATGCTCCTCTCTTACTTTTTTATCCATAAAAAACAATCACCTGGCATTCTCCTCACTCAAGATAAATGTACCATTTACGGCACAGGCAGCACACCTGCAACAGAAATACTCAGGAATCAAAAACTGCTCCCCTCCGGGCTCGATTGTTCTACGCCAAAGAAAATATACTTTTTCAATCGGCAGATGAGCGAAGAACAGGACTTAGGCATTTATATGGATATATTCATACTGGAATGCGATCTTAAGTACCAAAAATGCCATAGTTACTACTATAAGGAAATAAAAAATGCGTAAATATTTCTTAATATTTTCGATCTGTATACCAGCACTGATAGCATTATTAATTTTTTATATTCGCCTCAACAGTCATCCGCCTTTTTCCTGTGAGTCACAATACGATCTGACGGAGAACACAAATGAGAGTATTCTACGCTCACAAGGCTTGCTATCTGTAGAATATTCAAACAGTCGGTTTTTAATCAGCGTTGAAGGATTACTCATCAGTGATGGGGATAAATATATCATCTCACGCAGCATCACCTACACATTAAAAAAACATTCTGCCAGCAGCTCTCTTTTTCATATTGCTGATGCCAGGATAATTCGTCACAGCGCCGATAATACACCGGAAAACATTGCACAACAGACTCTCTTTGGCGGCCAAACTAATGATAGAATCATCTATATAAATCGAGTCAATGATGATACTATTTTATTCGGCAACCAAACGTTCCCGCAATATGGCTGCGAGCGCAAATAATAATCGACTGAGATTTGTCTCATAAATTGCATATTATAACGATATCATGAAGATACATTTACTTCCTACATTAGCCAGCATCGCAAATACCATTGATATGATTAATCCCAAGCTGAATCTGCATCATGTCAGAACTGCTTTTATCGTATCGCACCTGGCTAATTTAGTTCATTTCTCTTCGGCTCAGCGTCGTAAAACCGTTCTTGCGGCCCTCATCCATGATATCGGCGGATTGAATGAAAAATCGCGTCTTGAACCGCTTAGTTACATTGATGATGAACATAACAACCACGCACTTATTGGCAGCGAATTACTCAGCAGAATTCCTCTATTTCGCCCATTGAACAGGATTGTTCGCTATCACCACACCCATTGGCGAAAAGGCCTGGGGCATTACATCGAAGGGGAACTGGTCCCCGAAGAAAGCCATCTGCTATTCTTTGCCGATCGACTGGATGTCCTTTATTGCCAGCACCGCACCAGTCATGTGCCCTTCTTAGGCAAGAAACTCCTCGAAATCGTGACTGCCGGGGCAAATATTCTCTATAAAGAAGAGTACATTCAGGCCTTCAGAACCCTCTCCAGCAATGAACACTTTTGGTCGGTGATGGCCTCCTCTGACTATCGGGATTACATTCAAGAAATCCCAAGAATTCATAACGATACTATTTCTTTACACAACCTACGTGATATTGCCGAATTGCTCTCGTTTATTATCGATCAGTTCAGCCAGCAGACACCATGGCACTCCTCTGCTGTCGGACATATTGCCGGTTATCTGGCGACAAAAATGGACATGAGCGCGATGCAAAGCCTAAAAGTTGAGATTGGTGGGTTATTGCATAATATTGCGTGTCTTGATCATAGCCCGCCGCATGAGGGTTCGGCTTCACCAGATAAAGCGCTGCATTCACGCGATCCAATTGAAGAAATTGATGATATTGCTGAGTGGGGTATCCTTCAAGATAGCCCCAATCCGTATGCGGCACTTATCGCAGTTAGTCGTCAGGTGGTCCATGCGCTAACCAACTCACGGGCAGAAGAGAAATCGCTGGCTCGCTTAATTAAACATAACCAGGGGGATGAAATACATCAGTTGGTTGTATCTCTGGTCGCACAAAACTCTTCGCAGATTATTCAAATTTATCGCGCGACCGCAACAGAGATAAAAGAGCTAGTGACGCGTATCGAACAACTCACGCCCCGCACTTAAGATCAGGCCAGCCGATCGTCCGGCCCGATCATATTCAGGCACTCAGTCCGCCGTCCAGCACCAGGGTCTGTCCGGTGATATATTGACTCCCCTCACCGATTAAAAACGCCACCGCCTGAAGCACATCATCCGTTTCACCCAATCTGCGCAGCGGTATCGACTGGCGCATCTCTTTTAATTTTTGTGCAGGGATCTCTTCAAGCATTTCAGTACGAATCAAGCCCGGCGCCAGGCAGTTCACCCGGATACCGAAACGCCCGACCTCCAGTGCCAGTGAACGCGCCATACCGCCCATCGCCGCTTTGCTGGCAGCATAGGCCGTCTGACCGACGTTGCCCTTGAGCGCACTGACTGAAGACATCATCACGATAGAACCGCATCGTTGCATCAGCATCGCCGGCAGCAGAACCCGGTTCCAGTTCATCATTGCGATAACGTTGGTCTCCAGCACCTCGCGCCAGATTGCCGCATTCTGGTGAATATGCAGGCCATCACGGGCCATCCCGGCATTGTGGATAATCGCCTCCGGTGCCCCCCACTCAGCCAGCAGCGACTGCGCAAGCTGTTCAACCCGCGCTTCGTCGTTACCATCGCAGGCGTAACCTCGCACCCAATGGGATGAATCGTCTCCGCTCGCCTGCGCCTGGATGTCGTTGATCGCCGCTTCGTTGCGACCGGTAAACACCACATTCCAGCTTTGCGCCAGGCCCATCACCAGCGCCTGACCGATGCCGCGACTGCCGCCGGTAACCAGTATCCATTTCTGTGCCATATCAGTTACCTGACTCTTTGCTGATGTGCTGGCACAGCTCACCGAGGGTGATCCCCGGATTGTGAATAAACCAGTCCGCCTCCAGCGTGATGTTGAATTCACGCTTTGCCAGTACCATCAGCTCGACGTAGTCGAGACTATCTAATTTCAGCTGCACAAGGGGCGTATTCTCATCGACCTCATCGGGCTCCAGGTCTTTGGCATCACAGATCATTTCACAGACTTTTTGCAGAACCTCATCATACTGAATCATAAAATTATCCTTAATTATCAATTATTAATTGGGCCAACTTTCAGCGTAATCACATTGGTCATAATCTGGTCATTGAGCTGTGCCGCTGCCGCGATACGCACCAGCGCACCCTGTTCAACCTGTCCGACCACCAGTGAAGGTAGCAGCCAGAGCGACAGGGATTCAGGCCAGATCGGTGCTCCTTTATCCGCAAATCGGGCATCGAAAATCACCTCCTGATGAGTTTGCAACACCGGATAACGGGTAAAAATTTGCTGTAACGAGGTTTCCCCCTGGTCGAGCAGGGCCGCAATGTTCTCCTGATTCAGCAGCGCTTTATCGCTAATCAGCTGACGAAAGAGCAGTGCATCAAGAAATTGCCACTGCGCCAGGTCGGGCCAGGCGCTGTTGAAGTGAGATTGCAGAGCAAGCAGCGTCTTAGAATCAAGTTCGCTGGGCTGTTTCCCCACCAGCGATTCCGGTTCAGTCGACAGGCTCATCTGGCACGACAGACAGACTTCATCACTCTGTGGATGCATGACCGACGCGGCGGATAACACGCGGTTTTTTACCGGTCCCGGCGTTAACAGCCAGTCGGCTTCGCACCACAGCGGCCTGCGCAGGCGTACCTGACATTTCAGATAACCTTCAGCACGGGATGACGGATACGCCAGCCGCGACTGAACATCACGTTTCACATCCAGCAGCGCGCGCATCCCGTGGACGCTCAACTGACTCCCCCCCATCGCACGCGCAGCCGAAAGATCGAAGTGAATGGGGTTGTCATCACCAGAAAATGCTGCCCACTGATGAGCATCGGCAAGGGTGTAGCGCAGCCGCGTCACGCGTGTTTCTCCAGCACCAGCGCGGCGTTCGCGCCGCCAAAACCAAAGCTCAGATTCAACGCCCGGCGAATCTCTCCCTGACGATGCCCTTCGGCGATATAGTCGAGATCGCACAGCGGGTCGGGCTGGGTTAAATGCGCCGTGGCGGGCATAATCCCGGCCGCCATCGCCTGCAGGCAGACAATGGTCTCGAAGCTTCCCGCCGCCGCGATCAGATGCCCGGAGTAGGCTTTGGTGCTGGAAACCGGGATTCGATACGCCTCGTCACCCAGCGCCTTTTTCAGCGACTGCGTTTCGTTAATATCATTAAGCGGCGTGGAGGTGCCGTGGGCATTGATATAGTCGAGATCGGCGGGCTGGAGCTCCGCGCTGCGCAGCGCCCAGCGGATAGTCTGCTCGCGGGCCACGCAATCCTCCGCCGGGGAGGTAAAGTCCACCGCGTCGGAGAAATTGGCATAACCGGTGACTTCCGCGAGGATCGTCGCCCCACGTGCGATGGCATGCTCCCGCTCTTCCAGGCACAGCACCGCCCCCCCTTCCGAAAGCACAAACCCGCTGCGCTGCTGGCTGAACGGGCAGCTGGCCCGCTCCGGCGATTCCGTTTCCCGGCTCAGCGCACCGAGCACGTCGATATTCCAGATGGCGCAGACGCTATTTAACGCCTCCCCGGCGCCGGCAAGCATCATACTGGCGCGGCCAAAGCGAATCGCATCATAGGCCTCGCCGATAGCAATAGTGCCGGTAGCGCAGGCGGCAACAGGGGTATTTTGATATCCACGTAAATTCCACAGCTGGCTACAGGCTGCGGTAGTCACGTTCGGCATCGAAAAGAAGCAGCTAAAAGGTGAAGAGACGCCTTTTTTCTCAAACTCCGGCACCGCCAGGTAACTCTCATCCAGCCCCGCCCAGCCGGTGCCAATAATCGCACCGCACATCAGCGGATCGTAGAACGCGGCAGGCGATTCACCGGCAAAGGCCATCGCCATGGCTTCACGCGCGGCGGCCAGCGCCAGGCGCGCATGGCGCGGCAGACGCCGACGGATAGCGGCAGGAACGCCCTTAAGGCTGGGTTCATTCTCCACCTGGCCAATAAAATGGGTGTGGATACCGTTAGCCGAGAGATCGACATAGCGGTAGCCGTGTCGATAATCCATGATCGCCTGCCAGCTTTCGGCGGCGCTGTCGCCAAGGGGAGTCACCGCGCCATAGCCGGTAATTACCACGCGATAAGGGGGTTTACTGTGACTCATTTTGGGATGTCCTCTGTTGCGGGTTACTGCCACCCTGCGCCAGCCAGAGCTGCAAAGTGGCATAAAGATAGTCGTACTGGTTTTGCGCAAGACTGTTCTGCACATCAAGCAGCGCATCCTGGGCGTTCAGCAGGGTCTGATAATCCACCGCGCCTGCACGATAGCGGCTTCCGGTGAGCGTCAGGCGCTGCTGGCCCAGTTGCAGAGATTGCAGCAAGCGATCGCGCTGCTCGTCGGCGTTTAGCCGCTTCTCCATGGCGTTGTCCACTTCCGACAGCGCGGTATAGGCCGTGCGGCGGAAGTTCACCGCCTCCTGCTGCACCTTTACGCTGGCCTGTTCCACGGTGAGCTGCACCGTATTCCACTGGATAAAGGGCGCACTCACGCTGCCGCCGACGGTCCGGAGCGGATCGTTAAACCATTGGTGAAAAATCTGGCTTCCGGCGCTAAGCGTTCCCTGCAACGAAAGCGTGGGATAGAAGCTCAGCCGCGCAGCATCTGAGCCCGCCAGCGCCGCACGCAGGCGTGATTCCGCGGCCTGAAGATCCGGACGGCTGGCGAGCGCGGCCAGCGGCGTGGCGTTGGCAATGGCGACGTGCTGGCGAACATCCAGCACATGGGCCTCATCGGTATGCTGCGACGGTGGGCGGTTGAGCAGCAGCGCCAGCGCGTTGCGCGAAATCGCTCGCTGCTGCTTCAGGGCGAGCAGCTGATTCTGGCGGCTGATAACCGTCTGCCGGGCCTGTAAAACATCAAGTAGTCCAACTTTCCCCGCCCGTTGCCAGGACTCAATCTGCGCTAGCGTCTGCCTGGCAATATCGAAACTCACCTCTTGATAAGCCATTTGCTGATTTAGCAGGGCGATGTTCCAGTAGAGCTGCGCGGTGGTATCAATCGTCGACAGGATCGTCGCGTGATAATCCTGCTCGCTGGCAACCGCTTCCCACTCACTTTGTTCGCGAATACGCGCCAGCTTGCCCCAGAGATCCAGTTCATAGCTCAGCGACAACGAGGTGCTGTAGCTCTCCTGCGAACGCCCGCTGTTTAACGGCTTCGAATTGCTGCCGGAGCCGTTGAGCGTCGCGTCGGGACTGATATTGGTCTGGGTTAGCCCGGCAGAAATGCGTGCCTGCTTGAGAGTTAATGCCGCAGCAGCCAGATCGTTATTGCTTTCCAGCACCTGACCTATCACGCGCGACAAACGCTCGTCGCCGAAGCGATCCCACCAGCGGCCGCTTTCCACCTGCGAAGTGGCGATATTCTGCCCTTCTGTTCGCTGCCAGTTTTCCGGCACCGACAACAGCGGCCGCTGATAATCGCTGCGGGTCAGGTTACCGCAGCCCGTGAGCAGCAGGATCAGCGGTAAAAAAGTACCTAATTTCATTCGCGGGCCAACGCCTCCGTCGGGTTGAGTCGCGCCGCTCGCCGCGCCGGGAAATAGCCGAACGTCAGGCCAATCAGAGCGGAAAAGCCACAGGCCATCGCCACCGGGAGCCACGTAAAGACCATCGAGAACTCCTGCGTCAGCAGAGCAAACAGGTTCCCGGCGGCCCAGGAGCCAATGACCCCCGTCAGCCCGCCGAGCGCGCAGATCATCACCGCCTCAATCAAAAACTGATGCATGATGTCAGAGGGACGCGCGCCGACCGAGAGTCGGATACCGATCTCATGGGTTCGCTCGGTAACGGAAACCAGCATGATATTCATCACCCCAACGCCGCCGACCAGTAGTGAAATAGCGGCAATCGCGGTGATCAGCAGCGACATTGAATCGGAGGTTTTTTGCAGCGCTTTGGCGAGCTGTTCATCGGTCTGGACAAAGAAATCTTTTTTGCCATGCTCGCGAATAAGATGCCTTTCCGCACGCTGCGCGGCCTCTCTCGGCGACAGCGTCTCCTGAAAGCGCAGCGTTAGCGCCTCCAGCGGCTTATCGCCGGAAATCCGCTGTAATAGCGAGGTATAGGGGATCCACGCCGACATAAACCCGCTGACCACTTTCGGCCCCGGCTTGCTGGCAACGCCGATCACCCGCCACGGCGCACCGGCGATTTGCACGATTTTATCCAGCGGATCTTCATTACCGGGAAACAACGTCTCTTTACTGGTTTCATCCAGCACCAGTACCGGCTCCCGGTCGTTGACGTCGCGCAGGGTAAAGCCGTTGCCCTGAATAAAGCGAATCCCCTGCAACGAGAAATAGTCGGCGGAAACCCCGGAGAGGATCATCGAGGAATCCAGGCCCTGGCGCACCGCGGTAGTCATGCTGGAGACAATCGGCGACACTCCCAGCACCCAGGGCTGCTTGCTAAGGCTGGTGATATCCTCAAGCGACAGCGCGCGCTCCATATCCGGGCGTTTGCTACCCCAACCGGTACCGGGGCGAATTTCGAGCGTGGTATTACCCAGTTTGCCAATTTCGTTCATGATGGTCTGCCGGGCGCCTTCACCTACCGCCATCGAAGAAACCACCGATGAGATGCCGATAATAATCCCCAGCATCGACAGAAAGGCGCGCATCCGATGGCCCAACAGCGCACGCCATGCCATTCGTACCGACTCGCCTACGCTGCGCGACAGCGAAGCCCGACCGTTATCCTGTACCGTCGGCAGCCGCTGAATATCACGTTTGTCCTGAGCGCAATTCGTGCGATCGGCAACAATCTGCCCATCGCTGATCTCGACGATCCGCTGCGCTTGCTGCGCCACCTCGCGGTCATGGGTCACGATAATCACCGTGTGGCCATCAGCATTCAGCTGGTGCAGAACATCCATCAGCGCCCTGCCGCTGGCGCTATCCAGCGCCCCGGTGGGTTCATCAGCAAGAATAATCTGCGCGCCGTTGATCAGCGCCCGGCACACGCTGACCCGCTGCTGCTGCCCGCCGGAGAGCTGCGCGGGTTTATGCCCTAAACGCGTATCAATGCCCAACTTTCCCGCTAGCAGCGCGATTCGCGCCTGACGTTCAATTGCAGGCATCGCGGTATATAAGGCGGGAATGGCGATGTTCTCTTCCGCTGTTAAATAAGGCATCAGGTGATAGCGCTGAAAAATAAACCCTAACCAGCGGCTACGCAGTTCGGCAAGCGCCGCGCTATCGGCCAGATGAGTAGCAATGCCGTTGATATAAACCTCGCCGCTGCTGGGTTTGTCCAGGCAGCCGATAATGTTCATCAGCGTCGATTTACCCGAGCCGGAAGCACCCATTATCGCCACCATTTCGCCGGGCATAATGGTCAGGGACACCGATTTCAGCACCGGAATCGTCTGCGTTCCGGCGATAAAAGAGCGAGTAACGTTATTAAGCTGGATTAACGGCTTCACCATCAGATTGACCCTGCATCCTGCGGGATCACCACCCGCTCGCCGGGCTGCAAGCCTTCAAGGACCTGTGCGTACTGGCGGTCGTTAATGCCGATACGAACGGTGCGCTCCTCGCTGCCGTTCGCCTTCTGCACCACCACCAGATAGCGTTCATTGCCCAGCGAACGCCCCAGTGCAGCAACTGGAACCCGCAGCGCGTCTTTGGCCTGCGCAATGCGGATAAACACCTGCGCGGTCATCGAGGTTTTCAGCAGTCGCTGGCGGTTATCCACCTCAAAGGTGCCGTTGTAGTAAATGGCAGTGCTTTGCTGATTGCTGGCGGAAGCCCCGGAGTTTTGCTCTTCCAGCGCCTCCTGCGGTGCGGGCTGGACATAGCCAAGCTCCCCCTCATAACGCGTCTGCGGGTCGGCAATCACGTAAAACCACAGCGGCTGTCCGGGATGGATTTTCTGGATATCGGCTTCGGAAATGCGCGTTTGCACCTGCATTTTATCGAGGTCGGCAAGCACCAGAATAGTCGGCGCAATTTGTGATGAGACGATGGTTTGCCCTTCACGGGTGACAATGCCCAGCACTTCTCCGTCCATAGGGGCGAGAATGCGCGTATAGCCGAGGTTGGCGTTGGCGGTTTGCACGCTCATTTCCGCTTGTACAATCTGCGCCTCATTGACTGCAATCTGCTGAACCTGCGCGGCATATTGCGCCTGCGCCTGTTCAAGGTCGCTGTTCACACCAGAGCCGTCGCGATTCATGGCCTGCTCGCGGGTCAGCGCTTTGCGGTACTGCACCAGCGTCGCTTCAGAGGCTAACTTCTGCGCTCTGGCGCTGGCCAGCTGCGCGGTGGCGTTACGTAAGTCTGAAAGCTGTAAAGTCGGGTCGATTTCGGCCAGCAGTTGCCCTTTTTGCACCCGCTCCCCTTGACGAACAAACAGCTTGCGCAACTGCCCGCTGACCTGAGCGCCAACGCTCACCTGGACAGCTGGTTTGATGATGCCGCTCGCCAGCACCACTTTTTCGATATCTCCACGCTCCAGGGCGACGGTATAGAGCGATTCGGCCTGTGCCGGCAGCGCGCGCTGATAAAAAACGGCGACGATGATGGCCACGATCGCGATCAGCGCAAACAACCACGTTTGGCGCTGGCGTAATAATCCTCGCATCATGAGTCCGGCGCTCCCTGCCCGATATCGCGCAACTCGCCTTCGTTCAGGCGATATACTCGCGCAAAGTGGTTCACAATCAGCTCACTGTGGGTCACGACAATCAGCGTCTTGCCCTGTTCGCGACAGTGCTGACACAGCGCGGCGATGACCGTCTCTGCGGTTTCATCATCAAGATTGGCGGTTGGCTCATCAAACAGTAAAATCGGTCGGGTACTGTAGAGCGCCCTCGCCAGCATCAGCCGCTGGCGCTGGCCTAAAGAGAGCGCGGAGTGGCTTTCGCGAATCAGCGCTTCCATTCCCCCGGGCAGCGCCTGTACCACCGACCCCAGCGCCATTTTATCGATCAGCGCTTCCACTCGCCCACGGTCGCTGTCGCTGTACCACGGGTCAAACAGGGTGATGTTTTGCAGCACCGAGGCGTTAAACAGGATGTCTTCCTGACTTTGCAACCACACCTGCGAAGTCAGTTGTTGAGCACTCGCTTCAGCATTGTTCAGCAAAATTCGCCCATCCTGCGCGGAAAAAAGTCCGGTCATCAGCCGCAGCAAGGTGCTCTTTCCGGCACCGGAATCGCCGACAATGGCTATCTGATCGCCAGGCTCAAGTACGAGATCCACCGCGTTTAATATTGGCCTTTGCGGGTTGTAATAAAAACTCACCCGCTCGAACGCCAGTCGCGGAACCGCTGTTCCGCTGAGCGGAGAAATCAGGGGAGAAGCAAGCTCATGCTTCGTAAACAATCCCTGCGCGCGGGTATCAATGACATGCAGTTGCGATTTACGGATAACGGCATAGAACATCCGCGTGACGTAGGAGGTAAAAATTTGCCGCAAAAAGCTGTAGGCAAAGAAGTCGCCCAGGGAGATCTGTTTTGCATGTACCAGCGGCAGCACTACCAGCATAAAAACCACCATTTCGAGGCTGCCGGTCAGTTGATACAGCCCTTCTTTCACCTGCTGATACACTTTCTGCCGTTGCAGGCAGGTAAAAAGGTCATGCGACAGGCGGGCAAACTGCGCTTTGCGCTGGGTTTCCAGCCCGGCGGTTTTAATGGTTAATACCCCCTGAAGGGTCTCCATAAAAAAGTCATTTAGCACCGCGCTCTTGAGCTGAAGCTGCTGCGTATACCAGCGGTCGCGAAATATCGCCCAGACGCTAATTAACCCCATCACCACAATGCCCACGGCGGAAATCAGCGCCAGCACCGGGGAGATCCAGAACATGATGCCGATGGCGATAACGCAAATAATCCAGTCCGAGCGCAGGCCGTTATCCAGCTCAATTTTTTGCAGCATGCCGCTCTGCCAGGCAATAAAGCGGCTGAAAACATCCCCCGGCGCGCGTTTTTCAAAAAAGCGCAGGGGATTATTCAGTAATCGCGAAAAACCAATATCGCTATTAAGCAACACAAAGCGGCGGATGAAACGCTCGCTAATCACCCGGACACCCAGCGCTAACAGCGTGGAGACCACAAAGGCGAGGATGAACCACAGATATGGAAAATCCGTATTCTGCGCATCTGAGAACGCCTGATTAATCGCGCGGCTGACCATCGTCGGCATTAAAAACAGCGTTAACGCCACCAGGAAGGTTAATAGCATCAGCTTGTAAATGCCCGGAACCGCCGCCGTCTCCTTCAGGCTCATAGCCCGCGGCATCTCCTGCTGCGCTTCGGCGATAACAGGGTTGGGGATGACTCCTGATGAGGGGGATTCTTCAAGGATCAGCGCATAGCCGCTAATCTCTTTTTTTAACGCTGAGAACGGCAACCACTGCTGACCAATTGCCGGGTTCATCACGCAGACGTAGTCCCCCTTGCGCCACGCCAGCAGGACATAGTGACTGGCACCGTAGTGCAAAATGGAGGGGAACGGCAGCCCATGTAGCTCGTCGTGATCGAAGAGCACTGGAGCAGTGGCAATGCCAACCTGTTGCAGGATGACGGATAAATCGCTCAACGATGTCCCATGATCGGACGCCGGGAAAATCTCCCGCAATGCCGGAAGAGAGCACTGAATATTCTGGGTTTGCGCCAGCATCGCAATACAGGAGAGGCCGCACTCATTGGTCTCTTCCTGAAAAACCATATCAGGGATAATATTTTTCATATTGATGCATCAGTGATTAATAAAATAGAGCGAATGGCTGTGCCACAAAAGCCAATCCTGCGGATAATCACGCAGGGTGTTTTCAATAATCGTCGGCAACGTTGCAGTGACCTCTTTTGGCGACAGCGGGGAATAGATTTTTATTTTTATCCCTTGCTGATAATAGAGGTGATAAAAAACCACCTGCGCCGACACGATGCGCGAAAACCGCTGTACGCCGTTGTGTAGTTTTGCCGGACGGCCAAATAGCCGACAGCTTATTTTTCCGGACTGTGCTTCATGGGTCTGAACGGTGTAATCGGCTGGAATATCGGGGAAAATAATCATATTTTCCCGCCCTTCAGAGACGTTAGTCATTAGCGCCATCAGCTCGCTGGCCAGCGACGTATTATCCTGGTGGATGGAGCAGTAAGAGAGCGCGACGCCGCCCATTGCGCGACTGGCGACGGTGTAGCTTTCCGCGCTGGATGAGACCACCACGCTGGCTTTGCCCGGCGTCACGCCGGCCCCGACCATCGCGGCTAAAATATCGGAAACGCAGTGCAGCGGCGCGAGGACCACCGGCGTCTTTTGCGCCACCAGTGGCGCAACCACCGCATCAAGCTCTTGCGTGCACGCCTGCATCTGGCGCAACGTTGCCGGGTGCTGACCCCAGGTCGCGCCCATCTCCAGCAGCTGGCGGCGCATGGCGATCCACGCGGCGTCAACTCGCCTATCGCTACCGATCAGGCAGCGATAGTTCTGCGTCGCCACGGCGGTACGCCCGCGATATTGTCTGCCCAACAACCGCAGCGTGCACAGCGCGCGAACGGTTAGCAACAGCAGCGACATAGGGGTATAACGCATCACTGCCCGCACCGTCTTTTGCCCGTAGCCGGTAAAAGGACGGTGTCGCCAGGCAAGCTGCGCGGACCATTTTCTTACGCTGAAGACGCCCCAGACGATCAGAAAGCGCGTCACGCTTACTCCTTGTCCTGAGCTAACAGCTGGCGCATATAGTAGGCAAATTCAGGAAATTGACGATCCTTCGCCACGACGTATTTTTTATTAACAATAAACAACGGCGTCGCGTTAATGTCATAGAGCTCGGTGATTTTCGCCATATATTCCAGCCGTTCGGCAACGGCTTTGCTTTGGCGTACCTGATGATATTTCGCCACATCAATATCGTTCTTTTTCAGCCAGGCATTCAGCGCTTCATCATCAGCTAAATTAATACCGCGAACCATTACCGCGTTAAATGCCGAGTCGCGCGTCTGACGCTCAAGGCCCATCACTTCAAGCGTCGCAAAAACCGGTGCATAAACCGCCAGACCATTTCTTTCAGCGGTGATATGGATAACTTCGAAGGTGCTATCTACCGGTAAGGTGGCGGCAAATTTTTCGATATCTTCCTCATTCGACGCGCAGTAGTGGCAGCCATAGGACAGCACTTCAATAATACTGCTCTCATGTTTTATTGGGCTACTGGCAACAATTGCCTCATCAATTTTCCGTAGCGCCGAAGGCTTACTGCTATCTAATGAAAAAGTATTAAATACAAAGATGTGATAACACAGAACAGTTATCAGCGACGAAATTAACGCCACCAGAAACGTGTAGCCAACAGCGGTAATAGGTTTTATTTTCATTTCGATACCAGGCTCGCGAAAAAGGCGTAAAAATATATGGAGGGTTTCCCCTCCATATACCACTGCAGAAATTACTGGCGAATGCGGTTCGGGACTACGCACATACCATCAGCAGCATCTTTCATGCTAACGGTTGAGTTGCCGTGCTTATCCGTGCAGGTGGTCACTTCTTTACAAGAAGAAACACCGCCAACAACCACAGTTTCGTAAGAGCTGGTGCAAGTTTCCTTACAGGTCCCGCCAATAATACCCGCTGCTTCAATCATGCTTAATTTTTGCATTTGTTAGTTCCTTAACTATTTATATTGAAATGTATTTTCTTACACTTACCTACTGGCTTAGATACCTGCCAGTAATTTTGTCGATGTCATACGTTGCACGCTGCTATATGCAAGGCGTGGCGACGATACACTTGAAAATATTAAAAAGCTCAACGTTATTTTTGGCATTTAATTTTTTCATCAGCCCTCGTTTACTGCGGCTTAAGCGACGAACATCAATTTGTTGCTCAGAGGAAATTTGCGAAAGCGACTTTCCTTTGAATATTTCTTCCATTAACCACCAGTCATCACTGGAGATGCTGTTATTAAAATCTCTTGCCAACCATTTTTGCCGTGTGTAGTTAATCAACGAACGGCTAAAGAATATTTTTTTTGCTACTAATGCCTGAGAATCTTCGATAAAGCTAGAAAAGTTGCTCAGTGATTCATTCTTTAATAACCAACTGGCTTCCGGGAGAAGCGAATGCAGTGCAAAAAAGAGAGCGAGATTATTGCTATCTAACAAAATAACCAGTTGCTGATTTTCCCGGCAATAATGTTCTTTAATGGTATACAACGCATTAAAGCGTTCATCCGGTAAGCTGTCGACATCACAGAGGATCCAATGCAGCTCATTTCTCTTTTTTGGTGAACGCAGCGTGCTAATCAGCTGCGAAAAATGTTCGATCTTTGAGAAAGAGCAGTCCGGCTCGCGGGCAGTAAGATCGGCAACTGCGGAACGCACACCTTCAGAGAAAAAAATATTTTTATCGTAGAGAAAGAAATGGCGGCTCATTTTTAATCATCCTTGATCGGTTCTACTGGTAGTTTAGGGTGTAATTTGCCGTGGCCTGAAAGGCACCGGTTTGCAAGGTTTCGTTACTCAAGGCATCCGGTTCCCCTTCCACAAAAGCTTTAAAATTTAACTGCATGGTGACATCGGAAATGGCAACCGCGGTCGTCGGCGTATTCAGTGAAATAGCCGTACCGTTACTCTCTTCAAAGCCAATACCAATCCCGCTGGCGGAATTGGGCGCTATCGGCGTAATCGCCAGGCGATCGCTCATATTGGCATTTTCCGTCCCGCTAAAGGTCACAGTGACGGAATTAAAGACATCGGTACTGCAATCCTTTAGCTCAATAACAAACACTTTGGGCTGCGATTTCCCTTCGGCATACAGCGAGCGGGTTGAAATCTGGCCAAAATCCACGGCGATGTTTTTTGACGAAGGGACGATACTGCAGCCCTGGGCAACAACGGTTCCTTTGAAGTTTAAATCGCCGCCGATCAGCTCCCCGATGGCATACGCCGGGGTGACTGCCGGTAGCGAACATATGAGTATCATTGATGCGATTAATTGACGCATGCTGTCCCCTTACTGAAACTCAGCGACCACGGTGGCCGATGCCTGGAAATCCCCTTCAAGTACGTTGGTCCCGGCATTGGCAATCGGTGCGGCGGTCAGATTCCAGGTTCCCTGGTTATTATTAAAACCCGGGACGTCATAAAACTTATTCGCGGCCACTAAATTGCCGCCGGAATCCTTCAAGATAATGCCAAGGTTGGAGCGGTCGACGGCCCCGGTGGTACCTAAATAATCGCTATTAAAACTGGCGGTATTAGCCTGCTGAATTCCCAGGCGAATATTCAAGTTACCGGTCGCAAAACTTCCCCCTTCACACTTCACCTGAATCGGCACAGACTGGCTGTAGTTGTTGCCGTTAAGCAGTGAACCAGAGCTGGGGATAGTGTTAAAATCAACAGTGATCGGCGAGCCGGAATTGACGATACATTTGTCCGGAACGGTAATAACTCCAGAGTTAATAGAGACAATCGACATGGGCGTGGTCCCCATCCCGGCGCTGTAATTGCCCAGGCGACCGTAAAGTTTAGCTATTTCGGTACCCAACAGGTTTACGCCGTTAACAATCGGCTTGGTGATCATAAACGTCACCCGCCCCTGAGCGCCGGATTCAAAGTTATTAAACTGAGTGGTTGGTGGCACGCATTTGTTCTGAAAAGCCTCGTTTGACTCATTATTAAAAGGGACCGGAAGATAGGCCTTGCGCTGACCACGGATATAAATTTCAATTTTTACATCCATGTAATCATTGAGCTTTAAATATCCCGCCGAACTACCCTGCTGAAGTAATGAGGCAGTAGCAGAATAATAGATAGCCTGATTTTCCATGGGGATAGTACAGCTGGCTACGCCAGAGTATTGGCCGCCTAGTGCAAAAGTATAAGGAATGGTCGCCCCGATACTGTTGTTGGTAATATCCTGGTTGGCGACGTCAATATTATACATTTTAGGTCCGCCAACCGGCGTAATTTCCCCTTCAACTGCCGCTGCGGTTTCCCAGGACAGCAGGCCACCGCATAGCAAAATAGCGACGCGGGTTTTACGCCAGATAACCATAGCAGCCATTACAGATACTCCATTTTTAAACGCAGCAGTCCGCTAAAATTACCGGCGGTCACGTTTCGGCCGGTAGACTCCAGTACCGCAATAAACGTCAGGCTGCTGTCGCCGGTTTTCACAATAAACGGCGGCTGGGTTTGATTGATATCCAGCGCGCGCTCTTTGATATCCAGCAGACGAATACCGGCTCCGGAGGTGCTGCCAGTCAGGCGTAACAGTTGACGATTATTCTCGTCCGACTCGCCGATAAACGTCATCTGTACCGCCTGCTCGCCAGTGGTATAGAGGTGCTTGCTATTTCCCGTAGTCCTTGATGCGATGCTGTCTCGCGCCTGTGACGCCCCTTTCAGGCAATCTCGCAGTTCAACGCGTACCAGTACCGGTTGGCTACGATCGCCCGCCTGATGAAATCGGCGGGCGCTAATTTCGCCCAGTTCGATGATTTGCAGACGGCTCTGCGGGGCAAGGACGCACGGCGAGGCGTAAACAGATCCCTGAAATATCACATTACCGCCATCTTCCCCCTGATGATCCTGGTTATAGTGCTGCGGCTGTAGCGGAATATCAGCGTCGGCCAGCGCTGGCATGCTGAGACCGAATACAAACAGTGCGAATAGCGATAAACGCGTTTTCATCATCAGGTTCCTCTCAATTACCCTTGCTGCGACGGCGGCAGAGCTTTACAGGTATTTCCCGCACAGCGATATTTCAGTTCCGGATGGCCGCCATAGTCATTCACGTACATCATGGAAAAATCACTAATTCCGCCATCTGTTACGCTGAACTCCAGACTGGATTTCGGTGCAATCATAATTCCCGGAAATTTCGTTATTTTTTCACCCTTCGTCTGCGACAGGCTAATAATGGTGATGTAATAAGGCGTCGGGTTTTGCGCGCTCATTTTATTGCCGCTTTTTTGAAAGACGACCTGATCCTGCCAAATCTCGCTTTTGCTTTTTGGGATAATGGCGGTTGGGCGGAAAAATAATTTAATCCGCGACTGCATCGCTAATTGCAAGACATTCGCTTTATCCGGCTTAGGCGGAATTTCACGCACGCTTAAATAAAACAGGCTTTCACGATCCTGCGGCAGCTGATTGATGCCATCAGTCTTGGTCACGCGCGCGACGCCTTTTTGCCCGCCGTTAATTCGCTGCAAAGGCGGCAGCACCACCAGCGGAGAGGTGATTTTATTGCCTTTGCTGTCCTCGACCCAGGACTGCGCCAGAAACGGAATATCCGGGCTGGTGTTGGTCAAATTCGCGCTTGCCGAGCTATCTTTACCGGTGATAATCAAGCGAGTGCGATCCAGTGAAACGCCCGCCTGAGCGGTACTGCTTACCGCTGTCAGCATCAGGGCGCCCATCCAGCAGAGTTTGTTACTTGTCATGCTCATTTTTGGCCTTTTATTACTGTCACTGTCATTTACACGGCAATAGCGCGGCTGTCGAACGACGCTCTATAGATGGCGGAATGGTTATCTGACACTGCTTTTTCCCGCTCCACATCACGCTTAGCGCCTCTTGTGGGTTCACGCCCGCCAGCCATCCCTGTCCGCCTTCCATAATCATCGACACGCTAACGCCATCGCCGTTAATAACCTCGGCGCCAAACGGAGGATAGGTACCGTCAGCCAGGCGAATAATGCCCATCATCTTCTCGCCCTTCGCCATGCCAAAGGTCTGATAGCCGATAGCGCCTTCGGTCAGCGTGGCGGTGCTGATGGCTTTTGCCGGTTCAATCGATTCCGACATCGCATCGACATCAACCCGGGTATCAAAGCTGTTGTAGCTCACGATGTCCGGAATAACGGCAATACCGAAATTGTTAGTTCTTGATTTCCCGTCATTTAGCGGGACGTCGCCGATGCCGTTGGTATTCACCATCACGCGAGCGGTGTTGAGCGTCGCGCCGCTGTTGTGGATCGCCGCGCCATGTCGGGTGGCGGTAAAACCGCCGCGCAGAGTGCTGCTCAGAGAGATATAGTGATCCTGCTGATAGCTGGCGTTGCTGTTGATTTCGGCATACTGCGAGCGGCGCTGATAATAGCCGTCGACGTTGGCATAACCGCTCTGGCTCGCCCCTGCACGCAGTCGCCACAGGTTGTTGTAGTCGCTGCTATCGGTATACGAGAGCATCGGGCTGGTTTTGCCGTTATTGGTCTGCACGTCCAGACCACTCCATTTGCTATCGCCAACCGGAACAGAAAGCGAAATAGAGATCGAGTCGTCTTTACGTCCTTCATAATCAGAACGATATGCTGAAATATTGGTGGTGATCCCGCGAATATTACCGACGTTAAACGAACGCCCTAAAGAGATGCCGTAGCGATCCTGACTGCTGCGATTCCAGTAATTCTGGTGGGTATAGGTCAGGAATACGGTGGTCGCCTTGCCCGGCTCATCGGCCCAGAACGTTTTATTCCCGGTAATGGTATAAACTTCTTTTTCGCGCCCAAGGCTGTCATATCCCTCATAACGCTCGTTGAGATATTGCGAGAAAGAGCGGAAATCTTCCTGAGAAAAGCGATATCCGGCGAAGGTAATTGAACTGTTATATTCGTCAAAGGTTTTCGCATAGCTCAGCTTAAATGAGGTGCCTTTAAGTCGTTTCTTATTCGACTGCTGACTATAAGATTCTGTGGCATCCAGCGAGAGCGCGCCAAGAACGCTTAAATCACGACCAATACCAGCGGAAACTGCAGTATATTCAGCCCCCGCGCTTTGTAGCCCACCATATAGCGACCAGGCGTTGCTTATCCCCCAGGAGAAGTCGCCAGAAGCGAATCCCGGTCCCTGAATTTTATGGCTGTAGCGGGATGGCGCACCGATCGCCACGTTGTAGCGCACATAGCCCGGACGCGTGAGATAAGGAATATTGGCGGTGTTGACCTGGAAAGTGGAGATTGAACCATCCTGCTCTTCAACCTGTACATCCAGCGTGCCTCGCACAGAACTACGTAAGTCCTGGATATTAAACGGCCCGGCAGGGACCGTGGTTTCATAAATAATGCGCCCGCTCTGCTTCACCGTCACTTTGGCGTTAGTCTTGGCCAGACCGCGAATTTCTGGCGCATAACCTTGCAAGTTCGGCGGCAATTGGCGCTCATCGCTGGCGAGATTAAGCCCGGTAAAACGTACAGTGTCGAAGACCTGAGAATCGAGGTAGATCTCCCCTGCCGTCAATTTTGCCGCCAGCATTGGCAGCGGACGATAGGCGTAGACCTGATTCATGTCGAAATCGAACTGGTGCGTCGAGCTGTAATAGCTGGTCTGGTATTCACCACGCAAACGCCAGCCACCGAGGTTGACCCCAGTCTGACCATAGCCGCTTAAGGTGCTGTAATCTTCGTGCATATCAAGCTGCCGGGTATATTGCCCGGTCAGGCTGTAGTCGAGCAGAAACCCGCCAATTCCCTGGTCCCAACGCTCTGGTGGCACCCAGTTTGGATCATTGTATTTCATCCATGCCTGCGGGACGGTGATGTCCAGCACCCCGGCATAGTTACTCAACGTGGCGCCAGGAAGACTCAGCAGGTCATAGCAATCCGCAAACGGTTGTGCAACCTTCTGTTGTGCTTCCTCTTTCAACGCTAATCTTGAGAGAATTTCGCCGTTAATACAGGCTTGGGTATGTTTCTCGTCTTTGGAGGCCAGATAACGAACTTTTTGCTGCCCCACTGCCTGGCCATTAATTTTAATGTCTAAGAGATATTCGCCTGGCGGAACATAGTTATCGGTAGCAAAACGGGTTAAATCAATATTGCCGCGGTCGGCGGCATCCAGTACGTCGGTATTGAATTCTACATCCGAGGAAGCGCAAGCCATAGAGGTGCAGCAGAAGAAAAGTATCTGAGAGAGGATTACATTTATTTTTATTTTTTGTTCTGCTGACATGACTATTCATCCCGAATCATTCAGTAAAATATCGTGCGCGACAAACAAGCTAAAACAAGAATAACTGGCTTGTTTCTAGTTATAATCCATAAAGAAACGAGTGACGGCGTAGAAATCCCCTGCCTTAATATGTTGCTGAACCGGAACCAGTGAAGCGGTGAATTTCAGCGTATTATTCTCATCACTCAAAAGATATCCCGAAGAGGGTTCCCCAAAGGTTAAAACCTCTCCATGGCGATCGCGAATCTGTATACCAAACCCTTTCCCTTCGCCATCAGGTATTAATACCGTAGAATCTTGCGAAGAGGCGTTTCCTGTAAAGGTAATCGTGGCAAAAGCGCCTGGACTTGGCTGATTATCACTGCCGAAAGACTCGCAGCCGATTAAGCGCACCAGAAAAGGCCGGGTAAGTTTGCCCTCTTGATCCATATTAATATCGCGAGCGGATATATTACCAAAATCCACCCATAGCTCTCGCGAGTCAGGATCAATATCACATGCGGCGGCAACCAGCTCGCCAGAAAGCTCTAACTTTCCTGGGGTAAAATTAGTACTCAAAGCATGTCCGGAAAAGAGCAATACAGATACGAATAACCCTATCAGTCTCTTTTTCTCTGTATCCTTTACCATACTCAGAATTCCATATTATCTGGTATATAGCCAAATATCGCGGGGAGAAATCTCCCCGCGAACGATAACTCAAAATCGATTATTGATAATCGATAGTGAAATTGATCGTTGACTGGAATGCACCAGCGGTCACGGTAGTTGTAGAACCGCTTGCTGCTGCTTCTGCTTTCAGGAAGGCCACGAAAGGAATGGTGTTAGTTCCATCAACCAGAGTTACCGGAGTAGTCTGCGCGCCCCAGGTAACAGTCTGGCTAGCACTGTCTTTCAGGCCGATACCCGCACCAGATGCGGAACCAGAAGTGAATGCTGCCAGAGTAGGATCGTTCGGGTTAACCGAAGTCGGAGTGTAGGAAACAACGGCACTGCTGGCAATGGTGGTATCGCAGTACTGCAGTTCGATGTTTTTGGTTTCAGTTGCCTGACCACCGCCTTGCAGCAGGGAAACAGGAACCTGACCAAAATCAACGGTTACCGGGCTGGACGACGGGGCTAAACCGCAAGCGGTGTTGACCAGCTCACCCTGAAGTTCAATCTGACCGTTAGTTGTATCAGCCAGAGCAGACATAGAACCGAGAGCAGCAGTTAATGCCACAGCCATAGCAACTTTATTCAGTTTCATAGAAAATTCCTGCGTTATAAATTTTTATCCTAAAAAGTAAAGAGCGATAAAGTCGTGGTATTATATTTGCCCAACGACCTGCAGCCCTCCGCATCACCGTAAAATCCGTTTTAATAATTAAATCGCCACTATTTAAGATTTAATTAAAGCCAGATCCCCTGGTCGACAAAAGATTATCAAATCATTTTCCATGTAAAAAGTAATACATTGAACAGGTAATTAAAAAAACATTTAACCTCGCGAACATTATTAGCCCAGGAAATTAACTCGCAGAGCATTGAGATACATCCTAAAAACAAATTACGAAAGGTTATTAATAGATTAAAAACTATAAAAAATGGCCGTTGAATAATTGTAAATTATATTACATTTAATTAACATTAAAATAAATCCAACCCATGTCATGATAGAAAATCGCAAAACATATTGAAGAAACAATATGTTTCATGGCGTTTCTGAGACAGATAGCAGACATCGAACAAAACTCGCCGCTACGCTGCCATAAGCACGCTATTCCTCATCTTTAACTTCACCATGCCACCCACTCTGGCCCCACCTCTTCCTTCTTGTTTTCCTGACATTCAGACTCCGTTATCATGCTGCCTATGTGCAGATGAAAAGAAATGCAGAGTTTCACAGGAACCAATGAGGCGGAGTGCGACGTAATGAGAACAATAAACTCCGCTAACTCATTAAAACTTAAGAAAATGGACATCATAAACTGATGAGTACACTAGAGAATCTTGACGCCCATACCCCTATGATGCAGCAGTATCTCAAGCTGAAAGCCCAGCACCCGGAGATCCTGCTGTTTTACCGGATGGGGGACTTTTACGAGCTGTTCTATGATGATGCTAAACGCGCATCACAACTGCTTGATATCTCGCTGACCAAACGCGGAGCGTCGGCGGGCGAGCCGATCCCGATGGCCGGGATCCCGCACCACGCGGTGGAAAACTATCTCGCCAAGCTGGTTAATCAGGGTGAATCGGTCGCCATTTGCGAACAGATTGGCGACCCGGCCACCACCAAAGGGCCGGTCGAGCGTAAAGTGGTGCGCATTGTTACGCCCGGCACCATCAGCGATGAAGCGCTATTGCAGGAGCGTCAGGATAACCTGCTGGCCGCCATCTGGCAGGACAGTAAAGGCTTTGGCTATGCCACGCTGGATATCAGCTCCGGGCGTTTTCGCCTGAGCGAACCGGCTGACCGGGAAACCATGGCGGCAGAACTTCAGCGCACCAATCCCGCCGAACTGCTGTACGCTGAAGACTTCGCCGAATCCTCACTGATCGAAGGCCGCCGTGGACTACGCCGCCGCCCGCTGTGGGAGTTTGAAATCGATACTGCGCGCCAGCAGCTCAATATGCAATTCGGCACCCGCGATCTCATCGGCTTTGGTGTGGAAAATGCGCCACGCGGACTGTGTGCTGCTGGCTGTTTGCTGCAATATGTCAAAGATACCCAACGTACCTCGCTGCCGCATATCCGTTCCATCACCATGGAGCGCCAGCAGGACAGCATCATTATGGATGCCGCCACTCGCCGTAATCTGGAGATCACCCAGAACCTGGCTGGCGGCATTGATAACACGCTAGCCGCGGTACTCGACTGCACCGTCACCCCGATGGGTAGCCGTATGCTTAAGCGCTGGCTGCATATGCCAGCGCGTGATACCGATGTACTGGTAGAACGCCAACAGACCATCGGCGCGCTGCAGGAACGTTACACTGAACTGCAGCCGATACTGCGCCAGGTTGGCGATCTCGAACGTATTCTGGCGCGTCTGGCCCTGCGCACCGCCCGTCCGCGCGACTTAGCACGTATGCGCCACGCGTTCCAACAACTGCCGGAACTGCGCGCTATGCTGGCCGATGTTGACTGCGCACCGGTGCAACAGCTACGTGAGAAGATGGGCGAGTTTACCGAACTGCGCGAACTGCTGGAGCGGGCGATTATCGATGCGCCGCCAGTGCTGGTTCGCGATGGCGGCGTTATCGCTCCCGGCTACCATGAAGAACTCGACGAGTGGCGGGCGCTGGCTGATGGCGCGACGGACTACCTCGACAAGCTGGAGATCCGCGAACGCGAGCGCCTGGGGCTGGATACGCTGAAAGTAGGCTACAACGCCATTCACGGCTATTACATCCAGATTAGTCGCGGTCAGAGCCAGCATGCGCCGATTCACTACGTCCGTCGTCAAACCCTCAAGAACGCCGAGCGCTACATTATTCCTGAGCTGAAGGAGTATGAAGACAAGGTACTGACGTCGAAAGGGAAAGCCCTGGCACTGGAAAAACAGCTGTACGATCAATTATTCGATATGCTGCTGCCGCATCTTGGCGACCTGCAACAGAGCGCCAGCGCGCTGGCGGAGCTTGATGTGCTGGTTAACCTTGCCGAGCGCGCGGAAACCCTCAACTACTGTCGCCCAACCTTTAGCGATAAACCGGGTATTCGTATCAGTGAAGGCCGCCATCCGGTGGTTGAACAAGTGCTGAAAGAGCCGTTTATCGCTAACCCGCTAAACCTGACGCCACAGCGCCGAATGTTAATTATCACCGGTCCGAACATGGGCGGTAAAAGTACCTATATGCGCCAGACTGCGCTGATTGCGCTGCTGGCCTATATTGGCAGCTACGTCCCGGCACAAAAGGTCGAAATTGGCCCTATCGACCGTATCTTCACCCGCGTTGGCGCGGCGGATGACCTTGCCAGCGGTCGCTCGACCTTTATGGTAGAAATGACCGAAACCGCCAATATTTTGCATAACGCCACCGAGCACAGCCTGGTGCTGATGGATGAAATTGGCCGCGGTACTTCAACCTACGATGGCCTGTCGCTGGCGTGGGCCTGTGCGGAAAATCTGGCGAACAAAATTAAAGCATTGACCCTGTTCGCTACCCACTACTTCGAGCTGACCCAACTGCCGGAAAAAATGGAAGGCGTCGCCAACGTCCACCTTGATGCGCTGGAGCACGGCGATACCATCGCCTTTATGCACAGCGTACAGGATGGCGCGGCCAGCAAGAGCTACGGTCTGGCCGTCGCAGCGCTGGCTGGAGTGCCGAAAGAGGTAATTAAGCGCGCGCGACAGAAACTGCGCGAGCTGGAAAGCATTGCCCCGAGCACCGCCGCCACTCAAGTAGATGGTACGCAGATGTCGCTGCTTTCCGCTCCGGAAGAAACGTCGCCTGCGGTTGAGGCGCTGGAAAATCTCGACCCGGACTCACTGACCCCACGTCAGGCGCTGGAGTGGATTTATCGGCTGAAAAATCTGGTGTAGTTGATGTAGTCGTCTATACGGGTAGCTTCGGTTGCCCGTATAATGACAACCTCCATAACAAAAACGATTAACGCCATATATATTGATATGGTGAACAACATCCTGACAATGAAAAAGAAATATTTATATATATTATTAATATGCATTGCGACATTAGTTATGTATATACTCCAACCAGCAGAAACCACTCGTCATGATAAAGCCACGTTAAATTATTTCGTTAACTTAATTAAATCCCCCTCCGTTGATAAAGGTATAAACACGCCAGGCATATTTTTGGAAATTTCCGCGATTCGCGATAATACAAAGTCCCAATATAATCTCCGCGCATATTATCTGGAAAAGAAAGCGGGAAATATTTATGACCCGCAAACAGGGGAAAAATGGATGCGGCTGGCCGCCGGGCAAAACTACGCTCCAGCCCAGCTCTGGTTAGGCAATATGTATCATCTGGGCTATAGCGTAGCGAAAAATACCCGGGAGGCCGCTCTCTGGTATCTGAAAGCGGCAAACAACGACAACTCCACCGCGCAAAGCAATCTTGGCGTCTTGTATATGACCGGAGATGGCGTCAAGCAAGACGTACAACAGGCGGTCAGTTGGTATAAGAAATCTGCGGCGCAGGGAGATGCAGCAGGTCAGCAAAATTTAGGCCGCAGTTATGAAAGAGGCATCGGTATCGCCCCTGATATTGAGCGAGCTATCTATTGGTATAAAAAATCGGCGGCGCAAAACTCTGCTTCCGCGCAGTTCGCCCTCGGCCAGCTCTATTACTTCGGTCAATACGTTCCGCAAAATTATGCTTTAGCCTGGGAGTGGTTTATGAAGGCGGCAAAACAGAACGATGTTAACGCCCTGTTTAATTTAGGCGTAATGTACAACGATGGTAACGGCGTAACAAAAAGCAAAGCGCAGGCCTTATCCTGGTTTCGCAAAGCCGCCGAACAAAATGATTCCGAGTCACAATATATTGTCGGAGAAATATACGACGAAGGAGATGGCGTTCCGGTAGATAAAAAACAGGCCGCATATTGGTATCAGCTCGCCGCCAATAATGGTCATCAGCAAGCAAAAAAAGCGCTGGAGAAATAGCGCGGCTGAAAGAATGGGTGCATGAGAATGAAGCCTGACAACCAGTACGCGGGGTCGCCCCCGCGTTGATGCTACTTCTTCGATTCGTAAGCGAGAACAGCTTTAAACTCCATACTACGCTCTTTGATACTTAGCTCGCATAGCGAGTTACGTACCATCAGCGTAAATCCCAGCGCTGTGATACACAGCACAATGATTGCCACAAGGGCATATTTTGTCAGCATGTTTTGCCTCCCTGCAAAGAAGAGACTAACATCTGAATTGTCTAGGTTCATCCGTTAGCCTCAGTTGATAGAAATATCTCCTGGGGCTTTCGTCTATCTGGAACCTCAAAAATGCTCAAAGCCAGATAGCCTCAAGCACCCGTGTTTATTCTATACCCGCTGATGACGAAAATTACCTTGAGTAAGTTGAATTCCATCTTTTTATTGCAGGTTGCGATAATGCTCGCAAGAATTTATATCTATTAGTCCCAGCTTTAATTTATAAATCAAATATAAAACGGGCCAGACTTAGCGGGCCCGTTTCTTTTAGCGCTTATCTTCCGCCAGCAGCGGCGGAATACTCGGCACCATTGGCGATTCATCAATATCCTTCTGCGTCATGCGAAACGCTTCCGGATAGTGCTCGCGGCTGGTGCGGCGTAGCGGCTCGGTATCGCGCCAGGTGTAGAAACAGTGTTGGCACTGAAATACCGTCCAGACATCTTTTACCGGCGACTTCGCCAGCACTTCAATATGTTCATCGACGCAACGTGGACAAATCATCTTTATCTCCTTATTAACGGTTGGCCAGCATGGCGGTCAGTTTTTCAACCCAGGCTTTGGTTTCAGGGAGGTCCTGTACCGGCTGGCTGTAGTGACCACGAAGATCCGGCGCAACCGGCGTAGTCGCGTCGATAACCAATTTGTCAGTGATCCCCGCCGGGCTTGAGCCAGGGTCAAGTTCCAGCACGGACATATTCGGCAACTGGACCAAATCCCCCGCCGGGTTCACTTTCGAAGACAGCGCCCACATCACCTGTGGCAGGTTGAACGGATCAACGTCCTCATCAACCATAATCACCATCTTCACATAGCCCAGACCGTGTGGCGTGGTCATCGCCCGCAGGCCAACCGCACGGGCAAATCCGCCGTAGCGTTTTTTAGTGGAGATAATCGCCAGCAGGCCGTGAGTGTACATGGCGTTGACGGCCTGCACTTCCGGGAATTCCGCTTTCAACTGCTGGTACAGCGGCACGCAGGTCGCCGGGCCCATCAGGTAGTCGATTTCTGTCCACGGCATACCGAGGTAGAGAGATTCAAAAATCGGTTTAGTGCGATAAGAGACTTTATCGATCCGCACCACCGTCATATTGCGCCCACCGGAGTAGTGACCGGTGAATTCACCAAACGGCCCTTCGATCTCGCGCTTGCGGCTCTCAATAACGCCCTCAAGAATCACTTCCGAGCCCCACGGCACGTCAAATCCGGTTAGCGGTGCGGTGGCAATCGGGTACGGACTTTCGCGCAGCGCGCCCGCCATCTCATATTCCGACTGATCGTACTTCAGCGGCGTGGCGCCCATCAGGGTGATAACCGGGTCATTACCGAGGGTGATAGCGATCGGCAGGTCTTCGCCGCGCTCTTCGGCTTTGTGCAGATGCAGTGCGATGTCATGCATGGGGATAGGTTGCAGGCCCAGCTTACGCTTGCCCTTCACTTCCATGCGATAGATACCGACGTTCTGCTTGCCAAAATTGTCCGGGTCCAGCGGATCGCGAGAAACCACGCAGGCTTTGTCGAGATAAAAACCGCCATCGCCATCGTTCAGACGAAACAGCGGCAGAATATCAAACAGATTAATGTCTTCACCGTCGACGGTATTTTCTGCCCACGCCGGGTTTGCCCGACGCTCCGGCGTTACCGGGAATTTATCCCAGCGACGAATAAACTCATCAATCTGTTTTCTCACCGGCGTGTTCGGCGGCAAACCCATCGAAATAGCGTGGTTCTGCCACGAACCGATAGTATTCATCGTCACACGGGCATCGATAAAACCACGAATATTGTCGAACCACAGCGCCGGTGCACCATCGCCAATACGTCCGGTGGCGTTAGCGGCGGCAGCAAGATCCGGCTCCGCGTTAACTTCTTCGCTAATTTTCAGCAGTTGCCCCTGGTCGTCCAGCGCCTGCAAGAAGCTGCGCAAATCATCAAAAGCCATTATTCATTCTCCTGTGAAAAATTCTCTTCCGTCCGTAACCCGTTCCAGCGACGTGCTTTGTGATAATCCAGACCAAACTGATCCATCACCCGCGCAACAACGTGGTCAGTGACGTCTTCAATGGTTTCAGGGTGGTTGTAATAAGCGGGCATCGGCGGCACCATCGCAACGCCCATGCGGGACAGAGCCAGCATGTTTTCCAGATGGATGGTGCTCAGCGGCATTTCGCGCGCGACCAGCACCAGCTTACGGCCCTCTTTCAGCACCACGTCAGCCGCCCGACCAACTAATCCTTCGGCATATCCGGCACGAATACCGGCCAGCGTCTTCATACTGCAAGGGATGACAATCATGCCGTCGGTACGAAATGAACCAGATGAGATGATGGCGGCCTGGTCGGCAGGGCTATGCGAGAAATCAGCCAGTTCAGACACTTCGCGCGCACTGTACGGCGTCTCCAGTTCTATCGTGGTTTTGGCCCATTTCGACATCACCAAATGGGTTTCCACTTCCGGCATCTCACGAAGCGCCTTAAGCAGCGCCACGCCCAGCGGAGCGCCCGTCGCCCCGGTCATCCCAACAATTAACTTCATCATCACCTCACACATTGTTCGTATACGAACATTTTTATTAACCCTACGCTTGCAAGGCCATCTACGCAAGGTTGTTTATATACGTCCGCATTTTTAATCAAAACAGGAAAAATGCGCAAAAGCGCTGCGAACGGCTATCATAGAGCCAACTGTTTTATTACGGAGTTGTCATGGAGTTAAGAAACGAGGCGTTCCATCTATTGCGCCAGCTTTTTCAACGGCACACCGCCCGCTGGCAGCACGAACTGCCGGATCTCACCAAACCACAGTATGCGGTGATGCGCTCGATTGCGGAGCATCCGGGCATTGAACAGGTGACGCTGACGGAGGCGGCGGTCAGCACCAAAGCGACGCTGGCGGAAATGCTGAGCCGCATGGAGAGCCGGGGACTGGTACGTCGTGAGCACGATCCAGCCGACAAACGCCGCCGTTTTGTCTATTTAACCGAGGAAGGCCAGGCGTTGTTGGCAAACTCCATGCCGCTGGGCAACGCTGTTGATGAAGAGTTTTTGGGTCGTCTGAGCGACGAAGAGCGCCAGCAGTTTTCACATATTATTCATAAGCTGATCGCGCAAGAACAAAAAGATTAACCCTGGCGTTCGCGTAAAAAATCAATAAACGCCCGGACCTTAGTGGGTACATGCTGCGCATCCGGGTAGACCGCGAACACCCCCTGATGCGGAAAAGTAAATTCCGGCACCACCTGAACCAGTTTTTGCTCTCTTAGCGCAGTCGCCACCAGCCACTCGGGTAACAATGCAACACCGCTACCCGCCAGCGCAAATGCCATCAGCGCACTGGCGCTGTCTGCCGACAGACGCGGTACCTTTTTAATGTCAAAAGCGATGCTCTCATTGCGCGGCCCAGTGAGCTGCCAGCGTAGCGGCGCGGACAGGCGCTCATGAATAATCCAATCCGCCTGAGCCAACGCCTCAAGGGTTTTCAAAGGATGCTCAGCCAGCCATGCCGGGGCAGCTACCGGGATAATGGCAAAGCGGGATATCAACGCCGCCCGGTAACGTGAATCCGCCAGCGTTCCGAGGCGAATCGCCACATCAAAACGCCCGGAGATTAAATCCGCGTGATGCGAAGAGGAAACGTGGCGCACGCGCAGCGTCGGGTGCCGCGCACTGAACTCCGCCAGCGCAGGAATAATCACCTGCGCACCATATTCTGGCGTCGTGGTCATCCGCAGTTCGCCGCTCAACCCCGAGTGGCTGGCCCGCACCTCATCTTGCAGGTTTTCAGCCGTTTTCAGTAACGCAACGCCGCGATGATAGAACAGCGAACCGGCCTCAGTCAGCGTGAGCCTGCGCGTGGATCGCAACAACAGCGTGACGCCAAGTTCGCTCTCCAGCTGTCGGACGTTAAAGCTGATCACCGCTTTGGTTTGCCCAAGCGCCGCTGCCGCAGCGGTAAAGCTGCCGCTATCCACCACCGCCACAAACATGGTCATTCGCTGTAGATTCAACATGCCATCACTTATTGTCAAAAAATTTTAGACAGTATATCCCCGAACGTCGCGTTTATCCGCCCCACTGACGAGGTTTAGAGTAGCGGCCTTCAGGGGGGATTTAAAATGACGTATCGCAGCAAGGTCGCAACCGTTTTTCTGCTTGGCTTCTTTCTCGACTTAATCAATATGTTTATCGCCAGCGTCGCCTTTCCAGCGATGAGTCAGGCGCTGCACGCATCGCTGGGCGAACTGGCGTGGGTGAGCAATGGCTATATCGCCGGACTCACCCTGGTACTGCCTTTCAGCGCCTGGCTCAGCCAGCGATTTGGTGCCCGGCGCATCTTTTTGCTTTCACTGGGCCTGTTCAACGTCGGGGCGCTGGCCTCAGGACAGGCTGATTCACTAACAAGCCTCATTTTGTGGCGCGCGTTGCAGGGGATGGGCGGCGGGCTGTTGATTCCAATAGGTCAGGCGCTAACATGGCAGCAGTTTAAGCCTCACGAGCGGGCTAAACTCTCCGCCGCGGTGATGATGGTCGGCTTGTTGGCTCCGGCATGTTCTCCGGCCCTGGGCGGAGTATTAGTCCAATCACTTAGCTGGCGGTGGGTTTTCTTTGTCAGCCTGCCGCTCGCATTCATCACGCTTGGCCTGGCCGCACTGTGGCTGAAGGATGAGAACAACACCCCGCGAACGCGTCGTTTCCTGCATCTCCCTTTATTGCGCGATCCGCTGCTGCGTTTTTCGATGCTGGTGTATCTCTGCGTACCGGGGACGTTTATTGGCATTAACGTCGTCGGGATGTTTTATTTGCAAAACGTCACCGGATTGTCACCTTCCGCCATCGGCTCTCTGATGCTGCCGTGGTCGCTTGCCTCGTTTGCGGCTATCTCGGTAACCGGTCGTTATTTTAATCGTCTAGGACCGAGCCCATTAATTGCTACGGGCTGCCTGCTACAGGCCGCAGGGATCTTCATATTGGTCGGCGTGGATCCACATACCGCCGGCAGTACGCTAATACTGGCATTTACCTTAATGGGCGCAGGCGGCAGCCTGTGCAGCAATTCGGCGCAGAGCAGCGCGTTTCTTAACGTGGCGAACCCTGATATGCCGGACGCCAGCGCGCTGTGGAATATCAATCGCCAGCTTAGCTTTCTGATTGGCTCAGCAATACTGGCTGCGTTGCTTAGCGTCCTTCTGCGTTACTACCCAACGGAGCTGGCCTGGCGCGGCGTATTTACCACCGCCGCCATGGTTACCCTCGTGCCGCTACTGAGCTGCCTGAGGTTTAATAACCGGGCGATAGTCATGCACCTACAGAGCAAAATGGAGAACCAATGAATCGCTATATCCAGGAAGTACTCGACGCGCACGTAGTCATCGAAAACTGGCTAAGTCAGGGCGAAGGGAGCATAGAGGCGTTAATGCTCCGTTTTAGCGCCGATTTTACGATGATCCCAACAAGCGGCATTCGGATGGGCCATCAGGAAGTTAGCGCCTTTTTCAAGAGTGCTCGCGCCAGACGACCGGGTTTAAAGATTGTCGTTGATAGTGCCGCCCTGCTCGCCGAATGGCACGATGGCGCAGCGGTTGAGTATCGTGAAACCCAATATCTACCAGGTAAAGAGAAGAGCGTGCGTTGGTCTACAGTAATCTTGCGCCTGCAAGAGGAGAAGGTCATCTGGCTGCGTCTGCACGAAACGGCTCAGGGATAGCGGGCCACTAAAAAGAAAAAGGCTCAATCAGATGATTGAGCCTTTTTTAGGAAAGGTATCTTACTCGCGGAATAGCGCTTCGATGTTCAGCCCCTGGCCTTGCAGAATTTCCCGCAGACGGCGCAGACCTTCAACCTGGATTTGACGCACGCGTTCGCGGGTCAGACCAATTTCACGGCCCACATCCTCAAGCGTTGCGGCTTCATAACCCAGCAGACCAAAGCGACGAGCCAGCACTTCACGCTGCTTGGCGTTCAGTTCGAACAGCCATTTGACGATGGATTGTTTCATGTCATCGTCCTGCGTGGTGTCTTCCGGGCCGTTGTCTTTTTCATCGGCCAGGATATCCAGCAGCGCTTTCTCCGAGTCACCACCCAGCGGCGTATCCACCGAGGTAATGCGCTCGTTCAGACGCAGCATCCTGCTCACGTCATCAACCGGCTTATCCAGCTGTTCGGCAATCTCTTCCGCGCTTGGCTCGTGGTCCAGCTTATGGGACAACTCGCGTGCGGTACGCAGATAGACGTTCAGCTCTTTAACAATATGGATAGGCAAGCGAATGGTACGGGTTTGATTCATTATCGCCCGTTCAATCGTTTGACGAATCCACCAGGTCGCATAAGTCGAAAAACGGAACCCACGTTCCGGGTCAAACTTCTCAACTGCGCGAATCAGCCCCAGGTTACCTTCTTCAATCAGATCCAGCAGAGCCAGACCACGATTGCCGTAACGACGGGCTATCTTGACGACCAGACGCAGGTTACTTTCAATCATCCGGCGGCGTGACGCGACGTCACCACGCAGCGCGCGACGAGCAAAATAAACCTCTTCTTCGGCGGTCAGCAGTGGGGAATAACCAATCTCACCAAGGTAGAGTTGCGTCGCATCAAGCACCCGTTGGGTTGCTCCCTGCGAAAGAAGCTCTTCTTCAGCCAGATCGCTATCACTGGGTTCCTCTTCAACTAAGGCTTTCTCGTCAAAAACCTCGACTCCGTTCTCATCAAATTCCGCGTCTTCATTTAAATCATGAACTTTCAGCGTATTCTGACTCATAAAGATGGCTCCTACCCGTGATCCCTGAGCAAAGCACCTTCGCTAAACATCATTCAAACGACGCCCGGACGGTAATCTTTATATCTCCCGCCCTGACGCCTTTTCACTGATGCTACGCTTATGCGTACTTCGCCAAATTATCGCTGCGGTAAATACTGCAGCGGGTTGACGGATTTCCCCTTGTAACGAATTTCAAAATGCAAACGTGTCGAACTTGTACCTGTGCTACCCATGGTAGCGATTTTCTGCCCCGCTTTGATATCTTGTTGCTCTTTTACCAGCATCGTATCGTTATGAGCGTAGGCGCTCAGGTAATCATCGTTGTGTTTGATGATAATAAGATTACCGTAACCGCGCAGTGCGTTACCGGCATAGACGACGCGCCCATCTGCGGTCGCGACAATAGCCTGTCCTTTACTGCCTGCAATATCGATACCTTTGTTGCCTCCTTCGGAGCCACTAAAGTTCTCGATAACTTTGCCATCAGTCGGCCAGCGCCATGAAGAGATCGGCGAACTGGTTGACGTACTGCTTGCAGTCGATTGGGTTGTGCTGACAGCTGGAGCCGTAACTGGCGCGACGGTTGTAGTCGTCGTCGCAGGCTTGTTGTTCGGCAACATCTTATTAGCACTCTGTTCACCTGAAGATTCAGAATACGTAATAGTTGGTTGTGACGCAACCACCGCGGTCGATTTTTGTGCAGAATTTGCGGTCAGCATCCCACCGCTGCTGGCCTGCGCGCTAGCCTGGGCAACAGCGTTATCGCCGGTGATCGGCTGGCCTGACGCGTTGCCGACCTGAAGCGTCTGACCGACGTTCAAACCGTACGGTGCCGGGATATTATTACGCTGAGCCAGGTCGCGGAAGTCGTTCCCGGTGACCCATGCAATATAGAACAGCGTATCGCCGCGTTTAACCGTATAGGTACTGCCTCCGGTGTAGCTACCTTTAGGAATATCGCCATATTTTCGGTTGTAGACAATCTTGCCATCAACCGTTTGTACCGGCTGCTGGGCCATCGGCTGAATCTGGGTAGGCTGCGTCTGTACCGGTTGAGTTTGTACCGGGCGCGCCTGTGGAACGGTGGAAGAGCCAGTATTTGACGGCGGCGTGATCAGCATTCCGGAATTGGTACTGGAAGATGAAGCACCGCCAGCCGAACTGACCGGCGCTGGCGCATTATTGGAGCTGCTACAGCCTGCCAGCCAGAGTGACACCAGTGATAAAGCCGCAATGCGACTTAAGGTAAATTTTGGGCTTCCCGCGCTCATTTATCCCCCAGGAATATGTTAACTGCCAATATCTTGCTCACCGGGCAGCGCCCGGCCAGGACACGAAAAATGCGTCCACCCTATGCCTAAACTTAAGCAAAAAAACCTGGAATAATCCGGGTTCAGGCCAACTCCCCTTTGACAAGAGGAACAAAGCGCACGGCTTCGACAGTATCAATCACAAACTCGTTGCCGCGTCGACGGATCCGCTTCAGGAACTGATGCTCTTCGCCCACTGGCAATACCAGCACGCCGCCATCATCCAGTTGCGCCAGCAGTGCGGCCGGAATTTCCGGCGGCGCAGCGGTAACGATAATCGCGTCGAACGGCGCACGCGCGTGCCAACCCTGCCACCCATCGCCGTGACGGGTTGAAACATTATGTAAATCAAGTTGTTTCAGGCGGCGGCGCGCATGCCACTGTAAACTCTTAATCCGCTCAACCGAGCAGACATGGTGCACCAGGTGCGCCAGTATTGCCGTTTGATAGCCTGAACCAGTGCCAATCTCCAGCACCCTTGAGTCCGGCGTTAGCGTCAGAAGCTCGGTCATCCGCGCTACCATATAGGGTTGCGAGATAGTTTGCCCCTGACCAATCGGCAATGCGGTGTTTTCCCACGCTTTATGTTCAAAGGCTTCATCAACAAACTTTTCTCGCGGCACCTGAGCGATAGCGTCCAGTACGCGCTCGTCGACAATGCCCTGAGTGCGAAGCTGATTGAGAAGACTTTCAACACGTTTACTTACCATTGCGTATCAACTCCGACGCGTTCCAACCAGCCGCTAACCACTTCATGTGCGCTATGGGCGGTTAAATCGACATGCAGCGGAGTAACGGAAACGTAGCCTTCATCCACGGCCGCAAAGTCGGTATCCGGCCCGGCATCGTACTTTTCGCCTGGCGGACCAATCCAGTACAACGTATTGCCGCGTGGATCTTTCTGCGGAATCACCTGATCGGAAGGATGACGGCTGCCGCAGCGGGTCACGCGAATACCTTTAATCTGCTCAAGAGGCAGATCCGGTACGTTGATATTGAGAATGCGCCCAGTGCGCAACGGCTCGCGGCTTAATGCACGCAGAATAGAGCAGGTGACCGCGGCGGCGGTGTCATAATGCTGATAGCCGTTTAGCGACACGGCCAGCGCCGGAAAGCCCAGATGGCGGCCTTCCATTGCAGCGGCTACAGTACCGGAGTAAATAACGTCGTCGCCGAGGTTGGGCCCGGCGTTAATACCGGAAACGACGATATCCGGACGCGGGCGCATCAGGGCGTTAACGCCGAGATAAACGCAGTCCGTCGGCGTGCCCATCTGCACAGCGATATCGCCATTATCGAAAGTGAAGGTGCGTAGTGAGGATTCCAGCGTCAGGGAGTTCGATGCTCCGCTGCGGTTACGATCGGGTGCAACTATCTGAACCTCAGCGAATTCCCGTAAGGCCTTCGCCAGGGTCTGAATCCCTGGCGCATGAATCCCGTCATCGTTACTCAGCAATATTCGCATAATCACCCGTTGTATTGATAAGCTCCCTTACCACGCTGGTAGCGAAGCTGCCTGCTGGCAGCCAGAAACGCAGTTCCACGGTGACGTCATCCCACCAGTTCCAGCTCATCTGCTGCGGGTAGAGCAGCATCGCCCGGCGAGCCGCTTCCACTTTTTCACGCACCAGGAGCGCCTGCAACTGCGTCTCTTCGGCTACTGCCGCCTGCTCGGCGGCTAGCGCATCCCGTTGGCTTCCCCAATCGCCGCTACCCACAAGCGCAGCAGTGATCATCAGTTCACGGTTATCAACCCGTACCTGGAGTTCCGCGAATTCTTCAGAGGTCGCAACGAACCAGCTTCCGCGCCCCGCTAATTGTAGCGCATCGCCATCAACAACCTGATTAAATTCCGGTTTTTTTAATCTAATACCAATCTGTTGATTAAACAATGCACTGCGGGCCGCCGACAACCAAAAACTGCGTTTATTGCGATCGCGCACCGGCGCACCGCTCTCTGCCCAGCGCAGGGCGCCTTGCAAATTGCTACCGCCGATACCAAAGCGCTGAGCGCCAAAATAGTTCGGAACGCCCTGATCAGCAATCGCCTGCAGGCGCTTTTCGACATCATCACGGGCGCTAACTTCACGCAGCACCAGAGTGAACTGGTTGCCTTTCAGTGCCCCCAGACGCAGCTTGCGCTTGTGGCGCGCGTATTCGAGAACCTGGCAGCCTTCGAGCTGAAATTTGCTCAGGTCAGGCATCTCTTTACCCGGCACTCGGGCACACAGCCACTGCTCGGTGACCGCGTGTTTGTCCTTCTGTCCGGCAAAGCTCACTTCACGCGCATGAATTTTAAGGAATTTTGCCAAAGCTTCAGCAACAAAACGCGTATTGCAGCCATTTTTCAGAATCCGCACCAACACGTGCTCGCCTTCACCGTCAGGCTCAAAGCCGAGATCCTCAACCACCACAAAGTCTTCTGGGTTCGCTTTTAGCAGCCCCTGAGCCAGCGGTTTTCCATGCAGATAAGTGAGTTCGTCAAACGCAATCATTTGTCAGCCTTACGCAATAGCGCCACCGCTTCACAAGCGATGCCTTCACCGCGCCCGGTAAAGCCCAGCTTTTCGGTCGTCGTGGCTTTGACGTTAACATCGTCCATATGGCAACCCAGATCTTCTGCGATAAAGACGCGCATCTGCGGGATATGCGGCAGCATTTTCGGTGCCTGGGCGATGATGGTGACGTCGACGTTGCCAAGGCTATAGCCCTTCGCCTGAATCCGCCGCCACGCTTCGCGCAGCAGCTCGCGGCTATCGGCTCCTTTAAAAGCCGGGTCAGTGTCCGGGAAGAGCTTGCCAATATCGCCCAGCGCAGCCGCGCCCAGTAGCGCGTCGGTTAGCGCATGCAGCGCCACATCGCCATCGGAATGTGCCAGCAGCCCTTTTTCATAAGGCACGCGCACGCCACCGATAATGATTGGGCCTTCACCGCCAAAAGCGTGTACGTCAAAACCATGTCCAATTCGCATTAAGCCTTCTCCTGGTGTCGGGAACGGGTAAGGTAAAATTCGGCCAGCGCCAGGTCTTCCGGGCGCGTCACTTTAATATTATCAGCTCGTCCGGCAACCAGTTCAGGATGGAAGCCGCAGTACTCCAGCGCCGAGGCTTCATCAGTAATGGTCGCCCCTTCATTGAGCGCGCGCGTCAGGCAATCAACAAGCAGCTCACGAGGGAAAAATTGCGGCGTCAGCGCATGCCATAAATCGTTGCGCTCGACGGTATGGGCGATAGCGACTTTGCCCGGCTCCGCGCGCTTCATGGTATCGCGAACCGGAGCGGCCAGAATGCCACCCACACGGCTGGTTTCACACAGCTGAAGCAGGCGGCTGAGGTCGTCCTGATGTAGACAGGGGCGCGCGGCATCGTGCACCAGCACCCAATCGGCCTCATCCAGCGCCTTCAGGCCCGCGAGGACGGAGTCCGCGCGCTCGGTGCCGCCATCAACGACGATAATTTGTGGGTGATTCGCTAACGGAAGTTGGCTAAAACGCACATCGCCGGGGCTGACGGCGATGACCACCCGCTGCACGCGCGGGTTCGCCAACAGCGCAGCAACCGCGTGTTCGAGAATCGTTTTGTTACCGATTGAGAGATATTGTTTCGGGCATTCCGTTTGCATGCGGCGGCCAAAACCGGCTGCCGGCACCACGGCGCAAACGCCCGGAAAAGTGGCTGCCATGTCGTAATCCTGGGCCTGTCTATCGATTATTCTGCTGTTGTCCCGCCGCCTGGTTGCGTTTTGACGCATCCGGCACCAGACGATAAAACGTTTCGCCCGGGCGGGTCATACTGAGCTCATTGCGCGCACGTTCTTCGATAGCTTCCTGGCCGCCATTGAGGTCGTCAATTTCGGCGAACAGCTGATCGTTGCGTGCTTTTAATTTGGCATTGGTTGCCTGCTGAGCGGAGACATCGTCATTAACCCGGCTATAGTCATGCAGACCATTTTTGCCGAACCAAAGCGAGTACTGCAGCCAGACCAGCAAAGCCAATAATAGCAGCGTTAATTTACCCATCCTGCCCCCTGAAAAACGGCATCATCATCCCATAACTCGCCCGAGTACTCTACTCTGGCGCGCGGACGACGCCGCGTAACGCGGGGACTGTACCACATTTTTACCGTTGATACCCAGGCTAGATTCATTCGTAAAAAGGACTATCCCAGCAGCCAGAGGAACAGCAGACCGAACATCAGTCCGACGGTCAAAATCGTCGCACCAACGCTGTAGCGAAGTTTACCGTCCAATAGGGAATGCAGCGCGATCCCGACCACCACGGCAACCGGCATGATTGCCAGGAAGAAGGGCCAGGTATAGAGGAGGAAAAATAGCGTGTTACCGCCATAGATAAGGAAGGGAATACCCAGCGCCAGCAGCCATGAGATAAAACCCACGGCAGCGCCTGACAGAGACCAGGTGGTCTCATCATTAGCCACGGGGGGCGGTTCTGAACGAAAAATAGTAATGTTCTGGGTATTACGCATATCGAATCCTGTTGACCGGGCGACCGGCACCCATCGATGCCGTCGCCGTTTCAGGATCTGATAATATCGCTCTGTCGGAGCAGGTCTAATAGTTGGTGCACCAAATTTGTTACCAATTGTTCACCGTCGAGATGGATTTCCGCTCTCTCCGGGGATTCATATACTGAATCAATCCCGGTAAAATTACGTAATTCCCCCGCCCGCGCCTTCTTGTATAAGCCTTTCGGGTCCCGCGCCTCGCAGATAGCCAGCGGCGTATCGACAAAAATCTCGATAAAGCGCCCTTCGCCTAGCCGCTCGCGCACCATTTGCCGCTCCGCACGATGCGGAGATATAAATGCCGTCAATACAACCAGCCCGGCATCGACCATCAGCTTCGCCACTTCACCCACGCGACGAATGTTTTCTTTGCGGTCATCATCGCTGAATCCAAGGTCGCTACACAGGCCATGACGCACGTTATCACCATCCAGCAAATAAGTGCTCACACCAAGCTGATGCAGCGCCTCTTCCAGCGCACCGGCAACGGTGGATTTCCCCGAGCCCGAAAGCCCGGTGAACCACAGCACCACGCCGCGATGGCCGTGATGCTGCTCGCGCTGCTCCTGGGTCACCGGATGCGCATGCCAGACGACGTTTTCGTCATGCCGGGCCATTATTTGCCTCCCAGCAGGTCGCGAGCGTCCCAGTGCGGGAAGTGTTTGCGAACAAGCTGGTTCAGCTCAAGCTCAAACGCGCTGTACTGCGAAGCGCCCGTTTGCGCCTGCTCGTTCGGTTCGCGTACCATGCCCGCGCCAACGGTGACGTTAGTCAGACGGTCGATAAAGATAAGTCCTCCGGTCACCGGGTTATCCTGGTATTTATCCAGCACCAGCGGTTCGTCAAAGGTCAAATCCACCAGGCCAATACCGTTCAGCGGCAGCGATTCCACTTCTCGCTGGGTCAGGTTATTGATGTCCACCTGATAACGCACGCCATCGATACGCGCACGGGTTTTCTTACCGGCGATTTTAATGTCGTAGCTCTGGCCTGGGGTCAACGCTTGTTCCGCCATCCAAACCACGTCGATGCTGGCACTCTGCACCGCAGGCAGAGAGACCGCTGCATCAACCAGCAGATCGCCACGACTAATATCGATTTCGTCTTTCAGCACAATTGTGATCGCTTCCCCGGCGCCCGCTTGCGGCAGGTCACCGTCAAAGGTGACGATACGCGCGACGCTGGATTCCACGCCCGACGGCAGCACCTTCAGGCGCTGACCGAGCGTCACGGTGCCGGACGCCACGGTACCGGAAAAACCGCGGAAATCGAGGTTCGGACGGTTAACATACTGTACCGGGAAGCGCAGCGGCTGATTTTCGACCACACGCTGAATTTCAACGGTTTCCAGCACCTCCAGCAGCGTCGGGCCGCTGTACCAGCGCATTTTGTCGCTCTGGTTGGCAACGTTGTCCCCATCCAGGGCTGACAGCGGCACAAAGCGAATATCCAGATTGCCCGGCAGCTGTTCGGCGAAAGTCAGATACTCTTCGCGAATGCGGTTAAAGGTCTCTTCGCTAAAATCGACGAGATCCATTTTGTTCACCGCCACCACCAGGTGCTTGATCCCCAGCAGCGTAGAGATAAAACTGTGGCGACGGGTCTGATCCAGCACGCCTTTACGCGCGTCGATCAGCAAGATCGCCAGGTCGCAAGTCGATGCGCCGGTCGCCATATTACGGGTGTACTGCTCATGCCCCGGGGTGTCGGCGATAATAAATTTGCGCTTCTCGGTGGAGAAATAGCGGTAGGCCACGTCAATAGTAATGCCCTGCTCGCGCTCGGCTTGTAAGCCATCTACCAGCAACGCCAGATCGAGCTTCTCGCCCTGAGTACCGTGACGCTTGCTGTCATTGTGCAGCGAAGAGAGCTGATCTTCGTAAATCTGTCGGGTGTCGTGCAGCAGCCGGCCAATCAGCGTACTTTTACCGTCATCGACGCTGCCGCAGGTCAGAAAACGCAGCAGGCTTTTGTGCTGCTGGGCATGCAGGTAGGCTTCGACTCCGCCTTCATCGGCAATTTGTTGTGCAATAGTGGTATTCATGGCGGCTCCTTAGAAATAACCCTGACGTTTCTTCAGCTCCATGGAGCCTGACTGGTCGCGGTCAATCACGCGCCCTTGCCGTTCGCTGGTGGTGGAGACCAGCATCTCTTCGATGATCTCCGGCAGCGTTTGCGCGTTGGATTCCACCGCGCCGGTCAGCGGCCAGCAGCCGAGGGTACGAAAGCGCACCATCTGTTTTTTGATCATCTCGCCGGGCTGTAAATTAATACGATCATCGTCGATCATCATCAGCATGCCGTCACGTTCCAGCACCGGACGCTCTGCTGCCAGGTACAGCGGAACGATTTCAATATTTTCCAGATAGATGTACTGCCAGATATCCAGCTCGGTCCAGTTGGAGAGCGGGAACACGCGGATGCTTTCGCCCTTGTTAATCTGGCCGTTATAGTTATGCCACAGCTCCGGACGCTGGTTTTTCGGGTCCCAGCGGTGGAAACGGTCGCGGAAAGAGTAGATACGCTCTTTGGCGCGGGATTTCTCTTCATCACGACGCGCGCCGCCGAACGCGGCATCAAAGCCGTATTTGTTCAGCGCCTGCTTAAGACCTTCGGTTTTCATAATGTCGGTATGCTTAGCGCTGCCGTGCACGAATGGGCTAATGCCCATTGCTACCCCTTCCGGGTTTTTATGTACCAGCAGCTCACAGCCGTAGGCTTTAGCGGTACGATCGCGGAATTCGTACATCTCACGGAATTTCCAGCCGGTATCGACGTGCAGCAGCGGGAACGGCAAAGTGCCGGGATAAAACGCTTTACGCGCCAGATGCAGCATCACGCTGGAGTCTTTGCCGATGGAGTACATCATCACCGGGTTAGAGAATTCGGCGGCCACCTCACGAATGATATGGATGCTTTCCGCCTCCAGTTGCCGCAGGTGAGTGAGTCGTTTTTGGTCCATAACCGTTCCTTAAGCCAGATTTACCACAGAAGAGTTAAACCCCTCTGCTGTCGTTGTGTGTTGAAACCAGGCGAGCTGTTGATGTAATTGCACCACTTCACCCACCACCAGCAGCGCGGGCATCGGGGCGTCTTTCGCCAGGTTTTCGAGTTGTTGTAATGTGCCGGTCTTCACTTGCTGATCGGCGCGAGTCCCGCGAGAGATGACCGCTACCGGAGTGTCGTGGTCGCGACCATGGGCGATCAACTGAGCGCTAATTTCCGCCGCCTTCAGGCTGCCCATATAAATCGCCAGAGTCTGACCGCTTTGCGCTAACCGCGCCCAGTCGAGTGGAGAGTTTTCCGCGTTGAAGTGTCCGGTGACGAAGGTCACGCTCTGGGCATAATCCCGATGAGTCAGCGGGATACCGGCATAGGCCGTTGCGCCCACCGCCGCCGTCACGCCTGGGACGACCTGAAACGGAATGCCAGCTTCGGTCGCGGCCTGCAGCTCTTCGCCGCCGCGGCCAAAAATAAACGGGTCGCCGCCCTTCAGGCGAATCACCGTTTTGCCCTCTTTTGCCGCGTCCACCAGCATGCGGTTAATTTCCGGCTGGAGCACAGAATTGCCAGCAGCGCTTTTGCCAACGCAAATTAGCTCCGCATCGCGTCGCACCAGCTCGCGCACTTCCGGAGTAACCAGGTTGTCGTAAAACACCACATCAGCCTGCTGAATCGCCTGCAAACCTCGCAGGGTTAACAGTCCGGCATCGCCCGGCCCTGCCCCAACAAGAATAATTTCTCCAGTGCGCTTTTCCGGCTGTTTAAGTTCTTCTTCCAGCGCCTTTTCCGCTTCGGCTTTGTTGCCTGCAAGCATCAGGCTGGCAAAACGGCCGGTAAACACGCGTTCCCAAAAACGGCGGCGTTCGGCGGTGGTTTTAAGGTGAGTTTTGATATGGTGACGCCAGTAGCTTGCCGCTTCCGCCATCCGCCCCAGGTTAGTCGGCAGCAGCGCCTCAATTTTTTCGCGCAAAATGCGCGACAGCACCGGCGCTTTCCCGCTCGAAGAGATAGCCACCATCAGCGGGGAGCGGTCGACGATTGATGGGAATACAAACGAGCACAGCGCCTGATTATCCACCACGTTGACCAGCCGATAGCGTGCGTTAGCCGCAGCAAAAACGCGCTGGTTCAGCTCGTCGTCTTCGGTTGCGGCAATCACCAGGAAAACATCATCAAGCTGCTGCTCTGCAAATTCGGTTGCCCGCCACTGGATTTCCTGGTGCTCAACCTTCCCGGCAAGTTCCGGTATCAGCGCTTCGGCGACAATCTGCACCTTCGCTGCGGCGCGCAGCAGAAAAGTAATCTTGCGTGCGGCAATCTCGCCACCGCCGATAACCAGTACGGGTCTGTCTTTCAATTCGGCAAATATCGGCAAGTAGTCCACAGCGCAACAACTCTCTTACAATCAGTCATAGAGCGACTATAGGGTGCGGGTTAGAGCAAATGAAATTACGAAATGGAATGAGTTGTTACTCAAAGGAATAACGCCCTGGAAAAGCAAATATCAAAAAGTGCTTAACACGCGGTTTTTCCGGGATTTAAGAGCGATTGAAATTGTTTAACCTCGGTCACAGTTTCATACTACGTGGGTAAAATTGTTTTGATCGTGTAAGGACCCCCTATGTTTTCCGCATTGTGCCGTCGCCTGCTTCCCCTGGCGTTGGGCGCAGTTTTTGTCTTCTCCGCCGCCCCGGCATTGAGCGCCCTGGGCGACACCGCCAATGCGCAGGCTCGTCACATCGCTACCGTTTTTCCCGGAAGAATGACCGGCTCGCCCGCCGAAATGCTGTCGGCAGATTATCTGCGCCAGCAGTTCACACAAATGGGCTATAAAAGCGATATTCGCAGCTTTAACACCCGGTACATTTACACCAACAACGATCAGCGCAAAAACTGGCAAAACGTTACCGGCAGCACGGTTATTGCCGCGCATGAAGGTAAAGATCGCCAGCAGATTATTATCATGGCGCACCTTGATACCTACGCACCGCAGACCGATGCCGACGTCGAAAATAACCTTGGCGGCCTGACGTTGCAGGGTATCGATGATAACGCGCTGGGGCTGGGCATCATGCTGGAACTTGCCGAGCAGTTAAAGAACGTCCCTACCCGTTATGGGATCCGCTTCGTTGCGACCAGCGGTGAAGAAGAAGGTCGTCTCGGGGCGCAGAATATGCTCAAACGCATGAGCGAAGCCGAAAAGAAAAATACTCTGCTGGTGATTAATCTTGATAACCTGGTCGTCGGCGACAAACTCTATTTTAATAGCGGTCGCAGCACGCCAGCCTCGGTACGTAAACTGACCCGCGACCGGGCATTGACCATCGCCCGTAGCAAAGGGATTACCGCATCGAGCAATCCCGGTAAGAACCCGGACTATCCGCAGGGAACCGGCTGCTGTAATGATGCCAGCGTGTTTGATGAGGCGGGGATCCCGGTGCTATCCGTGGAAGCCACCAACTGGTCTCTCGGGCGCAAAGATGGCTACCAGCAGCGCGCGAAATCCCGTTCGTTCCCCGACGGCACCAGTTGGCACAACGTGCAACTGGATAACCAGCAGCATATTGATAAAGCCCTGCCGGGCCGGATTGCGCAGCGCAGTCGCGATGTGATGAAGATTATGCTGCCGCTGGTTAAAGAGCTGGCGAAGGCGGAGAAGAAACTTCAATCAAAATAGGCTGTTATTAAAGCCAGGCCACAAGGATTGTCGCCATGATGCACGCTCGTTTTTTCATGCTGTTGTTTCTTTTACTGGCTGTCAGCGGACATTCTGTTGCCGACAGCCAGGTCTATATCTGGCAGCGGGTCTGGAACGCCGGGCATGAAACAGCGCTGCGCCAAAGCCACGATCTTTTTTCCACTTTGCGCGTACTGGGGCTGCAAATTCATCCCCAGGAAGGTGCGCGCATTGCCCGGGTCGACACACCATTATTACAGCAGGATGGCCGCCCGGTGTGGCTGGTGGTTCGCCTCGACGGTAGCCTGACGCAGCTGGATACGGCGGCGATTTTGCCGCAGATTCAAAGCATCATCGACCGCTGGCGCAGCGCTGGCGTGAACCTCACCGCGATAGAAATAGATTACGATGCGCCCACCTCGCGCCTCGTCGAATACCAGCGTCTACTTGCTGCATTACGCCAGGCGCTGCCTCCAGACATCAAGCTCAGCATCACCGCACTGCCTACCTGGCTCGCTTCATCTCAGCTTCCTGCCCTGCTGGCCGCGGTCGATAGCTCCGTGCTACAGCTGCACAGCGTGCTGTCGCCGCAGCAGGGTTTGTTTGACCCGGTGCAAGCGCTGCGCTGGAGCGGGCAATATGCACTGATCTCCCCACATCCGTACTACCTGGCGCTCCCGGCCTATGGTTCTGCGCTGGTTTCCACGCCCGGACAGCCCGCCCGGGTAGAAAGCGAGTCGCCGCTGGGCATCGCGGGCGAGAAACAAGAACTTAGCGTATCGCCGCCGCAAATCGACGCCTTTACCCGCGAACTCGAACAGCATCCGCCCAAAAACTTTGCGGGCATCGCCTGGTTCCGCCTGCCGCTGGAGAGCGACAGCCGCGCCTGGTCGCTTTCCACCCTGGAAGCGGTTATCCACCACCGGCCATTAAGCTCCCGCTGGCAGTGGCTGGCGGTTCCTGACCAAACGAGCGCCAGCGCAGACTCCACGCTCTACGAACTGGCGATAAAAAATGCGGGCGATATTGATGCGCAGCTCCCGGCAAGCATTACGTTACAGACTGAAGATTGTCTCGCCGTAGACGGTGTGGGCAGCTACCGCTTTGACGAGCAGACATTTTACCTGACCTCCCCGGCACTGCTGCGCGCCGGGCAGACGCGGGCCATCGGCTGGGCAAGATGCCCATCGCCACCACAAGGAGAGTTTCATGTTAACCCGTAAATTACCTCTGGCCGTGCTCCTGACCACCGCGCTGGCCGCCATCAATAGCCATGCCTGTGGGCCGTACTTCCCCAACTATTTACTGCAAAACCGTAACGCCAATCTGCTTTATCTCCCGGAGGGGAGCTTTGATTTAGAGAGTAGCCGCCTGGTGCCTGCCGATCCGCGTCTGCCGCAATGGCGTGATACGTCTGGCGATAAACCCGCACCGCCTTCCGCGCAGGACGTTTTAATCAAAGAGATCCGAGCCAGTGGCTCAGTAGACGCGGCAGAAAAGTTGGCGGTCAGCCTGCCGACAGCAGCACGTCTGTATGTGCTCGGGGCGGTAGCCTTTGCCACTTACGATAATCGGGCGCGCGACTACTTTCGCCAAGTGATAGCGCTTCCTGTAGATCAGCAGGGTGAATGGGGGCTAAAAGCGCGCTACTCGCTGGCCCGGGATTTAATGGGTGACTATCCTGCGCCTCGCTCTGAGAGCGGATATCCGCTTTCCAGCAAAGATAATTCTCACGGTAGCGAGCAGGAGCTGCGTGAAGCTTTCGAGCTTTATCAGCAAATTATCGACGCTGTGCGCAATGGACAAGAAGACCCGGAGCTGCTCTCGCTGGCAAGCCTCGGTCAGCAGGGACGCATCAAACACTGGCAGAGCGAACCGCTTGCCGCGGCCCACCTCTACGCCCAGCAAGCGGCTCAGGGTTCGCCCACCGGCAGCCTCTCCTTACGCTATACCGCCGATATTCTGAGCCATCCGGAAAACGAGAACTTCCTGCAACCGGGCATTGACGATCCGGTTATTCAGCAACTGCTTATTGTGAGTTTTTTCACGCGATCTTCCAATTCCTTGTTCGAGCCAGAACCCAGACCCAATAACGAGAAAGAGATCAAAAATTACCATAATGAGGTGATAGCTAAGCTGGCGCAGAAAATAAATTACGACATGCCCGGCAGCGATCGTCTGATCGCCCTTGCCTACCGCAATGGCCAGTATCCTCTGGTGACCCTGCTGCTGAAAAATGCTAAAGAAAATGGGCTAACCGCATGGGTGCAAGCCAAAATGGCGCTGCGAGAGGGAGATGTAAAAGCCGCGACCGCATGGTATGCAAAAGCCGCCGCGTCGTTTCCAGTAAACGAAGTATGGGGTCCCCAGCCTGATAATAGTGAGATTGTTGGCGATGAGTTTGTTATTCCGTCCTGTCGTATCAATGCCGAGCAGGCGATCCTGGCGTTAAACCGTAACGACTATCTGGAGGCGATGCGCTTAATGTACAAAGCCAAAGACAGCTACTGGCCGGACTTAGCGCAGATTGCCGAACAGGTGCTGACGGTAAAGGAGCTTATCGCGTTTGTGGATAAATATGTCCCCGCGCCGAATCCTCCTTTACTCAATCAGCCTGAAAATACCGCACGCTATAGCGCTGACGTCAGGCTGCGCGCCCTGCTCGCCCGCCGTCTGATGCGTGAAGGTCAGTATCAAAAAGCGCTGACTTATTTTGCCATTCCCGAGGATCGAGAAAGGGCTCTCTCATTTATTAATACCGTGCCAAAAAAAGGGCAAAAAATAGCGACAGCGCAGGCCTGGTGGCAGGCCGCGCTAGTTCTGCGCAATCAAGGAATGTGGCTGACTGGCTATGAGATGGCCCCGGATTTTGCACTCTTCGACGGCGGGTATTCCTGGCCATATTACGACTGGGGCCCGGAAGAAAATCCGGCGACCAAATCGTGGATTAGCGCTGGTGAGCGCTATCGCGTTCAGCTCTCGCAGCCCAAACAGGATAACCATTTTATGCACTATCGCTGGCAGGCGGTGAAGCTTGCAGAGAAAGCCGCCGATTTATTGCCGCGCAAATCACAGGCCTATGCCGCCGTACTGTGCAATGCGACAGGCTGGATATGGGCTCAGGACCCCCAATCAGCACGACGTCTGTACAAGCGCTACGTGAAAAACGGCGCACCGTTCCCGTGGGCAGAAAATTTTGGTCAGAATTGCCCGAAGCCGGAGTTTACCGCACTCAACAATAACGAAAAAATTTAGAAAGGCACCGAATAACTCATTAATCATTTACGTAAAAAAATCCCGGCAGCGCCGGGATTCATATTAATCTTTCAACCTTCGTGCAACCCGCACTCTCTTTTCAACCCAAAGAACCGCGTTTCTTCTTCCGCCATTCCCGGTTCCCATTTGCGGGTGGTATGGGTATCTCCCACCGACAAATAACCCTGATCCCACAGCGGGTGGTATTTCAGGCCGTGTTTTTGCAGATACTGATAGACGGTGCGGTTGTCCCAGTCGATGATCGGCAGAATCTTAAATACGCCGCGTTGGATTGCCAGCACTGGTAAATGTGCGCGGCTACCGGACTGCTCGCGGCGCAGGCCCGCAAACCAGGTTTGCGCGTTCAGCTCTTCCAGCGCCCGGTTCATCGGCTCAACCTTGTTGATGTCATTGTATTTCTCAATGCCTTCAACGCCCTGCTCCCACAGCTTGCCGTAGCGCGCTTCCTGCCAGGCGGCGCTCTCCTTTGCCCGGTAGACCTTCAGGTTCAGATTGAGTTTGTCCGTTAACTCGTCGATAAACTGGTAGGTTTCCGGGAACAGGTAGCCAGTGTCGGTCAGAATGACCGGAATATCCGGGCGAACCTGACTGACCAGATGCAGGCTTACCGCCGCCTGAATACCAAAGCTCGAAGAGAGCACGTATTCGCCCGGCAGGTTTTCCAGCGCCCACGCAACACGCTCTTCCGCGCTCAGCTTTTCCAGCTGGCTGTTGGTTTCCGCCAGTTGCAAAACGCGATCGACCTTCGGTAATTCGTTAAGCACGTTTAGATCGAGTACGGACATAAAGACCTCATTTGTTTGTTCCCCTCACCCCGGCCCTCTCCCCAAAGGGGCGAGGGAGAAAAGACAGCTCCGGTGGCCTACTAGCCCCGTAGGAACGGGGAGAGAAAAGACGGCAACGAACTATCCCCTCTCCCCCACGGGGAGAGGGTTAGGGTGAGGGGTGACGGTGTTATTCCCAGAAATCCCGGGCTGGGTCGAGCACCGGGCGAATGATGCCCGCACGCACCGTAAAGTCGCCGAAGCCTTCACCCGCTTCGCGCTCTTTCGCCCAGCGCCCTACCAGTTCGTCAAGAGAGTCGAGAATTTCCGACTCGGTAATATTTTCCCGATACATGCGCGGAATACGCGTCCCGCTGCGGTTACCCCCGAGGTGCAGGTTGTAGCGGCCCGGCGCTTTACCCACCAGACCCACCTCCGCCAGCATCGCGCGGCCGCAGCCGTTCGGGCAGCCGGTCACGCGGGTGACGATATGCTCATCAGCGACGCCATGCTTGCTCATCACTCCCTCAACTTTATCGGTGAACGATGGCAGGAAGCGTTCGGCTTCGGCCATCGCCAGCGGACAGGTCGGAAACGACACGCAGGCCATGGAGTTTTCACGCTGCGGCGTGACGGCATTCATCAGACCGTGATCGCGGGCCAGCTTCTCGATCTTCGCCTTCTGATCGTCAGGAACACCGGCAATGATCAGGTTCTGGTTGGCCGTAATGCGGAATTCACCTTTATGGATCTTCGCAATCTTCAACAGGCCAGTTTTCAACGGACGCCCCGGGTAATCAAGGATACGACCGTTTTCAATAAACAGCGTCAGGTGCCAGTTATTGTCGATACCTTTTACCCAACCGATGCGATCGCCGCGGCCGGTAAACTCGTAAGGGCGAATCGGCTCAAACTTGATCCCCGCCCGGCGCTCCACTTCCGCCTTGAAGGTCTCAACGCCGACGCGCTCAAGAGTATATTTGGTTTTGGCATTTTTACGGTCGGTACGGTTACCCCAATCGCGCTGGGTGGTCACCACCGCTTCCGCCACCGCCAGAGTGTGCTCAATCGGCAGATAGCCGAATTCGCTCGCCGTGCGGGCGTAGGTTTTCTTGTTGCCGTGCTCGATGGATAAACCGCCGCCAACCAGCAGATTAAAGCCCACCAGCTTGCCGTTTTCGGCAATCGCTACGAAGTTCATATCGTTAGCGTGCAGATCGATATCGTTCTGCGGCGGGATCACCACGGTCGTTTTGAACTTACGCGGCAGATAGGTCTGACCGAGGATCGGCTCTTCATCGGTGGTGGCGACCTTCTTCTGATCCAACCAGATCTCTGCATAAGCGCGAGTACGCGGCAGCAGGTGCTCGGAGATCTTCTTCGCCCATTCATAGGCTTCAGCATGAAGCTGAGACTCGTTCGGGTTAGAGGTACACAGCACGTTACGGTTCATATCGTTAGCGGTCGCCAGCGCATCCAGCCCGACCGAATGCAGCATCTGGTGCACCGGCTTGACGTTCTTCTTCAGAATGCCGTGGAACTGGAAGGTCTGACGGTTGGTCAGACGGATGCTGCCGTAAATGGTGTTATCGGCAGCGAATTTATCGATCGCCTGCCACTGTTTAGTGGTGATCACCCCGCCCGGCAGGCGGCAGCGCAGCAGCATCGCATGGCGCGGTTCCAGCTTCTGTGCCGCACGCTCGGCGCGAATATCGCGATCATCCTGCTGATACATGCCGTGAAAGCGGATCAGCAGGAAGTTATCGCCTTTAAAACCGCCGGTCAGACCGTCGTTCAGATCTTCCGCAATGGTGCCGCGCAGGTAGTTACTTTCGATCTTCATGCGCTCGGCATCGACCAGTTTACCTTCGACCACCAGCGGGCCTGGATGTTTTTCGCTCATTAGTAGACATCTCGCTGATAACGGCGCTCAACGCGCAGCTCACTTAAAAATTCGTCCGCCGCTTCGGCGTCCATCGCGCCAAATTCGGCAATCACTTCCAGCAACGTCTGCTCAACGTCTTTTGCCATACGATTGGCATCGCCGCAGACATAAATATGGGCACCGTCGTTAATCCAGCGCCACAGCTCTGCGCCCTGTTCGCGCAGTTTGTCTTGTACGTATACTTTTTCTTTTTGGTCGCGAGACCAGGCCAGGTCGATGCGGCTCAGTACGCCCTCTTTGACGTAGTTCTGCCACTCCACCTGGTAGAGGAAATCTTCGGTAAAGTGCGGGTTGCCGAAGAACAGCCAGTTCTTGCCTTCTGCTCCTTCTGCCGCGCGCTGCTGCATAAAGGCGCGGAACGGCGCGATGCCGGTACCCGGGCCAATCATGATAACTGGCGTCTCTGGGTTAGCAGGCAGACGGAAGTTATCGTTATGCTCGATAAAGACGCGAACTTCGCCATCTTCTTCGACGCGGTCGGCAAGGAAGCTGGAAGCGCCGCCGGTGCGGGCGCGGCCTTCGATGTCATAGCGGACAACGCCGACGGTAACGTGCACTTCGTTTTCGGTTTCCGCCTGCGAAGAGGCGATAGAGTACAGGCGCGGCGTCAGCGGGCGCAGCAGGTCAATCACTACCTGAGCATCCAGTTGCGCCGGAGAGAAACGCACCATGTCGACGATCGGCGTGGTCGCGGCGTAATGCTGGAGCTGTGCCTTATCGCCCACCATCGGCAGCAGAGATTCGCTGCGGGTTAAGGTGGCGTAGTTCTCAACGATATTGCCGGTGTTAACCGTCAGCTCGAAGTGCCACTCCAGCGCTTCAGCAAGCGGCAGGGTTTTACCGTCAACTGTCACCGGTTCCGTGCCCTGCAGCCACAGCAGCTCCACCAGTTCTTTGACCAGAGCAGGGTCGTTCTGGTACCAGACGCCCAGCGCATCGCCCGGCTGGTAGCGCAGGCCGGAGTCGCCGAGGTCGATTTCAATATGGCGCACATCTTTTTCTGAATCGCGACCGGTGATTTTTTGATTCGCGGCGAGCGTCGCGGTCAGCGGCGCTTCTTTGGTATACGGGCTGGTGTGAATCTCATTCACCGCCCCGCTGGTCACCAGTTGGGACGGCGCGGCAGCAGGCGCGCGGGCTTTCAGCGCCTCAACCACGCGGGCACGCCATTCAGCGGCGGCACCCTGGTATTCCACATCAGAGTCAACCCGGTCGAGCAGGCGTTCACCGCCCAGTTCGGCCAGTTTGTTATCAAAATCTTTACCGGACTGGCAGAAGAATTCATAGGAGGTATCGCCAAGGCCAAATACGGCAAACGCAGTATCGGTCAGCTTCGGCGCTTTTTTCGAAAACAGGAACTTATGCAGCGCGACGGCTTCTTCCGGCGGCTCACCTTCGCCTTGCGTTGACGTCACGACAACCAGCAGTTTCTCGGAGGCAATTTGTTTGAATTTATAGTCGCCTGCGTTAACCAGCTTCACGTTCAGTTGCGCGGCCTGCAAATCGTCACGCAGCGCTTCAGCGACGCGGCGGGCGTTGCCGGTTTGCGATGCCGAAATAAGGGTAATGGAAGGGACTTCAGCTGCCTGGGCTGGAGCGACAACCGCCGCGCCGGGCTGCTGGTTCAGCACGCCCCAGAAATAGCCGGAAACCCAGGCCAGCTGGGTTGGCGTGAAGTCAGTCGTGGCCGCCTGAAGGCGCGCCATTTGCTCCGGGTTAAGCGGTAGCAAATTAGAAGGTGGGGCCTGTGTCGTCATGCGTCGTTATGTTCCAGTAAGCAAAGCTGTTAGTCGCAGCCTGTCAGCGCGATAAAACAAAAGAGAATGTGTTCACTCTAAATAATTCGAGTTGCAGGCAGGCGGCGACGCAGCGAATCCCCGGGAGCTTACATAAGTAAGTGACTGGGGTGAGCGAGTAAAGCCAACGCACATGCGGCTCGAAGTATGACGAGTGATAAGGGTAACGGTGCAGATAGTAACAATTAAAGAAGGGATGGAAATAACAAATAACCAAATGGACTAACCTGTTTTAGTTATAGTTATTAACAACAAAATCGATTAAATAACCCCATGATATATAATAATTTAATTCCAATAAACCAGATGAATATGTCCATTTTCTGCTCAGGGCCGTTTTAGTTAATGCGAAAAAAGGTGCTTTCCGGTACCCTACGGCGGTTTTTTTGCCATATTGAGAATAAAAGATGTCCACCACGCTGTTTAAAGATTTCACCTTCGAAGCCGCTCACCACCTGCCGCATGTACCGCAAGGGCATAAGTGCGGTCGCCTGCACGGTCACTCTTTTATGGTGCGCCTGGAGATTACCGGTGAAGTCGATCCCCATACCGGGTGGATCATGGATTTTGCCGAGCTTAAGGCCGCATTTAAGCCGACTTACGACAGGCTGGATCACTACTATCTGAACGATATTCCGGGACTAGAAAATCCTACCAGCGAAGTGCTGGCAAAATGGATCTGGGATCAGATGAAACCTCTGGTTCCGCTACTGAGCGCGGTGATGATTAAAGAGACCTGCACAGCGGGCTGCGTCTATCGCGGCGAGTGATTAAAGCGTTTGTGTCGGCGGTCAATATTCCTTAAATAACGTCATGTTAGCTTATGCGCTCTGGATATCTGGGGCGCAATATGGCTGACGATTTTGATATTATTATCATTGGTGCAGGGATGGCTGGCACCGCTTGTGCTTTACGCTGTGCGCGGGCAGGACTTTCCGTTCTGTTGCTTGAACGCGGAGAACTTCCCGGCAGTAAAAATCTTTCCGGCGGGCGGCTGTATTGCCATGCGCTTGCCGAACTCCTTCCTCATTTTCAGCAATCCGCTCCGCTTGAACGCCGCATAACCCAGGAAAGTCTGGCCCTGATGACCGCAAACGGCGCAACGACGTATTCCAGCCTGCAACCCAACGGCGACTCCTGGAGTCTACTGCGCGCCCGCTTCGATCCGTGGTTTGTCGGCCAGGCCGAAGATGAAGGCGTCCAGTGTATTACCGGGGCGACGGTCGAGGCGCTGTATCGTGAAAATGGTCGGGTCTGCGGCGTTATTTGCGATAATGAAACCCTGCGCGCCCGCTACGTCGTACTGGCGGAAGGGGCTAACAGTGAGCTGGCGGAGCGGCATGGTTTAGTGCCTCGCCCTTCCCCATCGTCAATGGCGTTAGGGATTAAAGCGGTGCTGGCGCTGGAGCAAAAAACGCTGGAAGATCGCTTTCGCCTGGAAGGTAACGAGGGGGCGGCGATGCTCTTCACCGGCGGCGTCTGCGGAGATTTGCCCGGCGGCGCGTTTCTTTATACCAATCAGGATACCCTCTCATTCGGCATTGTTTGCCCGCTCTCCTCGCTGGGAAAAGGCGCGGCTCCGGCCTCTGAACTGCTGGAGAATCTCAAATCACATCCGGCCCTGCGCCCTTTGCTACGTGGGAGTGAAACGCTGGAGTATGGCGCGCATCTGGTGCCCGAAGGCGGTCTGCATAGCATGCCCGTGCAGTACGGCGGAGACGGCTGGCTACTGGTTGGCGATGCGCTGCGCACCTGTATCAATACCGGCTTTACCGTGCGCGGGATGGATATGGCGCTCATCGGTGCTCAGGCGGCAGCGCAAACGTTGATTCGAGCCTGTCAGCAAAGCGCGCCGCAAAACCTGTTTGCACAATATCACCAGGACGTTGAGCGCAGCCTGCTGTGGGAGATTCTTCAGCGCTATCAGCATGTACCCGCGCTGCTGCAACGCCCCAGCTGGTATCGCCAGTGGCCTGCGTTAATGGAAGACATTTCCCGCGAACTTTGGCTGCAGGGCGCGAGCCCGGTTCCGCCGCTGCGCCAGATAGTCTGGCGTCAGCTTCGCCGTCACGGCCTGCGCCATCTGGCAGGCGATCTTGTCAGGAGTTTACGATGTCTGTAGCCCGCAACGTCTGGCGTCCCGCCGACAGCCCGCATATTGTTCCATCCGCTTCACCGACTCCGGAAATCGCCGAGTTGCTGATTCAATCCTGCCCCGCCGGGCTTTTCTCACGCACGGCGGAAGGTGAGCTGCGGGTCGACTATCGCGGCTGCCTGGAGTGCGGCACCTGCCGGTTGTTATGCGATGAGGCAACGCTGAAAGAATGGCGCTATCCTGACTCTGGTTTTGGTATTACATTCCGTTTTGGGTAATAAAGCTGAAAGGCTAATACATTGTTATGTAATAAAAAACGCCAGCAGAACGGTTCCCTCTCCCCTTCGGGGAGAGGGAGAAAACCGTACCAGCAGCTTGAAGTATGACGAATAAAATACAAAGGACACACCATGCCCCTGCTACACCTGCTCCGACAAAATCCGGTCATTGCGGCCGTCAAAGATAACGCCAGCCTGCAATTAGCCATCGATTCCGAATGCCAGTTTATCTCCGTGCTGTACGGCAATATCTGCACCATCAGCAACATCGTCAAGAAGATCAAAAACGCCGGTAAATATGCGTTTATTCATGTCGACCTGCTGGAGGGCGCGTCTAATAAAGAGGTGGTGATTCAGTTTTTGAAGTTGGTTACCGAGGCGGACGGCATCATCAGCACTAAAGCGCCGATGCTCAAAGCGGCCAGAGCGGAAGGCTTCTTCTGCATTCATCGTCTGTTTATCGTCGACTCTATTTCCTTTCACAATATTGATAAGCAGGTGGCGCAGTCTAATCCGGATTGCATTGAAATCCTGCCTGGCTGTATGCCGAAAGTCCTAGGATGGGTAACGGAGAAAATTCGCCAGCCGCTGATCGCCGGGGGATTGGTTTGCGATGAGGAAGATGCGCGCAATGCGATGAAAGCGGGCGTCGCGGCTCTTTCAACCACCAATACCAACGTCTGGAAATTAGCAAAACAGCTTAATTAATTTATCGGCTTTGTTCCCGGGTCGCGGCGTAAACGCCATACCCGGGCTACCGGACCTGTTTTAGATATTGTGCTCGCGTCTTTGCCGGGCGGCGGCTGACGCCTCGCCCGGCCTACAAAACCACTCTCCCACAAAGCGCACGATCTGTAGGCCGGATAAGGCGCTAGCCGCCATCCGGCAGAATGGTTGGCACTATGCTTCTACGCAGGCGACCAGTTCCTCAAGCACCGGTAGCCAATCGTCAACAATACCAACATCCGCCTGAGAGAATACCGGCGCGCTGGCATCATGATTGATCGCCACAATAAACCGGCTATCCCGAACGCCTGCCATCAGCGCCGCCGCGCCCGATGCGCCCACCACAATGCAGACATCCGCCGCCAGAAGATGGCCTGAGATGCCAATCAGGCGATCGGCATCATAGCCGCCGTTCATCACCCGCGCACGGCTGTATCCCGCTTCCGCCCCCAGACGTTGCGCGATAGCCGCTATTTTTTCGGCATCAACGACCTCACCGCCCTGCCCGACAACCAGCACCTGATTCGCCTCCTGCAAGGGATGATCTCCCGAGCGCTCCACGCTTTCAACACTGATTAACCAGTTGGGTAAAACCGTCGGCGCAATATGGCGTGTCGTCAGATCGGCGGGAAAATCACCAGTCACGCTACCGCCGGCTTGCCGCGCCAGAGACAGGCACAGCGGTCGGGCGCTAAACCCCAGGGTAGCCGTCAATGCATTGCCCCAATGAGATTTGGTCACTCTACCCTCTTGCGCATTGACTGACAGCACCTGACATACGCTGCCGCCTTGTAAACGCCAGGCCAGCCTTGTTGCCAGCTCATCGCCCAAAATCCCGGCTGGAAATATCAACATATCGACCGGCGTCTGCCGCCACTGGACGACCAGCGCATCAAGAAGCTGCTCAGCAACTTCCGGTTCGGCATCAATAATCCAGCGTTCCACCTCCGCCTGACCAGGCTCATTTGTCGCCAGCCAGTGTCCCATCGCGGCGCGATCACCCGCTGTCATCACCATCGCTATCTTCATGGCTGCATCCTCTGGCGTAGATAACTCTCCCATAGCATCCTGGCTTTCTCCTGCGCCGTTGCCCCCTCGACAATAACCGCGCTGCGCCGCGGTTCCGGGCGAGTCAGACGCAAGCACTGAACCGCGGGCATCACCTCAGCGCTGACCGCCTGACGCACGACATCCGCCTTTGCCGCCGCCAGACGTTGGCGCATACCGGGCACCGCAAGCGCTACCTCACCGCACTGCCTGACGGCAATGACCACCGGTAGCCGCACCTTGCAACGGCGGATACCGTGGGTTGTTCGCTGCTCGATAACGATAAAAGGCGGCTCAAGGGTAAAGCGCTCGACCTGGGTGAAACAGGGCCAGTCCAGCATTTCCGCCAGCAGAAACGGCGTCTGGCCATTCTGCCCTTCGCTGCTCTGACAGCCGGTGACGATCAGCTCAGCACCGTGGCTGCGCTGCCAGTCGGCAATTTGCCCGGCAATAAACGATGGCGTAAAGCGTAAATCCGCAGCCACCTCCAGCAGCACCCGCTGATCAAATCCCAGCGCTGCGAAGTAGCACAGCCAGTGCAGCGCGCGTTCATCGCCAATGCTTAAGGCGGTCAGGTTCATCTCGCAGCCTGCATTGCGCTGGGCCAACAACAGCGCAGCCGCGGCCTGTTCATCGGCACCGATAGTGCAACGCAATAGCGAGACATCAGGGCCGCAGGTATCCCGCCCGGCGGCCTGCCAGTCCTTTTCAGCCAGCATGCTGGCATCAGGTTCCGGCTTAAACGCCAATAGAATGTTCATTTTTACCTCCTTGTCTTTGGTCGCCGCTTCCGGCCGCCACCAGCGGCAGCGCTTTGGTTTCCGGCGCCCACAGCCAGGTCACCACGAAGCCAACCAGCAATACCCCGGCCAATAGCAGCAGCGTCACCGTCATCCCCCATTGCGCCAGGGTCCAGGGCAGCAGGCCGGTGCTGATTGCGGCGCCGAGTCGGCTCATAGCGGTGGCGAATCCAACGCCCAGCGAACGAATGTCTGTCGGAAAACTTTCTGCGGGTAAAATCCCTACCAGGTTACTCACCGCCGAAATCGTGGTGCTGAATAAGACAAAAAGCAGCAACGTCCAGTGACTACCTTGAGGTAAGCAGGCCATCACGATTAATGTCGCCGCAAGCAGCAGAAAGCTGCCGAGCAGGAAATGGCGATGGGCCAGCAGATGGGTCAATACCAGGCCCAGCAGCGCGCCAACAATCAGCAGCGCATTCAGCATCAGGCTGGCGGTCAATGCATCTTCAAGGCCGATGGTTTCAGCAATGGTGGGAAGCCAGGTGTAGATAACGAACCATGGGATCACCAGACAGACAAAAAAGATGCTATTAAAAGCCGTGCGCCGCCAGTAGCGGGATGAGAACAGGGTTAGGATATGTTTATTCGTCTCTTTCGTTACCTCATCGCCCAGTTGTACGTGCATACCAAAACAGCGCTGCACCACGGCATGGGCTTCAGCAAACCGCCCCTGACGCATCAACCAGCGTGGGGATTCCGGCGTTCCCCAGCGCAACAGTGTGATGAGCAGTGCTGGCAGGGCTGACGATGCCAGCAGCCAGCGCCATGCATCCGGGTTTTCACTAATAAAATGATGTCCGGCAAGGCTTGCCAGGACGTAACCGACGGTCCATACCACGCTAAACGAACCGAGCAGAATCCCCCGGTGTTTGCGCGGCGAGAACTCGGCCAGCAACGTGTGGCCCACGGAGTAATCTCCGCCAAGGCCGATCCCTATCAGGACTCGCAAACCAATCAGCTGTTCGGGTGTGGTGGCAAAAAATTGCAGAAATGAAGCGACGGTAATCAGCACAAAGCTGAAGTTGAAAATTTTCTGGCGGCCAATATGATCCGAAACCCATCCCAGAACCAGGCTGCCGATAAAAAGCCCAAGCAGCGCCGCCCCGCCAATCATCCCGGCCATAAAAGGCGTCAGATGCATAGCAGGGGTCAGTTGAATAATGGCGTAACCGATAACGCCGAGGACATAGCCGTCAACCAGATGTGCGCCGAAGGTCAGCGCGGCAATGCGGCAGTGAAAACCGTTAAGCGGTAAATCGTCCATTCGCACCGGTGAAGTGTTCATTTCTATCCCTTCATGGTCCGATAAAAACGGCTTCCCGGTTGAGAAGCCGTGTCACTCTTATTTTTCAATCGGATAAATCGTTCCGGTATTCATGATACCGTTTGGATCAAACTGCTTCTTCAGCCCTTCCAGCAGCGGCCAGGCGCTACCGTGTTCCAGCTTGCTCCAGTGAACGCGATGTTTACCAATCCCGTGGTGATGCACCATCGAACCGCCGAGACGAATCGTCTCTTCGCAGATAATCTTGTTCAGCGGGTTGTGGTACTTATCGATTTCCTCTTCCGGCTTGCAGTCCACCACGTTGTAGTCGTAGACGAAGTACATGTTGGTGCCGTTCATGTAGCTATGTGAAGAGTGGCCGCCCAGCATGGTGATATCGTCCGCGTGAGGAAATTCGGTGCGGATGCGGTTGATCACGCTTTCATAGATTTCATGGATGCAGCTCCAGCAGCCGGAAACCTCGGTAGTGAAGCCCATATTGCCGGTTTTGAGGATCTGCACACGTTCAGCAGCCACTTTTTCCGGGCCCCAGTTCAGGTGATTAAACCAGGCTTCGATCAGCTTGCTGTCCACGCGCTGGCACTGTGGATAGCGCGCAACCACTTCCGCAATCCCTTCACCGGTCGCTTTCGCCATCAGCGGGTTGCCTTCCGCCATAAAGATCAGAACGCATTTGCCATCGGCAAAATGGGTAAAGTGTTGGGTGCCATCTTCTGCATCGTAAAGGCGAGCAATTGACGGGCGATACCCTTCCACCATCACTTCGCGCAGGATATTGAATCCAACCTTCATGTCATCCAGGATAAAGCCGTAGAACAGGTTATTTTCTGGGGTAAATTTGAAGATTTTCACTGTGACTTCAGTGATATAGCACAGCGCACCTTCGTTGCCGATAATGATGTGGCGAATGTCCGGCCCGGCGGCGCGGCGCGGAACGTTTTTGATGCGGGTGACGGTGCCGTCCGGCAGCACGGCTTCCAACCCGACCACCATATCTTCAATCGCCCCGTACAGCGTGGAAAACTGGCCGATGCTGCGGGTTGCCACCAGGCCGCCCATCTGTGCCAGCGGTTTAGACTGCGGTGAGTGTCCGGTGGTATAGCCTTTAGCCCGCAGCGCGTTTTCCAGAATTTCGAGCGGTACGCCACACTGCGCGGTCGCCTGCATATTCTCAATATCAATATTGAGGATTTGGTTCATTCCAGCGCCGTCCAGCACCACGGAATTTTCCACCACGGTTTCCAGGCCGCCTTCGGTCGCGGATGCACCGGTACGCGGAACGCCGTTGATTTTATGCTGGTTCATAAACGCCAGCACGTTGGAAACCTGTTCGGTCGAGCCTAACTTAACCACTGCGGCAGGCAGCGGCAGTGTAAAAACGCCATGGATGTCCGCATATTTACGAAAACGGTCAATACTATTTCGCTTTAAAACGGTTTCATCAGTAATAACGCGATCGGAGCCAACAATTTCTTTTAATTGGTCAACAATCGCTTCACGGGATAGAGACATAGTAATTCCTTCCTGATAATTAATTCGGAATATACACGTCATCCTTCAAACTGCCTCTTTGTTGGCTGCGCTCATAAACCCCAGTCACATAGTCATCTATGCTCCTGGGGATTTAATTCCCTTGCCGCCTCGATGCATCTTGAATGATTTTGTGTAATATAATAAATGGAAACAGAAACCACCGGTTACAAATTAACGCACCAGATAACCACCATCGACGACCAACAGATGACCGTTAACATAATTTGATGCCTGACTGGCTAAAAATACGGCTGCCCCCATTAAGTCCTGAGTATCACCCCAGCGATTTGCCGGGATATGATCGAGCACCCGTTGATTAGTTTCAGGATTGCTACGGGTAGCCAGAGTAATATCGGTAGCGTAATAACCCGGAGCGATACCATTAACCTGAATATTATACTGCCCTAATTCATCACAATATGCTTTTGTGAAACCGGCAAGCGCATGTTTAGTTGCTGAATAAGCCGGAGACCACTGTCCGCCAAGGTAAGAGAATAAAGAACAAATATTGATTATTTTTCCGCTGTTTTGCGGAATCATAATTTTTGCCGCTTCATAGCTCAGCTCAAATGGCGCCGTCAGGTTAACGTCAATCATCGGATCCCAATCCGCACGACCGAAGTCCAGAACCTTGTTCAGCTTACAAATCCCGGCGTTGTTGACCAGGATATCTACCGTGCCAAAGCGCTCGCAACAGGCGGCGATGATCTGCTGCGGGGCACCTTTAGCGGTGATATCCACTTGCATGAATTCAACCTCAACACCCTGTTTTTCAATCATTTCTTTTGTTTCACCGTTATCCTTCACAAAGCTTGGGATAAACAGATTTGCTCCGGCTTTCGCCAGCGCCATGGCAAAGGCCTGACCCAGCCCGCTATTGCCGCCAGTGACAATCGCCGTTTTACCTTTCAGTGAGAAGAAATCCATTGAGAATGCATTAAGAGATTCGATCGACATAGTTAAGCTCCAAATTCCTTTAGGCAAAAAAAAAGAAAGGCAACTTCCCCCGCAAGAGGGAAGTCACCTTTCTCATTATCTCTGGTAACTGGGGTAAATTTTTAACACAACGCTTAAGCATCTAATGTGATCGTAATCACAGATGAATCTTTCACTTCACAATCGAGCGTAAAACTACGAATCGTGATTATTCTCACACTAAATGTCAAGCTGACATGCTATTTCTAGTCACAATTACTAGAGACCTGAGAAAAGTAATCCACCTGAACAAGGCGGGTTTACTTTTCTCTTTTTTTCGTCTATACAAAATGAGATTACGATATGCAACAAACCTCATATCGCCGCTGGATAACGCTTGCCATTATTAGTTTCAGCGGTGGCGTCAGTTTCGACCTTGCCTATTTACGCTATATCTATCAAATTCCAATGGCTAAGTTTATGGGATTTAGCAATACCGAGATCGGCTTAATAATGAGCACATTCGGTATTGCCGCCATTATTCTTTACGCGCCCAGCGGGGTTATTGCCGATAAATTCTCCCATCGCAAAATGATTACTTCAGCGATGATTATTACCGGACTACTGGGTTTATTAATGGCGACTTATCCGCCGCTGTGGGTCATGCTTTGTATTCAGGTCGCCTTTGCTATAACCACTATTCTGATGCTGTGGTCAGTGTCAATTAAAGCGGCCTCTCTGCTTGGCGATCATAGCGAGCAGGGGAAAATCATGGGCTGGATGGAGGGGCTGCGCGGCGTCGGCGTGATGTCGCTGGCGGTATTTACCATGTGGGCATTTTCCCGCTTCGAGCCTGATGACAGCAACAGCCTGAAGACGGTCATCATCATCTACAGCGTGGTCTATATCCTGTTGGGAATCTTGTGCTGGTTCTTCGTTAGTGACGCTCCTCAGCACAGCAATGCGGAAAAAGAAGAGAAAAAAGCGTTCCAGCTCAGCGATATTCTCGCCGTTCTGCGTATTAGCACCACCTGGTACTGCAGCATGGTGATTTTTGGCGTCTTTACTATCTACGCCATTCTCAGCTACTCCACCAACTATCTGACGGAAATGTACGGTATGTCGCTGGTGGCCGCGAGCTATATGGGAATTGTGATCAACAAGATCTTCCGCGCCTTCTGCGGCCCGCTGGGCGGCATTATCACGACTTATAGCAAAGTAAAATCGCCGACCCGGGTCATTCAATTACTGTCAATTGTTGGAGTCGTAGCGCTGATCGCGCTGTTGGCAACCAACTCAAACCCACAATCCGTTGCCATGGGTATCGGCCTGATTCTGCTGCTGGGCTTCACCTGCTATGCCTCACGCGGGCTCTATTGGGCCTGCCCTGGCGAAGCGAGAACGCCAAATTACATCATGGGAACCACCGTCGGTATCTGCTCGGTCATTGGCTTCCTGCCCGATGTTTTTGTCTATCCGATTATCGGCCACTGGCAGGACACCCTGCCCCCGACAGAAGCCTACCGCAATATGTGGTTGATGGGCTTAGTCGCACTATGCATGGTGATCCTCTTTACCTTCCTGTTGTTCAGAAAAATACGTAGCGCCGATGCCACACCAGAAAACGAAACATCGCTGGCCGCTAACGCTACTGGCGAGTGATGGTGAAAATTTAAAGGAGAATAATAATGTCAAAGAAATACATCATTGGAATTGATGGCGGAAGCCAGAGTACCAAGGTCGTGATGTACGATCTGCAGGGAAACGTGGTCTGCGAGGGAAAAGGCTTGTTGCAGCCGATGCACACCCCGGATGCCGATACGGCTGAGCACCCTGACGACGATTTATGGACCTCTTTATGTTTCGCCGGAAAGGACTTGATGAGTCAATTCGCCGGACATAGAGAAGATATTGTCGGCATCGGACTGGGCTCCATCCGCTGCTGCCGCGCGTTACTGAAAGCCGATGGTACGCCCGCAGAGCCGCTTATTAGCTGGCAGGACGCCCGCGTTACCCGGCCCTATGAGCATTCCAATCCCGATGTTGCCTGGGTTACTTCGTTTTCGGGCTATTTGTCGCACCGCTTAACCGGCGAGTTCAAAGACAACATCGCTAACTACTTTGGCCAATGGCCGGTGGATTATAAAACCTGGGCGTGGAGCGACGACGACGAGGTGGTGAAGAAGTTTAATATTCCACGCAAGATGCTATTCGATGTGCAGATGCCGGGCACCATCTTAGGCCATCTTACCGAGCAGGCGGCTCTCTCCACCGGCTTCCCGGCTGGGCTGCCGGTGATCTGCACTACCAGTGACAAACCGGTTGAAGCGCTCGGCGCAGGGTTACTGGATGACGAAACGGCGGTGATTTCGTTAGGTACCTATATCGCCCTGATGATGAACGGCAAGGCGTTGCCAAAAGACCCGGTTGCCTATTGGCCAATCATGTCTTCCATTCCTGAAACCCTGCTGTACGAAGGATATGGCATTCGCAAGGGGATGTGGACGGTTAGCTGGCTACGGGACATGCTGGGTGAGTCCTTAATCCAGGATGCTCAGGCGCAGGGTCTGTCGCCGGAAGACTTGCTCAATAAAAAAGCCTCCGTCGTGCCTCCGGGCTGCAACGGTCTGATGACCGTGCTGGACTGGCTGACCAATCCCTGGGAGCCCTACAAACGCGGCATCATGATCGGCTTTGACTCCAGCATGGATTACGCATGGATTTACCGCTCTATTCTGGAGAGCATTGCGCTGACGTTGAAAAACAACTACGACAATATGTGCAATGAAATGAACCACTTCGCCAAACATATCATCATTACCGGCGGTGGTTCGAACAGCGACCTGTTTATGCAAATCTTTGCCGATGTGTTCAACCTGCCGGCCAGACGCAACGCCATTAACGGCTGCGCGAGCCTGGGGGCGGCAATTAACACGGCGGTTGCACTGGGCTTATATCCCTCTTATGAGAAGGCGATTGAAAACATGGTCCGGGTAAAAGATGTATTTATGCCGATTGAGAACAATGCCAGCCGGTATGAGGCATTGAATAAGGGGATCTTCAGGGATTTAACTCAACACACCGATGTGATTTTGAAAAAATCATACGAAGTTACCCACGGTAATCTGGATAACGTCGACGCGATTCAAAGCTGGTCGAACGCGTAATGGTACGCCGGGCGGATTGGGTATCCACCCGGCGAAATATCTAGGCAATATTCAGATATTTATGCGTCTGCATGGAGAGACGCCAGTTGCGGGCAATACAGGTTTCGATGCACAGGCGGGTCGCATCGTCCTTTTGGCTGATGGGTTGCAGCGCAATAATCCGTGGTTTGTCGTCAGCCAGCGTTTCCAGCAGTTCATCCAGCGCTTCGATATCGCGCACGCGCCCAACCGGATGTTTAATCTCATCCGCTCGCTGTAGCGCCTGAGACAGCACATCATAGCCACCGCGCATATTCACCTTTGGCGATACCGTCACCCAGGTATGGGGCGTACAGCGCACCTCGTGTGTGCCGCTGGTTTCTATCTGACAGCTAAACCCGTTTTGCTCCAGTAGCGAGGTTAACGGCGTTAAATCATGGATGCAGGGCTCGCCGCCCGTAATCACCACGTGGCGGGCAGTCCAACCCTGACGCCCGATGATCGCCAGCAGATCCTCGCCGCTTGCCGGACCCCACTTATCGCTCTCTTTGGTTTTTGCCAGAATGCTGAACAGCGACACTTCCCGATCGGCAAGCTTATCCCAGGTATGTTTGGTATCGCACCAGGCGCAACCAACCGGGCATCCCTGTAGACGAATAAAAATGGCGGGAACGCCGGTGAAGTAACCCTCGCCTTGCAAGGTCTGGAACATCTCGTTAATCGGGTACTGCATAATCGTCTCTGTCTGGGGTTATGAGCGCGCATTATCGCAGATCGCTGATAGTCAGGCAAAACTGCTTTGCTTTGCCTCTGATACGCTCAGTATCTTTACTGATACATTTATTTGGACAATTACTCGCTAAAATTCAGAAAATAATTAGATAAAATTATAACCACCGCGCTTAATATAGTTTTACAGAGCAATAACTCAAAAGGATATGACATGCTCAGAATATTCGTTGTTTTTATATTTATAGTGAACTTATCCGGCTGCGGCTATAACGACATCCAGGCCTATGATGAACAAACCAACTCAGCCTGGTCGGAGGTTCTTAACCAGTATCAGCGCCGCGCAGACCTTATCCCCAACCTGGTTGCCAGCGTTAAGGGTTACGCCAGCCATGAAAGTGAGGTACTGGAGGAGGTTACGCTGGCTCGCGCTCAGGCCAATCTCGCCAGCGGAAAATTACAACAGGCCCCCGACGACGCACAAAAATTAGCAGACTGGCAGCAGGCGCAAAGACAATTAACCCGCTCGCTTGGGCAATTAACCATTATCAGCGAACGTTATCCTGAATTAAAAGCACAAGAGTTATATAAGGATCTGATGACTCAACTGGGAGGCAGCGAAAACCGCATTGTTGTCGCCCGCGGTCGTTATATTAAAGCGATTGAAAAATATAACGTCACCATCCGCCAATTCCCTGCCGTCATGACGGCGAAGGTTATGGATTACCAGCCGAAGAAGAATTATCTGCCGGATGACGTTGCGACCATCAGCAAAGCGCCGACTGTTGATTTCAGCCAGCATTAACAGGAGGTTAAGCCGTGCGCGTCATCATATTTTTATTGATTGTCTTTAGTTTTCAATCATTCGCCGAACCTGTTCCTGTACCGGAACTGCGCTATCAGGTGACGGATTTAACCCACACGCTCAGCGAAGCGCAGACCAACGTTCTGACACAAGAGGTTCACGCAATACCCGGTCAGGCGGCCATTCTGGTGGTACCGACCAGCGGCGAAGAAACGATTGAGCAATATGCCACCCGGGTTTTTGATGCCTGGAAACTGGGCGACCAAAAGCGCGATGACGGCATTTTACTGCTGGTCGCCTGGCAGGATCATACGGTCCGTATCGAAGTGGGATACGGGTTGGAAGGCACCCTGACCGATGTGCAGGCTGGGCAAATCATCCGTCAGAAGATTATTCCGGCGTTTAAAAACGGCGATCTGATGGCGGGCCTGCAACAAGGGGTTGCCGCGATTGGCGCACATCTTGCCAGTGGCGAACAACTGCCGGTATCAACAAGTGCGCCAATGCCGTTCAGCGGGGGCTGGGCGCTACTAATTTGGGCGGTAGTGCTGTTATTCATTGCCATCAGAGGCGGGCTCAAAACGCTGGGCGTCATTTGTACGGTTGCCATTATTCTGGCGTTTGCGCTGCCCATTTCAGGCCATGCCGCTGGCTGGGGAAAACTGTTTGCCCTGCTTAGCTTCGCCACGCCGTTTATCGTGTTTTTGATTCTCATGATAACGCCGACCGCCGCCGGAAGAGCCTTCAGGAAAATAGTCCGGGCATCAAACACCGCGAAAGAACAAAAGAACGGTAGATCTTCAGGCCGTAGCGGCATTCGTGCCGGCCGCTCATCGCGTGATAATTTTCGCGGCGGCGGTGGGTCTTCAGGCGGCGGTGGCGCGTCCGGGCGCTGGTAACATTACTCCACGCAAGGGAATCATAATGCGTATTCTTCTTTTATTGCTGGCGCTGTGCGGATTGCCTGCGTTTGCTGACCAAACGCCGCCAATTTCCGATCTCACCAGTACGTTGGCGGCGGCAGAACAAATGCCCACTCGCCAGACTGAGATCGGGGGCGACATCTTTGAAGCATTAGCAGATCATTTGCTCGCTAAGCCGAAGCTGACCCTCCCCTGCTTCACCTTCACGCTGCTGATGATGGTTATCATCGTCGCCTTGTACCGATTCGGCTGTAGCAAAACGATTATTGCCGCGATTTCACTGATCACAATGTGTATGTGGTCCTTCGTTCTTCGAGAAGACGCTATCATGCGACAGATTGGGAACATTAGTTTCAGCCTGTTGATATTTATGCCATTGTTATCGCGTCTACGTAATATTTTCGTTAACGGCCGCATAATAATCGCGTCAATAAGCGATGTCGTGAAGGGCAAAAAAAAGAAGAACCCCTCCAGGGCAGGAAAAAAATCTCATGCATCGTCACCCGCTTCCGATTTAATTGAAAAGTCCAAAAGCAGAAAAAAAATAGCGGGCATCGTGCTGTTCATCGTAGTCGCATTAATTATCCTTGCCCTCTACCTGGATACCGAATGGTTAGCAAATGCCGCGAGTCGGTTCGTAGAATTTATCATCGCAGTCCTGGCGATTGTCGTCATTGTTCTCGGCGGTGGCTTTAAATCCGGAGGGGGCGGAGGCTCATCGTCCGGCGGTAGTTTTCGCGGTGGCGGCGGCTCTTCAGGGGGAGGCGGTGCATCCGGGCGCTGGTAGTCATGTCTTATTCAGGAGCAACAAATGCATATTAATCATTTTTTAGCCCAGCACCCCAGGCTATGTAAGTTTATTTTCGGTGCACTCTATTTTGCTGCCAGTATTTATCTGATCAAGGATATGGGCGCGAATCATTGGGGAACGCCTGTTCTGGCGATGCTGATATCGCTTATCGCTTTTGATGTACTTATTTACTTTTGTATTTATAGCTTAATCAACCCCACTCCCGAGAGAAAGGATCTCCGATGGGATTATAAGGTCTGGCAGCGAAAACGTATGAGCTTTCGCAATGTATCTCTCGACGACTTTGTCTCATATGTTACAAACGGTAGAAAATTCATCAGGATAATGATTATTGTGGGAATGGTGGTAATGAATATCGTGGTACTACGCGACCTGATGAAACAGTCCTTTTAATACCCGGGTATGCTGCTACCCCACTAAATATGACACCCCGCTGGTGCGGGGCACACCTAAATATATACCCTTTTTTATAATACTATTTTTACAAGACAACACTCTACCAACGTAATCATTACAAACATGCATTATTGAATAGCATCTAACCACATTATTTTAAATGATAAAAAATCAGACACTCATATTCTCGTGAAGTTTACCAAAATAGTGTACTTTCTGTACCAAAGTTGAAATTTCTGCATATCATCGGATAACAACAAAAGATACGAAAAATACGCCGAACCACCAGGGAGGATTTCCACGATATCGGTATGCGCCTTCCAGAAGAAACGTTGTCATACATTACTCATACATTTAAGGAAAGGCAGTAGAAACATGTTAAATGCATTGCATGGTTAATCCAGAGCCTAATTAGCTGAGTAATAGTTATGCTGACAACAAATTTAATATAGTTTTATTTTTGATGTAACAAAATATTAAAAAAACAGAAATAGAAATAAATACCTCAAAAATAAAAAAGCTTACATATCACTATTATACAAATTGATACATGAAATTATGAATTTATTGTCATTACCCGAAGTCCAACTTAATCCACTGAATCACGCAAGCTTAAGACAACCTTAACACACTGAAAAACATCTAATTTTTCATTTACCTTCCGTTTAATCCCCTGCACCTAGAATCCGTAAACCAACCATGACGAGATTGAACTCATGAATACATTGTTAATCACAGGCGTGACCGGATTTCTGGGCGGGGCAGTTTTAGAAAATATTCTTAATCAGGAAAATAGATTTAATCTGCTACTGCTTGTTCGCGCCAATGATGATGCAGCCCCACTTGAACGGGTAAAGGAAAACCTGCGTAAATTCAATATTGCAGAAGAGAAGCTGGCAGCACTGAATTCACGGAGCATTCTGCTGGGTGATTTGGCGGATCCAGAAGTATTTCTTACCGACCCTCGCCTGGATCAGGTCACTCACGTTATCAACTGCGCCGCCGTCGCCTCCTTTGGCAACAACCCGCTCATCTGGAAAGTGAATGTCGAGGGAACGCTTAAGTTTGTCCGGAGAATGGCGCAGGTCATCAGCCTTCAGCGCTTCCTGCATGTAGGCACGGCAATGTCGTGTTCACCTGAACAGGATTCACTGGTGTCGGAAAACGCAGAGTTCCGTGAACGCGCCGAGCATCTGGTCGAGTACACCCACTCTAAATCAACCATAGAACGCCTGATGCAGCAGGAGTGCCCAACGCTGCCACTGGTTATTGCCCGCCCCTCGATTGTGGTTGGTCACACTCATCACGGCTGTCAGCCTTCCAGCAGCATCTTCTGGGTATTCAGCATGGGTCTGATGCTACAAAAATTTATGTGTTCGATGGAAGACCGCATTGACGTTATCCCCGTCGATTACTGCGCCGATGCGCTGCTGATGCTGCTCAACAGCCCGCTTGCTCGCGGAGAGATAGTGCACATTTCGGCAGGTGAAGAAAATAGCGTGAGATTTGCGGATATCGACAGCGCTATGGCATCGGCGTTGGAACAGGCTCCGGTTGGCAATAAATACGCCCAGGTCAGCTATGAGACGCTGGTTAAAATGCGCCGCGAGCTGAAGGATATCTTTGGCCCCTGCAACGAGCGTCTGATGCTAAAAGCTATGCGCCTGTATGGTGCGTTCGCCACGCTTAACGTGCGATTCAGTAACGACAAGCTGCTGAGTATGGGGATGCCAAAACCGCCGCGCTTTACCGATTATATCGACCGCTGCGTGCAGACCACGCGCGGGCTTTCTATTCCGCAGCAAATGGCGGTAGATTTTAAGTAGCTGCTTTTGTAAAGGCAAAAAAATGCCAGCCCGAAGGCTGGCATTTTCATATCAGATAAAGACAGGCTTATGCCTGGCCTTTGATCTCTTTACGACCATTGTACGGTGCTTTTTCGCCCAGAGCTTCTTCGATACGAATCAGCTGGTTGTATTTAGCAACGCGGTCAGAACGGCTCATAGAACCGGTTTTGATCTGGCCTGCAGCGGTACCAACAGCCAGGTCAGCAATGGTAGCGTCTTCAGTTTCGCCTGAACGGTGAGAGATAACGGCAGTGTAGCCAGCGTCTTTCGCCATTTTGATCGCAGCCAGAGTTTCGGTCAGAGAACCGATCTGGTTGAATTTGATCAGGATGGAGTTAACGATGCCTTTGTCGATACCTTCTTTCAGGATCTTGGTGTTGGTTACGAACAGATCGTCACCAACCAGCTGGATTTTGTCGCCCAGTACTTTAGTCTGGTATGCGAAACCATCCCAATCAGATTCGTCCAGACCGTCTTCGATAGACACGATCGGATACTGTTTGGTCAGGTCTTCCAGGAAGTGAGTGAATTCTTCAGAGGTGAACGCTTTGTTGCCTTCGCCAGCCAGAACGTATTTACCGTCTTTGTAGAATTCGGAAGCTGCACAGTCCATCGCCAGGGTGATGTCGGTGCCCAGCTCGTAGCCAGCAGCTTTAACAGCTTCAGCGATAACAGCCAGTGCTTCAGCGTTGGAACCCAGGTTCGGCGCATAGCCGCCTTCGTCACCAACTGCAGTGTTCATACCTTTAGCTTTCAGAACTTTAGCCAGGTTGTGGAACACTTCAGAACCCATACGTACGGCTTCTTTCAGGGATTTAGCGCCAACTGGCTGAATCATAAATTCCTGGATGTCGACGTTGTTGTCTGCGTGCTCGCCACCGTTGATGATGTTCATCATCGGAACCGGCATGGAGTATTTGCCCGGGGTGCCGTTCAGTTCAGCGATGTGCTCATACAGCGGCTGACCTTTAGAAGCAGCAGCGGCTTTGGCGTTAGCCAGAGATACGGCCAGGATTGCGTTCGCACCGAAGTTAGATTTGTTTTCAGTACCGTCCAGGTCGATCATGATTTTGTCGATGCCAGCCTGATCTTTGGCGTCTTTGCCAAGGATTGCCTGAGCGATCGGGCCGTTAACCGCGCCAACAGCTTTCAGTACGCCTTTACCCATGAAACGGGATTTGTCGCCATCACGCAGTTCCAGCGCTTCGCGGGAACCAGTAGAAGCACCTGACGGAGCAGCTGCCATACCGACGAAACCACCTTCCAGGTGTACTTCAGCTTCAACAGTCGGGTTACCACGGGAGTCGATGATTTCACGACCGATGACTTTAACGATTTTGGACATTAGGTTTTCCTCAGTACAAGTTAAACTAAAACTCCAGACAAACAATGCACCCGGATGGGTGCATTGCCGTTCTAACTCTTTTACTTCGCCTGACGCTTCTGGTACTCGGCTGCGGCTTTCACAAAGCCAGCAAACAGCGGGTGACCATCACGCGGCGTCGAAGTAAACTCCGGATGGAACTGACAGGCAACAAACCACGGATGATTCGGCACCTCGATGATCTCGACCAACTGATCATCCCCGGAACGTCCCGCAATACGCAGGCCCGCATTTTCAATCGGTTTCAACAGCATGTTGTTGACTTCATAGCGGTGGCGATGGCGTTCGGTAATGGTTGGTTCGCCGTACAGCTGGCGCACCAGACTATCGTCACCCAGTTGGCACTGCTGCGCTCCAAGGCGCATCGTGCCGCCGAGGTCGCTCTTATCAGAACGGACTTCGACATTACCTTCTTCATCACGCCATTCGGTAATAAGGGCCACAACCGGGTACTTACAGTCTGGCACAAATTCCGTGGAGTTGGCGTTTTCCATCCCCGCTACGTTGCGCGCGAACTCAATCAGCGCAACCTGCATACCCAGGCAAATTCCCAGATATGGAATATTGTTTTCACGTGCATAGCGCGCAGTGGCAATCTTACCTTCAACCCCGCGATAGCCGAAGCCACCAGGAATCAGGATAGCATCTAAATTTTTCAGAATTTCGACGCCGCGCGTTTCTACATCTTGCGAATCGATCAGCTTGATGTTGACGGTAACGCGGTTTTTCAGACCACCGTGCTTCAGCGCTTCAATCACCGATTTGTAGGCATCTGGCAGTTCAATGTACTTGCCGACCATACCAATGGTGACTTCACCTGCCGGATTGGCTTCTTCGTAAATAACCTGTTCCCATTCGGCCAGGTTCGCTTCCGGACAGCTTAAGCTGAATCGTTTACAAATATAATCGTCCAGCCCCTGAGATTTCAACAGGCCTGGAATTTTATAAATAGAATCGACGTCTTTCATCGAAATAACGGCTTTTTCTGGCACATTGCAGAACAATGCAATTTTGGCACGTTCGTTCGCCGGAATGGCGCGATCGGAACGGCAGACCAGAATATCAGGCTGAATACCGATGGAGAGCAGTTCTTTAACGGAGTGCTGGGTCGGCTTGGTTTTGACTTCACCCGCAGCGGCCAGGTACGGCACCAGAGTCAAATGCATAAACAGTGCGTTTTCACGACCGATATCCACCGCCAGCTGGCGAATCGCTTCGAGGAACGGCAGCGACTCGATATCGCCAACGGTACCACCAATTTCAACCAGCACCACATCATGGCCTTCGCCGCCCGCCAGCACGCGCTCTTTGATAGCGTTGGTGATATGCGGAATAACCTGTACGGTTGCGCCCAGATAATCGCCACGGCGCTCTTTACGCAGAACGTCGGAGTAGATACGACCCGTAGTGAAGTTGTTACGGCGGCTCATTTTGGTGCGAATGAAACGCTCATAGTGGCCAAGGTCCAGATCGGTTTCAGCGCCGTCTTCAGTAACGAACACTTCCCCGTGTTGGATTGGGCTCATGGTGCCTGGATCGACGTTGATGTACGGATCCAGTTTCATCATGGTCACGTTAAGCCCACGGGCTTCAAGAATGGCTGCCAGGGAAGCTGCGGCAATGCCTTTACCCAGAGAGGATACGACCCCGCCGGTCACAAAAATATAGTTCGTTGTCATGCTGAACCTGAGAAGTTAGGTTTAAAAGACGATGGAATAACCAAGACGGGAAAGCAGTATACCCGATCATGACTAACGCCACAAACTTTCATTATCCCTCCTTTTCATCAGGCCCACACAACGCAGGGAGTGAGAAAATAGCCGCTTTCGGCGAAATGTTTTTGACGTAAATCAAGCGCTTGTTATTTAAAAAATCACACAAATAGCGCTTGATCACGAAAACCCTTTAGAGATCAGTTTCCTGGCGTTTTACCTCTTGCCACACATCTTCCATGGTAGCGAGGTCAACACCGGTCATTTCCAGGCCCCGCGCGGCGACAATCCGCTCAACTTCACGGAAACGGCGCTCAAACTTGAGGTTCGCTTTTTGCAGCGCAACTTCGGCTTTCACTCCTAAATGGCGGGATAAGTTGACCGTCGCGAACAGCAGGTCGCCGACTTCCTCCTCCAGTTTAGCTTCATCAATCACCGCCTGCTGCGCCTCGTGCATGACTTCATCAATCTCTTCGTGCACTTTGTCCAAAACCGGGCCAAGCGAAGTCCAGTCAAAACCTACTGCCGAGCAGCGTCGCTGGATTTTATGCGCGCGCATCAGCGCGGGCAGGCTATGCGGAATATCGTCCAGTGCAGAGTGCTGGGACTTTTCGGCTCTCTCTGCGCTTTTAATTTGTTCCCAACGCGCCAGTACTTCGCTGCTGTTACCCGCTGAAGCATCGCCGAAAATATGCGGGTGACGGCGCTCCAGCTTGTCGCTGATGGCGGCGCAAACATCATTAAAATCAAAACGCCCCTCTTCCTGTGCCATCTGAGCATAGAACACGACCTGGAATAGCAGATCGCCCAGCTCGCCGCGCAGATCGTCGAAATCTTCCCGGGCAATAGCATCAAGTACTTCATAGGTTTCTTCGAGGGTATAGGGGGCGATGGTGGCAAAAGTCTGCTCTTTGTCCCACGGGCAGCCGCTTTCCGGGTCGCGCAGGCGCTGCATAATACCGAGCAGCCGGTCGATTTGGGTCATGGGTCTTTCCTGATTAAGAGAAGCCGGGTGGTGGCTTTCACCTGACCCGGCTTATAAAGAATGGCGATCTTAACCGCCGTGAAGACGACGGGCGTCAATCACATCCGGTACCTGATTCAACCGGCCAAGCACACGGCCCAGCACCTGCAGGTTGTAGATCTCAATGGTCATATCGATTGTGGCAAGCTGCTGTTTGGTATCACTGCGGCTGGCAACGCCCAGCACGTTGACCTTCTCGTTGGCAAGAATGGTGGTGATATCGCGCAGCAGGCCGCTACGATCGTTAGCCTGAACACGCACGACCAGCGAGTAGCCCGCCGAGTAGCTTTCGCCCCACACCGCGTCCACAATGCGCTCCGGGGCATGTGATTGTAATTCCGCAAGCTGATCGCAATCCGCACGATGCACCGAGATCCCACGTCCCTGAGTAATAAAACCGACAATCTCATCGCCAGGAATTGGCTGACAGCAGCGCGCAATATGGTGCATCAGGTTACCAACGCCCTCAACCACCACCCGGCCGTTATCTTTGCTGCGGTTATTCTGTGGCGTATAGGTTTTCTGCTGCAGCTGTTTCAGCGCGGCGGCATCCTGCTCCTCGGCGCTCGGTTTATTGAACTGCGCTTGCAGGAAGTTGACCATTTGGTTAAGACGAATATCACCGCCGCCAATCGCTGCCAGCAGTTCGTCCTGCTCATTAAAGTTGTAACGCGGCAACAGATGTTTTTCCGCATCCTTCAGGCTGATACCCAGATGTTCGAGCTCGTCGTCGAGAATCTGCCGCCCGGCAAGAATATTCTTATCGCGATCCTGCTTGCGGAACCAGGCATGAATTTTGGAACGCCCACGGCTGGTCGTGACGTAGCCAAGGTTCGGGTTCAGCCAGTCGCGGCTCGGGTTCGGCTGTTTCTGGGTGATGATTTCAATCTGGTCGCCCATTTGCAGCTGATAGGTAAAAGGTACGATGCGCCCGCTGATTTTCGCCCCAATGCAGCGGTGTCCGACATCGCTGTGAATATGGTAGGCAAAATCAAGCGGCGTTGAGCCAGCAGGTAAATCCACAACGTCGCCCTTTGGCGTAAAGACGTAAACCCGGTCATCAAAGACCTGGCTGCGAACCTCATCCAGCATTTCGCCGGAATCCGCCATCTCTTCTTGCCAGGCGATCAGCTTACGCAGCCAGGCAATGCGATCTTCGTAACCGCGCGCGCCGCTGGCCCCCGCGCTGGCGCCCTCTTTATACTTCCAGTGCGCAGCCACGCCCAGCTCAGCATCTTCATGCATCTGTTTAGTACGAATTTGAATTTCTATCGTTTTGCCGCCGGGACCCAGCACCACAGTGTGAATCGACTGATAGCCATTGGGCTTAGGATTGGCAACATAGTCGTCAAACTCATCCGGCAGATGACGGTAGTGAGTATGTACAATGCCCAGCGCGGCATAACAATCCTGCAAACGCTCGGCGACAATGCGCACCGCGCGCACATCAAACAGCTCGTCAAATGCGAGGTGCTTTTTCTGCATTTTGCGCCAGATGCTATAGATATGTTTTGGTCGCCCGTACACTTCGGCTTTGACGCCCTCGGTTTTCATTTCCGAGCGTAAATGGCCCACAAACTCGTCGATGTAATGTTCACGATCGATACGCCGTTCATGCAGCAACTTAGCAATGCGTTTGTATTCCGCCGGATGCAGATAGCGGAAGCAGTAATCTTCCAGCTCCCACTTGAGCTGACCGATCCCCAGGCGGTTAGCCAGCGGCGCGTAGATATTGGTACACTCTTTCGCCGCCAGCACGCGCTCATCTTCCGGCGCATCTTTCACTTCGCGCAGATGGGCAATCCGCTCGGCAAGTTTGATAACCACGCAGCGGAAATCATCGACCATCGCCAGCAGCATGCGGCGAATGTTGTCCACCTGTTCAGAAGAGACCGAGTCGGTATGGGTGGCTTTAAGCTGGCGTATGGCGGCCATATCCCGCACGCCGTGAATGAGGGTAACGACGGATTTACCTACGCTCTCCTGCATGACTTCTTCGCTGACGACGTTGACGTCCGCCAGCGGGAAAAGCAACGCAGCCCGCAGCGTGTCGATATCCATGCTGAGCATGGAGAGAATCTCCACCATCTCCACGCCGCGCCACAACAGCAGATCTGCCTGCGGGTGTCCCTGCGTTTTCTCTCGACAGTAATCCCAGGTTTCGGCTAAGCGTTCACACGACTGCTGGCTGGAAATTCCCAGACTCGCGATCCATTTCTTCGGGTCAAATTCACCAGCTTTATTTAGATGTGCACTTCTTACCGCAACCATTGTCCTCTCCTTAAGGGACCGGCCTGCCGAAGTCGGCAAGCCTCAACTAATTTTTATGCTCAAACAACACCATTGATTCCAGATGTCCGGTATGGGGGAACATATCCAGCATCGCCAGGCGTTGAATGGTATATCCCGCCTGTAATAAAACGTCGCTATCGCGCGCCAGCGTCGCCGGGTTACAAGAAACATACACCACCCGGCGCGGGGCTAACTTTATAATATGTAAAATTACGCCCGCAGCACCGGCTCGCGCCGGGTCGAGCAAAATTTTATCAAAACCGTGTTTCGCCCAGTCCTGGCGGGTGACATCCTCTTCCAGGTTTTCATGAAAGAACGTCACGTTGTGCAACCCGTTAAGCGCTGCGTTTTCGCGGCCCTTTTCCACCAGCGCGGGAACCCCCTCAACGCCGACGACCTGCGCCGTGCGTTTCGCCAGCGGCAGAGTAAAGTTGCCCATTCCGCAAAACAGGTCCAGCACCCGGTCCTCTGGCTGAAGATCCAGCCACTCCAGCGCCGTGCGCACCATTAACTGGTTCACACCGTCGTTCACCTGGATGAAATCGCGCGGACTGAACACTAAGCGTAGACCGTCAGATGTGTACCAGGGAGATTCCCCGCTAATATGCTCCAGTATCTCGCTTTGCGGTGCCAGATACAGGGAAAGACCGTGAGATTGCGAAAAGCGTTCCAGTTTTTCTTTATCTGCCGCAGAAAGGGCGGCGGTGTGGCGCAATACCATCAGCGGGCCGTTATCCGCCAGCACCAGCTCGACATGACCAAGCTGACGAGCCGCCTTCAGCCCCGACAAACACTCACGGACGGCAGGCAATAACGCACCAAGAGCGGGCACCAAAACAGGGCACTGCACCACATCGACAATTTCGTTAGAATTAGCCTTCCGGAAGCCTATCTGTAATTGTTGGGTCTTTGGCTGATAATTCAAGCTCAGCCGCGCCCGGCGACGGTAGCCCCAGGGTGAAGCGGCTATAATGTCATCGACATCGCGTTTCATTAGCCTGGCAAGTGCAGCGCGTTTACTCTGTTGCTGCAGGTCGATGCTGGCGTGCTGTTGCTGGCATCCTCCGCAGACGCCAAAATGCGGGCAGCCCGGTGTTTGTCGTTGCGGGCTGTCGCTAAGACGGCGTTTAACCTGTGCGCGGGCATACTGTTTTTTATCTTCGACCAGGACAACTTCCGCCTGCTCTTGCGGTAATAAGCCGCTGACAAACAGCGCTTTACCCTGATGACGCGCAACGCCTTGACCAAAAGGGTCAAGGTCATTGACTGTAACGGTTATGATCTGGCGCGTCGTCACACGCCGTTTTGCAGAGTAGAATTGCGCCATCGTAGAGATTTGTCTCAATTAAATATAACGAGATCGTTCAGAGATGCGTCGGCGGCAAGCAAGTGCAGCCGACATGAAAGCAGCCTGAAGGATAATTTATATATTCTCCCATAATGGAACCGCATGACCAACTACAGCCTTCGTGCTCGCATGATGATTCTAATTCTGGCGCCCACCGTTCTGATCGGTTTGTTGCTCAGCATTTTCTTCGTCGCACACCGCTATAACGACCTTCAGCGCCAGCTGGAAGATGCTGGAGCCAGTATTATTGAGCCGCTGGCGGTTTCCAGTGAATATGGCATGAATCTGCAAAACCGCGAGTCAATCAGGCAGCTTATTAGCGTTTTGCACCGCCGCCATTCCGATATCGTGCGCGCAATTTCTATCTACGACTCGCATAACAAGCTGTTTGTCACCTCCAACTTTCAGCTTGATCCCGGCGAACTTCAGCTTCCCAAAGGGGCTCCTTTCCCTCGGCGCTTAAGCGTGATTCGCAATGGTGACTTGATGATTTTGCGCACCCCGATCGTCTCGGAAAGCTATTCACCAGATGAATCACCGGGAACTGACGCCAAAATGCCGGACAACATGCTGGGCTACGTGGCCCTTGAGCTGGATCTCAAATCGGTGCGATTGCAGCAGTACAAAGAGATTTTCATCTCCAGCGTGATGATGCTGTTCTGTATTGGTATTGCGTTAATTTTCGGCTGGCGTCTGATGCGCGATGTCACCGGCCCGATTCGCAATATGGTGAACGCCGTCGACCGCATTCGCCGCGGTCAGCTTGATAGCCGCGTCGAGGGCTTTATGCTCGGCGAACTGGATATGCTCAAAAATGGCATTAACTCGATGGCCATGTCGCTGGCGGCCTATCATGAAGAGATGCAGCATAACGTCGATCAGGCCACGTCCGACCTGCGTGAAACGCTTGAGCAGATGGAGATTCAGAACGTCGAACTGGATCTGGCGAAAAAGCGTGCTCAAGAAGCCGCGCGAATTAAATCCGAGTTTTTGGCCAATATGTCCCACGAGCTGCGCACCCCGCTCAACGGCGTCATCGGCTTCACGCGCCTGACGCTGAAAACCAACTTAAATACCACTCAGCGCGATCACCTGACCACTATTGAGCGTTCAGCCAACAATCTGCTGGCGATCATTAACGATGTTCTGGACTTCTCTAAGCTCGAAGCGGGCAAGCTGATTCTGGAAAGTATCCCATTCCTGCTGCGCAACTCGTTGGATGAAGTGGTCACATTATTGGCCCATTCGGCGCATGATAAAGGCCTGGAGCTGACGCTGAACATCAAAAATGATGTTCCGGATAACGTGATTGGCGACCCGCTGCGCCTGCAGCAAATTGTGACTAATCTGATGGGTAACGCCATTAAATTCACCGAGCACGGCAATATCGACGTCCTGGTGGAACAGCGCGCAATCAGCAACTCCAGAGTGCAGATTGAGGTACAAATTCACGATACCGGTATTGGTATTCCTGAGCGCGATCAATCGCGCTTGTTCCAGGCTTTCCGTCAGGCCGACGCCAGTATTTCACGCCGCCACGGCGGCACCGGGTTGGGACTTGTCATCACCCAGCGCCTGGTGAAGGAGATGGGCGGCGATATTTCATTCCACAGCCAGCCGAATCGCGGCTCAACGTTCTGGTTCCATATCAGCCTCGATCTTAACCCCAACGCCGTCCCCGATAGCGTGTCAACCGACTGTCTGACAGGCAAAAAGCTGGCCTATATTGAAGCTAACGCCACGGCGTCGCAGTGCACCATGGAACTGCTGGCAACAACGCCGTTAGAGGTGGTCTATAGCCCAACCATGTCCGCCCTGCCTGATGCACATTACGATATCCTGTTGGTCGGAACCCCAGTGTCGGTGCGTGACCTGGGACTACATCGAGATAAACTTGCAAGGGCCTGCAAACTTGCGGATCACCTGCTGCTGGCGCTGCCGTGCCACGCCCAGGTCAGCGCCGAAGCGCTGAAACAAGATGGCATTACGGCCTGCCTACTCAAGCCGCTAACCTCAACGCGCTTGCTCCCCGCGCTGACGGCCACCTGTCAGGCTCAACCCGCTATGTTACCGGTGTATTCAGACAGTAAAAAACTGCCGATGACGGTGATGGCGGTCGATGATAACCCGGCAAACCTGAAGCTCATCGGTGCGCTACTGGAAGACCTGGTTCAGCACGTCATCCTTTGCGACAGCGGCCAGCATGCCGTCGAAGAGGCTAAAGAAAAGCAGCAGGATCTGATTCTGATGGATATTCAGATGCCAGAAATGGACGGTATTCGCGCCTGCGAACTGATTCGCCAGCTTCCTCATCAACAGCAAACTCCGGTCATTGCCGTGACCGCGCACGCGCTGGAAGGCCAGCGCGAAAAGCTCCTGAGCGCAGGAATGAATGATTATCTGGCGAAACCGATTGAAGAAGACAAGCTCTATAGCCTGCTGTTGCGCTATCAGCCGGGCAAGCATGTTGCACCGCTCGCGGTAAAAGAGCCTGTCGAACTGCCGATCGATCATAACGTCACTCTGAACTGGCAGTTAGCGCTACGCCAGGCGGCAATGAAGCCAGATCTGGCGCAGGAAATGCTGCAAATGCTGATCGCCTTTATGCCGGAAGTTCGTAATAGAGTGGAAGAGCAACTGGTCGGCGAGCAGCCGGAAGGGTTGCTGGATTTGATTCATAAACTCCACGGCAGCTGTAGCTACAGCGGCGTTCCTCGCTTGAAGAAATTGTGTCAGACCATCGAAAGCCAGCTACGGGCGGGCACCGTCGCCGAGGAGCTGGAGCCGGAGTTTCTGGAACTGCTGGATGAAATGGATAACGTCGCACGCGAAGCATGCAAGCTGATGGGCATTTAAAACGTCATCCCCGGTCTACGCTGCACGACCGGGGAAAACTTATATCACTTGCCCCATTTTCAGCACCGCGGCGACGTTTCTCGCCGTCATGCGCACGTTTTCGGCGGCATTTTCAAGTGCCTCATCAAGCGTGCAAATGGAATAAATCACGCTGAATACCGCATCCAGACCATGATCGTGCACCACGCCAACGTCCGCCGTCAGGCTGCCGGCAATGCCAATCACCGGAAGATTGTAACGTTTAGCCACCCTCGCCACGCCAACCGGCACTTTACCGTGAATCGTCTGGCTGTCGATACGCCCTTCACCGGTAATCACCAGGTCCGCATCCGCTACGATATCGGCAAGATGCAACGCATCGGTGACAATCTCAATTCCTGGTCGCAGTTTCGCACCGCAAAAGGCGTACAAGCCTGCGCCCATACCGCCCGCCGCGCCGCCACCTTCAAGGTTCAGCACGTCGAGATCTAAATCGCGGTGAATAATCCCGGCAAAATGGGCCAGCGCCTTATCCAGGCTGACAATCATTTCCGCCGTCGCCCCTTTCTGCGGACCAAATACCGCCGTTGCCCCTTGCGGGCCAGTCAGCGGATTAGTCACATCGCAGGCGACATCAATACGGCATTTAGCCAGACGTTCATCAAGCTCGCTGATGTCAATACGCGCCAGGCTATCCAGCGCACCGCCGCCGAGCGCAATCTGCTGGTTGTCGTGGGTCAGAAGCTTCGCCCCCAGCGCCTGTACCATTCCGGCTCCGCCATCGTTAGTGGCGCTGCCGCCGATGCCGATAATAATCTGCTTCACGCCTGCGTCCAGCGCATGACGAATAAGCTCTCCCGTCCCCCATGACGTAGTCAGCAGGGGGTTACGTCGCGCCGACGGCACGCTCTCCAGACCGCTCGCCGCCGCCATTTCGATAAAAGCGCACTGCTTGTCGCCTGAAAGTCCGTAAAAAGCCGCGACAGGTTCACCAAGCGGCCCGGTGACGGTGACCTCAACCTGATACCCCTGAGTCGCTGCAACCATCGCTTCGACGGTTCCTTCACCACCGTCCGCAACCGGCAGTTTGACATACTCCGCGTCCGGATAAATTTCCCGAAAACCCTGCTCTATCGCGGTTGCAACATCCAGCGCACTCAGGCTCTCCTTGTATGAATCCGGTGCGATCACTATCTTCATAAGCTGTCCTTAAAATGAGCATTTACCCGGTAACGCGAATATGCCGGTCCCCGCAGGAACCGGCGTTTTCTTAGCGCACCATGCACGGACGCTTGTTGTCAAACGTCCAGTTTGGGATCAGATACTGCATCCCCATGGCGTCATCGCGCGCGCCCAGACCGTGTTTCTGATACAGCTCGTGGGCTTTCATCACCTGATCCATGTCGAGCTCTACACCCAGACCCGGTTTCGCCGGTACCTGCACCATGCCGCCTTTAATTTCAAACGGCTCTTTGGTCAGGCGTTGGTTGCCTTCCTGCCAAATCCAGTGGGTATCGATGGCGGTGATCTTACCCGGTGCCGCAGCCGCGACATGGGTGAACATCGCCAGCGAAATATCAAAGTGGTTGTTAGAGTGCGAGCCCCAGGTCAAGCCGAACTCATGGCACATCTGCGCCACGCGAACTGAGCCCTGCATGGTCCAGAAGTGCGGGTCCGCCAGCGGGATATCAACCGATTGCAGCGACAGCGTATGCCCCATCTGACGCCAGTCGGTGGCGATCATATTGGTCGCGGTCGGCAGGCCGGTAGCACGACGGAATTCCGCCATCACTTCACGTCCGGAGAAGCCCTGCTCTGCACCACACGGATCTTCTGCGTAAGCCAGAGAGCCTTTCAGGTACTTACCAATTTTGATCGCTTCATTGAGCGACCACGCGCCGTTTGGATCCAGCGTCACACGCGCCTGTGGGAAGCGTTTCGCCAGCGCAACAATGGATTCCGCCTCTTCTTCCCCAGCCAACACACCGCCTTTCAGTTTAAAGTCGTTGAAACCATATTTCTCATACGCCGCTTCCGCCAGGCGCACCACCGAATCCGGGGTCATCGCTTCATCATGACGCAGGCGATACCAGTCACATTTCTCATCCGGCTGGCTCTGATACGGTAGCGGCGTCGCTTTGCGGTTGCCGACGAAGAACAGATAACCGAGCATTTCGACTTCGTTACGCTGCTGACCATCGCCCAACAGAGAAGCGACGTTTACGCCCAGATGCTGGCCGAGCAGGTCAAGCATTGCGGCTTCAATGCCAGTGACCACATGAATAGTGGTACGCAGATCGAAGGTCTGCAAACCGCGCCCACCGGCATCGCGATCGGCAAACTGGTTACGTACCGCGTTCAGCACATTTTTATATTCACCAAGCGTTTTACCCACTACCAGCGGAATCGCATCTTCCAGGGTCTGGCGAATTTTCTCGCCCCCGGGAATTTCGCCGACGCCGGTGTGCCCGGAGTTATCTTTGATAATCACAATATTACGCGTGAAGAACGGGGCATGTGCGCCGCTCAGGTTCATCAGCATACTGTCGTGGCCCGCAACGGGGATCACCTGCATCGCGGTAACAACTGGAGTCGTAAATTGAGTGCTCATAATTCAATCCTTATTGCGTAATCAGTGACGGCCGAAAACAGGGCGTTTACGGTCAAAAGTCCATCCAGGGATCAGATACTGCATCGGGCCCGCGTCATTACGCGCGCCGCCGGGCAGTCTCTTGTAGGCTTCATGAGCCTTGTTAATCTGATCCCAGTCCAGCTCCACGCCCAGTCCAGGCGCATCCGGAACAGCAATTTTCCCGTTCTTAATCTCCAGCGGATTTTTGGTCAGGCGGCAATCGCCCTCCTGCCAGATCCAGTGGGTATCGATAGCCGTAGGCTTACCGGGCGCTGCTGCACCAACATGGGTAAACATCGCCAGCGAAATATCAAAGTGGTTGTTCGAGTGGCAGCCCCAGGTCAGGCCCCAGTCATCGCACAACTGCGCCACGCGCACTGCGCCGGAAAGCGTCCAGAAGTGCGGATCGGCCAGCGGAATATCCACCGAGTTAAGCATCACCGCATGACCCATTTCGCGCCAGTTTGTGGCAATCATGTTGGTCGCCACGGGCAAACCGGTCGCACGGCGGAACTCCGCCATCACTTCGCGACCAGAGAAACCTTGTTCGGCACCGCAAGGATCTTCGGCGTAGGTCAGCACATCGTTTAGCCCTTTACACAGTGCGATAGCTTCATCCAGCAGCCAGGCTCCGTTGGGGTCAACCGTAATACGCGCGTCCGGGAAGCGTTTTTTCAGCGCACGGGCGGTTTCAATTTCCTGCTCGCCAGGCAGCACGCCGCCCTTGAGTTTGAAGTCTTTAAAGCCATAGCGATCCTGCGAGGCTTCCGCCAGACGCACTACCGCCTCGCTGTTCATCGCTTGCTGATGGCGCAGGTGATACCAGTCATGATTGCCCGGCGTCGTCTCCAGATAAGGCAAATCAGTCTTCGTGCGATCGCCTACGTAGAATAGATAGCCCAGCACGGTGACCGCATCGCGCTGCTTGCCCGGCCCTAGCAGTTCGCAAACTGGCACGTTGAGCGCTTTGCCCAGCAGGTCGAGCAGCGCCGCTTCCAAAGCGGCTACCGCGTTCACCCGCAGTTCAAAGGTCCAGGCGCCTTTGCCAAAAGTATCAAAGTCGGCGGCCTGATTACCTTTATGCACCTGCTGTACCACCTTATTCAGGCGGGCGACTTCCTGGCCTAATACCATCGGGATAGCATCGACTAGCGTCTGATAAATCACTTCACCGCCCGGCGCTTCACCGACGCCGGTATTCCCGGCATTATCGGTAAGTACCACGATATTGCGGGTAAAGTACGCGTTATGCGCGCCGCCGATGTTGAGCAACATGCTGTCATACCCGGCCACCGGGATAACCTTCATGTCGGTGATAACGGGGCTCGATTGTGTTGTCATGATGATTGTCCTGCGACAGGTTTCAGTTCGATACGCTTAATATCGCCCACCAGCACCAGATAGCTCAGCACCGCAATCAGCGCATGGACACCGACGTAGATCAGCGCGCCGTTGAACGAACCGGTGGTGCCAACGATGTAGCCGATGGCAATCGGCGTGACGATACCGGAAATGTTACCGAACATATTGAACAGACCGCCGCTGAGGCCGCTGATCTCTTTCGGCGCGGTATCCGCCATGACTGCCCAGCCCAGCGCACCAATGCCTTTACCAAAGAAGGCCAGTGCCATAAAACCGATGATCATCCACTCCACGTTGACGTAGTTACAGAACACCATCACCATCGACAACAGCATCCCCATGACGATTGGCGTTTTACGCGCAATATTCAGCGAGCCGGTACGACGCATGAGCCAGTCGGAAATAATTCCGCCAAGCACGCCGCCGACGAAGCCGCAGATAGCCGGCACCGAAGCGACAAAACCCGCTTTCAAAATCGACATCCCGCGCGCCTGCACCAGGTAGACCGGGAACCAGGTGATAAAGAAGTAGGTCAGAGCGTTAATACAGTACTGGCCGATATACACGCCAATCATCATGCGTGAACCCAGCAGTTGTTTGATTTGTCCCCACTTCACGCTAAACGGTACTTTGGCTTTGGCTACGGCCTGATCCATGTTGATCAGCGCGCCGCCTGCGGCGATGTAATCCAGCTCTTTTTGGTTTACGCCTGGATGCTGGTTCGGTTCATGAATCACCTTCAGCCAGACAAAGCTGATAATGATCCCGAGGCCACCCATAAAGAAGAACACGTGCGACCAGCCCACTTCGTGAGTCAGCCAACCCATGATTGGCGCAAAGATAACGGTGGCAAAGTACTGAGCAGAGTTAAAAATCGATACCGCCGTGCCCCTCTCCTGTGCCGGGAACCACGCCGCGACTATGCGACTGTTGCCGGGGAAGGAAGGTGCTTCAGCTAAACCGACAAGGAATCGCAACGTAAACAGCGCGATGATAATGCCGAAGCCGCTAAAGATATCGACGAAGCCTTGCAGCAGGGTAAACATGGACCAAATAAAGATGGACCAGAAGTAGACGCGTTTTGAACCAAAGCGGTCGAGCAACCAGCCGCCGGGGATCTGGCCGATAACATAAGCCCATGAGAACGCAGAGAAAACGTACCCCATACCGACAGCATCAAGGCCAATATCTTTGGCCATCTCCGAACCGGCAATAGATAAGGTGGCGCGGTCACCGTAGTTGAAGGATGTGACGATAAACAGCATCACCACTATCCAGTAGCGAGCATTGGTGCGCTTTTCAGCGCCGCTCGCCGCCTGACTTAATGAACTCATTGTTGCACTCCTGAATCATAGCGTTAGCTACGTTCATTCTGAACAGCACAACCTGTAGGGTACTCAGAATGACGTGTTAGTGTTTTTTCATAATTGTCGTTATATCTGGCACTGCATTTGTAACTGGCAGGAAAAGTATAAAAAGAGGGGGGTGACGGGCTCACCGTGCAAATACACAGCTTTCATTGCAGTAGTAAATCTGATTTGTGGCTTATGCCTAACGGGATGGGGGATAGTTCACGGAAATGAAAAGCAAAGCCTGTTCTGAAGGGGAAATAGCGGCACAAAAGACAGGAGTGTGAATCAACTCTCTTGACCCCGTGAAATAGCCCGGTAAAGACCCTGATGTGGTAGAGGTTTTAAGGCAAATGCCCGAAGCCGGGACGGCAGAGAATTGTTACGATCTTTTTGGCCGTTAATCCGGCCACTGGCACTGAAAATAAGTAAAAAGGGACGCCCTCTGCGTAGGGAGAGGGCGAAACTTTTCGAGCCTACCCCATCAGGAGTTATTGGCGCAGACAGTTTGAACGCGGACAGCGCGGAAGAACCGGAGCGTACACGTAGTACGTGAGGATTCTGAGCACTGCCCAGGTTCAAAATGGCAAGTAAAATAGCCCTGATGGGATAGGATCTTAATCCAGCAGCGTCGCCCACTGCTCTACCCAAGGGTTAGAGACGCTTTCGGGCTCAGGATCTTCACTGGCGTCAATCATTAGCATCTCGCCAATTCGCTTACCGCCCTGCTCCTGTAATAACGCATCAAACTTCATACCGCCGCCGCAAAAGTTGGCGTAGGTGCTATCGCCCAACGCAATAATTCCATAGCGCAAATGCGGCTGATACATGTCTTTGATGCCTTCGTACAATTGCACAATATTATCCGGTAAATCACCCTGCCCAGTGGTCGATGTCACAACCAGCGCGTATTTCCCGGTATATGATTCCCAGTCTTTGACCTCTGGATCTTCAAACACTTTTGCTTGATGCCCCAGTCCGCTCAGAATGGCCTGCGCCTCTTCAGCGACCAGGAGCGAATTTCCATACATCGTGCCGACAAAAATTCCGACTTCCGCCATGATTATCTCCCTGGATTATCCTCAACACTCTCATCCTGACCGCTGTCGTCGGCAAACTCAACCCTTTCATTTAGCGGGAGAAGGCCGCGCCAGCCAAACTGCGACAGCGCGCGCATCCAGACGTCGTCCAGACCAGCGCGAATCACCAGCGGCTCGCCGGTAAAGGGATGCGTTAACGATAGCTGGCTGGCGTGCAGCATTAGCCGCTCGCAGCCAAAATGCTCCGCCGCGCTGCGATTTTGCCGCAGATCGCCATGTTTACTATCGCCAATAATCGGATGGCGAAGATGGGAGAGGTGGCGGCGTAACTGGTGTTTACGCCCGGTTTTCGGTTCAAGCTCCACCAGACTATAGCGAGTCGTGGGATAGCGCCCGGTTGCCACCGGCATTTCTACCGTCGCCAGGCCACGATAATGCGTCACCGCTGGCTGCGGGTCTTTATTTTCGCGGGCGAATTTGTCGGCAATTTTATCCAGTTCCTCAACCAGCGGGTAATCAAGCACCGCTTCTTCACTCAGCCAGCCGCGAACTATCGCATGATAGCGTTTCTGCATTTGATGCTGCTCGAACTGCTGCGACAACAATCTTCCCGCTTCGCTCGATAGCCCCATCAGCAGCACGCCGGAGGTGGGTCGGTCGAGGCGGTGTGCGGTAAACACGTGCTGGCCTATCTGATCGCGCACGGTTTGCATCACCACCACTTTTTCATCGCGATCCAGCCAGCTACGATGCACCAGCCAGCCTGAAGGTTTGTTCACGGCCACCAACCACTGGTCCTGATATACAATCTCCAGCATCAGACCTCACCGCCCGCAAACAGCGTATCCAGCAGGACCAGTTCCGCCAGTACCTGCTCACGTACCGGATGGGCATTATCCAGAGCCATCTCATAATAGGGGGCGACGGCGAAATTCTGCGGTAGCGGCATCTCGCTTTCCAGAAGCTGATGCATACGCGGGATTAATACCCACTGCAACCACTCCAGCGGTTCCATGGTGTCAAGGCAGAACGGTTGATCGCTGGCGAACGCACGGCTCTCTGGCGCATTTTCCTGCCAGTGTTCCGTTTCGCGCAGCAGCGCTTCAATGGCGAGCAGGCGCTCACGCACGCGATGGTGAAGAGTCATGGGGAACCTCAGTGAGTTGTAAACCGGCGCAGAATAGCAAATTCAGAAGAGAAATAAAAAAAGGGAGCACTGTATAAACAGTGCTCCCGGTTCGTTTTGCAGCAGTCCAGCTACATTGGTGCTCCCTGCTCATCCTTGAAAACTTTTCCTGAGGTCTCCTGACCATGTTCATCCGTAAACTGTTGCATCCTGCTTTCACACCACCCCGATGTGAAATAACTCATCCGTAAGTCTATCCTGATCTTCCTGATCCACCGAACATCCCGACCGGCTCTCGTTCTCCCTCCTGGAGGTGTCCCTTTACGCTATCCTGCGTTATCCTGTGCTTCATCCTGAAGCCTGTCCTTGCTACGCCATCCCGGCGGGTCCTGTAGAAGTGTCATCATCCTGATGTTCACTTCATCTCTCGACTCCCTGTCGATGTGTATAGAATCCCTGATTCCGCCTCGTCTTACAACCCTTCTTGAGACAATATCTTAAGATTTATCGCTATTAGCAAGAATCGAAAAATATATAATCACTTGAATAATATTGATTTTATAAAAACAAGGGTAGTAACGGATCGGCTTAAATGATGACGATCTCTTACAGGTCTTGTAAGAGATCTCTCACAAAGTTTTGGGTAGTTTGGATTACAGACCAGGCTTAAGGGAACTAAGGAAACTCGCAAGCGAGGGAGAAAGGGTGGTCCGTTTACGGGTTCCGAGCGTTTCTTTGATCACTTCACCGCTCATATTACAAACCGAAATCACATCCAGTTCGCTGTCCAGCGTGGCGATAAACAATGTGGGCGACAGCTTCAAACGCTTTTGCACCAGCAGATGACCAATTAAATTCTCCTGCACCCGCTGGAAGTCATCCGGGCTCCAGGTTTGCAGCAGCGTCATGGCCTCATCGGCAAAGCGCGCCGTCATATCACCCGCAAACTGAGTGGTATAATAAGCATGAAGCGGCTGTTGTACCACAATATCCAGCGCCCGTTCAACTGCGCTAATGTTGGGCTCTAAAGAAAACGGCTGCGGCTGCCAGAAAACGCCATCATCATCCGTCGCGCTAATGCACGGCGACGGGATGCCGTAAAGATCCTCGCTACGCGGCAGGCTGGAGTATTGCTGCTGCCACGCATCGCAATAACGTTGAGTAAATGCTTGCAGCGCTTCTGCGGTTTGATGGTCCACCGGTTTCTCTCTTCACGTTAGACAGGATACACTTGGCATATAGTGTAACCGCTTTAACTATGGTGAAACATGTCTTCTTACGATAATCATCAGGCGCTGGCTGGCCTGACGCTCGGTAAATCAACTGATTACCGCGATACCTACGACGCCAGCCTGCTTCAGGGCGTCCCGCGCAGCCTGAATCGCGATCCGCTGGATCTGCACGCCGATAACCTGCCGTTTCACGGTGCCGATATCTGGACGCTGTATGAACTCTCCTGGCTGAACGCCAAAGGTCTGCCGCAGGTTGCCGTGGGCCACGTTGAGCTGAACGACACCACCGTGAATCTGGTGGAATCAAAGAGTTTTAAGCTTTATCTCAACAGCTTTAACCAGACCCGCTTCGCCGACTGGCAGGAAGTACAGGCGACGCTGGCGCGCGATCTTAGCGCCTGCGCACAGGGCGAAGTGAAGGTGTCACTGTATCGCCTCGAGGAACTCGAAGGCCAGCCGGTGGCGCATCTGCACGGCACCTGCATCGACAGTCAGGATATTGAAATCGACAACTACCAGTTTAACGCCGACTATCTACAGGGCGCGGCTTCCGGCAAAGTGGTCGAAGAGACGCTGGTTAGCCATCTGCTGAAGTCCAACTGCCTGATTACTCACCAGCCGGATTGGGGTTCGGTGCAGATTCAGTATCGCGGGGCGAAAATCGATCGCGAAAAGCTGCTGCGCTACCTGGTGTCATTCCGCCACCACAACGAGTTCCACGAGCAGTGCGTTGAGCGCATCTTCAACGATATTCAGCGTTTCTGCCAACCGGAATCCCTTTCCGTTTATGCTCGCTACACGCGACGTGGTGGTCTGGATATCAATCCGTGGCGCAGCAATAGCGAATTTGTCCCGGCCATCGCTCGCCTCGCCCGTCAATAGTAAACATTTTCACAATTTGCGTGCGTTAACGCGCGCGCAAGGTTGTGAAAACGCCGTCAGCAGGGCTATTGTAATCACAGGAAGACGATAATCGTCCTGTAAGGAGTTCACTTGATTACACATGTTAGCCCGCTTGGTTCAATGGATATGCTGTCGCAGCTGGAAGTGGATATGCTTAAACGCACCGCCAGCAGTGACCTGTATCAACTCTTTCGCAACTGCTCGCTTGCTGTGCTCAACTCGGGGAGCCTGACCGATAACAGCAAAGAGCTCCTGTCTCGTTTTGAAAACTTCGATATTAACGTGCTGCGTCGCGAACGCGGCGTGAAGCTGGAACTGATCAACCCGCCGGAAGACGCTTTCGTTGACGGACGTATTATTCGTTCCCTGCAGGCCAACCTGTTTGCCGTACTGCGCGATATCCTGTTCGTCTACGGCCAAATCCACAACACCGTGCGCTTCCCAAATCTTGATCTGGAAAGCTCGGTGCATATCACCAACCTGGTCTTTTCTATTCTGCGTAACGCCCGTGCCCTGCACGTCGGCGAAGCGCCAAATATGATTGTCTGCTGGGGCGGCCACTCGATTAACGAAAATGAGTATCTGTACGCCCGCCGCGTCGGCACACAACTGGGTCTGCGCGAGCTGAACATCTGCACCGGCTGCGGGCCGGGCGCGATGGAAGCGCCAATGAAAGGCGCCGCCGTCGGCCACGCGCAGCAACGTTACAGAGACAGCCGCTTTATCGGCATGACCGAGCCGTCTATTATCGCCGCCGAGCCGCCGAACCCGCTGGTGAACGAATTAATCATCATGCCGGATATCGAAAAACGCCTTGAAGCGTTCGTGCGTATCGCCCACGGCATCATCATCTTCCCGGGCGGCGTGGGGACGGCGGAAGAGCTGCTCTATCTGCTCGGCATTTTGATGCATCCGTCGAACAAGTCGCAGGTGCTGCCGTTAATCCTTACCGGACCAAAAGAGAGCGCCGATTATTTCCGCGTGCTGGATGAGTTTATCGTGCATACGCTGGGCGAATCCGCGCGCCGTCACTATCGCATTATCATTGACGACGCCGCAGAAGTGGCGCGGCAGATGAAAAAAGCGATGCCAATGGTGAAAGAGAATCGCCGCGAAACCGGTGATGCCTATAGCTTCAACTGGTCTATCCGCATCGCCCCGGATCTGCAAATGCCGTTCGAACCGACGCATGAGAATATGGCCAATCTCAAGCTCTACCCGGATCAACCGGTGGAAGTACTGGCCGCCGATCTCCGTCGTGCCTTCTCCGGTATCGTCGCCGGTAACGTAAAAGAAGTGGGCATTCAGGCTATCGAGAAGTTCGGTCCGTATAAAATTCATGGCGATCAGGCGATGATGCGCCGCATGGATGACCTGCTGCAGGGCTTTGTTGCTCAGCATCGTATGAAACTGCCTGGCGGTACCGCCTACATCCCCTGCTACGAAATCTGCTCCTGAGTTCTTTTATCCCGGACAGCGGCTAACGCATTGTCCGGGCTACCTTCCAGTAGATGTCTGTAAACCTGTAGCCTGGCTAAGCGCAGCACGAGCCGGGAAGAAGCCGCGGTGATGTCTCAGGTCCGGCACATTTCCCGGAGGCGATGCTGCGCATCTGTCCGGGCTACCGGACGGCAGTCGGTGATGCACCTGTAGCCCGGGTAGGCGCATCGCGCCGCCCCCGGGAGCAGAGCGCAGAGGGGCTGAGTTTCCCGAAGGTATCCGGGCTACCCTTCCTCACAAACCGGTAAAGCCTCACTCTGCACAAAAGCCCTGTTCTCTCGTCCATTAATCAGTCCGCATGCTTTCCAATAAATTCTATTTCTTTATGAATCTTTTAAAACATTTTTGCATAGCCAATCGTTTGCGTTTCCAAAAAAAGCAATAAATATCACTATAAAAAATACTTTTTAACGCAAAAACGTCGAGAACATCGTGTTTCCACAGTAAAAACCTCGTTATTACGCAAGCCTACTATTATCTCATATGCTGAAAATGATAGCCTCCGCGCCACAAATAACTAGCTGACAACCACAAACAGGCTGTTGAACTAAAAATACGCACATTAAAAGTGGATTATTGCATTTGGGATCGCGATCACTGATGAATTCACCATATAAATGTATCTTCCCGCACCAATTGTTACGGAGAAAATGCCTAAAAAACCGTAAACAAACGAATTTCATATTATTCAGTCGTTTTTCTTCATTAGATTTTGTTGCTTCCTCCAGGAGATACAGATGGAAACCACTCAAACCAGCACCATCGTTTCGGATGCTACCCGTAGCGGTTGGCGTAAAACGGACACCATGTGGATGCTGGGCCTGTACGGCACGGCTATCGGCGCGGGCGTACTTTTCCTGCCGATCAACGCGGGCGTAGGCGGTTTGATCCCGCTGATCATTATGGCGATTCTGGCCTTTCCGATGACCTTCTTCGCCCACCGCGGTATGACTCGTTTTGTGCTGTCCGGTAAAAATCCGGGTGAAGACATCACCGAAGTGGTCGAAGAGCACTTCGGCGTCGGCGCAGGCAAGCTGATTACCCTGCTCTACTTCTTCGCTATCTACCCGATTCTGCTGGTGTACAGCGTGGCGATCACCAATACCGTCGAGAGCTTTATGTTGCACCAACTGCACATGACGCCGCCGCCGCGCGCCATTCTTTCCCTGATTCTGATTGTCGGCATGATGACCATTGTGCGCTTCGGCGAACATATGATCGTCAAAGCGATGAGCGTGCTGGTGTTCCCGTTCGTTGTGGCGCTGATGATTCTGGCTCTGTACCTGATCCCTCAGTGGAACGGCTCTGCGCTGGAAACCTTGTCCTTGAGTAGTGCAGCCTCTACCGGCAACGGCCTGTGGATGACTCTGTGGCTGGCGATTCCGGTGATGGTGTTCTCCTTTAACCACTCGCCGATCATCTCCTCCTTCGCCGTGGCAAAACGCGAAGAGTACGGCCAGGACGCAGAGAAAAAATGTTCAAGCATTCTGGCGCGCGCGCACATCATGATGGTGCTGACCGTGATGTTCTTCGTCTTCAGCTGCGTACTGAGCCTCTCTCCGGCAGACCTGGCGGCAGCGAAAGATCAGAACATCTCCATCCTCTCTTACCTGGCAAACCACTTTAACGCGCCGGTTATCGCCTGGATGGCCCCGATCATTGCGATGATTGCTATCACCAAATCCTTCCTCGGCCACTATCTGGGCGCTCGTGAAGGCTTTAACGGCATGGTGATTAAATCCCTGCGCGGTAAAGGAAAATCCATCGAAATCACCAAACTGAACAAGATCACTGCTCTGTTCATGCTGGTCACCACCTGGATTGTGGCGACCCTGAACCCGAGCATCCTCGGGATGATCGAAACCCTTGGCGGCCCGATTATTGCGATGATTCTGTTCCTGATGCCGATGTACGCCATCCAGAAAGTCCCGGCAATGCGCAAATACAGCGGCCACATCAGCAACGTCTTCGTGGTGCTGATGGGCCTGATTGCTATCTCCGCGATTTTCTACTCCCTGTTTAGCTAATATCCCCTCGCGCCGCCTAACGGCGGCGCAGACAGCACTGGATGCATCATGATCAGCGTATTCGATATTTTTAAAATCGGCATTGGCCCTTCCAGCTCCCACACCGTTGGACCGATGAAAGCGGGCAAACAATTCACGGACGATCTTATTGAGCACGGGCTGCTTCCCGAGGTAACCAAAGTCATCGTCGACGTCTACGGCTCCCTTTCCCTGACCGGTAAAGGCCACCACACCGACATCGCGATTATTATGGGCCTGGCGGGCAACCTGCCGGATACCGTCGACATCGACGCTATCCCTGGCTTTATCCAGGACGTCAACACCCATGGCCGTCTGATGCTGGCAAACGGCCAGCAGGAAGTCGCGTTTCCGGTCGATCAATGCATGAATTTCCATGCCGACAACCTGTCGCTGCATGAGAACGGCATGCGGATTACCGCCCTGGGCGGCGACCAGGTTCTCTACAGCCAGACCTACTACTCTATCGGCGGCGGCTTTATCGTCGACGAAGACCATTTCGGCCTGACCAACGACGCGTCGGTCGCCGTCCCTTATCCCTACAAAAACGCCGCCGATTTACAGCGCCATTGCCAGGAAAGCGGGCTGTCGCTTTCTGGACTGATGATGCAAAACGAGCTGGCGCTGCACAGTAAAGAAGAGCTGGAACAGCACTTCACTGCGGTCTGGGAAGTGATGAGCGGCGGGATTGAACGCGGAATCACCACCGAAGGCGTCCTGCCGGGCAAGCTGCGCGTACCGCGTCGTGCCGCCGCGCTGCGCCGGATGCTGGTAAGTCAGGACAACACCAATAGCGACCCAATGGCGGTGGTGGACTGGATCAACATGTTCGCCCTGGCGGTCAACGAAGAGAACGCCGCCGGTGGCCGCGTGGTGACCGCGCCGACCAACGGTGCCTGCGGCATCGTGCCTGCGGTGCTGGCCTACTACGACAAGTTTATCCGCAAAGTGAACGCCAACTCGCTGGCGCGCTATCTGCTGGTTACCAGCGCCATTGGCTCACTGTATAAAATGAACGCGTCGATCTCCGGCGCTGAAGTAGGCTGCCAGGGTGAAGTCGGCGTGGCCTGCTCAATGGCAGCGGCCGGTCTGACCGAACTGCTGGGCGGCAGCCCCGGTCAGGTGTGCATCGCCGCAGAAATCGGCATGGAACACAACCTCGGCCTGACCTGCGACCCGGTTGCCGGGCAGGTGCAGGTACCGTGCATCGAGCGTAACGCTATCGCTGCGGTTAAAGCCGTCAACGCCGCACGTATGGCCCTGCGCCGCACCAGCGAGCCGCGCGTGTGCCTCGATAAAGTCATCGAAACCATGTACGAAACCGGCAAAGATATGAATGCCAAATACCGCGAAACCTCTCGCGGCGGCCTGGCGATGAAGATTGTCGCCTGCGATTAACGCTCACGCCCGGTATGCTGCAGCATATCGGGCCCCTCTCCTTCAATTACGTTATATAAATGAAAATTTAGTTATTTATTGGTTATAAAGACGATTTGTTACCTTACGCAAAACCGCTTAAGGAGAACGAATCATGCTCAAACTATCTCGCCCGGCCCTGCTGCTACTGCTTGCTGGCTTATCCACTTCCGCGCTGGCGAAAACGCCGGAAACCGTCAATATCGGCTACCAGAAAGCCAATATCTTCGCGCTGCTGAAATATCGCGGCACTCTTGATGAGAACTTTAAAAAGCAGGGGATCGCCGTGCGCTGGATAGAGTTCCCGGCTGGGCCACAAATGCTGGAAGGGCTGAACGTCGGCAGCATCGACCTCGCCGCGACCGGTGATGCGCCACCGGCCTTCGCCCAGGCCGCACAGGCAGATCTGGTCTATCTGGCCCATTCACCGGCGAACCCGAAAACAGAAGCCATTGTGGTGGCGGAAAACTCAGCGATTAAGACTGTCGCCGATCTTAAAGGCAAGCGCGTGGGGTTAAACAAAGGCTCCGACGTGAACTACCTGCTGGTGGCCGCGCTGGAAAAAGCCGGACTGAGCTATAAAGATATCACCCCGGTCTACCTACCGCCTGCCGACGCCCGCGCCGCCTTCCAGCGTGGCGCCATTGACGCGTGGGTTATCTGGGATCCGTTCCTGGCGGAAGTGGAAACTAATGCCAAAGCCCGACAGATCCGCAACGCCGAAGGGCTGGTGCCGCACTACACCTTCTATCTGGCAAGCCGTAAATTTGCCGATACTTATCCGGATACTGCGAAGCAAGTGGTTGATGAACTGGATAAACTCAGCGAATGGGCCAATAGCCATCAGGATGATGCCGCCGGGATCCTTTCCACCTCAACCGGGCTGGATAAGGCCATCTGGCTGAAGACGCTGGCGCGCCTGCCCTACGGTGCCGAGCGCATGACGCCAGCGGTCTATAGCGAACAGCAGGCGCTGGCGGATACCTTCACCCGCATCGGCCTGCTGCCGGTGAAAGTCGATGTGCGCAGCGCCACCTGGTCGCTGGATAAACAGTAATTTAGCTTTCCATCCCCGGGTCGCGGCGCAAGCGCCTTACCCGGGCTACGAAACCGCAGACTGCACGGATCGGTAGCCCGGACAGGCGCGTCAAGCGCCACCTCCGGGAAAGCGCTCCGGCCCCACAAACCGCACGAGCCAGTCCCCCGCCCCTTTGGGGAGAGGGTTAGGGTGAGGGGAACCAACTGCACCATCTGTACTGGCCTGGTAAAACTCAACCCACCTTCTCTTCGCTCCCGACCGCGACCGGTGCGCCGTGGCGATAGCTGGCCCCCGGATGCGGCGCTGTCAGCCGTGGACCTGCGCCAAACAGCTTTTCACGCAGGGTTCCTTCGCGATACTCCTGCTTGAACACACCGCGCTTTTGCAGTTCAGGGATCAGCAGGTCGACCACGTCGCGGAAGGTTTCGTGCGTCACCGCATAGGCGAGGTTGAAGCCATCGACATCGGTCTCCTCCACCCAGGACTGCAATTCATCGGCAACCGTCTGCGGGCTACCGACCACCAGCGGGCCGAAGCCGCCGATCCCGGCCCAATCCGCCAGCTTCTGCACCGTCCACTGGCTATTCGGATCAGCGGTTGAAAACGCCTCCACCATCGACTGAATCGCATTGGTATGCAGATACTCCAGCACCTGATCTGGCTGATACTGACCAAGGTCGATTCCGGTCCAGCCCGAGAGCAGCGCTAGCGCCCCTTCGTAGCTGACGTACGGTTTATACTCCTGCCATTTCGCCTGCGCTGCGCTGTCGGTCTCACCGACGATGACCGTCTGCATATTGAAGATCAGGATGCTGCGCGGATCGCGTCCGGCCTCTTCGGCACGGCGGCGAATATCCGCCACCGTCTTTTTCAGCAGCACTTTTGACGGCGCGCCAACGAACACGCACTCCGCATGCCCGGCGGCAAACTGCTTACCGCGGCTGGAAGCGCCCGCCTGATAGAGCACCGGCGTGCGCTGCGGTGACGGTTCACATAGATGGATCCCCGGTACAGAAAAAAAGTTGCCCTGATGATTTATCGGGTGAATTTTTCGCGGATCGCTGAAGATCTTACGCTCCCTATCGCGCAGCACCGCACCATCTTCCCAGCTCCCCTCCAGCAGCTTATAGACCACCTCCAGATACTCATCGGCATAGTCGTAGCGGGCGTCGTGGTCGGTCTGCGCTTTCTGGCCAATATTGCGCGCACCGCTCTCAAGGTATGAAGTCACAATATTCCAGCCGACCCGCCCTTTGGTCAGATGGTCGAGAGTCGACAGACGACGGGCAAACGGATACGGATGTTCAAAGGAGAGCGAAGCGGTCAGGCCGAATCCCAGATGCTCCGTCACCAGCGCCATCGGCGTAATCAGGGCCAGCGGATCGTTAACCGGCACCTGTGCCGCCTGGCGAAGCGCCGCATCGCCATTACCGTTCAGCACATCGTAAACGCCGAGCACATCGGCAATAAACAGGCCATCAAACTTACCGCGTTCCAGCAGTCGCGCCAGATCGACCCAATACTCAAGGTCTTTATACTGCCAGGAGCGGTCGCGCGGATGGGCCCATAGCCCCGGCGACTGATGGCCGACGCAGTTCATATCAAAAGCGTTCAGACGAATTTCACGTTGTGATGACATAGCACTTCTCCACGGCGCGCCCCGGCAGCGGGACGCGCGCATAATCATTAAGGGAATCAGGGATAAAAGACGTTCAGAACGCCGGACATCGGGTGGATTGTTTGATTCCCAGGGTTAGCAGAGCTTCGGCCGCGACGTCGGCGGCATGGTCAGCCACCTGCGGCAGGCCCATCAGTTCACCAAAGAACCCCCGCGCGGCAGGCCCGGAGATCAGCAAGTTGGGCACGGCACGGCCCTCCCGATCAACGGCGCGGGAGCGCTCATCAACATCCAGCCCCAGCCCAAGGGCATCGGCACAAATCAGCCCGCGCTGGCTCAGTTGGCGCAGCAGTGGCTGGCTGTCGGTCAACGCGCCGTGCGCCGGGCCGGTGGTTAAAATTAAATGATCAACGGTCACTCGTTGCGGTTCACCGCGCCGAGGCGACAGGGTTAGCGTCAGCTTTTGCGCGTCGGCTTCCAGCGCCGTCAATCTCGCGGCCTGTACGCTCAGGTTGCCATCACGCTGGCGCTGTTCAAGCACCTCAGCCACCTGCGGGGCGATACGGTAGCGGTGAACATCCCAGTAGCTGCGCAAATGGCGCAGAAAGCGCTGACGATCGGCAACCGTCAGTCCCCGCCAAATGCGTTGCCCCTGGTTGCGCACCGCGTCCAGTACCACCTGCCAGGCCAGTCCCTGCTCCGCTGCGCAGTCGATATCCTTGCGGATCTTCCGCAGCCGCTGGCGCAGCGAACCCTCGTCGTATTCAGCGGGCCAGCTCGCGCTGTTGCCGCTCTGGTTGCTGCGGGATAACAGCCCACGGCGTGAAAACGCGGTAATCGGCCCCCGATGGCCCAGGCGCGTTAGGGTGGCGATGGTATCCGCCATCATCAGGCCAGTCCCCATAACCGCCACGCTCGTCTCTGGTGCGATATTTTCCAGAGCGCCCGCTCGCCAGGGGTTAGCGATTAACGCCGGATGTTTCTCAAACGGTTTAGCCAGCAACGGTAAAGAAGGTGGCGGATGGCTTATCGCCAGTACCAGCAGATCAGCTGATAACCGACGACCACCGTCGGTGACCACCTCGCCATCATTAAAGCTCAGCGCCTGTTCGCGCAGATGTACCAGCCGTCCTTCGCTGGCACGCGCCGCCCCGGCAAAACGCTCAGCAATGTAACGGCCAAACTGCCCGCGCTGCGGATAAACCGTGCCGTCCGCAAGCTGGGCCTGCGGATCGTCAGCAAAAGCAGGCTGGTGGCGGTACCAGCTATCAAATGCACCGTCCTCTTCCCCCGCCAGCTGCATCCGCGCGGCAGGAACGTTGATCCGATGGCTCGGCTCCGTCGTGGAATAGGCCACGCCCGCGCCGGGGATCTCGCGCGGTTCCAGTAGCGTCACCCGCACGCCAACCGGGGCCAGTCGCAGTAGATGAATAGCCACCGCCGCGCCGCTAAATCCGCCGCCGACAATCACCACATGGGGTTCAGTTTGCATAGTCCAGCGCCTTCAACATTTGGCCTCCTCTCAGCTTGCGCTGACCTGTTTTACCGGGCGCTTATCGCCGCCGATGGTTTCACCGAACGGGCCGGTATTCACGCTACGCGCTTTCGGCTGATCATGGCCTGCCAGCGGCAGTAGCGGCATCACCAGGTCTGCGAAGCGATGCGCCTCTTCCAGATGCGGATAGCCGGAGAAGATAAAGTTGGTGATACCGAGCGCCTGATATTCACGAATGCGTTCCGCCACCTGTTGTGGGTTGCCAACCAGCGCCGTCCCTGCCCCGCCTCGTACCAGCCCTACGCCCGCCCACAGGTTTGGCGCAATGCGCAGATTGTCGCGCGAACCTTTATGCAGCGCGCTCATCCGCGACTGTCCGGTGGAGTCCATGCGGGCAAAAATTTTCTGCGCCTGGGCGATAGTGTCGTCATCAAGATGAGAAATCAGGCGATCGGCAGCTGCCCACGCTTCCTCTTCGGTTTCACGAACAATCACGTGCAGACGAATACCGTATTGCAACGTGCGTCCACGGGCGGCTGCGCGCTCGCGCACTACGGCCAGCTTTTCGGCCACCAGCGCGGGCGGCTCGCCCCAGGTCAGGTAAGTATCGATTTGGTCGGCGGCGACATCGATGGCATCTTCAGAAGAACCGCCAAAATAGAGCGGCGGGCCGTTTTCCTGCACCGGAGGAAACAGTACTTCCGCGCCCTCAACGTGAATATGCTCGCCGTGATAGTCCACATTTTCGCCTTTCAGCAGACGCGAGTAAACATCGAGAAATTCGCGGGTCACCTGATAGCGTTCGCCGTGACTAAGGAAAATACCGTCACCTTTGTTCTCCACCGGATCGCCGCCGGTGACGACGTTAATCAGCAGCCGACCGCCAGACAGGCGATCGAGCGTCGCCGCCATTCTCGCCGCCAGCGTCGGCGGTTGCAGGCCTGGACGGACGGCGACCAGGTAGCGCAAACGGCGGGTCAGCGGCGCCAGCGCCGAGGCCACCAGCCAGGAATCTTCACAGCTTTTCCCGGTGGGGATCAGCACGCCGTAGTAGCCAAGGCTATCGGCCGCCAGCGCCACCTGCTGCAGGTAAGGCAAATCAACCGGGCGTCCCCCCTCTGCGGTGCCCAGGTAGCGGCCATCACCGTGGGTAGGCAGGAACCAGAACACATTGATTTTCTCGTCGGCTTTTTGGGTCATTATCTCTTTCCTATATAACCATATTCGATATTTATCGAAGTGTTGTTTTAATTTAGTTATATGAGTGTTAGCGATAATCATGCCAATGGTAAATAAAAAATTAACCAAACAAATTCAGTGTGTTGGCAGAGATTAAATTTCACCTTGCTGTTGCAAATGCGCCAGCCAATGCGACCAGACTGTCGCTTTTGCAACAGTCCGGCGAGTTTACCCTCTGGTTTCCGCCGTCGGCACAGGATAAGTTCAGGGCATCAACTACCGGAGATCCGCCATGCTGAACCCTGAATTCCCATCCGCTACGCCCGTGCTAATCGACCCGGCGTCAAAAGCGTTTCAGAGTCTGTTGGATAAACTGGCCCCTACCGAAGCGACGGTGCTGATCGTCGGCGAAACCGGCACCGGTAAAGAGGTTGTCGCCCGCTACCTGCATCACCATAGCCCGCGCCGTCACCGGCCGTTTCTGGCGGTCAACTGCGGCGCGCTCAGCGAAAGCCTGGCGGAAGCGGAGCTGTTTGGTCATGAAAAAGGGGCCTTTACTGGCGCGATACAAAGCCATCCTGGCTGGTTCGAGGCAGCGCAAGGCGGCACGCTGCTGCTCGATGAAATCGGCGAGCTGAGCCTGTCGCTACAGGTCAAGCTGCTGCGCGTCCTGCAGGAGCGCGAAATCACCCGCGTCGGCTCACGCAAAGCGATCAAGGTCGATGTGCGGGTGATCGCCGCCACCCACGTTGATCTGATGCAGGCCATCCGCGAACGTCGTTTCCGCGAAGACCTCTACTACCGGTTGAATATCGCCATCGTGCCGCTGCCACCATTGCGCCAGCGCCGTCAGGATATTCCCGTGCTGGCGGACCATTTCCTCTCGCTCTACGCCCATCGTCTGGGCCGCCCGGTTTGCCGTCTGGCCCCGGAAACCCTGGCAAGGCTGATGGATTACCCCTGGCCGGGCAATATCCGCGAGCTGGAGAACACCCTGCATAACGCGGTGCTACTCAGTAAAGAAGAGGTCATTAGCCCTGCCCAGCTACGGTTGACGACCCTAAGCAGTGCGCTACCGGCAGCCAGCGATAATGAACTGGACGACCTTATTCACCACCAGCTCTCCCTCCCGGGTGAGCCGCTGTGGGAGCGGGTCACCGGGGCGTTGATTCGCGGCGCGATGGCACACTGCGACGATAACCAAAGCCAGGCCGCGGCGTTGCTAGGCATTAGTCGCCACACGCTGCGCACGCAGCTGGCGAATTTTGGCATGATTAAAGGCCGCCGCAGGCTGGAGCCGACTTATCGTCCGGCGGTAAATAGTGACAGTCATGACCGGGAACTGCGCATCGGTTTTCAGCGTTTCGGCAACCTCGGTATCCTGAAAGCGCGGCAAAGTCTGGAGAAAGCCTTTGCCAGCCACGGCGTCAGCGTGCTGTGGAGCGAGTTCCCCGCCGGGCCACAGTTGCTGCACGCGCTGGCCTGCGATGAGATAGATTTCGGTACCACTGGCGAAGCGCCTCCGGTCTTCGCTCAGGCCAACAACAGCGATCTGGTCTACGTCGCCTGGGAGCCGCCCGCACCGCAAAGCGTGGCGATGGTCGTCCCGCAGCACAGCGATATCCACACCATTGCCGACCTGCGTGGCAAGCGCATCGCGCTGAATAAAGGTTCTAACGTTCACTGGCTGCTGCTGCATATTCTGGAAGAGGCCGGGCTAGAGTTGAATGACGTCAAAGTGGTCTACATTCCACCGAAGTACCCGCTAGCCGCCAGCGATTATCTAACAGTTGATGCGTGGATGATGTGGGATCCGCTACTCAGCGATGCGGAATGTAGCGGTGAATTACGGGTCGTCACCAGCGGTGAGGGGCGCGTCAACAACCACCATTTCTACCTCTCGCGCCGCGACTACGCCATCCGCAATAACGATATTATGCAGCGCCTGGTTGCCGAATTAACGCAGACCGGGCAGTTTATCGACCAGCACCGTGATGAAGCTGCAAACCTGCTCTCTGCGGAGCTGGGGATTAATGCCGCTTCGCTGACCCGAGCATTAGGCCGCCGCAGCCATCGTACACGCCCGATGGAACTCAACGTGATTCGCGCCCAGCAAAGTATCGCCGATCGTTTTTACGCCCTGGGGCTTATCAACAAACCGATTTCGGTGCGCGAAGCGGTCTGGTACGGCGACGCCACTAATAGCGAACCCAGCCTGCTGATGCACGTCGATTAGGTCGAAACTGCGAGTCATCTTCCTGATTCTCCTGGTGCCAATAGCCTCATCCGCGCAGCGATGTTACCCTAAAAGGCATTAAGAACAGGAGCCTATCTATGGGGACATCCGTGGCCGTTCATCTACTCATCGTCGACGCACTTAATCTCATTCGCCGCATCCACGCGGTGCAGGGGTCGCCCTGCGTCGATACCTGCCTGCACGCGCTTGAACAACTGGTGGTCCATAGCCAGCCGACTCACGTCGTGGCGGTGTTTGATGATGAAGACCGCGCTCACGGCTGGCGACATCAGCGCCTGCCGGACTATAAAGCCGGGCGCGCACCGATGCCGGAAACCCTCGAAGCGGAGATGCCAGCACTGCGAGCGGCGTTCGAGCAGCGTGGGTTCCGCTGCTGGGCGATCTCCGGCAGCGAGGCCGACGACCTTGCCGCCACTCTGGCGGTGAAAGTGGCGCAGGCCGGGCATCAGGCCACCATTGTTTCCACCGATAAAGGCTACTGCCAGCTGCTGTCGCCAACTATCCGCATTCGCGATTATTTCCAGAAACGCTGGCTGGATGCGCCGTTTATCGCCAAAGAGTTCGGCGTCACGCCCGAGCAACTGCCTGATTACTGGGGGCTGGCGGGCATCAGCAGCTCAAAGGTTCCCGGCGTGGCGGGGATTGGGCCGAAAAGCGCCGCCCAACTGTTAACCGATTTTCAGGATCTGGAAGGGATCTACGCGCGACTGGCGGAAGTGCCGGAGAAGTGGAGTAAGAAGCTGGAAGAACATAAAGAAATGGCGTTTACCTGCCGTGAGATAGCACGCCTGCAAACCGATTTGCAGCTGGATGGCAACCTGCAACAGCTGCGTCTGGCACGGTAGCGCTATCCTGCCCGCAGACGATGGTGAACCCGTTGCCCGGATGGCGCATCCTGCCCACAGACGGCGGCTACCCCGTAGCCCGGGCAAGGCGCTTTGCGCCGCCCCCGGGAGCAGAGTGCAGAGGGGCAGAATTTCCCGGAGGCGATGCTGCGCATCTGTCCAGGCTACCATCCCGCAGACGGCGGTAAACCTGTTGCATCCTGCCCACAAAGCGGCATCAAACACAGGCCGGATAAGGCGATACGCCGCCATCCGGCTGCCGGGAGAAAACATTCTCTTAGGCTTTATTCTTCGATACGTAGTCCGTAGGTTTTGAATTTTTCCAGCACGATAGCGATCGCCTCGTCATCAAGCACCGGAACCGGATCGACAATAGCCAGCGTGCTGAGGTAGAGCTGCGCCAGCACTTCCACCTCATGCGCCAGCCACAGTGCTTTTTCCAGATTCGCTTCGCAGGCGATCAGGCCATGGTGCTGCAACAACGTCGCTTTACGGTTTTTAAGGGCTACGGCCACATATTCAGACAGCTCGCGGGTCCCAAAAGTGGCGTATGGTGCGCAGGGGATAGAATTACCGCCCGCCGCCGCAATCATGTAGTGAATAGCCGGAATAGGACGGTTGAGGATCGATACCGCCGTGCAGTGAACCGCATGGTTATGCACCACCGCGTTAACGTCAGAACGCGTCTGATAAGCCGCCATATGAAAACGCCACTCGCTGGATGGCAGTTTGCCCTGCTCATGCTGACCGTCGGCATCAATATAAACAATGTGTGCTTCGGTCAGTTTTTCATAAGCGATGCCCGTAGGCGTTATGAGCATTCCCCCTTGATAACGCACGCTCACATTACCTGCGGTTCCCTGGTTTAATCCCAGGCGGGTCATTTCCAGACAGGTATCAATAATCTGCCGGGCCAGTCTATTTCGTTCCATTTCTTACCTCTCTTTATGATGCTCAATACGACAACAGACGACTCACCTGGCATGACGCCCTGGCGCTGTTGAATAATGCGAATAATTGTTCACCATCATCATCCTGAATAATGAGAAAGGAATTTACATCACCACATTCTGTGACACCCCTCACTTATTTAAAGCTAAAAAAAACAGATAGCTCATTTTTAATTTCTCAAAAATGCCCGTTATTACTGATACATTAGAAAACGGGCATTTTAGCGATAATTGTAACAACTGCCCGTTTTCCACATTATAAATTTAATCGGTCATTCTCTTTGTGGGTTTTAGAATTAACATTCTCAAACGGTCATGTTTTCCTGATTATTAAAGTGATGATAATCACATAAAATCAATCAATAGATGCTAAGTGTGACCACCATCATATTAAAAGACGTTTTTTATTTGAAAATGCATTCATGAGTTCATTCCGTGATGTTTATTTCACTGTTTACACCGTCACCGGAACTCCCCTGATTTTTGCGGTCTGGTGGGTATAACCAACCACACTCTAATGCTGCTGAACACGCTTCTGAACCAATGAGGATGCTATGGGAAACACAACAATACAAACGCAGAGTTTTCGTGCGGTAGATACAGGGCAAAGCAAGCGCTACATTATTCCCTTCGCCTTACTGTGCTCGCTATTTTTCCTTTGGGCGGTCGCCAATAACCTGAATGACATCTTATTACCCCAATTTCAACAAGCTTTTACGCTAACTAATTTTCAGGCCGGACTAATCCAATCCGCTTTTTATTTTGGCTACTTCGTCATTCCTATCCCTGCGGGGATCTTGATGAAAAAATTAAGTTACAAAGCAGGGATTATTACCGGATTATTCTTATATGCTTTAGGCGCAGCATTATTCTGGCCAGCCGCCGAAGTGATGAACTACACCTTATTCCTGATTGGATTATTTATTATCGCCGCAGGCTTAGGTTGTCTGGAAACGGCGGCGAATCCTTTTGTTACCGTTTTAGGGCCAGAAAGTGGTGGACACTTCCGACTTAATCTGGCGCAAACTTTTAACTCTTTTGGTGCCATTATCGCCGTCGTCTTTGGGCAAAGTCTTATTTTGTCTAACGTGCCGCATCAATCTCAGGAAGTGCTCGATAAAATGGCGCCCGAACAGCTCAGCGCCTATAAGCACAGCCTGGTGTTATCGGTACAAACCCCTTATATGATCATCGTCGCGGTCGTCTTACTGGTCGCTCTGCTGATTATGTTGACCAAATTCCCAGCCCTGCAAAGTGATGATCATAGTGATGTCGGACAGAGTTCATTTTCAGCATCGTTTTGCCGCCTGGTGCGCATTCGCCACTGGCGCTGGGCGGTACTGGCGCAGTTCTGCTACGTCGGCGCGCAAACCGCCTGCTGGAGCTATCTGATTCGCTACGCTATCGAAGAGATCCCCGGCATGACCCCAGGCTTTGCCGCCAACTATCTGACCGGCACCATGGTGTGCTTCTTTATCGGTCGCTTCACCGGTACCTGGCTTGTCAGCCGCTTTGCGCCGCATAAAGTCCTGGCAGCCTACGCCCTGCTTGCCATGATCCTGTGCCTGATTTCAGCCTTCACGGGCGGCCAAATCGGCCTGTTGGCCCTGACGCTGTGTAGCGCATTTATGTCGATTCAGTATCCGACCATCTTCTCGCTGGGTATCAAAAATCTGGGACAGGACACCAAATACGGCTCCTCTTTCATCGTCATGACCATCATTGGCGGCGGCATCGTCACCCCGGTCATGGGTTTTGTCAGCGACGCCGCAGGCAGTATTACGACCGCAGAGCTCATTCCGGCACTTTGCTTTGCCATCATCTTCATCTTTGCCCGTTTCCGTTCACAAACGGCAGCTAACTAAACATTTATCCGAATAACGTGAGGAATCTGTAATGAAAAAAATCAGCTTACCGAAAATTGGTATTCGCCCGGTGATTGATGGACGTCGCATGGGAGTGCGCGAGTCGCTGGAAGAGCAAACCATGAATATGGCGAAAGCCACCGCCGCGCTTATCACCGAGAAACTCCGCCACGCCTGCGGCGCACAAATTGAATGCGTGATCGCCGATAGCTGTATCGCGGGAATGGCCGAATCCGCCGCCTGTGAAGAGAAATTCAGCAGCCACAACGTCGGTGTCACCATTACCGTCACTCCGTGCTGGTGCTACGGCAGCGAGACGATCGACATGGACCCGCTGCGCCCAAAAGCCATCTGGGGCTTTAACGGCACCGAGCGCCCTGGCGCGGTGTATCTTGCGGCAGCGCTGGCGGCGCACAGCCAGAAAGGCATTCCGGCATTCTCCATTTACGGTCATGACGTGCAGGATGCCGATGACACCTCCATTCCGGCAGATGTCGAAGAAAAACTGCTGCGCTTTGCCCGCGCCGGTTTAGCGGTCGCCAGCATGAAAGGCAAAAGCTATCTTTCCGTCGGCGGCGTGTCGATGGGGATAGCCGGTTCCATTGTCGATCACAACTTCTTCGAATCCTGGCTGGGCATGAAGGTGCAAGCGGTGGATATGACCGAACTGCGCCGCCGTATCGATCAGAAAATCTATGACGAAACCGAGCTGGAAATGGCACTGGCGTGGGCGGATAAAAACTTCCGCTATGGCGAAGACCAGAACGCGCAGCAGTATAAGCGTAATGAAGAGCAGAGCCGCGCGGTGCTCAAAGAGAGCCTGCTGATGGCGATGTGCATCCGCGACATGATGCAGGGCAACAAGAAGCTGGCGGAAAAAGGGCTGGTGGAAGAGTCGCTGGGCTATAACGCCATCGCCGCCGGCTTCCAGGGCCAGCGTCACTGGACCGATCAATACCCCAACGGCGATACCGCCGAAGCGCTGCTCAATAGTTCATTCGACTGGAACGGCGTACGTGAGCCGTTTGTCGTCGCCACCGAGAACGACAGCCTCAACGGAGTGGTAATGCTGATGGGACATCAGCTAACCGGTACCGCTCAAGTGTTTGCCGACGTCCGCACCTACTGGTCGCCGGAAGCGGTAGAACGCGTCACCGGAAAACCGCTGACCGGGCTGGCTGAGCACGGCATTATCCACCTGATCAACTCCGGCTCGGCGGCGCTGGATGGATCTTGTAAACAGCGAGATGACAACGGCAAACCGACCATGAAACCACACTGGGAAATCAGCCAACAGGAGGCCGACGCCTGCCTGGCAGCCACCGAGTGGTGCCCGGCGATTCATGAATATTTCCGCGGCGGCGGCTTCTCTTCCCGCTTCCTGACCGAAGGCGGCGTGCCGTTCACTATGACCCGCGTGAATATCATCAAAGGCATTGGTCCGGTACTGCAAATCGCCGAAGGCTGGAGCGTTGAGCTGCCGAAAGAGATGCACGACCAGCTTGATGCCCGCACCAACTCCACCTGGCCCACCACCTGGTTTGCACCGCGCCTGACCGGTAAAGGCCCGTTCTCCGACGTCTATTCAGTGATGGCGAACTGGGGCGCTAACCACGGCGTGCTGACCATCGGCCACGTCGGCGCCGACTTTATCACCCTGGCGTCTATGCTGCGTATTCCGGTGTGCATGCATAACGTCGAAGAGGCGAAAATTTATCGCCCTTCCACCTGGTCTGCGCACGGCATGGACACAGAAGGCCAGGATTACCGCGCCTGCCAGAACTATGGCCCGCTGTACAAGCGTTAATGCGGCTTTGCCCGGTGGCGCAAGCTTACCGGGCCTACGGGCGCGTGAACCGTAGGCCGGATAAGCGCAGCGCCATCCGGCGACGTTTATGGAGTTATATATGAAACAAGACGTCATCCTGGTTCTCGACTGCGGCGCCACCAACGTACGGGCGATTGCCGTTGACCGACAAGGAAAAATTATTGCCCGTGCCGCCACCGCAAACGCCAGCGATATTGCCGTGGAGAACAGCGCCTGGCACCAGTGGTCGCTGGAGGCCATTGTGCAACGCTTCGCACAGTGCTGTCGGCAGATTCGCAGCGAACTGTCCTCCTGTCGGGTTCGCGGCATCACGGTCACCACCTTCGGCGTCGATGGCGCGCTGGTTGATGAACACGGCGAGCTGCTCTATCCGGTGATCAGCTGGAAATGCCCGCGCACCGCAGCCGTTATGGAAAGTATCAGCCGTTTTATGCCCCCGCAGCAGCTCCAGCAAATCTCCGGCGTCGGCGCGTTTAGCTTCAACACCTTGTACAAGCTGATATGGCTGAAAGAGAACCACCCGCAGTTGCTGGAGCAGGCCCACGCCTGGCTGTTTATTTCCTCGCTCATCAACCACCGGCTGACCGGGGAATTCACCACCGATATCACGATGGCGGGCACCAGCCAGATGCTGGACATCCACCAGCGGGATTTCAGCACGGAAATCTTACAAGCCACCGGCCTGCCGCGCCGCCTCTTTCCCCGCCTGGTCGAAGCGGGCGAGAAAATAGGCACGTTGCAATCTGATGCCGCGAACTTGCTGGGCTTACCCACCGGTATTCCGGTTATCTCCGCCGGACACGACACGCAGTTTGCGCTGTTTGGCGCGGGCGCAGAGCAGGATGAACCGGTACTCTCATCCGGCACCTGGGAAATTCTGATGGTGCGCAGCGCCCAGGTCAACACGCCGCTGCTTAGCCACTACGCTGGCTCCACCTGCGAGCTGGATAGCCAGGTAGATCTCTATAATCCGGGCATGCAATGGCTGGCTTCCGGCGTGCTCGAATGGGTGCGCAAGCTGCTGTGGACGTCGGAAACGCCGTGGCAGACGCTGATTGAAGAGGCGCGAGTTATTCCTGAGGGTGCTGAAGGCGTGAAGATGCAATGCGACCTGCTCGCCTGCCAAAACGCGGGGTGGCAGGGCGTGACGCTCAACACCACTCGCGGTCATTTCTATCGCGCTGCGCTGGAAGGGTTAACGGAACAGCTTGCGCGCAACCTGCAAACGCTACAAAAAATTGGCCACTTTAAAGCGACCGAACTGCTGCTGGTCGGCGGCGGCAGCCGTAACGCGCTGTGGAATCAGATCAAAGCCAATATGCTCGATATTCCGATTAAGGTGCTGGATGATGCCGAAACCACCGTGGCCGGAGCGGCAATGTTCGGCTGGTACGGCGTCGGTGAATTTACCAGCCCGGAACGGGCCAGAGCGCAGGTGAGCTACGAATACCGTTATTTTTATCCGCAAACCGAACCCGAACTGATTGAGGGAATTTGAGATGCTAAAGACTATTTCACCGTTAATCTCCCCAGAACTGCTGAAAGTGCTGGCGGAAATGGGGCATGGGGATGAGATTATTTTTTCCGATGCCCACTTCCCGGCGCACAGCATGGGGCCGCAGGTGATTCGCGCCGACGGGCTGTTAGTTAGCGATCTGTTGAAAGCCATCATTCCGTTATTTGAACTCGACAGCTACGCCCCGCCGCTGGTGATGATGGCTGCGGTAGAAGGCGATACGCTCGACCCGCAGGTTGAAACGCGCTATCGCGATGCGCTTTCAGGCTCTGCACCCTGCCCCGATATCACCCGCATCGACCGCTTTGCCTTCTACGAGCGGGCGCAAAAAGCCTTTGCGATCGTTATCACAGGTGAGCGTGCCAAGTACGGGAATATTCTTTTAAAAAAAGGGGTAACGCCGTAATCTCATGCCGCAGCGCCCGTCCAATGCGGGCGCTCCTCGAACGCCAGGGTGAGAAAAATGAAAGCGGCACGACAGCAAGCGATTCTAGACCTGCTCATGAACCATACCAGCCTGACCACCGAAGCCTTATCGTTACAGCTTAACGTCAGCCGGGAAACCATTCGTCGCGACCTCAGCGAACTCCAGTCCCAGGGGAAAGTGCTGCGCAACCATGGTCGGGCAAAAGTGATTCATCGGGAAAACCAGGACAGCGGCGACCCTTTTCACATCCGTCTTAAAAGCCATTACGCCCACAAGGCAGATATCGCGCGTGAAGCCCTTGCGTGGATAGAAGAAGGGATGGTTATCGCCCTTGATGCCAGCTCAACCTGCTGGTATCTGGCCCGCCAGCTGCCGGATATCGACCTTCATGTGTTTACCAATAGCCAGCCGATTTGCCAGGAATTGAGCAAGCGCGAAAATATTCAGCTCACCTGCTCCGGCGGTACGCTCCAGCGCAAATATGGCTGTTACGTCAGCTCGTCGCTTATCTCGCAGCTCAAATCGCTGGAAATCGACCTGTTTATTTTTTCGTGTGAAGGCATCGATAGCGACGGCGCGCTTTGGGACTCGAATACGGTCAATGCCGATTTTAAATCGCTGCTGCTGAAGCGGGCTTCGCAATCGTTACTGCTGATTGATAAGAGCAAATTTAATCGTTCGGGGGAGGCGCGGATCGGCCATCTGAATGATGTGACGCATATTGTTTCTGATGTATCGCAGTCATAATGGCTATTTGCAGCGCCGGATGGCGGCTTAACGCTTTATCCGGCCTGCAAAATCGACAAAACTAGCGTTCGTCGCGACGACCACCGACGGCAGCCCACAGGCGGCGCACGTGAACGGTCACTTCTTCGCGATCGTGATACAGCTGGCGCGCCTGGATTTGCGCGTTAATGCCGTGCTCGTCCAGTTGCTCCTGAATATAAGCCAGGTTGCGCGATAGCTCTTCATAGCGTTTTTTCATCGGCAGCTTAAGGTTAAAGATAGTTTCACGACACCAGCCATTCACCAGCCACTGCGCCATTAGCGCCGACACTTTCGCCGGTTTTTCCACCATATCGCACACCATCCATGAGATGTTGTTGCGCGTCGGACGATATTTGAAGCCATCTTCACGCAGCCAGGTCACCTGCCCGGTATCCATCAGGCTTTGCGCCATCGGGCCGTTATCCACCGAGGAGACCCACATGTTGCGCTGCACCAGCTGATAGGTCCAGCCGCCGGGACAAGCCCCGAGATCTACCGCGTACATGCCGTTCGCCAGACGCTCATCCCACTCATCTGCCGGAATAAAGGTATGAAACGCCTCTTCCAGCTTGAGGGTTGAACGGCTCGGCGCGTCAGACGGGAATTTAAGGCGCGGAATACCCATATAGAACGGCGAGTTGTTATTGGACAACGAATAGCCGGTATAGCAGCAGCCGGGGGCGATAAAGAACACATGCACCACCGGGCGTTTCGGCGTTTCATAGTTGGTCAACACCCCCGCCTCGCGCAGCGCCGCACGCAGCGGTACTGTAAACTTACGGCAGAACTTCATCAGCTCTTTGCTTTCGTTGGTATCAGCGACCTCAACGCGCAGATCGCCGCCTTTTTCGACCACGCCCTGCAGCATCCCGACAATCGGAGTGATCCTGTCTTCCGGCGGCAGGTCGCGCAGCAGCTCGCTGACAACAAACATCTGACGAGCAAACACCAGCGAACTGAACGGCAGTTCACGCACCAGCTTTTCGCCGTCTTCAGCCTGATAGCACTCAAAAATTACATAGCCGGAGTCGTCTTTGACTCGGGCAAAACCAAATACCTCAAGGCGGCCAGCCTTATCGGTAATTTCTGCTGCGCACTCTTTCTCAAACCCAGGGCGACAATAGAGGACAACTTTATTCATGAACAACGCCCTTACGTTTCAGACGAATTGCACCAATTAACATTAATACCCAACCGGCAAGGAAGCAGACGCCTCCCACCGGCGTAACGAACGCCCACAGGCGTAAATGCGATAGCGCCAGACAGTACAGGCTGCCGCTAAAAAGAACGGTACCGAGCGCCATAAACACGCTGCTCCAGTAAAACCAGATGCTGATACGGCGCTGCATCGCCACCGCCAGACCAAAAATTGCCAGCGTGTGGAAAGCCTGATATTGCAGGCCGGTATGGATCCAGCCCATTTCCACAACGCCCATCGTTTTACTTAAAACATGCGCACCAAAAGCGCCCAGAGCCACAAAGATAAAACCGCTTATCGCGGCGAATATCAGCATAAAACGGCTGGTCATGTGATTACCCTACAATGATTTATTGTTCGTAACGAAAGCGAAATTTTTCTTGTTCATTAGCCGCTTTTGCCAGAATCCACTGGCGGAAGGCAGCTATTTTACCCAGTTCAGCCTGACTGTCATGACAAACGAGATAAAACGCATTCTTGCTGACCAGAACATCATTAAACGGGCAGACCAAACGGCCTGCCTCAATCTCGGACTGCGCCATCACGTTGTTGGCCAGAGCGACACCTTGTCCATGGATTGCGGCCTGCAGCACCATTGCGCTGTGGCTAAAAATCGGTCCCTGTTGCACATTAATATGGTTTAGACCCAACTGGCGGGTATAAGTTTGCCAGTCGCGACGGGAAGCATCGTGTAACAGCGTATGTTGCGCCAGATCGGCAGGTGTTTTCAACGCTTTGTCACCAGTAAGCAACAATGGCGAGCAAACCGGGAGCAGACATTCGGCGTATAATTTTTCAACGCGCAGCCCCGGCCAGTTGCCGCGGCCATAAAAAATCGCCACGTCGACATCATCCGCCAGCTTGTCTTCCTGACGGTCTACCGCCTGGATTCTGACATCGATTCCCGGATAAGCTGAGTTAAAGCTTGTGAGTCTCGGCACCAGCCACTGTATGGCAAAACTGGGCAGCATACTGACGGTCAACGCCCCTTTTGCACTTCGTGCCTGAAGCTTGCGGGTCGCCTCGGTGAGCTGGGAAAAAATATCTTTAATATCCTGAAAATAGCTCTGTCCCTCTTCCGTCAAAAGAAGAGAACGATTGCGTCGACGGAACAGCTTGAGGCCGAGGAAATCCTCCAGGGACTTGATTTGGTGGCTGACTGCGGCCTGGGTCACAAAAAGCTCATCGGCGGCGCGAGTGAAGCTAAGATGACGTGCGGCTGCATCAAAAACACGTAATGCATTCAGAGGTGGCAAACGCTTTGACATAGTTATTCTGGCTTAGATGTTAAGGCAATTTAACAAACAGGAAACAACAGTTAACCTATTAGTTTTTTTTATCTGAGCCATTATAATTTGTCCGTTGAGGTTCTACCAGCAAATACCTATAGTGGCGGCACTTCCTGAGCCGGAACGAAGAGCTTTTTTTGGAATGCGTGTTCCAACAAGCTTTTGGCTTACGGTTGTGATGTTGTGTTGTTGTGTTTGCAATTGGTCTGTGTGTGCGGACCATGGTAGCTAAGCTACCCCTTTTTCACTTCCTGTACATTTACCCTGTCTGTCCATAGTGATTTAATGTAGCACCGCAATGCGCGGTGCTTTTTTTTGCCTGCTAAATGTCAATCACTTATCCAGTTCGCCCAACTGTTTTACATCTGAGCGATTAATCTGCTGCTTGTTTCCCCAGGCATCTTTGTAGGAAATCATCCCGGTATCATTGTCCGTTTGCGGTTTCCCGTCCGTCACAATGGTGCGCCCGTCATTAGTGTGCATCACGTAGTTGGAAGAACAGGCGCTCAGACCGAAGGTCAGCACACAGGCAGAAATAATGGCGGCAGTCTTATTCATTTTCATCTTTCTCTCCTTACGACTATTTATACTGTTTATGATTCATTCATCACCAGGTTAAAACGCAAACCCAACACTATTCAGCATAACCATCTTTTACACCGCCGAAGTCACATTCAGAAAATTCCACTCGTTAGCACAAACCTTGTATCGCCAGCCGATTTGCGCGACGATCGCCGAATCAAAATGAGGAGCTCATGAACGCATTCAACCCCGTCCAATTTCGCGCCCAGTTCCCGGCGCTGGCCGATGCTGGCGTCTATCTTGATAGCGCAGCAACGGCGCTTAAGCCGCTGGCGGTAATCGAGGCCAGCGACCAGTTTTATCGGCTCAGCGCGGGTAACGTCCATCGCAGCCAGTTCGCCGCTGCTCAACGCTTAACCGAACGCTATGAAGATGCGCGCGAACGCGTGGCGGCGCTGCTTAACGCCCCTTCCGGCAAAGATATTGTCTGGACGCGCGGCACCACTGAGTCCATCAATATGGTGGCGCAGAGCTACGTCCGTCCGCGTCTGAAGCCGGGCGATGAAATTATCGTCAGCGAAGCTGAGCATCACGCCAATCTGGTTCCGTGGCTGATGGCCGCAGAGCAGACCGGAGCCCGGGTGGTGAAGCTTCCGCTTGCGGCCAATCGCCTGCCGGATGTGGCTCAACTGAGTTCCCTGATTACGCCGCGCAGCCGGGTGCTGGCTATCGGCCAGATGTCCAACGTCACCGGCGGCTGTCCGGATCTGGCGTTGGCGATTGATCTGGCCCACGCTGCCAATATGGTAGTGATGGTGGATGGCGCGCAGGGCGCGGTGCATTTCCCGGCGAACGTACAGGCGCTGGATATCGACTTTTATGCCTTCTCGGGTCATAAGCTTTACGGGCCAACCGGCATCGGCGCGCTGTATGGCAAAAGCAAACTGCTGGCCGAGATGTCGCCCTGGCTCGGCGGCGGGAAAATGATTACTGAAGTCACCTTCGACGGCTTTAAAACCCAGCCTGCGCCTTACCGCTTCGAAGCAGGAACGCCGAATATCGCCGGAGTGATTGGCCTGAGCGCGGCGCTGGAGTGGCTGGAAGAAACCGATATTGCCCAAGCGGAAAGCTGGAGCCGCAGCCTGGCAACGCTGGCGGAAGAGGAGCTGGCAAAGCGTCCGGGCTTCCGTTCCTTCCGCTGCCAGGACTCCAGCCTGCTGGCGTTTGATTTTGACGGCGTGCACCATAGCGACATGGTCACGCTACTGGCGGAGTCCGGCATCGCATTGCGGGCCGGTCAACACTGTGCTCAGCCGCTGCTGGCGGCGCTTGGCGTCAGCGGTACCCTGCGAGCCTCGTTTGCGCCTTATAATACGCAAGACGATGTTTATGCGCTGGTGCACGCCGTTGACCGCGCCCTGCAAATACTGGTGGATTGATGACGACTTCTCACCCTTTTGGTACCCGCATTACTGAAGAGGCCTTGCGCCAGACCTTCGCTCCACTCACCCAGTGGGAGGATAAATACCGCCAGCTGATTTTACTCGGTAAGCAGCTTCCGGCGCTGCCGGACGATCTGAAAGCCCGTGCCAAAGAGATTGCCGGGTGTGAAAACCGCGTCTGGCTGGGCTATTTCATTGATGCCGAGGGCAAACTGCATTTCTACGGCGATAGCGAAGGCCGCATTGTGCGCGGCATGCTGGCGGTGTTATTAACCGCCATTGAGGGGAAAAACGCCGGGGAACTGCTGGCACGGGACCCGCTGACGCTGTTTGATGAGCTGGGACTACGCAGTCAGCTCAGCGCCTCGCGCAGCCAAGGGCTGAATGCGCTGAGCGAGGCTGTTCTCACCGCCGCCCGCGAGGTTTAAGCTCACCCCGGGGGCGGCGCTTGACGCGCCTTGCCCGGGCTACGGGTTAGTGCGATTTTGTAGCCCGGACAGGTGCGCAGCACCGCCTCCGGGGAATTACCCGACAGAAGCCGCCGCTTCACGCGCCATCTTCGCCAGCATTTTCTTCAATGCATGGGAGACGGCGACAAAACCAAAGGTCGCGGTCACCATCGTTGCCGCGCCAAATCCGGATGCGCAATCCATCCGTTTTGGACCCTCGGCGGTGCTTTTCATCGCGCACACGCTGCCGTCTGCCTGCGGATACACCAGCGCTTCAGTGGAAAAGACGCAATCAATGCCCAGCTTACCTTTACTGTTCTTCACCACCCCAAACTGGCTTTTTAGCCGCTCGCGCAGCTTGGCTGCAAGCGGGTCCTGGATGGTTTTAGCCAGATCGGCGACCTGAATTTGCGTCGGGTCGATTTGCCCACCCGCACCGCCAGTGGTCACCAGCGGCACCTTATAGCGACGGCAGTAAGCGATCAACGCCGCTTTCGGGCGCACGCTGTCGATGGCGTCAATCACGTAGCTAAAGCCGACGCCGAGATACTCCGCGACGTTTTCCGGGGTGACAAAATCGTCCACCACCGTCACCCGACACTCGGGGTTGATCAGGCGAATGCGTTCCGCCATCACCTCGGCTTTCGCCAGCCCGACGTTACCGCCCAGAGCGTGGATCTGGCGATTGGTGTTAGTCACGCAGACATCATCCATATCGATAAGGGTAATCGCGCCAATCCCAGTTCTCGCCAGCGCTTCCGCCGCCCAGGAACCTACGCCGCCAATACCGACCACGCAGACATGCGCATCGGCAAAACACTGCAGCGCTTTTTCACCATATAAACGCACCGTACCGCCAAAACGCTGACGCCAGGCATCGCTGATTACAACAGACATAAAACCTCAGAATAAGTGGAAATTCCCGGAGGCGGCGCGTTGCGCCTGTCCGGGCTACCAGACCAACCGTAGTACCGGGGAATATTCCCGGAGCTGCGCGTTAACCGCTAAAGACGTTGCCAGCGCCCGGCGCGCTTTTCAGCACCCATACGCGACCATAGTGGTTATACCAACCGGCACGATGCCCGGCATCTGCGCCAATGCCCTGGTAAATATCAAAGTGCTGACCCTTAATCGCACCGCCAACGTCCAGAGCAACCATTAAGCGCAACTCGTACTGGCCGTTAAACTTACCGTTATTATCCAGTAGCGGCACTTCCGCCAGCAGCGTGGTTCCCGCAGGAATAATCGAACGATCGGAGGCGACCGATGCACGGCCAATCAGCGGCACCGCGCTGGCGCCTTTCACCGGCGCGAAAGACTGCGGCTTAAAGAAGACGAACGACGGGTTCTGCTCCAGCAGTTCACGAACTTCCGCCTCGCTGTGCTTTTCACCCCATTCGCGGATCGCCTGCATCGACATATCTTCACGCTTCACTTCGCCGCGATCGATAAGCACCTTACCGATGCTGTAATAGGACCAGCCGTTTTTCCCGGCATAGCTAAAGAAGTTCAGCGGCGAACCGTCGCCAAAATCAATATAGCCGCTGCCCTGCACGTCCATTATAAAGTTGTCCATCAGCGAGTTGCTGTAGGCCAGGATGTAGTTGTCGCTCAGAGCACCCGCGTAAATGCTGGCGCGGGACGGCAGCTTACCGCGCTTGGGCGGCATACGGTAAATCGGATATTGGAACTCGCCCTGGCGAGTATGGCGCGCCTGCACCACCGGCGTGTAGTAGCCGGTAAACTGGACGTTACCGTAGTTGTCCGTCCCCTGCATCTGCCAGGCATCGATACCAAACTGGCTCAGCGTGCGGGTATCACCGCCGGAGCGCAGCCAATCCTGCAACGCGTTGTAGACGTTGCTCTGACTATTATAGAGGCGCGGCGAGGCGCTACGGATTTTGCTCACCTGCTCGGAGAAGTCACCAGCGTTAATCGGTGAGCCGACCGCATCAGGTTGGTTAACCAATGAAAACGGCTGGGTGAGTTTGCCTTCATTATACTGCTGACCGCGATCGGTCGGTTTTGAGGAACAGGCGGCCAGCATTGCCAGCATTGCCCCTGTTACTGCGTATTTTGCCCAACGTCCTTTCATGGTATCTCTTCTTTATGCAACTAAGCCCGGGTGCGTGATGAAGATAACAAACCCCCAGGGCTAATGAAATGCGCTTAGGCACGGCAAAGACAGTTTTGCGCAAAAAACAGACTAACAATGCTTCCATATGCATCAATTCTTACAAAATTGACGATTTCTATGAAAAAGGGTTGCATCAAAACGTTAGCAGAGTATAGTGCGCTTCCACGGACGCGGGGTGGAGCAGCCTGGTAGCTCGTCGGGCTCATAACCCGAAGGTCGTCAGTTCAAATCTGGCCCCCGCAACCAATTAAAATCAGAGAAGTAACGTTACTCGATGGAAGAGTAATGACGGACGCGGGGTGGAGCAGCCTGGTAGCTCGTCGGGCTCATAACCCGAAGGTCGTCGGTTCAAATCCGGCCCCCGCAACCAATTAAAATCTGATGCAAGTTTACTCGATGAAGAGTAAAGACGGACGCGGGGTGGAGCAGCCTGGTAGCTCGTCGGGCTCATAACCCGAAGGTCGTCGGTTCAAATCCGGCCCCCGCAACCAACATCATAAACACCCTCAAGGGTGTTTTTTTGTTTCTGCGTTCCGCAAATCCCAGACCTTTCACGGGAACGGCTTAGCACCGTCCCCGCAAATCTCCTCAGCCTTTTGGCAACACAATATTGCTTGCCGCCAGCATGCCCATATCGTGGTACATCGCACAGGCCGCTTCGACAATTGGCATGGCCAGCGCCGCGCCGCTGCCTTCTCCCAGGCGCATACCCATATTGAGATACGGATCCAGCTCCAGGTGCATCAGCGCCGTGCGTGCGCCCTTCTCTGCCGAATAGTGCGACGGTATCAGATAGGGTTTCACTTCCGGCGCAATTCGGCACGCCGCCAGCGCCGCCGCGTAAGACAGGAAGCCATCGAGCAGTACCGGCAATCCACAGGAAGCCGCGCCCAGCATCACGCCCGCCATCCCCAATAAATCAAAACCGCCTACTTTCGCCAGCACGTCCAGACCATCATTCGCGTCAGGCTGGTTAACGGCGATGGCTCGACGCACCACTTCCACTTTGTTACCGACTTTGGTCAGCGGTAAATTCGCGCCAATCCCCACCACTTCTTGCGCATCGCTACCGGTCAGAACGCTGACAATCGCCGCCGCCGGGGTAGTATTCGCCATCCCCAACTCACCAACGCCAAACAGCGTGACGCCATCTTCCGCCAGCCCACGGGTATAGCGAATCACCTCCAACAGCAGCTCTTCGGCCTGACCACGGCTCATTGCCGGGCCGACGGCGATATTTCCGCAACCACGCGCCACGCGCATATTGATAACGCCAGGAATCAGCTCGGCATCAATCCCGACGTCAATCACATGCATTTCCGCCCCTGCTTGCGCCGCCAGCACGCAAACGCCGGTCTTGCCCAGCGTCATATTCGCCGCCTGAATCGCAGTCACCACTTTGGGCGAAATCGCCACCCCTTCATCCCAAACGCCGTGGTCGGCGCACATCACCAGCAGCGCCTTCTTTTTCACCTGCGGCACGCCTTCAAGACCGGGCATTCCCGCGAGCTGTACGGCCAGGTCTTCAAGGCGTCCAAGGCTTCCCGGCGGCTTAAGCAGGCCATCAATATGGAGTTGCGCGCGCGCCATTGCATTTTCATCAAGCGCAGGGATCGCGCCCAGTAGAGAGGTTAAGCTTTGCATTGAAATTCTCGTCATGTTGGCTGGCTCATGGCAGAGCCAGCAGGAAGAATAACTCCCGGTACGGAGCGCCTGATTTATTTGATTTTTACGCCAATGCCCGACACCACCAGCCAGACCTCATCCGCCGCCGCCGCAAGGCGCTGATTCACCCGCCCGGCGATATCGCGGAAATGGCGGGCCAGACGGTTTTCCGGCACGATCCCCATCCCCACCTCATTGGTTACCAGCACCACGTGAGCCGGGCAGCGCTGACAGGCGGCAATCAGCACCGCGATTTCGGCGTCAATAGCCCGCTCCATCGCCGCGTAATCCCAGCCGTCCGGCGAACTGTCGCCGCCCAGCGCAAACAGCAAATTGGTGACCATGGTGGTAATACATTCCAACAAGATCGCTTCTTCGGGATGGTTATCCGGCGTTATCAGCTCATCAAGCTGCTGCCAGCGCTCAGCCGTGCGCCAGTGCGCGGGCCTGCCGTCGCGGTGGTGCTGGATCCGCGCCGCCATCTCATCATCAAAAATCTGCGAAGTGGCGATGTACAGCACCTGCGGCGAGTGGGCGATCAGCGCTTCGGCGTGACGACTTTTACCGCTGCGCGCCCCGCCAGTGACTAAAGTCAGCATACGGGCTCCTGATGCTGGCGCATGATGGCGTAGATTTTTTCGATATCAATATTCTGGCGCATCGCGTCGGCCAGTAGATCGAACTGCTGGGATTTGTACTGCGCATACTGGAAGTCACTATCGAGCGCCGCCAGACCTTTACGCTGGCGCAGGCCGTTAACCAGCGCGCGGGTGAATTCATCGCTATCAAACAAGCCATGAAGATAGGTACCAAACGCCAGACCATCGTCGCTCACCGCGCCGTCCGCCACGCTCAGCCCGTTTTTATGTAATTGCATCAACGAACGGCAGCCGTCGTGCAGCTCGGTCTCGCCCATATGAATTTCATAGCCGCGTACGGCAAGCCCTGCAGTTTCCGCCAGCCACTCCGGCAGCGCTGGAGCCAGTGTCGCCGTGACCTGAGTGGTGGTTTTGTGCTGTGCGAAGTGGGTCACGGTATTGAGCAACCCTAGCCCGGGCTGGGTGCCAAGTCCCGATTCCACCTCATCAATAATGGTTTCGCCGAGCATCTGGTAGCCGCCACAAATCCCCAGCACCGGCACGCCCTGACGCCGGGCCTGCAGCACCGCGTGCGCCATCCCGCTTTCGCGCAGCCAGAGCAGATCGCCGAGCGTATTTTTGCTGCCCGGCAGGATCACCATATCCGCGCCCGCCAGTTCCTGCGGCTGGCGAACATAGCGCACGCGAACGTCCGGCTGAGCCGCCAGCGCGTTGAAGTCGGTAAAGTTGGAAATATGCGGTACCTGGACCACGGCAATCTCAATGTCACGCTTATCGGTGCGCAGGTATTTGCCTTTTTGCAGCGCCACGCCGTCTTCGTCTTCGAGATCAACATCCAGCCACGGCATCACGCCGAGCACCGGGACGTTGGTCAGCGCTTCTATCTGCTCGATACCCGAGTAAAGCAGCGTCACGTCGCCGCGAAATTTGTTAATGATCACCCCTTTGACCCGCGCACGTTCGTGGTCGTGCAGCAGTGCGAGGGTGCCGTAAATGGAGGCGAAGACGCCACCGCGGTCGATATCCGCCACGAGGATCACCGGGCACTGCGCCATTTCGGCCATGCCCATATTGACGATGTCGCGGTCGCGCAGATTGATCTCCGCCGGGCTGCCCGCCCCTTCCAGCACCAGCACATCATGCTCGGCTGCCAGGCTGTTATAGACCGAAAGGATCTGCTCGCGCAGTCGCGGCTTGTATTCGTGATAGCTCACCGCGTCCATATCGGTCGCCACCTTGCCCATCAGCACCACCTGGGCTTTGCGGTCGCTGGTCGGCTTGAGCAGCACCGGGTTCATACGCACATCCGGGGCAATGCCGGCTGCTTCAGCCTGGAAAATCTGCGCACGCCCCATCTCTTTGCCATCCGGCGTGATACCGGAATTGAGTGCCATATTCTGCGATTTAAACGGCGCGGTACGCTGCCCGTCCTGATAAAAAATACGGCACAGCCCCGCCACCAGCACGCTTTTACCGACGTCAGAAGCGGTGCCCTGTAACATAATTGCCAGCGTCATGACGCCTCCTTCATTGCATGATTTCGCATCCGCTCAAAAAACTCGTCTTCGGTTTTGCACAGCGGCAGCCCCAGCTGCGCATGCAGTTTCACCAGCCACGGCTGGGTGAGTCCAGCTTGCGTCATTAACTCGCTGCGGGAAAATACCTCGCCGGGTTCACCGTGCGCCAGCACTTCGCCACGACGCAAAACGTAAACCGCATCGCTGACTTCATAAATCAGATCGATATCGTGGCTGGAGATCACCACGTGGTTGCCTTGATCGACAATGCGCTTAATGATGTCGATCATCTGCGCGCGCCCGGAGGGATCGAGGCCCGCTGTGGGCTCATCAAGCAGTAAATAGCGTGCCTGCAGCACCAGCGCGCCGGCAATCGCCACGCGTTTTTTCTGCCCGTGGCTCAGGCACTGAATCGGCTGCTGGCGAAAAGACTGCGCATCAACCAGGGTCAGCGCATCGTCCACCCGGCGGGCAATTTCATCTTCCGCAACGCCCAGGTTGCGCAGGCTGAAGGCGATATCGCTGTCGATATCGGTATAAAAGATCTGCTGATCCGGATCCTGAAATACGGTCGCCACCTGTTGACGCAGCGCCAGCAGGCCGCGCTTGCCGTAATCCAGCGGCTTTCCTTGCCACAACACCGCCCCTTTTTGCGGGCGCAGCAGGCCGCTCAGGTTCATAAAAAGCGTGGATTTTCCGCAGCCGTTTGCCCCCACCAGCCCGGTCACGGAGTGGTGAGAAAAATCCAGCGTCAGCCCCTTCAGCACCAGCTCATCCTGATAGCGAAACCAGAGATCGGTCGTGGCAAGCATACTTATCCTTAGAGGTGAAAATCACCCTGGTACAGTTTGATATCCAGCGTGGTGCTCATTTGTTGGTAGCGGATCATCACCCGGGTAAACAGCAACCCCACCAGCATCGCCAGCGAGCGATAGCCTTTCGGCACGCTACGGTAGCCAAAACGCAAAGTTTGCGCACGGTGAATCGCCAGCGCTTCGTCCAACAGAATAAAAATAAAGCGCCAGGTCAGCAGGATTTGCTCGGTCAACAGTCGTGGTACCCGACCGCGCTTAAGCAGCAAAATCAGCTGCGGGAACGGCAGGTTCAGCACCAGCCAGAAGGTTGACGCCAGCGCCGCCAGGCTGCGCCAGAAGGTCTCATTAGCGGTGTTCAGCCCCGCTGACGTGATGCCCAGCCAGTAGCTTCCCAGCGGAACGCTCACCAGCAGAGCATGCGGGTCGCGGCTGATGCTAAACAGAATGGTCAGCACGCCGATCAACAGGAAGCCGAACGGTAGCGCCATCCAGCGGCACCAGCGCCATAATGAAACCCGCAGCAGCCAGCAGGTCAAGGCGGCAATCAGCACCATTTCAATACCCTGCCCCAGCGGAGGCAGGGTAAAGGCCAGCACCATCAGCAGCAGCCAGAACAGAAACTTGCGCTCTGGCGCGACGTGAAACCAGCGGCTTTGATAGCTTAGTCTGTCAAACCCGGTCATCACGGCGTTGTCTGCCTTTGCTGTAGCCCAAAATATAGAAAATCACCGCCGCGCCAAGAGAGCCCTGTAGCGTAAACAGCAGACTTTCAATCTCCCCGCTCGCCGGTTCGTACAGCGGCTGGAACCATGGCTCATAGTGCGGTGCAACCACCTGAATCTGGCTCTCCGCCTCGCCGTCCGAACCGCCATATTCCCCGCCGTGATTAATAAAGAACGGCAGGATCACCAGCGCCACTACCATCGCTAACAATATCAGCGTCTTTTTCATGTTAATGCCCCTGTGCGGTCTGTGCGGTGATCAGCTGACGTTTGGTCAACTGGTCGTAGATCATGACGGTTAACAACCCTTCAGCGATGGCGATCGGGATCTGCGTCAGGCAGAAGATCCCCATGAATTTGACGATCGAGCCGGTTGCGCCCGCCGTCGGATCCGGGAAGGCCACGCCAAGCTGCACGGAGGTGACAAAGTAGGTCACCAGATCCGCCAGCATCGCGCAGAGAAAGACCCCGACATCGCGGCGAATCCCCGCCCGGCAGGCCATTTTCCACACCATATAGCCGACCACCGGCCCAATCACCGCCATCGACATGCCGTTAGCGCCGAGCGTTGTCAGCCCGCCATGCGCCAGCAGCAGCGCCTGGAACAGCAGCACGATAGCGCCAAGGATCGCCACCACGCCCGGCCCGAACAGAATGACCGCCAGGCCGACGCCGGTCGGGTGCGAACAGCTGCCGGTGACGGAAGGAATTTTCAGCGCCGAGAGCACAAAAATAAACGCTCCGCACAGAGCCAGCAGTACCTTCTGGTTGTTATCTTCCTGCACGATACGGCGCAGGCGCACCAGCCCGTACCACAGGCAAGGCAGAAACAGCAGCCACCATGCCAGGGCCCACATCGGGGGTAAAAATCCCTCCATGATGTGCATCGCGAAGGCCTTTTCGGGAACCACTATCAGCAATAGCGCCGCAGCTAACCCGCTGAAAGACAGCTGTTTTAGCTGTTGTTCAAGTTTCATTCTGCATACTCCCACTGTTTATTCACCAGGATGGTCGAAAAATAGGGCAGCGGCTGTTCGTCGCTGACATCATTCAGATGACGCCAGCACTGTTCGCCGGGCAGCGTGGCCTCGGACATCATCAGCGCGGCATCGAGCAGGCCGTTTTTCTCCAGCAGCACTTTAATGCGGGGGAAACGGCCATACACTTTCATCAGCACCAGGCTTTCATGCTGGCGCAGCGCCTGTTCAATTTCTTCTTCCGGCGCGGTGCAGGAGACCACCGCCAGCGACTGTTGCTCCATAGCCAGCGGCGTTTTTGAACGCGCGGCAATGGCGGCGAAAGAGGTGACGCCGGGAACAATCTCCAGCCAGTTCGCACAGCCGATACGCTGGAGTAAGAACACCCAGGTGCTGAACAACATGGCGTCGCCGAGGGTAATAAACCCGACCTGTTTACCCGCCTCCACTTCGTGCACCAGCGCAGCGGCAACTTCGTCCCAGACCGCCTCTTTTTCCGCACTGTCAGCGCTCATCGGAAAATGGCAGCAGCGTACTTCGGTCTGTTCGCCGATATATTCACGCACGATGGAAAGCGCCAGGCTGTCACCGCCTTTACGTCCGGCGGGGGCGTAGAGAATATCCAGTTTGCCAAGAATGCGCGCCGCGCGAACGGTAATCAGGTCGGACGCGCCCGGCCCGGTGCTCAGGGCATACAGTTTGCCGCTCATGCCGCTTCCTCCATCGCCAGATTCAGCGCCTGCTGTAGATGGGCGACGAACATTGCGCGCACCGCCGGGTTCTCTCCCAGCCCGCTAAGCCACGGCGTCGCCGGAATACCGGCGGCGTTGAACAACGTTTTCCAGGAGTCCTCTTCATCGGAGGCCATATCGTTGATGGCATGATCGCCCGCCACCAGCATCAACGGCATCAGGTGAACGCCGGTAACCTCCTGCTGGCGCAGGCTGTCGATAAGAATGTCAACTTCTGGATAACTTTCGACTGCCCCAACCCGCGCCGGAAAGCGCTGGGCGGTCATCATATGGTCCAGACAGGCGTAGGCGGCGAAGGCGTGATGACTGGCACCGTGCCCCATAAAGACCACCGTTTCTTTCTCAGCAAGCGGCGGCATCTGCTGACGCAGTGCGTGCATCAGTTGAACATAATCGTCATGGCTGCTCAGCAGCGGCGCGCCCAGCGTCAAGCGGGCGAATAGCGGGCGCATGCTTTGCACTTCGCGAACGATCTTTTCGTATTCATCGCCGTTAATGATGTGCAGCGACTGAATCGCCACATCCTGATAGCCCTGTTCGGCGAGCTTCTGCAAAGCCTGCAACGGCGTATCAATCTCGATACCATCACGCTGCTTGAGCTTGCGAATAATCATCCCGGAGGTAAAGGCGCGAAACGTGTCGCGGTCAGGACAGCTGGCCGCCAACTCACGCTCGCAGGCGACAATGTTCTTTTCACAGGTGTCGGGATAGCTGGTGCCAAAACTGATCACCAGAAGCGCTTTTTTCATTTCTGACTCCTTAAGCAGCGGCCAGCCAGCGCGCTAAGCGTTGGGCAAAGGCAGCCTGACTTTCCAGTAACTCTTCACCCGTCACCAGCGGTGCCGGGCGCGTAATCACGATGCAGGGGATACCGGCATCAAGACAGGGTTGTACTTTTTCCTGATAGCCGCCTTCCGCGCCGGAGGCCTTGGTGATCACCACATCGGCGCGGCACTGGCGGTAAAAAGCGGCGTTAAACTCGGCGCTGAACGGCCCGCATAGCGCGAAGATCTCGCCGACGCCAAAGCCAAGCTCAGCGCACTGCGCGATAACATCGGGAACGGGCAGTACGCGAGCCAGCAGCGTTTTTTCACCTAATCCTGCCCGCCAGCGCGCCAGATCTTTGCTTCCCGTGGTGAGCAATACGCGCTGACCAAAGCCCCGCGCCACATCGCAGGCTTCTTCGATGCTCTGCACGGTATAAAGCTGTGGATGCGTCAGGTTGCTAAGCTGTTCCGGGCGCTGATAGCGGCTGAGCAACACGCCAGCGATTTCACAGGCGCGGATGATGTTACGACTCACCACTTCGGCGTAAGGGTGCGAAGCGTCAATGACCCAGCGAGTACGGTTGGCCTTTAGCCAGGCAACCATCTCCTCCAGCTCAAGTCGCCCGCAGCGAACCTGACCCTGAATATCGCCTGCCAGCTGCTGGCCGGTCGGCGTTGCCACCGACAGGGTGTATTTGACCTGCGCCGCGTCCAGCTGTTGGCATAGCGCCCGCGCGTCGCTGGTTCCGCCCATGACCAGCACTTCGCCAAAGCTCACAGCACATAGCCTCGCGGCGTGATCATCAGGCCATCCTGTATATAGGTCGCTTTATTACCTACGATCACCAGGCTGGTCATATCGACGGGTTCAAAATCCATCTCCCCCAGGGTGGTCAGCCATTTTTCCTGCTTTTTGCGCCCGGCGGATTTCACTACGCCCACCGGCGTTTGTGCGCTTTTTCTGGCAGACAGCAGTTCAAAGGCACGGGCCAGATGTCCTTCGCGGCCGCGGCTGCGCGGGTTGTAAAAACAGATAACGAAGTCGGCTTCACCTGCGGCAACAATTCGTTTTTCAATCACCGGCCACGGCGTCAGCAGGTCGCTGAGGCTGATATGGCAGAAGTCGTGCATCAGCGGTGCGCCCAGTAGCGAGGCGGCGGCGATACTGGCGGTCATCCCTGGAATAAGGCGGACTTCTACGTCGAGCTTCTGTTTGCTCACCAACTCCAGCACCAGTCCCGCCATGCCGTAAATACCGGCGTCGCCGCTGCTAATCAGCGCCACGTTATGCCCGGCCTGCGCCAGCTCAATCGCCGCCTGGCAGCGTTCAATCTCTTTACACATCCCGGTTTTAATCACCTGCTTATCGCCGGTAAAGGCTTTCACCAGGTGGGTGTAGGTTTTATAACCCACGACGATTTCCGCCGCCTGTAACGCCTCAATCGCTTCCATAGTCATCATTGACTGTGAGCCAGGGCCAATCCCGATTACGCTTAACATCAGTGTGAAACTCCCAAAGTAATAGTGACGCCCTGTTCGCGCAGGGTTTCGCCCAACAGTTGCCCATGGCTCAGCAGCCACGCCGCCGGACCCGATACGCTCCCAACCCCCACCGTTTGGCGAACAAACGAGGACGCAGGGAAATGATGTTCATGCTCACGCAGCGCGTCAGCGGTAAAGGTTTCAAACGGCACGCGACAGCAGGAGGCCAGCTGGATCAGCCCCTGCTCGTGTTTCTTCAGCGTGACGCTGCCGATGGCTTTCAGGGCCAGCGGATCGAGGCGCTGCGCTTCAAGCTGGCGCGCCAGCAGCGCCGCTAACAGCGGAAACGGCGTATCGCGGCGGCAGCCGATGCCCGCAACGACGCGCTGCGGCACCAGCTTCCAGTGCGGCACGGCGATCTCCGGCAGCTCGTTGCGCAGAGTGATGCAAATAAGCGCATCCAGTTCGGGAAGCTGATTCAGGTCAGAAACGGTAATAAACCCACGCCGGTCGCAGTGATTGACATCTTCATCCAGCTCTTCATCCCACCACAGGCCGACGCGCTGATGGCTGACTAGCATCTGGTTAATGATTTTCACCGCCGCGCGGAAGTCGGTCATCCGCGCGTTAAGCTGGAATGCCAGGGTATCGAGGGCCGCCATATCGTTAACGTCGGTGGCGGTGGTGATCACCGGATCGGCACCGAGCATTCCCGCCAGATAGCGGCTCAGAGCATTAGCCCCGCCCGCGTGACCGGAGAGCAGGCTGATGACGTGCTGCCCGCGTTCATCGATCACCACCACCGCTGGATCGCTGAACTTGTCATTAACCAGCGGCGCCAGCACGCGCACCGCGATACCGGTCGCACCGATGAAAATCAGCGCCGAGTAGCTGCTGAAGGCCTCGCGCGCGGCGTTGGCGAAGCCGTTTTCAAAGGGTAGAAACCCCTCCTCCAGCAGCTTCTCGCTGGTAAAGCAGGTTAACGGCAGCATTGCCGCCAACCTTTTCGCCAGCAAGACACCTCCGGGGGTCAAGCAGAAAAGAGCGATAGATTCAGGCTTTACGGTATTCATGGCTAAAGTCCGCCGCGTAGAGTTTTGAGTAGTGATACTCGTCCCCAAGGAAATTCCCGACCAGAATGAGCGCCGTTTTACGGATCCCTGCATCGCGGACCTTGTCGCCGATATCGGCCAACGTGCCGCGCACGGTCTGGCTTTCCGGCCAGGTCGCTTTATAGATAACCGCCACCGGCGTGGTGGCCGGGTAGCCGCCTTCAATCAGGCGTTCCGCCACCCGATGAATGCGCTGCACCGAGAGATAAATCGCCATTGAGGTCTGGTGGCTGGCAAACGCTTCAAGCTGCTCGCGTTCCGGCACCGGCGTGCGCCCTTCAAGACGGGTAATAATCAGACTCTGAGAGACTTCCGGCACGGTGTACTCGACGCCCAACTCCGCCGCCGCGCCCAAAAATGCGCTGACGCCCGGCACCACCTGCCAGTCGATACCGCGTTTAGTCAGCTCTTCACCCTGCTCGCGTACCGAACCGTACAGCGAGACGTCTCCGGTCTGTAAACGCACCACCGTTTTCCCGGCTTTTACGCCCGCTTCCATCAGGTCGAGAATTTGCTCCAGATGCAGTTCGGCGCTGTCGTGGCACTCAGCTCCTGCCGGGCAATACTCCAGTAATTCGGTGTTTATCAGCGAACCGGCGTAGATCACCACCTGGGCCTGCTGCAACAAGCGGTAACCCTTGAGGGTAATCAGCTCACGGTCGCCCGGCCCTGCGCCAACGAACCACACACTACGGGGGTCAAATGTCTCAGCCATGGTTTTCTTCCTTCTGACAGGCGATAACAAAAACGGGATTATTCGGTTTGAAATAGTGGCCGCTGCCAAGCCGGGTCAGCGACGAAACGTTAAGCTGGAGGCAATCGACCTGTTCGATCCCCCGTTGTTGCAGATAGTCGAGGGCGGAGTTCAGGTTCTCTTGCAGAATAAAGGTCATCACCAGACGACCGCCGGGATAGAGCTGCTGCCAGGACCAGTCAATCAGTTCCCCAAGATGGCCGCCGCTGCCGCCCATAAAAATGGCGTCGGCCCGTTCAGTTATCACCATCGGCGCTTCGCCGGGCAAGATCTCAATGTTGCCGCAGGCGAAGTGCTGGCGATTTTCGTCCAGCAGTTGCAGAGCCGCCGGGTTGCGTTCGACCGCCGTCACCTGTAGCGAGGGGTATTGCAACGCCGCCTCAATCGACACGCTGCCGGTACCGGCGCCGATATCAATCAGGTGGCTTGCCCGGTGCAGTTCAAGTTTGGCCAGCGCCAGCGCGCGAACCGCTTCTTTGGTCATCGGCACTTTCTCGCCGCGCAGAAAAAGCTCATCTTTCATCGAGGATCACCACCGCGTTCATTTCATATTCAGCGTCGACCTCACTAACCGGCAGCCAGTGAATGCGCTCATTTTCCATCGCCAGATTTTCGCCAATCACCATCCAGCGATACCCTTTTCCCCGCGCCGTCAGCTGGGCGGCAATTTCACGCGGCCCGCAGCGTCCGTCGGTCACCATCGCCACTTTGCTGTGGCGAGCCAGCTCATCGAAAGAGACCTCTCGCCCGTGACTGCTGGTCAGCCAGATATCGTTCATATCGATTCCGGCGCGGGCGCACAGGTATTGCACCGCGCTGATACCGGGGATAATGCGCACGCGTTCGATGCCAAAGTGGGCAATCAGCCGCGTGCCGATGCCGTAAAACAGCGGGTCGCCGGAGGCCAGCACCACCACTTGCTGCGCTTCACGCTCTTCGAGCCATTCCAGCAGCTCGGCAATATTGGCACCCAGCGCAAACTGCTCGCCGTGAAATTCAGGGAACTGCAATAGATGCCGCTTGCCGCCAACCAGGGCGTCTGCCGTCGCCACCGCCTCACGCGCCGCGGGCGTCATCAGATGCAGGCCCGACGGCCCCATGCCGACAACCGTTAACATGACATCTCCCGAGCGATCTCTTCGACCGGGCGATTGCTGCCGAGAACCTTGTTATCAAAGGAGAACATGATGGCGTCGCAGGTGGGCGGCGTTTTGGTAAAGCGCAGCATCTGCATCACCCGCAGGCAGATGCGCTCGGCAAGATGGTCGTAGATATGCTGAAAACCGTATGCGTCGATATGCTCCATCGCCGCTTCAGTGGTATCGCATTCGCTGACCAGCCGCAGCAGCTCCAGCGGCGCGCCGAGCAGCGCCAGGTGCGCGACGAGCGTTTCCATGCGCGCATCGGCAATATGGCTGTGGGTGTGGAAAATACCGGCGGCAATTTTAATCAGCTTGCCGGGATGGCCGATCAGCACAATCTGGCGGAAACCAAGGCGCACGGCCTCTTCAATCATGTAGCCGACAAAGTTGCTCATGGTGACCACCACCTGAGAATCAATCCCCATCTGCTCGCGAACAAAGCGCTCGCCGTGGTTGCCCGGCACCAGCACCACGCGCTCCAACCCCGCCGCGCGTTTGATCTCCAGCTCCAGCGACAGCGAACGCTTCCAGCTCTCCTCCGACATTGGCGTGACGATCCCGGTGGTACCGATAATCGAGATGCCGCCTAAAATACCGAGCCGTGAGTTGTAGGTTTTCTGCGCCCGCTCTTCGCCTTCCGGTGCGAAAATTTCTACCGCCGCCCCGCGCGATGGGCCAATCGCTTCGCGCACCGCTGACTCAATGGTGTGGCGCGGAGTACGGTTAATTGCCGGACTGCCGATGGGCAGGCCAATCCCTTTGCGCGTCACGGTGCCGACGCCTTCACCGCCGCGCAGAGTGATGTCGCCGGAGTCATCAAGGGTCACACGAGCAAAAATCATCATCCCGTGGGTGGCATCAACATCGTCGCCGCCGTCTTTACGAATCGCGGCAATCGCCTGCTGTCCTTCGACGTGCGGCGACTCGACGTTAAGACACAGCGTCACGCCGGACGGGGTAATAATCGAGACCTGATGAATCAGATGCTGGCGCATCACCATCAGCGCCGCGACTTTTGCCGCCGCCGTCGCGCAGGAGCCGGTGGTATAGCCTTTACGCAATGCCTTGCCGTTGTGCCACACCGGGGAGTCGAAGGATTGCTCGCTCATCGCGCCCCCTGCTGGTGATACAGAATGGCGTTGACGATAGCCGCGGCGACGTTGCTACCGCCTTTGCGACCCAGAGCGGCAATGGCTGGCAGGTTGCTTTGCGTCAGGGCCTCTTTCGATTCCGCCGCGCCGACGAAACCAACCGGCACGCCAATCACGCCGTTCACCGCGACATCATGCTCAAGCAGACGAAACAGCGCGGTGGGGGCATTGCCGAAAACAAACACCTTCTCGCCCTCTTCGGTAACCGCGATGTCAACCGCCGCCATCGAGCGGGTCATCCCCTGCGCTTTCGCCTCCGCCACTACGCGCGGATCGCTGATATAGCAGCGGCACTCGCCACCGGATTTAGCCAGCAGGGTTTTATTAATCCCGGAGAGCGCCATGGTGGTATCGGTATACAGGGTGCAGGGCTGGCTCAGGGCTGCGCTGAGGCGCTCAAGAACATCGGGGGAAAACCACAGAATATCCAGCCAGTCAAAATCGGCGGTGGTGTGGATCACCCGTTTGATAATGGCTTCATGCAGCGGGCTGGCAAAGCGGTAGTCCGGGCGAGTTTCTGCAATAATGTCGCCAATAATGTCGAAGCTTTTCGCCTCAATCGCCTGTGGTTGCTGGATATAGTGCATTTATTTGTCCTCAGGCCACGCCAACCAGCCAGTACCGCGTCGCCATAAACAGCGCCAGTGCCAGGGTCGAGGCTACCCACATCAGTCGAATCGTTCGGGAAATATCGTCTACGGCAATGTCGCGCGTCGCGTCGCCAATCCACGGCTTCTCCACGCGCTGACCAAAGTAATCATTGGGGCCACCAAGCTGAATGCCGAGCGCCCCGGCAACCGCCGCCTCTGACCAGGCGCAGTTCGGGCTGCTGTGGTTGTAGCGATCGCGCCAGCCAATACGCAGCGCGCGGTCGCCCGCTTCACGGCAGAGGAAAGCGGCCAGGCTGATAAGCAGCCAGCTCAGGCGAGCAGGAATAAAGTTGGCAACATCATCAAGGCGGGCGCTAACCATGCCGATGGCGCGGTATTTTTCATGTTTGTAACCGACCATCGAGTCGAGGGTGTTGACCGCTTTATAAGCCATCGCCAGCGGCGCGCCGCCCAGCAGTAGAAAGAAGAGCGGCGCAATAATGCCGTCAACGGCGTTTTCCGCCACCGTTTCCACCACCGCACGGTTAATCTGCTGCGGCTCAAGTTGCGAGGTGTCGCGCCCGACAATCCACGACAGCTTGACGCGGCTTTCCGCCAGATCGCCCGCGCGTAGTGGACGCTCAACATCCCGCGCCGACTGCGCCAGACAGCGTCCGGCCAGCACGGTGAAGATCATCCACACCTCAAGCACCCAGCCAAGCCACGGATGAATCATCTGCGCCAGCGTCAGCACGCCCCAGGAGATACCCCACGTGAGGCCGACCACGATGACCCACATCACCCCGCCGCCGATGCGTAAAGCAAAGTCGCTGTGGCAGTAGCGGCGCACGCTGCGCTGAACGGCGGAGATCAGGTTGCCTATCCAGCGCACCGGATGCGGCCAGCTCTGCGGGTCGCCGATGATAAAATCGAGGAGCCAGGCAACGCACCAGGCCAGCAGCGTCATTGGGCGCTCCTTGCGGCAGCCAGCCAGTGGTTGAGCATCGCCGGACGCTGGGCGAAATGCAGATGCAGGTAGCTGGCAAAAGTGTTGCCTACCTGCCAGCCCCCCGACCACTGCTGAAGCGTCAGCCCGTCGCGCACTTTACGGCAGGCCAGCACCGCCGGGTTTTCCGGGATGAAATCTGAGTAGTGAAACTCGTGCCCGCGTAGGGTTTCACCGGGTGCTGCCAGCAGCGTTTGCCGCATCGCCCTCGCTTCGCAGTAGCCAAAGCGGGTGAGCCGTTTGCCCATCTTGCTGTGGCCGGGAATAAGATTGGCCATCGGGTAAACTTCACCGCCGGCGTCTTCAAGGGTGCTGCCGAGATACATCAGCCCGCCGCATTCGGCGTAGATAGCCACCCCGCGCCGATGCGCATCCTGCAACTGCGCCAGCATGGCGGTATTGGCCGCCAGCGCGGCGGCATGAATTTCCGGATAACCACCGCCAAGCCAGATCATCTGGCACGGCGGGAGTTCGCTATCGTGCAGCGGGCTGAAGCGCACAATATTCACTCCGCAACGTTCAAGCAGGGTGAGGTTATCCGGGTAGTAAAAGTTGAAGGCTTCGTCGTCTGCCAGCGCCAGAGTCAAACCTGCTCCGGCAGCAGGCGACGGTAGCGCAGGCCACTCCCCGGTGGGTAAAGCAGTAAGCTGGCTGAGGGTCAGAAGTTGTTCAATATCCAGAGTTTGCGCCAGCGTTTGGGCAAAATCGCGCCACGGCTGCTGGTTAACCAGCGATTCTCGGGCGGTCACCAGCCCCAGATGGCGTTCGGGCAAGGCCACGCCTTCCACTCGCGGCACGTAGCCGAGAACCGGCAGCGCGCAGTAGCGTTCAATCGCGCTTTTCAGTAGCTGATAGTGGGATTCGCTGTTAACGCGATTGACGATAACGCCAGCGATATTCAGGCTGGGATCGAAGTGCTGAAATCCCATTACCGTGGCGGCGATGGAGGTGGATACCGCTTTGCCATCGACCAGTAAAATCACCGGGCAGCCGAGCTGTTTGGCCATCGCGGCGGTGCTGCAATAATTCGGGTCGGTGCCATAGCCGTCATAAAGCCCCATGACGCCTTCAATCACCGCGATGTCCGCCTGCTGCATCTGTTCACAAAACAGCGCATTGAGAATCGGTTCCGGGAGCATGAAGCTGTCGAGGTTGCGGGAGGCGACGCCGCTGACGGCGGTATGCCAGCCGGTATCGAGATAATCCGGGCCGACTTTACAGGGCTGAACCCGCATGCCGCGCTGTTTCAGCAGGCTGAGCAGACCGAGCGTAACGGTGGTTTTGCCACAACCGCTGCCGGTCCCTGCGAGAATAAATGCATGCTGCCTGGCTGCCATACCCTGATCCTGTTCAGGGTGGTAGGGCTGTAGAGGTGCGCGCAAACCCAGTCTTTCGACTGTACGCATCTGAGCAACCCACTTCCCACCGAAGTTGTTGGTAGTCACCGACAGGCAGGTCTTCTGGCTTAGCGTCGTCCTCTCCCATCCTTCCCAATCTCGCGATCAGTGGTCAAATATGGGTTCGTCAGCATCACAGCAGCGGGGGCTGCGGGGGATTTACACCCCCTTCCCTGGCACCTGTCGGTTTTCTCGAGCGGGATGAGTCCTCACTCGAATAATTTCTGGAACATCTTACGGAGGCTGGATGGCTTCCGTCATCTCTAATATCTAATTGCAAAATCTTTTCATTACGCCTGCGGCGACCTGAAAGCAATTTCTGATAACACTCTATCCCATCAAATAAATAAAAACTGGTGCAGCTTAGCGCTCTCTCATTATTAATTTGTTGCGCTATGACAATTTATTGCTCTGGATGAGAGTTTTTCATTTTATAATGAGGCAGATACGGGGGCATATCAAAAATCGGCAATAACAAAATATTGTCATTTAAAATGGTTCAGTTTGTGATCTGGCATTAATTTGTTGGCGATAAGCCTGCGGAGTCACCTGATAGGCCTGGCGAAAAACTTTGCAAAAATAGCTGGTTTGAGAAAATCCTAAATTCCGCGCAATGCTGGCAATACTCCAGTCGCTGTGACACAGCAGCTCTTTGGCGCTCACCATCCGCTGATGGTTAACCCACGCGTTAAAGCCAATTCCCTGATATTTTTTGAACAGCTTACTGAAGTAGTACGGGCTGAGATAAACATGGGCGGCAACGTCTTCCAGGCGAAGCTCATCAGACAAATGGGCATCGATATAGCGCAACGCCTTCTTCATTTTACTGTCATGGGGGCTAACGGCCCGGCTGGCGCGCGCGGGTTCAGGCTGCTGCGGATTGTCTTTAATCACGACAAAATTGAGCTGTTTTTTAAGACAATTTTCTACTATTAGCTTGAGTAAATCGGCGGAAGCAATGACGCGCGAGTAGTCCATCTCCGGTACGTCGCGGAACGCTTTGACCAGCTCAGGATCGGTCTGCCAGCGGTCATCGACGTTCAAAATGTCGACCAGTTCAACATCGTTACTTAAGCGCACCTGCCCGCATAGCACAAAGCCCACCAGGTGCCCGGCAATAACCAAAGGGATGGAAAAATCGGTTAACCCGGCGTGGCAGCGATAGATACAGAGCTGATCGGTTTTTGAAGCTTCCAGACCACCGCAGCGGTCGCTCATCCGACAGCGGGTGCTGTGCTGAGGGTGCTGACGCATCAGCTGACAGAAAGGCGTAAAATTAAACAGTTCAGAAATTTCATCACCGTGAATATTGACTACCACAACCGCCAGACTGGTGGCCTGCGCAAAATCCTGTGCGATTTTATTGATGAGTTCTGAGTTCAGTGTGCTCGCAGAAATCATGATAAAACCTCTCAGTTAATTTTTTGTTATAAATAAAACATTTCTTTAATATTCACTTACTTTCATCATCATTTGCCGCCAACGATAAAAGAATAATACGATAGCAAATGTCTCCCATCCGTGGGAGACATTTTGGGCGACTTCGTGATACCGGTTCATGAAAATTTTTAGTTATTTCAGCGGATACATCAATCCTCTAATTTACAGGTATTACAGGGTAAGTTATTACCAATCAGATAACGATAGATAGCCGCCCCCAGACAGGCCCCGATTAACGGTGCAACAATCGGCACAATAAAGTACGGAATATCCCGTCCGCCAGTCATCGCGATATCACCCCAGCCCGCCATCCACGTAAATAGCTTCGGTCCAAAATCACGCGCCGGATTCATCGCAAACCCGGTAAGCGGCCCGGTGGATGCGCCAATAACCGCGACCAGTAAACCAATCAGCAGCGGAGCCAGCGGCCCTTTTGGCACACCGTTACCGTCGTCAGTCAGTGCCATAATCATCCCCATCAGCATGGAGGTAATCACCACTTCGACCAGCGCCGCATGCCAGATGCTCAGTGATGCCGCGGGATAGGTACTAAAGATGCTTGCCAGCTGCAGGCTCTCTACGCTACCGCGCACGATATGGTGTGTGGCTTCAAACTCGGTAAACATTGTGCTGTAAAGCACGTAGGCCAGCACAGCTCCGCCAAAGGCGCCTGCGACCTGTGCAATGATGTAAGGAAAAACTTTTCGTCCCGGAAAACAAGCAAATAACCACAACGCGACGGTAACAGCAGGGTTGAGATGGCCACCGGATATTCCTGAGGTCAGATAGACAGCAAGAGAGATCCCCAATCCCCATATGATGCAAATCTCCCACAATCCGAGGCTTGCTCCCGCCACCTTTAACGCGCTCAGGCAACCGATGCCGAAAAACAAAAACAGCCCGGTGCCCAAAAACTCGGCGGTACATTGCGCTTTTAGCGAATCATTCATTGTGACACCTTCTTAGCAGAGTTCGTGTCCTGACCAGCCAACATCCTGCTGGCAGTAGAGTACAGCGGGCACCACTATATGAATTCCTGTCTGCAAATTGTTGGCAACCTGCTGACGGCCAGCCCGGAAAATTCGGGCATGGATAACAAATTATTGCCATTAAATAATTGCTGGCGGCATAGCACACGCGCGGCCTTCGCAATTAATCACCCCACCAGGCATGCAAAAATATTGCTATAACCAACTCGCTGTTTTCCAACAAGCATCACAAATCGTTTTTTTCGCATAGCAGATAAAATTAAAATCGTCATAAACAAATTTGTAAATATGGAATATACAAAACAAAATAATCACATCAAAACAAATAAATAAAATAATACAAATCAACAAGTTAAATTATAAAATAGCAATTTTATATTATTGATAGCCCACTATTTTTTCATCATCAAATTCAAGTCAGCCATTCTTTTTCCTCGCATCTTCTTATAGTCCCAACTATCGGAACACTCCATGCGAGGTCTTTATGCAACAAGAAGCACTAGGAATGGTAGAAACCAAAGGCTTAACCGCAGCCATAGAGGCCGCTGATGCAATGGTTAAATCGGCCAATGTGATGTTAGTGGGCTATGAAAAGATTGGCTCCGGGCTGGTAACCGTCATCGTCCGCGGTGATGTCGGTGCGGTTAAAGCGGCAACCGATGCAGGTTCCGCCGCCGCACGTAACGTAGGTGAAGTGAAAGCCGTACACGTCATCCCACGTCCTCACTCCGATGTAGAAAAAATCTTACCGAAGGGAATTAGCCAATGAGCAGCAATGAGCTGGTTGAACAGATCATGGCGCAGGTGATTGCCCGAGTGGCAACGCCGGAACAGCAGGCCACCCCTACTCACCCCCATCCTATACGAGAGACGGCTATGGCAGAAAAAAGCTGCAGTTTAACGGAATTTGTCGGGACCGCCATTGGCGACACCCTGGGTCTGGTTATCGCTAACGTTGATACCGCCCTGCTGGACGCGATGAAGCTTGAAAAGCGCTATCGCTCCATCGGCATTCTTGGCGCACGTACCGGCGCAGGTCCGCACATTATGGCGGCGGACGAAGCGGTGAAAGCCACTAACACCGAAGTGGTCAGCATCGAACTTCCCCGCGATACCAAAGGCGGAGCAGGTCACGGTTCGCTGATTATTTTAGGCGGCAACGACGTTTCTGACGTCAAGCGCGGTATCGAAGTCGCGCTGAAAGAGCTCGATCGCACCTTCGGCGATGTTTACGGCAACGAAGCCGGGCATATCGAGCTGCAATACACCGCCCGCGCCAGCTACGCCCTTGAAAAAGCGTTCGGTGCGCCGATTGGTCGTGCCTGCGGCATCATCGTCGGCGCTCCGGCTTCCGTCGGTGTGTTAATGGCCGATACCGCCCTGAAATCAGCCAACGTTGAAGTGGTCGCTTACAGCTCTCCGGCGCACGGCACTAGCTTCAGTAACGAAGCCATTTTGGTGATTTCTGGCGACTCCGGCGCAGTCCGTCAGGCGGTCACCTCCGCCCGCGAAATTGGCAAAACCGTCCTTGCGACCCTCGGTTCTGAACCGAAAAACGATCGCCCGTCCTACATCTAAACCCCACGAGGCTGATTCATGAGATCGAAAAGATTTGAAGCACTCGCGAAACGCCCTGTGAATCAGGACGGCTTCGTTAAAGAGTGGATCGAAGAAGGCTTTATCGCGATGGAAAGCCCGAACGACCCGAAACCGTCGATTAAAATCGTAAACGGCGCGGTGACCGAGCTGGACGGGAAACCGGTTAGCGAATTCGACCTGATCGACCACTTTATTGCCCGCTACGGTATTAACCTGAATCGTGCAGAAGAAGTCATGGCGATGGATTCGGTCAAGCTGGCGAACATGCTGTGCGATCCTAACGTAAAACGCAGCGACATCGTCCCCCTGACCACCGCCATGACCCCGGCGAAAATTGTCGAAGTGGTTTCGCATATGAACGTCGTCGAGATGATGATGTCGATGCAGAAAATGCGCGCACGCCGCACCCCTTCTCAACAGGCGCACGTCACCAACGTCAAAGATAACCCGGTGCAAATTGCCGCCGACGCCGCCGAAGGCGCATGGCGCGGGTTTGATGAGCAAGAGACGACGGTTGCGGTAGCGCGTTATGCCCCGTTCAACGCCATCGCGCTGCTGGTAGGTTCACAGGTAGGCCGTCCGGGCGTGCTGACTCAGTGCTCCCTGGAAGAAGCCACCGAGCTGAAGCTCGGTATGTTAGGCCACACCTGCTATGCGGAAACTATTTCCGTATACGGTACTGAGCCGGTGTTTACCGACGGTGACGATACTCCGTGGTCGAAGGGCTTCCTGGCCTCGTCCTACGCCTCTCGCGGCCTGAAAATGCGCTTCACCTCCGGTTCTGGCTCTGAAGTACAGATGGGCTACGCCGAAGGTAAATCGATGCTTTATCTGGAAGCGCGCTGCATCTATATCACCAAAGCCGCTGGCGTTCAGGGTCTGCAAAATGGCTCTGTAAGCTGTATCGGCGTGCCGTCTGCCGTGCCATCAGGCATTCGTGCGGTGCTGGCGGAAAACCTTATTTGCTCATCGCTGGATCTGGAATGCGCCTCCAGTAATGACCAGACCTTCACCCACTCCGATATGCGTCGTACCGCACGCCTGCTGATGCAGTTCCTGCCGGGTACCGACTTTATCTCCTCCGGTTATTCCGCGGTGCCGAACTACGACAACATGTTCGCCGGTTCCAACGAAGATGCGGAAGACTTTGACGATTACAACGTTATCCAGCGCGACCTGAAAGTGGACGGCGGTCTGCGTCCGGTTCGCGAAGAAGACGTTATCGCTATTCGTAACAAAGCTGCTCGCGCCCTGCAGGCCGTGTTTGCCGGAATGGGTCTGCCGCCAATTACCGACGAAGAAGTCGAAGCCGCGACCTACGCCCACGGTTCGAAAGATATGCCGGAACGTAACATCGTTGAAGATATCAAGTTCGCACAGGAAATCATCAGCAAAAACCGTAATGGCCTGGAAGTGGTGAAAGCGTTGGCTCAGGGCGGGTTTACCGATGTTGCGCAGGACATGCTCAACATCCAGAAAGCCAAGCTGACCGGGGACTATTTGCACACCTCCGCCATTATCGTCGGCGACGGACAGGTGCTCTCTGCGGTTAATGACGTCAATGACTATGCCGGTCCGGCAACGGGTTATCGCCTGCAGGGGGAACGCTGGGAAGAGATTAAAAACATCCCTGGCGCTCTTGATCCCAACGAGATTGATTAAGGGGTGAGAAATGGAAATTAATGAAAAATTGCTGCGCCAGATAATTGAAGACGTGCTCCGCGATATGAAGGGCAGCGATAAACCCGTCTCGTTTAATGCGCCTGCGGCATCCACTGCACCACAGACCGCTGCGCCTGCGGGCGACGGCTTTCTGACCGAAGTGGGTGAAGCTCGCCAGGGCACTCAGCAGGACGAAGTGATTATCGCCGTCGGCCCGGCATTTGGCCTGGCGCAGACCGTCAATATCGTCGGGTTACCGCATAAGAGCATTTTGCGCGAAGTCATTGCCGGTATCGAAGAAGAAGGCGTTAAAGCGCGCGTGATTCGCTGCTTTAAATCCTCCGACGTGGCGTTTGTCGCCGTTGAAGGCAACCGTCTGAGCGGCTCGGGTATCTCCATCGGCATTCAGTCGAAAGGCACCACGGTTATCCATCAACAGGGACTGCCGCCGCTCTCCAACCTGGAGCTGTTCCCGCAGGCACCGCTGCTGACGCTGGAAACCTATCGGCAGATTGGTAAAAACGCCGCCCGCTATGCGAAGCGCGAATCACCGCAACCGGTTCCTACGCTTAATGACCAGATGGCACGCCCAAAATACCAGGCGAAGTCGGCCATTTTGCACATTAAAGAGACCAAATACGTCGTGACGGGCAAAAACCCGCAGGAACTGCGCGTGGCGCTTTGATAAAGGATAACTCCATGAATACCGACGCAATTGAATCGATGGTTCGGGACGTATTGAGCCGCATGAACAGCCTGCAGGGCGATGCGCCAGCGGCGGCTCCTGCCGCTAGTGACGCGACCCGTAGCGCAAAAGTTAGCGATTATCCGCTGGCGAACAAACATCCGGAGTGGGTGAAAACCGCCACCAACAAAACGCTGGATGACTTCACGCTGGAAAACGTGCTGAGCAATAAAGTCACCGCTCAGGATATGCGTATTACCCCGGAAACCCTGCGTTTACAAGCGTCTATCGCCAAAGATGCTGGTCGCGACAGGCTGGCGATGAACTTTGAACGCGCCGCCGAACTGACCGCAGTACCGGACGATCGCATTCTTGAAATCTACAACGCTCTTCGCCCGTATCGTTCCACCAAAGAAGAGCTGATAGCAATGGCTGACGATCTCGAAAGCCGCTATCAGGCAAAAATTTGCGCAGCCTTTGTTCGTGAAGCGGCAACGCTGTACGTCGAGCGCAAAAAACTCAAAGGCGACGATTAAGGATTGCGTATGCGATATATAGCTGGCATTGACATCGGCAACTCATCAACGGAAATCGCGCTGGCGACGCTTGATGGGGCAGACGCACTGACGATTACGCACAGTGCGCTGGCGGAAACCACAGGAATCAAAGGCACGTTACGTAACGTGTTCGGGATTCAGGAAGCTCTTTCCCTCGTTGCAAAACGCGCGGGGATCAATGTCAGCGATATTTCGCTCATTCGCATTAACGAAGCCACGCCAGTCATTGGCGATGTGGCGATGGAGACGATTACCGAAACCATCATCACCGAATCGACAATGATCGGCCATAACCCGAAAACGCCGGGCGGAGTAGGCCTTGGTGTGGGTATCACGATTACGCCGGAGGAGCTGTTAACCCGCCCGGCGGACTCGTCCTATATTCTGGTGGTGTCATCAGCATTCGATTTTGCCGACATCGCCAACGTCATCAACGCCTCTATGCGCGCCGGATACCAGATTACCGGCGTCATTTTGCAGCGCGATGATGGCGTACTGGTCAGCAATCGGCTGGAAAAACCGCTGCCGATTGTTGATGAAGTTCTGTACATCGACCGCATTCCACTGGGGATGCTGGCGGCGATTGAAGTCGCCGTTCCGGGGAAGGTTATCGAAACCCTCTCCAACCCTTACGGCATCGCCACCGTATTTAACCTCACCGCCGATGAGACGAAAAATATCGTGCCGATGGCGCGTGCGCTGATCGGCAACCGCTCTGCGGTGGTGGTCAAAACGCCCTCTGGCGACGTCAAAGCACGCGCCATACCGGCCGGTAATCTGGAACTGCTGGCTCAAGGACGTACCGTGCGCGTCGATGTTGCCGCTGGTGCCGAAGCCATCATGAAAGCGGTCGATGGTTGCAGCAAGCTCGACAACGTGACCGGCGAGGCCGGGACCAATATCGGCGGCATGCTGGAACACGTGCGCCAGACCATGGCCGAACTGACCAACAAGCCCAGCAGCGAGATTTTTATTCAGGATCTGCTGGCCGTTGATACTTCGGTACCCGTCAGCGTCACCGGTGGTCTTGCCGGGGAGTTCTCGCTGGAGCAGGCCGTCGGCATCGCTTCGATGGTGAAATCAGACCGTCTGCAAATGGCGATGATTGCCCGTGAAATCGAGCAAAAGCTCAATATCGACGTGCAAATCGGCGGTGCTGAGGCCGAAGCCGCGATTCTGGGCGCGTTAACCACGCCGGGTACCACTCGACCGCTGGCGATCCTCGATCTCGGCGCAGGTTCTACAGACGCGTCAATCATCAACCCCAAAGGCGAAATTATCGCCACCCACCTCGCCGGCGCAGGCGATATGGTCACGATGATCATTGCCCGCGAGCTGGGGCTGGAAGACCGCTATCTGGCGGAAGAGATCAAGAAATACCCGCTGGCCAAGGTCGAAAGCCTGTTCCATTTACGCCACGAGGACGGCAGCGTCCAGTTCTTTCCGACGCCGCTGCCTCCCGCCGTATTCGCCCGCGTCTGCGTGGTGAAACCCGATGGACTGGTGCCGCTTCCCGGCGATTTAGCGCTGGAGAAGGTGCGCGCCATTCGCCGCAGCGCTAAAGAACGCGTCTTCGTCACCAACGCCCTGCGCGCGCTGCGTCAGGTCAGCCCGACCGGCAACATTCGCGATATTCCGTTCGTGGTTCTGGTCGGCGGCTCGTCGCTGGATTTCGAAGTTCCGCAGCTGGTCACCGATGCGCTGGCGCACTACCGCCTGGTTGCCGGGCGAGGAAATATTCGCGGCAGCGAAGGCCCAAGAAACGCGGTGGCAACTGGCCTGATTCTCTCCTGGTATAAGGAGTTTGCTCATGGACAGTAACCACACCACTCCGGCAATTGTCATTACCGCTATCGACGACTGCGCCAGCCTCTGGGGCGAAGTGCTGCTGGGTATCGAAGAGGAAGGCATCCCTTTCTTGATTCAACATCATCCGGCTGGAGACGTCGTAGACAGCGCCTGGCAGGCGGCGCGCAGCTCGCCGCTGCTGGTCGGCATTGCCTGCGATCGGCGCACGCTGGTCGTGCACTACAAGAATTTACCCGCATCCGCGCCGCTTTTTACGCTGATGCATCATCAGGACAGTCAAGCCCAACGCAACACAGGTAACAACGCGGCACGGCTCGTCAAAGGGATCCCTTTTCGGGATCTCCATGCTTAAACACAGGAGAACGGCAGTATGAATAACGCACTGGGACTGGTTGAAACAAAAGGGCTGGTCGGCGCCATTGAAGCCGCCGATGCGATGGTGAAATCCGCCAACGTGCAGCTGGTGGGCTACGAAAAAATTGGCTCTGGTCTGATTACCGTGATGGTTCGCGGCGATGTTGGCGCGGTTAAAGCAGCAGTAGACGCAGGCAGCGCGGCGGCGAGCGTAGTGGGTGAAGTGAAATCCTGCCACGTTATCCCGCGTCCGCACAGCGACGTTGAGGCCATTTTACCGAAAGCTTGATCGATGGCGAATAAGGAGCACCGCGTGAAGCAATCTCTTGGATTACTTGAAGTTTGTGGTCTGGCACTGGCTATCAGCTGCGCCGATATCATGGCGAAATCCGCTTCTATCACGCTGGTCGCCCTCGAAAAGACCAATGGTTCAGGCTGGACGGTTATTAAAGTGACCGGTGATGTCGCCTCCGTGCAGGCGGCGATCACCACCGGCGCACATTTTGCCGAACAGCGAAATGGCCTGGTGGCCCACAAGGTCATCGCCAGGCCCGGAGAAGGGATAATGCCCGCAGAAACTCCCCCGCCCTCCGTCATGGCACCTGAACCTGAAGAGCCAATCATGGCCGATGTCGTTTCTGAAGAGCCAGCAGATGAAGTACCACAGGAAGCCGGACTGGTCAGCTGCAACCTGTGCCTGGACCCGAAATGCCAGCGCCAGAAAGGCGATCCTCGTTCTCTTTGCCTTCATTCAGGCAAGCGAGGTGAAGCGTAATGGATAAACAGCTTCTGGAATCAACGGTTAGCAAAGTTCTTGATGAGATGCGCGAGCGCCCGATTCCGCTGGGCGTCTCGAATCGTCATATCCATCTGTCTGCGCAGGATTACGCGCAGCTTTTTCCCGGCCATCCCATCAGCGAGAAAAAAGCGCTGCTGCAGCCGGGGCAATATGCTGCGGAACAAACTGTCACCCTGGTGGGGCCAAAAGGGCAGCTCAAAAACGTACGCCTGCTTGGTCCACTGCGCTCAACAAGCCAGGTGGAAATATCGCGCACCGACGCAAGGACGCTGGGAGTGGCAGCACCGCTGAGAATGTCCGGCAACCTGAAAGGGACGCCGGGCATCCGTCTGGTCAGCCCCTTTGCCGAACTGGAATTATCTTCTGGGGTGATTGTCGCCCAGCGGCATATTCATATGTCGCCGCTGGATGCCCTGATCCTGCGGGTCTCCCACGGCGATAAGGTCTCCGTGGCAATCGAAGGCGACGAGCGCGGGCTGATTTTCAACAACGTGGCGATTCGCGTTTCACCGGACATGCGCCTCGAAATGCATATCGATACCGATGAAGCCAACGCTGCTGGTGCCGATAACCCGCAGGCCTTTGCCCGGCTGGTGGCCCCACGATGAACGGCGAAATTCTGCAGCGCATTGTTGAGGAGATTGTCTCCCGGCTGCAGCGTCGCGCCCACAGCACGGCGACGCTGAGCGTTGCGCAGTTGCGTGAAGCGGACAGCCGAAGCCTGTTCTGTCAGCACGCGTCGTTGCGCATTCTGCTCATCGACCTGCCGCTGCTGGGCCAGCTTGCTGAAGCGGAAACCGACGACCCTGCAGCCTGGAAAATTCACGACGCCCTGGCTTTCGGCATCCGCGTACAGCTCTCCGTGCATAGCCAGCTACTGCCGGTTATCCCGGTAAAAAAACTGGCTCGTCTACCGGTGATGTTCACCGACGAGCACGGGCTGGCGCTGACTCTGCACGCCGGTTCGCTGCTGAGCTATCGCGATGTCGCAAGCCTGGGCAAAGGACGCCTGGTTCTCCATCGCAAATGCATCGTGACCGCACTGGCGCATGAAGCGGCAAGCGCGCGGAATATTCAATTAATTAAGCAGGAGTAAATCATGCATCTGGCACGAGTCACGGGCGCGGTTGTCTCCACGCAAAAATCGCCCTCCCTGGTAGGGAAAAAGCTGCTGCTGGTACGTCGGGTCAGCGCCGATGGCGAACTTCCCGCATCACCAACGTCAGGCGATGAAGTTGCCGTTGACTCCGTCGGCGCAGGCGTCGGCGAACTGGTGCTGCTTAGCGGCGGCTCCAGCGCCAGACATGTCTTTTCCGGGCCCAATGAGGCCATTGACCTCGCCGTTGTCGGCATTGTAGATACGCTTTCGCGTTAAGGGGCGATTATGGCGATTTATACCCGAACAGGTGACGCCGGTACCACATCGTTATTTACCGGCCAGCGGGTGAGCAAAACCCACCCGCGCGTCGAAGCCTACGGCACGCTGGATGAGCTGAACGCCGCGCTGAGCCTGTGCGCCTGCACCGCTGCGGATGAAAGCCATCGCATCTTACTCGAGGCCATCCAGCAGCAAATTTTCTGGTTTAGCGCCGAACTGGCCAGCGACAGCGAGCAGCCGTCGCCCAAACAGCGCTACATCAGCAGCGAAGAGATTTCGGCTCTGGAAGCCGCTATCGATCGGGCGATGGCCCGCGTCGAGCCGCTGCACAGTTTTATTTTACCCGGTCGCTGCGAAGCCGCGAGCCGCCTACATTTTGCCCGTACGCTGGCCCGCCGGGCCGAACGCCGCCTGGTTGAGCTGGCCGCAGAAATCAACGTGCGCCAGGTGCTGATGCGCTACATCAATCGCTTATCAGACTGCCTGTACGCCCTGGCTCGCGCCGAAGATAGCGATGCGCACCAGAACGATATCATCCGTGAAATCAGCAAACGCTATCTGGCTGCCAGCCAGCCCCCCCGCCTCAAGGAGACGACGCCTATGGCTCTCTCGTTTCACGACCTCCACCAGTTGACTCGCTCCGCCGTAGAGCGCGCCCAGCAGCTACAGGTGCCGGTGGTGGTCAGCATTGTTGACGCGCATGGTACGGAAACCGTCACCTGGCGGATGCCGGACGCCCTGCTGGTCAGCAGCGAACTGGCACCGAAAAAAGCCTGGACCGCAGTCGCTATGAAAACGGCAACCCATGAACTGAGCGATGTCGTTCAGCCGGGCGCCGCGCTTTATGGCCTGGAAAGTCATTTACAGGGAAAAGTCGTTACCTTTGGCGGCGGTTACGCTCTGTGGCGTGACGGTCTGTTGATTGGGGGTCTGGGCATCAGCGGCGGCAGCGTTGAGCAGGACATGGATATAGCACTGGCTGCTATTGCGGCCATTAACGTGGGAACTCATCAATGAATACTTCTGAACTCGAAACCCTCATTCGCACCATTCTCAGCGAGCAACTGACCCCGGAGCAAACGCCGAGCCAGCCTCAGGGCAAAGGGATCTTCCAGTCTGTCAGCGAGGCAATCGACGCCGCGCACCAGGCGTTCTTACGTTACCAGCAGTGCCCGCTGAAAACGCGCAGCGCCATCATCAGCGCAATGCGTCAGGAGCTGACGCCGCTTCTCGCCTCGCTGGCGGAAGAGAGCGCCAATGAAACGGGCATGGGCAATAAAGAAGATAAATTTCTGAAAAACAAGGCCGCTCTGGACAACACGCCGGGCGTAGAAGACCTCACCACCACCGCGCTAACCGGCGATGGCGGCATGGTGTTATTTGAATACTCACCGTTTGGCGTCATCGGTTCGGTCGCCCCAAGTACCAACCCGACGGAAACCATCATCAACAACAGCATCAGCATGCTGGCGGCGGGCAACAGCGTCTACTTTAGCCCGCATCCGGGAGCGAAAAAGGTCTCTCTCAAGCTTATCAGCCTGATTGAAGAGATTGCTTTCCGCTGCTGCGGCATCCGCAATCTGGTGGTCACCGTCGCAGAGCCAACTTTCGAAGCCACCCAGCAGATGATGGCCCACCCGCGCATTGCGGTACTGGCGATTACCGGCGGACCGGGCATTGTGGCGATGGGCATGAAGAGCGGTAAGAAAGTGATTGGCGCAGGTGCGGGCAACCCGCCTTGTATCGTCGATGAAACGGCCGATCTGGTGAAGGCAGCGGAAGATATCATCAACGGCGCTTCGTTCGATTACAACCTGCCCTGTATTGCCGAGAAGAGCCTGATCGTAGTGGAGAGCGTCGCCGACCGACTGGTACAGCAAATGCAAACCTTCGGTGCGCTGCTGCTAAGTCCTGCCGATACCGACAAACTCCGCGCCGCCTGTCTGCCAGAAGGCCAGGCGAATAAAAAACTGGTCGGCAAGAGCCCATCAGCCATGCTGGAAGCCGCCGGGATCGCCGTTCCTGCCAAAGCGCCTCGTCTGCTGATTGCCATCGTCAACGCCGACGATCCGTGGGTGACCAGCGAACAGCTGATGCCGATGCTGCCAGTGGTGAAAGTCAGCGATTTCGATAGCGCGCTGACGCTGGCGCTGAAGGTTGAAGAGGGGCTGCATCACACCGCGATCATGCACTCGCAGAACGTGTCGCGCCTGAACCTCGCAGCGCGCACCCTGCAAACCTCAATATTCGTTAAAAACGGCCCATCCTATGCCGGGATTGGCGTCGGCGGTGAAGGGTTTACCACCTTCACTATCGCCACGCCAACCGGTGAAGGGACCACGTCGGCGCGAACTTTTGCTCGCTCACGGCGCTGCGTGCTGACCAACGGCTTCTCCATCCGCTAACCGAGGTCGCGATGAATACTTTCTCACTACAAACGCGGTTGTACAGCGGTCAGGGCAGTCTGGCGGTGCTTAAGCGCTTTACCAACAAGCACATCTGGATAATCTGCGATGGGTTTCTGGCGCGCTCGCCGCTGCTGGATACCCTGCGCAACGCGCTGCCCGCAGATAACCGCATCAGCGTCTTTAGCGAGATAACGCCGGACCCCACCATCCACACCGTGGTGCAGGGCATTGCGCAAATGCAGGCTCTGCAACCGCAGGTGGTGATCGGTTTTGGCGGCGGCTCGGCAATGGACGCGGCGAAGGCCATCGTCTGGTTTAGCCAGCAGAGCGGGATCAACATCGAAACCTGCGTGGCGATCCCGACCACCAGCGGCACCGGTTCTGAAGTCACCAGCGCCTGCGTGATCAGCGATCCTGATAAAGGTATCAAGTACCCGCTGTTCAACAATGCGCTGTATCCGGATATGGCGATCCTCGACCCGGAGCTGGTGGTCAGCGTACCGCCGCAGATTACCGCCAACACCGGTATGGACGTGCTGACCCACGCCCTGGAGGCCTGGGTGTCACCGCACGCCAGCGACTTTACCGACGCGCTGGCGGAAAAAGCCGCCAAACTGGTGTTCCAGTATCTGCCCACGGCGGTGGAAAAAGGTGACTGCGTAGCGACGCGCGGGAAAATGCACAATGCTTCAACGCTGGCGGGGATGGCGTTCAGTCAGGCGGGTTTGGGGCTTAATCACGCGATAGCTCACCAGCTCGGCGGACAGTTTCATCTGCCGCACGGGCTGGCCAATGCGCTGCTGCTCACGACGGTGATCCGCTTTAACGCGGGTGACCCGCGCGCCGCCAAACGCTACGCGCGGATGGCGAAGACCTGTGGTTTTTGCCCGGCAGAAGCTAATGATATCGCGGCGATCAATGCGCTGATTCAGCAAATCGAACTGCTTAAGCAACGCTGCACCCTTCCCTCACTGGCCGCTGCGCTTAAAGAAGGAAAATCCGACTTTTCCGCGCGCATTCCAGCGATGGTGCAGGCTGCGCTGGCTGACGTCACCCTACGCACCAACCCGCGTCCGGCTAATGCCGAAGCCATTCGGGAACTGCTGGAGGAACTGTTATGAGTACCGCCGTCAACGCCGTTGAAATGTCTCATAGCGCTGATGAAATTCGCGAGCGCGTTCGCGCAGCGGGCGTCGTCGGCGCAGGTGGCGCAGGCTTTCCCGCTCACGTAAAGCTGCAGGCGCAGGTGGAAATTTTCCTGGTGAACGCCGCCGAGTGTGAACCGATGCTCAAAGTTGACCAGCAGCTGATGTGGCAGCAGGCCGCGCGTCTGGTACGCGGCGTGCAATATGCGATGACGGCAACCGGCGCTCGCGAAGGGGTCATTGCCCTGAAAGAGAAGTATCACCGGGCTATTGAAGCATTAACCCCGCTGCTGCCTGCCGGTATCCGTCTGCATATCCTGCCGGATGTTTATCCGGCGGGTGATGAGGTGCTGACCATCTGGATGGCAACCGGCCGCCGGGTCGCTCCGGCTGCGCTACCAGCCAGCGTCGGCGTGGTCGTCAATAACGTGCAAACCGTCCTTAACGTTGCCCGGGCGGTCGAGCAGCAGTTTCCGGTCACTCGTCGCACGTTGACCGTGAACGGCGCGGTCGCCAGACCGTTGACCGTTACCGTCCCCATCGGCATGTCGCTGCGCGAAGTTCTGGCGCTGGCGGGCGGTGCAACGGTTGACGACCCCGGTTTTATTAACGGCGGCCCGATGATGGGCGGCCTGATTACCTCGCTGGATAACCCGGTAACCAAAACCACCGGTGGTCTGCTGGTGCTACCGAAAAGCCATCCGCTTATCCAGCGGCGAATGCAGGACGAGCGCACGGTGCTTTCCGTCGCGCGTACCGTCTGCGAGCAGTGCCGTCTGTGCACCGATCTCTGCCCGCGGCATCTGATTGGCCACGAACTCTCCCCGCACCTGCTGGTTCGGGCAGTGAACTTTCACCAGGCCGCCACGCCGCAGCTGCTGCTGAGCGCCCTAACCTGCTCGGAATGCAACGTTTGTGAAAGCGTGGCCTGCCCGGTGGGGATCTCGCCGATGCGCATCAACCGGATGCTGAAACGCGAGCTGCGGGCGCAAAACCAGCGCTATGAAGGGCCGCTATATCCGGCCGATGAGATGGCGAAATATCGCCTGGTGCCGGTGAAACGGCTGATCGCCAAACTGGGCTTAAGCCCCTGGTATCAGGAAGCACCACTCTGCGCTGACGAACCGTCAGTGGAAAAAGTGACCTTGCAGCTGCGCCAGCATATTGGTGCCAGCGCAGTGCCGAATGTCACGCAAGGGGAACGCGTCACGCGCGGACAGTGCATTGCCGATGTCCCGGCAGGTGCATTAGGCGCGCCGATTCACGCCAGCATCGACGGCGTTGTATCGGCCATCAGCGAACAGGCCATCACGGTTGTAAGAGGTTAACCATGTCTCAGGCTATAGGAATTTTAGAACTCACCAGCATCGCCAAAGGCATGGAACTTGGTGATGCCATGCTGAAAAGCGCCAACGTCGATCTACTGGTCAGCAAGACCATCTGCCCAGGTAAGTTTTTACTGATGCTGGGCGGCGATATCGGCGCGCTCCAGCAGGCCATTGAAACCGGCACGTCGCTGGCGGGCGAGATGCTCGTCGACAGCATGGTGCTGGCGAACATCCATCCCAGCATTCTCCCGGCTATCAGCGGCCTGAACAGCGTCGAAAAACGCCAAGCGGTCGGCATCGTCGAAACCTGGAGCGTAGCGGCCTGCATCAGCGCCGCGGACCGGGCGGTGAAAGCCTCAAACGTCACCCTGGTAAGAGTGCATATGGCCTTCGGCATCGGCGGTAAGTGCTACATGGTGGTGGCGGGCGACGTTTCTGACGTCAATAACGCCGTGACGGTTGCCAGCGAAAGCGCGGGCGAGAAAGGGCTGCTGGTTTACCGTTCGGTGATCCCGCGCCCGCATGAAGCCATGTGGCGACAGATGGTGGAGGGATAATGGAAAGACAACCGACAACGGATCGCATGATTCAGGAATACGTGCCGGGGAAACAGGTCACCCTCGCGCACCTGATTGCCAATCCAGGCAAAGATCTCTTTAAGAAGCTGGGCCTGCCGGATGCGGTTTCCGCCATTGGCATCCTTACCATCACACCGAGCGAAGCGTCGATTATCGCCTGCGATATCGCCACCAAATCCGGCGCGGTGGAGATTGGTTTTCTCGATCGCTTTACCGGCGCGGTGGTGTTGACCGGCGATGTTTCCGCCGTCGAATATGCCCTCAAGCAGGTGACGCGCACGCTGGGCAATATGATGCAGTTCACCACCTGTTCGATCACCCGGACGTAAGCCAATGAAGCGTTTGATGTTTATCGGCCCCAGCCAGTGCGGAAAAACCTCGCTGACCCAAAGCCTGCGCGGCGAAGCGCTCCATTATAAGAAAACTCAGGCCATTGAATGGTCGCCGATGGCCATCGACACGCCGGGCGAATATCTGGAGAACCGCTGCCTGTATAGCGCCCTGCTGACCAGCGCCTGCGAGGCCGACGTCATCGCGCTGGTGCTGAATGCCGACGCCCAGTGGTCGCCCTTTTCTCCGGGTTTTACCGCCCCGATGAACCGACCGACGATTGGCCTGGTCACCAAGGCCGATCTGGCCGAGCCGCAGCGTATTTCGCTGGTTGCGGAGTGGCTTACGCAGGCTGGCGCACAGCAGATTTTTATTACCAGCGCGTTGAATAACTCGGGTCTCGACGCCGTGCTGGATTTTCTGAATTCGAAGGAACCTTTATGTCTTACAAAATAATGGCTATTAACGCCGGCAGCTCATCATTAAAATTCCAGCTGCTGGAAATGCCGCAGGGCGAGACGATCTGTCAGGGACTGATTGAACGTATCGGCATGGCCAACGCTCAGGTAACGATAAAAACCCCTGCGCAAAAATGGCAGGAGTCGGCGCCGATCGCCGATCATCGCGAGGCTGTCACCCTGTTGCTGGAAAAGCTTCTTGGCTACCAGATTATTCAGAGCCTGCAGGATATCGACGGCGTCGGTCACCGCGTGGCGCACGGCGGGGAACGTTTTAAAGATTCGACACCGGTCACCGATGAAACCTTAGCGGAAATTGAGCGTCTGGCTGAACTAGCCCCGCTGCATAACCCGGTTAATGCGTTGGGGATCAAAGTGTTCCGCCAACTGCTGCCCGATACGCCGTCGGTCGCGGTATTTGATACCGCTTTTCACCAGACGCTGGACGAGCGCGCGTTTATTTATCCGCTGCCCTGGCGCTACTACAGCGAGTTGGGCATTCGTCGCTATGGATTCCACGGCACCAGCCATAAGTACGTCAGCGCGACGCTGGCAGAAAAGCTGGGCGTGCCGCTGAGCGCGCTGCGCGTGGTGTGCTGCCATCTTGGTAACGGTAGCAGCGTTTGCGCCATCAAAGGCGGGCGTTCCGTGAACACTTCGATGGGCTTTACGCCGCAGTCCGGCGTGATGATGGGCACCCGCAGCGGCGATATCGACCCGTCGATTTTACCGTGGCTGGCGCTGCATGAGGGCAAAACGCCGGAGCAGCTCAACCTGTTGTTAAACAATGAATCGGGCCTGCTTGGCGTCTCCGGCGTCTCGCACGATTATCGCGATGTCGAACAGGCTGCTGACGGTGGCAATCAGCGGGCATCCCTGGCGCTGACGCTGTTTGCCGAGCGCATTCGCGCCACCATCGGCAGCTATATCATGCAGATGGGCGGCCTGGACGCGCTGATCTTTACCGGCGGCATCGGCGAAAACTCGGCCCGCGCCAGAAGTGCCATCTGCCACAACCTGAATTTTCTCGGGCTGTCGGTCGATGAAGAGAAAAACCAGCATAACGCCACCTTTATTCAGGGTGAGAACGCGGTCGTCAAAGTGGCAGTCATTAATACTAATGAAGAGTTGATGATTGCCCGCGACGTTATGCGTCTCGCGCTTCCCGAAGCGCAGACGTTAACCGTTTCAGCCTGAGTTCGCCGCCCGGCAAGTTGCGGTGAATCATGGAAATAGCGGGATCGGCATGACACTATGCGCCCTGGCAATCTGAGCAAAGGGTAGAAAAACGTGGCTGTTGCGCAATGCCCCGCCTCCTGTGGCGAACTCATCCAGGGCTGGATCCTCGGCAGCGAGAAGCTGGTCTCCTGCCCCGTTGACTGGTACAGCACCGTCGAGGTGGACTACGGTTCACCTCGTACGGATGAGCGTCCGCTTTCACGGGCAATGGTCGACCGGCTGCTGAACTACTGGCGCTATCCGGCTGACCTCAGCAAAGAGATTCGTATCGACATTTGCTCCACCATTCCGGTCGCCAAAGGCATGGCCAGCAGCACTGCGGATATCGCCGCAACGGCGGTAGCTACCGCGCATCATCTCGGCCACCCGCTGGATGAAACCACCCTCGCCCAACTGTGCGTTTCTCTGGAACCGACCGACAGCACCCTGTTTCGCCAACTGACGCTGTTCGATCACAACACCGCCGAAACGCAAATAGCCTGCCATTCTCAGCCTCAGCTTGATCTGCTCGTACTTGAAAGCCCCGCCACGCTGCTGACCACTGATTATCACCGCCTTCCCCGACTTGAAAAGCTGCACGCTCATTCTGCCGCCCTGCAACAGGCTTGGGAGAAAATCCAGCAGGCCTGTCAGACGGATGACCCCCGTTGCATGGGAGAAGCGGCAACGCTCAGCGCCATCGCCAGCCAGCACCTGCTGCCTAAACCGGGGTTTGATACGCTGCTGGAGCTGGTAGAGGAGTGTGATTTATACGGCCTGAACGTGGCGCACAGCGGTAGCGTTGTTGGCCTGATGCTCGACCGTGAACGTCACGATATAGAGTATTTGCAGCGGCGGCTGGTGGAAACACGGCTAAGCGAATACTGGCCCGAGCAACACCTGCTGCGCATGGTGCAGGGCGGCGTCGAATTGCGCTAGCGCCGACAATCATATTTCCCGGAGGCGGCGCTCGACGCGCCTTGTCCGGGCTACCGGCCCGCAGACGACTGTAAACTCGTAGCCCGCAGACGCCAGGAACATCTACCCGGTAAATACCTGCCTGAAAGCCGTTAGCAACTGGGTGTTTTCCTGCTGGCTGCGGATCGCGACGCGGAAGTAGCGCCCGTCCAGCCCCGGATAATTGGAACAACTGCGGATCAGGATATGCTGTTGCAGCATGGCGTATTGCAGGTCAAGGTCCGGCACGTCGCAACGCAAAAACAAATAGTTGGCCCGGCCAGGATAAACCATCAGGCCGGGAATGTGGCGCAGTTGATGGTAAAAACGCTGCCCCTCTTCCTCCAGCCACAGCCAGGTTTTCTGCTGATAGTCGCTATCCTGAAGAATGATTTCACCCGCCAGCGCAGCAAAGGCGTTAATTGACCACGGCATCTGTCGCTCGCGCATTCGCGCCACCGCCCGTTCATCACCATTGACCAGATACCCCAGGCGCAGGCCGGGGATGGCATAAAACTTGGTGAGCGAACGCAACACCCATACGTGTGGGTTATCGCGCAAAAGCGGAATAAATCCCGGCTCATCGGGAATAAAATCGATAAACGCTTCATCAAGAATCAGCGCGATTCCCAACGATTGACAACGCTGCGCAATTAATTCGAGCAGGCGACGTTCGGGTAGCAGTCCGGTCGGATTATTTGGTGTACAGAGGAATAAGCAGTCCAGATCCGGCGTCAGGGCATCAAGGATAGCGCCAGTCAGCTGCCAACCATCCTCTTCATGCAGAAGAAATTCCCGCACCGCGCAGTCAACCGATTGCAGCGCCCGGCGATACTCGGCAAAACCCGGCGTGACGATCATCGCCTGACGGGGCTTCAGGCCCTGAACGAGGGTGAAGATCGCTTCCGTTTCGCCATTTCCAGCGAGGATCCACGAAGCGGGAACCTGATGATGTTCCGCCAGCGCGAGGTGCAGTTGCTGATACTCAACGTCCGGATAGCGTTCAGCACAGGCCATATTATCGATGATGGCGTGCTTTAAACTTTCCGGCATCCCCAGTGGATTAATATTGGCGCTAAAATCCAGCAGTTGTTCCGCAGAGATTCCCAATAGCGCGGCGGCCTCGCGGATGTTTCCGCCGTGCGCGCTCTTCAATAGAGCCATTTACATTCCCGTTGCGTTACCCTCGCCTTGCCAGCGTCGCGCCGTCAGCGAAGTAGGCTTTAATCCCTGCCAGAATCGACTCTGCAACCTGCTGCTGGAATTTCGCCGTTTTCAATTTACGCTCTTCTTCGACGTTACTGATAAACGCGGTTTCCACCAGAATCGATGGAATATCCGGCGCTTTCAGCACCGCGAAGCCCGCCTGCTCAACGCGATTCTTGTGCAGGTTATTAATATTGCCCATCTTTTCCAACACTGCCTTGCCAAACTTCAGGCTATCGGCGATGGTCAGCGACTGCACCATATCAAACATGGTGTGATCGACGTAGCGATCGCCGCTTTTGCTTACGCCGCCAATCAGATCCGAGGCGTTCTGGGTCTGGGCCAGAAACTTCGCCGCGGTACTGGTGGCTCCCTTGGTCGATAGCGCAAAGACCGAAGAGCCGCTGGGCTGCCGACTGGTAAACGCATCGGCGTGAATAGAGACAAACAGGTCGGCACGCTGCTTCTGCGCCTTGGCAACGCGCACCTTCAGCGGGATAAAGACATCCTCGTTGCGGGTCATATAGACCTTCATATTGCCCTCTTTCTCGATCAGCGCGCGCAGTCGTCGGGCAATTTGTAGCACCACGTCTTTTTCGCGAGTGCGATATTTCCCCACCGCGCCAGAGTCTTCACCACCGTGGCCGGGGTCGAGCATAATCACGATCGGCCGATCGCGCCCGGCTTTACCCGGTTTCGGCCCGCTTTCCGCAGGGGGAACCTGACGCTGAAGATCGCCTTTATTGTAATCCTCAAGCAGCGCCAGCAGCGGATCCTGCACATCGGTGGCATTGGAGGGGTAGAGATCCATCACCAGACGCTCTTTAAAACCAGCAACCGGGGCCAGCGCAAAGAGCTGAGGTTTCACGTTCTGTTTGAGCTCAAACACCATACGCACGGTTTGCGGATCGAACTGACCCACGCGAGCGGACTGAATATAAGGATCGTCGCCGCGAATCTGCCCGCCCATTCCTTTTAACACCGAGTTGAGGTTAACACCTTCCAGATCCACGACCAGTCGTTCAGGATTACTGAGCGCAAACTGCCGATACTTCAGAATATGATTGGACTCCACGGTGACGCGGGTGTAGGTCGACGATGGCCAGACTCGCACGGCAACAACCTGCGCCGCGGCAGCCAACCCAACCGGACTCACACTCATTAACCACATGGCGCCCGCCCCTTGTAAAAAACGGCGGCGGCTTAATTCTGACTTGTATCCCGACATGCCACTCCCAAGCAGTAAGAAATCATTGGTATTTAAAACAAACAGATTGACCAGAAACTTTAACGAAAGGCGTATAACCTGTCATCTATAAAAGGGTAAACAATCTTTGACACCCTGATTTAGCTCACACTGCTTTCTCAACTCAGCAACAAATTGGCGCTTGCGTTTACCGGCAAAACAGAATAAAAATACACTAATTACGAATAATCATGCATTGAGGTTGTGTCATGGTGAAGGAACGTCGCACCGAACTGGTAGAGGGATTCCGCCATTCTGTCCCCTATATTAACGCCCATCGGGGTAAAACGTTTGTCATCATGCTGGGCGGAGAAGCCATCGAGCATGATAATTTTTCTAGTATAGTCAATGATATTGGCCTTCTTCACAGCCTGGGTATTCGCCTGGTGGTGGTTTATGGCGCACGCCCGCAGATTGACGCCAACCTGGCAGAGCATCGTCACGAGCCGGTTTATCACAAACAGACCCGAGTGACTGACGCCAAAACGCTTGAGCTGGTTAAGCAAGCGGCGGGCATGCTGCAGCTGGAAATTACCGCTCGCCTGTCTATGAGCCTGAACAACACGCCGTTGCAGGGTGCCCATATCAACGTAGTCAGCGGCAACTTCCTGATCGCGCAGCCGTTAGGGGTAGATGACGGCGTGGATTATTGCCACAGCGGACGCATTCGGCGCATTGATGAAGAAGCCATTCACCGCCAGTTGGATAACGGCGCGATTGTGTTGATGGGCCCGGTTGCGGTGTCGGTCACTGGCGAAAGCTTTAACCTCACTTCCGAAGAGATTGCCACTCAGCTGGCGATTAAGCTGAAAGCCGAAAAAATGATCGGCTTCTGCTCGTCGCAAGGGGTCTACGACCAGAATGGCGATATCGTTCCCGAACTGTTCCCCAACGAAGCTCAGGCGCGGGTTGAGGAGCTGGAAGCAGACGAAGATTATAATTCCGGCACGGTGCGCTTCCTGCGCGGGGCAGTAAAAGCCTGCCGTAGCGGCGTGCGTCGCTGTCACCTGATCAGTTATCAGGAAGACGGCACGCTGTTGCAGGAACTGTTCTCACGCGACGGTATCGGTACCCAGATTGTGATGGAGAGCGCCGAACAGATCCGTCGTGCCACCATCAATGATATCGGCGGGATCCTTGAACTGATTAGCCCACTGGAGCAACAGGGCATCCTGGTGCGGCGTTCGCGCGAACAGCTGGAGATGGAAATCGATAAATTCACCATTATTCAGCGTGATAACACCACGATTGCCTGCGCCGCGCTCTATCCGTTCCCGGAAGAGAAAATCGGTGAAATGGCCTGCGTGGCGGTGCATCCGGATTACCGTAGCTCATCGCGCGGAGAAGTTCTGCTCGAGCGCATTGCCGCTCAGGCGAGGCAAATGGGCCTGAGTAAGCTGTTCGTGCTGACGACCCGAAGCATTCACTGGTTCCAGGAGCGCGGCTTTACCCCAGTAGACGTCGACCTGCTGCCGGAGAGCAAGAAAGAGATGTACAACTATCAGCGCCGTTCAAAAGTGCTGATGGCGGACTTGAGTTAATGTCCTTCCCCGGTTCACGGTGTAAAACAGCCTCCGCACCAGATTTATAGCTCCACCGCCGGGAATATTCCCGGCGGCAATACGATGCGCCAAGCCTGGCTTCCGGCATATCTGATAAATAATTACACAGCGTTAATCTAAATGTATAATTTAGCCTGACTACAAAGGAAAGCAGGCTATTTATGGATAATTCTGGCAACTGGTTTACCCGCAATATCAGCATTATTGTTATCGTGCTCTCTTTATATCCCTGGCTGCTGCTATTAATTGCAAGCCTGAATGGCGCAAGTAAAGCAAGCTGGTTACTGAGAGCAGGTGCCGGGATAGCTATTTATGCCTTCGCGCTGTCTGTCATTAATCTGATTATTTCAATCATTTTTATTGTCTTTACTCATATAGTTACCCCCTCAGCAGCAAAAAACTCCGCAGGGCGTTTCTTTGCTATCAACTCCATTTCTGCCGTCTGGGTATTGTTACTTTCACTTCTTGTTTCACAGGGGTAACGACATAGCTATGGTTTATCCTGTCTATGAATTCAAATTAAGGAATATAGATTAATGGTGAATAACTCAGAAAACGGATTTGTGAAAAATATAAAAATAATCGTCACCGTTATTTCGCTCTACCCCTGGCTGCTCATTCTGCTGATGATGATGGGGAGCGGAGGCTCGTCAGGAAGCGCTTACGGTGCCGGGCTGTTTATTTTCTTTATCTTTATGATCCTCTCCGTTATTAACCTGGTGATTTCCGCCATTGTCCTCGTGGTGGCCAACGTCTCGACCCCACCGCTTGCAAAGGGTTCGGCGAAGTATTTCTTCGCCATGAACTCCATATCGCTGCTGTGGATAATGCCTTTAGTCGCCCCTTATTAGCGCCCGGCAGATTCAGAGATGCCCCTGCTCCGCAAAGATCTCCGTCAGCCCGCTGCGACGTTCGGTACGTGCGACAACCGCCTGAGTCAGCACTTGTTCATCGGCATAAATTGACAGCTGCTGTTTGGCGCGAGTAATGGCGGTGTAAACCAGCTCACGCGTCAACAGCGGCACGCTGCGGGAAGGCAGGATCAGCGCCGCATGATCGAACTCCGAGCCCTGCGATTTGTGCACCGTCATCGCCCAGGCGGTATCGTGCTCCGGCAAGCGGCTCGGTTGTACCGACTTGATGCTGCCATCGGGCATCGGGAACCAGACGCGCAGGCCGTCACCTCTTTCCAGCGCAATGCCGATATCGCCATTAAACAGCCCCAGCGCGCTATCGTTGCGGGAGATCATCACCGGACGCCCTTCATACCAGCGTGAATGGCGCGGCAGGGTAATTGCCCGCTTGCGGTTTAGCATCTGCTCCAGCTGTTCATTCACGCCGCTAACGCCGTAGGGACCATCGCGCAGCGCGCACAGCAACTGGAACTCACCGAATGCGGCAATCATCTCTTCGGGTTCGGCTCGTTCGCGCAGCAACTGCAGGAAACGACCGTAGCCCGCCTGCGCCTGGATGAGCATCGCCTCGTACTCTTCGGTGGTACTCAGCGGATGCAGAGTGATGTCGTCGAATGGTTGGCGCAGCGTCGCGCGTACTGCGCTACGTTCGCCGCTGTTCACCGCATAAGCCAGATTTCCAATGCCGGAATGGCGACCAAAACGGTAGCTTTTTTGCAGCAGGCACAGGCTGTCACGCAGCGCCCCCGCCGCTTCGCTCTCGCCCGCAGGCACCGGCTGACCCGTTAATCGCCCCAACTGGGCCGCGCGTTCGGGGGTATATCCCGCATTAACCCAGGCACAAATATCACCGAGTACCGCCCCGGCTTCTACCGAGGCCAGCTGATCGCGGTCGCCAAGGAAAATGACCCGCCCATGTTCAGGCAGAGCGTCAATCAGGCGCGACATCATCGGCAGGTCGATCATTGAGGCTTCATCGACCACCAGCACGTCAAGATGCAACGGGTTTCCGGCGTGATAGCGCAGCCGCTGGCTCCCCGGCTGAGCGCCAAGCAGGCGATGGAGGGTGCTGGCTTCGGTCGGCACCAGCGCCTTTTGCTCGTCCGTTAACGGCAGACGGCGCAGCGCAGCGCCAAGGGATTCGGTCAGGCGCGCCGCGGCTTTGCCGGTTGGCGCCGCCAGGCGGATGCGACAGCGCGGGCTGGCGTGCGTCTGAATCAGCGCCGCCAATAGTTTGGCGACGGTGGTGGTTTTTCCGGTACCGGGGCCGCCGGAGATCACCGAAATCCGTCGGGTCAGAGCAACCGCTGCGGCCACTTTTTGCCAGTCAATATCATCCCCAAGCGGAAACAACGCGTCCAGCGTTGAAGCCAAACGGGCTTCATCAACATCCAGTACCTGATTGGCTTCGTTGAAAAAGCGCGCGACGGTCAGTTCATTGCGCCACATACGGTTGAGGTAAAGCCGTTCGCCGCAGAGAATGATGGGCGTCGGCCGCTCGCCGCGGCTGACCGCCTCAGAGCCAAGCAGCAGCGTTGACCAGTCGTCCGGGGTACCTGTCAGCTCAAGGATTTGCTCGCGCAGGCCCGCCGCTTTTCCACTCAACAGCTCATCATCTTCGAGACGAGAAATTGGCAGGCAAACATGCCCTTCACCCGCATCGCGGCTCAGGATCGCGGCGGCCAGTTTCACCGCCGGATGCGCTTCTTGCGCCACCATCAGCGCAAACTGGACATCCAGCGGGCGCAGCAGACGCTGCTCAGCGGCCTCCAGCAACAGTTCGTCCATAGTCATAGCGCCACCTCCTGCGTTTCCCCGGCAAACAGCGCATCAAGGCCGTCAATCAACGGCAGCGCCGGGCGGGTGGTAAAGATCCCCTGACCGCCGTCCTGTCCGTCCATACCGCGTAAAAAGAGATAAATCACGCCGCCAAAATGGTGTTCATAGTCGTAGTCCGCAATACGATGGCGTAAATAACGGTGCAGCGCCAGGCTGTAGAGCTGATATTGCAAATCATAACGATGCGTGCGCATTGCCTGCATCATGGCGTCCTGGGTATAGGCCTCGCGATCTTGCCCCAGCCAGTTCGATTTGTAATCCAGCAGGTAATAGCGGTCATTATGGCGAAATACCAGGTCGATAAAGCCTTTCAACATGCCGCGTACCTGACGGAAATCGAGGGTTGGGGTATCAACGGAGAGCGGATCGTACTGACGGATTAGCGCGTCCAGACGCAGCGGATCCAGAGGCTGTTCGATGGGTAGATAAAAGGCCATCTCTACCTGTTTATCGCTTTCGCTAAGCTGATTCAGGGCGATCTCCGCCCCCGGCAGGCGGGTGCGCAGCACACCGTCGAGCCATTCGGTCAGCACTGGAGTCCATTTCTCCTCGAACCCGCTCAGCTGTAGTTTCTCCGCCATCCAGTCGGCGGGCACCGGCAGGGTGAAATCAATATCTTCAAACAGGCTATGCAGAAACGTCCCCGGCGATGCGCCGCGCGGGAACTGGTGCGGCGTGAGCTGCGGCTCTTCCATTACTTCGCCAACGCCTGCGGCATCGACATCCAGGCGCGGCAGAAGATCCTGCGCCGCGCTGTGGCCGTGCTGCTGTAAACCGGAATAGCTGGTGACTCGCCAGTCGTCGACCACCGTGCGCTCAAGCATACGCGCACAAAGCGGCGGCAGTTCCGTCTGCGGAGCCTGCCAGGGCGTCAGATCCGTAAGCACAGGACGTTGCAGAGCAATATCATCGCAGCAGAAAGTCTGTAAACGAGCCGTTAGCCCTGCGGCATCCATCGCCTCCCCGCCCTGGAGCAGGCGGCCCAACGCACTGTGGTGAAAATCGCTGGCACCAGGTTTATCGCTACGGCGGGTGCTGAGCGGCGCAACGCCAAGGCTACAGTGCCAGACCGCACGGGTCAGCGCCACGTACAGCAGGCGCAAATCTTCAGCCAGACGTTCGGCCTCCGCCAGTTCCATACTGCCGTCATCCTGCCCGAGGTCGAGGACCGCCGCAAAGGAACTTCTGTCGTGATAAAACGCTTGATCTTGTTTACGAAAACGCGCGATAAACGGCAACCAGACCAGCGGATATTCCAGACCTTTTGATTTGTGAATGGTGACAATCTGCACCAGGTGCTTGTCGCTTTCCAGGCGCATCTGCTGGCTGGAGGCATTGCTATCCGGCTCGGCGATATGCTGCGCCAGCCAGCGTACCAGCGCATGTTCACTTTCAAGCTGGTTGGCAGCTTCCTGAAGTAGCTCGCTGATATGCAGAATATCGGTCAGGCGTCGTTCGCCACCGTTTGTAGCGAGCAGATTTTCGGCGATACGTCGCGCGGTCATCAGCGCGCGTAGCATCGGCATGACCCCACGCTGACGCCAGATTTGCCGGTAGCCGCTAAACTCCTCAACCAGTTCATCCCACGCCCGTTCATCCTGATTGAGGTTTTCGATATCCCGAGCGTTCAGGCCGAACATTGAGGTCGCCAGCGCGCTGCGCAGGGTATTTTCGCGTTCGGGCGCCAGCACCGCCTGCAGCAACCATAGCAGCTCCTGCGCTTCCGGCGTTTCAAACACGCTATCGCGGTTGGAAAGGTAGACGGAAGGTATCGACAACAGCTGGAGGGCATCGCGGATCAGCGAGGCCTCCTGGCGGTTACGCACCAGCACCGTGATATCCGAGGCCTGAACCGGAGAGGATTTTTCACCACGCCATAGCAGCGCTTTGCCCTGCTGACCCGCGCTGAGCCAGTCGCGAATTTGCCCGGCGCAAATCTGCGCCATAAATGTTTGATAATCCCCCGAGCCAACGGCCTCGCCCGGCATCAGCCAGACGTTCATTGCGGGGATCACGGCATCATCAACAGTAAAGCGCAGCCCCTGGTTTTTATCCGCCGATTTGACCGGCAGGAACGGGATTTCGCGAAACATAAAGGGGTTATCGCTGAGGCTAAACAGGTGATTGACGCTTTCAACCATTCCCGGCGCGGAGCGCCAGTTAGTATCCAGCGTATAGTGGGCGCTCACATCGCCACGCGCTCTCATGTAGGTAAAAATGTCCGCGCCGCGGAAGGCGTAAATCGCCTGCTTCGGGTCGCCAATCAGCAGCAGCGCGGTGTCTGCCTGCTGTCGCCAGATACGACGAAAAATACGATACTGCTGCGGGTCGGTATCCTGGAATTCATCGATCATCGCTACCGGAAAACGCTGACGAATCGCGCAGGCCAACGCTTCGCCGCTATCACTACGAAGAGCATCATCAAGGCGACTGAGCATATCGTCAAAGCCCAGCTCGCCGCGGCGACGTTTCTCCCGGGCCACTGCTTCACGGATTTCGACCAAAGCCCTGGCGATAACCAGATCGGTCAACGTTAACGGTGAAGCCAACAGCTTCTCTACCGCGCTAAACAGCGGATGTACCGGCGATTCACCGCCCGCTTTGGTGCGTTCAAGCAAGAAAGCCTGAGAGAACTTTTCCAGCGCGTCCGGAAGCTGATAGCCCAGGGTCTCTTCCTGTGCCCAGGCATTCACTTTCTCCAGCCACTTTCCCTGATTTCCGCGGTTGAACTTGCGCCGGTCGAGGCCTGAATTTTCCAGTACAGCCTCAATTTCGCCTGCCTGTTCCAGCCACTGCTGCTTAAGCGCATTAATGCGCCCGATAATTTGCTGATGGCGTTCGGCCAGCGTTTCTTCGGCAGGTGGTGGAGATTTTAGCTGCGGCGCTTCGCCTTGCAGCCAGCGGTCGATTGATTTCAGCAGGTCACGGGGGCCTTTCCACGCTTCATGAATAACCGCGGCGATATCGCGCGGCAGCGGATAGCAGTGGCGACGCCAGAAGTCGGCGCAGGCCTGATAGCGCAGGCGGGATTCATCTTCAATAAGCTGCTGTTCAAACAGCATGCCAGATTCAAAAGCGTTGAGGCTCAACATCCGCTGACAGAAGCCGTGAATGGTAAATACCGCCGCTTCGTCCATTTGGCGTTCCGCCAGCAGCAGCCTTTGCGCGGCGAGGTTCTTGTCAGGTATTTCCGCCAGCAGTCCGGCATAGAGAGGGTTATCGGTACTGTCACGCAGGCAGGCGATGCGCAACTCGTGGATGTTGCTACGAATACGCCCGCGCAGCTCTTCGGTCGCCGCTTCGGTAAAGGTCACCACCAGCAGTTCTTCAACGCTGACCTGCCGGGGAAAGGCGGATTTACCGCCCAGCCCCAGCAGCAGCCGCAAATAGAGCGCGGCAATGGTAAAGGTTTTTCCGGTGCCCGCAGAGGCTTCTATCAGGCGCTCGCCCGTCAGGGGCAAGCGCAGGGGGTCAAGAGACTCGGCGGTTTCGGTCATTCATTCTCTCGCATCAGGGGTAAGGATTTCTGCAATGCGCTGACGTTTTCCCAGACTTTGCCATCCTGCGGATGTGCGTATTCCGTCTTGCCGTTCTGGCTCCCGGAAACCTGGGAAAGTATCGCCATGCCTTGCGGATCCACTACCGTCTGATGGAAGAAGTCAGCAAGTTTTTGCGGCGTCAGCAGTTTAATCTGAGCCACTACTTTATCACGTGAATCAAAACGCATATTACCGCGATCGAAATCTTTGCTCAGCTTTGATGCCTCATCGCCCAGGGTCTGCGGTGCCTGCTGCATCTGGCTAATAACCGCCTGCTGGATCTGCGCAAACTCTTCCGGCTTCATCGCCCGCAATTTGGCTTCCGCCGTCGGGAAGAAGGCCTGGAAACGCTGCCACAGGAATTCAGGCTGCTTGTCGTTACTTTGCAGCAGGAAGCCCATTCCCCACTGGCGGCCAACGTTCATTGAGAAGGCAAAAACCGCATAGCCCAATTGTTCTTCCGTGCGCAGTTGGTTGTAAAACCACGGCTGCACGATTTGCCCGAGAAGAGAACTCGCAGCAGAACTGGTGTATTCATCGACGTTCGGCGGCGCGAAGACGGCGGCCAGCGCGGAGTCCGTGCTGTTGCCCGCTTTTTCAAAAATAGCCAGCTGTTTGCTGTTTATCAGCACGTCTTTATTACGGCACCATTCGTTGCCGTCTGCCCCCAGCTGTTTTTGAATCTGCCGCGCCATAGCGGTTGATTGATCGGCAGTGAGATTACCAATTACCAACAGCTCCGGACGCCCTTTGGCTTTGAGATTATCACGGTACTCCAGCACCTCTTTAAGCGTAATCGAGGGCAGCAGCGCCCGGCGATCTTCGCGCTGGAAATACGGCACCTGTGAAACCATCTGAACCGGCATGATCGCCTGATCGTAGGCTTTGCCTTTATCCGCCGAGTCCATCATCTGGGCGTACCAGGATTTAGCCTGCTCCAGTTGTTCTTCGGTCGGCGTATAGCTGAAGTAACCATCCAGCAGCGCGTTAAAGAGTTCCGGAAGATGCTGCGTGTAGCCGTTGGCGTTAACCATCAGCCCATTATTAGCACCGGTGGAGAAGCTGATGCCGCCGACCGCCGCCTGGTTGCTAAGCTGGTCAAGCGCGATACCCGCCAGATAATCATTAAGGGCAAACATCACCTGACGACGGGCGCTGTCCATGCCCTGCGGGTTACGCAGGACCAGCGAAATATCCGCCTTCGGTTCACTGGCGAAGTACTGGCTCGGCGCGTAAATCACACGTAGCGTCGGCTCATCAACGATCAGCTGTGGATGCGGATAAGCCTTGTCGCTTTTGATTAAGGTGAAATCATCAGGAATATAGGGGTTCAGCACCGCTAGCTTAAGGTCAATGGCGCTGGATTTCTGCTGCCAGTCGGCAAAGGTCTGCGCGCTGATTTTATCCACCTGATAAGGCGCGTTAACGAAGTAGGCCGTCTTGTTATGCGGTTCCTTCGGACTGATATACCAGATGCGGGCGTTTTGCGGCGTCATCATCGCCAGACGGTCTTTAATCGCCTGCGGGTCGTAACGGTCGGCAATGTTGACGACGTCCAGAGTATGCTCAACCGGCACGCGGATCATGGTGTCAGCCAGCCATTCGACGTAATCCATATCGCGATTAATTGATGGGTAGCGGAAATCGAGCGCCAGCACATGGGACAGTTCATCAAAATAGCGTTTATCAATTCCCTGGCTACGCAGCAGATTGAGGTAACTGAAAATGGCCGCTGTGACTTCATCACGATGCGCCAGGCCTTTATCCGTCAGGGTTGCGGAAATAGCCAGCACCCCGCTGTTGCCGTTAACCACCGGGTCGGAATCGGCACGGATACCTTCAACCAGTCCTTGCTTTTGCAGCCAGTCAGAAAGCGTGCCCGGGCTACGGTTGCCGATCATATAGGTCACCAGCTCGTCGGTTTTACTGCGGAACTGGTCGCTATTGTTATCGATGCGGAACTCAACGCGCAGCACTTTACGCGGCATCGCCGGGACATAGTGAATGATGATGCCCTTTTGCGCATCGGTCACCACCGGCACGGTAATTTCCGGCTTGCTGATATTATGGTTCGGCACGCGACCATAGGTAGCCGCAGCGATGCTCGCCAGCTCCGGCAGAGGTTTGTTGCTGTAGATCACCGCTTTCATCAGGTTGGCGGAATACCAGCTATCGCGGAAGGTATGCAGCGCATCGAGTACCGGCTTGCCGGGCTTGTCGCTCAGCGTTTCGAGGTTACCGCCGGAAAAATGCGAGCCTGGGTGCGCCGGGTTGATGGTTTCAGCGCTAACCTGCGCCATCCGCATCCCGTCACGGGTTCGCGCCATCGTTAGCTCGGCGTTAACTGCATTACGCTCGCGGTCGGCATATTTTTTATCCAGCAGCGGCGCGGCAATGGCGTCAGCCAGACGATCAACAGCGCCGTCCAGCGCATCGTTTTCCACTTCAAGATAGAACGCGGTGCGATACGGCGCGGTACTGGCGTTATGGCTGCCGCCGTGCATTTTGAGGAACTCGGCGAGGCTATCAGGCTGCGGATATTTCTGCGAGCCCATCAGCGTCATATGTTCCAGGAAGTGAGCCAGTCCCTGATGCTCCACGGGATCCTGTAGTGAACCCACAGGGACGACCAGCGCCGACAGCGATTTCACCGCCTGCGGATCGGAAACCAGCAGAACCACCATGCCATTATCCAGGCGAATCGCCTGATATTGACGGGTATCTTTTTCGCTTTTACGAATGGTTTCCTGAATCGGTTGCCATCCGGTGTCTGCCTGACTTAACGGTGCCCAAAGGGCGGCCAGAACTACAATAACCTTGAACCATAAACTGCGGGGCATTCACGGACCTCATCATTAACAAACCTGGCGCTGCACGGTATGCAGCCTTAATAAAACATCAGTCCGTGATTCGTTGCGCATCATAAATGAACAGCCATATATTGCGCAATTTTTATACTATTAAAATTTTATTCGGACTGATGGAAACGAAATACCGGCAGCAAATAGCGCTGCGTTTGCGCGATAATCTCTTCATAGTATTCCGGCTCCAGAGTGCGCCACAGGCGCTGATACCAAACATCGGTACCCTCACCGCTGACCACCATGTTCCCTTCATAGGCCTGAAGAAATTTACTACGCGCTTTCTGCTGCGTCTCTTCATCCATTAACATGACATCCTTTTCGGCGTCGTAACAGACTTTTAGCCATGCACCTCCGCTTTCTGGCAGCAGCAGTAGCGGTTTAGACATCCCTTGCAGATAACCGTCAACCAGTTCATTCAGGTATCCTTGAGCCTGCTCTTGCGCCAGCGGAGGGAAATGCCACTCCCCGTCTTTGCGCACAAACAGTCGACTTTCGCCGATACCGCCACTTGCACAATAGACAAGATGCTCCAGCCAAAGTTGCATTCCCTGCGCCACGCTCAGCAGCGATGGCCGCCAGCGCAGCAAACCGTCGGATTGTACCTGCTGCAACCACCCAGTAATGTTGACTCCGTTACATTGCAGATCGATTTCCAGACTCTGCCCCGGTTTGCGGCTGGCAATGACCCGCTCCGCCAGGTTTTGCATCTCTTGTCGCTGGGTCTCCCAGGCCAGTTCGCCGAAAGCGCCATAGGGTAACTCTCCGGCGGCACGGAAACGGCGATACATCACCGAGGCGTCCTGCTGCTCAATCAGCGTATTCAGCAGTTGCTGGTTCAGCTGATAGCGGCTCAGCCCTTCAAGGGTGAAAGGTTCATCGTCGGGGATTTCGCTCTCTTCCGAGCGGAAATTAACCCGCAGCCGCTGCTGGAAGAAGGCGCGAACCGGATGCTGCCAGAAACGCAGCAACTGTTCGAAAGGGAGGTGGTCAATTTTCGGGGCGGGTAGCGGCTGGATAAAATCACCGTGCGCCTCCCCCTGCTGGCTGGCGGCTGCCAGCCATTCCCGGGCATAGCTTTGATCTTCGTTGTCTTGAAAGTTGGCGGCATCAAAAGGCATGCGCGTATGCAGATGAGTGATGTGCTCTTTGACACGACGCTCGCTGGCATCGCAATCCAACGACTCATCGCCCGCCAGACAGTGGCTTTGACCGATATAGTCCGCCAGCTCCTGGACCAGAACGGAAGGATAGCGCTCGCTATTATCCTGAATAGAGCGACCAATATAGCTGATATACAGCTTCTGCTCGGCCGACATCAGCGCTTCGAGGAACAGATAACGGTCATCATCACGACGGCTACGGTCGCCACGCTGCGGTTTCTGGCTCATTAAGTCAAAACCCAGCGGTGCCAGAGTACGCGGATAAACGCCGTCGTTCATTCCCAGCAGGCAGACCACTTTAAAAGGAATCGAGCGCATGGGCATCAGGGTACAGATGTTCACCGGCCCGGCAAGGAAGCGCTGGCTGATGCGCTGCTGATCGAGGCGCTGGGAGAGTTCATCACGAAGCAAAGATAGCGGCACCGCTTCGCCGTACTGGGCCTCAACGCCGCCATCAATCACCGCCTGCCACTGTTGTTCAATAAGCGCCAGAGCCGCCTCTGTTTCGCTATCTGGCAGGAAAAAGTCGTTCAGCAGGTCACGGCATACCGGCAGCCACTCCGCCAGAGGGCGCTCCTGAGCCAGCCCGCGCCGCCAGAGATTAAGCTGCATTAGCAAGGATGCCAGGCTACCCACCAGTTCGGCGATAAGCCCGCTCGACTCATCGTATGGCAGAACCGAGCGCCACTCCCCCTCGCTGCTGTCCATTGCGTAGCCCAACAGCATCCGCGTCAGGCCAAAGCGCCAGGTGTGCTGGCCGGTTGCCGGGAGATCCAGCTCACGAACGTTGTCGTCATCCATCCCCCAACGCACGCCGGATTCGTTAACCCACTGGCGTAGGTAGCGTAGCCCCTCTTCGTCAATATAAAACCGCGCCGCCAGCACCGGAACGTCCAGCAGCGCCAGCACGTCTTCGCTGGCAAAACGGCTATCGGGCAGCGAAAGGAGGGTAATAAATGCCTGTAGCGCAGGATGCGATTCACGGGCGCGACGGTCGGAAATCGCCCACGGTAGCCAGCGTTCGCCGCTGGCGCTGCCGAAGACGGCCTGGATATAGGGACTGTAGCTATCGATATCCGCGACCATGACGATAATATCGCGTGGCGTCAGTTCGGGATTCTCTTCGAGCATCGCCAGCAGCCTGTCGTGCAGCACCTCGACCTCGCGCTGCGGGCTGTGGCAGACATGAATCATCAGGCTGCGATCGTCCAGCGCTAAAGGGCGCTTGCTGCGGCTGTTGGCGAACTCCTCGGCGCTACGCCCGGCCACTGCGCCATTGCGCAGATCGAGGATGTCAGCCTGAAGATTATGCAGCAGGTTGTCAGGTACGATATCAACAAAAGCATCCAGCTCTTCATAGCGTTCCAGACCCGCCAGTAAGTAGATATAGTCACGCCCCAGCTTGCCCCAGGAGGCCAGCATTGGGTTGCCGACATCCTGCTCCCCGGAATCATTAAATAATCCGGGTGCCTGTTCAGTATCACGGAACAGCGGCAGCTCTCGGGTCGTTTCACGATGATGGCGACGCTGGCGGGATATCAGTCTGGCCAAAAATGCGGGATCTTTGATGTCACCCCAGTAGTAGCGGCAAGGGTTAGTGAAGAGGACGTAAACATCAACATGCTTACCCAGCGCCTGTAGCGCCTGCAGGTACACCGGCGGCAGCGCCGAAATCCCACAAATAAATACCCGCGACGGCAGCCCGGCAGGAGGCTCTTCAGCGGATTCAAGCGCGCTGATAAAGCGTTGATACAAGTTGGCGCGATGCCACAGCGGCTGACCCAGTTCCGCAGTGTACTCCACCAGCTCTTTCCATAACGGCGCTTGCCAATCCTGTGCCTCGCCAAGGCCGTCCACGCGCCCGTCAGCCTCCCAGCGTATTAGCCATTCAGGGCGATAAACCAGATACTGGTCATAGAGATCCGCTACCCTTGTCGCCAGTTGAAACAGTTTGCGCTTGTCACTGTCGTCGCTCAGATAGTGGCGCAGCAGCGTGAAGGCTTCATCGTCAAGACGCTGAGGCAGCAAGGTCATCAGCTTCCAGCTCATGCTCTGTTTGCTGAACGCGCTTTCCCCGGGGATATCTTTCAGCACCCGTACGAACATGTCCCAGATAAAACTGGCTGGCAGAGGGAATTCAATATTGGCCGCGATCCCGAATCGCTTCGCCAGCGTCATCTGTAGCCATTGCGCCATCCCGGTACTCTGCACCAGCACCATTTCAGGAATGAAAGGGTCATCCAGCCGCTGGCGTTCGACGATAAATTCCATCAACGCTTCAAGCACATCCAGACGGTTTGAGTGGTACACCCTTAACATATTCGCTCCTGGCTACTGACTGACCGGGCAATGCAGCCGGGTCATCTGCGCCCGCCTTGCGGTGGGCATCGTGATCGTTACCGTGATGCTGACACATCTTTGCACCGATGTCTGCACACGGGATACCTGTCGGTTTGCTGGAATCTCGGCAGGGCTAAGCTGCCCGAATCGCCATGCGTCACGCCACAGCTGACGATACTGATTGAGCTGCATAAAACCATTAGCCAGCCCACGTTGATATCCCGCCAGCGCGGTAACGGTCATTATCAGCAACACTAAAGCTAGCAGCGTTTCCGGCAGGCTAAAACCGCGTTGTCGCCTCAAGGCATCTGACATAAGCTCGCCTCCTTTAGCGGGCAAAAATCACTCCAGCCGTGGGGTGAAAAGCGCAGCTGGTTTTGCTCTACCACGCCAGACTGCCACAACAGCATGGTGCCGCTACCGCCTATCAGCAATACCGATGCGTCGCTGAAAATGCGCATGCAAGCGCGCCAACCAAATTCGCCATTCTGCTGGCAGTTCACTGCATTCTGCAACGGCCAGGAGAGTCCCTTTCCCCACTGTAGTGCGGAATGCGCACCAGCAGTATCGCGAAGCGCCTGCGTTTCGCTGGCCGTTTGCGCCAACAAAGAACGCTGCTGCTGGTTTAACCCCTGAAGCAGCAGACTACCAAGCGCTAACAGCAGGAGCACCATCAGCAACGAAGAGATACCGCGCTGGCGATTCACAGGTTATATCCCGTTACGCTGTATTCCGCCTGCGCGTGAATTCGCGAGTCAGCAACGGATTGCGCCGCCAGCGTTATTGATAGCTCAGGGGGATAATCCGTCCTGCCCTGCCGGGTAATCTGAAACGTGGTGACTTTAATCGCCGCCGGGTTGGTCATTCTCTCCCAGCCTTTGCCGCTACAGTCACTCGCCCCGCGTAAGGTTTCCAGCGCGCCATCGCGTAGCCGAAAGCCTGTCGTATCAGATTCCGACGACGGTGAGGCATTCCAGACCCCGTCGCTGTTGCCATCCCAGCGCAGGAGCACACAATCACCGCTGCCTGTAATGTGCAGCGCTTCCCCGCTACAGCGTCCATTGCAATAACCGGCGCGTTGCAGATGCTTCGCCACGGCATAGAGACGCTGCCAGAGTTCATTTTCCAGAGACTGCTGCTGGGTCTGGTTCAGAACCGCTCGCTGCAAAGAGGGCAAAAAGCGGGCGCTTCCGAGTAATAAAACGGAGCTAATCGCCATCGCTATCAGCGTTTCGGGGAGAGAAAAGCCACGATGAATTACTGACATGATGTCGTCTCCTCGCCGCGACACAGGCGGATTCTCCCCCAGTTGGAAACAATAATATTCCAGCCGCCCGCTGCGCTTTGCAGCCTTATATGCCCGGCCCAGGCGGTATTGCGCAGGCCGTAAAACCCAAGACCTGGTGTGATCGCACTGAGCGAAACGTCCGGCCACAGCGGTTGCAACGTGAAAGCGCTCTTTACGCTACAGTTGGCCGCCGCGCCGGTGGCACTCAGGCACCAACCCTCCGCGCTTTGCCCGACGTTTAATATTCGGTCGCGGTTGTGCCAGTTGGCGTCGTCGCGCAACAGCACAAGATAGTCCCGGACCTGGCAAGCGGTTTGCCACAGGCGCTGCTGCTGTCGCCAGCTCTGCCATCCGTATAGCCCACTGGCGCTAAGAATGACAACCAGCATCATCGTTATCAGGGTTTCAATCAGGGTATAGCCATGTTCTCTGTTCATGGGCCGAGTATGCGTATCCTTGATGACTGATACGAACGGCAAAGTGAGGGTTTGCGTCGCGCGTCGGAGAGTATTTAAAGCGTTGCAATGGGTTGCAAAGGTGCGGGAAACCAGCTCGCAAAAAGCGGGTTCTGATCACGGTTTATAGCCGTCGTTTAGCAGGGTTGGCACATAAAAAAACCGCCTGCAGAATGAAGTGAACTCCATTCTGCAGGCGGTTTTCCAAGTCTCAGGATTCGCACACCGCGACTTTAATCGCCAGACCGCCTCGTGCTGTTTCACGATATTTGGCATTCATATCTTTGCCTGTCTCAAACATCGTTTCGATGACTTTATCCAGTGAGACTTTTGGATCGCTGGTACGATACATCGCCATGCTGGCCGAGTTAATGGCCTTCACTGCCGCAATCGCGTTACGCTCAATGCACGGTACCTGAACCTGTCCGGCCACCGGATCGCAGGTCAGACCGAGGTTATGTTCCATGCCGATTTCCGCGGCAATGCATACCTTATCCGGACTGCCGCCCAGCAGCTCTGCCAGTCCGGCAGACGCCATCGAGCAGGCCACCCCCACTTCCCCCTGACAACCAACCTCTGCCCCGGAAATAGACGCATTCATCTTGTACAGAATGCCAATCGCACCCGCGGTCAGATAGTAGCGCATATAGATTTCCGGCGTCACCGCCTTGATAAAGCGATCGTAATAGGCCAGTACCGCCGGGATAATTCCGCAGGCACCGTTGGTCGGTGCGGTAACGACTCGCCCGCCCGCCGCGTTCTCTTCCCCTACCGCCATCGCGAACATATTGACCCAATCCATCGCACTCAGTGGTGTAATCGACTGGCTCTGCGGTGCCAGCACGCGGTGCAGCGCAGAAGCACGACGTGGCACTTTTAGTGGTCCAGGCAAAATGCCTTCCGTGTTCATACCCCGGTTAATAGCGTTTCTCATGGTCTCCCAGATTTTCGCCATATTTTGCTCAACGCTCTCCCTGCCGTGGCGGGCGATCTCGTTTTTCATCATCACCGCAGAAATTGACAGGCAGTTGTCCTGGCAGTGTGCCAGCAGGTTGCGGGCAGAATAGAACGGGAACGGAATATCGACCTCCGCGTCCTGATTCTTGCCAAAGTTTTCCTCCGTGACGATAAAACCGCCGCCAATGGAATAGTAAGTCTGAAAATGGACGATTTTTCCGTCGCAAAACGCGGTAATACTCATGCCATTTTCATGTAGCGGCAGAAACTCATTGTGAAAACGCATGCATTCTGCCACCGGGAACTGAATTTCTCTCTGGCCTTCTTCAATAAACAGACGATGCATGGTGTTTACATCGCAAATAATGCCGGGAATGGCGTCGATATCAACGGTATCAGGTAAATACCCGGACAGCCCAAGAATAATTGCAATATCGGTATGGTGGCCTTTACCCGTTAATGACAGGGAGCCATACACATCCACCACCAGACGAGTCACTTTATGCAGCAGGCCTTTTTCCTGCAGGGTATCAACAAAATGTTTTCCTGCTTTCATCGGCCCAACAGTATGTGAGCTGGACGGCCCGATGCTGATTTTGAAAATATCGAAAACGCTAATCATGTGGCACCCATGCGGTTACAAAGCAAAACGGATGTGCCGCCTGCAACAGGCGGCGCTGAAAACTTAGCTGAACAGTGAGAAGAAGATGGCAGAGATGGCAATTAACCCCATCACAACCACAAACACGTTGCTGATGTGACCACTGTATTTGCGCATGGCTGGCACTTTGTTGATGGCATACATCGGCATCAGGAACAGAATCATCGCGATAACCGGGCCGCCCAGCGTTTCAATCATGCCCAGGATACTCGGGTTCAGTGTCGCTACAATCCAGGTGGTCACCAACATGAACAGCGCAGTGATCTTGTTCAGTTTGTTGATTTCTATTGATTTCCCTTTACCGCGCAGGGACTTAATCACCATGCCATTGAAACCTTCACGCGCACCGAGGTAGTGGCCGAGGAAGGATTTGGTAATCGCAATCATCGCGATGATAGGTGCCATCCAGGCAATCACTGGCGCATTAAAGTGGTTCGCCAGGTAAGAGAGGATGGAGATGTTCTGTGCTTTCGCTTCCGCCAGGTTTTCCGGAGAGAGGCTCAGCACGCAGCTGAACACGAAGAACATAACGGTCAGCACCATCATGATGTGGGCAAAACCCAGGATACGGGAACACTTACGCTCAGCGTCCTGACCGTATTCTTCACGTTTTGCCACCGCAAAAGAGGAGATGATTGGCGAATGGTTGAAGGAGAAAACCATTACCGGGATGGCCAGCCACAGGGTCATCCACAGACCATTACCCGTTGCGGAAGCGCTGCTCAGCGACAGGGTATCCAGTACCGCACCATTCCATTGTGGGATCAAATAAAGTGCCAGCAGCATCAGCGCAAACACGAACGGAAACACCAGCACGCTCATGGCCTTAACAATCATTTTTTCGCCAAAGCGGACAATGCCCATCATGCCGATAATCAAAATCAGCGACAAAATAGCGCGCGGCGGAGACGCAAGGCCAAGCTGGTGAGTAATAAAGCTATCAACCGTGTTGGTAATTGCGACGCTATAGACCAGCAGAATAGGATAAATAGCGAAGAAGTAGAGCAGCGTAATAAGCTTACCCGCACCAGTGCCGAAATGCTCTTCAACCACTTCGGTAATATCTTCACCCGGATTTTTTCCCGAGAGAACAAAACGGGTTAAACCACGGTGGGCAAAAAACGTCATAGGGAATGCGATAATTGCCATAATGATCAACGGAACTAAGCCCCCAACCCCGGCGTTAATCGGCAGGAAAAGTACCCCTGCGCCAATCGCAGTACCGTACAGACCCAGCATCCAGACGGTATCACTTTTTCTCCAGCCGCTGCTCTCGCGAGCAACGAGGGTATTTTGAACGGTTTCCATAGTATGGCCTCAGTAATATAGAGTAGTGTCAGATTTATTTGACTCTGATTCAGGTAATAAATGTGCTGTGTTTATTTGGCTATTTTATTAAATACAACTAAGCTGATTCACTAACCGCGATCACATAACCTGATTTATAGAGAGGACTTTTAACGCATCAAAAATAGCACCAAAAATTTAATATTTTTTAAAGTATCATTTTTAATACGTTATTATTTCGACACCCACTTCAATTAGCCATATATTTATATATTTTAATTCCAGAGATAACAAACGATATTTGTCATACAATTCATGAGAATCAAAAAACATTATCTCCAATTTAAATATGTCAGATTGCTGATGGCTGCCAGACTGAGCAACCGTGGCAGGTTTCCACACCGGGCGACACCACAACGGCGTCCCGATGAGCCGTTATCGAGCCTGGTTTCTGAGGAAATATCCGAATTTGAGCCTCTGCCAGTCCGGTAAACAGCATCAACACCGCCACGAGGGCAATGGACAGTAACCGTCGCCGCAGAAGTACCTTAAACAACTGAAGAATATAACAACATCCAACTATTTAAAGGCGCTACCAAAAAAACAATGTTGTGACTATCGCAAAAGAGAAATTATCTGCTTTATTTATAATTTAATATGCTAAATAATCTGTCAGGATTTATTACGCAGTAGAGGAATTGAAATGCGTTTCAGTACGATGCCCGACAGTGAAATTATTTCTGAATTGTGCCGCAGAATTAAAGAAACGCGTATACAGCTTGGGCTGTCACAGATTGAGCTGGCCGAGCGCGCACAGGTCGGCGCTGCAACCATCAAACGCGTTGAATTAGGCGAGTCCGTAACTCTCAGTACGCTTATTGGTATTTTACGTGGTCTGGATCGTCTGCATCAGTTGGAGTCTGTTTTATTCGATTCACACATTCGTACCTTTAACGCGCAAATCAATACCACGACACCTTCCCGTATCCGTATTCGGAAAAAAACACATCAGCCAAAAGAGAAATTTGCCGCGACCGCACAGACCAACGAGGCAAACGCCACCATTAACGAATGGTACACCTCATCGGCCTCTCACAGCGTGGTGTGGTCTTTCCAGCCGCCTGACGCAGAGAAAAAAGGGTAGTCAGCTTTGGGGAACGGTGCCGTTGCCAGCGCCAAATAGCTTTGATGTCCCTCCGGTATCATCCTTTCCAGAGAGGGAATAAAGGGCAACAGATTGCTTGAATCTGACTGAATAGTTTTGTCTTCCATAAACAACAAACCCCTACTTGCTGGATATCCAACTTTCGGGGTTCACTTCAAGTATCAGCGGTTTTTCGTCGTCACTTCCAGATCAAATCGCCACTGGCGCTTTAATCCCCGGATGCGGGTCATAGCCTTCAATTTCGAAGTCTTCAAAACGGTAGTCGAAAATCGACGCCGGTTTGCGTTTGATGACCAGCTTCGGCAGCGCGCGCGGTTCGCGGCTCAGCTGCAGATGCGTCTGCTCCATATGGTTGCTGTACAGGTGAGTGTCGCCGCCAGTCCAGACAAAATCGCCTACTTCGAGGTCGCATTGCTGTGCGACCATATGCACCAGCAGCGCATAGCTGGCGATATTGAACGGCAGGCCGAGGAACACGTCGCAAGAGCGCTGATACAACTGGCAAGAGAGCTTGCCGTCCGCCACATAGAATTGGAAAAACGCGTGGCACGGTGCCAGCGCCATTTTGTTCAGCTCGCCTACGTTCCATGCCGAGACGATGATGCGGCGCGAATCCGGGTCGTTTTTCAGCTGTTCCATCACGGTGCTGATCTGGTCGATATGACGTCCATCCGGCGCAGGCCATGAACGCCACTGTTTACCGTAGACCGGTCCCAGATCGCCGTTCTCATCCGCCCACTCGTCCCAGATGGTGACGTTGTTTTCGCGCAAATACGCAACGTTAGTATCACCTTGCAGGAACCACAGCAGTTCATGGATGATGGAGCGTAAATGACAGCGCTTGGTCGTCACCAACGGGAATCCTTCCTGCAGGTTAAAACGCATCTGATGGCCGAAGATAGAGACTGTGCCAGTTCCGGTGCGGTCATTTTTTTGCGTGCCCTCAGCGAGCACTTTCTGCATCAAATCAAGATACTGTTTCATGGTTCCTCAAGAGTTTTGTTGCTGCGGACGACAACGGTACGCCCAGACCATCATTATGATACCCGCAAGCACCATTGGGATGGAAAGAATCTGCCCCATGCTGATGTACTGTACCCAGCCGCCGGTGAACTGCGCGTCGGGCTGGCGGAAGAATTCTACGACGATGCGGAACAGGCCGTAGCCAATTAAGAACAGGCCAGAGACCGAACCGGTTGGGCGCGGTTTGCGGATAAACAGGTTCAGGATCAGGAACAACACCACGCCTTCCAGCGCCATTTCATAGAGCTGCGAAGCGTGACGCGGCAGCGCGCCGTAAGTGTCGAACAGCGATTGCCACTCAGGATGCGACGGCAGCAGCGCCAGATCTTCTGCACGGGAGCCGGGGAAAATCATCGAATAGTGAAAGCTCGGATCGACGCGTCCCCACAGTTCACCGTTGATAAAGTTGCCCAGACGCCCGGCACCCAGGCCAAATGGAATCAGCGGCGCAATAAAATCAGAGACCTGGAAGAAAGTGCGCTTCGTGCGTTTGGCGAAGATGATCATCACCAGAATCACACCGATGAGGCCGCCATGGAAGGACATCCCGCCGTCCCAGACGCGGAACAGATAGAGCGGATCGTCGAGGAATACCGGCAGGTTATAGAAAAATACATAGCCAATACGACCTCCGAGGAAGACCCCGAGGAACCCGGCATACAGCAGGTTTTCAACTTCGTTTTTCGTCCAACCGCTGCCCGGACGATTGGCCCGACGGGTGGCCAACCACATCGCAAAAATAAACCCGACCAGGTACATCATGCCGTACCAGTGGAGGGCGAGCGGTCCAATGGAAAATATTACCGGATCAAACTCCGGAAAATGCAGGTAGCCACTATTCATCTGTCACCATAAACACTTGTTATTCCGCCGAAAGTGGACAGCGGTTATCGTTCGCGCCCGCCAAAAACGGGCGCTCCAAAGGCTGCGAATGATAGCATAAGCGTTAAGGACGATCCGCGCCGGACATGTAAAAGATATGTATACGAATGCGAATACGTAGCTGAGCATTCCCGGAGGCGGCGCGCTGCGCCTGTCCGGGCTACCCAACCCGCAAACTGTAGCCCCCGCTAGCGGCCACCGCGAATCAGGCCGCCGAGACCGCGTCTCTCCATAAAGGCGGCAACCTGGTGGCGAACTTCCGCAGTCATTTGCGCTTCCAGACTGCGGTGAGAAAGCTCCTGAGCCTCATTGATATCAATACGGCGCAGCAGGTATTTCACCCTCGCCACCGAACGACCGTTCATCGACAGATGGCGATAACCAAGACCAATCAGGATCGTCACGCACATCGGATCGCCCGCCATTTCCCCGCAAAGACGCAGGTCGATACCAAAACGCTCGGCATCACGGGCAATCATCGCCAGCGCCCGCAGTACCGCCGGGTGCAGGCTATCGTACATACTGGCGACTCGGGTATTGTTACGATCCACAGCGAGAAGATACTGCGTCAGGTCATTAGTGCCAACGGAGATAAAATCGACGCGGCTGGCCAGTTGCGGCAGCATAAAGACCATCGAGGGCACTTCCAGCATCACGCCAAGACGCGGACGTGGAATGGCATAACCGATCATCTCTTCCACTTCACGGCTGGCGCGATCGATAAGACGGCGGGCCTCATCCACTTCATCCAGGCTGGTGACCATCGGTAGCAAAATGCTGAGATTGCCGGTCGCCGCGTTGGCACGCAGCATCGCGCGCACCTGAACCAAAAAGATCTCCGGCTGATCGAGCGTGATCCGAATGCCACGCCAGCCAAGGCACGGATTTTCTTCACTAATCGGCATATATGGCAGCTGTTTATCCGCCCCGATATCCAGCGTGCGCAGGGTCACCGATTTCTCGTTGAACATCTGCAACATACCCTGATACTGCGCAACCTGCTCCTCTTCAGAGGGGAAGCCGCTTTGCAACATAAAGGGGATTTCGGTGCGATACAGACCAATGCCGTCGACAAAATTGCCAAGTTTTTCTTCGTGCTCAGGGCTCAGGCCCGCGTTGAGCATCACTTTTACCCGCTCACCGCTTTTCAGTTCGGATGCGCGTTCGAGATCGTCTTCAGCCAAGCGACTGAGCTCGTTTTCTTCGCTGATCAGGCGCTGATACTCTTGCAGCAGCACCGGCTCCGGGTCAACCAGCAGCTCGCCGCGATAGCCGTCGACGATCAGGGTATGTCCGTGCAGCAGCGAAGGCTGAATATCCGCCCCCATCACCGTCGGAATGCCCAGCGCACGGACCATAATCGCAGCGTGTGAGTTCGCCGCGCCGTCGCGAACGACCACGCCCGCTAAACGCTCCTGGGGAACTTCCGCCAGAGTCGCCGCCGACAGCTCATCGGCCACCAGCACAATGCGCTCTGGCCAGGTATTCGGACCTTGAATACTGTCATCAAGATGGAAAAGCAGCCGCTGGCCTAGCGTACGCAGATCGCCCGCGCGCTCTTTCAGATAACCATCGCTGAGCGCGGCAAACTGTTCGGCGAACTTCTCGATAATCTTCTTCACCGCCCACTCAGCCACCGCACCCTGATCGACTTCGGCGAACAGCTCACGGCGCAGGCGCGCGTCGGAAAGCAGGTGTGAATAGAGATCAAAGATTGCCGCTGTCTCTTTCTGCGCCCCGGCAGAATAGCGCTTGCTGTAGCGGCGAAATTCGTTGGCCGCCTCTTCCAGCGCGCCGGTCAACCGTTCGCGCTCGGAAGCGGTATCAAGCGTCGAGGCTTCGTAGACCTGCTCCATCAACGGCAGGCTGACGTCCATCCAGCCTTCGGCAATCGCGACGCCCGATGAAGCGGGCAGCGCGCGGATGCGGGTCTGACGATATTGACCGAACAATGCGGTCAGCTGAGATTGAGAGAGAATGCCGGCGATTTGCGTGGCCAGAGTGACAAGAAAAGACTCTTCGCTTTCATCGAACTGACGCAGCTCGCGCTGCTGTACTACCAGTACCCCCAGCAGCTGACGCCGCTGGATGATCGGAACACCAAGGAAGGCGCGAAAACGGCCCTCTTTTACCGCAGGAATATATTTAAAGCTGGGGTGCTTTTGCGCGTCGGCAAGGTTAATGGGTTCCGCCAGTCGGCCAACCAGACCGACCAGGCCTTCATCAAAAGCGAGCGCAACAATACGCCCGCGGGGCTTTTTCAACCCGCGAGTCGCCATCAGGTAATAGCAGCGTCGGTCGTTGTCAGCCAGATAAACCGAACAGACTTCCGTCTCCATCGCGGCGCAGATATCGGTTACCAGGATATCCAGCGCCTCGTTTAAACGCGGCGCACTCGCGACCTTCTCGACTATTTCTCGCAACCGAGTGAGCATAATGTGCGTGGCTTAACCTCTTTTACGTCGATATGCAGGCGCGCTTTGCGGCTTAGGCGCGCTCTCCGCTAGCGCCATCGTGACGCTGGCAAACTCTTTCATCACCCGGCGGTAAACGTCGCGCTTAAACGACACCACCTGGCGTACCGGGTACCAGTAACTTACCCATCGCCAGCCATCAAACTCAGGTGTACTGCTGGTTTGCATATTGACATCCGCATCACTGCCGATCAATTGCAGGAGAAACCACTTTTGTTTCTGGCCGATACATACCGGCTTTGTGTCCCAACGCACCAAACGCTTAGGTAATTTGTAACGCAACCAGTTACGGGTTGAAGCCAGGATCCGCACATCTTTGCGGCTTAACCCAACTTCTTCGAACAATTCCCGATACATCGCTTGCTCTGCTGATTCTCCTGGATTAATGCCCCCTTGCGGGAACTGCCACGAGTGCTGACCATAGCGCCTGGCCCACATGACCTGGCCCTGGCGATTACAGATTACAATGCCGACATTTGGGCGGTAGCCATCGTCATCAATCACCGGACTACCTCAAAATAAGCTTCAATGTGAATGATTGTTTCACACTCGCTGGAAACGGTAAACCACTCTGTTAGCACGATGAGATCGAATAACATTTGAATAACTCACAGTAATACCCCGAGTTATAAACAGCGAAGGCCATCACCGGGCGATTTTATTCACTTTTTCTGTGGATAGAGTTGTGAAGAAGTATGGAATTAACCAGGGAAAACCCGGAGTAATCCGAACAGCGTAGTGATAACACAAATAAATAATGACATGTTTTTCATTAAGTTATAATGAAAAACTTTCATAAACCATAGCATAACGTGATGATCATCACATATGAGATCCTGGAACTGATGAAAGATCGAGCAATGTTGGTTTTATCCACAGCTTAAGCAAGCCAACTGAGCATATTTCGTCTAAAAACTCGATTTTACCCGCACGTCAAGGCTGTAAATGGAAACAGTAGTGGGGCTTTTCCCCAGTTATCCCAGTTTTCTGTGGATAACATGGTGTAAGATCCTGTTCATTGCCAGTGACCAGTTCTGGAAAACTCGTTTTAACAATTTTTAAAGCGGTAAAAAATAGAAAAAAAAGTCATACGAATCATCACATTGTCATACTTACCCCAGAAAAGGTAAACTCTATCCACAACGGATGAAATTACCGCTCATTTTTTAGACAGAGGTTTCTTGTTATGCCAACCATTGCGCCGCTCCCATCACCACCGCAAAGCCAGGAGCAACTGCTGGCCCAGGCGCAGCAGTTAGCAGGTTATTCGTTAGGTGAATTGGCCGCACTGGCGGGCATTCCGATCCCACGCGATTTAAAACGTGATAAAGGGTGGATCGGCATTCTGCTGGAGATTTGGCTAGGAGCCAGCGCGGGCAGTAAACCCGAGCAGGATTTTGCCGCGCTGGGCGTTGAGCTTAAAACGATACCGGTCGACTTTCAGGGCCGTCCGCTGGAGACCACCTTCGTCTGCGTTGCACCGCTTACCGGCAATAGCGGCGTCACCTGGGAGAGTAGCCACGTGCGCCATAAGCTTAAGCGCGTATTGTGGGTACCCGTTGAAGGCGCGCGCACGATCCCACTTGCCGAGCGCCGCGTCGGAGCGCCGCTGCTGTGGAGCCCGAGCGAAGAGGAAGATCGCCAGCTGCGCATGGACTGGGAAGAGTTAATGGACCTGATCGTTCTGGGGCAGGTTGAGCGTATCACCGCTCGCCATGGCGAAGTACTGCAGTTGCGTCCAAAAGCCGCGAACAGTAAAGCGCTAACCGAAGCCATCGGTACTCACGGCGAGCCCATCCTTACTCTACCGCGCGGGTTTTATCTAAAGAAAAATTTCACCGCCGCCCTGCTGGCCCGCCATTTCCTTCTCTCCTCTAAATAACGACCAGAGGATGATTAATTTTTTGTTCTGCCGCAATGGTTGCATATAATTGCATCTTTCTATTTTGCAGGACTTTGAACGATGTTATTTGCATGGGTAACCGATCCTAACGCCTGGCTGGCGCTTGGTACGCTGACGCTGCTGGAGATAGTGCTTGGGATCGATAATATTATTTTCCTCTCTCTGGTTGTCGCAAAACTCCCCACCGCGCAACGGGCTCATGCCCGCCGCATCGGGTTAATGGGGGCGATGATCATGCGTCTGGCGCTGTTGGCGTCAATCGCATGGGTCGTCAAGCTCACCAATCCACTGTTTACCGTGTTCAGCCAGGAGGTCTCTTTTCGCGATCTGATTCTGCTGCTCGGCGGGCTGTTCCTTATCTGGAAGGCAAGTAAAGAGATTCACGAATCGATCGAAGGGGAAGAGGAAGGGCTGAAAACCAACGTCCATTCATTTATGGGCGCGATTGTGCAAATTATGCTGCTGGATATTATTTTCAGCCTCGATTCGGTGATCACCGCCGTTGGGCTGTCGGATCATCTGTTTATTATGATGGCTGCGGTCATTATCTCGGTGCTGGTGATGATGTTTGCCGCTCGTTCGATAGGCGATTTTGTTGACCGCCACCCTTCAGTCAAAATGCTGGCGCTGTCGTTTTTGATTCTCGTCGGCTTCACGCTGATGCTCGAAAGTTTCGACGTGCACGTGCCGAAAGGTTACATCTATTTCGCAATGTTCTTTTCCATTGCGGTTGAAAGCCTCAACCTGCTGCGAAATAAAAAAAACCCACTGTAACCCGCTAAAATGCAGCCCTGAAACGGGCTGCAATCCTTTTTTAAGACTTAACTGCTTTTTATGTCTCACAAATCAGGCTATTAATATACTGGTACGAGGTGCGGCCATAAATAATAGAGGTAACAACAATGAAAAAATGGGCAGTATTGATTTCCGCCGTAGGACTAGCGTTCTCGGTTTCCGGTTGCAGCAGCGATTACGTGATGGCGACCAAAGATGGTCGTATGATTCTGACTGATGGTAAACCCGCAGTAGATGATGATACCGGTCTAATCAGTTACGAAGATCAGCAAGGTAACAAAATGCAGATCAATCGTGATGACGTTTCCCAGATTATTAAACGTTAAGGTATTTCGTTGACCAGCAGCTTGTCATTCATCGCGTGGCTGCGCTGCCTCTTCAACATCCTTCAGTTTTCAAAAAAGAGTCGGGAAAATCTGATGCATCCGCAGGGATAAATCAGGCTACGTTTCGCAAGCCCGGCTTTTTTGATCTTTTTACTTCCTCTTTTTCTCCCCCTCTGCCATTTTTATATTCCTTTGTCGGGGAACGCCTGACCTTGTAGATAAAAAAGGAAGCTGGCTATGCAGTATCACCGTATCCCACACAGTTCTCTTGAAATCAGCACGCTGGGGCTGGGCACAATGACGTTTGGTGAGCAGAATAGCGAGGCCGACGCACACGAGCAGCTCGATTACGCCGTCAGTCAGGGTATCAATCTGATTGATGTCGCTGAAATGTATCCCGTCCCGCCTCGCCCGGAAACCCAGGGCCTGACGGAAACCTACGTCGGTAACTGGCTGGCTAAGCGCGGCAATCGCGAGAAGCTGGTTATCGCCTCTAAAGTTAGCGGCCCTTCTCGCAACAACGACAGCAGCATTCGTCCTGACCATAAGCTGGATCGTAAAAACATCCGCGAGGCGCTACACGACAGCCTGAAGCGCCTGCAAACCGATTACCTCGACCTCTACCAGGTCCACTGGCCACAGCGCCCAACTAACTGTTTTGGCAAGCTGGGCTATACCTGGACCGACTCCGCTCCGGTCGTCACTCTATTGGATACGCTGGAGGCGCTCGCTGAGTTCCAGCGCGCCGGGAAGATTCGCTATATCGGCGTTTCTAACGAAACGGCGTTTGGCGTGATGCGTTATCTGCACCTGGCAGACAAACACGACCTGCCGCGCATTGTAACCATCCAGAATCCGTACAGTCTGGTGAACCGCAGTTATGAAGTGGGCCTGGCGGAAGTGAGTCAATATGAAGGTGTCGAGCTGCTGGCTTATTCCTGTCTGGCGTTCGGTACGCTGACCGGGAAATACCTTAATGGCGCGAAACCGGCCGGAGCGCGCAATACGCTGTTCAGCCGCTTTACGCGCTATAGCGGAGAGCAGACGCAGAAAGCAGTGGCAGCCTATGTCGATATCGCTAAGCGTCACAATATTGACCCGGCTCAGATGGCGCTGGCCTTCGTGCGTCGCCAACCGTTTGTCGCCAGCACTCTGCTTGGGGCGACGACGATGGAGCAGCTTAAGACTAACGTCGAGAGCCTCCATCTGGAGCTCAGCGCAGAGGTTTTAGCGGAGATTGAAGCGGTGCATCAGGTTTATACCTACCCGGCACCGTAAGACAGGAAAGCCCCGGGTCGCGGCGTAAACGCCTTACCCGGGCTACAAAATTCCAGAACCGCGCAGGCTTTTTTCCCGGAGGCGATGCTACGCATCTGTCCGGGCTACACGTTCGTGCGGTTTTGTAGCCCGGACAGGCGCAACGCGCCGCCTCCGGGAGATTATTTACGCCGTCCCCAAATCCACAGGGCGGCGATAGCCAGGGCAAACACCACGCCGAAGCCAATCCCTACGCCGACAACCGGAATACCGATGCTCACCGCCAGAGAATAGAGGCCCAGCATCAGCAGCATCGCCACGTTTTCGCCGAGGTTCTGCACCGCGATCGCGTTACCTGCGCCAACCGTATGCTTCCCGCGCTCCTGGAGCAGCGCATTCAACGGTACGATAAAGAAACCGCCGAACGCGCCGAGCAGCAACAGCAAGCCAAACGCCGGTAACAAGGCTTGTTGAATGGCAAAGAAAACCACGACAATGCCAATTAAGAAACCGGCAGGCAGACAGCGGGACACCGTTTCCAGCGTCACCAGCTTCGCCGCCGCACCGGCACCCAGCACAATCCCTACTGCCACCATCGCGTTGAGATAAGTCGGCATCGCGTTGCTGGTGATCCCCAGCGCCACCGGTACCCACAACACCAGCAGGAAGCGCAGCGTAACGCCCGCGCCCCAAAATAAGCTGGTACCCACCAGCGAAAAGCGGGTTTCGCTGTTGCGCCATAGCGTGGTACAGGCGCTAAAGAAACTGTGAGTCATCGGCTTAAAGCGCCATGACTGCCCCGGACGCGCCGCGGGCAGCTTCGGGATCCACAGGTTGGCCACCACCGCGCCGGCATACACCACCGCGCAGACGCTGAGCGCCGCAACAACATGCCAGTCCGCCAGAACACCACCGGCCATTGAGCCAAGCAGTATCGCCGCAATGGTTGAGGACTCCATCAAGCCGTTAGCTTTCACTAACTTATCACCGGTCGTCAGCTCGCCGAGGATACCGTATTTGGCTGGAGAATAGGCGGCTGCGCCAATGCCCACTAACGTGTAGCCAATAAACGGGTTCACGCCGAAGCAGATGCAGCCTGCGCCGACAAGCTTCAGCCCGTTAGCGACCATCATCACCCGCCCTTTAGCGAAGCTATCGGCAAACTGCCCGACAAATGGCGCAAAAAGAATGTAAGCGCCCACAAACAGCATCTGCAATACCGGCTGACTCCACTCCGGGTAGAACAGCTGCTTCATCAGCGCCAGGGTGGCGAACAGCAGCGCGTTATCGCCAAATGCCGAGAGAAACTGGGCGCAGATAACCGCCACCATCCCTTTCGAGTACAGCGAATTGTTAGTGTGTACTGACTCACTCATGGGAATGTTCCGTCTGTTCTACCATACCTTTGAGGGTGACAAAGTCCGGCTTGCCGCTGCCCAATAACGGGAGCTGCTTAAGCCAGCGAATGTCGCGCGGTACCGCCAGCTCCGGCACGCCGTGTTCACGGGCATAGCGCAGCAGTTTTTCACGATTCAGTTCATTATCGGTGGTAAACAGCACCAGCGCCTCGCCCTTGCTGGCATCTTGTTTAATCGCCGTGCCGTGCATTTTGTCCGGCGAAATCGCCAGCGCCAGCTGCTCGACCATCTCCAGCGACACCATCTCACCGGCGATTTTGGCAAAGCGCTTGGCACGGCCCTGAATTCGCACATAGCCTTGCTCATCAAAGCCGACGATATCCCCGGTGTCATACCAGCCGGTTTCCACTTCGCCGTGCTGATTTTCCGCCGTCGGTGCTTCCAGCACGCCAGGGTTTTCTACCCGCAGATAGCCTTTCATGATATTCGGGCCTTTGAGCTGTAAACGGCCCCCCTCTTCAATACCAGGCATCGCCAGCAGACGGGCGTCCATGCCAGGCAGAATACGGCCAACAGTGCCCACTTTCGCCGCCATTGGCACGTTAATCGATACGACCGGCGCGCATTCGGTGACACCGTAGCCTTCAAGAATGCGCAGGCCGAACTTGTCCTGCCAGATCTGCTTCGTGCTTTCCTGCAGCTTCTCTGCCCCCGCGACAACGTAACGCAGGCGATAAAAATCATACGGATTGGCAAAGCGGGCGTAGTTGGCGAGGAATGTCGAGGTACCGAACAGCACGGTACAGTTGCGGTCGTACACCAGCTCCGGCACCACGCGATAATGCAGCGGGCTGGGATAGAGAAAGACTTCTGCGCCGGTAAACAACGGCGTCAGCAAGCCTACCGTCAGACCAAATGAGTGGAACAGCGGCAATGCCGACATAAAGCGGTCGTTGGCGGTGAAGTCAGCGATGGTTTTAATCTGCTCAACGTTGGCCAGCAGGCTCTTGTGGCTATGCACCACACCTTTCGGGTGACCTTCCGAGCCGGAGGTAAACAGGACCATCGCCGCGTCTTCCGGCTGCTGCTTAACCTGCGCCAGCTTCGGCATCAGCAACCGACTGAAAATCCACAGTTTATCGGCAGCGGTGACGTCACCTTTTAAATCTTCGAGGAATACCCAGCGCACCTGAGTCAGTTGCTCCGGCAGATGCCAGAGTTTGCCTTTGTCGAGGAAGGTACGGGAAGTAAAGATGGTTTTGATTTCCGCAGCGGTAATCGCACTGCTCAGGCCTTTGATCCCGGCGGTGTAGTTCATCATCGCCGGAATGCGCCCACGGGCGACAGCGCCAAAAATCACCGCCGCGCTAATCCCGGCATTCGGTAACATCAGGCCGATTTTTTCGCCCTGCGCGCTGTATTTTTCCAGAATACGCGCCACAAACAGCGTTTTGGTCAGCAGCTTACGGTAAGTGTCCGGCTGAAAATTAATATCTTCCACGCAGTTTTTGCGCGCACCGTAACGGTCCTGAGCCGCCAGCAGCGCCTCGTACAGCGTTTCGCGCGGGCGCACCGCCATCCGCGCTTCCATCATGATTTGGTGCAGCATTTCACCGGCGATTTTACGCCGGTCGCGGGCGCGCGGCGCATCCGGCATCACCAGATGCGTCGGTGGCAGCACATGCAGTTGAATACGCGGGAACAGGCGGCGCTTAACCAGCCCCTTCAGGCGACTAAAGGGCGTGAGTTCAGCACCTTCGATTCGCAGCGGCACAATCGTCGCCTGCGACTTCGCCGCCACAAAGGCTGCGCCGTCATAAATTTTCATCAACGAACCGCTCACCGAGATCCGCCCTTCCGGGAAAATCACCACCGGACGCCCCTGTTCAATCAGGCGCACCAGATGCTTGATTGACATCGGTTTGGTCGGGTCCAGCGGGACGAAATCAATAATTGGCCTTAGCGCACGCATAAACCAGCGATCGGTAATCGAGGAGTACACCGCAAAGACGGGGCGCACTGGCAAGAAAAGAGCCAGCAGTACGCCATCAAGAAATGAGACGTGGTTTGGCGTAATCAGTACCTTTTGCTGGTACAGCGCCTGCGTGTCACCGGTTAGCTTTACCCGGTACAATCCTTTGAATAGCAGTCTAAAAAATCCTAAAAGCATAACAACTCCGTTTGACCGGTTAATCAGTCAAAGCAGGTTACACGAGAAGGCATGGAAAATGCAGTATAGGTAGCGGAATTCAGAGCAAAAAAAACCTGCGCATCTGCGCAGGTCGGTGCAAGATAATCAGTACGAAAAGCGTACTTAAAAAACTCACCTATCAATACCTCTGGGATCCTGATTGTCTCGTTTTTTCACCCGCCGACACCAGTCATAAAACGCAAGGGAATGAGCCTAAGTGCAACCAGTTATTGCTATTTTCGGTAACTGTAACAATGGCTAACGGCGGGCAAAAAAAAACCTGCGCATCTGCGCAGGCTGGTGTAATTAGAGTAGTCAACCTGAAGTCGACTCCACCTATCAATACCTCTGGGATAACCAGAATATCAATGCCCTGAATGGGTAAACCAGCGAACATTCGCAACAGCTAATCGCAAAGTGTAAGCAAAGGTGTGAATTATCCCTTCCTGTATCATTCGTCAGAATGCCTGTGGGTAACTTTTTCACCAGCAAGGCTAATCTGCATCACAATTGCGCTAACCCAATAGTACCGAGCCTTGAATCTGCCGCACTTTCCCGTAACATAACCGATATGTAAGCGTTTACCCTAAAAGGCCTGGTATGGCGACTATAAAGGATGTAGCCCGACTCGCAGGAGTTTCTGTCGCTACCGTCTCCCGCGTTATCAACAACTCACCAAAAGCCAGCGAAGCCTCTCGCCAGTCGGTAGGCGCGGCAATGGAAACGTTAAATTATCATCCAAACGCCAATGCCCGCGCGCTGGCGCAGCAGTCAACGGAAACCGTCGGTCTGGTGGTGGGCGATGTTTCCGACCCCTTCTTTGGCGCAATGGTCAAGGCCGTCGAACAGGTGGCCTACAATACCGGCAATTTTTTGCTGATCGGTAACGGCTATCACAGCGTCCATAAAGAGCGCCAGGCGATTGAACAACTGATTCGCCATCGCTGTGCCGCGCTGGTCGTTCACGCCAAAATCATCCCTGATGACGAACTGGCCTCGCTGATGAAACAAATTCCCGGCATGGTATTAATCAACCGTATTTTACCCGGCTTCGAGCAGCGCTGCGTGGCGTTGGACGACCGCTACGGCGCATGGCTGGCGACCCGCCATCTGATTCAACAAGGGCACACTCGCATTGGCTACCTGTGTTCCAACCACGCCATTTCTGATGCCGAAGATCGTCTGCAAGGGTATTACGATGCCTTAAAAGAGAGCGGTCTGCCGTGCAACGACCGGCTGGTGACGTTCGCTGAACCCGACGAGAGCGGCGGCGAACTGGCAATGACCGAGCTGATGGGGCGCGGGAGAAACTTTAGCGCCGTAGCCTGCTATAACGACTCAATGGCCGCCGGTGCGATGGGTGTGTTAAACGATAACGGCATTGATGTACCGCGTGAGATTTCGCTGATCGGCTTTGATGATGTGCTGATTTCACGCTACGTGCGCCCGCGACTGACCACAGTGCGCTACCCGATAGTGACCATGGCGACTCAGGCTGCCGAACTGGCGCTAGCGCTGGCGGAACATCGTCCAGCACCGGAAATTACCCACCTTTTCAGCCCGACGCTGGTCCGCCGTCATTCAGTGATCGCGCCGCTTGATGGCGACAAATCGTAGCGGTATAAACTGACGGCGGTGGCCGGATAATCCAGGCCCTCGCCGATATATTGCCAGCCAAAACGCTCATAAAAATCGCGGCAAGCGGAGTAGAGAAACAACTCGCAATAACCCTGCGTCCGGGCATACTCAATAACGTGCTGCTGTAGCTTACCCGCCAGCCCCTTCCCCCGCGCCTCTGGCGCAACGTACAGCGCCGCCATCCACGGATACAGGTCCTGACGGCTGATCAAGTCGCAGCGCCATAGCCCGACAGTTGCCAGCAGTTTCCCATCTTCGACGGCAATAAAGGTGATCGGTAGCGCGTCGGGCATCTGGCTGTGTTCAACAATGCTGGCAAAAAAGGCCTGCGGCAGCGTATCGCCGCCAAACGCCTGCCATAGCCACTCCGTCACCTGCTCGGCGTGCTGCGCCCCGGCGTAAAGAGGCTGAATAATCACACCAGCTTTCCCTGAAAAATCGGCACCGACTCAAACAGATAGCCGTCAAAGTCCGGCGCGTCTTCATCGGAAAGCTCCAGCAGGCTATTTTTCACATTTTCGAGATGCTGCCACATCGCCTGCCAGGCCCCCATCACGTCGCGACGGCGCAGGGCGGCGAGGAGCGTTTGCCGGTCACCAAGCCACTTCAGGCGATAAGCGCGGCTGGCGATATGCACATTGAACTGCTGCCACAGCGGGCTGCTGTCCATTTGCAGCCAGATGCGCTCAACCGTCGCCAGCAGCATCTGATTTTGCGTCGCCCCGGCCAGCAGCAGGTGAAACAGTCGGGCGTTATCCTGGCTGGTATCGTTGGCGGCGATAGCCCGCTGCTCCTGTTCGATAATCCTTTTCAGGTTATCGATGTCGGCGCGGGTGGCCATTTTGGCGGCAAAAGCGGCGATATTGCTCTCCAGCAGCTGACGAGCCTGCAGGATTTCAAACGGCCCGACGTCGCTGCTCAGCATCTGTTCTTCCTCGCTATCGTCCTCATGCGGGATGCGCATGACGTACACCCCAGAGCCCTGGCGAATATCGACAGTCCCCTGCAGCTCCAGCATCAGTAGCGCTTCACGCACGATCGTCCGACTCACACCGTAGGTTTCGGCGATATTGCGTTCCGGCGGCAGGCGCGACCCGATGGGATAGCGCCCCTGCGCAATCTGTGCGCGTAAATCATCACCAATTTCCTGGTAGGGTTTCTTTTCCGGCGGAATGATAGCCTTCTCCACAATATCACCTGTGCGTTTTGAGCCTGCGAGTCAATATCGGCGCTATCTTAGCAAAATTTAAGCCCGGCTAGCGCCACTCATCGTCAATATCCAGCGTTAACTCACGACTGTCACGCAACTGACGGAACCAGCTGGCGGAAGCCTTCGGTCGTCGCGCCCGGTTATTTTGCAGATCGATTTCAATCAGCCCGTAACGATTTTTAAAGGCGTTCATCGGCGAAACGTTGTCAGTAAACGCCCACAGCATATAGCCGTGACAGTTGGCCCCCGCTTCGCGCGCGCGCAGGGTTTGCCACAGATGCTCGCTGATAAATCGAATGCGGTAGTCGTCAGCGATGGTGCCTTCGCTGTTACGAAACTGCCCTTCGTTCTCCACGCCCATACCGCTTTCCGCCACAAACCACGGGATATTGCGATAATCCTGTTTGATGCGCATCGCCATATCAAAAACGATTTGCGGATAGATTTCCCAACCGCGGGAGCTGTTCATCTTCCGTCCCGGAAGTTCAAAGGGCTCATAATAGTAAGCCGGATGGAACGGCGTTTGCGGGTGCCAGGCGCGCGACGGAGCCTTAACGCGATGTGGGTAGTAGAGATTAATCCCCAACTCATCGACGGTGTTTTCACGGATAACCGCTAATTCTTCCGCGCAATAATTCCAGGCAACATCATGCTTTTCGAGCAGGGTAAACAGCTCCTGCGGGTATTCGCCGTGAACCAGCGGATCGAGGAATACCCGGTTATAAAACAGATCGTAGATTTCGGCGGCGTGCACGTCATGGGGCGCTCTGGAACGCGGATAAGTGACCTCCGGGTTGAGAATACAACCTACCGTGCCGCGATAACCCTTCTCGCGAAACAGCCTGACCACTTTCGCCGTCGCCAGCACTTTGTGGTGATTCCACTGCATCCAGGTGCCGGTGTTCTGTTCGTAGGGCCAGCGCAGCGCATCCAGGTAAACCCGAGTCTGCACCACAATCGGCTCATTGAAGGTAAACCAGCGCGTCACCTTGTGGTGATAACGGGCAAAAACCTTCTCTGCGTACTGCACAAACAGCTCCACCACTTTTTTCGATGCCCAGCCGCCGTACTGCTCCAGCAAATAGCCCGGGAGTTCATAGTGCTCAAGGCAGATCATCGGCTCAATACCGTTCGCCAGCAGCTCATCGAACAACTGGTCGTAATACGTCGCGTACGCTTCATCGACAGTAACGTTTTCATAGTCGGTGAGAAAACGCGACCAGTTGATTGAGGTCCGGTAATGAGTCAGACCCGCCAGCTTCATCAACTGTACATCTTCGCGAAAGCGGTTGATAAAATCGGTCGCCACCGCCGGACCATAGCCGTTATGCCAGACGTGGCGGTCGTTCTTGTACCAGAGATCCGGCCAGGAATCCTGGCCCTCTTGCTTGCCGCTCCAGCCCTCGGTTTGCCATGCCGAAGCGGCAGCACCGAGGATAAAATCGTGGGGGATCGCCATCCTTACTGTACTCATAGTGTCCTCATGCGTTTTGGCTGACCTGTGCGTTTTCCGCCTGGCGCTGAGCGGTGTCCGCACGGCGGGAGGCAATTTTGACGAACGGCAGATAGATAAGCACCGCGGTTACGATGCAGATAAGCTGCGTGACCACCGCGCCCATCGAGCCCGCCGTAGAAAGCCAGGCGTTAATCAGCGGCGGCGTGGTCCACGGCACCATCACCACCGCTTTACCAGCAAAACCGGCGGCAGTCGCAAAGTAGCCGATGCTGCCGGTCACCAGCGGAGTGATAATAAAGGGGATCGCGAGGATCGGGTTGAGCATGATCGGCATGCCGAAAATCACCGGCTCGTTGATATTGAACAACCCGGGACCAATCGACAGTTTGGCGATCTCCTTCATCTCTTTGCGTTTCGTGCCGATCATCACCGCAATCAACAGACCAATCGTCAACCCTGAACCGCCGATGCTCATATAAACATCCCAGAACGGCATGGTAATGATATTCGGCACCTCTTTGCCCTGCTCAAAGGCGCTCATATTGACGGTGATCGCCCCCAGCAGCAGCGGCTCGCGGATCGGTTTGATCATCTGGTTACCGTGGATGCCGATAACCCAGAACAGCTGCGCAACGAACATCAGCAGCAGGATCCCCGGCAGACTTTGTACCACGCGCTCCAGCGGCTGCTGCACTACTTGATAAACCGCGTCATAGAGATACATGCCGGTGGCCTGGTGAAAAATAAAGCCAAAGGTGGCAATCAGCGTAGTGGTGATAATTGATGGGATCAGAGCGGAAAACGACGCCGATACGTTGGGCGGTACGGTATCCGGCATTTTGATCTTCAGCCCCTTACGCCCTTCCAGCCAGCAGTAGATCTCCACCGACAGAATGGCGATAAACATGCCGAGGAACAGGCTGCGGGTATCGGAGAACTGGCGCAGCAGCACATCTTTCACTTCATGCATTTGCCCGTCGACCATCATCTCGACGGTGGTCGGCGTGACGCAAATAAAACAGATTACCGCCAGCAGCCCTGGGAACAGGCTCTTGATACCGTTAATCCGCCCGAGCTCGATACCGATAAGAAAGACCGCACCGATGTTGAGAAAGTTAAGCGTCGCGTAGTTAATCGCGCTGGTGATCGGTTTTAGCGCCGCCAGAAAAGAGAGCGACTGAAAACTGGCCAGTCCGTTTTTAGGATCCAGCACCATGTTGGAGATCAGCACCGAAAAGGCACCGACAATGATCACTGGCATCAGGGTAATAAAGGCAGACTTTATTGCCATGATGTAGCGATAGCTGTTGAATTTCGTGGCGAAACTCCCCAGAGAGTCGATCAGTTTGTCCTGCAATGCCATAGAGGATACCTCAGGTTTAAGGGCTTTTAGCGCACCAGGTGTACAGCCAAACACCTATTGGCATACCAAAAATAATCACTGGTGAGAAAAAGTTCTGTGACTAAGCTCGCAACCTCTCTACTGGTATTCCAAATAACGCAAAATTGGCATACCGCATTTGCTATTTGATTTTTTCAGACGATCAATTCCTGTAAAAGCGTGATCACGATAGTTTTTTACGCTGCCTTGAGGCCATATCCCCCTGAATGTCTGTGATAAACTGCGCGTTACCACGTGATATCAGGAATCGTAACAATGGCAACAATGCTGGATGTCTCAATTCGCGCAGGCGTCTCTAAAGCGACGGTTTCCCGCGTGTTGAACGGCACAGGTCAAGTGAAAGAGAGCACCCGCCAACAGGTTTTTAAGGCGATGGAAGAGCTGGGCTATCGGCCTAACTTTCTCGCCCGCTCGCTGGCTAACCGCACGAGCAACAGCATCGGTCTGGTGGTCTCCACCTTTGATGGTTTCTATTTCGGACGCTTGCTACAGCAGGCATCCCGACAAACGGAGGCCTGGGGCAAACAGCTGATCGTCACCGACGGCCACGATGCGCCGGAGCGTGAAGAAGAAGCGGTGCAGATGCTGGCCGATCGCCAGTGCGATGCCATCGTGCTCTACACGCGCCATATGAGCGAAAAGAAAATCATGTCGCTGATTGAGTCCATCGACATGCCGCTGGTGGTCATTAACCGCGATGTCAGCCAGGCGCGAGAGATCTGCGTGTTCTTCGAACAACAGGACGCGGCGTTTCAGGCCGTTGAGTACCTGATTACCCAGGGTCATCGCGATATCGCCTGTATTACCGTGCCGATGCACACGCCGACGGGTAAAGCCCGTCTGGAAGGTTATCGTAATGCGCTGAAAAAACACGGTATCGAGTGGGATCCGGCCAAAGTGAAGTACGGCGATTCCACTATGACCCGCGGTTATGAACTGTGCCGTGAACTGTTAGAAGAGAAGACGCCGTTTAGCGCGCTGTTTTCCTGTAACGATGATATGGCGCTGGGCGCTTCGAAGGCGCTGTATCAGGCGGGGCTGCGGATCCCGCAGGATATTTCGCTGTTCGGTTTCGATGACGCGCCGAGCGCAAAATGGCTGGAACCGGGGCTGTCCACGGTCTATCTGCCGATCGATAACATGATAACCACCGCTATCGATCAGGCGATCAAGCTGGCAAACGATCAGCCGATTGAGACGATCCCGCCTTTTACCGGTACGCTGGTGCTGCGCGAATCGGTGACAACCGGGCCGTATTACAAATAATTAGCTGAAGTTGCAATTGCCCGGCGGCGGCTAACGCCTTACCGGGCCTACGAAATTCACAATCCCCGTCGGGTAAGCCGTCACCCGACAGAGACGCGGGCACTATGGGCAAAACGCCTTCACATCAACTTATAGCAGCTCAAGCGCCAACAGCTCTTCAATCGTCTGACGACGACGGATCAGCCGCGCTTTGCCGTTATCGAACAGCACTTCAGGTAACAGCGGACGGCTATTGTAGTTAGAGGACATCGATGCGCCGTAAGCGCCGGTGTCGTGCAGCACCAGGTAATCACCCGGTACTACCGCTGGCAGCAGCCGCGTTTCCACCTTTCCCCCTTCCTGCTGGGTAAAGACATCGCCCGATTCGCATAGCGGCCCGGCGACCACGGTTTTAATCTCCCCAGCAGCGCTAAGGTCGCGGCCATCAGCCGCCAGAGCGGTGATGTGGTGATAGCTACCGTACATTGACGGGCGCATCAGATCGTTGAAACCGGCGTCAATCAGCACGAAGTGGCGGCTGCCCATCTCTTTCACGCTGCGAACCTGAGAAACCAGCACCCCGGATTCCGCCACCAGGAAGCGACCCGGCTCGATTTCCAGTTTCACCGGATGACCCAAATGCTTCGCCACCTGCTCGCGCGCCGCATTCCACAATCCGAAGTAGTGATCGGTATCGATCGCCTCCTCATCTTCATGGTAGGGGATCGACAACCCGCCGCCGGCCGAGATCGCCTGCAGATCCTGGCCGAACTCGATGACCTGACGCACCATCGCGCCGCATACCTGTTCCAGATGGCCATAATCGACGCCGGAACCAATATGCATATGAATACCCACCAGCTGTAGCTGGTAGCGGCGCATCACTTCCAGCGCCGCCGGTAAATGGCTGTACCAGATCCCATGTTTGCTGTTTTCGCCGCCGGTATTGGTTTTTTGACTGTGACCGTGGCCGAAGCCTGGATTCACGCGCAGCCAGACGCGGTGGCCCGGAGAGACTTCACCCAGTTGGCTTAGCATGTCGATAGACCCGGCGTTGACCGGGATCTGCAACTCTTTCACCCGCTCCAGCGTTGCATCGTCAATCAGGTCAGCGGTAAAAACGATATCTTCCGGATGCTGGTGCGGATCGTATCCCGCCGCCAGCGCGCGCTCGATCTCGCCCAGCGACACCGAATCCACTTTAACGCCCAGTTCGCGCATCAGGCGCAGAATATGAATATTTGAACAGGCCTTCTGCGCAAAACGCACGACGTCGAACTTACTCAGTTGGGCAATCTGGCGACGAATAATCTGCGCGTCGTAGACCCAGACCGGGCAGCCGAATTCGGCAGGCAACCGCAGCAGGTTCTCTGCGGTCAGATCGGTATCAGTAGCGTAAAGCGAGCGTGGCATAAGGAACTCCGGTGCTGTGTGTGCGTTGTTTGTGTTTTTTTACGATTACGCCACAGCCTGTAAGGAATAAAAAATATCGTTTTATTGCCAGTCTATGCAAAAATGATATAGTTCACGTCACTTGAGGAACCCCCATGCCCGCCGTAAACCTGCGCCATATTGAAATTTTCCATGCGGTAATGACCACCGGCAATCTGACGGAAGCCGCGAGGATGCTGCATACCTCGCAGCCGACCGTCAGCCGCGAGCTGGCGCGCTTTGAAAAGGTATTGGGCCTGAAGCTGTTTGCCCGCGCCCGCGGTCGCCTGCAGCCAACGGTTCAGGGGCTACGCCTGTTTGAAGAAGTGCAGCGCTCGTGGTATGGCCTCGACAGAATCGTCAGCGCGGCGGAAAGCCTGCGCGAATTCCGCCAGGGCGAGCTGTCGGTAGTATGTTTACCGGTTTTTTCCCAGTCGTTTTTACCCCTGTTGCTACAACCTTTTCTGGCGCGCTATCCGGACGTCAGCCTGCAAATCGTCCCCCAGGAGTCGCCGCTGCTGGAAGAGTGGCTTTCAGCTCAGCGCCACGATCTTGGTCTGACTGAAACGCTCCATACCCCCGCCGGAACCGAGCGCACGCCGCTGCTGACGCTAAATGAAGTGTGCGTACTGCCGCAAGGCCACCCGCTCGCCGCTAAACAAGAGCTGACGCCTGCGGATTTTCACGGCGAAAACTATATCAGCCTGTCGCGAACAGATAGCTACCGTCAATTACTGGATGCTTTATTCCTCGATCATCAAGTCAAACGGCGAATGGTCGTCGAAACGCACAGCGCGGCCTCAATTTGCGCGATGGTACGCGCGGGGGTGGGGATCTCGGTGGTTAACCCACTCACCGCGCTGGATTACGCCGGCAACGGGGTAGTGGTGCGCCGCTTTAGTATTGAAGTGCCGTTTACCGTCAGCCTGGTTCGCCCACTGCACCGCCCCGGCTCTGCGCTGGTCGATGCTTTCGCTCTGCATCTGCAAAATAGCCTGCCGCGCATCCTGACCCCGCTCGAAGCGGTGCTTACGAAAGCATAAACTCCACCGCATCCGCCGCGTGAATCGCCGCGGTATCAAACACTGGCAGCGGGCTGCTTTCTGCGGGTACCAGCAGACCGATTTCGGTACAACCGAAAATCACGCCTTCAGCCCCCTGCTCCGCCAGGGCGTCAATGACCTGCAGATAGTAGTCACGCGATTCTGCGCTAAAGGTTCCCAGGCACAGTTCATCAAAGATGATCTGGTTGATACGTTCACGGTCTTCAGCTTCAGGAATCAGCGTGGCGATAGCGAACTGCTGCTGTAAGCGGCCGCGATAAAAATCCTGCTCCATGGTATAGCGCGTTCCAAGCAGGGCGACGCGGCTTTGGCCTTTGGCAGTAATCGCTCGCCCGGTGGCATCGGCAATATGCAGGAACGGCACGTCGCAGCCCGTTTCAATGGCTTCGGCAACCTTATGCATGGTGTTAGTACACAGCACGATGCCTTCGGCCCCCGCTTGCTGTAGCCCGAAAGCCGCCTGTGCCAGGATCTCGCCCGCACGGTCCCAATCACCCGAGGACTGGCAGGCCTCGATTTCATGAAAATCCACGCTGTGCAGCAGCAGGCTGGCGGAGTGCAGACCGCCCAGGCGCGCTTTGATACCTTCGTTAATCAGGCGATAGTAGGGAATCGTCGATTCCCAGCTCATCCCACCCAACAGGCCAATCGTTTTCATCATTCGCTCCTTATGTGAAGTCCTTCAGTGAACCAAACTTGTGATCAACTTTCCACCTTCTCCTGACGATCGTTTCCTTTTGGTTTTTTGTAGGATAAATTAAATAAAACGATGTTTCATTTAACTACAGGATCAGCGGATGTTTATTTTTCATAAAGAGACCACCCTTGAAGATCTGGGCAATGGCGTCACCCGTCGCATTCTTGCGCATGATGGCAAGATGATGGCGGTCGAGGTGAACTTCGAAGCGGGCGCCATCGGGCCAATGCATAACCACCCTCACGAGCAGCTCACCTATGTGCTCTCCGGTGAGTTTGAATTCACCATTGGTGATGAAAAGCACGTGGTTAGCGCGGGCGATACGCTCTACAAGAAACCGGAAATCATGCACGGCTGTATCTGCCTGAAGCCGGGGACGCTGCTCGATACGTTTACCCCTGTCCGTCAGGATTTTCTGCAAAAATAGTTTCCCCTCACCAGGGCATGCCTCGCATGCCCACCATTTTCTGAACTTTTCCGCCAAAAATAATTGTCATAAAGTATGTTCAATAACAATCATTAGCAAAGCAATTAACCCCGCCAGACCAGCCTCAGCTCTCATTTTCACCCCCCTTCTCAACTCCCCGCTATCTCTGCAAAATGCGCGCGCTCGCATTTTTTGAAACATCGTTTCGACTTTGATCACATTTCCGAGATGAACTGAATGACTCTGTAATAAATCGCAATAAAATAAATTTAAAACGGTGTTTTACAAAATCAGGACACCAGGTAAGGCAAAATCAAAAAACACATGCTCTGTAGGGATTTTTAGAGTGAAAAGAGCTCAAAAACTCAAAGCTAACAAGGGATGACTCATCGCTGACATACCAGGAACGCATTAACTTTCCGGCGACACTCCTCGCGGGAAAGGCACTAAACCCGAATCCGTATTACAAACTCGTAAGCCAGGTAGGTATGTATGAATGAAAACAGAATGCTGGGATTGGCATGGATATCGCCCTATATCATAGGGTTGATAATCTTCACCGCCTTTCCCTTTGTTTCATCTTTCTTCCTCAGTTTCACTGAGTACGATTTGATGAGTCCACCGGTGTTTAACGGCATCGAAAACTATCGCTACATGCTGACTGAAGATGGCCTCTTCTGGAAATCCATGGGCGTGACGTTTGCGTATGTCTTTTTAACCATCCCATTAAAACTGGCTTTCGCGCTGGGGATTGCTTTCGTCCTCAACTTTAAACTGCGCGGCATCGGTTTTTTCCGTACCGCCTACTACATTCCGTCGATTCTCGGCAGCTCAGTCGCCATTGCCGTTTTGTGGCGCGCACTGTTTGCCATCGACGGCCTGCTGAACAGCTTTATCGGCGTGCTCGGCTTCGACCCGGTTAACTGGCTCGGCGAGCCTTCGCTGGCGCTGATGTCCGTCACCCTGCTGCGCGTCTGGCAGTTCGGTTCAGCGATGGTTATCTTCCTTGCCGCCCTGCAGAACGTGCCACAATCTCAATACGAAGCGGCAATGATCGATGGCGCTTCAAAATGGCAGATGTTTATGAAGGTCACGGTGCCGCTGATCACACCGGTGATTTTCTTCAACTTCATCATGCAGACCACTCAGGCGTTCCAGGAGTTTACCGGCCCGTACGTCATAACCGGCGGCGGCCCAACCTACTCCACCTATCTGTTCTCGCTCTACATCTACGACACCGCATTTAAGTACTTCGATATGGGTTACGGCGCGGCGCTGGCATGGGTGCTGTTCCTGGTCGTCGCGGTCTTTGCCGCCATTGCGTTTAAGTCTTCGAAATATTGGGTGTTCTACTCCGCCGATAAGGGAGGCAAAAATGGCTGATATCCAACAAATCTCGCAAGCAAGGGACATTGCCGAACGTGAAGTCGCACGGACTCTGCGTCGTGAGAAAATCAACGCCAGTATCCGCTATGTAATCCTGCTGTTCGTTGGCCTGCTGATGCTCTACCCGCTGGTATGGATGTTCTCGGCGTCGTTCAAACCGAACCACGAGATCTTCACCACCCTGAGCCTGTGGCCTGCCCACGCGACCTGGGATGGTTTTATCAACGGTTGGAAAACCGGCACCGAGTACAACGTCGGCCACTACATGCTGAACACCTTCAAGTATGTGATCCCGAAAGTACTGCTGACCATTATCTCCTCCACCATCGTGGCGTACGGCTTTGCCCGCTTCGAGATCCCATGGAAGAAGTTCTGGTTCGCAACGCTTATCACCACCATGCTGCTGCCAAGCACCGTGCTGTTGATTCCTCAGTACCTGATGTTCCGTGAAATGGGCATGCTGAACAGCTATCTGCCGCTGTACCTGCCGCTGGCGTTCGCCACCCAAGGGTTCTTCGTGTTCATGCTGATTCAGTTCCTGCGCGGCGTTCCGCGCGACATGGAAGAAGCGGCGCAAATTGACGGCTGTAACTCCATTCAGGTGCTGTGGTACGTCGTCGTACCGATTCTGAAACCGGCGATTATCTCGGTGGCGCTGTTCCAGTTCATGTGGTCAATGAACGACTTTATCGGCCCGCTGATTTACGTCTACAGCGTTGACAAGTATCCAATCGCACTGGCGCTGAAAATGTCCATCGACGTCACGGAAGGCGCTCCGTGGAACGAAATTCTGGCAATGGCGAGCATCTCCATTCTGCCATCCATCATCGTGTTCTTCCTGGCACAACGCTACTTCGTACAGGGCGTTACCAGCAGCGGAATTAAAGGTTAAGAGGGAAATATCATGGCTGAAGTTATTTTCAACAAACTGGAAAAGGTTTACTCCAACGGCTTCAAAGCGGTACATGCTATCGACCTGAAAATCGCTGAAGGTGAATTCATGGTGATCGTCGGACCATCCGGCTGCGCCAAGTCAACCACCCTGCGTATGCTGGCTGGTCTGGAAACCATCAGCGGCGGCGAAGTACGCATCGGTGAAAAAATCGTTAACAACCTCGCGCCAAAAGAGCGCGGGATCGCGATGGTGTTCCAGAACTATGCGCTCTACCCACACATGACCGTGCGTGAAAACCTGGCCTTTGGCCTGAAGTTAAGCAAGCTGCCAAAAGCGCAGATCGAAGCCCAGGTTAACGAAGCGGCAAAAATCCTCGAACTGGACGATTTGCTGGACAGACTACCGCGCCAGCTCTCCGGTGGTCAGGCTCAGCGTGTGGCCGTAGGCCGTGCGATTGTGAAAAAGCCAGACGTGTTCCTGTTTGACGAACCGTTATCTAACCTGGATGCCAAGCTGCGTGCTTCGATGCGTATTCGTATCTCTGACCTGCATAAGCAGTTGAAGGCATCCGGTAAACCGGCGACTACGGTTTACGTAACCCACGATCAGACCGAAGCGATGACCATGGGCGACCGCATTTGCGTAATGAAGCTGGGTCATATCATGCAGGTGGATACCCCGGACAACCTCTACCACAAACCGAAGAACATGTTTGTGGCCGGCTTTATCGGCTCGCCGGAAATGAACATCCGCGCCAGCAAACTGACAGAAGATAACGGCCAGCTGTCCCTGACTATTGGCAATCAGACCATGCCGTTAAGCGCCGCGCTAAAAGAGAAAGTCGCCAGCTACGCCGGTCAGGATATGTTCTATGGTATTCGCCCTGATTTTGTCTCGCTCTCCGATGAGCCGTTCGCTGAAGGCGGTTGTATTGGTGAAATGGTTCGCGCCGAAAACATGGGACATGAATTCTTCATTTACCTGAAAGTTGGCGAGTATGAACTGACTGCACGAATTCCTTCTGATGAAGCTAAGCCCATGATCACCAAAGGACTTCATCGTAAGGTGTACTTTAAGTTTGATATGAATAAGTGCCATATCTTTGACGCTAAAACTGAACAGAACATCTCTCTGTGAACACTGGAGTATTAAAATGAAAAAAGTGCTTTTAAGCGCCGTAATCTCCGCAACTCTGGGCCTTACCGCGTTACCGTCAATGGCGAAGGATGTCGACCTGCGTATGTCATGGTGGGGCGGCAACGGCCGCCACCAGGTGACGCTGAAGGCGCTGGAAGAGTTCCATAAACAAAACCCGGATATTAACGTTAAAGCAGAATACACCGGCTGGGACGGTCACCTTTCACGCCTGACCACGCAGATCGCTGGCGGCACCGAACCTGACGTGATGCAAACCAACTGGAACTGGCTGCCGATCTTCTCGAAAAACGGCGAAGGCTTCTACGATCTGAATAAGATGAAGGACGTTATCGATCTGAGCCAGTTCGATGCCAAAGAGCTGCAAACCACCACGGTGGACGGCAAGCTTAACGGTATTCCCATTTCCGTCACCGCCCGCGTGTTCTACTTCAACGATGAGACATGGAAAAAAGCCGGCGTCGAGTACCCGAAAACCTGGGACGAACTGATGGCGGCGGGTAAAACCTTCGAGAGCAAGTTGGGTAAACAGTATTACCCGGTGGTGCTGGAGCACCAGGACACCCTGGCGTTGCTGAATTCATATATGATTCAGAAATATAACCAACCGGCTATCGACGAAAAAACCAAGAAGTTCTCCTACAGCAAAGAGCAGTGGGTCGAATTCTTCCAGATGTATAAAAAGCTTATCGACAGCCACGTGATGCCGGACACCAAGTACTACGCCTCGTTCGGCAAAAGCAATATGTATGAAATGAAGCCGTGGATTCAGGGCGAGTGGGCGGGGACCTATATGTGGAACTCCACCATCAACAAATACTCCGATAACCTGAAGCCGCCAGCGAAGCTGGATCTGGGTAACTATCCGATGCTGCCGGGCGCTACCGACGCGGGTCTGTTCTTTAAACCAGCACAGATGCTCTCCATCGGTAAATCGACCAAAAACCCGGAAGCAGCGGCGAAAGTCATTAACTTCCTGCTGAACAGCAAGGAAGGGGTTGATACCCTGGGCCTGGAGCGCGGCGTACCGCTGAGTAAAGTGGCGGTGCAATACCTGACCGAAGACGGCACCATTAAAGCCGATGACCCGGCGGTATCCGGCCTGAGACTGGCGCAGTCCCTGCCAACCAAACTCTCCGTGTCGCCATACTTCGATGACCCGCAGATCGTTGCCCAGTTCGGCACCTCTCTGCAGTACATCGATTACGGACAGAAAACGGTCGAAGAAACGGCAGCAGATTTCCAGCGTCAGTCTGACCGTATCCTGCGCCGCGCGATGCGCTAACGGCTCGTTATCCGTACCTACCCCGCAGCCCTGGCTGCGGGGTATTTTTTTAGCAAGGAGTCAATCATGAAAGGCAAAATCATCCCGCTGAACTTTCGGACCACGCAGGACAGCGAAACCGGTCACCAGGTGATCCGGATGACGCCATCGCATGTTATCTGTCACCGCAATTACTTCTATCAAAAATGCTTTACACAGGACGGTAGCAAGCTGATTTTCGGCGGCGCGTTTGAAGGCCACTGGAACTACTATTTACTCGATATCGCCGCCCAGCAGGCCACTCAGATTACCGACGGGCCGGGCGATAATACCTTCGGCGGTTTTCTTTCTGCGGATGACCAGGCGCTGTGGTATGTCAAAAACAACCAACAGCTGCGCCGCGTGGATTTGGCGACGCTGGAAGAACAGGTTGTTTATCAGGTGGACGACGAGTGGGTCGCTTACGGCACCTGGGTTGCTAATAGCGATTGCAGCCAGCTGGTGGGAATTGAAATCAAAAAAAGCGACTGGCAGCCGCTGACCGACTGGAGCAAGTTCCGCGACTTTTACTTTACCGAACCGGAATGTCGTCTGATTAATATCGATCTACACAGCGGTGAACAGCGTGTGGTATTGCAGGAAAAACGCTGGCTCGGCCACCCGATTTATCGTCCGTTTGATGACAACACCATCGCCTTCTGCCACGAAGGCCCGCGCGATGCGATCGATGCCAGAATGTGGCTTATCGACGCTGACGGCAGCAATATGCGTAAAGTTCGCCAACACCAACCGGGAGAGAGTTTTACCCATGAGTTCTGGGTGCCGGATGGTTCCGCGCTTTATTATGTCGCGCATCAGGAAAACGATCCGCATCGTTATCTGTATCGTGCCGATCCGGTAACGCTGGAAAACCAACAACTGATGGCGATCCCCCCTTGTTCACATCTGATGAGCAATCATGATGGTTCTCTGGTGACCGGCGACGGCGCGCCGCACAGCACCGGTGATATTCATCTTAACGATCCGTTTATCTGGGTATTTGATATTCATACAGGTGAGCAAAAAGCGATTTGCCGTCATGATTCGACCTGGAAAGTCATCGAAGGCGAGCGTCAGGCAACGCATCCGCATCCGTCATTTTCACCAGATAACCGCTGGGTGCTGTTTACTTCCGATAAAGAAGGCATGCCCGCGCTGTATCTGGCTGAGGTGTAGTCGCTCGACAACGTCCCCGGCTGTGGGCCGGTAGTCCGGACAGATGCGCAGCATCTCCTCCAGGACATTCAGCTACTCTGCATTCTGATCCCGGGGGCGGCGCAAAGCGCCTTGCCCGGGCTACGGGACCGCAGACGGCTAAAAACGGGTAGCCCAGACTGATGCGCAGCATCGCCTCCGGGACATTCAGCCACTCAGCATCCTGATCCCGGGGGCGGCGCAAAGCGCCTTGCCCGGGCTACGGGACCGCAGACGGCTAAAAACGGGTAGCCCGGACAGATGCGCAGCATCGCCTCCGGGACATTCAGCTACTCTGCATTCTGATCCCGGGGGCGGCGCAAACGCCTTGCCCGGGCTACGGGACCGCAGACGGCTAAAAACGGGTAGCCCGGACAGATGCGCAGCATCGCCTCCGGGACATTCAGCTACTCTGCATTCTGATCCCGGGGGCGGCGCAAAGCGCCTTGCCCGGGCTACGGGACCGCCGCAAGCTTGCGATGGGGTAGCCCGGGTAAGGCGTTTACGCCGCAACCCGGGAAAACCGGTCAGAAGAAATACTTAAACCGCACCCGAGCGCCGTAGCGCTCATCGGTATTGCCGCTTTTCGCCGCCGACGAATCCAGCCACGACGCATAGGCTCCGAGGTAAATATTAAAGTTCGGCATATCCATAATATTCGGCAGCAGCCATGAAGTGTGAATAGTATGGATGTCGTAGCGCCCCGGCGTCAGGATCGCGCAGTCGCCGTCACATTCCGCGCTGACACCGGACATATTAAACCGGTCGATTTTATTATGCGCATAGATATAGCCCAGCTCCACGCGGTGCCATAACGCATTGATACCGGCGCTGAAATCCTTTTCATCCGCCGCATCCAGATACGCGGTGCTCAAATTTACCACCGCCCCATCCTCGGCATCGGTTTTCAGAGTATTCCAGCTCAGCGTCATGCCGTAGCCGGTGCGGCTGGACTGATCGACCCAGCGACCGTTTTGATTCTGATAACCATAGGCGTTATTGACGAGGTTACTCTCCATCGCCGCAGCTACCGACCACGCACCCGACTGCCACGCCGCCACCGGGCGCACATAAACCACGTTTTTGCGGTTATCCAGCGCGTTGCCATGATAATTCTGGTCGACAAACAGAGAGCTACCGTCTTCCACCAGCGTATTAACCTCAAAGTACCAATTATCAAGGTTTTTACTCAGCAGGAAGTTACCGCCGCTGCTGCTACGCCCGCGCCCCTCTTTCATCATGTAAATATAGCCATAACCATCGCTATACAGATCGTTCGCCGTATTGCCGGAATATTCAATAAAGGTATCCTGATTCAGCGGGAACATATCGTAAGCTTCGAAGCGACCAATTTTTATTTTCCAGTCACTCTCCTGACCAAAGAAAAATGCCGCGTCATCAAGATTCATTTTACCATTCATATCCGCCAGCGGCTGGACGCTGAATCCAGCATATTTCCCGTTAGCGCCTTTGCGTAATCCATCAAAGCCCAGAAGAATACGTCCGTTAATATCCCAACGTTCTTTATCTCCCGGTGCCCAGTTTTTATTAGCGCTGGTTTTCACCGACGTTAAACTACCGGTGCGGCTGGCGCCGTCCATATTAAATTCAACGTCGCCATAGAATTTTAATTCACCATAATCATTAAGCTGCAAAGCGGGCTTAGCGGGTGCGGTACTGGCCACCGCCGTTGGCGTCTCCTGACGTTTTAGCGCTCGGATCTCCGCCTCCGCGCTGGATGCCCGCTGTTCCGTCGCTTTCAGCCGTTGCTCCATTTGCGCCAGCCGTTCTTCGAGTGTTAATGGCTCCTGCGCCTTAGCCAGAGGGGTAAATAAAGACGTCAGAAAACACCCGACCCAGATTTTATTCATCGGCAAACCCTTTTATTAAATTAAGTTTTTATTTATAGGTAAAACACGACAATAATAACCCGCCCATCGTCGAAGACGGGTTATTAACGATAATGAAACAATGATTATTCGAGCTGCCAGGCTCCCGCTTCAGTTAAAAACGCCGAACCGCTCCAGGCAAATAAAGCCAATTCGCGATTGTCTGCATCCGGATATATACGACTACTGAGACAAGCCTCACCATCATTAACAAACACTTCGACGGAAGAGCTATCGAAGAATATCCTTAACTTCAGCTCTGCCCCTGCGGTCAACGGCACGCTACGTACCCCGCACAGACCATACTGCGGATAATGACGCTCCAGCACCAGGCGCTGCATCTGCGCGTCCACGTAAATACGCAGACCATCACCGAAGCTCAGACCATACTGCTCAGCGCTGCTGTTGGCGCAATCCCAGTTCAGGATGACCTCCATGGCTTCACAGTTTTCCACCATCATCGTCTGCTGGTTTTTCAGCGTTGTGACCGGCCACGGGAACCAGGCCCCGCGCATGCTCTCGACCTCTTTAGCCGGGCGCATTTGCAGACGGTTATCCGCGCTCAGGCTCAACTCGCGCGGTAGCGAAAGCATACCCGACCAGCCATCCTGCTGCTCCGGCTGCGGCGATTCCCACATATCCAGCCAGCCAATCACGATACGGCGGCCATCGGGGGTGAGAAAGCTCTGCGGGGCATAAAAATCGTGCCCATGATCCATCTCAACAAATTCCCCCTCGCGAACAAACGCCTGGCCCGGCCGCCAGTCGCCGAGCAGATAGCCGCTCTGGAAAAGGTTACGGTTCTGATAGCCTTTTGCCGCAATCCCCTGCGGGGAAAACATCAATATGTGTTTACCATTGAGAGTGAAAAAGTCCGGGCACTCCCACATATAACCCATCTCTTTCTCTGCCTCGTCGAGAACGCCCGCGTCGTGCCACTGGCGCAGATCGGCAGAACGATACAGCCGCACCTGCCCTGTGTCGCCATCGCGAGCGCCGACGATCATGTACCAGCACTCCCCTTCCCGCCACACTTTCGGGTCGCGGAAATGGTGCATGTCCGGCGGGGTATCGACCACGATCCCCTGGCGCTCAAAGTGAATACCGTCGCGGCTGGTAGCCAGACACTGCACCTGATAGAGATTAGCCTCATCGCTGGCGTCACCGTGGAATTTATGCCCGGTATAAATCAGCGCCAGCGTATCGCCATCAACGACCGCCGATCCGGAGAAACAGCCGTCTTTATCCTCCGGGCCTTCCGGGGCCAGCGCCACCGGCAGATGCTCCCAGTGAACCAGATCTTTACTGCGCGCATGCCCCCAGTGCATCGGCCCCCACTGGGTCGAGTACGGGTGATGCTGATAAAAAGCGTGATACCAGCCGTCGAACCACACCAGACCATTCGGGTCGTTGATCCAGCCCGCGCGGGCGGCCAGGTGGTAGCGCGGATACCAGCGCAAGTTCAGCGCCTCGCGTTTAGCCTGTAATTCCTGTTCAGCGTTGGCAATTGTGTACGTCATAGTCTTCACTCTTTTGATTCAGATAGCGGTGGGCTGCGAGACCAGCGGGTCCGAAGAGGACTTCGTGGAACGCAACAAGAAGATGGAGATAAAGGTGGTGCAGAACACCAGCAGTCCCATAATCAGATAGGACTGGGCAAAACCGTATTTCTCGTAGCTATAGCCCGCCAGCGGCGACAGTATCGTGGCGATAACCGAGCTGGTGCAGGCGAAGCCCACCAGATACAGCGTGGAAGAGAGGCGTTTATCGAAGTTTAAGCTGTTGTATTTAAAGATAGAGACCAGCAGTATCGGCAACTCGACTGCGTGCAGCAGCTTGGTAATGGAGATAAGCAGCGGCCCTTCAACCAGCCCGGAAGCCACCATGCGCATCGCCATCACCATTCCGGCGAAGATCAGGCCGTTTTTCGCGCCAATGCGGTTAACCAACCACGGGGCGCAGAACATGCCCGCAGCTTCAAGAAAGACCTGGAACGAATTCAGATAGCCATACATCGCGTTCCCTTCCTGCAGCGTCGGGAACTGTGAGGAGAAGTAGACCGGAAACTGCTGGTCGTAAACGCCGTAGATGCAGGTGCCGATCACAAAGAATACCAGCGCCCAGAAACGCGGCAGGGTCAGCAGGCGCAGCGCATCTTCCAGCGTCACTTTACCGCCAGCCACCGCTTCCTCCATCGCCTGTGACGCAGAGAAAACCCGCAGCCGCGCCAGTAAAATAAAGAACACCAGGCCGGAGCAGCTGGCTACCGCAAAGTTTAAATGCGGGTTGATGTTGAACAGCAAACCGGCAAAGAACGTCGCCACCGCCCAGCCCAGCGAACCCCACATCCGCGCCTTGCCGAATTCAAACTGGCTCTGGCGCGCTACACGTTCGGTATAAGATTCCAGCACGCCGATGCCGCCGTTAAAGGTCAGGCCGATATAAATCCCGCCAAAAATACTGCCGAGTAACACGTTAATTTTCAGCAGGTAGCCAAAAAGCATATAGGCCGGGCCTGAGAGGATCAGCAGAACGGTGATGTACCAGAGCAGATTCTTACGCAGGCCGAGCTTGTCCTGAATAAAGCCGTAGCAAACCTGCGCAAACAGCGCAGAGACGGAGAGCACCGCGTAAATAAAACCGGTGTCTCCCGGTTTCAGACCCACTTCCTGATACAACCAGATAGAGAGCAGAGAGCCTGAAGAGGACCAGGTGACAAAAAAGAAGAACAGTAACGCACTGAGTAACGGGTAGCTGTGGGAGCGATGCGCTTTCATCATGACATTCTCATGTTGGAGTAATACTGATATGGTAACGTTAACAAAAAGCGAAACTCATGTCGTTTTGCTGAGATTCATGATGTTAATCACAAAAGTTAACGTTAACATAATGAGAGTGCGATCGCGATCAAATATTCCTCGCCTGCGCACACGCTACGTGTACGATAGAATATCGTATGATCCTTTTACATCAGTAACTTAGTTAAACCCCGTTGCGACGGCGAGGGTGGAGCACTCAATATGGCATCCCTGAAAGATGTGGCAAAGCTGGCGAATGTGTCGCTGATGACGGTTTCCCGCGCGCTGAATAGCCCGGAAAGGTTGAAACCAGAGACCCTGGCCCGCGTCCAGGCGGCTATCGAACAGACCAACTATGTCCCCGATCTGTCAGCGAAAAAAATCCGCGGCGCTCACGCTACGCCAAACACCATCGGGGTACTGGCGCTGGATACCGTGACTACGCCGTTCTCGGTAGAGATTACGCTTTCCATCGAGGAAACTGCGCGTGCCCACGGCTGGAACAGTTTTGTGGTTAATATGTTCTCCGACGATAGCCCGGAAACCATTGTCGATCTGCTGCTCTCTCACCGTCCGGACGGGATCATTTACACCACTATGGGGCTGCGACAGGTGCCGCTTCCGGCCAAGCTGTTGACCCTCCCCTGCGTGCTGGCGAACTGCGAAAGCCTGCACGATCCGGTCGCCAGCTATATTCCGGATGATGAACAAGGACAATACACGGCGGTGCAGGCCTTGCTGGCTGCGGGCTACCGTCGTCCGCTGTGTCTGCATCTACCGGCTAACCATCTCGCAACCGTCCGCCGCCGTCAGGGGCTGGAACGCGCCTGCCGGGAAGCGGGGATTGACCCGGACGCGCTCGATCACTGCTATATGACCTACGGCGATGAACACTATCGCGATATTCCCGCCGTCGTGTTAGCGCATATCCAACAGCAAAAGCCGCAGTTCGACTCGGTGATTTGCGGCAACGACCGTATTGCATTTATGGTTTATCAGACGCTGTTGGCTCAGGGGTTGCGCATTCCGCAGGATGTAGCAGTCGTGGGTTACGACAATATGGTGGGGATCGGCGATCTGTTCTTACCGCCGCTGTCGACGGTACAGCTCCCGCATTATGACATCGGGCGCCTGAGCGCCCTGCATATCATTAACGGCGACAGCCATCGGGAAACGGTACGTGTTGCCAGCCCGTGGCTGCCGCGCGAGTCGCTGTAATTAATTGCCGATGTTGCGCAGCTTCTCGCCGGACATCAGCTTACGTTCGATATGCTCCAGGGTGACGTTTTTGGTTTCCGGAATCAGCCAGAAAGTCACACCGATAAAAGCGATGTTCAGCGCAGTGTAAAGCCAGAAGGTTCCCGCCGCGCCGATTGAATCAAGCAAGGTCAGGAATGTCGCGCCGATAATCATGTTCGACACCCAGTTGGTCGTGGTTGAACAAGTGATACCGAAGTCGCGGCATTTCAGCGGCTGAATTTCCGAACACAAAATCCACACTACCGGCGCGGCGCTCATCGCATAGCCCGCGATGCACATCATGGTCATGCCGACCGACAGCCAGGAAAGGCCGCTGGAGGCAGTGCCGTTATCAAACTGCATCAGGCAGTAGCCCAGCACCAGCGTGCCGACAGCCATAACGCTAAAGCCGATTTTCAGCGCCGGTTTACGTCCGGCCTTATCGACGGTGAAGACCGCGATAAAGGTGGCGAACATAAAGGTCAGGCCGACAACCAGGGTTGCCACCATCTGCTGTTCGGTGGTGGTGAAACCGGCCATTTTGAAGATACGCGGCGCGTAGTACATGATGATATTCATACCGGTAAACTGTTGCATGGCCTGCAACAACATGCCGAGAAATACCGCGCGGCGCACGTTGCGGTTGATTTTAAACAGCGCCCAGCCGCCCTGCTTTAGCTTCAGGCTTTCACGAATTTCGTTCAGCTCATCGCGGGCTTTTTCCGAGGTATCGCGCAGCATCCGCAGCACCTCTTCCGCTTCCACATGACGTCCTTTTTCCGCCAGCCAGCGCGGGCTATTCGGCAAGAAGACGACCAGAATGATCAGTACAACCGCCGGTAAGGCCAGCACCCCAAGCATCGCCCGCCAGTTACCGCTGTAGCTAAACGCGGTGTCTGAGAGAAATGCCATCACGATCCCCAGCGTTACCATCAGCTGGTACATACTGATCATCTTGCCGCGCACGTTTTCGCTGGCCATTTCAGACAGATACAGCGGCGCGGTATAGGAGGCGATACCTACGGCAACGCCGAGAATGACCCTTGCCGCCAGCAGCATTTCGACGCTGGTCGCAAAAGCAGAGCCAATGGAGCCTGCGACAAACAGCACGGCGCCAACCATCAGACTGTATTTACGCCCGAGACGGAACGAGAGCCAGCCGTTAAAGAGCGCACCGATAGCGGCCCCAAGCATCATGCTGCTCACCACCCACTCCTGCATGCGGCTGGATAAGACAAAATGATCGGTAATAAAGGGCAGCGCCCCGGCAATGACCCCGATGTCGAGGCCAAACAACAATCCCGCCACTGCGGCGGCAATCGAAACAAACTGATTCATGCGCCGGGTATCGCGCTGCGTACGCGGCATTAACGTAGAGTCGTTATTAATTGAAGCCATTTTTTCCTGCCAGACGGAGTAAGACATGTGATGAAAGTACGATATCGGCGGACTAAGGTGTCAGGCAGGACGAGCCAAAGATATGGATTAATAAGCTACCAGTAGCCGTTTTGTGATGGACATTCAACTTTCAAAAGAACAGAAAAAAATCATCTCATTATCGAAAAAACCCATTACACATAGATGTTCAGCTAAAAAACAAATAAACCATATGGACTATTCTAATTTCATGATATGGACAATTATTGTTAATACATAAAAAAACCCTGCCGAAGCAGGGTGAGATTGCTGACAGATGCGCTTGAAAGTGAAGAGGGTTCGTTTTTCTCCCTCTCCCTCCGGGAGAGGGCCGGGGTGAGGGCTTTTTGCACATTCTCCCCTCACCCTAACCCTCTCCCCACAGGGGAGAGGGGATCGTCCATACTCTTTGATAACGCGGCGAAAATTAGCGCGCCAGCCAGCCGCCATCAACCGCCACGGTGTAGCCGTTGATGTAATCAGACGCGCTGGAAGCCAGAAATACCACCGGACCCATCAGGTCGCTCGGCAGCCCCCAACGTCCTGCCGGGATGCGGTCAAGGATTTCGCTGCTGCGCTGTTCATCAGCACGCAGCTGCTGGGTATTGTTGGTCGCCATATAGCCCGGCGCAAGCGCGTTCACGTTAATACCGTGCTTCGCCCACTCGTTGGCCAGCAGACGGGTCACGCCCATTACCGCACTTTTGGACGCGGTGTAAGACGGCACGCGTATCCCGCCCTGGAAAGAGAGCATGGACGCGATGTTAATGATCTTGCCGCCGTTACCCTGAGCGATAAAGTGCTTCGCCGCCGCCTGAGACATAAAGAACACGCTCTTAATGTTCAGGTTCATCACGTCGTCCCAGTTTTTCTCGCTAAACTCGATAGCGTCTTCACGACGAATCAGACCGGCGTTGTTCACCAGAATATCGATATGACCAAACTCAGCTACCGCACGCTCCAGCAGCTGCGGGATGCCGTCAATCTGGCGCAGGTCTGCGGTCAGGCTAAGAAAACGACGGCCCAGCGCGGTAACGCGTTCAATGGTTTCCGTCGGTTCAACAATATTGATACCCACGATATCGCAGCCGGCTTCCGCCAGGCCGACCGCCATGCCCTGGCCCAGACCTGTATCACAACCGCTGACAACAGCCACTTTGCCCTGTAGGGAGAATGCATCGAGAATCATACTTTGTTCCTTAATCTTTCAGAGCCTGTAGGCACAGGCAAGGTTCTATTGGTCCAGCCTGCTGCTTGCACAGACCCTTATGGTTTTAAGAACTCTATAGGGATTTACTCATAAAAATAAAACAGAGTTCCGTTTTACAGTGAGCACATCTTAGCCCTGGCTAAAGTCATTTTCAATTATTATTAAAACGTTGTTTCAATTTTAAGATAAGTAAATCATGAAAATGCAAAACAGATCACGAAGCGTTGCGCCACCGGCAAAATAAAATCAATTTAAATCGATAAAATACAATAAGTTACAACACCTTTGAAAAATGACGGTAGATCATAAAAAAACGACCATAAAACAAAGGTGATCCCGGCATCTGCTGGACAGGCGACAAAAAAGTGCGATCCACCACGGGAAGTTGTTGCGAATTGCGTCCACCATCACAAATAATGAAACGATGTTTTGATAAATTGACACCTATCTTTTAAATCAACTTCCACTGACCAGCTCACGCAGGCTGGCGACATCTCAGGAAGGAAAAGGAGTACATCATGGCTAAAGGCATGCGGGTTAAATTGAATTATGAAGTCAGCCGCGATCCGGACACCGGCGCGGAAATCACCCGCTTAACCCCACCGGAAGTAACCTGTCATCGTAACTATTTCTATCAGAAGTGTTTTTTCAATGATGGCAGCCATTTGCTGTTTGCTGGTGAGTTCGATGGCCACTGGAACTACTATCTGCTGAATCTGGCGAAAGCCGAGGCGGTACAGTTAACGGAAGGTGCCGGTGATAACACCTTTGGTGGTTTCCTCTCTCCGGATGATAAATCCCTCTATTATGTGAAGAACGACCGCACGCTGCTGGAAGTCAACCTCACCACGCTGCAAGAGCGCGAAGTTTATCGCGTCGCCGATGATTGGGTTGGCTACGGTACCTGGGTGGCAAACAGCGATTGCACCAAACTGGTTGGGATCGAGATTGCCAAAAGCGACTGGACGCCGCTCAACGACTGGCAGATTTTCCACGACTTCTTCCATAAAGGCCCCCATTGCCGCCTGCTGCGCGTCGACCTACAAACCGGCGAAAGCAGTGTGATTCACGAAGAGAAAAAATGGCTGGGTCACCCGATTTATCGTCCTTTCGATGACAACACGGTCGCCTTCTGCCACGAAGGCCCGCACGACCTGGTCGATGCGCGGATGTGGATGGTTAATGAAGACGGCAGCAACGTGCGCAAAGTCAAAGAGCATGCACAAGGTGAAAGCTGCACTCATGAATTCTGGGTACCGAACGGTTCTTCGCTGATGTATGTTTCTTATCTGAAGGGCCAGCAGGGCCGGACAATTTATAGCTTCAACCCGGATACCGGCGTCAATGAAGCGGTGATGCAGATGCCAGCATGTTCGCATCTGATGAGTAACTTCGATGGCACGATGCTGGTGGGCGATGGTTCCGGTACGCCGGTCGATGTGAAAGATACCAGCGGCTACACCATCGATAACGACCCCTATCTGTACGCGTTTGATGTCGCGAAGCAGGCATATTTCCGCGTCGCACGCCACGACACCTCCTGGGCAACGGTTGCGAATAGCCGCCAGGTTACTCATCCGCATCCATCCTTTACGCCGGACGATAGCGCAATTCTGTTTAGTTCCGATAAAGACGGCAAGCCTGCTGTTTATATCGCGAAGCTACCGTCTCAGCCTGAGATGCTGAAAGCATAGAATTAGCCACTGTTTAGTTTGAGTTAGTGTTTCTGTAACTGGCCTTGCCCTCCTTTTGGAGGGCTTTTTTATGTCCAGAGTTTTCCCCGGGTCCTTCCAGACACGGTCTTCCCGGAGGCGGCGCAATGCGCCTGTCCGGGCTACCGATCGCGCGGTTCATCTCCTGGATAACACAAACAGAAAACCCCGGCTGACTGCTCCGGGGAAAACGATGAGGAGGTTTTTTTAATTTAGAACGAGTAGGCAACACCGACACGGAAACGGGTCTGGCGGTCGCTGCGGTCGTTGACGCCGACGTTGCCGAGTTCGCCGTACGGCGCCCAGTTTTTATCCAGCTTATAGGCAACCTTGAGGTTGTATTCCTGAGAGTACGGTTTATTGTCGTTACGCTTCACACCTTCCGTACTGCGCGCATAAACGTAGTTCAGCTCAGCGCGCCAGTCGCCCAGGACGTAACCGGCCCATGCATCGCCACGGTTTACCTTATCATCGTCTTTACCTGCATTCGCCGGATAACGGGTGTAGTCATAACGGTAGCGGGCAGCAACATAGAAGCCGTTATCGAAGCTGTACTGTACGCGCAGGTTCGGTTTATAGATTGAGCGGCTATCGTTACTTTCAATCGCAAACCCGGGCGTTACTGAGAAGTTTTTATCCGCCTTCCACTGCCAGCTAATAGTCTCTTCATGACCATTACCAATGACATCAGAATAAGGCTGGCTGGCGCTATCACCACCTGATTTCCACTTCGCCTCGACGGAGAAGCCAAAACCATTAGCGAAACGATGGGAGACGGAAACGCGGTCAGCGTTGCTCTTGTCCGACTTCCCCCCATCGATAAATTCATGACGTAAATCGACGGTGACAGCTGAAGCCGCGAAAGACATGCCACAGAGTGCAGCAAGGGCCAGAGATTTTGCAAACATGAGGTACCCCTTATAATTTAAAATATCGTTTCTTTTTTATGAAACTGCATTTTATTTTTTAAGTAATAATGTTTTAGTGATCGAGATCGTAATTATTTGTTTCAAAAAAGATGGCACAGCAAGACGTGACCGAGCTCAACAAAATAGAGGGTTACGAGGGAATTTGCGGGGAAAAGTGCTCGATAATAAAAACAAAAAAGCCTCCACGAGGAGGCTTAGAAAAATCACATCAGAATGGGCTTATTAGCGCTCGACCGCCAACGCTACGCCCTGACCGCCGCCAATACACAGCGTGGCAAGCCCTTTGCGGGCATCGCGTTTAATCATCTCGTGTACCAGGGAAACCAGGATGCGACAACCAGATGCGCCAATCGGGTGGCCGAGAGCAATCGCGCCGCCGTTCACGTTTACCCGTCGTTCATCCCACTCCAGCACCCTACCTACCGAAATGGCCTGGGCGGCAAAAGCTTCATTGGCTTCGATAAGATCGACCTCATCGAGCCTCCAGCCCGCACGCTCCAGACAGCGGCGGGTCGCATGTACCGGAGCTATCCCCATCAGCGCCGGATCGACGCCGACGCTGGCAAAGGCGCGGATCCGCGCCAGAATCGGCAGCCCAAGCTCCTCAGCTTTGGCTTCGCTCATCATCATCACCGCCGCCGCGCCATCATTAATACTCGACGCATTGCCTGCGGTGACCGATCCCAGTCGATCGAAGGTCGGGAGCAGGCTGGCCAGCCCTTCGGCGCTGGCATCAACCCGTGGCTGTTCATCGGTATCCACCAGCCGCGGGGTGCCGTTGAGCTCGGTCGCTATCGGCACAATTTCATCACGAAAGCGGCCAGAATCAATCGCCCGCCGCGCTTTATGCTGTGAGCTGAGCGCCCATGCATCCTGCAACTCACGGCTGATGCCGTACTCTCGCGCCAGATTCTCTGCCGTGACGCCCATATGATAATCGTTAAACGCATCCCACAGGCCGTCGTGGACCAGGCTGTCAATAAGCTGGCTATTGCCTAACTGCGCGCCGGTCCGGCTGTCGGTCAATACATGCGGGGCGCGGCTCATATTCTCCTGGCCGCCAGCAATCACCACATCCGCTTCACCGCACTGAATCGCCTGAGTTGCGAGGTGCAACGCCTTCAGTCCGGAGCCGCAGACGTCATTGATGGTAATAGCAGAAACGGTATTCGGCAGCCCACCGCGAATGGCCGACTGACGTGCAGGGTTTTGCCCGGTGCCCGCAGTCAGGACCTGACCGAGGATCACCTCATCAATACTTTGGGGATCGACACCGCTGCGCTCGACTAACGCTTTCACCACCACGCTGCCCAGTTCCACCGCTGAGTGGCGCGATAATGTGCCCTGAAAACAGCCTATTGGCGTTCGCAACGCACCGACGATTACGACATCTTTCATCCTCTACCTCTGCTCCGCCCCTGCGCAAAGAAACAGCATCATAGTAGTGAATTGTTATCAAAAAATTTCGTAATTGTTTAAAAAAAGTGAGGGAAATCACAAAGATTATGGGCGATTTTAGCGCCAGGGGTCGCTGACAAACCTGTTTTACGCATCGTGCCCGCTTTTCTGTCAGGTGGCGGCTAGCGCCTTACCTGACCTACGAAAACCCAGCCCGGCCTCCTGACCAACCGACAATACGTTAATCCGCCACCGGGCAATTACGAAGGAGGCTTTCTATTCGCGCCCGTGCCCCTGCAGATGCTGACGCAGCCAGCTTCCCGCTTCTCCCGGCGGCGCTTTCTTGTTCCACAGTAAATCAATAGAAATCGCTCGCGGCCAGCCGGCAATGTCCAGCGTCACCAGGGTGCCGCTGCCGGCAAACTCCTCCACCAGCGCACAGGGCAAAATGCACCATCCCAGCCCCTGCACTGCCATGCTGAACAGCAGCAGATAGTTCGGGGCCGACCAGACCTGCCCCCGCGCCGGTTCCGGAGTACTTTCCAGATAGGTACTTAAGCGCAGCTCCCGCCAGCTATGCAGTTCATCCCAGTTCACTCTGCCCCGGGCCGCCAGCGCGTGATCGGGAGCGACATAAATAGCCATCTCGGTTCGCATCGGCAGGCGAATACTGCCGATCTCCGTCGGATAGCTATCCCTGGCCTCAATCAGTCCCACCTGCGCCCGCTCTTTTTGCAGCAGGTCGACAACATCCTCATCTTCACCAATCAGGCACTCAAATTCGGTATGTGGAAAACGGCGGTCAAACTGCGCCAGCAGATCTTCAAGCACATCGGGATGCAGCGTATCGGAAAGCACAAAAGTCAGCCGTGCCTCCGTTTTACCGGAGAGCGAAATCGCCAGCTCATCAAGCCTGTCGCTGGCCGCCAGAATGGCTTTGACATAGCTCAGCACCTGTTCGCCCTGCGGCGTGAGCGTCGGTTGCCGGGAGCTGCGATCGAAGAGCGTCACGCCAAGATCGGCTTCCAGGTTGGCAATCGCCGTGCTGATGGTGGACTGACTTTTCCGCAGCCGCCGCGCCGCCGCAGAAAACGAACCGCAGGCGACGGTTTCGACAAAAGCGGTTAAGGCTTCGGGAGAATAGCGCATGAACTATCTACTTTATCGATGGATACTATCTTTTGTTTATCATATTTTTCCATAAAATGCCGGGTAAATTCTTATTAAGGCCAGAGGTAACAAGCCATGCAACAACATAACGTACAGCGTAAAACGCTGACGGAACGCGTCATCCACGCGATCAGCTTTGAAGGTCTCGCGACCCTGATTCTCGCCCCTACTGCCGCATGGCTGATGCAGCGTTCGGTCGTTGAGATGGGCGGACTGAGTATTCTGCTGGCGACCGTCGCGATGATCTGGAACATCATCTATAACGCCATTTTCGACCGCCTGTGGCCGGTGTCGCGCGTGGTGCGTAACCTGCGCGTCCGTGCACTACACGCTATCGGCTTTGAGTCGGGTTTTATCATCATCGGCGTAACTCTCGTCGCGCTGGTGCTCGGCGTCTCGCTGTTGCAGGCATTTATGCTGGAAATCGGCTTTATGCTGTTCTTCCTGCCCTACACCATGGCGTTTAACTGGGCCTGGGATACGCTGCGCGAGCGCGTCTTCAAGCATCGCCAGCAACGCATTATCGCCCGTAGCTAACCTTTTGGCGGATCGCCGTACCTTAACCGACGATCCGCCGCTTCATTTATCCACCAGAAACTATCACCGCAGACGAATCATAAATGTGATAAATTGCACTCCTTTTTGTTCGTTTTCTGGTTGATAAAGTCGCATAATGTCTAAAATTTGGTCTAAAGAAGAAACTCTTTGGAGTTTTGCCTTATATGGCACTGCTGTAGGCGCTGGCACGTTATTCTTGCCGATCCAACTGGGATCCGCTGGCGCTATCGTTCTGTTCATCACCGCACTGGTCGCCTGGCCGCTAACTTACTGGCCGCATAAAGCACTGAGCCAGTTCATTCTCTCCGCCAAAATCGCGCCAGGCGCTGGCATTACCGGGGCCGTTAATCACTATTACGGAAAAAAGATCGGTAACCTGATTACCGGGCTCTATTTCCTCGCCTTTTTCGTGGTCATCCTGATCTATGCCGTCGCCATCACTAACTCGCTGGCCGAGCAGTTAGCCAGGCATGTGCCCATTACGCCAGGCGTGCGTGCGCTGCTCAGCCTGAGCGTGGTGCTGGTGCTCAATCTGATCTTTTTGATGGGCCGCCATATCACAATCAAAGTGATGGGTTTTTTAGTGTTCCCGCTGATCGCCTGCTTCCTGTTCCTCTCCATCTATCTGATTGGCAGCTGGCAGCCGGAGTATCTGACCAGTCAAATGCAACTGACCTCGCACACGTTCCACCAAATCTGGATCTCCATTCCCGTGATGGTTTTCGCTTTTAGCCATACGCCAATTATTTCGACTTTTGCTATCGACCAGCAGGAGAAATATGGCGAGCAGGCCATGGGTAAATGCAAAAAAATCATGAAGGTGGCCTACACCCTCATCTGCGCCAGCGTACTGTTTTTCGTTTTTAGCTGCCTGCTATCGATACCGACAACCTATATTGAGACCGCTCGTAACGAAGGGGTGACCATTCTCTCCGCGTTATCGATGATGCCGGGCTCCCCGGCATGGCTGGCGGTCACCGGGATTATCGTGGCGGTAGTGGCAATGTCGAAGTCGTTCCTCGGCACTTATTTTGGGGTGATTGAAGGGGCCAGTGAAATCGTCAAGACGTCGCTCGGCCAGATTGGCATTCGTAAAAGCCGCGCGTTTAATCGGGCGATGTCGATCCTGCTGGTTTCGACGCTGACCTTTGTCGTCTGCTTTATCAATCCCAACGCTATCTCGATGATTTATGCCATCAGCGGTCCGCTCATTGCGATGATTCTGTTTATCATGCCGACCCTGTCGACCTATCTTATTCCAGCGCTAAAGCCTTACCGCTCAGTGGGTAACTTTATTACCCTGGTCATCGGTTTGCTGTGCGTTTCGGTGATGTTCTTCAGTTGATCCTCCGTGCGGCGAAGGCTCTCTTTCGCCGCACTTTCTGCCAATATTCTTATCTCCCCAATCCTCCTGACGGGCATACACTTAGAGCCTGCACACCATCAGGGGGAGTTTCTATGTCCAGCGTAAAATTATCCGGAACCGGCACCTTAGGCGATCGTCAGGTTTATCGCCTGGGATATGGGGCAATGCAGCTTGCAGGACCGGGCGTCTTTGGTCCGCCAAAAGATCCTGAGACGGCTATCCGCGTGCTGCAAGAAGCCATCGCCTCGGGGGTTAATCACATCGATACCTCCGATTTTTACGGCCCGCATGTCACTAATCAACTGATTCGCAAAGCGCTACATCCCTATTCTGACGAGCTATGCATCGTCACCAAAGTCAGCGCTCGCCGTGATGAAAAAGGCAATTGGTTGCCTGCGATGTCCCCCGCAGAACTGACCCAGGCGGTGGAAGATAACCTGCGCAATCTGGGCCTTGACGTTCTGGAGGTGGTGAATCTGCGCAGTATGCTCAGCGCTCATGGCCCGGTTGAAGGTTCGCTGGAAGGGCCATTAACCACGCTGCTGGAGCTTAAAGAGCGCGGGTTAATTCGCCATATCGGGCTAAGTAACGTCACCGCCAAACAGGTGGCGGATGCCCAAAAACTCATGCCCATCGTCTGCGTGCAGAACCAATATAATGTCGCGAATCGTCAGGATGACCCGCTTATCGATGCGCTTGCAGCGCAGAATATCGCCTGGGTGCCGTTCTTCCCGCTCGGCGGTTTCACACCGCTGCAGGCGCAAGAGCTTAATGACGTCGCCGCCGCTCTGGACGCCACGCCAATGCAGGTTGCACTGGCCTGGCTGCTACAACGCTCACCAAATATCCTGCTCATCCCCGGTACCTCTTCGCTACAACATCTGCGGGAAAACCTTGCCGCTGCTGAATTAATCCTGCCGGCCGATGCCCTGGCCACTCTGGATAACCTCCAACCGCAATCCTGATTTTCAGGCATCGGCAAATGAAAATTTGCCGATGCCTGCTCCTTAATATTTGCCTGGAATTACCTTAAAGCCACAGGCACTATACATCCTACAAATTAGCGTTATTCTCTGACGGATAACCCTATATACAGCATAGTTTCATACTTTTTTGACAAGCCTCCTTATTGGAGGCTTCTGTCGTTTTTGTCTCATCAAATTTTTCGAACTCTTGATTACAGGAAAAACAACATCTCATTCAAAGTTTATACAAATCAATTTAGCGATAAAGATAGCTAATAACATCAAATGCTCATAAAAACATCTGATTAACACAATCAGAATGTTTGTATTGCCATATAAAAAAATCAACCAGACACAATAACTTTCACAAGGATTTCACATGATAGAGGGAACGATAAAGACCAGTAAGTATGAAATTATTGCTATTTTCAGGGAAGAACTCCGAAAGCAAGCAGAGATAGAAGTATTTGTTAATAACAAAAGCACTATTACTCAGCTAACGCGCGTGGATTTTGCCGAATTCCATATCTCAACCACCAGCAAAATCCCTCCAGGGCATAAAGTTAAATTTATTTTGCATAGTGATTCAGGAAAAATCGAATTCAGCGCGGTGTTAAAGAAAAATTATGCGTATAGCGAGGGAAAATGCAATAAGGTCGCATTTACCTTACCCGAATGTATCCAGGTGGTGCAACGCCGCCGCGATCCCCGGTTCCGTCTTCGCCACGAACATGAGTTTTTCTGCCATGGCCGACATAAGAATGGCGAAAACTATCTTTTCGAGATCAAAGACATTTCAGACGGCGGTTGCGCATTAATGACTAAAAACCCCAATCTGAAATTCCTCAGCCACAATGCCGTTCTCAAGAACGCCATTCTGGCACTCGCCGAATATGGTGAGATTACCGTAGATTTGGTTATAAAGAATGTCGTTATGGTGACTTTAGATGATAACGAGGAGCGGGAAAGCTACTACCAGATTTCTTGCCAATTTACATTTCGCCATCTTGATAACAAGAAGAGAATAGAGAAAATGCTGCTCGACTTGATTATGGAAGCCAAGAGAAAAAAGAGAGTCTAAAGACATTGGAAAGTATATTACTTTACACCGATGACAATATTATCGGGCGATCAATCCAGGATTACCTGGTTGATAATGAGAAATATGTCACCCCCCTAAGCCTCCAGGATATTGTTACGGGTGCCCATCTCCCTCTGGCGGGGACTGTTATTGTTAACCTCATCCATAAGGATATCTCTGTGGCCACGACGGTCGCATTACTCAACACGCTACGCGTGCACCTCGCACACTGCGCAATGCGGGTTCTGATTGTAAAAAACGAACTCGCCAGCTTATGTCGTGAGCTTATTGACCTGGAAAACTTATTGATTTTGACGGAAAAATCCTCCTTATCGGATTTCTCAGCCATCATCAATCGTCCTGTAACTGCCAGCGACAGCCAGGGTTTATGCACTCAGCGAAAGCTGACAGCCAGGGAACTTCAGGTTCTGGAGTTAATTATTGCCTGCAACAACAATAAAAGAATCGCCGTACTTCTCAATATTGACCATAAAACGGTGCATAGCCATAAGGTTCACATTATGAAAAAACTCGGAATGAATAGCTCACGGATAATGCATGCCAGAATAGTCAACATGTATCATTGTTGAGAACAAAATATGCAGGTGACCAATCAAAATCCGATAATTCATTGGCAATCAGCCTTTAATAATCATTCCCATCGGTAGAAAGGTCACCTATAATAATCTGATCCTCTCTTTACCTCTGACCTGATTTCTAACGAGAGATAATGAACGCAACTCTGTTTTCCGACCATAATTTATCACGTAGCGATATAGCAGTTCGTTATGTCTTTCAGAAAATGTTCTCCCCACAAGGCGTGCTTGTCGCCGTTGAGTGTCTGAGCCGTTTTGATCATATACCTATTTCTCCTGAAAATTTCTTTCGCTATGCCAACTCGGGATTACGAGAAAGCATATTTATGGAGCAACTGGCACTAATCGAAAAACATAAGCAGTGGTTTCTCAAAAATGGTATTTCAGCCACAATTAATGTCGATGATCATATTCTCAACGTTTTACTAAGACCGGAGATTAAAGAAATCGTCGAACAACTCGGCTGCGTTCATTTCGAAGTCACGGAAAACTCCAACAAACTGTTGAATAATGCCCTCGCCTCCTGGAGCGATCCACAAAGCACCTCGCTATGGCTTGATGACTTCGGCTCTGGCTATGCCGGCATTAACGCTATCCGCGGTTATCATTTTGATTATGTCAAAATTGATAAAAACTTTTTTTGGCATTTAATGCAAAAAGATTCTGGTCGGCCTTTAATGGATGCGCTGGTGACCTTTCTTTCGCGTAATCACCATAATGTCATTATTGAAGGTGTCGAAACTGAGGCTCATAAAAAGTGGCTACAAGGGATGGAATGGTTTGCTATTCAGGGACATTACTGGAAAGAGGTCAGCATTGAGCAACTGGTTAAAGAAGATATTACGCTATAAAAAATGCACAGACGTATTTCCCTCACCCCGGCCCTCTCCCACAGGGAGAGGGAGAAAACCAGTCCGACTTTTACTTGCAGAATTAATTATAAACCAGCTCCCAGGTCGCCCAACTGGTTAGCAAACCACTGGTCGCTTTTTCGGGTGCGGGCGTCACGTAGCCGATGTAATACGTAAACACGCCGCCATTGACTGCTTTCTCCACCAGCGGCACCCGGTTTTGCTGTGGATCGGCCGGGACAATTTTATTGCTCTTATCCAGCGTATTATTATCGTTGGTCGCCAGCGCCAGAAAAATATGACTGGCCCCATCCGCCCGCGTATTAGCCAGATAACCGGCATTTTCATTGCTGACGGAATTGACCATAAATCCGTCAATCCAGCGCACGTTCACCATGCGGATTTCATTTTCATCTGCCGAGCCGCCATCATGGCGTAACTGGCAGTTCGATAACTCCAGGGTAAAGGGCTGCGGCTTCATAAATGCCCCCGCCCCGCGATCGTGTACTTCTGCCAGGCTGACCGGCGCCAGCCAGACGCTACCGCTGCCCGCATTGTTGCCGCCGTTGAGCGCCACGCTACAGGAGATATCGGTCACCCGACCGGCAAAATCTACCCGCCCTTGTTCATAATTCGTCTCAAATCCCCACGCCGAAGAGGCCACAAGCGCCCCGCCCATCAGAGTCAGTTGGATGAGTCTTTTGCTATTTTTATACTGTGCTGAATCACTCATTCCCGCCTCCCGAATTAATCGTACGTCAGGTTAAAGATCATGTGCGACTCCACCTCACCGGTACTGGTGGTCGGCCCATATTGATAGAACCGCGCATGGAGAGGCAGGGTGATATAGCGGGTTTCCTGCGTGCGCAAGCTCCCGATGCTGTATTTTTTGTTAAATTCCAGCGGCGTGCCTTCTCTCAAAACCTGAATACCAATGCCTTTCGCCAGCGAGGTTCCTGCTTTTTCGTTCAGCAATGCCCCGCGAGTCAAGGCCGTCCCCGTCGCCAACGTGCCGGAGAAAGAAGTCTGGATATTGGCGTATCCCGACTCGCTTAAGCCACCGCTGCACTGCAGCTCAATATTAAAATCTTTGCCCCCGGCGGTAGTACCCACGCCATTGAGATCGCTGCGCTTGATGGTGCCGACATCAACGTTCATGTTTTTGCCGCTCAGAATGGTACACGAGGGCGAAACCACGGTGATGGCGTTGGCGCTGAGGCGCGTTTCCAGGATTGGGTTGTTGCCGCTCTCCCAGTCGTAAGAGGTATATTTACCCGCCGCCAGAGTACCGCTGCCGGTGACGGCGGCGGTTTTAATCACTTCAAGGGTAAAGCGAGAGCCTTCCAGTGAATAACTGGTGGTCCTGCTGGCGTAGTTGGAGAAGACATCAGGGTAGATAATATTCACCGTCGCGCCGCCGCGGCTAAAACGCAGGCCAATGCCCGGCACGTTGGTGGAATAGATTTTATTCCCCAGATCGGTCGCCCCGGTGGCAACGATTTTTGCCACAAAGCGGTTATTGCCGGTGGTACAGCTATAGCTTGCCCCACCCGGCGCCGACATCGTCCAGTCGCGGGAAACGATAACTGACCCCACCGGTAAATCCGGTGGAACAACGACTCGCCCGACGACCATATCCAGGCTCACCGTCGGTTGCGAAAGGCGCGAACAGGATGCCCATGCCGATGTCGTCCCCAGTGCCATTAAGCCAATAAAAAGCGTCAGTTTTTTACTTAGCGACATAGCGTTTCCTTTGTTTTTTCCTGACTCAAATCCACCGAACATTGTCCGCCGCTCCACTTAACCGTGGCCTTCGGTGCGCTGGCGTCGCTGATAAACATCATGCTGCCCTGTCCTACCACGCCGATTTCCTTCCCGGTAGCGTCAAATATCGTGGCGCCGAACGGTAGAGGCTGACCATTCGCCTGACGCACCTGCAACGTAATGTTGTTTTGCACCGTGGTATCGAAAGAGACCTTGACCACGCTGCCTTCCCACGGCACCACCTGCGCCACGGTACGGTCAAAGGCGACATCGTCGTTGCTGCCTTTCGGGTCAATTTCAACGGAGTTAATCCGGTAAGGTCGCAGATACGGCAGAATGGCGTAGCCGTTGCTGTCAATGCGGGTCCCCGGCGAACCCGGCAACATCGCGCCAGCGGCATCCTTCGCTTCGATCAGCGCCATGGTGGTGCCGCTTTCCGGTGAGAACACCACGCCATGTTGGTGAGCAATCAGCGTCCCGCTAGCGCCCAGACCGCTCTGGCGATAACCCTCGCCCTGGCTATAGCTGCCGTTCAACGTGGTCCACGGGGTACGATAGCTGCCGTTCAGCGCCACATCGTGCTGACCGCCGGTCGCCGTGGTTGTCGACACGCCGTAGTTGAGGTTGTTTTCGCTATCCAGCGAACCGTTGACGCCAATCTGCGAGCTGGCGAAGCGCGAATTATTAAACGAGGTATTTGACGTCAGGTTGGCGGTGCGATTCTCACCAAACCATAACGGATAGCTAAAGTTGAGCGAAACACGATCGTCGCGACGATGGCCGGAGCTATCCGGGGTATAGACGCGCTGCGCGCTGACCGACCACGAGAGACGACCGTACATGTTGTTGTAACTAAACTGGTACTGCTTCTCGGTTCCGGAACGGTTCCAGTAATCCGCTACCCGGCCGCTCAGATAAAAACCGCCCCAGCCATCCGGCAGGTTCTGGTTAACCGTGAAGGTCATACCGTTTTTCTGCCGCCACACGGTGTAATTGCTGTTACGGTTCTTTTCCTGATCGACCGCATACAGCGCGTCGTTCAGGTTGTAATAGCCTTTGGTGGAGTAGCGATAAGCCGCCAGCACGATGCTGGTTTGAGTCTCGGTAAACATGCGGTTAAAAGTGGCGCGATAGCTTTGCCCCTGCTCGTCGAGGGTGTCGCTCTTCAGGCGTGAATGAGTAACGTCGAACGACAGCGCGCCGATGCCGGTGTTCATCCCGGTGCCCAGCAGGAACGCCTGATAGTCATCAAAGCCGGTCACGCCGGTATAGCCGGTAAACAGGTTATTTAAACCGTGCTGCCAGGTTCCCTGGTAGAGCATCGGTTTATTGCGCAGCGAACTATCATCGACCTTACCGGCGGAGAGCGCATAACGGGTCATCCCAGGACGCAGCAATTGCGCTACCGAAGCGTAAGGCACGCTAAACACCTCGACCGAACCATCGGCCTCTTTAACCGAAACTTCCAGGTCGCTACCGTAACCAGAGGGATAAACATCCTGCAGGGTAAACGGCCCCGGCGGCACGGTGGTCTGATAGATAATATTGCTGCCCTGGCGTACCGTCACCAGGGCGTTACTTTGCGCCACGCCGCGGATTTCTGGCGCGTAGGAGCGCATGCCGTCCGGGAACATATTGTCATCGGTCGCCAGGTTTACCCCACGCAGGCCGATGGTGTCGAAGAACTCGCCGTTGGTGAAAATCTGCCCGCCGCTGACAATCGAGTTAATCTGTGGAATCGGCCTTTGCAGGTAGGTCTGGTTGCTGTTCCAGTGTGCTTTCCCCTGCTGCTGCTGCCAGTTCAGGTTACCAATGTGCTTAAGCAGCCAACCATCCCAGGAAAAACCCGCGTTGACGCCAAGATACGCGCTGTTGTTATCCGAGCTGTTTGCCGATGAGCTGTGGCTGTTCCAGGCGTTGGCCATCCAGCCTAAATTCAGCGCCGCAACGCCTTTATCCCAGAACTCCGGGCTGACAAAGTTTTTAAGGCGCTGATCTTCGTAAATTTGTGGTACGGAAATATCCAGTCTCAGGGAGGACTGAATCAGGCTATCTTTGACGTTTTCTTCGTTACGCCACTCTTGCAGACGGCCGCAGAAGCCCTCTTTTTCGCTCAGTTGCGGGTTGAACTTCTCCGGCGAGATACCGTATTGCATCAGCATCGCTTTGGTGTAACAGACGCCCATTTTGCCGTCTTTACCCGCGGTGACTTTCAGGTCGTAGCGACCTTTCCACTCGCCGTTGGTGTACACGTCCAGTGAATAGACGCCCTCGGAGATGGCGCTGGTCGAGAAGCGCGACAGATCGACCTTTTCGCGGCTGCCGACGATAAAACCATCGTTAAACTGATAGACCGTTCCCGGGTTTTCCTCTCCGCTGGAAAATGGCGGAAAGCAGCACAGCGCAACCGCAATGGCCGTGCTTAATCTTCCCGGGCAGATTGACCTCTGCTTCATGATCGTTTCCCTTATTTGACGGCAACTTTCACTGCGACATCTGCGCCATAGTCATTAATGTTGTTAACGGTCAGGGTCTCGCCTCTGTTCACCGCGGAAGAGAGGGCGATGGTCTGGCTAGACTGCGGGGCAAACATCACCGTTTTGCTGTTTAGCGCTTTGCCGCCGTCGCGGGAAATACGGCTTACGGTGACATAAAAAGGCGTCGGATTACTGACGGATAAATTGTTGCCATTTGCGGAAAGAACTAATTTCTCTGCTGCCGCGTCGCGGTTGCCTAATCCGTTGGGACGATAAATAAATTTAAAGCGCGAACGAATCGCCAGTTGCAGAATATTTTGCCCTTCATTTTTCTGGCTCGCCTCGACCGGCGGTATTTCCAGAAGGTTTAGCCACCACAGCGTTTCTTTATCTTTAGCGAGTCCCGCGTTGCTGCCGAGCTTAATACGCAGGGTCTGGCCGCTTTTCGCGTCAACGCGGGAAATAGGTGGGGTGATAATAAATGGCGTCGTAATAGTATCCGGTGTTGCGTCGGCATTACCGTTATCCAGCCAGGCTTGCGCCAGCGCCGGACGGTCGGCGGTGTTGGAGAGCTGCACCGTTATTTCTTTTTCATTTCCTGGATAAATAAAGCGGGTGCCGTTAACAATAATATTATTGGCATGGGCCGCAAAACTAAAAATGAAACAGAAAAAAAGGGCAATACGCTTCATGCTGACCTCAGAATAAAAAATAAGCGGCAGCAGTGGCCGCTTTATTATTGTTTTATACCGCCCCGGCGCGGGGCGGTTTTATTTTTCAGTCGATATTACTGGTAGGTAATTTCGTAAGTCGCATAGCTGTTAACCACGCCGGTAGTGACGGTATCCGGAGTACTGGTGGCGTAACCAACGTAGTAAGTGAAACGTGCGCCATCCGCTACGGCTGCAGCATCGCCAGTTGCAGTAGGCTGAGTGCTGTCACCCGGAATGATTTTATTGGTCAGCGCGGTAGCGTTGTCGGTAGACAGAACCAGCTGAATATTCTGCGCGCCAGCCGCTTCGGTATTCGCCAGGTAGCCCTGTTGTTTGCTGGTTGCACCAGCCAGCAGGTTACCACCAGTCCAGTTCACGCCCAGTTTGCTCACGTCATCCAGTTTGGTATCGTCAGCAGCCTGGCAGTTAGAAACGTCGATGGTGAACGATTTTGGTTTCAGGTAGGTATCTGCGGTAGCTGCTTTAACTTCCGTTAAAGTCACCGGAGACAGATAAACGTTAGCATCGCTGCCCTGGCCGTTTACGGAAACAGTACAAGAGACGTCGGTAACTTTACCGAAGAAATTAACCTGACCGCCGCCTACATTGGTATCAGCAGCATTTGCCGCAGCCATACCAAAAAACGCAGTCGCCATTGCAGCAGAGAGAAGAACCTTTTTCATTGCCATTTCCTTGTCAGAGTGAATTAAGTATCAATGAGCAAACAGTTAATTCGCACAAAAGTCAGAAGCGATATGCGATGCTCACTTGTGCAACTGTTAATAGAAACTTCGACTGACCGGAAGCCGCAATATTTAAGGCGTCAGAAACGGATTCTATAAAAGAATTCGTCGATGCTGTCGGCGTCAAAGAATGCTATTTTTCGCTGATAAATATACATTTGTTCATGAGGTGTTAATCAATGTAACAGATAGATTGCAACTATTAATGAACGAAAATTGATAGTAAAAAACAAAGTCATTGTTATTTACATTGAAGGGGAGAAAGCGATATGGAATTAACAAAATAGCTATTTATCTTGTCATAAAAAGCTATTTATCTACATCGAGAACAATCTTAATAAATCTGCCGCTACGGGCTTCCCACCAGTTGAAAATGCAGGTGCAAGGCACGCCATCCTTCTGGTGTTATCGTCACTTCGCGAAATCCTGCCGTGGTGGTAAACCATCCTTTTTGCTGACCATGCAGTAGCAGCGCCGCCCCAGCCGCACCGCCGAGGTGAAAGCGCCGTTCGCTCCAGTCCAGACAGCCGCAGCATGCTTTGCGCCGCGATCCCAACGTCACCACAATCCCCAGGCGTGCAAAGTGTGCTTCCCCAATGGACGTCAAGGCAGTTCCATCAGGCGTTATCCAATCTTCGCGCAGGAGAAAATCATACAGCGATACCGCCACCTCCCCGGCCAGATGATCGTAACAAGTGCGTGCGACACGTAAACTGACCGGCGTGCGGGTGGACAACATCACGGCCTGCTTGCCAGCCATAGTCATCATATTCTCCAGCAGTCCGGCGACATCGCTCCCGGCGAGGCGATAGTAGCGGTGGCGACCCTGAGCAAGGCATACCAACAAGCGGCTACTGACCAGACGGCTAAGATGGGCGCTGGCGGTTGAGGGGGAAATGTCAGCAACGCTGGAGAGTTCGGTCGCCGTCCACGCCCGACCATCCATTAAGGCACAGAGCATTTTCAGCCGCGAAGCATCCGCCATCGCCGAGGCCAGTGCCGCCATGGCAATAGCGAGCGACTCATCGTCTTCAATTATCTCAACCGGTTTTAACATATCGCCTCATCTGGTTTCCCCAACGGTAAACCACAACTCTATTATAGAAGATCGGGATTCTCTGAGCGGTACTCGCGCAGCACCTGAGCCACCCGAATCTGATAGCCAGAGAAGATATTCTCCCGCCCCTCTTTCTGCGCAGCCTGATGGCAAAGGTTGCGTTTCCAGGCCAGCACCGCTTCTTCATCCCGCCACCAGGAGAGCGACAGAATTTTCCCCGTCGTCGTCAGGCTTTGAAAACGTTCAATAGCGATGAAGCCGTCGATGGTGCAAAGCAGAGGCTTCAGTTCAGCCGCCAGCGCTAAGTAGCGTTCCTGCTTTGCAGGCGTGACTTCGGCTTCAAAGAGTACTGCGATCATGGTGTCATCCTCGCTTGATCAGTGTGAACCGCACTGTAGCTTGCACCAGAGGTTAATGCTTCGTCGGCGGGCGAAGTATGGCTCCCTGTTGCGCGCAAAAAACAGCCAATGCATTCACAAAAACAATAATCAATAACCTAAATCGAGAAAAACCTCGCCGTTAACGCAAATTTTCACTCACTGAATAAAATGCATGAAAATTATTTATCACGTTGTTTTTATTTAGAATAAAAACAAAATAGCGCATTACACTGTCATCTTATGGTCATGAAAGTGTGATCTAAATCGCACTTTTTGCAACGCACGTTATAGTTAGCAGACTTATTATACATCCATCGAAAGCAACAACGCTTTCCACCATAAAAGTTAAAAGGATAAACACCATGAAAAACGTAAAATTACTTGCCGCTGCCGGTATGCTGTCTCTGGTCTCTTTCGCTAGCTTCGCTCAGCCGGTTAGCGTGACTTCAGATACGCTGGATAACGCAGAAGCTAAAATCGCGACCATCGCTAAAGACCAGGGCGCGTCCTACCACATTACCGAAGCTTATACTGGTAACCAGGTTCATATGACCGCTGAGCTGTCTAAATAACCAAATGGTTGCAGAGGGAGCTGCCGGACAGGTCGCCTGAAGGCGGCTAAGTCTGGCTCCCGCCACATAATAAGCACAGAGCAATGTCGAGCCCCTGATGGGGCTTTTTTGTTTTTGTCGATCTGGAAAAGCTCCCGGTGGCGCTGCGCTGACCGGGCTACGGGTGCCCAGCCGTCTGCAGGACGGTAGCCCGGACAGGCAGGTTACCGACCAACAACCGTTCTCTTATTCGATAACGCCCGTTGAATCGACAACACGCTTAACAACACAATCACCAACCCCACCAGCGCCATTCCCTCTATTTTCTGTCCGAGGAAAATCCAGCCCAATATCACCGCCGTTACCGGACTCAGCAAACTCATCGCCGATACCGCCACCGGAGAAAGACGACCGATTCCGCGAAACCACAGGCCATACGCCAGCATTGCCCCGGCAAGACACAGCCACAAATAACCCGCAGCCTGAGTCAGCGTCACCTGATGCAGCGGCGGATCGACCAGCAACGCAATCGGTGCCAGAACAATGCCGCCGATCAGCAGCTGCCAGCCGGTCAGCGCAATAACGGGCAAAGAGATCGCCCAGCGCCGCGACAGCCAGGTCCCCAGCGCCATACTGATCGCCCCGAGGAACGCAGCCGCGATCCCCAGCGGATCGAGCGCCGTTTGCGGCGACAGCAGCAACATCGCCATCCCCACGATCCCAGCGCAGGCCGACAACACCGCCACCCAGGGCGATCGTTGGCGATCGACGCACCAGGCCAATAGCATCACCAGTAGCGGCTGAATAGCGCCAATCACCGCCGCCAGCCCACCGGGTAAACGATAAGCGGCAATGAATAGCAAGGCCTGGAACGCACCGATGTTGAGGATCCCGGTGATGATCAGCTTCCACCATTCGCTGCGCAGCGGAAAGCGGCGGCTCCAGAGAAGCAGAGCGATCCCGGCAGGCAGAACCCGCAGCAGCGCGGCGATAAACGGCCTGTCCGGCGGTAGAAACTGCGAGGTCACAATATAAGTGCTGCCCCAGATGGCGGGGGCCAGCGCGGTCAGCAGCAAATCAACAACGAGATTACGCGAAACAAAGGCCATGATTTTATCTTCACATCAAGGTAAATTGTGGTGTAAGTATGTATCGATAATTATCTTGATATCAAGACAGGTGGGCATTAATGGACAAATCACCACAGACCGACGCCGTGGATCGCATTCTTGAACAGTGGCAACGGGAACGCCCCGATCTCGATTGCAGCCCAATGGGGCCAATCGGCCGGCTGAAACGCTGCGCGATGCTGCTGGAGCCGCGTGTTGAAGCGGCCTTTATTCGTCACGACCTGGTGCGTTGGGAGTTTGATATGCTCGCGACCCTGCGGCGAGCAGGAGAGCCATTTGTGCTGTCGCCAACGCAACTGTTTTCAACGTTGATGATCACTTCCGGCACCATGACGCACCGCCTTAAGGCGCTGGAAAAACGGGGTTTTATCAGCCGCCAGCCAAACCCGGAGGATGCGCGCAGTCTGCTGGTCGCGCTTACGCCCGAAGGGAGAACGTTGATCGATAAAGCGGTGGAAAGCCACGTGGAGAATGAGCATCAGCTGTTGGATGGCCTCTCTGTTGCAGAGCGCCAGCAACTGGATGAGGCGCTGGCGGTCTTTATGCGCCTGTTGGAAAAGAGTTAATAGAACCTGTCGCCGTTATTTTCCCGGAGGCGATGCTGCGCATCTGTCCGGGCTACCGGCTCGCAGACGACGGTGCCCCCGTAGCCCGGGCAAGGCGCGTCGAGCGCCGCCCCCGGGAAAGCTATGCCAACGCAACTTCCGCTTTTCTCCCGGCTCGCGCTGCACTTAGCCGGACTACAGCATCTATACGGGCTAACGGCCTGATTAACCATTACCCAGCGGAAACGGGCGATCCTGCACGACCGTCTTCATCACCAGCGTCGAGCGTAAGTGCTGCACGCCGGGCATCGCGGAAAGCTTGTCATCATAAAGTTTCTGGAACGCCGGGAGATCGCGTGTGACCACGTGCATCAGATAATCCGGGTCACCGAACAGGCGCTGAGCCAATACGATTTGCGGGATCTCTTCCACCGCCTCTTCGAAAGCGCTCACTGCTTTCTTATCGCCCTCTTTTAACGTCGCGAAGACAATCGCCAAAAAATTGAAACCCATTTTGGCGGGATCAAGATTCACCCGATAGCCGGTGATCACCCCTTCTTGTTCCAGCGCGCGCAGCCGTCGATGACATGGGGAGAGGCTTAAATTCACTCGTTCGGCAAGCTCAGTTATCGATAGCCGCCCGTCGGCCTGAAGCTCAGCAAGAATTTTTCGATCGATACTATCCATTTGGAAGATTCTCTCTTAAAAGAACGTTTAAGAGCATAACATTGAAAGCTCATTGCGCAATAAAGCCGATATTCTTTCCCTCAAATAGCCATAATTGATGAGGGAAACGACAATGGGAAATCGCCATTACCGCGCAGAGGTGGGCTGTCCATGGAGATGAGCTTTATCGCCAGTTTCTGGCTGGTCTCTTTTCTACTGATCATCACCCCCGGTGCCGATTGGGCCTATGCTATCAGCGCGGGGATTAACGGACGTCGCGTGATACCGGCGGTCGCTGGACTCATGTCCGGTCACCTGTTGGCAACGCTTGTCGTGGTTGCGGGTATCGGGGTCTTGATTGCCAGCCATCCGCTGGCGCTATCGACGATTACCCTGCTGGGTGCGGGCTACCTGATGTGGCTGGGCATCGCTATTCTGCGCCACCCGCCAACGCCAAATGCCGAAGAACAGACAATGGGCACCTGGAATCGCTGGGCAGTTAAGGGGCTCTGCATCAGCGGGCTGAACCCAAAGGTTTTCCTCCTGTTTCTGGCCCTGCTGCCGCAGTTTACCGATCCTAAAGGAAGCTGGTCGGTAGCACAGCAAATGTCGACCCTTGGCGGCATTCATCTGGTGACCTGCACGCTGGTCTATTTACTGGTCGGCTACGGCGCAAAAACGCTATTGGCGACCCGGCCCCAGATGGCACAAAAAGTCAGTATTGCTTCCGGTATGATTATGGTGGCAATAGCCGCCCTGCTGTTCTACGAGCAGTTAAGATAGCGTTCGATATAAGGCGTGAGCGAGCTCTCACGCCACAGTATGTAGAAACCAGCACCGGACTGTTTTTACAAAATGATTCCCGCATTTAAAATAATCAGACTCTATGCTCTGGTGCACTTATCAATTTTAATCTTTCCTCCGCAATAAGCATCTTATCGACAAGAAAGACTCATCTTAGTCGTATTCAAATTATTCCTGGCGACCATCAGAAATATTCACTTTCTTATTACTGCTATTCATAACAAGGTTTTTGCAGTATGGTTAACAACCTTATGATTTATGTATCTCTGAAAACATAGCCAAGGAGAAAAGAATGAGCAGGACACTATTTCCATCGAAAAAACTAAAACTCATCATAAATATAAAAATAAGCACCCCACAACCAATAAAAATGACATCTTAAAACTATTATTAGAACCAGCATCAAAGATAATTAATTTAAATGCAGCCGAGCTTCATCATTTACCCGACGATGCTAAATAAAATGTACTATACGTCTGCATGCTAAAGGGAACATAATGAAAAATAATGTAATTTTAAGAAAAAGGAACTTCCTGACTCACAATGAAATTGAGTCATTACTCAAAGCAGCGAATAGTGGACCTCACGCTACGCGTAACTATTGCCTGACATTATTGTGTTTCATTCACGGATTACGAGCTAGTGAAATATGTCGCCTGCAAATTTCCGATATCGATCTAGGATCTAAATGTATCTATATACACCGCCTTAAGAATGGATTTTCCACAACCCATCCTTTGCTGAATAAAGAGATCCGCGCGTTAAAAAACTGGCTGGATATCCGCAAGTCCTACCCTCAGTCTGACAGCGAGTGGTTATTTTTATCGCGAAAAGGTAATCCCCTTTCTCGCCAACAGTTTTATCAGATCATTTCCACATCAGGCGATTTTGCCGGGCTATCGCTTGAGATTCATCCGCATATGCTCCGCCACTCATGCGGATTCGCCTTAGCCAATATGGGCATTGATACCCGCCTCATACAGGACTACCTCGGTCACCGTAACATCCGCCATACCGTATGGTATACGGCCAGTAACGCTGGCCGTTTTTATGGCATCTGGGACGAAACGAAAGACAGACTGCGGAGCCCTGTTTTACCGTAATACGCGATGCCATGGACGGCGTCAGAATTGTAGATATCCCTCGCCAAACATTAAGGAATATTAACCATGCTTTGATTATGATTATTGTTCCTGCAAGTTCATATTTCAAACATCTGCTGTCTTATTATCATATCCATCCGTTACCATGGATATAAATGCACTATTTTTCATCAGATTAAAATATCACCAGCAGTGATTTTTCCCTTTTAAGTTTATATACCTGCTAAAGAGACAACCAGGTTATGTTGTAGTAACGAATAAAATCCGTAAGAATAAGATTTATCACGCATCAATATACTTGTCAGGCACGACTATAATGTCATCATTTAACCGTGATTAATCCCCTTCATATAATACGCCATTAACATTGCGGATTATTTGTGAGCTCCCCCTGTTTTTGAGCAGGGTCGTGTTATTTATCAAGATCATATCAGGAGTCATTTATTGTGAACCGACGTCGTTTTCTTACCGGTAGAGAAGTGCAGGCAATGATGCTGGCCGCCCGGCATGGGCAGACAGGAGAGAGAGATTATTGCCTTATCCTGCTCGCTTTCCGTCATGGTATGCGTATTAGCGAATTACTCGATCTTCACTATCGCGATCTCGATCTTGCTGAAGGTCGCATTAATATCCGTCGCCTGAAAAATGGATTTTCAACGATACACCCCTTGATGGTGGATGAATGTGAGGCAATCAAACGCTGGAGCCAGGTACGCACCGCCTGGAAAGGTGCAAAAAAAACCGATGCGTTGTTTATATCGCGACGTGGTACTCCGCTTTCCCGTCAGCAGGCCTACCGCATTATCCGCACTGCTGGCGTCGATGCAGGCACGGCAACGCACACTCACCCGCACATGCTACGTCATGCCTGTGGTTACGAGCTGGCGGAAAGAGGAGCGGATACCCGTCTTATTCAGGACTATCTTGGTCATAGAAACATTCGCCATACCGTGCGATATACCGCCAGCAACGCTGCTCGATTCGCGGGATTATGGGAACGAAACAATCTCATGGAAGTGAATTTACAAAATCAAAGGATACAGAGTAAAGAATTGATAAATAAGAAAAAATAACAGAGTGAACAGGTCAATTGGGGCCAAACTGTGTGCATCATAAAAATATTCAGTAACCTTTTGCAACCATAGAATGCATCCCTTACGACAAAGATAACAATATCACATTGATTATTATGCATTTTTTATTTTCGTTATTTTCAAATAATCCCCTTCTTTTCACCGCATAGGCTCCACACCACGTTGTTCCAGATAGCCTTCCGTGGCTCATCCCCCCAACATCATCAATAGATTACATTAACAAAAAACAATAATTAAGATTAAAACTCCAAATAAAAACAACAAAACCAGATTATTCAGTTAATTATTCTAACGAGTCAAAATGGCCCCAAATGTCTCATATTTTGGGTGAAAAACATGCAGAACCGCAGTCGAAAATCCCGACTGAATCATGGAATACCTGGAGGTCATGATGACGGCCAGATCGGTTCGTAATCCCGATATTGTACAAAGGAAAACAACATGAAAATCAAAACACTGGCAATCGTTGTACTGTCAGCTCTGTCTCTGAGCTCCGCAGCGGCTCTGGCCGATACCACGGTAAATGGCGGCACGGTGCATTTTAAAGGGGAAGTCGTCAACGCAGCATGCGCAATTGACGCAGGTTCAATCGATCAGACCGTTCCAATGGGCCAGGTTCGTTCGGCAAAACTCGCCACTCCAGGCAGCACCAGTACGGCAGTCGGCTTCAATATCCAGTTGAACGATTGTGATACTACCGTGGCCACCAAAGCATCCGTCGCGTTCACAGGTACCGCAATTGACAGTACCAACACCACCGTACTGGCGCTGCAAAGCTCAGCGGCAGGTAGCGCGACTAACGTTGGCGTACAGATCCTTGATCGTACAGGTACTCCGCTAGCGCTGGATGGCGCGACCTTCGGCGCGGCGTCCACTCTGAACGATGGCACCAATATCATCCCGTTCCAGGCTCGCTACTACGCGACCGCCGCAGCCACTGCCGGTACCGCTAACGCTGACGCGACCTTCAAAGTGCAATACCAGTAATTCATTCATCAAGCAGGGAAGCATGTCGGGCCAGGAAGGCCCGTTATCCATAACGGAACTCGGGTGATAACGATGCAAAGGATGAAGTCAGGTCTGTTGATTTTTTTGCTCCCCCCGCTGGCGATGGCCGGCAATCAGTGGAACGCCACTTTGTCCGGGGGAAATATGCGTTTTCAGGGCGTCATCATTGCCGAGTCCTGCCGTGTTGAAGCGGGTGACCAGCAGATGACAGTCAACATGGGACAGATCAGCAGTAATCGGTTTCATTCGGCCGGGGAAGATACCAATCCGATCCCTTTCGATATTCATCTGCAGGAGTGCAGCACCGCCGTCAGCCAACGCGTTGGCGTGACGTTTCACGGCGTCGCCGATGGTAAAAACCCGGACGTACTCTTGGTCGGCGAGGGCCCGGGGATCGCTACCGGTATTGGCGTTGCTCTGTTTGATAAAGAAGACCATCTGATCCCACTGAACAGTCCTCCCGCAGCCTGGACAAGATTGTATACCGGGCCAACTACATTGCACTTTGTGGCGAAATATCGGGCAACAGGGCATCAGGTTACCGGGGGAGCGGCTAACGCTCAGGCCTGGTTCTCCCTGACCTACCAGTAATTAACCAGCAGACGTACCAAAACAGGAAACGACGGTGAGTATAAAAGGAATAAGCGTGAGAAAAACACTGGCGATGACGCGCGGTTTACTGGCAGGAGTGCTGATGATAGCCGCTATCGGATTTACCGCTCAGGCCCAGGCAGGCGTGGCGCTGGGCGCGACCCGCGTTATTTACCCTTCCGGGCAGAAGCAGGTTCAGCTGGCGGTCACCAATAACGACGAAAAGAGCACATGGTTGATTCAATCATGGGTGGAAAATACCGATGGTGCAAAAGACGGGCGTTTTGTTATCACCCCGCCACTGTTTGCCATGCAGGGAAAAAAAGAGAACACCCTGCGTATCATTGATGCCACCAACAACCAGCTGCCGCAGGACCGGGAAACCCTTTTCTGGATGAACGTCAAAGCCATTCCGTCGATGGACAAGTCGAAACTTAGCGATAACACCCTGCAACTGGCGATTATCAGCCGCATCAAGCTTTACTATCGCCCGGCAAAACTGGCGCTGCCGCCGGATCAGGCGCCGGAAAAGCTGAAGTTTCGCCGCAGCGCAGGCTCGCTCACGCTGATCAACCCCACCCCATATTACCTGACGGTCACCGAACTCAATGCCGGAACCCGGATACTGGAGAATGCCCTGGTTCCGCCAATGGGAGAAACCAGCGTCAAACTGCCTTCCGATGCAGGTAGCGAGATTACGTACCGGACCATTAACGACTACGGCGCACTGACCCCGAAAACGAAAGGCGCAATGCAATAACTGACGGGAGAACGCATTCTCCCGGAAATAAAAATAAGAACTGACAGCCGGGCGACTTTGGACCGGAGGGACTATGTCACATCTGAAATATGGACTCGACTACCTGGGCTCCGGGCGTATAAACAGCCATGGGCCGATAAATGTGCGCGCTTTCGCCCCAGTCACGCTGGCCCTTTTACTCTCCTCACTGATCTTTTCAGTGCAGGCAGAGCTCTATTTTAATCCGCGTTTTTTAGCGGACGACCCTGCCGCCGTGGCAGACTTATCAGGATTTGCCAGCGGCCAGGAGGTGCCTCCGGGAACCTATCGCGTCGATATTTACCTTAACGATGGTTTTATGGCCACTCGCGATGTCACTTTTAATGCAGGAAAGAGCGACCATGCGCTGCTCCCCTGCCTGACCCGCGGGCAGCTTTCAGGAATGGGCGTGAATACCTCATCCGTTGAGGGGATCAACACCCTGGCGTCCGATGCCTGCGTGCCGATAACCGAGATTATCAAAGATGCCACCACCCGCTTTGATGTTGGCTTACAGCGGCTCTATCTGACCATTCCCCAGGCGTTCATGGGCAATCGCGCCCGTGGCTATATTCCGCCTGAACTCTGGGACCACGGGATTAACGCCGGGCTGCTGAACTATAACTTCACCGGTAATAACGTCCACAACGACATCGGCGGCAGTAGTCACTACGCCTATCTGAATCTGCAAAGCGGGCTGAACCTCGGTGCGTGGCGTCTGCGTGACAACACCACCTGGAGCTACAGCAGCAGCGGCAGTTCTTCAACCAATGAAAACAAGTGGCAGCACGTCAATACCTGGCTTGAGCGCGACATCACCCCACTACGCTCACGCCTGACGCTTGGCGACAGCTACACCAACGGCGATGTCTTCGATGGCATTAACTTCCGTGGGGCGCAGTTAGCCTCCGACGACAATATGCTGCCGGACAGCCAGAAGGGATTTGCTCCGGTGATCCACGGTATTGCCCGCGGCACGGCGCAGGTTTCGGTGAAGCAGAACGGCTATGAGATCTACCAGAGCACGGTGCCGCCCGGCCCGTTCACCATTAACGATCTCTACTCCGCAGGCAACGGCGGCGATCTGCAGGTGACCATCAAAGAGGCCGACGGCAGCAGCCAGGTTTTCACCGTTCCCTACTCATCCGTCCCGGTGCTCCAGCGCGAGGGCCATACCCGCTATGCCGCCACCGCTGGGGAGTTTCGCAGCGGCAACGATCAGCAGGACAAACCGAAGTTTTTCCAGAGCACTCTTTTGCACGGTTTACCGGCCGGCTGGACGCTGTACGGCGGTACCCAGCTGGCAGATCGCTACCGCGCCTTTAATCTCGGCGTGGGGAAAAACCTGGGGCAGTTAGGTGCCTTGTCGCTGGATGTGACTCAGGCCAACGCGACCCTGCCCGATGACAGCAAGCATCAGGGACAGTCGGTGCGTTTCCTCTATAACAAGTCGCTGACGGATACCGGAACAAATATTCAACTGGTGGGCTACCGCTACTCTACGCGCGGCTATTTCAGCTTAGCTGACACCACCTATAACCGAATGAGCGGCTACAACGTCAACACTCAGGATGGCGTGATTGAAGTAAAGCCGAAGTTCACCGACTACTACAACCTCGCTTATAACAAGCGCGGCAAAGTGCAGCTCAGCGTTACCCAGCAGTTAGGACGCACCGCCACCCTCTACCTCAGCGGCAGTCATCAAACCTACTGGGGAACCAGCAGCGCCGACCAACAGCTACAGGCCGGGCTGAACGCCGCCATTGATGATATCAACTGGACGCTGAGCTACAGCCTGACCAAAAACGCCTGGCAGCAGGGCCGTGACCAGATGCTGGCGCTTAATTTTAGTATCCCGTTCAGCCACTGGATGCGCTCCGACAGTACCTCGGTCTGGAAAAATGGTAACGCCAGCTACAGCATGTCTAACGATCTGAATGGTCGAACCACCAGCCTCGCAGGCCTGTACGGCACGTTACTGGAGGACAACAACCTGAGCTACAGCGTACAAACCGGCTACGCGGGCGGCGGGGAAGGTAACAGCGGCAGTACCGGCTACGCGGCGCTGAACTACCGCGGCGGCTACGGTAATGCCAACGTCGGCTACAGCCGTAGCGACGGCATTAAGCAGCTTTACTACGGCCTGAGCGGCGGCGTACTGGCCCACGCCGATGGCGTCACTCTCAGCCAGCCAATGAACGATACCGTGGTGCTGATCAAAGCTCCTGGAGCAGACGGGGTGAAGGTGGAAAACCAGACCGGTGTTCGTACCGACTGGCGCGGCTACGCCGTGCTGCCCTACGCCACCGAATACCGGGAAAACCGGGTGGCGCTGAATACCAATACGCTCGCCAACAATGTCGACCTTGATGATGCCGTAGTCAGTATTGTGCCGACCCACGGAGCGATAGCGCGTGCCGAATTTAAAGCCAGCGTCGGTATGAAGCTACTGATGAAGCTGACTCACAACGGTAAACCGGTTCCCTTTGGCGCAATGGTCGCCTCTGTGGGTAGCCAGAATAGCAGCATCGTTGCCGATGATGGCCTGGTCTATCTGAGCGGGATGCCGCTGACGGGCAAGGTGCGTGCGAAGTGGGGAGAAGGGCCGGATGCCAGTTGCGAAGCCGACTATCGTCTGCCGCCGGAAAGCCAGAACCAGGCGCTAAGCCAGCTGTCGGCAGTATGCCGCTAAGGAAGCCATGATGATGAGAAAAAACCTGTATCTGCTGGGCACCATACTCTCTCTGGTCTCCCTCAGCACGCCTGCTGTCGATAGCACCATCACGATTAGTGGATATGTGCGAGATAACACCTGCGCCGTTGCGGGGGAATCAAAGGATTTTACCGTCGACCTGATGAATAACGCCGCAAAGCAGTTTAATGCCATCGGCACGACCACGCCGCTGGTGCCTTTTCGCATCGTGCTGTCGCCCTGCGGCGGTTCCGTTACCGCGGTCAAAGTCGGTTTTACCGGCGTAGCGGACAGCGACAACACCAGTTTGCTTAAGCTCGATAGCGGAGTATCGGCGGCTTCCGGCATCGGCGTGCAGATCCTCAGCGGCAGCCGGGTACCTCTGGTTCTCAACTCCCCCTCGTCAAATATTACATGGACAACACTGAAGCCCGGTCAAACCAATACGCTGAGCTTTTATGCCCGATTGATGACCGCACGCGTTCCGATAAGCGCAGGACACGTTAGTGCTACCGCGACGTTCACTCTTGAATTTCAGTAACCGGAGGCTGATATGAAATGGACTCATGCACGCTGGCTGCTGGCCGGTTTACTGGCCTTCGCCAGCACCTCCCATGCCGCCGATGTGACCATTACCGTTAACGGCAAAGTGGTGGCCAGGCCCTGCACCATATCTACGCCGAAGGCTACCGTCGATTTGGGTGATTTATACACCTTCAATATGCTTTCACCCGGAGCGGCATCGGGCTGGCATAACGTCACGCTCGATCTCAGCAACTGCCCGATTGGCACGTCACGAGTCACCGCCACCTTCAGCGGAACGACTGACAGCACAGGCTATTACAAAAATCAGGGAACGGCGGGAAACCTTCAACTGGAATTACAGGACACCAGCGGAAGCCGATTTAACAACGGTTCAACCAAAACGATGACCGTCAACGATGCAACGCAGTCGGCCAGTTTTCCATTACGCGTCAGAGCGCTGACGGTCAATGGCGGGCCAACACAAGGAACAATCCAGGCGGTGATTAGCGTCACCTACACCTGGCTTTGAGGCAGGAGATATCATGAATCAGCAGATTACCCCCCCCGTTCAATGTCGCCTGACCTTCATCAGGGCGCTGTGGGTTTTGATCTTTTTATCTGGATTCTCGACCAGCGCCAGAGCCTACACCTGCTACGACTCCACCGGCACGGTATTGAACAGCGATACCGGAGGAAAGGTATCCAACGTCTATGTCAATCTACAGCCAAGTCTTGGGGCAGGACAAAACCTGGTCGTCGACTTATCCAATTCTATTTTTTGCAAGAATGATGCTCCGAACACGCGTAACGATATGGTGAGCATGCTACAAGGCTCGGCCTATAGCGGCCTGCTGACAAATTTCACCGGCTCTTTAAAGTACTACGGAGTCAGCTACAATTTCCCGCTAAACTCCCCAACCGCCAGCCACAACTTTACTTCCGGTAACTACACTAACTGGAATACGCAGCTCTACCTGACTCCAATATCGACCGCCTCCGGGCTGGCAATAAGCGCAGGTTCGCATATCGCAACACTGGTCATGTATCAGGTCGGTTCCGATATCAACGGCGGCGGTAATGTTCGTACTTCAAAATTTACCTGGCACATTTATGCTAACAATAGCGTGATCATCCCTACGGGCGGGTGTGATGTTTCCGCCCGCAACGTTACGGTAACGCTACCTACCTATCCCGGTTCTACCGCAATCCCACTCACGGTAAGATGTGGGCAAAATCAAAATATCGGGTTTTACCTCTCTGGCACCACGGCTGATACCGCCAACACCGTTTTCACCAATACGTCCTCAGCCTCCCCGGCTCAGGGGATTGGCGTTCAGCTATTGCGTAATGGCTCTATCATGCGATCAAACAGTACCGTCGCAATGGGAACCGTTGGCACTTCTGCGGTTAATTTGGGCCTCACCGCGACCTATGCACGCACCAGCGGGCAGGTCACCGCGGGGAACGTCCAGTCAATTATCGGGGTGACCTTTGTTTACCAGTAGCGCGCCTGTCGCGCACGGCAGGGTGGGGATAGATTATATCCTCTCGCCCTGCTCGTTGGTGGCCGACGGGCTGGTAAAAGTCATGACGGCCTGTGGGATGCGGCCCGTGGTGCTGCCGCTGGACGCGACGACATTACCTGCCGGAGCTGATATTCGCCGCATCGTGGTATTTCTGCCCGAAGCTCCGGCCAGGCTGCTTATCACTCTGCAGCAAGTCGCCTCGATGCTGGAGCTGGCGGCCACGCCGCTACCGATGCTGATCCTCAGCCGTAGCCCGGCCAGCTGGCTGTGGCATACCCTGCTGCATCAGGTTATCGACCACCATCTGCTTTCTGAAGTGAGTGCCGCCGCCTCCGACCTGCCCGTCCCGAGTCTGACCACGCTACTCCAGGACTATACTCTGGAAAGATATCCTTCGCTTAAACAGCTGGCGGACGAAGAGATGCGGATCGGCGGAAGAAAAGCTGGCGGACTCACCAGACAGGAGCTGAATGCTATTCTCGGTTTACTTAGCGGAGACAGTGTTAACGCCCAGGCAAAACACCGCGGTATTAGCCACAAAACGCTTTATACCCAGCGAACCGCAGGACTGAAAAAAATCGTCGAGCATCATCCTCAGTTGGCAACCCGTTTCCCCGGCAACCAGACAAAGAGACAGAAAATACAACCTAACGCTGCGCTTTCCGCTTTTGAGCGAGAATTTGTCCATGCTGTACACTGTCGGCAAATTTTCCCGGTTTTCCAGCCCATTACTGATGGTCGGATGCAGCTTAAAGGTCTGGAGCTCCTCTCTCGCTGGCGGCAAAACGGTCACGTTATTCTTCCGGGCGATTTTTTACCGCAGTTGCGTTCAGAGTACGCGTGGCTGGTTTTGACGGCCTTTGTACTCCGGGAGGCCGTGCAGAATATCAATCAGCATCCGGGGGAGTTTTATTTCTCGGTCAATATCCCCGCCGCCATCGCCAGCCATGAAAATCTGGTCAGTATGCTGGAAACGGCGCGTCAGCAACTGCATCAGCCACATGTATCTTGTCGGCTGGTACTGGAATTTGCTGAAACCATCGACATCAACCGCCAGAGCAAAGTGGCTGAAAACATCGCCCGATTACGCAAGCAGGGCTTCACCATTATGCTGGATGACTGCTTTTCACAAAGCAGCGTCATGTTTCCGGTGCGCTCCGTCAAATTCAGCGCATATAAGCTGGATATGAGTATTGTGAATGATATGCAGGGAGATCTACACGCGCTCGCGCTGATAAAAAGCCTGATCTACTATTGTCAGCTGACCGGCAGCCGCTGTATTGCTGAAGGGGTGGACAGTCTGGATAAATTCAATAAATTGAAAGCGCTGGGGATCGATCGGTTTCAGGGATACTTCATCTCTGCGCCGGTGGAGCGAGAAAACGTCGGCGATCTTATTCAGCGCCTCTTATCAGGCCGCGATCTGACTCTTATCGCCGGGTAAATAGCGCCAGCACGCTGGCGCATTGATTTCAGGCGCGAATATCGTCGTACTCGCGGGTATTATCAAATTCATGTTTAGCAAACGGGCACAACGGAATAATTTTCCGCTGCTCGCCACGCATTTTTTCGACCACTTTCGCCACCAGCTTTTTCCCCACGCCCTGACCTTTCAGGCTGGGGTCCACGTCAGTGTGTTCAATAATACTGAGATGCTCGCCTGTCGGTACAAAAACGATTTCCGCCACCTGATTCCCTTCGGCGTCATTGACGTAAAACTTGTTGTGGCCTTCCAGTATTTCCATCATTTCCTCGCTTATTTGTGGCGATACTTCAATGCGCCGCTTGGGCAGGTATCGATAACCTTCATGACCGTGGTGACATCCACCTCATCGGGAACGATCCACGGTTTACGTTTCAGGTTGAAGAGCTTTGCGCTACCGCGCACGCAGTTTCCCGAGTGCTGGCAGAGAGCGGTATTGAAGTAGACATCAATCTGCTCCCCGGTATAGGCACGATAGCCCGCTTCCAGTAGTTCCTTATCCATGACATTGCCTCAGCTGTTTTTATTGGTATGGTTGTAAGCATAGTCCCGGACGCTAACGCTGGCTATGGGGGATAAGGTCGCGTTAATTTAACAAACGCCACTCTCGCGCCTGATTTACCGCCTGAATACGTCCCTTCACCTGTAGCTTCTCGTAAAGTTGCTTGAGATGCCATTTGACGGTTTCCGCCGAAATGCCCAGCTCGCGCGCAACGCCTTTATTGGAATACCCCTCGGCGATCAAACGCAGCGTTTGCTGCTCCCGTTCGGTAAGACGCAACGCGGGCGGCTGCGGGCGATTCTCATCCGTGGCAATCCCGGCGGTCGCGAAATGCGATAACAGAGATGGGATATCAGCGGTCAGGTTGTCGTCCGGCCCACCACGTTTAAGTATCTCACTCAGTAGCGAAGCCATCTCCGCCCCGCCCTCCAGCAGGCTGCGCAACAGTCCCTGGTGCAATGCGCGCGAAAGGGCCGGGCGGCAGACAACCACAGCCTGCTCCTGAGCCCCCGCGCGCCAAAGGGCAACAGCCTGCATCAGCCGTAAACGCACGGCAAACAGCCACTCGCCGTTGTGTTCCCGGACGCTTGCCAGTTTATCCAGTCGCCGCGCGGCGGCCAGCGGATCGCCAGAAGCATAAAGTAAACGACACTGGCTTAACGCGATATATCCGCCAACCGCATCCTGCTGTTGCGCCTGATTAAGCCCCTGCAGGCGGCACAGCAGCGCTTCGGCAGTTGATCTGTCACCCGCGTGGAGCGACATGGCGAGCCGTTCCGCCAGCAGTGGAGCCTGCGCCCGCAGCCAGCCGCGCTGGGCGGCCAACCCCTCGGCATGAAGCAATAACGACTCCGCCTTTTCCCGCTCGCCTGCCGCGCGAGCCTGACGGGCCAGCACGATGTAGCAGCGGCTAAGGCCGTCCGGCGGGCAAAAGTTATCAATCATCTCCAGGCGCGGGGCGAGCAGGCTCTGGACCTGCTCAACGTCGCCTTTTTCCCAGGCAATCTCCGCCAGTATGGGGGCCAGAGTCGCCCCGCTGCTGGAGTTAGCACCGGTATGCTGTTGCGCATAACGCAGCGCACGCGTGGCTTGCCGCTCCGCCTCGGCGAGATTCCCCTGGCGCAGATACCCCTGCGCCATTACGAACGCCCGGTAGACTTCAACAAAAAGGTTGCGGTTGGCAACGCTCGCCCCCGCCACCCGCTGCTGAACATCCAGCGCCTGCTGTGGCCGTGAATCCGCGAGGTGGCAGTAGCTGAGGATGTTGCACACCAGACCATCGACCCAAACATCGCCGCACGGCACCTCGCACAGCAGCGGCTCGACAATGGCAATGCTGCGCGAAATGTTGTCAGCAAAGGCTTCGCAAATCGCCCGCACAACCTGCAACTTTACCCGCGAACTGTGGGCCAGAACATCAGGACTGGCAGCCGCCTGCATCTCAATGGCATCGAGCAGTTGGCGGGCATCACTAAAGCGGAAACGGTGCGCTAGCGCCCAGGCCAGATTGAGCTGAAGTTCAATGCGCGACGGATCAAGGTTGTCGGGTAGATAGCGGATCCAGCGCACAAGGGTATCAATATCCCCCTCTTCCGCCAGCGACTGCGCCCCGGCCTCGGCATCCTTCGTCGCCGATTTACCAGCAGCCAGCGCGTGGCGAATCGCCTCAGCCCAAAGCTGTTGTGAGGCAAACCAGCCGCTGGCGCGGTCGTGCAACTGGCGAATATCAATCTCGCTACTGTGCTGCAGGCGTTGCAGTAAGGCATCGCGCATCAGCGGGTGATAGCGAAACCAGAGGCCGCCCTCATCCAGCGCCGACAGAAACAGGTTGTGCTGCTCAATCCACGCCAGCATCTCCCTGGCGTTATCTTTGCCGCTAACCGCATCGCATAACGCCGGGTGCAGGCGGTTAAGCAGTGAAGTGTGCAGAAGAAAATCAAATACCTCAGTGGGAAGCGGCGCAAAGATAACCTCTTCGAGATAGCGGGAGATTGACCGCGAGCTGGCGCTAAGCCCCATCGCCGCAGATGAAGAACCGGCGGCATCATGGGATAGCGCGGCCATTTTCATCCCCGCCACCCAACCTTCCGTCAGCGCAATCAGCCGGGGAATATCCTGCGCATTAAGCGCTGACGAGGCAGCAAAATAGGCATTGGCTTCGCTGGGATTAAAGCGCAATTCCGGGTCATACACCTCCAGTAGCTGGTCCTGCATTTGCAGGCGGCTTAGCGCTAAAGGCGGCTGGTGACGGCTGCCGATAATCAGATGCAAAGAAGACGGCGCATGGTTTAGCAGCCAGCTCATTCCCCGCTGAATCGCCGGGTCGGTAATGCACTGATAGTCGTCGAGAATAAGATAAAGCGGGTGTGGGCACTGATTGAGCTGATTGACGAGTTCGGCAAGGAACAGAGTGATATCGGCTGGAAGTTCCCCCTCCAGAGCATGTAGAAAAGGCGAGCTCCAGCCTTGCCACAGCGGTCGTAGCGCCTCCTGCAAATAGCGCATAAACAGCAGCGGCGCGCTGTCATCCTCATCAAGGCTCAGCCAGGCCAGCGCATCACCTTGTCGATGGCGATGCCGATACCACTGCGCCAGCAGGGTCGTTTTGCCAAATCCGGCGGGGGCGCAAACCAGCGTCAAGCGGCGGGATGTCGCGTCATCGAGGCGCTGGAGCAGGCGCTCCCGGGCCAATAGCGTTTCCGGCGAGCGGGGCGGCGTAAAGCGGGTGGCGATTAGCGGCAGCGCGCGCGTGAAGCGGAAAGGTTCCTGCTCAACAAAGGCCGCCAGTGAATCATCCTGTGAGGATAAAAAAGCCATACCGCGATTACCTCTTAATCCAGTCCGTTGGTCATTATCCCCCCCATCAGGGGGGTAGGCCATGCTTATCGTGCCAGATAGAGTAATTCAATTCACTACGTTGATATGACGTCAGTCGCAGAGATCCCAGGTTTATTAATCAGTACAAGGTGAGTACAGAATATGGCTATCGAAAATAAAGTTGCGCTGGTAACCGGCGCGGGTCAGGGCATTGGCCGCGGTATTGCGTTGCGTCTGGCCAAAGATGGCGCGTCGCTGATGTTGGTGGACGTGAATCCTGAAGGGATTGCCGCCGTCGCCGCCGAAGTCGAGGCGCTGGGCCGTAAAGCAGCCACCTTCGTCGCCAATATCGCCGACCGCGATCAGGTTTATGCCGCCATTGACGCGGCGGAAAAGGCGTTGGGCGGCTTTGATATTATCGTCAACAACGCCGGGATCGCGCAGGTACAGGCGCTGGCCGACGTAACCCCTGAAGAGGTTGATCGGATTATGCGTATCAACGTTCAGGGCACCTTGTGGGGCATTCAGGCGGCGGCGAAAAAATTCATCGACCGTCAGCAAAAAGGGAAAATCATCAACGCCTGCTCTATCGCCGGGCATGATGGCTTCGCGCTGCTGGGGATCTATTCCGCGACCAAATTTGCCGTGCGCGCCCTGACCCAGGCGGCTGCAAAAGAGTATGCCAGCCGCGGCATTACGGTTAACGCTTACTGCCCGGGGATTGTAGGTACCGGTATGTGGACTGAAATCGATAAACGCTTCGCAGAGATAACCGGTGCACCGGTTGGCGAAACCTATAAAAAGTATGTGGAAGGCATCGCGTTGGGTCGTGCTGAAACGCCGGACGATGTGGCAAGCCTGGTTTCGTATCTGGCAGGCCCGGATTCCGACTATGTTACCGGTCAATCGATCCTGATCGATGGCGGTATTGTTTACCGTTAAAAAGTAAACCCGGCACAGCACAGATCTGCGAAAAATTCGTCACGTGCTGATGCTGTGGTTTTTGTAGGCCGGGCAAGGCGCTAGTCGCCGCCCGGCAGACAAGTGAGCACACTATCATCAGTCTAAAACCCGGCACAGCACGCGCCGGGTTTCAGAGGTATTACGCGTTAGCCGTCGGTTCCTGCGGCTTCTTGCTCTGGGTGTTTTCCAGCATCCGGCGAACCGGCACAATCAGTACACACAACACCGCGGCACAGATCAGCAGCGCAATGGAACAGCGGGCGAACAGGTCAGGCAGCATATCCAGCTGATCGGCCTTCACATGACCGCCAATCAAGCCTGCCGCCAGGTTCCCCAGCGCGCTGGCGCAGAACCACAGCCCCATCATCTGACCACGCATTCTTTCCGGTGCCAGCAGCGTCATGGTCGCCAGACCAATCGGGCTCAGGCACAGCTCGCCCAGCGTCAGCATCAGGATGCTGCCGACCAGCCACATCGGCGAGACGCCAGCTCCCTCGTTGCTCAGCACGTTTTGTGCCGCCAGCATCATCAGGCCAAAGCCCGCGGCGGCGCACAGAATGCCGATAACAAACTTGGTGATGCTGCTCAGACGCACGTTTTTACGCGCCAGCGCAGGCCACGCCCAGCTAAATACCGGTGCCAGCAGAATGATGAACAGAGCATTGATCGACTGGAACCATACCGCCGGGATCTCAAAAGAGCCGATCATACGGTTGGTGTAGTCGTTAGCGAACAGGTTGAATGAGGTTGGCTTCTGCTCGAACGCCGACCAGAAGAAGGCCGCCGAAACCAACAGGATAAAGCAGACCAGCAAGCGAGCGCGCTCTTTACGGCTTAAGCCTGCGAAGGCAAACAGATAGATGAAGTACAGCACCACCGAGGCGGCAATGACGTAGACCAGCATGCTGGCAACCGCGACAGGGTTAATCACGATAACGCCCTGGGCAATCAGCGTAATGACAATTGCCACGCCGACCGTCAGCGCCAGCAGCCATCCGCCCACGCCGTTTCTTTTCACGACCGGGCTATTCCAGGTTGAGTCGAGACCGACTTCGCTGTCGTAGCGTTTCATCGCCGGAACGGCAAAGACGCGGAAGATAACCAGCGCGACCAGCATCCCGATACCGCCGATACCAAAGCCCCAGTGCCAGCCGTGAGACTTAATCAGCCAACCGGAGATCAGCGGCGCAATGAACGACCCCATATTGATGCCCATATAGAACAGCGAGAATCCACCGTCGCGGCGCGCATCGCCCTTCTTGTAGAGCGTCCCAACCATCACCGAAATACAGGTTTTGAACAGGCCGGAACCGAGCACGATAAACATCAGGCCGATAAAGAACAGCGTGTCGCCCATCACCGCCGACAGCGCGATGGACAGATGGCCCAGGGCAATCAGAATCGAACCGTACCAGACCGCCTTTTGTTGACCAAGCCAGTTATCCGCCAGCCAGCCGCCCGGCAGCGCGGCAAGATACATCGCACCGGCAAAGATACCCACGATCGCCGAGGCGTTCTCACGCGCCAGCCCCATGCCGCCGTCATAAACGGTGGCCGCCATAAACAGGATCAGTAATGGACGAATGCCGTAGAACGAAAATCGCTCCCACATTTCGGTGAAAAACAGCGAACCAAGCGGATATGGATGACCAAAAAAGGTCCGACCTTCATTTTTATTCACAGAGGAATGCATAACTTCTCCCAAAAGATACCCGCAGCGATTTAAAACCACGGGAAGCGTGTTGACCTTTTATACACAAAGTCAATTATTCACATTTAATGTGATGATATTTAACCATTTGATAACCTAAAAATGGTCCTGTCTAGTCCCTTACCCCAACTTTTTAGATGAAAATTCGACAAACGTCTACTTTTCTGGATTTAAAGTTGGTGAGAGGGGAAATGTGATTGACATGATAAAACACACAAAAAAAATCATTTAATCATTAAAAAACAAATGATTAATAATATTTATTCTTATGATTACCGGGTCGTACATGAGTAAGCAACACCTAATCAATAACCCTAATAAATACGTGTCTGATGAGCACAATGTCAGGAAAGGCCGATAAAACTAACAATTAAAGTTGTGAATGGATCGCCATCAGGGGGCGTAGATAATCCAGCACCGAACTTGCACAACTCGAGGGTTAAATCGCCGAACCGACGGCATTCGTATGCGGCTTTAACGGGTTTTTATGACGCGCCAGCAGGTAAGACTGACGCGTTGTCATGGACGATTATTTAATCCAGCGATCTTTAATTTCGCTATATTCAGGAGAAGCCATCACCTTCTCCAGCGCCTGGTTTATCTCCGCCAGCAGCGGGTTCCCTTTACGCAGCGCAATGCCCAGGCCTTTACCATAATATTCAGGGTCGGTGGCGTGCTCATCCATAATGACGAAGTCCGGGTTCTCCTTCAGCCAGTTTTTCATCGCCGCCACATCGCCAAACACCCCGTCCAGACGTCCGTTTCGCAGGTCGATTAGCGCATTCATATAGCTGTCATAGGCTTGAGATTCAATCTCGCCATGGCGATCCTGGAGGTAGCGCTGATGCGAAGTCCCGTTCTCCAGGCCAAGCTTTTTACCTTTCAAATCGGCAAAGGTATGGGAGGTATCTTTGCGCACTACCGCAACCGCCGACAGTTCGTTTAAGTACGGTGTCGAGAAATCAACCTGCTTTTCACGCAGCGGTGTGATATCCATACCGGCGATCACCGCATCCATTTTCTTAAAACGCAGCGCCGGGATCAGGCTATCAAAACTCTGATTGGTAAAGTTGCAGGTCGCCTGGAGTTCCTTACATACCGCTTTGGCAATATCGATATCAAAACCAGCCACCTGGTTATTACCATCGACAAACTCAAACGGCGGATAGGTTGCGCTGGTACCAAAATGAATCACCCGTTCAGCGGCCAGCGCCGAACAAGAAAATAAACCGAGCGCAATAGCGAGATAAGTACCTTTCATGTTAATGCTCCCTGTGATGCCCCTACAATAATTCAGCGGTCTGAAAGATGGTCGGGATCGTTATTTCCGTCAGGCACCGAATCAAATTCATCGCCCAAATAATTATCGTCATTGATAAACCGTCCAGGTTATGGCCTGCGAAATAGCAGGTACCGCCCGTCCGGGGAGAACAATCATACTTGAACTGATGCGGGTTCTGTAGATTCCTGCCGCCTTATGGGAGATAAATTAATGAATCATATCCACAGGTTACGCGATAGATTACAGCATAATATATCAAGCTGAAGGTTATGTTTCATATCAGCAAAAATAGTAATGGTTTAAGCAGAGATAAAAATTTCACCATAGGTGCAATACGCAAAATATCTAACCCCGACCTAAAAGTCGGGGGATTTTTTTCCTAACTCAGATAGCCCAGCACCGACATCCGCAGCCATTTTCACGATAGTTGCTCAGTCAGCATCTGCCAAAGAAACTCTTCTTTCATCGCTCGTTGAAATGCCCGTTGGCTATTTTCCGGCGAGCTGCCGTGACCGGCTTCAGTTTCTTCATACAGCCAGACATTATCGTGGCCCTGCTGCTGCATGTACGCCACCATTTTGCGCGCATGGGCTGGGCTGACACGGTCGTCTTGCGTGCCGGTAGTAAACAGCGTCGGCGGATAGTGCTTATCTGCGCGAACCTTGTCGAAAGGCGAGTAGTTTTGCAGCCATTGCCACTCTTCTGCGTTCTCCGGGTCGCCGTATTCCGCTATCCAGGATGCCCCTGCCAGCCAGCGATGATAGTTACGCATATCCAGAAGCGGCACCTGGCAAACCAGCGCGCCAAAAAGCTCCGGGTAATCCGTTAGCATATTGCCGATCAGTAAGCCGCCGTTACTCCCTCCTTGCGCCGCAAGCCGTTTCGGGCAGGTTACACGACGCGCGATCAGGTCTTTCGCGACCGCAGCAAAATCTTCATAGGCACGGTGACGATGCTGCTTCAGCGCCGCCTGATGCCACAGTGGTCCGTATTCTCCTCCGCCGCGAATATTCGCGACGACGAAAACGCCTCCCTTTTGCAGCCAGGTTTCCCCCATCGCGCCCAAATAGTATGGAGACAGAGAAACCTCGAAACCGCCGTAACCATAAAGCAAAGTCGGGTTGTCACCGGTTAATGCCAGTCCCTTAGCGGAAATCTGGAAATACGGGATGCGCGTACCGTCCAGAGAAACAGCAAAATGCTGAGTCACCTCGATACCCGAGGCATCAAAACAAGACGGGTCCTGTTTCACGGCGATAAGATTCCCGCTATCCAGACAGCCAAGGCTCAGTCGGCAGGATTGCAAGAATCCATAGCTAACGACTCGATAGCGGTTGCTCTCTATATCAATGCCATATGCTGAAATACAGGTGAAATCGGGCAATTCCAGCGTGTTAACGTTGCGCCACTGACCGTGTTCAGGGCGGCAAAATGTCACTTTTTCGACCACATCCTGAGTCAGATTGAGTATCAGGTAGTCACGCGTCGTATCGTAGCCTTGCAGCGTAGTGTGGGCATCCGGCGTGAACAGAACGGTAAAATCGCGCTGGCCCTGCTGAAAAGCCGTAAAATCGGTCGCGATCAACGAGCCTGCGGGATAGGTTTTGTCGGCAATCTCCCAAGGCGAGGTCAGCATCACCAGAAGCCAGTTTTGCAGAAAACCGCATGATGCATCTTCAGGAATAGCAATGGGTTCCAGTTCATTTTGCGCGCTCAACAGCCAGGTGCGGCGGCGATAAAAATCCTCAGCACGCTGCACCAGCGTTTTCTCAAAACCTGGGGTCGGATCGTGCCAGGCAAATACACGCATATCCGACTCAGTTCCGGCGTAAATTAGCGTCGCGTCCTGCGATGGAGTACCTCGCTGCCAGCGGCTCACGCAGCGAGGATAGCCCGATTGGGTCAGCGTATCGCCACCGGTATCAAGCGCTAAAAGAAGCGTATTTTCATCAAGCCAGCGAGCGGTGCTTTTGCTTTCGGGAAGATAAAACCCGTCGGCAATAAAAGTCTTGTTAACCAGATCAAATTCGCGGATTTCACATGCATCACCACCGCTCGACAGGTAAATCAGCGCCCGCGTGTAATCCGGGTAGAGGATATCGGTACCGTGATAGTTCCAGCTTGCACTCTCTTCTTCATTTAGCCGGTCGATGTCCAACACCGTTTCCCATTCAGGGTTATCCGCTAACCAGGATGCTTCCGTCGTTCGCCGCCAGATACCGCGCGGATGCTGGTCATCCTGCCAAAAGTTATAAACCGTTTCGCGATAGTGGCTAACCCAGGGAATATTCGATTGATCGTCCAGCGATTGCAAAACGGCCTTCTGCGTACGGTGAAAACGCTCACCCTGGGCGAATTTTGCGACGGTGCGGATATTCTGCTCCGCCACCCAGCGCAGGGCGTCATCGTCCTGCGGAGTTTCCAGTTTGTTGAGCAGTTCCTGAACGTTTTGTCGCGTCATGATTATCTCGTCCTGATAAATGGGCAGAGTGTTGTCGATATGGCTGACTTCTTAGCCATGCGCAGATTTGTAGTGGAATGTATCAAAGTAAAGGTAAGGGCAATTTCTGTACTAACCAGACTAGCGAATTACACAATGAACGTGTAGATAAAATACGCCTGGATGCTAGCAGCCGCTATCGTGAACACGAGGTTTTTTGTAGGAGATTTACGAAATCGGATCTCGTGCGTATGGGTATAAGATTTGAGTGTAACCGATGGATTTATAAGATAAAATAGATGGAGCGGGCGAAGGGAATCGAACCCTCGTATAGAGCTTGGGAAGCTCTCGTTCACTCCATCTCGATATTGTACAGGGCGCTGTACCTGATTGCGTGACTATAGAGGATCAATGTCATGGCGATCAACAACAATCAGTACCTTTTTCAGAACAAATCCGGGCTGTGGATTTTCCAGATCTTCGTACCTAAATACATGCGCCACGCATTCGGACATAAGCGCGCCTGGCGCAAGTCCACGGGCACAAAAGATATAGTTAAGGCTCGGCAATTCAGAAACCATCTTCTTATTGAATTCAATAAGTTGAAAGAGAAGTTAAAGCCGGATACTGAGGAGAAACGCATCTCTGGTGCTATCGCGTCTCTCTATCAGGAGGTAAGCACCAACAATGAGATCGAGGACAGGCGCGGCAAGCCAGACGAGGATAAAACCACGTCCCCCACCCTTTGCGAGATACGCGATGAGTACAGCGAAAACTACAAAAACCGTCGCTCCTACTCCACTCTGAGCAAATCAGCCCGCGCTGTGGAGGTCTTTCTTGCCACCATCCAGGAAACAGACATCAAGATTGATCTGATTGGTCGGCGCGTAGTGACACAATTCATCAGAACACAACAAGAGCGGGTTGCGGGTCAGACTTTACAAAACTGGCTAACCTGCCTGGGCAGTCTGTACGAGTTCGCTCTGAGATCTTACGATGCCATCCCCGAGGGAAACCCCTTCCACAATCACAATCTGGAAGCAAGGCGCACAATCGAAAGTTACGAACCATTCGAGCTAACCCAGATAAAAGCGCTGCTTGACGGTGCGGATGAGGTGATCCGGGATTTGATCTTGATGGGCCTTTATTCCGGCTGCCGTCTCGATGAACTGGCAAGCCTACGTAAGGATGAGATTGTTGTGATTGAGGGTATCCGCTGCTTTTACATCAGCAAGTCGAAGACAAAGGCGGGGATTCGCTATGTTCCAATCCATAGCTTACTTGTTGGGATCGTCGATAAATACCTGAGCCAGAACCACGGCGACTACCTACTACCGCCGTCAAACCGGATTATCAGGAAGGATGGGAAAAAAGGCCCGTGGTATAGCCAGAAGTTCACGCGCTTGCGTGGTCATATCTTGCCCACTGCAACTGTTCGTCAATGCTTTCACAGCTTGCGCGGGATGTTCATCACCTGCTTAGACCGTGCCGGAGTTAGCGAAAGCAGAATTGGTTCCATCACCGGGCATACAGAACAGAAAGCGAAAACCGAAGCATTCCGCACCTACAGCCAGGGGGCCAGCATGAAGGAGTTAGCAACCTATGTTAATTTGGTAACCTACAAGAAAATTTAGGTGACAAAAAACAATAAATAATTACAATTACAATTACATTTAAAAAACCATACAGGAAATGTGAGCAAAAAAAATGATAAAAAAAACCATCATCATCATATTGTTAATTATAGCGGGTCTTTGGGGCTATGGAGCAAGTATTGGTTACTCTCAAAACAATAAGGGTGTATCTTTATTCCAAGTTGCTTACACATATAACTCCCTGAATTTTATAAGCCAACACGGATATATGTTTCTCATACGACAAAACCATCAATTAGTCGATAGAGCTAAAGATTTAAATCGTGATTTTTCGAATGATAACAATTAGTTTCGGGGCCTATAATGAAAAAAATATTATTTGCATCATTAGTTTCATTTTCAACTCTTGCGTCATATGCCGATACTCCTTATGCAGGTGAACAAGAAATGTCAGAGGATGTATCTCTTTTAGCCCAGTCATCTTTATTATATAAAAATAATGGTGAAAAAAGGATGTATGACAATACAAAGATGTTATGTCTTGGCATACAAGGAAAGTATGATCTAACAAAAAATAGAACTGAGAATATGATCCGATGGATGGGGAAAGTTCAGAGTATTTGCTCTGAGTATTGATCAAAAAAAACCGGGCGGTTTTATCCGTCCGGCTCAGATAGCATCTTTCAGCTTTTGCTGTTTCACGTAGAACAAGAGCGCCTGATCGAGGCCGATGCTGGCGACTTTGCTCAGGAAAGTGCTTCGGGGAATTCCGATCAGCCGCGCGAGCGCGGAGACGTTCAGCAAGTTGGCATCGTCCAGAGTCTTAACCTTGACCGACAGTAGCGGCGAGTTTCCCACGCCAAGGATTTTCAATTGCATGTATTTACCTCTCCAGTATGACGGAGGGCGGCAATTGCCGCCCCAAAACCGTTAGCCCTTCCGGGCTATTGCTTCACCTGATTACGCTTCGGCGGTGTTAACCGTCAGCTTGGTGATCATGCTCTGGTTGTAGCAGATCGGCAGCAGGCCATATTCTGATTGAATGGTCTGATTGTGCAGATGGTCTTCCCAGCCGTACTGGAAGAACAGACTTTCCGCTTCCACAGCCGCCAGGCGAGCATCACGAGATGCAGGGCCGTGGTAGCATTCAAACGGTTGCAGATCGCTACCGACCAGATTGTTTGCACCAAACACCGGAACCATAAACGCTTGCCCAGCCGGGATGAAGTCGCGGTACAGTAGGCCGGTATTAACAAAGGTCAGGCCGTCAACAGTCATCGCCTGAAACGCTGGCAGGCTCGCCTTTACGCTGGCGTTAAACAGGTTGCTATCTGGCAGCACACCATGATTAATTAAAGTCAGCATAGACGGATGGAACTTGATCGCCTTGTAAGCCTCTGGTGAACATAGAACGACGACACCACGCATGGAACTGAGCCAGCCACCCAGCGCAAAACGCATCGCGTTTGCTGCGGTATCCAGATCCTCTAACGGGCCGTTACCAGTTTTGGTAGCATCCACACTGGCAGTTGCGACGGTCTGACCGAATTCATCCTCAAAATCGAGCACTGGCCGATCCTGGGTATACGGTGCAAGAACCTGACCAGAGAACAAAGCGCGGGCCAGGTAGAATTCTTTCGTCTGACGAAATTTCAGGTACTGGCGAATGCCCTCATCGGAAACTAACTCGCCAATGTCTGTTTGACGTTGAGTCCCACTACGGCGTCGCCCCTGGAATGATTCAGCACCAATATTCCCAGTCGTCACAAAGTGTGGAATTTCGATCAGGCGGTTTTTGCTGCGTGGACGTTCGGTCACGTCAACTTCCGTCGAGTAACGGTTAACACTGGCAGCGACGGCCTGCATATTTTCGTGAAGCTCGTCGATCTCCCGCTTAGGCAGTGGGCTTGTTTTATCTTTGAAGATGTCCAGCGCCTGCAAGAGGAAGTTATCACCGAAGCGTTCTTTGTACGCGCCGCTGTAGTAATTGATCTTAAAGCCAGAGGTAGAAATAGTCATCGTTATGATTTCCTTATCGTTATTATTATTCAGAAACAGAAACGCGGTTTAAACCGCTGGTTTCAATAGCCGTGATGGCAGCAGCCAGAGCCGCTGGAGTAGCAGCCCGGAGACCGTTACGTTTCAGGACGCAGCCGCGATCCACCACAATTACCGGGATGTTGCTCCCCGCCTTGTGGCTATCCAGCGCGATCAGAACATTAGCGCCGCTCGCATAGGCTGCACCCGCTGGGGTCAGTAGTGTGCCGGGGACGGTATCTACAGCCAGGGTGGCGAATGTGATTGTTTTGTGTGAAAACACCGGATCATCGCGATACGCGATCACATCCTGCGGGGATAAGTCTTCTTCGTACATAAGCATAAATTGTCACTCCATAAAGTTTTTGTTTGGTTATTCAGTCGTTTCACGATGATGTTGCAGCATCGCCGGTATAGCAGCCTGTTGGCCCTATCGTCATAATTGACGGGGTATAGGTGTCAGAAAAAAACCAGGCGGCAGAAGAACCACCCCGGAGGACAAGCGATGAGCGTTGTTATTATTTTTCTGATCTTGAAATGCAGCGCCATGAACTGGCGTTATCGGTTTCCGATAACCCGGCTTTACCGGGCTGGGAAAAGGTGAGCAACACAGCGGGAGACCTCTAATCATCGCCGTGCGCTCGATGCCAGTTTTCATCGTGGCAAGATGGCCCGGAGGAGAGCCGGGGCTTATGGCAAACCCCATCGCGGCAGGCTAATACCACGGCAGGATTATCTTTTGCAGCGCCCTTTACGGGCGTTAGCTTTCCTAACCCGGCAAAACCGGGCTGGGATTGAATAGGCGGCGCTGGGAAGCAAAGATGGCCCGTGCAAGGTATCAAGGAGCCAGCGCCTGAGAGGAGATTAAATTACGTTCAATTGGCTGTAGTTCGCAGTAGGACTCTTTCGAATCCATTAATCACCCTATGTTAGTATTTTACCACGAATGATAATCATTATCAACAAATTTCACGTAAAATCAGTCGGTAACTCATTCAGTATCAGCAATTCTACCTTCAATCATTCACCCTTTTAATCGGTGTGGATTCGATAATATATGAGTATGCTGCCGGATCTGCGGCGACTATCTCCCGGCATTTGGTACGAGCACGGGCCAATGCCGCTTCGTCCACAATGTGCGGTGTAAAGGTTCCAGCTCCTACACCCAGGCTTTTCATGATGCGTTTAGATTTCTGCTTGCTGTCTCTCACTGGCGCAGCTTTCGGCGCTGGCTTCGTTGACGGCTTCCAATCAGGGTGGCGGGTCAGGTAGTCATCAACGGCGGCTTTTACAGCGTCCTGCCGCTGTTCGGTTTCCATCTGTTCGATGGTGCGCCCGTTCATGGCTGCGGCTATGGAATCGCGAACGGTTTTGAGTAAGTTTTTCATTTTTGTTTTTATTCCTTAATAGGATAACCAGCCCGTCACGGGCGCAACGATACGCCAGCAGCAACGGGCAGGTATGGTAAAAGGTCTATGAGATTCAAGGTCAAGCCGTCGCGGTCTGGCTCGCTGTTGTGGTTTGTTGGCTTTTTCTAACGCGGCGAACAGGGTTTATTTGAATAGGCCGCGATTTGCTCGCAGCTTTTCGGGCCACAACCTGCCGATATTCAACATACAGCGGATCATCGTACTCTGGCATCCGTGGAGCCATTGCGGCATTGGTAACCCCATCACCCCGGAGGGACATCACCACGGTAAATAAGGGCAAGCCAAGCGCCTGACAGATATCTGCGAGCATCGCGCCCTCGTGCCACATCGTTATTATCAATCTCCCGTTGTTCGGGTTCGCAAAGCGCCTGCATCTTGGGTTATAAGAGCTATTGTACAATTCGATAACACGTTCCAGCGGAAGACGCAGCAGCAGCGCGACTTTGCCCGGAGGTACTCCGGCGACCAGCATGATTTTGCATTTTTTGATTATGTCGCCGTCGCGAGCGCGGTTTTTAAACAAGCGGGTTAAATCTGGGTCGGGTAGATCGATCTTTGCTGATTGGTCTGTTTTTTGTTCTGGTTCAGTGCAGCCCGCTTTGCGCGAGTTAACTTCGTTAACGTCATCTGGTGACGCTGGTTCGGGTAAGTCTGTGTTCTGGTTGGCGGTCAGCGCCTTGCATTTCTCAATCATTTTACCTCGCGTTAAAACTTAGGATCTTCGTCGTATTCCGGCTCTGTTGTCGGTGTCGATAACAGGTGCGGTGGAATGTGCCAGGGCCGGGCCTCTGCCATGTATTCATCTTTGGTACGAGTCGAAATTCCGTCTCGCTCGTCCTGGGTGTGACGTGCCACCCAATAGACGTAACGGAAACTCTGCAATGTGCCGTCAGCGTTGCGGTTAGGAGCCACATCACCAGTCAGGCTGTTAATAAACGCCTCAGTAATGACGCCGTGCACATCAAAGATTTGGACTTCCAGATTCCCCGAATTATTACCCTCGGTGCGATCATCGTCAGATTCCACGCTATAGCGCTGTCCAGCAACAAACGGGGAAGACTTAGGGGCCACGTCAGCACTCTGACCAAAGGATGTGTCTGCGGGCTGGTTGGCGGATTCTGTCTGCGGTTCTGTAGCTTCTGTAGCTTCTGTAGCTTCTGTAGCTTCTGTAGCTTCTTCATGACCATTACCATTTCCCTGCTTCTCCTCGGATTTTTTGGCCGCGTTCCCGCTGGCACGTTCGTGATTCCAAACAGGCTCGCCGTCATCTTCTGCGAAGATGATCTCCAGGTTTCCAATCACCTCCATAAGGCGGAAAGCGGTATAAACCACCATCCCACGTGGAGCGCCTGGGGCTGTCCGTCTCTCTCCTGTATCCTTTATTAACCCTATCTTCAAAAGGGATTTTAGGATCTTATCCAGTCGGTCACGGGACACACCGCAGCATTTCCAGATTTTTTCCCGTTTTTGAAAAAACTTACCGCCGCTGGCCTCGAATCCCTTTATCTGATTGAACATGTACAGATAAACGCGGAACATGTCCGGTTTCCATGTTATGACCTCTCCTGTATTGCGGATGCGGATGCTGTCAGCGCAAACCAAACGCATTTCAATGTTGGTGAATGGTTCGTCTGGCGGTGGTGTCTGCGGCAGTTTAGTTTTTTTTACTCTCATTGTTCATTCCCTGTGGGTTCGTTAGTGATTCGGGTAGTGGCTGGCCCGTTATCAGGCGTTCACGGCGTCTCTTTTTTTAATATTCCGCGCCATGTCCTGGCACATGATGCGGATCATTCTGGGAACCGGCATCCCCAGGCGATCCGACTCCTCGCGTAGAATCGCGTAGGTTTCGTCATCAAGCGAAAGTTTCATGGTTATCCTCTCTGTTAATCCGTCGTTGCCATATCCGGGACGGGTTCGCCTGTCAGCTTCTCAAGCTCGCCAGCCGCCTCCACCATTTTCAGCAGCAGCACCTGATCATTGAGCAAGCCCGCGCCCTGACGAGCGTAAAATAAGCGCCACGCGGTCAGCACGGGCTGGATGATTTCGATCACGTCACGCCCTTTTGCCAATTCAGCGTTATACGGAGAGAGGATTTTTTTGATGTTTTTAGCGCCGCGATTCTGTGATTTCAGGCGTTTCAGGATGTTCAGCGCCTGGCGTGTCTCTGGGTAGAGTTTATCGGCTTTTGCAGCCCCACCCATGCGGGAACGGAATGCGTGCAAATTTTGAGCGGTTGTAATTCCAGCGTCGATGGCCTCGACGATCTCGTTTGCAGTTGCGCTGGTAAAGTCCAGCAGGGCGGGTTTTCCCATTATTTCCCCTATGTATGTGATGGTTATTCCGGCTGGGGCAATTCCCAGTCTACGATATACAGTTTACAGTATATGAGACTATTTGTCAATGTATTTTCTCATTTAATTTATATAATTATAGATTATGTAATAAGTCAATTTACAGATATGCACAACCAATGTCAAGCGTCAATGATGAAAAATGCCATATCGCAAGCGTGTACGCTAAAACGCTATGTAAGGCGCTGTAACGCGTTCTGACTCCTACCCGCTACAATCGTATTGCCCAAGGTGTTACAGCCCCGCGCAGCCCCCTCTCGTTGAGGATTTCGCGGGGCATGAAGCATGATTGGCACGAACGTTGCTTAATGATGTTTGCTTATTATGTCCCGGCCCACACTCTCGCCGCCCCTATTGACTCTGCGGGTTACACTCCTCGTGACAATGTGTCCAAATTACTGCGCGGGCTGTTGCCCTTGCTGCCCAAAAGGTGGCGAGCCTGTTCGGTCAGAACAGGATAACGAGTCACCGCATGGGCGATTCATATCGCGAAGCGTGGCGCGTATGCGTCTGAACAGAGACCAACAAACAGATAGCCATCACAATGGCGATCTCAAAAGGTGTTGGTCGTTTGCCCTGCGGTAAGGTCTTCACGGCCAGGGAAGACCGCATGATAATTCAGGTTTGTATTGATCTAATTCCGGTTTGTATTAATTTAATTCTATGACTTTTTCAAAGACTTTTAAACCCACTTAAAAAACTTTCTCAAAGACTTTTAAGTCACCTAAAGATCTTTTTAAAAGACTTTTAAGCCATGTGCAAACTCTGCTAACGCCTGCACCAGGGACACCATGTTGTCCCTACCCCACCCCGGTGAAAATCACCTGGGTTACGTCTGCCGCCACCCGGCGAGCTTTTCTCAAAATAAATGCCATTAAATAGCCTGATAATAATGATCAATTACAATTAAATACGCCCTACCTCGACCCGTCCGGGCAACTTCCCGCTCTTGGAGATGGTCAAGTTGCGACCTTCGTTATGGTGGAGGTTATACAGCGGTATGGCCTGAGCGCCAGCCGTGGCGCGGGTTCGTTAAATTTGTCTGCCGATATCATGGCTCGCCTGTTCATCGCGGTGCTAAACCAAATCCGCATCATCCACGCCGCATTTCGTTGAAAAAAAATTCCTTCGCCAAAAGCCAGAAAAAATGAGAATCACCTCGCTTTCAGACCGATTTTCAGGCACATGGGACGCATTCTGGAGGGTGCTTTGATTGTGGTTATCGTGATTCAGGTTGCAAGGGAAATCGTCGTGGTGTGCTTCTGGTAAAGCGTGGGAGTGCTTGCCAGAGGGTGGAAGGACTGAGGCCGTACACGTTGTGAGGAGAGGGCAAGATCTGGGCCAGGAGCCGGAACATATCGCCCGTCATGTTGGTGGGAAATTGCGCCAAACTGGAGGAAGAAGATCGAAGCGCCGAAAGTGAAGACTAACAGTCTCCACTCTCCAAGTGGTTGATAATACGTAGATGAGCCTGCTCACATCATCAGACAGCCTTTATATGCATCGTTTATGCAGGATCAGGCAAGGTTTATTCACTTCTCTGATCTGGTGCTCGGGACTCGGGCGGGACTCGATAACCTGACCAGTAAGATATTTGCGAAAGACTGTTGACTTTTTCCGTGGGGTGTGAGTGTACGTCAAGCAGATCTGTTGGTGTGCAGGGATATTTTCGTGAACGAGACACACAAAAGACGGGCCACTTTGACCAGCGCCCCGCGAGGGGGCGTGATATTTCCCAGCCAGCTTACGGCATGACCTCATATTGGTGATTCTCCCCGGCGGGCGGGTAGGTGTTTGCATGAACATTCCTTGTGTACAACCTGCGCCCATTTTTTGATCATTTAGTGCGATTATTAAATTAAAGCACTTTCCATGTTACTGTTTTTGATCAAAAATACATCCATTGAAAGATTCAGAGCCGCACGGCGGCAAGGGGAGAATATGGGTAACGCAATGGTCGCGTTGAAAACCGCCGACGAAGTGAAAGCAGTCAGCGCGGAGTTAGCAAAGAACAAAAAGACGAACCTGTTTCGCTGCCTCTGGGCGATGCAATTTGAAAGCGCTCTTCGGTTCGGTGACGCCGTCAAATTGACGTGGGATCAGTTCGCGGAGGGTAAGACGCATCTTTCTATAAAGCAGGAGAAGACGGGGAAAATTCATAAGGTCGCCATTACCCCGGCTATGCGCTCCATAGTCCAAGCTCGCCGGGAAGAAGCAGCAGACCGCCCAAAATTCGGTGACTACATATTCAGCCTTTCTGATCTGAGATCGAAGGGTAAGCCAGTTTCACACAACGCAGTGCTGACGGAGTACGGCAAGTGCGGACGCCGTGCAGGTTTCCAGGATGTGGGAAGTCATACACCACGCAAGAGCAAAGGCCGCATTCTCTTTGAGAACGGCGCACCGCTGGAGCACATCACAAAGTTGTTGGGCCAGGCCAACCCGGCTTCGACCCTGTTTTACATCGGGTTCACGCAGGAGACGGCTGACACATTAGCGGGAGAATATTCTCTCGGGGAGGAATGGTAATGATGAAAAAATGCACAACATCAGTGTTAACAGTTTTGGCCCTGCTGGCATGTCAGCCAGCACACGCCGGACGGATCACGATGCAACTCACTGAACAAGAGGAGACAGCCAACGGCAAGACGCTTTGCCGTTATGAAAATTCTATCTATTCATTTAGTTACGTGACGCTGAGCAAGCATTGCGCGTCAGTCAAAACCTTCGACACCGAGGATTCAAATTAATGAAGAAGGAAGAAGCTCTCGCCAGCTTCGTCTGGTGTGGGGCCGTGGTTCAGGTCTACACGAAGACGGTGACGTTTGCCGGGACGGTTATACAGCGGCATCTGCTATCGAAGAACCTAAGGAGCGCAGTACAACAGGCAGTTAATCAAGCAGTAGAGAAGGCGGCGCAGGCTGAGTGCTTGGCGGTAGACAGCCCGCGCCATGTTCAACAAAACCGACGGAGAGTCAGGAATGAAGAACAGCAACATTATGGCGTTAGCGCTCGCGCTTCGCAACATCGAAGCCGGTCAGGCGGTTAAAATCCCGGCGATGACTGGAAGCCAGCTTCATTTGCTAATGATGTGGCTACAGGCTTTGAGAGAGTAATACGATGGGGGCTATGCCCCCTTTTCATGGGAATTTTTTGCCTTGCTTCTGATAATAATCCTTCCAGAATCTCATCGGCGATTCTGCACAATAATCGGACAACTCTTTGAAATCAGACTTAAACTGGGGGAGATTTTTAGCCAATGTTATTTGCTTCGGCAGTGCGCCTGTACCATCACCAACAACTTTAAACGTCATTGCGCCACGCTTTCTATCCTCGTTAATTAATTCCAATGCTGCCACAGTTTGCATTCTGCCCTCATGCAACTGCTTTAAATAAAACTTACGGTTAAAAAAGAAATCACGGAATGTTGGCGCATCTGCTTCAAGCCTAATGTCCCATGTAAGCGGTAGAGCGTCACAGATTTTTTCACTCATCATTTCACCGCTCGCGCTTCCGTCCTCGGATGCATCCATACTCACAGTCATCTTTGGTTGTGAAGGATCTAATCCCAGTTCGCCACTGTCCGCTAAGTATTCAGCATTTGTTGACCATTGACCTGTTAAAAATTCGCTATCGTAGATGTATGTCTTCTTTAATTCTTTATACGACGAAGGAATTTTCACTAAACTATCTAAAGCACCACTGAAACTGGTCAGAAACCCCGCCAAATAGATCAGCGCGTATTTACCCCATTCGAGTTTTTTCATGGCATCCTGTATGAGAAGTTATGTTCAGTTTTGCTTATTAACCGCCATTAATTCCAAAACACCGTAATGAGCTTGCCTATGGCAATTGGGGCATAATGCAATAGCATTTTCCACTGAATCGTCGCCTCCCCTTGAAAGCCACTCAATGTGGTGAACCTCAAGAAATGGTGTGCCATCTTCTTTCAGGAAAGGAGCATCACGCTTACAGCTTTGGCACTTGCCATTAGCCCTTGAAAGAACCTCAGCAACCACATACGGGCTTCGCTTATAAACTCTCGTTGTTACTTCCGTTAGTTCAGGGCTTTTACTTTCTATCGCTAAAATTTGCTTTCGTTTAGAGGGGGATAATTTTGCAGCAGCTTCTACAGCCTGTTCAAACGTTGATTTTACTTGTCGGTAACACCATTTACCCTGTAAATCTTGGTATAGCTCCCAAATGCCATGTAAAGAGGGTTGATAGATTTCAAAAATGTTCCCGCGCTTGAACAAACGGTCATACTCATGGTAACGATGAGTCACATCATCTGATCTCCTCGCAACTTTATTACAATCCCAATGGCTTCTGTTGCAATTGACAGTGTTAATGACAAGGTTTGAGCGCGTGTTGTCTCGATAATGCGGAAACAATGTCCTAAGGTAATCATCAACTTGCTTTACCGTTGCCGCTCCTTCGAACTGTTTCTCGACTACTTGAACAGTAGTGATTCTTATCGGCTGCTCTCCATACTTGTAAATTCGGTTAGATTTTTCTGCCATCACCAATCCCTTAATAGCCAAGATTCATCTTTAGTTACAGATGGTTCGTAGTTTGCGCAATTATCTGATGCAAGGCAATAGAAACCATTTAGCGCCGTGATGGATACATCTATCGATCAGCGCCGTCGACATATCATCAGATTTTTCAGCGGGAGATAAGGCAAAACAGTGATCCCCGTCTTTTTGTAATTACCTACAATCAGATAAATTTCCGGGCCTCCGAGACCATTTTCAACTCAGCCTCTTCTGCCTTCTTCCGTTCAAGCCATGCTTTGCCCTCTGGTGTCGCCAGAAACTTACGAGCGTGAATTTTACGGTTGTTGCGTTTGGTTGCTGCTGCATTCTTCGCCATGATTGCCTCCAGATCGGCCCTCACACTGGGGCCACAAAGGCAGGCTACAGAAAATCGCAGTGACAAATCCAGATGCAAAAATACCCTACCAAATGGTGCCGAAGGCAATAAGTGACCTTTACGTGCCGTGTTGGGCACATAAGGAGAGGCGGAGCGAAGCGACATCCGCAGTTAGCTCTTTTTCCTTCACAGGGAAGAACGAGCCATATGTGATCCCCTCGCGGGAATGATGATGCCTTGTCATGGCCTCTTATCAGGTAGCCGTTGTGATCCGGTGGCTGAAACCGTGGCAGAGCCGGATTCTTTCCCGATCCGGTTAGTCTTCCCAACATTACGCCTGTTTATTCTCTGCGACCTTTCACAAGGTGTTGCATCATAGAGCGCCGCACGAAGCGCGAGCCACATTGACAAGGGTTTTGGGAGAGGTTTAAAGCCTTGGTAAAGGCATCTTTTGTTCATGTTGGACTGTCGCAGTATGAACGATAGAACTACTGCCAGCGTGGTGGTATGCTCCCCTTATACCACTGACCACACACGCGGCAGGTGCGGGCGTAGTACAATGGGTAGTTTAAGTTGTACCTGCTTTGCAGGGCAACTTAACTAACTGAATAATCTAACTTGTTGATTATTCAGGAGATCTGGAGCGGGCGAAGGGAATCGAACCCTCGTATAGAGCTTGGGAAGCTCTCGTTCTACCATTGAACTACGCCCGCAAAGAAGTGCGAGGGCCATTATAGACCTTACGCACTCGCTGACAAGCCCAAACTGCGCTAACTGCCGATAAAATAACCTTTTAGCACTTAGGCTTACTGCCCTGCGGCGGCAAATAGCGCAGCGGGTCGATAGCCGTTGCGCGATAGCGAATCTGGAAATGCAGGCGTACGGAATCAGTATCTGTACTGCCCATAGTGGCGATCTGCTGGCCAATCTTCACGCTCTGACCGTTATTCACCATCAGCTTATCGTTGTGCGCATAGGCGCTGATGTAGTCCTCATTATGTTTAATCATAATCAGGTTACCGTAGCCGCGCAGTTGGTTGCCCACGTACACCACTTTGCCCGCACCGGACGCATAAACCGGCTGGCCGCGCTTCCCGGCGATATCAATACCTTTATTACCGCCATCGCTTAATGAATACGGCAACACCACTTTGCCGCTGGTTGGCCAGCGCCAGCAGCGTTGTCCGACCGGAGGCCAGGATGATTGCGGTACCGCCGAGGATGGCGTCACGGCAGCGGTGCGGCTGGCTGATGATTTTTTGCTGGATGATCCCGATTTCGCAGTGGTTCCTGAACTGCTGTTCAGCTTCAGCTTCTGCCCTACTTCAATGGTATAGGGCGGTGAAATATTGTTGAGTCGGGCCAGATCCCTGACGCTGGTACCGGTAGTGCGCGAAATGGCGTACAGCGTGTCGCCGCGCTTCACGGTATACGTGGAACCGGAATCAGATGAACTGGAGCACCCTGCAACGATCAGGCTGCTCACCAACATTATGGTGATAAAAAAACGTTTTCTCATCAGGCGTCCTGCGCTCAACACGAACTCTCACCTCGAAACCAGGGGCGATTATCATACCAGTCCGTAGGACGATCCCCAATCTCAACCCTTCATCCAGAAGTATTAAATGGATATCCCTGGGCGATAATATCCATTAGCGCGGGCAGATAAGACATAGATGGCAATTTCACCAGCGACGGATAGAATATTTGCGGCGAGGGGAATACCTCCACCACGTAGCACTGGCTAAGTTTGTCAGCATCAACTTCGGAAGACGGCAGCAGCGTCGCAGCCTCAAGGCCAGATTCGAGCCAGTCGAGGATCACCCCCGGCTGGGTTATATGCATAATCACCTTCGCATTTACCCCGGACTTACGAAACAGCTCCATCAGCATCTCGTAAGTCCCTGAATCCTTTGCCCGATGCAGCAACACCAGCGGCAGCACCGCCAGTGAAGTGTAACTGCACGGATTTGAAGGCGGCCCAGACAGACATTTTTTATTAATCACCGCCACCAGCTTGATCGGGTCAAAAGAGACATAATCAAAGCCTTCGCTTCGATAGGGCCGCTGTATTAACGCCAGGTCGATTGCGCCTTCTGTTAATAATGTCTCAAGATGGCTGGAGTCGGTAACGGAGATATTTATCGATGTTTCAGGGTTACGCCGATATAGCTCCATTAAGAGCGGTTTAAAATAATTCTGATAAAGATGCGTTAAGCCAATTCGCAATTCAGTTCTGTTTTTCTGTGCGATATCTGTTGTTTCACGGGCGGCATCTTCTACCTGACGTAATATTTCGCAGCCTTTGCGATAAAGAAAAAAGCCGGCTTCAGTCGGTTCAATGCGGTTACCACGACGCACAAAAAGCGATACCTGAAGCTCCTCTTCCAGCTCCTGAATCCGCTTGCTGAGCGGCGGCTGAGCCATGTTCAGTGATTTCGCCGCCTGGCTGACGGAACCGTGCTCCACCACCCGACAAAAGTAACGTAAGCGCTTTAAATCCATCATTGCCACCCATGATTTATCTTCTTATCAGTATCACACTTACGCAGCTAAATAAAAAGCCAGCGCCACTTCACCTCATATTGATTAATCATCCGTTAACACATTCTTAAAATAAACTTTTTTGATCTACTGAGCCTCCGCTAAACGGTATTTGTTTAAAAGGGCGATGAAAAATATTGTGCCGGTAGCAAAACTGCTTTTCTGAAGGAACATCCCATGGCAAATACTGATAACAAAACAGTACATGATTTACGCTCAGCGCTCGAACTCCTGAAAACCCTTCCCGGCGAATACGTCGAAACCGATACTGAAGTTGACCCGCACGCGGAGCTCTCCGGGGTTTATCGCTACGTTGGCGCAGGCGGCACCTGCCAGCGTCCGACTCGCAAAAACGGCCCGGTGATGGTGTTTAACAAAATCAAAGGATTTAACGATATCAGCGTGGCGATTGGCCTCAACGGCTCCCGCCAGCGCGTCAGCCATTTTCTCCAGTGCGAATCAGCAAAGCTGGGGCATCTGCTTAAAGATTCGGTAGAAAACGCAATAGCGCCAGTGATGGCTCAAGGTCCAGCGGTATGTCAGGAAGTGGTACATCTGGCAAGCGATGCCGATTTCGATCTGCGCAAGCTGCTGCCCGCTCCAACCAACACCGAAGAGGACGCCGGACCGTATATCACCATGGGCCTGTGCTACGCCTCCGACCCGGAAACCCACGAATCCGACATCACCATTCACCGCCTGTGCGTACAGAGCCGCGACGAACTCTCCATGTGGCTGACGCCGGGCCGCCATATCGACGCCTTCCGCATGAAGGCAGAGGCCGCTGGCCAACCGTTGCCGATTTCGATCAGTATCGGTGTCGATCCGGCCATTGAGATTGCCGCCTGCTTCGAGCCGCCGACCACGCCGCTGGGCTTCAACGAACTGAGCATTGCGGGCGCGCTGCGCGGCAAAGCGGTTGAAATGGTGCAGTGTAAAACCATCAATGAAAAAGCCATCGCTCACGCCGAGATCGTCATTGAAGGCGAACTGCTGCCAAACGTGCGCGTACGTGAAGATCAGAACACCAATACCGGCCGCGCAATGCCGGAATTCCCGGGCTATACCGGTGAAGCCAAAGAGGCTATCCCGGTGATTAAAGTGAAAGCGGTCACCCATCGCATCAACCCTATCTGGCGCACCACCGTCGGGCCGGGCGAAGAACATGTGAATATGGCAGGTATTCCGACGGAAGCCAGCATTCTGGATATGGTGGAACGCGCGATGCCGGGCAAACTGCTGAACGTTTTCGCCCACTCCGCTGGCGGCGGCAAACTACTGGCAGTGCTGCAATTTAAAAAATTCTCCCCAGCCGATGAAGGGCGTCAGCGCCAGGCGGCCCTGCTGGCCTTCTCCGCCTTCCCGGAACTGAAGCACGTGATTCTGGTAGATGAAGACGTGGATATTTTCGATAGCGACGACGTGCTGTGGGCGATGCAAACTCGCTATCAGGGCGATGTCGACACCATTACCATCCCCGGCGTGCGCTGCCACCCGCTCGACCCGTCCCAGGTGCCGGAGTACAGCCCGAGCATCCTGCAACAGGGGATGTCCTGCAAAACCATTTTCGACTGTACGGTACCGTTCCACCTGAAGCACAACTTCCAGCGCTCCAAATTTAAAGACGTGGACGTGAAGCGCTTCCTGCCGGATTTCGAATAAAGGAGACCCCCATGACGGCACGCATCATCATTGGTATCAGCGGAGCATCAGGATTTCAGTACGGTGTGAAGGCGCTGGAGTTACTTCGCCCGCTTCCTGTTGAAGTCCATCTGGTGGTCTCGAAAGGCGCGGAGAAAACCTGCGAACTGGAGACGGATTATCGGCTGGACGAGGTGATGGCGCTGGCTGACGTGGTGCATCCCATTGGCAATCTGGGGGCTTCTATCTCCAGCGGTTCATTCAAAACGCTGGGGATGCTGGTCGCCCCTTGCTCAATGCGCTCTTTGGGTGCCATTGCCCACTGTCTGACCGACAACCTGCTCACCCGGGCTGCGGACGTGGTGCTAAAAGAGCGCCGCCGTCTGGTGCTGCTGGCCCGCGAAACGCCGCTCAACCTCGGCCATATTCGCAATATGCTGGCGGTGACGGAAATGGGCGGGATTGTGTTCCCACCGGTTCCGGCGCTTTATCAACGCCCGCAAACGGCAGACGACATCATTACTCATAGCGTGAATCGCGCGCTCGACCTGTTTGACCTTGAGGTCAACAACATCCCTCGCTGGGGCGAGGGCGAGCTAAGTTTTAATTAACCGGAAATTGTTCAATGTTAATCGGCCCATATGTAAATGGAGCCGCCGTGATTATTGGCGGACTTATTGGCGCAGCGGCGGGCGGTAAGCTCCCCGATCGCGTAAAAACGGCGCTGCCGATGACCTTCGGCCTGTGCTCCGTCGGTCTTGGCATTACGTTGGTTTTGAAAGTGAAATATATGCCCGCCGTGGTGCTGGCGATGGTGATCGGCGCAATTCTCGGTGAACTGCTGCATCTGGAAAAGGGCATCGGTAAAGCGGCAGGCTCAACGCGTGGCCTTATCAATAAAGTGCTTCCCCCGGTGCAGGGCCTGAGCCACGAAGAGTTCACTGAGAAATTTGTCGCTATCCTGGTACTGTTTTGCGCCAGCGGCACCGGCATTTTCGGGGCGATGACGGAAGGGATGAGCGGCGACCCGTCAATCTTGTACATCAAAACGATTCTCGATCTGTTCACCGCCGGGATCTTCGCCACGCTGTTGGGTTACGCGGTGATGACTATCGCTATCCCGCAGGTCATTATTCAGGTGGCGTTAGCGATGCTGGCGGTGGTTATCCTGCCGATGATCTCGCCTGAAATGATGGCGGATTTCTCCTGCGCAGGCGGGCTGCTGATGGTAGCGACCGGATTGCGTATCTGTAACATCAAGCTGTTCCCGGTCGCCAATATGCTGCCCGGACTGGTTCTGGTGATGCCGTTCTCCCATTTATGGGCGACGCTGGTTGCCTGATAGAATCTATCGTCGCGTATCATAATGATTTGATTAAGCTCATAATGATACGCGGCGCGCGGCGTTTTTTCTCCCTCCCCACCCCATACCGGCCACAACTTTTAACGTCATCACAGTTCCTTGACTTACCTACCGTAATTTCCGCTTCTGGCGTAATTCTTGCCTGTTTTAGGTATTGGCTTGCGAGCCAAATCTTCATTTCAGGGGGACGACTATGGAATCGCGAGAAGCGACCGTTACCGGTGAGTCATGTATGCGCGTGGATGCCATTGCCAAGGTGACCGGGCGGGCCAGATACACCGATGATTACGTGATGGCAGGCATGTGTTATGCCAAATATGTTCGCAGCCCCATCGCGCATGGCTTTGCCAACAGCATCAATTGCGACGATGCCAAAAATGTGCCCGGCGTGCTGGCGGTATTTACCTGGGAAGATGTGCCGGATATTGCGTTTGCCACCGCAGGCCACGCCTGGACGCTGGAGGCGGGTAAACGCGACGCCGCCGACCGCTATCTGCTGACCCGTCACGTCCGTCATCACGGTGACGCGGTGGCAATTGTGGTGGCCAGGGACGAACTGACCGCCGAGAAAGCGGCGCTGCTGGTTAAGGTCGACTGGCAGCCATTGCCGGTGATAACCACCCCGGAGGCCGCGCTGGCTGAAGGAGCCGTCGAAATCCATCCCGGCGGCAATCTGCTCAAACAGAGTGAAATGGCCGCCGGAGACGTTGCCGGGGCGATTGAAACCGCAGACCTGCAGATTCAGGGGCACTATCAAACGCCGGTCATCCAACATTGCCATATGGAGACCGTCACCTCATTTGCCTGGATGGAAGAGGATTCCCGCATCTCCATCGTCACCAGCACCCAGATCCCCCACATCGTGCGCCGGGTCGTCGGTCAGGCGCTCGGCATTCCGTGGTCCTGCGTGCGGGTTATTAAGCCCTATGTCGGCGGTGGTTTTGGCAATAAACAGGACGTGTTAGAAGAGCCTATGGCGGCCTTCCTGACCAGCAAGCTCGGCGGCATTCCGGTGAAGGTCTCGCTCAGCCGCGAAGAGTGCTTTCTCGCCTCCCGCACGCGACATGCGTTTACCATCGACGGACGGATGGGCATCAATCGCGACGGCATCTTAAAAGGCTACAGTCTCGACGTGCTGTCTAACACCGGGGCGTATGCTTCGCACGGCCACTCCATCGCCTCGGCGGGCGGCAACAAAGTGGCGTATCTCTATCCACGCAGCGCCTACGGGTACCGCTCCACCACCTGCTATACCAACCTGCCCTCGGCGGGCGCGATGCGCGGATACGGCGCGCCGCAGGTCGTCTTTGCGGTGGAAGCGATGATCGATGATGCCGCCACCGCGTTGGGGCTAGACCCGATAGATGTCCGCTTACTCAACGTCGCCCGCGAAGGGGACGCCAACCCCCTCACTGGCAAAGTTATCTACAGCGCCGGGCTGCCGGAGTGCCTGCAAAAAGGCCGCGAGCTGTTTGAATGGGATAAACGCCGCGCTGAATATCAGAATCAGCAGGGCGATATCCGTCGCGGCGTCGGCGTCGCCTGCTTTAGCTATACCTCCAACACCTGGCCGGTCGGCGTTGAGATCGCCGGGGTTCGCCTGCTGATGAATCAGGACGGGACGATCAACGTCCAGAGCGGCGCGACGGAAATTGGTCAGGGAGCCGATACCGTGTTTGCGCAGATGGTGGCGGAAACCGTCGGCGTCCCGGTGAGCAATGTCCACGTGATTTCGACCCAGGATACCGATGTCACCCCGTTCGATCCCGGCGCGTTTGCTTCGCGGCAAAGCTATACCACCGCGCCCGCGCTGCGCAAAGCGGCGCTGGAATTGAAAGAAAAAATCCTCACGCACGCTGCTGTCATGCTGCATCAGTCGGCCATGAGCCTGACGCTTATCGGCGGCAATATCGTCCTTATCGATCGCCCCACACGCCCACTGCTGTCGCTGAAAGACCTGGCCATGGACGCGTTTTATCATCCGGAACGCGGCGGTCAGCTGTCGGCGGAAAGCTCGGTGAAAACCACCACCAATCCCCCAGCCTTCGGCTGCACGTTTGTTGACCTGAGCGTCGATCTTGCCCTGTGTAAAGTCACGATTAACCGGATCCTCAACGTCCACGACTCTGGTCATATTTTGAATCCACAGCTGGCGGAAGGTCAGGTGCACGGCGGAATGGGGATGGGCATCGGCTGGTCGCTGTTTGAAGAGATGATTATCGATACCGACAGCGGCGTAGTGCGTAATCCCAACCTGCTGGATTACAAAATGCCGACCATGCTCGATCTCCCGGAACTGGAGAGCGCGTTCGTTGAAACGCTGGAGCCGCAATCCGCCTACGGGCATAAATCGCTCGGCGAGCCGCCGATTATTCCCATTGCCGCCGCCATTCGTAACGCGGTCAAAATGGCGACGGGCGTCGCTGTCGATACGCTGCCGCTGACGCCAAAACGGCTGTTCGAGGCGTTTCACGAAGCGGGTTTGATTAAAGGATAAGACTATGTTTGATATCGCGACCTACCATCGCGCCCCGGATATCGCCGGGGCCATCGCGCTGCTGGCAAACAATCCGCAGGCGAAACTGCTCGCGGGCGGCACTGACGTTTTAATTCAGCTTCACCATCACAACGCTCGTTATCGCCATATTGTGGACATTAACGCCTTAGTGGAGCTGCGCGGCATTACCCTCACTGAGCACGGCGGGATTCGCATCGGCTCCGCCACCACCTTTAGCGAGCTTATCGACCATCCCTTAGTCCAGCGCCATCTTCCCGCTCTCAGTGCGGCTTCCGCTTCAATCGCCGGACCGCAAATTCGTAACGTCGCCACCTACGGCGGCAATATTTGCAACGGAGCGACCAGCGCCGACTCTGCCACCCCGACGCTGATTTACGAGGCCTCGCTGGAGATCCATTCGTCGAAAGGCGTGCGCTTTACGCCGATCAACGGCTTCCACACCGGCCCCGGCAAGGTATCCCTTGAGCACGACGAGCTGGTGGTGGCGTTTCACTTTCCTGCCCAGCCCGCCGAGTTTACCGGCAGCGCACACTATAAATATGCCATGCGCGATGCCATGGATATTTCCACCATCGGCTGTGCCGCACGCTGTTGTCTGGAAGAGGGTCGCATTCGCGAGCTGCGGCTGGCCTTCGGAGTCGCCGCCCCCACGCCCATCCGCTGCCAACACGCTGAACAGAGCGCGCAAAACGCCCCGTTAACCCGGCAAACCCTCGAGACACTCGGCGAAGCGGTATTGCAGGACGTCACCCCGCGCTCCTCCTGGCGCGCCAGCAAAGAATTTCGTCTGCACCTTATCCAGACGATGACAAAAAAAGTGGTCAGCGAAGCCGTGATCGCGGCGGGAGGAGAATGGCAATGAATCACAGCGACAGAATCACCATCGAATGTAGAATCAACGGAATGGTCTTTCAGCTAAGCGTCTCGCCGGGTATGCCGCTCTCCGAGCTGCTGCGCGAACAGGGGTTATTGAGCGTGAAACACGGCTGCTGCGTCGGGGAGTGCGGCGCATGCACCGTTTTGATTGATGGAACGGCGATAGACAGCTGCCTGTATCTCGCCGTCTGGGCCGCAGGTAAGGAGATTCGCACGCTGGAGGGAGAGCAGCAGGCCGGGCGGCTGTCACCGGTGCAAAAAGCCTATGCAGAATCGGGGGCCGTTCAGTGCGGGTTCTGCACGCCGGGATTGATTATGGCGACAACCGCCATGCTCGCCAGGCCGCGCAGCCAACCGCTAACCGTACTGGAGATCCGCCGGGGGCTGGCGGGAAACCTGTGCCGCTGCACCGGCTATCAGATGATCCTCCAGGCCGTACAGGCCTGCGAGAAGCAGGAATAACGCGCGTCGGATATCGCCTCCGGGAAATACAGGTTCGTGCGCTCTGCGGGTTTGGTAGCCCGGACAGATGCGCAGCATCGCCTCCGGGAAATGTGCCAGATCTGATGCCTCTGCGTGGCTTCATCCCGGGTGCGGCGCTCGACGCGCCTTGCCCGGGCTACGGGTCCGTGCGCTCTGCGAGTTTGGTAGCCCGGACAGATGCGCAGCATCGCCTCCGGGAAATGTGCCAGATCTGATGCCTCTGCGTGGCTTCATCCCGGGGGCGGCGCTCGACGCGCCTTGCCCGGGCTACGGGTCCGCGCGCTCTGCGGGTTTGGTAGCCCGGACAGATGCGCAGCATCGCCTCCGGGAAATGTGCCGGACCTGATGCATCGGCGTGGCTTCATCCCGGGGGCGGCGCTCGACGCGCCTTGCCCGGGCTACGGGTTCACAGCCGTCTGCGGGCCGGTAGCCCGGACAGATGCGCAGCATCGCCTCCGGGAAATGTGCCGTTCAGACGTTCAGCAATTCATATTTCTTAATCTTGCGATAGAGCGTAGCGATGCCGATGCCCAGCTCGTCCGCCGCCTGTTTTTTATTGTGATGCCGGGACAGCGCTTCGCGGATCATCTGTTTCTCCATCTCCTCAAGCGCGGTGCCTCCGGCGTCGTCGGCCAGCACGTGCAGCACCTCGGCGGGTGCGATATCACGCTCGGGCGCTTTGCCGTTATTGAGCAGATTCGGTGGCAGCAGCGTGCTATCAATCACCTCTCCCGAGGGGACAACGTTAACCAGATACTCCATCAGGTTGCTCAATTCCCGCAGATTGCCCGGCCAGCGATGATACTTCAGCAACGTCACCACATCCGGGGCGATGCCGGGGTAAACCAGGCCAAGCCGACGGGTATGCAGATGCAGAAAGTAGTGCACCAGCAACTCGATATCATCCTGACGTTCACGCAGTGGCGGCAGGGTTAACGGGATGACGTTAAGCCTGTAGAAAAGATCTTCGCGAAATTTTCCCTCGGCAATAAACAGCCCGAGGTTCTGATTGGTGGCGGAGATTATGCGGATATCCACCTGCACCGGACTGCTGGCGCCGAGAGGCAGAATTTCCCGCGCCTCAATAGCCCGCAGCAGCTTCGCCTGGAGCACCAGCGGCATATCGCCAATCTCATCAAGAAATAGCGTCCCGCTATTGGCTGCCTGAATCAGACCGGTTTTACCGTTGGCGGACGCTCCGGTAAATGCGCCTTTCACATAGCCAAACAGTTCGCTTTCCAGCAGTTGCTCCGGAATAGCGGCGCAGTTGATAGCGATAAAAGGTTTATTTTTGCGATCGCTGAGCTTATGAATTGCCCGGGCGACCACCTCTTTCCCGGTGCCGCTTTCGCCGACAATCATCACGCTGGAAGGGCTCGGGGCAATACGACCAATCAACTGCTTAAGCTGGCGCATCACCCGGCACTCACCGACCAGTTGCTCAATATGCGGTTCATTATCGGCTAACGCCACGACGGTACTCGTATGCGACTGATGAAAGGCCATCAGGAATAATTGCCGCCCCTGAACATTATGCAGCTGACCAATAATGAGTTCGCTTTTATCATCCCATGAAACAATATGTTGCATATGCCCGTGCGTAAAATTACTTTCAAAGGTGAGCGGTCTGAAGCGCACGGATTTACCCGTCATGGTGTTTTGCATCACCCCGAGTATTTTTAGTGCCGTTTGATTAGCAAACTGCATCCGATTATCTTCATCAATAACCAGCACCCCTTGATCCATATTCTCGATCATCGTCGCGAATATTTTACTGATGCTGTCATTGCCTCCCTGATCTTGCAGAAGTTTCGAAACAAAAATGGTCGATATATGGCGAACGTAATCGGAGAACTCGCGCAGATTATCGTTAATATGCTCCTGCTGTTCATGGGTAACGGCAATCAAACTTATCACCCCCACGCAGCGGTCTTGTAAAATAACCGGCGTGCCCAAAAAGGCTTTCTCACGGCAGTTGTCTTTACTGTCACATCCTTCACAGAGCGGATCGTGGCGAGAATGGGTGACCACCTTTTCCTGCTGGGTTTCCAGAACAAAGCGTAATAGCCTTGAATTGCTGCTTAGCGGACGCCCCAGAAACTTGCCGTAGGCGCCGGTACCCGCCACGCGGCACAGGTGTTCGTCGACAATCTCCACCTCAAGTTGCAAAACGCTGGCCAGCATTCTGGCAAAGCGCTGAATAGTCGGTTGAATCTGCATCAAAACGGATTGCGTTGTTGCGAGGACCATAGACTTACCTTCCGGCATCACTTAAGCGGTAGATCGTTGAGGATATCGATGACTGCAAGAGGACTATGATACTAACTCAGAAAAAAACGCCTTTGATAAAAAGCGGGTTGTTTATCATTTTGTCATGATAATTATGCAAGAGGTGTCACATTTCTATATCAATATGAGAATTACCCCAGCGTATTTATCAATATGACGATTTACTCCCCGTCCCTTAATATTATTCTCATTCTCTTTATGACGATGAAAAATGATATTTAAAAAGCCAAACGATTACGTCGATTAATTCCCACCAATAACATTGTTAATTTGTGATCGCAACCACAAATAACCATCCTAAAATAGGACTGACGCCGCCTTGAATTAATCCTGGCACACTTATTGTTAGTTGATGGTATCGCTGTGATATCGCGCAGTCACAGCCGTTAAGCCACCTTGCCGTTATTCCACTACCGGGACCTTATAATGAAAACTGTTAATGAGCTGATAAAGGATATCAATTCGCTGACCTCGCACCTTCACGAGAAGGATTTTTTATTAACGTGGGAGCAGACGCCGGATGAACTGAAGCAAGTCCTCGACGTCGCCGCCGCGCTGAAGATGCTACGCGCTGAGAATATCGCGACCAAAGTCTTCAACAGCGGATTAGGGATTTCTGTTTTCCGCGATAACTCCACCCGTACCCGCTTCTCTTATGCTTCGGCCCTCAACCTGCTCGGCCTCGCCCAGCAGGATCTCGATGAAGGCAAATCGCAAATCGCCCACGGCGAAACCGTCCGCGAAACGGCCAACATGATCTCGTTTTGCGCCGATGCGATCGGCATTCGCGACGACATGTATCTCGGCGCGGGCAACGCCTATATGCGTGAAGTCGGCGCAGCGCTTGACGACGGTTACAAGCAGGGCGTCCTGCCGCAGCGTCCGGCGTTAGTTAACCTGCAATGTGATATCGACCACCCGACGCAGGCGATGGCAGATCTGGCCTGGCTGCGCGAGCACTTTGGCTCGCTGGAAAACCTCAAAGGCAAAAAAATCGCCATGACCTGGGCGTATTCCCCGAGCTACGGTAAACCGCTCTCCGTACCGCAGGGGATTATCGGCCTGATGACCCGCTTCGGTATGGACGTCACGCTGGCGCATCCGGAAGGCTATGACCTGATTCCTGATGTTATCGAAGTGGCAAAAAGCAACGCCAACGCCTCCGGCGGCAGCTTCCGCCAGGTGACCAGCATGGAAGAGGCCTTTAAGGACGCCGACATCGTCTATCCGAAGTCATGGGCCCCTTACAAAGTGATGGAAGAGCGTACCGAGTTACTGCGCGCTAACGACCATGCGGCGCTGAAAGAACTGGAAAGACAGTGTCTGGAGCAGAACGCGAAGCATAAAGACTGGCACTGCACCGAAGAGATGATGGAGCTAACCCGCGACGGCGAAGCGCTGTATATGCACTGCCTGCCAGCGGATATCAGCGGCGTCTCCTGTAAAGAAGGCGAAGTTACCGAAGGTGTGTTCGAAAAATACCGTATCGCCACTTATAAAGAGGCCAGCTGGAAGCCTTACATCATCGCCGCGATGATCCTCGCCCGCAAATATCCGAAGCCCGGCGTCCTGCTGGAACAACTGTTGAAAGAAGCGCAACAGCGCATGAAATAACCCCCGAGCCGACCCGCCGGTCGGCTTTCCCTTCCGGAGGCCAATAAGGATAGGATATGTCCGTTTTCACACTGAAGATCGATATTGCCGACAACCATTTTTATAACGGTGAAACGTCGCCCCTTTTTTCGCAAAAACAGGCCCAAGTGGCGCGCCAGTTCCATCAAAAAATCGCGGGCTATCGCCCAACGCCGCTCTGCGCGCTGGACAGCCTGGCCAGTCTGTTTGGCGTGAAAAAAATTCTCGTCAAAGATGAATCAAAACGCTTTGGGCTGAACGCCTTCAAAATGCTCGGCGGTGCCTATGCCATCGCCCGCCTGCTATGCGAGAAATATCACCTTGATATCGAGACGCTCTCGTTCGCGCAGCTGAAAAACGCCATCGGCGAAAAGATGACCTTTGCCACCACCACCGATGGCAACCACGGTCGCGGCATCGCCTGGGCCGCGCAGCAGCTTGGGCAACATGCGGTGATTTATATGCCGAAAGGCTCCGCTCAGGAGCGCGTCGACGCCATTCTCAATCTCGGCGCTGAATGCATCGTTACCGATATGAACTATGACGACACCGTTCGTCTGACCATGCAACACGCGCAGCAAAACGGCTGGGAGGTGGTGCAGGATACCGCCTGGGAAGGTTACACCAAAATTCCGACCTGGATTATGCAGGGCTACGCGACGCTTGCCGATGAAGCCGTAGAGCAGATGCGCGAAATGGGCGTCACGCCAACCCACGTACTGTTGCAGGCGGGGGTCGGCGCGATGGCGGGCGGCGTGCTGGGCTACCTGGTGGATGTTTATGGCCCGCAAAACCTGCGCAGCATTATCGTTGAGCCGGATAAGGCCGACTGCATTTATCGCTCGGGCGTCAAGGGCGACATCGTCAACGTCGGCGGCGATATGGCAACCATCATGGCCGGTCTGGCCTGTGGCGAACCTAACCCGCTCGGCTGGGAAATTCTGCGCAACTGCGCCACGCAGTTTATCTCCTGCCAGGACAGCGTCGCCGCGCTGGGCATGCGCGTGCTGGGTAACCCATACGGCGACGATCCGCGAGTGATCTCCGGCGAGTCCGGTGCCGTAGGTCTGGGCGTACTGGCGGCAGTACACCATCACCCGCAACGTCAGGCCCTGATGGAAAAACTGGCGCTGGATAAAGACGCCATCGTGCTGGTTATCAGCACCGAAGGCGACACCGACGTGAAGCACTATCGCGAAGTGGTCTGGGAAGGCAAACATCCGGTCACCCCGTAATCCCCCAATGAGAACAGGCTCCCAAGGAGATACGGGAGTGAAAACTGGAGAACAACAATGGCTAAGCACATTCCCTTTAAACTGATTCTGGAAAAAGCACACGACTACCAGGCAGACATGACGCGCTTCCTGCGCGATATGGTCGCCATCCCCAGCGAGAGCTGTGATGAAAAACGCGTGGTTCACCGCATCAAACAGGAGATGGAAAAAGTCGGCTTCGATAAAGTCGAGATCGACCCGATGGGCAACATTCTCGGTTATATCGGTCATGGCCCGCGGCTGGTGGCGATGGACGCCCATATCGATACCGTAGGCGTCGGCAATATTAAGAACTGGGAATTTGATCCGTATGAAGGCATGGAAACCGATGAGCTGATCGGCGGACGCGGCACTTCCGATCAGGAAGGCGGCATGGCATCGATGGTGTATGCCGGGAAGATCATCAAAGACCTCGGCCTGGAAGATGAGTACACCCTGCTGGTGACCGGTACGGTACAGGAAGAGGACTGCGACGGCCTGTGCTGGCAGTACATCATCGAACAGTCCGGCATTCGCCCTGAATTTGTCGTCAGCACCGAGCCGACCGACTGTCAGGTGTATCGCGGGCAGCGCGGACGTATGGAAATCCGTGTTGATGTACAGGGCGTCAGCTGTCACGGCTCTGCACCAGAGCGCGGCGATAACGCGATCTTCAAGATGGGGCCGATTCTCAATGAATTGCAGGATTTGTCGCAGCATCTGGCTTACGACGAATTCCTCGGCAAGGGCACGTTGACGGTTTCCGAGATCTTCTTCACCTCGCCGAGCCGCTGCGCGGTGGCGGATAGCTGCGCCGTCTCTATCGACCGCCGTCTGACCTGGGGCGAAACCTGGGAAGGCGCGCTGGACGAAATCCGCGCCCTGCCTGCCGTGCAAAAAGCCAATGCGGTGGTGTCGATGTACAACTATGACCGCCCATCCTGGACCGGATTAGTTTATCCGACCGAATGCTACTTCCCGACCTGGAAAGTCGAAGAGGATCACTTCACCGTCAAAGCGCTGGTCAATGCTTATGAAGGGCTGTTCGGCAAAGCGCCGGTGGTCGATAAGTGGACCTTCTCCACCAACGGCGTCTCGATTATGGGACGTCACGGCATTCCAGTGATCGGCTTTGGTCCGGGTAAAGAGCCGGAAGCCCATGCGCCAAACGAGAAAACCTGGAAATCGCATCTGGTCACCTGCGCCGCCATGTACGCCGCCATCCCGCTGAGCTGGCTGGCAACAAAATAATCATCCCTCTGCATCCCCCGGCTTACCGGGGGATTTCTGGAGTCTGCTATGCGCGTACTGATTAAAAACGGAATCGTCGTTAACGCTGACGGACAGGCAAAACAGGATTTGCTGATAGAAAACGGTATTGTTCGTCAGCTCGGCGACAATATTACGCCACAGCTACCTTGCGAGATCGTCGATGCGGCCGGCTGCTACGTCATGCCCGGCGGCGTGGACGTGCACACCCATTTCAACATTGACGTCGGCATTGCCCGTAGCTGTGATGATTTTTTTACCGGCACCCGCGCGGCGGCGTGTGGCGGTACAACAACCATTATCGACCATATGGGGTTTGGCCCGACAGGCTGCCGGTTACGCCATCAGTTGGAGGTTTACCACGGTTACGCCGCGCATAAGGCGGTGGTCGATTACAGCTTCCACGGGGTCATCCAGCATATCAATCACGCCATCCTTGATGAAATTCCGATGATGGTTGAAGAGGGGATCAGCAGCTTTAAGCTCTACCTGACCTATCAGTACAAGCTCAACGACGATGATGTGCTGCAAGCGCTGCGCCGCCTGCACATCTCCGGCGCACTGACGACGGTCCATCCGGAGAATGATGCCGCCATTGCCTGCAAGCGCGCCGAGTTTCTTGCCGCCGGGCTGACCGCGCCGCGCTATCACGCCCTGAGCCGCCCGCTGGAGTGCGAGGCCGAGGCCATTGCCCGGATGATCAATCTGGCGCAGCTCGCCGGGAATGCGCCGCTGTATATCGTCCATCTCTCCAACGGTTTGGGGCTGGATTATTTACGCCTGGCAAGAGCTAACCACCAGCCGGTGTGGGTAGAGACCTGCCCGCAATATCTATTGCTGGATGAGCGCCGTTATGACGCACCTGACGGGCTGAATTTTATTCTCAGTCCGCCTCTGCGCAACGTCCGCGAGCAGGACAAACTCTGGTGCGGCATCAGCGACGGCGCAATCGACGTGGTCGCCACCGACCACTGCAACTTTTCGATAGCCCAGCGCCAGCAGCTCTCTGGCGGCGATTTCAACCGCTGCCCGAACGGTCTGCCCGGCGTGGAAAACCGCCTGCTGCTGCTCTTTTCCAGCGCCGTGATAAGCGGGCGCATCACGCCAGAACGCTTTGTCGATATGACCAGCGCCATGCCGTCCAGGCTGTTCGGCCTGTGGCCGCAGAAAGGTCGGCTGGCCCCAGGTTCCGATGGCGATGTGGTGATTATCGACCCGAATCAAACGACGGAAATTCGTCACGCCAAACTGCATGACAACGCCGACTACTCCCCGTGGGAGGGCTTTCGCTGTACCGGGGCGATCGTCAGAACCCTTTCGCGCGGTGAAACCCTCTTTTGCAAAGGGGAATTTAACGCCAGAGCGGGCCGGGGCCGCTTCCTGAGACGCAAACCGTTTAGCCATCCCTGGCATACTGAATAAGTGAGGAAAAATGAGTAAGAAAATTGTTCTCGCCCTCGGCGGGAATGCGCTGGGAGAGGATCTGGCCGGGCAGATGCAGGCCGTCAAAATGACCTCTCAGGCGATCGTCGATTTAATCGCCCAGGGCCATCAGGTAGTGGTCACCCACGGCAACGGGCCGCAAGTCGGGATGATCAACCTGGCCTTTGAGGCGGCGGCGAAAACCGAAGCTCACACGCCGATGCTGCCGATGTCGGTATGCGTGGCGTTGAGCCAGGGCTATATCGGTTACGATCTGCAAAACGCGCTGCGCGAAGAGCTGCTGTCGCGCGGGATGCATAAGCCGGTAGTGACGCTGGTGACCCAGGTGGAAGTTGATGCCCACGATCCCGCGTTCCTGAATCCGACCAAACCTATCGGTTCATTCTTCACTCAGCAGGAGGCTGAACAGCTGGAGAAACAGGGCTATACGCTGAAAGAAGATGCTGGTCGCGGCTATCGTCGCGTCGTCGCGTCGCCTAAACCGGTAGACATCATTGAGAAAGAGACGGTAAAAACTCTGCTGGATGCCGGGCAGGTAGTGATTACCGTTGGCGGCGGCGGCATTCCGGTGATCCGCGAAGGCAACCATCTGCGCGGCGCCAGCGCGGTGATCGATAAGGACTGGGCCAGCGCCCGGCTCGCCGAAATGATCGATGCGGATATGCTGATCATCCTGACGGCGGTGGAAAAAGTGGCTATCAACTTCGGTAAATCTAACGAACAGTGGCTGGATCGCTTGTCATTAAGCGATGCAGAGCGCTTTATCAACGAAGGGCATTTCGCCAAAGGTTCCATGTTGCCGAAAGTCGAAGCCGCCGCCTCGTTCGCCCGTTCCCGCCCAGGACGCGAATCTCTGATTACCGTGTTGAGCAAAGCGAAAGAAGGTATCGAAGGTAAAACCGGCACCGTGATTTGCCAGTAGCCGGATAAGGTGTTGGCCGCTTAGTCGGGAGGGCTGGTATTTTCCCCGGAGGCGATGCTACGCATCTGTCCGGGCTACGGGTTCACAACCGTCTGCGGGCCGGTAGCCCGGACAGGCGCGTCAAGCGCCGCCTCCGGGAAATGTGCCGGGCCTGATGGTTCGGCTCAGCAACTTCCCGGCTCGCGCTACGCTTAGCCGGGCTACAGGTTCACAGTCGTCTGAGGGTGAGGAGCCCACGCTATGCGACTTCCAGCACCTCGTTAGTCGATTTCACGCCCTGATGCATCAGCATCATCAGCGCTTCCAGCACGCCGCCGCCAATCGCCCTCGCTTTATCAGAAACGCTGGTAAAATCAGCGGTCTCGCCGCGCGGGTCGATATCGCCAATCTTAAAGCCGCCGACCACCGCCAGACCATCGCTTAACAAGCCGCGTACCATGCCCGATAGCGGCGCTTTAATTTCGCTTTCGCCAATCCAGGCCACGACATCACCCTCTTCTACCAGATCGCCTAGCTTCACGTTGGCACGCATGATGCCTGCGGCGGGCGCGCGGATCACCCGACGCGCGGTGTGGCCCATAATATTGCCGGGAACGCCGGTATTTTCCTGCGCGCAGCCCGAGTAAATCACCTGCCCCAGCCAGTGACCGCGATTGGTCTCAATCACCGCACGGCAATCCTCACCCGCGCGGAACCCTGGCCCCAGCGCGATAGTCACCGGCGCCATTTCAATATGAGTGCCCAGATTCTGTTTCGCCAGAATCGCATCGACCACGCAGACGGGCTTCAGCGCCTCAAGCGATGAACAGAAAGGGTCGACCAATATCGGAATAATACCGCGTTCAGCCAGCGCAATCGCCTCTGCCGTCGTGCTCGCCAGCCGGGCGGTTACGCCTTCGACCACCATTTCGCCGTCAAACGCGGCCTGGGCAAAAGCCACGCTGCGGCGGATAACCGTCGGTTTCTCAACCTCCAGCATGAACACTTTGAATCCGGCATGAAACAGACGCAGCGCCACGCCGCTGGCGATATCCCCCGCGCCGCGAACCACCACGCGCTGGTGTCCGGACGGGTGCGCCGCTCGCATCATCAAGCCGCCGGGAGCATTGTTTTTAACCTGTAAGATTTCAGCCAGCACGCTCACCGCAATCTCCTGCGGCGTTTCGGCACCAATGTTATAGCCCACCGGCGCATGCAGGCGCGCGAGATGCTCTTCATCAACCCCCTTCTCCCGCAGCTGGCGCATGAAAAGCTGAACCTTGCGGCGGCTCGCCAGCAACCCCAGCCATGCCACCGGGCGCTCCACCAGCTTATCCAGCGCCTCGCGATCCTGATTATTGGTGGCGATCAGCACAAAGTTATCGGGGCGGATCTCCAGCGCATCCACCGCCGCGGCAAACGAGTCGGCACAAAGTAGCTGTACCGAAGGAGGAAAAGAGGCCGGATTTAAGCTTTCACGATGGATATCCGCCACGGCAATATCAAAACCCAATAGCGCCGCGCTCTGGGCAATAGCCCGATTCACATGCCCCGCGCCAATCAACACCAGCCGGGGCCGCAGACCGTGGACGCTAATAAATACCGTCATCGCGCCGCCGCAATCTGAACCCACGGCATCGGTGCCGTTGCGCGCCATTCGCCCATGAAACAGGCGCGGCTTTCGCTCCTCTAATGCCTGTAGCGCCTCGTCGATCACCTTACGCTCCACCATGCCGCCGCCAATGGTGCCGACGATAGTTCCATCCTGATGGACAAGCATTTCTGCTGCATGTCGCGGCGTTGAGCCACGGCTATCCACAATTTGCGCCAGCGCAAATGGACTGTTTTGTTCTTCGAGTCTTGCAGCTTCTGTGAAAATATTCATAAAAACCTCAATGGATATCCGTTCGGTAGATCCGGTCTCCCGGCGTCGCTATCTCACAAATCTGCGCATAATCGGCGGGCGTTCCAGTATCGCGCCCAGCCAGATGGCATCCATATCCCCATTGCGCAAGAGCGAGTTCAGTTCGTCTTCAGCCAGGCGATTCTCAGATTGAGAAAACTGGTTGAGAAACCAGATCCGTCGGCTGTCCGGCGGTACGTTTTTAAACGCGCCCTGCGGATGGCGAATGAGCCGGAGAAGGTGCCCGAACGTCAGCGGCTCATCCGCTGTCAGGCCAGTGATATCAGCAAACAACGGCCAGCGATGGACATTTTCCGCTCCCGTTTTCTCCCCCAACATATGCCCGCCCGTTACGGCAATCACGCAGCAACTGCTTTCAGGTATGCAAGGTTCATGCTCATCCGGCGCTTTCAGCGGCAATCCGTGAGCGCCGTCAGCTTCCACTAATATAACGTCGCATTCCTCACGCGCCGCCAGCGCATCAATGGCGCTCGCCGAAAAACCTCGCGCTTTGCCCTCCTGCGCTTTCCAGGAGTGGAAACAGGTTAAAATAGGCAGCTTGAGATAGTGGGAAGGCAGAGCGGCAGCCTCCCGACAAAAGATCACCGGATAAGCAGCATCAGGCAGGAACATTTGAGTCGTCGTCGTCACCACGACGCGCCGTCCGCTGGCATGGAATAACTGAGCCAGCCAGAAAATGGTGCTGGTTTTGCCTCCGGCCCCCACTACTGAAATAACCGAGGGACGACTCTGCGCACCTAAGTCAAAGAACAATTCGGCGTTATCCTTTATATTTTCCTTGGTAACCATCAATCACCTTAAATAATGGACGCGCAATGCCAGCTATCGACTGTATTATTACCGCCGCAGGGCTTTCATCACGGATGGGAGAATGGAAAATGATGTTACCCTGGCAAGGAGGGACAATTCTTGATGCAAGTATCAAAAACGCCCTGCAATTTTGCAGTCGGATTATTTTAGTCACGGGGTATCGTGGCAATGAACTGCATCAACGTTATGCCAATATGCGTAATATTATTATTATCCACAACTCAGATTATGCTGACGGTTTATACTCTTCCGTGAAGGCCGCCGCCGCCGCCGTTGAGAGCGAATACTGCTTCATCACCCACGGTGACATGCCCTGCCTCACCGTTGAAATATTCAATAAAATGTGGTCGTTACGTAACACTGGCGCGCTCATGCCTTACTATCACGGCGTCCCTGGACACCCTATTTTGCTCACCAGAGAGTGCCTGCAGCAAGCTATCTCCCGGCCACATAAAAATATGCGTCAGGCACTGCTGGCGGGCGCGCATAATAGAGTAGAAATAAACAATCGCGAAATCACTTTAGATATCGATACACCAGAAGATTTTATTAACCTGCATCATCGTCAATAAAATAGCTTATCTGCCGAGTTAAACGATTGCGTTCAAATAATCAAACCAGGCGTCTTCCGCACTTATCATAATGATACAAACTCACCCTTTTTGAGAAAATAAGATACTTTCGAGAAACGCTGACTTCATCAACAACCAGGACTGATTTTAATTCTCATTTACGCAATGTGAGATCTTTCACAAAGCAGACATAACTTTAGAAGCGCTTCACAAAAAATTATATTTATGCCGCTCGCCAGCAAGAGTGGTGCGAATGTTGCTCTATCTCTCCCATACCACCGGTTTATTTGTACCGGCTAATTAATGATAAAGGAGAGGGTTATGGGGGATATTATGCGTCCCGTTCCGTTCGAGGAACTCTTGACGCGCATATTTGATGAATACCAACAGCAGCGCTCCATCTTTGGTATTCCCGAGCAACAATTTTACTCACCTGCCAAAGATAAATCGGTCAGCGTCTTTGGTGAAACCTGCGCTACCCCCGTTGGCCCCGCTGCTGGCCCACACACCCAGCTGGCGCAAAATATTGTCACCTCCTGGCTCACCGGCGGCCGTTTTATCGAGCTGAAAACGGTACAAATCCTTGACCGGCTGGAGCTGGAAAAACCCTGTATCGATGCCGAAGACGAGTGCTTCAATACCGAATGGTCCACCGAATTTACCCTGCAAAAAGCGTGGGATGAGTACCTGAAAGCGTGGTTCGTTCTGCATCTGTTAGAGCAGGTTTTCCAGCCCTCGGGCGCGGAAAAGTCGTTTATCTTCAATATGAGCGTCGGCTACAACCTGGACGGCATCAAGCAGCCGCCGATGCAGCAATTTATTGACTCAATGACAGACGCCTCCACGCAGCCGAAATTTGCGCAATATCGCGACACGCTTAGCCGTTGGCTGCACGACGACGCCTTCCTTGAGCGCCACGGCCTGAGCGGGCAGCGGGAAAACCTGCGCGCGCTACCCGCGCGCATTCCTGCCACCCTGGTTCACGGCGTCACGCTCTCCACCATGCACGGCTGCCCGCCGCACGAAATCGAAGCTATCTGCCAGTACATGCTGGAAGAAAAAGCGCTGAACACCTTCGTGAAGCTGAACCCGACGCTGCTGGGCTATGCGCGCGTTCGCGAGATTTTGGATAGCTGCGGCTTTGCGTATATCGGCCTGAAAGAAGAGTCCTTCGAGCACGATCTCAAACTGGCCCAGGCGCTGGAAATGCTGCAACGCCTGATGGCGCTGGCAAAACAGAAATCGCTCGGTTTCGGCGTGAAGCTGACCAACACTCTTGGCACCATCAATAATAAAGGCGCGCTTCCCGGCGATGAGATGTATATGTCTGGCCGCGCACTGTTCCCGCTCGCCATCAACGTGGCGGCGGTGCTGTCCCGCGCTTTTGACGGCAAATTACCCATTTCTTATTCCGGCGGCGCCAGCCAGCTGACCATTCGCGACATTTTCGACACCGGGATCCGCCCTATTACGATGGCGACCGATCTGCTCAAGCCCGGCGGCTACCTGCGCCTGAGCGCCTGCATGCGTGAACTGGAATCATCGGATGCGTGGGGCATGACCCACGTCGACGTCGAGCGGCTAAACCGGCTGGCAGAAGACGCCGTCACCATGGCCTATACGCAGAAACACTGGAAGCCGGAAGAACGCATCGAGGTTGCGGAAGACCTGCCGCTGACCGACTGCTACGTCGCACCTTGTATTACGGCCTGCGCGATCAAACAGGATATTCCGGAATACATTCGCCTGATGGGCGAGCAGCGCTACGCCGACGCGCTGGAGCTTATCTATCAGCGCAACGCCCTGCCCGCTATCACCGGGCATATCTGCGATCATCAGTGCCAGTACAACTGTACGCGCCTGGACTACGACAGCGCGCTGAACATCCGCGAACTCAAAAAAATCGCCCTGGAAAAAGGCTGGGACGAGTACAAGCAGCGCTGGCATAAACCGGCAGGATCCGGCTCACGCCATCCGGTTGCGGTCATTGGCGCAGGCCCGGCGGGGCTTGCCGCAGGCTATTTTCTGGCGCGCGCGGGGCATCCGGTTACCGTGTTTGAGCGGGAAGCCAACGCCGGCGGCGTCGTCAAAAACATCATTCCGCAGTTCCGCATTCCGGCGGAGCTCATCCAGCACGATATTGATTTTGTCGCCGACCACGGCGTGAAATTTGAGTACGGCTGCGATGCGCATCTGACGGTCGAACAGCTAAAAAATCAGGGCTATCAGTATGTGCTGATCGCTACCGGTACCGATAAAAACAGCGGCGTCACGCTGCACGGCGATAACCCGCACGTCTGGAAATCACTGCCTTTCCTGCGGGAATACAATCTGGGTTCCACGCTCAATCTGGGTAAACATGTGGTGGTGGTTGGTGCGGGGAATACCGCGATGGACTGCGCCCGCGCAGCGTTACGCGTACCCGGCGTGGAGAAAGCCACCATTGTATACCGCCGTTCGCTTCAGGAAATGCCCGCCTGGCGTGAAGAGTACGAAGAGGCGCTGCACGACGGCGTTGAGTTCCGCTTCCTCAATAATCCGCAGCGCTTTGATGCCGATGGCACATTGACCCTGCGGGTGATGTCGCTGGGTGAACCGGACGCCAAAGGCCGCCGCCGCCCGGTCGAAACCGATGAAACCGTGACGCTCCATGCCGACAGCCTGATCACCGCCATCGGCGAGCAGCAGGATACCGACGCCCTGAGCGCCATGGGTATTCCGCTGGATGAAAAAGGCTGGCCGGAGGTCAATGCCAGCGGCGAAACCCGCCTTGCCAACGTCTTTATGATTGGCGATGTTCAGCGCGGCCCCTCTTCCATTGTCGCCGCTATCGGCTCAGCCCGTCGAGCAAGCGATACCATCCTCTATCGGGAAAATATCCGCTCCCACCACGCGGATAAACGCTGGAACAACGTCAACCCAGCCGAAATTTACCAGCGCAAGGGGGAAATATCGGTCGCGATAGTCGATAAAGACGACCGCGATGCCTTCGTCGCTCAGGAAGCCGAACGCTGCCTTGAATGCAACTATGTGTGCAGCAAGTGCGTGGACGTCTGTCCGAACCGCGCCAACATCTCTATTGCGGTCCCTGGCTTCCAGAATCGCTTCCAGACGCTGCATCTGGATGCTTACTGCAACGAATGCGGCAACTGCGCCCAGTTCTGCCCGTGGTTGGGCAAACCCTACAAAGACAAAATCACCGTCTTCAGCCTGGCACAGGATTTTGACTCCAGCAGCAACCCCGGCTTCCTGGTGGAAGATGACCGCGTGCGCGTGCGTCTCGACAGCCAAAGCTGGGTACTGAATATCGACAACGACGGCCAGTTCGCCAGCATCCCTCCGGGGCTGGATGAGATGTGTCGCATCATCAGCCATGTCCATCAGCAGCATCACTATCTGCTGGGCCGGGTGGAGGTATAACGATGTTAATTCTAAAGAATGTGACCGCCGTACAGCTCTATCCGGCAAAAGTGCAGGAAGGCGTTGATATCGCTATCGAAAATGACGTTATTGTTGAGGTTGGAGATGCGCTGACCCGCCGCTATCCACAGGCTGACTGGAAGGAGATGCACGGGCGTATCGTGATGCCCGGACTGGTGTGCGCGCACAACCATTTCTACTCCGGATTGTCGCGCGGCATTATGGCCAACATCGCCCCCAGCCCGGATTTTATTTCGACGCTGAAAAATCTGTGGTGGCGGCTGGACCGCGCGCTGGACGAAGAGTCGCTCTACTACAGCGGGCTGATTTGCTCAATGGAAGCCATTAAGAGCGGATGCTCTGCGGTCATCGACCATCACGCTTCTCCGGCGTATATCGATGGCTCGCTCTCTACGCTGCGCAATGCCTTTTTGAAGATTGGCCTGCGCGGGATGACCTGCTTTGAAACCACCGACCGCAACGGTGGAGTCGATGAATTGCAGGCAGGCGTAGAGGAAAATATCCGCTTCGCCCGCCAGATAGACCATGCTCGGGCGACGGGTACGGAGCCCTATCTGGTGGAAGCGCATATCGGCGCTCATGCCCCCTTTACCGTGCCGGATGCCGGGCTATCCATGCTCAGCGAGGCCCTCAAGGTTACCGGGCGCGGCCTGCATATCCACGCGGCGGAAGACCTCTATGATGTCTCCCACAGCCACCATCTTTATGGCAAAGACCTGCTGGTCAGGCTGGCGGAATACGACCTTATCAGCAGCAAAACGCTGGTGGCGCACGGGCTGTATTTGTCGACAGACGATATCGCCCTACTCAACGAACAGAATGCTTTTCTGGTGCACAACGCCCGTTCCAACATGAACAACCATGTGGGCTACAACTATCACCTCACCGATATCCGCAACCTGGCGCTGGGTACCGACGGTATCGGCTCCGACATGCTGGAAGAGATGAAGTTTGCCTTCTTTAAGCATCGCGACGCCGGTGGCCCGCTGTGGCCGGACAGCTTCGCCCGCGCGCTGGCCAGCGGTAACGAACTGCTGAGCCGCAACTTTAGCGCCCGCTTTGGGCAGCTAGAGGCTGGTTATAAAGCCGACCTGACCATTTGCGATTATGCCGCGCCGACGCCGCTGCTGGCAGACAATATTGCCGGACATATCGCCTTTGGCCTCGGTTCCGCCAGCGTTCATAGCGTGATGGTCAACGGCGTGATGGTCTACGAAGACCGGCAGTTCACCTTTGATTGCGATTCGATTTACGCCCAGGCCCGAAAAGTCGCCGCAGATATGTGGCGGCGTATGGACTCGCTGGCATAGCCCACGCCCTCTTTCGTGCTGAAAGGGGGATTGATGAGGAAAGATTATGATCGAGCAATTTTTCAAACCAGACTCTGTAGAGCAGGCGCTGGAGCTCAAATCGCGCTACCAGGATGATGCCGTCTGGTTTGCCGGGGGCAGTAAGATCAATGCCACCCCGACGCGACCGGATAAGCGAATCGCCATTTCGTTACAGGACCTTGAGCTGGAATGGGTGGATTGGGATAACGGCGCGCTGCGCGTTGGCGCGATGACGCGTCTGCAAACCCTGCGTGATGCGCACTTCATTCCCGCCGCGCTACACGATGCGCTGGGCTTCGTCTACTCCCGCCACCTGCGCAACCAGTCAACCCTCGGCGGCGAAATCGCCGCCCGCCAGGAAGAGTCGGTGTTACTGCCCGTTCTGCTGGCGCTGGACGCGCATCTGGTATTTGGCGACGGCAAGTGCCTGTCGCTGGAGAGCTATCTCGCCGATCCCGGCGCGCGGCTGATCACGGAAATTGTCATTAAAGACCCTTTCCGCCCCTGCGCCACGCGAAAAATCAGCCGCTCACAGGCGGGGTTAACCGTCGTCACCGCGGCGGTTGCCATCTCAGAGCACGACGGCGTACATATCGCGCTGGACGGCGTGGCCGATGGCCCTCTGCGCCTGCGGGACGTGGAGTCGCAGCAACTGGAAGGCAGCGCGCTGGAGCAGGCCGTCGCCGCCGCAATTTTCCCTCAGCAAGATGTTCGGGGCAGCGTGGCCTATAAACGCTATATCACCGGCGTGGTTGTCGCAGACCTGTATGCCGACTGCCAGCAGATGGGCGAGGAGGTCGTATGATGATTCACTTTACCTTGAACGGCGCTGCGCGCGAGATGAAGGTCAATCCCGGCGCTAACGTACAGGCGCTGCTTTTCGGCCTCGGGATGCACTCGGTGCGCAACAGCGACGATGGGTTCGGCTTCGCGGGATCCGACGCAATTCTGTTTAACGGCCGCATCGTTAACGCTTCCCTGCTGATCGCCGCTCAGTTGGAACAGGCGGAGATCCGCACCAGCGAATCGCTGGGCAAATGGAATCAGCTCAGTCTGGTGCAGCAGGCGATGGTCGATGTCGGCGTGGTGCAATCGGGCTATAACGATCCCGCCGCCGCGCTGATTATCAGCGATCTGCTGGATCGCATCGCCGCCCCGACGCGCGATGAGATCGATGACGCGCTCTCCGGATTATTTAGCCGTGACGCGGGCTGGCAGCAATATTATCAAGTGATCGAACTGGCGGTGGCGCGTAAAGGCGACCCGCAGATCGCTATCGATAGCGCCCCGACCTTCCGCGACGATCTGGCGGTCGTCGGCAAGCTATATCCAAAAACCGATGCGGCAACCATGGTGCAGGCCAAGCCCTGCTACGTGGAGGACCGCGTCACACCGGACGCCTGCATTATTAAAATGCTGCGCAGCCCGCATCCCCACGCGCTAATTACTCATCTCGACGTCAGCAAGGCCGAGGCGCTGCCCGGCGTGGTTCACGTGATCACCCATCTTAACTGCCCTGATATCTATTACACCCCCGGCGGGCAGAGCGCACCGGAGCCGTCACCGCTCGACCGGCGGATGTTCGGCAAGAAGCTGCGCCACGTCGGCGATCGCGTCGCGGCGGTTGTCGCAGAAAGTGAAGATATTGCATTGGCCGCGCTGAAGCTTATTGACGTCAAATATGAAGTGCTTAAGCCGGTAATGTCGATTGATGAGGCGATGGCCGATGACGCGCCGGTGGTTCACGATGAACCGGTGGTATACGTCGCTGGCGCGCCGGATACGCTGGAAGAAGATAACCGCCACGCCACCCAGCGCGGCGAACATATGATTATCAATTTCCCCATTGGCTCGCGCCCGCGCAAGAATATCGCCGCCAGCATCCACGGCCATATTGGCGATATGGAAAAAGGTTTCGCTGAAGCCGATGTGGTTATCGAGCGCACCTACTCCTCCACTCAGGCTCAGCAGTGCCCGACGGAACCGCATCTTTGTTTTACCCGCATGGATGGCGATCGTCTGGTTATTCACGCCTCGACCCAGGTTCCGTGGCACCTTCGCCGCCAGGTGGCGCGTCTGGTCGGCATGAAGCAGCACAAGGTTCACGTGATTAAAGAGCGCGTGGGCGGCGGCTTCGGCTCCAAGCAGGATATCCTGCTGGAAGAGGTCTGCGCCTGGGCCACCTGCGTCACCGGACGCCCGGTCTATTTCCGCTATACCCGTGAAGAGGAGTTTATCGCCAATACCTCTCGCCACGTCGCCAAGGTGACGGTGAAGCTGGGGGCGAAGAAAGATGGTCGCCTGACGGCGGTGAAGATGGATTTCCGCGCCAACACCGGCCCCTACGGCAACCATTCGCTGACCGTGCCGTCCAACGGACCGGCACTTTCGCTGCCGCTGTATCCCTGCGATAACGTCGATTTCAAAGTGACCACCTACTACAGCAATATCTGCCCAACCGGCGCTTATCAGGGCTATGGCGCACCGAAGGGCAACTTCGCCATCACTATGGCGCTGGCGGAACTGGCGGAGCAGTTGCAGATCGATCAACTGGAGATTATCGAGCGCAACCGCGTGCATGAAGGGCAGGAGCTGAAGATCCTTGGCGCGATTGGCGAAGGTAAAGCGCCAACGTCGGTGCCTACCGCTGCCAGCTGTGCGCTGGAGGAGATCCTGCGTCAGGGCCGCGAGATGATCCAATGGTCGTCACCGAAACCGCACGCGGGCGACTGGCGGACAGGTCGCGGCGTGGCGATCATTATGCAGAAGTCGGGGATCCCGGACATCGACCAGGCCAACTGCATGATCAAGCTCGAATCCGATGGCACCTTTATCGTCCACTCCGGCGGCGCGGATATCGGCACCGGACTGGATACGGTGGTCACCAAGCTGGCGGCGGAAGTGCTGCATTGCCCACCGCAGGAGGTGCATGTCATTTCCGGCGACACCGATCATGCGTTGTTCGATAAAGGCGCTTACGCCTCGTCCGGCACCTGCTTCTCTGGTAATGCGGCGCGTAAGGCGGCAGAAAATCTGCGGGAGAAAATACGCTTCCACGGCGCAGAGATGCTCGGGGAACCGCTAAGCGACGTTGAGCTGGTAGCCCCTGGCGTGGTGCGCGGTAAGCAGGGGGAAGTGAGCTATGCCGATATCGCCCACAAGGCCGAGACCGGCACCGGCTTCGGTACGTTGGTCGCCACCGCCAGCTATATCACCGCCGATTTCGCCTTCCCGTATGGAGCCAACTTCGCCGAAGTGGCGGTGAATACCCGTACCGGTGAAATCCGCCTCGACAAGTTCTATGCGCTGCTGGACTGCGGCACGCCGGTTAACCCGGAGCTGGCGCTGGGGCAAATTTACGGGGCGTCGATGCGCGCCATTGGTCATAGCCTGACGGAGGAGATTCTTTACGACGCACAGGGCCATCCGCTTACCCGCGATCTGCGCAGCTATGGCGCGCCGAAAATCGGCGATATTCCGCATGATTTCCGCGCGGTGCTGGTGCCAAGCGATGACAAGGTCGGCCCGTTTGGCGCGAAATCAATCTCCGAAATCGGCGTCAACGGCGCGGCTCCGGCGATTGCCACCGCCATTCACGATGCCTGCGGCGTCTGGCTACGCGAATGGCATTTCACGCCGGAGAAAATACTGAGCGCATTAGGAAAACTGTAACCACAAGGGGCCGCTACGGCGCTGTTGCCGATGCCCTCACCCCGGCCCTCTCCCACAGGGAGAGGGAAAAAACCGGAGGGTGCGGGCTGTAGCTCCGCTTATCCGTTGCTATTTAACAAAAAATCGCAGAGGGGAGAGGGTTAGGGTGAGGGGAAAAACACGCACTCCCCCTCACCCCGATGCTTTCTCTGAGGGAGAAAACCGGCCGGTTCCTCATTTCGGGGAGACGGCCTGGCTAAGTGATTCAATCAATATTAAATGCCGTCTGTGGATTGAGAACCGCCTTTCTCAGGGCCTCCTGCGCCCAAAATTCGCAGAATTTAATTTCACTGATTCAGATGATCAAATTTGCTTATACCCAAATAGAGGGAGTAAAGGGATGTCTGATATAAACCGCACAGGTTCTGATCTGATTTATGAACTGGAGGATCGCCCCCCTTTTCACCAGACGATTGTGGGAGCGATTACCCATCTGTTGGCCATTTTCGTTCCCATGGTCACCCCTGCTCTGATCGTGGGGGCAACGCTACAACTCTCTGCGGAAACCACCGCCTACCTGGTTTCGATGGCGATGATCGCCTCCGGGATAGGCACCTGGCTACAGGTGAACCGCTACGGCATCGTCGGCTCTGGATTACTGTCGATACAGTCGGTGAACTTCTCGTTTGTCACCGTGATGATCGCGCTTGGCAGCGGGATGAAAAGCGACGGTTTTCATGAAGAACTGATTATGTCCTCGCTGCTCGGCGTGTCGTTTGTCGGCGCGTTTCTGGTGGTCGGCTCCTCTTTTATCCTCCCCTATCTGCGCCGGGTCATTACACCCACCGTCAGCGGTATTGTGGTGCTGATGATTGGCCTGAGCCTGATTAAAGTCGGCATTATTGATTTCGGCGGCGGCTTCGCGGCAAAGAGCAGCGGCACCTACGGTAATTACGAAAATCTCGGTGTGGGTTTATTGGTCCTGATGGTGGTGATTGGCTTCAACTGCTGCCGTAGCCCGCTGCTGCGCATGGGGGGGATCGCCATCGGCTTGGGCGTGGGCTACGTGGTGTCGCTGTGCCTGGGAATGGTCGATTTCAGCGGCATGAAAAACCTGCCGCTGGTGACTATCCCAATCCCTTTTAAATACGGTTTTCATTTCAGCCTGCATCACTTTCTGGTCGTCGGCACCATTTACCTGCTGAGCGTGCTGGAAGCGGTTGGCGATATCACTGCTACGGCGATGGTGTCGAGACGCCCCATCCAGGGTGATGAGTACCAGTCGCGCCTGAAAGGCGGCGTGCTGGCGGACGGGCTGGTTTCGGTCATCGCCTCCGCGCTCGGTTCCCTGCCGCTCACCACCTTCGCGCAAAACAACGGGGTTATCCAGATGACCGGCGTCGCCTCGCGCTATATCGGGCGCACCATCGCCGTCATGCTGGTGATCCTCGGCCTGTTCCCGACCATTGGCGGCTTCTTCACCACCATCCCCTCGGCGGTACTGGGCGGTGCGATGACGCTAATGTTCTCGATGATCGCTATCGCCGGGATCCGCATCATTATTTCCAATGGCCTGAAGCGCCGTGAAACGCTGATCGTCGCCACCTCTCTCGGGCTGGGGCTTGGCGTCTCTTACGATCCGGAAATTTTCAAAATCTTACCCGCCTCAATTTATGTGCTGGTGGAAAACCCCATCTGCGCAGGCGGACTGACCGCAATCCTGTTGAATATCATTCTTCCGGGCGGCTACCGGCAAGAGGACGTCTTGCCCGCAGCCGATTCATTGGAAGAAGCGGATTAACTGTAAGGAGTTCACATGTCAGGAGAACACACGCTAAAAGCCGTGCGTGGTAGCTTTATCGATATCACGCGCACCATCGAACATCCCGAGGAACTCGAATCGGCGCTGCGGTTTATCGAGGATGGATTGCTGTTGATTCGCGAGGGCAAAGTCGAATGGTTTGGCGAATGGGAAAAGGGAAAGCATCGGGTTCCTGAGGCTATCCGGATCCGCGATTATCGCGGCAAGCTGGTGATTCCGGGATTTGTCGATACCCATATTCACTACCCACAGAGCGAGATGGTTGGCGCCTATGGCGAGCAGCTGTTGGAGTGGCTGAATAAGCACACCTTCCCCACCGAGCGGCGCTATCAGGACCTGGAATATGCGCGCGAAATGTCCTCTTTTTTCCTCAAGCAGCTACTGCGTAACGGCACCACCACCGCGCTGGTCTTCGGCACCGTGCATCCGCAGTCGGTAGACGCCCTGTTTGAAGCCGCCAGCCATATCAACATGCGCATGATTGCCGGCAAAGTGATGATGGATCGCAACGCGCCGGAGTATCTGCTGGATGATGCCGAAAGCAGCTACCAGCAAAGCAAAGCGCTGATTGAACGCTGGCACAAAAATGGTCGCCTGCTGTATGCCATCACCCCGCGCTTCGCCCCAACCTCAACGCCGCAACAGCTGGCGATGGCGCAACGTCTGCGTCAGGAGTATCCCGACACCTGGGTACATACACATCTGTGTGAAAACAAAGATGAAATTGCCTGGGTTAAAGAGCTCTATCCCGATCATGATGGCTACCTTGACGTCTATCACCAATATGGTTTGACCGGTAAAAACTGCGTTTTCGCCCACTGCGTACATCTGGAAGAGAAAGAGTGGGATCGCCTGAGCGAAACCGACTCCAGCATCGCTTTTTGCCCCACCTCGAACCTGTACCTCGGCAGCGGGCTGTTCAATTTGCAAAAAGCCTGGCGGAAGAAAATCAAGGTCGGGCTGGGCACCGACATCGGCGCAGGCACCACCTTCAACATGCTGCAAACGCTAAACGAAGCCTACAAAGTGGTGCAGTTACAGGGATATCGGCTCTCGGCCTATGAGGCGTTCTACCTGGCGACTCTCGGCGGCGCGAAAGCGCTGGGGCTTGACCACCTGATTGGTAATTTCACACCGGGCAAAGAGGCCGACTTTGTGGTGCTGGAGCCGACGGCGACGCCGTTGCAGCAGCTACGCTACGACAACTCGGTGTCCCTGGTCGACAAGCTGTTCGTGATGATGACGCTGGGCGACGATCGTTCTATTTATCGTACCTATATTGATGGCCGCCTGGTGTATGAGCGCACCTGACGAAACCCTTCTATTCTGCTGAGGACATAACTATGTCTGGAGATACTCTGCCTACCCCGGATGCATCGCAGCCCCGCGGTGCGCTGGATACCTGGTTCAAAATTTCGGCTCGCGGCAGTACGGTTCGCCAGGAAGTGCTGGCGGGACTCACCACCTTTCTGGCGATGGTCTATTCGGTCATCGTGGTGCCCGGCATGTTGGGAAAAGCGGGTTTCCCACCCGCCGCCGTGTTTGTCGCCACCTGCCTGGTCGCAGGCTTCGGTTCACTGCTGATGGGGCTGTGGGCAAACCTGCCAATGGCCATCGGCTGCGCCATTTCCCTGACCGCCTTTACCGCCTTTAGCCTGGTGCTGGGGCAGCACATCAGCATTCCCGTCGCATTGGGCGCGGTTTTTCTGATGGGGGTAATTTTCACCGCCATTTCGGTCACCGGGGTGCGCACCTGGATCTTGCGCAACCTGCCGATGGGTATTGCTCACGGTACCGGCATCGGTATTGGGCTGTTTCTGCTGCTCATTGCAGCGAACGGTGTCGGCATGGTGATAAAAAACCCACTGGAAGGGCTGCCGGTGGCGCTCGGATCGTTTACTTCCTTTCCGGTGATCATGAGCCTGTTGGGTCTGGCGGTAATTTTTGGTCTGGAAAAAAATCGCGTCCCCGGGGGGATCCTGCTGGTCATTATTGCCATTTCAATTATCGGCCTGATTTTCGATCCCGCCGTTCAGTATCACGGCCTGGTCGCGATACCCAGCCTGAGCGGTGAAGATGGTAAGTCACTGATTTTTAGTCTCGATATCATGGGTGCGCTACAGCCCGCCGTACTTCCCAGCGTTCTGGCTCTGGTAATGACCGCCGTATTCGACGCCACCGGCACTATCCGCGCCGTGGCCGGGCAGGCAAACCTGCTGGATAAAGACAACCAGATTATCAACGGCGGCAAAGCGCTGACCAGCGACTCCATTAGCTCCGTATTCTCCGGTCTGGTCGGTGCCGCCCCTGCAGCGGTCTATATTGAATCCGCCGCAGGAACCGCCGCCGGAGGGAAAACCGGCCTGACGGCGACCATCGTTGGCCTCCTGTTCCTGTTGATTCTGTTTTTATCGCCGCTGTCGTATTTGATCCCCGGCTACGCCACCGCGCCCGCGCTGATGTACGTGGGGTTATTGATGCTAAGTAACGTCTCGAAGCTCGATTTTGATGACTTTATTGATGCGATGTCCGGGCTGGTCTGCGCGGTATTTATCGTCCTGACCTGCAATATCGTCACCGGCATTATGCTGGGTTTTGTCACCCTGGTTGTCGGGCGCGTCTTCTCTCGCGAGTGGCAAAAGCTGAATATCGGCACCGTGATTATCACCCTCGCCCTGGTGGCATTCTATGCCGGAGGATGGGCGATTTAAGCGCCAGATGTGATGTGCGGAAGGTTCACCATTTTACCGCCCGGTAACCGATTTTGGCGCGTGCCGGGTTCAAGGAGAAATACACATGAGCGCCATAGATTCTCAACTTCCACCTCCCGCCGAACCCGGCGGCACCATCGACGAGGTTGACCGCATCTTATCGCCGGGAAAGCTGGTCATCCTCGGGCTACAGCATGTACTGGTGATGTATGCGGGCGCAGTGGCAGTGCCGCTGATGATCGGCGACCGGCTCGGGCTGAATAAAGAGGCCGTCGCGCTGCTGATTAGCTCCGATCTGTTTTGCTGCGGCGTGGTGACGCTGCTGCAATGCATTGGGATCGGTCGCTTTATGGGCATTCGTCTGCCGGTAATTATGTCGGTGACGTTTGCCGCCGTAACGCCGATGATCGCCATCGGGATGAATCCGGATATTGGCCTGCTGGGGATTTTTGGCGCAACCATTGCCGCAGGCATCATCACCACCTTACTGGCACCGCTTATCGGGCGCTTAATCCCGCTGTTTCCTCCGCTGGTTACCGGTGTGGTGATTACCTCTATCGGCCTGAGCATTATCCAGGTCGGCATCGACTGGGCCGCAGGGGGAAAAGGGAATCCGCAATACGGCGATCCGGTTTATTTGGGTATTTCATTTGCCGTGCTCGTTTTTATCTTATTAATCACCCGCTTTGCCAAAGGTTTTCTGTCCAACGTCGCCGTATTGTTAGGCATTATTTTCGGCTTTGCGCTGTCGTGGATGATGAATGAGGTTAACCTCTCCGGTCTGCAGGACGCCTCGTGGTTTGCCATCGTCACGCCAATGGCCTTCGGTATGCCGGTGTTTGATCCGGTATCGATTCTGACCATGACGGCGGTGTTAATCATCGTCTTTATCGAATCGATGGGCATGTTCCTCGCCCTCGGGGAGATTGTCGGTCGCAAACTGTCTTCGCAGGATATTATCCGCGGGCTGCGCGTTGATGGCGTGGGCTCGCTGATTGGCGGCTTATTTAATAGCTTTCCCCATACGTCATTTTCACAAAACGTCGGACTGGTCAGCGTGACCCGGGTATACAGCCGTTGGGTATGTATTGCCTCAGGGGTGATTTTGATTCTGTTTGGTATGGTGCCCAAAATGGCGGTGCTGGTGGCATCGATCCCGCAGTTTGTACTGGGCGGAGCCGGTCTGGTGATGTTTGGCATGGTGCTGGCGACGGGGATTCGCATTCTGTCGCGCTGTAACTACACCACCAATCGCTACAACCTCTATATTGTGGCGATCAGCCTCGGCGTGGGCATGACGCCAACATTGTCACACGATTTCTTTTCTAAACTACCTGCCGTACTCCAGCCGCTGCTGCATAGCGGCATTATGCTGGCCACCGTTAGCGCCGTGGTGCTTAACCTCTTCTTCAATGGTTATCGCCACCATACGGAACTGGCGCAAGAAACGGCATCCTCGGGTGGAAAAGTCCGTACGGTACGCATGTGGTTGCTGCTGCGAAAGCTAAAAAAGAGCCAGCGGGAGGAGTGATATGAATATCTTACTGCGCTGCATGATTAGCCTTTTCTTACTGATGCTGATGGCGATCCCTGCCGTTTCTGACGGTATTGCGTTAGGCATTGAAAGCCGGTTTCACTTTCTGCTGCTTTTTTAAGCACCTCACTTCAAGCAGTTCCGTTTCTGTTACGGGACTGCTTCCCCCTATCGGTTAAATAGTCCGAAGTGTTAATTATTCCGTCGCATTAAGGCTTATAATAGCGAGTGCTTAAGATTCTTGGTGGACACTATGCGACAGGAACATGTCATCTTGCTGGATGAGCAAGATAAGCCTTCAGGTATGCTGGAGAAGTATACCGCTCACACCCTCGACACCCCGCTGCACCTCGCGTTTTCCTGCTGGTTGTTTAATGAACATAGTCAGCTGCTGGTCACCCGACGTTCGCTGGCTAAAAAAGCCTGGCCCGGCGTGTGGACTAACTCGGTTTGCGGGCACCCGCAAACGGGCGAAACGTTTGAGCAGGCCGTTGCGCGCCGCTGCCGCTTTGAGCTGGGCGTCGATATCCACAGCATAACGCCTGTTTATCCTGAATTTCGCTATCGGGCCGTGGCGCCAAACGGTATTGTCGAAAATGAAGTCTGCCCGGTGTATGCCGCCCGAAGAGCCAGCCCGCTACAGATAAATCCTGATGAAGTGATGGATTTCCAGTGGTGCAATCTTGAAGATGTTTTCAGCGGGATCCGCGCCACGCCGTGGGCTTTCAGCCCGTGGATGGTGATGCAGGCTGCGGATGATAATGCGCGTAACGCATTGATAAATTTTAGCCGTCAGGCATAAAAAACCCCAGCTCTGCTGGGGTTTCGTTTATTACGGTAATGCTTATTTTACCGGACGCATCGCCGGGAACAGGATCACGTCGCGGATGGTATGGCTGTTAGTGAACAGCATGACCATACGGTCGATACCAATACCCAGACCCGCAGTCGGCGGCAGGCCGTGCTCCAGCGCGGTCACGTAGTCTTCGTCGTAGAACATCGCTTCGTCGTCACCGGCAGCTTTCGCGTTTACCTGATCCAGGAAGCGCTGCGCCTGGTCTTCTGCGTCGTTCAGTTCGCTGAAGCCGTTACCGATTTCGCGGCCGCCGATAAAGAATTCAAAGCGGTCGGTGATTTCCGGGTTCTCGTCGTTACGACGCGCCAGCGGAGAGACTTCTGCCGGGTATTCAGTAATGAAAGTCGGCTGAATCAGGTGCGCTTCCGCTACTTCTTCGAAGATCTCGGTCACGATACGGCCCAGGCCCCAGCTCTTCTCAACGTGAACGCCGATAGATTCAGCAATGGCTTTCGCAGAGTCGAAGTTATCCAGGTCCGCCATCTCGGTTTCCGGACGATATTTCTTAATCGCTTCGCGCATGGTCAGTTTTTCAAACGGCTTGCCGAAATCGAAGGTCTGATCGCCATAAGGCACCGCAGTGTTGCCGAGGATATTCTGCGCCAGGGTGCGGAACAGGGATTCGGTCAGCTCGATCAGATCTTTATAGTCCGCATAAGCCATATAGAGTTCCATCATGGTGAACTCTGGGTTATGACGAACGGAGATGCCTTCGTTGCGGAAGTTACGGTTGATTTCGAACACGCGCTCGAAGCCGCCGACCACCAGACGCTTCAGGTACAGTTCCGGCGCGATACGCAGGTACATGTCCATATCCAGGGCATTGTGATGAGTGACAAACGGACGGGCAGATGCGCCGCCAGGGATCACCTGCATCATCGGGGTTTCCACTTCCATAAAGTTGCGGCCAACCATGAACTGACGGATACCAGCCAGGATCTGCGAACGAATTTTAAAAGTGTTGCGGGATTCATCGTTGGAGATCAGGTCCAGGTAGCGCTGACGATAGCGCGCTTCCTGATCCTGCAGGCCGTGGAATTTGTCCGGCAGCGGGCGCAGGGCTTTGGTCAGCAAACGCAACTCGGTGCAATGGATAGAGAGTTCACCGGTTTTGGTTTTGAACAGCTTACCGCGTGCAGCGATGATGTCCCCGAGATCCCATTTCTTGAACTGCTCGTTGTAGACGCCTTCCGCCAGATCGTCACGCGCAACGTACAGCTGAATGCGGCCGCCAACGTCCTGCAGCGTAACGAAAGAGGCTTTACCCATGATACGACGGGTCATCATGCGGCCAGCAACAGCGACCTCAACGTTCAGCGCTTCCAGCTCTTCGTTTTCTTTCGCATCGAAGTCAGCGTGCAGTTGATCAGAGGTGTGGTCACGACGGAAATCATTCGGGAACGGGATGCCCTGCTCACGCAGTGCGGCCAGCTTCTCACGACGGGCTTTCAGTTCATTATTAAGGTCAATTGCCGCGTCAGCGCCCTGTGCTTGTTGTTCAGACATGTTGGTTCCTCATAACCCTGCTTTCAAACTTGCTTCGATAAATTGATCCAGGCTGCCGTCCAGCACTGCCTGAGTGTTGCGGGTTTCCACCCCGGTGCGCAGATCTTTGATGCGGGAATCGTCCAGCACGTAAGAACGGATCTGGCTGCCCCAGCCGATGTCGGATTTGGTATCTTCCATCGCCTGCTTCTCGGCATTTTTCTTCTGCATTTCCAGTTCATAAAGCTTGGCTTTCATCTGCTTCATGGCCTGGTCTTTGTTTTTATGCTGTGAACGGTCGTTCTGACACTGCGTCACTAAGCCGGTCGGAATATGGGTGATACGCACCGCAGACTCCGTACGGTTAACGTGCTGACCGCCCGCACCGGATGCGCGGTAAACGTCGATACGCAGATCCGCCGGGTTGATTTCGATATCAATATCGTCATCCACTTCCGGGTAAACGAACGCAGAGCTGAAAGAGGTGTGGCGACGGCCGCCGGAATCGAACGGGCTCTTACGCACCAGGCGATGGACGCCGGTTTCGGTACGCAACCAACCGTAGGCGTAGTCGCCGATAATCTTAATGGTGACGGACTTAATACCCGCCACTTCGCCTTCAGACTCTTCGATAATCTCGGTTTTAAAGCCGCGCGCTTCGGCCCAGCGCAGATACATACGCGTCAGCATGCTGGCCCAGTCCTGCGCTTCCGTACCGCCGGAACCGGCCTGGATATCCAGATAGCAATCGGCGCTGTCGTATTCACCGGAGAACATGCGGCGGAATTCCAACTGCGCGAGTTTCTCTTCCAGCACGTCGAGTTCAGCAACGGCTTCGTTGAAGGTTTCTTCGTCGTCGGCTTCAACGGCCAGCTCCAGCAGACCGGAAACGTCATCCAGCCCTTGGGACATCTGATCCAGCGTATCCACGATGGCTTCCAGTGAGGAACGTTCTTTGCCCAGCGCCTGTGCGCGCTCTGGCTCGTTCCACACGTCCGGCTGTTCCAGCTCGGCGTTTACTTCTTCGAGACGCTCTTTCTTAGCATCGTAGTCAAAGATACCCCCTAAGAACGTTCGAGCGCTCCGTGAGGTCCTGAATGCGGTTATTTACCGGATTTATTTCAAACATGGTCGGTTTCTTTTAATGGATTCGTCAAAATGCGGTGATAAGAGCGGAATTCTACCGGATTCGCGCTCCCATTAATATACTGTTGTCAATTTGGCCAGAGGTGGTCAATGATCAGCTGCAGGCTGCGGTTGCCGCGGAACTCATTGATATCAAGCTTGTAGGCAAGCTGGACTTCGCGCACGCCGTTATCTGGCCAAATGGAAGTATCGACATTAAACGCGATACCATCCAGCAGCGGGCCGCCGCCAACCGGTTCAACCATCACTTTCAGGTGACGTTCGCCGACCAGGCGCTGCTGCAAAATGCGAAAATGACCATCAAACAGCGGTTCGGGGAACATTTGCCCCCAGGGGCCCGCATCGCGCAGCATTTGAGCGACTTCCATGCTCATTTCAGCCGCTGCTAACGGGCCGTCGGAAACCACTTCCCCTTGCAATAGCGCGGGGTCGAGCCACTCGGTCACCAGTTCGCCAAAGCGCTGCTGAAACTCATCAAAGCGCGCCTCTTCCAGCGACAGTCCTGCCGCCATGGCGTGACCGCCGAACTTCAGAATCATGCCAGGATAGAGCGTATCCAGGCGCTCCAGCGCATCGCGCATATGCAGCCCCTGAATCGAACGACCGGAACCTTTTAGCAGTCCGTCTCCGGTGGGCGCAAAAGCGATGACCGGGCGGTGAAAACGCTCTTTAATACGTGAAGCCAGGATGCCGACCACGCCCTGGTGCCACTGCGGGTGGTACATCGCCAGCCCGCCAGGCAGCGTCTCGCTGCTGCGCTCCAGCTTTTCACATAAGGTCAGCGCTTCCGCCTGCATCCCCTGTTCAATCTCTTTGCGCGTCTGGTTTAGCGCATCCAGTTCATTCGCCAGCACCCGCGCTTCGCCGGTACTCTCGCACAGCAGCAATGCGACGCCGACGGACATATCATCCAGCCGTCCGGCCGCATTAAGGCGCGGACCGAGAGCAAAACCGAGATCGCTGGCCGCCAGCTTTTGCGGATCGCGATTAGAGATTTCCAGCAGCGCCTTAATACCCGGACGGCATTTACCCGCCCGAATGCGGCTCAGCCCCTGCCAGGTCAAAATACGGTTGTTGGCATCCAGCGGCACCACATCTGCCACGGTGCCAAGCGCCACCAGGTCGAGTAAGTCAGCCAGATTCGGCGGCGCGATGCCGCGCTCCTCAAACCAGCCTTTATCACGCAGGAAAGTGCGCAGCGCCAGCATCAGATAAAAAGCCACGCCAACCCCGGCCAGCGATTTCGATGGGAACTCACAGTCGCGCAGGTTTGGGTTAATGATCGCATCAGCTGCGGGCAGCGTGTCGCCAGGCAGGTGGTGATCGGTCACCAGCACCGGAATGCCCAGAGCATGGGCGTGATCGACGCCAGCATGTGATGAGATACCGTTATCAACGGTCATAATCATCTGCGCGCCGCGGGCATGAGCCTGATCGACCACTTCCGGGCTCAGGCCGTAACCGTCTTCAAAGCGGTTAGGCACCAGATAGGAAACGTTGCCGTAACCCAGCGCGCGCAAGGCGAGCACGCTCAACGCCGTACTGGTGGCGCCATCGGCGTCAAAATCGCCAACCACCACGATGTGCAGTTGTTGCTTAAATGCGCCGTAGAGCATTTCTACCGCTTTTTCGACGCCGGTCAGTTGCGCCCACGGCAGCATGCCTTTCACGCCGCGTTCCAGCTCCTGCGCACTGCGCACGCCCCGGCTGGCGTACAGCCGTTGCAGGAGCGGAGGAAGGTCTGGAGGTAAGTCGGCGCCGTCAGCCGCCTCCCGGCGGCGTAGTTGTATCTGTTGTTTCACGCGAATCAGTTACCGCTTGTCTGTTTTTGATGCTCATCAAGGAGCGCTTTCAGGTCTTTAGGATCGCGATAGCCCGGCATAAGGGTCCCGTCGCTCAGCACCATCGCCGGGGTGCCGTTAACACCAAGCTGCACGCCAAGCGTGTAGTGTTTAGCGATATCAACATCGCAGCTGGCAGCCTCTACGGCTTTGCCGCTCATGGCGTTATCCAGCGCTTTGTTAGGATCTTTGGCGCACCAGATAGCCTTCATATTCTGCTCGGCTTCGCTTTGCAGTCCCTGGCGCGGGAAGGCCAGGTAGCGCACGGTGATACCCAGCGCGTTGTAGTCGCTCATCTGCTCGTGCAGCTTGTGACAATAGCCGCAGGTAATGTCGGTGAAGACGGTGATGACGTGTTTTTCCTGCGGCGCTTTGTAGACAATCATCTCTTTTTCCAGCGCGTTGAGCTTACCGGCCAGCAACGTGTTGGTAACGTTCACCGGCTGCGCGCCGCTGACATCGTACATCGGCCCCTGGATGATGTGCTTACCATCATCGGTGACGTACAGAACGCCGCTATCCGTCAACACGGTGCTGATGCCCTTGACCGGAGAAGGTTGCACGTCCGTGCTCTGCACACCCAGCTTTGCCAGCAGCTGCTTAATCGCCGCGCTATCGGCATGTGCTGCACCGGATAAGGTGGTCGCCAGCAGGGTGAACATCAGTAAACCTTTTTTCATACTCAATCCTTTTTATTCAGCGCTCACGCACGCGGGTGATGCTGTTGATGAAGTTGTCGCAGACGCTCGGTCGCCACGTGGGTGTAGATCTGCGTCGTGGAGAGATCGCTGTGTCCTAACAGCATCTGCACCACGCGTAAGTCCGCGCCATGGTTAAGTAAATGCGTGGCGAACGCATGGCGTAACACGTGCGGGGAGAGCTTTGCGCTGTCAATCCCCGCCAGTACGGAATAGTGTTTAATCCGATGCCAGAACGTCTGGCGCGTCATCTGCTGCGCGCGCTGGCTGGGAAAAAGCACATCGGACGCCACGCCGTTCAGCAACCAGGGACGCCCGTACTCAAGGTAATTCTCAACCCACAGTACCGCCTCTTCGCCTAACGGTACCAGTCGTTCTTTATTGCCTTTACCAATCACGCGCACAACGCCCTGGCGCAGGCTGATGTCGCTCATGGTCAAGCCCACCAGTTCTGAGACGCGCAGACCCGTCGCGTACAGCACTTCCAGCATCGCTTTATCGCGCAGCTCCAGCGGTTGCTCCACCAGCGGTGCCTGCAGCAGACGTTCAACCTGGGCTTCGCTCAGATCCTTCGGCAGCCTCTGCGGCAGCTTTGGAGATGCCAGCAGCGCGCTTGGATCATCCGGGCGGATTTTTTCCCGATAAAGATGCTGAAAGAAACGACGTACGGCGCTCAGCAAGCGTGCAGTACTAGTGGCTTTATAGCCCCCGGTCTGGCGCTCCGCCAACAGCGACTGAAGATCCTCGCCGCTCACGCTGGCAAGCGACAGCCCGCGATGATGCAGCCATTCGACCACCATCGTCAGGTCCCGGCGATAGGCGCTTAGCGTGTTCTCCGCCAGATTACGCTCCAGCCATAAAGCATCGAGAAACTGCTCGATTTGTGCGAGATCCTGTTTCACATCGGCCTCTTTGCTTATCAAAACGGCGTCATTATACCCTAAATAATTCGAGTTGCAGGCGGCCACGGCCTTTCTGGTAGACTAAGCACAAAGTCACAACAAGAATTGAGACATTTTTGCGATGAACATAGGTCTTTTTTACGGTTCCAGCACCTGCTACACCGAAATGGCGGCGGAAAAAATCCGCGATATCATCGGCCCTGAGCTGGTGACGCTGCATAACCTGAAAGATGATTCCCCTGCCCTGATGACGCAATATGACGTGCTGATCCTCGGCATTCCAACCTGGGATTTCGGTGAAATCCAGGAAGATTGGGAGGCCGTCTGGCAGCAGCTCGATACGCTGGATCTGCAAGATAAGATCGTCGCGCTATACGGTATGGGCGACCAGTTAGGCTACGGCGAATGGTTCCTTGATGCACTGGGTATGCTGCACGACAAGCTGGCAACCAAAGGCGTGAAGTTCATCGGCTATTGGCCAACTGAAGGCTATGAGTTTACCAGTCCGAAACCGGTTATCGCCGACGGGCAGCTGTTTGTTGGGCTGGCGCTGGATGAAACTAACCAGTACGACCTGAGCGATGAACGTATCCAGAGCTGGTGCGAGCAAATCCTCGGCGAAATGGCTGAGCAGTTCGCCTGAGGCTTGACTTAATCTTGCGCCGATTTCTGTAACACCAGTCGGCGCAGGTCTCGCCACTCTCCCGCGTCCATACTATCTGCCGCGACCCACAGATGCTGGGTACGGTGGTTTTTTGTATCCCGCAGACGCAGCAGCATTCCGCTATTGATCACCCACGGGGTACCGACGATTTCCCACTCCGCTTTTTGCCAGCGCAGTCGGGAGTCCATCAGCAGTTTTATTTCGCCCTGACGGGCGTGAATCCGCCTCTGGCTGCGCACGCAGTCAAACACCACCAGCGATAGCAGTATCAGCCATAACGGGGTGTAGCTGAGCGGCCAGGGCATCAGCAGCACGAGTGCCGCCACAACGCCGTGCAGCAGCAGTGAGAACCACTGCGCTCGCCATGAGATGCGTAAATCAGATTGCCACAGGACCACGTTCCCGATTCCGTATCTGAATTAATTTTACCATCCGTTGCAGTTCCGCATCAGCCGGTTCACCATGGTTCATTAACCAGTTGAACAGGTCCGGATCGTCGTTTTCCAGCAGGCGGATGAACAACAGCTTGTCACCATCGCTGAGCGTATCGTACTCGTACTCAAAAAACGGCATGATGGAGATATCGAGTTCACGCATCCCCCGGCGACACGCCCAGTGGATACGAGCTTTATTGTTAATATCCATGTTTACTTCCTACTTATAAATATTTCTTAGTTTAACCCGTTTTCGCCACTGACTTCACAGGAATATCAAGATTCGCGAGCGCGCCTCCATGAAAACCCTAAAATTATCAGGTCTTTCATTATTTCCTGCGGTATAGCTTCCCACCATTGAGGGCACAAATGGCTTGCCGAAAGCGCTTGCATTGCACTCTAGCTCTTTTACCATTAGTCACACACTCTGCGTTAAGCTATTCGGGATATGACTATGGCTTTTACACCTTTTCCTCCGCGTCAGCCTTCCTCTTGCGCGCGTCTGCCGTTAACGCTGATGACGCTGGATGACTGGGCGCTGGCGACGATTACCGGTGCGGATGGCGAAAAATATCTGCAAGGGCAGATTACCGCTGATATCAGTCAACTAACCAACGAGCAGCACCTGCTTGCCGCGCATTGCGATGCTAAAGGCAAGATGTGGAGCAACCTGCGCGTTTTCCGCCGTAACGAGGGGTTTGCGTGGATTGAACGCCGCAGCCTACGCGACGCGCAATTGACTGAACTGAAAAAATACGCGGTGTTCTCTAAAGTGACGATCGCCGCCGATGATGAACTGGTGCTGCTGGGCGTCGCCGGTTTCCAGGCCCGTGCTGCGCTGGCACCGCTGTTTAGCGAACTGCCGAATGCCGACAAGCAGGTTGTCAGTGAAGGATCCACCAGCCTGCTGTGGTTTGAGCATCCGGCCGAGCGTTTCCTGCTGGTGACCGATGAGGCAACCGCCACCCGCGTCACCGAGGCCCTGCGCGGTGAAGCGCAGCTTAACAACAGCCAGCAGTGGCTGGCGCTGAATATTGAAGCCGGACTGCCGGTTATCGACAGCGCCAACAGCGCACAGTTTATTCCGCAAGCGACTAACCTTCAGGCATTAGGCGGCATCAGCTTTAAGAAAGGCTGCTACACCGGTCAGGAAATGGTTGCCCGCGCAAAATTCCGCGGTGCCAACAAGCGTGCTCTGTGGTCCCTGGCGGGGAAAGCCAGCCGCGTGCCGGAAGCCGGGGAGGACCTTGAGCTGAAAATGGGTGAAAACTGGCGTCGTACCGGCACCGTTTTAGCCGCCGTGCAGTTAGACGATGGTCGCCTGCTGGTGCAGGTGGTGATGAATAACGATATGGAGCCGGACAGCGTATTCCGTGTGCGCGATGATGCCGGTAGCCTGAGCATCGAACCGCTGCCGTATTCGCTGGAAGAAGGTTAAGCCTCAATTAAGCCGTCTCCCCGGAGGCGGCGCAATGCGCCTGTCCGGGCTACCGGACAGCAGGCGGCTGTGAACTTGTAGCCGGCCATATAGTAGCTCCGCCGGGGAATCTCCCGAAAACGATACCGCCTCCCTGCAGTCTCTCAACGGCCATATCCGTCTTTGAGCTAATGCACCATCTCTGGCCCCAGGCCACTTTCATGCATAGCAGAATAGTGTATGTTCTGAACAATCATTTATTTCTTAAGCGGTAAAGAGAATGAGACGGATTGAGGTAATACAGGGAGAGCTGGCGCGGCTGACGAGCGGCTTGAGTCTTGCAGATTTAGCGCAGGAGACGGCGTTTACGGCAGAAGCCATCGGCTTTAACCTTGGGCTGGCGCGTAACTCAGTGAGTAAAGATCTCAATCAGTTGTGGAGCGACGGTTTGGTCATTAAGAGCCGTGGCCGTCCGGTATTCTTCCTGCACCGTCAAGCGGTGGAAACGCTGCTGGGACGCACGCTGGAGGAATCCGAGCGTGAAGTGCGCACGGTTGCCGATCTGCTCCCCCATCAGGAAGACCACTCGACTGATGACCCTTTTAGCGGCCTGATTGGTTATGACCGTAGTCTGCGTGACGCGGTGGAAAAAGGCCGCGCTGCGGTACTTTATCCCCACGGGTTGCATGTGCTGTTGACCGGCCCTTCCGGCGTTGGCAAAACCTTCTTTGCCGAACTGATGCATCGCTTTGCCTGCGAACATGCAACGGGAACTGCGCCGCCGCTGGTCTACTTTAACTGTGCAGAATATGCCCATAACCCGGAACTGCTCTCCTCGCACCTGTTTGGTCACCGGCAGGGGGCATTTACCGGAGCAAACGAGAATAAACCCGGTTTGGTTGAACAGGCCGATGGTGGCTATCTACTGCTCGATGAGGTCCACCGTCTGCCGTATGAAGGGCAGGAAAAGCTATTCTCCATTCTCGACAAAGGCCAGTATCGCCCGCTCGGCTCGAGCGCCACTGCGCGCTCAATTTCGGTACGCCTGATTTGTGCAACGACTGAACCAGTCAGCTCGGCACTGTTGCGCACCTTCCAGCGGCGTATTCAGGTCTGCATCGATCTGCCCGGTATTCGCCAGCGCTCGGTGGAAGAACAGGTTGAATTGATTGTCGGTTTCTTACAGCGTGAGAGCCGTAAAATCGAGCGCACAATAAGCATCGACAAAACGCTGCTGCTCTGGCTGTTAAATAAACCGCTGGAAGGCAATATTGGCCAGCTCAAAAGTGATATTCAGTTCCTGTGTGCCCAGGCGTGGGCATCAGGGATGACGGAGCATAGCGATACGCTACAGTTGGATAAACGGCTGGCGGAGATGCCGTTTAACGCCACGCCGGAGCAGCGTCTGCTGGTCGATACGCTATTTGACGGTAAAGAGCGGCTAAGTGTTGATGCGCGCACGCTGCCGGCGTTGAAAACCTCGCTGGCGACGGGAGCGGAGATTGAAGAGAGCGATCTCTTTTACAGCTTCCTGACTCGCGAATATGTCAATCTGCGCAACAGCAACGTTCCGCCAGCTGAAACGCTGGCAATCCTGAAAAACAAGCTCAGTTCAATTTTTGAATATGGTCTCTACAGCCGCGACAATATTGCCCATCCGCCGCGCTATGGCGATCAGATTGAGGAGCGCGTGACGCTGCTGATTGGTTGCGTGGAGCAGGTGCTTACGTTTACGCTGCCAGAAAACCTGGTGAATCCGCTGCGTAAGCACTTTCTGGCGCTGATTGGCTACGTGCAGCGTGGTCTTATCCCGCAGCTTTACTCCTCCAGCCTGATCCTCGACCGCTGTAAAGATGAATACGACAATGCCACGCTGCTGTGTCGAAAAATCAACGAGCTACTGCATATCCAGTGCCCGGCGACGGAAGTGGTCTGGCTATGCCTGTTCCTGAAGGAATGTCGACATTACCGCCAGCGCATCGACGCCAGCCCGGACTGCGGGGTGATTTTGATTGCCCATGGTTCGACGACGGCCACCAGCCAGGCGCAGTACGTGAACCGGGTGCTGGAGCGCGAGCTGTTTAGCGCCATTGACATGCCGTTTGAGCAGTCGGTGCATGACACCCTCGAAACGTTAATCCAGATGATCCAGGCCCGACGCTGGCAGCGGCTGATATTGATGGTAGATATCGGCTCACTGATTCATTTTGGCAGTACGATCAGCAAGCTATTTCAGATTGACGTACTGCTGATGCCCAATATAACTCTGACCAGCCTGCTGGAGTTAGGGCTGGACTTAAGCTATGAAACCAGCGAGTTACCACAGCTGGCGGCGTTAATGCAGAGTAAAGATATCCCCTGCCAGCTCTGCACGCCGCAGCAGGAGAACGGCGGTAAAGTACTGGTAATCTCCTGCATTACCGGCATGGGCACGGCGGAGAAAATCAAAAAGGTGCTGGAGGAAAGCTTTGGCGAACTGATGTCACAGGACACGCGGATGGTGATCCTCGACTACAATGAGGTGCGCAGTCTGGAGCGGGTCCAGCAGGCGATTAACCCCAGCGAACGGTTGGCGGGAATTGTCGGCACCTTCCAACCCGGTCTGCCGGATATTCCGTTTATCTCGCTGGAAGAATTGTTCTCCGAACAGGGGCCGGAGCTGGTGCTAAGCCTGCTGACACCGGATCTCTCAAGCAGCGAACGCCGCCTGGAGATGGAGCGCAGCGCGATGCGTTTTATCAGCGCGCTAACCATGGAAAGCATCATCAACCATATTTCGGTGCTCAATCCTCAGCGCATTCTCAAAGAGATGGAAGGCGTGCTCAACCATCTGACCACCTCACTTTCGCTGAAACCGAGCCGCCAGGTGACACTGCGCTTCCTGATCCACTGCTGCTGTATGGTCGAGCGTATCGTGATTAACCGCAAACCGTTACAGATGTCGCTGGAGAACAAGCCCGATCTGGATGCCCGGGCGTTTAGTGTCATTAAATCCGCCTTCCTGCCTATCGAAGAGGCTTATGCCATCCGTTTATCCGACGCGGAATATTTTTATATCTACGAACTGTTGTATCGCTAACCCCTTATCTGGCGTGGCTCTGCGCCTCGCCAGCCCTCTCTCCTCCCCCACGTGACACAAATTCTGGCACAGCCTTTGCTCTTACTACGTGTGTAAACGTAATAGAGCCAGGAGGCCATTTTGACTACCACTGAACCCTTGTCCCAAATCCTGCTGCTGACGCATGGCGGCTGGGGGCAACAGCTTTGCAACAGCCTGTGCATGGTGACGGGCGAAATCAAAGGCGTGACGGAGATTGCGCTGATGCCCGTCGATACGCTGGGCGAATTTTACCAGCGTGTCGAAGCCGTTGTGAAAACCATGCCGGAAGGCTCACTCATTCTGACCGATTTTGTTGGTGGTACCACCTCAAACGTGGCGGCGCGACTGAGTGCGGATTATCCGGTGGCGGTGGTTTCCGGGCTAAATGCCTCGCTGTTGCTGGAGGCGCTGGACAGGCGTGAAGAGGGGCCGCTCTCTGCCTGCGTGGCCGAGCTGGTGGAAGCCGCACGCAGCAGCTGTCTGGACGTTGTCGCCCACGTTCGTCAATTACAACAACCACAATAAGGGAAAAATATTATGGCTAACATCGTGTTATGTCGCATCGACAGCCGCCTGATTCATGGACAGGTGGTGACAAAGTGGGTCGGACAATCTCAGGCCAACCGGATTGCGGTAGTCAGTGATGAGCTGGACGCCGATCCGTTTATGAAAAACATCTATCTGATGGCCGCGCCACCAAACATTAAAGTGGATTGCTACAGCAATCAGAGCTTTGCGGCATCGTGGAAAGAAAATCAGCTTGGCGATGGCAACGTGCTGGTGCTGTTCCCTTCTCTGGCGGCGATTCAGGAAGCCGTACAGCTGGGGTTTGATGTCTCCGCCATTCAGGTGGGTGGTTTAGGCGGCGGGCCGAACCGCAAAGTCGTTTTCCAGAACATCACGCTGGATGAAAAAGACGTTGGCATTCTTAACGACCTGAAAAGTCGCGGGATTAAGGCAGTATTCCAGACCATTCCGGAAGATAAGCCGCAGTCTCTGGACGATATCCTGAAAAAATTCTAATCCTCTGATAACAGGGTAAATAATTATGGATACTTTAGTCTTTGCAAGCCTGATGGGATTGTATTACTGGTTTGCCCGATTACGCCTTGGCTACACCTTCTCCGCCATGCTGCTACAGCCGGTGGTTATCGCCGTCTTCGTCGGCTTGCTGCTCGGCAATATGCAAACGGCAATGATTATTGGTGCGGGCATGCAGCTCGTCTATCTCGGCGTAACTTCGACGCCGGGCGGTAACGTACCGTCGGACCCGGCGCTGGCCGCCTGTATTGCTATTCCCATTGCCGTGAAGGCCGGGATGGATCCGAACCTGGCGATAGCGCTGGCGATTCCGTTTGGCGTGATCGGCGTGTTCCTCGACCAGTTGCGTCGTACGCTGAACGCCGCCTGGGTGCATATGGCGGATAAACATGCGGAAACGGCGAATATGGCGGGCATTATGCGCTGCGCCTTCCTCTACCCGGCACTGCTTGGGCTGGTACTGCGCTTCCCGGTGGTATTTGCCGCCAACTATTTCGGCCAGAACGTGGTGGAAAGTTTCCTCAAGCTGATGCCGCACTGGCTGACCCACTCCTTTGAAATCATGGGCGGGATCCTCCCGGCTCTGGGTTTCGCCATCACCATTATGGTGATCGGTAAAAAGAGCCTGCTGCCGTGGTTCATTGGTGGATTCTTCGCGGTGCTGTATCTGAAGGTAGACATCATGGCGATGGCCATCTTCGGCACCTGCGTGGCCTTCCTGATTAAAGGCCTGGCGAAAAATGAAGGAGCAGCATGATGAGCAGCGACGTAATGCAGAATGAACTGGTCGAACGCGCACGAGTAAGCGGCACGCTGACCAAAGCCGATATCACTAAAGCCTGGTTTATCTACTGGTTGGGTGCGGAAGTTTCCAGCTCCTATGAGCGTTTGCAAAGCCTGATTTTCTGCGCCTCGATGACGCCGATCATCAAAAAGCTTTACCCGCAAAAAGAGGAGCAGGTAGAGGCGCTAAAACGTCATCTGAACTTCTTCAACTCAGAGCAGACCTTTGGTGCGGTGATTCAGGGGATCTCCATTGCGATGGAGGAGCAAAAAACCCGCGGCGAGCCGATTAGCGACGCCTCGATCACCGGGATTAAAACCGGCCTGATGGGGCCGCTGGCCGGGATGGGCGACTCCATTATCTGGGCCGCCGTGATGCCGCTGCTGATTGCTATTTTTATTCCGTTCGCCGCCAACGGCAGCGCAATGGGCGGTATTGTGCCCTTAATTCTCTACCCGGCGATTACGCTGGCGATTAGCTACGGCATGGTGCACAAAGGCTACACGCTGGGGCGCGACTCAATAATCGGCCTGCTGCAAGGGGGGCGAATCAAAGAACTGATCTACGGCGCGAACGTGCTGGGTTTGATCATGATGGGCGCGCTTTCGGCGAGCTACGTCAAAATTACCACGCCGTTAAAAATCAGCGCCCTGAAAGGTTCTGAGGTGGTCGTCCAGCAGATCCTCGACTCCATCGCACCGGGCCTGCTGCCGCTAGCGGCGGTATTCGCGGTCTACTTCTATCTGCTGAAGAAAGGGCCGCGTTACACCACTATTTTGCTGTCGATTGTCGCGCTGAGCGTGGTCTGTTCGCTGTTGGGAGTACTGTAAGCCATGACGCAGAACATCTATCAACAGCTGGGGCTAAAGCAAGTTATTAACGCCTGCGGCAAGATGACGATTCTGGGCGTCTCCAGCGTCGCGCCACAGGTGATGCAGGCAACGGCACGGGCGGCCTCGGCCTTTGTGGAAATCGACAGACTGGTGGACCGTACTGGCGAGCTGGTTTCCCGCTTTACCGACGCAGAGGACAGTTACGTCACTTCCTGCGCCTCGGCGGGCATCGCCATTGCCGTCGCCGCCGCCATTACCCGTGGTGACCAGGCCAGAGTCACGCTGATGCCGGACAGCTCCGGTATGGCCAACGAAGTAGTGATGCTGCGCGGGCATAACGTCGACTACGGTGCGCCGATTACCAGCGCCATTCGCCTCGGCGGCGGGCGTGTGGTAGAGGTGGGTTCGAGCAACCTGGCGGCCCGCTGGCAACTGGAGAGTGCGATTACTGACAACACCGCCGCGCTGCTGTATGTGAAATCACACCACTGCGTGCAGAAAGGGATGTTGAGCATTGAAGACTTTGCGCAGGTCGCACAGGTTCGCAACCTGCCGCTGATTGTTGATGCCGCCGCCGAGGAGGATTTGCACGCCTGGGTGTCGAGCGGAGCGGATATGGTTGTCTACAGTGGGGCAAAAGCCTTTAACGCGCCCACCTCCGGGTTTATCACCGGTAAGAAACCGTGGATCGCTGCCTGTAAAGCACAGCACCACGGCATCGCCAGGGCGATGAAAATCGGTAAGGAGAATATGGTTGGGCTGGTGTACGCGCTGGAAAATTATCATCAGGAGCAGGCGGTAGTGACTGCCGAACAACTGCAGCCAGTGGCGGAGGCAATTTCCGCGATTCGCGGGCTGAGCGCCGATATTGAGCAGGATGAAGCAGGGCGTGCCATCTGGCGTATTCGTATCCGGGTGAATGCGCAGGCGTTAGGCATTGACGCCCGTGAAGTGGAAGCGCAACTGCGCGGCGGCGATATCGCCATTTATGCCCGACGCTATAACCTTCACCAGGGCGTATTTAGCCTCGATCCGCGGACGGTCGCAGAAGGGGAAATGGCGTTAATCGTGGCGCGACTCAAGGAGATTGCAGACCATGCAGCAGATTAATTTTTATCGCCAACGAGTGGCGATCAACGTGCTGGCGAAAGATATTGCCAATGCCAGGGAAATCTATGATGCCGCAGAGGGCCATGCGGTGATCGGCGTGCTCTCCGCGCAGTTTACTTCAGTGGAAGACGGCGTTCAGGAGATCAAACGCTGGATGGCGGAGGTGCCGTCCATCTCCGTGGGGCTGGGAGCCGGGGATCCGGCGCAGTATTACAAGGCAGCGATGATCGCGTCGAAGGTACATCCGGCACACGTCAACCAGACCTTTACCGGCTGCGGTTTCGCGGCAGGGGCGCTGGCGACGACGGGCGGCGAACAGACGCACATCAACGCGCTGGTCAGCCCGACGGGAACGCCGGGCGAGGTGCTGATTTCAACAGGAGTCAGCAGTAGTCAGGGAACGCCCGCCCGCGTCTCCTGCGATGCGGCGGTACGTATGATGCAGGATTCAGGGGCGCATGCAGCGAAGTTTTTCCCAATGGGCGGTGAGAAGTCACTACCGGAACTGTATGTGCTGGCGACTACCGCTGCGCGCAACGGGATGACGCTGATAGAACCAACCGGCGGAATCGATCTCGATAACTTTGGCATTATTTTGCAAAGCTGTCTGGAAGCAGGTGTACCTCGCGTGATGCCTCATGTTTACAGCTCGATAATCGACCCGCAAACCGGCAATACACGACCAGAAGATATCCGCAGATTAATAGATATCGTGAAAGCCGTGGTCTAAATAAAAAACACCAAGCCGTAGCCCTGGCAAGCAAGCTATCACCAACGGAGAATGTCCCGGAGGCGGTGCTGGCGCGCCTGCCCGGGCTATAAAACCCGGGAGATTTCGCGAAATTTAAACCTGTCCGACGTACAGATAAATCGCCAGGAAGTGACACACGCTGCCGCCGAGCACAAACCCATGCCAGATTGCATGATTGTACGGAATGCGCTTGCAGACGTAAAAAATCACCCCCAGCGAATAGACCACTCCGCCGACCGCCAGCAGCGTGACGCCGCCCACCGCCAGCTTAATCGCCAGTTGATAAACCACGATAAGCGACAGCCAGCCCATCGTCAGGTAGGTCACCAGTGAGAGGATCTTAAAGCGATGCGCGATGGTCAGCTTGAACAGGATCCCCAGCAGCGCCAGGCTCCAGATAACAATCATCAGCCCGCGCGATAGCGGTGAATTTAGCCCCACCAGCAGGAACGGCGTATAGGTCCCGGCAATCAGCAGATAGATGGCGCAGTGGTCAAACTTTTTCAGCCACAGCTTAGCCCGCTGATGCGGAATCGCGTGATAGAGAGTGGAGGCGAGGAACAGCAAAATCATGCTGCCGCCGTACAGGCTGTAGCTGGTGATAGCCGTTGCGCCAGCGTTGCTATCTACCGCCTGCACCAACAACAACACCAGACCGACGATACCAAACACCAGCCCGATCCCGTGGCTGATGCTGTTGGCAATTTCCTCTGCCAGAGAATATCCCTGAGTGATTAATGGTTTGCGAACCATATTTGACTCCGAAAACAAGTACGCTTTTTGTGCTCACTTAGGTTAACTGAGAATGATTCCAGTGAACACCTGTTAGCTAAAATAAAAAGATGAATATTTATGAACACTATAAAATCATAGTGTTACAGTTAAATTTCAACTAACAGTCGTTCACTATTTTATTAAAGCGTTTCGAATTCAATGACATAAAACTGCTGTTCACCCGGATAGATCTCCGCAATCACGTCTCGTAGTTGCGTCAGCGTCATATTCTCCTGCTGCGCATGGAGATCGGTCAGCGTCTCCAGGGTTACCGTTGAGGTCGCCACTACGCGGATGGTGCAAAAATAGCCGTTATCTTCGTAACGGCCAACGCGCAGGATATCGCCCACTTTAAAGTGCGATTCGGCTGCATCGCGGATAGTAATGGTTTTACGCCCGGCAAGGATGTCGTCCTGAAAGCGCTGAAAAAAGGTAATGTCATTCTGCTGCATGATATAATTCCGTCCTGGTCATTATGAATTGTGAGTTTGCCACTGTGAGTATCTTCTCCCACGCTGCTATCGCCAGTCTCAACAATCTTGAGATGATGGTCTATCACTACGTTATTAAGAATCGTGACAAAGTGATGTATATGACCATCCGCGAACTGGCGGAAGCCGTCGGAGTCTCTACGACAACCGTCCTGCGCTTCTGCCGTAAGCTGCAGTGCGAAGGCTACTCAGAGTTTCGCGTACGCTTTAAATTATATCTGGAGCAGAATGAGCCTCAACAGGCAAATATCGGTGCCAGTGAAATAATGAGCTTTTTCAAAAGCGTCAATAACGATGAATTTGATGGCTTACTGGAACAGGCCGTCGATATTATTCTCTCTTCTGAGCGTATTATTTTCGTTGGCGCGGGGACTTCCGGCGCACTGGCGAAATATGGTGCCCGCTTCTTTTCTAACGTTGGGAAATTCAGCAATCATATCGATGACCCTTATTTCCCGGTCACCAATGATATGGCGCGCAATGCGCTGGCGATCGTGCTGTCGGTCTCCGGCGAAACCGAAGAGATCCTGCGTTTCGCCAGCCAGTTCAGCCTGCACCGCTGCAAAGTGATGTCCATCACCAGCCACGAACACTCGCGACTGGCAAAGCTTGCGGACTTTAATCTCTCGTGGCACGTCCCGCAAACGCGCATCGGCGGCGTCTACGATATTACGACGCAGATCCCGGTTATTTATATTCTTGAAAGCCTCGGGCGTAAATTAGCGCGTAAACTCAGCTAAAAATAACACCCTGTTTTTTCGATGTAACAAATTCCACGCAGGGAAAATTGTTATATCGTGACATTTATATCCCCTTTGCTAGACTCGAAACCAACAAGTAATTATGACGAGATCAGCAAAGATGAAAAAAATACCTTTACCGAAAGACTTTTTATGGGGTGGCGCGGTAGCTGCGCACCAGGTTGAAGGCGGCTGGAATAAAGGCGGCAAAGGCCCAAGCATCTGTGATGTGCTGACCGGTGGCGCGCACGGCGTACCACGCGAGATAACCCAGCAGGTTGAGCCGGGTAAATACTACCCGAACCACGAAGCCATCGACTTCCACGGCCACTATAAAGAAGACATCAAGCTGTTTGCCGAGATGGGCTTTAAATGTTTCCGTACCTCTATCGCCTGGACCCGCATCTTCCCGTTAGGTGACGAAACCCAGCCGAATGAAGAAGGCCTGAAGTTTTACGATGACATGTTCGATGAACTGTTGAAGTACAACATCGAGCCGGTTATTACCCTCTCCCACTTTGAGATGCCGCTGCATCTGGTTCAGCAATATGGTGGCTGGACCAACCGTAAAGTGGTCGATTTCTTTGTGCGCTTCGCCGAAGTGGTCTTCGAGCGCTATAAGCACAAAGTGAAATACTGGATGACCTTTAACGAGATCAATAACCAGCGCAACTGGCGCGCGCCGCTGTTTGGCTACTGCTGTTCCGGCGTGGTCTATACCGATCATGAAAACCCGGAAGAGACCATGTACCAGGTGCTACACCACCAGTTCGTAGCCAGCGCGCTGGCGGTAAAAGCGGCGCGTCAAATCAACCCGGATATGCAGGTTGGCTGCATGCTGGCGATGGTTCCCCTCTATCCGTTCTCCTGTAAGCCGGAAGACATCATGTTCGCTCAGGAATCAATGCGCGAGCGCTATGTCTTTACCGATGTCCAGCTACGCGGTTACTACCCAAGCTACGTCCTGAACGAATGGGAACGTCGCGGCTTTAACATCAAAATGGAAGACGGCGATGCGCAGATCCTGCGTGAAGGGACCTGTGCTTACCTCGGATTCAGCTACTACATGACCAACGCGGTGAAAGCGGAAGGCGGCACCGGCGACGCGATTTCTGGCTTTGAAGGCAGCGTACCGAACCCGCACGTCAAAGCCTCCGACTGGGGATGGCAAATCGACCCGGTAGGCCTGCGCTATGCGCTGTGCGAACTGTATGAGCGCTATCAGAAACCGCTGTTCATTGTGGAAAACGGTTTTGGCGCTTATGACAAAGTCGAAGAAGACGGCAGCATCAACGACGACTACCGTATCGACTACCTGCGCGCGCACGTCGAAGAGATGATCAAAGCGGTCACTTACGACGGCGTTGAGCTGATGGGCTACACCCCGTGGGGCTGCATCGACTGCGTCTCCTTCACCACCGGCCAGTACAGCAAACGTTACGGCTTTATCTACGTCAATAAACACGACGACGGCACCGGCGATATGTCGCGCTCGCGTAAGAAAAGTTTCAACTGGTACAAAGAGGTTATCGCCAGCAACGGTGAAAAACTGTAATGCTTTCGCCCTCTCCCGGTCGGGAGGGGGCAAAAAACCCCACGATATATACCCTAAGTAATTCGAGTTGCAGGACAAGGCACTTGTACCTTGAACAGCGCTTGCGCTGGCCCCGAAGGGGCGAGGCCGTAGGCCGAGTAACGCGGCAAGAGAGTGAATCCCGATGAGCTTACTTTGGTAAGTGATTCGGGTGAACGAACGCAGTCAACACACCTGCAACTTGAAGTACGACGGGTACAGACACTTCTTTACAGCATTAACATTGCCAAAACGCTTTCGCCCGATAAGATAGGCCACGTGAATAATTGAGGCGATCATGATCAAGCGACAACGCAAAGCCATCCTTCTTGTAGCCCTTGCCTGTCTGGTGGTGCTGATATGCACCGCGCAGCGTATGGCCGGGATGCATGCGCTTGTCATAAATGCGACTGCCGCCACTCAATTGGTACAGCAGGGTCAGAGTAATAGCGATGAGCCTGTGACGCCCTGCGAGCTGAGCGCCAAATCGCTGATGGCCGTTCCGCCGATACTATTCGAAGGCGCGCTATTTGCCATCACCCTGCTGCTGGCGGTACTGGCGGCAAACCCTGCGCGTATTGAGCGCCTCTGGCCTCCCCGCGAAATTTCTCCTCCCCGGTTACGGGTGCATCTCCGATTATGCGTTTTCCGTGAATGAGCACTGGCCTGACGGTTCAGGTTAATCATTCATTTACGGAGAAAATTTATGTTTATGGTATTCAGGCGACTGCTGGTCTGCCTGCTTTGGCTATGGCTGCCCGTCAGTCAGGCCGCCGACAGCGGCTGGTTACGCGCCGCCGATAATCAACACGCCAGCGTCAGGCTGCGCGCGCAAAATGAGAGCAGCGGCGAAACGCGCTTGCTGCTGGACGTCGCTCTGGAAAAGGGCTGGAAAACCTACTGGCGCTCACCGGGTGAAGGGGGAATTGCTCCGGCAATAACCTGGTCAAAACCGCTTGAAGTCAGTTGGTACTGGCCAACGCCGCAGCGCTTTGACGTCGCCGGGATTTCTACTCAGGGCTATCACGGCAACGTCAGCTTCCCACTGGAGATTCGCGGCCCACTGCCGGAAACCCTGCACGGCGTGCTGACGCTATCAACCTGTAGCAACGTCTGTATTCTCACCGACTATCCCTTCTCGCTGGATATGACCTCCCCCGCAGGAAGCGATTTTCGCTACGACTTCACGCGGGCGATGGGCACTCTACCGCTGACGGACGGCCTGACCTCGCAGCGTAGCGCCAGCTATATCAGCGGTAAGTTAACGGTCACCGCCGTTCGCGAAGCGGGCTGGCAGCAGCCCTCGCTATTTATCGACAGTATGGATGACGTGGATTTCGGCAAGCCCGCCTTCGCCATCAAGGGGAATACGCTTATCGCCACGCTGCCGGTCACCGATAGCTGGGGCGATGCTGCGCCAAACCTCAGCGATAAGACTTTGTCGCTGGTGCTTACCGAGGGCGGTCAGGCCGAGGAGAGCCGGGTTGCCATTGTTCAGGGGACTGCCGCACCGGAGCTGTCTCTGTGGTGGGTGCTGCTGATGGCGCTGGCCGGGGGCCTGATCCTCAACGTGATGCCCTGCGTGCTGCCGGTACTGGCCATGAAGCTGGGCACGCTGGTGCAAAGCGCTAACCAGCAGCGCGGGGTAATAAGACGCCAGTTCCTGGCATCCGTTGGCGGGATTATCGCCTCTTTCCTCGCTCTGGCGCTGATGATGACCCTGTTAAGGCTGGGCAATCAGGCGCTGGGCTGGGGCATTCAGTTCCAGAATCCGTGGTTTATCGGTGCGATGGCGATGGTGATGGTGCTGTTCAGCGCCAGCCTGATGGGGCTGTTTGAGTTTCGCCTCTCCTCGAATACCAGCACGTTTCTGGCCACCCGCGGCGGAAGCGGTTTATTGGGCCACTTCTGGCAAGGGGCATTCGCCACGCTTCTCGCCACACCGTGTACCGCGCCGTTTCTCGGCACTGCCGTATCGGTGGCGCTCGTCGCGCCACTGCCGCTGCTGTGGGGGATCTTCTTCGCGATGGGTCTGGGAATGAGCCTGCCGTGGTTGCTGATTGTCGCCTGGCCCGGTTTCGCCCGACATCTTCCTCGCCCAGGCCGCTGGATGAACCGCGTTCGGGTCATTCTCGGGCTGATGATGCTCGCCTCGTCGCTGTGGCTGGTAAGTCTGCTGACGGTGCACATAGGTCGCCTGCCGGTGCTCGCACTGTTGGTGATTCTGACTCTCGTTCTGCTGCTGGCGACGGCCTGGCGCTACCGCTGGCGTACGGCGCTACAGGCCGCAGCGCTGGCCCTGGTGATTGCGGTCGCGGTGGCTTTGATTTCACCACCGGAAAGCCAGGGTTCGCGCCGCGATCGCGTCAACTGGCAACCGCTCAGTGAACAGGCGATTGCCGACGCGCTGGCGAAGCATCAGCGAGTGTTTGTCGATGTAACCGCCGACTGGTGCGTGACCTGTAAAGCCAATAAATACAACGTATTGCTTCGTGATGAGGTACAGGAGGCGCTCTCAGCCCCGGATGTGGTGGCGCTGCGCGGCGACTGGAGTCGACCGTCGGACACCATTAGCCAGTTTCTGACCGCTCGCGGCAGCGCCGCCGTACCGTTCAATCAGATTTATGGACCGGCGTTACCGCAGGGCCAGACGCTGCCTGCGCTATTAAATCGAGAAGAGCTTCTCGCCACCCTATCCGCTGCGAAAGGAAAATAATCATGAGAATCATCACCGCATTACTGCTGCTGTGCATAGCAACATTTAGCATGGCCGCGCCGGAATCATCCACCGATGACCAGCTCGCCAGGCTGCTGTTTAACGATCCCTTAAGCCCGCGTATGGGAGCCAAAGAGCCGAAACTGACCATCGTCTCATTCACGGATTACAACTGCCCTTACTGCAAGCAGTTCGACCCAATGCTGGAGAAAATCGTCCATGATAATCCTGACGTTTTACTGATTGTGAAGCTACTGCCGTTTAAGGGGCAAAGTTCGGTCAACGCCGCCAAAGCCGCGCTCTCAACCTGGCAGCAGCAGCCAGATAAGTTTTGGGCGCTGCATCAGAGGCTGATGGCGAAAAAGGGCTATCACGACGATGCCAGCATTCACGCCGCGCAGCAGAAGACCGCCTCGGACGGGGTGAAGATCGATGAGAAAACCATGGAATCGCTGAAGATGAACCTGATTTTATCGCAGGTACTGAATATTCAGGGCACACCGGCCACCATTATCGGCGACGAGATGGTCGCGGGCGCAATCCCCGAAGCAGATCTGGAGGGGCTGGTGAAAGAACAGCTGGCGAAAGCGGATGCGCAGTAAATTAACGCGCTGGCTGCGCGAGGGGATCGTCTTACTATTGATTGGGGTGGCGATAAGCCTGGCGGTGGATTACGTGCGTAAACCCGCATTGCCGCAAAATTTCACCAGCACGCCGCTGCAAACCCTTGATGGCCGGACGGTCGATCTGGCGGCGATGAGCCACGAACGTCCGCTGCTGCTGTACGTCTGGGCCACATGGTGCGGCGTATGTCGTTACACCACGCCATCGGTGGCCGCGTTGGCTGACGATGGCGGTAACGTTATAACCGTGGCGCTGCGCTCCGGCGATAACGCCGCCCTGGAGAAATGGCTGGCGCATAAAAAGATGGCGTTACCGACGATCAACGACGCCAGCGGTCAGCTCTCACGGCAGTGGGATGTGCAGGTGACGCCAACTCTGGTCGTGATTTCGCGCGGCGAGGTGAAGTCGGTCACCAGCGGCTGGACCAGCGGTTGGGGGATGCGCCTGCGGCTGTGGATGGCGTCGTAGCGCATCTCCCCCGCTCGCTGAGCTACGGGTCGATGCGGTCTGAAGGTCTGGCAACCCGGAAATCCACAGTGTAATGGATCACAAAGCTCCCGGTGGCGCTGCGCTGACCGGGCTACAAGTTCACAGTTGTCTGTGGGCTGGTAGCCCGGACAGGTGCGCAGCGCCGCCTCCGGGAAAGATTTACGGATTACTTCCCGCCCGCCAGCTCCAGAAAGCTGCCGGTCACGTAGGACGCTTTGTCGCTCAGCAGCCAGACGATGGCCTGGGCGACCTCTTCCGGCTGACCGCCGCGCTGCATCGGCAACATCGACTTCACGCGATCCACGCGCCCCGGTTCACCGCCGCTGGCGTGCATTTCAGTATAAATTAGGCCAGGACGAACCCCGTTGACCCGAATTCCCTGCGCCGCAACCTCTAGCGACAGGCCAGTGGTCAGGGTATCTACCGCGCCTTTTGACGCGGCATAGTCTACATATTCCCCCGGCGCGCCCAGGCGCGAGGCCGCTGATGAAACGTTAACAATCGCCCCACCCTTACCGCCGTGCTTGTGTGACATCCGCTTTACCGCTTCCCGGCAGCAAAGAAAATAGCCAGTGACGTTGGTCGCCAGCACCCGGTTAATCCGCTCGGCGCAAAGGCTTTCAATCGTCCCTTGGGTAAACAAAATGCCAGCGTTATTGACCAGCGCCGAGAGCGGTTCGCCAAGGCGATCGACAGCCTCAAACATCGCCACCACCTGCGTTTCATCACTGACGTCCGCTTGCAGCGCAACGGCCTTTCCCCCGCTGGCGATAATTTCGTTCACCACGCCGGTAGCAGCTTCACTGTTCTGGTGATAATTCACCACCACGGTATAACCTTCCTGCGCCAGCAGCAGCGCCGTCGCTTTACCTATTCCGCGGCTGCCGCCGGTCACTAATGCTATCGTCATGCCATTCCCCCAAAAAATAAAGGCGCCGCAGCGCCTTTAAAAGATAGTCTAATCAGCAGATTACTGGTATTCGCTCATCGGGACGCAAGAGCAGAACAGATTACGGTCGCCGTAAACATCGTCCAGACGCTTCACGGTCGGCCAGTATTTATTGTTCAGCCCTGCCGGGAATACCGCCAGCTCGCGGGTGTACGGGTGGTTCCACTCGCTCACCAGTTCGCCCTGGGTATGAGGAGCGTTAACCAGCGGGTTGTCTTCCAGCGGCCACTCACCGGCTTTCACACGGTCAATCTCGCCGCGAATCGCCAGCATCGCATCGATAAAACGGTCCAGCTCGGCTTTGCCTTCCGATTCGGTCGGCTCAACCATCAGCGTACCCGCTACCGGGAAGGACATCGTCGGCGCGTGGAAACCAAAGTCAATCAGGCGCTTAGCGATGTCCAGCTCGCTGATGCCGGTCTCTTCTTTCAGCGGACGAATATCAAGAATGCATTCGTGCGCCACGCGACCGTCGCGTCCGGTATACAGCACCGGGAACGCGTCTTTCAAGCGGGTGGCGATGTAGTTGGCATTCAAAATCGCCATCTGGCTCGCCTGTTTCAGCCCTTCTGAGCCCATCATGCGGATATACATCCAGCTGATCGGCAGAATCGAGGCGCTGCCGAACGGGGCGGCGGAAACTGCGCCCTGACGGGTCAGCATACCTTCGATTTGCACCACGCTATGGCCCGGAACAAACGGCGCCAGATGTGATTTCACGCCAATCGGTCCCATACCCGGGCCGCCGCCGCCGTGCGGAATGCAGAAGGTTTTATGCAGGTTGAGATGCGATACGTCCGCGCCGATAAAGCCTGGAGAGGTAATGCCGACCTGCGCGTTCATGTTCGCGCCGTCGAGGTAAACCTGGCCGCCGAACTGATGCACGATTTCACACACTTCGCGGATCGTCTCTTCGTAGACGCCGTGGGTGGACGGATAGGTGACCATAATGCAGGAGAGGTTGTCAGCGTGCTGCTCCGCTTTTGCCCGCAGATCTGCCAGATCGATGTTGCCATTTTTATCACAGGCCACCACGACCACCTGCATCCCCGCCATCTGCGCGGAAGCCGGGTTGGTGCCGTGGGCAGAAGCCGGGATCAGGCAGATATCGCGATGCCCGTCGTTACGGCTCTCATAGTAATGACGGATCGCCAGCAGGCCCGCGTACTCGCCCTGTGCGCCAGAGTTCGGCTGCATACAGACGCTATCGTAACCGGTCAAGGTGACCAGCCAGTCGGCAAGCTGGGCGATCATTTGATGATAACCTTCCGCCTGTTCGATCGGGCAGAACGGGTGCAGCTCGGCAAATTCCGGCCAGGTGATCGGGATCATCTCAGCGGCGGCGTTGAGCTTCATGGTGCAGGAGCCCAGCGGGATCATCGCCTGATTCAGCGCCAGATCCTTGCGTTCCAGCGAGTGCATATAGCGCATCATCTCGGTTTCGCTGTGATAGCGATTAAATACCGGATGGGTCAGGATCGCATCGTCGCGCAGCATGCTGGCCGGGATCGAGCGGCTATCAAGCGCCACGTCTTTATCCAGGGTGTCGATATCCAGACCATGATCATCGCCAACGATGGCACGGAACAGGTTCTGCACGTCTTCGCGGGTGGTGGCTTCATCCAGCGTGATGCCGACGGCGTTGTGAATATCGCTGCGCAGGTTGATCTGCAGCGCTTGCGCCCGCGCCAGTACCGCTGCTTTATCAGCTACTTCCACGCACAGGGTATCGAAGTAATGCGCGTGACGCAGCTTGAGGCCTTTTTTCTGCAGGCCATCGGCCAGAATATCGGTCAGGCGATGAATACGGCTGGCAATACGTTTCAGGCCTACCGGGCCGTGGAATACGGCGTACAGGCTGGCGATGTTAGCCAGCAGCACCTGGGAAGTACAGATATTGGAGTTCGCTTTCTCGCGGCGAATATGCTGCTCACGAGTCTGCATCGCCATGCGCAACGCAATATTGCCCGCCGCATCTTTCGATACGCCGATAATACGGCCCGGCATGGAGCGTTTGAATTCATCTTTTGCGGCAAAGAAGGCCGCGTGCGGGCCGCCGTAGCCCATCGGTACGCCGAAGCGCTGAGCGGAGCCGAAGACAATGTCCGCGCCCTGCTTGCCCGGAGCGGTCAGCAGAACCAGCGTCATAAAATCGGCAGCGACGCTGACAATCACTTTGCGCGCTTTCAGTTCCGCGATCAGCTTGCTGTAATCATGCACTTCACCCGTGGTGCCGACCTGTTGCAGCAGTACGCCGAAGACATCCTGGTGGTCGAGGACTTTATCAGCATCATCGACAATCACGTCAAAGCCAAAGGTTTCCGCACGAGTACGCACCACGTCCAGGGTTTGCGGATGAACATCGGCGGCAACGAAAAAACGGTTGGCATTTTTCAGTTTGCTTACGCGTTTAGCCATCGCCATCGCTTCAGCCGCGGCGGTAGCTTCGTCCAGCAACGAGGCCGAAGCGATATCCAGACCGGTCAGGTCGAGCGTCACCTGCTGGAAGTTCAGCAGAGATTCCAGCCGCCCCTGAGAGACTTCCGGCTGATAAGGCGTATAGGCGGTATACCAGCCCGGATTTTCCAGCATGTTGCGCTGAATAACCGGCGGCAACTGCACGGCGCTGTAGCCCATGCCAATGTACGACTTGAAGCGCTTGTTACGACCGGCAATCGCCTTCAGCTCCGCCAGCGCGGCGAATTCAGTCGTTGCTTCGCCCACCTGCGGCGGCGTCGCCAGCTGGATATCCTGCGGCACAATCTGGCCAATCAGGGCGTTAAGCGAGTCGGCGCCAACGGTTTTCAGCATCTCCTGCTGTTGCTGGGCGTCCGGGCCGATGTGACGTTCAATAAAGGCGTCACGGTTTTCAAGCTGGCCTAAAGTCTGGGTCATGAGCGATGGTTCCTGAAACGTGCGGTGAATCGTAGGTGTCTCTACTTATCTGAATACGCAAAATAATTCGCGTTGCAGGCAGGCGGCAAGTCAGTGAATCCCCAGGAGCGTACATAAGTACGTGACTGGGGTGAGCGAGCGCAGCCAACACACCTGCAACGTGAAGAATGAAGCGTATTTATTCGTCTTCTAACAGCGCTTCGTACGCAGTGGCATCCAGCAGAGCGGCAACCTGAGCTTCGTCGCTGGCTTTGATTTTGAAGATCCAACCGTCGGTGTACGGCTCGCTGTTCACTAGCTCAGGAGAGTCATTCAGCTCTTCGTTAACGGCAACGATTTCACCGCTAATAGGTGCATAGATATCGGAAGCCGCTTTCACAGACTCGGCAACCGCGCAGTCAGCACCTGCTTCGACGATGGCGCCCACTTCCGGAAGGTCAACGAAGACCATATCGCCAAGCAGCTCCTGTGCGTGTTCGGTGATCCCGACGGTATAGGTGCCGTCAGCTTCTTTACGCAGCCATTCGTGTTCTTTGCTGTATTTCAGTTCTGCTGGTACGTTGCTCATCAATTCATCTCCAAAAGGGGAAATCACACCACGGCTTTGCCGTTGCGTACAAAAACAGGTTTAGTCACTTTTACCGGCATTTCACGGTTGCGAATCTGTACCACGGCGGTTTCGCCGATGCCTTCCGGTACGCGTGCCAGCGCAATACTGTAGCCCAGCGTTGGGGAGAAGGTGCCGCTGGTGATAATACCTTCTTTCTGATTACCCTCGGCATCGCTAAAGCGCACCGGCAAGCCGCCGCGCAGGACGCCTTTGTCGGTCATCACCAGGCCAACAAGCTGCTCAGTGCCTTTTTCACGCTGTAACTCCAGCGCTTCGCGGCCGATAAAATTACGCTCTGCAGGCTCCCAGGCAATGGTCCAGCCCATGTTCGCCGCCAGCGGAGAAACGCCTTCGTCCATCTCCTGGCCGTACAGGTTCATCCCCGCTTCCAGACGCAGCGTGTCGCGTGCGCCCAGGCCGCATGGCTTAACGCCAGCATCCAGAAGACCGCGCCAGAAATCCACTGCCTGCTCGTTCGGCAGCGCAATTTCATAACCCGCCTCGCCGGTATAGCCGGTGGTGGCGATAAACAGGTCGCCCGTCTGCACGCCAAAGAACGGCTTCATGCCTGCAACCGCCTGGCGCTGCTCATCGGTAAACAGCGTCGCTGCTTTTTCTTTCGCTTTCGGACCCTGTACCGCAATCAGTGAAAGATCGTCACGCACGGTCATTTCAAGGCCATAAGATTCAGATTGCTGAGTTATCCAGGCAAGGTCTTTTTCACGGGTGGCGGAGTTAACAACGAGGCGGAAATAATCTTCAGAAAGGAAATAGACAATCAGGTCATCGATGACGCCGCCAGAAGCGGTTAGCATCCCACTGTAGAGCGCTTTGCCCGGCGTGGTGAGCTTATTCACGTCGTTAGCCAGCAAATAACGCAGGAATTCACGGATGCGGCTGCCGTGGAAATCAACGATGGTCATGTGCGACACATCGAACATTCCGGCATCGCCGCGCACCGCGTGATGCTCATCAATCTGGGATCCGTAATGTAGCGGCATCATCCAGCCATGGAAATCCACCATGCGCGCGCCGCATAGCGTGTGTTGTTCAAACAACGGAGTCTGTTGAGCCATCTTTTCCTCATCGAATAAAACGGAACCAGCCACTATTTTTGGCGATTTTGCGCCACGAAATCCGCCGTCGACATCGCTGACGGAGGTCGACGCAAACGTTCTCTTTGGCCAGAACTTACCACCGATACCGGGAGTAAACCATAAGCTGAATCAGGACATCACATTAGCTTATGACTAAAATCCGCTAATGAGCCTACAGAGTTATCAACTGAATTAAAGCGATAGATGCCACATAAAAACAATGCCATAAACCTTAAAGGCAGAGGGTAATGATATTTTATGCGAAATTACGTACCTAATTTCTATAACAAAAAAAAGGTAACATTAATAAAACTAATGCGAAAAAAGAGGTGAGATTAGATTATTTCAAATGAGCGGGGAGACCCGGCGCGATGGCCGGGAGAGAGAAATGTGATGGGCTTAACGTAACCAGGCAGGAAGGTCGTTTAGCCCCATTGCCTGACGGATAAGCTGCGGCTTCACACCAGGCAGCGTGTCCGCCAGCTTAAGGCCGATATCGCGCAGCAGCTTCTTCGCCGGATTGCTGCCGGAGAACATCTCGCGAAACCCCTGCATTCCTGCCAGCATCACTGCGGCGCTATGCTTGCGGCTGCGCTCATAGCGACGCAGATACAGATGCTGACCAATATCTTTGCCCTGCGCATGCAGGCGTTTGAGCTCATCAATCAGCTCGGCGGCATCCATAAAGCCAAGATTGACGCCCTGCCCCGCCAACGGATGAATGGTGTGAGCAGCATCGCCAACCAGCGCCAGACGATGGGCGGCGAACTGACGCGCATAGCGGCCCGTCAGCGGGAAAACCTGACGTTCGCTTTCCACCGAGCACAAGCCAAGGCGGTTATCGAAAGCAATATTCAGCGCCTGGTTGAAAGCGGCTTCGTCAGCCTGCTGCATCCGCTTCGCGTCTTCAGGAGACAGCGACCAGACAATAGAGCAGAGATGCGGATCGCTCAGCGGCAAGAACGCCAGAATCCCTTCGCCGTGGAACGCCTGACGCGCAATCGCTTCGTGCGGCTCTGCGGTACGAATAGTGGCAACCAGCGCATGATGATGATAATCCCAGTAAGTCAGAGGAATATCGGCCTTGTTGCGCAACCATGAATTGGCACCGTCAGCGCCAACCACCAGCCGGGCGGTTAACATGCTGCCGTCCTGCAGGCTCAGAAAAGCCTCGTTCTCGCCCCATGCGACCTGCTGCAGTTGAGCCGGGGCCAACAGTGTGACATCGGAACAGCGCTGAGCTTTCTGCCACAGGGCATGGTGCACCACAGCGTTTTCGATAATATGCCCGAGATGGCTGAATCCCATGCTCTGGTCATCAAAGCTGATATGGCCAAAACTGTCTTTGTCCCACACTTCCATACCGTGGTAGCGGCTGGCGCGCTGGGCGACAATATCCTGCCAGACATCCAGTTTGCTCAGCAGCTTCTCGCTGGCGGCGTTAATCGCCGATACCCGCAACGCCGGCGGCGCATCCATATCCAGCGGCTGAGGAGTTGCCTGTTCCAGCACCGCCACGCGCAGCCCGCTCCCCTGCAAACCGCAGGCAACCGCCAGGCCCACCATCCCACCGCCAACAATGGCGACATCAACACTTTGCACGTTTAACTCCTTAACGGGGGACCCAACCGAGGGTACGCTGCGCCAGCGCATCTCGCGCCGGGGTAAATAATTCCATCGCCATCAGGCCCAGGTTACGCCCCGCGACCAGCGGCGCCCAGCGATTGGCGAACAGATGCACCAACCCGTCAGTCACACCAATGGTGGCAGCTTTATCATCGGCACGCCGCGCCTGATAGCGACTCAGAAGTGAATAATCACCCGAGTCCTGACCAGCGGCCTGCGCCTGCGCCAGCATTTCCGCCAGGCTCATCACATCGCGCAGACCGAGATTAAAACCCTGTCCGGCAATAGGATGTAACGTTTGTGCCGCATTGCCGACCAGCGCCAGACGATGCGCAACCGTGCGGGTGGCCGAAGTCAGCGATAGCGGATAAACGCTGCGCTTTCCGGCATGGGTAATTTGACCGAGTCGCCAGCCAAACGCTTGCTGAAGCTCATGGCAAAAACGTTCGTCAGACCAGCTCAGCACCTCTTCTTGCCGCGACTGCGGATGACACCACACCAGCGAGCAGCGCCCCTGCGACATCGGCAGCATCGCCAGCGGGCCGTGTTGGGTAAAGCGTTCGAAGGCGCGGCCGTTGTGAGGCAGGGCGGTACTAACGTTGGCAATAATTGCCAACTGTTCATAGGGTTGCTGCTGCCAGCTGATGCCACAACGAGCCCCCAGAGTGGAGCGAGAGCCGTCTGCCGCCACCAGCAGTTTACCGTGGAGAACCTCGCCGCTGTCCAGGGTCAGGCTTACGCCCTCCTCGCTGCGGCTGACGTCTTCAACTTTTGCCGGGCAGTGCAACGTAATGCCCGGCGCTTTGCGCAGTTGCGCAAACAGGCGCTGGCCCACATCATGCAGCTCAACCACCTGGCCTAATGCCGCCAGGCCATACTCCTGAGCATCGAGCGTCACAAAGCCCGCATGACCGCGATCGCTGACGTGGACACGCTGAATAGGCGTAGCGCAGTCGGCAATCTCTTGCCAGATACCCACCCGAGCCAGCTGTTGGCAGGTGCCGGCGGCCAGGGCGATAGCGCGGGCATCAAAGCCCGAATGCCGCGCGGATTCCGGCGCTGTCGCTTCCACCAAATGCACCGGCAACGTGCCGCTGGTGAAGCGAGAAATGGCTAACGCCAGCGTCGCGCCGGTCATTCCGCCGCCAACGATCAGCACGCTCATAGCTCGCGCGCCGCCGCCATCAGCGCCTCAATATCATCAGCTTTTTTCACGACACCTGCGGTGAGATTTTCATTGCCGTCTTCGGTGATAACAATGTCATCTTCGATACGAATGCCGATACCGCGATACTGAGCCGGCACATCGGCATCCATCGCAATATAGAGTCCCGGTTCGATGGTCAGCACCATCCCCGGTTCGAGGATGCGCGAACGGTCTACGTCATAGTTGCCGACATCATGCACGTCGAGGCCAAGCCAGTGGCTCAGACCATGCATAAAGAAAGGACGATGGGCGTTGTTGGCAATCAGCTCGTCGATATCCCCTTTGAGGATCCCCAGACGCGCCAGGCCAGTAATCATAATCCGCACGACCTGCTGATTAACCTCGTGAATTGAGGTGCCGGGACGATAGAGCTTCAGCGAGGTTTCCAGCGATTCGAGGACGATATCGTAAATCTCGCGCTGCGCCGGGCTGAACTTGCCGTTAACCGGGAAAGTTCGGGTGATGTCGCCCGCGTAGCCGCGATATTCACAGCCAGCATCGATCAATACCAGATCACCGTCGCGCAGTTCACATTCGTTTTCAGTGTAGTGCAGGATGCAGCCATTTTCGCCGCCACCAACGATGGTGTTGTAGGAAGGGAAACGCGCGCCGTGGCGGTTGAATTCGTGAAGGATTTCGCCTTCAAGGTGATACTCAAACATGCCCGGGCGACATTTTTCCATGGCGCGGGTGTGGGCCAGCGCGGAAATTTCACCAGCTCGCCGCATAACCTCAAGCTCTTCCGCCGACTTAAACAGGCGCATTTCATGCACCATCGGCCGCCAGTCAATCACCGAGTTCGGCGCTTGCAGATTCTGACGCACGCCTTTGCGCAGTTTTTCCAGCGCGTTGAACACGATTTCGTCTGCGTAAGCGTATTCACCCTGTGCAAAATAAATAGCATCAAGGCCGTTAAGTATCTGGAATAGCTGCTGATTGATTTCACTAAACGCCAGGGCGCGATCGACGCCGAGTTTTTCCGGCGCAGCGTCCTGACCAAGACGACGACCAAACCAAATTTCCGCCGTCAGATCGCGGACGCGGTTAAACAGTACGCTGTGATTATGCGTTTCGTCGCTTTTAATCAAGATAAGGAGCGCTTCTGGCTCGTTAAAGCCGGTGAAGTACCAAAAGTCGCTGCTTTGCCGGTAGGGATATTCCGAATCTGCGCTGCGTACCGCTTCCGGTGCAGCGAAAATTAGCGCTGCGCTGCCTGGCTGCATCTGTGCCAGCAGAGCCTGGCGACGAGAGAGAAATTCCTGCTGAGTCATGACGCCCCCTGAACGATTTAATCAATGATTAGTGTAATGTCGGCTTTTGAACTTCCGGCGCAGTAGGCTTTTGCGTAGAGAAGGTATCGTGGCACAGCAGCGCGGCAACGCGTACGTACTCGATAATCTCTTCGAGGGACATTTCCAGTTCTTCCTGGTCTTCATCCTCGTCGTAGCCTAACTGGGCAATGTTGCGCAGATCGTCGATGGCTTCGCCGGTTTCATCTTTGACCTTATCTAACTTAGGCTGCGTCACGCCCAACCCGAGCAGAAAATGGTTCACCCAACCCGCCAGCGCATCGGCGCGATCAAAAACGCTCACCGCGTCTCCATCCGGCAAATAGAGCTGGAACAGAAAGCCGTCATCTTCCAGCGCATCGCTGGTGGCGGAATGCATGTTACGCAGCGCCTGTGCCAGCTCATGACCAAAAGCAAGACCTTCGTTGGTCAGGTCATGTACCAACGGCTGCCAACTGCTGTCTTTATTGCCGCCGCACAGGATCCCGCTGATCAAACCGTGCATTTCTGCAGGGGTTAATCCCACCCCTTGTTGGTTCAGTAACTGGTCTACGTCGTTGTAACCAGGCATTTCGTTCTGTATAGACATGCGCATTCGTCATCGTTGGGAGGAATTCATGATATGCTACCACTTTGGACCCTGGTGAACCAGAATGGGGCTTGTATCTTCATTCCAGGGTAGCTATAGTGTCGCCCCTTCGCAGACCCGGGCAGGGCGTGAAGGCAGCGCAGTCAATCAGCAGGAAGGTGGCATGTCTGCACAACCCGTAGATCTCCAAATTTTTGGCCGTTCACTACGAGTGAATTGCCCGCCTGAACAAAGGGATGCCTTAAACCAGGCAGCTGACGACCTGAATCAGCGGTTGCAAGATTTAAAAGAACGCACTAGAGTCACAAATACTGAGCAGCTGGTTTTCATCGCCGCGTTGAACATCAGCTACGAATTGGCTCAGGAAAAAGCGAAAACCCGCGACTACGCCGCCAGCATGGAACAGCGTATTCGGATGCTTCAGCAGACCATCGAACAAGCGTTGCTTGAGCAAGGTCGCATAAGCGAAAGACCCGGGCAGAAGTTTGAATAACACTTTGCATTTAACTGTGTTAGAGTAATCGCAAGAACAAAATTTCTCTGAGATGTTTGCAAGCGGGCCAGTCCCCTGAGCCGATATTTCATACCACAAGAATGTGGCGCTCCACGGTTGGTGAGCATGCTCGGTTCGTCCGAGAAGCCTTAAGACTGTGACGACACATTCACCTTGAACCAAGGGTTCAAGGGTTACAGCCTGCGGCGGCATCTCGGAGATTCCCTTCTTTATCGTTCCATCCCCCCAGTTTCATTTTCGGCTTTTGCCGCCTGGTGTATTACACTTGCTTCGTTCGTCTCCTTTGCTCTCGTAACGCTTTTCAGGCAGCCCGGTATGACTCAAATTTCAGATATCCCACTAAGCCGACAACAAATTCGCCAGCAGACTCGCCTGCGCCGACGTGCATTAACGCCAGAGCAGCAAACGCAGTTTGCGCTTCAGGCCGCTGACCGAATGATGGCCTATCCACCGGTTTTACTGGCGCATACCGTGGCAGTGTTTCTCTCATTTGATGGAGAACTGGATACACAACCGCTGATTGATCAGCTTTGGCGGGCGGGTAAACGGGTTTATCTTCCGGTGCTCCACCCTTTCAGCCCGGGTAATCTTCTGTTTCTGCACTACCATCCGAGCAGCAACCTGGTAGTGAATCGCTTGAAAATCCGCGAGCCAAAGCTTGATGTGCGCGACGTCCTCCCCCTTAGCCAACTGGATGTTCTGATTACGCCGCTGGTGGCGTTTGATGCCGCCGGACAGCGACTGGGTATGGGCGGCGGATTTTACGACCGGACGCTGCAAAACTGGCGGCAGTATCATCTACAGCCGGTCGGCTACGCCCACGACTGCCAGCAGGTCGAAGCGTTACCAACGGAGCAGTGGGATATCCCGCTGCCCGCAGTGGTTACGCCAGCAAAAACCTGGCTCTGGTAGAGCGTCGGCCCCATTGACATTGCTTTTTTTTTAACCTAAATTCTCGGGTAAAGGGTGAGGGAGGCGAACCTCCCTCCTGCTTCCTCTCTGTTAATATACCGGCCAGGCAATGATTAACAGGATAAGCAACATGATGAATAGTCTCATCATCGTCCCTTTCCTTTTATACCCGTCATACTTCAAGTTGCATGTGCGTTGGCTTCACTCGCTCACCCCAGTCACTTACTCATGTAAGCTCCTGGGGACTCCCTCACTTGCCGCCTTCTTGCAACTTGAATTATTTAGGGTATAGAGCCCTGCTCTGCCAGGGGCTTTCCCGTTTCAGCCTCATGCTGCGCCCTTATCGTAATTCCCTTTCTTTCAGGCACAACGACATCTATCGGCTTTAATCGCCGTTTGCGGCAAGCCTCGCAAAGAGTTTGTATGAGCGCGGGAAATTTCAGAAATGAGGACTTCGGAAAGGAAAAGGGGCAGGTCAAAACCTGCCCGCTGACAAAAATGATTAGAACAACAGACGTGCGCGAATCGTACCTGGAATAGCTTTCATTGCCTGCAGCGCCTGCTGCGCGACATCTTCTTCCGCTTCAATATCAATAACCACATAGCCCATCTGCGGGGTGGTTTGCAGATACTGGGCCGCGATGTTAATGCTCTGAGCGGCAAAAATCTGGTTGAGAGCAGTCAGTACGCCCGGACGGTTTTCATGGATGTGCAGCAGACGGCGACCGCCGTGCAGCGGCAGCGACACTTCCGGGAAGTTAACCGCAGAAAGCGTTGAACCGTTATCGGAGTACTTCGCCAGCTTGCCAGCCACTTCCAGGCCGATATTTTCCTGTGCTTCCTGGGTTGATCCGCCAATGTGCGGAGTCAGGATCACGTTGTCGAATTCGCACAGCGGCGAATTGAACGGGTCGGTGTTGGTCGCCGGTTCAGTCGGGAATACGTCAATCGCTGCGCCCGCCAGGTGTTTGCTTGCCAGTACATCGCACAGCGCCGGGATATCAACCACGGTACCGCGAGAGGCGTTAATCAGCAGTGCGCCCGGTTTCATCAGCGCCAGTTCTTCTGCGCCAATCATGTTCTTGGTGGAGGCGTTTTCCGGCACGTGCAGGCTCACCACATCGCTCATATTCAACAGATCAGAGAGATGCTGAACCTGAGTGGCATTACCTAATGGCAGTTTGCTTTCAATATCATAGAAATAAACGTGCATTCCCAGCGATTCTGCCAGAATACCCAACTGGGTACCGATATGGCCATAGCCGATAATACCCAGTTTTTTGCCGCGCGCTTCAAAGCTACCGACAGCCAACTTGTTCCAGACACCGCGGTGCGCTTTGGCGTTTGCCGCCGGTACGCCACGCAGCATCAGCAGCAGTTCGCCGATCACCAGTTCAGCAACAGAGCGAGTATTTGAGAACGGCGCGTTAAACACCGGAATACCGCGTTTTGCCGCCGCATTCAAATCAACCTGATTGGTACCGATACAGAAACAACCGACCGCAACCAGCTTTTCCGCCGCCGCGAAGATCTCTTCAGTCAGGTGAGTACGGGAACGCAGGCCGATGAAATGGGCATCACGGATCGACGCTTTCAGCTCTTCGCTGTCCAGCGCGCCTTTGTGAAATTCGATGTTGGTGTAGCCTGCAGCGCGGAGGTTATCCACCGCTTTTTGATGCACACCTTCAACCAGTAGAAATTTAATCTTGTCTTTTTCCAGTGATACCTTAGCCATTTCCCCGTCCTGTTTTTGTCTTATCTGATGTCGTGCGGAACGAAAGTTCTTCTCAGCAACATATCAAAAAAAACTATTGCGGCAATATGAACGTTTGCGTCGACGACCTGAAGAAATATCACACAGAGGGAAATGACAGGACAAAACACCAGAAAGTAAAAGAAAGGTAGATTGTTAATGACACCAGCCGCACAAATGTGACAGAAGTCACCAAAATCGTCCTGACAAAAAAATATTTACGAGGGAGCCATTCACTCCCCCTGATCAGACTATTTAGTGATAGTTTTTACACCATCGGCGGTTCCGATCAACGCCACGTCAGCGCCACGATTGGCGAACAAACCAACGGTAACGACGCCAGGAATGCCGTTAATCGCATTTTCCAGCGCGATAGCATCCAGAATCTCCAGGCCAAATACATCGAGGATCACGTTGCCGTTATCGGTCACCACGCCCTGACGATATTCCGGACGACCACCAAGCTTAACCAGTTCACGCGCGACGGCACTACGCGCCATCGGAATCACTTCAACCGGCAGCGGGAATTTGCCCAAAATATCGACCTGTTTAGACGCATCAGCGATACAAATAAACTTATCCGCGACCGAGGCGATAATCTTCTCACGCGTCAGCGCTGCGCCACCGCCTTTGATCATCTGCATATGGCCGTTGATTTCATCAGCACCGTCAACGTAAACGCCAAGACTATCCACTTCGTTGAGATCAAACACATGGATGCCGAGGCCTTTCAGTTTTTCAGTCGAAGCATCAGAGCTGGAAACCGCGCCTTCAATCTGCCCTTTCATGGTGCCCAGCGCATCAATAAAATGCGCCGCCGTGGAGCCAGTGCCGACTCCAACAATGGTGCCAGGTTGTACATACTGCAATGCCGCCCAGCCTACCGCTTTTTTCAGTTCATCTTGCGTCATGATTATGGTCCGAGATGTGAATTCCTGTGGCGCATTATAGAACATCAAGGGTGCCATTGTCCCTGCGACGGGGATCACACAACTGAGTAGATCATTTTTCGTCTTCATCAAAAACAAATTTATGTCATAGTGCAAGTTAACGAAAAGTACTAGGGGTACGCCAGATCAATGAAACGACCGGACTACAGAACACTACAAGCGCTGGACGCGGTAATCAGGGAACGAGGGTTTGAGCGCGCCGCGCAGAAGCTTTGTATTACACAGTCCGCCGTCTCTCAGCGTATCAAACAGCTGGAAAATATGTTTGGGCAGCCGCTGCTGGTGCGTACCGTCCCGCCGCGTCCGACCGAACAAGGGCAAAAGCTATTGGCCCTGCTGCGCCAGGTTGAGCTGCTGGAAGAAGAGTGGCTGGGCGATGAGCAGACCGGTGCTACGCCGCTGCTGCTGTCATTGGCGGTCAACGCCGACAGCCTGGCGACCTGGCTGCTGCCCGCGCTTTCCAGCGTACTTTCCGACTCGCCTATTCGTCTGAACCTGCAGGTCGAAGATGAAACCCGGACCCAGGAACGCCTGCGCCGTGGCGAAGTGGTTGGTGCAGTCAGTATCCAGCCGCAGGCGCTGCCAAGCTGTCTGGTCGATCAGCTCGGGGCTCTGGACTACCTGTTCGTCGCCTCCAAAGAATTTGCACAACGCTATTTCCCGAACGGCGTGACCCGCTCGGCGCTGCTCAAAGCCCCGGTAGTCGCATTCGATCATCTTGATGATATGCATCAGGCCTTTTTGCAACAGAACTTCGACTTACCACCGGGTAGCGTACCCTGCCATATCGTTAACTCCTCTGAGGCCTTTGTGCAACTGGCCCGTCAGGGGACAACCTGCTGTATGATCCCGCACTTGCAGATTGAGAAAGAGCTGAACAGCGGCGAGCTTATTAACCTCACCCCTGGCCTGTTCCAGCGCCGGATGCTCTACTGGCACCGTTTCGCGCCAGAAAGCCGCATGATGCGCCGGGTCACCGATGCGCTGATCGCTTACGGCCACAAAGTGTTAAGACAAGATTAAGCCTCGCCAGCAGGTCGGATCCATCCGGCCTGCATGACCCACTATCCCCACATCACGTCTTTGAAATACATCACAAAATAAAATATTCCATGCGGCAAAAAACGACGCATTGATGGCTATTTTTTGCTGGCGACAAGGATCGTTAAAAAGCTCACCGTATTCGCAATACCTTATTTTAATTGTGGAATACGGAGCACAAAATGTCAGACTTGCAGGAGTGGCAAAAGCTTGCCAACAAGGAGCTGAGTCGGCGGGAAAAGACCGTCGATTCGCTGGTAAAACAGACGGCGGAAGGCATTGCCATTAAGCCGCTGTATACCGAAGCCGATCTTGATAATCTGGAAGTGACCGGCACCCTGCCCGGCCTCCCGCCCTACGTCCGCGGCCCACGCGCCACCATGTATACCGCACAGCCGTGGACTATTCGTCAGTACGCTGGTTTCTCCACAGCTAAAGAGTCTAACGCCTTCTATCGTCGAAACCTCGCCGCCGGGCAGAAAGGGCTCTCCGTCGCCTTCGACCTCGCCACCCACCGAGGCTATGACTCCGATAACCCGCGCGTGGCGGGCGATGTGGGAAAAGCGGGCGTGGCGATTGATACCGTCGAAGATATGAAGGTGCTATTCGATCAGATCCCGCTGGATAAGATGTCCGTATCGATGACCATGAACGGTGCGGTGCTGCCGGTGATGGCGTTTTATATCGTTGCGGCAGAAGAGCAAGGCGTGGCGCCGGAACAGCTTACCGGGACGATTCAGAACGATATTCTGAAAGAATATCTGTGCCGCAATACTTACATTTACCCACCGAAGCCCTCAATGCGCATTATCGCCGACATCATTGCCTGGTGTTCGGGCAACATGCCGCGCTTTAACACCATCAGCATTAGCGGCTACCACATGGGCGAGGCGGGAGCCAACTGCGTACAACAGGTCGCCTTTACCCTGGCCGATGGCATCGAATACATCAAGGCTGCGCTCTCCGCTGGCCTGAAAATTGACGACTTTGCTCCGCGCCTGTCCTTCTTCTTTGGCATCGGCATGGATCTGTTTATGAACGTCGCGATGCTGCGCGCCGCACGCTATCTGTGGAGCGAGGCGGTCAACGGGTTTGGCGCCACTAATCCAAAATCCCTGGCGCTGCGCACCCACTGTCAGACTTCCGGCTGGAGCCTGACCGAACAGGATCCGTACAACAACGTCATTCGCACCACCATTGAAGCGCTCGGTGCCACGCTTGGCGGCACCCAGTCGCTGCACACCAACGCCTTTGACGAGGCGCTCGGCTTGCCCACCGATTTTTCCGCCCGCATCGCGCGCAATACGCAGATCATCATCCAGGAAGAGTCAGAGATCTGCCGCACGGTGGATCCGCTGGCCGGTTCCTATTACGTCGAATCGCTGACCGATCGCATCGTCAAACAGGCGCGGGCCATTATTCAACAGATCGACGAAGCAGGCGGAATGGCGAAGGCTATCGAAGCCGGACTGCCGAAACGGATGATCGAGGAGGCTTCCGCCCGCGAGCAATCTCTGATCGACCAGGGCAAGCGCGTTATTGTCGGCGTCAACAAATACAAGCTGGAGAAAGAGGACGAAACGGCGGTACTCGAGATCGACAACGTTAAGGTGCGCAACGAACAGATCGACTCGCTGGAGAGAATTCGGGCCAGTCGTGACGATGTGACGGTAAAAGCGGCGCTGAACGCCCTCACCCACGCTGCACAGCATAATGAAAATCTGCTGGCCGCCGCCATCAACGCCGCCCGTGTTCGCGCCACGCTGGGTGAAATCTCCGACGCGCTGGAGGCGGCGTTTGACCGCTATCTGGTCCCCAGCCAGTGCGTCACCGGAGTCATTGCGCAAAGCTACCATCAGTCCGACAAATCCGCCTGCGAGTTTGACGCTATCGTTGCGCAAACTGAACGTTTCCTTGCGGACAACGGCCGCCGCCCGCGCATCCTGATCGCCAAAATGGGTCAAGATGGCCACGATCGCGGGGCAAAAGTGATCGCCAGCGCCTATTCCGATCTCGGCTTCGATGTTGATCTCAGTCCGATGTTCTCCACGCCGGAAGAGATCGCCCGCCTGGCAGTAGAAAACGATGTGCACGTGGTTGGCGCCTCATCCCTGGCGGCAGGACACAAAACGTTAATTCCCGAGCTGGTCGCCGCGCTGAAAAAATGGGGGCGCGAAGATATCTGCGTTATCGCCGGTGGCGTCATCCCTCCGCAGGATTACGCTTTCCTGCAGGAGCACGGCGTGGCCGCTATTTATGGCCCCGGTACGCCAATGCTGGAAAGCGTGCGCGACGTTCTGGTAAGGATTAGCCAACATCATGATTAACGAATCCACGCTGGCGGACACCGTGCGGCAATTACGGATGGGCGAGCGGTCCACGCTTGCCCAGGCCATGACGCTGGTAGAAAGCCTGCATCCTCGCCACCAGTCGCTAAGCATACAGTTGCTGGATGCCATTATGCCCTTTACCGGTAACGCGCTGCGTTTAGGCATTACCGGAACGCCGGGAGCCGGAAAGAGTACCTTCCTGGAAGCTTTCGGTATGCTTCTGATCCGTCAGGGTTTTCGGGTAGCGGTGATCGCGGTCGATCCCAGCAGTCCGGTCAGCGGCGGCAGCATTCTTGGTGATAAAACGCGGATGATCGAACTGGCGCGATCGGATTCGGCATTCATCCGTCCGGTCCCCTCCTGCGGTCATCTTGGCGGCACGAGCCTGCGCGCGCGGGAGCTGATACTGCTGTGCGAAGCGGCGGGCTATGACGTGGTGATTGTTGAAACCGTCGGCGTCGGCCAATCGGAAACGGAGGTCTCCCGCCTGGTGGATTGCTTTATCTCGTTGCAGATCGCTGGCGGCGGTGACGCTCTTCAGGGCATCAAGAAAGGGATCATGGAGATGGCTGATATCCTTGTCATCAATAAAGATGACGGGGAGAACCATGCCAGCGTCGCCATCACCCGCCATATGTATGAATCCGCCCTGCATATTCTGCGCCGCAAGCACGCCGAGTGGCAGCCGCGCGTTCTGAGCTGTAGCGCACTGGAAAAACGTGGTATCGAAGCCGTCTGGCTCGCCATTCTTGAGTTCAAAACAGCGCTGACGGACAGCGGCGGTCTGGAAAAAATGCGCCAGCGCCAGGCGCTGGAGTGGCTGCAAAAGCAGACCGAAACAGAGGCGCTGCACCTGCTATTTTCCCGGACCGATTTCGAACGCTACTTCCAGCAAACGCTACAGGCGGTCAAAAGCAACCACCTCTCGCCGCGCACCGGTCTGCACCAGATCAGCGAATTCCTCCAGAATCATTACTTTGCATGAAAGGATATTTATGTCTTATCAATATGTTAATGTCGAAATTATTCAGAAGGTTGCGGTTATTGAGTTTAATTATGCGCGTAAGCTCAACGCCTTAAGCAAGGTGTTTATCGACGATCTGATGCAGGCGCTGAGCGACCTCAACACGCCGGAAATTCGCTGCGTGATTTTACGCGCGCCCAGCGGAGCGAAAGTCTTCTCCGCCGGTCACGATATTCATGAACTGCCTGCTGGACGCCGCGATCCGCTCTCTTATGACGATCCGCTGCGTCAGATTACCCGCATGATCCAAAAGTATCCGAAACCGGTGATCTCAATGGTCGAAGGCAGCGTCTGGGGCGGCGCATTTGAGATGATCATGAGTTCCGATCTGATCATCGCCGCCAGTACGTCAACCTTCTCCATGACGCCGGTCAACCTCGGCGTGCCGTACAACCTGGTCGGTATTCATAACCTGACCCGCGACGCCGGTTTCCATATCGTCAAAGAGCTGATTTTTACCGCCCTGCCGATTACCGCCCAGCGCGCGCTGGCGGTCGGCATTCTCAATCACGTGGTGGACGCCAACGAGCTGGAGGACTTCACCTTACAGATGGCGCACCACATCTCGGAAAAAGCGCCACTGGCGATTGCGGTAATAAAGGAAGAGCTGCGCGTGCTTGGCGAAGCGCACACCATGAATTCCGACGAATTCGAACGAATTCAGGGGATGCGTCGCGCCGTTTACGACAGTGAGGATTATCAGGAAGGGATGAGCGCGTTTATGGAAAAACGTAAACCTAATTTTGTCGGCCATTAAGGAGAGCAAAATGAAACGGATGAGCGCCGATGAAGCGGCGGAGATTATCCAGCACGACCAGATGGTTGCGTTCAGCGGGTTCACGCCCGCCGGTTCGCCCAAGGCCCTGCCTGCTGCCATTGCCCGCCGCGCCAGCGAACTGCATCAGGCGCAACAGCCTTTTCAGATTCGTTTGCTAACCGGGGCGTCAATTAGTGCAGCGGCGGATGATGCCCTATCAGAAGCCGACGCCGTCTCTTGGCGCGCACCGTATCAGACCGCCTCCGGCCTGCGGCAAAAAATCAATCAGGGGAGAGTGAAATTTGTCGACCTGCACCTGAGCGAAGTGGCGCAGATGGTCAACTACGGCTTCTTTGGCGATATTGACGTTGCGGTGATCGAGGCTTCAGCCATTGCGCCGGATGGACGAGTCTGGCTCTCCAGCGGGATCGGCAACGCGCCAACCTGGCTGCTGCGGGCGAAAAAAGTGATCATTGAGCTAAATCACTACCACAGCCCGCGAGTTGCTGAGTTGGCTGATATCGTGATCCCCGGCGCGCCGCCGCGTCGCAATAGCGTCTCTATTTTTCACACCATGGATCGCATAGGCAGCCAGTACGTACAGATCGATCCGAAAAAGATTGTTGCGGTGGTGGAGACCGAGCTGCCCGATGCAGGTAACGCGCTGGAGAAGAGCAACCCTTTCTGCCAGCAAATCGCCGACAATGTAGTGACATTTTTGCTCAATGAGATGGCGCAGGGACGGATCCCGCCTGAGTTTCTGCCGCTACAAAGCGGGGTTGGCAATATCAACAACGCGGTGATGGCGCGGCTTGGCGAAAACCAGGATATTCCGCCGTTTACGATGTATTCAGAGGTTTTGCAGGAGTCGGTGGTACATCTGCTGGAAAGCGGAAAAATCACCGGGGCCAGCGCCTCCAGCCTGACGGTCTCCGCCGATTCGCTGTATAAGATTTACGACAATATGGACTTCTTCTCCAGCCGCATCGTACTGCGCCCGCAGGAGATCTCCAATAATCCGGAGATCATCCGCCGTTTGGGGGTTATCGCGCTGAACGTTGGGCTGGAGTTTGATATCTACGGCCACGCCAACTCCACCCACGTGGCCGGGGTGAATCTGATGAACGGCATCGGCGGCAGCGGCGATTTCGAGCGCAACGCGTATCTCTCCATTTTCATGGCGCCATCAATTGCCAGAGACGGGAAGATCTCGACGATTGTGCCGATGTGCAGCCATGTCGATCACAGCGAGCACAGTGTGAAAGTCATCATCACCGAGCAGGGGATCGCCGATCTGCGTGGGCTATCGCCGCTACAGCGGGCGCACAAGATTATCGAAAATTGCGCGCATCCACTCTATCGAAACTATCTGCATCGCTATCTGGAAAATGCGCCCGGCGGGCATATCCATCACGACCTCCGTCACGCGTTCGATCTGCACCGTAACTTAATCGAGTACGGCTCGATGCTCGGTTAATTCGCCGTGCCGTCACGATCTTCAGTAATGTGCTGAAGCATCGTGGCGGTATAGCGATGGTTTTTCAGCGAGTAGAGATACTCCTGCATATACATTGGGCTACCGGGCGCGTCGAAGTACTTCAGCTTCGCCGGGTTCACCAGACGCCAGGCAAAATGCGGGATCACCGTCAGAAACTGTCCGCGCTCCACGGCGCTGATCTTGGCCATAAAGCTGTAAGGCCGATAGATGACCGTGGGATTAATTCCGCATGGGCGCATATAAGCATCCAGCATCGCCTCAAAATTCGCCCGATTCTGAAAGCGCATTTGCAACCAGGGTAGCTCACGCAAAAGCTCTTGCGGTGGCTTATCTTCGTAACGACGGGAAACAAGAAACCCTAGCCGCAAAGGTGCAAGCTCGGTGATGGTCAGATTTTCTAGCTCCTGAACGCGAGCGGAAACGTGCTGTGGCGAGATAATAAAATCGAGCTGATGGTCAAACAGATTATCAATCACCCCATTTTCGCTGAACTCCACCGCCTGCGCGGTGACGCCATCGTATTTGTCGCCGAGGCTTATCAACTGATCAAAAATAATGGTGGGATACGTGTTGTCGATACCGATGACAATATTGCGCGAACGGTGCGTCGAGTGATGGATTTCGTTATCAATTGCCGATAAGCGCTGATAAATCGGAAACAGCTTCTGATAAAGCTCCTGCCCTGCCTTATTCAGGCTGATGCTGTTATCTTTGCGGGTAAACAGCGTATAGCCAATTTGATCCTCCAGCGCGGCGATGCTTTTGCCAAAGGGGGAAGCGGTCATATGTATTTTTTCCGCCGCTCTGGCGATGTTATTGGTCTGCGCCAACAGAATAAAATTGCGCATTTTTTTCGAAATAAAGATATCCATGTTTACCTCATCAAGGGACAGGGATATATCCTCACTTCATCAGGGGAAAGACTTTTGTCGTGCTCTCATTTTTACAGATGGTCACAGAAAAAACCCGGCACGAATGCCGGGTAACGGAATTACTGTGCCGCTTTTGGCTCTTCAGCAGGTTTCGCTGGCGCAGCGGGTGCTGGCGTAGGCTGGGTCGGTTGCAGTTCAAACACCACATCAACCTGGTCATCAAACTGAATCGTCGCCTGCTCGTAGGTTTCCTGAGCAGAAACCGGTGCTGCATCGGCCTTCATCATCCGCACCATCGGGCTTGGCTGATAGTTAGAGACATGATAACGCACGCTATAGACTGGCCCCAGTTTACCGTGGAAGCCTGTCGCCAGCTCTTGCGCCTGATGAATAGCATCATCAATCGCCGCTTTACGCGCTTTGTCTTTGTAAGCATCCGGCTGCGCAACGCCCAACGACACGGAGCGAATTTCATTCAGACCGGCTTTTAACGCCCCATCCAACAGGCCGTTTAGCTTATCTAACTGACGCAGCGTGACCTCAACGGTACGCACTGCGCGGTAGCCCTTGAGAATGCTTTTGCCATTCTGATAATCATAATCAGGCTGGGTGCGCAGGTTGGCCGAGTTAATATCTTTTTTTCCAATGCCGCTCTTTTCCAGGAAGGAAAGATACTGAGCCACGCGCTCATCGGCCTGTTTCTTTGCCGATGCCGCGTCTTTCGCGGAAACGTTGACTTCAATCGCCAGGGTTGCGATATCGGGAACCGCAGCAACGCTGGCGGTGCCTGAAGTGACAATATGTGGGCCATTTGGCAATTCATTTGCCTGAGCTGCCATTACGCTAAATCCGAGTGCCGCCGCCAGGGCCATGACTTTTAACTTCACTGTCGTTTCTCCATCTTACATTGGTCGTCCATACACAGACGCATGCCTGCAAGCTTAGCGCGTACGCGCGGAAAGTCCATCGGACAAGACTTAGTTAAGCAGCATCTGCACATGCGCCAGGCCGTCTTTCGCCAGCTGTAGCGCAATCACCCACATCACCAGGCCAACCAGCACGTTAATAATGCGCTGTGCCTTTGCCGTGCGCAGACGCGGGGCCAGCCAGGCAGCCAGCAGAGCCAGACCAAAAAACCATAAGAATGAAGCACTGATGGTGCCTAACGCGAACCAGCGCTTTGGCTCCATCGCTAACTGTCCGCCCAGGCTGCCGAGCACCACGAAAGTATCAAGATAAACGTGCGGGTTGAGCCAGGTCACCGCCAGCATCGTGACGATGATTTTCCAGCATCCCTGCTTCATGACTTCCGCACTGGCCAGTTCCAGATTGCTGCTCAAAGCCGTTTTCAACGCACCGAAACCGTACCACAATAAAAAGGCCACACCGCCCCAGGTTACCAACGCTAACAGCCACGGAGACTGCATCAACAGCGCGCTACCACCAAATATACCGGCGCAGATCAGCAGCAGATCGCTGATAGCGCATAGCAGCGCAATCATCAGATGGTACTGGCGGCGAATGCCCTGATTCATCACAAACGCATTTTGGGGTCCGAGAGGCAAAATCATTGCCGCCCCCAGGACAAGCCCCTGAAAGTAATAAGATAACATGTTGAATTTTTCCGCTGAGGTCGTTAATGCGGCTGACTATAGCGCGATATCATTATTAGCGGAAATTGATATTATTAATCATTAATTAGAAAGGCTAATGATCAGGGATTTTCCAGGATTTTACTCTACAAACTAAAAAGGCTCACCATCAGGGACGGCGAGCCTTAATCGCTAAACCTGACGTGAAAATTACTCCGCCGGGTCTTTTACCTGCTTCAAATTCACATCCATCTGCGGATACGGAAAGCTGATACCGTTAGCGTCGAAGTCACGCTTAATACGCTCCAGAACATCCCAATACACGTTTTGCAGATCGCTGCTTTTACTCCATACACGAATCACATAGTTTACCGATGAAGCACCCAGTTCATTCAGGCGCACGGTCATTTCGCGATCTTTAAGGATACGCTCATCTGATTCAATGATAGCCGTAATCAGTTGCTTCACTTTATCGATATCGGCATCGTAAGCCACGCCAATAATAAACTCGTTGCGACGTACTGGCTCGCGGGAGAAGTTAATGATATTCCCGGCAATGATTTTACCGTTCGGAACCACCACAATCTTGCCATCCGCGCTACGAAGGGTTGTGGAGAAAATCTGCACGTTCAGCACGGTACCCGCGATACCGCCAAGGTCAACGTATTCACCCGCACGGAATGGGCGGAATACGACCAGCAGAACACCAGCAGCAAGGTTAGACAGAGAGCCTTGTAGCGCCAGGCCGACGGCCAAACCGGCAGCACCGAGAACGGCGATGACTGAGGCAGTTTGCACGCCGACGCGGCCCAAAGCGGCAATCAGCGTAAAGGCTATAACGGCGTAACGTACCAGCGCAGAAAGAAAATCGGCAACGGTGGCGTCAATATGTCGCGCCCGCATCAGGCGATTCACCGTATTGGACACAATCCGCGCCACGATCATACCAACAATAATAATCGCGATAGCCGCTACGATGTTGACGGCATAGCTCAGCAGTAATTCCTGATTGCGCACCAGCCACGAACTGGCGTTATTTATGCTATCGACAACGTTCAAATCTTCCATTTAACATTCCTTATGGATACCCGGACGGGAAATAAAAAACCAAACCTGAAATAACAGGTAGGTTAAGGGTAAACAAAAAGTGTACGTTTTGCCAAACTGATCACATTTATTTAGCAACATTTCATGTCGTTCAGATAATAAAAAAGCCCGCATTTCTGCGGGCTTCAGAGTAAGAAACAGAGTTTTCTTACAGAACGTCGATCGCGTTCAGTTCTTTAAATGCCTGCTCCAGACGTGCCACCATGGTCACCTGAGCAGCACGCAGCCATGCGCGCGGATCGTAGTATTTTTTGTTCGGCTGGTCTTCGCCTTTCGGGTTACCCAGCTGGCCCTGCAGGTAAGCTTCGTTCGTTTTGTAGTAGCCCAGGATACCGTCCCATGTTGCCCACTGGGTGTCGGTATCGATGTTCATTTTCACTACGCCGTAGCTTACGGAGTCTTTGATTTCCTGAGCAGAAGAACCGGAACCGCCGTGGAAGACGAAGTTCAGGCTGTTGTGCGGCAGGTTATGTTTCTTAGAAACATAGTCCTGAGAATCGCGCAGGATAGTCGGGGTCAGTACCACGTTACCCGGCTTATAAACGCCGTGTACGTTACCGAAGGAAGCCGCGATGGTGAAACGCGGGCTGATTTTGCTCAGCTCGGTGTAAGCGTAATCAACGTCTTCCGGCTGGGTGTACAGTGCAGAAGCGTCCATGTGGCTATTATCCACACCGTCTTCTTCGCCACCGGTGCAACCCAGTTCGATTTCCAGAGTCATGTCCATTTTGGCCATACGAGCCAGGTATTTAGAACAGATCTCAATGTTTTCGTGCAGAGTTTCTTCAGACAGGTCAATCATGTGAGAAGAGAACAGCGGTTTGCCTGTAGCTGCGAAGTGTTTTTCACCCGCGTCCAGCAGACCGTCGATCCACGGCAGCAGTTTCTTAGCGCAGTGGTCAGTGTGCAGGATAACTGGAACACCGTAGTGCTCTGCCATCTGATGTACGTGATGCGCACCAGAGATAGCACCCAGGATTGCTGCGCCCTGAGGAACGTCAGTTTTCACGCCTTTGCCCGCGATGAACGCTGCGCCGCCGTTAGAGAACTGAACGATAACCGGAGAACGAACTTTTGCAGCAGCTTCCAGAACGGCGTTGATGGAATCAGTACCCACGCAGTTTACTGCTGGCAGAGCAAAGTTGTTTTCTTTAGCTACCTGGAACACTTTCTGAACGTCGTCGCCAGTGATGACGCCCGGTTTTACGAAATCAAAAATTTTAGACATGTTACGTAGTCCTGTATCTGTATCTTCGACCGTTGAAGAAGGTTCGCGAGCGTTTAAGCGCGCTGAAAAACAGGCGGGTCACCCCGCCTGAACTGAATTACTTCTTAGCGCGCTCTTCGAGCATAGCTACTGCTGGCAGGACTTTGCCTTCCACGAATTCGAGGAATGCGCCGCCGCCAGTGGAGATGTAGGAGATTTTGTCAGCAATGCCAAACAGGTCGATTGCTGCCAGGGTATCGCCGCCGCCTGCGATGGAGAAGGCTTCGCTATCAGCGATAGCGTTAGCAACGATTTCAGTACCTTTGCGGAAGTTCGGGAATTCAAACACGCCAACCGGACCATTCCACAGAATAGTTTTGGCATTTTTCAGGATTTCAGCCAGCTGTTGCGCAGAAGCGTCGCCCAGGTCCAGAATCTGTTCGTCATCTTTGATGTCGTTAACAGACTTCAGGGTTGCGGCTGCAGTTTCTGAGAACTCGGTTGCCACGCGCACATCAGTCGGGACCGGGATGTCGCAGGTTGTCAGCAGGCGCTTAGCTTCGTCAACCAGGTCTGCTTCGTACAGGGATTTACCGACATTGTGGCCTTGAGCGGCAACGAAGGTGTTAGCGATACCGCCACCCACGATCAGCTGGTCAGCGATTTTTGACAGGGAGTCCAGAACGGTCAGTTTAGTGGAAACTTTAGAACCACCAACGATAGCGACCATCGGGCGAGCAGGTTCTTTCAGCGCTTTACCCAGTGCGTCCAACTCTGCGGCCAGCAGCGGACCTGCGCAAGCCACGTCAGCAAATTTACCGATGCCGTGGGTAGAAGCCTGTGCACGGTGAGCAGTACCGAATGCATCCATTACGAATACGTCACACAGCGCAGCGTATTTTTTAGACAGCGCTTCGTCGTCTTTCTTTTCGCCTTTGTTGAAGCGAACGTTTTCCAGAACAACCAGTTCACCAGCGGCCACTTCAACGCCGTCCAGGTAATCTTTAACCAGACGTACCGGGTTAGACAGTTTGTCTTTCAGGTAGTTAACAACCGGCAGCAGAGAGAATTCTTCGTTGTACTCGCCTTCGGTAGGACGACCCAGGTGGGAAGTTACCATCACTTTCGCACCCTGTTTCAGGGCCAGTTCGATGGTCGGCAGAGAGGCACGGATACGCGCATCGCTGGTTACTTTCCCTTCTTTAACTGGTACGTTCAGATCCGCACGGATAAAAACGCGTTTACCAGCAAGATCCAGATCGGTCATCTTAATTACAGACATGGTGAATCCTCTCGTTGATTCTTGATAAAGTTTTGCAAGCGCTTACGCGCCTTACCTGAAACCTTGTGCGGCCATCGCTAACGTGGTGTCGAGCATCCGGTTAGCAAAGCCCCATTCGTTATCGCACCAGACCAGCGTTTTGATCAAATGCGCGCCGCTTACCCGCGTTTGCGTACCATCAACAATGGCGCTATGCGGATCGTGGTTGAAATCTATCGAGACTAACGGTAATTCCGTATAGTCAACTATACCATGAAATGTACCCTGTGCTGCTTTTTGCAGCAACTGGTTGACTTCACTTGCTTTTACTGGTTTCTTCACCGTCACGCTGAGGTCGATAGCCGTCACATTAATGGTCGGCACACGCACCGCAATCGCTTCGAAACGATCGTTAAACTGAGGGAAAAAACGCGTAATCCCCGCAGCAAGCTTAGTATCAACCGGGATAATCGACTGACTGGCTGCTCGAGTACGACGCAAATCCGGATGCCAGGAATCAATGACCTGCTGATCGTTCATTGATGAGTGGATCGTCGTTACCGTTCCTGACTCTATGCCGTAGGCATCATCTAACAGTTTAATGACCGGAATAATGCAGTTGGTCGTGCAGGAGGCGTTGGAGACGATACGGTGCTCGGCTCGCAGTTCATCATGATTGACGCCAAAAACAACCGTCGCGTCGAGATCGTTGCCGCCAGGATGTGAAAAGAGCACTTTCTTCGCGCCAGCCTGAAGATGGGCTTCGCCATGTTCACGGCTGCCGTAAACGCCCGTACAATCAAGCACCACATCCACCGCCAGCTCACGCCAGGGCAACGCCTCAAGGGAAGATTCATGCAGCAGGCGAATAGCATCATCGCCGACAAACAGCTGCTCTCTCTCCTGGCGTACATCCCAGGCAAAGCGCCCATGGCTGGTGTCATATTTCAACAAATGAGCGATGCCGGCAGCATCCGCCAGTTCATTGATTGCCACCACGGTGATTTCCGCACGACGCCCGGATTCATACAAAGCACGAACCACGTTACGCCCGATGCGACCGAAGCCATTAATCGCAATGCGTATGGTCATAGGTCTCCTGCAAGGCTGTCCATGAAATGAGGTGGCTGACAGAGTAATGCAGCTACGCTCTAAGGGAAACCTTACCTGTCGCAAACTGCGACTGATTGGTTAATTGTCGAACATTTAGACGACTGAAACGCTTCAGCTAGAATAAGCGAAACAAGGAATAAAAGGAATGACTGTCCAGTTGAAGAAGCCATTTATCTGACTTACGTCACATTTTAAAAGGAATAGTTGCAACGCGAGTAACGAATAGCAAAGACGATGCGAGCGGACTTTTTGTCTTGTTGCTCTGACCACAGCGGAGCGTTGGGATGGTAAATTGCCGGAGACCATGATTCCTGGCGGCACTGTTCCCTTTATCTCAACTAAATACAAACAGGGCCGTTATCGCGGCCCTTTTTGCAACACTCGCCTGAGTCAAGGGCAGGCAATCTTATATGCACCGTCAGCCGTCATCTCTAACGTCAGGTTTGCAGCCCGGCTGTTTTCGAGCACACGGCGAACGTTCGGACCATCGGTACGCTCGTAAAACGCCTCGGCTTCAGCTTGCGACAGGCCTCCGGCCAGCTTGCGTCCAACCAGCCTGGCCCGCAAAGCGTTGGCTGGCGCTTTAATAAACAGTGAAAAATCGCAAAACTCCGCGAGTACACGCCACTGCTCATCATCCAGCAGCAGCCAGTTGCCCTCAACGATAACAACGGGGGCATTTACATTAATGGCAGCTTCAACCGGGTCGTGTTTTTGCCGATCGTATTGCGGCCAGTCGCCCTCACCCTCGCGAATCTGGCGAAGATTTTTCGCCAGCTTGGTCACATCGAACGTTTCCGGTGCGCCTTTCGAGCTACGTAACCCATGCTCTTCAAGCCAGGTGTTATAGCGATGAAAACCGTCCATCGGTAGCGTCTGGATGGGTGTCAAATGCGAGTCCTGACGCGCTAAAAACTCCCAAAACGTCGTGAGCGTCGATTTCCCTGTCCCTGGCGGCGCACTGAGGAAAATAATGGTCCGCCGGTTCGGCGTTAAAGCATGTAATCGGGTAAAACGGTGCAGTAAAGGTTTATGGACGTTCTCAATTTCGTCATCACTGTACCGGGCATCAACATTCAGCCCATTAATACTCAGCGTTATATTCACGGCGTTAATTCCTTTAATATCGTCGTTATCGCCAACGCCAGCGCGGTTTTCACCATATTAATGAAGCGAATTTCTGACCACGCAGAGAAATCAGCAAATTTCATTGATTTCAACGCGCCATATAATGCGGTGTTATTCGTAATGCTATTTACATTACAAATAAAATCCCAGGTCAACTCGTCCGCAAATCCGGGAAGATCGCATTGTTCAGTCAGGTACTGATAAAACTGCGAAAAGTGGGTGATATCGGCATAGAGCCATTTGTCCATTTTCCCCAGCGCATATATCAGTCGTAACGCCACATCAATATCGTCAAGCGGGCCGCTTTGCGCGAGTAACGGCTTCACTGCATATTCCACGATCTCTTCATCATTATTAACGAACAACGAGGGCAGAAAACGCTTGATGGCCTGCAACAAGAGGGTATTTGCAGTCGCCATAAAGGAGAGTAAATCTTGCTGAGCGTCCAATTGCTCCAGCACGTCATCTTCTGTTAGCGTCGTCATTCGTTTCTCGATAAATCACCAGGAATGCAGAGAGTCTACTATATTACACGTTTGGTCTATGCCACTGATTAGGATTGTTTGTGTGCGAATTCCGCCCGCGCTGCGTTGAATTCCACGCAGCAGGTCTCCACCCGTGACGCCGGTTGCAGCGAACAGAACATCGCGGTGGCTCACGATATCATCAAGCCGGTACACATGGTTGACCTTAACGCCCATCTCATCGCAACGGCTGCGCTCTTTCAGCGCTATCTGCTGGTGCTCAGGCGAGTCGCCTTTCGCCTCACAAAAGTCGATAAGTTCCGCCTGCATATCCCCACCCAGAGCGGTCACCGCGCATGCAGATATCACCCCTTCCGGCGCGCCGCCAATGGTGAACATCACATCGTAAGCATTGTCCGCCATGCAGGTCTGCACGCTGGCGGCGACATCACCATCCGGCAAAGCAAAAACTTTCACCCCAAGGCTTCTCGCCTCATCAATAGCGGGCCGTAATCGCGGTTTATCCAGCGTGACCATGCGCAGCGCCGTCAGCGGCTTGTCCAGCGCCTTTGCCACGCTATATAAGTTCTCGCTTAACGAATGCCGCAGATTAATCGCCCCTTTCGCCCGGCGGCCCACAACCATTTTTTTCATATACATATCAGGCGCATGCAGCAGCGAACCCGCTGGCGCAAAAGCCATGACCGCCAGCGCATTACTTTGCCCCATCGCAACCATTCGGGTTCCTTCTATTGGATCGACGGCAATATCAGTAGCCAACCCCTCGCCACGTCCAACCTGCTCGCCAATCCACAACATGGGAGCATGGTCGATTTCCCCCTCTCCGATGACGATCCGCCCCTGAAAATTAAGCTCATTGAGCGCCTGCCGCATTGCGCTTACCGCCAGGCCATCAATTTTGTTTTTATCCCCGCACCCCGTTTCGGGCCAGGCAGCAAGCGCTGCCTGTTCCGTAGTGCGTAGCAGCGGCCACGCCAGTGACATCATTCCGTCACCTCGCCAATATCAACGCCAAAGTGCGCCAGAAGATACTTCTCGGCCTGCTCATTCCAGATCCCGTGCGTCTCTTCTACCAGTTTCGCCAGCTGCTTAAACAGCGGGTCGGTTTTACCTTTCTCAGCAAAATCAGTAATCGCCGTTAGCGGCATCGTCACGCCGTTATAAATCAGCTTTTTGCCGCCAGGTATGTTGGGCAGATTAAGCACCGTGTCCGGCACCGCATCCAGGCCGCCAATATGCGTCACCATAAATGAAGGCTGTAGTTGTCCAGTTGCGCTCAGGGCGATCGCTTCAAGCATGTCATCCGTTGAGCCGCCGGAGGTCCCCACGACATGGGTGCTGTTGTAATGCACGTTGTAGAAGTTAAACGGGACTTTAAAGTTTTTATCCGTAGGACCGGCAAAGAAGTTCAGGCATCCATCTTCTGCCAGCAGATCGTCCGCCATTTCCACGATAGCGGGAACGGCAGCATAGACGAAGACATCGTCAAATCCTTCGTCATTCGTCAGCGCCCGCAGCGCCTGTACCGGATCCGCAACATCCCGCGTATTGACGTAAACCAGCTCAATTCCTTTACTGGCAGCCAGTTCTACCGGCAGGAGTTTTTGCGCCTGCGCCAGGCGCTTTTCATCAATATCAACCACTACCACCCGCGCCGGGGCGATGTTGCCGTTGATAGCATAATCTATCGCGCCAATGCCCATCGGCCCGGCACATGCCAGCAGCGCCAGATTGCCGCCAGGCTTAATTCCCATCCGATGCTCATAGACATAAGGCGTGGTATGGAAATTGGCGTTATATGCGCCAATAATGCAACACATAGGTTCAGCCAGCGACGCGGCGGCAAAATAAGAACCGTGATATGGCAGTACGCATCCCAGATTAATAGCCACCTCAGGGATAATCATATAGGTTGCGTTACCGCCGAAGTATTCATAGCTATAACCTGCTGAATATCCGCTGGGTAGTCCCATTGCCGGTTGCAAAACAAATCGCTGTCCTTTTTTATATTTGCCAGTGAGATTTTTACCCACTTCGACAATAATTCCTGCACATTCATGACCGGTAATAACCGGATGATTTTCTAAATCATCGGGAACGCGCTTATGTTCGCTACCTAAAGCAGCGGCCTTCCAGGTGGATAAGCACACGCTATCGGAGATTACGCTCACCAACAGTTCATTATCGGTAATTTGCGGAAGTTCGAATTCACGAATACGGACATCCTGCTTGCCATAAATAGCGGCAACTTTGGTTTTCATATTAACTCCGTAAATTAATGAGCAATCAGGCGCTGAGGTTTTTAAACAACTCGTCCAGGTACGGATCGCCGATATAGTTTTTAATCAGGATTAAAGGTTTATCACTGACGCGTTTAACACGGCCTTCCAGGCTGGCATGAGTGACGATAATATCCGCATCATCCGGTACATTTTCGATGGCATAGTGGGTGACGGTAATAGCCAGCCCTGCTTTTTCCAGACGTTTACGGAAAGTTGTTGCGCCCATCGCGCTGGAGCCCATACCCGCATCGCAAACGAAAGCGACGCGTTTAACTTGCTTGTAAGAAAACGAACCTTCGCGTTTCATCGCTTTTACCGCTTTAGCAGATTCGCTAAATGTATCTTCTTTTTCGACTTCGATGCTTTTATCCATCTTCAGAATAAAAGAAGTCATGATAAAGGTTACCAGAGCCCCCGCCGTTACGCCCGCGATGGTGGCGATAAACGACCCTTTCGGTGTTAATGCCAAGTAGGCGAAGATTGAGCCAGGACTCGGTCCGGCAACCAGGCCGCCACCTAATAAATTAAAGACCCAGGTACCGGTCATTCCACCGCCGATCATGGCAATCAGCGTTAGCGGCTTCATCAACACATAAGGGAAATAGAGCTCATGGATACCGCCAAGGAAATGGATAATCATGGCGCCCGGAGCGGACTTCTTACTCATGCCTTTACCAAAGATGGCAAACCCGAGCAGCAGGCCCAGCCCTGGGCCGGGGTTAGAGGCCACCATAAAGAAGATCGATTTTCCGGTCTCAGCAGCCTGTTGCATACCCAGCGGATAATAGACACCCTGATCGATAGCATTGTTCAGAAAGAGGATTTTTGCGGGCTCGTTGATAACCGATAACAGCGGCAGATATCCCGCATGTACCAGAGCTTCAATGCATTCCTTCACAAAATTGTTGGCGACAAGAACTGCCGGGCCAATAATTTCAAATCCCAGCAGGCACAAGATCATGCCAGCGATACCGAGAGAGAAGTTATTTATGACCATTTCGAAACCGGCAGGAATACGTTTTTCCAGCAGGCGGTCAATATGTTTAATCACCAGGCCACCGAGCGGGCCCATGATCATGGAACCAAGGAACATTGGAATATCAGCGCCAACAATCACGCCAATGGAACCGATGCCGCCCATTACCGCTCCGCGCTTGCCGCCAACCAAGTGACCGCCGGTTGAGCCAATCATTACCGGTAATAAATAGGTGATCATCGGACCGACAATTTTGGCAAAATGCTCATTGGGCATCCAGCCAGTAGGAATAAATAATGCGGTAATAAACCCCCAGGCAATAAATGCGCCGATATTGGGGATGACCATGGCAGTCAAAAACCCACCAAAAGCCTGAACCTTTGCACGAGCAGACTTGTTTTCCATATTAATATCCTGAAAGGAGGGAGTAGATTATGCGCGGGAGATAATATCCGCTAATTGTTTCTCAGATTTAGCCGCCAACAATGCAGCCAGGCTTTCCTCTTCACACAATAATTCACTTAATGCCTGAATCGCACCAATATGCGAATCTGAATCGGCAGCGGACAGCCCAATTAATAATTTAATCGGTTCATTATCGTCGCCAAAGCTGACGTGGTTTCGCAATAGCGTTAATGACATCCCTGTTTTTAACGCGCCGTATTCAGGACGCGCATGAGGCATTGCCACTTCGGGAGCCAGAATATAATAAGGCCCGTTAGCTAACGTAGAGTCTTTAATTGCCTGAACATATTGCGGGCTAACATAATGATTAGACAATAAAGCTGACATTGAGAAATCAACCGCTTCTTGCCAGCTTGATGCTGAATTCTTTATCGATATTGATGCTTCTGGGAAATAATCAATCAGTCGCATAGGTCATCCTTTTATTTTATTTCTAGGGTACAGCTTATCGTTAAAAACAAAATACTCGGGAGGCACAGTGAAATCAATAAGCGACAAAAGAGAGGCGAACTGGCTGAAGGTTTTTACGAAATGAACAAAAACAACAAGTTGATAATTAAAAAAATAAAATCAACTCTATGTTTGTGATTTCAATTGCAAATATGAAAAATCACTAAATTAACATTTTGTGAAGTACATCACCATTAATGACTTGATGATAGCTAACAAAAAAAGCTAGCACTGTCTCAATCAAAAGAAACGGGCCGCCTGAGCGACCCGTTTATTATCATAAAAATGATTACAGCAGTGCTTTCGCTTTGGCGACAACGTTATCCACGGTGAAACCAAACTCTTCAAACAGCAGCTCAGCCGGAGCAGATTCGCCGAAGGTAGTCATGCCGACGATAGCGCCGTTCAGGCCCACGTATTTGAACCAGTAGTCAGCGATGCCCGCTTCAACGGCTACGCGAGCAGAGACTGCTTTCGGCAGCACCGCTTCACGGTAAGCCGCATCCTGCTTGTCGAATGCGTCAGTGGACGGCATGGAAACCACGCGCGCCTTCACGCCTTCGGCAGTCAGTTTTTCGTAAGCAGCTACCGCCAGCTCAACTTCTGAACCGGTGGCGATAAAAATCAGCTCTGGCTGGCCAGCGCAATCTTTCAGCACGTAACCACCGCGGGCGACGTTCGCCAGCTGCTCTTCGGTACGTTCCTGCTGCGCCAGGTTCTGACGGGAGAGGATCAGCGCGGTCGGGCCGTCCTGACGCTCAACGCCGTATTTCCACGCGATAGCAGATTCAACCTGGTCACACGGACGCCATGTGGACATGTTTGGCGTGACGCGCAGGGAAGCAACCTGCTCAACCGGCTGGTGAGTCGGGCCATCTTCGCCCAGACCGATGGAGTCGTGGGTATAGACCATCACCTGACGCTGCTTCATGAGAGCCGCCATACGCACCGCGTTACGGGCGTATTCGACGAACATCAGGAAGGTGGAGGTGTACGGCAGGAAACCGCCGTGCAGCGAGATACCGTTGGCAATCGCGGTCATGCCGAATTCGCGCACACCGTAGTGGATGTAGTTACCGGCGGTGTCTTCGTTGATGGCTTTAGAGCCGGACCAGATGGTCAGGTTAGACGGTGCCAGGTCAGCGGAGCCGCCGAGGAATTCAGGCAGCAACGGACCGAAAGCTTCGATCGCATTCTGGGATGCTTTACGGCTGGCGATTTTCGCCGGATTCGCCTGCAGCTTAGCGATAAACTCATTCGCTTTCGCATCGAAGTCAGACGGCATATCGCCTTTCATACGACGGGTGAATTCTGCCGCTTCCTGCGGGAAGGCTTTGGCGTAGGCCGCGAACTTCTCGTTCCAGGAGGCTTCTTTCGCCTGACCGGCTTCTTTCGCATCCCACTGAGCATAGATATCAGACGGGATTTCAAAGGCCGGGTGTTTCCAGCCCAAAGCTTCGCGGGTCAGCGCGATTTCCGCGTCGCCCAGCGGCGCGCCGTGGGAGTCGTGAGTGCCCTGTTTGTTAGGGGAACCGAAACCGATGATGGTTTTGCACATCAGCAGGGACGGTTTGTCAGTGACCGCACGTGCTTCTTCCACTGCGCGTTTAATCGAGTCAGCATCGTGACCATCCACGCCACGAACAACGTGCCAGCCGTAGGCTTCAAAACGCTTCGCGGTGTCGTCGGTAAACCAGCCTTCAACGTGACCGTCGATGGAGATACCGTTATCGTCATAGAACGCCACCAGTTTGCCCAGTTTCAGGGTACCGGCCAGGGAGCATACCTCGTGAGAGATACCTTCCATCATGCAGCCGTCGCCCATGAAGGCGTAAGTGAAGTGGTCAACAATGTCGTGGCCCGGACGGTTAAACTGCGCCGCCAGCGTTTTCTCCGCAATCGCCATCCCCACCGCATTGGCAATACCCTGACCCAACGGACCGGTAGTGGTTTCAACACCCGCGGTGTAACCCACTTCCGGGTGGCCCGGCGTTTTAGAGTGCAGTTGGCGGAAGTTTTTCAGCTCTTCAATCGGCAGATCATAACCGGTGAGGTGCAGCAGGCTATAGATCAGCATAGAGCCGTGACCGTTGGACAGCACGAAGCGGTCGCGGTCAGCCCATAATGGGTTCTGCGGGTTATGGTTCAGGAAATCACGCCACAGGACTTCAGCAATGTCAGCCATACCCATCGGGGCACCCGGGTGACCGGATTTGGCTTTCTGTACTGCGTCCATGCTCAGCGCACGAATAGCGTTGGCAAGCTCTTTACGTGAGGACATTTTGACTCCAGATCGGATAATGAAGGCCATGCCCGCAACGACTTGACGACAGCGCGTTTTGGGCTACGCCGGAAAAAAGTGTGAACAATGTAACCTAAGCGGCAAAACATGTACATGGAGCATCCTTTTGCCGCTTAAGAAATCTCTGGAACACGTTATGCTGCACCGTAATCCTCTCGCCCGCATACTGAGATAGTATTTATAATTTGTATAGGATACGGCAGGCCTGCTATCGCCGTTTTTTCGGATAAATAACCATAAGATTGTGGAAGATAAAAAATGAAAATTCGTTCAGCTATTCTTGCCCTTGGGATCGCAGCAACGCTTACCGGATGCCAGAACATGGACTCTAACGCCCTGCTCGGCTCTGGCGCAGAAGCCTGGCAGGCTTACTCCCTCAGCGACGAGCAGGTTAAAACCTTAAGCGACAAAGCCTGTCAGGAGATGGACGCCAAAGCCACCATCGCGCCTGCCAGCAGCGAATACAGTAAGCGCCTCAGCAAAATCGCCGCCGCGCTGGGCGACAACATCAACGGCCAGCCGGTGAACTACAAGGTATACCAAACCAAAGACGTCAACGCATTTGCCATGGCCAACGGCTGTATTCGCGTCTATAGCGGGCTAATGGATTTGATGAATGATAATGAAGTTGAAGCAGTCATCGGCCATGAAATGGGTCACGTGGCGCTCGGTCATGTGAAGAAAGGGATGCAGGTCGCGCTGGGTACCAACGCGGTGCGCGCAGCGGCGGCTTCAGCTGGCGGTATTGTCGGCAGTCTCTCGCAGTCGCAACTGGGCGATCTGGGTGAAAAACTGGTGAATTCACAATTCTCCCAGCGCCAGGAATCTGAAGCAGACGACTACTCTTACGATCTGCTGCGTAAACGCGGGATTAATCCTGCGGGCCTGGCCACCAGCTTCGAAAAATTAGCCAAGTTGGAAGCCGGTCGCCAAAGCTCAATGTTTGACGATCACCCGGCGTCAGAGGCGCGCGCTCAGCATATTCGCGATCGAATGGCTGCGGACGGCATCAAGTAACCGCCGCCCCATCAGCAAGCCATATCAGATATTTTTGGCAAAGCTCGTCATGCAAGCCGGATAGCATTAGCGCTATCCGGCATAGCTGGTGATGACAAACCCGTTTTAGGCATAGTGCCCGGATTCATGCCGGGTGGCGGCTAACGCCTTACCCAGCCTACGAGATCCGCGATTATCTGTAGGCCCGTGCAAGCGCAGCGCCGCCGGGCGATTCCTGTGATTACTCGCCTTTCTTCGCCGCCTGGATATACAGCATCTCCAGCGCCAGAGTCGCCGCCGCCAGAGCAGTGATTTCGGACTGATCGTAAGCCGGAGCCACTTCCACCACGTCCATGCCGACAATATTCAGATCCTTCAGGCCGCGCACCAGTTTGATCGCGCGATCTGAAGTCAGGCCACCGATCACCGGCGTACCGGTACCCGGTGCGAATGCCGGATCCAGGCAGTCGATATCAAAGGTCAGATAGACCGGCATATCGCCGACGATCTGCTTAACCTGGGCAATCACATCGTCAGCGGTCCGATCGTTAACCTGACCCGCATCCAGCACCGTGAAGCCGTTATCTTTATCAAACTCGGTACGAATGCCGATCTGCACCGAATGATTCGGATCGATCAGACCTTCGTTCGGCGCGGTATAGAACATAGTGCCATGGTCGAATTCGCAGCCGTTTGCATAGGTATCGGTGTGAGCATCGAAGTGCACCAGCGCCATTTTGCCGAAGTGCTTAGCGTGCGCGCGCAGCAGCGGCAGCGTCACGAAGTGGTCACCGCCGAAGGAGAGCATGCGTTTACCCGCAGCCAGCAATCTTTCCGCGTGGGCCTGCAGCTTTTCGCTCATCTCACGCGCATCGCCGAAGGCATAAACCAGATCGCCACAGTCAACCACGTTGAGACGCTCACGCATATCAAAGTTCCACGGGAAGCGGTTGTGCTCCCACGCAAGGTTAGTCGACACCTGACGGATCGCCGCCGGACCGTGACGGCCGCCCGCGCGTCCGGAAGTCGCCATATCAAACGGGACGCCAGTAATCACCCAGTCAGCATCGCTGTCGTACGGCTGGAAATTCAGCGGCAGGCGCAGAAAGCCAAATGCGTTAGATACCAGGGAGTTATCGTATTGATGACCTAAGGTGCTCATGGGTATGACCTCTTTTACAGTCGTGGAATTTGAAAAAGATATAAAAAAACCCTTCCGCGTCGTTAGGCCCGACGAGAAAGGGTTCAATTTGCATATCATGTATTGGGCGTAATTATCGCCTTAAAACTACCCGGCTTCAAGCGAAGCGTTTATTTACGGCACGGCGGTGGTGCATAACCGTTGCTGTCTGCCGGGAAAGCCTGAGCCGAGCACGGCGGCAGCGCCGAGGTTGATTTACTCTGTAGCGCAAATGCCGCAAAACCAATAACCCCGGTATTACGCACATCACCCTGCGCGGAGTTAGCCGCATAGGAATCAGAGGCATCGGAGAACTGGAACGCTGCCTCAGTATGCTTATCTTTTCTGAACCCTTTAATCGCCAGCGAATCACCAGCATTAACAATATAACCGCTATTATTCAGAGAGCCAGGTTTACCGCTCAGCACATCCAGGCCATCAACCGTCGCGACAATTTCATAATTCTTATCACGACTGAAATTACGCACGTACAGCTGATAGTTCATCCCCACGGTCGCCGGGATAATATATTGCCACTGTCCAGTGTAGGAGTCATAACGACGAGTGATTGGAATAGAATTAAAATTTGCATCACGAACAGCATATTCAAGATTACTGATACGAATGCTATAAACACGATCGTACCCCGGCTGGTATTTAGCAGAGTAATTTATCAGAATGATTTCACTGGGCTCACGCTCTGCCCGCTCAGCTGAGACGCCCGTCACCGTTGAATTTACGTCTCCCCCCCACGTGGTGCCCACTTCGGAATGCATGGATGGGTTGGACTGCATCTGCCCAGCGCAGCCGCCTAAAAGCAAAAACATACTGACCAGTAAACTCTTAATTTTAAATCCCTTCATATCCACTTCCTTTGCTGTCATGAATAAATCACTCAGCAATAGTATGGATATTTAAAAATAAAAAAAGAGGGTAATTAACGATTAAGATTCTTTTCAGAATGAGATGACCGATTTATAAAAATAAATCGGTCATCAAGCGGAATACTCTTAATTACTCATCTTCGAGATAAGTATATCCATATAATCCCGCTTCGAACTCTTCAAGGAACTGCTGTTGCAGCGCTTCGTCGAGGCCTGAGTTTTTCACCTGATCGCGGAACTGAGTCAGCAACGTGCTCGGGTCTAGCTGCACGTATTGCAGCATGTCCGCCACCGTATCCCCTTCATCGGACAGCTCAACTTCCACGCTACCGTCAGGGAACACAAACACGTCGACGGCTTCCGTATCACCGAACAGGTTGTGCATATTGCCGAGAATTTCCTGATAGGCACCAACCATAAAGAAACCCAGCATCGGTGGGTTATCCGGATCGTACTCCGGCATTGGCATCGTGGTTGCGATACCATCACCATCGACATAATGGTCAATTGCGCCATCGGAGTCACAGGTGATATCCAGCAGCACCGCACGGCGTTCCGGCACCATATTCAGCCCTTCCAGCGGCATCACCGGGAACAGCTGATCGATACCCCAGGCATCCGGCATCGACTGGAACAGTGAGAAGTTGACGTAGATTTTATCCGCCATCCGCTCCTGCAGCTCATCAATAATCGGACGATGCGCACGGTTGCTCGGGTCGAGCTGCTTCTGCACTTCATGACACATATTCAGATACAGCTGCTCGGCCCAGGCGCGCTCCTGAAGATTAAAGGTGCCGGAGGAGTAGCCAATGTGGATATCATGCAGGTCCATCTGGCTATCATGCAGCCATTCGCGCAGCGAGCGGCGGTTGCCGGTCTCGTGCATTTCCAGCCAGGTTTCCCACATACTTTGCAGTGGACGCGCAGCGTCTTGTGCAGGCGGAGTCGCTTCGGTGTATTCGTTACGCTCAACGCCGATAATGTTAGAGACCAGCACGGTATGATGCGCAGTCACTGCACGACCCGACTCGGTAATCACCGTCGGATGCGGCAGGCCGTTCTCTTCACAAGCATCGCCAATCGCCCAGATTATGTTGTTGGCATACTCATTCAGGCCGTAGTTCACCGAACAATCGGACTGCGAACGGGTACCTTCATAGTCCACGCCCAGACCGCCGCCAACGTCGAAGCACTGAATGTTGACACCCAGCTTATGCAGCTCAACGTAGAAGCGCGATGACTCACGCACGCCGGTGGCAATATCACGAATATTGGCCATCTGCGAACCGAGATGGAAGTGCAACAGTTGCAGGCTGTCCAGGTGCCCTGCCGTACGCAGGATCTCAACCAGTTGCAGAACCTGCGTTGCCGCAAGGCCAAATTTCGATTTTTCGCCGCCGGATGACTGCCACTTACCGGAACCCTGCGATGCCAGACGCGCACGCACGCCAAGGCGCGGCACCACGTTCAGACGCTCGGCTTCTTCCAGCACGATAGCGATTTCCGACATTTTCTCGATGACCAGATAGACCTTATGGCCCATCTTTTCACCCACCAGCGCCAGGCGGATATATTCACGGTCTTTATAACCGTTACACACAATCACGCTACGGGTCATGCCCGCGTGCGCCAGGACCGCCATCAGTTCCGCTTTTGAGCCCGCTTCCAGACCCAGTGGTTCACCGGAGTGGATCAGCGACTCAATAACCCGGCGATGCTGGTTAACCTTGATCGGATAAACAAGGAAGTAGTCACCGTTATAGCCATAGGATTCACGCGCGCGTTTAAATGCGGCATTAATCGAACGCAGGCGGTGCTGCAGAATCTGCGGAAAGCAGAACAGCGCAGGCAGGCGCTGGCCCTGTGCTTCACGCGCTTTCACCAGCTCGGCGAGGTCAACGCGCGCTTCCGGGACGTCGGGATCCGGGCAGACGCTAATATGGCCCAGTTCGTTAACGTCGTAGTAGTTATTACCCCACCAGGCAATATTATAAGTACGTAGCATCTTGCTGGCTTCCTGGGAGCTCATCGCAACCTCCTGCATGGAACGTAGTACACCGTGTTCGCCTGCTGACGAAGGCGAAAACAAAGACATGTCGTCAGACATAGCGAACCTCAAATTTAGTAACAAGTGTAAAACAGTTGACTACTATCGCAATCCGAAGAAGCGATAACAACCCATGAACAGTCCTAAATCCCAGCAGATAGTGCTGGTCTCGCGACTGCGCGACCGGTTTCTTATTCATATCATCGTAAAACACGTACCCGAACTGAGTATGACAGTTCGGAGAAACCACGAGAAAACCCTTGCGATAGCAAGAGCGCCCTTGTTCAGTTTTCCAATCGCCTACCGGCCCTGGAATCCTGAGAAGCGCCGAGATGGGTAGAGCATCGGCTGGTTTGCATGAGAGAGATGCAGCTTGCGGGATAGTGACGCGCGACGGAACGACGCGACGAATCAGGCAAAAAACGTGGGTTCATTATTAAGGATCACCTCCACACTGCCCCGACATGGGCCAGCGACAAGCCAAAGCTAGACATTCCGAACAGCCAGCGCAAACGCTGCTGCGGGACTCTGTAAACACAGACTGCTTAACCCGGCTGGAAGTGGCGTCACGAGAAGAGTGCTCGTGCGCTTTTTAATGAGCCGCGCGCGGCGTTTTATACCGAGAAGCGGGGTAAAAAGCAAAATAAAAATATGCGCGTTGCCGGGGTTTGTCAGGAAAAATTGCCACCACTGTTTTCCCATAAATGCGACGAATATCAAAAAAGGCTGGAAATGGGGTCAACAACTGCCCTAAAATAGCCATCCAGAAGTTAATCCATCTATACTGATTAACACTCAGACTGCTCGTGTCACTACCTGCAAGCTTTGGTAGGGTCATCCGTCAAAGCCTCTCTACACAACAGTATGAGCTACCCGAATCGTCCACAGGTGAAATAAAACATGGCAAAACACCTCTTTACGTCCGAGTCCGTATCAGAAGGGCATCCAGACAAAATTGCTGACCAAATCTCCGACGCCGTACTGGACGCGATCCTCGAGCAGGATCCGAAAGCACGCGTAGCATGTGAAACCTACGTCAAGACCGGCATGGTTCTGGTTGGCGGTGAAATCACCACCAGCGCATGGGTTGATATCGAAGAGATCACCCGTAACACGGTCCGTGAAATTGGCTACGTGCATTCCGATATGGGCTTTGATGCCAACTCCTGCGCGGTACTGAGCGCTATCGGCAAACAGTCTCCGGACATCAACCAGGGTGTTGACCGTGCCGATCCGCTGGAACAAGGCGCGGGCGACCAGGGCCTGATGTTTGGCTACGCGACTAACGAAACCGACGTGCTGATGCCAGCGCCGATCACCTATGCTCACCGCCTGGTGCAGCGTCAGGCCGAAGTGCGTAAAAATGGCACCCTGCCGTGGCTGCGCCCGGATGCGAAAAGCCAGGTCACCTTCCAGTATGACGATGGCAAAATCGTCGGCATCGATGCCGTGGTTCTGTCAACTCAGCATGCGGAAAATATTGACCAGAAATCACTGCAAGAAGCGGTGATGGAAGAGATCATCAAGCCGGTCCTGCCGACCGAATGGCTGAGCAGCGCAACAAAATTCTTTATCAACCCAACAGGTCGTTTTGTCATCGGCGGCCCGATGGGCGACTGTGGCCTGACCGGGCGTAAAATCATCGTTGATACCTACGGCGGCATGGCTCGTCACGGCGGCGGCGCATTCTCCGGTAAAGATCCATCAAAAGTGGACCGTTCTGCAGCCTACGCTGCACGCTATGTTGCGAAAAACATCGTGGCGGCTGGTCTGGCTGACCGTTGCGAAATTCAGGTTTCCTACGCTATCGGCGTGGCAGAACCGACTTCCATCATGGTTGAAACCTTCGGCACTGAGAAAATCGCTTCTGAACAACTGACTCTGCTGGTTCGCGAGTTCTTCGATCTGCGTCCGTACGGACTGATTCAGATGCTGGATCTGCTGCACCCGATCTACAAAGAAACCGCAGCATACGGTCACTTTGGCCGCGAACATTTCCCGTGGGAAAAAACCGACAAAGCCGCCCAACTGCGCGAAGCCGCTGGCCTCAAGTAAACCATGCCCTTCTGCTTTTAAGGCCAGCCTCGCGCTGGCCTTTTCGTTTCTAATACTCCCCGTTAGCGATTTCCCGCAGACACGTATCGACCCCTATCGCAAAAAATGAAAGCGATTACATTAGGTACAGAGCAAATCATTAATTAACTCACGCTCTTAATGCACTAAGACATCACAGTGTTACACAATATTTCAGTTTTCTCTGATTAGTGCTTTTAATTTCTTAAGCTAAAATCAATTAATATGTTGATTTAAATAACTTTAATTCAATTACGTTTCTTTACTTTAGTGTAACCGATTACACAGTCGTGATTGATATCACATTTTTTTACTACGTACTTCCCTACCCTAACCATCGATAGAATCAATAACTCAACTGGAGGGCGTTATGCCTGACAACAAAAAACAAGGGCGCTCGAACAAGACGATAACGTTCTTTGTCTGCTTCCTCGCCGCACTGGCTGGCCTGCTGTTCGGCCTTGATATCGGTGTTATTGCGGGTGCCTTACCCTTTATTGCCAACGAGTTTCAGATAAGCGCTCATACCCAGGAATGGGTGGTGAGCTCCATGATGTTCGGTGCCGCCGTTGGCGCAGTCGGTAGCGGCTGGCTCTCCTTTAAACTCGGGCGTAAAAAAAGCCTGATGATTGGCGCCATCCTGTTCGTTGCCGGTTCGCTGTGCTCTGCTGCTGCTCCGAACGTTGAAGTGCTGCTGATTTCCCGCGTGCTGCTCGGCCTGGCCGTAGGCGTCGCCTCCTATACTGCCCCGCTTTATTTGTCGGAAATCGCCCCGGAAAAAATTCGCGGCAGCATGATTTCGATGTATCAGTTGATGATCACCATTGGTATTCTCGGCGCTTATCTTTCCGATACAGCGTTTAGCTATAGCGGCGCGTGGCGCTGGATGCTCGGCGTTATTATCATCCCGGCGATCCTGTTGTTGATTGGCGTTATCTTCCTGCCGGACAGCCCGCGCTGGTTTGCCGCTAAGCGCCGCTTTGTTGATGCAGAGCGCGTTCTGCTGCGCCTGCGCGATACCAGCGCAGAAGCAAAACGCGAACTGGATGAAATCCGCGAAAGCCTGAAGGTAAAACAGTCCGGCTGGTCGCTATTTAAAGAAAACAGCAATTTCCGTCGCGCAGTGTTCCTTGGCGTTCTACTGCAGGTGATGCAGCAGTTCACCGGCATGAACGTCATCATGTACTACGCACCGAAGATTTTTGAACTGGCAGGCTATGCCAATACCACTGAACAAATGTGGGGGACAGTCATTGTCGGTCTGACCAACGTTCTGGCAACCTTTATTGCCATCGGTCTGGTTGACCGCTGGGGTCGTAAACCCACGCTAATCCTTGGCTTTATCGTGATGGCCGTCGGTATGGGTGTTCTGGGCAGCATGATGCATATTGGCATCCATTCAGCCACCGCGCAGTACTTTGCCGTGCTGATGCTACTGATGTTTATCGTCGGCTTTGCGATGAGCGCCGGTCCGCTGATTTGGGTACTGTGTTCAGAAATCCAGCCGCTGAAAGGACGTGATTTTGGTATCACCTGCTCAACGGCAACCAACTGGATTGCCAATATGATCGTCGGAGCCACCTTCCTGACCATGTTGAACTCGCTGGGCAGCGCCAACACCTTCTGGGTCTATGGTGGTCTGAACGTGTTGTTCATCTTCCTGACGCTGTGGTTGATTCCGGAAACGAAAAACGTCTCGCTGGAACACATCGAACGTAACCTGATGAAAGGTCGTAAACTGCGCGAAATCGGCGCTCGCGACTAGCACCTATACCCAAAATAATTCGAGTTGCAGGAAGGCGGCAAGTGAGCGAGTCCCCAGGAGCTTACTCTGGTAAGTGACTGGGGTGAACGAACGCGGCCAACACACATGCAACTTGAAGTATGAAGGGTATAAAGCTTCCTCCCGCCCGAGAGGAAGCTTCTTCTTGCTCTCCCCTCTCTGCCGCACTATCCTCTGGCGCTATGAAAACACCCCGAATTCCCATTGCCCTTCAACAGGCCGTCATGCGCAGCCTGCGCGAGAATCTGGCCAAAGCTAACGCCAAACTGGGACAACATTACCCTGAACCGGTACTGGTCTATCAGCAACGTGGCACTTCCGCCGGCACCGCCTGGCTGGAAAAAAACGAAATCCGCCTCAACCCGGTGCTGCTGCTGGAAAACCAACAAGCATTTATCGACGAGGTCGTACCGCATGAGCTGGCTCATCTGCTGGTGTGGAAGCACTTTGGTCGCGTCGCACCGCACGGCAGAGAGTGGAAATGGATGATGGAAAACGTACTCGGCGTTCCGGCCCTGCGCACCCATCGTTTTGAACTCGACTCGGTGCGCAAAAACACCTTCTCCTACCGCTGCCAGTGTCAGCAGCACCAGTTAACCGTCCGCCGTCACAATCGCGTGGTGCGCGGGGAAGCCACTTATCGCTGCGTTCGCTGCGGCGACGTTCTGGTAGCGGAAAAGTAATCTCCGGAAATAATTGGAAGTTTTCTGATCTGGCTGATTGCATCCGGCAATCGCATTCGTTACGTTGCGGGCTCGTTTTGACACGGAGTTCACGATGTCCCGCATTCATATTTTTACTGTCGCGTTTCTCAGCGTGACGGCGTGTGGCCCGCTTGCGGCCGAAGGAATCAACAGTTTTTCTCAAGCCAAGGCTGCAGGCGTGAAAGTCAACGCCGATGTCCCAGGCGATTTTTACTGCGGCTGTAAAATCAACTGGCAGGGGAAAAAAGGCGTTATCGACCTGGAATCTTGTGGCTATAAAGTGCGTAAAAATGAAAACCGCGCCAGCAGGGTTGAGTGGGAGCATGTGGTTCCGGCCTGGCAGTTCGGTCACCAGCGTCAATGCTGGCAGGATGGCGGACGGAAAAACTGTGCCAAAGACCCGGAATATCGCAAGATGGAAAGCGACATGCATAACCTGCAGCCAGCGGTCGGCGAGGTCAATGGCGATCGCGCCAACTTTATGTACAGCCAGTGGAACGGCGGCGAAGGCCAATATGGTCAGTGCGACATGAAGGTCGATTTCAAAGACAAAGTCGCCGAGCCACCGGCTCGTGCCCGCGGTTCTATCGCCCGCACCTACTTCTATATGCGCGACCGCTATCAACTAAACCTTTCCCGCCAGCAAACTCAGCTATTTACCGCCTGGGACAAGCAGTATCCGGTGACGACCTGGGAGTGTCAGCGCGACGAGCGCATTGCGAAAGTCCAGGGTAACCATAATCCTTACGTCCTGCAGGCTTGCCAGGCGCAAAAGAGCTAACCTACACTAGCGGCAATTGTTAATTTGCAGCGTCACTCTTCCCTTCTTTACGAGGGAAGAGGATATCTGCGCACAGAACGGAATATCAAGCATGCGCACTCCTCGCATCCATCACCCGGACCCCATCATCACGGGCACCCAGATAGCCCTCTCCGACGACGCGGCCAACCATGTCGGCCGCGTTTTACGCATGGGTAAAGGTCAGGCAATTGAGCTTTTTGACGGTAGCAATCAGGTCTTCGAAGCGGTAATTGTCGAGGCCGGTAAGAAAAATGTTCTGGTTGAAGTGCAGAGCAGCAAAATCGATGACCGCGAATCCCCACTGCATATCCATTTGGGCCAGGTCATGTCCCGTGGCGAAAAAATGGAATTCACCATCCAGAAATCGATCGAACTTGGTGTAAGCCTCATAACGCCACTGTTTTCCGAGCGCTGTGGCGTTAAACTGGATGCCGAACGTTTGCAGAAGAAGATCCTGCAGTGGCAAAAAATCGCCATTGCCGCCTGCGAGCAGAGCGGTCGCAACGTGGTGCCGGAGATCCGCCCGGCAATGCAGCTTGAAGCCTGGTGCGCGGAACAGGACGAGGGCCTGAAGCTCAATCTGCATCCCCGGGCCAGCGCCAGCATTAACACGCTGCCGTTGCCGGTCGAGCGTATTCGCCTGCTGATTGGCCCGGAAGGCGGCCTGTCGGCGGAAGAAATAGCGATGACCGCTCGCTACCAGTTTACTGATATCCTGTTGGGACCGCGCGTTCTGCGTACAGAGACAACTGCGCTCACTGCCATCACCGCCCTGCAGGTGCGTTTTGGCGACTTAGGTTGAGGCGTTAACGGAGAAGAATAATGATTAAGCTCGGCATCGTGATGGACCCCATCGCAACCATCAACATCAAGAAAGACACCAGCTTCGCCATGTTGCTGGAAGCGCAGCGTCGCGGCTATGAACTCCATTATATGGAGATGAACGATCTGTACTTAATCAACGGTGAAGCCCGCGCCCGTACGCGCTCGCTGAGCGTCGAGCAAAACTACGATAAATGGTATGAATTCAATAGCGAGCAGGATCTGCCGCTCGCGGATCTCGACGTGATTCTGATGCGTAAGGATCCGCCGTTCGATACTGAGTTTATCTACGCGACCTATATTCTTGAGCGTGCTGAAGAAAAAGGAACGCTTATCGTCAACAAGCCGCAAAGCCTGCGCGACTGTAACGAAAAGCTATTTACCGCTTGGTTCTCCGAGTTAACCCCGGAAACGCTGGTCACCCGTAATAAAGCTCAGTTAAAAGCCTTCTGGGAAAAACATGGCGATATCATCCTCAAGCCGCTGGACGGCATGGGTGGCGCATCGATTTTCCGCGTTAAAGAAGGCGACCCTAACCTTGGCGTGATCACCGAGACATTAACCGAACTCGGCAGCCGTTACTGCATGGCGCAGAACTATCTGCCAGCCATTAAAGATGGCGATAAACGCGTACTGGTGGTTGATGGCGAACCCGTTCCTTACTGCCTGGCCCGTATACCGCAGGGTGGCGAAACTCGTGGTAACCTTGCAGCAGGTGGTCGCGGTGAAGCGCGCCCGCTGACTGAAAGCGACTGGGCTATCGCCCGCCGCGTCGGCCCAACGCTAAAAGCTAAAGGGTTAATCTTTGTGGGTCTGGATATCATTGGCGATCGCCTGACGGAAATTAACGTCACCAGCCCGACCTGCGTACGTGAAATCGAAGCCGCATTCCCGATTTCCATTACCGGTATGCTGATGGACGCCATCGAGAAGCGCATCAATAAATAAGCACTGCTTCAGGCTACGGGCCCACGCCTGTAGCCTGAAAGACCACTCAAGTTGATTCAACGCCCCTGTAACCTGAAAGATAAAGTTGAATCGACAGCCTTGCACGTTACCCGCATACTGGGTGCTGCTTTTTTGAACCAGGAACAGAACCTCTGACAATGAATTTACAGCATCACTTTCTAATTGCCATGCCTGCTCTCCAGGACCCGATTTTCCGTCGCTCCGTAGTCTATATCTGCGAGTATAACGATGACGGTGCCATGGGCATTATTATCAATAAACCGATGGAAAATCTGCTGGTTGAAGGGATCCTGGAGAAGTTAAAAATCGCGCCCGATCCGCGTAACCCTGATATCCGCCTGGATAAACCGGTTATGCTCGGTGGGCCTCTGGCTGAAGACCGGGGCTTTATCCTGCATTCACCACCGTCCGATTTCTCATCCAGCATCCGTATCTCTGATAATACGGTGATAACCACCTCCCGCGACGTGCTGGAAACCCTGGGTACGGACAAGCAGCCAGGTAACGTGCTGGTCGCACTGGGATATGCTTCCTGGGAGAAAGGCCAACTAGAACAAGAGATACTGGATAACGCCTGGTTAACCGCTCCGGCCGATCAGAATATTTTGTTTAAAACGCCGATAGCTGACCGCTGGCGCGATGCAGCGAAGCTGATTGGTATCGATATCGTGACAATGCCAGCCGAAGCGGGGCACGCATAATGAGTGGGACCTTTTTAGGCTTTGATTTTGGCACCAAAAGTATTGGCGTCGCAGTCGGGCAGCGCATCACCGGGACTGCTCGCCCTCTTCCCGCACTTAAAGCACAGGACGGCAAGCCGGACTGGAACATTATCGAAAAATTACTGAAAGAGTGGCAACCTGAGGCCGTTATTGTCGGTCTGCCGCTTAATATGGACGGTACTGAACAGCCTCTTACCGCACGTGCACGCAACTTCGCCAATAAAATACATGGCCGCTTTGGGGTGCAAATAACGTTGCATGACGAACGTCTGAGCACCGTTGAAGCCCGAGCCGGATTATTTGAACACGGCGGATTTCGCGCACTCAACAAAGGCAGCGTTGATTCAGCTTCTGCGGTCATTATTCTGGAAAGCTATTTTGAACAAGGCTTCTAAGCCTGACAAATGGCGCCATAGCCTGTAGCTGGCGCCACTTCCGTGACTAATTCGTTAGTGACGCAGATGTTCGTTCGCCCAGCTTACCGCCTGGGTACGATTCTTCACGCTCAGCTTACGAAACACGTTATATAGGTGAGTGCGGACCGTATTTTCGCTGATAAATAGCGCGCGAGCTATATCCATATTGGTCGCACCACAGCGCAGTTCATTAAGAATTTCACATTCGCGTTCAGTCAACGGAGAACTTTCCGCAGGTGCCGATGCATGATCCGCGGTATACATCGCCGGGTGCATCACGCTCAATTCAGCCGTCTGTTCACCGTTCAATACGGCTTTAACGCCCTCAATTAAGCGCGATTCATCATCGTCATGGCGAAAGACACCATAAAGCGCAGGCCACTGTGCCATTTCGTAGAGTTCATACTTTTGTGCGCTATTGATAATCAGCAGACGAGGATTGTCTGCTTGTGAGCGAATAATATCACGCCATACGCTGTTCAACTTTTTATTTGAAACAGCAATATCAAATAATATTACAGAATCTTTCAAAAAACGTTGTACAAGGGGCTTATTAATATTTTGCAAAATGACAGAAACAGATAACGTATCAGCCAGATACGTTGCAAATGCTTTGCTTTGAATCGATGGGTGAGTAATAAAAGTAACCTGGCGAGAACGAATGAAATCCTCAGAAAAATTAATCACTTAAAACTCTCCTTAGTTGATACCCGCCTTCATAGCGGTTAAATGAATTAAAAAGAATACGATCGCGAGTGTATTTATAAGTCCAAACCATATTTACACATTGAAACAATATTCCATGGGAATTTTCCTATCCCTGCAAACAGCATAAATCGAATGCCTTAAGAGAGTCAAAAGATTATCAAACTTTTTTCCTGGTTATGGGAAGTTTATGTCAATTCGTTTTTCATAGCGTACATTATTCGTCTTAATTTCACGTACTTATTTGTAATATAAAATTATGATACTGAACATTAATAAAACATTGTCATAACAAGCCATTGGTAAGATGTCTGAATATAAAAAATACAGCTATAAACGACCTGCAGCCGTACGTTGCTGAAAGCTTTGCGTAAATGTTTGCATGCCCGATTGCTGCCCGGTTTGCATTACGCCGGGCAGTTGATGCGTTTTTCCCTCTCGGATCAAATTCGCCACCGCTGGGGTATTAACCAAAAGCTCGTATAGCGCAACTCTTCCACCAGCAGTATCCGGAAACAATTTTTGTGCCAGCACAGCGCACAAACTCCCTGCCAGCTGACTGCGGACCTGCTCTTTCTCCTGCGCCGGAAAAACATCTACCAGCCTCTCGACCGCCTGCGCCGCGCCACGCGTATGCAACGTCGCCATCACCAGATGTCCGGTCTCCGCCGCGGTTAATGCAAGGCGGATCGTTTCACTATCACGCAGTTCCCCTAACAAAATGACGTCAGGGTCCTGACGCAGCGCGACGCGCAATGCCGATGCAAAGGAGGGACAGTGGCGGCCAACTTCCCGCTGTTGAATCAGGCAACGCTCGCTGTGATGGATAAACTCAACCGGGTCTTCCAGCGTCAGAATATGACCATCGAGACGCTGGTTAAGATAACCAACCATCGCCGCCAGGGTGGTTGATTTACCGCTCCCGGTCGCCCCCGTGACCAGAATAAGCCCACTCTCTTCATTGAGCAGTTCCGGTAAGGCGGCAGGAGTACCCAGCTCCTCCAGTAAAGGACAAGTTTCTGCCAGCAGGCGTAATGCCAGAGACAGGCCACGAGTATGGGCAAACGCGCTGGCACGCAGGCGCGGCCCGCCTGCCGGCGCAAGGGCAAAATCAACCTGCCCGCAGGCCTGCCACTGCGCTAACTGCTCTTCGTTGAGCCAGTCATTGAGAATTTTACCGATATCCGGCGAGGTAAAAGGCGCAGGTTCCAGCTTTCCCTGCCGACGCCAGCGCGGCGCTGACGCATTGCACAGGTGTAGATCGGAGACATTATGCTTTACACTAAGGGCCACTATTTCTTCCAGCTCCATAACTCATCCTCGGAATATGAACGATATTGCGCATAACCTGGCACAGGTCCGGGACAAAATCTCAGCCGCTGCCGCACGCTGCGGCCGTGCTCCAGAAGAAGTTACGTTGCTTGCAGTGAGTAAAACGAAACCTGCGAGCGCTATCGAAGAAGCGGTGGCTGCAGGCCAGGTGGCTTTTGGCGAAAACTACGTTCAGGAAGGGGTTGAAAAAATTCGCCACTTTCAGGAAGTGGGCGCAACCGGTCTACAGTGGCACTTTATTGGTCCGCTGCAGTCCAACAAAAGCCGCCTGGTGGCCGAGCATTTTGACTGGTGCCATACCGTCGATCGGCTCAAAATCGCCGCCCGCCTTAGCGAGCAACGACCAGCCCATTTGCCACCGCTCAACGTACTGATTCAAATCAATATCAGCGATGAGCACAGCAAATCAGGTATTCCACTTGAAGCCCTGGACGCGCTGGCGGCAGACATCGCCGAGCTGCCTAACCTACAGCTACGCGGCTTGATGGCGATTCCCGCGCCAGAGTCAGAATATGTAAGGCAGTTTGCCGTCGCCCAACAAATGGCGGTAGCATTTGCGCGATTAAAAACACGCTATCCTACGGTCGATACGTTGTCGCTGGGAATGTCGGATGATATGGAAGCCGCCATCGCGGCGGGAAGCACTATGGTGCGCATCGGAACCGCAATTTTCGGCGCGCGCGACTACAGCAAAAAATAAGGAATCTGAGGAACGCCATGAAGACGTTGACTTTCCTGCTCTCAACGGTCATTGAGCTCTACACAATGGTCGTGTTATTACGCGTCTGGATGCAGTGTGCGCGCTGCGACTTTTATAACCCGTTTTCGCAGTTCGTCGTGAAAGCGACGCAGCCTGTCGTTGGGCCGCTACGCCGCATTATCCCGGCAATGGGGCCGCTCGATAGCGCCTCCCTGCTGGTGGCCTTTATTCTTTGCGTTGTGAAAGCCATCGTCCTGTTTATGGTCGTCACTTTCCAGCCAATTATCTGGATCTCCGCGCTCCTGATCCTCATCAAAACCATGGGCTCATTGATTTTCTGGGTTCTGCTGTTGATGGCGATTATGAGCTGGGTTAGCCAGGGCCGTAGCCCGGTAGAATACGTCCTGATGCAGCTGGCTGACCCGCTGCTGCGTCCGATTCGCAAAATGCTGCCATCAATGGGCGGGATTGATTTCTCGCCGATGGTGCTGGTGCTGCTGTTGTACGTTATCAATATGGGCATTGCCGAGCTCTTACAGGCAACAGGCAACGTTCTGCTTCCGGGGCTGTGGATGGCGCTATGAGTGCCGTCGAAGCCTGCGCTGACGGGTTAGTCTTGCGGCTGTATATTCAGCCCAAGGCCAGCCGCGACAGCATCGTTGGTTTACATGGCGACGAACTTAAAGTCGCCATTACCGCCCCGCCCGTTGATGGTCAGGCCAACGCCCATCTGGTTAAATTCCTCGCCAAACAGTTCCGCGTAGCGAAAAGCCAGGTCCTTATTGAGAAAGGTGAACTGGGCCGCCACAAGCAGGTAAAAATCATTCATCCGCAGCAGATCCCGACCGGGGTCGCTGCGCTGACAGAATAAACAGGACTCATAATGCAAAAAGTTGTTCTCGCCACCGGCAACCCAGGTAAAGTGCGCGAGCTGGCCTCGCTGCTGGCTGATTTCGGCCTCGATATTGTCGCGCAAACCGAACTGGGTGTGGATTCAGCCGAGGAAACCGGTCTGACGTTTATTGAAAACGCCATTCTAAAAGCGCGTCATGCCGCGCAGGTCACCGGGTTACCGGCCATTGCCGATGACTCCGGCCTGGCAGTCGATGCGTTAGGCGGCGCACCGGGTATCTATTCCGCCCGCTATTCCGGCGAAGGCGCTACCGACCAGCGCAATCTGGAAAAGCTGCTCGAAACCCTGAAGGACGTTCCAGACGATAAACGTCAGGCACAATTCCACTGCGTACTGGTTTATCTGCGCCATGCAGAAGATCCGACACCGTTGGTCTGCCACGGCAGTTGGCCAGGCCTGATCGCCCGCGAATCCGCAGGTAACGGCGGTTTTGGCTACGACCCGATTTTCTTTGTTCCGACAGAGGGAAAAACAGCAGCAGAGCTGACTCGCGAAGAAAAAAGCGCTATCTCCCACCGTGGACGCGCGCTGAAACTGTTACTGGAAGCCTTACGTAATGGCTAATTTGCCACCCCTGAGCCTCTATATTCATATTCCATGGTGCGTGCAAAAATGCCCGTACTGCGATTTTAACTCGCATGCGCTGAAGGGGGAGGTACCGCACGACGACTACGTTCAACATCTGCTGAACGATTTGCGGGCCGACGCCCCCTATGCACAGGGACGTGAGATTGGGACTATTTTCATCGGTGGCGGTACGCCGAGTCTGCTTTCAGGCCCGGCGATGCAAACTCTGCTCGATGGCGTGCGCGAGTGTCTGCCACTGGCGGCAGATGCAGAGATTACCATGGAAGCCAACCCTGGCACCGTGGAAGCGGATCGTTTCGTCGAGTATCAGCGTGCGGGTATCAACCGCATCTCCATCGGCGTGCAGAGCTTTAGCGAACAGAAGCTCCAGCGCCTTGGACGCATTCATGGCCCACAAGAGGCGAAGCGCGCGGCTAACCTGGCAAGCGGACTGGGGCTGCGCAGTTTTAATCTCGATTTAATGCACGGCCTGCCGGATCAATCTCTGGAAGAGGCGCTGGACGACCTGCGTCAGGCGATTGCTCTCAACCCGCCGCATCTCTCGTGGTATCAGTTGACCATCGAACCTAACACCCTGTTCGGTTCACGTCCTCCTGTGCTGCCGGATGATGACGCGCTGTGGGATATTTACGAGCAGGGACACCGTTTGCTCAGCGCTGCGGGCTATCAGCAATACGAAACCTCCGCCTACGCTAAACCTGGCTATCAGTGTCAGCACAACCTGAACTACTGGCGCTTTGGCGACTACCTTGGCGTTGGCTGCGGTGCGCACGGCAAAGTGACGTTCCCGAACGGGCGCATTCTACGAACGGCGAAAACCCGCCATCCGCGCGGCTATATGGAAGGCCGCTACCTCGAACGTCAGCATGATGTGGAAACCGCCGATAAACCGTTCGAGTTCTTTATGAACCGTTTCCGCCTGCTGGAAGCGGCGCCACGTGATGAATTCAGCCGCTACACAGGCCTTGAGGAACGCTCGATCCGCCCGCAAATCGAGGCGGCGATTGCCCAGGGTTATCTGACGGAGGATGAGCATGACTGGCAAATTACCGAGCACGGTAAGCTGTTTTTAAATTCCCTTCTCGAGTTATTCCTTAGCGAATAAACATCTCAATTCATATCCCGTTATTAAAAGATAACGGGATAATTCATAATTCGCCTTTCCCGAAGTGTTTGCAAGGTTATTTCCGAGCAATCCATTTACCACATTCAAAATAAAAATAAACTCATCTTCATTTATTAAAAATAAACATAACCCAGCGCACAAAATCCCTCATTTCATTATGTCATTGAGAAAAAATGTGAGTCAGACGGCTTAAAGGTGTCGGACAACCAGGATAATATGTCATACAGAAATACGGAATCATTCTCTAGATATTGACCAATTAACCCAAATGCATGGAGCCGACTCATGAAAAAATTCTCTTTTTCTCGTTCTCTGGTGTGTGTATCACTGCTTGCCCTGCTCTCTTCAGGCGCTAGCGCAGCTGAAAAAGTTACGTTAAAACTGGCACATAACCTCGAACGCAGCCACGTTGTTCATCAGGCATTTGAGGAGATGTCGAAAGAGGTTAACCAACTTTCTGGCGGTAATATGAAGATTCGTATTTACCCCAGCAGCCAGATGGGCAGCGCACGTGAAACCATGGAGTTATTACAAAACGGTGCCCTCGATATGACTAAAGGCTCCGCCAGCGATTTGGAGTCATTCGATAACATCTACGCGATATATAATTTGCCGTTCTTATTTAACGATCAGAATCACTTCAATAAAGTCGTCTTTGGTGAAGTGGGTAAAGAAATAATGGAATCCACTAAAGATAAAGGATTCTTTGCGCTTTCTGCTTATGTTGCCGGTACCCGCAGCTTTTATGCCAAGAAACCCATCACTAAGCCGGAAGATTTAAAAGGGCTAAAGATCCGCGTCCAGGCCAGCCCGACCACGCTTAAAATGATTGAATTAATGGGTGGTTCGCCAACGCCGATTTCCTTTGGCGAAGTTTATACCGCCATGCAGCAGGGCGTCGTGGACGGCGCGGAGAATAACGTTCCTTCCTGGGTACAGACCCGTCATATCGAAATCGCTAAGGTTTTCTCTGAAGATGAACATGCTTCAATCCCGGACTTCCTCGTTATCTCCAGCAAAACCTGGGACAAGCTCACGCCGGAACAGCAGCAAATCCTGATCAAGGCCGCTAAAGCGTCCGAAGTTTATCAGCAGAAGCTGTGGGAGAAGATCGACGCCGACACCCGCGCCCAGGCCAAAGCCATGGGTGGCGAAATCGTTAAAGTCGATAAAGCACCGTTCCGCGCCGCCGTACAGCCGCTGTTTGATGACTTCAAAAAAGATCCTAAACAGGCCGCTCTGCTGGCCAAATTCGAAGCCGCTGCTGAATAAATCTCTAGCGGGCCAGCTTCTGGCCCGTTTTTACCAGGAAATTAATGATGATACTTAACCGCATAAAACTGGCGGTGGACCGCGTGATCGCCGCATTCTCCGTCGCCGTGATGGTGGCGCTGGTTGTCTGCGTCGTCTGGCAGGTGTTCAGCCGCTACGTGTTAAACCAGCCAAGTACTCTGACCGACGAACTGGCGCGCTTTTTGATGATCTGGGTTGGCCTGTTGGGTGCGGCTTACACGGTCGGCGCTCAACGTCATCTGGCTATCGATTTACTCGCAATGACGCTGAAACCAAACAAACAGGCGCTTCTCAGCGTCATCATTAACCTGCTGATCTTTATTTTTGCTGGCTCAGTCATTGTTACCGGCGGCGTGAAGCTGATTGAAAAAACGCTGTCGACCGCTCAGGTCTCCGCAGCGATGCAGATCCCAATGGGCTATGTGTACCTCATCCTGCCGCTTACCGGCGTCATTATGATGTTTTACGCGCTGTGCTTTATCAGCAACGGTTTGAAAAACATGAAGCACTCTGAAGCAGGAGCAAACTAATGGAAGGCTATATCGCACTGACGCTATTCGGCTCTTTCTTTATTCTGGTTTTTATTGGCGTACCGATCTCTTTTTCCATTGGTATCGCTACCGTGGGTTCGATGCTGCTGATGTTCCCCTGGGATATCGCAGTGATTACCGTTTCTCAGCGCCTGGCGAACGGCCTGGATAACTTCGCCCTGTTGGCTATTCCGTTCTTTATTTTTGCCGGTACGCTGATGAACAGCGGCGGGATTGCCATACGCTTAATAAACCTGGCGCAGGTCATGGTCGGCCGGGTACCGGGCTCGATGGGCCACGTTAACGTGCTGGCGAACATGATGTTCGGTTCCATTTCTGGTTCCGCGGTCGCCGCTGCCGCAGCGGTAGGCGGAACCTTACACCCTATCCAGACGCAGAAAGGCTACGATCCGGCGTTCTCCACGGCGGTTAACGTCTCCTCCTGTATCACGGGCCTGTTAATTCCGCCATCAAACGTGCTGATTGTCTTTTCTTTAACCGCAGGCGGCGTCTCGGTAGCATCACTGTTTATGGCCGGCTACCTGCCGGGTATCCTGATGGGCCTGTCCATCATGATAGTCTGCGCCATCATCGCTAAACGACGCGGCTACCCGGTTTCTGAACGTCCGACCTGCGCTCAGGCGGCAAAAGCCTTTTTCGACGCGCTGCCCAGCCTGCTGCTGGTCATCATCGTCATGGGCGGGATCCTCGGCGGCATCTTCACCGCCACCGAAGCCTCTGCTATTGCCGTGGTCTACACCTTTATTCTCTCAGTACTGATTTATCGCGAAGTGAAATGGCGGGAGCTGCCGAAGCTAATTCTTGAATCGGTGGTGATGACCTCTATCGTGCTGTTGTTGATTGGCTTCTCTGTTGGCATGTCGTGGGCGATGACCAACGCCGATATTCCTTACATGATTAGCGATACGCTGATGGGAATTTCCGAGAACCCGGTAGTGATTCTGCTGCTGATTAATATCGTGCTGCTGATCGTCGGGATCTTTATGGATATGACCCCTGCGGTGCTGATCTTCACCCCTATCTTCCTGCCGATCGCCGAGGACTTGGGTATGGATCCGGTGCACTTCGGTATCATGATGGTCGCCAACCTGTGTATCGGGCTGTTGACGCCGCCTGTGGGCAGCGCGCTGTTCGTCGGTTGCTCCATCTCCGGCGTTAAGATTCAGCAGCTAATCAAACCGTTGCTGCCGTTCTATGCCGCACTGCTGATCGCGCTGATGATGATTGTCTATATTCCGCAGATCTCGCTGTTTGTTCCGCAGATGCTGGGGCTGATGTGACCGGCTGACAAAGGGAAGATTACGTCACCGCTACCTGCGGGTGCAGGTAGCGGGATAAGACTTATTTTAACGAGCCCACCAGCGCTTTGCGGCTATCCTCAAGGGAAACCACGCGGCTACAGACATCTTTACCAAACTTCTGGAAGTCTGCTTCCTGATTTTTCCATTCATTCTGAATGGCCGTTTGCAGGCCACCGAGGCTGCCGAGAATCCCTTCCAGCGGGTTACCGCCGCCTTTGAGGACCGCTTTCGCCCCCATCTCATTGATGCTGTCCTGCAGGATCCCGCCCATCGCCTGATTCACCAGCTGCTGACCGTCGGCCCGCACCTGATCGATGGCTTTATAGTGGAAAGTCAGCCCATCGTTGCGATGCTCGATAATGCGGGCCATCTGCGTTTTCAGTTGTGCATCAAGCTTAGTCAGGCGGCTATGCATGCTGCTGCTGGCACCCACCTGTTCAGTAATAATTTTATCCAGCGCGGCGCGGCCTTTTTCTACCCGCGTACGTGCGCCTTCATCAATCCACGGCAGGCTACTGCGCAGACCGGCCTGGTAATCCTGGGCCTGCTCGCGCTGTGCGGCGCTCAGGGAATACGCTTTTCCGTTGTAAGTCAGGCTGCCATCCGGCTGAATCACCAGATCGCCGTTTTCGCCCTTCACCTGCACCTGCTGCGGGCTGAGGATGACATCGTCACGCGGCGTGACGCTACACTGGTAATCTGCATGTGCAGACAAAGCGGTGACGGAAAGCGCCACTGCTAACAGCGTTTTGCGCATCATTTAACTCCCTTAAGACAAAACGGGCCGGCAGTTGCCGACCCTTGTCAAACTTAGTCCCACCAGATATCAAAAAGTTCGCTGGTGCGTACATCGGTAAGCCCACGCTCTTCCAGCCATTTACGCACGATGGCCTGGTGCTCCTCGGTGCATTTGCCGATTTCCTGCAAGCAGATCAGGCCTTCCCAGGAGAGATAACCACTGCCGTCAAACGCCAGCTTATTCGGCTCAATCACTTCATTAATCAGATCGTTGACGGTCTGGTCAATCTGCTCTTCGCTGGTTCCTTCCGCAAAACGCCATGCGACGGAAAAACCGACTTCCTGAAATTCGTCGATATGCATTTTTTTACGCAGACGACGGCTACGATTCGTTGCCATTATTTCACCCTCTCGAACATTAAGTCCCATACGCCGTGGCCAAGACGATGACCACGCTGTTCAAATTTGGTTACCGGGCGCGATTCCGGGCGCGGTACATAGTCGTTGCTCTCAGAGCGGTTGCGATACCCTTCAAGGGAAGACATCACTTCCAGCATATGCTCCGCATATTGCTCCCAGTCGGTCGCCATATGGAAGACGCCGCCCAGCTTCAGTTTGCTTTTAACCAGCTCGGCAAAAGGCGCCTGAACGATGCGGCGTTTATTATGCCGTGCTTTATGCCATGGGTCAGGGAAAAATAACTGCACCATATTAAGAGAGTTATCCGGGATCATGGTGTGCAGCACTTCGACCGCATCGTGACACATCACGCGCAGATTTTGCACACCCTCTTCTTCAGCAGAAGCCAGGCAAGCGCCGACGCCGGGAGAGTGCACTTCAATACCGAGGAAATTCTGCTCCGGCTTCTCTTTCGCCATCGCCACCAGCGAAGCGCCCATACCAAAACCGATCTCCAGCGTGACCGGCGCTTCACGGCCAAACAGCGCGGCGAAATCAAGCGGCGCATCGTTGAACTCAACGCCCATCACCGGCCAAATATTATCCAGCGCGTGCTGCTGCCCTTTAGTCAGGCGGCCCTGACGACGGACGAAGCTACGAATACGGCGCAGCGGGCGACCGTTTTCATCGAATTCCGGAGATATGACGTCGTTTTTCATAAAAGTTAAGTCTGCTTGTGAGAGTGTTCGGAAAACGGGCATTATCCAAAGTTACCCGGCGGATGCAAGGGTTTACAGCCTCTCGCCCTTGTGCTGCAATCTGCCACCTTATAATAACTATCCCGGAGCCGTCGCTTTGACTTTTCTCGCCGCGCAATTTTCAGCCCAGGTACTGGACTGGTACGACAAATACGGACGTAAAACCCTGCCCTGGCAAATCGCTAAGACGCCCTACAAAGTATGGCTCTCCGAAGTAATGTTGCAACAAACGCAAGTGGCGACGGTCATCCCCTATTTTGAACGTTTTATGGCGCGCTTCCCAACGGTTACCGACCTGGCGAACGCCCCTCTTGATGAAGTGCTGCACCTGTGGACCGGACTGGGTTATTACGCCCGCGCGCGCAATTTACATAAAGCAGCGCAGCAGGTCGCCTCCCTGCATGGCGGCAAATTCCCGCAAACCTTTGATGAGGTTGCCGCACTGCCGGGCGTGGGTCGCTCCACGGCGGGGGCGATTTTGTCCCTTTCTCTCAGTCAGCATTATCCGATTCTCGACGGCAACGTAAAACGCGTACTCGCGCGCTGCTATGCTGTCAGCGGTTGGCCGGGGAAAAAAGAGGTTGAGAAACGCCTGTGGGATATCAGCGAGGACGTCACGCCAGCAAAAGGTGTGGAGCGTTTCAATCAGGCGATGATGGACCTCGGGGCGATAGTGTGTACGCGCTCAAAGCCAAAATGCGAGCTTTGTCCGTTGAATAACGGCTGCGTGGCTTACGCCAATCATTCATGGACTCAATATCCGGGCAAAAAACCGAAGCAGACGATCCCCGAGCGAACCGGCTACTTCCTGCTGATGCAGCATGGCGACGAGGTGTTTCTTTCCCAGCGTCCGCCGGTGGGTCTGTGGGGAGGATTGTTCTGCTTCCCACAGTTTGAGAATGAAACTGCGCTACGTGAGTGGCTGGCGCAGCGCCAGATTAAGGCAGATAATCTGACGCAATTAACCGCGTTCCGCCACACTTTCAGCCATTTCCATCTGGATATTGTGCCGATGTGGCTTACAGTGCACTCATCCGGCGCATGCATGGATGAAGGCGGCGCACTCTGGTATAACTTAGCGCAGCCGCCGTCCGTTGGCCTGGCGGCCCCCGTGGAGCGCTTGTTGCAACAGCTGAAGGCCGGAGCACCGGTTTAACTTTCAGGCGATTAAAGAGGATTAAGAATGAGCAGAACGATTTTTTGTACTTTCCTGCAGCGTGAAGCAGATGGCCAGGATTTCCAGCTGTATCCTGGCGAGCTGGGCAAACGTATCTATAACGAAATTTCCAAAGACGCCTGGGCCCAGTGGCAGCATAAACAGACGATGCTAATCAACGAGAAAAAACTCAGCATGATGAACCCAGAGCACCGCAAACTGCTGGAGCAGGAGATGGTCCAGTTCCTGTTTGAAGGTAAAGACGTCCATATCGAAGGCTATACGCCGCCAGAAAAACAGTAAGGGCCTGACGGGCCCTTTACCACAACAAACACAACACGCACTCCCGGAATGATGAAAAAATACTTAGCGCTAGCGCTGATTGCGCCTTTGCTCGTTTCGTGTTCCAGCTCTACCAAAAAAGGCGCCGAGTATAACGAGGCGTGGGTGAAGGACACTAACGGCTTTGACATTCTGATGGGCCAGTTCGCCCATAATATAGAGAACATTTGGGGTTATAACGAAGTCCTGCTCGCCGGGCCGAAAGACTACGTTAAATATACCGATCAGTATCAGACCCGCAGCCACATCAACTTTGATGAAGGTACGATTACTGTCGAGACTATTGCCGGGACCGACCCTGCCGGGCGCTTGCGCCAGGCTATTATTAAAACCCTGCTGATGGGCGACGACCCTAACTCCATCGATCTCTATTCCGACGTCGATGACATCCAGATTTCGAAAGAGCCGTTCCTGTACGGCCAGGTCGTCGATAATACCGGTGAATCTATTCGCTGGGAGTGGCGCGCCGCGCGCTTCGCCGACTACCTGCTGCAAACGCGCATGAAAAGCCGCAGCAACGGCCCGCGGATGATCTACAGCATCACCATTAACCTTGTGCCGAACCACCTCGACAAGCGTGCGCATAAATACATTGGCATGGTTCGCCAGGCCTCACGCAAGTATGGCGTTGATGAGTCGCTGATTCTGGCAATTATGCAAACCGAGTCCTCCTTCAACCCCTACGCGGTCAGCCACGCCGACGCACTGGGGCTGATGCAGGTGGTGCAGCACAGCGCCGGGAAAGACGTATTTCGTTCGCAGGGGAAATCTGGCCTGCCAAGCCGTAGCTATCTGTTCGAACCGGCGAATAATATCGATACCGGCACCGCCTACCTGGCGATGCTGAACAACGTCTATCTGTCGGGCATTCAGAACCCAACATCACGTCGCTATGCGGTGATTACCGCCTATAACGGCGGTGCAGGCAGCGTACTGCGGGTGTTCTCCAGCGATAAAATTCAGGCTGCAAATATCATCAACAACATGACGCCGGGCGATGTCTATCAGACCATCACCAGTCGTCATCCATCCGCCGAGTCGCGCCGTTATCTGTACAAAGTTAACACCGCGCAAAAAGGCTACCGCCGCAAGTAATCCTCACCAACGCCCTTGTTTCTTCAAGGGCGTTCTTCTTCTGCTATACCCGTCATACTTCAAGTTGCTTATGTGTTGGCTGCGCTCACTCACCCCAGTCACATAGTTATCTATGCTCCTGGGGACTCACTCCCTTGCCGCCTTTAAGCAACTCGAATTATTTTGGGTATATACCCAATATTGCTGCGCAACTCTTTTGCGATTTTCTGCGGCAGTTAACAAAAGCATCCATCGCATAAATGATAGAATCCAACCAAAATAACGCCATAAATGTTATTTAAAACACATAACAATTCTATATCCGTGAGGATCAACACATGAATCTTAAGCTGCAGCTCAAAATACTGTCGTTCCTGCAGTTCTGTCTCTGGGGAAGCTGGCTGACCACGCTCGGCTCATATATGTTCGTCACCCTGAAGTTCGACGGTGCGGCCATTGGCGCGGTTTATAGTTCGCTCGGTATCGCGGCGGTGTTTATGCCGACGCTGCTCGGTATCGTTGCCGATAAATGGATCAGCGCCAAATGGGTTTATGCCATTTGCCATCTGGTCGGCGCGCTGACGCTGTGGCTTGCCGCTCAGGTCACCACGCCGGGCGAAATGTTCCTGGTCATCCTGCTCAACTCGCTGGCCTATATGCCGACGTTGGGCCTGATTAACACCATTTCGTACTACCGCCTGCAGTCTGCGGACATGGATATCGTGACCGATTTCCCGCCGATTCGTATCTGGGGCACCATCGGTTTTATCTTTGCGATGTGGGGCGTTAGCTTCTCTGGCTTCGAACTGAGCCATATGCAGCTGTATATCGGCGCGGCGCTCTCCGTCGTGCTGGTGCTGTTCACCTTCACCCTGCCGCATATTCCGGTGGCTAATCAGCAGAAGAATCAGAGCTGGACCTCAATGCTGGGCCTTGATGCCTTCGCGCTGTTTAAAAACAAGCGTATGGCGATCTTCTTCATTTTCTCAATGATGCTGGGTGCCGAGCTGCAAATTACCAATATGTTCGGCAATACCTTCCTGCACAGCTTTGATAAAGATCCGCTGTTCGCCAGCAGCTTTATCGTGCAGCACGCCTCGGTAATGATGTCGATTTCGCAGATCTCGGAAACTCTGTTTATCCTGACTATTCCGTTCTTCCTCAGCCGCTATGGCATCAAGAACGTGATGCTTATCAGTATCGTGGCGTGGATGCTGCGCTTCGGCCTGTTCGCCTACGGCGACCCGACCCCGTTCGGCACCGTGCTGCTGGTACTGTCGATGATCGTTTATGGTTGCGCCTTCGACTTCTTCAACATCTCTGGTTCGGTATTTGTGGAAAAAGAGGTTCGCCCGGAAATCCGCGCCAGCGCTCAGGGGATGTTCCTGATGATGACCAACGGTTTTGGCTGCATTCTTGGCGGGATGGTGAGCGGCAAAGTCGTAGAGCACTTCACCGTCGAAGGGATTACCGACTGGCAGAGCGTATGGCTAATTTTCGCTGGCTACTCGCTGGTGCTGGCCTTCGCGTTCGTTGCACTGTTTAAGTACAAACACGTCAGACAGCCTGCTGCCGCACAGCAGAACGCCTGATAGTCATTGCCCGTGGCGGCTGGCGCCTTACCGGACCTACAGAATTTGTAGGCCGGATAAGGCACCAGCCGCCATCCGGCAAAAATACGCGCACAATGCCTGGTCCCGGTTTATGCTTTCAGCACATATCCGTACAACCGCTTAATACCATCAGGGTCCGTTTCGCTATAAACCCCCTGCAGCTCCGGTGAGAAGCCTGGCAGCATATTGACGCCCTCTTCCAGCGCCAGGAAATAACGCAACACCGCGCCGCCCCAGATTTCGCCAGGCACCACGCACAGCACGCCCGGCGGATACGGCAGCGCACCTTCCGCAGCAATCCGCCCTTCAGCTTCGCTTAAACGCACCAGTTCCACGTTACCGCGAATAAACTCACGATTGGCATCCTGTGGATTCATCACCGCACGCGGGAAGCTCTGCTTGCGGAACATCTCTTTCTGCAGATCCTTCACGTCAAAACTCACGTACAGATCGTGCATCTCCTGACACAGCTCGCGGATGGTGTAATCCCGGTAGCGCACCGGGTACTTGTTAAAGATGGTCGGCAGCACGTCGGCCAGCGGCGTATCGGATTCGATATGCTGTTCAAACTGCGCCAGCATCGCCACCAACTGCGCCAGCTTCTCCGCGCTTTCGGCGGGCGTCAGCAGGAACAGAATTGAGTTCAGGTCGCACTTCTCCGGCACGATACCGTTCTCACGCAGATAGTGCGCCAGAATGGTCGCCGGAATGCCGAAATCGGTATATTCACCGCTTTCGGCATCAATACCCGGCGTGGTCAGCAACAGCTTGCATGGATCGACGAAATACTGGTCGCTGGCATAGCCCTCAAAACCGTGCCAGCGCGCACCCGGCTCAAAGCTAAAAAAACGGCGCTCGCGGGCGATAGCTTCGGTGGGATGATCCTGCCACGGACGCCCTGCTACCACAGGCGGAATAAACGGCTGGATCATTTTGCAGTTGGCGATAATCGCTTTACGTGCTTCGATGCCCAACGCCACGCACTCGGCCCACAGGCGGCGTCCGCTCTCCCCTTCGTGGATTTTGGCGTTGATATCCAGCGCCGCGAAAAGCGGGTAAAACGGGCTGGTTGAAGCATGCAGCATAAAGGCGTTGTTCAGCCGCTTATGCGGGCAAAAACGGGCCTGGCCGCGAATATGGTTATCTTTTTTGTGGATTTGCGAGGTTTGCGAAAAACCGGCCTGCTGTTTATGCACCGACTGGGTGACAAAAATACCCGGATCGTTTTCGTTAAGATCCAGCAGCAGCGGCGAGGTGTCGGCCATCATGTCGATAAACTGTTCGTAGCCGACCCATGCGGAGTCAAACAGGATGTAGTCGCACAGATGGCCGATTTTATCCACCACTTGACGAGCGTTGTAGATGGTGCCGTCGTAGGTGCCCAACTGGATAATCGCCAGGCGGAACGGACGCGCGTCATCCGCCTTCTGCGGAGCCACTTCGCGGATAAGATCGCGCAGGTAACCATCATCAAAGCAGTGCTCATCAATCCCGCCAATAAAACCAAACGGATTGCGCGATGCCTCAAGATAAACCGGCGTCGCCCCCGCCTGAATCAGCGCGCCGTGATGGTTTGATTTATGGTTATTACGGTCGAACAGCACCAGATCGCCACGGGTCAGCAGCGCATTGGTCACCACCTTATTCGCCGCCGAGGTGCCGTTAAGGACAAAATAGGTTTTATCAGCGTTAAAGACCTTAGCGGCGAACTTCTGCGCGTGTTTGGCAGAACCTTCATGAATCAGCAGATCGCCGAGCTTAACGTCGGCGTTGCACATGTCGGCGCGAAAGACGTTCTCGCCAAAGAAGTCGAAAAACTGCCGTCCTGCCGGATGCTTCTTAAAGAACGCGCCGTGTTGATGGCCGGGACACGCAAAGGTGCTGTTATCCATCTCCACGTACTGGGTCAGGGTATCGAAGAACGGCGGCAGCAGGTTTTCTTCATAACCGCAGGCGGCGGCTTCCAGCTCCAGCCACTCCTGCTCTTTACCGCTAACAATCGCCATCACACCTTGCGGTTTTTCATGGTCAATTTCACTGAAAAGAAAGACCGGCAGGTTAAAGCCCGTGCGTTTCAACAACGAAAGGATGCCGCTGCGGCTGTCCGCTGCGGTAATGACGACTGCCGCCACATTGGTAAAATCAGTACTGTCGAGGGTCACCACGCGACGGTGGGTTGACAGGCGGGATACCAGCTCGTGGCTGGCGGCAATGTGCATTGATTTCATGAGCGCGAATACCCGTTTCCGGAGAGTAAAAGGCTTCAGCCAGGGCATGTACGCTCTGGCCAACGAACTGTCAGGGTCTGACTGGATCCCAGCTCCGACCGCCAGACATCAGTAAAAGCAGACTGCGTCCGCTCTTACTGTTGTCCTGCAGTGAGCATACGTTACGCTCACCGCATGGTGGGCAGGAGATACAAAGTAAGGGTAGCAAGACGAGGCTGTCTGCGCATCTGTACGCAACGGTGATGTCGTGGCAATGTTGTCATCCCGGCAGCCTCATGTCTGGAGAGGAGAAAATTCGCGCAATCATGTCACCTTTATATAGGGTGCGCAAGATGAAATACGTATGCAGTCACCTCACGGATACACAAGCCTTTTAGCCAGTTTCACGTCATAATAATGCAGTCATTAGGGATAATTAACAGGAGTTTTGCTTTGGTTACAGGGCCATTTATTAACGCCAGCGCGGTCCTATTGGGCGGCGTGCTCGGCTCACTCTTAAGTCAGCGATTACCGGAACGGATCCGTACATCGATGACCTCTATTTTTGGTCTCGCGTCATTGGGCATCGGTATTTTGCTGGTAATCAAATGCGCCAACCTGCCGGTGATGGTGCTTTCAACGCTGGTGGGTGCGCTGCTCGGCGAAGTGTGCAATATGGAAAAAGGCATCAATACGCTGGTCAGCAAGCTCCAGCAGCTACTCTCGCCAAAAAAAGGGCAGAAAAAGACTTCGGCGCACGATTCCTATATTCAAAGCTACGTCGCGATTATCGTGCTGTTCTGCGCTAGCGGAACCGGGATTTTCGGCGCAATGCGCGAAGGGATGACCGGCGACAACAGTATTCTTATCGCCAAAGCATTTCTCGACTTCTTTACGGCCACCATTTTTGCCTGCACCCTGGGGCTGGCCGTTTCGGCCATTTGCGTGCCAATGCTGGCAATTCAGCTCGCCCTGGTGGCCGGCGCATCGCTGATTATGCCGCTGACCACGCCGATGATGATGGCGGACTTCAGCGCCGTCGGAGGAATGCTGCTGGTCGCAACCGGTCTACGTATCTGCGGAATTAAAATGTTCGCCGTGGTGAACATGTTGCCCGCACTGGTGCTGGCAATGCCGATTTCCGTAGCCTGGGTGACGTTTTTCGCCTGAAGATGCGTGCTTTTGATTCAATGTGGTGATAGATTGTTCAGTCTGCTACGAAATAGATAAATTTCGTTGACGAGGTGCAGTGAATCAGGTTTAATGCGCCCCGTTGCCCGGATAGCTCAGTCGGTAGAGCAGGGGATTGAAAATCCCCGTGTCCTTGGTTCGATTCCGAGTCCGGGCACCACTAATTCTGCATCAATGCACACTGGTTAAAGGATGAGAACTTTAACGGGTGGTTAATACGGAATCGACTTGTCAAATAGGTGGTTAAGCAACCCTTTACCACTACGACGTTGTAAGTTGAATTCCTCAAGAAGGATGCCTGTGTTCACGCACAGGCGTCCTTTTCTCGATCACTGGTGATATTCACAGCAAATTATGCCTGTGTCAAGCTTTGTAAGCTTCTCGTCGCAGTGATATCCGTATGTAAAACAAGCTCCTGTTCAAGTGCTTTCCCCGCTACTTCCATATCCAATTCGATATATTCCATAGTTGTGCTTACGTTACGGTGGCCCAGCAGATCCTTCACCAGTTTTAGATTTCTGTCCGGGGATTTCATCAGCTCCGTGGCAAGCGTGTGACGAAAACGGTGAGAGGAAATATCGAAGCCACTTTCCCTGGACAAGCGGCGATAAAAGCTACGGAACGACTGCAGAACATTTTTCTCGTCATAGATGTAATGAACATGACGTGAGTTGGTGAATCGTTTGACGTCAAAAAGCAGGTCATGCTGGCTAGCACCGCGCTCTGTTGCACGCATAATGAGCAGCTTTATTCGCTCTCTTAATTGACGAACCAGAGGCACTTTCCACTCTCGATGTGTTTTGCTGCCTTCAAGCCGAAGCTCGATCCAGCCTTGCTCAAGGTTCACATCTCTCAGTCTGATATGGACCATCTGATTGTTACGCATACCGGTATATCGAAATGTGTCCAATACCGTCATCCAGAACCAGGTCGGATAGAGTGCGCACTTTCCACCTTTCACTGGTTTTCTCTCTTTCTCCCTCTGTTCATACTGCTGCATCACGAGGTAAAGACGGGTCAATTGAGACTTCGTCAGTATTCGTTTTTTCTTAGTGTCAGACCGTACGACCGTTCCATTAAAAGGGTTCTCAGTGTGTTGAACCAAAGATTTTTTGATACCCAGGTTAAATATTGCCCGCAGGTGAGCCACCTTATTATTCCAGGTATGTACCGAAAGATTTCTCTCCTTTAGCAGATGCCGGCGCCAAAGCAACACATCCCTTTGCGTCACCATGGCTGGAGTAATTGTTCCCCCCATAAAACGCGTAAACGTTAAGGCTACTTTCCTATAACTCCATTCCGTTGCAGAACGAAGTTGCTTAGTAAAGAAATATTCCTCGAGCAGAAACTCCCACTCGTCGTGCATTTTTTCTTCGGTTTTCATTTTATAACCTCGAATTAGTGTATTTATCCACTCAAAATTTGTCAGTAGTGCCCAACATCTTATGAGCGACTCACTGCATCAAACGACTATGGGATCACGAGAAACTGGCTGTCCTCTGGTGCTCTTGTCCCGCCATATAAACTATTCGCCTTAATCAGGTAACCATTGATACGACGATATGAGCCCACGCCCTCTGGCTTTTGATAAAGATGGCCAATAAAGAATCTCTGCCCCTTACGGATCCGATGTCTACCCAGTTTTTCAAACGCCTTTTGGATTGAATTTCGGTCAACGCCCTCTTCATTATTTTCTTTGATATACAGATGAAAAATATCTGGCACGCAGAGAAATACGAAGCCACTGACAATATGCGCTCTGGAATTCATGGCATTAATTGATATATCCCCTTTCTTGACCCCAAGACTCAACCACTGCAGGAAGGCATTCCCAATATTATTTTCTGCGGTCGAATTATCTACCTCGTTATTTTCTTCTGCCTGTACTTTCTTTGATGAATGTTGAGGCTCCGAAACAACCGTTGTATCTGTGATCTCCGATATAACTGGTTCTATTACGTCTGGTAAATCTTGTCTATCTTCAATTACAGTGGTCAGGTCATGTACCGGTGCCTGGTTTTCTTCGGGAATCGGACTCTCTTTTTGAGGGGCGTCTCCCTTTTCCTGGCAATCCAGGCAAGCCGGTATTGACACCTCAACGGCCATTAATGACAACAGGGCCTGCATATCTTCCTCGATGACGACCTCAGTTTCAGGTGACAGGGCCATCTCGGCCAAAGCCTGATCGTTGACCGACACATCCAGAGCAGAGCTTAGTAATGCCTCCGTCGCTGACGCTGCATTTTCTTCGGTCTGATTTAATGTCTCTGCCGGCAACTGCTCCTCAACACGCGGAGGGTTGGTGCTATTGACTGCACTTTGCAAATCAATTGCGGGTACTGAAGAGGTGGTATTTTCTGTTGTCGGCGCCACCGACGATAAGGCTACTGTTAATGTGTCGGAGATAGCTGCCGGCGAGGACGTGACGGACAGGCTATCGCCGCGCGCCAGCTTGGCCGCCTCCTGGATAATGTCATCTATCACTGGTAAAGCGCTGGGCTGCCGAAAAGCGACCATCATCAACGCGTGTGTAGCCGCCGGCAGCGTTGTTAGCCAATCGATTACCTCTGCAGGCAGCAGACGGGCCGCAATCATCGCACTCTGACTTGTCGTCAATGTCGGGTCTGGCGGGATCGCACTGAAACGAAAGCGGTAAGGTTCACTCGGCACTGTCAGACCGGGTAACCAGGCACGGCCACTTTGGGACTCCCCCTGCAGCTGGCTCAACAGCGGCAGGTAGTGCCAAAGCGCAGCGTAAAACACCACAACATTCCATTGTACATTCTGGGCCGATTGTTCTTCCGGCGCGGCTCCGGGAGGCAGCATGTGCCCTTTGGCCAGGCGCACCGCATACGTCGTCGTCTGCAGGGTGACATCAACCAACCCCCCTTCCCTGGCGTACTCGCCCAATGGCGCTGCCGGCAACACTTGCATCAGCGTGACCAGCTTGTAAAGTGGTTGCAGGTAAAACTGCTCGTACAAATCCTTCGGCAGTGCACTGTTCTCCCACAACTGCTGCAGGCACTGTTTACGTGCTGGCATATCCAACAGTTGCGTGGCGGACTGCGGCATAAAATACCCCGCCGGTCCCGCAGGTGATGAGGGATGGGATAAGGCTTTGCTCTTAGCCGGCACCTCTCGGGTGCCGACCAACAGCGCCTTGATTGCCTTCAGCATGCTGCTGTGCCCCCTTCTCTATCATCCTCGGCTTCGTCGTCGAGAAGCGCCTGCAGCAACGCGTTCGTGACCAGGGTTTTCCGCGCGCGGGTGACGGCCACATACAGCAAATTGGTCTCATCGGTGCGCTCATCCTCTGGCAACAGCGGATCGGTGATATCGGTAAAGTCTTCATTCAGGGCAACTACCGGCCACTCCAGACCTTTACTGCGGTGTGCTGTAGAGACTGTGACCTGGGCCGCACTCTCATCAGTTACTGCATGCTCTCGCATCACCTGCAACTTCTGCGGCAGTGGGAAATACTGATCAAGAAGCCGTAGTCCCTGGTTCATTTCCGGATCTTTGCTCGCTTTGGCTACCGACTCGTATTCCTCAAAATCACGGTATCCTCGTGACAATACCGGCGAGCGCATACGTTCGGGCATATCTGCAGAAAACCAGTACAGGTCCTCCAGCGCCTCAGTCTTGTAGCCCGTAATGTCACCCACCCAGAACACCTTTTTGCCGGCCAGGCTGGCGTCAAGTGCTGTGCCAATCACACCGGCAACAGTACGGCTTAACACCGTGACGTGCTGAGCCTGGGTTTCCTCCGTCAGACAGGACACCACACAGTCCGCTCCGCCATCACCGATAACAGGCAGAGTTTCGCCCTGGCGGGCCAGCAGCATGTTGGCCACTCTGGCTACCGCCGGTCCAAACCGGAAACTGTGGGTTAGGTTCAACCGTTCTGCATCAATCAGTGCCGGTGCATCCAGCGCGTTCTCGGCGCCACGAAAGCGAAATATCTGTTGATGACGGTCGCCGACCAACACCACATTACAGTGCTGCGTCAGCACCAGGGCTTGCGTGACCGGATTAGCGTCCTGCGCCTCATCAAACAGCAGCGTCTGACAGCGGCGTGATAGGTCTGGCTGAGAAAGTTGGTATAGCTTGAGATAGACATCATGCGTGACAGGAAAAGTGCCGTCCTGGCGCGCGGATTCGCGCCAAAGCAGTTGCGCCGCGGCCAGGATTTTCTCCGCAGACAACCCGCATCGGGCGTCCTCATCGGGCAGGTGTTGTGGCCCGAAGTCGTTGTCGGCACTACACAGAAAAGCATTGAAGGTGGTGATGGCGACCCTGGTTAACGGCCAGTGTCGGGTATTGAGCAGACGGGCGACGTCGGTGATCCGCAGATTTCCCGTTAGCCGCTTCTCGTAATGTCGGCCGAAATTTGGCCAGGCCAACTGGTGTGAGGTCATGCACACAACATTAAACGGGAATTTTTGAACCGCCTCATCCCTGACTGCACGGCTATAGGCGAGATAAAGCATCCTGATGTCGGGATTAGCCAGTGCAAAGCGCACCAGTGTGGACGTTTTGCCCGTGCCGGCAAACGCCCTGACGACAAGGCGGTGGCCAGACCAACCGATGACGGCGGCCTGTTCAGGCGTATCAGTATAAGGCATTAGCAGCACTCCGTTGAATCATGACCGGCGCTATGCTGCCCAGGTCAATACGGTACACGCCACAGGAAAATCTTTTCTCAACAGAAAAGGTTTTTACTGAGCTGTCTTACATGCTGCTTGCGTCTGGTAAAAAGATACTATGGAAAGTAAGTTTTTTGAAATTTTTATAGGGATGGCAAATTTACCATTACGACACACCCTCTTATTATGTAGAAAACGTGCCAATTTAGGAAATACGAAAGGATATACGGTACATACGTCGGAAATATGGATTTTCAGCACCGATATAAAAAACGTGGACATCTATGTATCTGTACAGATATCAACACTCGATTTACTATCATCGATTCATTTTACTTTTGCTTGGAAAGCATATTATCTCATACATTACAATCCTTCTAAAACTAAGTGTTGAAAGGTTCCCTGGTGTTACATATTTTCAATACCTTGCCCGTTATTTAAATAAATTCGGCCACAGTAATACCACAAAGCATTATGATAATTATTTATAGTTTTTTAATTAACAACGAGTTGGAGTAGAATAATATTAATTTTGTTAACGTGTCAAAAAGAAGGATTTTAGATCCTATGAGAAGTCATAGGATAAAATCCAGAAACTCACGATAACTATTTGAAAAAAATCTGAAAAGGAAACGTATCCTGATACCCTAGCTTAATGCACTCATCTATAAGCTGAACGCTTGAGGTCACATTGAACTTGACTTTCAGGCTTCTCATGCAGTAGTCATAATTAGCAAGATTAATATTCAAAAGCTCTGATATTTGCTTTCTTTTCAATCCCTTTAAAAGGAAAAACAGTAACTTAGCCTCATTAGCACTTAGTTTTACATCTTTGTATGATGATATTTTCAACACTTTTGACACACCGGTAACATTATGAAAATCAACATGACCATTCATAATAATAGCTGTTGCCGTAGTCCCAGCAGGAAATCCATTCTTGTCATATATAACCTGTTTAGAAGTATGTAAAAATGCATGAACGACGCCTGGGAGGGGTTCAAGAACATTGTAAACCTCACCTGCAAGGATCGCTTTCTCATGATCCCTATAAATATCGCCTCTTTCAGCCCATGGCATGTCTGAGTCATCAAGCGTCGGCAACCTATATGGATCTACGCCAGAGAACCGACTAAACAACAAGTTAGATGCAACAAAGCGGTGATTGAGATCTTTAACAAGGGTAATACCAGCACAAGCAGGTATTACGGGATTGTCCAGATAATACTCAATGGTTGGGGCATTCTTCTCATCCAAAGGTGAAAACTGTCTACTGTCTATCTTGGTCATGGAAGTCCTCCCATGGACTTTCGGTCTTTCACTGTAAAACGAAAGCACAATCCTTCACTTTCACTCTATAAGTAACATATTTCTGCAACCTAAAAACCCTCTCGTTTTACGAATATAATGTAACAATACCTTTCATTATTATTTTACGTATTAAAACTGCACTCCATTATAACTACAGCGCAACTAAAAATAGGATGTTTTATTTCCGTTTCCTGAATGCCAATCTATACTGGGGTAGGTATTTTACAGTCCATGGAGATTCAGGATGTCTAAGAAACAAATCGTCATAATTACTGGTGCGCTTAGCGGCATTGGCGAAGAATGTGCCCGCACGTTCAGCCAAGCGGGATATAATGTAGTAATTTCAGGACGTAATGAGCAAAGAGGTCGGGAATTAGAAACCGAACTACGCCAAGTCAATCCTGAGATTCACTTCTTTTTAGCCGATATCGTATTTGAGAATCAGTTTTCCGAACTAATTAAGTACACGCAACAAATCTTTGGGACTATCGATGTATTGCTTAATGTTGCAGGTACAGAGGGGCAACCTATTTCGCATGACAAAACCACAGTCGAAGACTTCCGCCATGTATTTGATACCAATGTGCTGGGAACTCAGCTTGTGATGAAACATGTTCTGCCGGTTATGTGCAAACAGGAGTCAGGCAGCTTGGTTAATTTCTCATCGCAAGCCGGGCAAGTCGGTATTCCTGGCGGCAGCGTCTATTCAGCAAGTAAACATGCAGTTAACGGATTAACACGCTCCGCCGCACTTGAAGTTGCCGCTGACGGGGTACGGGTTAACGCCATTGCACCTGGGCCAGTAGCAACAGCAATGTTTGACCGGTTTGTGGGGAACGATCCGATAGCGAAGGAAAATTTTCTCAGTAAAATGCCTACTGGTCGTATTGTTACAACCGAGGAGATCGCGGCAACGGCACTTTTCCTGGCTTCGGATAATGCCCGCTCTATCAGGGGTCAGTTTGGATATCGAAAATTATTGTACTATAAGGACTTCCCCGGCATGTCAAAGCCGGTATTTATGGTTTCTGTCTGCTCTTCAGTAAAAATAAAGGGGAGAGACTGCGGTACTATAAACGGCCATGATGAATCGTCATCGATTCGGGCCCTGATGAAAGACGCGCGTGAGGTTCTTGTTCGTTAAGCGGATACGTATATCCTGTACAATAGCCAGATAGGCCTCACGGGGTCTAACCCTTTATCATCAACGAATTGCAGGTCAGATGGTTATACAGCTTCGAGCTTTAGTTGACTGAGTACAGCCGGAAATCATCACCGTAATGTAGTGATGCCCAACACAGCCGCGCATTTTTGGCGGCGATGGCCACAACAGCCCGCCAGTACCCTCTGCGCTCAACCAACATACAAACCCAACGGCTGAATGAGTCAGTCCTTTTCCCGGCGCCAATAAGCACTGAACGAGCCCCCTGAACCAGAAGCGTTCGCAGATACGAATCACCGGCTTTTGTGATCCTGCCGAGTTTCGACTTTCCCCCGCTGCTGTATTGTGATGGCGTCAGCCCCAGCCAGGCTGCCAGTTGACGTCCATTTTTAAAATCATGTGCATTACCGATACTGGCGACCAGTGCACAGGCCGTTGTGGGACCAACGCCCTTTAGCTCCATCAGCCGCTGACTGCGATGATCTGTTTTGGCTATGTGGGACAAAATTCGGTCATATTCAGTGATGTTAGCTTCAATGCGATCAACGTGTTCCATCAAATCATCAACACATTGCTGAACCTGAAGCGGTAAAGAGCTCTTCTGCACAGAAACCATGTGACGCAGGGCATCTGTACTTTGTGGGGCGATGACACCGAATTCAGATATCAATCCTCGCAGACGATTATACGTTGCTGTTTTCTCTTCGATAAAACCCTGACGGGTACGATGTAAACACTGCATGGCCTGCTGGCTTTCGTCTTTCACTGGTACGAACCGCATATGCGGACGACGAACAGCTTCACAGATAGCCTGAGCATCAGCTGCATCATTTTTTCCTGATTTTCCGGCCATACGATAAGGCGATACAAACTTAGCAGCCATCAGACGTGGCTCATGACCATACTGCCGAAACAATCTTGCCCAGTAGTGAGCCCCGGAGCATGCTTCCATCCCGATAACACAGGGAGGCAAACTTGCAATTAACTCAGGAAGTGCAGCACGCGATACTTTAGGCTTAACCAGAACAGTTCTACCATTTTGATCAACACCGTGAACAGCAAACACATTTTTAGCAAGATCGATACCGACAGTCGTGATAGTCATAACGAATTCCTCCGGGACGATGTGTACCCCATGATTGCACAAGAGTTAATCAGGCGCATAATCAGGGGAAGTCCCTTCCATTCGTTAAGGTTATTTTTTGTACCTCTGAGCTATGTGAAGCTTGACCACTTTGACAGGCAGCTTTGAGCGATAAGCAGACATATTCACTGAAATTTTTAGGAAGCATTTTCTTGCCCATACGTGGCTTTATCTGCCGATTTTCAGAAAACGCATTCACCGTTATCGACGCGCTTTTCTGTCGTCAGCGGGATCGTCCCGCCTGAACCATCAGACACACCAAGTACCAGCACCTCTGACTTTTCAGGTCCCATCTTCATGGTACCCAGATTGACGATGCAGATTACCTGCGTTTCCTGCAGGTCTTCTGCTGCATAGTTAGTATACGCACCGCATGACACCCTTGTTCCCAGTTCTGGTCCTAGGTCAATAGTCATGCGCCAGGTGGGCTTTGATGTTTTACTCTCCTCAACCCTGATGATGGTACCGGCACGCATATCGAGAGCCGAAAATGAGTCAAATGACGCTTTATCTTTCATAATTCTTTCCTTTTTGCGATTTCAAAGTTTTCTTTCCGTTGCCGGAACAGACTGAAACGTAACTTTCCAGCCGGAACGGTGATGAGCCCCAGACACGCAACTATCAGTCCGACGCCTGCCCATCCGGAAGGCGGCAGCCTTTCACCGACGAGCACAACGGCCAGCAGTGCGGCTATAACCGGCTCCAGCAGACTGATCGTGGTTGCCATACTGGGGACGTCTCAGAAAACGGAAAATAAAGCACGTTAAGCCCATTGCAGACTCTAGATATTGACGAGTACGTCGGGTTTTCTCTTGTTTGAGTTGCCTCTTGTGGTAAGATAGTAATCAATTACTATCTTACAAGGAGTGCTCGTGGACACCCATCCAAAGCATCTGCCGGCCGATGAACGTCGTGCCGTAACTGTCGAGTCCGTCGTGGCGCTTGCCGGTTCACAAAACCCAAGCGAGATAACCACTGCGGCTATCGCTAAACACATGAACTTGACCCAGGGTGCGCTGTTTCGGCACTTCCCGAACAAGGAAGCCATTTGGCAGGCGGTCATGGAGTGGGTAGCAGAGCGCCTATTAGCCAGAATCGATCGATCCGCACAAGGAATCGAGTCGCCCTTGGCAGCCATGGAGGCGATGTTCATGAGTCATATCGAATTCGTAGCTGAGCACCCAGGCGTGCCAAGAATGATGTTTGGTGAGCTTCAGCGTGCCGAATCGACACCGGCCAAGCGCATGGTGCAAACCTTGATTCAGCGCTACGGCGAACGTTTGCATCGTCTCATCGAGAAAGGCAAGGCCAGCGGCGAGTTGTCTCCCTCGCTTGACAACGAGGCGGCGGCAACGCTGTTCATTGGCACGATCCAGGGCTTGGTCATGCAATCGCTGTTGGCGGGTGATGTGGGACGTATGCACCGCGATGCGCCGCGCGTCTTTGCAATTTATCGGCGTGGCATAAGGAGTGCGCAATGAAAAAGTTACCCTTGCAAGGCCGCACCCTGGCACTGCTTGCCGTCATCATTCCTTTGCTGGTGCTTTTTATTTATGTCGGTCTGCGATCAGGGCCGCTCGCCCCGGTCGCTGTGACGGTGGCAAGCGTGGAATCACGGGCTATCACACCGGCGCTGTTCGGCATCGGCACGGTGGAGGCGCGCTACACCTACAAGATCGGGCCGACGTTTGCCGGGCGCGTCAAACGCCTGGAGGTGCATGTAGGCGACCAGGTCAAGGCCGGACAGGTGCTCGGCGAGATGGAGCCGGTCGACCTTGATGATCGGGTGCGCTCACAGGAGTCTGTATTCAAGCGGGCGGAAGCGGCTTTGCGCGAGGCAGAAGCCCGGCAAGCCTACGCGCAAACCCAGGCGCGCCGCTATGAGCAATTGTTTGCGGTGCGCTCGACCAGCGAGGAAATCGTCACCACCAAGCGGCAGGAACTGCAGATCGCCGATGCCGCCCTATCCGCCGCTCGGGAAGATATTGCCCGGGCACGCTCCGACCGCGAAGCACTCGTCGCGCAGCGGAGCAATCTGCGCCTGATCGCGCCGGTCGACGGTGTAGTCGCCGTGCGCGATGCCGATCCCGGCACGACCATCGTCGCGGGCCAGGCCGTGGTGGAAGTGATCGACCCCAAGAGTTTGTGGATCAATGTGCGCTTCGACCAGATCAGCGCATCGGGGCTGGCTGGGGGGCTGCCGGCTCATATCGTCCTGCGTTCGCGTGGTGGCCAGACCTTGAAAGGTCGCGTGCTGCGGGTGGAACCCAAGGCCGACGCGGTAACCGAGGAAACGCTTGCCAAGGTGACATTCGATAACAAACCAGAACCTTTGCCACCAGTGGGTGAACTGGCCGAAGTCACGGTTGACTTGCCGGCGCTCCCGGCCGCTCCACTGATCCCCAACGCTGCCGTCCAGCGTGAAGGCGATAAAGTTGGTGTCTGGCAAATCGTGGATGGTGATCTGCATTTCTCCCCGGTCAAGCTCGGCACTTCCGACCTCAATGGTTACGTGCAGGTGCGCGAAGGGCTCAAGAATGGGGACCAGGTTGTGACCTATAGCGAAAAGGCACTGACGGCGCGCAGCCGCATCCATGTGGTCGAGCATATCCCGGGAGTTTCACGATGATCAGCCTGGCCGGCCGCGACATTCTCCATGCCTGGGGGAAATTCGTCTTCACCGGCATCGGTCTGGGTCTGCTGATCGGCGTCACCCTAGTCATGGCTGGGGTGTACCGAGGCATGGTGGACGACGGCAAGGCGTTGCTCGACAACAGTGGCGCTGACCTTTGGGTGGTGCAAAAGGATACTCTGGGTCCTTATGCGGAGTCGTCCAGCCTCAACGATGACGTGTATCGCGCCATTCTCGCCATGCCGGGAGTCTCACAGGCAGCGAACGCGACCTACCTGACCATGCAGGTACGCAAGGGCGAGAGTGATGTACGCACCATGGTGGTCGGCATCGCGCCCGGTGCGTTGGGGGCTACACCCGGATGGCCTCCTTATCTCGTCGCTGGACGCCAGATCACGCGCGGTCACTACGAGGCTGTGGCCGACATCGCCACCGGCTTCAAACTGGGAGATCGTCTTGCCATTCGCCGCAATCATTACACCGTCGTGGGGCTGACACGGCGCATGGTGTCGTCCAGCGGCGACCCGATGGTATTCATTCCGCTCAAAGATGCCCAGGAGGCCCAGTTCCTCAAGGACAACGATGCCATCTGGCAAAGCCGGCGTCGCACCGAAGCCAACCCGGTCTTCAATCGACCCGGTGATCCAGGTTTGCTGGATGCCGTGATTGCTTCACAGAGCAGCAACGCGTTCGTCAATGCCGTGCTGGTCACTCTGAAACCTGGTCATGCGCCGGACGAGGTTGCCGAATCCATCCAGCGCTGGAAGCGTTTGACGGTCTACACCCGGGCACAGATGGAAGACATCCTCGTCGGCAAGCTGATCGCCACCTCGGCCAAGCAGATCGGCATGTTCCTTGTGATTCTGGCCATCGTTAGCGCGGCCATCGTTGCCTTCATCATCTATTCGCTGACGATGGACAAAATCCGTGAGATCGCGGTGTTGAAGCTCATCGGCACACGCAACCGAACCATCGCCGCGATGATCATGCAGCAGGCGCTCGCCCTGGGCGTGATTGGCTTCGTGGTCGGCAAGATCACAGCCACCTTTTCAGCACCGGCTTTTCCAAAATATGTCCTGCTCACGCCAATGGATTCTGTCGCCGGTTTTTTTGCCGTGCTCGTGATCTGCGTTCTAGCTAGCCTCGTCGCCATTCGCATGGCACTCAAGGTCGATCCGGCCGAAGCCATTGGAGGTTGAGATGAGTGGCAAAGGGATACACATCGAAAGTTTAAGCAAGCGGTATGGCGATGGTGACACCGCTGTCTTTGCCTTGAGAGACGTGAATATGCATGTTGCGCCTGGTGAAGTGGTGGGACTGATCGGCCCTTCCGGGTCCGGCAAGAGCACGCTGCTCAAGTGTCTGGGTGCGGTGATCGAACCGACCGCCGGTCGCATGACGCTGGGCGATGAAGTGATCTATGCCGATGGCTGGAAAGTCCGCGACCTGCGCGCCTTACGGCGTGACAAGATCGGTTTCGTTTTCCAGGCGCCGTACCTGATTCCGTTTCTCGATGTCACCGACAACGTGGCGCTGCTGCCGATGCTTGCAGGCGTCGCGAATGGAGAGTCGCGCGCGAAGGCACTGGAATTGCTCACAGCGCTTGATGTGCAACACCGAGCTCGCGCAATGCCCTCGCAACTCTCCGGTGGCGAGCAGCAACGGGTCGCCATCGCGCGCGGACTGGTCAATCGTCCGCCGGTGATCCTGGCCGATGAACCCACTGCGCCGCTGGATTCCGAGCGCGCCATGGCTGTAATCCGCATCCTCAACGACATGGCCCGGAAGTTCGAGACCGCCATCATCGTCGTCACCCATGACGAAAAGATCATCCCCACATTCAAGCGCATCTACCACATCCGCGACGGCGTGACCCATGAGGAAGCTGGCGAAGGGCGGGAGTTCGAATGAGAGAACGATTGAATTACAGGAGAATTTCATGACCCACCGCAAACACAGCCACGCATTTGGAACTATCACCCTGACCGTTACGGCCTGCCTGCTTTTATGGGGTTTTCAGTTGCCAGCTTGGGCTGGTGACGCTACCCAGGTTGAGCCACTGGCGCTACGCAAGATCATGCAGGAACTCGGGCGCAACATGCAGGCTATTACCGGTGCGATTTCGCAGGAGGAATGGGTTCAGGTCGTTCAGCTCGCCCCAAAAGTTGCTGCACACCCCGAGCCACCGCTTACTGAAAAAATGCGCATCCTTGCTTACCTCGGCGCTGATGCGACCAAGTTCAGAAACTTTGACGCGCAGACTCACGAGGCGGCGCTGGCCATGAAGCTGGCTGCTGCGAGCAGCGACGGCAAGGCGGTGATCCAATCATTCGCCCACGTGCAGGAAAGCTGCTTGGGCTGCCACCAAGCTTTCCGTAAACCTTTCGTGGAGCATTTTTATGGAGCACGCTAAAACATGCCAGCGCCCCATCAGCCTCGAAAGACGGCTTGCGGCAACTTACCTGGTAGCTGGTCTGGTCACCGCCGGTCTGGCCGGCTGCGCCGCCGGCCCTGATTTTCAGCGTCCCACCGCACCCGATGTGGCTCGCTACACTGCAACACCGGTAGCTGATAGAACCGTGTCCGCTCCCACGCAGTTCGGCGAAACACAACGTCTAGTCGAAGGGCTTCCGATCGAAACGCAATGGTGGCAAAGCTTGGGTTCATCCGCACTCGACGGACTGATAAACGAAGCTTTCCATGTCAGCCCGACGCTGGCGAGCATCAGCGCCAATTTGCGACAGGCGCAGGAGCTTCTTGCCGCACAGGCGGGCTCGACGCAATATCCACAGGTAGATGTCGCACTGGGATCTCAGCGCCAGCAAATGAGTCCCAGTAGCCAAGGGTTGAGCGGAGACGCACGTCAATTCAGCCTCTACAACGCCAGCGTTGGCGTGCATTACAACCTCGATCTGGCTGGCGGCAACCGGCGCGCACTCGAAGCCTTGGCTGCTCGCGCCGACTACCGTCGCTTCGAACTGAATGCTGCGCGCCTGGCCCTTGCCGGCAACATGGCAACCGCTGCCATTACCCGAGCACGCCTCGCCGCGCAACTAGAAGCCACTACTGCCATTTTGCGCGTGCAGGATGAGCAACTGCGCCTAGCCCATGAACGCGTGCGTATCGGTCAGGCCTCACCTGATGAAGCGTTGAGCCTACAAGCTCAGGCGGAGCAAACGCGGGCAGAACTGCCTGCGCTGCGTAAACAACTGCAACAAACCGAACATCTACTGGCGGTGCTAGCCGGTCGTGCCCCAGGCACGGGTGGCATCCCGGCCTTCACTCTGGCCGATTTCACTCTACCCGTCGAGATGCCGCTCGTCGTGCCCTCAGAACTGGTGCGCCGCCGACCGGATATCCAGGCGTCAGAGGCGCTGTTGCATGCGGCCAATGCAGACTATGGTGTGGCTGTCGCCAAGCTCTACCCACAGATCAACCTGAGCGCCAACCTTGGTTCTCAGGCGCTGACCACCGGTGCCCTGTTCGGTGGTGGCTCGGCAGTGTGGGGCCTGGTTGCGCAGCTCACCCAGCCTCTTTTTAATCCAGGGCTACCCGCTGAAAAAAGAGCGGCGCTCGCCGCTTTTGATGCCGCCGTAGCCAATTACCAGAGCGTCGTATTGGAGTCTTTGCGTAACGTCGCCGACACCCTGCGCGCGGTGGAAAGCGATGCACAAACTTTGACTGCCCTCGCTGCCGCTGATATGGCTGCACAGGCCTCCTTGCAGTCGGTCGAGCGGCAATACCGGCTGGGCGCGGCCAGCTACCTGCAACTGCTCATCGCGCAGCAACAGGCACAGTCAATGGCACTGTTGCAAAGTTAGCGATGAGGCAGCCTTTTGTCTTATTCAAAGGCCTTACATTTCAAAAACTCTGCTTACCAGGCGCATTTCGCCCAGGGGATCACCATAATAAAATGCTGAGGCCTGGCCTTTGCGTAGTGCACGCATCACCTCAATACCTTTGATGGTGGCGTAAGCCGTCTTCATGGATTTAAATCCCAGCGTGGCGCCGATTATCCGTTTCAGTTTGCCATGATCGCATTCAATCACGTTGTTCCGGTACTTAATCTGTCGGTGTTCAACGTCAGACGGGCACCGGCCTTCGCGTTTGAGCAGAGCAAGCGCGCGACCATAGGCGGGCGCTTTATCCGTGTTGATGAATCGCGGGATCTGCCACTTCTTCACGTTGTTGAGGATTTTACCCAGAAACCGGTATGCAGCTTTGCTGTTACGACGGGAGGAGAGATAAAAATCGACAGTGCGGCCCCGGCTGTCGACGGCCCGGTACAGATACGCCCAGCGGCCATTGACCTTCACGTAGGTTTCATCCATGTGCCACGGGCAAAGATCGGAAGGGTTACGCCAGTACCAGCGCAGCCGTTTTTCCATTTCAGGCGCATAACGCTGAACCCAGCGGTAAATCGTGGAGTGATCGACATTCACTCCGCGTTCAGCCAGCATCTCCTGCAGCTCACGGTAACTGATGCCGTATTTGCAGTACCAGCGTACGGCCCACAGAATGATGTCACGCTGAAAATGCCGGCCTTTGAATGGGTTCATGTGCAGCTCCATCAGCAAAAGGGGATGATAAGTTTATCACCACCGACTATTTGCAACAGTGCCCCGAAAACAATAAAATAAAACAGCCAACCCTTGAGGTTCTTATGCGCCAGAATTTACCAGTGACGGGTCGAAACTTAGAACTCCCAAAAGATGCCAATATTCTTTCGACTACCTCCCCTCAAAGCCATATCACGTACGTTAATCCTGACTTCATTAAAATCAGTGGTTTCACTGAGGAAGAACTATTAGGCCAGCCTCACAACATCGTAAGACACCCAGATATGCCGCCTGCTGCATTTGAGCATATGTGGAGTACATTAAAATCTGGCCGCTCATGGATGGGGCTAGTAAAAAATCGCTGTAAAAATGGCGACCACTATTGGGTAAGTGCTTATGTAACGCCAATAGCTAAGAATGGTTCGATTGTTGAATACCAGTCTGTAAGGACCAAGCCTGAACCTGAGCAGGTTTTGGCTGCGGAAAAATTATATGCTCAATTGAGAAGCGGGAAGGCCGCGAGGCCGAAATTGGCTGCTAGCTTTTCCGTGAAAATACTCTTGCTCATATGGGGTAGTATTATATCAAGCGCAATGGCTGCCGGCATGCTTACTGATACATCAATAAGCAGCTTATTGTTAGCCACTTTAATGTCAGGAAGCTTAAGCTCTGTTAGTGTTTTGGCTATTCTCTCTCCTCTTGGAAGACTGGTTGAAAGAGCCAGGAATATTTCCAATAACCCATTAAGTCAATCCCTCTACACTGGGCGCACCGATGAGTTTGGCCAAATAGAGTTTGCTTTACGAATGATGCAAGCTGAAACAGGCGCCATAGTAGGTCGCATAGGTGATGCATCAAATCGGCTTAGCGAACACACCCGAGGCCTACTAAAGGATATTGAGTCAAGCAATGTACTTACAGTTGAGCAGCAGGCAGAGACAGATCAAATAGCAACGGCAGTAAACCAAATGGTGGCAAGCATTCAAGAGGTTGCGAGCAATGCACAGCATGCTGCAGATGCGGCCGGAAGAGCAGACACTGAGACGGCATCTGGCCAGCGTCTGGTAGCCCACACAAGCCAGTCAATCACTGCCCTTGAAGGTGAAATTAGGCAAGCCACTCAGGTTATTCATGAGCTTGAAGGTCAAAGTAACGAGATATCAAAAGTTCTTGACGTTATACGAGGGATCGCCGAGCAAACGAATTTGTTGGCACTCAACGCAGCAATTGAGGCCGCGCGTGCTGGTGAGCAGGGGCGTGGTTTTGCTGTTGTCGCCGATGAGGTTCGCAGTCTTGCTGCTCGCACACAGCAATCGACAACGGATATTCAAAGCATGATCAGCGCTCTACAAGAGCGAGCGCAATCCGCTGTTACAGTCATGGAGCAAAGTAGTCGGCAAGCGCACACGAGTGTAGCTCACGCAGAGGAAGCAGCTACAGCTCTTGATGGAATTGGCCAACGCGTTAACGAAATTACCGACATGAACGCGCAAATAGCGACTGCGGTCGAGCAGCAGGGAGCAGTAAGTGAAGACATAAACCGCAGTATTATCAATATACGCGATGCTGCTGATACCAATGTACAGACCGGGCAGAATAATTTGCAAAGTGCGAAATCTGTCGCTCAGTTAACTAGCGCTCTGAGCGAACTGGCAAAACAGTTTTGGGAAAAACGAGGATAACGCTTTTCAGTATCTCGACAGGGATAACTTACTTTACCATCGGTTATCCCTTTTAGCCGCACAAATTTTAGCCATGGCTTTTCAGGAAGTCAGGGCTATCAGAATGGCCTTAGAAAGCCTAGTCAAAGAGCTGTCACGAGAACACCGTTAGCTTAGCGTACGATTTTTTCCGAATTCTGCGGTTCCCCCAAAGAGGCTGCACAGCGGCGATTCTTGCCCTAAAATAGCGTAAAAAACAGCGGCAAAGCGCGATAACAACACCGGGTGTCGCCAGGGCCGTAGCCTGGGTGGTGACGCCTGGTGTGAAAAAATGGTAAGGGGAGAGCGGTGATTCCAATAGAACGACATCAGCGTATTTTAGCCCTGGTGGAGCAGCGTGGGGCGGTAAGCATTAACGAGCTGACGGAGATCCTCGGCGTGTCCCATATGACCATCCGTCGGGACGTCAGTAAACTGGAGGAGCAGGGGCTGCTGGTCAGCGTCTCGGGCGGCGTACGCGCCGTCAGCCGGCTGGCCGCGGAACCCAGTCATCTGGTGAAAAGCACGCTGCAGAGTGAGGAGAAACAGGCGATCGGCGCGCTGGCGGCGAGTCATATCGCTAAAAACAGTTGCATCTATCTGGATGCCGGGACTACCACCCTGGCGCTGGCGCGGGCGATCCTCGACCGGAACGATCTCCAGGTGGTCACCAATGATTTTGAGATAACCCAGCTGCTGATCGATGCCAGCCAGTGCGGCGTGATCCACACCGGCGGCACTCTGTGCCGGGAGAACCGCTCCTGCGTGGGCGAATCGGCGGCGCGTACGTTACGCCACCTGGCTATCGATACGGCCTTTATCTCCGCCAGCGGCTGGGACAGTCGCGGGATATTCACCCCTGATGAGAACAAGGTTACCGTCAAGGAGACCGTCAGCCAGGTCAGCGCGAGAAGCATCCTGCTGTGCGACAGTTCGAAATACAATCAGGTGGCCACGTTTATGGCGTTACCTTTGACCCGGTTCACCACCATCATTACCGACCGGCATCTTTCCGATGCCGCCGCCAGTCATATCGCCCGGCACGCCTGCGAGGTGCTGCGGGCCGGATAACGCGCGCGGCCACCGCCGGGTTAGCGTTGCCAGTGCTCGATCAGCGCCGCGCCGATCCCGGCGATTTGCTGATTTCGCTCGGCCATGCTCGCCGGCGTATCCCGCAGATAAATCACCACAATGCGCTCTGCTTTGTTATTCGGGCCAAGCAGGGCGACAATCCCGCGCGCACCCCGCTTGCTAGCTCCGGTCTTATCGGCGATAAACCAGCCCGCCGGCAGCACGGAGCGGATCAACGGTCCGGCGACCCGATCGTCCACCATCCACTGCAGCAGCTGCCGTTGCGAACGGGCGCTCAGACGCTGGCTGGTCAGCAGCTTGCGCAGGGTCGCGGCCATGCTGGCCGGGGTAGTGGTGTCGCGGGCGTCGCCGGGAAGCGCCTCATTCAGTTCCGTTTCCCAGCGGTCAAGGCGGGTGACGTTGTCGCCGATCTGGCGCAAAAAGGCAGTCAATCCTGCGGGGCCGCCGACGGTGGCCAGCAGCAGATTGGCGGCGCTGTTATCGCTCATGGTAATGGCGGCGGCGCAGAGTTCGCCGACCGTCATGCCGTCGGCAAGGTGTTTTTCGCTGACCGGCGAGTAGTCCACCAGATCCTGCTGGCGATAGTGGATCTTTCGCTCCAGCTGTTCGTCACCGGCATCCACCCGCGCCAGCACTGCGCCGCAGAGCACTACTTTAAAGGTGCTCATCATGGGAAAGCGTTCATCGGCGCGCCAGGCGGTCAGCGTGCGGCCGCTGGCCAGATCCATTTCTATCATGCCTACGCGGCCCGACAGCTGGCTTTCGCTTTGTTTAATTTGCTCAAGCGGCTGCGGGCTGGCGTGTACCGCCAGCGGCAGGGTGGCTAACAGGGAGATAATACACAGGCGAATATAACGCATAACCACAATACATCCTTGAGTGAAGGCCGATAAAGGCGAGTAAAGAAGCGACAAATAAGAATAACCCGGCGTTGGCACTGTTGCAAATAGTCGGTGGTGATAAACTTATCATCCCCTTTTGCTGATGGAGCTGCACATGAACCCATTCAAAGGCCGGCATTTTCAGCGTGACATCATTCTGTGGGCCGTACGCTGGTACTGCAAATACGGCATCAGTTACCGTGAGCTGCAGGAGATGCTGGCTGAACGCGGAGTGAATGTCGATCACTCCACGATTTACCGCTGGGTTCAGCGTTATGCGCCTGAAATGGAAAAACGGCTGCGCTGGTACTGGCGTAACCCTTCCGATCTTTGCCCGTGGCACATGGATGAAACCTACGTGAAGGTCAATGGCCGCTGGGCGTATCTGTACCGGGCCGTCGACAGCCGGGGCCGCACTGTCGATTTTTATCTCTCCTCCCGTCGTAACAGCAAAGCTGCATACCGGTTTCTGGGTAAAATCCTCAACAACGTGAAGAAGTGGCAGATCCCGCGATTCATCAACACGGATAAAGCGCCCGCCTATGGTCGCGCGCTTGCTCTGCTCAAACGCGAAGGCCGGTGCCCGTCTGACGTTGAACACCGACAGATTAAGTACCGGAACAACGTGATTGAATGCGATCATGGCAAACTGAAACGGATAATCGGCGCCACGCTGGGATTTAAATCCATGAAGACGGCTTACGCCACCATCAAAGGTATTGAGGTGATGCGTGCACTACGCAAAGGCCAGGCCTCAGCATTTTATTATGGTGATCCCCTGGGCGAAATGCGCCTGGTAAGCAGAGTTTTTGAAATGTAAGGCCTTTGAATAAGACAAAAGGCTGCCTCATCGCTAACTTTGCAACAGTGCCTGAATTACCGCATAACGCAGTTTGATAATAGCGGACGAGTTGTTGTCGACCGCCTGGCGGATTCCATTTAATTACTAAAAACCCCTCCAGCGGCTAAGAGCCTAATGACATAGGCTCTTAGCTACGCCCCCTCTCCTCAGCGCCTGAAATTCCTTTGACCTGTAACATAAACGCGACACCGTTCTCATTACCATTTTATTGCTGTGGTTAATCTAAACGTGTGTGTCTCCGTACACACGTTTTTCTATCAACAAGGAAGGTACATGTTTCCAGAACACAGAGAGTTGATTTCTCGATTGAAAACCTCGCACTCACGCTTTCAATCGCTATTCGAAAAACATAACGCACTCGATCACGATATTTCCCGGATAGAAGGAGCTGACGGCAAAGGATACAGTCTTGAACTTGTTCATATGAAGAAAGAAAAACTTCTGTTGAAGGATGAGTTACTGAAAATCCTCCAACATGAGAGCCTGAATCAGGCCTGACGCTTCGATTAAGGCCGCCAGATAGCGGCCTTTCTTCTCTCAGCTTCGGGCTACGAACGGATAAACGCCAGCAGATCGGCGTTAATCACATCCGCATGGGTGGTATGCATACCGTGCGGATAGCCGGGGTAAATTTTCAGCTGGCTATCAGACAGTAGTTTATCCTGCAATATCGCCGCGTTCTGATAGGGAACAACCTGATCATCATCCCCCTGCATAACCAGTACCGGTAGCGTAATGGCTTTTAAATCCTCGGTCTGATCGGTTTCAGAAAACGCCTTAATCCCCTCATAGTGTGCCTGCGCACTGCCAATCATGCCCTGCCGCCACCAGTTCTGAATGGTGCCTTGCGACACTTCTGCGCCATCGCGGTTAAAGCCATAAAAAGGCCCGGACGCGACGTCGAGATAAAACTGCGCGCGGTTAGCAGCCAGCGCCTGGCGAAAACCATCAAAAACTTCAACAGGCGTACCGCCTGGATTGCTGTCCGTTTTGACCATCAACGGCGGCACGGCGCTGATAAGCACCGCTTTGGCAACCCGACCCTGCGGTTGGCCATACTGTGCAACATAGCGCGCAACCTGCCCGCCACCGGTAGAATGCCCGATATGCACGGCGTTATGCAGATCCAGATGTTCCGCCACAGCCGAAGCGTCCGCGGCGTAATGATCCATATCATGACCTTCACTCACCTGATCTGAGCGACCATGACCGCGTCGGTCAATAGCAATCACCCGGAAGCCTTCAGCCAGAAAAAACAGCATCTGGTTATCCCAATCATCCGCGCTTAACGGCCAGCCATGGTGAAACACTATGGGCTGCGCATCCCTGGAACCCCAGTCTTTATAGAAAATATTAACGCCGTCTTTGGTTGTCACAAATGCCATGCTACAAACTCCTCTATTGAGAAAACAAGGCTGCTGGCTGACGCCTACAGTAAGTCGGGTATAAAGGTTGAATGTTCTGTCTGGTGGCTATCATGTCTCGTGGGCATGAAAATGGTTTGGCTGAAAAAGTGTAGATGATTTTTGGCACTGTTGCAAATAGTCGGTGGTGATAAACTTATCATCCCCTTTTGCTGATGGAGCTGCACATGAACCCATTCAAAGGCCGGCATTTTCAGCGTGACATCATTCTGTGGGCCGTACGCTGGTACTGCAAATACGGCATCAGTTACCGTGAGCTGCAGGAGATGCTGGCTGAACGCGGAGTGAATGTCGATCACTCCACGATTTACCGCTGGGTTCAGCGTTATGCGCCTGAAATGGAAAAACGGCTGCGCTGGTACTGGCGTAACCCTTCCGATCTTTGCCCGTGGCACATGGATGAAACCTACGTGAAGGTCAATGGCCGCTGGGCGTATCTGTACCGGGCCGTCGACAGCCGGGGCCGCACTGTCGATTTTTATCTCTCCTCCCGTCGTAACAGCAAAGCTGCATACCGGTTTCTGGGTAAAATCCTCAACAACGTGAAGAAGTGGCAGATCCCGCGATTCATCAACACGGATAAAGCGCCCGCCTATGGTCGCGCGCTTGCTCTGCTCAAACGCGAAGGCCGGTGCCCGTCTGACGTTGAACACCGACAGATTAAGTACCGGAACAACGTGATTGAATGCGATCATGGCAAACTGAAACGGATAATCGGCGCCACGCTGGGATTTAAATCCATGAAGACGGCTTACGCCACCATCAAAGGTATTGAGGTGATGCGTGCACTACGCAAAGGCCAGGCCTCAGCATTTTATTATGGTGATCCCCTGGGCGAAATGCGCCTGGTAAGCAGAGTTTTTGAAATGTAAGGCCTTTGAATAAGACAAAAGGCTGCCTCATCGCTAACTTTGCAACAGTGCCGTTTTCGGCATTAAGCCCAATTTCTTGAGCGTTACGATAAAGCTAGCATGGAAACGATAGGTGCAAGCAAGTTAAGGGTTGCATCGCGCATGTCAATCTAGGCTATACCCTAACCTGATGTCAGATGTTGAGCACAAACAACGTCAGAGTAGGGTATTAATATATATTTATTGACACATTCAGCCAAGGGTAATAGATTTCATCCTGACATTTTTACCTTTGGAGGCATCTTGCAAGGTCAACGTATCGGCTACGTTCGCGTCAGCAGCTTCGACCAGAATCCTGATCGACAACTGGAACAAATAGAAGTCGGCAAGGTATTCACCGATAAGGCTTCAGGCAAGGACACACAACGTCCCGAACTTGAAAGGCTGCTGGCCTTCGTCCGCGAGGGCGACACCGTGGTGGTGCATAGCATGGACAGGTTGGCACGCAACCTTGATGACCTGCGCCGCATCGTCCAAGGGCTGACACAACGGGGCGTGCGCATGGAGTTCGTCAAAGAAGGGCTAACGTTCACCGGCGAGGACTCACCGATGGCCAATCTGATGCTGTCGGTCATGGGAGCCTTTGCTGAGTTCGAGCGCGCTCTGATCCGCGAACGTCAGCGCGAGGGAATCGTGCTGGCTAAGCAGCGCGGGGCCTACCGGGGACGAAAGAAATCGCTGAACAGCGAACAAATTGCCGAGTTGAAACGGCGAGTTGCGGCAGGCGACCAGAAAACCTTGGTGGCCCGTGACTTCGGCATCAGCCGCGAAACCTTGTACCAGTACCTGCGGGAAGACTGACCATGCCACGCCGCTCAATCCTGTCCGCCACCGAGCGCGAAAGTCTGCTGACACTGCCAGATGCCAAAGACGAACTGATACGGCACTACACGTTCAACGAAACCGACCTGTCGGTGATCCGTCAGCGTCGCGGCGCCGCGAATCGATTGGGCTTCGCCGTGCAGCTTTGCTACTTGCGATTCCCTGGCATCTTCTTGGGCGTCGATGATCCTCCATTTCTGCCCCTGCTGCGCATGGTGGCCGCACAACTCAAGGTGCCGGTGGAAAGCTGGAACCATTACGGCCAGCGCGAGCAGACACGGCGGGAGCACTTGGTCGAGCTGCAAACGGTGTTTGGATTCAAGCCCTTCACCATGAGTCATTACCGGCAAGCCGTGCATACATTGACCGAACTGGCCTTGCAAACAGACAAAGGCATTGTGCTGGCCAGCACCCTTGTTGAAAACCTGCGGCGGCAGAGCATCATCCTACCCGCCATGAATGCCATCGAGCGCGCAAGCGCCGAGGCCATTACCCGTGCCAACCGAAGCATCCATGCGGCATTGGCCGATTCCTTGATACCTGTCCATCGCCAGCGCCTGGACGAACTGCTCAAGCGCAAGGATGGTAGCAAAATGACGTGGCTAGCGTGGCTGCGCCAATCGCCCGCCAAGCCGAACTCGCGCCACATGCTTGAACACATCGAACGCCTCAAAGCCTGGCAGGCGCTTGACCTACCTGCTGGCATCGAACGGCAGGTACACCAAAACCGCTTGCTCAAGATCGCCCGCGAAGGCGGCCAGATGACGCCCGCCGACCTGGCCAAGTTCGAGTCGCAGCGGCGTTACGCCACCTTGGTAGCACTGGCCATCGAGGGCATGGCCACCGTCACTGATGAAATCATCGACCTTCACGACCGTATCATCGGCAAGCTGTTCAATGCGGCCAAGAACAAGCATCAACAGCAGTTCCAGGCTTCCGGCAAGGCGATCAACGACAAGGTGCGGATGTATGGGCGCATCGAGCGCACGCTGTTCATTCTGGATTGGCTGCAAAGCGTGGAGCTGCGCCGCCGCGTCCATGCGGGGCTGAATAAGGGCGAGGCGCGCAACGCGCTGGCCAGGGCGGTCTTCTTCTACCGATTGGGTGAAATCCGCGACCGCAGTTTTGAGCAGCAGCGCTACCGGGCCAGCGGCCTCAATCTGGTGACGGCGGCCATCGTGTTGTGGAACACGGTCTATCTGGAGCGTGCCACCAGTGCTTTGCGTGCCCACGGCAAGGCGCTGGACGACACGTTGCTGCAATATCTGTCCCCGCTGGGGTGGGAGCATATCAACCTGACCGGCGATTACCTATGGCGCAGCAGTGCCAAGGTCGGTGCGGGGAAGTTCAGGCCATTGCGACCGCTGCCACCGGCTTAGCGTGCTTTATTTAATGAGATGGTCACTCCCTCCTTCCCGGTACTATGCTGAGGATAGGCTTTCATTCGGAGAACTATCATGGAAAACATTGCGCTCATTGGTATCGATCTGGGTAAAAACTCTTTCCATATTCATTGCCAAGATCGTCGCGGCAAGGCTGTTTACCGTAAAAAATTTACACGGCCAAAGTTAATCGAATTTTTGGCGACATGCCCCGCTACAACCATCGCAATGGAAGCCTGTGGTGGCTCTCACTTTATGGCACGCAAGTTGGAAGAGTTGGGGCATTTTCCTAAGCTGATATCACCACAATTTGTCCGTCCATTCGTTAAAAGTAACAAAAACGACTTTGTCGACGCCGAAGCTATTTGTGAAGCTGCATCGCGTCCGTCTATGCGTTTTGTACAGCCCAGAACTGAATCTCAGCAGGCAATGCGTGCGCTGCATCGTGTCCGTGAATCCTTGGTTCAGGATAAGGTAAAAACAACCAATCAGATGCATGCTTTTCTGCTGGAATTTGGCATCAGCGTTCCACGAGGAGCTGCCGTTATTAGCCGACTGAGTACCCTTCTTGAGGACAATAGTTTGCCTCTATACCTCAGCCAGTTATTGCTGAAATTACAACAGCATTATCACTATCTTGTTGAGCAGATTAAAGATTTGGAATCCCAGTTGAAACGAAAGTTGGACGAAGATGAGATTGGACAGCGCTTGCTGAGCATTCCCTGCGTCGGAACACTGACAGCGAGTACTATTTCAACTGAGATTGGCGACGGGAAGCAGTACGCCAGCAGTCGTGACTTTGCGGCGGCAACAGGGCTAGTGCCTCGACAGTACAGCACGGGAGGTCGGACGACATTGCTGGGAATTAGTAAGCGAGGTAACAAAAAGATCCGAACTTTGTTGGTTCAATGTGCCAGGGTATTCATACAAAAACTGGAACACCAGTCTGGCAAATTGGCCGATTGGGTCAGGGATCTACTGTGTAGGAAAAGCAACTTTGTCGTCACTTGTGCTCTGGCAAACAAGCTGGCCAGAATAGCCTGGGCCCTAACGGCACGACAGCAAACTTATGTAGCATAACGGAAGAAATACACCGGTTTAAAGAATCACTGATCTGGTTTTGCGAATACTGATATTGATGATACTAACGGCCCACCGGCCTGTTGAGGAACCTGTAAAACGGAAAGGCTCATTGAAGCCGTATATTTTCTGGAGGTTCATCAGGCGCGGAACTCATCGAGGCGCGGGAATAAAATCCCATTCAGACGCCGGATAGATTCAAGCAAGCCAATTTATCGTCAAAATCGGTGTTGCAAAAACGGGAGTGACCATAGATTCCGTTTTCTGAGACGACCCCCTTATGGCAGCACTTTAAATTGAGTCTCATACAGTATCTGTTTTCTTTCTCTTCATCTCTCATGACCTGCTGCCCACTTACAGACTCCAGGGTAAAGCAAAAATTCTCCACCGGTGAGCAGAGTATATTGCATATGCCAGTTTATGAGTGTATATATAGCATATGCCAATAAGGAGCCTTCATGCCAAGACCCAGAATTCCCCGTAACATCTGTGGCCGCCCTGCGGATACCTGTTTTAAGCCCAATGCGCGACCGATGAGCCAGCTTGAACATGTTCATTTAAAAGAAGATGAGTTTGAAGCGTTACGGCTGGTCGATTTACTGGGCATGCAACAGCAGGAAGCGGCTGTTGCAATGGGGGTTTCAAGGCAGACACTGGCCAATGTCCTGAAAGCAGCCCGTTTTAAGGTTGTGGACTGTCTCACTCAGGGCAAGGCCTTAATAATGCACTCTGAAAGGGAAGGAGTTACACAAGATGATCACAGCCATTCCAGTGAATGACGACCGGGTAGCAAATCATTTTACCAAAGCGAGTCACCTTGTCCTGGTGGATGAGCGCGGTGTGGAGCTCAGCCGGACAGAAAATCCCGCGCTGGGCGCAGATTGTTCAGGTAAACGGAAGCTGGTTGACCTGCTGGTTCAACAGCAAGTCAGCCGCGTTGTGGTCCGTAACATCGGGGAACGGATGCTGGGTAAATTACTGGGGCATCAGATCGCGGTGTACCAGACTGACTGTGGTCGTCGTTTGTTCACTGAACTGTGTGATCCGGATACCCGTGTTCTGACTGAACTGAATAAGCCGGAGCAGGGACGCCAGTCCTTTCATCATGAGGCGAAAGGGAAAAAATGCTGTCACTCTGACGGGAACACAGCAGAAAATGCGTGCCAGGGTGGGCGTCAGCATCATCACGGAAACGGGCGCTGTTGCCATTCATGAGTTTATTTCATCACGGGCGGTGATTTTTATCAGACCCGTATTGTGTATAAACCAGGAGCCGGAATGTGTGGAGGAGGCAGTAATGATGCCGGGGGAGCCCCTCAGCTGACTGAATTCCGGATGCCTCCCGTCAGTACAACCGGACGCTGAGCAGAAACAGATGAATTGTTATCTTGATGCCAGAAAGGCCCATACCTGTTGTATGGTCTGTAGTTCCCGCGACAACAACCCTGATACGGTGAACTTAATGTTTTCAGAGCACCCGGATGGCTCTGTATGTGCGGACTACACGGCCAATCACAGGCATCAGGGGTATACGGGTCTTTTACATGGCGGAATGACGAGTACCCTGCTGGATGCAGCAATGACTCATTGTTTGTTCATGCAGGGTGTGCAAGCCCTGACGGCTGAACTGACGGTAAGATTCATTTCACCCGTTTGTACCGGAGACAAACTGATGGTATGTGCCAGACTGCTTGGGCAACGCAGGGGGATTTACCTGCTTGAAGCATGGCTGACAAAAGGACAGCAGACAGTGGCACGTGCCACGGCGAAATTCATTGTTCCGTCGCAGGATATTGCTCTGGCGCATCGCTAGTGTGACAGACGACAGGTGTACCTGGTTATTATAAAAATTTGAGGCGTGTTTTGCTCAGACCGGAAAGAATAATCGCATATCGTATATTCCACTGAAACCGTGTAAGAGGTAGTTATGAGTAAACAAATCATTGATATTGGTATTGCTGAATCATCCCGGGTGGAGATTGCAGACGGCCTGTCCCGGCTTCTTGCTGACACCTATACCCTGTATATAAAAACACATTACTATCACTGGAATGTAACTGGCCCCATGTTTAACAGCTTACATTTAATGTTTGAAAATCAATACAATGAGCTGGCCACTGCCGTTGATGATATCGCTGAACGTATACGCTCGCTCGGATGCTTCGCGCCCGGCACATATCATGAATTTTCACGTCTAACAGCGGTTAATGAAGATAAGGATATTCCGGCAGCAAAAAACATGATTGAAAATCTTGTCCAGGGCCAAGAGACCGTGGTTAAAACTGCACGCTCCCTGTTCCCGCTCGTTAATAATGCGAATGATGAAGCCACAGCAGATCTGCTTACACAACGTATCCAGTTACATGAGAAAACTGCCTGGATGTTGCGTAGCCTGCTTGAATAATGTCACCACGTGGCAGCAGAAAAAACGGTTTGTCAGCCACAGGCTATTACTGACAGTGCAGAATCATCCGTGTTCCTGTGGCTGTTTTTTCTGACCGTCACAGTATTAAACACCATTGAATCAGTGGGTTAATCAGTGAATGCGTGAACGAGAAATACAGTCCGTGACGGGCATCATCGGCTGGTATATCCGGACCACTGTTGTTTTCCCGTTAAGGTATCGCAGGTTCCGGTCTGGCATTTCACAGCCTGAACAGGGTTAATGATGCACGGATAAAACGGTTTACGGGGAAAGCAGGATCATATTATTCGTTGTTATGGCTTCCTTTACCGGTGCCTGCCTGCGGGCAGTAGAGATCATATAAGGTATTTAACAACGTCATGATACGGTTATCCTCAATACGGTAATATACCATTTTACCTGCCCGTCGGGTCTCGACCAGCTTCAGGCGGCGCATTACACCCAGCTGCTGGGACAGGGTCGGCTGAGTGATACCGACCGCCGCTTCCAGCCCGGCCACATTCGCTTCCCCCAGGCTTAACTGACACATCAACAGCAACCGGTCGCTGTTGGCCAGTCCCCGTAAGACATCTGCTGCCCTCAGGGCCGCATTCTTCATATCTGTCTGACGTTTTGTGTCTTCATTCATGAGCATTGCTGATTTCTCATACTATGTGTTTTTATATAATATAATTTAGTATACTGACGGTATCGTAATTTTGCCATCGTGTTCGTCAGGTCTGCAGCGTCCTGCCGGCCCGGGGAAACGATTATATCTGGCAGGCATTTTTGCCCCGGGTGAACAGAGAGGATGTAATGAAAATAGTGATTGTTGGTGGTGTTGCCGGCGGGGCATCCGCTGCAGCCAGAGCTCGTCGGTTATCAGAGGATGTCAGTATTGTTGTGTTTGAACGGGGAAGCGATGTCTCTTTCGCCAACTGTGGATTACCTTATCATATAGGCGGAAAAATTCCTTTAAGGCAGTCACTGATTCTGAAAACCCCGGAGGATTTTAAATCCCGCTTTAACATAGACGTCCGTATCTGTCATGAAGTGACGTCAGTGGATCCGGTTAATAAAACGGTGACGGTTAAAAATCTGACCTCAGGGGAGGTCTATAGCGAAGAATGGGATCGTCTGCTCCTCAGTACCGGCGCCGCTCCGGTTGTCCCTCCTTTGCCCGGGCTACAGGAAGAGGGTGTCTTTACGCTGCGAAATCTTACTGACATGGATGCTATCCTGGGGTGGATTGAGCAACATCACGTAGCTCACACCACGCTTGTCGGGGGGGGATTTATCGGACTTGAAGTGATGGAGGCTCTGAGCGAACGGGGGATCAGTGTGACCCTGCTGGAGATGGGGGAACAGGTTATGGCTCCGGTTGATCCTGAAATGGCATCTGCCCTGCATCAGGAAATCCGGAGTCATGGCGTGGATCTGCGTCTCAGAACGGCGCTCACCGAGGTACTGCGGACAGAGACGGGATTCCGCGTTGCACTGTCTGAGGGTGGGTTTCTGCAGACCGACATGGTTATTCTCGCCATCGGGGTAAAACCTGAGAACAGCCTTGCCACAGGAGCCGGGCTCGCAGTGGGTAAACGGGGAGGCATAAGCGTCAATGCCTGTATGCAGACCAGTATCCCTGACATCTACGCCGTGGGGGATGCCGTTGAAACCCCAGACTTTGTCTTTCAGGAACCCGCTAATTTTCCTCTGGCAGGGCCCGCCAACCGCCAGGGACGCATTGCTGCTGATAACATGCTAGATCGTCACAGCCTTTACCATGGCAGTCAGGGGACATCCATTTGTAAGGTATTTTCGCTGAGTATTGGCAGCGTCGGTGCGAATGAAAAGCAGCTGAAAGTTCATGGCACCCGATACGAGAAGGTTTACGTCCATGCCGCTGATCATGCCGGTTACTACCCGGGGGCAACGATGATCAGTCTGAAACTGCTGTTCAGCCCCGATACCGGTAAAATTCTCGGGGCTCAGGCATCAGGGAAAAAAGGGGTTGATAAACGCATCGATGTCCTGTCTGTCGCACAGCGCGCGGGGCTTACCGTCAACGATCTCGAACATCTTGAGCTGACTTATGCTCCACCTTTTAACAGTGCAAGGGACGTCGTTAACCAGGCTGGTATGGTGGCGACAAATGTAATGAAAGGAGATACGGTCATATGTCATGTCAGCGATGTGTTACAACGGGAACCGGGCAGTTATTGTTTACTTGATATTCGCTCTCCTGCCGAACTGAAACAATTTGGTGAATATCCTGACGCGCTATCCATCCCTCTTGATTCCCTGCGGGAAAACCTTGGAAAATTGCCTAAAGATAAAGAAATTTTTATAGGATGTCAGAGTGGCCTGCGCGGGCATGTGGCATACCGTATTCTGCAGGCTCACGGCTTCCGGACATATAATCTGAGTGGTGGTTTCATAACCTGGCAGACGGTAACGGAGTCAATGAGTAAATAAGAGATGAAGTGCCATACACACATGGCACTTCATTTCTCCAGATTCGTTGAAAACATATTATATGGAATAGAAAATCTACAAAAATTATTAACGCCTTGAATGGCAGCTATAAGCGCATACCCTGAATCACTTTAAAGTGATTCAGGGTGTGAATGACTATTTTTGGATTTGGCACACAGCGTACTTCCAGGCTGCTAGTCATTAACAAGCCCTAACTATGACGCCTATGCAATGATCGCAATAAACACCGTTATTCCAGCCTTTCAGGAAAATTCATTATTTTTATACAGCGCTTGTATCCGACATACCTGCGAAGCACTGTAACCTGTTGCATCTGCGGTTTCACGAATACTCAATTTCTTAACCTGCCGATAATACAGTACTTTCTGGTGACGCTCCCGATCAGCTTGCTTACCTTGGTATTTACCTAGTGTATGAGCCCGTTCAATCCCCTGTTTTTGCCGCTGGCGGCGGCTCAGCCAGTCCTTATGCGACATCGCGGCCATCAGGTCGATTAGCATGTTATTGATGGCGGTTATTACTGCGCGAGTAATCGGGTCCGCCTGCGAAGGATCTTTATCTGACAGCGCCTGCCATGAGGTGGGCACATCAAGACTGACAATCCGCAGCTCATGTTTTTCTATCTGCTTTTTCAGCGTCAGCCAGTCGCTGTTGCTCAGACGGGTCAGACGGTCTATCTGTTCGACCAGCAAGATATCATTGTGGTGACTGTCCATCAGTAAGCGCCCCAGCTCAGGGCGATCAAGTTTTGTGCCGCTGATATTCTCCCGGTAGTAGCTGGCGATTTTATGTCCCCGCTGCTGAACGAACTGCTCCAGCATCTCTTTTGCCCGGTCAGCGAACTGATCTTCCGTCGATGCCCTTAAATAAGCTCTGATGAACATTTTTCCGCCATAATATCGCATTTAAGTTATTGCATTTAATCTATCGCATATAGGTTATGGCATAAATCGTGTGATGTCACGTTTTGGTTATACCGTCAGGGTGTACCCTTATGCGATACCATTTTTGTTAAAAATTCCGCATCAAATAATTTATGAGGGAAACTATATGGCAAGGAGGCAGATTCTTTCTCTGTCGGAAAGAGAATCATTACTGGCATTACCGGACGATGAGTTAACGCTGACACGAATGGCGTATTTTAGTGAGCATGATCTGGCGCTTATCAGTGCTCACCGTAAACCCGCCAGTCGTTTTGGTTTTGCCGTCCTTCTTTGCTATCTGAAAAATGTCGGCTTTGCACCGGATAAAAAAATCCCACCCTCTGATGCGCTGCTGAAGCATATCGCCAGCAGGCTAAAACTTACCGGGGATCTCTGGCCTGCTTACCTTTCCGGCAGGGAAACCACGCGACGCGAACATTTAACCGAACTGTACCGCTATCTTGGCGTAAAAGCGTTTACCGGAAAAATACAGCAGGACTGTATTACACACCTGCTGCCGATGGCGACGCGCACCGATAAAGGTATTCTCCTGGCCGAAGAACTGCTGGTCTGGCTCCGGAAGAACAACGTGATAATTCCCGCGATTGATGTCGTGGAGCGTACCTGTGCGGAGGCCATGGCTGGCGGCGATAAAATCGTATTTCAGACCCTGAATGCCCCGTTAACTCCGGCTCACAGGGATGCCCTGGATCGTTTACTTGAGTCCTCAGATAATCAGCCTTCCAGGCTGACATGGCTTCTGCAACCGCCGGGTAAAATCAATGGTAAGAACGTGCTGCAACACCTTGATCGGCTCAGTAGCATTTAATCGCTGGCATTACCTGAAGGTATAGATCGTACCATTCACCAGAACCGGTTGCTGAAACTGGCGCGGGAAGGCCGAAAGATGAGTAGCCGGGATTTGACCCGATTTTCAGCAGCCCGCCGTCATGCGATCCTGGTGTGCGTGCTGGAAGAAGCCAGAGCCACACTGACAGATGAAGTGATTGAGCTGCATGAACGCATGCTGAACAGCCTGTTCAGCAAAGCCAAAAGAACACAGGCTGAGCGCCTTCAACAGACCGGAAAGCTAATCCAGTCAAAACTGAGGCAGTACATAGATGTCGGCCAGGCACTGTCTGAAGCTCGTGATTCCGGTGGCGATCCATGGCTCGCAATAGAAAACATACTCCCATGGCCTGAATTTGTCGCCAGTCTGGAGGAAACACGCCATCTTGCCAGAAAAAATAATTTTGACCCGTTACATATTATTACCGAGAAATACAGCACATTACGGAAATATGCCCCGCGCATGTTGTCCGCTTTACAGTTAATCGCAACCCCGGCAGCGCAACCTCTGGCTGATGCGCTGGTTGTGATCAAGGATATGTACCGGAAGCAGTCGCGTAAAGTTCCGGCGACAGCGCCGCTTGAGTTTGTCCCTGAAAGCTGGCGCAAAGTGGTGATTACACCTGCGGGTATTGACCGGCAGTACTATGAATTTTGTGCGCTCAGCGAGCTTAAGGGTGCATTGCGCTCCGGGGACATCTGGGTTAAAGGCTCACGCCGCTACAAAAACTTTGATGATTACCTCATTCCCGAAAAGGACTTTGACAAACTCACACCGGCGCTGCCCCTGCCCGTATCTGCTGATTATCATGAGTACATTACCAGCCGTAAGACTCTGCTTCAGTCCAGACTTGAAGAGGTCAATGCCATGGCTGCCCTTGGTGAGCAGCCCGATGTCGAAATATCTGACAGGGGAGTAAAAGTCTCTCCGCTGGATAACTGCGTCCCGGTACAGGTTTCACCGCTGGCAGAGCTGGTTTACAGCATGCTACCGCGCCCTAAAATCACGGAAATTCTCGATGAGGTAAACAGCTGGACGGCGTTTACCCGACATTTTTCGCATATAAAAAATGACATTACCCGTCCCGATACCCGCCAGCTCCTCACCACCATCCTTGCGGATGGCATCAATCTTGGCCTGACCAAAATGGCGGAAGCCTGCCCCGGAAGCACCAAATCATCACTGGAAGATATCCAGGCATGGTACATCCGCGACGAAACCTATTCAGCCGCCCTCGCAGAGCTGGTAAACGCGCAGGGGAAAAGACCACTGGCGGCATTCTGGGGAGACGGGACAACGTCATCATCAGATGGACAGAATTTCAGAACAGGCAGCTCAGGCCGCTACGCAGGGCAGGTTAACCCGAAATATGGGCAAGAGCCTGGACGTCAGTTTTATACCCATATTTCGGATCAATACAGCCCGTTTTACACCTGCATAATCAGCCGGGTCAGGGATTCAACCCATGTGCTCGATGGCTTGCTGTACCACGAAAGCGACCTGGAAATCAGGGAGCATTACACCGATACCGCTGGTTTCACCGATCATGTCTTTGCCCTGATGCATCTGCTGGGATTTGCGTTCTGTCCGCGGATCAGGGATCTCCACGACAAAAAGCTGTTTATCAAAGGGAAAGCAGACCAATACCCGGCGCTTCAGTCACTGATATCAACGACCAGCCTGAATCTGAAAGAGATCGAAATTCACTGGCGTGAAGTACTTCGTCTGGCCACTTCAATAAAGCAGGGAACCGTGACGGCATCCCTGATGTTGAAAAAGCTTGCCAGCTACCCCAAACAAAACGGACTTGCCAAAGCACTGAGGGAAATTGGTCGTATTGAACGAACTCTGTTTATGCTCGACTGGTTCCGCGATCCGGCACTTCGTCGGCGGGTACAGGCGGGACTGAATAAAGGAGAAGCCCGTAACGCGCTGGCGCGTGCGGTATTCCTACACCGGCTGGGTGAAATCAGGGACAGAAAACCGGAAAATCAGAGCTATCGCGCCAGTGGACTGACGCTGCTGACGGCTGCCATATCCCTGTGGAATACCGTCTATATGGAAAGAGCGGTCGATGCCCTGAAGCGTAAAGGGGTGAAGATCAACGAGCAACTGCTGTCGCATTTGTCCCCGTTAGGCTGGGAACACATCAATCTGACAGGCGATTATATATGGAAAAGCAACCGGATACCGGCTTCCGGTAAGTTTCGTCGGCTGAGACCAGCTAAAGTCGAAAGGTCAAAAAATAGCCTTAACGAATGGAAGGGACTTCCCCTGATTATGCGCCTGATTAACTCTTGTGCAATCATGGGGTACACATCGTCCCGGAGGAATTCGTTATGACTATCACGACTGTCGGTATCGATCTTGCTAAAAATGTGTTTGCTGTTCACGGTGTTGATCAAAATGGTAGAACTGTTCTGGTTAAGCCTAAAGTATCGCGTGCTGCACTTCCTGAGTTAATTGCAAGTTTGCCTCCCTGTGTTATCGGGATGGAAGCATGCTCCGGGGCTCACTACTGGGCAAGATTGTTTCGGCAGTATGGTCATGAGCCACGTCTGATGGCTGCTAAGTTTGTATCGCCTTATCGTATGGCCGGAAAATCAGGAAAAAATGATGCAGCTGATGCTCAGGCTATCTGTGAAGCTGTTCGTCGTCCGCATATGCGGTTCGTACCAGTGAAAGACGAAAGCCAGCAGGCCATGCAGTGTTTACATCGTACCCGTCAGGGTTTTATCGAAGAGAAAACAGCAACGTATAATCGTCTGCGAGGATTGATATCTGAATTCGGTGTCATCGCCCCACAAAGTACAGATGCCCTGCGTCACATGGTTTCTGTGCAGAAGAGCTCTTTACCGCTTCAGGTTCAGCAATGTGTTGATGATTTGATGGAACACGTTGATCGCATTGAAGCTAACATCACTGAATATGACCGAATTTTGTCCCACATAGCCAAAACAGATCATCGCAGTCAGCGGCTGATGGAGCTAAAGGGCGTTGGTCCCACAACGGCCTGTGCACTGGTCGCCAGTATCGGTAATGCACATGATTTTAAAAATGGACGTCAACTGGCAGCCTGGCTGGGGCTGACGCCATCACAATACAGCAGCGGGGGAAAGTCGAAACTCGGCAGGATCACAAAAGCCGGTGATTCGTATCTGCGAACGCTTCTGGTTCAGGGGGCTCGTTCAGTGCTTATTGGCGCCGGGAAAAGGACTGACTCATTCAGCCGTTGGGTTTGTATGTTGGTTGAGCGCAGAGGGTACTGGCGGGCTGTTGTGGCCATCGCCGCCAAAAATGCGCGGCTGTGTTGGGCATCACTACATTACGGTGATGATTTCCGGCTGTACTCAGTCAACTAAAGCTCGAAGCTGTATAACCATCTGACCTGCAATTCGTTGATGATAAAGGGTTAGACCCCGTGAGGCCTATCTGGCTATTGTACAGGATATACGTATCCGCTTAACGAACAAGAACCTCACGCGCGTCTTTCATCAGGGCCCGAATCGATGACGATTCATCATGGCCGTTTATAGTACCGCAGTCTCTCCCCTTTATTTTTACTGAAGAGCAGACAGAAACCATAAATACCGGCTTTGACATGCCGGGGAAGTCCTTATAGTACAATAATTTTCGATATCCAAACTGACCCCTATCATTGGCCAAATTATCACGGTTGACGGTGGTTATTCTGTAGGTTAATACCCGAAGAAACCCACTGAATGAAGTTGCCGATGTTATAACAAGGGCCTCTGAAATGAGACCTTTCTGTTATCTATCGATTTAATAAGCCAATGTTAATGACACGTTTTCCAAACAATTCATCGGTGTACATATCACCAAACGATGTCCACTCATTAAAGCATTTCCCAGCACGATTTATCCACTCGCAGTGGGGGAACTCCCCCACTGGAAAAAAAAGGCCACCGAATATCGGTGGCCTTAGGTTAATGCGTTAACAAAAATCGGTGATTAGCTGGCTGCAGCATTAGGTGACAACGGCACTGAATCCTTGTCAGCGTAAGTGAGTTGGATCACTTCACCGCCCAGGAATTCCGGTACTATTCGACCGCCATCAACATGCTCACCGTTATCATAGCGGTCGTAACCGCTGTGGCCGGCTTCTGTCATATGCCAGCTATGCTCGACCTGGCAGCTAAACTGCGTTGACAAAGTCCCGATAACCTCGCCTGCTGGCGGGTACCACGGGGAATCAAAATGCACCGTCAAGGCATTGATACTGTCACGAACGCAGCCGGCATTATGGCCACATGGCCATTCAACCCCGTACTGACGTCCGTACAGATCGGCTGTCGCCGGCACATCACGTAGCAGCGAACCGCCTGCTCCGTTCAGCTCCGCCGCTAGGCGCGTGGGGATCAACATCAGCATGTCGCAAGGAACGGTATACTCGGGCATGTTCCCCAATCGCTCCCAACAGCTGCCGGCATCTACATTGCTGTCAACGCCCATAACACCGAACCAGTCAGCATATTGACGCTCAATGATATCCGCTATTCGCGCCTGGGCGAGTGGCGGAATGTTCTCCCACTTGACTGACGCTATCCCGGACTGGCTGTAGAGCCGCTCAATCTGCCGGATATTTTCAGCCGTCAGCGGTGCATCCGCTTTCAGCAGCCAGAACCATTGTTCAAAAGCCAGGTTCTGTGCCGACGAAACGCCAGGATGTGCCAATAAACCGGGGTAAGGTACATAAACGCCCGGTTTTACCGTGGCCGGCTTCAATATGCCGGCACAGCCTGCCAGGAACATCCTGCAGCTTTGCTGGATGGCATGGCGGTAGTCAGGCACGACATAGCCATTCACCCACTGCTGCAGCTCGTCGACAAACACGGATTGGCCGGTAACAACTAAACGGTTTTTGCACCAGTTAGACATGGTAGTTCTCCTCTTCTTTCAAGAAAAAAGGAGAGACATCCCCCATTGGGGGAAAGTCTCCCCCAATGGGTTAGGTGTTACATCATGATGGTCAGGACAAGGGTACTGCCCTGCCGTTAGAGTTCATGCTCACCGATCACGCCCAGTTCTTCCTCCTGGCGCAGATAGGGCGATGATGGGGTAAATGGATGGGAGCCCAGGCGTACCAGGTGGTATTTATCCACCAGGTTGTTGATCGCCTCAAACGGCCGCACACCCACTTCCTGCAAAGCCATCACGCACTCTGCTTCACACAGATCGGTATCGTTTAACGTCAGACCAAAGTATTTGGCCAGTAGCCTGCCGGCAATGGTCTGCCAATAGCACTGTTCAATCGTCATCACCTAACTCCTCATGCCGCAACGGCAGGATCTGTTATCACCGGTACCACCAGGGGCTTCAGCAGAAACTCTGACGCCTCACGGGCCTGTTTGGCCGCCCGAAACAGCGCGCGCTTATCCTCACGTAATACCTTAAGCCAATGCTCGAGGTAGCTGTCGTGCCGTACGTCGCCAAAGACGCCAAGCTGTGCGCACATAAATGCACTGCCCAGCTCCGCCACCAGTTCTTCGAACGCGTATACCGGGTCTCCGAACGCGCGGGTGGAAGACGTGATCCCCTCCCGGTTGAGCCGTGTTGCATGACCGGTGCTGTGCACCAGTTCATGCAATAACGTCGACCAGTAATCCACCTCGGTTCGAAATTGCTGAACCTGTGGCAGGACAATCTGGTCGCGGAGCGGGGAGTAAAATGCCCTGTCCTGGTAAACCTGTTCAACCCGAACGCCGCAGGCCTCAACGAGGGTGCTGACCTGAGCCTGTGTTTTCGCATCGACCAACGCCCCCTCCTCTTCCGGCTCCTCTGCCGGCGTAATGCCGACAACGGTTTCCGGGAGGTTGTCGCACTGGGCAACGTTAAACAGGTACAGCGGCTTCAGCATGGGTATTCGCGTTTTCAGCGGGTTCCCCTCTTCGTCAAACAGCTGCCGGCCGTCCGCATCCTCCACCTGCTTGTCCCAGGGTTTGAATACCACGGCCAGGGTCGCGATTTCGCCAGCACGCACATGGCCACCGACGGCTTCCGCCTGCTTGTAGGTGAGCCAGCGATTAGAGTGAAAGCCCCTTTCATCCGCGGCCATCCACAACAGCAGCACATTCACGCCACTGTAGTGGTAACCGGTCGTGCCGTTCTGCGGCATGATGGCCGTCGACGCGCTGCGGGCCTTGTCGGTCCGCCAGGGTTTGCGCCAGGGCAAGGTTCCCGTCTCGATGGCGACAATGATTTTGTCCGTCACCTGCTGATATAAGTCGGGACGTTCTCGACGGGCTTTTGCCGGCCGACGTGATGATGTTTTTTTCATGGAGTGCTCCTCGTAAAAAAGGCGCATTCCTCCCCCGGTGGCGAAGAATACGCCCCAGGGGACAGAAAAATGGTTAGAAAGCGGGGTAACGCAGCGCCCCTTTCGGGTTAACGGAGTCAACACGCTGTTTCAGCCGTTCGAACATGGCCAGATAGTCTTCCCGATCGGCGGGCTTTGCCCGCTTGCAATCGGTATGGCAGGCCGTGGCCAGCAGGTTGATGGCCCGCTCACGCCAGCTTTTAAACTCATCCTGGCTGACACAGACCGAGTAATGGACCTCGGCCAGCTGCAGCATGCGGGCGGTCATACAACGGAAGTCGGCGACGCCAACCCAGTTAACCGCAGCGACGTGCATATAGACCGTCTCGGGTAACAGGTGTATCCAGAGTTCATGCCCTTGTGACAGTATTCGTTCGATACAACTGTCGGTCAGCACCAGCTTCTCGCCAAAGTCATCACCGCCGACAAGCTGCCGGGACGTCTCATACCAGGCATCATCCTTTTGAGGATTACAACCGTCGGCATACGCCAGGTGTTTAATACGGCCAGTGGTGTTTCGCTCACCCACGGCCGGCATCAGATAGACGCCATCGTCTTTGGCCAACACCAGCGCACACTGATTGGCGCGGATTTCAGCAACGACAGCGCGCAGTTCTGCAGGGTCAAAATGCAACATGGTAAGTCTCCTGTGTTCTGGAGACGGACTTCCCCGGAAGGGGAAGGCCCCTCCAGGGAAAATCGGTTAACTCGTTGAAGTCCTGTTGTGCTCAACAAGACCGACGGTGCGTACTACATGGGTGAGATCAGGTTCACTTGTTCCTGTTCAATCTCTGCGTCATTACACCCTTCATCAAAGCAACTCTTCCATACTGCCGGATCGATAGCGGTCCCGAGTGTGTGCAGTACATTGATAAGCGGCTCGCAGGCTGAACGGTCGAAGCGTCCCCCATACCAGGCAAAACCAAAACGGTAGGCGGCATTAGCCACCCCACATTGGTTAAGCGAGTAGGCTTCACCCTCACCCTTTTCATTACCCGTATCGAGACGCATCAGCGCGCGTACGGCCAACAAATGCCCTTCCAGGTTCGCCAGATCGCACAAATCCTGAGTAAGTGACTGAGGCGCTGTTGTTAAAAAGGCTACGTTCATATTCACGATAAATCCTCCGGAAATAATAAAGGGGGATTTATCCCCGAACGGGAATAAATCCCCGTCAGGGTGTGTTACTGCCTATCGCTTACGCCGCCGGCACGCATACCAGGTGTTTTACACCGTAATAGTAACGATGACGCAGACAGACAAACTGCTTTGCAAGCTGTTCAGCTGCACGCAGCGCGGCGACCTGAGAGGGGAAGAGGGTCGTAAAGCATTTATAGTCGTAGGAAAAATCCCCCTTGTGATAACCGTTACGCGAAACGACAGTCGCTCCCCAGCCGCCGGAAGTCATTGGGTAAATAACGGCTTTACAGCTGACATTGCCTGTTTCGTTGGTGAACCACTCGGTATCAATGAGGTCCTCCGCACTTGGCTGGCTCCGTTGTATTCGGTGCCAAAACGCGCGCAGACGGTCTATGAGTTGGAGTTCTGGCTGATAAGGCCATTGTGAAAGTACAGACATGGTGTTTCTCCTGTAAAAAAGGGAAACACCAATCCCAGGGGAAAGGTATTTCCCTGGGGAACTGATGGCTGAAAGCGCAATCAGACGATGGTTAAAGGTGTGGGTTCAACAAATACTGCTTTGCTCCAGATCTACCCTGGCTTCTATGTCATTGCCGTAAGCATCGTCATAACCACTTTGCCAACCACACTGCCACAGTTCCGGGTCGAGTTGGTTGCCCAGCTTAATCGCTTGCCGCAAACCCATTCGCAGGAGCCGCTGATTCACACGGTCATAAAATTGACGGTGTCCCAACGCATGTGCTGCCCAGAACACTGTTTGATCGATAACCAGTTTATCCTCAGAACTCCGTATACTCTGGATATTCCGAGCCGCCTGTTCGAGGTCGACAAGAATACGTTGCAAAAGCAATGCATCCTCTTCCAGTCTGGCCAAGCTGACTCCGACACTCACGTGAGGAAGCAGCTGTTCAGTCTGGTGTTTCACAAATGAAACAACGACACAGAGAAGGTTCGTTCTGTTCATAGTGTCAGTCCTGATAGAAAGACGAATAACACCAGCCCTGACGGGATAGGTTTTCCGTCAGGATAAGTACAGAGGGGGATGGTTATAACAACAGGGACAATTATGCCCTGGAAGGTAAAGCGCAGATGTTAACAGCCTTAATCACCATACGGTGATGTCTACTCTCAAAGGCGGGCAGATGTACTACACCGTAAACGGCGTGCTCCCTTTCAAGCTACGGAAGCGTTCTTTTATCACTACCCGAAGGCGGTCCTCACAAGTGACTGGACCATTGGTGGCTGTCGACTGACAGCTAGGTCACCCGAAGGCGCTCATCACAGACCCACTGAGCATTGGTGGTTGTCCGAAGACAACGAGTAAGCCTGTTTATTTTCAAAGCAAAATGGTGAACTGTCAAGATAGGGGTAGTCCCAATTTTCTCTCGCTTGATCCCGTTTAAATTTCATTTATAGTAGTAAGCGGTTTGCTCAAGCAAACTTCGTGACCTGCGTTGAACACCACCACCTGGTTTTTCTCACCACTGAAGGTGTACACACCGACCATCAAGGAGTAATAAAAACGACCATGCGTATTACGCCACCCTGAGTTCCTCCCTCCTCTGCCGTACTGAGTAATCCTCAGCACGCACTCTATAACATCCCTTTTGCGGATGTGCTTTACCGTATCTAAATTTTTTGCCCTTTACGGGCTGACTGTATTCAAAAATCGAGAAAATACTATGTTGCTGTCCTCGACGCGTAAGGACTGGCTGGGTAACGTCCGTGGAGACGTCCTCGCCGGTATTGTTGTCGCGCTCGCGCTTATTCCAGAAGCGATCGCCTTTTCCATCATCGCCGGCGTTGACCCGCAAGTCGGACTCTACTCCGCGTTCTGTATCCCCCTCGTCATGGCCTTTTTTGGCGGTCGCCCGGCGATGATATCGTCATCTACCGGTGCGATGGCATTGCTGATGGTGACGCTGGTGAAAGACCACGGCCTGCAGTATCTGCTGGCGGCTTCCGTCTTGACTGGCCTGTTCCAACTCTTGGCCGGCTATCTGAAGCTTGGCAGCCTGATGCGCTACGTTTCCCGCTCGGTGGTTACCGGTTTTGTGAACGCCCTGGCGATCCTCATTTTCATGGCGCAGTTGCCGGAGTTGACCAATGTCACCTGGCACGTTTATGCCATGACGGCAGTCGGTCTCGGTATTATTTACCTGTTCCCGTACCTTAATAAAACTATCCCTTCGCCGCTGGTCTGTATCGTCGTGCTGACCGGGATCACCATGTGGATGCATCTGGATATACGCACCGTCGGCGACATGGGCAAGTTACCGGACAGCCTGCCGGTATTCCTGTTACCCGACGTTCCGCTCAATCTCGATACTTTATTGATTATTCTACCTTATTCCGTTGGTCTTGCCGTGGTGGGGCTGCTTGAATCGATGATGACCGCAACCATTGTGGATGACATGACCGATACGTCGAGCGATAAAAATCGGGAATGCAAGGCGCAGGGTATCGCCAACGTCTGCACCTCGTTTATCGGCGGCATGGCAGGGTGCGCGATGATCGGCCAGTCGGTGATCAACGTAAAATCCGGAGGGCGCGGGCGGCTCTCTACCCTAACTGCGGGTGTGGTATTGCTCTGCCTTATTATATTCCTGCGCGACTGGGTCTCTCAGATCCCAATGGCGGCCCTGGTGGCGGTCATGATCATGGTCTCCATCGGCACCTTCTCCTGGCGCTCAATCACCAACTTACGCAGTCATCCGCTGTCAACCAGCGTCGTCATGCTGGCGACCGTTGCGGTGGTGGTGGCGACACACAATCTGGCGTATGGCGTCTTGACCGGCGTGTTGATTGCGTCTCTGAACTTTGCCACCAAAGTGTCCCGTTTTATGGCGGTGTCGTCCGAACTTAAACCGTCAACACGGACCTACACCGTAACCGGCCAGGTGTTTTTCGCCTCTGCCGATCGGTTCATGAACCACTTCGATTTTCGCGAAGCGGTGGAGCACGTAGTCATTGATGTCTCGCATGCTCATTTCTGGGACATCACGTCGGTCAGCGCACTCGACAGAGTGGTAATCAAGTTCCGTCGCGAAGGCACGGACGTGGAAATCCGCGGAATGAATCAGGCTACCCGCACTATTGTTGACCGCTTCGGGGTGCATGACAAACCCGAAGAAGTGGAAAAATTGATGGGCGGCCATTAACAGACAGGAGAACAGAGATGAACAATACCGTTATTGCCTGTGTTGACGGTTCGCCGTCCACCCGACCGGTGTGCGAATACGCGGCCTGGGCCTCCCGCTTGCTGGATGCGCCGCTATCCCTGCTGCACGTACTGGAGAAAGATGCACACCCTGCCGTATCAGATTTGACCGGAAGCATCGGCATTGATAGCCAGGCGTATCTCACCGAAGAGCTGGTGAAAGTTGAAGGAGAGCGTAGTCGGTTATTAATGGCGCAGGGCAAAGCCATACTGGCTAGTTGTGCGGCGTTGCTGAATGATGCCGGTCATGCTGATGTTCAATTACTGCAAAAACATGGCGCGTTGGATGAAATCCTGGCTGATTTAGGGGATGTTCGCCTGATGGTGCTGGGCCGCCGTGGAACGCAGAACCCGGTTGGCAGCCACCTGGAAAGCATTATTCGCCTGCAGAAAAAACCGGTACTTATCGTGCCGGAGGCTTATTCCCCACCGTCCAAGGTTATGTTCGCCTATGATGGCAGCGATGAGAGTCGCAAAAACCTGACGCGCCTGACACTTAGCCCGCTACTCAATGGTCTGGTTTGCCACATCGTGATGGTTAAGGGGGATACACGAACCTTGCAGGAAGCACAGAGTGTGCTGCAAGCGGCTGGCATCGCGACCGAAAACCACATACTGGAAGGCTCATCCGTTACCGAGGCGCTCTGCCGTCACGCCCATGAAAATGCCATTAATCTGATCGTGATGGGTGCCTATGGTCATTCACCGTTGCGGCGATTTTTTATCGGCAGTAATACCACCGCCATGTTGGAAAAAACAAAAATCCCACTCTTAATGCTGAGGTGATTTTTGTCCCCGGAAATAACTCCGGGGACAAATAACTACGTTCTTTGGTGTTAACCCGTAATTATTCTAGGAATGTGCCCGCCCCCACTGCCTCAAGATTGCAAGTGATACACCTTTTCTGAATTCTGTAACATCGAGAGGCGCACTCATTCGATCCGGGGGGATCTGATAACGACTATCAGAATGAGTGCGCCTTTCTGATGCATTAATTCGCGCAGCAGTTCCGCTCTCAAAGGCAGAGAGTCGTCATATCGACCATCCAATAGGCCAGAAGCCACCATTTACTCGGCGTAGCTCAACAAGACAGAATATTCTCACTTCTTATCGACGACCCACTTGTCGATACTAACCCAGTGCAGTATTGTCGTCAATTGACGACAATAACAGCCTCGAACGTCAACAACGAATGGATTCAGTTATCATCTTTCATCCCGCCTTGTGCGGGTTTTTTTTAACTGCTCCCCGGCACCGCCACTGAGTTTTATCTTAAAACCCATCTATTAATATCTACTTGCTTGCCCTTCATCACGAATAATCCTAAGTTGAAATAGTCACTCAGGGTTCGCAATCCCTCATGACCTTTTTGCAATTTTTTGATGTAATTAATGGCTTCTTCAAGCCCACCTCTGTGGGCTTTCATCTCCACTTTCTTGAGGTATTCATTTTCGCATGAATGAAACATTGGCCATAGTCGCCGCGATTGGTGGAGTGTTGTTTTTCCTTTACTTTATTGACGCCCGTTTGATCGTCCAGTCACTGCAACCCTAACACTTTTATCCCGTCACCTATCGCAAAACACCCACGCTATAGCGAGCAATGTTTAATGTTTCCGTTATCTTGCTTCTCATCAGCAAAGTCGTTTCTATACTAAACTAATTGTTAATGGTCGTTTAGCGAGCAACGACAGTGTGGAGCAAACTCGATACGGGCGTCATGTTCGCCGATAGGGGGGCACCATGAGTTATCAGCATATTGTTATTGCCACTGACCTCAGTGATGGGGATATTCGCCTGATAGAAAAAGGGGCTGCATTGGCCAAGGTGACCCGAGCCAAGCTGTCATTAATTCACGTCGATATTCACCATGCCCCTTACTATTCAGCAATGGGTTTACAGACCTACCACTATGACGGTGAAGTTCCCACCAATGTCACAACCCAGCAGGCGCTGGCTGCGCTGGCATTACGCTCCTCTTATCCGATACCGGATGCCATCATGGTGACCGGCGAGTTGGTTCCGGCTTTGCGTCGGGAGATCCTGGCACGCGGGATAGACTTGATAATTTTCGGCCATCATCAGGATCTGTGGAGCAATCTGTTTTCCGCCACTCGCCAGGCCATCAATAACCTTGAGGTTGACGTTCTGGTCATTCCCATGACTGCGGGTACGGAGGAAATATGAGCTATCAACATATTGCGATTGCCACATCCTTGTTGGATGAGGAACGCATGCTTATCGATAAAGGTGTCTCGCTGGCTACAGCATTGTCCGCGAAGTTGTCGCTGATTTATGTAGACGAACACCATAGCTACTATTATTCCGAACTCGGCAGAATGGTGCATAACTTTTCTGAGCAAAAGTTCGAAGCTGCGCTCCGCCAGGAGATGCAGCCCATGATTTCGGCTGCGACCTACCCCATTTCTGAGATCATTATCCGACGTGGTGAGCTGGCGTACGAATTGAACCTCGCAGCCACCGAGAAGGATATCGATCTGTTTATTTTTGGTCATCATCATGACATCTGGAGTAATCTATTTTCAGCGGCCCGAAATGCAATCAATGTATTGAATATAGACGTACTTGTCATACCTCTTCAGGAGTAATTTTTATTATCAATACATAAGTCTATTTCTATGGAATAGGGAAATAGCAACTATGTTTAATATCGACACGCAGAATTAATTAAATAAATCAACATGATACTAGCCAAGAAATTGCGAACCCCTAGAATAAATACAAATTTAAATTAATTCGTCGCAACATTTTAGATCCTAATCATTCACCGAAACACTCTTTCTTTATAGCCCCTCCTTATCAGTTCTCGGAACACTGCTGACATCCTTTGCTGAACAGCGCTCATGTCTATGAAGCAGCATTTGAGCCTGGGCCACCCCATCCGTCTCTGCGAATGTTAGTTTGGAAAGTTGGTTAAACACAGAGTCTGGAATTTTGCTGAACATCCAATGAACTAGGTTTTTTATACGCATATAAACCTCCTATTGCCTACTTAAAGGCTAGTCGTTCAAATTCGATAAATCAAATATGTTATTGACATTATACGAGGCAAGGATAAGATGGTGACAATTGTCAATCAGGGTGTTCTTATGATCTCATTAACCTCACTCCAACTTTTTAAAAACCTTTCTGATGAGACTCGCCTGAAAATCGTGCTGCTGCTGCGAGAGTCAGGTGAACTCTGCGTGTGCGAACTTTCAGCTACGCTTGAGGAATTGCAACCAAAAATCTCCCGCCACCTCTCAATGCTGCGTGAAAGTGGACTTTTGATTGATCGGCGCGATGGTAAATGGATCCACTACCGACTTTCACCGCATATGCCGGCGTGGGCAGCCGCTATCATCGAACAGGCCTATTTGTGCCAGAAAGACGAAATATCTTCATTAGCGAGACGTGTCGCACGCAATAGTGTAACGACTGGCGGGAAAGCTGTTTGCCTCTAACTAATTAAAAAATTTACCTTTTCATATTCGAAAAAACGCATTTGATTGGTGGTGATATGAATATTCTATTTTTGTGCACCGGTAATTCTTGTCGTTCAATCTTGGCCGAAGCGACGTTTAATACTCTTGCCTTGTCAACACACACTGCCATCAGTGCTGGCAGCCAGCCCAAAGGTGAGGTTCACCCGCGGTCACTCGAGTTGCTTCGTAAAGAAGGCATCTCGACTGAAGGGTATTACAGCAAATCCTGGGATGACCTACCGCTAACGCCTGATATCGTGATCACCGTGTGTGGCAATGCTGCTGGTGAGACCTGCCCTGCCTACCTGGCTCCAGCCATCAGAGCACATTGGGGTGTAGAAGATCCCGACAAAGCGATAGGGACTGAGCAAGAAATCGATGCGGCTTTTGAAAAAGCCTATTGCATTCTCAGGCATCGAATAGAAGCCTTTTTGGCGCTACCTCCGTCAACACTCGCCAGTACTGATACCTCACTACAAAAAGAATTGGCGCGCATTGGTGAAACAGTATTTTAAATCAATCAGTAAGGATGAATGATGAAAACATTATCTGTGTATGATCCTGCGCTTTGCTGCAGTTCAGGTGTATGTGGCACCGATGTTGATCAGGCATTGGTTTCATTCTCGGCAGATGTAGCGTGGTTAAAACAGCATGGCATTGCCGTTGAGCGTTTTAATTTGTCGCAGCAGCCGATGGCTTTTGTTCAGAATTTACTTGCAAAATCCTTTCTTGATCGTTCCGGTGCCGAAAGTTTGCCACTAATCCTGTTGGAGGGGGAATTCGTCATGTCGGGTCGCTACCCTACCCGACAAGACTTGGCACGTTGGTTCCAAATCCCGCTTGAAAAAGTGGGCGTCGCTGCTGCTAAAGGTTGCTGTGGTGGCAATACCTCCTGCTGCTGAATTCGTTGATTAAAAGGAGAACGCAATGAAGTATCTCGCGAATGTCCCCACCTTCCTTTTCTTCACCGGTAAAGGTGGCGTAGGTAAAACCTCACTTTCTTGCGCAACCGCAATCAAACTGGCTGATGAAGGGAATCGTGTTCTGTTGGTCAGCACAGATCCTGCATCCAATGTGGGTCAGGTTTTCGGGCAAAAGATTGGTAACACGTTAACGTCAATTGCTACCGTTTCTGGCCTTACCGCACTGGAAATAGACCCACAGGCCGCAGCACAACAATACCGCGATCACATCGTTGCACCGGTAAAGGGCGTGTTGCCGGACGAGATCGTACGTAGCATTGAAGAACAACTCTCTGGGGCATGTACAACAGAGATTGCAGCCGTTGATGAGTTCACAGGGTTGCTGACAGATGAAGCGTTGTTGAGAGATTTTGACCACGTCATTTTTGATACCGCCCCAACCGGCCACACGATCCGCTTGCTTCAGCTTCCAGGTGCCTGGAGTAGTTTTATCGAAAGCAATCCCAATGGTGCCTCCTGTCTGGGACCATTGGCGGGTTTGGAAAAGCAACGAGAGCGTTATTCTCATGCTTTATCGGTGCTGGCTGATGGGGCAAAAACGCGTTTGGTCTTGGTCACTCGCGCCCAACATTCGACGTTAATTGAGGTTGCCCGCACGCATGAAGAATTGCTTCAGGTGGGGTTGAAGCACCAGTGCCTGGTGATCAATGGGGTAATGCCGGCCGAAGAAGCTGCCCACGACGAATTGGCGAACGCGTTATACCAACGTGAACAGCGTATTCTGTCAAACTTGCCTGCGGTACTTGCCGTCCTCCCAAGTGATACGCTCCCCCTGCAACAGGAAAATCTGGTTGGCGTAGTAGCCCTGCGTCGTTTATTGAATCGGGTTCAAGATCCCCAGTCTACTTTTTCAACCACACCACGTCAGATGTTGAAACAACTCCCTTCGCTGGAAGCCTTGGTTGAGGAGATGGCTAAGAATGATCACGGGTTGATCATGCTGATGGGAAAAGGCGGCGTTGGCAAAACGACACTAGCCACTGCCGTCGCCGTGTCGCTGGCCGACAAAGGATTAGATGTCCACCTGACAACTTCGGACCCGGCAGCGCACATCGAAAGCACGCTGCATGGACAGCTCGATAACCTGCAAGTCAGCCGGATCGACCCGCACAGTGAAACTAAACGTTATAGTGAGCATGTGCTCACCACCAAAGGTAAAGACTTGGATGCGCAAGGCCGGGCACTGCTTGAGGAGGATTTACGCTCCCCTTGCACGGAAGAGATCGCGGTATTTCAAGCCTTTTCCCGGGTGATCCGGGAAGCGGGAAAACGTTTTGTCGTGATGGACACGGCTCCCACCGGCCATACCTTACTGCTGCTGGATGCTACCGGTGCTTATCATCGCGAAGTGGCAAAACGGATGGGTGAAAATGGCCATTATCTGACACCTATGATGCAACTGCAGGATCCTGCTCGTACCAAAATAGTGTTAGTCACGTTACCGGAAACGACCCCCGTTCTGGAGGCTGCCAATCTGCAGACTGATCTCCGGCGTGCTGGTATTGAACCTTGGGCCTGGATAATCAATAACTGTCTTAGCGCCGCCGAAACGACATCACCGCTCTTGTTGATGAGGGCTCAGCATGAGTCCACTCAGATAAACAAGGTTCAGAATGAGCTGGCATCTCGGGTAGCGCTCATTCCATTACAGCGAGACGAACCTGTCGGCATAGAACGACTGCGCCGTCTTGCTGGTAAATCGGAATAATAATAAACAAGGGCAGGCCTAAGCTTGCCCAATGGGAGGTTTTATGTGGCTGGCTGCGGCTATTTTTATCCTGACCATCGTGTTGGTCATTTGGCAACCAAAAGGGTTAGGGATCGGTTGGAGCGCGATGCTCGGGGCTGTACTCGCCTTACTTTCAGGAGTTGTCCACCTCGGCGATATCCCCACGGTGTGGCATATCGTCTGGAACGCCACCGCGACCTTTATCGCCGTGATAATCATAAGCTTATTGCTGGATGAGTCTGGGTTCTTTGAATGGGCAGCCCTTCACGTCGCCCGATGGGGCAATGGGCGAGGACGCTGGTTGTTCACCTATATCGTGTTATTAGGGGCGGCAGTCGCGGCATTGTTCGCCAATGATGGCGCGGCATTGATCCTGACACCGATCGTGATTGCCATGCTGTTGGCGCTGGGCTTCAGTAAAGGCACCACGTTAGCGTTTGTGATGGCTGCAGGGTTTATCGCCGACTCAGCCAGCTTGCCACTTATCGTGTCGAATCTGGTTAACATTGTCTCAGCCGATTTCTTTAAGCTGGGGTTCAACGAATACGCTTCGGTTATGGTGCCGGTCGATATCGCCGCGATCATCGCTACGCTGGTAATGCTGCATTTATTTTTCCGCAAAGACATCCCCGCCACCTATGAATTAGCCAAATTGAAAGCGCCAAAAGAGGCAATACGCGATCCCCAAACATTCAAAACAGGCTGGGGCGTTTTGGTGCTATTGCTGGTTGGATTCTTTGGGCTGGAGCCGCTGGGTGTCCCGGTCAGTTTGGTGGCCGCCGTCGGTGCCTTGATCCTGTTTATCGTGGCTAAGAAAGGACATGCCATCAATACCGGCAAAGTGTTACGCGGTGCGCCTTGGCAGATCGTCATTTTTTCACTGGGCATGTACCTGGTGGTCTACGGGCTGCGTAATGCCGGGCTCACCGATTACCTGTCAACGATACTCAATGGTTTCGCCGAGCAGGGACTGTGGGCCGCCACTCTGGGCACCGGTTTCCTCACGGCGTTCCTGTCTTCCATCATGAACAATATGCCAACGGTGTTGGTGGGCGCATTGTCCATAGACGGCAGTGCGGCCACCGGTGTGATTAAAGAAGCGATGATCTACGCCAATGTCATTGGCAGTGATTTGGGCCCTAAAATCACCCCTATCGGCAGCCTGGCTACCTTGCTGTGGTTACACGTATTGGCGCAAAAGGACATCAGAATCACCTGGGGATATTACTTCCGGGTGGGCATTGTCATGACGCTGCCGGTGCTGTTCGTCACTCTGGCGGCGCTGGCATTGCGCTTATCTGTTTAGAAGCCAGCACACTTACTCAGCCAACTGCCCGCGCCAGCAAGCACGGGCTAACCTTAAAAAGAGAGTCATTTATGAGCGTAATTACGATTTACCATAACCCCGCCTGCGGTACCTCGCGTAACACCCTGGAATTGATCCGCAACAGCGGTGTTGAACCTACGGTAATTTTGTACCTTGAGACACCGCCAAGCCGTAATGAACTGCTCAAACTCATTGCCGATATGAACATCGGCGTGCGCGCCCTGTTGCGTAAAAATGTAGAGCCTTATGAGCAGTTAGGGCTGGCAGAGGACAAATGGAGCGATGACCAATTGGTTGATTTTATGCTTCAGCATCCCATATTGATTAACCGCCCTATTGTAGTGACGCCGCTCGGCACCAAACTGTGCCGCCCTTCTGAAGTGGTGTTGGATATTTTACCGGATGCGCAAAAAGGTGAATTTACCAAAGAAGATGGTGAAAAGGTGATCGATGCGCAGGGGCAGCGCGTAACCAAGTAATTCCACCTTGCCAGACAGTGAGATTTCTTCACTGTCTGGCAAGGGAGCATAAACGACCTTCACTCGAGGCTGAAAAGGTGGCTATGATGGGTAAAACATACAATGTTCTTTTCTTATGCACGGGCAATTCTGCCAGAAGCATTTTTGCTGAAGCATTGATGAATCAGCTCGGTGGCGGGATATTCCAGGCATTTAGTGCCGGCAGTCATCCTGCCTCTGCGCCACACCCATTGACGCTCGAGGTGTTAAACAGTCAGGGGATCGACACATCCTATTTATCCAGCAAAAACTTGTTGCAGTATCAGCACGTCGACTCTCCAAAAATGGATTTCATTTTTACGCTGTGTGACAAAATTGCCGGCGAAGGCTGTCCGGTATTTCCGGGACAACCATTGACCGCCCATTGGGGGTTTAAAGATCCCGCACATGCCGAGGGGGGACCAGAAGCTATGTACCATGCGTTTGTGGAAATAGAGAAGCAAATTGCCTCTCGCATCCGGCTGTTTTTAAGCCTGCCCTTTGAGAAACTTGACCGCCTTTCTTTACAACGCCAGTTGGAAGAACTTGGTTAGTAGATCCCACTCCGCTATGTAGTCAAAAAATCAAAAGGTGACGTTGCAGGCGTTTGCTCAATTATTGTCGCCCGATGTTATGTCTGTAGCCCTTGCCAGGATTGAGAATGTTAATGAAAGAAATAAAAGATAACCTGCCCAATATTTTGTCTGAAGCTTTCGACGCCCTCGTCTGCAAGGACAAGCTGGGGCTGGAAGCGTCAGAACATGCGCCACGCATTCTGATGCTGTATGGCTCTGTACGCAAACGCTCATACAGCAGGTTGGCGACCTAAGAGGCCGCTCGTCTGCTTACCGCCATGGGTGCGGACGTCCGCATTTTTAATCCTTCAGGGCTCCCCTTGCCGGATGACGCGCCGGATAGCCATCCCAAAGTTCAGGAGCTTAGGGAGCTGGTTCGTTGGTCGGAGGTATGGCGTGGTGTTCTCCCGAGCGGCATGGCGCCATGACGGGTATCATGAAAACCCAAATAGACTGGATCCCCTTAACGGAAGGCGCGGGGAAAACCCTGGTGGTGATGCAGGTTAGCGGGGCTTCCAGTCTTTTAACGCGGCTAATCAGATGCGCATTTTAGGGCGCTGGATGCGGATGATCACCATTCCCAATCAGTCATCCATCGCCAAAGCTTATATGGAGTTTGAAGAAGACGGACGGATGAAACCCTCGTCATATTACGATCGTATTGTCGATGTGATGGAAGAGTTGATGAAGTTCACTTTGCTTACGCGTGGGCGCTCGGGTTATCTGGTCGATCGCTACCGCGAGCGCAAAGAAAGCGCCGCTGAACTTTCGGCCTGGGTTAACCAGCGCAGTATTTAACCGGGGGAGAATACGTGTCGAATTCTAAGCTTGCAGGCCAGTCAACATGGGAGGTCTTTCTCATTTTTCTCAGGCTTGGCCTGACATCATTCGGCGGCCCCGTGGCCCATTTGGGGTATTTTCATAACGAATTCGTCACGCGCAGAAAATGGATATCCGAAAGCAGCTACGCCGATTTAGTGGCCCTGTGCCAATTTTTGCCTGGTCCGGCAAGCAGCCAAGTTGGGATCGCTATCGGGTTATCGCGGGCTGGTTATATGGGGGCTTTGGCTGCCTGGACCGGTTTTACCCTGCCTTCAGCCATACTTTTGATCTTGTTTGCTTCAGGCCTTACGCATTTTGGTGGCACCCTGTCTGCAGGTGCTTTACATGGGTTGAAAGTGGTGGCCGTTGCCATAGTCGCCCAAGCGGTTTGGGGCATGGCTCGCCAACTGTGCACAGATGCGGCCCGGGTAACGATAATGGTGGCGGCAGCCTGCCTGGCGCTATGGCTGCCTTTCGCGTGGAGTCAGTTGGGGATCATCATACTCGCTGCACTGTTCGGCCTGTTGATTTTTACACCAACACCCGTTAAAGCCACCTCAGATCGGCTGCCAATACCGATTAGCGCCAGGATGGGCGTGGCATGGCTGATGCTGTTCCTGGCACTGTTGTCAGGATTGCCGTTGCTGGCGGGGCTGTTTCCTGGGACTGCGCTGTCAATGGTTGACGTCTTTTATCGAGCGGGCTCGCTGGTTTTCGGCGGTGGGCACGTCGTCTTGCCTCTATTGCAAGCCGAGGTGATACCGGCCGGCTGGTTGAGCAATGACATATTTCTGGCGGGTTACGGTGCCGCTCAGGCAGTTCCCGGGCCTCTGTTTACGTTCGCGGCATTTATTGGCGCGTCAATGAGCGTGGGGCCTTCAGGTGTGATTGGCGGAGCACTCTGCTTGCTGGCGATTTTTATTCCCTCTTTCTTATTGGTTGCGGGGGCGTTGCCTTTTTGGGAGCTGATTCGTCACAATGCCCGCATGCGGGGGGCAATCTTCGGCATCAACGCTGCCGTTGTGGGATTGCTACTGGCGGCGCTTTATAAACCGGTATGGACGAGCACCATTCAAACGCCGCAAGATTTTGGTTTTGCTCTGGTAGCCCTGTTGGCGTTGATATATTGGAAATTTCCCCCTTGGCTGGTTGTGATCTGCTGCGGTATGGCAGGAGGTATATTACACGTCTGGTTTTAAGTGAAATCACTACCGCTATACAGTTTGCTGGATAACAGAAGAACAGAAAATGCGTAAAAATATCCAAATCAATGTAGGCGTTGAAAGCCTTTCAATAAGAGTTGCATTTGACTACATTTCCATTATTCTGGAAATATAGATTAATGGAGGTGTCATGAATATCAATATAGCGGCTGAAGCGTTGAAAGAACTGGGGCACCCGACCCGACTCAGCGTGTTCAAAGAGCTAGTCAAATTCGGGTACGAAGGTCTCCCCGTGGGGGAATTGCAAAAACGTCTGGAGATCCCCGCCTCGACACTCAGCCATCATCTTTCCGCGCTACTGTCGGTGGGGCTCATTCGCCAGGAACGACAGGGGCGGATCCTGTATTGCCAGCCACAATATGCGCTGCTGAGCCAGATCATCAACTTCCTGCTCGAAGAATGCTGCGTGGCCAATACCTCCTGCTCATCTGTTACGACATCAACCCTTGCCAAGACTGAGATCCCATCATGAACAAAATAAAAGACAATCTGCCTAATATCATTCTCGACATTTTCGATGCCCCGGTCAGTGGGGAGAAACTGGGCCTGAGTGCAGCGGAACAAGCGCCACGCATACTGATGCTGTACGGTTCTGTTCGGGAGCGCTCTTACAGCAGGCTGGCGACCGAAGAAGCGGCGCGCTTGCTCACGGCTATGGGTGCGGAGGTCCGCATTTTTAATCCCTCAGGACTTCCCCTTCCGGATGATGCGCCGGAGACACACCCGAAAGTGATGGAGCTGCGCGAATTGGTACGTTGGTCAGAAGGGATGGTATGGTGCTCCCCTGAACGCCACGGTGCCATGACAGGTATCATGAAATCTCAAATAGACTGGATCCCCCTTTCAGAGGGTGCGGTACGTCCTTCCCAGGGAAAAACCTTGGCAGTGATGCAAGTCAGTGGCGGTTCTCAGTCCTTTAATGCGGTCAATCAAATGCGTATTTTGGGGCGCTGGATGAGGATGATCACCATTCCCAATCAGTCTTCCGTCGCCAAAGCTTGGATGGAGTTTGAGGAAGATGGCCGGATGAAACCCTCCGCATATTACGATCGCATCGTCGACGTGATGGAGGAGCTGGGGAAGGTGCGAATAAGCGGGGAAATTCTTCTCGGCTGACTCAGTCATTTCATTTCTTCATGTTTGAGCCGATTTTTTCTCCCGTAAATGCCTTGAATCAGCCTATTTAGACCGTTTCTTCGCCATTTAAGGCGTTATCCCCAGTTTTTAGTGAGATCTCTCCCACTGACGTATCATTTGGTCCGCCCGAAACAGGTTGGCCAGCGTGAATAACATCGCCAGTTGGTTATCGTTTTTCAGCAACCCCTTGTATCTGGCTTTCACGAAGCCGAACTGTCGCTTGATGATGCGAAATGGGTGCTCCACCTTGGCCCGGATGCTGGCTTTCATGTATTCGATGTTGATGGCCGTTTTGTTCTTGCGTGGATGCTGTTTCAAGGTTCTTACCTTGCCGGGGCGCTCGGCGATCAGCCAGTCCACATCCACCTCGGCCAGCTCCTCGCGCTGTGGCGCCCCTTGGTAGCCGGCATCGGCTGAGACAAATTGCTCCTCTCCATGCAGCAGATTACCCAGCTGATTGAGGTCATGCTCGTTGGCCGCGGTGGTGACTAGGCTGTGGGTCAGGCCACTCTTGGCATCGACACCAATGTGGGCCTTCATGCCAAAGTGCCACTGATTGCCTTTCTTGGTCTGATGCATCTCCGGATCGCGTTGCTGCTCTTTGTTCTTGGTCGAGCTGGGTGCCTCAATGATGGTGGCATCGACCAAGGTGCCTTGAGTCATCATGACGCCTGCTTCGGCCAGCCAGCGATTGATGGTCTTGAACAATTGGCGGGCCAGTTGATGCTGCTCCAGCAGGTGGCGGAAATTCATGATGGTGGTGCGGTCAGGCAAGGCGCTATCCAGGGATAACCGGGCAAACCGACGCATGGAGGCGATTTCGTACAGAGCATCTTCCATCGCGCCATCGCTCAGGTTGTACCAATGCTGCATGCAGTGAATGCGTAGCATGGTTTCCAGCGGATAAGGTCGCCGGCCATTACCAGCCTTGGGGTAAAACGGCTCGATGACTTCCACCATGTTTTGCCATGGCAGAATCTGCTCCATACGGGACAAGAAAATCTCTTTTCTGGTCTGACGGCGCTTACTGCTGAATTCACTGTCGGCGAAGGTAAGTTGATGACTCATGATGAACCCTGTTCCATGGCTCCAGATGACAAACATGATCTCATATCAGGGACTTGTTCGCACCTTCCCTAAGTTATTGTACGACTCGCGCTGATGCGATCGCAGAAAATAGCCGAAAGAAAAATAGCTGGTATCAAGTCCATGGTGTAAATCAAATCCGTTTCCAGTTACGTACAGTTTCATGGGCTGGTCATCCTTTCTGTAAGCAAGGGACTTTGCTATTTATTATTACTGCTTTTGCATCTTACCGGATTTTTGCATTGCTGACTCAGTCTTTCTGGCTAGCCTTGACGCTACACTGCTACCCAAGATGACCTATTCCTCATTGATTAAAAAAGCGTGATGTTTGCAACGTCCGCTTCACGCCCTGAGACATTCGACAAGCTTTTTATGGCTTCAGTAAGGGCGACTTTCGCGCTTCCAGTGTCAGCAAATATTTAGCTTCGTCGTAGCGGGTTCTGGTCTTCCAGCAGCGGTAAATGATCCTTATCCATTTAAACGCCAGAGCCCGGATTGCTGATTGATGCGATTTCCCTTTTTCTCGCTGTCTCTGGTAATAAAGTTTGGCCCAGTATGATGAATTAACCGTCTTGGCAGCCCATTCAACAAAGGTCTGCCTGACGAACTTGGCACATTGCCATCGCCAGTGAACCCATGATTTCTGGCCACTTCGTTCGGTCACCGGTGCAATACCTGCATAGTTTTGAATTTCTTCAGCGCTGTTAAACCGATCACGGTTATCACCAAGTGCAGCAAGCATACGTGGGCCCATACACGGCCCCATGCCCGGAAGTGATTTGAACAGCCCAGCATCTGGCAATGTGTCAAACAGCGTTTCGATTCGTTCGTCATAGGTTTTGATGATTTCACTCACGACTTTAATTTGTGTCGCCAGTGCTGTTGCCATCAAAGCATTAGCCTCTATAACACTCAGGTCTGTCGTCAATGGGATCGCGTTATCAATATTCGCAACACGTTGCTCGGTAAGGGCCATTGCGCGGCCACCTTTGGCATTCAGAAAGTTGCGAATCGTGTCGCGCCTGGCTCGTTTCAGTTGTTGCAGACTGGGCCACCGGATAATCAGCTCACACAACAGTAAGCTACCCCGATGTGAGAACCACTCCAGGGGCTGAGGATAATACTGTTTTAGCGTATTGATGAGTCGATTCACAAAGCGGCGTTTGTCCTCAACCAGCAGTCGACGCTGCTCAACTAACTGTTGAAGTAATCGGATATTGCCATTGTCGGGTTCTATGGCTTTTATCTTTTGGGGATAGCGTAGCATTAGCTCTAATGCTAACTCAGCATCCTGTGGATCATCCTTAGCACCGCTTGGCCAGAAGGTCTGCCGATAGCGGGCCAGTGACAACGCGTGCACAGGAAAAACAGTGACAAATGGGTACTTCTGGAGAGCATACACCACCGGGCCTTTCTTCAGCTCAAGGGCGATAGCGATCCTGCCTTTCACCTTTTGGTGCAACTCGTTGAGCCAGATATCAAGTGCTTCCGGAGTGTGTTCAACCACCTGGAATATGCGCTTGCCGTTTTTAAACTGAACGCAGACATCGTGTTTTTTATCCGCCCAGTCCAGACCAACATGAGCAGCAAACTGATTAATCGCAGTCATCACCAGCTCCTTTAAATCGAGGATTGGTATGCATTCCACGCTCTTCGAAAGAAATATAGTCAGCAGTTTTTCTGCATGCCCTGAGTATTCGTTAGCGAACGTGGAGCACTTACTGGCTCGAAAGCAAAGCGGCAATCATCAAACCACATGATTCTGGCACAATATTCGTAACCAGTAAGCGCATACCCTGAATCACTTAAAAGTGTAACTCTCAGGGTGTGAATGACTATATCAGGCAGTAACATTACCTCGATAACTTTTAGCAGCGCCGCTGAAGCCAAAGCGATGATGCAGCAGACCAACGTCTCCTTCGTCAGCGATGCCGGGATGCGCGCGCAGTTCAGCACTCTGTTTAACGATCTGGCCAGCGCCGACGGTGCCGCCCTGTTCCACTGCACCGCAGGCAAAGACCGAACCGGCTGGACCGCCGCCATGCTGCTGAGTATCGCCGGCGTCGACAAGGCAACCATTATGGAAAACTACCTCGCCACCAACGATTACACTCGTCAGCGTATTGAGGCGACCCTGGCGATGATGCCGCCGGCTATGGCGGAGATTTACGAGCCGCTGCTTGGCGTCGATGCCAGCTATCTGCAGGCAGGACTGGATGAGATCACCCGCGAGTACGGCTCCGTCGATAACTATCTGAAGCAAGGGCTTGGGCTATCGCAGGAGACTCTCTACGTACTGCGCGGAAAAATGGTCCATTATGGCCAGCTTCCGGGGCAGAGCGGGCTACGGGGGAATGCAGCACAGGGCGCGGCGCTGCTTAACGCGCTACAAAACAGTGAGCTTTCCGGCCGTTACACCGCTTATAACAACTATCTGCAATCGGCTATTGATGCCGGAACGCTTGGCGGAGTGGAGTCTCAGGTTGGTGGACAAATTCATGCGGATGCCGCGAGTTATCTGCTGCGTAGCGGCTCACGTCTGGATCGTGCGCTGGCACCGAATATCGACAGCCGCCAGCTGCGCGATGGCGAAGGAAAACTGTGGTTAACCGGGCTTAACGGTTATCTGGGTACCGACGGTTCCGCCCGCGCCGCCAGCAGCAATGAGCACACCACCGGTACGCTGCTGGGTTATACCCAGAGGATGAACTCGCAGTTTAGCGGCTACGGCACGCTGGGATATAGCTGGGGTTCACTGGGCAGCGCCAACGCCGACGCGGATGCTAATACCACGTTGTTAGGTTTCGGTGGCCGCTATGCATTCGAGGATCTTAATCACGGTCTCTTTGCCGCAGCCGATCTTAACGCCGGTTGGATTGACTACAGCAGCACCCGCAAGATGGGCGGCGGACTGGGTACCGCCACTGGCGATACCCACGGACAACTGTTCGGCGGTACGCTACGCCTCGGCTACGTGAGCCCGCTCGATTTCGCCAGCGTCGAGTATTCTGTCGGCACCCGATTAACCCATCTGCGCATGGATGCCTTCCATGAGAACGGCAGCGAACTGGCGCTCGATGTCGATCGCGTTAGTGAAAATAATGCCAGCGGCGTTGCCAATATTAATTTCGCCTTTAATCCGCAAAACAGCGGCAACTGGACGATTTCCCCGGCGGTGAATGTCGGCTATGAACATAGCTTCAGTGGCCCCTCGGTGCGCACTCGTGGACAAGTTTATCAATATGAGGTCGTACAAAACTCAGCCTTCAATAGCCGCGATATGTTCAATGCAGGTGCCAACATTGGCGTGACGCGCGGTGCGCTGAGCCTGAACCTGGGCGGCCAGGCGGAAATCGCCAGCGGCGGCGACAGCCACGGCTATAGCGGCAATTTAAGCGTGGCCTACACCTTTTAAAAAACCACAGCAAGCCGTCGTCGCTGGCGGCTTACTATTCCCCACAAAATTGTAAAGGGGTCAATTTTTGACGCCGAAGATTGGCTCATGCTGGAACGCCGTCCGCAAAATGAAACGCTGGCAGGAAAGGTAAAACAGAAATTATGTTTCAATTGGCTATCGGCAGCCGCAATCATCAATCCAACTTATGATTGCCATTACCATAAAAAGTAGTTGATCTGGTATCAACAAGCTCTTATTTTGCTTCTCAGTTTTTAAACGAGATGAAACTGATGCCGACAATTACAGCCTGTAGTATGAAAGAAGCAAAAGAGTTAATTAACTGTGGGAAATATAAGGAAATCGTTCTAAATTTCGACATTGACGCTGATGATTTTTTCACCCTCGCCACCTCCCAACAAGATACTAAAGTCACCATCACGGACAGAAATAATCACTCATCGGTAAAAGCACAAAAATAATAAAACCCCTGAGGCTCTTCTTATGCTGTTAGTTATTAGTACCATTGCTGTCGCTTTTCTCTCCTCATTGATGCTTATTTGGCTTGACGATCGCATTGCTGAGCAGGATTAACAACCAGGGCTGGCGATAAGCCGCCAGAGCGCCCTCCTCTGAGTTTCTCTTGCCCGCAGCCATCTGCTGCGGGCGATTCAATACAGTTTCGTCAATCCCACTTTTCGATCCACTCACTGACCGCTTTCGCCAGTTGTGCAGGCTGTTCCAGCGGCAGCATATGACCACAATCATCGATTATCTGAAGCTCCGCGCCTGTAATACTCGCCTGTAATTCCTGTAATTCATCCAACGAACGAGAGGGATCCTGAGCGGCAGCAATGACCAGCGTTGGACAGGTAATGGGCTGCGTGGTGAGATGGTCGCGAACCAGGCTGGCCTGATGGCGAAAAGCTTCCGCACCAAGTCTCGCACCCATCGCCCTGATTTTTGCTACCAGCGTTTTATCTCCTGCCCGCTGCGGATGCAGGGTTCCAGCTATCGCCGAAGGACTGATTCCATTAAACGACGATGATGCCGACACAGCTGCAATGGCTGCCTGTTTTATTTTTTGCTGTTCAGCGCTGTCTTCACGCAACGAGGTAGCTATCAGCACCAGACCGGCTACCGCCTGCGGATACTGTTCGACGATCGCGCGGGCGACATAGCCACCCAGCGAAAATCCAATGAGGATAAAACGCGGGGGTAGATCATCAACGATGTATCGCGCTATCGCACTGATGCTGTCGCCGTGATTAAGTCCGGCGCGAATAAAAGTTCGCTCCTGTGGAAAAGCAGCCACAAAATCATCCCACAGGGTTTCATCCAGCATAAACCCAGGAACCAACACTATGGGTAATGTTTCGCGATTCATTGAGTTACTCTCGGTTCTTTAAAAGAGAAATATCAGGCAGGAAACTCCGCGCCGCCAGGCGGCGCGAAGCTGGGTGATTACAGTGACTTCGCCAGACGCTCAACGGCGGTCATCAGGCCGTCTGCCGATACCGTAGAGTAGGACAGACGCAGCGTGCGGGTATCGGGGTTGTCGTTATAGAACGCTTCCCCAGGCACATAGACCACGCCGTTTTCCAGCGTTTTCTTCATCCATTCCATGGTATCAAACGGATAGCGGAAGCGGGCCCACAGGAACATACCGCCTTTTGGTCGGCTGAACTCAAGATGCTCACCAAGGCGGGATTCCAGCGCATCGGCCAGCGCCACGCACTTCTTGCGGTAATCTTCGCGGATCAGGGCTATCTGATTTTCCAGACGATTCATACCCAGGTATTCCGTGGTGATCACCTGCGACAGCATATTGGTGTGCAGATCCGCCGCTTGCTTGACGATCACCGTCTGCTGCGCCAGCCAGTCCGGCATCACGATCCAGCCAATGCGCATTCCCGGCGCAAGGATCTTGGAGAACGTGGAGGTGTACACCACCTGATCTTCACAACCCAGCTCAACCGCATGCTGATACAACGGGCGATACACTTCATCTGTGAAGCTGATTTCACCATACGGATCATCTTCGATAATCACGAAATCATGCTGCTTCGCCAGTTCCACAACGCGGCGGCGGCGCGCTTCGCTCAGGGTTTTCCCGCCGGGGTTTCCGAAGGTCGGCACCAGGTAAACGGCTTTGACGCGGGTGGTTTCCAGCAGATCGGCCAACTGTTCAACCAGCATGCCGTCATCGTCGGTATCGACGCTGAGGATATTGGCCTGCGCCAGTTGGAATACCTGCAGCGCCGCCAGATAGGTTGGACGCTCAACGACAATGGCATCGCCCGGATCGAGCAGCGTACGAGCCACCATATCCAGCGACTGCTGTGAGCCGGAGGTGATATAGACATGGCTTGCCGGACAGGCTACGCCGCGCGCATGGCACAGTTCGCTCACCGCCTGACGCAGCGGTGGGTATCCTTCGGTCAAACCGTACTGGAACGCATCGTTAAAGCGCCCGCTCATCACCTGCTGCACCGCCAGGTTCAGACCTTCGGTATCAAAAAGCTCCGGGGCCGGAATGCCGCCGCCCAGAGAGATAACGCCGGGCAGTTTACTGTGCTTGAGAAGTTCGCGGACGGCGGAGGGCTTAAGCTCACCCGCGCGGGCGGCGAGTCGCCGATCGTGCATACTATTTTCCTTTTCTGTCTTGTTGTTGTGATGTTTTATCTATTTTTTTACCGATAATTCCCTGGCCGCGCTACGTTTACCGAGGGCTTAGTGTTCATACCCTGGTAGCCCGGACAGATGCGCAGCATCGCCTCCGGGAAATTCTGCCGCCCCTGCGGACTTACCCGGGGGCGGCGCGATGCGCCTTGCCCGGGCTACAAATGCCGCAGGTAGCGAGAATCGCCGCAATCCGGGGCTAAACTTAACGGCTATCTTTGTCTTTTAGCACGATTAACGGCTCAATATCGCTCTCTTTTTTCACCACCAGCGAATCATCGCCGCGCAGGCAGGTGCCGCCATAGTTACCGCCAACGGTAAAGGTGCAAACCTGGATGTATTTTCCATCCACCTTCGGCAGGCACCACAGCTGTTGGTAAATATTCTTGCGGTCGAAAAACTGACCGCTGGTTTTATCCAGCACTTCGTCCTGCGGGCCAATCAGGTCAATGTTGTTACCACAGCGGCCTGAGATTGGCTTAACCGCATAGCCGGTTTCCGCTAGCTGCTCGTTGACCACAAAATCGGTATCCAGCAGGTAACGATGGTTCGGGAACAGCGACCACAGCACCGGCAGAATCGCCTTGTTGCCGGGGATGACCGTCCACAGCGGCTCAAACACTAAGACTTCAGGACGCAGCAGAACGTCAATCAGACGCACTTCATTATTGGGATGCCCGGTGCGAATCGGCACGGCGGCATACTCGTCGGCGCTGACTTCACGCACCTGCTCAATGGCGGTTTCCCATGCCCAGGTTTTCCAGACGCAGTTGACCAGCCGACCGTCGGCGTCAATAAGCTGCCCGGCGGCATCCCAGTGCAGCTCATCAAGGCCGTACAGGATTTTGCTGTCGAAACCGGCCTGCGTCAGCGAACGCTGGATAAACTGCGCGTGATAGTTCTCCTCCAGATCCTTGTCCTGCATGATATGCACGAAAGGGCGCGCCCGGCTGTGCTTCCACGCCCCGGCCAGCTCATCCAGCAGGTTTTCCGCCGGGTTGTGTCCGGTACCGTAGTAACCCTGTTTCAGCCACTGTTCGAGGATCAGGCCACCTTCGGTATGGCAGGAAGCGGAGTCGGCGTTGTACTCATAAACCTTCAGCCCGCGCTCATCCATACAGAAATCCATACGACCGGTAATCATATGATGCCGACGGCGCTGCCACGAGAGGCGCAGGCGCGGCCAGAGGATTTTCGGAATATCGAACAGCGCCAGCAGGCTGTCATCCTTCATCACCTTATCGGTGGCGTGCAGGTACATCAAATGCAGCTCGTTGGTCGCCTTGATAAGCTCCTGCTCGGCGCTTTCGCTAATGGTGAAATACTGGTAAGGGTCTTTATTGATAACGTGGCCGTTGGCTTCAACGTAGGCTTTTTGCAGCGAATCTTTCTCGTTGAGCCAGTTGCCGCGGAACTGGCCTTTATTCGGCAACCGCGCGCCTTTGATAGCCATCGCGTCACCCGGCAGAACCGGCTGCGGCAGGCTGTGCTCGGTATCAGCGGTTTGGATCATCCAGCCAAGGATTTCGGTATCGGCAAAGGTGTCTTTAATCGTGTAGATGCCGTTTTTAACTTCCAGCGTCAGCTCGCGGGTCCACTGCTGGCCCTGCGGCAGCGGCGCGTGAATCACATTCTGCTCGGCGATCCGCACTTTATTCCCGACCAGTTGAGTAATTACCGCCACGTGTCCGGTGTGTTTAAACTCGCCACCCTTCTGCCAAATCAGTAGAGAACCGGCCATCGGCGGACGGCGGGAGCCGTTAGCGAAAGCCTGCAGCGGTAGAATATTGTCGTTGACCACTTCGCGCAGAAAACGCAGAGAGAAGATTTCGTAGGCCATGCCGACGTCGGTAAACACAAAGCCGTAGGTGAGGAACAGAAAGCGGCGCGCAAACTCTACGCACTGCCATTTGTGCCCCATATACTCATTACCGATATAACTGCGGAACGTGGCGTCATCCGGATAATCTTGTGGATTTAAGCTACTGTAATTCGAAGAATAAATTGCTACGCCGCCCGGCGCGTAGCCTAAAAGTGTACCAAACGGGGCGTCACTGTTTGTCGAACCTTTGCTCATTTAGCCTGACCTCAAATTAATGCAGCCCGGGCAGTTGGCGAAACAAAACTCCCTCTTCTTATCCTGCCGCAGGCACTTACCAGACAGAGGTGAAATGATGATACCACTCATTCGATTCGCTAATCGTGCCCTTAAGGAAAATAAGCCTGCGCCGCCAGGCAAAAGTGATATCGTTATTTGAGATAAAAAAACAATCAGGAGTCGACAATGAGCACACCTTCGCATCTGACTGCCCAACCGCTGGTCTGGGGGCATGGCCCACGCACCTTTGAGGTGTTCCTCGAACCGACCTGCCCTTACTCGGTGCGCGCCTTCAATAAGCTTGATGACCTGCTGGATGAAGTTGGCGCGGATAACATCACCATCAAAATTCGTCTTCAGTCTCAGCCGTGGCATCTGTTCTCCGGCGTCATCGTGCGCTGCATTCTCGCCGCATCCACTCTACCGCACGGTCGCGAGCAGGCGCACAAGGTGCTGAAAGCCGTCGCTGACCACCGTGAGGAGTTCGAGTTTACCGACCACTGTAGCGGGCCAAACATGAACGTCACGCCGCAGCAGATTATTGAGCGAATCGAACGCTATAGCCACGTCTCGCTGGCTGCGGCCTTTGCCCGTCCTGAGCTGCAAAACGAGATCAAATGGCATAGCAAATACGCCCGCCAGAACGGCATTCACGTGTCGCCGACCTTTATGGTTAACGGCCTGGTCCAGGCGGATCTCGGCAGCGGCGATGATATCAGCGTGTGGGCCGCGCGAATTCTGGCTTAGTACGGCTCCGGCGCTATAGCGCCAACTACACTATTTCAACACCTCATGAAAAAGGCAGGCCAGCATGTCAGAGAATAACTACCAACCACCAAAAGTGTGGGAATGGAAGCAAAACAACGGCGGCGCATTCGCCAATATCAACCGTCCCGTCTCCGGCGCAACCCATGACCAGGAGCTGCCGGTGGGCGAACACCCGCTTCAGCTCTATTCGCTGGGGACGCCCAATGGTCAGAAGGTGACCATTATGCTGGAAGAGCTGCTGGCGCTGGGCGTCAGCGGCGCGGAGTATGACGCCTGGCTGATTCGCATCGGCGAAGGCGATCAGTTCTCTAGCGGCTTTATCGAGGTTAACCCGAACTCGAAAATCCCCGCGCTCAGCGACCACTCCACCACGCCGCCGACGCGCGTTTTTGAATCCGGCAGCATCCTGCTCTATCTAGCGGAGAAGTTCGGTTTCTTCCTGCCAAAAGATCCGGCAGGCCGCACCGAAACCCTTAACTGGCTGTTCTGGTTGCAGGGTGCGGCTCCGTTCCTCGGCGGCGGCTTTGGCCACTTCTTCAACTATGCCCCGGTGAAAATCGAATACGCGATCGATCGCTTTACGATGGAAGCCAAGCGCCAGCTTGACGTACTGGATAAGCAGCTTGCCCGCGGTCGTTTTGTGGCAGGAGAAGAGTATACCATTGCCGATATGGCTATCTGGCCGTGGTACGGCAACGTGGTGTTGGGGAATGTTTACAACGCCGCCGAATTCCTTGATGCAGGCAGCTATAAAAACGTGCTGCGCTGGGCGCAGGAGGTCGGAGACCGTCCGGCCGTTCAGCGTGGACGCATGGTTAACCGTACCTTCGGCCCGCTCAATGAGCAGCTCCACGAGCGCCATGCCGCCAGCGATTTCGAGACGCAAATCGAAGATAAGCGCCAAGCCTAATGCACTTGCCCACCGGAGGCTTCAGCCTCCGGTTTTTAGCTTTCCAGCCGATATCCCGCCATAAAATAGCGCATCGACGTGCACGAACTTCCCTCTTTGAAGAAGTCCATCACCATATCCCTGTCCAGGCCATAGCGACGGGTGAGGATCCCCGCTTCCCAGGCGCTAAGCTGGCGGTCGCCGGTTTTTTCAAACATGCGGTGTGAATAGCCGAGCACGAACCCACGTTTATAGTCGGAGCAAAAATTTGCCGCATGCGTGGCGGTGTCTGCATGGGACGCCTGTAGCCCCGCCATTAGGCCTTTACCAAAATGGTTTTCCATCGAACTCCCCCCAATCGTTATATACAAAATTATATAGCGATTTTTTGAGCGAGTGGTAGTGCTATTTCAGCCGATTTCGCTAGCGCAGATACTTCTCGAACCATGCCAGCGTGCGCTGCCAGGCCAGCTCGGCGGCAGCCCGATCGTAGCGCGGCGTGGAGTCATTATGAAAACCGTGGTTAACGCCCTGATAAATATAAGCCTCATAGACCTTATTGTGTTCCTTTAGCGCTTTTTCATAGGCGGGCCAGCCTTCATTGATGCCACTATCCAGTCCGGCATAGTGCAGCAGCAGCGGGGCCTTAATTTTGTCGACTTCGTTCAGCGGCGGCTGGCGACCGTAAAACGGTACCGCGCAGGCCAGCTCAGGGATCGCCACCGCTGCCGCATTGCTGACGCCGCCGCCGTAGCAAAAACCGGTAATCCCGACCTTTCCCGTTGCCCGCGGATGCTTCTCCATAAACGCTACTGCTGCGAAAAAATCATTCATCAGCTTCACAGGATCGACTTTCTGCTGCAGCGCACGGCCTTCATCATCATTGCCGGGATAACCGCCAACGGAGCTCAGGCCATCCGGCGCCAGCGCGATATAGCCCGCTTTCGCCACCCGCCGGGCAACATCCTCAATGTAGGGATTCAGACCACGGTTCTCATGCACCACCACTACGGCAGGCGCTTTGTTAGTGATTTTCGTCGGCGTCACCAGGTACGCCCGCACTTCGCCGTGGCCATCAGGAGAGGGATAGTGAATATATTCCGGACGGATATCCGGGTCGGTAAACGCCACCTGCTCCGCCAGAGCATAGTTAGGCTTCAGCAGATTAAACAACGCTAACGCGGTCATACCGCCGACGGCATATTTTCCCGCCATCTGCAGAAACTCGCGTTTGCTGATTTTGCCGTGAGCATAGTAGTCATAGTACTCCAGCAACTGCTGTGGGAAATCTTTGGCCGTCAGTCGCGTCATCATCCTTCCTCCGTTATTAAGCGCCCTTTAAGCAAAGCAGAAGCTCGGGTATGTGCCAGTAGAGGAGAGTAGAAACCGAGAGAAGGAACGACAGATTTTGTAGGCCGGGTAAGGCGCAAGCCGCCACCCGGCAGAAAAATAAACACAATGCCTAAAACAGGTATGCCATCAGCTTCAGTGTTTAACTTTCGTCAGACGATCGAGATAGCCCATTACAAAGGCCGACAGCACGAACGTCAGGTGGATAATGACGTACCACATTAGCTTATTATCGGGGACATTTTTCGCATCCATAAACACCCGCAGCAGGTGAATGGAAGAGATAGCCACAATGGAGGCAGCAACCTTATTTTTCAGTGAGGTAGCGTCCATTTTACCCAGCCAACTGAGCTTTTCTTTGCCCTCGTTGATATCCAGTTGCGAGACAAAATTTTCATAGCCGGAGAACATGACCATCACCAGCAGACCGCCCACCAGGGTCATATCCACCAGCGACAGCAGGGTCAGAATCATATCCGACTCACTGACGCTGAAAATATGCGGCAGTATGTGGAAGATCTCCTGAAAAAATTTGATCGTCAGCGCAATCAGCCCAAGCGAAAGGCCAAAATAAACCGGTGCCAGCAGCCAGCGCGAGGCATACATAGCGTTTTCCAGAAAGCGTTCCATAAGATCCTGTCAGTTAACATAAACGACCGCCATTATACCGCAACAGAGCAACGTTAATGCAACATCCAGCCGCCCGCATCATTTACGTGCGGCCAGGAACACATCCTTTAAAGGGTCACGTCAAAAGCCGGGAACACGCAGTATCCCTCGCTTCGCAGGCCATCCGTCGCGGCCGCCACCAGGCCAAATTTCGCACCAACCCATTTCCCTTTACCGGCGGCAAAGCTCAACGGAACAGCCAGCCACTCCCCCTCTTCCACGCGCCAGGAGAATTGACACAGCCCACCTTCACCAACGGCAACTTTGAGCTGGCACTCGCCGCTCTCCAGCTCCGCAAGAACCTGGTGCTTTTCCCGCACCACGCCCGCATCGCTCATCCAGCCGTGTCGCCATACCAGCTGATAACCTCCTTGCGTGAACTCCACCAGCAGCGCCGCATAGCGTTCGCCGTAGATCATCAGGCCTCCGACATCCCCGTCCTGAGCGGCATGCAGCACTGCGGTTGTCTGTGCACTGAAGGTCAGCGCTGGAAACTTTTGCAACAACAGTTGCGGCGCCCAATAGAAGGTTCTCTGCCCATCAACTTCCGGCAGAGGGACACAGCGTAAATGCAGTTGCTCTTTCGCAGGCAGCAACCATTCAGGGTTTGGGTTAGCCTGCCACTGCCACTGTCGACCCGGCGCCCCGTGCGCAAAATCGTCGCTGGTTTGCGGCGCGAGCGTTGGTGAAGAGCGTAGCCCCTTCGGGCGAGGCCAGCGTGAAACCGGTTGTCCGGCACCACTGTCGTCAATCTGCTCGCCAATGCGCGGCCAGCCGTCATCGCCCCAGAACATCGGCTGTAAATGCACCACACGGCCATAGAGATGTAAATCCTGGAAGTGAACGAACCAGCATTCGCCCTCTTCACCCTCAACCCAGCCGCCCTGATGCGGGCCATTCACCGCTGTCGCCCCCTGGAACAGCACGTTTTTCGCTTCCCAGGGACCGATCATCTCGCGCGCACGTAGTACCGTTTGCCAGCCGGTTTCCACCCCGCCCGCAGGGGCAAAGATGTAATACCAACCAGCACGTTGATAAACTTTTGGCCCTTCAAGCGTAGGTAAATCGCAACAGCCATCATAGATAATCAGACCTTCTCCCAGCAGCTCGCTAGCGTCCGGGGCCATCGCGAACAGCTGCAGTTTATGCTTAATGCCGCTGCGGCTATGGGCAAAGGCATGTACCAGCCAGGCCTGTCCGTTGTCGTCCCAAAACGGGCAGGGATCGATCCAGCCCTTAGCCTGACGCAGGCAGTGTGGAGCACTCCATTTTCCCCACGGATCGTCGGTATGACAGATAAAAATCCCTTCATCGGGCGTGCTGAAGCAGACCCACAGCTTACCGTCATGCCAGCGAATTGACGGTGCCCAGACGCCCTTACCCGGCTGATAAGCGTCATAGCCCGGCAGCGGCAACTCGTCTAATACGTGGTTGATAATGGTCCAGTTCACCAGGTCCGTTGAATGCAGGATCGGCAAAGCAGGCATATGGTTAAAGCTGGAGGAGACCATAAAGAAGTCATCCCCTACGCGCACGATATCCGGGTCGGAGTAGTCGGCGCACAAAATCGGGTTCTGGTATTCAGAAGTTGTCATTTTTGTGTTTCCTTAGGCTTTCTCTGGGACAGCGTTCGCTGGCAACTGCGGCTCTGGTTGCACCTGCTGCTCACGCATGGACAAATCACGCTGAATGGTCTGCATCATTTTGTCGTCCAGCTTATAGAAACGCGCCAGCCACCACAGGACCAGGTATGAGAGCGATGGGCCGAGCGTTAACAACCCCACGATACCCATCGTCGCCATTGTGGTTTGTTCCGTCACACCGGCCTGATAGCCAAATAGCCCAAGCGAAAAGCCTACGGCTGCACCAGCGACCGCCATCCCCATTTTCAGCGCAAACAGATTGCCAGAATAGGACAGACCGGTGATACGACGGCCAAATTTCCATTCGCCATAGTCAGCGGCGTTCGCCATCATGTTCCATTTAAAGGGCTGGTACATCTGGTGGAAGAAGCCGACCAGGAAATACAGCGGGAAAACCACCGGCAGCCAGGTCGGCGGCACAAAGAACATCACTACCCCAACCAGCACCAGCAGCAGGTTGATGTTTTTAAACAGCGATACCGCACGGTAGCGTTTCGCCAGCCATCCGGCGACGATACTGCCAATAATGGTTCCTACAACGCTGGTCGAAACAAAGGCTGATTTCATCGCCGTTCCCGCGGCAGACTCCACGCCCCCCAGCATCAGATAGGTGGCGTAGTAAAGCGTAGCGGCGCTGCGCATCACCCCCGCCATACTTGAGAAAAAGGTAATAATCGCCACGATGCGCCACTGATCGTTCGCCAGAAGCTGGCGTAAATCCTCACGCACACTTCCCTGCTGCTCAACCGCAGGCGCCACGCGTTCTTTGGTAGAGAAAAAGCAGAACGCCAGCATCACAATAGCAATCGCGCCCATGATCCCCATCGTTGCCTGGAAACCAAACTGCTTGTTTTCTTTACCTAAAAAGTCCACCAGAAACAGCGTGGCGACGGAAACCATCAGACCGGCGAGAGAAGAGATCGTAAAACGATATGACTGGGCTGAAAGTCGTTCTTTTTCATCGCGAGTGATCACCCCGCCCAGCGCGCAGTAGGGAATATTGATAAAGGTGTAGCACAGCATGAGCAAGGTGTAAGTCAGGTAGGCGTAAACCAGTTTACCCGATGCGCCAAATTCCGGCGTGGTGAAAGTCATCACCGCCAGCACGGCGTAAGGTATGGCAAACCAGATAAGCCAGGGGCGAAAATGGCCCCAGCGGGTTTTAACGCGGTCTGCAACAATGCCGGTTAGCGGGTCGGTAATGGCATCAAGGACGCGAGTCACCAGGAACATCACCCCTACTGCCGCAGCGGAGAGTCCATAAATATCCGTATAAAACCAGGTCAAAAACATCGTCACTGAAGAGTAGACGATACCGCAGGCTGCATCCCCCATGCCGTATCCCAGCTTCTCCGCAAATGACAGTTTATTATCGTGATTCACAATATTATCCCTCTCAGATGAAGTGGTCTTCACTCTAGAGGGAGGATAAAAACTATCCTATTGCCATTTTTCGCATCGGGTTTATGTTTTCTGTTAACTGAGAAAGTTGTCACACATCTAGTCGATTGGTCTTACAAGTTTGGCTTTCAGATGTAAAAAAGGCTGGCACGAGGCCAGCCTGGGGGAGATGCACTGGAGAGGGGGGTTATTTTGCTTTTACGGTTTCTTCGCCCACCAGACCAATCTTCAGATAGCCCGCCTGATGCAAAGTATCCATAACTTTCATCATCGTCTCGTAATCCACGGTTTTATCCGCGCGGAAGAAGACCGTCGTGTCCTTCTTGCCTTCAGTCAGAACATCCAGCGACGTAATCATGCTCTCTTCAGTGATCGGGTCATTACCGAGGAACATGGTTTTATCCGCTTTCACCGACAGATAAATAGGCTTTTCAGGACGCGGCTGCGGCTGGCTGGAAGATGCCGGGAGATTCACCTTCACGTCTACGGTAGCGAGCGGAGCCGCCACCATAAAGATGATCAGCAGCACCAGCATGACGTCGATAAACGGCGTCACGTTGATGTCATGCATTTCGCCGTTATCATCGAGGTTTTCGTTAAAATGCATTGCCATAAAGCATCAACCTACGCGTAATTTCTGTGCGGTACGGACCGACTTAACGCCGCTGGCGCTCAGGTCGAGGTCACGGCTTTGCAGCAGCAATATCTGCGCTGCAACATCGCCAAGAGAAGCTTTGTAGCTGGCAATCATACGAGCGAAGATGTTGTAGATAACAACAGCCGGGATCGCGGCGAAGAGGCCTATCGCCGTCGCCAGCAGCGCTTCCGCGATGCCTGGAGCAACAACCGCCAGGTTAGTGGTTTGCGTCTGGGCAATACCGATAAAGCTGTTCATGATGCCCCAGACGGTACCAAACAGGCCGACGAACGGGGAGATTGCACCGATAGTCGCCAGATAACCGTTACCACGCCCCATATAGCGGCCGACCTGCGCCACGCGACGCTCAAGGCGGAAACCGGTACGTTCTTTAATGCCTTCGTTATCTTCCACGCCTGCGGAAAGCTCCAGCTCATTCTGCGCTTCATTGAGCAGTTGCGAAGTCAGGCTTTTAGCATGGAAAGCGCTAGCGATATCGCTGGCCTGGTCGAGAGAGCGTGCTTCAGCAACCTGCTGCTGTTCGCGCTTGAGGCGGCGTTTGCTGGCCAGGATCTCTGCGCCTTTGCCGAAAAAGATAGCCCATGTAACGACCGACGCCAGAATCAGGCCAATCATCACTACCTTAACGACAATATCGGCATGATGATACATACCCCAAACGGAGAGATCCGCCTGCATCAAATTATTACCCACACTGTATCTCCAGGACGTAAATCACAAAATCTGCGCACAATAATATCAAAACGACATCGAATTGATAGTGGTTCTCATTAGTATTTACACTGTGCAGCAAATCACGTTTATTTTCCTTGCGCTTACGCAGTAAAAAAGTTGCTGGCTCCGGCTTTAGGAAAATTTTTACCTGTATCCGTCGATGCCCGGTACACAAATAAGTATTCATGTTAGTTTAGACGTCCAGACGTATAAAAACAGGTTATCTGAACATGACTGATAAACATCTTGATACTGCGCTGGTCCACGCTGGCCGCCGTCAAAAGTATACTCAGGGCTCGGTAAACAGCGTGATTCAGCGCGCGTCATCGCTGGTTTTCGAAACCGTCGAAGCCAAAAAACAGGCCACCCGTAACAGGGCCAAAGGCGAGCTGTTTTACGGTCGTCGCGGCACCCTGACCCACTTTTCCCTGCAAGAAGCGATGTGCGAGCTAGAGGGCGGCGCGGGCTGCGCCCTTTTCCCCTGCGGCGCAGCGGCGGTCGCCAATAGCATCCTGGCTTTTGTCGAGCAGGGCGACCATGTTCTGATGACCAACACCGCCTACGAACCGACCCAGGATTTTTGCACTAAAATCCTCGCTAAACTTGGCGTAAGCACCAGTTGGTTCGCCCCATTAATCGGCGGAGATATCGCTCGTCTGGTGCAGCCCAACACCCGCGTGGTATTTCTGGAATCTCCCGGCTCCATCACCATGGAAATTCATGATGTTCCGGCAATCGTTGCGGCGGTTCGCAGCGTCGCCCCCGAAGCCATCATCATGATCGACAACACCTGGGCGGCGGGCATACTGTTTAAAGCGCTGGATTTCGGCATCGATATTTCCATTCAGGCCGGAACCAAATACCTGATTGGCCATTCCGACGGGATGGTCGGCACTGCGGTATCCAATGAGCGCTGTTGGGCGCAACTGCGCGAAAATGCCTACCTGATGGGGCAAATGCTGGACGCCGATACCGCCTATATGACCAGCCGCGGCCTGCGCACTTTAGGCGTACGCCTGCGTCAGCACCATGAAAGCAGCCTGCACATCGCCGAATGGCTGGCGCAGCACCCGCAGGTGGCGCACGTCAATCACCCGGCGTTGCCCGGCAGCAAAGGGCATGAGTTCTGGAAACGCGACTTCACCGGCAGCAGCGGCCTGTTCTCTTTTGTGCTCAATAAACGCCTGACCGACGCCGAGCTTTCCGCCTATCTGGATCACTTCAGCTTGTTCAGCATGGCCTACTCCTGGGGCGGGTTTGAATCACTGATTTTAGCCAACCAGCCGGAGCAAATCGCCGCGATCCGCCCGGATGCTGAAGTCGATTTCAGCGGCACCCTGATTCGCGTTCACATCGGGTTAGAAAATGTTACCGATCTGCTGGATGATTTAGCGGCGGGCTTTGCGCGTATCGTGTAGAGTGACAGTGAGTGGCAACATTAGCGGACGTTTTTAAGAGAAGCGGCCGCTTGAGTTGCGCCCGGGATCAAGGTGCTCGGGCCTCTTCAGGAGTACACTAGTCAAAAAATACGGTACCACTTAGGAAAGTCCATGGTTGTCATTCAAGAAATTGTCGCCGCGCTGTGGCAACATGATTTTGCCGCATTGGCAAACCCCCACGTTGTGGGCGTTGTATATCTGGTCATGTTCGCAACCCTATTTTTAGAAAACGGTTTGCTACCCGCCTCTTTTTTACCGGGCGATAGCCTGCTGCTGCTCGCCGGGGCGCTGATTGCCAAAGGCGTGATGGGCTTTGTGCCGACTCTTGCCATTTTGACAACGGCAGCCAGCCTTGGCTGCTGGCTGAGCTATATTCAGGGTCGCTGGCTGGGTAATACCGTAACGGTTAAACGCTGGCTCGGGCATCTGCCGGATAAATATCATCAGCGGGCAACCTGCATGTTTGATAAACACGGTCTGCTGGCGCTGCTGGCTGGTCGTTTCCTGGCATTCGTACGGACTCTGCTGCCCACCATGGCGGGGATTTCCGGGCTACCAAGCCGCCGCTTCCAGTTCTTTAACTGGCTGAGCGCGCTGCTGTGGGTTGGCGTGGTTACCGGTCTGGGCTACGCGCTGAGCATGATTCCTTTCGTTAAGCGTCATGAAGATCAGGTGATGACCTGCCTGATGATCCTGCCTATTGTGCTGCTGATTGCCGGTCTGCTTGGAACGGTTATCGTCGTTATCAAAAAGAAATACTGCAGCGCCTGATGCCCAATACAGGGCGGCCTTTTTGCCGCCCTGTAGCCCCTCATTACATCCCCTGAATCGTCCTGATTCGCGCCGCATCTTCCCCCGGCGTAATACCGAAGTAACGCTTAAACTCACGGCTGAACTGCGACGCGCTTTCATATCCTACCCGCATCGCCGCCGCGCTGGCCTTCATGCCGTCGTGGATCATTAGCATGCGCGCTTTGTGCAGGCGATAGGTTTTCAGGTATTGCAGCGGGGAGGTGCTGGTGACCGATTTAAAGTTATGGTGGAACGCTGAGACGCTCATATTGGCTTCCGCCGCCAGCTGATCAACGCTCAGGTTCTCGGTGTACTGACTTTCAATATGCTTCAACACGCGGCTAATCAGGCTGAAATGGGTCTGTCGACTCACCAGCGCCAGCAGCGCCCCACCGCACGGCCCGATCAAGACGTGATAGAGGATTTCGCGGACAATCTGCTTACCAAGAATACGCGCGTCCAGTGGACGCTCCATCACATCCAGCAGGCGTTCCGCCGCGCACAGAATCTCTTCGGACAGCACCGCCGAGTTGATCCCACTTGATGCCATTGACGGCTGAAACTGCTCATCTTCACCAATATCCATCAGCAGTTCTTGCAACTGAAGAATATCGACATTTAGCCTAATCCCCGCCAGCGGCACTTCCGGAGTGGCGAAGGTTTCGCACTCGAACGGCAGCGGCACCGTCAGCAGCAGATATTCATTGGTGTCATAGCGAAAGGTCCGCTCGTTGATGTAGCCAATTTTATGCCCGGAAAAGAGAAAAACGATCCCCGGCTGGTACATGACCGGCGTACGGGTACCCGGCTGCGTGCCATACAACAGGCGAATATCCGGCAGCAGACTAGTGAGTATTTCTTCTTTATCTTTCAGCTGATTAACTTTATTTGTTAATAGCTGGCATATCTCGGCTCGCTTCATTTATCGTGCTTCTCCGAACGTTTTTTTACCTCAGCATTGTGAGTGCTTTTTGGGGATTTCTCCAGCCCTTAAGAGAAATGGGCAAGACAACGGCAGGAATGTGCATTGAGGGAAACGGGCGACAGGACCACAATGTTCGTCATCTGGCAGAGGTATTGTCTCTGTTGGCGGATTTATCTATTTGAGGGCACCAGCCATGAATAATTTCGACCTACATACCCCAACCCGCATTCTGTTCGGCAAAGGCGCGATTGAAAACCTGCGCGATCAAATCCCGGCGGATGCACGCGTGCTTGTCACCTACGGCGGCGGTAGCGTGAAGAAAACCGGCGTGCTTGATCAGGTTCTGAGCGCGCTAAGCGGCATTGACGTCCTGGAATTTGGCGGCATCGAGCCAAACCCATCCTACGAAACGCTGATGAACGCGGTGAAAATCGCACGTGATGAAAAGATCACTTTCCTGCTGGCGGTCGGCGGCGGTTCCGTTCTCGACGGTACCAAATTCATCGCCGCGGCGGCGCACTATGATACCAGTATCGATCCGTGGGAAATCCTCGAAACCTACGGTAGCAAAGTTGCCAGCGCCATCCCGATGGGCTCTGTGCTGACGCTGCCAGCGACCGGTTCCGAATCCAATAAAGGCGCGGTGATTTCACGTAAAACCACTGGTGACAAACGCGCGTTTATGTCTTCTCACGTTCAGCCGGTATTCGCCATCCTTGACCCGGTTTACACCTACACTCTGCCGCCGCGCCAGGTTGCCAACGGCGTGGTTGACGCATTTGTCCATACCGTTGAGCAGTACGTAACTTACCCGGTTGATGGCAAAATTCAGGACCGTTTCGCCGAAGGCATTCTGCTGACGCTGGTGGAAGATGGCCCGAAAGCACTGAAAGAGCCGGAAAACTACGACGTTCGCGCCAATATTATGTGGGCCGCAACCCAGGCGCTGAACGGCCTGATTGGAGCAGGTGTGCCGCAGGACTGGGCAACCCATATGCTGGGCCATGAACTGACCGCAATGCACGGGCTTGATCATGCACAGACGCTGGCTATCGTCCTGCCCGCCCTGTGGAATGAAAAACGCGACGCTAAACGCGCCAAACTGCTGCAGTACGCCTCGCGCGTCTGGAACATCACCGAAGGTTCAGAAGACCAGCGTATCGATGCCGCTATTGCTGCGACGCGTGATTTCTTCGAACAAATGGGCGTTCCGACTCGCCTTTCTGCCTACGGTCTGGATGGCAGTTCTATCCCGGCGCTGCTGGCGAAACTCGAAGAGCACGGTATGACTCAACTGGGTGAAAACCAGGATATTACTCTGGACGTCAGCCGCCGTATTTACGAGGCCGCACGCTAATAAACATCCTCTCTGACGCGTAAACTCACGCAAAGGAGAGGAGTTTAACTACCGTTTTTAGCTATTTCGTCCAGACTTAATGCTACCCCTCGGCGGAATTTATTCCGCCGAGTTCATTAACAGGAGGAAGGCATGACACATCCAACCGTTATAAAACTACACGACGGCAACCTGATGCCCCAGCTGGGGCTCGGCGTGTGGAAAGCAGGCAACGAGGAAGTCGTCTCCGCCATTCACAAGGCGCTGGAAGTCGGTTATCGCTCGTTTGACACCGCCGCCGTGTACCAGAATGAAACCGGCGTCGGTAATGCGCTGAGCAGCGCAGGCGTCGCCCGTGATGAGTTGTTTGTCACCACAAAGTTATGGAATGACGATCAAAAACAGCCCCATGAAGCGCTCCAGGAAAGTCTTAAAAAACTCCAACTCGACTACGTCGATTTATATTTAATTCACTGGCCGGTTCCGGCAACCAACCATTACGTGGACGCCTGGAAAAGCTTAATTGAGCTTCAGCAGCAGGGGCTGGCGAAAAGCATCGGCGTCTGTAATTTCCAGATTCATCATCTACAAAAGCTAATTGATGAAACTGGCGTCGCCCCGGTAATTAACCAGATTGAACTTCACCCTTTGTTGCAACAGCGCCAGCTTCACGCCTGGAACGCCACGCATAAAATCCAGACCGAGTCCTGGAGCCCACTGGCCCAGGGGGGCGAAGGCGTATTCAATCAGAAAATCATCCATCAACTGGCGGATAAATACGGTAAGACACCGGCACAAATCGTTATTCGCTGGCATCTGGACAGCGGTCTGGTGGTGATCCCGAAATCCGTGACACCATCGCGCATCGCCGAGAACTTTAACGTCTGGGACTTCCGTATCGACAAAGATGAATTGAGTGAAATCACCAAACTGGATCAGAACAAACGTCTGGGTCCTGACCCGGATCAGTTCGGCGGTTAATCCTTCCCTCAAGCCCGGTTTCTTCCGGGCTTTTCAGAAATTATTCATACCCCATCGCCAGCGCCATTGTTAACCTCTCTGATAGCCTTTTACCTCAGGAACATTAACGTGAAATTCCGCCCCAAATGGCTATTGTTCAGTGTACTGTGGTGTTTATGCAGTCCTGAGGCATTCGCTGAAGAGACACCGGAAGAGACCGTCAGGCAAATTTATCAACGCTACAACAACGGCTCTAATCCCATCATTTTCGACGATTTAAGCGACAAATCGATTATCTCTGCGCGGATGAAACAGACTCTCGCACTGGATAATCGTTTTACTCTTCCCGGCGACAGCGGCTGGTTGAATGCCGATCCTGTCTGCGACTGTCAGGATTACGAAAACCTGGTGCTGGAAGATGTCACCACTGGCCAGTTGGATGCGACCCACGCCGATGCTGTCGTGCGCTTTCGCCCATTTCAGGAAAGCGAAGAGATAGTCACGCTGACGCTAAAACTGATAGCAGAAAACAAGCGCTGGCTGATTGATGATGTGATTAACGAATCCGGTAGCCTCTATCAGGGGCTGGAGGGTAATAATCTAAAAACCCTTGCCGTACTAAAATCGCTACAAAAAAAACAGCCCCAGGAATTTATCCATGAACTGCTTTCCCGCATGGGAGAATCAACATGGTCGTGGACCGGCGTAGTTTCGGCAGAATTCAGGCAAACCGTAACGGAATATCAACTGACCCGTTTCTCTTTTGCCGATGATGACTATCTCGCTTTGCTTGAAGCCGAGCCAATATGTGATTGTGAAATCACTCAATTCAAAAAAATCGACAGCATCACGGCGATAGAAAACAAAGGCGACACCGCCCGAATACGCGCGCATTTGTCGTTCACCAAAGGTCCAGGGAAAGTGCAGGACTTTCTTCTCCACCTTTCCCACGACCAATGGGTTATTGATGATTTTATTTCGTCAGAACACGGCAGTTTACTTCAGCGGATGCGAGAGGCTATTCGCCGGAATAAACAATGATGGCTGACAGCACCTCAATAAAAACCAAATAAACCAGGAGTCCAACCATGAGCTGTATTTTCTGCCAAATTGTCGAAGGTAAGGCCCCGTGCCATAAGGTGTGGGAAGATGAACACCACCTCGCCTTTCTCTCTATTTTCCCTAATACCGACGGTTTTACTGTCGTGATCCCGAAGAAGCATTACCCCAGTTACGCTTTTGATATGCCACCACAGGCACTGGCCGATCTGGTGCTGGCGACGCAGAAAGTGGCAAAGCTTCTGGATAAGACCTTCGATGACGTGAGCCGTAGCGGAATGTTTTTTGAAGGCTTCGGCGTGGACCATGTCCACAGTAAGCTCAGCCCGATGCACGGCACCGGCGATATGGCCCACTGGCAGCCGATCGAATCCCGCCTGGCGAAGTTTTTTGACCAGTATGAAGGCTATCTCTCTTCACATGATCATGAACGAGCGGACGATGAGAAGCTGGCAGCGCTGGCGGCCAGAATCAGAAAAGCGTAAACACAGAATTGGCTTTGCTGTTTAGCAAAGCCGTCCGTACTCCAGGACCATCAGGCCCGGTAAGCAAATCATACCGGGCATAATACAGAATTAACGACTGACGACCTTACCGCGTTTGGCTGGTTTCTTCGCTGTCGCCCCGCCATTCGAACGCTGATGCACAATTGGCGTATGCTTGGTCAGCGCCGGACGGGTGTTGCGGTTCTGGCGGCGCGCTTCACGCATTTCATCCAGCGTCGGGGCCGGAACCAAACAATCACGACGACTGCCAATCAGGTGCTTTTTACCCATGGTTTCCAGCGCCTGGCGGATCAGCGGCCAGTTGGCCGGATCGTGGTAGCGCAGCAGGGCCTTATGCAGACGACGCTGTTTGTCGCCCTTCGGCACCACCACATCTTCACTCTTATAGCCAATCTTACCCAGCGGGTTCTTGCCGGTGTAATACATGGTGGTGGAGTTCGCCAGCGGCGACGGATAGAAGTTCTGCACCTGATCCAGACGAAAACGATGCTGCTTCAGCCACAGCGCCAGGTTCACCATATCCTCATCGCGCGTACCAGGGTGCGCAGAGATAAAGTACGGAATCAGATACTGCTCTTTGCCGGCCTGTTTCGAATAGGTATCAAACAGCTCTTTGAAGCGGTCGTAGCTGCCCATCCCAGGCTTCATCATCTTCGACAGCGGCCCTTCTTCAGTGTGTTCCGGAGCAATCTTCAGATAGCCGCCAACGTGGTGGGTCGCCAGCTCTTTGATATAACGCGGGTCTTCCACGGCGATGTCATAACGCACGCCAGAAGCGATCAGGATCTTTTTGATCCCCTTAAGGTCACGGGCGCGGCGATAGAGATTGATCGTCGGCTCATGGTTGGTGTCCATATGCGGACAGATATCCGGATACACACAGGACAGGCGGCGACAGGTCTGCTCCGCGCGCGGTGACTTACAGCGCAGCATATACATGTTGGCCGTCGGGCCGCCAAGATCGGAGATAATACCGGTAAAACCGGGAACCGTGTCGCGAATAGCTTCGATTTCATTAATGATCGAATCTTCAGAACGGCTCTGAATAATGCGCCCTTCGTGCTCGGTAATAGAGCAGAATGAACAGCCGCCAAAGCAGCCGCGCATAATGTTAATCGAGAAGCGGATCATCTCGTAGGCCGGGATGCGCGCATCGCCGTAGGCCGGGTGCGGAATACGTTTGTACGGCAGCGCAAACACGCTATCCATCTCTTCGGTAGACAGCGGAATAGCTGGTGGGTTAACCCAAATGTAGCGCTCACCGTGTTTTTGCATCAGCGCGCGGGCGCAGCCAGGGTTGGTTTCATGGTGCAGAATACGCGAGGCGTGGGCATAGAGAATTTTGTCGCCTTTGACTTTCTCAAAGGACGGGAGCAGCACGTAGGTTTTTTCCCACGGCTTAGGACGCGGCGGCTGTACGGTGACGCGTTTGGCTTCTTGCTTCGGCGGCGCAACGGTTTTGTTATCCGCGCACGGCAGGTCTTCACCATACGGATGTGGGATCGGGTCGATTTTGCCCGGCGTATCCAAACGAGTGGAATCCACCCCGCCCCAGCCCGGCAGCGCTTCTTTCACCATGATGGCGGTATTACGCACGTCGCGGATATGTCCGATAGGCTCACCAGCAGCCAGACGGTGCGCCACTTCCACCAGCGGACGTTCGCCGTTGCCGAACATCAGCATGTCGGCTTTAGAATCGACCAGCACCGAGCGGCGCACGGTGTCAGACCAGTAATCGTAATGCGCGGTACGGCGCAGGCTGGCTTCGATGCCGCCGAGGATCACCGGCACATCTTTCCACGCCTCTTTGCAGCGCTGGGTGTAGACCAGCGTGGCGCGATCCGGGCGTTTGCCCGCCACGTTGCCCGCCGTGTAGGCATCGTCATGACGCAGCTTGCGGTCTGCGGTATAACGGTTAATCATCGAGTCCATGTTGCCAGCGGTTACGCCAAAGAACAGGTTCGGTTTGCCCAGACGCATAAAGTCATCTTTATTGTTCCACTCCGGCTGGGAAATAATCCCCACGCGGAAACCCTGTGCTTCCAGCATACGGCCACAAATCGCCATCCCGAAGCTCGGGTGATCGACATAAGCATCGCCGGTCACGAGGATGATGTCGCAGCTATCCCAGCCAAGTTGGTCCATCTCCTCTCGCGACATAGGCAGAAACGGCGCAGGGCCAAAGCAGGCGGCCCAGTACTGCGGCCAGGAGAAAAGGTCACGATCCGGTTGGATCAGGGATATTGCGCTCATATTGCTTCCGGGGAAAATGATAAAAAAATAATCAAAAGGGCGGCGATTATAAGCCGGAACGATGGGAGAAATGAAGGAGGTTTTTCAGACCCCAGCCGGGATACGGTCGGGGCCCAGTAAATTACGGCGCTGGATTCACCAGCATCTGGCCAATTGAGCCACGGTCAGCAAGCTCCAGCGTCTGGCTTAAGTACTGGAACGGGAAATGCGGCCAGGAAGGCTGGGCGTAGTACACCAGCAGCTCCACTTGTCCATCGACCCAGACGGTATCTTTCCAGCCACGGTCTTCCGGGAAAGGCGCGGAGCCGTTGACGTTACGCACCTGGAACATCACCCCTTCAATATGGAAGGATTGCGGTCGGTCGGCACGCACCGTCCAGCGCTCCCAGGTTCCCTGCTGAGCAGTAATGTCGATACGCTGCGGATCCCACAGCTGGCCGTTAATGCCCGGATCGTCGCCCAGGCTAATGTCCCGGCTGCGAATCGGCGCACCGGTCAGGATTTCCGTCGGTAGCAAACGCACCGGCAAACTATCGGTCACCAGCGGCAGCAGGCCTGTCGGGCGCAGGGTCAGGATAAGTGTAGAAATCAGGATACTCGACGGCTCGAAGAAGCCGCGAATACGATCGACGATGCTTGCCGCTTCACCACAGGTAATCGACACTTCATCGCCGTTGGTCATATCGACCAGAATTTCTCGCCGCTCGCCGGGAGCCAGCGACAGCTGCTTGAGCGAAACCGGTGCGGGGAGCAGCCCCTGATCGCCAGAGATAACGTGCAGCAAACGGCCGTCGCTCATCTGTAGCTGATAACGGCGAGAGTTGGAAGCATTCAGCAAGCGCAGTCGTACCCAGCCGCGCGATACCTCAACGAATGGACCTTGCACGCCGTTTACCAACAGCGTATCGCCGACAAAGCCGCCGCTGCCGGGTTCGCTGTATTCCGGCGTACCAAAGTTATCCAGACGCTTGTCCTGGATAATCACCGGGAAATCATCAACGCCATAGTGATTAGGGATCGGCAGGTTTTTACTGACGTCATCTTCCACCAGCCACATCCCGGCGAGGCCGTTGTAGACCTGTTTCGCCATATGATTTGGTGTGTTGGCTTGATACCACAACGTCGCCGCGCTTTGACGAATTGGCAGCACCGGAGCCCAGTCAGCGTTGGCTGACATCATGCGCGCCGCGCCACCGATTAGCGGCCCAGGAACCTGCAGGCCACGGATCGTCATCGCGACGTTTTCCGTTAACCGGTTGCTGTAAATCAGCTTCACGTCGTCGCCATTCCAGACGCGAATGGTCGGCCCCATATAGCGACCGTTGATGCCCCATACCGACGCACGGGTGCCGGGTGTGAACGACCAGTGCGCACGTTGGAGAGTCAAAAACAGCGGCTGACCGCGCCGGGACTCCAGCAGCGGAGGGATCGGCAACGCAGGCTGCTGGCCAGCGGCCTGTGCCTTCAGTGGCGCAGCGCCTGCGCACAGCGCAACGCCTGAAGCCTTAATAAACTGACGCCGACTGAGTGACATATTAACTCCGTGAGATACTGACTAATCAATAAGGGAATTCGTTTCCCGCCAGCAATACGCCTGCTATTCGCGGCGTTTCCTGTGTTATTTCTTTCCTGCTGCTTCGCGCTCAGCAACTTCTTTGTCCAGCTCGGCAATTTTGGCGGCCATCAGCTCACGACAGTGCGTCGCCAGCGCGCGAACGCCATCTTTCCCGTACTGGCTGGTATCAACCGGCGACAGCATTTCTACAATCACCAGACCATTGTTCAGGCGATTGAGGTTAATCTTATTCGATGTATTGGACACGCACACTGGAATAATCGGCACGCCAGCGGCAATCGCCGCATGAAAGGCACCGGTTTTAAAAGGCAGCAGGCCACGACCACGGCTGCGCGTCCCTTCCGGGAACATCCAGAAAGAGACGTTACGTTCTTTAAACGCGTTCACGACTTCCGCAATGGTGCCGTGCGCTTTTGCCCGGTTGTTACGGTCAATCAGCAGATTCCCCGTCAACCAGTAGAGCTGGCCGAAAAACGGGATCCACGCCAGGCTCTTTTTACCCACGGTTACCGTCGGCGGCTGCACGATTTTCGATGCCGTCACCATATCATAATTGTTCTGGTGGTTAGCGATATAGATGGCCTTGCCGTAGCTTTCCGCATCCGCAGGCTTGCGCAGCTCTACCTTCAGGCCGAACACCGGCGATAGCTTGCCAAACAGATGGCCGAAGGTCGCAACATGTTTAGGATTACGCGGACTGAACAGACAGTAAATACAGCCGAATATGGAAACCAGGAGACAATAGATGACAACGATAATTAGTCGAAAAATAAATAGCATAGCTACCTCTAAAACCCAAACCGCTTAGAATTATACACATCATCCTTCAAACTGCCTCTTTGTTGGCGACGCTCGGAAACCCCAGTCACATAGCTGTCTATGCTCCAGGGATTTCCTCACTTGCCGCCTCGATGCATCCTGAATGATTTTGTGTATGACTCGCTGTTTCGCAGATTGCAGGCACCGGAAATCATGGCAAAGCGCATTGAGCATCTTGAATGATTTTGTGGATATTGTTAATCGCAATGCCTGAATAAACAACGATTTTGCGGCAAATATTCGCCTTCCTCACTTAACCGCGAGGAAGGCTCACTTTACTCTACTCTTCACTGTCGCCTGTTGAAGGGCGACGCGGTGAATCGATGTCCACCCGGTCAATTTTCTGCAGTCCGCGCATCAGAGAACCGCGACGACCGCGCTCGCCGGTAACTTTCTGCAGTTCTTCCGGACGCAGTTTAATTTTCCGCTTACCGACATGAATAGTCAGCGTACTTTGCGGCGGCAGAACAAACAGATGCGCCAGGCTATCCTGACCGGAAGCCGCGTCTGCCGACGGAATATTGATAATCTTGTTACCTTTACCTTTCGACAACTGCGGCAAATCGCTGACCGGGAACATCAGCATACGCCCGGCTGCAGTGATGGCCAGCAGCATATCGGATTCATCCTCAATAACCAGCGGCGGCATCACGTGCGCGTTATCCGGAAGGCTAATCAACGTCTTACCGGCGCGGTTGCGAGCGACCAGGTCGTTAAAGGTACAAATGAAGCCGTAGCCTGCATCGGAAGCCATCAGCAGCTTCTGCTCGTCGGACTCCATCAGCATATGTTCAACCGTCGCGCCCGGCGGCAGCGTCAGCTTGCCGGTGAGCGGCTCGCCCTGACCACGAGCGGACGGCAAGGTGATCGGGTCAACCGCATAGCTACGCCCGGTGGTATCAATAAACACCACTGGTTGATTACTTTTGCCTTTCACGGCCGATTTAAAGCTATCACCGGCTTTATAGTTCAGCCCCGGCGCGTCGATATCATGACCTTTGGCGCTACGCACCCAACCGCTCTGCGACAGCACGATAGTCACAGGCTCTGACGGCAGCATGTCGTGCTCGCTCATCGCCTTCGCTTCTTCACGCTCGCGCAGCGGCGAGCGACGCTCGTCACCAAAGGCGTCGGCATCAGCCTGCAGCTCTTTCTTCAGCAGGTTATTCATCTTACGTTCAGAGGCCAGAATAGACTGCAAGTGGTCGCGTTCTTTTTCCAGCTCGTTCTGCTCACCGCGAATCTTCATCTCTTCCAGCTTGGCGAGATGGCGCAGTTTTAACTCCAGAATCGCTTCCGCCTGGGTTTCGCTAATGCCGAAACGCGACATCAGGGCCGGCTTCGGTTCATCTTCGTGGCGGATAATTTCGATAACTTCATCGATATTCAGGAACGCTACCAGCAAACCTTCAAGGATATGCAGGCGCTTGAGGACTTTCTCCAGACGGTAGCTCAGACGACGACGTACGGTATCGCGACGGAAGGTCAGCCATTCAGAAAGAATTTCCAGCAGGTTTTTCACCGCCGGGCGGTTATCCAGACCTATCATATTCAGGTTGATACGATAGCTCTTTTCCAGATCGGTCGTCGCGAACAGGTGGTTCATCACCTGCTCCATATCAACGCGGTTGGAACGCGGGACGATCACCAGACGGGTCGGGTTTTCGTGATCCGATTCGTCGCGCAGGTCATCGACCATCGGCAGCTTCTTATTGCGCATCTGGGCGGCGATTTGCTCCAGCACTTTTGCGCCAGAGACCTGGTGCGGCAGGGCGCTAATCACCACCGCGCCGTCTTCTTTGGTCCACACCGCACGCATGCGCACGGAGCCACGGCCGTTCTGGTAGATTTTGCGGATCTCGGCACGTGGAGTAATGATTTCCGCTTCCGTCGGGTAATCCGGCCCCTGCACGATATCCAGCAGCTCATCCAGCGAGGTCTGTGGTTTTTCAATCAGGGTGATCGCCGCCCTGGCCACTTCGCGCAGGTTATGCGGCGGAATATCCGTCGCCATCCCGACGGCAATGCCGGTGGTGCCGTTCAGCAGAATGTTTGGCAGACGCGCAGGCAGCATTTTCGGCTCCTGCATGGTGCCGTCGAAGTTTGGAACCCAGTCGACGGTGCCCTGCCCCAGTTCGCTCAGCAGCAGCTCAGCATACTTCGACAAACGGGATTCGGTATAACGCATCGCGGCGAAGGATTTCGGATCGTCCGGCGCGCCCCAGTTCCCTTGACCGTCTACCAGCGGGTAGCGGTAAGAAAACGGCTGAGCCATCAGCACCATCGCTTCATAGCATGCGCTATCGCCGTGCGGATGATATTTACCCAACACGTCGCCGACGGTACGGGCGGACTTTTTGAACTTCGCGCTAGCGTTCAGCCCCAGTTCAGACATCGCATAGACGATGCGACGCTGGACCGGCTTCAGGCCATCGCCAATAAACGGCAGCGCCCTGTCCATGATGACGTACATGGAATAGTTCAGGTAGGCGTTTTCCGTAAATTCATGTAGCGCAAGGCGCTCTGCCATATCGCTCATTAATCGTAATTCCTCAACTAAAAGCCAACCATCTAAGGGGCAATATTGCCGCAGATAGTACCTTATCTGGCGCGTCGAGTCACAAGAGTTCGATAGTTTACCGCCGCCGAAAAACACCTGATGGCGGTAAAATCAGTACGCTTTGATGTACAGCTCTTTGCTGTAAACGTAATCCTGCGGATTATGTAATGGGAAACCACCAACATACGGTTTTAGCAGTTTAATCATCGGCTGATAGTAGATAGGGATCAACGGTGCCTGCTGGTTGATGATCATTTCCGCTTGCTGATAAAGCGCATTGCGTCTTTGTGCATCAGCAGTCTTCGCCGCCTGCTCCAGTAGCGCGTCGTACTGCGCATTCTGCCAGCGTCCGACGTTGTCCTCGCTGGTGCTGGTTAAGGTATTGAGAAACGTCGACGCTTCATTCCAGGTCGCATCCCACGACTGGCGCGACAGCATAAAGTCTCCTGCGCGGCGGGCATCGAGGTAGGTTTTCCACTCCATCGAACGCTGCTTCACATCCGCGCCCAGCCACTTTTTCCATTCTGAAGAGAGCGCAATGGCGGTTTTTTCGTGTAAATCGTATTTGTTATAAAACAGCTCAAAACGCAGCGGGTGCGCAGCGTCATAACCCGCTTGCTTGAGCAGCGCCTGGGCCGTTGCGGCTCGTTCGTTCATCGGCTGCTGCAGCTCTGCCAGAACCGGCGCATTAAACCCATCGACCTGTGGTGGCGTTAAGGTGGTTGCTGGCGTGCGTAATCCCAGGACTTTTTGCGCAATTAGCGCACGATCGACCGTCAGATAGAGCGCCCGACGCACGCGTACATCGTCAAACGGCGCTTTGCGAGTATTGAAGTTGTAGTATTCGCTATTGAGCCGTGGAATGATTTGCAGCTCGCCGGGCCGCTCCTTCTGAATGGCCGGGATCTGCTGGGCGGGAACCCAGGTTAAATCGACTTCTCCAGCGCGATAACGGTTGTAGCCGGTGACGGCGTTATCCAGGGCCAGATAATCTACCTGCTGCAATACGGTATGCTGCGCATCCCAATAATGCGGATTTTTACGGGCCACAATTTTTTCATTTACTACCCATTTATCCAGCACAAACGCGCCGTTATAAACCATGTGCTCTGGCTTACTCCAGGCATCACCATATTTTTTAATCACGTGTTGTGGAACGGGAAATAGCGTCGGCCAGGCCAGCATCGTCGTAAACCAGGGCACCGGCTGCGTGAGGGTCACCTCCAGCGTGGTGTCGTCAATCGCCCGAACGCCTAACGCACTGACATCGGCTTTACCTGCCATGATTTGCGCCGCATTTTCAATATGCGCTTGCGCTAAATATCCGGCAAAAGGGCTGGCGGTTTGCGGTGCCACGGCGCGCTGCCACCCGGCGACAAAATCGCCAGCGGTCAACGGCTGCCCATCGGACCATTTGAGATCTTTGCGTAGGTGAAACACATAGCGTTTACCGTCATCAGACACTTGCCAGCTTTGCGCCTGCCCGGGCTGGACGCGGCCATCGCTATCCATCCACACCAGCCCCTCGAACAGATCGATCACAATCTGCGCTGCTGTATTCTCTTCAACTTTTTGCGGGTCAAGCGTGCCGGGATCGCTATGATTGTTGTAACGAAAAACCTGCTTTGCGGCGAGAGATGTATTGGCGGGAACGTCTGCGGCGTACAGAGGAGAAACGCCTACCAGGCTGACCAGCCATAATAATGCATGAGATTTCATGGTATTCCTTACCAGACCAATAATTAGCGCAAACACAATACGCTTACCCCTGCGATGCTCATACACATCGAATGCGATAATGCTCACTGTGGCACAAATTATTCTGCCCTTCTCTCATGCCTGATTATGGCCCTGAGCCATCTGATACGATTGGCTCAGGGAACGGGCTTTACGGCGTGACTTTACGAATCTGCTTCACGTCGATTTCTACCGAGTTCCAGTCTTTATCGACTTCGCCCTGAATCTCTACCGTATCCTGCGGAGTCACGGTCACGCCATTCCAGCGTTTATGGTCGATATCCACGTTGACGGTGCCGGAGCTGTCCTGAAATTTATACAGGTCGTCGGAAATACGCTCGACGATTTTACCGCGCAGGGTCACCCAGGTGTCATCACGCAGAGATTTGGCATTAGCTACCGTCGTTACGCTACCGTTCGGGCCGATAAACCCGCCGTTTTGCGTGGTCGTCTGGCTGGTTTGCGTGGAGCCTGGGCCGGAAAAGCCTCCCTGTTCAGCAGCCAGGACTGGCATAGAAACTAAGGCGATAATAGCGGTCATTGCGGCGAACTTTTTCATCATGTTTTCTCCCTTTGTGTTTATACCGTCACTATTACACAAGGCAAAACTTAACAACTTCTTAAGCGGAAAAAAGAAATTTTATTGCTGTACAGCGCGCGTGACAACGCGCTTTACTGCTTTCATCTCAGTGGGCCACAGGAGCAGGCTAATGCGCATTTTAGTGGTGGAAGACGACAAACTGATTGGCGACGGCATTAAAGTCGGGCTGACAAAAATGGGCTTCAGCATTGACTGGTTTACCCGCGGTGAAGAGGGGAAAGCCGCGCTGTACAACGCCCCTTATGACGCCATTATTCTGGACCTGACGCTTCCCGGCATCGACGGCCTGGATATCCTGCGCGAATGGCGCGACAAAGGCCGCCATGAACCGGTCCTGATCCTCACCGCCCGCGACGCGCTCAGCCAGCGGGTCGAAGGCTTACGGCTCGGTGCCGATGACTATCTTTGCAAACCTTTTGCGTTAATTGAAGTCGCTGCGCGTCTCGAAGCGCTGATACGCCGCGCCCACGGCCAAAGCAGCAGCGAGCTGCGACACGGCAACGTCGTCCTCGACCCAACCCGACTCACCACCACGCTGAATGGCGAAAATCTACCGCTCAAGCCGAAAGAGTTCGCTTTACTGGAACTGTTAATGCGTAACACCGGGCGCGTCCTACCACGCAAACTTATCGAGGAAAAACTCTATAACTGGGATGACGACGTCTCCAGCAATGCGATAGAAGTGCACGTTCATCATCTACGCCGCAAGCTCGGCAGCGAATTTATCCGCACCGTCCACGGTATCGGCTATACCCTGGGTGATGTATGAAACGACTGGGCCGATTGAGTTTGCGCGTCCGTCTGATGCTCCTTTTTCTACTGCTGACCAGCGCCGCATGGGGAATTGCCAGTTTTATCGCCTGGCAACAAACCACCGATAAGCTGGATAAGCTGTTCGATACCCAGCAACTCCTGTTCGCTCGTCGTCTTAGCGCAATGAATTTCGACGAGCTCCATACTCTCACTCCTCAGGTGCGGGCAAAAAAGAAAGTTAAGCATGGGCATCTCGACGACGATGCGCTGGCTTTCGCTATCTTTACTACCGACGGCAAGATGGTGCTCAACGATGGTGAAAACGGCCAGGATATCCCCTGGGGCATGAATCGTGAGGGATTCAGCGACGGCTATTTACGTAACGATGACGATGAGTGGCGCTTCCTGTGGCTCACCACCCGCGACGGTCGCCATCGCATCGTCGTCGGCCAGGAGTGGGATTATCGCCGTGAGATGGCGCTGGATATCGTTACCTCTCAGCTTACGCCCTGGCTGGTTGCGCTACCGCTGATGTTCCTGCTGCTGATTGCGCTGCTGAGCCGCGAGCTGGCCCCGCTAAAAAAATTGGCCAACACCCTACGTGCCCGCGCGCCGGACTCCGCCGAAACGCTCAATACCGATCATGTTCCCAGTGAAGTTCGCCCACTGGTCGACGCGCTGAATCAGCTCTTTATCCGCACGCATGACACCATGACTCGTGAGCGGCGCTTCACCTCCGATGCCGCCCACGAACTGCGCAGCCCGCTGGCGGCACTGAAGGTCCAGACCGAAGTCGCTCAGCTCTCTATGAACGATGCTCAGGGCATGGATAAAGCGCTGACGCAGCTTCATCAGGGTATTGACCGCGCAACCCGGCTGGTCGATCAGCTCCTGACCTTATCACGCCTGGATTCGCTGGCGCAGCTTGATGATGTCCAGACGATCGCTATTGATGAACTGCTTCAATCGGCGGTTATGGAGATGTACCACAGCGCGCAGCAGGCCGGTATTGAGTTGCGTCTGCATCTGAACGCCACCAACATCATGCGAACCGGCCAGCCGCTGTTACTGAGCCTGCTGGTGCGTAATCTTCTGGACAACGCCGTGCGCTATAGCCCCGCTGGCAGCCAGGTCGATATCACGCTGAATGCACGTGAATTTTGCGTACACGACAACGGCCCCGGCATCAGCGCCGAAGCGCTGGCGCGTATTGGCGAGCGCTTTTATCGCCCTCCCGGTCAGGACCAACCCGGTAGCGGTCTGGGGTTGTCCATTGTGCAGCGCATCGCCGTGCTGCACAGCATGACGGCCAGTTTTGCTAACGCCCGAGGCGGCGGCTTCGAGGCACGCGTTAGCTGGTAGCGGTATTATTGCTAAAAAAGCAAAAGACTTTGCACATTTTGCTCATTTTACCGCTTCACCCTGCGGGGTAAAATCAGCGACAAAATTGCAATCTTGAGGATAAAAAATGAGCAACATTCTGATTATCAACGGCGCGAAAAAATTCGCCCACTCTAACGGCCAACTGAATGACACCCTGACCGAGGTCGCGGATGGTTTTCTGCGCGACGCCGGGCATGATGTTAAGGTCGTCCGCGCCGAGAGCGAATACGATATTAAAGAAGAAGTGCAGAATTTTCTCTGGGCCGATGTGGTTATCTGGCAGATGCCTGGCTGGTGGATGGGCGCGCCGTGGACGGTGAAAAAGTACATCGACGACGTGTTTACCGAAGGCCATGGCGCCCTGTACGCCAGCGATGGTCGTACCCGTTCCGACGCCAGCAAGAAATACGGTTCCGGTGGTCTGATTCAGGGCAAAAAGTACATGTTATCCCTGACCTGGAACGCGCCAATGGACGCTTTCACCGATGAAGATCAGTTCTTCCACGGCGTCGGCGTCGACGGCGTTTATCTGCCGTTCCACAAAGCCAACCAGTTCCTTGGGATGAACGCCCTGCCGACCTTCATCGCCAACGATGTGATCAAAATGCCTGATGTTCCGCGTTATACCGCAGAATATCGCAAGCATCTGGCAGAAATTTTTGGTTAACTAGACGCTTACGTTCTAAGTCATTCGGCTTGCTGAGCAGTCAAAAAATCGGCGACCCGAAGTATGATGAGAATACACACAGAAGGAGTTGAGTTAACCATGTTGACAGTAATCGCTGAAATTCGCACTCGTCCGGGCCAACACCATCGTCAGGCGGTACTGGATCAGTTTGCGAAGATTACCCCGGTTGTTCTGCAGGAAGAAGGCTGCCACGGCTATGCGCCGCTGGTGGATCATGCCGCAGGCGTCAGTTTTCAAACCACATCACCGGATTCCATCGTGATGGTTGAGCAGTGGGAAAGCGTCGCACATCTTGAAGCGCACCTGCAAACTCCGCACATGAAAGCTTACGGTGAAGCCGTTAAAGGCGACGTTCTGGAAATGAATATTCGTATTCTGGAATCGGGCATTTAAGCCATCAAAAAATCGGCCGGTTATACCGGCCATTTTACTATTTATTACCCATCCAACTCGGCCAGATCGCCTTTTTCCTGCAACCAGTTACGCCGATCTTCGGAACGCTTCTTGGCCAACAGCATATCCATCATAGCGGTAGTCTGCTGCTCGTCCTCATCGCTGACAATCAACTGCACCAGGCGACGGGTGTTGGGATCCAGCGTGGTCTCGCGCAGCTGTAACGGGTTCATCTCGCCCAGCCCTTTAAAGCGCTGTACGTTCGGTTTACCTTTCTTGCGCTTAAGTTGCTCCAGCACGCCCGCTTTCTCTTCTTCCGTCAGCGCGTAGTAAACCTCTTTACCCAGGTCGATACGGTATAGAGGCGGCAGCGCCACGTAGACGTGACCGTGTTTCACCAGCGTGCGGAAGTGCCTGACAAACAGCGCGCAAAGCAGCGTCGCGATGTGTAAACCATCGGAGTCCGCATCCGCCAGAATACAAATCTTGCCGTAGCGCAGTTGGCTTAAGTCGTCGCTGTCCGGATCGATACCGATGGCGACCGAAATATCATGCACTTCCTGAGACGCCAGAACTTCATCAGAAGAGACTTCCCAGGTATTCAGGATTTTACCTTTCAGCGGCATGATCGCCTGATATTCGCGATCGCGCGCCTGCTTGGCGGAACCGCCTGCGGAGTCACCTTCCACAAGGAAAAGTTCCGTTCGATTCAGATCCTGCGCGGTGCAGTCCGCCAGCTTGCCGGGTAGCGCCGGGCCGCTGGTCAGCTTTTTACGTACGACTTTTTTCGCCGCACGCAGACGACGCTGGGCACTGGAGATAGCCATCTCCGCCAGCAGCTCCGCCGACTGTACGTTCTGGTTTAGCCACAGGCTGAAAGCATCTTTAACCACCCCAGAAACAAACGCCGCACACTGACGCGAAGAAAGACGCTCTTTGGTCTGCCCGGCAAACTGCGGGTCTTGCATCTTCACCGAGAGGACGTAAGCGCAGCGCTCCCAGATATCTTCCGCCGACAGCTTCACGCCGCGCGGCAGAATATTGCGGTATTCGCAAAACTCACGCATCGCGTCCAGCAGCCCCTGACGCAGGCCGTTAACGTGGGTTCCGCCCTGCATGGTCGGGATCAGGTTGACGTAGCTTTCGGTTAGCAGCTCACCGCCTTCCGGCAGCCACAACAGCGCCCAGTCTACCGCTTCAGTATCGCCAGAGAAATTGCCGACGAACGGTTTTTCCGGCAGCAACGGCAGGCCGTTCACGGCTTCACAAAGATAGTCAGTCAGGCCATCGGCATAGCACCAACGCTGCTCGCTATCATTGACCTTGTCACGAAAGACAATTTCGACCCCAGGGCACAGAACCGCTTTGGCTTTTAACAAATGCGATAGACGCGAGACGGAGAAACGCGGGCTATCAAAAAAGCTTTCGTCCGGCCAGAAGTGCACGCTGGTCCCGGTGTTGCGTTTGCCGACGGTGCCGGAAACGTGTAAGTCTTCCACCTTATCGCCGTTTTCAAAGGCGATGCTGTAGATTTGGCCGTCGCGGCGCACGTTAACCTCAACGCGTTTCGACAAGGCGTTGACGACCGAAATACCGACCCCGTGTAAACCACCGGAGAACTGGTAATTCTTATTAGAAAATTTACCGCCCGCGTGCAGACGGCAAAGAATCAGCTCAACAGCCGGAACCCCTTCTTCAGGGTGGATATCCACCGGCATTCCGCGTCCGTCATCGATAACCTCCAGCGATTGATCGGCATGAAGAATGACCTCCACGCGTTTCGCGTGACCAGCCAGTGCTTCATCCACACTGTTATCAATAACTTCCTGACCCATATGGTTAGGGCGTGTCGTGTCGGTGTACATACCAGGGCGGCGGCGAACCGGCTCTAGCCCGGTGAGTACCTCAATGGCATCAGCGTTATAAGAAGATTGCGTCATGGTGTGTATTCGTAGGTCGTTCTGAACCGCTTAACGCAGGCCCAGAAAATCGATAATCTGAGTGAAATGATCTTCAAAGCCAACAAATGCGTGATTACCGCCCTCCTCTACCGTTTGACGGCAGGAGGCGAAATAATCAACGGCCTGGCGGTAATCAAGCACTTCATCACCCGTTTGCTGTAGTAACCAGATTAAATCCGGTGCTTCCAGCGGGTCGATTTGCATGACTTTAAGATCGTAAATATGGCGAGACTCTAGCACATATTGCTGCCCTGTGTACGGATTCTCATTGGGGCCGAGGAAATTGTTCAGTAGCTCAAACGGTCGTATCGCAGGGTTAACCACCACCGCTGGCAGCATAAAACACTGCGATAGCCAGGTTGCGTAATATCCACCCAAAGATGATCCGACAACGCCCAGCGGCTCTCCCCCATGTTCCAGCACCAGAGCTTCCAGATGCTCCGCAGCCTGTGCGGGGTAAACGGGCAATTCCGGTATCACCATGGAGATATCAGGATAAGTCTGCATCAGCCAATTCTTCAACGCCGTCGCTTTTGCCGACCGCGGTGAACTATTAAAACCGTGCAGATAGAGAAGCGTAGACATCAGTATCCTTCTGAAGCGATATCCGGGTGAAATTTAACGCCCTCAAGGCGACAAACTTCAGTGGTCAACGTGCCGTCAGGATGTAATTCCAGCCAGCGCCAGCCTGGAGAGACGATATCCAGCATGAAGTTAGCGCTATGCGGCTTAAACTGCACACAGGTCGATGGCGTTGCCATCATTCGCCGCCCGTTCCAGTCAAGATCCAGTTCCTGATGAATATGACCGCACAGCAGATGCTTAACGCGAGGAAAAGCGGCCAACGCGCAATCAAGCGCCCCGGCGTTACGTAGACTATGTTGATCCAGCCAGCCACAGCCTGACGGCACAGGATGGTGATGTAACAGTAGTAAAGTGTACCGCTCAGGCACCTCGGCTAACTTGTGCTCAAGCCACTCCAGTTGAAAATCACTCAGCTCACCATGCGGGACACCGAAAACCTGGCTGTCCATCAGCAATATTTGCCAATGGTCGCCCAGTAATACGCGTTTAGCCGGGGAGATTCCGGATTCCTGTAGCGTGCTATACATCGCTGGCTGAAAGTCATGATTACCCGGCAGCCAGACGCAGGGTGCAGCAAAACTCGCGATGCCTTCAGCAAAATGCTGATAAGCCGCGGAAGAGTGATCTTGCGCCAGATCGCCCGTTGCAACAATCAGGTCGCATTCACGCTGTGAGGCGTGGATGGCATCCAGCACAGCCTGGTAGCTTTCCCAGGTATTGATGCCTAACAGCGTTTCGTGTTTTTCAGCAAACAGGTGAGTATCAGTAATTTGTAAGATCCTGACTCTGGCCTCACCAGCCAAAGGTAGGTTTAACAGGCTTTCCAAATGGTGTCCTTAGGTTTCACGACGCTAACAAACCGGAATCGCCATCGCTCCATGTGCTAAACAGTAACGCAGCCAGTCGGCCAGAAACTGATTAATTTGATGCTTTTCGTCGCGTTGATGCAACTTTTTATTAGGATAATCATACCGCGCTTTGAAGCGAAAGATCTGCTGACTTGAACACACTTCAGCGACCATCGCGTCGTGATAGAGTCGTACCGTCATTGACGGCAGGCTCCAGTAGCTCACCGACGGCGCCGTCTGCTCAATCGCCACTAATGTAGTGTAGCGGGTCGACTCAACGATCGTTAATCGGTATTGCGCATTGCCCACCTGATAACTCGCCATCTCACCCACCGCATCCGTTCGAGGCAGCAAGCGGCGCAACTGGGCAAAATTGGTTTCACACAGTCGCATCATTTCAGGGAAGTCAGGTGTATAACGCTTCATTTTGTCCACTCATTTCGTAAATTGTGATAATGCAATTGCAGCCATTGCAGCGCGATGACAGAAGCTGCGTTGTCGATCTTCCCCTCTTCCACCCACTGGTAAGCCTGCTCCCGACTCACCACATGTACCCGAATATCCTCATTTTCGTCGGCCAGTCCATGAATTCCTTTTGCCGTCGTCGCATCCACTTCACCGACCAGGATGGATAGTCTTTCGCTGGTGCCGCCGGGGCTCGCCAGATAGCTCAGGACCGGTTTTACTCGCCCAACATCAAGCCCCGCCTCTTCAACCGCTTCACGACGGGCGACATCTTCAGCAGACTCTCCTTCTTCTATCATACCGGCGACCATCTCGAGCAACCACGGGCTCTCGCTAGTATCATACGCGGCAATGCGGATCTGCTCGACAAGCACGACTTCATCACGCACCGGGTCAAAGGGTAGCAAGACTGCGGCGTGCCCGCGCTCAAAAATTTCGCGGGTCACTTCACCGCTCATGCCACCATTAAACAAGCGATGGCGGAAACGGTATAAATCGAGCGAAAAAAAACCACGATAAAGCGTTTCGCGTGCAATAATTTCTACATCGTTTTTAGAGAAGGTAATCCCCTGCTGATTGACGTCGCTCATTTCGATATCCTGTAGAACATGAAGTTATGAATTTATTGGCGGTGTGGCTACCGTTTTATTGCCCGTATGTTAGATTGGTGCAAATTACCGCCCCATGGCACATAACGCCAACTTTTTACGGTAACAGACTCGATACAATCAGTGATTATTTTTAGAATTTGAGTAGCGCTAAATGCTTCACAACAAGGAATGCAAATGAAGAAACTCTTTCCCATCCTTATCGGCCTGGGCCTGACTGGCTTCAGTGCCATGAGCCAGGCAGAAAACCTGATGCAGGTTTATCAGCAGGCGCGTATCAGTAACCCTGATCTGCGTAAATCAGCAGCCGATCGTGATGCCGCATTCGAGAAGATCAACGAAGCGCGTAGCCCATTACTACCACAGCTCGGTCTGGGTGCGGATTACACCTATACTAATGGTTACCGCGACAGTAACGGCATTAACTCCAACGTCACCAGCGGGTCACTACAGTTAACCCAAACTCTGTTTGATATGTCGAAATGGCGCGCGCTGACGCTGCAGGAAAAATCAGCTGGTATTCAGGATGTCACCTATCAGACAGACCAGCAAACGCTGATCCTGAACACCGCAACGGCCTATTTTAAAGTTCTGGCCGCTATCGATACGCTCTCCTATACCGAAGCGCAGAAACAGGCCATCTACCGCCAGTTGGATCAGACTACTCAGCGTTTTAACGTGGGCCTGGTTGCCATCACCGACGTACAAAACGCCCGTTCACAGTATGATTCTGTGCTGGCGAATGAAGTCACCGCGCGTAACGACCTCGATAACGCGGTGGAAGAGCTGCGCCAGGTCACCGGTAACTACTATCCGGAACTGGCCTCGCTGAACGTCGACGGTTTTAAAACCAACAAGCCGTCTGCGGTCAACGCGCTGCTGAAGGAAGCGGAAAACCGCAACCTGTCGCTGCTGCAGGCTCGCTTGAATCAGGATCTGGCACGTGAACAGATTCGCCAGGCGCAGGATGGCCATATGCCAACGCTAAGCTTGTCTGCTTCTACCGGCGTTTCTGATACCTCTTATAGCGGTTCAAAAACCCATAATAGCAATCAATACAACGACAACGATGCCGGGCAGAACAAAATCGGCCTGAGCTTCTCGCTACCGCTTTATCAGGGTGGAATGGTTAACTCCCAGGTTAAACAAGCACAATACAACTTCGTTGGCGCCAGCGAACAGCTGGAAAGCGCCCACCGTAGCGTCGTGCAGACCGTTCGTTCCTCGTTCAACAACGTGAATGCATCGATCAGCAGCATCAACGCTTACAAACAGGCTGTGGTTTCCGCTCAGAGCTCATTGGATGCGATGGAAGCCGGTTATTCGGTTGGTACCCGTACCATCGTTGATGTGCTGGATGCGACCACTACGCTGTACAACGCCAAACAACAGCTCTCCAGCGCGCGTTATAACTATCTAATTAACGAACTGAACATCAAATCTGCACTCGGTACGCTGAACGAGCAGGACCTGGTTGCGCTCAACAATACGCTCGGCAAAGCTATTCCAACCTCACCGGATAGCGTCGCGCCGGAAAACCCGCAGCAGGATGCCAGCGCTGACGGCTATAGCAATACCGTCGCAGCCAAACCTGCCTCAGCGCGCACCACCAGTACTAGCGGCAGCAATCCGTTCCGCCAGTAATCGGTCTTGCGTAGTACGCGCTTCGCTTATCCAGCCGGGTAAGCGAAGCGTTAAACGTAAGGCAACGTAAAGATCTCCTGCTTTCCGCCCCTCTTCGCTTCATTTTCCACCACTCATCCTCTATCCTGAGCGTTAACAAAACGCATACCACTGGGTCCAGGAAGACAAACATGAAACGGACAAAAAATATTAATCACGCCTCCTTCCGCAAAAGCTGGAGCGCACGCCATTTAACGCCGGTCGCCCTTGCCGTTACGGCCGTATTTATGCTCGCCGGTTGTGAACAAAGCGATGAGACGGTTTCTCTGTATCAGAACGCCGACGACTGCTCTGCCGCCAACCCGAGCAAAGCAGCCGAGTGCACCACCGCTTACACAAATGCGGTCAAGGAAGCTGAACGTACCGCACCGAAATACGCAACTCGTGAAGATTGCGTAGCCGAATTTGGCGAAGGCCAGTGCCAGCAGACGCCAGCTCAGGCGGGCATGGCTCCGGAAAACCAGGCGCAGGCGCAAAGCAGCGGCAGCTTCTGGATGCCGCTGATGGCAGGTTACATGATGGGCCGAATGATGGGCGGCGGAATGGGCGCACAGCAGCCTCTGTTTAGCTCGAAAAACCCGGCCAGCCCAGCCTACGGTAAATATACCGATGCAGGCGGTAAGAGCTACGGCGCAGCACAGCCGGGCCGTACGATGAACGTACCCAAAACCGCGATGGCACCGAAACCGGCCACCACCAATACCGTGACGCGCGGCGGCTTCGGCGACTCAGTCGCTAAGCAATCCACCATGCAGCGCAGCTCAGCAAGCTCTTCTTCTTCGCGCTCAATGGGCGGCTAAGCAACATGGAAAGAATCAGCATTACCGAGCGCCCGGACTGGCGTGAAAAGGCAACAGAATATGGCTTTAACTTTCACACCATGTACGGTGAGCCGTACTGGAGCGAAGAAGCCTATTACAAACTAACTCTGGCGCAGGTTGACAAGCTCGAAGACGTTACCGCTGAGCTACATCAGATGTGCTTGCAGGCGGTGGAGAAGGTCATCGCCAGCGATGACCTCATGACCAAATTTCGCATCCCCAAACATACCTGGGGATTCGTGCGCCAGTCGTGGAAAACCAATCAGCCTTCTCTGTACTCGCGTCTCGATCTGGCCTGGGACGGTGTGGGTGAACCGAAGCTGCTGGAGAATAACGCCGATACGCCAACGTCTCTTTACGAAGCCGCTTTCTTCCAGTGGATCTGGATGGAAGACCAGCAGAATGCAGGCATGCTGCCACCAGGCAGCGACCAGTTCAACAGTCTGCAGGAGAAGCTCATCGAGCGATTCAGCGAGCTGCGCGAACAGTTCGGTTTCCAGTATCTGCATATGGCCTGTTGTCGCGATACCATTGAAGATCGCGGCACCGTGCAGTATCTGCAGGACTGTGCCGCAGAAGCGGGTGTAGCGACCGAATTCCTCTATATCGAAGAAATTGGTTTGGGCGAAAAAGGTCAGTTTACCGACCAACAGGACCAGGTAATAGGCAACCTGTTCAAACTCTACCCGTGGGAGTATATGCTGCGCGAAGTGTTCTCTACCAAACTGGAAGATGCTGGCGTTCGCTGGCTGGAACCTGCATGGAAGAGCATCATTTCCAACAAAGCATTGCTGCCGTTGCTGTGGGAGATGTTCCCGAATCATCCCAATCTGCTGGCGGCTTACTTCAGCGAAGATGCTCATCCGGAGATGGAGAAGTACGTCATTAAGCCGATCTTCTCCCGCGAAGGGGCTAACGTCTCTATCGTAGAAAACGGCAAAGTAGTAGAAGCAGTAGAAGGTCCGTACGGTGAAGAAGGCACTATCGTGCAGGAGTTCTACACGCTGCCAAAGTTTGGCGATAGCTACACGCTCATCGGTAGCTGGCTGATTAACGATCAACCTGCGGGGATCGGTATTCGCGAAGACCGGGCATTGATTACCCAGGATCTGTCGCGTTTCTATCCGCACGTTTTCACTGAGTAACACCTAACCCCGACAGCATTACTCTGTCGGGGTTATCACTTCTTTAAGCACCAATCACCACTGACAGCATGCTGAGCGACCCCATCTCAATTCCTTCAACCGGAATAGTAATCGATTCTTCACCATCCCACGCACCCAGGACATAAAGCAGAGGCAGGAAGTGGTCTGCGGTCGGGTTGGATAGCGATCCGCCTTCATGTGCCAGATAGTTCACCAACGGATGTTCCGCAATCGGTCCTTTCCAGTTCAGGTTCGCTTTCACGTAATCATTAAACGACTCAGCCCAGGGATATGGCGTGCTTTCACCATGCCAACGCGCGGTACGCAGGTTATGCACCACGTTACCACTTGCTACCAGCATAATGCCCTCATCACGGAGTTGCGCCAACTTGCGCCCCATTTCCAGATGCCAGGCCGCAGGTTTAGTGCTATCAATGCTCAACTGCACCATCGGAATATCAGCATCGGGATACATCTTAATCAGCACGCCCCACGAACCGTGGTCGAACCCCCAGGCCTCTTTATCTAGCGTCACCGGTACTGGCGCCAGCAACTCAACCAGGCGCTGTGCCAGTTGAGGAGAACCCGGTGCCGGGTAATGCGTATCGTATAGCGCCTGCGGGAAGCCACCAAAATCATGAATGGTTTTCGGCGCTTCCATCGCGGTCACTCCCGTACCGCGCGTGAACCAGTGCGCAGAAATCACCACAATCGCTTTTGGTCGCGGTAGCTTTTCACCCAGATGGTGCCAGGCGCGAGTATAGATGTTATCTTCCAGCACGTTCATTGGGCTGCCATGACCTAAAAACAGCGCGGGCATACGGGTACGGGACATGATGATATCCTTAATTCAGATGAATTTGATGTATTCACATTACGCGCTTTTGGTTCAGGATAAACTCTGATAAGCATGATGATGATCATCAGAAAATTTGAATGTAAGAGGCGATAAAGAGTTAATTTTTCCTCTCGCGGTCATATATGAATACAGATAATATTAATGAGAATCATTATCACAAGGAGGTGAGCAATGTCATCACCCGTAATTTTGACCCTGTTAGCCGGTAGCGCCACCTTCATAGGGGCAATATTCGGCGTTATTGGGCAAAAACCATCTAATCGCGTCTTAGGGTTCTCTCTGGGGTTCGCTGCCGGGATCATGCTGCTCATCTCGCTGATGGAGATGCTACCCGCTGCGCTGAGCACCAAAGGCATGTCACCATTGCTTGGCTACGGTATGTTTATTATCGGCCTGCTGGGCTATTTTGCTCTTGACCGCCTGCTGCCGCACGCGCATCCGCAGGACCTGATGCTCCCAGGCATTTCCCGCCCGCGAAATTTGCGACGTACGGCAATGCTTCTGACGTTAGGTATCAGCCTGCATAACTTTCCGGAGGGAATCGCCACCTTCGTGACGGCCAGCAATAACATTGAGTTGGGTATGGGGGTCGCATTAGCAGTCGCGCTACACAATATTCCCGAAGGGCTGGCGGTCGCCGGTCCGGTATATGCTGCCACCGGTTCCAGAAGTAAAGCGGTATTCTGGGCCGGTATTTCCGGCATGGCGGAAATTCTCGGTGGCCTGTTAGCCTGGATTATCCTCGGTAGTCTGATATCGCCGATAGTAATGGGAGCAATTATGGCTGCCGTCGCCGGAATAATGATCGCGCTCTCGGTTGATGAGCTCATGCCGCTGGCAAAAGAGATAGACCCTCAGAGTAATCCCAGTTATGGCGTACTGTGCGGTATGTCTGTGATGGGATTAAGCCTTGTTGTTTTGCAAACAATGGGAATTGGCTAAAGAACGAAAAAACAAAGCCCACATCTAAATGTGGGCTTTGTGAGCAAATAAGCTTGAATTAACTCGCTTTACGCTCGTGCTCACGGCGATAAGCCGCCAGATCTTCGATAGTCACTACGGCCATATTATGCTGCTGAGCAAACTCGATGCACTGCAGCGCACGGGCCATAGAGCCATCGTCGTTAGTCAGTTCACACAGTACGCCAGCCGGTTTAAAACCCGCCAGAGTTACCAGGTCGATAGTTGCTTCGGTATGGCCGCCGCGGGTCAGTACGCCACCCGGCTGCGCGCGCAGCGGGAAAACGTGCCCAGGACGGTTCAGGTCTGACGGTTTTGCGCCATCGGCAATCGCCGCACGCACGGTAGTCACACGATCCGCGGCAGAAACGCCGGTGGTGACGCCTTCAGCAGCTTCAATGGTCACGGTAAAACCGGTGCCGTAAGCGCTGGTGTTGTTTTCAACCATCATTGGCAGGTCGAGCTGTTTGCGACGATCTTCAGTCAGGCACAGGCAAACAATGCCACTGCCGTGACGAATGGTCAGCGCCATCTGCTCAACGGTCATGGTTTCAGCGGCGAAAATCATATCGCCTTCGTTTTCACGGTCTTCATCGTCAAGCACCATCACACCGCGGCCTTCGCGCAGTGCATTTAAAGCGTGTTCCACGCGTTCAAAAGCGGTACCAAAAGAAGAAAGGAGCGTCTGATTCATGGTAAAAAAACCTCATTAAAATTATGGTTACCAGAATCAGGGCAGTCTTAGGAGCGCCGGTTTAGCGGCAAAAGTCAACGCAAGCGGATCGAAACCCGACTGAGCCGTTACTCTCTCCCATCCGGACTCTAACCGTCGGCCCCGGAATCACACCGGATCTGCTGACCTTTCTGCTTTAGCAGAAAGCGCTCGCGGGCTTTCAACGCTATGGTTGATTTACCGCCGGTGGGGAATTTCGCCCCGCCCTGAGAATAAGCACAGCAACTATAACGCTATTGACTATCGTCGGCAATGCATAAGCTTCAAACATTTATGGTTTATCGGTACCGACGATCGCACTACAATGAGCGGCAAACCGACCAGATCAGGAAACCACCATGATTGACCCGAAAAAAATTGAACAGATCGCCCGTCAGGTCCATGAGTCAATGCCGAAAGGCCTTCGTGACCTTGGAGAAGATGTGGAGAAAAAAATTCGTCAGGTGCTCCAGTCGCAGTTAACTCGTCTGGATCTGGTAAGCCGCGAAGAGTTTGATGTGCAGACGCAGGTGCTACTGCGTACACGTGAAAAACTGGCTTTGCTGGAACAACGCCTGAGCGAACTAGAAAGCCGCTCGGCGAGCGTCTCGGTGACTCCGGACGCAGAAGAGAAGCCGTAAAACAAGCAACGGGCCTTTCGGCCCGTTGTAGTCTCAGTGCTCCAGCTCCGCTTCTGGGATCATAGCCTTACTCACCTGCTGGCGGTAAAACTCATATCGTTGGCAAAACCATTCGCGATGCGCTTCATCCATGTTACCGACAATGGCCTGAAGATCGACGGGCTGACCTTGTGCGTACATTCTGGCGAAACTCTGAGCCAGAAAATCAAAATTCTTCATCAAATACATGTCTTTATTATTCATCCGCATACTCCTTCAGCCGTTGGTATTCTGATTGGTCATATGCTTTTTACTCACTTCAGTATTTACCCTTACCTTAACTTTTTTTGGGCGAAAAATGCGCTCAAAGTGGCTATTTATTGCGCTGAATCATAATTCTCATCATTAGGTTTTAAAGTGTGATCTCACATCGCTGAACCTCTCTCCCCTTTGTCTCCAGGTCCCCCTGGATACTGCACGGTTTAAGTTCCATCTGAGCGCATTAAAAAACAAAAGGAATAGCGATATTACCTATTCTATTGCTCGTATTATTGTTAAACTAACCACCAGTATCCGGGTAAAATCTTTATAAGATCTTTCACGAATAAGGAGATTCATGCATCTATTTTCCGAATACAACAATCCTTATCTTTTTGCCCTATCATTCGTACTCCTTATTGGTCTTCTGGAAGTTATTGCGCTTATTTTCGGACATCTGCTTTCCGGCATTATTGACGCGCATTTAAATCATTTTGACTCTTTAACTTCCGGTAACATCGGTCAGGTTCTTCATTATCTGAATATCGGGCGAATCCCTGCACTTATCGTACTCTGTCTGCTGGGAGGCTATTTTGGTTTTCTCGGTATCATCATTCAGCATGCCTGGGTGAGTCTTATGTCATCACCGTTAAACAACTTCCTGTTAGCGCCGGTCTGCCTGGTGGTCTCTGGCATCGCGGTACACTACACGGGAAAAGCCATTGCGCCATGGTTGCCGCTAGATGAAACCACGGCGATTACCGAAGACGATTTTATTGGCAGCATGGCCCTTATTACTGGTCATTTTGCCGAGTCAGGCCGTCCATGCGAAGGAAAGTTCACGGATAAATTCGGTCAAACACATTATTTATTACTTGAGCCGGAAGAGGGTAAAGAGTTTAAAAGAGGGGATCGGGTTCTAATTATCCTCAGACTTACCTCAACACGTTATTTAGCTGAGCTAAATCCCTGGCCACACGTTTTATAGTTTTGTTTCTCATAAATAAGGAGGTTACATAATGGATGGCATTACTGGCTTATTCCCCTCATGGATGTTTACGGCGGGTGTCGTCGTCATTGTTCTATTGGTTATCGGTATTATTTTCGCCAGGCTCTATCGCCGGGCTTCCGCAGAACAGGCTTTTGTCCGTACAGGTCTTGGCGGACAAAAAGTGGTTATGAGCGGCGGTGCTATCTCCATGCCCATTTTCCACGAAATCATCCCGATAAACATGAATACCCTGAAGCTTGAAGTTAGCCGCTCTACCGCCGACAGCCTGATCACCAAAGATCGTATGCGCGTCGACGTCGTCGTGGCCTTCTTCGTCAGGGTAAAACCGTCTATTGAAGGTATTGCCACCGCAGCGCAAACCCTCGGTCAACGCACATTGTCGCCGGAAGATTTACGCATGCTGGTTGAGGATAAGTTCGTGGATGCCCTGCGCGCCACCGCGGCGCAGATGACCATGCATGAGCTGCAGGATACGCGTGAAAACTTCGTGCAGGGCGTACAAAATACTGTTGCTGAAGACTTATCCAAAAACGGCCTGGAGCTGGAAAGCGTCTCGTTGACCAACTTCAACCAGACTTCGAAAGAGCACTTCAACCCCAACAACGCCTTTGACGCCGAAGGTCTGACTAAGCTCACCCAGGAGACGGAGCGTCGTCGTCGCGAGCGTAATGAAGTCGAGCAGGACGTTGAAGTCGCCGTGCGGGAAAAAAACCGCGATGCCCTGTCGCGCAAGCTCGAAATCGCACAGCAAGAAGCCTTTATGACGCTTGAGCAGGAGCAGCAGGTGAAAACCCGCACCGCCGAGCAAAACGCGAAAATCGCCGCTTTTGAAGCGGAACGCCATCGCGAAGCGGAACAAACACGCATCCAGGCTGAACGACAGATTCAGGAAAGCGAAATCGAACGCGAGCAGATTGTGCGGACTAAAAAGGTCGAAGCGGAACGGGAAATTCGCATTAAAGAGATCGAGCAACAGCAGGCGACGGAAATTGCGAATCAGACAAAATCTATCGCTATCGCCGCAAAATCCGAGCAGCAGTCTCAGGCAGAAGCTCGTGCAAACGACGCGCTGGCCGAATCCGTACGCGCACAGCAAAACGTTGAAACCACGCGCCAAACAGCGGAAGCCGATCGTGCAAAACAGGTTGCGTTAATCGCCGCTTCTCAGGATGCAGAAACCCAGGCGGTCGAGCTGACGGTTCGGGCAAAAGCAGAAAAAGAAGCCGCTGAGCTTCAGGCAGCGGCAATCGTGGAACTGGCAGAAGCCACAAAGAAAAAGGGCCTCGCGGAAGCGGAAGCCCAGCGCGCACTCAACGATGCTATCAACGTGCTTTCCGATCAGCAGACCAGTCTGAAATTCAAACTGGCACTGCTGCAATCGCTACCGGCGGTTATCGAGAAATCCGTTGAGCCGATGAAGTCCATTGAAGGCATCAAGATTATTCAGGTTGACGGCCTTAACCGGGGCGGCGGCTCTGGCGGCGCGGAAAACTCCACCGTCAGCGCAGGCGGCAGCAATCTGGCGGAGCAAGCGTTGTCCGCGGCCCTTTCCTATCGTACCCAGGCACCGCTGATTGATTCGCTGTTAAATGAAATTGGCCTCTCCGGTGGTTCGCTTAATGCTCTGACCACGCCACTAAATTCACCAACAGCGATCGAGCCAAGTGAGGAATCAGTAGGAAAAGAAGCATAATCGCTTCCCAGCAAAATCGCTAAACACCTCATCCCTGGCCCCAAAAGCCGGGGATTTTTTTATCCCAAACATGACCTTTCAGCGCCAGGAATGCTGTTTTTGCGTGTACGCTCCAGTAATAAAAAATCGGAGAGGGGAAGCACTTGTGCCTGTGAGGGCGCTCACTAACAATCGCTGTGTTAGCAAGGGGCTGAAACGGGAAAGCCCCTCCCGAGGAAGGGGCCTTAATAAGGAAAGGGTTATGATGAAACTGGTCATCATACTGGTTGTGCTGTTACTGATAAGTTTCCCGACTTTCTAACAGTCAATCAGAGGGGGGAGAAATCCCCTCTCACCCTTATTCCTTTACTTTAGGTCGAAAAAACAGCAGCGTCAACAGCGAGGGGCGCACCAAAGCGAAATGCTCAATGCGCCTTCAACATTCATGATTTATCGCTATCTTTCTGGATCTTCTTAATGATGTTGGTTGTCGAACAGCCATCTTCAAAGTTGAGCACCAGCACCTCGCCGCCGTTTGCCCACACCTCTTCACTACCGGCAATCTGCTCCGGCTTGTAGTCGCCGCCTTTCACCAACAGGTCCGGCAGAATTCCAGCAATCAGCCGCTGTGGCGTATCTTCTTCAAAAGAGACCACCCAGTCGACAGCTTCCAGCGCACCCAGCACGATCATTCGCTGATCCAGCGGGTTCACCGGGCGAGACTCACCTTTCAGACGTTTGGTCGATGCGTCGCTGTTAACAGCAACAATCAGGCGGTCGCCCAGCTTGCGCGCATTCGCCAGATAGGAGACGTGGCCCGCGTGCAGAATGTCGAACACGCCGTTGGTCATCACGACTTTCTCGCCGCGTTTACGCGCCGCAGCCACTGCCAGCTTCAGCTCTTCTTCGTTCATCACGCCAAAGCCCGTTTCTGAACGCCCGCGAACCGCATTTTCCAGCTCGATAGGCGAAACGGTAGAGGTACCGAGTTTGCCTACCACCACGCCTGCCGCCGCGTTGGCGAAGTAGCAGGCTTCTTCCAGCGAATTACCGGAAGCCAGCGTCGCGGCCAGCACGCCAATCACCGTATCGCCCGCGCCGGTAACGTCATAAACCTCCTGCGCCTGAGTCGGCATATGCAGAGCCGGTCGGCCCGGCTGCAGCAGCGTCATGCCCTGCTCGGAGCGAGTGACCAGCAGCGCAGACAGCTCGAAATCAGTGATGATTTTCATCCCACGCTCAACTATTTCCGCTTCGTTCTGACATTTCCCCGCTACCGCTTCAAACTCGGAGAGGTTCGGCGTCAGCAGCGTAGCACCACGATAGCGTTCAAAATCAGTGCCTTTCGGGTCGATCAGCACCGGAACGCCCGCGTCACGAGCGAGCTTAATCATGGTCTGCACGCTGGTCAGCGCGCCTTTGGCGTAGTCAGACAGCACCAGCGCACCAATAGAGCTCAGCGCCTGCTGAATACGTTCGTGCATCGGCTGCGGATCGACGCCAGAGAAACCTTCTTCGAAATCAAGACGAATTAGCTGCTGGTTGCGCGAAAGCACGCGTAGCTTGGTGATTGTTGGATGCGTAGGCAGGGAAACAAAGTCGCACTTCACATTGACGTCGGCCAGCGCCTTGCTTAACGCACGGGCAGCATCGTCGATCCCGGTCAGGCCAACCAGCCGAGAAGTCGCACCGAGCGACGCAATGTTCATCGCTACGTTTGCCGCACCGCCAGGACGTTCTTCGATATTTTCTACTTTCACCACCGGCACCGGCGCTTCCGGCGAAATTCGGCTAGTAGGGCCATACCAGTAGCGGTCCAGCATCACATCGCCAACCACCAACACTTCTGCACGTTCAAACTCTGGCAGCGTTACTTTCATTACTTTCTCCTGCGAGACGCAAACTTTGCGCGCGATAATAGCACACCCGTTTTTTTAGTTAAGCCATCAACCACTTCTGCCAGCTGGCGCTGACCTGTTCACGTTCCTGACTAAACGCGTCAGGCGCCACGTTCCCCGGCAGCTCCTGCAGGGCCAGGTGATGCAACGCATCGCGTAACGTGGTGTAGGCATGGGTCAATGCCCTCGCCTCTGCATCGTCCATAATATCGTTCTGCGCCAGCAGTTCCAGAATGCGCACGTTATCAGACCAACGCGTGAGCTTCGGCTTATCACTGGCATAGCGTAGGACCAGATACTGGGTAATAAATTCAATATCCGTGATCCCACCTGCATCAGCTTTAATATCAAAGCGATCATGGTGCTTATTGCCGAGGTGAGCGCGCATTTTTTCACGCATTTCCCGCACTTCAGTTTGCAGTTTTTCGCCTTCGCGCGCAGTGGTAAGAATATCCCGACGAATCACGTCAAAACGCGCCTGTAGCTCAGGGTCGCCATAGACAACACGAGCGCGAACCAGCGCCTGATGTTCCCAGGTCCAGGCTTCGTTTTGCTGATAATCAGCAAAGGAATCAGTGGTGGTGACCAGCATACCCGCCGCGCCTGAAGGACGTAAGCGAGCGTCCACTTCGTACAGAATGCCCGAAGGCGTTCGAGTGCTGAAAAGATGCATAATGCGCTGCGCCAAGCGCAGATAAAATTGGCGACCATCAATTTCGCGCTCGCCGTCGGTCATCACTTCCATCGGGCAGTCATGCAGAAACACCAGATCGAGGTCAGAACTGTAACCCAGCTCCCAGCCCCCCAGCTTGCCGTAGCCAACCACCGCAAAGCCGCGCCCCTGACGATCGTGCAGATGCGTTGGCTGACCATAGCGGGCGACCATTTGCAGCCATGCCTGCTGGACTACCGCATCGATCATCGCCTCAGCCAGCCAGGTTAAGTGATCGCTCACTTTCATCACCGGCAGCGTCCCGGCGATGTCGGCAGCGGCAATGTGTAACAACTGAGCTTGCTTAAACTGGCGTAACGCTTCCAGTTGCTGCTCTTCATCCTCTTCCGGCACGCGCAGCAGGTATTGACGCAGCTCATCGCGATAAGCGTCAGTGGCCGTTGGTTGATAGAGGGTATTCGGGTCCAGCAGCTCATCCAGCAGCAGCGGGTGTCGAGCCAGCTGGCTGGCAACCATCGGCGAAGCGGCGCACAGGCTAATCAGGTGCTTCAACGCGCCGGGGAATTCGCTCAGCAGCTCAAGATAAGTGGTACGAGTGACGATCCCGGTCAGTAGCGGCGTAATGCGCGCCAACGGTACCGGAGCATCCGCACGTGAACAAATTTCGCTCAGCAGATGCGGCATGAGCTGATCAAGCACCTGACGACCGCGCGGGCCAATCGTGCGTCGGTCCAGCTCTTTACGGAAATCGGCGATCAGCGCCAGCACGCTGCGGCGATCGTTATCCGCAAGATGCGCCAGCGCCGGGCTGGTATCGTCCTCTTCCAGCGCGTCCTGCCACAGTTCGCGCCAGTACTCTGCGAGCTGTTCATCTGGCGATTGTGCTTCATCATCACCGATCAATTCATTAAAGACGCGCCGCACGTTGGCCATCTGCTCGGCCAGCCGCGCGCTAAGGGCCTCCCAGTCGGCAGCGCCCATCCCCCACGCCAGCCGGGCGCGATTAAGCTCATCCTGCGGCAGGGTTTGCGTCTGCTCATCGTTGATGCTTTGCAGCAAGTTTTCCAGGCGACGTAAAAACAGATAGGCCTCTCGCAGCCCAGGTGCATCGCCTTCAGGTAACAAATGAAGCTCTTCGATAGCGGCCAGCGTCGGCAACAAAGCACGCTGTTGCAGCATCGGCTCGCGCCCGCCGCGAATCAGCTGGAAGACCTGGACGATAAATTCAATCTCACGGATGCCGCCCGCGCCGAGCTTGATATTGTCCTTCAGCCCCCGGCGGCGCACTTCACGGGCAATCATCCCTTTCATGTTGCGCAGGGACTGAATGACGCTGAAATCGATGTAGCGACGGAAGACGAACGGTCGCAGCATGGCGCGCAGTTCGCTGGCATAAATGCCATCGTTATCGCCCATAATCCGCGCTTTCACCATCGCGTATCGCTCCCAGTCGCGCCCCTGCTCCTGGTAATAATCCTCCAGCGCGGCGAAGCTCAACACCAGCGGACCGCTATCGCCGAACGGGCGCAGGCGCATGTCGACGCGATAAACGAAACCATCCTGAGTGGGCTGATCCAGGACCTTGATTAAACGTTGTCCAAGACGGGTAAAAAACTGCGCGTTATCCAACTCCCGACGCCCACCTTGCGTGGAGCCGTGCTCCGGCCAGGCAAAAATCAGGTCGATGTCGGAGGAGAAGTTAAGCTCGCCGCCGCCAAGTTTACCCATCCCCAAAATCAACAGCGGCTGCGGCAAACCTTCTGCATTGCACGGAGTCCCCCATTCGCGGCAACAGGCAACGTAAAGCCAGTCGCGAGCAGCGACAATCAGCGTCTCCGCCAGCACGCTTAGCTGCTGCAAACTGCTCTCTTCGCTGACCAGCGATAACGACTGGGCCCAGGCGATACGCACCATTATCCAGCGGCGAAACTGGCGCAGTTCGCGCATCAACGTGGCTTCATCATTCACCTCTGCAAGACGCGTCTGTAGCCAGTCGGCGTAATGACGCCACTCCTGCGCCTCAGGCGGCGAGCTTTCAAGCTCCGCCAGCCATTGCGGTTGGGCGACCAGACTGTGCTCGACGAAATCGCTGAATGCCATCACCGACTGCGCCTGCTCACTTAATGTGGATACTGGAAAATCCGCCGGTAGCCGGTCTATGACCGTCTGCCAGTGCTGCTGTAATTGCGAAGAAAGCGGCATCTTAGGGGCTCCCTGGCCTGAAATTATCGTTTTCCACTATGCAGCCAGAACGGCTCTGCTGCCAGCGCCTGGCGACGGAAATATTCGAGGACGCTGCTGTCGTTATGCTCAATCGCCCGGTGGATTTCTTGCCAGCTTTCCAACCACGGTGCGGCAACATCTGCATACGCACCAGCCAAAAGCTGAACGCTGTCGATTTCGCGCGCCAGGCGCGGAAGCTGACCGACATACTCATCGGCTGACGGCTGCGCAATCGAATTTTTCAGCTCAGCCGCCGCGCGGGAGAGCTGAATATCAGCAAAACGTTTGAAAGAACCACTGATTTTCTGTTCACCGGCAGCGTTCATAAAGGGACGCCAGCCGCGATTCACCAGCCACTCGGTAAGCGCCAGCTTAGCGCCTACGCAGGCAACATTAAACAGCGCCGCCTGGGCGTTCTTTTCCTCCAACAACGCAGCTTCAGCTTCGTTCAAACGCTCACGAAGTTGGGTCGTTGCCTTACGAGGGACAATGCCGCCAAACAACACCAGCGTATGCCGAACGCGGGCAATCGCATGCAAAATCTCGGCTTTCGCTTTTGAATTGCCACGATTGAGGACTTCATCATGATAGAGCCAGTGCGCCAGCGCGTTTTCCAGCGCCGCCTCCAGCGCCTGCTCCACGCTGGCCTTCGGCGTCACACGCAAAACAGATAATGCGGTTAGCGGACGCTCTTCATTGCCCTGCGCCAGATGATAGCCGCGAGCCGCTTTGCTCAGACTTCCCTGACGCAGCACGCCGATATCCAGAAGGCGATGGGCAAGGGTCAGAATATCCTGCGGATCGCCAGACAGCAGCTCCAGTTCCAGCTCGCAGATAGGCTCCTGATGCTCACCAGCTTTGACTTCCCCTCGATCGAGGGCAATTTCAATCTCGCTACCGCCTTCTTTCACTACCCATCTTTCACGTTCGAAATCGGTACTAAAAAGCGGCTGTACGTTCTGCGCAAGCTCGGTCGGCAGCTCGCCCTGTGGCCAGACTTCGGCAGGAAGCCTCTCCAGCGCCAGTTCTGGTTTTTCCAGCGCAATATTGTATTCCGGGCGCTGATGTAGCCCGCCCACCACGCGACCGGCGATTTTCAGCGTCATTTCATAACGCCCCTGGTCACCGCGAATGCGCAGCCCCATATCGTGGCGACGCAGCCAATTGTCCGCCGTTTCGTAGTAAATATTCAGCAGTTGAGCTGCGGGCGTGTGTTTAGCTTCTAACGCGCTAAGGTGCTGACGCAGTACGTCTACACCATTGTGGGCGACGATAAACTTTAATTCGATTTCTTGAGCCATGACTGAATTCTTCCGCTTATGTGCTGTGCCGGGAAAATGCGGCGAACTAACGACGATATTTCTTGTCAGTAAATAGTATTTTGCGGCGAATCGCCATGCAATGCGCATTTTGCCGGGCCACCTGTTGGATGATTCCGATTGTGGCGGAAAACTTTGCGTCACTACGGTGATGCCACTACTATCGTTCAACTTTTTATGACCAAACGATGACCTGATGCCAAAATTACGCCTTATTACATTTACTCTGCTGGCGCTTAGCGCCGCCACGGCGGTTCACGCGGAAGAAAAGCGTTACGTTTCTGATGAACTGAATACCTGGGTTCGCAGCGGTCCGGGCGATAACTATCGTCTCGTGGGCACCATCAACGCCGGGGAAGAAGTCGCGGTGCTGCAAACTAATGACAGCACCAGTTATGCACAAGTGCGCGACAGCAGCGGTCGTACCGCCTGGATCCCACTGAAAGAGCTGAGCAATGAGCCCAGCATCCGCATCCGCGTGCCGGACCTGGAAAACCAGGTCAAAACCCTGACCGATAAGCTGAACAACATCGATACCACTTGGAACCAGCGTACGGCGGACATGCAAAAGAAAGTCGCCGGTAGCGATGCCGTTATCAACAGCCTGAAAGAAGAGAACCAAAAGCTGAAAAACGAGCTGGTTGTCGCGCAGAAGAAGGTGAGCGCCGCCAATCTGCAATTAGATGACAAACAGCGCACCATTATCATGCAGTGGTTTATGTATGGCGGCGGCGTGCTCGGCGTCGGCCTGCTCCTCGGTCTGGTATTGCCACACCTGGTGCCGAGCCGCAAACGCAAAGACCGCTGGATGAACTAATTCGTCTTCTCTGCCAGACTTACGTATCATCGTGAGAAAACGAATACGGGAGAGTAAGGCGTGAAGGTTTATCTGGTCGGTGGTGCGGTTCGGGATGCGTTATTAAGGCTACCGGTCAAAGACAGAGATTGGGTCGTAGTTGGCGCTACGCCTCAGCAATTACTCGACGCGGGCTACCAGCAGGTAGGCCGCGATTTTCCCGTGTTCCTTCATCCGCAAAGCCGTGAAGAGTATGCTCTGGCGCGTACCGAGCGGAAGTCCGGTTCCGGTTACACCGGCTTTACCTGCTATGCCGCCGCTGACGTCACCCTCGAGCAAGACCTGCAGCGCCGCGATCTAACAATTAATGCGCTGGCCCAGGATGCTGACGGTCTGATTATCGATCCCTACGGCGGCCAGGATGATTTGCGTCTGCGCCTGCTGCGTCACGTCTCGCCCGCCTTTAGCGAAGATCCGCTGCGAGTTCTGCGGGTGGCCCGTTTTGCCGCCCGCTATGCGCATCTGGGCTTTCGCATCGCTGATGAAACGATGGCGCTGATGCGCACGATGGCCGATGCCGGTGAACTTGCGCACCTCACGCCCGAGCGGGTGTGGAAAGAGACGGAGAGCGCCCTCACCACCCGTAATCCCCAGGTTTTCTTTCAGACCTTACGCGACTGTCGTGCGCTCAAGGTGTTGTTCCCGGAAGTCGACGCCCTCTACGGCGTACCAGCACCTGCTAAATGGCATCCGGAAATCGACACGGGTCTGCATACCCTGATGACCGTCACGATGGCGGCAATGCTCTCTCCTGAAGTGGACGTGCGTTTCGCCACCCTGTGTCACGATCTCGGGAAAGGGCTGACGCCGAAAGAGCTCTGGCCACGCCATCATGGTCACGGCCCGGCAGGCGTTAAGCTGGTCGAACAGCTTTGCGTTCGCCTGCGGGTACCCAATGAAATCCGCGATCTGGCAAAACTGGTCGCCGAATTTCACGATCTGATTCATACCCTGCCGATGCTACAGCCGAAAACGCTGGTCAAACTGTTCGATAACATTGACGCCTGGCGCAAACCGCATCGAGTCAGGCAAATTGCCTTAACCAGCGAAGCCGACGTGCGCGGGCGCGCCGGTTTTGAAGCTTGCGATTACCCTCAGGGTCGCCTGCTGCTTGAAGCCTGGGAAGTGGCCAAATCGGTGTCGACGAAACAGGTAGTGGCTGAAGGTTTTCAGGGGATTGAGATTCGCGAAGAGCTGACGCGTCGGCGGATTAAAGCCGTAGCACAATGGAAAGAAAAACGTTGCCCTCAGCCGCAAGACTGAGGGCCAGGTCTTATCAGAAGAAGACCACGTAGACCGCTGCCGCGACGACAAAACGGTAGATAGCGAACGGAATAAACGAGATACGTTTAATCAGCTGCAGGAAGGTTTTAATCGCAATCAGCGCGACGATAAACGCGGTGATGAAGCCAACGGCAAACATCGGAATATCGCTAACGCTCAGAAAACCGATGCTCTTGTACATATCCAGCACGGTTGCGCCCATCATCATCGGCACCGCCAGCAGGAACGAGAACTCAGAAGCCGCATAGCGGCTTACGCCCATCAGCATCCCGCCAGAAATGGTCGCCCCGGAACGCGAGAAACCCGGCCACAGAGCCAGACACTGGAAGCAACCGATCACGAACGCCTGACGATAGGTCATATCGTCAATGCCTACTGCGCGCGGCTGTTTTGGTTTCAGCACTTCCGCCGCGATCAGCAGCACGCCGCCAACAATCAGCGCATACATCACGTTAACCGGATTGAAAAGAGACTTAATGGAATCATGGAAAATCAGCCCCAGCACCACCGCCGGGATCATCCCAAGAAGAATATGAATAAGCGATAAACGACCACTGCCCTGGCCTTCATGCTCTGGAGGTCTGCCAAAATGAATACCGATAAGACCAAACAGACGACGCCAGAACATCACAACAACCGCAAGAATAGAACCTAGCTGAATCACCACCTCAAAAGTATTTGCGGTATCGCCTTCAAAACCAAGAAGATGACCGACAATAATCATATGACCCGTACTGGAAACAGGTAAAAATTCTGTCAAACCCTCAACCACACCCAATATTGCCGCCACCAGCAGCGAGTGTATATCGCTCATCCAATTAAACCCTTTAAAAAGTAAAATGAAAAAAACCAGGAACTATGACCGGTATAAACGCAATTTGTTTAACAAGTATGACCTGAAAAGTTTTGTTTCAGATTAAGGCCACGCTCAATAATGACGCCAACGTTCGTTGCCCGGGCCACCGCGCCAGGCTTGCTGACTTTAATACGTACCCATGGAGATTGGAACTTTTCCAGCAGCAGGTCGGCAATTTCTTCCGCCACGCGTTCGACAAGCGCAAAACGCGCGCCCTCAACGTGGTTAATCACCAGCTCGCTGATGTCAGCATAGCTGAGACAATCGCTGACATCATCACTGGCCGCCGCTTTGCGGTTATCCCACGCCATTTCGATATCGAACACCAGCTTCTGTTCGATGGTTTGTTCCCAGTCATAAACACCAATAGTGGTGATTACCGAAAGTTGCTCTATAAATACAATATCCATCACGACCTGCCTGCTTTTTGGCTAAACCGGATACCACTTCCGGCGAATTATGCGTATTATCCACAGATGCAAAGACATCCCCTAAATAATTTGCGTTGCGGGAAAGCAGCGACGCAGCGAGCCTTCGGGAACATAGCGCCACTATGCGTCCAGGCAAACCGACGCGCCGACTGCGCGAAAGGTGACGGGGATAAACCGACACTTTCAAAATGGAACAGCTGATGAGTGCAATCGCGCCTGGACTGGTTATCCTCGCCTACCTCTGCGGCTCAATCTCCAGCGCCATTCTGGTCTGCCGCCTCGCTGGCCTGCCCGATCCTCGCGATAACGGCTCCGGCAATCCCGGGGCGACCAACGTCCTGCGAATAGGCGGCAAGAGAGCAGCCGTAGCGGTGCTTATTTTTGACGTGCTGAAAGGCATGCTGCCGGTCTGGGGCGCTTGGGCATTGGGCCTGACCCCGTTCTGGCTTGGCCTGGTAGCGATTGCCGCCTGCGTGGGTCACATCTGGCCGGTATTCTTTAATTTTCGCGGCGGCAAAGGCGTGGCTACTGCTTTTGGTGCTATTGCCCCTATCGGCTGGGATCTCACCGGCGTGATGGCGGGGACCTGGCTGCTCACCATTCTGCTCAGCGGCTACTCTTCTCTCGGCGCCATCGTCAGCGCGCTTATCGCGCCGTTCTACGTATGGTGGTTTAAACCGCAATACACCTTCCCAGTGTCGATGCTTTCGTGCCTGATCCTGCTACGCCATCATGACAACATTCAGCGCCTGTGGCGTCGCCAGGAGACCCGAATCTGGACGCGGTTAAAAAAGAAGAAAAAAACGCCAGAGCAGAAGTAACCTTTGCATCACGTATCCAACGGCCGCAGCTCGAAGTATGGCGGTTATGAGACTGATGACAAACTTGATTTAGATATGGTGCTGTATTCTTGTCGGGTGGCGGCTGACGCCTTACCCGACCTACAAAACCATCAACATCATCAAGTTATGCACTCCCCGTAGGCCCGGTAAGGCGTCAGCAGCCAACGCAGCTGCGGCTCGAAGTATGACGGGCATAAGCTTTTCATATGACCGTGATGCTTAGCCCCCGATCAATACTCATCCCTGCTGTTTTATCTTGATTTTGCAGGGGCGCGACATTGCACGGCACCGTGTTACCACAGACCAAAAAAGGCTGGCAGGCCGCGCTGGACCTGCAGTTTCAATTTCTCGGCGGGAAAACAACGCTCGCCTCCCGTCGTCATGTCGGTCCCCTCACCGTTCAACGCCCTTTTTATCCTGAAGAAGAGACCTGCCACCTCTATTTACTCCATCCCCCCGGCGGCATCGTCGGCGGCGATGAACTGACCATTAGCGTCACCATGGAGCCTGGTTGCCATACGTTGATCACCATGCCCGGCGCCAGTAAGTTTTATCGCAGCAGCGGCGCTCAGGCACAGCTTGAGCAAACCCTGGCGCTGGCCGAAAACGCAACACTCGAATGGCTGCCGCAGGACGCGATCTTCTTTCCCGGCGCTAACGCCTCTTTGCATACCGCGTTTCACCTCACCGCCTCCAGCACGCTGCTGGCCTGGGACCTACTGTGTCTTGGCCGCCCGGTGATTGGTGAAGCCTTTAGCCACGGCGCGATAACCAATCGGCTGGAAGTGTGGATCGACGGCTCCCCGAAGTTGATTGAGCGCCTGAGTCTGGCCGACGGACAACTGGCAAGCGTCGCTGAGCAGCCGTGGGTCGGAACTCTGCTGTTCTACCCGGCGAACGAAACGCTGCTGGACGGCGTGCGTGAAAAGCTTATTCCACTGGCTAATTACGCCGGAGCCACGCTTATCGATGGCCTGATGACGGTCCGCTTTTTAAGTGACGATAATCTGCTTTGCCAGCGGGCAATGCGCGACATCTGGCAATTTATGCGCCCGCATCTGACCGGTAAATCTCCGCTACTTCCCCGAATCTGGCTGACCTAAGAGAATGCTATGGAACTAACCCCCAGAGAAAAAGACAAGCTGTTGCTGTTTACCGCCGCGCTGGTGGCAGAGCGTCGTCTGGCCCGCGGTCTGAAGCTCAACTACCCCGAATCCGTGGCCCTGATCAGCGCCTTTATTATGGAAGGCGCGCGCGATGGTCAAAGCGTCGCGGCGCTAATGGAAGACGGACGTCACGTCCTGAGCCGCGATCAGGTCATGGAAGGCGTGCCGGAAATGATCCCCGACATCCAGGTTGAGGCCACCTTTCCGGACGGCTCGAAGCTGGTCACCGTCCATAACCCGATAATCTGAGGCAGCCACGATGATCCCAGGAGAGTATCAGGTAAAGCCCGGTCAGATAGCCATTAACGTTGGCCGCGCGACCTGCCGCATTACCGTTGAGAATCATGGCGACCGACCGATTCAGGTGGGATCGCATTACCACTTCGCCGAAGTTAACCCAGCGCTGAAGTTCGATCGTCAACAGGCCACCGGTTATCGTCTGAATATCGCCGCCGGAACCGCGGTGCGCTTCGAACCGGGGCAAAAACGCGAGGTGGAGCTGGTGGCGCTTGCCGGAACCCGCGCGGTGTATGGTTTTCGCGGCGAGGTCATGGGCAATCTGGAGGCTAGCGATGAGTGAGATTTCGCGTCAGGCCTGGGCCGATATGTTCGGCCCCACCACCGGCGACAAAGTGCGCCTGGCGGACACCGAGTTGTGGATCGAGGTTGAAGACGATCTCACTACCTACGGCGAAGAGGTCAAATTTGGCGGTGGCAAAGTGATCCGCGACGGTATGGGCCAGGGGCAGATGCTTGCCGCCGAATGCGTGGATCTGGTGCTGACCAACGCGCTGATTATCGATTACTGGGGGATCATCAAAGCCGATATCGGCGTCAAAGACGGGCGGATCTTCGCGATCGGAAAAGCAGGGAATCCGGACATTCAACCCAACGTCACGATCCCTATCGGCGCGGCGACGGAAATTATTGCTGCGGAAGGTAAGATCGTCACCGCAGGCGGCGTCGACACCCATATTCACTGGATCTGCCCGCAGCAGGCGGAAGAGGCGCTGGTCTCCGGCGTCACCACGATGATCGGCGGCGGTACCGGTCCGGCGGCGGGAACTAACGCCACAACCTGTACGCCGGGGCCGTGGTACATCTCGCGAATGCTACAGGCGGCAGACAGTCTGCCGGTCAATATCGGCCTGCTGGGCAAAGGCAACGGCTCGAATCCGGATGCGCTGCGTGAGCAGGTTGCAGCGGGAGTTATTGGCCTGAAAATTCACGAAGACTGGGGCGCGACGCCGGCGGCAATCAACTGCGCGCTGACCGTAGCCGACGAGATGGATGTTCAGGTCGCGTTGCACAGCGACACCCTCAATGAGTCAGGCTTCGTGGAAGATACCCTGGCGGCTATTGGCGGGCGCACTATCCACACTTTCCATACCGAAGGCGCGGGCGGCGGCCATGCGCCGGATATTATTACCGCCTGCGCGCATCCCAATATTCTGCCGTCGTCGACCAATCCGACGCTGCCCTATACCGTCAACACCATTGACGAGCATCTGGACATGCTGATGGTTTGCCATCACCTCGACCCGGATATCGCCGAGGACGTGGCGTTTGCCGAATCGCGTATTCGTCGGGAAACCATCGCCGCAGAAGACGTCCTGCACGACCTCGGCGCGTTCTCCCTCACCTCGTCCGATTCGCAGGCCATGGGCCGCGTCGGCGAAGTGATTTTGCGTACCTGGCAGGTGGCGCACCGCATGAAAGTCCAGCGCGGCCCGTTAGCGGAAGAGAACGGGGATAACGATAACTACCGCGTGAAGCGCTATATCGCCAAGTACACCATTAACCCGGCGCTGACCCACGGCATCGCCCATGAAGTCGGTTCGATTGAAGCGGGCAAACTGGCGGATCTGGTGCTGTGGTCCCCGGCGTTCTTCGGCGTGAAACCGGCGACAGTGGTCAAAGGCGGCATGATCGCCATCGCGCCGATGGGGGATATCAACGCTTCCATCCCGACGCCACAGCCGGTGCACTATCGCCCAATGTTCGGCGCGCTGGGTAGCGCTCGTCACCACTGCCGTTTGACCTTCCTGTCGCAGGCGGCGGCGAAAAACGGCGTCGCTGAAAAGCTGAACCTGCACAGCATGACGGCAGTAGCGAAAGGCTGCCGCACAGTACAAAAAACCGATATGCGCCACAACGGACTGCTGCCCAATATTACCGTTGATTCGCAAACCTACGAGGTGCGTATCGACGGCGAACTGATCACCAGCGAACCGGCGGACGTACTACCAATGGCGCAACGTTATTTCCTGTTTTAAGGAGTGAAAATGCTTTATTTGACCCAACGCGTGGACGCTCCGGCACAGGCCACTGCCAGCGTCACGCTGCCGATTGATGTGCGGGTGAAAAGCCGTATTAAAGTCACGCTTAATGATGGCCGCCAGGCGGGCCTGCTGTTGCCGCGCGGCCTGCTGCTGCGCGGCGGCGATATTCTTAGCAACGAAAACGGCAGCGAATTTATCAAGGTGATCGCCGCCGATGAAGCCGTTTCAGTGGTGCGTTGCGATGACCCCTTTGTGCTGGCAAAAGCCTGCTATCACCTTGGAAACCGCCATGTGCCGCTGCAAATCATGCCCGGCGAGCTACGCTACCATCATGATCACGTGCTGGACGATATGCTGCGCCAGTTTGGTCTGGCCGTTGATTTCGCTCACCTGCCGTTTGAACCGGAAGCCGGAGCTTACGCCAGCGAGTCGCACGGCCATCACCACCACCACGATCATGGACACAGCCACTAACATGCCGACGCCGGAAAAACGTCTGCGGCTAATGCAGCTTGCCAGCAGCAGTCTGCCGGTCGGCGGCTATAGCTGGTCTCAAGGGCTGGAGTGGGCGGTGGAAGCAGGCTGGGTGCCGGATACTGCCGCCTTTGAGCGCTGGCAGCTGCGGCAGATGGAACAGAGCTTTTTTACCGTCGACCTGCCGCTGTTCGCCCGGCTTTATCATGCCTGCGAAGCGAGCGATCTGACCGCAGCGCAGCGCTTGACGGCTTATCTGCTCGCCTGCCGGGAAACTCGTGAGCTGCGTGATGAAGAGCGCAATCGCGGTGCAGCCTTCACCCGCCTGCTCGCCGACTGGCAACCGGACTGCCCGCCCGAATGGCGCAAACTGTGTCAGCAAAGCCAACTTACCGGCATGGCATGGCTCGGCGTGCGCTGGCAAATCGCCATCCCCGACCTGGCTCTTAGCCTCGGCTATAGCTGGATTGAGAGCGCGGTGATGGCAGGCGTCAAGTTAGTGCCTTTTGGCCAGCAGGCCGCCCAGCAGCTGATTCTGCGCCTATGCGACCGCTACGCGGCGGATATGGACAGTGCCCTGGCCGCGCCAGACAGCGCTATCGGCTCGGCCACGCCGCTTGCCGCCATCGCCTCCGCCCGGCATGAAACCCAATATTCCCGACTATTCCGTTCTTAGGAGAAGGTATGAACACGATTAAGCAACCGCTGCGCGTCGGCGTCGGCGGCCCGGTCGGCTCCGGTAAAACCGCGCTGCTGGAAGCGCTTTGCAAAGCGATGCGCGACACTTATCAGTTAGCGGTGGTGACCAACGACATCTATACCAAAGAGGATCAACGGATCCTCACCGAAGCCGGAGCCCTGGAGCCCGAGCGGATTGTCGGCGTTGAAACCGGCGGCTGCCCGCACACTGCTATTCGTGAAGATGCATCGATGAACCTCGCCGCAGTGGAAGCCCTGAGCGAAAAATTCGGCAACCTCGATCTTATCTTCGTGGAAAGTGGCGGCGATAACCTGAGCGCCACCTTCAGCCCGGAGCTAGCGGACCTTACCCTCTACGTGATCGACGTCGCGGAAGGAGAGAAGATCCCGCGCAAAGGCGGGCCGGGGATCACCAAATCTGACTTTCTGGTGATCAATAAAACCGATCTCGCACCTTATGTGGGCGCGTCTCTGGAAGTGATGGAGCGCGATACCATGCGCATGCGCGGCGAGCGTCCGTGGACGTTTACCAATTTAAAAGCTGGTGACGGCCTGGCGAAGATCATTGCTTTTCTGGAAGAGAAAGGGATGTTGCGGGTGTAGTTTATTGCCCGCTGGCACTTCGTTTGCCGGGCCTACAAAACCGTAGGCCCGGCAAAATTACGCTGCCGGTAACTCCGCCAGCGGCCAGCGAGGACGGACGGTCACGCCGAGCTCGGCTTTCGCGCCGGAGTGCAGGCGAACCATACCCGCGTAGGCAATCATCGCACCGTTATCGGTGCAGAACTCAGGGCGAGCGTAGAACACCTCCCCCCCGCGTTTTTTCATCATCTCCGCCAGCTTCGCGCGCAGCGTACGGTTAGCGCTGACGCCCCCCGCCATCACCAGACGCTTAAAACCGGTTTGATCCAACGCACGACGGCACTTGATCATCAATGTATCCACCACTGCATCTTCAAAAGCACGGGCAATATCAGCGCGGGTTTGATCGTCATTGTCGTTGCTGCGAATGGTGTTCGCGGCAAAGGTTTTCAGGCCAGAGAAGCTAAAATCCAGTCCCGGACGGTCGGTCATGGGGCGAGGAAAGACAAAACGTCCTTCGGTACCCTGCGAGGCCATCTTCGACAGCATCGGGCCGCCAGGATAATCAAGCCCCAGCAGTTTAGCGGTCTTATCGAAAGCTTCACCCGCCGCATCGTCAATCGACTCGCCCAGCAGTTCATATTGACCGATGCCGGTAACGCTAATCAGCTGTGTGTGGCCGCCGGAGACCAGCAGCGCAACAAACGGATATTGCGGCGGATTGTCTTCCAGCATCGGCGCCAGCAGATGCCCTTCCATATGATGCACCGGGATCGCCGGAACGTTCCATGCAAACGCCAGCGAACGTCCGACGGTTGCGCCTACCAGCAGTGCGCCAACCAGACCCGGGCCTGCGGTATACGCGACGGCATCAATATCTTTTGCCGTCAGCCTCGCTTCTTTTAGCGCAGCCTGGATCAGCGGCACGGTTTTACGCACGTGATCGCGGGAAGCCAGTTCGGGCACAACGCCACCGTAATCAGCGTGTAATTTCACCTGACTATACAGTTGGTTGGCTAACAGACCTTTTTCGTCGTCGTAAATGGCGATGCCGGTTTCATCGCAGGATGTTTCAATACCCAGTACACGCATGACTTGTTTTACCTCATTTCAATACCGCGCAGTGTAGGACCAATGCCGGTTGATGTATACCCTAAGAATTTCAGGCCGCAGGAAGGCGGCGACGCAGCGCATCCCCCGGAGCGTACGGAAAGTACGTGACTGGGGTAAGCGAGAAAAGCCAACGCCCCTGCGGGCTGAAAGACGACGGGTATAAAACTTTCCTCCCCCCTGGCGTTCACTTCGTGTATACTCCCTGTCCTTATAAAAGTCCCTTTCAAAATCGCATCGGTGCTTTACAAAGCAGCAGCAATTGCAGTAAAATTCCGCACCATTTTGAAATAAGCTGGCGTTGATGCCAGCGGCAAACCGAATTTATTAAAGGTGAGAGTTACATGCCGGTAATTAAAGTACGTGAAAACGAGCCGTTCGACGTAGCACTGCGTCGCTTCAAACGTTCATGCGAAAAAGCAGGTGTTCTGGCGGAAGTTCGTCGTCGTGAGTTCTATGAAAAACCGACTACCGAACGTAAACGCGCTAAAGCTTCTGCTGTGAAACGTCACGCGAAGAAACTGGCTCGCGAAAACGCACGCCGCACTCGTCTGTACTAATCTATTGAGGGCTCAGCTCTCAATTCAGACCGAGTTGTAGTTGTAAGGCCGTGCTTCCGAAAGGAATGCGCGGCTTATTTTCGTTTATAGTCATCAAAAAAACAGGGGCTTATGGCTGGACGAATTCCTCGCGTTTTTATTAATGACCTGCTGGCGCGTACCGATATCGTCGATCTGATCGATGCACGGGTAAAGCTGAAAAAGCAGGGCAAGAATTATCACGCGTGCTGTCCGTTCCATAACGAAAAAACCCCCTCTTTCACCGTCAACGGTGAAAAACAGTTTTATCACTGCTTTGGCTGCGGTGCGCACGGCAACGCTGTCGACTTCCTGATGAACTACGACAAGCTCGAGTTCGTGGAAACGGTCGAAGAGCTTGCCGCCATGCACAATCTCGAAGTGCCGTATGAAGCAGGTAATGGACCCAGCCAAATTGAGCGCCATCAGCGGCAGAATCTTTATCAGTTGATGGATGGTCTGAACACGTTTTATCAACAGTCTCTGATGCAACCCGCCGCTGACCCCGCGCGCCAGTATCTGGCACAACGTGGTTTAAGCAGCGAGGTGATTACGCGCTTTGCGATTGGTTATGCCCCTCCCGGTTGGGACAACGTCTTAAAACGTTTTGGCGGCAATCAAGAAAATCGTCAGTCGCTAATTGATGCAGGCATGCTGGTCACCAACGATAAGGGACGCAGCTACGACCGCTTCCGCGAACGGGTGATGTTCCCCATCCGCGATAAGCGAGGCCGGGTGATTGGTTTTGGTGGTCGCGTGCTGGGCGATGCCTTGCCGAAGTACCTGAACTCCCCGGAAACCGATATTTTCCATAAAGGCCGCCAGCTGTACGGCCTTTATGAAGCGCAGCAGGATAACGCTGAACCGTCTCGTCTGCTGGTGGTCGAAGGTTATATGGACGTGGTTGCGCTGGCACAGTTCGATATTAACTACGCTGTCGCGTCGTTAGGTACGTCGACGACCGCTGACCATATTCAGCTGTTGTTCCGGGTTACCAATCAGGTCGTTTGCTGTTACGACGGCGACCGGGCAGGCCGCGATGCCGCCTGGCGAGCGCTGGAAACGGCGCTGCCGTATATGACCGACGGACGCCAGCTGCGTTTCATGTTTCTGCCGGATGGCGAAGACCCGGATACGCTAGTGCGTAAAGAGGGAAAAGCCGCATTTGAAGCGCGGATGGAGCAGGCTCAGCCGCTCTCCACGTTTTTGTTCAACAGCCTGCTGCCGCAGGTAGACTTGAGCACTCCGGACGGGCGCGCACAGCTAAGCACTTTAGCGCTGCCGCTGATAACCCAGGTGCCGGGTGAAACGCTGCGCATTTATCTGCGCCAGGAGTTAGGTAACAAGCTGGGGATTTTAGATGATGCGCAGCTTGAACGTTTAATGCCAAAACAGTCCGAAAATGGCCCGCAACGCCCTGCTCCGCAGCTAAAACGCACGACCATGCGTATACTTATAGGATTGCTGGTGCAAAACCCGGATCTGGCCCCGCGAGTACCGCCTTTAGAAGGGCTGGACCCAAGTAAAATGCCCGGACTTGGTTTATTTAACGAACTGGTCAAAACGTGTTTATCTCAGCCAGGACTGACCACCGGGCAACTTTTAGAGCAGTATCGCGGCAAAAATGAAGCCGTGACCCTTGAAAAACTGTCGACGTGGGACGATATAGCAGATAAAGATATCGCTGAAAAAACCTTCACCGACTCGCTCAACCATATGTTTGATTCACTGCTTGAGCTGCGACAGGAAGAGCTGATAGCTCGCGATCGCACACACGGTTTAAGCAGTGAGGAACGCCGGGAACTCTGGACTATCAGTCAGGAACTGGCAAAAAAATGAATTTAACGGCTTAACTGCCGAATACCGTTCGGGAAGACCCCGACAGCCGCTCGAGGCGCAGCGGCAATAATATAAGTACGCCCTCGCTTTAAATGTTGGCAGCTCGTCTGCTTACACCAATCAAACGAATTAAGTGTGGATACCGTCTTATGGAGCAAAACCCGCAGTCACAGCTGAAGCTTCTTGTCCAACGTGGTAAGGAGCAAGGCTATCTGACCTATGCCGAGGTCAATGACCATCTGCCGGAAGATATCGTCGACTCCGACCAGATCGAAGACATCATCCAAATGATCAACGATATGGGCATTCAGGTGATGGAAGAAGCACCGGATGCCGATGATCTGCTGCTTGCTGAAAATAGCAACAATACCGACGAAGATGCGGAAGAGGCTGCTGCACAGGTTCTCTCCAGCGTTGAATCTGAAATCGGCCGTACAACTGACCCGGTGCGCATGTACATGCGCGAGATGGGTACCGTCGAACTGCTGACGCGTGAAGGCGAAATCGACATCGCCAAACGTATCGAAGATGGGATTAACCAGGTTCAGTGCTCCGTTGCTGAATACCCGGAAGCAATTACCTATCTGCTGGAACAGTACGATCGCGTTGAAGCAGAAGAAGCGCGTCTGTCCGATCTCATCACCGGATTCGTCGATCCGAACGCCGAAGAAGAGATGGCGCCAACGGCGACGCACGTCGGTTCTGAACTCTCTCAAGAAGAAAGGGATGACGACGAAGACGAAGATGAAGAAGAAGACGACGACAGCAGCGATGACGACAACAGCATCGACCCTGAGTTGGCACGCGCGAAATTCGGTGAGCTGCGTACACAGTACGAACTAACCCGCGATACCATCAAAGCGAAAGGTCGTAGCCACGCCGCAGCGCAGGAAGAAATTCTCAAACTGTCAGAAGTTTTCAAACAGTTCCGTCTGGTACCGAAGCAATTTGATTACCTGGTCGGCAGCATGCGTAGCATGATGGACCGCGTTCGTACACAAGAACGCATCATCATGAAACTGTGCGTTGAACAGTGCAAAATGCCGAAGAAAAACTTCATCACTCTGTTCACTGGCAACGAAACCAGCGAAACCTGGTTCAATGCGGCCATCGCCATGAACAAACCGTGGTCAGAGAAGCTGCTTGACGTTAAAGACGACGTTCAGCGCAGCTTGATGAAACTGCAGCAGATCGAACAAGAAACTGGCCTGACCATTGAGCAGGTCAAAGACATCAACCGTCGTATGTCTATCGGTGAAGCGAAAGCCCGCCGTGCGAAGAAAGAGATGGTTGAAGCGAACTTGCGTCTGGTTATCTCTATCGCCAAGAAATACACCAACCGTGGTCTGCAGTTCCTCGATCTGATTCAGGAAGGCAACATCGGTCTGATGAAAGCGGTAGATAAGTTTGAATACCGTCGCGGTTACAAGTTCTCCACCTACGCAACCTGGTGGATCCGTCAGGCAATCACCCGCTCTATCGCGGACCAGGCGCGCACCATTCGTATTCCGGTGCATATGATTGAGACTATCAACAAGCTCAACCGTATTTCACGCCAGATGCTGCAAGAAATGGGTCGCGAGCCGACGCCAGAAGAACTGGCCGAGCGCATGCTGATGCCGGAAGATAAAATTCGTAAAGTGCTCAAAATTGCCAAAGAGCCTATCTCCATGGAAACGCCGATTGGCGACGATGAAGATTCGCATCTGGGCGATTTCATCGAGGATAACACCCTCGAACTGCCGCTGGACTCTGCCACCACTGAGAGCCTGCGCGCCGCCACTCACGACGTTCTGGCAGGCCTCACCGCCCGTGAAGCGAAAGTCCTGCGTATGCGTTTTGGTATTGATATGAATACCGACCACACGCTGGAAGAAGTGGGTAAACAGTTTGACGTTACCCGCGAACGTATCCGTCAGATCGAAGCGAAGGCGCTGCGTAAACTGCGTCATCCAAGCCGCTCTGAAGTACTGCGTAGCTTCCTCGACGATTAATTATCGCCACGCTCGTCAAAAAGCCAGTCAAATGACTGGCTTTTTTATTACTTAATCAAAATCATTCCCCCGAAAAATATAAAAATACAATAAATAAATATTTCAATATATATATGAGTCATATTCCGATTAATTGTCCAATAAAAGCAAACAACTGGACTCAAAGTTTTTCTTTTGTACTATCAGTTCATATATAGCATTTAATGCTCAGTACAGAAAAATATTACAAGGAAAAGTAATGAGAAGTCATCGTAAGATTCAGCTGGCTGATTTTAATCGCATGGCTATCTTAACGGCGGCGAACACGCTCTTTCTGAGCCGTGGAGTAGAAAGCACAAGGATGGACGAAATTGCAGAGGGTGCAGGGTTTAGTAAGACAACGCTTTATACCTATTTCGAGAGTAAGCAAGACATTCTGGATCATCTTATTCTCGATGGAATGGTATGTTTTCACCAACAAATAAAACTCATTGCTAGCCGACAGAATCCATTCCGCGAATTTTATCATGCGTTTTGTCAGGCACTAATTGATATCCATGATGACGGTATTATCTATTTCCAGGGCATGACAGGAAAAATTGGCTGTTCCGTAAAAGAAACCGACGATAGAAAAGTGCTGATGGATATTTATCTGATCGGGGAAGAGATAAATCAGATTATCGCCGCACAAATCTCCAGAGCAGTTGAACAAAAAGAACTTACGTTAAACGCCCCCATCACGGATGTGATCATGCTGTTCTGGCTTTGTCTTACCGGGCTGGTGGAGAAATCATCCAGTAAAGAAGAGTATCTTGTTCGTCACCTTGAGAAAGACCGGGTGGCTTTTCTGAACTTTGCTTTTGAATCTTTACTACTGATGATAGAAAAAAGGAGCGAGTAAATGATAAAGAAAATTTTGCCCGGCCTACTGATATGCATCGTGGCTATCTCTGCATATTCTGATAATTGACTCTTTCCTCACATCGCCCCCGATAAACGCGAATCCGAAACTCATCTGGAATCACTACCGGAAGTACATTAAAGCCCTCGCGTCGCCAGCGCATCATCAAGCTCCCGGTAGGCTTCGACCAGTTTATCCAGCGTCGCGCGGTTGAGGCCGCTGGGATTTGGCAACACCCATACCTCCGTCGCGCCGATAGTCACCTGCTGCTTGCCCCAGCGTGCACCGCGGGCCTGAAACGCTTTCTCAAAGGCCTGTTTGCCGAGAATCGCCAGCGCGCGCGGCTGATACTCTTCCATCTTTCTGACCAGCTCCCGCCCACCGCTGCGCAGCTCCAGCAGCTCAACCTCACTGGCCTGCACCGTCGGGCGCTCAACTAACATGGTGATCCCGCAGCGGGTATCCAGCAGCTGTAGCTCCTCCTCAGGCTTCAGAAGGCGGTCAGTAAACCCGGCCTGATGAATCACCTTCCAGAAGCGATTGCCTGGATGAGCAAAGTGGAAACCGGTATGGGCAGAAGACTTCCCGGGATTGATACCGCAAAAGACCACCCGCAGGTCCGGCGCCAAAATATCGTTAATCATGTTTTCCCCAGCTCAATAACCAAAAGCTAATTATAAAGGATTGAAAATACATTGTTTATAAAAACAGCAGCCGTGCGTTTTAGGCTGGATTGCGGGCATCAGTTACTTTATAATCCCTCGCCACGGCCCCTTAGCTCAGTGGTTAGAGCAGGCGACTCATAATCGCTTGGTCGCTGGTTCAAGTCCAGCAGGGGCCACCAAATATCAAGGACTTGCGAGAAATCGCGAGTCCTTTTTTTATGGATAACATCCAGGATGTCGTCGCCCGGTATGCGCCAGTATTCAGGAGAGATTGGATCGTGAATGGAAAAAATGGTAACGCTGATTGACGCCTTCACCTCAAGGGTGAAAGCGTCGGGTTAGAATTTTTTGACCGACTAGCTCACACAAGTTCCTGGAGCTGCTCGCGCATATAAGAAGAGAAGTACTCAGGATTTTTGATAACGATACGGTTACCAGATGCGATTTTTTCCGCCCATCCGGCCACTTTATTCGTAAACTCGGGATTCCACCCCTCCTTTTCGCCGCGCGCCATCACGTCAGCTACGCTCGCCGGAGTCCCCAACTCATTCAAATACTTTAAAATTCCCTTCGCCGTACTTTCATCCATTGAATGCGGCACTGATGCCGATGTGTTCATACCACCAATGAAATCTAATGCTTTATCAATGACTGTTGGCATGCTCTTATCCTTAAAATTAACCGCGTAAAAGACACCTTTCTAATATGACCCCAAGTCAGCCGGGATATCAAAGGGAACGTTGCCTTTATTTGATTCAGACCTCAGTCAAACGCTTGCGTGGTGCTTTTATGCGCTAATAACGATGTGGAATTCATCCTCAGGTTACGAGTTACATTCACACGGCAAGTGACGACCAATCAGCTTACGGTATAAAAAAGCCCCGATGTTGGCTCCTACAACCGGCGCCAACAGCGGCACCAGAAAATAAGGTATCGTTCGCCCACCAGTAAACGCAATCTCACCCCAACCTGCCAAGCAGGCAAAAATCTTCGGGCCAAAATCACGAGCTGGATTAAGGGCGAAGCCGGTCAGTGGCCCCATCGACGCGCCAATTACCGCAATCAACAAGCCAATCAGCAGCGGTGCCAGTGGGCCTCGCGGGATGCCGTTACCGTCATCCGTTAATGCCATAATCATCGCCATCAGGATCGCAGCAATAGTGGTTTCAATGGCAAAAGCCTGCGCGAAGGTAATATGTGAATTCGGGTAGGTTGAAAATACGCCAGCCAGATTAAGGCTCTCCACACTACCGCGTACAACATGCTGCGCCAGCTCAGTATCAAGAAAGAGGTTTTGATACAATCCGTAGACCAACGCTGCCGCACAGAACGCCCCAGCCATCTGCGCCATAATAAACGGTACAACCTTACGCCGTTCAAAACAGGCGAACAGCCACAGCGCAATGGTAACCGCCGGATTCAGATGCGCCCCGGAAACGCCTGCGGTCAGATAGATAGCCATCGCCACGCCAAGTCCCCAGATAATACTGATCTCCCACTGACCGAAACTGGCCCCCGCCACTCTCAGCCCGGCAACGCAGCCTGCGCCAAAGAAGACAAGTAAACCGGTACCGAGAAACTCCGCAATGCACTGCCCGCGTAAGGTTGATGTCTGGCTCATAGTCGGATCCTGAATAAAAAAGATAAAATAATGAGTATGTTATCTGCTATTTTGAATAACTAACCCGCTTCCCCGGATAACACCAGCCCGGTCGCTACGGCATTTCGCGGCCCTTCCGTCCCACGAATATTGCCCTGCCCGGCAACAACGCCGTAATGCGCCAACGCTTCAGTGATCATCTGTGGAATTTCAAAATCCAGCGATGAACCACCGACCAGCACCACAAAGGTAATATCGCGAATGGAACCACCAGGCGAGACCTGACGCAACGCACGCAGGCAGTTCGTCACAAAGACCTTCTCCTTTGCCTGCCGACGCACCAGGCGAATTTTCTCCAGCGAAGTCTGGTTATCGATAGGGATCGGTTCGCCATCTTTGAGATACATAACTTTGGCAAATACCGACGGGCTCAGCGGTTCGCGAAAGAACTCCACCGCACCGTTTTCATGACGAATACTGAACAGGCTCTCCACTTTTGCCAGCGGATATTTTTTAATCTCTTCTGCCAGAAACGGATCGCTCAGACCTAGCTCCGTTTTAATCAGCAGGCTGACCATATTCCCCGCCCCGGCCAGATGAATAGCTTTCACCGTTCCTTCACTATTGATAATGGCGGCATCGGTAGAACCTGCGCCTAAATCAAGGATCGCCAGCGGTGCAGCGCAACCTGGCGTCGTCAGCGCCCCAGCCACTGCCATGTTGGCTTCCACACCCCCCACTTCAACAGCTGTATTCAGCCGCATGCTCAGTTCACTGGCGATCGTTTGCATCTGTAGTCGATCGGATTTCACCATCGCCGCAATACCGACGGCGTTTTCCATCGAATATTCCCCGGCGATACCGCCCAGCACTTTGCGAGGAATAAAGGTATCGACAGCTAGCAGATCCTGGATATGTATCGTGCTCATGTTGTGCCCACTCAGTGAGGCCATCACCTTACGTACGCGCTCCAGCATACCGCCCGCGTGGGTACCGGCTTCACCGCGAATATCGCGAACAGGCGCACAGGTGTTCATCGCCTGCATAATGGCCTGCGCCCCTTTCGCCACATCGGCTTCACCACTGCGCTTTTCTCCGCTGATAAAGATCCTTCCCGCTGGGATCGTTCTCGATTGCACATCGCCCTGCGGGGTTTTCAGTACCACGGCAGAGCGGTTGCCGATCAGCGCTCTTGCGATCGGGACGATCGTCTGGGTTTCCTCCGGCGTCAGGGCAAAGAAGGTGGCGATGCCATAGGGATTCGACAGCACCCGAACAACCTGCCCCGGGGCCGCAACTTCCACCGCCGCCTGTACGCCCTCCGGAACCTTCTCCAGCAACGTCACTTCATCGATCACCGGCAACGTTCTGCGCAGACGATTATTGACCAGCACGCCATCGTCCTTTTTCAGGATCGCCGCTACCACGTTGACGCCGCGATCCAGCGCCTCATTCAACAACCAGACCGCTTCAAGAAAATCCATCTCTTCGCCAATCAGCGGGATCCAGCCCTGCGTAAACCGATCGCTGCTCAACGACGCCAGTTTATCTATGCCGATCGTGGTTCCCACTCCGACGCCAATACCACCTGGCGTTTGCGGGTTATGACCAATCATTGTCGATTCAGTAATGATGGTTTCGGTGATTGTTTCCATGGCAACATCGCCAATCACTGGCGCAGCTTCATTGATGCAGATTTTCACCACGTCCTTAAGAGACCAGGTCGTTTTATCCAGCGCCTGCTGCAGGGAGGCTATCACCCCGGCAATATTGTCCCGCGTGCCTTTCATGCCTGTGGTGGCGACAATCCCGCTGGCGATAAACCGGCCATGCTGCGCCAACGCCACTTCCGTGGTGGCGTTGCCGATATCAATCCCTGCAATTAACGGCATACCCCCTCCGTCACTGGCTGCCTTTACGCAGCTTATTTCTCTGCTGATAAACCTCTGCCGACTCGCGAACAAACCCGGCATTCACTATGGCGTGCCAGGTGTGCTCCAACTCATCAGCAATGGCCAATAGTTCTGCAACAGAAGAACGGAACGGACGCAACGCGTTGTAGATCTCCAGAATGCGGGCATCCGGAATAGCAATCAGCTCTGCCGCGCGCCGGAAATTACGTGCCACAGCATGGCGCTGCATCTGCTCAGCTATCTGCGCCTGATACTCCAGCGTTTGCTGAGAAATACGTACATCCTGCGGTCCCACGCGTCCCGCAAGCACATTTTCAAGGGTAATATCGGTTAACGGCTTCCCGGTTGGGGTCTGGATTTTCTCCGGGCAGCGGGTCGCTAACGGGTAATCCTGAGCGGTCATAATGTTGTCGTTCATCCTTATTCCCTTACTAATGCAATGTGCAGCGTGACGGGCGCGGCATCCTGCACCACGTGTTTGGTTTCTTTAATATGAAACAGCGCAGCCTTAGCCATAAACTTCGGCCGCACCATCTGGTCATTCACCACCGGTACCGGCGAGGGCGACTCTTTACGTGCGTAGCGCGCAGCGTTCTTACCAATCTGCCGATAGATTTCCAGCGTCAGCAGCGGGGCCTGAGAGAACAACTCAAGGTTGCTCAGTGGCAGTAAATCACGCTGATGAATAACCGTAGTTCCTTTCGACTGAATACCAATGCCAATACCGGAACCGCTAAGGTTCGCCGCATCCCAGGCCATAAAGGAGACATCCGAGGTGCGCAGAATTCTCACCACTCGCGCATGCAGCCCCTCCTCTTCAATCCCGGCGACCAGTTCTTTCAGGATCGCTTCATGCGGCATATCAATCAGCGTTTTATGCTGATACTTATCAAAAGCCGGACCGACGCCGATCACCACTTCATCCGCGCGATCGTCGGCTTTTGCCGCCTCTCCTTCGCTAACCTGCAAAGTGAAAACAGGTTTACGTTCAGTTGTACATTCCACTGTGTACCGCCTTATTCAATCGAGCCTGGTTGTACCACGCCCGCGATATTTTTAATTTCCTCCCAACGTTCGGCAGAGATGCGATAGCCGGTGCCAGGTCCCTGATAATCATTGATATCATTGACGGCGCTAACCACTTCAAACTGGCGATCCAGAATGGCGGAGGTTTGCAGGTAATCGCCGGTCACACGCTGCCTTAGCATGTTAAGAATGTTGCTGGCGATATCTTCGAAGCCGTTACTACTTAATGCGCTGACGATATCCAGCCCGGTGATATTGCGCTTCATCATCTCTTCCACGGCGGCCAGATCCTCCACTACGTTGCGCGCGGGCATATCTTTGCTGCCGTGGGCATAGGTGGCGGCGTCTACTTCCTCATCGCTAATCAGCGGCAGGCCCAGTTCGCGGAATACCGCCTGAATGGCGCGCGCAGCCTTATTGCGGATAGCGATGGTTTCCTCTTCAGTTACCGGACGCAGGCCACCGTCGACCATCAGATCGCGTTGCAAAATGTTGTAATCATCGAAGTCTTCGGCATCGAAGTTCGACCCGGCAAACATGTTGTCGTAGTTCGGCACGGCGCTATAGCCGGAGAAGATAAAGTCGGTGCCGGGCAGCATCTGCATCAGCGTGCGGGCGGTGCGGCGAATATCGGAATGTGAGAAGGTTTGATCATTGGCTGAGGCCACTTCGAGGTCGAGCATCGAGGCTATCAGGTTTTCCGCCAGTACCGCACGGATCCCCGACGGCACCGCGCCGGTCATCCCGATACAGCTGACCGCACCGTTTTGCAGCCCCTGCACCCCCGCGCCTTTGGTGATAAAGATGCAGCGTGACTCCAGGTACAGCATCGATTTACTTTCTGAATAGCCCATCAGCGCCTCCGAGCCAGTGCCAGAGGTGTAGCGCATTTTCAGCCCGCGGGAAGCATAGGCCGAGGCGAGAAAGGCTTTCGACCACGGCGTGTCATCGCCATCGGTAAACACCGACTCCGTACCGTATACCGACACCGTTTCGGCATAGCTGGTTAATCCACGCATTCCCAGTTCCAGCTCGGTGGCTTCTTCGACGGAACATTGCGTGAGCACACCAGGGCGGCCGCACTGGGAGCCGACCAGCAGCGCCAGAGCGTTAAACGGCGCATAGCGGGCGATACCGACTGTGGTTTCCTGCTCAGAAAATCCGCGGATCCCGGCTTCGGCGGCATCCGCAGCAATCTGCACCGGGTTATCTTTCAGATTAGTGACGTGACACTGGTTGGAAGGAGTGCGTCTGGCGCGCATTTTTTGCAGCGCCATCATCATTTCCACCACGTTCATTTTCGCCATCACCTCCACCGCTTTCGCCGGGGTAATGGCGGTGGTAATGGCAATAATCTCTTCCCGGCTAACGTGGATATCCACCAGCATTCGGGCGATTTCCAGCGCGTCGAGCTGCATGGCGCGTTCGGTTTCCGCAACGTTAATCGCGTAGTCGGCAATAAAGCGGTCAATCATGTCAAACTGTTCGCGGCTCTTGCCGTCCAGCTCAACAATCCGACCGTTTTTTACCTTCACCGACGACGCCGGATCGTATGGACTTTCCATGGCGATCAGCCCCTCTTCCGGCCATTCACCAATAAGCCCATCCTGATTGACTGCTCGCTGGGCAAGGACTTCGAATCGTTTTGATCTTCTCATAGCTCGTTGACTCAAAAGATAAATAATAGGAACGCCGGGCAATACCGCAGGAGGTATTAAACTCTCCTGAGATAGTGTGAATCAGCAATAGCGGAACTTTAAATGAGCAGAATAATAAAAAAATAAAATTAATTACGTTCCAGTTTGATACAAAATAAAACTTGAGAGTTTCATTATGAAACGTAAATTTAGAGCAGTCACAACGAAATGTGACCAGGTTAAATGATCATTATCAATAAACATCTGACACCAAGAATAAACTGACTACTGACACTTTTTTCGCACTATTGACTTAATAACCTACAGCGCGAGAATAAAGAAAAACCAACGATAAAATAATGTCTGAAGCGTGATATTTTTCGCGACCTCAGCCCTATACCTTGACAGGAGATATTGTGAATAAGAGTCAACAAATCGCCACTATCACGCTAGCGGCAGCAAAGAAAATGGCGCTAACCGTCGAGGCTAAAGCGCTTGAAATCAACGTCCCGGTGGTCTTTTCCGTGGTGGATCACGGCGGAAACACGCTGCTGATGCAACGCATGGACGACGCGTTTGTCACCAGCTGTGATATTTCACTTAATAAAGCTTATACCGCCTGCTGCCTGCGAAAGGGCACTCATGAAATTACTGATGCAGTACAGCCAGGTGCTTCACTCTATGGTTTACAGCTAACTAACCAACAGCGAATCGTTATTTTTGGCGGCGGTTTGCCTGTCATATTTAACGGTGAACTAATCGGTGCTGTTGGCGTAAGCGGTGGTACCGTTGAACAGGACAAGCTATTAGCTGAAACTGCACTGAGTTGTTTCTCTGAATTATAATTCAAATCTAAGAAGGTATATTATGAGCTATCGTATGTTTGATTACCTGGTGCCAAACGTGAATTTTTTTGGCCCCAATGCCGTTTCCGTGGTTGGCGAGCGCTGCAAACTGCTGGGCGGGAAAAAAGCGTTGCTGGTGACCGATAAAGGCCTGCGGTCAATTAAAGACGGTGCGGTAGATAAAACGCTCGAACATCTGCGTGAAGCGGGTATTGAGGTGGTTGTTTTTGATGGCGTCGAGCCAAATCCAAAAGATACCAACGTGCGCGACGGTCTGGAGGTTTTTCGTAGAGAGCAGTGCGATATTATCGTCACCGTCGGCGGCGGCAGTCCGCATGACTGTGGTAAAGGGATTGGCATCGCGGCTACTCACGAAGGCGAGCTTTACAACTACGCAGGTATTGAAACCCTGACCAACCCGCTGCCGCCGATCGTGGCGGTGAATACCACCGCTGGTACCGCCAGCGAAGTCACCCGCCACTGCGTGTTGACCAATACCAAAACAAAAGTGAAATTCGTCATTGTCAGCTGGCGTAACCTGCCGTCGGTCTCCATTAATGACCCGCTGCTAATGCTCGGCAAACCAGCACCGCTGACTGCCGCTACCGGAATGGATGCCCTGACCCATGCCGTGGAGGCCTATATTTCCAAAGATGCCAACCCGGTGACCGATGCCGCAGCAATCCAGGCGATTCGCCTAATCGCCCGTAACTTACGCCAGGCGGTGGCGCTGGGCAGCAATCTGAAAGCCCGCGAGAACATGGCCTACGCCTCTCTACTGGCGGGTATGGCCTTCAACAACGCCAACCTCGGCTATGTTCACGCCATGGCACACCAGCTCGGCGGCCTGTACGACATGCCACATGGGGTAGCGAACGCCGTTCTGCTACCCCACGTTGCGCGCTATAACCTGATTGCCAACCCGGAAAAATTTGCTGATATCGCCGGATTTATGGGGGAAAACACTGACGGACTGTCAACGATGGACGCTGCTGAACAGGCCATTCGCGCCATCGCCCGCCTCTCTGCCGATATCGGTATTCCGCAGCATCTGAAAGAACTGGGCGTGAAAGAGGCCGATTTCCCTTACATGGCGGAAATGGCGCTGAAAGACGGCAATGCGTTCTCTAACCCGCGCAAGGGTAATGAGAAAGAGATCGCCGAAATCTTCCGCCAGGCTTTCTGATAAATAAAGGGGGGACGCAATGTCACTTTCATCACCGAGCGTACATCTGTTTTATCACTCATGCTGGCAGGATACCCGTGAGCTTGATGAGCTATGCTGGGGGCTGGAGGAACAAGGCGTCCCGTGCCGGGCTATCTGTTACGACGGGAATGATTGCGCGCTGGCGTTAAGTAAACTGGCAGCCAAAAGTTCGACGCTGCGCGTTGGTCTCGGCCTCAACGCAACGGGTGATATTGCCTTAACGCATGCCCAGTTGCCCGAGGTTCGGGCGCTGGTCCGCGGACATATTGCCGGCGGAATCGGGCAAATCCGCACGCTCGGCGTCAATGCCGGTCAACTGGTCAAAGTGCTTCCCTTCAGCGAGATAAAATAAATGTACCGCATCTATACCCGAACCGGCGATAAAGGTACCACCGCGCTGTTTGGCGGCAGCCGTATCGACAAAGACGACATTCGCGTTAACGCCTACGGCACGGTGGATGAACTGATTTCACAGCTTGGCGTCTGCTATGCCAGCACGCACCAGGTAGAATTACGCCAGGATCTGCACGCCATACAGAAGATGCTGTTTGTGCTGGGCGCGGAACTCGCCAGCGATGAGAAAGGTCTCGCTCGCTTAACGCAGACGATTAATACCGAGGATATTCAGTCTCTTGAGAAGATAATTGACCGCAATATGGCGCAAAGCGGCCCGCTCAAAGAGTTTGTCATCCCGGGGAAAAACCTGGCGTCCGCGCAGCTGCACGTCGCGCGAACGCTGGCGCGTCGGCTGGAGCGTATTCTGACGGCGGCGGGCAGAACGCTTGCCGTGCGCGATGATCTCAAGCGCTACATCAACCGCTTGTCCGATGCGCTCTTCTCGATGGCCAGAATCGAAGAAACTACTCCAGATGCTTGCGCTTAAACTGGCTGGCATCAATATCGTACTGTTTCATCTTGCGCCATAGCGTGGTGCGGCCAATATTCAGTAGCTGCGACATCTCCTGCACCCGTCCGCTAGTTACGCGAGCGGCATGGATAATCGCCTCTTTCTCGATAGCGCTAAAGGTCAGGCTGGCGGGTAATAGCGACGAACTGACATCGGTGCCGTGGCGCTCGGCAAACAGATATTCCGGCAGATTGCTCAGGCGGATATGGCCGTTTTCGCTGCTGATAGCAATGTTCTCGATAATGCTGTTCAGTTCAAAATCATTGCCCGGCCAGGAGTAGGCTACCAACTGCGCCAGAGCATCGTCGTCCACCTTCAGGCGCGATGAAAACCGTTTTTCCAGGCTCTTCAGGCGATTATGCACTAACGATGGAATACTGTTGCGCCGTGCCCGCAGCGGCGGAATGACAATCTCAAACGAATGCAGCGCGTAGTAAAGCTGGCGGCTAAAGCGGTTTTGCTCTACCAGATTGGCAAGGTCAACGGTGGTGGTGGCGATGACTTTAACGTCCACCGGGATCAGCCGGCGGGCATCCAGGCGGGTTAACACACCCTGCTTGATAACCTGCAACAGCGCGGATTGCAGCTCCGGTGCCAGATATTCGATTTTTTCCAGAAACAGCGTCCCGCCGTTGGCCAGCTCAAGACGGCTAAGACGCCCGTTTTCATCGTCCGTCGGCGCGCTACCCATAAAATCCTGACCCAATACGCTGTCGGCATACAGCTGGCAGTTGACCGCGATATACGGTCCACCGCCCCGCTCGCTCTCATTATGAATCGCTTGGCTGAGCAGCTCTTTACCCACACCTTCTTCACCACACAGCAGCACCGGAAAAGCGCCGCGCGCCGCCTGGCGGCCAAAGTGAATCAGCCGTCGTGTTTCCGGATCGTCCGCCGACATCTGTTCAAAGGTATGGCTCACTTTGCCAAGCTGGCTGGTCATTAGCTGGCGCATCTGCTCAACCGGATGCAGCAGCAAAATAAAGCTGTTGCCCTGCTCTTCAACAATCGGTTTGAGGGTGATTACCGCATCAATAAACTGATGCTGACTCTCAAAGGTGACTTCAACGTGATTCAGCCCGCGCGCGTGCTTAATTGCCCGACGCAGCAGAGCCGGAAGCGTCACCAGGTCATTGATATTTTTCCCCTGGCTGGCCTGCGCATCGAGGTGTAACAGCGTTGCGGCCTGCACGTTAAGAAACTGCAAAACGCCCTGCTCGTTCCAGGCCATCACCCCATCATCCATGCTCTCCAGCAGACCATACATCTGGTTAAGATGGCGGTTCGACTCGGCCAGCAGGCTATCGGTGAGCAGAGAGTTACCGACTTCCCGCGCGATCGCGAGGGTCAGGGACAAATCCGACGTGGCCTGCTCTTCAATCTGGCAACACAGCGAAATGGAGCCAAACAGGCGTCCATGGTTATCAAACACCGGCGTGGAGCTGAACGACCAACCATGCAGAACCTGCTTAAAATGCTGATCGCCAGAGGTCTTCACCGGCTGTCCGAGCATTGAGGCCAGCGAGAGCGCACAGCTGCCGATAATGCTTTCTGCACAGTAACTGCCGTCGAGAAACCCCAGTTCCGCCAGTTGGGCGATAGTCTGCGGATCGCCGCAGCGGCTGAGAATACAGGCGGACTCATCGAGAATAAATAACGCGCAGGGACGGCTATCCATAAACTCCCAGGCATCTTCCAGCGCCGCCTGACCAATTGTCAGCAGCGCGGTCTTGCGCCGGCAAATCGATTCAAAGGTCAGTCCCTGCGCCTGATGCGGCGCCTGCCAGGTTTCCCGCTGCATAAACTTGCTGCAACGATGCCATGACTGAGTTATCACCGAAGGAAAGCGTTGAGTCTGCGCCGTCATATCCATTTCCGCTGTATTAAAAACGACAAACCCTTCGACGGAAACCGCCGAAGGGATATTTTAGCCAGGCCGGGCAAGCCGACGCTAAATTAACGCGCCAGCCACTGCTGCCCAAGCAGGTCAGCGGTCAGAATCGCCGCATGCACGCTCTGGGCGCTGACCGGGAACGGCATATTGTGGATGGTTTCGCCTTCAGCGCAGGTCGCTTTCGCTACCGCCTGAATTTTCTCATCTATACCCTCTTTCACGCCCATCTGCGCCAAAGTCACCGGCAGGCCAACTTTCTGGCAGAAGTTCAGCACGGTTTCGATCTCTTCCATTGGGCTGTTTTGCAGCACCAGCTGCGCCAGGGTGCCAAAAGCAACTTTTTCGCCGTGGTACAAATGATGGCACTCTTCGAGGATGGTGAAACCGTTGTGAATGGCGTGCGCCGCGGCCAGACCGCTGCTTTCAAAGCCGATACCGCTGAGGTAGGTATTCGCTTCAACAATGCGCTCCAGCGCATCGGTGACGACCCCGGCCTGAGCGGCGAGACGGGCTTTTTCCCCTTCCGCCAGCAGCGTATCATAGCACAGGCGCGCCAGGCTCAAGGCCGCCGCCGTAGACTGACCGCCCGCCATACTGGTGGCTCTGGAGTCATAGCAGGCCTTCGCTTCAAACCAGGTTGAAAGCGCATCACCCATCCCGGCCACCAGCAGACGTACCGGCGCTTTAGCGATAATTGCCGTATCCATCACCACCATATCCGGGTTTTTCGGGTAAATCAGGTACTCTTCAAACTCACCGGCTTCGGTGTAGATAACCGACAGCGCGCTGGTTGGCGCATCGGTGGAGGCAATCGTTGGGATCACCACCACCGGCAGCTTCTGGTAATAACCAATCGCTTTTGCCGTATCGAGCGTTTTCCCGCCGCCAATACCCACTACGCCGCGACAGCCGTGCTGTTTCAGAATGGCAATCAGGCGATTGATTTCAACATGGCTGCACTCACCGTTAAAGCGCTCAGCATGGCAGCTGATATTGTGGCTGTTCAGGCCATTCAACACTTTATCTCCCGCCAGCTTCATCACGAAGTCATCGGCAATCACGAAAAAGCTGTCCGCCAGGTTTTTAGCGTACTGACCAAACAGAGTGGAGGCATCTGGACCCTGGAGATATTTGGCTGGAGATTGAATAACTTTTAGCATTCCGTTCACCCTCAAATAAGTGCATGTTTTACATGATGAGCCCCGGCATTTCTTCTTCCAGCCTCGTATTAAGAGCGGGAACGAAAGCGCTACCTGAGCGATGCCATCACTGTAGGGCGAGCGGCGGGCAAAAAAATGTTTCGCATTTTTGTCCCGATATGAAACGGATAACAAAAATTATTGTTTCATATTGGAACGTAAATTCACATCAAACGCTGGGATTGCGATCCCGATCCGCTCGTTTGGCATAAAAACAGGTCTGAAACCGAATGACTGGTCGTGTTTTCCACCAGTACAGGCAGCAATAGCAGCAAAAACTATTTCTTTGCCAGCGCCTTCCGGGTATGTAAAGCGAGGTAGAAAAATAGCTTTGCGTCGCATTTTTCCATTTCCCTGATTAAAAATGTTTCATTAAGGAACATAAAATAACAATCGCGTTCCGTAATGAAACCCGTTTTATGACGATTTTTTTTTCCGCTAACTCAGCCAGAATCAATACATCGCCGGATATCGCATATCGTCAGGCGGTACCCCTACACGATGACCGCCTCCGTCAGCAGAGAGGCCGCATCGGCAACCTCCGACGGAGAATAAGCAATGAAAAAACTGATTAACCGTGTCGAAGATGTACTGAGTGAACAATTAGCTGGCCTGGCGAAAGCACACCCTGAACTCACGCTTCACCAGGACCCGGTCTACGTGACCCGTGCCGATGCCCCGGTCGCGGGAAAAGTGGCGCTGCTCTCCGGCGGCGGCAGCGGCCATGAGCCGATGCATTGCGGCTATATCGGCAAGGGGATGCTCTCCGGTGCCTGCCCGGGTGAGATTTTCACCTCCCCTACGCCGGATAAAATGTTCGAATGCGCCATGAACATCGACGGCGGCGAAGGCGTACTGCTGATTATCAAAAACTATACTGGCGACATTCTTAACTTCGAAACCGCCACCGAACTACTGCATGAAAGCGGTGTGAAGGTTACCACCGTCGTGATCGATGACGACGTGGCGGTAAAAGACAGCCTTTACACCGCCGGGCGTCGCGGGGTTGCCAATACCGTGCTGATTGAGAAACTGGTTGGCGCGGCGGCTGAACGCGGCGACTCTCTGCAAGACTGCGCCGAACTGGGACGTAGCCTCAACAACCTCGGTCACTCTATCGGTATCGCGCTCGGCGCCTGTACTGTCCCGGCCGCTGGGCAGCCCTCATTCGAATTACAGGATGACGAAATGGAGTTCGGCGTGGGTATTCACGGCGAACCGGGCATCGATCGCCGCCGCTTCACTTCCCTCGATCGCACCGTCGATGAAATGTTCGAAACCCTACTGGAGAACGGCACCTACAGCCGCACGCTGCGCCAGTGGGATAACGTCAAAGGCGCATGGCAGGACGTACCGCAGGCGAAAAAAGCACTGCAAAAAGGCGATCGCGTCATCGCCCTGGTCAACAACCTCGGCGCGACGCCGCTATCAGAACTGTACGGCGTCTACAGCCGCCTGGCGCAGCGCTGCGAGGAAACCGACATCGTTATCGAACGCAATCTTATCGGCAGCTACTGTACCTCTCTGGACATGGTGGGCTTTTCCATCACCCTGCTCAAAGCCGATGACGAGACGCTGGCATTATGGGACGCCCCGGTTCACACCCCGGCGCTAAACTGGGGAAAATAAGGAGCACGACATGTCATTAAGCAGAACGCAAATCGTAGACTGGCTCTATCGCTGCGGCGAAATCTTCACCAAAGAGAGTGATTTTTTAACCGGTCTGGACAGAGAAATTGGCGACGCCGACCACGGCCTGAATATGCATCGTGGTTTTAGCAAGGTGGTAGAAAAGCTGCCGTCCATTGCCGATAAAGACATTGGCTTCATTCTGAAGAACACCGGCATGACGCTGCTCTCCAACGTCGGCGGAGCCAGCGGCCCGCTATTCGGCACCTTCTTTATTCGCGCCGCCCAGGTGACCCAGGCCCATCAAAGCCTGACCCTGGATGAGCTTTATCAAACGATCCGTGAAGGTGCGGACGGCGTGGTCAATCGCGGCAAAGCGGAGCCGGGGGATAAAACCATGTGCGACGTCTGGCTGCCAGTGGCGGAATCATTGCGTCAGTCGAGCGAGCAGCACCTGTCGATACAAAGCGCGCTGGATGCCGCCTGCGAACAGGCACAAGCCGCCGTCCACGCCACGATCACTATGCAGGCCCGCAAAGGCCGCGCCAGCTACCTCGGCGAGCGCAGCATTGGACATCAGGATCCGGGAGCAACCTCGGTGATGTTTATGGTTCAGATGCTGGCAGCGGCAGCAAAAGAGTAAGGAAAACGCGATGGTAAACCTGGTTATTGTTTCTCATAGCGCCCAGTTGGGCGAAGGTGTCGGAGAACTGGCCCGGCAGATGTTAATGAACGACGGCTGTAAGCTGGCGATCGCCGCCGGGATTGACGATCCTACAAGCCCGATCGGCACCGATCCGATAAAGGTCATGGAAGCGATTGAATCCGTTGCCGACACCGATCATGTGCTGGTGATGATGGATATCGGCAGCGCCCTCCTCAGCGCCGAAACCGCGCTGGATCTACTCGATCCGGCGATTGCCGCGAAGGTTCGGCTATGTGCCGCACCGCTGGTCGAAGGCACCCTGGCAGCGACGGTCAGCGCCGCTGCCGGAGCCAATATCGATAAGGTGATCGAAGACGCCATGAATGCGCTGGAGGCAAAGCGCGTACAGCTGGGATTACCATCGCAACCGCAATCCTCTTCCACCGTCGCCGCGCTGACCGATGCGCGCTCCGTTTCGGTGGTCATTAAAAATCACAACGGCCTGCACGTTCGCCCGGCATCAAAGCTGGTCGCCGCGCTGACCGGGTTCAATGCCGAGCTGGTGCTGGAAAAAGAGGGGAAATGCGTGACCCCGGATAGCCTCAACCAAATCGCCCTGCTCCAGGTTCGCTGTAACGATACCTTACGGCTTCTGGCCCGCGGCCCGGACGCCGACGCCGCGCTGGCGGCATTTCAGGTACTGGCGGCAGACAACTTCGGCGAGCAAACGGGCGCATCGCCTGCGGTTCACCCCGCCACAGACGCTCGCGTACAGGGCCGCGTAGCGCGGTACCCGCAGCCGCATGCTGCGGTAGAGCGGGAAAATTGCGGCGATACTGGGCAGGAGCAACTGCGCCTGAAACGAGCCATCGACCAGACGCTGGAAGACCTTAGCGCGCTGACCACGCAGGCGGAAGAGAAGTATTGCGCCGATATCGCGGCAATCTTCTCCGGGCATCATACCCTGCTCGACGACCCTGATTTATTCGAATCCGCCTGCGATATTGTGCGCGATGAACAGTGTTGCGCTGAGTGGGCGTGGTATCAGGTGCTGGTCGATTTAAGCCAGCAATATCGCCATCTCGACGATGCCTACCTGCAAGCGCGCTATATTGATATTGAAGATATTTTGCATCGAACGCTGCGCCACCTTCAGGACCGCAGTGAGCCGTTGCCGCAATTTAGCGGGCCAACAATTCTCGTTGCCGACGATATCTTCCCCTCTACCGTGCTGCAGCTCGACGCCCGGCAGGTCAAGGGCATCTGCCTGCAGGCGGGCAGCGAACTTTCTCACGGCGCGATTATCGCCCGTCAGGCCGGTATCGCCATGCTTTGCCAGCAGGATGAAGCGCTGAACACGTTGCAAAACGGCGATACCGTCACGCTCGATATTCCCGGCAAACGCATTATTCGCGGGTAGCTTGCCACCCACCTTTTCGCTGCCGGGGGCCAGTCCTCCGGCTTTTTGCTCAATATCCAGGATCCGTTATGTCTCAATTCTTTTTTAATCAGCGCGCCAACCTCGTCAACGAAGTGATTGAAGGGACCATTATCGCCAGCCCGTGGAACAATCTGGCCCGGCTGGAGAGCGATCCCGCCATTCGCGTGGTGGTGCGCCGCGATCTCGACAAAAATAACGTCGCGGTGATCTCCGGCGGCGGTTCCGGTCACGAACCGGCACATGCGGGGTTTGTTGGTAAAGGGATGCTGACCGCTGCCGTCTGCGGCGATCTATTTGCTTCGCCGAGCGTCGATGCGGTACTGACTGCCATTCAGGCGGTGACCGGCGAAGCGGGCTGCCTGCTGATCGTGAAGAACTATACCGGCGATCGCCTGAACTTCGGCCTTGCGGCGGAGAAAGCGCGTCGCCTGGGCTATAACGTTGAAATGCTGATCGTCGGAGATGATATTTCGCTGCCGGATAACAAACATCCGCGCGGCATCGCCGGGACGATCCTGGTGCATAAAGTGGCGGGTTACTTTGCCGAACGCGGTCATAATCTGGCAACCGTGCTGCGTGAGGCGCAGTATGCCGCCAACCATACCGTCAGCCTTGGCCTGGCGCTCTCCAGCTGCCATCTGCCGCAGGATGCGGAATCGACGCCGCGCCATCATCCCGACCAGGCCGAACTGGGGATGGGGATCCACGGCGAACCGGGCGCTTCGGTTATCGCTACCCAGAACAGCGCGGAAATCGTAGGCCTGATGGTTGAGAAACTCACCGCCGCCCTGCCGGAAACTGGCCGCCTGGCGGTGATGATCAACAACCTCGGCGGCGTGTCGATTGCCGAAATGGCGATTCTGACCCGTGAGCTGGCGAATACTCCGCTGCGCCAGCGTATCGACTGGCTGATTGGCCCGGCCTCGCTGGTGACCGCGCTGGATATGAAAGGCTTCTCCCTCACCGCCATCGTGCTGGAGGAAAGCATCGAGAAAGCGCTGCTTTCTGCGGTAGAAACCGCAGGCTGGCAGATGCCGGTGCAGCCGCGTGAAATCAACGTGATGCCGTCATCGCTGCGCAGCACTCGCGTAGAGTTTGAGCCTTCACAGAATAGCGTGGTTGCGGGTTATGTCGAGCAGGTGACCGGGACGCTGTCCGATCTGGAAGCAGACCTCAACGCGCTGGATGCCAAAGTCGGCGACGGCGATACCGGCTCCACTTTCGCCGCCGGGGCGCGCGACATCGCCGATTTATTACAGCGCCAGCAGCTGCCGCTGGATAACCTCGCCACGCTATTTGCCTTAATTGGCGAGCGCCTGACCGTCGTGATGGGTGGCTCCAGCGGCGTGCTGATGTCGATTTTCTTCACCGCCGCCGGGCAGAAGCTGGAGCAGGGAGCGAACGTCGCCGAAGCGCTGAACGCCGGTCTGGCGCAGATGAAATTTTACGGCGGCGCGGATGAAGGCGACCGTACCATGATCGACGCCCTGCAACCGGCATTGACAGCGCTGCTGGCGGAACCGGCGAATCTGCAGGCAGCTTTCGCGGCGGCGCAGGCGGGCGCAGATCGTACCCTTCACGCCAGCAAAGCCAACGCCGGGCGCGCGTCGTATCTGAACAGCGATAGCCTGCGCGGCAATATGGACCCCGGCGCCCACGCGGTGGCAATGGTATTTAAAGCGCTGGCGCAGCGTTAATTTCCCGGACATCTCCCCTGCTCGCGCTGCGCTTAGCAGGGCTACAGGTTCACAGCCGACTGCGGGCCGGTAGCCCGGACAGATGCGCAGCATCGCCTCCGGGAAATTCTGCCTCTCTGCATTCTTCTCCCGGGGGCGGCGCAAAGCGCCTGCCCGGGCTACAGGTTCACCGGCGTCTGCGAGACGGTAGCCCGGACAGATGCGCAGCATCGCCTCCGGGAAAACCACCGCGCAATTCTCTTTCGTAGCCCGGGTAAGGCGTCAGCCGCAACCCGGGTTTTCTCCGCGCTTACTTACTGTGCCAATAGGCCTGAGAACGCACCAGCTGCGGGTCAATCTCTTCACCTTCAAAGCGCGCCAGCAGCGATTTCACCACCGCCCCTTCCCCGGTCACCCAGATAAAATAGTCTTCCGCCGGAACCACCACCTGCGCCAGGCGCTCAGCCACGGCAGATGAGTTATGCCCCACTACCCACTCAATATTAAAGCCGTTGAGATCCGCCAGATAATCTTTGTAAGACTCATCGCCAATGGTCACAATCGCCGTCACCTGCGGACGCGTCGGGAGCAGCTGTAACCCTAACAGACGGCGGCGCAGCGCGGGCATTCCGGACTCATCGGTGACGTACAACTGCCAGGCGTAATCCTCCGGCACCACCAGCGAACCACGCGGACCGCCGATCACCAGCTTATCGCCAACTTTCGCCGCCAGCGCCCAGCTGCTGGCGATACCGCCATCGTGAATAAAGAAGTCGTACGCCAGCTCATTACGTTCAGCATCGTACAACGGCGTATAGTCGCGGGTCGCCGGGCGCACGCCCTCACCCCAGTTAATGCCTTCATCCGTCACCTCTGGCGGGGTGAACGCAGATCCCGCTTCGGGGAAAAAGAGCTTGGTATGGTCGTCAAACCCCTGGGAAACAAAGCCATTCAGCGCCTCTCCACCCAGCACGATGCGCTGGAAAGCGCGACCGATACGCTCGATGCGCAGCACGGTTAACTCACGAAAACGCAGCTCGTTACGCACGCGTTGCGGATATTTAGGTTGATTTGTCGTTGTCATTTTCAGTCGCCTTCGTGAACAGTAAATAGATATATCTAAAAATCTTGCAAATGATAATGATTGCCATTAAAAAAGAATGCAAGCATTTTTTGATATAAGCATAACAAAACGCCACAAAAGTCAAAAAATCAAAACAAACCCTTAAATATCAATATTATAAAAAATAAATAAATTTCATGGTTGCCATAAAATATTTTTTAGATATAAATTAGATATATCAAAACGACACAGGAACAAAACATGAGACATCATCACGAAGAAGGACGTGGGCCACGTGGACGCCACGGTGAACATAGCGAACATGGCCGCAGAGGCGGAGGTGGCGGACGCCGTCAGCGCTTCTTTGGTCACGGCGAGTTGCGTCTGGTTATTCTGGATATCCTCACCCGCAACGCCAGCCACGGTTACGAGCTAATCAAAGAGATTGAAACCCTGACCCAGGGTAACTACAGCCCGAGTCCCGGCGTTATCTATCCGACGCTCGACCTCCTCCAGGATCAGGGGCTGATCAGCGTTGCCGACGAGAACGGGCGCAAAAAAATCGCTATTACCGCCGAGGGCAGCCAGCTGCATGCTGAAAACCAGGAACATCTGGAGCATATCCAGGCCAGGCTACAGGCCCGCATGGTGGGCTGTGAACTGCGTAAAAACCCGCAGATGAAGCGCGCCCTGGAAAACTTCAAAGCGGTACTGGATTTAAGAGTTAATCAGCAGGAAATTACCGAAGCGCAATTGAAGCAAATTATCGGCGTGATTGACCGCGCGGCAATGGAGATTTCCCAGCTCGACTAACCTTCTGCCCCACAGCAGGGCAGCCTGCACCGCCGCAAAGCATGCGGCGGAAGCCCTTTCCTGCATCGTTTTGCGCCTTCAGGAGTAAAACATGCCAATAATATCGCCGTGAGATTAAATTTTGCACAATCACCATTTCACGTTGCGTTTATCCCGATTTTCCTGGCCCGAGCCGAAGTGGCGTAATCCCTGCAATACTTAATTCAGTATCATGTGATACGCCCCGTCCAGGAGCTCATTTTGAACAGGTTACCTTCCAGCGCATCGGCTCTGGCCTGCAGCGCACACGCACTGAATCTCATTGAAAAGCGAACGCTCGATCATGAGGAGATGAAATCACTTAATCAGGAGGTCAGGGAATACTTTAAAGAGCATGTGAATCCAGGGTTTTTAGCGTATCGAAAATCAGTCACTGCTGGCGGGGATTACGGGGCCGTAGAGTGGCAAGCGGGAGGGTTGAATACGCTTGTCGACACTCAGGGACAGGAGTTTATTGACTGCCTGGGTGGGTTTGGGATTTTTAATGTAGGGCACCGTAATCCAGTTGTCGTTTCCGCCGTCGAGAATCAGCTCGCTAAACAACCTCTTCATAGCCAGGAACTGCTGGACCCGCTGCGGGCCATGCTGGCAAAAACGCTGGCGGCCTTAACGCCCGGCAAACTGAAATACAGCTTCTTTAGCAATAGCGGTACCGAATCAGTCGAAGCGGCGCTAAAGCTAGCGAAAGCTTACCAGTCTCCGCGGGGCAAGTTTACCTTCGTCGCCACCAGCGGCGCGTTTCACGGTAAATCACTGGGCGCGCTCTCGGCCACTGCTAAATCCACCTTCCGTAAGCCGTTTATGCCGCTGTTGCCAGGGTTTCGCCATGTGCCGTTTGGCGATATTAACGCCATGCGTACGCTGCTTAGCGAGTGTAAGAAAACCGGCGATGACGTTGCGGCGGTGATCCTTGAGCCAATTCAGGGCGAAGGCGGGGTCATTCTGCCGCCGCCGGGCTATCTGCCTGCGGTTCGCAAGCTGTGCGACGAGTTTGGCGCACTGCTGATCCTCGATGAAGTGCAGACCGGGATGGGCCGCACCGGCAAGATGTTTGCCTGCGAGCATGAAAACGTCCAGCCAGATATTCTGTGCCTTGCCAAAGCGCTGGGCGGCGGCGTGATGCCAATTGGCGCAACGATCGCCACCGAAGAGGTGTTCTCGGTGCTGTTCGACAATCCGTTCCTGCACACCACCACCTTTGGCGGTAATCCGCTGGCCTGCGCGGCGGCTCTGGCGACCATCAACGTGCTGCTGACGCAAAACCTGCCCGCGCAGGCGGAGCAGAAAGGCGACATCCTGCTGGACGGCTTCCGTCAACTGGCCCGCGAGTATCCGGATCTGGTGAATGAAGTACGTGGTAAAGGCATGCTGATGGCAATTGAGTTTGTTGATAACGAAATCGGTTATGACTTTGCCAGCGAGATGTTCCGCCAGCGGGTGCTGGTGGCCGGAACGCTAAATAACGCGAGGACGATTCGCATCGAGCCGCCGCTGACGCTGACGCTGGAACAGTGTGAGCAGGTGCTGAAAGCGGCCCGTCTGGCGCTGGCAGCATTGCGGGTTTCCGTGGAAGAGGCTTAGCGACTTCCCCTCTCCCGTTCAGGGAGAGGGGAAGGCTGATGACAAATCTGATTTCGCTATTGTGCTAGCGTTTTTGCCGGGTGGCGGCTAACGCCTTACCCGGCCTACAATGCTCGAGGCCGTCGTCGGCCCGTGCAAGCGAAACGCCACCGGGCAATCCCAGAAAGATTGCTATACCACCCGCACGCCAGCAGGCATCAGCCTCTCAGGTGTGAGCAACACACTTTCGCTGCCATCATCAGTTTCCGCGCACAGCAGCATGCACTCCGATGTTTCCCCACGCATTTTCGCTTTCGCCAGATTACACAGCACCACCACGGTTTTCCCCAGCAGCTCTTCTTCGCTGTAGTACGGCACCAGGCTGGTCACCGTCTGCAACGTGCGCTCACCGACATCAATCTGGGCAATGTACAGCTTGTCGGCATTCGCATGGCGTTGGACTGCCACTATCTTGCCGGTGCGCATTTCCAGTTTGGCAAAATCATCATAAACCACCGTTTCCATCTTTTACCTCCCAAGTAAAATTTTAGTAAAAGATAACAAATATCGTCAACGCTTCCGCATAATATTGACAGGAGTGTTAGATCTATCACGATTTACATCAGAGAAAACGCTGTGCTGATGATGAATAATACGGCGGAAATTTACTGAAAAGAGATGCAGGAGCCCGCGCTTGCTTTACAATGGTTTGCGTCGATGGGGCAACGTCAGATAAGGGAAAAAATGGCTACACTAAAAGATATCGCGACCGAAGCGGGCGTCTCGCTGGCGACGGTTTCACGGGTATTAAACGACGACCCCACCCTGAACGTAAAAGAAGAGACCAAGCACCGCATCCTGGAGATTGCGGAGAAGCTGGAATATAAAAGTACCAGTTCGCGTAAGACTCAGACTCATACCGTGGGGCACCACCATATCCTGGCGATCTACAGCTATCAGCAGGATCTGGAAATTAACGATCCTTACTATCTGGCAATTCGCCATGGTATTGAAACGCAATGCGAAAAGCTTGGTATTGAGCTGACTAACTGCTACTTCAATAACGCTCTGCCCGAGCTAAAAAAAGTGACCGGTGTATTGATTGTCGGCCAGCCTTCACGCGCTATTCGTGACGCCGCCACCGCGTTAACTGACAATATCTGCTTTATCGATTTCCATGAGCCAGGCAGCAGCTATGATGCCGTGGATATCGATCTGGTGCGTATTGCCAAAGAGGTGATCGACTTTTTTATCGCTCAGGGCGCGTCGCGCATTGGGTTTATTGGCGGTCAGGATGAGCCCGGCAAGGCTGATATCCGCGAAGTGGCATTCGTCGAGTACGGTCGCCTGAAGGGCGTAGTGTCGGAAGATGATATCTGGCGCGGCGGCTTTTCCAGCTCCTCCGGCTATGAACTGGCGAAAATGATGCTGGCGAAAGCGGATTTCCCCGCCGCGCTGTTCGTCGCCTCGGACTCCATCGCCATCGGCGTATTACGCGCTATTCATGAGCGTGGACTGTCTATTCCGCAAGATATTTCGCTTATCAGCGTTAACGATATCCCCACCGCACGCTTTACCTTCCCGCCGCTCTCCACGGTGCGCATTCACTCTGAAATGATGGGTAGCCAGGGCGTTAACCTGTTGGTTGAAAAAGCCCGCGATGGTCGTGCGCTACCGCTTAACGTATTCGTTCCCAGCGTACTTAAGCTACGCGGCACCACCCGTTAATCCCGTTTCTGACGCTAAATCCTCTGCGCTCGGCTCCCGGGGGCGGCGCTTCACGCGCCTTGCCCGGGCTACGGGTTCACCGCCGTCTGCAAAACGGTAGCCCGGACAGATGCGCAGCATCGCCTCCGGGAATGTCCCCTTCCCGACGCCCACCCCAGGCGCCCGGTAACGCTCATTTTGTGATCGAGTTAAAGTAAATCGCCTCCGGTGGTTTTATTTAGTAAAAGTTTTACTAAAATAAACCATATCCATTTAGTCCGTTCAGGGAGGCGATATGAATCGCTGGGAAAATCTTCAACTCACTCATGAAAACAGGCTGCCGCCGCGGGCCTATTTCTTCTCTTACGATTCGCAGGCCCAGGCGCGCACCTTCGCCCGTGAAGCCAGCAGCCGCTTTTTGTCCCTCAGCGGACAATGGAACTTCCGCTTCTTCACCAACCCGCTGCTGGTACCGGAAGCGTTCACCTCGCAATACCTCAGCGACTGGGGGCCGATTACCGTGCCGGGAATGTGGCAGATGGAAGGCCACGGCCAGCTGCAATATACCGATGAAGGTTTTCCCTTCCCGATTGACGTACCGTACGTTCCGACCGATAACCCGACCGGCGCCTATCAGCGTATCTTTACCCTCAGCGACGGCTGGCAGGATCAGCAGACCATTATTAAATTTGATGGCGTCGAAACCTATTTCGAAGTCTACGTTAACGGTCAGTACATTGGTTTTAGTAAAGGCAGCCGCCTGACGGCAGAGTTCGATATCAGTCACGCGGTGGCAACCGGCGACAACCTGCTGTGTGTGCGCGTGATGCAGTGGGCCGACTCCACCTATATCGAAGACCAGGATATGTGGTGGTCGGCGGGTATTTTCCGCGACGTCTATCTTGTAGGGAAAAATCCGCTGCATGTGCAGGATTTCACCCTGCGTACCGACTTTAACGACGACTATATTGACGCTACCCTCTCCTGCCAGCTGGTACTGGAAAACCTCGCCGCCCAGGCGGGTGAAGTCACACTGGAATATGCGCTGTTCGACGGTGAAAAAGCGCTGTATGAAGGCGCAACCCAGCGCCTGACCGTCAACCAGCAGCTGAACGTCGATTTTGCTATCGATGTGAAAGCGCCGCAGCAGTGGTCAGCAGAAAACCCGTACCTCTATCACCTGGTGATGACGTTGAAAAACGCCGCCGGGGAGATTATCGAAGTTATCCCTCAGCGCGTTGGTTTTCGCGATATCAAAGTGCGCGATGGCCTGTTCTATATCAACAACCGCTACGTGATGCTGCACGGTGTTAACCGCCACGATAACGACCATCTTAAAGGCCGCGCCGTGGGAATGGACCGCGTGGAGAAAGATCTGCTGCTGATGAAGCAGCACAATATTAACTCGGTGCGTACCGCCCACTACCCGAACGACCCGCGCTTCTATGAGATGTGCGACATTTACGGCCTGTTCGTGATGGCGGAAACCGATGTCGAATCCCACGGTTTCGCCAACGTCGGCAACCTGAGCGCCATCACCGACGACCCGGCATGGGAGCACGTTTACGTCGAGCGTATCGTGCGCCACGTTCACGCGCAGAAAAACCATCCGTCCATCATCATCTGGTCGCTGGGCAACGAGTCCGGCTATGGCTGCAACATCCGCGCGATGTACCACGCCAGCAAAGCGCTGGATGATACGCGTCTGGTGCACTACGAAGAGGATCGCGACGCCGAAGTGGTGGATATCATCTCCACCATGTATACCCGCGTACCGCTGATGAACGAATTTGGTGAGCATCCGCATGAAAAACCACGCATTATCTGCGAATACGCCCATGCGATGGGCAACGGCCCCGGCGGGCTGAGCGAATATCAGAACGTGTTCTATCAGCACGACAGCATTCAGGGCCACTACGTGTGGGAGTGGTGCGATCACGGTATCCAAGCCACCGATGACAACGGCGCGGTGTGGTACAAATTCGGCGGCGACTACGGCGACTATCCTAATAACTATAACTTCTGTCTCGACGGGCTGATTTTCTCCGATCAGACCCCAGGGCCGGGGCTCAGAGAGTACAAACAGGTTATCGCACCGGTAAAAGTCCAGGCGACCGACATCACCCGGGGCGAGCTGCGCGTCGATAATAAGCTCTGGTTCTCCACGCTGGATGACTACACTCTGCGCGTTGAAGTGCGTGCCGAAGGGTCAACGCTGGCGACCCAACAGCTTAAGGTTCAGGGGCTTGCGGCAAACAGCAGTCGCGATATCAAAATCGACCTGCCGGCGCTCGACGATCGCGAAACCTTCGTCAACATCATGGTGACCAAAGATTCCCGTACGCCGTACAGCGAAGCCAACCACCCAATCGCCGTCTACCACTTCCAGCTTAAAGAGCAGACCGCAGCCAAAACACCGCTCATCAACGCCAGCGCCACCCCGCTGCACATTGCCGATGAACGCCTGAGCTACAGCATCACCGGGCACAACTTCCGCGTGGTGTTCTCGAAAGTCAGCGGCAAGCTCAGCGAATGGCAGGTGAACGGCATCGACCAGGTGACCCGCGAGCCGAAGATTAACTTCTTCAAACCGATGATTGATAACCATAAGCAGGAATACGAAGGGCTGTGGCAGCCAAATCATCTGCAAATTATGCAGGAGCATCTGCGTGAATTCAGCGCCGAGCAGCGCGGTGAAACGGTGATTATCACCACCCGCAGCATCATCGCCCCGCCGGTTTTCGATTTCGGCATGCGCTGTACCTATCGCTGGCAGGTCACTCCGCAGGGCCATATCAACGTTGAGCTTGAAGGCGAACGCTACGGTGATTACCCGCATATCGTACCGTGCATCGGCTTTATGCTCGGCATTAACGGTCAGTTTGAGCAGGTCAATTATTATGGTCGCGGGCCGGGCGAAAACTACGCCGACAGCCAGCAAAGCAACATCATTGACGTCTGGCGCACCACCGTCGACGACATGTTCGTGAACTACCCGTTCCCGCAGAATAACGGCAACCGCCAGCATGTGCGCTGGGCCTCTTTTACCGACCGCCACGGCAGCGGCCTGATGGTGGTGCCGCGTAACCCGCTCAACGTCAGCGCCTGGCACTATACGGCTGAGAATTTGCATGCCGCGCAGCACTGCAACGAACTGCGCCGCAGCGATGACATCACCCTGAATATCGACGCCCAACTGCTCGGACTGGGCTCTAACTCCTGGGGCAGCGAGGTGCTGGATAGCTGGCGCGTCTGGCTCAAACCGTTCAACTACGGCTTCACGTTGCTGCCGCTGGAAGGCGGATGCGCTTCCTCGCAGAGGCTGGCGAATCATAACTTTGACGCCGGTTTCTTTTCCTCCGATTCACACAGCGAGGCTGAAAAATGAGAATTCTCGATAATTTAGAACAGTTTAAGCAGGTCTATCACAGCGGACGTAAATGGCAACGCTGCGTGGAAGCCATCAATAACATCGACAATATTCGGCCCGGCGTCGCTCACTCCATCGGCGATTCGCTCTCCTATCGTGTGGAAAGCAATAGCACCACCGATGCGCTTTTTGTCGGTAATCGCCGCTATTTTGAAGTGCACTATTATCTGCAAGGTCAGCAAAAAATAGAGTTTGCCGCCAAAGAGCAGCTCCAGACCGTCGCCTGCTACCGTGATGAAACCGACCGCGAATATCTGAAAGGCCTTGGTGAAACCGTCCAGGTCCATGAAGGACAAATGGTGATTTGCGATACCGACGAAGCTTACCGTTTTATCTGCGATTCACCGGTCAAAAAAGTGGTGCTCAAAGTAACGATTGAAGATGGCTACTTTCTGAATAAGTAAGCCTACGTTAAGCAACAAGAGGCCAGCGGGTGCGCCCGCTGGCCGTCCCGGTTCCAGCCCCAAATCCGGGCCAGCTAAATTTTCGGAGGACTTATGTCCGAATCAATACGTGCCAAAATAGGTAAATTCGCCTTGCTGTCGATGGCGTTTACCGCCGTGTTTAACGTGCGTAATATCGTTAATAACAACATAGAGTTAGGACTGAGTTCCGCTCCTATCTTCTTGTTCGCCACGGTGGTTTACTTTATCCCGTTTGTGTTTATCATCGCCGAGTTCGTCTCAGCGAATAAAAATTCCGAGTCAGGCATGTACGCCTGGCTGAAACAGCCTTTAGGCACCCGCGCGGCCTATCTGGGTTCGTTCCTGTACTGGTTTGTGAACCTGTTCTTTTTCCTGTCGCTGCTGCCGAACGTGGTGGCCTACGCGTCGTACGCGATTATGGGTTACGCCATTCCCTTCTCGCCGATGGTCACTTCACTGATCTCTATCGTCCTGTTCGCCATGGCGACCCATATCTCCACCAAAGGCGCGACGTGGCTGGGGAAAATTTCCGAATGCGTGGCATATGGCGTCTTCGCGTTGTTTGCGATTTACGTCGTCGGCGCCTTCACCGCACTGGGTTCGGGTCACGTGCCAGCGCAGCCGATTACGCTGCACGCCATGGCCCCTACCATTAACTGGGCAACGCTGGGCATCATGTGCTGGATTTTCCAGGCCGCGGGCGGTGCTGAAACCGTTGCCGCCTACCTGAACGACACCAAAGGCGGGCAGAAATCGTTTATTAAAGTGATCATCACCGCCGGAGTGCTGATTGGCGGTATGTATGCGCTGGGTTCACTGCTGGTAAACGTCTTTGTGGCGCGCGAAGATCTGACCTACGCGGCGGGGATGGTGGAAATCTTCACCGGCCTTGGCGCTTACTTCCATATTTCTGAAGCGCTGATGGGCCGCTTCGTCGGCATCATTCTGTTTATCGCCATCTTCGGCAGCATGATGATGTGGACCGCCGCACCGGTAAAAATTCACTTCTCTGAAATTCCTGCGGGCATCTATGGCAAAAAAACCACCGAGCTGAACGCTCACGGCGTGCCGGTACGCGCCGCCTGGTGGCAGTTTGTCTTCGTCCTGCTGATGCTTATCGTCAACGGCTTCGGCTCCGCCAGCGTCCAGCAGATGATGAATACCGCCATCAACCTGACCGCGGGCACCGCCATGCTGCCGCCGCTGTTCATTATGGCTGCCTACTTTGTTTTCCGCTGGAAACACGACGACACGCCGCGCGACTTCCGCATGGGGTCAAGAAAGGTCGGGATGGGCGTGGTGTCGATGCTGATGGTGATTTTCCTGGTCAGCATGACCGCCTCCGCCTTCCCGCCGGGCGTCGACCTGGTAAACGCCTTCTTCATTAACGTCTTTATGACCGCGGTCTTCTCCGGTCTCGCGTGGTGGTGGATAACCCGCTTTGAGAAAAAACAGCAGAAAAGCCAACAGACGGCGCTGAAAGGCGCAGTAAATCCGGCGAAATAGGCACCCGACTTCCCGCCTGCACCCTATCAGCAGGCGGGATTTTTTTTACCTGTTGAGATGACGTCCCGCCAACCATTTTCGTGATCGAGTTAAAGCAATTCAGTTTTACCGCTTTTATTTACTAAAATTTTTACTAAATTAACCATAATACTTAACTGCCTCTACCCTACAAACAACACAATCCCCTTCGGCCACTCTCTGAGGGATAATGTGTGGAGATGTGTTATGTCTGATACCAAACGTAATACCATCGGCAAGTTCGGTCTGCTGTCGCTGACCTTCGCCGCCGTCTTCAGTTTTAACAACGTTATCAATAACAATATTGAGCTGGGGCTGGCGTCGGCACCGATGTTTTTCCTCGCCACCCTGTTCTACTTCATCCCTTTCTGCCTGATTATTGCCGAATTCGTTTCGCTGAATAAAAACTCCGAGGCGGGCGTTTACGCCTGGGTGAAAAGCTCGCTGGGCGGGCGCTGGGCGTTTATTACCGCCTACACCTACTGGTTTGTGAATCTGTTCTTTTTCACCTCGCTGCTGCCGCGCGTGATTGCCTACGCCTCTTACGCTTTTCTCGGCTACGAGTACATTCTGACACCTGTCGCCACCACGGTGCTGAGCATGGCGCTGTTCGCTTTATCCACCTGGGTTTCCACCAACGGCGCAAAAATGTTGGGGCCGATTACCTCGGTCACGTCATCGTTGATGCTACTGCTGACGCTCTCCTACATTCTGCTCTCAGGCAGCGCGCTGGTGGGCGGTATTCAACCTGCGGATCCCATTACCGTGGATGCGATGATCCCCAACTTCAACTGGGCGTTTCTTGGCATCACCACCTGGATTTTTATGGCGGCTGGCGGCGCAGAATCCGTCGCGGTGTATGTTAACGACGTCAAAGGCGGATCAAAGTCATTCGTTAAAGTCATCATTATGGCGGGAATAGTGATTGGCGTGCTGTACTCGATTTCCTCGGTGCTGATTAACGTGTTTATCAGCAGCAAAGAGCTGAAATTCACCGGCGGCTCGGTACAGGTCTTCCATGGCATGGCGGTATATTTTGGCCTACCGGAACTGCTGGTTAACCGTTTTGTCGGCCTGGTCTCCTTCACTGCGATGTTCGGTTCATTATTAATGTGGACCGCGACGCCGGTAAAAATCTTTTTCTCCGAAATCCCGGCCGGGATATTTGGCAAAAAGACCGTCGAGCTCAATCAGAATGGCGTACCGGCGCGCGCGGCGTGGATTCAGTTCCTGATTGTTATTCCGCTGATGATTATCCCGATGATGGGCTCCAATACGGTGCAGGATTTAATGAACACCATCATCAACATGACCGCTGCCGCCTCGATGCTGCCGCCGCTGTTTATTATGCTGGCCTACCTTAACCTGCGCCGCAAGCTCGACCATTTGCCGCGCGATTTCAAGATGGGCTCGCGCACCACCGGCATCGCGGTGGTTTCCATGTTGATTGTTATTTTCGCCATCGGCTTCGTTGCTTCAACGTTCCCAACCGGCGGCAATATTCTGACGATTATTTTCTATAACGTCGGCGGGATCGTTATCTTCCTCGGATTTGCATGGTGGAAATACAGCAAATACGTGAAGGGATTAACTCAGGAAGAAAAAAGAATTGAAGCGGCACCGGCCTCTGATGCTTCTTAATAAGACTTTTTCTTAAAAATTAAAACTCACTACCTCTTAATCACTCTATGAAAAATAATAACTACTTTTACGGGGCGCTTGCCGCCCTGGCTTTTTGCGCCCCGACAATGGCTGCTGACGTTGCTCATCCGGCAGAACATGATGATATGAAGACGCCAGACATCAGCACCACGTCATATCGGTTTTACGGCGAGCTGGGCGTCGGCGGATATATGGATTTAGAAGGCGAGGATAAACACAAATATAGCGATGGCACCTATATTGAAGGCGGGCTGGAAATAAAGCACGGCAACTGGTTCGGCTTAATTTATGGCGAAGGCTGGACGGTGCAGGCCGATAACCAGGGCAACGCCTGGGTACCGGACCATAGCTGGGGCGGATTTGAAGGCGGTATTAACCGCTTCTATGGTGGATATAAAACCGATAACAGTACCGAGATCATGCTCAGCCTGCGCCAGGACTCATCGCTCGATGACCTGCAATGGTGGGGCGATTTCACCCCCGACCTCGGCTACGTGATCCCCAACACGCGCGACATTATGTACGCGCTCAAGGTGCAAAACCTGGCAGGCGACTTTCGCTATAGCGTGACCGCCACGCCCGCCGGGCATCACGATGAAGGCAAAGCCTGGCTGCATTTCGGCAAATACGACCGTTACGACGATAAATACACCTATCCGGCGATGGTCAACGGCTATATTCAGTACGATATCGCCAAAGATGTCACCTGGATGAACGGTCTGGAAGTGACCGACGGCACCGGACAGCTGTTTTTAACCGGTATTCTCTCCCCCAATCTCGCCGCTCGCGCCTGGCACCACACCGGTCGCGCCAAAGGGCGGAACGTCCCAGGGACCGAAACCGGCTTTATGGCCAGCGCCATGTATGAGGCGCTCAAGGGCGTTTATCTCTCCACCGCGTACAGCTACGCCAAACATCGCCCGGATAACGCCGCCGAGGAAACCACCTCATTTATGCAGTTCGGGATCTGGTATGAATACGGCGGCGGGCGTTTTGCTACCGCAGCAGACAGCCGGTTCTACATGAAAAACGCCTCTGGCGATCCGAGCGACCAGGTTTTCCTGATGCAATATTTCTATTGGTAACAAGGGACAGACATACCATGAAAATAATCACCACTCTCACGCCGCTGGCCTGCGCGCTGCTGCTCAGTTTTTCCGCCCATGCGCTGACCGCTGATGAGTTTAAAAACGTCATCAACCGTAGCGGCGCACCACAATCTATGCAGGATTTTGATTACGATGACCACCAGCGCTTCAACCCGTTTTTCGATCTTGGCGCATGGCATGGACACCTGCTGCCGGACGGCCCTGCCACTATGGGCGGCTTTCCTGGACCTGCGCTACTGACCGAGGAGTACATCAACTTTATGGCGACCAATTTCGATCGCCTGACGGTGTACCAGAACGATAAAAAGGTCGCCTTCACGATGCAGGCCTGGAGCCTGCCCGGCGCGCTGGTACAAAAGCTCTCAGCCCCCGGTGTGCAGGTTGAAATGACGCTGCGCTTCGCCAGCGCGCACACCTCTTTGCTGGAAACTAAAATAACCAGCAACACGCCGCTTAAGCTAGTCTGGAACGGCGAACTGCTGGAGAAACTGGCCGCGAAAGAGGGTAAACCGCTGGCGGGTAAAACCATTGATGAAGCCTTCCCGGACTATCAGCGCCGCCTGAGCGCCACTCACGATGGTCTGACGGTGAGCTTTGGCAAAGTCCGTTCCGCCTCCGATTTAATGACCTCCGGCGAATCGCAGTATCAGGTGCATCGCTCCCTGCCGACGGTAACCAAAATCGACGGGCATCGTTTCACCAGCAGCGCACAGATAAATGGCTCAACGACAATCTACACCACCTACTCGCACCTGCTAACCGCCGAACAGGTGCGTCTTGAGAAGGCACAAATCCGCGATATTCTGGCGCGCCCGGCCCACTACCTGAGCGCCTCCGAACAGCGCTGGAACGGCTATCTGCAAAAGGGGCTGACCAACCCTGACGCCACCGCAGAACAAACCCGGGTAGCGGTGAAAGCCATCGAAACCCTGAACGGCAACTGGCGCGCCCCCGGCGGTGCGGTGCAGCACAATACCGTCACGCCGTCGGTGACCGGACGCTGGTTCTCCGGTAACCAGACCTGGCCGTGGGATACCTGGAAACAGGCCTACGCCATGGCCCACTTCAACCCGGAGATCGCCAAAGAGAATATTCGCGCCGTCTTCTCCTGGCAGATCGCCGCCAATGACAAGGTTCGCCCACAGGATGCCGGGTTCGTTCCGGATCTGATCGCCTGGAACCTGAGCCCGGAGCGCGGCGGCGACGGCAGCAACTGGAACGAACGCAATACCAAGCCGAGCCTGGCCGCCTGGTCGGTGATGGAGGTCTATAACGTCACCAAAGATAAAGCCTGGCTGGAGGAGATGTATCCAAAGCTGGTGGCCTATCATGACTGGTGGCTGCGCAACCGCGACCACAACGGCAACGGCGTGCCGGAGTACGGTGCGACCCGCGATAAAGCGCACAATACTGCCAGCGGCGAGATGCTGTTTACCGTGAAAAAGGGTGATAAAGAAGAGGTACTCTCCGGCCTCAAAACCTACGAGCAAGTGACGGCGAAGGGCGATTACGACAGCCTGGAGATCCCGGCGCAGGTGGCCGCCTCCTGGGAGTCCGGGCGCGATGACGCGGCGGTGTTCGGCTTTATCGATAAAGAGCAGTTGGATAGATACATCGCCAACGGCGGGAAACGCAGCGACTGGACGGTGAAATTCGCTGAAAACCGGGATCAGAGCGGTAACCTGCTCGGCTATTCGCTGTTGCAGGAGTCGGTCGATCAGGCCAGCTATATGTACAGCGATAACCACTACCTGGCTGAGATGGCGGCCCTCCTCGGCAAGCCGGAAGAGGCGAAACGCTACCAGGCGCTGGCGAAAAAGCTCGCCGATTACATCAACACCTGCATGTTCGACCCGCAGACAAAATTCTATTACGACATTCGTATTGAGGAGCAGCCGCTGGCGAACGGCTGCGCCGGTAAGCCGATCGTCGAGCGCGGCAAAGGCCCGGAGGGCTGGTCGCCGCTGTTTAACGGCGCGGCGACTCAGGCGCATGCCGACGAGGTGATTTCGGTGATGCTGGATAATAAAGAGTTCAACACCTTTGTACCGCTGGGCACCGCCGCATTAACCAATCCGGCGTTTGGCGCAGATATTTACTGGCGCGGTCGCGTGTGGGTGGATCAGTTCTGGTTCGGCCTGAAAGGGATGGAACGCTACGGCCATCGAGAAGAGGCGCTGAACCTGGCGGACGCCTTCTTCAGGCACGCCAAAGGGTTAACCTCCGACGGCCCGATTCAGGAGAACTACAATCCGCTGACCGGCGCGCAGCAGGGAGCACCGAACTTCTCCTGGAGCGCTGCGCATTTGTATATGTTGTATAACGAGTTTTTCCGCCAGCCGTAGCGTTTTCCCCTCACCCTAACCCTCTCCCCGCCGGGGAGAGGGAACCGTTCGGCGCCGCTTTTTATCCACTGCTCCGACCCGCTTTTCTCCCTCTCCCCACACCCTATTTAACCGACGGCTCCGCTTTTCTCCCTCTCCCCTGTGGGGAGAGGGCCGGGGTGAGGGGCCAGTTTCACACCGCCGGCAGCAGGCCGATAAAGCTGCGTTTCTGCCGCGGCTGCGACATCATCTCCTCCAGCTTCGCCACGCAGGCCAGATAGTGCGGAGTTTTCTTGTGCGCCAGCACCGCCTCGTCGTCTTTATAGGCTTCGTAAATAAAAAAGCGCGTCTTCACCTCCGGGTCCTGCAATACGTCAAAGCGCAGATTGCCCGGCTCCAGCAATGCTCCTTCGTGGTTAGCGCGGAACACCTCAAGAAACTCATCGACCCGCTCCGGTTTGATATTAATTTCCACCAGCGTCACGTTCATTTCAGCTCTCCCTGTTTTTCCTCCTGCCAGAACTGATACGCCTCGCGGGCGCTCAGATTCTCGTGCACCACTTTTTTCACTGCTTTGAGCATCGCGCTCGGCGCGCTGGACTGGAAGATATTGCGCCCCATATCCACGCCGGATGCGCCCTGATCTATCGCCCGCCAGCACATCTCCAGCGCTTCCAGCTCCGGCAGCTTTTTCCCTCCGGCGATAACGATCGGCACCGGGCAGCTGGCGGTCACTTTTTCAAAGCCTTCCTCAACAAAATAGGTTTTCACAAACTGCGCGCCCATCTCGGCGGCAATACGGCTGGCCAGCGAGAAGTATCGGGCGTCGCGGGTCATCTCTTTACCCACGCCGGTTACCGCCAGCACCGGCATCCCGTAGCGGTTCCCGGCATCCACCAGCTTGATGATATTGCTGATCGACTGATGCTCGTGCTCGCTGCCGATATAGACCTGCGCCGCTACCGCGCAGACGTTGAGGCGCAGCGCGTCCTCCATCGCCACCGCCACGCATTCGTTAGAGAGTTCGCTTAAAATCGAGTTACCGCCCGAGGCGCGCAGCACCACCGGCTTATTCGTCGCCGCAGGCACCTGACTGCGCAGCACGCCGCGGGTACACATCAGCACATCGGTTTCTTCAAACAGCGGCGCGATAGAGAGGTCGATACGCTCCAGCCCGGTGGTCGGCCCCTGAAAATAGCCGTGATCGAACGCCAGCATTACCGTGCGGTTGCTCTGCGGGTTAAAAATGCGCGCCAGCCGCGACTGCATCCCCCACTCCAGCGAACCACAGCCCTTCAGCGTATAGAGCGTGTTCTGCTGCGGACGGTCTAAGCCGAAGTTTTTTCCCTCTTTGATATCGTCTAAATCAGCCATCTCATCCTCCATCAGAAATCGTAGTTATTGATATTCTCTTTGGTGAACACCACCCGCTCCGGCAGCAGCACGATGCCGTTGCCTTTCGCTTCATACTGGTAGCCCTGTACGCTATTTGGCTCGACTTTCAGAGTGCCGAGATCTTTCACATCAACGCTGTCGCCAACGTTAAGATCGCCCTTTTTCAACAGACGATCGGCGACGTTAACCGCGATCTTGCCCTGCTGCACCACGTCCCACAGGCCAAAAGCTTTGACCGTGCCGCGTTCCACATAGGGGCGCATCACATTCGGAGTACTAAAACCGACGATCGCCACGCCCTGGCGCTTAAGGTTCTCCGCCGCCTGCGCCGCCGCCGGGAGCGCGTTGGCATCAGGAGCGATAATGGCGTCGAGATCCGGATACGCTTTTAAGATCCCCTCGGCGGTTTGCAGTGATTTCGTGGCATCGTTATAGCCAAACTGGGTGGTCACCACTTCCCACTGCGGATGCTCTTTTTCGATTTTGGCTTTCGCCTCTTTTACCCACTGGTTCTGGTCGGTGACCGTTGGGCTGGAGTAGAAAAACGCCACTTTGGCGGTGGGTTTCGTCACCTGTTTTTCCGCCATCTCCACCAGCAGGCCACCGAGCTGCTGCGGCGTGCCCTGGTTGATGTAGATGCTGCGGCACTCCGGTTTAGTGTCGGAGTCCCAGGTCAGGACCTTGACCCCACGCTGCATCGCCCGCTTCAGCGCCGGGCACAGGCCGTCCGGCGATACCGCAGAGACGATGATCGCGTTATAGCCCTGGTTGACGAAGTTGTTGATCAGCTGCACCTGGCCGGAAACACTCGGTTCGGTCGGGCCGTCGTAGGTAACGTCCACGCCAAGCGCTTTGCCCGCCTCTTTCGCACCGTTGCCGCCGCTGGTAAAGAAGCCGACGCCAACCAGCTTAGGAATAAAGGCGATGCGGTCTGCCGCCTGAGCGGTTGCCACGCTTAACGCCACTGCCAGCACCATCAGTTTTAATTTCATTTTATGCTCCGATTGTTTTACGCGAGAAAAGACGCCGCCAGGTCATCCGCACCCATTCACGATGCAGGCTCAGCGAGCGCCCCATCACCACCACAACCAACAGCGCCCCTGACAGCGCGCTCGACACCTGGTTGGGGATGCCGACCATTTGCAAACCTTGTTGTAAATAACCCACCAGCAGCGCCGCCAGCGCGGTGCCGATGATAGAGCCGGAACCGCCGTAGATATTGGCCCCGCCAAGCACCGCGGCGGTTAGCGCGGGCATCAGCAGGTCGCGGCCTAAATCCGAGCGCGCCGAGCCGAAGTAGGAAACCATTACCAGCGCGGCAATCGCCGAGGCCACGCCGACCAGGCCATACAGCACGTACGGCATGCCGTTTACGGACAGCGCCGCATAGCGCGCGGCGCGCGGATTTTGTCCGAGCAGAAAGAGATGGCGGCCAAAGCGCCCGCGATGAGCCAGCAGCCAGAAGAAAAAAGTAATCACCGCGAACAGCACCAGCGGTATCGGCAGGCCGAACAGCGTCTGGTTCGCGAAGGCGGTAAAGCTATCCGGGAATCCGCCGATGCCTTCGTAGCCGGTCGCTCCCGCCATGCCGGAGAGCAGCAGCGCGCCGCCGCCGTAGAGGTACAGAGTGCCGAGGGTAATCACCAGCGGGCTGATGCCGGTGTAGTGGATTAGCGCCGCGTTCAGCAGCCCGCACAACAGACCGAGCAGAAGCGTCAGCGGAATTGCCAGACTCATCGGCCAGCCCGCCTGCATCATCACCCCCAGCGCGATGGCGCACAGGCCGATGGTCGAACCGAGAGAAATATCAATCCCGCCGCTGATAATCACCAGCGTCAGCGGCAGGGCCACGATACCAATGCAGATAAAATCGCTGGTGCTGAACAGCAGCATATTGAGATCCAGCATGCGCGGATTCAGCGTGCCGAACAGCAGGATCTCCAGCACCAGTAACGCCAGCAGCGCGCTTTCCCAGTTGAGCTTCATTTACGCCACCTCTTTGTTTTTACGTTCGGGAAAGGGAGCTACGCGCTTGCCCCCTTTATTGCCGGGCTGAAAGCGGCTGTACTTCAGCGCCCGCTGATGACGAGCCAGCGCCTGGCGCAGTCGTCCGTCAAGCACCAGTACGCCGAGCAGCACCAGACCGGCGATAAAGTCGTTCCACCACGCCGGGAGGCGAAACAGCACCAGCACGGTGTCAATTTGGGTGAGGAAAAACGCGCCGAGGAAAGCGCCGAGCAGCGTGCCGGTGCCGCCAAGCAGAGAAATTCCGCCGAGAACGCAGGCCGCGATAGCTTTCATCTCCAGTCCGCTGCCGGTCTGATTCGGCACGAAGCCAATCTGCGCGGCGAAAACAACCCCGGCGCAGGCCGCCAGCATGCCGTTAAGGGTAAAAGCCAGCATCCGCGTACGGTTCACCGCCACCCCGAGCTGGCGAGCAGCGGCAAGGTTATCGCCGACGGCGTAAAAATCGCGGCCAAAGGCGGTACGTGAAAGTACCCAGCCGCCCACCAGCAGCAGCGCCAGCACCAACCACCCCAGCGGCGAAATGCCGATAAACGCCGGTTCCGATAGCGCCTTCAGGCTGTTCGGCAGGCCTTCAATCCACTTGCCGCCGGTCCACAGCAGCATCACCCCACGATAAAGCCCGAGGGTGCCGAGCGTGGCGACTATCGCCGGGATGCGCAGTCCCACCACCAGCAGGCCGTTAAACGCCCCGGCCAGCGCGCCGATCGCCAGCGCAAAGGCGATAGCCGTCATCAGGCCATATCCACTGTTCAACGCCACGCCCACCGCGATTGCGCTCAGGCCGACGGTGGAGCCAACGGAAACATCGATATTGCGGGTCAGCATCACCAACGTCGCCCCCAGCGCCAACAGGCAGAGGATTTGCGAGCTGGCGAAGATCATTGCCAGGGTTTGCAAGCTGAAATAGGCCGGGTTGAGCGCCACCAGCCCGGCAAACAGCACCACGATGGCGAGAAAAGCGCTCAGTTCGCGATTCTTGAGTAACGTTTTCATGGCTGTCCTCCGAAGGCCAGGGTCATCATCCGGTCGACGGTGACCGCCTGCTGCGAAAGCTCGCCGCTCTGCCTGCCCTGATGCATCACCAGCACCCGATCCGCGAGACCAACAAACTCATCAAGATCGCTGGAGATCATCAGTACCGCCACGTTCTGGGCGGCCACGCTTTTCAGCAGTTGATAGATGTCGGCGCGGGCGGAAACGTCCACCCCGCGCGTGGGCTCATCGACGATCAGCAGCAATGGGTTGGCCTCCAGGCAGCGCGCCAGCAGCACCTTCTGCTGGTTGCCGCCGGAGAGCGTGCGCACCGGACGATCGCCATCGGTCATTTTGATCCCCAGCGCCCGGTGATAGCGCTCAACCACCGCGGCTTCGCGCTTGTTCTGCTGCCACAGCGACGGTTGGTTAAACATCACCGTGTTCCAGCGCACCGGCGCATCAAGAAACAGCCCGGAGACCTGGCGGTCTTCCGGCAGATAAACCAGCCCACTGGCCAGCCGGTTGCGGGTGCTGTCACGGCTGATATCACGGTTTTCCAGCCACACCCGACCGGCGCGTACCGGACGCAGGCCATACAGCGTTTCGGCAAATTCGGTGCGTCCGGATCCGACTAATCCGGCGAGGCCGACGATCTCCCCGGCGTGGATCTCAAGGTTGAGATCGATAAAACCTTCCCCGGTCAGATCCTCGACCCGCAGCACCGGGAAATCCTGCGCCTGAGTGCGGCGATTGCCCGGCAGCGCCAGCCACAGCTTTTGCGTGTCGCTCAGCGTATGGTCGCGCCCAACGGGCGTCATCGCGCCGATCAGCTGGTTGTCGCCGTATTGCGCGGTTTCCCCGCTCAGCACCACCGCACCGTCGCGCATGACCGATACGTGGCTGGCGACCAGGCGGATCTCGGGGAGTTTATGCGAGATAAACACGATCCCAACGCCGAGCCCCTGCAAGGAACGGATCTGGCGAAACAGCCGCTCTGTCTCCCCCGGAGTTAATGAGGCGGTCGGTTCATCAAGGATCAGGATCTGCGCATCGCGCATCAGCCCGCGCAGGATCTCCACCATCTGTTGATCGGCAACTTCCAGAGTGCTGGCCGCCGCATCAAGCTGAAGCTGGCAGTTGAGCTGCTGGAGCTTTTCCTGCAAGCGAGCCTCGTTATCAGCCCGCTTCGGCAGACGAAAGAGAATGTTTTCCCGCACCGTCAGGTTGGGAAAGAGCATCGGTTCCTGCGGCACCAGATACACGCCCTGCTGATGGGCCTGCGCAGGGTTGAGGCGCGCAAAAGTGCGTCCGCCGAGGATTAACTCACCGCTGTCGGGCGTTTCCACCCCGGCGATAATCTTCATCAGCGTCGATTTCCCCGCTCCGTTACCGCCCATCAGCGCGTGAACCTGGCCGGAAAACACCGTGAAATCAATGCGCTTGAGTACAGTAATGCCGGAGAACTGTTTGCAGATTTGGCGAGCTTCAAGCAGTGGCTTCATTATCACGCCCCGATTTGAACAAAAGATTTTTTAATTTAATAATGTTCAAAAGCGTAGACGGTGAACTATATTTACAACCGTGCAAAGATCACAGTTTTATGCTTTAGATCGTTTGGATAAAACCAGAGAACAACGAAAGATCGGTTTTGCCAGTCGGCTCACATTTTCCGACCACGCAATAACGAACATATGATCTAAATTTTTATAAGAGTTCACTTTATGAGCGAAAAACGCATTACGGAAGAGAGCCGCTACGCCGGGCTGGCGTTAGCCGAGGAAGAGCTGGTGGCGCGGGTGGCCTGGTGTTACTACCACGATGGCTTAACGCAGAACGACATCGGCGAGCGTTTAGGACTGCCGCGGTTAAAGATCTCCCGTCTGCTGGAGAAAGGCCGCCAGTCCGGGGTAATCCGCGTACAGATTAATTCGCGCTATGAAGGCTGTCTGGCGCTGGAGACCGAACTCCAGCAGCGCTTCGGCCTGAAAATCGCCCGCGTACTGCCCGCGCTGAATACCCCGCCGATGAACACCCGGCTGGGGATTGGCGCGGCGCAATCGTTAATGGGCGTGCTCGAGCCTGGACAGCTGCTGGCAGTGGGCTTTGGCGAAGCGACCATGAGCTGCCTACAGCATCTGAGCGGGTTTATCGGCTCGCAGCAGGTACGGCTGGTGACGCTTTCCGGCGGCGTCGGCCCCTATATGACCGGCATCGGCCAGCTGGATGCGGCCTGTAGCATCAGCATGATCCCCGCTCCGCTCAGGGTGTCATCAGCCGATGTGGCGGAGATCCTGCGTCGGGAATCCAGCGTCCGCGACGTGATCCTCGCGGCCACGGCGGCAGATGTGGCGGTGGTCGGCATTGGCGCGATCGATCAGCGCCGCGACGCGACCATCCTGCGTTCCGGCTATATCAGCGAAGGCGAACAGCTGATGTACGTCCGTAAAGGCGCGGTGGGCGACATTTTAGGTTATTTCCTGCAGGCCGATGGCAAACCGGTCGAGGGACTGGAGATCCATCGGGAACTGCTTGGCGTGACCCTCGATGAACTGGCGCAGCTGCCGACTATCGTCGGCGTTGCCGGGGGCGCAGAAAAAGCGCAGGCGATTTACGCGGCCCTTATTGGCAAGCGGATTAATGGCCTGGTAACGGAAGAGACAACAGCACGCGCGGTGCTCACGCTGGCCTCATAACGGTCCTGCGCCGCGCAACAATAGCGAGGCGCATGTCATGAGTTACCTGTTAGCGTTAGATGCCGGGACCGGCAGCGTTCGGGCGGTGATTTTCGATCTCAACGGTCGCCAGATTGCGGTCGGCCAGGCCGAATGGAAACACCTGAGCATCGACAACGTTCCCGGCTCGATGGAGTTCGATCTTACCCTCAACTGGCAGCTGGCCTGCCAGTGCATCCGCCAGGCGCTGGCCGCCGCTCATCTCTCCCCGGCGGATATTCAGTCCGTGGCCTGCTGTTCAATGCGCGAAGGCATCGTGCTTTATGACCGCAACGGCGAGGCCATCTGGGCCTGCGCCAACGTTGACGCTCGCGCCAGCCGCGAGGTGGCGGAGCTCAAAGAGATCCACGACTATCGTTTCGAATCCGAGGTATACGGCGTTTCCGGGCAGACTCTGGCGCTGAGCGCCATGCCGCGCCTGCTGTGGCTGGCCCATCATCGCCCGGATATCTACCGCAAAGCGGCAACCATCACCATGATCAGCGACTGGCTGGCGGCGAAGCTCTCCGGTGAGCTGGCGGTCGATCCTTCAAATGCCGGGACCACCGGTATGCTCGATCTGTTCAGCCGTGACTGGCGTCCGGCACTGCTGGATATGGCCGGGTTGCGGGCCGATATTCTCTCGCCGGTGAAAGAGACCGGTACCGTGCTCGGCGCGGTGACCGATGCGGCGGCCCAACAAAGCGGACTGCGCGCAGGTACGCCGGTGGTGATGGGCGGCGGCGACGTCCAGCTCGGCTGCCTCGGGCTGGGGGTGGTGCGCGCCGGGCAGACCGCAGTGCTCGGCGGTACTTTCTGGCAGCAGGTGGTTAATCTGCCGGAAGTGCGCACCGATCCGGAGATGAATATCCGCGTTAACCCGCACGTGATCCCCGGTATGGCGCAGGCGGAATCCATCAGCTTCTTTACCGGACTGACCATGCGCTGGTTTCGCGATGCTTTCTGTGCGGAAGAGAAGCTGGTTGCCGAGCGGCTTGGGGTGGATGCTTATTCGCTGCTGGAAGAGATGGCCAGCCGCGTTCCAGCGGGCTCCCACGGGGTGATGCCCATTTTCTCCGACGCCATGCATTTTAAGCAGTGGTACCACGCCGCGCCGTCGTTTATTAACCTCTCCATCGACCCGGAAAAATGTAATAAAGCCACGCTCTTTCGCGCGCTGGAAGAGAACGCGGCGATTGTTTCCGCCTGCAATCTGGCGCAGATTTCGCAGTTTTCCGGCGTGAAGTTCGACAGCCTGGTGTTCGCTGGCGGCGGTTCAAAAGGGGCGCTGTGGAGCCAGATACTTAGCGACGTGACCGGGCTGCCGGTGCGGGTGCCCGAGGTTCGTGAAGCGACCGCACTGGGCTGCGCGATTGCCGCCGGGGCCGGTGCCGGGTTGTACAGCGATATGGCGACAACGGGCGAGAAGCTGGTGAGCTGGCATCGGGTATTTATGCCAAACCCAGCGCATCGCGAGCTGTATCAGGAGATGATGGTGAAATGGCAGTCGGTGTACGCCGAGCAGCTCGGTCTGGTGGATAGCGGATTGACGACGTCAATGTGGCAGGCGCCGGGGCTGGCGCGCCGTGCGCCTGCTGCCCCCTCACCCTAACCCTCTCCCCGCAGGGGAGAGGGGACCGTTCGGCACCGCTTTTTTATTCGTCACACAATTCCGCCTTTCTCCTTCTCACTTCAGGAGAGGCACAATCCCGTCCTTCTCCCTCTCCCCCCGGGAGAGGGTCGGGGTGAGGGGAGTCTTCCTGCGCCGTTCTTTGAATCCCATCACAATCGTCGCACTCCCCTTTTCCCTTTTTGCCCGTGACGGCTAAATTAGTAACTCATCCGACCACATAACAATAATTTTACATTGGAAGCTATTATGAGCCGCTACCCGTCGCTTTTCGCCCCGCTTGAGCTGGGGTTCACAACGCTCAAAAACCGCGTGTTGATGGGCTCGATGCATACCGGCCTGGAGGAGCTCCCGGACGGCGCACAGCGGCTGGCGGCCTTTTACGCCGAGCGCGCTCGCCATGGGGTAGCGCTGATTGTCACCGGCGGTATTGCCCCCGCGCCTTCCGGCGTTACCATGGCAGGCGGCGCGGTGCTTAACGACGCCAGCCACCTCTCCCACCATCGCCATATTACCGATGCGGTACACCAGGAAGGCGGAAAAATCGCCCTGCAAATTCTGCATACCGGGCGCTATAGCTACCAGCCTAAACTGGTCGCCCCTTCCGCGCTTCAGGCACCGATCAACCCCTTTACGCCGCATGAACTGAGCCACGATGAGATCTTACAACTGATCGATGATTTTGCCCGCTGCGCCCAGCTGGCGCGGGAAGCCGGGTACGATGGCGTCGAGGTGATGGGCTCGGAGGGTTATCTGATTAACGAGTTTCTCGCCGCGCGCACCAACCTGCGCGACGACCAGTGGGGCGGCGATTATGCCCAACGTATGCGTTTTGCTGTCGAGGTCGTCAAAGCCGTTCGCGAGCGCGCGGGCAGCGATTTTATTATCATCTACCGCCTGTCGATGCTTGACCTGGTGAGCGGCGGCAGCACCCAGGCAGAAGTCACCGAGCTGGCAAAAGCCATTGAGGCCGCCGGGGCAACCATTATCAATACCGGTATCGGCTGGCACGAAGCGCGTATTCCGACCATTGCCACCCCGGTGCCGCGCGGCGCGTTTAGCTGGGTCACCCGCAAGCTGAAGGGCGCGGTGTCGATCCCGCTGGTCACCACCAACCGAATTAATGACCCTGAAGTAGCGGAGGCAATCCTTGCCCGTGAAGATGCCGACATGGTGTCGATGGCCCGCCCTTTCCTCGCCGACAGCGAATTTCTCTCCAAAGCGCAGAGTGGGCGCGCGGATGAGATCAATACCTGCATCGGCTGTAATCAGGCCTGCCTGGATCAGATCTTCGCCGGTAAAGTCACCTCGTGTCTGGTCAACCCGCGCGCCTGCCATGAAACCCTGATGCCAATTGTCCCGGCGGCCACATCGAAGCGACTCGCAGTGGTTGGCGCAGGCCCTGCCGGGCTGGCGTTTGCCGTAAACGCCGCCTCGCGCGGTCATCAGGTGACGCTATTTGACGGACACAAAGAGATTGGCGGCCAGTTTAATATCGCCAAGCAGATCCCCGGCAAAGAGGAGTTCTACGAAACCCTGCGCTATTACCGGCGAATGTTGGATCTGACCGGCGTCACGCTACGGCTGGAAACCCTGGTGGCGGCGGACGATCTGCTGGCGTTTGATGAAACGATCCTCGCCACCGGGATCGCCCCGCGAATGCCGGATATCGCGGGTATCGATCACCCGAAGGTGCTGAGCTATCTCGACGTCCTGCGTGACAAAGCGCCGGTTGGCGAGAAAGTAGCAATTATCGGCTGCGGCGGGATCGGTTTTGATACCGCCATGTATCTCAGCCAGTCCGGTGCTGCTACCAGCCAGAATATCGGCGAGTTTTGCCTCGAATGGGGGATTGATACCAGCCTGCAGACCGCTGGAGGGCTGCGCGCGGAGGGGATTCAATTGGCGAAAAGCCCACGCCAGATAGTGATGCTCCAGCGTAAAACCAGCAAACCCGGCGACGGCTTAGGGAAAACCACCGGCTGGATCCACCGCACTACCCTGCTGGCCCGCGGCGTTAAAATGATCCCCGGCGTCAGCTATCAACGAATTGATGATCAAGGCTTACATGTGACGATCGGCGGCGAATTGCAGGTCCTCAACGTCGATCAGGTCATCATCTGCGCCGGTCAGGATCCTCGCCGTGAGTTAGTTGACCCGCTACAGGCTGCGGGAAAAACGGTGCATCTGATTGGCGGCTGCGATGTGGCGATGGAGCTGGATGCCCGGCAGGCAATCGCCCAGGGCACCCGGCTGGCGCTGTCGATTTAAAAATTCATACTCTGACAATCGCGAGCGCCGTATTCAAACTCGCGTTTGTCATCCCCCTGCGTGAGGCGGTACAGCACCCGTAATCCCAGAGACTGGGGAACGGCGCGGCGACAAAAACGGGCAAAATCCTCACGCGTTTTTTTGTCCCACCCCTGCGAGCCGATATTTTTTAAATCTTGTGCATCGTAGGTAAAGACCAGCGTTTTATCCTCAAAACCCACCTGAGTTAACAAAACGTTTGTCTCCACCTGCTGAGGAAGTTTAAGCGTTTTAATTTCCTCAGTGGTTATCTGTACGTATTGTGCCCATTGTTTCTGGGCCTTGTGATTGTGGATTTTATTCGCCAGCGGCAAACCCGCGCCAAAGAAAATAACCAGCATCAGAACTGATGTTATCAATGCGGGCCTGCGTAATTTTTTACTGACGACGGTCCCTTCTTTTACCATTTGATGGTATTGCCAACATGCCACTAGTGCGAAAGTGAAGCCAGAGATAACAACAACCCATAATACGTTAAAACGCGTATAGCCCTGGCCAGAAACTATAAACAGCTGATCGAACATATAGCAAACTATCGCCATAACGGCGCAAATCCGGCTCTTTTTATAAATGCCAATACCCAGCCCTAGCCAGAGCAGGAAAAAAGTGATGGCGCGAATCGCACCACTTAAACCGGATGGAAAAATAACCATAACCACAATTATGGTCGCACAGCTCAGTAGGCATAGTCCCAGACCGATACGAACGGCGATATTGATATTTTTGGCAACGATGGCTTCACTCATCGATTCTTATCCCTTTTTAAATTGACAGTCTTTCGGCGTAAACGTCAGGTCACGCGTCTCGTATCCTTGCGCAAAGCGGACTATCATCGTTAAATCAAGCGAGGTTGCAACACCATTGGCACAGTAGCGGGAGTAGAGTTTTCTGGCATGCGCGTAGAAATTGGCTATCGATAAATCAGCTAACTTTTCATGGCTCACCTGATGCTCAACAATCAGGGTGCGCTGTTCAAAATAGATATCGGTAATAGTGATGTTATTATTAATTTTCATCGGCAGCGGGATCTTACTCTTATCTTCCATCACCGATTGATAGAACGCCTGCCAGAGAATATTTCTGGTGTGCTTCTGCACCTCTTTCATACCAAAGTAAGCAGAATGGAACAGTGCTAACACAATCACGACAAGTATTATTGTTTGCTTATAAACACGCTCACTATCATCTCTATTTTTCTTCTTATATTTATGCTGTTTCCAGCAGGCGATAATTCCGATGGAAAGGCACAGCAACAACAAAAAAGTGGCAATAAGCCAGATAAAACTAAAACTCTGCCCTGGTGGAATAAGTTCAACAGAAAGTTTTTCAATAACGTATAACAGCAGTGCGGTAACCGCGCAGGCGCGGCTGTATTTATAAATCCCGAATGCCAACGCCCCCCATAAAATAATAAAAAAAAGATTAACCCACAAGGCGTTATCTTCACCAGAACCGAACCAACCAGCCCCCGTAATGAATATATATACAGCGCATTGTATCAGGCAGATAAAAATAGCAGGATTTCTGGCAAGGCGAATTTTCCGCGGAATAATATTGGGCTTAGTACATTCATCATCCTGATGATTCACGTTAATAATCTCCACTCAGTTAATACAAATGGGCAGGCCATTCCCGGCCTGCCCGTCAACTCAGTGGATTATTATCCTTTAACGCTGCTTACGCAATTTCACAGCTTTTAAAATCACAAATTTATTATTCGTGGCGATAGTGGTGCAGTTGCCGAACGCGCGCTTCAGCTTGCGGAAATAATCGAGGTGGCGGTTGCCGACCACGTACAGCTCGCCGCCGTACTTCAGGCTGCGGCGGGCGTCGTTGAACATCTGCCACGCAATATGGTCGGTGATCGCATGCAACTGATGGAACGGCGGGTTACAGAGAATGGCATCAAAGCGGTCCGGTTCAATATCAGTCAGGGCGTTATTGACCACAAACTCGCAGCGCTCGATGTCATCCGGCATGTTGGTTTCGACGTTCAGCTGACTGGAGGCTACCGCCATGTACGATTCATCGGTAAACATCACCCGGGCATTAGGGTTTAAGGCCAGCGCCTGGAGACCAATCACACCGTTGCCGCAACCGAGGTCGGCAATTTCACCTTCGATGCCTTCCGGCAGATAGTCGAGGAAGAAACGCGCGCCGACATCGAGACCGCTGCGGGCAAACACGTTGGCATGGTTGTGAATCGTCCACGGAGTACCGTCCAGCTGCCAGCTATAGGTCTGCGGCGCATCGGTGACTTCGGGCGCGGTAAAGGTACAAAAAATCAACCGCGCCTTTTTCCATGCCAGCGAAGTGGTGGTGGTTCCGAGGATCTTTTCGAACAGCGCCAGGGTGGAGTTATGCACATCGCGCGCTTTCGCGGCGGCGATGATGCGGGTTTCCGGCGTCACCACATCACGCAGCGCACGCAGTTGCTGCTCTAACAGCGCCAGCTGTTTCGGCACCTTAATTAATACCAGCGCCGGTGCTGCGGGCAGCTCGCTCAGGGAATCCTGAAAGCGCACGCTCTCTTCATCGATGCCATTCATCCGCAGGTTGTAGCGGGTCGCCAGCTCAGCAACGTAAGAGTCGTTAACGCTCACCGGGTTACGTTCCGCCAGCGCACAGCCCAGCGCGCCGAAGCTATCATTGAAAATGAGCGTCAGGCCGTCGACGTCATTCAGCTGTTGCAGCAGATACTCATCCGCCGCTTCCCATGCCTGAAGCGCTTCCTCTTCAGCATTTGGTGGGAACCGCTCTAATGTGAATAACTCACCGTTTAACTCTACCTGGCTCATCGCCTCTGTGCCTCCGGAATACTAAAACCCGCGAGTTTATACGCAAACTTCGCCCAGTTGAATAGAGATACGCCGATTATCTCCTCCTCGCGGGCGATAGCCTATTACGCCGGGAGGTCGTCCTGCGACAGGCGAGACAAGCGCTTATCATTCAGACTGTATTTGCCCATGATAACGATCAGCAGCGCGACCAGAACGCCGGGGAAGACGGTGAACAGTAGCTTGATCATCTCCAGCGCGGACTCGGTTTGCTGCGCCGCGCCGCCGACATAGTCACCCCATGCCAGCATATAGCCCACCAGCGCGCCGCCGATGGCGATACCGAGCTTAATAGCAAAAAGATTAGTTGAAAAAACGATGCCGCTGAGCTTTTTACCGCTGCGTTTTTCTTCCGCATCAATAATATCGGACAGCATGCTCCACTGTAGCGGCGTGGCGGCAAGCTGAATAATGTTGATGATAATCACCAGCGCAAAGATAGCGGCCACGTTGCCCGCCGGGACAAAGTACATCCCAATCAGCAGCACCGCCTCCAGGGCCATCGAGATTTTAAACCCTTTGACCTTATCAATATTTTTAAAGATAAACGGTGAGAGCATCGCTCCCAGCACGCCGGACGCCAGGGTGGTGGTCAACAGCAGGCTGCCCAAATCCGCTCGCCCCATAATATTGTTAACGTAGTACAGCGTCGTTCCGCCTTTGAACAGCACAGCAATCAGGTTGACAACGTTGAGTGCGAACAGAATGCGCCAGTCTTTATTGGCAAGCAGCGTTTTCAGGTCATCAAGAATACTGCTTTGGTTATTCACCGCAATATCAGTGGAAAAGCGCTCTTTGGTCAGGCCAAAACAGATAAAGAACAGAATGATGCTCAGGCATCCCATCACAATCATGGTGTAAAAATAGCCGTTCTGCACGTTCCCCTGGCCAAGAAAAGCCACCAGCGGCAGCGCTGTGAGCGAGACAATCAGGCCGCCGAGGGTACTGAGTGCAAAGCGCCAGGACTGGAGAGAGACGCGCTCTCTGGAATCGTTAGAGATATTATTGATCATCGCGCAATACGGTACGTTAATGGCCGTATAGACTAAAGATAATAAGGTATAAGAAACATAAGCATAAATAAGCTTACCGGTATAGCCAAAATCTGGCGTATAAAACGTTAAGCAGCAAAGTACGCCAAAGGGAATAGCGAACCACAAAATATAGGGCCGGAACTGCCCATATTTAGTCCGGGTACGGTCCGCGACAGCGCCCATTAATACATCAGTCACTGCATCTAATACTCTTACCGCGAGAAACATGGTCCCCATATGTGCCGGGCTTAAACCGAATACGTCGGTATAAAACCAGGCCATAAACAGCATTACCGTCTGCCAGACTAAATTACAGCCGGTATCGCCTAACCCATAACTAAATTTTTCTTTGATACTTATACGGGCAGTATTCATCGCGTCTCCGCCTAAAAGAACGTTAAGATTTGTCCTCTGTACGTTATTGCGAAGGGCCTGCTGATTATGTATAAATCATCCTGTGAAATATAAGAAGAGTGTACTCGATGAGTGATGAATCTCCCGTTTTCGAAAAGATCCCCGTGGGCACCGGCGAGCTGTTTACGCTGCGTGTAGATAACATAAATGATTTCAATGGGATAAACGTAGTCCCCCATTATCATATGATGGATGAGCTGATGTGGTTCCGGGAATCAGGGGGAAGTTATTCGATCGGTGACGAAAAATTCACCATTAAAAACAATACCCTGGTATTCGTTCCCGCCTTACTGATCCATGAAATGACGCTCCCGGCCGCCGCCAGCCACAAGCGCTATCTTATGCAATTTGAGAAAGAGTGGCTGGAGGGGTACGACCTGTCATTGCCCGCCGCCCACTGCGGCGCGGTGGTGTATCTTTCTGGTGAAGAGGCCGAACGTCTGGAGCTGCTGCTAAGCTGGTGCGGGGAGTTCAGCGACTTCTCCGATTCGCTATTCCGATCGCTTATGCAAAGCGTACTGCTCCACGCGTTTAATAGCCTGAAAGACTCGGTCCAGATTACCGAACGCACCAGCCATCGCTATCTCAGCGAGCTTATCGAACTGTTACAGTCCATCGATGCCAGCGAGAATTTTGAGATGACCACCGAAGAGGCCGCTCGCCGCTGCCAGTGGTCGAAATCCTGGTTTTCAAAGACCTTTAAATCGGCCTTTGGAATCAGCTTCAAAAAATTCATGCTGCTGCGTAAACTCAATATTGCCATTAATCTCCTGACCAATACCGACCTGAAGATCAGCGACATCTCGCAAAGCGCCGGTTTCACCGACAGCGCCTACTTTTGCCTAAAGTTCAAAGAGATGATGAACGATACTCCGCTGGCCTTTCGCCACAAGGTCAGAAGCACCGATGCGGTAGGGAGCCGCGCAGATAAATAAATCGCTTTTTGTGAGCGATATCACGGGGTGAGTGGACGTTTATTATATAAATAAAACCAGTCTATATATCCCCTGACCGAACGACTATTTACAATCATCGTTATATTTTTTGCATCAAGGGTAAATACGATGATTCAGAATCCTGTTTTTAAAGGTTTTAATCCTGACCCCAGTATATGTCGACGCGGTGATGATTATTACGTGGCGGTATCATCATTTGAGTGGTTTCCCGGCTTACCGGTTTATCACTCCAGGGATCTTAAACATTGGCAATTACTCACTCACGTTCTTACCGACGATAACAACCCAGATTTAAAAAAACTGCCCTCAGCCAAAGGAATTTGGGCACCAAGTCTGACCTGGTGCGAAGAAGAACAACTGTTTTACGTTATTTATGGTGTGATGAACTCCATGAGTTCACGTTATTTCGATGTGGATAATTATCTTATTACCGCCAGTGAAATAACCGGCCCGTGGAGCGAGCCAATATATCTCCACTCCGCCGGGTTCGATGCCTCAATCCTTCACGACAACGACGGTAAAAAATGGATCGTCTCTCTGGAGTGGGAAACCCGTGAAGGCTACGAAAAACCGGGGGCCATTTGCCTGGTGGAGTACTCGCCACAAACACAAAGTATCATCGGCTACCCGCAGCGAATCTGGCATGGCGGTACCAACCGCGGCTGTATTGAAGCGCCCCATCTGACGCGGCGCGGCGACTATTACTACCTGATGGTTGCCGAAGGCGGTACCGGATACGGCCATGCGGTCACCATGGCCCGCGCAACGGAAGTCACCGGCCCCTATGAAGGCGATCCGATGAACCCAATCGTCACCTCCTGGCCGCAGAATTTTAACGAGCGTAAAGACGCAGGGCATCTGAAGCCGCACTACTTCAATCCGGAAACCTATCTGCAAAAGGCCGGGCACGGCAGCTATGTCGAAACCCCCACGGGCGAAGTCTGGTTAACCCATCTGTGCAGTCGCCCGTTCCGCCAGGAATTACGCTGCCCGCTAGGTCGGGAAACGGCGATTCAAAAGATGGAATGGACCGACGAAGGCTGGCTGCGAATGGCATCCGGGGGGAATCTCGCCGAGCACCAGGTGGAAGAATCCAGGCTGCCTGCACACCCATTTCCGGCCAAAGCGGATATCGATGATTTTGATGGGCAAACGCTGGATAACGCGTTTTATGCCCCGAGGATTCGCTTCCAGCGTTTTACCAGCCTGAGCCGTAAAGCGGGCTACCTTGCCGTGCGCGGGCAGGAGTCGCTGAGCTCGCTGAATAAGGTCAGCCTGCTGGCGAAAAAACTCACCTCGGTATACGCAAACATCACCACGAAAATGGATTTCAGCCCCGAGATTTATCAGCACAGCGCGGGTCTGGTGCTCTATTACGACAACATGAACTATCTGTTCCTGCATAAAACCTGGGATCAAGCCTCTGGCTCTGCGCAACTGGCCATTATTTATATGGATAACGGCGAACGTCATGACGACCCGCAGAAAATTCGCCTCGCGGAAGGAGAAATTTATCTGGCGATGGCCATTAACGGCCGGGAGATCCAGTGCTCATGGTCTGTCGATGGCGAAAAATATCAAAAAATCGGCGCGATCTACGACACATCGCGTTTTTCCGATGAATATAGTCGCTACGGCGAGTTTACCGGCGCATTTGTCGGCCTGGCCTGTGTGGATAGCATGCTGCATCGCAAAGAGGCGCTGTTTGATTTCTTCGGCTATCGGGCGGTTGAAGACGCGATCATCGAGTAACGCAGCCTTTCTGGCATCCTGCCCGCGCGGGGTGCTAGAATTCGCGCCAGTTGTCGCTTAATTACGCAAACAGGCCCCATGAGCACATTAACCTATCTCCAGGGTTACCCTGAATCCCTGCTGGCGCAGGTCACCACCTTAATCGAACAGAATCGCCTCGGTGAGGTGCTGAAAAAGCGCTATCCGCAGGGCCATGATATCAACAACGATAAAGCGCTGTACCAATACACCCAGGATCTGAAGTCTCGCTATCTGCGCGGCGCGGCCCCTATTAATAAGGTGATGTACGACAACAAAATCCACGTACTGAACAACGCGCTCGGCCTGCATACCGCTATCTCACGCGTACAGGGCGGCAAGCTGAAGGCGAAGGCCGAAATTCGCGTCGCCACCGTTTTTCGCGATGCGCCAGAGGATTTTCTAAGGATGATCGTGGTACACGAACTGGCGCACCTGAAGGAAAAAGACCACAACAAAGCGTTCTATCAGCTGTGCTGTCATATGGAGCCGCAGTACCATCAGCTGGAGTTTGATACTCGCCTGTGGCTGACGCAGCTTTCGTTAGAGCGTTCTGCGCCATAGCGCACTGGTTTTGTCATGATGGCGTGTTAGAGTGACGAAAGGTCCCTTTTTACGGAGTTCGTCAACGTTTATGATACGTTTCGCAGTTGTTGGCACAAACTGGATAACCAAGCAGTTTGTCGATGCCGCCCATGAAACCGGCAAATATAAGCTTACCGCCATCTACTCCCGTAGCCTTGAACAAGCCCAGGCCTTCGCCAGCGATTATCCCGTCGAACACCTCTTCACTTCACTGGAAGAACTGGCGCAATGCGCTGATGTGGACGCGGTTTATATCGCCAGCCCTAACTCGCTGCATTTTCCGCAAACCCGCCTGTTTCTGAGCCATAAAAAGCATGTGATTTGCGAAAAACCGCTGGCCTCGAATCTGCAAGAAGTGGAAGCCGCTATTAAGGTCGCGCGGGAAAATAACGTGGTGCTGTTCGAAGCGTTCAAAACCGCCAGCCTGCCAAACTTCCTGCTGCTGAAGCAGTCGTTCGACAAGATCGGCAAGCTGCGCAAAGCCTTTATTAACTACTGCCAGTACTCTTCTCGCTATCAGCGTTATCTCGACGGCGAGAACCCCAATACCTTTAACCCGGCCTTCTCTAACGGCTCGATTATGGATATCGGCTTTTACTGTCTGGCCTCAGCGGTCGCGCTGTGGGGCGAGCCGCGCGCGGTGCACGCCAGCGCCAGCCTGCTGGACAGCGGCGTTGATGGCCAGGGCACGGTAGTTTTAAGCTACGGTGATTTTGATGTCACTCTGCATCACTCCAAAGTGAGCGATTCCGCAATCCCGAGCGAAATTCAGGGTGAAGCAGGCGCGCTGGTTATCGAGAAAATTTCGGAATGCCAGAAAGTCTGTTTTATACCGCGCGGCGGCAAGCCCCAGGATCTGACGCAGCCACAGCACATCAATACTATGCTGTATGAAGCGGAAGAGTTTGCTCGCCTGGTGGAAGCCAACGAGGTTGCTCATCCGGGTCTGGAAGTGAGCCGCATCACAGCGAAGCTGCTGAGCGAGATTCGTCGCCAGACCGGCGTGGTCTTCCCGGCGGATTCCCAACCCGTGGCGTAAAGGAGTGTAAATGGTCCGTCGGACTCCATTGACGCCATTTATAACTTGTAATACTTTGTTACGCGCAAAGGGGAGTAACTTCCTTGCCGGCCGATCGTCATTACGATGCGTGAAAAACCGCATCCGGTCGCCGGGCAACAAGATTCAATTCTTGTTGTAAGTGAGACCTTGCCGGAAGGCGAGGTCTATGCATAAAAGCGCAGCGGCTGCCGTCTTCCGACGTCAGCCGTTTTGTTTTTATGTAAGGAATATCGTAATGAATACTGTCGGCACACCGTTGTTATGGGGCGGATTCGCAGTGGTCGTGGTCATCATGTTGGCTATCGACCTATTGCTGCAAGGACGGCGTGGTGCACATAGCATGACCATGAAGCAAGCCGCTGGCTGGTCAATCCTCTGGGTTACCCTCTCACTTCTGTTTAACGCCGCTTTCTGGTGGTATCTGGTGCAGACCGAAGGTCGCGCCGTGGCCGACCCGCAAGCGCTGGCGTTCCTCACCGGTTATCTGATCGAAAAAGCGCTGGCCGTGGATAACGTTTTCGTCTGGCTGATGCTGTTTAGCTACTTCGCCGTTCCGCCTGCGCTTCAGCGTCGGGTGCTGGTCTATGGCGTACTTGGCGCGATCGTGCTGCGTACGATCATGATCTTTGCCGGTAGCTGGCTGATCTCCCAGTTCGAGTGGCTGCTCTACGTTTTCGGCGCATTCCTGCTGTTTACTGGTGTGAAAATGGCGCTGGCGAAAGAGGATGATTCCGGTATCGGCGATAAGCCGCTGGTGCGCTGGATACGCAGTCATCTGCGCATGACCGATAAGATTGACGGCGAACATTTCTTTCTCCGCAAAAACGGCGTGCTATACGCTACGCCGCTGCTGCTGGTGCTGATTCTGGTCGAGCTGAGCGACGTTATCTTTGCCGTTGACAGTATTCCGGCCATCTTCGCCGTCACCACCGATCCGTTTATCGTGCTGACCTCAAACCTGTTCGCGATTCTCGGCCTGCGTGCGATGTACTTCCTGCTGGCGGGCGTCGCAGAACGCTTCTCGATGCTGAAATATGGCCTGTCGGTGATCCTGGTGTTTATCGGTATCAAGATGCTGATTGTCGATTTCTTCCACATTCCAATCGGTATCTCGCTTGGCGTGGTAGGTGGCATTCTGGTATTGACGCTGCTCATCAATGCCTGGGTCAATAAGCAGCGCGACAAGAAAAAACAGCTGCAATAAGCCATCAAAAACCGGGTGAAGACCTCTTTCACCCGGTCTGCAACTTTCGCCGCGTATTATTCTTACTCATGTCACAAAATCGTTAATATATAGTTAAAAAATGAATTCTCAGAGCCAGAGACAGAATTTTACCCTTCCCCAATAGCGTTCTTTCCGTATACTCAACCAGGCAAACATTTATTTACATCCGGATATAAACGTTACAAATAATGCGTAGCCGGGACGGACAGCAACATCACAGGAAGGAATGAATCATGGCAACTCAATCAACCCGATCGACCCTGCTACGGCGACTGACTCAGGGTAGTCTGGTCAAACAAATTTTAATCGGACTGATACTGGGAATTTTGCTGGCTCTGGTTTCTAAACCAGCAGCAGAAGCAACCGGGCTGCTCGGTACATTATTCGTCGGCGCATTGAAGGCTGTCGCACCTGTACTAGTACTGACGTTAGTCATGGCTTCCATCGCCAACCACCAGCAGGGACAAAAAACCAATATTCGTCCCATTTTGGTTCTCTATCTGCTCGGAACATTTTCTGCCGCGCTAACCGCTGTAGTCGTCAGTTTTATCTTTCCCTCAACGTTACTACTGGCAACCGGCGCGACAGACATCACTCCACCCACGGGTATTGTTCAGGTGGTTCACGGACTGTTGATGAGTATTGTTGCTAACCCCTTTCACGCGTTGATCAATGCTAACTACATCGGGATTTTAGTCTGGGCAGTCGGTCTCGGCTTTGCACTACGCCACAGCAATCAGACCACTAAAAATCTGGTAAATGACCTCTCTAATGCCGTGACTTTTATCGTGGTGTTGGTCATTCGCTTTGCGCCTGTGGGTATTTTCGGGCTAGTGGCCTCAACACTGGCTACTACTGGTTTCTCCGCGCTGTGGGGTTATGCGCAACTGCTGTTGGTACTAATTAGTTGTATGGCTGTTGTCGCACTGGTGATCAACCCGTTGCTGGTGTTTTTACAAATCCGTCGTAACCCCTATCCGCTGGTTCTACTCTGCCTGCGGGAGAGCGGCGTCTATGCATTCTTTACACGCAGCTCCGCCGCTAATATTCCAGTGAATATGGCACTGTGTGAGAAGCTGAATCTGGATCGCGATACCTATTCCGTTTCTATACCGCTGGGTGCGACCATCAATATGGCAGGTGCAGCAATAACCATTACCGTATTAACCCTGGCTGCAGTACATACGTTAGGAATTCCAGTGGATCTACCAACAGCTCTGCTACTGAGCATCGTCGCATCACTATGCGCCTGTGGTGCCTCAGGAGTTGCTGGTGGCTCTCTCCTGCTAATTCCGCTCGCTTGCAATATGTTCGGTATTCCAAATGAAATAGCAATGCAGGTCGTTGCCGTTGGGTTTATTATTGGCGTTCTTCAGGATTCTTGTGAAACCGCAATCAACTCCTCTACCGACGTGATGTTTACCGCCGCAGTTTGTCAGGCGGAAGACGCACGTATGGCGAAAAACGCCCTGCGCAATTAATCTTTCCCCCCTCCGCTAACGCGCGGAGGGGCTCTCTTCCTGCACTACCTTTTCCACTCTAAACGGGTCAATACCGCGTTTTTGCATCCGCCGGAAGCGAACGATGTTCAGACCGTTCATGACCAGAAAACTGCCTTCAATCATCGTGCCGCCAATCGAGCCCAGCCAGAAGTTATGGATAACCCAGCAAGCGGTCGCACACCACATCACGCAGCGAACGGTTAAGCCGGTACAGCGAAAGAGCGCCCAGGTGCTAGCGAGCGTGCCAACAATCGGCAGCAGCTCCATCGCGTGTTGCAGCTTTGCGAGCCCCAATACCAGAGTGAGCACAATAAACACGGTCATCACCCACAGCTTACGGGTGCGCATAGAGATAAGGGTTCGGACGGTATTGAGCTCGGCGCTCATGCCCGCCGGATACGCGCCCATCAAAAAGAAATGTACGCCAATGGTGGCGCTATAGACGGCAAGCTGCAGCTTAAAGCGGCGCTCATCGCGGTTGAAAAAGGTCGTAATACCGATCAGAAAGGCGATGACACCAACGCCCTGGGCAAGCCAATACGCGGTCATGGGAAGTCCTTATAAAACAAAACGGCGCATCATACTCTGAAACACCGCTTTTGAAACGCCTCCCTTTATTACTCAATAAGGTTTCACGCCGCAATCACGGCGTGAAAGATAACGAGTCATTAGAGAGTGACGCCGCTTTTGAATATCGCCAGTTCGCGGAAATCATTACGTTCGTTGCAGGTCTGCTTACCGTTAGCAAAGTCCACAATAGTATCCACGAACTCATCCAGCAGCTGCGGCATTGCTTTACCGTGAATCAGCTGACCGGCATCGAAGTCGATCCAGTGTTTTTTCTTCGCCGCCAGTTCACTGTTAGTGGCAATTTTCACCGTCGGAACGAAACCGCCGTATGGCGTGCCGCGACCGGTACTGAACAGCACCATATGGCAGCCCGCCCCGGCCAGCGCGCTGGTCGCTACCGCATCGTTGCCCGGCGCGCTCAGCAGATTAAGGCCGTGAACTTTCAGGCGTTCACCGTAGCGCAGCACGTCAACCACCTGGCTGGAGCCCGCTTTCTGCGTACAGCCCAAAGATTTATCTTCCAGCGTAGTGATGCCGCCCGCTTTGTTGCCCGGCGATGGGTTCTCGTAAATCGGCTGATCATGGGCGATAAAGTACTGTTTAAAGTCGTTAACCATCGTCACCAGCTTGCCGAAGGTCTCTTCGTCGCGACAGTGGCTCATCAGCAGTTGTTCGGCACCGAACATTTCCGGTACTTCGGTCAGCACGGTGGTGCCGCCGTTGGCAATCAGGTAATCCGAGAAACGGCCCAGCATTGGGTTCGCGGTGATGCCGGACAGACCATCGGAACCGCCGCATTCGAGACCAAACTTCAGCTCGCTCAGTTTACCCGGCTCACGCTTGTCGTTACGCATCACGTCGTAAAGCTGATGGAGATGCTCGATCCCCGCTTCCACTTCGTCATCCTGGTGTTGGCAAATCATAAAGTGAACACGTTCAGGATCGAACTCACCTAAGGTTTCGCGGAACGCATCCACCTGGTTGTTTTCGCAACCCAGACCAACTACCAGCACCGCGCCCGCATTTGGGTGACGCACCATATTTTGCAGCATGGTACGGGTGTTAATGTGATCGTCGCCGAGTTGCGAACAGCCGTAGGTGTGGCTGAAGAGATGAACGCCGTCGATACCTTCAGCATCATTTGTCTCTTTGAGAAAACGATTCTGCATCTGACGGGCCATGGCGTTGACGCAGCCAACGGTCGGCAGGATCCACAGCTCGTTACGCACGCCAACATCGCCGTTGGCGCGACGATAAATCTGGATATCGCGATCCGCAGGCTGCGCGACGGGCTCGATAAGTTCCGGTTGATAGCTATACGCGTCGAGATCGCTTAAGTTAGTGCGCGTATTGTGGGAGTGGATATGTTCCCCCGGCGCAATATCCGCCAGCGCATGTCCTATCGGCAGACCGTACTTAACGACGTTGTCTCCCTTCGCAATGCTACGCAGCGTAAACTTATGCCCGCGCGCAACATCCTGAGCCAACGTGACCGTATCGCCGTCAATGGTGACCACCGTGCCTGCCGCCATATCCGCCAACGCTACCGCGACGTTATCTTGCGAATGGATTTTAATGTATTGCATATCAACCGACCTCTGGTCTTAGTTCAGTTCAATGGCGAAGTAGTCACGCGCATTGTTAAAGCAAATGTTTTTCACCATCTCACCCAGCAGCTGAATATCCGCCGGCGCTTCGCCAGCCTCAACCCAACGGCCAATCATCTGGCACAGGATGCGACGGAAGTATTCGTGACGGGTGTAGGAGAGGAAGCTGCGGCTATCGGTCAGCATACCGACAAAGCGGCTCAGCAGGCCAAGCTGTGCCAGCTGGGTCATCTGACGTTCCATGCCGTCTTTCTGATCGTTGAACCACCAGCCGGAACCGAACTGCATCTTGCCCGGCATGCCTTCCCCCTGGAAGTTGCCTGTCATGGTGCCCAGCACTTCGTTGTCACGCGGGTTCAGGCAGTAGAGGATGGTTTTCGGCAGCAGGTTTTCTTCGTTCTGTTTGCTGAGCAGTTTGGACAACTCTTCCGCCATCGGACGGTCATTGATGGAGTCGAAACCAACATCTGGCCCTAACAGTTTGAACTGACGCTGGTTGTTGTTACGCAGTGCGCCAATGTGGTACTGCTGCACCCAGCCGCGACGGGCGTATTCCGCGCCGAGGAACACCAACACGGCAGTTTTGAACTGCGCCACTTCATGCTCGCTGAGGGCTTCACCTGCCAGACGACGCGCCAGGATGCTATCCAGTTCGCTTTCGTTAGCTTCGGCGAACAGCACCACATCCAGCGCGTGGTCAGAAACCTTACAACCGTGGGCGGCGAAGTGATCCAGGCGTTTCGTCAGCGCGGACTGCAGGTCGGCAAAGCGACGAATGTCGGTATCGGACACTTCGCCCAGCTTCGCCATGTAATCGTTGAAGGTCGCCTGTTCGATGTTGAACGCTTTATCCGGGCGCCAGCTCGGCAGCACTTTCACGGAGAAGGTACTGTCTTTAGCGACAGAGGCATGATGTTCCAGCGAATCGATTGGGTCGTCGGTGGTGCCAACCATTTTCACGTTCATCTGCTGCATGATGCCGCGAGCGGAGAAGCTATCCTGAGCCAGCAGGTCGTTGCATTGATCCCAGATTTCACCCGCAGTAGCTGGGGAAAGAACCTTACCTGTAATACCAAAAGGACGACGTAGTTCAAGATGGGTCCAGTGGTATAACGGGTTGCCAATGGTATGCGGTACGGTGGCCGCCCAGGCGTCAAATTTCTCGCGATCGGAAGCATCCCCAGTACACAGGCGCTCGGCAACGCCGTTGGTACGCATCGCACGCCATTTGTAGTGATCGCCTTTCAGCCAGATGTCATACAGATTTTTAAAGCGGTAATTTTCCGCGATCTGCTGCGGCGGTAAATGGCAGTGATAGTCGAAAATCGGCTGATCTTTAGCGTAATCATGGTACAGGCGGCGGGAAAACTCGGTATCAAGCAGAAAATCTTCGGTCATAAACGGTGTCATTTTCGTGTCCTCTTCAGCCCCTGGGGAGCCCATCAGATGATTGACTATAATGCTGATAAAGTTATCACACCAATTTCTACAGGCCGAAGTATTTTTCGTGAGTTAGATCAATAAACGTCAATAAATAAATTACCATCAAAGGAGTAAACAGCCCGCCAGGGCGCGCCAGCTCTGGCCTCTCTCACAGAAATAAATGCCCACACAAACTTTCCCACTTTTGTGATGTCACTCACCTTTTGAAGTTGTATGACAAGTTATCTTGCTGCCGTCGAAACATATAAACCGACGGAATGCATTACCGACGAATATCACGTCGGATTTACCGGTATGGACACCGAATTAGACACAACAGTTAATGGCAAGGTTCGGGCCATACGAGGCTTCCTCTCCTGAACCCTCCGTTTCACCTTCTTCGCCGCAGTTACAGGGCTGGAAGATAGCCGCACCCGCTGCGGATATATAACAAACGATGAGGTTTACATGCGTAAAATTAAAGGGTTACGTTGGTACATGATCGCGCTGGTGACGTTAGGCACCGTGCTCGGGTACCTGACGCGTAACACTGTGGCGGCAGCTGCGCCAACTCTGATGGAAGAGTTACACATCTCCACCCAACAGTATTCCTATATCATCGCGGCCTATTCCGCTGCTTATACCGTCATGCAGCCGGTTGCCGGCTACGTGCTGGACGTTTTGGGTACCAAAATCGGCTATGCCTTCTTTGCTGTCGCCTGGGCAGTCTTCTGCGGCTCCACGGCGCTGGCGGGAAGCTGGGGCGGCCTGGCGCTGGCGCGTGGCGCAGTAGGTGCCGCTGAAGCCGCGATGATCCCCGCAGGTCTGAAGGCCAGCTCTGAATGGTTCCCGGCAAAAGAGCGTTCAATCGCTGTCGGCTACTTCAACGTTGGCTCTTCTATCGGTGCAATGATCGCGCCGCCGCTGGTGGTATGGGCTATCGTAATGCACAGCTGGCAGATGGCGTTTATTATCTCCGGCGTCCTGAGCTTTGCCTGGGCAATGGCCTGGCTGGTTTTCTACAAACACCCGCGCGATCAGAAAAAATTAACCGAAGAAGAACGCGAATATATTATTGGTGGCCAGGAGTCTCAGCATCAGACCAATAACGGCAAGAAAATGTCCCCGTGGCAGATTCTGCGCAACCGTCAGTTCTGGGGTATCGCCCTGCCGCGCTTCCTTGCAGAACCTGCATGGGGGACCTTCAACGCGTGGATCCCGCTGTTCATGTTTAAAGTTTACGGCTTTAACCTGAAAGAGATCGCCATGTTTGCGTGGATGCCGATGCTGTTTGCCGACCTCGGGTGCATCATTGGGGGTTACCTGCCGCCGCTGTTCCAGCGCTGGTTTGGCGTTAACCTGATCGTTTCGCGTAAAATGGTGGTCACCATGGGTGCGCTGCTGATGATTGGCCCAGGGATGATCGGTCTGTTCACCAGCCCATTCGTGGCTATCGCGCTGCTGTGCGTTGGTGGCTTTGCTCACCAGGCGCTGTCCGGTGCGCTGATCACGCTCTCTTCCGACGTATTTGGTCGTAACGAAGTGGCAACGGCGAACGGGATGACCGGGATGGCCGCATGGCTGGCAAGCACTCTGTTTGCCCTGGTTGTCGGCGCGCTGGCGGATACCATTGGCTTTAGCCCGCTGTTCGCCGTACTGGCGGTATTCGATGTGCTGGGCGCGATAGTTATCTGGACGGTACTGAAAAATAAATCAGCCGATGACGATCCCACGCCGTTAAACACCAGTAAACCGGCAACGCAAAGCTAGAGTCTGCCTGGTTAATTAGGACATGAAAGCCGCCGGTATAAAGGCGGCTTTTTCGTCTCTTCTGGTGGTGAGAAGCGCGTAAAAGTGGTATAACAAATCCAATATTGTCGCCATCTCCCGGGAGCGAATATGGAAATCACTGAACCGCGTCGTTTGTATCAGCAGCTTGCCGCCGAGTTGAAGACGCGTATTGAACAAGGTGTCTACCTTGTGGGCGATAAACTGCCCGCAGAGCGGTTTATTGCTGATGAAAAAAGCGTTAGCCGCACCGTGGTTCGCGAAGCCATTATTATGCTGGAAGTGGAAGGCTACGTTGAAGTACGCAAAGGTTCCGGCATCCACGTTATCTCCAACCAACCGAAGCATCAGCAAATTCCTGATGAGTCGCTGGAGTTCGCCAGCTACGGTCCGTTTGAGCTGCTGCAAGCCCGTCAGCTCATTGAAAGTAATATCGCCGAGTTCGCTGCCACTCAGGTGACCAAGCAAGACATCATGAAACTGATGGAAATACAGGAGAAAGCGCGTAAAGAAAAATGCTTCCGCGACTCCGAGTGGGATCTTCAGTTTCACGTTCAGGTGGCTCTGGCGACGCAAAACACCGCCTTAGCCGCTATCGTTGAAAAGATGTGGACCCAGCGTGTGCATAACCCGTACTGGAAAAAGCTGCACGACCACATCGACCTGCGCACCGTCGATAACTGGTGCGACGATCATGACCAAATCCTCAAAGCGCTTATCCGCAAGGATCCACACGCGGCAAAACTGGCCATGTGGCAGCATCTGGAAAACACCAAGCTCATGCTGTTTAACGAAACCAGCGATGACTTCGAATTCAATGCGGACCGCTATCTGTTTGCTGATAATCCGGTCGTTCATCTCGATACCGTCGCCAACGGCGTAAAATAGGCCATTATCTTCTTCTCGGGCAGCCATTGCGCCGCTGCCCGCAAACCCCACAGGGTAAGCAAAACATATATAGTGTCAGCCTGTGTAAATACTCTCGCCTCCCTCCTTCGCAATCAGCAAAATCAATATGCAACAAACAGCAATTTCTATGACGTAAAGTCAGCTGGTTTGTTACAATTAGATGCATTTTGTCGTTCTGAGAGTTAGCTTTTGCTTACTTCACTTTTAAACAGGGATCCGTTCAGAGCGCAGCAGCGACCATAATCCAATAAGAAGCCATGTCGCCATGCATACACCGCGTTCAGACGTGCCGTTAACCGATGTACCAGGAATCGTGAATGGAACTATTAACCCAATTATTGAATGCCTTGTGGGCTCAGGATTACGAAACTCTCGCTAATCCGTCCATGATTGGCATGCTGTATTTCGTCTTATTTATGATTTTGTTCCTTGAGAACGGTTTGCTACCTGCCGCCTTTTTACCGGGCGACAGCCTGCTCGTGCTGGTCGGCGTGTTGATTGCTAAGGGCGCGATGGGCTTTCCTGAAACGCTGTTGCTCCTCACCGCTGCGGCAAGTCTCGGCTGCTGGCTAAGCTACATTCAGGGTCGCTGGTTGGGCAATACGCGAATCGTACAAAACTGGCTTTCGCACCTACCCTCACACTACCACCAGCGCGCGCATCACCTTTTCCATAAACACGGGCTTTCTGCGCTGCTGATAGGCCGTTTTATCGCCTTCGTCCGCACGCTACTGCCAACCATTGCCGGGCTATCAGGCCTGAGCAGCGCACGCTTCCAGTTCTTTAACTGGATGAGCGGCCTGTTATGGGTTTTGATTCTCACCTCGCTGGGATATCTGCTGGGGAAAACGCCGGTATTCCTGAAGTATGAAGATCAGCTGATGTCCTGCCTGATGCTGCTGCCCGTCGCGCTGCTGGTGTTTGGTTTGATTGGATCGCTGGTTGTCCTGTGGAAGAAAAAACACAGAAGCCGGAGCTGATGATGGTGATTAAACGTCCTTCACTGCGTCACATAAGCTGGGTGCTGGGCGGCTCGTTACTCCTGTGCGGTCTGTTCTGGCTCTGGCTGACCGTGCAACAGCAGGAATCCACGCTGGCAATCCGCCCGGTCAGTCAGGGAATCAGCATGCCGGATGGTTTTTCCGTCTGGCATCATCTCGACGCCAACGGCATCCGTTTTAAAAGCATTACGCCGCAAAATGATGGCCTGTTAATCAAGTTTGACTCCAACGCCCAGGGCATAGCGGCCAAAGAAGTGCTGGGCCGCGCTCTGCCGCATGGCTATATTATTGCCTTGCTGGACGATGATAATTCGCCGACGGCCTGGATTTCACGCTTGCGCGATACCCCGCATAGATTCGGATAAGCAACGAAAATTCCGAATATTTTCACCCGGTTTGGTGATTCTCCGTTTTACTTACTATGCTTAAGTTCGCGGGGGTGACCAGACCCACGTTAATCAACTGGATCGGGTATAGTCGTTAGATATGCCCTCACACAATGGAAGGTAGCATCCATGAAACACCGCATCGCTTTGATCCTGGTACTGACTTCACTTAGCACCAGCGCCTTTGCCATCTCCCCTTGTCAGGAAAAAGAGCAGGACATCCAGCGGGAGATTAGCTACGCAGAAAAACATCATAATCAGAACCGTATTGATGGTTTGAATCGGGCGCTTAGTGAATTCAGAGCAAACTGCAGCGACAGTAAGCTCAAAGCTGAACACCAGCAAAAAATCGCCAAACAGCAAGCAGAGATAGCCGAACGGCAGAACGATCTGCGCGAAGCCGAACAGAAAGGCGATGCTGACAAAATCAGCAAACGCCAGCATAAACTTGATGAAGCGCAGCAAGAGCTGAAAACGCTGCAATCTCGCGAGTATTAATCGGTTAAGTAAGACCAATATGGACCACTTTAACAGGAGATAAACATGGCTAAAGATAACGTTGCAGAAGACCTGCGTGCGGAACTAAAAACGCTGGCTGATACCCTGGAAGAAGTGCTGAACTCCTCCACGGATAAATCGAAAGAAGAGATTGGTAAGCTGCGTAGCAAAGCCGAAAGCGCGCTGAAGGAGAGCCGAGTTCGTTTGGGAGAAACCAGCGACGCCATTGTGAAGCAAACGCGCGAAACCGCTGCTCGCGCCGATGAATACGTCCGCGAAAATCCGTGGACCGGCGTCGGAATTGGCGCAGCTGTCGGATTGGTGCTGGGTGTTCTGCTGACGCGTCGCTGATTATGGCAAACTCTCAACACACGCAGGGGCCGGGGCAAAGCGTTTTCGGTATTGGTCAGCGGATAGTTACCCTGCTGGTCGAAATGGTGGAAACGCGCCTGCGCCTGGTGGTCGTGGAGCTGGAAGAGGAGAAAGCGAATCTCTTTCAGCTGTTTCTGATGCTAGGGCTGACGTTGCTATTTGCTGCATTCGGGTTGATGAGCCTGTTGGTCCTCATTATCTGGGCCGTCGATGCGCAATATCGCCTGAACGTGATGATAGCCACCACCGTAACCCTGCTGCTGGCGGCGCTTATTGGCGGTATCTGGACGCTTAGTAAGGCCCGACGTTCGACGTTTCTGCGCCTTACGCGTCAGGAACTGGCTAACGACAGGTCCTTACTGGAGGACGATAAGCCATGAGCCGCGACCAACAGGAACGTGAACGGCAAAAAGCACGTCTGCTGCGTCTAATCCAACAGCAACGGCTGGATCTCAACGCCAGCCGTCGCGACTGGCTGGAGGCAACCGCGCCAATAGATCGCGGCTGGCATACCCTACTTAACTTGCGTTCATGGGCGATGGTCGGCAGTGGACTCGTCGCGGTGTGGTCTGTCCGCCACCCGCGCTTTTTACTCCGTTGGACAAAACGCAGCTTTGGTCTCTGGAGCACCTGGCGCATGGTGCGTAGCCTCCTGCGTCAGCAATCAACACGCTGAGGCACATCTGTGCCTCTTCTTATTTAACGTCCCCCACCGAACACCATCTCCAGACCGCTCAGCCGGCCCTTCTATTCATTTGCTTTATCAATGGTTACTCAGAATCTTTGAAGTAGATCTACAGTTTTCCTTGCTAACAATTACGTCACAGCCTCGCTAATATTCACTCCATCGACAGCAACCCCGCGTCATACGCAGGATTGCACCAAAAAACAAAATCGCCGCCCTTTGGGTTTTATGGAGTAAGAAATGAAAAAATTAGAAGATGTTGGGGTACTGGTAGCACGCATTCTGATGCCAATTCTGTTTATCACCGCAGGTTGGGGAAAAATCACTGGTTATGCGGGTACCCAACAATATATGGAAGCGATGGGCGTCCCTGGGTTTATGCTGCCGCTGGTTATTCTGCTTGAATTTGGCGGCGGTCTGGCAATCCTGTTCGGTTTCCTGACTCGCACTACCGCGCTGTTCACCGCAGGCTTCACCGTACTGACCGCGTTCCTGTTCCACAGCAACTTTGCTGAAGGCGTGAACTCGCTGATGTTCATGAAAAACCTGACCATCGCTGGCGGCTTCCTGCTGCTGGGTATCACCGGTCCGGGCGCATTCAGTATCGACCGCGTGCTGAATAAAAAGTGGTAAGCGCACTATACTGATTAAAAAAAGCGAGGGGACATCTCCTCGCTTTTGCTATCTGAGGGAGGAAATGATGGGACAATTAATTGACGGCGTCTGGCACGATACCTGGTACGACACCCAATCCACCGGAGGGCGGTTCAAGCGTTCTGTTTCTGCCTTTCGCAACTGGCTAACCGCCGACGGCGCACCAGGACCGGGTGGTGAACCCGGGTTTCCGGCGGAAAAAGACCGCTATCATCTGTACGTTTCTCTTGCCTGTCCATGGGCACATCGCACCTTAATTCTGCGCAAGCTGAAAGGGTTAGAGCCGTTTATTTCCGTCTCAGTGGTCAACCCTTTAATGTTCGAGAACGGCTGGACGTTCGACGATAGCTTTCCAGCGGCCACTGGCGATACCCTCTATCAGCACGAATTTCTTTATCAGCTTTACCTGCATGCCGATCCGCAATACAGCGGGCGCGTTACGGTGCCGGTGTTGTGGGATAAAAAACAGCACACCATCGTCAGTAACGAGTCGGCTGAAATCATCCGCATGTTCAACTCCGCTTTCGATGGGCTCGGTGCTCGTGCCGGAGATTACTATCCACCTGAGCTGCGTGAACAAATTGATGAGCTGAACGGCTGGATCTACGACAACGTCAACAACGGCGTTTATAAAGCCGGATTCGCCACCAGCCAGCAGGCCTACGACGAAGCGGTCGATGCGGTATTTACCTCGCTGGAGCGCCTTGAGCAAATCCTGGGACAGCACCGCTTCCTGACGGGTAACCAGTTAACCGAGGCAGATATTCGCCTGTGGACTACACTGGTTCGCTTCGACCCGGTGTATGTGACCCATTTTAAATGCGATAAACACCGCATCAGCGATTATCTCAATCTTTATGGCTTCCTGCGCGATATCTACCAGATGCCAGGCATTGCCGAAACGGTAGATTTTGCCCATATTCGCAACCACTACTACCGTAGCCATAAAACGATCAACCCAACCGGGATTATCTCCATTGGGCCACAGCAAGATCTCAGCGAGCCGCACGGCCGCGATCTTCGCTTCCGCTAAGATATTGGGCGCTATTTACAGCGCCCAATAATTCACTCGACAAATATTTGCCAACATTTCATTCGCGTCTATTCTTATTTCGATCGCTTTAAAAACAAGTGATTGACGGTTAATTGAGGCGTAGAAATGGACTGGTATCTTAAAGTATTACAAAACTATCTTGGATTTGGCGGCCGTGCCCGGCGCAAAGAGTACTGGATGTTTATTCTGGTCAACATCATCCTGACTGGCGTACTCAGCATCATTGATAAGATGCTCGGTTGGCAGCGCGCGGGAGGAGAAGGCATCCTGACAACTATCTATGCCATACTGGTATTTTTACCGTGGTGGGCGGTGCAGTTTCGTCGTTTGCACGACACCGACCGTTCAGCATGGTGGCTGTTATTACTGCTGATTCCTGTTATCGGCTGGCTGGTGATCATTATCTTTAATTGCCAGAACGGTACTCCCGGCAATAACCGCTTCGGGCCGGACCCAAAACCAACCTCATACTAAGCAATGCGCCCCTTGCCAAAAAGGGGCGCACGTTGCTCTATCTATTCATAAACAGCTTCGGGATCTCGCGCAGACACCATGACTTCGCTTCACCCATGCTATCGCGGCGCCAGGCCATAATGATATCAACTTCATTACTGTATTCCGGGCTGACCACCCGTAAACGACCTTCGGCAATATCCTGCTCAACGAGCGGATAAGGCATTGTCGCCACGCCCAGTCCTGCCAATAGCGCCTGACGTTTATCTTCAATCGTACTGACGGTTAATCGCGGCTGTTTGTCGAGCAGCTGCACCGTCAATACCGGGCGTTCGCGAGCGGTATCGGCCACCGCTACGCCGCGATACTTCACGCGCGTAACTTCAGAAAGCGGCTCTGGCTCTTGATGAATCGGATGATCCGGCGCGGCAACGTAGACGCTTGTCACCGAGTAAAGCTTGCGGGAATTAATTTCTGACGATGAGCGAAAATGCATATCCGGCGCAACGACAATATCCGCCCGCCCCTGCTCGAGGCGTTCCCACGCACCGGCCAGCACTTCAGTAATGATCGACAGCTGAGTATTAGATTTGGTCGCCAGCTTTTCAATCAGCGGGAATAGATTGGTGGTTGGCACCAGCGCTTCGGTAACAAGAGTCAGATGCGTTTCCCAACCGCGCGACAGGGCTTCAGCGTCGGTCGTCAACTTATCCGCCGCTTCCAGCAGAACCCGTCCACGCTCCAGCAGCATTCGCCCAACGTTGGTGAATTTTGTTCGATGTCCTGAGCGGTCAAACAGCACGACATCAAGCTCCTCCTCCAGCTTTTGCATGGTATAGCTCAGTGCCGAAGGAACACGACCGAGTTCATCAGCCGCAGCGGCAAAGCTTCCGCGTCGGTCAATCGCATCCATAACGCGCAACGCTTCCAGCGTTAGTGCTCTCTCTTTGGCCATCATTCTCTCATTCAGGAAATTTGAACATACCGGGCAGAATATCTGGCTAACAATACAGCGTCCATCCCTTTACCATTGATTTAGTGTAAAGAGAGGTCAAGAAAATGATTACTACCCGAACAGCCAAACAATGCGGTCAAGCTGACTTCGGCTGGCTGCAGGCCCGCTACACCTTTTCCTTTGGCCACTACTTCGACCCGAAACTGCTAGGCTACGCGTCTCTGCGCGTGCTCAACCAGGAAGTGCTGGCGCCCGGCGCCTCGTTCCAGCCGCGTACCTACCCGAAGGTCGATATTCTGAACCTGATACTGGAAGGGGAAGCGGAGTACCGCGACAGTGACGGCAACCATATCCAGGCGAAAGCGGGAGAGGCACTGCTGATTTCGACTCAACCCGGCGTCAGCTATAGCGAGCACAACCTGAGTAAAGAGGGTTCGTTGACGCGAATGCAGCTGTGGCTGGATGCTTGTCCGCAGCATGAAAATCCACTAGTCCAGAAAATAGCGATCGCCGCCGGGCCGCAACAGCTGCTGGCCTCGCCGGACGGAAGCCAAAATAGTCTCCAGTTGCGCCAGCAGGTATGGATTCACCATATCGAACTGGCAAAAGGCGAGCAGCTCAGCGTCCAGCTTCACGGCCCACGCGCCTATCTGCAGTCGATTCACGGGACGGTGCATGCTCTTGTACAAGAAGAAGAAAAACAGGCCCTGACCTGCGGTGACGGCGCGTTTATTCGTGACGAAGCTAACATTACCCTCGTCGCCGATACGCCGTTACGCGCTTTGCTGATAGATTTACCTGTGTAACAACGGCAGTAAGGGAGTTTGCCTGTGAGCAAGAAGAAAGCAAAAAAAGCAGCGATATTAGTGCAACAGCCGCAACCGGAAGTTATGGTCGCAGTCAGTTTTGGCTATGAAGAGATGTTAAGTGAACTGGAAGCTATCGTCGCGGAAGCGGAGATACGGATTCAGGACGAAGAGAGCCTCGCCTGACGTAAAAACATCGGCCCCGGAACGGGGCCGATTGATTTACTCGCTCAGTTCCTGGGCTAAATCTTTTTGCACCTGCTTGCGCTGCTCTGGCGTTAATACCTGGTTCACACCAAAATAGTATTTCACACGATAGTAGCGAACCTGCTGTTCTACTTTGCTAAATGCCGCCAACTGATCTTTAACCGCTTTTTCATTCCATTTGCCGGAATCGATCACATCAAACAGTACGCCGTCTTTAATATCTTTCTGGGAAATCTGCTGAACATTTTTTTCCAATTGCTGGTGCAGACTCTTAATTTTCGTTACCTGATCGTTGGTCAGCTTTAAATGTTGAACAATCGGATCCTGTGCTGGGGCTGGTGCAGCCTTAACATCAGCAGCCTGAGCCGCCATAGAGAATCCGCTAGCCAGAACAGCGGTGAACACGATACGGGTCATTAATTTCATTGTTTTATCCTGAAGGGTAATTGCCAGAAAGGGCGGCTTATTATTTTTCAGAAGCAGATGTGGAAATGTAAGAAATAGTACGTATAGATGTAGTTAAAGATCAGGAAATATAATTAATAGAAATGTATTAAATTAAATAATTAATTGAGCGAATATAAAATACCTGACCTTATGAGAGAGGGTTGGTGTTAATGACAAACCTGCCTTGCGCATTGTGCCCGCATTCTTGTCAGGTGGCGGCTGGCGCCTTACCTGACCTACAAAACCATCGGGCAATTCCACCTGCGCCAGAAAGCAAAACCCCCGCCATTTCTGACGAGGGTTTTCTGAAAAGTTGAAGCTGACCGTTAAGCCGCTTTCTTTATCGGTATAGCGTCGTGGACAGTCATTCATCTGCCCTTTTGATCCACCTGCGCCAGAAAGCAAAAACCCCGCCATTTCTGACGGGGTTTTGTTGAATGAGGAAGCTGACCGTTAAGCCGGGTTCTGTCGTGGACAGTCATTCATCTAGGCCAGCAATCGCTCACTGGCTCAAGCAGCCTACCCGGGTTCAGTACGGGCCGTACCTTGTGAACCCCTATTTGGCCTTGCTCCGGGTGGAGTTTACCGTGCCACGAACTGTTACCAGCCGCGCGGTGCGCTCTTACCGCACCCTTTCACCCTTACCTGATCCCACTTGCGTGGGCCATCGGCGGTTTGCTCTCTGTTGCACTGGTCGTAGGCTTGCGCCTCCCAGGCGTTACCTGGCACCCTGCCCTATGGAGCCCGGACTTTCCTCCCCTCCGCCCGTCTCCCCCGAAGAGGACGACGACGAAGCGGCGACTGTCTGGTCAGCTTCGGCGCGAAGTATAGAGGGTTTGCCGCCGGTTGTCATCCTTCCGTCGCCATCCCGACCTGCAATGTCGCCGCAATATTCCGCGACGCATGATAAATATTGTCTGCTGCGCCGCGAAACGCCTCTTCCAGAGTGGTCACGCTGGTCAGTACGCTAAACACCGCATCAATACCATACTGATGAACTACGCCCACATCACGGGTCAAGCTACCGGCAATACCGATCACCGGCTTATGATACTTTTTCGCCACGCTGGCCACGCCAACCGGCACTTTACCGTTAATGCTCTGGCTATCCAGCCGACCTTCACCGGTTACCACCAGCGAGCAATCGAGGATATGCTCTTCCAGATTCAGCGCCTGGGTTACAATTTCGATTCCGCTGCGCAATTCAGCATTGAGAAACGCCATCAACGCTGCGCCCATGCCGCCTGCCGCTCCCGCACCAGCAACCTGCTTAACATCAACATGCAGGTCGGCCAGAATAATATCGGCGTAATGCTCAAGATTGCTATCCAGCGTGCGGATCATGGCTTCGGTGGCCCCTTTTTGCGGGCCAAAAATCCGTGAAGCGCCAGTATCGCCGATCAGCGGGTTGGTCACGTCGCAAGCCACGCGGATAACACAATCGCGCAATCGCGCATCAAGACCAGAGATATCAATCGAATTCAGGCTACACAGGCTACCGCCACCGTTGCCGATCTCAGCACCATTCGCGTCGCAAAGACGTGCGCCCAGCGCCTGTACCATCCCCGCGCCGCCATCATTGGTGGCGCTGCCGCCGATACCAATAATGATATTTTTCGCCCCGCTTTCCAGCGCCTGCAAAATCAGCTCGCCGGTACCGCGCGAGGTGGTTAATAACGGATTGCGCTGGGCGGGAGGTACCAGCCCTAGTCCACTGGCCGCCGCCATTTCGATAAACGCGGTTTTGCCATCGCCGGAAAGTCCCCAGCAGGCATCAACCGGAACACCCAGCGGCCCCGTCACACAGGCACTCATCTCGGTTCCCTGCGTCGCGGCAATCATCGCCTCAACGGTACCTTCTCCGCCATCGGCGAGAGGAACCTTCACGTAGAGCGCATCGGGGAAAATTTCCCGAAAACCTTTTTCTATAGCCTGTGCCACCTCAGTGGCCGAGAGGCTTTCTTTATAAGAGTCTGGGGCGATTACGATTTTCATAGTTATGTAGCCTGACAGTGCCGCGCAAGGCAAGAATTACAGGGCGCGTATCCGCGCCCTTCTTGTTAGCGAGTGACTTCCACTTTCGCCAGTTTTTCGTAGTAGCATGCGATAGCGCTATGGTCGGCAGTACCCAGACCGTCGGCACGCAGCGCCTGCATCATCTCCATCACCGCAGCGGTCAGCGGCAGCTGTGCGCCGACGCCGTGAGAGGTATCCAGCGCGTTCGCCAGATCTTTGATATGCAGATCGATACGGAAGCCCGGCTTGAAGTTACGGTCCATCACCATTGGCGCTTTCGCATCCAGTACGGTGCTACCGGCCAGTCCACCACGGATAGCCTGATAAACCAGATCCGGGTTCACGCCCGCTTTGGTCGCCAGAGTCAGCGCTTCAGACATCGCGGCAATGTTCAGCGCCACAATGACCTGGTTAGCCAGTTTGGTTACGTTACCTGCGCCGATATCACCGGTATGTACTACGGAGCCGGCCATCGCTTTCAGCAGATCGTAATATTTGTCAAAAATCGCTTTATCGCCGCCAACCATCACCGACAAGGTGCCGTCGATGGCCTTCGGTTCGCCGCCGCTGACCGGCGCATCCAGCATATCCACGCCTTTCACTTTCAGCGCTTCGCTGATTTCGCGGCTTGCCAGAGGTGCGATGGAGCTCATATCGATCAGAACGGTACCCGGCTTCGCGCCTTCAATGATGCCGCCTTCGCCCAACGCCACCTCTTTCACATGCGGAGAGTTCGGCAGCATGGTGATGATCACGTCACACTGTTCAGCAATGGCTTTCGCCGATGTGGCGGTTTCCGCGCCTGCGGCAATCACTTCTGCAATCGCATCCGGGTTACGGTCAGCAACCACCAACGAGTAACCTGCCTTGAGGAGGTTTTTACTCATTGGTTTACCCATGATACCAAGGCCAATAAAACCAACTTTCATTGTCATGTCTTTATCTCTCTAGTTTCGGTGGTGGTTATTTCTTAAAGGAATCAGCTAATTTCTGCGTGCCCGAACGGAATACGCCCAGGTCGCTGCCGACGGCGACAAAGGTTGCGCCCCATTCCAGATAACGACGCGCATCCGCTTCAACCGGCGCCAGAATGCCGCTTGGCTTACCGTTCTTTTTCGCGACCGCAAAGATGTGCTGGATAGCTTTTTGTACTTCCGGGTGGGAAGCATTGCCCAGATGGCCTAACGCGGCGGCCAAATCGCTTGGGCCGACAAAAATACCGTCGACGCCTGGGGTTGCGGCGATCGCATCGACGTTATCCACGCCTTGCTGACTTTCGATCTGCACCAGGATGGTGATGTTTTTGTTCGACTGCGCGAAGTAATCCGGCACGGTGCCAAACATATTGGCGCGGTGTGATACGGAGACGCCGCGAATGCCTTCTGGCGGATAACGCGTAGAAGCTACGGCATTGACTGCTTCTTCTTCCGTCTCTACAAACGGAATCAGGAAGTTATAGAAACCAATGTCCAACAGGCGCTTAATAACCACCGGCTCATTGGTCGGTACGCGCACAACTGGCGCACTAGTGCTGCCTTTCAGCGCCATCAGCTGTGGGATAAAGGTTGAGATATCGTTCGGCGCATGTTCGCCGTCCAGCACCAGCCAGTCAAAGCCAGCCAAACCTAAAACTTCAGTGCTGATAGGGCTTGCCAGCGCGGACCAGCAGCCGATCTGAACTTGATGCGCCGCCAGGGCCGCCTTAAATTTGTTCGGGAAGATATCGTTATTCATCGCTTATACCTTGTCACTTAACCGTTAATTATTTCTGCAGTTCCATACGTTTGATGTCGCCGACAATAAACAGATAGCAAACCATCGCCATCAGAGCCGAACATCCTACGAAGACCAGCGCTGCGTTGAATGAATGCAGCTCGCTCACCAGGTAACCGATAACCAGCGGAGTTACGATGGAAGCGACGTTACCAAATACGTTAAATACACCACCGCACAGACCAACAATCTCTTTCGGAGCGGTATCGGAAATCACTGGCCAGCCCAGTGCGCCAAATCCTTTGCCGAAGAAGGCCAGTGCCATCAGGCTCACCACCAACACGGTATTATCGGTGTAGTTGCACAGAATGATGGTCGAGGCCAGCAGCATTCCGAGGACAATCGGCAGCTTACGCGCCACGGTGATAGAAAAACCACGTTTAATCAGATAGTCGGAGAACACCCCACCCAGAACCCCGCCGGCAAAGCCGCACAGCGCTGGAATAGATGCCACCAGACCCACTTTCAGAATCGACATCCCCTTTTCCTGTACCAGATAAATCGGGAACCAGGTGAGGAAGAACCAGGTGATGGTGTTGATAAAATATTGGCCGAAGAACACGCCCAGCATCATGCGGTTGGTCAACAGCTGCTTGATATAGTGAAGTTTAGGACCGCTGGCCGCTGCACTACCCGGCTTTTTATGATCCATATCGACAACTGCGCCGTTCTCAGAGATAAACTTCAGCTCTTCTTTGGTCATCCGCGGATGGTCGGTTGGGTTGTGAACGAACTTAACCCACAGACCGGTCAGGACAAAGCCAATCACACCCATGACGGTAAACACATGTTCCCAGCCCCAGGCAAAAGTCAGCCAGCCCAGCAACGGAGAGAACAGCGCCAGAGAAAAATATTGCGCGGAGTTAAAGATAGCGGATGCGGTACCGCGCTCTTTGGTCGGGAACCAGGCAGCAACGATACGGGCGTTTGCCGGGAAAGAAGGTGCTTCCGAGAAGCCCAGCATAAAACGCATGATAAACATTGAGATACCCGCCCAGGCCAGCGGGAATACATCTACAAAGCCTTGCAGGAAGGTAAACAGCGACCAGAAGAACAGGCTGTAGGTGTAGACTTTCTTCGAGCCAAATTTGTCCAGCAGCCAGCCGCCAGGAATTTGCATCAGCAAATAGGCCCAACCGAAAGCGGAGAAAATATAACCCATTGAGATTGCACTCAGCTGCAACTCTTTCGCCACTTCGGTACCGGCAATAGATAGCGTCGCGCGGTCTGCATAGTTAACGGCAGTAACAATAAATATTATCAACAGAATTAAATATCGGGTTGGCATACCCTTTTTCTGCTCTATTGTTGCATCCACACTCATTTTATATTCCTCAGGTACGACACACCTTCCATCATTTATTACTGGTGTGATTTTAGTTATTTATAAATCGATCTTAGATACTGTCGATTTACTTATCCGACGCATTGCAAGCATGACTCAGTATAATCAGCTCACGGTATTTGATCACTGTGCATAAACCCCACAAAGAGATAACAAAAACCATTATAATTGTGCAAATGCAATAATCAGTGGGCGCTGATGCACAGTTCCAGTGATTTCCTTCTATACCTGACTCCCTCTCGCAAAAATGAGTGATTTAGATCACATTTTTAAATCTAAACACCTGACATTCTTAATTCCACAAATCTGAGCATCAGAAATTGAATAACCGTTTTATTTTATTATTCGCACCTTGCTGGAGAATACTGGACAATGGCTGACATTGAAATTAGACAAGAATCGCCGACGGCGTTTTATATAAAAGTACACGAAACGGATAATGTGGCGATTATTGTTAACGATCGAGGTTTAACGGCCGGAACGCGTTTCCCTGATGGACTCACGCTCGTTGAACATATCCCGCAAGGCCACAAGGTCGCGTTGGTCGATATTCCCGCACACGGTGAAATCATCCGCTATGGCGAAGTGATTGGCTACGCGGTACGTGATATCGCGCAGGGTAGCTGGATTGATGAATCGCTGGTCGAACTGCCGGAAGCGCCACCGCTCAACACCCTGCCGCTGGCGACCAAAGTTCCCGAGCCGCTGCCGCCGCTGGAAGGCTACACCTTCGAAGGGTATCGCAACGCGGACGGTAGCGTGGGGAGCAAAAATCTGCTCGGCATTAGCACCAGCGTGCACTGCGTGGCGGGCGTTGTAGATTACGTGGTTAAAATTATCGAACGCGATCTGCTGCCGAAATATCCCAACGTTGATGGCGTAGTCGGCCTGAACCACCTTTACGGCTGCGGCGTGGCGATTAACGCCCCGGCGGCGGTCGTGCCTATCCGTACCATTCACAACCTTGCGCTTAACCCGAATTTCGGCGGCGAAGTGATGGTAATTGGCCTCGGCTGTGAAAAACTTCAGCCAGAGCGTCTGCTGGAAGGTACCGACGATGTGAAAAGCATCCCGGTGGATAGCGCCAGTATCGTTAGCCTGCAAGACGAAAAGCACGTCGGTTTTAAATCGATGGTCGACGATATTCTGCAAGTTGCCGAGCGTCATCTGGAGAAACTGAACCAGCGCCAACGTGAAACCTGCCCGGCCTCCGAGCTGGTTGTCGGTATGCAGTGCGGCGGCAGCGATGCGTTTTCTGGCGTGACCGCCAACCCGGCAGTGGGCTATGCATCCGACCTGCTGGTGCGCTGTGGCGCAACCGTGATGTTCTCCGAAGTGACTGAAGTGCGTGATGCCATCCATCTGCTGACGCCACGCGCCATCAACGAAGAAGTAGGTAAACGTCTGCTGGAAGAGATGGCCTGGTACGATAACTATCTCGATATGGGCAAAACCGACCGCAGCGCCAACCCTTCCCCAGGCAACAAGAAAGGCGGCCTGGCAAACGTGGTGGAAAAGGCGCTCGGTTCTATCGCTAAATCCGGTAAGAGCGCGATTGCCGAAGTACTTTCCCCGGGACAGCGTCCAACCAAACGCGGCCTGATTTACGCCGCAACGCCAGCCAGTGATTTTGTCTGCGGTACCCAGCAGGTGGCCTCTGGGATCACCGTGCAGGTGTTTACCACCGGTCGCGGGACGCCGTATGGCCTGGTAGCGGTGCCGGTCATTAAGATGGCGACGCGTACCGAGCTGGCGAACCGCTGGTTTGACTTAATGGATATCAACGCCGGAACGATTGCGACCGGTGAAGAGACCATCGAAGAGGTGGGGCTGAAGCTGTTCGAGTTTATTCTTGATGTCGCCAGCGGCCGCAAGAAAACCTTCTCGGATCAGTGGGGATTACATAATCAGCTGGCGGTGTTTAACCCAGCGCCGGTGACGTGATCCGTTAACATCATTTATCCCGCTCGTTATTGCCTCGAGCGGGATAACTCATTCTCATCTCTGTTCGTTAAGAAACGCCTCTATCTGCGCCTTCGTCGAAGTCCCTTCCATCGGCCCACGCTGGGTAATCGCCAGAGAACCGCTGGCATTAGCCCATCTCAACGCTTCCTGCGGCGATGCGCCTGACAGAAACAGACTGACAAAGGTTGCACCGAAACAGTCACCCGCTCCCGTAGGATCCACGACTGGCACATTAAAACCGGTAACATGATGTGTTTCCTGAGCACTGAAATAGCTGGCTCCCCGAGGCCCACGTTTAATGACAACATGCTTAACACCACGTTTGAGCAACTTATCAACCAGCACTTGCTCATCACGCCCCGGATTAAGGCCAAAGTAATTCAACTCACCATCGCTTGGCAGGAAAATATCCGTGTAATCGAGAATATATTCAAAGGCCTGCAACATTTCAGGAATATTGAGCATCTCTTTACGAATATTCGGATCGAACGAAACCGTGCCGTTGCGCGCTTTGATATTTTCAATCGCCTTACGCATCGCATCGATCATGCGAAACGAAAACAGCGAGGAACCCATAATGTGAAAATGATTGCACTGATTAAGCAGGCTTTCGTCAATATGATCGGCAGTCAACAGACCGCAGGCACTGTTCGGCATATTAAAAATAAAATCGCGCTGTGCCTGACTCCGATAGCTTACAAAAGCACTGCCAGTAGTCGCTTTTTGCAGTATGGCGATACCGTTGACATTAACGCCATCGGCATCCAGTCGCGCGATATTCATTTCGCCAAATGCATCATTGCCGACGCAGCTAAAAAGCACCGAACCAAAACCCAACTTTGCCACCTGATCGGCAAAAATTGCCGGTGCACCGCTGGGATATGGCCCCCAAAACTCTCCCGGACGAGAAAAACCCTGGTTCTCTTCTTTTGCCAGAAACTCCACCAGTAGTTCGCCGATGGTGCAAATGGTCACTTTCATCATCGCTCCTTTACTTTGCTTTTTGCAAAGCAGGGTTGAGCCATGTCAGGCACTCATTATTGGTATAGCTGTTAGTCAGCCCCGCGGCGAGTAGACGGGCATGATATTCCGCAGCAACAACCTGCGGCGTCACCACGCAACTCATCTGCTGCAAATGACCAATCTCATACCGCTTGTCGCCGTATACCGGGCGATTAGCGATTACTGCAATCACTCGATCACTTTGGGTAATCGCCTCATTCAACAGTCGGGCGCAGGCCTCTTGCCTGACGCTTAAGATGCCATCCTCGGCAATCTGATCAACAGCGATAAGCGCTCGCGAAGGGCGATAATGTCCCAGAGCGTTAAGCGCCAAATCACCCTCAACAATTTTTCCGTTATTTCCCAGCACACCGCCGAGTAATACGGTTTCACCATTAAGGAATTCTTGAGCTAGCGGGACATGCGACAGATCGTTAAGTAGCAGACAAAGCTCATCGTAACCAGCAAGGAAAGGGATCACTTTACGCAAAATCGAGCCCTGTCCCAAAAATAACGTTTCACTATTCTCTATTTGCGCTGCGACCTGGCGAGCCATTTCGGTTTCCAGCGCTTTGTCTATCGCAACCGAAGACTCCCGAACCAATGCCACCGGGGTCCCCGACTGGGCGGTGTAAATTGCACCACCAAAAGAGCGCTTAAGATAGCCCTGCTGCTCCAGGTAATTCAGGTCATTGCGAATCGTCACTCCGGAAACGGCAAGCATTTCAGCCAAATCATCGACTTTAATCTCCCCGTTTTTGCGTACGATCTCCGCGATGTCCAAGCGCCTTTTTAGCAGGCTGGTTGACGGTTTTGCCACGGTATTGCGCCTTCTTATTATCTCCCAGAATAACTTTCATTTTTAAATTTCCCCGCCACATTGTCAAACTTCATGCCACTGACAAAAAGCATAAAATTCACTAAAAACAATAGATTCATACGATTAACGTTAGGTTTAGTTCATAAAATACCTTTAAAAAAGAAACCATACAACAACGATTAACTTTCACTTTTAAAATAAAATAGCGTTTGTGTGCGATGGATCACAACATGAGTGGAAGACGATCGTTACATTACTTTCAAAATGAAGGGTTAAGACCAATATAAACTTACGATTTAAAAATTAGGAGTACGAATGTACATTATCTCTAGTAAAAATATGCTGTTGAAAGCCCAGCGTCTCGGTTACGCCGTTCCTGCCTTTAATATCCACAATCTGGAAACGATGCAGGTCGTAGTAGAAACTGCAGCCGAACTGCGCTCTCCGCTGATCCTTGCAGGTACCCCGGGAACTTACAGCTATGCAGGAACCGGTAACGTGGTGGCGATCGCTCGCGATCTGGCTAAGATTTGGGATCTCCCGCTAGCGGTACACCTCGATCACCATGAAGACCTGACCGATATCACGCGTAAGGTACAGGCCGGTATCCGTTCGGTCATGATTGACGGTTCGCACTCTCCTTTTGAAGAAAACGTCGCATTAGTCAAGAGCGTGGTTGAACTGAGCCATCGTTATGATGCCAGCGTTGAAGCCGAACTGGGTCGTCTTGGCGGTGTGGAAGACGATCTGGTTGTCGATGCAAAAGATGCGCTGTATACCAACCCGGAGCAGGCTCGCGAATTTGTCACTCGCACCGGCATCGACTCGCTGGCTGTAGCCATTGGTACGGCGCACGGCATGTATGCCGCGGAACCGAAGCTTGATTTTGACCGTCTCGCCGCCATTCGCGATCGCGTTGACGTGCCGCTGGTACTGCATGGCGCATCAGGTCTTCCAGATAGTGACATCCGCCGGGCAATTTCTCTGGGCGTATGCAAAGTCAACGTCGCCACTGAGTTGAAAATCGCCTTCTCCGACGCTCTGAAACAGTACTTCGATGAAAATCCAGACGCTAACGATCCGCGCCATTACATGAAACCTGCAAAAGCAGCGATGAAAGATGTGGTACGCAAAGTTATTCACGTTTGCGGCTGTGAAGGGCAACTGTAATTTCCGGATCGAAGGAGCAATGTCGTGATCCATACCCTGACACTCAACACTGCGATCGATATGAATATCTTTTGCGATCCGCTGAAGCCTTCGGCGGTGAACCGAACCCGGCATACAGAATATTGCCCAAACGGTAAGGGAGTTAACGTTTCGCTGATATTAAATCACTATCAGCAACCCACTCACGTTATGGGCATTTTCGGTGGTTTCACTGGCCGTTATATTGTGGAAGAGTTACGTCAGCAGAAAATTAAAGTCACGCCAGCATGGGTCTCTGAGCCAACCAGAATTAATATTTTCATTAATGATGGCACCGATGAATATAAGCTGGTGAATCCCGGGGCAAAAATTGATGATGATTGTAAGCAGCAGGTTATTCATCACCTGGAATGCGTTTGTGCTGGGGATTATTTAGTCATTAGCGGCAGCCTGCCTCCGGGAATTGAAAGCCGGTTTTATGGCGAGATTATTGAATTATGCCAGCAGAAAGGCTGCGAAATTATTCTCGATATCAGCCATCCGGTCCTGCGCCAGTTGCTGGAATTACGGCCGTTGCTGATCAAGCCTAACGATGACGAGCTGCGGGAAATCTTCAGTCTCGATGTCAGTAACCACCAGCAGGTGCGGGAGGCAATGCATACGCTGCACCAGCTCGGCGCTCGCAACGTGCTGTTAACGATGGGCGCCGAAGGTCTCTACTTTTCTGATGGTGAAAGCGTTTGGTTCTGCTCCGCACCCAAAATAGACCTGGTCAGCTCCGCCTGTGCCGGTGATGCCGCACTAGGCGCTTTTCTTAGTAAATGGCTTAATGAAGAAGACGTCACTCACGCTCTGGCATTAGCCAGCGCCACCGGCGCTGACGTTGCTGGTTCCGCCGGATTAGGAAAATTACAACGCACAGAAGAATTATTACAGCAGATTCAAGTCGTCCAATTATAAAGGTCCGATTATGAAAAAAATTATTGCAGTTACCGGCTGCCCTACCGGTATTGCGCATACTTTTATGGCTGAAGAAGCCTTAAAAACTGCAGCAAAGAAATTAAATGTCGAAATTAAAGTCGAAACCAACGGCGCTTCCGGCGTTGAAAATGTCATTACGCCAGAAGATCTAAAAGATATTTATGGCGTTATTATTGCCGCTGATAAAGATGTTAATGCCGAGAGATTTAACGGACTACCCGTCATTGAAGTTCCGGTTAAAGAAGCCATTCATCATCCTGCCGATTTAATTAATAAAGTTATCAGCGGCCAGGCGACGCGTCGTCAGGGTATTTCCTCCACACAAGAATCAACGGAGAAATACGAGCAGGAATCATTCGGTCGCCAGGTTTATAAGCACCTGATGAGCGGCGTTTCTAACATGCTGCCGTTTGTTGTCGCCGGGGGGATCCTGATTGCTATCTCCTTCCTGTGGGGCATCTACTCCGCAGACCCGAATTCGCCGCAATATAACATTATCGCCGCCACGCTGATGAAAGTAGGCCAGCAGGCCTTCTCGATCATGGTGCCAATTTTCACCGCGTATATCGCCTGGTCTATTTCCGGACGTCCCGGGATGGTGGCTGGCTTCGTTGGCGGACTGCTGGCCAACGCGACCGGTGCGGGCTTTCTCGGCGGGATCATCGCTGGTTTCGCCGCCGGTTACTTTATGCTACTCATCCGCAATATGCTCAACGGCCTGCCGCGCCAGTATGAGGGGCTGAAGTCGATCTTTATTATGCCGCTGGTCGGCGTGCTGGTGATTGGCGTGATGATGGTGCTGCTGGGGCAACCTGTCGCCGCTATCAATAACGCGATGATGAACTGGCTGAGCTCATTACAGGAAGCAAACCCGATTCTGCTGGGTATTGTGGTCGGCGCGATGTGTTCCTTCGACTTTGGCGGTCCGGTAAATAAAGCGGCCTACGTCACCGGGACGCTGCTGCTTGGCCAGGGCAACTACTTCTTTATGGCCGGGGTTTCCGCCGCCTGTATCACGCCGCCGCTAGTTATCGCTCTGGCGACAACCTTCTTCCCGAAAGGCTTTAGCGAAGAAGAGCGCGCCGCCGGGATGGTCAACTATATCCTCGGCTGCACCCACATTACCGAAGGCGCTATTCCCTTCGCCGCCAAAGACCCTTTACGTGTCATCCCAATGATGATGATCGCCTCATCTATCTCTGCAGTTCTCAGCTATAGCTTGCATATTCAGGTCCCTGCTCCGCACGGCGGCTTCCTGATCCTGCCGCTGGTGAGTAAACCCCTGATGTGGGTACTGTGTATTCTCGCCGGTTCCGCCTGCGGCGCGGTCATGCTGGGATGCTGGAGGCTTTGGCAGAAACGCACCCAGGAAGCGACGGCGCTTGCCGGTGCCATTAAATAAGGAGCTTTTTATGCAACTGACTTGTGCAGATATCCATTTCGACCGCGAGGTCAAAACGAAAGATGAAGCGCTGCAACGCGTCGTTGGGAGCTTAACCGAGGCCGGTCATACCACGCCCGCTTATCTGAACGGCATGCGCGAGCGCGAAGGGCAAATCAGCACCTACCTCGGCAACGGTATCGCCATTCCCCACGGCACACCGCAGAGTCGTGACGCCGTGCTACAAACCGGAGTGAAAGTGCTGGCCTGCCCGCAGGGGGTGGACTGGGGTGAAGAACAAACGGCTTATCTGATTGTGGGTATCGCAGCTCAGGATAACGAGCACCTCGATATTCTGCGCCAACTCACCCATGCCCTGAGCGACGATCGCGTGCCTGAAGCGCTATCGCGCGCCGAAAACCCGCAGGCGGTGCTGGAAATTCTGGCGGGTAATATTTTGCCCGCTGAAGGGGAAGAAATTGAAGCCCCTCCGGTGTTCGACGAAGAGGCGACGTTTACCTTACGCAACCCCCATGGCTTGCATGCGCGGCCAAGCGCGGTGCTGGTGAAGGCGGTGAAACAGTGGCAATCGCAAATTCGGGTGGAAAATCTCGATACGCGATCCGCTATTGTCGATGCCAAAAACCTGATGCGTGTGGTTTCTCTCGGCGCAAAACAGGGGCATCGTCTGCACTTTATGGCCAGCGGGGAAGATGCCCATCAGGCGCTGGATGCTATCGGCGCGGCCTTTAATGCCGGATTAGGCGAAATTGCCGCCCAGCCGCAGCAGGTCGTTCAGCCTGCAGAAAAGCCCAAACGGAGCTGGCTATCCCGTATATTTAGTTAAATTTCAATGAATTAAAAACGCTCTGCCGTCATCGCCAGAGCGTTTTTTTATCTGCATCTTTCGGAATATTACGTTTTATCTTTCTTTTTTTCGAGGTGGATCACAAATCAAAACAAAGTGATTTGCGAGCAAAACAAAACATAACGAATATATTCGAAAGAAAACGGAGGATTGAAATGAAAGATATTATTTCCCGCCACAAAGCTGGCGAACACATCGGCATCTGTTCAGTTTGTTCCGCACATCCGTTGGTTATCGAAGCGGCATTGCGTTTCGATCTGAACACCAACAATAAGGTCCTTATCGAAGCGACATCCAACCAGGTGAACCAGTTTGGCGGCTACACCGGGATGCAGCCTGCGGACTTCCGCGATTTCGTGAATAAAATCGCCCAGGACGTTGGTTTTCCGTCAGAACGCATCATCCTCGGCGGCGACCACCTTGGCCCAAACTGCTGGCAGGGCGGACCCGCTGCCGAAGCGATGGAAAAATCTGTCGACCTGATTAAGGCTTACGTCGCCGCCGGCTTCAGCAAAATCCATCTCGATGCTTCGATGTCCTGCGCTGACGACCCGGTGCCGCTGGACCCGGCCGTCGTCGCCGAACGCGCCGCCCGCCTGTGCCAGGCCGCAGAAGAGACGGCAAGCGATGAGCTGAAGCGCCACCTGACCTACGTGATTGGCACTGAAGTCCCGGTACCGGGCGGCGAAGCCAGCACCATCGGCAGCGTCCACGTGACCCGTGCGCAGGATGCGGCGGCAACGCTGGAAACGCACGAAGCCGCCTTCCGCAAGCTGGGGCTGGATGCTGCGCTGGAGCGCGTCATTGCTATCGTGGTGCAGCCTGGCGTTGAGTTCGACCATACGCAAATTATCCATTATCAGCCGGAAGCTGCTAAAGCGCTGTCCGCATGGATTGAAGGCACGCCAATGGTCTACGAAGCGCACTCGACTGACTACCAGTCCCGCCAGGCCTATCGTGCGCTGGTCCGAGACCACTACGCCATCCTGAAAGTTGGCCCGGCGCTGACCTTCGCGCTGCGCGAAGCTATTTTCGCCCTCGCGCAAATGGAAAATGAGCTTGTTGCTCCGGAATCCCGCAGCCACGTGATGGAAGTCATTGATGAAGTGATGCTTAACGAACCGGGATACTGGAAGAAGTACTATCGTCCGACCTGGAGCCAGGCAATGGTGGATATCCACTTCAGCCTGTCCGACCGCATTCGCTACTACTGGCCGCACCCACGTATTCGCCAGAGCGTCGAAAAGTTAATTGCAAACCTGACTGAAACCAAACTGCCGCTGGGCCTTATCAGCCAATATATGCCTGTGCAGTTTGAACGACTGTCGTTAAACGAACTCGCCGCCGTACCGCACGACCTCATCCTCGACAAAATTCAGGATGTGCTGCGTGCTTACCGTTACGGCTGTTCATCTGAAATCGCCTGAAGTAAAGAGGATTTATGAGTCAACTATTTGTTCGTACCGGCATTCATTTTAGCACCAGCCAGCAGGCGCTGGAGCACATTGGAGAAGAGATGCTGGCACGCGGCGTCGTGCATGACAGCTATCCGCTGGCGCTGCTCGAACGAGAAGCGACTTTCCCAACCGGCATTGCGCTGGAGCAGCATGCGGTCGCGATCCCTCACTGTGAGGCGGTGCATGCGAAGTCTCCAGCTATCTATCTGATTCGCCCGGATAATCCGGTCCCTTTTCAGCGCGCTGACGACGACGGCGAAATTAACGTTTCGTTAATCATCGCGCTGATTGTTGAAAATCCGACTGCACAGCTAAAACTGCTGCGTCGGTTATTTAGTGAGCTACAGAACCCGACCACGCTTGAAGCATTACTGGCTGCCTCAGAAGAGCAGCTGCCCGAGCTGTTTCGGCACTCTATCCTTGAGTCAGAGCCCAGCGCTCAGGCTATATAACAGACTGATAATAAAAGGGGTACCCTATGAAACGTAAAGTAATCGTAGCTTGTGGCGGCGCTGTCGCCACCTCTACCATGGCCGCAGAAGAGATCAAAGACCTGTGTGCAGACCACAACATTGAGCTGGACCTGGTGCAGTGTCGTGTCAATGAAATCGAAACCTATATGGACGGTGCACATCTGATTTGCACTACCGCCCGGGTCGACAGAACTTTCGGCGACATTCCGGTTGTTCACGGCATGCCTTTCATCTCCGGCGTCGGCATTGAAGAACTGCAGCAAAAAATCCTGAACATCCTTGCGGAGTAACGTCCATGTTTAGCGAAATTATGCGTTATATCCTCGATCTTGGTCCGACGGTGATGCTGCCAATTGTGATCATTATCTTCTCCAAACTACTGGGGATGAAGCTCGGGGATTGCTTTAAATCAGGCCTGCATATCGGGATTGGGTTCGTCGGCATTGGCCTGGTCATCGGTCTGATGCTCGATTCTATCGGCCCGGCAGCAAAAGCAATGGCCGAACAGTTCCAGATTAACCTGCACGTGATTGACGTTGGATGGCCAGGCTCAGCACCGATGACCTGGGCGTCACAAATCGCACTGGTCGCTATTCCCATCGCTATTGCGGTCAATATCATCATGCTGGTCACCCGAATGACCCGCGTCGTGAACGTCGATATCTGGAATATCTGGCACATGACCTTTACCGGCGCGATGCTGCATATCGCCACCGGTTCCTACTGGATTGGTATTTTCGGCGTTGTAGTACACGCGGCTTTCGTCTACAAACTCGGAGATTGGTTTGCCAAGGATACTCGCGACTTTTTCGGTCTCGACGGTATCGCCATTCCGCACGGTAGCTCAGCATATTTAGGGCCGATAGCGGTGCTGGTCGATACGATTATTGAAAAAATTCCCGGCTTGAATCGTATTCACTTCAGCGCTGACGATATCCAGAAACGCTTCGGCCCGTTCGGCGAGCCGGTCACCGTCGGCTTTGTGATGGGGCTGGTCATTGGCGCACTGGCAGGCTACGACCTGAAAGGTATTCTGCAGCTGGCGGTGAAAACCGGTGCTGTGATGCTGCTGATGCCGCGCGTTATCAAACCGATCATGGACGGCCTGAACCCGATTGCCAAACAGGCGCGTAAACGTCTGCAGGCAAAATTCGGTGGCCAGGACTTCCTGATTGGTCTCGACCCGGCGCTGCTGCTTGGCCATACCTCGGTCGTCTCTGCCAGCCTGATCTTTATCCCGCTGAGTATTCTTATCGCGGTCGTGGTGCCGGGCAACCAGGTCCTGCCGTTCGGTGACCTCGCAACCATCGGTTTCTTCGTGGCAATGGCGGTTGCGGTGCATCAGGGGAACCTGTTCCGTACGCTAATTTCCGGAATCATCCTGATGGGGATCACGCTATGGATAGCGACGCAGACCATCGGCCTGCATACCCAGCTGGCGGCTAACGCCGGGGCTCTGAAAGCGGGTGGTCTGGTGGCCTCCATGGACCAGGGCGGTTCGCCGATTACCTGGCTGCTCATCCAGCTCTTCACCTGGCAAAACGTGGTCGGTTTTGCGGTTATCGGCGTCATCTATGTTGCCGGCGTGCTGCTGACGTGGCGTCGAGCGCGCAATTTTGCAGCCGCAGAGAAAGCTGCCACAGCCCAACAAAGCCCAACCGTTTCTTAATCTCAGGGGGGAGCATTCGCTCCCCCGGACATTTCTGGAGAATTTTTTATGCAATCAGTGGTAATCCATGCTGAGGGGACAGTGTGCGTTGAAGAACGCCCAATACCTACTCTGCAAACGGAAAACGATGTCCTGGTAAAAGTCGTCAGCTCCGGGTTGTGCGGTTCTGATATTCCGCGCATTTTCGCCAAAGGCGCACACTACTACCCCATCACGCTGGGCCACGAGTTCAGCGGCTATGTTGAATCTTACGGCGCCGCAGTGACCGATCTGCAGCCGGGCGATGCGGTGGCCTGCGTGCCCCTGCTCCCCTGCTTTAACTGCCCGCAGTGCCAGCGCGAATATTTCTCGCTGTGCAAACAGTACCAGTTCGTCGGTTCGCGTAGCGAAGGCGGGAATGCGCAATACGTAGTAGTCAAACGCGCCAACCTGTTCCGCCTGCCGGATCAGATGCCGATTGACGACGGCGCGTTTATCGAGCCAATCACCGTTGGCCTGCACGCCTTCCATCTGGCACAGGGCTGCGAAGGGAAAAACGTCATTATTATTGGCGCAGGCACCATCGGCCTGCTGGCGCTGCAGTGCGCCCGCGAACTGGGCGCCAAAAGCATTACGGCAATTGATATCAACCCGCAGAAGCTGGAGCTGGCAAAAACGCTCGGCGCAACCCGCGTCTTCAACAGCAGAGAGATGAGCGGTAAAGAGATTCAGGCGGCGCTGGAAGAGATTCAGTTCGATCAGTTGGTGCTTGAAACCGCCGGTACGCCACAAACTGTGGCGCTAGGCATTGACGTCGCCGGGCCGCGCGCGCAGCTGGCGCTGGTCGGCACGCTGCACCATGATTTGACCCTGCCTTCCGCCACCTTTGGTCAGATTTTACGTAAAGAGCTGACTATCGTCGGCAGTTGGATGAACTACTCCGGCCCGTGGCCTGGGGAAGAGTGGCAAACGGCAGTACGCCTGTTAACTGAAAAACGTATTCAGCTTGCCCCGCTTATCGCCCACATAGGTGATGCAGAAAGCTTTGCCCGCGAAGTCCAGGCGCTCAACGGTGCGCCGATGCAGGGAAAAATCCTGCTTAAACTCTCCTGACCGATCGCCTGAGCCAGCAATCAGAGCTGGCTCACATAACCTTTCGAAAATTATCGTTCAACTTTCGTTACCCTTCGATTACACTGAGATTAGTTAATAATCAGGCAAAGCAATATGAACTCATTTGAGCGAAGGAATAAAATCGTCGAAATGGTCAATGCGCAGGGTAGCGTATTGGTACTGGACCTTTCGAATCTCTTTGGCATCTCCGAAGTCACCATCCGGGCCGATCTACGCTTGCTGGAAGAAAAGGGTTTACTCACCCGCTTTCACGGCGGCGCAGCCAGACCGGGCAGCAATTTGACCGAAGGGGATAGCCAGGAAGTTGTACTTGAGGACCGCTATCAGCTGGCCAGCGACCCTAAAAAACGGATTGCCCAGGCCGCAGCGACGATGATTAGCGAAGGGATGACGGTGATCCTTGATAGCGGCAGCACCACCCTGCTGATTGCCGAGGAACTGGTACGTATGACCAATATCACGGTGATTACTAACAGTCTGCCTGCGGCCTTTACGTTATCGGAAAACAAAGATATCACCCTGGTGGTTTGCGGCGGTACCGTGCGCCATAAAACCCACTCCATGCACGGGACTATCGCCGAACGCTCGCTACAGGGTATCAGCGCCGACCTGATGTTTGTCGGTGCTGACGGTATCGACACCACCAACGGCATCACCACCTTTAATGAAGGTTACTCCATCAGCGGCGTTATGGCTGCAGCTGCCCATAAGGTGGTTGCCGTGCTGGATGCCAGCAAATTTAACCGTCGCGGGTTTAATCAGGTCCTGCCGATGGAGAAGATCAACTGCGTCATTACCGATAACGGGATAACCGAAGAGCATTGTAATGCGCTAAAAAACACGTCGATTGAGTTACAGATCGTATAGATATAAGGCAGATGTGGTGACATCTGCCTTATTGATAATATCGCTTCCAACTCTGATATCCAGCTAAAGAATCCGCCCGTCAACGTCGTCACTTTTTCTTCCGACAGAACTGCGGTTATTCTCCCTGCTGCTCCAGGGCATATTTATACAGCGCATTTTTCTTCACACCGTGGATCTCTGCTGCCAGAGCGGCGGCTTTCTTTAACGGCAGTTCAGCCTGCAACAGGGCCAGAGTACGCAGCGCGACCGCTGGCAGCGCCTCTTCCTGCGCTTTAAAGCCTTCAACGATCAGCACCATCTCGCCTTTGCGGCGGTTCTCGTCCTCTTTCACCCACGCCAGCAGCTCGCCGATTGGCGCGCCGTGGATAGATTCCCAGGTTTTGGTCAGCTCGCGCGCCAGCACCACGTAGCGGGATTCGCCCAACACGGTGCAGATATCGTCCAGACTTTCCAGCAAGCGGTGGGTGGACTCATAAAAGATAATCGTGCGCGGCTCTTCTTCCAGCGCCTTGAGCGTATCGCGACGCCCTTTTGACTTAGCGGGCAGAAAACCTTCATAGCAGAAACGATCCGAAGGCAGCCCGGCAGCACTTAGCGCCGCAATCGCTGCGCAAGGGCCTGGCAGCGGTACTACGCGGATATTGGCTTCACGGCAAACGCGCACCAGATGGTAGCCAGGATCGTTGATCAACGGCGTTCCGGCGTCAGAAACCAGGGCGATGTTTTGCCCTTGTTTTAATTTCGCCAGAAGTGTTTCAGCCTTTTGCTGCTCATTATGGTCGTGAAGCGCAAATAAACGGGCGTTAATCGCGAAATGCTGCAACAGCAAACCGGTATGGCGAGTGTCCTCCGCCGCAACTAAATCAACGGCTTGCAACACTTCCAGTGCGCGTTGCGTGATATCAGACAGATTTCCTATCGGAGTGGGTACAATATAGAGCTGTCCCTGAGAATTATCCGCTGATTCGTGTTGTTTCATTGTCTCGTCCGTATTGCCGATTTAATATTGAGCATTGAGCCAAAAAAATATCACTGGATACATATGGTACCGTCAACATTTCTTCGTTCTAAACCCGTGCGTTGTCTGCCCGTACTGCTGGCCGCTCTGATCTTTGCTGGCTGCGGCACCCATACTCCGGACCAAAGCACGGCGTATTTGCAGGGTACGGCACAAGCAGACTCCAGTTACTACCTGCAACAAATGCAGCAAAGCGCGAATGATAGCAAGACCAACTGGCAATTACTCGCCATTCGTGCACTGCTGAAGGAAGGTAAGAAACCGCAGGCCATCGACCTGTTCAATCAGCTACCGTCTAACCTCAACAGTACGCAAAGCCGCGAACAATCGCTGCTGGCGGTTGAAGTAAAGCTGGCGCAGAACGATTTCCAGGGCGCGCAGGCGCTGCTGAGTAAACTCAACCCAGCAGGCCTTGAGCAAAATCAACTGCCGCGCTACTGGCAGGCGCAAATCGACGCCAGCCAGGGGCAGCCCTCACTAAACCTGCTGCGGGCCCTGATCGCCCAGCAGCCGCTGCTGAGCCTGCCCGCGCAAAAGCAGAAGAATATCGACGCGACCTGGGCAGCGCTCACCGCGATGACCCAGGATCAGGCCAACGCGCTGGTCATTAACGCCGATGAGAACGTTTTACAGGGCTGGCTGGATCTACAGCGCATGTGGTTTGATAACCGCAGCGACCCGACAATGCTGAAAGCGGGCGTTAAAGACTGGCAGACCCGATATCCGCAAAATCCTGGCGCAAAAATGCTGCCCACGCAGTTAGGTAATATGCAAAATTACCAGGCCGCATCGACCAATAAAATCGCCCTGCTGCTGCCGCTAAACGGTCAGGCGGCGATATTTGGTCGCACAATCCAGCAGGGTTTTGAAGCGGCGAAAAACGGCGCACCAGCCGTTACCGGAAGCGCAGTGCCTGCTCAGGTCGCTCAGGCGGCAAACGTTGCTGATAGCGCCGTTGTGAGTCCGTCACAGGCGGAAGTGACCGATCTCACCACCACCAATAATGCACAAACCCCGGTACAGGCCCCGGCAGCCGATCAGGTACAAACTGCGGCTCCGGTCACCGCACCGGCGGCGGTTCAGGCCTCGACGCATCAAACTACCGACGCGACAGCAGAAACCACCAGTCAACCGGCAACGACAGCTCCGCAAACTCAGACAGTGGCAGCCACTCCGGCGAACCCTTCCGCCGAGCTGAAAATTTACGACACCACCACCCAGCCGATGAGTCAACTGCTGGCCCAGGTGCAGCAGGACGGCGCAACCATCGTTGTTGGTCCGCTGCTGAAAGAGAACGTCGAAGATGTTATCAAGAGCAATACTTCACTGAACGTGCTGGCGCTGAACCAGCCGGAGAAAGTCGAAAGCCGGGCTAATATCTGCTATTTCGCGCTCTCACCGGAAGATGAAGCCCGCGATGCGGCGCACCACATTCACGATCAGGGCAAGCAGACTCCGCTGCTTCTGGTGCCGCGCGGCGCATTAGGCGATCGGGTGGTTAGCGCCTTTGCCAACGAGTGGCTGAAGCTGGGCGGCGGTACGGTACTGCAACAGCGTTTAGGTTCAACCGCCGAACTGCGCGGCAGCGTCAACAGCGGTATCTCGTTGAGCGGCTCTCCGGTATCAACCCTGCCATCAGCGCAGGATAGCACCCTGGGTAGCCCGAGCGACGTGCCTGTCAGCAGTGGCGGCAGCGTCGACGCCGCGTATATCCTGGCAACGCCGGAACAGATTGGCTATATCAAACCCATGATTGCCCTGCGTAACGGCAGCCAAAGCGGTGTGACGCTGTATGCCAGCTCCCGCAGCTCTCAGGGCACTTCAGGTCCTGATTTCCGTCTGGAGATGGAAGGCTTACAATATAGCGAGATCCCGATGCTGGCAGGCAGCAACCCGGCGCTGCAACAACAAGCGTTAGCCGCCGTTCGCAACGACTACTCGCTGGCGCGCCTGTATGCCATGGGTGCCGACGCCTGGTCGCTGGCCAACCATTTTTCGCAAATGCGCCAGGTTTCCGGCTTTGAATTGAATGGCAACACCGGCGATCTCACGGCCACGCAGGATTGCGTGATCAACAGGAAACTGTCATGGCTCAAGTACCAGGGTGGACAAATCGTCGCAGCCAACTAAGTAAGCAGACCGGCGACGCCTGGGAAATCCAGGCTCGCCGCTGGCTGGAGAGCCAGGGTCTGCGTTTTATCGCCGCTAACGCTCATGAACGCGGCGGCGAGATTGACCTCATCATGCGCGACGGCAGCGTCACCGTGTTTGTGGAAGTGCGCTATCGTCGCAGCGCAAACTACGGTGATGCCGCTGCCAGCGTCACGCCGCAAAAGCAACAAAAACTGCTCAAAGCCGCGCGTCTGTGGCTCTCCCGACATAATGGGAGTTTTGAGACTGTGGATTGCCGTTTCGATGTGGTAGCCTTCACCGGAAACGACATCCAATGGCTAAAAAACGCCTTTGGCGAATAGCGTATATGAATTAAGGGATCCCGTGCTCGACAGAATTAAAGCCTGCTTCACCGAAAGCATTCAAACCCAAATTGCAGCAGCGGAAGCACTCCCGGACGCCATCTCCCGTGCGGCTATGACGCTCGTCCAGTCGCTGTTGAACGGCAACAAAATCCTCTGTTGTGGTAATGGTACTTCCGCCGCCAACGCACAGCATTTTGCTGCCAGCATGATTAATCGTTTTGAAACCGAGCGCCCTGGTTTACCTGCCATTGCACTAAATGCCGATAATGTGGTCTTAACCGCGATTGCCAACGATCGCCTGCACGACGAAATTTACGCCAAGCAGGTGCGCGCGTTGGGACACGCTGGCGACGTACTGCTGGCGATTTCTACGCGCGGCAACAGCCGGGATATCGTGAAAGCCGTGGAAGCGGCGGTCACCCGCGATATGACTATCGTGGCGTTTACCGGTTATGACGGCGGTGAACTGGCCGGCCTGCTGGGTCAGCAGGATGTCGAAATCCGTATTCCCTCGCATCGCAGCGCGCGAATTCAGGAAATGCACATGCTCACCGTCAATTGTTTGTGTGATTTGATTGATAACACGCTTTTTCCACACCAGGACGATTAAGGAGAACACATGAAGGCTCTCTCGCCCCTCGCCATTCTGCTTTCTGCGCTACTGCTTCAGGGATGCGTTGCTGCAGCGGTAGTCGGAACGGCAGCCGTTGGCACAAAAGCCGCGACGGACCCGCGTTCAGTGGGGACTCAGGTTGATGACAGTACGCTTGAGCTGCGCGTCAACAGCGCCTTGTCGAAAGATGAACAAATCAAAAAACAAGCTCGTATTAACGTTACTGCGTACCAGGGGAAAGTTCTGTTAACCGGGCAAACTCCGGTCGCCGACCTCTCTGCCCGCGCCAAGCAAATTGCTATGGGTGTTGAAGGGACAACGGAAGTGTTTAACGAAGTGCGTTCGGGCCAGCCGATCGGCTTAGGTACCGCCTCTTCGGACACCTGGATTACCACCAAGGTCCGCTCCCAGCTTCTGACGACCGACCAGGTGAAATCATCCAACGTGAAAGTGACGACCGAAAACGGTGAAGTGTTCCTGATGGGTCTGGTGACCGATCGTGAAGGACGCGCGGCGGCGGATATCGCCAGCCGGGTGAGTGGCGTATCTCGCGTGACAACCGCCTTTACCTATATCAAATAAGCCCTAATACATCCCGGCTGGCGCTACGCACCGCCTCCGGGAAACCACATCCAACGCGGCTTCTGATTATCTCCCCGGTGGCGGCTGACGCCTTACCGGGGCTACAAGTTCATCATCGTCTACTGTCACGTAGCCCGCGCCGCCTCCGGGGAAACCATCAGATTAATGCCAGCCCGCCGACCACCGCGCCGCATAGCGCCACCAATCCACCGGTCAACCACAGCGCCTTCGCCGGAAACGCTTTACGCAGCATAACCAACGACGGCACGCTAACCGCAGGCAACGTGATGAGCAGCGCCAGCGCGGGCGCGACGCCCATTCCCGCCAGCATCATGGTCTGAACGATGGGGATCTCCGCCGCCGTCGGGATAACAAACAGGCAGCCCGCAATCGCCATCGCTATCACCCAGAACAGCGTATTATCAACGACGCCATCGGCATGCGGGAATAGCCACACCCGTGCGGCTCCCAGCACCAGCACCGCCAGGATATAGACCGGGATCGTATTCCAGAACAGCGTCCACAGTGCACGCAGCCAGCGGCTAAAGAAACCATCCTGCGTCGTTTCCATCGGCAACTCAGGTACCTTAGAGGGCTGCGTCGCCGCCTCTTTTACCCATTTCTGCACCAGCGTTGCCACCACCAGCACGGTCGCCAACCCGGCGACTAACCGAATCAATGCAAACTGCCAGCCCAGCACAAAGCCCATAAACACCAGGGTCGCGGGATTGAGCAACGGGTTACCCATCCAGAATGCCAGCGCGCCGCCCATAGAAACCTGCTGCTTACGCATTCCCGCCGCCACTGGCGCGGCGCAGCAGGTGCACATCATACCAGGCAGCGAAAAGACTGCCCCAAGCAGCGTACCGCGAAAACGTGATTGTCCTAGCGTGCGCAGCAGCCAGTCGCGGGGAATCAGCACCTGAATTAATGACCCCAACAGTACACCTAATACCGCCGCTTTCCATACTGCAAGGAAATAAACTAGCGCGTAGTTCCAGGCCGCATGTAAGGGGTTGGCATCGCTATTGGCAAGAATGGATTTACCGATGCTGTGCGTCTCGGCCGCAGTAAATGCTTTACCGTAATAGGGCTGCCATTTGACGAACCACAGGCCGATGATAACGACGAGAAAAAAGAGCGCGGGTTTCCACCATTGAAATGATGATGCCGCCTGAGATGAAGACTGACCAGCCATAGCATTCCCCAGCAAAGAGTGAGCTTATAAATTGAAGCGCTGAATACTACGCCTCGCGGGCAGCGATTTCACGCAGTTTTGCTGATGGCAGAATGGTGACGCCTTCTGATGAGGGATTAAGGGCTTCAGCGAGCATTGCTCGCGCGACGTCACGGGCATCGATTGACTTCCAGTTGCCCGGCAGCAGGCGAAAAAGCGGTGCCAACACCACTTCATTGCCCCGCTTCTTCTGACGATCCCCAAGCAGCATGGAGGGACGGGCAAAGGTTAGCTGCGGCCATGCTTGGGCACGCAGGGCCTGTTCCATCTCGCCCTTGACGCGATTGTAGAAAAACATTGAATGCGGATCGGCCCCCATCGCGCTAACCACCAACATATGCTTCGCGCCCAGTCGAAGCCCAGTCAGCGCAGTATCGACCACCAGCGTATAATCAGCATGAATAAATGCCTCTTTACTGCCCGCCTCCCGCAGCGTCGTTCCCAGGCAGCAAAAAACGATCTCCACCGGATCGACAACCTGCGCCAGCGCGTCGCTTAATTGCGGATCGTGCGGATTGAGAATTCCTTGTGCATCAGCTAGCGGACGACGGGTTGGCGCAGTTATCGCGGTGATTCGCGGCTCCTGAACCAACATTCGAAGTAAGTGCCCACCAACCAGGCCGGTAGCCCCGGTTATCAGTACCTGAGTCATCATTGCTCCTTCAGCTAACCCGTCATTCAACAGCGGACAGCTTAGCGAAAGTATGTCGTAAACGGAGGGATCTGCACGCCAAAGCGGAGGTTACTGAGCTGGAGAATCACGCAGCCAGTATAGCTTCTTACCGAAGCCGAGCGTGTTATCGGTAAACTTAAGCTCATCGGGACGAATCTCCCACACCGGAGCCGATAACATGCGAGCTACCGGGAAGCGGCTGACGTAGCGCTTGCGCATCGCCACGGCTTCTTCACCTGCCAGCAGGCGGATTTCACCTTTAAACTGCACGCCGCGGATCAGCGCGACGGTTTTCGGCTGACCGTTGACCGTCCCGGCCACTTTGGCACGCACTCCGGTCATTTGACCATGGCGCGTCTTTTCATCGCTGAGCAGATAAAAAGCGACCGTTTCCGGGTCATAAACGTAAAAGGCATTGGCGCACCACAGCTCGTCATCACGGGTGACGCACCAGGTCACGACATGCTGCTTGCCCAGCCAGCGGCTGATAGCGGCGAGCGTATCCATCTTTACTCTCCAGTATGTTATGGTGCTCACACCTTAACATAGCGACCTTGGTACCGTGTGCTGGTTTCTCTATCTGATTCGTACTGCCGATAATCGGCTCTATACCGGAATTACCACCGATGTTTCGCGCCGCTTTTGCCAGCACCAGGATGGCAAGGGAGCGAAAGCGTTGCGGGGCAAAGGAGAGCTTCAGCTGGCTTTTAGTCATGAAGTTGGTGAACACTCACTAGCACTGCGGCTGGAGTATCGAATCAAGCAGCTAACGAAGCGCCAGAAAGAACGCCTCGTTGCTGGAGATGGTTCGTTTGAGACCCTGCTGGAGGATCTCAGAAGCGGTTAAAGTGGTCGCTATACTCAACCAGTCCGTGCACGCCTTCCAGCGCATCGTCGGCCAGGCGATGGACCTGGAAAGCCTCGGCGGTATCCGGCCAGCGGCAGCGCAGGTCAAAATTAGCGGCGGCTTCAAAGCCCAGGCGACCATATAGCGCCGGGTCGCCAAGCGTTACCACGGCGGCATAGCCAAACTCATTGAGTGAATCCAGCCCTTCGTAAACCAGCTGACGCCCAATGCCCTGACCACGGTAGCTTTCATCCACCGCCAACGGTGCAAGACCAACCCACTGTAGCTCTTCGCCTTCAACGGCGACCGGGCTAAAGGCCACATAGCCCACGACCTGACCTTCGTCATCCGTCGCCACCACGCCCAGCGTGATCAGGCCATCTTCACGCAGACTGTGCACCAGATCGGCTTCCGCATCGCTGCCGAAGGTGCGACGCAATAACGCGTCGATTCCCGGTGCATCAATCCCAATCTCTACTCGAATCAGCATGCCTCACCTACCGATGTCTGTTCAGGTTTCCGCGGGCCTTTCAGGCCAGCTTCAACAAAATCCGCCAGCTGTAGCAGCATCACGCGCAGCGCTTTTGGCATCTGCTCCAGCTCAATGGCATCCATCAGGTTTTTTACATACAGTCCCAGCTCGGTATCGCCTTCGATAACCAGCCGACGCTGGAAGAACAGCGTATCCGGATCCTGCTTACGCGCCGCAATCATCAGCAGATCGCTGGCATCGGCGCTAAAGCTGACGTCAGCTTCAGCCGTAGGACTCACCACCAGACGACCGTCAACAACCGAGGTATACCACAGCAGGCCGATATCACGCACATTAATACTTAACCAGCGCCCCTCGAGAAAATCCAGTTCCCCATCCGCCAGCGCCTGACGAAACTGCCAGCTTAATACTTGTTCCAGCACCTGGCGCTTGAGGGCAAAAGGCGCCAGCTTAACCGGCACGCTCATCATTGACGGGCCAAAGTGAACCAGTTTGGAACGCAGTTTATCCAACACAAGCTTTACTCCATGAATGCAATAGTTCCTCTATTGTGCCATATCAAATAAACGACATAGCGGCGTAAATCAACAAAATCACAATGTCGGGTACCTGGTATTGATTCCGCCAATACGCTTTTAACTGCCTCAAATCAAAAATTGTCACCAGAAGGTTAACTAAAATCCCTGCTCATTAACCATCCAGCGTCCCTGACGGGCCGCGTTTTTCAGGAAAAATTATGGAGCTGCTCTGCCCAGCCGGTAACCTTCCGGCGCTTAAGGCGGCCATCGAAAACGGCGCCGATGCCGTCTATATCGGGCTGAAAGATGACACCAACGCCCGCCACTTTGCCGGCCTTAATTTCACCGAAAAGAAACTGCAGGAAGCCGTCAGCTTTGTGCATCAGCATCGCCGTAAGCTGCATATTGCCATCAACACCTTTGCTCATCCTGATGGCTATGCCCGCTGGCAGCGTGCGGTCGACATGGCAGCCCAACTCGGGGCCGACGCGTTAATCCTCGCCGATATCGCGATGCTGGAGTACGCCGCCGAGCGCTATCCGCATATTGAGCGACACGTCTCCGTTCAGGCCTCGGCCACCAACGAAGAGGCAGTGAAGTTTTATCATCGCAATTTTGACGTTGCCCGCGTGGTGCTGCCGCGCGTCCTGTCGATTCATCAGGTCAAACAACTGGCGCGCGCCACGCCAGTACCGCTGGAGGTTTTCGCTTTCGGTAGCCTGTGCATCATGGCGGAAGGCCGCTGCTATCTCTCCTCATACCTGACCGGTGAATCACCAAATACCGTCGGCGCATGCTCACCCGCGCGTTTCGTTCGCTGGCAGCAAACGCCGCAGGGACTGGAATCACGGCTTAACGAAGTGCTGATAGACCGCTATCAGGATGGTGAAAACGCCGGTTATCCGACGCTGTGTAAAGGCCGTTATCTGGTCGACGGCGAGCGCTATCACGCGCTGGAAGAGCCCACCAGCCTGAACACCCTCGAGCTGCTGCCGGAACTAATGGCAGCAAATATCGCCTCAGTGAAAATCGAAGGCCGCCAGCGCAGCCCGGCGTACGTCACCCAGGTGGCAAAAGTCTGGCGTCAAGCGATCGACCGCTGCAAAGCCGATCCGCAGAACTTCGTGCCGCAATCGGCGTGGATGGAAACCCTCGGTTCCATGTCCGAAGGGACGCAAACCACCCTTGGCGCTTATCACCGTAAATGGCAGTGAGAACAGCAATGAAATATTCATTAGGGCCAGTGCTCTACTACTGGTCAAAAGAGACGCTGGAAGATTTTTACCAGCAGTCGGCAGGCTCCAGCGCGGATACGATTTATCTCGGTGAAGCGGTATGCAGCAAACGTCGCGCCACCAAAGTCGGCGACTGGATCGAGATGGCGAAAACGCTGGCGGGCAGCGGCAAGCAGGTGGTGCTCTCTACCCTCGCGCTGGTGCAGGCGTCCTCTGAACTGGGCGAACTGAAGCGCTATGTCGATAACGGCGAATTTCTGATTGAAGCCAGCGACCTTGGCGTCGTCAACTTGTGCGCAGAGCGTAAGCTGCCGTTCGTCGCCGGCCATGCGCTCAACTGCTATAACGCCGTCACCCTGCGTCTGCTGCTCAAACAGGGCATGGTTCGCTGGTGCATGCCGGTTGAGCTTTCCCGCGACTGGCTGGCGAATCTGCTGACCCAGTGCGACGAGCTGGGCATTCGCAACCAGTTCGAGGTTGAGGTCCTGAGCTACGGCCATCTGCCGCTGGCCTACTCCGCCCGCTGCTTTACCGCCCGCTCGGAAGACCGGCCAAAAGACGAATGCGAAACCTGCTGTATCAAATACCCCAACGGGCGCGACGTGCTCTCGCAGGAGAACCAACAGGTGTTCGTGCTCAACGGCATTCAGACCATGAGCGGCTACGTCTACAACCTCGGGAATGAGCTGAGCACCATGAACGGGCTGGTGGATATGGTTCGCCTGTCGCCGCTGGGCAATGAGACCTTCGCGATGCTGGATGCCTTCCGCGCCAATGAAAATGGCGCAGCGCCGCTGCCGCTGACGGCGAACAGCGACTGTAACGGTTACTGGCGACGCCTCGCCGGGCTGGAATTACAGAGCTGATATACCGCTCACTTTGTTAATGGCTATCGCTGCTTTTTAATGCACTATTAAAGTCGCAGCTTTTCTGGCTGGTGCATCCCGGATGCGCCAGGCTGGAAGAAGACCTTCAATCTGATGACGATGCTGTTGCAAAGTGAGCCTTTATGACTGACAAATCTATTCCGTTCTCGGTGCTCGATCTGGCGCCGATCCCGCAAGGTTCTTCCGCCAAGGAAGCCTTTTCCCATTCATTAGACCTGGCGCAGCTGGCTGAAAAACGCGGCTATCATCGCTACTGGCTGGCAGAGCACCATAATATGGTTGGTATCGCCAGCGCCGCGACCTCGGTACTGATTGGCTATCTTGCCGCTAATACTACCACCCTACATTTAGGCTCCGGTGGGGTAATGCTGCCCAACCATTCGCCACTGGTGATTGCTGAGCAGTTCGGCACGCTCAACACGCTCTATCCCGGACGTATCGATCTTGGCCTTGGCCGCGCGCCGGGCAGCGATCAGCCCACCATGCGCGCGCTGCGTCGCCATATGAGCGGCGATGTTGATAACTTCCCGCGCGATGTCGCGGAGCTGGTGGATTGGTTTGACGCTCGCGATCCGAATCCGCACGTGCGCCCGGTTCCCGGTTATGGTGAGAAGATCCCGGTCTGGCTGCTTGGTTCCAGCCTGTACAGCGCTCAGTTGGCAGCCCAGCTTGGCCTGCCGTTCGCCTTCGCCTCGCACTTCGCGCCGGATATGCTCTTCCAGGCCCTGCATCTCTATCGCTCTCATTTCAAACCGTCGGAACGGTTAGAGAAGCCGTACGCCATGGTGTGCATTAACATTATTGCTGCCGACAGCGACAGAGATGCGGAATTCCTGTTCACCTCGATGCAGCAGGCGTTTGTTAAACTACGCCGCGGCGAAGCCGGACAGCTGCCACCTCCGGTGCAAAATATGCATCAGCTGTGGTCTGCCTCTGAACAATATGGCGTCCAGCAGGCGCTGAGCATGTCGCTGGTGGGTGATAAGGCGAAAATCCGCCACGGGCTGGAGTCCATCCTGCGGGAAACTCAGGCCGATGAAATCATGGTCAACGGGCAAATCTTCGATAATCAGGCACGCCTGCATTCATTTGATTTGGCGATGCAGGTGAAAGAAGAGCTTCTCGGATAGTGAGCAATGCGGCATTTTCGCCGCATTTTCAATTATTGATAAGTCGGTAATACATTAAAACTCGACAGGAAATGCACGATGACGTTACCCAGACCGAACAGTAAAACCAGCGCAATCATCGGCTTTCCACCCCAAACGCGAAACAACGGGCTACCAAAGCGTTTACGCGATGCGCGAGCTAACAGCGCCGGTACAATTGCCGCCCAGATTGTGGCTGCCAGACCCGCATATCCGATGGCATACAGGAAACCATTCGGCCACAGCAGGCCACCAACCATCGGCGGAACAAAGGTCAGAATCGCGGTTTTAAAACGACCCAGCGCGGAATCGTCGAAACCGAACAGATCTGCCAGATAGTCGAACAGGCCGAGGGTCACGCCGAGAAATGAGCTGGCAACGGCAAAGTTTGAGAACACGACCAGCAGCAAATCCAGACTACGACTGTTCAGTACGCCACTCAGTGCCTGAACCAGCACATCGATATTACCGCCCTTCTGTGCAATGCCAACAAACTCTGGACGTGGGATATTACCCATCGTCACCAACAACCAAACCACATACAGACCCAGCGCCAGCAGCGTACCGTAAACCAGGCACTTAACGATAGTGCGTGGATCCTTGCCGTAATACTTCATCAGGCTCGGCACGTTGCCGTGATAGCCAAAAGATGCCAGGCAGAAAGGCAGCGTCATCAGCAAGTACGGCATATACGACGCATTTTGTTCGGCGACGTTAAACAATGTTGTCGGCTGAACGTGTCCCAGCAGGCTACCGAAGGTCAGAAAGAAGGTAATGACCTTCGCACCCAGCACAATGGCCGTCATTCGACTTACCGCTTTAGTACTCAACCAGACGATAAACGCCACCAACAAGGCAAAGCCAAAGCCAGCAGCCCGTGCCGGAACGTTCAACGACATTTCCGCAAAAGTATGATGCAGGATCGAGCCGCTGGCGGAGATGTAAGCGTAGGTCAGGATATAAAGTACAAAAGCAATAGATACGCCATTGATTAGATTCCAGCCTCTACCAAGCAGATCTTTAGTAATAGTATCGAAGCTGGAACCAATCCGATAATTCAGGTTTGCTTCAAGGATCATCAACCCGGAATGCAACATGCAAAACCAGGTAAAAACCAGTGCTGCCAGCGACCAGAAAAACCACGCACCGGACATGACCACCGGCAGCGAGAACATACCCGCACCAATAATTGTCCCGCCGATAATCACCACGCCGCCAAACAAGGACGGTCGGGTTGCCGTAGTGGTAAGTGTCGCCATTTGCCGAAATCTCCAGTCGAAAATACTTTATCTCATTATTAACGTGACGCACTGTACCAGTACACGAGTACAAAAGAAATAAAAAAAGCCCCAATCATAAAGATCGGGGCTGTATCATTTACTTTACGTTAGCGGATAACGCTAATTACGCATCGCCACCGAAACGACGACGGCCTGCGGAGTCATCACGACGCGGAGCAGCACCAGCATCATCGCGGCGCGGCACACGGTTACCACCGTCACGACGCTCGCCGCTGAAACGACGACCATCACCACGACCACCTTCACGACGCTCGCCGCTGAAACCACGGCCTTCACGACGTTCACCGCCGCCACCGAAGCTACGGCCACCTTCACGACGCTCACCACCACCACGGCGTTCACCGCCACGGTCTGGACGCGGCTGAGCATCACCCAGCAGCTGCATGTTCATCGGCTTGTTCAGGATGCGAGTACGAGTAAAGTGCTGTAATACTTCGCCCGGCATACCTTTCGGCAGCTCGATAGTCGAGTGGGTACCGAACAGCTTGATGTTGCCGATATAACGGCTGCTGATGTCGCCTTCATTGGCAATAGCACCAACGATATGACGAACTTCAACACCATCATCGCGGCCAACTTCAATGCGGTACAGCTCCATATCGCCAACTTCACGACGCTCACGCTTCGGACGATCTTCGCCACTACGCTCAGGACGATCGCCACGCGGACCACGGTCATTGCGGTCGCCGCGACGTTCGAAACGATCGTCACGATCGCGGAACTCGCGCTTAGGACGCATCGGCGCATCCGGCGGCAGGATCAGCGGACGCTCACCCTGAGCCATTTTCAGCAATGCTGCGGCCAGAGTTTCAACATCCAGCTCTTCGCCTTCAGCTGACGGCTGAATATTTGCCAGCAGTGCGCGGTACTGATCCAAATCGCTGCTTTCCAGCTGCTGCTGAACTTTCGCTGCGAATTTTTCCAGACGACGTTTGCCCAGCAGTTCTGCGTTCGGCAGCTCTACTTCTGGAATAGTCAGCTTCATAGTGCGTTCAATGTTACGCAGCAGACGACGCTCGCGGTTCTCAACGAACAGCAGAGCACGACCCGCGCGACCCGCACGGCCGGTACGACCAATACGGTGAACATAAGATTCTGAATCCATAGGGATATCGTAGTTAACAACCAGGCTGATACGCTCAACGTCCAGACCACGTGCTGCTACGTCGGTTGCAATCAGAATATCCAGACGGCCATCTTTCAGACGTTCCAGAGTCTGCTCGCGCAGGGACTGGTTCATGTCACCGTTCAGCGCTGCGCTGTTATAACCGCTACGCTCCAGCGCTTCGGCCACTTCCAGGGTCGCGTTTTTGGTACGCACGAAAATAATCGCCGCATCAAAATCTTCCGCTTCCAGGAAACGCACCAGCGCTTCGTTTTTACGCATACCGTAAGCAGTCCAGTAGCTCTGGCTGATGTCCGGGCGAGTAGTGACGCTGGACTGGATGCGAACTTCCTGCGGCTCTTTCATAAAGCGGCGGGTAATACGACGAATCGCTTCCGGCATGGTGGCGGAGAACAGAGCGGTCTGATGACCTTCCGGGATCTGCGCCATAATAGTTTCTACGTCTTCGATAAAGCCCATGCGCAGCATTTCGTCAGCTTCATCCAGTACCAGACCGCTCAGTTTAGAGAGATCCAGCGTACCGCGTTTCAGGTGATCCAGCAGACGACCCGGGGTACCGACAACGATCTGTGGCCCCTGACGCAGTGCGCGTAGCTGCACGTCATAACGCTGGCCGCCGTAAAGGGCAACCACGTTTACGCCGCGCATATGTTTAGAAAAATCCGTCATTGCTTCGGCTACCTGTACCGCCAGTTCGCGGGTCGGTGCCAGCACCAGAATCTGTGGCGCTTTCAGCTCAGGATCAAGGTTGTTCAGCAGCGGTAAAGAAAACGCTGCGGTTTTACCGCTACCCGTCTGGGCCATACCCAGAACGTCACGGCCGCCCAGAAGATGCGGAATGCACTCAGCCTGGATCGGAGATGGTTTTTCGTAACCCAGATCGTTAAGCGCTTCAAGGATGGGAGCCTTCAGGCCCAGATCTGCAAAAGTGGTTTCGAATTCAGCCATGTAGTACGTGTGCCTCAAAATTAATGGCGGCCAGTCTACATAACTCATCGTGAAAATTTACGGTAATTTTCATTGAAAAGTGTGAACCGGCTCAAAGTAGGTGTATTAACGAACAACAACGCCCTCACCCGTTAAGGTGATGGCAATAAAAAAATTGGGCTGATGTGTTCGTCAGCTATTGCTGGTCCGATTCTGCCAGGTCATCTTGCTCCTGGCCCAAGAGCGATAATTCCAACAATGCGTATCGGTGCTCAACGTAGTTATGAACGTTGTTTGCGACCGCCAGTTTGAACAGTGCCGTAGCGCTGTCCTTGTCCCCCAGACTTAGGTAGTACTTACCTAAATAGAAGTTGGTTTCACTGAGATGCTCAGCGAGCGAGGTGTTATCCGTTGCGTCTGCCTTCAGACGATCCATTAGCTCTTTTTCGCTAATGTCGCCAAGGTAGAACCCGACAATGTTCCATCCCCATTGTTCTTTGTCCGACTTGTCTAAGCGCTGTCTCAGTGCTTCAAGCGCCTGCTTCTCATCGAGCTTACGCTCAGCGAGATAAAGCCACAGGCTTCGGAAAGGATCATTGGGATCGTCTTGATAAAACGCCAGCAGATCATCTTGCGCTAACTTAGCACGACCACCGTAATACAGAGCGATGCCGCGATTTAAGTGCGCGTAGTTGTAAGTTGGATCAAGCTCAAGTACAGAATCAAACGCTTCATAGGCAGCGTCAAAATTGCCTGCCTGCGTTAAATAAATGCCTAAGTAATTGAATACTTCAGGCATATCTGGTCGGATTGCCAGCGCTTGTGAAAAATCATTTCGCGCTAATGCCCTCAGACCGAGACTATCATACAACACTCCGCGCTCATATAAAAGCTGTGCGCGTTCGTCATCGGTTAAAGCCCGACTGGCAAGAATTTGTTCCATGCGCGCCAGAATCACTTCTTGCTGCAAAGTCGGTTGCAATGGCACCGCGAGGACTGCGTCCTTACGCCAGGCAGAATTGCTGCATCCTGCCAGCGTGAGAGCTGTCGCCACGAAACACCAGCGCAAAAAAGGCTTCATTTCCCACTCCCGAAGACAACGATTGGATGAACGTCCAGTTCCCCGGCTGCAAACAAGGCGTCCTGCCCGTAATACGCCCTCCGCAATGCGGAGGGCAAACGGCAACCTTACTCGCCCTGTTCAGCGGCCGGAGCTTCCGGCGCGTTCGCAGGCTGAGTTTGTTCAGTTGCTTCTTTAATGCTCAGACGGACACGGCCCTGGCGGTCAACTTCCAGAACTTTAACCGGCACTTCCTGACCCATCTGCAGGTAGTCAGTCACTTTCTCAACGCGCTTATCGGCGATTTGAGAAATATGAACCAGACCCTCTTTACCGCCGCCAATGGCAACAAACGCGCCAAAGTCAACGATACGAGTCACTTTACCATTGTAGATACGGCCAACTTCGATCTCAGCAGTGATCTCTTCGATACGACGGATAGCATACTTCGCTTTCTCACCGTCGGTCGCTGCGATCTTCACAGTACCGTCATCTTCGATTTCGATAGTAGTGCCGGTTTCTTCGGTCAGAGCACGAATAACAGAACCGCCTTTACCGATAACGTCTTTGATCTTGTCTGGGCTGATCTTAATGGTATGGATACGCGGAGCGAACTGAGAGATGTCGCCGCGCGGCGCGTTGATCGCCTGTTCCATCACGCCCAGGATGTGTAGACGCGCACCTTTAGCCTGGTTCAGAGCAACCTGCATGATCTCTTTGGTGATACCTTCAATTTTGATATCCATCTGCAGCGCAGAGATACCATCGCGGGTACCCGCCACTTTGAAGTCCATATCGCCCAGGTGATCTTCATCGCCAAGGATGTCAGACAGAACAACAAAGTTTTCGCCTTCTTTCACCAGACCCATTGCGATACCCGCAACGGCGGCTTTAATCGGCACACCTGCGTCCATCAGCGCCAGAGAAGCACCACACACGGAAGCCATGGAAGAAGAACCATTGGATTCGGTGATTTCAGACACAACACGTACGGTGTACGGGAATTTGTCCAGATCCGGCATCACTGCCAGCACGCCGCGTTTCGCCAGACGACCATGACCGATTTCACGACGCTTCGGAGAACCAACCATGCCAGTCTCGCCTACGCAGTACGGAGGAAAGTTGTAGTGGAACAGGAAGTTGTCAGTGCGCTCGCCCATCAGCTCGTCGAGGTTCTGTGCATCACGGGTGGTGCCCAGGGTCGCGGTAACCAGCGCCTGAGTTTCGCCACGGGTGAACAGTGCAGAACCGTGAGTACGTGGTAGTACGCCAGTACGAACGTCCAGACCGCGGATCATGTCTTTTTCGCGACCATCGATACGCGGCTCGCCTGCCAGTACGCGGCTACGAACAACGTTTTTCTCGATAGCGTGCAGGATTTCACCCAGTTCGTTAGCGTCCAGGGTTTCATCTTCCGCAACCAGAGTAGCGATAGTTTCAGATTTGATCACGTCAACCTGAGCATAACGCTCTTGTTTGTCAGTAATGCGGTAAGCATCGCTCAGGCGTGCTTCAGCCAGCGCAGCAACGCGCGCATTCAGCGCTTCGTTTACGGCTTCAGGCTGCCAATCCCAACGTGGTTTACCGGCTTCTTTTACCAGGTCGTTGATCGCCTGGATAACAACCTGCTGCTGATCATGACCAAACACAACAGCACCCAGCATCTGGTCTTCACTCAGCAGTTCTGCTTCGGATTCAACCATCAGCACAGCGCCTTCTGTACCGGCAACAACCAGGTTCAGCTTGCTTTCCTTCAGCTCGTCCTGAGTCGGGTTCAGTACGTACTGGTCATTGAGATAACCAACACGTGCAGCGCCGATAGGGCCGTTGAACGGAATGCCGGACAGGGACAGGGCAGCGGATGCACCAATCATTGCCACGATATCCGGATTAACCTGCGGGTTAACGGAAACGACAGTTGCAATAACCTGGACTTCGTTAACGAAGCCTTCCGGGAACAGCGGACGAACCGGGCGGTCAATCAGACGCGCGATCAGTGTTTCGCCTTCACTCGGACGGCCTTCACGACGGAAGAAGCTACCCGGAATACGACCAGCAGCGTAGGTACGCTCCTGATAGTTAACGGTCAGCGGAAAGAAGTCCTGGCCTGGTTTCGCTTTTTTCTGACCAACAACGGTAACAAATACCGCAGTGTCATCCATGCTTACCATTACGGCGGCAGTTGCCTGACGCGCCATCATGCCAGTTTCCAGCGTTACGGTATGTTGGCCGTACTGGAATTTACGAACGATCGGATTAAGCAAAGTTCTATCCTTTTTATATATCGATGACATCGTATCCACGATACGATATCTAATGACCCGATCCCCTGCATCCTCGCGACTAATGACAACCTTTACCCGCCCCTGCGGATGAAGCCTCTCATTAGCCGCGCGAACCTCTGCACGAAGATCATTAATAGCAACAATACATGAGTTTCCAGTGAATTGCTGCCGCCCGGTCGAAAAAAGGGGCCGTGAGGCCCCTTTTCTGAAACTCGCAGAATTAGCGACGCAGACCCAGACGCTCGATCAGCGAAGAGTAACGTGCAACATCTTTACGTTTCAGGTAGTCGAGCAGTTTACGACGCTGAGAAACCATACGCAGCAGACCACGACGGCTGTGGTGATCTTTTTTGTGCTCTGCAAAGTGACCTTGCAGGTGGTTGATCTGTGCAGTCAGCAGGGCAACCTGAACTTCAGTAGAACCGCTGTCGTTTTCGCCACGACCAAACTCAGAAACGATTTTTGCTTTAGCTTCAACGCTTAGAGACATTTTCAAACTCCAAAATTAAAAGAAAGAAAGGGTGCCGATCTCTAATTCAGCAACCCCTGATATAACACCCGAAAATGTTAAAACACTTTGGCGGGCATTAAGCGGCGATATTCTACTCGCAGCAGCCTTTTATCGCAAGAAAAGCACTCAGGCAGGGTATTCAACCACCAGCCGACGGGGAGCCACACGGCCTTCGTCGTCAATCTCACCCATGCCAAGAAACTTTTCTTCTTCACCTTCGGTTACGCGAACTAATCCGTGCAGCCCCGCACTCGAGGTACGAACGGGGTTACCGTTTTTAAAGTATACTGCCGAAGTTTCCGGAATATTAACCAGCGGATAATCCGAAGCGGGACTGTCCATTGGCATCAGTAACGGGTCCAAAAGCTGCGCTGCTGGAATATCTTGCGTATTAGCCTGCTCAACCAGAGCCTGCAGCTGCTCCAGTGTCACCATCCGCTCAACCGGGTATTTACTGACCGCTAGACGACGCAGGAAAATCACATGCGCACCGCAACCGAGTTTCTCACCTAGATCATCGATAATTGTGCGAATGTAGGTACCTTTAGAACAGTGAATTTCCAGTTCAAGTTCATCACCTTCATGACGGATGAACAGTAGCTCATAGACTGTAATTGGTCGTGATTCACGCGGTACTTCAATCCCCTGACGGGCATATTCGTACAGTTTTTTTCCCTGGTATTTCAGCGCCGAATACATCGACGGCACCTGCTGGGTTTCCCCACGGAAACTGTCGAGTGTCGCAGCAAGCTGTTCCGCGCTAAAGGTCATCGCACGTTCTTCCACGACCTGCCCATCAGCATCAGAAGTATCAGTACGCTGACCAAGCTTAGCAATCACACGGTAGCGCTTATCAGAATCCAGCAGATACTGGGAAAACTTGGTCGCTTCCCCAAGGCAAATCGGCAGCATACCGGTCGCAAGCGGATCCAGTGCGCCAGTGTGCCCGGCCCGGTTGGCGTTATAAATACGTTTTACTTTCTGTAGCACGTCGTTACTGGACGCACCTTGCGGTTTATCCAGCAACAATACGCCGTGCACATCACGACCGCGACGACGAGGACGACTCATTAGTCCTCCTTGCTGTCGTCCGGGTTCACACGACGTTCATCATCATGCTTCACCACGCTGGTTACCAGATTCGACATGCGCATCCCTTCTACTAATGAATTGTCGTAGAAGAACGTCAGCTCAGGAACGATACGCAGGCGCATTGCTTTCCCCAGCAGCGAGCGGATAAAACCGGATGCTTCCTGCAACGCTTTGATACCCGCTTTTACAGCGGCTTCATCCTGGTCGTTCAGAAAGGTAACAAACACTTTGGCATAGGCCAGATCGCGAGACATTTCCACGCCGGAAACGGTCGTCATCATGCCCAGACGCGGGTCTTTAATTTCGCGCTGCAGGATGATAGCAATCTCTTTTTGCATCTCCTGAGCTACGCGCTGCGGGCGACCAAATTCTTTCGCCATAATAAATTCTCCAGACAAATAAGGGGGCCACGCGGCCCCCTTTAATTTTGTATAACCGGGTGGCGCTGCGCTTCCCCGGCCTACTAAACGATTAATCGATGGTACGTTGAATCTCGATAATTTCGAACACTTCGATCATATCGCCAACGCGAACATCGTTGTAGTTCTTAACACCGATACCACATTCCATGCCGTTACGGACTTCGTTAACGTCATCTTTGAAGCGACGCAGGGATTCCAGCTCGCCTTCATAGATAACCACGTTGTCACGCAGTACGCGGATTGGGTTATGACGTTTAATCGTCCCTTCGGTAACCATACAGCCCGCGATGGCACCGAATTTCGGTGATTTGAACACATCACGCACTTCAGCAAGACCAATAATCTGCTGTTTCAGTTCCGGAGACAGCATGCCGCTCATTGCCGCTTTCACTTCGTCGATCAGATGATAGATGACGGAGTAGTAGCGCAGATCCAGACTTTCCGCGTCGATAACTTTACGAGCAGATGCATCGGCACGTACGTTAAAGCCAACCAGAATAGCGTTGGATGCAGCCGCCAGGGTTGCGTCGGTTTCGGTGATACCACCTACGCCGGAACCGATAATCTTCACTTTCACTTCGTCGGTAGACAGTTTCAGTAAAGAATCGGAGATCGCTTCCACAGAACCCTGAACGTCCGCTTTCAGTACGACGTTCACTTCGTGAACTTCGCCTTCGGTCATGTTAGCAAACATGTTCTCGAGTTTAGACTTCTGCTGACGCGCCAGCTTAACTTCGCGGAATTTACCCTGACGATACAACGCAACTTCACGCGCTTTTTTCTCGTCACGAACAACGGTCACTTCATCGCCGGCAGCCGGAACGCCGGACAGACCGAGGATTTCAACCGGAATGGACGGACCCGCTTCCAGTACTTCCTGACCCAGTTCGTTACGCATTGCACGAACGCGACCATACTCGAAGCCACACAGAACGATATCGCCCTTATGCAGCGTGCCTTCACGAACCAGAACGGTAGCAACCGGGCCACGACCTTTATCAAGGAAGGATTCGATAACCGCACCGCTCGCCATACCATTGCGAACCGCTTTCAGTTCCAGAACTTCAGCCTGCAGCAGGATAGCATTCAGCAAATCGTCAATGCCGGTACCCGCTTTTGCAGATACAGGGATGAACTGCGCTTCGCCGCCCCACTCTTCCGGCATAACACCGTACTGGGACAGTTCGTTCTTAACGCGATCCATATCGGCTTCTGGTTTGTCGATTTTGTTTACCGCAACGACTAAAGGAACCTGCGCCGCTTTCGCGTGCTGGATAGCTTCAATAGTCTGCGGCATAACGCCATCATCGGCAGCAACAACCAGAACAACAATATCTGTCGCCTGCGCACCACGAGCACGCATGGAAGTAAATGCGGCGTGACCCGGGGTATCCAGGAAGGTGATCATACCGTTATCAGTTTCAACGTGATAAGCACCGATATGCTGGGTAATACCACCCGCTTCGCCGGATGCGACTTTAGTTGAACGAATATAGTCAAGCAGAGAAGTTTTACCGTGGTCGACGTGACCCATGATGGTCACAACCGGTGCCCGCGGTTCAGCCGCAGCGCCAGTATCACGGTCGCTCATTACCGCTTCTTCCAGCTCATTCTCACGACGCAGGGTCACTTTGTGGCCCATCTCTTCGGCAACCAGCTGTGCGGTTTCCTGGTCGATGACCTGGTTGATGGTAGCCATTGCGCCCAATTTCATCATTGCTTTGATGACCTGAGAGCCTTTGACTGCCATTTTGTTCGCCAGATCGCCAACGGTGATGGTTTCGCCAATCACAACATCACGGTTAACTGCCTGAGCTGGCTTCTGGAAACCTTGTTGCAGAGCAGAACCTTTACGATGCTTGCCGCCTTTGCCACCGCGAACAGCAGCACGGGCTTCTTCACGATCGGCTTTAGACTCAGCGTGTTTATTACCTTTCTTCGCCGGACGCGCAGCCTTAGTACTACGGGTACGACCACGACCACCTTCTACTTCACGATCGTTATCATCTTCAGCCTGACGCGCATGCTGAGAAGTCGTTACGTGATAGTCGGTAGTTTCTTCAGGGGTTTCTGGAGTTTCAGTCCAGTTCTTTTCATTTTCTTGAGCCATACGGCGTGCTTCTTCCGCTACACGGCGCGCTTCTTCTTCAAGTTTGCGGCGTGCTTCTTCTTCCGATTTGCGCTTCAGCTCCGCAGCTTCGTTCTCGCGGCGGGACTTCTCAGCCTGGGCGGTTTTGGTCATATCGTCGGTTTGTTGATTGCTCACTTTGTCTTTTTCCGCGGCTTCACGTTTCGCTTTCTCAGCGAGTTCACGTTTAGCTTGTTCTGCGGCCTCACGTTCAGCTTTTAATTGCGCCTCGCGTTTGGCCGATTCTTCTGCCTCACGACGGGCTTGCTCTTCCGCTTCACGCTGCGCCTGCTCTTCCGCGGCAAGGCGTTCAGCCTCTTGCGGATCGCGTTTCACAAAGGTGCGTTTCTTGCGGACTTCGATTTGTACCGATTTACTCTTTCCACCGGTACCTGGAATATTTAACGTGCTGCGCGTTTTGCGCTGCAGCGTCAGCTTGTCGGGCGCCGAGCCGTGTTCACGGTTCAGGTGCGTCAACAAGGTTTGCTTCTCTTGCGCGGTCACAGAATCATCAACCGATTTGCGGATCCCTGCATCAGCAAATTGCTGTATCAGGCGATCCACAGAGGTCTGAATTTCTGAGGCCAGCGCTTTAATGGTCACATCTGTCATGCTGTTCCTTCCTGCTACAGTTTATTACGCTTCGTCGCCGAACCAACAAATATTACGTGCGGCCATGATGAGCTCTCCGGCTTTTTCGTCAGTTAAGCCTTCGATATCAGCCAGATCATCAATGCCCTGCTCGGCGAGATCTTCCAGCGTACAAACACCACGGGCAGCCAGGGTAAATGCCAGAGAACGATCCAAACCTTCCAGATTCAATAAATCATCTGCAGGTTTGCTGTCTCCCAGGCTTTCTTCCTTAGCCAGCGCCAGCGTGGTCAGCGCATTTTTCGCACGCTCACGAAGTGCTTCAACGGTGGATTCATCCAGACCGTCAATTTCTAGCAGTTCTTTCATTGGCACGTAGGCCAGTTCTTCCAGAGTGGCGAAACCTTCTTCAACCAGCAGTGTGGCGAAATCTTCATCAATATCAAGATATTTAGTGAAGGTATCAATTGCTGCATGGGCTTCAGCCTGATGCTTAGCCTGTAGGTCGCCAACGGTCATAACGTTGAGTTCCCAACCACTCAGTTGCGAAGCAAGACGCACGTTTTGACCATTACGACCAATCGCCTGCGCCAGATTGCCTGCTTCTACTGCGATATCCATGGTGTGTTTGTCTTCATCCACCACGATAGACGCAACGTCAGCCGGTGCCATCGCGTTAATCACGAACTGCGCCGGATTATCGTCCCAAAGAACGATATCGATACGTTCACCACCCAGCTCAGTTGAAACTGCCTGAACGCGCGCACCGCGCATACCTACACAAGCACCGACCGGGTCAATACGCTTGTCGTTGGTTTTCACTGCGATTTTAGCACGAGAGCCAGGGTCGCGAGCGGCGGCTTTAATTTCGAGAACTTCTTCACCAATTTCTGGAACCTCGATGCGGAACAATTCGATCAGCATTTCTGGTTTAGAGCGGGTGACAAACAGCTGAGCGCCGCGTGCTTCTGGGCGTACTGCATACAGTACACCACGGATACGATCGCCCGGACGGAAGTTTTCACGCGGCAGCATATCTTCACGCAGGATCACAGCTTCAGCATTACTGCCCAGATCCAGCGTAATATTGTCGCGATTCACCTTTTTCACTACGCCGGTGATAATTTCACCTTCGTGCTCACGGAACTGATCGACGACCATTGCACGCTCGGCTTCACGCACTTTTTGTACGATAACCTGCTTCGCTGTCTGTGTAGTGATACGGTCAAAAGTGACGGATTCGATCTGATCTTCGACGTAGTCGCCAGGATTCATGCTTTCGTCTTCGTAACGTGCAGCTTCCAGCGTGATCTCACGAGTCGGCATTGTCACTTCTTCGACGACCAACCAGCGACGGTAGGTATCGAAATCACCGCTTTTACGGTCGATTTCTACGCGAACATCGATCTCTTGCTCGTATTTTTTCTTGGTAGCCGTTGCTAGCGCACTTTCCAACGCTTCGAAAATCTTCTCACGTGGCAGCGCCTTTTCGTTGGAAACGGCTTCAACAACAGCCAAAATTTCTTTGTTCATCGGGGCCTTTCACCTCAATCCAGACTGTTAAAAGTGGGGAACCAGGTTCGCCTTCTGGATGTTACTCAGCGCGAACACTTCATCTTTGCCTTCGACGGTTACCGTGATCATCTCACCGTCTACCGCTTTGATAATGCCCTGCCATTTGCGTCGGTTTTGTACCGCCATGCGCAGAACCAGCGAAACCTCTTCACCGGAGAAACGCTCATAGTGTTCGGCGGTAAACATTGGACGCTCAAGACCTGGGGAAGAGACCTCCAGATTATAAGCGACGGTGATCGGGTCTTCGACATCCATGACAGCACTGACCTGGTGGCTCACATCAGCACAATCATCAACATTGATGCCATTTTCACTATCAATATAGATGCGCAGTGTGGATGTGCGACTGCGAATAAATTCGATGCCAACCAGCTCAAAGCCAAGCGCTTCAACTGGCGCAGTGAGCATCTCTGTTAATTTTTGCTCTAATGTGGACAAACCCACCCCCAAGACATAAAAAAAGGGCGTATAGCCCAGTTATTCTGAAGTCAGATAACAAAAAACCCCGATAAATCGGGGCTTTAGATAACTGAACCCTGAGATCGCAACTGCGATCTGGAACACTTTCCAGAAGAATTCTTTCAAATTCGGCTACGAAGGACCCGGTCCTCACAGTATATTTGAAAAAGTACTTAATGGGAAAGTGGTTGCGGGGGCCGGATTTGAACCGACGACCTTCGGGTTATGAGCCCGACGAGCTACCAGGCTGCTCCACCCCGCGCCTGAAACGTGGCATATTTTACTCGCTTTGAGTAAAAGACGCAAATACTGCTGGGATTTGGTACCGAGGACGGGACATAAAATCGTGGTGAATTGTATTGATACATCATATATTTTGTCAACAAGAATTTCACATTACCCGGTTTTCGTTTGTACTGGTATTTCAGGGGTTTTTTAGTAAAAAGACAATCAGCCCCTTCCTGTCTCCAGCAAAAGATGATTAAATGAAAACTCACAATTAATGCATAAACATGCAATTAAGATTGTTGAGTCGAACTCACCACAGTCTATCTAGCAGGGTTTTATTTTATGACGACGATTCTCAAGCATCTCCCGGTTGGTCAACGTATTGGTATCGCTTTCTCTGGTGGACTGGATACCAGTGCCGCACTGCTTTGGATGCGCAAAAAAGGCGCAGTCCCTTATGCATATACCGCCAACCTCGGCCAGCCAGACGAAGACGATTATGATGCCATTCCTCGTCGTGCTAAAGAATATGGTGCAGAAGGCGCTCGCCTGATCGACTGCCGTAAGCAACTGGTCGCTGAAGGCATCGCCGCCATTCAGTGTGGTGCATTTCATAACACCACCGGTGGATTGACCTACTTTAACACGACGCCTTTGGGTCGCGCTGTCACCGGCACCATGCTGGTTGCCGCGATGAAAGAAGATGGTGTGAACATCTGGGGCGACGGTAGCACCTATAAAGGCAACGATATCGAACGCTTCTATCGTTATGGCCTGCTAACCAACGCCGAGTTGCAAATTTACAAACCATGGCTGGATAGCGACTTTATCGATGAGTTAGGCGGCCGCCTGGAAATGTCCGAGTTTATGATTTCCTGTGGCTTCGATTACAAAATGTCCGTTGAAAAAGCCTACTCCACTGACTCCAATATGCTGGGCGCGACGCACGAAGCCAAGGACCTTGAATTTCTGAACTCCAGCGTCAAAATTGTTAATCCAATCATGGGTGTTAAGTTCTGGGATGAGAGCGTGAAGATCCCAGCAGAAGAAGTCATCATTCGTTTTGAACAGGGTCATCCAGTGGCGCTGAACGGACAGACCTTCAGTGATGACGTTGAGCTGATGATGGAAGCTAACCGTATCGGCGGTCGTCACGGTTTGGGTATGAGCGACCAGATTGAAAACCGTATTATCGAAGCGAAGAGCCGCGGAATTTATGAAGCACCGGGAATGGCTCTGCTGCATATTGCGTACGAGCGTCTGCTGACCGGTATCCATAACGAAGATACCATTGAGCAATATCACGCACACGGTCGCCAGTTGGGCCGTCTGTTGTATCAAGGTCGCTGGTTCGATTCCCAGGCATTGATGCTGCGTGATGCGTTGCAGCGCTGGGTAGCAAGCCAAATTACTGGCGAAGTTACTCTTGAGCTACGTCGCGGTAACGACTATTCCATCCTTAACACCGTCTCTGACAACCTGACCTACAAAGCAGAGCGACTGACCATGGAAAAAGGTGATTCGATGTTCTCTGCCGAAGACCGTATCGGCCAGTTGACGATGCGTAATCTGGATATTACCGATACCCGTGAGAAGCTGTTTGGTTATGCGCAGTCTGGTTTGCTTAGCGCATCTTCCGCCACTGGTTTACCGCAGGTGGAAAATCTGGAAAATAAGAGCAAGTAACCAACCTGATAAAACACAGAAGGCCGCATCTGCGGCCTTTTTTATGCACGAAATCTAAACATACGGCTAATGATGCTTGAGCGGAGAATATGACCTGGCACGCATCCAGTGCTCTTTTCAAGGCGAAAAAAAAGACGCTTTTCAGCGTCTTTTCTTCGAAATATTGGTACCGAGGATGGGACTCGAACCCACAAGCCCGTTAGGGCACTACCACCTCAAGGTAGCGTGTCTACCAATTCCACCACCTCGGTACGGATACTATTTATTAGTGCGGGATATCACTGCTCGGCTGGGCCGGAGCTGTCGGCTGAGTTTGCTCAGTTTTTGGAGCACTCAGATTATCCCACTCACTTCCTTTATTGGTCTTGTTGCTGTTGATGTTACCCAGCGCCAGACTGATGATGAAGAACAGCGCAGCAAGAATGCCTGTCATGCGGGTCATGAAGTTACCTGAACCACTAGAACCAAACAACGTGCCGGAAGCGCCTGCTCCGAAGGAGGCTCCCATATCAGCGCCTTTACCTTGCTGCAGCATAATCAGACCAACCAGGCCAATCGCCACAATAAGGAAAACAACTAAAAGAGCTTCGTACATAATCAACCTGTTCCTTGCGGATTCGCCGCATACCAAGTGCTTCGACCAATAAAGCGGGACGTTTTTATGTTTCCCACTGAAGCGGGTGTGAATACTAACCAAAGCGAATGACCTTCGCAAGGGCAATTTCAGCGCATTGTATCAAGTGCGGAAAAAAACAGCAAAAAACGTTTATTTGTCGATTATAAGGCGACAAGCGCCGCCTTTTTAATCACTTAGCCAGATATATCAAACGCTCTTAACTGCATCAGCGATACGATGAGCAAACTCATGTACCTGCTCTTGATGTTCACCTTCTACCATCACACGAATTAGCGGCTCAGTTCCTGATTTACGCAGTAACACACGCCCCCGGTTACCCAGCGCGGTTTCCAATTCTGCCGTTACCGCTTTCACATGTTCATGTTCCAGTGGATTGCCGCTGCCTTCAGTAAAGCGGACATTGACCAGAATTTGCGGGAACATTTTCATACCACTGCATAAGTCATGCAGGCTCATGTGGTTACGCGCCATTGCCGCAACCACCTGCAGGCTGGCGACGATACCATCCCCCGTCGTGGTCTTATCCAACAGAATCACGTGACCAGAGTTCTCCGCACCGATACGCCAGCCTTTCTCCTGAAGTTTCTCCAGTACATAGCGGTCCCCTACTTTTGCACGAACAAAAGGAATACCTAGCTGTTTGAGCGCCAGCTCCAGACCCATGTTGCTCATGAGTGTCCCAACGGCACCGCCTCGTAGCTGCCCCTGACGTAACCCTTCACGGGCAATGATGTAGAGAATCTGGTCACCATCAACTTTGTTGCCTTCATGGTCAACCATAATGACGCGGTCGCCATCACCATCATAAGCAATACCCAAGTCAGCTTTTTCTGCCAATACACGGGCCTGTAGAGCACGAACGTCTGTCGCCCCAACTTCTTCATTGATATTGAGGCCATCAGGCTCACAGCCCATTGTAATAACCTGAGCACCCAGCTCACGGAAAACGCTTGGGGCAATATGGTAAGTCGCCCCATGAGCACAATCGACAACGACTTTCAGAGCATTCAGGCTCAGCTCGTTCGGGAAGGTTCCCTTACAAAATTCAATATAGCGACCTGCGGCATCAACAATACGGCTGGCTTTACCAAGTTCTGCAGAATCTACGCAGGTGAGCTCCTTTTCCATCTCGGCTTCAATGGCTTCTTCAACTTCATCCGGTAACTTAGTGCCCTCGATGGAGAAAAATTTAATACCATTGTCATAGAACGGATTATGCGAGGCGGAAATCACAATCCCGGCTTCGGCACGGAACGTACGCGTCAGATAGGCGATTGCCGGAGTTGGCATCGGCCCGGTAAAGGAAGCAGATAGCCCCGCAGCAGCCAAACCGGCCTCCAGCGCAGACTCCAGCATATAGCCAGAAATACGTGTATCTTTACCTATAATAATTTTACGCGATCCATGGCGTGCCAGCACTTTTCCTGCCGCCCAGCCTAGTTTCAATACAAATTCCGGCGTAATCGGCGCGTCGCCTACGCGGCCACGAATACCATCAGTCCCAAAATATTTACGGTTACTCATAACGTTTATTTTCCTTAGCGGCCAGGGTAGCTTCCACCACGCGCAGCGCTTCTACCGTTTCTTTGACATCATGGACACGGATAATCTGCGCGCCCTGCATTGCTGCAATGACTGCGCAAGCCAGGCTACCATTCAGGCGCTCTGTCGGCCCAACATTAAGTAGCTGACCTACCATTGACTTACGCGACATACCTACCAGTAGCGGGAGACCGAAATGATGGAATTCCCCAAGCCGGGCAAGCAGCTCATAATTATGAGAAAGATTTTTACCGAAACCGAATCCCGGGTCGAGCAGCAATTTCTCTTTTGAGATACCAGCCTGCTCGCAGCGCACAATATGTTCGACAAAAAAGCGCTCAACATCAGCAAAGACATCGGCATACTTTGGCGCTTCCTGCATTGTTTTCGGCTGTCCCTGCATGTGCATGAGACATACTGGCAACCCGGTTTCGGCTGCCGCTTCCAGCGCACCTGGTTCCGTGAGCGAACGAATATCATTGATGATATGCGCGCCGACCCGCGCTGACTCGCGAATGACTTCCGGCTTCGAGGTATCAACGGAAATCCACACCTCAAAACGCTGAGCAATCGCTTCCACCGCCGGAATCACTCGTGCCAGCTCCTCCTCAACGCTGACATCCGCAGCCCCCGGACGTGTCGATTCTCCGCCGATATCAATGATAGTTGCCCCTGCATTGATCATCAGATTGGCATGTTTAACCGCTTCCACCAACGTATTGTGGGTTCCGCCGTCAGAGAACGAGTCCGGTGTAACGTTGAGAATCCCCATCACATGTGGATGAGAGAGATCGAGGGTCGAACCCTGGGCTACGAGTTTCATCACAAAATCCCTGAATCAGAGAGAGGTTGAAAAAGAAAAACCCCGGAGCGGATGCCCAGGGGTTTTAGAAAAGTACAGCAGATCAATAGCGGCTAACTTATTTGTCGCCTAGCTGTTCTGACATGGTGTTGCCCGGGTTTGGCGTACGCGGTTCATCGACCGGACGCGGCGCACTCGGGGTGCCATTATTGCCAGAATTATTAGATGAACCCGGTTCTTCCCAGCCAGCTGGCGGGCGAACATCGCGGCGAGCCATCAGATCATCAATCTGCGGTGCATCGATGGTCTCATATTTCATGAGCGCATCTTTCATCGAATGCAAAATATCCAGATTGTCGTTCAGCAAATGGCGTGCACGATCGTAGTTGCGCTCAATCAGTAATTTCACTTCTTGATCGATAATACGCGCGGTTTCATCAGACATATGTTTCGCTTTCGCAACGCTGCGACCGAGGAACACTTCCCCCTCTTCTTCCGCATACAACAACGGACCGAGTTTTTCAGAGAAGCCCCACTGGGTCACCATGTTACGTGCCAGATTAGTCGCAACTTTGATGTCGTTTGAAGCCCCGGTAGAAACATGTTCTACGCCGTAGATAATCTCTTCTGCAAGACGACCACCGTACAGAGTTGAGATCTGACTTTCCAGTTTCTGGCGGCTGGCGCTGATTGCGTCGCCTTCAGGTAAGAAGAAGGTCACACCCAACGCACGTCCGCGCGGAATAATGGTCACTTTATGCACCGGATCGTGTTCCGGAACCAGACGACCAATAATCGCGTGGCCAGCTTCGTGATAAGCGGTGGATTCTTTCTGCGCTTCGGTCATCACCATGGAGCGACGTTCCGCGCCCATCATGATTTTGTCTTTCGCTTTCTCGAACTCAACCATCGAAACAACACGCTTGTTGCCACGCGCAGCGAACAATGCCGCTTCGTTCACCAGGTTTGCCAGGTCAGCACCGGAGAAACCAGGTGTTCCGCGGGCAATGATTGCTGCATCGATATCAGGAGACAGCGGTACGCGACGCATGTGAACTTTAAGAATCTGTTCACGGCCACGGACATCCGGCAGACCCACCACAACCTGACGGTCAAAACGGCCTGGACGCAGCAGAGCCGGGTCAAGTACGTCAGGACGGTTAGTCGCAGCAATCACGATAATGCCTTCATTACCTTCGAAGCCATCCATCTCAACCAGCATTTGGTTCAGAGTCTGCTCACGTTCATCATGACCGCCGCCAAGACCGGCGCCACGCTGGCGACCAACGGCATCGATTTCATCGATGAAGATAATGCATGGAGCCGCTTTCTTAGCCTGTTCGAACATGTCACGCACACGTGATGCACCGACACCCACAAACATTTCAACAAAGTCAGAGCCCGAAATAGTAAAGAACGGTACTTTAGCTTCGCCAGCGATCGCTTTCGCCAACAGCGTTTTACCCGTACCCGGAGGACCAACCATTAGGACGCCTTTCGGGATTTTACCGCCCAGTTTCTGGAAGCGGCTTGGCTCGCGCAGGTATTCAACCAGTTCAGCCACTTCCTCTTTTGCTTCGTCACAACCCGCAACGTCGGCAAAAGTGGTTTTGATCTGATCCTCCGTCAACATGCGCGCTTTGCTCTTACCGAACGACATGGCACCTTTGCCACCGCCGCCCTGCATCTGACGCATGAAGAAGATCCAGACACCAATCAACAACAGCATTGGGAACCAGGAAATGAAGATAGAAGCCAGCAGGCTTGGCTCTTCTGGCGGTTCGCCAACCACTTTGACGTTTTTCGTCAACAGGTTATCGAGCAGCTTCGGATCGTTAACCGGAATGTAAGTCGTGTAACGGTTACTATCTTTCTTGGTAACGTTAATCTCACGTCCGTTGATACGCGCTTCGCGAACCTGGTCCTGATTGACCTCTTGCAGGAAGGTTGAATAATCTACCTTTCGGCCATTCGACTCGCTGGGCCCAAAGCTCTGGAATACTGACATCAGCACAACGGCAATGACCAGCCAGAGTATTAGGTTTTTCGCCATGTCACTCAAGGGATTAACCTCTTATTACAACTGTGTTAAAAACAGCGTCAGGATACTCTATATCCAGTTTCTTTCAAACTTTCGTTTGAAATCTACCGGTTATGGTTTACGCCCGGTCGCTACAATGTACACTTCACGCGAACGGGCGCGAGAAGAGTCCGGCTTACGAACTTTGACCTTCGTAAACAGGGAGCGAATCTCTCTTAGATACTCATCGAAGCCTTCGCCCTGGAACACCTTCACTACAAAACTACCACCTGGCGCTAATACATCACGAGCCATTCCAAGCGCCAATTCCACCAGATACATGGCCCGGGGAATATCCACCGCCGGTGTTCCACACATATTTGGTGCCATATCGGACATGACCACTTGTACTTTACTGTCACCTACGCGCTCAAGTAACGCTTTCAGGACTAATTCATCACGAAAGTCACCCTGAAGGAAGTCCACACCAACGATTGGATCCATAGGTAAAAGATCGCAAGCAATGATGCGGCCGCTGTTACCGATCTGCGTAACCGCGTATTGCGACCAGCCACCGGGTGCAGCGCCGAGGTCAACAATCGTCATCCCCGGTTTAAAAATTTTGTCACTTTGCTGTATTTCATCAAGTTTAAACCAGGCACGGGAACGTAACCCCTTTTTCTGTGCCTGTTGAACATATTTATCGCTAAAGTGTTCCTGGAGCCAACGACTTGAGCTGGCAGAACGCTTTTTACCTGTCATTTAACATTCCCATTTCGGGTTCATCATACTTTGCGACGTAAAAATCGACACGGTAGTTTGGCGATATATGGGAGATGGCGGTAGAATGAACCGTTTTCAATCCCAACGTAAGCAAAAAAATACGATGAATCTGAGTACTAAACAAAAACAGCACCTGAAAGGTCTGGCACATCCGCTCAAGCCGGTAGTTATGCTTGGCAACAATGGTTTGACCGAAGGGGTACTGGCCGAGATTGAACAAGCGTTAGAGCACCATGAACTTATCAAGGTGAAGATCGCCTCGGAAGATCGCGACACTAAAACCTTGATCGTGGAAGCCATCGTGCGCGAAACCGGCGCCTGTAACGTACAGGTCATCGGTAAAACGCTGGTCCTGTATCGCCCGACTAAAGAGCGTAAAATCTCGCTGCCACGCTAAGAATATCCTGGTTATCGACACAACTTTGTGTAAATCGAGGGTTTTCTGCGGGTAGACGAGCAAAATGCCATGCTCCGGACGTTGATAAAAGGCCGCTATGCGGCCTTTTTCCTTTCTTTACAATCCATCAACATCGTAGCCGTAAATTCGGATTAAAGGTACTCAACCTTAATAATTTCGAATTCGACTTCACCGCCTGGTGTACGGATTACGACAACATCATCCTGTTCTTTACCGATCAGGCCACGTGCAATCGGCGAGTTTACAGAAATCAGATTTTGCTTAAAATCAGCTTCATCGTCGCCAACGATACGGTAAGTCTGCTCTTCATCGGTATCAAGATTCAAAACACTGACTGTTGAAGCAAAAATCACCCGGCCATTGTTTGGCATTTTGGTGATATCGATAACCTGCGCATTCGACAGTTTCGCTTCGATATCCTTAATGCGACCTTCACAAAAACCCTGCTGTTCACGAGCTGCATGATACTCAGCATTCTCTTTCAGATCGCCGTGTTCACGGGCATCAGCGATAGCAGCAATAATTTCAGGGCGACGCACGGACTTCAGAAAATCCAGTTCTTCGCGCAATTTTTCAGCGCCACGTAAGGTCATCGGAATAGCTTGCATTTGTTATACCTCTTTATCATTCTTTCATGGAACGGACACCGCCGTTCCGCAACCGGTCAAGCCTTAAGCAAGACAGGAGCAAAAAGAAAACCGACCCGGAAAGCAATCCCCAGGCCAGCAGCAATTTTCAATTTGATATGTATTTTACCCTGAAGTTCACTATGGGTCATCGTTTACTTTACAGGGTGTTGCACCGTAGTATGACGGCTCGGTTTCAGGTTGTTAGCGCGAGATTATGCGATTTTCCAGATTTATCATCGGATTGACTGCCGGCATAGCGATTAGCGCTCAAGCGGCGAACATTGACGAGTACATCAACCAGCTTCCTGCGGGTGCGAACCTTGCCTTTATGGCGCAAAAGGTAGGCTCCCCGACGCCGGAGATAGACTTTCACAGCCAACAAATGGCGCTCCCAGCCAGTACCCAGAAAGTGATAACCGCTCTGGCCGCGCTGCTGCAACTGGGTCCGAATTTCCGCTTCACTACGACGCTGGAAACTAAAGGCAATCTTGAAGGTGGCGTACTAAAGGGCGATCTTATTGCGCGTTTCGGCGGCGATCCAACGCTCAAACGCCAGGATATACGTAATATGGTCGCCACGTTGAAAAAAGCGGGTGTCCAGCGTATTGAAGGCAATGTGCTTATCGATACTTCTGTGTTTGCCAGTCATGACAAAGCGCCAGGCTGGCCGTGGAATGATATGACACAATGCTTTAGCGCGCCCCCAGCGGCGGCTATTGTCGATCGCAACTGCTTCTCCATTTCACTCTACAGCGCGCAAAAGCCGGGAGATCTGGCGTTTATCCGTGTGGCATCCTACTACCCGGTGACGATGTTCAGTCAAGTGCGCACCCTGGCGCGAGGCTCTTCTGAGGCGCAATACTGCGAGCTAGACGTGGTCCCAGGCGATCTAAATCGATATACCCTGACCGGATGTCTACCACAGCGCAGCGAACCTTTGCCATTGGCCTTCGCCATCCAGGATGGTGCTGGCTATGCCGGTGCGATTCTGAAGTCTGAACTGACTGATGCCGGTATTACCTGGAGCGGTACACTGCTGCGCCAGACATTGGCTAACGACCCCGGTACCGTGCTCGCAACAACCCAATCTGCACCGCTGCACGACCTGCTGCGGATCATGCTGAAAAAATCAGACAATATGATTGCCGATACCGTATTTCGTACCATTGGACACGCTCGTTTCGGCGTACCGGGTACCTGGCGAGCGGGTTCCGATGCAGTACGGCAAATCCTGCGCCAGCAGGCCAGTGTCGATCTCGGGAATACCATTATTGCGGATGGCTCAGGTCTGTCGCGCCATAACCTCATCGCACCCGCGACGATGATGCAGGTGCTACAGTACATTGCTCAGCACGATACTGAACTCAACTTTATTTCAATGCTGCCTCTGGCAGGGCACGATGGCTCTCTGCAATATCGCGCGGGTCTACATCAGGCTGGCGTTGATGGCAAAGTTTCCGCCAAAACGGGCTCTCTGCAAGGAGTTTACAATCTGGCTGGTTTCATCACCACGGCCAGCGGACAGAAGATCGCATTTGTGCAATATTTATCAGGCTATGCTGTGCCACCAGCCGATCAACGCAATCGACGTATTCCACTCGTGCGTTTCGAAAGTCGGTTGTACAAAGATTTGTATCAGAATAACTAAGACAAAGGGCCGCATCACATGCGGCCCTTTTAGATTGCTCAGAATTAACGTTTGTAGATGAATTCGACGCCTTCTTCGTCGTCTTCGTCCCAATCATCATCCCAGTCTTCGTCATCTTCCACTTCGACTTCCGCTTCTTCAAGCTGCTGACGATGGTAGTCGTCCCACATAAACTCGACTTTTTCCGCCGACTTCGCTTCTTCAGCGTGAACGATTGGATTTTCGATGATAAAGGTCATCACGTCCCAGCACAGGTCCTTCACCCCCTGCTGGCTGGCGGCAGAAATCAGATAGAACTTATCTTCCCAGCCCAGCGCTTCAGCGATGGTTTTCGCTTTGGCTTCTGCCTCGGCTTTATCCATCAGGTCGATCTTGTTAAAGACCAGCCAGCGCGGTTTAGAAGCCAGTTTCTCGCTGTATTTCTCCAGCTCACCGATAATGATCCGCGCGTTCTCAACCGGATCGGAGCCGTCAATCGGTTCGATATCAATGAGGTGCAAGAGTACACGGCAGCGTTCAAGGTGCTTCAGGAAGCGAATACCAAGACCGGCCCCCTCTGCAGCGCCTTCAATCAGTCCAGGGATATCCGCAACGACGAAGCTCTTCTCGTTGTCCATACGCACAACACCGAGGCTCGGTACCAGCGTAGTAAACGGATAGTCTGCGACTTTGGGCTTCGCTGCAGAGACTGCACGAATAAAGGTGGATTTACCTGCATTCGGCATCCCCAGCATCCCTACGTCCGCCAGCAGCATCAGCTCCAGTTGCAGATCGCGTTTATCGCCTGGTGTACCCATGGTTTTCTGACGCGGAGTACGGTTGACGGACGATTTGAAGCGGGTGTTACCCAGACCGTGCCAGCCGCCTTTTGCGACCATCAGGCGCTGACCGTGCTTGGTCATATCGCCCATCGTCTCACCGGTCCCCTGGTCAATCACACGTGTCCCTACCGGCACCTTCACCGTCACATCTTTACCGCGCTTACCAGTACAGTCGCGACTCTGACCATTCTGTCCACGCTCAGCGCGGAAGGACTTCTCAAAACGGTAGTCGATCAAGGTATTCAGGTTCTCATCCGCTTCAAGCCAGACATCACCACCATCACCACCATCACCGCCGTCCGGGCCGCCTCTCGGGATATATTTTTCGCGGCGGAAGCTAACGCAACCATTGCCGCCATCACCTGCTACGACCAGGATCGTTGCTTCATCAACAAACTTCATTTTACTCTCCGTAAATCATTCGCCTGAGCGGGGCATCGGCACAACCGCTCCTCGCTTTCGCCACCGTCCCCAAAGACGATGGCCGACGGCGGAATACATCGCGCCCGCAACCACGACAAACGCACCGAGATAACCCATCAGGTTCAACAGCGGTCTGGCGAAAACGTCTGGCCAGGCCAGTGATAATAAATCTGAAAATAGCAGCGTAAACAGCGGCGTTAAGGTAATCAACGCGCTCACTTGCGCCGCCTGCCAGCGCGCCATAGCTTCCGCCAGCGCACCGTAGCCCACCAGAGTATTCAACCCGCAAAAAACCAGGCAGGCCAGTTGCCAGTCGCTTAATGCCAGTACCTGCGATGGCGTCGCCAACGGCAGAAGCGCTATCGTACATAAAGTGTACAGCAAAAACAGGATCTGCTGTGATGCCAGACGGCGTAATAACACCTTTTGCGCGACGCCATAACTCACCCATACCGTCGCGGCCCCAACACCGAAAATTACCCCCCACGTGTAATCAGTCAGGCGGGTAAAAATCTCAATCAGGCTGGTGTTGAAGAACATCACCAGACCGCTAACCAGCATCATCGCCCCCACAATCTGAGTGCCGCGCATTCTCTCTTTGAGGATAAACACGCTGGCAACCATCATACCGACAGGGGACAACTGACCAATCACCTGGGAAGCGGTGGGGCTGAGATATTGCAGGGAAGAACTAAACAGAATGAAGTTACCGAACAAACCACCTGTCGCAATGGCCAGTAGTATTAACCAGCGCGGCTTGCGAAAGATGCGCAGCGGAGGTAGCTTCCCTTTGATGACCAGGATGGTCCCAAGACCAAAACTTGCCATCAAAAAGCGATAAAAGACCACCGTCGGCGGCTCCATCACTTCAAGAACCTGCTTCATAGCGATCGGCAAAGCACCCCAGCACATTGCAGTGGTGAGCGCTAAAAGAATGCCGATGCCGGCCTGCTGCTTCATGCCCGTTTTCCCTGCAGAAAATTTTCCGGGTTTTCAATGTAAAAAGCCCCGCAACACGTTGCGGGGCTTTAATCCGTTACCGGACCACGAAAAACTTACTCAGCAACGATGCTGATGTATTTACGGTTGTTCGGGCCTTTAACTTCAAATTTCACTTTACCGTCTGCTTTAGCAAACAGAGTGTGGTCACGACCGCAACCTACGTTAGTGCCAGCGTGGAATTTGGTACCACGTTGACGAACGATGATGCTACCCGCCAGAACGGATTCGCCACCGAAACGCTTAACGCCAAGGCGTTTAGCTTCTGAATCGCGACCGTTACGAGTTGAGCCGCCAGCCTTTTTATGTGCCATTTAAATCTCTCCTCAGGTCTTAGGCGCTGATGCCAGTAATTTTCACATCAGTGAACCACTGACGATGGCCCTGCTGCTTACGGTAGTGTTTACGACGACGAAACTTAACGATTTTAACTTTCTCGCCACGACCATGAGCAACAACTTCAGCTTTGATTACGCCGCCCTCAACGAAAGGAACGCCGATCTTAATTTCTTCACCGTTTGCGATCATCAGCACTTCAGCGAACTCAACAGCTTCGCCAGTTGCGATGTCCAGCTTTTCCAGGCGAATGGTTTGACCTTCGCTTACTCGGTGTTGTTTACCACCACTTTGGAAAACCGCGTACATATAGAACTCCGCTTCCGCGCACCTCTTCGTATGATTCAGAGTGCGCTATAAATATTCACAATAGGGCGCGAATATTACGCAAAACGCGAGCCTTTGACAAGAGCGATCAACGATCAACGCAGAAAAAAAACACAACTTTCACTACAACGTTTATCTACGCCAATTTTTCAGTACAATCACATATTCTTTTAATTCTATCTTAATCCTTCTGTGATCCCATTCGGATACGCGGTAACAGGACATTTAGCCCGGCTTTTGCGATGAATTTAGAAAAAATCAATGAGTTAACCGCGCAGGATATGGCGGGCGTCAATGCGACAATCCTTAAGCAACTCGACTCTGATGTTCAGCTTATCAATCAGTTAGGCTATTACATCGTCAGTGGAGGCGGCAAACGTATTCGTCCGATGATCGCCGTGCTGGCCGCACGAGCCGTCGGTTACCAGGGTAACGCGCACGTCACCATCGCCGCTCTGATCGAATTTATCCATACCGCCACCCTCCTGCATGATGACGTCGTCGATGAGTCAGACATGCGCCGAGGAAAAGCCACAGCAAACGCCGCTTTTGGCAACGCAGCAAGCGTACTGGTGGGTGATTTCATCTATACACGCGCCTTTCAGATGATGACCGCTCTTGGTTCATTGAAGGTTTTGGAAGTGATGTCAGAAGCCGTTAACGTCATTGCTGAAGGCGAAGTTCTGCAATTAATGAACGTCAACGATCCCGACATCACTGAAGAAAACTATATGCGGGTTATTTACAGCAAGACCGCCCGCCTGTTTGAAGCCGCTGCCCAGTGTTCCGGGATTCTGGCCGACTGTACTGCAGAACAAGAGAAAGCGTTGCAGGATTACGGACGCTATCTGGGTACTGCTTTCCAGCTAATCGATGATTTACTCGACTACAGTTCCGATGGCGAGCGTCTTGGCAAAAACGTCGGGGATGATCTCAACGAAGGCAAACCCACCCTTCCGCTGCTGCACGCAATGCGTCATGGCACAGTAGAGCAATCCGCTATGATTCGCGGCGCGATTGAGCAAGGTAACGGCCGTCACCTGCTGGAAGCTGTACTGGAAACCATGGCGGCCTGCGGTTCGCTTGAATGGACCCAAAAACGTGCGGAGGAAGAGGCGGATAAAGCAATTGCCGCGCTTCAGGTCCTTCCTGACTCCCAGTGGCGCGAAGCGCTAATTGGTCTCGCCCATATTGCGGTACAACGCGACCATTAATCCCCCCTCACTTTCCCGCGCACTGCGCGGGAAAGTTCCAATAAAATCCAATAACGCCTCCCATAACTTGATATATTCCTAATATTCCATTCCATTAAAAGAACTTGTTAGAACAATACTGGAACTCGAGGTATAGTCATTTCGTCGCTCGTTAAGGACGATCGGATCTTTATTACCAGGAGAATTTATGGATAAGTTCATTGACTGGCATCCGGCGGATATCATTGCCGGATTACGCAAAAAAGGGACGTCGCTGGCGGCTGAATCGCGGCGTAATGGTTTGAGTTCCTCCACGCTTGCCAATGCGTTAACCCGCCCCTGGCCCAAAGGTGAGCTAATTATTGCGAACGCGCTGGAGACAACGCCATGGGTCATTTGGCCATCGCGCTATCACGATCCCAATACCCATCAGTTTATCGACAGGACGCAGATGATGCGTCAAAGGAAGAATAACAAGTAAAGCGAGGTCATACAGACAACAGCCCCCGGACAAGCGTCAGAGGGCTGCTGCCGCTACAGGTTTATTCGCCTTTGACGCGTTCGATATTTGCGCCCAACGCCTGCAGTTTATCTTCAATACGTTCGTACCCACGGTCAATGTGGTAGATACGATCGACAATCGTCGTACCCTCCGCAATGCAGCCCGCCAGCACCAGACTTGCTGACGCACGTAAATCGGTCGCCATCACCTGAGCACCAGAAAGCTGCTCTACGCCGTGACAAATCGCCGTATTGCTCTCGATTTCCGCATGAGCGCCCATACGGATCAGTTCCGGTATGTGCATAAAGCGGTTTTCAAAGATGGTTTCAGTGATCACACCCGTTCCCTCTGCAACCAAATTCAGTAAGGTGAACTGAGCCTGCATATCGGTCGGGAAACCCGGGTGTGGAGCAGTGCGAACGTTGACGGCCTTCGGACGATGACCATGCATATCCAGACTAATCCAGTCCTCACCGGTTTCAATATCTGCCCCGGCATCACGCAGCTTCGCCAGAACAGCATCCAGGGTATCAGGCTGGGCATTACGGCACAGGATCTTACCGCCAGAAATGGCGGCAGCCACCAGGAAAGTACCCGTTTCAATACGGTCTGGTAGAACACGGTATACGCCGCCGCCCAAACGCGCGACGCCTTCGATGGTGATACGATCGGTACCCTGACCTTTGATCTTCGCACCCAGCGTATTCAGGAAGTTCGCGGTATCGACAATTTCCGGCTCGCGCGCGGCGTTTTCGATAACAGTAGTACCTTCCGCCAGCGTCGCAGCACTCATGATGGTCACGGTCGCACCAACGCTGACCTTATCCATCACGATATGCGCACCCTTTAAACGCCCATTGACCGACGCTTTAACATAGCCTTCTTCCAGTTTAATTTCCGCGCCCAGTTGTTCAAGACCGGTGATATGCAAATCAACCGGACGAGCGCCAATGGCACAGCCGCCTGGGAGTGAAACCTGGCCCTGGCCAAAACGCGCCACCAGCGGGCCCAATGCCCAAATAGAAGCACGCATGGTTTTAACCAGATCGTACGGAGCACAGAAGACGTCAACCGGGCCAGCATCGATCCATACAGAACCATTACGCTTAACGTTCGCGCCCAACTGGCTCAGCAGTTTCATGGTGGTATCGATGTCTTTCAGCTTCGGTACGTTTTGGATCTCAATCGGCTCGTCGGCTAACAGCGCGGCAAAGAGGATTGGCAGGGCGGCGTTTTTCGCACCGGAAATCGTGACTTCGCCCTGAAGACGAGTCGGCCCCTGAACACGGAATTTATCCATTGATTCTGTTCTCTGTTAAGAATTCACATACGCTGTGGGGAACATCCCCACAGCTTATAAGCCATTTAGTTTGCGGTCACGCGCCCACTCCTGCGGGGTAAACGCTTTAATCGACAGAGCATGGATGCGGTTGTCGGCAATAAATTCCATTAACGGGGCGTAGATAGCCTGTTGCTTCTTCACCCGGCTCATGCCGTCGAACATCTCACCCACAGCAATAACCTGAAAGTGGCTGCCATCGCCAGAGACGTGGACTTCCTGAAGGGAGAGTGCGTTCATCAGCACGGTCTGAATTTCATGATTTTCCATGGGCTAGTTTTATCTGATAGTGAAAACAGCCCAACATCTTAGAGGAAAGTGGCGCGGTCTTAAACAAGCAAAAAGCCCCATCGAAAAGTTTGATGGGGCTTTCAGAATAGCTTTAGCAGTAAGACACTGAAAAATTATGGGATCATGTCGTCCGGGAGGTTGTAAAGCCCGATCAGGGTTTGCACATTTTCGCTTTTACCTGCTAATTGCGCTTCCCGGCCCTGACGACGAATCAGAGCAATGAAATGCACCAATAGCGCCAGACCTGCTGTGTCCACGCGGGTCACCTCATTCAGATCAATTACCGACACGCCATCCGTCGCCTGCGAGCGAGCTTCCCAGAGCGGGACCAGCAGATCCTGGTCCAGCTCCCCGTGCAGCACCAGCGTCTCACCATCGCGAGTCCAGCTCAGCTGCCCGGTCATTATTTTTTCTGTTCCAGGGTAATCGGCTGTGCGGAGCTTGTCTTCAGCTGCGCCGTCAGACCATCAATACCTTTAGTGCGCAGCAGGTCACTCCACTCGTTTTGCTTGGTGGTGATCATGCTCACCCCTTCCGCAATCATATCGTAAGCCTGCCAGTGACCTGTTTGGGTATTTTTACGCCATTGGAAATCCAGACGAACCGGCGGACGGCCATTCGGATCGAGGATAGTCACGCGGATTGGAATAATAGTTGCCTCGCCAAGAGGTTGTTCTGGCGCAATCTGGTAAGTCTGCCCGTGATACATTGCCAGCGCCTGGCCGTAAGCCTGTTTCAGATATTCACGGAAAGCGGCGAAATAAGCATCGCGCTGAGCAGGAGTAGCCTCTTTGTAATAACGGCCCAGCACCAGCGCCCCAGCGTATTTTACCTGAACATACGGCAGCAGTTCCTGATCGACGATATCGCGCAGGTAGTTCGGGTTAGCCTGGATCTTCGGCTGCTCATTCTTCAGGCGATCGAAGGTTTTCTGCGCCGCTTCATCCATCAGCTTGTACGGATTAGATTGATCCGCAGCGGTCGCGGCAGTCAAGGGGGCAATCACCAGCATGGCGACCATTAGTAAGCGTTTAAACATGTCTTATCTCTCCTGAAATTAATGCGTCGTACCGGCTGGCTGCGTAGCGTCAGTATGACTCTCTCCCGCCGCCTGATCATCGCCAGAATTCTTATTGTCACTCCCCTTACTGTTGTAAAGGAACTGACCTATCAGATCTTCCAGTACCATTGCAGACTTGGTGTCCTGAATGGTGCCACCATCTTTAAGGATAGAAGTTCCCAGCTCAGGGTCTTCAAAACCAATGTTCATCGCCAGATACTGTTCACCCAGCAGGCCGGAAGTTCTGATTGCCAGCGAGCTGGTATCCGGAATGTGGTTGTAACGCTCATCGATATCGAGAGCCACACGCGGCAGATAGGTTTTCGGGTCGAGCGTGATATCCGCCACGCGCCCTACGACAACACCACCAATACGTACCGGGGACCGCGCTTTCAGACCGCCAATATTGTCAAAGGTGGCGTAGAGTCGATAGGTCGGTTCGGTACGCAAAGAGGTCACGTTTGCCGCCTTGAGGCAGACAAACAGCGCGGCCAGCAGCGCGACCAGTAAGAACACCCCTACCCAGATTTCATTTTTTCTCGTTTGCATGAACTCAATTCCCAAACATCAGCGCAGTCAGCACAAAATCCAGCCCCAGAACCGCCAGCGACGCATGTACCACGGTACGCGTTGTCGCCCGGCTAATCCCGGCGGAAGTGGGGATAGCGTCATAACCGTTAAATAACGCGATCCATGTTACCGTAATGGCGAAAACCAGACTCTTAATCAGGCAGTTAACCAGGTCCATCCGCCAGTCGACGGCATTTTGCATCGCGGTCCAGAAGAATCCACCGTCGATACCCTTCCAGCTAACGCCGACCAGCGATCCCCCCCAGACGCCGACTGCCACGAAAATGATCGTCAACAACGGCAGTGAAATCACCCCGGCCCAGAAACGCGGAGAAATCACGCGGCGAAGCGGATCAACCGCCATCATCTCCATACTGGAGAGCTGCTCGGTCGCACGCATCAGGCCGATTTCAGCAGTCAGCGCCGAACCGGCACGCCCGGCGAACAACAGCGCGGCGACAACCGGCCCCAGTTCACGCAGCAGGGACAGCGCCACCAGCATGCCCAGACTGGTTTCGGCGCTATAGGTGGTTAAGACCAGATACCCCTGCAGCCCCAGAACCATACCAATAAACAGCCCCGAGACGATGATGATCAGCATCGACAGCACGCCGACGTTGTATAGCTGACGCATCAGCAGCGGCGCATGCTTACGAAACTCAGGCTTGCCCACTACGGCGTTGAAGAGCATTAATCCAGCACGCCCAAACGTCGCGATACTTTTAATACCACGATGTCCGAGCGCGGCCAGCGCATTTAACAGCATGAGTCGCTTAACTCCCTTTGCCTAATAAATCATGGTGATAGTCGCCCGCAGGATAGCGGAACGGCACAGGGCCGTCGGCAATACCATCAATGAACTGACGAACCCGAGGATCGGCATTTTCACGCAGCGACTGTGCGCTCCCATGCGCCACAACTTTTTTGTCCGCCACAATATACGCAAAGTCCGCAATGCTGAGCACTTCCGGCACATCATGCGAAACTACGATACAAGTGACACCCAGGGTACTGTTGAGTTCAGAAATCAGCTTCACCAGCACTCCCATGGTAATGGGATCCTGCCCGACAAAAGGCTCATCGAACATGATTAGATCAGGTTCCAGCGCAATGGCTCTCGCCAAAGCGGCGCGGCGCGCCATCCCACCGGAGAGCTCGGAAGGCATCAGCTTCGCGGCACCACGCAACCCGACAGCTTCCAGCTTCATCATCACCGTGGTGTGCAGGAGCGCTTCCGGCAGGCGGGTATGTTCGCGCAACGGATAAGCCACGTTATCAAACACGTTCATATCTGTGAACAGCGCGCCGGACTGAAACAGCATGCTCATTCGCTTGCGCACGGTATACAGGCGCGAACGAGACATCTGCGGCACATTTTCACCATCAAACAGGATCTCTCCCTTGTCTGGTGGGATCTGGCCGCCGATCAGGCGTAACAGGGTAGTTTTGCCGATCCCTGATGGTCCCATGATCGCAGTGATCTTACCGCGAGGCACCGACAGCGAGATGTCGTCGAAAATCACGCGGTCGCTTCTTGAGAAGCGAATACCGCGCACTTCGACTAAATTCGCCAAAGTTTGGCTCATAAAATCATCCTTACTAGACACCCATTGAGCTAAGCATGGCGCTTTCTTTCACCACGAACCCAACATTTTTACAGAATCTTACCTGCCCAGGTTAGCGAAAGCTGGCATTTGTTTTACTTTTGGCACACATAAAGTCAAAATTAAGAATTCGTTACGCTGCCTACGGACGGCCAGCAAGGCGACGATTATACCTGAAGAAAGGACTTTAGATGCTCTTAGCGACGGCTCTGTTAATTATTGGTTTATTGCTGGTTGTCTACAGCGCCGATCGTCTGGTTTACGCCGCTTCAATACTCTGTCGCATGCTGGGGATCCCGCCGCTCATTATCGGTATGACGGTCGTCAGCATCGGTACCAGTCTACCGGAGATCATCGTATCTGCCGCCGCTTCTCTGCATGGTCAAACCGATCTGGCAATTGGTACGGCACTGGGATCCAACATCACCAATATTTTACTGATCCTTGGTCTCACCGCGCTATTCCAGCCATTTACCGTGCATTCTGATATCCTGCGCCGCGAATTACCGCTAATGTTGCTGGTCAGTTTACTGGCGGGCTTTGTGCTATATGACGGTCAGCTGACGCGTATGGATGGCCTTTTTTTGCTGGCGCTGGCAATACTGTGGCTAGTGTTCACGATTAAAATAGCCCGTCTCGCTGAGCGTCAGGGTAACGACAGCCTGACCCGAGAGCAGCTCGCGGAGCTACCGCGCGAAGGTTCGCTTCCCGTCGCCCTACTGTGGTTGGGTGTCGCGATGATTGTGATGCCGATGGCTACGCGTATGGTGGTCGATAACGCTACGGTGCTGGCGAACTTTTTTGCCATCAGCGAACTGACCGTCGGCTTAACGGTGATTGCTATCGGTACCAGTTTGCCAGAGCTGGCAACCGCCATTGCCGGCGCGCGAAAAGGTGAAAACGATATCGCCATCGGCAATATCATTGGCGCTAATATTCTTAATATCGTGCTGGTTCTCGGACTACCCGCGCTGATTGCGCCAGGCACTTTCGCCGCCGAGGCCTTTACTCGCGACTATGGCGTCATGCTGCTGGTCAGCCTGATCTTTGCCCTACTGTGCTGGCGGCGTAAACAGCAGCCAGGTCGGCTAGCAGGCCTACTACTGGTGGGCGGATTTATGCTTTGGTTGGCGATGCTGTTCTGGACAGCGCCGCTCTTCGTTGAATGATTCGGGATAACATTATGTCGCAAATAGATTTGCCAGCGGATTTTGACTTTCAACGGGCAGGCCGTGAGGTTCTGGAAATTGAACGTGAAGGTCTGGCCCAGCTTGATCAATATATCAATGAAGATTTCACCCGCGCCTGTGAGAGCATTTTTCACTGCAGCGGCAAAGTTGTCGTGATGGGGATGGGCAAATCTGGTCATATCGGGCGAAAAATGGCGGCTACCTTTGCCAGCACCGGAACTTCATCATTTTTTGTTCATCCGGGCGAAGCCGCACATGGCGATTTAGGTATGGTCACCCCACGTGATGTGGTTATCGCACTCTCAAATTCGGGTGAGTCAAACGAAATCCTCGCGCTTATCCCCGTTCTTAAACGTCAACAGGTTTCGCTTATTTGTATCACCAGCCGCCCGGAAAGCAGCATGGCGCGCGCGGCAGACATTCATCTGTGCGTGAAGGTGCCAAAAGAGGCTTGCCCATTAGGGTTGGCGCCAACTTCAAGCACCACTGCCGCGCTGGTGATGGGCGACGCGCTTGCCGTCGCGCTGCTGGAAGCACGCGGTTTTACCGCTGAAGATTTTGCCCTGTCACACCCTGGCGGCGCGCTGGGACGTAAGCTGCTGCTGCGGGTCAATGACATCATGCATACCGGAGATGAAATCCCGCACGTAGGCCTTCAGGCCACGCTGCGCGATGCGCTGCTGGAAATCACGCGCAAAAATTTAGGCATGACCGCTATCTGTGATGATGAAATGAATATCATCGGTATCTTCACCGATGGCGATCTGCGTCGGGTATTTGATACCGGCGTCGATATGCGCAATGCCAGTATTGCCGAGGTGATGACCCGAGGTGGCATCCGTATTCGCCCCGGAATCCTGGCCGTCGATGCGCTGAACCTGATGCAATCTCGTCATATCACCTGCGTGTTGGTTGCTGATGGCGACCGTCTGGTAGGTGTGGTACATATGCACGATCTCTTGCGCGCGGGCGTAGTGTAAGTAAGGAAAAAATAATGAATAATGCTGATGCCCTGATCGCGACCTGTTATGGGCCGGTAAGTCAGGGCTTTATTGATCGCGCAGCGAAGATCCGTTTACTGATCCTCGATGTCGATGGCGTCCTGTCCGATGGGCTTATCTTCATGGGCAACCACGGCGAAGAGCTAAAAGCGTTTAACGTACGTGATGGCTACGGGATCCGTTGCGCCCTGACTTCAGATATTGAAGTGGCGATAATTACCGGACGAAAAGCTAAACTGGTAGAAGACCGTTGCCAAACTCTTGGCATCACGCATTTGTACCAGGGGCAGTCTAATAAACTGCTGGCATTTCATGAATTACTGAACAAACTGGCCGTTCGCGCTGATGAAGTGGCCTATATCGGTGACGATCTGATCGATTGGCCGGTGATGGCTGAGGTTGGTTTAAGCGTAGCGGTGGCAGATGCGCACCCGTTGCTGATCCCGCGCGCAGATTACGTCACTCGCATTAATGGCGGTCGCGGGGCGGTACGGGAAGTTTGCGATTTGCTACTATTGGCGCAGGGCAAGTTGGATGAGGCCAAAGGGCAATCTATATGAGTAAAACCAGACGTTGGGTTATCATTTTACTGTCGCTGGTCGCGCTGATCCTGATCGGCCTGAATCTGGCGAGTACGGACGAGACCACCCAGCAAGCGGTCAATCCTGATGAGCCAACGTATACCAGTGAGCATACCGACACCGTCGTTTATAGTCCGGAAGGGGCGCTTAATTACCGGCTGATCGCTGAACACGTGGAGTATTTTTCCGAACAGCAACTGTCGTGGTTCGCAAAACCGGTAATGACCACCTTCGATACTAACAAAGTACCAACCTGGTCTATCAAAGCGGATAAAGCCAAGTTGACGAATGACCGCATGCTGTATCTTTACGGGCACGTTGAAGTGAATGCGCTGACGGCGGATTCTCAACTGCGCAAAATTACGACGGATAACGCCCAGATAAACCTGGTGACGCAGGATGTTACCTCCGATGACATGGTGACGTTGTACGGAACAACATTTAATTCCAGCGGCCTGAAAATGCGCGGGAACCTGCGCAGCAAAAATGCCGAGCTGATTGAAAAGGTTAGAACCTCATATGAAATTCAGAACAAACAAACTCAGCCTTAAGATTGCGCTCGCCAGCGCCTTACTGGCCGCCAGCCTGCCGGCACTGGCAAAGACCGGTGACACCGATCAGCCGATTCACATCGGCTCCGATCAGCAGTCTCTGGATATGCAGAGCAACGTGGTAACTTTTACCGGAAACGTTGTTGTCACTCAGGGAACGATTAAAATCAACGCTGATAAGGTTGTTGTCACTCGTTCAGATGGTGAAAAAGGCAAAGAGGTGATCGACGCCTATGGTAATCCAGCAACCTTTTACCAGATGCAGGATAACGGTAAACCTGTAAAAGGACACGCCGCAAAAATGCGCTACGAAGTGCAAAACGACTTCGTTACCCTCACTGGCAATGCCTATCTGGAGCAACTGGATAGCAATATCAAAGGTGACAAAATCACCTATCTGGTAAAAGAGCAAAAAATGCAGGCGTTCAGCAATAAAGGTGGGCGAGTGACCACTGTTCTGGTTCCTTCGCAGCTGCAGGACAAAGGCACCGACCAGTCAAAGAAGGGTAAGTAATTCGTTATGGCAACGTTAACTGCAAAGAATCTCGCCAAAGCTTACAAAGGCCGCCGCGTGGTGGAAGATGTCAGTCTGACCGTGAATTCAGGTGAGATTGTTGGCCTGCTCGGCCCGAACGGTGCGGGTAAAACCACTACCTTCTATATGGTCGTCGGTATCGTTCCGCGCGACGCTGGCAACATCATTATTGACGATGAAGATATCAGCCTGCTGCCACTACATGCTCGCGCACGTCGCGGTATAGGCTATCTGCCGCAGGAAGCCTCCATATTCCGTCGCCTGAGCGTGTACGATAACCTGATGGCGGTATTGCAGATCCGTGACGACTTAAGCAACGAGCAGCGTGAAGATCGCGCGAAAGAGTTGATGGAAGAGTTTCACATTGAGCACCTGCGCGATAACCTCGGCCAGGCGCTCTCCGGTGGTGAACGTCGCCGCGTCGAAATCGCCCGTGCGCTGGCCGCTAACCCGAAATTTATCCTGCTGGATGAACCTTTTGCTGGCGTCGACCCTATTTCCGTCATCGATATCAAACGTATCATTGAGCATCTGCGCGATAGCGGCCTGGGCGTCCTGATTACCGACCATAACGTTAGGGAAACGCTCGCCGTTTGTGAACGTGCCTATATCGTCAGCCAGGGTCATCTGATAGCTCACGGTACACCTCAACAAATCCTTGAAGACGAGCAGGTTAAGCGCGTGTATCTTGGGGAAGACTTCAGACTCTGATAGGGTAGAGGTTACAGACGTTTTAGCCGGAGATATTGGCCCTGAATATGAAGCAAGGTTTGCAATTAAGGCTAAGCCAACAGCTTGCCATGACGCCACAACTGCAGCAGGCGATTCGTTTACTGCAGTTGTCCACGTTAGAACTCCAGCAAGAACTCCAGCAGGCGCTGGATAGCAACCCGTTGCTGGAGCAAACCGATCTTCACGATGAGGTAGAAACCAAAGAGGCCGAGGATCGCGAATCTCTGGATACCGTCGATGCCCTTGAGCAAAAAGACATGCCTGAAGAACTGCCGCTTGATGCCAGCTGGGATGAGATTTATACAGCGGGAACGCCATCAGGTAACGGCGTCGATTATCAGGATGACGAACTGCCCGTCTACCAGGGTGAGACCACTCAAAGCCTGCAAGATTACCTGATGTGGCAGGTTGAACTTACGCCGTTCACTGATACCGATCGCGCCATCGCGACCTCGATCGTCGATGCCGTTGATGATACCGGCTACCTCACTATTTCTGTCGAAGACATCGTTGAGAGCATTGGCGATGATGAAATCGGACTTGAAGAAGTTGAAGCCGTCCTCAAGCGCATTCAGCGTTTCGACCCCGTCGGCGTAGCGGCAAAAGATCTGCGTGACTGCCTGCTGGTTCAACTTTCGCAGTTTGCCAGAGAAACACCCTGGATTGATGAAGCACGTCAGATCATCAGCGATCACCTTGATCTACTAGCGAATCATGATTTCCGCTCTCTCATGCGCGTAACCCGCCTCAAAGAAGAAGTATTAAAGGAAGCGGTAAGCCTGATCCAATCCCTGGATCCGCGCCCTGGTCAATCCATTCAAACCGGCGAACCAGAATATGTCATTCCTGACGTGCTGGTGCGTAAGGTGAATGATCACTGGGTCGTTGAACTCAATTCAGATAGCCTACCGCGCCTGAAGATCAATCAGCACTATGCTGCCATGGGTAACAGCACGCGCAATGATGCCGACGGCCAGTTTATCCGCAGCAATCTGCAAGAGGCTCGCTGGCTGATCAAAAGCCTGGAGAGCCGTAACGATACGCTCCTGCGCGTTAGCCGCTGCATTGTTGAGCAGCAGCAGGCCTTTTTCGAGAAAGGTGAAGAGCATATGAAGCCGATGGTACTGGCTGATATTGCCCAGGCCGTCGAAATGCATGAATCGACCATTTCACGCGTTACTACCCAAAAATACCTGCATAGTCCACGCGGTATTTTTGAGCTGAAGTATTTCTTCTCCAGCCATGTAAGCACAGAAGGCGGCGGCGAAGCATCGTCGACAGCCATTCGCGCGCTGGTGAAGAAATTAATCGCCGCGGAGAACCCCGCGAAGCCGTTGAGCGACAGTAAGCTCACCACCATGTTATCCGATCAGGGTATTATGGTGGCGCGCCGCACCGTCGCTAAGTATCGAGAGTCTTTATCCATTCCGCCGTCGAATCAGCGTAAACAACTGGTTTGACCCAACCGATAAGGAAGACACTATGCAGCTCAACATTACAGGACACAACGTAGAAATAACCCCTGCTCTGCGCGATTTTGTTAATACGAAATTTAGCAAGCTGGAGCAGTTTTTCGATAGGATCAATCAGGTCTACATTGTGTTAAAGGTAGAGAAGGTAACGCAAATTGCGGATGCCAACCTGCATGTCAACGGTGGTGAAATCCATGCCAGTGCGGAAGGGCAGGATATGTATGCCGCTATCGATGGTCTTATTGATAAGCTGGCAAGACAGCTAACAAAACATAAAGATAAACTGAAACAACGCTAATTGTCCGGGCATAACCTACGCCAACCGCCAGCAGGCGGTTGGTCAGGGCGAGCTCAGGTGAAATTATGATAAATAACGATTCGGCTCTACAACTGAGCAATGTCCTTAACCAGGAATGTACCCGTAGCCAGGTTCACTGCCAGAGCAAGAAACGTGCCCTGGAAATCATCAGCGAGCTGGCAGCAAAACAGCTAGGCTTGCCGCCTCAGGTGGTGTTCGAAGCGATCCTCACTCGTGAGAAAATGGGCAGCACCGGGATCGGTAACGGTATCGCGATCCCACACGGAAAACTCGAAGAGGATACGCTGCGGGCCGTTGGCGTTTTTGTCCAACTGGAAACCCCGATCGCTTTTGATGCGATCGATAATCAACCTGTCGATCTCCTGTTTGCGCTTCTCGTTCCCGCCGATCAGACCAAAACTCATCTGCATACGCTTTCACTGGTCGCAAAACGTCTGGCGGATAAAGCAACCTGTCGCCGACTACGCGCCGCCCAAAGCAACGAAGAGTTGTATGAAATTATCACCGAAGCAGGAAGCAACGATGGGGCATAACGGGAGTCGCACCTTACTCTTTATCGTACTGAGGAGAAACGGTACATGGTACTGATGATCGTCAGCGGCCGTTCAGGATCGGGGAAATCCGTCGCCCTGCGAGCGCTGGAAGATATGGGTTTCTACTGTGTGGACAACCTACCGGTGGTTTTGTTACCCGAACTGGCACGCTCGCTTGCAGATAGAAATATCTCAGCTGCCGTCAGCATTGACGTACGTAACATGCCTGAGTCACCGGAAATCTTTGAGCAGGCAATGAAAAATCTGCCCGCAGAATTTTCGCCTCAGTTGCTGTTTCTTGACGCCGATCGCAACACCTTAATTCGCCGCTACAGCGATACGCGCCGCTTACACCCGCTGTCGAGCAAAAATCTGTCGCTCGAAAGCGCTATTGATGAAGAGAGCGACCTGCTGGAACCACTGCGTTCTCGCGCCGATCTGATCGTCGATACTTCCGAGATGTCGGTGCATGAGCTGGCAGAAATGCTGCGTACCCGTTTGCTAGGCAAACGCGAACGTGAGCTGACGATGGTCTTCGAATCTTTCGGCTTCAAGCATGGTATCCCTATCGATGCCGACTACGTTTTCGATGTGCGCTTCCTGCCTAATCCGCACTGGGATCCAAAACTGCGCCCGATGACAGGTCTGGACAAACCTGTCGCCGCCTTCCTCGACCGACACACGGAAGTTCACAATTTTATCTACCAGACTCGTAGCTATCTTGAACTATGGTTACCCATGCTGGAAACCAATAATCGCAGCTATCTGACGGTGGCCATTGGTTGTACTGGCGGTAAACACCGTTCGGTCTACATCGCCGAACAGCTGGCTGACTACTTCCGCTCGCGCGGTAAGAACGTGCAGTCTCGTCATCGGACGCTGGAAAAACGTAAATCATGACCGTTAAGCAAACCGTTGAGATCACCAATAAGCTGGGCATGCATGCCCGCCCGGCAATGAAGTTGTTTGAGTTAATGCAGAACTATGATGCTGAAGTCCTGCTGCGCAATGATGAAGGCACTGAGGCAGAGGCCAATAGCGTAATTGCCCTGCTGATGCTTGACTCAGCCAAAGGACGTCAGATTGAGATTGAAGCGAATGGCCCGCAGGAAGTTGAAGCGCTGGCAGCGGTTATCGCGCTGTTCAACGCCGGTTTTGATGAAGACTAGCACGACCCCCGGTTGCGTCGCGTGATGCTTACCGGGGTTATAAATTTAGCCACTATAAACATCAATGTAGCTTATTTTTCTGCATAAACCCTTCCCCACCCAACTGACGCATCTGGCGTAAAATCCACGCTTGCCGACTACGGACGTATCCTGACGGTGCGTCTGCGCGAAAGCGAATCGGGTTAGGTAAGACCGCAGCTAACAGCGCCGCTTCAGAAGCGGTCAACTTACTGGCCGGTTTATGAAAATAGCGCTGTGATGCAGCTTCCACACCAAACGTTCCTTCACCAAACTCAGCAATATTCAAATAAACCGTGAGGATGCGTTTTTTGCTCCAGACGGTCTCGATACCAACGGTCAGCCCAGCCTCCAGCCCTTTTCTCAGCCAGCTGCGACCATCCCACAAGAACAGATTCTTTGCTGTCTGCTGTGATAGCGTTGAGGCACCGCGAATGCGGCTCTCGTTGCGCTCATTATGTGCCAACGCCTTCTCAATGGCGGAAACATCAAAACCCCAGTGCTCAGGGAATTTCTGATCTTCAGCAGCAATAACCGCAAGCCCCATCCAGGGAGATATCTCATCCATCCCCACCCAATCAGAATGGGCGGCGTAATGAAAATTTCCAGAGGCCCAGGCACTGACCTGCCGCTCCAGCATCACAGCCGAAAAAGGAACCGGCACGATGCTAAACAGCACAATGCCACCGCCCCATACCACCAAACATGCCAACAACAACCGCAGCAAAAGACATTTGATCATTCGCAGCGGGGAAAAACGAGACTTCATGCAGTCAGCACCAGCACGCGAGCGACCAGTTTTTCAATTCCGCTCGCCGCTTCAGCAATATTCTGCGCCAGCATATATGCCGGAGTCGTCACCACTTTGTGGTCTTCATCAACCACTATGTCATCGACCGGGCAAGGCACGTGTTCAGCGCCCATCTCCTCTAATGCATCTGCTGTATCCAGATCGGTGCCGATAGTCACGCGTAGCGGAAATGAGAAAATTTTAGGTAGCAACGCCGGAGCGATACAGATAAAACCCAACGGTTTACCCGCCCGATGCATGGCCAGAGCCAGTTCTTTCAGATCGCTATCCACCGTACATTCACTGCCCTGGGAAGCAAAGCTACTGAGGTTTTTCGCCGCGCCAAATCCGCCAGGCACAATCAGCGCATCCAGCTCATCCGCTCGGGCATCTGCCAGGGGGCGAATTTCCCCGCGCGCAATACGTGCGGCCTCAACGAGCACATTACGGCTTTCAGCCTGCGCTTCCCCGGTCAAATGATTGATTACATCAGTTTGTACTTTATCAGGTGCAAAACAGATGGCCTGGGCGCCGCTGCGAGCAATCGCCAGCAAGGTAATAACCGCTTCATGAATTTCGCTGCCGTCATAAACGCCGCAACCGCTTAGCACCACACCAATTTTCTTCATCACATCAGCCCCTTAGTACAAGTTTATGGAACCAGTCAAAAATTTTGATTTACTCGCTATGCTTCACATATTTTACCGATTCACGTAACAAATTATTTAAGCTTTGCTATCTTAATCAGCGAGCAAGCCAAATCCTCAGGTTGCGCCGTGTAAAAAAATCACTCAAATGATTCTGGCACAACAACCAGTTCCCTGGTGTTGGCGCAGTATTCGCGCACCCCGGTTTATCCGGGGTCATTTTTTATCAGCCGCCGCTACCCACGCTTTCAGTACCGCAACGTCGCTTTGCCACTCGGATTTCATCTCTTCAACCCATTCTGCAACGTTATCTGACCATGCCGGCAAATCTGGTGACTGAATCTGTTGTCCAAGCTGCTGAATGTGACGCAAACCAATTGAGCCAGCCGCCCCCTTAATTTTATGCCCTTCGTCGACAATGCCTTTCTGGTCACGCGCGGTTAGATTCGATTCCAGAACCGCCAGATAGCCCGGCATCATTCTCTCGAAAACCGCCAGACCGTCATTGATAAGCTTCGGTCCCACCAGTTCGATATACTGCTCAAGCATCGGAATATCCAGTACAGAAGCCGATTTATTGACATCTACAGATGGCATATCGTTCTCTTCCTCTTCCGGTGAATCCCAGAATTTTTTGATAATTGCGGTTAGCGCTGGGACCGATAACGGTTTACTCAGGACATCATCCATCCCGGCGTCCAGATACTCGTTTTTGTTCTTCAGTACATTAGCGGTGAGCGCCACCAGCGGCGGGAGTTCATCAGCAGAAAAGCGTTGTTTCAGCTGGCGAGAGATATCCAGCCCCGTCATATCCGGCAGCTGAATATCGAGCAGAACCAGGTCGTATTCGCCGGGCACAAACATCTCCAGCGCGGCCTTACCGGTCATTGCCACATCCACGCTATTGCCTAGTTTCTCCAGCACCGAGCGCGCGACGATCACATTCAGTTCAATATCTTCCACCAACAACACGTTCAGCGCCGGTAATGGCATTTCATCTTCTGCCAAAGTGTCTTCGACTTCTTCAGCAATAGCAGGTGCATGTACGGTGAGCGTAAAGGTCGCCCCTTTGCCCGGCAGGCTGGAAACGCAGATATCACCGCCCATGTTGCGCGCCAGACGACGCGATACCGCAAGGCCAATACCGGTGCCGGTCGCGGGTTTGCCTCCCTGGCTATCTTTAACCTGATAATACATGGCGAAGATTTTGTCCTGTTCCGCTTCAGGAATACCAATACCGGAGTCTTCTACTTCAAAATGCAGAATATCGCCTTCGTCATAACGCACGCGGACGTTCACATTCCCGCCCTGCGGAGTGAATTTCACCGCGTTACTAATGAGGTTCCACAGAATCTGGCGCAGCCGCGTACCATCGGTTATCACTTGATGCGGTAGCGGAAGGGCGGGATCCAGCACAAAGTGCAGACCTTTCTGCTGTGCCTGCAGGCCAGAGAGGTTTTCCAGGTCAGCGAGGAAGCCAGTGAAATCAACCGGCTGATTATCCAGCTGAATTTTACGCCGCTCCATTTTGTCCATCTCAATAATATCGTTGAAGATATTACCCAGCGTCACGGCTGAGACATGGATAGTTTTCAGATATTTTTCCTGCTCTCCGGTTAGATCGGTATCCAGCAGGATCCTGCTAAGCCCCACGATGCCATTAAGCGGCGTACGCAGCTCGTGGCTAATGGTAGAGATAAAGGTGGTCTTATCACGGCTGGCCCTCTCCAGCGCGTCCTGATAGCGCTTACGCTCGGTAATATCGCGACCGAAGCCCATCAAGCCACGTCGCTTACCTACGCGGTCATAATAAGGTACCTTGCGGATTTCAAAACAGGCCTTGCGCCCATCCGGATAATCCAGCCACTGCTCATAGGTCAGCGATACGTTATGACGGAAAACTTTCTCATCCGTTTCCAGCACTTTCTCCGCCACTTCTGCGCCATAAACATCCTGTGGCTTCAGATGAATTAGCTGCTTTTCACTTTTACCGGTCAGCAGTTCCATCGCCCGGTTGCAGCCAGAAAACTCTTTATCTTCATTACGATAGAAAACTAAATCCGGAGACGCATCAAGGAAGGAGCGCAGAAAGGAGGATTGCTGCTCAAGCTGAATTTGCGCCTCTTCACGTTCCTTCATCTCAATTTTCAGTTGCTCAAGCGTCGTTTCACGTTCTGCTTCAGCTTTTTCACGTTCGCCGATTTCCTGATTAAGCTGGGCGATGTTGTCCTTAAGCTGCACATTCAACTTGAGATCGCGCTCGCGCATCTCCTCCAGCTTCTCCACTAGCCGCGAGAGGCGCTGCCGGGACTCTTCCAGTTGCTCAACAACGACCGAGAGGAAATAGACCGCCCACGGGGTAATCAGCAGGCCAAAGAAGATGGAGCGGATAACATCAATACTTTCTACCTGGCCGTGCAGCACCATGGTCACGGCCATTTGCACCACAATCGCCAGTACCACCAGCGCAAGGGCCAGCAGCATGGAAAAGCGCACCAGACCCAACTTCATCATCAGGTCAACATAATACTGCGCCAGCATACGGATTTGCTTCATAGGAGATTCCTTCGCGACAACTTCGCACAATAATACTCAATTCTGAGCAAGACGCTGTAAGTTGTGCAAAAAATGCGGGAAGGATTGTGTTACGCGGCTGACCCTGGATTACAGTCAGCCGGAATATAGATAGGAAACTGGACTGGTCGTTAGCGCTTACTAAGTGCTTCCCATAGCCCTTTGAGGTAGGTTACTCCCAGCGCGCGATCGTACAACCCATAGCCTGGACGCCCTGTTTCTCCCCAAATAAAGCGCCCATGATCCGGACGGATATAGCCGCTAAAACCATTGTCATAGAGCGCCTGCATCACTTTGTACATATCTAAAGAGCCAAATTCTGATGGGTGAGCGCACTCATAAAAGTCTTTGTCTTTGATGAGGTTTATATTACGCACATGGGCAAAATGGATTCGCTTACGGCGAGTAAACTCGGCCAGAATCGAGTAGACATCATTAGCCGGGTCTTCCGCGATAGAGCCGGTACAAAGCGTGATGCCATTCGCCTCTGAATCCACCGCCCGACAAATCCAGTCCAGATCGTCACGATTTTTCACCACTCGCGGTAGACCAAAAATTGAGTACGGCGGATCGTCCGGATGAATAGCCATTTTCACCCCCACCTCTTCACAAACGGGGATCACTGCATTCAGGAAATAGACCAGGTTTTCGCGCAGTACTGTGTCATCAACATCTTTATATTGAGCAAACAGGTCCTGAACTTTTGCCAGCCGCTCTGGTTCCCAGCCCAGCAGCGCAAAACCATTCGAATTTTCCAGAACCTCTTTCACCACCTCTTCAAGACTCTTATCAATGTCTTTCTTCTCAAAAGCCATCGTCAGGGAGCCATCCGGCAGAACATAGTTCATGTCCGTCTTCATCCAGTCAAAAACCGGCATGAAGTTGTAGCAAATGACCTTAACGCCAAACTGAGCAAGATTGCGGATAGTTTGCTGATAATTGGCGATATAACGATCGCGGGAAGGTAAACCGATCTTAATATCGTCATGAATGTTGACGCTTTCAATGACTTCCATTGTAAGCCCAGCGGCATGGGCTTGCTTCACCAGATCCTCAATTTTATCAACTGGCCAGACCTCACCAACAGCGACATCATAAAGTGCGCCTACAACACCTTCTACACCCGGAACCTGGCGAATATATTCCAGAGAGACCTTATCTTCATCTGGACCAAACCAACGCATTGTCATCTGCATACGAAACCACCTGAGTCAATGTTATCAATAAGCAATAGCCTACTACCATACCAGTTTTCATAACCAGAGATATATTGACGATAGTGACAAAGATCACATTACTTTTTGCAGGCTGTCGTGAAAGAGACTCGTGACGTTTTTCATTATTTCGTGGTTACCGGAGATACCCAGCCAGGACCGATGGCTGAGCCCTGGACACCGTGCTGATTAAGGTACTTATCCAGCTCAACCATCCCGGTCCAGCGGTTCTCACACCACAGCGGTGCCAGCAGCGTCGGACGACGGGCACTGGCAGAAATACGGTGATAAATAATCTCAGGTGGGGTATGGCGAATCATCTCTCCTGCAGTGACCGTATAGTCGTCCAGTTCAATACCGTTCAACCTTCCGGCTTCCCACGCTTTTGCCATGATGCTGCCCTTCACAATATGAAGTGGATGCAACTTAATGCCATCAACGCCGGTTTCAACCACCCGATCCAGGGTTTGCAGGCAATGATGCCGCCCCTCTCCCGGTAGCCCGACAATCAGATGTGAACATACTTTCAGGCCACGTTCACGCGCCAGTCGGGTCGTGTACTGATAGCAGGCAAAATCGTGACCGCGATTTATCCGATGCAGCGTTTTATCATGTGCGGTTTGCAGCCCAAGCTCCAGCCATACTTCATAACCCAACTCCCGATATTCGCTAAGTAAATCCAATACTGCTTCAGGCACACAGTCCGGGCGAGTGCCGACGCACAGCCCAACCATATTGGCCTGGCTCACCGCTTGCTGATACATGGAACGCAGTACCTGAACTTCAGCAAAAGTGCTGGTGTAGGCCTGAAAATAAGCCAGATAGCGCTGAGCGCGATTAACCCGCTGCGCCTGATATGCCAGCTGTTCGGCAATCGAAATATACTGCTGTTGTTCATCAGCGAAAGAAGCCACATTACAAAATGTGCAGCCGCCACGACCAATAGTGCCATCGCGATTTGGACAGCTAAATCCACCATGCAGCGTCAGTTTATGAACCTTTTCGCCATAACGACGCGCAAGATCCCCACCAAACATATTGACTAATTTTTGTAACTGCATAATCTGATAGACCGGCCTTAAGAAAAGGGCCAAGCCTGCCATTTTTAGCTACCGACGGCGATGACCTGGATCAATCGTCAACGCGGCCGCTTACCTCATTGCATAAACACTCAAGATAACCGCAATTTAATTCACATTCATAGTGATGAGTTTTCCTTATACATAGACTCTGGTTTTGCCATTATCTTTGTCAGGACATAAAACAGTATTACTTTCCGCAATTCACATAAAAAGCAGTCAAATAGTCTGAGATAAAAAAACTATTCAGCACAGACCGATAATCTTGTGCCATCGATATAGTGAGACAGATCACACTCAATTATGCCGTCGGTTACGTTTCAGCAGCATTCGAAATGTCATTATTCTCTTAAAAATCATAAAATTAAGTGTTGCATAGCACATTTTTGTATAAATAAGATTGCCATTTGACGTATGTGCGGATTCCCGATAAGTTGGGAATCCGCTGGAAGCTTTCTGGATGAGCGCTCTGCTCATCATATTTATGCAGTAATTGAGATTCCCTCTTAACAGCAAGTCCTCAAACTTGTGTACCGATGCGAAAAGGATTTAAAGAGGGCGAATGCGAGGTGCAAACCCCGTCGCCATGCTCTTTCTGTGCCCGTGCGCAACGGTTCGGAGGGTGTCCCGTAGAGCCTGGGGAGGTTCACTGATATGTTGTACGATAAATCCCTTGAGAGGGATAACTGTGGTTTCGGCCTGATCGCCCACATAGAAGGCGAACCTAGCCACAAGGTAGTGCGAACCGCTATACACGCACTGGCCCGAATGCAGCACCGCGGCGCGATCCTCGCCGATGGAAAAACCGGCGACGGTTGTGGCTTGCTGCTACAAAAACCCGATCGTTTCTTCCGAATCGTTGCGGAAGAGCGCGGCTGGCGTTTAGCCAAAAATTACGCCGTTGGGATGTTATTCCTTAATAAAGATCCTGAACTGGCCAAAGCGGCACGCCGCATCGTCGAAGAAGAACTTCAACGCGAAACCTTGTCTATTGTCGGCTGGCGCGAAGTGCCAACCAACGAAGGCGTTCTCGGTGAAATCGCACTCTCCTCGCTGCCCCGTATTGAACAAATCTTTGTTAACGCCCCGGCTGGCTGGCGTCCGCGTGATATGGAGCGCCGTTTATTCATCGCCCGTCGCCGTATCGAAAAGCGCTTGCAAGAAGATAAAGATTTCTACGTTTGCAGCCTGTCTAATCTGGTGAACATTTATAAAGGTCTGTGTATGCCGGCGGATTTGCCGCGCTTCTACCTGGACCTCGCGGACCTGCGTCTGGAATCAGCCATCTGCCTGTTCCACCAGCGCTTTTCCACCAACACCGTGCCGCGCTGGCCGCTGGCGCAGCCGTTCCGCTATCTGGCGCACAACGGCGAAATTAACACCATCACCGGTAACCGCCAGTGGGCCCGCGCCCGTACCTATAAGTTCCAGACGCCGTTGATCCCGGATCTCCACGATGCTGCGCCATTCGTCAATGAAACCGGCTCTGACTCCAGTTCGATGGATAATATGCTGGAACTGCTGCTGGCGGGCGGGATGGACATTATCCGTGCCATGCGCCTGCTGGTGCCGCCAGCCTGGCAGAACAACCCGGATATGGATCCCGACCTGCGTTCATTCTTCGACTTTAACTCCATGCACATGGAGCCGTGGGATGGCCCGGCAGGTATCGTGATGTCCGACGGTCGCTATGCGGCCTGTAACCTCGACCGTAACGGCCTGCGCCCGGCGCGCTACGTTATCACCAAAGATAAGCTGCTCACCTGCGCCTCTGAAGTCGGCATCTGGGATTACCAGCCGGATGAAGTGGTCGAAAAAGGCCGCGTTGGCCCAGGCGAGTTGATGGTTATCGATACCCGCGAGGGGCGTATTCTGCATTCAGCGGAAACCGATAACGATCTAAAAAGCCGTCATCCATATAAAGAGTGGATGGAGAAAAACGTCCGCCGTCTGGTCCCGTTTGAAGACCTGCCTGATGAAGATGTTGGCAGCCGTCAGTTTGATGACGACACGCTCGCCAGCTATCAGAAACAGTTTAACTACAGCGCTGAAGAGCTGGATTCCGTCCTGCGCGTGCTGGGCGAAAACGGCCAGGAAGCGGTCGGCTCAATGGGCGACGATACCCCATTCGCCGTGCTCTCCAGCCAACCGCGTATCATTTACGATTACTTCCGCCAGCAGTTCGCGCAGGTGACTAACCCGCCGATCGATCCGCTGCGTGAAGCCCACGTCATGTCGCTGGCCACCAGCATCGGCCGTGAAATGAACGTCTTCTGCGAAGCGGAAGGCCAGGCGCACCGTCTGAGCTTTAAGTCGCCAATTCTGCTGTACTCCGATTTTAAACAGCTGACCACCATGGAAGAGGAGCACTATCGCGCCGACGTCCTGGATATCACGTTTGATGCCACCGAAACCACGCTGGCTGAGACGGTGAAGGCGCTGTGCGATACAGCCGAACAAATGGTGCGTAACGGAACCGTCCTGTTGGTGCTCTCTGACCGCAACATCGCTAAAAACCGTCTGCCGGTACCCGCTCCGATGGCGGTAGGCGCGATCCAGACCCGTCTGGTCGATAAGAGCCTGCGCTGCGATGCCAACATTATTGTCGAAACCGCCAGCGCCCGCGACCCGCACCACTTTGCGGTTCTACTGGGCTTCGGCGCGACGGCCATCTATCCGTACCTCGCCTATGAAACTCTGGCGAAGCTGGTAGATAACAAAGCCATCGACAAAGAGTACCGCGCGGTGATGTTGAACTACCGTAACGGCATCAATAAAGGTCTGTATAAGATCATGTCGAAGATGGGGATTTCAACAATCGCGTCCTATCGCTGCTCGAAACTGTTCGAAGCAGTGGGCCTGCATCGCGAAGTGTCTGACCTGTGCTTCCTGGGCGTTGTCAGCCGTATCGGCGGCGCCGGTTTCGACGACTTCCAGCAGGATCTACTGAACCTGTCAAAACGTGCCTGGCTGGCGCGTAAGCCACTGGATCAAGGCGGTCTGCTGAAATACGTCCACGGCGGCGAATATCACGCCTACAACCCGGATGTGGTGCGTACCCTGCAACAAGCGGTACAAAGCGGCGAATACAGCGATTACCAGCAGTACGCAAAACTGGTTAACGAACGCCCTGCGGCAACGCTGCGCGATCTGCTGGCCATTACCCCGGACGGCACTACCGTCAGCCTGGACGACGTCGAACCGGCAAACGAACTGTTTAAACGCTTCGATACGGCAGCAATGTCCATCGGCGCGCTGAGCCCTGAAGCGCACGAAGCGCTGGCGGAAGCGATGAACAGCATCGGCGGCAACTCGAACTCCGGCGAAGGCGGCGAAGACCCGGCGCGCTACGGCACCAATAAGGTGTCGCGCATTAAGCAGGTCGCCTCTGGTCGCTTCGGCGTGACTCCGGCCTACCTGGTCAATGCCGACGTTATCCAGATTAAAGTCGCCCAGGGTGCGAAGCCCGGCGAAGGCGGTCAGCTACCGGGTGATAAAGTCACCCCGTATATCGCCAAACTGCGCTATTCAGTACCGGGCGTGACGCTGATCTCCCCGCCGCCGCACCACGATATCTACTCTATCGAGGATCTGGCGCAGCTGATTTTCGACCTGAAACAGGTCAACCCAAAAGCGATGATCTCCGTGAAGCTGGTTTCCGAACCGGGCGTCGGCACCATCGCCACCGGCGTAGCGAAAGCCTATGCAGACCTGATTACCATCGCAGGTTACGACGGCGGCACCGGCGCAAGCCCGCTCTCGTCGGTGAAGTATGCAGGCTGTCCGTGGGAACTGGGCCTGGTGGAAACCCAGCAAGCGCTGGTGGCTAACGGTCTGCGTCACAAGATCCGTCTGCAGGTGGATGGTGGTTTAAAAACCGGCGTCGACATCATTAAAGCCGCGATTCTGGGCGCGGAGAGCTTCGGCTTCGGTACCGGTCCGATGGTGGCGCTGGGCTGTAAATATCTGCGTATTTGCCACCTGAATAACTGCGCAACCGGCGTAGCAACTCAGGATGAAAAACTGCGTAAGAACCACTACCACGGCCTGCCGTTCAAAGTGACCAACTACTTTGAATTTATCGCCCGCGAAACCCGCGAGCTGATGGCTTCGCTGGGTGTAAAACGTCTGGTGGATCTGATTGGCCGTACCGACCTGCTGAAAGAGCTGGATGGTTTTACTGCCAAGCAGCAGAAACTGGATCTGGGCAAGCTGCTGGAGACCGCAGAGCCGCATCCAGGCAAAGCGCTGTACTGCACTGAGAACAACCCGCCGTTTGACAATGGCGTGCTCAATGCGCAGCTGCTCCAGCAGGCAAAACCGTTCGTTGACAGCAAGCAGAGTAAAACGTTCTGGTTCGATATCCGCAACACCGACCGCTCCGTTGGGGCATCGCTGTCCGGTTATATCGCCCAGACCCACGGCGACCAGGGTCTGGCAGCCGATCCTATTACCGCTCACTTCAGCGGTACTGCGGGCCAAAGCTTCGGCGTATGGAACGCAGGTGGCGTTGAGCTGCATCTGACAGGCGATGCCAACGACTATGTCGGTAAAGGTATGGCTGGCGGCCTGCTGGCGATTCGTCCTCCGGTCGGCTCAGCCTTCCGTAGCCACGAAGCCAGCATCATCGGTAACACCTGCCTGTATGGCGCGACCGGTGGTCGTCTGTATGCTGCGGGCCGTGCGGGCGAACGCTTCGCAGTGCGTAACTCTGGCGCGATCACCGTGGTTGAAGGTATCGGCGACAACGGCTGTGAATATATGACCGGTGGGATTGTTTGCGTGCTGGGTAAAACCGGCGTCAACTTCGGCGCGGGGATGACCGGTGGTTTCGGTTACGTTCTGGATGAAGACGGCGACTTCCGCAAACGCGTGAACCCGGAGCTGGTGGAAGTGCTGGATGTTGACTCTCTGGCTATCCATGAAGAGCATCTGCGCGGTTTGATTACCGAGCACGTGCATCTTACCGGTTCGCAGCGCGGCGAAGAAATTCTGGCCAACTGGCCAGCCTTCTCAGCGAAGTTTGCGCTGGTTAAACCGAAGTCCAGCGATGTTAAAGCACTGTTGGGTCACCGTAGTCGTTCCGCAGCTGAGCTGCGGGTGCAGGCGCAGTAAGGGGTTAAGATGAGTCAGAACGTGTATCAATTTATCGACCTCCAGCGCGTTGATCCGCCAAAGAAACCGCTGAAGATCCGCAAGATAGAGTTTATCGAGATCTACGAGCCGTTTTCCGAAGGCCAGGCCAAAGCACAAGCAGACCGCTGCCTGTCCTGCGGCAACCCGTACTGCGAGTGGAAGTGCCCGGTGCACAACTACATCCCGAACTGGTTGAAGCTGGCTAACGAAGGGCGTATTTTTGAAGCGGCAGAACTGTCGCATCAAACCAATACCCTGCCGGAAGTCTGCGGGCGCGTTTGCCCGCAGGATCGTCTGTGCGAAGGTTCCTGTACCCTGAACGACGAGTTCGGTGCGGTGACCATCGGCAATATCGAGCGCTATATCAACGATAAAGCATTCGAAATGGGCTGGCGTCCTGACCTGACCGGCGTCAAGCAGACGGGTAAAACTGTCGCCATTATCGGCGCAGGTCCGGCGGGCCTTGCCTGCGCAGACGTGTTAACTCGTAACGGCGTCAAGGCGGTGGTCTTTGACCGCCACCCGGAAATCGGCGGTCTGCTGACCTTCGGGATTCCGGCCTTCAAGCTGGAAAAAGAGGTCATGACCCGCCGCCGTGAAATCTTCACCGGCATGGGCATTGAGTTCAAACTCAACGTTGAAGTGGGCCGCGATATTCAGCTGGATGATCTACTGAAAGATTACGATGCGGTATTCCTCGGTGTCGGCACCTATCAGTCGATGCGCGGTGGGCTGGAAAATGAAGACGCCTCCGGTGTATTCGACGCGCTGCCGTTCCTGATCGCCAACACTAAGCAGATCATGGGCTTCGGCGAAACGGCTGATGAACCGTATGTCAGCATGGAAGGCAAGCGAGTTGTCGTTCTTGGCGGTGGTGATACCGCGATGGACTGCGTGCGTACTTCCATCCGTCAGAACGCGTCCCATGTCATTTGTGCTTATCGCCGTGATGAAGAGAACATGCCGGGCTCCAGGCGCGAAGTTAAAAACGCGCGTGAAGAAGGCGTGGAATTCCAGTTCAACGTCCAGCCGCTGGGCGTGGAAGTGAATGCTAACGGTAAGGTTTGCGGCGTGAAAATGGCGCGTACCGAAATGGGTCAGCCGGATGCGAAAGGCCGCCGTCGCGCGGAAATCGTCGCCGGTTCCGAGCATGTGGTACCTGCCGATGCCGTAGTCATGGCGTTTGGTTTCCGTCCGCACAGCATGGAGTGGCTGGCAAAACACAGCGTTGAGCTGGATTCTCAGGGCCGTGTTATTGCGCCAGAAGGCAGCGACAACGCCTTCCAGACCAGCAACCCGAAAATCTTCGCCGGCGGTGATATCGTTCGCGGTTCCGACCTGGTCGTGACGGCGATTGCCGAAGGCCGTAAGGCGGCTGACGGGATTATGAATTACCTGGAAGTGTAAAACGTTCTGGCTCCCCAGATACAGCTTCGCGCTGATAAATGGGGAGCCAACATTGCTCACCTCAATTCCGCATATTTTATTCTCTGAAAGCCGCTCGCAAATCCTGTTGTAACTGAATGCAAGTAGCCGAATCAGTATTGACCGTATAAGCCCCTGAGCGTATTGATAGCGACATATTTTCAGCTTGCAACTATCACGACATGGATGAATCCATGACGCTAACCTCAACGCCAAACGCTGATGGTTATCAGCAAATCCATGACGAAATTATTAATCTGTTAGACACTGCCCGCACGGAGGCAGTCCGCAGCATCAATGCGCTGATGACAGCGACCTACTGGGAGATTGGCCGACGTATTGTCGAATTTGAACAAGGCAGTGAAGCGCGGGCGGCTTACGGCACTCAGCTTATTGAACGGCTGTCCATAGACTTAAGCCAGCGTTATAAACGTGGGTTTTCTACGGGAAACCTGCGCCAAATGCGAGTATTTTACCTTTACTTTCAACATATTGAAATTCAGCAGACAGTGTCTGGTGAATTCATCACGCGTAAGAATCTTGCGGATATTTTCCCACTTCCCTGGTCTGCTTACGTCCGTCTACTGACCGTTAAAAACGCCGAAGCCCGCACTTTTTATGAAAAAGAAACGTTACGTAATAGCTGGTCAGTGCGGCAGCTCACAAACGATACTGGAAGCCCAAAAACGCTGATTCGCAGGGCGATTGACGCAGTGGCGACATCATGCTGAATTTCGATTTGCTGGAGCAGCCTGGCTGCCGTATTTTGCGGAGTTATATTAACAACTTCCGAAAAGTCGCGCCTCTCGGTTTCTTTATTACCGACCATTCCCCTCTACCTATATACTCGCTGTTAATACGTCATGGATAGAAACGCGTTGTTATGGAAAACAGCCTCTTTCTCCTTTGTATAACGCCGCCCTCTGATTCCATATACCTCCAGATCAACAGAGAAATGCAATGGAACTGACCGTTGAATCAGTGCAAGCCATGGCGCCCGATGACGCCTCGGTTAAAGCGGCCCGCGGACTGGTTATCCCATCAAAATGGCCCCTGCTGGGGTATAACGACGCCGCCTTCTGGGGTGAGTGTAAAGGCAGCGGCTCTCGTCCCTATCAGGTCAGGATTGATAGCCAGGATCTGGCCTGTAAGTGCTCCTGTCCCAGCCGTAAATTCCCCTGTAAACATAGCCTGGCGCTACTCCTGCTCTATGTACAACACCGCGCGGACTTCACAAACGACGAACCGCCGGAATGGGTAAGCGAATGGCTGACCTCCCGCCAACAGCGAGAAGCTCGTAAGGAAGAGAAGAAAGAGCAGTCCGCCGCGAAAGCCGCCGATCCGCAGGCCGCGGCAAAGCGAGATGCGGCGCGGCAGAAAAAAATGACGGCGGGCCTGGAGTATCTGGAACGCTGGATGCACGACCGGGTTCGTCATGGGCTGGCGCAGCTTCCCACCCAGCAGTCGCTTTTTACCGAAGTCGCCGCAAGGATGGTTGATGCCCAATTACCGGGCATAGCAATGAGGCTTAAAAACCTTGCCAGCGTGCTTGATATCGCGGATGAGTGGCCCCGCCTGGTTTGCTCTCAGTTGGGGCAGCTCCAGTTGATTATCGATGCATACCGACATCAGGAAGGACTGAACGCCGCCGAGCGCGCGGATCTATACGCTGCGCTCGGCGTCAGCATCGACAAAATCGATGCCGGCAATGGTGAAACTATCGAGGATAGCTGGCGAGTTATCGGGCAAAGTGCGCAAGAAGAGAACAAACTGTGGCGTCGTCGGGTCTGGCTATACGGCAAAACCAGCCGCCGTACGGCATTACTCCTGGATTTCTCCCACGGCGGTAAAAATTTTACGCAGCACTTTATCAGCGAGCAGACCTTACGCAGCACATTGGCGTTTTACCCCAGCGCCTCGCCGCTGCGGGCGCTGCTCACTGGATCCTGCGAACAGGTTGAAGCCTTCCCACTGCCGCCCTTAACGCTGGACGACGCCCTGCACGAGCTGGCGCATAAAATCAGCGCGAATCCCTGGCAGTGGCCGCTACCGCTGCGGATGAGCAATATGTTAATTCACCCGGATAACGGCGGCTGGCAATTTTCTACCGTTCAGGGACAGCAGCTACCGGTGCGTTTGCCGCCAGCGGAAGGCTGGCAACTGCTCGCCGTCAGCGGCGGCGCGCCGTTTATGCTGATGGGTGAATGGGACGGCGGCCAGTTAATCCCATGTAGTGCCTGGCTTGACGATCGTCTGGTTTGGGAAAATGGAGGTGAGCAATGAGCGGATGGCAACAGTTAACCAGCGCGGCGCTGCTGGGAACGGAAAAACAGACGCTGGTTTTACCCGCCGTGGAAGGGGAAATTGGGCTGTTAATTTCCGATCTGCCGGATGATACCCCAGCGGAACCGCTGCTTTTACGCAGTGCAGGCATTCTCTCTCTAGGTGGCCTCGCGGGCTGGGAGCCTGCCATGGTCCAGACCACGCCGTTCCCCGCTATCGCAGCGCAAGAGGGTCACGTCGTTAGCGAAGCGGCATTCATCAGCCTGCTACACCAGTTACTGGAAGACGGGCCGCCGCGCCTGCTGTGGTTTGCCCTGGCGCAACTGGCGCAGCGACAGCTTTTACCACCTCACCAGCTTCTCCCCATGCTATTGCAGTACGCTTCACGCAACCCGTCTATGCGAAGCACCGTGTCCAACGTGCTGGGTGCCCGTGGTCGCTGGCTGGCGCAGCTCAACCCCAAATGGCGCGACCTTGATGAACTTCTCCCGACGCTGCCAGACGAAGAGATGTGGCAGCACGGTACATTAACCCAGCGCCAGCACTATTTAAGCCAATTGCGCGATAGCGATCCTGGCGGCGCGCGCGAACGGTTGGCACAGGAGATGAGTAGCCTTGACGCCCGCGAACGCGCACAGTTGCTGTCCGTGCTGGAACAACATCTCTCACCGGATGACGAAACGCTACTGGAAAACGCGCTTGCCGATCGCAGCAAAGAGGTACGACAAACGGCGGCTCGTCTGCTGCTCGCCCTACCGCAAAGTGCCTATGCCGGAAGGATGGGAACCCGGCTTCAGCCGCTGCTCTCTTCGCCACAGGAGGCGGGAGGCTGGCTGAATAAGCTTAAAAAATACCTGCCGGGCGAGAAACCGCTGCCTTTCATCATTGATGCGCCGCAAGCGTTTATAGCGGAATGGAAACAAGACGCGCTGGAAGAGAGCAAGCCCAAAAATGAACCGCTGGGCCAGCGCGCCTGGTGGCTTTACCAACTGGCTGCGAGCGTCCCGCTGGCCTGGTGGCAAGCGCAGCTACAGGCCACTCCCGCCGAACTGCTGCGTTGGGCTGCGCAAACGGACTGGCTGGCGGCGCTTTTGCGTGCCTGGTATAACGCCACGCTGCGTGAAGGTCAGACAGAATGGGCGCAGGCATTCCTGACACTGATTCCCGTCGGACAGGTCAGACATACCCTTGACGACCTGATGATTGATGCTTTCGTTCTACTGGAAACGTTGCCGCTGGCGCAACGTGAGTCCGTGATGGCCATGCTGATATCAACAACCAACATGGCAGGCGGTGAGCTTCTCCAGCGCTATACCCAGCTTCTACCGCTGGAGACGCCAGCATTCTCTTCCCACGTGAGTCGACAGTGGGTCGCGAATCTGCACCATTGGGTGAAACAGGACGCGGCTCGCTACGACTACAACCTGCGCCACTCCATTATTGACGTGGCCTGCCTGCTGGCTCCCGATATCACCGATGAAGCCATTCAGCAATGGCCGCACAACGCCGAACAAGAGCCTTACTGTAAAGAAGCATTTTATGCCTTTCGCGCCGCTCTGGCGCGACGCAAAAACCTACATTCGCTTTTTGCTGGAGAAAATACGCTATGAATTCCACCGCAACCACCGCTGTTTTACGTCGACACGCTGAACAACAATTTGCCGAAGAGCTGGAAGAACTGCAAAAAAACGATAGCCATCCGCGCCCGGAAAACTGGGTCATCTCACCATGGGCTGTCGCTATTTATCTGCTAGGCGGGCGTCTGGAAAACGGCTTTGAAGTGACACCGAAATATATCGGTAGTCGCCGGATCATCGAAACCGCTGTCGCCACCCTGGCAACCGATCGCGCATTGCTGCTCTATGGCGTACCCGGTACCGCGAAATCCTGGGTTTCTGAACACCTGGCTGCGGCGATCAGCGGCGATTCAACGTTGATAATTCAGGGAACTGCCGGGACCAGCGAGGAGCAGATGCGTTACGGCTGGAACTACGCGGAGCTGCTCTCCAAAGGGCCATCCCGTTCAGCGCTGGTGGAAAGCCCGCTAATGCGAGCGATGGCCGCTGGACAAATTGCCCGCGTGGAAGAGCTAACGCGCATTCCCGCCGACGTGCAGGATACGTTAATCACTATTTTGTCGGAAAAAACGCTGCCGGTGCCGGAGCTGAATGACGAGGTGCAGGCCACGCGCGGCTTTAACGTTATCGCCACCGCTAACAATCGCGATAAAGGCGTTAACGAGCTATCTTCCGCGTTAAAACGCCGCTTTAACACCGTGATCTTGCCGGTACCCGCTAGCGAACAAGAAGAGATCAGCATTGTCACCCGCCGTGTAGCAGAGCAGGGCCAGGCGCTGGCGTTACCGGCAGAGCCGCCGGCCCTGAAGGAAGTACAGCGGGTCGTGCAAATCTTCCGCGAGCTGCGTAACGGCCAGACCGAAGACGGAAAAACCAAAATTAAGTCGCCAACCAGCACCTTAAGTACCGCAGAGGCGATCTCCGTTATCAATAACGGTATGGCTCTCGCCGCGCATTTTGGCGACGGCGTGCTGCACCCGCGCGATATCGCCGCCAGCCTGGTCGGCGCGATAGTGAAAGATCCGGTACAGGACGATGTTGTCTGGCGCGAATATCTGGAAACGATCGTGAAAGAGCGCAGCGACTGGAAAGATCTGTATCGCGCCTGTCGCGAAATCGTGTAATCCGCAGGGTATCCCTATGAGTGATCAAACTGTTCATCTGTTCGGCATTCGCCACCACGGCCCCGGCAGCGCGCGGAGCCTTCTGGGTGCTCTGGAAGCGTTACAGCCAGATTGCCTGCTGGTGGAAGGGCCGCCGGATGGCGAATCAATGTTGCCTTTTATTCTGCACGAAGCCATGCAGCCACCGGTGGCGCTACTGATTTATGCACCAGATGAGTCACGCCACGCGGCATTTTATCCCTTCGCCACCTTCTCCCCGGAATGGCAGGCGTTGTGCTACGGCCTGTCGCAGAATATCGCGGTGCGCTTTATCGACCTGCCCATCGCCCATCAGTTCGCCCTCGAAAATGAAGAGGCGGAGAAAAATGAGGAAGATAGCGATGATGAGAAGCGCACCACGGTAAACGTTGACGGCGATCCGCTGGACTGGCTTGGCCACGCGGCAGGTTATGCCGATGGTGAAAGCTGGTGGAATCAGATGGTGGAAGAGCGCGAAGATGATTTGTCATTGTTCGACGCCATTCGCGAAGCCATGAACGCGCTACGCCAGGAAATACCCAATATCAGACATACGGCCAGAGCACAGCAGCGCGAAAACTTACGCGAAGCACATATGCGCAAGATGCTGCGACAGGCAAAGAAAGAGGGATTCGCCCGGATAGCCGTTGTCTGCGGGGCATGGCACGTTCCGGCGCTAGAGAATCTGCCCCCTGCCAAAGCCGATAACGAACTGCTTAAAGGCTTGCCGAAGATTAAGGTCGCCGCCGCCTGGACGCCCTGGAGCAACGATGCCTTAAGTCATGCCAGCGGTTATGGCGCGGGAGTGACCTCGCCGGAATGGTACGATCATCTGTGGCGTCATCAAAATACCCCCCACCGCGATATTAGTTGGTTATCGCGCGCAGCCAGATTGTTCCGCGAAGCGGATTTCGACTGTTCCAGCGCGCATATTATTGAAACGGTACGTCTGGCGCAGACGCTTGCCGTTATGCGTAATCGCCCGCAGCCAGGTCTGGATGAGCTTTGTGAAGCGTTGCAAACCGTCGTCTGCATGGGTGAAAGCGCACCAATGCGACTGATCCAGCAGCGGCTGATTATTGGCGATGCGTTGGGCAGCGTCCCCGAAGAGACGCCAGCAGTCCCGCTGCAACGCGATATTACTCAACAGCAAAAAACGCTGCGGCTAAAAGCGGAAGCCAGCGATAAGTTGCTGGATCTCGATCTCCGCAAACCCGGCGACCTGGCTCGCAGCCATCTGCTGCACCGTCTGACGTTATTAGATATTCCCTGGGGTCATCGGGAAGGTCACGGGCATAAGGCGAAGGGGACGTTTCATGAAGTCTGGTCGCTGCGTTGGGAACCGGCACTGGCGATGAATATCATCACCGCCAGCCGCTGGGGAAACAGCGTTGAGCAAGCCAGTACGCGCTATGCTAACGCTCTTGCCGAACGTGCCGAGGCGCTGCCGGCGCTGGCTAAGCTGATTCATCAGGTACTGCTGGCGGATTTACAGGCCGCCATTGCCCCCATCGCCGCTGCGCTGGAGTCGCTGGCCGCCATCACTGGTAATATCGAACAATTGCTGGAAACCATACCGCCGCTGGTAACCATCGCTCGCTACGGTAACGTACGCCAGACCGATGGCAGCATGGTGATTCAGGTTCTGATGAGCCTGGCTCCACGAGCCGCTATCACGCTACCCGGCGCCTGTACGTCGCTCAATGACGACAGTGCCGCCAGAATGAGAAAACAAATCGTCGAAGCCCATGCAGCATTGCGGCTACTGGATGACGAAGCGCTGCTCGACGGCTGGTTACAGGCGTTGACGCAGTTGGCGAACGGCAGCACGGCGCACGCGCTACTGCGCGGTACGGCAACGCGGCTACTGTTTGATATGCAAACATTGCCAATGGAAGAGATTGCCACCCAGATGGGGCTGGCGCTATCGGCGGCAAACGCCCCGGCAGACAGCGCCGCGTGGGCGGAAGGTTTTCTGAATGACAGCGCGATGGTGCTGCTGCATAACGCCGCATTGTGGCAGTTGATCAATAGCTGGCTTAACGGCCTGAGCGCCAACCATTTCAGACTTATTTTACCGATGCTGCGCCGAACGTTCGCGAACTTTACCGCCCCGGAGCGGCGTCAGCTTGGCGAACGCGCGGTCCAGGGTGAACATGTCGCTACGCCCGAAAAACTCAGCGAACCGTGGAATGAACAACGTGCGGCGCTGATATTGCCTCTGCTGCGCCGCATCCTGCCCTTATCGCCAACCGGAGGGGAAAATCATGCCGAATAACGATGCTGAACGCTTGCGCCGCTGGCGTTTGATCCTCGGCAATGAAGCCAACAACGCCTGCGGCATCCCCCTGAACGCCGAGGAAATGGTTATCGATGCCGCGCTAGCGGCACTATATCAGCCAGATGGCAAAAATGGCCTGCGCGGCGGCAGCAACGCCTCTTCGCCGGGCGTCGCCCGCTGGCTGGGAGATATTCGCCAGTATTTTCCCTCATCCGTAGTTCAGGTGATGCAGAAAGACGCTTTTGAACGCCTGGATCTACAGCGTATGCTGCTGGAACCGGAGATGCTGGCTAATGCCCAACCTGATGTTCATCTGATCGGCACGCTGATGTCGCTTCGCGGCGTGATCCCGGCGAAAACCAAAGAAACCGCCAGGCTGGTGGTGCGCAAAGTCGTCGATGAATTAATGAAACAGCTAGAAGAGCCTATGCGCAGCGCGGTGAGCGGCGCACTCAACCGTGCGGTACGCAATCGTCGCCCGCGCCATGCAGAGATCGACTGGCAACGCACTATTCGCGCTAACCTACGTCACTGGCAAGAAGATTACCAGAGCATCATTCCTGAAACCCTGATCGGCTATGGCCGTAAATCACAGCGCACGCAAAAGGAGATCATTCTGTGCATCGATCAGAGCGGATCGATGGCATCATCGGTAGTCTATTCCAGTATTTTCGGCGCGGTGATGGCTTCTCTTCCGGCGGTGAAAACGCATCTGGTCGTCTTCGATACTGCTGTGGTCGATATGACCGAACAGCTCAAGGATCCGGTAGATCTGTTGTTTGGCGTGCAGCTTGGCGGTGGTACCGACATCAATCGTGCAGTCGGCTATTGCCAATCGTTAATTCGCGATCCGCGCAATACCATCATGGTGCTGATCTCCGATCTTTATGAGGGCGGCGTTGAACGCAACCTGCTGCAACGTGCTAATGAACTGATCCAGTCCGGTGTACAGGTCATTACGCTGCTGGCGTTGAGTGATGAAGGCGCACCGTTTTATGACCGCGAACTGGCAGGAAAACTCGCCGCGATGGGGATCCCTTCTTTTGCCTGCACACCCGATCTATTCCCCGGAATGATGGCCGCCGCAATCCGCAAAGAAGATGTGAACTTGTGGGCGGCACAGCACGGCATCGTAACCTCACGAGAAAAAAACTGATTGGCCTTACCCTGCCGGAGACAGTGCTCCGGCAGGATTTTTATAGGCCGGGCAAATCAGCACGAACCTTAATCACCACTTTTTTAATATCGGCTGGCTCTGTTACCGCGCAGCCTGGTTTATGCGGCTCCCCCGGCATAAAGACCGCGAACATGCCGGGCCTCAAAGTGACGGACTGCTCGCCCGCCATTTCACCGCACAGCTGATAATCCTCCTCAACGTGCATCTCCTCGCCCTGCCGCGCACAGCCGGCCACGCCATAAAAAATACGCTCCTCGCCCGCCAGTAAAATCTGGATATCGATAAACTGCACATGCAGTTCGGCCTGCTTCTCTTCGGGTAAACCTGACGCAAATTGCATCACGTTCATAAAGATATCGTCCCCCTGCAGCTCGTAGCTTCCGGGAGCAATACTTTGCAAGTCGTGCGCCTGCGCGAGGGTTATTGCTTGCTGCAACATGGCCGATATTCCAGCCTGCGACGGATTATTGATATCACCGAAAATCATGGTTTCTCTCCCAGCCCCACAGCGCCGCGCCCAGTAGTCCGGCATCATGCCGATAGCGTGCTTCGCGTAGCGGAACGTGATAAATCGTTGGTTCCTGCGCCAGATATTCACGCACCAGCGGCAAGTATCCATTCGCCAGGCCGATGCTGCCGCCAACCACCACGCACTGACAGTCGGTCAGCGCTTTAAGATCGGCAATCAACCGCGCCAGCGTTTGCGCCGAGCGCTGAACCAGTGAACGCGCCTGCAGATGATGTTGTTCCGCGAGAGCAAAAATAGATTTCGCATCCAGCCCGGTGAGTTCACCGCCAGCCGCATCGGCAATCGCCCTCCCGGCGGCAATGGCTTCCACGCAACCCACTCGACCACAGCCACAGCGCGGCCCATTTGGGTCAGCCAGCGTATGTCCACAATGTCCGGCTAATCCCCCGCTTCCGGTCAGCAGCCTGCCGTTAGTGACCATGCCGCCGCCAACGCCCGTCGAAACCGTCAGAAAAACCATATCGCTCACGTTCTCCGTTAACGCACGATATTCTGCCCACGCCGCGGCCTGGGCATCGTTCAGGGCGATACCAGGCAGTCCGCTGAGTTCAGACAAACAATCGATTAAGGGAAAATGCGCCAGACCGCCAAGGTTAGCTGGGTTGAGTGCGGTTAAAATGCCGTCCTGAATAATGCCGGTAGAAGCAATCGCAAATCGCTCGGCCTGCGCCAACAGCGGAGCAATCAGCTCCTCTACCGCTAAGGCAAGCCCGGCAGGCCGCTGGCTCGCCGGGGTCGGGATTTCCCGCCGTTCACGAATAGTAAGATCCTTATCGACCAACGCGGCGGCAAGCTTGGTACCGCCAATATCTATCGCCAGCGTGGTCATGGCTGCGCCTCTTTTAACGCCGAGTTATACCACTGGCAAATATGCTCTAGCCGGGTAATCGCTGAACCAACGGTTACCGCCCACGCCCCGTGACGCATAGCTTCTGCCGCCTGAGTGGGGGTGTTATAGCGACCTTCCGCATTCACCCGACAACCCGCCTTCGTCAGCGCTTTCACCAGCGCCAGGTCGGGCTCATCTGGCGTGCGCGACGTGGTATAGCCTGAAAGCGTGGTACCAATAATCTCCGCGCCAAGCGCCTGACAGGCCAGACCATCCTCCAGAGAGGAACAATCGGTCATCGCCAATAGCTTGTGCTGATGAATGCGCGCCAGCAGCGCTGCTACCGGAACCGGGCGTTCACGGTCAGTTCCATCAATGGCGATGATATCGGCCCCGGCCTGCGCCAGCGCATCGATATCTTCCAGATAAGGCGTGATCCGCACCGGCGAATCATCCAGATCGCGTTTAATAATGCCAATAATCGGCACCGTAACCAGCGCTCGGGTGGCGCGCAGATTCTCAACTCCTTCAATGCGCAACGCTACTGCGCCCGCCTGCTCCGCCGCCAGCGCCATCGCAGCAACGATCGAAGGGTTGTCCAAAGGGCTGCCGGGCACCGGCTGGCAGGAAACAATAAGCCCGCCGTTAGTGCTGATGCGTAAATCCAATTCTTCCAGCAAAGACATAATAGCTCCCTGATGAATGTTTTCGCCCGGCACCGCTGCCGGGCGCTTGTTATCTGGTTTTAATTAATCCGCTTTTACTGCTACCCAACGGCACCGCGCCGCTGAACGGTTTTCCATCAATCGCATCATGGATCCGTACAGCTTCCGGGCGGATCCAACGCTGTACGCGGGATGGCATATCCAGACCAATCAACAGGATCACCACGAACGTCAGACCGAAAGAGAGCGATCCCAGTGCGGTACCCAGATCCAGACGCTGGGCAATTAAGGCACCAAGAACCGGCGCAATCGCCCCGCCCAGCGCCCCCACGTTATAGGTAAACCCAAGCCCCGCCGCGCGTTGATCGGTATCGAAGTAGCCGCCAATCAGTTTCGGTAAGATCCCCGAGATCCCCTGTCCTAACATCTGCTGGAAAAACAGTAGCAGGCCAAGGACCCAGATGTTTGTGCCGCCGATAGCAAAGACCGGAATAATCAACAACTGTGAAGCCAGCAAGCTGCAAACGTAAGCCTTGCGGGTTCCCAGCCAGTCGCCAAGAAAACCGCCCACGCAGCACCCTACCGCTGCGCCAAAACCGCTGAAAAACAGAATATTCGCTACCGTGGTATGGTCATAAGCCAATTCGGTTTTCAGATAAGTGGGTAGCAGCGCCTGGATAGGCCACGAATAAAGGAAAGCGAAAAGCACGACGACCATCAGCGTCACGCCAGTGGGCCAGCGCTTACCGCTGCTCTGGACCATAAAGCTGATAAAAATAACCGCGCACATCACGCCCAGTAACAGCACGATACCGGCATTTTGCAAATCGCCTGCAAAGCAAAACCACAGTGCGGTAGCTGCGACAACGGTCATCAGAATATTAATAACCCGATGCTTACCGCGATAAAGCAGATCGACCATCGTTTGCACCGGTTCTTTGCCCTCATGCTTCTCTTTCCAGTCCTCGGCTTCCGGAATATTTTTGCGTAACCAGAGAGCGAAGACGATCGGCACAATGCCAATGAAGAACAGTGCGCGCCAACCCCAGACGGGCACCACCAGGCTGTAAACCTGCGCGGCAATAACGGCCCCGACGGAGAATCCGGAGATCAGAAAACCGCTGGCTTTGTTGCGTAAATGCTTCGGCCAGCTTTCAATAACATAAGTCGCGCTTGAGCCATACTCACCTGCCATTCCCATGCCGATAACCAGACGGGCGATAAACATGGTGGTGTAACCTGGCGCAAAACCGCAAGCCAAGGTACCAAGTGAAAAAAGAATAATGCTGGTGACCATCGCCAGGCGTCGACCATAGCGGTCACCCATTGCGCCGAGCATCAGGCCGCCAAACCAGCGAGAGATAAAAGCGGCTGAGATCAGGCTGGCCGCCTGAACCGTTGTCAGACCAAAATCCCCCTGGACCTCGGTAAGTACCAGGGCAATCAAGACAAAATCAAAACCATCAAGCAAATATCCCAACCATGCGGCTGAAAAAGCCCGCCACTGAGGGCGACTGAGATGGCGATACCACGGGATGTTCTGGGTAGAAGTACTCATTTTACTCTCCCGATAATTTTTTGTTGTTGTGCCGGGTGGCGGCTTCGCCTTACCCGGCCTACGGTCGAAATATGTAGGCCGGGCAAGCGTAACCCCCCGGCAACTTGTGGTTACGCCTTCTCTGCCAACAACTGCTGAGCCAGCGTTTTCAGCTCCGGCAGGAATTGTTCGTCAACCGGAGCGAACGGCTTACGGCACAGCGGCTCAGCGACAACATCCATATAGTGCAGCACGGTTTTCAGACCACGGAATACCCCGGTTTTAATCAGCAGATCGATAACCTTGTTACATTCGCACTGCAAGTGTTGCGCTTTGGCAACATCACCTGCTTTCAGCGCCTGAACGATCCCCTGATAACGCCACCCCATGATGTTGTAGGTGCTGCCAATTCCACCATCGGCACCTGCCAGCAGGCCAGAAGCGAAGATCTCGTCATAGCCGTTGTACAACACCAGGTCCGGATGAGCCCGACGGATTTGCTCCATCTGGTAAAGATCGCCGGAGGTCTGCTTCAGCGCGCCGACGCCCGGCAAGGTCACCAGAGTATTGATCTGATCGAGCGTCAGCTTAACGCCGCTTAGGGCCGGGATGTTGTACACCACCATCGGCAATCCATCAGCCGACTCAATAATGGCCTGATAATGCGCACAATGTTCTTCAAAGCTAAACGGATAATAGAATGGCGTCACCGCAGAAACGGCATCGTATCCATAGCTTGCCGCGGCCTGCGCCAATTGTTGGCTTTCAAGAGTACTCACGCAGCCGACATGGGCGATCAGCGTCATTTTCCCCTTCGCCTCTTCCGCCACAATCTCCAGTACTTCCTGCCGCTCAGCGCCGCTCTGCACAAAGGCCTCGCCAGTGGAGCCTCCCACGTAAAGCCCGTCGATCCCCTGGCTCAGATTGAAACGAACCAGCCGACGCAGACTCTCTTTATCCAGTTTTTGCTGACCATCGAACGGCGTAAGCAGTGCCGCCATGACTCCACGTATATTGACCGCCATATAAACCTCATAGTGATATTAGAGTGATTAACTATGTACCTTTATACCTGTTATACCAGATCGATTAAGCAGCAGCGTAATAGATAACGCTTATAATGCGATCTACTTCACTAAACGATCCTGAGGATCGAGAGGGTTACTTACGCGTCTGTTTTTTCTGGCCGAGGGCGTGCCAGGTGGCGGAGACGCTATTGAGGTGGGTCTGGAGGGCGCGATCGGCTTCATCAGGATCGCGACGGCGAATAGCATCAACAATAACAATGTGTTGTTGATAGCTCACGCTATTATGTTCATGCAACTCACGTTCTGGCACCGTAGGCCGGGCGGCGATTAGCCAATCCAGCAATGCCACGTGAATAGCCATAAAGATCGGATTACCCGGGATTTCCGCCAGCACACGGTGAAACTCGACGTCAGATCGGATAAACAGCGCATTGTCATCAAGCGACTGGCTGTTGATCTTCAGCGCCTGCATCAGCTTTTCGATCTGCTCGTCACTGGCATGTTCTGCCGCATAGCGAACCAGGCTGGATTCAAAAAACAGGCGTAGCTGTTCAAAATGCGCGATACCGCCGGGGTGAGACAAAAAGTCTTTCGCCATGCCGGAAAGCTCGCCAATGATGGTGTCCGCTGAAGGTCGGGACACGCGGGCCCGCTCGCCGTTGCTAATCTGCACCAATCCCTTACGCTTCAGCGCCGCCAGAGCTTCACGTACCGAGGGGCGTCCGACGTTAAAAAACGTCATCAATTCACGCTCTGACGGCAGTTGTTCACCTTCGGCAAACTCCCGTCGGCGGATCATCTGCTCCAGCTCTTCTTCCACCATTTCGGACAGTTTTTTGCGCGCCAAAGGACGACGGCCCAAACTGTTGCCAATGGAGGATGGAGTATCTTCGGCTTGTGGATCAAATGCGCTCATAGGGACCATTGTGTGATTTGTGACAGCACGTGACGGCTGTTCCATCTTAACACAAGAATTTTGCAGAGATCAGAAAACAGGCCCCGAAGGGCCTGATAGAGATTACTTCACGACGCGTAGCGCAGGGCGCCCACCGCGTGGCGGAGTTGGCGTATCATCGGGATCGTCATCATGATTATCTGGCTTATCGCCATCAATCACCGACATGACCGTTTCGCTGTCGTTGCCTGGCAATTCTTCGTCATCATTCAGGCTGGTGACGTCTTCATCGTAGGCCGCTTCAGGTTCAAACATGGTGCCCGCACCATTTTCACGAGCATACACAGCCAGCACAGCAGCCATCGGTACAGAGACATTGCGCGGCACACCGCCGAAACGTGCGTTGAAACGCACTTCGTCGTTAGCCAGTTCCAGATTACCTACAGCACGCGGGGCAATGTTAAGAACGATTTGTCCGTCGCGAGCATACTCCATTGGAACAAGTACGCCCGGCAGCGTCACATCGACGACCAGGTGCGGAGTCAGCTGGTTATCCAGCAGCCACTCATAGAACGCCCGTAACAGATACGGGCGACGCGGCGTCAGCTGTGATACATCCATTGATTAGCCTCGACCCAGGCGCATTTCACGCTCGGCTTCAGTTAAAGAAGCGAGGAAGGAATCACGTTCAAATACGCGAGTCATATAGCCCTTGAGCTCTTTCGCGCCAGTTCCGGTCAGTTCCACACCGAGAACAGGCAAACGCCATAGCAGCGGTGCCAGATAGCAATCGACCAGGCTGAACTCATCGCTCAGAAAGTACGGCTTCTGGGTGAAAACTGGCGCAATCGCCTGCAATTCTTCACGCAGTTGCTTACGTGCATTATCAGCCTGCGCAGCAGTACCGGTCTGGATGGTATTCATCAGCGAATACCAGTCTTTTTCGATACGTTGCATGTACAGACGGCTTTCCCCACGAGCTACCGGATATACCGGCATTAACGGCGGATGCGGGAAACGCTCATCCAGGTATTCCATAATGATGCGAGATTCCCACAGAGTGAGCTCACGATCCACAAGCGTTGGTACGCTTTGATTCGGGTTGAGGTCAATCAGATCCTGAGGTGGGTTATCCTTCTCCACGTGTTCTATCTCAAAACTAACACCTTTCTCGGCCAGCACAATGCGGACCTGATGGCTATAGATGTCAGTAGGACCAGAAAACAGCGTCATTACCGAACGTTTGTTGGCAGCGACAGCCATGAAAACCTCCAGGTATATTCAGAATTATTGTACTGCTGCCGACCACGCATGGTCAGCCAGATGTAAAAACCCCATTAGCGTGACATCATTTCCATTTATCATCTAAACAAAAAATGAACAATCACCTGCATTTGGGCAGAAAATTGGATGATAGTTTACCAGATTTTGAAGGCGTTGTGGTGAGGGTATTCTGGAAATGCTGAAAAAGTGGCAAGAACAGGGCAGATCCGTATGGATAATGACAGATTTATCCATAAAAAAACCCGCCGGAGCGGGTTTTTTCGCAAATTGTTCTGCGTGAGCAGAAAACAATTAACGCTTGGAGAACTGCGGACGACGGCGTGCTTTACGCAGACCGACTTTCTTACGTTCAACCTCACGAGCATCACGAGTAACGAAACCAGCTTTACGCAGTTCGCCACGCAGTGACTCATCATATTCCATCAGTGCACGGGTGATACCGTGACGGATAGCGCCAGCTTGACCGGAAATACCACCACCTTTAACGGTGATGTACAGATCCAGTTTACCAATCATGTCGACCAGTTCCAGCGGCTGACGAACTACCATGCGGGCAGTTTCACGACCGAAGTACTGTTCCAGAGAACGCTGATTGATAACGATTTTGCCGTTGCCCGGTTTGATGAAAACGCGAGCTGCGGAACTTTTGCGGCGACCAGTGCCGTAGTATTGATTTTCAGCCATTGCCTATAATCCCGATTAGATGTCAAGAACTTGCGGTTGCTGTGCCGCGTGGTTGTGCTCGTTACCCGCGTAAACTTTCAGTTTACGGTACATAGCACGACCCAGCGGGCCTTTTGGCAGCATGCCTTTAACCGCGATTTCAATCACGCGCTCAGGACGGCGGGCAATCATCTCTTCAAAGGTCGCTTCTTTGATACCACCGATGTGACCGGTGTGGTGATAATACATTTTGTCTTCACGCTTGTTGCCGGTTACAGCAACTTTTTCTGCGTTCAGAACGATGATGTAATCACCGGTATCTACGTGCGGAGTGTATTCCGCTTTATGCTTGCCGCGCAGGCGCAGAGCCAGTTCGGAAGCCAGACGGCCCAGAGTTTTACCGGTCGCGTCAACAACATACCAGTCGCGTTTTACGGTTTCTGGTTTAGCTGTAAAAGTTTTCATTAAAAGCTTACCCAAATAATAAGTTACACGTTGGTGAACACCCAAACGTTTTGTCAGTTGAGGTTCACACGACATTGTCCAGCAAACCTACCCCTTCGAATAGCCTATGCCGGCACATAGAAAGTTTTGGGAAAAAAACCTTCTCGTAACGTGGGGTCGCAAGATTATAGAGAAGTCGGGGTCAAAGATCGACCCCTTTATGTGATTTGTACCCGGTTTTACCCCGGTAAATGCTCTCGCTTCAAATACTCCTCGCTCTGCATCTCCTGCAGGCGGGATAGACAGCGTTGAAACTCGAATTTCAACCGTTCGCCCTGATAAATGTCATACAGGGGCACCGCTGCGCTGACCACCAGTTTAACGTGACGTTCATAGAACTCATCCACCAACGCGATAAACCGCCGCGCCTCGCTTTCCATCAGCGACGTCATCACCGGCACATCAAACAGCATCACGGTATGAAACAGTCGCGAGAGCGCAATATAATCATGCTGGCTGCGCGCATCCACGCACAGCGTCGTAAACGAAGTCGCCAGGGTCTGATTTTCTACCCCTAATGTCGACAACGGACGATGGTTTATCTCCAGCGTTGGCGTCTGCTCGCGCTTCGCGCCCGCCAGAGCCTGCCAAAGTTTATCCATTTGTTGCTGAGTCTCAGTATTGAGCGGCGACAGCCACAGGTGCGCCTGGGTCAGCGTGCGCAAACGGTAATCAATACCAGCATCAACGTTCATTACATCACAATGCTGTTTAATAGCGTCAATAGCGGGCAGGAAACGGGCGCGCTGGAGGCCGTTACGGTACAGCTCGTCAGGAGGGATGTTCGACGTGGCTACCAGGGTAATGCCGCGAGCGAACAGCGCTTTCATCAAGCCGCCCAGCAGCATCGCATCGGTAATATCAGAAACAAAAAACTCATCGAAACAGAGCACGTCAGTTTCGGCCTTAAAACGGTCGGCAACGATCTCCAGCGGGTCGCTGTGCCCTTGCAGATGGGTTAATTCTTCATGAACACGCAGCATAAAGCGATGAAAATGCAGACGTTGTTTACGTTCACCTGGCAGGCTTTGATAGAACATATCCATCAACCAGGTTTTCCCCCTTCCTACGCCCCCCCACATATAGAGGCCGCGCACAGCCACCGTTTCGGCAACCGGCTCGCGCTTGCCCAACAGCTTGCCGAATTTTGCCCGCAGACCGCCATTGTTTTGCGGCGCGACAGACGGCTTATTCTGCAATTCATGGTAAATGGTATCAAGGCGGCTAACCGCCTCTTGCTGAACGTCGTCGGGCTGATGACTGCCCTCTTTGAGAGCGGAAAGGTAACGCGATGTTGGCGACAGGCTTTGCATGATCTTATTGTTATTCCTTGAAAACCGTAATGCTGTAGCTCACGATTGACGAAAAAAAGGCCGTTCTACACTACGCGATGATACGCCAGGATTCCACTTCTGTGGGATTAGCGGTTATAGTGGCACTATCGGGCGCAGGCGGAGAGCCTAACAGCCACCCTACGGAACCACAAAACAACGGGAGATGTTCATGACCTGGGAATATGCGCTAATTGGGCTAGTCGTCGGTATTATCATTGGTGCCGTGGCAATGCGTTTTGGCAACCGCAAATTACGCCAACAACAGGCGCTGCAATTCGAACTGGAAAAGAATAAAGCAGAGCTGGAAGAGTACCGCGAAGAGCTGGTAAGCCATTTTGCTCACAGCGCTGAGCTACTCGATAACATGGCACATGACTACCGCCAGCTGTATCAGCATATGGCGAAAAGCTCCAGCAACCTGCTGCCAGCGAGCATGGCGGACGCCAATCCGTTCCGTAATCGTCTGGAAGAGTCGGAAGCCGGTAACGATCAGGCTCCGGTACAGATGCCGCGCGACTACTCTGAAGGCGCATCCGGCCTGCTGCGCGGTGGCGCAAAGCGCGACTAATCCTCCAGCGGCAGTAAAAATATTGTCCGGGCGCCCCCTCAGCGCCCGTCTCTATCTCTCATCCCGGCTACAATTTAAACATTGACCACATTGTTACCTGGTCGAAAATTCAATAACATCAGGCCATTCGGGACGTTTCCCATACACCTCAGGTTACGAGAGCCAGCATCTAATGAAGAAACAGACTTTGCTGTTGAGTGCGTTAGCGTTAAGCATTGGGTTGTCGTTGTCCGCCTTACCCCCGGCTGCAGCGTCATTACCAACACAGGTACCGGGCCAGGGCGCATTGCCAAGCCTTGCCCCGATGTTGGAAAAAGTGTTGCCGGCGGTGGTGAGCGTACAGGTTGAGGGTACAGCTTCTCCGGCACAGAATATGCCGGAAGAGCTGAAGAAGTATTTTGGCGACAATGCCCCACAAGAACAGGCGCAGCCGTTTGAAGGTCTGGGTTCTGGCGTCATCATCGATGCAGCGAAAGGCTATGTGTTGACCAATAATCACGTCATCAACCAGGCGCAGAAAATTAGCGTCCAGCTCAACGATGGCCGTGAGTTCGATGCCAAACTGATCGGTAGCGATGAGCAAAGCGACATCGCCCTGCTGCAATTACAAAAGCCCAGCAATCTGACGCAAATCGCTATCGCCGATTCCGATAAACTTCGGGTGGGTGATTTCGCCGTCGCCGTCGGTAACCCCTTCGGCCTTGGGCAGACTGCCACTTCCGGGATTATTTCAGCCCTGGGCCGCAGCGGCCTGAACCTGGAAGGGCTGGAAAACTTTATCCAGACCGACGCGTCCATCAACCGCGGCAACTCCGGCGGCGCGCTGCTGAACCTGAACGGCGAGTTGATTGGTATTAATACCGCTATTCTGGCACCAGGCGGCGGCAGCGTCGGTATTGGTTTCGCCATCCCCAGCAATATGGCACAAACCCTCGCTCAGCAGCTTATTCAGTTTGGCGAAATCAAACGCGGCCTGCTGGGCATTAAAGGCATGGAAATGAGCGCGGATATCGCCAAAGCGATGAATCTTGATGTTCAACGCGGTGCCTTCATCAGCGAGGTTCTACCGAACTCGGGGTCCGCTAAAGCTGGGGTCAAATCTGGCGACGTTATCGTTAGCTTGAATGGCAAATCGCTTAACAGCTTTGCCGAACTCCGTTCGCGTATTGCCACCACCGAACCGGGGACCAAAGTGAAGCTAGGGTTACTGCGCGATGGTAAGCCCGTCGAGGTCGAGGTCACGCTGGATAAGAGCACCTCTTCTACCGCCAGCGCTGAACTTATCATTCCTGCCTTGCAGGGAGCGTCGTTAAGCGATGGGCAGATGAAAGATGGGACCAAAGGCGTCGCCATTGATAACGTGGATAAAGGAAGCCCTGCCGCGCAAGCGGGTCTGCATAAAGACGACATTATTATCGGCCTCAACCGCGAGCGAGTACACTCCATCGCTGAACTGCGGAAAGTTCTGGAAAGCAAACCGGCGGTTATTGCGCTGAACGTCATTCGCGGCAACGAAAGTATCTATCTGCTACTGCGCTAAGCCTCTTTCCGGACATCGCGCGCAGTGCGATGTCCGGACAAGTCGTGTTATGCTTCGCCTGTCCATCCATCAACGATATCGGCATCATGTCTGGAAAGCTTTTACGTTCGATACTCATCGGCCTGATCGTCGGGGGTCTGCTGCTGGCCATTATGCCTTCGCTGCGCCAATGGCAGCTTTCGCCGACCACGCAATACGATAGCGCGGATGAATCCCCCGCCAGCTATAATCCTGCTGTGCGCCGTGCCGCACCTGCAGTGGTGAACGTGTATAACCGCGCCCTTAACAACACCAGCCAAAATCAGCTGACTCTTGGTTCCGGCGTGATAATGGATCAACGTGGCTACATTCTGACGAATAAACACGTTATCAACGATGCGGATCAGATAATCGTCGCGTTGCAGGATGGTCGGGTTTTTGAAGCGCTGCTGGTTGGCTCAGATACCCTCACCGATCTGGCGGTATTAAAAATCAACGCCAGTAGCGGCCTGCCGGTCATCCCGATTAACCCAAAACGCGTGCCGCATATCGGTGACGTGGTGCTGGCGATTGGTAACCCTTATAACCTCGGGCAAACCATTACCCAGGGGATTATCAGTGCCACCGGTCGTATCGGCCTGAACCCGACCGGACGCCAGAACTTCCTGCAAACCGATGCTTCAATCAACCACGGTAACTCCGGTGGCGCTCTGGTGAACTCCCTGGGCGAACTTATGGGTATCAACACCCTGTCATTTGATAAAAGTAACGATGGCGAAACGCCTGAAGGGATCGGTTTTGCTATTCCTTTCCAATTGGCAACTAAGATCATGGATAAGCTAATCCGCGATGGTCGCGTCATTCGCGGCTACATTGGCATCAGCGGTCGCGAAATTGCGCCTTTACATGCTCAGGGCGGAGGCGGTATCGATCAGCTTCAGGGGATCGTGGTGAATGATGTTGCGCCGGAAGGCCCAGCCGCCCAGGCCGGGATCCGCGCCAACGACGTGATTATTTCGGTTAACGATAAACCTGCAGTGTCAGCTCTGGAAACGATGGATCAGGTGGCGGAGATCCGACCGGGTTCGGAAATTCCAGTGGTGATTATGCGTGACGATAAGAAAATCACCCTGCATATCGCCGTACAGGAATATCCGGCGACCAATTAACAGGCTCCCCAAATGGCAAGCCTTGTTTTCTATAGACAAAAAAGCCGGAACAGAGGTTCCGGCGTATCTTTTCGTGAAATGTTATTTATTCACAAAATCCTCACCGAGGGCGATATCTTTCTTCAGCGTATCCAGCATCCCTTCCAGAGCCTGTTGCTCAAACGCGCTGAGTTTGCCAATCGACCGGCGCTCTTCTACACCATTTTTACCCAACAGCAGCGGCTGTGAGAAGAAGCGGGCATATTGACCATCGCCTTCAACATAAGCGCATTCGACAACCCCTTTCTCACCTTGCATTGCGCGAACCAAAGAGAGGCCGAATCGCGCTGCTGCCTGGCCCATCGACAGCGTCGCTGAACCGCCACCGGCTTTTGCTTCAACAACTTCGGTCCCGGCATTTTGAATGCGCTTAGTCAAATCAGCCACTTCCTGTTCGCTAAAGCTCACGCCAGGAATTTGTGACAATAAAGGAAGAATGGTCACGCCCGAGTGGCCGCCAATAACCGGCACTTCAACGTCTGATGAAGATTTGTCTTTCAGTTCAGCGACAAACGTATTTGAACGGATAATATCCAGCGTCGTGACGCCAAACAGCTTGTTCTTATCGTAAACGCCAGCTTTTTTCAGCACCTCGGCCGCAATCGCCACCGTCGTATTCACCGGGTTGGTAATAATCCCAACGCAGGCTTGCGGGCAGGTTTTGGCGATCTGTTGCACCAGATTTTTCACAATCCCGGCGTTAACGTTAAATAAATCGGAGCGATCCATGCCGGGCTTACGCGCGACACCTGCGGATATCAGCACCACATCAGCACCTTCCAGTGCCGGGGTTGCGTCTTCACCGGAAAAACCTTTGATTTTTACATCGGTAGGGATATGGCTAAGATCAACCGCCACGCCCGGGGTTACCGGAGCAATGTCGTACAACGAGAGTTCTGAACCTGAAGGCAGTTGGGTCTTAAGTAGTAGGGCAAGCGCCTGGCCAATTCCACCAGCGGCGCCGAGGACTGCAACTTTCATCCTAAACTCCTTATTATGGTTAAAATAGTCTTTCGTTACTCCGTCGCCTGGACCTTAATTCACAAGATGAACAATTACAATAATTATGGCTGAAGAATGCGTGGTCGTGCGCAGCGATGCAACAGCTTCGCATTTTCCTCCCTGAGACTGACCATCCAGCAAAGCGTAGTACCGGATCGACTGTTGGTTACAATACACCCAGCGCATTGGGCAGAACAACATCATTTAATAACATTTCATTTACTTTTGTAGCAATTTGCATGCCGTGACACAGGCATGTTCCTTATTAGGGTTATTTGCTAAAATATGCCCCCTTCATAACATTATTTACGCTTCTCCCCTGCGGATTATTTGCATAAAAATGCATGGTTATGCATAATGATGTTGTTTTTACCACCATAATTGGGTGACTTATGCGAAGTTCGGCGAAACAAGAAGAACTGGTTAAAGCGTTTAAAGCGCTGCTTAAAGAAGAAAAATTCAGCTCTCAAGGTGAAATCGTACAGGCGCTACAAGAGGAAGGCTTCGATAATATCAATCAATCGAAAGTCTCGCGTATGCTCACGAAATTTGGCGCAGTGCGTACACGTAACGCCAAAATGGAGATGGTGTACTGCCTGCCTGCCGAGCTTGGCGTCCCGACAACCTCCAGCCCGCTGAAAAATCTGGTGCTGGATATCGACTATAACGATTCGGTTGTCGTCATCCATACCAGCCCTGGCGCAGCACAGCTGATTGCCAGACTGCTGGACTCATTAGGCAAGGCTGAAGGTATTCTTGGCAGCATTGCAGGTGACGATACTATTTTTACGACCCCAGCCAGAGGTTTTAGCGTTAAAGATTTGCATGACGCCATTCTCGTCCTGTTTGAACAAGAACTCTAAGCTTCCTCCCTCTGGTTAACTCCAGAGGGTTTCCTCTCAAAAAATCAGCATTTTTTTAACATTTAGTGTGTTTTTCCACTTCTATACATTCCTTTACCTAATCAATCCCCCTGAAGCGCACAAAAGATCAAATCATCATATCCATATGATTTTATTAACTATAAAAGTTAGTCATGACCAAAGGCTGACATTTCTAATTCTTATACGTTATAAAGAAGACATTTCTTTGTAATTATTTACAAGAACAACAATTAGCACGGTATTAATATTTTCAGTGATTAGTGTATACTTGATTTTGTGATGAGGGTCACGAAACAAAGACCCCCAATAAAAAGATTCGACGAGGTCAACATCATGAAAATCAAAACCGCTGTAGCCGCATTGAGTATGCTTTCCGTTCTGTCTTTCGGCGCTTTTGCCGCTGATTCTATTAACAGCGAGCAAGCTCAAGGCCGTCAGGCAATCGGCACCATTTCCGTCGGCGCGGTAAGTGCTTCCCCGATGGATATGCACGAAATGCTGAATAAGAAAGCTCAAGAAGAAGGCGCTTCCTCCTATCGCATCATTGAAGCGCGTACTGGTGACCACTGGCATGCAACTGCAGAACTTTATAAATAAGATTTAACAATTGTCGGTCATTAGCTGAAATACAGAATATCCCTCAGCGGCCTGAGTGCATTGAAACCTCCCGCCGCTGCAAACAATATGATTGGAGTAAAGATTATGAAAAGCGCAATTATCATCGCATCCCTGGGCCTGGCTTCCGTACTCTCTTTTGGCGCTAACGCTGCCGTCAATCAAGTTAACGCTGAGCAGGCACAAAATCTGCAATCTATGGGTACCGTTTCCGTTTCTCAAGTAGGTAGCGCCCCAATGGATATGCGTCAGGAGCTGGCGGCTAAAGCCGAGAAAGAAGGCGCCAGCAGCTACCGTATTATTGAAGCTCGTACTGGTGACAGCTGGCATGCTACTGCTGAGCTGTACAAATAAACCCTCGTCGTCTCATCTGACGACTTGCCCCCGCCTGTTGGGGGCTTTTTTTTGTCTCTGCCGTGCGTTAAAACGCGAGTTCCCTTCCAGCCCTTCTTCCGCTTCATCAAATGCTAAAGCGTCTACGCTGCTTATCGCCGGGTGGCGTTTAGCTATTGATCAGTACATGCTGGTATTTATGCAGCATCTCCACCAGCCTGCGCACGGGTTCCGTCACCTGCGGTGATGCTTCCCAGTGCTGTAGCTTTTCCTGATAGATATTGAGTTCATCTAACAGTCTGGCGAAATAATATCGACGTTTATCATCGCTACCGGCAGAAATAACGCGATCGGCTGTACGCCGTAGCTGCCGATGAAACGCAGACAGGTCGTCGTTTATCGGTACAGGTGCATCACGCAGACGTTGATGGGCAATAATCAAGGTCAGCGCCAGACGAAAACGCGCGATATCGCCAGGGAACTTATTCAGCAGTAAAAAAAGTTGGCGATACAGCGCCGGCAGATGGTTCTCCTTGCGTCGCGCCGTATTGGTCGTCAGCGACGAAACCGCTGCCGATACAAACTGGTTTAATAGCACGCGTCCGGTACGTGCCTGTGAATTATCGCGGACCAGCAAGATCACCATCAGCGCGAGGAAACACCCCACGATCTGCCCTAAAGCGCTATCAAGGAACTGGCTAAACTCAAACTTCATCGGGTTATCGAGCACCAGAATATTGATTGTACTGGCCAGCGCCCCCAGCGAGCCCAGACGCCGCTTTTGCACCTCAATGCCGATAAAGAACGCCATCACGGCAAGGCTAATACACAGCAGCAACATGCTTTGCTGCGTCGCGGGCATAATCACGAGGAAAAACAGCGCACCCAGCGGTAAAGCTGCCAACGTGCCGTAGAGGAAATCGATAGCCACCATCCGGGGATTAGGCAAACGCATCGCCAGCGCGGTGACCACCGCAATCATGACCATCGCCCCACTACCTGAAGTCCAGCCAGTCCACAGCCAGAACAGCGTCCCGAGAATACAGGAGATAGATGTACGCCAGAAGTTAACCATCGCATGATGGCGCTCGGCAGATTCAGCCTTAACCACCACTTCGCCCTGAAGAACTTCATTTTCAATGCGGCTGATTTTGGTATTGCTGACCACTCCGCGCTTCAATAACAGATAGCGCGTCGCGGCTCCCACCCAACTGTAAATCGTCACCGGGGTATTATGCTCCCCCTTCCAGGTCAGAAAGCGGCGCATCCGTTTTAGTTGCCGATGAACGTCCTGCACGGTTTCAACTGGTTCAGCAAACAGTTCACGATAGTCATCGGTAACCATTTCAGGGCGCGTATTCTGAATCAGGTAGGTTTCGCAGGCCTGGGTAATCAGGGTCAGAGAAAGAGTATTGATCGCCTTCAGGCGCTGATTCACTTTTGCCCAGCGCGAGGACTCCATAATCAGGTTCCCGCGCATACCTTCCAGCGCGTTAGTACGGCGTACCATCGCGCTCCAGGCTTTATCGACTTCTTCTTTATCGCCATGCGCCACGCAAAGCTGCATCAGGCGATATTGATCAATCAGCAGATTATCCAGCTCAAGATCGATCTCTTTTTTAATCGAACGCGGTGAAAACAGCAGGTCGGCTACGATAGCGCTGACGATACCAACAACAATCTCACTGCATCGTTCGACGGCAAACTGCGGTGCCAGCATCGGCTCTTCGTGGATAGTGATAACAATGATAAGCGCAGTATAGCCTGCCAGCCCCCAGGCATAGGAGTTCTCAACCCGCACCAGTGAGGAGATCCAGGTGCAGAACCCTGCCCATAAGCAGCAGACCAACACCATCAGCAGCGGCGCACGAATCATCACAATGATGATCGCCAGCGCGGCGATACAACCAATAAAGGTGCCGACAATACGCAGCATCCCGCGATAGCGAATCGCACCAGAATAGGGTTCTCCCCCGGCAGCAAAAGCCGGGCCAGCGGCGACAATAGCCGCAGTGAGCACCGCCCAACGCGGCGTTTCCAGTTGGAAATGAAAACCGACGAATAGCGCCAGCACTACCGCAGATGCTAATTTTACGGCAAAGCGGAGGTGCCGGAGTTCAATGCTAAAGATCCCCATGACGATTAACCGAACTCACGCAGGCGCATAGCCAGTTTTTGGAAGAAGTTTACCTGGCTGGTATCGCGATCTTCTTTGCCTGTAATGACAACCGTCGCGGTGGTTCCCGCAGGCCAGAGGTTCCCCTGCTGCTGATCAAGATGAATACGTACCGGCACACGTTGCGCCAGGCGTACCCATTCAAGATTGGAATCGATAGAGGCCATCCCTTTTGCATCGCTGCTGCTGCTGGCGTTAGTCACTCCGGCAGCAATGCTGTCCACGGTACCTTTAATCGTGTGCCCGCTTCCCAGCGGCGTGATTTCAGCACGATAGCCTGGACGCACACCCTCAAGTTTGGTCTCTTCAAGATAAGCCATGACATAGAAAGAGTTCTGTTTCACCAGGGCCACCGCGGTAGAACCCCGGGTAATAAACTCACCGCTATAGACGTTCAGGTTAGTCACCCAGCCGTCTGCCGGGGCACGGATCACCGTGCGATCCAGATCGAGCTTCGCCAGATCGCGGTTCGCCGTCGCTTTCGCCAGCTGATGCTCAACGGTTTGCAGGACGTTATTCGCCTGGTCTATCTCTTCGCGAGACATCGCCTGCACGCCAAGGCGGTTACGACGGCCAGCCTCAACGCGCTTCTCCTGCGCCAAAGTCTGGTAATAGGAGACATCGGCTTCAGCTTCGGCTAATGCTTTCTGGTAACGAGGTTGGTCAATAACGAACAAAACCTGGTCTTTCTTAACCAGTTGGTTATCCTTAATATCCACCTGCGAAATCAGCCCTGAGACATCCGGGGCGATGGCCACGATATCCGCACTAAATCGCGCATCGCGCGTCCAGGGCGAGGCGGTGTAATACACCCATGCGCGAAAAATCGCGATAAATGCGAGGATAACCAGTATCACAGTGATTGCGGTACGGAGGATATTTCTTGTTAGTGTTTTCACATCGACCTCAAACGAACAAACGCGATATCAGATAAAACAGGCAGCAATATAGCGCGGTATTAAACAGCGCCGGGTGCCAGACAAAATCATAAATGCCGGTTGGAACCAGCAGGCGGTGCACCAGCCAGAAGATGGCTAGAGACAATAGCAATTCAAAGAAGATCGGCGGAAACGACAAGCCGAAAATCACAATGACAGGAAACAGACTCATGATGACCTTGATAAGAAGCGTACAGGTGGCAAGCTGTGATGAATTTATTATGTAGCTAACAGTATATTAGCGTAATCATTGCAGCCTTATCTATATTGTGTGATCTAAATCACTTTTAAGCCAGAGTGAATAATGGAACGACTAAAACGTATGTCCGTTTTCGCCAGGGTGGTGGAACTAGGTTCATTTACCGCCGCGGCTCGCCAGCTCCAGATGAGCGTTTCTTCCATCAGTCAGACTGTAGCCAAACTGGAAGATGAGCTGCAGGTTAAGCTGCTCAACCGCAGCACTCGCAGCCTTGGTTTAACAGAAGCAGGGAAAATCTATTACCAGGGCTGCCGGCGAATGCTGTTCGAAGCCCAGGATGTCCATGAGCAGCTATACGCTTTTAACAACACGCCTATCGGTACGCTGCGCATCGGTTGTTCTTCAACTATGGCACAGAATGTCCTGGCTCGCATTACCGCCGAAATGCTCAAAGAGTATCCCGGGTTGTCGATAAACCTGGTGACCGGCATCCCCGCCCCTGATCTCATTGCTGACGGCCTGGACCTGGTGATTCGCGTAGGCGCCTTGCAGGATTCCGGCCTCTTTTCCCGTCGCCTGGGGTCGATGCCGATGGTGCTCTGCGCCGCGAAAAGCTATCTCCATCAGGCGGGATGTCCGGACAAACCCGCAGACCTTGCCGGCCACTCCTGGCTTGAGTACAGCGTCCGCCCGGATAACGAGTTTGAAATCATCGCCCCGGAAGGGATCTCAACCAAGCTGATCCCGCAGGGACGCTTTGTGACTAACGATCCGATGACCCTAGTGCGCTGGCTTACGGCGGGAGTCGGCGTCGCTTACGTTCCGCTGATGTGGGTGATCGAGGAGATCAATCGTGGCGAACTGGAGATCTTGCTGCCGAGCTACCAGTCCGATCCGCGCCCGGTTTATGCGCTCTATACCGAGAAGGACAAACTCCCCCTGAAGGTGCAGGTGTGTATTAACTCTCTGACGGAATATTTCGTTGAGGTGGCAAAAATTTACCAGGGTATGCACGGGCGCGGAATCACCCGCTAAGTTGATTTGCGCTTTCGCAGGATGCGAAAGCGCATTGGAGAAGTATCAGGCAGTACCGCCAACGGTGAGTTTATCCACTTTGAGGGTTGGCTGGCCGACACCAACCGGCACGCTCTGGCCCTCTTTGCCGCAGACGCCGACGCCGCTGTCCAGCTTCAGATCATTGCCAACCATCGAAATCTGCTGCATCGCTTCAATCCCGGAGCCAATAAGCGTCGCCCCCTTCACTGCTTTCGTCACTTTCCCTTTTTCGATCAGGTAGGCTTCAGAAGTAGAGAAGACAAATTTCCCGGAAGTAATATCTACCTGACCACCGCCGAAATTCGGTGCGAAGATACCGTAATCAACCGATTCGATAATCTCCTGCGGCGTGGATTTTCCCGCCAGCATGTAGGTGTTGGTCATGCGCGGCATCGGCAGATGCGCGTAGGATTCGCGACGACCGTTGCCGGTTGGCGCCACGCCCATCAGGCGGGCATTGAGCTTGTCCTGCATATAGCCTTTCAGAATGCCGTTTTCGATCAGCACGTTATACTGGCCCGGCGTGCCTTCATCGTCGATAGCGACGGAACCGCGACGATCGGCAATCGTGCCATCATCAACTACGGTACACAGTTCTGAGGCCACCAGTTCGCCCATATGGCCGCTGAAGACTGAGGTCCCGCGACGGTTAAAGTCACCTTCCAGACCATGACCCACCGCTTCATGCAGCAGTACGCCAGGCCAGCCCGCGCCCAGTACCACTGGCAGCATCCCGGCAGGTGCGGCAACGGCTGTAAGATTCACCAGCGCCATACGCACGGCCTCTCTCGCCCAGGCATCGGCGCGCACTTCACCATCCTGAGAGGTAAGGAAATAATCATAGCCGAAGCGACCGCCGCCACCGCTGGCGCCACGCTCGCGTTTACCCTCTTCCTCCACCAGCACGCTGACGGAAAGGCGAACCAACGGACGCACATCAGCCGCCAGCGTGCCATCCGTCGCGGCGACCAAAATTAATTCGTAGACGCCGGTCAGACTGGCGGAAACTTCCTGCACCCGTTTGTCGGCAGCACGGGCGGTTTTATCCACCCGACGCAGAATGTCCAGTTTCTCTTCACGGCTCATGCTCTGCAGCGGATCGATACTGGTATAGAGGGAGCTGTATTCTACTGCGCCAAGAGTATGGACTTTGCCATCACCGTGGTCACGCACGATGGTACGGGCCGCCTGCGCACTCTGTTCCAGCGCCAGTCGACTAATTTGGTCGGCATAGGCAAAGCCCGTTTTTTCGCCGCTAACCGCACGCACGCCGACGCCCTGGTCAATATTGTACGAACCATCTTTAATGATGCGGTCTTCCAGAACCCAGGACTCGTGATAGCTCGACTGAAAATAGAGATCGCCGTAATCCAGACGGCGCTCGGCCAGTTGGCCAAGAATGGCAAACAGATCCTGATGATTCAGGCCATTTGCCGACAGTAATTGTTCACTTACCAGGTTCAGACTCATCGTTATGCTACTCGTTTGTTGCCGCGTATCAGGCAGAAATAAAAAAGACTATCTATTGAGAGTGCGGTAATTACGCACAATCGTCAAATCATTGCTTTTTGTCGCTCCGCGCCTGGCGCAGGACTTCATTAATTTGCGGCTGATCGATAGGACCGGTGATGCGATAGCGCAAAATCGAGACCTTGTTCCACAACGGCCCCAGCACCTTGCTGGCGGCAAAGACCGCGGCACCGATAATCGGGTTAACAGCAAAGGCCGCCGCAACGCCTACGGTGGCGGAAATTTCCGGCGCGACCACGGCCTGCAGGTCCAGTTGGCGGCGAACGAGATCGACAGAGCCTTTCATTGCTATATCCGCTTCCAGGCCATCGACCAGCGTATCATCGGTATTCATCACGCCGTCTTTAATCCACGCCGTGCTATGAATCGAATCGAAGTAGAACCCTTCGCTAAACGTATCGCTGAAGTCGAAACGTAACTTACGCAGCAGCGCATCAACGCTCAGCAGACGCAGAAGCTGACCGGCATGGCCGGTACTCAGGTCGGTAAACTCACCTTTTCCAAGATGGCTTTTTAAGATTCCGTTAAGCGAGGCAACGTCAGGCTGCCACGGCGGCGCGCGCCAGTGCAGGTCATAATCGATATCGAATGCAGAGCCTTTTACCGGAGTTGATACGCCAAAGAAATTCACGAAATCATCGGTTTTATTACCATGCAGCTTACCTTTTAGCGAGGTCCGTACGCCACTCGGGGCACTAACCCACACGCCATCCGTAGTGAGGCGACCAAAACCGGTATCCACCAGTCCGTTCGCCAGCGTCAGAGTATCGCCGCTAATATTGAAATCACCCTCGATGCGGCCATATTTTTGCCCCCATAGCCAGCACTCTGCGCAGCGAAGCTGAAGATCCGGCCAGCCGTGGAAATCAATTTTGGTATCAGACAGGGGACCGCTGGTTTTAGCTGTCTCGCCGCTCTTCGCTGATGTTGGGTTGTAGTAGAGATAACGAATCGCCGCCAGCCACGGGGCATTTTTACGCATCGTCAGCGTTGCATTAATTTCACGCCCCTGAGCTTCAACTTTGGTGCCGCCGGCGTCGGGCTGTGAAACAAGGCTGACGTTATTCCAGCTCTGGCCCGCCATCGTTAACGCAGGCGTGCGCAGCGTGACCCGCTCCGGGAAGACCATATTACTGCTGACATCGTTTGCCGCTCCCCCCTGGAACAGCGCCAGCCACTGCGCACCGTCCATCGGCGGCATGTTCAGTTCTACACCAGATTGCTCAGGCAACGGTGACACCGCTTTACTGTCAGAGGTCAAAATAGCGCGGTCCAGGGTTAACTTATTCCCCAACAACCAGCGGCTGTTAATATGATTTTTTGCGCCAATAGAACCGGTTAGATTGAAGCTGCTTAATCCGCCATCAACTTTGATCTTTACAGGTAAAGATTCACCGGCTTGCTTATCGACTGGCGCAGGTAAGTGACTGCTTACATTCTTCAGATCGCCGTTGATATCAACTTTATAGTTCGCACTGCCGTGATACGGCAGCTCAATCGCCACTTTACCGTCCCAGGGCACGCTGCCGCTCAGAGCGCTATCAATCGCCTTGGGTAATAAGCCGGTACGCGATGGCTGCCAGTTGGCTTTCATCCCGACGTCCACCAGGAACGCCTTTTCGCCCTCAGTGGTCGAAAAATCAATATTCAGCGGCTGATTAAACCAGTTGGCGCTCATTGGCTCGCTTTTCAGATCACCGTTCACAAAGCTGAATTTGCCGGTCAGGTTCTGCAATGTGGTGTCGATAGGCTTGATGAACAGGCTGTTGTTCTTCAACTGAACATCGCCTTTCGCGGTGGTCATCTCGCCGTCCAGCGGGATATCAAGATGTAAGCGAGCGCTCACATTCCCGTCCAGTTGAAGCTCATCCAGCGCCGCGCCCAGCGTTTTTTTCAGTGGTGTCTCGTTAAAGTAGGGACCAACCTCTTTACCCGGCCCGTTAACGTCGGCATCAATCAACAGCTTCTCTCGCGAATAGTCGGGGATAACCGCATCCAGGTTGCTGGCAGTGACTTTACCCAGCATCACCTTATCGGCCTTCATCCATAAGCCGTCATTGATAAAGTTGAGGTCGATATTCAGCCCGGTTAGTGCTGGCCAATCAGGCTGGAAAGCAAAGGTGGCGTTCTTAAGCGGCACCGAGACCTGGAACTGGCCTTCGTTATGCTTATACGGGAACAGGTGGGGATTACCGCCGTAGGCCAGCGTGGCATCGGTGGCCTGACCGCCTTTAATCGCCCCACTGAGGTAATCTACCAGCGCTTTGCCCATGAGATTTTCCGGGAAGTAGCGCCATGCCTGACCGCCGTCATTGGTACTGATACCGGCCAGAATCCCCAGCCAGGGTTCATCGCCCTGCGGTTGCAGATAGCGGAATCCACCGCGAGCACGAACACCGGTAGCCTGCACATCAATATCGCGACCATCGAGCATAAAGCCTTTATCATTCTTCACCCAGCTCAGGGTCGCATCGCCTTTGGCAATTTCCAGCGGCGCGCGAAAGACCGTCTCATACGGCATTTTCGCCTGTGTCATGCTGACGTGTAGGGCACCGTTCTCCACGCTTCCGGAAACGTTTCCTGAAAAGTGTTCAGCGCCCGGCAACAGCTTCCACTGCTTCCATGACATATCGCTCCAGTCAGCCTGGAAGCGGGTCTTTTCCGCCGCTTGCAAAGGAATATCCAGCGCCAGAAGATTGATTTTGCCGCTTGGCTGGGTAGTTCGCCAGATTTCGCCCAGCGAAGGAGCCAGCTTGTCGGCCATCGGCTGCAGCCCGGTCAAACCGTTAAGGTTAAGATTGCTGGCGCGAATGCGCAGTTCATCGCTACGTTTGCTGTTGTTCCCACCGACATCCTGAGCCGGGATCCACGCCATAGCCAGCGCGCCGCGCGGCCAGGGTTTATCATCAATAGAGATGCGCGTATCCGGGATTCGAAAACCCCAGCTTTGATTGTCGCGATAGATATGCGCCGTCAGGTTATCGACCGAAAGATGATGCTTATCTTTATCACCTTGCCAGCTGGCCCCGCCTTTCTTCAGCCAGACATCGCCACTGGCAACATCGCCTTTATCAATGGTCATCCAGCCTTCAAGACTAAACCGTGCGCTCTGCAAGGCAATATTGTCCTGCATCCAGCGCCCAAGCCATGGTTTAACGTCGATATCATCGGCCTGAAGCCAGACGCGCCCCTTATTAAGCAGGCCATCTTCGTCGCGCAGATCCATTCGCACCTGCATCACCCCATGCTGGCCGGTCAGGCTGCTGAGGCTAAGCTGTCCTTCTGCACGATGGCGGTTTTTGCCGTTTAGCCAGGTAAGCTGCGGGATTGCCAACTCGGCCCGCTGGCCGGAAATGGTCAGGAAGCTCAGATGGCTATCGCGGAGGATAAAGTGATCGAACTGGCGGAGGAAAAGATCGCTAATACGGTCGGTTTTCAGCCCCTCACCGCCGTCATTGGTTTGAATAGGGGTGTTAGTATGAACTTGTAACTGCCAGAAAGTGAGATCGCGAAACTGCCAGCGCATATGCAGCAGGCTTTGCCACACGTCCAGCGCCAGAGTGACGCGTTTAATGGAGAGTTCACCGCCATCATTCAGGCCGGTCTTAATATCGCGAACATCAAGCGTAGGGCCAAAAGTTTGCCAACTGGCGGTAATTTGCGAGGCATCGACCGGTACGCCAGCGATAGCGGAAATTTTCGCCAGCACCTGGGGACGCCAGGTGTCCAACTGCGGCAACACGAGGCGCAGACCGCTCACCAGCAGTGCGACGACGACAATCAATGTTGCCGCGGTGAGCAGTAATATCCCGGGCAGTCGCCTCACGCATCTCTCCTTGTCAGCCTTTTACACTTCATCCGTCTGCCTCTCCTAAAAATAGAGGCAAGCAGATGATTACATCATGACCACATCAAACTGCTCTTGATTATAGAGCGGCTCAATTTGCACTTTGACTTGTTTACCGACAAAGATTTCGACTTCCGCCAGCGCATGGGATTCTTCCCCTTTCAGCGTTTCCGCTACCGCAGGAGAAGCATAGACCAGGAAACGGTCTGAATCGTAGGCATGATGCACGCGTACGATCTCACGCATAATTTCATAGCACACCGTTTCCACGGTTTTCACCGTGCCGCGGCCATGACAGGTCGGGCACTCATTGCACAGCACGTGCTCCACGCTTTCGCGGGTGCGTTTGCGGGTCATCTCTACCAGGCCAAGCTGAGAGAAACCGTTGATACTGGTTTTTACCCGATCTTTGCTCAGCGCCTGCTCAAGCGAATGCAGCACCCGGCGGCGGTGATCCTCATTGTTCATATCTATGAAATCAATGATGATAATCCCACCGAGATTACGCAGCCGCAGCTGGCGGGCAATGGCCTGCGTCGCCTCAATGTTGGTGTTAAAGATAGTATCATCGAGATTGCGATGGCCAACGAATGCACCGGTATTGATATCAACGGTGGTCATCGCTTCGGTCTGATCGATAATCAGATAACCGCCGGATTTCAGCTCTACTTTACGTTCGAGCGCACGCTGAATCTCATTTTCGACATCAAAGAGATCGAAGATCGGCTGGCGACCACTATAGTGCTCCAGCTTGTTGGTCATCTCCGGAATATATTCAGCAGTAAACTCGAGCAGCGATTCGTAAGTCAAACGGGAGTCGACGCGAATACGATCGAGCTGTGCATCGGCAAAATCGCGCAGCACACGTTGAGCCAGAGCCAGTTCACCGTACATCTGGTAGCGCGTTTGCTGGCGCTTTTTACGCTCCATGACTTTCGTCCAGACGCGCTTGAGATAGGCAGCATCGGCCGCCATCTCTTGTTCGTGAACGCCTTCCGCCGCCGTACGGATGATAAATCCGCCCTGCTCATCGCAGTAATCGGCCACTACTTTTTTCAGCCGTTCACGTTCAGCTTCGCTTTCAATACGTTGCGAAACACCAACGTGCGAAGCGCCCGGCATAAAGACCAGATAGCGGGAAGGAATGGTGATGTCGGTTGTCAGGCGAGCGCCTTTCGTACCGAGGGGATCTTTCACCACCTGCACCATCAGATCCTGCCCCTGACGCACCAGTTCGGAGATGTCGCGGACGGTAAACTGCTTTTGTTCTTCGCCTGCCACACATTCGGTATGCGGCATAATATCGGAAGCGTGCAGAAATGCGGCCTTATCCAGACCAATATCTACAAAAGCCGCCTGCATTCCCGGCAGCACACGGCTGACACGGCCTTTGTAGATATTGCCTACTATCCCACGGCGCGCTTCACGCTCAATATGTATTTCTTGAAGAATACCGCCATCAATATACGCGACACGCGTTTCGGATGGCGTTACGTTAACTAATAATTCAGCTGTCATCTTTATCCCTTTTCTTCACGCAGTGAGTTAAAGTTACTGAGCAACTCATACGTTTCCACCAGCGGTAAGCCGACTACGGCGTGATAGCTGCCATTTATCTTCCTGACGAAACAGCCACCCAGCCCTTGAATACCGTATGCACCTGCTTTGTCTAAAGGTTCGCCACTGGCCACATAGTCGGCAATATCCTGCCCGGAAAGCAGGCGGAAGGTCACCTCTGTTATCACCAGGCAATCCAGCGTCTGCTGCTTATCGGCCAACGCCACGGCCGTCATGACCTGATGAGTTTTCCCGGATAGCATACGCAGCATTTCTGCAGCGTGTCCGGCATCACGCGGTTTTTCCAGGACTTCACCGTTAAGAATGACGATGGTATCCGCCCCCAAAACAGGCAGATCCCGCGGCGCTAACGCCACACCGGCCTGCGCTTTTTCCCGCGCCAGGCGCGAGACGTACTGCTGCGCACTCTCCTGCGCACGACGTTGTTCCTCAATACCAGGAACCAGTCGCTCAAAAGAGAGGCCAAGCTGGGTCAGCAGTTCCTGCCGACGCGGAGAACCTGAAGCCAGATACAGAGTCGTCATATCAACCTTATTGCACTGCAAATTGCTGGCGTACTTTACGCATCAGCAGGAAGATCCATGGCCAGAGCACACCGTTTACTACACTACTCCAGAACACTTCCGGACGGAAAGAGACGTTGATCACTAAAAACTCTGCCCAGAAAACAATGATATCCACGGCGAGGGATAACATCACCACCACCAGCGCCTGCTGCCAGAGCGCCAGATTGCGGAACAACTGATATTTCAGCGCCACCAGATAAGCCACGATACTTAATGATAGTGCGCGAACGCCAAGCGTAGAACCGCTGATGAGATCGAGGATCGCCCCCATCACAAAACCCGTGCCGACATTCACCCGATGGGGTAACGCGAGGATCCAGTACAGCAGGATAAGGAGTACCCAATTTGGCCGGTAGACGCTGATGTCCGCCGGCCAGGGCATAATCTGCAGCAATAGCGCAATGAGAAACGAGAGCCAGATAACCCAGCGTCCCTGGCTACGATAGCTTGCCACTATTGCCCCCCTGCAGGCAGAGGTTGCTGAGCCGGAGGCTGCGTTATGCCGGTTGCCGGAGCAGGCATTTGCGGCCCCATAGCATCCGGTGCAGGCAGAACCTGCGGCATCATCTGAGTCAGTCGTTCATTCGCGACGCGATGAACTTCTTCCGGCGTCATCGGGTTAGCGCCGTTGCGATCGGCTCCCCACAACAACAGCAGATAACGCAAACGCTGAAGGCCTGCGGTCGGGCGCGCCTGAATTACCGTATACGCGCGCTGCGTATCCAGCTTCACGGACGAGACCACACCAACTGGATATCCTTCAGGGAAACGACCACCGAGACCGGAAGTCACCAGGACGTCGCCCACACGAATGTCGGTATTGGCTGGCAGATGCTCCAGTTGAAGATCGTCCGTACAGCCATTACCCGCAGCAATCACGCGAATGTCGTTACGCAGTACCTGAATCGGTAGCGCATGCGTCGCGTCGCAAATCAGCAGTACGCGGCTGGTCATCTTCGCCACGGCGACGACCTGACCAACGACGCCTTTATCGCTGATAACCGGCTGACCTTCATAAACGCCGTTAACGCTGCCTTTATCGATAACAACCTGATCGCTGTATGGATCGTTAACCGTTGAGATGACCTGAGTCACCATTTTTTGCTCGTCCTGGCGCAACGGAGAACCCAGCAGCTCGCGCAGACGCGCGTTCTCCTGTTTGTACTGACCCAGCATCAGTAAGTCGCTGTTTTTCAGCAACAGTTCCTGGCGCAGCGCGCGGTTTTCCAGTTCGAGCTGGTCACGGGTTGCCAGCGTTTGCGATACGCTGTCGAGTAGTTCCCGAGGACCATTAGAGACAAAGTAGAAAGGGCTGACGGCAGTATCCATGTACGTTCGGATTTGACTGAACGTACCCAGGCGGCTGTCGGCGATTATCACGCCAAGCGCCACCAAAACCGCCAGAATAAGGCGAATCTGTAGCGACGGGCCACGGCTAAAAATTGGCTTCATAGGCTATGCGTATTCTCGTGTCAGTTAAGACCGGGGCAGCCGTATGCCAGCCGCCCGGATCTCAGGCTGACTACTCTTCGCTGAACAAGTCGCCGCCGTGCATATCGATCATTTCCAGTGCCTTACCGCCGCCACGAGCGACGCAGGTCAGTGGATCTTCTGCAACTACGACAGGAATTCCTGTCTCTTCCATTAACAGACGGTCGAGGTTGCGCAGCAAAGCGCCACCGCCGGTCAGAACCATACCGCGTTCGGAGATATCGGAAGCCAGCTCCGGTGGGCACTGTTCCAGCGCAACCATCACCGCGCTAACGATGCCGGTCAACGGCTCCTGTAACGCTTCGAGGATTTCGTTAGAATTCAGGGTAAAGCCGCGTGGCACGCCTTCTGCCAGGTTACGCCCGCGAACTTCAATCTCGCGCACTTCATCACCCGGGTAAGCAGAGCCGATTTCATGTTTAATACGTTCTGCGGTGGCTTCACCGATCAGGGAGCCATAGTTACGACGCACATAATTAATCACGGCTTCATCAAAACGGTCACCGCCGATACGCACGGAGGAGGAGTAAACTACGCCATTCAGGGAGATAACCGCCACTTCAGTGGTACCGCCGCCGATATCCACAACCATAGAACCGGTTGCTTCAGAAACCGGTAAGCCAGCACCGATCGCAGCCGCCATCGGCTCTTCAATCAAGAAGACTTCGCGGGCGCCTGCGCCCTGCGCGGATTCACGAATAGCACGACGTTCAACCTGGGTCGCGCCAACCGGCACGCAGACCAGTACGCGCGGGCTCGGACGCATAAAGCTATTGCTGTGCACCTGTTTAATAAAGTGTTGAAGCATTTTTTCGGTGACGAAAAAGTCGGCGATAACGCCGTCTTTCATCGGGCGAATAGCGGCGATATTGCCCGGTGTACGCCCAAGCATCTGCTTCGCTTCATGACCAACAGCGGCGACGCTTTTCGGCGATCCGGCACGATCCTGACGAATGGCCACGACGGAAGGCTCATTCAATACGATGCCTTGTCCTTTTACATAGATAAGGGTATTCGCGGTACCCAGGTCAATGGACAGGTCATTGGAAAACATGCCACGAAATTTTTTTAACATACTAAGGGATAATCCTGAAAGCTGGGGCGGAAAACAAAATCCGCTTACTTTACCAACCACGCGCAGCAGCGACAAGGCGAAAAAATCATCTGCTGCGGTGAAAATTAGTGCAGTTCGTTTCCTTTGTTACAAATTTGACTGGGTCCGTCTGATGCTGAAATCTTCAGCAGCGCTCCGCGCTTGAATCTGTAACCTGTCAAAGGTCATGAACTGGCATTTACATTGCGATAATCCGGCAGGTAGACAAGCACACCCCCTTCACTATAGCGCGCGTTATTCTACGTGAAATCACGCTAAACGGCAGATCAAACAGAGTATCTTTGCGAATATTTTTTCACATTTGTGTCAAGTGGCTGTGAGGCGGCAAAAAATTCCCCCTGACCACCGGTGACACCGCATTGAGACAGCACCTGCCACTCGCTACGGCTGAGCACGCCCGTCGCGAAAACCTGAACCGGCATTCCCTTACAGGCTTCAACCAAGCTCTGAACCAGCAGCTGATTCTCACTGCGTTTTTCTATATTGCGCGATAATCCCGAATGCAGCTTAATAACTTCGACGTCAAGCTGCTTGATCCAACTGGTTCCAACCAGCGTCAGACCCGCCTGAACAACGGCCACCCGAATACCTAAAGCATTAATTAGCCGCATAACCGGCTGCAGACGGGCGATATATTGACAAACATCTGCCTCTGCAAGTTCAAAAATAATACGTCGACGCTGCGATTTTTCGCATTGCATCAAAGTATCGCGCAGCCAACGCTGGAATCGCGGGCGAATTAACGACTCAACCGTAATCTGTAAAGCGAGGTTTTCTTCCGGCCAGAAACCTAAAAATGGCAATATTCGGGTAATCTGCAGGCGGTCATACTCTTCTGCCAGACCGAATTGCAACACCATCGGCATATATTCCGCCGCAATCACTTCTTCTTTACCGTCATAAAGACGACACATCAGTTCCCGGTGATGAACGCGACCATCGCGAGTTACGGCGGGTTTCTGGTAGAGTCGCGGTCCGCCTCGGCTAAGCATTTGCTCAATCAGCGTTCGCCAGCGGACGTTACCACGGCCTTTCTCCGGCAAAGAATCATCATAGACTGCCCAACTATTACTGCCTTGCAGTACCGCATTGCGTGTTGCCGCTTCCGCGTGTTCCATGACCTGAGCCGCCGTTTGCCCGCTGCGGAAAGCGCAGATACCAATATGCATCATATCGTCGCGATCGAGAATTCGCGTCGGCGGCAAGGCATCCATGGCTTTCAATAACAACCCAGCGATGCTGTCCGCCTCTTTTAACGTGCGATGTGGGAGCAAAACGGCAAAATCACTCCGGTGATAGCGCGCCAACAGCGCTCCCGGGTAGCGCATGATAAAAGTAGAAAGCATATTGATGAGCGTAAAGTAATGCTCTTCGGTCGCCCCACGCCCCCAGTTATCGCGCAGTAGATCGAAATCAGGCAAGCGGATCATCATCACGATGCCATATGACCCAACTTTTTCCTGGTCTTCGAGCAGCGTCGTCAGCTGATTATCAAAGAACAGACGGTTACTCAGCCCAGTTTTTGAGTCCTGCGCGACGTAAGAGCGAATCAGCGTATCCATACGGCTTCGCTGATCGCTGGCAAACTGGAGTTCTGATAGCAGCATATCCAGCGCGCTACTGATGTTAGCCGGCCATTCATGTACCGATCCACGAACCTGCGGCCCACGCTCACCATTAAGAATGCGTGCGGCTCGCAGCTCCAGTAACTCCTGTCCCGCCAGTTGACGGCGGATCCAGCGCACGGAGAAAAAGATGATCAACACCATAAAGCCAATGGCGATAGAGAGCGGCGCGGTGACATGTAGAGAACGGAAATAATTAGCCATCGGATCCAGATAAACCAGATGGATAACCATACCAGGGTGCTTAAGCGATGGCACCGTGATATTGCGGAACTGGTTACTGCTGCCTAACGGGCGATAATTATCGGTACGTGAATGGCGGTAGACCGATTTGCCATTGAGCTGAAAATCAATGTGCACTACTTCCACCGGCGTCATCAGCTCATCCATCTGCGGTTCGAGCTGGTCAAAAGACATAGAAACCAAGCGGTTATCCAGCATCGTCGCCACGGCCTGGACGCGGTTGGACATTTTGAGCTGAATACCATTATAAAAACTCAGCGAAGAACCAATAAGCGTGACAAAGATAGTCAGGCTAGTCAGTAGCGTGACAAACGCTGAGAATTTCGTCGTTAATCGCATCCCTGTGTTAACTCCGCATGTGAATGACTACCCGACAAACATTCGGGCTCCTGTACTGGCACTTAGGCTAAAGTAAGCACTAACTTGCTAAAGAGCGACGCATACTACCAAAGCTGGCGCATCTGGCAATTTATTGCGTTACATCGGTGTCATAATGCCGTTAGCGAGTATAGTCTGCAGAAAAAATTTTCCAATCATCCAACCTATGAGGATCGGCGCATGCAGGCTTTAATCTTAGAACAGCAGGATGGCAAAACAATCTCTTCGGTGCAAACCATTGACGCCAGCCAGTTGCCGCAGGGCGATGTGACAGTGGATATCCAATGGTCGAGCCTAAACTATAAAGATGCATTGGCCATCACCGGTAAAGGAAAAATCATCCGTAACTTTCCGATGATTCCTGGCATCGATTTCGCAGGCTCTGTGCACAGTAGCGAAGATCCGCGCTTCCACGCAGGCCAGCAAGTGCTGTTAACCGGATGGGGTGTCGGTGAAAACCACTGGGGCGGACTGGCAGAGCGAGCTCGCGTAAAAGGCGACTGGCTGGTGGCAATGCCTCAAGGTCTGGATGGCCGTAAAGCAATGGCCATTGGCACCGCAGGTTTCACCGCCATGCTGTGCGTGATGGCGCTGGAAGATGCCGGTATTCGTCCTGAAGATGGTGACATCGTGGTGACGGGTGCCAGCGGCGGCGTCGGCAGTACCGCGGTGGCTCTGCTGCATCACCTGGGATATCAGGTAGTGGCGGTGTCCGGTCGCGAAAGTACCCATGAATATCTGAAAAGCCTTGGTGCACTGCGCATCCTTAGCCGCGATGAGTTCGCCGAAACCCGCCCGTTGGAAAAACAGCTGTGGGCTGGTGCCATAGATACCGTCGGCGATAAAGTGCTGGCGAAAGTGCTGGCGCAAATGAACTACGGCGGATGCGTAGCAGCCTGTGGTCTGGCCGGGGGATTCGCCCTGCCGACAACCGTGATGCCGTTTATTCTGCGCAACGTCCGCCTGCAAGGCGTGGACTCCGTCATGACCCCGCCCGCTCGCCGTGCTCAGGCCTGGCAGCGACTGGTTCACGATCTGCCGGAGTCATTCTATGCGCAAAGCGCAACTGAAATTACCCTCGCCGAAGCCTCTGAGTTTGCCAATAAAATTATGGCTAACCAGATTCAGGGCCGCACGCTGGTGAAGATCGCCTAATCTGCAATTTTTCGTGACATATTCGCGATAAGTCTCCGCCTCCGTCATGCTTAGAAAAATGCATGACGGAGGATGCCATGAAACTGAAAAAACTGACGGAAGCCGACGTGACGGCAGAATCCGTTTTTATGCTGCAACGTCGCCAGGTCCTAAAAATGTTAGGCATCAGCGCGACCGCCCTTTCCCTCTCTCCCACCGCGCAAGCGGATCTGCTGGATTGGTTTAAAGGCAACGACCGCCCACCGGCGCCTGCAGGTAAAGCGCTGACTTTCGATAAACCAGCGCAGTGGCAAAACAATCTGACGCTGACGCCGGAAGATAAAGTATCCGGCTACAACAACTTCTATGAATTCGGGCTCGATAAAGCTGACCCTGCGGCCAATGCTGGCAGCCTGCGCACCGATCCGTGGACGCTGACGATCGGTGGCGAAGTGGCGAAACCGCTGACGCTCGATCATGATGACCTGACCAGGCGATTCCCGCTGGAGGAGCGTATTTACCGGATGCGCTGCGTCGAAGCCTGGTCGATGGTGGTTCCGTGGGTCGGATTCCCGTTACATAAACTACTCTCACTGGTCGAACCCACCAGCAACGCCCGCTACGTGGCATTTAAAACTCTTTACGCCCCTGAGCAAATGCCAGGCCAGAAAGATCGCTTTATCGGCGGCGGGCTGGCATACCCATACGTTGAGGGGCTGCGGCTTGATGAGGCGATGCATCCTCTGACTCTGCTCAGCGTTGGCGTATATGGCAAAGCGCTGCCGCCGCAGAACGGTGCGCCGGTTCGGTTAACCGTTCCTTGGAAATATGGCTTTAAAGGGATCAAGTCCATCGTCAGTATCGAATTGACTCGCGAGCGCCCACCCACGACCTGGAACCTGGCCGGTCCTGATGAATATGGCTTCTACGCCAACGTCAATCCGCACGTCGATCACCCCCGCTGGTCACAGGCTACCGAGAGATTTATCGGCGCGGGCGGCGTCCTCGATGTCAAACGCCAGCCGACGCTGTTATTCAACGGCTATGCTGATGAAGTGGCATCGCTCTATCGGGGCCTGAATTTGCGGGAGAATTACTAGTGCGCCTGAACGTAAAGCAGATAACCTGGCTGAAAGTGCTTCTCCATCTGGCTGGTTTTTTACCCTTGATATGGCTTTTCTGGGCAGGAAATCAGGGGTATTTCAGCGCCGATCCGGCAAAAGATATTCAACACTTTACCGGTAGGATGGCTCTTAAATTCCTGCTGGCGACCTTGCTTGTCTCTCCGCTGGCGCGCTACGCTAAGCAGCCTTTATTGATACGCACCCGACGCTTATTAGGTTTATGGTGTTTTGCCTGGGCCACGCTGCATTTGACCAGCTACACGCTGCTCGAACTCGGCATTAACAATCTGGCGCTATTGGGCACGGAAGTGCTCACCAGGCCTTACCTGACGTTGGGCTTAATGAGTTGGTTGATACTGCTGGCCCTTGCGGTGACGTCTACCCAGGCGATGCAGCGAAAACTGGGCCGTCGCTGGCAAACATTACATAACTTCGTCTATTTAGCTGCGATCCTCGCCCCCATCCACTATCTGTGGTCGGTGAAGATTTTATCCCCACAGCCAATGATTTATACGCTACTGGCGATCCTGCTTTTAGCGTGGCGTTACAAGAAGTTCCGCCAGTGGTGGCGCTAATCTCCGGATATGTGCAGTTTCCCGCAGTTCTTTTATCAGCCGCGACTCTTTACACGATAGCGGTTGATAATCTTCCCTGATAAGACCAGTATTTAGCTGCCAAATGCTACGAAATCGTTATAATGTGCGACTTTGGTTTTCCTGACGGGCTTTTATAGCCCTGAAAAGGTGACAATTGCGTATCGAAGGTATATTTTGTTTTTTACCCGAGAATGGCAGAAGATGGCCGCAAGATGGTTGATAAGTTCCGCATTTTGCTTCTAAGCAGTCGGGGCTTACCTGTCGGCTTCAAACGAAGCGCGGCGTCTTGATATCAGCAGTAATTCATATGCTTTACAGACGGCGCTAACACGCCTGTCACAATCACACTAAACAAAGAGTACGGAACCCACTCATGGATATTCGTAAGATTAAAAAACTGATCGAGCTGGTTGAAGAATCAGGCATCTCCGAACTGGAAATTTCTGAAGGCGAAGAGTCTGTACGCATCAGTCGTGCCGCGCCAAACGTAGGTTTCCCGGTGATGCAACAGGCTTACGCTGCACCGATGATGCAGCAGCCAGCTTTGTCTAACGCTGTCGCGCCTGCGGCAACTCCAGCAATGGAAGCCCCTGCAGCAGCGGAAATCAGTGGTCACATCGTACGTTCCCCAATGGTTGGTACTTTCTACCGCACCCCGAGCCCGGATGCGAAAGCGTTCATCGAAATCGGTCAGAAAGTTAATGCGGGCGATACCCTGTGCATCGTTGAAGCCATGAAAATGATGAACCAGATTGAAGCCGATAAATCCGGCGTGGTGAAAGCCATTCTGGTCGAAAGTGGTCAACCGGTAGAATTTGACGAGCCACTGGTCGTCATCGAATAACGAGGCGAACATGCTGGATAAAATTGTTATCGCCAACCGCGGCGAGATTGCATTGCGTATCCTGCGTGCCTGTAAAGAACTGGGCATCAAGACCGTTGCTGTGCACTCAACGGCGGATCGCGATTTAAAACACGTATTGTTGGCGGATGAGACGGTCTGTATCGGCCCGGCTCCGTCCGTAAAAAGCTATCTGAATATCCCGGCAATCATCAGCGCCGCTGAAATCACTGGCGCGGTGGCTATTCATCCGGGTTATGGTTTTCTCTCAGAAAACGCGAATTTCGCCGAACAGGTAGAACGTTCTGGGTTTATCTTTATCGGCCCGAAAGCTGACACCATCCGCCTGATGGGCGACAAAGTGTCTGCTATTACCGCGATGAAGAAAGCGGGCGTGCCGACCGTTCCCGGTTCCGACGGCCCTCTGGGCGACGATATGGATGCTAACCGTGCTCATGCGAAACGCATTGGCTACCCGGTGATTATCAAAGCATCCGGCGGCGGCGGCGGTCGCGGTATGCGCGTTGTTCGCGGTGATGCCGAACTGGCGCAATCCATCTCCATGACTAAAGCTGAAGCGAAAGCTGCTTTCAGCAACGACATGGTTTATATGGAGAAATACCTGGAGAATCCTCGTCATATTGAGATCCAGGTTCTGGCTGACGGCCAAGGTAACGCTATCTATCTGGCGGAACGCGACTGCTCTATGCAGCGTCGTCACCAGAAAGTGGTCGAAGAAGCGCCAGCACCGGGCATTACCCCGGAACTGCGTCGCTATATCGGCGAGCGCTGCTCCAAAGCATGCGTGGATATCGGCTATCGCGGGGCGGGTACTTTCGAGTTCCTGTTTGAAAACGGCGAGTTCTATTTCATCGAAATGAACACCCGCATTCAGGTTGAACACCCGGTAACTGAAATGATCACCGGCGTTGACCTGATCAAAGAGCAGTTGCGTATTGCAGCTGGTCAGCCGCTGTCCATCAAGCAGGATGAAGTCGTGGTTAAAGGCCATGCGGTGGAATGCCGTATCAACGCCGAAGACCCGAACACCTTCCTGCCGAGTCCGGGTAAAATTACTCGCTTCCACGCGCCGGGCGGTTTTGGCGTACGTTGGGAGTCTCATATCTACGCAGGTTACACCGTGCCTCCGTATTATGACTCAATGATCGGTAAGCTTATCTGCTACGGCGAAAACCGTGATGTGGCGATTGCACGTATGAAGAATGCGTTGCAGGAACTGATTATCGATGGCATCAAAACCAACGTTGATCTGCAGATTCGTATCATGAACGACGAGCATTTCCAGAATGGTGGCACCAATATCCACTATCTGGAGAAAAAACTCGGATTGCAGGAGAAGTAATACTGCCATCGTTGCAAGAGGCCGGATAATCCGGCCTTTTTCTTTTTCTCTCTTCTCATCTTTTCCATGCGGTACAATCCCCGCTTTCTTCATCTTCAAGGGACAAAAATGGACAAACGGTTTGTTCAGGCCCATAAAGAAGCGCGCTGGGCGCTGTGGCTGACCCTCCTCTATCTTGCTGCCTGGCTGGCTGGCGCCTATCTGCCGGGGGTGGGTATTGGTATAACCGGCCTGCCGCATTGGTTCGAAATGGCCTGTCTGCTGGTACCTCTGCTGTTTATCCTACTGTGTTGGGGAATGGTGCGTTTCATTTTCCGCGACATCTCTCTGGAGGATAACGATGCAGTTTGAAATCATCGTCGTCCTGCTTGCTTACCTGTGTTTGGTATTCGGGCTGTCGTTTTACGCGATGCGCAAACGCAGTAGCGGCAATTTTCTTAGCGAGTATTTTCTCGGGAGCCGTTCAATGGGTGGTTTCGTCCTGGCGATGACGCTGACGACCACCTATATCAGTGCCAGTTCATTTATTGGTGGACCGGGAGCCGCCTATAAATACGGGCTTGGCTGGGTGCTGCTGGCCATGATTCAGGTTCCGACAATCTGGCTCTCACTCGGTATTCTCGGCAAGAAATTCGCTATCCTGGCACGGCGTTACAACGCGATCACCCTGAACGATATGCTACAGGCGCGTTATCAAAGTCGCGCGGTCGTATGGATAGCCAGCGTGAGCCTGCTGGTCGCTTTCGTAGGGGCGATTGCTGTGCAGTTTATCGGCGGTGCCCGACTGCTGGAGACAGCCGCCGGAATTAAGTATGAAAATGGGTTGCTGATCTTTGGCATCACCATTGCGTTGTATACGGCCTTCGGCGGCTTTCGCGCCAGCGTTCTCAATGACACCATGCAGGGTATGGTAATGCTGATCGGCACAATCGTGCTGCTGGTTGGCGTCGTCCACACGGCTGGCGGTTTACATAATGCTGTCGATACGCTACAGCACATCGACCCGAAGCTGGTATCGCCACACGGTGCGGATGATATTCTCACCCCTGCCTTTATGATGTCCTTTTGGGTGCTGGTATGCTTCGGCGTTATCGGCCTGCCGCATACCGCCGTGCGCTGTATTTCCTATAAGGATAGTAAAGCCGTCCACCGCGGGATCATTATCGGTACCATTGTTGTCGCGATCCTAATGTTTGGTATGCATCTGGCCGGCGCGCTGGGAAGAGCAGTGCTGCCTGACCTGACCGTCCCGGATCAAGTGATCCCGACTCTGATGGTACAGGTCCTGCCGCCGTGGGCCGCAGGTCTGTTTCTGGCCGCGCCAATGGCCGCAATCATGTCGAACGTTAACGCCCATTTATTGCAGGCATCGGCTACGATCATTAAAGATCTTTGGCTCAGCGCACAACCGGCAAAAAAACATAACGAGCAGAAGCTAAAGCGGATCTCAACGATCACTACTCTGGTGCTAGGGATCCTGATGATGCTCGCCGCCTGGCGTCCGCCTGAGATGATCATCTGGCTCAACCTGCTGGCATTCGGTGGGCTTGAGGCAGTGTTCTTATGGCCACTGGTGCTGGGTCTGTACTGGGAACGTGCGAACGCCAAAGGCGCATTGAGCGCCATGATCGTCGGCGGCGTACTGTATGCCATACTCGCCACTTTTAATGTTCAGTATCTGGGGTTCCACCCGATCGTACCCTCGTTACTGCTAAGTTTGTTGGCTTTCCTGGTCGGAAACCGTTTTGGTTCCTCCGCCCCGCAAGCCGCCATATTGACTACTGATAAATAAAGAGTTCTGCCATGCCATGGATCCAACTGAAACTGAACACTACCGGTGCAAACGCGGAAGAACTGAGTGATGCCCTGATGGAAGCGGGCTCCGTTTCTATCACTTTCCAGGACACTCACGACACGCCGGTGTTTGAACCTTTGCCCGGTGAAACCCGCCTGTGGGGCGATACCGATGTTATTGGTCTGTTTGACGCAGAAACGGACATGAAAGAAGTGGTTGCACTTCTGGAACAGCATCCGCTTCTGGGTACCGGTTTCGTACATAAAATCGAACAGCTTGAAGACAAAGACTGGGAACGCGAATGGATGGATAACTTTCATCCCATGTGCTTCGGTAAGCGTCTGTGGATCTGCCCTAGCTGGCGCGATGTGCCGGATAAGAATGCCGTCAACGTAATGCTCGACCCGGGTCTGGCGTTTGGTACTGGTACGCATCCTACAACTGCAATGTGTCTACAGTGGCTGGATGGACTCGATCTCGAAGGCAAAACGATTATCGATTTTGGCTGCGGCTCCGGCATTCTGGCCATCGCTGCATTAAAACTGGGCGCAGCGAAAGCCATCGGTATTGATATTGACCCGCAGGCTATTCAGGCCAGCCGCGATAACGCCGAGCGTAATGGGGTTTCTGAGCGACTTGAACTCTATCTGCCGAAAGATCAGCCAGACGCCATGAAAGCCGATGTCGTGGTCGCAAACATTCTGGCCGGCCCTTTACGCGAGTTAGCTCCTCTTATCAGCGTGCTGCCAGTTACAGGCGGTCTGCTGGGCCTTTCCGGTATCCTTGCCAGCCAGGCTGAGAGCGTTTGTGAAGCCTACGCTGAGCTCTTTGACCTCGACCCAGTGGTGGAGAAAGAAGAGTGGTGCCGGATCACCGGTTGTAAAAAATAATCTTCTCTGTGGCCTCTCTGCAGGCCACATTTTTCCGCGTTTTCTGTGCAAAGCTCTCCGCCCTTCTGGGATAAAATCGTTATGTAACTCGCTGTAGTTACGAGATAAAAAATAGCCATTTTATTCATTGGAAGAATGATATGAAAACAACGTTAGGCAAGGCGGTACTCCTGGCATTAAGCATCATGCCCGTTACGGTTTTTGCTTCCCACTGGAGTTACGAAGGTGAAGGCTCTCCTGAGCACTGGGGTACGCTCAGTGAGGAGAATAAAACCTGTCAGACTGGCATGAATCAATCCCCTATCAACATCGATACAACGCTCACAGCACATCTCTCGCCGCTGGATGTCCACTATACCGATGGCCCGGTCACGCTCATCAACAATGGTCATACGATTCAGGCGGGGTTAAAGACCACCACTGCGGATACCATCACGATTGACGGAACCCCATTTACGCTTCAGCAGTTCCATTTCCACGCTCCGAGCGAAAATACCATCCACGGCAAGCACTATGCGATGGAGATGCACCTGGTTCATAAGGACGCCAGGGGTGCCGTTACCGTTGTGGCCGCGATGTTTGATAAGGGTACAGCAAATGCAGAACTGGATAAGCTGTGGGCGGCCATGCCGGAGAAATCCGGGCAGGATACCAAAATCACCACGCAGATGGACCTCAACGCGCTTCTTCCTGCAGACAAGACATACTGGCGCTTCAGCGGTTCTCTGACCACACCGCCTTGTTCCGAAGGCGTCACCTGGATTGTCCTCAATCACCCCCTGACACTTTCTGCCGCACAGTTAGAAAAATTCAGCCATACCATGCATCACGATAACAATCGCCCGACACAGCCGCTAAATGGTCGCGTAGTCGTCGAGTAATCTTAAGATACGCTTCACGATCATGTTCTGAAAATGAGAGCATAGTCACATTAAGTTGGGATAATTTGCTGATTTATTCAGCAGATTATCTTGTCAGTCCGTGACCTGCTGAAGAAAAAACGAGAAGTTACGCAAAATTATATGTGTAGATAAATTCAACGCAAATTCTTAATCCAATGATTTATATAGTTAATTATTCATAGTCGCTTAATTGTACAGCGATTCTTTGATCCATCTCAGTGGATTGGTTAAAGTTTGGCCTTTCATCTCATGCAAAAAATGCGTAATATACGCCGCCTTGCAGTCACATATGGTCATTTCTTAACTCATGCGTATCGGACAATACCAGCTCAGAAATCGCCTGATCGCAGCGCCAATGGCTGGCATTACTGACAGACCATTCAGGACGCTGTGCTACGAGATGGGAGCAGGATTGACCGTATCCGAGATGATGTCTTCTAACCCTCAGGTTTGGGAAAGTGACAAATCTCGTTTACGGATGGTACATGTTGATGAGCCCGGTATTCGTACCGTGCAAATCGCCGGTAGCGTGCCGGAAGAAATGGCTGCAGCCGCCCGAATTAACGTGGAAAGCGGTGCCCAAATTATTGATATCAATATGGGGTGCCCGGCTAAAAAGGTGAATCGTAAGTTTGCAGGTTCAGCCCTCTTGCAGTACCCCGATCAGGTTAAGTCAATCCTGACGACGGTCGTCAAGGCAGTGGACGTTCCCGTGACTCTCAAGATTCGCACCGGTTGGGAACCGGAACACCGTAACTGTGTAGAGATTGCCCAACTGGCTGAAGAATGTGGCATTCAGGCTCTGACTATTCACGGACGCACACGCGCCTGTTTGTTTAACGGAGATGCTGAGTACGACAGTATTCGGGCAGTTAAGCAGAAAGTTTCCATTCCGATTATCGCGAATGGTGACATTACTGACCCGCTTAAAGCCAGAGCTGTGCTCGACTATACGGGGGCTGATGCCCTTATGATAGGCCGCGCGGCTCAGGGAAGACCCTGGATCTTTCGGGAAATCCAGCACTATCTGGACACTGGAGAGCTGCTGCCCCCGCTGCCTTTGGCAGAGGTTAAGCGCTTGCTTTGTGCGCACGTTCGGGAACTGCATGACTTTTACGGTCAGGCAAAAGGGTACCGAATCGCGCGTAAACACGTATCCTGGTATCTCCAGGAGCACGCTCCAAATGACCAGTTTCGGCGCACATTCAACGCCATAGAAGATTCCAGCGAACAGCTGGCGGCGTTGGAGGCATACTTCGAAAATTTTGCGTAATAGAAATAAAGAGCTGACAGAACTATGTTCGAACAACGCGTAAATTCTGACGTACTGACCGTTTCTACCGTTAACTCTCAGGATCAGGTAACTCAAAAACCCCTGCGTGACTCGGTTAAACAGGCACTGAAGAACTATTTTGCTCAACTGAACGGTCAGGATGTGAGTGACCTGTATGAGCTGGTACTGGCTGAAGTAGAACAGCCCCTGTTGGACATGGTGATGCAATACACCCGTGGTAACCAGACGCGTGCTGCCCTGATGATGGGTATCAACCGTGGTACTCTGCGTAAGAAACTGAAAAAATACGGCATGAACTGATACTAGTCAGTTAACTGTATGATTAAAAAGGCGCTCTTCGGCATGGGGAAGCGCCTTTTTTATTTCCTCTGGTTTATCAATTTACAACCATCCGCAGCCCATTTGCGTGACTATTTACACCGCAAAGAGCCGACATAATATTATCCACTAAAGCGGGTGCCTGTTGATAAAGATCGAATTGTTCCGGCTCCATTAACCAGTTTTTGATAATACCAGTAAATACGCTGTGTAATACTATTAATGAAATTTCAACGTTTGTTTCAGCCGGTAATAATCTATTACTAAGACAGTGTTGTAAAACCCCACGAATAATAGGATAACTAAAGCCAATTCTTTTACGAATCTCTGCCTCTGACATCATATCGCTGGAAAATTCGCATTTATGATACAGAATCTGCATCAACGCGCGCTGTCTGGGATTATCGGCAATATATTGCAAACCTGTAATAAATTTCGCCCGTAAATTGCCTAACGGATCCTGACTGTCTGTCGGAATTTGATGCTGAAGCAGATCTCGTAACGGTTGCTGTTGTTGCCACATCTCATTAAACAGTTCTGCTTTACTGGAGAAGTGCCAATACACCGCACCCCTCGTCACGCCAGCGGCATCAGCGATGTCAGTTAACGTGGTGTTGGTGACCCCACGCAGAGCGAATTGCTGAATGGCAGACTCAATCAGGAGCTGCCGCGTCTTTAACGCATCTTCTTTTGTTCTTCTTGGCATACGATGCTCCATTTAACGCCATATCTATAATATAAAAATACCAGGATGCATATAAATCTAGCATCAGATAATCAATATTGTTTAGCAAAAACACAGATAAGCAAAATCTCAAACAAAAAACAATAAATACATAATTCAAATAATTAATAAGCACATTATTCACTGAGTGAATATCAATGTAAGCAAATTTTAATTTAAGGTCATTCTTAAATTAAAATGACTAGCGCTTTGCTTTTGCGTGCCTTACTGATGGATAAAAAATAACTATTCCTTACATACCTCGTTTTTTATTTGTAGGATAACAAACCGCTTTTTTATCCATTATTTCTTTCACAGATTGGTTGCCAAACTCGGCCCGCAATCTATAAGGAACAGCAATGACGAGTCACGCCCGGGTTACACTTTTATCCAGCCTAATCATCTCTACCATCTTGCTTAGCGGTTGCGATAATTCAGGTGATCAACAACCGCATGCGCAGATACCTCAGGTTTCAGTCCATATTGTAAGCAGCGCGCCGCTGTCAGTGACCACGGAACTTCCGGGTCGAACATCGGCATACCGCGTTGCGGAAGTACGCCCGCAGGTTAGCGGGATTATTCTACAGCGTAATTTTGTCGAAGGTAGCGATGTCAATGCCGGGCAGTCTCTCTATCAAATCGACCCGGCGACTTATCAAGCCGCTTATAACAGCGCAAAAGGTGATGAAGCCAAAGCCGAAGCAGCAGCGGTTATCGCTCATCTGACAGTGAAACGCTACGCACCTCTTCTCGGAACACAATACATCAGCCAGCAGGAATACGATCAGGCTGTAGCGACCGCACGCCAGGCTGATGCCGATGTTATTGCCGCAAAAGCCGCCGTCGAAAGTGCGCGCATTAATCTGGCTTACACCAAAGTGACATCGCCAATCGGCGGCCGCATCGGTAAATCCAGCGTTACTGAAGGCGCCCTCGTGACCAATGGGCAGGCAGATGCAATGGCAACGGTACAGCAACTCGATCCGATTTATGTCGATGTCACCGAATCCAGTAATGATTTCATGCGTCTGAAACAGGAAAGCCTGCAGCACGGCAGCGATACCAAAAGCGTGCAGCTGATTATGGAAAACGGTCAACCTTACGCACTAAAAGGCACTCTGCAATTCTCCGACGTCACAGTGGATGAAAGCACTGGCTCAATTACGCTGCGAGCAATCTTTCCGAATCCACAACATTCGCTGCTGCCGGGGATGTTCGTCCGCGCCCGAATTGATGAAGGTGTAGCTCCGAATGCCATCCTGGTTCCTCAGCAGGGAGTCACCCGCACACCACGTGGTGATGCCAGCGTAATGATCGTTAATGACAAAAACCAGGTTGAAAGCCGCCAGGTTGCGACCTCACAGGCGATTGGCGATAAGTGGTTAATTACCAGCGGTCTTAAATCTGGTGAAAAAGTTATTGTCAGCGGTCTGCAGAAAGTTCGTCCCGGCGTCACAGTGAAGGCCGAAGTGGATACCGCGACATCCGTCGCGCAATAAGGTACGAATAACTATGTCTAAGTTTTTTATCCATCGACCGGTATTCGCCTGGGTGCTGGCCATCATTATGATGATTGCTGGCGGTCTCGCAATTATGCAACTGCCTATCGCACAATACCCGACGATCGCCCCGCCAGCTGTTGCCATCTCTGCGACCTACCCAGGTGCGGATGCGCAGACCGTGCAGGATACTGTGACTCAGGTTATCGAACAGAACATGAATGGTATCGATAACCTGATGTACATGTCCTCAACCAGTGATTCCGCAGGCGGCGTCACCATCACCTTGACCTTCACATCGGGTACAGATCCGGATATTGCGCAAGTCCAGGTACAAAATAAGCTCCAGCTCGCCACACCGCTGCTACCTCAGGAAGTGCAGCAACAGGGGATTAGCGTTGAGAAATCAAGCAGCAGTTTCCTGCTGGTTGCTGGATTCATCTCCGATAACACCAGCACTACGCAGGATGATATTTCTGACTACGTTGCATCAAACGTCAAAGATACTATTAGCCGACTTAACGGCGTTGGCGACGTACAGCTCTTCGGGGCCCAATATGCGATGCGTGTTTGGCTGGATGGCAACCTGCTGAATAAGTACAACCTGACGCCTGTTGATGTGATTAACCAGTTGCAGGTACAGAACGATCAGATTGCAGCAGGCCAACTTGGCGGAACGCCCGCTATTAAAGGCCAACAATTAAACGCGTCAATCATTGCTCAAACACGACTGAAAGACCCTGCAGAGTTTGGCAAGGTGACGCTACGGGTGAACGCTGACGGCTCAGTGGTTCATCTGAAAGACGTGGCTCGCATTGAGCTGGGCGGTGAAAACTATAACGTCGTCGCCAAAATTAACGGTAAACCAGCATCCGGGCTGGGGATTAAGCTTGCTACCGGCGCCAATGCCCTCGACACCGCTGCTGCGATTAAAGCAAAGCTTGCCGAACTACAACCCTACTTTCCGCAGGGCATGAAAGTCGTTTACCCTTACGACACCACACCGTTCGTGAAGATCTCTATTCATGAGGTGGTGAAGACGCTGTTTGAAGCGATTATTCTCGTCTTCCTGGTGATGTATCTGTTCCTCCAGAACATCCGTGCCACATTGATCCCCACCATTGCGGTTCCTGTCGTCTTACTTGGCACATTCGCCGTGCTGGCTACCTTTGGCTATTCCATCAACACGCTAACGATGTTCGGTATGGTGCTGGCAATAGGATTGCTGGTCGATGATGCCATCGTGGTGGTGGAAAACGTCGAGCGCGTGATGGTAGAAGAGAGGCTATCCCCAAAAGAAGCGACAGAAAAATCAATGTCGCAAATTCAGGGGGCGCTGGTTGGTATAGCCATGGTGCTATCGGCAGTTTTTGTTCCCATGGCCTTCTTTGGCGGTTCTACGGGCGCGATTTATCGCCAATTTTCCATCACTATCGTCTCAGCGATGGCGCTATCCGTGTTGGTTGCACTGATTCTGACACCTGCACTTTGCGCCACTTTATTGAAACCCGCCTCCGCCGATCATCATGAGAAGAAAGGTTTTTTTGGCTGGTTTAATGCGAAATTTGACCGTAGTGTCAACCACTACACCAACAGCATCAGCGGGATACTACGCTGTACCGGGCGCTATCTCATCATCTATCTGCTGATTGTCATTGGCATGGCTGTACTGTTTATGCGTCTGCCAACCTCTTTTTTACCGGATGAGGATCAGGGGGTATTTATGACCATGATTCAACTTCCATCCGGCGCGACGCAAGAACGTACACAGAAGGTCCTCGATACCGTTACCGACTACTATCTGCATAAAGAGAAGGCGAATGTTGAAAGCGTCTTTACCGTTAACGGTTTTAGCTTTAGCGGCCAGGGACAAAACTCCGGTATGGCATTTGTCAGTCTGAAGCCATGGGAGGAGCGCAGTGGTTCGGAGAATGGGGTTGAAGCAATCATCAAGCGAGCCACGGTCGCTTTCAGCCAGATTAAAGACGCCATGGTTTTCCCATTCAATCTCCCCGCAATTATTGAGTTGGGTACCGCCACAGGCTTCGACTTTGAGCTTATCGACCAGGGTAACCTCGGTCATAGCGCGCTGACTCAAGCACGAAATCAGTTGCTTGGTATGGTAAGAGAACATCCGGATCAACTGGTGCGCGTACGACCAAATGGGCTTGAAGATACTCCGCAATTTAAGCTTGATGTTGATCAGGAGAAAGCCCAGGCACTGGGTATTTCACTATCTGATATCAATGAAACCATTTCCGCAGCACTAGGTGGCTATTACGTTAATGATTTTATTGACCATGGTAGAGTTAAAAAAGTCTATATTCAGGCTGACGCCCATTTCCGTATGTTGCCGAGCGACATCAACAGTATGTACGTCCGTAGTGCTAATGGCGAAATGGTACCATTCTCAGCTTTTGTAACCTCACACTGGGTTTATGGTTCTCCGCGCCTGGAGCGTTATAACGGCTTACCTTCGATGGAAATTCTGGGTGAAGCCGCTCCGGGCAAAAGTACCGGGGATGCAATGATTTTGATGGAACAACTAGCCAACAAACTGCCTACTGGTATTGGCTTCGGCTGGACAGGAATGTCTTATCAGGAACGCTTATCCGGTAATCAGGCGCCTGCTTTATATGCAATTTCGCTAATAGTGGTTTTCCTGTGCCTTGCCGCACTCTATGAAAGCTGGTCTATTCCATTCTCAGTCATGTTAGTCGTCCCGTTAGGGGTTGTCGGGGCATTATTAGCAGCCTCATTACGTGGGCTTAATAATGACGTTTATTTTCAGGTAGGTTTATTAACGACGATCGGTCTCTCTGCCAAAAACGCTATTCTTATTGTCGAATTTGCGAAAGACCTTATGGATAAAGAAGGGAAGGGAATCATTGAAGCAACGCTCGAAGCATCTCGTATGCGTTTACGCCCTATCTTAATGACCTCATTGGCCTTTATTCTTGGTGTACTGCCCTTGGTTATTAGCCATGGGGCAGGCAGCGGGGCACAAAACGCCGTGGGTACGGGAGTTATGGGAGGAATGTTGACAGCAACGTTGCTGGCTATCTTCTTCGTACCGGTATTCTTTGTTGTCGTAAGACGCCGCTTTACTAAGCATATCGAGTAAGTCTCTCTTTCCAAAGGCGCCATTCTGGCGCCTTTTTTTATGCCTGAAGTTTTTGATCATCCCGATAAAAATCAACGTGTTTATTATTTTTTAAAAGATCGCACGTTATTCAACTAGCCATATTATGACGACATAATCGCGTAAGTTTCTTCACGATATTTACGTTGCTCATAAATTGAGATTATTTACCCTACCCGTCCTCAGTATTACCGATGATAAAATAGGCTATTCCGTAATGTATGGGTTCCCATTACAGCGAAACGGATTATTTAGAGGTAATATCATGAAAAAATTCGTTTTAGTCACATTGCTGACAACGCTTCTCGCTGGTTGTGCACATGATTCTCCGTGCGTACCTGTCTATGACTCCGAAGGCAGATTAGTACACACTAATACCTGTATGAAAGGAACGACTCAGGACAACTGGGAAACTGCGGGCGCTATTGCCGGAGGCGCGGCTGCAATTGCAGGCTTGACGCTTGGCATTGTCGCACTAACTCGCTAATCACTTACAATCGCCGCTATGCACTGGTACCGGAGCTAATCCCGGTACCGTTTTTCGGCAAGATACACCCAATATACTTAAGTTACTGCACAATGCTCTGTTCTCTGTGATTTGAATAGCGCTGGCCACTAACGACATAAACCGAAGCTGAATTGAGTACACAGCGCGAATTAATATTTTCATGCGATTAGAAACGCAAAAAGCCCATCCTGACGGATGGGCTTTTCACTTATTTGGTGCCTGGCAATGCCCTACTCTCACATGGGGAGACCCCACACTACCATCGGCGCTACGGCGTTTCACTTCTGAGTTCGGCATGGGGTCAGGTGGGACCACCGCGCTATCGTTGCCAGGCAAATTCTTTTCAAATCGCCGAACTTTAACCTAAAAACTGGTGCTGATACCCAGAGTCGAACTGGGGACCTCACCCTTACCAAGGGTGCGCTCTACCAACTGAGCCATATCAGCACACTAAATTTGATGCCTGGCAGTTCCCTACTCTCACATGGGGAGACCCCACACTACCATCGGCGCTACGGCGTTTCACTTCTGAGTTCGGCATGGGGTCAGGTGGGACCACCGCGCTGTCGCCGCCAGGCAAATTCTGTTTATCTGTATCAAGCTGAAATTCTCTCAAATCCGCCAAAACATCTTCGGCGTTGTAAGGTTAAGCCTCACGGTTCATTAGTACCGGTTAGCTCAACGTATCGCTACGCTTACACACCCGGCCTATCAACGTCATCGTCTTTAACGTTCCTTCAGGACTCTCAAGGAGTCAGGGAGAACTCATCTCGGGGCAAGTTTCGTGCTTAGATGCTTTCAGCACTTATCTCTTCCGCATTTAGCTACCGGGCAATGCCATTGGCATGACAACCCGAACACCAGTGATGCGTCCACTCCGGTCCTCTCGTACTAGGAGCAGCCCCCCTCAATTCTCCAGCGCCCACGGCAGATAGGGACCGAACTGTCTCACGACGTTCTAAACCCAGCTCGCGTACCACTTTAAATGGCGAACAGCCATACCCTTGGGACCTACTTCAGCCCCAGGATGTGATGAGCCGACATCGAGGTGCCAAACACCGCCGTCGATATGAACTCTTGGGCGGTATCAGCCTGTTATCCCCGGAGTACCTTTTATCCGTTGAGCGATGGCCCTTCCATTCAGAACCACCGGATCACTATGACCTGCTTTCGCACCTGCTCGCGCCGTCACGCTCGCAGTCAAGCTAGCTTATGCCATTGCACTAACCTCCTGATGTCCGACCAGGATTAGCTAACCTTCGTGCTCCTCCGTTACTCTTTAGGAGGAGACCGCCCCAGTCAAACTACCCACCAGACACTGTCCGCAACCCGGATTACGGGTCCACGTTAGAACACCAGCCATTAAAGGGTGGTATTTCAAGGATGGCTCCATGCAGACTGGCGTCCACACTTCAAAGCCTCCCACCTATCCTACACATCAAGGACCAGTGTTCAGTGTCAAGCTATAGTAAAGGTTCACGGGGTCTTTCCGTCTTGCCGCGGGTACACTGCATCTTCACAGCGAGTTCAATTTCACTGAGTCTCGGGTGGAGACAGCCTGGCCATCATTACGCCATTCGTGCAGGTCGGAACTTACCCGACAAGGAATTTCGCTACCTTAGGACCGTTATAGTTACGGCCGCCGTTTACCGGGGCTTCGATCAAGAGCTTCTCCTTACGGATAACCCCATCAATTAACCTTCCGGCACCGGGCAGGCGTCACACCGTATACGTCCACTTTCGTGTTTGCACAGTGCTGTGTTTTTAATAAACAGTTGCAGCCAGCTGGTATCTTCGACTGATTTCAGCTCCATGAGCAAGTCACTTCACCTACCATCAGCGTGCCTTCTCCCGAAGTTACGGCACCATTTTGCCTAGTTCCTTCACCCGAGTTCTCTCAAGCGCCTTGGTATTCTCTACCTGACCACCTGTGTCGGTTTGGGGTACGATTTGATGTTACCTGATGCTTAGAGGCTTTTCCTGGAAGCAGGGCATTTGTTACTTCAGCACCGTAGTGCCTCGTCATCACACCTCAGCGTTGAATGACGTTCCGGATTTACCTGGAACATCCGCCTACATGCTTAAACCGGGACAACCGTCGCCCGGCTAACATAGCCTTCTCCGTCCCCCCTTCGCAGTAACACCGAGTACAGGAATATTAACCTGTTTCCCATCGACTACGCCTTTCGGCCTCGCCTTAGGGGTCGACTCACCCTGCCCCGATTAACGTTGGACAGGAACCCTTGGTCTTCCGGCGAGCGGGCTTTTCACCCGCTTTATCGTTACTTATGTCAGCATTCGCACTTCTGATACCTCCAGCAGCCCTCACAGGCCACCTTCAACGGCTTACAGAACGCTCCCCTACCCAACAACACATAGTGTCGCTGCCGCAGCTTCGGTGCATGGTTTAGCCCCGTTACATCTTCCGCGCAGGCCGACTCGACCAGTGAGCTATTACGCTTTCTTTAAATGATGGCTGCTTCTAAGCCAACATCCTGGCTGTCTGTGCCTTCCCACATCGTTTCCCACTTAACCATGACTTTGGGACCTTAGCTGGCGGTCTGGGTTGTTTCCCTCTTCACGACGGACGTTAGCACCCGCCGTGTGTCTCCCGTGATAACATTCTTCGGTATTCGTAGTTTGCATCGGGTTGGTAAGTCGGGATGACCCCCTAGCCGAAACAGTGCTCTACCCCCGAAGATGAGTTCACGAGGCGCTACCTAAATAGCTTTCGGGGAGAACCAGCTATCTCCCGGTTTGATTGGCCTTTCACCCCCAGCCACAAGTCATCCGCTAATTTTTCAACATTAGTCGGTTCGGTCCTCCAGTTAGTGTTACCCAACCTTCAACCTGCCCATGGCTAGATCACCGGGTTTCGGGTCTATACCCTGCAACTTAACGCCCAGTTAAGACTCGGTTTCCCTGCGGCTCCCCTATACGGTTAACCTTGCTACAGAATATAAGTCGCTGACCCATTATACAAAAGGTACGCAGTCACCCAACAAGTGGGCTCCTACTGCTTGTACGTACACGGTTTCAGGTTCTGTTTCACTCCCCTCGCCGGGGTTCTTTTCGCCTTTCCCTCACGGTACTGGTTCACTATCGGTCAGTCAGGAGTATTTAGCCTTGGAGGATGGTCCCCCCATATTCAGACAGGATACCACGTGTCCCGCCCTACTCTTCGAGTTCACAGCCTGTGTGTTTTTGTGTACGGGAGTATCACCCTGTACCCTGCGACTTTCCAGACGCTTCCACTAACACACAAACTGATTCAGACTCTGGGCTCCTCCCCGTTCGCTCGCCGCTACTGGGGGAATCTCGGTTGATTTCTTTTCCTCGGGGTACTTAGATGTTTCAGTTCCCCCGGTTCGCTTCGTTAAGCTATGTATTCACTTAACGATAGTGTGTCGAAACACACTGGGTTTCCCCATTCGGAAATCGTCGGTTATAACGGTTCATATCACCTTACCGACGCTTATCGCAGATTAGCACGTCCTTCATCGCCTCTGACTGCCAGGGCATCCACCGTGTACGCTTAGTCGCTTAACCTCACAACCCGAAGATGTTTCACTTCATGATTGCGAAAATTTGAGAGACTCGAACACACCGTCATGCTGTTCTTATTACGGAGAACAGACGCAGCGTGTCGTTTCAATTTTCAGCTTGATCCAGATTTTTAAAGAGCAAAACTTCGCAGTGCACCTTTTCAGGTACACTCTGAAGTTTTCTTGTTTTTTGCAGTAAAAGGATGGTGGAGCTATGCGGGATCGAACCGCAGACCTCCTGCGTGCAAGGCAGGCGCTCTCCCAGCTGAGCTATAACCCCATCGTAAAAACTTATCTCTGTACCGATAATTTGTCCTGAGACAAGGCGTGGAATGACGAAGCATACTGACGTATGCGAGTCGTTTCACAACACAGTATCAGGGCAAATTTGGTAGGCCTGAGTGGACTTGAACCACCGACCTCACCCTTATCAGGGGTGCGCTCTAACCACCTGAGCTACAAGCCTGCAGAGATTTTTTACTGCTAATTTTTCATCAGACAATCTGTGTGAGCACTACAAAGGCAGGTTCTTTAAGGTAAGGAGGTGATCCAACCGCAGGTTCCCCTACGGTTACCTTGTTACGACTTCACCCCAGTCATGAATCACAAAGTGGTAAGCGCCCTCCCGAAGGTTAAGCTACCTACTTCTTTTGCAACCCACTCCCATGGTGTGACGGGCGGTGTGTACAAGGCCCGGGAACGTATTCACCGTGGCATTCTGATCCACGATTACTAGCGATTCCGACTTCACGGAGTCGAGTTGCAGACTCCGATCCGGACTACGACATACTTTATGAGGTCCGCTTGCTCTCGCGAGGTCGCTTCTCTTTGTATATGCCATTGTAGCACGTGTGTAGCCCTACTCGTAAGGGCCATGATGACTTGACGTCATCCCCACCTTCCTCCAGTTTATCACTGGCAGTCTCCTTTGAGTTCCCGGCCGGACCGCTGGCAACAAAGGATAAGGGTTGCGCTCGTTGCGGGACTTAACCCAACATTTCACAACACGAGCTGACGACAGCCATGCAGCACCTGTCTCAGAGTTCCCGAAGGCACCAAAGCATCTCTGCTAAGTTCTCTGGATGTCAAGAGTAGGTAAGGTTCTTCGCGTTGCATCGAATTAAACCACATGCTCCACCGCTTGTGCGGGCCCCCGTCAATTCATTTGAGTTTTAACCTTGCGGCCGTACTCCCCAGGCGGTCGACTTAACGCGTTAGCTCCGGAAGCCACTCCTCAAGGGAACAACCTCCAAGTCGACATCGTTTACAGCGTGGACTACCAGGGTATCTAATCCTGTTTGCTCCCCACGCTTTCGCACCTGAGCGTCAGTCTTTGTCCAGGGGGCCGCCTTCGCCACCGGTATTCCTCCAGATCTCTACGCATTTCACCGCTACACCTGGAATTCTACCCCCCTCTACAAGACTCTAGCCTGCCAGTTTCGAATGCAGTTCCCAGGTTGAGCCCGGGGATTTCACATCCGACTTGACAGACCGCCTGCGTGCGCTTTACGCCCAGTAATTCCGATTAACGCTTGCACCCTCCGTATTACCGCGGCTGCTGGCACGGAGTTAGCCGGTGCTTCTTCTGCGAGTAACGTCAATCACTGCGGTTATTAACCACAATGCCTTCCTCCTCGCTGAAAGTACTTTACAACCCGAAGGCCTTCTTCATACACGCGGCATGGCTGCATCAGGCTTGCGCCCATTGTGCAATATTCCCCACTGCTGCCTCCCGTAGGAGTCTGGACCGTGTCTCAGTTCCAGTGTGGCTGGTCATCCTCTCAGACCAGCTAGGGATCGTCGCCTTGGTGAGCCGTTACCTCACCAACAAGCTAATCCCATCTGGGCACATCTGATGGCATGAGGCCCGAAGGTCCCCCACTTTGGTCTTGCGACGTTATGCGGTATTAGCTACCGTTTCCAGTAGTTATCCCCCTCCATCAGGCAGTTTCCCAGACATTACTCACCCGTCCGCCGCTCGTCACCCGAGAGCAAGCTCTCTGTGCTACCGCTCGACTTGCATGTGTTAGGCCTGCCGCCAGCGTTCAATCTGAGCCATGATCAAACTCTTCAATTTAAGTTTGATGCTCGTGAATTAAACTTCGTAATGAATTACGTATGTTCACTCAGAGACTTGGTATTCATTTTTCGTCTTGCGACGTTAAGAATCCATGTCACTTTGAGTGCCCACACAGATTGTCTGATAAATTGTTAAAGAGCAGTGCAACGCGGCTTTCGCTCACCGTTGCGAGGTGGCGTATATTACGCTTTCCTCTTTCAGAGTCAACCTTATTTTCAGGTTTTTCTCTTCAACCGACCCGACTGTTTGTGTGAAGTGATTCACATCTGCCGTGTCAGTGGGAGCGCATTATAGGGACCCCATCTTTTTGCACAAGCCTTTTTTAGATCTTTTTTTCCAAGTGATGTTTTTTCACCCTTTTCGCAGAGTTTATACTCAATTCGCCTAATTTTTACCACGCCAAAGGGTTGCAGATGGTCCCAAAAGCTACCAAAGTCTCTTCATCCCCTGGTTTATTGAGGTAAGCATGCCTGTGAATCTACGTCGCTATAAAGATTTATCCCCGAAAATAGGTCAAAACGTGATGATCGACACCAGTAGCGTGGTGATCGGTGATGTCAGAATTGATGATGATGTCAGTATTTGGCCAATGGTCACAATTCGCGGTGATGTGAATTATGTGGAAATAGGCGCGCGCACCAACATTCAGGACGGCAGCGTCTTACATGTCACTCATAAGTCTTCATATAATCCACATGGCAATCCACTGATTATTGGCGATGATGTGACCGTCGGTCATAAAGTTATGCTGCACGGCTGCACTATAGCTAACCGCGTGCTGGTTGGTATGGGGTCGATTGTACTGGATGGTGTCATTGTGGAGGATGACGTCATGATTGGTGCCGGTAGTCTGGTTCCACAAAACAAACGTCTGGAAAGCGGCTACCTTTATTTTGGCAACCCGGTTAAACAAATACGCCCCCTCACGGAGGCGGAAATTGTGGGGCTAAGGTATTCAGCAAACAACTATGTGAAATGGAAAAATGATTATCTGGCTCAGGAAAACCAGACCCATCCTTGAGCGTCTTCCTGCTGGTCGCAGATTAATTCGTGGGCTTCCTCTTCCAGATCCCAACGATGCTCACGAAATGCGGCCAGGCACAGTTCAGGGTCTTCGTCACCAAAACGTTGCTGAAGCGTTGTTAGCTTTATGGCACAGATCAGTTGCATACCGTTAACTAATGCTGGAAAAGCGATACACTGACGCTCGTCATCCCATACTTCCCTGTCGGGAAATTGAATAGCTTGGTTCACGTGTTCAACTCCTCATGCAACGCCAGAATTACAGGGGCAATTTCCGGCAGAACACCGTGCCACAATAGTACTGAGTGTGCGGCCTGTGCCACCAGCATTCCCAGCCCATCAGCACATCTTTTAGTACCATGTTGCTGACACCAACGTAAAAATGGCGTGCAACCTTTCTGATAAAACATGTCATAGCAATAGACATGAGTGTTGATTAGCGAAACGGGGATAGCAGGGACTTCTCCTTCAATACCGCTAGATGTGGCATTAATGATGAGATCAAAAACCTGACCATTTAATGCTTCTATATCCAGAGCACGGACGCTGCCAGTATGAGCAAACAGCGTTGCCAGTTCATGCGCACGCGAAAATGTACGATTCACAATAGTGACAGCGCAATCCAGCGATAAAAGAGGCAGCAATACGCCACGTGAAGCACCACCTGCACCAATAAGCAGAACCCGAAAACCAGGTTTAATGAAATCGAGTCGTTCTAAATCACTCAGTAGCCCCACGCCATCGGTGTTGTCCCCCAGCAACCGGCCATCCTCCAGCCGTTTAAGGGTATTAACAGCACCAGCCAGTGCCGCACGTTCAGTTAACTCATCTGCTCGCGCGAAAGCCTCTTCTTTGAAAGGAACGGTGACGTTAGCTCCCTTGCCGCCATCAACAAAAAAGGCGTTAAGAGTATTTACGAAATCATCAAGGGGAGCCAGGACTCGCCCATAGGGATGCGTAATCTTCAGCTGCTTCGCAAAGAGCTGATGAATAGATGGTGACTTGCTATGAGCAATCGGGTGTCCAAATACTGCGTAGGTTTCCATAAGTTATCCCTGGCGGAAGAGTTCGCCCGTCAAGGCATCACGTATTTCAGAAGGATTCTGACGCCCGCCGGTTACCCCATCAACTACCGGGAAGCTAGCGCCAAACTGCGCATAAACCTCAGCAGTCGTGCGGCAAGGTGGCTCACCAGATAAATTGGCGCTAGTAGAAACCAATGGTTTACCGTAAGCCTCACACAACTCAACTACCTGCGGATGATCCGTTACTCGCACTGCCAGCGAATCAAAACGGCCGGTCAACCAACGGGGTGTAGAATCGAGAGCCGGGAATACAAAGGTCACCGGCCCAGGCCAGCAGGAAAAAATAGCAGCACGCCGCTCATCGCTAAGTTGTGAATCATCAATATAAGGTTTGAGCTGTTCAAAGTTAGCGGCGATTAGGATCAGTCCTTTATCAACCGGTCGCTGTTTAAGCGCCAACAAATGCATGACGGCTTTTTCGCTATCGGGATCACAGCCGACGCCAAAAACAGCTTCCGTGGGATAGGCGATGACAAGTTCATTGTTCAGGACCGAAACTGCATGTGCGATGGTTTCTGAGAGCAAGTTATTATTCACTGATTATTCCGCCGGTGTCGGCTTTCCACATTGTTTGCTGGCACAAAAACGCTTTACGCCCTGCACCGTTTTCTTTTCGATTAGTAGAGGGTAATGACACTCTGGGCACTCACCCGCCACTGGCTTAAAATTAATGACGAACTGGCAATCAGGGTAGCGATCGCAGGAATAAAAGTTTTTTCCGAAACGTGAACGACGTTGGACCAGATGTCCTTGACTACACTGCGGGCAGGCTATTGCAGTCTCATCAGGTTTATCAATGAGTTCAGTGTGCTCACATTCTGGGTAGTTGCTACAACCAATAAACATACCAAAACGTCCTTGCCGCAGTACCAATATGGCGCCGCAAGACGGACACACCTGCCCCTCCAGAACTTTGACAATATGCCCGTCCGCCTGATTCTTCAGGGAGCGGACATAATCACAGTCCGGATAATGTGAACAGCCGAGAAAAGGCCCATGTTTCCCAGAACGTATTACAAGTTCAGCCCCACACTGGGGGCAAGGCTCGTTTTTACGCACCGAAAACAGTGCTGATTTGGTCATAACAACTCTAGTGTCGCTGCGAAAAGATTAATGCAGCATACCTTCATTTACTTCGAAGAGTAATTCTTCCATTTGCTGATAGGCGTTTTCGCAGCCCGGAATATTAAACAGCACCATCAGGATGACCCACTTCAGATCCTCCAAATCGAACTCTGCCGTATCCAGCGCCAGTACGCGTTCTATCACCATTTCCCGCGTTTCGAGGTTCAACACCTGAATTTGCTCAAGGAATAATAAGAATCCTCGGCAGCTCGCATCCAGACGCTGACACTCCTCATCGGTATATACTCGTAAGGAGAGTGGGTCAGAAGCAAGCTGCATGGGCGCAACAAGGCCCTCTTGATAATCAGCCAGTTTCTCGAGCCATATCAGCGCGTTATAGATGTCCTCCCGTTCAAAACCAGCATCGGTAAGATCCCGAGTCAGTTTATCCTGGTCCACTCGCATTTCTGCTTCGTTATGGATGTAAGTCTCAAACAAATACATGAGTACGTCGAACATGGCTTGCCCTCCTTAATCGGACATAGCCGCCGGGTACAGCTGCGATCCAGCCTGCTAACTCCAGTTCAAGTAGCTGAGCTACGGTCACTGGCACAGATTGGCCGGCACGTTCAGCGACAACGTCAACAGGTGTTACCTCATCTCCTACGTTAGCCAGGAGCTCTGGAAATGGCAATGCTACAGGTGGCTGATTGTCGCAATTATTTACGTTATCAGGCTCATCGAAGACCCATAGCAGCTCATGCTGCCAATATTCAACTATATCTTCCGGTGCGGTAACGGGAATGGCTCCTTGCTTGATAAGCCAATGTGGACCTTCGGAACCAGGACTACCAATAGGTCCGGGTAATGCGAAGACTTCCCTTCCCTGTTCCAGAGCACAGCGAACAGTCACTAATGAGCCACTTTTTAATGCTGCCTCGATAACCAATACGCCAACACTTAATCCACTGATAATCCGGTTACGGCGGGGAAAGTTGCCCGGTAATGGGGGAGTAAAGAGAGGAAATTCGGAGAGTACAACGCCTCCACTGCTAGTTATCTGTTCTGCTAATGCTTGATGGCGGCGAGGATAAATCTCTCTTAAACCATTCCCTAAAACGGCAACGGTTTTTCCTTGCCCCTCCAGTGCACCACGATGAGCTATACCATCAATACCTAAAGCCAATCCGCTAGTGATCGTAATGTCATAGCGAACTAAAACCTCACAAAACATTTTCCCCCAACGAGCGCCATACCATGAATGCGCGCGACTGCCCACTACGGCTAACTGTCGGCTGCTCAGTAATACCGGATCACCACAAACTAAAAGTGCGCCAGGATAGTCCACAATTGCTCGTAGCTGGGGAGGATAGAGAGGATCGTCAGCAGTGAGTAGATAACAATTTGGTCGTTCCAGCCATTGCAGTGTTGTATCAATCTCACGTTGATTAATTCCAAGAAAATGTTTCGATTGCACCTTATTCAAACCGCAGGCATTCAAACTCTCATGATCTATTGTTGGGATTGAACATAACTGATGAGCAACCATCACCATTTCGTCGCCATACAGGCTGCTCACTTTCATCAGGCGTAACCAAATTTCTGTAGGCGTCATCCCTATTCCCCTCCGCCATAAGCGGCTTTAGCAATCTTTGCGATTGGACAGCGAGACTGTCAATTGCGGGGGGTTTTGTCTAGAATAGAGCTAATAATCTTATCAACTCCTGAATACAACTCTGGATCTTTATGGCAGTTTTGCAAGTGTTACATATTCCGGACGAGCGCCTTCGCAAAGTCGCTGAGCCGGTCAAAGAAGTGAATGCGGAAATTCAGCGTATCGTCGATGATATGTTCGAGACAATGTACGCTGAGGAAGGCATTGGTCTGGCCGCTACGCAGGTGGACATCCATCAGCGTATTATTGTTATTGATGTGTCAGAGAATCGAGAAGAGCGTCTGGTGTTAATTAATCCAGAATTGTTGGAAAAAGACGGTGAAACTGGGATTGAGGAAGGCTGCCTTTCCATTCCTGAGCAGCGTGCATTGGTACCACGTGCCGAAAAAGTAAGGATTCGGGCACTGGATCGTGAAGGTAAGCCGTTTGAACTGTCAGCCGATGGTTTACTGGCTATTTGTATCCAACATGAAATGGATCATCTAGTCGGCAAACTATTTATTGATTATCTGTCCCCGCTTAAGCAACAGCGTATCCGCCAGAAAGTTGAAAAACTGGATCGCCTGAACGCACGAGCCTGAAGACAAGGACTAACGTGTCACAATCATTACGTATAATTTTTGCGGGAACGCCCGATTTTGCAGCGCGTCATCTTGACGCACTGTTGTCATCTGAGTATGAGATCGTCGGTGTATTCACTCAACCAGACAGGCCTGCAGGTCGTGGCAAAAAACTCATGCCGAGTCCTGTCAAAATACTGGCTGAAGCAAATGGCCTGCCGGTATTTCAACCCTCTTCACTGCGCCCGCAGGAAAATCAGCAGCTGGTTGCCTCGCTGAACGCCGATGTGATGGTTGTAGTTGCTTATGGATTAATCCTCCCCAAGCAGGTTCTGGACATGCCACGTCTGGGTTGCCTCAACGTTCACGGTTCTTTGTTGCCACGTTGGCGCGGTGCGGCGCCAATCCAGCGTGCATTATGGGCTGGTGATACCGAGACAGGCGTGACCATTATGCGAATGGACGTAGGGCTCGATACTGGTGATATGTTGTATAAACTGTCTTGCCCAATTACTGGGGAAGACACCAGCGGTAGCTTGTACGATAAATTGGCGGTTCTTGGACCACAAGGATTACTGGAAACTCTGGCTCAACTGGTCAGTGGTACAGCAAAACCTGAAGTACAAGACGAAACGCTAGTCAACTATGCCGAGAAGCTAAGCAAAGAAGAAGCACGTATTGACTGGTCACTTTCTGCCGTGCAGCTTGAACGTTGCATTCGGGCGTTCAATCCATGGCCAATAAGCTGGCTAGAAATTGATGAACAACCAGTAAAAGTCTGGCGTGCATCTGTTAGCACCGATACAAGCAGTGCTGAACCCGGCACTATCGTGGCAGTCAGCAAATTGGGTATCCAGGTGGCAACTGGCGACGGTATCCTGAATCTGGAGTCGCTTCAGCCAGCGGGTAAAAAAGCAATGAGTGCACAGGACTTGCTGAATTCTCGTCGGGAGTGGTTTATCCCCGGTCATCGTCTCGCCTGACGGTTCTCTCTTCTAAAGCCCGGTTTCGCCGGGCATTTTTATTTTTACTCTTATGAAAAAAAATCTTAACTTACGCAGCCTGGCTGCCCAGGCAATTGAGCAAGTCGTTGAACAAGGGCAATCGTTAAGTAACGTTTTGCCTCCGTTACAGCAGAAAGTCAGTGAAAAAGATAAAGCCCTGCTGCAAGAGCTGTGTTTTGGCGTTCTGCGCACGCTGAATCAGCTTGAATGGTTAATCAATAAACTAATGGATCGCCCGATGAAGGGCAAGCAACGCACTATTCATTTTTTAATCATGGTGGGTTTATATCAGTTGCTGTACACCCGCATTCCTGCTCACGCCGCACTGGCAGAAACGGTGGAAGGTGCAGTCGCTGTTAAACGTCCCCAGTTGAAGGGGCTTATTAACGGAGTGTTGCGTCAGTTTCAACGCCAACAGGAAGAACTGCTGGCTGAATTTGCACAAACCGAAAATCGCTTCCTCCACCCCAAATGGCTACTTAAACGCATTCAACAGGCCTGGCCACAGCAGTGGCAGGAGATTGCAGATGCCAATAATCAACGCCCGCCAATGTGGTTACGCGTTAACCGCACCCATCACTCTCGCGATGAATGGCTCGAGTTACTGAAAGAAGCAGGATTACAAGGCTTTGCACATTCAGGCTACCCGGATGCTGTTCGTCTGGCATCTCCAGCCCCTGTTCATTCCTTACCGGGTTTTGATGAAGGTTGGGTTACAGTCCAGGATGCTTCAGCGCAAGGTTGTATGCATTATTTGACCCCCGAGAACGGAGAAAGGATTCTCGACCTCTGCGCGGCACCTGGCGGCAAAACAACCCATATCCTGGAAGTTGCACCACAGGCTAGCGTAATGGCCGTTGATATTGATGAACAGCGACTTTCCCGCGTCTATGACAATCTTAAACGCCTTGGCCTCAAGGCGCAGGTTAAACAGGGTGATGGATGCTCTCCAGAGCAATGGTGTGGTGATGAAATATTCGATCGCATCCTGCTTGACGCACCTTGCTCCGCAACAGGGGTTATTCGTCGCCATCCGGATATCAAATGGTTGCGGCGCGATAGTGACATTGCCGAGTTGGCACAGCTGCAGGCCAAAATTCTTGATGCCATTTGGCCCCATCTAAAGCCCGGTGGAACACTGGTTTACGCCACCTGCTCAATTTTACCAGAAGAGAACTGTGAGCAAATAGCAGCTTTCCTTACTCGCACATCAGATGCAGAGTTGAGCACAACGGGAACTCTTGAGAAACCAGGATTGCAAAATCTCCCTGGGCCAGAAGAAGGTGATGGATTCTTTTACGCTAAGCTGATTAAAAACCGGAAATAACAGGTCACTGCTGATGAAGATTATTATTCTTGGCGCTGGACAGGTAGGCGGAACTCTCGCGGAAAATCTTGTTGGAGAGAACAACGATATTACACTAGTTGATACTAATGGCGACCGTCTTCGCAGCTTGCAGGATAAATTCGATCTGCGTGTAGTGCAGGGGCATGGCTCGCACCCACGCGTACTACGTGAGGCTGGTGCAGACGATGCAGACATGCTGGTTGCAGTCACCAACTCAGATGAAACCAACATGGTAGCCTGCCAGGTCGCCTATTCGCTATTTAATACTCCAAATCGTATTGCCCGTATCCGTTCTCCAGATTATGTACGCGATGCTGATAAACTCTTTCACTCAGAAGCTGTCCCTATTGACCACCTGATTGCACCAGAACAGTTGGTAATTAATAATATATATCGCTTAATTGAGTATCCTGGCGCCCTACAGGTTGTTAATTTTGCAGAAGGGAAAGTCAGCCTGGCTGTGGTTAAGGCCTATTATGGCGGTCCTCTGGTCGGTAATGCACTTTCAACTATGCGCGAACATATGCCACATATTGATACGCGCGTAGCAGCTATTTTCCGCCACGATCGACCAATCAGGCCGCAAGGGTCAACAATCGTTGAAGCTGGTGACGAAGTGTTTTTCATCGCCGCATCTCAGCATATCCGCGCAGTAATGAGCGAACTTCAGCGCCTGGAGAAACCCTACAAGCGCATTATGCTGGTCGGCGGAGGAAACATCGGAGCTGGGCTTGCTCATCGACTGGAGAAAGATTACAGCGTCAAACTTATTGAGCGCAACCAGCAGCGCGCAGCGGAACTCGCAGAGAAACTGCAAAATACCATCGTCTTTTACGGAGACGCCTCAGATCAGGAATTACTGACTGAGGAGCATATTGATCAAGTTGATCTCTTCATTGCAGTCACCAATGATGATGAAGCCAATATTATGTCTGCGATGTTAGCTAAACGTATGGGGGCCAAAAAAGTCATGGTACTCATCCAACGTCGCGCCTATGTTGATCTTGTCCAGGGTAGCGTGATCGACATTGCGATCTCACCACAGCAGGCAACAATATCTGCACTACTTAGCCACGTTCGTAAGGCGGATATTGTCGGCGTTTCTTCACTACGACGCGGAGTTGCAGAAGCCATTGAGGCTGTGGCTCATGGTGATGAAAGCACTTCACGGGTAGTCGGCCGAGCGATCGATGAGATTAAACTTCCCCCAGGAACCATCATTGGCGCCGTTGTACGCGGTAATGATGTCATGATAGCTAATAACAATCTGCGTATTGAGCAAGGCGATCATGTCATTATGTTCCTGACTGACAAAAAATTTATCTCCGATGTTGAGAGACTCTTCCAACCAAGTCCCTTCTTCCTGTAGTTTTCAGGCGTCATGCTGGCGCCTTTCCTTTATCCCTTATTTATCAATGGATAATATTTCTATGCAATTATTCCCTGGCAATGGAAAATAGGAATACATTTGTTAAACTTATCAGTGTTGGTTGGCCCAAGGAGAATAAAATGAGTTTTTTAAAAGAATTTCGCGAATTCGCGATGCGCGGGAATGTTGTTGACCTGGCTGTCGGTGTCATCATTGGTGCCGCATTCGGTAAGATTGTATCGTCACTAGTCGCCGATATAATCATGCCACCACTAGGTTTGCTTATTGGCGGGATCGATTTTAAACAGTTTGCGGTTACGCTTCGTGATGCACAGGGGGATATCCCCGCAGTCGTCATGCACTATGGTGTATTCATCCAAAACGTTTTTGATTTTGTCATCGTTGCATTTGCCATTTTTATGGCAATCAAACTGATAAATAGACTAAACCGTAAAAAAGAAGAGACTCCAGCTGCGCCGCCGGCCCCAAGCAAAGAAGAAGTCTTGCTTAGTGAAATTCGTGACTTGCTAAAAGAACAAAACAACCGTTCTTAATTAGAATATTAAAAGCAAAAGGCCAGTGGTAAAAAAGTGCTCCACTTTCTTGCCACTGGCCTCCCGCTCATTACGTCCCATATGTTTATCTTTACGCTGGTAACTTCCTTTTCCTTTCTTATTCTTCTCAACTCGCTGCCTGAACAAGGGGTCATGAAGTAGTGCCTCAATGGCGTTATCTTTTATTTTCCCTTTAGTATGTTGATAGTGGCTCATAAACTCTCCTGATTAGTAAAAAATCGATGCAAGTGTAGATCTGCGCGATGTAGAAATCAACGCTCTGCGTTTTGGCTACTGGCTCCTTGCTCAAGCGCCTCAAGGATCGAACAATAAATACTACTGTGTGCGGTCCCACAGCATGCGTCATTAAGCCGCTGCAATGACCGACGCATAGTTTGTAGCTCTTTGATCCGAGATTCAACTTCCCTTAAACGAGCCTTAACGATACCTTTCGACTCCTGGCAAGTATGATGCTCCGGATCTATTCGGATCGAAAGAAGTTCGCGAATCGATTCCAATGTGAAACCCAATTGCCTGGCGTAACGAATAAAACGGAGTCTCTGCAGATCGTTGTCAGAATAGAGACGAAATCCTCCTTCAGTACGTACGTTATGCTCCATCATCTGCTGTTTTTCATAATAGCGAATGGTATCGGGAGTAACGTCTGCCAATTTTGCCAGTTCACCGATGCGATACATTATTGCTCCTCATTAATCTTATGCAGTAACTTACTTGCATAATCGCCACGTAAAAAGTCAGTATTAAGACCTGATTGGCGTAGTTTTAGTTCAACCAGGGCAAGACGACGACTCCACTCCACGCAGCACGGCTCGTTTTCCTGAACGTTCCTGAGTAAGTCAACTAGCATGATTGCTTCTTTTCTATGTTCCAGCTCGGGAGGTAAACAGCCTGCATTTTTAAGCAATCGATAACTGGCGCGTAGCTCTGGTGGAACATGTGAATCATCATCCAACATAAGCGGTTCTCCGCAGCCGGGAAGATTATCGAATTCACCTTTGTTTTGAGCATCGAGGATATGGCGCTCTGCCCACTGATCCAGTAACCACATGATACGGCTCCGGGGATGAACAAAAATAGTACAGATATTGTAGTGAAGCGGGATGATAGAGGATATAAAAAAACCCGCCTGGGCGGGTTTTTTTACGTTACCACAGATTACTCTGCAGCAGCTTCTGCTTTCGATTCAGAGCGATCAACCAGCTCGATGTATGCCATCGGCGCGTTGTCGCCTGCACGGAAGCCACACTTCAGAATGCGAGTGTAACCACCGGCGCGGCTCGCGAAACGCGGGCCCAGCTCGTTAAACAGTTTTGCCACGATCTCGTTATCACGAGTACGGGCGAATGCCAGACGACGATTAGCTACGCTATCAGTCTTGGCAAGAGTAATCAGCGGCTCAACTACGCGACGCAGTTCTTTCGCTTTCGGCAGGGTCGTCTTGATGATCTCATGACGAACCAGCGAACCAGCCATGTTACGGAACATAGCCTGGCGATGGCTGCTGTTGCGGTTCAGTTGACGACCACTCTTACGATGGCGCATGACCTTATCCTTCTCAGTAAAACCTTAACCTGTGATCCGGTTACTCGTCAGCAATGCTTGCCGGTGGCCAGTTTTCCAGGCGCATGCCCAGAGACAAACCACGTGAAGCCAGCACGTCTTTAATCTCAGTAAGAGATTTTTTACCCAGGTTCGGCGTTTTCAGCAACTCAACCTCGGTACGCTGTACCAGATCACCGATATAGTGGATAGCTTCTGCCTTAAGGCAGTTAGCAGAGCGGACAGTCAATTCGAGATCGTCAACAGGGCGCAGCAGGATCGGATCGAATTCTGGTTTCTCTTCTTTCACTTCTGGCTGACGTACATCACGTAAGTCAACAAAAGCTTCCAGTTGTTCTGCCAGGATGGTTGCCGCACGACGAATCGCCTCTTCAGGATCGATTGTACCGTTGGTTTCCATTTCGATGACCAGCTTGTCCAGGTCGGTACGCTGTTCTACACGCGCTGCTTCAACATTGTAGGCAATACGCTCTACTGGGCTGTAGCATGCGTCGACCAACAGACGGCCGATTGGGCGCTCATCTTCTTCCGAATGAATTCGGGCAGAAGCCGGCACATAACCGCGACCGCGCTGAACTTTGATACGCATGCTAATAGCAGCGTTCTCATCGGTCAGGTGGCAGATCACATGTTGCGGCTTGACGATTTCGACATCACCGTCATGGGTAATGTCGGCTGCGGTCACAGGGCCAATGCCAGATTTATTCAAAGTAAGGATGACTTCATCTTTACCCTGAACTCTCACCGCCAGCCCTTTCAGGTTGAGCAGGATTTCAAGGATATCTTCCTGAACGCCTTCTTTGGTGCTGTACTCATGAAGTACACCATCAATCTCAACCTCGGTCACCGCGCAACCCGGCATCGATGAGAGCAGAATACGGCGCAGTGCGTTACCCAGAGTATGGCCAAAGCCACGCTCTAAAGGCTCAAGGGTCACCTTGGCGTGCGTCGAACTCACTTGCTCGATATCGACCAGGCGCGGTTTTAGAAACTCTGTCACAGAACCCTGCATTGTGTCCTCTCTTTGGTACTAAGCTTTACTTGGAGTAAAGCTCGACGATCAGGTGTTCGTTAATGTCCGCAGACAGATCAGAACGTTCTGGCTGACGCTTGAACGTACCTTCCATCTTGCCAGCATCAACTTCCAGCCAGGTTGGCTTTTCACGCTGCTCAGCCAGCTCCAGAGCGGCTTTCACGCGAGATTGCTTTTTCGCTTTCTCACGAATGCTGACAACGTCATTCGCTTTAACCTGATAAGAAGCGATGTTAACAACACGACCGTTAACCATGATAGCTTTGTGGCTAACCAGCTGACGTGATTCAGCACGAGTCGCGCCGAAGCCCATACGGTATACAACGTTGTCCAGACGACCTTCCAGCAGAGTCAACAGGTTTTCACCAGTGTTGCCTTTCAGACGTGCTGCTTCTTTATAATAGTTACGGAACTGACGCTCCAGCACACCGTACATACGGCGAACTTTTTGCTTTTCACGCAACTGCACACCATAGTCAGACAGACGCGGTTTACGCGCACCATGCTGGCCAGGAGCTTGTTCAATTTTACACTTGGTATCGATCGCGCGAACGCCAGACTTAAGGAATAAGTCAGTGCCCTCACGACGGCTCAGCTTGAGCTTAGGACCCAAATATCTTGCCATTTTCTTTCTCCAACAATCCTAGAAACGAACGCGTTATACGCGACGTTTTTTCGGCGGACGACAACCGTTATGAGGGATCGGAGTCACATCAGTAATGTTCGTGATGCGAAAACCAGCGGCGTTCAGTGCACGAATAGTAGATTCGCGACCTGGACCCGGACCTTTAACCATAACTTCCAGATTCTTGATACCGTATTCTTTTACGGCTTCAGCGCAACGCTCTGCTGCAACCTGAGCTGCAAACGGAGTGGATTTGCGAGAACCACGGAAACCGGAACCACCGGCTGTTGCCCAACCCAGCGCGTTACCCTGACGATCAGTAATGGTAACGATGGTGTTGTTAAAAGAAGCATGGACATGAGCCACGCCATCAGAGACTTGTTTTCTTACACGCTTACGTGCACGAACTGGTGCCTTTGCCATTATTCAATCACCCCGACTATTTCTTGATCGGTTTACGCGGACCCTTGCGGGTACGTGCGTTGGTCTTAGTACGCTGACCGCGAACCGGAAGACCACGACGATGGCGTAAACCACGATAGCAACCAAGGTCCATAAGACGCTTGATGCTCAGGGTGATTTCACGGCGCAGATCACCTTCAACGACAAATTTACCTACTGCTTCACGCAGGGATTCAATTTGTTCTTCAGACAGTTCACTGATCTTAACATTTTCAGCGATACCCGTGTCAGCACAGATGGCTTTAGAGCGGGTCTTGCCGATACCGAAAATTGCAGTTAATGCAATGACGGTATGTTTGTGATCAGGAATGTTAATGCCTGCTATACGGGCCACTATGCACTCCTACTATTTAATATGTACGCACCATGCTGAAAAGCCCGTTTTCAGGATACTCAAATGGAAACGTACAGACATACAAAAGATTGGCTGGCTAATCTAGCCAGCTCAACCCAACTTTGCAAGAAAAATATGCGAATAAATCAGCCTTGGCGCTGTTTATGCTTCGGCTCGGCACTGCAAATCACGCGGATGACGCCATCACGCTTAACGATTTTGCAGTTACGGCATAATTTCTTGACGGAAGCACGAACTTTCATTTTTACTCTCCGTAACTTCTCGGGCGCCCTGTTAGCGGCCGTAGCCTTTCAGGTTCGCCTTCTTCAATGCAGACTCATACTGACTTGACATCATCAGAGTTTGCACTTGAGCCATAAAGTCCATAATCACAACGACAACGATAAGCAGTGAGGTCCCACCGAAGTAGAACGGTACTTTCATTGCATCACGCATGAACTCCGGGATCAGGCAGATAAAGGTAATGTAGAGCGCACCAACCAAAGTCAGGCGGGTCATTACTTTATCGATATACTTCGCCGTTTGCTCTCCCGGACGAATTCCTGGTACAAATGCACCGGACTTCTTCAGGTTATCTGCTGTTTCACGCGGGTTGAAAACCAACGCCGTGTAGAAGAAACAGAAGAATATGATTGCAGACGCATAGAGTAACACATAAAGCGGTTGCCCAGGCTGCAAATACAGCGAAATTGTTGTCAGCCAGTTCCAACCAGTCCCGCCCCCGAACCATGACGTGATGGTAGCCGGGAACAGAATAATACTGGAAGCGAAGATTGCCGGGATTACCCCTGCCATATTCACTTTCAGCGGTAAATGTGTGCTCTGTGCAGCATAGACACGACGACCCTGTTGACGTTTCGCGTAGTTAACCACAATACGGCGTTGACCACGTTCTACAAAGACAACAAAGAAGGTCACTGCAAATACTAATACTGCAACCAACAGCAACAGGAGGAAGTGCAGGTCGCCTTGACGCGCTTGCTCGATAGTATGGGCGATGGCCGGCGGGAGTCCCGCAACAATACCAGCGAAGATAATGATCGAAATACCGTTACCGATACCACGCTCAGTAATCTGTTCGCCTAGCCACATCAGGAACATCGTTCCTGAAACCAGACTTACAACAGCGGTGAAATAGAACGCAAAACCTGGATTAATGACCAGGCCCTGCATACCAGGCATATTCGGTAGACCAGTAGCAATACCAATCGACTGGAATATCGCCAGCACCAGAGTTCCGTAGCGGGTGTACTGGCTGATCTTACGACGACCAGACTCCCCTTCTTTCTTAAGCTCCGCCAACGGCTGATAAACAACCGTTAACAGCTGGACGATGATCGATGCCGAAATATACGGCATGATACCCAGGGCAAAGATAGAAGCACGGCTGAGAGCACCACCAGAGAACATGTTGAACATTTCAATGATGGTGCCTCGCTGTTGCTCAAGCAGTTTGGCAAGTACAGTGGCATCAATACCAGGGATCGGAATAAAAGAGCCAATACGGAACACAATCAACGCACCGATTACAAACAAAAGTCTGCGTTTCAGCTCGCCAATCCCACCTTTGGCACTTTGAAAATCTAATCCCGGTTGCTTAGCCATCTGCTACTTATTCCTCAATTTTACCGCCAGCAGCTTCGATAGCAGCACGAGCACCTTTAGTCACGCGCAGGCCACGAACAGTTACCGGACGAGATACCTCACCAGACAGGATCACTTTCGCGAACTCAATCTGGATACCGATAATGTTAGCCGCTTTCAGCGTGTTCAGGTCGACTACATCGCCTTCTACATGAGCCAGATCAGACAGACGAACTTCTGCAGTGATCATTGCTTTACGAGAAGTGAAGCCAAATTTCGGCAGACGACGGTACAGAGGCATCTGACCACCTTCGAAACCGCGACGTACGCCACCGCCAGAACGAGAGTTCTGACCTTTGTGACCACGACCACCGGTTTTACCGAGGCCAGAACCGATACCACGACCCAGGCGTTTACCCGCCTTTTTGGAGCCTTCGGCCGGAGACAGAGTATTTAAACGCATCTCTTACTCCTCAACTTTAACCATGAAGGAAACCGCGTTGACCATACCACGAACAGCAGGAGTATCCTCGCGCTCTACGGTGTGACCAATACGACGCAGACCCAGGCCAAGCAGCGTTGCCTTGTGTTTCGGCAGACGACCGATTGCACTGCGGGTTTGAGTAATTTTAATAGTCTTTGCCATGGTTTATTTCCCCAGAATTTCTTCAACGGATTTACCACGCTTGGCAGCGACCATTTCTGGAGAATTCATATTTTCCAGGCCATCAATAGTTGCACGAACCACGTTGATCGGGTTAGTAGAACCATATGCTTTAGCCAGAACGTTATGAACTCCAGCAACTTCCAGAACGGCGCGCATTGCACCACCGGCGATAATACCGGTACCTTCGGAAGCTGGCTGCATGAATACACGAGAACCCGTGTGAACACCTTTAACCGGGTGTTGCAGGGTGCCGTGGTTCAGCGCGACGTTAATCATATTGCGACGGGCTTTTTCCATCGCTTTCTGGATCGCTGCTGGAACTTCACGCGCTTTACCGTAACCAAAACCTACGCGACCGTTACCGTCACCAACTACAGTCAGAGCTGTGAAGGAGAAAATACGACCACCTTTAACGGTTTTAGATACGCGGTTAACCGCGATCAGCTTTTCCTGCAGTTCGCCAGCTTGTTTTTCGATGTGAGCCATCTTACACCTCTACCTTAGAACTGAAGGCCAGCTTCACGGGCAGCATCTGCCAGTGCCTGGACACGACCATGATATTGGAACCCGGAACGGTCAAAGGAAACATCTTTGATGCCTTTTTCCAGAGCGCGTTCAGCAACAGCTTTACCCACAGCTGCGGCCGCGTCTTTGTTACCGGTGTACTTCAATTGTTCAGCGATAGCTTTTTCTACAGTAGAAGCAGCTACCAGAACTTCAGAACCATTCGGTGCAATTACCTGTGCGTAAATATGACGCGGGGTACGATGTACCACCAGGCGAGTTGCACCCAGCTCCTGGAGCTTGCGGCGTGCGCGGGTCGCACGACGGATACGAGCAGATTTCTTATCCATAGTGTTACCTTACTTCTTCTTAGCCTCTTTGGTACGCACGACTTCGTCGGCGTAACGAACACCCTTGCCTTTATAAGGCTCAGGACGACGGTAGGCGCGCAGATCTGCTGCAACCTGGCCGATCACCTGCTTATCAGCGCCTTTCAGCACGATTTCAGTTTGAGTCGGACATTCTGCAGTGATACCGGCCGGCAGCTTATGCTCAACAGGATGAGAAAAACCTAAAGCCAGGTTTACTACATCCCCTTTGACCGCTGCACGATAACCTACACCAACCAGCTGAAGCTTTTTAGTGAAGCCTTCGGTAACACCGATAACTACTGAGTTAAGCAGGGCACGCGCGGTACCCGCCTGAGCCCATCCGTCAGCGTAACCATCACGCGGACCGAAGGTCAGTGCATTATCTGCATGTTTAACTTCAACAGCATCGTTGATAGTACGAGTCAGCTCGCCATTCTTACCTTTGATCGTAATAACCTGACCGTTGATTTTTACATCAACGCCGGCAGGAACAACGACCGGTGCTTTAGCAACACGAGACATTTTTTCCTCCGATTAGGCTACGTAGCAGATAATTTCGCCACCAAGACCAGCCTGGCGCGCTGCACGATCAGTCATAACACCTTTAGAGGTAGAAATAACCGCGATACCCAGACCCGCCATAACTTTCGGCAGCTCATCTTTACGTTTATAGATGCGCAGACCTGGGCGGCTGACACGCTGAATGCTTTCTACAACAGCTTTACCCTGGAAATACTTAAGAGTCAGTTCCAGTTCCGGCTTGATGTCGCCTTCAACTTTAAAATCTTCAATAAAGCCTTCTTCCTTCAGCACGTTGGCAATTGCCACTTTCAGCTTGGAGGAAGGCATGGTGACCGCAGCTTTATTCGCGGCCTGACCGTTACGGATACGGGTCAGCATATCCGCGATCGGATCTTGCATGCTCATCTGTCTTTACTCCCGTGATTCAATTGGTGACAATTACCAGCTAGCCTTTTTCAGACCCGGGATTTCACCGCGCATGGCGGCTTCACGGACCTTAATACGGCTCAACCCGAACTTCCGCAGGAAACCATGCGGACGACCTGTTTGACGGCAGCGATTACGCTGACGAGACGGGCTGGAATCACGCGGCAGAGTCTGCAGCTTGAGAACCGCATTCCAACGATCTTCGTCGGTTGCGTTCACATCAGAGATGATAGCTTTCAGTTCAGCGCGTTTAGCGAAGAATTTATCAGCTAAAGCCACGCGCTTTACTTCGCGTGCTTTCATTGATTGCTTAGCCATTAAGTAACCCTACCTTACTTGCGGAACGGGAAGTCAAAGGCAGCCAGCAGAGCGCGGCCTTCTTCATCAGATTTCGCAGTAGTGGTAATGGTAATATCCAAACCACGAACGCGGTCGACTTTATCGTAGTCGATTTCTGGGAAGATGATCTGCTCACGGACACCCATGCTGTAGTTACCACGACCGTCAAAAGACTTAGCGGACAAGCCACGGAAGTCACGGATACGCGGTACAGCAATAGTGATCAGGCGCTCAAAGAACTCCCACATGCGCTCGCCACGCAGAGTTACTTTACAGCCGATCGGATAGCCCTGACGGATTTTGAAGCCTGCAACTGATTTGCGTGCTTTGGTGATTAACGGTTTTTGACCGGAGATTGCTGTCAGATCAGCTGCTGCGTTATCCAGCAGTTTCTTGTCAGCGATCGCTTCACCAACACCCATGTTCAGGGTGATCTTCTCGACCCGAGGGACTTGCATGACAGAATTGTAGTTAAACTCAGTCATGAGTTTAGCGACTACTTCGTCTTTGTAGTAATCATGCAGTTTCGCCATCGTACTACTCCAAATTACTTGATAGTTTCGCTATTAGATTTAAAGAAACGGACTTTTTTGCCCTCTTCAAATCTAAAGCCTACACGGTCAGCCTTGCCGGTTGCCGCGTTGAAGATAGCAAGGTTAGAGATCTGAATAGCTGCTTCTTTCTCTACAATGCCGCCTGGTTGGTTCAGGGCCGGAACCGGCTTCTGATGTTTCTTAACCAGGTTGATACCTTCAACAATGACCTTGCCGGAAGACAGGACATTTTTTACTTTACCGCGTTTACCTTTATCTTTACCGGTTAACACGATAACTTCGTCATCACGACGGATTTTCGCTGCCATGATTCGCTCCTTAGAGTACTTCTGGTGCCAGAGAGATAATTTTCATGAACTTCTCGTTACGAAGCTCACGAGTTACCGGCCCAAAAATACGCGTACCGATAGGTTGCTCGCTGTTATTGTTTAAAATAACGCATGCATTACCATCGAAGCGAATGACAGAACCGTCCGGGCGACGAACACCCTTCTTGGTGCGCACCACTACCGCCTTCAGCACATCACCTTTCTTGACCTTACCACGCGGAATCGCTTCCTTGATGGTGATCTTGATGATGTCGCCTACGCCTGCGTAGCGACGGTGCGAGCCACCCAGAACCTTGATACACATTACGCGACGTGCACCGGAGTTGTCGGCGACGTTCAGCATAGTCTGTTCTTGGATCATTTTAGTGCTCCGCTAATGTCAACTACTACTGAGACCCAAAAGAGGGTCGTTAAAAAGCCCCATATCGAGGGCGCGGCATTATAACACCGCAAATCAAATATGGGTAGAAAAAATAAACGGCTCATTGCTGAGCCGTTTATTCGTTGAGAATGCGTACTGTATTACAGAACCGCTTTCTCTACAACGCGAACCAGCGTCCAGGACTTAGTCTTGGACAGCGGACGGCACTCAGCGATTTCAACTTTGTCGCCGATACCGCATTCGTTGTTCTCGTCATGTACGTGCAGTTTGGTCGTACGCTTGATGAATTTACCGTATACCGGGTGTTTCACCATACGTTCGATAGCAACAACAATGGATTTCTCCATTTTGTCACTAACCACACGACCTTGCAGAGTACGGATTTTATCGGTCATTACGCACCCGCCTTCTGAGTCAGTAAAGTCTTAACACGTGCAACATCACGACGCACTTGCTTCAGCAGATGAGTCTGTTGCAGCTGGCCACTTGCAGCCTGCATACGCAGGTTGAACTGCTCACGCAGTAGGTTCAGCAGCTCAGCGTTCAGCTCTTCAACGCTTTTTTCACGCAGCTCTTTTGCTTTCATTACATCACCGTCTTAGTTACAAAGGTGGTTTTGATCGGCAGTTTCGCTGCTGCCAGGCCGAATGCTTCACGGGCCAGCTCTTCCGGTACTCCGTCCATTTCATACAGGACTTTGCCCGGCTGAATCAAGGCAACCCAATACTCCACGTTACCTTTACCTTTACCCATACGAACTTCCAGCGGCTTCTCAGTGATCGGTTTGTCCGGGAATACACGGATCCAGATCTTACCTTGACGCTTAACTGCACGGGTCATAGCACGACGTGCTGCTTCGATCTGACGTGCAGTCAGACGACCACGGCCAACAGCTTTCAGACCGAAAGTGCCGAAGCTAACATCCGTACCCTGCGCCAGACCACGGTTGCGGCCTTTGTGCACTTTACGGAATTTTGTACGCTTTGGTTGTAACATCAGCGACGCTCCTTATTTACGGCCTTTACGCTGCTGCTTTTTAGGTTGAGCAGCCGGTTCCGGTTGTTCAACAGCAGCCATACCACCCAGGATCTCACCTTTGAAGATCCATACCTTAACGCCGATTACACCGTAAGTGGTGTGCGCTTCAGAGGTGTTGTAGTCGATGTCAGCACGCAGAGTGTGCAGCGGTACGCGACCTTCGCGGTACCATTCGGTACGTGCGATTTCCGCGCCGCCCAGACGGCCGCTAACTTCAACTTTAATACCTTTAGCGCCAAGACGCATTGCGTTCTGTACAGCACGCTTCATAGCACGACGGAACATAACGCGACGTTCCAGCTGAGAAGTGATGCTGTCAGCAACCAATTTAGCGTCCAGTTCAGGCTTACGAACTTCGGCAATATTGATCTGTGCAGGAACGCCAGCGATATCCGCTACGACCTTGCGCAGTTTTTCTACGTCTTCGCCTTTCTTACCGATAACGATACCCGGGCGAGCAGTGTGAATAGTTACACGAATGCTCTTAGCCGGACGCTCGATAACGATGCGAGATACGGACGCTTTAGCCAGTTCTTTAGTTAAGAACTGACGTACTTTAAAATCGCTGTCCAGGTTGTCAGCGAATTCTTTGGTGTTCGCGAACCAGGTAGAGTTCCATGGTTTGACAATACCCAGGCGAATACCATTAGGATGTACTTTCTGACCCATTGCTAGTCTCCAGAGTCTCAGCGATCGGACACAACCACAGTAATGTGGCTGGTGCGCTTCAGGATGCGATCTGCACGACCTTTAGCACGCGGCATAATGCGCTTCATGCTCGGGCCTTCGTCTACGAAAATTTTCGTAACTTTCAGATCGTCAATGTCAGCGCCATCGTTGTGTTCAGCGTTAGCAATGGCAGATTCCAGTACCTTCTTGACCAGTACAGCCGCTTTCTTATTGGTGTAGGTCAGAATATCCAGGGCCTGCGACACTTTCTTACCGCGAATCAGGTCAGCAACAAGGCGAACCTTCTGAGCAGAAGAACGAGCATGGCGATGTTGAGCTAAAGTTTCCATCTCTTCCTCCTACCTTATTTTTTCTTCGCTTTTTTATCAGCAGCGTGGCCGCGATAAGTACGAGTCGGTGCGAATTCACCCAGTTTGTGACCAACCATTTCGTCGGAAACAAAAACTGGAACGTGCTGACGACCATTATGGACAGCGATGGTCAAACCGATCATGTTAGGAAAGATCGTTGAACGACGGGACCAAGTGCGCAGGGGCTTCTTGTCTCCGCTTTCCACCGCTTTCTCTACCTTCTTCAGCAAGTGCAGGTCAATAAAAGGACCTTTCTTGAGAGAACGTGGCATGGCTTATCCTCTAAAATTATTTGCTACGGCGACGTACGATGAATTTATCAGTACGCTTGTTGCTGCGGGTCTTCTTACCTTTGGTCTGAACGCCCCACGGAGTTACCGGGTGCTTACCAAAGTTACGACCTTCACCACCACCATGTGGGTGGTCGACTGGGTTCATCGCAGTACCGCGAACGGTAGGACGAACACCACGCCAGCGTGCAGCACCTGCTTTACCCAGAACGCGCAGCATATGCTCAGCATTGCCAACTTCGCCCAGAGTAGCGCGGCAGTCTGCTTCGACTTTACGCATTTCACCAGAACGCAGACGCAGGGTGACATAAGCACCATCGCGAGCAACGATCTGAACGTAAGTACCAGCGGAACGTGCCAGCTGACCGCCTTTACCTGGTTTCATTTCTACGTTATGAACGGTAGAACCAACCGGGATATTGCGCATCGGCAGGGTGTTACCTGCTTTGATTGCAGCATCAACGCCAGACTGAATCTGGTCGCCAGCCTTCAGGCCTTTAGGGGCCAGGATGTAACGGCGTTCACCGTCTTTGTACAGAACCAGCGCGATGTTCGCGGAACGGTTCGGATCGTACTCAAGACGTTCAACAACTGCCGGGATACCGTCTTTGTTGCGTTTGAAGTCAACAATACGGTAAGCCTGCTTGTGACCACCACCAATATGACGAGTGGTGATGCGGCCATTGTTGTTACGACCACCGGATTTGCTGTTTTTTTCAACCAGCGGAGCAAAAGGTTTGCCCTTGTGCAGCTCTGGGTTGACCACTTTAACGACGTGGCGACGACCCGGAGATGTCGGTTTACATTTAACAACTGCCATTGTATTACTCCTCCGACTTACTCAGCGCCGCCAACGAAGTCCAGATTCTGGCCTTCCTTCAGGGTGACGTAAGCTTTTTTCCAGTCGCTACGACGACCGATACGCTGTCCGTGACGTTTAACTTTCCCTTTAACTACCAGGGTGTTAACGACTTCGACTTCGACTTCAAACAGTTTCTGCACAGCAGCTTTGATTTCTGCTTTAGTCGCGTCTTTAGCAACTTTGAGAACGATGGTATTGGTTTTTTCCATCGCAGCAGACGCTTTTTCAGAAACGTGCGGTGCACGCAGCACCTTCAGTAAACGTTCTTCACGAATCATGCCAGCATCTCCTCAACTTGCTTAACAGCATCAGCAGTCATTACGACTTTGTCGAAGGCGATCAGGCTAACCGGGTCAATACCAGTTGCATCGCGTACGTCAACCTTGTGCAGGTTGCGCGCAGCCAGGAACAGGTTTTCGTCCAGCTCACCGGTGATGATCAGCACATCTTCCAGAGCCATGTCTTTCAGTTTCTGTGCCAGCAGCTTAGTTTTAGGCGCTTCTACAGAGAACGTCTCGACAACGATCAGACGATCCTGACGTACCAGTTCGGACAGAATGCTTTTCAGCGCGCCGCGGTACATCTTTTTGTTAACTTTTTGACTGTGGTCCTGCGGACGTGCAGCGAAGGTTACGCCACCTGAACGCCAGATCGGGCTCTTGATAGAACCTGAACGCGCACGGCCGGTACCTTTCTGGCGCCACGGCTTTTTGCCTGAACCAGTTACTTCAGCACGAGTCTTCTGAGCACGAGTACCCTGACGAGCACCAGCTGCATAAGCAACAACAACCTGGTGAACCAGCGCTTCGTTGAAATCACGACCGAAGGTAGTTTCGGAAACAGTCAGCGCGCTCTGCGCGTCTTTCAATACTAATTCCATTGCTATCCCCTTACGCCTTCACAGCTGGTTTAACGATCAGGTCGCAGCCGGTTGCACCCGGAACTCCACCTTTAACCAGCAGCAGGTTGCGCTCAGCGTCAACACGTACTACGTCCAGGCTCTGAACAGTGACGCGTTCGTTGCCCAGCTGACCTGCCATTTTCTTGCCTTTGAACACTTTGCCCGGAGTCTGGTTCTGACCGATAGAACCCGGAACGCGGTGAGACAAGGAGTTACCGTGGGTAGCGTCCTGGGTACGGAAGTTCCAGCGCTTAACGGTACCAGCGAAACCTTTACCTTTAGAGGTACCGGTTACGTCAACTTTTTTAACGTCAGCAAACAGTTCAACGCTAATGTTCTGACCAACGGTGTATTCTTCACCATCTGCCAGACGGAACTCCCACAGGCCGCGGCCAGCTTCTACGCCAGCTTTAGCAAAGTGACCAGCTTCCGGCTTGGTTACACGGTTAGCTTTTTTAGCACCAGTGGTAACCTGAACAGCGCGATAGCCATCATTAGCCAGATCTTTGATCTGAGTAACGCGGTTTGCTTCAACTTCGATAACGGTTACTGGGATAGATACGCCATCTTCAGTGAAGATGCGGGTCATGCCCACTTTTTTACCGACTAAACCAATCATTGTATCAACCTCTCAATCGCTCGATGACCTGATTAACCCAGGCTGATCTGCACGTCTACACCGGCAGCCAGATCCAGACGCATCAGAGCATCAACGGTTTTTTCAGTTGGCTCAACGATGTCAACCAGACGCTTGTGAGTACGAATCTCGTACTGATCGCGCGCGTCTTTGTTGACGTGCGGAGAGATCAGAACGGTGAAACGTTCTTTGCGGGTCGGCAGCGGGATCGGACCACGGACTTGCGCACCAGTGCGCTTAGCAGTCTCGACGATTTCCGCGGTTGATTGATCGATCAGACGATGATCAAACGCTTTAAGGCGGATACGGATTCTTTGGTTCTGCATGAGACCAGAGCTCCAATTATTTTATAGACGAAATGGTTACTCCTCATACCCATTACGATTGATGGGAGAGTGTAACCGTTCTTACATAGTTCCCCAATTGGGAACATTGTTTGATAGCCAGTTTCGCTATCAGGGTTCATATCGAACCGGCCGTCAACTTTGACAGGCCCGCGCATTATACGCAAATTCAGCCGCAACGCAAGCATTGTCTAGTAATTCATCACTGGCTTCTGAGAGCAGGGATCATCATGTTCAGCAACGCTGTGAAATGCAGGCAAATACATCTGATGGCTACTTCCATTGCACATTATTGGCCTTTGCTACATGAACGACTTCTCAGCACCCTCACTACTACAGCCATATCACAGGAACTATCCATGTTCGTCACTTCCTCAATATTTATTATTTTGTACTGTGGGTTATCACTCATGCTCTGTTGGTGCGACTACCGAAGTGGTCTGCTTCCAGATCGATTTACCTGCCCCCTACTCTGGGTTGGTTTGCTTTATCATCTATATTTATCAGAAAGTACTCTTTCAAGCGCAGTATGGGGGGCGATCGCTGGCTATGTGTCCTTTGCTACTATCTACTGGTTATACAGAGGACTGCGCGGATATGAAGGCATCGGTTACGGTGACGTTAAATTTCTGGCCGCTCTTGGGGCCTGGCATGGATGGAGCGTATTACCTCAACTAGTGCTTATTGCAACCATACTCGCATGTGTCACACTTGGGATGAAGATCATAGCGGGAAGAAAAAGGCAGGTATTATACAACCCGCTGCCTTTTGGCCCTTTTCTGGCAGCAGCGGGTCTTTGGTGTGGATGGCAGACGCTTATTAGTCCGCCACCTTAATTTGTGACTGAAGATAATTCTGTAGGCCAATTTTACCGATTAAGTCGAGCTCAGTTTCCAACCAATCAATGTGGCTTTCTTCGTCTGTAAGGATCTCAATTAGCATATCGCGGCTGACGTAGTCATAGACACTATCGGCATAGGCAATAGCTTCTCGCAAATCTTTAGCCCCTTCCAGTTCCAACCGTAAATCAGATTGCAGCATCTCCTCGACATCCTCGCCGATGCGCAGTTTGCCAAGATCTTGCAGGTTAGGGATTCCTTCGAGAAACAAAATACGCTCGATATACTTATCGGCATGTTTCATTTCATCAATGGATTCGTGGTATTCGACATCGTTGAGGCGCATCAGGCCCCAATTCTTAAACATTCTCGCGTGGAGAAAGTATTGATTAATTGCGACAAGCTCATTTCCCAATAATTTATTGAGATAAGTTATGATTTTGACATCACCTTTCATTATATAGTCCCTCCGCTTCCACTTATTGAAGCGTAGTTCGACCTATAGAGATGTCAAAAAAAGCAGGGGGGCTTTAGGCAATCTCTTGATATTCTGGCATGCGGGTTAATTCATCCTCCATAATTTCTCGAGCTGCGCGAATGCACTTACCGCATTGATTTCCAACGGGAATAAATTTTCTTAGTTGTTGAAAAGACTGGGGGTGGAATTGACGCACAGCCTGACGAATTTTTTTATCGTTTACACCATTACACAGACAAACGTACATACAGACTCCCGTTCAACTTATATGCAAAGTGTAAATGAGAATAGTTATGATTACAATAGCCTGTTTATTAAATATACGCCTGAACTAATTTCTGTAAACAATTTCCCTCGTTAACTCAAATAGTCGACAGCAAAAAGGGCGCCTAAGCGCCCTTTTCTAATTCAGAACTAATAATTAGCCCAGAACTTTAGCAACAACGCCCGCGCCAACGGTACGGCCGCCTTCACGGATTGCGAAACGCAGACCGTCGTCCATTGCGATTGGGTGGATCAGGGTAACAACCATTTTGATGTTGTCGCCCGGCATAACCATCTCTACGCCTTCCGGCAGTTCGATGGTGCCAGTCACGTCAGTTGTACGGAAGTAGAACTGCGGACGATAGCCTTTGAAGAACGGAGTATGACGGCCGCCTTCATCTTTGGACAGAATATAAACTTCAGATTCGAATTTGGTGTGCGGCTTGATTGAACCCGGCTTAGCCAGTACCTGACCACGTTCGATTTCTTCACGTTTGATACCACGCAGCAGAACACCTACGTTCTCACCAGCACGGCCTTCGTCCAGCAGTTTGCGGAACATTTCAACGCCGGTACAGGTAGACTTCGCAGTCTCTTTGATACCAACGATTTCAACTTCTTCGCCAACTTTAACAATACCGCGCTCTACACGACCGGTAACAACGGTACCACGGCCAGAGATGGAGAATACGTCTTCGATAGGCAGCAGGAACGGCTTGTCAATCGCACGCTCTGGTTCCGGGATGTAAGAATCCAGGAAGCCAGCCAGTTCGATGATTTTCGCTTCCCACTCTGCTTCGCCTTCCAGCGCTTTCAGTGCAGAACCACGAACGATCGGAGTGTCGTCGCCCGGGAAATCGTACTGAGACAGAAGTTCACGAACTTCCATTTCTACCAGTTCCAGCAGCTCTTCGTCATCAACCATGTCGCATTTGTTCAGGAACACGATGATGTACGGAACGCCTACCTGACGACCCAGCAGGATGTGCTCACGAGTCTGCGGCATCGGGCCGTCAGTCGCAGCAACAACCAGGATCGCGCCATCCATCTGCGCAGCACCGGTGATCATGTTTTTAACATAGTCGGCGTGGCCCGGGCAGTCTACGTGTGCGTAGTGGCGAGTCGGGGTGTCATATTCAACGTGGGAAGTGTTGATGGTGATACCACGAGCTTTTTCTTCCGGCGCGTTATCGATCTGGTCGAATGCGCGAGCAGCACCGCCGTAGGTTTTAGCCAGTACGGTAGTGATTGCAGCGGTCAGAGTAGTTTTACCATGGTCAACGTGGCCGATAGTACCGACGTTGACGTGCGGTTTTGTACGTTCAAATTTTTCTTTAGACACGGCTATATTCCTTACTATAGTGCTCTCCCCTTCAGGAGAGAGCACGGGACTTTGGTTTTAACCCTGCGGCTTATTTACCACGGGCTTCGATTACGGCCTGAGCAACGTTATTCGGCGCATCATCATACTTCAGGAACTCCATAGAGTAAGAAGCACGACCTTTGGTCAGAGAACGCAGCTGAGTTGCATATCCAAACATTTCAGACAGCGGAACTTCAGCGTGAATCACAACGCCAGTCACGTTGGATTCCTGACCGCGCAGCATACCGCGACGACGGCTAAGGTCACCGATAACGTCACCAGTATTCTCTTCCGGAGTTTCTACTTCAACCTTCATGATCGGCTCAAGCAGAACTGGTTTCGCTTTCTTAAAGCCATCTTTAAAGGCAATAGAAGCGGCCAGTTTAAACGCCAGTTCGGAGGAGTCAACGTCGTGGTAAGAACCGAAGTGCAGACGCACGCCCAGGTCAACTACCGGGTAACCAGCCAGAGGACCAGCTTTCAGCTGCTCCTGGATACCTTTATCAACGGCCGGGATGTATTCACCAGGAATTACACCACCTTTGATGTCGTTGATGAACTCGTAACCTTTCGGGTTAGAGCCCGGCTCCAGCGGATACATGTCAATAATGACGTGACCATACTGACCGCGACCACCAGACTGCTTAGCGTGTTTACCTTCGATATCGGTAACTTTCGCGCGAATCGCTTCACGGTAAGCAACCTGAGGTTTACCAACGTTCGCTTCAACGTTGAATTCACGCTTCATACGGTCAACGATGATGTCGAGGTGCAGCTCACCCATACCGGCGATGATAGTCTGGTTAGATTCTTCGTCAGTCCATACGCGGAAAGAAGGGTCTTCTTTAGCCAGACGGCCCAGAGCCAGACCCATTTTTTCCTGGTCAGCTTTGGTTTTTGGTTCAACCGCGATAGAGATTACCGGCTCAGGGAATTCCATACGCTCCAGAATGATCGGCGCGTTTGGATCACACAGCGTGTCACCCGTAGTTACGTCTTTCAGACCGATAGCTGCAGCGATGTCGCCCGCGCGAACTTCTTTGATCTCTTCACGCTTGTTAGCGTGCATCTGAACGATACGACCAAAACGCTCACGTGCTGCTTTCACGGAGTTCAGGATGGTGTCACCAGAGTTAACCACACCGGAATACACGCGGAAGAAGGTCAGGTTACCTACAAACGGGTCGGTCGCGATTTTAAATGCCAGAGCAGCAAACGGCTCATCATCGCTAGCGTGACGTTCAGCAGGAGTATCTTTACCGTCGTCCAACATACCGTTGATCGCAGGTACATCAACCGGGGATGGCAGGTAATCAATTACCGCATCCAGCATCGCCTGAACACCTTTGTTCTTGAACGCAGAACCACAGGTTACCAGGATGATTTCGTTGTTCAGAACGCGCTGACGCAGAGCTACTTTGATCTCTTCTTCAGTCAGTTCTTCACCACCCAGGTATTTCTCCATCAGCTCTTCAGAAGCTTCAGCAGCGGACTCGATCAGGTTCTGGTGCCATTCTTCGGCCAGGTCCTGCATGTCAGCTGGAATATCTTCGTAAGTGAAGGTTACACCTGCGTCTTCTTCGCTCCAGTTGATGGCTTTCATTTTCACCAGGTCAACAACACCAGTGAAATGCTCTTCAGCACCAATTGCCAGCTGCAGCGGAACCGGAGTCGCGCCCAGACGGGATTTGATCTGACCAACAACTTTCAGGAAGTTCGCACCCATACGGTCCATTTTGTTAACGAACGCAATGCGTGGAACTTTATATTTGTTTGCCTGACGCCATACGGTTTCAGACTGCGGCTGAACACCACCAACTGCGCAGTAAACCATTACCGCACCATCAAGAACACGCATGGAACGTTCTACTTCGATTGTGAAGTCAACGTGCCCCGGGGTGTCGATGATGTTTACGCGATGCGGCTCATACTGCTTAGCCATACCAGACCAAAATGCAGTAGTCGCTGCGGAAGTGATAGTGATACCACGTTCCTGTTCCTGTTCCATCCAGTCCATGGTGGCAGCGCCGTCATGAACTTCACCGATCTTATGGTTTACACCGGTGTAGAACAGAATACGTTCGGTAGTAGTAGTTTTACCGGCGTCGATGTGCGCACTGATACCAATGTTACGGTAGCGTGCGATGGGTGTTGTACGAGCCATTTGATTCCTCGTTTATTTCTTTAGGCGTTCAGTTAAGTTATCCAAAACGGGCGACTTACTTGAAGCGCCCGCCTGGTGACTATGACTCCGAAGGGATTACCAACGGTAGTGCGCGAACGCCTTGTTGGCTTCTGCCATGCGGTGAACGTCTTCACGTTTCTTAACTGCAGTACCTTTGTTGTCCGCAGCATCAGAGAGTTCGTTCGCCAGACGCAGAGCCATGGATTTATCACCACGTTTACGAGCAGCTTCAACGATCCAACGCATTGCCAGGGCATTACGACGAACCGGACGGACTTCAACTGGTACCTGATAAGTAGAACCACCAACGCGGCGAGACTTAACTTCTACAGTCGGGCGCACGTTGTCGAGAGCGACTTCGAAAGCTTCCAGTTCATTTTTACCAGAGCGCTGAGCCAGGGTCTCCAGCGCGCTGTATACGATTGCTTCTGCAGTAGATTTTTTACCATCTACCATCAGGATATTGACAAATTTAGCCAGCAGTTCTGATCCGAACTTAGGATCCGGCAGGATTTTACGCTGACCAATGACGCGACGACGTGGCATGGAAATACTCCGTTGTTAATTCAGGATTGTCCAAAACTCAAAGAGTTTAGTTTGACATTAATATAAAACGTTTGGCCTTACTTAACGGAGAACCATTAAGCCTTAGGACGTTTCACGCCATACTTGGAGCGTGCTTGCTTACGGTCTTTAACGCCGGAACAGTCAAGCGCACCACGAACGGTGTGGTAACGAACACCCGGAAGGTCTTTTACACGACCGCCACGGATCAGGATCACGGAGTGCTCCTGCAGGTTGTGGCCTTCACCACCGATATATGAAGAAACTTCAAAACCGTTAGTCAAACGAACACGACATACTTTACGCAGTGCGGAGTTCGGTTTTTTAGGAGTGGTAGTATATACACGAGTACATACGCCACGTTTCTGCGGGCAGGCTTCCAGCGCAGGCACGTTGCTCTTTGCAACTTTGCGTGCGCGTGGTTTGCGTACCAGCTGGTTAATTGTTGCCATTAAATAGCTCCTGGTTTTAGCTTTTGCTTCGTAAACATGTAATAAATCGCCTCATATAATATGAGGACGCAGAATTCTAGGGCGGTGCTGAAAAGGTGTCAAGAAATATACAACGATCCCGCCATTACCAGGCTAATTGCCCAGGGTGTTTGACTGTAAGTCTGACGAAATCAGTATAGCTAAGCCTGACGACACTGTCCGCAATTTGACCACCCAGCCCACGGGCTTCGATATCTTCTTGCAGAACATGAATGGTTATGGGGGCAGATTGCAGAATTTCAAGGAAGCGACTCCCGGCAACTGCTGCGACGACGCCATCAGACATCAGCAGGAGATCGTCTCCTTCTTTTGTAAAACGAAGCATTGTCGCAGTATCTGCATGCCAGGGAGATGTGCTTAATGTGTGGAGCATGCGAACCTCAAAAACGCAGTATCACGTTAAAATCGTCAAGCTGGGTTCGTAAAGCCTCTGGCTCCAGCCACTCGGCATCTACGATCCATGGCGTCGAAGAATTCAGGCCGCGCTCACGTGCAGAAGCCGCACATACCCAGCATTGCTCAATATCGTAGAGTGATAAAAGTTTGAAGGTAGAGATATAGTCGCGTGCCAGCACCGCTGCGGGCCGCTGTCCCGGAAGTAACTGGAACACGCCATCTCCGATGAAGAATACACCGATTTCCTCCGTCAGAGCGGATGTTGCAAGCAGTGCATCCAACCCTTCTCTGCCGGATGCTGAGCCGTGAGGAGTAGAGGAAAAAACAAAAGCTACGCGCTTCATCAGAACTGTACCATCCGGTCGCAGGTTAACGCGGCTTCCGCCAGCGCACCTAATCCGCTCAGCGTAAATCCAGGCTGTAAATTACAGGCTGGTAATCCCAGCTGTTGTGCTTCCTGTTGATCCACAACTCCTCGACGCAAAGCCGCGGCCACGCAGATATGCAAGGAAACAGCGTGATCGTCATGTAACGATTGCCATGCACGAACCAGATCAAACTCATCGCTAGCCGGTGCTGATAGCTGGTTTGCATTATAAACACCTTCGCGATAGAAAAAGATGCTGACCAGTTCATGGCCTTCCTGCAAAACAGCATGGGCAAACTGCAATGCGCTACTGGCCAACTGCGTACCGTAAGCAGGCCCCGTCACCGTAATCGCAAAGCGCATTACTTATCCAGCCCCTGGAAATCTCCGCTTTTAAACTGACGAATGTAGAGATACACCGTGTGTTTAGAGATATTCAACCTATCGGCAACCTGGTTGATGGCATCTTTGATGTCAAAGATGCCTTTTTCGTAAAGATTCAGGACTATCTGGCGGTTTTTAGCATTGTTAGAAACGTTACGATCGGCATTCACCTCTTCGATAGTGAACTCAAGCGTCTGCGCAACCAGATCGTCTACCGATGAGGCAAAGTTGACCTGCGAATTCACTTCCGTCGTTTCAGGCGGAATGAAGGTGCTCATTATTTGCGAGAACGGCACATCGAGGTTCATGTTGATGCACAGCAGGCCAATAACCCTATGTTCACGGTTGCGAATTGCAATCGTGACCGACTTCATCAGCACGCCGCTTTTGGCGCGAGTAAAATAGCATTTGGAAACGCTGCTATCGGCCCCGGTCATATCGTGCAGCATACGCAGCGCAAGGTCAGTGATTGGCGAGCCGATTTGACGGCCAGTATGTTCACCGTTGGCGATACGGATAGCGGAACATTTTAAGTCCTGCAACGAATGCAGTACGATTTCACAGTGGGAACCGATGAGCATCGCTAACCCGTCCACCACCGCTTCATAGGATTTGAGGATATCAAAGTCGGTCTGGTCAAAAGGACGTTGATCCAGCAAATCAAGCTCGCTGGTCTCGTTGGTTAAAAGCGACCTGGACATGAAAAAAAGCACTCCTTTTCAGGAGCCTGTCGTTATTGTCAGGGCAGGCTCATCATCATTATTAATCTATCTAAAGTAATACAGCGTCTGAGGTTCTTGCCAGTTTTAATTATATTTGCCCTCAATAAAAAAACCGCCGCCTGTAAAGGCGGCGGCTTAAACCAGATTACTTCTTGGCGTCAGCGGCCGGTGCTTCTGCGGCAGCTTCAGGCTTGGCATCAGCCTTTGGTGCCGGTTTGATATCCAGTAGCTCTACATCAAAGACCAGCGTGGAGTTCGCAGGAATTCCCGGAACGCCAGTTTTTCCGTAAGCCAGGTCCGGTGGGATAACCAGTTGAATTTTCCCGCCTTTCTTAATATTTTTCAGACCTTCTGTCCAGCCAGGGATAACGCCGTCCAGGCGGAAGGATAGCGGCTCGCCACGGGTGTAGGAGTTATCAAACTCTTTACCATCGATCAGCGTACCTTTGTAGTTTACGACGACAGTATCGCTATCTTTAGGCGCATCGCCAGTACCGGCTTTCTCAACTTTATACAGCAGGCCGGATTTAGAGGTTTTCACACCTTTCTCTTTAGCAAAGGTGTCGCGGTAAGCTTTACCTTTTGCATCGTTTTCAGATGCGTCTTTTTCCATTTTCTGCTGAGCAGCAGTTTTTACACGAGTTTCAAATGTCTGCAGAGTCTGTTCGATCTCCTGATCGGACAGTTTGCTCTTATTGGCAAAAGCGTCCTGAACGCCGGCGATCAGCTGGTCTTTATCCAGCTTGATACCCAGTTTTTCTTGTTCTTTCAGGGAGTTTTCCATGTAACGTCCCAGTGATGCACCCAGCGCATAAGCAGATTTCTGATCGTCATTTTTGAATGCCGATTTGCTTTCCGTTGCAGGTGCTGCTTTCGCTGCGGTATCAGCAGCAAAGGTCAGCGGTGCATTCATGGCGACGGCCATTGTGGTCGCCAGCAGCGTTACTTTAAACAGTGATTTCATCCATTTCTCCAGGGCCGGGGCATCTCACCCCAGGGTTATCGTAAAAAGCAAAAAACGTACTATAGAACGTTGTAGAGCAAATCTACATACAGACGTTCCTGAATATCGCCTCATTTAGGACTATTTTTGTATGAATTAGTTTCCTGCCACACGCAACGATGCTGCGCGGATGCTGAAACTTCAGTAGAATCCGACCGCAGAATAGGACAGAAGAGGTTACTCATGCACGATAGCACTTTAGAGACTCGCCTTGCGGAACTGGAGAGCAGGTTAGCGTTCCAGGAAATCACTATTGAAGACCTCAACAAGACCGTCACCGCTCACGAGATCGAAATGGCCAGGATGCGTGAACATTTACGCTTAATGGTAGAAAAGCTAAAAGCAACTCAACCATCGCATATCGCCTCACAGGCGGAAGAGACGCCTCCGCCCCATTACTAATGGCGTAAAAAAAGCGGGTTTCCCCGCTTTTTTTATTCCAGAACGCTAATGCGATGGAATTAGTGGCAACCGCAACCGCCATTACCGCCGCAACCACCTTTACCATGTTCGTGGTCATGGCCGTGACCGTGGCCACCGCAGCAACCGTCATGATCGTGGTCATGGTCATGATCGTGTCCATTCGCGCCGTGGACATGACCGTGCTCCAGCTCTTCAGCCGTTGCTTCGCGAATCGCGATAACTTCAACATTGAACTTCAGATTCTGGCCAGCCAACATGTGGTTACCGTCAACAACAACGTGCTCATCACCCACTTCAGTGATTTCAACCGGTACCGGGCCCTGGTCGGTTTCTGCCAGGAAGCGCATGCCTACCTGCAGTTCATCAACACCCATGAAAACGTCTTTAGGAACACGCTGAACCAGGTTTTCATCGTACTGTCCGTATGCGTCGTTAGCGCCGACTTCTACATCAAACTTGTCGCCCACTACATGACCATCCAGCGCATTTTCCAGGCCGGAAATCAGGGAGCCGTGACCATGCAGGTAGTCCAGCGGCGCGCTTGCCGGAGACTCATCAACCAACACACCGTCTTCTGTACGTACCTGATAGGCCAGGCTGACCACCAGGTCTTTTGCTACTTTCATGATATCTCCTGAGCAAGGGAAGAATAGTGGCGCAGATTGTAGCGGAATTCTGCAGCCGTGTACCCTCTAGCTTAAAAAAAGCCGATAGATAACGCTAGTCCGGATGAAAAATGCCTATCACTTGCTCCTCTTTGCGAACATGATCGCGAACTTCCTTATCAGCCTCACGCATCTGGTGGCCGCACTTAACGCATTCAACAATATCGACATTATTTTCACGCCACATTGCCAGCGAATCCAGAGCCTGGCACGCCGGACATTTCGCACCGGCAATAAAACGTTTACGCACCGCCATATTATTTACCTTTTATTCAAACTCATCCCAGCCGTCTAACTGCCTGCTCTCTTTTTGCATCTCTCGCTGAAAGATCTCTTCCAGCTCGCGCCTGGCTTCACGCACGCGGGATATCTGCAGGGTATCAGTATGCACCGGCATTAACTCACGCAGCATTCGCATATCGAGACGACGAAAGTGCAGTTGCGCACGCTGTGCCTGGTGTGGATGCATACCTATAGAGATAAGCGCTTTACGTCCCAACTCCAGCGCACTGGAGAACGTCTCGCGCGAAAATTGCGCCACTCCAGCCTGCAAAAGCTCATGCGCCTCAACGCGTCCCCGAGCTCGCGCCAGAATATTCAGATGCGGAAAATGCTGCTGGCACATCTCCACAAGCCTCATCGTATCCTCTGGCTCGTTACAGGTGATCACTATCGATTGTGCGTCCTCAGCCCCCGCGGCACGCAGCAGTTCGAGCTGCGTCGCGTCGCCAAAGTAGACTTTATAGCCGTATTTACGCATCAGGTTTACCGCACTGATATCGCGCTCCAGCACCGTAATGCGCATTTTATTCGCCATCAGCAGGCGGCCAATCACCTGCCCGAAACGCCCAAAGCCGACGATAATGACCTGTGGTTTATCATCCTCAACCCACGGAGCCTCATCCTCTTCTTCAGGCTGATTAAACCGCCGCGAAAGCACTTTATCGATTAGTGTCATAAGCAGCGGCGTGGTCATCATCGACAATGTCACCGTGACCAACAGCAGCGCCATCTGATCGTTTTGAAACAAACGAAGCGAAGCGGGCATCGAAAACAACACAAAGGCGAACTCTCCCCCTTGACTTAGAACGCCTGCAAACTGCATGCGCTCCGAGCTACGTAAGCCGTAAACTCGCGCCAGCAGATACAGGACTCCTCCTTTCACCGCGACCAGTATTGCAACGCTGGCGATAACCCATAGCAGATGGGTGTATAACACCCCGAGATTCAGCGCCATACCAACGGAAATAAAGAACAATCCGAGCAGCAGCCCTTTAAACGGCTCAATGGCGATTTCCAGTTCATGACGATACTCGCTCTCTGCCAGCAGTACGCCCGCGATAAACGTCCCCAGAGCCATCGATAAGCCGAGCGCATCCATAAATAGCGCCGATCCGAGTACCAACAGCAGGGTCGCAGCGGTAAAAACCTCTCGCACACCGGAACCAGCGATAAAACGGAAAACCGGTCGCAGTAGGTAGCGCCCACCGACCAGCATCCCACCGAAGGCCAGGACCTTTATCCCCACAGTGGCCCAATCAAAATGATCATCGCCCGAGCCAGCAAGTAGAGGAACCAGCGCAAGAGCAGGGATAACTGCCAGATCCTGGAACAGCAATACGGAGAAACCTAACTGTCCGGATTCGCTGCGGCTCATCCCTTTCTCACGCATGAGCTGTAGCGCCATGGCGGTTGAAGACATTGCCAACCCAATTCCGCCAACCACTGCAGCCTGCCATGAGAAGTCGCTAAGCATGAGCAAACCGCCAAGAATGAGCGCACTCAGGGCGACCTGCGCGGCACCTACGCCAAAAATTGAGCTTCTTAACCGCCAGAGCTTGGCCGGATTCAGCTCCAGCCCGATGATAAACATCAGGAAAACAACGCCTAACTCTGAGAAATGAAGAATTTCATCGACATCGCTAATGAAACCCAATCCCCACGGGCCAATGGCAATACCGGCCAACAGATACCCCAGAACGGCACCAATCCCCAGCCTCGCCGCCAACGGTACCGCAACCACGGCGGCAAACAGAAACAACACCCCCGCCAGCAGCAGATCAGCTCCCGCCATTTGAACCTCCTGCCGTTATAGGGTTAGCCAACCAGTCGCGATAGGCGCGCGCGTGGCTTTTCAAGTCGTTAGGGGATTGCCGCCGCGCCCAGTAGACGATAATAGGGCTCATCCAGTGCATTCTGCACATGCCAGCGGTTAGTTCAAAAGGACGCAGGATGTCGTTCATCGGATAGCGATGGGCATCCCGCCGATAGGCGCTCTCCGGCTCACCAGTGGTAATCACACTCCGCCAGTACTTTCCCGCCAGTTGGTTTCCCCCGGCTCCGCTGGCAAAGCCGCGGCTTAACACCCTGTCCAGCCACTCTTTCAGCAGTGCCGGGCAACTCCAGGTATATAGCGGATGCTGGAAAACGATCACCTCATGCTGACGCAGTAACTCCTGCTCCCAGGCAATATCGATAAAAAAATCTGGATAGTGCGCGTAGAGATCGTGCACGGTGACATTCGACAACTGTAAGGCCGGTTCAAGCAAAACCCGGTTGGCCACGGAATCCTGAGATTCTGGGTGGGCATACAGCAGCAAAACCTTCGCTGTCTGAGACATCTTTCCCCTCCCGAACGTCTTCTGGCGGCCTGTGCAGCGGCTGCGTCCCGACGCAACCAGAATGACTTTGTGTATCGTCTTCATTTTGGGCTACCATTGCGGCCCGGTTGAGCGATTCGCTCCACACTACATTATCATAATGACAAATTAACATAATCAGAACATACGGCGCCTTATGATTGTTTTCTCCTCGTTACAAATTCGTCGCGGCGTACGCGTCCTGCTGGATAACGCAACCGCCACCATCAACCCTGGGCAAAAAGTCGGTCTGGTGGGCAAAAACGGCTGCGGTAAATCCACCCTGCTTTCGCTTTTGAAAAACGAGATTAGCGCCGATGGTGGCACTATGACTTTTCCTGGCAACTGGCAGCTGGCGTGGGTTAACCAGGAAACCCCGGCGTTACCGCAACCAGCCATTGATTATGTCATTGATGGCGACCGCGAATTCCGCCAGCTTGAGGCCGATTTAAACCTGGCCAATGAACGCAATGACGGTCACGCCATCGCGACGGTGCACGGTAAACTCGACGCTGTCGACGCCTGGACCATACGTTCGCGCGCGGCCAGTCTGTTGCATGGTCTGGGTTTCAGTAATGAGCAGTTGGAGCAGCCGGTAAGCGACTTTTCCGGCGGCTGGCGTATGCGCCTTAATCTGGCACAGGCGCTAATTTGTCGCTCTGACCTGCTGCTACTTGATGAACCGACCAACCACCTTGACCTCGATGCGGTCATCTGGCTGGAAAAGTGGCTCAAAGGCTATGCCGGCACCCTGATTTTGATCTCTCACGATCGCGATTTCCTTGACCCCATCATCGACAAGATTATTCATATCGAGCAGCAGTCAATGTTCGAGTATACGGGCAACTACAGCTCATTTGAGATACAGCGCGCCACCCGCTTGGCACAGCAACAGGCAACATACGAAAGCCAGCAATTGCGCGTCGCTCATTTACAAAGCTATATCGATCGCTTCCGTGCGCAGGCTACCAAAGCTAAGCAGGCGCAGAGTCGTATCAAGATGCTTGAGCGTATGGAGCTTATCGCACCGGCCCACGTCGATAACCCGTTCCATTTTAGCTTCCGCGCACCGGAAAGCCTGCCGAACCCGCTACTGAAGATGGAAAAGGTCAGCGCCGGTTATGGCGAGCGAGTGATTCTCGACTCGATCAAGCTGAACCTGGTTCCGGGTTCACGCATCGGTCTGCTGGGGCGCAACGGTGCCGGTAAATCGACGCTGATAAAACTGCTGGCCGGTGAGTTACAGCCGCTACGCGGTGAGATTGGCCTGGCGAAGGGAATCAAACTTGGCTACTTCGCTCAGCATCAGCTTGAGTTCCTGCGCGCTGACGAATCCCCGCTGCAGCATCTGGCCCGTCTGGCTCCGCAGGTGCTGGAACAGAAGCTGCGCGACTATCTCGGCGGCTTTGGTTTTCAAAGCGACAAGGTCAATGAAGAGACACAGCGCTTCTCCGGCGGTGAAAAGGCGCGCCTGGTGCTGGCGTTAATCGTCTGGCAGCGGCCAAACCTGCTGCTGCTTGATGAACCGACTAACCACCTCGATCTCGATATGCGCCAGGCCTTAACCGAAGCGCTGATTGATTTTGAAGGCGCACTGGTGGTGGTCTCGCACGACCGCCATCTGATTCGTTCCACCACTGACGACCTCTATCTGGTGCACGACAGTAAAGTCGAGCCTTTTGACGGCGATCTGGAAGATTATCAGCAATGGCTAAGCGACTCGCAAAAGCAGGAAAGCCAGGCGTCAGAAGAATCAAAAGAGAGCGCCAACAGCGCTCAAGCGCGTAAAGATCAAAAACGCCGGGAAGCCGAGCTGCGCACGCAAACCCAACCGCTGCGTAAAGAGATTGCTCGCCTGGAAAAAGAGATGGAGAAACTGAACGCCAGTCTAACGCAGGCGGAAGAGAAGCTGGGCGACAGCGGCTTATACGACCAAAACCGCAAAGCAGAACTTACCGAATGTTTACAGCAACAAGCCAATGCAAAGTCCGGGCTTGAAGAGTGTGAAATGGCCTGGCTGGACGCACAAGAACAACTGGAACAGATGCTGCAGTAGAGTAGAGGCTGCTCGCGATTTCAAGCAGCCTCTAAAGGCGCCGGAGTGATGTGAGACACCCAGTCAAGGCGGGTTTCCCCGCCTTGCCAGCTACTTACCAGATTCGTAAGCCAGAGTCGCAGCGAATTCCGTTTCCAGCGTGTGATATCGCAGTTCACACAAGGTTTGTCGAGTGAGCCAGGTAAACGCTAAAAGCGTTATACAAACGATTAATACACACCATATCAGCGAATTTCGCGGCATTTTCATGGCTTCCTTCTCCTTGCCTTTCGACAGGTAAGAGGCTAGTCTGATGTTGTCTGGCATCAGGATGGCCTCGTAGGTTAATTTAGAGTTAACTTGCGGGGCTTTCTTCTTTCTGCCAGATGCCATTTGTAGCAAGAGGCCGAAAGCCTCAAGCGCCGCAACAACTTTACCACCACCACCCCGACGATAGCCTACGCCATCTGAAAATCAGAATCAGGATTGCCGGAACAGGTATTAGCCCTTAACGCTGCGCTGCCAACCGGGCGCGTATCTGTTCAAGATGTTCGCGGCGGAACACTTTGCCATCGAGGAAGCGAGTTTTTAGCTCTCCCTGCAGCTCCTGCTCCAGAGTTTGTTCATCATGCAGCTGCAGCTCTCCCAGAGCATCGCGCTCAACCCGTAAAAGACCGCGGGCCGAACGTTTCAGGCCATTGTCCGTTTTTGGCTCTTTGAAAATCATTCGCCCTTCGCCACTGACTTCCCCCCAGGTTGCTTTCATCGCAAAACCAAAGGTATCGCGCGTATTATACTGGTAGGTAAAGGAGCCCACGCCGAACACCACATTAGAACTGGCGAAACCCTTCGCTTCCAGACGACGCATGATCTCATCGGCTCTGGCGAGAGTAATGGAATCACCGTAAATCAGGCCCACATGGGGATCCAATACCTTGTAGCCTTTATCATTTATTGTGCCGCCAAAAATCTCCCACAGCACCTCGACAGAGCCTTTCTCTTCTACACTTCGTTCAGTACGTACATCATCGGTAGCAGCAGTACCGCACAGAATCTCAACCGGATCACCACTGTCCGGGCGGAACACAACCCGTCCCTGGCGCTGCATAATGATCTCCTTCAGTTCGCGGGTAAATTCACTCAGTACCCGCCAGTAATCCCAGGTATCGGAGACGATAGAAACAAATCCCTGCGGATAAATATCGGCAATCAGACGACGGAAGGTTTCTATCTCATGCTCACGCTCCCCCATACACATCACACTATGCTCAGTCGCCGGAATGCTGGCGCCGATAAAATAGTCTTCACTTTCGGTATAGTAATCGCGGGCATAGAGCAGTGCCGGAATGCTATCTGTCCCCTTGAAGCTTAACAAATGCCCACACCCCGCCTGGGCGGCATCCTGCAATCCGGCCATACCGCGAAATGAAAAATCGTGACACTGAAAATCGAGATGGGTCAGATCGCTACAGGTCTTTTCCGCCCAGCGTTCGCAGATTTTGCGATAGTGATGGGCAATAGTGGCATTGGTGGATGCCTTCCAAAGCTCTGCCGAAAGCACCGTTTCCAGGTAATTCACCAGCCAGAAAAATTCTTCTTTCGTATTAATGATGGTCAATACCGGCACCTTCATCGGCACTTTTGTACCTTCATCCAACGATTTAATGTGCAGCGGCAGATAGCCCAGACGATGTAGGTCGCGAATATGATCCACCGGGACCGCATCGCGACCAAGATAACCATCCATGACCTGCTTATATTCGTTCACCACTTCATCTTCCGGACGAGCAAAAAATGCCTCGTTGAACTGCTCGACAAGGAACCACTGCAAAAATCCCTGCAGACCGAAAAACACTAGCTTGCCATCTGCCAACGGCGACTGAAAAAAACGATCGCTACGCGGAGTGAAGTTAGAATAGACCCGCGTCGTACCCTGGGGATATTGCGCACGGTGAGAAACTTTGTAGCCATCAATAGCCAGAATAGGGTTAATTTTCATGATGATTTCTCCCTTAAGCGCCGTAGATCGCGTCAATGTCGATAAGTTCAAGCTGCGGATGTGCCAGCGTCGGAGCAGCCAAAGAAGTGGTGGTATAGATGGCATCAACGCCGTTGTTCAGCAGATGTTCAACGCCTTTTGAAAAAATGCCGTGTGTCACATACAAGCTGACGCTGCGGGCACCAGCATCGCGCAACACCTGCGCCGAACCGATAAAGGTGCCGCCGGCGTCGCATAAATCGTCAACAATCAGCAGATCCCTGCCCCTGACATCACCCGCAACCAGCGCAAAGCCTGTCAGGTTGCCGCTTGCCACATCACGTTTTTTGCTCAGAATGGCGTACTCCGAGACGCCTGTTGCTCTGGCTACGGCATCAATTTTTTTCAGCGCCCCCGCATCTGGCGCCACCAGCATTAGCGCCTTTTGCTGAAACCGATGGCATAGAGTCGTACTCAGCAACAGGCACCTCTCCTGTGGAATCGCCACAAAGTTATCTATTGCCGCCGCAGCAGCGTCGCTGTGAGGATCAAGCACTTTCACCTTATCGAACTTCAGCGTGTTGAGTTGAGTAGCAAAGACTCTCAACGCAAAACTGTCACCAGCAACCATATGTCGGTCCTGACGCGCCCACGGTAGCCAGGGTAGTTCGAGGTGGCTGACCAGCACATCGGTCTGGTGACGGACCGCGTCCACCAGTTGCGCAAGCAACATAAAGTCGTTCATATCCCGCATCGCAGCAGCGCGAATGCACATCAGGCGGGCAGAGGATGGCAACGGATTAGTCACCTTCAGCCAGACAGCGCCATCAGGAAAAACACCGTTGGCGATAGTGTAAGTCTGGTTATCCAGGGTTAACGTCAATTTCATACTCATCACTCTCCCCTCACAATTATGTCCCTTCGACACAATTAATAATGTCCTTAAGACACATACTAAGCAAGCATAAAAATGTATTATTTCACTGAGAAGGTAATCTACTGATAAATAATAATAAAAAACGCAGCCTTGCTGCTTAGTGTCGGGCTGGTACACTGATGGGCGTTCCAAATCATCGCGAGTAGCCTATGAACACCGAAGCCGACTATTTGAATCAATATGATGCCAGCCGCTTTCCCTCCCCTCTGGTGACGGTGGATAGCGTGTTATTCACGCTTCATCAACAAGCGCTGTGCGTCCTGCTGGTAGAGCGGGCAAACCACCCGCAGAAAGGGTATTGGGGATTGCCCGGCGGCTTTATTGATATGGCGCGCGATGACTCCACCCGCACCACCGCGATGCGTAAGCTCACTGAGAAAACCGGGGTTTCCCCTTCATGGTTGGAACAGCTGGACACTTTTTCCGGGCCCGATCGCGACCCACGCGGCTGGAGCCTGACCGTCACCTGGTTTGCACTAATTGCCTGGGCAGACTGCGAACCGCATATCGCCAGCGTCAACGATGCCCGTTGGGTGCCAATTGCCAGGCTTGCCGACTATTCCCTGGCGTTTGATCACCAGAAAATCATCGCCGCCGCCCTGCATCGCTTAAGGCAAAAAACCATGTATTCTTTACTGCCCGTTTACTGCTTGCCGGAGACCTTCACCCATGGCCAGCTACAGGAAGCGACGGAGATAATCCTCGGTCAGTCCATACAGCGTAAAAGCCTGATTCGCCGTTTTGAAGCGTCAGGGATGTTTGAAGAGACAGGTGAGAGCATGGCGACAGGAACAAGAAAGGCCCGCCTGTGGCGGCGTAAGCCTGGAGTGGATATTCATCTTTTCTCACGCAATCTGCTTACCGATTAGCCACAAGACCACATATTGGCTAACCTGCGCACTTCATGCGCGGTATAGTATGTATAAAGATTATTAATTGCTCTGGTGCTATGGTTGATATCACTCCCACAGAAATGACGCCCCCCGAAGACGACTCGCAGCAGTTTCACCCGATGCGCGGCGTTGGCAATCGTCATTTGCAAACCATGTTGCCGCGGCTAATCCGTCGCAAGCTACGTTTCACTCCACACTGGCAGCGTCTTGAATTACCGGATGGCGACTTTGTCGATCTGGCGTGGAGCGAAGAACCATCTCAGGCTCGTCATAAACCGCGATTGGTGGTGTTTCATGGTCTTGAGGGCAGCCTGCACAGCCCTTATGCTCACGGACTCGTCCACGCGGCCATGCAGCGCGGCTGGCTGGGCGTGGTGATGCATTTTCGCGGCTGTAGCGGCGAACCCAACCGAAATAACCGCATCTATCATTCAGGCGAAACGGAAGACGGCTCCTGGTTTTTACGTTGGCTTCAGCGCGAATACGGCGACGTGCCAACTGCAGCGGTGGGTTACTCGCTCGGGGGCAATATGCTGGGCTGCCTGTTGGCGAAAGAAGGTGACGATATTCCTGTCGATGCTGCCGTTATCGTCTCCGCGCCGTTTATGCTGGAAGCCTGTAGTTCTCATATGGATAAGGGGTTTTCCCGCGTTTATCAGCGTTATCTACTCAATCTGCTGAAGGCGAATGCCGCGCGTAAGCTGAAAGCTTATCCGGGCTCTTTGCCGGTTGATTTACGCCAGCTAAAAGGTATGCGCCGCATCCGCGAATTTGACGATAGCATCACCGCCAGGATCCACGGTTTTGCCGATGCGCTAGACTACTATCGCCAGTGTAGTGCGATGCCGCGCTTAAGCGACATCACTAAACCAACGCTGATTATTCATGCGAAGGACGATCCTTTTATGGATCACCACTCCATCCCGCCGCAAGAACAGCTACCGGCAAATGTCGAGTATCAACTTACAGAGCATGGCGGCCATGTTGGTTTTGTCGGTGGTACACTGCGCAAGCCGGAAATGTGGTTAGAACAGCGAATCCCGGATTGGCTAACTCGCTGGTTAGGAGGGCAAATATGATTATTCCCTGGCAGGATCTCGATCCCGAAACGCTGGATAACCTGATTGAAAGTTTTGTATTACGCGAAGGCACCGATTATGGTGAGCATGAACGTTCGCTGGCGGATAAAGTCGCCGATGTCAAACAACAGCTGAAAAGCGGAGAAGCCGCGCTGGTGTGGTCAGAGCTGCACGAGACGGTCAATATTATGCCCCGCAAGCAGTTTCACGGCTAAGGCGGCATCACACTATCGTTTACCCTGGGAGTTGTTATGTCTGCCAAACATCCGGTGATTGCCGTCACGGGCTCTAGCGGCGCGGGAACCACGACCACCAGCCTCGCCTTTCGCAAAATATTCGCCCAACTAAACCTCCACGCCGCCGAAGTGGAAGGCGATAGCTTTCACCGCTACACCCGCCCGGAAATGGACATGGCGATCCGCAAAGCGCGAGATCAGGGCAAACACATCAGCTACTTCGGTCCCGAGGCTAACGATTTCGGCCTGCTGGAGCAGACTTTCAGAGAATACGGGCTGAACGGTACAGGTCAGTCACGCAAGTATTTACACACCTATGATGAAGCCGTGCCGTGGAATCAGGTTCCTGGCACCTTCACTCCCTGGCAGTCGCTGCCTGAACCCACTGACGTGCTGTTTTATGAAGGCCTGCACGGCGGAGTTGTCACGCCCCAGCACAACGTCGCTGACCATGTTGATCTGTTGGTTGGGGTTGTGCCGATCGTTAACCTGGAGTGGATCCAGAAGCTTATCCGCGATACCAGCGAACGCGGCCACTCTCGTGAAGCGGTGATGGATTCCGTCGTTCGCTCGATGGAAGATTACATCAACTTCATCACCCCGCAGTTTTCACGCACTCACCTCAACTTCCAGCGCGTACCTACGGTGGATACGTCCAATCCATTTGCAGCCAAAGCAATCCCATCGCTGGATGAAAGCTTTGTCGTTATCCATTTCCGCAACTTACAGAATATCGATTTCCCCTGGCTACTGGCGATGCTTCAGGGCTCGTTTATCTCGCATATGAACACGCTAGTGGTACCGGGAGGGAAAATGGGGCTGGCTATGGAGCTTATCATGGCGCCATTGGTCGAGCGGCTAATGGAAGGCAGGAAAATCAACTAACAAAAAACCCCGGTAGCGCAGCGCATGCCGGGGCGACGAGTTCGCGCCGTTCGGCTTATCCCTCGATCACTTCATAAGAGTGAGTTATGTTTACTGCTTTCTCCAGCATCAGCGCCACCGAGCAATATTTTTCCGCCGATAGGTCAACTGCGCGAGAAACGGCAGCATCTTTCAGCTCTTTACCGGTCACGATAAAATGCAGATTGATATGGGTAAACAGACGTGGTGCTTCCTCGCGACGCTCAGAAGTCAGCTTAACTTCGCAGTTAGTGACGTTATGGCGTCCCTTCTGCAGGATAGAAACCACGTCAATTGCGCTACATCCGCCCGCCGCCATCAACACCATTTCCATCGGGCTGGGCGCTTTATCCCCGGAATTACCGTCCATCAGAATCTGGTGACCAGAAGCCGATTCACCAATGAAGGTTAACCCTTCAACCCATTTCACTCGCGCTTGCATAAATTTAACTCCAGGGCTGTAATTTTCCTGACAGATTACGCGCACATAACAATTCTCGCAACGGAAGGCGACCTAGGTCATGCTGAAGCGAGACACCAGGAGACACGCGGCGAAAGCTATGCTAAAACAATCGGGATGCTACAGTAATACATTGATGCACTGCATGTATGCTGAGGAGTTCACATTACAGGCTGCAGGAAATTTTCAGCCAGATTCCCAGGTATAGGGATTTAATACGATTGCATGCCCGGATGCCGTGTAGTGTCGGCATCTGGAGATAGCTTATAACAGAGGATAACCGCGCATGGTGCTTGGCAAACCGCAAACAGACCCTACCCTTGAATGGTTCTTGTCTCATTGCCACATTCATAAGTACCCCTCAAAGAGCACGCTGATCCACCAGGGTGAGAAAGCAGAAACGTTGTACTACATCGTTAAAGGCTCCGTGGCTGTACTCATCAAGGATGAAGAAGGTAAAGAGATGATCCTCTCTTACCTCAACCAGGGCGATTTCATCGGTGAATTAGGCCTGTTTGAAGAAGGTCAGGAACGTAGTGCATGGGTACGTGCGAAAACCGCATGTGAAGTGGCCGAAATCTCCTACAAAAAATTCCGTCAGTTGATCCAGGTTAACCCGGACATCCTGATGCGTCTCTCTTCGCAAATGGCACGTCGCCTGCAGGTTACGTCAGAGAAAGTCGGTAACCTCGCCTTCCTCGACGTGACGGGTCGTATCGCCCAGACGCTGCTGAACCTGGCAAAACAGCCTGATGCGATGACCCACCCGGACGGTATGCAAATTAAAATTACCCGTCAGGAAATCGGTCAGATCGTTGGATGCTCCCGCGAAACCGTTGGTCGTATCCTGAAAATGCTGGAAGATCAAAACCTGATCTCCGCGCATGGTAAAACTATCGTCGTCTACGGTACCCGTTAAGTCGGCAAAACGGCGTATTGCATAGCAATACGCCGTTTTTGTTTCCCCCTCATGTGGCGCAGGCTGATTTACCACCCGGAAGTCAACTACGCACTGCGGCAAACGCTGGTGTTGTGTCTGCCGGTCGCAATCGGACTTCTTCTCGGACATTTACAGCAGGGCTTACTGTTTTCCCTGGTACCAGCCTGTTGCAACATTGCCGGTCTGGACACACCACATAAGCGCTTCTTTAAACGCCTGATTATTGGCGGTTGCCTGTTTGCTGGCTGTAGCCTGATTGTCCAGCTCCTGCTGCAACGCGAGATCCCTCTACCGCTGATTCTCACTGGTCTGGCGCTAATCCTTGGGGTGACTGCCGAAATCAGTTCACTGCACGCGCGACTACTGCCTGCTTCACTTATTGCCGCCATTTTTACCCTCAGCCTTGCGGGCAACATGCCGGTGTGGGAGCCACTGCTAATCTACGCGCTCGGCACCTTATGGTATGGCGTCTTTAACTGGTTCTGGTTTTGGCTATGGCGCGAACAACCGCTGCGCGAGTCGCTGAGCCTGCTCTACCGCGAACTGGCTAACTATTGCGAGGCCAAATACAGCCTGCTGACCCAGCATACGGACCCGGCCACCTCGCTGCCGCCGCTACTTAACCGCCAGCAGAAAGTGGTTGATCTGATTACCCAGTGTTACCAGCAGATGCATATGCTGGCGGCCAATCAACGCAACGACCACAAACGTCTGTTGCGCGCTTTTCAGGTGGGGTTGGATTTACAGGAACATATCTCCGTTAGCCTGCATCAGCCGGAAGAAGTGCAGAAACTGGTGGAACGCAGTCACGCAGAAGCAGTGATTCGCTGGAATGCGCAAACCGTTGCCGCCCGCCTGCGTGAGTTGGCGGACGATCTTCTCTACCATCGTTACCCACAGCGCTTTCAGATGGATAAACAGATCGGCGCGCTGGAAAAAATTGCCTGGCAACATCCGGATAACCCGGTCGGCCAGTTCTGCGCCTGGCACTTCAGCCGTATCGCCCGGGTTTTGCGTACCCAGCGTCCTCTGTACACGCGCAACTTGATGGCGGATAAAACTCGACGTTTACCCCTGCTGCCAGCGCTGAAAAGCTACCTGTCGTTTAAATCTCCGGCGTTACGCAACGCCGCGCGCATCAGCGTAATGCTGAGCGCCGCCAGCCTGATGGGCAGCGCACTGCATCTGCCGAAACCCTACTGGATCCTGATGACTGTGCTGTTCGTGACGCAAAACGGCTACGGCGCGACGCGGGTGCGCATTGTTCACCGGGCGGCTGGAACGATTGCCGGGCTGGTGATCGCCGGACTGACGCTACACTTCCACGTGCCTGAAGGCTATACGCTGACCGCCATGCTCTTCATCACGCTGCTAAGCTACCTGATTATTCGTAAGAACTACGGCTGGGCAATGGTTGGTTTTACCGTCACGGCGGTTTATACCCTGCAATTACTCACGCTAAACGGTGAGCAGTTTATCATCGCCAGATTAATCGACACGCTTATTGGCTGTCTGATCGCTTTTGGTGGGATGGTTTGGCTATGGCCGCAGTGGCAAAGCGGTCTGCTACGCAAAAATGCCCACGACGCGCTGGAAGCCGATCAGGAAGCGATCCGGCTCATTCTTAGCGACGATCATCAGGCTCCGGCGCTGGCCTATCAGCGAATGCGCGTTAATCAGGCGCACAATGCGCTGTTTAACTCACTCAATCAGGCGATGCAGGAACCGGGCTTTAATTCGCACTATCTGGAAGATATGAAGCTGTGGGTAACCCATAGCCAGTTCATTGTTGAGCACATCAATGCGATGACCACCCTGGCGCGCGAGCACAATATGCTGACGCCGGATCTAGCTCAGCGTTATCTGGAGTCCTGTGAGATTGCGCTACAGCGCTGTCAGCAACGGCTGGATTCAGATGGACCGGGGAGCGCTGGAGATGTGAATATTATGGAGGCCCAGGATGCGGAAGTCCCTCGCGGCCCGCTCAGTACCATGGAACAGCATCTGCAGCGCATTCTGGGTCACCTGAACACCATGCACACCATTTCGTCGGTGGCATGGCGTCAGCGTCCGCATCATGGCATCTGGCTACGTACCACTAAGCGCTAAGCACACGCTCAACTGCCTGGGCAAAGCGCGCCATTCCTTCGGCAATATCGCTATCGTCAATCACCAGCGACGGCACAAAGCGCATGACGTCAGGCCCGGCGTTGAGCACCATCACGCCAGCGTCTGCGGCAGCATAAAGGAAGTCGCGGGCCCGGCCCTGATGCTGCGGCTTAAGCTCAGCACCGATTAGCAACCCCATTCCGCGGATATCGCTAAACAAATCGAACTGCGCGTCAATCTGCTGGAGATGTTTAACAAACAGCTCGCGCTTCGCACTCACACCATCCAATACTTCTGGCGTGTTAATCAGATCGAACGCCGCACCGCCCACTGCGCAGGCCAGCGGATTCCCGCCGTAGGTTGAACCATGAGATCCGGCATGGAAAGCACTGGCGATTTCATGAGTGGTTAGCATCGCGCTAATCGGGAAGCCACCGCCAAGCGCCTTAGCGCTGGTCAGAATATCCGGCGTCACGCCGTAGTGCATATAAGCGAACAGCGAGCCCGTACGCCCCATACCGCACTGCACTTCATCAAACACTAACAGTGCCTGGTGCTGATCGCACAGTTCACGCAACCCTTGCAGGAATTCAGGCGTCGCCGCAGTCACACCCCCCTCGCCCTGAATCGGTTCTACCACTACCGCGCAGGTATGATCGTCCATGACGGCTTTTACCGCGTGTAAATCGTTAAACGGCACGTGAACGATATCAGCCGGTTTCGGGCCAAAGCCATCGGAGTATTTCGGCTGACCGCCTACGGAGACGGTGAACAGCGAACGACCATGGAACGCATTGTGGAAGGCGATGATTTTGGTTTTATACGGGCTATGGCGAGTCACGGTGTAATGACGCGCCAGCTTGAACGCGGTTTCGTTAGCTTCCGTCCCGGAATTCATAAACACCACGCGATCGGCAAAAGTCGCATCGACCAGCTTACGTCCCAGGCGCAGGGCCGGTTCGTTGGTAAACACGTTACTGGTATGCCACAGAGTTTCGCCCTGCTCATGCAGTGCCGCCACCAGCGCCGGATGGCAATGACCGAGCGCGGTCACGGCAATACCGCCTGCGAAATCAACGTACTCTTTGCCCTGCTGATCCCATACGCGGCTGCCCTTGCCCTTCACCGGAATAAATTCTGCCGGTGCATAAATCGGCAAAATGACCTCATCGAATGTGGCGCGGGTGATTGCCGGTTGTTCAGTTGCCATGTCATGCCCATCCTTCTTCGTTATGCAGCAATGATTATGATAATCTAATCACAAAATATGCATAAAAAATCAATCAATGGCAACTACAAATCAACGATTGAGGAAGTTTGCCAGCAGTTGATGCCCCTGCTCGCTAAGAATGCTCTCCGGGTGAAACTGCACGCCTTCGAGATCAAACTCGCGATGGCGAATCCCCATGATCTCGCCCTCTTCGCTGCGGGCGGTGATCTCAAAGCATTCCCGTAGCGTTGGGGGATCGATCAATAAGGAGTGGTAGCGAGTAACGATGAGTGGATTATTCAACCCAGCAAACACCCCTTGCCCATTGTGAATGACAGGAGACGTTTTACCATGCATCACTTTGGCAGCCCGCACGATGGTCGCGCCGAAAACCTGCGCGATAGCCTGATGACCAAGGCAGACGCCCAGGAGCGGAGTCTTGCCGGAAAAGTGGCGAATCACCGCCAGCGAAATCCCTGATTCATCAGGGGTACAGGGGCCCGGCGAAATAACGATTTTCTCCGGCGCCAGCGCGATAATCTCCTCCAACGTCAACTCATCATTACGCCTGACAAGGACTTCGGCTCCCAGCTCGCAGAAGTACTGATATAAATTCCAGGTGAAAGAATCGTAGTTGTCGATAAGCAGGATCATGGCGGCTCCGGAAGTTACAAACCGGGGTATTCTACGCAGATTCTCGGGTTTCGCTTATCACTTTATCTGGCGGGAGAAAGCAGCGCGGGCTTGGTACCCGCGCAGGAGACATATTTTACGGCAGCACTTTCGCCGACAGAATAACAATCGGTTTAGACGGAACATTTTGATAAGGCCCAACGTTATGGGTCTGTACCTGAGAAATCTTATCCGCAACGTCCATTCCTTTCACGACCTTGCCGAAGACCGCATAGCCAAAATCACGCTGGCCGTGGTCGAGGAAAGCGTTATCTGCAATGTTGATAAAGAACTGGCTGGTCGCGCTGTCCTGATCGGCAGTACGCGCCATGGAGATGGTTCCACGGGTATTACGCAGGCCGTTGTCCGCTTCGTTTTTAATCGGCGGGTTAGGTTGCTTTTGCTGCATCTGCTCGTTAAAGCCGCCGCCCTGCACCATAAAGCCCGGGATCACACGGTGAAAGGTGGTGTTGTTATAGAAACCACTGTTGACGTACTTCAGGAAGTTATCTACCGAAATGGGTGCCTTCTGGCTATTCAGCTCAAGCTCAATATTGCCCGCAGAGGTGGTCAGCAACACATGAGGGTCGCCCTTCGCCGCCATGGCCGGGGAAAATGCTGAAAAGGCGAAAACGGCAGCCACCGCCACGAGAGTTGATTTGAGCATGGAAATTCCTTAACGGAGCAGAATAAAAAGCGAGTGCCTTGATTCTAAAGAGCCTTTGCATCCTGGGCCAGCCTTTTACCTAATTTTACTTAGCTGAAACACTTGTTACGACGCAATCATTAATCCATCAAATAATTAAATGTGATTTCAATCACATTTATTCGTGCAAAAAGATCTACATTTCAGAATAAACATTTAATTACATCACGCAAACGAATAAAATCTGTCCGCCCGGCGCAGAGTCAACGCGCTATACATTTCTATTCACAGGCCAGTCATGACTAACAGCAACCGTATCAAGCTCACATGGATCAGCTTCTTCTCCTACGCCCTGACCGGCGCGTTGGTGATCGTCACCGGGATGGTGATGGGAAACATCGCAGATTATTTCCATCTGCCCGTTTCCAGTATGAGCAACACCTTTACCTTCCTCAACGCCGGTATCCTGATTTCTATCTTCCTGAATGCCTGGCTGATGGAAATCGTTCCGCTGAAAACCCAACTGCGCTTTGGCTTTATCTTGATGGTACTCGCCGTCGCAGGTTTGATGTTTAGCCATAGCCTGGCGCTGTTCTCTGCCTCAATGTTCGTACTTGGGCTGGTCAGCGGGATCACCATGTCGATTGGTACCTTCCTGATCACCCATATGTATGAAGGTCGTCAGCGCGGCGCGCGCCTGCTGTTCACCGACTCCTTCTTCAGCATGGCGGGCATGATTTTCCCGATGCTTGCCGCATACCTGCTGGCACGAAGCATCGAGTGGTACTGGGTCTATGCCTGCATCGGTCTGGTTTATGTGGCTATTTTCGTACTGACTTTCGGCTGTGAATTCCCGGTATTAGGTAAAAAAGCGCCGCTGGACAGCCAGCCGGTAGCAAAAGAGAAATGGGGTATCGGTGTGCTGTTTCTTTCCATTGCCGCACTCTGTTACATCCTCGGCCAGTTGGGCTTTATCTCCTGGGTGCCGGAATACGCCAAAAGTCTGGGCATGAGCCTGGGTGATGGGGGCAAACTGGTGAGTGATTTCTGGATGTCGTACATGATTGGCATGTGGTCATTCAGCTTTATCCTGCGCTTCTTTGACCTGCAACGTATTCTGACCGTGCTGGCAGGCGCAGCGACGGTCCTGATGTATCTGTTTATTAACGGTTCGCCGGAGCATATGCCGTGGTTTATCCTGACCCTCGGCTTCTTCTCAAGCGCAATCTACACCTCTATTATTACGCTGGGCTCGCAGCAGACCAGAGTATCGTCGCCAAAGCTGGTGAACTTCATTCTCACCTGCGGTACCGTCGGCACCATGTTGACCTTTGTGGTTACCGGCCCGATCGTCGCCGCCAGCGGTCCGCTGGCAGCGCTGCATACCGCTAACGGTCTCTATGCCGTGGTATTTGTGATGTGCGTGATCCTCGGCTTTGTTTCCCGCCACCGCCAGAACAACGCAGCGGCGTAATCTCACTAAGCCTCAGACCCCTTTGTTCCGGCAAAGGGGTTGTTTTTGGTAAAGAATAGCTCTTCCCCGCCCTTGTCCGTCTGCACCCAGGTCTGCGCTAATTGCGTCGTGGCAATGACTCTCCCCTGACGAATTGACCAACGTACTGGCACCTGGCAGCGCACGGCTTCAAAACCATTCTCCGCAGGAAGAATCACCAGATTCGCCGGATTTCCGGGCACAATGCCGTAATCGCTCAGGCCAAACGTCCGTGCGCTATTTTCCGTCACCAGTTTCAGCCCGTCGTTAATCTGTTGATAACCCATCATCTGGCAAATGTGCAGCCCCATATGCAGCACCTGCAACATGTTGCCGGTACCCAGCGGATACCACGGGTCAAAGACATCATCATGACCAAAGCAGACGTTAATTCCCGCCGCCATCAACTCCTTCACGCGGGTAATACCACGGCGCTTCGGATAGTCATCAAAACGTCCCTGGAGGTGGATATTAACCAGCGGATTAGCCACGAAGTTAATGCCGGAAAGTTTCAGCAGGCGAAATAGCCGCGAGGTGTAAGCGCCATTATAGGAGTGCATAGCGGTGGTATGGCTGGCGGTCACCTGCGGCCCCATCCCCTCTTTTAACGCCAGGGCCGCCACGGTTTCAACGAATCTAGACTGTTCATCGTCGATTTCATCGCAGTGGATATCCAGAGGCCGTTGGTATTTTTTCGCCAGGCGGAAAGCAATATGCAGAGATTCCACTCCATATTCACGCGTAAATTCAAAATGAGGAATCGCGCCCACCACATCGGCCCCCAGACGCAGCGCCTCTTCCAGCAGAGCCTCTCCATTGGGATAAGAGAGAATCCCCTCTTGTGGGAAGGCAACGATCTGCAAATCTACCCATGGCGCGACCTCCTGTTTTACCTCCAGCATGGCTTTGAGTGCGGTGAGCGTAGGGTCGGAAACGTCGACGTGGGTACGCACAAACTGGATGCCGTTAGCAATTTGCCATTTCAGCGTCTTCCATGCGCGAGCTTTAACATCTTCATGGCTCAGTAAAGCCTTACGCTCTGCCCAGCGCTCAATACCTTCAAACAGAGTCCCGGACTGATTCCAGTTAGGCTCTCCGGCTGTTTGGGTGGTATCGAGGTGGATATGCGGTTCAATAAAAGGGGGAATAGCCAATCCGCCGCGCGCATTCAGCACCTCATAACTCTCATTGCGCGCCTCGTCCATAGGGGTTATATCCCCAAAGCGCCCCTTGTCTATCGCTATCTGCCAAAGACCTTCGCGATCGGGCAGGCGAACGTTCTCAATCAACCAAAGCGACGCTGCTGTCATACCGATGACCCTCGTTAAACATTGCTAAAAATTCACTCAGCCTTATGCCGGTTTCTTCTGCTGATTTTGTACACAAAAAAAGCAAAAAGGAAAAGTTAGTGTTTTCCAAGACTTATAAAAATGCTGACAAATCAAAAATATACCACTTAAGTAGTAGGTAAAGGTGTAATTGATTTGCATCAATAAGTGTCTTGGCTGAATCGTTAAGGTAGGCGGTAATATAAAAGAAATCGAGGCAAATATGAGCAAAGTCAGACTCGCTATTATTGGTAATGGTATGGTCGGCCATCGCTTTATTGAGGATCTTCTTGATAAATCCGACGCTGCCAATTTTGATATTACCGTCTTCTGTGAAGAACCCCGTATCGCCTACGACCGCGTACACCTCTCCTCCTACTTCTCTCACCATACCGCTGAAGAGCTCTCTTTGGTACGAGAAGGTTTTTACGAGAAGCACGGCGTTAAGGTGCTGATTGGCGAACGCGCTATCACCATCAATCGCCAGGAGAAGGTTATCCACTCCAGCGCGGGTCGTACCGTATTTTATGACAAGCTGATCATGGCGACCGGCTCCTATCCGTGGATCCCACCGATTAAAGGTTCCGAAACCCAGGACTGTTTTGTCTATCGCACTATTGAAGATCTCAACGCCATTGAGTCCTGTGCCCGTCGCAGCAAACGCGGCGCGGTAGTCGGCGGCGGCCTGTTAGGTCTGGAAGCTGCGGGCGCGCTGAAAAACCTCGGCGTTGAAACCCACGTGATTGAATTCGCTCCTATGCTGATGGCTGAACAGCTCGATCAGATGGGCGGCGAGCAGTTACGTCGCAAAATTGAAAGCATGGGCGTGCGCGTGCACACCAGCAAAAACACCAAAGAGATCGTCCAGGAAGGCACCGAAGCGCGTAAAACCATGCGTTTTGCTGACGGTAGCGAACTGGAAGTCGATTTTATCGTTTTCTCAACCGGTATTCGCCCGCGCGACAAGCTAGCCACCCAATGCGGTCTGGAAGTCGCCCAGCGCGGCGGTATCGTAATTAACGACCGTTGCCAGACGTCCGATCCGGATATCTACGCCATCGGCGAATGTGCCAGCTGGAACAATCGCGTTTATGGTCTGGTTGCTCCTGGCTATAAAATGGCACAGGTGACCGCTGATCATATCCTCGAAACGGAAAACGCCTTTGAAGGTGCGGACCTGAGCGCCAAGCTGAAGCTGCTGGGCGTTGACGTTGGCGGTATCGGCGATGCCCATGGTCGTACGCCGGGCGCACGTAGCTACGTTTATCTTGATGAAAGCAAAGAAGTCTACAAACGTCTGATCGTCAGCCCGGATAACAAAACGCTGCTCGGTGCGGTACTGGTGGGCGACACCAGCGATTACGGCAACCTGCTGCAGTTGGTTCTCAACGCGATTGAACTGCCGGAAAACCCGGACTCACTGATCCTGCCAGCCCACGCGGGCAGCGGTAAGCCGTCCATCGGCGTGGATAAACTGCCGGACAGCGCGCAGATCTGCTCCTGCTTCGACGTCACTAAAGGCATGCTGATCTCCGCCATCAATAAAGGCTGCCACACCGTGGCGGCGCTGAAAGCGGAAACCAAAGCGGGTACCGGCTGCGGCGGTTGTATTCCGCTGGTAACCCAGGTGCTCAACGCCGAGCTGGCGAAACAAGGCATCGAAGTGAACAACAACCTGTGTGAGCACTTCGCGTACTCTCGCCAGGAACTGTTCCACCTCATCCGCGTGGAAGGCATCAAAACCTTTGAAGAACTGTTGGCGAAACACGGCAAAGGCTACGGCTGCGAAGTGTGTAAGCCAACCGTTGGCTCCCTGCTGGCCTCCTGCTGGAACGAATATATTCTCAAACCGCAGCATACCCCGCTGCAGGATACCAACGACAACTTCCTGGCGAACATCCAGAAAGACGGTACCTACTCTGTTATCCCTCGCTCTGCCGGTGGCGAAATCACGCCAGAAGGCCTGGTGGCCGTCGGTCGTATCGCCCGTGAATTTAATCTGTACACCAAGATCACCGGTTCTCAACGTATTGGCCTGTTCGGTGTGCAAAAAGACGATCTACCGGAAATCTGGCGTCAACTGATCGACGCAGGCTTCGAAACGGGTCACGCGTATGCCAAAGCGCTGCGTATGGCGAAAACCTGCGTAGGCAGCACCTGGTGCCGCTACGGCGTGGGCGATAGCGTCGGCTTCGGCGTCGAGCTGGAAAACCTCTATAAAGGCATCCGCACCCCGCACAAAATGAAGTTTGGCGTTTCCGGATGTACCCGTGAATGTGCGGAAGCCCAGGGTAAAGACGTCGGCATCATCGCGACAGAAAAAGGCTGGAACCTGTACGTCTGCGGTAATGGCGGGATGAAGCCGCGCCATGCAGATCTGCTGGCGGCGGATCTGGACCGTGAAACGCTGATGAAATACCTCGACCGCTTCATGATGTTCTACATCCGTACGGCCGATAAACTGACCCGTACCGCGCCGTGGTTAGATAACATGGAAGGCGGCATTGAATACCTGAAATCGGTCATCATCGACGACAAGCTGGGTCTGAACGAGCATCTGGAAGAAGAGATGGCCCGCCTGCGCGAAGCGGTGATATGCGAGTGGACGGAAACCGTCAACACACCAGCCGCCCAGGTTCGCTTCAAGCACTTCATCAACAGCGACAAGCGCGATCCGAACGTCCAGGTGGTTCCTGAACGTGAACAGCATCGCCCGGCTACGCCGTACGAACGCATCCCGGTAACTCTGGTGGAGGAAAACGCATGAGCCAGTGGAAAAATATCTGCAAACTCGATGACATCGTGCCGGAAACCGGCGTCTGCGCGCTGTTAGGTGATAAACAAGTGGCAATTTTCCGCCCTTATCACGGCGACCAGGTTTTTGCGATCAGCAACATCGACCCGTTCTTTGAGTCCAGCGTCCTGTCCCGTGGACTGATTGCCGAGCATCAGGGCGAGCTGTGGGTTGCCAGTCCGCTGAAAAAGCAGCGTTTCCGCCTGCGCGATGGCCTGTGTCTGGAAGATGAAAGCCATTCGGTGGCGCACTATGAAGCCCGAGTGAAAGACGGCGTCGTGCAGCTACGCGGTTAATAGATTAACGGGAGGCGCAACGCCTCCCTTTTTTTGAATTTCTTTTTTATTTTTATATCTCAAGGGTAATCAATCATATGTTTACGGACACAATAAACAAGTGCGCGGCTAACGCTGCGCGCATTGCACGCCTCTCGGCCAATAATCCATTCAGTTTCTGGGTCAGCTCCATGATGGCAGGCGCTTATGTCGGCTTGGGCATCATCCTTATTTTCACCCTCGGCAATCTGCTCGACCCATCCGTTCGTCCTCTGGTGATGGGCGCCACTTTTGGTATCGCCTTAACCCTGGTGATTATCGCCGGTTCTGAATTGTTTACCGGCCACACCATGTTCCTGACGCTGGGCGTGAAAGCGGGCACCATCAGCCAGGGGCAGATGTGGGCCATTTTGCCGCAAACCTGGATGGGCAACCTGCTCGGTTCTATTTTCGTGGCGCTGCTGTATAGCTGGGGTAGCGGCAGTCTGCTGCCGGTCGATACCAGCCTCGTTCACACCGTCGCGCTGGCTAAAACCAGCCAATCTGCGATGGCGCTGTTTTTCAAAGGCGCGCTGTGTAACTGGCTGGTATGTCTGGCAATCTGGATGGCGATCCGTACTGAAGGCTCAGCAAAATTTATCGCTATCTGGTGGTGCCTGCTGGCGTTTATCGCTTCCGGCTATGAGCACTCCGTTGCCAACATGACGCTGTTTGCCCTCTCCTGGTTCGGTCATCACAGCGATGCCTACACCCTTGCGGGAATTGGTCACAATCTGTTATGGGTAACACTCGGCAATACTTTGTCCGGTGTCGTATTTATGGGATTGGGTTATTGGTATGCTACGCCGAAATCGGAGCGCCCAGCTCCGGAAAAAATTAAACAATCAGAGGCTGCTGCCAATAATTAAGAGGTAATGTCGTGGACCATTTGCCTATATTTTGCCAATTACGCGATCGCGACTGTTTGTTAGTCGGCGGCGGCGATGTTGCCGAACGTAAAGCTCGCCTGTTACTCGACGCGGGAGCCAGATTAACGGTCAACGCACTGGATTTTGTGCCCCAGTTCCAGGTGTGGGCCGATTCGAACATGCTCACCCTGGTAAAAGGCGAGTTTAACCCTGCTCTGCTGGATAACTGTTGGCTGGCGATTGCTGCTACCGACAACGAAAAGGTGAATCAGCAGGTCAGTGAGTCATCAGAAGCAAGGCGAATATTTTGCAACGTGGTCGACGCCCCTCAGCAGGCCAGCTTTATCATGCCGTCGATTATCGACCGCTCACCATTGATGGTTGCCGTCTCTTCAGGCGGTACCTCACCGGTGTTGGCGCGCCTGCTGCGTGAAAAGCTGGAGTCAGTTCTGCCGCTCCATTTAGGTCAGTTGGCTCAGTACGCCGGGCAATTGCGTTCACGTGTGAAGAAACAGTTTGCGACCGTGAGCGAGCGTCGCCGTTTCTGGGAGAAGCTGTTTGTTAGCGACAGGCTGGCACAATCTCTGGCGAATGAAGATCGTCAGGCAGTTGCAGATACCACGGAACAGCTACTGACCGAGCCGCTGGATCATCGCGGTGAAGTGGTGCTGGTTGGCGCGGGCCCTGGCGATGCGGGGCTGCTGACCCTCAAAGGGTTGCAGCAAATCCAGCAGGCCGATGTGGTGGTTTATGATCGACTGGTTTCCGACGATATTATGAACCTGGTGCGCCGCGATGCCGATCGGGTCTTCGTCGGCAAACGCTCAGGCTACCATTGCGTGCCGCAGGAAGAGATTAATCAGATTCTATTGCGCGAAGCCCAGGGCGGAAAACGCGTCGTGCGCCTGAAAGGCGGCGACCCGTTTATCTTTGGCCGCGGCGGTGAAGAACTGGAAACCTTGTGCAGCGCCGGTATTCCTTTCTCAGTCGTCCCGGGTATCACCGCAGCCTCCGGCTGTTCCGCCTATTCTGGTATCCCCCTGACCCATCGCGATTTTGCCCAGGGCGTGCGTCTGGTCACCGGCCACCTTAAGACCGGCGGCGAATTGGACTGGGAAAATCTGGCGGTAGAAAAGCAAACTCTGGTGTTCTATATGGGCCTGAATCAGGCACCGGCCATCAGGGAAAAACTGATTGCTCACGGTATGGCGGCGGATATGCCTGCGGCTATCGTTGAGAACGGCACGGCGGTAACCCAAAAGGTCGTTACCGGCACGTTAGAACAGTTGGATTTGCTGGCTCAGCAGATGGCCAGCCCGGCACTGATCATTGTGGGTCGCGTGGTCGGTCTGCGCGATAAGTTAAACTGGTTCTCCAACCATTAATGGCTTCGCATCCCGGCGACTCATTTCACCGGGATGCGAGTTACTTCACGCCCTCACAGCTTTCCTGCAATATTCTCAACACCGTTTCCTCACCGCTACGATTAGGGTTAATACGAATCGCATAGCGTTCAATACCCGGATTTGCCTCACGGAAGGTTCCGGATAGGCGATAGAACAACGGCGGTATTTCATATTTTGACTCGGCGCCAACCGGATACGGCAGCGCCCCAAGCCGCTGCGCATTAGCCAGTACCTGCTCCGCAATCGGCTGATGAAACTCAACCAGCAGGACCCGGGACTGCGCGTTGGCGATAATCGCCTGTTTAACTTGCGGAATCGCACCCTGATTCAACTGCAGCAGAAGCCGCTCCGTCACCCCCGCCTGCACTGCGTGCATCACTGGAGCGAACACCAGCCCTCGCAGTACTTCCAGCGCCTGCGCCCCCTGAATCTGGCTGCCGCCGGAATACATGCTGGCGCGGATGCGGGCAACGGCATCAGCACGACCCACCACTGCACCAACGCCTTCCGGACCAAACAGCTTAAAGCAGGAAAATGTCGCCAGCGTCGCACCGCATTCGCAACCGATATTCGCCACCTTCATCACTGCGTAGTTATCGTCGGTCAGCGTCGGAACATGCTGCTCATTAAGCACAGAGAGCACCTCTGCCAACTGATAGCTATCTTCAGGGCGCTGGCGCGTATGCTGCACCAGCGCCGCATCGGGTCGATGCTGAGCCACCGTCTCTGAGAGCGCCGCCAGATCGTTAAAGTCCACGCGAATTGGCTTTAGTCCCATCTGCTCAATAATCACCGAGGTCGTCGGATAGACCGGCGCATCGTGGGTTAACAGCGTACCGCCGGGCTTCACTAATGCCGCTATCGCCGCACGAATCGCCCCGGTCCCTGCCCCCTGCACCAGCACTGCGGCCTCGGCATGGAATGCATCAGCCAGCACTGCTTCGACGCGCTGCGTGACGCGGGGCTGATTCAGCCCCGGCGCCAGACCAAAGTCACCACCGCGCAGGAAATCGACCCCAGGAAAATGGCGACAGATAGCATCCACTAGCGCGAACTGCTTATGTTGGGCTTCAACCAGCGACAAACTTTCCAGCGGAAAGGTTCTCATGACCCACGCTCCTTGTTATGCCGGAATAAATAATCCGAGCCAGAACAGAATATTCAGCACGATACCGGTAATCATGACTGCCACAACCGGCGCGGCCATTTTTTGAACCGGACGTCCCAACGACTCATTGAGGAAGTAGATCGCAGCGGTAATTGAGAAACCGGTATACCCAGCCATTTTGATGGAGGCAAAAATAGAGCCAACCAGCAGCGCCATCTCCATCAGCATGTTCATCGCATTACGGATGTTATCTGACGCATTGCGCACTGATGGATAGCGTCCCAACCACTTACCGATTGAGCGCAGCAGCAGCACTTCCGCCGAAATCACCAGAGCGCCAAGCAGCGCGGCAATCCACGGATTCGGCGCCAGATAACCCACCGCATAAACGAAGGTAAAACCGGCAACCGCATAAACCCCGGTAGCCAGGGCGGTAGTGGCGATCATCGGCACGAAGCCCAGACCACGCATAAATTCCGCCAGTGCCGCCTGATGAATCAGCGTTTGCGATTGCTCCGGCGTCACGCCTGCCGAATACGCTTTTTCCAGAGTAAAGATGGACACCTCGCTACCGGCAAAAATTTTCATGCTGGCTACCGCCGCAATCAGCGCGCCCACAATAGCGATATACGGCAGATTTTTAATGATCCGCGACGTGCGCTCTTCAAACACCGACATCCCGCTGGCGTCGTGATCCTCGCTACCGCGATTGCGCAGATCCTGGGTAATCGCAATCCCCAACAGCATCACCATACCAACGAAAATCTCAATCGACTCAGGGTTGAGATGTGGGAAGTAGCGGACGACCAGTACGCGTGTAATCAGTACAACAACCGCCGCCAGCAGGCTGCTTTTCCAACCGAACTGGTAGAAAATGGCCACCAATGGGAACAGTGCAAAAGCGGATACTACCGGCGAACTCAATTCGCCCAACGATCCCAATACATCGACCGGTAGCGCCGTCAGCAGATGGTTAACCGGCAGCAGGCAGGTAAGGATCAGAATCCCCCAAACCGCCCCCAGGCCGAAAGCCAAAAGACTATTCGCTGCCAGTACACCGAGGATATCGGTAGGCAAAAACAGCAGCCAGGCATTCAGCAGCCCAGTTTTCAACGTGAACGAAATCCCGACTGAGGCGACAAAACCAATACTTAAACCAAATGCGATACTGCCCGCTTCCCGACGATGCATGTTGCCTTCTATCAACTGCGGGAGGATCGGGCGAATACCATCATGAAAAACCGCAGCTGACCGGTGCGCCAGTAACGACGTCATCCCTGTCAGACAAGCCACCACAATGAGTTGAATATAAAGCGCCATAACAGTGCCTTTTTATTTTAAATGGTTGATCAGTAATGGGATCGCATGCTCAATATGTTCAACAGAAAGGCCAAACGCGACTCTTCCTTCCGCCACCATTTTGGCAATCTGATCCTCTTTCGCCTTAATACCCGGCTTAGCAATCGTGCAACTTTTGTTAAACCCGATAATGGCGATCGCAATGGAAAGCGCCGCGCCAGCACCTGTGTTACACGCGCCAATGTAGTAATCCAGCTGGCCGTTTTTCACCTTCATAGCCGCTTCCATGTCGTTGTAGATGAACACCTCGAAACACCCCGGCGCCGTATTTTCAATCGTTTTTTTAATCAGCTCGCGCTGTAAGCCAGCAACACCAATCTTTTTCATCTCTATGTCCTTACAGGAAAAATTGAGTAGGGTTAGTACGTAACATCAGATCCACATCGGCCTGGCTGAAACCGGCCTGGTAAAGCTGAGGGACAAAGGTAGTCAACAGATAGTCGTAACCGTTGCCGCCATTGGCCTTTAAGTGAGAACGGCGGGTGATATCCATCGACAGCATGACGTGATCCAGGCAGCCCCTTTCACGCAGGGCGAGCAGCATAGCGATGCGTTTTGCGTCGGGGTAATAATTGTTTTTGCCAATTGTGTCGAACTGAACGTAAGCGCCGAGATCGATCATGCGCAAAATATCATCGAGGTTATCTTTCAGATCGCAGTGGCCAATGACCACGCGGGAAAGATCGACGCCGTGCTGTTTTAGCAGTGCAAGCTGCTCCAGCCCCATGGTGCTAAATGAAGTGTGCGTTGAGATAGGCCGTCCGGTCGCGTTATGCGCCAGCGCCGCGGCGCTAAACACTTTGGCTTCCAGATCGGTAATGACCCCTTCACTGGATCCGATTTCGGCAATAATTCCGGCTTTGAGCGGCGTACCGTCAATACCGATTTCGATCTCATCGATCATCTCCTGCGCCAGTTCCTGTGCAGAACGGGTAGCAACGTGCTCAGGAAAGAAAGCGTGCTGATAATAGCCGGTGCAGGCAATCACGTTGATGCCGGTATCGCGCATCAGATCCAACATAAAGGACGGATTGCGCCCCATGTAGCGGTTGGTCATCTCAACAATATTGCGCACGCCGAGGTGCATTAAATCGCGCATCTCGTTACGAATCAGTTCGTATTGATCCAGGCGGCAATCGATGTTGCCTTTAAAGCCGGACAAATCGATGTGCAAATGCTCATGTGCATAGGTATAACCAGAGCTATCAATCATCATTGTGTATTCCTTGCGGGCAGTAAAAGCGAAAGGAAAGAGTGTCCATTCTCCGGGGCATGTGCACCGAAAAAGTCGCAAACGGTGGCCCCGACATCCGACAAGGTGCACCGGGTCCCGAGCTGCGCAGAGGATTGTCCTGGTGACCACACCAGCAGAGGCACCTTCTCACGCGTATGTTTGCTATGGCCTATCGTCGGATCGTTACCGTGGTCGGCCATCACCACCAGGCAATCATCCGGGCGCATATCCGCCATCAGCAGGGCTAGCTGCTCATCGACCAGTTCCAGCCTGTCGACATAGCGCTCCACATCTTCAGCATGACCCGCCAGATCAGTTTCCTGGATATTGGTGCAGATAAATGCCGTCTCCCGGCGGTTAAACTCCGCCCGGGTGATCTCCATAATCTGCTGGCTATCGACCAGATTTTCCCAACTGATGCCATGGGGATTGCTAACGATATCAGCGACCTTGCCAACGAGTACCGTCGGTACGTCAACCGCAAACAGCTGGGCAGGAACCTGCACCTGTTCATCGACGCCGTAGCCCATATGTACAACCTGAAATCCCTGCTTATAGGCTCCCGAGCGCGGCGCGTTGATGCCGATATAGCCGCCCTCTTTTTCTTCCACGGCATCAAAGATGTTCTGTGTACTGGTGAGCTGGCCGCCAAAGGCGATAACGCGTCCCACTGAGGCCTGTTCACGTACCGTCCGGCCGATGGCCTTCACCTCAGCAAAGCTTTTTTCACTCAGATTGCCGGTAATGTTGTAAACCTGCCCCAGATCGGCTTCGAGGTTATCGCCAACCGCCACCGCACCATCCACCAATAGCCAAAATGGACCTTTGCCGTGGCGCTCTGTTTGATGTCCGGCGGCAAGCAGCGCGGCTTCAACTTTATCGATGACATCATTAAACGGCATCCGCAGCGGAGTCCGGGGTTTAGTCCCTAAAATCTCCTGATGCCCCATAAAGGTATCGCCACCCTCATGCTCAAGTTCTGCGGTTCCCCATACGGCATCTTCAGAAGGCTGCATCACACCTGGAGCAAAACCGAGGGCGTTTATCAGGCCCAGTTTTTCTAGCGTCGGCAGGCGCAGCGCGGGAAAACGCTGCAAGATATGTCCGCAGGTATTTGCACCGATATCCTGCGGCCTCACGTCGGGAACATCGGCCATCGCACCGACGCCAAAGCTGTCTATCACCAACACCACAAATCGCGCCATTAGTCCTCCAGTACGTTGCCAAGGCTGTCGTAGCGGGCAACGATTTCAGGGTTACCGCTTTGAATACCCGCAACCAGCACCACGTCGCTACGGGTAACGAAAATCTGCGTGCGGAAACAGAAGATTGCCGCGCTGCCGATCGGGAACTCACCTTCCAGCGGCAGGTAGTAATCAATGCTGCTGTCATCTACCGCGTTAAGCTGCGCCAGTTGGGCGTTTTCGCTGGCCGGAGCGAATACCAGCGCATGCTTAGCATGGCCACGCCGATAATAGCCGCCGCCGTAGCAATAGCTTTGCCCGGCAAAATGGTGGGAAATTTCACTCAGCCACAGCATGGCAACACGCTCCGGTTGATCTCCCTGCTGGTTGGCGGGGATGGTACCGGTCAGCGCATGCCCCGGCTCAGCATGGGTGACGCCAAACTCCGCCAGTAGCGGCAGAGAGCTGCAGCTGGTTGCCGAAGGCGCATTCAGTTGCTGAACCGTCACGCCGAGACTTTCGAGCCTGTCTCTGGCGGCGAGCAGAGAGCGCAAATTCGGCGTGGGCAGAATTTTTTCCTGTTCGTCATCCCACAGCAGGCAAGGGAAGTGGGTGAGCCCGGTCAGTTCAATGCCCGGCAGGCTGCGAAGATGCGCCACCACGTGGTCCAGCTCAGCCAACGCAAATCCACTCTCCTGACCCGGATAGAGGAAGTCGCTCTCGCCATAGACCTTAAGCATGACCGCCTGCATCCGACCGCTTGCTACCGCCGCCGCCGAAACTTCCCGCGCTTTCTCCAGAGAGAACAGGGTAATGACTTCGGTACCCTGCTCTACCGCACCCGCTACCTGCGCGGAAGGAATTTGCACCAGATGGCCCTGATGGGAAACGGGCAAGCCGGCGCGGCGCATCACCCGACTCTCTTTGTAATCCACAACAACAATGCCCTGATACCCCAGCGCCAACAGCTTTTCTGCCAGCCACGGATTTCGACCAATCTGCTTGGTCATCAAGTACAGGCTGATTCCATATTGCTGCGCGGTCTTCAGCAGCAGCTTGCCATTTTCCAGCACCTGATCGACATCAATAACCCAGCTATCCGGGGCGATACGCCCTTGCTGCCAGAAGCGGAGCGCCGTCGCAATCAGCGCCGGGTTCTGCCGTTGTAATGCTTTAATAAACATTTACTTGCCTCTGCTTTTATTCCTTTTTTAAATATTCATTTTTTTGAATATTTAAGTCGCATAGCGCCAATTCCCAATATTCTTCACACGGCCTGCTGCGCCGCTCCCCACAACCCATACCAGTTAGCCAGCAAATAACCTTTTTCATTAGCATGTAGAGTGACGTCAAATTCCTGCATCATCACCTGATGCAATTGATGAATCTCATCCCAATAAGCCGAACCGGTTATCTCTGCCATGAACTCCTCATCCAGCGGCTCAATAACCTCACCGCGGCGGCTGCGCATCAGCGCATTTGCCATATGAGTTATCGCGATTTCCCCCTGCTCGCTAAAGACGGGAAGATGCCACTGCTCGTCCAGCTGGCGGACGACCTTCATCATTCCGCGACAAATATCCTGGTCGATAATCCCTGCCTCACACAGTAAGTTGAGCCTGTTTTCCATAGTCACTGCCTTAATGTTAATAACTTGGCTCTTGCTCTCCGCTCACCACCCGTTGTTGATGAGCTAATAGCGCCTGTTTATCAACGACTGCACGTAGCAAATGTTGAATCGGGTAATCATCTGCCCTGGCCAACACTACCGCCTCAGTCGCCTGCAAAAAGCGCGGATCGTCACTTAACGGCAGGGCTTCCAGCCCTAACATGGCCAGCTCCGCGCCTGCGGTGACGTTCCAGATAACAGCGTCAATTTCGCCTTTGACGATGCGACTTAGACTCTCGTGATAAGAGAGGTCGACGCGCTCTACGTCGCTATTGGCAAAATAAATTTCGGTCATAATTTTCTGGTCAGCCGAGCGGTTATCAAGCCCCACTCGCCGCACCGAATCGATTTCACCTTTCCGGCAAATCAGCTGGTGCTCACCGACATAGGTGTGCGGTCCAAGAGCCATTACCATCCGCAGCCCGCTCTGCGCTAAATAACTTTCTGCCGCCAGGCGCGAAACCACCGCCATGTCGTAAACACCGTTAAGTAAGCACTCCACGCGAATGTCCGCGCCGCGCATATGCGCATAGTAAAAAGGAATACCTTCAAACTGCGCTTTCAGCCCGCTCGCCAGCCCCTCATACAATCGCGTATAGGGCAGAGGCATTGCGCAAACGACGTTGGTGATATCGATATGCGCCAATAGGGCCTTGTTATCCATCTCAACCAGGTAACTGCCGTTGCGCCCGCGGCGTTCAATACGAATGGCCCCGGAAGACTCCAGCGTTTTTAGCGCCGCCTGAGTCAGCCCAACGGAAGAGCCGCATTCACCCGCTAACTCATCAATCGTTTTAAGACGATTACCGCACTGCTCGCCCAGCAAATAACGAGCCAGGGTCGTTAGTGCCATGCCCTCTTTTTTAATGAATGTCCGACGCATCTATAATCTTCACTAAATTGAATATTTATATCTTCACTAAACTGAAGATAATTAACAAGGAGCAAATAATCAAATCACGACAGCTATCACAAATTAAAAAGCCGGATGCATTGCACCCGGCTTTAGATATGACGACAACCATCAGATAGATTAAGGCTTAGCGACGAAACCAATCGCTTCGTAGACCGCCTTCAGGGTAACAGAAGCGCGAGCGCTGGCTTTCTCCGCGCCCTCTTTCATCACCTGATTCAGGAAAGCCTCATCGCCGCGGAAACGGTTATAGCGCTCCTGCAGTTCGGTCAGCATGCCGGATACCGCATCGGCGACTTCGCCTTTCAGGTGGCCGTACATTTTGCCTTCAAAGTGCTGCTCCAGCTCAGGGATGCTCTGACCCGTTACGCCAGAGAGGATATCCAACAGGTTGGAAACACCCGCTTTGTCCTGGATGTCGTAGCGCACAACGGGTGGCTCATCGGAATCAGTCACCGCACGTTTGATCTTCTTCACTACCGATTTCGGGTCTTCCAGCAGGCCGATCACGTTGTTACGGTTATCGTCTGACTTGGACATCTTTTTGGTCGGTTCCAGCAGCGACATCACGCGCGCGCCAGATTTCGGAATAAACGGCTCAGGGACTTTAAACACATCGCCATAAATAGCGTTGAAGCGCTGGGCAATATCGCGGCTCAGCTCCAGATGCTGTTTCTGGTCTTCACCGACCGGAACCTGATTGGTCTGATACAGCAGGATGTCGGCAGCCATCAGCACCGGGTAGTCGAACAGGCCAGCGTTAATGTTTTCGGCGTAGCGTGATGACTTGTCTTTGAACTGAGTCATACGGCTCAGTTCGCCGAAATAGGTGTAGCAGTTCAGCGCCCATCCCAGCTGCGCATGCTCCGGCACGTGGGACTGAACAAAAATGGTGCTTTTCTTTGGGTCGATACCACAGGCCAGGTATAGCGCGAGCGTATCCAGCGTCGCCTTACGCAGCTGTTGTGGATCCTGGCGGACGGTAATCGCGTGCTGGTCAACGATGCAGTAAATACAGTGGTAATCGTCCTGCATGTTTACCCATTGACGCAGCGCACCCATGTAGTTGCCAATGGTCAATTCACCTGAGGGCTGTGCGCCACTAAAAACGATGGGCTTAGTCATTTTCTATTCCTGAGTTTCACTGTACGGTAGCCCGAAAGCGGGCAAGAGTTCATTAAATTGGTCAAAGATATAATCCGGCTCACTCAGCGAAATTGACTCGCCATAGTTGTAGCCATATGTCAGACCGATTGAGTAGCAGCCTGCGGCTTTCGCAGCCTGGATATCATTGCGTGAGTCACCAACGAACAGCAGCTCAGCAGGCGCCAGCCCCAGTTTTTCCGCGACCAGAAGCAGCGGATCCGGGTGTGGTTTCTTGTTTTTTACATCATCACCGCCAATCACGACGGTAAAATATTTGCCGATGTCCAGCGCGTCCAGAATAGGCGCGACAAACGGCGTTGGCTTGTTGGTTACCAGCGCTAACGGCAGGCCCTTTGCGTGCAGCGCACCGAGCGTATCGGCAACCGCCGGGAACAAAAAGCTCCCCTCTTCGGCCACTTCTGCATAGTAGCGATCGAACAACTTACGCAAAACCGTCAACTGCTCAGCCTGGGGGATACCGTCATGATCAACAGAAGGTTTACCCTGCGAGGTGCGCAGCGTTGCGCGTTCCTGGCGAGCCCAGGTCAGAGCGCGCTCCATCAGAACATCAGCTCCGTTACCAATCCAGGTGATGACACGTGCTTCCCCGGCCATCGGCAGCTCCAGGGCGTAAAGTGCGTTATCGACGGCAGCAGTCAGACCCGGCGCGCTGTCCACCAGCGTGCCGTCAAGGTCAAACGCCACGCCGCGAATGGTTTGCAACTTATCCATGGCTAACCTTCGCTAATTCGCTGCGCATTTGATCAACCACTTTTTTATAGTCCGGCTGATCGAAAATCGCCGACCCGGCAACAAACATATCCGCACCGGCTGCGGCAATCTCGGCAATATTGTTCACTTTCACGCCGCCATCAACTTCCAGACGAATGTCGTAGCCAGATTCATCAATACGACGACGAACTTCACGCAGTTTATCAAGGGTGTGCGGAATAAAAGACTGGCCACCAAAGCCTGGGTTGACCGACATCAGCAGAATGACGTCCAGTTTATCCATCACATAATCGAGATAGCTCAGAGACGTGGCTGGGTTAAACACCAGACCGGCTTTACAGCCATTTTCTTTGATGAGTTGTAAAGTACGATCGACGTGCTCAGAAGCTTCCGGGTGGAAAGTAATGATGCTAGCGCCCGCAGCAGCAAAATCAGGGATGATGCGGTCAACAGGCTTGACCATCAAATGCACATCAATCGGCGCGGTGATTCCGTAATTTCGCAACGATTTCAGTACCATTGGACCGATGGTCAGATTCGGCACATAGTGGTTGTCCATTACGTCAAAGTGCACAACATCTGCACCTGCGGCCAACACGTTAGCGGTATCTTCACCCAAACGGGCAAAATCAGCCGACAGAATTGAAGGGGCAATCAAATACTGCTTCATCCGCATCTCCTTGAAATTTATTTTGTCTTGGGCGGACGGTACAGAGCCAGAAGCTCGTCCACCTTCTTACGTGTACCACCGTTACTGCTGATGCTGCGTCGAACCTTCACAATGTGCATCTCAGCGGCATTTTTATACCACTCCTGAGTGAGCGGCGTGCGATGGTTTGAGATAAGCACAGGAATACGCTTTTTCACCAGCGATTCCGCCTTTTTTGCCAGCAACTCCTGCTGTTCCTGGCTAAAGCTATTCGTATGATAGGCCGTAAAATTCGCCGTTGACGACAGCGGCGCATAGGGCGGATCGCAATAAACAACAGAGCTGTTATCAGCTCGCTTCATACAGTCTTCATAAGATTCACAATGAAACTCTGCATGCTGCGCTTTCTCAGCGAAGTGGTGCAACTCGGCCTCTGGAAAGTAGGGCTTTTTATAACGGCCAAACGGTACATTAAACTCACCGCGCAGGTTGTAACGACACAGACCATTGTAGCCATGACGGTTCAGATAAAGGAACAGCACCGCGCGACGCAGCGGTTCCTGGCTTTGGTTGAACTCATCACGGAACTGGTAGTAACGTTCAGCGGCGTTATTTTCTGGCGTGAACATCTCACGCGCCGCCGTAACGTACTCATCGGTTTGCAGTTTGACTATGTTATACAGACTAATCAAATCACTATTGATATCAGCAAGGATATAACGAGAAAAGTCGGTATTAAGAAATACCGACCCGGCGCCCACAAAGGGCTCAATCAAGCAATCGCCCTGCGGCAAATGCTTTTTAATATCATCAAGCAGGGGGTATTTCCCCCCTGCCCATTTCAGAAAAGCGCGATTCTTTTTCATGCTGCCTAACTAATTACACATTCTCCGGCTGTGGAGAAAGCTCCGACAGCATCCAGCGCTTCAGACTACACAGCAGCATTATTTCAGGTCAGACTGAACCTGATGCAGCGGTTTTGCCCACGGGTTTTTCGCCTGTACATCTGCCGGCAGAGTCGCAACAGCGCGTTTAGCTTCATCTTTCGAAGCATAAATACCGCTCACCAGAACATACCAGGGTTGACCGTTACGCGTAGTCTCATAGACAACATATTTTTCCAACTTCTCTTTCTTCGCCCAACTGTTGAGGTTGTTGTAGTTAGAGGAGCTGCTGAGCTGCAACGTGTAGTGCCCAGATGGCGCGGACTTCATAGAGCCAACATCACCAGCGCTTTTACTCGCAGCAGCAGTCGCTGCCGGAGCGGCGGTTGCCGTAGCAGTCGCGGCAGGCGTGGTAGTGGTAGCCGTTGGCTGCGCCGGTTTAGTCTGTGCAGTTGCAACAGGTTTCGTCGGCTGAGCTGGTGTCGCTTTCGCCGGAGCCGTAGTCGCAACGCTTTCTACACGCTTCGGCTGGACCGGGGTCGGCTTAGGCTCGGCAGTCGTTTTCGCGGTGGCCTGCGGTTTTGGTTCGATAACCGTATGCTTACGCTCAGCTGGACGCGGTGTCGGTGTCGCCGCCGTCTGACGTTCCGTTGTCGCCTGGCGCGGGGCAGCACCATTACGAAGTGGAGCAACGGTAGCAGGTTCAGTTGGCAGAGTGGAATTCGCCACGGCACTATCAATCTGGCCCTGCTGCTGAGTCAGCGCATTGTTCAGATCACCCTGAACTTCAACACGCTGCTGTCCCTGCGGCTCAGCAGTAGCCTGGCCCTGAGTCGGGTTAGAGGCAATTGGTGGCAAGGAGACATCCTGCGGCTGTGAATTATTCGTCGCTGATGAATCCTGAGCTGTCGGCTGGGCATTATTATCCTGATCGCCGGATAAGCTAACGCTCTTCTCACCTGAAGCCGTTTGCTCACCAGATGAAGAGGAAGGTGATTTCAGCGCAGATCCGACGCCAACAATCAGCAGGAGAAGGACGAGGATCCCTACCCCCATCATGATGTACTGACGGGAAGCAGGTTTAGCCGGCGCCTTCTTACGTTTACGCGGACGACGTTCAACCTGACGCTCTTCGGCATCGTCTTCGTCAGACTCTACGTCCTCTTCATATTGTTCTTCATATTGTTCTTCATCGCGCTCACGGCGTGCTTTGCTGCCGCGCGTCGGGCGACCATCGTCAGCATCATCAAGATCGACATCATCAAAATTGATTTGCGGATCGGCATCACGCTCAGAAGACTGACGGGAACGACCAGCACGACGATCGTTGCGATCGGCTTTCATATCGTCTTCTGGTTTTAATTCATCCATTTAACACCCCACTAAAAGGCTTATGCTCACGACTATTGCATGTCACCTGAAATGATAACGCCGCGCGAACGCGGCCAGACCTTCTTATTGTTGCGCCTGCTGGGTATCAGCAATTGCGCCAAGAACAACATCATGCGGCACTCCGCCACGTATCTCGCTTTTCCCTATTGCGAGCGGTAGCACCAGCCGCATCTCGCCAGCCAGTACCTTTTTATCACGCATCATGTGAGGCAAATAGGCGTCTGCCGCCATCTCCAGCGGCCCATGCACCGGTAAACCAGCACGCTGTAACAAACGAATAACTCGCTGCGTATCCTGTGCGCTGAACTGCCCTAAACGCTCCGACACATGCGCCGCCATCACCATACCGGCAGCCACAGCTTCACCATGCAGCCAGTTACCGTAGCCCATTTCAGCTTCGATCGCATGACCAAAAGTATGTCCAAGATTGAGTAAAGCACGTAACCCGGTTTCGCGCTCGTCGGCCGCGACGACTTCAGCTTTCAGCTCACAACAACGACGGATACAGTACGCCATCGCTTTTTCATCCAGCCCCATCAGCGCATCGATGTTGTTTTCCAGCCAATCGAAGAATTCGCCATCGAGGATAATGCCGTACTTTATGACTTCAGCCAGACCGGAGGACAGTTCGCGCGTCGGTAGTGTCTTGAGACAGTTGAGATCGACAACGACAGAAACTGGCTGCCAGAAGGCGCCAATCATATTTTTACCGAGAGGATGGTTTACAGCCGTTTTGCCGCCAACGGAGGAATCAACCTGCGACAACAGCGTAGTAGGGACCTGGATAAATCGCACGCCACGCTGATAGCTGGCCGCGGCAAATCCAGTTAAATCACCGATCACCCCACCGCCGAGCGCCACTAACGTCGTGTCGCGGCCGTGTGGTTTTTGCAACAGAGCGGTAAAAACAGTATCCATCACCGCCAGGCTTTTATACTGCTCGCCGTCGGGAAGAATCACGCTGTCGACTTTTACTCCCGCCTGCTCCAGTACGGAACGAACGGTATCCAGATAAAGCGGCGCCAGCGTTTCATTGGTGACCAGCATAACCTGGTCGCCTGATTGCAGTGGCTGGAAGGAAGCTGGATCGTTAAACAAACCAGCCGCGATGGTAATCGGGTAACTACGTTCCCCGAGGGTTACAGTAAGCCTCTCCATAACGCGACGTCCACCTCAGTTGCTTTTACTCTGACGCACTTTATTAAGCCAGAATCAGTTGCTTTCCAGCATATGAATAATCTGGTTTGCTACCACTTTTGCGCTTTGATCGTCGGTGCGGATAGTGACATCAGCAATCTCTTCATACAGCGGATTGCGTTCATCTGCCAACGCTTCAAGAACTTCGCGAGGCGGCGCATCAACTTGTAATAAAGGACGCTTTTTATCGCGCTGTGTACGGGCAAGCTGCTTTTCGATAGTTGTTTCCAGGTAGACCACCACGCCGCGGGCGGAGAGACGGTTACGCGTTTCACGGGATTTTACAGAGCCGCCGCCAGTCGCCAGCACAATTCCCTGTTTTTCCGTCAACTCATTGATGATTTTTTCTTCACGATCGCGGAAGCCGTCTTCGCCTTCTACATCAAAGACCCAACCTACATCAGCGCCAGTGCGTTTCTCAATTTCTTGATCAGAATCGTAAAATTCCATGTTGAGCTGCTGGGCTAACTGGCGCCCAATAGTGCTTTTGCCGGCACCCATAGGCCCAACCAGAAAGATATTGCGTTTCTCTGCCATTTTTTCGGTACTACTAAGACTATTCGTTAATGATAAACCCGCTTCGCAAAGATCCAACGCAGCAGGACATGAACTGAAACCTCATATGCAATAGAGCGAGAGTCAGACTGAAAATTATCTCAATACTCCGGCTGGTTTGGCAACAGAATAAATCACCGGACAATATAAGGGAGGATTGATGTCGTACCCGACTCTCAAATCGGTACCCCTTGTATGCTAAATCCGTCCTCACGTCAAACACCTGAAACGTGTTTAGCAAGAAAAACCCGCTTAATTCACTGCCAGTATACGTGGAGTAATGAAGACAACCAGTTCACGTCGTTCGTTATCTTTGCCGTCACGGCGAAATAATTGCCCAAGCCATGGGATGTCGCTAAGTAGGGGAATACCATCGCGAGAAGATTTATTTTTTTGCGAAAAAATTCCTCCCAAGGCCAGGGTCTCACCGCTTTTCACTTCGACCTGCGTTTCAATTTCCTGTTTATCGATAGCCAGCGCTTCGCCATTTTCCTGTTTAAGAATTTGTCCTGGCGTGTTTTCGCTAATTCTGAGTTTTAAGCGCACCCGATTTTGCTGTAGCACCGTCGGCGTAACCTCCATCCCCAATACCGCTTCTTTAAACTCAACGGAAGTTGCACCGCTTTCACCACTAGAGACCTGATACGGAATCTCACTTCCCTGTTTGATGCTGGCGGGCTGCATATGTGAAGCCAGCAGCCGCGGGCTGGCGATAATTTGTACCTGCTGCTTTTTCTCAAGAGCGGAAAGCTCCAGTTCTAATAGCCGCCCGTTAATACGCCCGATATTAAATCCCACCCGCGTACTGGCATCGCCGACGGCCAGGTTGCTACTTAAGGTGGTGAATTTACCCGATCCTGGCGGACTGCTGGCTTCGGCCAGGCTCCACTTCACCCCCAGCTCACGCAGACTGGTTTCGCTCATTGAGACAATATGCGCCGCCAGCTCTACCTGACCGACAGGCAAGTCCATCTCCAGCGCCCATGCTTTCAAGACAGGGATATGCTGGACATCATCACGAATTAGCAGACGATTGGTTCGTGTATCGACGGTAAGATGTCCGCGAGCGCTCAGCAATTTCTCTCCGGCTTTAGCGAGATCCCCCGCATCAGCATAACGCAAGGCCACACTGTGATCCTGTAGAGGGAGATTCTGCAAACGTTTATCTCTTTCCGCCTCAAGCTGCACCTGTCGCGCATTTTGCCAGGCAAGGGTGTGAACATACAGCACCGTACCTTGTTGGGTTAACGTCAGCCCGGCACTATCAATTACAGAACGCAGCGCTTGTTGCCAGGGGACATTTTTTAGATGTAGCGATACCGTACCGCTGACGTCCGGGGCCACTACCAGGTTTTTCTGTTTAAGTTCCGCCAGAGTTTGTAATACTTGAGCTACCGGTGCGTCATCGACGACCAGCGACACGGGTTGATCTTTTTTTGCCGCCGTTGCCATCAATGGCAACAGCAGAAACAGCAGGCTTATCCATCGCATCATTTTTTATCCCTTCACGCTGCCAGGCCCACTGGGCGGGTTCACATCCTGGTCCCGTAGTTATTTCAATTCTCTGCGCCGTCAGGAGCGTGATTCGCCAGTTTGTCGGCAACGTTTCATCCGCTCTTACTCGACGCCACTTCCCGGCGCTGTCCTTCAAAATTCCAATATGCAATTGCGGATCGCTGATAGCTCCGCCGTAGCGCCATTGGCTCAGTTGTGCCGTTCGACAGCCATCAACCGCAGGCTGGAATGGATCGCGTCCACCAGCCATCAGCGGGAGCGGCAGCAAAAGTAAACTCCACCACTTACTCTGCATCTTCCGCCTCCAGTTGCAGGGTCAACTGCAGCGCCTGCTTTTCCGGGTGCAGTGAAAATGCCGTAGCCTGCATCCCGCAGCGTGCCAGCCAGGAAAACAGCGCGGGTACCGATTGCCAGTTAACCTCCAGCCGCATCTCACCGCCCCGCCCAACTGGCCGCCAGGATACAAGTACCGCTCCGACGACTGGCAGATCAAGCGGCGTAAAGGTTTCGGTTTTCGCTTCGTCCGTTCTGGTACTGTTTAGCGAAGCCTTTAGCGGCAACAGTTTTCGCCATTGTTCTTGTATTCGCAGCGAGCCGCCCGAGTGTATTTTTGGCGGCGAGGTTTGTGGCCACATAAAAGCCCCTACGATGAGAGCTAAAACGATGGACAGCACGAAAAGAATTTTGCCGTCCGTTAGCCAGCGCTCAATGTTCACCCGCATCTGTGCGCTCTCCCGCCATAGAAAAGCTAAACAACCAGCGCCCTTCGCTATCTCGGTGGGTTTCACCCGCTTTGGCCGGATGAAAGCCGCTAAGACCTTCCAGCGCTTTTTCCAGGGTTGTTAATGCTTTCAGGTTTAACGTCAGCCCACCAAGCGTGAGCGCATTTTGTCGATATTCCAGACGGGTGAGCCAGGCCTGCTCCGGTAAGCGGGCAGCGACCTCAAGCAATCTTGGCTGCCATGCTGCGGTTATCTCTCGGTGCTGCTGGCGCTGACGGAGCCGTTCGTACTGCTGTAACCGTTGACGCATAACACGCTCACGCTGCTGGAACGCGTTATAAAGCTGGCTTTCGGCACTCGCTCTCTCCGCCTCAAGCGAGTGACTGACCCGGCTGTTCATTCGTGATGCGAACCACGCCATAAGCAGAACAAGCAGGAACCCGACGAGTAGCAACCCTCCCGAACGCAGACGCTGCCGTCGACGGGTTTCACGCCAGGGAAGAAAGTTAACAATCTGGCTCATCGTTAACGCGCACCCAACGCAAGGCCCAGCGCAACCGTAAAGCTATCGCCACAGGGCGGAAGCGGAGGCTGCAGACGATGTATTACGCTCCAGGCATCAAAGCTTTGCCCGTCAAACGATTCGGAAGTACAGAGGCGAAACTCACCGGCGTTAACCTGTGAAACCAGTCGGGGAAAAGAAGGGGTTTCGCTGCATAAATTCCATCCCCAGTTATCTGCGGTTGCCCACAGCCAGGTCGATTCATCTCGCCACGCCAGCCCATGAGTTTCAGCCGGTAGCCAGGGAAAAAAGGCGCTGAGTACGCTAGCATCCGGAACAATTCCGGCGACTCTTAACTTGAGTCGCTCCGCAAGGCGACGCAGCGCGTCAACGTCTAAGCGCTGCGCCGCCGTTACCTGCCAGCCATCACCCGTTCCGGTAGCCGAATAATCAACACATAATGAGGAAGCTGGCATTTCCAACTGCTGCGCCATCGCGCTGCTTATCCACGTTGCCTGTTCGCTTTCTCTTAACGAGACCTGAGGACGCGGCAAACGCTTTTGCAACGTGCGCGCCGCCGGGAGCGCAATACAAACCTGATGCTGCATTGGCAGCTCGCGCCGCCAGCTTTGCAGCTGTCGGGCCAGCGCCTCAACGTCGACAACCAGCCCCTGACGCACGGTGCCGGGCGTCAGGGGAATATTCCACCAGCGCCGCAGCGCCCAGCGGGAGCGTTCAAACAACAGCGCTACGATGGCAATACGGTCCTGCTGGATATGCATTCCTATGCGCCAGTTTCTAAAAGCCATGCCTACGATCTCCTTATCCGCCAATATGGTTCGCTATATCAATGCACCAGGCTTGCCTTTATACTACTGCGCGTTTGTTTATAAACTGCCCAAATAAAACTAAATGAGAAATCTCCGGTGAAGTTCGTAAAGTATCTTTTCATCCTTGCAGTCTGTTGCGTACTGCTGGGAGCAGGCTCGATTTTTGGTCTCTATAAATATATAGAGCCGCAGCTTCCTGACGTCGCGACCCTGAAGGATGTGCGTCTGCAAATCCCGATGCAGGTTTACAGTGCGGATGGCGAGCTGATTGCGCAATATGGCGAGAAACGCCGTATCCCTGTCACCTTGCAGCAAATACCACCTGAGCTGATAAAAGCGTTTATCGCCACTGAAGACAGCCGATTTTATGAGCATCATGGCGTTGATCCGGTCGGTATTTTCCGCGCCGCTAGCGTCGCCATGTTCTCCGGTCACGCCTCACAGGGCGCCAGCACCATCACTCAGCAGCTGGCGCGTAACTTCTTCCTGAGTCCAGAAAAGACGCTGATACGTAAGGTCAAAGAGGTCTTTCTCGCAATCCGCATCGAACAGTTGCTCAATAAAGACGAAATTCTTGAGCTGTACCTGAATAAAATCTATCTCGGCTATCGCGCCTATGGCGTCGGCGCAGCCGCGCAGGTTTATTTTGGTAAATCCGTCGATCAGCTCACGCTGAGCGAGATGGCGGTGATTGCGGGCTTGCCGAAAGCCCCTTCAACTTTTAACCCTCTCTACTCCATGGACCGCGCCACCGCCCGCCGTAACGTCGTTCTGTCGCGTATGCTGAGTGAAGGCTACATCACGCAGTCGCAGTACGATCAGGCGCGCAGCCAGGCTATCGACGCACGCTATCATGCGCCGGAAATCGCCTTCTCAGCTCCATACCTCAGCGAAATGGTGCGTCAGGAAATGGTCAATCGCTACGGCGAACTGGCTTATGAAGATGGTTATCGTGTCTACACCACCATCACCCGGAAAAACCAACAGTCTGCCCAGCAGGCGGTACGTAACAACGTGCTGGATTACGATATGCGCCACGGCTATCGCGGCCCGGCCAGCGTATTGTGGAAAGTGGGTGAAACGCCGTGGGATAACCAGAAAATCATTGCTGCGCTGAAAAAGATACCGGGTTCTGGCCCTCTCTCCCCGGCGGTAATCACTTCGGCAAATCCGCAGGAGGCCGTTGCTCTGTTGAGCAACGGAACGTCGGTATCGCTGAATATGTCAGGGGTTCGCTGGGCGCGTCGGTTTGTTTCTGATACTCAGCAAGGCGCTACACCGCGCAAAGTGACCGATGTCCTGCAAACAGGGCAACAAATTTGGGTCCGCCAGGTCGGCAGCGACTGGTGGCTGTCTCAGGTACCGGATGTGAACTCGGCGCTGGTCTCCATCAACCCGCAAAACGGCGCGATTATTGCGCTGGTCGGTGGTTTTGATTTCAACCAAAGTAAGTTCAACCGTGCGACTCAGGCCTTACGCCAGGTCGGTTCTAACATTAAGCCGTTCCTCTATACCGCAGCGATGGATAAAGGCTTAACGCTGGCGAGCATGCTTAACGATGTGCCTATTTCCCGTTGGGATGCAGGTTCTGGCTCTGACTGGCGGCCGAAAAACTCACCTCCGCAATATGCTGGTCCTATCCGTTTACGCCAGGGGCTGGGTCAATCGAAGAACGTCGTCATGGTTCGCGCCATGCGTGCCATGGGCGTGGACTACGCCGCAGAGTACCTCCAACGCTTCGGCTTCCCGGCACAGAACATCGTGCGAACCGAATCACTGGCGCTGGGTTCAGCGTCCTTCACACCGTTACAGGTCGCTCGCGGTTATTCGGTGATGGCGAACGGAGGTTTCCTGGTTAGCCCGTATTTCATCAGCAAAATTGAGAACGATCAGGGCGGCGTCATTTTCGAAGAACGACCGAAAATTGCCTGCCCGCAGTGCAATTCGCCAGTGATTTACGGTGATACGCCAAAATCAGACGTACTGGAAAATAAAGACGTCGAGGACGTTGTCACCTCTCAGGAACCACAAAACGCCAGCGTTCCGCCGCAGCCACAGCTTGAGCAGGCCAACCAGTCACTGGTCGCGCAGAGTGGCGCTCCCGAGTATACGCCGCACGTGATCAATACGCCGCTGGCCTTCCTGATTAAGAGCGCCCTTAACACCAACATTTTCGGCGAACCCGGCTGGATGGGTACCGGCTGGCGTGCGGGTCGCGACCTGCAACGTCACGATATCGGCGGTAAGACAGGGACTACCAACAGCTCGAAAGATGCGTGGTTCTCCGGCTATGGCCCTGGCGTGGTGACGTCGGTATGGATTGGCTTTGATGACCACCGCCGCGATCTGGGTCGTACAACCGCCTCAGGCGCAATCAAAGATCAGATTTCTGGCTACGAGGGTGGAGCCAAAAGCGCCCAGCCGGCCTGGGATGATTTTATGAAAAGGGTTCTGGAAGGCGTACCGGAGGAGCCGTTAACGCCGCCGCCGGGTATCATCACGGTGAATATCGACCGCAGTACCGGCCAGTTGGCCAGCGGAGGTAACAGCCGCGCTGAGTACTTTATCGAAGGCACCCAGCCCACCCAGCAGGCGGTTCATGAAGTCGGCACCACCATCACCGATGGCGGCGGCGAAACCCACGAACTGTTCTGACAAAAAAAGCGCCTGCGGGCGCTTTTTCTTTGCTTAATACTTTATTTCGCGACTGGCTACAGTCGGCCCTGCTCCTGCAACCATTCGCGCAACAGGAACAGCGCACTGACGTTACGAGCTTCATGAAAGTCCTCTTCATCAAGCAGCGCCATTAGCTGCGATAGCGGCCAGCGAACCTGCGGTAGCGGCTCTGGCTCATCGCCCGGGAGTGATTCCGGATAAAGGTCTTCAGCCACCAGAATATTCATCTTGCTGGAGAAATAAGATGGGGCCATGCTCAACTTTTTCAAAAACGTCAGCTTTTGCGCGCCAAAACCAACCTCTTCTTTCAGCTCACGGTTGGCAGCCTCGAGCACGCTTTCACCCGGGTCAATCAGGCCTTTCGAAAAGCCTAATTCATAGGACTCGGTCCCAACAGCGTACTCGCGAATCAATATAATATGGTCATCGACAATCGGCACAATCATCACGGCTTCACGGGTAGAGGGCCGCATCCGTTCATACACCCGGCGAACGCCGTTGCTGAACTCAAGGTCCACGCTTTCAACGTTAAAAAGTCGCGAACGCGCTACCGTTTCAACACTGAGAATGGTGGGTTTTTGTAATGATTTGCTCATTGTCATCGGTCTATGCTGTGATTACAGAGGTCATTGTGCGACACGCAGCACGGTTTCGGCAATTCAATTCGCCACTAATTTACATAGTTGCAACTTTATAGTTTTAGATGTAATTGATACAAAGACTAAAAAGTCAATAGGTTGAATAGTATTTGAGAATTTACCGATTCCTGGATTTTAACGTTTTTGATAAGGTTGTATGCTGCTGTGCTACACAATAATTTTTCCCGTTTTTACGTGGCAAAAGCCGATTACATACGGCTGGTTTACTTAAGTGTGAATGGCAACCAACGATACCAGTAAGAAAAGAATAACTATGATGGGATGGGCATGGGCACCTTTCTGATTTTTTTGACAGCTCTGCTAATCTGCGCGTTGCTTATCGGCTGGTGGTATCGATTGCATGCCAGACGCCGCCGCCTTCCTCTGTTGCATGCCTTCAGTGACGCCGCGACGCGCAAGCTTTCTGATGAAGAGCGCAGCGCCGTAGAAAAATACCTCGAAGGCCTCAGCCGCAATCAGCAATTGCCAGCCTCAGGTGCCAGTATTGCACCGGTAAATATCGCGTTGAACGAACAAAGTGACACCGTTTTTACCGTTACTCGCGCAATTACTCGCTATGGCATCAACACTGACGACCTGAATAAATGGCGCTACTTCCTTGATTCAGTGGAAATTCATCTTCCTCCGTTCTGGGAACAACATATCAATGATGAAAACAGCGTTGAATTAATTCCAACCGATAGCCTGCCCCTGGTCATTGCCCTTAATGGCCAAACGCTGAGCGATTATCCGCAAGAATCTCTCGGGTTTGCTCTCGAACGCACCTCCGCAACCCAGGCATCGATTCGTGGGGAAGAGAGCGAGCAGATTGAACTGCTAAGCATTCGTCCGGAAACATCGGAAGAACATGCGCTCAGCCGCCCCGACGGCCTTCGTGAAGCCGTTCTGATCGTTGCTGCTTTCCTGTTGTTTTATTGCAGCCTGATAAGCCCCGACGTGTTTTCCCCGTGGCTATTGGGCGGTGGTTTACTGCTGCTACTCGCCGGCGTCTGGGGTATCTACGCCCCACCACGAAAAACATCACTACGAGAAATTCACTGCCTGCGCGGTATGCCCAAGCGCTGGGGATTATTTGGCGAAAATAACCAAGAGCATATCAACAATATCTCCCTCGGTATTATCGACCTGATCTATCCGCGCCACTGGCAACCGTGGATTACGCAAGATCTCGGCCAGCAAACGGATGTAGACATCTACCTCAGCCGTCATGTCGTTCGCCAGGGGCGTTTCCTGTCGCTGCATGATGAAGTTAAAAACTTCCCGCTTCAGTACTGGCTACGCAGCGCGATTATTGCCGCAGGAGCGCTGCTGGTGGTAGTGATGCTGTGGGTAAGCGTGCCGCTGAATATGCCCTTTAAGTTCACCCTGTCGTGGCTGAAAGGTGCGCAAACTATCGAAGCCACAACGGTTGCCCAACTGGATAAGTCGCAGGTTCGCATCGGCGATACGCTGCGCCTGAAAGGAACCGGCATGTGTAATATCCACACGCCAGGAAGCTGGACGGCAAAAGAGAACTCTCCGTTTATGCCCTTCGACTGTTCGCAAATCATCTGGAATGATGCGCCTCCCCTGCCGCTGCCGGAATCCGACATCGTCAGTAAGGCCAGCGCACTGATGCAAACCGTTCAACGCCAGCTCCATCCCGAGTCGAATGATGAATCTCGCGTTAGCCCGGCGCTGCGTTCCGCTATTCAGAAATCCGGGATGGTACTGCTCGACGACTTTGGCGATATCGTCATAAAAACAAGTGACCTGTGTTCAGCGAAAGACGACTGCGTTCGCCTGAAAAATGCGCTGGTTAACCTCGGCAACACGCGCAACTGGGAAACGCTGACCAAACGCGCCAATACGGGCAAGCTGGATGGCGTCAACGTGCTGCTACGCCCGGTAAGCGCAGAATCGCTGGAGAATCTGGTCACCACCTCCACCGCGCCGTTTGTCAGCCGTGAAACGTCACGTGCGGCCCAGGCGCTAAACAGTCCGGCCCCTGGTGGTTTTTTAATTGCCAGCGATGAAGGCAGCGACCTGGTGAATCAACCGTGGCCAACGACCGGACTATACGATTACCCCGCTCACCAACAGTGGAACGAACTGCAGCGACTGGCGGGAATGCTGATGCACACGCCGTTCCATGCAGAAGGGATCGTCACCAATCTCTATACCGATGCCAACGGCACGCAACATATCAACCTGCACCGTATTCCCGACCGCACCGGTCTGTGGCGTTACCTGGGAACAACTTTACTACTGCTGGCGATGCTGGGCTGTATGGGGTATCACGGTATCCTGGCAATTCGTCGCTACCAGCGTCACCGTCAGCGTCAGGAAGAGATCCAGAAGTATTACGAGAGCTGCCTGAATCCGGTTCTACTTTCCTCTCCAGACCCGCAAGATTAATTCTCAGCGCGACGCGGTGTGATACCCTGTCGCGCAATTCCCCCCTCGTTGGAGACTTACCATGCACTTTGATATCGCCTGGCAGGAGGTTGATACCGTTCTGCTGGATATGGACGGCACGCTTCTCGACCTCGCCTTCGACAACTATTTCTGGCAAAAGCTAGTCCCGGAAACCTGGGGGGCGACGCAAGGCCTCAACCTGCAGGAAGCCAGAGAGGCGATGCACCAGGAATATCACGCTGTGCAACATACGCTAAACTGGTACTGCCTGGACTACTGGAGCGAGCGCCTGGGTTTGGATATTTGTGCGATGACCAGCGAGCAGGGGCCACGAGCCGCACTGCGTGACGATACCGTTCCGTTCCTTGATGCGCTTAAAGCCAGCGGCAAACGCCGTATTTTGCTGACTAACGCCCATCCACATAATCTGGCGGTAAAGCTGAAGCACACCGGGCTGGATGCGCACCTTGATTTATTACTTTCCACCCACACATTTGGTTATCCGAAAGAAGATCAGCGGTTGTGGCGTGCCGTTGCTGAGGAAACCGGCTTCAACGCGCGCAAAACGCTCTTTGTTGACGACAACGAGGCGATTCTGGATGCGGCCGAAGAGTTTGGCATTCGTTATTGCCTGGGCATAACCAACCCCGATTCCGGGCTGGCTGAAAAAAGCTACGCTCGCCATCCAGGGCTAAATGACTACCGACATCTGATTCCCTCACTGACCCCGCAGGAGAGGCCATGAAAGAAAAACCCGTCGAAGCCGTCAGGCTGGACAAATGGCTTTGGGCAGCCCGCATTTATAAAACCCGCGCTCTGGCGCGCGAGATGATTGAAGGCGGCAAGGTGCACTACAACGGACAGCGCAGTAAACCGGGAAAAGTTGTCGAGCTGAACGCCTCCCTGACGCTACGCCAGGGCAATGACGAACGTATCATCGTGGTAAAAGGCATTACCGAACAGCGCAGACCTGCCAGCGAAGCCGTCGCACTCTATGAAGAGACGGCTGCGAGCATCGAGAAACGCGAGAAAATGGCGCTGGCGCGAAAAATGAACGCGCTAACCATGCCGCATCCCGACCGACGTCCGGATAAGAAAGAACGCCGCGACCTGATGAGATTTAAACACGGCGATAGTGAATAACTGTGGCCAGCAAGAGAGATTATTATGACTCAACACGATCAATTACATCGCTATCTGTTTGAAAACTATGCCGTACGCGGTGAGCTGGTAACAGTTTCAGAAACTTTAGAACAGATTCTGACAAACCATAGCTACCCGCAGCCGGTTAAAACCGTGCTGGCAGAACTGCTGGTTGCGACCAGTCTGCTGACCGCCACGCTGAAGTTTGCCGGTGATATTACCGTTCAGCTGCAGGGCGATGGTCCACTATCGCTGGCAGTGATTAACGGCAACAACCAACAGCAGATGCGCGGCGTGGCTCGCATGCAGGGCGAGATCCCGGAAGGGGCCGACCTGAAGACGATGGTGGGTAACGGATATCTGGTCATTACTATCTCTCCAGATGAAGGCGAGCGCTATCAGGGCGTAGTCGGTCTGGAAGGCGATACGCTGGCGGCTTGCCTGGAAGATTACTTCCAGCGTTCCGAGCAGTTGCCAACCCGGCTTATCATTCGCAGCGGCGAGCATGAAGGTAAGCCGATGGCGGGCGGTATGCTGCTGCAGGTTCTTCCGGCACAAGACGCACAGGCCGCAGACTTCGAACATCTCAGTACGCTGACCGAAACCATCAAAGCTGAAGAGTTGTTTACCCTGCCTGCGAACGATGTGCTGTGGCGTCTGTACCACGAAGAAGAAGTGACCGTTTACGAGCCGCAGAGCGTAGAGTTCAAATGCACCTGCTCTTACGAACGCTGCGCGGGTGCGCTGAGAACGCTGCCAGATGAAGAGATCGACAGTATTCTGGCCGATGAAGGAGAAATCGACATGCACTGCGATTATTGCGGTAGCCATTATGTCTTCAATGCGATGGATATTGCCGAGATCCGCAATAACGCCTCACCGGCCGACCCGCAGATCCACTAATCGTTCATCTCGCCAGGAGTTTGGTTGAGGTTTTTCCTCCGCCGCTCCTGGCGTCAAGTTTTTTTATCTGCGAGATGAATCGATTCCTCCTGAAAGTATTACGTAATTTTATTTCAGGTAAGCGATTACATTCACATTTCAATAGTTTTTTTAATTACTTTTTAACCATTAAGAAACATCTACCCCCACCAAAGCCCTATTTCCTGAGATAATCCCCCACGCTTCGTGACAGGAGTCACAACGTTTTTCGTAAGTATGCCGTTTGTCGAGATACGTAAATCTATGAGCCTGGTCGCGGTCTATACCCCGTAATAACCCCTACAATTTAAAGCAGTACATATTGGCTAAGGAGCAGTGACATGCGCGTTAATAATGGTTTAACCCCGCAGGATCTCAAGGCTTATGGTATCAATGACGTCCAGGATATCGTTCATAACCCCAGCTACGATACTTTGTATCAAGAAGAGCTAGCCCCCAATCTGGAAGGTTATGAACGAGGCGTATTAACCAATCTTGGTGCTATCGCCGTCGATACCGGTATTTTCACCGGCCGTTCTCCAAAAGATAAGTATATCGTTCGTGACGATACCACCCGCGATACCGTGTGGTGGTCTGACAAAGGCAAAGGCAAAAACGACAACAAACCGCTCTCTGAGGAAACGTGGCAGCACTTGAAGGGACTGGTTACCCGCCAGCTCTCCAACAAGCGTCTGTTTATCGTTGACGCTTTCTGCGGCGCAAATGCTGACACTCGCCTGAGCGTCCGCTTTATTACCGAGGTCGCCTGGCAGGCGCATTTCGTGAAGAATATGTTTATTCGCCCAAGCGATGAGGAACTGGCGACCTTCAAGCCAGATTTCATCGTGATGAACGGTGCAAAATGCACTAACCCGCAGTGGAAAGAGCAGGGACTCAACTCCGAAAACTTCGTCGCCTTCAATCTGACCGAACGCATTCAGCTGATTGGCGGGACCTGGTACGGTGGCGAAATGAAAAAAGGGATGTTCTCCATCATGAACTACCTGCTGCCGTTACAGGGCATCGCTTCCATGCACTGCTCCGCCAACGTTGGGGAAAAAGAGGATGTCGCCATCTTCTTCGGCCTTTCCGGCACCGGCAAAACAACCCTTTCCACCGACCCAAAACGTCGTCTGATTGGCGATGACGAACACGGCTGGGATGACGATGGGGTATTTAACTTCGAAGGCGGCTGCTACGCGAAGACGATTAAGCTTTCCGAAGCCGCAGAACCGGATATCTACCATGCAATTCGCCGCGATGCGCTGCTGGAGAACGTCGTAGTGCTGGCCGACGGCACGATCGATTTTAACGACGGTTCGAAGACCGAAAACACCCGCGTCTCTTATCCGATTAACCATATCGAGAACATCGTTAAGCCGATCTCCAAAGCGGGTCATGCTACCAAGGTTATCTTCCTGACCGCCGACGCGTTTGGCGTGCTGCCGCCGGTTTCTCGTCTGACCGCCGACCAGACTCAGTACCATTTCCTGTCTGGCTTCACCGCCAAACTGGCCGGTACCGAGCGCGGCGTCACCGAGCCGACGCCAACCTTCTCCGCCTGCTTCGGCGCAGCTTTCCTGTCGCTACACCCGACGCAATACGCAGAAGTGCTGGTCAAGCGCATGCAGGCTTCTGGCGCGCAGGCCTATCTGGTCAACACCGGCTGGAACGGCACCGGCAAACGTATCTCGATTAAAGATACCCGCGCCATTATCGATGCCATCCTCGACGGTTCGCTGGACGACGCGGAAACCTTCACTCTGCCGATGTTCGAGCTGCAAATCCCAACCGAATTGCCGGGCGTGGATACCCATATCCTTGACCCACGCAATACCTACGGTTCGCCAGAGCAGTGGCAGGAGAAGGCCGAGCAGTTAGCGAAGTTGTTCGTTGAGAACTTTGAGAAGTATACCGATACGCCAGCAGGCGCAGCGCTGGTTGCCGCAGGGCCGAAACGCTAATCGTGACGTCAGAAATGGCTGATGACAAACCCTAAAAAGAGTACGGACGATCCCCTCTCCCCTTTGGGGAGAGGGTTAGGGTGAGGGGGAGAGGATCTGCTGATTAATCAGCTCGTTATCACCCTCACCCCGGCCCTCTCCCCGAAAGGGAGAGGGAGAAAAACGAACCCTCATTCACTTTTAAGCACGTTTGTCAGCGGTCCAAAGCCGGGAATCACTTCCCGGCTTTTTAATGCGCTTCAAACAGGTATCAGGCAGGCTTCTTCTTACTCGCCAACTTCCGCCGCTTATCCAGGTCCTTGATCAGCTTATTCACCTGCTCATCGGCAAACATTGCCTCCAGCGTGGTGGAAAGCTTGCGCCGCCAGTTTGGATACTCCGTACTGGTGCCCGGAATATTGACCGGCTCGGCCATCTCCAGCCAATCCTCCGGCTGCAGGCCCAACAGCGCGCTGTTGCTGTCGGCAATATAACGCTGCATCCCGCGATTGAGGGTCGACGTCATCGCCATCAGCGATGCTTTATGCCCGGTGCGTTTTGGCAGGCAGCCATAGCGGTGCAGCGCATCCAGTAGCCCCTGCTTCGCCAGTTCGCGATCCTGATACAGCCCGCGCAGCACCACCTCATCCGGATACAGGCCCAGCGATTTACCCAGCGTCAGGTCGCCGCTTTCCCAGTAGCCGCGCAGCGTTGGCAGGTCATGCGTCGTAGCCACAGCCATTGATTGCTCCGGATACGCCTTCGGCGCACGGAAAGTCTTCTCGTGGTCATTTTCGAAATAGAGCACTTTATAGGAGTAAACACCGCTTTTGCGCAGCTTACCGACGATCTCAACCGGCACGGTACCCAGATCTTCACCGATCACCATACAGCGATGACGCTTACTTTCCAGCGCCAGAATCGACAACAGATCATCCACTGGATACTGCACGTAAGCGCCGTGATCGGCGGTTTCACCGTAAGGGATCCACCACAGACGCAGCACCGACATCACATGATCGATGCGCAGCGCACCGCAGTTTTGCATATTAGCGCGCAGCAGTTCGATAAACGGCTCATAGGCGCGCGCCACGATGATATGCGGATCCATCGGCGGCAGGCCCCAGTTCTGCCCCAGCGGGCCAAGAATATCCGGCGGCGCGCCGACGGAGGCTTTCAGGCAGTACAGCTCACGGTCGCACCAGGTTTCCGCCCCGCCTTCCGCAACGCCCACCGCCAGGTCGCGATACAGTCCAATCGGCATGGCGTCGTTTTGGCTGGTGTGCCAACAGGCGGCAAATTGGGTATAGGCGAGCCACTGCAGCCACAGGTAAAAATTCACCTCATCGGCATGCTCGGTACAGAACGTCTTAACTTCCGGGCTATTGGTGTCCTGATAAGCCTTAGGCCAGGCCGGCCAGCCCCAGCGCATCGGATCCTGCTTAACCTGCCAGGCGTGCAGCGCGTCAAACGCCGCCTGCCAGTACAGACTTTCACCCTCGCGCGTCACAAACTGGCGAAACTCAGCTGTTGCTTCATCATTGCGCGCGGAGAAACCTTTCCACGCCATGCGCAGCGCGGTGATTTTCAACGCGGTCACGGCGCTATAGTCGACGTCATCGGTCTCACGCGCAGCCAGTAACGCCCGCTGCGTAGCCGGTGATTGCCACCATTTCTGCGCCTCTTTGCTCTGACGGAAATCCTCTACTGCATTAACATCAATATAGATAACATTGAGCCAGCGGCGTGAAGAGGGGCTGTACGGGCTGGCGCTCTCCGGGTTAGCCGGATAGAGCGCGTGAATCGGGTTGAGGCCGATAAACGAACCGCCGCGACGGGCGATTTCCGGCAGCATAACGCGTAAATCGCCGAAATCACCAATTCCCCAGTTTTTCTCCGAGCGCAGCGTATAAAGCTGCACGCAGGTACCCCACAGCTTCTTGCCATCCTTCAGCGCCTGCGGCTCGTAGCAGCGCACGGGCGCGACGATAGCCCGGCAGTGCCAGCGATCGCCGTCCTGAGTCAGCGTCAGCGTGTGATACCCTTCCGGCAGCCTTGCTGGCAGCGGCAGCGTTTCACCGCCGCGCACCTGGCCTTGATACTGTTTGCCATCTTCAGTGGTGAGGATCCAGTGGAACTCACCCTGACCAGCCACTGGCAAAGACATCTTTTTGCCGTGGGTAAACACCTGCACCACAGGAAGCGGGTTAACCGCCACCTTCGTGGCGATTGTTGTACGATGCATCGCATCAAGCAGGCGCTGCTTGGTGGTTGCCGCGATCGACTGCGGCTTACCATGGGCGTTGATATAGCTTGGGCTGATTCCCGCCGCCAGGGCAGCGTTATCAAGGCGTTTAGTCTCCATAGGCCTGTCCTTAGCGTTTTGCCTGCCAGATACGTTGCTGATAATCGCGAATGGAGCGGTCAGAGCTGAACATGCCGCAGCGCGCAGTATTCAGAATCGTCGCCCGAGTCCAGGCCTCCTGGTCGCGATACAGCTCATCAACCTGCTTCTGCGCCGCCACGTAGGCTTCGAAATCTGCCAGCACCAGGTACGGGTCACCCCCTTTCAGCAGGCTATGCAGCATCTGGTCGAAAGCATGCTTATCGCCATCGCTATATTTGCCGCTTTCCAGCTCCTTGAGCACCGCATCCAGCAGCTTGTCTTTCTTACGCCATTTCAGCGGATCGTAACCTTTGGCCTTCAGGGCTTTCACTTCTTCCACGGTATGACCGAAGATAAAGATGTTTTCTTCCCCTACCTGCTCAGCGATTTCAACGTTCGCGCCGTCCAGAGTTCCGACGGTCAGCGCACCGTTCAGCGCCAGTTTCATATTGCCGGTACCGGAGGCTTCTTTGCCCGCCGTAGAAATCTGCTCGGAGATATCCGCCGCCGGAATCAGCATTTCCGCCGCCGATACGCAGTAATCCGGCAGGAACACGACTTTCAGCTTATCGCCAACCAGCGGATCGTTATTGATCGCTTCAGCAACTTTGTTGATCGCCCAGATAATATTCTTCGCCAGATAATAGCCTGGCGCCGCCTTCGCGCCGAACAGGAACACGCGCGGTACGCGGTCTGCCTGCGGATTTTCACGAATTTCTTTGTACTGCGCGAGGATATTCAGCAGGTTGAGGTGCTGACGTTTGTACTCGTGCAAACGTTTGATCTGAATATCGAAAATCGCCTGCGGGTTAATCTCAATCCCGGTACGCAGCTTCACAAACTCCGCCAGGCGAACCTTGTTGGCCAGCTTAATGTCGCGGTACGTCTGACGGAACTTCGCATCGTCAGCGTATTTTTCGAGGTTAATCAGCTGGTCGAGGTCGTTGGCCCACTCTTTCTTCAGCGTCTTATCCAGCAGCGCGGCCAGAGCCGGGTTGCACTGTTTGATCCAGCGGCGCGGAGTAATACCGTTGGTGACGTTGTGGAATTTATTCGGCCACAACTGGTGATATTCCGGGAACAGGTCTTTCACCACCAGGTCGGAGTGCAGCGCAGCAACGCCGTTAACCGCAAAGCCGCTCACCACGCACATGTTCGCCATACGAACCTGTTTGTCATGCACTACCGCCAGCTTCGCCCAAACCTGTTTGTCGCCCGGCCAGGTTTTATCCACCAGCTTTTTAAAGCGGTCGTTAATTTCTTTGATGATCTGCATATGACGCGGCAACAGCGCTTTCACCAGCTTCTCATCCCAGCACTCCAGCGCTTCCGGCATCAGGGTGTGGTTGGTATAGGCGAAGGTTTTACTGGTAATCGCCCAGGCGTCGTCCCAGCTCAGCTGATGCTCGTCGATCAGCACGCGCAACAGTTCCGGGATCGCAATCGTCGGGTGAGTATCGTTCAACTGGATGACTTCGTAATCCGCCAGCTCCGCCAGCTTACGACCCGCCAGATGATGGCGACGCAGGATATCGGCAACCGAACAGGCGCACTGGAAGTACTGCTGCATCAGACGCAGTTTTTTACCCGCCTGATGGTTATCGTTCGGATAGAGGACTTTCGTCAGTTTTTCCGCGTCGATACCCTGCTGCTCAGCACGCAGGAAATCGCCGTCATTGAATTTGGTCAGGTTGAACGGATGCGCGTGTTTGGCTTGCCACAAACGCAGCGGTTGCGCGACGTTGTTGCGGTAGCCCAGCACCGGCAGATCCCAGGCTTCTCCAGTAATCACGAATGCCGGTACCCATTCGCCGCCTTTGGTGACTTTACCGCCGAGTCCAACCTGCACATCCAGCGCTTCATTGTGGCGGAACCACGGGTAGCTGCTACGCCCCCAATCGTCCGGCGCTTCCATCTGCTGACCGTCAGCAAAAGATTGACGGAACAGGCCGTATTGATAGTTCAGGCCGTAACCGGTCGCCGACTGGCCGACGGTCGCCATAGAATCGAGGAAACATGCCGCCAGACGGCCTAACCCACCGTTACCTAAACCTGGATCGATCTCCTCTTCCAGCAGGTCGGTCAGGTTAACGTCATGCGTCTGAAGCTCATCACTCACCCCTTGATACCAGCCAAGGTTGAGCAAATTGTTGCCGGTCAGACGACCAATCAGAAACTCCATGGAGATGTAGTTTACATGGCGCTGCCCTTCGGCCGGTTTCACGACCGGTTGAGCCGACAACAGCTCGGCTAGCGCGCCGCTCACGGCACGCCACCATTGGCGCTGAGTCATCTCACAAGCGGACTGTAATCCAAAATGCTGCCACTGACGCGTCAGTGCAGCCTGAAACTGAGCTTTGTTAAAAGTAGTCTGTGACATAAGAAATCCGGGTCCTTTACTAAAACAGTTAGCGTTAGTGTGCCGACCTCCCGGAGTCACGTCCTCATCCCGCCAGGGATTAGCCGGGGAGGAGTAGCAGGGATGAGCGAAAAGTGTGATCTTGGGCACTATTACGTTAGCTTACTGGCGAAATTATGCTGGAAAATTCGCCACATCGGAACAACAATTCTCCCGCTACCTGCCGCATGAAAATGTGTTACAAGCCAAGATGAGAAAAGTAAGCAAAATGCCGCTTTGTAAATATTGAGAAATAAAAGTAAATATCGTGGGAATAAGCGGACTTTAATACAGAAATAACTCAAAAGGGTGACTTATAAGAATTCACTGAGAATAATTTAATAAAAACAAACAACTACTAGTATTGTAAAAAAAGATTAGCTTATTGTGCCTAAAAATCCCGCAAACCCAGTAACCGCGCACGCTGTCACCCTTTTATATAAATTTCACTCTATGTCAAAATTTGTGACATAGAGCAAATTCAAGAGCATAAAACTCGGACATAACTTGCAATAAAATTCATTATGGCCGACCTTATTAGATATTAATTACGAAGCGCAAAAAAATTCGCAATTCCTCCCTTGCACAGCGAAATGTAGAACTATGTTGATTCCGTCTAAATTAAGTCGTCCGGTCCGCCTTGAACACACCGTGGTTCGTGAGCGATTACTGGCGAAACTTTCCGGCGCGAACAATTATCGTCTCGCGTTGGTAACCAGCCCGGCTGGATACGGTAAGACCACGCTCGTTTCTCAGTGGGCGGCGGGGAAAAATGACCTTGGCTGGTTTTCGCTGGATGAAGGCGATAACCAACAGGAGCGTTTTGCCAGCTATCTGATCGCCGCCATTCAGCAGGCCACTGGCGGCCACTGTGCGGCCAGCGAAACCATGGTGCAAAAACGCCAGTACGCCAGCCTGCCCTCCCTCTTCGCGCAGCTCTTTATCGAGCTTGCCGACTGGCAGCGCCCATTATTCCTGGTGATCGATGATTACCATCTGATCAGCAATCCGGTTATTCATGATGCGATGCGCTTCTTCCTTCGTCATCAACCAGAAAATATGACCCTGGTGGTGCTGTCGCGTAACCTGCCGCAGCTCGGTATTGCCAACCTGCGCGTACGCGATCAGTTGCTTGAAATTGGTAGCCAGCAGTTGGCCTTCACTCATCAGGAAGCCAAACAATTTTTCGACTGTCGTCTCAGCTCGCCAATCGAGGCCGACGACAGTAAAAGGCTGTGCGACGATGTCGCCGGTTGGGCCACCGCGCTCCAGCTCATCGCCCTCTCCGCCCGTCAGAACAATACCTCCGCTCATCATTCCGCTCGCCGTCTTGCCGGTATCAACGCCAGCCATCTTTCCGACTATCTGGTCGATGAAGTGCTGGATAATGTCGATCCGCGAACGCGTAACTTCCTGCTGAAAAGCTCGCTGCTGCGTTCAATGAACGATGCGCTGATCGTCCGCGTGACCGGCGAAGAGAACGGTCAGATGCAACTGGAAGAGATTGAGCGTCAGGGGCTATTCCTGCAGCGGATGGACGATTCCGGCGAGTGGTTCCGCTACCACCCGCTGTTCGGCAACTTCCTGCGTCAGCGCTGCCAGTGGGAACTGGCGGTTGAACTGCCGGAAATTCATCGTGCTGCCGCCGAAAGCTGGATGGCGCAAGGCTTCCCGAGCGAAGCCATTCACCATGCCCTGGCGGCGGGTGATGCAAAAATGCTGCGCGATATTCTGCTTAATCACGCGTGGGGCATGTTTAACCACAGCGAGCTGGGTTTGCTGGAGCAGTCTCTGGCAGCGCTGCCGTGGTCAAACCTGCTGGAAAATCCGCGTTTGATTCTCTTACAGGCCTGGCTGATGCAGAGCCAGCACCGCTATAGCGAAGTGAATACCCTGCTGGCCCGCGCCGAGCAGGAGATGGATGCGGAAATGGATACCGCTATGCACGGCGACTTCAACGCTCTGCGCGCCCAGGTGGCGATTAACGCCGGCGACCAGGAAGAAGCCGAGCGTCTGGCAATGGTGGCCCTCGACGAACTGCCGCTAGCCAGCTACTACAGCCGCATCGTTGCCACCTCGGTACATGGTGAAGTGTTGCACTGCAAAGGCCAGTTGAGTAAATCGCTGGCAGTGATGCAGCAAACCGAACAGATGGCCCGCCGCCATGACGTCTGGCATTACGCGTTATGGAGCATGATCCAACAAAGCGAAATTCTCTTTGCTCAGGGGTTTCTGCAGGCTGCCTGGGAAATTCAGGAAAAAGCCTTCCAGCTCATCCGCGAACAGCACCTCGAACAGTTGCCGATGCATGAATTCCTGCTGCGCATTCGTTCCCAACTGCTGTGGGCGTGGGCGCGGCTGGATGAAGCGGAAACCTCCGCGCGTAACGGCATGGCGGTGCTTTCAACTTATCAACCGCAGCAGCAGCTACAGTGTCTGACGCTAATGGTGCAGTGCTCGCTGGCGCGCGGTGACCTTGATAACGCGCGTAGTCATTTGAATCGTCTGGAAAACCTGCTTGGCAACGGCCATTACCACAGTGACTGGGTATCCAATGCCGACAAAGTCCGGGTGATTTACTGGCAGATGATTGGCGACAAAGCCGCTGCGGCAAACTGGCTACGCCAGACGCCAAAACCGGAGTTCGCCAATAACCACTTCCTGCAGAGCCAGTGGCGGAACATCGCCCGCGCGCAGATCCTGCTCGGTGATTTCGATTCCGCCGAAATGGTACTTGAAGAGTTAAATGAGAATGCCCGTTCGTTGCGTCTGATGAGCGATTTGAACCGCAACCTGCTGCTGCTCAACCAGCTTTACTGGCAAGCAGGGCGTAAAAGCGAAGCGCAGAAAGCCCTACTGGAAGCGCTCACCCTCGCCAACCGCACCGGGTTCATTAACCACTTTGTGATTGAAGGCGAAGCGATGGCACAGCAGCTACGCCAGCTGATTCAGCTCAACACGCTGCCGGAGCTGGAGCAGCATCGCGCTCAGCGCATTTTACGTGATATTAACCAGCATCATCGCCACAAATTCGCCCACTTTGACGAAGGTTTCGTTGAACGCTTGCTGAACCATCCGGAAGTCCCGGAACTGATCCGCACCAGCCCGCTGACCCAGCGTGAATGGCAGGTGCTGGGGCTAATCTACTCCGGCTACAGCAACGAGCAGATAGCCGGTGAGCTGGACGTCGCGGCGACCACCATCAAAACCCACATTCGCAACTTGTATCAGAAGCTTGGTGTAGCGCACCGCCAGGATGCCGTACAGCATGCCCAGCGATTGCTCAAAATGATGGGGTATGGGGTTTAACCCCGTACCTGAATAAGATAGCCGCCGTCGAGCGGTTCGCAGCTAAACCTCACCGGTAAAAAACGTTCGACCACCGCGATATTCGTCAGCAGATGCGCTGACGTTTTCGCCACGGTAAACGCGCCTTCTCCCGCCAGCGCTAGCGGTAAAATCAGCTGGTCAGCCAGATATTCCCCCACCGCCGCCGGGCTTGCGAGATAGCGTTTTGCCTCCGATGCCAGCTGGTGCGAGACCTTTTCCGCGCTCACGCCTTTGGTGCCAAAGGCGATAAACAGCTCCGTCAGATGCACGCTCTCAACGGTCAGCGACAGCGTATTTCCCGGTCCGGCACCACCTTCCAGCACCCGAACTTTCTTATCCGTCAGCGGAAACCAGGCTTCCAGCGCCATCAATTCGCGCTCGCCAACGTGGTAAGGAACTGCCGCCAGCAGGGCTTCGGCGTGAATACTCACCGTTTCACCCCGCGATATCAGTTGCAACCCGCTCAACGCCTTAACCGGCTCAACGTCGGTGGTTACCGCACCGCCGCCTGCCGGATAAAAGCCATGTTTTATCAGGGTGGTGCGCTGGTTTATCCCCATCTTCACCAGCAGTGGTTCCCAGACGCGGCAAATAAAATCCGCACTGGGAGCGGCCTGATTGTGGGTTCCGCCATGCACCTCAATACGTGCGCCAGCGTCGGCAAACCACAGCGCTGGAAGTACGGTTTGCAGCACCAGCATGCAGCTACCTGCGCTACCGATGGCAAATTTATACTCCCCACCGCGAACCCGTCCCGGAGCAAAGCGTAACCGCTGCGAGCCCAGTTCATCGCCGCTGACCTCGGCACCACAGATTTCCTTCGCCGCCAACACCGCCGTTAAATGCTGGCGCAGAAGACCCGGCTTAGCCCGCCCGGCGCGAATGCCAGTAATCTCAAACGGCTGGCCGGTTATCATCGACAGACTCAGCGCCGAGCGCAAAATCTGCCCGCCGCCTTCTCCCTGCGCGCCGTCCAGCACGATAGTCCTTTCCATTTTGTTATCCCTTAACGCACACCACCTGACGCAGCGTATGCACAATTTCCACCAGATCGGATTGCGCGGCCATCACCGCATCAATGTCCTTATAGGCCATCGGAATCTCGTCTATGACATCCGCATCCTTACGACATTCTACATGCGCGGTGGCGCGAATCTGATCGTCGACGCTAAACAGTTTTTTCGCTTTGGTTCGGCTCATCACCCGTCCGGCGCCGTGGCTGCACGAGCAGAACGACTCTTCATTACCCAGGCCGCGCACAATAAAGCTTTTCGCCCCCATGGAACCCGGAATGATCCCAAACTGCCCCTTCTGCGCGGATACCGCGCCTTTACGGGTCACGAAGACCTCTTCACCAAAGTGCTGCTCTTTTTGCACATAGTTATGGTGGCAGTTAATCGCCTCACTCTCCAGCGTAAAGGGCTTGCTGATGATTTTACGCAACGCCAGCAGCACGTTTTCCAGCATCGCTTCACGGTTGGCACGCGCATAATCCTGCGCCCAGCCAACAGCGCGAACGTAATCAATAAAATGCTCGCTACCTTCGGCAAAATAAGCCAGATCGCGCGAAGGAAGATTAGCAATATGCTGCTGCATATCTTTCTGCGCCATTTCAATAAAATAGCTACCAATAGCATTACCAATTCCGCGCGAACCGGAGTGCAGCATCACCCATACCTGCTGCGTCTCGTCCAGGCAGATTTCAATAAAATGGTTACCAGTACCCAGTGTTCCCAGATGCTTATAGTTATTGGTGTTAAGGAAGCGCGGATATTTGCTCGTCAGCCACTGAAACTCCGTGTGCAGCGTTGACCAGTGGGCGTCAACGTTAGCCGGGGGATTTTCCCATGCCCCTGCGTCACGACGGCCCCGTCCAGTTGTACGCCCGTGCGGTACCGCGGCTTCAATTGCGTTACGCAGTTCAGCAAGGTTATCCGGCAGATCCGCCGCCGTTAAGCTGGCACGCAGCGCGTTCATTCCACAACCGATATCCACGCCCACCGCGGCCGGGATAATCGCCCCTTTAGTCGGGATCACGCTACCAATCGTGGACCCTTTACCCAAATGCACATCCGGCATCACCGCCACGTGGTTAAAAATAAAAGGCATTTTTGCCGTATTAATCAGCTGCTGACGAGCTTCGTCTTCTATCGGCACGCCTTTGGTCCACATTTTTACCGGAGCATTCTGGGTAGTCATTAATTCGTAATTCATTGTCTTTTCTCATTTTATTAATAGGGTGGCGACAAGTTTTATGGCGGATCGTTATCAGTATGCTCTATCTGATTGAGCTACAGAGGCTTGCTCTGGCAGGATTTGCACCTGCAACCTTACCGTCCCATGTAGATTCGCCGGCATTCGCCGAAATTCATTAAAAATGGCGACAAGTTAATGTGAATACACCGCTCTACCATTGAGCTACAGAGCCAGGCTCTGACGGGACTCGAACCCGCAACATATGTAGATCCACAGGCATTCGCCAAAACAGGGTGGCACGACAAGTAAAGGTGGATCGGCCTGCTCTACCGCTGAGCTACGGAGTCGGACTCCGGCAGGATTCGAACCTGCGACCTGGATCGTTATAAGATGTAGATCCACCGGCATTCGTGCCTTCAGCGTTGCGCAAAAACTGTACGCCGCGCTGAATACTCTTTACAGCACCACAGACTCGATCTCTTCCAGCCAGTGCTCGCTGCCGTAGCGACCGTTAACAAAGTTATCAATCACCGTAAATACCTCGTCGCTAAAACCGCCGACGTTTAAAATATCGCCCCGTTCCATTGCCTGGGTGGTGCCGTAAGGCAGCAGGTCGATGCACACCAGACGCGCCAGCGGGTTACGTTTTTTCAGTTCAACCCAGCACTCCATGGTGGCCGTCGAGCCGTGGCGCGACTTATCCATCCAGGATTCGTTATCCGACACCATAATCACCAGATCCACTCGTGCCCGTTCGGCCAGCAGCTTGCGCAGCGGCGCGGAGCAGTTGGTGCCGCCACCGCCCACCGCCGCCAGCTTCTGCGCGTTGTGCATCACCGACTGCTTAGCATCAAGCGCAACGTTCACCACATCGCATTCAAACGGCAACACGCGGGCCTGCGGGTGGTTACGCAGCACGGTGGCGGCAATCAGCCCGGCAACGTCCACGCAGCGAATTTTGCTGGTCGCCCCCTGGCGATGGCCAGTTACCGGTGAACGCATCGACCCGGACACGTCCGGGCAAACCACCACGTTGCCGCGAAACTGTGGCACGTTTTCCAGCGCGTATTCCATTGCCTGCTCTAAGGCCTCGCCGATAACCTGCGGCACGCTGCTTTGCAGATTGCTCCACGCCGACAGCAGCTGGTAAGGATAGACCCAGGACTGACGCACCTGCGCCCTGTCCGCCAGCCGTTTCGCCACGCTGGCGGCAAGCGTTGCATCCTCAAACACGCCGTGACGCGCCAGGGTATTCAAATTCATACGCAGCGTTTGCCAGCTCATCCGCTGGGCCAGCAGTGCCCACTGTTCAGTACTTAGCGGCGAGTGAGTCAGTAGTAAAAACGGTACATCCGGTAAGGCCGCGCCTTCACGACCTTCGCGAAACGCCAGCAGCGCCTGCGTTTTCTCCGGCAACTGCGCTTTGTCGCACGGCTTGCCAATTAGCCAGGCAAAGAAAGCGTCGTGCCACGGAGCCTGTGGACGCGGGTGCACCATCTTCACGATATCCGCCAGCGATGGTGCGTTGCCTACCGAAGCCTGCAATAAGCGCTCTTCGCTGGCCTCCTGTAGCCAACGCTGAACCAGCTTCTTCGGCCGCGTGCCCAGCGAGCGCCGACCGGTGACGCCGCTGCGCAATATCTGCACGAAGTTACGCAGCATCCGACCATTGTTAATTACTCGCGCAAACACCACCGGCAGCAGCGCCGAACCTCGCGCCGCCAAAAGTGCGGTCAACAACGCGGGCATATCTTTCATCATTCCCCGCTCGCGGCCATAAATCGCCAGCTTCGCGAGAAACAGATCGTCCAGGTCTTTCGCTATCTCCAGAACATCACTGAGCTGTGCCTGAGCGCTGGCATAAAAGGTCTCGTTCATGCAGCCGGTCATCACCATCTGCGCCAGCTTATGGCGCGGGGTGAAGGCAAAAGCCGCTGCACGTTCGTGGTTTTGCGCATTTGCCAGCGGCGCGTCCCGTAACAGTGAACGGAACAAAAGTGGATTAGCCATCTGTCTTCCCATTTCCGTTATTCTCCATGCCATGACTATTGCAACCACCGTGCCAGATTTTAAAAATAATTATATTTTATTGATTTTTATGAATTAATTATTTTTATCTTCGTTTTAACGAAAAAACCGCTGCGCGGCAGAAGCCAAAAGACGATAATTAAATATCGTCTTTTATAAGGAAATCTAAGATGCGCAAAACGGTAGCCTTCGGTTTTGTCGGTACGGTATTGGATTATGTTGGCCGCGGCAGCCAGCGCTGGGAAAAATGGCGACCAACCTTAAGCCTGTGCCAACAGGAAACGTTAGTCGTCCATCGCCTTGAGTTGCTGTACGACGCGCGTTCGCGGGGGCTGTTTGAAACCTTAAAACAGGATATCGCCAGCGTATCGCCGGAAACGGAAGTCATTGGCGTCGAGATAGCCATCCGCAATCCATGGGACTTCGAAGAGGTTTACGCCTGCCTGCATGATTTCGCCCGCAGCCACAGGTTCCATCCTGAAGATGAAGACTATCTGATTCACATCACTACCGGCACCCACGTCGCCCAGATCTGCTGGTTTTTACTGGCCGAAGCACGCTATCTCCCGGCGCGGTTAGCCCAGACCTCACCACCGCGCAAGAAAGATAAGCCGCATAGCACGGGCGAAGTGACGATCATCGACCTCGATCTCAGTCGTTACAACGATATCGCCAGCCGCTTTGCCCAGGAGCGCGAAGAGACGCTTAACTTCCTGAAATCCGGTATCGAGACCCGCAATCCGCATTTCAACCGCATGATCGAGCATATTGAGCGCGTCGCCATCCGCTCCCGTTCACCCATGTTGCTTAACGGCCCGACCGGCGCGGGCAAATCATTTTTGGCCCGCCGCATCTATGAATTAAAGCTGGCACGCCATCAGTTTAGCGGCGCGTTTGTTGAGGTGAACTGCGCGACTCTGCGTGGCGATACCGCAATGTCGACGCTGTTTGGTCATGTCAAAGGGGCGTTTACCGGCGCGCGGGAAGAGCGTGCCGGTCTGCTACGCAGCGCGAACGGTGGGATGCTTTTTCTCGATGAGATTGGCGAACTGGGGGCAGATGAACAAGCGATGCTGCTCAAAGCTATTGAAGAAAAACGCTTTTATCCCTTCGGCAGCGACCAGCAGGTGAGCAGTGATTTTCAGCTTATCGCCGGTACCGTGCGCGATTTACGCCAATTGGTTGCCCAGGGTAAATTCCGCGAGGATCTGTATGCGCGTATCAATCTGTGGACGTTTGAACTGCCGGGTCTGCGCCAGCGGCAGGAAGATATCGAGCCGAACCTCGATTATGAAATTGAGCGTCATGCCACGCTGACTGGCGATAGCGTGCGCTTCAACACCGAAGCACGTCGCGCCTGGCTGGCCTTCGCCACCTCACCGCAGGCGGCGTGGAGCGGCAATTTCCGCGAGCTTTCCGCCAGCGTCACCCGTATGGCAACCCTGGCGGACAACGGTCGCATCACGGTAAACACGGTAGAAGATGAGATTGAGCGCCTGCGCTACAGCTGGAATGATAACCGCCCCTCAGTGCTCGATGCGCTATTAGGGGCGGAGGCGGAAAATCTGGACCTGTTCGACCGACTGCATCTGCAAAACGTCATTGTCGTATGTCAGCAGGCAAAAACCATTTCCGATGCCGGACGCCAGCTCTTTAACGTCTCACGCCTCGGTAAAGCCACCATCAACGATGCAGACCGGCTGCGAAAATATCTCGCGCGCTTTGGCCTGACCTGGGAAACGCTGAAGAATCAGCACAGCTCCAGTTGAAGGTTGTTGTCGGTTATCACTTTCAGCACACCAGCTGGCGGCATCACGTCGGTGTAGACTGCATCGACCATGCTGATGCTGCCCATATTGACCATCGCGTTACGGCCAAATTTAGAGTGGTCAACAACCAGCATCACGTGGCGCGAGTTTTCAATAATCGCTCGCTTGGTGCGCACTTCGTGGTAATCAAACTCGAGCAGCGAACCATCGCTGTCAATGCCGCTGATGCCGAGAATGCCGAAATCAAGGCGGAACTGGGAGATAAAGTCCAGGGTCGCTTCGCCGATAATACCGCCATCGCGGCTGCGCAGTTCGCCGCCCGCCAGAATAATGCGGAAATCCTCTTTCACCATCAGCGTATTAGCGACGTTGAGGTTATTGGTGACGATGCGCAGGTCGTTATGGTTCAGCAACGCATGGGCCACAGCTTCAGGCGTGGTGCCGATATCGATAAACAGCGTCGCGCCGTCAGGGATTTCACTCGCCACCTTGCGGGCAATACGCTCTTTCTCCTGGGTTTGGGTCGACTTCCTGTCGTGCCAGGAAGCGTTCACCGAACTGGAAGGCAGCGCCGCGCCGCCGTGGTGGCGCAAGATCATTTTTTGTTCGGCTAAATCATTCAGATCGCGACGAATGGTCTGCGGGCTGACGGCAAACTGCTCAACCAGCTCTTCAGTACTGACGTATCCCTGTTTTTTTACCAGCTCGATAATCGCGTCATGACGTTGTGTTTGTTTCATGAAATATCCCTGGGAGTCTCTACGTTCGCTTTCGCACATTCTGCGTATCAACAAACGCCATCGCCAGCCCGGTCGCCAGACCAGCCACGTGGGCACCGTTTGCGATCGACATGCCGAAAACGTCAAACCAGCCAGCAATTAACCATACTAAAGAGAAGAGTATCAAGCCGCGCTGCAAAAAAATGCCGCTTTGCGGATCGCGTTCGCCGCGTAGCCAGACATAGCCCATCAGCGCATAGACCACACCCGATAAGCCACCAAACCACGGACCGCTAAACTGATGTTGAACAAAGCCGCTCAGCAGGGCGCTGATCACGGTAATCACCACCAGCTTTCCGCTGCCAATGCGCTTCTCCACCGCTCCGCCGAGGTACCACCACCATAGCAGGTTGAACAGAATGTGCATCAGCGAGAAGTGCATGAAAGCGTGAGTAAAGTAACGCCAGACTTCAAATTTCAGCGAAGGATCGTAGGGCCAGGCCAGCAGTAGCATAACCGGCTGATCGCCAAGAACCGTTTGCAGCACAAACACTGCAATACAGGCGAATAAAATCCCCCATGTAAACGGCCCGGCGTTGTGGCGAAGCGTCGCTAAAAAGGGGAAACGCTGATAGTGCAGGCCGCTGTTGGTGTGCCCCGACTGCCAGCTGGCAGCCAGATAGCGCGGATCGGCAGGATTTTCCAGAAAGCGGGCCAGCTCGGCATGAACCCGCCCGGCCTGGCTCTCATCAGCAAGCCAGACATCGCTCTGCGTATGCTGCTGGATAGTCAGAATAATCCCCTGCGTCGCCATATAGTCGACAAACGCCTGGGCCACGCGAGGGTTGGCAAAAGAGGTAATCATTAACATGCAGCGGATCGCTTATTCCACACAAAGGGGGATATTATAGCCATAACCTGCGCTAACGCCTAAAGCGCGCCATGCGCGACTTCCGCCGGAAAATGCCGATGCCAGGCATCAAATCCGCCATCCACGCTGTACACCTTGTCGTAGCCCTGCTGAAGCAGATACTGCGCGGCGCCTTTACTGCTATTACCGTGATAACACATCACCATAACGGCCGTCTCAAAGTCGTTATCGCGCATAAACGCACCCAGCGTATCGTTGGTCAGATGAAAAGAGCCCGGCGTATGCCCCATCGCGTAGCTCTGCGGGTCGCGAATATCCACCAGCACCGCCGTCTGCTGATGCATTTTCTGGTGGGCTTCTTCTACGTTAATACATTCAAAGTGATCCATATGCTCTCTTCTCTATATAGGCAGGCGGCTGATAAGCGCTCGCGATTTTAACGTCTAGTGTACAGCCAGGCGGTAAATAAACGCCAATATGTTACGCACATCACTCTGAAATGTTTTTTTGATGTTACCAATGACGCGATTGTTTGCTATATTGAGCGATATCGAACATTTGTGAACTTAAACGAAAGTGTAAGAGGTAGCGAGCGTGGAAACCAAAGATCTGATTGTGATAGGAGGAGGCATCAACGGTGCCGGTATCGCGGCAGACGCCGCAGGGCGTGGTTTATCCGTGCTGATGCTGGAGGCAAACGACCTGGCCAGCGCCACGTCCAGCGCCAGCTCAAAACTGATTCACGGCGGGCTGCGCTACCTTGAACACTACGAATTCCGCCTGGTGAGCGAAGCGCTGGCCGAGCGTGAAGTGTTGTTAAAAATGGCTCCGCACATCGCCTTTCCGATGCGCTTTCGTTTACCGCATCGCCCGCACCTGCGCCCGGCCTGGATGATCCGCATCGGTCTGTTTATGTACGATCATCTGGGCAAGCGCACCAGTTTACCCAGCTCAACTGGATTGCGTTTTGGCTCGGAATCGGTACTTAAACCTGAAATCGTGCGCGGTTTCGAATATTCCGACTGCTGGGTTGATGATGCGCGTCTGGTGCTGGCCAATGCCCAAATGGTCGTGCGTAAAGGTGGGGAAGTGCGTACGCGTACCCGCGCTATTTCCGCAAAGCGCGAGAATGGTTTGTGGATTGTTGAAGCGGAAGATATTGATAGCGGCGAGAAGTTCAGCTGGCAGGCGCGCGGTCTGGTGAACGCCACCGGCCCGTGGGTCAAACAATTCTTCGACGACGGTATGCATCTACCATCGCCCTATGGCATCCGCCTGATTAAGGGTAGCCATATTGTCGTGCCGCGCGTGCATACCCAGAAGCAGGCCTACATTCTGCAAAACGAAGATAAACGCATCGTGTTTGTGATCCCGTGGATGGACGAATTCTCAATAATCGGTACCACCGACGTTGAGTACAACGGCGATCCGAAAGCCGTGGCGATCGATGACAAAGAGATCAACTACCTGCTGAACGTCTATAACGCGCATTTTAAAAAGACGCTCTCTCGCGATGATATCGTCTGGACTTACTCCGGCGTCCGTCCGCTGTGCGATGACGAATCAGACTCACCGCAGGCGATCACCCGCGATTATACTCTCGATATTCATGATGAGAACGGGCAGGCTCCGCTGCTGTCAGTGTTTGGCGGCAAGCTCACCACCTATCGTAAGCTGGCCGAACACGCGCTGGAGAAACTGACGCCTTACTACAAAGGTATCGGCCCGGCATGGACCAAAACCGCCGTTCTGCCCGGTGGCGATATCGGGAGCGACCGTGATGATTATGCGGCAAAGCTGCGCCGTCGCTTCTCATTTATCAGCGAGTCAATGGCGCGCCACTACACCCGAACCTACGGCAGCAATAGCGAGTGGATCCTTGGTGAAGCCACGTCACTTGCCGATCTCGGCGAAGATTTTGGTCACGAGTTTTACGAAGCGGAACTTAAATACCTGGTCGAACATGAATGGGTGAGAACCCTGGACGATGCGATATGGCGGCGAACCAAGCAGGGAATGTGGCTAACGGCCGAGCAGCAGGCTCGCATCAGCGAATGGTTGGCGCAGCACGTGGGAAAGTCTGAGCTGTCGCTGGCGTCGTAAATTTACATCAAACACGATAAAAGGGGGAACTTATCCCCCTTATGCTAATTAACGGACACTTTCCTGAGTCACTTTCCGCCAGAGGCCGAAGCGATGGCAGCTTTTTTCCGCGCCTGACCAACGGCATCGGCGGCCCGCAATGCCGCCTGCACGGCCTCCGGCGTAATGGTAAACGGCTCGTTGTGCATCGTTTCCCCTATTTGACAAGACGCCCTGGCAACGGCCAGCAGTTCATCATCGCTAACGCCAGCCAGACCAATATCCGCCAGCGTGGTGGGCAAGCCAATATCTTCGCAAAACTGATAAACCTCCTCTATGAGCTCAGGCGCTCTATCGGTGAGCATGAGCATTGCCAGTGTGCCAAACGCAACTTTTTCCCCATGCCAGTATTTGTGCGTGGCGGGCAGTACCGTCAGACCGTTATGAATGGCGTGCGCTGCCGCCAGCCCACCGCTTTCAAAACCGAGCCCGGATAATAGCGTATTCGCTTCGATAACATGTTCGAGCGCCGGAGTAACCTGATGTTGTTCACAGGCAAGCTTCGCCAGGCGCCCATAGCGCATCAAGGTGGTGTAGCAAAAGCGCGCCAGCTCAAATGCAGTCATCGGTCCTGGCCTGGTGGTCATATTGCCTGCCCCTTTGATGCGGCAATCTTCCGCTTCAAACCAGGTTGCTAGCGCATCGCCTATCCCAGAAACCAAAAAGCGTACCGGCGCGGCAGCAATAATACTACTGTCCACCAGCACAAGCGTCGGGTTACGTGGAATCATGAGGTAGCGTTTGAATTCCCCTTCTGGTGTATAGATAACAACCAGTGAACTGCAGGGCGCATCCGTTGAGGCCAGTGTAGGAACCACGGCAATAGGCAGCCGCAGGCTGGCACCGGTTGCTTTTGCCGTATCCAGGGTTTTCCCGCCCCCCATACCAACAATCACATCGGCGCCAATTTCATGCGCACGTGCGGAGATGCGAGCAATTTCCTCATCACTGCATTCGCTACTGAACACTTCGATATCAAAATCAATCACCCCGTGCAGTGCTGTTGCAACCGCATCCCGGTAGGTGCTGTAAACAACAGGATCCTGCAAAATCAGCGCCTTATGACCGAGTGCGGCCAATTCCTGCGGGAGATGCGTTGTCAATGCTCCTTTACCCTGAACATATCGTGACGGAAAGATCGCGGTAGTAACCATTGTTTCTCCTTAAAAACATTAAAGTTCAATATACAGAACACAAATTCCACATAAAGAATTTAATGCTGTTTATTCTGAACGCACAATGACCAGGTGAGAGCATAATTTTATCCTGTGAGGCAGCGCACAATTTTGGCTACGTATTAGACCAATGCGCAGTTTCCATTGGGTTACCCACTCTTTCTCACCTTATCTCCGTTCATTTTTGAAGCAAATCACAAAATATAACCTTCCTTAGAGTATGGAATTGACGCTGTATGAATACGTCGGCATAGTATCAATATACAGAACAACAGTTCCATATGCAGAACATAATTTTTGATACTAAAGGGATGCAATGATGAGCATTGAAATAGAGAAACCGACCACACGAGGGCGCTGGCTGCATATTATTCCAGCCACGATCCTCGTTTATATCGTGGCCTATATGGACAGGACCAATATCGCCATTGGGATTGCAGGCGGCATGGATGAAGATTTAGGCATGACTGCTTCTTTTGCTGGCCTGGTCGCCGGGATCTTCTTTATTGGTTATATCTTCCTGCAAATTCCCGGCGGTCAGATAGCCGAGCGGCTAAGCGCCAAAAAGTTGATTGCCTGGACAATCGTCGCCTGGGGTGGCTTTGCCCTGCTGACCGGTTTTGTTCAGACATCGACGCAGTTGTTGATCATTCGCTTTGTGCTCGGCGTGGCGGAAGGTGCCGTGTATCCCGCCATTCTGGCACTGATTGGTCACTGGTTCCCAAATGAGGAGCGCGCCAGGGCTATCGCCTATTTCCAGATGAACCTGGCCGTCGCCTCTATCATTACCGGGCCGCTTTCCGGCTGGCTTATTGAAACATACGGCTGGCGGGAGATGTTTATCATCGAAGGCTTGCTCTCTCTGGGACTGCTCTTTGTCTGGCTACCTTTGGTTTCCGATCACCCGCATCAGGCAAAGTGGCTAGATCCGAAAGAGCGCGCCTGGATCGAACAAAAATTGCTGGCCGATCGCGCGTTGAGTATTGGCGGAGAGCAAAGCAGCATTCGTGGCGTATTAAAAAGCATCAACCTGTGGAAGCTTGTCGGTATCTATTTCTTCGTACAGGTCGGATTCTATGGCTTCGCACTGTGGATGCCAAATCTGATTAAACACCTGACCGGCAGCGGCATGACCATCGTTGGGGTACTCACCGCGGCGCCTTACGTTCTGTGCATTATCGGTCAGTATTACATCGCCAAATGGTGTGATAAAACAATGAATCGCCGCCTTTACACGGCTATTCCTCTGCTGGGTTTCGCGGTCTGCCTCGCCCTCTCCTTATTACTGAAAGATAACGTCTGGCTCGCTTACGGCATGATGGTTATTTGCGGGTTCTTCCTGCAAGCCTATGCCGGTCCATTCTGGACGCTGCCACCATTACTCTTCGCCCCCAACGTTCTGGGCGGCGTGCGCGGTACGATCAACGCCCTGGGCAACATCGGTGGCTTTATCGGTCCGTACCTCGTAGGGCTGTTAACGGTGACGTTCTCGCAAACAGCAGGTATGACCGTACTGGTTGCCGCCCTGCTTATCGCCGTTGGACTGCTTTTCAGCTTGCCTTCTGTTACCGCTCGTCCTGCAGGTAGCAGCAACACGCCTAACACCTCGACGCCGGGTGCGTCACTTAAACAGGAAGGAATCGCCAAATGAGCCAGAAATGTCAGCATGCTCGCGATCTGTGGTCACAGCTCGACGCTCTGCGTCTTGGAATGAATTACAGCAAAGAAGATGTCAATAAACTGCAGGTCCTGGTGGATGATTGCTATGGCGAAAGCCATCCGGGCAGTTTCCATCTTAACCAACTGGGCGATGAAGCCGTACTGGGTGTTCATGAAAGCGGCGGTCGTGCGGTCCGTCACCATGTGACGGATATCTGCGACGGCTGGGGTCAGGGCCACGATGGGATGAACTACATTCTGGCATCTCGCGAAGCCATTGCCAACATGGTCGAAATTCATGCCTCAGTGGTGCCTTATGATGCCGGAATTCTGATCTCAAGCTGCGATAAATCTATCCCGGCGCATCTGATTGCCGCCGCACGTTTGAATCTACCGCTATTGCATATTCCCGGCGGTTCTATGCGTCCGGCACCGAATATGAGTACTTCTGACCTAGGCGGGATCACCGCTAAGTTGAAGAAAGGCGAAATCGGCATTCAGCAAGTGGAAGCAATGCAGCAATGCGGTTGTCCCACCGCCGGAGCCTGCCAGTTTATGGGAACGGCCAGTACCATGCAGTGCATGTCGGAGGCATTGGGGCTGGCTCTGCCTGGTAGCGCTCTGCTGCCATCGACCCTTGCGGAAATTCGCCGCGTTGCCAGAACCGCAGGCCACCAGGCGCTGTATCTGGCGGAGAAAAATATCACCACCCATAAGATCCTAACTCCTGCGGCGTTTGAAAATGCTATCAAAGTCCATGCCGCTATTGGTGGCAGCACCAATGCGATGATCCACCTTCCGGCCATCGCTCATGAACTCGGATGGGAGCTGAAGCCCGAACTGTTTGATCGGATCAATAATGAAATCCCTTATCTGACCAACATTCAGCCCAGCGGTGAATACGTTACCGAAATGATGTGGTTCGCAGGCGGCGTGCCAATGGTGCAATGGTATCTACGCGATTATCTGGATCTTGATGTTCTTACCGTGACTGGCCGTACGCTCGGCGACAACCTGGAAATGCTCCATCAATCCGGCTTCTTTACCCGCAACCACGGTTACCTCAACAATTACAAAGTCAGCCCAGAGGAGGTGATCCGGAAACCAGAAAATGCCACCAAAAAAGGGTCGATTGCGGTACTGAAAGGCAACATCGCGCCTGAAGGAGCGGTCATTAAATATGCGGCCTGTGCGCCGGATATGCATCACCATACCGGTCCTGCTCGGGTCTTTAACTCCGAAGAAGACGCTCAACAGGCCATCATCCATAACCATATCGAACCCGGCGACGTCATTTTCATTCGCTACGAAGGCGCAAAAGGCTCTGGCGCACCGGAAATGCTGATGACAACCGATGCCATAGTGTATGACAAACGCCTCGACGGAAAAGTCGCATTGATTACCGACGGTCGTTTCTCTGGAGCGACCAGCGGGCCATGTGTCGGACACGTCTCGCCAGAAGCCGCTGATGGCGGGCCGATTGCCCTGGTGGAAGATGGTGATTTAATCGAAATGGATGTGAAAGGCCGTAAGCTCAATATCGTAGGGATCGACGGAGTGTTTAAAACAGAAGAGGAAATACGCCGCTGCCTTGAAGACCGTCGAGCAAGCTGGAAGAAACCTGATTATTCAAACCGTCGCGGCGTCTTTAAACAATTCACCGCTAATGCAACATCATTAATGGCCGGAGCCTGGCTTAAATAATATCCCTGGCGGGCTACGGCTCGCCTGTTTTAAGGATCAATACATGACTCAGATTACAAAATTTCACGGCGTATTTCCGCCAGTCCCGACCATTGTTAATGCGCAGGGAGAGTTAGATAAAGTCGGCATGGCGACCTTGCTGGATCATCTTATTGCAAGCAAGGTCAATGGCGTATTACTGCTGGGCAGCGGGGGGGAATTTTGCCATATGACCAATGCGCTGCGTCTGGAAACCGCAGAGTTTTGCGTCCGTCATATTAACCGCCGCATTCCAGTACTATTAGGTATTAGCAGCACCAGCACGCAGGAAGTGATTGAGTATGGTCAGCATGCCGACCGGCTCGAAGTCGATGCCGTGCTGGTACTCAATCCCTACTATGCCAGATTGACCGATGAGTATATTTATCATCATTTCAAAACCGTGGCTAATAACATAAAAAGCCCGGTCATTCTATACAACTTTCCAGCATTGACGGGACAGGACCTTAGCGTTGATTTAATTACCCGGCTGGCGCAAGATCACCCCAATATTATCGGTATTAAGGATACCGTTGATAATATCAGCCATATTCGTGAAATCATCAATAATGTCAGGCCAGCGCGTCCGGACTTCGTTATTTTCTCCGGCTATGATGAATATATGATGGATACACTTATCTTAGGCGGCAACGGCGGGATCCCAGCGACAGCGAACTTTGCGCCGCAGCTAACCTGCGGGATCTACCGCGCGTGGTGTGAAAAAGAGTATGAGATAATGTTCGGATTACAGCGCAGGCTGTCCGCGCTTTCCACTATTTACAGCCTGGATTCACCTTTCTTCGGGATAATCAAAAAGGCAATTCAGCTTAGCGGAGTCGATATTTCAACTCACGTAATGCCCCCCGTTTTGCCGGCAAATGAAGAACATATTTCGAATTTGAAGCAGGTCTTACAGCGTGCGGGACTTTAAGCGATGACGAAAGCGGGCTTCTTGCCCGCTATGTTTTTTTATTTCAGCACATCAGGCGCGTCAGGCTACGGCTGGCATCCATCATCAGCGTAGCAAGCGACTCGCGTTTATCATCGGGGATCTGGAACGCAACGCCGGATACGCTCAGGGCGGCAATCACTTTCCCCTGCGCATTGAATACCGGCACCGCAATGCAGCGCACGCCAAGGGAGTCTTCTTCGTTATCATAACCCCAGCCGCGGCGGCGAATTCCGGCTAACTCCTGTTTAAGGATATTCACATCCGTGATCGTCGTATCCGTAAAACGCGTTAATATCTGATCTGGAGGCAGCAATTCTTCCAGCTCTTCCCCGCTAAGCCATGCAATCAGTACCTTCCCCAGCCCTGAGCTATGTAATGAGAGGCGCTTGCCCTCCCAGCTTCGAATCACAATAGCCTGTGGGCTTTCGACTTTCAAAAGATAAATGGGGGCATCGCCTTCCAGAACGCCGAGATGGCAGGTCAGGCCGGTGTTATCGCGAATCTCTTCAAGAATCGGTAACGCGATTTTTTTAATGTCGTACTGTTCCGCCGCTTTATTACCTAATTCATACAGGCGTAACCCCAGATAATACTTGTCTTTTTCCTGGCGTAATAACCCGTGTTCCACCATGCCATTGAGCAAAGATGAGGTACTGCTTTTCGCAATCCCTGAATTTTGATGGATCTGGGTAAACGTTGCGCCATCGCACTCCAGAAGATAAGCAAATACGCGCATGATTTTATCGAGGGCCGGAATAGATGTTGTAATCTTTTTCATATTATTATCAATTAATTATGAATTTTTCTGCTAATACTATACACCAGTACTCAACCCTTTTTCCATAACAGAGACCAAATGCTGCTAATAGATTCAGCAGACGAATATCAGCATACCCACGAATATACCACGATAAAAAACGGGGCCGTTTGGCCCCGTTCTCAAGGTTTAACCCACTACAGCCTGACCGGGTCGATATGCCAGATATGGTCGGCGTACTCTTTGATCGTACGATCGGAAGAGAAGTAGCCCATATTGGCGATATTCAGCATCGCTTTATTGGCCCACTCTTCCGGATGACGATACAGTTCGTCCACCTTATCCTGACAATCCACATAGCTGCGGTAATCTGCCAGCACCTGATAGTGGTCGCCAAAGTTAATCAGCGAATCCAGCAGGTCGCGATAGCGGCCCGGCTCCGACGGACTGAACAGACCGGTGCCGATTTGCGTCAGAGTCTGATGCAGCTCTTCATCCTGCTCGTAGTATTCGCGCGGTTTGTAGCCACTGGCTCGCAGCGCTTCAACTTCTTCCGCGGTATTACCGAAGATAAAGATATTGTCTTCGCCGACGTGCTCCAGCATCTCAACGTTAGCGCCATCCAGCGTACCGATAGTTAACGCGCCGTTAAGCGCGAACTTCATGTTGCTGGTCCCGGAGGCTTCCGTTCCCGCCAGCGAAATCTGCTCAGAGAGATCCGCCGCCGGAATAATCAACTGCGCCAGGCTCACGCTGTAGTTAGGGATAAACACCACTTTCAGCTTATCGCCAATCTGCGGATCGTTATTCACCACCGCCGCCACGTCGTTGATCAAATGAATAATATGCTTGGCCATGTAGTAAGCGGAAGCCGCTTTCCCGGCGAAGATATTCACTCGCGGCACCCACTCGGCATCAGGATCGGCCTTAATGCGATTGTAGCGAGCAATCACATGCAGCACGTTCATCAGTTGGCGTTTGTACTCGTGAATACGCTTGATCTGCACGTCAAACAGCGCTTTCGGGTTCACCACCACGATAAGCTGCTGGCCGATGTAGTTCGCCAGCCGCTGCTTGTTCTCAAGCTTGGCCTGCCGTACCGCTTTATTCACCGTCGGATAGTCAATGTGCTGCTCCAGCTCCTTAAGCTGGCTCAGGTCGGTACGCCAGGTACGACCGATATTCTCATCAAGCACTTTCGACAACGGCGGGTTGGCCACCGCCAGCCAGCGACGAGGCGTCACGCCGTTGGTGACGTTGGTAAAGCGCATCGGGAAAATTTTCGCAAATTCAGCGAACAGCGACTCCACCATCAACCGGGAGTGCAGCTCAGACACGCCATTAACCTTATGACTGACCACTACCGCCAGCCAGGCCATGCGCACGCGACGACCATTAGACTCATCGATAATCGATGTGCGACCCAACAGCGCGGTATCGCTGGGATACTGTTCCTGCAAGGTCTTCAGGAAGTAGTCATTAATCTCGAAAATAATCTGCAAATGACGCGGCAGGATTTTACCCAGCATCTCAACAGGCCAGGTCTCCAGCGCTTCGCTCATCAGGGTATGGTTGGTGTAAGAGAAGACCTGGCAGGTCACCTCAAACGCCTCATCCCAGCTGAACTTATGTTCGTCAATCAGCAGGCGCATCAGCTCAGGAATCGACAGCACCGGGTGGGTGTCATTGAGGTGAATGGCGATTTTATCCGCCAGATTGGCGTAGGTTTTATGCAGCTGATAGTGACGACTGAGGATATCCTGCACCGTCGCCGAAACGAGGAAATACTCTTGACGCAAGCGCAGCTCGCGCCCGGAATAGGTGGAGTCATCCGGATAGAGCACGCGGGAGACGTTTTCAGAGTGGTTTTTATCCTCTACCGCCGCGAAGTAGTCACCCTGGTTGAATTTCCCGAGGTTAATTTCGCTACTGGCCTGGGCGCTCCACAAACGCAGCGTGTTAGTGGCGTCGGTATCAAAGCCAGGGATAATCTGGTCATAGGCTTCGGCGAGGATCTCTTCGGTTTCCACCCAGCGCGAGTTTTTACCTTCCTGCTGAATACGTCCGCCAAAACGGACTTTATAGCGAGTATTATGGCGCTCAAACTCCCACGGGTTACCATATTCCAGCCAGTAATCCGGGGACTCTTTCTGCCGTCCATCGACGATGTTCTGCTTAAACATGCCGTAGTCGTAGCGAATACCATAACCGCGGCCCGGTAAACCCAGCGCCGCCAGAGAATCGAGGAAGCAGGCCGCCAGGCGACCCAGACCGCCGTTGCCTAAGCCGGGGTCGTTTTCTTCGTCAATCAGCTCTTCAAGGTTCAGCCCCATTTCTTCCAGCGCGTTATTGACGTCGTCATAGATTCCCAGCGACAGCAGCGCATTAGACAAGGTTCGGCCAATCAAAAACTCCATCGACAGGTAATAGACCTGGCGAACCTCCTGCGAAAGCTGGGCGCGGTTTGAGCGCAGCCAGCGCTCCACCATGCGATCGCGAACGGCGAACAGCGTGGCATTGAGCCATTCATGCTTGTTAGCGATAGCCGGATCTTTGCCGATGATAAACATCAGCTTATAAGCAATAGAGTGTTTTAACGCCTCAACGCTCAGCGTGGGTGATGAGTAGCTAAAAGGTACATTCATAGCGTTGGCTCCTGGTTACAGCAAGCGCTGATAAAGTTCGCGGTAAGAATTTGCGGCAACCTGCCAGCTAAAATCCATATTCATCGCCTGACGCTGAACGTAGCGCCAGAGCGACGGGCGCGACCACAGAACGAATGTGCGTCGAATAGCCCTCAGTAACGACACGGCGTTACTATCTTCAAAAACAAACCCGGTGGCGAGACCGTCAGCAAGGTTTTCCAGCGAGCAGTCGGAAACGGTATCCGCCAGACCACCCGTGCGCCGAACCAGCGGCAGCGTGCCGTACTTCAAGCCATACAGCTGAGTTAGGCCGCACGGCTCAAAGCGGCTCGGTACCAGAATCACATCCGCGCCGCCCATAATGCGGTGCGAGAAGGCTTCATGGTAACCAATCTGCACGCCAACTTTGCCAGGATGCTCAGCAGCGGCAGCAAGGAATCCCTCTTGCAGCACCGGATCTCCGGCCCCCAGCAGCGCCAGTTGGCCTCCCTGCTCAAGCAGACCCGGCAGCGCTTCCAGCACCAGGTCCAGCCCTTTCTGGCTGGTTAGTCGGCTGACAACAGCAAACAGCGGCGCTTTGTCATCCACCTTCAGCCCCATGGCGATTTGCAGCTGACGCTTATTCTCGGCCTTCTCTTCCAGACGATCGCGGTCATAGCGTGTGGCCAGCAGCAGATCGTTTTGCGGATTCCAGATTTTATCGTCAACACCGTTGAGGATCCCTGACAGACGACCCTCATGCTGACGCTGGCGCAGCAAACCTTCCATTCCGTAGGCAAACTGCGGCTCGGTAATTTCGCGAGCATAGGTCGGGCTGACCGCCGTAATGTGGTCGGCGTAATAAAGACCCGCTTTCAGGAAGGAGATCTGACCGTTAAATTCCAGACCATGAACGTTATAGAACGACCACGGCAGCTCAATGTCATTCATATGCCATGAGTAGAACATGCCCTGGTAGGCCAGGTTATGTACCGTAAAGACCGACTTAGCCGGATGGCCGCGCGCCGCCAGGTATGCAGGCGTCAGGCCCGCATGCCAGTCGTGGGCATGGACGACATCAGGACGCCAGAATGGGTCCAGGCCGCAGGCCATCTCGCTGCCCACCCAGCCCAGCAGCGCAAAACGCAGCACGTTATCGGTATAAGCATGCTGATGGGTATCGTGGTAAGGGCTCCCTGGGCGATCGTAGAGATGTGGGGCATCAATCAAATAGATGCCCACGCCGTCAAAATGTCCGAACAGCAGGGTAACAGGACCGGCAAAGGTCTCCCGGCGAGTCACTACCTGTGCATCGGTAATACCGCGGCGGATATCAGGGAACGCGGGCAGCAGCACGCGGGTATCGATGCCCTGTGCAATTTGCGCCGCAGGCAGCGCGCCGATCACATCCGCCAGTCCACCGGTTTTCAACAGCGGGAACATCTCCGAACATACATGTAATACCTGCATTAGCGCTCCTGTGGGTACCCCAATTTCCGCAGCATGTCGCGGGTGACCAGCACGATACCTTCTTCCGAGCGGTAGAAACGACGTGCATCCTCTTCCGCATTTTCACCGACAACCATACCTTCCGGGATCACACAGGCGCGGTCAATAATGCAGCGACGCAGGCGGCACGAACGGCCAACCCAAACCTCTGGCAACAAGACTGCCGAATCAATGTTACAGAATGAATTCACCCGCACGCGCGGGAACAGCACCGACTGAACGACCACGGAGCCGGAGATAATGCAGCCGCCGGATACCAGTGAGTTCAGAGTCATTCCATGACTGCCTGAGCGGTCCTGGACGAATTTTGCTGGCGGCAAAGGTTCCATATGGGTGCGAATCGGCCAGTTCTGATCGTACATATCCAGTTCCGGCGTCACCGACGCCAGGTCGAGGTTGGCCTTCCAGTACGCTTCAAGGGTACCGACATCGCGCCAGTACGGCTCAGACTGCGGGTCTGACTGCACGCAGGAGAGCGGGAAAGGATGTGCATAAGCCATGCCAGCTTTGGTTATCTTTGGAATGATGTCTTTACCAAAGTCGTGACTGGAGTTCTCATCGCCATCATCTTCTTCCAGCAGCTCATAAAGGTAATCCGCATCAAAGATATAGATACCCATACTCGCCAACGATTTGCTCGCATCCCCCGGCATCGCCGGTGGGTTAGCCGGTTTTTCGACGAACTCGATAATCTTCTCGCTTTCGTCAACCGCCATCACGCCAAACGCCGGTGCTTCTTCAATGGGCACTGGCATACAGGCCACGGTGCAACGCGCCCCTTTTTCGACATGGTCGATCAGCATGCGCGAGTAGTCTTGCTTGTAAATATGGTCGCCCGCGAGGATCACCACATACTCCGCCTTATAGCGGCGGATGATGTCGAGGTTCTGCGTCACCGCATCCGCCGTGCCACGATACCAGTTTTCACCCTGCATCCTTTGCTGGGCGGGCAGCAGGTCGACAAATTCGTTCATCTCTTCATTGAAGAACGACCAGCCGCGCTGGATATGCTGCACCAGAGTATGTGATTGATACTGGGTGATGACGCCGATGCGGCGAATACCTGAGTTAATACAGTTAGATAACGCAAAATCGATAATACGGAACTTACCGCCGAAATGGACAGCAGGTTTCGCACGTTTATTGGTTAAATCCTTCAGACGGGTACCACGTCCCCCGGCAAGGATCAGCGCAACAGATTTGATCGGCAACTGACGTGCCAGCATCAACGGATCGTTCTTTTCTACCCCAACCATAATTAACTCCTTTTTTACTCCCCAGCTTGCCTGCCCTTCTCGCCGCGCCGCCGCTTCGAGACCAACCGGAAGCCTCGAGGTTTACGACCTTTGAAATACGCACACTCCGTGCGCGGGCCCATGCCAGACAGCCATAATGACCGGATTATCCTCTCCGGCGAAAGGTGGAATGGCGCGCCATTCCCCCGCAGGTAAAACCATCTCCGCCACCTCAGGGGTAGCATTGAGCGTTATCAACCAGCGATCGGACAATATGATCTGCATACGCGGTGCACCATGCTGCCATTCATTGGCAGACAGCGGCTGCGCATTCTGGTTTAACCAACGAACACTGCCGTCACCCTCCTGCCACCAACGATTAGCGGTTAATGCCGCAATACGTCGGCGCAGATGAATCAGCGCGGCGGTGAACGCGGTCAGCCCGCGGTTCGTATGGTTCCAGTCCAGCCAGGTCAACGCATTGTCCTGACAATAAGCATTGTTGTTGCCATGCTGGCTGTGACCCTGTTCGTCACCCGCCAGCAGCATCGGCGTTCCTTGCGCCAGCAGCAGCGTCGCCAGGAGGGCGTGGACGCTGGCACGGCGCCGTTCAATCACAGCAAGATTCCCTTCTAATCCCTCTATACCATGATTGTTGCTGTAGTTATTGTTAGTCCCATCGCGATTCTCTTCGCCGTTTGCCTCATTATGTTTCTGATTGAAACAAACGCAGTCGCGAAGGGTAAAACCATCGTGCGCGGTGACCAAATTGACCGCCGCCGCAGGCTGCCGTCCATTGCGCTGAAAAACATCGCTGGAGGCAGCAAACCGCTGAGCGAAATCGCCCAACGAGACATTTTGTTGTAACCAGAAACGACGCGCGGTATCGCGGAAGTGGTCGTTCCATTCAGCAAACAGCGGCGGAAAATTACCGACCTGATAGCCGCCGGGGCCAATATCCCAGGGTTCAGCGATCAGCTTCACTTCCGCCAGACGCGGGTCGTTCCGGATAGCCTCAAACAACGGTGCATCCTGACGAAACTCCGGCGTGCGCCCCATGACTGACGCCAGGTCAAAACGAAAACCATCAACGTGACACTCATCCACCCAAAAAAGCAGACACTGACGGGCATACTCAACCACGCCCGGATGGCTGAGGTTGATGGTGTTCCCGCAGCCGGTCCAGTTGTGATAATCACCGTCTTCTCTGATCCAATAATAGCTACGGTTGTCGATTCCGCGCAGGGAGAAGGTCGGCCCTTCAAGATCTATTTCAGCGCTATGGTTCAGCACCACGTCGAGGATCACTTCAATGCCCGCGGCGTGCAGCGCTTTTACCGCATCGCGAAACTCATTGAGCGCCCGTTCCGGCTCGCTGGCATAGCGCGTATCAAGGGCGAAAATCGCCAATGGGTTATAGCCCCAGTAGTTGCTTAACCCCATCCGCTGGAGACGCGGCTCGCTGGCGAACTGCGCCACCGGCATTAACTCTAGTGCAGTAATACCCAGCGTGCGGAAGTAGTCGATCATCACCGGGTGACCCAGCGCCTTGTAAGTGCCGCGAATCGCCTCGGGTAGTTCAGGATGCAGGTACGTCAGCCCTTTGACGTGCGCTTCATAAAGGACCGTCTGACCCCACGGCGTGCGCGGCGGTTTATCACCGCGCCAGTCGTAATGCAGATCGATAACCCGCGATTTCGGCGCTATTGCCGCGCTATCGCGGTTATCGGGGTCGCAATCGCCGCCATGAAGACGCTCATCATCAGGCAGCACGCCGTCAACCTGATGGCAGCAGGGATCGAGCAGCAGTTTCGCCGGGTTAAAGCGGTGCCCCTGCGCCGGAGCCCACGGACCGTGGACGCGGTAGCCGTAGCGCAATCCCGGCCCGACATCAGCGAGCCAACCGTGCCAGATATCACCACTGCGCGTGGGCAGGTCGACACGCCGTTCGTTGCCCTGCTCATCGAACACACAGAGTTCCACCCGCTCCGCATGGGCGGAAAAGAGGGCGAAGTTCACTCCCTTACCGTCGTAGCAAGACCCCAACGGCGCGGGCTTTCCTGCCGTGAGCACGATCATTGTGCCTCCCGCACCAGCCACACCGTCGCCAGCGGCGGCAGCGTGATCGAGAGAGAGTATTCACGGCCGTGGCTGGCAATCGCTTCGCTTTCAACAACCCCACAGTTACCTGTATTGCTGCCGTGGTAATGCATGGAGTCGGTATTCAGCTCTTCGCGCCATTTCCCCGGCTGGTTGATACCAAAACGGTATTCATGACGCGGCACCGGGGTAAAGTTGCTGGCCACGATGATTTCATTACCAGACTTGTCACGACGGACAAAAATAAATACCGAGCGCTCATGATCGTCGACCACCAGCCATTCGAAGCCGTAAGGGTCAAAATCCAGCTCGTGCAATGCTTTATGGTGACGATAGGTATGGTTCAGGTCGCGCACCAGCCGCTGAACGCCGTGGTGCCAGTTATCACCGCCCTCCAGCAGGTGCCAGTCGAGGCTCCCGTCATGGTTCCACTCACGACCTTGAGCGAATTCATTGCCCATAAACAGCAGCTTTTTACCCGGGAAGGCAAACAGCCAGCCGTAGTAGGCACGCAGGTTGGCGAACTTCTGCCAGGCGTCACCCGGCATACGGTCAAGTATCGATTTTTTACCGTGCACCACTTCGTCGTGGGAGAGCGGCAACACAAAGTTCTCGGTGTAGTTATAGAGCATGCCGAAAGTCATCTTGTCGTGATGATGGCGACGATGCACCGGATCTAACTTCATGTAATCGAGAGTGTCGTGCATCCAGCCAAGGTTCCACTTAAACCAAAAACCCAGACCACCATCAGATGAAGGGCGAGATACGCCAGCAAAATCGGTCGACTCTTCCGCCATCGTCACCGCGCCCGGCGTTTGTTCGCCCAGGACCCGGTTGGTATTACGCAGGAACTCAATCGCTTCAAGATTTTCCCGACCGCCGAATTCGTTCGGCACCCACTCGCCCTCTTTACGGCTGTAGTCGCGATAAATCATCGATGCCACCGCATCGACCCTCAGCGCATCAATGCCAAAGCGCTCAATCCAGTACAGCGCATTGCCAACCAGGAAATTGCTGACCTCGCGGCGACCGTAGTTGTAAATCAGCGTGTTCCAGTCCTGATGATAACCTTCGCGCGGATCGCTATGTTCATACAACGAGGTGCCGTCAAACGACGCAAGGGCAAAATCATCCGATGGGAAATGACCCGGCACCCAGTCAAGGATGACGTTAAGGCCAGCAGCATGTGCGGCGTTGATAAAGTAGCGGAAATCTTCCCGAGTGCCGAAACGGCGGGTTGGCGCATATAGCCCGGTTGGCTGATAGCCCCAGCTACCGTCAAACGGATGTTCATTAACCGGCAGCAGCTCCAGATGGGTAAAGCCCATCCATTTGGCATACGGCACCAGTTGATCGGCCAGCTCACGATAGCTCAGCCAGAAATTGTTATCGGTATGGCGACGCCAGGAGCCGAGATGAACTTCATAGATAGATATTGGCGCATCAAACCCGTTAGCCTGTTTACGCGCCTGCGGCTGCTCAACTTTCTCCGGAAGCCCGCAGATAAGCGAAGCGCTGTCCGGGCGCATCTGCGCTTCAAAAGCGTAAGGGTCAGACTTCACCCTTAGCTTGCCGTGGGCATCAATAAGCTCGAATTTATACAGTTGGCCGTTCACGGCTCCGGGAACGAACAGCTCCCAGATACCGGACTCTTTGCGCAGACGCATCGGGTGGCGGCGGCCGTCCCAGTAGTTAAACTGGCCGACGACTGAGACCCGGCGAGCGTTCGGTGCCCAAACTGAAAAACGCGTCCCAATGACGCCGTCCATAGTATCGGCGTGCGCACCCAGCGTTTCATACGGGCGCAGATGCGTGCCTTCCGACAGCAGCCATACGTCCAGGTCCTGCAACAGAGGGCCGAAACGGTAAGGGTCGTCGATCAGGTTTTGCTGGTCATGCCAGGTCACGGCCAACTGATAGCGAAAAGGATTTTTACGTCGCGGCAGAACGCCGCTAAAGAAACCGCGCGAGTCAAGGCATTCAAGCTTGCCGACTTTGCGTCCGGTTTTCGGTTCAATGACCCACACGTCGGTGGCGTCAGGTAATAATGCGCGAACTTCCAGCCCGGCTTCGGTGCAATGCATACCAAGTACGGAAAAAGGATCCGCAAAATGGCCAGCAATAAGCGCATTAATCACGTCCCTATCAATACGATTAGACATGGTTTCATCCTGTTGTAAGTGCCGCCTTTTCCTGCATCCGGCGACTTTTTTTGACCTGAACGGCGCAGCACAATGTGCATCCTCCTGCTCCGTCCCACCTTCAGGTAAGGAGACATCATTGCCCCTTACTTAAAGCATAGCCAAGGCTGCGTTACCTCCGTTGGGAAAAATCAAACATCCGCGTTTACTCCTTGTATTACGCAAAAAAAAGGGGTGTTCTATCACCCCTTTTTGCTCATCCTGTTTTTTTATGCCAGCTGTCGTAGCATGCGGCGTAGCGGTTCAGCTGCGCCCCACAAGAGCTGGTCACCGACGGTGAAGGCCGACAGATACTCAGGCCCCATGTTCAGTTTACGTAAGCGACCCACCGGGGTGGTCAAGGTGCCGGTCACGGCAGCTGGGGTCAGCTCACGCATGGTAATGTCACGATCGTTCGGTACCACTTTGGCCCACGGATTGTGCGCAGCCAGCAGTTCCTCAACGGTCGGGATTGAAACATCTTTTTTCAGCTTGATGGTGAACGCCTGGCTGTGACAACGCAGCGCGCCAACGCGAACGCACAGGCCGTCTACCGGAATCGCCGAAGCGGTCGCGAGGATTTTGTTGGTCTCCGCCTGGCCTTTCCACTCTTCGCGGCTCTGACCGTTATCCAGCTGTTTGTCGATCCAAGGGATCAGGCTGCCTGCCAGCGGTACGCCAAAGTTGTCCACCGCCAGCTCGCCGCTGCGGGTCAACGACGTCACTTTGCGTTCAATATCCAAAATGGCGGAAGCCGGATTCGCCAGCTCTGTCGCGACATGGCTATGCAACTGCCCCATCTGAGTCAGCAGCTCGCGCATATGCCGCGCGCCGCCGCCGGAAGCCGCCTGGTAAGTCGCCACGCTGACCCACTCAACCAGATCCTGAGCAAACAGGCCGCCAAGGGACATAAGCATCAGGCTGACGGTACAGTTACCACCAACAAAGGTCTTCACACCGTTGTTCAAGCCAGCGGTGATAACATCCTGGTTCACCGGGTCAAGAATGATAATCGCGTCATCTTTCATGCGCAGCGAAGAGGCCGCGTCAATCCAGTACCCCTGCCAGCCGCTTTCACGCAGCTTCGGGTAAATCTCGTTGGTGTAATCGCCGCCCTGACACGTGACAATAATGTCCAGCGCCTTCAGTGCTTCCAGGTCAAACGCATCCTGAAGCGTGCCACCGGTACTGCCACCAAAAGATGGAGCAGGCTGCCCCAACTGGGAGGTGGAGAAAAAAACAGGGCGAATGGCGTCAAAATCGCGCTCTTCAACCATGCGTTGCATCAGGACAGAGCCGACCATTCCGCGCCAGCCGATAAAACCAACATTTTTCATAACGTATTCCTGCGAGGTGTGTGCTGTTTGTGCCAAGCCAGTTTCCTACTGGTTAATCCCTCACATTACAAAATGCAGCTAAAGTCGCAAGTGAAATTAATCAATGATTGCCAGGCAATCAGTAACGCAACTAATTCTGCATCGTGGCTACCATCATTGGCATCCCGGAAAACTGTAATGATTATCAGGGTATTTGTATTGCGAAGGGAATATTTTCTCGCGCTATTTTATTGATCCGGGTTATGGATCAGGGCGGAAATTCAGTAGCTTTAATCTTCCTGACAAAACCCGACAAACCCAGTGCTGGCGCGGGTTGATGATATCTGTGACGTTCGTCGTATTTATCATGATGGGGATTTAAGTGGGGGTAAAACGAAGGATTTCGAGTAAAAAAGTTTGGTGGGGAAATCTCACCCGGCGTCGCTTTGCTCAGCCGGGCATTATTTCTTACATTTAACTCAACAACGTGAACGCAATCATACCAACAATCGCGCCGACGGTGCCGAGGATGGTTTCCATCATCGTCCAGGTCTTCAGCGTTTGCGCTTCGGTCGCGCCGGTAAACTTACCGAACAGCCAGAAGCCCGCGTCGTTGACGTGGCTGACCACAATAGAGCCACCGGCGATACAGATAGAGAGCGCTGCCATCTGCGCGCCGCTGTAGTGCAACTGTTCGATAACCGGCATCACCAGGCCAACGGCCGTCAGGCAGGCGACGGTCGCGGAACCCTGAATAATACGCACCGCCGCAGCCAGCACGAAGCAGGTGATCGCAATCGGCAGACCCATGCCGGTCAGCGCTTCGCCCAGCGCCGGACCCACGCCGGAGTCAACCAGTACCTGTTTGAACACACCGCCCGCGCCGATCACCAACAAGATAATCCCCGCTGGCTGGAGCGCATGGCCGCAAATCTCCATCACCCGGTCTTTCGCCATCCCCTGACGTACCGCCAGGCCATAGATAGCCACCAGGCAGGCAACCAGAATCGCGGTAAACGGATGGCCGATAAACTCAAACCATTCGTAGGCGGTAGAACCTTCCGGTACAAAGCGCGCAGCGATAGTTTTCAGGCCAACCAGCACTAACGGCAGCAGAATTAACGACAGGCTGAAACCGAACGACGGCATTTTGCCTTCGCCAAGGTGCGGCTCGCTAATATCGTCAGGGATGTGCAGCTCAACGTAGCGGCTGATAAAGTTGCCCCACAGCGGCCCGGCAATGATCATCCCCGGAATTGCCGCGCACAGGCCAATCAGGATCATCCAGCCAAAGTCGGCGTGCATCTGCGAAGCCAGCAGCATCGGCGCAGGCCCCGGCAGCAGAAATGCCGCAGCAGCAGCCACCCCGGCAAACAGCGGGATCACCAGCTTCACAAGGTTGGTACCGGTATGGCGCGCCATCGAGAAGGCCACGCTAATCAACAGGACAATCGCGACTTCAAAAAACAGCGGCAGCGCGCAGATAAGCCCGGCCAGGCCAATCGCATAGTGGGCGCGGCTATGACCGAAAGATTTCAGCATCTTGACGGCAATCTGGTCGACCGCGCCGGTTTCATGCAGGATCTTACCGAACATTGCCCCTAACGCGACGACGATTGCCAGAAAGCCCAGCGTGCCGCCCATGCCTTTTTCCATCGTCGCCGCGATTTTATCCAACGGCATTCCGGAAAAAAGACCTGCTCCAATAGAAACCACCATCAAAGCCACGAAGGCATGCATACGCGCCTTCATAACTAAAAACAGCAGCAGCAAAACGGAGCCGACTGCTGTTAAAACAAGCGTTAATGTACTCACTAGTTACTGCCTTTGTTGATCACCTCAATGGTGCTGGCGACCACGCCTTCCAATGACTGGTCGATATCGACGATTAAAACATCGCTTTCTTCTGTGCCCGGTTCTTGCAGCGTTTCAAACTGCGTCACCAGCATCTGGGTTTTAAAGAAGTGGCCTTTGCGCGCCTTCAGGCGTTTTTCAATAACCTCAAAATCGCCTTTCAGGTAGATAAAGGAGAGATTCGGGTTACCTTTACGCAGGATGTCGCGGTAGCTCTTTTTCAGCGCAGAACAGACAATCAGCGACACTTTGTTGGTACGCTGCATGGCGAATGCGGCATCGTTCAACGCCTGCAGCCACGGAGTGCGGTCGTCATCGTTTAACGGTTCGCCCGAAGCCATCTTGTTGATGTTGCTGCGCGGATGCAGAAAGTCGCCGTCGAGAAACGCGGCATGCAGTTGATGCGCCACTTCGCTGGCGACAGCGGATTTACCGCTGCCGGAAACGCCCATCAGGACATAGATGTGGTGATCATGGTTAGTCGTGCTCAAAGCTTCCTCCCACTGGACACATACGCGCAGCCTGGCTGCTTTAAAAGGCATGAAATGCTCGCGTACAGATTAATTGTTACGGGTAACTGTTATCGGTAACATTGTCATGCCGGACTTGTGGAGAAGCAATAACCATTCGTGCCAGATGTGAATATGTGTGATCTACTTCAAATTTGTCAGTTTAAATAGATCCACCCGGTGACAATGTGAAACCTAAATCTAACATCTTAGGCGTCACTACTTCACCGCGAATGCGTGCCAGCAGACGTTCAGCGCCAATACGCCCCATACGCTCACGCGGCGTGAGAACGCTGGCCAGACGCGGCTCCATCACCTGGCCGATATCATGACCGTGGAAACCGGCAATCGCCATATCATCAGGGATTTTCAGCCCCAGGCGCTGACACTCGAACGCCGCGCCAACCGCCAGGTCGTCGTTGGTGCAGAAGATACCGTCAAGCTGCGGATATTCGCGACGCGCCTGGCGCATCAGCTCAATTCCCGATGAAAAAGAGGAAGACTGTTCGACCATCACGCTGTAGGGCATCATCCCGGCATCAAGCATCGCCTGCTCATACCCCTTCTGTTTGATGATAGTACGTTCGTCGAGACGTGCGCCAAGATAGGCAACGTGGCGGTGGCCGTGATTGATGATCGCCGCGGTCATCTGCCGGGCCGCTTCGAAGTTATCAAAGCCGACGGCAATATCGAGGCACGGCGACTGGCTGTCCATCAGTTCGACAACCGGGATCCCGGCCACTTCAATCATTTTCAGCGTGCGCGGCGTATGGCTACGTTCGGTGAGGATCAGGCCATCGATGTTCCAGGAGAGCATCGATTCCAGGCGTTTTTCTTCCATTTCCGGCTTATAGCCGTAGTGCGCTAGCATGGTCTGATAACCAAAAGCGTCAGTAACGCTTTCAATACCACGCAACACTTCCGAAAAGACCTGGTTAGTTAACGAGGGCAGCAGCACGCCAATGGCGCGACTGGTGGCATTAGAGAGGATGTCAGGGGCGCGATTTGGAATATAACCCAGTTCATCGAGAGCAACGGCTATCTTGCCACGCAGCGCCTCGGAAACCTGTTCCGGGTTACGTAGATAGCGACTGACCGTCATTTTGGTCACGCCGACAAGATCGGCTACATCCTGAAGTACGGGTCTTTTCTTTTTCATCGTCCTGACTGTGATAAATGGGAAACATTTTCTCAGTTTATCACGGACAAAGCGCAACCTTCCCGGAGAAAAGAGGGCTGACAGATTTATTTAGAGTTGGTACGCAAAATCATTCAAGTTGCATTGAGGCGGCAACGCAACGAATCCCCGGAAGCGTACAAGGGGTACGCGCCCGGGGTGAGTGAGGAGAGCCAACAAAAATGCGGCTTGAAGGATGACGCGTATCATACCGGCGGCAGATCGAACAGCAGGATCTCACTATCGCTATCGGCGTGTACGGAAATCGCCTGCTCATCCCAAATCGCCAGACCATCGCTGGTGGTTGCTTTGGTCCCATTAATGGTCACTTCGCCTTTCACTACCTGAATCCACACGCGACGTTCGGCGGCAATCTGATGCACTGACTGCTCATCTTTCAGCAGCGCCCAACGGTACAACTCCATATCCTGAAACACTTTCAGCGAGCCATCACGTGCATCCGGTGACAACACCAGTTGTTTGCCCTGCGCGGCGTCAAAGCGACGTTGCTCGTAGCGCGGGGTGATGCCATTTTTTTCCGGCATGATCCAGATCTGATACAGGTGCAGTTTATCGGTGTCGCTCGGGTTGTACTCAGAGTGACGGATCCCGGTGCCTGCGCTCATAATCTGGAACTCACCCGCCGGAACCTGCTCTTTGTTACCCATGCTGTCCTGGTGTTCAACCGCGCCTTCCAGCACATAGGTCAGGATTTCCATGTCTTTATGCGGATGGGTACCGAAACCCTGGCCTGCATCAATCACGTCATCATTGATCACGCGCAGCGCCGAGAAGCCCATAAAGTTCGGGTCGTAATAGTTAGCAAAAGAGAAAGTATGCCAGGAATCCAGCCAGCCGTGGTTAGCGTGACCGCGTTCGTTAGCTTTGCGTAAAAAGATCATGTTGCACCCCCGTATGTTTTCGATGGATTAAGTGTGGACCCAATCCCCAAACGATCATAGAGGGTGAAAATTGACTCCTCTGTTCAAAAAATATGAACGAGTACAGAGGAGCCATCGTGGCTTATCTGGCGAGGGTTATGGTTGAGGGTGATGGCTGTTCAAAGCCGCGTTCAAGGATCTCCATATTGGTGAGAGTTTCAGATTCCTTGACGAAATTCGGCTGGCCGCTAACGATTGTGTCATAAAGCGAATCATAGACGCGGCCATAGTCGCCGGTTTCAACCGGAATCTCTTCCCGCACGGTTTCACCCGCCTCATTGACGTACTCCAGCAGGCCGAGCGTGTCGTCCGCGCCGAATCCCGGCTCGCCCGGCATAATGTTGGCCTTAAGGCTGGTCTCCTGCTGGTCAATTCCGTATTTGATAAACGAGCCTTTATGGCCATGAACGATGAATTTTGGATAGGGCAATTTCACCAGATGGCTGGTTTTGACGACCGCCTTCAGGTTGCCGTAGAACAACTGAGCCTCAAAAGTATCGTCCGGATTGGCCTGGTTGCGCACGCTACGAATGTCATACGACACGTGATCCGGACGGCCAAACAGAGAGATAATTTGGTCCATGGTATGGACGCCCAGACCGTAGAACGCGCCGTCCTGCGGCAGTCCGGGTTTCCCCCCATCCACCGGGCGATAGTTGTCGAAGTGGCTTTCAATCTCGACAATTTCACCGAGTTTTCCACTCTCGATAACCTTTTTGGTGGTCAGGAAGCAGGAGTCAAAGCGGCGATTCTGGTAAGGCGTGACCGTCAGCCCTTTGCTTTTCGCCAGCGCAAATAGCGCTTTCGCCTCTTCCAGGGTTGGGGTGAAAGGCTTTTCGACCAGCACGTTTTTGCCCGCCTCCAGCGCCCGTTTCGCATACTCAAAGTGGCTGTCAGCTTGGGTACAGACAATCACCAACTTGACCTGCGGGTCATTAAGTATCTCATCAAGGTCGCTGGTGAAATGGATATGTGAATACTGCGGCGACTGCTCCTCCGGCTTTGCGCTGCGGCGGAAGATATGCGCCACATGCCAGCGGTCTTTACGGTGCAGTACATAGGGAAGATGGTAGCGGGTGGTGCTTTTGCCAAATCCAATAAATGCGCAGTGCAAAGTCATAACGCTGTCCTTAGTTAAGGTCTCTGCTATTAACCATAGCGCAAGCTGGTAGCGAACTTAACCCTCTATTTAGCGTAGCAAATTCTTAAATGTTAAATTTATCGATCAAATTCATTGACCCCACTGATTAAATTACGGATAAGAGGAATTCTCGGGAAAAGAACATTTTTTATCCAGAACGTTCGCGGGCATGACGCCACTTCGCGCTCACCCTTTCCCAAATACGATGACTAAAGGAGTAGCCATCTCATTCACATGGAAAGCAAGTATATCGCCTTAAACAGCGCCCTTCTCTTCTGGCTGCTTGGCCTGATGGCCTGGTGCTTTGAGTCTACGTACATAGCCTTACTATCAGGTTCTTTCTCTCTGTCATCCTTCGTTTTTCATTTTCAATACCATCGGGTTAACCATATGTTTAAAAAGAATAAAACTACCGAAGCTACGCCACCAGCTGTGAGTACGCCAGCCCCCGTCACGACACCCCCGCAAACCGTGATAAAAAAGCCTGCCGCCACGATTATCGCCAGCGGCATCCGCTTTGAAGGAAATATCATTGCGGAAGGAGATGTTGATATTTACGGTACCGTAAATGGCAATATCGACGCTAAAGACAGCCAAATAAAGATTATGACCGGCGGCCTGGTCGAGGGGAATATCCTCTGTCGAGAGCTGATTATTGACGGCGGCGTCATCGGCCAGTGCAACAGCGACACCATTGAAATCGACAAGAACGGCAAAATCACCGGCACGTTAGCCTACCGCACGCTGGCTATCAAAAAAGGTGGCGTATTTTCAGGCCAGGCAGAAGTACTGCCGCCACTCGCAGAAAAGAGCAACGTCGTGGGGTTTATCACTGATACCACTGCGGAAATCAAAGATAAGGCTGAGATACAAAGCGCAAAGGTTGCGCAGTAACCCTCTTCCGGGAGTTGGCTGAAAAAAGAGCAAAAAAAAGCCAGCACCCGGCTGGCTAAAGTAATACTGGAAGCAATGTGAGCAATGTCGTGCTTTCAGGCTTTCCGCAAGGGTCTCCCTGAATGCAGGACAATAATAATCATTCTCATTCGCACTTGTCTACTCCTTTTTGCAAAAAATAGTCGTTGACGCATTTTTTAAAGTCAGTGATGTTTAAAGGGACTTTTAGCCAACTAAGGAAATGAAGAATGAGTGACATAGTGATACGCCATGCCGAGCCACGCGATGCTGAACCTTTACGCCAGCTGACTTCGCATCCGGAGGTCTATCACGACACGTTACAGCTACCTCATCCTTCTATGGAAATGTGGCAGGAGCGCCTGCTACCGAAACCCGGTAGCCGTCATCTGGTCGCCACCATCGATGAACAGGTTGTCGGCCACCTCAAGCTGAGCGTCGAGCCTAATCCTCGTCGCAGCCACGTGGCGACCTTCGGCGTTAGCGTTGCGTCGCAGGCACACGGTCGTGGCGTTGGCAGCGCGCTGATGCGTGAGATGATTAACCTGTGTGATAACTGGCTGCGCGTTGAACGCATCGAGTTAACCGTATTTACGGACAACCCATCCGCGATGGCGCTTTACCGCAAATTTGGCTTTATTGTGGAAGGAACCGGCAAGAGATACGCCCTGCGCAACGGCGAGTATGTGGATGCGTACTTTATGGCGCGACTGAAGGGGTGACCCTCACCCTAACCCTCTCCCTAAAAGGAGAGGGAACCGTTTCGAGCTGTAGTTTAGATCGCATACAGCCCTGCCTCTCCCACAGAGCACCATAGCTAAGATCGCACACAGGCCCCGCTTTCCCCCACTCCCTTCCAAGGTGTACAGTCCGGGTGAGGGTGAAACTAATACCCTGCCGTTAAATCATCTGGCGAACGCGGATCGGATGCGCCATACAGCGTGCCATCCGGGCCGACCATAATACTTTGGGTGCTGCCCATCGCCTCCTTCAACGCCACTTTCTGTCCTTTTCCCTCCAGCAGCTTCAGCGTATCCGGGCTAAACCCCTTCTCCACCCGCAGCTCATCCGGCAACCATTGATGATGGAAGCGCGGAGCATTGGTAGCTTCTGCGACGTTCATACCGAAATCGATGGTATTCACCACCATCTGCAGCACGGTGGTGATAATACGGCTGCCGCCGGGGCTGCCGGTCACCAGCCAGGTTTTGCCATCTTTCACCACGATGGTCGGCGACATCGACGACAGCGGACGCTTTTTCGGCTCGACGGCGTTGGCATCGCCGCCCACCAGCCCGTAAACGTTCGGCACGCCGGGTTTCGCAGAGAAGTCATCCATCTGATTATTCAACAAAATGCCTGAGTTACCCGCCACGATACCGGTACCAAAGGTCGTATTCAGCGTATAGGTGACCGCAACGGCGTTACCGTCTTTATCCACCACCGAGAAATGGGTGGTTTGATTGCTTTCATACGGCGCCAGCTTGCCGGGGCGAATCTGGCTCGACGGTTTCGCTTTATTCACGTCGATCTGTTCGGCAATCGATTTGGCGTACGCTTTGCTGGTTAGCGCCTGCCACGGCACTTTGACGAAGTCCGGGTCACCAAGGTATTCCGATCGGTCGGCATAGGCATGTTTTTCCGCTTCCGCCATTACCTGCATGGCGTCGGCGCTGCCGAAGCCGTACTTATGCATATCGAAATTTTCCAGGATATTGAGGATCTGTACGATGTGAATGCCCCCGGATGAAGGCGGCGGCATTGAGAAGACCTGGTAGCCGCGATATTCGCCGCTAATTGGTGTGCGCTCGACCGCTTTGTAATTTGCCAGATCTGCTTTGGTAATAAGCCCGCCATTATTCTTCATTTCTCCGGCAATCTGGTCGGCAATCACGCCTTTATAGAAGGCATCTGGCCCCAGCTCGGCAATCAGTTCCAGGCTTTTACCTAGCTGTTTTTGCACCAGTTTATCGCCCTTTTTCAGCGGCTCGCCGTTTTTCCAGAAGATGGCCCGGCTGTTGGCGTGGTCGGGGATCACTTCGCTACCGTAGGTTTTCAGGTCATCGGCCAGCGCATCGTTGACGATGAAGCCCTCTTCCGCCAGCTTAATCGCCGGATGAATAACCTTGTTCAGCGGCATCGTGCCGTATTTTTCCAGCGCGAGGGAGAAACCCGCAACCGTGCCCGGCGTGCCGGAGGCCAGATGCGATGTCAGCGATTTTTTGCTGTCCGGGTTACCCTGATCGTCGAGAAACATATCGCGGGTGGCCTGCTCGGGGGCCATCTCACGAAAATCGACCGCCGTCGTATTACCGTCTTTGGTACGCAGCATCATAAAGCCGCCACCGCCAATATTACCGGCCTGTGGGTGCGTCACCGCCAGCGCATAGCCCACCGCCACGGCGGCATCCACCGCATTGCCGCCCTGACGCAGAATATCCACGCCGACGTTGGTTGCCAGCGCATCCACCGAGGCCACCATCCCCTGCTGTGCGCGAACCGGATGAAAAACATCTTCCTCGACACCATAAGAAACCGGAGGCGGAGCGGGATTTGCCGCGACGGTAAAACTGCCGCCCGCCAGCAAAGCAGCGATGACCACCTGACGCCAGCGCGTTGTTTTTATCATTGTCATACTCCTGAATATGTTTTTATTTACACATAATCCTGGATGATAAGTCTTAAAAAATCATTGTTATGCCGGAAAGGGGGTAAACTTAACTCATGCCACTCACGTGGAGGAGAGAACAATGAAAGCACTTTTATTTCTGGCGGCGCTGCTGCCGTTGAGCACTTTAGCACAACCGCTCAACGTCGATAACAATCCCAACCAGCCGGGGTACGTGGTGCCCAGCCAACAGCGGATGCAAAACCAGATGCAGAACCAGCAGATGCAGCAGCAAAACAAGCTGAAACAGGATATTCAAAGCCAGTCGCGCACGCAGCAACAGCATCTACAGACGCAGATGAATAACAATCAGCAGCGGGTACAGCAGAATAACAACCTGAATCGTCAGCAGCCTCTGCCGAACAATAACGGTGGGATGTTGCAGCGGCAGACGACCCCATAAGGGCCGCCTGTCACAGATTACGCCGGGAAGTTGGGGCCGATAACGTCAATCGCATCGGTGCAGATGCAATCCACGCCCCAACGCAGCAGCTCGGCGGCGCGCTGGGGTTTGTTTACGGTATACACGAGGATGTGCAGGCCCGCCTCTTTCAGGCTCGCCACGCGCGCTTCATCCAGCAGTTTATGATTAAGATGGATTGAGACGCAGCCCAGACGCGTGGTCAGTTCGCGCCAGTCATCCCGCCATTCATCCAGCAGCAGCCCGCGCGGCAGTTCAGGCGCAGCTTCTTGTGCCGCTTCCAGAGCATCGATTTCAAACGACGAAAGCAGCGGCGGAGTCATTCCCTGCCAGAATTCACGGGCCGCCAGCGCCACCATTTTACCGGTCAACGGGCTGGTACCAGTAGTAGGCTTAATTTCGATATTCGCCATCATGCCGTGCTGACGGCAGCGCTCGGCCACTTCAATCAGCAGCGGCAACGGTTCACCTTTGAACTCACCGCTATACCAGCTTCCGGCGTCCACTTTCAGCAGATCCTGCCATGCCAGTTCACCCGCCACGCCCCAGCCGTTACTGGTCCGTTCGAGGTTGTCATCGTGGAGTAAAAAAATCAGCCCATCTTTCGATAACTTAGCGTCAAACTCAATCATCGTATGACCGTAGCGAGCGCCGGTATCGATAGCCGCGAGGGTATTTTCCGGAGCCAGTTTACCGCCGCCCCGGTGGGCGACGATATGAGGATAAGGCCAGTGACTCATGCGCGTTGTCCTGTTTCACTATCAAAAAGATGCAGATCCCCCGGCGGCAGATGTAGCCACAGAGTGCAGCCCGCCTGTGGACGCTGCAGATGCGACAGCCTGACCACCAGCTTCTGTTCGCCCCAGCGCCCGTGGGCGAGGTTATCGGCACCTAAAATTTCCAGCGTATCCATCACCAGCGGTACGCCACCTTCCGCCTGCGAGCTTAATGCAAAATGTTCCGGGCGGATACCGAGCGTCATCTTACGCCCGGCGTAACGGCGATGCTCGCTGTTCATTGGCAAAAGCATTCCGTCCTCAAGCTCAAAGCGGCTACCATCATCGCTGACCCGCCCTTTCAGTAGGTTCATTGCCGGGCTACCGATAAAGCTCGCCACAAAGAGGCTGGCCGGTTTTTCATACACTTCAATCGGCGTGCCTATCTGTTCGGCAATCCCCTTATTCATCACCATCACCCGCTGAGCGAGGGTCATCGCTTCAACCTGATCGTGAGTGACGTACAGCGAAGTGGTTTTCAGACGGCGATGCAGCTGTTGCAGCTCAAGGCGCATCTGTACGCGCAGCTTGGCATCGAGGTTGGAGAGCGGCTCATCAAACAGGAATACCGCCGGATCGCGAACGATGGCTCGCCCCATCGCCACGCGCTGGCGCTGGCCGCCGGAAAGCTCGCGTGGGCGGCGCTTTAGCAGACCGTCCAGCTCCAGAATTCTTGCCGCCTCCTGCACGCGCTCGGCAATTAATCCCTTGCCCATGCCGCGAATCTTCAAGCCCCAGGCCATGTTCTCTTCCACGCTCATATGCGGGTAGAGGGCGTAGTTCTGGAACACCATCGCGATACCGCGATCTTTCGGCTCCATTTCAGTAACGCGCTTGCGGTCAATCCAGATATCGCCGCTGGTCACTCGCTCAAGCCCCGCCACCATCCTAAGCAACGTTGATTTCCCGCAGCCCGATGGGCCGACCATCACGATAAATTCTCCGTCCGCCACGTCCAGCGTTAACGGTTGAATGACCTGGGTTTTGCCATCCCAGCTTTTCGTTACTGCCTGTAGTTTTAAACCAGCCATTTTATTTCTCACTATCGACCAGGCCACGCACAAACGCGCGCTGCATGGCTAAAACGATGACAACCGGGGGAATCAGCGTGAGCAGCATCGCCGCCATCACCTGGTTCCACTGCGTAGTGCCTTCGCCGGTGGCAATCATGCCTTTAATGCCGGCGACGGCGGTGCCAAGATTCACATCCTGAATAATCAGCAGCGGCCACAGGTACTGGTTCCAGCCGTAGATAAAGGTGATAACGAACAGCGCCGCCAGATTGGTTTTCGACAACGGCAGCACGATATCGCGAAAGAAGCGCATCGGTGACGCGCCGTCGATACGCGCGGCCTCAATCAGCTCGTCCGGTAACGTCATAAAGAACTGGCGGAACAGGAAGGTGGCGGTGGCCGAAGCCATCAACGGCAGCGTTAGCCCGGCGTAGCTATCGAGCATTTTCAGGTTAGCGATGACTTCCACGGTCGGGAAAATACGCACTTCAACCGGCAGCATCAGGGTGATGAAAATCATCCAGAAGAACAGGTTACGCAGCGGAAAGCGGAACCAGACGATGGCGAAAGCGGAGAGCATTGATACCGCGATTTTGCCCACCGTGATGCCGAAGGCCATAATGAAGCTGTTGAGCATCATCAGCCAGAACGGCGCGCTGTTGGCCCCGACGCCGTTCACCCAGATGGTTTTCATGTTGTCGAGCAGGTGCCCGCCGGGGATCAAGGTCATCGGCGTTTCAAAGACCGCTTTGCTATCCAGCGTCGCCGCAACAAAGGCGACATACAGCGGGAACAGGATTACCGCGATGCCTAAAATCAACATGGTGTGGCTGAAAATCGTCAGCCCGCGACGGTTCTCAATCATTGGTAGCGCACCTTACTTTCAACGTAGCGGAACTGCACCACCGTCAGAATAATGACGAGGAACATCAGCACTACCGACTGGGCGGCGGAAGCGGAAAGGTCGAGCCCGGCAAAACCCTCACGGTAGATTTTATAAATCAGCGTTGTCGTTGCCTGTACCGGCCCGCCGCCGGTTGCGGCATCGATAACCGGGAAAGTATCAAAAAAGGCGTACACCAGGTTCACCACCAGCAGGAAGAAACTCACCGGGGCGATCAGCGGCAGCGCCAGCTTGAAGAAGCGGCGAACTGGCCCGGCGCCATCAATCGCGGCGGCTTCCACCAGCGAACGCGGGATAGATTGCAACGCGGCGAAGAAGAATAGAAAGTTGTAACTAATCTGCTTCCATACCGAGGCGAAAACCACGAGGAACATCGCCTGTCCGCTGTTCTGCGCGTGGTTCCAGTCGTAACCAAGCTCGCCGAGAAAATGGGTAATCAGCCCGCGCCCGGGGTTGAACAGGAAGATCCACAGCACGGCGGCCACCGCAGGCGCAACGGCATAAGGCAGCAGCATTAGCGTTTGGTAGAAACGGCTACCACGCACCACGTAATCCACCAGCGCGGCAAAAAACAGCGAGAGCAACAGACCGCTAAAAGTAACCATCGTGCTGAACTTAATCGTGGTCCAGAACGAATCAAGATAGTACGGGTCGTGGAATAGCATCAGGAAGTTATCCAGACCAACAAACTGGCTGGAGAGCCCAAAAGGATCGACGCTCTGTAGCGAATACCACAGCGCTTCGCCCGCAGGCCAGATAAAGAAGATAACGGTGATGACCAACTGTGGCGCAACTAATGCGTAGGGCAGCCAGCGGGATTTAAACACCGGACGGGATGAGGACATAGTTAAACTCTGCGTTGGTTTCCCCTCACCCCGGCCCTCTTCCCAAAGGGGCGAGGGAGGAAAGACAGCCCGGAGCACTCTCTCGCAGAGAGCACCGAACGGTCCCCTCTCCCCTATGGGGAGAGGGCTAGGGTGAGGGGGTCAGGCTATAAAATTAAGACTTCGTCGACTGCTCGAAACGGCGCAGCAGCTGATTACCGCGTTCAACGGCGGAGTCCAGCGCCTGTTGCGGCGTTTTCTTACCGGTCCATACGCTTTCCAGTTCCTCATCCACGATGGTGCGGATCTGCGGCATATTGCCCAGGCGCAGGCCCTTGGTAAACGGCAACGGCGGCTTGTTCAGCATCTGGCGCGTAGCGATATCAGCACCCGGGTTCTTATCATAGAAGCCCTGCTCACGGGTCAGGTTGTAAGCGGCAGTGGTAATTGGCAGATAGCCGGTTTTCTGATGCCATTCGGCAGCATTTTCTGGTTTAGCGAGGAAATCGAGGAATTTAGCGACGCCAGTATAAGTTTCTTTATCTTTACCTTGCATCACCCACAGACTGGCCCCGCCGATAATGGCGTTCTGCGGCGCGCCCTTCACGTCGGCATCGTACGGCATCATGCCAACGCCGTAGTTGAATTTGGCGTACTGACGGATATCCGCCAGGGAGCCGGAAGAGGCGGTAGTAATCGCGCAGTCGCCGTTATAGAACTTCTCGGTGGACTCGTCTTTACGCCCGAAGTAGCTAAAGTCGCCCTTCTTGTTCATCTCTTCGAGCAGGGCGATATGTTTCACCTGCTCCGGCTTGTTGAACTCCAGCACCGCATCGGTACCATCAAAGCCGTTGTTTTTGGTGGCGACCGGCAGACCATGCCAGGCGCTGAAGTTTTCAATCTGAATCCAGCCCTGCCAGCCGCTGGCGTAGCCGCACTTCATACCCGCCGCTTTCAGCTTGGCGGTATAGGCTGCCAGATCCTGCCAGGTTTTCGGTGGCTGTTCCGGGTCTAAACCCGCTTTTTTGAAGGCGTCTTTGTTGTAGTACAGCACCGGAGTGGAGCTGTTAAACGGCTGGGAGAGCAGATGACCGGTTTTGGAGTCGGTGTAATAACCGGAAACGGTCGGCACGAACTGCGTCTCATCAAACTTGATGCCCGCATCGCTGAATACCTGGTAAACCGGTTTAATGGCTTTGGAAGCCATCATCGTCGCGGTCCCCACTTCATAGACCTGCAAAAGCGCCGGGGCGTTGCCGGTACGGAACGCAGCGATACCCGCGCTCAGGCTCTGCTCATAGTTGCCTTTGTAAACCGGAACAATTTTGTAATCAGGATTGGCCGCGTTGAAACGTTGCGCCAGTGAATCAACTTCTTTCCCTAACTCCCCTTCCATCGAATGCCAGAACGGAATAGTGGTTACCGCCAGGGCTTGTCCGGCAAACGCCAGGCTGAGCGCCAGTCCTAAAGCTGTATGTCGTAACGATTTCATCGGTTATCTCTCTTGTTGTTCCGGATGCGCGATTTCACGCGTTTTATGCTCGCGGGGGTAACATGACATGCTCGAATGACAGAAAAATAACTATTGCATTACAAAAATATTACAATAAATTGGCGAAAACATGATGAAACGGTGAAAAAAAAGTGGCAGGGAAATGGCAAAGCGAAAAAGAGAGGCAGGCCAGGCTACAGATAAAAGGGAATCTGTAGTTAAATAAGGTTCGTTAAAAAGCACTCTCCGGCGAACCGTCACAAGGAAAAATATGAAGACGCTTCATAAACCTACCGAGCGCGTTTTACTCATTCTGGAAACATTAGCCAACGCGGATGGGATGACGCTTTCTGAGCTATCGCTCAAAACGGACATTTCGAAAGGAACGATTTTTCCCATCCTCAAATCATTACAATACCGAAAATATATCAGTCACGACGATCGCAACGGTATTTACACCCTGGGGATCTCATGCGCGGTACTGGCCAGCTCAACGGTTGAAAAAGAGTTTTGGCTTAAAATGATCAACAGTGAAATGCACACGGTGGTCAATGAGTGCAATGAGGTTTGCCAGCTCGGAATTCTGGATGACGCCTGGGTGCTTTACGTTGATAAAGTGCAGGGTGAGCAAACCGTACAGCTGGTCTCTAAGGTAGGAACGCGTCTCCCGGCAATTTGCTCTGCGTTGGGAAAAGCACTGCTGCATAAGCATCGCGACGAAGAGATTCTGGAGCTCTATCCGCAAGGTCTCCCTTCAGTCACCGCTCGCAGCGTGACGGATATGGCTCAGCTTCGTCAGCAGTTAGTGCAGGTCGCAGATAACGGTTATGCCATGGACGATCGGGAAATCAACGACGATACCATCTGCTTCGCCGTCCCCCTGCAGCAGAAAGGCATCATTCTGGCAGCAATTAGCGTCTCATTACCTTCCTTTCGCGCCACTGATGAAAAAACCCAGCAGGTCATTCGTTCGTTAAAAGACGCGAAAGACAGGATTGAAAGCGTGCTGAACAAGCTGCCCGATATCAAAAATTACTAATTCATTCACAATGCAATGCCGCAGGAATTGTGATTCCCCACACAATACCGATATTTAATCATTCGCTGCGGCACCTGTTCTTTCTACTTATTCTCCCATCTATTCATTGACTTAATCAATTATCCAGACGTCTTTTTCGCCATTTGACTTCGCATTCATAGCGTGTTTTCTTATGTCAAGTCGCAAATACAAACACAGTTTGTATATACGAACAAATAAGAGGAAAAATATGCAAAGTCGTTACATCACACCAGCAATAACGGTTTTTGATGAACATGGCAGGCTGGATCCTGAAGGGAATTTCCGTCTGTACGATTTCATTAAAAATAGCGTCTCGGGATTTGTCGTCATGGGCAGTACCGGTGAGTTTTTCTCCCTTGATATGAAAACCTCCCGTCAGATAATTCAAATGGCGGCAGAATTCCCACGCGAAGGTATAAAGGCCTATGCGGGCACCAGCCGCATGGATATTGACGAGTGCGTAGAGCTGGCAAACTACGCCGACGAATGCGGGCTTGATGGCGTTATGATTATCAGCCCCTGGTACTTCCGCCTGACTGATGAGGGAATTTATACATTTTATAGCCAGATAGCTCGCCGTACTGCCGCCAAAATCTTCATCTATAACTTCCCGGAACGTACCAGTTATTCCGTCTCACCCGAAGTCTGTTTACGCCTCGCCAGAGAATTCCCCAATATTATCGGTCTTAAGGACACAATTCCGGACACCAATCATACAGCGCAGGTCATTCGCCAGGTAAAATCTGAACTGCCATATTTTGAAGTTTATGCCGGTTATGACAATAACTTTGCGCACAATGTCTTGTCAGGAGGAGATGGATGTATCGGCGGGTTATCCAATATTTGCCCGGAGATCTTCCGCGACTGGATGCAGGCATTTAACGATAACAATCTGGACCAGATTTCACTATTCCAGCAAAAAGTGGATGATTTAATGGATATTTACGCGGTTAACGATCCGTTCATTCCCACATTTAAAAAAGCGTTACAGCTGCGCGGAATTATTCAGTCCGATCGCTGCACACCACCTTTTAGCACGCTCTCAACCGGCCAGACCGAAAGTATTCAGCAGATACTTTCCCGGGCTGGTATTGCCATTAATGCCTGACCTCAACGCGGAGGTATTATGAAAACGATCACAGCTTACGACAACCCGGTATTGAATTCCGCGATTACTAAATCATGGAAGCGCCTGGTGCCACTGATGTTTATTTTATACTTCATCGCCTTTATCGACAGGGTCAACGTGGGATTCGCCAAAGAGGCGATGCAGGTGGATATTGGGCTCTCCAACTCCGCCTTTGCCCTGGGCGCAGGGATATTTTTCGCCGCCTATGCGTTGTTTGGTATTCCAGCCAACCTGATCCTCAATAAGATTGGCGCGCAAAAATGGTTAAGCATCACCACCATCCTGTGGGGCATATTGTCTGCCCTCACCGGGCTGGTACAGACGGAAGCCCAGTTTATTGTCCTGCGCTTCTTATTAGGATTAGGCGAAGCGGGTTTTTACCCCGGCATTCTGCTGCTGGCTTCTATCTATTTCCCCAATAAGGTTCGCGCATCCGTCGTCGGCATTTTCGTCCTCGGCGTCCCGCTGGCGTTGACCCTCGGCTCGCCTCTCTCCGGCGCACTACTGGAAATACACGGTTTTCTCGGCAAGCCCGGCTGGTTCTGGATGTTCTTTATCGAAGGGATCCCAGCGGTCATCATGGGGATCTTTGCCTGGTTCTGGCTCGACGATACGCCGGACAAAGCTCGCTTCCTGAGCGAAGAGGAGAAAAAAGCGCTAATTGAACAGCTTCAACAGGAGCAGCGACAAACCGAAACCAGCAGCGTCAGTACCGCGCTGAAAAGCCTTAAAGTCTGGCACCTGGCGCTGATCTACGGCACCATCCAGATCAGCGTTTACGGACTGATGTTCTTCCTGCCTTCACAAGTTGCCTCATTAATGGGATCCACGCTCGGCTTTAAAGAGTCGTTAGTTGCCGCCATTCCGTGGGCCTGCTCTGCCGTCGGCGTTTATTACATCCCGCGTCTTGCAGACAAAATGCCGAACCGGCGGATCCTGATTTCGGTACTGTGCATGCTGGCAGCGGCGCTGGGTCTGTTTGTTTCGGCCTGGTCAGGCCCGGTGCTGGCCATTGCCGCCCTCTCGCTCTCGGCGATCGGCTTCCTTTCCGTACAGCATATTTTCTGGACCTTCCCGGCGCAGATTGTGTCAGGTTCAGCGCTGGCGGCCAGTATCGGCTTCTGTACCACGATGGGCGCGTTTTGTAGCTTTCTGGCTCCGCTCATTCGCGTTGAGGTCGATACCTTCTTCGGCAACGATTCGGCTGGACTGGTTGCCCTGTCGCTTATCACCGTCTGCTGCGCACTGCTGATTGCCGCACTCGCGGGCAGAAAAGCGACAAACGGCGTCGCGGTCACCCACCACTAAAGTCCTGATGCACTCATAAAAAAGGATAAATAAAATGCAGACCATCTTAAAAATTGACCCTACTGACAACTTGATCGTTGCGCTGCAAGACTTACGCAAAGACCAGCGGGTTAACTGGAACGATGAGGAGTACGTTTTACAAAGCAATGTCAAAGCCAAGCACAAGTTCGCCACCCAGGATATCCAGCCCGGCGATATCGTTTCGCTATATGGCGTTCCAGTTGGCAAAGCGACGCAACCCATCACCCGCGGCGAAGCCATCACCACCGACAATATCAAACATTATGCGGCCCCGGTTTCGCTTGACGATGTTGCGCCCTATGACTGGCAGCAGCCCGATGTCTCCGCCTGGCAGCAGCGGACCTTTCGCGGGATCGTCCGTGAAGATGGCCGGGTCGCCACGGCAAACTACTGGCTGGTCATTCCACTGGTTTTCTGTGAAAACCGCAACGTTCAGCGCGTCACCGATGCGCTAAACGACGCCCTCGGCTATGCCAATAACGGCCTGAAAAATTTCGCCCGACAGGTAACGTCGGCCAGTGCTTTAAACGATAACCGGCATCTGCCCTTCCCGCATCTTGACGGTATCCGCTGTATCACCGTCAACTCCGGCTGCGGCGGCGCGACATCAGACAGCATGACAATGTGCGACGTCCTTGCCGCTTATTCCGATCACCCAAACGTTCTCGGCGTAACGGTCTTCGCGCTAGGCTGTGAAAAAGCGCGAATTGTTGATTTCAAGGCCGCACTCGCGAAGCGTAACCCACAGTTCAGCAAGCCGGTAATCTACTTCAGACAGCAGGACTGGAGTAGCGAAGAAAAAATGATGCAGGATGCATTGACCGAAACGTACAACGCAATTCGCGAAGCGCCCGTCGCTGAGCGTCAGGACGTCCCGCTCTCCCACCTCAAAATCGGCGTGAAGTGCGGCGCTTCCGACGGATTCTCAGGGATCAGCGCGAACCCGGCCATGGGCGAAGTATCAGACCGTCTTGTCGCCCTTGGCGGCGCATCCGGGCTGGCGGAGTTCCCGGAACTGTGCGGCGCGGAGGGGGATATCGTACAACGCTGCATGAATCGTGAGCTGAAAGAGAAGTTTCTGTCGCTGATGAAAAACTATGAACATGTGGCTAACTTCTTCGGCACCACCATTGCCGATAATCCCAGTCCGGGAAATATTGCCGATGGACTGATTACTGACGCCATCAAATCCGCCGGTGCGGCGAAAAAAGGCGGCAGAGCACCGGTGAGCGCAGTATGCGATTACGCCGAACCGATGGGTGAGAGCGGCCTTTCACTGGTCTGTACGCCGGGCAATGATGTCGATGCGGTGACGGGACTGGTTGCAGCGGGATGCAACGTCGTTATCTTCTCAACCGGGCTCGGTACGCCGACGGGTAACCCTATCGTTCCGGTTCTCAAAGTTTCGACCAATTCTACGCTGGCGAAAAAGATGCCGGATATTATCGATTACGACTGCGGGCCGATTATCGAAGGTACCCCGCTGGCGGAAATTGCCGACGGCCTGTTTGAGAAAATTATCGCCACTGCCAGCGGGACCTGGCAGACAAAAGCGGATGCGCTTGAACAGTATGATTTTATGATGTGGAAACGATCGCTGGAGCTGTAGGAAGCGAGCAAAACGCCCGGTGGCGGCTAGCGCCTTACCGGGCCTACGAAAAATGCACAATTTATTGATATTGTGGGTTTTGTAGGCCGGGCAAGGCGTCAGCCGCCGCCCGGCAGAAACGCGAGCACAATCATTAAACCTGGTTTGTCATCAGATTCAAACGCCCGGCAGATGTCGGGCGTTTTTACTTCATTACCCACCCAGATAGGCGCTGCGTACCGCTTCGTTAGCCAGCAGCGCATCACCGGTATCCTCTAACACCACGTGGCCGTTTTCCAGCACGTAGCCGCGGTCAGCCAGCTTCAGCGCCTGGTTAGCGTTCTGTTCGACAAGAAATATTGTCATCCCTTGTTCGCGCAGCTGTTCGATGGTGTCGAAGATTTGCTGAATGATAATCGGCGCAAGTCCCAGCGAGGGCTCATCGAGCAGCAGCAGACGCGGCTGGCTCATCAACGCACGGCCAATCGCCAGCATCTGCTGTTCGCCGCCGGACATAGTGCCCGCTCGCTGAACCCGACGTTCATGCAGGCGCGGAAACAGCTCGTAGACCCACTTGATGCGGGACTGAAACTGGTCGCGCTCGGCAAAAAAGCCGCCCATCGCCAGGTTCTCTTCTACCGTCATGCGCGAGAAGACGCGACGTCCTTCCGGCACAATCGCCACCGCTTCACGCATGATCTTCGCCGTCTGCCAGTCGGTAATATCTTTACCGTCGAAAACAACGCGCCCGCTGGAAGCGCGCGGATCGCCGCACAGCGTACCCAGCAGCGTGGTTTTCCCCGCGCCGTTCGCGCCAATCAGGGTGACAATCTCCCCATGGTTGATGTGCAGACTGACGTTATGCAGCGCCTGAATCTTGCCGTAGTGCGCGCTGACGTTGTCAAAAGATAACATCACTTTTTCCATCTTATCCGTCACCACCATTATGCTTCACCTAAATAGGCGCGGATCACGTCCGGGTTATTGCGGATCTCTTCCGGCGTACCGTTGGCCAGCGGCGTGCCCTGGTTTACCACGTAAATACGGTCGGAAATGCCCATCACCAGCTTCATATCGTGCTCAATCAGCAGGATAGTGGTGTTGTGATGGTTGCGCAGCTCGACGATCAGTTCGTCCAGCTCTTTGGTTTCTTTCGGGTTCAACCCTGCCGCCGGTTCGTCGAGCATCAGGATTTCCGGCTGGGTCACCATACAGCGGGCGATCTCCAGACGACGCTGGTCGCCATAGGCCAGGTTGCTGGCCTGACGGTTAGCGTGCTCAAGCAGGCCGATACGCTCAAGCCAGGTGGCGGCGCGATCGAGCGCTTCGCTCTGCGCACGACGGAAAGATGGCGTTTTCAGCAGACCAGAGAAGACGCCGGTTTTCAGTTGCTGATGTTGCGCCACCAGCAGGTTTTCAATCACCGTCATTTCGCGGAACAGGCGCACGTGCTGGAAAGTACGCACCACGCCCATACGGGCAATCTGCTGGCCCGGCAACCCTTCGAGATGCTGGTCGCGTAGCATAATGCTACCGCCGGTCGGTTTATAGAAACCGGTCAGGCAGTTAAATACCGTCGTTTTGCCGGCACCGTTAGGGCCGATAAGCGACACAATTTCCCGCTCGCGCAGCTCCAGCGACACGTTGTTGACCGCCAATAGGCCGCCAAAACGCATCATCAGACCGTTTACGGACAATAATGGCTGACTCATGCCTGCTCTCCTTTCGCTTGACCGTTTTTCAGCTTCAGCTGCGGACGGGTCATCGGCAGAAGGCCCTGCGGACGCCAGATCATCATCAGTACCATTAACGCACCCAGCATCAACATGCTGTATTCATTGAAATCACGCATCAGCTCGCGCGATACCACCAACAGAACTGCCGCCAGGATCACCGCAAACTGCGAACCCATCCCGCCCAGCACCACAATCGCCAGCACAAAGGCAGATTCGGCGAAGGTAAAGGATTCCGGGCTGACGAAGCCCTGACGCGCGGCGAACAGGGTTCCGGCAAAACCGGCAAACGCGGCGCTGATGGTAAAGGCGGTCAGCTTGATGCGCGTCGGGTTGAGGCCCAACGAACGACAGGCGATTTCATCTTCACGCAGCGCTTCCCATGCGCGGCCCAGCGGCATACGCAGCAGGCGGTTGATAACAAACAGCGAGAAGACCACCAACAGCAGGGCGACCAGATAGAGGAAAATCACCCGGTCGCCAGGGTCGTATTTCATACCAAAGAAGTTGCTGAAAGTGTCCCAGCCGCCTTCGCGAGCGCTGCGGCTAAACTCAAGGCCAAAGAGGGTTGGTTTTGGGATCTGGCTGATACCGTTCGGGCCACCGGTTATCTCAGTATTGTTGAGCAGCAGGATACGCACGATTTCGCCGAAACCGAGGGTCACAATCGCCAGATAATCGCCGCGCAGACGCAGTACCGGGAAGCCAAGCAGGAAACCCGCAGCCGCTGAAACCAGCCCCGCCAGCGGCAGGCAGGTCCAGAATCCCAGACCGTAATAGTGATTCAGCAGCGCGAAGGTGTAAGCGCCGATGGCATAGAAACCACCGTAGCCCAGCACCAGCAGGCCGGAAAGCCCCACTACCACGTTAAGGCCCAGGCCGAGGATGATATAAATCATCGTCAGCGTGGCGATATCCACCGTCCCGCGCGACACCATAAACGGCCACACCACGGCGATAACCAGCAGCGCAATCAGGAACAGTTTCTGCTTAACCGTCGAACCATCGATAGCCGGCAGAATAAACTTCGGCCCGGAGACGTTTTTCATGGTTTTCTGAAAAACAGGACGCAGTAGCTGGAAGAGGAAGACGACCGCGGTGCCGATAAAAATCCACTGCCAGCGGATATCCGCGGCGGTATCCACCACCAGCTTGGTGCCGTCCAGCTCCAGCTGCACGCCCATAAAAACGCCAGCCAGAATAAAGAACATCACCGCAGACAACAGCGCCATCGCAAAATGCATCGGTTTCATACTTTCTCTACCTCCGGGCGGCCCAGAATGCCGGTCGGCATCACCAGCAGCACCACAATCAGCAAGGCAAAGGAGACGACATCTTTATATTCCGTGCTGAGATAGGCAGAGGAAAGCGCTTCAGCGATACCCAAAATCAGACCGCCAATCATCGCTCCTGGAATACTGCCGATGCCACCCAGAACCGCAGCGGTAAAGGCTTTCATCCCGGCCATAAAGCCGATATAGGGGTTGATAACACCGTAGAACTGACCGAGCAACACACCCGCGACCGCCGCCATTGCAGCGCCGATCACAAAGGTCAGCGCGATCACGCGGTCGGTGTTAATCCCCAGCAGGCTGGCCATTTTGAGGTCTTCAGCACAGGCGCGACAGGCACGGCCCATGCGGGAATAGCGGATAAACACCGTCAGCGCCAGCATGGCGATAAAGGTTACGACCCAGATAACGGCCTGCATGGTGGTGATGGTAGCAGAGAAGTTTTCGCTGCTGCCTACCGTCCACTGGCCGTTAAACAGACTCGGCAGCGCGACATCGCGCGAACCTTCCGTCAGGCTGACGTAGTTTTGCAGGAAAATGGACATCCCGATGGCGGAGATCAGCGCAATCAGGCGCTTGGAGCTGCGAACGGGTCGATAGGCCACCCGTTCGATACTCCAGCCGTAGGCGCTGGCAATCACAATCGCCCCCACGAATCCGGCAGCGACCAGCAGCCAGCTGGTATCAATGCCCATCATCATCAGGGCGGCAATGATCATGAAGGAGACATAGCTGCCAATCATGTAAACCTCGCCGTGGGCGAAGTTAATCATGCCGATAATGCCGTACACCATGGTATAGCCGATGGCGATCAGCGCGTAGGTACTGCCCAGCGTGACGCCGTTAAACATCTGCTGCAGAAAATAGAGAAACTGCTCGGACATAAGGTAACCTTTTTCTACCGCCCGACGCGCGGGCGGTGGGATAACTTGTCTTATGGCTTATTTCGCGAGGGTGGATGACCCGTCCGCATGCCACTGGAAGACACCAAACTCAAATCCCTTCAAATCGCCTTTTTCGTCCCAATTCAGCGGCCCAATCACGGTTTTCGCACCGTGAGCTTTCAGATCTTTGATTAAATCCAGCGGCTCCTGGCTGCTGGCTCTGTCCATCGCCTGCGCCAGAGACTGCACGGCGGCGTAGGTGATCCAGACATACGGACCGCTTGGATCTTTCTTCTCAGCTTTGAGCGCGTCAACGATAGCGCTGTTCGCCGGATCCTGGTCATAGCGTTTTGGCATCGTGACCAGCATGCCTTCCGCCGCGTCGCCTGCAATATTCGACAGTGATGCGTTACCCACACCTTCCGGCCCCATAAACACGGTTTTCAGGCCGACGGATCGTGCCTGGCGCAGCATCTGGCCCATTTCCGGGTAGTAGCCGCCGTAGTAAACAAAGTCGATATTGTCTTTCTTCAGGCGCGCCAGCAGCGCGGAGAAGTCTTTTTCACCGGCGGTAATACCGTCAAAGAAGACAATGTTCGCGCCGCCTTTTTTCAGGCTATCCTGGACAGAACGCGCCAGGCCTTCACCGTATTGCTGCTTGTCATGAATAATAGCAATACGCTGCGGTTTGACGGTTTCCATGATGTATTTAGCAGCGGTCGGCCCCTGAGAAGAGTCCAGACCCGCGGTACGCATAATGTACTGGTAGCCGCGCTGAGTCAGTTCCGGGTTGGTCGCCCCCGGAGAGATCATCAGAATGCCTTCGTCTTCATAGATATCTGATGCGGGCTGAGTTGAGGAGGAGCAGAGGTGACCAATAACATACTGGATGCCGTCGTTAATGATTTTGTTGGCAACCGCAACGGCCTGTTTCGGGTCACAGGCATCGTCATATTCCACGCCAACCAGCTTATCGCCCTTAATGCCGCCCTGGGCATTAATGTCTTTAATCGCCTGGCGTGCGCCGTTGAACTCCATATCGCCCCACTGGGCTACCGGGCCAGACATCGCACCGACAACAGCGACTTTAATATCCTTGGCCATTACCGCATGGGACATCGCCAGTGCGACGAATCCCGCGATAATTGTTTTCGCGTTCCTTTTCATGCTGCAGAACCCCGTTCGTGATGTGATGTAAATATTTTGTATTTTTATGGTTAAAAAGCATTCTGTGCTTTTATTAAACAACGCTACTTTTACCATTATCTTTAATGGTTTAGCGCAGTTTTTTGCCTAAATCCAGATTAAAATCTCTATTTTTCAGGCGATTAAGCAAAGATAATATTCTGTATTTGCGGGAAGATAAACAAAAAAAGTCCAGTAAACAGCATAAAATAACGATACATAAGGCGGAATAAAACGCTACATATTAGGTTAAAATTCTGCTTATTTTTCGATCCATGATGAATTGCGCTACCCTGCTCCATCCAGGAAAACGAATCACCTGATGAATGCGCAAAAAACAGCGCTCCGCCTGACAGTGAATTTGGATACACTGACGCATCCGTTTTAACTGGACTCACCGCGCATGAAACTGACCATTATTCGTTTACAACACTTCAGCGATCAGGACCGCATCGACTTAGCGAAAATCTGGCCGTCGCAGGATCTGGCAGCATTAACCTTAGATGATCGCCAGCGCATTTATGCCGCCCGTTTTAACGAGCGCCTGCTGGGTGCGGTTCGCGTAACGCTGAGCGGCGTCGCGGGCGAGTTAAGCGCGCTGTGCGTGCGTGAAGTGACCCGCCGTCGCGGCGTCGGGCAATATTTAGTCGAGGAAGTCTTGCGGGATAACCCGGAAATCAGCAGCTGGCGGGTTGAGGATGCTGGCGTGGAAGACCGCGGCGTGATGGCGGCGTTTATGCATACGCTGGGATTTAGCGCGCAGACGGGCGGTTGGGAAAAACGCTGAAAGTAGCCCGGACAGGCGCGACCAAACACTAAAAAAGGCAACTTGCGTTGCCTTTTTACTTCTACCTTTGCCCTCGCCTATACGAAGACGCAAGGAGCCACTGATTTAACCAAGAATTTCGCGTTGCAGAAAGGCGGCAAGAACCGAAATCCCCGGGAGCTTACATCAGTAAGCGACCGGGGTTGAGGGACGCAGCCAACGTATCTGCGGCGCGAAAGGCGCAGGTTAAATTTATTTGGCGTCGGTCGCGGTACCGTTAGCATGCCAGGTAAACACGCCGAACTCGAAGCCTTTCAGATCGCCCTTCTCGTTCCAGGAAAGCGGCCCCATAACGGTTTCGACCGTCGCCCCCTTCAGATACTTAGCAATTTCAGCCGGATCGTCTGACTGATTCAGGCCCGCTTCCAGCGATTGCAGCGCGGCATAGGTGGTCCACACGAACGCGCCGCTCGGATCCTGTTTTTTAGCTTTGATCGCGTCTACGATCGGTTTGTTCGCCGGAACCTGGTCGTAGTTCTTCGGCTTGGTGACCAGCATACCTTCCGCCGAAGCGCCAGCGATGTTAGACAGCGAAACGTTCGCTACCCCTTCTGGACCCATAAACTGGGTTTTCAGGCCAGCGGCGCGGGACTGACGCAGGATCTGCCCCATCTCCGGGTGATAGCCGCCGTAATAGACAAAGTCGATATTTTCTTTCTTCAGACGCGCAACCAGGGTGGAGAAATCTTTCTCACCGGCGGTGATACCGTCAAAGAACACCACGTTAGCGCCGCCTTTCTTCAGGTTATCCTGCACCGCACGCGCCAGGCCTTCACCATACTGCTGCTTATCATGAACAATCGCGATACGCTGCGGTTTCACCTGGTCCAGAATATATTTTGCGGCAGTCGGACCCTGGTCAGAATCGAGGCCAGTGGTACGCAGAATCAAGTGATAGCCACGAGCAGTCAGTTCCGGTGCGGTTGCCGCTGGAGTGATCATCAGCACGCCTTCATCTTCATAGATATCAGACGCCGGCTGAGTGGAAGAGGAGCACAGGTGACCGATAACGTATTTAATGCCGTCGTTGATCACTTTGTTGGCCACGGCAACTGCCTGTTTCGGGTCACAGGCGTCGTCGTATTTTACCATTTGCAGCTTATTGCCTTTGATGCCGCCTTTGGCATTGATATCCGCAATTGCCTGCTCTGCCCCAGTAAATTCCTGGTCGCCATACTGCGCTACCGGGCCAGACATCGCGCCAACAACGGCAACTTTAATGTCTTCAGCCATTGCCGCACTGCTCATGATCAAGGCAATACATCCTGCCAGTAACGCTTTACCCTTCATATTCATCCTGAGGCTCCCCATTATTATGGTTTTTTGCATTTGTTGTGATGTTGTTTATTAGCGCATTATTCTAATTAGACACATAAGAAAAGCATATGACAGTTAGATTAGGGTCTGCTGCCTGCGCTTTTGCAGCACACTATGCTAAACATACCGTCATTCAGGAGAATTGGAAACGATAAAATTGCGGGTTATGTAACAGATAAGTGACAAATAAAAATCTGCGCCAAAAGAAAACGTCACGGGCTAAACGATAGACGGGATGTATATAACGCGTAGGGATAATAAGTCTGCGGCAGCATCAACCGCCGCAGAGTGTAGGATTAGTTCTTCAGTATGCGGGCCAAAATATCCAGCGCCTTAGTAAACTGCGCATCCGGAATGGTTAACGGATAGAGGAAGCGAATAACGTTACCGTAAACACCGCAGCTCAGCAGCAGCAGACCGTTTTCCTGGGCTTTTTGCTGGATCTGACGAGTGATTTCCGCCGATGGCTCGCCGGTTTGCGGATCGTTAAATTCTACCGCTACCATTGACCCCTGACCGCGAACATCAGCAATGGCCGGGCAGTTCTGACGCGCCTGATTTAGCACCTCTTTCAGATGACTACCCAGCTGTTCAGCACGCTGACACAGCTGCTCTTCTTCAATGACATCAAGTACCGCGTGCGCCGCCGCCACCGCCAGCGGGTTCCCGGCGTAGGTGCCACCGAGGCCGCCAGGTGCCGGAGCATCCATCACTTCGGCACGACCCACCACCCCGGAAAGCGGGAAGCCACCGGCGAGGCTTTTGGCCATCGTCATCAGGTCAGGCTTCACATCATAGTGCTGCATCGCAAACAGCTTGCCGGTACGCGCAAAGCCGGTTTGTACTTCATCAGCAATCAGCAAAATGCCGTGGGTATCGCACAGCGTGCGCAATGCCTGCATGAAGTCAGACGGTGCAACATTAAAGCCGCCTTCTCCCTGAATCGGCTCCAGCACAATCGCCGCGACCTGGTCTGCTGCAATATCGGCTTTGAAAATGCGCTCAAGGCTTTTCATCGCGTCGGCGGTAGTAATACCGTGAGCGGCGTTTGGGTAGACGGCGTGATAAACCGAGCCTGGGAACGGGCCAAAGCCAATCTTATAGGGGGCCACTTTGCCGGTCAGCGCCATGGTCATAAAGGTACGGCCGTGGAAACCGCCGCCAAAGGTGATCAACCCCGGACGTCGGGTATAAGCGCGAGCAATCTTCACCGCGTTTTCAACAGCTTCCGCACCGGTGGTAAAGAACGCGGTTTTCGCCGGGCCATCAATCGGCGCCAGGTCGTTAATGCGTTCAGCCAGGGTGACATAGCTCTCATATGGGACAATCTGATAAGCGGTATGGGTAAATGCCTGTAGTTGCTGTTCAACTGCGGCAACCACTTTTGGATGGCGATGACCGGTGTTCAGCACCGCAATACCGGCGGCAAAATCAATCACCTCATTGCCTTCAAGATCCCACAACGTAGCGTTCTCTGCTTTCTCAACAAAGTAGCTGCACATTACCCCTACGCCGCGCGGAGTCGCCTGCTGGCGACGCTGATTCAGTTCTGAACTTTTCACCCGAGAATCTCCTGTCATGTGTGTCACGCTATCGCAACAAATTCGAAACTATGTCGTTTATTTACACAGGATTTGGCTCTACAATCGAGTACCAATTCAGATTATCTGAGGGATCCAATTGCGCTCGCTCGTCGCAGACCTGGTACTGGTCAGATTGCAGGAAGAAGCAGACCCACTCCTGCATAAACGTCTTTATAAGGCGATTCGCCGCTCAATTCTGGACGGTTCTCTGCCGCCTCATAGTCGCCTGCCCCCCTCACGAGACCTGGCCGGGGAATTACGAATATCACGCAACACAATTTTAACAGTTTACGAACAACTGCTTGCGGAGGGATATGTCGTTTCCCGCCGCGGTAGCGGGACGTTTGTGGCAAAAACGCTGCCTGATATGTTCCCTTCCGCAAGCAGCGCCAATGAAAACAGCGCCATGCCTGCGACAACAGCGTATATCTCCCGACGCGGTCAGCATCTACTGAGTCACGTTAGCGCCAGCCCTCGTCAATGGGGAGCTTTTATCCCTGGCGTTCCGGACGTCAACGCCTTCCCCCACCCGCTATTCAGTAAAATTCAGGCGCGTATCAGCCGCCGCCCGAAACCGGAACAACTTAGCTATAGCTGCAATGGCGGCACGCCCGAACTGCAACATGCGCTGGTGGACTACTTAAGAGTAGCGCGCGGCGTGCAGTGTCAGGCAGATCAGATTCTTATTACTGAAGGGATCCACCAGGCCATCGACCTGGTCACCCGTATGCTTTGTGACAACGGGGATCTTGCCTGGGTCGAAGAACCGTCTTATTGGGGCATTCGCCACGTGCTGGCGATGAATGAAGTACGAGCAGAACCGATTACCGTTGATGCCAATGGCCTGTGTCCGCCCGACACCATCGCCGAAGCACCAAGGCTTATCTTCGTCACGCCATCCCATCAGTATCCGCTGGGCGCGGTAATGAGCCTCGAGCGCCGACAACGGCTACTGGCACTAGCCCATCAGCACGGAAGCTGGATTGTGGAGGATGACTACGACAGCGAGTTTCGCTTTTCCGGTCAGCCGATACCGGCTCTTCAGGGCCTGGCCCCCGAAGCGCCGGTGGTCTACATCGGCACGTTCAGTAAGACGCTCTATCCGGGACTGCGGCTAGGCTATGTGGTGCTTCCCCGACCGCTGACGGCTGAACTCAAAAACGCCCATGCCGAACTGTATCGCGGTGGTCACTCGCTGATCCAGCTGGCGCTGGCGGAGTTTATCAACGCCGGTCATTACTCGGCGCATATTCGCCGTATGCGCCTGCTGTACAGCCGCCGCCGCATCTTTTTGACCGAGCTGATTCAGCAATACTGCGGCCCGCACGCACTATCAGATTTTAGCGATAATGCCGGACTGCATCTGATTCTGAATTTGCCGGATGAGGCGGATGACGTGGCGATTGCTCAGGACGCGAACAAGCACAATATTCTCGTGCGCCCGCTATCTCGCTACTACCTGACGGCACAACGTAAGAAAGGGTTATTGATGGGTTTTGCTTCCCAGCCTGAAGCGCAGATGGAACCGGCGTTCAATATTTTGCTGGAGTGCTTACGGATGTACTGTCCGCAGGCGCTGGCGGGGGCTAAAAAACAAAACGCCCCAACGTAATGTGGGGCGTTATCGGGGGGCGCTGGCGTTCAGATTAGGCTTCGATAGCCGCGCGCAGTTTTTTCATGGCGTTCTTTTCAAGCTGACGTACACGTTCAGCCGAAACGCCGTAACGATCTGCCAGTTCCTGCAGCGTGGACTTGTTATCTTCGTCCAGCCAGCGGGCGCGGATAATATCCTGGCTACGCTCGTCGAGTCCCTGCATCGCGTCGGTCAGCTTATTCGCCGCCTGCTCTTCCCAGTTATCGTCTTCAATGCCGTCGGCAAAGTTAGACGTTTTATCCTGCAGATAGAGCACCGGTGCCATCGGCTGGCTATCGGACTCATCATCCGACGACATATCGAAGGTCATGTCCTGCGCTGCCATACGTGACTCCATCTCACGCACGTCTTTGCTCGACACGCCCAGCTCACGGGCAACCATTTCCACTTCATCCTGGTTGAACCAGCCCAGACGCTGCTTAGTTTTACGCAGGTTAAAGAACAGCTTACGCTGCGCTTTAGTGGTCGCGACTTTCACGATACGCCAGTTACGCAGCACGTATTCGTGAATTTCCGCTTTGATCCAGTGCACGGCGAAAGAAACCAGGCGCACGCCCACTTCTGGGTTAAAACGGCGCACGGCTTTCATCAGGCCGATATTACCTTCCTGAATCAAATCCGCCTGCGGCAGGCCATAGCCCGAGTAATTACGAGCAATATGAACAACAAAGCGCAGGTGAGACAGGATCAGCTTTTTCGCTGCTTCCAGATCGCCCTGGTAATGCAGCTTTTCAGCAAGCTCCCGCTCTTCATCAGCCGATAACATCGGCCAAGTGTTCGCAGCCCGGATGTACGATTCCAGGTTACCAACGGGGGCTAAGGCTAAAGTTTGCATATCTTTGGTCATTCAAATCCTCTCAATCGATATCTTCTGACATCATTCTGTCCTCACAACGGAGCAACAAACATGCCAGCATTGATGAGCAACGAGAATATCACTCACATTAGTATCAGACAGTGATTTTATCCACAAGTTCCATGCAATGATGTGAATAGATTACGCACAAAATGTGACATGGAGATGAACTAAAGGGAAGAGCCGACAGGGACTCTTTCCCTGCAGAGAGACATTCAGTGCAGGGAAAGATTATACCAGATTTTTATTACTCGGGAGTAAAGTGACGTAAATGTTGAACGGTTGCCAGCCAGGCCGCAACCCAACCAATCATTGAACAAACCAGCAGCATCAGCAGGCATTCATCGAAGCCTAAACCACTGAGCTCGAACTGAGTACCGAACACTTTCGCCACTTCGGTGACCGCCGACGACAGGCGCATCACCATAATTTCTGACAGAATCAACGACAAAAATGCGCCGGAGAAACCTAACAGCGCGCCGCCGTACAGGAACGGACGCAGAATAAAGCCATCGGTCGCGCCGATAAGTTTCTGCACGTTGATAGTATCGCGACGGGCAAAGATGCTTAAACGCACACTGTTGCCGATAACCAGGAATACCGCCGCGATCATCAGCACACCGATCATCGCCGAAACGCGCCCGACCAGTCCGGTCAACGACGAGAGCCGCGCAAACCAGCTGTCATCCATACGCACTTCATCAACGCCCTGAACATGACTCACCCGGTCACGCAGCGTATTCAGCGCCTCAACGCTCTGGAAATCAATCTTCGGCACCACAATCGCGACCGCCGGCAGCGGGTTTTCTTCCAGCATATCCAGCGCGCCGCCAAAACCCGACCAGTTACGGAACTCGCCAAGGGCTTCATCGCGCGACAGGTAGTTTACCTTTTCCACGCCCTGCTCGGCTTGTAGCTGACCAACGACCCGGGCGGCTGCATCGTCATCCAGCGTTTTTTCCAGATAGACGGTAATTTGCGGCGTCGGATAATACTGCGTCGCGGCGGTGCTGACGTTTTTGTACACCATGTAGCACACGCTCGGTAGCGTCAGTGAAATGGCGATCACCATTACCGTCAGGAAAGTCGCCAGCGGTGTGCTTTTCAGATCCTGAAGCGCACCGTTCCAGGCGTAGCGCACCTGTTCATTAAACACGTTGCTCTTACGGGAAGCCGGATTCGGTGTCGCTTTTGGCCGTTTTGACGAATTGCGCCCGCCGCTACCGCCTGCGCCCGTCGTGTTGCGAAAACGATCGAATCGATTACCGAACCGGCGAATGTGGTTCATTGCCTCACGTTTATTCACCGATGCGGCCTCCATGCATATGCCCGTCGCTGAGGGACAGGACGCGGTACGGACGGCTGGAGATAAGCCCCAGGGCATGCGTTGCCATCAGAACCGTCACCCCAACGCGGTTAAACTCTTCAAACAGACGTAAAATCCCTTCCGACAGCGCTTCGTCGAGGTTACCCGTCGGTTCATCAGCCAACAGCACCGCAGGCTTGTTCACCACCGCGCGGGCAATACCCACACGCTGCTGCTCACCACCCGAAAGCTGAATGGGAAGGTTTTTCGCTTTGTCCAGCAGGCCCACTTTATCCAGCGCCGCCGATACGCGACGACGAATGTCATCGCCGCTGGCACCCGCAATGATCAGCGGAATCGCCACGTTATCAAATACGGTCCTGTCCATCAGCAGGTGGTGATCCTGGAAAATCATACCGATTTGGCGGCGCAAAAACGGCACCTCACGGCTTTTGAGACGGCTAATATCGTGGCCGCCAAATAAGATTTTCCCGGCGCTGGGCCGTTCAATACCGCAGATAAGCTTCAGCAGGGTACTTTTCCCCGCGCCGGAATGGCCGGTCAGAAACGCCATCTCGCCTGACTGCAGGTGGAAATTGACCCCCTGCAGCGCTTGTCTCCCACCGAGATAGGCTTTGCTGACTTGTTCAAAGCGAATCATTCTTAATCCTCTCGGGCAAAAAGTGCCTCAATAAAGTCGCCCGCATTAAACGGACGCAGATCTTCAATACGTTCGCCAACACCGATATAGCGAATTGGAATACTGAACTGGTCAGCAACCGAGAAGATAACCCCGCCTTTGGCGGTACCATCCAGCTTAGTCAAGGTGATACCGGTCAGTCCAACCGCTTCATGGAACAGTTTGGCCTGGCTAATCGCGTTTTGCCCGGTGCTGGCGTCAATCGTCAGCATGACTTCATGCGGCGCATCGACATCCAGTTTTTTCATGACGCGGACAATCTTCTTCAGTTCTTCCATCAGGTGCGATTTATTCTGCAGGCGGCCTGCGGTATCGGCAATCAGGACGTCAACATTACGCGCCTTCGCCGCCTGGATGGCATCGAAAATAACCGATGCTGAGTCCGCACCGGTGTGCTGTGCAATCACTGGAATATTGTTACGCTGACCCCAAACCTGGAGCTGTTCAACGGCTGCCGCACGGAAGGTATCCCCTGCCGCCAGCATCACCGATTTACCCTGCTGCTCGAACTGACGCGCCAGCTTGCCGATGGTGGTGGTTTTACCGACGCCATTGACGCCGACCATCAGAATAACAAATGGCGTTTTGCCTTCAACGTTTAGCGGCTCGTCCACTTTAGCAAGAATATCGCCCATCTCTTCTTTCAGCAGGCCGTATAGCGCTTCCGCGTCGCGAAGCTGTTTACGGCTGGCGCCTTCGGTAAGATTCGCGATGATCTTACGGGTGGTCTCCACGCCTACATCGGCAATCAGCAGTTGCTCTTCCAACTCTTCAAACAGATCATCGTCGATTTTCTTGCCGCGGAACAAGCTGATAAATCCGGAACCGAGGTTCTGTTTGGTTTTTACCAGGCTACGTTTGAGGCGGGCGAAGAAGCCTTCTTTGGTCGGCTTTTCTTGCTCAAGCTGCGTGACGACGGTTTCATCCGGCACCACAATGGCATTTTCTGCCGCATCCGCTGCAGCCAGGGCCTGCGCTTCCAGCTCTTCGTCAGAAATTTCCGGCTCCGCGTCGTCTTCTATCGGTTCTTCAACCGTCAGCGCTTCAACGACCACGACTTCCGGTTCGGCAATCACCTCTTCCGGTATATTTTCAGCCACCACCGGCTCGGCAATGACGTCTTCAATCAGAGGCTCAACAGCCGCCTCTTCCGGCACCGGCTGTTCCACAATCTCCTCAACCACAACTTCAGGTTGATAAGCGACCGGTGGGACGATATTTTCTTCAGCAACCGGGGCTTCAACGACCGAATGCGGCTGCTCGTTTTCCACAACCTGCTCGGTTACCTCAACGATATCGGCAGCGAAGGCTTCCGCATCTTCTTTTACCGCAGCAGGCGCTTCAATCGTTTCAGGCGCCACAACCGCTTCCACTGGCGATTCAGCCGCCGGAGATTGCTCTTCAACCTCTTGCTGAGCTTCTACTTTTTGTTCTGTTTCTGTTCCCTGCGCCTGCTCTTTTTGTCCAAAGCCCAGCCAGGAAAAGAAGCCACGTTTCTTGTCTTTCGCCATTTGCGACTACACTCCTCGCTGTTTATTCATGGCACAGCTTCGGCATATCTGTCGCGGAAGCTGAAAAAATGATGAAATTAGTCGGATAGTCTACCACTTAACTTAACTCGCATCACCGCCCCCGGATTAAGGTTTCGTCAACCGCTATCGATCGTTAGAATAGCAGCCCGGAAGTTGAGACTTGAGCAAAAAAATGAAGAAACCAAACCACGCAGGCAGCGGCCAGATCCGCATTATCGGCGGGCAATGGCGAGGCCGCAAATTACCGGTGCCGGAGAGCCCGGGTCTGCGCCCGACAACCGACCGGGTTCGCGAAACGCTTTTTAACTGGCTATCACCCACCATCGTCGACGCAAAATGCCTCGACTGCTTCGCCGGTAGCGGCGCGCTGGGCCTTGAAGCTCTATCCCGCTACGCGGCGAACGCCACGCTGCTGGAAATGGAGCGCGGCGTCGCCCAACAGTTGCAAAAGAATCTGGCCACGCTGAAGGCCAGCAACGGTAAAGTCGTCAATACCAATACCTTAGCGTTTCTTGCTCAGACAGGTACGCCGCACGATATCGTGTTTGTCGATCCCCCTTTCCGTAAAGGGCTACTCGAAGAGACGCTGAAATTGCTGGAAAGCAACGGCTGGCTTAACGATGAAGCGCTAATCTACATTGAGAGTGAAGTCGAAAACGGCTTACCGCCGGTGCCTGCAAGCTGGCATCTGTATCGAGAGAAAGTGGCCGGACAGGTCGCCTACCGCCTTTACCAACATGAGGTCCAGGGAGAAAACCATGCTGATTAATTTTGGCCGCTTGCTGATGCTGTGCGTGTGGGCGTTTTTATTGCTGAATCTGTTTCAACCGTTCCCAAAGCCGCTGAATATCTTCGTTAACGTGGCGCTGATCTTTATGATCCTGATGCACGGTCTGCAGTTGACGCTGCTGAAGGCGACGCAGACGAAAGAGATGCCGCCGCTGGGGCGCTTCGAGCAGGTTCGGATTTTCGTCTTCGGCGTGTTCGAACTGGTCGCCTGGCAAAAGAAGCTCAAGGCGACCCTGAAGAAGAAGTAGTCATCAAATATGGCTCAGGGGTCCGGCGTAAACGCCATAAACTGCGAGCCCTTGTAGCTCAGCGTGCCTTTATCGCCGACGCTCAGCGCATGATACTGCGGTGCCTGCAGGCGAAAAACCACTTCCAGCCCGCCAGCTTCCGGCCTGAAGCTGGCCTCATAACGCATCTCGCTGCCGGCAGGCGTCACCGTCTGCTGGCGTGAGCGACGATCGTTAAGCACCTTCTCCTGCTTGTTGCTCACCACCACCCGCTTTTGTAACAGCGGCGCGGCTTCGTTCTCCATCTTTTCCCGACGCTGCTGCACATAACGATACGATGCGGCGACCACAATGACGGCAACGGCAACCATAAAAAAAAGCGGAACTTTACTCATTCACCTTGCCCCCAGGAATTATCAGGATTAAGAGTATTACATTGTCATCTTCCTCAGCAAACCACTACACTGAGATTCAGTACCGTAAGTACAATCACTTACTTAATGATAACAGATACAGGGACTTACTATGCTTTGGTCATTTATTGCTGTCTGTTTCTCCGCATGGCTTTACGTCGATGCATCTTATCGTGGACCCGCCTGGCGTCGTTGGGTGTTTAAGCCCGTCACGTTGATCCTGCTTCTGTTACTGGCCTGGCAAGCGCCGATGTTCAACGCCATCAGCTATCTGGTGCTGGCCGGTCTTTGCGCCTCGCTGGTTGGCGATGCGCTCACGTTGCTGCCTCGCCAGCGGGTGATGTACGCCGTGGGAGCGTTCTTTCTCTCGCATCTGCTCTACACCATTTGGTTTGCCAGCCAGCTAACGCTGTCGTTCTTCTGGCCGCTACCGTTGGTGCTGCTGATCCTCGGCGCTCTGCTGCTGGCAATTATCTGGACCCGACTGGAAGAGATGCGAATGCCAGTGTTTACCTTTATCGGCATGACGCTGGTGATGGTCTGGCTGGCCGGTGAGCTGTGGTTCGCCCGCCCAACCGATACCGCGCTGTCCGGTTTCGTTGGTGCGGCATTCCTGTTGCTGGGTAACGCTGTCTGGCTTATCAGCCATTATCGCCGTCGTTTCCGTGCCGATAACGCCATCTCCTCCGCGTTTTACTTCGCCGGGCACTTCCTGATCGTCCGCGCGCTTTATTTGTAATTAAGCGCTTGACTCTGGAGTCGACTCCAAAGTGTATCATTCGGGTAATGAGAAAATTATCATTACCCGGAGGGTCCTATGTTGACTCCAGAATCGCAGGATAAAAAAGTCCCACAATTCTCTTCATTAAAATTCGCGCCCGCTGCCCAGCCGCCTGAAAGCTGCTGCACGGACCACGCTTGTACCAATGAAACCATCGTCGAAAATGAAGTGCTGAATAACGCGCGCTATAGCTGGATCGTCGAGGGAATGGACTGCGCGGCCTGCGCCCGCAAGGTGGAAACTGCGGTTCGCCAGGTGCCAGGCGTCAGCCAGGTTCAGGTGCTGTTCGCTACTGAAAAACTGCTGGTCAATGCTGATGCCGATATTCGCCCGCAGGTCGAAAGCGCAGTGCGCGCCGCAGGTTACAAACTGCGTGATGAAAACGCGCCACAGCAAGAGGAAAAAACCTCGTGGCTGCGCGAGAATCTGGCGCTTATCACGCTGGTCGTGATGATGGTACTGAGCTGGGGGCTGGAGCAGTTCAACCATCCCTTTGGCGAACTGGCGTTCATCGCCACCACCCTCGTCGGCCTGTGGCCCGTCGCCCGTCAGGCGCTTCGCCTGATTAAAAGCGGAAGCTGGTTCGCCATTGAAACCCTGATGAGCGTCGCGGCCATTGGTGCGCTGTTTATCGGTGCGACCGCCGAAGCAGCGATGGTGCTGCTGCTGTTCTTAATTGGCGAACGTCTTGAGGGCTGGGCCGCCAGCCGCGCGCGTCAGGGGGTTAGCGCATTGATGGCGCTGAAACCCGACACCGCAATTCGCATTCGCGACGGCGTGCGCGAAACGGTTGCCCAGCGCGACCTGCGCCCTGGCGACGTGATTGAAGTCGCCGCCGGGGGCCGCCTGCCTGCTGATGGTCAGCTGTTGTCTCCTTTCGCCAGCTTTGAGGAGAGCGCTTTGACCGGTGAGTCCGTACCGGTAGAACGTAATGCTGGTGAACGGGTGGCGGCGGGCGCAACCAGCGTCGATCGTCTGGTCCAGTTAACGGTTATCTCAGAGCCGGGCGACAGCGCTATCGATCGCATCCTGAAGCTGATTGAAGAAGCGGAAGAGCGCCGGGCGCCAATTGAGCGTTTTATCGATCGCTTTAGCCGCATCTATACCCCGGCGATTATGGTCGTCGCTCTGCTGGTCGCCATCATGCCACCGCTGCTGTTTGCGAGTGAATGGATGCCGTGGATCTACAAAGGCTTAACGTTGCTGCTGATTGGCTGCCCGTGCGCGCTGGTGATTTCCACCCCGGCAGCGATTACCTCCGGGCTGGCAGTAGCGGCACGTCGCGGCGCGTTGATTAAAGGCGGCGCGGCGCTGGAGCAGTTAGGACGCGTGCGCCAGGTCGCGTTTGATAAAACCGGTACCCTGACCATCGGCCAGCCACGGGTCACCGCCGTTATCGCAACCGCCGAAATCGTTGAAAACGATCTGCTGGCGCTGGCCGCCGCCGTGGAACAAGGCTCCAGCCACCCATTAGCCCAAGCAGTGGTGCGGGAAGCAGAACAGCGCCAGCTCGCCATTCCGCTAGCCCACGCCCAGCGCGCGCTGGCTGGTTCCGGCATTGAGGCGGAAGTAGAAGGCCGTCGGGTGCTAATTTGCGCCGCCAGCAAAAATAGCGACCCGCAGTATGAGGAACGTATTCAGCAACTGGAAAGCGCCGGACAAACGGTGGTGCTGGTGATGCGCGATGAGGTACTGCTGGGGATTCTGGCACTGCGCGATACGTTGCGCGACGATGCTCGCCAGGCGGTCGATGAGCTACATCAACTGGGCGTTCAGGGGGTGATCCTTACCGGTGATAACCCGCGCGCGGCGGCGGCTATCGCCAGCGAGCTGGGGCTGGAATTTCGCGCCGGGCTGCTGCCTGCGGATAAAGTGCAGGCGGTCATGGAGCTCAACGCGGACGCGCCGCTGGCAATGGTCGGCGACGGTATCAACGATGCCCCGGCAATGAAAGCCGCGACTATAGGTATCGCTATGGGTAGCGGCACCGACGTCGCCCTGGAGACCGCAGACGCAGCGTTAACCCATAATCGCTTAACCGGGCTGGCGCAGATGATTTCGCTGGCCCGCGCCACCCACGCCAATATTCGGCAGAACATCGCCATCGCGCTGGGTCTGAAGGGGATCTTCCTCGTCACCACGTTACTCGGTCTGACCGGCCTGTGGCTGGCGGTGCTAGCGGATACCGGGGCGACGGTGCTGGTCACCGCCAACGCGTTGCGGTTGTTGCGTAAGAAGTAGTATCCACCCCGGGGGCGGCGCAGAGCGCCTTGCCCGGGCTACAGGCTGGTTTTTGTAGCCTGGACAGGTGCGCAGCACCGCCTCCGGGGAAACCAGAAGCAGATCAGTGGCTTTTACGAATCAGATAACGGTACGGCAGCGCCTCGGTTTCCTGCGCCAGCAGCTCGTGTTCCATAAAGCGGCAAAAACCGGGGATATCGCGAGTGGTTGCCGGATCGTCGGCGACAATCAGCAGCGTCTCGCCCACCGGCATCGTACGCACGGTCTTACGCACCATCATCACCGGTTCCGGGCAACGAAGCCCCTGCGCATCAAGAGTATGGTCAGGGCTGGAGAAAAGTTCGCTCATTTTCATCTCATATCAACAAAACGCCCCTAGTTTACCCCCAGTTCATCAGTACGCAAGCCAGGTTAACGTTTGCGCGAAAAACAACCATTGCATTACGCACCCAACGCAGTATCATGCAGCCGTTTTTATTGGGTTCCCTCACCCCAACCACTAAAAAGGTCACAATATGAGTCCGTTTACTACCGTACAGCGTAAAAAAGCGCTGATCTGGCTATCGCTTTTCCATCTGCTGGTCATCACTTCCAGTAACTATCTGGTGCAGCTACCGATCTCCATCTTTGGTTTTCATACCACCTGGGGCGCGTTCAGCTTTCCGTTTATTTTCCTTGCCACCGATCTTACGGTGCGGATTTTCGGCGCTCCGCTGGCGCGACGCATTATCCTCGCGGTCATGATCCCGGCGCTGGTGATCTCCTACGGGGTTTCTGCGCTGTTCTATATGGGTGAATGGCAGGGTTTTGCCGCCTTAGCCAGCTTTAACCTGTTTGTCGCTCGTATCGCCGCCGCCAGCTTTATGGCCTACGCGCTGGGGCAAATCCTCGATGTCCACGTCTTTAACCGCCTGCGTCAAAACCGTCGCTGGTGGCTGGCGCCGACCGCATCGACCCTCTTCGGTAACGTCAGCGATACCCTGGCCTTCTTCTTTATCGCCTTCTGGCGCAGCCCGGACCCGTTTATGGCGGCGCACTGGGGAGAAATCGCCATCGTCGATTATTGCTTCAAAGTGCTGATTAGCATCGTTTTCTTCCTGCCGATGTACGGCATGCTGTTGAATATGCTAATGAAAAAGCTGGCAGATAAATCCGATTTATCGGCATTGCAGCCAGGTTAAGAGTACTCACAGAGTGATGTGATAAGATACGCGGATGAGCCGTTAATGGCCGTTTATCGAAAGGAAGATGTCAATGCGCAATTTGGTTAAATATGTCGGTATTGGCCTGCTGGTTATGGGGCTTGCGGCCTGTGATAACAGCGACACAAAAACGCCGACTGCCGGGGCTGCAGCGGAAAGTAACGCCAGCGGGCAACCTATTAGTCTGCTGGATGGCAAACTAAGCTTCTCTCTACCGGCAGGTATGACCGATCAGAGCGGCAAGCTGGGCACCCAGGCCAACAATATGCACGTCTACTCTGATGCCACCGGCCAGAAAGCGGTGATTGTGATTGTTGGCGACAGCACCAATGAAGATTTGGCCGTAATGGCGCAGCGTCTGGAAGAGCAGCAGCGCAGTCGCGATCCGCAGCTGCAGGTCGTAACCAATAAATCCGTTGAGATTAAGGGTCACACGCTGCAGCAGCTCGACAGCATTATCTCCGCGAAGGGCCAGACCGCATGGTCTTCTGTGCTCCTCGGAAAAGTTGACGACAAACTGCTGACCCTGCAGGTCACGCTACCGGCGGATAACCAGCAGCAAGCGCAGACTGAAGCAGAAAACATCATCAACACTCTAGTCATTCAGTAACTACTGGCCTGACGCTACGGCCTCCGGTTCACCGACCGGGGGCCGTTTTTTTAACCGCCACCCCAACAGCAACGCTACCGCCACCAGCCCCGCCGCCGCCAGATAAATCGAAGAAATCCCCGCCCACGCCATCAATAATCCGGCAAGCGGACCGGTGATCCCCAATGAGAGATCCATAAACACCGTATAGGTTGCCAGCGCCGATCCCTGATTCTGCTGCGGCACGGCCTTCACTGCCACCACGCCAAGCGCCGGGAACACCAATGAGAAACCTGCCCCGGCCAGGAAAGTACCGATTTTCGCCATCAGCGTCGTCTCCGCCAGTCCCACCAGCAGCAGCCCAATAATCTCAACCACAAAGCAGATCATCGCCACGTTCAGCCCGCCAAGACGATTAATCCCATTGGGAAACAGCAAGCGGGTGCCGACAAACGCACAGCTAAACAGCGTTAACGCGAAGGCCGCGCCATCCCAACCTTTGGCGTCATAAAACAGGGTGATAAAGGTGGCGATAACGCCAAAACCGGCCGAAGCCAGGGCCAGGGCCATCCCGTAGAGCCAGACCCGTCCCAGCACCGCGCGAAACGACATCGCTTTGCCCTTACCCGCTTTCACCGCTGCACGCGGCAGTGCGCACAGTACCGCCACCAGCGCCACCGCCATAATGGTGAACGCCAGACCGTGCAGGCCGATTAGGGAATAACAAAGCACGCCGAGCGGTGCGCCCATCGCCATTGCGCCGTAGGTCACGATACCGTTCCACGAAATCACTCTGCCGATATGCAGCGAACCGACAACACCGACGCCCCATAGCGTCGAACCTGTGCCTGCAAAGCTTTGTCCGATACCAAGAATAACGCGCCCAAGGCACAGCAGGAGCAAGCTCACCATCGGCCAGCCGCCGCTAAACGCCGCCAGCAGATAGCACAGCCCGCTCAGAAAGCAGCCGCACAGGCCAAAAACGACGATTTTTTTCGGCCCAAGCAGGTCGGCGTAGCGCCCGGCATGAGGGCGGCTCAGCAGCGTGGCGAAATACTGGAGGCTAATCACCAGACCCGCCCAGAACGCGCTGAACCCCATCACGTCATGAACATAACCCGGTAACACCGCCAGCGGCAGCCCAATCGTCATGTAGCTGGCAAAGTTAAAGATAACCACCGAGACAATCCGCAGATTGAGACGCAGTCCATTGAGTGCCGGTTCGGCAGCGGCTTCAGGCATGGGTTCCACCATTTTTTTACAACAGTGTTTCATTTTTACCATGCTGCACGCTTTAAATCAGCAGCCAGATTAGGAATATCGGCAGCAAACCAACCGCTACACTTAATGAAAATCATAAGAAAGGAACCGTTAATGACAACCCCCCAGCCCGATAAAACGGGCATGCATATCCTGCTTAAGCTGGCATCACTGGTTATTATCCTCGCGGGTATTCATGCGGCGGCAGATATCATCGTACAGCTATTGTTGGCGCTTTTCTTCGCCATTGTCCTCAATCCCCTGGTGACCTGGTTTATCCGTCGCGGCGTCCGGCGTCCCGTAGCCATCACTCTCGTGGTAGCAGTAATGCTGATTGTTCTCACCGCGCTTATTGGCGTGCTTGCCGCTTCGGTTAACGAATTCGTCGCGATGCTGCCGAAGTACAACAAGGAGCTGACGGCAAAAGTCATGCACCTGCAGGAGATGCTGCCATTCTGGCATACCCATATGTCCCCGGAGCGTATGCTACAGCGCATCGATTCCGATAAGCTGGTCACCCTGACGACGGCGCTAATGACCGGGCTGTCGGGCGCTATGGCCAGCGTCATCCTGCTGGTTATGACCGTTGTCTTCATGCTGTTTGAAGTGCGCCATGTCCCCTACAAGCTGCGCTTTGCGCTTAATAATCCGCAAATTCATATCGCCGGTCTCCATCGGGCGTTGAAAGGGGTCTCACATTATCTGGCGCTGAAAACGCTGCTCAGTCTGTGGACCGGGGTTATCGTCTGGTTAGGGCTGCTGTTAATGGGAATTCAGTTTGCATTGATGTGGGGAGTCCTGGCTTTTCTGTTGAACTATGTGCCCAATATTGGTTCGGTGATTTCCGCCGTTCCGCCAATGATTCAGGCGCTGCTGTTTAACGGTTTTTATGAATGCCTGCTGGTTGGCGCACTCTTTTTAGTTGTTCATATGATCATCGGCAATATTCTGGAACCGCGCATGATGGGGCATCGACTGGGCATGTCTACGCTGGTGGTTTTCCTCTCATTACTGATTTGGGGGTGGCTGCTTGGCCCGGTGGGTATGCTACTTTCGGTGCCGTTAACCAGCGTATGCAAAATATGGATGGAGACTACTAAAGGCGGCAGCAAATTAGCCCTCTTGCTCGGGCCAGGGCGACCCAAAAGCCGGTTGCCCGGCTAGCCACTTTTTACAGCAACAACGGGTTACCGTATTTCGTATTGGAATACAGTAACCCCAACAGCGTCCATTAAGAGCCCCATATTAAAACACCAGACACCCTTAATAATTCGCCTGCTACCCATCCCAAAAACGCCACCAGAAAAAGTAGTAAATCATCCCTCAATGATTATATTTATTGATAGAAAACGTTAATTTTTTTATACTTTCCCCCTTGCATTTATATTTGCAACTGGTGTTAATGCGGCACTAATAATCTAATAACATTAGAATATTTGGCTGATACACTCGTTAAAAACAGATAAATGCATCAATCAAACAGAATAATACAGATGACTTTATTGCATCCATATATCGATATATTCAAGTGGTGTATAAAATATTTTTCGACCAATAGATTGATAGGGAGTATTCATGAAGAAGGTTATTCGCTGGGCTGCCGCGATTGCGGTTATCGGTGCTTTGACTGGCTGCGCACGTACCGCGCCTATTGAGCAAATTCAGACCACTATAAGCGCAGGTCATACCGAAGCCCAGGTCAAAAAAGCAATTATCAAAGCGGGCGCACAACGCGAATGGATTATGTCAGAAGCAGGTCCTGGGGTCATCAAGGCCCGCCAGCAATCACGTGACCATGTTGCCGAAATAAAAATCACCTACTCTGCCACCCGCTATTCCATCAACTACGATAGCAGCCTCAACCTGATGGCTTCCGGCGGGAAAATTCATAGAAACTATAACCGCTGGGTACACAACCTCGATAAAGACATTCAGATTAACCTGGCCGCAGATTCGGCTCTGTAATTCTGTCCCTGAAGTACATGCGGGCCAGTAATGGCCCGCTCCCTCTACTGACACTGTAAAAGGTTGTGCCGAACGTGTACAAAAAGGACTCTCTCAGCGCACTGGATGCCATTACCGAAGCGCAACGTATTGCTTTTGCCCCCATGCTCTTTCAAACCGCATTATGCCTGCGCAATTCAGGCATCCTGGATTATCTCGATAAGCAAGGAAAACTCGGCGCAACGCTTGAAGCTATTTGCACGGATTGCGACGTCAATGAATATGCCGTCAGCGTATTGCTGGATATGGGATTAAGCGGACGCATCCTTACCCATAAAGAGGGGCAATATTATCTCGCTAAAGTAGGACATTTCTTACTTCATGATGCAATGACCCGAGTAAATATGGATTTCACTCAGGACGTTTGCTATCAGGGATTGTTCTTTTTAGAAAATGCGCTGCAGGAAGGAAAGCCTTCTGGGTTAAAAGTTTTTGGCGACTGGCCAACCATTTATCCTGCATTATCGCAGCTCCCACAGGCGGCGCGTAAAAGCTGGTTCGCATTCGATCATTACTATTCTGACGGCGCTTTCAACGCCGCGCTGCCGTATGTATTCGCCAGTCAGCCTGCAACCCTGTACGATGTAGGCGGAAATACCGGAAAATGGGCGCTGCGCTGCTGCCAGTATGATGAAAATATCGCGGTAACGTTATTAGACTTGCCACAACAAATTGCGCTGGCTCGCGAAAATATAGAAAATGCGGGTCTGTCTCATCGTATTGATTTTCATGCCGTGGATATGCTGAGCGACGAGCGCCTGCCGGGAGAGGCTGATATCTGGTGGATGAGCCAATTTCTTGACTGCTTTTCGCCAGAACAAATTGTCACCATGCTCAGTAATGTGGCGCGCGTGATGAAGCCAGGCGCAAGGTTATGCATTCTGGAACTGTTCTGGGACGCGCAGAAATTTGAAGCGGCCTCATTTAGCCTGAATGCGTCTTCGCTCTATTTTACCTGTATGGCCAACGGGAATAGCCGTTTCTACAGCGTAGAGAAGTTTTACCGCTATCTTGAAATGGCAGGATTCGAGATAGAACAACGCCACGATAATTTAGGCGTCGGGCATACCTTATTGATATGCCAGAAAATAAAATAATAAAGCAGCGCTAAGCGCTGTTTTGGCGTTCAAATTAACGCCAGCAGAATCATTGATCGATCGCGGACGCGAGTGGATGACATTTTCATTAAACATAGTTGATTGGCAAGCCATGGCACCTGGGGTCAATGGCAGCGAACAGTGGCTTCAGTGGTCACGGCATTTGCACGCCATCGATCCAGCGGCCTCCCCAGCCAGGCTTAGCGAGCTGCCGATGATGACCGCCCGCCGACTCAGTTCCGGTAGCAAGCTGGCCGTAGAATGCGGACTGGCGATGCTGCGCCGTCATCATATCGACGCGGTGCTGTACACCAGCCGCCACGGCGAGCTGGAGCGCAATTACCGAATCCTCCACGCTCTGGCGACAGAGCAGGCGCTCTCGCCAACCGATTTCGCCTTATCGGTGCATAACTCCGCCGTGGGTAATCTGACGATTGCGGCAAAAAAACCGATAGTCTCATCATCGCTTTCTGCCGGACGAGATACCTTCCAGCAGGGCTTATATGAAGTGATGGGGCTGTTACAGGCGGGATATCAGCGCGTACTAATGGTCGACTTCGATGGCTTCCTGCCCGAGTTTTATCACCCACAGCTGCCATCTGATATGCCAACCTGGCCCTATGCGACGGCATGGGTGATTGAAGCAGGCAGCGAATGGCAGTGTCAGACTCAGCGCCAAAGCGTGTCCAGCGAAGAGACTGCCCTGCCGCAAAGCCTGCTGTTTTTACGCCACTATTTACAACACGCCGACGCCTTTACGCTCCCCGGCGAGCGCGTTCAGTGGCTATGGAGCCGCGCATGAACGGCGTCTTGTCACAGCTAAACCGTCTCTGGCGAGCGGCGATGACCGGCCTTTGTTTCGCGCTGTTCGGGATTGGCGGGCTGCTGCTCTCTCTTGTCTGGTTCAACCTGCTGCTGGTGACGGTCCGCAACAAGGCCCGCCGCCGTCGCCTCGCGCGGCGCAGCATTTCGGCAAGTTTCCGGCTCTTTTTAACCGTAGTAAAATCCGTCGGCGTACTCGATTACCGCATTGAAGGGGGCGATATTTTACGCCAGGAGCACGGTTGCCTGGTCGTCGCCAACCACCCCAGTCTTATCGATTACGTCATGCTGGCGTCCGTCATGCCCGAAACCGACTGTCTGGTGAAAAGCGCGCTGCTGAAAAATCCCTTCCTCAGCGGCGTAATTCGTGCCGCGGATTATCTGGTTAACGATCAAGCCGATGCCCTGCTGCCCGCCAGTCGTCAGCGTTTACAGCAAGGCGATACTATTTTGATTTTTCCCGAGGGAACGCGCACGCTTCCCGGCGAAAAAATGACGCTACAACGCGGCGCGGCTAATATCGCCGTGCGCTGTAGCAGCGATTTACGCGTGGTGGTTATCCGCTGCAGCGAGCACATGCTGGGCAAACAGAGCAAGTGGTATGACGCACCGCAAACCAAACCGCGCTTTACCATTACGGTTGGCGAGCGGGTGCAAATCGACCAATTTTACGACGCAAATGTACAAGAACCGGCGCTGGCGGCAAGGCAGTTGAACCGGCATCTTTTGCTTCAATTACAATCAGGTACTACGCCTGGCACAGGAATTAATGATGCAAGCGCTCTATCTTGAAATTAAAAATTTGATTATCAACACACTGAACCTGGACGAGCTGTCCGCTGACGATATCGACACTGAAGCAGCGCTGTTTGGCGATGGTCTGGGTCTGGACTCAATCGATGCTCTGGAGCTCGGTCTGGCAGTGAAAAACCAGTATGGCGTGGTGCTGTCGGCTGAGAGCGAAGAGATGCGGCAGCACTTCTTTTCCGTCGCCACGCTGGCATCTTTCATTCACGCGCAACGTGCCTGAGGAGAGTCCGTTATGACCGATCAAAAAGCCATTTACGAAGAAGTCTCCACGCTGTTGGTTAAGCTGTTTGAAATCGACCCACAGGATATTAAGCCCGAGGCGCGCCTGTACGACGATCTGGAGCTGGACAGCATTGATGCTGTTGACATGATCGTGCATCTGCAAAAGAAAACCGGTAAGAAAATCAAGCCGGAAGAGTTCAAAGCCGTGCGTACCGTGCAGGATGTTGTCGACGCGGTAGAACGCCTGCTCAAAGAAGCCTGATTCGTCATGTCAGGCGTTCGCTCGCTACCGGTGGTCCCACTGCTGACGGGCTTACTGCTTCTGGCCTGGCCATTTTTGATTTGGTTTGGGCTGGCGCATAACAGCCTGCACTGGCTGCTGCCTCTGATGGCGCTGCTGCTTTTTTTACGCTTTCGCCAGACCCGGCGACAGGCGGGACCGTTGCGCATTGTCACCCAGGTGGTAGCGATAGCGGGCATAACGCTGTGCATTGCCAGCTATCTGCTTAAAACGCACCAGCTGCTGCTGTTCTACCCGGTGGTGGTCAACGCCGTCATGCTGGCGGTGTTTGGCGGTTCGCTATGGTCATCCATGCCCATCGTCGAACGTCTGGCGCGACTGCGCGAGCCCGCTCTTGCGGATACTGGCGTGCGCTATACCCGCCGCGTGACGCAAATCTGGTGCGCCTTTTTCATCATCAACGGCGGCATTGCGCTGTTTACCGCGTTACGCGGTGATATGTCCCTGTGGACGGCCTGGAACGGGATGCTCTCCTATCTGTTGATGGGAACGCTGATGGCGGGCGAGTGGTTAGTCCGCCGCCGGGTGATTAAACGAGATATCCAATGAAGCAGCCCCTCCCACTCTCAGAGTGGCTCAGCGCCCAACGTCCAGCCGAGATGCCCATTGCGTGGCAAGAAGACTGCACCTGGACACTCGACCATCTACGCCATGATGTTGACCAATTGATAACGCACCTTCATCAGCAGGAAGCTGAACGCTGGGCGCTATGCTTTGAGAACAGCTATCTGTTTATCGTGGCGCTGCTGGCGACGCTGCATGCGGGCAAAACACCGGTGATCCCCGGTCACTGCCGCGTGTCGTTATTAAACGAGCAGCGCGCGCTGTTTGACGGCGTCTTGAGCGATAAGCCGCTGGACTGGCAGGGAGCGCAGCTGATTGTCAGCTCTACCATGGCAACCGCAACGCACGAAATCTCTTTACCCGCGATCCGCGAGGACGCCTTCGTTGAACTCTTTACTTCAGGCTCTACCGGCCAGCCGAAGCGGGTCATCAAGCCCATTAGTCGCCTTGACCGCGAAGCAGCACTGCTCGCCTCACGTTTTGCCGACCGTCTTGCAGGCTGTCGGGTCGTGGCCTCGGTGGTCCCTCAGCATCTGTACGGCCTGACGTTTCGTATCTTCCTGCCTATGACGCTGGGTTTGCCGCTGCATGCCGCCATGACCTGGTACGCCGAACAGCTGGCCGCCCTGAGCCATGAACATCGCTATGCGTTTATCAGCAGCCCGGCGTTTCTCAAACGCCTCGACAACCAGCTGACGCCTCCACCGGTCGAACTGATTTTGTCCGCAGGCGGCATGCTGCCCTGGCAAGATGCCGCACAGGCCGCCGGTTGGCTGCAAGTCTGGCCGGACGAAATTTATGGCAGTACCGAAACCGGCGTTATCGCCTGGCGCCATCGCCAGCAAGACGACGCGGCATGGTTGCCCTTTCCCGGCGTCAGATTTCATGCTGAAAATGACGTATTTCGCGTGTTTTCTCCGCTGATTGCTGATGATAACGGCCTGTTACTCGACGATGCCCTGCATTTTGAAGAAAGCGGCCAGTTTCGCCTGACGGGGCGTCGGGGCCGGATAGTTAAAATTGAAGAGAAACGTATTTCACTTGGTGAAGTGGAGCAGCGCCTGCTGGCGCTGGACGGCATCCTTGAAGCGGCGGTATTGCCAGTGACTCGCGGCAGCCGTCAGGGCGTTGGCGCATTGCTGGTGCTGGACGACAACGCCCGCGAGCGCTGGAGTAAAAGCCAGGAATTAGCATGGCGTAAAGCGCTGCGCGCGTTGCTTGAGCCGGTTGCTATTCCTCGTTACTGGCGGGTGGTTGATGAAATCCCGGTCAACAGTATGAACAAGCGTGTCTATGCGCAATTACAGGAGTTATTTCATGAAACCCCATGAAATTGAGCGCCATCAGGCACAACCTCATCAGGTTGAAATCGTTTTGCATCTCGACCCTTCTCTGTTCTGGTTTCGTGGACATTTTGCCGTGCAGCCGCTGCTGCCCGGCGTCGCGCAGATGGACTGGGTAATGCATTACGCCACCACGCTGCTCGCCCCCGGCTGGCGTTTTCACAGCATTCAGAACGTGAAATTTCAGGCCCCGCTGCTGCCGGAAACCACCGTCACGCTGACCCTGAACTGGCAAGAAGAGCGGCAGATGCTGAGCTTCAGCTATCAGCGCCATGATGGCGATGCGCGCCACACCACCAGCAGCGGGAAAATCCGGTTATGCCAATAGCCTTCCAGCCCTGCGTACTGATCCCCTGCTACAACCACGGCGCAATGATGGCAAGCGTGCTGGCGCGGCTTCAGCCGTTCGGCCTGCCCTGCATTGTGGTGGACGACGGCAGCGACGACGCCACGCGGGATGAACTGGCCCGCCTGGCGGCAGAAGATAAAAATCTGACCCTAATTCGCCTGCCGATTAACTCAGGCAAAGGTGCGGCGACGATCTGCGGCATGCAGGCGGCGGCAGAGGCCGGATTCAGCCATGCGGTGCAGGTTGATGCCGACGGCCAGCATGCCATTGAAGATATTCCTGAACTGCTTGCGCTGGCAGAGCTTCATCCAACTGCGTTGATTTCCGGGCAACCCATTTATGACGATTCCATACCCCGCTCGCGCCTGTACGGACGCTGGGTGACTCACGTCTGGGTGTGGATTGAAACGCTCTCGCTCCAGCTCAAAGACAGCATGTGCGGCTTTCGGGTTTATCCGGTAGCACCGACGCTACAGCTGGCGCAGCGCGTGACGCTCGGCAAGCGAATGGATTTTGATACCGAAGTAATGGTGCGCCTCTACTGGCAAGGTAACACCAGCTATTTTGTCCCCACCCGCGTCACCTATCCGCTGGACGGGCTATCGCATTTCGATGCCCTCAAAGACAACCTGCGCATTTCACGGATGCACACGCGCCTGTTTTTTGGCATGTTGCCGCGCATCCCGTCGCTGCTTTTTCGCCGCGCATCGCCACACTGGGCGCGCCAGCAGGAAGTAAAGGGATTATGGGGGATGCGCCTGATGCTACTGGTGTGGCGATTACTCGGGCGCAAAGCATTCTCCCTGCTGCTCTACCCGGTGGTCGGCGTTTACTGGCTGACGGCAACCACCGCCCGCAAAGCCTCCCAACGCTGGATTGCTCGCGTGCGTGAACAGCTAACCGCTCGCCAGATGCCGCTGCCGCCATCGCTCACCAGCTATCAGCACTTCCTGCGTTTTGGCGATGCGATGCTCGATAAAATTGCCAGCTGGCGTGGCGAACTGCGGTTAGGCCGCGATGTGGTCTTTGCTCCAGGCGCTGAAGAGACGCTCAACGTTAGCTCTCCACGCGGCAAGCTGCTGCTGGCCTCGCATCTGGGCGATGTTGAAGCCTGTCGCGCGCTGGCGCAATTACAGGGCAGCAAAACCATCAACGCGCTGGTGTTTAGCGACAATGCCCAGCGCTTTAAGCAAATCATGCAAGAAATGGCCCCGCAGGCCGGGCTGAATCTGCTGCCGGTAACCGATATTGGCCCGGATACCGCGATCCTGCTTAAAGAGAAGCTGGATCGCGGCGAGTGGATTGCCATCGTCGGCGATCGCATTGCAGTCAACCCGCAACGCGGCGGCGAATGGCGCGTCTGCTGGAGCCACTTTATGGGGCAAGCGGCCCCCTTCCCGCAGGGACCCTTTATTCTCGCCTCTATTTTACGCTGCCCGGTGGATCTGATTTTCGCCCTGCGCCAACAGGGGAAACTGCGTATTCACTGCGAGCCTTTCGCCGACCCGCTACTGTTGCCGCGCGCCGACCGGCAAAACGCATTACAGCAAGCCATCGATCGCTACGCCGAACGTCTGGAACACTACGCGCTACAGTCACCGCTCGACTGGTTTAACTTTTTCGATTTCTGGCAGCTGCCGGATACCAAAGACAAGGAGTAAGGGTGCTTAACGATCCCCGTTTTACGGCTGAAGTCGAGCTGACCATTCCGTTCCACGACGTCGATATGATGGGCGTGGCGTGGCACGGAAACTATTTCCGCTATTTCGAAATTGCCCGCGAGGCGCTGCTGAATCAGTTCGATTATGGCTATCGGCAGATGAAAGAATCGGGCTATCTGTGGCCAGTGGTCGATACCCGCGTCAAGTACCGCAACCCTCTGACCTTTGAGCAGCGCATTCGCGTACGCGCCCGCCTTGAGGAGTTCGAAAACCGTCTGCGCATTGGTTACGAAATTTTCGATGCCGAAACCGGCAAGCGCGCGACTACCGGCTACACCATCCAGGTGGCGGTGGAAGAAAAAAGCCGCGAACTGTGCTTCGTCAGCCCGGCTATCCTGTTCGAACGTATGGGGGTCACACCATGAGATACTTACCACTGCTGGCGCTGCTCATCAGCCCTTTCGTCAGCGCCCTGACGCTTGATGATCTACAACAGCGCTTTACCGAACAGCCGGTGGTTCGCGCTCACTTCGATCAAACCCGCACCATCAAGGATCTGCCGCAGCCGCTGCGATCCCAGGGCAAAATGCTGATCGCTCGCGAACAGGGTTTACTGTGGGATCAAACCGCCCCGTTCCCGATGCAGCTGCTACTGGATGACAAACGGATGGTACAGGTGATCAACGGCCAGCCGCCGCAAACCATCACCGCCGAGAACAACCCACAAATGTTCCAGTTCAACCATCTGCTGCGCGCGCTGTTCCAGGCGGATCGTAAAGTGCTGGAAGAGAACTTCCGCGTGGAGTTTGCTGACAAAGGCGAAGGCCGCTGGACGCTGCGCCTGACGCCGATCACCACGCCGCTGGATAAGATTTTCGCGACCATCGATTTAGCCGGAAAAATCTATCTGGAGAGCATTCAACTGAACGATAAGCAGGGCGATCGTACCGATATCGCCCTTTCCCAACACCAACTGACGCCTGCACAGCTGACCGATGACGAACGCCAACGCTTTGCTGCCCAGTAAACGTCCCGCGCTGTTCTGGGGAATCGCCTGCCTGATCCTGCTGGGCGTGTTGCTGACGCTGTTGCCTCAGGCGCGGCTTAACAGCAGCGTCCTGGCGATGCTGCCAAAACAGGCGCTCGGCGCGATCCCACCGAGCCTCAACGACGGCTTTATGCAGCGCCTTGACCGGCAGCTGGTCTGGCTGGTAAGCCCCGGGAAAAAAGCCGACCCGCAGGTTGCCCGCAGCTGGTTATCGCTATTACAGAAATCGCAGGCGCTGGCTGAGGTCAAAGGCCCGATGGACGCCGACAGCCAGCAGGCCTGGGGCACCTTCTTCTGGCAGCACCGCAACGGCCTGATCGATAGCGACACCCGAGCACGCCTGCAAAACGGCGGCGAGGCGCAGGCGCAGTGGATTCTTTCCCAACTCTACTCAGCCTTCTCTGGCGTGAGCGGTAAAGAGCTGCAAAACGACCCGCTGATGCTGATGCGCGGCTCGCAGTTGGCAATGGCCAAAAACGGCCAGCGCCTGCGGCTGATGGACGGCTGGCTGGTGGCCCAGGATGAACAGGGTAACTACTGGTACCTGCTGCACGGCGAGCTGGCCGGTTCGTCGTTTGATATGCAGCAGACGCACCAGCTAGTCACCACGCTCAATACGCTGGAAGGTGAGCTCAAGGCGCAATATCCGCAGGCGCAGCTGTTGTCTCGCGGGACCATGTTCTACAGCGATTACGCCAGCCAGCAGGCGAAGCGAGATGTTTCGACCCTCGGCGTTGCCACCCTGTTTGGGGTGATTTTGCTGATTGTGGCGGTGTTCCGTTCCCTGCGCCCGCTGCTGCTGTGCCTGATTTCGATCGGCATTGGCGCGCTGGCGGGCACCGTCGTCACGTTGCTGATTTTTGGCGAGCTGCACCTGATGACGCTGGTGATGAGCATGAGCATCATCGGGATCTCCGCCGACTACACGCTCTACTATCTGACCGAGCGGATGGTGCACGGCGCAGAAACCTCACCGTGGCAAAGCCTCAGCAAAGTGCGCAATGCCCTGCTGCTGGCGCTGCTTACCACCGTGGCGGCGTATCTGATTATGATGCTCGCCCCCTTCCCCGGCATTCGTCAGATGGCGGTATTCGCGGCGGTGGGCCTGAGCGCTTCCTGCCTGACGGTGATTTTCTGGCATCCGTGGCTGTGTCGTGGGCTGCCGGTGCGCCCGGTTCCGGCGATGGTGCTGATGCTACGCTGGCTTGCGGCCTGGCGACGCAATAAAAAGCTTTCCGTCGGCCTGCCGGTAGCGCTGGCTCTCTTCTCACTGGCGGGAATAGCGACGCTGCGCGTGGATGATGATATCTCGCAGCTTCAAGCACTGCCGCAGGATATTCTGGCACAGGAAAAAGCGATTACCGCGCTGACCGGGCAGAGCGTCGATCAGAAGTGGTTTGTGGTGTACGGCAAGTCTGCACAGCAAACGCTGGAGCGGCTGGAACTGTTTACCCCCGCGCTGGAGCAGGCGAAAAAAGAGGGATGGCTTGGCGGCTATCGCACTATTGCGCTGAATTCACTCGCTCGACAGCAGCTGGATCTCAGCCTGCTGAAAAACGCAGCACCAGCCGTCATCAAAGCCCTGAACAACGCCGGGCTGGCGACGGTAAATCCCGATCTTAACGCTATGCCGGTAACGGTCGATGCCTGGCTTGCCAGCCCGGCCAGCGAAGGCTGGCGGCTGCTGTGGATAACGCTGGCCGATGGCGAAAGCGGCGTGCTGGTACCGGTTGAAGGGATGAAAAACAGTGCTGCATTAAGCACCCTCAGCACGAAATACTCCGGCGTCGCGTGGGTGGATCGTAAAAGCAGCTTTGACGAACTGTTCGCGCTGTATCGCCATATTCTGACCGGCCTGCTATTGGTGGCGCTGGCAGTGATTGCCTGCGGCGCGATGGTGCGGCTTGGCTGGCGCAAAGGGCTAATCAGTCTCGTGCCATCGGTATTATCGCTGGGCTGCGGTCTGGCGGTGCTGGCGCTCAGCGGCCATGCAGTCAATCTGTTCTCGCTGCTGGCGCTGGTGCTGGTGCTCGGCATCGGCATTAACTACACGCTGTTTTTCAGCAATCCGCGCGGCACGCCGTTGACCTCATTGTTAGCGATTACGCTGGCCATGCTAACCACCTTGCTCACGCTGGGGATGCTGGTCTTTAGCGCCACTCAGGCGATCAGTAGCTTTGGCATTGTGCTGGTCAGCGGCATTTTCACCGCCTTCCTGCTGTCACCGCTGGCGATGCCAGGGAAAAAAGAGAAAAAAAGAAGATGATTAAACAGACATTCTGGCGCACCGCTGCGCTGGTCGCCACGCTGATGCTGGCCGGTTGCAGCCACTCACAGCCCGAACAAGAAGGCCGACCACAGGCGTGGCTGGAGCCGGGCGCACGCGTGACGCTACCCGCGCCGGGGATCTCTCCGGCGGTCAGTTCCCAGCAGCTCCTCACCGGCAGTTTTAACGGCAAAACCCAGTCGCTGCTGGTGATGCTTAACGCCGATGATAAAAAACTCACCCTGGCAGGCCTCTCCTCTGTCGGTATCCGCCTGTTCCTCGTCACTTACGATGAAAAAGGACTGCATGCCGAACAATCAATCGTGGTGCCGCAGCTGCCGCCAGCTAGCCAGGTGCTGGCCGACGTGATGCTCAGCCACTGGCCGATTAGCGCCTGGCAGCCACAGCTGCCGAAGGGCTGGACGCTAACCGATATCGGCGACAAGCGCGAGCTACGCAACGCCCGCGGCAAGCTGGTCACCGAAATCACCTACCTGAACCGCAAAGGCAAGCGCGAGCCCATCAGCATCGAACAGCACGTGTTTAAATACCACATCACCATTCAATACCTGGGTGACTGAGATGATCTACATTTCTGCGGTTGGCATGATTAACGCGCTGGGCAACAACGCCGATGAAATCGCCGCCAACCTGAAGCGCGGCGTGGCTCCCGGTATGCGCCCGCGCACCGGCTGGCTTCAGGGCCATCCGCACGCAGTTTTAGCCGGCGTCGACGGTGAACTGCCTACGATTCCCGATGAGTTTAGCGCCCACCGTTCGCGCAATAATCAGTTGCTGCTGGCGGCACTGGCGCAAATCCAGCCGCAGGTAGATGACGCCATTGCGCAGTTTGGTCGCGACCGCGTTGCCGTGGTGCTCGGCACCAGCACCTCCGGGCTGGACGAAGGCGACGTGCATGTTGATCTCACGCTCAACGGCAAAGCGAGCAGCGCCTGGCAGTACCCGCAGCAAGAGCTGGGCGACCCGTCGCGCTTTCTCAGCCACTGGCTGGCATTGGACGGCCCGGCATTTACGCTCTCTACCGCCTGCTCATCCAGCGCCCGCGCGATCATGAGCGGACGCCGCCTGATTGAGTCAGGGCTGGCGGACGTGGCGATTGTCGGCGGGGCGGACACGCTCAGCCGGATGCCAATCAACGGTTTCCACAGCCTGGAATCACTCTCGCCAACGTTATGCCAGCCGTTCGGTCGCGACCGCTGCGGGATTACTATCGGTGAAGGCGCGGCGCTGATGCTGCTGACCCGCGAACCGCAGCCGATTGCGCTGCTGGGCGTCGGCGAATCCAGCGACGCGTACCATATTTCGGCTCCGCATCCGCAAGGCGAAGGGGCGATTCGCGCCATTCGTCAGGCGCTGAACGACGCGGGGCTAACGCCGGAGCAGGTGGGCTATATCAATCTGCACGGTACCGCCACGCCGCTGAACGACAAAATTGAGTCCAACGTGGTAAGCGAGCTGTTTGGCGAGCGCGTTCCGTGCAGTTCCACCAAGCACCTGACCGGACACACGCTGGGCGCGGCAGGTATTACCGAAGCCGCCATCAGTATGCTGATTTTGCAGCGCGACCTGCCGCTGCCGCCGCAGGATTTCCGCCAGTCGCCGCGCGATGAAACGCTGCCTGCCTGCGGGATTATCGAGCGCCAGCAACCGCTACCGCGCCCGGTCATCCTGTCAAACTCGTTTGCCTTTGGCGGCAATAACGCCAGTATCCTGCTCGGGAGAATGCCATGAGCCACTATTTAGCGCCCGGAGACTATCTGCCTCACGATGCGCCGATGCTGCTGCTTGAAGAAGTGGTTAGCGTGACGGACGACTCCGCTACCTGCCGCGTCACGGTATCGCCCAACGGCGTACTGGCTCCGTTTCTCGATGCCGAGGGCAATCTGCCCGGCTGGTTCGCCCTGGAGCTGATGGCACAGACCGTTGGCGTGTGGTCCGGCTGGCACCGTCATCAGGCGGGTCAGGCCAGTATCTCGCTGGGCATGGTGCTCGGGGCACGTGAATTAGTCTGTGCGGCGGGAATATTGCCAGGTGGCCTGACGCTGGATATTAGCGTCACGCTACTGATGCAAGATGCACGTTTTGGCAGCTTTGAATGCGCCATTCAGGCCGGTGAAGAGATGCTGGCAAGCGGTCGCGTCAACACCTTCCAGCCGACAGCGGAAGAACTTAACACCCTATTTCAACAAGGAGCGTCCGCATGAGTCGTTCAGTTTTGGTTACCGGCGCCAGCAAGGGCATTGGTCGCGCCATCGCCCGCCAGCTGGCGGCGGACGGCTTTGTGGTCGGCGTTCACTATCATCGCGATGCACAAGGTGCCCAGGAGACGTTGGATGCAATCCTCGCTGCTGGAGGTACGGGGCGTCTGCTGGCCTTTGACGTCGCCAACCGCGATCAGTGTCGAGAAGTGCTGGAGCAAGATAACGACGCGCACGGTGCCTGGTACGGCATCGTCAGCAATGCCGGCATTACCCGCGATGCCGCCTTCCCGGCGCTCAGCGATAACGACTGGGATGCGGTGATCCACACCAACCTCGACAGCTTCTATAACGTTATCCAGCCGTGCATGATGCCGATGATCAGCGCTCGTCAGGGTGGGCGCATCATTACCTTATCGTCGGTTTCCGGGGTGATGGGCAATCGCGGCCAGGTCAACTACAGCGCCGCCAAGGCGGGTATCATCGGAGCCACCAAAGCGCTGGCGATTGAGCTGGCAAAACGCAAAATTACCGTCAACTGCATCGCGCCGGGGCTGATTGATACCGGGATGATCGAAATGGAAGAGGCCGCGCTGAAAGAAGCCATGTCGATCATCCCGATGAAACGGATGGGCCAGGCCGATGAAGTGGCCGGGCTTGCCAGCTATTTAATGTCGGATATCGCGGGTTACGTCACCCGTCAGGTGATTTCTATCAATGGAGGGATGTTATGACACGTCGCGTCGTGATCACAGGGATGGGCGGCGTTACCGCCTTTGGCGAAAGCTGGCAGGCCGTTTCCGCCCGGCTGCAGGCCTATGAAAACGCAGTGCGCAAAATGCCGGAGTGGCAGGTTTATGACGGGCTGCACACGCTGCTGGGCGCGCCAGTCGATGATTTCACCCCACCGGAGCACTATACCCGCAAGCGTATTCGCTCTATGGGTCGCGTGTCGCTGATGTCCACCCGCGCGACCGAACTGGCGCTGGAGCAGGCCGGGCTAATTGGCGATGCGGTGCTGACCAACGGTGAAACCGGCATCGCCTACGGCTCGTCAACCGGCAGCACCGGTCCGGTGAGCGAGTTCGCGACCATGTTGACCGAAAAGCACACCAATAATATTACCGGCACCACTTACGTGCAGATGATGCCGCACACCACCGCCGTCAACACCGGGTTATTCTTCGGCCTGCGCGGGCGAGTGATCCCCACCTCCAGCGCCTGCACCTCTGGCAGTCAGGCGATTGGCTACGCATGGGAAGCGATTCGTCACGGCTACCAAACGGTGATGGTCGCCGGCGGCGCGGAAGAGTTGTGTCCGTCGGAAGCGGCGGTGTTTGATACGTTGTTCGCCACCAGCCAGCGTAACGACGAACCGAAAACCACACCTTCGCCGTTTGATGAACATCGCGACGGGCTGGTAATAGGCGAAGGCGCAGGCACGTTGATTCTGGAAGAGCTTGAGCACGCCAATGCGCGCGGCGCGACGATTTACGGTGAGATTATCGGTTTTGCTACCAACTGCGATGCGGCGCATATCACCCAGCCACAGCGCGAGACGATGCAGATTTGCATGGAGCAGTCGCTGAAAATGGCGGGCTTAAACGCGCGGGATATCGGCTATATTTCGGCTCATGGCACGGCTACCGACCGCGGTGATATTGCAGAAAGTCTGGCAACGGCGGCGATTTATGGCAACAACGTGCCGATCTCGTCACTGAAAAGTTATTTTGGTCATACGCTGGGTGCCTGCGGGGCGCTGGAAGCCTGGATGAGTTTGCAAATGATGCGCGAAAGCTGGTTTGCCCCGACGCTCAATTTAAACCGTCCGGATGCTAACTGCGGCGCACTGGATTACATCATGGGTGAAGCCCGCAAGATTGATTGCGAGTTCCTGCAAAGCAACAACTTTGCTTTTGGTGGCATCAACACCTCGCTGGTGATCAAGCGCTGGCCCTGAGAGATAGCTTTTGGGAACAGCGCCGGCCCATTTCCCGGAGGCGGCGCTTGACGCGCCTTGTCCGGGCTACCAAACTGCACGCACTTGTAGCCCGGCTAAGCGTAGCGCGAGCCGGGAAGTAGCTGCGCCGAACCATCAGGCCCGGCACATTTCCCGGAGGCGGCGCTTGACGCGCCTGTCCGGGCTACCGGCCCGCAGACGGTTGTGAACCCGTAGCCCGGGAAGCAGCAGCACCTACGCATCAGCCCCGGCGCTTCACTGGCCAGAAGATAGTCAGTACCCCGGCAACAATCAGCAGCACGCCCAATAACGATTGCCAGTGGAAAGGCTCATACCAGCCGGGGAGCCAGATGGCGGCGGCCCACACCAGAATGTAGCTTAGACTGAGCAGCGCGTAAGCCTTCGCCAGCGGTAATTGGTGCAGGGCGAAGTACCAGCAGACCATCGACAGCAGATAGCCGAAAAGGCCAAACGCCAGGCCGAAGGTCCCCGCCCGCAGATGCAGCAGATGATTAAGAAAGGTGAATAAATCCGTCAGCGGCGGCAGTTCGACCATCGCGCTGCGCAGCAGCAGCTGTGCGGCGCTGACTAAACCCACGCTAAATAACGCCCAGATTAAGCCCATCAGATGCGGCTCCCCAGAATAACGATCCCGACGACGATCAGCCCTACGCCAACCCAGTGGCGGCGCGCCACCGGCTCGCGCCAGATCCCCCACGCAGCAAGGGTCACCCAGACAAAGTTCAGGCTCAGCATCGGATAGGCAATGCTGACCGGGATAGACTGCAGTACGCTAAGCCACAACAGCATGCTGCAGCCCAGGGAGAGCAATGCTAATCCCAACCAGCCAAGGATATGGTGCCCGCGCCGTCCGGATTTAGACGGGCGGGTCGCCTGTTTCTGGCACAGCTGTCCGACGCAGCTCAGCAGGCTGGCGAAAATCAGACAGATCCAGACGCTCATTGCGGCAGGTACTGGATAAACACCACCCGGCCTAGCTCATAGGAGTTATCAGGTTTGGGTAGCGGTAAGTCGGCCATACTCTCTCCTTTGTCCATCAGCAGAACCAGTGAAATCGGCCCCTGCTGGCGGTGCGCAGCCAGCCAATCGGCAAATTGTTCTTTATCCACAAACTGGCTCTGGGCATCCGGCCAGGACAGGCCGTACTTCAGCTCGCCCTGCTTGTCGAACAATATAATATCGCTGCGCTTTAGCTCCCATGACAACCCGCCAGCAATACCGACGTTATTGGTCAAAACGTAGCGGCTCGGCGTCAGCGACTCGCTGACAATATCCACCAGGAACTGCGGCTGCTTGCTGTCGATAACCCGGTCCGGGATAGCAAAACCCACCAGCAGCGCCAGCCCCAGCGGGCAGATGGCGGCTAAGGTCCAGCGGCGGCCATTGTCCTTCATCGCCATCCAGCCCATCAGCGCCCAGCAACCAAAAATCAGCGCCGCCAACAGGCACTTATACAGCTCAATATGGTTCCACACCGGCTGATGCATAAAGCCCCAAGGCGAAACGACCAGCACGGCGACCAGGCCAATGAGACCGAAGCCTAAGTTGATCATGCCGTTAATTTTCAGCGCTTTCGCCCCGGACTTCGCCGCATCCAGCGCGTAGCGCGCCATCAGAATCGACAACGGAGCGAAACACGGCAGGATATAGGTTGGCAACTTACCTTTGGCAATGCTGAAGAACAGGAACGGCATCGCCACCCATCCCAGCAGATACAGCGCCCTGCGTGATTCATCGCGCTCGGTCCAACCGCGCTTGAGCGCTCCCGGCAGCAGCGCCAGCCACGGCAGGCTCCCGGCAATCAGGAACGGAATGTAGTACCAGAACGGCGCTTTATGCTGGGCATCTTTTTCAGCAAAACGCTGGATATGTTCCACCCAGAAGAAGTAGCGCCAGAAGTCCGGTTCACGTTTGGCGATGGCAAGCCCCCACGGCAGCACTACCAGCACGCAGACGCCCACCGCCAGCCAGCCGTAGGTCAGCACTTCGCGCCAGCGCTTACGCGCAATCACCCACGGCAATACCCCGACCACCGGCACCGCCAGCGCGAGGAAACCTTTGGTCATCACCCCCATTCCACAGGCCACGCCCAGTAAGACGTAGCCAACGATTTTGCCGCTGTGGCTTTGGGCCTGTACCGCGCCCCAGAAGCTGCACATCGCCAGCGCCATCCACATGGTAATCATCGGGTCCAGTACCGCATAGGTGCCAATACTGTAGACCAGCAGCGCAGTCAGGAAGATAACCGGCGACAGGATCGCCAGGCGTTTATCGCGAAATATCTGCCACGCCAGCCAGGCCACCAGCAGGGCGGTGACGGTAATAGAGAACACGACCCCGAAGCGGACGCCAAAATTATTGTGACCGAATAGCCACTGGCCAATGCTGTTAATCCAGTATCCGGCGATGGGTTTTTCAAAATAGCGCAGGCCGAGGAAATGCGGCACCACCCAGTCGCCGGTCGCCAGCATCTCACGGCTGATTTCCGCATAGCGGGTTTCATCCGGCTGCCAAAGCAGGCGGAAGTTGAGCGGCAGTAAATAGTAGAGGGCAAAAAGAGCGACCAGAGCCGCACCGTAGCGAATGCTTTTCATCAAACACCCGAATTGAGTAATTGTTCACGTCCAAGCCAGCCTTCCCGGCCAGCCAGCTCTCCACGAACCACTTTGCCTCGCGGCAGCACGCTAAAATCGGCGGGCAGCAACTGGCTTAGCGGGCAAAACTGAATCTCTTCCTGAGCGGCCATGGTCAGCAGTTCATCAAACTGTTGAGCAAAGGCAATCCCCTCGACTTCAGCATGGATGGTATAGACCGGAGTACCCGTATCGCGATGGATACAATCCAGCAGATAGCGGTTAAAGCCCGCAATATCCACTGCGCTGCCGACCACTTCATCCCAGGTCGGTAACGTCACCGGGATTTGCACGGTTCCCGGCGCGCCGTTGCCCAGCACCGGTAGGAAGGGACCCGTTCCCCGACAATCGCTGTTGTAGAGGAAGTCAAAAGCCTCTTTGGCCTTGATGACCCGCTGATCGGCCCGCCAGCCCGCAACGGCGGAGCAGGCCACCGGACGACCGATAATCCGCTCCAGCTCCAGCAGCCCGCGTTCAACTTCCAGCGCCAGCCGCTCCTGTGGCCAGACGCCGCTCCACGCCTGCCAGCTATAGTGATCCCAGGCGTGCAGGCCCACTTCATGCTCCTGCGCGGCGGCGCGGATAACCTCTTCATTACCCGCACCAATTCTGCGCCCCGGCCAGGCGGTACCGGCCAGCAGGATATCCCAGCCGTACAGCGAAGCGGCCTTTGAACGCAGCATCTTCCACAGAAACTTCGGTTTTACCAGGCGCCATAAATGACGCCCCATGTTGTCCGGCCCGACGCTAAAAAAGAAGCTTGCCTGAATTCCGCGCTGCCCCAGCAGAGCCAGCAGCCGCGGGACCCCGTCCCGCGTCCCGCGAAAGGTATCGACATCTATACGTAAGCCGACCTGTCTCATGATTTGTTGTCGTCCACCAGTTCAACCGTGCGCAGGAAGAAGTCCAGAGTGTGTTCCACCGTCTCTTCCATCTCTACCGTCGGCACCCAGTTCAGGCAGCGCTTCGCGTTGCGAATGCTCGGCTTACGGTGCTCAACATCCTGGTAGCCTTTACCGTAGTAATCGCTACTTTCGACTTCGCGGAAACCGGCAAACGGCGGGAAGCGGTCGCGCAGCGGGTGGCGCTCAAAGCAGGCCAGCAGCATTTCCGCCAGCTCTTTGATGCTCGCTTCGTTATCCGGGTTACCGATGTTAATAATCTGCCCATCGCAACGGCCATCTTTGTTCTCGATAATGCGGAACAGCGCTTCGATACCGTCGCTGATATCGGTGAAGCAACGCTTCTGTTTACCACCCTCAATCAACTTGATCGGCGAACCTTCGACCAGGTTAAGGATCAACTGAGTGATGGCACGGGAGCTACCGATACGCGCGGCGTTGAGGTTATCAAGACGCGGCCCCATCCAGTTGAACGGACGGAACAGGGTAAACTTGAGGTTGTTCTTATCGCCGTACGCCCAGATCACGCGGTCCAGCAGCTGCTTGGAAACCGAGTAAATCCAGCGCTGTTTGTTGATCGGCCCAACCACCAGGTTCGAACTATCTTCATCGAAGTTATTGTCGGTGCACATACCGTACACTTCGGACGTCGACGGGAAGATAATGCGCTTATCGTATTTCACGCAGTCGCGGATGATCTTCAGGTTCTCTTCAAAATCCAATTCAAATACGCGCAGCGGATTGCGGGTGTACTCAATTGGGGTCGCAATCGCCACCAGCGGCAGCACGACGTCGCACTTCTTAATGTGGTACTCGATCCACTCGGAGTGAATGCTGATATCGCCTTCCACAAAGTGGAAACGCGGATTATCGAGGAAACGGCTGATGGCGTCAGAGCCAATATCCAGGCCGTAAATTTCGTAGTTGTCGTCCTGCAACAGGCGCTCGGTCAGGTGGTTGCCGATAAAGCCGTTCACCCCGAGGATCAGCACGCGGGTGCGGCGCTTAATCGCCACGACCGGCTTGCTGCTCAGCACCGCGCCAGCAACCAGGCCCAGCGCCTGCGCCAGTTGCGTACCCTGCATATAAACGCCGCGTTCGGTCTGCCCGGTGACGATTTCCAGCGCCCCTTCCTGACAGGCAACAACCAGCGGCGCAGTGGAAATCACCGTACCCGCTTTCGCGGCGTTCAGGTCCTGGCGCACGCGAGATTTCCAGACGATAAACTTGTTTGCCCCGGCGTAGCCAAACGCGCCCGGCCACGGATCGGAGACCGCGCGCACCAGGTTATGCAGCGTCTGAGCGGGTTGCTCCCAATCGAGGCGACCATCTTCCGGCGTGCGGCGACCCACGTAGGTCGCCTGGCTTTCATCTTGTGCACACTCTTCGGTTTTACCGTCGCGGATAGCCGGCAGCGCCTGGCCCAGCAGTTCGGATGCCGCAGCGCAAAGTTTACGATGCAGAACCAGCGCCGCGTCATCTGCGCCAATAGCCACGCTTTTCTGCGCCACGATATTCCCGGCATCGGCGCGGCTAACCATACGATGCAGCGTCACGCCGGTTTCGCTTTCACCATTCACCAGCACCCAGTTCAGCGGCGCTCGGCCACGGTATTTCGGCAGCAGTGAACCGTGTAGGTTGAAAGCCCCCTGCGGTGCGAGGTTCAGAATGTCATCGCACAGCAGGTTGCGGTAATAGAACGAGAACAGCACGTCCGGTTTTATCTCACGGATACGTTCGATCCACAGCGGATGGTTCACGTCTTCTGGCGCCCACACCGGAATGCCTTGCTCCGCGGCAATACGCGCCACGGAGCCAAAGAAATGGTTTTCGCCAGGGTTGTCCGGATGGGTAAAAATAGCGGCGATGTTATAACCGGCATCCAGCAGAGACTGAATACCTGCACAACCCATATCGTGATAAGCGAAAACTACAGCTTTCATGAACGATCTTCCTCTTGAGATGCCGTTTCCGGCTGGCGAACAACACGTTGAATAAAGTAGCGGGGACGGGCGCGGACATCGTTATAGATGCGGCCGATATACTCCCCAAGCAGGCCCATGCCGACGAACTGAGCACCGATAAACATAAACAGCACGGCGAACAGCATAAACACCCCTTCTGCCGCCCACTGCGGGCCAAACACCAGGCGCAACGCCACCAGCAGGATGGCGAAACCAAAGCCCAGCAGGGCGATAACGCTGCCGAACAGGCTCAGCAGGCGCAGCGGCGTGGTGGTCAGGCAGGTGACCAGGTCGTACATCAGGTTAATCAGGCGCATAAAGCTGTATTTGGAATCACCAAATTCACGCTCGGCGTGCATTACCGGGATCTCGACCGCCCGACGGGCAAAGGTATTCGCCAGAATCGGGATAAACGTACTGCGCTCGTGGCAGTTGAGCATCGCGTCGATAATGTGGCGGCGATAGGCGCGCAGCATGCAGCCATAATCGCCCATCGCTTTACCGGTAGTGCGCTGGATCAGGCGGTTGATCATCTTCGAGGCGCTTTTACGGAAAAAGGTATCCTGGCGGTTCTGGCGAACGGTACCGACCACGTCGTAGCCCTCGTCGGCTTTCTCTACCAGCCGTGGGATCTCTTCCGGCGGGTTTTGCAGGTCGGCATCGAGGGTAATAATCAGGTCGCCGGTGACGTGGCTGAAGCCCGCCATAATTGCCGAATGCTGGCCGTAGTTGCGGTTCAACAACACCGCCACCACGTGGCTGCCTTCGGCCTCGGCGGCTTCGGTTAACATCCGCGCCGAGTCATCGCTGCTGCCATCGTCGACCAGCAGAATCTCATACTGGCGTCCGAGCGTCGCGCAGGCGGTGTCGGTACGGCGGATAAGCTCCGGCAGGCTCTCCTGTTCGTTATAAACCGGGATAACCACCGAGACTTTTTTCACGGGAGGATAGCTAAACATATCAACGTCCTGACAGCTGGTGTAGTGCGGAAATCACCCGAGTGACATCGTCATCGGTCATATCTGGAAATAGCGGAATGGAACAAATGCGCGCGCTGTTCCATTCCGTATGCGGTAATGAAACTTCAGGGAAACGCTCGCGGTAATACTTTTGCGTATGCGCCGCGCGGAAGTGCAGGCCGGTGCCGATGCCCATGGCTTTCAGTTTTTCCATCAGAGCATCGCGGCTGATACCGCAGGTGGCCTCGTCGACGCGGATAATAAACAGGTGCCAGGCGTGCTGATGTTCCCAATCGGGTACCGCCAACGGCTTGAATGGGGTATCCGCCAGTTCGCTCAAGTAGCGTTGGGCAATTTTGGCGCGCCGCAGATTGGCGTGGGCCAGTTTATCCAGCTGCACCAGGGCCAGCGCGGCGTTGATATCCGCCAGATTGTATTTAAAGCCCGGCGAGATCACTTCCGCCTGCGGAGCGCGGCCCAGAGTCTGGCGGTCGTAGGCATCAACGCCGAGACCGTGGAACTTCAGGCTGCGAATGCGCGTCGCCAGCTCGTCATCGTCGGTCACCACCAACCCGCCTTCGGCGCAGGTCATATTTTTGATCGCATGGAACGAGAAGATGGCGGTACCGCGCCAGCCGACATGGCGGCCTTTGTAGTGTGTTCCCGCCGCGTGGGCAGCGTCTTCAATCACCGCAATTCCGTGCCGCTCGCCAATGGCGCGAATAGCGTCGATATCCACCGGCGCGCCCGCATAGTGCACGGGAACGATCGCTTTAGTACGCGGAGTGATCGCCGCTTCCACCGCTTCAGGGGTAACCATCAGATTATCGGGATCGACATCGATCATCACCGGGGTCGCGCCAAGCAGGCAGATCATGTTCAGCGTGGAGACCCAGGTTTGGGAAGGGGTGATCACTTCATCACCCGCGCCAATGCCCAACGCCATCAGCGTGACGTGCATCCCGCCGGTCGCCGAACTGACCGCGATAGCGTGGCGGTTGCCAGTTAACGTACAGAACGCTTCTTCCAGCGCCTGATTTTTCGGCCCGGTGGTGATCCAGCCCGATTGCAAAACTTCACGCAGCGCAGCCAGCTCTGCGTCGCCCATCGACGGGCGCGAAAACGGCAAAAAATCGCTCATCATTTTCCTGTTCTGTAAATGACCCGACGAGGAACGGGGTCGATAAGAAATATCCTGCACCTGCTGACTTAAACAAAATGAAAATGAAAGCGAAATCAGTTTGATGGCGCATTTCATTACAGGATATTTAGATGCTATTAAATTTAGACAGGTTTGCTTAGGATAATATTAAGAAATTAATATTAATTAGATATGCATTATGATTTTGTTAAAAATCATTGAGATAGAGTTTTTCTTCGGAACTTAATGAGGTTTAGCGCTCCTGCCAGAGGGGGAGGACAGCAGGAACGCACTAGCGAAAAGTAAACGAACATTAAACCAGGTTTCAATAAACCACCTTTAAACATGGTCTACGAAATATAAAAAATCCAGTCGAATCACAAAATTATTTCATAAATATTACAGATTAGCAGGAAAGTTTTCCGGTAATTCATTAGCCGGGCAATTAATCACTTCGTCGTTATCCGCACCGCAATCACGAACAAACGTAATAGTGGCAAACTCATCAATCACTTCTGTCGGATAGGCTGGACCAGCTTCACGGTAAGAGACCATCAGCGGGATATGATCGTTCTGGAAACAGACGGTTTTTTCCGGATTGTTGATCACCCAGCGCGGGAAAAAGATGGTGCCGTGGAACAGTTTATCGCCAAGGTTAACAATCAGGCTCACGTCGGTACCGGTCGGCTCGGTCCAGGAAATTTTATAGATGCTTTCACCCACGCGAACAATGTAAGCCTGCTGATCTTTCACCCAACGATTAGCCACGATCCCGCTATGGATTCGGTAATCCAGGGTGGTGGTGTTTTTAACGTAAATCTCGTAGTTCCAGCCGTTATCGTAGGTATAAACCAGATGTTTGCCGATAAAACCGCTCAGGTCATGTTTGTCGAAAGTGCTCATAATCTGTTCTCCTCTATTTGTTGAGAACAAGCATACTGCTTTAAAAAATGGATAAATAACGCTATGTTTGGATTAAATACATCCACTTTTTAGATTAGTCATGCACAAGACCACCCTCGAGCAATGGGCGCTACTGGAAAAAGTTGTTGAGCTGGGTAGCTTTGCGAAGGCGGCGGAAGAGACCCACCGCAGCCAGTCTTCGGTGAGCTATAACCTTGCTCTGTTGCAGGAGCGGCTGGGGGTTACGCTGCTCACGCCTTCTGGCCGCCGCGCAGTACTCACCCCGGCGGGCAAGCTGCTGCTCGGCCAGGTCAAGCCGCTGTTGCAGGCCTTTTCTTATGTTGAAACCCATGCCGCCACCCTTCGAGACGGCGCACGAACCCGGCTGGATCTGCTGGTCGATAGCATTTTCCCCCGCGAGCGGCTGTTTGCCATTCTGCGCCAGTTTCAACAACGCTATCCGCAAACCCAGGTCAGGCTGACCGAAGTACTGGAAAATGTTGAGGAGGAACACCCGGCGCGCAGCGAAGCCGACGTGATGGTGCTCACCCGCCGTCAGGATATTACCGGGCGCGGCGAGTGGCTGATGAATATCGATTTTGTCGCCGTCGCCCATCGCGATCACCCGCTTTCGGCATTCGAGGGGCCGCTGGATGATAATGCGCTGGCGCCCTGGCCGCTGGTGCGCATCGCTGACCGCAGCAACGACCCGCAATCCGTCCGCGATGCGTGGACGTTCTCTACTATTGATGCCGCCATTGATGCGGTGTTATATCAGGTTGGTTTCGGCTGGCTGCCGGAAGAGCGCATTCGTTCACAGCTCAAACAGGGGGTGCTGAAAGCGCTGCCGCTGGGCCACGGCGCACGGCGGGCAACGCCGCTGCACCTGATCGTTAAACGGGATTTAACGCCGATTGATGAGCAGGTCGCCACGCTGCTCGATCTGTTCAGAACATAAAGCGCCCGGTGGCGGCTGACGACTTACCGGGCCTACGGGTTCACAACCGTCTGCGGGCCGGTAGCCCGGACAGGCGCGTCAAGCGCCGCCTCCGGGGGATGTGCCGAACCTGATACACCGGCGCTGCTTCGTCCCGGTGGCGCTGCGCTGACCGGGCTACGGGTTCACAGCCGTCTGCGGGCCGGTAGCCCGGACAGGCGCGTCAAGCGCCGCCTCCGGGAGATGTGCCGGAGCTGCGGCAGGCTTGTTCTCCATTTCATACCGTCAAAATATATATACTGTTTTCTTATACTTTCAGGCCAAATATTGATCCAGCTTACGCTGAAAGTATGATGAATCCTTAAAATCGTCATACTTTCCTGTCGCTGAGACTAAAGCCTTGTCTATCATCCGCTCCGCCCTGCTGGCGCTAATCGCCTGCGCACCTTTGCTGGCCAATGCCGCCCCCAACGAAATCACCACCGCCTGGCCGGTTAACGTCGGCCCGCTCAACCCGCACCTCTATACGCCCAACCAGATGTTCGCCCAGAGCATGGTGTATGAACCGCTGGTGAAGTATCAGGCAGACGGTTCGGTTACCCCGTGGCTGGCAAAAAGCTGGACACATTCGGCGGACGGTAAAATCTGGACCTTCGCCCTGCGCGACGATGTGCAATTCTCGAACGGCGAAGCCTTTGACGCCGTTGCTGCGGCAGAGAACTTTCGCGCGGTACTTGATAACCGTCAACGCCATGCCTGGCTGGAGTTGGTCAATCAGATAGTCGACGTCAAGGCGCTCAGCAAAAACGAGCTGCAAATTACCCTGAAAAGCGCTTATTACCCATTTCTGCAGGAGCTGGCGCTGCCGCGCCCTTTCCGCTTTATCGCCCCGTCGCAGTTTAAAGATAACGAGACCCTGCACGGCATTAAAGCGCCGATCGGCACCGGCCCGTGGATGCTAAAAGAGTCAAAGCTCAATCAGTACGATGTGCTGGTACGTAACGACCGCTACTGGGGCGAAAAACCGCAGATTCAAAAGATTACCGTCAAGGTGATCCCGGACCCGACCACCCGCGCGGTGGCGTTTGAGACCGGTGATATTGACCTGTTGTACGGCAACGAAGGGCTGCTGCCGCTGGATACCTTCGCGCGCTTTAGCCACAACCCGGCGTATCGAACCCAGCTTTCGCAGCCGATTGAAACGGTGATGCTGGCGCTCAACTCCGCAAAGGCACCGACTAACGAGCTGGCAGTACGCGAAGCGCTGAACTACGCGGTAAATAAAAAATCGCTTGTCGATAACGCCCTATACGGCACCCAGCAGGTAGCCGATACGCTGTTTTCTCCCACCGTCCCTTACGCGAATATTGGCTTGAAACCACGCCAGTACGACCCGCAGCAGGCAAAAGCATTGCTGGAAAAAGCGGGCTGGATAATGCCCGCAGGCAAAGCGTTCCGTGAGAAAAACGGTCAGCCGCTGCGCATTGAGCTGTCGTTTATTGGCACCGACGCGCTAAGCAAGTCGATGGCCGAAATTATCCAGGCCGATATGCACCAGATTGGCGTCGACGTAGCGCTGGTCGGCGAGGAAGAGAGCAGTATTTATGCCCGCCAGCGTGACGGTCGCTTCGGCATGATTTTCAACCGTACCTGGGGCGCGCCTTACGACCCCCACGCCTTTATGAGTTCGATGCGCGTCCCGTCCCATGCTGATTTTCAGGCACAGCAGGGTTTAGCCGATAAACCGATCATTGATAAAGAGATTGGTGAAGTGCTGGAAACGACTGACGAAACTCAGCGCCAGGCGCTATATCGCGACATTCTGACCCGTCTGCACGACGATGTGGTCTACCTGCCCATCAGCTACGTCTCGATAATGGTGGTCGCCAGACCGGAGCTGGGCGCAATTCCCTACGCGCCGATTGCGTCTGAAATTCCGTTTGAACAGATTAAACCGGTGAAACCCTGATGCTGCGTTACGCGTTGCGGCGCATGGCGCTGCTGATCCCGATGATTTTCGCCGCCTCGGTGATTATCTTTTTAATGCTGCGCCTGGGGACCGGCGACCCGGCGCTCGACTATTTGCGCCTGTCGAACCTACCGCCGACGCCGGAGATGGTCGCTTCCACGCGGGTGATGCTGGGTCTGGATCAGCCGCTTATCGTGCAGTACGGCTCCTGGCTGTGGAAGGCGCTGCACCTGGATTTTGGCATCTCGTTCGCGACTCAACGTCCGGTACTGGATGATATGCTGACCTTCCTTCCTGCCACGCTGGAGCTGGCGGGCGCAGCGCTGATACTGATCCTACTCACCTCGGTACCGCTCGGCATCTGGGCGGCGCGCCACCGCGATCGTCTGCCGGATTTTGTTGTGCGGGTTATCGCTTTCCTCGGCGTCTCAATGCCCAACTTCTGGCTCGCCTTTCTGCTGGTGATGCTCTTCTCGGTATATCTGCAATGGTTGCCCGCGCTGGGCTATGGCGGCTGGCAGCATCTCGTTCTGCCAGCGGTGTCGATTGCCTTTATGTCGCTGGCGATTAACGCCCGTTTGCTACGTGCCAGCATGCTGGAGGTCGCCGGGCAGCGTCACGTGACCTGGGCGCGGCTACGCGGTCTCAACAACAAGCAAATCGAGCGCCGCCATATTCTACGTAACGCCTCGCTGCCGATGATCACCGCCGTCGGCATGCATATCGGCGAGCTGATTGGTGGCACCATGATCATCGAAAATATTTTTGCCTGGCCCGGCGTGGGACGCTATGCCGTGTCGGCGATATTTAACCGCGACTACCCGGTCATTCAGTGTTTTACGCTGATGATGGTTACCGTTTTTGTGGTCTGTAACCTGATTGTTGACCTGCTGAACGCCGCGCTGGATCCGCGCATTCGCCGCCATGAAGGAGCGCACTCGTGAATTTTTTCCTCTCATCGCGCTGGCCCATCCGCCTCTCCTTAATCATGATTGCCCTGCTGGCGGTGATTGCGCTCACCAGCCAGTGGTGGTTACCTTACGATCCGCAGGCCATTGATTTACCGTCACGTTTGCTTGCTCCCGATAATCAGCACTGGCTGGGTACCGATCATCTGGGGCGCGATATTTTCTCGCGCCTGCTGGCGGCAACCCGCGTGTCGCTTGGCTCGGTGATGGCCTGTTTGCTGTTAGTTCTGGCGCTAGGGCTGATCGTCGGTGGCAGCGCGGGGCTGATTGGCGGCCGTGTCGATCAGGTCACCATGCGCATCGCGGATATGTTTATGACTTTCCCGACCTCTATCCTCTCTTTTTTTATGGTCGGCGTGCTGGGAACCGGGCTGACCAACGTGATTATCGCCATCGCCCTGTCGCACTGGGCGTGGTACGCGCGGATGGTGCGCAGCCTGACGATCTCCTTGCGCCAGCGCGAATTTGTGCTTGCCTCCCGGCTTTCCGGCGCGGGCCATGTTCGGGTGTTTGTCGACCACTTAGCAGGTGCCGTGATCCCCTCGCTGCTGGTGCTGGCGACCCTGGATATTGGTCATATGATGCTGCACGTCGCCGGAATGTCGTTCCTCGGCCTCGGCGTGACCGCGCCAACCGCCGAATGGGGAGTGATGATTAACGACGCCCGCCAGTACATCTGGACCCAGCCGCTGCAAATGTTCTGGCCGGGGCTGGCGCTGTTTATCAGCGTAATGGCCTTCAATATGGTGGGTGACGCGCTGCGCGATCATCTCGACCCCCATCTGGAAACGGAGCATGCCCACTGATGCCGCAACAGATTGAACTGCAAAACATCACCTTACAGGCCGAACGTCCACTGGTACACGGCGTTTCTTTGGCGCTCAAACGCGGACGCGTGCTGGCGCTGGTCGGCGGCAGCGGCAGCGGAAAATCACTGACCTGCGCCGCTGCGCTGGGCATTCTGCCCGCAGGCGTGCACCAGACGGCGGGAGCCATTCTTGCGGACGGCAAACCCGTTTCACCCAGCGAACTGCGTGGTGTGGAAATCGCCACCATTATGCAAAACCCGCGCAGCGCCTTTAATCCGCTGCATACTATGGCGGCTCACGCGCGGGAAACCTGCCGAGCATTAGGCAAACCATCAGATGACGCTACGCTTATCAGTGCGTTAGAGGCCGTGGGGCTGGAGCAGGCAGAACGCGTGCTGAAGCTTTATCCCTTTGAGATGAGCGGCGGCATGCTCCAACGGATGATGATTGCGATGGCGCTGCTGTGCGATGCGCCGTTTATTATCGCCGATGAACCGACCACCGATCTGGACGTCGTCGCCCAGGCGCGCATTCTCGATCTGCTGGAGAGCATAATGCGCAGCCGTGCACCCGGAATGCTGCTGGTCACTCACGATATGGGCGTCGTCGCGCGGCTGGCGGACGACGTAGCGGTGATGGATAACGGCAAGATCGTGGAACAGGGGGATGTCGAAACCATCTTCAACGCGCCACAGCACCCCATCACCCGCAATCTGGTTGCCGCACATCTCGCCCTGTATGGGCTGGAGCTGGCCTTATGACATTACTTAGCGTCTCTACGCTCTCGCACCAATACGCAAACTTACCGGTGCTAAAAGAGGTTTCTTTAGCGCTGAAAAACGGCGAAACCGTCGCCCTGCTGGGACGCAGCGGCTGCGGAAAAAGCACGCTGGCGCGCCTGCTGGTTGGGCTGGAATCACCCACCGAGGGCAGCGTCAGCTGGCGCGGCGAGACGCTCGCCCACCTCAATCGCAGCAAACAAAAAGCATTTCGCCGGGATATTCAGATGGTGTTTCAGGATTCCATCAGCGCGGTGAATCCGCGTAAAACGGTGCGTGAGATTTTGCGTGAACCGATGCGGCATCTGCTGTCATTAACGAAACAGAAACAACTGGCCCGGGCAAGAGAAATGCTCAACGCAGTCGACCTGGACGATAGCGTGCTCGACAAGCGGCCACCGCAGCTGAGCGGCGGGCAGCTCCAGCGCGTCTGCCTGGCGCGGGCATTAGCGGTAGAACCTAAGCTGCTTATTCTGGATGAAGCGGTGTCGAATCTCGATCTGGTACTCCAGGCGGGCATCATTCGTCTGCTCAAAAAACTACAACAGCAGTTCGGCACAGCCTGCCTGTTTATCACCCACGATTTGCGTCTGGTGGAACGCTTTTGCCAGCGGGTGATGGTGATGGACGAGGGGCAAATCGTCGAGACGCAGACCGTGGGCGACAGATTAACCTTTTCCTCCAACGCCGGCCGCGTGTTACAAAATGCGGTACTTCCCGCCTTTCCCGTACGCCGTAATAAGGTCTAACAGATGCAACGTGTCACTATCACCCTTGATGACGATTTACTCGAAACGCTGGATAGTCTGAGCCAGCGCCGTGGCTACAACAACCGTTCCGAAGCGATCCGCGATATTCTGCGCGGCGCGCTGGCCCAGGAAACCACCCAGGAGCACGGCACTCAGGGCTTCGCGGTGCTCTCGTATGTTTATGAACACGAGAAGCGAGATTTAGCCAGCCGTTTAGTCTCCACCCAGCATCAACACCACGATCTCTCCGTCGCCACCCTGCACGTACACATCAACCACGACGACTGCCTGGAGATTGCCGTGCTGAAAGGCGATATGGGCGATGTTCAGCATTTTGCCGATGATGTCATCGCCCAGCGCGGCGTGCGCCACGGCCATTTGCAGTGTTTGCCTACGGAGGACGACCTCTCCCACTCATAAAGCGTGGGACTCACTAACCCGGCGCGAACGCGAGCACAGGGTAATACCACAGATAATCGCCAGCGCGCTGATCAGGTGGTACGTATAGAGCGGCGCGTGCAGAAAGAGAATGCTGAACAGGCCGCCGCTGAGCGGAATGAGGTGCGAGAACACCTCCCCACGCGTGGCGCCAATCGCCGCAATGCCTTTATTCCACAAAAGGTAAGAGAGCCAGGAAGGGAAAATCACCAGATAAGCCAGTCCGAGAAGGAAATTCAGCGACAGGTAAGGTGCTAAATCCAGATCAGCCGCCTGTAGCGTATTCGCCATCAAAACCGGCAGCAGCATAATCGCCCCCACCGAGGCGCTGACGGCGACAAAGCCATTACCGGCCACCTCTTTCGGTTTCAGGCGCAAAAAAGCGCAGTAGGCCGCCCAGCTCATCGCCGAGCCCATAGTCCAGAGATCGCCCCGATTCAGGTTGCGCAAAGTTGACCAGTCCGTGACGTTTCCCTGCAAAATAAGCCAGATAACACCGCAGGAACTTAATATTACGCCCGCGACATTTCCCGTCGAAATACGCTCGCGGAATATAAAGCGATTAATCAGCAGCACCATCGCCGGGGTCGTCGATAAATAAATTGCCGCATTCAATGATGAGGTATATTGCAGACCGACATAGAGCGTCAGGGGAAATAAAACCTGGCCGCACAGTGCCAGAAAGAAAACAATCCCTTTCGCCTGTTTTATCGCTGGCCACTGCTGTTTAACCTGGCGAAAGTAGAGCATCATCAACAGGATAGCAGTAGCCCACCAGCGCAGCGCTGATAGCACAATAGGGTCAACCTGCGATACCAGCAGGTGACCAATCACATAATTACCACCCCAGAAGCAGGCCGCCAGCGCGAGCAGAAGATAAGGCATACAAACTCCTTGATTTACCTTAAACCTATGCCATTCAGGGTACTGCTCACGAATAAGCCAGTGCTAATATAAAGTTTTCATTCAGGCGTATAGTTTGAAACTATGAAGTTCACCCTAAGACAGCTGGAATTCTACGTCGCGCTGGCCGAGACGCTACAAATCTCAAAAGCCGCCGGGCGTTGCCATATCTCTCAGTCATCGATGACGGTCGCGATGCGTAATCTGGAAACGATTATGAACACGCAGCTCTTTGTTCGCCATCCGAAGGGTATTGAGCTGACCGTCGACGGGGAACGCTTTCTGAGCCATGCGCGCAAAATCCTCTCTGATAGCGAAGCCGCGATTAACGACCTGCACAATCAGCCGGAAATGACCACCGGCAGCGTGCGGGTAGGCATCGCTGAAACGCTCTCGGCCTATCTGCTACCCGGCATTTATAGCGAACTGGAGCGCCGTTTCCCGCTTCTGGAGATTCATTTTCAGGAGGGTTCATCTCAGGCGCTGATAACATCCTTACATCAGCAAGAGGTCAACTTTTGCCTGGTGTTGACGTCAAACATTCGCCACGATGATGATCTGACGATTGATACTTTCCTGCGCTCCCTGCGTCGTCTGTGGGCGCCAATCGGTCACCCTTTACTCAGCCAGCCGGAACTGCGGCTGGCTGATATCGCAAAGGTCCCGTTTTTGCTGCTTGAGACCGATGATTACCCCACCGTGATCCTTGACGTCTGGCGGCAGCGCGGCGGGCAGCCGGATATTCGCTACCGTACCAACTCCTTCGAGGCTATCCGCACTTTTGTTTCACAGGGTAAGGGCGTCACGATCCTTTCGGACCTCGTTTGGCGTCCCTGGTCGCTTGAGGGGCTGCGCGTGATGCGACGCACGGTCGACGATTGTATGACGTGGATGGACGTCGGAGTGGCGAGCCTGCGGCAAACGGCACTACGGCCCGAAGCCCGCCGCGTAGTGGATTTCCTGCGTCAGGCGATACATCGCTTTGACGGTCAGCCATGATCCGCTAAAAAGCAGTCGGGCTTTCTCAACAATTAATAAACCATATGAATTATACTCTTGGTGAATTATCCACCTTCGCTAATAATTACGCCTCATTTAACGATCTCGTTATGGCGAGGCTCCTGCATAAATATAAGTTACCGCCCTGCTGGTATCGAGAGAGACCACTCAGGGAAATACAGGCTTCCATCGAATCAAGGTGTTGCCAAGGTAACTTCTGACGGCGTTCATGCCGGACAGATACGTTATGCAGTGCTAAAACCAGGACGTAGGGATCTGCCTGTGCTCATCCTGTCTTGTTCGCCCCTATGAGTGATTTTTTATAGGGAATTACACCATGTCTTCAATTCAACTGTGCGCCGCACATCAGGCTATCTCTGCTTTTGACGGCGACGCGATCGCCCAGTACATGCGTACCGATTTCATTACTCTGCCGGAGCATCTCAGCGTTCATGAAGCGCGAGAGCTATTCGTTTCTCAGCTTGCCGGCGATGAGATCCCAGGCCAGGTGTTTGTTGTCGCCGGAAAAAAACTGCGCGGTAGTTTGTCGATTAAAAAGCTGCTCCAGGAGAGCGATACCGCTCAATCCATTCGTTATTTAATGGATAGCTGTCTGTTTCGTGTCAGGCCTGACGACGAGCGCCCGCAGGTGGTCGCCGAACTGGCCGAGCGTGGTCTCGATCTGGTACCGGTAGTCGAAAAGGGCGAGCTGGTTGGCTGCCTTATGGAAAAAGAGATTGCCCATCTGCTGGAAGATGATGTGACCGAAGATGCCCAGCGTCAGGGAGCAACGCTGCCGCTGGAAAAGCCGTATCTGGAAACCAGCCCGTGGGCGCTCTGGAAAAAGCGTTCGGTTTGGTTACTGCTGCTGTTCGTCGCCGAAGCCTACACCAGCAGCGTATTGCAGCATTTTGAAGAAGCGCTGGAGTCAGCGATTGCGCTGGCCTTTTTCATTCCGCTACTGATTGGTACCGGTGGCAACAGCGGGACGCAGATCACCTCCACCCTGGTGCGCTCTATGGCGCTTGGGGAAGTGCGGCTGCGGGATATGGGGCGCGTAATCCGTAAAGAGGTCTCCACCTCGTTGCTGATAGCTATCACTCTCGGTCTGGCGGGCTGCCTGCGCGCGTGGATGATGGGCATCGGCATGGAAATCACGCTAATTGTCAGCCTGACGCTTGTATGCATTACCCTGTGGAGCGCGGTGGTGTCGTCGGTGATCCCGCTGACGCTCAAGCGCCTCGGCATCGATCCAGCGGTGGTTTCAGCACCGTTTATCGCCACCCTTATCGACGGCACCGGATTGATTATCTACTTCAAAATCGCCCAGTATTTTCTTGGGCTGAATTGATTATTTCGCCCGGTAGTGAAAATTGCCGGGCTCATCTCTTACTCTTCAACCAGCGCCTGCGCGCACGCCCAGGCTGACGCCCAGGCCCACTGGAAGTTATATCCGCCCAGCCAACCGGTCACATCCATCACTTCGCCGATAAAATAGAGACCCGGTACCTTGCGGGCTTCCATGGTGCGTGAGGAGAGTTCGTTGGTATCCACGCCGCCGAGGGTCACCTCCGCCGTACGATAGCCTTCGGTACCGTTCGGCTGAACGCGCCACCCGGTCAGCGTCTCAACCAGGGTCTGCTGATCGCGAACATTAAGCTGTTTCAGGGTGACGTCCGGAAGCTGCCCTAATTGCTGCAAGCACTCAACCAGCCGCTTCGGCAACTGCATCGCCAGCGTATTTTTCAGGCTCTGATTGGGATGCGCCACACGTTGCTCGTCGAGGAACTCATCAAGATGGCAATCCGGCAGCAGATTGATACTGACGAATTCTCCCGGCTGCCAGTAGCTGGAAATTTGCAGCACCGCCGGGCCGGACAGCCCACGGTGGGTAAAAAGCAGATTTTCGCGGAAGACCGTACCGTTTTCAGCGGTAATGGTTGAAGGCACCGAAACCCCGGACAGTACCTGTAACTGTTCAAGCAGCGGCTTATGCAGGGTGAACGGTACCAGTCCGGCGCGAGTCGGCAGCACCTTCAGGCCAAACTGCTCGGCAAGTTTATAGCCAAACGGCGAAGCGCCCAGGCCGGGCATAGACAGGCCACCCGAAGCAACCACCAGCTTTTTCGCCGCCACCGCGTCGCCGTTAAGCTGCAGCATGTAACCTTCGTCATCACGTTCGACGCTGAGAATTTCCGTACGCAGACGAATTTGCACGCCGCCCTTTTCACACTCGGCCAGCAGCAGGTTAACGATTTGCTCGGCTGAATCATCGCAAAAAAGCTGGCCCAGCGTCTTCTCATGCCAGGCGATGTTGTGTTTGCCAACCAGGTCGATAAAGTCCCACTGGCTGTAGCGCGCCAGCGCAGATTTGCAAAAATGCGGGTTTTGGCTGAGATACGCCGCGGGTTCGATATACATGTTAGTAAAGTTGCAGCGCCCGCCGCCGGACATCAGTATCTTGCGGCCAGGCTTTTTGCCATTATCGAGCAAAAGCACGCGGCAGCCCGCCTGCCCTGCCTGCGCTGCACAAAACATTCCCGCCGCTCCGGCGCCAATTACGATGGCATCAAACCTTTCCACACAACATTCCTCATATCCCGATTGTCGGGAATTGTAAATTTTTCACTCTGGTCGCACCAGCAGGAAAAAAACTGCACTTATGTACATCGTTGAAAGATATAGGAATACTCCCAACAAGGTAAAACTTAAACAGGAAGAAAATCAAAAAAAGTCTATATTTCACTTTGCCCGCGCCGCGAAAGTCACTGATAATGCGCCGCGTTCATGTCCTCAAAATGGCGTAACGTCCTATGCTACATTTATTTGCCGGTCTGGATTTACATACCGGGCTATTATTATTGCTTGCTCTTGCTTTCGTGCTGTTTTACGAAGCGATCAATGGTTTTCATGATACCGCAAACGCTGTTGCAACTGTGATTTACACACGCGCAATGCGGTCGCAGCTTGCTGTGGCGATGGCGGCCCTTTTTAACTTCTTCGGCGTTCTGTTGGGCGGTCTTAGCGTTGCCTATGCCATTGTGCATATGTTACCGACCGACCTGCTGCTTAACATGGGTTCAGCACATGGCCTCGCCATGGTCTTCTCCATGTTGCTGGCGGCGATAATCTGGAACCTCGGAACCTGGTATTTCGGCCTCCCGGCCTCCAGCTCGCACACGCTGATCGGCGCGATCATCGGTATTGGTTTAACCAATGCGCTGATGACCGGCACTTCGGTCGTGGACGCGCTGAATATCCCGAAAGTCATGGGTATTTTCGGCTCGCTCATCATCTCGCCAATCGTTGGCCTGGTGGTTGCGGGTGGTTTAATTTTCATCCTGCGTCGTTACTGGAGCAATACCAAAAAACGCGCTCGTATCCACCTGACACCTGCTGAACGTGAAAAGAAAGACGGCAAGAAAAAACCGCCATTCTGGACGCGTATTGCGCTGATTCTGTCAGCCATTGGCGTGGCTTTCTCGCACGGTGCGAACGATGGACAGAAAGGCATTGGTCTGGTGATGCTGGTTCTGATCGGCGTCGCTCCGGCGGGCTTCGTGGTCAACATGAACGCTTCCGGCTACGAAATCACCCGTACCCGCGATGCGGTCAACAATGTGGAAACCTTCTTCCAGCAGCGCCCTGAGCTGTTGAAGAAAGTGACCGGCGCAGAGCAGCTTATCCCGTCTCCGGACGCCGGTGCGGCAGCAAACGGTGAATTCCACTGCCACCCGGCTAACACCATCAACGCGCTTGACCGCATGAAGACGATGCTGACCGGTACCGAAAGCTACGACACACTCTCCGTTGAACAGCGTAGCCAACTGCGTCGCGTGATGCTCTGCATCTCCGACACCACTGATAAAGCAGCGAAGCTGCCGGAAGTGAATGCCGAAGATAAGCGTCTGCTGAAGAAACTGAAAACCGATATGTTGAGCACCATCGAGTACGCGCCAATCTGGATTATCATGGCGGTTGCTCTGGCGTTGGGTATCGGTACGATGATCGGCTGGCGTCGCGTGGCGACCACTATCGGCGAGAAAATTGGTAAGAAAGGAATGACCTACGCACAAGGTATGTCAGCCCAGATGACCGCAGCCGTATCGATTGGTCTGGCGAGCTACACTGGTATGCCGGTTTCCACCACTCACGTGCTCTCCTCCTCCGTTGCGGGGACTATGCTCGTTGATGGCGGCGGCCTGCAGAAGAAAACCGTCACCAGTATCCTGATGGCCTGGGTACTCACCCTGCCCGCAGCGATTCTGTTGTCAGGCGCGCTGTACTGGCTCTCGCTGAAGATTATCTAAGCGGATAGCACGCGCAAAAAATACTAACGGGTCAGGAAACTGGCCCGTTTTTTTTGGTTTTAGCCGGACTAATGCCAGATAAGCAGAGCAATCATACTCACAACGACCAGGCCGCATAGCGCGCTAGTGAGTATAAACTGCCGCCGAACCCGCTCGCAGCGACGGATAAACTCATCATCGTGATGATCGTGATAGCGCTGGGCATAAATATACCAAACCAGACGCATCTGCTTGCTGGGCTGCCCATGCGATGTGAAAAAACCACCGCCGTCGACATATTGATAGAGCAAAGGGTCACAACCACGTAGCACAACCAGTAATGCACGCAGTGACGAAAAGTAGCGTGCCATATTCACCACACAAACGATACACAGGGCCCAAAACAGCGCAATCGTGCTGATCATACCTCCTCCCCGGCGACCCGCCCTCGGAGAATCTCTCCGGGACTACCGCTCCCCAATATCAAATTGACTGTACAGTAAAAGAGTGCGATTCCGATCACGTTTATTTATTCGATCGGCTCATTAAATAGTGTAGGAGATCCGTTAATTTTTTTACCACAACGTTAACCGTTATCAATGCATAAATCGGATATATTTGTTTAACTATTTGCTGAACAAGGTAGATTGACGAAGCGCGAGGGGCGCTATAAGGTAGAAATATCTTCTACAATTAAGTCCTTAAGGACTAACCCCCGCGCATGTGGTACGCAGGACGCGGGCGAAGCGGCAGCGCTGGCTGTCAGGTCCAACGGTCATCGACAACTTATGGAAGGAGTAACACCATGGCTTACAAACACATTCTCATTGCAGTAGACCTGTCCCCGGAAAGCAAAGTACTGGTAGAAAAAGCCGTTTCTATGGCCCGTCCCTACAATGCAAAAGTTTCCCTGATCCACGTGGATGTGAATTACTCCGATCTCTACACCGGGCTTATTGATGTCAATCTGGGCGACATGCAGAAACGCATTTCCGAAGAGACACACCACGCGTTAAGCGAATTGTCCACCAACGCAGGTTACCCGATTACTGAGACTCTGAGCGGCAGCGGCGACCTCGGCCAGGTGCTGGTTGATGCGATTAAAAAATATGATATGGACCTGGTGGTTTGCGGTCATCATCAGGACTTCTGGAGCAAGCTGATGTCCTCCGCTCGCCAGCTGATCAATACCGTTCACGTCGATATGCTGATTGTTCCGCTACGCGACGAAGAAGACGAATAACCGTTTTCCCTGCTGACCGACGCCCGCATATGCGGGCGTTTTTGTTTCTTCCTGCCGCACCTCATCCTTCAAAAGAATATAAATCCAAAAAATTAGCACAATGTTAGATTGATCAACCAATTCAACCGCCCTATACCCATATAATAATCCATCAATTTATAAAATAATCACATCATTGAACACAATGCGACTTTTTCAGCGCGTTTTGGCATACGCGTTCATAATTTTCCGGACAGGATAAAAAGGCGAAGAAAGATGAACTCACCCGCACCGACAGGCTTACTGCAACAGCCCCGCCCATTCTTCATGATCTTCTTTGTAGAGCTTTGGGAGCGATTTGGCTATTACGGCGTTCAGGGTATCCTGGCCGTTTTCTTTGTTAAACAGCTTGGATTCTCCCAGGAACAGGCGTTTATTACCTTCGGCGCATTCGCAGCCCTGGTGTATGGCCTGATTTCCATTGGCGGTTATGTCGGCGACCATCTGCTCGGTACTAAACGCACGCTGGTTCTGGGTGCGGTCGTGCTGGCGATTGGCTACTTTATGACCGGACTGTCGCTGCTAAAACCCAACCTGATTTTTATCGCACTGGGGACCATTGCGGTGGGGAACGGGTTGTTTAAAGCCAACCCGGCAAGCCTGCTGTCTAAGTGCTACCCGCCGAAAGATGCCCGTCTGGATGGCGCGTTCACGCTGTTTTATATGTCGATTAACATTGGCTCGCTGCTGTCGCTATCGCTGGCACCGGTCATTGCTGAAAAGTACGGCTACGCGGTGACCTACAACCTGTGCGGTGCGGGGCTGATTGTCGCTCTGCTGGTTTACTTCGCTTGTCGTGGAATGGTGAAAGACATCGGTTCCGGGCCGGACCACAAGCCGCTGAATATTCGTAATCTGCTATTGGTGCTGGCGGGCACGGTGGTCATGATTTACCTCTGCGCCTGGCTGATGCACAACGTTAAAATCGCCAACCTGGTGCTGATTTTCCTCTCCCTGGTGGTGACGATTTTCTTCTTCCGCGAGGCCTTCAAGCTGGATAAAACCGGGCGCAACAAAATGTTCGTCGCATTTATCCTGATGCTGGAAGCCGTACTGTTCTACATTCTGTACGCGCAGATGCCGACCTCTCTGAACTTCTTTGCGATCAATAACGTCCATCATGAAATACTCGGTTTCGCCATTAACCCGGTCAGCTTCCAGGCGCTAAACCCGTTCTGGGTGGTGGTTGCCAGCCCGCTTCTGGCCGCTATCTACACGCGTTTGGGTAACAAAGGCAAAGACCTGACCATGCCGATGAAATTTACGCTCGGCATGTTTCTCTGCTCGCTCGGCTTTCTGACAGCCGCCGCCGCAGGAATGTGGTTTGCCGACGCTCAGGGGCTGACTTCACCGTGGTTTATCGTGCTGGTCTATCTGTTCCAGAGCCTGGGAGAATTGTTGATTAGCGCCCTGGGGCTGGCGATGGTCGCCGCGCTGGTACCGCAGCATTTGATGGGCTTCATTCTCGGGATGTGGTTTCTGACGCAGGCCGCCGCATTCCTGATGGGCGGCTACGTCGCCACTTTCACCGCCGTGCCGGACAATATTACCGACCCGCTACAAACGCTGCCTATCTACACCAACGTCTTCAGCAAAATCGGTCTGGTGACGCTGGCGGTAACGGTGGTCATGGCAATGATGGTGCCGTGGCTGAATCGGATGATTAATACACCCAGTACCGAACAGTAATGATCATTGCCGGACGGCGGCTAACGCCTCATCCGGCCTGGATTGTACTCGCCCGATTAGCCTTGCGCTGTCGGGCGCTTCCTGCGACTACGCTTTTCGCGCAGCAATCCAGTCCTGCACTTCCACCACAAAGGTATCCGGCGCTTTGCGGTACATTTTGCGCGCCAGATCGAGAATGGTGTGCTGGCCTAAAGCCTCTTCCATTCGCTGCTGCGCCATGTCCATGACCGAGCGCACGCCGCAAATCCCTTCGCAGGCCCATTCCGGCGGCTGCTCTTCGAATACCGCCAGACGCTGGCGAATCTCGCGACATTCAAAAATCCGTTTGTCACCGTCAATGGCGTTTGCCACGTCGAGAACCGTAATGTGTTCAGCTGGTTTCGCCAACTGAAAACCGCCGCCTTTACCCTCGATGCTGCGCACCAACCCAGCCTTTGACAGACGGGTGAAGATTTTGGCCAGGTAATCGTAGGGCACACTTTGCAGGTCAGCAATCTCACGCACGCTCATATCGCGGGCATCGCCTTTGCTGTCCACCATACACATCAGGCTATGGATGCCGTACTCAACCCCAGAACTGTAGAATGCCATGCTCTTATCTCAGCCAAAATCAATCTGAGTTTATTGTAGCTTTTCCGCTCTCCCGATTCCAGAGAGATTGCAAAATACAGGACCGGCATAAAATTTAAATTAATAATTATCAATTAGATAAATAAAAATCACAACGAAAACCGCTCCCGATATTTCAAATAACATTGCATCGACTAACTACGATCAATATAATCCGAGTAAATAAATCGTAGTGAACAGCGAGAACAACAGTGATGCGTAAACAAATTTTGATCATCGGGGCTGGCTTTGCCGGTATGTGGGCAGCGCTGAGCGCCGCACGTCTGGCGGATAAAAATCAGCAGGACATTGATATTACAGTGATTGCACCACAGCCTGAACTGCGTGTGCGCCCACGTTTTTATGAAAGCGCCGTTCAGACGCTGGTTGCGCCACTGCAACCGCTGTTCGACGTCACCGGTGTTACCTTCCTGCGCGGCACGGTTGAGAAAATCCTTCCGAACTCCAAAGAGGTGAGCTGGAAAGATACCCACGGTGAAACACGCCTGCATCGCTATGACCGTCTGGTTCTGGCCAGCGGCAGCCAGGTGAATCGCAGTATGGTCGCCGGTGCCGCAGAGCATGCCTTCGACCTCGATCAGCTTGAGAGCGCTGCCGTGCTGGAGCAGCATCTGCAAGACCTGGCTAAGCAGCCAGAGAGCAAGGCGCGTATTACCGTTGTCGTCTACGGCGGCGGCTTCACCGGCATTGAGATGGCGCTGGAGCTGCCGGGTCGTCTGCGTGACATCCTCGGTGCTGATGCTAAGACCAGAGTTGTCGTAGTTGAACGTGGTGCGCAGCCGGGTGCTCGCTGGAGCCAGGAATTACGCGATGTGATTGCCGAGGCCTCCACTGAGCTGAACGTTGAATGGATGGTCAATTCCGAAGTTGAGAGCGTAGATGCCTCTGGCGTGACGCTGAAAGATGGTCAGACAATTGCGTCACAGACGGTCATATGGACCGTTGGCGTTCAGGCTAACGGTCTGACCGCACAGATTGATGCGCCGCGCGACCGTCAGGGCCGTCTGCATGTAAATGCAAATCTTCAGGTGGTCGGTCATGAAGACATTTATGCCACCGGCGATGTGGCTTACGCCGCCACCGATGATAAGGGCAATCACGCGCTGATGACCTGTCAGCACGCCATCCTGCTGGGAAAATTTGCCGGTAACAATGTGGCAGCAAGCCTGCTGAACGTTGAACCGCTGCCGTATCGTCAGGAGATGTACGTCACCTGTCTGGATCTGGGTGCGTGGGGCGCTGTTTACACCGAAGGCTGGGATCAGCAGGTGAAGTTAACGCGCGCCGAAGCGAAAAAGCTCAAGATGTCGATCGTCAGCGAGCTGATTTATCCGCCAAAAGCCGATAAAGCGGTAGCGTTCGAGATAGCCGACCCACTGGCCCCGTTTGTATAAATGATCGTCCCCTGCCAGAGCGGCAGGGGAATTCTTCACTGCATCATCACCTGGCGTACGAACTCTTTCTTCATCTGCATACTGTAGGCCTTACCGTAAAATTGCACCTCGGTGTCGGGGCGCTTCACGTCCGGACTGACCTGTTTGTTCATCGGTGTGGAGCCGAAAGCCTTACTGAGCGCTTTTTGCGTCTCAGCCTGAATCAGCCAGTTAAGGAATAGCCGCGATGCCGCCGGATGTTGACTGTTGGCGGCAATAGCCGCGACATTACCGCCGCCGGGCATACCAAATTCCGGTACATAAAATTTCAGCCGTGAGGTAATCGCTCCCGTTTTTTGCAGCCCGGCCAGATGGTCTTCCCAGGCAGGTGTCAGCATCAGTTCGCCGTCGTTCAGGCGCGTCAGGCTGTCAGCTCCGGAAGCGGTACGGGTGATTTTGTCGTTATTGACGGCAAACCACTGCCAGCCCTTCAGCCAGTTTTTTACCACTGCGGCATCAACGGTAGCCGACTCACTGTCAAACTCACCGCTTTGAGTCGTAACGACACGCTGAATAAAGGCTTCTCCCGCACCGCCGTTATTCGGGTCGTTATAGCCAAAGCGCTTTGGATTGGCATCGATAAAACGCTGAAGGTCTTCCATAGTCTGCGGTAACGCCCGGTCGCCCATCTGCTGCGGATCGTAGACCAGCCCGGTCTGATTCCCCCAAAACGCCACGGCATAACCCTGAGTATCGACGTTCTGAATCTGGTGAATGGCGTCGCCATAGCCTGGCAGATCGTCCACCTTCGCCAGCGCTTTCGCCCCCGTTGTCACCGGGAGCTGCGCCACGGACAGGGCGATGATGTCGATTTTGCCCTTCTCTTTGCCCGCTTCCGCCAGCAGCTTGTTCATATTGCCGTCGATGCTCCCTTCCGGAATGCGCACCTTAACGCCGTACTGCTGCTCAAAATCCTTCACAAAGCTGCGCCACTGCGGCTGCAGGTACCAGACGTTAAAGGTCACGCTGCCCTCTTTTTTCGCCTGGGCAATCAGGTCGCTGTTATCCGCCGCCAGCGCCAGCGAGCTGCACAGCAGGCCGCCCGCCAGAATCATTACTGCTTTTTTCATCACATATCTCCTGTTAAAGGTCAGGCTTTCCCCGTGGATTGCGACAGATAGTTCCCCTTCAGCAGCTTCTCGATGATGACCATCAGGATGACGTTGGGGATCACCAGAATCATCGAGACCACCGCCGCGTCCGGGCGCACAAAGGAGTAACCGAGGAAGGAATAAAGAATGGTTGGGACGGTGATAAAATCCGGCGCGCCCAGCACGTATGAGATGCTGAACTCCTCCAGACTTCGCACCAGACAAAAAATCAGCGCGGCCAGAAAGCTTGGCTTGAGCAGTGGCAGATAAGCATTGCAGAACGTGCCCCACGCGCCGGAGCCTAAGTCGCGGCTGGCGTCGATCAGGTCCTGCGGCACCGCCTTAAAGCCTGCCGACATAATGCGGATCGAATAGGGCAGCGTCAGCACCGTATGGCCGATTACAATGCTGATAAAGGCATTGTCGATATTGAGATTGATAAGCATGGCGCTGAAGAATATGCCGATCAGCATCCCCGGCATCACCAGCGGGATCAGCGTCAGCATCTCCGCCACCGCCTTGCCGCGAAAGGTCATGCGCCCGAAGGCGTAGGCGGTGGGCAGCGATAGCAGCAGGCTAACGACCGCCACCGCTGGTGCGATGGTGTAGCTGTTAAACAGCGCCTCGGAAAGCGAGGTCTTTTCCCATACCAGCAGCCAGCGGCTGAACGATAATACGGGCGGGAAGATATCCGGGTAGCTCCACGGATGGGCCGGGTCAACCAGCGACCAGAGGATCGCCATGCCGAACGGCATGCCCAGCCAGACCAGGTTGGCGACCACGAAGAAGATCAGCGAAATCGTCACCACCCGGCGACCGTTGGTAGTGTGGCTCATTTGATCTCTCCTTTGCGGGTGGCGAACGGGGTAATCAGGGTGGCGATGAGCAGCGTGCAGATGGCCGCCGTGAGCATAATGATCACCGCAATCACCGCCGCGTTATTCCACTCGCCGTACTCCATGGCGGTGGCCTGCATCAGGCGCGCCAGCGAGTAGGTATTGCGCGGCCCGGCCACCGAGAAGAAGGCGAAGTCGCCCAGTGCGCCGATAAACACCAGAATCAGCGTCACCTGCACGGCGGGCAGCGTCAGCGGCACCACCACGCCGGTAAAACTGCGCCAGCGGCTGGCGCCGAGATTGCTGGCGGCGTCCAGCACATCGTTGCGAATAGCGTTGACCGCGCCGCCGACGAGGATCAGGGCGAAGGGCAAATTCTTCCAGATTTGCAGGATCACCACGCCCCAGCCGAAATCGTCGTTCTGCATGCGCAGCGGCTCGCTGATAATCCCCAGCGCCAGCAGCAGTTCGTTGATGATGCCGTGGTAAGCGACGATGTTGACGAACAGGAACGCCGCCACCAGGCCGGGGATAAACATCGGCGCGCGCAGTACCGCAATAATGCCCTCTTTACCCGCCATTGGTTTACGCAGCCACAGCGCCAGCGGATACGCGAAAATCACCGAGCCGAACGCGCCCAACAGCGACACCTTCACCGAGTAAAATAGAGCGCTGCGCAGCACCTCGTCCTGCAACATATTGCGCCAGTACTCCAGCGAGAAATGGCTGTCGCCTTCGAGGTTAAACCAGCCCAGGCTCTGGACAATCACCACGTAAAAAGTCGATCCCATCAGTAGCAGGATCGTGCCCAGCCCGCTGAGCATCAGCAGCCAGGCGATCGCATCGTTGCGCCAGTTTTTCATGATACCGGCTCCAGAAAATGAATGGCGTTTTCCGCCAGACGGAAGCAGGCGCGCTCGCCGGAGGCGACGGGCGGCTTTTTGATTAACTGCAAACGGACTGACAGCCCGCTGTCGTTGTGTCCCCAGGCTTCGGTAAGGTTGCCCATAAAGGCCATTTTATCGAGCGTCAGGGTGAAGTGATTGCCGCCCGCCTGCGGCTGGGTGACGTACTGCGCGTCTTCAGGCCGCCAGCAGATATAGCAATGTTCTGCGCGCGGCGGCTGGTCTGAGAACACGTAAAATTCGCCCAGGCCGCAGCGTACACGGTAGTAACCCGGCTGCTCTGCGGACGTGACCTGCGCAGTGTCGATATTAGCGGCACCGATAAAGTCCGCCACAAAACGGTTTGCCGGACGGTAGTAGATCTCTTCCGGCTTGCCAATCTGCTCGACGTTGCCACCGTTCAGCACCACGATTTTGTCCGACATCGACAGCGCTTCCGCCTGGTCGTGGGTGACGTAAATCGAGGTGAGCTGATACTGCCGCTGGAGTTCCTTAATCTCAAAACGCACGCTTTCGCGCAGTTTGGCATCGAGGTTGGAGAGCGGTTCGTCGAACAGGATCACGTCCGGGCGGGTGATCATCGCCCGCGCCAGTGCCACGCGTTGCTGCTGGCCGCCGGAGAGCTGGGCGGGCATTTTCAGCCGCTGGCTCTCCAGCCCGACCTGCTTCAGCGCCTCCGCCAGCCGGGCCTGCTGTTCGCCGATGGCGACCTTTTTCTGCTTCAGGCCGAAGCAGATGTTGTGCGCCACGTTGAGGTGCGGAAACAGCGCATAGGACTGGAAGCACATGGCGGTGTTGCGCTTTTCCGGCGGCAGGGCATTAACCGTTTTATCGCCAATCAGAATGCGCCCGCTGTCCGGCTGGTGAAAACCGCCGATCATTTTGAGCAGGGTGGTTTTACCGCAACCGCTCGGCCCGAGCAGGGTCACAAACTCCCCCTCTTCCGCGCAGAACGAGATCTCTCTGGCGGCGTAAAAATCACCAAACGTTTTGGTTACCTGTTCCAGAACCAGTTTTGACATGAGTCTGTTTTCCGTCGATTAAAAAGATGATTATTAAATTTACACACTAAACATTAAATTTATGTGACGCAGATCCTCAAAGCTGAAAAATGATCTAAATGTCAAATTAAATACATACAAAACAACATGTTGAACATGAAAAGATAAAAACACCTTTCACATTTAAATTTAAGTATTAAAGTTAATAACCATCTTACATTCGAGAGGAAAAGAAGATGGCGTTTACTTTTCACCGCGCGGCAGAAGGTATTGTGCTGGCCAACAGTCATCGCGGGTATTCCAGCTGTGCGCCGGAGAACACCTTTCCGGCCTTTGAAGCCGCCCGCCAGGCGGGTACACATTGCATCGAAATAGACATCCACCTGACGGCAGATAATCAGTTGGTCGTGACCCATGACCACCGTATCGACCGGGTTTCTACCGGGCAGGGATTTGTCGAACAGCTGACTTATCCTCAGCTGCTGGAGAGCGACTTTGGCGTGAAATATCACCCTGCGTTTAGCGGGACTCGCATCCCACTGCTGGCGGACGTGCTGCGCTGGGCGATGGAGAACCATATGGGGCTGATAGTTGAAGTGAAACAACGCCGCCGTCATGATGAGTTCGTCGCGGTGCTGGTACAGCTGCTGCGCGCCATGCCGGAAACAATTGGCCATATCCAGCTGCTGGGTTTCAATCATGTACTGATAAATCGAGTGAAGGCGCAAATCCCGGAGCTGGCGTTACAGGTAGTGACGCTGGAGCGTTACAATGACCAGTTGGCGGCAGTGCAGCAGTCCCATGCCAGCTGTGTCTGTTTTGAGTACGAATTTGCCCACGTTGACGATCTGCGGGCTTACAAAAAGGCGGGGCTGGGCGTACGGATGTATCTGCATGAAATGAAAAACGGCATGACGCCGCTGGAGCAGTACGACTATAAATTCGGCTGCGACAGCCGTCCGGTGATTATCGGCTGGATGCAGGCGGGGCTGATTGATATGCTCAGCCACGATGATATTCCGTATTTGCAGGGGCTGATTGAAGAGGCCGGACTGCGCTGGGATTAGATAAAAAATTAAGGACACCATGAACGCCCACTCTGAACGCCTTGAGCTGCGTGGTTCGCAGCGCCTGCTGCTGGAGCTTATCCGCCGCCATGCACCGGTTACTCGCGCGGAGCTGGCGCGTTTGTCAAACCTGACGGCGGGCGCGATTACCCAGCAGTGCCGGGAGCTGATATTTTCCGGTCTGGTGGTCGAAGGTGAGCGTAATACCGGGCAGCGGGGCCAGCCGTCGCTACCGCTGCGGCTTAATCCCGGCGGCGGCTGCGCCATCGGATTGTCGTTCAGTCCGGGTTTTATCGATATGACGGTGGTCGATCTCAGCGGTCGCCAGTTGCTCTCAATTTCCGAGGCGCATCAGGAAAACCAGCCGTTGGCCTCAACGCTCGCACAAATTAAAACGCTGGTCGAGCAGACGCTGAAAAAGCGCCAGCTTCAGCACGCGCGAATTTTCGGGATCGGCTACGCGGTGCCGGGTTTTCTGAAAGCTGACGGACGCAAGCGCCATAGCGTGGCGTGGCTGGAGAGCTGGCGTGAGGTCGATCTCCAGCAGGCGTTTGCCGACAACCTGCCGTGGCCGACATGGGTAGAGAACAACGCCAACGCCTCGGCGGTAGGCGAGCTGTACAGTGGCGAATGGAACGACTATAGCGATCTGACGTTTATCGACCTCGGCTACGGTATCGGCGCTGGGGTGATTTCCGGGCATAAGCTGCTGCGCGGCGGCTTCTTTAATGCGGGCGAGGTAGGGATGGCGTTCCCGTCCGGTACGCCGCGCCCGTCCTATAAAGATCTGGTCGCTACGCTAGAGCATGAGGGGCTAGAAGAAGCGCAGTTACCGGAGCTTATCGCCGGTCAGCATCCGCTGCTGGAGGGTTGGTTTGCCCGCTGCTGCGGCCAGGTAGAACAAACTGTTTTCGGCTGCGTGCAGTGGGTTGATCCACAGCTGATTGTGCTGGGCGGTGCGCTGCCTAAACCGATTATTAGTCGGCTGGTGCAGGAGCTAAATCATCGCCTGCAAACAAAGCTCGACCCTAACCGTCCGAAAGTCATGCTAGCGGCCTCATCGATGGGGGCGCTAAGCGCTTCACGCGGCGCGGCGATGATCCCGCTATATCAGGTGATTAACGAAGGGCAGAGCTAGCAGAAAAGAAGACATTCCCGGAGGCGGTGCTACGCACCTGTCCGGGCTACAAACCGCACGAATCCGTAGCCCGGGCAAGGCGCGTCAAGCGCCGCCCCCGGGAAAACGCGTACAATATTTGAGTCAGCAGCATCCCCGGATTGCGGCTGACACCTTATCCGGGCTACCAGACCGCACGAGACCGTAGCCCGGGAAAGGCGCGTCAAGCGCCGCCCCCGGGGAAAACGCGCACGATATTTGAGTCAGCAGCATCCCCGGGTTGTAACATTTATCCTTGTTGCTCAATCGCCGTTCCGGCGTAAATATCAAACCGGTGGCCTTTGGTGACCACCGCGTTCGGCGTCGCCACATCCGCCAGCGGCGGCGCATAGTCCGGGCGTTTCACCACCACGCGTTTGGTTGCCAACTGACGTGCCGGTTCCAGCAGGCCATCCGCATCCAGATCCGGCCCCACCAGCGACTGAAACACCCGCATCTCTTTCTTCACCAGCGCACTTTTCTGCTTATGCGGAAACATCGGGTCGAGATAGACCACCTGCGGACGCGGCGTGATATCGGTGAGCGCCGTCAGGCTGGAGGCGTGAATCAGCTGCAAACGCTCCTGCAACCACGGGCCAATTTCCGCATCGGCATAGCCGCGCGCCAGGCCATCGTCGAGCAGCGCGGCAACCACCGGGTTACGTTCCAGCATCCGCACGCGACAACCGACCGAAGCCAGCACAAAAGCATCGCGCCCCAGCCCCGCCGTCGCATCGACCACATCCGGCAGGTAATCGCCCTTAATACCAACCGCTTTCCCCACCGCCTCGCCGCGACCGCCGCCGAACTTGCGTCGATGGGCCATCGCCCCACCAACAAAATCGACAAAAATGCCGCCAAGCTTCGGCTCATCGCGTTTACGCAGTTCCAGATGCTCTGGCGTCATCACCAGCGCCATCAGGTTATCTTCGTCGTGCTCCAGCCCCCAGCGGGCGGCAAGAACAGATAAGGCGCCGTCTCCGGCGCCCGTTTCATCAATTAAACAGATTTTCACAACAGGATTAACTCTTAATACCGTAATGCTCAAGCATCGCATCCAGCTGCGGCTCGCGGCCACGGAAGCGTTTGAACAGCGTCATCGGCTCTTCAGATCCGCCGCGAGTCAGGATGTTATCGAGGAAAGACTGACCGGTTTCGCGGTTGAAAATCCCCTCTTCTTCGAAGCGTGAGAAGGCGTCTGCCGCCAGCACGTCGGCCCACAGGTAGCTGTAGTAACCCGCTGCGTAGCCACCAGCAAAAATATGGCTGAAGGCGTGCGGGAAGCGGCCCCATGACGGTCCTGGAATCAGCGCAACCTGCTTTTTAATTTCCGCCAGCGTTTCGAGGATTTTAGCCCCCTGCTCTGGCTGGAACTCCGCATGCAGGCGGAAGTCAAACAGGCCGAACTCCAGCTGGCGCAGGATAAACATCGCCGCCTGGTAGTTTTTCGCCGCCAGCATTTTCTCCAGCAGTTCTTTTGGCAACGGCTCGCCGGTTTCATAGTGACCGGAGATAAACGCCAGCGCGTCCGGCTCCCAGCACCAGTTTTCCATAAACTGGCTCGGCAGTTCGACCGCATCCCACGGCACCCCGCTGATGCCGGAAACCCCGGCGGTATCGATACGGGTCAGCATATGGTGCAGGCCATGACCAAACTCGTGGAACAGGGTGATCACTTCATCATGAGTGAACAGCGCCGGTTTGCCGTTCACCGGACGGTTAAAGTTACAGGTCAGATAGGCAACCGGTTTTTGCAGCGAACCATCGAGCTTGCGCATCTGGCCGACGCAGTCGTCCATCCATGCCCCACCGCGCTTGTGTTCACGAGCGTAGAGATCGAGGTAGAAGCTGCCGCGCAGTTCATTGTTTTCGTCATACAGCTCGAAGAAACGCACTTCCGGATGCCAGACGTCAACATCGGTACGCTCTTTGGCGGTAATACCATAAATACGTTTAACGACTTCGAACAGGCCGTTAACGGCTTTGTTTTCAGGGAAGTACGGACGCAGCTGCTCGTCGCTGATGCTGTACAGATGCTGTTTCTGCTTTTCGCTGTAGTATGCGATATCCCACGGCTGTAGTTCGTCGACGCCAAATTCGGCTTTGGCGAAGGCTCGCAGCTGGGCCAGCTCTTTCTCACCCTGGGGACGGGCGCGTTTGGCCAGGTCGGTCAGGAAGTCGAGCACCTGCTGTGGGTTCTCGGCCATTTTGGTAGCCAGAGACTTGTCGGCATAGCTGTCGAAGCCCAGTAGCTGCGCCAGCTCGTGGCGCAGGGCAAGGATTTCCGCCATCACTGGGCTGTTGTCCCACTTCCCGGCGTTTGGCCCCTGGTCAGAAGCGCGGGTGGAGTAAGCGCGATACAGCTCTTCACGCAGCGCTTGATTGTCGCAATAAGTCATCACCGGCAGATAGCTCGGGATATCCAGCGTTAGCAGATACCCTTCCTGCTCCTTGGCTTCAGCCTGCGCTTTGGCGGCGGCCAGCGCGCTTTCCGGCATCCCGGAAAGTTCGGCTTCATCGGTCACCAGCTTCGTCCAACCCATAGTGGCGTCGAGCACGTTGTTGCTGTACTGGTTGCCCAGCTCGGACAGGCGCGCAGCGATTTCGCCATAGCGTTTCTGCTGCTCTTTCTCCAGGCCAATACCAGAAAGTTCAAAATCACGCAGCGCGTTATCGACCGCTTTTTTCTGCGCGGTGTTCAGGGTGGCGTAGTGATCGCCATCACGCAGGTCGCGGTACGCTTTGTACAGACCTTCATGCTGCCCAACCCAGGTGCTGTACTCGGAGAGCAGCGGCAGGGTTTGTTCGTAGGCTTCGCGCAGTTCCGGGCTGTTTTTAACCGAGTTCAGGTGGCTGACCGGGGAAAAAATGCGCCCCAGCACGTCGTCCACTTCCGCCAGCGGCTGGCAAAGATTTTCCCAGGTGTACGGCGCCCCTTGCGCCACCGCGCTCTCTACCGCCGCCCGGCAATCATCCAGCGCTTTGGTGACCGCGGGGACGACATGTTCAGGTTGGATAGCAGAGAAAGGGGGCAATAAAAAAGGCGTCAGTAATGGATTGGTCATATGCGCAGTCCTGTTGAAGAGGGTAAATGAAGCGCACGTCCGGCGCTTTAGCATGAGATCTAGAATGGGGGATAGTTGGGTGAATTTCAATGTCAGGCGCTGCGCAGAACCGGGTATTACTGCGATAAGCATGGCCGTTGTGGTTATTGCGTATAAAAAAGCCGGGTCAGCATCGCTGCTACCCGGCCCGTTTTATACCGACGTTCTGTTACACCACCATCCCCAACAGCAAGCAGCCAATCAGACCGCACACGGAGATAATGGTTTCCAGCACCGACCACGACCTGATGGTCTCGCCGATAGTCAGGTTGAAGTACTCTTTAAACAGCCAGAAGCCCGGATCGTTGACGTGAGAGAAGATAACGCTACCGGAACCAACGGCGATAACCATCAGTTCAGGACTCACGCCGGTAGTCGCGATCAACGGTGCGGCAATACCGCCTGCGGTAATAGCCGCAACGGTCGCCGAACCCAGCGCAATACGCAGTACCGCAGCAATCGACCAGGCCATAAACAGCGGAGACATATTGGATTCATGCATGATAGAGGCGATGTATTTGTCCATCCCGCTATCAACCAGCACCTGTTTGAAGGCGCCGCCGCCACCGATGATCAGCAGCATCATGGCAATAATTTTGATGGAAGAGGTCAGCGTTTCGTTGATCTGGTCCATCGAACGGCCACGGTTGAGGCCAAAGGTGAACAGCGCGATCAGCACCGCAATCAGCGTTGCCATCACCGGGTCGCCAAAGAACTCAGCAACCGGCAGGAAAGCATGACCTTTCGGCAGCACCATCTCGGCTACCGCACGCATCGCCATCAGAATAACCGGCACCAGAGAAGTCCAGACGCTGACGCCAAAGCCCGGCATCTCTTCTTCAGTGAACGTTTTCGGGTTATGCAGGCCTTCAGGAATCGGTTTATCGATGCCTTTCAGGAAGCGTGCGTAAACCGGACCGGCCAGAATCACTGTCGGGATCGCCAGAATAGTACCAAACAGCAGAGTTTTACCCATATCGGCATGGAAAATGGTGGCAATCGCCGTCGGACCCGGGTGCGGAGGCAGGAAGCCGTGGGTAACGGAAAGCGCGGCCGCCATCGGTACACCGACGTATAGCAGCGGGATGCGGGCGGACGCAGCGATGGTAAAGACCAGCGGCAGCATCAACACGAAACCCACTTCATAGAACAGCGCGAAGCCGACGGTAAAACCGGTCAGCACGACTGCCCATTGGATGTGTTGTTTACCAAATTTGTCAATTAGCGTGGTGGCGATACGCTGCGCACCGCCGCAGTCCGCCAGCATTTTACCGAGCATAGCGCCGAAGCCCATGATCAGCGCGAGGCTGCCGAGGGTTCCGCCAACGCCGTTCTTGATGGAGACGATAACTTTATCCAGAGGCATGCCCTGCATGAGCCCGACGGCAAGCGCCACCAGAACCAGAGCGATAAAACCGTTCATTTTGAAACGGATCATCAGCAACAATAACAGGGCAACCCCGATAGCAACGATGACTAATGGCATGATTTACCTGGCCTTAATTTGTTATGGGTAACGTCATAGTTTCAACATTGACTTCATCCGTTCCGACCGGAACAAAAAATGTCCGACGCCGTAAATGCTAGCTTTATCCTTACCCAGAGAAAGGATAGCTGGCTATTTTTTAATCTGTGGCGCCTGAAACGAATGATACGGGTAACATGGTAAGTTTGAGAATCACCTAAGCAGTGAAAATTTCAAATATGAGACTTAAGTCATACTCTTTCCCGGGTTTTTGCCGGGTTGCTTAGCGGGGAATGTTGTGCGGTAACTGAGAAGAGTAGCCCGACAGCGCAAATACTGCCGGGCGGGGGAATTAATAGTAGGAGTGCTCGCCGCGCTGGTGTTCGGTCAGATCGCGTACGCCTTTCAGTTCCGGGAATTCGTTCAGCATCTGCTTCTCGATCCCTTCTTTCAGGGTTACATCGACCATCGAACAGCCATTGCAGCCGCCGCCGAATTGCAGGATCGCCAGGCCATCGTCGGTGATTTCCATCAGCGTGACGCGCCCGCCGTGACCGGCCAGCTGCGGGTTAATCTGCGATTGCAGCAGGTATTCGACGCGCTCCATCAGCGGGGCATCATCAGAAACCTTGCGCATCTTGGCGTTTGGCGCTTTTAGCGTCAGCTGAGAACCGAGCTGGTCGGTAACAAAATCGATTTCAGCGTCTTCCAGGTACGGCGCGCTAAGTTCATCGACATAAGCGGTCAGTTGCTCAAACTTCAGCGCAGTATCGGTGTCTTCCACCGCATCCGGTGGGCAGTAGGAAACGCCGCACTCAGCGTTTGGGGTACCGGGATTGATCACAAATACGCGAATTTGTGTCCCTTCTTCCTGATTTACCAGCAGTTTGGCAAAGTGCGCTTGTGCAGCATCGGAAATACGGATCATAGCGTTGGCCTAATAGTTGACTATTTTACTTGGTTATAATACGCCCATCAGCAGGGGTCTACAAGGTACGGCATATACACCATACCTGAACCGTCGCGGCGCCGTTTCGCAAAAGCAGGCGGGATATCTCGGCGACGGTGCTTCCGGTTGTGACGACATCATCCACAATGGCGATATGGTGACCCCGCACCGACAATTCAAGCTGAAAGGCGTTTTTCAGGTTCTGTTTGCGCAATCTGGCGCTGAGCTGATGCTGGGTGGCGGTACGACGCTGGCGGGTGAGCGCATCGCTACGCCAGGCACAGCCCATCCAGCGCGCCAGCAGGCGGCACAGCAGATCGCTCTGATTAAAGCCCCGCTTCCACTGACGACGCTGCCAGAGCGGCACGCTGATAATTCTATCTGGTTTGGGAAGCCCCCTGCTCTGATGAATGCGCAACAGCAGAAGACGCGCCAGCGCCGGAGCCAGCTCTGGTCGTTTGTTGAATTTCAGCTGGTGAATCAGCCCGCTCAGCGGCGGCCGATAATCATTCACCGCAACCAGCCGCTGCCACGGCGGTGGTTTTTGCAGGCAGCGCCCGCACGGCAGCAGGCCTGCCTGAGCAGGTAGCCCACACTGAGGACAGAGCGGCTCAGACGCCATCAGCGATGCAGCGCATCGCGAGCAGATCCCCCAGCGGGCGATGGCCAGCGGCATTTGGCATAGCCAGCATAAGCTGTGTGCTGTTAGCATATTTCCCCTTATATTGATGGAAAGAGAACAGTAACCGATGAAAGAGATCTGGTGGCAAACCACGGGCGAAGGAAATTGTCATCTTGTGCTGCTGCACGGATGGGGGCTGAATGCGCAAGTGTGGGATTGCATCACGCCGGAACTGGCCTCGCATTTCACGCTGCACCTCGTCGACCTTCCGGGCTATGGCCGCAGCGGCGGCTTTGCTGCCCTATCGCTCCAGGAGATGGCGCAGCAGGTGCTAGCCAAAGCGCCAGAGCGCGCTATCTGGCTGGGCTGGAGCCTCGGCGGGCTGCTGGCAAGTCAGGTTGCGTTAACTCACCCCGACCGCGTGCAGGCGCTGGTCACCGTCGCCTCTTCTCCCTGTTTTAGCGCTCACGATAGCTGGCCGGGAATCAAACCCGAGGTGCTGAGCGGTTTTCAACAGCAACTGAGTGAAGATTTTCAGCGCACCGTCGAGCGCTTTCTGGCGCTGCAAACCATGGGAACCGAGAGCGCCCGCCAGGATGCCAGAGCACTGAAGAAGACGGTGCTGTCGCTGCCGATGCCTGCGCCGGAGGTGCTAAACGGCGGGCTGGAGATCCTCAAAACCGCCGATTTACGCCAGCCGCTGACGGCGCTAACGATGCCGTTTTTACGTCTGTACGGTCGGCTGGATGGTCTGGTGCCGCGAAAAATCGTGCCGGTGCTCGACGCGCTGTGGCCACAGAGCCAATCCATCATCTTTGATAAAGCCGCCCACGCGCCGTTTATCTCTCATCCACAGGAATTTTGCGCACCTCTGATAGCGCTAAAAGCCCAGGTCAGTAAATATTTTTAGCAGGACATGGTAAAAACGCAGGGCCCGACAATACTTAGGTTGTTGCGACGGTTGACTATTTCATGTCGCCTCCGCGACCTAAAAACAACAACCTAATGGAGAGTAGAGGCTATGAAACTTGTTACAGGAATTGTTGCATCTCTGGTGATTGGCTCCCTGTCCTTCGGCGCGTTCGCTGCCAAGGAAATTCAAAAAGATGAAGTCGCTAAAATGAATCTGACCAAAGTCGGTTCGATTACCACCTCAAAAACGACTTCTCCGATGGATGCGAAGCGCGATCTGTCGAAAAAAGCGGATGAGATGGGCGGCACCTATTTTGTGGTGATTGCAGGCGAGAAGAACGAGAAAACGGTTCACGCGAACGCGGACGTCTACAAGTAAGCCAGTAAGCGGGTCTCTGGACCCGCTTTCGGTATCGCGACGGTGCGAGCGGTTTCCCGTGATTATTGATGAACTTTGGTCGCCATCTGATACGCAGCAGGCAGGTTCAACCGCTGCCAGAACTGCTGGTCACCGGTCTCACCCGACAGCGGGTATCCTGCGGGCAGAGCCGTTTTGACCATCAGCGTCCGACGCTGCGCAGCAGACAGGTTCGGCAATGCCGCTTCCAGCAGCACTTCCGCCCCTTCCGGCACCGTCAGACTCTGTTTTTCACCCTTCTGCTGCGGCAGGCTGTAGGTCATGGTGAAGCGATAAAAATCACGCATTGCCGGGTCGCGATAGGGATCGTCCTTCGCAGGCACCTTCGCGCATTCCGCTAGCGTTGTACCGCACTCTTTCTCCAGCGCCGTACGCAGTTGGTCGCGAGCTTCATTGAACAACGCGCGATACTTCGCATCATTCAGATAGTGAGCGACGTTGCGCTGCGCCACCATCCGCGAGCCCATCACGTCCAGCGGATAATGCACGCCCAGCACGATGCGCGAGTAACCATAGCGAGCGCCGCGGGTTACCAGCGCATCAAAGCGCTCGGGGATCATCTCCGCCATCAGCAGCGCATCGGTATAGCCGGTATTGGTGTGCCCGCTCGGGAATGAGCCACCATCAGCGGTATACGGTTTGTTATCCTTCACCACCACATCGTCCGGTACCAGATGAATCGTGTTCCCCTGAATCAGGAACGGACGCGGGTTATTAAAATGCTTTTTTGCCGCTCCGGTACTCACTTCGGAAGCTTTAATCAGCGCAGCTGCCTTGCCGAGTTCGCCTTTATCGTAGGCGGTCAAAAACGCTTTCCCCAGACGCGGTCCCATCGCATCGCTAAGGAAATAGAGATAGCTGATGCCTTCCGCGTCTGCCAGCGCCTGATGACGAGAGGTCTGCACAGCATCGCGGTTAATCGCGGTGACGGTTTCGAGGTTTTGCTGTATGACCGCCTCCGGCAACGTGCTAAACGCCGAGAGCAGCTCGATACCGGCCTGCTGGTTGGCTTTAGCCTGAAAGTCATAATCGCTGGCCTTTAGCCACGCTTTATCCGCCTGAGTTTTAGTCTGTTTGGCGTGCTCCAGCTGGTCACGTGTGAGGGTTGATGCATCGCCCTTCAGCGCATTACGTAGCTGCGCCAGGCTTTGGCTCTCCAGGGCATCGAATGCCGGACTCGCAGCCGCAGGCGTCACGCCGTTAGCCATCGCCGCCGCCTGATTCAAAGGGACATCTTGCGCCATAACCGGCAGCGCCAGAATGAGCGCCGATGTCAGAAGTGTGATTTGCAGTTTCATTATTTTCCCTTTATACAAACAATTACCTTGCCGGTATGCGACGCTAGTCCCCCTGTTTTACGTTTTTATGACACGGTTATGTTTTGCAACGCTTTAGCAGGAATTGAAACAGCACAGTGCCGGAAGCGGTAATCCAGGCGGATCTGCGGTAAACTATCGGTTATCTTGTTTACTTCCCGGAATCACCGCATCCATGCTCAGTTATCGCCACAGCTTTCACGCAGGCAACCACGCCGACGTCCTTAAACACACCGTTCAGAGTCTGATCATTGAATCGCTCAAAGAGAAAGAAAAGCCGTTTCTCTATCTGGACACTCACGCCGGTGCAGGCCGCTATCAGCTGAGCGGCGAGCACGCCGAGCGTACTGGTGAATATCTTGAAGGTATCGCCCGCATCTGGCAGCAGGATGACCTGCCCGCCGAGCTGGAGCCGTATATCTCCGTCGTCCAGCATTTCAACCGCAGCGGTCAATTGCGCTACTACCCGGGCTCCCCACTGATTGCCCGTCAGCTGCTGCGCGAGCATGACAGCCTGCAGATGACCGAGCTGCACCCGAGCGATTTCCCGCTGCTGCGCTCCGAGTTCCAGAAAGATGATCGCGCCCGCGTGGAAAAAGCCGATGGCTACCAGCAACTTAAGTCTAAGCTGCCGCCCGTTTCTCGTCGTGGGCTGGTGCTTATCGACCCGCCTTACGAAATCAAAAGCGACTACCAGGCGGTAGTGACCGGTATTCATGAAGGCTACAAGCGCTTTGCGACCGGTACCTACGCGCTGTGGTATCCGGTGGTGCTGCGAGCACAGATTAAGCGCATGATCAAAGAGTTAGAAGCCACCGGCATTCGCAAAATTCTGCAAATTGAGCTGGCGGTACGCCCGGACAGCGATCAGCGCGGCATGACCGCCTCCGGGATGATCGTCATCAACCCACCGTGGAAGCTGGAGCAGCAGATGAACAACGTGCTGCCGTGGCTACATAAGAAGCTGGTACCGAACGGTATCGGCCACGCAACGGTCAGTTGGATCGTGCCAGAGTAATCGCAACCATCGGTGGAACCTTTTACGCCTCGCGCTACAATCGCGGCCATTCAATAATAAGGACCAGAGCCATGACCAAACATTATGACTACATCGCTATCGGCGGCGGCAGCGGCGGCATCGCCTCCATCAACCGTGCGGCAATGTATGGACAGAAGTGCGCGCTGATTGAAGCCAAAGATCTGGGCGGCACCTGCGTGAACGTCGGCTGCGTGCCGAAGAAAGTCATGTGGCATGCGGCGCAGATCCGCGAAGCAATCCATCTGTATGGCCCGGATTACGGCTTTGATGCCACCATCAATAATTTCGACTGGGACAAACTGATCGCCAGCCGTAGCGCCTATATCGACCGTATCCACACCTCTTACGATAACGTGCTGGGTAAAAACAAAGTCGATGTAATTAAGGGCTTCGCGCGCTTTGTCGATGCGAAAACCGTGGAAGTGAATGGTGAAACCATCACCGCCGATCATATCCTGATCGCCACCGGTGGCCGTCCGAGCCATCCGAATATTCCGGGCGTCGAGTACGGCATCGATTCCGATGGCTTCTTCGAACTGCCGGCGCTGCCGAAACGCGTTGCGGTCGTTGGTGCAGGCTATATCGCCGTTGAGCTGGCGGGCGTGATTAATGGCCTGGGTGCGGAAACTCACCTGTTTGTGCGTAAACACGCGCCGCTGCGCAGCTTTGATCCGCTAATCGTCGAGACGCTGGTCGAAGTGATGAACGCCGAAGGCCCGCAGCTGCACACCAACTCCATTCCGAAAGCGGTGGTCAAGAATGCCGATGGCAGCCTGACCCTGGAGCTGGAAGATGGCCGCAGCCAGACCGTCGACTGCCTGATTTGGGCGATTGGTCGCGAACCGGCAAACGATAACTTCAATCTCGCCGTTACAGGTGTGAAAACCAACGATAAAGGCTATATCGTCGTCGATAAATTCCAGAATACGAACGTTTCTGGTATTTACGCCGTTGGCGATAATACCGGTGCCGTTGAGCTGACCCCAGTGGCGGTTGCCGCCGGTCGTCGTCTCTCAGAGCGTCTGTTTAACAACAAGCCGGACGAGCATCTGGACTACAGCAACATCCCGACCGTGGTCTTCAGCCATCCGCCTATCGGCACCGTCGGCTTAACCGAGCCGCAGGCACGCGAGCAGTACGGTGATGACGCAGTGAAGGTGTACAAATCCTCTTTCACCGCCATGTACACCGCGGTGACCTCGCACCGCCAGCCGTGCCGCATGAAGCTGGTCTGCGTCGGCCCGGAAGAGAAGATTGTCGGCATTCACGGCATCGGTTTTGGTATGGACGAAATGCTGCAAGGCTTCGCGGTGGCGCTGAAAATGGGCGCGACTAAGAAAGACTTCGATAATACCGTGGCGATTCACCCGACGGCATCGGAAGAATTTGTGACGATGCGCTAAAGCACTCATCGGTCTATAAAAAGAAGCTCCCCGGAGCTTCTTTTTTATATTTACGCCACGCCATTATTCCCATGGCGCTTAAACGCCGAACGCTGATTCAGCGCCATATACCAGCGCTCGACTTCCGCCATTTCCGGATGGGCGAACGGCGTTATTTTCCAGCGATGCACCGACAGACCAAGGACAATATCCGCGAGGGTAAACTGGCTACCGGTGACCCATGCTCCGGTCTGCTGAAGCTGCGCATTAACGATCTGCACGCAGCGGGTCCAGGCGGCAATACTCTCTTTAATCGCCGCCGGATCCTGAAAGCGTGGATCCTTGCGCACCAGCCCCATAAAAGCGTAGCGCCAGGCACTGTTAAACTCCGTCGCCTGCCAGTCCATCCAGTGCTCAACCTCAGCGGCAGCCTGCGGTGCGCTGGGGAGCAGGTCTTCCCGCCCCGCTTTACGCGCCAGGTAGCGGCAAATACTGTTCGACTCCCACAACACAAAATCGTCATCCAGCAGCACCGGTACCAGGCTATTCGGGTTAAGGGCACGAAACTCAGGCGTCTCGATTGACTGGAACCCACTGCCATAATCTTCCTGCTGATAATCCAGCCCTGCTTCTTCACAGGTCCACAGCACTTTACGCACGTTAATTGATGAGCGCTTGCCCAGTATTTTTATCATTGTCAGCAATTCCGCAATCAAAAGAGATGGTTGATTCACAATACTCCAACAGCAACACGTGTACAGCTTGATAATGTGTATAGTGGATTGCAGGATTTTTCTCCAGAACAGGTACCCGACATGTTGACCCCTTTTAACGTTTTAACACCGGGCAATATCCGCTTTGGACGCGGCCTTGCTCGTAGCGCAGCCCCCTGGCTCGCCGGGCATTCCGCGCAGATACTGCTGGTTCACGGCGCCAGCCTGCAACGCGCTGAGTTTTTGCTGGCGGAACTGCGCGCGCATCAGCTTGACGTCACCACTCTATCTATCACCCATGAACCTTGCTTACAGGATATTGAACAGGGCGTTCGCCTGGCGCGGGCAAAGGGCATCGGGGCGGTGGTCAGTCTCGGTGGCGGCGCGGTGATTGATGCAGGCAAAGCGATTGCGGCGCTGATTCCGGCCCAGGGAGCGGCTCTCGAGTATCTGGAAGTGGTCGGTACCGGGCGCGTGTTAGAGGCTAACCCGCTACCGTTCGTCGCTATCCCTACCACCGCTGGCACAGGAGCGGAGGTGACGAAAAATGCGGTGATTAACGTCCCTGAACAGCAGCGTAAAGTGAGCCTGCGCGACGATCGTATGCTGCCAGACCTGGCGATTGTTGACCCGTCGCTCACCGACAACGCGCCGCGAGCAGTGACGTTAGCTTCCGGACTCGACGCCATCACCCAGGTGATCGAGCCGTGGCTCTGCACCCGCGCCAATCCCTTTACCGATGCGCTATGCCGGGAGGCGATCCCGCGCGGAATTAAAGCGCTCAGAACGCTGATGGCAAAAGAGTGCCCGGACAGCCGCGACGAGATGGCATGGGTTAGCCTGTGCGGTGGACTGGCGCTGGCGAATGCCGGACTCGGCGTGATCCACGGCCTGGCTGGTCCACTGGGCGGCCTAAGCAACGCCGCCCACGGCGCGCTTTGCGGCAACCTGCTCCCCTTCGGCCTGGCGCTGAATGAAAGCCAGATTAGCGACGAGAAAATCAAACAACGCTTTGCTGACGTACGCCAGTGGCTGGCCGCCGGGCTGGATGTTGATCCGAGCAACGCCTGGGAGAGCCTGCGAGAGTGGAGCCAGCACGCGGGTCTGGGCAATCTGCACGATCTCGGCGTACCGCGCGACGCCCTGGAGCCTGCGGCGCTCGCCGCCAGCAGCTCATCATCGATGAAGGCTAACCCGGTGATGCTGACCAGCGAGCAGCTACTGGAGATGCTGGAAGCCGCGTGGGAATAAAAAGTTGAGGATCGTTTTCTCCCTTTCCCCTAAGGGGAGAGGGAGCCGTTCCGCTGACATTTTTAATGACATAACAACGCGTTAATATTTCCAGTAAGACAGAATGATTTTCCGGGGATTCCTCAGCCCTGGAACTGCATGAGAATCTCACCTTTCCCGCAATTGCTGGCGTGGAATAACCTCAAGACAACGGCACGTTACCTGGTGAAGTCTATCGAAGCAGGATCGGCACCATTCACCAACGGGATACTATTATCATTAATTGGCACCTCCAATCGTGTCCCTTACCACCATCAGCGCAAAACCGAGCAAATTTTTTCCATTCCATCTCAGCGGGTTAGCTGCACGCTCGTCATCCTGCGCTAAGCCGATACCCCAGATGCGGTCAACAGGGCTGGCCTCAACCAGCACACGCGTACGGGTGCCGACAAGAAATGCGCCCAGTTGCGGGTGCTGACTAAATTTGTGGAGGTTGCCTTCGCACACCAGGTCAAAACAGTGCGCTTCCCATATTTGCTGATTAAAACCGGAGACCTGCCTGCCGAACTTCTTCGCTTCTGCTGGCGATTTAGCATTCAGAATGCGGAGCAATATAGCCTCGTCGCTAAATAACCTGGCCTTACCCGCCATCATCCAATGTTCGGCACTAGCATAGGTCACGCCGTCCACCTCAAACGGTGATGACCACCACTGACTAAAGCAGGAGGAGGTTACAACGCCGCTGGGAGAAGGTCGATGACTCCAAAAATAGAGATACTTGAAACGTTTACCCATCCGTATGCTCTGCTGCAATGTATCTAACGTATACTTTCCCTGTTGCATAACTCATCATCCACAAAATTATCGTCAATTTGACCACTTTGTTACTCTCGGCACTTCATGTTGTCAAGAACCAGAGATATACCCGTTATACTTCAAGTTGCATATGCGTTGGCTTTCCTCGCTCACCCCGGTCACTTACTTCAGTAAGCTCCGGGGACTCCCTGCGTCGCCGCCTTCCTGCAACTCGAATTATCTAGGGTATAAACCAGTAAATACCCATCGCGGCTGCCAAAAATCATAATACCCTCAATGCAAATATCTTAATTTTGCGCCTTAATTATCTGCCATGCTGGATTTAGTGATCCCCCTCACCATTCCACGGTGCTGTTCATCTTAGTGGTAATATTGCACTCATTGTTTAGTATTTTATTATTTACCCCGCACCATTATAACTACTCTCATAGAAGCACCCATATCTCTACAAAGAGGTTGAAAATGAACGTGCTGGATAAACGACAAATTGACCTGATCAATTTATTAGCGCTGGAAAATGAATGGTTACCGGCGACACGCGCCGCCGAACTCTTAAATGTATCGGTCAGCACTTTGCGCAGAGATATCGAGGTAATCAATGAATTTTACCACGGCAAGGAAAATCGTATCGATAGCAAACCCGGTTTCGGTCTCAAACTGGTTGTCGGGAAAGCATTATCCCTGCCCCATCATCCTGGCGATCGTTCGATACGTGAGATATTGAGGAGCAAAAGATTAATCGGTATTACTACTGATTTACTCACTCATTCGCCGGAACCACTATCGATCAACGCGTTGGCCGAGAAATATTTTATTAGCCGTTCATCGATTGTCGTTGATTTAAAAAAGATTGAAGCCTGGGTTATATCGTTTAGCCTGAAGATGATCAAAAACCATACCGGAACGTATATCGAAGGTAGCGATTTTAATATCCGAATGGCGCTCAAAGATATAATTACCTACAGCGTTTTGAACAACTATCAAATGACCGATAGCAGAATCGATCGATTTTCCCGGGTTCAACTTATCAAAGAATTTGGTAAAACTAATGTTGCTAACTGTATGAACCTTATATCGATAATAGAAGAGGAGCTACACTGTTCTATTAGCGAGCCATATTACACCAATTTATTCTCTCACCTCCTGGTGACGATTCGACGCTCGGAAAGTAAACATTTTAGTAATGATACCAGCGATGATTTTATTCGTGCCGATAATAAAGAGTGGCAGATTGCAGAAAAATCAATTCAATGGCTGGAAAATGAATACAACACCACCTTCCCGCCTATTGAAGCCAGCTATATTTATCAATACATTATCTCTTCCGGGATTCACTCGTTATCCAACGCGTCAGGAGAGTCGCAGTCAAATAATCATGATGCTACCAGCTATGCCACAACGTTAATTAAAGACGTCTCAACGTTGTTATCTATTGATTTATCATACGATAGCGTGCTGAAAAACGCGTTAACCTCTCATATTAAACCGATGTTGAATCGGCTGTCCTACAGCATCATTATACACAACCCGTTGCTGGAAGAGATCAGGCAAGAGCTAAACTCGGTGTTTTCGTGTGTGAAAATAGCGGTCGAAAAACTCAATTCACATTTAAATATGTCTGCACCATCAGATGATGAGATTGCTTACCTAACGGTATATATCCAGGCGGCGATTGAAAGAATAAAAGTCAGTAAGAAAATCATTCTGGTTTGCTCTAGCGGAATCGGTACGTCACAACTTCTTTATAGCCGAATAAAACGGGCATTTCCCGACTGGGAAATCATCGATATTGTACCCGGAGCCAAATTAAAAGAAGTGCTGATGCATAAGGCCTGCGATCTTATCATCTCCACAATTCGTCTTGACAATGTCAACATTCCTGTGGCCTACGTTTCTGCTTTATTTTCTATGAAAGATATTACCCGCGTTACTGAATATTTAGGGGAAAACCTGAATCCAAACATTAGGGAGAAGTAAGATGTTAGAAAAAATCATTATTTCCGATTTACTCAGTAAATCATGCGTCATGGTCGATCTGGTGGCGAAAAATAAATTAGATGTTATCGAAAAGATGACGGATCAATTATGTTCAGAAGGAGCCATTAGTAATAAACAGGGTTTTATTCAGGATGTCCTGGCGCGTGAGGAACTTGGCGCGACGGGCTTCGAAAATCACATCGCCATCCCGCATGGGAAATCATCCTGGGTCAATGAAACGCGCATTGCCGTTGCCAAACTTAAAACCCCCATTGATTGGGAGGCGATGGATAGCACTGACATCAAGCTGGTTATCCTGTTTGCCGTCAAAGATATTGATAGCGGTGCCGGGCATATCAAGGTGCTCGCTAAAATGTCAATCGCTCTGGGCGATGATGATATCGTTGAAAAATTACTTAACGCTAATACCCAGGAGGAACTATACAGCTTGATTATTAACAACACCGAAGAATAATAACTTTCCCAGGAGAGAAACGTGAACATCATAGCCATTACCGCCTGTCCAACGGGCGTCGCTCACACGTACCTTGCAGAAGCCAACTTAAAGAAAAATGCAAAAAAGATTGGCATTAATATTCTTGTTGAAACACAGGGAGCGGTAGAAAGTGAATATATATTTACGCAGGAAGATATAAAAAAAGCAGATATCGTTCTCATTGCCGCAGATAAAGTGATTGACCTCTCCCGTTTTACCGGGAAGAAAGTGATTCGGGTATCAGTGACGCGCGCAGCGAAAGATGCCGCAGGATTATTACAGGATATTATTTCCGGCAAGTTGACTGCTGAATTGCAGCAAAATGCAAGCCAGTCGCCGACTGCTGATTCCCCTCCTGCTGGGGAGCGCAATAAGCTACTTTCTCAGGTCTATGTCCATCTCATTACCGGCGTCAACCTGATGATTCCCTTCGTCGTTGCCGGGGGCATCTTAATTGCGCTCAGTTTTTCTTTTGGTATTACCGCCGCAACGCCAGGCGACCCCCACTTTAGCCCTCTCGCCAAAATGCTTTCCGATATTGGCGGCGGCGCCGCTTTTGCGCTAATGCTGCCGATATTATCTCTCGGTATCAGCAAATCCATCAGCGGTAACGCCGGAATTGTTTCCGGGGCCGTCGGAGGGATGCTGGCAATACATACTGGCTCAGGCTTTTTAGGTGCGCTGCTGGCCGGTTTTATGGCCGGGTACGTCACGTTTGCAATCGTAAAATATATCAACCTCCCCAAAGCGATTGCTGGCCTAAAACCGATTCTGATTGTTCCCCTGCTCAGCGTATTTATTACCGGCGCGCTGATGATTCTGGTTATTGGAGAGCCGATTAAGCTGCTGCTTGAAGCCCTCACCGCCTTTTTGGCCAATATGGGCAATACCAATGCCGCAATCATGGGGCTAATGATGGGCATGATGGTGGCCTTTGATATGGGCGGCCCACTGAATAAAACCGTCTGTATGTTTGCTATCGGCCTGATGTCTACCGGCATTTACGAACCTATTGCTGCCTGTATGGCCGCAGGTATGGTGCCACCTTTAGGCATCGCACTCGCAACCACATTGTTCAAACGCAAATTCACCGACCAGGAAAGAGAAACCGGCAAAGTTACCTATGTACTGGGGCTGTCGTTTATTACCGAAGGCGCTATCCCTTACGCAGTATCCGATCCGCTCAGAGTGATCCCAGCCATTGTTGCCGGTTCAGGGCTCGCCGGGGCGCTTTCGATGGCGCTAGGCTGCGCTTCCCGCGCTCCCCACGGCGGCGTCTTTGTGATGTTTATCCCTAATGTCATTACCAACGTACTGGGCTATCTATTTGCAATTGCTGCGGGCGCACTGCTGACCGCCGTCATCCTTCGCTTTATCAAAAAAGATACCCTGCAAACTATTCAGGAGAGTTAAGCCATGCTGATTAATATGAAAGATCTACTGCACGTTGCTCAGGCCAATAAATTTGGTGTGGGGGCGTTTAATATTGCCTCGGCGGAATTCGCGCGCCTGGTTATTGAGGTTGCCGAAGCGCAGCGCTCGCCGGTAATTATGGAGGTTCATCCCGAAGAGCATGAATTTGTGGGCGACGCCTTTATTGGTTACTTACGTGAGCTGGCGGTCAACGCCTCCGTGCCGGTTGTTATTCACCAGGACCACGGTCAAACCTTTGAGCATATTATGCGTGCAATTCGCACTGGCTATACCTCCGTGATGATCGATGCTTCTGCAATGTCGCTGGAGGAAAATATCGCGATCACCCGCCGCGTCGTCGAAGTCGCTCACACGGTTAACGTTTCGGTTGAGGCAGAACTTGGCACTATTGGCGTCGCTCAGGGAAGTTCAGAAGGCGGGCATAGCGAGATTTTGTTTACCGACCCGGCGCAGGCGGAACGCTTCGTCAACGAAACAGGCGTCGATACGCTAGCGGTGGCAATCGGGACCTCTCACGGCCTGTACCCGGCAGGTATGCAGCCTAAACTCGATATTGAGCGCCTCCAGGAAATTCACCAGCGCATCAATATTCCCCTTGTTTTGCACGGCGGTTCTGGCAATAAAGACAGTGAAGTTGCCGAATCCATCCAGTACGGCATCGGTAAAATTAATATTTCCAGCGATATGAAAAAAGCCTTCTTTGTCGCTCTGGAAGAGGAACTCAAGTCCAGCAGCCATGAACCAAACGCACTGTATCTCAAACCAATGGCGTCGGCTCGTGCAGTGGTAGAACACAAAATGCGGCTGTTTTCTTCCATCGGCAAAGCGGAACTTTACCTCTGAATTTACCGGGGGCCTGACCAGGCTCCCGTTTACAACTCGTAGCAATCAAAAGCGAATTATCCCGACAGATAAAATTAAGCATATAATTCAGTTTGTTATAAAATTGAATGTTCTGATTTTTACCCCTTTAATGTGATCCAGAACACACTTTACCTCCCGCATCCCGCTGCGAATGTCTACGCTTAATAGACAGGTCGGGCGCGCCCGGCATCCTCTACAGACGCAATCCGGAGGCCCGCATAACTATGTTCAGCCAGAAATTACGCAACGTTGATGACGACGAGTTGAGGATCGAAAACGATCTGTGCTACGAAGCCGATCCGTATGAGTTAAAACTGGATGAAATGTTCGACGCCGAACCTGAACCGGAGATCATCGAAGGGCTGCCCGCCTCGGATGCCCTGACCCCTGCTGACCGCTACCTGGAACTGTTCGCCCACGTGCAGAAGTCACGTATTTTCGTCGATAGTAAAACCTTCCCCGACTGCGCGCCGAAGCAGGATCCGCTGGATATTTTAATCCACTATCGTCGCGTGAGACGCACGCCCGACTTTGATTTACGCCAGTTCGTTGAAGAACACTTCTGGCTGCCGGACGACCGCGCCGAGGATTATGTTTCCGATCCCAAGCGATCGCTTAAAGAGCATATCGATAATCTGTGGCCGATCCTCACCCGTGAACCGCAGGATCACATTCCCTGGTCATCGCTGCTGGCGCTGCCGCAGTCCTATATTGTGCCCGGCGGGCGTTTCAGCGAAACCTATTACTGGGACTCCTACTTCACCATGTTGGGGCTGGCGGAAAGCGGCCGGGAAGATCTGCTCAAATGCATGGCCGACAACTTCGCGTGGATGATTGAAATGTATGGCCATATCCCTAACGGCAACCGCACCTACTATCTCAGCCGCTCGCAGCCGCCGGTCTTCGCGCTGATGGTCGAACTGTTCGAGGAGGATGGCGTGCGCGGTGCAAAACGTTATCTTGATCATCTGCAAATGGAGTACCGTTTCTGGATGGACGGCGCGGAATCGCTGATACCTAACCAGGCCTATCGCCATGTGGTGCGCATGCCGGACGGCTCGCTGTTGAACCGCTATTGGGACGATCGCGATACGCCGCGCGACGAATCCTGGCGCGAAGATGTGGAAACGGCGAAACGCTCCGGCCGACCGCCGAACGAGGTTTACCGCGACCTGCGCGCCGGGGCGGAATCCGGCTGGGATTACTCCAGCCGCTGGCTGCGCGATGTTACCCGGCTAGCGAGCATCCGCACCACTCAGTTTATTCCCATTGATTTGAACGCCTTGCTGTTCAAGCTGGAAAACACCATCGCCAATCTTTCTGGCCTGAAGGGCGATCGCGAGACGGAAGCAGCCTTTCGCCAGAAGGCCAACGACCGCCGGGCGGCAGTCACCCGCTACCTGTGGGACGACGAGAGCGGCTGCTTTCGCGATTACGACTGGCGTCGCGAGCAGTTGGCGCTCTTCTCCGCCGCCAGCATCGTTGCACTGTACGTCGGTATGGCGACCCATGAACAAGCTGACCAGCTCGCCGATGCGGTACGCGCACGCCTGCTGACTCCCGGCGGCATCATGGCGACCGAGTATGAAAGCGGCGAGCAGTGGGATAAGCCCAACGGCTGGGCGCCGCTTCAGTGGATGGCGGTGCAGGGTTTTAAAATGTACGGTCAGGACCCGCTGGGTGATGAGATTGCCCAAAGCTGGCTGCAAACGGTGAACCATTACTACAAACGGCACCATAAGCTGATTGAAAAGTACCATATTGCCAGCGCCACGCCGCATGAGGGCGGCGGCGGGGAATATCCGCTCCAGGATGGCTTCGGCTGGACCAACGGCGTGGTGCGGCGGTTAATCGGTCTGTACGGCGAACCTTCGTAGCCGGTCACTATTCCCGGAGTCGATGTCCTGCTATGTTCTTGACATCGACTTTCGCCGGAAGCCTTATCATGCCTGAACTCCTTACACCACGCCTGCGCTGCTCACCGCTGCAGCTCGATGATTGGCCGTTTTTTCTCTCTTTGCAGCAAGACCCCCAGGTGATGCTTTACGTCGCCGACGATCGCCCGGTAGCTGAAATTCGCGAGGCTTTTGACTCACGCCTGCCTGTATGGTCGCCCGGCGCTGCCCACTGGCTGTGCCTGGTGGTACGCGATCGACAGACCCACGCGCCCCTTGGCCTTACCGGATATCATCATCACGCTCCTGATTGCGCAGAAGCTGGTTTTCTGTTTGCTCCTCAGGCGCAGGGCAAAGGCTACGGCTATGAATCCCTGCGCGCGCTGTGCGATTACGCCTTCTCCGCAGGCGGCATCAGGCGGCTCACCGCAACCGTCACCGCGGGCAATCAGGCGTCAAAAAGCTTGCTACAGAAGGTTGGATTTCGTCAGGAAGGCGAGCTGCGTGAATGTTATTGGCTCAACGGTCGTTGGCATAATGACTGGCTATTTGGCCTGCTGCGTCACGATTACAACCAGCCTGGGCCATCTGGCGAATAGGGAGTGGTCAACTTTTCCTCTACACTGCAGGCCAGAAACAGAGGAAGCCCAAATGTCCCCACCGAAACCGTCGCTAAGCCCGCAGGGTCTGAACTTTATTAAACAAGTTCAAGGATTAGCGCTCGACCCCTATTGGGATGAGAACGGCCTGCGCGTGATTGGCTACGGCCATGTTCTCAATGACTATGAAACCTTCAGTCACTTTACGCGGGAGGTCGCGGATACTTTACTTATCGTGGATCTCCTGCAATGCCAACGGGAACTCCAGCGGAACCTCAACATTCCGCTCAATCAATCACAATATGATGTGCTGGTCTCATTAGCCTTTAGCTGTGGCCCGTCGTCTCCCGCACTCAATACCATTTTGACTCACCTCAACCAGCAGCGATTTGCACAAGCGCTGGCCGTGTGGAGAAATATCCGCAGCGGCCATCAGCAACGACAAGAAGAGTGTGAAAGATTTTCCGTTGCAGTAGATTAAGTTTCGCTGACGCCATTAAACACCATCGCCGCCTGAGTACGATTTTTCACATCCAGTCGGCGATACAACGACTCAAGATGAGCCTTTACTGTACCGGCGCTAATATTTAAAGCCCGGCTAATCTCTTTATTCGAATCTCCCGCAGCCAGCAACTGGAGAATCTCACGCTGACGATGGCTCAAATGAACCAATTTATTATCCCGGGTTTCTGCGGTCATTAACCAATCACCTGGCAAACAAAGTAGCCCAAGCAGGATGCTGTTAATCGCCTGGGCAAAAGTTTGCAGACTCTCTTCGCGCTGAACAATAGCGCGCACATTGTAGGAGAGCACACGCTGCAGCCAGCTCTTGTTATCATCAGAAACGATCAGCAGCACCTGAGTTTGCGGAAAGCGTAGCTGTTTTTCCTGTAACAACCAGCAGCAAAATTCACTGTGCATATCGCCATCCAGAATCAGCAGAGCTTCCGGGTGCGCCGTCAGCTTCTGCCAGAGTTGCTCTGCCTGACAGGTACCAAAAATATCAATTTCAGGAATGTGTTGCTGAAGGCCAATTTTCATTCCATGAATAAATATCGACTGCCTGTCAAACATGATTACCTGCATGGATTTATCTCCATCGAAAAAACGCCCGATAAAATGAGGGGGGAAGGGTAATATCAGCAAGATAAAATAAGAACTCGCTGTTTGGCCTGGGGCATTTTACCGATGGAGGGGATTAATGAAATATCAAAACAATGAATAGTTACATGCCTTATCGTCACCATTACGCATTCACAATATTTATTACATTTAAATTAAGGAAATCCTTAATTAAGTGGGCGAATAGACATGCTAATAATATTAATTCATGGATTCTAAACCAACCCGGCAACGCGGGCGATGGCAAAACGCGGAAAGAATGTTACGGAATAAGAAAGCGCATTAAATGCCGTCCCCCAGCATGCTGGGGGACAGACTGATTATACAAACATACCGCCGGAAACTTCCACCCGCTGGGCGTTCATCCAGTGAAGATCGTCACTCAGCAACGCGGCAATGGCATCGCCGATATCATCCGGCAGACCGACTCTTCCCAGCGCCGTTTGTGCGGCGATATGCTGGTTGACCTGCGCGTTATCCCGCACCACACCGCCGCCAAAATCGGTTTCAATCGCGCCTGGAGCGATGATATTGACCGATATTCCCCGCGCTCCGAGTTCTTTTGCCTGATAGCGTGTCAGCACTTCCATCGCCCCTTTCATTGAGGCATAAGCCGCATAGCCTGGCAGAGCAAAACGCGCCAGCCCGCTGGAAACATTGAGAATTCGTCCCCCATCCTGCAATAACGGCAGCAGGCGCTGGGTGAGGAAAAACGGTCCCTTAAACTGGATGTTCATCAACTCATCAAACTGGGCTTCGCTGGTCTGCGCAAAAGCAACGTTCAGACCGATACCGGCATTGTTCAATAAATAGTCGAAGGTGTCGCGCTGCCAGCGCTGCTGAAGTAATTCTGCCACCTTCTGAGCAAAGCTTTCAAAACTGCTAACATCACCGACGTTTAAAGGTAATGCCGCTGCTTTCACGCCTGTTCGCTCAATTTCTGCGACAACTTCCAGCGCCGCCTGCGAGTTGCTGTGGTAAGTCAGAATAATATCGGTTCCCTTCGCCGCCAGCTTCAGCGCGGCATTTTTTCCCAATCCGCGGCTGCCGCCGGTCACTAAAGCAATACGTTGTGTCATCAGAAAACCCCTTCACCATTGTGTTTGTATGGTTGAAGAGCTTATTAGATGCAATAAATACAATAAATACGCTAGATTACGTTTTACTGTTTCAACATAAACAACAATAGGCTTCCGGGATGGATAAAATTCACGCAATGCAGTTGTTTATTCGGGTAGCGGAATTGGAGAGTTTTTCTCGCGCCGCCGATACCCTCGGCCTGCCTAAAGGTAGCGTATCGCGTCAGATTCAGGCGCTGGAGAGCCACCTTGGCACTCGCCTGCTGCACCGCACAACCCGCCGGGTGCAGCTCACTCAGGACGGTATGGTCTATTACGAACGCGCAAGGGATCTGCTTAGCAACCTCGACGAACTGGACGGCATGTTCCAGCTTGACCCCTCCAGCATCAGCGGACGCCTGCGGGTAGATATGCCGGTAAGTCTGGCTAAAAGGCTGGTCATTCCGCAACTACCGGGATTTTTGCAACAGTACCCCGGAATCGAACTGGAACTGAGCAGCAGCGATCGGCTGGTCGATGTGGTTCGTGAAGGATTTGACTGTGTGGTGCGCGTCGGCACGCTGAAAGACTCCGGTCTCATCGCACGTCCGCTGGGGAAATTAACGCAAATCAACTGCGCCAGCCCGCAGTATCTGGCGCGATTCGGCTACCCGCAATCGCTCGACGATCTGGCCGATCATGCGCTGATCCACTACGCCAGCAATCTGGGTGTTCGCCCGCTGGGGTTTGAAGTGGTCAGCGACGGTGTGGTTCGCTGGGTCAAAACTGGCGGAGTACTCACCGTCAACAGCACCGAGACCTATCAGGCATCGTGTCTGGCAGGACTGGGGATTATTCAGGTACCACGTACCGGCGTTCGCGAGATGCTGCGCACCGGTGAGCTGATTGAAATTCTGCCCCACTATCGCGCCGAACCGCTGCCGGTTTCATTGCTCTACCCGCACCGGCGTAATCTTTCACGCCGGGTGCATCTATTTATGGAGTGGCTGGGCGGGCTGATGAAAAGCTATGTTGATTAATCAGAATGGTGAAAAATCTGTATTTGAGATTGTGCTGACATTTCCGCCGGGTGGCGGCTGTCGCCTTACCCGGCCTACAAAACCAACAATATCATAATGTTATTAATTTTTCGTGGACCTATTCGAGCTAAATGCCATCGGAAATTCGAGATGAACGCACTTCATCCACAACGCTCATGTCCCCCTCAAACGCCTTATCCACGATTTTATGTATATAATTTTGATGAATACAGCTGTAAAGAAAGGAAGAAATAATTTATGACGCCGGAAAACGACGCTCAACGCCCGACCCAGGATCCGGGCCAACAGCCGGAAAAAAACAAAAGCACCCTCGCTGCGATCAACGACTCCACCGTCGCCAAAAAAGCCAATCAGGCGCTGAAAAGCGTCACCGGGACAGCAGAAAAAGTTCAGCGCAACCCCATTATTGCGCATCTGATCCGCGCGGCTGAACGCTTCAACGACCGGCTTGGCAATCAGTTTGGCGCGGCAATCACCTACTTCTCGTTTTTATCGATGATCCCCATTCTGATGGTCTCTTTCGCCGCCGCCGGTTTTGTTCTGGCCTCGCACCCCACGCTGCTACAGGATATTTTCGATAAAATCCTGCTCAACGTTAGCGACCCGATGCTGGCGGCAACGCTGAAAAATACCATTAGCACCGCCGTGCAGCAGCGTACCACCGTCGGTATCGTCGGCCTGCTGGTGGCGCTCTACTCCGGGATTAACTGGATGGGCAACCTGCGCGAAGCGATTCGCGCCCAGTCGCGCGACGTCTGGGAACGCACACCACAAGATCAGGAGAAGATTTGGGTAAAATACTTCCGCGATCTTATCTCGCTAATAGGCCTGCTGGTTGCGCTGGTGATTACCTTATCAATCACCTCTGTCGCAGGCTCGGCCCAGCAAATGATTATTTCGGCGCTCTATCTCGATAGCATTGAGTGGCTGAAACCAGCATGGCGACTGATTGGCCTGGCGATATCCATTTTCGCCAACTATCTATTATTTTTCTGGATATTTTGGCGGCTCCCGCGCCATCGTCCCCGCCGCAAGGCCTTGATTCGCGGCACCCTGATTGCGGCTATTGGCTTTGAGATAATCAAAATCATCATGACCTGGACGCTACCAGCGCTGGTGAAATCCCCTTCCGGCGCGGCGTTTGGCTCGGTGCTGGGGATAATGGCCTTCTTCTATTTCTTCGCCCGGTTGACGCTTTTCTGCGCCGCATGGATTGCCACCGCCGAGTATAAAGATGACCGCCGAATGCCGGGTAAAACCCACGATTGAGCAATCGTTGGGCTGAATGAAGTCGCAAAATTCAGCCCAACCCATCATTTCAGCAGATAAATCCAACATGTAACTTTTATTTAACCTAAACCTGGTTTTATCAACCATTATTTTAATTGTGTGAAGCATTTCATAGAACTTATTCTTCTGGTGCAGAAATTATTCACTTTTTGCCTATTTTTTAGACTACCGCTTCCCTTGTTACAGATTGAAATGTCCCCAAGGCTGTGGCTATATGGCCTTTCGTTCGCAAAAAATAAGAAAGATCTATGCAAGCCACAGCCACAACACTCGACAACGCGCAGGAAACCGTACCGGTTAACTCACGCAATAAAGTCGTCGTCGCCTCGCTCATCGGTACCGCCATTGAGTTCTTCGACTTCTATATTTATGCCACCGCGGCGGTTATTGTATTTCCGCACATTTTCTTCCCGCAGGGCGACCCCGCTGCCGCGACGCTACAATCGCTGGCGACCTTCGCGATCGCCTTTATTGCTCGTCCTATTGGTTCCGCGGTATTTGGTCACTTTGGCGACCGCGTAGGCCGTAAAGCGACGCTGGTGGCCTCGCTGCTCACGATGGGGATCTCTACCGTGGTTATCGGCCTGCTGCCGGGCTATGAAACCATTGGCATTATGGCCCCGGTACTGCTGGCACTGGCGCGCTTCGGTCAGGGCCTCGGCCTTGGCGGTGAATGGGGCGGTGCGGCGCTGTTGGCCACGGAAAATGCTCCTCCGCGCAAGCGCGCGCTGTACGGCTCTTTCCCACAACTCGGTGCGCCTATCGGCTTCTTCTTCGCTAACGGGACCTTCCTGCTGCTCTCCTGGCTGCTGACCGACCAGCAGTTTATGGAATGGGGCTGGCGTATGCCGTTTATCTTCTCCGCTGTGCTGGTGATCATCGGCCTGTACGTCCGCGTTTCGCTGCACGAGTCGCCGGTGTTCGCTAAAGTCGCCGCCGCCAAGAAACAGGTGAAAATCCCGTTAGGCACTCTGCTGACAAAGCATGTCCGCGTGACCGTTCTCGGCACATTCATCATGCTGGCGACCTATACGCTGTTTTACATCATGACCGTCTACTCCATGACCTTCAGCACCGCCGCCGCGCCGATTGGCCTCGGTCTGCCGCGCAACGAAGTGCTGTGGATGCTAATGATGGCGGTAATTGGTTTTGGCGTGATGGTGCCGGTTGCGGGCCTGCTGGCGGATGCATTTGGTCGTCGTAAAAGCATGGTCGTTATCACCACGCTGATCATCCTTTTCGCGCTGTTTGCCTTTAAACCGCTTCTTGGCTCCGGCAATCCAGTACTGGTCTTTGCCTTCCTGCTGCTTGGCCTGAGCCTGATGGGGCTGACCTTCGGCCCGATGGGCGCGCTGCTGCCGGAATTGTTCCCGACCGAAGTTCGCTATACCGGCGCATCCTTCTCGTATAACGTCTCGTCGATCCTCGGGGCTTCCGTGGCGCCGTATATCGCCGCCTGGCTACAGGGCAACTACGGCCTGCCTGCGGTTGGGCTCTACCTGGCCGCAATGGCGGCGCTGACGATGATTGCGCTGCTGCTCACTCACGAAACGCGCCATCAATCGCTGTAACGCACTGACTTCGCCCCCGGCTCTGTGCAGCCGAGGGCGAATCCCCATCCTTATTTTTTCATCTGCGATAAAATCGCCCGACACTGATTCTCATCCCCCTCAGCAGGCGATATCAACGCCAGTAATGCTGCGGCCGGAGTGACCAACGTCGCCAACGCTGCCGCCACCGCACCGCGCACAATCAACGGTCCCGCCTTCACGCCCGCATTCGGTGATTTAAAGCTACCGCGCACATACAGCGGCGAACGCAGAGTGATAATGCGAAAGCCCTTACTCTCCGGATCGATAGTCAGATCCAGCTGCTCCGAGGCAAAGCTGGCGGTACCGGTCACGTTGATCAGTGCATTTTCTGTATCAAAGGCAAACACCTGTGGCCGGGCGACGCCGTTGGTCACATCGATATTCGCCGCCGCACAGTTCACCCGCACTTCGTCATCGCCAAAGATCTGCCCAATAATAAAGTTACCGACGTTCAGGCCAAGAATTTCCATCAGGTTGCGGCTAATCAGTCCGTCGTTCATCAACAGCTTCAAATTACCGTTACTGTTGCCCAGCAGCGCGGCGACGGAATTACCGGTCCCACGAAGCTGGATATCGCCATTCATCTCACCGAGGGTTTTCTGCATCATCTCCACGTTTGGCATCAGCGCTTTCAGCTTCAGACGCCGCGCCTGTAGATTCGCCGTGCCCTGTAGCGGCTTTTTATCTCCTTGCAGATGAATACTGCCAGCGATAGTCCCGTTGGCGAGGCCAAGACGTAGCGGTTGCAGGCGCAGGTCGCCTCGTTCAAGGATCACGTGGGTGGAGAGATCGCTAATCGGCAGCGTCCCGCCGTGCTCAATCTTGCGCCCTTTAAAGCGCACATCCGCATCCATTACCTGCCACTTGTCGGTTTCAAAACGGTCATATGGCAACACTTTCCCGGCGGGCTGCGGCGAGGCTTCGCCTTTACGTTGTTCCGTTTTACTTCCTTTCCCCCCGGAATCGACGCCGATCAGCGGGCCTAAATCCGCCAATCTTAGCTGTCGGGACTCCAGATCGCCTTCGAGCTTAGGCCGGGGTTTACCGGTGGTGTAGGTCAGCGAACCGTGAATATCGCTCTCGCCGATGCGGCCATTAAAATCCTGATAGGCAAAACGTGAACCGCTCTTATCCTTGAAAGTGGCCCGCAGATGCCCATCGGTTGAGAAAGCGGGCGTATCCGGCAGCAGAACGCCGGTCAGGTCGTAGAGATCGCCCAGCGAATCGCCGGAAAATTTCAGCCGCAGATCGACCCCGCCGAGGTTAAGCGGATCGTTAACCGTACCGGTGAACGCTACCCGGGAATTGCCGGAACGAAAATCACCCTGTAGCGGGAACGGCGTCCCTTCACTGCGCAGCGCCAGCATGCCGCCGATTTTTCCCGTCCCGGAGAGCGGCTGCCCGTTATAGCTGCCTTTCGCCTGCAGGCCGAAGACGTAATCGCCGACTTTTTGCGACTCGCCCTTGCCCTTTTCACCCGTCACCTCACTAAACGCCAGCGGTTTACCCAGCGGGTCGACCATAATCGTGACGTCGGCGCGGGTCACTTTATCGTCAATAGCAATCTTGCCGCGATCGAAAAGAATATTGTCGAGGCGGAAAGACCAGCTGGAAGGCGGCGCGTTTTTATTCGCCGCATCGTTCGAGGCGAGATCAAATGTCCAGTTATTCGCTTTCTCCGACAATCGAATCAACCGCGCGTCCGGTTGCTCCAGCTTGATCCACGGTAAATAGACCGTCTTGCTGAGCAACGCCAACGGCGCGAGGGTCGCTTCAACTCGCGGCAGATGTACCATCGTCACCTGCGGGATGTCTGGCGGGTTGCCGAGGACGATATCTTCGGCGTGAACGTGCGGCCAGGGAACCCAGCTACGCCAGCCGCTTTCGCCAGGTTGGCGCTCCCAGACCACGCCCAGATCGCCGCGAATGGCAAACGGTCGGTTCAGTTCAGCGGAAACCTTCTGGTTAATCGTCGGCTTCAGGCGATTCCAGTCAAAGGTCGCCAGCACAATAAAAAACACAACGATCAGTAAGACTATCGTTCCCGAGATAATCGCAACGGTTTTACGGGTTCTGCTCATCCCCTTTGCACTCCTTTTGCAACATGTTAGTCCTGAATATAGTTGAGAAACGCCAGGTGCTCCGCCGAATGAGGTTTGTCAAGGCTCAATTGAAATGTCCGTTATCCAGCTCAATTAAAATGACCACTTTGATCTCTCATTCTCTTTACTGATAGACTTTCCTCCGACTGAAACAACAGGATGATTGAGCCCATGCTTCGATACGAGTTAACGCCGAACAATGCAGGTTTTATACTGTGGGGAGATTCAGAAGCCCTGAATGAATTACATGAACTCATTCATTACATCGTGGATGAAAGCCCACTGATTAAAGTTAAAGACGGATTTATGTTATCCCTTGCCTATGATATTCGTAAAGCACGGGAAGGTAATCGTCGTGTTGAGCAACATCAGTATGATCAACATGATACATATAAGCTTTATGGTGTTGAGCTTTTATGGCCTCTGGTCCTGGTACAGTCCTCAATACTCAGAAACTCAATGGGTTATATTCAGACAGACAAAAACCAGCTGTCTGTCATGTATGCCTTTGAATACCTGATAGAATCAGCATTAACAGAGTCTGAGAGAACAACGTCGAATGATATTATGCTAACAGTAAAATATGCATCAGACTCTGATTTTAATTTCATTGAGGATAATATTGACAGCAGGTGCTGCTATTTTATCAGCCTATCTCCGGAGCAAAGAAAAAAGCAGTTAATCAGTATTGTTCGTTCTTTTCATTCATTATGGGGTAAGTATGCCCGTGAAAAGCAGGACATAAAGATGCTGAACGAAATGAATAATACATCATGGGTCTGGCCGGACAATATCAACTGGTGAGCAACCACTGTCCGGCCAGTGAGTACCATCAGCGGGCTCTTTTACCAAAAATGTCCTCTGAACGTGACTGAAGCTGTTTGAGTGCTTCGAGCATGTCATCATTATCCAGTGAGCGCTGGGATTTCTTCCCTTCCTGCTTTGGCCGTCGTCGGGAAGGGCCATCTCCAGCGGGAATTGACTGAGAGCGCGTGTTATCCCGCTTGCTCTGCACCAGACTGATAAACTCCAGGGTTCGGCCAAGACGCTTGTTATCGACAATCGCGCCCTGGTCGATTTCTGACAGTCGGTCGTAGGTAGAGTAGGGAAGTAGCGTACCGTTCAGGCGCAGCTCTTTTCTGCCATCAGGATAGTGATACACATCGATATATTTACCTATTGCACGGCGACTCAGTTCGCTGTCTTCAATCAGGTACAACATTTTATCATATTGTATCGTCAACGATTTTGAGACTTTACGTTTTTCACGAACAGTGAAAATAAGCCCCAGGTCCTCATCATGTTCTACAGCACGGTGTACGTCAAAATCATGTCGCGGTACTTTGCCAAAACGGCGGTTATAGTCAGCCATATAGGCCTCAGCGAAGTCATTTGCAGCCTCCATTGAACAAATGCCCTGTAACCGCAGCTCTTTGACCAGACGATCCTGTAAAGTGAGGTGAGCTCGTTCTACACGCCCTTTGGCGGGACTGGTTTCTGCACAGATAGTCTGGATGTTCAGTTCATGCATGGCTCGCCCAAACTGAGTATGCCCGTCTCCGCCTGTGGCGTGTTTATTGTTAACACGAAAAACACCGGCTTTATCGCTGTACAGTGCCAGCGGTTTACCATGCTTATCGATATAGCGCCGCGTGGCTTCGAAGTAAGAAAACGTGGACTCCGATTTAACAAACAACAGTTCCATCAGTTTGCTGGTTGCATCATCAACATAGACCAGCGCGGTGCAGGCCGGGCCACGGCCTTCAAACCAGTCGTGATCACAGCCATCTATTTGTATCAGCTCACCAGTACACGGACGCCGGTACCGTGGTTGAGGGATCCTTGCGGCACGTTGTTTACGGGGAACCCATAAGCCAGCCCGCACCATGATGCGCCGGACAGTTTCTTTGCCAAGAAACAGTCCGTGGAGTTCTTCGAGCTTTTCACGCGCCAGAGTCGGACCGAAATCAGCATAACGCGTCTTGATCAGTTCCAGAGCCTGATCTGCGAGCCCGGGTGGCAACTGGCGGTTACCACGCATGCCACATCGTCTGCTGGCCATACCAAGCGGTCCGCCTTCACGGTAACGGGCAAGAAGTCTGCGGCATTGCCTGTCGCTGATACCGAGGTGCTCGGCCGCACGGCGCGTTGTGATGCGACGTTCAATGACGTCCTGTATAATCTTGATCCGGTTGATCTCTTTCAAAGTAAACACTCCTGAGCTTTCTGCGCTCATGATATGCCTCCCGGTAGTTTAAACGGACCAGTGAAGCTTACCATAGCGCGGACATCTGAATTGAGCCACAGGCGGACATTACTATTGAGCCATTACAGGTTTTCGTCACATAATCCGCGTTATGTCAAAAAAATAATGGAACGTTGTTTTAATATCATTGACCATAAAAGCGGCCCAGCGCACACTAGGGTTAATATTGATTTAATTTCAGGTCCTCACTATGTCTAAGAAAATTGCCGTCATTGGCGAATGCATGATTGAGCTGTCAGAGAAAGGCGCGGCGGTAAACCGTGGCTTTGGCGGCGATACCTTAAATACCTCCGTCTATATTGCCCGTCAGACCGACGCCAGCGTGCTGGGTGTGCATTACGTCACCGCGCTGGGGACGGATACTTTTAGCCAGCAGATGTTGGAGTCCTGGCAAGGTGAAAATGTCCAGACGGACCTGATACAGCGTATGGCTGACCGTTTGCCGGGCCTGTATTACATCGAAACCGACGACACCGGTGAGCGTACGTTTTACTACTGGCGCAATGAAGCGGCGGCGAAATTTTGGCTGGAGAGCGAGCAGTCTGCGGCTATCTGCGAAGAGCTGGCAACGTTTGATTACCTTTACCTTAGCGGTATCAGCCTGGCTATCCTTAGCCCGACCAGTCGCGAGAAGCTGCTAACGCTGCTGCGCGAATGCCGCGCAAACGGCGGCAAGGTGATTTTTGATAATAACTATCGCCCGCGCTTGTGGAGCAGCAAAGAAGAGACGCAGCAGGTTTATCAGCAGATGCTGACCTGTACTGATATCGCGTTCCTGACTCTCGACGACGAAGATGCGCTGTGGGGAGAGAAGCCGGTCGAAGAAGTGATCGCCCGCACTCACGCCGCTGGCGTTGAAGAAGTGGTGGTTAAACGCGGCGCTGACTCTTGCCTGGTGGCGATTGTCGGTCAACCGCAGCTGGAAATCCCGGCCGTGAAGCTACCGAAAGAGAAAGTGGTTGATACTACCGCTGCTGGCGATTCATTCAGCGCGGGCTATCTGGCTGTGCGCCTGACCGGCGGCGATGCAGAGTCTGCGGCGAAACGCGGACACCTGACCGCCAGCACGGTAATTCAGTATCGCGGCGCGGTTATCCCGCGCGAAGCGATGCCGCAGTAACTGTAGCGTCGCTAATTCCCGGCTCGCGCTGCGCTATTGTCACAGCGCTCTGCGGGCCGGTAGCCCGGACAAGGCGCGCCAGCGCCGCCTCCGGGAAATGTGCAGGGGCTGATACACCGGCGCTGCTGCTTCCCGGTGGCGCTGCGCTGACCGGGCTACGGGTTCACGGCCGTCTGCTGACTGGTAGCCCGGATAGATGCGCAGCATCGCCTCCGGGGAAAAACACCCGGCGCAATACCCAAAACAGATTTGCCATTAGCAAATCCGGATAGCATTGCTATCCGGTTTTTCTTTACTGTCCTGGCGGAATATCAGTGACTTCGTTACGCCCTTCCACAACATCGCTGGCGCTGCTGGTCGCCGCCGTTGGCGCAGGCATCATCAGTTTTTCCCACGTCGCCTGCAGATCCTTCATGTTGTACTCCGGCTCGCCCTGTGGCTGCTGCAATACCAACGCCATATCCTGCGATAGCTGCTGACGCAGATACTGATTGAGCATATCGACCGTCAGCGAGTTAAGAAACTCCTGGCGCAGCTTCTGATACTGCTCGGGAGCAATATCCACCACCTGGTTTTGCAACGAACGCATCCGCTGGCTAATCAGGATATAAGTATCAGTACGCGCATAGGTGGCGAACAGCTTCTGTAGCTCAAGGTTTTTCTGCGCAATCAGAGCATCAAACTCATCCTGCGGCAGGCCGTTGTCGCGCACTTTCGCCAGCTCACGCGCCACGGTCGTCAAGTTGGCGTTCAAGCGCTCACCCGGCGATTCGATATTGATCGCACACTGCGCACGTTGGTAGAGCACACGACAATCAAAGCCCAGGCCGATATCCTTGATATTACTCTTGCTCAGATTCTGCTGTACGTGCCAGAACAGCGCTTCACGCGCAAGATCATCGCGCCAATAACGCTGGAGCGCTGCCGATTCACGAATAGGCTGCCACGGCGTATCCCACATCAGCGACAGCTTATCCTCGCGCACCGCATCGGTCATGATGCTGACCGGCGTCGTCGGCAGCGGAGATAACGTCGGAACCGCTACTGGCGTTTCGCGTTTGCCCTTCAGGCCGCCAAAGGTTTTGTTGATCTGTTCCGCGACGCTGCGGCTGTCCACGTTGCCGACCACGATCAGGGTCATGGCGTCCGGGGTATACCATTTTTGATAGAAATCTTTGAGCTGAGCGATATCAACCGGTTGTTTCAACGGTGCCGCTGGATCGTGCCCCAACATCGTTGAGCCTTTCAGCCGATAGCGCCACCAGCCTTCTTTGGTATCCGCAGGCCAGGTCACCACCATGTCTTCGCCCTGTAGCGCGTGGTTGACCGTTTCCGGGGTGATCGACATTTTACCGCTAGCGCTCGCCAACCAGCTCAGCGCTTCTTTCAGCAGATCATTGCGGTTATTCGGTAAGCTCAGATTAAACAAACTGTAGTCATAAGAAACGATGGCGGGCGGCAGAGGACGCTTAGGGTCAATACTCTGCTGCCACAAAGAACGCGCCTGCATAGTCGGGAGGCTACCGCTTTGCGTCAGTGCAAGACGCGGGATAAAGTGGCTAAAGCCGCTCTGCTGAGTGCTTTCGCTCAGCGAGCCAATATTCACGGACAGGCGAACTTCGATACGATCGCTGGGACGCTGCGGGGTGGCTAAAACCTGCCACTGAAACCCATTAGCAAGTGTCCCCTGTTGCCAGGCCGGGTCCGGCTGGAGCGCTTCTGCCTGCACATAACCGACCGCCGCTATCATCAGCAAACCACCGGTTAAGAGTCGAATTTTTGTGCCCTGCATGTGAACCCCTGATGAACAATCCTGGTTACAACAGCAGCCCACAGGCGGGCCGCCGAAAAAATGTGGTGAGTTAAGTACGTCGTTTAGACCACGCGGAGATGAAAATGTCGCATGTAGACGTTAAAAAATCATAAGGGTCACCACCGTGCAAGCGGCAGCGACCCCTAATTATGCGCAGGAGCCCGGAGTCCAGCAAGGGACAACGGGCCTAACAGGTGGATTTATGAGGATAATTCGTGCGATTTGCTCGCTGGAGTACGGTTATTCAGGACATCATCCAGCTGTTTGGAGTCCAGCTCTTTTACCCATTTAGCGACCACGATAGTTGCCACGCCGTTACCCACCAGGTTAGTCAGCGCACGCGCCTCGGACATAAAGCGGTCGATACCGAGGATTAACGCCAGACCGGCTACTGGCAAATGGCCGACGGCGGAAATGGTCGCCGCGAGGACGATAAATCCGCTGCCCGTTACGCCCGCCGCGCCTTTCGATGATAGCAGCAGTACCACCAGCAGGGTTATCTGATGGAAAATATCCATGTGGCTGTTGGTTGCCTGAGCGATAAACACTGCCGCCATTGTCAGATAGATGGAGGTGCCATCGAGGTTAAATGAGTAGCCCGTTGGAATAACCAGCCCCACCACCGACTTACGGCAGCCGAGTTTCTCCATCTTATCGAGCATGCGCGGCAGCGCTGACTCAGATGAAGAGGTTCCCAGCACAATCAGCAGCTCTTCGCGGATATAGCGGATAAATTTAAAGATGCTGAAGCCGGTAGCTTTGGCTATCGACCCCAGTACCACTACCACAAACAGGATACAGGTGATGTAGAAGCAGACGATCAGCTGACCAAGCTGCACCAGCGTCCCGACGCCATATTTACCGATGGTAAAGGCCATTGCCCCGAAAGCACCGATTGGCGCCAGGCGCATAATCATGTTGATGATGCCGAAGATGACCTGTGAGAAGCTTTCGATAACGTTGAAAATCAGCTGGCCTTTGCTGCCCAGTCGGTGCAACGCAAAACCAAACAGCACCGCAAACATCAGCACCTGCAGAATGTTGCCGCTGGCAAAAGCGCCGATCACGCTGCCGGGGATAATATCGAGCAAAAACGCCACAATGCCCTGATCTTTCGCCTGTTCGGCGTAAACCGCCACGGCCTTCGCGTCGAGGGTCGCCGGGTCCACGTTCATTCCCGCGCCGGGTTGCACCACGTTGACAATAATCAGGCCGATAATCAGCGCGATGGTGCTCACGACTTCAAAATAGAGCAGCGCAACCGCCCCGGTGCGGCCGACGGCCTTCATGCTTTCCATCCCGGCAATCCCTGTCACGACTGTACAGAAGATAACCGGTGCAATAATCATTTTAATCAGTTTAACGAAGGCATCGCCGAGGGGTTTCATCTGCGCGCCCAGTTCCGGGTAGAAGTGGCCCAGCAGAATACCGATCGCGATGGCCGATAAAACCTGAACATAAAGGCTTTTAAAGAAAGAGATTTTCATAGGTGTCCTTTGGGAAAAACCACAGACAAAGAGTGGATATCGCGTCTGTGGCTTAAAAATAACACCCAAGAAACATTTCAGAAATAACGAGGAGTTAAATTGCAATGGAATTGTTAATTTTTTAGAGCTGACTCGTACAAGCTAACAATATCGTTACAAATTTGCATCCTCAGCATCGGTCTTTAAAAACCGTGCCATAAAAGCGTCTGGCGGCATGGCGCAGCCAAATAGATATCCTTGAACCGCTTCTACGCCCGCCTCCTGCAGCCAGGCATACTGCGCTTGGTTTTCGACCCCTTCCGCGACAATACGCAAATTCAGACCGCGCGCCAGCTGGATAATCGCCGGAACCATGCTGATATCGTCCGGTAACATATCGATAAAGACTTTATCGATTTTCAGAATGTCCACCGGCAGCGATTTAATATGCTGCAGCTGCCGCAGGCCCGCGTAGCCCATACCAAAATCATCCAATGCAATCCGCACGCCGGCTTCACGCAGTGGGCGTAACAGGGAGATTATCGCCTGCGGATCGTCTATCCGGCGACTCTCGGTTACTTCCAGTACCAGCGTTCCCGGCGCGATACGGTAGCGCGAAAGCAGCGCCAGCATTTCGGCGCCACGATCGTGGTGCAGTAACTGTAGCAACGACACGTTAACCGACAGCGGCAGCATGATCCCCTGATTTTGCCAGGCGGCAAGCTGCCGACAGGCCTCTTCCATTACCCAGTAACCGACCGGAACCATCAGCCCACAGGCTTCGATACGCTCAATCAGATCCCCCGGCAGCGACCAACTGCCGTCCGCCTGACGCTGACGCAGCAGCACTTCCGCACCGCACACCTCACCGCTGGCGGTATCCACCTGCGGTTGCAGCCAGGTAGCAAACTGCTGGTTATCGAGCGCCGTCAGAATATCGTGCTCCTCCATTAATCGGCGCTGCGCTTTTTCCATTTGCTCTGGATCGAAGAACTCAATCTGGTTTTTCCCTTTACGCCGCGCGGTCACCGCGGCGGAAAACGCCCGGCGATAGAGTTGTTCGGCGTTGATCTCGCCATTAAACATCGCAATACCGATGCTGGCGCAGGGGCGAAGCTGAATACCATACAGCGGCAAACGCTCATTTACGACAGTAAGTACTTGCTTACTTAACGTCACCGCCTGCCAGGGTTCGGTAATGCCGCTGGCCAGAATTGCGAAGTCATAACCGCTGACCTGGGCCAGCACCATCTGCGCAGGAATGATCGCCCGCAGCTTTCCGACCAGGGTCAGCAGCAGCATTTCACGCTGCGTCTCTTTCAGCACGCCAGCAGTATCTTGTAAGGTTTCGCAGGCAACAACCAGCAGCGCCGAGGGCTGCGGGCGGGCAACGGTCTGCTCCAGCATCGCCATCAAAAAGGCTTTATTGGGCAGGTCTGAGACCGGGAACCGGGTCGACTGCAACGAGAGTTCATCGTGCAGGCGCAGCAGGGTCTGCTGGTTACGGTTGTAGCTGCGCACCAGCATGCCGATCTCATCATCATGATGCAGGCGCGGCAGCGTGAGCTGGTGGCCCAGACGCTCCTGCTGTGGAACATCGTTAAGCTCGCGGGCGACTTTGCGCAGAGGCCGTACTATCAGGCGGTTGATGCACCAGGTGATTGCCACTGTCAGAATCAGCACCAGAAGTAAGTAAGCAGTTACTAACGTCGACAGGGTACTCATCACGAACTTATACATGCGATACGAGTCGGCCTGGAGCACCAGATAGGCCAGCGGCTGCGGGTTAGCTGGTCGTTCAAGGGAATAGATCGGTAGTGAAATCTGCACCGGCAGCTCAAACATGCGGGTGATCATGACCGGCACCGGGCGCTCGGGAATAAAGCGCATTCGCAGCGCCTGGAATTGATTCGGTAATACCACATCCGCCCGGCTGACGATGCCTGCAGGCTGAATGCGGCTCAGAATGGCTTCCGCGTCAGGAATATCGGCTTTGAGGATAGCCGCTGACAGCGGTTCGCGAACGGAACGCGCGATGCTTTCTAATTGCGTGGCCGTGGTAAAGCGACTCTGCTGTACAAAGTGGAACAGCAAAATAGAGCAGAAGACCAATACAAACGCCATGGACACGCTCGCGACCATCGCCATCTGTTTAATTGTAAGTGAACGGCTGACGCGCAACGGGGTTCTCCACTGAAGCTGAACGCATACCCGGTTTAGATCCATCATCACCGGTCTTTTTCAGGCTGATTATATACTCAAATCATTCGCTCGCGCCCGCAAGGTGTGCAGCGATGTCCTGGGGTGCCTTCCCGGAGGCGGCGCAAAACGCCTGTCCGGGCTACAAAACCCAAACCGCACGGACCCGTGGCCCCGGTCACCGAGGAGAATTCCCGGAGGCGGCGCGGTGCGCCTGTCCGGGCTACAAACCCAGACCGCACGGACCCGTAGCCCGGGAAGCCGCAGCGCCACCGGGAAAAAACGATCGGTATTGCCAAAGGCGGGCGAAGTGTGACGAGTATACGCGAAGAGCGTCGTGGAGTGACGCCCTGTCACGTAATTCAGGCTAATCTGCTACCAGTCTGCGTAAGGGACCAGCGGCTGTGGCGGAATATCCATATCGCCCTGCCAGCCGGAAGCCGAGTAGCGAACATAAAGCAACGCATGGCTTGGGGTGTAATCCTTCGCCTGCTGAATATCCACCGCCGCCCCAACAAACCAGTTGCCGGTCACCCGCCGCTCAACCAGCGCCCGGGCGGTATAACCGACGCCCGAACTGCTGCTGCCTTCTTCCGTCAGCTGGCTGGCTGCGTTGCGATACTGCGAGGGAATCAAATTCAGCAGCGGATAGCGAGCTTCTGTTTTGGTCCGCGAATGGGACCAGGAAACGGAACCGCCCAGCTCCCAGGACCAGTTTTCCGTCCGCTGACGCCAGGTCACCGGCACGGCGAAGGAGACATACTCCTGCGGACTGTAGTAACCGCCCTGGCCGAGGGTATAGCCGCTCAGGTCCTTGTCGTAGTGCCAGAGCATATTGTTCAGCCCGACGGTCACCCGGCGATTATCTTCATTAATAACTTTGTAGTAGTAACCGGTCATCCAGCGCACGCGCCAGTTGTCAGCAACGTTTTTACCCGTCAGCTGATCAACGCCCAGCGACGACCACACGCCGTTGGCCTCGCCCTTATCGTAGCTCAGGCTAAGCCCACCGCCGTCGGCGCGCACTCCGCCCCAGGTCTTACCGGTATGACCATCATTACCGTTATCTTTCTGCCCGCCAAAAGCCAACAACGAGCTGGAAATGGGTCGACGATGAACGTTAACGGTGTAGCCCAGCGGGCCAACATCGCTACTGTAGCTCAGGCCACCCACCACATCAACGACGTTAAAGCCCATCGGCGTGGTGCCGATATCGCCGCTCCAGGTGTCGTTTTTCCAGCCCACCGCAACGCTGGCGCCGCTGTCGCTTTGGTGTTTGCTGCCGCCAGTACAGGCGATTTCACCGCAGGTACCCCAGCTCGGCGAGTAGCTGCCGTCGCTATCCGTAGAAAAACTACCGGCATCCATATTGACCAGGTCGGTACGCAAGAACATCCGCCCGTCGGCCAGCGGCGCATCCACGTGCAGCATCGTGGTATGCGCTTTCAGGTCGGAATAGCCGCCGGTACCGCTGGATCCCCAGTAATCGTGCTCAAGCGTGACGTTCAGATCCTGCTGACGATACAGATCGGCAGCATCGCTACGCACCCCGCGCTTCAGCCAGTCGTCACTGCTGTCATTACGCGTCAGGCGCGTGAAAGTGTCGTTATCCTGTGGGCGCACGAGGGTCACGCCGGAGGCCACCATCGCATCTTTGTAACCCTCCAGCGCCTGCTGCGGCTCACCGTTTTGCGCCTGGAAGCGCGCGGCATCGCGTAGCACCAGCGCGCTTTCCATCGACGGCGGCTGGGCTTTCGCTTGCGGAACAATACGGGCGAAAGTTTGCTGCGCCTGAACGCTATCGCCGAGACCCGCTTGTGTCAGAGCAATGCGTCGCTGCATATTGATGGAGCCAACATCCTCGCCCTTGAGCTGAGCCACCTGGGCCCGGGCGGCATTTTTATCGCCATCGGCAAGATAGACTTCCGCAAGGCCCAGACGCGCATCGCCGTTACTCGGCTCTTGCCCGAGGACCTGCTGATATTCCGCTATCGCCGTCCGACTGTCGCCGCGCTGCTGCGCCCAGTCCGCAAGGGTTAGCTCGTAGCGCACCGACGTCGGCTGCTGTTTGATCAGCGCAATGGCCTGCGCCTCCTGACCGCCATCGCGCAGCTGGTTTGCCTGACGCAAGATCTTGTCGCTTTGCAGACGCGCATCCAGCTCGCGAATATTGTCCGTCCACTGTCCACGCGGCAGAGCATTAATCTGTGCCAGCGCCATCTCATCCTGATCGTTACCGGATAAATAGAGGCCATAAGCATAAATCCGGTCGGCATCGCCGGGCTTGCGGTTGACCATCGCACGCATCAGCGCATCAGCTTCACTACGACTGCCCGCGCTGACCAGATCCCGCGATAAGCGGTAAGTTATCCATACGCTATCCGGATCCAGCGCCAGCCTTCGGCGCTGTACTTCTGCTGCCTGCACCCAGTTGCCCTGGCTCTCCAGCAATTCGGCCTGTTTCTCCAGCCGATCGTTGGTCAGGCTACGCTCGATATCGTCAATGCTGCGCCGCTGGCCCGGCGACAGGCTGGCAATGTAGGCACTGGCTTTTTCCGGCGATTCAGCGCGATAGAGATTGGCAAGGCCGCGCACCGCCAGGCTATTGCCGCGGTCCATGCGCAGCGCGCGCTGGTAGTAACGCTCCGCCGCCGCGTTTTCTTTACGCGCCGCCGCCACATCTCCCAAACCCAGCACCGCATAGCTGTCGGTATTGTCTACTCGCTGCGCCTGAGCGTAATAATTTTGCGCCTGCGCCAACTGGCCGCTTTTCAGCGCGTTGTCGCCCTGCTTGATCAGCAGCCAGTAGCGGTTGGTCTTGAGCAGGCTGTCCCATTTGTCGCGGCTCGGGCTATCCGGGTCCATTTTGATGGCTTTACTCAACTGAGCAACCGCCCGCGCCCGATCGCCGCGCTGGGAGTACGCCTGCCCTAACGCGCCAACCGCATCGCTGTCTTTGGCATCCGCCCTTACGGCTTGCTGCAAATCGGCGACGGCCACCGAACCTTTTCCAGCTTTCACCGCCGCCAGACCTTCAGCACGATCGCGGAACGTCGGATCTCTAAGCTGCGTCTGCTGCTGGTCGAGCAGCACCCGAGCATTGGCCGAGGCGGAGCCGGTAGGGAACTGCATTAGAAATCGCTGTAGGGCTTGCACGCTGGCCTTGCTAACCGGCATGCTTTTGACTTCAGTAAACCACATATCGGCAGCGATACCGCGGCCCGCCGCCGAGCGCGACATCTGCTCAAGGTAAGCGAATCCCTCTTCCGGCTTATTGTCGCCAAACATCTGTTTCGCCAGCGCCGTTTGCAGTTGGACGTTGCCCGGCGAGCTGGCGTTAAGTTTTTTTAGCTGATTGACGCCCTCGTTATGGCGTGATGGCAGACGCGCCACCAGCGTCCAGTACTCAATCGCCGCATTTTCATCGCTCGGTACGCCGTTGAACAACTTCTCGTAAGCAGCAATCGCTTCATCAACTTTCCCGGCAACGCCAAGCAGACGGGCCTGCTGTAGCTCCTGGCGACCATCGCCGGTGCTGATATCCATCTCGTTACGTGAGGTTTTGAGCTCCGTCGAGTCCGGGGCCAATTTAGCCAGACGCTCAAGCTGTTTCTGCGCACCGGCGGTATCGCCCTGGCGGATCAGGTAACGCATTCGCGCAGCCACCACATCCGGGTTATTTGGGTCGATCAATTCCAGGCGATACAACGACTGACGTACCAGGTCTTCACGATTGCTGGCCTCGCCGAGGCGCACCTGCTCCAGCAGATGTTGCTGAGCGGGCGTGTTCGCGGCGTGCGCCAGCGGCATCAGCGCGACGCTTAAAGAGAGCGTGAATAAGCTTAGTGAGAACTTGTGCATTCCTGGTTCCAGTCAGGTCGTAATTCGCCAGCGGCGGTGAAGCGAAAACGGTGTTGATCCCATCCCTGACCGAAAAGGGTCAGGACCGCGCTGTAGTAAGCATCCGCGCCGGGGTAATCGTCAGCGACGCGCTGGCGCTGAATCGCCCGGGCGTCGTCATTTTGCAAAAATGGCAGTAGCGACGCGGAGAAGCCAACCGGGCCATTGCCAGTGGTTTTACCGTTGGCGATATTGGTTTTTTCCGGCGGCACGCCCTGGCTGATAGTCTGAGTTTCCATCGGCTTAAAGCGCGCCAGCAGAGGTTTTTTTTGCTTATCGCCGTCGTCAAGCATACCGGCCCACAAATAGACGCGAATGGCGTCATAGCTGCCGATAATGGGTTTATCCGCTTTCAACTGCCAGCCTTTGCCTTTTTCGTAGCGTACCCAGTCAGGCGAAAAACCTTTTGGCGCGGTCTCCAGCAGCAGGCGCAGATTCGCTTCGCGTACCTTCGGCCATGGAGCGCCAAAAGTGGCAAAGTAGGTCGCCAGCTGCGGCGGCAGGTAGCTGGGGTTAAAGCGCCAGCCGCCGTCATCGACGAAGCCAACTTTCCCCGGCAACACCAGCGGCCCGAGCCCCGGCACCGTCACGATTTCTTCATCGGCAATCCGCGCCAGCAGCGCTTTACCGACTTCAGTGTATTGCGGCATTTTCCACAAGCGTCCGGCTTCCAGCAGCGACCAGGCTATCCATAAATCGGAATCAGACGCCGAGTTGCTATCGAGAACCGTCCACTCATCATCACTCTTTTTACCCCACAACCAGCCCGGCAGATGCGCGCGCAGGTCACCCTCCGCGAGGTTGTTTTGCGTCCACTCAAATAGCTTGCTAAAACCCTCGCGGTCATTGGCCGCCAGGGCAAAGAACAACGCGTAGCTTTGCCCTTCCGAAGTGGTGATTTTTCGTGAATCGCTGGGGTCGATAACCCGCCCTTCGGCGCTGACGTACTCTTTTTTAAACTGCTCCCAGGCCGGCCACTGACAGGCGGCGCTAACCTGCGCCGCCGCCAGAATCAACACCGATAACACCACTCCACGTACTGCATTCATCATCGATTACTCATCATCAAGGTCGAGGCGACGACGGCTGATAATACGCAGCATGCGCCACAGTACCCACGCCAGCAGCACGATGCTCACCGCCGCAAGAATCGCCAGCAGCACCGGATGGCTGGAGAGCGCAAACCAAATGCGTTCGAACCACGGCAGATGCCCGATATAATACACATCCCCCACCCGCAGGCTGTTCACGCCCGATTCACGAATGACCGAAACGGAACCAAACATCGCCGCGCGTTTGCCGCTGTCGTTCAGCGCCGCGGTCAGCAGTTCGTTACCGCGCGGGCTATCGGCCAGCAGCGCAACGACGCTGCGCTGATCGTTGTAAGGCGACTGGAAGCCGATAATGGCCGCCATCGGCCCGGACGAGGTGATATCAGTGCGGGTATTCGGCGTTCTGGCTTCAAGATCGGGGTAAATGCTCGCCAGGTCGTAGTGGCGCATTGGCATTTTCACCCAGCTTTTGGTCGCTTCAACCAGCAGATTAATTTTGGTGTCGTCCTTCAGCGCCTGCGGAATGGAGCCAATCAACAGCAGGTCGGCATCTTTGTCTTTAATCTGGCTACCGTCATCGGTCATGCGAAGGTTAATTGACGCCAGACCGGTTTGCGCACCGATGCCGCCGGTGGTCTCCAGCAGCGTAGCAACCTGGCCCTCAGTCGGCGCTTTTGGTACCACAACCAGGGTGTCGGACAGATCGGCCATCCGGCTATACGGGAAGCCCGCGTTGGCAAACACGCGCAGATCCGGCATCGCCATAAAGTGATAGTACTTCGAGAAGTCGATGGTCGAGTCGTCGCCAATCACCACGTGGTTCTGTACCGCCTGGAAGGTAATACAGTTATCAATGGAGCCGCCGGGCATCGGATTCATATACTGGAAATCAAAGCGCAGCTGGTTCATCGCCCCGAGGCGTAGCGCCGGGATTGTCACCTCCGTTTTGCCATCCAGCAGCCCCTGCAGCACCGGCAGGCGCAGTATCAGTTTATTCACATCCTGCGAGCTATTGAGGCTAAACGACTGCAAGAACTGATCGTTCAGGCTGATATCCATGCGCGAGCTGTCTTTGATCGGCGGCATGGTGTAGCGATAGTTCAGATTCATGTCGATGCCGTTGGCGCGCAGCAGGTACAGGTCTGGCGGCAGGTTCAGCGCGACATTAATGGAATCCGGCACCAGACCGCTGGATTGCAGCTGCTGTTCGTAGGTCTTCAGCTCAGCAAAGGTCACCGCCCGGTCGGTGCGCACCCAATTTGGCGCATCGTAAGGCTTACGTGCCTGTAGCTCTTTCACATCGTCAACCGTCACGCTGCTGCCGCGGAACAGAATATTGCCCTGAGCAATCCCCTTCGCCGCCTGCAGCAGGTCCTTATCATCACGACCGAATACCACCAGCAGCTTGACGTACGGGTTGCTCGGATGGTCGATCATTTCGATAGTCGGCGCGCTAACCGGCGGGTGCTCGCGCAGGAAGTCCGGGCGCTTATCGTTGGTGGCAAAAACAATGGCATTACGATCCGGCAGCGCGTTGAAGTGAACCGGGAACTGCTGGCCGCGCCAACCCGCTTTGCTGCCGAACCACGAGGCGATAATCGCCGCCGCCTGCTGCTGCTGAACATCCGGCGCGGAAGCAAAGACCATCGGCAGCGTGAGCTGGCGATTATCGCGGGAATCGTAGAATGGGACCGGGAAATGCGAGAGATCGTTGCGCACGTTCAGCGACTGATAGGTTAAATCCAGATAACTTTCGCGGCCCACGTCCAGCCACAGGGTGCTGCTGGCCGGGTTTTCACAGACATCACGATAGTGGCCAACGAACTCCAGGCGCACGCGGTTAAAGTCGGTGATATACAGCGGATCTATCGGGATCTGCGCGCTGACTTTTTTGCCCAGTTGCTCTTTAGTGACCGGCAAAACGCCCATCAGCTCATCGTTAAGATAGACCTTCAGTTGCGACTGGATCGGTAGTAGCGACGGCGATGGCGTGTAGTCGAGGTTAAGCAGCGCTTTCGCCACCACTTCATCGCTGCGCATACCAAACTCTACCGAGCCATCAGGACGCGCGCCGCGCAGCACCATACTGCCCGGAGGCGGGGCGATTTTGGCGAAGGTGAGCTTTACGTCACGGGTCGGAGCATTATCCAATATCACCACCGGGGCCGCCGGGTCAGCAAGGGCCGCCGTTGGCTGGCTATCAGCAACCACCCCGGCAATACCGGGCACGGTAGTCGTCTGTGCCGCTTCCGGTGCCGCAGCTACCGCTACCGTCGGTTCCGCATACGAAGCGAAGGGGGACCAGCCGCCAATGCTCACCGCTACTGCACAAATCAAAGAGAGTTTTCTGTTCATCGCATTATCATCATTGTTGAGCCATTGCCGGTTCCGCCGAGAGTGTCGCTGCCGCGCGTTCAGGACGGCGCGGAACAAACGAGACAACCCAGGCCACCAGCAAGGTGAGCGAGCGGAAAATAACCTTCACCGACGGCGGTGAGAACTCCGCCAGGTGACGATATCCACGGAACCCCAGCTTCAGGATATCCAGCAGGCTTTCCATCGGTTTATCTTCCGGGAAGCTATCCTGCCAAAGCGCCCACGTATCTGCGCGGGCAAACGTACACTGCACAAAATCAATATGTTGCCGATTGCTTAACGGCAACAGCTGTAAACCCACTTCGCTCCCGTTCACGCGCGCAACCCGTACCGGGAAGCTGTACTCCTGCTGCCCGCGTTTGAGCAGCAGCTTGACGTGCTGGCCTTCCAGCACCTGCGCCTCGCCGTGAATTTTGACACCAAGCCCACCGTCGGAGTAGTCATGAACGGTGCAGGAGAACAGATGGCCATCTTCGCGAGCAATCGCTGCCGGCATCGACATCTCTACACGATGCGAGCGCCGCACCTGCTTGCTTTCGACCGACACGGCCACCGCGCCGCCAAGAATAATCAGGTTATAGAACACCCAGATAATACTCACCCAGACGGTCAGGACCTCGTTTTCCGGGCCGTACATAAAGCGCCAGATACCCACGGCGACGCCGACCAGATTCAGCAGCACAAGGTAGATATAGGGACGGGAAATCACCCAGTCGACGTACTCGTCTTCCACCAGCCCGCCCTTCGCGGTAACGTTGAATTTGCCCTTGTGCGGGTTAATCAGCGCGACAAACGTCGGTGGCGCGATATACCAGGCCAGCACCGTTTCGTAGATTTCACTCCAGAAAGAGTGACGGTATTTACCCTGAATCTTCGAGTTGGTCAGGCTGGCGTGAATCATATGCGGTAGCACAAACAGGGCGATCATCAGCGCGGGGGCGTAAATGATATAGGCGTGCAGCAGCAAAAAAGCCAGCGGCGCGGTCAGGAAAATCAGGCGCGGAATACCGGAGAGGAAGTGCAGCATCGCGTTGACGTAGCAGACGCGCTGCGCCAGCTTCAGCCCTTTGCCAAACAACGGATTATCGAGACGGAAAATCTGCACCATCCCGCGCGCCCAGCGGATACGCTGGCCGATATGCGCCGACAGGCTCTCCGTTGCCAGACCGGCCGCCTGCGGTATGCGCATATAGGCGGAAGTGTGGCCGCGGCGATGCAGACGCAGAGAGGTATGAGCATCTTCCGTCACCGTCTCCACGGCGATACCGCCAATTTCATCCAGCGGGCCGCGGCGGATTACCGCGCAGGAGCCGCAGAAGAAGGTGGCATCCCACATGTCGTTCCCATCCTGCACCAGGCCATAAAACAGCGTGCCTTCGTTCGGCGTTTTGCGAAAACGCCCGAGGTTGCGTTCAAATGGGTCAGGGGAGAAGAAGTGGTGCGGCGTCTGCATCATCGCCAGCTCTTTCTCTTTCAGGAACCAGCCCATGGTCATTTGCAGGAATGAGCGTGTCGGCACGTGGTCGCAGTCGAAAATCGACACAAACTCGCCTTTGGCGTACTTCAGCGCATTATTGATATTCCCGGCCTTCGCGTGTTCATGCGTAGTTCGCGCGATGTAGTGCACCCCGACGTCTTTGGCGAACTGGCGGAACTCTTCGCGCCCGCCGTCGTCGAGGATCCAGATATTGAGCTTGTCCTTCGGCCAGTCGATCCCCTGCGAGGCATAAATGGTGTTTTTTACCACGTTGAGGTCTTCGTTATAGGTCGGCACGAAGATATCCACCGTCGGCCACTGTTCCATATCCTCCGGCAGCGGCACCGGCTGACGGTTCAGCGGCCAGACGACCTGGAAATAGCCCAGCACCAGCACCACCCAGGCGTAGGTTTCGGCGAACAGCAGAATGATCCCGCATACCAGGCTTACCGGGTCATCCCAGTTAAGCGTTGAGGTGTAGCGCCACCAGATATAGCGACAAGAAACGGTTAGCGAGAGCACGATCAGCATCAGCGCTGAGAAGCGCCCTGGAATACGGCGCACCAGCAACGCGACGCCCCACAGCAACAGCAGGAAAATAAACTGCGACAGCGGATTAAAGGGCTGAGTAATACAGAGCAGCGCGAGGATCAGCGAGAAAAACGTCACCGTGCCGAGAATCAACCGCCTCAGCTTCGGGTTCAGGTGAGCCAACTCTTTGTGTTTATCTAAATGGCTAGTGCGGGCATTAACCTTCTCCGGCAGCTTCTCCAGCCACTGCGCGTAGCGTCCCTGCACACCTTCCAGCGCGACCAGCGAACGCCAGTTGACCTTTTTATCCGCCTCCGGCACCCGCGTCACCAGCAGCCATAAGGATTGCAAAAGATAGCGAATGGGATCCAGCGGGCGCGGACGGTGCGGATTGATATGTGGGAAAAATTCATCATGGCGCTCGCGTATCGCCTGCCAGCGCGGCGTTTACAGCGGCATAAACGCCCACGCCAACGACGCCCACAAGCAGCCCAACGCGGCCGCCAGCCACGACGCGCCGTGCCGACGATAATCACGATAGCGCTCACTCAGCCGTTCGCCAACCGGCGGAGCCAGCAGTAGGGTACTCAGGCGAATCATTCAGCCCCCTTGCCGACATAGTGCAGCAGGCACCAGTTGGCAAGCGTGAGTATCTCTTCCGCCGCCAGAGAATCCTGACGATATTCGCCGAGCGGTTGCTTCGCCGCCAGACACTCCGCCATCGCCTCATCGCGATGAATCGTCACCGGCAAAATGCGGCGCTGGCTCTCCAGCCACAGCTGATATAAATCTTCCTGCAGCTGGCTGCCGACGCGCAGATCGTTGATCAGAATATCGCTATTCGTCGGTAATGCCTGCTGATGCAGGCGAATATGGCTGTTACCGTCCGGGTGGACCACCACCAGCGTACGGTCGCATACGTTGATTAAGGTGCGCGTCAGCGGCGAATAGCCGTCCGGCAGGTCAATCAACAGCCAGCGGTGATCGCCCTGCTGATGGAGCTTTTGCACCATTTCGGCCATCGGCGAAAGCATCGCCTGAAGCTGGTCAATATTCTCGCGTTCACCCGGTTCGAGCTGACCAAACGGCAGCAGATCGATATGCGAAGTGTAGCGAAGTCCGGCATCGCGCCAGTCATCGCCGTCGATCATCGCACGCGCCCAGCCCGCTTTGTGGCTGAAATCGACGTTGAAAAAAAAGCGCAGCATATTGTCCGGGCTGGCATCAACCACCAGTACGGTTTCCCCGAGTAATTGCAGCGCCCAGGCCAGCGCAGCGGTAATCGATGTGGTGCCAGTGCCACCGCGCACGCCTTGTAATCCCAGAATAGCCATCAACGGCTTCCTTACTTTTTCTCAGCTAATTCAGCCAGTAATGGCCAGCGTTTCAGCGCCGCAGTTAACTGCTCGCGTCGGGAAATATCGTGATAATCAATATCAGGCAGGGAAAATGCCCGGCTTAATGCCAGAAAATCATTTTGAAAGGTGTAACCCAAAGTCGCATCGGTGGGCACAGCGAGATCTTTTTCTGACATTTCTCTGTCCGTTGGCAAAATTCATTAAATTAAACCAGAAAGTATAGGTTCATCCTTAAATTAGGTTTACATGCTAAAACTGATATCCTTTAATTTCAATGTTAGGTTTACTCTCACGCTTTCGCTAGTAAACTGATCCAGTGTAAATCAGGTCTCACGAGGGACGCCGTGGATATCGTATATTCTTTGGGTATTTCATCATTATGGGACGAAGTCTGCCATATGCCTGTTGGCGGGGTATGGTGGCTTAACGTTGACCGCTATCCTGATGCGGTAAGCCTGCTCAACCATACGCTAGCCGCCCAAAGTAAAGAGAGCCAGCTCGCAGCAATAGTAATGGGAGATAACCCAAATAAAATCATTTCGTTAGAAAACGATTGCGGGCCAGAAAAAATTGCCTTGTTCACCATGCCCAACGACATTAAAGGGCTGGAAGAAATGCACCGCGATTTAGTTTGCTCCCTCGAACCTGGCAATTATTTGTTTATTCTGCTATGTGCAGAAAATGCCTGGCAGAATATGAAAAGCGAAGAATTATGCAAGTGGGTAGAAAAAACGTATCGCTGGGCTAAATACCATCATTGTTCCCTATTAGTACTTAATTCTGGGCATGATATCGATAAACAGCTTTCCCCTTTATTACGCGAGTATCGTTCTCTTGCCGGTCTGGCAAGCATTCGTTACCAGGGTGACAGCCACCTGTTTGATATTGCCTGGTGGGGAAGCGAAAAAGGAATAAGCGCCCAGCAGCAGCTCACTGTTTTGCACGATGAGAATGGCTGGCGACTGGCGCAGGATGAAGAAACCGTCGTTCAGCCACGCAGCGACGAGAAAGTCGTCCTCAGTAACCTGCGCGTACTGGAAGGGGCGCCCGCGCTTTCCGAATACTGGACACTATTCGATACCAACGACGCTGTTTTCAATGCCGGACGGATGGCGCAGGCGGCAACGCTTATCTTCTCCATTACCCAAAACGAGCAGATTGAGCAGTTGGGACGCTATATCCACACGCTGCGCCGCCAGCGTGGCAGCGCGTTAAAAGTGATCGTTCGCGAGCAGACCCCAAGCCTGCGCGCCACCGATGAGCGACTTTTGCTAAGCAGCGGCGCAAATATGGTTATCCCCAGCGGCGCACCGCTCTCGCGCTGCCTGACGCTAATTGAAAGCGTACAGAAACAGAAGTTTACCCGCCATATTCCGGAAGATTTCTCCACCCTGCTCACCTGGAGTCAACCGCTAAAACTGCGCGGCTACCAGAAGTGGGATGCCTTCTGCGAAGCGGTGCACAATATTATGGTTAACACTATGCTGCCCGCCGATAGCAAAGGCGTAATGGTGGCGCTACGTCCGGCACCGGGCCTGCGCGTCGAGCAGGCGCTGACGCTGTGTAAACCCAACCGCATGGGCGACATCATGACTATTGGTAACAATCGTCTGGTGCTGTTTCTGTCGTTTTGCCGTGTAAACGATCTCGATACCGCGTTAAACCATATTTTCCCTTTGCCTACCGGCGATATTTTCTCTAACCGAATGATTTGGTTTGAAGATAAGCAGATATCCGCTGAAATTATGTTGATGCGCGGCATCATGCCGGAGAACTGGAACACGCCACTGCCTATCTCTCTGGGCAAGAATGAGACCATCAACGCGACCCATGATGGACGAAGCTGGCGTCGAAACCCTGAGCCACATCGTTTATCCATCGATGGGGAGCTAAATCTATGATGTCTATTGCCGATATTATTCAGTTGGTCGCCCTGTGCGCCCTGCTGTTTTTCCCGCTGGGATACCTGACGCGCCACTACCAGCGGCGTATTCGTACCACGTTACGACTGATGTTCTTTAAACCCCGTTATGTCAAACCGGCTGGCGTGTTGCGCCGGGAAACGGCATCCAGGCAAGGCAAATCAACAAAATGACCAATCCAAAAACAACCGCTGCATCGCTTCCGCTCTGGCGGTACTGGCGCGGCTTATCCGGCTGGAACTTCTACTTTCTGGTGAAGTTTGCTTTGCTGTGGGCGGGATACCTTAATTTTCACCCGATGCTGAATCTGGTGTTTCTCGCCTTCTTATTGGTGCCAATTCCGCAGTATAAGCTGCACCGCCTGCGCCACTGGATAGCGATCCCGCTGGGCTTTATGCTGTTCTGGCACGATACCTGGCTACCCGGCCTGGAAAGCATCTTCAGTCAAGGTTCGCAGATTGCTGGCTTTAGCGCCGACTACATCTGGGATCTGGTGACCCGCTTTATCAACTGGAATATGGTCGGCGCGTTCTTTGTCCTGCTGGTCTTGTGGCTGTTTATCAGTCAATGGCTGCGGGTGACGGTTTTTGTCTCGGCGATCATGGTCTGGCTGGTTGTTGGCCCGCTGCTGCCCTCTTTTACCCTATGGCCAGCAGGTCAACCTACGGCAGCGACGGCTAATACCGCAACCAATACCGGCGGCGGTACCGCTATCGCCACCAATACCGCCGCGGCGAATAACGATATTCCGCCGCAAACGGAGCCACCAACGTCGGCTAATCTCACCAACTGGCTTAATACCTTTTATGCCTCCGAGCAGAAACGTAAAACGCCTTTCCCTGATGCGCTACCGGCCGATGCCCAGCCATTTGATGTCTTAATTATCAACATCTGCTCGCTCTCATGGTCAGATATTGAAGCCGCCGGGTTAATGGATCACCCGCTGTGGAAGCATTTCGACCTGCTGTTCAAAAACTTTAACTCAGCCACCTCGTACAGCGGCCCGGCGGCGGCTCGCCTGCTGCGCGCCAGCTGTGGTCAACTCTCTCACGCTAACCTGTATCAGCCGTCAGGTAATGAATGCTACCTGTTTGAAAACCTGGCAAAACTGGGCTTTACCCAGCAGTTGATGCTTGGGCATAACGGTATCTTTGGCGACTTCCTGAAAGAGCTGCGCTCTCTGGGCGGCATTCAGAGCCCGCTGATGGATCAAGCCGGTCTGCCGGTGATTTTGCAAGGCTTTGACGGTTCGCCAGTTTATGACGACCAGGCAACGCTGAACCGCTGGCTACAGACGCTCGATAAACTGAACACGCCGCGTACTGCGACCTTCTACAACACGCTGCCGCTGCACGATGGCAACCACTACCCGGGCCAGAGCAAAACTGCGGACTATAAAGCCCGTGCGCAGAAGTTCTTCGACGAACTGGACAGTTTCTTCACTGAACTGGATAAATCGGGCCGTAAGGTGATGGTCATCGTCGTGCCGGAACATGGCGCGGCATTGAAAGGCGACAAAATGCAGGTTTCCGGCCTGCGCGATATTCCAAGCCCCTCAATTACCAACGTCCCGGCGGCGGTGAAGTTTTTCGGCATCAAGGCGCGGCATCCCGATGCGCCGATCACAATAGATCAGCCAAGTAGCTATCTGGCTGTTTCGGAGCTGGTGGTTCGCGCCCTGGATGGCAAGATGTTTGGCGAAAACGACATCAACTGGCAGCAGTATATTGCTAATCTGCCGCAGAGCGCAGCGGTCTCGGAAAACTCCAACGCTATCGTGATTCAGTATCAGGGCAAGCCCTACGTTCAGTTGAACGGCGGCAGTTGGGTGCCTTACCCGCAATAATGCGAAAAAGGCCGCAGGCTTTTCCCCCTGCGGCCCCGTCCGGGCGCATGCTGCCATTAAGGCAGACTGATACCCACAGGCCGGTTACTTCCGGTTATCCATCCAGCCCACGATGATGCTGACAAGAATACCAGCAAGCACCGGAGCCGCCAGATCGTCCCAGAGCACCAGGCCTAACTGAGCGAGCGTCATACAGCCGCCTTTGTTGCAATGGCAACCGTTCGCGGCTATCCTCGAATTGTCTAGGTTCGAGAGTAGCCCCCGATACGTTGCCAGGTTTTTACCAAACAACGTGCGGGGGTTTTCTCTTTCCAGCAACCAATTCATCTATGCCGCCGGGGTTCAAGCCCCCGCAACATTGCGCCTCACCGGGTAACCCCGGCTTGCCGACGATTCTACGACCCTGCCCTGATACCCGCACCTCACTATTACGCATCGTGCGAGGCGCATTCCACAGTTTATTGGCGGTCTTTATTAGCCAGCCACACCAGCAGCTTAAGGCTGGCGGAGTAGTAATCATCCTGAGCGCTAATCTGGATTTCGGCCTGTTCTTCACCAAGCGTTAAATCGCGCACCGCCAGCAGCCCGCCGGTCATAAACCACGGCGCGACTTCATTGGTATTGACGTTGATCCACGCCGGCGTTTGCAGACGCGGATAGCTCCGGAACCAGGTTTTCCACGGCGTCAGCAGGCTGCTTTGCGGGTCATTCCAGTAGACATACAGCGGGATGCGAATTGCATCGTAGCTCATGCGCGTCGGCCACTCTTTTGCCGGTTCCATCTTGCCGTCAGCTCTTAAGGCGACCCAGTCGCTGGGAAGCTGCGATTTCCCCCACGCCATTTTCCCCAGCAGCGCCTGTCCATCGGTTTGCAGCTTTCGCCAGGCGGTCAAATGCGTACGCGCGGCGAAGGCCTGCCAGGCCGGAAAGATAAAGTAGGATGGATTAAGATTGAGATGGTCGTTGAGATAAAACCCCTTCGCGCCAGGAAGCATCACCTGGCGCCCGGCGAAGGTGACCACCGTGTGTTTGAGTAGCGAAGCGGTTATAGCATCAGAGGCCGTGCCGTAGGATCTTTCATGCCATTGCTGCTGCGCGCGCAGCAGCGCCCAGGCAATCATCGTATCGCCATCGGTGGCGTTGTTTTTATCCGCCACCGGGTTGGGTGCCACCGGATTATAGCGCCAGTAAAACAACCCATTGTCTTTGTTACGTAGCGTTTTATCGGTCCATTGCCATAGCGCGTCAAACGCCGGGCGATCGTTATTCGCTACCGCCAGCAGCATGGCAAAACCCTGCCCTTCAGTGTGCGACACATTGCCGTTGCCAGTATCAACAATGCGCCCATCAGGCATCATAAAACGCGATTTGTAGTTTTCCCACGCCGTATCGGCCCACGCGTGGGGAAGCATCATTACCGTCGTCACCACGACCGCAGCTAAAGCACGCAAGGACATAAATTCACCCGTTATGGATGGAAGTAAAGAAACTGAACGTCAGAGACCGAAAACAGCCGCTCGCGCTGTAATACAACGTGCGCACCACCGCCCTGCCCCTGTAGCCAGCGGGAATAAAGCCCCTCGAGTATGGCACAAAATGCATTACACCAGCGGACGCGACGCGCTTCATCGCGGCTCACCGGCAGCGCCTGATGGCGCAATCGCAGACCATCGTCGCTGACGTCAACGGTGACAATCCCCCACTGGAAACGGCTCAGTTGAGCATTGATATTGGCCTCCAGTTGCCCGACCGTCTCCGATTCCGGCAACGGATGCTCATCAGCCAACGCCTCCCCCATCTGACGCAGGAAGGGCTGGCTCTCCAGTTCTCCAGCGTTGTTAACCATGCCATCAACCATAATCAGCAGCAGATCGAACCATCCGGCAGGCGTTTGCTGCTGCTGAAACCAGGCCGTCACCAGCGCATTATTATTCTCCGTCATGATCAGTTGTCTCCCAGCATGTAGCGGATATAGAGGCCGGCGGTGCTTTCGTTATAATCGCCGAAGGTGTCATAGCCAATCTGGCCGCCGAGCGACATCTGTTTGTTGACTTTGTAATCCGCTCCGGCGCGTAGGGTGTAGCCGATCCCGCTCTTCGACGTCGCTGAATAGTAGGCTTCTTTGGCAAAACCATTGGTCACCGCGGTCTCAAGCGTCTGCTGCCATTCGGAGTTAGTCGGGAAATAAGCGCTCTTATCCTGGCTGTAAGATTGGTAGCCCACCGAGCCGCCAAGCTTCATCGTCCAGTTATCATATTTTTCCGTCAGGCTGACCGGCAGCGACACGCTAACGTAGTTCTGCGGGCTGAAGTAACCCCCTTGCCCATAGGTGAAGTAGCTCAGGTTTTTCGAGTAATCCATGTAGCTCATACTCAACCCGGTTTGCAACTGACGATACTCATCGTGATAAGGCCGCAGGTAAACCCCGGCGTTAGCGTTAATACTGGTGTTGCTGGCGATGTTTTGACCAAGGTAGCTATAGCCTCCGCCGCCGACGTAAAAACCCGCATCGCCATCGTCATAGCTCAGTTGCAGGGTGCCGCCGTTTTTGGTCACCTGGCCCCAGGTTTTGCCAGAGTAGGAATCCTTCAGGCCGACGTAAGAGAGCAGGCTATCGGTCAGTGAACGACGCTCGCCGGTGAAAATTAGCGACAGATAATTGGTCAACTTCGGCGACCACTTCACGCCGCCCACGACAGTATTAAGATCCTGACCCAGCGGGGTACTGCCGATATCGACGCGGTATTGATCGCCGCTCAGCGCCAGCGCCAGTTCCACGCCGTTCGCCTTCTGCGAATCCGTCGAGCCGCTGGCCTGATCAACGTTAGGTTTCAGGTTTGAAGAAGACAGATAGCTGGCAACCTGCCCGGAGTCATAGGTCCCCAGTTTCGCCAGATTCTCCATGCCGCTACTGGTAGTGGCGTTAAAATCTGAGGCATTCAGCGTACCCAGATCGCTTAAGGCCTCCGCCCCCGGATTGCTGGCAAAGTAAGTCGTGCGCTCGGTATCGGTCATCGCCGCAATCGCCGCCTGTTCGCTGGTGGCGGTAGAAACCATATTCGAAACCGCATTAGAAAGCGGGTTTGCACCGTAGCGCCGCCAGGCGTCGCCGGTTGCCGTACCGGCATTCAACGTAATCGGCGTGACGGTAAAGTCGAAACGCGAATCACCAAACGGTGAGGAGGACCAGGTTAGCGGCGTTTTCATTTCAGTGAGCTTGCTGGTGCCGGATTCGCCATCGCGGCCGCGAACTTCCATGCCGCCCTGCAGCCAGGTGCCGGTTTTTTCCTGCAATGTCTCCATCATAGTATCCACCTGGCGCAGCATGCGGGTCTGCGCGGTTTCAACCGGCAGGTCAGGACGCTGGATCCCCGGCAGCGTGCTGCCATCCCCCGTCGAGACCTGGGAAACCTGCCATGGCATATATTGCCCGTAGGTGGAAGCGCTGCGCGTTGTCGTGGGGGTGCGAGAAACGCCGATAAACGGGTTATCCGCCGCCAGCACGCCGCCCACGGTGGGCGTTTGCGCGCTATTGCTGCTCTGTTGCCCCAACAACCTGCCGCGCGCACTGCGCAGGTAGGTCATCGCCTGCTGGTGATGCCCCTGCGATTCAGCGACGCGCGCCAGCAGCAGCAAACGGTCAGGCGAGTTATCCGGACGCAGTCCGCCCGCCAGTTGTTCGGCCCGATCGTTGTCACCCGCCGACAGCGCGACATCAATCGCTCCGCTGCGCGCATCCTGGGTCGGCGTATCGCGGGTCATCAGATAGTCATAGACCACCCCGGCCTCTTTGTTCATTTTGCCGCTCTGATAGAGACGCGCCATAGCGAACATCAGGTCGGTATTTTGCGGGTCGCTTTGCATCGCGCCCATCAGCTTGTCATACGCCGCCGCGTAGTTGCCCTGCTCGCGCAGATGATCCGCTTCGTTAATCACGTAACCGTTGCGAATGCTGGCCAGCTGCGTCGGCGTACTGCTCGCCTGCAGCTGCGGGTTGGTTAGCAGCCTCTGCGCTTCATTGGTCAGGCCCGCCTGGTTAAGTACCGTGACCTGGTCGGCGTAATCCCCGGCATTGCCCGAGATACCGCCGTTAATATTGTTGCGCACCAGCGATACCGCGGTGGTGACATCGCCGCTTTGAGCCAGCAGGCGCGCCAGTTTGCCGACATCCGCCGGGGCTTTTGGCGGCGTTGCGGCCATCGCCCTGAGCGTATTGGAGGCCGCAACGGTGTTACCCTGCGCCAGATAGCTTTGCGCCGTTGCCAGCTGCAGGTTGTAGTTCACCCGCTGATGCAGATCGCGCATCTGGCTGGTCTGGCTAGCGGGAGGAATTCTTGCCAGCAGCGTTTGCGCCTGCTGCCAGCCGCCGTTCTCGCTGGCAAAAAGCGCGGCGGCGTACAGCGAATTACTGCTGGCGCCGGGGCGATAAGCGGCGGCCATAATCGAGTTTGCCTCACCGTCGTTACCCGATTTTTGCAGCAACCGGGCCAGGTCGAGACGCATCCACGCATCGTCCGGATAGCGGGAGACCCCCTGGCGCAGCGTGGCGATTGCGCCCGCCACGTTGCCGCTGCTAGCCTGTTCCTGTGCCTGCCGGCGCAGCGAATCCCCCGGCATCCCGGTGACCACTCTCGGCTGTAGTTTTTGCTGCAGGCTTTCCGGCAGCGTGCGCAGCACCGTCTGCGCTTCTGCGGTTTTATTCTGATCGCGCAGAACGTAGTAGAGATTCTCCCGCGCCGGGCCGTTTTGCGGCTGATCGTTGAGCAGCGCACGCAGCGTTTGCTCGGCCTGCGGCAGGTCTTTGTTGTGGCGCAAAACGTCAGCACGAAACAGTTTCGCCGCCGTCCCTTGCGTTCCGCCCTGCTGCGCCAGCGGCGCGGAGAGCGCCAGCGCCTGGCTGATATTGCCCTGCTTATAGGCCTGCTGCGCCTGGGCGAGCTGGCCGTAAAACAGTGCATCCGTCGCCTGCTGACGCCGGGTTTGTGAAGCATCGCCGCCAAGGTCCGCCGCCCGGCTCAGATACTGAGAAGCCGCCTGAAAATCACCACTGCGCTGGGCGATATAGCCCATCCCTGCCAGCGCGTCCGCATCCTGCGGGTTGGTTTGCAGAACCTGTTCAAACTGCTGCTTCGCCGCAGCAGTATTACCGCTGTTGAGGTCAGAGTAACCCTGCCCACGCGCCTGACCACTGCGCCGTTCGCGAAAATAGTTTTGTACTTCAGTATCCTGCGGATGGCGCTGCATCCAGGTATCATAGAACGGCTCATCACCCGCCTGCGGCCCCATCCACAGCAGCGCCTGACGCAGACCGCTATCGGCTTCTTTGCTGCCGCTGGCCATTGGCTCCAGCATGGAGATCCCTTCCCGGCGGGAGTCTTCGCGCCAGGTCAGCACCTTGCCCAACGCCACGCGCGGCCCGTTTTCCTGCGGATGCTGTGCAACGTACTGACGCAGCTCGCTCAGCGCCTGCGGATAGAGCGACTTATCGCTGGCCATCGTCATGTAGTATTCCGCCGCCAGTCCCGACGGTGGCGTGTTGCCGTTGAACATGCTCCGCCAGGTCGCCAGCGCGGCGGGGACATTGCCGCTCCGCGCCTGCTGCCTGGCCAGATTGAGCTGCCCCTGCGGCACCTGCGCCATTTTTTTAGCGCTATCTAAATCCTGCAATCCGGGGCTATTGGGTGCCGCTTTCTCCAGCCGCGCTCGCCACTGGGCCGCCGCCTGAAGATTTCCCCCCTGCTGCGCCCAGAGCGCCATCAGGTACAGCGCCTGAGTGTTGTTGGCATCGACCGACAACACTTTTTGCAGCGATTCCATCGCCAGCTCGTCGTGGGATTTTTCATGCCAGTAGTTGGCTTGTGCGAAGAGCGCCTGTAGCGCCGCATCGTTGCCTGCCGCCTGCGCTTCGCCAAACGCGCCAAGCGTCAGCGCGCCGGACAGGCACAGCGTTGTGAATTGACGGGCCGCCTTGTTATTCATTTTGCTAACTCTTTTCATTGGCTATCCCCCGAACCCAGGCGCTTACGGGCATGACGTTTAAACATCGCGGTCAGCGCCAGACCCAGAATCGACGTAACAATCAGCCCCAGCACCGCCAGCAGCCCGGAGTGTTGGTTGGCATACCAAACCGCCATCATGTACCACGGCATCTGACCGCTGGGGAACGGCGTGCTGACCTGGAAGCTGCGCACGCCGTTATCGCTGGTGATCACCGCCGTATCGCCGCGAATACCGGCGTTAATACGCGGTGAATTAAGGTCGTCTTCCAGCTTCGATAGCTGATCGTCGTTGCTGGCCATCGCCACCACCACCACCCGCTTCGGGTTCCACGGCGAGCGGTAGCTGATGAACCCGCGCCAGGCGCTACTGGAAGAGAAATAGCGGTCAGCATCCACACCATCTGAAGCCCAATCGCCGCTCAGCTTGCGCTGGATTTTTGGCCACAATGCCGGTTCGCGCACGCTCAGCAGATTATCAACCGGGTTATAGGGTGAATCGGCCAGGAGACGCTGGTTAAACGCTTTCTGGTCCAGTGAGCTCACCGCCAGTACGTCACGATCGCGCAGCAACGACGAATTCGCACCACCTTCAGGAATACCCAGCACCACGCGGTTATTGGCCAGCGCTTTACCGGTCGAATTACCCGAACGGGCGGCCAGATTCAGCATTGTCGCCACCTGGGTTTCCGAAGGCCTCTCCGGGAGCAGCAGAGTGGTTTGCGAGTAGTCCGCCAACCGTGAGAACGGGAATGAGGCACCGACAAAATAGGAGAGATTGGGCAGCAGCGAGAAGTGTCGCGTACTGCTCAAATCAATCCACGAATCATCAGTGATTCGGCTCTTAATATTGCTATTCATCAGCACCGCACAGGGCGCGTTATCCTTCGGCACCAGATTGAAATAGAGCGAAAGCTGGTTATCACCGTAAATCAGATACGGCGCTAACGGGATGGTAAAACGCTCCTGACGCGCATCGCCGCCCAGATGACGCCAGAGTTTCTCCAGCGGCCCCTGCTTGTTCATCGGCAAGTTGTTAAGGAAGGTGTTGTTGAGCGTCACGCTCAGCAGCGATTTATCCTCATTGATCCAGTTTTCCGACGGGAAACGATAGCCAATCTGCAAAGGAATGGTTTCGCCATCCCACAGATAGAGGTCCGGCGCGGCGCGGAAGGCCACGCGCAGCGGCTCGTGCCACACGCCGCTGACGGTCATGCTTTGATCCTGGCGGATCAATTCACTGATTTTTACCGGACGATCGGTTGGGATCCAGCGCGGCGCATCATACGGTTTGCCGACCGGAATAGCCTGCGGATCCACATTCAAGCTGGGGGTCTGCGGGGCAAAATCGCCGCGAGTCAGCCGCCAGGCCGCCATCCGCAGCGCGGCGTCATTTTGGCCGACGATCAGCAGCAGCTTATAGGCCGGGTTACCGGGGTTCTCAACGATCTGCAACAACGGTTTATCGGTTTGCGGCAGCGTCAGTCCGCCAACCTGCTCGCCGGGATGACCAATAATAATGCCGTGCTTCTCCGGCAGTCGATCGCGCAGTGCATCGAATGCAATACCGCGATAATCAGCCTGAATACCCAGCCATGACGACACCAGCGCCGCTGCGCTGAAGACGTCCGCCGTCGGTTTTTCCGGGTAAGCAATAGCAATATCCGCCGGGGTCATCTGCATGCTGTCGAAGAACGGACGCGGGAAGTGGCTTAAATCATTGCTGATATTGAGCTGCTGACTCTCCCAACTAAAGTGCGAGGTGGGCAAAATCGTCACTCGCGACGTGTCATGAATATCGAGCCGACACTGCATGGCGTCGCCGTCATTAATCTTAAAGCTCAGGTTATTGCTCGATACCATCAGCGCAGCCGGAATATCCAGCTGGTAGTGTGAGATATCTTCCCCGTCAGCTCCCAGCGGCAAGGTACCGAGCGGCTGACCGTTGAGCATTAATTGCAGCGTAGCGTTACGGGTGGCCATCTCCGGCGAGACTTTAATCTCGAGCATCAGCTGGGCATGCGTCACCACCTGATCGGAAGGCAGCGTAAAATCAGCGCCGCCCTGGCTTTGTCCGCCGCTGAGGATGATGCCGTCCGGCATTCCCATCTGCACCAGGTTCAGGTCCCCGCCCACAATCGGGGTTAATGGCACCGTACTAGGTACGCTGGGGGTTACCGGAGGCGGCATCGCGGGCAGTGAAGCCGGCTCTGCGGTGCTTTCCGTTGTGGCCGCCGAATCTGATTCATTCACAGGCGCGGGTTCAGCAACCGGCGCACTGTCGACCCCCGCGTTAAACAGCGGGAAATTGAGCTGCGGCAACGAGTCCGCAGGTGTTTCTTCACTATGTAGCGCGGGTGCGGAGAACATTCCAACCAGCAGCGCAAGCGTCGTTAAACGTTTCATAGGTGACCATCCTCCTGCGCGGGCTTCGCAGCAGGCGGCTGGCGACGCTGGCTGCGGCGTGTTTTCCACGTCAGCCAGAACAGTTCAAACACACAACGCAAAATGGTGACGAAAGAGCGGAACGGGTTGTCCTGCGGGCGCGGCGGATTAATCCACGCATCGGCGCGGGCCAGCACCACGCGCACCAGTTCGCGACGGCGTGAAAGCGGAATGTTTTCATCGAATTGCAGACGAATAAAGCGATCGTCAGCGGTCACCTGGCGGACGGGAATCGAGATAGCGCCTGACTGGAGAATCAGCTCAATCTCTTCAATCTCATCCTGCTGGTGACGCTTATCCGGTGCGCTAATGCGGCAGCCGCCCATCGACAGGTCGGCGGTGTGGCTACGCGAGACAATACCGCTGGCGTAGTGAATAAGCACCGGAATATCGACATCGATACGAATCGTTTTGCGCACCTGTCGGGTTTCGCGCGCCACGGCGATGGCGGCCAGCAGAAAGATCAGGCTGTAAATCCCCCAGCCAACGTTGAGCGCGATAACGTTAGGATCTGAACCAAAATAGTCGTGGCCGACAGCGCGGACGATGCCGACCACCACGCCCAGGCCCAGCAGGCAGGCAACGACCAGATGCGGCCTGACGACGGTAAAGTCGAAGTAGCCAACGTCCAGCAGGCCGCCCTTATCGGTCACGTTGAATTTTCCGCGTTTGGGGAAAATCATCGTCACCAGCGTCGGCAGCACCAGGTGGAATGCCAGCACAATATCGTAAATTTCGCCCCAGAAGCTGTAGCGATAGCGGCCGTTCATCCGCGATCCGACATAGATAGCGAGGAACAGATGCGGTAGCGCGTAGGAGACAATCAGGCTCGCCGAGGAGTAGATAATATTCAGGTTAAACAGCAGGTAAGCCAGCGGCGCGGTGACAAACACCACGCGCGGCAGGGCAAACTGATAGTAAAGCATAGCGCTGAGGTAGCATAGACGCTGCTGGAACGTCAGCCCACGCCCCAGTAACGGGTTATCGAGACGGAAAATTTGCGTCATCCCACGCGCCCAGCGGGTACGCTGAATCACGTGCACCACCAGACGTTCAGTGGCTAAACCGGCCGCCAGTGGAATATCAAGGAACGCCGATTTCCAGCCCAAACGCTGGAACTTCAGCGCGGTATGGGCGTCTTCAGTGACGGTTTCTACCGCAAAGCCGCCAATCTGCTCCAGCGCGGCGCGACGGATCACGGCGCAGGAGCCACAGAAGAAGGTCGCGTTCCAGTTATCGTTACCCTGCTGAATGGGGCCATAGAACAGCATCCCTTCGTTAGGGATATTGCGGCCCACGGAGAGGTTGCGCTCGAACGGGTCCGGCGAATAGAAGTAGTGCGGGGTCTGCACCAGCGCCAGCATCGGATCGTTGAGGAACCCGCCGACCGTCGCCTGTAAGAAAACGCGGGTCGCCACGTGGTCACAGTCAAAGACGCAGATCAGCTCGCCGTTGGTCAGGGTCATCGCGTGGTTAAGGTTACCCGCCTTGGCGTGTTTGTTATCGTTACGGGTGATATACCCCACCCCGACGTCGGCGGCGAATACCGCAAATTCGTTGCGCTTACCATCATCCAGTAAATAGATTTTTAATTTATCTTTTGGATAATCAATGCACTGCGCGGCCAGCACGGTATCACGAACCACATCAAGCGGTTCGTTATAGCTCGGAATATAGATATCCACCGTCGGCCAGGTGCTCATGTCATCCGGCAGCGGGACGATTTCGCGCTTCAGCGGCCACACCGTTTGCAGGTAGTTCAGCAGCAGCATCACCCAGATATAGACTTCTGCCAGGAACAACCCCATCCCCAGAATCGCCTCGATTGTGGAGTTAAAATGCAGGGTCTGCGTCAGGCGGAAATACATATAACGGGTCGACATTAGCAGCGATGTCACGACCATAATGACCGAAACGCTGCGGTTTTTACTAAAACCCATGACGAAGAGAATACCGATACTCAGCAAGCCAAAAATATACTGCTTTTGGCTGTCCATCGGCGTGATCACCACCAGCACGGCAATAGGCGAGAGCACCAGTACCAGCAACCAGAAAAGAGATTTTTTCATTCAGCGGCCCTGCAATTAAATTAATGCCCTGACATGCGAGGCTGGCTGTGTACCGTGCCGTCGCCAATGTTGATACCCAACTGCGCAGAGATTTTTTTGGCAATGATTTCAATATCAAAGGCGGCTGCGGAGGATGAACTAAAGTCAAGAATCGACTTCTGAGAAGCATTCGCCTCTACCACACTTTCATCACGATGAATGACGCCCAGCAGGCGGTCACCCAGTTTTTCTTCCATCAACGCGGTGACATCACGACTCACCTGACGGCGATTATCGCTCTGGTTAATCACAAAATAGTGTCCGTGCTTATGATTGAGCGCCCCCCCGGTTAAACGCTGCTTTTCGACCTGCGACAGGGTCGACATCGAGGCGGTATCCGCCAGCAACGGCACCAGATGCAGGTCGGCAAGCGCCGTCAGCGCCGTCAGCGCGGGTGAGGGTCCCGGCGGCAGGTCGGCGATAGTAATCAGCCCCGGGTAATTGAGTAATGCCGCCAGGCCGCGGGTTAAAAAATGCTCGTCATGGGCCAGGCGCTCATCAAAAGCCTGGCGCTGCGCTTCACTCACGTCGCCATAGGGCAGGACGAAAATATTGCTACCGGCGCTGAGTACGCACTGGCTCCAGTCATGCAGCTCCAGCGCTTTCGCGACAAAGCCGCGCTCATCGCTAAGAGGCACGCCAAAATGCAGGCGCAGGGCGTTCTGCACATCAAAATCGAGGGCCAGAACTTTACTGCCCGCGCGGGCCAGCGCCCAGGCCAGGTTTGCCGCGAGGGTCGTTTTTCCTACGCCGCCTTTCGGGGAACACACGCAGATCAGCGGCATGTCGCAATCCTTTCTAAGAGTGATTTCAGGGGCTGGTCTTTATCTTTCGCTACCGGTTCCGGCTCCACGGTTTTCGTCGCGAAGAGATGGGCGTAGCTTTCCGCCGTCGGCACGATGGCCTGACGAGGTTTGATTGCAGGTGCGGGGACGCTGGCAGGTACCGGTTGGGGAATCTCTACCCGAGGAACAGGGATCGGCGGCGCGACGTTTTCCGGCACAATGAACTCCACGGCGGCCGGTACGGTTTTTTCAGTCGCGGCAATGGGCTGTACCGCTACAGGTTCAAGTATCACCGCCGGAGCAACCGGCGGTGTCGGAGCTACCGGCGGTGTCGGAGGTGCGGCCTCAACCTTGCGGAACATATCAACAGGTACCAGCTGTGGCAGGGGTAATGAAACCGATCCGCCCATAGCGATAGAGGATTCTTCCGCTACGGGAATAAGTTGATTGAGAATAACCCAATCCCCTTTTTCACTGGCGGCAGCTTCTGATGAGAGGTCCTTGAATTTTAGACTGTGTGTCCGCGTCTTTTCCTTGAAGCGCTGCAAATCATCATAATGGTTCATAGATAACCTCATGATTTTAAATACATCATATTTAATCTGTTTTAATTGTCATTCTACGCCGCTAAAGCATAGTTTAATTTGTTGTTTTTTGAACATTTAACCAGCGTTATGCCTGTCACAACACGGTTACTTTAGTACAGCTTTAATAATTTTGAATAAGCCAGGTTGGTATAATTCCATAGTGGTAGTGCGGCTACCCTATCAGTTTCTTTTCAAAATGATAGCCCCATTTTTTGGGCGGCAGCGCCGTCAAAACCCACGTAACACGCCGGGTCATTCACATAGAGTAGTTTTTTATACTGTTTAAATTTTAAAACCTGGCGTAATGCACGCCTGTAGAATACTAACGAGAATACATTTTAATATTTTTTAATCCATTTAGAAATCACTTAACTGAATTAATGGAAATAATAAATAAAGCTCAGACTTAAAATAAATAGCTCAGGATGTTATCTGAAAACCAGGAATATAATGAGTTGACCGAACAACAAAGAACAGCATCAGAAATCATTGCTGCCCCCCTTTTAGACCACCTGAAGGCTTGAACAGCGTAAAATAAAATATATTCATAGAGTTAGCTTAGTTGATAGACATAGTGATTTAAGATCCTCTATATTCGATAAATGTTCGTTTTATGTTCCCGATCGTGAAGGGTTTTTTCAGTCTATACACAAAATCATTCGAGATGCATCGAGGCGGCAAGGGAAGAAATCCCCAGGAGCATAGATAACTATGTGACTGGGGTTTCTGAGTGCAGCCAACAAAGAGGCAGCTTGAAGGATGACGGGTATATCGGTAGGAAGAGGATATGTTGATAAGCGTCCAGGCATTGAACGTCATCGTCACCATCGCGCGCTGTGGCAACTTTAGCGCTGCCGCCGAAGAGCTGCACAAGGTGCCCACGGCTCTCAGCTATACGGTACATAAGCTGGAAAACGAGCTGGGCGCCAAACTGTTTGAGCGCCAGGGCAAACAGCTGATCCTGACGGAAGCGGGCCGTTATTTTATCAAAAAAGGGCAGTTGATCCTGAGCGAGCTGGGAGAGTTGCAGCATACCACTCGTCGCATTGCCAGCGGTACAGAGACGAGCTTAAGCCTCTCGCTCAATAACATTATCAGCCTGCAACCTCTTTACGCGCTGCTGAAACAAAGTGAACACCACTTCCCGCAAACGGAAATTCAGTTGAGTATTGATGTGCATGATGGCGTCTGGGACGCGCTGCTGGAAAAGCGTGCGGACATCGCTATCGGCGCGCCTAACCAGGTGGTACGCCACGGTGAAGTCCTTTGTGCGGAAATGCCCGCCGTTGAGTGGCTGTTCGCCATTGCTCCCGACCATCCGCTGGCGGCGGTTCACCGCCCGCTACAGGCAGAAGATCTGCGCCGCTACCCGGCAATCTGTATCCAGGATACCTCCGTGCAGCTCGAACCGCAGGTTGCCTGGCAACTGCGCGGCCAAAAAGCGCTGCTCGCTCCCGATTACCACAGCAAAATTACGATGCATCTCCACGGTCTGGGCATTGGCTTTCTTCCCCGCCATTTTTGCCAGCGCTACATTGACGACGGCAGACTCGTTAGCGTGCCGGTGGACGTCAGTAAACCGCCGACGCCGCTTTTTCTGGCCTGGCAAAACGAACCTCCCCGCCCTTGTTGCCACTGGTGGCTGACGCAGTTGCAGCGAGCGGATGTCATCGAAGGGTTTTTAACCGAACTCAGTTGACCGGGTTGATAGAACGCAGACCGCCGCCGCCATCCCGGCCAGCATATCCAGCCCGGAGGTGTGACCATACCTGGCAACCGCAGGAAAATTAACCGCAGGCGTCGCCATCAGCGCTAACAAATGCTGGCTATAGCGGCCCTGACACGCATGTCCCAGCATTTCCCGACTGATATCCGTGGTGGCTGACGACAGCGGGGGAATAGCCCGGCGCAGCAAGGACAGCCGGGGATGTTGCCAGTTCTCCATAACCAGCAATACGCCCACCAGGAAATCATCGCCAGAGGGCGTTAGCCCCTCCCCGCGCCCAATCAGAAAACGCAGCAGCGGAACCACATCGCCTTCGCCGTTAGCCAACCAGCGGATAAAGCGTTGATAGACATCAGCCAGCGCAGGCTCTTTTTGCAAGGCCAGTCGAATGCCAATGCGCGGTTGTCCTGCGAGGAAAACGGATAATGCACTAGCAAAACACCGCAAATTCGCAGCGTTCCCGGCAGAAATAAGCTGCGTGGAGACGGGACTCGAACCGAGCATCGACACATCGCCCCCGCGGGGTAAACAGGCCACGTTCATCCCGGCGATAAAACGGAGTCGCAAATCGTCAACGTCGACAATGATACCGTTGGGGGCCAGCGGCATTTCGCGGGTTTGCACAACCCAGAGTTCGCCATTCGGCATGAGCAGATTACAGGCGTGGGTGAAGACCGAGTGCACGCGCCCCGCTTGTCCAGAAGTCAGCCTGGCGCAATGTTTTAGTGCATTCAAAGCCATACGTTAACCTTATTTCCCGAGGGGGGTCACACTTTTGCACATCCATTTTCGCCCCCTTGACCGACCGGCTGATATCCCCTGTTCGCCGTAATCCCCACGCCATCAGGACCCCAGCCATTTTGCCTTGCCGATATGGATTTATCCCTCATATTTTTTTGAGGGATAAGCAGAAAACCTTTCTGCGCAGCCATCGCGTTCTGTCCATACACTGCTAGTGTAGTCATAGCTAACAAGGGATCGTTTATGCGTACTATTCAAGCTCAACCTTTTGATTTCACGTTTGATCCTGCCAGCACTGCGCTGGTCATCATCGATATGCAACGCGACTTTGTCGAACCCGCCGGTTTTGGTGAGGTGCTGGGTAATGACGTCTCGCATCTGCGCCGGACTATCGCGCCATGCCGTCAACTACTGGAACAAGCCCGAGCCTCAGGGTTATTTATTATTCACACCCGCGAAGGCCATCGCGTGGATATGGCGGACTGCCCCCCGGCGAAAAAAACACGCGGCGGGAAAACATTTATCGGCGAATCCGGCCCGATGGGGCGCATTTTAATTCGCGGCGAACAAGGGCACGACATCATCCCGGAGCTCGCGCCACTCCCCGGTGAACCGATTATCGATAAACCCGGCAAGGGAGCATTTTACGCCACCGACCTGGGGCTGATTCTGCAAACTCGCGGCATTAAATCGCTGATCATCTGCGGCGTGACCACGGAAGTGTGCGTGCAAACCACGGCCAGAGAAGCCAACGACAGAGGCTACGAGCTGGTCATCCCGGAAGACTGCTGCGCCTCTTACTTTCCAGAATTCCACCGCGCCGCGCTCGACATGATGAAAGCCCAGGGCGCCATCGTCGGCTGGGTCAGCGATTCAGCCAGCATTATCGGCGCGCTGCAAAACTAATTTTTCGACAACTGGTAATAACCCCATTCCGCCACATCTATGGCGGTGGCCTCTTATTGCCCGAGGACAGGAAATGACTCTGCATTACCAATGCTTCCCTAACCTGTATAAAGACTCCGTTTCACTGATGCAGGTTTCCGCAAAACTCAATGCCTTAGAGGGCGTTGAGCAAGCTTCTGTCGCCATGGCGACGGCGGCCAATATCGAACGCATGCGCGATGCGGGAATGCCCATTACGCTTGAGGCCCGACCTAACGACCTGCTTATTGCCCTGCTGGCAGATGACGAAACGGCAAAACAGGCGCTGGCGCTGGCGGGTGAGTTACTGAGCCCTCCAGCCACAACGGAAAACACCGAAGGTACAACCCGACGCCCGGCCACCAGCATCGCCGCAGGTGTGGGGGCGTCCGCGCAGGCCAATCTGGCGCTGATTTCAGTTCCCGGCAGCTACGCCGCCGCCGAAGCGCTTAAAGCCCTGAGCGCCGGGCTGCACGTGATGCTCTTCAGCGATAACGTCCCGGAATGTCAGGAAGCGGCGATTAAGCAGTATGCCCGCGAGCGTGACCTGCTGGTGATGGGGCCGGACTGCGGTACCGCCATCATTAACGGGATGCCGCTGGGATTTGCCAACGTAGTCCGCCGCGGAGCAATTGGTCTGGTTGCCGCTTCCGGCACCGGCTTACAGGAAGTGAGCTGCCGCATTCACCACCTCGGTGAAGGTGTTTCACAAGCCATCGGCACCGGCGGTCGCGATCTGCATGAAGAGATTGGTGGTCTGAGCATGCTGCAAGGGATCGCCATGCTGGCGGACGATCCCGAAACGCAGCTCATTGCGCTGATCTCCAAACCCCCGTCACCCGCCATCATGGAAAAAGTGCTGGAATCCGCCCGTCAGTGTGGCAAACCGGTTGTAGCCCATTTCCTCGGGACAAGCGATGCGACGCTGCTGACGTATGGCATCATCCCAGCCCACAGTCTGCAGCATGCCGCGGATATCGCGGTCGCCACGCTGCGGGGAGAAACGGCCGCCGCCAGCCATTCCTTACCTGAAGCTTTACGGCAGCAAGCGGTGCAATCGATTCGCGAGATGACCGCGGAGCAAACCGACATTCGCGGCGTTTTCGCGGGCGGGACTTTCTGCTACGAAGCCCAGCTCGCGCTCCAGGCGGCGGGACTATCCTGTGAATCCAATGCCCCGGTAACGGGCGCACGGGCGCTGCAGGATAAACATCATGGTCACGGCCACAGCCTGGTAGATATGGGCGATGATGAATTCACCCAGGGACGCCCGCATCCGATGATTGACCCGGAGCTGCGTAACGCGCGCCTGCTGTTGGAAGCGCTGGACCCGCGCACCGCCGTCCTGCTGTTCGACATCGTGCTGGGCTATGGCGCCAGCATCGAGCCGTGCAGCGCCCTGCTGCCCATTATTGAAGAAATTCAGCGCATTGAAGCCGCTGAACAGCGCCATATTGTCTTGCTTGCTCACGTCTGCGGCACGGATACCGATCCACAGGACAGAGCGCAGCAGATAACGCTGCTGCAAAGCGCTGGCGTCCTGGTGGCTGACAGCAATATCGAGGCCGCTCGCCTGGCGGCATTTATCGCGCAACAACGGAAATAGACTATGACGACTTTATTTCAACAACCGCTTTCGGTTATCAATCTCGGACTGGAAAGTTTTGCTGATAATCTGCGCGAAGCCGGTGGCGAAGTGCTTCATCTGCAATGGCAACCCGTGGCGCAGGGTGATGAACAGGCGGGCTGGACGCTGGCGACCCTGCTGGCCGACGAGCGTATAAAAGCCGCTAACGAACAGGCGCTACAGCGCTATCTGGATGCCCAGCCGGTGCTGGTCGATGTTGCCAGGGCCCGCGAGGCAATCTCCGGCCTGAACGGCGTACGCAAAATTCTTCATGCCGGACCACCGATCGCCTGGAGCGATATGTGCGGCCCGATGCAGGGCGCGATTGCTGGCGCGATTGTTTTTGAAGGCTGGGCCAGCAGCACGGAAGAAGCAATGCAAATGGCGGCGACGGGGCTGGTCGATCTCGAACCATGCCATCATCACCACGCTACCGGACCGATGGCAGGGATTATCAGTCCTTCCATGCCGGTGTGGATTGTAGAAAACCGCACTCACGGCAATCGCGCATTTTGTAACTTCAACGAGGGACTCGGCAAAGTTCTGCGTTTCGGGGCCAATAACGAGGATGTGCTGAGCCGCCTGACCTGGATGGGGAACGTGCTGGCTCCCGCATTGAAGCAGGCGCTGGCGCTCAGCGGCGAAATCGAGCTCAAACCGCTGATTGCCCAGGCGCTGCATATGGGTGATGAGTGTCATAACCGCAACGCGGCAGCGAGCGGGCTGTTCTTTAAACGCCTGGCGCCGCTCCTGGCGCGTATTCAACACGGTCCGGAAGCGCTAGAGTTTATCGCCGCCAACGACCATTTCTTCCTTAATCTTTCGATGGCTGCCTGTAAATCGATGCTGGATGCCGCCTGTGATGTCCCGCACAGCTCGCTGGTTACGGTAATGGCGCGCAACGGCGTTAACTTCGGCATTCGCCTCTCCGGTACCGGTGACCGTTGGTTCCAGGCTCCGGCCAACCCCGTCGATGGCCTGTTCTTCCCGGGCTACGGTATCAACGATGCGGCAGCCGATTTAGGCGACTCAGCAATTACCGAGACCGCCGGAATAGGCGGATTTGCCATGGCAGCCTCCCCGGCCATCGTTAAATTCGTCGGCGGCACGCCAGCCGATGCCGTCCGTCATAGCCTGACGATGCAGGAAATCACCCTCGCCACCCATCCGGCGTTCACGCTGCCCGCGCTGAACTTTGCCGGTAGCGGCTGCGGCATCGATGCCCGCTACGTGGTTGATCGCAATATTCTCCCGGTCATCAACACCGGGATTGCGCATAAACGCGCGGGCGTAGGGCAGATCGGTGCCGGGATCACCACCGCGCCGCTGGCCTGCTTTACCGCCGCGCTTCGCGCGCTGGCAGAAGGAGCTGACCATGAAAAAAACTAAAGTCGCCGTCGTCGCCGTCGGCGGTAATGCATTGATCCGCAACCCCGGAGAAAATGCGCTGGAACAGCAGTACGAAGCGGTGAAAGCCACCGCTGAAAATGTGGTTGATCTGATTGCCGCAGGCTGGCGCGTGGTGTTGACGCACGGTAATGGCCCGCAGGTGGGTTTTATCCTGCGCCGTAGCGAAATCGCCAAAGACGCCGTTCCTGCGGTGCCGCTGGAGTACGCGGTCGGCGATACCCAGGGCGCAATTGGTTTTATGTTCCAGAACGCGCTGAATAACGCGTTGACCGCACGCGGTCTTGATAGCATCCGCACCGTCGCGCTGGTGACGCAAACGTTAATAGACCCAAACGATACCGCCTTCAGCCATCCTGATAAGCCTATCGGCGACTATATGACTCAGGAAACGGCGGAGACGCTGGCGGCGGCTCAGAGCTGGGATATCGCAGAAGATTCGGGCCGCGGCTGGCGACGCGTCGTGGCATCACCGGCACCAAAAGAAGTCATCGAAACGCCGGTTATTCGCACCCTGCTTGAACAAAATGTCTTAGTCATTGCCTGCGGCGGCGGCGGTATTCCTGTCTGGCGCGATACGTCTGGCAAGCTTATTGCCGCCCAGGCGGTCATTGATAAAGACCGCGCATCGGCGCTGCTGGCCTGCGAATTGCAGGCGGACATGCTGCTGATTCCGACCGGCGTTGAGCAAGTCGCCATCAACTTTGGTACACCGGAGCAGCGCTGGCTCGACACTTTAACGTTAGCTGAAGCGCAGGCCATGCTGCAAAGCGGTCAGTTCGGAGCAGGCAGCATGGCGCCCAAAGTCGAAGCCATGCTGACCTTCCTGCGATGTAATCCTGCGGGGGTTGGGTTGATTACCAATCCGGAAACCATCGTTCGCGCTATTGACGGTAACGGTGGAACCCGGTTTACCGGTTAATTTTACGCCGCCATGTGCACGGCGAATGGCGGCCCCATATTCGGGTATATACCCTAAATAATTCGAGTTGCAGGAAGGCGGCAAGCGAGAAAGTCCCGATGAGCTTACTTGAGTAAGTGATTCGGGCGAACGAGTGTAGCCAACGCACAAGCAACTTGAAGTATGACGGGTATAAATAAGGATAAAAACGATGTCAGAGAGCAAAATCCTGCTTGCAGTTAACGGCACGCTAATGCGTGGCCTGAAGTTAAACCCCAACATGCTGGCAGTTAATGCCGAATTCGTTCGTGAGGATAAAACGGCCCCCTGCTACCGCTGTTGGAGCATCAACGACGATCATCCCGGAATGATTCGTTCACCGGATAACGGCGCAAACATCGCGCTGGAAATCTGGGCGGTTCCTCCTGCCGGACTGGGGAATATTCTGCAAAAAGAACCTGCCGGACTCTGTATCGGCAAAGTGTTACTGGACGACGGTAGTGAAGTGTTGGGCGTTCTGGCGGAATCCTGGCTGGTTGAAGGCCAGCCGGAGATCACCGACCTCGGCGGTTGGCGGGCATACACCGGTCACCACATGACTGAATAACTTCAGGAGAAGGATTATGGAGCAAGGAAAACTCACATTTCGTCCACGGCTATGGGTGACGGGCGATCTCAACGCTTTTTTCGGACTCTTTACCAACGTATTGCTGAACGTGCTGGTCCTGTCAGGCCTCGCGCTGTACGTCGCGCAAATTCCGGCGGCTACCGTTTATGGCCGCATCCTACCAGCGTTAGGTATCGCGCTGCCGCTGGGTAATCTGTTTTACGCCTGGCTTGCCTGGCGGATGGCAAAACGCGAGGGTCGCGACACGGTGACCGCCCTGCCATACGGACCAAGCGTGCCGCACATGTTCATTGTGGTGTTCGTTGTCATGCTGCCAACGCTGCTTATCCATAAAGACTGGATGCTGGCGTGGAAGCTCGGGCTTATCTGGGCGATGATTGTCGGCCTTATTGTGCTGGCAGGCGTGCTGGTTGGCCCGGCAATTCGTAAATATACGCCGCGCGCCGCAATGCTGGGGACGCTGGCGGGGATTGCGATTGCGTTTATCGCCATGCGCCCGGCGTATCAGATGTTTGATACCGCCTGGATTGGCATTGTCTGCTTCGCCATTATCCTGCTCAACTGGGTCGGTAACGTGCGGCTGCCGTTCGGTCTGCCGGGTGGGCTGGCGGTGGTTCTGGTGGGCTGCCTGCTGGGCTGGGGCGCGACCTGGCTTGGCTTTAGCGACATTATGAATCCGGCGGAAGTCAAAGAGGCGGCGGGGCGTTTCTCGCTCTATTTACCCACGCTTTCTACTGATGTCTTTAACGTCCCGATGAGCCTGGTCTGGCCGCTGCTGGTGACGGCGATCCCGTTAGGGATTTTCAACTTCACCGAAATCCTCAATAACGTCGAATCCGCGGCGGTAGGGGGCGACAGCTACAACCTGCGCGCGGTACTGGCGGCTGACGGGCTGGGCGCGATTGTCGGCGCGCTGCTGGGTTCGCCGTTTCCACCTGCGGTTTATATCGGTCATCCGGGCTGGAAAGCGATGGGCGGGCGTATTGGTTATTCGCTGGCAACCGGTGTTTGTATGGCAATCGTCTGCTTCCTGGGCCTCACCGCGCTGCTGCTCTCCATCATCCCACTGGTGGCGATCGTACCTATTCTGCTGTTTATCGGTCTGGTCATTGGCGCTCAGGCGTTTCAGGTTTCGCCGAAACGCCACGCTCCAGCGATCGTGTTGGCGCTGGTACCGAATATCGCCGAATGGGCGAAAACCCAGGTCGATGGCGCACTGGCGGCAGCCGGCGCGAATACCGTCAATCTCCCGGCGGACGTCGTCAATACGATGGCCAACAACGGCGTGCTGTATCACGGTATGGCAACCACCGGGGGCGGTGCGGTGTTGGCGGGGTTGATGATGGGTGCGATTGCCGCGTTCATTATCGACCGGCGCTTTAACTGGGCGGCGCTTTATGCCGCGGCGGCTACGGTGTTGTCGTTCTTCGGCTTTATTCACGGTCATCAGATGGCGCTCAACGCTTCGCCCACGGTGACGTTTGGCTATGGCGTCGCGACGTTGTTCCTGACCTTTATGGCCTGGCGACAGGTTAGGGAAGAAGGAAAAGTCGACTGGTCGCCGATTGATAACGGCGATGAAGTGGTGCATTAAGTCGCTCTCAGGAACTTCCCGGCTTGCGGCGTAAACGCCTTAGCCGGGCTACTAAACTCGCAGAACGCACGGACCTGTAGCCCGGGCAAGGCGCGTCGAGCGCCGCCCCCGGGATGAAGCCACGCGCAGACATCTGGTCCGCCACATTTCCCGGAGGCGATGCTACGCATCTGTCCGGGCTACCAAACCGCTGACGGCTGTGAACCCGTAGCCCTCCACTGGGGGAGTCTTCACCTTATTCGGTCAGCTCAGCGGCTTCTCGCCGTTTTGATCCTGATCGACGGCAAAGCAGGCCACCAGTTGGCCGCCGTAGTCCTTCAGCTGCGGCTGGAGCTGGGTGCATGGGCCGAAGCGACGACGGCAGCGGGCGTTAAACGCGCAGCCCGGAGGCGGATTCAGCGGGCTTGGCAGCTCGCCGGTCAGCTTGATACGCTCGCGGCGATCGTCCGGATTCAGGCGCGGCGTTGCCGACAGCAGCGCCTGAGTATACGGATGCTGCGGGTTATTGAAGATTTGGTCCTTCGACCCTTTCTCTACGCAGCGGCCTAAATACATCACCATCACTTCGTCAGCAATGTGCTCCACCACCGACAGGTCGTGGGAGATAAAGACGTAAGAAAGCCCCAGCTCCTGCTGTAAATCCATCATCAGATTCAGCACCTGCGCGCGTACCGACACGTCCAGCGCGGAGACCGGTTCGTCGGCGATCACCACGTCCGGGTCAAGCATCAGGCCGCGGGCAATGGCAATACGCTGACGCTGGCCGCCGGAGAACATATGCGGATAGCGGTCGTAGTGTTCCGTTTTCAGGCCCACTTTGGCCATCATCGCCAACGCTTTCTCACGGCGCTGCTCTTTGCTTAAGCTGGTGTTAATCTGCAGCGGCTCCTCCAGAATCTGCCCCACCTTTTTACGCGGGTTCAGCGAACCGTAGGGGTTCTGGAACACAATCTGGATTTTCTGCCGACGCAGTTTTTGTGCGTGCGGATCGTGCTTAAGCAGGTCCTGCCCCTGGTAGTAAAGCTCGCCGCCGGTGGGGATTTCAATCATCGTCAGCAGGCGGCCGAGTGTTGATTTACCGCAGCCGGACTCACCCACGACCGCCAGCGTTTTGCCGCGCTCAAGGGTAAACGAAACGCCATCCAGCGCTTTCACCAGGCGTTCCGGAGCGAACAGCCCCTTCTTCACCGGGTAGTATTTTTTCAGATCGGTGGCCAGCAACAGAGGCTGTTGCGTGGTGGCCTCATGCGTACTCATAATCCAGGCCTCCCGGCATCATCAAGTGGGTAGTGGCATTTCGACTGGCGGCCGTCATTAAGCAGGTTCAGTTCAGGCTCCTCACTGCGGCATTTATCGGTCGCATAGGGGCAGCGCGGGTTGAGCAGACAACCGTTCGGGCGGTCATATTTCCCCGGAACCACGCCCGGCAGCGAGGCCAGACGCGCTTTATCCTGAGCGAACTCAGGCAGCGCACGCAACAGCGCCTGGGTGTACGGATGACGCGGCGCGCGGAAGATATCCTTCGCGTCGCCGGTTTCCACTACCTGACCGGCGTACATCACAATAATTTTGTGCGCCGCTTCGGCTACCAGCGCCAGATCGTGAGTGATCAGGATCAGCGCCATGTTCTCTTTCTGCTGTAGTTCAAGCAGTAGCTCGATGATCTGCGCCTGGATAGTTACATCCAGCGCCGTCGTGGGCTCATCGGCAATCAGCAACTTTGGCCGACAGGCAATCGCCATCGCAATCATCACGCGCTGGCTCATGCCACCGGAAAGCTGATGCGGATAGACGTCGAGACGCGAAGCCGGGTCGGGTATCCCCACCAGCGTCAGCAGGTCAATTGCCCGCTGAATACGCGTCTTTTTATTGCCGCCCTGATGGACTTTAATGGCTTCCATAATCTGGTAACCCACGGTGTAGCACGGGTTGAGGCTGGTCATCGGGTCCTGGAAGATCATCGCCACTTCCGCGCCCACCAGTTGGCGCCGCTCTTTTTCGGAAATGCGCTTCAGGTCGCGACCATTAAACTCCAGCTTTTCAGCCATCACCCGGCCGGGATAGTCAATCAGTCCCATAATCGCCAGCGAGCTGACCGATTTACCCGAACCAGACTCACCGACAATGCCGACCACTTCACCCTGATTCACGCTGTAGCTCACGCGGTCTACGGCGCGGAACGGTGCCTTTTCGTCGCCGAAATGCACCGATAATTTATCTATATTCAATAACGCCATCTCGAACCTCTTACTGCTTCAGTTTGGGATCGAGCGCGTCACGCAGACCGTCACCCATCAGGTTAAATGCCAGCACCGTCAGCAGGATCGCGACACCTGGGAAGGTGACGACCCACCAGGCGCTCTGCGCGAACTGCAACACGTCGGAGAGCATGGTGCCCCACTCCGGTGTCGGCGGCTGCGCACCCATGCCAAGGAAGCCAAGAGCGGCCATATCGAGAATGGCGTTAGAGAAGCCCAACGACGCCTGAACAATCAGCGGCGCAAGACAGTTAGGAAGAATATTGATGAACATCTGGCGCATCGCACCAGCCCCCGCCACGCGAGATGCGGTGACGTAGTCGCGGTTCACCTCCACCAGCACCGCAGCGCGGGTCAGACGGACGTAGTGCGGCAAGGCGACAAAGGTCAGCGCTATCGACGCGTTGACGATCGAGGGGCCAAAAATGGCCACCAGCACCAGCGCGAGCAGCAGGCTCGGCAGCGCCAGCATGATATCGACAACGCGCATGATGATTGAGTCAAGCACGCCGCCGAAATAACCTGCGACCAGACCGAGCACCACGCCAAGGATCAGCGACAGCACCACCACCAGACAGCCAACCAGCAGCGACAGACGCGCACCGTACATTAAGCGTGAAAGGATATCGCGGCCAACGTCATCAGTACCGAGCAGATGGGAGAAGCTCCCGCCATCCATCCAGGCCGGGGGGGCCAGCAGCGTATCGCGGAACTGATCCGCAGGATTGTAAGGCGCAATGAAGTTGGCAAATACGGCGATAAAAATCATCACCGCCACGTAGACCAGGCCAATAACGGCGCCTTTGTTGCGTTTAAAATAGTGCCAGAACTCCTGCAAAGGGGTCATTGGCACCGGTGCGGCGACAACTTTATTTTCAGTAACTTGTGACATGATGGCCCCTTACTTCTTATGCCGAATACGCGGGTTCACCACGCCGTACAACAGGTCTACCAGCAGGTTGACGAGGATAATCATCGTCGCCACCAGAAGCACCCCGCCCTGCACAACCGGATAATCGCGGCGCTGGAGCGCGTCAATCAGCCAGCGGCCAAGACCCGGCCAGGAGAAGATGGTTTCGGTCAGGATTGCGCCCGCCAGCAGCGTACCTACCTGTAGACCGATAACCGTCACCACTGGCAGCATGGCGTTACGCAGAGCATGAATGATGATCACCCGCATACGCGTCAGCCCTTTGGCGCGCGCGGTACGGATATAATCCTCACCCAGCACTTCGAGCATCGATGAACGGGTCATACGCACAATTACCGCCAGCGGGATGGTGCCCAGCACCACGGCAGGCAGGATCATATGCATCAATGCATCGATAAAGTCCCCCGGCTCGCCCCAAATCGCGGTATCTATCAGCATAAAGCCGGTTAACGGTAGGGTATCGTCGAGGAACACGGTGTCGCTGACGCGCCCGGAGACCGGCGTCAGGTTCCAATGCACGGAGACCAGCATAATCAGCATCATGCCCCACCAGAAGATAGGCATGGAGTAGCCGGTCAGCGCGAGGCCTACGGAGGTGTGGTCGAAGATAGAACCGCGTTTGACCGCGGCCAGCACACCAACCGGGATCCCAACGGCGACGGCGAAAATCATCGCGCAGACGCCCAGCTCCATGGTGGCCTTAAAGCGCGGCACGAACTCTTCCCATACGGGAATGCGGCTTTTCAGCGAGATGCCTAAATCGCCATGCATCACGCCCCAAACATAGTGGGCGTACTGCTGCCACATCGGCTTATCAAGGCCCATTTCGGCCAGTAGCTGCGCGTGACGTTCAGGGGAAATACCACGTTCGCCCGCCATAATCAGCACCGGGTCACCGGGGATCATATGGACGAAGGCAAAAGTGAGAAGGGTAATACCGATAAATGTTGGGATGACAAGTCCCAAACGTCGGAGAATGAACTGCAACATAACCCGGATTCTCTCTAGTAACGACCCGCCTGGTGACAGGACGTCTGTATTGCTCACAAAAGTAAACACCCTCTCCCCGTTAGGGGGAGGGTAAGAGTGAGGGGGCAGCTTTTCCACCCTCACCCCGGCCCTCTCCCTCAAGGGAGAGGGGGACGTATTGCTTATTATTCGATAGAGACGTTATCGAAGTGGTGTTTACCTAATGGATCAACCACATAGCCTTTGACTTCTTTGCGCACTGGCTCATAAACGGTGGAGTGAGCGACGATCAGCGCCGGGGCCTGGTCATGCATCACCACCTGAGCCTGCTTGTACAGCTCAATGCGTTTGTTGTGGTCGTCAGTAGCACGAGCCGGTTGAATCAGGTCTTCAAACGGCTTGTAGCACCAGCGAGAGTAGTTAGAACCATCTTTCGCCGCAGCGCAGCTGAACAGGGTGGCGAAGAAGTTATCCGGATCCCCGTTGTCGCCGGTCCAGCCCATCATCACGGTCTGGTGTTCGCCCGCTTTCGCGCGCTTCAGGTACTCACCCCACTCGAAGGTGACAATCTTGGCCTGAACGCCCACTTTGGCCCAGTCAGCCTGAATCATCTCTGCCATACGGCGTGCGTTCGGGTTGTACGGACGCTGTACCGGCATCGCCCACAGGTCAATGCTGAAGCCTTTTTCCAGACCCGCTTCTTTCAGCAGCGCTTTCGCTTTCTCTGGATCGTAGGTGTAGTCTTTAACGTCGTCGTTATAGCCCCACATGGTCGGCGGGATCAGGTTCTTCGCAGACTGGCCCGCGCCCTGATAAACGGCTTTGATGATCGCTTCTTTATTCACCGCGTAGGTCAGCGCCTGGCGAACTTTCACCTCATCCAGCGGTTTCTTCTCGGTGTTGAAGGAGAGGTAACCGACGTTCAGACCCGGTTGTTCCAGCAGATTAATGTTTTTATCTTCCTTCATGCGCGCGATGTCTGCCGGGTTCGGGTACGGCATCACCTGGCACTCGTTTTTCTGCAGTTTCGCGTAGCGCACGGAAGCATCAGGGGTGATGGAGAAGACCAGACGATCGATCTGCGGTTTGGTGCCCCAGTAGCCCGGGAAGGCTTTATAGAGAATACGGGAGTCTTTTTGATATTGCAGCAGCTGGAATGGGCCGGTACCGATTGGGTTCAGGTCCACTTTCTCCGGCGTACCGGCTTTCAGCATGTTGTCGGCATACTCTTTTGACAGAATAGAGGCGAAGTCCATGGCGAGGTCAGCGAGGAACGGGGATTCCGGACGAGTCAGCACGAACTGGACGGTATTATCGTCCACTTTCTTCACTTCGCTAATCAGGTCGGAAAGGCCCATGCCTTCAAAGTATTCATAGCTGCCGCCAGACACTTTATGGTACGGGTTATTGACATTTTTTTGTCTGTCGAACGAGAAGACAACGTCATCGGCGTTCAGCGCGCGAGTCGGTTTAAAATCTTTATTATCCTGCCACTTCACGTCTTTACGCAGATGGAAGGTATAAGTTTTACCGTCTTCGCTGACTTCCCATTTCTCGGCCAGGCCCGGAATAACTTCCGTGGTACCGGTTTTGAATTCAACCAGGCGGTTATAAATCGGCACTGAGCTGGCGTCATAGGTGGTGCCAGAGGTGAAGAGCTGCGGGTTAAAGCCTTCCGGCGAGCCTTCTGAACAATAAACCAGGGTCTTCGCTTGTACGCTTGCTGCGACGGTCATGGCAACCAGGCTCAGACCAAGCTTCAGCATCCCTGACCTTTTCAAGGAAATACTCATTATTCTGCTCCAAATGTGATGTTGTTTGCATTGCATATATCCGCCAGACCTTTATTTATTTTTATTCGTCATATTTCGAACTACGGATGCGTTGGCTGCGCTCGATCACCCCAGTCACATAGTCATCTATGCTCCTGGGGATTCTCAAGCTTGCCGCCTTCCCGCAGCTCGAACTATTTAGAATATACCCGGTCCGGTCGGTGGTGCTCGAAAGCGTTGAGAGAGATGGGGATTCCTTTCGCAAAAACGACTGAGTTGCAGTACGGATTCTCCATGAAATGCCCCTCATGCCCTACAATCTGTCAACAGAATGGGTAAACGTCAATACAGCCAACCTGGTTTTACATCCGGGGTGAGAATCGGCGGGCAAAGATTAAAAAAAGTGCACAGCCCTATTTCCAGCAGAGAAATTTATGCTAGCGGCTAATAGACAGAATAAATCCCTTAATATTTTTCGAGATGTAGTGATAAGCAATTATGGGAAATGGTAAAAATTTCTTGCGATGTGACCAATATGTGAGCGATAAATAGTGCGAACGTTAAAACGCACAGCGGAAAATGCTGAAGTTATCCATAAGCTTCGCGAAAAAAGATTGATGTATATATAAAAAAATACAATGGAAGATGTCACAAAATAGCGAATTGGCGGCAGGAAATGGTGATGGGCGAGTTTTCTTACAGTCTGGTGCGATCGATATCTTCCCGGAGGTTCTCATCCTCTCGGCTACAAATGCAAAAAAGCCTGCTCGTTGAGCAGGCTTTTCGAATTTGGTCGGTGATAGAGGATTCGAACCTCCGACCCCTTCGTCCCGAACGAAGTGCGCTACCAGGCTGCGCCAATCACCGAATGCGGGGCGCATCTTACTGCTGAGATGCAAACCCGTCAATGCCTTATTATGAAAAAGTCACTCAAGCGGCGAGAAACTCACCACTGTGTTAATCCTTCTTCTTCGCCGCTGCGTCAGGAACGTGACACCAGTTGTTATACTGGTTTATTCCGCCATCCGGTGAGGTGTAACCAAGACAACCCATGATGGTGTCATACAGCTCAACGTGACGACGCGGTACCTTCATCGCCGCCTGCTGTTTAAGGCGCGCAAAAGAAGCCGCATGGTCAGGCGATTCCAGATACTTATCCGACATCCACACCAGCATCGGCACACGGAACTGCTCCGGCGGCGCCATCTTGCGCGGCGTACCGTGCAGGTGCTCACGCTCGTTGATGGACTCACCGTGGTCAGCCGCGTAGAAAACAATCGCTTTCTTATCCCGTAGTTGGTCCAGCACGCTAACGATAAAGTGATCGACATAGGTCACGCTGTTATCGTACGAATTAATCAGCTCAGCCTTCGAACACTTGTTATCAACGCCCACGCATTCCGGCTGCCATTGGGCAAAACTGCGCGGATATCGCTGGGTGTAGTTAAAGTGCGAGCCTTTGGTATGCAGAATAATCAGGTGTTTACCATTGGGGTTTTTCAGCAACCCGCGCTTCATTTCATCCACCAGCAGCATGTCGTCAACGCTCTTGCCGCGGTTACGCGGTTCGGCGCCAATCTGCTCGCGATAGGCAATGTTATTAGCCATCGTGTTGCTGTAGAACCACATCTCGCTCTGCATGGCATACAGATCGCCGGTAAAACCGAGCTGATGCAGGACCGCGAACACGTTTTGTTCTTTCAGCGTCCGCTGTGGATTATCATCCGCCCCGCCCTGACGCACAAACATGCAGCGCAGCGACAGCTTCGTGGCGGTATCGCAGGAGTAGCCGCGGAAGGCGACCAGGTTTTTCTCCTGCGCCAGCTTCGGCGTGGTGTTCCGGTTATAACCCAGAATGCCCATATGATCCCAGCGGGTGGTTTCGCCGATAATAAACACCACATAGGTGTCATCCAGCCCTTCAGGTGCGACGTAGGTGAATTTCTTTGCCGGGTTAATCAGGGATTTATTATCTGAAGACTCATCGACCTGCGCCCAGGCATACAACCCCAGCGCCGAAAGCCAGTTAGACGGCAGATAGGAGTTGGCCACCACCCCGCCGTAACTTGGCAGATCAACCTCTGAGCTACGTTCAAAGTTCTTCTGACGGACTTCCAGCAGGCGAATGGGTCCCCAGACCATCAGACCGGCCAGCACCACGATGGTAATATTCTTCATCCGCTGACCAGGCGTGCGAATTTGCCGTAACAGCGTGAAGCGGCAGCGGTTACTCCAGATAAGCAGCAGCGGCAGCGCGCTCATCAGTACCAGCCAGAGAATCAGATGCCAGCCGATGACCTCTCTGGACAAGTCGATGTCCGTGGTCATCACCGACGCAATAATCCCGTAGCCAATCACAACGTTCAGGAAGGTCATGTAATAACTGGCGGCGGCAGAGAATATAACGACTAAGGTTGCAAGGATGCGCCAGATACGGCGTCCAAATAGCGACAAAATACGCAGCAGGAAGAAGGTAACCAGCGCGGTACCGACCAATTCTACTGCACCTGAGAGTCCTTTCCAGATGGTAAATTCCTGAGCGTAACCTTCGAAGCGACGGAAGAATACGGCAGCGTTCATAAACCAGCCGATGTACAGCGCCAGCCAGATACTGAGCTTCAGCTGCGTCATCGTTTTAATGTATTTCATGCAAAAAACCTGGAAAACGAAGAGATAAAACCGCCCGACTTAAGCGATATAAGTAAGCAGGTTAATAAAGTGCGTTTAGCTTGGTTATAAGAAACCTCTACAAAGCGCGCTAAGTAGACCACAGCAGAAGGAAAAAGTATCAGGAGGGAATGTGATCCAACCAAACATTTACAAAACATTTGGTTGGATAGGCACTATTTGCTTAGGTGATTAATCATGAATACGACGAGGCCCCACTTCTCAGGCATGGGCCTCGCGGTAAACCTCGCTTTTCGGCTGGCGAATGGTGGTAGAAAGCGCCAGAGAAAGAATCAGCAGGGCGAAGATAACGCAGAAGGTCACGTAGAAACCGCCGAACAGGGAAGCAATCAGCGAACCACAAATACTACCAATACCAAAGCCCAGATAAATCACACCGTAGTTTTTCGCCAGGTTATTCAGGCCAAAGAACTCGCTAATCAGTGATGGGAACACGGTAATCGTCCCGCCGAAATTGAAAGCGACACAGGCAATGGCAGCGAAGAAAGTGGTAGCGTTAAGCGGTGCGAACAGCAGCGCGGCCATACCGATGAGCGACACAACCTGGCCGATGGTAATCACCCGGATACGTGAGATTTTATCTGACAGAATACCCAGCACCAGACGACCGCTAAGGTTGGCAATGGAAATCACGGTGACCGCATTTGCTGCCGTCGTGATATCAAGATGCACCATCCCCTGAGCAATATCTTTCGCCACGCCAATCACATACAGGCCGCTCATACAGGCAGTCAGGAACATCACCGCCAGCATCCAGTACTGCGGTTTACGCATCGATTCGGCAAGAGTGAAGTCATTTTCAACAACGCCATTGCTTGCGGTGGCGGTATGATTCGGTGCGTCAGTCATCAGCGTCGCGCCAAAGACAATCATCACCAGCACAATAGCGCCCCAGATGATAAAGGTTTTCTCAAGACCGACCGTCGCCAGCAGGTGGGTATCGATAAATTTAAAACCGAGGCTGCCGAGGCCATAAGAACCGATAGAGAAAGCCGAAATCAGCCCCTTACGTTCCGGAAACCATTTGACGCAGTTCGACAGCGTCAGCAGATAACCTGCGCCGTCCGCTAGCCCCACCAGCAGACCCGCGCTCAGCCACAGCATCATCAGGCTATTCGAATGAGCGGTAAGGAAGAAACCGAGGCCCAGCAGAACGCCGGAAGCCATGGTGACGCGTTTGACGCCAAAACGTTCCTGTAATTTACCCGCAACGGATGAGGAGAGCGCCAGGCCGAGGCTTAACAGACCAAATGAGAACGCCACCTGGCTCACCGGTTCATCCAGCTTGGCGGAAAGAGAACTATTGAACAAACTCCATGTATAAACCGATCCCAGCGCGAATTGCGTAATGATGGTGCCGAGCAGCGTAAGCCAGCGGGTGTATTGACGGTTTGCAGCGTTCATAGCAGTTGTCCTGAAGAATTAACTGCCGCCACAATAACGAAGTCCCCGGTAAACCTGGGGGAAAAAGGCATGAGCTGCCGTCACCACGGAATGAAATGCATTAAAGACGGAATGAATGACATTGAAAAACATTCACACCTTAAATAATTTCCAAAAAGTTAGTACCTGCTATCGCAGGAAGGTGCTTCATTCCTGTGATTGATAAGTTAAATAATTGCATCATACATGATGCGGATAAATTAAAAATTGGCGCTCACACCCATCAGGTAGAGATAATTCGCCCCGGTGGGCAAATTATCCGCCTGCGACAGCGCCGCCCAAGCGGCAAGATGGGAGTTGAGCGACATATCCGCACCGAAGGTCACATCTCGCCAGGCTCCTTCCTGCGTGCGATTCGCGCCCACAGGATCGGCTGAGAGCGTCTGGTTATAGCTCACCTGCGCCCACGGGTGAACCCCCCATAGTTCCTGATAATCGACCCGCCAGCCCAGCGTATTCACGTAGCCAGTTCCGGTAGCATTACGGGAATCGGGTGGCGACGTCAGATCGCTACGTAAACTGGCCACCGGGCCGGAGGTGATACCGTTTGCCACGGCGAAGTTCCAGCCAACGCTCATGCCATGTACGTTATCTGGTGGCGATACCGCCTGATTGAACGCCAGGCCAGCAGGATCGTCGGACGCATTGATCCGCTCCGCAAGGATATCTTCGTAGCGCGGTTGGTGATCGCTATCCCATGTATAGCGTTCCGGAGTATTACTTTTTGTATCGATAGCGATATATTCCTGTTGCCAGGCATTCGCTCCGGCAACACACGACGCCCAGACGGATACGCACGCCGGGATGATAAACCCCCGGAGGCCATTGCATTTCTTTATTATCATTAATGCGACTCCAAAAAGAGCCGAAACGGCAAGGTTGCTGTGTTTTTTTATGGGGGTGTCTTATTCCCATGTTGGCAATAATAACCCTGTATTAACTATTATCTTTATCTTTCAGCCGTCAAGGTGAACAGTCAACTTTTATGACAAAAGGGAGAGGCAAATGGAACGTTGTGGATGGGTGAGTCAGGATCCTTTATACATTCAGTACCACGATAGCGAGTGGGGCGTCGCCGAAAAGAACCCTGCCCGGCTGTTTGAAATGATTTGCCTTGAGGGTCAGCAGGCAGGGCTGTCGTGGATAACGGTGCTGAAAAAGCGTGAAAACTATCGCCGTGCCTTTCACCAGTTCGACCCGCTTCGCGTAGCGGCCATGGATGAGGCGGATATTGAACGCCTGGTTCTCGATGCCGGCATTATTCGCCACCGCGGGAAAATTCAGGCCATCATCGGCAACGCCCGTGCTTTTCTGGCGATGGAAAAAAATGGCGAGCCTTTCGCAGATTTTGTCTGGTCGTTCGTCGACAATCATCCTCAGGTCACCGCTGCGGCAACGCTGGCGGAAATCCCGACCACCACTCCAGCTTCTGACGCTTTGTCGAAAGCGCTGAAAAAGCGGGGTTTTAAATTTGTCGGTTCGACTATCTGCTACTCCTTTATGCAGGCCTGTGGCCTGGTCAACGACCATGTTACCGGCTGCTTCTGTCACCCCGGAGGTCAGGATGATCCGCAACTGGGACGCTAACGATACTGGCCCGCTAATCGAATTATGGCTGGAAAGCACTATTTATGCGCATCCGTTTATCGCCGAGAGCTACTGGCATGACAGCATCGCGATAGTGCGGGATGTGTATCTTCCCGCCGCCTGCACTTGGGGTTGGGAGCAGGGCGGCGTGCTAAAGGGCTTTATCAGCGTGATGGAGTCGCGCTTTATCGGCGCGTTGTTCGTCGCGCCGGATGCCGCCAGGCAGGGCATCGGCAGCGCGTTGATCAATGAAGTCAAAAAGCACTACGACTGGCTAAGTCTTGAGGTATACCAAAAAAACGTCCGGGCGGTGAATTTCTACCATGCACAGGGCTTTCGCATTGAAGACTGCGCATGGCAGGATGAAACCCAGCATCCGACCTGGATTATGCATTGGTCGGCGGATCAAATGCCGTCAGCGTAAGCTCGGGTCCGGTATATTTTTCCAGCCAGGCCAGCGCCGTATTTCCGGCGCAGCCGTTGCCCAGTCGCGACGTTGGAATATCTTTAGTCAGCACGTTTACCGCGCCGTTTTTGCAGATGCCCGCCTGGGCGTCGAGATCCGGCCACGCCCCCTCATGCAAGCAAATGACGCCAGGACGGATGCCGTCGGTCACCACCGCCCCGGCCAGTACCTGACCGCGCGAATTCCACACCCGCACTACGTCCCCATCAGCGATATTACGCGCCTGCGCATCCTGCGGGTGAAGCGTTAGCGGTTCACGGCCCGCCACCGCGTACTGCTCGCGCAGCGAGGTATGATTGAGCTGGCTGTGAAGGCGATGCGCCGGATGCGCTGACAGCACCTGTAGCTGACCTTCCTGCGCGTTGCCGTGCCACTCATCCGGCTCCAGCCACATGGGATGCGGCGGGCAATCCGGATAAGCAAAACCGGCGATAGTCGAGGAGTGAATCTCAATTTTGCCACTGGCGGTCTTCAGCGGATTCGCCTGCGGATCGGCCCTAAAGGCGGCAAAGCGGGCGAAACGCGCATTTTCCGGGCTTTCCGGCATCTCAATGAACTGATTCGCCTGCCAGAACTGCGTGAACGGCGGCAGCGTCACCTGTTGCCCAGCCCCGCGCTGGGCGGCAATCTGGTAGAAAGTTTCCAGCCACTGCACATCGTTTTTACCTTCGGTAAAGCGCTCACGACCGCCCTCTTCCCAGCGTTCGCTGAGGTCGGCAAACACATCGAAATCATCCCGCGCTTCATCGCGCGGCGCGACCACCCGCTTCATCGGCACCAGATGCTGGTTGCTGTAATCGCCAGTCATGGTCATATCGTTGCGTTCAAAGGAGGTGGTGGCGGGCAACACGATGTCGGCATGGCGCGCCGCCGCGGTCCAGAAGCATTCGGAAATCACGATAAGCTCCGGCTTCTGCCAGGCGCGAATCAGTCGATTGGTATCCTGATGATGGGTAAAGTTGGCACCGCCCGCCCACCAGATAAAACGAATATCCGGGAAGCTGCGCTCCATACCGTTGTGCTGATAAGCCGCGCCGGGGTTTTCCAGCGCCTCGACGATGCGGGCGACCGGAATTTTTTCTACCGCATCGGTGCCGCCCGCCACGCTGCCCTGCATTGAAGCCAGCACCGCAGCGCGGCGCGTGGGGTTGCCACCGTTGGCAAAATGGTAGGAAAGGCCAAAGCCCCCGCCCTCGGTGCCAATCTGCCCGAGCATCGCCGCCAACGTCACCAGCATCCAGTGTTTTTGCTCACCAAACTGCTGGCGCTGCATCCCCCAGCCGGACATCAGCATAGTCGTGTTTTCGTGGAATAATTTTGCCAGTTCGCGAATTTTATCCGCACTAACGCCGCAGATCGCCGCCGCCCACTCTGCCGTTTTTGGCGTCTCGTCGCTTTCACCGTTCAGATAGCGGGCAAAAACGTCGTAGCCGCTGGTACAGCGGGTCAAAAACGCATCATCCTGCCAGCCGTTTTCCACCAGCGTATGGGCGATGCCTAGCATCAACGCAACGTCGGTGCCCATGTGCGGGGCGATCCATTCCGCCGCGTCGCCGAAGAATTCCGCCGTTTCCGATCGCATCGGATCGATGCAGATCACTCGTTTCCCGCTCTGGCGCAATTGGTCGAACCATGGGATCCCCTGCTCATCGGAGGCATTCCAGGCAATTTTTAGCGTATTCAGCGGGTTGGCGCTCCACAGCACCACCACATCGCTATGCTCAAGCACCATCGGCCAGCTGGTCTGCTGCTGATAAACCTCATTGCCACCTACCACATACGGCATGATCGCCTGCGCCGCGCCGGTGGAATAATCCCCCAGATGCCCGGTATAGCCGCCCGCCAGGCTCATATAACGCTGAAGCAACGTCGCCGCTTTGTGCAGCACACCGTTGGAACGCCAGCCGTAGGAACCCGCAAAAATGGACTCGGGGCCATAATTATCACGAATACGTTGGTGCTGAGCGTGAATCAAATCCAGCGCCTGTTCCCAGCTCACCCGCACGAACTCATCCTGACCGCGCACACCCTGCGGACTTTCCGGCGAGGCGAGAAATCCCTTGCGTACCATTGGATAACGCACGCGAGTTTTGCTGTGCACCTGATCGCGCACGGCGGTTTGCAGCGAGTTCGCGAAAGGCGTATTGAGCGCCCCGCGCGAGGAGAGGACGTTTTCGCCATCCGTTTCAACCAGCATTGGGCCCCAGTGGGCTGCGGTGAGGATGGTTTTGGTGGCAGATGAGGTTGGCAAAGCAGGCTCCTGGTCAGCGATAGCAGGTGTGGTGACGGTCTGTTATTCGGCCGTTCAATGTTATTTACAAATTGAGATGCTCTCTGCGGAATTTTCTCCGTCTTCGGGCGTCATAATCAACCGTCACGGTCGCTGTGGCAAAGAATAAAAAAGATTAAGGAAATAAGATGAAAAAACGCGTACTCATGATTGCGGCTATCGTTAGCGGCACACTGGTCATCTCAGGCTGTACCACCAACCCGTACACCGGCGAGCGCGAGGCGGGTAAATCCGGCATCGGCGCAGGTGTCGGTTCGTTAGTCGGCGCGGGTATTGGCGCACTCTCCTCCTCAAAACATGACCGTGGCAAAGGCGCGCTGATCGGCGCGGCGGCAGGGGCTGCGCTCGGTGGCGGTATCGGCTACTACATGGACGTGCAGGAAGCGAAACTGCGCGAAAAAATGCAGGGAACCGGGGTGAGCGTGACGCGAAATGGCGACAACATCGTGCTGAATATGCCAAGCAATGTGACCTTTGATAGCAGCAGCGCCAACCTGAAACCAGCGGGTGCTAATACCCTGACAGGGGTGGCGATGGTGCTGAAAGAGTACGAGAAAACTGCCGTCAACGTCGTTGGCTACACCGACAGCACCGGCAGCCAGGAGCTGAATATGCGTCTCTCCCAGTAGCGTGCCGACAGCGTCGCCAGCTCGCTTATCACTCAGGGCGTGGCGGCAAACCGCATCCGCACCACCGGCATGGGTCCGGCTAATCCGGTCGCCAGCAATAGCACCGCAGAAGGTAAGGCACAGAACCGTCGCGTCGAGATCACCCTTAGCCCGTTGCAGTAACTCCCCTTTGCCCGGTACTCGCCGGGCAAAATGCTTGATATAGCGGATTTTCGCGCTAAGGTGTGTGCAGATTTCAGCAAAGGAAGCCACCATGGCGAAAGCGGCGCGAGCAACCATCAGCGATGTGGCGAAAGCCGCAAAGACCGGCAAAACCAGCATTTCACGCTATCTGAACGGCGAAAAGCATCTGCTTTCCGACGATCTGTTAGGGCGAATTGAAAAAGCGATTGCCGAGCTCGATTACCGTCCTAGTCTGATGGCCCGCGGCCTGAAGCATGGCCGCACCCGGCTGATTGGTCTGATCATCGCTGATATCACCAACCCCTACTCCGTCAACGTGCTCAGCGGCATAGAAGCCGCCTGTCGCGAAAAAGGCTTTACCCTGCTGGTGTGTAACACCAATAACGAGCTGGACCAGGAGCTGCACTATCTCGACCTGCTGCGCAGCTACCAGGTGGAGGGGATTGTGGTCAATGCGGTCGGGATGCGTGAAGACGGTCTAAACCGGCTACAGCAGTCGGCGCTGCCGATGGTGCTTATCGACCGCAAAATTCCTGAGTTCGCCTGTGATGTCGTCGGTCTCGATAATACCCAGGCCGCCACCACCGCCACCGAACATCTGGTGGAAAAAGGCTTCGAAGCCTTACTGTTCCTCAGCGAACCGCTCGGCTCGGTAAACACTCGCCGCGAGCGCCTGAGCGCTTTTCGCAACACGCTCCAGCACCATGCTGGCATCATCGCGGAAAATGCCGAAGTCCCGCTCAACGACGGTGCGATGCTCGACAACGTCCTGCGCCATTTCCACTCCCACCATCGCGGAATGCGTAAAGCGGTGATTTCCGCCAACGGCGCGCTGACCCTGCAAGTTGCGCGCTCTCTTAAGCGTATTGGCCTGATTTGGGGTAGCGATATCGGCCTGCTGGGCTTCGATGAGCTGGAGTGGGCCGAGCTGGCGGGCGTGGGGATTACCACCCTCAAGCAGCCAACCTGGCAGATTGGCTTCGCCGCCGTTGAGCAGGTGGTGCGCCGCATTGCGGGCAGCAATGACCCGGTCTGTGAACGGGTGTTTTCCGGCGAACTGATCGTCAGAGGCTCTACCTTCCGCTAACGATCCTTCGTGATGGCGATCATAAATTGAACATCTTAACCTTTGCTTTGGAACCGATACCATCTAGCGTAATAAACAACGCATTAGATAATCGCCGGGAGTGTTGGGATGGCCAGAAAAATTATTGTCGTAACCGCCGCGTACGGGAATGACCACGTTAAGGCGCTGGGTGGACAGTCCGCCGTACTGCCGTTTATCGCCGGTTCCGGTGCGGACGGCGTGGAAATTCGCCGCGAACTGTTTAGCGCTGATGAACTGAACCACCTGCCAGAACTGGCCGCAGACATTGAGCATCGCGGCCTGCTGGCCTGTTACTCCGCGCCAGAAGCCCTGTTTGCCGCTGACGGCTCGCTCAATCCGCGCCTCTCTGGCTTTTTACAGGAAGCGCAGACCCTTAACGCGCTGTGGCTAAAGCTCTCGCTGGGCCACTTTCGTCACCACAATGATCTGGAAACCCTGCGCGATATTCTGCAGGAGAGCGGAATGGCGCTGGTGGTGGAAAACGATCAGACCGACTGCGGCCAGCTGGCGCCGATGCAGCGCTTCAAAGCCGCCTGCCGGGTGAATCAGCTGCCGATCACTCTCACCTTTGATATGGGCAACTGGCTGTGGGTCGGCGATTCGCCGGAAGAAGCCGCACGCCAGCTGGCCCCCGCGGTCAGCTATATCCACGTTAAGGCAGCGGAACCGCACCATTCGCACTTTCGTGCCGTGCCGCCGGACGAAGCGTCCAACCGCTGGCTGGCGCTGCTCGACAATCTGCCCGCCGATGTTCCACGCGGGATTGAATTTCCGCTGACTGGCCATGACCTGACGGCCGTGACCCGCCGCTACGTCAACCTGTTACGCGAGGATTAAGTTATGCAAAAAACGTTAGATGTCATCACCATAGGCGAAGCCATGGCGATGTTTGTCGCTACCGAAACCGGCGAACTGGCTGAAGTAGAGCACTTTATGAAACGCATCGCGGGCGCAGAGTTGAACGTCGCTACCGGCCTGGCCCGCCTGGGCTTAAGCGTCGGCTGGGTGAGCCGCGTCGGCGAGGATAGCTTTGGTCACTTCGTCCTCAACGCGCTGGCGAAAGAGGGGATCGATGCGCACGGCGTGAGCAAAGATGGCCGCTACGCTACCGGCTTTCAGCTGAAATCTAAAGTTGAAAATGGAACCGATCCCATTGTGGAATATTTCCGCAAAGGCTCCGCCGCCAGCCATCTTTCGCCAGATGATTTTAACGAAGCCTATTTCGCCAGCGCTCGTCACCTGCACTTAAGCGGCGTAGCCGCCGCGCTGTCGGAAAGCTCGTACGCCCTGCTGGATCACGCGGCCCGTACCATGAAGGCTCAGGGAAAAACCCTCTCATTCGACCCCAATCTGCGTCCGACGCTGTGGAAAAGCGAAGCCGAGATGGTGGAAAAACTGAACCAGCTTGCTTTTCAGGCCGACTGGGTTCTTCCCGGCTTAAAAGAGGGGATGATTCTGACCGGTCAGCAGACGCCGGAAGCCATCGCGGACTTCTATCTCACCCGCGGCGTACGCACGGTAGTGATTAAGACCGGCTCTGATGGCGCCTGGTATAAAACCGCCGATGGCGAACAAGGAGCCGTGGCGGCAATAAAAGTGGATAACGTCGTCGATACCGTCGGCGCGGGCGATGGTTTTGCCGTCGGGGTGATTAGCGCCCTGCTGGAGGGCCAGCCGCTGCGCCAGGCGGTACAGCGCGGTAATAAAATTGGTTCGCTGGCCATCCAGGTCCAGGGGGACAGTGAAGGATTACCCACCCGCGAGGCGCTGGGCGAATAATCCGGTTCAGCACAATATCATAGCCGTCCTGTACCCTACATGCAGCGCGGCGTAACGCACCTTATCGATGATGAGTGTCACCTCACTAACAGAGGCAAGCCTATGAAAAGCTCGACGAACGCAACAAAACGCTGGTGGTACATCATGCCTATCGTGTTTATCACGTATAGCCTGGCGTACCTCGACCGCGCCAACTTTAGCTTCGCTTCGGCGGCGGGAATTACTGAAGATCTGGGCATTACCAAGGGTGTTTCTTCCCTGCTGGGGGCGCTGTTCTTCCTTGGCTACTTCTTCTTCCAGATCCCCGGCGCCATTTATGCGGAACGCCGCAGCGTGCGCAAACTGATTTTTATCTGCCTGATTCTGTGGGGCGGCTGCGCCTCGCTGACCGGGATGGTGCACAACATTCCCGCGCTGGCGGCGATCCGCTTTATTCTTGGCGTCGTGGAGGCGGCGGTGATGCCGGCGATGCTGATTTACATCAGCAACTGGTTTACTAAATCCGAACGTTCGCGGGCCAATACCTTCCTGATCCTCGGCAATCCGGTCACGGTACTGTGGATGTCGGTGGTTTCCGGCTATCTGATTCAGGCCTTAGGCTGGCGTGAAATGTTTATCATCGAAGGTGTCCCGGCGATCCTTTGGGCTTTCTGCTGGTGGGTGCTGGTGAAGGATAAACCATCCCAGGTGAACTGGCTGGCCGAAAGCGAGAAAGCTGCTCTGCAGGAACAACTGGAACACGAACAGCAGGGTATTAAAGCCGTACGTAACTACAAAGAAGCCTTTCGCTCACGCAACGTTGTTCTGCTGTGCATGCAGTACTTTGCCTGGAGCATCGGGGTTTACGGCTTCGTTCTGTGGCTGCCGTCGATTATCCGCAGCGGCGGCGAAAATATGGGTATGGTCGAGGTTGGCTGGCTTTCATCCGTTCCTTACCTGGCAGCGACTATCGCGATGATCGTTGTCTCATGGGCATCCGATAAAATGCAGAACCGTAAGCTGTTCGTCTGGCCGCTGTTGCTGATTGCCGCCTTTGCTTTTATGGGGTCCTGGGCCGTTGGCAGCGATCATTTCTGGGTATCTTATATTCTGCTGGTTATTGCCGGTGCGGCGATGTACGCCCCTTACGGGCCTTTCTTCGCCATCATCCCTGAGATGCTGCCGCGCAACGTTGCTGGCGGCGCGATGGCGCTGATCAACAGCATGGGTGCACTCGGTTCCTTCTTCGGTTCATGGTTTGTGGGCTATCTTAACGGCACCACCGGCAGCCCTTCGGCCTCGTACATTTTTATGGGAGTGGCGCTTTTCGTCTCGGTATGGCTTACTTTGATTGTTAAGCCTGCTAATAATCAAACCCTTCCGCTTGGCGCACGTCACGCCTGAACCCTTAACACAACGGAGATCCGCATGAAGCCGTCAGTTATTCTCTACAAAACGCTTCCCGACGACCTGCAACAGCGTCTGGAACAACACTTTACCGTCACTCAGGTCAAAAACCTGAGTCCGGAGACCGTTTCGCAGCACGCCCCGGCGTTCGCTGAAGCGGTAGGTCTGCTGGGTTCCAGCGAAAAAGTCGATACCGCGTTACTGGAGAAAATGCCCAAGCTTCGTGCGACCTCAACCATCTCCGTCGGCTACGACAACTTCGACGTCGATGCGCTGAATGCCCATAAGGTGCTGTTGATGCACACCCCGACCGTGCTGACCGAAACCGTCGCCGATACCGTAATGGCTCTGGTGTTAAGCACCGCGCGTCGGGTGGTTGAAGTTGCTAATCGCGTGAAGGCCGGAGAGTGGACCAAAAGCATCGGCCCGGACTGGTTTGGCAACGATGTGCATCACAAAACCCTCGGGATCGTCGGCATGGGCCGCATTGGGATGGCGCTCGCCCAGCGTGCGCATGCGGGCTTCGGCATGCCGATTCTCTACAACGCTCGCCGCCAGCACCCGCAGGCGGAAGAGCGCTTTAACGCCCGCTATTGCGATCTCGACACCCTGTTACAGGAAGCGGATTTTGTCTGCCTGATCCTGCCGTTGACCGAAGAAACCCATCACCTGTTTGGTAAAGAGCAGTTTGCCAAAATGAAATCTTCCGCCATCTTTATCAACGCCGGACGCGGTCCAGTGGTTGACGAGAAAGCGCTGATTACCGCCCTACAGGAAGGTAAAATTTATGCCGCCGGGCTGGATGTGTTTGAACAAGAGCCGCTGGCGAAAGACTCCCCACTGTTAAGCCTGCCGAACGTCGTCGCGGTGCCGCATATTGGCTCAGCAACGCATGAGACTCGCTATAACATGGCGGCCTGCGCAGTGGATAATCTGATTGATGCCCTGAACGGCAAAGTCGAGAAGAACTGCGTGAATCCGCAGGTGAAGTGAGAAAAGAAAACCCGGGCCAGGGTCAAGCCGTGCCCGGGTTGTCAGAACCGTTAACGGGTTGCGTTAACTGCCGCAGTCCATGCCTGGTTAAAGGCCTGGTGCTGAGCGGCCAGCGGCCCAATCAGCGTATTATACTGACTGGCCTGCTGTGAAGTCGGGAACTGAATACCGTTCGCCACGAAGCTCACCTGCGCTTCCTGCTGAGCAACAAAATCGCCCACCTGCACCAGCTGCTGGGTAAATACCTGCGCGGCTGGAATCAGCGGCTGTAGCGCATTCGCCGGAGCGGTCACCACTTTGTTATAAACCTGGTCGAAGACCGGCTTGAGATCGTCACCCTGTTTCAGCGCACCGTGTGCAGCGTCCGCCTGCATTTTTGCGTTTTCCAACTGTTGGCTTAATACGCCTAAAGCGCCGTTTGCCTGACGTAGCGGTTCACGCTGAGTCATATAATCCTGCGGGACACGAATCGCATTTACGCTATCAACCACCGGACGCAGACCGGCATCCATCGCCTGGCTCACCTGCTGTGAATAGCCATAAATCACCGCATAATCGGAGACGAAAGGCCCGAACTGTTTTTTCTGATCGGCGGTCAGCGTCGGCAGACGTTCGCCGCTACGCATTGCCGTATTTTGCAGGAAGTCGATGAACGCTTTGCGCTGATCGCCTTCTTTATCAAAACATCCACTCAGGCTAACCACCATTAACAGGGCTGCAATAGCCGCAAACCAGCGAGAGCAGGACTTTCCTGTCGCCATTTTTTTACTCCTTTCAGCCAAAAAAAGCGCAAACAGGCACACACGTGCCAGACGCTGACAAGGATAGTCCAGGTCGGCCTTGCAGGATACCTTTTCCTGACAATCTTCCGCCTTAAAATGCCGGTTATCGCTGTTTTAGCGCGCAATAATATCGTCTGTTAAGTTCATCACAATTACCACCATCCCTCGCCCAGGCCAGGACCGAATTAACAAACTGATTTTATTTAAATTTATTGCGTATCTTTGCTTTTACATTAGCAAAGCGGACGATAATCGCACGCTTCCCGACTAGCCTACATTGCCTGAAATGCCGTTCGATGATTTTATTAAATGAGCGATTAACGACAGTTCGTTCGATAATCGCACAAACAACATCAACGCCCGCGAGGGAGATAATAATAATCTATTGCTGTCCCCCGCTCTGCCTGCCAGGAATGCCGCATGAAGAAAACAACCATCGATATTCAGGCTTTTATCAATGAACATCCCTTCACGAAATACCAGTGGATGATTCTGGCCTTATGTTTTATCACCGTCGCTATGGACGGGTTCGATACCGCGATAATCGGATTTATTGCCTCCGACCTTGTACAGGAATGGGGGGTCGAAAAGTCAGCGTTGGGCCCGGTGATGAGCGCCGCGTTAGTGGGGCTTGCCGTCGGCGCGCTGACAGCCGGACCGCTAGCCGACCGCGTTGGGCGTAAGAAAGTGCTGATTATGTCAATCGTGGTTTTCGGTAGTTTCAGCCTGCTGACCGCCTTTGCCACAAGTCTCAATCAGTTGACGCTACTGCGTTTTCTGACCGGACTTGGACTGGGCGCCGCCATGCCAAACGCCGCGACGCTGATGAGCGAATATGCCCCCGAGCGCCGTCGGGCGCTGATGGTTAACCTGATGTTTGTCGGCTTTCCGATGGGCTCATCGCTGGGAGGTTTCCTCTCCGCCTGGATGATCCCTCACTACGGCTGGCAAAGCGTGCTGGTGCTTGGTGGCGTGATGCCGTTGCTGTTAGCGGTAGTGCTGATCTTTCTCTTACCCGAATCAGCGCGATATATGGTGGTGAAACAGCAGCCAGCACAGCATATTGCTGCCATTTTGCGCCGCATCGCTCCCGTTCCTGAACACGCTGAATTTGAACTACGCGAAGCGGGGCAGGTAAAAGAGAAATCGGCCATTGGGGTGATTTTCTCACCACGCTATGCCGTGGGGACCGTGATGCTCTGCCTGACCTACTTCATGGGCCTGCTGATTTTCTATTTACTGACCAGTTGGCTGCCGCTGTTAATTCGCGAAACCGGCGCAACCATGAGCCAGGCCTCGATTATTACCGCGTTGTTCCCGCTGGGTGGCGGCATTGGCGTGCTCATCCTCGGCGCATTGATGGATAAGATCAACCCGAACAAGGTCGTCGCCGTAGGTTGGCTGCTGACCGGAGTATTCGTTTGTCTGGTCGGTTTCTCAACCAGCAGCCTGCTGTTGATGGGTGTGATGGTGTTTATCGCGGGCAGTATTATGAACGGCGCGCAATCGTCGATGCCTGCGCTGGCTGCCGGATTCTATCCAACACAAGGACGCGCGACCGGCGTTGCCTGGATGCTGGGCATTGGGCGCTTTGGCGGCATTCTTGGCGCATTTAGCGGCGTATTCCTAATGGAAGCTCAGCTATCATTCGAGACTATTTTTACTCTATTGGCCATCCCGACGTTCTTGTCCGCCATCGCATTATTGGTGAAATACAAACTGAGCCAACGACAATCCACGGCCCCACAGGGTGAAGTCGATAAGCTGCAAAAGGCGTAACCCATAAGGCCAGCGGGAACGCGCTGGCCTTTTCTGCTTTTCTTCTTAACTGTTTACAATAATTTTCTAAACAGGCTGGCCCCATTATTAATCATCATCTTACCCAGACCATGACCCATCAGAAGAAACCGCGTCGGCAAATAATCACCTACGTGATCATTCTTAGATCTTTTTTGCGACTATTCTTAAGAGGCTCTACAAATTTCAACCTCCGCTGTATGAAAGAGAGGAGCTCTCAATGGAATATAAAGATCCTGTATTTGAATTAATGAGCAACCTGGAACAGATTATTTTTAAAGATCAAGCACAGGCGGCAACCCTGACGCGCAAGTCCGCCGCATTCAGCGAATTTGAACAGCTACGCAAAGGTACCGGGCTCAAGATAGATGATTTCGCCAATGCCATGGGCGTCAGCGTAGCAATGGTACAAGAGTGGGAATCGAGACGCCTGAAACCCTCTTCCACCGAGATGAAATTAATGCGCCTTATTCAGGCGAACCCACAGCTTTCAAGACAGATCATCGACTAACAATTTAGGCTATACTTCGTTCAGGCTGACGGTCCTGTTAAGGACCGTTTTTAAGCCAGTGAAAAAAAAGTTTGCCATCACGGCGCGAAAATGCGTTAATGCTCGCAGGTTTGATTTAAAGACCACAGAGTATTCGAATAGAGCAGTCCTTCAAAGGTTATCGTTGATACCCCGGTAGTGAACTTTCCCTTTATCGCTTCAAATCTGTAGTCCAGACCGTAACGCCGAAAGGCTCATTTATTTTTTAAAGGTAATTCGCTATGTCCGGTAAAATGACTGGTATCGTAAAATGGTTCAACGCTGACAAAGGTTTCGGCTTCATCACTCCTGACGATGGTTCTAAAGACGTGTTCGTACACTTCTCTGCTATCCAGAACGAAGGCTACAAATCTCTGGACGAAGGTCAGAAAGTTTCCTTCACCATCGAAAGCGGCGCTAAAGGCCCGGCAGCTGGTAACGTAAACAGCCTGTAAGCTTAAAAAGCTCAAAATTTCAAGTCCCTGCCAAACGGCGGGGATTTTTTTTATCTGCGATAACCTTTAAAACGCAGGGAAGAGCAGTCACAAGGACATTCCAAATCCGGCAGAGGGATTCTCGGTAATGAGTCCGGCAGATAAGTGCAACACTGGCCATCACAGCCCGAAAGGCCACAATCATCACACTCCTTTTTACGTTTCGGATCGTCTTTAGGCTTTTGTTTTTGCAAAGTTTCAGCCGACAGTCACTGAAACGCTGACGAATCTCTCCCCAGCCGCCAATCACACCTTTCTGTTGGATAATCTCTTTGACCGCTCCCGAGCATCCTTGCGTATGATGCAGAGCGCCATAAGCACAGCGATATCCTTTACGGGGAGAGATAACACGCTGATAGAAAACGATGAATTTCAAAATCAGGTTATTCATATAGGCCTTTTATGCCGGATACGACATGAACGGCAATAATAACCACCTTTTCTATAAGACTAATATAAATGGATTCTCAAAAAATAATTTGCTCAATCGAGAACCCATCTATCACTATTCAATACGCGCCAGCAAACCAGCCGCTTTCCCGCCACTCAAGAAAGTGGGTCAGATTCAGAGATTGTAAAAAAGCTTCATCATGCGACACAACCAGTATCGCGCCGGGAAACTGTTCTAGCGCTTTTTCAATCGCCTGAGTGGACGCCAGGTCGAGATGATTTGTGGGCTCATCAAGTAACAGTAATTGCGTAGCTTCCCGCCGCCAGAGCACACAGGCCAGCGCCGCCTTTAGTCGTTCTCCTCCGCTTAGGGCCGATAATGGTAGATGGACTTTGTCCGCCCCCAGCTGTAATTGCGCCAATTGGCTGCGTAGTGCACCTTCTTCTAATGGCGTATCGCCGAGATTCAGATGCATCATCACCGATAGCGACAAATCTAACTGACTCAGGTGCTGATCTAAATACGCTGCGTGAACGGATGAGTGACTGACTCCTGACTGAGCAGGTTCTAGCCCCAGCAGCGTTTTAAGCAGCGTCGTCTTACCGCAACCATTGGGGCCGCGCAGCGCCACCCGCATCGGCCCATCAAGCCGCCAGCTCAGCGGTAGCATATGCACATGCGCCAACTGCAACGTTTCCAGCTCCAGCACCTGTTTTCCCGCAGCGACCTGGCTACCGGGCAAAGTAAACATCACCGGGCTGTCCTCCTCTACCCGTTCACGCGCCTGTACTACCGCATCGTTGAGAGCACTATTTTGTTCACGATGCTGGCGCTTAAGGGTGCCGGGGCGCTCTTTCGCCGCCCCTTTGTAAGCCACCCGTTCGAATGAGGCGATATTTAGCGTGTCGATAGTCCGTAACGTCTGCGCAGAGCGCCGCTGGCAGGCATCATGCTCTTTTTGCATACGTGCGCGGGTACGTCTTCGCTCAGTGGCGGCATGTTCCAGCGCGGTGCGAGCCGCTTGTTGTTCCAGCTCGCGCTGCTGCTGATAATCCGCGTAGTTTCCGCCATAGCTGCGCAGAGCCACGGGCGTCAGCTCAAGGATGCGCGGCATTCTGGCCAGCAACTCCCGGTCATGGCTGGCAATCAGCGCCCCGCCACGCCAGCGTTCAAGCTGCTGATACAGCCACTCGCGGCCCTGTCGGTCCAGATGGTTGGTGGGTTCATCAAGCAGTAAATAGTCCGCGCCACTGAGAAATGCTCTACATAACAGCGCTTTCACGCGTTCACCACCGCTCAGCGAAGAGGCCGGACGTTTGGGGGAAAATTCACCTAAACCAGCATCCATGAATCCTGTACTCAGGCGATCAGGAAGATCCCAAAAACCATCAAGATGTTCAAGATCGTCAGCACGTCCTTCACCTCGATTCAGGCGAGCCAGAGCAGTGAAAACGGATTCAAAGCCTAATAACTCAGCCAGCGTAGTATTTGGGGTCATCGCATGCTGCTGCGCCACGTATCTAACTGAAGCAATACGCTCGATACTTCCGCCAGACGGCGAGTCAACCCCCGCCAGCAAACGCAGAAGCCTGGTTTTTCCGACGCCATTGCGCCCAACCAGGCCACAGAGGGAGCCTTCGAGCGATAAATTCAGCGGACCAAAAAGCGTATCTCCTGTCGCAAACTGACAGGTGACCTGATGCAAAATAAAAGAAGGGGACTGGGCACTATGAGCCATAAGCACTCCTGAATGAAATTAATACCTCCCCTGCCCGCAAATAGCGCCAAGCAAGGAGCGAAATTCATCAGTCGTGTTTGTTCATTTGTTGCGTGCTCTCCAGTAAGACGAGGGATTCGTCGGGACATAGGATAGCCACATCGCGGCAGGGATTTCAAGCCTGTTTTTTCAACAGGTAGACAGACAGGGGGAAAAAGGCCTCCTGATATCAGGAGGCAAAACATTTATTTGATGAAAAATGAAAGGGTGCATTGAGAATGCTTAACACCAAAAGAATGGTGGGGATAGCTCCCCACCAGACACTCTTACTGTTTAATTTCACAGGCTAAGAATGCCACCAGCTCAATATTTCCCTGCCTGAGTTGTAATTCACACAGTGAATCGCGAACCATCCAGGTAAATAATAAAACAGTGAAGCAAATCACTATTAAGCCAAACAACAGATACTTTTGCGGCATTCCTCGCCTCCAGTGTTGATTTTCAACAGGTAAGAGGCTACTCTTATGGTGTTGATGCATAGGGGAGCCTCACTTTGATTACCATCAGGTGGGGCTTTTCTCTATCTGTCTCCTGCAGAATACCTGAGACAAACAGTCTCAAGCACCCGCAAGCATTCTACCTTAAATATCCAACAAGACGGCGTTGATATATTCCTAAAAAATTTCCCACTGCTGAATGAAATTAATAAAAGCATTAATTAGAGAATTATTAACGGTTCACTTATTTATATTTCAGACACAAAAAAACCTGCCCAGAGGCAGGTCTTTTATTATTAACGATACGCTTACTGCAGCAGAGAAATATCCGCTACCTGCAGGAACAGATCGCGCAGCTTAGACAGCAGCGTCAGGCGGTTTACCCGCACGTTCTGATCTTCAGCATTAACCATCACGTTCTCGAAGAATTCATCTACCGGTTCACGCAGAGAGGCCAGCTCAATCAGAGCTTCCTGATAACGGCCCTCAGCGAAGTACGGTTGCAGTTTATCGCGCAGCACGACTAAATGGCCTGCCAGCTTAATTTCTGCCGCGTCTTTCAGTACGGAAGCATGAACGATATCGTTCAGCGTTACGTCTGATTTCGCCAGAATGTTGGAGACTCGCTTGTTCGCTGCCGCCAGCGCAGCAGACTCTTCGAGGGTACGGAAGTGCGAAACCGCCTTCATACGCGCATCAAAGTCTGCCGGACGAGTCGGACGACGCGCCAGTACCGCCTGAATGATATCAACGGTATAGCCTTCGTCCTGATACCAGGCACGGAAACGACCGAGCATGAAATCGATAACTTCATCGACAACTTTCGCATTAGTCAGCTTGTCACCGTACAGACGTACCGCTTCTTCGGTCAGCGTTTGCAGATCCAGATTCAGGTTCTTCTCGACGATGATGCGCAGCACGCCCAGCGCGGCACGACGCAGCGCAAACGGGTCTTTATCGCCTTTCGGATGCTGACCGATACCAAAGATACCCGCCAGGGTGTCCATCTTATCGGCAATCGCGACGGCACAGGCAACCGGGTTGGACGGCAGGTCATCACCAGCAAAGCGCGGCTGATACTGCTCGTTCAGCGCGACAGCCACATCTTCCGCTTCGCCATCGTGACGTGCGTAGTGCATACCCATCACGCCCTGAGTGTCGGTGAACTCAAAGACCATGTTGGTCATCAGGTCGCACTTGGACAACAGGCCCGCGCGGGTGGCATGATTAACGTCAGCGCCAATCTGCTCGGCAATCCAGCCCGCCAGCGCCTGAATACGGTCAGTCTTGTCGCGCAACGTACCCAGCTGTTGCTGGAACAGCACGGTTTGCAGACGCGGCAGATGGTCTTCCAGGCGTTTTTTACGGTCGGTATTAAAGAAGAATTCGGCATCCGCCAGACGTGGGCGCACAACCTTCTCGTTGCCGGAAATAATCTGAATCGGATCTTTCGATTCGATATTAGCGACGAAGATAAAGTTCGGCAGCAGTTTGCCGTCGTTCGCGTAAACCGGGAAGTACTTCTGGTCACCTTTCATGGTGTGAACCAGCGCTTCAGACGGTACGGCGAGGAATTTCTCTTCGAATTTTGCGGTCAGAACAACCGGCCATTCAACCAGGGAAGTCACTTCTTCCAACAGGCTTTCGCTCAGATCGGCATTACCGCCAATTTTACGCGCAGCTTCTTCAGCATCGGCTTTGATTTTCGCTTTACGCTCGGCGTAATCGGCAATCACTTTGCCGCGCTGGCGCAGGATTTCAGGATACTGGTCGGCATTGTCGATGGTGAATTCAGGCTCGCCCATAAAGCGGTGACCACGAATCACACGGTCAGACTGGATACCCAGAATCGTTGACGGAATAACTTTGTCGCCCAGCAGCAGCGTCACGGTGTGAACCGGACGCACAAAGTGCACGTCTGACGCGCCCCAGCGCATCAGCTTCGGGATTGGCAGCTTCGCCAGCGAGGTGGCAATCATATTCGGCAGCAGCGCTTCGGTGCTTTCGCCCTTCACGTGTGCGCGATACAGCAGCCATTCGCCTTTGTCGGTGGTCAAACGCTCAGCCTGATCGACGGTGATACCGCAGCCACGCGCCCAACCTTCGGCCGCTTTGCTCGCTTTGCCTTCGGCATCGAACGCCTGGGCAATCGCCGGGCCGCGTTTTTCGACTTCGCGATCGGCTTGCGCCGCCGCCAGATTTGCCACTTTCAGCGCCAGACGACGCGGAGCAGCAAACCATTCAACTTTACCGTGCTCGAGGCCAGCGTTATCCAGCTCCGCAGTCACGTTCGCAGCAAAGGATTCAGCCAGGCTGCGCAGTGCTTTTGGTGGCAACTCTTCAGTGCCGATTTCCACCAGGAAAGTTTTCTCAGACATGGCCGCCTCTTATTTATTCTTGTTGCACATCGGGAAGCCAAGGGCTTCACGGGAAGCATAGTAAGCTTCAGCCACTGCTTTGGTCAGAGTGCGGATGCGCAGAATATAGCGCTGACGCTCGGTGACGGAGATGGCTTTACGCGCGTCCAGCAGGTTAAAGCTATGGGCGGCTTTCAGAATACGCTCGTAGGCAGGCAGCGGCAGCGGGTTTTCCAGCGCCAGCAGCAGCTGAGCTTCTTTCTCATACTGCTCAAAGCAGGAGAACAAGAAGTCGACGTCTGCATATTCGAAGTTGTAAGTCGATTGCTCGACTTCGTTCTGATGGAACACGTCGCCGTAGGTGGTTTTACCCAGCGGGCCGTCGCTCCAGACCAGGTCGTAAACGCTGTCTACGCCCTGAATGTACATCGCCAGGCGCTCCAGGCCGTAGGTGATCTCACCGGTAACCGGTTTACACTCCATACCGCCGACCTGCTGGAAGTAGGTAAACTGCGTCACTTCCATGCCGTTCAGCCACACTTCCCAGCCCAGACCCCAGGCTCCCAGCGTTGGGTTTTCCCAGTTGTCTTCCACGAAGCGAATATCGTGAATAGTTGGATCCATACCCAGCTCTTTCAGAGAACCGAGGTACAGCTCCTGAATGTTATCCGGAGAAGGTTTAATCACCACCTGGAACTGATAGTAGTGCTGTAAACGGTTCGGGTTTTCACCGTAGCGGCCGTCGGTCGGACGACGAGAAGGCTGAACATAGGCGGTAGCCATCGGCTCTGGCCCCAGCGCGCGCAGGCAAGTCATGGGGTGAGAGGTGCCGGCGCCAACTTCCATGTCCAATGGTTGAACAATGGTGCAGCCCTGGCGAGCCCAGTAATCCTGTAAGGTCAGGATCAAGCCCTGGAAGGTCCTGGTATCAAACTTTTGCATATTATTTCGTGCTGGATACGTGTGGATTTAAAGGAAGGGATCAGTATACCCGCTGACTGAGAGATATACAGTATGAAACAGGGTTGTTTAAGGAAAATTGCGGAAATTAACGCCATCGTACGGCACCAGAGCCGCATTTAGCGCATGGAAAGATGCAAAAACTGCCCGTCCGGATCAAAAGAACAGATAAAGCGCTCATTCTGCGAGGTCATACCCGAAAGCTCATAGCTTCCCTGGAACTGTTCAACATGGCTAACATCGACCTGCCGAATGCCTGTACTGTAACGTATTGCCGCATTATCCTTGCACAATTGCTCCATATTGAGAGTCGTTTGCGGCGTTATCTGCGCTCTTTGCGCTTTTTGCTCTGGCTGAGATGGCGTCTGGCTACAGCCCGCCAGCAGAAGCAACAGCAGCCCAGAAAATACATATTTCATCACCACTTTTCTCGACCACCTTGTGAGTAAATTGTTATTGTGCAGATTGCGTAAATTGACCCAACCATTGTGCAAATCGGTCCATGTCACGACAAGTCTATGGCGATAAACTCAGATTATTCCACTGAGATACCATCGAATAATCGAAGTCAGACCCTTTTTGAGAGGACGCAATTGAGGCCCTGATGCAGGAAAAAATTAACTGGATTACCAATTTGCGCGGTATTGCTTGCCTGATGGTGGTGATGATTCATAGCACCACCTGGTACATCACTCACCCGCATACTATCAGCCTGCTGGATTGGGACATTGCTAATTTCCTTAACTCCGCATCCCGCGTCAGCGTACCGCTATTTTTCATGATTTCAGGCTATTTATTTTTCGGTGAGCGTAGTGCTCAGCCCCGGCATTTTCTGCGCATTGGCCTGTGCATCCTCTTTTACAGCGCGCTATCTCTGCTCTATATCACCCTGTTCACCCATATCAACGTCGAACTGTCGCTAAAGAATGTGCTGCAAAAGCCAGTCTTCTATCACCTGTGGTTTTTCTTCGCGATCACCGTGATTTATCTGCTCTCGCCGTTAATCCAGGTTAAACAGGTCAGCGGTAAGATGCTGCTGGCACTCATGCTGGTTATTGGCATCATGGCAAATCCCAATATGGTGGCGGTGAAAGCAGGCGGAATCGAATGGCTGCCAGTTAATCTCTATATCAGTGGCGATGCCTTTTATTATGTGCTGTACGGCATTCTGGGCCGGGCAATTGGGATGATGGACACCGATAGAAAATGGCTGACGCCACTGTGCGCAACGCTCTTTCTGGCAACAGTATGGGTGATATCACGTGGCACGCTGTATGAGTTGCGCTGGCGCGGCGACTTTGGCGATACCTGGTATTTATACTGCGGACCCGCAGTTTTTATCTGCGCGATTACCCTACTGACGCTGGCAAAAAATACGCTCAATACGCGCCAGATACCGCTTATTGCGCCAATCGCCCGCCATTCCTTAGGGATTTACGGCTTTCACGCACTGATCATCCACGCGCTTCGCGCCAGTGGGCTTGAACTGACGCGCTGGCCGTTGCTGGATATCGTGTGGATTTTTAGCGCCACGCTGCTGGGAAGCTTGCTGCTCTCAACCCTGGTTCAACGGTTCGATAGCCGTCGCCTGGTGAGCTAGGGTTATTCTGCGGAGTCTTGCTGCGCCACGCGTTTCGATACTGTTTTACGGGGCAATGTTGATGCGCCGTATAAACACACAAACCACGCCGCCACGTAGATGATCTTCTCATCCCAACCGGCGGGCACAAACATGGCGCCGACCATTAATAAACCAACTGATAGCAGGAGTACCAGGCGACATAACGAAGCAAAGCCATCATCTTTTTTACGTTCTTCTTGCATCGTACGCTGATGGGCTAACATCGCGAATATCCCCATCACCAGAACACCGAGAAAATAACCTTTACCGCTAAATAACGGGCACGTACGCCAGATACCCACCAGATAAATCAGCGCCCCGATGGCCATCAATAGCCTTGGAATAATATTATTTTTCATAGGGCCTCCCTGGCAAAAAAACAGCCCTCATTATGTACTGATGAAACGTGATTATCGGTACTTTTCGCATCCGAAATGACAAATTCGGAATATATAAATACACACAGCGAATGAATAAATCAGGACATATTCAAAGAATGGATTCGCCCCATCAACTGGGGCGAATTTATCAGGACATCAACGGTAAAAGCTGCTGATAAATCTGCCGGAAGGTTTCCCGACGAGGGGCATAACGGGCAAAACGTGCGACATCCGGACGATGAGCCTGTTCCAACGGGAGTTGCGGGAGCAGATCAGAGAATGCGACATTTTTATGTAGTGCTAACTGCGCCAGTCTCGCCGCGCCAAGCGCCGGACCGACATCGCCGCCGGTGCGAAAATCAAGCTGTTGACCGCTAATATCCGCGAGCATTTGCCGCCAGTACGCGCTGCGCGCACCGCCGCCAATCAGCGTTACGCTCTCTGGCTTAACGCCGCAGGCGTGAACAACATCCATCCCATCAGCCAGGGCATAGCCAACGCCCTCCAATACCGCTCGCGCCAGTTCCGCTGGGCCATGCTGATGGGTCAGGCCGAAAAAGACGCCTTTCGCCTGCGGATTGTTATGCGGCGTACGTTCTCCGGATAAGTAGGGCAAGAACCAGACCGGATCGGCATCGTCGTTAGCCGATTCCGCCGCTGCAATCAGCGCTGGAACCGTACCGAGACCGGTTAATTTCGCCGCCCAATCGAGGCAAGATGCCGCACTCAGCATCACCGACATCAGATGCCAGCGTCCGGGCAGCGCGTGACAGAAACTGTGAACGGCGCTTTCCGGTTTGCTAAGAAAACCGTCGCTGACGGCAAAGTAGACGCCCGATGTTCCCAGCGACAGCATCGCCTGACCGGCATCCGCCATGCCCACGCCAACCGCACCCGCCGCGTTATCGCCGCCACCGGCCACAACCAGCGCTTCCGGCATATTCCACGACTGCGCGATGGAAGAACGAAGCGAGCCCGTCACCTCACAACCTTCAAACAGCGCGGGCATGTTATCGCGGCTCAGCCCGCAAGCCGCGAGCATTTCATCGCTCCAGTCACGGCGCGCCACGTCCATCCACATCGTACCGGCAGCATCGGACATATCGCTGGCAAACTCGCCGGTCATACGTAAACGTAAATAATCTTTTGGCAGTAAAACTTTATCAACCAGGCGGAAGACTTCAGGTTCGTGCCGCTGAACCCACAGCAGCTTCGGCGCGGTAAATCCAGGCATCATCAGATTGCCGGTTATCTCCCGCGAACGGCTAACTTTCTCTTCCAGCAGCGCGCACTCTTCGCCACAGCGGCCGTCATTCCATAAAATCGCCGGGCGCAGAACGCGCTGTTGTTTATCCAGCAGCGTTGCGCCGTGCATCTGCCCGGCAATGCCTAAGGCTTTGACCTCGCGCAGAGAGTGTTGCGCGCCCAGCGCTTTCATTGCGCAGTCCGTTGCCTGCCACCAGTGTTCAGGATCTTGTTCAGACCATAGAGGGTGCGGACGCGATACGTCGAGCTTTTCGGTATGTGAAGTCACGACCTCGCCTTGCTCGTTGAGCAAAATGGCCTTAACACCCGAGGTACCCAGATCAATCCCGATATACATACAGTCTCTCCTTACTGGCGCGAATAAGCATCTGCTATAGCCAATGCCCGGGCTAGCCGGGCATCATCATTAATTATCAAACAGATAGCGATTAACAACGTTTTCCAGCAGCTCCTGATGGCCGCTTTGATGCTGCGGAGCCAGGTTATGTTGAGTCGCATACTGAGCGATTTCAGTCAGATTCATCTGCCCTTTAAGGATTTGCTGGCCCAGCTCACCGTTCCAACCGGCATAACGTTTGGCAACTCGTTTATCCAGGTCACCGCCTTCAATCATACGTGCTGCCACTTTTAAGGCCAGCGCCATAGTGTCCATCGCGCCAATGTGGCCGTAGAACAGGTCGTATTTATCGGTGCTCTGACGACGCACTTTAGCATCAAAGTTCAGACCGCCGGTGGTGAAGCCGCCCGCTTTAAGGATTTCGTACATCACCAGCGCGTTTTCTTCAACGCTATTCGGGAACTGGTCGGTATCCCAACCCAGTTGCGGATCACCACGGTTAGCATCAACGGAGCCAAACAGGCCAAGAGCGATGGCGGTAGCAATTTCGTGATGGAAAGTGTGACCTGCCAGCGTCGCGTGGTTCGCTTCGATATTCAGTTTGATCTCTTTTTCCAGACCGAACTGCTTGAGGAAACCGTACACGGTAGAAGCGTCGTAATCGTACTGATGCTTTGTCGGCTCCTGCGGTTTTGGCTCGATCAGCAGCGTGCCCTGGAAGCCAATTTTGTGTTTGTGCTCAACGACCAGCTGCATAAAGCGGCCAATCTGCTCGCGTTCCTGGCGCAGGTCGGTATTCAGTAAGGTTTCATAACCTTCACGACCGCCCCACAGAACGTAGTTTTCGCCGCCCAGTTTATGGGTCGCATCCATCGCAGTAACCACCTGAGTCGCCGCCCAGCTGAATACTTCCGGATCCGGATTCGTTGCCGCACCTGCGCCGTAACGTGGGTTAGTAAAGCAGTTCGCCGTGCCCCACAGCAGCTTGACGCCGCTCTGCTGCTGTTTTTCTGCCAGCACATCAACCATCTGCGCAAAGTTATTGGCATATTCTTTCAGGGACGCGCCTTCCGGAGAGACGTCGATATCGTGGAAGCAGTAATAAGGCACGTTCAGCTTGTGGAAAAACTCAAAAGCGACATCGGCTTTACGCTTCGCCATTTCCAGCGCTTCGCCCGGCTGCTGCCAGGGACGATTAAAGGAACCCACACCGAACATGTCAGCACCATTCCAGCAGAAGGTGTGCCAGTAGCAGGCCGCAAAGCGCAGGTGGTCTTCCATGCGTTTGCCCAGCACCAGCTCATCCGGATTGTAATGACGGAAAGCCAATGGGTTAGCGGATTTCGGGCCTTCATAACGAACGCGATCAAGTTGATCGAAATAGGTCTGCATAATGAACTCCATATTCAGAGGTGCGGCGAGTAATAAGTCATAATCCAATATAGAATTCTCCTTTTACTTTCCTCAATTACGTTATTTCACACCGCAATTGAGAGAATTCACAAACGTGCGCCAGGTCGCAAAAACAATACGTAAAACGCCTAATTTCGCTGCTTACATGATGAGAGATCAATGAAATACGATGATAATTGATTATTAAAGTACGATCACGGTCATAAATTCACAAATAAACAAAATTTCATAACCGTAAAATAAGCATAGATAATTGCCATCGCCCGTTTCCGAGTTAAAAATCTTCTCTGTATCAGGCCGTTTATTTTCATCACCCTTCTTATCCTGCACTTTACAAAAAAGGTGTTATTATTATGAAGATAAAGAACCTTTGCCTTACGCTCTGTGCCGCGCTGGTCCTCACTAGCTTTTCGGGTATCGCTAAAGAAGTTAAAATTGGCATGGCTATTGATGATCTCCGTCTTGAGCGCTGGCAAAAAGATCGTGATATTTTTGTCAATAAAGCTGAATCATTAGGTGCGAAAGTATTTGTACAATCAGCAAATGGCAACGAAGAAACCCAAATGTCGCAAATCGAAAACATGATAAATCGCGGTGTCGACGTTCTGGTTATTATTCCGTACAACGGCCAGGTGCTCAGCAATGTGATTAAAGAAGCAAAGCAAGAGGGTATTAAAGTTCTTGCTTATGACCGACTGATCAATAATGCCGATATTGATTTTTATATTTCCTTTAATAATGAAAAAGTGGGTGAAATGCAGGCCCAAAGCCTGGTCGATAAAGTCCCTCAGGGAAACTATTTTCTGATGGGCGGCTCCCCTGTCGATAATAACGCCAAGCTGTTCCGCGCTGGACAGATGAAAGTCCTCAAGCCCTATATTGATGATGGCAAAATTAAAATCGTTGGCGATCAGTGGGTCGACGGCTGGCTACCAGAAAATGCGCTGAAAATTATGGAGAACGCCCTGACCGCCAACAATAACAAAATTGATGCGGTCGTCGCCTCTAACGACGCTACCGCCGGCGGTGCTATTCAGGCCTTAAGCGCCCAGGGTCTTGCGGGTAAAGTGGCAATTTCCGGCCAGGACGCCGATCTCGCGGGCGTAAAACGCATTATCGCAGGCACCCAGACGATGACCGTCTACAAACCGATCACCACCCTTGCCACCACTGCGGCGGAGATCGCCGTCGAACTGGGCAACGATAAACAACCCCAGGCAGACGCCACGCTCAACAACGGGCTGAAAGATGTACCGTCGCGGCTGCTGACACCAATCGAAGTCAATAAAGACAATATTGATCAGACGGTGATTAAAGACGGCTTTCACAAAAAGAGCGAACTGTAATTGCTGACGCCCCTTTCCGGGGCGTTATCCTCGTCCAGCCGGATATCGCTTATGCGGAGCATCTATGTCCTGGTTACTCGAAATGAAAAACATTAGCAAAACCTTCGGTGTGGTGAAGGCGATTGATAATGTCAGCCTGCGGCTGAACGCCGGGGAAGTGGTTTCCTTATGCGGAGAAAATGGCTCCGGAAAATCCACGCTGATGAAGGTACTTTGCGGAATATATCCGCACGGAAGTTATGAAGGAGAAATTATTTTTTCCGGGGAAATATTACAGCCCGGCCATATTCGCGATACCGAGCGTAAGGGGATCGCCATCATTCACCAGGAGCTGGCGCTGGTAAAACACCTGACCGTTCTGGAGAATATTTTTCTCGGCGCGGAGATCTCTCGCTACGGCTTGCTGGATTATGAAACCATGACCTTACGCTGTGAGAAACTGCTGGCTCAGGTCAATTTATCTATTTCACCCGATACCCGTGTCGGAGATTTAGGTCTCGGTCAGCAGCAACTGGTCGAAATAGCCAAAGCGCTAAATAAACAGGTACGGCTGTTAATTCTCGATGAACCCACCGCCTCATTAACTGAACAAGAAACAGCCATTCTGCTGACTATTATTCGCGATCTGCAAAATCACGGTATCGCCTGTATTTATATTTCCCATAAACTCAATGAAGTCAAAGCCATATCAAACACCATCTGCGTAATCCGCGACGGCCAGCATATCGGCACTCGCAACGCCGATGGCATGAATGAAGATGACATCATCACCATGATGGTGGGCCGCGAGCTCACGGCACTTTATCCCAATGAAGCCCACAGCTGCGGCGATGAAATTCTGCGGGTTGAGAACTTAACCGCCTGGCACCCGGTGAATCGCCACATCAAGCGGGTCAACGACATCTCTTTCTCGCTGCGGCGCGGCGAAATTTTGGGTATTGCCGGGCTGGTCGGCGCGGGTCGTACCGAAGCGGTTCAATGCTTATTTGGCGTCTGGCCGGGCCGCTGGCAGGGAAAAATTTTTATTGATGGTCAGCAGGTAGCGATTCACAACTGCCAGCAGGCTATCGCGCTGGGCATTGCCATGGTGCCGGAGGACAGGAAAAAAGACGGTATCGTGCCAGTTATGGCGGTAGGTAAGAACATCACGCTGGCTGCCCTGAGCCAATTTACCGGCCCGCTGAGCAGCCTTGACGATGCCGGTGAGCAACACTGCATTCAGCAATCCATCCAGCGCCTGAAAATAAAAACCTCATCACCGGAACTGGCGATTGGTCGCCTGAGCGGCGGCAATCAGCAAAAGGCAATCCTCGCCCGCTGCCTGCTGCTGAATCCGCGCATTCTGATCCTCGATGAGCCCACCCGCGGCATCGACATCGGCGCTAAATACGAAATCTACAAGCTGATTAATCAGCTAGTGCAGCAGGGGATCGCCGTCATTGTCATTTCATCTGAGCTTCCCGAAGTGCTTGGGCTAAGCGACCGGGTGCTGGTGATGCATGAAGGCAAGCTGAAAGCCAATTTGATCAACCAGGACCTGACCCAGGAACAGGTGATGGAAGCCGCACTGAGGAGCGAACGCCATGTCGAAGAACACGTCGTCTGAAATAAAACTCACCCCGCCAGCCCCCGCCGCACTGTCAGGGCTAAAAGGCATGAATCTCCAGGTTTTCGTGATGATCGCCGCCATCGTGGCGATTATGCTGTTTTTCACCTGGACCACTGAAGGCGCTTATCTGAGCGCGCGCAACATCTCCAACCTGCTGCGCCAGACCGCTATCACCGGCATTCTCGCAGTCGGGATGGTGTTTGTGATTATTTCCGCCGAGATCGATCTCTCTGTCGGTTCAATGATGGGCCTGCTCGGAGGCGCGGCGGCGATTTTCGATGTCTGGCTCGGCTGGCCCCTACCGCTGACGATAGTGGTCACGCTGGCGCTGGGCCTGATACTAGGGGCCTGGAACGGTTGGTGGGTCGCCTATCGCAAAGTCCCCTCGTTTATCGTGACCCTTGCCGGAATGCTGGCGTTTCGCGGCATTCTGATCGGCATCACCAACGGCACCACCGTCTCCCCCACCAGCCCGGCAATGTCGCAAATCGGCCAGAGCTATCTCCCTGATGGCATTGGCTTCGCTATTGGCGTCGTGGGAATGGCGGCGTTTATTATCTGGCAATGGCGTGGGCGGATGCGGCGCCAGGCATTAGGCCTGACGACGCCGGCATCAACCGCAACCGTGGGTCGTCAGACTATTACCGCCGTTATCGTTTTGGGTGCAATCTGGCTGCTAAACGACTACCGCGGCGTACCGACGCCGGTACTTATCCTGGCTGCTCTGCTGCTGGTAGGCATGTTTATGGCCACGCGTACCGCTTTTGGGCGGCGCATCTACGCCATCGGCGGCAATTTGGAAGCCGCGCGCTTGTCGGGCATCAGCGTTGAACGCACCAAGCTGGCGGTATTTGCCATTAATGGCCTGATGGTAGCTATCGCCGGGCTGATCCTCAGCTCACGACTCGGAGCCGGGTCACCTTCTGCCGGTAATATTGCCGAACTGGATGCCATCGCCGCCTGCGTGATCGGCGGTACCAGCCTTGCGGGTGGCGTTGGCAGCGTCGCAGGGGCTGTTATGGGGGCATTTATCATGTCCGCGCTGGATAACGGCATGAGCATGATGGACGTCGCCACCTTCTGGCAGTACATCGTCAAAGGCGTCATTCTATTACTGGCGGTGTGGATGGATTCAGCCACTAAACGTCGAAGCTGATCGCATTACAAATAAATATGCCCGAATTATTTGCGCTACCGCCAAACTTAGGCACAAGTAGCTTGAAATAATTCGGGCATTGGTCGGTATTGTACGACCAGCGAAAGAGACCAGGAACAACACTATGTTTGAAAAGCGTCACCGTATTACGCTGTTATTCAACGCCAACAAAGCCTACGACCGCCAGGTTGTTGAAGGCGTTGGCGAATATTTGCAAGCATCGCAATTGGAATGGGACATCTTCATTGAAGAAGATTTCCGGGCGCGAATTGAAAACATTAAGGAGTGGTTAGGCGACGGCGTCATTGCCGATTACGACGACCCGGAAATTGAAAATCTGCTGATCGGCGTCGATGTTCCTATCGTCGGCGTCGGTGGCTCTTTCCATCGTCCGGAATGCTATCCGCCGGTTCACTACATCGCTACCGATAACGCCGCGCTAGTCGAAAGCGCGTTTCTCCATCTGAAAGAAAAAGGCATCAACCGCTTCGCCTTTTACGGTCTGCCCACTTCCAGCTGTAAAGGCTGGGCCGCTGAGCGCGAGCACGCGTTTTGCCAGCTGGTCGCCAGAGAAAAATATCGCGGCGTGGTGTATCAGGGTCTCGAGACAGCGCCGGAAAACTGGCAGCATGCGCAAAATCGGCTTGCCGACTGGCTACAAACATTGCCGCCGCAAACCGGAATTATCGCTGTCACCGATGCCCGCGCACGCCACGTGTTACAGGCCTGCGAGCGGCTGCATATTCCGGTCCCGGAAAAGCTGTGCGTGATTGGCATTGATAACGAAGAGCTTACCCGCTACCTGTCGCGCGTCGCTCTGTCATCCGTCGCCCAGGGCACCCGCCAGATGGGCTATCAGGCCGCGAAGCTGCTGCATCGTCTGCTGGAAAACGAAGACTTACCGTTGCAGCGGCAATTGATTCCGCCGATGCGCGTAATAGAGCGTCGTTCCACCGACTATCGTTCGCTGTCCGATCCGTCAGTTATTCAGGCAATGCACTATATCCGTAACAACGCCTGTAAAGGGATTAAGGTCGAGCAGGTGCTGGATGCCGTCGGTATCTCCCGCTCGAACCTTGAAAAGCGCTTCAAGGAGGAGGTGGGCGAGACGATTCATACGATGATCCACAGCGAAAAGTTAGAAAAAGCGCGCAGCCTGCTGGTATCGACTACGCTGTCGATTAACGAAATTTCGCAGATGTGCGGCTACCCATCGCTGCAATATTTCTATTCAGTGTTTAAGAAAGAGTACGACGTGACGCCGAAGGAGTACCGCGACCGGCACAGTGAAGTGATGATGTAGAACGCAAAGAAAAATGCCCGGGCTTGCGCACCGGGCATTAGACGACATGTATGAGCAATTACATGTGTGCGGCAATTAACCGCTGGTTATCCTGATACATCGCGAAGAGATAGTTGTTATAGCTCGACCCTTTGGTCGAATAGCCCTTCAGCTTGTGAATCATCGTGCTGGCGGTCAGCTCCTGATCGGCCTGGCGCATTTGCGCACGCGATTTACGGAACGACGAATAGGCCGGATGCGTATTCAGATTTCTCACGTAGGCCTGAACGGACTCCTCTACAGAATCAAACTGAGAGTAGCCCTTCACCGCACCGCGACAGTTTCCACCGCCACACTTCATACCAAACAGATTGTTGTTCACCCGCGCCAGCTTTGACGTTCCCCAGCCGCTTTCCGCAGCCGCCATGGTTGCTACCATGCTATTCGGAATAATGTCGACGCGCTCAAGCAGCGAATTCCATGGAATATGGCGAGTATTGCCAGACCATTTCACTTTATAGCGTGAAGCGATCTCTTTCAGGCGCGCACGCTCGCTCGGTGACCAGCGTGCATCGTACTGCTTGGTTACAAGCCAGTTACGATCGGCGGTAATCACCTGATTCTGTTTCGTAATATAAGGCATTACCGTCCGGAGAAACGCTTTTTTCCTTGGTGTCCCGGAAGGGTATTTTCGCAAATCAGGAAGTGAACTGCTCTTTACACTATTGCGAGAATACTCTTGTTTACTGCTTACCTTGCTTACTTTAACCGTACTTTTCTTCTTAACTTCTGAGGCTTTATGACTCGTTGTTGCTGTGTGTGTTGTTGCCAGCACACTACCTGAAAATAAACAGGTAAGTAACATGAGTATCGCAGCCCCATATCGTCGCATGGGAATCGATATCATTAGGTCTCCTGGTCGGATTTAATCATTCCAACACCTTGTTTTTCGCAAAAAATCGATGGTTGAATCGCGAATAGTATCAAAAATACCCAGATGACGCACCCACAGAAATAGTCCAATTCCGAAAAGCTGTCACCTGAAATCGGTTTCTGCGGCATTACATCCGCTCAAAAATGCGACAACCATCTCATTTTGCGCTCATTTTTTGAGCGCGATCACTCACCCTTATTCATCCTCCCAGGAAAAGCAGAGACGGGATGAGTTCATTGGATAAGCAAACGCGCAAACTGAACAAAACACCGCACACAGGACTCCGGAATGAAACTCGCTGCGCTTGCGTCGCTGCTGTTGCCTGGGATGGCCTTCGCCGCCTGGACCACCGCAGATTTCCCCGCCTTTACCGAAGAAGGCACCGGCAGATTTATCAGTCAAAATGAGGTAGCAAAGGGTACGCGCCCTCTGCGAATTAATTTTGACCAACAGTGCTGGCAGCCCGCTGGCATCATCAAACTCAACCAGATGCTTTCCATGGAGCCCTGTCGCGATCCAGCACCGCAGTGGCGCGTATTCCGCGATGGCCGCTATACCCTGGAAGTCGATACCCGTTCGGGCACGCCAACCCTGATGGTTTCCCTGGAGGAGAAACAGACTGCCGCCGCCACCGCGCCGCAGCTGAAGCAGTGTCCGAAATGGGATGGCAAACCGTTGACCATCGACGTTAGCAAATCCTTCGCCGAAGGCGGTAAAGTTCGCGACTTCTATAGCGGCAATGTCGCCACCGTCAGCGGCGGTAAAATTACCCTCCAGCCCGCGTTTAACAGCAATGGCCTGCTGTTGCTTGAACGTGCAGAGACTCAAGCTGCCGCACCATTTAACTGGCACAACGCCACCGTCTATTTCGTCCTCACCGACCGCTTTGTTAACGGCAACCCGGCCAATGACAATAGCTATGGCCGCCACAAAGACGGTATGCAAGAAATCGGCACCTTCCACGGCGGCGACCTGCAAGGCTTGACCAGTAAACTTGATTATCTCCAGCAACTCGGCGTCAACGCGCTGTGGATCAGCTCGCCGCTGGAGCAAATCCACGGCTGGGTTGGCGGCGGCACTAAGGGCGATTTCCCGCATTACGCCTATCACGGTTATTACACCCAGGACTGGACGAAGCTCGATGCCAATATGGGGACGGAAGACGATCTGCGCCACCTGATTGATGAGGCCCATAAGCGTGGGATCCGCATTCTGTTCGACGTGGTGATGAACCATACCGGCTACGCGACTCTGGCCGATATGCAGGAGTTCCAGTTCGGTTCTTTGTACATCCAGGGCGACGAACTGAAAAAGACTTTAGGCGAGCGCTGGACCGACTGGAAGCCGCGCGCGGGTCAAAGCTGGCACAGCTTTAACGACTACATCAACTTCAGCGATAAAGCAGGATGGGAGAAATGGTGGGGTAAAAAATGGATCCGCACCGATATCGGCGACTACGACAACCCCGGATTTGACGATCTAACCATGTCGCTGGCTTTCCTGCCGGACCTGAAAACCGAATCCACGGAGCCTTCCGGCCTGCCAAACTTCTATCACCATAAACCGGATACCGCGGCCAAAGAGATCCCCGGCTACACGCCGCGTGATTACCTGACCCACTGGCTGAGCCAATGGGTACGTGATTACGGTATTGATGGTTTCCGCGTCGATACCGCCAAACACGTTGAACAAGCCGCCTGGCAGCAGCTAAAAACTCAGGCCACGCAAGCGCTGGCAGAATGGAAGAAAGCGAACCCGGAAAAAGCGCTGGATAACGCGCCGTTCTGGATGACCGGCGAGGCGTGGGGCCACGGCGTAATGCAGAGCGATTACTATCGCCACGGTTTTGACGCGATGCTGAACTTCGATTATCAGGATCAGGCGTCGAAAGCGGCAAGCTGCATGTCCACTATGGATCTGACCTGGCAACAAATGGCAGAGAAACTTCAGGACTTCAACGTATTAAGCTATCTCTCCTCGCACGACACCAGCCTGTTCCGTGAAGGCGGCAGCACGGCGGCGGAACTGCTGCTGCTCGCGCCAGGCGCCGTGCAAATCTTCTACGGTGATGAATCCTCACGGCCGTTTGGCCCAACCGGGTCAGACCCATTGCAAGGCACGCGTTCGGATATGAACTGGCAGGATGTGAGCGGTAAAGCCGCACGCAGCGTCACCCACTGGGAGAAACTGGGCCAGTTCCGCGCCCGCCATCCGGCGATTGGCATGGGCAAACAAACCACGCTATCGATGCCAAAAGGCTACGCTTTTATCCGCGAGAGCGGCGACGATAAGGTGATGGTGGTGTGGGCGGGCCAGCAGTAATCACATAACAGCACGCTCCTCTGATTATCAGGGGAGCATTTTCAGGATAAATATCCAAAAAACACTTCTCTGGCAGCACAAAACCGAAATATCCTTCCAGTCCCTCGATTTGCACCCTGTCTGTGCTGGCGTTATGGTTACCCACTTTCCTGGGATACCGACAGATTAATCGCGATGACATTTTCACTTTTTGGCGACAAATTTACCCGTCATTCGGGCATCACCCGCTTGATGGAAGACCTTAATGACGGCCTGCGCACGCCGGGCGCCATCATGCTGGGCGGCGGTAATCCCGCACAGATTCCGGAAATGAATGATTACTTCCATAGCCTGCTAGCCGACATGCTGAATAGCGGCAAAGCCCTTGATGCGCTTTGTAATTATGACGGCCCGCAGGGTAAAAGCGAGCTGCTGGTCCTGCTGGCAAAAATGCTACGTGATGAACTGGGTTGGGAGATCGAGCCACAGAATATTGCACTAACAAATGGCAGTCAGAGCGCGTTTTTCTACTTGTTTAACCTCTTCGCAGGCCGTCGTGCGGATGGAACTACCCGTAATGTGCTGTTTCCGTTGACGCCTGAGTACATCGGCTATGCCGATTCCGGCCTCGAAGAAGACCTGTTTGTCGCCACACGTCCGAACATTGAGTTGCTGCCGGAAGGCCAGTTTAAATATCACGTGGATTTCGAGCATTTGCAGGTAACGGACGAGACGGGGATGATCTGCGTTTCTCGCCCCACCAACCCGACCGGCAACGTTATTACCGACGACGAGCTGATCAAGCTGGATGCGCTGGCCAATCAGCATGGCATCCCTCTGGTTATTGATAATGCCTACGGCGTTCCGTTCCCGGGGATTATTTTCAGTGACGCCAGGCCGCTGTGGAATCCGAATATCGTCCTGTGCATGAGCCTCTCCAAGCTCGGCCTGCCGGGCAGTCGCTGCGGGATTATCATCGCCAACGAGAAAATCATCACCGCCATCAGCAATATGAACGGCATTATCAGCCTCGCCCCCGGCGGGATGGGGCCAGCCATGATGTGCGAGATGATTAAGCGCAACGACCTGCTGCGCCTGTCAGAAACCGTGATTAAACCGTTCTATTTCCAGCGCGTACAGGAAACTATCGCCATTATTCGCCGCTATCTGCCGCAAGAACGCTGCCTGATCCACAAGCCGGAAGGGGCGATTTTCCTCTGGCTGTGGTTTAAGGACCTGCCGATTTCTACCGAGCTGCTGTATCAGCGCCTGAAGAAACGCGGCGTCCTGATGGTGCCGGGCGATTACTTCTTCCCGGGGCTGGATAAACCCTGGCCGCACACGCATCAATGCATGCGCATGAACTACGTGCCAGACCCGGAGAAGATTGAAACTGGCGTGAAGATTCTTGCCGAAGAAGTTGAACGCGCCTGGGGTGAGCAGGACGCGTAATGACGCGTCAGGCGACCCGACATTGAGGGATATTCCCCGGGGGCGGCGCTTGATGCGCCTTGCCCGGGCTACGAGTCCGGGCGGGACCGTGCGGCTTGTGGTTCGGTAGCCCGGACAGGTGCGCCAGCACCGCCTCCGGGGAGCACGCTACATCGCCAACGCCGTCCGTCGACGGCGCTCGGCGCTTATTCTTTCCAGCTCCACCGGCTCCATGCAATGCAGCGCCTGAGTCGGGCATGCCGCCACGCAGGCAGGGCCCTCTTCGCGATGGCTGCACAAATCGCACTTCAACGCCTGTACGCCATCATCCACCAGCATCACGGTCATTGCGCCGTAGGGACACGCTATCATGCAGCTTTTGCATCCGATGCAGCGCCGCTGATCCACACGCCAGACTGAGTTTTCACGGCGGATAGCGCCTTCAGGACAAACATTCGCGCAGGGTGCATCCTCGCACTGGCGGCACAGCGTTGCCGTCGAGATATCGTCATTTTTCACCACGCGGATCCGCGGCGCAAAGTGCGTGGCGGAGACACCAGAACAGTCCTGGTCCTGCTGATGGGACACCACGCAGGCGACTTCACAGGTACGGCAGCCAATGCATTTTTGCGCATCTGCGATAATAAACCGGTTCATCCTTGCTCCATTGGAGATAAAAATGCAGGTTGCCAGAAAAAGCCGGCCCCGCGCCTTGATCCTGAATGGAGTCAGCGGCTTTTTTTATCAGATATCCGCAACGATCTGGGCATTTGCCTTAATTTTCGCGCACGGAAAACCCCAGTTCACGGGAAATAGCCTCTGCCGTATCGCGCAGCGGCTTCAGCAAATTCTTTTCTCCCACCTGCTTAAGGCGCGATGTCGATAAGGAGATGGAGATGGCGTAAGGCACGCGCCGATGAATATCGAAAACGGGCACCGCCAGGCAGGAAACGCCTAACTCATTCTCTTCCCTGTCCATTGCCATATTACGCTCGCGGATCTGCGCCAGTTCATCATGCATCGCAGGCAGGCCGGTAATGGTATTACGGGTCAACGGCTGAATAATGTCCTGATGAGTATTCCAGTAGCTCTCAACATAATCAGGATGACCAAACGCCATGTAGATCTTGCCCATCGCCGAGCAGTACAACGGCATGTGCTGACCAATGTAGGCGCGAGTGCGCAGCATACCGGTCGTCGGTTCCAGCTTATAAATCAAAATCGCATGATCATCTTCACGGCTGGAAAAGTTCACCGTCTCACCGGTCGCCAGGTTGAGCGCCTCAAGGTGTGGTGCCGCGACGTGGATGATATTGAGCGATGACAAGGCCTTCTGACCGACAGCAATAAACTTCGTTGTCAGGCGATAGCTCCCGGCAGCCGGGGCCGGCGTCACGTATCCGCAAGATTGCAGCCCCTGCAATAAACGATGGACAGTACTTTTGTTCAACCCTGCCAACTCCGACAGGTGCGCCAACGGGCAACCGTTCGGGTAATTACTGAGGATCTCAATCAACATCAAACCGCGGAACAGACTCTGACTTCCCGCAGGCCTCTCTTTATCTTGCGTCATTTCGCACTCTTTTGTGACCATCGCTTCCGCTCCACTTTTTCGTCGCGCTCTGATGGTAGCGCAAAGTGTGTTTCAGTTCACGATCTGAACCAAAAAAACATAACTAATTGATTTTGATGATTTTAAAAAACAGACCACCCAGTTGATCTGTCAAAATTTGATCGCTATATTTGAAATCAGATTTCGCATAGTGAAATTTAAAGATAAAAAATCGATCAAAACTAACCAGGTAAACATGAATGAAAGTGACTTTTGAACAGTTAAAAGAGGCATTCAATCGAGTATTACTGGCGCGCGGTGTCGCCGCAGAAACCGCCGACGCCTGTGCTGAAATGTTCGCCCGCACTACCGAATCTGGCGTCTATTCGCACGGAGTGAACCGTTTTCCACGCTTCATCCAGCAACTGGATAATGGCGATATCATTCCTGAGGCGAAGCCACAGCGCATCACCAGCCTTGGCGCGATTGAGCAGTGGGATGCCCAGCGTTCAATCGGTAATCTGACGGCGAAAAAGATGATGGACCGGGCCATCGAACTGGCTTCCGATCACGGTATTGGCCTGGTAGCTTTGCGTAATGCCAACCACTGGATGCGCGGCGGCAGCTACGGCTGGCAGGCGGCGGAAAAAGGCTATATCGGTATTTGCTGGACCAACTCCATCGCCGTTATGCCGCCGTGGGGAGCGAAAGAGTGTCGCATCGGGACCAACCCGCTGATCGTCGCCATTCCGTCGACGCCGATCACCATGGTTGATATGTCGATGTCGATGTTCTCCTACGGCATGTTAGAAGTTAATCGTCTGGCGGGACGCGAACTGCCGGTGGATGGCGGTTTTGATGACGAAGGCAACCTGACCAAAGAACCAGGCGTGATCGAGAAAAATCGCCGCATTCTGCCAATGGGCTACTGGAAAGGTTCCGGTCTGTCGATTGTGCTGGACATGATTGCCACTCTGCTTTCAAACGGTTCTTCCGTCGCCGAAGTAACTCAGGAAAACAGCGACGAATATGGCGTTTCGCAGATTTTTATCGCCATTGAAGTTGATAAGCTGATCGACGGCGCAACCCGCGATGCCAAGCTGCAACGAATTATGGACTTCATCACCACCGCCGAACGTGCAGATGAAAACGTGGCTGTCCGTCTACCCGGACATGAGTTTACCCGGCTACTGGATGAAAACCGCCGCAACGGCATTACCGTTGATGACAGCGTATGGGCCAAAATTCAGGCGCTGTAAGGAGCTAACCCATGATTTTTGGACATATTGCTCAACCTAACCCGTGTCGTCTGCCAGACGCCATTGAGAGGGCGCTCAACTTTTTACGCACCACCGACTTTCTCGCACTGGAACCTGGCGTGGTGGAGATTGACGGCAAAAATATCTTCGCGCAGATTATCGATATGACCACCCGCGACGTCGCAGAGAACCGTCCGGAGGTGCATCGCCGCTACCTGGATATTCAGTTTCTGGCGTGGGGTGAAGAGAAGATTGGTCTCGCTATTGATACCGGCAATAACGAAATCAGCGAGTCATTATTAGAACAGCGCGATATTATTTTTTATCACGACAGTGAACATGAATCTTTCTTTGAAATGGTTCCGGGAAGCTACGCTATATTTTTCCCGCAGGATGTTCACCGCCCAGGATGTCATAAAACTGTCGCCACACCAATTCGCAAAATAGTCGTTAAGGTCGCTATTTCAGTTTTATAAAGGAGCACAAAATGAATTTAAATAATACCGGTTACATTATCGGTGCGTACCCCTGTGCACCCTCATTTCATCAAAAGAGTGAAGAGGAAGAGAAGGAATTCTGGCGACAACTCTCCGATACTCCAGATATTCGCGGCCTGGAGCAACCTTGCCTTGAACATCTTCATCCACTTGGTGATGAATGGTTATTGCGCCATACGCCGGGAAACTGGCAAATCGTGGTCACAGCAATTATGGAGACTATGCGTCGTCGCGGTGAAAACGGCGGCTTTGGGCTGGCATCCAGCGACGAAGCCCAGCGTAAACACTGCGTGGAATACTATCGCCACTTGCATCAGAAGATTAATAAAATCAATACAAATAGCGCCGGAAAGGTGATAGCGCTTGAGTTACATGCCGCTCCCCTGGCGGGTAATTCGAACGTAGCTCAGGCGACTGATGCATTTGCGCGTTCATTAAAAGAGATTACCAACTGGGACTGGTCCTGCGACCTGGTGCTGGAACATTGCGATGCGATGACCGGTCCCGCGCCACGCAAAGGATTCTTACCGTTAGAAAACGTGTTGGAAACTATTGCCGACTATAACATTAGCATCTGCATTAACTGGGCGAGATCGGCGATTGAAGCACGCAACACCACACTGCCTCTGACTCATGTGCAGCAAGCAAAGCAGGTGGGAAAATTGGGTGCGCTGATGTTCTCCGGTACCACGCTAAACGGCGAATATGGTGAATGGCAGGACCTACATGCGCCATTCGCCCCTTTCTGCCCACAGAGTCTTATGACAGCAGAGCATGCCCATGAATTAATGATCTGTGCAGAAACGGATACCCTGCAATTTACAGGCATTAAATTACTGGAAATAAATGCAGATGCCGATGTTGATCACCGTATCGCAATATTACGCGACGGTATCGCTACACTAAACAAAGCAAAATAATAATAAAAGTAGAATCTTAACTCTTCGAGAATACAAAGATGAATACACTCTCTAGCTCTACACAACAAGATATACCACGCCAACGTTGGCTAAGAATCATTCCGCCGATACTGATCACTTGTATTATTTCTTATATGGACCGTGTAAACATTGCTTTTGCAATGCCAGGAGGAATGGATGCCGATTTAGGTATTTCCGCTACGATGGCGGGGCTGGCGGGCGGTATTTTCTTTATCGGTTATCTGTTTTTACAGGTTCCCGGAGGGAAAATCGCCGTTCACGGTAGCGGCAAAAAATTTATCGGCTGGTCGCTGGTCGCCTGGGCGGTTATCTCCGTTCTGACCGGGTTAATCACTAATCAGTATCAACTGCTGGCTCTGCGCTTTTTACTGGGCGTGGCAGAAGGCGGTATGCTGCCCGTGGTGCTGACAATGATCAGTAACTGGTTCCCGGACGCGGAGCGCGGCCGTGCCAACGCAATAGTGATTATGTTTGTGCCGATTGCCGGGATTATCACCGCCCCGCTGTCGGGCTGGATCATCACCGTTCTCGACTGGCGCTGGCTATTTATTATTGAAGGGTTGCTCTCACTGGTTGTTCTGGTGCTATGGGCATACACCATCTATGACCGTCCGCAGGAAGCGCGCTGGATCTCTGAAGCTGAGAAGAGTTATCTGGTTGAAACGCTGGCTGCGGAACAAAAAGCTATTGCCGGAACCGAAGTCAAAAATGCCTCTCTCAGTGCGGTCCTTTCCGACAAAACCATGTGGCAACTTATCGCCCTGAACTTCTTCTATCAGACCGGGATTTACGGCTACACGCTATGGCTGCCAACCATTCTCAAAGAGTTAACTCACAGCAGCATGGGTCAAGTTGGGATGCTCGCCATTCTGCCGTACGTCGGTGCCATTGCTGGGATGTTCCTGTTCTCTTCTCTCTCCGACCGTACCGGTAAACGCAAGCTGTTTGTTTGCCTACCGCTGGCTGGCTTCGCCCTGTGCATGTTCCTCTCCGTAGCGCTGAAAAACCAAATCTGGCTCTCCTATGCCGCGCTGGTCGGCTGCGGATTCTTCCTGCAATCGGCGGCGGGTGTGTTCTGGACCATTCCGGCACGTCTGTTCAGCGCCGAAATGGCAGGCGGCGCGCGTGGGGTGATCAACGCGCTTGGTAACCTCGGCGGCTTCTGCGGGCCTTATGCGGTCGGCGTGTTAATCACGCTGTACAGCAAAGATGCTGGCGTTTATTGCCTGGCTATCTCGCTCACCCTGGCTGCGCTGATGGCACTGCTGCTGCCAGCGAAATGCGATGCGGGCGCCGCGCCGGTAAAGACCATGAATCCACGTAAACGTACGGCATAAAACGATACCCGGTGGCGCTTCGCCAAACTGACCGACAAAGTCGATCAGGCAAGCCTAGCGCCATCCAGTAAACAGAGAAATGAAGATGAATAAACATGAAACCTTCTGGCTGGGTATCGACTGCGGCGGTACTTATTTGAAAGCCGGTTTATATGACGCCAAAGGTCATGAACACGGAATTCATCGGCAATCGTTGCAGACGAAATCGCCACTGCCGGGTTATGCCGAACGTGACATGCTTAAGCTCTGGCAGCATTGCGCAGCGACCATTGCCGGACTGCTGCAACGCACAGGCGTATCCGGCAAACAAATCAAAGGCGTAGGAATCTCCGCTCAGGGTAAAGGACTATTTCTTCTTGATAAACAGGATCGACCGCTAGGTAACGCAATGCTCTCCTCTGACCGTCGGGCGCTGAAAATCGTCCAGAACTGGCAGCGGGACGGCATGCCCGAACACCTCTACCCCGTTACTCGTCAGACGCTATGGACCGGTCATCCGGCTTCTTTACTGCGCTGGGTCAAAGAGCATGAACCCCAGCGCTATGCACAGATTGGCTGCGTGATGATGGGACATGACTATCTGCGCTGGTGCTTAACCGGCGTGAAGGGCTGCGAAGAGAGCAATATCTCCGAGTCTAATCTCTACAACATGGCGACGGGTCAGTACGACTCGCGCCTGACCGAATGGCTGGGCATCAGCGAAATCAACGGCGCACTGCCACCCATCGTCGGCTCAGCAGAAATATGCGGGGAAATCACCGCTCAGGCAGCCGCCATCACTGGTCTGGCGGCGGGCACCCCCGTCGTCGGCGGCCTGTTTGACGTGGTTTCCACCGCACTCTGCGCCGGTATTGAAGATGAATACACCCTCAATGCAGTAATGGGTACCTGGGCCGTCACCAGCGGAATAGCTCACGGCCTGCGCGAGCATGAGGCCCATCCTTACGTCTATGGCCGCTACGTCAATGACGGGCAGTACATCGTTCACGAAGCCAGCCCGACCTCTTCCGGCAACCTGGAGTGGTTCACCGCCCAGTGGGGGGAGATCTCTTTCGATGAAATTAATCAGGCCGTTGCCAGCCTGCCAAAAGCGAGCAGTGAGCTCTTTTTTCTGCCGTTTTTGTACGGCAGCAACGCCGGGCTGGAGATGACCTGCGGTTTTTACGGCATGCAGGCGCTGCACACCCGTGCTCATCTGCTGCAGGCGGTTTATGAAGGCGTGGTGTTCAGCCACATGACCCACCTCAACCGCATGCGTGAACGCTTTACCGAGGTTCACACCCTGCGCGTCACCGGCGGCCCGGCGCACTCCGACGTCTGGATGCAGATGCTGGCGGACGTCAGCGGCCTGCGCATCGAACTGCCGCAGGTGGAGGAGACTGGCTGCTTTGGCGCGGCCCTCGCCGCCCGCGTCGGCACCGGCGTATATCGCGATTTCAGCGATGCCCAACGCGACCTGCAGCACCCGGTGCGCACGCTGCTGCCGGACATGACCGCGCACGCCCTCTATCAGCGTAAATACCGCCAATACCAGGATTTGATTACCGCACTACAGGGCTATCACGCCCGTATTAAGGAGCACGCATTATGAGCCGACCATTACTGCAACTGGCGCTCGACCACACCAGCCTGGAAGCAGCCCAGCGCGATGTCGCCCTGCTACAGGATCATGTCGATATCGTTGAGGCCGGGACCATTCTCTGTTTAACCGAAGGCCTTCGCGCGGTGAACGCCCTGAGAGCGCAGTGCCCGGAAAAAATCATTGTCGCCGACTGGAAAGTGGCCGATGCCGGTGAAACCCTGGCGCAGCAGGCTTTTGGCGCTGGCGCCAACTGGATGACTATCATCTGCGCCGCACCGCTCGCCACGATCGAGAAAGGCCACGCCGTCGCCCAGGACTGCGGCGGTGAAATTCAAATGGAACTGTTCGGCAACTGGACGCTGGACGATGCCCGAGACTGGTATCGCGTCGGGGTTCGCCAGGCGATTTACCACCGCGGACGCGATGCGCAGGCCAGCGGACAGCAGTGGGGCGAAGCGGATCTGGCACGTATGAAAGCATTGTCCGACATCGGCCTTGAACTATCGATTACCGGCGGCATTACCCCCGCCGATCTGTCACTGTTCCGCAACATTAACGTCAAGGCATTTATCGCCGGGCGCGCGCTGGCAGGTGCCGCCCATCCGGCGCAGGTCGCCGCCGAATTCCACGCCCAAATTGACGCTATCTGGGGAGAACAGCATGCGTAATCATCCATTAGGTATTTACGAGAAAGCACTAGCGAAAGACCTCAGTTGGCCGGAGCGGCTGGTGCTGGCAAAAAGCTGCGGCTTTGATTTTGTCGAGATGTCGGTGGACGAAACTGATGAACGCTTGTCTCGTCTGGAGTGGACGCCGGCCCAGCGCGCATCGCTGGTGAGCGCGATGCTGGAAAGCGGCGTCGCCATCCCATCCATGTGCCTGTCCGCCCATCGTCGCTTCCCTTTCGGCAGCCGCGATGAAGCGGTTCGCGAACGGGCGCGGGAGATCATGACCAAAGCCATTCGCCTGGCGCGCGATCTCGGTATCCGCACCATCCAGCTGGCAGGTTACGACGTCTATTACGAAGAGCACGACGAAGGCACCCAGCAACGTTTCGCCGAAGGGCTGGCCTGGGCGGTGGAACAAGCCGCAGCGGCTCAAGTGATGCTGGCGGTGGAGATCATGGATACCGCCTTTATGAACTCCATCAGCAAGTGGAAAAAGTGGGACGAGATGCTTTCGTCACCGTGGTTCACGGTCTATCCGGACGTCGGCAACCTCAGCGCCTGGGGGAACGATGTAACCGCCGAGCTAAAACTGGGCATCGACCGTATCGCCGCAATCCATCTGAAAGACACGCTGCCAGTGACCGGCGATAGCCCCGGACAGTTCCGCGACGTGCCGTTTGGCGAAGGATGTGTTGATTTTGTTGGCATTTTTAAAACGCTGCATGAGCTGAACTATCGTGGTTCATTTTTGATTGAAATGTGGACGGAGAAAGCCAGCGAGCCGGTGCTGGAAATTATCCAGGCCCGCCGCTGGATTGAATCACGGATGCAGGAAGGAGGTTTCACATGTTAGAGCAACTGAAAGCCGATGTGCTGGCGGCAAACCTGGCGCTTCCGGCGCACGGCCTGGTCACCTTTACCTGGGGCAACGTCAGCGCGGTGGACGAAACGCGCAAGCTGATGGTCATCAAGCCTTCCGGCGTTGAATATGAGGTGATGACCGCCGCCGATATGGTGGTGGTAGAGATCGCCAGCGGTAAGGTCGTCGAAGGCAACAAAAAACCGTCGTCCGATACCGCGACCCATCTGGCACTCTATCGCCGCTATCCGCAGATCTGTGGGATCGTACATACCCATTCCCGCCATGCGACGATCTGGTCGCAGGCCGGGCTCGATCTGCCCGCCTGGGGCACCACCCACGCCGACTATTTCTATGGCGCAATCCCCTGCACCCGGCTGATGACCGTTGAGGAAATTAACGGTGAGTATGAGTATCAAACCGGCGAGGTGATTATTAAAACCTTTGAAGAGCGCGGTCTGGATCCGGCGCAAATCCCGGCGGTGTTAGTTCATTCACACGGTCCGTTTGCCTGGGGTAAAGATGCCGCTGACGCCGTGCACAACGCCGTGGTCCTTGAGGAGTGCGCCTATATGGGGCTGTTCTCGCGTCAGTTGGCCCCGCAGTTGCCGGATATGCAGTCTGAACTGCTCGATAAACACTATCTGCGTAAACACGGCGCGAATGCCTATTATGGGCAAAACTAACGCCCGGCAATCCGGGGATGTCTATGACTAAAATTTCGCGCGGATTTTCCCGGGGGCGGCGCTTAACGCGCCTTGCCCGGGCTACGGGTTCGTGCGGTTTTGTAGCCCGTACAGGTGCGCAGCACCGCCTCCGGGAAACCACAAGCCTTCGCGATATGGTGGCCCGGATAAGGCGTCAGCCGCAATCCGGGGATGTCTCTTACTGAAATATTGCGTGGACTTTCCCGGGGGCAGCGCTTAACGCGCCTTGCCCGGGCTACGGGTTCGTGCGGTTTTGTAGCCCGTACAGGTGCGCAGCACCGCCTCCGGGAAACCACAAGCCTCCGCGATCTGGTAGCCCGGATAAGGCGTCAGCCGCAATCCGGGGATGTCTATGACTGAAATATCGCCCGGACTTGCCCGGGCGACAAAACCGGGCGCGCCGGGTTGTTGCAGACTTAACTCTCTTTAGTCGGTTTTATTGGCGGCAGGGCGCGATTCACCGGAACCGGAAGCCAGGCACGAATCAATAACCCACCGCGCTCGCTGGAGCCCAGCTCCAGCTTGCCGTTATGGTTATCGACAATACGCTGGACGATAGCTAACCCCAGGCCCGTTCCGCTGATGGTGCGGGCGCTGTCACCACGAACGAACGGCTGGAACAGATGCTCACGTTGCTCTGGTTTAATGCCCGGACCGTCATCCTCAACCTGAAACCATGCCCGACCACCTTCGCTCCCGCTGCTGACTTTAATCCAGCCGTTACCATAGCGGGCGGCGTTCACGACCATATTGGCCAGCGCGCGCTTGATAGACAGCGGATGTATCCGCAGCGGAATTTCACCAGCCTGCAGGTTGGTGTCGATTTCACGCTCGTAGCCGCTTTCGGCCGCAATCACTTCACCCAACACCGAGTTTAGGTCCGCCAGCTCCATCGGCATCTCCTGGCCAGTGCGCAGGTAGTCGATAAACTGCTCGATGATGGCGTTGCACTCTTCAATATCTTTATTAATCGACTCGGCGAGGTAACCGTCCTCTTCGCCCATCATCTCCGTCGCCAGACGGATGCGCGTCAGCGGCGTACGCAGATCGTGACTCACCCCGGCCATCAGCAGCGTACGGTCATCCGCTAGCTGTTTGACGCCCGCCGCCATATGGTTAAAGGCGCGGGTTACCGAACGCACTTCCGATGCGCCGTATTCGCGCAACGGTGGAGGAATAATGCCTCGCCCGACCTGAAGCGCAGCGTGCTCCAGGTCGACAAGAGGTCGGTTCTGAATTCGAATAAAGAGCCAGGCGCCGCCAATCGCCAACAGCATAATCGCCAGGGTATAGCGGAACAGCGGCGAGAAGTCGCCCTGATGGATTTCGGTCAGCGGGACGCGCACCCAGATATTGGGCGAGAGCCAGGTTTTCAGCCAGACCACAGGGGAGCTTTTATTCACCTCAACCCGCACTTCGGTCGGCCCGCCCAGCTGATGCGCCATCTGCTGACTTAAGAATTCGTAATGCTGCGCCCAGCGCAGGCCTGCGTCTTCCGCCGCTTCATTGGAATAAAGCGAAATGCCCAGCTCGCGGTAAATCTCGCGCCGAAACGCCGGCGGCACCACCAGTTGGGTGCCATCTTCCAGTTGTAGCTTATCGGTCATCAGCATACGGACTTCGTAGGCCAGAACCTTATTAAACTGTTGAAGACTCGGCAGGATCGCGAAATTCAGCACCACTAAATAGGTCGTCACCAGGCTGACGAACAGCAAGGTGACAATCAGTAGCAGAGTGCGGGCAAATGAGCTTCGCGGCGAAAAGCGCACGCGTTTCATGCCTTAGCGCCGTCCGGTACGAAGACGTAGCCCAGGCCCCAAACGGTCTGGATATAGCGTGGATGTGCTGGATCTTCTTCCACCATGCGGCGCAGGCGGGAGATTTGTACGTCGATGGAACGCTCCATTGCTGAGTACTCACGACCACGGGCGAGGTTCATCAGCTTATCGCGGGACAGCGGCTCGCGCGGGTGGCTAACCAGCGCTTTCAGCACCGCGAATTCACCGCTGGTCAGCGGCATTGGCTCATCTTCACGGAACATCTCGCGAGTGCCGAGGTTCAGTTTGAACTTACCGAAGGCGATAACCGCTTCTTCTTGTGACGGCGCACCCGGCAATTCGTTGGCCTGGCGGCGCAGCACGGCGCGGATACGGGCCAGCAGTTCACGTGGGTTAAACGGTTTTGGAATGTAGTCGTCAGCGCCGATTTCCAGGCCAACGATACGATCAACTTCTTCCCCTTTTGCCGTCACCATAATGATCGGCATCGGGTTGCTTTGGCTACGCAGGCGACGGCAAATGGACAGGCCATCTTCGCCAGGCAGCATGAGATCCAGCACCATCAGGTGGAAGGATTCACGGGTCAGCAGGCGATCCATCTGTTCAGCGTTCGCCACGCTACGAACCTGGAAGCCCTGCTCGGTCAGATAACGTTCGAGTAGCGCACGCAGGCGCATGTCGTCATCGACAACCAGAATCTTATAATTCTCTTGCATTGTTTATACTCCCAAAGGTTCACTGCATTTGTCAGTGCGTATTCTCAAAAAAGCCCGGGTCGCTCACCAGCAAAATCTGGTATATATTCCAGGCTAAATTGTTACAAAGCATATTTAACAGCAGCTTAAGTATACATTTAAGCATAAGACACATTATTTATCCTGTCGGTATTATTACGTGCGACGAATTGTGCGCACCATCGCACAAAGATGTGTAACAGGAACCAGGACTCTCGATGAAAACGCCGCTGATCACCCGTGAAGGGTATGAAAAACTTAAAAAAGAGATGGATTATCTGTGGCGCGAAGAGCGCCCGGAAGTCACAAAAAAAGTGACCTGGGCGGCTAGCCTCGGCGACCGCAGCGAGAACGCCGACTACCAGTACAACAAAAAACGCCTGCGCGAAATCGACCGCCGGGTGCGCTACCTGACCAAATGCCTTGAGCATCTGAAAATCGTTGATTACTCCCCGCAGCAGGAAGGCAAGGTGTTCTTCGGCGCGTGGGTGGAGATTGAAAACGATGATGGCGATACCAAGCGCTTTCGCATCGTCGGCTACGATGAAATCTTCGGGCGCAACGACTACATCTCAATTGATTCGCCAATGGCGCGCGCGCTGCTGAAAAAAGAGGTCGGCGACCTGGCTATCGTTAACACACCTGCGGGAGAAGCCGCCTGGTATGTGAATGAGATTGAATACGTGAAATAAGCCTGGAACATTCCGAGAGGCTTTGGTCGTGGCTGGCATTTTGCCGTGTCAGTCCGTATAACTATCCCCCTGATTTTTGATCCTAAAGATGAATTAAACCCATGATGAATGATTCGCTCTGCCGCATTATTGCGGGTGAACTTCAGGCCAGGGCTGAACAGGTAGAAGCTGCCGTTCGCCTGCTTGATGAAGGGAACACCGTGCCGTTTATCGCACGCTATCGTAAAGAAGTCACCGGCGGTCTGGATGACACGCAGCTGCGTAATCTGGAAACCCGCCTGGGTTATCTGCGTGAACTCGAAGACCGCCGCCAGACGATCCTCAAGTCCATCGGCGAACAAGGCAAACTGACCGAGGCGCTGGAAAAAGCCATCAACGGTACATTGAGTAAAACTGAGCTTGAAGACCTCTATCTGCCGTACAAACAAAAACGTCGCACGCGTGGACAAATCGCCATTGAAGCCGGGCTGGAGCCGCTGGCTGAACTGCTGTGGAACGAACCGTCCCACGACCCGGAAACCGAAGCCGCCAAATATATCGACGCCGATAAAGGCGTAGCGGATAGCAAAGCCGCCCTCGACGGCGCGCGCTATATCCTGATGGAACGTTTCGCTGAAGACGCCGGACTGCTGGCTAAAGTGCGTGATTATCTGTGGAAGAACGCCCACCTGGTGGCGAGCGTCGTCAGCGGCAAAGAAGAGGAAGGGGCGAAATTCCGCGACTACTTCGATCACCACGAACCGATTTCTACCGTGCCGTCGCACCGTGCTCTGGCCATGTTCCGCGGTCGCAACGAAGGTGTGCTGCAACTCTCTCTGAATGCCGATCCGCAGTTTGACGAACCACCGAAAGAGAGCCATGGCGAGCAAATTATTATCGACCATCTCGGCCTGCGCTTGAATAACGCTCCAGCGGATAGCTGGCGTAAAGGCGTGGTGAGCTGGACGTGGCGTATCAAGGTGCTGATGCACCTCGAAACCGAGCTGATGGGCACCGTGCGCGAACGTGCGGAAGACGAAGCGATCAACGTTTTCGCCCGCAACCTGCATGACCTGCTGATGGCGGCCCCGGCCGGGCTACGCGCTACTATGGGTCTCGATCCGGGCCTGCGTACCGGCGTGAAGGTGGCGGTTGTCGACGGCACCGGCAAAGTGGTGGCGACCGACACGATCTATCCGCATACCGGGCAGGCCGCCAAAGCGGCGGTGGCGGTAGCTGCGTTGTGTGAAAAACACAACGTTGAGCTGGTGGCGATCGGTAACGGTACCGCCTCGCGTGAAACCGAACGCTTCTTCCTCGACGTGCAGCAACAGTTCCCGAAAGTGACCGCTCAGAAGGTGATCGTCAGCGAAGCGGGCGCTTCCGTCTATTCCGCTTCAGAACTGGCGGCGCTGGAGTTCCCGGACCTCGACGTTTCCCTGCGCGGCGCGGTTTCTATCGCCCGCCGTCTTCAGGATCCGCTGGCCGAACTGGTGAAAATCGACCCGAAATCCATCGGGGTTGGCCAGTATCAGCATGATGTCAGCCAGTCGCAACTGGCGCGTAAGCTGGACGCGGTGGTTGAAGACTGCGTGAACGCCGTTGGCGTGGACCTCAACACGGCATCGGTACCTCTACTCACCCGCGTTGCCGGTCTGACCCGCATGATGGCGCAAAATGTTGTCGCCTGGCGTGATGAAAACGGTCAGTTCCAGAACCGCCAGCAACTGCTTAAAGTCAGCCGTCTGGGGCCAAAAGCGTTTGAACAGTGCGCGGGTTTCCTGCGTATCAACCACGGCGACAACCCGCTGGACGCCTCAACCGTGCACCCGGAAGCTTATCCGGTGGTTGAGCGAATTCTGGCGGCGACGCAGCAGGCGCTGCAAGATCTGATGGGTAACAGCAGCGAATTACGCAACCTGCGAGCCGTTGATTTCACCGATGACAAATTCGGCGTGCCGACGGTTTCCGACATCATCAAAGAGCTGGAAAAACCGGGCCGCGACCCGCGTCCTGAGTTTAAAACCGCCCAGTTCGCCGATGGCGTCGAAACGATGAACGACCTGCTGCCGGGGATGATCCTCGAAGGCGCGGTCACCAACGTCACCAACTTCGGTGCGTTTGTTGATATTGGCGTCCATCAGGACGGTCTGGTGCACATCTCTTCGCTGTCGAATAAGTTCGTTGAAGACCCGCACACCGTGGTCAAAGCGGGCGATATCGTGAAGGTCAAAGTGATGGAAGTTGACCTGCAGCGTAAACGTATCGCCCTGACGATGCGCCTGGACGAACAGCCTGGCGAAACCAATGCCCGCCGCGGCGGCGGGAATAACGATCGCCCTCAGGGCAATCGCCCGGCGGCAAAAGCAGCTAAGCCACCACGCGGTCGTGACGCGCAGCCTGCGGGCAACAGCGCGATGATGGACGCGCTGGCCGCAGCAATGGGTAAAAAACGCTAACCCCCTTTTCGGCCCCTCTTGCTGAGGGGCCGCTTCTCCTCCGCCATTCGCCATATTGCGCAAACAAGCATTAGTATTTTCTTATAACTTCTTAATAAGCGCGAATTGAACTTCTGAGATTAATATTTTCATTTTGTTAACTAACGAAACCTTAATTAAACATTAAGTAATAAGAATAATTATTATCTCAGTGGCGATTACAAAATCGACTTTGCTCAATATCAACAAAAGCTCAATTTTCCGGCTAAACATAGAATCTATCGCATTATATGTATTGATGATAAAAACTATTCTCATTATCATTATTCTCAGTGAGTATTTATTATTCTTCGTTGGCTACGGTCCCAGGCGCTGCACCTCCGGCGCATACGGAAAACTCTCTTTCAGTTAGCGATATACAAGTAGGTCCTATGCAATTCACACCTGATAGTGCGTGGAAAATCACTGGTTTCTCCCGCGATATTAGCCCGGCTTATCGGCAGAAACTTCTGTCCCTCGGAATGCTGCCCGGCTCCTCTTTTAATGTGGTTCGCGTGGCGCCGCTTGGCGATCCTATTCACATTGAAACCCGACGCGTGAGCCTGGTATTACGCAAAAAGGATTTAGCGTTAATTGAACTGGAAGCGGTTGCACAATAAAGCCTGACCGGCACTAAGAGTCTGAATATGAAAAAATTAACCATTGGTTTAATTGGTAACCCTAACTCCGGTAAGACGACGCTATTCAACCAGCTCACCGGCGCGCGTCAGCGTGTGGGCAACTGGGCCGGAGTCACCGTTGAGCGTAAAGAAGGCGGTTTCAATACCACCGACCATCAGGTCACGCTGGTCGACCTTCCTGGCACCTATTCTCTGACCACCATCTCTTCGCAAACCTCGCTGGATGAGCAGATTGCCTGCCACTACATCCTCAGCGGTGATGCCGACATGCTGATTAACGTGGTTGATGCATCCAATCTGGAACGTAACCTCTACCTGACCCTGCAACTGCTGGAACTAGGGATTCCCTGCGTAGTCGCGTTGAACATGCTTGATATCGCGGAAAAACAAAAAATCCGTATTGATGTCGATGCGCTGGCAGCGCGCCTCGGTTGCCCGGTTATTCCGCTGGTTTCCACCCGTGGACGCGGTATCGAAGCCTTAAAAATGGCTATCGACCGTCATCAGGAAAACCAATCCATTGAGCTGGTGCACTACCCGCAGCCGCTGCTGCGCGAAGCGGACAAGCTGGCGCAAGCGATGGCGCAGAACATCCCGCCACGTCAGCGTAGCTGGCTGGGTTTGCAGATGCTGGAAGGCGATATTTACAGCCGCGCTTATGCTGGTGACGCCGCCCACAAGCTGGACAGTGCGCTGGCGCATCTGAGCGAAGAGCTGGACGACCCGGCGCTGCATATCGCCGATGCGCGTTACCAAAGCATTGCCGCCATTTGTGATGCGGTCAGCAACACATTGACCGCCGAGCCAAGTCGTTTCACTGCGGCGATGGATAAAATTATCCTCAACCGTTTCCTTGGGCTGCCGGTCTTTCTGTTCGTCATGTACCTGATGTTCTTACTGGCGATCAACATCGGCGGTGCGCTGCAGCCAATCTTTGATGGCGGTTCTGTGGCTCTCTTTATCCACGGCATTCAGTGGATCGGCTATACCCTGCATTTCCCGGACTGGCTGACCATTTTCCTCGCCCAGGGGATTGGCGGCGGTATTAATACCGTGCTGCCGCTGGTGCCGCAAATCGGCATGATGTACCTGTTCCTCTCCTTCCTTGAAGACTCCGGCTACATGGCGCGAGCAGCGTTTGTGATGGACCGCCTGATGCAGGCGCTGGGGCTGCCAGGAAAATCCTTCGTGCCGCTGATTGTTGGTTTTGGCTGTAACGTGCCGTCGGTGATGGGCGCGCGTACCCTTGATGCGCCGCGCGAGCGCCTGATGACCATCATGATGGCGCCGTTTATGTCCTGCGGCGCGCGGCTGGCAATCTTTGCTGTTTTTGCCGCCGCCTTTTTCGGCCAGAACGGCGCGCTGGCGGTCTTCTCGCTATACCTGTTAGGTATCGTCATGGCGATCCTCACCGGCCTGATGCTCAAGCACACAATTATGCGCGGCGAAGCTTCGCCGTTCGTGATGGAGCTGCCGGTGTACCACGTCCCGCATATTAAGAGTCTGATTATCCAGACCTGGCAGCGCCTGAAAGGCTTCGTGCTGCGTGCCGGTAAAGTGATCGTCATCGTCAGTATTTTCCTCAGCGCGCTGAACAGCTTCTCGCTGAGCGGAAAGATCGTCGATAACATCAATGATTCGGCGCTGGCATCGGTCAGTCGCGTAATTACCCCAGTGTTTAAGCCGATTGGCGTGCATGAGGATAACTGGCAGGCGACCGTCGGCCTGTTTACCGGCGCGATGGCGAAAGAGGTGGTGGTTGGTACGTTGAACACGCTCTACACCGCTGAAGATATCCAGAATGAAGCATTTAATCCGCAGGAGTTCCACCTTGGCGACGAACTGCTGGCCGCAGTGGATGAGACCTGGCAAAGCCTGAAAGACACCTTCAGCCTGAGCGTACTGGCGAACCCCATTGAAGCCAGCAAAGGCGATGGCGAAATGGAAACCGGCGCGATGGGCGTAATGGGCAGCAAATTCGGCAGCGCCGCAGCGGCGTACAGCTACCTGATTTTCGTTCTGCTCTATATTCCCTGCATTTCGGTCATGGGGGCGATTGCCCGCGAGTCGAGCCGCGGTTGGATGTCCTTCTCTATCCTGTGGGGCCTGAATATCGCCTATTCACTCTCTACGCTGTATTACCAGACCGTCAGCTTCAGCCAGCATCCTCGCTATAGCCTGGTGTGCATTCTGGCGGTGGTGTTGTTCAATATTCTGGTCTTTGGTCTGCTGCGCAGAGCGCGTAGCCGGGTGGATGTCTCGCTGTTGGCGACGCGCAAAACGCCGTCGTCCTGCTGCCAGAGTCCGGCTGGCGATTGCCACTAAGGAGCGATGATGGCGTCGTTAATTGAGGTTCGCGATATGCTGGCCCTGCAAGGGCGGATGGAGGCAGCGCAGTTGAGCGCCCGCCTACGTACGCCGCAGCCGATGATCGACGCCATGCTGGGCCGCCTGGAGGCGATGGGTAAAGCAGTAAAAGTGACCGAAGATGCTGATGGCTGTCTTTCCGGAAGCTGCAAAAGCTGCCCGGAAGGTAAGGCCTGCCTGCGGGAGTGGTGGTCGCTGCGCTGAAGGGGGTCTGTTTATACAGATACTTTCCCCGGAGGCGATGCTGCGCATCTGTCCGGGCTACCAAACCCGCAGAACGCTCGAACCTGTAGCCCGGGCAACCAAACTCGCAAAACTCACGAACCTGTAGCCCGGGCAACCAAACTCGCAAAACTCACGAACCTGTAGCCCGGGCAACCAAACTCGCAAAACTCACGAACCTGTAGCCCGGGCAAGGCGCGTCAAGCGCCGCCCCCGGGATGAAGCCACGCCGATACATCAGGTCCGGCACACACTAGCTAAACCCTACGCCGAATTAATATGCTCTTTGCAGTAACGACGCTTCCACGCCGCCGGGGTCAGGCTGGTGTGCTTGCGGAATATCTTGCGAAAGTAGCCCACGTCGTTAAATCCACATTTCATCGCCACTTCAGTCAGCGATAGCGAATCGCTAATGAGCAGCTTTTCCGCCGCCCTTACCCGCTGGCGATGCAGCGCTTCGGTTAACGTCAGTCGGAAAGCATGGCGATAAACACGCCCCAGATAATCAGCGTTGCAGTGCAGTTCATGCGCCAGCGTTGAAGCGGAAATGGGCAGATGAAACTGAGTATGAATAATTTGCTGCGCTCTCCACGCCAGCGCATTGCCGGGGCTATCGGCGGGCTGCTCGCTGGCCGCCGCCGAAATTTGCTGCAAAATCAACAACAGGATCAATTCCAGCGCCACGCTGCGATGAATATTTTCCTGTTCGCGTAAGAATTGCCGGAACAGCGAAATAATATACTGCGGTTCGCTGACTCGCGTGTGCTGCGGGATAGAAAGAAACGGTTCAGGTAGAGAATCGCTTTCACCAGAGTTCACTTCAAAATGCAGCCAATAAAACTTTAGGTCCGCCGGAAATTGCCCCACGCCAACATGTAAACGCTGCGGCCAGAGCAGTAAACTTTCCCCAGCATTGACGCTAAAAACTTCGCTCCCTTCGCGAATCGCTAATGTCCCTTTTTCAACAAATATTATTTCCCAGGAGTGAAGTTGGCGTGCCGGATGACTACCAATGCCGCGGGAAATAAACAGCCCGCCGTTCTGCACCTTAATCGGAAGAGACATGGATAATTCAAGCATAGATATTCAATTTTCCGCTTTTAGCATCATAAACAACCGCTCATTGTTATTGATTATTCACGATAAAATAGCATTCTGCCGGATCGAAATCACACTTTTACCATCAAGTCGGAATCGTCACCTTTTTATACTTTTCCCTTCCCTTGTTGCTCTTAATATTTAGTGCAGAATAAATAACGTACTTTGCAAATTACACAATAAAAACCCGCAACCAGGCGGGATATTCTCCGAACATCATCTCCGGGAGTTATTTATGACTTCGGCTCCGATTACGACAAGTGATTTGGCACAGCGTGCCCAGGACGACAAATTATCCCTCCGTGAAAAAATAGGTTACGGGTTGGGCGATGCGGGCGGAACGGTCATTACCTGCCTGATCATGAACTTTTTAACTTTTTTCTATACCGATGTCTTCGGCCTGACGCCCGCGCTGGTCGGAACCATGTTCCTCGCCCTGCGCGTTTTTGACGCTATTTCCGACCCGATCATGGGGGTGCTGGCCGACCGAACCCAAAGCCGCTGGGGACGCTTTCGCCCCTGGCAGCTGTGGATCGCCGTACCTATCGGCGTGATTGGCGTCCTGACCTTCACCGTCCCTGACGCCAGCATGGGAGTAAAAATCGCCTGGGCATTTGGTACCTATCTGCTGCTGTCGGTGAGCTACACCGCGATTAACGTACCGTACTGCGCGCTGATCAACACCATGACCACGCGCCACAGCGAGGTGATCTCGTGCCAGGCCTGGCGCTTCGTTCTATGCGGCGTGGCGGGTTTTTTGGTCTCCGTTGGGCTACCGTGGCTGGTTACCGCGCTCGGCCAGGGCAACACCGCTCAAGGCTATCAGTACGGCGTCGGCGTGCTGTGCGCTATTGCGGTGGTGATGTTCCTGTGCTGCTTCTTCTGGGTTCGCGAGCGCGTCTCGCTGGACATGATGGGTAAATTTACCCTGCGCGAGCATATCGCCGGGCTGCGTAAAAACGACCAGTTGCTGCTGATGCTGGTGATGTCATTCCTGCTGATCAACGTCTTTAATATCCGCGGCGGCGGCTACATGTACTTCATCACCTACGTCCTTGAGGGGTCCACCGGCTACACCTCACTATTTTTCACCATGGTGACCTTCGCGTCGATTGGCGGTTCCGTCATGATCAACCTGCTGTCGCGCCGCTTTGATACCCTCAAACTCTACTACTACACCAACCTGGTGCTGGCCGCGCTGGCCGTCGCAATGTGGTTTTTACCAACCGGCCCGGCATATCAGACCCTGTGGCTGATGGTGATCCTCGGCAACGGCATTATTCTTGGCTTCACCCTGCCGCTGCACTTCTCGCTGATGGCTTTCTCCGATGATTACGGCGAGTGGAAAACCGGCGTGCGCTCTTCCGGCATGAACTTCGCCTTTAACCTGTTCTTCATCAAGCTGGCATGGGCCTCCAGCGCCGGTATTATCAGCCTGATTTTTATCTACGTGGCCTATCAGCCGGGGGCTGGCAATCAGACCGCTCTGTCGCTGGCCGGGATCTCCTCAATGGAAACCCTGCTGCCCGCCCTGTTCCATCTGCTGCTGGCCTTCTCGATCCGCGCCTGCAAACTCAATAATCCGATGATGGCGCGCATTGCCACTGATCTGCGCACGCGTCACGTTCAGTCTTAAGGAGTCCGTCATGTCTGTTATGGAAGTCAATCTGCACAAACTGAAAATTAACGACCCGTTCCTCGGCCAGTACCAGCAACTAGTGCGCGATGTCGTCATCCCCTACCAGTGGGATGCGCTTAATGACCGCATCGAGGAGGCGGATCCAAGCCATGCAATAGAAAACTTCCGCATCGCCGCCGGACAACAGGCGGGCGAATTCTACGGCATGGTCTTTCAGGATAGCGACGTGGCGAAATGGCTGGAAGCCGTGGCCTGGTCGCTGTGCCAGAAACCGGACGCCGAGCTGGAAAAGACCGCAGATGAGGTCATTGAACTGGTGGCCGCCGCCCAGTGCGAAGACGGGTACCTGAATACCTACTTCACGGTTAAAGCACCAGAAGAACGCTGGACCAACCTCGCCGAATGCCACGAACTGTACTGCGCCGGGCATATGATTGAAGCGGGCGTCGCCTTCTTCCAGGCCACCGGCAAGCGCCGCCTGCTGGAGGTGGTGTGCCGCCTGGCTGACCATATCGATAGCGTATTTGGCCCCGGAGAGAAGCAGCTGCACGGCTACCCTGGCCACCCAGAAATCGAGCTGGCGTTAATGCGCCTGTACGACGTGACCCAGGAGCCGCGCTACATGTCGCTGGTGAACTACTTCGTTGAGGAGCGCGGAACCCAGCCGCATTTTTACGATATCGAATATGAAAAACGCGGCCAAACCTCCTACTGGAACACCTACGGCCCGGCGTGGATGGTTAAAGACAAACCCTACAGCCAGGCGCATCAGCCGATTTCCGAGCAGCCGGTCGCCATCGGCCACGCGGTGCGCTTTGTCTATCTGATGACCGGCGTCGCTCATCTCGCCCGCTTAAGCCAGGACGAAGGCAAGCGTCAGGACTGCCTGCGTTTGTGGAACAATATGGCTCAGCGCCAGCTGTATATTACCGGCGGCATCGGTTCGCAGAGCAGCGGGGAGGCCTTCAGCAGCGACTACGACCTGCCAAACGACACGGTATACGCCGAAAGCTGCGCCTCCATCGGCCTGATGATGTTTGCCCGCCGAATGCTGGAAATGGAAGCCGACAGCCAGTACGCCGACGTAATGGAGCGCGCGCTGTATAACACCGTGCTGGGCGGAATGGCGCTGGACGGCAAACACTTCTTCTACGTTAACCCGCTGGAAGTGCATCCAAAGTCATTAAAATTCAACCATATTTACGACCACGTGAAGCCCGTTCGCCAGCGCTGGTTCGGCTGTGCCTGCTGCCCGCCGAACATCGCCCGCGTGCTGACCTCGCTGGGCCACTACATCTACACGCCGCATGACGACGCGCTGTACATCAACCTGTATGTCGGCAACAGCGCCGAGATCCCGGTTGGCAATGAGACGCTGCGTCTGCGCATTAGTGGCAACTATCCGTGGCAGGAGCAGGTGAAAATTGCCATCGATTCATCCACCCCGATCAATCACACCCTGGCACTGCGTCTGCCGGACTGGTGCGATAAGCCGCAGGTGACGCTTAACGGCGTGGCGGTAGCGCAGGATGTACGTAAAGGCTATCTGCACATTAGCCATCGCTGGCAGGAAGGCGACACGCTGGTGTTAACGCTGCCGATGCCGGTAAGGCGTATTTACGGTAATCCGCTGGTGCGCCATCAGGCAGGCCAGGTCGCCGTCCAGCGCGGCCCGCTGGTTTATTGCCTGGAACAGGCAGATAACGGCGAGCAGTTGCATAACCTGCAACTGCCGCGCGATGCGCAGTTCAGCGCATTTGAAGGCAAAGGGATTTTTGCTCACAAGACGCTCCTCCAGGCTCCGGGGTATAAGCAAACGGCGGAAAATGCCGAAAACCAGGCGCTGTGGAATTACGACCGCGCCCCGTCCACCCGTCAGCAACAGACCCTGACCTTTATCCCGTGGTTTAGCTGGGCCAACCGTGGCGAAGGCGAAATGCGCATCTGGGTGAAAGAAGCGGACGAATAAGCGCTACGCTGACCGGGCTGCCGCCTGCAAGCGGGTAGTCCGGCCAATGCGCGCCAAGCACCGTCTCCGGGCCAGGCTATGTTTCAAATGCCCTCTCTCTCCAACAGATTGGTCCTACCAATTATTTGCTAAATCCCTCAGCGGTTCACATATCCATCATTTTTAGTCACATTAATATTGCTCACAAATAACATTTGATTAACCATTCGTTGTCGTTAATCCTACAATCGCAATTTGGCTGGGCCAATTTTACAAATGATGTGACCTTGCAAAGAGCATAAGACTCAGCATGACATCATGGCGGCCCGATGGAGACCTGCATGAACCTCTGGCAACAAAATTACGATCCGGCCGGTAACATCTGGCTATCGAGTCTTATCGCATCGCTACCAATTCTGTTTTTCTTTTTTGCCCTGATTAAGCTCAAGCTGAAGGGGTACGTCGCCGCCACCTGGACCGTGCTGATTGCGCTATCCGTCGCCCTGCTGTTCTACAAAATGCCGGTTGACCATGCGCTGGCTTCCGTCATTTACGGCTTCTTCTACGGCCTTTGGCCCATCGCGTGGATTATCATCGCCGCGGTGTTCGTCTATAAAATCTCGGTGAAAACCGGGCAGTTCGACATTATCCGTTCATCGATTTTGTCGATTACCCCGGACCAGCGCCTGCAAATGCTCATCGTCGGCTTCTCCTTCGGCGCGTTTCTTGAGGGAGCCGCTGGTTTTGGCGCACCGGTCGCCATTACCGCTGCATTGCTGGTAGGGCTTGGCTTTAACCCGCTGTATGCCGCTGGCCTGTGCCTGATCGTCAACACCGCGCCGGTGGCGTTTGGTGCGATGGGCATTCCGATTCTGGTCGCCGGGCAGGTTACGGGGCTGGACAGCTTTGAAATCGGCCAGATGGTTGGCCGCCAGCTGCCGTTCCTGACCATCATCGTGCTGTTCTGGATCATGGCGATTATGGACGGCTGGCGCGGGATTAAAGAGACCTGGCCTGCGGTTATGGTCGCCGGTGGCTCCTTTGCTATCGCTCAGTACCTCAGCTCTAACTTCCTCGGCCCGGAACTGCCGGATATCATCTCTTCTCTGGTATCACTGGTCTGCCTGACGTTGTTCCTCAAACGCTGGCAGCCGGTGCGCATCTTCCGCTTCGGCGATATGGGCGCGTCGCAGGTCGATATGACTCTGGCGCGCACTCGCTACACGCCGGGACAGGTTGTCCGCGCATGGTCACCGTTCCTGTTCCTGACCGCCACCGTGACCCTGTGGAGCGTGCCGCCGTTCAAAGCGCTGTTCGCTCCGGGTGGCGCAATGTACGACTTTGTCATTAATATTTCCGTGCCGTTCCTCGACAAGATGGTGGCCCGTATGCCGCCAGTGGTCAGCGAAGCCACGCCGTATGCCGCGGTCTATAAGTTCGACTGGCTCTCCGCCACGGGTACCGCCATTCTGTTCGCCGCGCTGCTTTCCATCGTCTGGCTGCGCATGAAGCCGAAAGACGCGATCTCGACCTTCGGCAGCACGCTGAAGGAACTGGCGCTGCCGATATACTCCATCGGCATGGTGCTGGCGTTCGCCTTTATTTCCAACTATTCCGGGCTATCCTCAACTCTGGCCCTCGCGCTGGCGCACACTGGCCACGCGTTTACTTTCTTCTCGCCGTTCCTCGGCTGGCTGGGGGTATTCCTGACCGGTTCGGATACATCGTCTAACGCGCTGTTTGCCGCGCTACAGGCCACCGCAGCTCAACAGATTGGCGTCTCCGATATCCTGCTGGTCGCCGCGAACACCACCGGCGGCGTGACCGGCAAAATGATTTCGCCACAATCCATCGCCATCGCCTGTGCGGCGGTCGGCCTGGTGGGTAAAGAGTCTGACCTGTTCCGCTTTACCGTGAAACATAGCCTGATTTTCACCTGTATGGTCGGCGTGATTACCACGCTGCAGGCGTATGTCTTAACCTGGATGATTCCGTGATAGTGATGCCAAAACGCCTTGCCGATGACGTCGTTCGTCGCGTGCGGGCGCTGATTGAAGAACAAAACCTGGAGGCGGGCATGCGATTGCCCGCCGAACGCCAGCTCGCCGCTCAGCTTGGCGTCTCGCGCAATTCACTGCGTGAAGCGCTGGCGATGCTGGTGAATGAAGGGGTGCTGCTCAGCCGTCGCGGCGGCGGCACTTTTGTCCGCTGGCAGCACGAACCATGGTCGGAGCAAAATATCGTTCAGCCGCTGAAAACGCTGCTCGCCGACGACCCCGATTACAGTTTCGATATCCTCGAAGCCCGCCACGCCATCGAGGCCAGCACTGCCTGGCATGCGGCGATGCGGGCGACTGAGGCCGAGAAAGAGAAAATCCGCCTCTGTTTTGAAGCGACCCAGAGTGAAGACCCGGATCTGGCCTCGCAGGCCGACGTGCGCTTCCATCTGGCGATTGCCGAAGCCTCGCACAACGTGGTGCTGCTGCAAACCATGCGCGGCTTTTTCGACCTCTTACAATCCTCGGTCAAGGAGAGCCGCCAACGGATGTACCTCGTCCCGCCGGTCTTCGCTCGCCTGACCGAACAGCACCAGGCGGTGATGGAGGCAATTATCGCCGGCGATCCTGAAGGTGCCAGACAGGCGATGATGGCCCATTTGGGCTTTGTCCACGCCACGATCAAACGTTTTGATGAAGACCAGGCCCGCCAGGCGCGAATTACCCGCCTGCCCGGTGACCATAACGACAATTCCAGGGAGAACTTGTGATGATTATTTCCGCCGCCAGCGACTATCGCGCCGCCGCACAGCGTATCCTGCCACCGTTTCTTTTCCACTACATCGACGGCGGCGCTTACGCCGAGCACACCCTGCGCCGCAACGTTGAAGACTTGTCCGATGTGGCCCTGCGCCAGCGGATACTGAAGAACATGTCGGATCTGAGTCTGGAAACCACGCTGTTTAACGAAAAGCTTTCAATGCCAACGGCGCTGGCCCCTGTCGGCCTGTGCGGAATGTACGCACGCCGCGGTGAAGTGCAGGCAGCGGGCGCGGCGGATGAGAAAGGTATTCCCTTTACGCTCTCCACCGTTTCCGTTTGCCCGATTGAGGAAGTCGCCCCGACCATCAAGCGCCCAATGTGGTTCCAGCTCTACGTCCTGCGCGATCGCGGTTTTATGCGCAACGCGCTGGAGCGCGCCAAAGCGGCGGGCTGTTCAACGCTGGTTTTTACCGTCGATATGCCGACACCCGGCGCGCGCTATCGCGATGCACACTCCGGAATGAGCGGCCCGAACGCGGCGATGCGTCGCTACTGGCAGGCGATGACCCATCCGCAGTGGGCGTGGGACGTTGGTTTAAACGGCCGCCCGCACGATTTAGGCAATATCTCCGCCTACCTCGGCAAACCAACTGGCCTTGAAGATTACATTGGCTGGCTGGCGAATAACTTCGATCCGTCGATTTCCTGGAAAGACCTCGAGTGGATCCGCGAATTCTGGGACGGCCCGATGGTGATCAAAGGGATCCTAGATCCAGAAGATGCGCGCGACGCAGTGCGCTTTGGCGCTGATGGGATTGTGGTCTCGAACCACGGTGGCCGCCAGCTTGATGGCGTGCTCTCCTCCGCCCGCGCCCTGCCCGCGATCGCTGACGCGGTGAAGGGCGATATCACCATTCTCGCCGACAGCGGTATTCGCAACGGCCTCGATGTCGTGCGCATGATTGCGCTAGGTGCGGATAGCGTGCTGCTGGGACGTGCCTATCTGTATGCGCTGGCGACCCACGGTAAGCAAGGGGTGGCAAATCTGCTGAACCTGATTGAGAAAGAGATGAAGGTGGCGATGACCCTGACCGGCGCGAAAACTATCGGTGAGATCAGCCGCGATTCTCTGGTGCAAAACGCCGATGCGCTGCGGACATTTGACGTTATCAAGGCGGGGAATGCGGCGTAATCTGCGGCTTTCTCCCCTCACCCTGGCCCTCTCCCCAAAGGGGCGAGGGAAGCAATCCTCTGCGCTGAGCAGGCAGGTTTTCTCCCTCTCCCATTCAGAAAGAGAGCGGAGTGAGGGTTCGCCAAATATCTGCTATTCTGCCCCCCGCAATTAAGGGGGCAGCATGCTTAACATCGTCTTATTCGAACCAGAAATCCCGCCGAACACCGGGAATATTATCCGCCTGTGCGCTAACACTGGCTTCAATCTACACATCATCGAACCGATGGGCTTTGCCTGGGACGATAAGCGCCTACGCCGCGCCGGGCTGGATTACCACGAGTTCGCCGCCGTTCAGCGTCATGCTAATTATGCGGCATTTGTGGAAAGCGCAAAGCCGCAGCGTCTGTTTGCCCTGACCACCAAAGGTACGCCAGCGCACAGCGCGGTGAGCTATCAGGACGGTGATTTTCTGATGTTTGGCCCGGAAACTCGCGGCCTGCCTGCCAGCATTCTTGACGCCCTGCCCGCAGCGCAAAAAATCCGTATTCCGATGATGCCGGACAGCCGCAGCATGAATCTGTCAAATGCGGTGTCGGTGGTGGTGTATGAAGCCTGGCGCCAGCTGGGGTATCCGGGCGCAGTATTACGCAGCTGAGCTAGCTTTCTCCCGGGGGCGGCGCGTAGCGCCTGTCCGGGCGACCAGACAGCGCTCAGTGTTGTAGCCCGGACAGATGCGCAGCATCGCCTCCGGGTAATCAATCAAATCCCGTCGCCATACTCAAAAGTATGATGTATCCCATTAAAGTGCTGATCCATATCCATCGCGGGCTTATCGCTCTCCGGCTTGCCCACAATGCGGGCAGGAACGCCTGCGGCGGTGGTATGCGGCGGTACCGGCTGTAGCACTACCGAACCAGCGCCTATTTTTGCCCCGCGCCCGACTTCAATATTGCCAAGGATCTTCGCCCCGGCGCCAATCATCACGCCCTCGCGAATTTTCGGGTGACGATCGCCGCTGGTTTTACCGGTACCGCCAAGGGTCACCGATTGCAGAATCGACACATCATCTTCAATGATCGCCGTTTCACCGACGACAATGCCGGTGGCGTGGTCAAGCATGATCCCGCGGCCAATTTTCGCTGCCGGGTGGATATCCACCTGGAACGAGACGGAAACTTGATTTTGCAGGAAAATCGCCAGCGCCCGACGCCCCTGGTTCCACAGCCAGTGGCCGATACGATAAGCCTGTAGCGCGTGGAATCCTTTGAGGTATAGCAGCGGCGTCGAGTATTTATCCACCGCCGGGTCGCGGGTGCGCACGGCCTGAATATCGCAGGCAGCGGAGGCAATCATTTCCGGGTCGGCGGCGTACGCCTCTTCCACCACTTCACGAATCGCGATGGCGGGCATAATCGGGGAAGCCAGTTTGTTCGCCAGCATATAGCTCAGGGCGCTGCCGAGGTTTTCGTGCTTGAGCAGCGTAGCGTGGTAGAAACTGGCGAGCATCGGCTCACAGTCAGCTAAAGCCCGGGCTTCGGCTTTAATATTATTCCAGACGATATCCAGTTCTTCACACGGCATTGCTGACTCCAGGCGATATAATAATGACCGGCCAGTTCTTTGCTGGCCGGGTCATTCAGGTGATCCAGGTTCCATCGCAGTTAGTTGCTACGCTCGTCCTTGCGTGCACGACCTAATAAGGTCAATGCTGCCTCGCGCGCAATTTTTCCGCAATACAATACCTGATAAATTTCCTCGGTTATTGGCATTTCAACGCCTAAACGCTGTGCCAGAACGCGAACTTCTTTGGTATTGCGGTAGCCTTCAACCACCTGACCAATCTTATCCTGCGCGCCTTGCACATCCATGCCCTGACCGAGCATCATGCCGAAGCGGCGGTTACGTGATTGGTTATCGGTACAGGTCAGCACCAGATCGCCAAGGCCCGCCATTCCCATAAAGGTTTCCGGATCGGCGCCAAGCGCTTCTCCGAGGCGAGACATCTCAACTAATCCGCGCGTAATAAGCGCGGTACGGGCATTGGCGCCAAAGCCTATGCCGTCAGACATCCCGGCGCCGATGGCGATAACGTTTTTCACCGCGCCGCCAAGCTGAACGCCGATGAAATCCGGGTTGATGTAGACGCGGAAGCTCTTGCCGCAGTGCAACAGACTCTGCAGATCGTCAGCAAACTGCGGGTCCGTAGACGCCAGCGAGATAGCTGTCGGAAGGCCTGCGGCCAGCTCTTTGGCAAAAGTCGGGCCGGAAATCACCGCCAACGGGATATCATCGCCCAGCGCTTCACGCGCTACGTCCTGCAACAGGCGTCCGGTTTCTGCTTCGAGGCCTTTTGTCGCCCAAACCAGGCGTGCATCAGCGCGCATCAGCGGTTTAATCTGCCGCAGCACTTCGCCAAAAACATGGCTCGGCACAACGACCAGGATATCGCGGCTGGCAGCCAGCGCGATCGCCAGATCGCTTTCCAGATGCAGCGTATCAGGGAAAGGGACGTCAGGGAGGAATGCAGCGTTGCAGCGATCGTGCTGCAGCGTCGCAATATGTTTCGGGTCATGGCCCCACAGGACAACATGGTGACCATTTCTTGCCAGGGTGATGGCAAGAGCGGTGCCGTAAGAGCCGGCACCGATCACAGTCATTGCAGCGTTAAGCGCGTTCATCAGGCATCCTGATGTTGTTCAGCACCTTCGCCAGACTGCTGCTGCAGATAGTTCATAAACAGCGCATCGAAGTTCACTGGCGCAAGGTTCAGTTGCGGGAAGGTACCGCGAGAAACCAGGCTGGTGATGCATTCGCGAGCATACGGGAACAGAATGTTCGGGCAGTATGCACCGAGGCAATGCGCCATCTGGGTACCGTCGATGCCTTCGATGGAGAAAATACCGCCCTGTTGTACTTCACACAGGAATGCAGTTTCTTCGCCAAGGGAAGCAGTTACGGTGACACGCAGCACCACTTCATACACGCCTTCAGCCAGCTGGCTGGAAGCCGTATCCAGATCAAGTTTAACTTCCGGCTGCCAATCTTTCTGGAAAACTTGCGGAGCGTTTGGCGCTTCGAAAGAAATATCTTTGGTGTAAATACGCTGGATCTGGAAAGTCATTTCGGTGCTGTTTTGTTCTGACATAGTAAAACCCTTTCGTGTTGTCCTTAAGTACGCCTGTCCAATGGGGATGGGCGCAAAAATTAGCGCAAGAGGGGATCGAGTCCACCACGTGAATCAAGCGCGTACAAGTCGTCACAGCCGCCAATGTGCTGCGCATCAATAAAAATCTGCGGAACCGTCGTCCGACCGCTGCGCTGAATCATCTCTTCACGCTTCGCAGCATTGCCATCGATTGGCAACTCGTTGAACGTCACGCCCTTGCTCTTCAGCAGCGCTTTCGCACGCACGCAGAACGGGCAGGTCGCTTTGGTATAGATATCAATATTGGCCATGACTTCACTCCTGTTTTTACCCCCGAGGGTTTTACGCCGCAGCATCATTCTTCCCTTGGGGGGAAACGCGCTGCGTCATAAAGACGCGGGTAAATTATTTACCGCGTACCAGCGGAAGGTTCTCGCCGCTCCAGCCTGCGATGCCTTCTTTCAGTACGAAGACCTTTTCAAAACCGGCTTTGTTCAGCGCGCTGGCGGGTTCTTGTGCCTGCATACCGGAACCGTCTACCACTATAATGGGTTGCGATTTGTGCTTTTCCAACTCACCGACGTTATTTGCTTTGATATCGCTCGTCAGCAGGTTGATGGAGCCAGCAATATGGCCTTTACGGAAATCGTCACGCTGACGCAGGTCGACAACCACGGCGTCTTCTTTGTTGATCAGACGCGTCGCTTCACCACGGGTAATGACTTTAACTTTCGACATCAGCCCTTTAAAAGTGGTGAACAGCACCGCCACCAGCAGCGCGACCCACGCGATGCTCAGGACGGGGTGACGGCCGATGAATTGCATAATTTCTTGCATGGGGGGTTACAACTCCCGACTAAGTGATAAAAAAAACCAGGGAAGGAGTATACCTGTGCATTGCAGCAAATACAGCCAGTGAGCGCGATGTAATGTATTTTCTGCGGTCCGTCACGAAAAAAAACTGCTCCCTGTGGAGCAATGCGGCCTGACCGATCCCTTTCTTTGATCTTTTACGGTGATTTGATCGATTCAGCTGTAGTAAAATTACGCAAATTTTCTGTCTTTGAGCATGAGGTTGTCGCAATGTCGGTTTCTAAAAAACCTATGGTACTGGTGATTCTGGATGGCTACGGCTACCGCGAAGACCAGCAGGATAACGCTATTTACAGCGCTAAAACCCCCGTTATGGATGCATTGTGGGCGAAACGTCCGCATACCCTGATTGATGCTTCCGGCCTGGAAGTGGGTCTGCCGGATCGTCAAATGGGCAACTCCGAAGTGGGCCACGTCAACCTTGGCGCAGGCCGTATCGTGTACCAGGACCTGACCCGTCTGGACGTTGAAATTAAAGAACGCACCTTCTTCGCCAACCCGGTGCTGACCGCAGCGGTTGATAAAGCCGTTGCCGCAGGCAAAGCTGTGCATATCATGGGCCTGATGTCTCCGGGCGGCGTTCACAGCCACGAAGATCACATCCTGGCGATGGTTGAACTGGCCGCTGAGCGCGGTGCAGAAAAAATCTACCTGCACGCTTTCCTCGACGGTCGTGATACCCCGCCGCGCAGTGCTGAAAAGACGCTGGCTCGTTTCGAAGACAAATTTGCCGCTCTGGGCAAAGGCCGCATCGCCTCAATCATTGGCCGCTACTACGCCATGGACCGCGACAACCGCTGGGATCGCGTTGAACACGCTTACGATCTGATGACTCTGGCGAAGGGCGAGTTCAAGGCTGATACCGCCGTTGCAGGCCTGCAGGCTGCTTACGCGCGTGATGAAAATGACGAATTCGTTAAAGCGACCGTTATCCGCGCTGAAGGCCAGGCCGATGCGGCAATGGAAGACGGCGATGCGATGATTTTCATGAACTTCCGCGCCGACCGCGCCCGTGAAATCACCCGCGCCTTCGTCAACGCCGATTTCGACGGCTTTGCGCGTAAGAAAGTCGTTAACCTCGATTTCGTGATGCTGACCGAATACGCCGCCGATATCAAAGTTGCCTGTGCTTACCCACCGGCCTCGCTGGCGAACACCTTCGGCGAGTGGATGGCGAAAAACGACAAAACCCAGCTGCGTATCTCCGAAACAGAGAAATATGCGCACGTGACCTTCTTCTTTAACGGCGGCGTTGAAGAGCCGTTCAAAGGCGAAGAGCGCATTCTGATCAACTCGCCGAAAGTCGCGACCTACGATCTACAGCCGGAAATGAGCTCCGCTGAGCTGACCGAAAAACTGGTTGCTGCTATCACTGGCGGTCAGTACGACACCATCATCTGTAACTACCCGAATGGCGATATGGTTGGCCACACCGGCGTGATGGAAGCGGCAGTCAAAGCGGTTGAAACTCTGGATCACTGCATCGATCAGGTGACCAAAGCCGTTGAATCCGTCGGCGGTCAGTTGCTGATCACCGCAGACCACGGCAACGCCGAGCAGATGCGTGACCCGGCCACTGGCCAGGCGCACACCGCTCACACCAACCTGCCTGTTCCGCTGATTTACGTTGGCGATAAAAACGTGAAAGTCGCTAACGGCGGTAAACTTTCCGACATCGCGCCAACCATGCTGACGCTGATGGGAATGGAAATCCCGCAAGAGATGACTGGCAAGCCGCTGTTCATCGTGGAATAATCCTTCCCCATGAGGGGAAAGGCGACTTATTCAAATACATGGATCGCAACGGCAGTTCGGTCCGTCCTGTACGCCAGCGCGCTTAGCGCTGGCGTATTGCTGTGCGCCGCATCTGCCCATGCCGATGACCGCGACCAGCTGAAATCTATTCAGGCCGATATCGCCGCCAAACAGCGGGCGATTAAACAACAGCAGCAGCAGCGTTCTTCCCTGCTCGACCAGCTTAGAGCACAGGAAGAAGCCATCTCCGCCGCCGCGCGTCAACTGCGTGAAACCCAGAACACCCTGAACCAGCTGAATAAGCAGATCGACGAAATGAACGCCGCGCTCGCTAAGCTGGAACGTCAGCGTGCGTCGCAGGAACGCAATCTCTCTGCACAGCTTGATGCTGCATTTCGTCAAGGGCCACATACCGGCATCCAGATGATCCTTAGCGGTGAGGAGGGGCAGCGTAATCAGCGTCTCCAAGCCTATTTTGGCTATCTGAACCAGGCGCGTCAGGAAACCATCGCCCAGCTCAAGCAGACCCGCGAAGACGTGGCGGTGCAAAAAACCATGCTGGAAGAGAAACAAAGCCAGCAGCAAACTCTGGTTTACGAACAACGCGCCCAGCAAAACAAGCTGGAACAGGCGCGTAACGAGCGTAAAAAGACCCTCGCCAGCCTTGAATCCTCTATTCAGAAAGGCCAGCAGCAGTTAAGCGAATTACGGGCTAACGAATCGCGCCTGCGCGGTCGTATCGCCCAGGCGGAAGCGGCAGCTAAAGCGCGCGCGGAGCGTGAAGCCCGCGAGGCGCAAAGCGTTCGCGATCGCCAGCAGGAAGCCTCGCGCAAAGGTACCACCTACAAACCCACCGAGAGCGAACGCTCGCTGATCTCCCGAACCGGCGGTCTTGGCGCACCTCGCGGCCAGGCATTTTGGCCAGTACGCGGATCAATTCTCCATCGCTATGGCGAACAGCTGCAAGGTGAACTACGTTGGAAAGGGATGGTTATCGCTGCGTCTGAAGGCACCGAGGTCAAAGCCGTTGCCGATGGTCGGGTCATTCTCGCCGATTGGCTGCAGGGTTATGGCCTGGTGGTAGTCGTTGAACACGGCAAAGGCGACATGAGTCTTTACGGCTATAACCAAAGCGCGCTGGTCAGCGTCGGCACTCAGGTCCGGGCGGGCCAGCCGATTGCTCTCGTAGGCAGCAGCGGCGGTCAGGGCCGTCCGTCGCTCTATTTCGAAATTCGCCGCCAGGGTCAGGCGGTCAATCCACAGCCGTGGTTGGGAAGATAAGTTTTGCTTCAATTTCGCACAATTGCACTCGCGGTAACCACTACGCTGGTTATGGCGTCGCCGGCTTTTGCCGGCAAACTCTCCATTGTTATCGATGACTTTGGCTATCGTCCGCATACGGAAAACCAGGTGCTGGCGCTGCCCGCCAACATCTCCGTCGCTGTACTCCCTAATGCTCCTCATGCCCGCGAAATGGCGACCAAAGCGCATAACCTCGGTCATGAGGTACTGATCCACCTGCCGATGGCACCACTCAGTAAGCAACCGCTGGAAAAAGACACGCTCCGCCCGGATATGAACAGCAGCGAGATCGAGCGCATAATCCGCGAAGCCTATGGCAAGGTGCCGTATGCCGTGGGGCTGAATAACCATATGGGCAGCGCCATGACCTCCAGCCTGTTCGGTATGCAAAAGGTGATGCAGGCGCTGGAGCGCTACAATCTTTACTTCCTCGATAGCGTCACCATCGGCAACACTCAGGCCATGCGCGCGGCGCAGGGCACCGGCGTGAAGGTGATCAAGCGCAAGGTGTTCCTCGACGACACGCAGAACGAAGCGGATATCCGCTATCAGTTCAACCGCGCAATCGCTCTGGCACGGCGCAACGGTTCGGCTATCGCCATCGGCCACCCGCACCCAACTACGGTGCGCGTGCTGCAGCAGATGGTGTACAACCTGCCGCCGGATATAACCCTGGTACGCCCGAGCAGCCTGCTCAACGAACCGCAGGTCGATACCTCAACGCCGAATATCGCGCCGCCGCCTGCACAGCCGCCGCGCAACCCGTTCCGCGGCGTGAAGTTGTGCAAACCGAAGCGTCCGCCTGAGCCGGTCAACGCCAGTCGCTTCTTTACCATCCTGAGCGAAAGCATCAGCCAGAGTGCTCTGGTGCAGTACTACCAGTTGAAGTGGCAGGGCTGGGATAACCCCACCAACTAAATTTGCCGGGAATCCGGGCGCTTTTCCGCCACGGGTTCCTGCTTATCCTGATGGGCGTACCAGGCCTTGAAGTATTTGAGAAAGCTGTAGAAGGTCGCGTACAGCCCGGTGACTACGCCAACTTTCCCCTTGCGCCACGCCCCGCTGAACAGATACCACTTAAAGAAAGCGCCAATCGCGCTGATCATCCCGCGCCCAATCGACGGCCTGACCTTCTGGTATTTAACCAGCCGCGTAGTATAGCTATTGAGCTTATTGAACACTTCATGCAGGGAGTAGAAGGTATCGTGGCGCACGAAGCCTGGCAGCTTGCTGGCATGCTTATAGCCGACAACCTGATCGTCGACCGGTCTATCGTTAAAGCGCGCAACGGTACGATTAAATAAACGCACGGGAAAATCCGGCGATGAGACCGGGTAAATGGTTCGCACCTCTTCACCCAAAACGAACCAGTAGCGCGGCAGACGCCATGCGCAGTCAGGTGCAGGTTCATCACCAGCTTTCAGCGCCAGAATAGCCGCCACGACATCATCATCGAGAATTTCATCGCTATCCATACACAGCACCCAGTCATGGGTGGCCAGGGATGTCGCGTAATTCATCTGTGCGCCGTGAGCGGTATAAGGATGGTGGTGAACAGTAAGACCGAATTGTTGGCAAATCTGCAGCGTGGCGTCCGTGCTGCCTGAGTCGATGACGATCACTTCATCGGCCACCTTGCTCAAAGGTGGTAAAACCTCCCGCAATAAGCGAGATGAATTACAGGTCAATAAGCATACAGAAAGTTTAAGCATAGTGTTTGTGTGGTTAAACGACGATTAAACTGACTGTATAAACGAATAGGCAAGAAAGCGATTTAGAAAAAGTGCGGAGTGGGTTAAGAATCAGAAAAGTGCAGGGCAACTCTCAAAAAAGCGCCCGCAGGCGCTTTTTTTATATACAACTCGAGTGGAATTAATCCCAGCTAAGAATTACTTTACCGGACTGGCCGGAGCGCATGGCGTCGAAGCCCTGCTGGAAGTCATCAATGCCAAAGCGATGTGTGATGATCGGCGAGAGATCCAATCCAGACTGAATAAGCGCAGCCATTTTGTACCAGGTTTCAAACATTTCGCGACCGTAAATCCCTTTGATAAACAGCCCTTTGAAAATCACCTTGGTCCAGTCGATAGACATATCTGACGGCGGGATGCCAAGCATGGCAATACGCCCGCCGTGGTTCATGGTATCCAGCATGGTACGAAACGCCGGCGGTGCGCCGGACATCTCCAGGCCCACATCAAAACCTTCAGTCATGCCCAGCTCGGCCATCACATCGTTAAGGTTCTCTTTTGCCACGTTTACCGCGCGGGTGACGCCCATTTTGCGCGCCAGTTCCAGACGGTATTCGTTCACATCGGTGATCACCACGTTACGTGCACCGACGTGTTTCGCCACTGCCGCCGCCATCACGCCAATCGGGCCTGCGCCGGAGACCAGCACGTCTTCACCGACGAGGTCGAAAGAGAGCGCGGTATGAACGGCATTACCAAACGGGTCGAAAATCGACGCCAGATCGTCAGAGATATTGTCCGGGATCTTGAACGCGTTAAACGCCGGGATCACCAGATATTCAGCAAAGCAGCCCGGACGGTTTACGCCGACGCCCGTCGTGTTGCGGCACAAATGCGTGCGCCCGGCGCGGCAGTTACGGCAGTGGCCGCAGGTAATATGCCCTTCGCCGGAAACGCGATCGCCAAGCTTAAAGCCGCGCACTTCCTGACCGATACCCACCACTTCGCCCACGTATTCATGACCCACAACCATCGGGACCGGAATGGTTTTTTGCGACCACTCATCCCAGTTGTAGATATGCACGTCGGTACCGCAAATTGCGGTCTTGCGGATTTTAATCAGCAAATCGTTGTGGCCGACTTCCGGTTCCGGTACGTCGGTCATCCAGATGCCTTCTTCCGCCTTCAGTTTGGATAACGCTTTCATCTCACACCCTTAGGCAATCACGCCCAGTTGTTTACCGATGCGGGTAAAGGCTTCCACCGCACGTTCAATTTGTTCAGGGGTATGCGCCGCAGACATCTGGGTGCGAATACGCGCCTGGCCTTTTGGTACCACCGGATAGAAGAATCCAGTGACGTAAATACCTTCTTTTTGCAACTCGCGCGCGAACGCCTGCGCCACGGAGGCTTCACCGAGCATCACCGGGATAATGGCGTGATCGGCGCCCGCCAGGGTAAAGCCTGCGGCGCTCATTTTTTCACGGAACAGACGCGCGTTGGACCACAGACGGTCGCGCAGCTCGCTGCCCGATTCCACCATCTCCAGCACTTTAATCGAAGCGGCAACAATCGCCGGAGCCAGCGAGTTAGAGAACAGATACGGGCGAGAACGCTGGCGCAGCCACTCAACAACCTCTTTACGCGCTGCGGTATAGCCGCCGGACGCGCCGCCCAGCGCTTTGCCTAAGGTACCGGTGATGATATCGACCCGGCCCATCACATCGCAGTACTCATGAGAGCCGCGACCGTTTTCACCGACAAAGCCAACGGCGTGAGAGTCATCGACCATGACCAGCGCATCGTATTTATCCGCCAGATCGCAAACGCCTTTCAGGTTGGCAATGACGCCATCCATTGAGAATACGCCGTCGGTGGCGATCAGCACATGACGAGCGCCCGCTTCGCGAGCCTCTTTCAGGCGAGCTTCCAGCTCCTGCATGTCGTTGTTGGCGTAGCGAAAGCGCTTCGCTTTGCACAGGCGCACGCCGTCGATGATTGACGCATGGTTCAGGGCATCGGAGATAATCGCGTCTTCTGCGCCGAGCAGGGTTTCAAACAGGCCGCCGTTAGCGTCAAAGCAGGAAGAGTACAGAATCGCGTCTTCCATACCGAGAAAATCCGCCAGCTTCTTCTCAAGCACTTTATGGCTGTCCTGAGTACCGCAGATAAAGCGCACGGAGGCCATGCCGAAACCGTGGCTGTCCATTCCACTTTTCGCGGCGGCAATCAGCTCCGGGTGGTTCGCGAGACCCAGATAGTTATTGGCGCAGAAGTTAATCACCTGGCTCCCGCCGACGGTGATATCCGCCTGCTGCGCCGAAGTGATAATCCGTTCTTCTTTAAACAACCCTTCCGCGCGCGCGGTATCCAGGTCATTGGTTAACTGTTTGTAGAAATCACCACGCATTGCAACTCTCCAGATTCGGCAAAATTTGGCACATATTACCTAAAGCTATACGCTGATACGAGATGATGCATTCCTGAATGAATTATTTGCAGCATAAATCACGAGACCCTCTACACCTTTTCGGCGAATGGCTGAAGCCTTTCCGATGTGGTGATATGATATGAGTATTCATGTCCGGATTGTCTCTGGGCACCCTACTTCAAAGGTTACAGTTATGATCATCGTTACCGGCGGCGCAGGCTTTATCGGCAGCAACATCGTTAAAGCACTGAATGACCAAGGCATTACCGATATTCTGGTTGTCGATAATCTGAAAGACGGCACCAAATTCATTAACCTGGTGGATTTGAACATTGCCGATTACATGGATAAAGAAGACTTCCTGATCCAGATTATGGCAGGCGAAGAGTTCGACGATATCGACGCAATTTTCCACGAAGGTGCCTGTTCTTCCACCACTGAGTGGGACGGCAAGTACATGATGGATAACAACTATCAGTACTCGAAAGAGCTGCTGCACTACTGCCTGGAGCGTGAAATCCCGTTCCTGTACGCCTCTTCCGCGGCGACCTACGGTGGCCGCACCAGCGACTTTATTGAGTCCCGTGAATATGAGCAGCCGCTCAACGTCTACGGCTATTCTAAGTTTCTGTTCGATGAATACGTGCGCCAGATCCTGCCGGAAGCGAACTCGCAAGTTGTCGGCTTCCGTTATTTCAACGTCTACGGGCCGCGCGAAGGGCACAAAGGCAGCATGGCCAGCGTCGCGTTCCATCTCAATACTCAGTTGAATAATGGCGAAAGTCCGAAACTGTTCGAAGGCAGCGACGGCTTTAAGCGCGACTTCGTCTACGTCGGCGATGTCGCTGCGGTAAACCTGTGGTTCTGGGAAAACGGCGTCTCCGGCATCTTCAACCTTGGCACCGGCCGCGCGGAATCCTTCCAGGCGGTAGCGGACGCCACGCTGGCTTATCATCAGAAAGGCAGCATCGAATACATTCCGTTCCCGGATAAACTGAAAGGTCGCTACCAGGCGTTTACCCAGGCAGATCTGACTAACCTGCGCGCAGCGGGCTTTGACAAACCGTTTAAGACCGTGGCCGAAGGCGTAACGGAATATATGGCCTGGCTCAACCGCGACAGTCATGCGAATTCATAAAATCATTCGGGCGGTATCAAGGCGGCAACTGAGTGAATCTTCAGGAGCATAGGATAACTATGTGACTGAAGTGAACGAAGGCAGCCAACGCAGAGACAGCTTGAAGGATGAAATGAATGAAGATATTGGTGATCGGCCCGTCATGGGTGGGCGACATGATGATGTCGCAAAGTCTCTATCGTACGCTCAGGGCGCGCTATCCCCAGGCAATCATCGACGTGATGGCACCCGCGTGGTGCCGTCCGCTGCTGTCGCGTATGCCAGAAGTCAATGAAGCGATCCCGATGCCGCTCGGCCACGGCAAGCTGGAAATCGGCGAGCGCCGCAAGCTTGGGCACAGCCTGCGCGAGCGTCGTTACGATCGCGCTTACGTGCTACCGAATTCGTTTAAGTCGGCCCTGGTGCCGTTCTTCGCGGGTATCCCGCTTCGTACCGGCTGGCTTGGCGAGATGCGCTACGGCCTGCTGAACGATGCCCGCAAACTGGATAAAGAAGCCTGGCCGCTGATGGTTGAACGTTATGTCGGTCTGGCCTACGACAAAGGCGTGATGCGCTGCGCGAAAGACCTGCCGCAGCCGCTGCTGTGGCCGCAGTTGCAGGTGAATGAAGGTGAGAAATCGCAGACTTGTAACGCGTTCAACCTCTCCTCTGACCGCCCGATTATCGGTTTCTGCCCCGGCGCGGAATTTGGCCCGGCCAAACGCTGGCCACACTACCACTACGCTGAGCTGGCGAAACAGCTGATCGACGACGGTTATCAAATCGCCCTGTTCGGTTCTGCTAAAGATAACGAAGCGGGCAAAGAGATCATCGCCACGCTGAGCACAGAGCAGCAGGCATGGTGTCGCAACCTGGCCGGGGAGACCCAGCTTGAGCAGGCCGTCATTCTGATCGCCGCCTGTAAAGCGGTGGTCAGCAACGACTCCGGCCTGATGCACGTCGCCGCCGCGCTGGACCGTCCGCTGGTCGCACTCTATGGTCCGAGCAGCCCGGATTTCACCCCGCCGTTGTCGCATAAAGCGCGGGTTATCCGCCTGATTAGCGGCTACCACAAAGTGCGCAAAGGCGATGCTGCCGAAGGTTATCACCAAAGCTTGATCGACATTACCCCACAGCGCGTACTGGAAGAACTAAACGCACTGTTGACGGAAAAACTGGAAACAGAGGGAGCGTAGCGGATGCGGGTATTGATCGTAAAAACCTCGTCCATGGGCGACGTACTGCACACGCTGCCCGCGCTGACCGACGCCGCGCTGGCCTTTCCCGGTATTCGTTTCGACTGGGTCGTTGAGGAAGGCTTCGCGCAGGTCCCTTCATGGCATGAAAACGTCGATCGGGTGATCCCGGTGGCGATTCGTCGCTGGCGCAAAGCGTGGTTTTCCGCGCCAATAAAAGCCGAGCGCAAGGTATTTCGCGAAGCAGTGCAGGCGGAAAAATACGACGCAATTATTGACGCTCAGGGGCTGCTGAAAAGCGCTGCGCTGGTAACCCGCCTGGCCCGTGGCGTTAAGCACGGCATGGACTGGAAGACCGCCCGCGAACCGCTGGCGAGCCTGTTCTATAACCGTCGCCACCATATCGCTAAACAGCAACACGCCGTTGAGCGCACCCGCGAACTTTTTGCCAAAAGCCTCGGCTACGCAAAGCCAAAAACTCAGGGCGACTACGCCATCGCCTGCCATTTTTTGCGCCAGGATAATGCCTCCGCCGCGCCGTATCTGGTGTTCCTGCACGCCACCACTCGCGATGATAAACACTGGCCGGAAGAGAACTGGCGGGCGCTGATCGCCCTGCTGGCCGACAGCGGCCTGAGAGTAAAGCTGCCGTGGGGCGCACCGCATGAAGAAGCGCGGGCCAAACGTCTGGCGGAAGGGCATGATTTTGTCGACGTGTTGCCGCGTATGAGCCTTGAGCAGGTAGCCCAGGTGCTGGCAGGCGCGCGCGGGGTGGTTTCCGTCGACACCGGCCTGAGCCATTTAACCGCCGCGCTCGATAAACCGAACTTCACACTATACGGCCCGACCGATCCGGGGCTGATTGGCGGCTACGGTAAGAATCAGTACGTTGTACGTCCCGAAAACGGCAACAGCACGGGGGATATTGCAGCTATGCATGTATTCGAATTGCTGAAAGCATCCCGCATTATCGAACTGAATTCTTTGCACGAGAGCCCAGAAACATAATGAAATCTCATCGTCAGAAGAAATTTGCAACATTACGGGCCTGGAACAGAAAACGGAATTACTTTTTTAAAGCAATCCGTATGGAGCTTGCTCGCTGGATATGGGACCGTCGAATCAAAAAAGAATTTATTTTAGCAAAAGGCGCAAAAGTTCTTCTTTTGCGCGATGATGGAAAAATTGGGGATATGATCGTCTCCACCTCACTTATACGTGAACTGTATAAAAATGGCTATACGGTTGATATATTAGCGACGGTGAACAATATAATCGCGATCGAGCACAATCCTTACATCCGTAAAATACATATTTATGATCAGCAAGGTAATGCACCAGGGTTAGCCAACGAGAGTTACGATCTTGTTATCGACATGGGAGATAAAATATCGCCTACAAGCCTTCGTTTTTTACTGAAAATTAATACCAGGAACGTTATTGGTTTTAACAAAGAAAAGTATAATGTCTATAACAAATCAATAAAATTTTCAGGTTTTCAGGAGCATATCACTACTCGCTATGCACTTTTAATGTCTGAGTTGGGACTTTCTCACGTAAATACCTCATACGATCTTTTCTATCCTGAAGAGACCGATATCGATGTTTCATATTTTTTAAAAAAATTACCGCACTCTAAAAATATCATCATCAATCCCTTCGCAGCCGATAGTAAACGTGAATTATCGCTTAACCAGCTACAACAACTCTTCCATGAAATAAAATATCATATCCCCGGCTATAATATTATCTATCTAGATCCAAATAATAAGATCAGCACTGACCTTCCTGAAGGGATATATAAGAATCCATTTCCATCCTTATTTAGTGCGATGTCATTGATCAAACATGCCGAACTGGTCATATCACCAGATACTTCTATTGTGCATATTGCAGCAGCGTATCGTAAGCCATTAATTGCTCTTTATGGCAATGATATGCATGGTAAATACCAGAATAATAAAACCTGGGGGCCAGGCTACCCGGAAGCCGTGCAAATATTGACGCAGGATAAATACCATCCGATCTCAACGATAGACGTGAAGGAAATTATCGAATCGGCCCAATATCTTATGACAAGATAAATGAAAGGGGAGCCTGGCTCCCCTTTCATCACTTCTCAGGCGTTGGTAATAAAGCTGAAATAACGATCGATATTAAAAATAGCATCACCGTTTGCGAATTGATTAATACCGAGTCAGTGAGCCCACAGACAAAAAGCACAAACAGTGGCAATAATGCTGATGTCAGCATGCGTTGACGAATTGCCACAATGGCAAAAGTAATATAAATGAAAGCTAAAGACAGTGCACCAATGATGCCTTGCAACGTTAATGTCTCAAGAAAATCATTATGCATATTATATTTTACGTTATTATAGCCCTCAGTATTTCCCGGATGATTCTCTTTAATAAACGCCTGCGCATACGTTGTTCTTTCCAGCGGTGTGCTAAAGAAATAATGCTGCTCAGAATACGTCAATCCGCTATCCCAAATCGCCACTCGGGCCCCTATAGAAGTAGAGCTATCTGTTTTATAATTCTGGATATTATGAATCCCCTCCATCCAGCGGGCTCCAGTCAAAGAGACGACGATAACAATTAACCCAACAAAACTGGTAATAAAAAACTTATTCCTGGTATATGTCCGTATACTTTTATTATATAAACAATATAAAATCGTTACGCCAATAAAAGCCAGAATTGATACTCTGGTATCACACAGCATCAAAAGCACGAATGTGATTGCTGCTGCCAAAATATCGATAAAAAACCATTTACTGCGCACTGTACTCTTTGAGAGAGTAAGATACGTGGTGTACATAAATAAAACCATATAAGAAGAACTACTTGCAGCATCTGCAGTCAATTTTATTCTCTCATGCGTTACGTAGTAAAACTCATGCAAACCAAAAAATAAAGCAATAACTAAACCGAAGAAAATAATAGCTCTTCCCAGCACAACTATTTCTTTTGTCATATATTTCGAAAGAATTATTGCTGCGCTTACAATAAATGCTGATAATATAAATCGCTTACCTCCGAGGTCGTAATTCCTTAAGTTATTAAGGTCGAACTCACTAAACTGCGAAGTATCTGTTTTAGCATATAAGAACCAAATATATCTAACCAACCCGACAATAAACAAGGCCATCACAAAGGGTAACGCAGGTGCGAGTTGGCTTAGCTGCTGCTGATTTTTAACCAGCCCATACAGAATAAAGAGAACGGAAATATAGCCAGCAAAATAAAATATTTTCTGCGCAATACCATTCGTAAATAGCTCGATCGACAAAGAGATAAGAAGAGAAAGAAAAAATACTCCAACGCAATTCTCTGGCGTCGCATACCGAAATATAGTATTTTTTATTTTAGTCATGTTTTATTTTTCCAAAACCTGCTTAAATCTTGACATATATGCATCTTCATAAAAATCGCAGATACTATTCTTTATCACATCATGTGCCGGAAGATGTGCGCCTGAGCCAATAGCGGTGAGTTTTCCAACAAGCTCAGCGACGTTTCCTGGCTCATACAAACACCCGTTGACACCGCTCACAATAATATCCGACGGACCACTGACGCAATTTGAAGAAATACAGTAGATACCGCGAGAAATCGCTTCCAATAAAACTAAAGGTAGCCCTTCCTGTGTGGAGGTCAGCACTAAACAGGAAACTTCCTGGAGGTTATTTTCAATATACTGCCATGCATTTTCCTGCCAACCGTGCCAGGTAATATTGTGCTGCAAACCTAAAGTGTCTACATAGCGCTGACATTGAGCTAAATCTTCACCATCGCCAACGATGTCAAGTGACCAGGGGATATTAAGCTGGCTAACTGCGTCAAAAAGCTCCTTGAGGTTTTTCTGATCAGAAAAGTGAACTCGTCCAACATAGAGCAACTTCAATGTTTGCGGACGCGTGATAATCGCTGAGCTTCTTTTTACAGGATTAAAAACGACATCGATTGACTCAGGCGCAGCCCCCAGCTCTATGAACTGCCTGGCAATATCGCGGCTAATAGCGAAATGGTGCTCAGCAAGTAAGAGGTATCGAGGTCGATACCGATCTCGCGGCGGCAAGTGCATCCAGGTTGATAATTTTGCTCTCGTAGCTGACATTTTCATAGCGCGTCTGGCAATCAAGCAAGGGATCGTATTCAGCACAACGACTCGATCTGGACGGTTTTTCAGCATAAAAAAAGCTAGCTGTAAAACATGAAACAGCCTCGATATTTTATGATTACCAGTAATTCTCTGACTTTCTCCCCAGACAATCCCCTTACGCCATGCGCTTGAAGCATAACGGCCACCATCATTGAGAATAAAGAGCCCCGCTGAATACTGGGGATCAGAATTTAACTGTAAAATAAGCTGCCGGGTAACATTTTCCATGCCCCCTCGGCCACTCAGCAGATCAACAACGAACAGGATTTTTTTCTTTTTAGACATAGGTTTTTTCTGATTGTTGTGATTCTGTGTAATTGAATATCAATAATACGTTCAAGCCTAACATAATCTCCTGTTGCCAGGCGTGAGATAATAGGTATAAATTTTATTACTCACGTAAGCATTTTAATGTTGATTACGCCAGAGCACAAAGTTCATATAAAAACGAGCCTCTTATCTCTTTTTATTATTATAATACTCTGCCAACGTCATTCCCTTCACCTGCGGTGCCAGCCAGCTGAAAAAAACCTCCAGATCGGCGTATAAGCGCTCGATATCCTGCTCGTTTTTAAACGTTGGGCTGCCGCCAGGCATGTACTCAGAAGAGTGGAGCATATATTCGACGTAGTCATTACCCTGAGTCAACGTCTGTTCCACGACTTTTTTCATCGTTTCGACGTTGCCGCCCATCGGACGCAGCCAGTGAACAGACGGCGAGCGCACCTTACCTCGCAAACGATCGTAACCCTGCTTCAGGCTATTCATCCAGGCAGAATGCTTGTACTGAATGCTCATCGGCACTTCCAGCAGCGCCGACTGGCCTTCACGGCGAATATCGTTCTCATCGAGGAAGTAGGCGTGCTGCGGGAAGGTGCGATAATCGGTGCCGCCGTCGCCCTGCGGCGCGCCTTTGGCCGTTTTCCAGTTCACCCGAGGGGTGACCGAGCAATCGACCAGATAGCCGTACTCCACCAGCAGACGCGCATAGCGCTCATCAAACGCCCAGCGCCCGGCGCGATGGCTAACCATTTTGGTCTGGAAGGTATCTTCCAGCAGACGGGTCATATAGTCGACTTTTTCTCGCATCGCCGCATCGCTGTACTCAATCAGATACGGTTTATGCCGCCAATCGTCATCGGTAAGCGGGTCGGTCGGCGGGCTGTTCCACGCGTGCAGATGCATACCAATTTCCGCCGTTCCCCGGGCAATGACATCTTTGGCGAACTCGATATAAACGGGGTCAATGGCCATTTCATAGTTGGTCAAATAAACCGGTTTGAAGCCATACTTTTCGCAAAGCTGCTGAAAACGCGGTAAATAGCGCGCATTCTCGGTGGTGATGCTGTCATGTTTTTGCCAGAGGTTATCGCCCTCTGTATCAATCGTGATGAGAAATGCGGGTTTGTGCACGAAAACGTCCTCAGGCCATACGTATCGGGTCATGGTAGAGCAAGACAACGCTTCTCTCAATCTATCTGATCCCCTAGAATCGGAACCCTTATCCTGGATGAAGAACAGAGTATGACGCCTGAAACCCGCACTTCCAGCCGCGTAAACCCGGCGCGAATCCTGGTTATCAAGCTTCGCCATCATGGCGACATGTTATTGATAACCCCGCTTATTCACGCTCTAAAACAGCAATATCCCGCCGCCCACGTGGATGTTCTGCTTTATGAAGAGACCCGGGATATGCTCGCGGCGAACGCCGATATCAACCACATTTATGGTATTGATCGGCGCTGGAAAAAGCAGGGAACCGGCCACCAGCTTAAGATGGAGTGGCAGCTAATTCGCACCCTCCGCCAGCAGCGCTACGATATGGTACTCAATCTTGCCGATCAGTGGCCCAGCGCGATCATCACTAAGCTAACCGGCGCGGCAACCCGCATCGGCTTTGATTTCCCGAAACGCCGTCATCCGGCCTGGCGTTTCTGCCATACCGCCCTCGCTTCAACCGAGCTGCATAATCAGCTGCATACGGTGCAGCAAAATCTGTCGATTCTGGCGCCGCTTGGGCTGAATGTTGATGATGCACCAGCAAAAATGGGCTACAGCGAGCAGGACTGGGCCACCAGTCGCGCACTGCTACCGGAAGGGTTTCAGGACAACTATATTGTTATTCAGCCAACCTCCCGCTGGTTCTTTAAATGCTGGCGCGAAGAGCGAATGAGCGCCCTGATTAACACCCTCTCTGAGGCGGGCTACGCGGTGGTGTTGACCTCCGGCCCTGACGCCAAAGAGAAACAGATGGTCGAGACGATTATGGCAGGCAGCCCCGATACCCGTCTGCACTCCCTCGCCGGGCAGTTGACCCTTCGTCAGCTGGCGTCAGTCATCGACCATGCCCGTCTGTTTATCGGCGTAGACTCGGTGCCGATGCATATGGCCGCCGCGCTGAACACGCCGCTGGTCGCGCTGTTCGGCCCCTCCAAGCTCACCTTCTGGCGTCCGTGGCAGGCGCAAGGAGAGGTGATCTGGGCGGGGGATTTTGGCCCCATTCCCGATCCTGACGACATTGATACCAACACCGACGAACGCTATCTCGATTTAATCCCCACCGACGCGGTTATCGCGGCGGCGAAAAAGGTACTGGCATGAGTAAATTCAGGCTGGCTCTGGTACGCCAGAAGTATCGCCCGGACGGCGGCGCGGAGCGCTTTGTCTCCCGCGCGCTGGAAGCCCTCGACGACAGCGATCTTGAACTGAACGTCATCACCCGCGAGTGGCAGGGCCCGGTGAAGCCCGAGTGGAACATTCACATCTGCAACCCGCGCAAGTGGGGACGCATCAGCCGCGAGCGCGGGTTTGCAGAGGCCGCGCGCCAGCTGTGGCAGCGCGAGTCCTTCGACCTGGTGCAAAGTCATGAGCGCATCCCCGGTTGCGACCTGTATCGCGCCGGAGACGGCGTACATCGCCGTTGGCTTCAGCAACGTTCGCGTATTCTGCCCGGCTGGAAAAGCCGTCTGCTGTTCGCTGACCGCTACCATCGCTATGTGATGCAGGCCGAGCGCGAAATGTATCAGGACGCGCACCTGCGCGGCGTCATCTGCAATGCAGAGATGATTAAACAAGAGATTATTGAAGACTTCGGTCTGCCGGCGGAAAAAATCCACGTTATCTATAACGCCATCGATAACCAGCGTTTTCTACCGCCTACGGAAGAAGCCTTTGTTGCGCTACGCACCAAATGGGATTTGCCGCTGCAGGCGACCTGCCTGATCTACGTCGGTTCCGGCTTTGAGCGTAAAGGGTTGGATGCAGCGATTCGCGCCATCGCCCCGACCGATCGCTATCTGTTAGTGGTTGGCAAAGATAAAGAGCAGAGCCGCTATCAGCAGCTGGCGAAAACGCTGAACTGTGAAGATCGGGTTCGTTTCTTCGGCATGCAGTCAGAAACCCTGCCGTTCTATCAGATGGCCGACGGTCTGCTGCTACCAACGCTGTACGATCCATTCCCTAACGTTATCCTTGAAGCGATGGCCTGCGGCCTGCCGGTCATTACCACCACCGGCTGCGGCGGCGCGGAGTTTATCGTTCAGGGCAGCAACGGCTACGTTTGTGACGCGCTGGATATCCCAGCCCTGCAGGAGTCCGTTATCGCTCTGCCCGCCCGCGCCTTAGGTTCTACGCAAGGCGAACGTGCCCGCGAGCGCATTATGGCCTGCACCAGTGAACGACTATCGGCGCAGTTGCTCTCCCTCTATCAGGATCTGGTGAAATAACGATGCGCATACTGTTTGTTATCGACGGCCTGCCCGGCGGCGGCGCGGAAAAAGTGGTGCTGACGCTGGCGGAACAGTTTCTTAAAGAGGGAGAGCAGGTGTCGCTTTTTTCCCTGCGCGACGTCTGCGATTACCCGCTGCCGGAAGGGCTGAACTATCAGGTGATCGCCGACCGCTGCCGCAAACCGTGGCGCAAACTGACCGAGCTATCCCGGCGCGCGCGCCAGCTTGATGCGGCTATCGATAAAGCAGAACAGCAGGGCCATTTCGATCTGGTGCTCTCAAATCTGCATAAGACTGATCGCATTGTCTCCCGCAGCCGCCTGCTGAGCGGGCGTAACGTCTGGTTCTGCCTGCACGGCGTGTTCTCCACTTCCTATCTCGGCCATCGCACCGGTTTTGACCGCTGGATGAAACAGCAGAAGATCAAACGCGTTTACCAGGGGCGCAACGTCGTCACCGTTTCCGATGCGGTCGGCAAGGATCTGGTTGGACAGTTCGCCATTCGTCCGGCGCAGTTGAAAACGATTTATAACCCGTTTGATATCGCCGCCCTGCGCGCCGCGGCCCAGGAGCCGAGCGAACGGCCCGACGGCGACTATATTATTCACGTAGGTCGCTTCCACCCGGGTAAACGCCACGACCGCCTGATTGAAGCCTATGCGCAAAGCGGCATCGACGCGCCGCTGGTGCTGCTGGGGCAGGGAAAACCGGAGCAAGAACAGCGCCTGCGCCAGCTGGCACAGCAGCTACAGGTTGGCGATCGCGTCCTGTTTAAAGGCTTCCAGAAAAACCCACTGCCGTGGATTAAAGGCGCGCGGATGCTGGTCCTGAGCTCAGATAGCGAAGGTTTTGGCAACGTGGTGGTAGAAGCGCTGCTGCTCAACACGCCGGTTGCCAGCACCCGCTGTCCGGGCGGTGTCACCGAGATTTTAACCGGCGAACTGGCTCGTGGTCTGGCGGATTTGAACAGCCCGGCGCTAGCCCAGACGATGCAAAGCATTTACCATAGCCCGCCTGCCATCGACGCCCTAATGCTGGAAAAATTCAGCGTGGCGACAATTTGTCAGCAGTACCGTCAGCTGCGTAGCGCCTGACGCCGTTATTCAACCAGGATCGAATGATTTATGAGTCAAACGCCTTTACTGAGCATCGTGGCCGCCGTCTATAACGGCGAAAAATTCCTTGCGCAATTCTTTGAGTGCCTTGAGCAACAGCAGTTGGAAAGCTATGAACTGATCCTGGTGAACGACGGGTCGACGGACGCCAGCCTGGCGGTTATCGACCAGTGGAAGGACCGTCTGCAAAATGTGATCGTGCTGGAGCAGGAAAATCAGGGCGTTTCGGTGGCGCGTAACACCGGTCTTGCCGTCGCCACCGGTAAGTACCTGACCTTCCCAGATATCGACGATAAGATTTACCCAGGCATGTACAGCACGCTTCTGGAGATGGCGGAAAAGGGCAACCTTGACGTCGCCACCTGCAACGGCCGCTACGTCTACGAGACGAAAAAAGATATCCACCCTATATTCCCGCTGGATAAATTGCAGTCTACTGGCGTACTGCCCGGCCACGTGTGGTTAAAGCAGGCGCTGGATTCGCGTAAATTCCTGCATGTCACCTGGCTGAATATCTACCGTCGCGAATTTATCGCGAGCCACAACTTCCACTTTGAGCCGGGCCTGCGCCATCAGGATATCCCCTGGACCACGGAAGTGTTGCTGACAGCAGAACGCGTGCAGTACACCAGCGAGCAGTTCTACGACTACTATATTCACTCGGAATCGGTATCGCACAAGCCGGACAACGACGATACGCTGATGCGTTCAGCGCGCCACTACATGAAGATTCTGGAGATGCTGGACGCCATCAATCAGCGTTATCCGGACAAGGTTCGCGATATTTCCGCCTGCCGCTGGCAAATCGCCAAAGAGGGGCTGGGAATTATTCATACTTTCGATAGCATGAAAGATGAATCAAAAAAGCATATTATAATTAAAGAATTCTTCGACCGTGGGATCTGGAGTCTTATCTGGAAAAACGCCCGCACGTTCCGTCTACGCTGGCGTCTTGGACGCCGCTATCTGCGCATCAAGCGCTATCGCGATGTGGCTTAATATTGAATCCCATAGATTCCGCCAAAGAGATAGCTTTACGCGGGTTAAATGCTTAGAATTTGCCCGCAAAAACATGAAAACGGATAAATCGCTTGGAATTGCTTTATACCGCCCTGCTTTACCTTATTCAGCCACTGGTTTGGCTACGACTTCTCTTACGTAGCCGTAAGGCCCCTGCCTACCGCAAACGCTGGGCTGAACGTTATGGCTACTGTCAGAACAAGGTAGAACCGGACGGCATTCTGCTGCATTCCGTTTCCGTCGGCGAAACTCTAGCGGCGATCCCGTTGGTACGCGCGTTACGTCATCGTTATCCCTATCTGCCGATCACCGTTACTACCATGACGCCAACCGGCTCCGAGCGGGCGATGTCCGCCTTCGGTAAAGACGTTCATCACGTCTACCTGCCTTACGATCTGCCCGGCGCCATGAATCGCTTCTTCAACACCGTCCAGCCCAAGCTGGTTATTGTGATGGAGACCGAGCTGTGGCCGAATATGGTCGCGACCCTGCATAAGCGTAAAATTCCGTTAGTCATTGCCAACGCCCGCCTGTCCGAGCGCTCGGCGAAGGGCTACGCCAAGCTGGGCAAATTTATGCGTCGGCTGCTGAGCCGTATCACGCTTATCGCCGCGCAAAATGAAGAAGACGCGAACCGTTTTATCGCCCTGGGCCTGAAGCGCAATCAGTTGGCGGTTACCGGTAGCCTGAAGTTTGATATCTCAGTGACACCTGAACTGGCTGCACGCGCCATCACCCTGCGCCGCCAGTGGGCACCGCATCGTCAGGTCTGGATTGCCACCAGCACCCACGACGGCGAAGAACAAATTGTTCTCCAGGCACATAAAAAGCTGCTGGAGACATTCCCCAATCTGCTGCTGATCCTCGTCCCTCGCCATCCGGAACGTTTTAGCGACGCCCGCGAAATGGTGCAGAAAGCAGGAATGAGCTACACCATGCGCAGCACTGGCGAAATCCCATCGAACAGTACCCAGGTGGTGATTGGCGATACGATGGGCGAGTTAATGCTGCTGTACGGAATCGCCGACCTTGCGTTCGTTGGCGGCAGCCTGGTGGAGCGCGGCGGTCATAATCCGCTGGAGCCCGCCGCCCATGCGATTCCCGTGTTGATGGGCCCGCACACCTTCAACTTCAAAGATATCTGCGCCAAGCTGCAGCAGGACGATGGTCTGATTACCGTGACCGATGCCAGCTCGCTGGTGACCCAGGTGTCTAACCTGCTGACCGACGAAGATTATCGTCTGTGGTACGGTCGCCACGCGGTGGAAGTGCTCCATCAAAATCAGGGCGCACTCTCCCGTCTGCTACAGTTACTGCAACCTTATCTGCCGCAGCGGAGCCACTAATGTCGCCTCGACTCTCGGTCGTAATGATCGCCAAAAATGCGGCGGATCTGCTGCCTGATTGTCTGGCATCAGTAAGCTGGGCCGATGAGGTAATCTTGCTGGATTCTGGCAGCAGTGATAACACCGTCGAATTAGCCCGCAGCCTCGGTGCTCAGGTTCATATCAATCGCGACTGGCAGGGTTATGGCATTCAGCGCCAGCGCGCCCAGAGCTACGCCACCGGCGACTACGTGCTGATGATCGATACCGACGAGCGCGTCACCCCAGAGCTTGAGCAATCCATCCGCAGCGTGCTGGCAGCGCCAAAAAGCGGTGCTATCTACAGCATCGCCCGGCGAAACTATTTTCTCGGTCGCTTTATGCGCCATAGCGGCTGGTATCCGGACCGCGTAATGCGCCTGTACCAACGCGACCATTACCGCTATAACGATAATCTGGTGCATGAGTCTGTCGACAGCAAAGGCGCACAGGTTATCGAACTCTCGGGCGACCTGTTGCATCTGACCTGCCGTGACTTTTCCGGCTTTCAGCAAAAACAGCTAGCCTATGCCGCCGCCTGGGCCCAGGAGCGCCACCAGAAGGGTAAGAAGACCTCGCTGACCGGTATCTTCGGCCATACGCTGGGTGCCTTCATGAAAACGCTGCTGCTACGCGGCGGCATTCTGGATGGAAAACAAGGTTGGCTGCTGGCTGTGGTCAACGCGCAATATACGTTTAATAAATACACCGAGCTGTGGGCGCTAAGCCGCGGCTACTCGGAGAAAGTGTAATTATGAGCACAAAAGCGATCTATCCGGGCACCTTCGACCCTATCACTAACGGCCATATCGATATCGTCACCCGTGCGGCCAGCATGTTTGATAAAGTCTTGCTGGCTATCGCCGCCAGCCCGAGCAAAAAGCCGATGTTTACCCTCGATGAGCGCATCGCGCTGGCAGAGCAGGCAACCGCACATCTGGTCAACGTTGAAGTAATTGGCTTTAGCGATTTAATGGCCAATTTCGCTCGCGCGCAGCAGGCCAATATTTTAATTCGCGGACTGCGGGCGGTGGCGGATTTTGAATATGAGATGCAGCTGGCGCACATGAACCGCCACCTGATGCCGACGCTGGAGAGCGTGTTTCTGATGCCGTGCAAAGAGTGGTCGTTTATCTCCTCTTCGCTGGTGAAAGAGGTAGCGCGCCACCAGGGCGATGTCTCACACTTCCTGCCGGCTAACGTGCATCAGGCGCTGCTGAAGAAGCTGTAGGGCGTTCTTCCCGGAGGCGGCGCTTGACGCGCCTGTCCGGGCTACCAGTCCGCAGACGGCTGGAAACCTGTAGCCCGGCTAAGCGCAGCGCGAGCCGGGATCAACGCAACCACCTCACTTTACTTCTGGCACTGGCGGCAATAAAACGTCGCCCGCTGCGCATGTTTGCTGCCGATAATTGGCGTTCCGCAAATACGACAGGGTTCACCCTTGCGACCATAAACCTGTAATTCCTGGGCAAAATAGCCCGGCTTACCGTCGCTTTGCAGGAAATCTTTTAGCGTCGTCCCGCCCTGCTCGATGGAGCGCAACAGCACCAGCTTAATCACCTTTACCAATTGCTCGCACTCTTCGCGTGAAAGCGATGAAGCGAGCCTGTCGGGGTGGATCCCCGCCGAGAACAGCGATTCGCTGGCGTAGATATTACCGACCCCGACCACCAGCTTGTTATCCATCAGCCAGGGTTTAATCGCAGTTTTCTTCTTCGCGCACCTCTGCTGGAGATAGTCAGCATTGAAATCATCGCTTAGCGGCTCCGGCCCAAGATGCGCTAACACCGGATGGCCTTCCAGCTCTTTGGCCCACAGCCAGGCGCCAAAGCGTCGCGGATCGGTATAGCGCAGAACCTTACCGTTGCTCATGATCAGATCAACGTGATCGTGTTTCTCTGCGGGCAGCTCTTCGCTCAGAATGCGCAGGCTCCCCGACATGCCAAGGTGGATGATAATCCAGCCGTCGGGCAGCTCCAGCAACAGGTATTTGGCGCGACGACGCACGCTGAGAACCGGAACGTCGCTCAGGCGATAGATCTCTTCGGAAACCGGCCAGCGCAGGCGTCCGTTACGCACCACGGCGTGCAGGATGGTCGCCCCAACCAGATGCGGCTCAATACCGCGGCGGCTGGTTTCTACTTCAGGTAATTCAGGCATATTTTTCTCATATGAAAACAGCAGGCGCTCCCATTTTACCTCGTTCAGAAGGCAACGACGCGGTTAGTGCTGAAAATTCACACCAACGGTTATCTGTCTGCCGTCGGACTGTGGTTTAAACTTCCAGCGCCAGAGCATATCCACCGCCTGCGCATCATACTCTTCCACTTCGCTGCTTTTGCTTACCAGCACCAGCGTCGGAGCGCCGCTTTTATCAATATCAACGGTAAGCTCGGCCCGTTTATCACCCTGCGCCTGCGGCGTCTTCCATTTAACGTTGAAGAAAGGCGCGTTTAACACCTCATTCTGGTCGATATCAACCGTCATACTCACCGGTGGGTCAAAGGGAACGACCTTTTCATGACGGTCCAGTATTTTGCTCGCAGGCAAAATTTTTCCGGCTTTTGCGGTATCTTCACCTTTCGCTCTTTCCCCGAGGATATCGGCATAATCTGCGTATACTTTTGCCGAAAGAATCGCATTACGCTCGCCCATGCCAACCCGCATCAGCAGCTTGGTTTTGATATTCGCTATTTTCTGCTCAGTATCCTCAGCAAGCGGTTGTAGCAACATGGAGTAGATCATCGCGCCGATATACAGTTCAGGATCGCGCTCAGCCCACAGGCTGCCCCAGGCCATCCACACCTGCGGATCCTCCGGGGCGAGCGCCAACAGCTGCGCCCACGTTGCCCGGTTCTCTTCAAAGGAAGCAAAGCTCTTTCTCAGCGCCAGATCCTTCAATAACGGCGCATAGTACGGATGCGTATCGACCAGCTTTTCCATCGCTTCCGTCATTTCAGTAAAGCCTTCCATTCTGCCTTTGGGACTTTTATCCCGCTTTTTGAAGTAGACGAGCTGTAGATTTCGCGCCTCTTCCGCGCTGAGTTTCTTCTGCGGAAACAGCGCTTTCATCCGGGTGAATTGAGCGGTCATCTCTTGCGCGGCAGTTTCCATCCCGGCTTTATTATGCCGGGCCGCCAGCCGGGCGATACGCGTCGCTCGTGATTCCATCTCCCGATAGTGCTCCTCAGGAGGCAGACGATCGCTGATAAAGTTCACCGGTATCAGCAAGCGCTCTCCATGCCGGTTAGAAGCAAAACGCCACTGCTGCACGTAGTAGAGCGCCGCTTTGTCAAACTCGGGAACGCCGCTACTGCACTCGACCACCGCGTTTAATAGATCGCCGCCTACCCCAGTATCCACCGAAAGCACCGTTGTCGCCGACTTGATAAATTTATTTACCGTCGGATAGAACATCGGAGACACCGACTCTTTCGCAATCCCGTATCTTTCGGCCTCAATGCTTACGTGCCCAGGAAAGCGCTCGTTAATCGGGCTGGCGCTACGCACGGAGCCTTGTTTAAACACGATTGAACGCGCCAGGGGTAGGACCTTTTCGGCTTCCCCATTTTCATTCACTGCCAGCGATGAATCACAGGAGCGCGTCTGCATTCTGGCCCGCAGAATTTGCAGGATTTGCCGATCTTCAGGCGGCATTTGAGCAATATATGCCTCTAACCGCTGCTGTAGGGCTGGCTGGCGTGGGCTATCCTTCAGGCCCTCCGCCATCAATAATCCGCTAGTAATGCTTTGCGTGAGCGGCTGAAACTGCGAATTTCGCACCTGCTCATCATCACGAGACTGGAGCAGCGCTAATGCCCAGCCCAGCCAGGCGTCAGGGTTTTCTGGCGCAATGGCAATGGCCCGACGAAACGCCTTTTCCGCCTGCGCTTTATTCTCATCCGTTGTCAGCGTCAGGATGGCCGTTGCCAGCGTCAGATCGCTCCGGTCTGGCATCCAGCTCAGGTAATCATCCATCTTCGTGAGGGCTTTGACTTCCTGCTCGCGATAGCCTAATGCCTGCTGCCAGAGCGCATCAGCGGCGGCGGCGTCTTGTTCATTCCAGCCCAGCGGCAGCTCCGCCAGCGGTTTTTTCTGCGCGAGAAATTGCTCGATAATATTGTGCTGATTAAACGGCTCCCCGCGCAGGGTTATCTGAATAAAACGGGCATGACGGTCATAGAGAAAATCCTGCCAGGCGGGTAATTCCAGCTGATTCATACTCTGCCAGCGCCGCTGGTTTTGCTCGCCGATAGGTACATTGAATAACGTGATACCGATAATAAAAACAATCTGCGCCACGGCGGCTGCCAGATAGCCTTTATTGCGCCGGGTGACTGCGACCCACATCAGGGCGGAAAAGTAGAGAGTTCCCCCCAGCCACAGGCCGTAGAGCAATAAACGCTGGGGAGCATTCAGCACCGCCGGTAAAAGCGAAAGCTTATCCACCAACATAAAGGGGGCAGACCAGAGAAAGAGCACCATATTCGGCGCGACAAAAAGCGCAATCAAAGACAAGATGACCAGCAGGTGCTTTAACTTCGGCGTAATCATTTATGGCTTACTCCGAAGAATCGCCAGCAGCCCCATCACGGCTATCCAGACAAAAATCAGGATTAACGCCGCGTTATCGTACCAGGCATGCCAGGGACCGCTCAGTTGGGTAAAATTACGCGCTAATATGGCCATCACCAGCGTGCTAATCACAGCCAGCGCGCCATGCCAAACAAATGCAGGAACTTTGCTGCGCATATTGTGCCACAGCAGCGTTAACGGCCCCGGTCCGGTTGGCTGACGAGGTACCGCAGCGGCCGGCGCAACGCGAGGCTGGCGCTTGATGGGTGCAGGACGCTGGCGAACAGTTTGCGTTTGCTTATGCTGCTTCGCCTGCTTTACGCCTTCTACAACCTGTTTTTCACGTGCGCAGATCAGGCACGGCATCCCAGAGAAATGCTGATGTTTCTTACTACAGAGAACAATTTTTTGCGTACTGCGTAGCGCATAAGGGCGCAATACCTGTGCCCATTCATCGGCGCAAGGGCGTCGGGCAGGTGAGCCGCTAAAAGCGCGGTCGAACAGCTTACGCAGCTCGGTCGGCAGCAGATGGTGGGTACTGGCCGGTACCGGGGTAATATTTTTTGCCGCATTGACGCCGTAAGCATAGCAACCGGCGCCGATGCGACCGGGTAAATCATCGGGCACCTTCGCGGTTTGCGAGCGGCCGCTATAGGGATGAATACCATGGTTGAGCAGTTGAAAAATAATCACCGCCAGCGAGAAACGATCCTGCGCCTCTTCCCGCTCATTAGGTACCTGCCCGATGCGCTGGAACTCCGGCGCCAGGTAATCCGGCGTGAACTGCCCGGCAGGGAAACGCTCGCCCTCGCCCTGAATGCTAAAACCATCGCAGTCCAGCAGCGCGATATACAAGCTGTCGCGATAGAAGCGCAGGTTAACCGGCTTCATGTCGATAACCCGGTGCTGTCGCGCATGCAGCGCCGAGACCAGGGTTGCGAGGTTGCAGGCCAGACTTACTTTTGCGCCGATCCCCTCCGGCAGATTCTGCGCCTTCGCTTGCCGCGACTGCAAAATATACTCCAGCTCAATAGTGCGCTGGGTATCAAGGACCGGCATAACAAAGCCAATAACGCGCTTGCGCTCGTCGAAGAGCAAATAGTCAGGCCACGCCAGCTGGACAATCGCCTCACCGTCGGCAGGTGCGGGGATCTCCGGGCGCTGCGCAAGCATGGCGCGGAGCTTGCGCTGGTAATAGCTGGCATCAGTATTGGAATGGTAAATTTTCGCAACCCGGGAAGGGTCGTCGGCCAGGAAGTAGACGCTGCCGGCACCACCGCTCTTGATGAGTTTCCCCAAACGTACCGCGTGGCGCTGCTCGTTATAACAACCAGGGATTTTTTTATGCTTCATTACGCAGAGCTACCAGAAGCGTCTTGTCATCACCGGTTATCGCCCAGGTGCGCGGGTCATCAAGCGTGGCGCGTATCGCTTCGCTCCCCTTCTCCTCTGAAACCTGCTGCAAATAGCTTACGACAGGGTCCATAAAGGGGGAAAACAGCGCATCACAGTTGCGGTTTAGCGCAAACGGCTGCACACCATCGGACATCATCACCAGCTGCATGGCTCTGCCAGCAAACTGATTGATGCGTAAATGTTCACGCCAGTCAGGGCTGGTGAGGAACCAGGTTTGGTTGGTGTATTCACCGTTTTCAGGTAAAGAGAAGTGCTGCTCATCGTTGATAGTGAGCGCCGCAACGCCATCACCGATATGCAGGACCAGCGACTGCGTTTCGCCCAACCATGCTGCCAGAACGGTACAGGCAAAATCACCCGCGACAAGCTGTCGCTCTTTGGCTTGTAGCAAAACAGCTTCTCGGATATCCGCTATCAGCGCCACGACTTGCTCTTCATCAGGCACAACTGTCAATAGCGCCAGGCGCTCACACAGCGTCCGGCTAACCAAAGCCGCCCCCTGTTCGCTATAAGCGGCTGAGCCTGCGCCATCACAAACGACAGCAACAAGTCGATCGCCCAAATTGCGATAACAAAAGGCATCCTGACAAGGAAGGTTATTTTGTCGGTGGCTGCTGCCGATAACCGACGAAGCATAAACGCGCCAGTTCATCGCGTCAGACCGAAATTTCTGACCAGCTGTCCGTCGGCGGCAGCTGTGCTTTTCCGCCCGGCGTTGACTGTGAGACCACCTGCATACTGGCGCTTAGCCAAAGGAACAGCTCGCGGAACTGCAAACCCTTCAGCTGCTTCACGCCATTAATCCCGCTGCGGCTGAAGTGGCCCATCGATTCAGAGGCCTCACTACCCACGCTAATCGGGAATACGGCAACTTTGTTTGCCGCCTGCGCCTCGCAGCACTCCTGAGCCGCCACCTGCCAGTTATCCGTTGGCGCACCATCCGACATCAAAAACAGCCATGGCCGGGTATAGGGTACGCCAGCCGCTTTCAGACGCTGCTTTTCAGCTTCGATTTCGCCCAGAGCCAGGCTGACGGCCTGCCCGGTTGGCGTCAGACCACTCGCTTCAAGAACAGGGGCGGTAAAGTCCATCGCATCACACCAGTCGCCATGCAGTTGGCACTCATCGTAACCGCCGTATTTAATCACCAGCAGGCGAACACGTTTCGCGGCGATAACATCATTTTTAAGTTCGCTTTCCAGCAGCTTGAGCCCCTGATTTAGCTGGGCTATGGGCTGACCGTCCATACTGCCGGAACAATCGAGAACGAGAATTAAGGGGGTTCGCTGTTCACTGTTATCAATAAATGAAACATCTGGAATGAATGACGTCATAACAATCCCTGTCGGTGGTTTTCTGTACCGGCAGAATAAACATCCCGTCCCGGCAAGACAAGAAAAACCATTTCATTCATGTGGTTAATGATTAACGACGAGAAGAAGAATTGAGTGATAAATTTCGAAGAAGGGAAAGACCGTAAAACGGAAACAAAAAACCCCGCCAGGGCGGGGTTCTTCTTTACAAGGAGGCTAAAATTATTTGATTTTAGCTTCTTTGTATAAAACGTGCTGACGGACAACTGGATCGAATTTTTTCAGTTCCAGTTTTTCCGGTTTAGTACGTTTGTTCTTCGTAGTGGTATAGAAGTGACCAGTACCAGCAGAAGAAACCAGCTTGATTTTCTCACGAATACCTTTAGCCATGATTTAATTCCTCTAAGTACTTAGTACTTTTCGCCACGGGCACGCAGTTCGGACAGAACTGTATCGATGCCTTTCTTATCAATAACACGCATACCTTTAGCAGATACACGCAGGGTGACAAAACGCTTCTCGCTCTCAACCCAGAAACGGTGAGAGTGCAGGTTAGGCAGGAAACGGCGTTTAGTCGCGTTCAGTGCGTGGGAACGGTTGTTACCGGTCACCGGACGCTTGCCAGTAACTTGGCAGACTCGGGACATGTCTATTCTCCAAAAATCAAATTAGCTCGAGCTTCGTATGGGGTATTGGCGCCTCGTCAGGCTTCACAGCCCGGTCATCGCATAGTTCTATACACTTTATCCTTCAAGCTGTCTCTTTGTTGGCTGCGCTCGCTCACCCCAGTCACTTACCTATGTAAGCTCAGGGGATTCACTCCCTTGCCGCCTCAATACAACTTGAATGATTTCGTGTACACGCGAACTCTCGATTGCCAGGCCCAAATGCCAAACCCGAGATTCTCAAAGGTGGCGTAGTATACGCTGACTCGGCGATGTGCTCAAGTCCCGAACAGACAAAGATCCCGATGGATCGCATGATCGGGGCTAAATCCAGCCGCGCTCAGCAAAAGATACGTACGCTCCGCGGCCGATAACAAGGTGATCAAGCACGCGTATATCCATGAATCGGCAACATTTTATCACTCTTTCGGTAATCAACCTGTCGGCCTTACTCGGCTCAGGGCTACCGGATGGATGATTATGAGCCAGGATCACCGCGGCGGCGTTCACTTTGATGGCTTCGCGTACGATTTCTCGCGGATGCACCTCAACGTGGCTAAGAGTACCAGAAAAAAGTCGGCTATGTTTCAATACCCGGTTCTGATTATCTAAAAAGATCACCATAAAGATCTCACGTTCTTCGTCAGCCAGTTGGCTTTGCAGAAATTCCCGCGTCATCGACGGCGTAACCAGAGAGGGTTCTTCAGTTATCCGCATACAAAAATAACGCCGCGCCAGCTCAGCAATCCCCTTCAACTGCGCATATGTCGCCGGGCCAATCCCCTCAACCTCATCAAACTGCTCTTTTTCCGCCGATAGCAGACCGTATAGCGAGCCAAAGCGCTGCAGCAAATCCTGGGAAAACGTTATGACATCCTGCGTGCGCGTGCCGGTACGTAAAAACAGCGCCAGCAGCTCAATATCCGACAACGATTCGATACCGTAGCACTGCATTTTTTCCCTCGGCATCAGAGGTTCCTGTGTATCCATGGCGGCTTCTCCTTTCCTGTGCGCGCTATCCTGGCACAGCCCTCCAGCGCTGCCGATCGGCAAATTTTATCCGTGCGTAGCGGCTCGCAAAGTGGATCTCTGCCAGGCACACGATGCCGATCGGATTGTGATAAGATGCGCGAATTCTGGTGTACCGCAACAGGAAAAAATCATGATGAGTCTGGCTGGTAAAAAGATCGTTCTTGGCGTGAGCGGCGGCATTGCTGCCTATAAAACGCCGGAACTGGTGCGCCGCCTGCGTGACCGTGGAGCGGATGTCCGCGTCGCCATGACGGAAGCCGCAAAAGCCTTCATTACGCCACTGAGTCTACAGGCGGTATCCGGTTATCCGGTCTCCGACAGCCTGCTCGACCCGGCCGCAGAAGCGGCAATGGGCCACATTGAGCTGGGAAAATGGGCAGACCTGGTGATTCTCGCCCCCGCTACCGCCGATTTAATTGCACGTATTGCGGCAGGAATGGCTAACGACCTCGTTTCCACAATTTGCCTCGCCACGTCGTCGCCAGTCGCCGTCGTGCCCGCAATGAATCAGCAGATGTATCGCGCCGCCGCCACCCAGCATAATCTTGACGTTATCTCCTCACGCGGTCTGCTGGTTTGGGGCCCGGATAGCGGCAGCCAGGCCTGTGGCGATATCGGCCCAGGGAGAATGCTGGACCCGCTGACTATTGTTGATATGGCCGCGCAGCATTTCTCTCCTGTCAAAGATTTGCAACATCTCAACATCATGATTACCGCGGGCCCAACCCGCGAGCCGCTGGATCCAGTGCGTTATATCACCAACCACAGTTCTGGTAAGATGGGTTTCGCGATTGCCGCCGCCGCCGCGCATCGCGGGGCGAACGTGACGCTGGTTAGTGGTCCGGTTTCTCTGCCAACGCCGCCGTTTGTGCAGAGAATTGATGTCACCACAGCGCTGGAAATGGAAGCCGCCGTGCAAAATAGCGCTTCTCAGCAGCACATTTTTATTGGCTGTGCGGCAGTTGCTGACTACCGTGCGGTCGCCATCGCCGAAGAAAAAATCAAAAAACAAGGTGATGAATTAACCCTGAAAATGGTTAAAAATCCGGATATCGTCGCTGGGGTCGCGGCGCTTAAGGCCAACCGCCCCTACGTCGTTGGATTTGCCGCCGAAACAAATAATGTGGAAGAATACGCACGGCAAAAACGTGCCCGCAAAAATCTCGATCTGATTTGCGCTAATGATGTTTCACAGCCAAATCAGGGATTTAACAGCGATAGCAACGCATTACACCTTTTCTGGCAAGAGGGAGATAAGCGCTTACCACTTGAGCGCAAGGAACTCCTGGGCCAATTATTACTCGACGAGATCGTGACCCGTTATGATGAAAAAAATCGACGTTAAGATTCTGGACCCGCGTGTTGGTCAGCAGTTTCCGCTGCCAACTTATGCCACCTCCGGCTCCGCCGGACTTGACCTGCGAGCCTGTCTCGATGACGCCGTAGAGCTGGCGCCTGGCGCTACCACGCTTGTGCCGACTGGCCTGGCGATTCACATTGCCGACTCGTCTCTGGCAGCGGTGATTCTGCCGCGCTCCGGGCTGGGTCATAAGCATGGCGTTGTTCTGGGCAACCTGGTGGGCCTGATTGATTCTGACTATCAGGGCCAGCTGATGGTTTCCGTCTGGAACCGCGGCCAGCAGAGCTTCACTATTGAACCCGGCGAGCGTATCGCTCAAATGGTGTTTGTGCCTGTCGTACAGGCGGAATTTAACCTGGTGGAAGATTTTGACGCCACCGATCGTGGCGAAGGTGGCTTCGGTCACTCCGGGCGTAAATAAGCCCAGCGATACACCCAATCACTCGGGATGCCGCCAACAGCAGGGCAGCCCGAAGGATAAAGTGTAACCTGCATTCCAAAGCGTAATAATGCAATAACATCGCCGCAGGCAGCAGCTTGCGGTCGCTTTGCGGATGCCTGCCTGGCAAGTGCTTTTTTCAGGGGTATTTTAAAACATGGCAGAAAAACAAACTGCGAAAAGGAATCGTCGCGAAGAAATACTTCAGTCTCTGGCGTTGATGCTTGAATCCAGCGATGGGAGTCAGCGCATTACCACAGCGAAACTGGCGGCGTCCGTTGGCGTATCCGAAGCGGCTCTGTACCGACATTTCCCCAGCAAAACCCGCATGTTTGACAGCCTGATCGAGTTTATCGAAGACAGCCTGATTACGCGCATCAATTTGATTTTAAAAGATGAGAAAGATACTTCAACGCGCTTACGTCTGATCGTGCTGTTGATTCTTGGGTTTGGCGAGCGTAATCCTGGGCTGACGAGAATTCTGACCGGCCATGCGCTGATGTTTGAACAGGACAGATTGCAGGATCGAATCAATCAACTGTTTGAGCGCATTGAAGTACAGCTGCGCCAGGTGTTGCGTGAAAAGAAAATGCGCGAGGGCGAAGGCTACACCGTCGATGAAGCCCTGCTGGCTAGTCAGCTGCTGGCATTCTGTGAAGGGATGCTGTCGCGCTTTGTGCGCAGTGAGTTTAAATATCGTCCGACCGATGATTTTGACGCCCGTTGGCCGCTGGTCGCCGCCCAGCTGCAGTAATCCGCACCTTATATGCAGCCACAATGGCTGCATCTCCTTTTTGATTTTTCTGTCATAAAGCCCAGGACAATTCGTTGAATTGCCAGATGTTTTCAATCCGCACTCTCTCCTAACATCCGTAAATTGTTTCTTTTCATCGGATAAGGAGATGGCTGATGGCGACATCACGGCGGGAATTGCTCAAACTGGGAGGTCTGGCAACCGCATCATTACTGGTAAGCCAAAAAAGTTTCGCGGCCTGGGCACCATCTGCACGTTATCCCGATCCACGCATTGTGGCAGTGGATGATAGCTTTCGCCGCTATATGCTTGCCAGCGCAAAAGTCGAGCAGATTGCTACCGGTTTTCGCTGGGCGGAAGGGCCTGTGTGGTTTGGCGATACGCGCATGTTGCTCTGGAGCGATATCCCCAACAACGCCATCATGCGCTGGGATGAAGCTACTGGTGAAACCAGCGTGTTCCGTCATCCGGCAAACTACGCTAACGGCCATGCCCGCGACCGACAGGGGCGACTGATCAGCTGCGAACATGATACCCGACGCATTACCCGCACCGAATACGATGGCACCATTACCGTACTGGCGGATAGTTTTGACGGCAAGCCGCTGAACTCACCAAACGATATCGTCGTGAAGTCAGACGGCAGCATCTGGTTTACCGACCCTCCTTTCGGCATCAGCGGATTCTACGAAGGGCATAAAGCCACGCCGCAGCTACCGCAAAACGTTTATCGGCTGGATCCTGAAAGCCGCAAACTGAGCGTCGTGCTGGGTGACGTGAAAGGGCCAAACGGCCTCTGTTTTTCCGCCGATGAGAAAACGCTATACGTCGTGGAGAGTCGCGCGACGCCAAATCGGTTAATTCTCGCGTGGGATGTGGTCAATAACGAGCTGAAAAATAAAAGAGTACATATTGACTGCGGTAACGGCACCGCCGACGGTATAGCCTGCGATATGGACGGTAATCTATGGTGTGGTTGGGGGACGGGCAGCGAGGAGCTTGATGGCGTGCGCGTCTTTAACCCTCAGGGGAAAAACATCGGCATCATTCAGTTGCCGGAACGCTGCGCTAACCTGTGCTTCGGCGGCGAACAGCGCAATCGCCTGTTTATGGCCTCCAGCACCTCGATTTATTCGCTCTACGTCAATGCGCAAGGGGCAAAACTGGTTTGAAACCTACCCGGCAGGCATTGACCTGCCGGGTCGATTCTTATACTCCGTACGCTTCGCGATAGGCGCGAACCGACGCCAGATGTTCAGCCATTTCCGGCTTCTCTTCCAGATAACTGATCAGCTCTTTCAGAGTCACAATAGAAATCACTTTGCAGCCGTAATCACGCTCGACTTCCTGAATCGCGGAGATTTCGCCGCGTCCGCGCTCCTGGCGATCCAGAGAAATCAGTACACCGGCTAACTCCGCGCCGTTGGCCTGAATAATTTCCATCGATTCACGAATCGCAGTACCTGCGGTGATGACGTCATCCACCAGCATCACGCGGCCCTGTAGAGCGCTTCCCACCAGGTTGCCGCCTTCGCCGTGAGTCTTCGCCTCTTTACGATTAAAGCAGTACGGCAGATCGCGGTCATGGTGTTCCGCCAACGCGACAGCTGTAGTCGTGGCGATTGGAATACCTTTGTACGCAGGGCCAAACAACAGATCAAAATCAATCCCGGAATCCACCAGCGCTTCGGCGTAAAAACGGCCTAACAATGCCAGATCGCGCCCGGTATTAAACAGGCCGGCGTTGAAGAAATAGGGGCTCTTACGCCCGGATTTCAGCGTAAATTCGCCAAACTTAAGGATCTGCTTGCTAAGCGCAAACTCAATAAACTGGCGCTGATACGGCTTCATGGATTCGCTCCTCATCATACTTTTCTACAGATATAAAAAAGGCGACTTCTCAGTCGCCTTAAAAACTAGTTTTCTAACGCCGCTTTCTGCGCCGTCACAATGGATTCGATACCCCCTCGGGCCAACGCCAGGAGGGTGAGGAGTTCTTCATGGGTGAACGGCTCACCTTCCGCCGTACCCTGCACCTCAATGATGCGACCGTCTTCGGTCATCACCACGTTCATATCGGTTTCCGCCGCGGAATCTTCGACATATTCCAGATCGCAAAGCGCTTCGCCTTTGACGATACCAACGGAGACTGCCGCCACCATGCCTTTCATCGGGTTGGTTTTCAACTTACCGGCTGCAACCAATTTGTTCAGCGCATCGGCCAGCGCAACGCAGGCTCCGGTGATAGAGGCGGTGCGGGTTCCACCATCGGCCTGCAGCACATCGCAGTCCAGCGTAATAGTGAATTCACCCAGCGCTTTCAGGTCAACCGCAGCGCGCAGCGCACGCGCGATCAGGCGCTGGATTTCCATTGTACGCCCGCCCTGCTTACCTTTCGCAGCTTCACGCGCGTTACGGGTATGGGTCGCGCGCGGCAGCATGCCATATTCTGCGGTGATCCAACCCTGACCCTGGCCTTTCAGAAAGCGCGGAACACCTTCATCGATAGAGGCGGTACACAATACTTTGGTGTCACCGAATTCGACCAGCACGGAGCCTTCTGCGTGTTTCGTATAATTACGGGTAAAGCTTACTGGGCGCACTTGGTTAGCGCTACGATCTGCTGGACGCATGAGGTTCTCTCCGGCTTGAAACGAATGTGGCTGCGCATTATACGGATAATGCGTGCTTATTCCTATCCTGATAAGGACTCGAAAGCTATAATCCCCCCCACTCTCCTTTAAAAACAGGAACGTCTATGATCCGCAGTATGACCGCCTACGCCCGGCGTGAAATCAAGGGTGAATGGGGTAGCGCCGCGTGGGAACTGCGCTCGGTAAACCAACGATATCTGGAAACCTATTTCCGTCTGCCGGAGCAGTTTCGTAGCCTGGAGCCTGTTGTACGCGAGCGTATTCGCTCCCGTCTGACCCGCGGTAAAGTCGAATGTACCCTGCGTTTTGAGCAGGATCCGAGCGCCCAGGGCGAGTTGATTCTCAACGAAAAACTGGCAAAGCAGCTAGTTAACGCCGCTAACTGGGTAAAAATGCAGAGCGACGAAGGCGAAATCAACCCGGTCGACATCCTGCGCTGGCCTGGCGTTATGTCTGCTCATGAGCAGGATCTGGACGCCATTGCCGCTGAAATCCTGAACGCGCTGAATGGCGCACTGGATGACTTTATCGTCGCCCGCGAAACCGAAGGTCAGGCACTGAAGGCGCTTATCGAACAGCGGCTTGATGGCGTGACCGCCGAAGTGACCAAAGTGCGCGCCCATATGCCGGAAATTCTGCAATGGCAGCGTGAGCGTCTGGTCTCCAAGCTGGAAGACGCGGAAGTGCAGTTGGAAAACAATCGCCTCGAGCAAGAGCTGGTTCTGATGGCGCAGCGCATTGACGTCGCCGAAGAGCTGGATCGCCTGGAAGCGCACGTCAAAGAGACGTGGAACATCCTGAAGAAGAAAGAAGCGGTCGGCCGCCGTCTCGACTTTATGATGCAGGAGTTCAACCGCGAATCAAACACGCTGGCGTCTAAATCCATTAATGCCGAAGTGACGAAATCTGCAATCGAGTTGAAAGTACTGATTGAGCAAATGCGCGAGCAGATCCAGAACATCGAGTAATATCGGGTTCTACCAACATTAAGGGCCAACACTCCGGCCCTTTTTTATTTTCAGCACATCTCAGAAGAAATACTTTTTATCCAGCACCCGACAGGTTAAAAATGCCCCCGCCGCACACAGAAGCATGGGAGCCAGATAGCTGTGATCCATATGGGTAAACTCCATCACCAGTACTACCGCCGTTAGCGGCATCTGCATAGATGCGGCAAGAAATGCCGCTGCGCCGACAAGAGCAAAACTGCTGTAATCCCCTCCGGGAAATATCTGCTGCCAGAGCATGCATAGCAGCAGGCTGCTCAGACCGCCGACCGCCAGCCCCGGCGTCAGTAGCCCGCCCTCCGCGCCTCCACGCAGCACCGCCAGGATGACGACCATTTTTAACACCAACAGTATCGCCGCAACAGGAAAGTTCAATCCATCGCTAAGAGCCAGCTGCATGGGCCCTTTACCATTTCCCGGAAGCTGAGGAAAATAGAGGCTCAGGACGGCAAGCAGGGAAAATGCCAGCAGGCAGAAAACCGGCATCTGCCAGTTTGTTCGAACGTGCGAGCGAGCGGTGCTGGTTGCTTTGCGAAAAAGCCAGGCCCCGGTACCAAGAATGGGCCCCGCGATAATCGCCCACCAGAGAAATGAATGCGGAAGCACGCCGGAAGCAAAATAGTATTGCGATTCATCACCCAGCCCCAACGTTGCCGTCCATGCAGCAATAGCCGACGTGATGATAGCCGCCAGCGTTTTTTCCCAGCTAAACGACAGCAGCATCACTTCAAGGCTAAACAACGCGCCCGCCAGAGGGACGTTATACACTGCCGCCAGCCCTGCTCCGGCACCACAGGCAATCAGCGTTCGGGTTTCATCCTCATAAAGCCCCATTTTACGCGCCACTATACCTGCCCCCAACGCCCCCATTTCCCGCGGAGCAACCTCGCGTCCCAAGGGCGATCCCAGCGCAACGGTGACTATCTGCAACAGTGCATGGAGAGTCGTCATCCCAGTAGGCATTGGCACAGAAGGTTTAGCGACAGCCGCCGCGATAGAAATCCGCTTCTGACCATAGCGCGCAAGCAGCCACCAGCCGAATCCTGCTATCGCACCACCTGCCACTATTGCCGTGATACGACGAGGCCAGGGCGAATCCGTTACACCCTGTAAAAATGACTCCGATCCGACGATCCGTTCAAGGCTATAGCCAAAAGCCAGGTGCTGAATCGCATGTAAAATCATCGCCAGAACCATACCTGATAGACCGGCCAGCACTCCCGTTAAAACAACGGCAATCAGGCGGGTCAGATAATTTTTATTGTCAGCGGCTGTGGTCATTTTCTCAGGCCTTGAATAAGGAAAATAAAAGCATAAAGGTCGAGAGTTAAATATTAGGTATTCATAGCGTATCCAATATAGATACAGAATGACGCCTTAATCATTATTTTTTCTAATCCATATAATTTTAAAAATCACCAACAAACCCTATTTAAAAGGTAATAAAAACAACATATGCATTACTTTTTCCTGGCCAAACTCATTCACCTTAGAAAATCTCAATCGTGATCTCCCGCACAAATCGCTAACCTTTCGCCATCATTATGGGGGAACTATGCTGCTTCATATTCTTTATTTAATTGGTATTACGGCGGAAGCGATGACCGGCGCGCTGGCTGCCGGGCGCCGCCGTATGGATACGTTCGGCGTTATTATCATCGCAACCGCGACGGCCCTGGGCGGCGGTTCAGTGCGCGATATTCTGCTCGGCCACTACCCACTGGGCTGGGTGCAACATCCTGAATACGTCATTATTGTCGCAGTCGCCGCGGTCCTGACTACCATCGCCGCACCGGTCATGCCGCATCTGCGTCGCCTGTTTTTGGTACTGGATGCTCTGGGCCTGGTAGTGTTCTCAATCATCGGCGCTCAGATCGCGCTGGATATGGGCGAGGGCCCGGTGATCGCCTCCATTGCCGCAGTGATAACCGGCGTCTTCGGCGGCGTACTGCGCGATATGTTCTGCAAGCGCATCCCACTGGTGTTTCAGAAAGAGCTGTACGCTGGGGTCTCGTTCGCCGCCGCCGTTCTTTATATTGCCCTACAGCACTACGTCAGCAGCCACGATGTGGTGGTTATTTCCACCCTGCTGTTCGGCTTTACCGCCCGCATGCTGGCACTGCGCTGGAAGCTGGGCCTCCCGGTCTTTCATTACAACCATAGCGCACATTGATTCTTTCAGAACCCCGCAATTCGTTGCCCGCTGAGCCACTTCGCCAGCGCGGCAACATCCGGGTTATGTAAAAAAGCCACTAGCTGCCGCGCCCTTTCTGCCCCAATTCCTGGTAAACGTCGCCACTGCTCTTCGTTTCGATCCCGTAACTGCTGCCAGTCGTCCTTCGCCATTTCTGAAAACGCTGTTTTTGGGATGGGTATCCCCATAGCCTGTACCCAGCGCAAAAAGGGCTGCTCACGCGCCAGATTAAACTGGTGCCACAACTGCTGCCCGCGCTGTGCAGATATTCCCGGGATCGTTTGCAGTTGCTCTGGCGTAAACGCCAGCCATGAAAAGAGATGATCCATGCGTCGGGCATCGTGTACAGTGCGCCACAATGTCTCTCCAGCGCCGTCAATATCAAGGATCGATCGGGATGAGAGCCAAACCAGCCGTGAGAGAAACTGCTCTGCGCACTCAGGGGTGGCGAAAAAACAGCTTAATGCATTGAAACGAGTTGGAGGGGGCTGGGGTTTATTACGCTGGGCGGTACGCCAGACCACCGAATCGATGCGCGGTATTCCCTGCCCGGCGAGGCTAATTTGCAGCTGATCGCCAATGCCGATGTCCAGATTTTGCCAGCGGGATACCGAGCCAACGCTCACCCGCTGCACGCGCTTATCATCCAACTGCTGCGGCGTGAGCTGCGCGACCACGGCGATTTTACCGCTGCGCCCGATGCTGAAGCTGATACCGCGAACCTCCATAACCCGTGACGCGGGTGGATATTTCCACGCAATCACCCAATCACCCTGCCCCGGCACCCAGAAACGCCCGGCTGACTCTTGCCTCTGGCGCGCCACAACGCCATCAGTAGCAAAAGGCAACGGTGAAGTGAACCAACGTTGACGCCACTGCTCAACCTGCTGCGCATTAGCAACAGAATGCGAAAAAAGTGCGCTATGAAGAAAGCCGCTCTGGCGCAACAACGCCTGGCGCTGATTCATATCTGCCGGGCCATCAGGCCATGCCCAAATAAACACACCCAGCTTATCAAGCTCGGTCGCAACGTCCTGTCGCATCATCATGCCCGCGACTTTTGCCCGCGCGTTCATACCACCCATCTGCTTTTGCACATGCCCCGCGTTATGCAGGAACAGCTCGCCCTGTAACACGCTGTTAGCGAGTTCAGTGCCAACAACCTTAGGTATGGAAGGGATCTGTAATACCCTGGCCGTCCAGTCCTCTCCCGCCAACCCGTTTCCCCGACTGATTGCCTGCGTCAAACGCCCTTGCCGATAAACCAGCGTAACCGCTACGCCATCCACTTTGGGCTGCACCCAGAGGTCGGTTTTGCCACGCATCCAGCGGGCAACGCTGGCTTCATCCGCCAGTTTACGCACGCCAGTGTGAGCAACCGGATGCCGGGTATCGCCCTTTAATGACGAAAGTTCATCGTGAGCGGGGGTTTCACTGACAAAGCAGCGTTGCCAGTAGGACAGTCGCACCGCAAGCTGGTCGTACACCTCATCGCTGACCACGCTCTTACCTTGATGCCAGTAAGCGTTTTTCCACTCGTTCATCTGCTGACTGAGACGTTTAATTTCCTGTTCAGCCCTGGTCTGCGACCACGTTGGGCAGGCTGCCTGCCCGTATCCCACCAACATCCATAACACCAGCGCCCAAATTCCCTTATGCATGGCGATGCCCTCCTGTTTTCTCGCCACGCATTGTGCCGCAGGTTTATTTTCGTCAGCGATAAGGGATTTTTAACCCTGCGAGCAGACATCCAGGTTTTCTACGTTATTTCTGCAACGCCCAGAGAAATCAGGGAAACAGCAAGCAAAATGAAAGAAACAGCGCAAAAAGTGTGACAGAGACTGCGTCACGCAGCGGCGGCGTGTATAATAGGCTCGTATGTAAGCTTTATTTCGACCACCACATACAAAAGACACTCATGGCTCAAGGCACGCTTTATATTGTTTCCGCCCCTAGCGGCGCGGGTAAATCCAGCCTGATTCAGGCTTTATTAAAAACCCAACCGTTGTACGACTCTCAGGTTTCTGTTTCGCATACCACACGCGCTCCGCGCCCGGGTGAAGTGCACGGTGAACACTATTTCTTTGTTAATCACGACGAATTCAGGACGATGATTGGCAGAGATGCTTTTCTTGAACATGCAGAAGTCTTTGGCAACTATTACGGCACCTCGCGCGAAACTATCGAGCAGGTACTGGCGACTGGCGTCGACGTCTTCCTCGATATCGACTGGCAGGGAGCGCAGCAAATCCGCAAAAGAATGCCTGGCGCGCGCAGTATTTTTATTCTGCCGCCGTCAAAAGATGAGCTTGACCGTCGCCTGCGTGGCCGTGGTCAGGACAGCGAAGAGGTTATCGCGAAACGTATGGCGCAGGCAGTTGCAGAAATGAGCCATTACGCGGAATATGATTACCTTATTGTGAATGATGATTTTGATACCGCCTTAAGCGATTTGAAAATCATTATTCGCGCCGAACGTCTGCGCATGAGCCGCCAAAAGCAGCGACATGGCGCTTTAATCACCAAACTGTTGGCAGACTGAACCCACATTCAGTATCATGCCCAGTCATTTCTTCACCTGTGGAGCATTTTAAGTATGGCACGCGTAACTGTTCAGGACGCTGTAGAGAAAATTGGTAACCGTTTTGACCTGGTACTGGTCGCCGCGCGTCGCGCTCGTCAGATGCAGACAGGCGGAAAGGATCCGCTGGTACCGGAAGAAAACGATAAAACTACCGTTATCGCACTGCGCGAAATCGAAGAAGGTCTGATCAACAACAAGATCCTCGACGTTCGTGAGCGCCAGGAACAGCAAGAGCAGGAAGCCGCTGAATTACAAGCCGTTACCGCTATTGCGGAAGGTCGTCGTTAATCACACAGCGGGTCGCCCTTGTATCTGTTTGAAAGCCTGAATCAGCTGATTCAAAACTACCTGCCCGAAGAGCAAATTAAGCGTCTTCGGCAGGCTTATCTCGTTGCACGTGACGCTCACGAGGGCCAAACACGTTCAAGCGGTGAACCCTACATCACGCACCCGGTTGCGGTAGCCTGTATTCTGGCCGAGATGAAACTCGACCATGAAACGCTGATGGCCGCCCTGCTGCACGACGTGATTGAAGATACCCCCGCCACCTACCAGGACATGGAGCAGCTTTTTGGTAAAAGCGTTGCTGAACTGGTAGAGGGGGTGTCGAAGCTTGATAAGCTTAAGTTTCGCGATAAGAAAGAGGCTCAGGCCGAAAACTTTCGCAAAATGATTATGGCGATGGTGCAGGACATCCGCGTCATCCTCATCAAGCTTGCTGACCGCACCCACAACATGCGTACCCTGGGCTCATTACGCCCGGACAAACGTCGCCGCATCGCCCGCGAAACGCTGGAAATCTACAGCCCTTTGGCGCACCGTTTAGGTATTCATCACATCAAAACCGAGCTTGAAGAGCTGGGCTTTGAAGCGTTGTATCCGAACCGCTATCGCGTCATTAAAGAGGTCGTAAAAGCGGCGCGCGGCAACCGTAAAGAGATGATTCAAAAGATCCTCTCCGAAATCGAAGGGCGTTTGCAGGAAGCGGGAATTCCCTGTCGCGTAAGCGGTCGCGAAAAACACCTGTACTCCATCTACTGCAAGATGGTGCTCAAAGAGCAACGTTTTCACTCGATTATGGATATCTACGCCTTTCGCGTGATCGTCCATGATTCTGACACCTGCTACCGCGTGCTTGGCCAGATGCACAGCCTTTACAAGCCGCGTCCAGGTCGCGTCAAAGACTATATCGCCATTCCGAAAGCGAACGGCTATCAATCTTTGCACACCTCGATGATCGGCCCGCATGGCGTCCCGGTTGAGGTACAAATTCGTACCGAAGACATGGACCAGATGGCGGAAATGGGGGTTGCGGCGCACTGGGCTTATAAAGAGCACGGCGGCGAGAGCAGCACCACGGCGCAAATCCGCGCCCAGCGCTGGATGCAGAGCCTGCTGGAACTCCAGCAGAGCGCCGGTAGCTCATTTGAATTCATTGAGAGCGTGAAATCCGATCTGTTCCCGGATGAGATTTACGTTTTCACCCCGGAAGGTCGTATTGTCGAACTGCCCGCTGGCGCCACGCCGGTGGATTTCGCCTACGCGGTGCATACCGATATCGGCCATGCCTGCGTCGGCGCACGCGTCGACCGCCAGCCGTATCCGTTGTCGCAGTCGCTTTCCAGCGGCCAGACGGTGGAAATTATTACCGCGCCGGGCGCACGACCAAACGCCGCGTGGCTGAACTTTGTTGTCAGCTCGAAAGCGCGCGCCAAAATTCGTCAGTTGCTGAAGAACCTCAAGCGCGACGACTCCGTAAGTCTCGGACGCCGCCTGCTCAACCACGCCCTTGGCGGCAGCCGTAAACTGGCTGAAATTCCACCGGAAAGCATTCAGCGTGAGCTTGAGCGCATGAAGCTGGCAACGCTTGACGATCTGCTGGCCGAAATCGGCCTCGGTAACGCCATGAGCGTGGTGGTAGCCAAAAACCTGCAACAGGGTGATACCACCTCGGTACCCGCGCAGCTGACATCATCCGGCCACAACCATCTGCCGATTAAAGGCGCCGATGGCGTGCTGATTACGTTCGCCAAGTGCTGTCGTCCGATTCCCGGCGACCCAATCATTGCGCACGTCAGCCCTGGCAAAGGCCTGGTTATCCACCATGAATCCTGTCGTAACATTCGCGGTTATCAAAAAGAGCCGGAGAAATTTATGGCGGTCGAGTGGGATAAAGAGACCGCGCAGGAATTTATCACCGAAATCAAGGTGGATATGTTTAACCACCAGGGTGCGCTGGCTAACCTGACGGCGGCGATCAACACCGCTTCATCCAATATTCAAAGTCTGAATACGGAAGAAAAAGATGGTCGTGTGTACAGCGCCTTTATCCGCCTCACCGCGCGCGATCGCGTGCATCTGGCGAATATCATGCGCAAAATTCGCGTCATGCCGGATGTGATTAAAGTCACCCGTAACCGAAATTAGTCTTATGAATGCACAGCGTTATGCGCGTATCTGCGAGATGCTCGCCAGGCGTCAACCTGACCTGACGGTCTGCATGGAGCAGGTCCACAAGCCTCATAACGTTTCTGCGGTGATTCGTACCGCAGACGCCGTTGGCGTACATGAAGTGCACGCCATCTGGCCCGGCAGCCGCATGCGCACCATGGCCTCGGCGGCAGCAGGCAGCAACAGTTGGGTACAGGTTAAAACGCACAGCACCATTGGCGATGCAGTTACGCATTTGAAAGACCAGGGGATGCAAATCCTGGCAACGCATCTCTCCAGTAAAGCCGTTGATTTTCGTGAAATCGACTATACCCGCCCCACCTGTATTCTGATGGGTCAGGAAAAAACCGGTATTACTCAGGAAGCATTAGACCTGGCGGATCAGGACATCATCATTCCCATGATTGGCATGGTGCAATCGTTGAACGTCTCTGTCGCCTCCGCACTGATTTTGTATGAAGCTCAGCGTCAGCGGCAAAATGCCGGCATGTATCAACGCGAAAACAGTATGCTGCCGGAAGAAGACCAGCAGCGACTGCTGTTTGAAGGCGGATATCCGGTGCTGGCGCGGGTCGCGAAGCGCAAAGGTCTACCTTATCCTCACGTCAACGAGCAGGGTGAAGTCGAAGCCGATGCCACATGGTGGTCCACGATGCAGGCCGCAGGATAAAATATATGCAAGGTCGCCTGTTAGATGCCATCCCCCTCAATACCCTAACCGGCGTTGGCGCGGCACAGAGCAGTCGACTGTCGAAAATCGGCCTGCATACGGTGCAGGACCTCCTCCTGCATCTGCCGTTACGCTACGAAGACCGCACCCACCTGTACCAAATCGGCGAACTGCTGCCTGGCGTGTACGCGACCGTTGAAGGCGAAGTCCTCAACTGCAACATCACTTTCGGCGGACGCCGGATGATGACCTGCCAGATTAGCGACGGCTCTGGTATCCTCACCATGCGCTTTTTCAACTTCAGCGCGGCGATGAAAAATAGCCTGACAACCGGGCGTCGCGTGCTGGCTTACGGCGAGGCGAAACGCGGTAAATACGGCGCGGAGATGATCCATCCTGAATACCGCGTGCAGGGCGATATGAGCACGCCTGATTTACAGGAAACGCTGACCCCGGTTTATCCCACCACTGAAGGCATCAAGCAGGCCACGCTGCGCAAGCTGACCGATCAGGCGCTCGAACTGCTTGAGACCTGCGCCATCACCGAGCTGCTGCCACCTGAGCTGGCACAGGGGATGATGAGCCTGCCGGAAGCACTGCGCACGCTGCATCGTCCGCCGCCGTCACTGCAGCTTAGTGAGCTGGAAAGCGGCAAGCACCCGGCACAGCAGCGCTTAATTCTGGAAGAGCTGCTGGCGCATAATCTCAGCATGCTGGCGCTACGGGCGGGAGCCCAGCGTTATCACGCTCTGGCACTCAGCGCGAACGACACGCTAAAAGACAAACTACTGGCATCTCTGCCCTTTACGCCTACCGGCGCACAGGCGCGCGTGACGGCGGAAATCGAGCGCGATATGGCGCTGGACGTGCCAATGATGCGCCTGGTTCAGGGTGACGTGGGTTCTGGTAAAACCCTGGTTGCCGCACTCGCCGCGTTGCGGGCGATCGCCCACGGTAAGCAGGTCGCACTGATGGCGCCCACCGAACTGCTGGCTGAACAGCACGCCAATAACTTCCGCAACTGGTTCGAACCGCTGGGCATTGAAGTTGGCTGGCTGGCCGGGAAACAAAAAGGCAAAGCGCGTCTGGCGCAGCAAGAGGCTATCGCCAGCGGACAGGTGCAGATGATTGTCGGTACCCACGCTATCTTTCAGGAACAGGTGCAGTTTAACGGCCTGGCGCTGGTGATTATTGATGAGCAGCACCGCTTTGGCGTTCACCAACGCCTGGCGCTGCGGGAGAAAGGCCAGCAGCAGGGTTTCCATCCGCATCAGCTGATCATGACAGCCACCCCCATTCCACGCACCCTGGCGATGACCGCTTACGCCGATCTCGATACCTCGGTTATCGACGAACTGCCGCCGGGCCGTACACCGGTCACCACGGTAGCCATTCCCGATACCCGACGCAGCGATATTATCGATCGCGTGCGTAACGCTTGTACCCACGAAGGCCGTCAGGCCTATTGGGTCTGCACGCTGATTGAAGAGTCGGACCTGCTGGAAGCCCAGGCGGCGGAAGCTACCTGGGAAGAACTGAAGCTCGCGCTGCCGGAGCTGAATATCGGCCTGGTGCACGGGCGCATGAAATCCGCCGATAAACAGGCAGTGATGAGCGCATTTAAGCAAGGTGAGCTACATCTGCTGGTCGCCACCACGGTTATCGAAGTCGGAGTGGACGTGCCCAATTCCAGCCTGATGATCATCGAAAACCCGGAACGTTTGGGGCTGGCGCAGTTACACCAGCTCAGGGGGCGCGTCGGGCGCGGCGCGGTAGCCTCCCATTGCGTACTGCTCTATAAATCTCCACTCTCGAAAACCGCTCAGAAACGATTACAGGTACTGCGCGACAGCAACGACGGTTTCGTTATTGCCCAGAAAGACCTCGAAATACGCGGTCCCGGCGAGCTGCTCGGTACCCGCCAGACCGGCACCGCTGAATTTAAAGTGGCGGATTTAATGCGCGATCAGGCCATGATCCCGGAAGTTCAGCGCATCGCCCGTCATATTCATGAACGTTACCCGCAGCAGGCCATTGCGCTTATCGAGCGCTGGATGCCGGAAACCGAACGCTATTCCAACGCGTAGCGCGAACGTCACCTCGCCACGCTGCGCATAATTTTTCTTCAGATGAGTGAATCATGAAACGAGAACTGGCTATCGAATTTTCGCGTGTCACCGAAGCTGCTGCCCTGGCAGGCTATAAGTGGTTAGGCCGCGGTGATAAAAATACCGCCGACGGCGCTGCGGTCAACGCCATGCGCATTATGCTCAACTTGATCAATATCGATGGCACCATCGTGATTGGCGAAGGCGAAATCGACGAAGCGCCGATGCTGTACATTGGCGAGCGCGTTGGTACCGGCAAAGGCGATGCGGTAGATATCGCCGTAGACCCCATCGAAGGCACTCGCATGACGGCCATGGGCCAGGCCAACGCGCTGGCGGTGATGGCGGTAGGCGATAAGGGCTGCTTCCTGAACGCGCCGGATATGTATATGGAAAAGCTGATTGTCGGTCCGGGCGCGAAAGGTGCCATTGATATGAACCTGCCGCTGGCGGAGAACCTGCATAACGTCGCCCGCGCGCTGAATAAACCGCTGAATGAATTAACGGTCACCATCTTAGCTAAGCCTCGTCACGACGATGTCATTGTTGAGCTACAGAAACTGGGCGTGCGCGTGTTCGCCATCCCCGACGGCGACGTCGCGGCATCCATTCTGACCTGTATGCCGGACAGCGAAGTTGACGTCATGTACGGCATCGGCGGCGCACCGGAAGGCGTCGTCTCAGCCGCCGTTATCCGCGCGCTGGACGGCGATATGAACGGCCGTCTGCTGGCGCGTCATCACGTTAAGGGCGACAGCGAAGAGAACCGCCGCATCGGCGAAAACGAACTGGAACGCTGCCAGACGATGGGCATCGAAGCAGGCAAAGTGCTGCGTCTGGACGAGATGGCGCGCAGCGATAACGTCGTTTTCTCCGCCACAGGCATCACCAAAGGCGACCTGCTGGATGGCATCACTCGCAAGGGCAACATGGCGACCACCGAAACGCTGCTGATCCGCGGCAAATCCCGCACCATTCGTCGCATTCAGTCGATTCATTATCTCGATCGTAAAGACCCGGATATCCAGCTGCACATCCTGTAAAACATTTGATCAATAGAGCTTTCCAGCCTTTTCGGGCTGGAAATCTTCTCTCGTCGCGGTGAAGATACGCTAACGAGATTGAGAGGAGAGACGCGATGGCAAACTGGGTTACAGGAAAAGTGGTAAAAGTACAAAACTGGACTGATGCACTGTTTAGCCTCACCGTTCACGCGCCGGTTGATCCGTTCACCGCCGGGCAGTTTGCCAAACTGGGCCTTGATGTTGACGGCGAACGCGTGCAGCGGGCCTACTCCTACGTCAACGCCCCCAGCAATCCCGATCTTGAGTTCTATCTGGTGACGGTGCCAGAGGGCAAACTCAGCCCACGCCTGGCCGCACTGAAGCCGGGTGATGAGGTGCAGGTTGTCAGCGAGGCCGCTGGTTTCTTCGTGCTGGAAGAGGTGCCTGATTGCGACACGCTGTGGATGTTAGCCACCGGCACGGCAATTGGCCCGTACCTGTCGATTCTGGAAGAAGGGAAAGACCTGGATCGCTTTAAAAATCTGGTGCTGGTCCACGCCGCACGTTATGCCGCCGATCTCAGCTATCTGCCGCAGATGCAGGCGCTGGAACAACATTATGCGGGCAAGCTGCGCATCCAGTCGGTCGTCAGCCGGGAAACCGTACCGGGCATGCTAACGGGACGTATTCCTTTCCTGATCGAAACCGGCGCGCTCGAAGAGGCCGTTGGTCTGCCGATGAGCGCTGAAAGCAGCCACGTCATGCTGTGCGGTAACCCGCAGATGGTGCGCGATACCCAGCAGTTGCTCAAAGAAACCCGGCAGATGAGCAAACATCTGCGTCGCCGACCGGGCCATATGACCGCCGAGCACTACTGGTAATCAGGACTCCGCTTTCCAGCGAACGTCCAGCGTCTCTTTGCCAAACTTATTTGCCCCCTGGGTGCCGACAAACGCGCCCAGGTCGATAAGCATCATGACGATGATCAGCGTCGGTATAAACCGCCCAACGCCCCACTGCCAGACGCCGGGCAGCATCGACCAGTTTCCCGCCAGCAGCATCCACGCCAGAATCATCAATAGCGCCCACAGGCCTGATTTACCACGATCGTGTAAACGTTTAATCGTGACCGCCGCCGTAGGCCACAGCAGGCATACCAGGATAAAAGCCGCAGTCTGCAAATTGAGAAGATTACTGCCAGCCAGCGTGAACAGCGCGCTCATGGTCATAATCCAGATGGCAATCCAAATCCAGAAATCACGACGCCCGATGCGCCCTTTAATTGAGAACAGCCACTGCTGTAAGGTCATATTTTATTCCTTATCATCATCACCTGCGTAGTTTACCCTGAAGGCGTGACTTTTTGACAAGCGTGGCGGTTCCCGTTTTAATCGTCAGCAGGCAAAAAAAGGAAGGACGGGCATGAAGAAGTGGGCAACCTTGTGTTTGATTGGGCTGACAGCGCTATCTGTCGGCCAAAAGGCGCTGTCCGCTGAATCTGATTCCGCCGCTACGGCTCCCTATGTTCTCTCCGGTGCGCCGGTCTTTGACATCTCGATCAGCGAGTTTCGGGAAAAATTTAATACCGACAACCCAAAGCTACCGCTTAATGAATTCCGTGCAATATCCTCCAACCGCGATCGGGTAAACCTGACTCGCGCAGCCAGCAAAATCAGCGAGAATCTTTACGCCTCTACCGCTCTTGAGCGCGGAACGCTCAAAATTAAATCGATGCAGGTCACCTGGCTACCGATCCAGGGGCCGCAGCAGAAAGCGGCGAAAGCCAAAGCGCAGGAGTATATGAGCGCGGTTATACGTGCTTTCGTGCCGACGCTTAGCCAGGCGCAAAGCCAGCTGAAGTTGCAAAAACTGCTGACTGCAGGGAAAGGAAAACGCTACTTCACGGAAACCGAAGGCGCAGTGCGCTATGTGGTGGCGGATAACGGCGAAAAGGGGCTGACCTTCGCTGTTGAACCGATTAAGCTGGCGCTATCTGATACGCTGGAAGACAACAATAAATGACAAAAAGCAAAGCCTTTCCAGTGATGAATCTCTATACTGTTTCACAGACCATGCTGCCCTCGGGGGCGGCTATATTCCTTAATTCGCTTTGAAGCGTGGAGAATTAAAATGCGACATCCTTTAGTGATGGGTAACTGGAAACTGAACGGCAGCCGCCACATGGTAAACGAGCTGGTTGCTAACCTGCGTAAAGAACTGGCTGGCGTTACCGGCTGTGCAGTTGCAATTGCTCCGCCTGAAATGTACATCGACCTGGCTAAACAAGCCGCTGCGGGCAGCCACATCCACCTGGGCGCGCAGAATGTTGACCTGAACCTGTCCGGCGCATTCACTGGTGAAACAAGTGCTGAAATGCTCAAAGACATTGGCGCCCAGTACATCATCATTGGTCACTCCGAGCGTCGTACCTACCACAAAGAGTCCGACGAACTGATCGCTAAAAAATTCGCGGTACTGAAAGAACAGGGTCTGATCCCGGTTCTGTGCATCGGTGAAACCGAAGCAGAAAACGAAGCGGGCAAAACCGAAGAAGTTTGCGCACGTCAAATTGACGCCGTTCTGAAAACTCAGGGCGCAGCCGCATTCGAAGGCGTAGTTATCGCTTACGAACCAGTATGGGCGATCGGTACCGGCAAATCTGCGACCCCTGCTCAGGCTCAGGCGGTTCACAAATTCATCCGTGACCACATCGCGAAAGCTGATGCGAAAGTCGCTGAACAAGTGATCATCCAGTACGGCGGTTCCGTTAACGCAGGCAACGCAGCTGAGCTGTTCACCCAGCCGGACATCGACGGCGCGCTGGTTGGCGGTGCATCTCTGAAAGCAGACGCTTTCGCAGTGATCGTTAAAGCAGCAGAAGCGGCTAAAAACGCGTAATAGCTTTACCAGGGACCTCCCCGGTAGCGCTTCGCAACCGGGGAGGTCCCTGGTAGCCCGGACAAGGCGCGTCAAGCGCCGCCTCCGGGTTTTCTTATCCCGCTACAGTTTTCCCAACGCTTGATACCACAAATAATCCAGCGGTAGCAGAATTAAATAGCTCACCGCCGCCAGCGCGATACACAGCAGCATTCCCGCTCGAGCAGGTACTTTCCCAAGTCCCATAGCCACTACAATCGGTGATGCCTGATACGGCAGCAACGGCGTGGAATACCCCAGCACCTGAATCATAATCACGCTCAGCAGCGGAAAGCCGGTGGCGTCGGAAAAACTCTGCGCGAAGGTGGTATACAGCGCTGGTACGCCGTTGGCAGTCATAATAAAGTTCAGCGCGCTGGTAATACCGGTCAATGCGAGAAAACTGGTAAACGGACTCTCTTTATCCAGCGGCATAATATGCAGCAGCGCATTTCCCATCACGCTACCGATACCCGTCTGGGTGACAGTGATCGCCAGCCCCAGAATCCCGGCAACGTAAATACAGGTACGAATATTTACGCCGCTGGAAAACTCTTCGCCGTTGATAAAACCAACGCGCGGCAGAAGCGTTATCACCGCCGCCGCCAGCCCCGTCCAGGCTGGCCCCACGCCGTGCCAGCTCTCCGTCACCCACAGCGTCAACACCACCGCTAACAGCCATGCAAGGCGCTTCTCATCATGGCTCATCGGCGGCAGCGGCGTCATGTCGCGCGGCGGATGCGGTTTTCCGGGAAACAACCAACATATCAGCGCAACCAGTACCGCCCCTTTTAGCCAACCGAGCACCGGCGTGTGCAGCAATAAATAGGGTAGATAATTCAGGTGGATACCGTATGAGCCTTCCGCCGCGCCGCTCATGACCAGATTCGGAACGTTAGCAGGCAAAATGGTCGCCGACAGCTGGAAGGTGCCGAAGCCAACCGCCAGCGCCAGCCCATACCAGCCGCGCGTACCATCCTCAATCCCCGCGCGTTTTGCCATCGCCGCCACAATCGGCATCAGCAGCGCAATGCGCCCCATATTGGACGGCATAACAAAGGCTAAGGCATAGCTGAGCAGCACCACGCTGCCGACCATCAGCGGCCAGGAATCGGTCAGCCGCGACGAGAGCGAGCGGGCCGCCCTGTCCGCCAGCCCGGTTTTGCGAATAGCGATCCCCAGCACAAAGCCGCTGAACACCAACCAGAAGGCCGATGAAGCAAAGCCGCCAAAGATAACCTCCGGCGGCGCGATTTTGGCGATCATCGCGGCGGCAAAAAACAGCAACGCGGTCATAAACTCCGGCAGTAACGAAGTCGCCCAGAGCAGAATCGTGATGCCAACGATGATGGAAGGAAGGAACAGAGGATGGGACAACCAGAGCGACATACCTGTCTCCTGACGATTTTTTCAGCAAGAATACGATGGACAGTAAAGCAGGTAAATGCCAGATATAGTGGGGTTATCGCAGGATTGGAGCAGATAGATCAGTGATAATGAATTTCGCCAAAGTATTCAGACAGCACATAATAACGGCAATATTCAAACGGGCTATCGTGTCCGGCTTGAAATGTCTGTCTGGCGACAGATAACAGCGGTTTATTCGCGGCAATTTGCAATTTTTCACACAGTTCGGCGGAAGGTAAAATCGCCTCAACTTTTTCAATCGCCGAGTCGCTGGTCACGTTCAATAGCGAATAGAGCGACGTATGCTCCAGCGCCTGCGGCGTCAGTTCCAGTCCAGGAAAGAAGCTGAGATCGAGATAAATCTTCTCATGGTTGAACGGACGGTTATTCAGGCAACGAACACGCGAAATATAAAGATAATGATGCTGTGTGGGCAGGCTCAGGCCATCAGCCTGAGCATCGCGCGCGCGACGCGGCGCGATTTCCAGAATACGGTTCTCAATCGCCACGCTGGCGTCCTGGAGATCGCTGGTAATACCGCGAAACGTGTGGCCATAGCTCACACCTTCCGGCACGGAGCAGACTACCGAACCGCTCCCGCGTTGGGACGAAATAATCCCCGCATTGATCAGCTCGCTCCAGGCCTGTTTCACCACAATCAGCGAGACGTTATAAGTCCTGGCAATCTCTTTTTGCGTCGGCAGCTGGCTGCCTAAAGGCAAAGACCCATTCTGGATCTGCTGACAGATGATAAAAAATAGTTGCTTATAAAGCGGAGTAAAGCTCGTTTTATCAACCTGCAAACTGCGCACCTCACGTCTTCGCCAGCAGGGGACGTGTTACCGTCCCCGGCAGGGTGAATTCGCTACCCTGCGATTTGCCTGGCCAGTTCTGCCAAATCGAAATGATTCATACGATCCAAGGTCGTTAAATAATCGGCGGGAAAAGCCTCCACGCCATGGAATGCGCCGGAAATCGCCCCAACCATAGTGGCGACGGTATCAGTATCATTGCCGATATTAACGCCGGAGATAATAGCATCTACGGCAGAATTCGGACAACACGCGAACAGGCCAAAGGCGGCGGGTACCGCTTCACTGACGTGCAGCCCGGAGCCAATAATATCAGCAATGTCCACTATCGCCGTTTCCCAATGGCGATGACGTTTAGCGATATCCACGGCCAGCTCAATGCGTCGGGCAACGGAAGGTCCGGCGACCATCATCGCCCCTTGTTCCTGCGCCAGCAGATAGCCTCTTTGCGCACCGTAGATACCGGCAGCAATGATGCTGCCTGCATCGGTCTGCGCTCTTAAAGCCTCGCTGGTTGCCGCCGCCATCGCCGCGGCGCCTGACATCGCCAGCACGTTGTTATGGGTAAATCGACAAATCTGCAACGCACATTGAATTGCCGCGTCGATATTACCAGGATGCAGCACAGCCGCTGGCCAAATCTTCATGGCCGCGCCGTTGGTTGCTTCCGCGTTACCTTTATTAATGATCTGTACCGACTGTTTTTCGCCTTCCAGCTCTCCCTGCAAAGAGGCGCGATTGTCGTTAAAGATCGCTTTCATCGCCGCGCGCGTCGTGGGCCCCGTAAAGTTGGCGTAGTAAGGATAATCCAGCCACTGCTGGAAGGCCTCGCGCATCGCTTCGTCGCTGACCTCACGCTGATGGCGCAGCAGCGCGTCCATAATGTACTTAGCCTGAATAAAATCATCCGTGCACATGCCCGCTTCATTGCAGCGGCCAAAAGTATCGGCTGGCGGTTTTTGAAAGGTCGTCACCCAACCGCCAAAATAGTCTTTTATTTGCTGCTGGGTGCGTACTTCCGTCGCTGCTCCCATCGCGTCTGCGGCGGCGGCGCCAACCAGGCATCCCAGTATTTTGTTTTGATCAACGTGCATGATGACTCCTTATTTCACGGTCATGGCTTGTGCCAGCGAATGGCTGGAAAGAAAAGTATTGAGCTGCTCGGGAAACGGCAGTGCGGTCATTGCCCCTTTTGCCGTCACCGCCATTGCGCCGCAGGCATTGGCATTGCTGATGGCTTCTGCCAGTAGGGCATGATCCCAGCAATTTGCGCGGGAAAGGGTGAACAGCAGGCCGCCGACGAACGCATCACCCGCTCCGGTGGTGTCGATGACCCCAACGTGTGGTGCTGGAAAACAGAACTCACCTTCAGGGTTAATCAACAGCGCGCCATCAGCGCCTAATGAGATGATGGTGGTGTCGCAGCCCAGATCGCGCAGGTAATAACGCGCATCCTGCCAATGGCTGGCGCCGCTCAGTTGGCAAAGTTCATCTGCCGAGACTTTACAGATAGAGGCAAGCGCGGCGGACCGGGCGATCAGTTGCGGTATTTCACCGGTATCCCGCCACATCTTGCTGCGTAGATTGACGTCAAACAGTACGTAGCCACCCGCTTCACGCATTCTTCTCGCCCCCTCAAGGCACGCCTCACGGGCGGGGCTGTCGGTGAGGCCAATTGAGCTAAAGTAAAACCATTCGTGCTGCCTGAACGGCGGCAGATCCTGCGGCGAAACGTAGGTATCGGCACCTGGATGCACCAGATAGGTAAAGCTGCGTTCCCCGTCAGCCGTCAGGTTGACGATTAGCACCGCGCTGGTCAGGGCCGTATCCATGCGTAGAAAAGAGACATCCACGCCGTTATCCTGAAAAACCTGACGCAGAAAACGCCCGGCATCATCATCGCCAAGACAGCCGATAAAGCCACACTCTCCGCCCAGCCTGGCAACGCACACTCCCACGTTCGCCGATGCGCCGCCGGGGCATTTCAGGTAGCTATTCTGTTTTTCCGGCACCAGATCGACGGAGGCATCACCGATAACCCAAACCTTATTCAGAACGTTCATTCGCGCCTCCTTATGCCTGTTTCTGCGCCAGAGAAAGCTGAATATCACGATAATATTCATTGTTAATTAGATACTTTTTCATAAGCAGCCCAACCGCAAGGTGGAACAGAGCTGGAATCAGCGTCATCATCAGCGCAATACCCGTTAACGAACGTGCGCTCTGTTCAACATCGGCCTGATAACCAAAATGGCTTAGCAGGAATCCCAGCACGCCGCCCGCAACCCCCATACCAAATTTCTGGAAGAAAAGAATGCCGCCAAACGCGAGGCCGGAAACGCGCAAACCCGTTTTCTTTTCTCCGTAATCCACCGCTTCAGCGATAGAGGACCAGAACACCGGCATTTGCATGTCGCAGAAGAAATTAATGAGGAAATAGAATGTAAATGCCAGCACGAGATTTTCACGACCGACGCAGAAATACATCAGCGCGCTCAGAACAAAAGTGACGAGCTGGGTATAGCGGAACATTTTAATTTTGTCCCAGAACTTGGTTATCCAGGTGGTGGCAATCATCGCCAGAATGGAAGCGATAACGCCGGTGGTCAGGAACGGTGAAATCAGGCTGTCTCCACCATTGAGATAATACTTAGCGTAATAAGCCGCGACGGAACCGCGAATAACATAACCGCACATCAGCAGCAAAATAACAACGCCGAGAATAATCCACTGATCGTTACGTAACAGATACTTAAACTGCTTTCCTACTGATAACGACGTAATTTCCGGTTCGCTGCGTTCGCGAGTGGTGAGAAAACAGAAGATAAACAGCAGCGCACCCATTGCCCCCATTAAGCCCATCGAAAACTGATAGCCCAAAGCCTTATTACCCTGCCCCAGCCAGACGGCAAGCATCGGTACCACAATAGTCACCAGGAAAGCGGCAATTTTGGTCATCACAAAGCGATAGCCGTTTGCGCTAAGCCGTTCAACGGGATCGCTGGTAATCACGCCAATCATCGAAATATAGGGGATGGTGATAGCGGTATACACCAGAGTCATAAGAATATAGGTGCCATAGGCCCACGCCAGTTTGGCCATATAAGCCATATCAGGCGTAATAAACATCAAATAAACGGCGAAGCCGAAGGGGATAGCAAACCACAGCAGCCACGGGCGATAGCGCCCCCAACGGGTATTGAGCTTATCGGTGAGGATACCCATAGCCGGGTCAATAATGGCATCAATCATTCGGACAACCACAAACAATACGCCAACATCAGCGGCGCTCAGGCCGTAGATATCGGTATAGAAATAGGCGAGCAGCAGCTGCATGGCAATAATTACTACGTTTATTGCCATATCCCCTGCGCCGAAACCGATTTTTTCCACAATAGAAAGTTTCATGTTGATATTCCTTTACGCTTAGCAGCGCAAATCTGGTGAACAATTAATGATGTCACTACATGAAATAAAAACGTTTTTATAAATAAGCCATCCGACAAGCGCTCTGTGGTGGCTATGAGAAGAGTGTAACGATTCCCAAAAAGATATAAAGGTATACCTTTATATCTTTTGATCGGTTTCACATAATTTTACGCACAGGATCTTACCCCGATTTCAAACCGGGATAAGAATCAACAAGATAATGGAAAGGAGAGTAGTGCGAAGAAAACTAGCGATCCGTCAAAATCGCGCAGTTATGATCCTGAATCTCTTCCGCCGATGCGCGATTGAGGGTCAGCAGGTTACGCTCGGTTGCTAACAGCACCAGCGAGCCATCACTCTGCTTCGCCATCGCCAGCGCAAAACGGCCCATATGCTCACGCGCTTCCGGTACTTCTTCCGCCAGCATCAGGAATGGGCTGCGCTGCGCCAGCTCCGTTTCAGTAACCCGGCGAGCCAGATATTCATGGCCCATTAACCCACCAGGCAGCGGCAACCAGCGGCTACTAATGACGGAAGCCTCTTTGTCCAGTTGAGTACGAACATCAGGCCGTAAACAGGAGATATGGATATGGAAATGATTTTGCGTGCGTCCGCTGCGCGAATTAATTGTCAATGAGACCGCATCATCCGATACGGCAGAGCCACGATGCTGGCTCATGATTTCACGCCCCTGCCAGGCCTGCCAGAAGAAATTCGGCGTCAGTGGATCAAGCAGCAGCGGGCTTTCGGTGCCGTTGATACGGTAGGTTGGCATCAGCAGATATTGCAGCGGGCCATTGCGGTCTTTGAACAGGACATAGCCGCCCTTGAGGTTGACTTCCGCACAGGGCGCGGGATTTTGATTCTGCTGTTGGTTGGGGACGCACTGTTGCAGAACAATTTTCCGCAACGCGTCAGGGTTGCCGGAATGGAGCCAGTAGTAGCCTCCGGCCACCGCCGCCAGAACCACCACCAGCAGTACCAATAAAAGGTATCGTACTCTTCGCATTATATTTTCCTGTCTCAGCCGGAACCGGAAGAGTAGCGCAGTTTAATGACTAAATGAAAACAGGAAGAGGTACGGGATCTTTTTCCCGGAGACGGCGCTTGACGCGCCTGTCCGGGCTAACAGACTACTCTGCCCCGGGTCGCGGCTTACGCCTTACCCGGGCTACAAGAGCTGTAGCCCCGCTAAGCGCTGCGCGAGCGGGGAATGGAAGTGATAATTAACGCTGGCTAATCTGGTCGAAGGTGCCGCCGTTGGAGAAGTGTTCCTTCTGCGCTTTGGTCCAGCCGCCAAACTCTTCATCGATAGTGAACAGTTTCAGTTTCGGGAATTCATTGGCGTATTTTTTCGCCACATCCGGGTCACGTGGGCGATAGAAGTTCTTCGCCGCAATCTCCTGGCCTTCCGGCGAGTAGAGATACTTCAGATAAGCGTCCGCCACCTGGCGAGTGCCTTTTTTATCGACCACTTTATCGACGACCGAAACGGTCGGCTCGGCCAGAATCGATTCGCTCGGGGTCACGATTTCAAATTTATCTTTGCCCAGTTCGTTCGTTGCCAGCAGCGCTTCGTTTTCCCAGGCAATCAGCACGTCGCCAATCCCACGCTCTACGAAGGTATTGGTCGAGCCACGTGCGCCGGAATCCAGCACTTCGACGTTCTTAAACAGCGCTTTCACGAACTCCTGAGCCTTAGCCTGGTCGCCGTTGTTCTGGTGCAGCGCGTAGCCCCAGGCCGCCAGATAGTTCCAGCGCGCGCCGCCGGAGCTTTTCGGATTCGGAGTAATCACCGATACGCCCGGTTTAATCAGGTCGTTCCAGTCATGAATTTGTTTCGGATTGCCCTTACGCACCAGGAACACGATGGTAGAGGTATACGGCGCGGAGTTATCCGGCAGGCGTTTGAGCCAGTTTTTGTCGATCCGACCACGTTCAGCAATCGCATCAACGTCATAAGCCAGCGCAAGGGTTACCACATCGGCCTCAAGGCCGTTGATCACCGAGGTCGCCTGCTTGCCGGAGCCGCCGTGGGATTGACGAATCACCACGTTATCGCCGGTTTCCTGCTTCCAGTGCGCGCTAAACGCTTTGTTGTACTGTTCGTACAGCTCGCGCGTCGGATCATAAGAAACATTTAATAGTTGAATGTCTTTTGCCAGAACGCTGGCGGATGCCAGCAACAGAGTTAACCCTACGCCCCACTTATTCATCGCACCGCTCTCTTTATGTCGTGTTGTGATGAATTAAGCGTGCCAGAAAGCGAACCAATGATTAAAGAATAAAAAAAGATTGGCTATAACTTGTGAGTATATATGACGAGGAGAATTTGCCCCCTCCCGGACGGGAGAGGGCGAGAAGCATTATACTTCTTCCATGCGGCCCAGCAGCGCCTGCAGACGATCCTGCCAGCCCTGCTGTTGTTCTTTCAGCTGACCGTTTTCACGCTCCAGCTCTTCACGACCGTGCTGTGCGCTTTGTACTTCCTGCGCCAGCGTGTTGTTCTTTTCTTTCAGCTCTTCGATTTCCATCTGTAACAGAGTGATGGTATCAATCGCCTGCTGGACTTTAGATTCTAATTTCTCAAACACTTCTAATGACATCGTCATACCTCTCCTGAACTTGCAAGGCGTTGATAGAAACCGTCCGTTTCGTATACGCGTTGACGCCTTAACGAAAATTAGCGCACTACCGTGGTGATGTAGTCGATTGTATGAAGCCCCGCCGCCCCTGTCCAGCGACAACCCGCGTAGATTGCGGTTTGCGACACTTTTCGGCCTTTACCTGGTTCGTTCACCGCTTTTTCCCGTTACTTTTTCGTAATTGTTAATCAATGGGTTAAAAAAATGAGTGGTGAAACGCACCCGCAAATGACCGAATACGCGTTTATGGCGCGAAAACGCTCATTTTCTTGACGTAGTACACACATTTGAATTTCGATATTTCTCGTTTTTGTTCGTTAACGATAAATTAACACTATGCCTACATGGCAGCGTGGTCGCCTGCGACCTTCACACATACAATAATCATCACTACGCTTCAGGATTCGATTATGAGCCAAACATCAACACTAAAAGGCCAGTGCATCGCAGAGTTCCTCGGTACCGGGTTGTTGATCTTTTTCGGCGTTGGGTGCGTCGCTGCACTTAAGGTCGCGGGAGCCAGCTTCGGTCAATGGGAAATCAGCATCATCTGGGGTCTGGGCGTCGCTATGGCGATTTACCTGACCGCAGGGGTTTCCGGTGCGCACCTTAACCCAGCGGTCACCATCGCGCTGTGGCTGTTTGCCTGCTTCGACGGACGTAAAGTTGTTCCTTTTATCATTGCGCAATTCGCTGGCGCCTTTTGCGCTGCGGCTTTAGTTTACGGGCTTTATTACAATCTTTTCTTCGATTTCGAACATAGCCACAATATGGTGCGCGGTAGCGTCGAAAGTCTTGAGCTGGCTGGCATTTTCTCCACTTACCCGAACCCGCATATCAATTTTGTGCAGGCCTTCGCGGTAGAGATGGTGATTACCGCTATCCTGATGGGCGTCATTCTGGCGCTGACCGATGATGGCAACGGCGTGCCACGCGGCCCGCTGGCACCGCTGCTGATTGGTCTGCTGATCGCCGTTATCGGCGCATCCATGGGCCCGCTGACCGGCTTCGCCATGAACCCGGCACGCGATCTCGGACCGAAAACCTTCGCCTGGCTTGCTGGCTGGGGTGATGTCGCCTTCACGGGTGGCAAAGATATTCCTTATTTCCTGGTGCCGCTGTGTGCGCCAATCGTCGGTGCTGCGCTAGGCGCATTCTGCTACCGCAAGCTGATTGGCCGCCACCTGCCTTGCGACACCTGCGTTGTCGAAGAGAAAGAAGCCTCATCCTCCTCTACAACGCAACACAACGCTTCGCTGTAATCTGACTACGGGACTCATACTATGACCGACAAAAAATATATCGTAGCGCTCGACCAGGGCACCACCAGCTCCCGCGCCGTTGTAATGGATCACGATGCCAATATCGTCAGCGTCTCTCAGCGAGAATTTGAACAAATTTATCCGAAGCCCGGCTGGGTTGAGCACGACCCGATGGAGATCTGGGCGACCCAAAGCTCCACATTGGTAGAAGTGCTGGCAAAAGCCGATATCAGCTCCGATGAAATCGCCGCAATCGGCATCACCAACCAACGTGAAACCGCTATCGTGTGGGAGCGCGAAACCGGTAAACCGATTTATAACGCGATTGTCTGGCAGTGCCGTCGTACCGCTGAAATCTGCGAGCAGCTCAAGCGCGACGGTATGGAAGAGTACATTCGCAAGGCCACTGGCCTGGTGGTTGACCCGTACTTCTCCGGCACCAAAGTGAAATGGATCCTTGACCACGTCGAAGGCTCACGCGAACGCGCTAAGCGCGGCGAGCTGCTGTTCGGTACCGTGGACACCTGGCTTATCTGGAAAATGACCCAGGGGCGCGTGCACGTCACTGACTACACCAACGCCTCGCGTACCATGCTGTTCAACATCCACGAGCTGGACTGGGACGACAAAATGCTCGACGCGCTGGATATCCCCCGCGCCATGCTGCCGGAAGTACGCAAGTCTTCCGAAGTGTACGGCCAGACCAATATCGGCGGTAAAGGCGGCACGCGTATTCCGATCGCCGGTATCGCGGGCGACCAGCAGGCGGCGCTGTTCGGTCAGCTGTGCGTTAAAGAAGGGATGGCGAAAAATACCTACGGCACTGGCTGCTTCATGCTGATGAACACCGGCGAGAAAGCGGTGAAATCTGAAAACGGCCTGCTGACGACGATCGCCTGCGGCCCGCGCGGCGAAGTGAACTATGCGCTGGAAGGTGCGGTGTTTATGGCAGGTGCATCCATCCAGTGGCTTCGCGATGAGATGAAGCTGATCAGCGACGCGTTCGATTCCGAATATTTCGCCACCAAAGTGAAAGATACCAACGGCGTATACGTGGTCCCGGCATTTACCGGCCTCGGCGCACCGTACTGGGACCCGTACGCCCGCGGCGCAATCTTCGGCCTGACCCGCGGCGTGAACTCTAACCATATTATTCGCGCCACGCTGGAGTCGATCGCCTATCAGACCCGCGACGTGCTGGAAGCGATGCAGGCTGACTCAGGGATCCGTCTGCACGCTCTGCGCGTCGACGGCGGCGCGGTGGCCAACAACTTCCTGATGCAGTTCCAGTCCGACATTCTCGGCACCCGCGTAGAACGCCCTGAAGTGCGCGAAGTCACCGCACTGGGTGCTGCCTATCTGGCCGGTCTGGCGGTGGGTTTCTGGCAGAATCTGGATGAGTTGCAGGAGAAAGCAGTTATCGAACGTGAATTCCGCCCGGGGATTGAAACTACCGAGCGTAACGTTCGCTATAGCGGCTGGAAGAAAGCGGTAAAACGCGCGTTAGCGTGGGAAGAGCACGACGAGGGGTAAGAGCTGGAGGTATTCCCGGCTTGCGGCGTAAACGCCTTAGCCGGGCTACAAAACCCCAAACAGCACGATCTTGTAGCCCGGACAGGTGCGCAGCACCGCCTCCGGGTTTTTTATCAGCCAAACATCGGCAACAGCAGATACAGCTTAATGACCAGCGCGTTAACGATATCAATAAAGAACGCACCCACCATCGGCACCACCAGAAACGCCATGTGCGATGGGCCAAAACGGTCGGTAATCGCCTGCATATTGGCAATCGCCGTCGGCGTCGCGCCGAGGCCAAAGCCGCAGTGCCCGGCGGCCAGAACGGCGGCATCGTAGTTTTTCCCCATCATTCGATAGGTCACAAACACCGCATACAGCGCCATTGCCACCGTCTGCACCGCCAGAATAGCAATCATCGGCAGCGCCAGCGACGCCAACTCCCACAGTTTCAGGCTCATCAGGGCCATCGCCAGGAACAGCGACAGGCTGACGTTACCCAATACAGACACCGCGCGATCGAACACGCGATACAGCCCCAACGCCGACAAACTGTTGCTGAGGATCACGCCGATAAACAGCACGCAAACAAAGGTCGGCAGCTCGAATACGGTTCCCGCCAGCAGTTGCGCAACGAACTTACCTACCGTCAAACAAATGGCAATTAACGCGATACTCTCAATCAGCACCAGCGAGGTGATCATGCGCCCCATTTCCGGCTTTTCAAACGCGGTCGGTGCAACCTGATCGTCCGGCGTGCCGTCCGGTGAGGAAGAGTGCTTAACCAGATAGCGCGCCACCGGGCCGCCGATCAGGCCGCCAAGCACGAGGCCAAAGGTTGCGCAGGCCATCGCCACTTCGGTAGCGTTGGCGAAACCATAGCGCTCGACAAACAATTTACTCCACGCCGCGCCGGTGCCGTGACCGCCGGAAAGGGTAATGGAACCCGCCAGCAGCCCCATCAGCGGGTCGAGGCCCAGCAGCTTCGCCATGCCGATACCGAGGGCGTTTTGCAGCAGCAGCAGTCCCACGACAACGATCAGGAACGTACCCACCACTTTGCCGCCAGCCCGCAAGCTGGCGAGGTTGGCGTTCAGGCCGATGGTGGCGAAGAACGCCAGCATCAGCGGATCTTTCAGGCTCATATCGAAATCAATTTCGATATCCATGCTTTTCTTTAGCGCCAGTAAGGCCAATGCCACCAGCAGGCCACCCGCAACGGGTTCAGGAATGGTATATGTCTTCAGGAAAGGGACGGTTTGAACGAGTTTTCTACCCAGTAGCAGCACTAATGTTGCGGCAACGAGCGTCGATAAGGTATCGAGATGAAACATAAAAAGAGCTCCTTATAGGCGCATGATCCATTCACACGCGACGGTATTCCCGGTGTCGATTGCTTCTCATCATGAGTAATCGGGAGGGGATTTTAAGCAGAAGTACGGAAAAAATGACAGAAAAAGATATTTTGTAGGGATATTGATGCGATCAAGCATACAAAATGTTAATAATTTTTCTAAGCCTATTCCCTGTATAAATATTTATCGCTAAAGAGTGGCAAACGTTTGCTTTTGGTCTACAGTCCGATAAAATCCCCGCTTTGCCACCTTTGGGATTGTTGTGATGTCCGTTAACACCGCAGAGTCAGAAAATGCGCAACCGGTTGCGCATAAGCAAGTCAGCGAATTAATCTACCGCCTTGAAGACCGCCCACCGCTACCGCAAACTCTGTTCGCCGCTTTCCAGCACCTGCTGGCGATGTTTGTCGCAGTCATCACCCCGGCGCTGTTAATTTGCCAGGCTCTGGGCCTCCCGGCTCAGGATACGCAACACATCATCAGCATGTCTCTGTTCGCCTCCGGTGTCGCATCCATTATTCAAATTAAAGCCTGGGGCCCGGTTGGCTCCGGGCTGCTCTCAATTCAGGGCACCAGCTTTAACTTCGTCGCGCCGCTGATTATGGGCGGTACCGCGCTGAAAACCGGCGGCGCCGATGTCCCAACCATGATGGCTGCACTGTTCGGTACCCTGATGCTGGCCAGCTGCACGGAAATGGTCATCTCCCGCGTACTGCACCTCGCACGGCGCATCATTACCCCGCTGGTCTCCGGCGTGGTGGTGATGATTATCGGTCTGTCGCTGATTCAGGTTGGCCTCACTTCTATCGGCGGCGGCTACGCGGCCATGGCTGATAACACCTTCGGCGCGCCGAAAAACCTGCTGCTGGCGGGTATCGTGCTGGCGCTGATTATTATCCTTAACCGCCAGCGCAACCCCTATTTGCGCATCGCCTCGCTGGTGATCGCCATGGCAGCGGGTTATCTGGCAGCCTGGTTCCTCGATATGCTGCCAACCAATACCGCGCCAACCGACAGCAGCCTGATTATGGTACCCACGCCGCTTTACTACGGCCTGGGCATCGACTGGAATCTGCTGCTGCCGCTGATGCTGGTCTTTATGATTACCTCGCTGGAAACTATCGGCGATATCACCGCCACCTCCGACGTCTCCGAGCAGCCGGTTTCCGGCCCGCTATATATGAAGCGTCTGAAGGGCGGCGTGTTGGCTAACGGCCTGAACTCGTTCGTCTCGGCAGTATTTAATACCTTCCCGAACTCCTGTTTCGGGCAGAACAACGGCGTGATTCAGTTGACCGGTGTCGCCAGCCGCTACGTCGGTTTTGTGGTCGCGCTGATGCTGATCGTGCTCGGCCTGTTCCCGGCGGTAAGCGGCTTCGTGCAACATATCCCTGAGCCGGTACTCGGCGGCGCAACGTTAGTGATGTTCGGCACCATCGCCGCCTCCGGCGTGCGCATCGTCTCCCGCGAACCGCTGAACCGCCGCGCGATCCTGATTATCGCCCTGTCGTTGGCCGTAGGCCTTGGCGTTTCCCAGCAGCCGCTGATTCTGCAGTTCGCCCCTGACTGGCTGAAGAACCTGCTCTCCTCCGGTATCGCTGCCGGTGGTATCACGGCAATCGTGCTGAACCTGGTTTTCCCGCCAGAGAAAAACTAATCCTGCCTGATGCCCTGGCCGCGTGATGCTGGCCGGGGCATGTACATCATCCACCTCACATCATCTCATTACACAATTCCTGTCTTGAGGATTGCGCATAATTCGGGCATAACAGCCTTATGTGCCTCGCTCAGGATCGAAGATCATGAAATTTCTCGGAAAGCTGATTCTCTGGCTGCTGATTGCCCTGCTGGTGGTGATCATTGCGGTTTATTTCCTGCTGCAAACCCAGTGGGGCGCACGCCAGGCCAGCGCCTGGCTAAGCGACGGTACCGGCTGGAAGGTCTCTTTCAACAAAATGGACCACAATTTCTCCTCGCCAATGCACCTGCAACTGCAAAACGTCACCCTTGGTCGTGACGGCAAACCGGCGACGCTGGTGGCTAAAACGGTGGATATCGGCTTTAGCAGCCGCCAGTTTAGCGACCCACTGCATGCCGACGAGATAGTCCTCAGCGATGGCACCCTGAACTTCTCGCCTTCATCAGCAGCCTTACCGTTCGCCGCCGACCGCCTACAGTTGCGCAACATGGCGTTTAACAGTCCGGAAAGCGACTGGGATCTCAGCGCTCAGCGCGTCACCGGCGGCGTCAGCCCGTGGGCACCGGAAGCGGGCAACGTCCTCGGTAAAAAAACGCAGATTCAGATGAGCGCGGGGTCGATGACGCTGAACGGCATCGAAGCCAGCAATGTGCTGATTCAGGGGAGTATCGATAACGGTGAAGTGGCGCTCTCGACCATCGGTGCTGATGTTGCCCGCGGCACGATGACCGGGACGGCGAAACGCAACGCCAACGGCGGCTGGCAGGTCGATAATTTACGCCTCAGCGAGATCCGCCTGCAAAGCGATAAATCGCTCGCCGACTTTTTCACGCCGCTCACCACGCTGCCTTCACTACAGATTGGCCGTCTCGATATGACCGATGCCAGCCTGCAAGGGCCTGACTGGGCGGTAAGCAGCCTCGATCTTAACCTGCGTAATCTCACTCTCAGCCATGGCGACTGGCAAAGCCAGGATGGCACCCTGTCAATGAATGCCAACGAGTTTATTTACGGCTCGCTGCATTTCCTCGACCCTATCCTGAATGCCGGATTTTCGCCGCAGGGTATCGCGCTGCGTCAATTCACCTCACGCTGGGAAGGCGGGATGGTGCGCACTTCCGGCAACTGGCTGCGTGCCGGACATGCTCTGGTGCTGGATGACGCCGCGTTCGCCGGTCTGGAATATACGCTGCCGGGCAACTGGAAACAGCTGTGGATGGAGCAACTGCCGGAATGGTTACAGAGCCTGACCCTGAAGAAGTTCAGCGCCAGCCGCAATCTGGTCATTGATGTTGAACCTGAATTCCCGTGGCAGATCACCGCCCTCGACGGCTACGGCGGCGAACTGCAGCTGGTGAAGGACCGCAGTTGGGGTATATGGAACGGCAGCGCAACGCTGAACGCCGCTGCCGCCACCTTTAACCGCATTGACGTTCGCCGCCCATCGTTGAAGCTCAGCGCCAACGCCTCGACGGTGAACGTTAACGAGCTTAGCGCCTTTACCGAGCGCGGTATCCTGCAAGCCACCGCGGCGGTATCGCAGCTTCCGCAGCGCCTGGTCAACCTGAGCCTGAACGGCCGCGGCGTGCCGCTGAATATTTTGCAAGCCTGGGGCTGGCCAGCGCTGCCGGTTTCCGGCGATGGTAACGTGCAGCTGACCGCCACCGGCAGCGTGCTGGCGGATGCGCCGCTAAAACCGACCGTCAACGGTCAACTCAGTGCAATTAATATGGAGAAGCAGCAGGTTGCACAGGTGATGCGCAACGGGGAGGTCACCAGTGCCCAGGCTCCTGCTGCTCCGGTAATTTCTACACCCTAGTTTCCCCTCACCCTAACCCTCTCCCGCCGGGGAGAGGGAACCGCCCTCTGCGCTCTTTATTTTTTAAGTACCTTTTTTATACCCGCACCGATCGGCCCCCTCTCCCTTCCAGGGAGAGGGATGGGATGAGGGTAATATTCCCGCAGATGAAACCTGTTGCCATTTTGCGGCTATTTGTACCTATTTCCCGCAACCTGTTCCTTTCAAATAGCGGACTTGCTATAACAAAAACACTGGAAGTCAAAAAAATAATTAAAGTCCCTGAACCTACAAAAATAAAGGAACAACCATGTCTGTAATACGCCAACGTATTATGGAGAATATGCAAAAATTCTCCAGGGCAATGATCGGCGCAGTATTGTTCTTGCCGGTCATCGGCCTAATTCTGGCACTCAGTTCTGTCTTAACCAACCCGACGTTAATTTCTGAGACCAGCTTTTTACACCAGCTCGGGCAGCTTCTTGGTGACACCTTCTGGCCATTATTTGGCAACCTCGGTTTATTATTTTGCGTTGGCATCAGTTACGGCCTGGCGAAAGATAAAAAAACTGAAGTGGCGCTGGTTGCGGTCATGTGCTTTATCATGTTTCTCGGTGCCAACCATTCGTGGCTGGAGCACACCAACGGCCTCGCAGAAAAAATTAACGGCGAATATTACGGCACCGGACAAACCCAGCTATTGGGTTTTGTGGTCGTCGATATGGGGATATTTCTCGGGATTATTCTCGGCTGCACCATCGCCTGGGTACATAACAAAGTGTCGACCATCGAACTGCCCGGCGCACTCTCCATGTACGGTGGCGCGAAGTTAACGCTGGTGGCGATGACGCCGGTCGTCATCTTCTATGCTATCGCCTTTACCTGGTTCTGGCCGTTTATGACCCACGGTATCGCGGCGCTGACCGGGTTTATGAAAAACGCCGGCGTGGCGGGGGTCTTCGTCTATGGCTTCTTCGAAAAATTCCTTATTCCTACCGGCCTGCACCACTTCGTCTGGTCGCCGTTCCAGCTCACGCAAATCGGCGGTTCACTGAGCGTCGACGGGCAGGTAGTTTCCGGTACTCAGGCCATTTTCCTCGCCTATATGCGCCACCCGGATCTCACTCCGGTGATGAACGAAGCTTTGCGCTTCTCGCAGCAGGGAATGACCACCATCTTCGGCCTCGCCGGTGCGTCGCTGGCGTTCTACCACACGGCGAAACCGGAGAAAAAAATGATGGCCAAAGCAATCCTGCTGCCCGCCATTATTACCTCGATGCTGACCGGTATCACCGAGCCCATTGAGTTTACCTTCCTGTTTGTTTCACCGCTGCTGTGGGTGATTCACGCCACCTTAACCGCGGCCTCACAGGCAATTTGCGACATCTTTACCGTTCGTCCCTGGGGCGCATCCGGGCTGATTGAATTCCTGATTTACAACCTGCCGCTACCGGCTTCCTTAACACGCTGGCCAGGCTATGTACTTATCGGTATCGGTCAGTTTGCCGTCTACTACGTTATCTTCCGCACTCTGGTGGTTAAGCTAAATCTCAAAACGCCGGGTCGTGAAGACGATGAAAACGTGAAGCTATATAGCAAAGCGGATTATCGTAAAAAAATGGGCGAACCGCAGACGGTGACTAATGAAATTATCAATGGCTTAGGTGGTAAAGAAAATATTATTTCCGTCGACAACTGTTTCACCCGCCTGCGCGTCGCAGTTCATAATATGGAACTGGTTGACGATGCCATATTAAAAAGCACCGGCGCAAATGGCGTAGTACGAAATCGTAATGAAGTTCAGGTTATTTACGGCGTCAAAGTGGGACAGGTTCGTTCCCGGGTTGATAGCTGGCTAGCAGAAAATTAATTGGGAGTTATTTATGAAATTAACCGTATTAGGCGGGGGCGGCGTTCGCTCTGCATTCCTGGCAAAGTCTCTGGCATATAACGCGCACCGCATTGGTTTAAAGGAAGTGGTATTTCTCGACAGCTCTGCCGATAACCTGGCCGTATTTGGCGAAATCGCCCGCTATGTGTTTAATACCATTCGCCCGGATATTCACTTTAGCATTACCAGCGACCCGGTATCAGCGCTGAAAAAAAGCCACTATGTGATAACCACCTTGCGCGTAGGCGGCGATGAGAGCCGCATCCGCGACGAGCGGATTGCGCTGGAAAATAACACCCTCGGCCAGGAGACCACTGGCGCAGGCGGCTTTGCCATGGCAATGCGCTCGATTCCGGCGATTCTTAACTACTGCCGCCTGATTGAAGAGCACGCCGCTGAAGATGCCATTTTATTTAACTTCACCAATCCATCGGGGCTGGTGACCGAGGCGATTATCAAATCCGGCTTTAAGCGCCGGGTGTACGGCATCTGCGATGCACCATCGGAGCTTATCCGTGAGCTGCCGGATATCCTCGGCTGCGACGAGAACGACCTCGGCGTCGAGTGCTATGGGCTGAACCACTTCTCCTGGTTTACCCATTTCACCGTGCGCGGCGAAGATGTCACCGAGAGGCTGATCGCCAGCCCGGATTTATACCGCAAAACGGCGATGCAGTACTTTTCGCCGGAGCTGGTCCAGCTGTGTGATAAGCAGTTGCTTAATGAATATCTCTATTATTACTACTATCGTGAAGTGGCGTTAAAAGCGATTCAGAACGCGCAGGAAACCCGTGGCGAGCAGATTGCCCGCATCAATCACGATATGCGCGAAGAGCTGCGAACCATCGACGTAAAAGCCAACCCGGAAGCGGCGTTTACCATCTGGATGAAGCACTATTTACGCAGAGAAAACAGCTACATGCAGAACGAGTCGCAGCAGGAGAAATTCCACACCCGCGAACCGTTGACCTTAAAGCAGTTTATCGAGGAGCCGGATACCGGCGGCTATGCGGGCGTGGCGCTGGATATTCTGGAAGCCGTCAACAGCACTACCACCAAGCGCATCGTGGTATCGATGCCCAACAACGGCACGCTGGATTTCCTGCGCGCGGACGATGTGATTGAGATCAGCTGCGACCTGAGCAAAGACGGCCTGAAGCCGGTGACGCCGAAACATGTGCCAACGGCGCAGAAAAACATGATCGCCAACGTGAAAGAGTATGAGCGGCTGGCGGTGGCGGCCATTTTGCAGCGGGATAAATCCCTGGCGGTCCGGGCGCTGATGGCGCATCCGCTGGTTGGCTCTTATTCACTGGCGAAAACGTTGGTTGAAGCCTATCTCGATGATAAGCAGTTCGCCGACTGGCAATAAACGCCCGGCTAAATTCCCCGGATGGCGGCTAACGCCTTATCCGGGCTACGGGTTCACAGCCATCTGAGGTCCGGTAGCCCGGACAGGCGCGTCAAGCGCCGCCTCCGGGAAATGCGCCGGACCTGAGGCATCGGCGCTACTGCTTCCCGGTGGCGCTACTGTATGACCGGGCTACGGATTCACTGCCGTCTGCGGGCCAGCGCCGCCTCCGGGGATACCCGTTTGCATAAACCACATCTTCAGCAGCCGCTCAAAGCCGAGTATGCAATAACCGAAAAACGGGTTACTCCAGTAAATATCGTCATCGAACTTCTGCGGGTCGTGAATGATAAACGCCGTATCCGCTGCCTGCGCCAGCGGGCTTTGATAATCGCCGGTAAAGCAGACCAGATTAATCTCTTTCCCCTCCAGCGCCTTCACCCAGTTCAGCGCCGAACTACTGCGCCCGGATTTGGAAATAATCCAGATCGAATCAAATTTGGCGGCATTCTTCTGCTCGAGGATCTCGTAATCCGGCCACAGCGCCAGGCTGGCATTCACCCCGGTCACCAAAAATTTATTATAAATATACTGGGCGATCAGCTGCGAAAAGCCGCTGCCATGAATCAAAATGCGGTGATGTTGCAGGCTTTCCAGCAACGGCGTTATGCGCTCCACCGGCTGAATGCTCATATAGTCAATATCATTGGTCACATCGAGCTTGGGCATGGTGATATTGAATTTAATAAAATAGACCAGCTCCAGCCAGCCGCTGAATTTCAGCTTTTTCGCCAGCCGCACCAGCGAAGAGGGATTGCTATAACAGTGCTCCGCAACGGCGCGGACCCCCTCGCGAACGCATTGCTCAGGATCGTTCTGGATAAAGCGCAGCACGGTCATCTCGGTTTTGCTTAGCTTTACGTCACGAAAGATATTTTCTAAATCCATTCCGGGCTCCTCTCAGCGGCAAACTACGCTATCACCTGGCGGCAATAGTGTCTGTGGGATGAATCACCAGAATGAAATGAACGTTACTTTTTTCGATAAAATGGAATAAAAAAACCCTCTTGCGAAGAGGGTCATAGCTCAGCCAACACTATATCCTAAATAATTCGAGTTGCAGGAAGGCGGCAAGAGAACGAGTCCCCAGGAGCTTACTGAAGTAAGTGACTGGGGTGAGTGAGTGCAGCCAACGCACATGCAACTTGAAGTATGACGGGTATAACGGCTTATCAGCGCGGATACTCACTGCACAATAACCATTTTATCGGTTCATCTTCCTGAATGATTGGGAAGCGACCGCTGGCTTCCAGAAATCGGTTATCGCGTTTATCATCGTTGACCATCGATATTTCCCAACCCATCACCAACGCGTTTTCGGCCCAAAAACGGTGATAGAGCATGGGTGGCAAACAGACACCCTGCCCGGGTTTAAGCACCAGGGTATCGCCCGGTTTCAGCGTGCGCTGACAGCCATCAACCGCGACGCTCACGCTGCGCTGAGCATCCAGTTGCTCCTCCTCCGTCGCCCATGCCAGCTGCATGCAGAGGTGGCCGCCGCCGCGATTCAGAATGTCTTCCATCTTGTGATAGTGAAAATGCCATGGCGTTTGTTGATCCTGCTGAATCTGCAACATTTTCTCGGCATACGGTTTGGGGTAGCGCGCATCGGATAACGCGCCGTTGCGCAGGGTCAGCAGCGTCAGGCCGGTTTCATTAAAACAGCCGCTACCAAAATCGGTAATATCCCAGCCAAGCTGTAAATCACGCACTTCCTGCCACTCTTCCGCCCGCTTTTGTGACCAGAAATCGGCAGTAAACCCAGCGAACTCGGGCAAGCAGATGCGAAAGGTTTCGGCGATGGCATGGGCTTTATCAATCGCATAATTAATCTGTGAACGTTTCATTGTCGACTCCGCTTCAGCCGCAGAATGTGAATGTCGAGGCGGGTTATCCCGCCTCGTTGGGGTATTAATAGAGGCTGGCTTTGCCGGTTGAACCAAAGAGCTTCATTTTGTGGCGAATCACTTCCCGTGCAGCATTAATCGGTTCCGGGTAAATCACGTTCGGATCCCACCAGGTTTCTTTCGCCAGAATTTCGCGCGCTTTCAGGAAATAGGCATATTTCATGTCGCTGGAGATATTAATTTTGCCGACGCCAAGGGTCACGGACTCGGCAATTTCCGCATCCGGGTTAGCCGAGCCGCCGTGCAGCACCAGCGGAATCGACAGACGTCCGGCGATATCGCGCAGGATTTTCATTTGCAGTTCCGGCTGCATCCCTTTCGGGTAGATGCCGTGCGCGGTACCAATCGCCACCGCCAGCGTATCCACGCCGGTACGGGCGACGAAATCTTCCGCCTGGGCCGGGTCGGTATACGTGACCTTCGACACACCGCCTTCGACGGAAGTACCGGTCTGGCCGATAGTCCCCAGCTCCCCTTCAACCGACACACCCACCGCATGCGCCAACCGCACTACTTCGGTGGTCAGAGCCACGTTTTCTTCGTAAGGCAGCAACGAGCCATCGATCATCACCGACGTAAAGCCGCACTGAATAGCGCGCAGGACATGCTCGACCGATGCGCCATGATCCAGATGCAGAGTGAACGGCACGCGGCTGCGCATAGTGATATCCCGTACGTAGCTAAAAAACGCGTCGCCAACAAAATCATGCTCGCTGGGATGGATAGAAATAATCGCTGGGGTATTTGTTGCTTCCGCCTCTTCCACCACAGCGCGAATAAAACAGCTATCCGCCACGTTAAATGCGCCAATCGCAAAGCCATGTTCACGGGTCGGTTTAAGTAATTCTTTCATTGAAACTAACATCGTTATTCTCCAGTTTCAGGGTGTAGTAAGCCCTGCCAGGGCAGATATGCGCTGGCATAGAAGGCATTACTGAAATTTAATCAGGCTTTATTGATTGAGCCGGATGCATGTAAATAGGGGACGATGGCGTCAGCACTGGCCTGCTCCATCACCGATAGCGCGTCGGCCAGCTCGATGGAGCTGTCGTGGCACAGGGTATGCAGCAGCGCCGCTTTTCCGGCTTCAAACACCGCCGCCCCAACGTTTATTTTCGCGACGCCCAGCTCCGGGCAACGTTGCAGTTGATCGAACGGCGTGCCGCTCCCGCCGTGTAGCGCCAGCGGGACAGACGACACCCGCTGTAGCTGCGCCAGACGGTCGAAATCGAGCGCTGGCTTCACACCGGGGGCATACATGCCGTGCGCCGTCCCCACGGAGACCGCCAGCAGGTCGATCCCGGTCTGTTCGATAAAGGGGGCGACATCCTCCGGCTGGGTCATTAAATCGGCATTGGTGGCCTGGTCGTAGCGCGGCGCATCCGCCAGATGTCCCAGCTCGCCTTCCACGCACAGCCCAACGCTGGCGGCCAGCTCGGTCACCGCGCGGGTTTGACGGATGTTCTCCTCAAGCGCGAACGCTGAAGCATCAATCATCAGCCCGCTAAATCCGGCGCGGAAAGCCTGGCGAACCTTGATCGGGTCCTTACCGTGGTCAAGGCTCAGCGTGACGGGAACGCTCGCCTCTTCCGCCAGGACCCTGACTACCGCCGCTGCGCTAGAGGCCGGAAAGTGCGACAGGTGCCCCTGATACAGGTTGAGAATAATCGGCGCACGATATTTTTCCGCTACGCGCACCGCCGCGCGGGCGCTTTCCAGGTTCATGCAGTTAATCGCCAGCAGGGCATACCGTTCGCGCCAGGCTTTGGTCACCATACTTTTCATGTCGGAAAACATAGGGCCTCCTTTATTCGAGGGTAAAGGTGATCTCTTCGTCTTTGACTTTCTGGTCGCTCAGCTCATCGAACTCTTCATCACGCTCGGTCACCGGCTTTTTCCACAGAGACAGCATTACGCCGCAAATCACCGTGCCGATCCCAAGGGAGAGACAGAACAGCAGAGGATGGGTGAATAGCGGCACCACAAACATTCCACCGTGCGGCACCGGGCTCTCGACGCCCCAGGTCATGATCAGCCCACCGGCTACCGCCGACGCCACCACGCAGGATCCCACGACGCGCAGTAGATCGCGGGCGGCAATCGGGATCACCCCTTCGGTGATCATGCAGATCCCCATCGGGAAGGCGGCCTTCAGAGCTTCACGTTCGGCGCGGGTATATTTGTGCCGGGTCAGCAGGAACGAGAGGGTGATGCCGAACGGCGGGATTATCGAACCGACAAACTTCACCGCTTCCGGGCCGTAGACGCCGCTAACCAGCAGACCATCGGCAAACAGCGACATGGTTTTATTCACCGGGCCGCCGAAGTCAAAGGTCGCCATGGCGCCAAGAATGGCTCCCAGCAGGAAGCGCGAGCCGCCCTGCATCGACTCCAGCATGTGGATTAATGCTTCCTGAAGCCAGGCGATCGGCTTGCCAATCAAGGTCATCATCAGCAAACCGCTGATCACCGTGCTTAACACCGGCAGCACCATGATCGGCATCAGCCCCTGCATCGACTTCGGCAGCCGGATATAGTGCTTCAGCGCCAGCACCGTGTAGCCGACAAGGAAGCCGCCGAGCATACCGCCAATAAACCCGGTGTGAATTTGCCCGCAGACAAAACCGACAATCAAACCCGGCGCAAATCCAGGGCGGTCAGCGATGGAGTAGGCGATAGCAGCGCAGATCAAAGGTACAATCAGCCCCATGCCCCAGCCGCCAATTTGGTTTAACATCCACGGAATGGTGCCGGTTTTCTCACCAACGTTCGTCCCGCCAAGCACTTGCCCAAGCGCGATACAGATCCCAGCGGCGACGATCAGCGGTATCATCCATGAAATACCGGTTAATAAATGCTTCTTAATTTCCTGTGAGACGGGAATTTTATTCTCACTCATGGTAGATCCCTCCAGATTAAGGATCAGGCATTAGCCAGGGATTTTTCGACCTTTTCGATAAACTGAATCGGTGACTTAATAACCACTTCGGTTTTCACTCTGACAATCCGTTTATTTTTAAAACGTTCCTCACCTTTTATTTTCACGTCAATGGCAAGAATCACGACATCTGCGGCGTCAATATCTTCCGCCGCAAGTTCATTCTCGGTACCAATAGTCCCCTGCGTTTCAACTTTGACATTGTGACCCAGCGCTTTCGCGCCTTTAATGAGCTTCTCACGTGCAATATAAGTATGAGCAATCCCCGCGGTACAGGCGGCAACACAGACAATATTCATCTCGGACTCCGATAGTTATTGTTAGTAAGCATCCGATTCGGCATATTGACTAAACAAGTCAATAATCCTCTGCGGACTGGTTTCTTCGAGCAGTTGTTCAATAATGTCATCATCCGCCAGCGCCCCGGCGACCTGGGACAGCAGGCGAATATGGGTGGTATTTTGATCTTCCAGACGCACGGCGAATAAAATAATGCAGCGAACCTGGCTACCGTCCAGCGTTTCCCAGGCAATATCCTGCTGGGTGCGGCCAATAGCGAGGGTGGTATTAATAACAGCAGACGATTTTCCATGAGGGATCGCGATATGATTTTCAAACCCCGTTGAGCCTTCTGACTCACGCTGCCAGACATCCTGAATAAAGGTTTCACGGCAGCTTATCGCACCATCTTTTTGCAATAAATCGGTTAATTCCTCGATAGCTTCCGCTTTATTCGTGGCCTGCATATCTAACAAAACGCGTTTGGTGTTTAAAATCCTGGTTATGTCCATATTCTTTACCTCATGGATATAAAATTTCATTATCTACAGCAGAGATTGCCGCTTTATGTAATTTATCGGTGACGATTTTTTCCGTAACCCGCCGGATATCGGCATCATTAAAAAATGCGCTGACATAAACCACCGGCAGATTGATTTCCGGCAAATTTATCGTCGAAATAACCAGTTCAATATTATCCTGCGGTTGAAGGGTATGCAGGTTCCCCGCCGATACCACGCCGACAATAGTCCAGTCGGGGAATGCTCTTAGCACCCGGCTTTTCAACAGGTGCGAGGTGCCAATTCCCGTCGAACAGACCAGCAGAACGCGTTTGCTGGCGACCTGTCTTTCCATCGCGGCCTGGAAATGAACGGTTAAATAGCCAATCTCGTCGTCGGAAACCGCGTATTCTCCCCAGCCGCTGAAGACCTGATTCACCGCACGCTGGGTCAGCGGCCAGACATCCATTAGCTCACCTTTAATATCCTCAAGCAGAGGGTTGCGAATATAAATGCGAAAATTAAGGCGGTTAATCAGCGGTTTTATATGAATAAGCAGGCCATCATATAATGCGCTGTCGGTGGTTAAATCGATGTCAATCATGGCTGAAAAAGCGCTAATCAGACGGCTGGTCACCAGCCGGGCCTCGTCGCTCGAGTGCATGTAACGCGCCATACTGACATCATCACGCTCTTCAACCACCACGCCGGATGAGATGATGTATTGATAAATAAACCAGACTTCATCTTCCGGTAGCGAATGGACGATCCGCGCTTCAATTTTTTGCAGCATATTCTGCGCCACGCTGAAAACAGTCTCATCAAAGAGCTGATTTCCCTGTTCCCGGCGCGGTAAGGCATTCCCACGAGTAATGCGATACATCATGATCAGGATATGGGTGAAGATATTGACATAATACGGTTCACCTAACGACCAGCACAGCCTGCGCTCCATTTCCTGTAATAATGACTGAACAAATAAAACATCTTCCTCGCCAAAATAATGGACCAGCGCTTTATAGCTTCCTGAATCCAGGCGGGAATGGATAATACAGCCGGGTTCGTTGTGATTAATTACGCCGTTAATTAACGACGCCATCGCCTGGCGAACGCGGGTTTCACTACCTTCTATATGCGTGCCGCTCTGGCTGCGGATCAACGCTAAACCTAGCGGGGTGATCCATGATTCGATAATTTTCAGGTCATTAACGATAGAGGCGCTGCTAATAAAATAGCGCTCCGACAGTTTATTAATTGAGGTTTCCAGCGGCGTTTCGCTTAATAACTGCGAGGCGATTTTCACTCGCCGGGAGTTATTCATCATCACATCACTATCTTCGCCCTCATTACTGAGCAATTGGTCTAATTGCAGCAGGTCGGTGACATTATCAGCGATTAACATCACGCCAGTACCTGAGCGCTTATCGATAATAATTTTCCACTCAGAGAGCCACTGCTGTAAAAAACGTAAATCGCGCTGAACCGTTTTTTCTGAAACATTTAAATATTCAGCGATTTTCATTAACGTAACGTATTCTCTCCGGGGCAGGAGAAATTTCAATAATCTGTTCTGTCGTGAGGTAATCATTTACATTATTTACCCTTTTTGCATAGCAGATTAATGCCAGGCAGACATCGCGATACGACGCGAGCTCTACATAAATCATTGAGGATAAATATAAGGAGACAGGGAGTAAACAACAATACTAAATCGTGTCCGGACATCCGGACAGAAATAAAACGAAGAGGGGTATTAAGGAATAATTATAATTCAGATCACATTTCAGAAAGAAATATACGTGATAGCGATCTCAATTTACCGCAAGAATATACCAGGGGATATTTAATCGCCTTTAGCTTTAGTGCATCCCCGGAGGCGGCGCTTCACGCGCCTGTCCGGGCTACCAGCCCGCAGACGGCTGTGAACCCGTAGCCCGGTCAGCGCAGCGCCACCGGGAAGGATAAACTGAAACGGCTACGGGTCCGCAGATGGCTGCGAACCCGTGCTTCGGGATAGAAAAACCTTACAGCGTAATCGTCAGCGCGTTGCCCTGCGCGGTGACAACTGCGCCCAGCTCGCTGCCCGCCTGAGCGCCACCCTGCACGCCCGCAACCTGCGGGATATTGCGCAGACACAGCGTCCAGCCGCTGGCATCGCCTTCACCGCTAACGGTAATGGTGTTGCCCTGGCGTTTCGCCTTCAGCGTGAAGACCACCGAACCGTCCGCTGCCGGAACCTGGCAGACGGCTTCGCGGCCATCGTCGAGGTTGAACAGCTGGAAAGCGGTGCCTTCGTTCCACGCGTAGTCCGGCTTCTGGTCGTTGTTGCCCAGCGCCAGCAGGGTGTTATCACGCACGTAAACCGGCAGGCTCAGCACATCGTGATTCTGCTTATGCCAGCGGCTGCCCTGCACTTCGTCGTTACGCCACAAGTGCGTCCAGCGGCCTTCCGGCAGATAGAATTGCACATCGCCCGCTTCGCTAAACACCGGGGCGACCAGCACGGAATCACCCAGCATGTACTGACGATCCAGATAGTCACAGGCCGGGTCGTGCGGGAACTCCAGCATCATTGAACGCAGCATCGGCGTGCCGAACTCATTGGCCAGCGCCGCCTGACGATACAGATACGGCATCATGCGGCATTTCAGCTGCGTGAAGTGACGTACTACGTCGCAGGACTCGTCATCGTAAGCCCACGGCACACGATAGGATTTGCTACCGTGCAGACGGCTGTGGCTCGATAGCAGGCCGAAGGCGCACCAGCGCTTGTAGACGTGAGCAGGCGCGGTATTTTCGAAGCCGCCGATATCGTGGCTCCAGAAACCAAAGCCGGACATGCCGATCGACAGGCCGCCGCGCAGGCTTTCCGCCATCGATTCGTAGTTGGCGTAGCAGTCGCCGCCCCAGTGCACCGGGAACTGTTGCGCGCCCACCGAGGCGGAACGAGCGAACAGCACCGCTTCTTTCTCGCCAACGGTCTCTTTCAGCACGTTCCACACCAGCTCGTTATAGATGAAGGCGTAGTGGTTGTGCATTTTCTGCGGGTTGGAGCCGTCAAACCACTGCACGTCGGTCGGAATGCGTTCGCCGAAGTCGGTCTTGAAGCAGTCAACACCGATATCCACCAGGCCTTTCAGCTTGTTGGCATACCACTCGCAGGCTTCCGGATTAGTGAAGTCATAAATCGCCAGGCCCGGCTGCCATTTATCCCACTGCCACAGCGAACCGTCCGGACGTTTCAGCAGGTAGCCTTTCTCGTGCAGCTCTTTAAATACCGGCGAACGCTGGCCGATATACGGGTTGATCCACACGCAGACCTTCAGACCTTTATCTTTCAGACGCTTAATCATGCCTTCCGGGTCAGGGAACGTGACCGGATCCCACTCAAAATCGCACCACTGGAAGGCTTTCATCCAGAAGCAGTCGAAGTGGAACACGTGCAGCGGCAGATCGCGCTCCGCCATACCGTCAATAAAGCTGTTAACCGTCGCTTCGTCGTAGTTGGTGGTGAACGAGGTGGTCAGCCACAGACCGAAAGACCAGGCTGGCGGCAGCGCCGGACGTCCGGTGAACTGGGTATAGCGGTTCAGCACCTCTTTCGGGGTCGGGCCGTCGATCACGAAATATTCCAGATGCTCACCTTCGACGCTGAACTGCACCTTAGAGACTTTCTCGGAGCCGATTTCGAAAGAGACGCGCTCAGGATGATTAACCAGCACGCCGTAGCCGCGGTTAGTCAGATAGAACGGGATATTTTTGTACGACTGTTCGGTACTGGTACCGCCATCTTCGTTCCAGGTATCGACCGTCTGACCGTTGCGCACCAGTGCGGTAAAGCGCTCGCCGAGGCCGTAAACCGTGTCGCCGACGCCAAGATCCAGGCGCTCGAACATGTAGTTGCGATTAGTGTTCGTATCCTGCACATAGCCGTCGTTTTTCAGCTGGCTGCCGGTGATACGCACGCCGTCACGCAGGAAATCCAGCGACCAGAAGTCACCTTTGGTCACGCGGGCAGTCAGGTTACCACTCTTCAGCTCGGCAACTTCAGCGCCGTTCTGAATCTCTACCTTCACGTCTTTCAGGACGTTCAGCGGATAGTGCGGGCCGTTGTTCAGCGCACCCTGGAAGTGCTCCATGCGCACGCCAATCACCCCTTCCTGCGGGGAGAAGAAGCGCACGGTAAACAGCGGGGTATCCAGTTGAGCGGCACGCTCACGGACCTCGCGCGACGCGACATAGACCACCATTTCGTTACCCTGCTGCTCAACCTCGTACACCTGCACGGGTTGGATCAGATTGAGCCCTGGTTGGATAAGCCAGTTTCCATCACTGATTTTCATCAATAGCTTCCTCTTAGTTTTGCAATTCTTTGCCTGTCGGCGCTGAAGTGAAGTCGTGTTCGTTGCGACGCGCGCCCTGAGCCAGTTCCGCCATCATCTTTTTCAGGAACGGCGTTTTCAGGGTGTAGTAGCGTTTAGCGATAACCGCGCTCAGCAGGTAACAAGCCGCCGGAGCGAGGGTAAACAATGAGATGATGATGGTGATGGTGGCGCTGTTCTGGGTTGTGGCTGCGGCGTCGTAACCGCCACCCGCCAGCATCCAGCCAATCAGCGCGCCGCCCAGCGCCAGGCCCAGCTTGAGCACGAACAGAGTGCCCGCGAAGCTGATGCCGGTCAGGCGTTTGCCGTTGCACCATTCGCCGTAGTCGACGGTGTCGGACATCATCACCCACTGAATCGGCGTCACCAGTTGGTGCAGCACGCCAATCACGAAGATAAAGGCGAACATGGTGATTTCGGCGTCCATCGGTACGAAGAACATCGCCACGCTCAGCACTGCCAGGATGGCGTTGGTCCACCAAAAGACGCTGACTTTGCATTTCCAGTCGGTGAGCGGCTTCGCCAGCGCCGAGCCGATCAGGTTGCCGACGCAGTAGGTGGTCAGGAACACAGTAAACAGCGCAGCGGACCCCATGATCCAGGTGGTGTAATACATCATCGCGCCGCCGCGAACGCAGACCGCGAGAATGTTCAGAATGGTCAGCAAGCCAACCACGCGCCACTGATCGTTGCGCCAGATATCGCGCAGGTCTTCACGCATTGAGGTGGAGCTTGGCGGCGCTTCGACGCGTTCTTTGGTGGTGAAGAAGCAGAAGGCAAGCATCAGGAAAGCAATCACCGAGAGCACTGCGATGCCGCCCTGGAAGCCAAAAGCCTTGTCTTCGCCGCCGATAAAGTTCACCAACGGCATCATCAAGACGGTCGAGAGCATGCCGCCCGCCGTCGCCAGCACAAAGCGCCAGGACTGCAGGGAGATGCGCTGCGTCGGGTTGTCGGTAATGACGCCGCCCAGCGCGCAGTACGGGATATTGACCACGGTGTAGAGCAAGGTCAGCAGAGTGTAGGTGACCGCGGCGTAAATCAGCTTGCCGTTATGACTCAGGTCCGGCGTGCTGTAGGCCAGCACGCAGACGAGGCCGAACGGGATCGCGCCAAACAGTATCCACGGGCGGAATTTCCCCCAGCGGCTGCGGGTGCGGTCGGCCAGCAATCCCATGCACGGGTCGGATATCGCATCCAGCGCGCGGGCCAGCAGGAACATGGTGCCGACGTAGCCGGCAGGAATACCAAAAATATCGGTATAAAAAAACATCATATACAACATGACGTTATCAAAAATGATGTGGCTGGCGGCATCGCCCATGCCGTAGCCAATCTTCTCTTTGACGGACAAAATATGATTTTTCATAACAACACACTCATCTCTCAGCGATACCGCTTGTTGGTACCGGTTACAGAATTTGTAAACTATCTGCGCAGTAAGATGAATTGCGATATCTCATAATCAAATTACGTTTCTTGTTTTATGTGATCTCGGTAGCCTGTAAGAGTGTGTAAAAGTGTAAGCCACGGATTTTGCAAGGATTTGTTTAAGAAGGTTCTGTAAAGTCCAGTTTTAACAGTAAAAAAGTGCGTTGGGGTATGTGGTTAATGCAGGAAAGTAGCTATAATGCGCCCCGCCTCCATGTAGCAATCGAGGCGCGGAAGATCGTCATCTCCGGTGAGGTGGCTGGACTTCAAATCCAGTTGGGGCCGCCAGCGGTCCCGGGCAGGTTCAACTCCTGTGATCTTCCGCCAGTTCAGCATTTCTAACCATGTGAACTTATCCAGAAAATCAGCCCTTCGGTTCAATTCCTTTAGCTTTTAGCGCGCTTCTTGCCAGCTCTTTAAGCCAGCTTGCAAGACTCACTCCTTCTTCCGCTGCCACAGCATCCAACTGTTCCTTCAATGCCGGATCAATGCGCATTTTGAACTGCGGGGACTGACCGCCGCCCTTTGGCTTTTTTTCGCGCGATATGATTGACATGAGGCCACCTAAAAGTTCTTTGTATTGGTCATTAAAAGCGTTAACAGTACGCTTCAACTCGTCTGACGCCCGGAAATCTTCACTTTCTGGATGGCAGCTCCCAAATGACTCCAGGTTAATCGTCCGTCTAATGAAATTTGTGCTCTTCTGACATACTATGCGAGCCAAAGCAGGTTAACCCGGAGGCTATATGGCAAATGAACACTTAACGTCATCCCCAGCAGGTGAGTTCGTTATATTTGCCAGTGGTGATGGGAAAGTACGAGTTGAATGCCGCTTTGAAAGCGATACACTTTAGCTCTCACAGGCAATGATCTGCGAACTGTACGGCAAAGCAAAAGCCACCATCAGCGAGCATATAAAGAACATTTTTGAAGATGGAGAACTTGAGGTAAATTCAGTTGTTCGGTTTTGCCGAACAACTCCCAGTGATGGAAAAAATTATCAGGTTCAATACGTTAGTTTGCCGCTAATACTTGCCGTTTGCTATCGCGTTCGTTCCCCTCGCGGCATGCAGTTCCGCCAGTGGCAACCCAGACGCTCCAGGAATATCTGATCAAAGGTTTTGTGATGGACGATGAGCGGCTGAAGAATCCGTCCGTTGGTTCATCGGCTGTACCCGACTATTTCGATGAAGCAGCCCTGAGGATTCCGATCCTCACAAACTATTGTGCTCGCATTTCTGCCGGGCGGCGGCTAGCGCCTTGCCCGGTCTACGCGATCTGGGATTATCTGTAGGCCTGTGCAATCCGCAACCACTTTCTCTCCCACCCGCTCCGCGACCCTCTCCGGCTCCTCAGACGAAACCACCCAGCAATCGGCTAATCCACAATACTCCTTAAAACGCTGGCGGAACTTCGCCTCTTCTTTTTCTCTGACCAGGCCAAAACCGCGTGCCAGCTGGCGTTCAACCACAATGCGCATAGCGATATCGATATCTTCTGAAGGCAGCAGCAGTATGGAATACCCGGCCTGTCGCACAAGCTGCCGATTACTGGCAACAATCTCCGGGCAGACGTCAGTAGCAAGAAATCCCGAAGACAGCACCACCACTCGTTTTTCATCTGGGTTATCTGCCAGCAGGCGAGCGCATAGCGCGGCGTTCTCACGCACATAGCTTTCGTACCCATCACGCTGAATATATTCGCGGATATTTAAAATCTGCTCGCAAAACTGACTATCAAGATCGATAAGCCGATAACCCAGCGCCTGTGCCAGCAGCGCCCCAACAGTGCTTTTTCCCACCCCGCCGGGGCCAATCAGAAATAGCGTATTCATCTTTGGTTTCTCGCGTCCTTGTGACATTGTTTTTTCACCAGAATACGGCGATAGTAGCCGTTTTTTTGCGCAAGCCCATCTCTTCAGGCACGCTTCCCCGACAGCCCCACGCAGGCCGGAGCAGTATTGTCCTCTGTGATAACGGTGCTGAACGCCACCAGGATAATAAAGAAAGCGACAAATTCAGCGCTGATCAACAATACGTCCGTCAAGCCATAAACGAACATCGACAGCATAATAAAAAGCAGCAGCAGATTATTACGCCGAACGGCAAGCAGCGCGCCGCCAATATAGAACCCCAAAATCAGCGCCAGCCCAATCACACCCTGTAGCGAGAAGGTATCGATTATCTCGTTATGCAGATGGACGTTAATGTACATCATCGCGGTTTTATTCTCCGGATGATCCTGCACATAATCGGCGCTCAAGCGTTCGCGGCTCTCCATTGATTGCCCCAACGGTTTATGAACGCCGTTATAAATACCTACTGTCCACATTGAGAAGCGCGCGCCCAGTGACGTATCGTCATTACCGGTCTGGTAAGTCGAGATTTCATGTACCGTCTGGGTGATTTTCGGTTTGATATGAGCGTTGAAGTTGATACCCACAATACAGAGAACGACCACCGCTACGCCCAGCATCGGCTTGAGCTGAATCTTTTTGAAATTAAACAGCGTGAGCAGGAAGATCAGCACTGGATACAGCCCCATCGCCGCCCGCGTACCGGTGAAGATAATGTTCAGGTATGAGATAAGCATCACCGCAACAGCCAGTATATAGGCCGGTCTTTTGCGCAGTTGAAATAACGCATAGATAAATGCCAGCGACAGCGTTGAATAGATATAGGCGGCAACCGTAGGCCGATTAATCGCCATCTCAACCCGCGAAATACCCTGCCACTCCTGGATAAAGCCATATACAGTTGCCAGCAACAGGCTAATACCCACAACGATAAGGAAAATTTTCTTCAGGGCGTTGCGGCGAAGATGATGTTTAAAGCTATCCAGATACAGCACCAGGATGCTGCCGAGTAGCAGCTTTTTACCACCGAGAAAGTGATCGTTATAGTGATTGATATGGCCGTGCTTCACCTCGTAAAAGAGAAACCACAGCATCTCCATCGCCCCAACGATCAGCGGTAGAAAGGCGACCTTCAGGCGTATTTTTCCGAGATTTTTCCGCTCCAGAAATAGCCCCATTACACTGGCATATATCGCCAGATAGAAAAACACTCGCTGCTGGGCAGAGTCCAGTAGCAGGAATAATAGCGATATCGCCGCCAGTATTATCGTTAGCGTATAGATATTGCGGTTTATCTTTTCCATAATGCCTGAATAGCCTTTTTCTTATAACTTAATCTCACGTCAGGAGACATAAAAAACCCCGGAGATAAGGTTGATTTTATTTTTTCTTCAACAATGCTGATTTGTTCATGAGTTAACAACTGAGTATGTTTCAGATAAATATCCAACCAATGGCAACATACCAGCCAATGAAATGAAGAGGGAAACACTCTCTCCATTCTTTTTGTGCAGTTAATTAAATGGCGGATTTTTGTTTTATCCAGCACGCTGGAGAGGCTATTTGCCCGTTTGACGTAGTGATAATGCCCCTCTTTCTGGAACCAGATATTCTGCGAATGCATCAGAAAAGCAGGAAAAACGGCAAAGTCTTCATAGCAGGTCATTGATGGAATCGGCGCACAAAGATAGATATCCTTGCGAATAAACTGACCGATTAAATGCGCCTGAAAGTCTTTATGGATCAGAAAACGACGCACGGCCTCATTCTGCGGTAGCTTAACCGGCGAAAAGCCCGCCCAGTTGCTATTGATGGCGCTGAGGTTGCGGGTTTCAATCAGGTGCGTCAGCAGCAAATCGGGCCGATGCTGTTTAAGAAATACCACCGCATCGCGCAAGCTTCGCGGCTTGAGCAGATCGTCACCATCAACCATGGTGATATATTCACCACGGGCCATCTGCACCGCAATATTTCTGACTCTACCGACATTTTTCAGTTGAACTTCTCTTATCTGAACCGAAGAAAACGTCTCTGCATAACGCTCAATAATCTGCTGCGTCTTGTCATAAGAGCTGTCATTAAGCACAATGACTTCAACATCCTTTTCAAAATCAATGGCCTTTTTCACACTTTCCAGCGTCTCAGCAAGCGTTAGCTCACAATTATGCGCTGTGATAATAATGCTCAAAAAGGGCATGGGCACTCCCGTTGAATAGTCTGGCTTTATCGTTTTTGAGGGAAGCGGAGAAATAGAGCTTAGAAATAAGCGACCGATTCTATTCTTACTACCAATGATTCAACGCAGAAAGGAGTAACAAAGCGTAAAAAGAAGGATAAAAAACCGCGAGAAAACAACAATCATTCATAACAAATTATAAAAGCACGAATATACAACAACATAACAAACCAATACATTCACATCACAAGTTAATAAATAAAAATCAATCAGACTCAACAATTTGTTATACTGTAAAAGCGTTTTTTAAAATATTGATTAAGCGCTACACCACTTCTATTTATGGGCAATAAAAAAGTCCACAAGCCTTCAGGCAAACAGGTCTTGCGTATTTTCTCATTTGGAATAATGATAATTATTTCTTTTTATCAGTAACGAAACTCTTTACCAAAAGACACGATTCGTTACTTATTGCAGATCTGATTAAGTTTAAAAATCAGCCCGCACTATATTAATAACTAACGAAATCCCCTCTCGCCTCAGCAGCTCTTTAACCCTTTGAGCTTTCCCCCTCCCATCCCGCTTCAACCAGGCTACGCTTAACGCTACCGCGCAAAAAACGTTCTCCCCCTCCGTTTTATTCAACTCCGTTACACAGAAGAGGTTTTGCTATGCAGATCAACGCTATTGGTACGAACTCCGCCAGCCAGCCGCTGGGCGCTATGGCCATCACCCGCCGTGAACCGGGGCCGGATGATGTGCAGATCGCCATTGATTATTGCGGCGTCTGCCACTCCGATTTACACCAGGCGCGCTCCGAATGGGCCGGAACGCTCTACCCCTGCGTGCCGGGCCATGAAATCGTTGGCCGGGTGACCGCCGTGGGCAACCGGGTCTCCGGCTATGCCGTTGGCGATCTGGTGGGCGTCGGCTGCATGGTCGATAGCTGTAAAGCGTGCGAGGAGTGCCAGGACGGGCTGGAAAACTACTGTGACCACATGGTGCTCACCTACAACGGCCCAACGCAGGATGACCCCGGCCACACCCTGGGGGGTTACTCCCAGCAAATCGTCGTCCATCAGCGCTACGTGCTGCGCGTGCGCCATCCTAAAGCGCAACTGGCCGCCGTCGCGCCGCTGCTGTGCGCGGGTATCACCACCTACTCGCCGCTGCGCCACTGGAACGTCGGACCGGGCAAAAAAGTGGGCGTTGTCGGGATCGGCGGGCTGGGGCATATGGGGATCAAGTTGGCCCACGCCATGGGCGCCCACGTGGTGGCATTCACCACCTCAGAATCCAAGCGTGATGCGGCGCGAGAGCTGGGCGCGGATGAGGTCGTAGTGTCGCGCAACGAGGACGAGATGGCGGCGCACGTGAAAAGCTTCGACTTTATTCTCAACACCGTGGCGGCACCGCACAATCTCGATGCCTTCACCACGCTGCTTAAACGCGACGGCACGCTAACCCTAGTGGGCGCGCCCGCCACGCCGCATCCGTCTCCGGAAGTGTTTAACCTGATCTTCCGTCGCCGGTCGATTGCCGGGTCGATGATCGGCGGCATTCCTGAAACCCAGGATATGCTCGATTTTTGCGCCGAGCACGGTATCGTCGCCGATATTGAGCTGATTCGCGGCGATCAGATTAACGAAGCCTGGGAGAGAATGGTCAAAGGCGACGTGAAATATCGTTTCGTGATCGACAGCGCTACTCTCGGCGGCTAAGCGCCACGGCGAAAGGTACGCCGCCACTCCGCCGGGCTGACGCCAAAGCGCGATTTAAACTGCTGGCGATAAGTCACGGCGGAGAGATAGCCCACTTCCTCTGCCACCTGTTCAATCGGTAAATCCCCGGCCTCCAACAGAAGCTGGCTGCGTCGCAGGCGTTCGGCGGAAAGCCAGTCGGCAATACTCATACCGGTCGCTTTGGCGAAATGGCGGGTCAGGGTGCGGCGGCTCATTGCCGCCACCTGCGCCAGCAAATCAAGATTATGTGGTTCGCGGATATGCTGCTGGAGATACTCAAGCAGGCCGTTAATCCGCGCGTCGCGGGTGTTTTTCGGCACTGGCTGAGCAATAAACTGCGCCTGCCCGCCCTCGCGGTGCGGCGGGACGATCATCCGCCGGGCAATCTGATTGGCGGCAAGGCTGCCGAAACGCTGGCGGATGATATACAGGCAGCAGTCGAGCGCTGCCGCGGTACCCGCCGAGGTAATAATGCGCTGGTCATCGACGTACAGCGCATTGATATCCAGCTGCACCTGCGGAAACAGACGCTGAAAATCCTGCTCGAACTCCCAGTGGGTCGCAGCCCGCTTGCCGTCAAGCAGCCCGGCATAGCCCAGCACAAATGCCCCGAGGCACAGGCCGACGATTTCCGCACCGTTATTACGCGCCCGCACCAGGCTGTCGAGCAGCGACTGCGTTGGACGTTGGTTCACCGCGCTCCAGTAAGGCACCACCACAATATCCGCCTGTTCAAGGGTCGCGAAGTCGCCGCTGGCGTTTAGCGCAAAGCCATCGCGCGCGGTTAATAGCCCCGGTCGTTCGGCGCAAATATGCAGATTAAAGCGTTTGGTTTCCGAGACCGTATCGCCAAACAGCATACAGGGCACCGAGTAGTGGAATGGGCTAAACCCGTCCACCGCCACAATCGCCACTTCCGTGAGTTTCATCGCCCGCTCCGGCATTAAAAGACCAACGTTTCCCCATCCTGCGGGATGCTGACCGCATCGGCAATCTGATTGTCGGCCACGTACTGACGCAGCTCATCGCGGCTCAGCAGGCAGTGGTTTACCGCTTCCATATGACTTGCGACAATTTTGGCTTCCGGCAGGGTGAAATGCGCCTTCAGCACATCTTCTTTGCCCATAATGATCGGCCCAAAACCGATAACGTGAGCATATCCGGCATTTAGCACCACCACGTCCGGCTGTAGTCTGACCATATCGGCTTCTACTTCATCGCGCCAGATGGTATCACCCACCAGCCACAGGGTTTTCTCCTGCGGATGACGCAGCACCACGCCGCAGGCTTCGCCCAGACGTTCGGCCATCGCCGCAACCGCATAAGTGCGGTCGCTACCGTGCTGGCCAGAAGTGGTTTTCACCAGGGCAACATCGGCAAACGCGCTGTCCTCAGAGAGCAGACGAATATCACTGAACCCTTGTCCGCGCAGCAACTGAGCATCGGCCTCATGCTGAATATAGATCGGCAGCGTTTTGGGGATCGCGGCGATCGCCGCCTCGTCCCAGTGATCTTCATGGGTGTGGGTGACGATAACGGCATCAACATCAACAATCTTTTCAACAGAGAAAGGTAGCGCCACCAGCGGGTTGCGCAACTCACTGCGCGCGGTTCCGGCGAAGCCTGCCCAGGCACCTTTGTCAGAAAGCATGGGGTCAATAAGAAATTTTTTACCAGCATATTCAATAATCTGTGTGGCATTACGGATGTGGGTTATTTTCATGATGCTCATTCCTCTTTGCGGTTATCTGGCGAACATCGTACGTGCCACAAGCCTGGCGCAATATGGGCGTTTGGGCAATGATCGATGGGATTGGGCCAATCTACAGTGGTTGCCATCCGCTCCCGGCTATGGTGTGCTGAACGCTCAATTTTCAGGAAGAGTGGCTACGATGAAGAAGAAGTTAACCGCCGCCGATATGCACGACGCCGAGGTTATGGCGGACACCCCGTGGTTCAGCATGCGCAAGGTCGGCATTGATATGGCCCCCGGCGATCGGCGGGATTTTTACTCCATCCACTACCCGCGACCCGCTGTGGGGATTGTGGCGATGCAGGATGACAAAGTGCTGCTAATCCGCCACTACCGTTATCTAATAGACCAGGTCGTATGGGCCGTTCCTTCGGGCGGCGTTGATGAAGGGGAAGATCCGCGCGAGGCGGCCCTGCGTGAACTACGGGAAGAGACCGGCTGGCAGGCGAAAAATGCCGAAGAAATCATCCGCTATAACCCTTCCTATGGCAGCAGTGACCAGCTGTTTATCACCTGGCTTGCCAGTGATTTAACCTGGGTGGGGATGGATGAAGATCAGGATGAGGTGATGGAAACCGGCTGGTTTACCCTCGAAGAGATTGGCCAGCTGATAGCCCGCGGCGAGATGCCGGACGGGCTATCGCTGGTGCCGCTGCTGCATCTGATGGCGCAGCGGCGGACCGGTTTAGCGTAGCGGTTTCAGCATCCGCCAGCGAAACCACAGCTGGGCGACGAGGATCAGCACGCCGCCGATAATCTTCTGCAACGGCAGCTGTTCGCCGTACCACAGCGCGGCGGCAATCACCGTCAACAGCGGCTCAAGGACCATAATAATTGCCGCGCTGGCAACCGCTGCGTACTTCTGCCCCTTCATTTGCAGGCCGAAGCGCAGGCTGGTCGCGATGACAATGCTGGCGAGCAGCCAGCCGAAGGTCGGCAGGGTAAACGGCTGATCCCAGGTCTCGACGGCGGCGGAAATCCCCAGTCCGACAATCCCGGTGATGCCTAGCTGCACGGTAGTTAGCGGGATCAGCGGCACCTCGCGGGCGCAGTTGCTGGTGTAGCAAAACCAGATTGATTGCACCAGCGCGGTCAGCAGAAACCAGCCCTGACTGGGGTGAAACTCAATCGGCATATGCAGGCTGAGCAAACCGAGGCCGACAATGGCAATCGGCAGGCACTCCCAGTAGGCCCGCGCCGGACGCGCCTTCATCATCGCCCACGCGGTAAGCGGCACGAACAGCATCGACAGGCTCATAATAAACGCCCCTTCGCCCAGCGACGGAGTTGTCGATACCGAGTAGATCCACAGGCACAGGTTTAACGCAAACCACAGGCCGCTGATAATAATGCGCGGCCAGTACTGCTTGTCGACGCGAAACCCGCGACAGAACGGCAGCAACAGCAGCGCGGCGAAGAAAAAGCGCAGGCCGAGGAAGGCGAAAACCGGCATGCCGGCAATCGCTTCACGGGAAAAAATCCATCCGCAGGCGGCGATAACCGTCGCGGCTATTAGCAGCAAATCTGCCTGGCGTTGCCGGGTCATCGCCACATCTCCTTGTGTCAATAATTACCAGCCGGGAACCGCGCCGCCGTTGAAGATAGTCTCTGCCGCCTTTGCCACTTCCGGCGACTGGTAGGACTGCATAAACTCTTTTACGTTTTCCGCGTCTTTGTTGTCTTCGCGGGTCACGATAATGTTCACATACGGCGAGTTTTTGTCTTCGATAAAGATGCCGTCGCGCACCGGCGTTAACCCGGTCTGTTGGAGGTAAGTCGTGCTGATGATCGCCACATCGACTTGCGGGTCGTCAATCACGCGCGGTAGCTGCGCCCCTTCCAGCTCCATAATTTTCAGGTTATGCGGGTTGTCGGTGATATCGACCGCTGTCGGCAGCAGGCCGGTGCCCGCCTTGAGCGTAATCAGCTTCTCCTGCTGGAGTAGAAGCAGCGCGCGGCCCAGGTTGGTCGGGTCGTTAGGAATGGCGATGGTCGCGCCGTCTTTCAGCTCGGCGACGGATTTAACTTTGCGCGAATAGCCCGCCATCGGGAAGACGAAGGTATTACCAACCGCCACCAGGCGATAGTTGTGGGCTTTGTTATCCTGGGCGAGGAACGGGCGGTGCTGGAAGACGTTCGCGTCCAGATCCCCGGCGTTAGTGGATTCGTTGGGCAGCAGCGAGCCGCTAAAGCCCACCAGCTCAACGTCGAGGCCATATTTCTCTTTGGCTACTTTCTTCGCCACTTCTGCTACATCCTGTTCCGCGCCGTTAATCACGCCAACTTTAATGTGTTTGGCATCGCTGCCCTTCTGGTCGCAGCCCGCCAGCAGCAGGCCCGCCAGCACCACGGCGGCGGCTGCCCGTAAACGCAATTTCATTGTTATTACCCCGTCAGTCCATAGAGAATCGTTATTATTTTTTCGTCTGAAACTATAACGACTTTGGGGTGAGGTTTTAAACGCAAAAACGGCAACTGGAAATAAAATCATCTTCCCCCTTTCTCCCGGGAGCAGCGCGATGCGCCTGCCCGGGCTACGGGTTCACCGTCGGCTGCGATCGAGTAGCCCGGACAGGTGCGCAGCGCCGCCTCCGGGGATCTCTAGAGCGGGGGACGCACCTTACAGCCCCAGTTCACTCAATCCCGGGTGATCGTCCGGGCGACGGCCCTGGGGCCAGTGGAACAGGCGCTCGCTCTCGGCAATCGGCAGGTCGTTGATGCAGGCGTAGCGCGTGTGCATCAGGCCGCGTTCATCAAACTCCCAGTTCTCATTGCCGTAGGAGCGAAACCAGTTGCCGCTGTCATCGTGCCACTCATAGGCGAAGCGCACCGCAATACGATTGTCGCTCCACGCCCACAGTTCCTTAATCAGACGGTATTCCTGCTCTTTACGCCATTTTCGCTGCAAAAAGTCGATAATTTGCGTCCTGCCGTGCACAAACTCGCTGCGATTACGCCATTCGCTATCGACGGTGTAGGCCAGCGCGACCTTTCCGGCATCGCGGCTGTTCCAGCCATCTTCGGCGGCCCGCACTTTTTGCGCGGCGCTCTCGCGGGTAAACGGCGGCAGCGGTGGGCGTTGTTCGGTCATCATTGTTCTCCTGTATGAATAAGCTGTTGCAGGCGCTGGTTTTCCCGCTCCAGATCGTCAATACGCTGTTGCAGCGTCTGGCTATACTCCGCCACCTGCTGGGCGGTGTAGCGCGGGGTAATATGCTGAGGGCAGTTCCAGTCAAAGGCCTGTAAATGAAAGCGAAAAATGCGCTCGATTCTGGCCCGGTAGTTCTCCGGCGTAACCCGCGCCAATAGTTCCGAGTCGCTCTCCGCTGCCACGACTTCTACGGTGGCGTAGATTTTCAGCCTGGCACGGCGCGGGTAATCCATCAAAAACAGACACGCCCGGTCGCTACCGCGCAGGTTGCCGGTGGTGATGTACTGGCGATTTCCAGAGAAATCCGCCATCGCCAGAGTGGTCCCATCCAGCAGATGCAGGAAACCCACCGGGCCGCCGCGATGCTGAATATAGGGCCAGCCGGTTTGCGAAATCGTCGCCAGGTAGAAGCTATCGCGGGTGGCGATCATCCCCTCTTCGCTGTCGCTGAAGCGCTCGCCTCTACGCGGGCGATGCGGCGACTGCCACATCCCATCGCTGCCCATCTCATGCTGAACATCCATCACGTTAGGGGTCATGGCGATATCAAGAAAGTCTGCTGACATAATTCCTCCGAAGGCGATGTGGCATGACTCATCATGGACTGTGTCGACAAAAAAGATAATAGTGGGGATCTGGCAATCATCTTTCCGAAAAACGGGATAATTATGGACCGACTCAGCGCCATGGCGCTGCTGGTGAAAGTGACTGAACTCGGCAGTATGTCGGCAGCGGCGCGGGCGCTAAATACGCCTCTGACCACCGTCAGCCGCAATATTGCCGAACTGGAAAATGCGCTCGGCGTGCGGCTGCTCATCCGTACGACCCGCAAGCTAACGCTGACCGACGCCGGAGCCGATTATGTCGCCGCCGCGCGACGGATCCTCGAAGAGGTGGAGAGCGCCGAGCGCCAGGCGGTGGGCGAATATCAGGAACCAAAAGGCGAGCTGACGATCTCTGCGCCTATCATGTTTGGTCGTTTGCACGTTTTACCGGTAATCACGGAATTTCTTGCCCGTTACCCGCAGATTCGCGTCCGTTTACTGCTTAGCGATCGCAACGCCAACCTGGTGGACGAGCATGTTGATTTAGCGGTACGTATCGGTGCCTTGCCGGATAGCGGGATGGTGGCGACCCGCCTTGGTGAGATGCGCATCGTCACCTGTGCGCATCCGGGCTTGCTGGAAAAACACGGCACGCCAGAACGCCCGCGCGATCTGACCATGCTGCCGATGATTCACATTGAGTCGCCGATGCCCTACAGCGGCTGGCGGTTTAATACTACAGAAGCGCAAGACCGGCTGGTCGCGCTCGCTCCGATGCTTTCGGTGACCACCCCGGAGAGCGCCGCCGATGCCGCCCGACTGGGGGCTGGCGTGGCGCGCCTGCTGCATTACCAGGCTATCGATGGCCTGGTGTGCGGCGAACTGAAGCTAATTTTTCAAACGATGGAGCCGGAACCCGCGCCGGTGCATCTGCTCTCTAACGCCCGGGACCTGGCCCCGCTCAAGCTGCGTAAATTTATCGATTTCGCCGCGCCCGCCCTGCGTCGGGCGCTGCTGCGTATTGCCGCCACCGCCTAGCGGGCGGTCGTTTTCAGCGGTGCTTCTTTCAGTAGCCAGGAGAGCACAAACGCCACCGCCATAATGCAGGCCGCCATCAGGAACGCCGCGTGGATAGCGGCCCCGAAGGAGTCGAGGTAATCCAGACGAATCTCCGCAGGCAAATTCTGTACCGCCGCCGGATTCAGCGCCCGCGGCAGCTGCGCACCTTCCGGCAGCAGGTGTTGCAGGTTATTTTGCAATACATGAGTGAATACCGCGCCAAACAGCGCCACGCCGATAGAGCCGCCAATCGAGCGGAACAGCGTCACGCCGGAGGTTGCCACGCCGTACATTTGCGCAGGCATCGCGTTCTGCACTGCCAGTATTAGCACCTGCATCACCAGTCCCAGACCCGCTCCCAGCACGCTGGTGAAAAGATACAGCTGCCACATCGGCGAGTGGATGGTTATGCGCGTCAGCAGCACCATTCCCACCACGCCCAGCAGGGTGCCGATAATCGGAAACACCCGGTACTTACCGGTATGGCTGATAACGCGTCCGCTGATGATCGAGGTCAGCAGCAGACCACCCATCAGCGGGATTAGCTGTAGCCCCGCCTCGGTCGGCGTCGCCGCTTTTACCACCTGCAAATAGAGCGGCAGGAAGGTCACCGAACCAAACAACGACATCCCAACAACAAAGCCAATCAGGCTGCAAAGCAGAAAGCTGCGGTTGCGGAACAATGAGAGCGGAATAATCGGCTCTGCGGCCAGTCGTTCTTCATGAATAAAACCGATAATCCCCACCACGCCAAAGGCCAGAATGCACCATAGCTGCGGGTCGCTCCACGCGCGAACGCTGCCACCCTCGGAGGTAAACAAGATGATGCACAGCAGCGCCATGCTGAGGTAAATTGCCCCCAGCCAGTCGATCTGGTGCTGGCTGCGCTTGTTGCTGCTGTGAAAAACCGCGCCGATCACCAGCAGCGCGAACAGGCCCAGCGGCAGGTTGATGTAGAAAATCCAGCGCCAGGAGGCGTGCTGCACCAGGAAGCCGCCGATTAACGGCCCGATCACCGTCGCCAGGCCAAAAACACCACCGAATAACCCCTGATAGCGACCGCGATTAGCAGGCGGGATTACATCGGCCACCGCCGCCATGCTGATCACCATCAGACCACCGCCGCCCAACCCTTGCAGGGCACGCATCAGCACCAGTTGGGTCATGTTCTGCGCCAGCCCGCACAGGGCGGAACCGGCAAGGAACAGCACGATCGCCACCTGCAGGACGATTTTCCGCCCGAACAGATCGCCAAATTTGCCGTACAGCGGCACCGCGATGGTCGAACTGAGGATATAGGCGGTCACGACCCACGAGAGTTTATCCAGCCCGCCGAGCTCGCCGACGATGGTCGGCAGCGCGGTCGAAACAATAGTCTGGTCCAGCGCTGATAGCAGCATGACCAGCAGTAGAGCGCTGAAGAGCAGGCGGATTGAGGGTACCGCCGGTTGGCTCGCGACTTCAGATGTCATAGCATCACTCGCTTGAAATTAATTAAATACATAATTAATATTTAGGGAAATGATGAATCAGGTCAAGGGATCGCCATACGATGTCAGCACAAAAAGACAATGAAGCTCCACGTCGCCCCGGTCGCCCGCGCGGGCAGAAATCCGGCTCCGCCAACCGCGAACAGCTGATGGATATTGCCCTGGCGCTGTTTGCCCGCCACGGGATCGCGCGAATTTCACTGAACGCCATCGCCAAAGAAGCGGGGGTGACGCCCGCGATGCTGCACTACTATTTCAGCTCGCGGGAGGCGCTGGTGGAAAAGCTGGTCGAAGAGCGCTTTATGCCGCTGCGCAACGACATCGGCCTGATTTTTGTTGAACATAGCGATGAGCCGGTGACCGCTTTTACCCTGCTTATTGAAACCCTGGCGGCGATGGCGGAGAAAAATGCATGGTTCGCACCGCTGTGGATGCAGGAGATCATCGGCGAGATGCCGGTACTGCGTCAGCATATGCACGCGCGTTTTGGCGATGAGAAATACCACAAAATGCTGGCGACGGTGCGCCGCTGGCAGCAGGAGGGCAAACTCAACCCGGCGCTGTCGCCGGAGCTGCTGTTTACCACCTTAATAAGCCTGGTACTGGTGCCGTTTTCCCGTACCCATACCGATGTGCGGTTGCAATCAGTGAACAAGCAGATGATTGTCAGCCACGCGCTGGCACTGATTAGCCACGGAATTGGCGGCTGATTCCCCCTACGAGTTCACCGCCATCTGCGGGCCGGTAGCCCGCGTCGCGAACCGGCGAAGCTTTAAACCGGCTGCTGGTGGCGGCTAAACCGCGATGCCAGCGGCAGCCAGCACAGCAGAATCAGCAAGCCCATCAGCATCATTAACAGACCCAGGCTGCCCTGACCGGTCTGCGGCATCATCGCCGACAACCACGCCAGCACGCCGGAGCCAATGTTTTGCAGCCCGCCCACCAGCGCCCCGGCGGTTCCGGCGAGGAACGGAAATGGCTCCATCGCGCCGCTGGTCGCCAGCGGGAACAGCATCCCCGCGCCAAAAAAGAACAGCGCGGCAGGTGCCAGCAGGGTCCAGACGGTCATTATGCCCAGCAAGCCCGGGATCCACATCATCACCCCCGCCAGCAGGCAGCAAATCACCGATTGCCACATCAGCGTCGGGAAGCGTTTATTCGGGCGTCCGGCAAACCACGCACCAAAGAACGCCGCCGGAATTGGCAGAATAAACAGAATGCTCACCGACAGGCTGCTCAAGCCCAGCACCGCGCCCATCAGCACGCCGGAACAGGCTTCGAACACAGCAATACCCGCCAGGCCGCCGATTAGCATCAGCAGATAGCAGTTAAACGCGCTGGTGCCGAACAGCGTTTTGTAATTGGTGATAAGCCGAGTACGCGGTGCGCCGGTTGGTCGGGTTTCCGGCATCCAGCGCGCCATGCTGAAGGTCACGCCAGCACAAAGCACCAGCAGGAAGACGTAGCAGGCCCGCCAGTTCCACAGGGTATCGAGAATGCCGCCGATCAGCGGCGCGAGCAGCGGACTGACCAGAATACCCATATTCAACAGACTGTTAGCGTGCCTTAGCTGTGCGCCTTCATACAGATCGCGCGGCAGAGTTCGCGCCATCACGCCGCCGACCCCGGTGCCCATCCCCTGCATTGCGCTGGCGGCGATCAGCACCGGCAGGCTATGGGTAGTGATGGCAACCAGCGTCGCCAGCATAAAAATAGACATTCCCACGAGGATCACCGGGCGACGACCAACGCGATCCGATAGCGGGCCGTAGAAGAGCTGCGATACGCCGTAGGTCAGCAGATAAGCGGCCATCACGCTCTGCACCGCGCCCTCACGGACGTTGAGCGATACCGCCATATCAGCAATCGCCGGGATATATATGGTCTGCGCCATCTGGCCGACGGCCACCAGCAGTACCAGCATCAACAACAAATTGAAGTTCTTATGCCGTTTCATGTCGATGAATACTTTGTGAAATATGGAAGATAAAGAATATGTGACTAACACACCCGCAAAACGATGGAGGAATCTACCACATAAAAATGACAGAACAACCCTGAGCGGAGGGATTATCGGGGTATTTCAGGCAGGTTTTGTAAACGAAAATCGGCAACTAATGTTGCCATATCCAGATTAAGACAGCCGTAACAGAATCGCCCCAGCAGCGATACCGCAAGCCGCAACAATGCGCAGTGGAACGACCTTTTCTTTCAACAGGATAAAAGCGATAACCGCGCCGAACAGAATCGACGTCTCACGTAGCGCGGCGACGACCGCCAGCGGTGCCTGGGTCATCGCCCACAGCGCCAGACCATAAGAGCCCATGGTGCCGACGCCACCGATCATTCCCTTCTTCCAGTGCTGGCGCAGATAGCGGCTGGCCTGCTGGCGTCGGGCGATCATCGCCCAGCTCAGCAGACAAAAACCGTTCATAAAAAAGGTCCACAGCGTATAGCCCAGCGCGGTTTCTGAAAGCCGCACCCCAGTTCCGTCCACCAGCGTGTAACCGGCAATAAAACAGGCGTTAATCAGCGCCAGTACGATACCGGTACTTGAACTGGATCGACCGTTAAAGGCCATCGCCAGAATCGCCAGGCAGATTACGCCAATCCCCAGCCACGCCAGCGGCGAGAGATGGTCGCCAAGGAAGGTGACGCTGATTATCGCCACCAGCAGCGGCGCGGTTCCACGCATCAGCGGATAGGTCTGGCTCATATCCGAAACCTGGTAGGTTTTCGCCACCAGCACGGTGTACACCACCTGTAACGCGCAGGAGACAGCAAGAAACGGCACGCTGGCGAGTGCGGGTTGTGGGGCAAAGGGGAGTAAAACCAGGGCGATTAATGCGGCTGAACCGCTAACGCCGATTGCCGCATACATCTTATCGCCGCTCGCTTTAACGATAGCGTTCCAGCTGGCATGAAGCAGAGCAGCGAACAGCAAAATACAGAATACGGTGATGGTCATTACGGCCCGGATATGGGGAATAAATCGTCACTGGACTGTAACATGCACATTCCCCGGCAGCCAGCGATGGCTAAAGTGAGCAGAACAGGCGATGCGTGACCTGAGGCTCATCGTATACCGGGCGAAATCCCAGATTTTCATAAAACGACCAGGCCGTTGACGGCGCATGGGTGTTGAGAAAATCAAAGCTGGTGCCGGAGTGGGTGATAACCGAGACCAGTAGCTGATGCCCGATCCCCTGCCGGCGGTGGCTTTCACCAATGTATAAATGGCGGATACGCCCGGCCCGCACCTGCTGGCTAAAAGGGTCGATATTCAGCCCGCAAACGCCGACCAGTTGCCCATGCGCAAAGGCCCCCAGCAGCTTTTCTCCCGGTGCGTCAAAGCGGTTTTCCCCACTCTGCCAATTCTCCGCCAGGCGGCGAAGCATATTCAGGTTTTGCGCCAGGCTTTCGGCGCGCAACGCCGTAAAATCTGGGTCGTCAGGGGTTACTGCGGCAATCAACAGCGGTGCCATGGTTTTCTCCATCGGATTAGCCTGTAGAGGGGCGGTTTCCCGCCCCTCCCAGGTGCGACTTGAACCTGAATCAGCGGAACTGCTTCAGGACTGCATCAAGCAGTTGCAACACAGCAACTATGAGTTTCAGGATCAGAACAACGATATCCACTCCGCCCATACGCGTCTCCTCTGGTTCAGGAGCACGACCGGCTGGCGTACCTTTCCGCCGCCTGTTGCCAGCCAGGGTATACCCGTCATATTTCAGGCGCGGCCTGTCGGCTACAGCCCAAGTTATTCAGGGTATTTGTTGACGTAACACAGTGTGCTCTTCTGGGGTTAAGGCACTGACGGCACCACCCGTTTCAGCCAGGACTTCATTGCGCCGGTAAAAGTGCGGCCCCCAGATGTCACTCTGCGTACCCCATCAGTATAGAATGATTACTGTATAAATGAACAGTATATTTTGGACAAATATGCGAGTGCGATCCATACTCTAGATCAGCAAAAACCGTCGTGAAATTGCGCCTTCTTCGTCGATCGCGTATACTTTTTTCGTTGACGTAATACAGTGTATTCGCGGCTACCAACCGCAAAGACACCATTCAAAAGACCTCGCCATGCGCGGGGTTTTTTGTTTTATCCCTCCGCAAATTAATGTGATCCTTCACGCAGTTTCTCGTGGTTGAAAATAAATCCGTTGTGAAATGGCAAAAGCTGTGTTTGTATAAATTCATTCACTTTTTTAAGACAACAGGTCCCTAATGAACGCATCCATCCTGACTTCGACTCTACTACTAACCGCGCCTGCCGCGGTGGTCTTCGTGTCTGTGGTGGTCGTCGTCGGCAACGCGCCGTAGGGTCCGGAACAACACGAATTCCAAACCCCGCCGGCGCAAACCGAGCGGGGTTTTTCGTTTAAGAGCCCCGCCCGGATACGCTAAGTAATTCGGGTTGCAGGAAGGCGGCAAGTGAGCGAATCCCCTGGAGCGTACATAGGTACGTGACTGGGGTGACCAAGCGCAGCCAACGCACCAGCAACGTGAAGTACGACGCGTAAAGTCGGCCCAGAATAAAAGGACTGGAGCATGGCAAGTTCGGGCACAACATCACAAAAAATGCGCTTCACTGGCGCACAGTTAGTCGTTCATTTACTGGAGCGTCAGGGGATCACTACGGTCAGCGGCATTCCGGGCGGCTCCATTCTTCCCATTTACGATGCATTAAGCCAAAGCACGCAGATTCGCCACATCCTGGCGCGTCACGAGCAGGGGGCGGGGTTTATCGCCCAGGGCATGGCGCGTACCGAGGGTAAACCGGCGGTATGTATGGCCTGTAGCGGCCCGGGGGCCACCAACCTGATCACCGCTATCGCCGACGCCCGCCTGGATTCGATTCCGCTGGTTTGCATTACCGGGCAGGTTCCGGCTTCGATGATCGGCACCGACGCCTTCCAGGAAGTCGACACCTACGGTATTTCTATCCCCATCACTAAGCACAACTACCTGGTGCGCAATATCGCTGAACTGCCGCAGGTGATGAGCGACGCGTTTCGCATCGCGCAGTCCGGGCGACCGGGGCCGGTGTGGATAGATATTCCTAAGGATGTTCAGTCGGCGACCATTGAGCTGGACGTCCTGCCGGAACCGGGAACCCGCATGGCGGCCCCGGAGTTCGACAGCGCCAGCGTGCGCGAAGCGGCGGCGATGATTAACGCCGCACAGCGTCCGGTACTCTATCTGGGCGGCGGGGTCATCAACGCTCCTGAGCAGATTCGTCAGTTGGCGGAGAAAGCCAACCTGCCGACCACCCTGACCTTAATGGCGCTGGGGATGCTGCCGAAAGCGCACCCACTGTCGCTGGGCATGCTGGGGATGCACGGCGCGCGCAGTACCAACTTTATTCTGCAAGAAGCTGATTTACTGATTGTTTTAGGTGCACGTTTTGATGACCGGGCGATTGGTAAAACCGAGCAGTTCTGCCCGAACGCGAAGATTATTCATGTCGATATCGACCGCTCAGAGCTGGGTAAAATCAAGCAGCCGCACGTGGCGATTCAGGGTGATGTTGCTGAGGTGCTGACTCAGTTGATTCCGCAGGTCAAGGCGCAGCCGCGCAGCGAATGGCTGCAGCTGGTGGCGGATTTGCAGCGTGAATTCCCCTGCAACATCCCGCAGGAGAAAGATCCTCTCTCCCATTACGGCCTGATTAACGCCGTGGCCGCCTGCGTGGATGATGAAGCCATCATCACCACCGACGTTGGCCAGCATCAGATGTGGACCGCTCAGGCTTATCCGCTGAACCGTCCGCGACAGTGGCTGACCTCCGGCGGATTGGGCACCATGGGATTTGGTCTGCCCGCGGCGGTTGGCGCGGCGCTGGTGAATCCTCAGCGCAAGGTTATCTGCTTCTCTGGCGACGGCAGCCTGATGATGAATATCCAGGAGATGGCGACGGCGGCGGAAAATCAGCTGGATGTGAAAATCATCCTGATGAATAACGAAGCCCTGGGGCTTGTGCATCAGCAGCAGAGCATGTTCTATAAGCAGGGCGTGTTTGCCGCTACCTACCCGGGAATGATCAACTTTATGCAGATCGCCGCCGGTTTCGGCCTGCAAACCTGTGATTTAAATAACGAAGCCGACCCGCAGGCGGCGCTGCAGGCGATTATCGACCGCCCAGGCCCGGCGCTGATCCACGTGCGTATCGATGCCGAAGAAAAAGTGTATCCAATGGTACCGCCGGGTGCGGCCAATACTGAAATGGTGGGGGAATAAGCCATGCAACAAGCGACTCATGAAAACGTTATTCTACAGCTCACCGTGCGCAACCATCCTGGCGTAATGACCCACGTTTGCGGCCTGTTCGCCCGCCGCGCCTTCAACGTGGAAGGCATTCTTTGCCTGCCGATTCAGGACAGCAATCAGAGCCGCATCTGGCTATTGGTCAACGACGATCAGCGCCTCGGGCAGATGATTAGCCAGATCGAAAAGCTGGAAGACGTTGAGAAAGTGGTACGCAACCAGTCCGATCCGTCCATGTTCAGCAAAATTGCGGTGTTCTTCGAATAATCGTTCGAGACTTGAACAGCAACGCGCTTGCCGTTAAGGTAAGCGCGTTTTTTATACCCGCCAGGAAACGCCATGACCACTATCGCCCTTATCGACGATCACCTTATCGTCCGCTCCGGCTTTGCCCAACTGCTGGGGCTGGAAGCCGATTTTCAGGTCGTCGCCGAATTTGGTTCCGGTCGAGAGGCGCTGGCGGGGCTGCCCGGTCGCGGGGTGCAGGTCTGCATCTGCGATATCTCGATGCCGGATATCTCCGGGCTTGAGCTGCTGAGCCAATTACCGAAAGGGATGGCTGTCGTCATGCTGTCGGTCCACGACAGCCCGGCGCTGGTGGAACAGGCGCTGAACGCCGGAGCGCGCGGTTTTCTCTCCAAGCGATGCAGTCCGGATGAACTGATCGCCGCCGTACGCACGGTGGCGACAGGCGGCTGCTACCTGACGCCGGATATCGCCATAAAGCTGGCGGCCGGGCGTCGGGACCCGCTCACCAAACGCGAACGCGAAGTGGCGGAAAAACTGGCGCAGGGGATGGCGGTAAAAGAGATTGCTGCTGAACTGGGGCTGTCGCCGAAAACCGTTCACGTCCATCGAGCTAATCTGCTGGAAAAACTCGGCGTCAGCAACGACGTTGAGCTGGCGCGCCGGATGTTCGATAGCTGGCAATGAAAGCGATTCTCTCCCGACTGCTCTCGGTAATCGGCTGTTTCTTTATCTTCTCCGCCGCCTGGTTCTGCCTGTGGAGCATCAGCCTGCACCTGGTGGAGCGTCCCGACCTTGCGGCATTGCTATTTCCCTTCGGCCTGCGTCTTGGCCTGATGCTGCAATGCCCGCGCGGCTACTGGCCGGTATTGCTGGGCGCGGAGTGGCTGCTTCTCTTCTGGCTGGCGCAGGAAGTGGAACTGGCGCACCCGATAATATTGATGACCGGAAGCCTGCTGACCCTGCTGCCGGTGGCGCTGATCTCGCGCTATCGTCATCAGCGCGACTGGCTCACCCTACTGCGTCAGGGCGCAGCGCTGATTGCCGCCGCGCTGCTGCAATCGCTGCCGTGGCTGGCGGAAGGCAAAGAGGGGCTGAATGCGCTGCTGCTGACCCTGACCGGCGGCCTGACGCTGGCCCCGACCTGCCTGGTTATCTGGCACTATCTCACCAGCACCGTCTGGCGGCCGCTGGGGCCATCGCTGGTTTCGCAGCCGGTGAACTGGCGCGGGCGGCACCTTATCTGGTATCTGCTGCTGTTTACCATCAGCCTCTGGTTACAGCTCGGGCTGCCTGCCGAACTCTCGCGTTTTACCCCCTTCTGCCTGGCACTGCCGATCATCGCTCTCGCCTGGCACTACGGCTGGCAGGGCGCGCTGATTGCGACATTGATGAACGCCATCGCGCTGATTGCCAGCCAAACCTGGCACGATCATCCGGTTGATTTACTGCTTTCGCTGCTGGCGCAAAGCCTGATGGGGCTGCTATTGGGGGCCGGAATTCAGCGGCTACGCGAGCTTAATCAATCTCTGCAAAGTGAGCTGGTGCGCAACCAGCGGCTGGCGGAGCGCCTGCTGGAAACCGAAGAGAGCGTGCGCCGCGAGGTGGCCCGCGAGCTGCACGATGATATCGGCCAGACCATCACCGCGATTCGCACCCAGGCGGGGATCGTTCAGCGTCTTGCTCCCAACAACGCCAGCGTTCGGCAGAGCGGCCAGCTGATTGAGCAACTTTCGCTCGGCGTCTACGACTCGGTGCGCCGCCTGCTGGGCCGCCTGCGTCCTCGTCAGCTGGATGACCTCACTCTTGAGCAGGCGGTACGTTCGCTGATGCGTGAAATGGAGCTGGAGGATCGCGGTATGGTCAGCCACCTGGAGTGGCGCATTGATGAATCGCTGCTGAGTGAAAACCAGCGTGTCACCCTGTTCCGCGTTTGCCAGGAGGGGCTGAATAATATCGTCAAGCATGCTTGCGCCAGCGCCGTCACGTTACAGGGCTGGCAGCAGGAGCAGCGGCTGATGCTGGTTCTGGAGGATGACGGCTGCGGCCTGCCCCCAGGCTCCGGCCAGCAGGGCTTCGGCCTTACCGGCATGCGCGAGCGCGTGACGGCGCTGGGAGGTAGCTTAACCATCTCCTGCACCCACGGCACCCGCGTTTGCGTCAGCCTGCCGCTGCGTTACGCCTGAGGAACGATGATGTTTGCCTTTTTAAAATCCCCGCCGGACGCTCAACCGATAGCCGATAAACAGGCGCTGGACGAGCGCTACCGCTACTGGCGTCGGCATATTTTGCTGACCATCTGGCTGGGCTACGCGCTGTTTTACTTCACCCGTAAAAGCTTTAACGCCGCCGTACCGGAAATCCTTGCCAGCAACGTGCTGACGCGCAGCGACATCGGCCTGCTGGCAACGCTGTTTTACATCACCTACGGCTTGTCGAAATTTTTCTCCGGTATCGTCAGCGACCGCTCTAACGCCCGCTATTTTATGGGCATCGGCCTGGTCGCCACCGGCGTCGTGAATATCCTGTTTGGGTTTTCCACTTCGCTGTGGGCCTTCGCGCTGCTGTGGGCGCTGAACGCCTTTTTTCAGGGCTGGGGATCGCCGGTCTGCGCCCGCCTGTTGACGGCATGGTATTCGCGCACCGAACGGGGCGGCTGGTGGGCGCTGTGGAATACGGCGCATAACGTTGGCGGAGCGCTGATCCCGATGGTGGTTGGCGCGGCGGCGCTGCACTACGGCTGGCGAACGGGGATGATGATTGCCGGGATGCTGGCGATCTTCGCCGGACTGTTCCTCTGCTGGCGTCTGCGCGATCGGCCGCAGGCTGTGGGGCTACCGGCGGTGGGCGACTGGCGGCACGATGAGCTGGAGATTGCCCAGCAGCAGGAAGGCGCGGGGCTGACTCGCAAGGAGATCCTCACCAAATACGTGCTGCTGAACCCCTATATCTGGCTGCTCTCCCTGTGCTACGTGCTGGTGTACGTGGTGCGGGCGGCGATTAACGACTGGGGCAACCTGTATATGTCGGAGACCCTCGGCGTCGATCTGGTGACTGCCAACTCAGCGGTGACCATGTTCGAGCTGGGGGGATTTATCGGCGCGCTGGTGGCTGGCTGGGGCTCAGATAAGCTGTTTAACGGCAATCGCGGGCCGATGAACCTGATTTTCGCCGCCGGAATTTTACTCTCCGTCGGCGGTCTGTGGCTGATGCCATTTGCCAGTTACGTAATGCAGGCAGCCTGCTTCTTTACTACCGGTTTCTTCGTTTTTGGCCCGCAGATGCTGATCGGCATGGCGGCAGCGGAGTGCTCGCACAAAGAGGCAGCGGGTGCTGCAACCGGCTTTGTTGGTCTGTTTGCCTATCTGGGGGCATCGCTCTCCGGCTGGCCGCTGGCGCAGGTGATGGAGATCTGGCACTGGACCGGATTCTTTGTGGTAATCGCCATTGCGGCCGGTATTTCTGCCCTGCTGTTGCTGCCGTTTTTAAACGCCCAGGCACCGCGCGAAGCGTGACCGACTTCACCTTTCTCAGTCGAATGGCGTAAAACTAAGAAATTTTCCCGGTTTCGCCTGGACGCTGTCTCAGGCGTGTCTCCTGGCTGATTTTTACAATGCCTGCCATTCGCAGGTATAAAAATTAGCTCGGGAGTGTCAAATGCTGGCCTTTCTAAACCAGGTGCGCAAGCCGACCCTGGATCTGCCGCTCGAAGCGCGGCGCAAAATGTGGTTCAAACCGTTCATGCAGTCGTACCTGGTGGTTTTCATCGGCTACCTGACCATGTACCTGATCCGCAAGAACTTTAACATTGCGCAGAACGACATGATCTCCACCTACGGGTTGAGCATGACGCAGTTGGGGATGATTGGCCTCGGCTTCTCCATCACCTACGGCGTGGGTAAAACGCTGGTCTCCTACTACGCCGACGGCAAGAACACCAAGCAGTTCCTGCCGTTTATGCTGATCCTCTCTGCCATCTGTATGCTCGGCTTCAGCGCCAGCATGGGCGCGGGGTCGACCAGCCTGTTCCTGATGATTGCTTTCTACGCCCTGAGCGGCTTCTTCCAGAGCACCGGCGGTTCGTGCAGCTATTCGACCATTACCAAGTGGACGCCTCGGCGTAAGCGCGGCACCTTCCTTGGCTTCTGGAATATCTCCCACAACCTCGGCGGCGCGGGCGCGGCGGGCGTGGCGCTGTTTGGTGCCAACTATCTGTTCGACGGCCACGTCATCGGTATGTTTATCTTCCCGTCAATCATCGCGCTGATTGTGGGCTTTATCGGCCTGCGCTTTGGTAGCGACTCCCCGGAATCCTACGGCCTCGGCAACGCTGAAGAGCTGTTTGGCGAAGAGATCAGCGAAGAAGACAAAGAGACAGAAGAGAACGCCATGACCAAGTGGCAGATCTTCGTCGAGTACGTGCTGAAGAACAAAGTTATCTGGCTGCTGTGTTTCTCCAATATCTTCCTGTACGTCGTACGTATCGGTATCGACCAATGGTCCACCGTTTATGCTTTCCAGGAGCTGAAGCTTTCTAAAGAAGTGGCGATTCAGGGCTTTACCCTGTTTGAGGTGGGCGCGCTGGTCGGCACGCTGCTGTGGGGTTGGTTGTCGGACCTGGCGAACGGACGCCGCGCGCTGGTGGCCTGCGTCGCGCTGGCGCTGATTATCGCCACGCTTGGCGTTTATCAGCACGCCAGCAACCAGTACGTCTACCTGGCATCGCTGTTTGCGCTTGGCTTCCTGGTGTTTGGCCCGCAGCTACTGATCGGCGTTGCCGCCGTGGGCTTTGTGCCGAAAAAAGCCATTGGCGCTGCCGATGGGATTAAAGGCACTTTCGCCTATCTGATCGGCGACAGCTTTGCCAAACTGGGCCTCGGGATGATTGCCGACGGTACACCGATTTTCGGCCTCACCGGCTGGGCGGGCACCTTTGCCGCTCTGGATGCGGCGGCGATTGCTTGTATCTGCCTGATGGCTATTGTCGCGGTCTTTGAAGAACGTAAAATCCGCCGCCAGAAAAAGACACAAACTTTGCAGACTGCCTGAGTCATTGGGTGTGAGTCACTTTGCCCGGCCTTTGCGCCGGGCTTTTTTATGCTTCCTGCTGGGCCGTCTGGTGCAACAACTCCCGCAGCCACTGCTGCGCCGGGTCGCGATGGCTGCGTTCGTGCCAGGCCATGCTTTTGGTAAAACCGGGTATCGCCAACGGCGGCGGCGAGATTTTCATCCCTGATGCCATCTTCGCCAGCCGACGCGGCACCACGGCTATCATATCGCTGACCGCCAGCACCTCCGGCAGAACCAGAAAACTGCTCACCGACAGCCCAACTCGCCGGGAACGACCCTGCGCCGCCAGCGCGTCATCGGTCACGCCGCGAAAACTATCGCCCTGCCAGGAGACCAGCACATGCTCCAGCTCGCAGAATAAATCCAGGGTCAGCGGCGCGGCAGCCTGCGGGTGATCCGCGCGCATCAGGCACACGTACTCTTCCTGATACAGCGCCCGGCTGTGCAGATCCGGCGGCGTGGAATGCGGCGTCAGCAGCGCGATATCCACTTCACCGCGTTCGGTCTGAGCGAACAACGTGGCGGGCGATTCCGGAATAATGCGCACGCGGATGCCCGGCGCCAGCGGCTTCAGAGCCGCGATAAACGGCACGATCACCGCTTTCAGCGCATAGTCGGTGGCGGCGATAGTCCAGGTGAAATAGGCATTGAGCGGTTCGAAAACGGCGGGCTGCAGCAGGGCTTCGGCATCGGTCAGCAGCTGTTTGACCGGCGAGGCCAGCGCCTGAGCGCGCAGGGTCGGCACCATCCCGTGCGGGGCGCGAATAAACAGCGGGTCGTTAAAGGCTTCGCGCAGCCGGGTCAGCATGCCGCTCACCGCCGGTTGGGTGAGCGAAAGCCGCGCCGCCGCCCGGGTGACGCTGCGTTCATCGAGCAGCGCATCCAGCGTTTTCAGCAGGTTAAGATCGAGGTTTCTGATATCAGATTTCATGATAGCTATCCGCAGCCGCGATAAGTCACATTATGGTACGTCCGACAGTCGACAGCAGGCAAATTCCCATTATGATAGTGGGGCTGCGATTAAGTGAGAGGATGCATGATCTGGTTAGGACTGGCCACGCTGATAGTGGTATTTGTTGTGGGATTTCGGGTGCTTACCTCTGATTCACGCCGTGCAATTCGCCGTCTGAGCGAACGATTAGGGATTACGCCGGTGCCGCTGGAGTCGATGATCGATCAGCTGGGAAAAACCGCCGGTCACGAGTATCTGCGCTACCTTGAACGGCCTAATGAAGCGCATTTGCAAAATGCCGCTCAGGTGCTGCTTATCTGGCAGGTGGGGATCGTTGATGGCAGCGAGCAGAACCTGCACTACTGGTATCGGTTGATGCAAAAGGCCCGCCTTGCGGCACCGATTACCGAAGCGCAAATCCGCCTCGCGCAAGGTTTCCTTCGCGAGCTGGAGCCGGAAATCAGCGAGCTACACGCTCTGCAAGAGCGTTATAACACGCTGTTTTTACCGGAAGATGGCGTCCATTGGCTGCACTGATATCACTATCTGTAATGATGTTTATAAAAGATGGTGATTCGATTTATATCACTCTCCGGCGCATAGTTGACCTCGTTAAAACACACACTGACGAGGTCCACCATGCAACAGCCATCGCAACAAAGCGCCATCATCTGGCCGCAAGATTACCTGCCGGGTACCACCGATAACTTCGCTTCCAACGAAATCATCGTTAGCGGCCTGACGGCGGCACAAATCTGGGCACAGCTTGACGATACTACCCTGTGGCCGGGCTACTACAGCAACGTCGCCGATATCCGTTTTCACGACGGCAGCGGCCCGAAGCTGAGCGCCAACGCCCGCTTTCGTTTCTCCACTTTCGGCTTCCCGATTGAAGCACAGGTCACCGAGTACGTTCCACCGGTCGCCGGACAAGCAGCGCGCGTGGCCTGGCACGGCTGGGCGGAAGGCGATGAGACTACGCGCCTCGACGTGATCCACGCCTGGCTGTTTGAGGATTTACCCGGTAACCGGGTGCGTATTTTGACCCAGGAGTCACAGAAGGGCGTACCGGCGCAGGAGCTGGCGCGAACCGTACCCAATCCGATGATAAACGGCCATCAGGAGTGGATTTGCGGTCTGGCGACGGCGGCGCGTAAAATCGCAGAAGCGTAATTATTAAACATAAGTTTGCTTTAATAGCTAATAGGCTATAATTTATTTATAGCTTATTGGCTATGATGTTGCCCTTTCTCGTCGTGGCATCGTGTTATGCGCCGGGGGTAAAACAGGGTTAAATGAAAAGAGATTCTATAAAGATATGATCAAGCTTGCAGATTCTGAGTACCGTAAGCACCTTAATAAGTAAGGACAAAAAATGGCGACCCTTAAAGAATTAATGGCCAAACAGAGCCCGGAAAGTCAGGCGCGTATTGCTGAAAAAGTCGAGGAGATGCGTCAGGCTATCGCTTTAAGTATGTTAAGGGAGGAACTGAACATGTCTCAGGCAGAACTGGCTAAGGCAATGGGTGTTAAACAGCCTACCATCGCAAAAATGGAACAGGCCGATAACGACCCGCGCCTGTCGACGCTGAAGCGTTACGTGGCAGCGCTTGGCGGTGAGCTAAGTATTGATGTTAAGCTGCCAACAGGTAAAAGAATCGCATTCCATCTTTAATCCAGTAAATCGTCCGAACGCCCCTATGCTGGCGAGAAAGTTGTCAAAACGTTAAATTCGTCACATTTAAAATGTTACACTGCGCGGCTTCTCCGTATTCAACCCTGCAGGTAACTTATGACTCCTTCGAATGCATCCACGCCACACACTAGCCCGACAGCGCGGCCAAACTGGTCGGCGGTCTTCGCGGTGGCTTTCTGCGTTGCCTGCCTGATTACCGTTGAGTTCCTGCCGGTGAGCCTGCTCACGCCGATGGCGCAGGATTTGGGTATTTCTGAAGGCGTCGCCGGGCAATCGGTCACCACCACCGCGTTCGTGGCGATGTTTGCCAGCCTGTTTATCACTTCGATTATTCGCAGCACTGACCGCCGCTATGTAGTGATTCTGTTTTCAGTCTTGCTGACTGTCTCCTGTCTGCTGGTCTCCTTTGCCAACAGCTTTGCGTTACTGCTGGTGGGACGCGCCTGCCTTGGCCTGGCGCTGGGCGGCTTTTGGGCGATGTCGGCGTCGTTGACCATGCGGCTGGTGCCGATGCGCGTGGTGCCCAAAGCGCTATCGGTAATTTTTGGTGCAGTGTCGATAGCATTAGTGATCGCCGCGCCGTTGGGCAGCTTCCTTGGCGGGATTATCGGCTGGCGTAACGTTTTTAACGCCGCGGCGGTCATGGGCGTGGTCTGTACGATTTGGGTGCTGAAGGCGCTACCTTCGCTGCCGGGCGAGTCGTCGTCGCAGCAGCAAAATATGCTCGGCCTGCTGAAGCGTCCCGGTGTGATGGCCGGGATGTGCGCCATCTTTATGGCCTTCGCCGGTCAGTTCGCCTTCTTTACCTATATTCGCCCGGTATATATGACCCTCGCGGGCTTTGACGTTGACGGCCTGACGCTGGTGCTGCTGAGCTTCGGTATCGCCAGCTTTGTTGGCACCTCGCTCTCTTCCATGCTGCTCAAGCGCTCGGTAAAAACGGCGCTGGCGGTTGCGCCAGTGGTGCTGGCTATCAGCGCTGCGATGCTGGTGCTATGGGGCGAGAGTAAAATCATCGCCTCAACGGTGGCGGTTATCTGGGGCTTTGCCTTCGCGCTGGTGCCGGTAGGCTGGTCAACGTGGATCACCCGCTCCCTTTCCGATCAGGCAGAGAAAGCCGGGTCGATTCAGGTGGCGGTGATCCAGTTAGCCAATACCTGCGGCGCGGCGGTCGGCGGCGTGGCGCTGGACCATCTCGGCCTGCTGTCGCCGCTGGTGATTTCCGGTACTTTGATGCTGCTCACCGGCCTGCTGGTGGCGACGAAAGTGCGGATTTCATCATAAATATTCGCCCCCGACGGCGCAGTGCTCGCCGGGGGATAACGTTCAATCTACCTGTTTTATCATCATAATCAGTCCCCCACCTGCCAGCGCGATAACGGCCAGAATAGGCAGGATGGGCAGGTACTGGTTACCCACCACGCTAAACAGAATCGCGCCTAATACGGGCCCAAGAATTTGCGCGCCAGTATTGGCAAAATTCAGGATGCCGAGGTCTTTTGCCGAGTTTTCGGGATTAGGCAGCACCTCCAGATTCAGTGCCTGATCGACCGAAAAGAAAATCCCCGAACCAATACCCGCAATAACTCCGTACCAGATCATCGCGGCGGGCTGCCCGTAAATAAACGGGATCACCGTCCCGGCGGCAATCAACACGGCGGCGAGAAACACCGGTTTTTTGCGAGTGCGTAGTTTGTCGGAAATCGGGCCGGAAATAGGCGCAAAGATCAGCGCGGTTATCATCGTGGCGACCCCCGCCAGGGAAATATACTTCCCGGCATCGGCGCTATTGAGCCCCATTCCGCTGGTCAGGAAAAAGAGCTGATAAACGCTAAAAGCGGTAATGGTGATGGCAATCAGCATCTTGCCAAACAGCGCCAGGTAAAAGTCGCGCGCATTGCGTACCGGAAAAATAAAGTACTGGGCAAAGTTGCTGCGGTCGATTTTTTGCCGCGGCATGCCGAGGCTGGATGGCTCTTTGATGATGACTGCCGCAATCGGGCCGGAGAGCAGCATCGCCACCGCCAGAACGTAATAACCGGTATTGACCAGCTCTGGATGGCTATCGCTAAGAAAGAACCCGCCAACCACCGGGCCGCCGTACTGACCGATGATAAAACCCGCCGCATAAATAGAGGAAATTAACCCCCGGTGTTTTGGCGCGATGCGGTCAGCAATGACGGCAATCAGCGGTGCAACGACAAAGTTTATAAAGGTCTGTAATAAGCACCAGAGAAGGATAAAAATCCACAGTTGCTCTTTGGTTTCAATCATTCCCAGACCCACCATCACCAGGGCGGTCAGGACCGAACCGGATAAAATCCACGGCGTCCGGCGGCCCCAGCGGGAGCGCGTAAGGTCAGACAGCGCGCCGATAATAATGGTGGTAATCGTTGAGGTGACCGCGCCAAGAGTGCCAAGCAGAGCAAGAAAATTATTAACCTCTGAACCCCCGCCGATAATTCGACTGAGCTTGGCCGGGTTCAGAACGGAATTGAGTCCCATAAACGGAGCCAGCCACAGCAGCGCGCCGATTCCGACGGCAAGACCTAAAAGTACAGGAGGTTTCGGCTGTTTTTCATTACTGACTGACGCAGACCACCCACCCAAATTAATGGTTTTATCGGTGCTATTCGTGTTCATTAGAGTAAACCTTTTATTTTAAAGGTAGTGTTTATACCCGTCATACTTCAAGTTGCAGGTGTGTTGACTGCGCTCGTTCACCCGAATCACTTACCAGAGTAAGCTCATCGGGATTCACTCCCTTGCCGCGTTACTCGGCCTATGGCCTCGCCCCTTCGGGGCCAGCGCAAGCGCTGTTCAAGGCACAAGTGCCTTGTCCTGCAACTCGAATTATTTAGGGTATATTAAAATTCAAGTGCCACTGGAGTTGCTGCTTTTATCCGGAATAAGCTTGATATAATTATTTCTGTATCGCCGAGGGGAGACCCCACAGTGGCGACGAAAAATTCTTGAGAAATAAAAGGCATCGTTATATCCGCTTAATTGTGCAATATCAGAGATAGACAGCACGGTATTTTGCAGCATATTTTTAGCGCGATATATCCGCTGTTCTTCTTTCCATTCATTAATGGTCTGCCCGGTTTCTTCGCGGAACAAATGAGACAGACGAGACGGCGACAAGCAGACCTGCGCGGCGAGGTCGGCGATGCTCAAATCCTCGGTGATATGCCGGTTCAGATAGAGACAGACCTCTTCCACCCTGGCATCGCGCGTTTTCTTTTGTGTATCTTCCTGTAGTCGATAACAATTCAGGATGATACGTTCAAGGACGTTCATCGATATCGCCTCTGACAGCGCGTCGCCTTCAGAAAAGAAGGTAATCGCCTCGCTGAACAGCGTCTTCATTAATTCACCATCGTGCTCACTTTTTAACGTAAGTTTGCCTGGTTCACCCTCGCTACCTTGCCAGGTGAGCCAATTATGCCAATAAGGACGGGGAATAAAGTAAATCCAAAAGTGATCCCAGCAATCGCTGCTTTCATCTCGCCCATAATGATGCGGCACACCGGGTGGAAAAATGAGTAAGTCATTTTTTTCGCAGGTAATGTATGTGCCTTCTTTGGTTTTTACCCACGCTTTTCCCCTCACGGTAATATTAATAATATACCCTTCCATTCCGTCCGGACGGTCTATCGGGGTATCGAGAGGACCGCTGCGGATAACCGGTGTGAATCCAGCCACCAGATACGCATCAAAGGTAAAACACATACACCACCTCGCGAAAATTACCGTGATTTCACAAACAACCGCATGCCCCAGGCATCAATCTCAACGCGTTCTCCCTGATGATACCGTTTCCCGCTCAGTGGTTCCGTCACTTCGGCCTCAGTACTGATTGTTGCAGGCGTAGCGCAATAATTGAAAACAAATTGCACCGCCTCGCCCTGGCTGTTTACGGCGCGGCGAACAACCAGCGGCCACCGATACTCTGGCGTAGAGGAGGCCAGCGGCGTATCTGATGAGAGCGCGCTAAACAGGTCAAATATCACCTTGCTGGAGGGCAAACAGCCAACATAGAGCGCTTGCCCTTTGCCGTAATTCGACAGCGTGGCGGCGGCATATTTTCCCCAGACCGGGTGGTCATAACGCAGCAGAACGGCGGTCTTTTCAGCGTTCGGCGTCAGCAGCTCCATCCACATTTCCGGGCGTTCATCAGGGGCGCAAATCAACGTCTCTGCTTCGGCCCGAAGCCCCACGTTTTCCGGAATGACGAACTGGCTGTAGCTGACGCCGCAGCATTTATTCAGTATTGCAGGCTGGATTTCAGCGCGCACTCTGACATTCTCATCACAAAATCCGGACTTAAAGCCAATCAGCACTTTGCCGCCGTTTTCAACAAACTGGTTGATACGCTCAAGCTGTTCATCGGTTGCACAGTAGAGCGCCGGGATAACCACGACCTTGTATTGACTGTTCTGCGGGTCAAGGGCGTTGATGATATCCACCGCGACATTATTGTCATAAAGCGCATCCCAGAACCGTCGCAGGATATCGTTGTAAACGTAATGACCGTGGTTGTTCAGCCCGGGCTGCGGCGTATCGGGTTTAAACCAGTTCATGGCTTCCATCGCATCATTGCTGACCAGAATCGCAACATCGTTTTCCACGCGCAGTTCGTTAAGAACGCCGGACAACTGAGCCATCTCCTGACCGATAGTCATCGCCTCCTGGTAAGTAGGGCCCGGGGCGAAATCATGGCTGATAAGCCCTTTCCAGTAGGTTTCATAGGAGTTGTGGATGGAATGCCAGTGCCAGTAAGAAACCATGCTGGCGCCGCTGGCGATATGGCTAAAAGCTTGCAGACGCAATTGACCGGGCCACGGCGTCCATTTAGCAAATCCTTGGGCCTGCGTCTCCATAACATAATAGTTACGCCCATTTTTCAGGTTTCTCGCCACATCGCCGCTGAAGGCTATTTCCCGTCCGCTAAGATGATCCTGACCTGGGTGATAAACGTCAACGCTGACAACGCTCATTGCCTGCGCGGCAGAGAAATGATCGACCTGCGGCTGAAGCCCAAACGAATAACCGCGCCATTCAAAATCGAAGTTTTGCGTAACAAACTGCTCTGGCCGCGCGTATTCCCGCACGATATCGGCCTGCCAGGCCAGATACTCAGCGACCTTCTCCCGACGAAAGCGGGCAAAAGCGCAGCCGAGGCTGGCGTTGATGGTGCTGGCGACCGGAGGAAAATCTTCCCAGCAATCAATGCGATTGCTCCAGTACTCAAGCCCAAAGGCATCGTTCATCCGGCGGATATCCGGGAACTGTTTTTTCAATGATGCTTTAAACGCCGTCTCTATATATTCGCCGGTATTGTCATAATGCTTTGTTTCATTATCAACCTGATAGCCAATAATAGCCGGATGATGGCGAACATGATTAAGCAGAGCGCGAATAACCTTTTCGGCATGCTGAAGAAAATGCGGGTTAACGATATCCATAATCTGCCGACGGCCATATTTTTCATGACCGCCTGGCGTGGTGACCAGCGCATCCGGATGCTTGCGCGCCAGCCAGCCTGGGATGGCGTAGGTTGGCGTGCCGATAATAACGGAGATGCCCGCACGGTGCATGGCGTCGAGCACACGATCGATATGGTAGAAATTAAACCTATTCTCTTCAGGCTCCAGCGTGCTCCAGGTGGATTCCGCAATTCTGACAACGTTAATGCCAGCGGCAACCATCATCTCGATATCTTTTTCCAGGCGCTCCTCACGAATGTACTCATCGTAATAGGCCACACCATAATAAAGACCTGCCATATTTAGCTTTCTCCGTGGTTTCGTTATTCGCCAATGCTGGTGACTGGAATAGCGTTAATATATTCCGGGCGTGGAGAAAAAAGCTTAATGATCCGGCTGTCTTTCCTGAACAAATCCGTTGCCAGCAGTAAAGTGTGATCGGCATTACAGGATGGTCATATTTGCTAAAAAGAGCCGGATTTCGGTATGAAAACAGCGGGGAGTTATCGCAAGGGTGACAAGATATCGCCGGGCGACGCGTTTATGCCGCCCGGGGAAAGATGGTGAAGTCTACGGACGTTCGCCGTTTGCCAGACGGGCGTTGATGGCGGCAATCACGCCAGGCAAATCCGCCAGCGTATCCACCACATAGTGCGCTCCGGCAGCGTACAGCTTCCCGACGGCATGCTCGCGGCGAGTGGCGATCTCTTCGGCAGTTATCTGCTGATACTCCTCCCAGGTGGCACCGAACTCGTTGCCGGAAACCGCCAGGCCCACGCTCCACATCCCGGCGTTTAATCCCTCGGTAATTCCCGGCGCGGAATCATCGACCTTGACGCAGTGGGCAACCGCATCGATCCCTAAAGCAATCACGTTCTGTAACGCCATCCACGGACCGGGACGCCCTCCGGCGGCGAGGTCATCAGTCGCCACCCAATAGTCTGGCGCATAGCCCTGCGCGGCGGCTGCGGGAACCAGTTTTTCCATCACCGGACGCGGGTAGCCGGAGCAGGAACCAATCTTCACGCCATCAGCCCGAAGCGCGGCAATCGTGTCGATAACCCCGGCGATCGGCGCGGAAAAATCGACGACTTTGGCGATTTGCAGCGGCATAAAGGCGGCGTAAATTGCATCGATATCGGCGGCGGTCATCGCGCGACCAAACTTCGCCTGCCAACGAGTATCCACAGAAGGCAGTTTCCCCAACGCTTCAATGTGCTGCCATTTGCCGAGGCCCATTGGCACTCGCGCTTCTCCAAGGGTAATTTCCACATCAAAGGCCTGGCGGAAGGCTTCAACGAAAATCTGCGTCGGAGCGAAGGAGCCAAAGTCGACGGTAGTGCCTGCCCAGTCAAGAATCACGGCGTTAATACGGTTCATGGCGGTTCCTTAATGTTGCCAGTACATAGCGTTTTTGATGGCCGCCAGCAGGGCGGTAATGTCGGCGTTGTACACTTCACCGATGTTGCCGATGCGGAAGCAGTCGCTCTGCGATACTTTGCCCGGATAGATAACGAATCCCTGCTCTTTGAGCCGCTGATAGAAATCTTTAAAGCGATACTGCGGGGCTCTCGGGGAGTAAAAAGCGGTAATAATCGGCGAATGCAGGCTGTCATCGAGCAGCGGCTGGAAACCTAACTCGCGCATTCCCGCCACCAGACGCCGCTGATTCGTGCTGTAACGCTGGTGGCGCGCGCTCACGCCGCCTTCTTCCGCCAGTTCCTTCAGCGCCTGGGCGAAGGCCAGCACGGTATGAGTCGGCGAGGTAAAACGCCACTTGCCGTGATTATCCTCCATGCAGCGCCACTGGGCGTAGAGGTCCAGCGACAGCGAGCGCGAACGGCCTTTGCAGGTTGCCAGTTCAGCTTCCCGGGCGATGACGAACGCAAATCCCGGCACCCCCTGGATACATTTGTTGGCGGAGCTGATCAGATAATCGATATTCAGTTTGGCAACATCCATCGGGATACCGCCGAAGCTGCTCATCGCATCGACGATAAAGCGTTTGCCGTAACGCTGGGCGAGGACCGCGACTTCTTCGATGGGGTTAAGCATCCCGGTGGTGGTTTCGCTGTGTACCATGGCGATATGAGCGATCGCCGGGTCAGTTTGCAGGATCTGCTCGATCGCCACCACGTCCGGGCGAGAGACTTCGCCACAGTCGTAGGGGTGATACGCGATGCCCATCAGCTCCGCCATCTCGATCATTCGTGCGCCGTAGGCCCCGTTGCTGATAATCAGCACCTTGTCCTGAGGGCCGATAGCGCTGCCGAGCACCGCTTCGACCGCGTAGCTGCCGCTGCCTTGTAGCAGCACCGAGGTGTAGCCGTCGGCTGGCGTCGCCAGCTCAACCAGCTGCTGGCGGATGAACTGAACCACGCCGAGATTGTAGTCGTCGTCCCAGGTACAGCTATCGAACAGCATCGCCTCTTTCACCGTACGGGAAGTGGTCAGCGGGCCGGGGGTCAGCAGCAGGTAATTGCGAGCAGTCATTTTTATCACCATTGGTCTATACCAGATGTTTTTTATGATGACGATCGTCGCCTGCAAAGGTCAAAGGAAAAGTGGCGCTGCAACAAAAAATTCATCTGATTATGTATAATGGCCGCATCAAATTTGGTCGCGAGCGAACATGAAATCACCCTCTGGCGAGACCCCGCAATACCTGCTGATCAAGGCGCAGCTTCAGGCGCGTATTCAAAACGGCGCGCTGAAGAGCGGCGACAAACTGCCGTCCGAACGCGAGCTGTGTGCACTGTTCAATACCACGCGCATCACGGTGCGCGAGAGCCTTGCGCAGCTGGAGGCCAGCGGCGTTATCTACCGCGCCGATCGCCGTGGCTGGTTCGTGACGCCGGAGCGTCTGTGGCTGGATCCGACGCAGAATACCAACTTCCATAAGCTGTGCCTGGAGCAGGGGCGGGAGCCGAAAACGGTGCTGCTGGATGGGCGTTTAACTGCGGTACCGCTGGATGTCATGGTCCCGCTGGCATTGCAGCCGTTCGACCAGGTTTACCTGCTTACCCGCCTGCGCCACGCCGACGGCCGGGCAATTTGCTACTGCGAAAACCACTGTCTGCCCGCCAGGGTTCCGGAGCTGCTACGCCATGACCTTAACGGCAGTCTGACCGAGATTTATCAGACTCATTATGATCTGATATATACCAGTATGCATTTGTCGTTCTGGCCGACCTCGATGCCGCCGCAGGCCGCCGAAGCACTGGGAGTGATGGAAGGGCGTCCGGCACTGCTGCTGCGCCGCCTCAACTACGATCAGCACGGTCGAATTCTCGATTACGACATCGAATACTGGCGTCACGATAGCTTGCGTATTGAAGTCGATACTCATTGATTTTATTGGCTCCGCTCGTCGGTTTTCCCCGGGTCGCGGCTAACGCCTTACCCGGGCTACAGGATCGAGCAGTCTGCTGGTTTGGTAGCCCGAACAGGTGCGTCAGCGCCGCCTCCGGGGAAAGCAACGCCTGCTGTTTTTAACTCTTTCGACACACTTCATTCATCGTTTTGTCATAAACCCCCGGTAGCGTGAAAGCCAATCTGGTATAGACCATTTAATTCACTCACCCGAAAAGGCTGACACGATGAAACTCTCCCGACTCGCTCTGCTATCCGCTATCGCCCTCGCCAGCGCCCCGGTTTGGGCCGATGGCGTGGTTACCGTCTATTCCGCTGACGGCCTGCACGATGGCGACAACAGCTGGTACAAAAATCAGTTCGATGCCTTCACCAAAGCGACGGGCATTAAAGTACAGTATGTGGAAGGCGGCTCCGGGGCGATTGTCGAGCGTCTGGCGAAAGAGCGCACCAACCCGCAGGCTGACGTGCTGGTGACGGTCCCGCCGTTCATTCAGCGCGCTGCCAAAGAGCAGCTGTTAGCCGAATTTAAGCCGCTGAGCAGCGAACAAATCCCCGGCGTCCACGACCGCTACTCGCCGCTGGTCAACAACTACCTGACCTTTATCTACAACAGCAAGCTGCTGAAAGCCGCCCCGGCCAGCTGGCAAGATCTGCTCGATAACCGCTTCAAAAACAAGCTTCAATACTCCACGCCGGGCCAGGCGGGCGACGGCACTGCCGTGATGCTGCAGGCGTTCCACAGCCTCGGTAGCAAAGACGCGGGTTTCGACTATCTCGGCAAACTTCAGGCGAACAACGTTGGCCCGTCGGCTTCGACCGGCAAGCTGACCGCGCTGGTCAATAAAGGCGAGCTGTATATCGCTAACGGCGACCTGCAAATGAACCTGTCGCAGATGGCGCGTAACCCGAACGTACTAATCTTCTGGCCGGCGGATGCCAAAGGCGAACGCAGCGCGCTGGCGCTGCCCTACACCGTCGGCCTGGTACAGAACGGTCCGAACAGCGAAAACGGCAAAAAGTTGATTAACTTCCTGCTCGATAAACCGGCTCAGACCAGCGTCAGCGCGCTCTCTTGGGGGCTGCCGGTGCGTAGCGATGTCGCGCCGGAAGATGCCAACTTCAAAGCAGCAAAAGCGGCGATTAGCGGCGTGAAAAGCTGGGAACCGAACTGGGACGATGTTGCGGTTTCACTGTCGGCGGATATTGCCCGCTGGCATCAAGTGACGGACAGCGAGTAAGCGTGATGTTGATGAAAACGACTGCCCCTCACACCCCATTATTGGCGGGAACCACCGGGATTACTCTCGACTCGCTGCGCGTTTCTTATCACGGCAACGTGGTGCTAAAGCCGCTGTCATTAACCATTGAACCGGGTGAAGTGCTGGCGCTGATTGGCCCCTCCGGCTCCGGGAAAACCACGGTGCTGCGGGCGATAGCCGGATTTGTGCAGCCTGCGGGTGGTCGAATTTTGATTGGCGACACCGACGTCACTCATCTGCCGCCGTATAAACGCGGCCTCGGGATGGTGGTGCAAAACTACGCCCTTTTCCCGCATATGAAGGTGGAAGATAACGTTGCTTTTGGCCTGCGGGCGCAGAAACAGCCGAAAGCCCTGATCGCCGAGCGGGTCAAAGAAGCGCTGAAAATCGTCGGTATGGCGGATTACGCCAGCCGCTATCCGCATCAGCTCTCAGGCGGCCAGCAGCAGCGCGTCGCCATTGCCCGCGCTATCGCCGTGCGCCCACGAGTACTGTTGCTCGATGAACCGCTTTCCGCGCTGGATGCGCAAATCCGCCATAACATGGTGGAGGAAATCGCCCGCCTGCACCGCGAACTGCCGGAGCTGACGATTCTCTACGTCACCCACGATCAGACCGAAGCCCTGACCCTGGCGGACAAGATTGGCATCATGAAAGACGGTTCGCTAATTGCTCACGGCGAAACCCATCAGCTTTACCACTATCCACCCAATCGTTTTGCCGCTGAGTTTCTCGGGCGCGCCAATATCCTACGGGCGACGGCGCTGAAAGATACCGTGGGGCCAGGGCTGGTCAGCGTTAGCTGCGGCGGCGGATTGATTAACGCTTTCAGCCACGGCGGCCAGCACGGCAACAACAAGCTGTTGTGCATACGTCCGCAGCATATGAGCCTCGCACCGCGAACAGCCACCAGTAACCGGCTTAACGCCACCCTGACGTCGGTGCACTGGCAGGGCGATCTGACCCATCTGCTGTGCGATGTGGCGGGAGAAACCGTGCGCATTGTGATGACTCATGTGAACCCGCTGCCGCATGCGGGCGACAAGCTGGCGCTCTATTTTGAACCCAACGATGCGGTCCTGATTGAGGTGTAATGATGTCGCAAACCTTAACCCTCTCGCGCCCGGCCCTGAATCTGCGGCCCTTTCTGTGGCTGCTGCTACCACTGCTGGTGCTGGCGACGCTATTTTTCTATCCGCTGCTGCTGATTGCTGAGCAGGCGCTGCGCGATGCCAGCGGTCACCTGAGCCTCGGGACTTTCTGGCAGGTGGTGGAATCCCGCCGTTTTATTAACGCATTGCTCAATACGCTGCAAATCGCGGTCTTTGCCACGCTGGGCTGCCTGCTGCTCGGCAGCGTGCTGGCGCTGATTCTGGTATTTATTCCGTTTCCCGGCAGCCAGTTGATCGGCCGGGTCATTGATACCTTTATTGCCCTGCCGACTTTCCTCATCACTCTCGCATTCACCTTTATCTACGGCTCGGCGGGCTTGCTGAACGGTACGCTGATGTCGCTGTTTGCTTTCGAACTGCCGCCGGTCGATTTTCTCTATTCGATTCAGGGGGTGATTCTGGCGGAAATCACCGTTTTCACTCCGCTGGTGATGCGCCCGCTGATGGCCGGACTGCGGCAGATTGATAAAAGCCAGCTCGAAGCGGCGAGCATTCTTGGCGCCCATCCGCTGCGGGTTATCGGCCAGGTGATATTCCCGGCGGCGCTCCCGGCGCTGATGGCGGGCGGCAGCCTGTGCCTGCTGCTGACCACCAATGAATTCGGCATTGTGTTGTTTATCGGCGCGAAAGGGGTCAATACCCTGCCGATGATGGTCTACAGCAAAGCCATTCTCGAATCGGATTACGGCGTGGCCTGCATGATTGCGCTAATAAATATTCTGCTGTCGCTGGGGCTGTTTATGCTCTACCGGCTGGCCGCCGCGCGTACCGGCGCAAGGAGCTAACGATGTTGATTTGGTCGCGTAAAGGTCGTTCGGCAGCGGGCGCGTTGGCGGTAACGCTGTTTGCCGGGTTCTTTTTTCTGCCGCTGGCGGTGATTTTAATGTCCAGCCTGAGCCAGCAGTGGAACGGCCTGCTGCCGTCCGGCTTTACCCTCGGGCACTTCGTTAACGCGTTTCGCGGCGCGGCGTGGGATTCGCTCTTTTCCAGCCTGATGGTCGGTTTCTGCGCCAGCCTGTTCGCTCTGCTGTGTGGCATGTGGGCGGCGCTGGCCCTGCGCCAGTACAGCGCGAAGCTGCAAAAATACCTCGGGCTGATGTTCTATTTGCCGAGCGCCATTCCATCGGTATCCGTGGGTTTAGGTATTCTGGTGGCCTTCAGCCAAGGGCCGCTACAGATGAACGGCACCTTCTGGATTGTGCTGGCGGCGCACTTCGTGCTGATTTCCGCCTTTACCTTCAGCAACGTTTCCACCGGCCTGACGCGGATTTCCGCCGATATCGAAAACGTCGCCTCCAGCCTCGGCGCATCGCCATGGTATCGCCTGCGCCACGTGACGCTGCCGCTGATGACGCCGTGGATGATCTCCGCGCTGGCGCTGAGCCTATCGCTATCGATGGGGGAGCTGGGCGCGACGGTGATGATCTACCCGCCGGGATGGACGACGCTCCCGGTCACCATTTTCAGCCTGACCGACCGCGGCAATATCGCCGACGGCTCAGCGCTGACTATTGTGCTGGTGGGGGTGACGCTACTGCTGATGATTAAGCTTGAGCGCATCGCTCGCCGGATGAGCCAGCGTTAGCGCTATTTTCCGATGGCGCTGCGCTGACCGGGCTACAGGTTCACCGCCGTCTGCGATCGCGTAGCCCGGACAGGCGCGTCAAGCACCGCCTCCGGGATCGGCCTCCCTGTTGAAATCCTCTGCATCATGCTTCCCGGTGGCGCTGCGCTGACCGGGCTACGGGATCGAGCAGCCTGCTGGTTTGGTAGCCCGGACAGGCGCAACGCGCCGCCTCCGGGATTCACCTGAAGATGCTTAAAGAAACAAAGCTTTATCGCGCAGAATATGATCGTTGCCGCGACGGCGGGTAAAGCCGATGCGGTCGAAATATTCCAGGATCTGAATTGCCAGCTTGCGCCCGACGTTCAGCGTATCGCGGAAATCTGCCGCACAGGTGGAACCCTTTGCCAGATCCAGTTCGCGGATCATTTTGGCGAATTCGACAATCCGATCGTTGCGGTAGTAGCGATCTTTAACGATCGCAGTAATCATCCCCTGCTGCGCCGCCTGGCGTAATACTGCGCGCATCAGTGACTCCTCGACGTTGGCTTCCCGCGCCAGATCGCGCACCCACCATGGCTCATCGGCAAACAGCCCGGCGACCCGCTGCCAGATGGCCTGCTGCTCGTCGGTAAAGCCCGCTTTATGCTCCGGCAGATGCAGCCAGCCGTGATGGCTGTGAACGATACCGTTTTCGCGCATCTGTTCAATCAGCAGCAGCACCAGCGCTTCATCTTCCATCGGCAGCGCAATACGCCGCAGACGTTCGCGGCCCGGACCCGGCTCATCGCGATGCTGATCGTGATAACGCGCCAGGGCGTCGAGCAGCTTCCGCTGCCAGCGTGCCGCCAGCGGAGCGCTAAGCAGACTGTTCCCCGCCTGGAGATAGTCAGGACGGCTAATCAGCGCGTTCAGGCCCTCGTAGCTGAGCTGACGCGCCCAGGCAAAATCATCAAGGCGAACCGCATCGCGCTGAAGATGAATATCCAGCGCCTGAACGTCATCGGCCTGCGCGGCTGCTAACGCATGCAGCCACTGTAAATATTCCGGCTTACGCTTGCCCCGGCGCGGTGGATTCAGCGCCACCACTCGCGCACCGGCCAGAGTCAGGCGAGCGGAAATATCGCGCAGCACCAGACGGTCGTTATCCGCCAGACGCAGCGGCGTATCCAGCACTAGTTCAGCCAAATCGCCCTCCAGCAGCGACACGCGGCCGGTAATATGGCTGGCGGCATGATGGATATGCAGCGGCTGCCACTGGCTAAGCGGCGTATGGCACTGAAGTTCGACAATCACTCGTTCAGAGGCTTCCGGCGGCTGCACAGAGAGCAGCCAGTCGCCGCGATTCAGCGCCTCTTTTTGCGCATCGCCAGCGATATTCAGAGCGATGCGTTGACCGGCCCACGCTTGTTCGACCGGCTGATTCTGCGCGTGCAGGCCGCGCACGCGCATCGGCTTATCCACCCCGGTTAGCCACAGCGTATCGCCAACGTTCACTTCCCCGGATAGCGCCGTCCCGGTGACCACCAGCCCCGCGCCTTTGACGGTGAACGCGCGGTCGAGAGCCAGACGAAAACGCTGATGCTGCGGATGCGCCCGCGCACTGAGCTGAAGTAAATGCTCACGCAGCTCGGCAATGCCCCGGTTTTCCGTGGCCGCAGTGGCAAACAAGGTGGCATCGGTAAAGCCAAATTCCGCCAGCACTGCACCGATTTCCGCCCGCACTTCCTCTACCCGCGCCGCCTCAACGCGATCCGCTTTGGTTAGCGCAACGGTTAGCGTCGGCTTTCCCGTAAGCTGGAGGATTGCCAAATGCTCGCGCGTCTGTGCCATCACGCCATCGTCGCAGGCCACCACCAGCAGCGCGTGATCGATGCCGCCAACGCCGGCCAGCATGTTGGACAAAAACTTTTCGTGGCCGGGAACGTCAATAAATCCCAGCACCCGACCGTCAGGTTGCGGCCAATAGGCGTAGCCCAGATCGATAGTCATCCCGCGCGCTTTCTCTTCCGGCAGGCGGTCGGCGTTGATGCCGGTAATCGCCTGTAGCAGCGTGGTTTTGCCGTGGTCAACGTGTCCGGCGGTGGCAATAATCATCTCAATAACATCTCCATAAACCGGGTTTCATCCTCAAGACAGCGCAGGTCCAGCCACAGGCGGCCATCATAAACCCTACCGATCACCGGCACGGGCAACAGACGCCAGCGGGCCGCCAGAGCCTCCAGTTGGCTGCCGCGACCATCGAGCGGGGTAAAGGTTAGCGCCGCGCTGGGTAAACGATCCACTGGCAGCGACCCGCTACCTATTTGCGACAGGCACGGCTCAACCCGCAGGTCAAAATCAGCATAATGCGCCGCCAGCATGGACAGTACGCGCTCGCCCTGCTGGCGAATCTCATCCGCCGGGCGGGTCAGCAGGCACAAGGTCGGCAGCTCGGCGGCCAGTTTTTCCGGGTGCAGATAGAGGCGCAGCGTGGCTTCCAGCGCCGCGAGGGTCATTTTATCCGCCCGCAGAGCACGTTTCAGCGGATGGCTTTGCAATTGCGCAATCAGCGCCTTTTTACCAACGATAATCCCCGCCTGCGGGCCACCCAGCAGTTTATCGCCGGAGAAGCTCACCAGGCTGACGCCTGCGGCGATCAGCTCTTGTGGCATCGGCTCTTTCGGCAGGCCATAGTGACTTAAATCGACCAGCGATCCGCTGCCAAGGTCAACCACCACCGGGATATTCAGCTCGCGACCTATCTCGGCCAGCTCGGTTTCATCGACGGCTTTAGTGAAGCCCTCGATGCTGTAGTTGCTGGTGTGCACCTTCATTAACAGGCCGGTATTTTCATTGACCGCCTGACGATAATCTTTGGCGTGGGTGCGGTTGGTGGTCCCCACTTCATGCAGGATACAGCCCGCCTGGCGCATCACGTCGGGAATGCGGAACGCACCACCGATTTCCACCAGCTCGCCGCGCGATACCACCACCTCGCAGCCGTTAGCGGTCGCCGCCAGCATCAGCAACACCGCAGCCGCGTTGTTGTTGACGATACAGGCATCTTCCGCGCCGGTTATCCGGCAAAGCAGCTCAGCCAGCGCCCGGTCACGGTGACCGCGTCCGGCATCGTCGAGATCGTATTCCAGCGTGACCGGCGCACGCATCGCCTGAGCAACCGCCTCAACCGCCGCCTCAGCTTGAATGGCGCGGCCCAGATTGGTGTGTAATACGGTACCCGTCAGATTAAAAACCGGGCGCAGCGCGCTCTGCTGCGTCTGCGTTAATCGCCGCGTGGTTTCCTGCAACCAGTCATCGCTCCAGCCAGGTAGCGCCTGGCTCTGGCGGATGTGCTCTCTTGCTTCTTCCAGCATCTGGCGCAGCAGCGTCACCGTCTGGGAATGACCATATTGCGTCAGCAGCGTGGAAAATGCGGGTTCGCGAAGTAGGCGATCGATGGCCGGAAGCCGGGTGTAAAGCGCACGAATCTCGGTAGTCATGAATGGGCCTGGCGGTAAGTTATTTTCCCCCCTCCCGACGGGAGAGGGAGTCAACAAATAAGCGGTGATTGTAACGCCTCCGGGCAGAAACTGTTACCTGCCTGGGTCAACTCCTCGGCGGTTCGGTGCGCGCAAAGCTGGCGCGCTGAAAGAGCGAATCCACCAGTCTGACCAGCTTAGGGCGGGTGGCGCACCAGCCCGGCGCGACGCGGCGAAAGTTAAGGTAAGCGATAGCGCAGGCCGCCGAAATGGTCGCCAGGTTGACTTCATCCGGGCGTAAAGTCCCGTCACTCGCATAGCCTTCCAGCGCATCCAGGCCGCGCGCGACCTTTTCCCGCTGGCGTAGCAGTTCGCTTTCAGACTGCTGCGCTGCCGGGCGCGTTTTCTCTCGCACCAGAGCCAGTGCGGCTTCCATAACGCCATCAGCCAGCGCCTCAAGTTGACGCATTTTTAACGCGGCTTGTGGCTCCGCTGGCAGCATATTCGGTGCGACGCCGAGCTGCTCCAGGTATTGCGCGATAATCTGCGAATCGTACCAGCATTCACCATCGTCGGTGACCAGCGCGGGCACTTTCCCCAACGGGTTATACTGCGCTACGCCATTGACGTCGTTGTAAGGGAATTCGTTGACGAACTCGAAGGGAATATCTTTTTCCAGCAGAATGACGGAAATTTTGCGCACAAAGGGACTGGTATAGCTGCCGATCAGTTTCATTGCCTGCTCCTTTCGCCAACAAAAAGGTAAGTATGGTGCAGGCTGCGGTAAAAAACCGCGAAGCAAAAGGAAATTCAGCGAGCCCCGGCGCATTTCCCGGAGGCGGCTAGCGCCTTACCGGGCCTACGGGATCCGCAAATGTCATCAAGCCCTGGACAGGCACGGTCACCTGTAGGCCGGATAAGGCGCTAGCCGCCATCCGGCAGAAATGCGGGTACAATATTGTCATCAGCCTCAGTTTAATGGTCCAGATAGAGATAGTGCATCCAGCTGGTCATGCGCAGTAGCACTTTGCGCATCACCGAAACGTGGGTGAAGTGGTCGGAATAAACCGCCACCTGGGCGTAAATGCCGTCAGGTAGCGCGTCCACGGCGGCATTGGGATCGAGTTCGATGGTTGCCAGCACGCCATCGGTGCCCGGCGTGACCGTCAACGCTTGCAGCGTGCCCTGTGCCTGATACGTTCCCCCCGGTACCACCGGCAGAATACTCACCAGCTTGCCGTGAAAGACCTGGCCCGGCAGCGCGTTGAACACCGCTTCAGCATCGTCGCCCGCCTCAAGTCGGAGCAACGAATTTTGCCGGAACTGCGCCACAATCAGCCGTTTTTGCTGTGGGATAAACACCATCACTGGGCGCAGCGGCAGCGAGGCCGCATAGGTTCCAGGGCGAATCAAAACCTGGGTGATATAGCCGTCGCTAGGCGCACGCACGGTGGTCTGGTCGAGGTTATATTTCGCCTCCGCCAGCTGCGCGCGCAGGCTCACCACCTGCGACTGCTCGCCGTTAACCATGCTGTCGAGCTGACTCTGGATTTGCGCCTGCTCCGCGACCGATCCTTTCACCATCGCATCCTGGGCCAGGTAGTTTTGCCGGGCGTTATCGATATCACTTTCCGAAAACGGGTTTACCCGCGCCTGGCTGCCCTTCAGATAACGCTGATAGTCTTTATAGAGCCGATCGCGCTCCGCCGAGACGCGCGTGGTGTTTGCCTGGGCCTCAGAAAGCTGGGCTTTGAGCGTGTTGATGCCGTGAAGTGCGGTGACAAGGTCTGCCTGGAGCCTGTCGACCCGCGCCTGATAGCGTACCGGGTCGATGGTAAACAGAACTTCACCCTTTTTAACCCGTTGATTTGCTTTATCCGTGACGCTGCTAACCACCCCGGTCACCTGCGGGGTAATCGGAATAGAAATAACCGCTTTTTGCGCGGTAAAGGTGTAAGGATGGTTGTAGTTCATTAATAAAATAAGCGCGCTAACAATAAATACCCCGCCCAGCGCCGCAGTGGGAACCGTCCATTTATTTACCGGGATCTTGAATATTTTAAATATAGACCAGGCAATCGCCACGTAGGTTAAAATAATCAGCAGATCCATGAGTTATTTCTCCACCGAAGGGGGTTGGGCTGACGGTTGAAGACCGGTTATTCGCTGTTCGAGTGCGCTGACGCGCTGGCGAAGTTCGCTAATTTCACCCTCTTCTTCTGTCGCTTCAGGCGGCACGCCATCCCGCCGGTGCTGCATCCCCCAACCGCGCTCCGGTTGATAAAGCGTGGCCCAGATCCATAAGAACGGCCAAATGACGTGCAAAGTAAACAGACTCACCCAGCCCGCAACGTGAATCGCATCCGAGTGCGGGTGGTTGCGTTTCTTCGCAATTAAATAAGGGATGTCATGGAGAATGATGATTCCATAAAAAATCACCAGAAAAACGAAGATCAGAACGCCGAGCGCAAAATAATTGAGAAACATACTTTCCTCGGATTTACGCTAATTATTTATACCCGTCATACTTCAAGTTGCTTATGTGTTGGCTACGCTCGCTCACCCCAGTCACATAGTTATCTATGCTCCTGGGGACTCACTCCCTTGCCGCCTTTAAGCAACTCGAATTATTTTGGGTATAGGATATGTTTTGTGGCAGATAAAAAACGGCCGACAGATTGAGCATAATTCACCGATTTCATTTTCGCCATTGACGGCTAAAATGTTCTTTCGCGGATCGAGTTACTCAGTTACACGCTCTCGCGCTGAATGCGGCATAACCTGCCGGAGATCACACCAGGAGAAATCCAGATCAAAATATTTTGTGATTAACATCACAAATAAATAACAAACACTCAAAGATAATATGTGACATGCATCACACAAAACCCCTTAATTGCCTCGAAAATGCCCAGTTGTTGTTTTTTTACACATACATTTTGTGACAACGATCACTACATACACCTACCAGCCACCTATATTCATGTGATCTGTATCACATAAAAGTCCAGCGACTGGACAGCTTAACGATTCAGTGCCAGATTTCGCACTATCAAACAGGGTCCGGCTACCTCTGCCGCCACATTAACAACGAGCCTCGGGCTTTCAGCCTGCCGATAGCAAAAACAGAAGAAGGGGTGTTTTATGTCATCCGATATCAAGATCAAAGTGCAAAGCTTTGGTCGTTTCCTCAGCAACATGGTGATGCCAAATATCGGCGCGTTTATCGCGTGGGGTATTATCACCGCATTATTCATTCCGACAGGATGGTTACCGAACGAAACGCTGGCGAAGCTGGTTGGTCCGATGATCACCTATCTGCTGCCGCTGCTGATCGGTTATACCGGCGGTAAGCTGATTGGCGGCGAGCGCGGCGGCGTGGTCGGCGCAATTACCACCATGGGCGTGATCGTCGGCGCAGATATGCCGATGTTCCTCGGTGCAATGATTGCCGGTCCGCTAGGCGGCTGGGCGATTAAACGTTTTGACGTCTGGGTTGATGGCAAAATCAAATCCGGCTTCGAAATGCTGGTGAACAACTTCTCTGCCGGCATCATCGGGATGATCCTCGCCATCCTGGCGTTCCTCGGCATTGGTCCTGCAGTTGAAGTCCTGTCCAAAATTCTGGCGGCAGGCGTTAACTTCATGGTTGTCCACGACATGCTGCCGCTGGCGTCCATCTTTGTTGAACCAGCGAAAATCCTGTTCCTCAACAACGCCATCAACCACGGTATCTTCTCGCCGCTGGGTATTCAGCAGTCGCATGACCTTGGCAAATCGATCTTCTTCCTGATTGAAGCTAACCCGGGTCCGGGTATGGGCGTTCTGCTGGCATACATGTTCTTTGGTCGCGGTAGCGCTAAACAGTCTGCGGGCGGTGCGGCAATTATCCACTTCCTCGGCGGTATTCACGAAATCTACTTCCCGTACGTGCTGATGAACCCGCGCCTGATTCTGGCGGTTATCCTCGGCGGTATGACCGGCGTATTCACCCTGACTATCCTTAACGGCGGTCTGGTTTCTCCAGCCTCTCCGGGTTCTATCCTGGCCGTGCTGGCGATGACGCCGAAAGGTGCCTACTTCGCTAACATCGCCGCGATTGTGGCTGCGATGGCCGTTTCCTTCGTAGTTTCAGCCGTTCTGCTGAAAACCAGCAAGGTTAAAGAAGAAGACGATATCGATGCAGCGACCCGTCGCATGCAGGATATGAAAGCACAGTCCAAAGGCGCAGCCACTCCGCTGGCCGCTGGCGATGTCGCTAACGACCTGAGCCACGTGCGTAAAATCATCGTGGCTTGCGACGCCGGTATGGGTTCCAGCGCCATGGGTGCAGGCGTGCTGCGTAAGAAAGTACAGGATGCCGGTCTGAGCAATATCTCCGTCACTAACTGTGCGATTAACAACCTGCCGCCGGATGTTGACCTGGTCATCACCCACCGCGACCTGACCGAGCGTGCGATGCGTCAGGTACCGCAGGCGCAGCATATTTCGCTGACCAACTTCCTCGACAGCGGTCTGTACTCCAGCCTGACCGAACGTCTGGTTGCGGCGCAGCGCCACACTGATAACGAAGAGAAAGTCCGCGACAGTCTGAAAGACAGCTTTGATGCGGCTGACACTAACCTGTTCAAACTCGGTGCAGAGAATATCTTCCTCGGTCGTAAAGCGGCCACCAAGGAAGAAGCGATTGTGTTTGCCGGTGAGCAATTGGTGAAAGGCGGCTACGTTGAGCCGGAATATGTCCAGGCAATGCTGGACCGCGAAAAACTGACTTCGACCTACCTGGGTGAGTCCATCGCGGTACCGCACGGCACCATCGAAGCTAAAGATCGCGTCCTGAAAACCGGCATCGTGTTCTGCCAGTATCCGGAAGGCGTGCGCTTTGGTGAAGAAGAGGATGAGGTCGCTCGTCTGGTCATCGGTATCGCTGCTCGCAATAACGAGCACATTCAGGTGATTACCAGCCTGACCAACGCACTGGACGATGAGTCAGTGATTGAGCGTCTGACCAAAACCACCAGCGTCGAAGAGGTCCTGGCGCTACTGAATAAATAACAGGCACAGTCTATTCCCTCTCCCTTTGGGAGAGGGTTAGGGTGAGGGAAAAGCCTCACCCCAGCCCTCTCAGGTAAAAACATTAATTGAAGGTTAATACTATGAAAGCATTACATTTTGGCGCAGGTAATATCGGTCGTGGCTTTATCGGCAAACTGCTGGCAGACGCGGGGATAAAGCTGACGTTTGCGGATGTAAATCAGGTTGTGCTTGATGCCCTGAATGCCCGTCATAGCTATCAGGTTCACGTGGTCGGCGAAAATGAGCAGGTTGATACCGTTTCCGGCGTCGATGCCGTCAGCAGCATCGGTGATGAAGTCGTTGAGCTGATTGCCAGCGTTGACCTGGTCACTACCGCCGTCGGCCCAGTTGTGCTGGAGCGCATTGCTCCGGCCATTGCTAAAGGTCTGGCTAAACGCAAAGCGCAGGGCATTACAGCCCCGCTGAATATTATCGCCTGCGAAAACATGGTCCGCGGCACGACTCAGCTCAAAGGCCACGTTTTTAACGCTCTGGCTGAAGAAGATAAAGCCTGGGTTGAAGCCAACGTCGGCTTCGTAGATTCCGCCGTTGACCGCATCGTTCCGCCATCCGCTTCCGCCACTCACGACCCGCTGGAAGTGACCGTGGAAACCTTTAGCGAGTGGATTGTCGACAAGACCCAGTTTAAAGGCGAGCTGCCGAATATCCCAGGAATGGAATTAACCGATAACCTGATGGCATTTGTCGAGCGTAAGCTATTCACCTTAAACACCGGACATGCTATAACCGCCTACCTCGGAAAACTGGCGGGTCACCAGACGATTCGCGATGCGATTCTCGATGAGAAAATCCGCGCGGTAGTTAAAGGGGCCATGGAAGAGAGCGGCGCGGTGCTGATCAAACGTTATGCCTTTGATGCACAGAAACACGCAGCCTATATCCAGAAGATTATTGGTCGTTTCGAGAACCCGTATTTGAAAGATGACGTTGAGCGCGTTGGCCGTCAGCCGCTGCGCAAACTGAGTGCGGGCGATCGTTTAATTAAGCCGCTGCTTGGTACGCTGGAATACGGCCTGCCGCATCTGAACCTGGTGAAAGGGATCGCTGCGGCGATGCACTTCCGCAGCGAAGAAGATCCGCAGGCGCAAGAGCTGGCGACGTTGATTGCAGAAAAAGGCCCTCAGGCCGCGCTGGCGCAGATTTCAGGTCTGGACGCGGCAAGCGATGTGGTGGCGGAAGCTGTTAACGACTATAACGCCACCAAATGAGGCAAGATCTGGCGCGGTCCGAACCGCGCCCATTACTACTCCTGTCAGATATGCAGGCAATAATGGAAGAAACACAGGCATTTGAAAACCGTGTGCTTGAGCGTCTGAATGCTGGCAAAACCGTAAGAAGCTTCCTGATCGCTACCGTTGAACTGCTGACGGAAGCGGTCAATATCCTGGTGCTTCAGGTGTTCCGTAAAGACGACTATGCGGTGAAATACGCAGTGGAGCCCTTGCTAGACGGCGAGGGGCCGCTGGGTGACCTTTCTGTACGCCTGAAGCTGATTTATGGCCTCGGGGTGATCAGTCGCGCCGAATACGAAGACGCCGAGCTGCTAATGGCCCTGCGCGAAGAGTTGAACCACGATGGTAATGAGTACAGCTTTACCGACGATGAGATTCTCGGACCGTTTGGCGAGCTGCACTGCGTCGCTGCGCTGCCGCCGATGCCGCTATTCGACGATAGCGATGCGGAACTGCTGGCAATGCAGAAACTGCGCTACCAGCAGGTTGTACGTTCAACAATGATGCTGTCTCTGACCGAGCTGATTTCTAAAATCAGCTTAAAAAAAGCCTTTCAAAAATCAACGCTCTGATTCGGCCTCTTGCTGGTCACACGTCGGCTGATAAAGCTGCCGATAATACTCCAGACGACGCAGAAACAGCTCCTCTTTGTCCGCCGGAATGTCTTGCGGTATATGCTGCAAACGCGGGGACTTTTTTAGATATTCCATAAAAGCCTGGCTTGAAGCCATAAAATCTACGGCCTTATCAATAATACGCGGTACACCGTCGCCGATTTTCGCCATCACGCTCTCCTCTGCTCGGGGATCATCTTGTTAAGAATTAGCCAAAAGAAGGGATTTAGATGAGGAAAACGTGCTTAATGGCCGACGGGCTTCACAGAAATGAACATTCACCCACTCTGGTGGAAAATCCGTATAATATTCAAATCATTATAATTACTCACGGCGATTGTTATTGCGGGGAAAGTCGTGACGTTTTGATAAATAGCTACCCACAACGGAAGCGACAGCACATACTATAGTCTGATAACGCCCATTTCTTAATAGATTAAACCACCATGAAAGAAGTCGAAAAAAGTGAAATTAAGCGTCTGAGCGACCGTCTCGACGCCATCCGTCACCAGCAGGCCAACCTGTCGCTGGTTGAAGCCGCAGACAAGTACGCCGAGCTGGAAAAAGAAAAAACCACCATTGAAGCGGAGCTTGTTCGCCTGCGCGAAGTTCAGGGTCAAAAACTGAGCAAAGAAGCGCAGAAACTGATGAGCCTGCCGCACCGTCGCGCCATCACCAAAAAAGAGCAGGCCGATATTGGCAAACTCAAAAAAAGCGTGCGCGGGCTGGTTCTTGTCCACCCGATGACCGCTCTGGGTCGCGAAATGGGCCTCAAAGAGATGACCGGCTTCTCAAAAACCGCGTTCTGATCTTTTCGCTGCGAAAATCCCCCGGTAGCACTGCTGTTTGATCGGGCTACGGGATCGAGCAGTCTGCTGGTTTGGTAGCCCGGACAGGTGCGTCAAGCGCCGCCTCCGGGAATAAGTCGCCGGGTCAGGCATTCATGCCATGACCCGGGACTGCTTCACTCGCTTAGAACCACGCTTCAAACATGCCGCCAACGTTCAGCGAATCCAGCTGATCGTCTTTGGTGCCGTTGACCTTCGCAGTGCGCTTGTTATCCACCTGACCGCCGGTCACGTAGAAACGCAGCATTGGGCGGAACTCTGGCCCCATACCGATCGCAATGTTCTGCGACAGCGTCAGCTTCCAGCCATGGTTGTCTCCGCCCTGATCGTAATCAACGCGCTGGTAACCTGCTTCCAGCCAGGTCGAATGCACATCGTTCCAGAAGTACATTGGACGGACAATCGCACCGTAGTTTTTACGGTTGTCGGTGTCGTCCTTGCTGTTGTCATAGTCGTGGAAGGCCAGCAGATATTCGATCTGCGCCTGCTGGGTAAACTTATAGTTGCCTTCGAAGCTGGCATAGATAGCGGTCAACCCGTCCGTTTTGTTGTAAACGCTGTTATCCGAGTTATCAGAGTAGCGCAGGATAACCTTATTCACGCCGCTGTCATCGCTGTTGGTGTGGCTTAACAGCAGGCCGCCCTGCCAGGCATCGAGCTGCTCGTTGTTATCCACCGCTTTTGAATCAAAGCCGTAGTTGGCGTAGACCTCAACATCGATCGGGCCCGCTTTGATATTGTGAGTTTTGGTGGTCAGCGCATAGTGACCATCATCGCCAGTGCCAGAGCCACCGGTACAGGTGATACGCGATGGGTTAGCCTCATCGGCCATCACTTCCGGGCTACAGGACTCCACCTGCGAGACCGCCGCCACGTCAAACTGTACGCCACCGATATCGAAGTTTTTCACCCCGGCGCCCTGGCCGTCGTGGTTCATCCAGAAGTAGTCGTTGATCCCCTGTTGCGGACGTTGATGGAAGTCGCGGCCTGCCCAGATATAGGCATTAGGGTTGGATTCCAGCACGTTGGTCACGCCAACGTAGGCTTTTTTCAGGTTAACTTCGTCACTCCAGTGGTCGAACATCACGTTGATATCCCAGATAGCCCCTTGGCTGCTCTTAAAGGCTTTAGTTATCTGGAATTCGCCGCCGTTGCCTTCGTTACCCAGACGACCGATTGCCGACGCGCCGTTATAAGAGCCATCCACGCCAACAAATTTCTGATCGCCGGTCTGGAATTGCGCGCCGTAGCGGGCGTAACCGCTAAACTTCAGCCCGAACGGAACCGCCATATCCGGCGATTGTGCGGCGGTTTGCGGGTTGGTCTCCAGATCCACCTTTTTCGCGGCGGCGGCGTCCATCTTAGCCTGACGGTCGGCCAGCGCTTTATCGACGGCTTTAGCCACAATGGCGTCAATTTGTTCCTGAGTAAAATCTTGTGCTAATACGGAAATTGGGCACAGCGCGGCGACGACCGCCATGGCTAATGGCAGCATTTTTACAGTTTTCATAATTATCTCGCTTTTAATAATTCATATATTCAGATAATAGCTATCCCGCCAGGATAAGCTGGTGATACTTATTTAGGGTACTATTGAGTTATATATTAACGTTGATACAGATGAATAATCTCTTCTGAAAATTCGCGAGCCAGCAGAGAATTCATCAGATGGTCCTGGGCGTGCACCATAATCAGCGTCATCGGCTGACGCCCTTCTCCCGCGTCCTGCTCGATAAGCTGGGTTTGCATCTGGTGCGCCCGGCGGGCATAACCATCGGCCTCATTAAGGAGCAACCGCGCTTCATCTATATTACCGCTACGGGCACAATGAAGCGCTTCAAAACATAATGAGCGTGACTGTCCCGCGTTGACGATAATTTCCATTACCGCATCTTCTAATTCAATCATGTTATGTCCTGAGATCATTAACTTTATTATTTAAATAATGTGGTGAAAGTCCTTTTTCTGCATTATTTACGCTGTCATCTTAAAAATATATTCTTTTAATTATTAGCTGACGGTTTCAGCAACCGGTGCCGAGTTTTTTGCTTTTTCGACTTCAGTTTTCATTAAGGAGCGTTCATAAGCGCGCAGGAATGGCAGATAGATAACCGCCGACATCACCATACAAATCACGCACATGACCACCGGGCTTAAGGTCCAGTTGGCAGCCCACGATGCGCCAATGGGAGCTGGCGTTGTCCATGGGGTCAGGGAAACGACCTGGCTCAGCCAGCCGAGACGCGTCGCGCCGTAAGCCAGCACGGCGTTGATCATCGGCACGAAGACAAACGGGATAAACATCATCGGGTTCATGATAATCGGCGCACCGAACAGAATCGGCTCGTTGATATTAAAGAAGCTGGGTACGACGCCCATTTTGCCAATGGTACGCAGGTGCGCCACGCGGCTACGCAGCAGCAGGAACGCCAGCGGGAGCGTGGAACCGACACCGCCGATTAGCAGGTAGTGGTCCCAGAAACCTTGCAGATAGACGTGGGGCAGAGCTGCACCAGCCGCCAGCGCCGCCTGGTTTGCCGACAGGTTGGCCATCCAGAACGGGTTCATAATTCCGGTGACAATCAGCGAACCGTGGATCCCGGCAAACCAGAAAATCTGGCACATCAGGACGGAAAGCAGAATCGCTGGCAGGGAGTCAGAGGCGGAAACCAGCGGCTCCAGCAGATGCATAATCGCCTGCGGCAGGATCATCCCGGTCTGCGCTTCGATAAACAGGTTCAGCGGATGCAGCGTCGCTATCACCACCAGCACCGGGATGAGGATTTCAAACGAGCGCGCAACGCCGGTCGGCACCTCTTTCGGCAGACGAATGGTGATGTTGTTCTGCTTCAGCCAGGCGTAAACGCGGGTGGAATAAATCGCGGTGATCAAGGCAGTGAAGATACCCTGACCAGAGAGATACTGAGTGGAGATTTTGCCATCCGCATACGGCGCGGCAACCAGTAAAAAGGCCATAAACGCCAGCAGACCGGACATTACCGGGTCGAGCTGGAACTGGCGTCCCAGGCTGGCGCCAATACCGACAGAGATAAAGAACGTCATCACGCCCATGCTGAGGTTAAACGGCAGCATCAGCTGTTCGCGATATTGTTGGGAGAAATCCAGCCAGCCGCGGGCGAAACCGTTGGTGGTATCCGGCGAAAAAGGAGGGAAGATAAATACCAGCATGAAAGAGCCGATGATCATAAACGGCAATGCGGCAGTGAAGCCATCGCGAATGGCGATAACGTATTTCTGCTGCCCAAGGCGTCCTGCCAGCGGTGTAATTGATTGCTCGATCACGGCAATCATGGACTGATACAGAGAACTCATTTGCACACCTCTTAATGCGCCGCTTCTATCAGCGACAGAGCATAATCCAGGACGTTATCTCCCCGCTGCATCCCGTAGTCCATGGTATTGATTGGCTGGACCGGAATATTCAGGGAAGCGGCTTTCTCAGATAAAGTTTTCAGCATGTATTTCACCTGGGGGCCAAGAAGCACCACCTGGTACTGTGGAAACTGCATGTCAAATTCGGAAACGCCATAGGCGTCAATCTGCACCGGCAGGTTACGTTCCTTTGCGACATCGACCATCTTTCTGACCAGCATACTGGTGGACATCCCGGCAGAGCAGCACAGCATAATCTTGTACATCGACGACCATCCTCAAAATGTAAAAAGTTATTGCGTGGATGATTTGATATCAGACGGAAACCGGTTTCCATTTATAAAAACAGAACTGTGATAACCGTCAAGATCTGTCAGCTATAGGGCTGATTAATTAGATTTGGCTCACATATTCCTGTGGTTTTTGCTACGTTTTTCCATGAAACGGAGAATCGGTTTCCAAATAAAAACGGAAACGGATATACTGCAGCTGGTTATTATTGAAGCGATTCAGGTCCAGGGATTTACAGGGATCGGACTGGCCCTGTCAGGGGAAAATGATGTCTACAATCAATGATGTATCACGCTTAGCTGGGGTATCGAAAGCCACAGTCTCTCGGGTGTTGAGTGGTTCGCGCGGGGTGAAGGAAGCCAGCCGACAGGCGGTGTTACAAGCGGCGGAAGAACTTAACTATCGGCCAAATATGATTGCGCAATCTTTGCTTAGTCAAACCACCGGCTGCATTGGCGTAATTTGCGCTCAGGACAATATTAATCAAACCACCAGCTACCTCTATGCCCTGGAAAAACAGCTCAGCCAGCACCAGAAACATCTACTGCTGCGTTTCGCAAATTCCCGCGGCAGGGTGATGCATTCACTCGAAGAGCTGACCTGCGGCCTTTGCGATGATGTATTGATTATTGGTGCACGGTTTCCGCTAAATATCGACCGGCCTGACGTGGTGCTGATTGACTGCCTGGAAAGCGAAGGTGTGAACAGCATTCATTTTGACCACGCCTTTGCGGCGGAAACAGCCTGTAACTATTTGATAAGCCAGGGGCGGCGACAGATTGCGCTGATCCATCCGCAGGGCAGCGGTTTTGCCGATCAGGTGCTGCTTGGCTACAAGCACGCTCTGGAAAAGAGTTTCCTGCCGTTTAATCGCAACCTGATCTTTCTCGACAGCCATTCGCCTTCCGTGGCGGTGCAGGAGTTGGTAAACAACGCAACCACGCTGAATTTCAATGCATTGCTGGTGGCAAACGAGCAGCAGGCGCAGCTGGTGGTCCCACAGTTGCAGGCATTCAATCGCGCAGTGCCAGAAAAAGTGATGGTGTTTAGCCTTGCTGGCTCGTTACAGCTACCCGGTATTCCGACCATCCCGGCGATTGAATATTCAATGGACGCAATGGCGAGTCGGATCGTCAGCTGGCTGACCGAAAAAACGCAAATGCTCGGCAGCAGCCCGCTGCGCGGGGATTTGATTATTCCGAACCGCTGATTACAACGCTTCGCCGCGGGCGCTACTGCGTCGGGCACTGAATGCCGCCGATCGCTTTCTGATAGGCGGCGCTATTGTTTTTATCCAGCGCCAGCGCTGCGCTTTGTACTGCGGTCTTATTCTCTGCTGATTCCAGTACGCGATTGGCAAACGTTGTATCGTCCAGACCACTACTGGCAGGGCAGCTTTTCCTCACATCCTTCACTATCTGCTGCTTTTGTTGCTCAAACTTTAGTCCGGAGAGCGGTGCGGCTGTTGCCACGGCAGATAGCGCCAAGCAGATAGCCAACGACAGCGTAATACTCATTCTTTTCATCACGGATATCCTTATTTTTATTAAAGCCTTCCTCTAACTATAGACGCATTCCCTGGATATTAATTTTGCGTGCAGGTTTCCGCAAAAATGCATCTTTTTCAATTCCCGTGCTTTATATCCCGAAGCGGCAAGCAAAGTCGTTTATACGCAGGTGCGCGGCGTATTTACGCGCCAGCTATTCCGACGTGCTGGCTGGATGAGTTTGCCGATGCAATTACCGCGCGTCAGCTCTATGCCGCCGCTTTCCCGCTGGTGGATATCACTGTGGTGCCGGATGACGAAATCATGCAGCACCGTCGCATAGCGCTGCTGGAACTGATCCAAAAGCATATCCGCCAGCGTGATTTACTTGGCCTGGTGGAAAAGTTAGCGGAGCTGTTGGTTAAAGGTTGCGCTAATGACAGCCAGATGAAAGCGCTGTTTAATTACATGCTGCAGTGTGGAGATGCGCCTCGTTTTGATGAGTTTCTTCACGAGGCCGCACGGCGCGTTCCTCAACATAAGGAGACACTGATGACCATTGCGGAAAGACTACGGCAGGAAGGGAGACAAGAGGGCAAGTTAGAAGGTAAACAAGAAGGTAGACAGGAGGGTAGACAAGAAGAAGCGTTACGTATTGCCTGTTTATTTCTGGATCAGGGGTTTGAGCGCGAGCTGGTACGGATGACTATCGGGCTATCGGATGACGATCTGAATGCATTCCAGGATGCATCCCTCAAGATGGGGGAAAATTAATGACGATTGTAGAGAGGCTACGGCTGGAAGATATACCACAGGAGTTACAACAAGAGTATTTACTGGGATATCTATTGGAATTATACCTGTATTTTTATGAAGAATTTCAGGAAGGTAAACGAGAAGAGGCGTTACGTATTGCTCGTTCATGTCTGGAGCAGGGGTTTGAGCGCGAGCTGGTAAGAGTTGTTTGCCAACTATCGGATGACGATATGAAGATGCTGCAAACTCAGGCCACCGCATCCTCATCCAGATAATCGTCAGGCCGTTTTAACTCTACGCCGCGAATCCATGGCGATCAGCACCACCGACGAGAGAATCAACAGCGTGCCCAGCCAGTCCGGTAGGGTAAACGTAATGCCAAGCAGTAGCAAAGAGAGCAAGGCGCTACTCAGCGGCTCTGCGCAGCTAAGAATACCCGCCTTTGCGCCGCCAATCTTCTGCGCGCCGTTCAGGTAGAGGCTGAAGGTCAGCGACGTACCGATAACCACCAGATAGAAAAATGCCAGCAGCAGGCTGCCGTTAACCACAAAATGGTTGTCCTGACCGGCGTAAAACGGCAATAACATCGCGCCGCCGAGCAGCATGCTCCAGCCGACGATCGGCAGCGTGCCGTAGCGGGCAATCAGCGTTGAAGGATAAGTGGTGTAGAAGGCGGCAGCAAACGCCGAGGCGATACCCCAGAATAACGCGGCGGGGGAAATCGACAGCGTTGTCGGGTTGCCATGGGTGACCAGCAGGAAAGTACCCGCCAGCGAGGTACCGATAGCCGCCAGCACCAGCGGACTGGGGCGTGTTTTTCGGGCGATAGCAAACCAGGCGACGATAATCGTCGGCGACAGGAACTGCAGTACCGTCGCGGTGGCGGCGTTGGATTTCTCGATAGTCATCAGGAAGGTGTACTGCACGGTGAGCGCGCCGAACAGCGAGAAGATCAGCAGGCTAATCGCATCTTTGCGGTTTTGCAGAACGCGAAATATTTTGTCGCCATGAACGAACGAGAGCATCAGAAGAATCAGACCCGCGAAAAGCAGGCGCGTCATGGTCAGAAACGGCGATGACATCTGACTTTGCTGCATAATATATTGCGCACAGACGCCGGAACTGCCCCACAGCACGGCGGCTATTAGTACGTTCAGCATCCCTTTTTTGCTGGAGCCCATCTTTCCCTCAAGTGAAATATCGCAAAAGCGGCATCATAACATGAGCGCGTCCGGGCGGCGGGGCAGGAAATGGTAGTTGGACCATTGATCGGATCGCTAATTAAGGTGCAGGCCAGTTGGAATTGCCGGTGGCGGCTAACGCCTGATCGGGCCTACACGACCTGCGAATGACATCAGCCACGTATCCAGTCAGGGGAATTCCAATCTCCAATCCGAAACCACCTGTAGGCCGGGCAAGGCGTTAGCCGCCGCCCGGCAGAAACGCGGCACAATATTCAAAACAGGTTTTCATCAGGCGGGCTAAATAACGTTCAACCGTTATGCATCAGACGCGCGTCTTAGCTCAAATCAACGTTTTTACTGCCAAACAGCCAGGTCAGGGCAAATCCACAAAGATAAGAGACCGCCAACCCGGCAGCATATACCGCCATTCCGGCGTAAATTCCGCTGCCGGAGGTCATCAGCGGCAGCGCCACCAGACCGGAAGGACCGAACACGGTATTGAGGCCAACCGGCAGGCCCAGCCATGCAATCAGGCCGAGGAAGAAACCGCCGCAGGCGCCGCCGAGGCAGGCAGTGATAAACGGCTTCATGCGCGGCAGCGTCACACCGTAAATCAGCGGTTCGCCGATACCGAGGAAGCCGGGAATAATCGCCCCTTTAATCTGGGTACGCAGCAAAGAGCCGTGCTTTGCCCGCCAGAACAGCGCCAGCGCAGCGCCCACCTGCCCGGCCCCCGCCATCGCCAGAATCGGGAACAGCGAGTTAAACCCTTGCGCATCCACCAGGGCGAAATAGACCGGCACAAAGCCCTGATGTACGCCGAACATCACCGCCAGCAGGAACAAACCGGCCAGCACCGCAGAGCCGAACGGGTTGCCGTTGAGGTGCAGGAATAACCATGACATTCCGGTAAACAACCAGCCGCCGATAGGCATAATCACGATAAAGGTTACCGCGCCCATAATCAGCAGCGTTACGGCTGAGGTGAGGATCATATCGAGGTTTGCGGGCATCACCCGGCGCACTTGTCTTTCCACCCATGCGCCAATAATTGAGGCGATCAGCACGCCGATAATATTGCCACGCGGATCGATACCGTGGCCGAAGAAGGTGGTGATCCCGGAATAGAATCCGCTGGTGGCCTCGGGGTTATAGCCGAGAACAAACAGCGCAGCGATAATCGCGCCGTTAACGCCGGACCCGCCGAACGCCTTCTGGGCGTTATAGCCGATCAGGATGCTCAGGAAGGTAAACATTCCCTTGCTGAACACCTTCATGTAGCCAATCAGCGCCACCACCGTGGCGTTCGGATGGGCGTTTTCCAGCACAAACATCTGTTCTGCCAGAGTGGCAAAGCCCAGCAGCAACCCAACGGCAATAAAGCCGGGGATCAGCGGAGTAAAAATGGTGGCAAATTTGGCGAGAAACTTCTGAACACCGCTGGTTTGCTTACTCTTCAGCGCCTGCTTTTTCTCTGCTGCCACATCGGCCAGCGATGGCGCATCCGCCGGAGCCTCTTCCAGTAACGCGTTCATCATTTCCGCTGCGGTTTGCGCCTTTCCGGGGCCAAGCACCACCTGGAACTGCTCATCGCTAACGATAACACCCATCACGCCCTCAATTTGACGGATGGCGGCGCTATCGGCCCGCGACTCATCGCGCAGGGTCAGGCGCAGTCGGGTCATACAGTTTCCCGCTTGCGCTATGTTTCCGGCTCCGCCAACGTGATTGAGGATCCGCACTATCATCTCTTTATTTATTTTTGCCATTGCAGATTACCTGTTGGTCAGCGGTCAGGAGTGGCTCAGCGCCTTGCGGATATAGCCGTCGTTTTTGGCCAGCAGCGCCTGGGCTTGCGTGGCGCTTAAATCAGCCAGCACCATCACAATCGCCGTTTTACAGTGGCGACCGCAGGCATCCAGCGCGCTTTGCGCCGTCGCACGGTCACATTCGGTGGCCTCCATGACGATAGAAACCTGGCGCTCAATAAGCTTGGCATTGGTGGCTTCAACGTCCACCATCAAGTTGCTGTAGACCTTGCCGATGCGGATCATTGCCCCGGTGGAAATCATATTCAGTACCAGCTTCTGCGCGGTACCGGCCTTCAGACGACTTGAACCGGTGACAACTTCCGGGCCGACCACCGGCGTAATGGCAACATCCGCCAGTTGAGCCATTTCGCCATGTGGGTTGCAGCTAACGATAGCGACAAAAGCGCTCTGGCTGCGGGCATATTCCATCGCGCCAATCACGTACGGGGTGCGCCCGCTGGCGGCCAGGCCGACCAGTACATCGCGGCTGCTAAAGTTAAGGTTCTGCAGGTCCATCGCGCCTTGCGCTTTGTTATCTTCGACGTTCTCCACGGCGCTCAGAATCGCTTTATGGCCGCCAGCGATAATACCGACAACCTGCTCCGGACGAGTGCCGAAGGTCGGCGGACATTCGCTGGCATCAAGGATCCCCAGACGACCGGAGGTCCCCGCTCCGATATAAATTAGCCGCCCGCCAGCCTGTAGCGCCGCCGCGACTTTATCCACCACCTGGGCAATCTTCGCCAGATAAGGGGTGATAGCGTGAGCCACCTGCTGGTCTTCCTGGTTAATCACCGTCAGCATCTCTTCGGTGGAGAGGGTATCAATGTTGGCGCTATTGGCGTTGCGGCGCTCGGTCAGCAGTTTGCTCAGGTCGATATTCATAGGAACCTCATTATTCACAGTGGCAGGCAGTATAAGGAATTAATTATTCCTTTCATGTGAAGGCTATCACGATTGATGTTGAATGAATAATAAGAGATTTCAGTCGTAGCGGGAAATATGGCGGTAATAAAAGTGGAATTTTTTATTACCGTCAGGAGAGTTTACTCAATAGTGCGCGGTTTTTTCAGGCCAATCAGCAGGGCGGCCAGATAGCAAAGGGTCATCGCGAGGCTCATTTTCAGCATTGTTTCACCACCCAAACCAGACAGCGGCGCGGCAATACCGCCGAACACAAACATCAGCGTGCCCATCAGCGCCGATGCAGTGCCGGACTGGCGGGCGCTAATCGCATTCATCGCTTCCGCGCCGGCGACGGTGCTGATGCCGCTCATCATCGAGACGGTAAAGAACAGACCGACCAGCGCCAGCGTCGGCAGCTGTAGCCAGGCAAACAGCAGAGTGACTGCCGCAAAGGTCACCGCCAGCAGCTGGCCGCCGCGCAGCAGGGCTTCTGCGCTAAATCGCTGCGCCAGGCGGGAAAAGATCAGCGCCGCGATAATCAGCCCAATGCCGTTAAGGCCGAACAACAGGCTGAACTGCATCGCACTCATGGCGTATTCACTCTGAATAACGAACGAGGATGAACCGATATACGAGAACAACCCGGCCATCATAAAGGCCTGAATCAGGCAGTAGCGCATAAAGCGGCGGTTTTTCAGCACCGGGGTATCGTCCTGCGGCTGGGTAACCGAGGCGGTGCTTTTTGCCGGCAGCGTTTCGTGCAGCACAGTCAGGCTGAGCAACAGTAATACCACGCCGATCGCCGCCATCGCCCAGAACAGGATACGCCAGTCAAAAGCGGTGATGATCCAGCCGCCGAGCACCGGCGAAAGCACCGGCGCGATGCCGTTTACGGTCATCAGCAGGGCAAAAAACTGGGTCAGCAGGGTTCCCTGATAGCGGTCGCGGGCGATAGAGCGCGACAGCACCGAGCCACCTGCTCCGGCGAAGCCTTGCAGAAAGCGCCAGGCGATCAGCATGTGAATGTCGTAGGTTATCGCACACATTGCCGAGGAGAAGATAAACAGTAGCAGCGAGAACGCCAGCGGCTTTTTACGGCCAATGCGGTCGCTCAGCGGGCCAAAAAACAGCTGACCGAGGCCGAGGCCAATCAGCGCTGCGGTCAGCGACAGCTGGGTCTGCGTACCGGTGGCGTTAAGCTGTTGGGTGATTTCCGGCAGCGCGGGCAGATAGAAGTCGGTACACAGGGGCCCAATGGCGCTGAGTAAACCGAGAACCACTACCCAGGAAAGAGAAACTCGGGACATACAAACAGGCTCCTTGTCAGAATGCCGGGCGTTGCCGCCCGGAAAAAACATTAGCTGGCGCCGCCTCCCAGCGACTGCCAGAGGGTGATACGGTTTTCCAGGTCCGTTTGCTGGAGGGAGATAAGCGTAGCCTGCGCCGACCACAGCGTGCGCTGGGCGGTTAGCACCGACAGATAATCCCCTACCCCGGCCTGATAGCTCTTCATCGCAATATTCAACGATTTCTGCTCCGCCGCGACATATTTATTCTGCGCATCCAGCTGCTCACTAAGCGTTTCCCGCCGCGCCAGCGCGTCGGCGACATCCTTGAAGGCGCTTTGAATCGTCTTCTCATAGGTAGCAATGAGCCCCTTTTTCTCCGCTTCAGCATAACGCAGTTGCGCCAGATTACTGCCGCCTGTAAGCAACGGCAGGCTGATGGACGGCGCGAATGACCACACCTGCATGCCGTGACTGAACAGTGAAGAGAGCGAATCGCTGCCGACCCCGGCGCTGGCGGTCAGCGAGATAGACGGGAAGAAGTTGGCTCGCGCCGCGCCAATATCAGCGTTAGCGCTTTTCAGATTATGCTCTGCTTCCTGGATATCTGGACGACGCAGCAGGACCGATGAAGAGACGCCCGCCGGAACCAGGGTGATACTGCGATCGCCGAGGCTTTCCAGGGTGCCGGGCAGCAGGCTATCCGGCACGGTTTCCCCGGCCAGCAGATTGAGGGCGTTTTTATCCTGCGCTACCAGCGTGCGGTAGCTGGCGACGCTGGCGCGCGCCTGCTGGTAAACGCTTTCGGCATCGCTCAGGTCGCTTGCCGAGGCGGTGCCGACCTCCATCTGGCGAGTGACAATTTTGCGCGAGTTCTCCGCGCTGGCCATGGTGTCCTGAGCCAGCGCCAGGTTGCTGTTATCCGCCGCAAGCGTTACCCAGGCGGTGGTCAGGTCGGCAATCATCGTCAGACGTGTATTCTGGGCGGTGAATTCGCTGGCAAGCCAGGTCTCCCGCGCCGCGCGCGTCAGGCTTTGATTCTTACCAAACAGATCCAGCTCGAAGCTGGAGACCGCGCCGTCGGCTTCCGATGACGACGTCAGGCCGCTGGCGACCGTTTTGCTGCGGGTATGGCTTAGCTCGGCGTCGAGAGTCGGAAACAGCGCGGCGCGCGTTTCGCCAAGCTGGGCGCGGGCAGCTTCAATATCGGCCAGCGCTTTCTGCACGTCGCGGTTGCTGGTCAGCGCGATGCTCACCACTTTTTTAAGGCGGGCGTCATTCACCACCTGCTGCCAGTCGCTGACCACCGCGGTGGCCTCGCCGTGGCTGCCCGGCAGGGTGGCCGGAATGGGTGCTGCCGGGCGCTCATAGTTCGGGTCGAGGGAGACACAGCCCGCCGTCAGGAGCGCGACAAAAACCAAGGTGAAACGAAACATAACTTACTCCTGAGAAGAGCGATGGCGGGTGAAGAAGCGTTTCACCAGCACAAAAAACAGCGGCACGAAGAACACCGCCAGCAGCGTTGCCGTCAGGGTCCCGCCGATAATCCCGGTACCGATTGCCACGCGGCTGTTAGCCCCGGCTCCGGTAGCGATCGCCAGCGGCAGAACCCCGGCGATAAACGCCAGCGAAGTCATCACAATGGGTCGCAGTCGGGTCTGCGCGGCGCGCATCGCGGCTCGTGATAGCGAATACCCCTCTTCCACCGCCGATTCGGCGAATTCGACGATCAGAATGGCGTTCTTCGACGACAGGCCGATGGTGGTCAGCAGCGCCACCTGGAAGTAAACGTCGTTGTTCAGACCGCGCATCCATGCCGCCAGCGCCGCGCCGAGCAGCCCAAGCGGGATAACCATGATGACCGAGAATGGTACCGACCAGCTCTCATACAGCGCTGCCAGGCACAGGAAGACCACCAGAATTGAGATGGCGTAAAGGCTCATCGCCTGGCCGCTAGCCAGTTTTTCCTGCAGCGACATGCCGCTCCATGCCCAGGTGGTACCGGCAGGCAGGTTATTGGCTAAGGCTTCCATCTTGTCCATTGCCGCGCCGGAGCTAAAGCCGCTGGCGTTCTCGCCCTGGATTTCAAAGGCGGCGGAGCCGTTGTAGCGTACCAGGCTTTCCGGGCCATATTGCCAATGGGTGGTGGCGAAGGCGGAGAATGGCGTCATGCTATCGTCGCTGCCGCGCACGAACCATTTACCGAGGTCGGACGGCACAGCACGGGCATCGCTTTCGCCCTGGATATAAACCTTTTTCACGCGACCGCGATCGATAAAGTCGTTGACGTAGGTACCGCCCCAGGCGCTGGAGAGGGTATCGGTGACATCGCTCAAAGACAGCCCGAGCGACACGGCTTTGTTGTTATCGATATCCACCTGCAACTGCGGCATCTGCGGAAGATCGTTGGCGCGCACCGATTGCAGTTCAGAACTTTGATTGGCCGCCGCCAGCAGTTGGCTGCGCATTTTCATCAGGCTATCGCGATCGGTGCCGCCGCTGGCCATCAGCTCGAAGGTGAAACCGTTGCTCTGCCCCAGACCATCCACCGACGGCGGGGTCATGGCGAACAGGGTGGCATCGCGAATGCTGCCCAGCTCTTTGGTGGCGCGCAGGGCGATAGCCTGAGCGGTATTGGCTTCGCCTTTACGTTCGGACCAGTTTTTCAGCGATACGAAGGCCATCCCGGCGTTCTGTCCGCTACCGCTAAAGCTAAAGCCGTCAACGGTAAAAATCACATCGGTATTAGCTTTTTCTTTGCTCAGGAACCAGTCTGTGACCTGGCGGCGAACCTCAGCGGTGCGCACCGCCGTTGCCCCGGCAGGCAGCGTGTACTGGACCATGATTTCTCCCTGATCCTCGGTCGGCAGGAAGCTGCCCGGCAGTTTCCACATCGCCAGCGCCATGCCGCCGCAAATCAGGACAAAAGCGCCCATCATCATCGCCGAGCGGCGCAGGCCGCCGACAACACGATGCTGATAGCCCTGCTCGGTGCGTCCCCACAAGCGGTTAAAGGCGCCGAAGAAGCCTTTGGTATGCGGTTTAGAATGGCTCAGCAGCGCGCCGCACAGCGCCGGGGTTAAGGTTAGCGCGACCACCACGGAGAGCATCATCGCCGAGATAATGGTCACCGAAAACTGGCGGTAGATAACCCCGGTGGAGCCGCCGAAGAAGGCCATCGGCAGGAATACCGCCGAGAGCACCAGCGCAATGGCGATCAGCGCGCCGGAGATTTCACCCATCGATTTTTCAGTAGCTTCGCGAGCGGGCAGCCCTTCATCACGCATAATACGCTCGACGTTTTCCACCACCACGATGGCATCATCCACCAGCAAGCCTATCGCCAGCACCATCGCAAACAGCGTCAGGGTGTTGATGGAGTAACCGAACAGCGCCAGCACGCCGAAGGTGCCCAGCAGCACGACCGGAACCGCCACCGCCGGGATCAGCGTGGCGCGGAAGTTTTGCAGGAACAGATACATCACGCAGACCACGAGGATGATGGCCTCGAAAAGCGTCTGAATCACATCCTCAACCGAGATTTTGATGAACTCAGTGCTGTCTTTCGGGTAGGCGATATCGTAGCCCTGCGGCATCTGACGCTGGAATTCGGCAATCTTACTTTTCACCAGCGTCGCGGTGTTCAGTGCGTTGGCGCCGGGGGCCATCATCACCGCGATCCCGGCGGCCGGGTGGCCGTTGAGGTTGGCGGAGGCGGTGTAATCTTCGCTGCCCATTTCGACGCGGGCGACATCGCTCAGGCGTACCACCGAGCCGTCGGTTTTACTCTTAACGATAATCTCTTTGAACTGGGCGGCGGTTTGCAGGCGCGACTGGGCGCGCACGGTGGCGGTCAGCTGCTGAGCGTTAGAAGTGGGCAGCGCACCGATTTTACCGGCGGAAACCTGCACGTTCTGCGCTTCAATCGCCGATTGCACATCGGAAGGCATCAGCGAATAAGAGGCTAGTTTGGTCGGGTCCATCCAGATGCGCATGGCGTACTCCGCGCCGAACACCTGCAGGCTACCGACGCCTTCAATACGCGCCAGTGGGTCTTGCATGTTACTCACCAGCCAGTCGGAGATATCGGAGCTGGTGGCTTTGTTGTTTTTGTCATACACCGAGAGGATCAGCAGGAAGCTGCTCTGCGATTTTTCTACCGTCACGCCGGATTGTTGAACTTCGCTCGGCAGGCGTGATTCCGCCTGCTGCACTTTGTTCTGTACCTGAACCTGCGCGGTATCCGGGTCGGTGCCCTGCTCGAAGGTCACGGTAATACTGACCGAGCCGTCGGAGCTGCTGGTAGACGTAAAGTAGAGCAGGTTATCCAGGCCGGTGAGCTGCTGTTCGATAACCTGGGTGACGCTGTTTTCCAGGGTTTCCGCAGAGGCCCCGGTATAGGTGGCGGAGATTTTTACCGCCGGCGGCGCGACGTCAGGGTACTGGCCAACCGGCAGAGTGCGGATCGCCAGAATCCCGGCAAGCATAATCAGAATGGCGATAACCCAGGCGAAAACCGGGCGTCGCACAAAGAAACGAGAGAACATCAGGCGTTGCCTCCATCGTTTTTAACGTCGACGGCTTTCACCTGCTGGCCCGGCACAACTTTGCTGGTGCCTTCAACAATCAGCTTATCGCCGCTCTTCAGGCCGTTGACGATCAGCCATTTGTCACCGTAGGTGTCGCCTGTTTCCACGCTACGCTGCTCAACTTTGCTGCTGGTGTCGACCACCAGCGCGGTCGCATCGCCTTTAGCATCGCGGGTGATACCCTGCTGCGGGGCAAGGATTGCATCATCCATAATGCCTTCGTCGACGCGGGCGCGAACGAACATTCCCGGCAGCAGCACGTGCTGCGGATTAGGGAAGACCGCGCGCAGCGTGACCGAGCCGGTTGATTCATCCACCGCCACTTCGGTCAGCGCCAGACGACCTTTTTCGCTGTAGGTACTGCCATCTTCAAGGGTCAGCGTGACGTTAAGGGTATCGCTGTTGCTCGCCAGACTTTGCTTGCGCAAGTGCAGCAGATCGACGCTGGATCGGGTGAGATCGACGTACATCGTATCCAGTCCGCGGATCGTCGCCAGCGCGGTATCCTGATCGGCGGAAACCAGCGCGCCCGGCGTCACGGAGGAGATACCGATACGCCCGGCAATCGGCGCGGTGACAGTGGTCCAGTTCAGGTTAATGCGCGCGCTCTCCAGCGCCGCCTTTTTCGACTCAACGCTGGCTTTATCCTGATTACAGGTCGACAGCGCGTCGTCGGCATCCTGGCGGGAGACACCGTTATCTTTCACCAGCACCGCGTAGCGCTGGGCTTTTTGGCAGTCGGCGGTGACCAGCGCCTGAGCCTGTTTCAGCGACGCGGCAGCTTCGTTAAATGTTGCCCGATAGCTGGACGGGTCGATTTGGTACAGCGCTTGTCCAGCTTTGACCATATCGCCCTCAGTAAACAGGCGTTTTTGTACGATACCGCCGACCTGCGGGCGCACCTCGGCACTTAGCGAGGCGGTAGTGCGGCCCGTAAGGCTGCTCACCACCGGAACGGGCTGGCCTTGCAAGGTGACGACGCCAACTTCCGGGACCATTTGCTGTGGGGCGGAAGTTTGCGCGTTATCGCATCCACTAAGGAGAAATAATGCAGCTGCTGCGATGGGTGTGATGGTGTATTTCATTATATTTTCTCAGGATGAACGACGTCCGCCCCGCAAATTTATTGGCGGGGGTGATGGGCCGGTCGATGATGCATCTCCGGGCAAGCACAAATAACAAATGGAAAATAAATATTCCTGTTTGCAGTAAATGACTCGGTTATTACCGCTATAAATTAAACGGTTTTTCCGAGAGTTCCCCCGAACGGCGAGTACGGTGTCAGATGGCGGTTACAGACTCTGACCCGAGCAGTTATGCCTGCTAAAGGGGATGACTCATGGGTTTCTCCCTACTTTATTATTTTGAGAGTGATCATTCTCATTTTTGCCCATTATACGTCTATGCCGAATGATGGGAAGGTTTTTTACACAACATTTAGTGGGTGAAATTTAGTCAGGAAATAATGGAGAAAATAAGAATATTTTGTGAAAGTAGAGTGGTGAATAGTCTGTGAAAAATAAAAAATGGAGATAATTAATGGCATTAATAATAACAGATAGCATTAATCCCGCCGACCAGGAGGAGCTGCTGACGGGGCTGCGGGAATACAATTTACGTTTTCTGGACCCGGCGCAGTTTGGTGAGCTGGGGGTTTATTCACGCGATGATGCTGGCGTGATGCGTGGGGGGTTGATAGCCAAACGCAAAGGCAGCTGGCTGTGTATTGAGTATCTGTGGGTCAGTGAAGCTTCGCGCGGCAGCGGGTTGGGTAGCGAGCTGATGCAGGAAGCGGAAAACCAGGCGCGGGAGCGCGGATGTAGCCACATGCTGGTGGATACGTTCAGCTTTCAGGCGCTGCCGTTTTATCAGAAATTGGGTTATCAGCTACAGATGTCGCTGCCGGATTTCCCGCATGTGGGTATGGAGCGCCATTATTTATCGAAGGTATTATAAGCCTGCTCTTTTCCCGGAGGCGGTGCTGCGCACCTGTCCGGGTACCCGATCGCAGGGGCAGTGAACCCGTAGCCCAGTCAGCGCCTGCCTGGGCTAGCAAAACAATCCGGTCATCATAATTGCGCCTGACTCTGCAACCAATTGATAAACGCATCGATTTTCGGCCACTGACGGCCCGGCAATGTCGTCACATAATAGTGCTGGTGGCATTTCAGCATCATGTCGCCGAACGGTGCGATCAGCTCCCCGCTATCGAGGCGCTTTTGCACAAGCCGTTTACGCCCCATCGCCACACCAACGTGATTCATCGCCGCAATCACCGCTAAATCGGAACGATCGAAGCCAATTCCCGACGATTGCGGCAAGTTAATCGCAAATTGTTGCGCCCAGCTAAACCACTCATCGGTACCGGAATCGTTGCTCCAGGCCTGACGGTCATGTAATAGCGTACAGTGACGAAGATTATCGGGATTCTGCTGAAGCTGATGCTGGCGTGCGTAATCCGCCGTACAAACCGGCACGATGGACTCATCCATTAGAAAATGATGGCTGAGCTGCGATGAGGGCGCATCATCAAAGTAAATCGCCAGGTCGATCCCCGCACGCTGCATATTGACGTTATCGTTGCCGGTCAGCACGGTGAGCGAGATCGACGGGTAGCGACGGGTAAAATCACCCAGCGCCGGAACCAGCCAGCACTGGGCGATGGACGGGCGCGAATAGACGGTTAACGTTCCCGACAGCTCCTGGTTTTTTATATCCAGAATCTCCTGATTGAGGCTGTCCAGCGAGGATTTCAGCGCCCAGAACACCCGCTTGCCTTCATGCGTCAGTTCCACCTTGCGATGCGATCGCACAAACAGCTGGATCCCCAGCTCCTCTTCAAGCTGGTTTATTCGGTGACTGACCGCGCTCGGCGTCAGCGATAGCTCTTCCGCCGCCAGCGCAAACGACTCATGCCGGGCAGCGACTTCAAAGGTATAGAGCTTCGACAACTGCCAGCCGTTAAGCAGCCGGTTACCCAGATCTTTTAGCGTTTCCATTTCTTGCTCCTTCGCTTTTCAGCGTCGATTGTAAGAAAATTTTCGCCCTGACCGCACTTTAAAGATGAATAAAAGTGATTCATAACACAATAATTAGACTATTTTAGAGCCAAATCACCTTTTTGATTCAATCTGATTCACCTGAAGCGTCATTTATATCGTTTGTCAGCGCATGCTGTTTTTCTGTTCAATAACCACAGATTATTCACAGGCGAGGTGGGGTATGGAATCTCAGATCTGGGTTGTGAGCACGTTGCTTATCAGCATCGTGTTGATTGTGATAACTATCGTCAAACTGAAGTTTCACCCATTCCTGGCGCTGCTGCTGGCGAGTTTTTTCGTTGGCGCAATGATGGGGATGAGCCCGCTGGATATGGTTAACGCCATTGAGAGCGGGATTGGCGGCACGCTGGGCTTCCTGGCGGCGGTCATTGGGCTGGGAACCATTCTCGGCAAGATGATGGAGGTTTCCGGCGCGGCGGAACGCATCGGCCTGACGCTCCAGCGCTGCCGCTGGCTGTCAGCGGATGTCATTATGGTGCTGGTGGGCCTGATTTGCGGGATTACACTATTCGTTGAAGTGGGCGTCGTTCTGCTTATCCCACTGGCGTTTTCCATTGCCAAAAAGACCAACACGTCGTTGCTCAAGCTGGCAATCCCGCTGTGTACGGCGCTGATGGCTGTGCACTGCGTGGTGCCTCCACATCCGGCGGCGCTGTTCGTTGCCAACAAGCTGGGCGCGGATATCGGCACGGTGATCGTCTATGGTCTGCTGGTGGGCCTGCTGGCATCTCTGGTCGGCGGCCCCTTGTTCCTGCGTCTACTCGGCAACCGTCTGCCGTTTAAAGCGGTTCCGGCTGAGTTTTCCAACCTGGAAGTGCGCAAAGAAGAGACGCTACCGTCGCTCGGCGCCACGCTATTTACGGTGCTGCTGCCAATCGGTCTGATGCTGGTAAAAACCGTTGCCGAACTGAATATGGCCAAAGGCGGCACGCTGTACATGCTGTTGGAGTTTATCGGTAACCCAATCACCGCGATGTTTATCGCCGTCTTCGTGGCGTACTACGTGCTGGGCATTCGCCAGGATATGGGGATGAGCACCCTGCTGACGCATACGGAAAACTGCTTCGGTTCGATTGCCAATATTCTGCTGATTATCGGCGCTGGCGGGGCCTTCAACGCCATTCTGAAAACCAGCGGCCTGGCCGATACGCTGGCGGTGATTTTGTCAAACCTCGACATGCACCCAATTCTGCTAGCCTGGCTGGTGGCACTGATTCTGCACGCCGCTGTCGGTTCCGCCACTGTGGCGATGATGGGCGCAACAGCTATCGTCGCACCAATGCTGCCGCTCTATCCCGGCGTGAGCCCGGAAATCATTGCTATCGCCATCGGCTCAGGCGCGATTGGCTGCACTATCGTAACGGATTCCCTGTTCTGGCTGGTTAAACAGTACTGCGGCGCAAGCCTCAACGAAACGTTCAAGTACTATACAACGGCGACCTTTATCGCCTCGTTACTTGCACTGGCCGGTACATTCCTGCTTTCTTTCATCATCTGAGCGCGAAGGACGTAATATGAAAAACGCTGACATGACCACTTTAATCGCACAGTTTCCTCTGCTGGAGGATCTGATTGCCCTGAAAGAAACCACCTGGTTTAACCCGTCAACAACATCGCTGGCGGAAGGTTTACCCTATGTTGGTTTAACGACTGAAGACGTTCAGGACGCCCACGCCCGGCTCGATCGCTTTGCACCGTATCTGGCGCAAGCCTTCCCGGAAACCGCCGCGACCGGCGGTATTATCGAGTCGGAGCTGGTCGCTATCCCGGCAATGAAAGCCCGGCTGGAAAAAGCCTTCAGCCAGCCGATTAGCGGCGATCTGTTGCTGAAAAAAGACAGCCACCTGCCGATTTCCGGCTCGATTAAGGCCCGCGGCGGCATTTACGAGGTGCTGACCCATGCGGAGAAGTTGGCTATCAACGCAGGCTTGTTAAAAACTTCCGATGACTACCGCAAGCTGCTGACCCCGGAATTCAGGCAGTTCTTTAGCCAGTACAGCATCGCCGTTGGATCCACTGGCAACCTCGGGATGTCGATTGGCATTATGAGCGCGCGTATCGGCTTTAAGGTGACGGTACATATGTCCGCCGACGCCCGGGCGTGGAAAAAAGCCAAACTACGCAGCCACGGCGTTACCGTGGTGGAGTACGAAGAGGATTACGGCGTGGCGGTCGAGCAGGGACGTAAAGCCGCCGAATCGGACCCGAACTGCTTCTTTATTGATGATGAGAACTCTCGCACCCTGTTCCTTGGCTATGCCGTGGCCGGTGAGCGGCTAAAAGCGCAGTTTGCTCGCGAAGGACGCGTGGTGGATGCCGATCATCCGCTATTTGTTTACCTGCCGTGCGGCGTCGGCGGCGGCCCCGGCGGGGTGGCATTTGGCCTGAAGCTGGCCTTCGGCGACCACGTGCACTGCTTCTTCGCCGAGCCGACCCACTCGCCTTGTATGCTGCTGGGGGTCTATACCGGCCTGCATGATGAGATTTCGGTTCAGGATTTGGGGATTGATAATCTGACTGCCGCCGACGGTCTGGCCGTAGGCCGCGCGTCGGGCTTCGTTGGCCGGGCGATGGAGCGCCTGCTGGATGGGTTCTATTCTCTAGATGACCAGACCATGTACGACATGCTGGGCTGGCTGGCACAGGAAGAAAACCTGCGTCTGGAGCCGTCCGCTCTGGCGGGAATGGCCGGGCCACAGCGGGTGTGCGCCAGCCAGGCGTATCAGCAGATGCACGGTTTCACCGCTGAGCAGATGCAGAACGCCACCCATCTGGTGTGGGCGACCGGCGGCGGTATGGTGCCGGAAGAGGAGATGGCGCAGTATCTGGCGAAGGGGCGTTAAGTCTGTAGACAGGTAAACAGCATGGCGACGAAGAGGCTCTCTCGTCGCCATTTTTTTAGCGCAGCAGATGCATCAGTTCAACCGGCGAGCGGTGCTGATTGAGTAAATCACGCAGGACGCGCATATAGGGGGCGCTCCAGCTGTAAAACTGCCGGTATCCCTCGCATAGCGCATTGGAGCCATCTTCCAGACGCAGCTGCGGGCAGCCGCCGCCGCATAATCTTAGCCAAGGGCAGCCCGCGCAGGCCGGCCCCGGTGGATTGTTAGCATAACGCACCGCCTCACCGCGCCAGGCACGTAGCGTGGCCTCAAACAGCGGCACCACAATGCGGTTCGCGTCTTCCTTGACCCAAATAGCAAACACCGCGCAGAGAAAGTCCCCCCAAAGCCGGGCATCGGTGGGCTGCAGATGAGGAATAAACTTGATAGCCACGGCCCCCTTCGCGCTCAGTTGAAGGTAGACACGCTCGGGGTTTTCACACTCCTGACGATGGATAACCACTTCCTGCACCGGGATATCGCTCACCAGAGATTTGCAGTTGCCGCAGTGCTGATCGTCACCGTAATCTGCCTGACATCCTGTCATATCACATCCTTAATAAACAAAATCACCTGTCGTATGTGCGTTATAGCAAACAGCAATGACAGAGAAAGTACTGCGAATGCGATCAAAAATTTGTCACGAACCGCCTGCCGCTGAACAAAATCACTCTGCTCAACGTCCATCAAATTGCGGCTGCGGGTATAACGCCAGAGGATGATGGCGACGAACGGCAATATGCACAGCGAGATCCAGAACGGTAACCCCGCCTGATGCCAGTGGTGCTTAATCGCCAGCGCCAGCAGCGCGCCATAGCCCAAAAGCGTGCGGAACCAGGCCAGCGACGTACGCTCCGGCTGCAGGCCCGGATCGCTCTCGCGACGCGCCCGGCGATTATCCGGCATAGAGCACCAGCGCCATCACCACCACGATAACAATCGTCAGCAAAATACTGATCAGCAGCAAAGTGCGGGTGTAGGGAAGGTCCTGCTTGAGCCGCATCGCCTTTTCGTTGCTCAGCCAGCGCAAATAGCCGTAGATCGCCAGACCGCCGGCAAACAGGCACAGCAGCAGGGCGAGAATTTCGCGAATCAGCGGCGTGGCAAAATCCGGCGCCAGCTGGTCCAGACCAACGCCACCGGCCAGAAAGCCAAGAGAGGTGCGGATCCACGCCAGAAAGGTACGTTCGTTGGCCAGCGAGAAACGGTAGTCCGGCGCTTCGCCGAGGCGGGATATTTTCATCATGACTCCTTGATTTGTGTTCACAGGTAAAACGCCATCCCTGCTCATTTTAATTATTGTAAACACCGTTACCTTGATATGCTTTTGCTATCCACCACAGGGAGGTTAGATGGAAACCATATCGCAAAATAAATGTAGTTCATTGGGCATGCTCTTCGGCGCCATAGCACTGATTCTTGGCATATTCCATTTCTCCGTTGGCCCCTTTTCTGCTCCACCACCAACGCTGGAAGGCGTGATTGCCGAAAAAGTCTCTTCCGTCAAAAAAGGCATTATCGCCGGATTGAAGGGAGAGAAGCCACAGATTATCGCAGAGAAAAAAGCTGTCGATATCGATAAAATACTTGATAACGCGGGGATTTTACTCGCAGTTATTGCGCTGGTTTGCGCCTTCATTGGCGGTATGCGCAAGGAAAATGGTTGGAGCATCAGCGGTGCATTAATCTTTGGCGGCGGAACTCTCGCTTTCCATGCTCTGCTTTTTGGTATCGGCCTGGTTTGCGGCATCATTCTGTTAATCCTGATATTTTCCTTTCTCGGCGGTGGTTCACCGATTTAGCCGCCTGCGGAAAACGGCCTGCAGGAATCTCCGCCTGCAGGCTTCTCAACTCAGAACTTCTGCTTTTTCTCCTCAACCTTCACGCCCTGGGTCGGCAGGCCGGTGTCGTAGTCACGTACTACCGGGGAATAGCCGTCCTGCGGACGCGGGCGGAAAGCGCCCATCCAGCGCGGCTGGGCCTCAGGCCGCCACGGGCGCAGGCTCCACTGATAGGTGCGGAACGGGTCGCGGATCTTATCCATATAATCCAGCAGCGCATCGTGCATCCGGCAGCGAACGTCGGCGAATTCATGGACATCGATCAGGTTATGTAGCTCATCCTGGTCATTTTTCCGATCATACAGTTCATCACTGGTAAACAGATTGAGCACCAGTTTGTACTCATCGGTCACCCAGCAGCGCACCGGGATAAAACCGCCAAAGCTGTCATGCTCAATCTCATAACGGTTGAATTCCACCATCACACCGCGCGGCGTTTCGGCTTGCAGGATGTTTTCCCCCGGCAGGATATCCGGCTTATCGATGCCCGCCAGCGCCATCATCGTCGGCAGCAGGTCGATATGGCTGACCGGCGTATCGATCTGCAGGGATTCCCCCTGCGGCGGGCGCATTATCAGCGGGATACGGGTGATGTCGTCATACATCGCCGCGCCTTTACTGATGAGCTTATGCGCGCCCATCATCTCGCCGTGATCGGAGGTGTAAATCACCCAGGTATTCTCCCGCTGTTCCGGGGTTAAGGCATCGATCACCCGACCAATCTGGTCATCAACAAAGTCGTTGCAGGCAAAATAGAGCGGATGGTGATAGCGCCCGTCTTCGCCCACCGGGGACGGCATAGCCTCGGACCATAGCCTATGGTGCTCGGGTTTGTTCGCCAGCGAGTCGTGAGCCTTCGGCCCGAGGTCGTAATAAAAGTCCTGATACTTCTCCAGATACTCCACCGGGCAGGTAAACGGATGGTGCGGCTCGTCATAGGACACCACCATCAGGAACGGCTCGTCGGCGCGCGTGGGTTGATGCAGGAAGTCTACCGCCCGATTGCTGATGCGGTGCGCCCAGGTAAAGGTTTCGTCGATACCGTATCGCTGTAAATCTTCAACCGAGTTCAGGCCGTTGCGCCACAGGCTGATCTCTTCCTCGGTCAGTTCCGCGAGGTAATTCGCGCCATCAAACCAGTAGTCAGCATCCCACTCAGAAGGGCACTCGCCGGTGCCGAAATAGTCGTGGCCGTCGAGATGCCACTTGCCGATATAGCAAGTGTGGTAGCCCGCATCTTTGAAGTAACGCCCCATAGTGGAGATGTTTTTCCCCGGCGCGACGTTATTAGTCCATGGGCCGGACTGGTTGGCGTAAATCCCGGTAAACAGCCCGGCGCGCGCCGGGGTGCATACCGGCGAGCAGGTGTAGGCGGAATTGAAGCGGATACTTTCAGCGGCCAGATTATCAATATTATTGGTATTCAGCGGCTTACCACTGTAACAGCCCACCATATTGGTGGCCTGGGTATCGGTCATAATAAACAGGAAATTGGGGCGACTCATGATTTTTCCTTAACGTCAGAAACACCGTTCACATTGGTTGTGCGGCCTGTTTGCCAGCTGCTGTAGATCAAATAGATCACGACCGCGGCGGCGATGGCGTAGCTAAGAACCGTCAACCACTGAGAGTTGTAACCACCAAACTGCGCCAGACCGGAATAGACGCCAATCATCGCGAAAAGGACACCAATTGAGGCGATCTTCACGTTTTTCCACGGTTTCATATCTACCGCAAAGGCATCATGGAATTTAAACGGCGTTGCGCGCGGCTTAATGAGGCCGATAATCAGCATCACCACTACGTTGATGCAGAAAGTGCAGGCCAGCACGTAGAGGAAGTGGAAATCGAACTTCACCAGATAGTTGATAGTGATATAGCTGACGATGCCGAGCCCCATCGCAACCTTTGCTGCCAGCGCTGGAATGCGCGGGAAGAAGAAGCCCATAATGACGATGGTAACCAGCGGGACGTTGTATATGCCATTGAGCTGTTTCATCCAGCTGTAAAGTCCCTGCGGCGCATAGGCAATCCACGGCGCAACCAGCACGGAAACCACCGCCACGATGAAACCAAAGCGACGACCTACACTAACCAGTTTGTCAGGGCTGGCTTGCTCATTAATCAAACGGCGATAAATTCCCAGGCTAAACAGCGTCGAGGCGCTGTTGAGAAAGCCGCAGAACGCGCTAATAATCGCGCCGAATAACACCGCGCTAAAAAAGCCGATCAGCGGCAGCGGCATCACTTTGTTCACCAGCGCCGGATAGGCCATATCCGCACTCGGCAAATCCTGGAAGAGGTGGAAGGCAATAACCCCGGGCAGAACCAGAATCAGCGGATCCAGCATCTTCAGCACCGCCGTCAAGAGCGCCCCTTTTTGCCCTTCCGACAAGCTTTTTGATGCCAGGGTACGCTGAACAATCCCCTGGTTAGTACACCAGTAGAAGGTATTCACCAGGATGAGCCCGGTCAGCGCCGCGCCAATCGGTACCGGGTCGTTACTGCCGCCGATGGAGTTCAGCATCTGGCTGTGGTCTTCGGTTAAGCGCGTAATGCCTTCACTCAGGCTACCTTTGCCCATTGCCATCAGGCCGAATAACGGCACCATCAAGCCACCAATCACCAGGCCGATACCGTTGATCACATCGGCAATCGCAATCGCGCGCATTCCGCCAACGACGGCATACAGGATACCGCAGAACCCCAGCACGACAGCCATCAACCAAATGGCGGTGTGTTGCGAAATCCCAAATGTCTCAGTGACATGGAACATACTGTTAAAGGCAAGTGCGCCAGAGTACAGGATGATGGGCAGAAAACAGATCCCTGTCGCAATCAAAAAGCAGCAGTCGATAATGATACGGGTGGTTTTGTCATAGCGTTCTTCAATAAAATCCGGAATGGTCGCAATGCCGCGTTGTAAATAGCGCGGCAAAAAAATCAGCGCCAGAAAAATCAGTGGAATCGCGGAGATCACTTCCCACGCCATCACCGACATCCCGCTACGATAGGCCTGGCCGGTCAATCCCACCAGCTGTTCCGTCGAGAGATTGGTTAGCATCAGCGATGCGGCAATCACCGGCGCTTTTAACGAACGTCCTGCCAGAAAATATCCCTGTTGCGAACCGGTATCTGCCTTTCGCAACTTCCACCAGGTGATTACCGCCACCAGTAGCGTAAAACCCACAAAGCTCAGAATTTGAAGCGTATTCATCTCATAGCCCTTGTTTTTCATTATGTCCCGGCAGCTGTAGAGCCAACATGAGGTATTGCTCACCGGGTCAGGCAGTCAGATTTCTTAAAATACAAACGTCATATCCCTGAACGAATTTTTTCTGTTATGTTCAGGTTGTGGGCATAATTCTCCGACGGGGAAATAAAATGAATGGAAACTTGCAAAATTCGCATGTAAAAAACGAAACTACGTACAATATTCCCCTGTTGATTAACGAAAATGTGATCTCAAGCGGAATTTCTTTGATCTCACTATGGCATACCTACGCCGATGAACATTATCGGGTAATTTGGCCACGCGATAAGAAAAAACCCCTCATCGCCAACTCATGGGTGGCGGTCTATACCGTTCAGGGCTGTGGGAAAATTCTGCTAAAGAATGACGAGAAAATCACATTAACCGGAAACTGTATTATTTTTTTAAAACCAACGGATATTCAGTCCTATCACTGCGAAGGTTTAGTCTGGGAACAGTATTGGATGGAATTTACTCCAACCAGCATTATGGATATTCCGATTCGGCAACAAAGCGTTATTTATAATGGCGAAAATTATAATCAGGAATTGGCGGAGGTTTCACGTCTAATTACCTCTCCTGATTCTATGAAAAATAATCTGGCGGTTGCCTTTCTTACCAAAATAATATATCAGTGGATTTGCCTTATTTATGCTGAAGGTAAAAAAGACCCTCAGCGGATACAAGTTGAAAAACTGATAGCAGCACTGCATGGCAGCCTGCAACGGCGCTGGAGCGTCGCGGATATGGCTGCCACCATCCCCTGCAGCGAGGCATGGCTGCGCCGTCTGTTCTTACGCTATACCGGTAAAACGCCGAAGGAATACTACCTGGATGCCCGGCTGGAACTGGCGCTTTCGCTATTAAGACAAGAGGGGAATTCGGTGGGTCAGGTGGCGGATATGCTCAACTTCTTTGACTCATTTCATTTCAGCAAAGCGTTTAAGCATAAGTTTGGCTACGCGCCATCATCGGTCCTGAAACATGCAGACCGGCACCCATTGGATGCCGGTCGACAAGGTTAGCGCAGTTCCGGCCAGTACTCTTTGTTGGCCGCAATCAGGTCGTCGAGAATCGCTTTAGCAACGGAGGCGCTCGGTACGGTTTTCGACAGCGCAATCGCCTGCCACAGCTTGTGGTAAGAGCGGTGTTCCCAGGCATCCACCACCAGTTTTTCCACCGCCACCTGCTGGCTCATCATCCCTTTCTGGAAGTGAGGAATATCGCCGACCGTTAGCGGCTCCGGTCCGTTGTGGCCGACCAGGCATGGAATTTCCACCATCGCATCAGCATCAAAGTTATGAATCGCGCCGTTGTTCGGCACAATCAGCAGCATGCGTTCCTGGGTATTAAAGGCAATAGCCGCCGCCAGATCGACGATATAGGAAGCATGTTCGTCGATTTCCAGATCTCCTGCCGAAGAGTTACCCGCTTCAATAATCGCCCGACAGGCGCTGAAGACGTTTTTCTCACGATGATCCATCACTTCGTTCGCTCGGGTGCGTTCCGGATTGGAGTGCGCCACCACATAGTCCGGGAACAGATAATACTTGAGGTAAGTATTCGGCATCGTATCCGGATCCAGCGCCTGCACGTCTTTCGCTTTGGCGAAGGTATCGTTCCAACTCGCTTCGGTGTGCGGGTCGTTCGATGGCGGAACATAGCCATATTTCGCCACATGTTCGCGCAGCTTCGGCATCAGATCGTTACCCTGCAGATCTTCAATCGAGGTCCACCAGCCAAAGTGGTTAAGGCCGTAGTAGCGCACGCGCATCTGCTTGCGATCCTTCAGGCCGACGATTTGCGCCATCCGCCCTTCAATGCCGATTGGCATATCGCAAATGTTGAGAATTTTAGCGTTCGGACGCAGGCGACGAGTTGCTTCCGCCACAATTGCCGCCGGATTGGAGTAGTTGAGCATCCAGGCATTCGGTGAATATTTTTCCATATAATCCACCAGCTCGAGTACGCCGCCGATAGAACGCATGCCGTAGGCAATACCGCCAGGGCCGCAAGTTTCCTGGCCCAACACGCCGTGGCGCAGCGGGATTTTTTCGTCTTTTTCACGCATCGGATATTTGCCCACGCGGATGTGCGCCATCACGAAATCAACGTCGGTAAAGGCCGCCTGCGGGTCGGTGGTGTAGCTGAATTCAATCTCCGGTGCCTGCTCTTTGAGGATCACTTTGCACGCCTCAGCGATGGTCTCCTGACGCGCGCCGTCGTTGTCGTAAAATTTCAGCGCCCGCAGCGGGAAGCGATCCTGGTTTGCTAACAACATCAGTACGATGCCCGGGGTAAAGGTACTGCCGCCGCCTGCGATAACAACTGAGAATTTTTTCATGATACTGCCTCCGTCATGGTGGTTTGTTCGGTCTGTAGAGAATCTTTCATTAGGGTTTCAAGCTGGTCGCGGACCTGGGGAACATGCAGGCCAACGATGACCTGAATCCCGTTACCGCGGCGCACAACGCCGTGGGCGCCCAGCGCTTTAAACACGTCATCACTTTGCGTTTTCGCCATGTCGACCAGCGCAATACGCAGCCGGGTGGCGCAGTTATTAATACTCTCGATATTGCCCGCCCCGCCCAGCGCCTGCAGGAAGCCTGCGGCCTGACCCAGTTTGGTATCCGTTGCCCCTGCGACGCTGGTTTTACCGCGCGCGGCCTGGTAATCGGCTTTGCTGTAGAGTTTGATTTCGCTCTCTTCACGGCCCGGCGTTTTCAGGTTCAGGCGCAGAATCAGCGCACGGAAAATGACGAAATAGAGCGCGGTGAAGCACACGCCAACGCCTATCTGGATAAACATCATCGACGCGTGGTTGTGGAACATGGGGATCCAGTTTTGCGGCAGGAACTGATCAAGCAGGCCGCCGCCAAAGTTGCCCACCACGCCGCAGATATACATCACCGTCGCCATGGTCGCCGCCAGTACAGCGTGGACGGCAAACAGCAGCGGCGAGATGAACAGGAAGGTGAATTCCAGGGGTTCGGTTATCCCTACCAGCATGGCGGTCAAAGTGGCAGGAATTAGCAGTCCGGCGACTTTGACGCGGTTTTCCGGCGCGGCGGTAAAGTAAAGCGCCAGCGCAATGCCTACCGAACCAAAGACCTTCGAGTTACCGTGCAGCGCAAATCCGCCTTCCGGGAACAGGGTTTTCAGCGCTTCGGTGCTTTGGCTGAACTCCTGTAAATGCTGTGCCCAGTAGACCTGAATACCGCCTTCTACCACCGCAGGACCGAAGATAAATGGGCCGTAGACGAAGTGGTGCAGACCGGTCGGGATCAGAATGCGTTCGAGGAAGATATATACCCAGACGCCCAGCGCCCCGGCGGAGCGTAAAAAGGCCTGTAGCGACTCAATGCCCATCTGCACTTTTGGCCAGCCGAGCAGGGTGAGCCAGGCGCAGGGGATCATCGCCAGGAAAGCGACAATCACCACAAACGAGGAGCCCTGAAAGATGCCGAGGAAAACCGGCAGCGGTTTATCGAAATAGCGGTTATGCAGGGCAGTCACCAGCCCGGAGATAACGATCGCGCCGATAATGCTGGTATCGAGCGTTTTAATCCCGGCCATCATCGTCAGGCCGCTGCCTGCGGTCGGTTCAACGGAAAAGTCGACGCCGAAGAAATGGCCCCAAGTCATCCCCATGGCGTTGATGAAATAGTTCCAGGTGAGAAAACTCACCAGTACCGCCAGACAGGCCCGGCCCTGAGCCTGTTTCGCCAGGCCGATCGGCAGACCGACAGCGAAAATCAGCGGCATATTACGAAAGACGGTCCAGCCGCCCTCTTCAATGATGTGAACGATCTGAGCAAATAAACTATCGGGTGCTGTGAGCGCTTCGCCGACGAACATCGGGTTACGCAGCATAATGGCGATACCCACCACGATCCCGGCGAAAGGAAAGAGTAAAACCGGGGTAAACATGGCGCCGCCAAAGCGTTGTATTTGACTGAGCATTTGAAAATCCTCATGTAACAACTCGTAGGGTGAGTGGCCTTATTCATACCCGGCATACTTCACGTACAGCGGTGAATTATTCAGGGTAACTATTTGTACTGGCCTGAAACGAGGATAGAAATTTGCCCGAGCGGTAACATGCGGCGCCGTTGCGATTCGTGATCGCTTTCATGGTTTTAATTACGTCAATGTTGTCTACTTTTTTATAAAAAAATAGACATGATGAATTCGGCTTATGAAATCACCATGACGAATAGTTTTTATCTTTATGTATTCATTTAATTTTTATAGACAATCGTCCATTCATCATCGTTTTCAACATAGTGAATAGAGGTCTACTGGTGATCTACAAATCCATCGCCGACAGATTGCGTCTGCGGCTGAATTCCTCCGATTTCGATATCGGCAGCCCGCTTCCAGGCGAAAAAAAGCTGGCGGAAGAGTTCGGCGTCGCGCGCATGACCATCCGTAAAGCCATCGATCTGTTAGTCGCGTGGGGACTGGTGGTGCGTCGACACGGTTCCGGTACCTATGTCGCCCGCAAAGACTTACATCATGAAACCACCAATCTGACCGGGCTGGCCGAGGTACTACGCAAGCATGGCAAAGAGGTGGTGAGCCGGGTACTGGTTTTCGAGGTGATGCCCGCGCCTCCGGCTATCGCCAGCCTGCTGCGGATACAAATTGATGAACGTATCTACTTCTCGCGCCGGGTGCGCTATGTCGATGGCAAGCCGCTAATGCTGGAAGACAGCTATATGCCGGTGAAGCTATTTCGTAATCTGTCGTTGGTGCATCTGGAGGGATCGAAGTTCGATTATATCGAGAAGGAGTGCGGGATAACCATCAGCGGTAACTATGAAACGCTGTCGCCAGTGCTGGCTGACAAGCAGCTGGCGCAGTCGATGAACGTACCAGAACAAACGCCGCTGCTGCGCATTACCTCCCTTTCCTACAGCGACAGCGGCGAGTTTCTTAACTACTCGGTGATGTTCCGTAACGCCAGCGTGTATCAGGTGGACTACCATCTGCGGCGCGTCCACGCGGAAAATCCGTTAACCCATTCCCCAGAACAGCACCGCCAGTAGCTGCGGAGTGATGATACGTAGGAACATGACCAGCGGATAAACGGTGGCGTAAGAGAGCGCCGCCGCGCCGCTGGTGGCATGCAGGTTGTTGGCAAAAGCCAGTGCCGGGGGGTCGGTCATTGAACCGGCCAGCATGCCGCACAGGGTCAGGTAGTTCATCTTCGCAAACATACGCGCCAGAATCCCGACTGCCAGTAGCGGTATACCGGTGATAAAGATGCCGTAGACAATCCAGCTCATACCGTCGCCTTCAATCAGCGTCGCTACAAAGTCGCCGCCGGATTTTAGTCCGACCACTGCGAGGAACAGCACAATTCCCAACTCGCGCAGCGCAAGGTTGGCACTGGGCGGCATAAACCAGTACAGCTTACCGATGCTGCCGATACGCCCGAGGATCAGCGCCATAATCAGCGGCCCGCCGGCCAGACCCAGCTTCAGCGCCGCCGGGAATCCAGGAATAAACAGCGGAATAGAGCCCAGTAGAACGCCCAGACCAATGCCGATAAACACCGGCAGCATCTGCACCTGCTGGAGTTTTTGCTGCGCGTTGCCAAGCTCGGCGGCAACCGCGTCAATCGCTTCCGGGCGGCCCACCAGATTCAGGATATCGCCGAACTGTAGGCTGGCATGGCTGCTGGCGACCAGCTCAACCCCGGCACGATTGAGGCGCGAGATAACCACGTCATAGCGCTGTTTAAAGTGCAGATCGCGAATTCTTTTACCCAATACCTTCTCGTTGGTGACCACCACGCGCTCAACTTTCAGGTCGGTACCGCGAGTGGAGAGTGAGGTGGAGACTTCTTTGCCAATCACCAGTTGAGCGTTATGTAAATCCTCTGGCCGCCCAACCAGATGCAGCAGGTCGCCAAGCTGAATCAGGGTATTCGGCGCAGGCACCATCAGCATCTCCTCACGCTTGAGACGCGAGCAAATCAGCTTATCGCTGTTAAGCATTGGCACATCCTGAATCGCCATATTATTCAGGTTGGGGTTTTCCACGCGAACGTTGATGGTTTGCAGATGCGAATGACCGTTGCCGCTGTTCTCATCAAACTGCTGGGCCTCTTTTTCGACATTAATGCGGAAAAACAGCCGAACCAGCCACATCGTCAGCAGAATGCCGCAAATACCAAACGGATAGGCCATGGCATAGCTCATCCCCATCTGGTCGACGGTATCAAACGGTACGCCAAGGTCGCGCAGGATCTGCTGCCCGGCCCCCAGTGCTGGCGTGTTAGTAACGGCCCCGGAGAAGATGCCAAGCACCACCGGAAGAGGGATATCGAACAGTTTATGCAGGACTGCGGTGACCAGACCGCCGAGGATCACGATAAGAATCGCGAAGAGGTTAAGCCGCAGGCCGGAGACGCGCAGCGAGGCGAAGAAGCCCGGTCCCACCTGGATACCGATGGTATACACGAAGAGAATCAGGCCGAATTCCTGAATAAAGTGCAGCATTGGGCTACTGAGCGTAATGCCCGCCTGGTCCACGAAGTGGCCGACGATGATTCCGCCGAACAGCACGCCTCCGATACCAAAGCCGACACCGCGCACTTTTACATTGCCGATCCACAATCCAACTACCGCAACCAGCGCCAATACGCTAACGGTCAATGCTATATCACTCATCGTCTCTTCCCTGTGAATAACATTATCAACAAAGAGGATTATGACTGGCGCTCAATAGACTGTATGCCGCCTGGCGCACAATAATCACGGCATCAGGTTCGCTATTCCGGCGCGTCTTTACTTTTCACCGCAATTTTCAGCTGCTGAATGCTTTTATCTGGAGAAGGCAGCGCCTCCGGCATCGTGCCGCCAAGATCTTTAATCGTCTGACGCACTTTTTGCCCAACTTCATAATGGGTTTGATTAGCCAGTTGCTTGGTACCAACCTCATCTCGCCGTAGTTTTTCTTCCGTTTGAGTGGCGCGAAACAGATTGGCGGCGAGTTCAGTTGACCCCATATGGTCGAGGATCTTTTGACTTTTTTTCAGACCCTTGCGTTCATGAATAGCTTTTTGATCCAGACCGCCGTACAAGCCTTTGTAACCATGATTCTGGAAGATGGCAAAATCCAGCGTCGTCTCAACGCCCGCCAGCTGGGCCGTTTCAACCAAATGTTTATTATGTTCTTTAAGTTCGTTACGCAGGAAAAGCCGCTTTTCATCCTCTCGAAGAGATTTAAATGTTTTATCATCTTCCAGTTCCTGGCGCCTGGTTTGCAAAGCAAAGTAAGTTTGCCCCGCGGCAATCACCGGTTTTGACGGATCGCCATTTTGCACAACCAGATAGCAGGCGTAGCGGGATAATTTTATATCCTTAAGTTCTCGCTGTGCCCCAGAACCAATTCTGACCATAGCGAGGATCTCCTCGAAATGGTCGTTCGCAGCATGCCCACTATTCGCGCATGCCTCAATTGCTTTGATAATCACCGGGTTAAAATGGCGATATTCTGAATACTCTAGCAATTTTGCCAATGCTCGGGCAGACCAATACTCTCTTCCCGCCTCATCTCTATTTTTAATCGCTTCAAATGGCTGCTGTTCGTTCATCACATATCCTTTGTTTCAGTGAGCCTATAAAATCTGATTATTTTTTAAACTGAAACATCTGTTGCAGCAAGGGCATTTTATGAGCGCCAGCGCACAAAAAAGCCCCGAAAATCGGGGCCTTATAGGTGTTCACTTAATTAGCTATTCAAGGCGGGACGATCGCTGATGGCGATACGCTGCGGAGCTATCTGTTCCGGCTCGTTACGAGTCAAATCGATATGCAGCAGGCCATTGGTAAAGGTTGCCCCGGAGACTTCCATATTTTCGGCGAGCGTAAAGCTCAGGCTAAATGCCTGGCTCACCAACCCCTGATGCAGCCATTTGGTCTCTTTTTCCGGCTGCTGCGGCGTACCTTTTACCGTCAGGCGCGTACCTTCCAGCTGGACATCCAAATCTTCCTGACGGAAACCGGCCAGCGCAAGAGTTATGCGATAGTGGTTATCGTCGCTTTTTTCGATGTTATAGGGTGGGAAGGTCTGGCTTTCACCGGCGGTTTGCAGGGCATTGGCCAGTTTGTCAAAACCGATCCATTGACGCAGCAGTGGGGATAAATCGTAGTTACGCATAGTATGTTTCTCCTTCTAAGAAGCGAGTTGATATCTGCAAATCCTGTGGATTCACATTTGCCTCCTGACGGCAGGCAGATTTTTGGTTTTATATTGGGCCGCATTCGCGACCCACGTAATTAGTTGATTTCGATGCGGCGCGGTTTATTCGCTTCAGGAATAACTCGCTCCAGGTCGATATACAGCAGACCGTTGACCAGGTTAGCACCGCGGATATGAATATTTTCCGCGAGCTGGAATTTACGCTCAAAGTTACGCTCGGCGATACCCTGGTACAGATAGGTACGCTCTTTCTGCTCGGCCGTATGGGAACCTTTAACAATCAACAGGTTGTCCTGGGTGGTAATCTCCAGTTCACTCTCTGCAAAACCCGCAACCGCAATCGCGATGCGGTAGTTGTTCTCGTCTACTAACTCAACGTTGTACGGAGGGTAGCCGCCATTACTCTGGCTTTGATTATTTTCTAACAGATTGAAAAGGCGGTCGAAACCAATAGCAGAACGATACAGAGGGGAGAGATCGAAATTACGCATAATAAATAGCTCCTGAAATCAGCGAGAATTATCTGACCTTCCATCATGGACAGGCCGTTATTACCCAGAATACCCATTCGGCGTATTCTCAGCGGGACACATTCCTAAAATGGGTTTAATAACGTTATTTTCAAGATGAAGAGGGCAATTTTTTTTGCAGTTTGTGGTCTATTGCTTAGACTGGAGTCACAGCACAAAAGGCAAAGTGCGACGCCTGCCACAGTGCAGCGCAATAACACTATGCATCCATGGAATGGCTCGATATAACCGATAGAAGGTTCTATCAACGCCCGTAACAATGACGGAAGAATGATGAAAAGCGGTCTGTTAAAGCTAATCCTGTTCAGCGGGATAATAATTTCAAGCGGGTGCTCCAGCGTCATGTCACATACCGGCGGCAAAGAAGGAACCTATCCGGGGACCCGCTCCAGCGCGCAAACGCTGGGTGATGACGATACCAACTGGGGAGTCAAATCTCTGGTCGCTCTGGATATGCCGCTCACCGCCGTGATGGACACACTGCTGCTGCCGTGGGATATGTTCCGTACCGATAGCTCGGTCAAATCGCGCGTGGAAAAGAGCGAGAAAGAGACGCTGGCCACCAACTCCGTGATCCCGCCAGCGCCAATGCCTAACCCGTAATTTAGCGTGCCGTTGCGGTTATCCAAAGCTGGCGATAACCGTCCACCTCTTCCATCCAGGCAACCTGTTTGCCGTCTGGCGAAAAGACGATCGCATCGGCTGAAGGCGGATTTTCGTGTCCGGCAGTTAAAAAGGTGATCTCCCCACTCTGCGCATCGCAGAGTGCGATTCGACTCTCCAGCACAAAGCCCAGCCATTTTCCTGATGGATGCCAGTTAAACGCCGATTGAATATCTGCGCTATTGTGGGTTAGCTGCCGCGGTTCGCCGCCTTGTGGCGAAATAAGCCATAGCTGAACGACGCCGGTATCATCACGCATCAGAAAAGCAATCTCCGTGGCCTGCGGGTTGGCCCGCACCCAGTGGCGCGGCGTATTCGCAAGCCCAGGATAACGACGTTCATGAGTAAACGTTAAGCGACGCTGAACAACGCCAGCCGGAGGTGTGGGCATCGTCGTTTCTGTACCAGCCAGAGGCACATTGCCCGGCAACTTCCAACCCTTTTCAGTCTTCGGCAACTCGACAATAAAAAGCTCCGGTACTTTATCGCCATTCATCGACTGCGTATCGCCGATAAACGCCAGCGCATGGTTGCCGACCCAGCCCTCTTCATAGGCCCGGTTGATGTCGTCGCTACCCGGGGTGGGCGTCGGCGTTGTCCGACTGACCAGTACGCACCAGTGGCTGCCGCCATATTCTCGCGGATGCTGCCCACGCGGCGTGACCGGGCCATAGGGCACCGCCACGCCAACGTTGCGCAGATCGAGTAATGGATCGCGCTCGTGCAGCACATGGTCGTTATAGGTAAAGCTGACAAATTCGCCGTTTGGGCTGAAGACATGCACATGGCTGCCACCGCGCAGCGCCCCTGGCGTATACGGGGCGGTGATATCCATCGCATCAAGATTGTGCGTTTCCCCCCGATATGTCACCACGCCGCGACGATGGTGGAAATCGTAATGCCAGTACTCATCCGGGTTTTCCGGGCCGTGGATAAAGACGTACTGGTCTGCCGAAGGATGAACGGTCACCACGCCAACGTGCGCATTGTTTGTCGCACGATAGATCACTTCAACATCGCCGCTTTCAATATTGACGCGTTCAATGGTTTCGCCGGTAAACGACGACCCGGACGGACGGACGTCAAAAACCAGCCACTGGCTATCCGCCGTCCAGGTGCGTGTATTGGTAAGCTGATGATTACGGAGAGCAAAGGTGACTTGTTTCATGGGGATACCCTGATGCGAGACTTTCGCATCAGGGTATAGTATCGGCAAGAATTAACCTACTCGTTTAACATCGCCCACCAGCAGGATGTAGGAGAGCGCGCCAACCAGCGCAATCACGGATATATAGACCAGCGCAGGGGCAAAACCATAGTCCTGAGCCAGGTAACCGACCACTAACGGAACGGTGATGCCGCCCAGTCCACCGACGAAATTAAACATCCCGCCGGTCAGCCCAATAAGCCGCATCGGCGCAAGCGACGAGACCAGCGACCAGGTAATCGACGCGAAGCCATTGCCAAAGAACGCCACCGCCATCAGCACCATAATCCACACCGGATCGTTGGTGTAATTCGCGCCCATAATACAGGTGGAGATCAGCAGGCCGCAGATGATAGGCGTTTTACGCGCGGCACCTAACGAGAAACCTTTTCTCACCAGCCTGTCTGCCAGCCAACCGGAGAGCAGTACGCCAACAAAGGCGGCAAGGAACGGAACCGTGGTCATAAAACCGGCTTTCAGCGCTGTAATTCCCTTTTCCTGAGTCAGATAGTTAGGGAACCAAGTCAGGAAAAACCACAGCGTGGAGGTCACGGCAAACTGCCCCAGGTAAACGCCAATCAGTTTGCGGTGGAACACCAGCTTCCAGTCGGCTTTGGTCAGCGGCTGTCGCGCCTCTTTTTTCACAGGCGCATCGCCATCAACCAGGCCGCCGCCATCACGAATATAATCCAGCTCGGCTTTGCTGATGCTTTTTGTCAGGCGCGGTGGCTGATAGACCTTAATCCAGATAAATGACCAGACGATACCTATCGCACCCGTGACGATAAATACCCAGTGCCAGCTCAGCATTTCCTGAATCCAGATTAATAATGGCGTCAGGAACGCCAGCCCCACAAACTGCCCTGAGGTATAAAATCCTACGGCAGATGCGCGCTCGTGCTCCGGGAACCAGCTGGTCACCATGCGGTTGTTGGTTGGAAACGCCGGGGCTTCAAATATCCCGGTGATAGCCCGTAGACCAATCAATGACATCAGCCCCGTCGCGAATCCTTGAAATAGCGTCGCCACCGACCAGCCAAAAATAGCGATAAAGTAGGTCAGACGTGAGCCAACGCGGTCCAGGAACCAGCCTCCGGGGATCTGACAAATCGTATAAAGCCACGCAAAGGCAGAAAAGACGTATCCCATTTCCGCTTTGGTAATACCAAACTCTTCCTGAATATGGGCCGATGCCACGGCGAGATTCGCGCGATCAACATAACAAATCACCACGGTAATAAAGATCATAATCAGCGTCAAATAACGACGACGCCCGGGTTTTGCAGCTGTAACTGAAATATCCATCGCAATCTGTCTCCAGATTTTGGGCATAGCGAGACCGCTCACCATGCCCAGTAATTTACAGAGGGTGTGTTTAAAATTTTTATTTTTGCTTACGAATGCTCTAAATAGTTCACGTTGCAGGAAGGCGGCAAGATTGCAAATCCCCAGGAGCTTACATTAGTAAGTGACTGGGGTGCGCAATCGCAGCCAACGCACCTGTGGCGTGAAATATGAAGAGCATTTACCATTCAGCGACAGAACCATCCTCATGTCGCCACAACGGATTACGCCAGTCCGGCGCATTTTTACTTAACTCTATAACCCGTGCTTCATCTATTTCTACGCCAAGCCCGGGCTTCATTAATGGTTTAAAGAAGCCGCCTTCCATATTGAAATCTTCTTTATTCTTCACAAAGTCGAGTAATTCCGCGCCTTTGTTATAGTGAATGCCCATGCTTTGCTCCTGGAATACGGCGTTATAGGAAACAAAGTCAATGTGCAGGCAGGCGGCCAGCGCGATAGGCCCCAGCGGGCAGTGCGGTGCCAATGCCACATCATAAGCCTCTGCCATACCGGCGATTTTGTAGCATTCGGTGATGCCACCGGCATGGGACAGATCGGGCTGCAAAATGGCCAGACCGCCCGCTTCCAGCACGCGTTTAAATTCAAAACGCGAGAACATGCGTTCGCCTGCGGCAATAGGAATTGAGGTTTGTGCTGCCAGTCGTGGGTAATATTCCGCTTGTTCCGCCAGAACCGGTTCTTCAATAAATAATGGGCGATACTGTTCAAGCTCTTTAATTAATACTTTTGCCATTGGCGCGCTAACGCGACCGTGGAAATCGAGACCGAATTCAATTTCATTGCCAAAAGCCTCGCGAATTTGCGCTACGGTGTTCACCGCCGCATCTACCGCACGTGAGTTATCGATAAGTCCCAGCTCTTCACAGCCATTTAATTTAAAGGTATCAAAACCGATCCCGCGCAGTTTCTTGATACCATCAATCACTTCTGCCGGACGATCGCCGCCGACCCAGCTGTAGGCTTTGATTTTGTCTCGTACCAGGCCGCCCATCAGCTGCCAGACCGGCGCATTCAGTACTTTGCCTTTAATATCCCACAGCGCCTGGTCGATACCGGCGATGGCGCTCATTAGGATCGGGCCGCCGCGATAAAAGCCCGCACGGTACATCACCTGCCACAGGTCGTTAATCCGCGCCGGGTCCTGGCCTATCAGATAGTCACCAAGTTCATGCACTGCCGCTTCTACGGTTCGCGCACGCCCTTCGATAACGGGTTCGCCCCAGCCGACCACGCCCTCGTCGGTTTCAATCTTCAAAAACATCCAGCGAGGGGGTAAACGATACGTGGTGATTTTGGTTATTTTCATTGCACTGCCTCTCGATACGCTTTAACAAATGCTGCCGCCTGCTGTGCGGTACGTTCTACGGATTGCCCGGCGCGATAGAGATCGCTGCCTAATCCGGCACCAATACAGCCCGCTTTTATCCACTGGACCAGATTTTCCGGCGTGACGCCGCCCACGGCGAAAACGGGAACATCCGACGGTAAAACGGCTTTCAGCGCCTTGATATAGTCAGGGCCAAACGCCGAGGAAGGGAACACTTTCAGCGCCTGAGCACCGGCATCCAGCGCGGTGAAAGCCTCGGTTGCCGTCGCACATCCAGGGCAAACCTTCATGCCGTAGCTCACCGCACGGCGAATCACCTCGGGCTGAATATTTGGCGTGACGATAAGCTTGCAGCCCATTACAGCAAGCTGGTCAACCTGCTCAGGCTTAAGAACAGTGCCTGCGCCAATCAGCGCTTTATCGCCGTAAGCATCCACCACGGCGGGAATGCTTTTTTCCCACTGCGGTGAGTTAAGCGGGATTTCGACTGCGTCGAACCCGGCCTCAATCACGGCGCCCACGTGCGCCAGCGCCTCTTCCGGCGTAATGCCGCGCAAGATAGCGATAAGAGGTAGATTAGTTTGCCACTGCATGAGCGATGCTCCTTATTCCTGTCTGAAATGCCGTATCGCCATCCACCGCACAGACTTCACGCCCGATAGCGTGAAAAGCCTGAAGGTAGCGCGATGTGAGTGATGACCCCGCAACAAGCGTGAGGGACTGCTGCCCGGAGAACTGTTCACTCAGGGTGGCAACTTCCGCGCCAATCAACAGGCCTGATAAAAACTCGCTAACCTGCTCGCGCGGCAGCGAGCCCAGCACATGCGAAGCGCGAACCTCAAAAAGCTGCGGCAGTACGGCTGGCGAATTAAGACCACGTTCGAGTCCGGCGCTGAAAGCTTCCATTGAGGATTCCTGCTCTGGCAGACCCGCGCCCACCAGCGAGTAGCGCAACAGCAGGTGATGCAATTCGCCGGTCATCACGGTACGAAAATCATGGATTTGTTGGCGGTCAGCCTGCACCCATTTGCAGTGGGTGCCGGGCATCACATAGACAGAAGAAGGGGCAATCGCCTGCGCGCCAAGGAGCTGAGTCTCTTCGCCGCGCATCACATTATGGTTATCGTCACGAGAAACGCAGAGCCCGGGAATAATCCAGACGTTGTCGCTAACGGACGTCAACTGTTGCCCAATGGCAGAGAAATGAACGGGAACCGGCAGGTAGGGCGCAATCTTCCAGCCCACGTTGCTGCCAACCATTCCCGCCATCACTACCGGGGTCGCGCTGTCGCGCCAGTTTTGGGTTATCTCGCTAAACACCGCTGCGGGAGATTTTCCATTCAGGCGCGTGACGCCTGCTTCTGATTGCCTGCTCTCCAGGCACTGGTCGCCCTGATAAAGCCAGGCGCGCAGGTTGGTCGATCCCCAGTCAATTGCGATGTAGCGAGATGTCATGTGATTTCCTTCAACCTTCGTGTGGAGCTGGCAATCATGGTGAGCGCTGCCTGCTCTGCTGCTTCGCTGTCCTGATGCCGGATGGCGTCAAACAGTGCCTTATGTTCCTGGAGCGTTTTCGGCATGTTGGCCTCATCACCCATCCAGGTCCTTTCAAATACGGCTCGCTGTAGCGAGCTGATCGCGACGCTGAGCTGTTGCAAAACCGGGTTATGTACCGATTGCAGCACCGCCTCGTGATAGCGAATATCCGCTTCGTTAAACGCGTCTCTGTCCTGGTTGTTGGCGATCATGTCGTTAAGCGCCTCTTCGATTTGCGCCAGATCGCTCGATGTCGCGCGTTCTGCCGCCCAGCGGGCGATTGCCGGTTCCACCAGGTTACGCACTTCGCTCATCGCGCCAATTAACCGTGGGTCATAATCGTTCTCCAGCACCCACTGTAAGACGTCGGTATCGAGATAATTCCACTGGTTACGTGAGGCGACAAACGCGCCGCGATAACGCTTCATTTCAATCAGTCGCTTGGCCATCAACGAGCGGAAGACTTCGCGAATGATATTGCGCGAGGTTTCAAACTCCTCACACAGGTCGGCTTCCGCTGGCAGCGCAGAGCCGGGAACGTATTTACCGCTAACAATCTGCTTGCCCAGCGTAATGACGATGCGATCGGTTTTGTTGAGAGTCATGGAGAGTCCTTGTGCTCTGTATGTACTTCCCTACTTTACCGCGATCGGCGTATTTCACCGCAACTTTGTAGTACTACCGTAATAGCATTCTTTCTCGTCACGAGCCTAATGTAGTACAACACAATCATGTTGTACTACAATTTAGATCACAAAAACGACAATTGAGTGTAAGGATTTTCTTGAGTGGTAAACTGGGGGCATAAAAAAACCCGCGATCGACGCGGGTTGTTCATGTGCGAGATGATTTAATTTAGTACGTATTTTTCAATGGCATACGCGACACCATCTTCCAGGTTAGATTTGGTTATAAAGTTTGCCGCTTCCTTCACCGCCGGAATGGCGTTATCCATCGCCACGCCGACGCCAGCGTATTCAATCATCGCAATATCATTTTCCTGATCGCCAATCGCCATCACTTCTTCCGGTTTGATGCCCAGCGTATCGGCCAGCGATTTCACGCCGGTGCCTTTAGTCACACGTTTATCAAGAATTTCAAGGAAGTACGGCGCGCTTTTCAGCACGGTATATTTCTCTTTCACTTCCGCCGGGATGCGGGCAATGGCCTGGTCCAGAATCGCCGGTTCGTCGATCATCATCACTTTCAACAGCTGGATGTTCGGATCCATATTTTCCGCTTCGCAGAACACCAGCGGGATCGTCGCCACGTAGGATTCATGCACCGTGTAATAGCTCACATCGCGGTTGGCGGTATAGAGCGTGTTGCGATCGAGCGCATGGAAGTGGGAACCGACTTCGCGGGCAAGCTGTTCCAGATAGCGATAGTCATCGTAGCCCAGCGCGGTTTGCGCAACAGTACTACCGTCGCTCGCCTTCTGTACCAGGGCACCGTTATAGGTGATGCAGTAATCTCCCGGCTGCTCCATATGCAGTTCTTTCAGATAACTGTGCACGCCAGCATAAGGGCGACCGGTGGTCAGCACCACATTGACGCCGCGTTCGCGGGCTGCGGCAATCGCGGTTTTCACCGCAGGTGAAATGGTATGGTCTGGCAGCAGCAGCGTGCCGTCCATATCAATTGCAATCAGTTTAATAGCCATGAAATCCCCGGGTAAGATGAGTCCTTACTCATGCTAACGCGATTCCGCTCAAAAAACAGCAATAGAAATCGGGATAAAGGAGGATAGAATTGAGAGGAGGGATTCCTCTTTTGCGGACAAAAAAACGCCCGGTTGCGCAAGACACTACCGGGCTGATTTTACGCAACTACGATTAGATATCGATGTTCGCCGCTTTCAGGGCGTTCTCTTCGATAAAGGCGCGGCGCGGTTCAACGGCATCGCCCATCAGGGTGGTGAACAACTGGTCAGCGGCAATCGCATCTTTTACGGTCACGCGCAGCATACGGCGGCTATCCGGATCCATGGTGGTTTCCCACAGCTGATCCGGGTTCATCTCACCGAGGCCTTTATAACGCTGGATAGAAAGGCCACGGCGGGACTCTTTCACCAGCCATTCCAGCGCCTGTTCGAAGCTGGCAACCGGCTGGCGGCGCTCACCACGTTCGATGAATGCATCGTCTTCGATCAGGCCACGCAGCTTCTCGCCGAGGGTGCAGATGCGATTATATTCCGGCCCGGTCACAAACTCGTGGTCCAGCGGGTAATCGGTATCCACGCCGTGGGTACGCACACGGACAATCGGTTCAAACTGCTGCAGCTCGGCGTTCTCACGAATATCGAATTTCCACTGGCTACCGTGCTGCTCTTTCTCATTCAGCTCGCTCACCAGGGTGTTAATCCAGCGAGTTACCGCCTGCTCATTGCCCAGATCGGCCTCTGCGAGCGTTGGCTGATAGATAAGCTCTTTCAGCAGCGATTTCGGGAAGCGACGCTCCATGCGGCCAATCATTTTCTGCGTAGCGTTGTACTCAGACACCAGTTTTTCCAGCGCTTCGCCCGACAGGGCCGGCGCACCTTCAGTGGTATGCAGAGTCGCGCCATCCAGAGCAATGGTAAGCTGATACTGATCCATCGCTTCATCGTCTTTAATATACTGTTCCTGCTTGCCTTTCTTCACTTTGTACAGCGGCGGCTGCGCAATGTAGACGTGGCCGCGCTCAACGATTTCCGGCATCTGACGATAGAAGAAGGTCAGCAGTAGCGTACGGATGTGCGAGCCATCGACGTCCGCATCGGTCATGATAATAATGCTGTGATAACGCAGTTTGTCCGGGTTGTACTCGTCACGACCAATGCCGCAGCCCAGCGCGGTAATCAGCGTTGCCACTTCCTGAGAGGCGAGCATTTTGTCAAAGCGCGCTTTTTCAACGTTGAGGATTTTACCTTTCAGCGGCAGGATCGCCTGGTTCTTACGGTTACGCCCCTGTTTTGCAGAGCCGCCCGCTGAGTCCCCTTCCACCAGGTACAGTTCAGAGTGGGCCGGGTCGCGTTCCTGACAATCCGCCAGTTTGCCCGGCAGACCAGCCAGATCCAGCGCGCCTTTACGGCGGGTCATTTCACGTGCGCGACGAGCGGCTTCGCGCGCGCGCGCAGCATCGATAATTTTGCCGACCACGATTTTGGCATCAGACGGATTTTCCAGCAGGTATTCGTTCAGTAGTTCGTTCATCTGCTGTTCTACCGCCGTTTTCACCTCGGAAGAAACCAGCTTATCTTTGGTCTGCGAGGAGAATTTCGGATCCGGTACCTTGACCGAAACAACCGCAATCAGGCCTTCACGGGCATCGTCACCGGTGGCGCTGACCTTCGCTTTTTTGCTGTAGCCTTCTTTATCCATGTAGGCGTTCAGGGTACGGGTCATCGCCGCACGGAAGCCTGCAAGGTGAGTACCGCCATCACGCTGCGGAATGTTGTTGGTAAAACAGTAGATGTTTTCCTGGAAGCCGTCGTTCCACTGCAGCGCCACTTCAACGCCGATACCGTCTTTTTCGGTGGAGAAATAGAAGATATTCGGGTGGATCGGCGTTTTGTTTTTGTTGAGATACTCAACAAACGCCTTGATGCCGCCTTCGTAGTGGAAATGGTCTTCTTTGCCATCGCGCTTATCGCGCAGGCGAATAGAAACCCCGGAGTTCAGGAACGACAGCTCACGCAGGCGTTTTGCCAGGATTTCATATTCAAATTCAATAACGTTGGTGAAGGTTTCATAGCTCGGCCAGAAACGCACCATAGTACCGGTTTTTTCGGTATCGCCGGTTACGGCCAGCGGGGCCTGCGGCACGCCGTGCGCGTAAATCTGACGGTGAATTTTATTGTCGCGCTGAATCACCAGCTCCAGTTTCTGCGACAGGGCGTTAACCACGGAAACACCTACGCCGTGCAGGCCGCCGGAAACTTTATAGGAGTTATCATCAAATTTGCCGCCTGCGTGCAGCACGGTCATGATAACTTCCGCCGCCGATACGCCCTCTTCCGGGTGGATCCCGGTCGGAATACCACGGCCATCATCCTGTACGGAGACGGAGTTGTCGCTGTGGATGGTGACAACGATGTCTTTACAGTAACCTGCGAGCGCTTCGTCGATAGCGTTATCCACAACCTCGAATACCATGTGGTGCAGACCGGTGCCGTCATCCGTGTCGCCGATATACATACCAGGGCGCTTACGCACCGCATCCAGCCCTTTCAGGACTTTGATACTGGAGGAGTCATAAGAATTCGACATCAACGTTTCTCGCTCATTTAATCTTAGGTTAATCCGCTATTTTACCCTTTTCCACGGTAAACATCTTCGAATTTTCGTCCGACATGTCTATAACGTGTTCAGCGCTGATGGCGCTGACGAAAACCTGCGACTGCGTCGCTTTTAAACGGCTGGCAAGCAGCCCGCGCCGCGCGTCATCAAGTTCCGAGGCAAAATCATCTATCAAGTAAAGGCAGCGCCGACCGCTCTCGCGGGTCAGAAACTCGCCTTGCGCCAGTCGTAGGGCGCACATCAGCAGCTTAAGCTGCCCGCGCGATAAGGTGTCCTCCACCGGCGCACCGTCGGCACGAATGCGGAAATCCGCCTTGTGCGGGCCGTGGGCAGTGTAGGTCAACATGCGATCGCGCTCGAAACTTCTCTCCAACACCTCGGCATAATCCGTTTCTTTCTCCCAGCCGCGCTGGAAAGAAAAGGTGAGAGCGAATTCCGGTAAAAACTGCCGACAGGTATCCGCCATATCTTCGACGATAGCGGCGCTGTATTCGGCACGCCAGCGGCTGATTTGCTCCGCCAGCGGGATCAATTCCAGATCCCATGGTCGCAGTTGGGCATAGCGGCTGACCTGACGCAGCGCGGCGTTGCGCTGCTTCACCAGGCGCTTCAGGTTGCTCCACGCGGTAAAGAATCCGGCTTCATTGTGGAAGCATCCCCAGTCAAGGAAGGCTCTTCTGTATTTGGGGCCGCCGTTGAGTAAAGTAAAGCCCTCGGGTGTGATCAGCTGCATCGGTATCAGATGCGCCAACTCCGCCACTTTATGGCCGTCGGTACCGTCGATACGAACCTTGCTGTCGCCCTGCTTATCTTTGGTCAGGCCGATAGAAACTTCGCGCTCTTCACCTTGCAGGCGCCCGTGCAGAACAAACGATTCCTGCTCGTGACGGATCACGCGACCAATCTGCAAACTGCGAAACGCCCGACCGTGACCGAGCGTATAGATAGCTTCCAGCACGCTGGTTTTACCGCTGCCGTTGGCGCCAACCAGGAAGTTAAAGCCGGGGGATAAAGCGAGATCCGCATTTTCGATATTGCGGAAGTCTTTGATTAGAAGTCGGGATAGCGACATATCAGCTCATAGCCAGGGCGTTATCGGCGCAGTTAGTCTGGTTTCGGCCAGCGCGCAGCAACCGGAGCGTACTAAAGTACGTGAGGATTGCGAGCACTGCCCGGAGCCAGAATAACAAGCAAGATAGCCCGATATTTTCTACAACCGCATTGGCATAACAACATAAGCTGCGGATTGAGAAGCCGCATCCTCAATCTGCACGCTCGATACGGAATCGGTCAGCAAAATACGCACGTTCTCGCACTTCAGCGCATTAAGCACATCCAGCACGTAGCTAACGTTGAAGCCGATTTCCATCTCTGTCCCGGCATAGGTGACATCCAGAATTTCTTCTGCTTCTTCCTGCTCCGGGTTATTAGCGGTGATTTTCAGCTGATTTTCACTGACGTACAGGCGCACGCCGCGGAATTTCTCGTTCGAGAGAATCGCCGCGCGGGCAAATGCCTGCTTGAGAATATCGCAGCCGGCATCCAGGTGTTTATCCGGATTTTTCGGCAATACGCGGCGATAATCAGGGAAACGGCCATCAACAAGCTTCGATGTGAAGATAAAGTCACCAACGTGGGCTCGGATGTTGTTGCTGCCGATCTGCACGCGCAGCGGCGTTTCGCCGCCGTCGAGCATACGCATCAGCTCAATCACCCCTTTACGCGGCACGATCACCGAATGGTTCGGCAACGATTCTTCCAGCGGCATAGAGCAAACTGCCAGGCGGTGGCCGTCGGTCGCTACTGTACGCAGTTCGCTACCTTCGGTTTCAAACAGCATGCCGTTTAAGTAGTAGCGAACATCCTGGTGAGCCATCGAAAACTGAGTGGCTTCGATCAGGCGCTTCATCGTCGCCTGCGGCAGGGTGAATTCGACTTCACTCTGCCAGTCATCGAGGTTCGGGAAATCAGCGGCGGGCAAGGTCGACAGCGAGAAACGGCTGCGCCCAGAGCGTACCAGCATGCGGTCGCCTTCCAGCTGTACCACGATCTCCGCACCTTCAGGCAGGCCGCGGCAGATATCAAAAAATTTACGCGCTGGAACGGTCGTTGCTCCCGCTTCGTGCGGTTGAATCAGCGCCACGCGCGCGACCATTTCCATTTCCAGATCGGTACCGGTCAGCGACAGCGCGCCATCGGTAACCTGAAGGAGCAGGTTGCCGAGAATCGGCAGCGTCGGACGACCACCTAACGGACCGCTCACCTGTTGCAGCGGTTTTAATAAATGTTCACGTTCTACGGTAAATTTCATAGCGTCACGAGGATAATGTTCTGATTAAATTGGAAAAATCTTCTTTGATGTCGTGGCTTTCTTCACGCAGTTGCTCAATTTTACGGCAGGCGTGCAGGACGGTGGTATGGTCACGACCGCCAAACGCATCGCCGATTTCCGGCAGACTGTGGTTGGTCAGCTCTTTTGCCAGCGCCATCGCCATTTGACGAGGGCGCGCCACCGAACGGGAGCGGCGTTTAGACAGCAGGTCCGCTACCTTAATCTTGTAATACTCCGCCACCGTCTTCTGAATGTTGTCGATGGTGACCAGTTTTTCCTGTAACGCGAGCAGATCGCGCAGCGCTTCGCGTACGAAATCGATAGTGATCGCTCGGCCAGTAAAGTTGGCGTTGGCGATAACGCGGTTCAGTGCGCCTTCCAGCTCACGTACGTTGGAACGCAGGCGCTTAGCGATAAAGAACGCCACTTCACCCGGCAGGCGAATATCATTTTCATCGGCTTTTTTCATCAGGATCGCCACGCGAGTTTCCAGCTCTGGCGGCTCGATCGCTACCGTCAGGCCCCAACCGAAGCGTGATTTCAGACGATCCTCAACCCCGTTGATCTCTTTCGGATAGCGATCCGACGTCAGGATGATCTGCTGATTGCCTTCCAGCAGGGCATTGAAGGTGTGGAAAAACTCCTCCTGCGAGCGCTCTTTATTCGCAAAGAACTGAATATCATCGATCAGCAGGGCATCAACGGAACGGTAGTAACGTTTAAACTCTTCAATGGCGTTGTTTTGCAGGGCTTTTACCATGTCCTGCACAAAACGTTCGGAGTGCATGTAAACCACTTTCGCGTTCGGTTTGCGCGCTACAATGCCGTTACCAACCGCATGCAAAAGGTGGGTTTTACCCAGACCGGTGCCGCCATAAAGGAATAGTGGGTTGTAGGCTCCGCCAGGGTTATCAGCAACCTGGCGCGCCGCCGCGCGAGCCAACTGGTTAGATTTACCTTCAACGAAGTTATCAAACGTGTGCTTAATGTTAACGTTGGAGCGATAAGTCGGCTCTGCGGGTGCCGGGACGTTGTCCCAGCCCGGACGCACAATTGTCGGCGCAACGCGCGCTGTCTGAACCTGAGCCGCAGGCGCAGTGGCCGCAACGCTTACTGTGCTTCTGTGCGGCTGAACCGCAGGCTTAGTGCCAACTTCAAAACGCAGCTGTGGGGCATCAACACCGCAAAATTCATTGAGGAGGCCATTGATATTATTGAGGTATTTATCCCTTACCCAATCAAGCACAAAACGGTTTGGCGCATACAGTGCCAGCGTGTTATCGCTCAATTCCGCCTGCAAAGGGCGTATCCACATACTGAATTCTGTGGCTGGTAACTCATCCTGCAATCGGGCAAGACACTGCTGCCAAAGCGAAAGTGACACGGCGGACTCCACTCGAACAAAAATCGATATAAAAGAGAAACTGAAACAATCGTGATTGTTGGCACACGTCGACAAGACCCTGCATTAGCCGAAAAGCCCCTGCACAAAAGGGGTGACGTGCGAACCGCTATCTGCGGTTATTACCCGATGTGGATCATTGGATCACGATCGGGACCGCGGATCATAGCCTAAAGTGAGAAAGAGATCTTGTATTTCTCAACAGATTCTTCCCGATTTATCCACAGGAAGGATCGAAGCCGGGTAAGTGTAAACGATCCCGGGGAGAGTGAAGCACGATTTCAGCCGCATATTGGAAAAATTAATGAGCTATGCTGGTTTTGGGCTTAATCGATCTAACAAAGATCCTTTGCGATCCTTGCGCTTTATCCACCAGGTCGTATAATCCCCCACCCGGCGCGTAATGCCCGTTTTCCGCAACGTGCCATCGCTTATTTTTTGTGCGGCAAGGTGCGAGAAATAAGGAAAGAGAATTGACTCCGGAGTGTACAATTATTACAATCCGGCCTCTTTAATCACCCACGCTGAGGCGTAGGCCGTTCGAAATTCGTTCGGGTATACGCGAAAGTCAGTGAAATTATTCAAGTTTAGGTAGAAACCGCCATGAAACGCACTTTTCAACCGTCTGTACTGAAGCGCAACCGTTCTCACGGCTTCCGTGCTCGTATGGCTACTAAAAATGGTCGTCAGGTTCTGGCACGTCGTCGTGCTAAAAGCCGTTCTCGTCTGACCGTTTCCAAGTAATAAAGCTAACCCTGAGTGGTTAAGCTCGCATTTCCCAGGGAGTTACGTTTGTTAACTCCCAGTCATTTCACTTTCGTCTTCCAGCAGCCATTACGGGCTGGCACGCCGCAAATCACCATCCTCGGCCGCCAAAATTCGCTGGGGCATCCCCGCATCGGTCTTACTGTCGCCAAGAAAAACGTTAAACGCGCACATGAACGCAATCGGATTAAACGTCTGACGCGTGAAAGCTTCCGTTTACGTCAACATGAACTCCCGCCAATGGATTTCGTGGTGGTGGCGAAGAAGGGGGTTGCCGACCTCGATAACCGTGCTCTCTCGGAAGCGTTGGAAAAATTATGGCGCCGCCACTGTCGCCTGGCTCGCGGGTCCTGATAGGCCTGATTCGGGTCTATCAACGCCTGATTAGTCCGCTACTCGGGCCGCACTGTCGTTTCACACCAACCTGCTCTCAATACGGAATTGAGGCATTGCGCAGGTTTGGACTGATAAAAGGCAGTTGGTTGACGGTGAAACGCGTATTAAAATGCCACCCTTTACACCCTGGTGGTGACGATCCCGTCCCGCCTGGACCATTTGATACCAGAGAACACTAACGATGGATTCGCAACGCAATCTTCTTATCATCGCTTTGTTGTTCGTGTCTTTCATGATCTGGCAAGCCTGGGAGCAGGATAACAATCCTCAGCCTCAGCAGCAGACCACGCAGACAACGACCACAGCAGCGGGTAGCGCCGCCGACCAGGGCGTACCGGCCAGTGGCCAGGGAAAACTGATTACGGTAAAAACCGATGTGCTTGACCTGACCATCAACACCAGCGGTGGTGATGTTGAGCAAGCGCTGCTTTTGGCTTACCCGAAAGAGCTGAAGTCGACTGAACCGTTCCAGTTACTGGAAACTACGCCGCAATTTACCTATCAGGCGCAGAGCGGTTTAACCGGTCGTGATGGTCCGGATAACCCGGCTAATGGCCCGCGTCCGCTGTATAACGTCGATAAAGATGCGTTTGTGCTGGCTGATGGCCAGAACGAAATCGTCATTCCGCTGGCATACACCGATAAAGCAGGCAACGTTTTCACCAAAACTTTCACCCTGAAACGCGGTGAGTATGCGGTAAATGTCGCCTATAGCGTACAGAACGCCAGCGAAAAACCACTGGAAGTGTCGACCTTTGGCCAGTTGAAGCAGTCTGCCAATCTGCCGACGCATCGCGATACCCAGACGGGTGGTCTAACGACAATGCACACTTTCCGTGGTGCAGCGTATTCAACATCTGAAACGAAGTACGAAAAGTATAAATTCGACACTATCGTTGATAACGAAAACCTGAACGTCAGCACCAAAAACGGTTGGGTTGCCATGCTGCAGCAGTACTTTACTACCGCATGGGTTCCGCAGAACAACGGCACTAATAACTTCTACACCGCGAATCTCGGTAACGGTATTGTAGCTATCGGCTACAAATCTCAGCCGGTTCTGGTGCAGCCTGGTCAAACCGATAAGCTGGAAAGCACCCTGTGGGTCGGCCCGGCAATTCAGGACAAAATGGCTGCCGTTGCGCCGCATCTTGACCTGACCGTTGACTACGGTTGGCTGTGGTTTATCTCTCAGCCGTTGTTCAAACTGCTGAAATGGATCCATAGCTTCCTGGGTAACTGGGGCTTCTCCATCATCGTTATCACCTTTATCGTTCGTGGCATCATGTACCCGCTGACCAAAGCGCAGTACACCTCCATGGCGAAGATGCGTATGCTGCAGCCGAAGATTCAGGCAATGCGTGAGCGTCTGGGCGATGACAAACAGCGTCAAAGCCAGGAAATGATGGCTCTGTATAAAGCTGAGAAGGTTAACCCGCTGGGTGGCTGCTTCCCGCTGATTATCCAGATGCCAATCTTCCTTGCGCTGTATTACATGCTGAGCGCTTCGGTTGAACTGCGTCATGCGCCGTTTATCCTGTGGATCCACGACCTGTCAGCACAAGACCCGTACTACATCCTGCCGATCATCATGGGCGCGACGATGTTCTTCATTCAGAAGATGTCGCCGACCACGGTAACCGACCCGATGCAGCAGAAGATCATGACCTTTATGCCGGTCATCTTCACGGTGTTCTTCCTGTGGTTCCCGTCTGGTCTGGTGGTTTACTATATCGTCAGCAACCTGGTGACCATTATCCAGCAGCAGCTGATTTACCGTGGTCTGGAGAAGCGTGGCCTGCATAGCCGCGAGAAGAAAAAATCCTGATTCGGTATCGTTAAGCGCTAAAATGAAAGGCGGTCGAATGACCGCCTTTTTTATTGCCATAAAGTTGAGACTAACCATGAGCCATAACGACACTATTGTCGCCCAGGCAACCCCACCGGGACGCGGTGGCGTGGGCATTTTGCGTATCTCTGGCCTGAAGGCGCGCGACGTCGCACAGGCGATATTAGGCAAGCTGCCGAAGCCGCGCTATGCGGACTACCTGCCGTTTAAAGACAGCGACGGCAGCGCGCTGGATCAGGGTATTGCACTGTGGTTCCCTGGCCCGAACTCCTTTACCGGTGAAGACGTGTTAGAGCTTCAAGGGCACGGCGGCCCGGTGATTCTCGATTTACTGCTCAAACGTATTCTGACGCTGCCGGGCCTGCGTATCGCCAAACCCGGCGAATTTTCCGAGCGTGCGTTTTTGAACGATAAGCTCGATTTGGCTCAGGCCGAAGCGATTGCCGATCTGATCGACGCCAGCTCCGAGCAGGCAGCGCGTTCTGCATTGAACTCTCTGCAAGGTGCCTTCTCCACCCGCGTTAACCACCTTGTGGAAGCACTTACTCACCTGCGAATCTACGTGGAAGCGGCCATCGACTTCCCGGACGAGGAGATCGACTTCCTCTCCGATGGCAAAATCGAAGCCCAGCTTAACGAGGTAATTGCCGACCTCGACGCCGTACGCGCCGAAGCACGTCAGGGCAGCCTGCTGCGCGAAGGGATGAAAGTGGTGATTGCCGGACGCCCGAACGCCGGGAAATCGAGCCTGCTTAACGCTCTGGCAGGCCGTGAGGCGGCGATTGTTACCGATATCGCCGGAACCACTCGCGACGTGCTGCGCGAGCATATCCATATCGACGGTATGCCGCTGCATATCATCGATACCGCCGGTCTGCGCGATGCCAACGATGAAGTTGAACGTATTGGTATCGAACGCGCCTGGCAGGAGATTGAACAGGCCGACCGTGTACTGTTTATGGTGGATGGCACCACCACGGACGCCGTTGATCCCGCCGATATCTGGCCGGACTTTATCGAACGTTTACCGGCAAAATTACCGATTACCGTGGTGCGCAACAAAGCGGATATTACCGGCGAAACGCTGGGCCTGAGTGAAGTGAACGGCCACTCACTTGTGCGCCTCTCTGCGCGTACTGGCGAAGGCATAGATGTATTGCGCGACCATCTCAAGCAGAGCATGGGTTTTGAAACTAACATGGAAGGCGGCTTCCTCGCACGCCGTCGTCACCTGCAGGCGCTGTCAGACGCTGCAGAGCATCTGCAACAGGGTAAAGCGCAGCTATTGGGTGCATGGGCAGGTGAGCTGCTGGCGGAAGAGCTGAGGCTCTCTCAGCAATGTTTAAGCGAGATTACCGGCGAGTTTACTTCTGACGACCTGCTGGGACGGATTTTCTCGAGTTTCTGTATTGGTAAATAAGCTTCGTTTGTGAGCATTGACTAACCCGCATTAACTTTCTGTTAAAGCGGGTTTTTTATTCTTCCTTTACTTCTTCACGCGTACCGCTTTCTCAATTACCTTTATCGGTACCATCACTTACCGGATACGACAATGATTGCTGATTATACCTTTATTGATACCGTCCCTTCCGCGGAAGACTTTTGTCGTCTGCGCGTCATATCAGGTATGTCACCGCGTCCGCTGGAGGGTGCCCGCGCGGGTCTGCCGCACAGTTGCTATGGCGTGCATATCCTCTGGGATGGCGTACCTGTTGGCATGGGGCGTATCGTCGGCGACGGTGCGCTGAACTTTGAAATCGTTGATGTCTCCGTTGACCCGGCCCATCAGGGGAAAGGTCTTGGTCGACAGATCATGCAAAAAATTGTCAGCTGGCTGGATGAAAACGCGTTTAAAGGAGCATACGTCTCGCTGGTAGCCGATGTTCCCGAGCTGTACGCGAAATTTGGTTTTACCAGCGTCAGGCCAGAAAGTGAAGGTATGGCGAGGATTTGGAAGTAGATATTTTCTCAAATGTCATAACTAAAGATGAATGCAGGTACAAGCCGCAATAAATAAGCATTAACATGTCTGCTTGCTGGTTTGTATATTGCATTTATCCACAAGGGAAGAAACATCATGAGTATGGATTACTGGCTCCAGGCTTTTGATCATGGCGAGGAGGGATTTTTACCACTTTCCATTGTTGAGGAAGCGTTTGGCGATGCACTTACAGATAAAAATATTTCTCGCGACAAAATCTCCAGAAAAATACTCGTTTCATACCATCTTAAATATCCTCAACAAACAGAGCATTACCTCTCTATAGAGGCAACAGATGACACTATCCCTTTAATCAGCGAACTTGCTTTTGTGCACGCTCCAGGTGCTGATGCTTTCTGGCAGAGTCTGGTCAATATTCTACAGGCCACACATACTGTTCTTTACTGGGCCGATACTGAAAACGCGCTGGTTATTGGGCAGCAAGAAACCCGACAGCACCTGCCGCCGGATATGATTGAAACATTGGGTGAGCCTCGGGTTATTTCCTCATTTGAGGAGCTTTGGCAGCCATAACCGTATTTTTTTAACAGCCCGAACGCGACAATGCTTAACCCTTTTTCCTTCCAGGAAATCATTGTTGTCCAAATGGCAACTCGTACTACCGTACGAACCCCACTATCCTGTACAACATTCATCTGTGAGGGGTTCTATGGCACGCTTTCTTATCTGTAGTTTTGCGCTGGTTTTGCTTTATCCATCCGGCATCGATATGTATCTGGTCGGCCTGCCGCGCATCGCACAGGACCTGGGGGCCAGCGAAGCGCAGCTGCACATCGCCTTCTCGGTTTATCTCGCGGGAATGGCCGCCGCAATGCTGTTTGCTGGCCGTATAGCGGATAAATCAGGACGTAAGCCGGTTGCCATATTCGGAGCCATAATCTTTGTTCTGGCGTCCCTGCTCTGTTCTCAAGCGCAGGTCAGTACCCACTTCCTGGTTGGGCGTTTTATTCAGGGGATTGGCGCGGGCAGTTGCTACGTCGTCGCCTTTGCCGTTCTGCGCGATACCCTCGACGATCGCCGCCGTGCCAAAGTCCTGTCGTTGCTAAACGGTATCACCTGCATTATTCCAGTACTGGCTCCGGTACTGGGCCATCTGATTATGCTGAAATACCCCTGGCAGAGCCTGTTCTATACCATGACCGGCATGGGCGTTCTGGTAGGCCTGCTTTCGATTTTTGCTTTGCGGGAAACGCGCCCAACCTCCATGCCGCACACGGAAACGCAGCAAAATATCGCCCCCGAGTCGCTACTTAACCGCTTTTTCCTCAGCCGAATTGTCATAACCACCCTGAGCGTGACGACTATCCTGACCTACGTTAACGTCTCCCCGGTACTAATGATGGAAGATATGGGCTTCGATCGCGGTACCTATTCCATGGCGATGGCGCTGATGGCGCTGGTCAGTATGGTGGTTTCGTTCTCGACGCCGTTTGCCCTGACGCTGTTTAAGCCGCGCATGCTGATGCTGACCTCGCAGGTTCTGTTCTTTATCGCTGGCCTGCTACTTTGCCTCTCCACCAGCCAGACCATGACGATGCTGGGACTGGGGCTTATTTGCGCCGGATTCTCCGTTGGCTTTGGCGTGGCGATGAGTCAGGCTTTAGGGCCATTTACCCTGCGCGCGGGCGTCGCAAGCTCAGTTTTAGGGATTGCTCAGGTCTGCGGCTCTTCGCTGTGGATTTGGCTGGCGGCGATCGTCGGCCTCAGCGCAATGAATATGCTGATCGGGATACTCATTGCCTGTAGCATAGTAAGCATTGTTCTGATTATGGTCGCTTCCCCGTCGCGGGCCGCGCAGCGCTATGAAGAAACCCCTGTCGAGTCTCGATCTTAACTTACTCTTGTGCCTGCAGCTTTTAACGCAGGAGCTCAGCGTCACCCGCACGGCGAAACGAATGAACGTCTCGCCGTCAGCGGTGAGTAAGTCGCTGGCCAAGCTGCGCGCCTGGTTTGACGATCCTTTGTTTGTTAAAACCCCTCTGGGGCTGTCGCCCACGCCGCTGATGAGCAGCATGGAGCAGGATTTAGCGGACTGGATGCAGATGGGCAATCAGATCCTCTATAAGCCTCATCACACGATGCCAAGCGGTCTGAAGTTTGAGCTGGCGGCGGAGTCGCCGCTGCTGATGATCCTGCTAAATTCGCTTTCTCAGCGGATCTACCAGCACTATCCTCAGGCGCTGATCCGCCTGCGTAATTGGGATTACGATTCACTGGATGCCATTATTCGTGGCGAAGTCGATATCGGTTTTTGCGGACGTGAAACCCATCCGCGCTCCCGGGAACAGCTAAGTATGCTGCCCTGGTATATTGATTTTGAGGTTCTGTTTACCGACCTGCCGCAGGTGTGGCTACGCGCCGATCACCCCGCGCTCAGCGAGGAATGGAATCTTGATACCTTCTTACGTTATCCGCACATCAATATATGCTGGGAACAGAGTGATACCTGGGCGCTGGATGACGTGCTGCACGATCTGGGGCATAAACGCACCGTGGCGTTGACTGTGCCAGGTTTTGAGCAGTCGCTGTTTATGGCCGCACAGCCGAATCATACGATGCTGGCAACTGCGCCACGCTATTGTCAGCGTTATAATCAGCAGCACCATCTACCGCTGGTCTCGCTTCCACTACCGCTTGAGCCATCGCTTCTGGAGAAAATGCGCGTACCCTTCACGCTGTTGTGGCATAAGCGCAATAGCTACAACCCGAAGATCGTCTGGCTGCGAGAAACCCTAAGACAGCTCTATATCGACCCGTTATAGCCCTGGTTTGCCCCGTTCGCGCAATAAATTGTAAAATTCACACAATTTCCCTTTTCAAGAGGTAATTTCCGCATTAAAACCTGACTATTCTGAGCGATAATATTATTCGCAGTTTTTATCATTGACCATTAATCACGGAGCGACGAATGGCAACGCATTTTGCAAGAGGGATACTCAACACCAGAGAACCACAATCAACACGCCTGTCGGCGGCCTGTCATCAATCAGCAAGACGCCTGCCCGAGTACCGACAAAGCCGCTATCGTGCATCACGATCGCTACTCGCAGAACTACTCTTTATGTTGTATGGCATTAGCGAACTTCCAGAAATTATTGACGAAGAGAATGGAAAACCGGCTTTTCGCGACGAACATCTCCCGCGCTTCTCCATCTCCTATGCTGGTAATATCGTTGGCGTAGCACTCACCACCGAAGGGGATTGCGGTCTGGATATGGAGCTACGGCACACCTCCCAGGGTTTACATTCATTACATGATGCTGACCGCTACGCTTTTAATAGCAATGAGCGTTTATGGATTAGCAACCAGCACGACCCCGATGAAGCACGCGCTCAACTGGCTGCACTACGAAAAAGTATCCTGAAACTGACCGGAGAATCCCCAGTTCACCTACAGCTTCTCCCGGGATCGGGCCGATTACGAACGCGCAGAATGCAGCCAATAGAAGCCGTCTGTGACGCCGAAACAGTGCTGGTCTGGTCCATCGCCGCAAGCCCGGATATTGGCCAACTAAAAATCTGGGAATATGGCGGCAAAGCGGGGTGGCACAGCCTGCCTGACGCGCAAGTTCGCGCAAAAGAGTTATCCACCCGACTCATGCGCTTTACCAGCTTACCAACCGAAAAAGCCTTCTCCCTCAACTGACCGGCCCGTCCGGCCATCATGATGCAAAGGAGCAATCATGTCTGATACGTTGAAAGTTGTTACGTTACTCGGAAGCCTGCGCAAGGGCTCTTTTAATGCCATGGTAGCGCGCACCCTGCCCGGCATTGCGCCTGCGGGAATGGAAATCTCCGCGTTACCATCCATTGGCGCGATTCCGCTGTACGATGCCGACGCCCAACAGGAAGAGGGATTCCCGCAAAGCGTGCAGGATATTGCTCAGCAAATTCGCGAAGCGGATGGTGTGGTTATCGTAACTCCAGAATATAACTACTCGGTTCCTGGTGGTCTGAAAAATGCCATCGACTGGCTGTCTCGTCTGCCAGAACAGCCCCTATCCGGCAAACCAGTACTGATTCAAACCAGCTCAATGGGCGCGATTGGCGGCGCGCGCTGCCAGTATCATCTGCGCCAGATTCTGGTCTTCCTTGATGCGATGGTGATGAACAAGCCAGAGTTTATGGGCGGTGTGATTCAGAATAAGGTCGATCCGCAGGAGGGGAAGGTGGTCGATCAGAGTACGCTCGATCATCTCAGCGGGCAGCTAAGCGCCTTTGCTGAGTATATTCAGCGGGTTAAAGCGTAGTATTGTTCCCTCACACTCGCCAGCATGCCGAGTGTGAGGGGAACGCGCATTAATGAGCGTCGATAAACACAATCTTCAGCACGAACAGCAGCGAAACCACAATCACGCATGGGCTGAGGTCACGCAGACGGCCGGTACCAATCTTCATCACGCAGTAAGAGATAAAGCCTAAGGCAATACCTTCGGTGATGGAGAAGCTAAACGGCATCATCACGGCAGTAATAAACGCCGGAACCGATTCGGTCAGATCATCCCACTTCACGCGCGCCAGGCTGGACGTCATCAGGACGCCAACGTAAATCAGCGCACCGGCTGCGGCATAGGCCGGAACCATGCCTGCCAGCGGCGACAGGAAGATAACCAGCAGGAACAGAAGACCAACCACTACGGCGGTTAAGCCAGTGCGGCCGCCAACGGAAACCCCTGAAGACGATTCGATATAGGCAGTCACGGAAGAGGTGCCAATAAAGGAACCCGCAACGGACGAAACGCTATCGACAAACAGCGCCTGCTTCATGCGCGGGAACTTACCCTTCTCATCGGCCAGACCGGCTTTATCAGTCACGCCGATCAAGGTACCGGAAGAGTCGAACAGGTTCACCAGCATAAACGAGAAGATAACTCCCGCCAGACCGAGATTCAGCGAACCCGCCAGATCAACATGACCAATCACCGTGGTGACGCTCGGCGGCGCAGAAACGATGCCGGTATAGTGAACATCACCCAACATCCAGCCCAGCAGCGTGGTGACCACGATTGAAACCAGTACCGCCGCGTGAATGTTGCGGGAAGCCAGAATCGCGATAATAAAGAAGCCAAGAATACCCAGCAGTACGCTGTGGGACGTCAGGTTGCCAATACTCACCAGGGTGTCTTTGTTTGCGACAATCACACCTGCGTTTTTCAGGCCCATCATCCCGATAAACAGACCGATACCGCTGGTGATACCGACGCGCAGGCTAACCGGGATATTAGCAATCATCCAGTAACGTACGCGGAAAATCGTCAGCAGCAGCAGGCCAACAGCGCCCCAGAAAATCGCGCCCATCCCGACCTGCCACGGCAGCCCCATCGCCTGGACCACGACAAACGCAAAGAAGGCGTTAAGGCCCATTGCTGGCGCCAGCGCCACTGGCAGGTTAGCAAACAGCCCCATCATGATGCTGCCGAATGCGGCGATCAGACAGGTGGTGACGAAAACGGCGCTGGTATCCATACCCGCCACGCCGAGAATCTGTGGGTTAACGAAAACGATGTACACCATCGTCAGGAAGGTGGTGAAACCTGCAATCGCTTCGGTACGTGCCGTCGTGCCATGTTCGCGGAGTTTGAACACGCGCTCCAGCAGACCCTGGCCAGAAGACTGGCTGGTTTGTTGTTGACTCATTATCGGTTTCCGAACAAAGGAGGGAAAATTCGTCGCTATCCTATACCAAAATGCGACAATAAGGGCAGTTGTGAGATACTTTTTTTCATTGATTTTGCTTATACGGCAACGATTGCGTCTCACGAATCAGCATGACGAAAACGTTAACTTACTAAAATGGAAACGACATGACCCAACCAGAATCAGTATTTTTCGACTGTGACGGCACGCTGGTCGACAGCGAGGTGATCTGCTCCCGCGCCTACGTCCATATGTTCAGGGAATTTGGCATTACGCTGGATTTAGCAGAAATTTTTAAGCGCTTCAAGGGCGTCAAACTTTACGAGATTATCGACACCATTAACGCGGAGTACGGCGTTGACCTGCAAAAAGCGACTCTTGAGCCGGTTTACCGCGATGAAGTTGCACGTCTGTTTGATACTGAACTGGAAGTCATCCCTGGCGCACAGGCGCTGCTGGATGCGGTCAAGGTGCCGATGTGCGTGGTCTCCAACGGCCCGGTGAGCAAAATGCAGCACTCTCTCGGCAAAACCGGAATGCTGCACCATTTTCCTGAGCGTCTTTACAGCGGGTACGACATCCAGCGCTGGAAGCCCGATCCGGCCCTGATGCTCCATGCCGCAAAAGCGATGAACGTGAACGTCGAGAACTGCATTCTGGTCGATGATTCCAGCGCAGGCGCACAGTCAGGGATCGCTGCCGGAATGGAGGTGTTCTACTTCTGCGCCGATCCGCACAACAAACCGATCGTGCATCCGAAAGTGACGACGTTTACCCACCTGGACGAACTGCCGAAACTGTGGAAAGCGCGCGGGTGGGATATAACATCATAAGAGGGATTTTAATGCGCCAGACAAAACCGTTACCCGCCTTTAAATATCATCCCGATCCCCTGGCAACAGGGGCATTTGTCGATGATAAAACCGTTGTCTGCCAATGCTGTGAACAGCAGACATCGGTTTACTATACTTCCCCGTTCTACTGCGTTGATGACGTCGAGCAGCTCTGCCCGTGGTGTATCGCCGATGGCTCCGCTGCGGAAAAATTCAACGGCAGCTTTCAGGACGAATGCAGCGTGGAAGGACTGCAGGGGCAATTTGATGAAGAAGGTGAATTTGACGGCCATTTCATCAGTCCATATAGCAAAGAACAGGAACTTGAACTGGTAACTCGAACGCCGGGATATCGGGGCTGGCAACAGGAGTTCTGGCTTGCTCACTGCGGCGATTTCTGCGCCTTTATCGGCTACGTCGGATGGGATGAAATTAAAGATCGTTTAGATGAATTTGCCGATCTCGCCGGTGACTGTGCCGACTTTGGCATCGATTCAGACGATCTCTCCAGATATCTTCGCAATAACGGCGATTGTCAGGGCTACCTGTTCCGCTGCCTGAGCTGCGGTAAATTACGCTTATGGGCAGATTTCTCATAGGAAGGAGATTCTGATCCCGGCTAGCCTTGGTGATGATGCAGATACCACCGCTGCGATTACTGGGCTAACGCAGAAACTGCTGGCAAAGTCTGAATGCTAATGCTGATTGGAGACCAGAATTGCAGGAAATCCCCGGAGGCGATGCTGTGCATCTGTCCGGGCTACCGGTCCGCAGACGATGGTGAACCTGTAGCCCGGTCAGCGCAGCGCCACCGGGAATTTTGGGAGGTAATACCAAGCAAACCCAAACACATGGCTTCAGGTGAGCGATATCAACGGCTCAGCTCAGCAACCGCAGCCTTGTCAGCGATGATGACTAATGAAGGATGCAGTTTCAGCACCGAGGCCGGAACCTGTTCGCTCACTTCGCCTTCAATCACCTGCTTCAACGCCTGGGCTTTCGCCGCACCGCTGACGATAAGCAGCAGATTTTTCGCCGCCATCACGCTTTTCGGCCCCATGGTAACGTAGCTATCCGGCACCACCGAGAAATCTCCGCCCATTTCGCCATGTGCAACAAGGCCTACCATATCACCGGCAATAGGAACTTCGACCGTCGCATCATGGAAACGCGTGGTATTTGGCAGGTTACCGCAAAAATGGCCGTCAGCACCCAGCCCCATGACGATCAGGTCAAGGCCACCGTCTTCCTGTAACTGACGGTCATGGTGCATAAAGTTTTCATGACTGAGCTTGTGGATATTCTGTTCCTGAATCTGCGCGGGAGTGAAAAACAGATTACGCAGATTACTGATGGTGATGCCCTCACGATCCTGCCCACGAAAAGGGATCTCATCAAAATTGTAATAATGAACCTGAGAATAAAAGGATTTCCCTTTGATGGCAGCAGTCAAATATTCATACATTTTCTTCGGCGTGCTGCCTGCCGTCACCGCCAAATTCATCCTCCGCGGTGCGGTGATGTAGCCCAGAACATGATAGCTGGCGACCAGGCTCATCTCTTCATAATCTTCCGTCACGATTAATTTCATTTTATCTCCCTGTAAATATTGAAGATAAGGAGCCAGAATCCTGGCCCCTTATTTTTACTTAAATAGCTTCTGTACAAACTCAGCGTAGGCCGGACGCCAGACGTCCATTTCATGGTTCAGACCGGGATATTCATGGTAATCAAACTTGATTTTCTGCTTTTCCAGCTCAGTTTTCAGACCCGCAATATCCTTCCCGGTGACAACATCTTTCTCACCGACCACCACAGTAAAGTTACGCAGTTGCTTATTAATCGCCTGCGGCTGGTTTAGCTGCGCTTCCACGCCTGCATCCGGCACCGTTGTTGTCGTTACGCCACTAAACGTTGCCAGCCAACCAAAGCTTTCAAGGTGGTTCATTCCTGAAACCAGCGCCTGATAGCCGCCCTGCGACAGCCCGGCGAGCGCCCGGCCATCCGCGTCTTTACGCACATTGAAGCGCTCATCAATCAGCGGAATGATGTCGTTCATCAACTCTTTATCGGCCGCTTTGGCATTCAACGGATAGAACGTTTTGCGCCGCTCCTGCGGCGGGAAGTTCTCTGCGATCGCTTCAGGAACATCGGTCTCAGTATCCGGTACCACAACTAACATCGGCTTGATTTTGCCTTCCGCCAGCAGGTTATCCATGATTTGCGGGATACGCCCCTGATCGATGGCCGACAAGCCGCTGTCGCCAAAACCGTGATAGAAATAGAGTACAGGTAGCGGCTCACCGGTACCGGTATAGCCCGGCGGCGTCCAGACATAGGCACGACGTTCAGAATTCAGCGCCTTTGAGTGATAGGTCAACGTCCGTAACTCACCGTGAGCGACCGCCCGATCGTCAAGAATGCTGCCCGGTACCAGAATCAGGCTGGTATTCACCTGGCGCTGCGGCTTCTGATAGCGGCTGCCGGTATCAACAGAGCGGAATCCATCAACATCAAAATAGTATTCGTAGAGGTTAGGGGCCAGAGCTTCGCCTTTCCACGTCCAGATCCCCTGCTCGTCTTTAGTCATATCATGGGAGACAAAGGTATCCGGCGTCGCACCCGTCACCACAGAAACGCGTTTTGCATCAGGCGCAAACAGGCGGAAGGTTATGCTCTTATCAGCGTTAACCTGCGTAATATACTGACTGACTGGGATCGACCCGTTTGGCGTTGCCGGAAACGGCGCGGCATGGACGGAAAACGCTGCACCCGCCAGCGCCAGAGCGAAATAAATAGCATGTCGTTTCATCGTTATTCCTCTTGAAAATTTTGTCCTGACCGTTGCCAGCTTTACCACCAGATTTCAGCCTGGGCGCCAACGGCAAATCGATCGTTTTTACCATCTTCAAAAATGCTGCTGGTATTGCTGTTCGCTGCCTTGTCCAGGTCGATGTCCTTCGCTTTAATATAAGTCGCATAGAAACGGATTTCCGGGCGGGAGGTCAGCATACTGGTATTCACTTTGAAGGTATGGAACAGCGTGGTCTTATAGCCAGACTCGTTGTATTTCTTGCCGGTGATGTCTTTGTTCTGCTGCTTGAAGTACCCCAGCTCAACGCCAGTCTGGTTGTATTTATCCCAAATATAGGCAGGGCGGACAACGGCGCGAATGGATTCAAAGTCTGAATGCGCGCCCGTTTCGTAGCTATAAACGTCATTACCAAAGGAGTAAACAATCGCGTTGGCCAGAATCACGTCATCACGCAGGTAGGTTTCACCCTGCGAGGTTAAACGGACGGCGGTACCGTTGGTATGATCGCCATAGTATCTGCCGTTAAAGGTTGTGTACGGACTGGATCCCGCATAGCGTGAGAAGCTGCTGGCAATCGAGTTATTTGCCAACAGGAATGAAAATTCGTTAAACCCGCCGTTATCAAATTTCTGCGTTAACGACGTTCCTGCCATCCAGGTATCTTTCCACTCATAATATCCATTATTTCCTTCATTATATTTCTCTGATGAGCTTTGGTTAGCCGCCACATAGCGCCCGGTAACCATCAGAGAAGCTTTATCCCAGAGAGGAATCTCTTTATAACGAATATCAATGGTATTGGTATTAATTTGCTGGCTTTTGGTCAACGATCGGTTGTAATCATCAACGTCTTCGCGTACCAGTGCGATATCAAATTTACCCGCGCCCACCTGCCAGTTCTCAAGACCAATACCGGCCGCCGCATCCGTTCTCTGGGTTTTCCAGTCCAGCATCTGGATTTCAATTTTCGGCGCACCATGTCTGCCCACCCAGAAATCGGCTTCTGGCGCGAACGGCAGGAATCCTTTGGTATTGACGTACATATCAGCAAACTGCAGATAGTTTTCATTACCGGCATTGTCACCAAACCAACCTGTGGAATATTGTTGGCCGACATTGCCATCAAGCATAACAATTGCATCGACGCGTTTGTTATCTTCCTGGTAGACCCGCTGTTTGAGCTGCAAATCAAACCAGCCGGAATATTCATTACCAAAGCGGCCAAGCGAACCGATTGCCCAGGACTTTGGCGATCCATGAGATGCGGTTCCCCAGCCAGAACGGTAGTAACCGTTGTAGCTAAAGCCGATTTCATCCTTCACAAACTTACTGAAATCTTTCATCGTCATGGAGCTATAAATAGATTCTCCATTAGCCGCAGCTTGATCATTTCTTACCAGTACGGCAGCCGGTTTTTGCGCACTGCCCGCAGGTGCCGGATCGCTCACCACCTGTTGAGCAGCACTTCCTTTATTACCGTCAGGCTGAGTATTTGAGACCCATATCTGATTCCTGGTCTTTTCTTCGTCTTTGTATTTTTTAAGCTCTTTCTGCGTATCCTTAAGCGCCTGTTCAAGAAGTTCAAGACGTTGCTCAACCGTCAGCGATTCCGCCATGGCATTAGCGGTATAAGCAAGCGGGGCCATAAGAATCATTGCAGATGTAATCAGATTTCTTTTAAACATAATATCCCTTTATCTAAGTATTGGCATAAAACGGAATACCGTTAACAAATAAATGCGTCAGATAACACCCCGGCTCTGACGCTATATAAAAACGCTATCATTCAAACACAAAGATTAAAGATGCCTCCTTTAAACTCATGGTTACAGGAAAGAAAAACCTGTCATTTATACTTATTTAATGATCGACAGAAGCTCACTCCCGGAAAGAACCTGCTCCCTCCCTAAAACCAGAACATCCATATAATCATCACTATTGGTTATTAGTATTGGCGTCACGAGATTAAAACCGGCAGAAGATATCGCAGGGAGGTCAAAAGATAATAAGAGATCGCCCGCAGAAATTTTATCACCGACATCAATATGAGAAGTAAAATGCTGTCCTTTCAATTTAACGGTATCAAGGCCAACATGAATAAGGATCTCCGCGCCATCATTAGACTTAATACCAATGGCATGTAATGACTCAAATAAAGAGATAACCTCGCCTGAAACGGGCGAATAAACCGTACCACTATTAGGTAGAATCGCGATGCCTTTACCTAATAAACCGCTAGCGAAAGTGTTATCAGGTACCAGTTCGAGAGGAACGATAGTTCCGTTCATGGGAGAGGCAATCGTTTCAAATTTCTGCAACGGTTGATTGTTCAGTTCAACGGTGGATTCTTCTGGTTGCGGTTGACTATTTTTCTTACCAAAAATGCCGAACAACAGAGTACCAAGGAAAGCTAATCCCATTGCCAGGAAGCTACCGATAATGCAGGCCCAAACCGTGTAATCAACCCCCGTCGGTGGAATGGTTTGCATAAAGGTAAAAATGCTCGGAACACCAAAAGAGTAAACTTTCGTCTGCGCGAAACCCACTATTGCAGCACCAATACCGCCGCTCACGCAGGCCACAATAAACGGATAACGACGCGGTAAGTTAACACCATAAACAGCAGGTTCAGTGATACCAAAAAGTCCGGTTAACGAAGCTGACCCCGCCACCACTTTTTTCTGTGCATCGCGTTCGCTGATAAAAATAGCCAAGGCGGCGCCCACCTGCGCCAGAATGGCTGGCGTCATTAGCGGCAACATCGTGTCATAACCGAGCACGGTAAAGTTATTGATACATAACGGCACCAACCCCCAATGCAGACCAAACATTACGAACACCTGCCACAATCCGCCCATCACTGCACCAGCTAACCAGGGCGCTGTTTGATAGAGAAACTGATAGGCCAGCGCCAGCATTTCACTCAGCCACGTAGACACAGGTCCAATAGCTAAAAAGGTGAGCGGCGTAATAACGACCAGGCAAATCAGAGGAGAAAAGAAATTTTTGATAGCTGAAGGCAGCCAGCGGTTCAATCTTTTCTCCAACAGGCTACAGAGCCAGGCAGAAAAAATAATTGGGATCACGGAAGAGGTATAATTGATAAAGGTAATCGGCATCCCCAGAAAATGCAGGATCGGGTTATCCGGATTTTGCGCTTTTTCAAATGCCTGCAAAATCAATGGGTGAGTTAGCGCCCCACCAATCACCATCGTAGTAAACGGGTTACAACCAAATCGTTGCCCCGCCGTGTAGCCCAGAATAATGGGGAAGAAATAAAACAGGGAATCACTGACGCTGAACATCAGTAAATAAGTACCGCTCTGCTCGGTTGTCCATCCGCAAACGAGTGATAGTGCCAGAACACCTTTTAAAATACCGGTAGCTGCCATCAACCCTATAAAAGGCGTAAATATCCCGGAGATGATATAGATAAGCTTATTGAATATATTATCCTTATCCTCTTCTTTTTTTACACTATCAGCGTTGTTTATTACCCCAATCAACCCATTAATAGTATTGCACATATCAGCAACGTGATTGCCAATAACAACCTGAAACTGGCCGCCGCTTTCGACAACCATAATAATGCCGGCAGTATTTTTAAGTCTCTCAGCTTGAGCTTTACTCCGATCGTGAAGCTTAAAGCGTAAACGTGTCGCACAGTGCATCAGACTAATGATGTTCTCTCGCCCGCCGACGCCAGCGATTATTTTTTCGGCTAATGCCTTCATGGTTTACCCTCAAACATCCTTGCTTAGAATCAAAAAAAAACCTGAAGCAAATCACCTGTCTAAAACAGAGGTAATTTGCTTCAGGTTTTGCCCGCATGGCGGTAACAACCCCAGTATCTTGCTGATAGTGGATTATTTGGCAAAAAAAAACCTGACATCACCATGTGAATGGCGACATCAGGTTTTGCCTGCTTACGCAGTAACAATCCAGAGTTTTTAATTCGAGCCTTGTAATGACAAGTTACCCGATTAGTGGTCCGTATTGTTGCGCTATAAAAATCAGATCACAATTAATGAAATTATTATTTGTGACGAAAATCTCACCAATCTCACTTAATTAAAACAAGACAATCACAAATCATAACCAACCCTGATAATTCCATTTATCAGGATTGACTCTAATGATTTATCACTCTTTGGGGTCTTTTCCCGCCAGCAGTTTATCCAGCTCGTCGCCGCCAACATGACGGAAATCCTGACCTTTAACGAAGTAGAAAATATACTCACAGATGTTCTGGCAACGGTCGCCGATACGCTCAATCGAACGAGCACAGAACAACGCGGTCAACACGCTTGGAATAGTACGCGGGTCTTCCATCATATAGGTCATTAGCTGACGCACAATGCCTTCATATTCCTGGTCGACTTTCTTGTCTTCACGGTAGATACGCACTGCTTCGTCCAGGTCCATACGCGCGAAGGCGTCCAGCACATCATGCAGCATCTGCACGGTATGCCGCCCCAGCGATTCCAGGCTCACCAGCAGCGGCTGGTGCTGATGAGAGAATTTCTCCAGCGCAGTGCTACAGATTTTATCCGCCACGTCGCCGATACGCTCCAGCTCTGCGATGGTTTTGATGATCGCCATCACCAAGCGCAGGTCACTGGCGGTCGGCTGACGTTTGGCAATGATGCGCACGCAGGCTTCATCGATCGCCACTTCCATCATATTGACCTGTTTATCGCCGTCGATAACGCGCTTCGCCAGTTCGCTATCCTGGTTGTGCATCGCGGTGATCGCATCAGAAAGCTGCTGCTCCACCAGCCCACCCATGGTCATGACCTGAGTGCGGATGTACTCCAGTTCAGCATTGAACTGGCCGGAAATATGTTTGTTAAGATTTAGGTTGTCCATAGTATCTCCTGATTGCCCAATGGGTTAGAGCCTGAAAGCAGAAGGGCAATCAACCGTAGCGGCCAGTAATATAATCTTCAGTTTGCTTCTTAGCGGGCTTGGTAAACAGGTCGTCCGTGTTGCTGAATTCAATCAGCTCGCCAAGATACATAAATGCCGTATGGTCGGAGCAACGCGCAGCCTGCTGCATGTTGTGGGTCACGATAACGACGGTGTAATCCTGTTTCAGTTCGGTGATCAGCTCTTCAATACGCCCGGTAGAGATCGGGTCCAGCGCTGAGCAAGGCTCATCCAGCAGCAGGACTTCCGGACGAATCGCGATACCGCGCGCAATGCACAGACGCTGCTGCTGACCACCGGAGAGAGAGTATCCGCTCTGATGCAGTTTATCTTTGGTTTCATTCCACAATGCGGCTTTGGTCAAAGCCCACTGGACGCGCTCGTCCATATCCGCACGGGAAAGTTTCTCAAACAGACGCACGCCAAAAGCGATGTTGTCATAGATAGACATCGGGAACGGCGTCGGCTTCTGGAATACCATGCCCACTTTCGCACGCAGCAGAGCGATATCCTGGGTGTTGGTCAGAATATTATCGCCATCCAGCAGAATTTCGCCTTCCGCGCGCTGCTCCGGGTACAGTTCAAACATCTTGTTGAACGTACGCAACAGCGTGGATTTACCGCAGCCTGACGGACCGATAAACGCCGTAACCTGGTTTTTGGTGATATCCAGGTTGATGTTTTTCAGGGCATGGAATTTTCCGTAGTAGAAGTTCAGGTTACGAACTGAAAGCTTACCCGGGGTTGCATTCACCATACTCATCTCGTTCTCTTCCTCATTCGACGCCGCATTTCGCCGCGCCGTAAAAATTAACCGTGTTTATTCTTCGCGAAAATAACGCGCGCCAGAATGTTCAGCAGCAATACGCACAGGGTGATAATCAATACCCCGGCCCATGCCAGTTGCTGCCACTCCGCAAACGGACTCATGGCAAATTTGAAAATGGTCACCGGCAGGTTAGCAATCGGCTGCATCATATCGGTGCTCCAGAACTGGTTGGAGAGCGCGGTAAACAGCAGCGGTGCCGTTTCCCCGGCGATACGGGCGATAGCCAGCAGGATGCCGGTCATGATGCCGGATACCGATGCTTTCAGGGTGATAGCAGAAATCATGCGCCACTTCGGTGTTCCCAGCGCATAAGCCGCTTCTCGCAGGCTGTCTGGCACCAGTTTCAGCATGTTTTCCGTGGTACGAATAACGATAGGCACCTGCAGCAGAGCCAGCGCAATCACGCCTGCCCAGCCGGAGAAGTGCTGCATTTGCGCCACCACAATGGTGTAGACAAACAGGCCGACAACAATCGAAGGTGCAGAAAGCAGGATATCGTTAATAAAACGGATAACTTCGGCCAGCCAGGATTTACGGCCATATTCCGCCAGATAAATCCCCGCCATAATGCCCAGAGGTGTGCCGATAACCGTCGACCACAGGATCAACAGGCCGCTGCCCGCCAGGGCGTTTGCCAGACCACCACCCGCCGTATTTGGTGGCGGCGTCATTTCGGTAAACAGCGCCAGGCTCATGCCATCAATACCGCGGGTTACGGTCGACATCAGGATCCAGACAAGCCAGAACAGACCAAACGCCATGGTCGCCATCGATAGCGTCAGGGCGAGGCGGTTTTTCATGCGGCGTTTTGCCTGCATTTTACGGCGAGATTCCGCCAGTTCTGCAGTGGTTTGCAATTCGATCGTCGCCATTAGCGAGCCCCCTCATTCTTAGCCAGGCGCATAATCATGAACTTCGAGGCAGCCAGTACAATAAAGGTGATCACAAACAGAATCAGACCCAGCTCCATCAATGCTGCAACGTGCAGGCCGGTTTCCGCTTCGGCAAACTCATTCGCCAACGCAGAGGTGATACTGTTGCCCGGCATAAACAGCGAGGCGCTATCGAGCTGGTAGGTGTTGCCGATAATAAAGGTCACCGCCATGGTTTCCCCCAGCGCACGTCCCAACCCGAGCATTACCCCACCGATAACACCGTTTTTGGTAAAGGGCAGAACGATACGCCAGATAACTTCCCACGTCGTACAGCCGATACCGTAAGCGGACTCTTTCATCATCACCGGCGTCTGTTCGAAAACGTCACGCATAACGGCAGCGATATAAGGAATGATCATGATAGCCAGGATGACGCCTGCGGCGAGAATACCGATACCAAATGCCGGGCCAGCGAACAAAGCGCCAACGAAAGGAATGTTGGACAAGACGTTGCCAACGGGTTCCTGGAAGTAAGTCGCAAACAGTGGGGCAAAAATGAACAGGCCCCACATGCCGTAAACGATACTGGGAATTGCCGCCAGCAGCTCAATGGCGATGCCCAGAGGACGCTTCAGCCAGGCTGGCGACAGTTCCGTCAGGAACAGTGCGATACCAAAGCTCACCGGTACGGCGATCAGCAGCGCGATAAATGAGGTGACCAGCGTGCCGTAAATCGGCACCAGAGCACCGAAAATCTGGTTCGGCGCATCCCACTCTTTGGTCCATAAGAAGGCAAAGCCGAATTTTTCAATGCTTGGCCAGGAAGAGATAATGAGGGAGACGATGATGCCGCCCAGCATCAATAGCACAATCAGCGCCGCCAGTTTTACCAGCACGCTGAAAATTATGTCACCCTTTTTCCCCGGAGGGTTGAATGCCGGCTTGGTTGCAGCCATAAATTACTCTTCAGTTTCGGGCCAGAAAAAACCGTAGTTTACTGATCTTTCTGGCAAAGGTAATACCATACCCTAAATAATTCGAGCTGCAGCCAACGCACCTGCAGCTCAAAATATGACGGGTATTAGTACAGCGCTTTACCGCTGCTATCTTTCACGTTGGTCTTCCATGCTGCGCGAACCTGCTCAACCACGCTATCCGGCAGGGATGCGTAGTCCAGTGCGTTGGCTTCTTTACCGCCGTTTTTATACGCCCAGTCGAAGAACTTCAGCACTTCAGCGGTCTGCTCTGGCTTATTGGAAGCCTTGTGAACCAGGATGAAGGTTGTAGAGGTGATAGGCCATGCATTTTCACCTTTCTGGTTAGTCAAATCCTGTGCGAAGGATTTGCTCCAGTCGATACCTTTCGCTGCGTTAGCGAAGTTATCTTCTGTCGGGCTAACCGGCTTACCGTCTGCTGACAGCAGCTTGGTATAAGCCAGATTGTTCTGTTTAGCGTAGGCATATTCGACGTAGCCAATGGAACCCGGCAGACGCTGAACGAAAGCGGCGATGCCGTCGTTGCCTTTACCGCCCAGACCGGTCGGCCAGTTTACGGTAGAACCTGCGCCAATTTTAGATTTCCACTCTTCGTTCACTTTCGCCAAGTAGCTGGTGAAGACGAAGGAAGTACCGGAACCATCAGCACGACGCACAACGGCGATGTTCTGAGAAGGCAGTTTCAAACCAGGGTTCAGTTTGGTGATGGCTTCATCATCCCACTTTTTGATTTTACCCAGGTAGATGTCACCCAACGTTTTACCGTCAAGCACCAGTTCGCCAGATTTGAGACCCGGGATGTTCACCGCCAGCACCACGCCGCCGATAACGGTCGGGAACTGGAACAGGCCTTCCTGAGCCAGTTTGTCGTCAGCCAGAGGAGCATCAGAAGCACCGAAATCTACGGTGTTGGCAGTGATTTGTTTTACGCCGCCAGAGGAGCCGATACCCTGGTAGTTAACTTTGTTACCAGTTTCTTTCTGATAGGTATCTGCCCATTTGGCATACACCGGCGCGGGGAAAGTTGCACCTGCGCCAGTCAGGCTTGCTGCTGCAAAAACAGAGAAAGCGCTCATCGATAAGGTCGCGGCGACAACTGTTGCGACGGTGGTACGCATAACTTTCATAATGTCTCCTGCTGGATTCGTAAATCATTGTTTCGAAGCTATGGTGAGCAAAATAGGACAAACAGGTGACAGTAAAATGTACGAATTATTACAGTTTTATGACACACAAAAAGGTAGGTTTTTACGGAAAATAAAAATAATATAAATCATAATGTTATTTTAAATAATGACGAATAGTTTACCGATAAATTTTATTTTTATGACAGCAAAAGTCAGTATCAAAGATGACAATCTGTCATAAAACAGGTGCGATACATTCTTTAGCCAGCAGTTCAAAAAACGATCTCCAGAGAAGAAAAAGGGCCGCCAGACGGCAGCCCTGTTGATGATGTAGAAATCGTTATTCCACAGTAACCGATTTAGCCAGGTTACGCGGCTGATCAACGTCAGTCCCTTTGATCAGCGCAACGTGATACGCCAGCAGCTGCAGCGGTACGGTGTAGAAGATTGGCGCAATCACCTCTTCGACATGCGGCATCTCGATGATGTGCATATTGTCGCTACTGTTAAAACCCGCATCGCCGTCTGCGAAGACATATAGCTGGCCGCCTCGGGCACGAACCTCTTCAATATTGGATTTTAGCTTCTCCAGCAGCTCATTGTTCGGTGCCACCACCACTACCGGCATTTCAGCATCAATCAACGCCAGCGGACCGTGCTTCAGCTCTCCAGCGGCGTAGGCTTCAGCGTGAATGTAGGAGATCTCTTTCAGCTTCAGCGCCCCTTCCAGGGCAATCGGATACTGATCGCCACGACCAAGGAACAACGCGTGATGCTTGTCAGAGAAATTTTCAGCCAACGCTTCAATGCGTTTATCCTGCGAGAGCACCTGCTCAATGCGGCTCGGCAGAGTCTGTAAGCCATGAACGATATCGTGTTCGATAGCGGCATCCTGACCTTTCAGGCGAGCCAGTTTCGCCACCAGCATCAGCAGAACGGTCAATTGCGTAGTAAACGCTTTAGTCGAGGCAACGCCGATTTCCGTTCCGGCATTGGTCATCATCGCCAGATCGGATTCGCGCACCAGAGATGAGCCCGGAACGTTACAAATCGCCAGAGACCCTAGATAACCCAGCTCTTTCGACAGGCGCAGGCCAGCCAGCGTATCCGCCGTCTCGCCGGATTGGGAGAGGGTGATCATCAGGCTATTACGACGTACGGCAGATTTGCGATAGCGGAACTCAGAGGCGATTTCGACGTCGCACGGAACCCCTGCCAGTGATTCAAACCAGTAGCGGGATACCATCCCTGAGTTATAGGAGGTTCCACAGGCGATAATCTGAATATGCTCAACCTGAGACAGCAGTTCGTTGGCCTGTGGACCCAGCTCGCTCAAATCAACCTCGCCGTGGCTGATACGCCCGGAAAGTGTGTTTTTGATAGCATTCGGCTGCTCGTAGATCTCTTTCTGCATGTAGTGGCGATAGATACCTTTATCACCAGCGTCATATTGCAGATTGGATTCAATATCCGGGCGCTGAACCTCCACACCAGATTTATCAAAGACAGTGACCGAGCGGCGGGTCACTTCCGCAATATCGCCCTCTTCAAGGAAGATAAAACGGCGGGTAACCGGCAGCAGCGCCAGCTGATCGGAGGCGATGAAGTTTTCACCCATGCCCAGGCCAATCACCAACGGGCTTCCTGAACGAGCGGCCAGCAGCGTACCCGGATCGCGGGTATCCATAATCACGGTGCCGTAAGCGCCACGCAGTTGAGGAATGGTACGCAGTACGGCATCGCGTAGGGTGCCGCCTTGCTCCAGCTCCCAATGCACCAGGTGCGCAATCACTTCAGTGTCCGTCTCGGAGGCAAAAACATAGCCCCGGGACTGTAGTAGCTCGCGCAGCGGTTCATGGTTTTCGATGATCCCGTTATGCACCACCACAATATGGTCAGAAACATGCGGATGCGCGTTACCCTCAGACGGTTCGCCATGAGTCGCCCAGCGGGTATGAGCAATCCCGGTACCGCCGTGTAAGGGACGTTCTTCTAACGCCTGAGCCAGCATCTGTACTTTACCGAGGCGGCGAACGCGGTTCATATGACCTTCGTTGTCAACGATCGCCAGACCGGCGGAGTCATAACCGCGGTATTCCAGACGACGTAAACCTTCAAGAAGGATTTCAGCAATATCACGCTGCGCGACTGCGCCAACAATTCCACACATAGTTTTTAATTCCGATTTTGGCTGTATGCCATGCGTTGTCGGTCAACCTGTTTGCCCGTATTTCGGGCGCCCCGAGCCTTGTAGAGAGTGGGGTTATTTTTATGGGTACTGCCGTGGGGGGAGGATTATATTATCCCCTCACCCCGCTCCTTCTCCCCAATAAGGGCGAAAGAGAAATAGCGTTACTTTTTCTTCACCGGACGCTGCCAGCCCTGCTTATGGACCTGCGGCACGCGGCTTAAAACGAGTTCGTTATCGGCAACGTTTCGCGTTACCGTTGTTCCTGCGGCAATAGTCACGCCCTTGCCTACGGTCACCGGAGCCACCAGCTGGCTATCAGAGCCAACGAACACGTCATCACCAATCACCGTTTTGTGCTTATTTGCGCCATCATAGTTACAGGTGATAGTGCCCGCGCCGATATTAACGTTATCGCCAATCTCAGCATCGCCAAGGTAGGACAGATGACCGGCCTTAGAGCCTTTACCCAGACGCGCCTTTTTAATTTCGACAAAGTTGCCGACGTGCGCGCCTTCCAGCAACTCTGCGCCCGGGCGCAGACGTGCGAACGGCCCGATAGTACAGGCAGCTTCCAGATGAGCATCTTCCACCACCGTATAGGGACTGATCTCGCAATCATCGCCAATGGTGCTGTTCTTGATAACGCAGCCGGTACCAATCTTCACGCGATCGCCCAGCACCACGTTACCCTCGAGAATAACGTTAGTATCAATTTCAACATCGCGCCCGTGTTTCAGCGTGCCGCGTAAATCAAAACGCGCCGGATCAAGCAGCATGACGCCCGCCAGCAGCATTTTTTCTGCCTGTTCAGACTGAAAAACGCGTTCAAGGCGGGATAATTGTAGACGGTTATTCACGCCTTCTACCTCGCTTAAACGCTGAGGGTGAACAGCCGCAATTTCATGGCCTTCTTCGTAGGCCATCGCAATAATATCGGTGATGTAGTATTCGCCCTGAACGTTATTGTTGGTCAGCTTCGCCAGCCAGCGTTTCAGGTCCGCGCCGTTGGCGACCAGGATCCCGGTATTAATTTCCTGTATCTGGCGCAGCTCTTCGCTGGCATCTTTGTGCTCAACAATCCCCGTCACCGCACCGTTATCACGCGTAATGCGGCCATAGCCTGTCGGATCGTCCAGCTTTACCGTCAGCAGACCGATACCGCCCTGCGGTTTTGCTTCTCGCAGGCGTTTTAATGTTTCAACGGAAATCAACGGCACATCGCCGTACAGCATCAGAATATCTTCATCGTCGCTGAAGAACGGCGCCGCCTGCTGCATGGCATGACCGGTACCAAGCTGTTCGGCCTGTAAGACCCAGTTAAGATTATCTTCATGCAGCGTCTGGCGGAGCAGATCGCCGCCGTGCCCATAAACCAGATGCACGGCTGATGCACCTAATTCTTTAGCTGCATCAATGACATGCTGCACCATTGGCTTTCCAGCCAGCGAATGCAACACTTTGGGAAGATCGGAATACATGCGGGTACCTTTGCCTGCGGCAAGAATAACCACGCTCATCGGACTGTTTGACATACGCATCCTGACTGCTGTTGGAACGAAAAGTAAAAGCCTTTCACGTTGAAATATCTACATATTTTTCATCATGAAACGAGTCGAAGATAAAACGTGCAGGCTCAACGCGATACACCATTTTAGGGCGCTATTTTTAACCAGCGCAAACCCGTTTAGTACAAAAAAATCATTTCAGCTAACGGTTATACCGGCTATCCCTCTGCTTTTACTGTTTTTTTGACACCTGAATAAAGAAGATTAACAAAATAAAACACGATTTTAATATTCATTAATTGTGACACAATAAATAGAAACAGCATTTCATTTTCCTGATAATGCCGCTTAATAATTACCCAGGAGAAAAGAATGAATAACAAAATACCTTTGGCATTAACCCTTTGCAGTTCGATGATCGCGCTACCGCTGCAGGCTAATGAAGCCCATCAGTGGCAGGCTATCGCCTTTGGACAATCCACAGATAGCAACTTTTCCTCTAACGTCCTGCCGGAAAAGATTGGCGTTAACGATGTCACCATCGCCGGTAAAAAGCTAACGCCGCAAGACACCACTGATCTTAGCCAGCCTATCACTATTGAAAGCCGTGGCGGCAAAATTGCCAACTCCCACGACGGGCTGACCTTCTTTTATACCGAACTCCCAACTAACCAGAATTTTATCCTGCAGGCAACGGTGACCGTCAATCAGTTTGGCCCGGAAAATGGCGCTCGTCCGGCCGCGCAGGAAGGCGCTGGTTTGCTGGTCCGCGATGTAATTGGCAATGCGCGTCAGCAGCCGCTGAAAGTCGGTTACGAAGAGTTCCCGGCGGCATCCAATATGGTGATGAACGCCATTATGACTCAGGATAAAAAAGACCACTCGCATATCAAGCTGCAGGCTATCAGCCGGGAAGGGATAACTCAGCCGTGGGGTAATGCGGGCGCATCAATAAAGCGCCAGAGCTATAAAGAGAAGATAAACCTGGAGCAAACCCCGACTTTCCAGCTCAAGCTGGAGCGTACCAACGACAGGTTTATTACCTCATGGGCAGCAACGGGCAGCAATGAATGGGTTAGCCAGCAGGTTCCTCACGCTGACCTGATTACGCAGCAGGATAAAGAGCATTACTACGTCGGTTTCTTCGCCTCACGTAACGCAAAAATCACCGTCAGCAATGCTTCACTCACTACTTCAGCAGCAAATACGGTCCCCTCAGCACCGTACGTCGCCAAAAGCTGGCCTCCTGTGATGCAAATTAGCTCAAGCGCAAAAAGCCAGAGCAAAGATTACATATTGCAGGCGCGCACTAATAGCGACGGGCGCATAACCGTTCGTCAGGATGAAGTGGTGATCGGGCAGGATAAAGAAGTAAAAGCCGGAGAGATGTTTACCCAGCCTGCAGTCCTGAAAGATAAAGACACTTTTGAAATCAGCTTTATCCCAGCCACCAACGCAAAACCGGTTAGCCAAACGCTGACAGTTGAGCACAGCGCCAGCGTGACAGGCAATACGCTCTATGCCGCACCAGATGGGCTACCGCAGGCTAAAGGGACAGCTGATTCACCGCTCGATTTATCCTCCGCCATTGAATTCGTCCCGGCAGGCGGAAAAATAGTATTAGCCGCTGGAGATTATCCGCAAACAGCAATTCCTCTGAGCGCAAGCGGCCTGAAAGGCAAAACCAAAACCCTGCAAGCCGACGGCAAAGCGATCATTCACGGATTGCTACTGGACGCCAGCTACTGGCATATCAACGGCATTGAAGTTACGGATAAAAGCCTGCGCGTGCAGGGTAGCCATAACCTGATTGAAAACGTTATCGCTTATCGCAACGATGATACCGGGATTCAAATTTCCTCTCCGGCAGATGTTGGACGCCCGCTGTGGGCCAGCTATAACCGGGTGGTGAATTCTGAATCCTTTAGTAATGAAGATCCGGGGAAAATTAACGCCGATGGTTTCGCGGTGAAAATGCGCGTAGGGGAGGGTAACCGGCTGGAAGGTTGCTACTCGCACGATAATATCGATGACGGATTCGATCTGTTTAACAAGATTGAGGACGGGGCGAATGGTGTTGTGGTGATCGAGAATTCAATTGCCCGCAATAATACCAGCAACGGCTTTAAGCTCGGTGGGGAAGGGCAGCCGGTCGCACATGAGGTGCGTAACAGCATCGCTATTGGCAATCACCTGGACGGTTTTACCGACAACTTCAACCCCGGTAAGCTGGTGGTGGTCAATAACGTTGCGGTAGACAATCAGCGATTTAACTATATCTTCCGCCCAAGCCCATACGGCGCACCGGAAACGCAAGGCGCGTTCAGCGATAATATATCCTTGCGCACTCAAGCAGGGAAATATGACGACGCCGTGGTCGGCAACATCGACGATAGCAACTACTTCATTCACGGCGATCGAAGCATCAACGCGCAGGGAAAGAGCATTAGTAGTAACGATTACCAAACGCTGGCGTTACCGGACCCTCTGCTGCGTAATGAGGATGGGAGTTTCAACACCGGTAACTTCCTCAGTCGAAATTAAGACCTGATAAAAACACAAAGGTCGCCCTCGGGCGACCCTCTAACTTTCTTTCCTGCTTCACACCGCATGTGTTGTCGTTTTAGTTAGCGGTACAGCGCAAATGCAGTTCGGATAGTTTGATTCTTAGTTGTTGAAAGTACCAAAGGTAACGTTCATAGCACTGAAGAAAGCGACGATTTTGTTGATCAGTTTCATGATAACTTCCTGGATAGCGATTATGTTTTGATGGATTATTTTGTGATTCACATCACAAAAACAAGTCTACACTTCATTTTTTGATCGATCAATAAAAATGAGACACTCATCACAAAAATATTGAACTCGCTTTTTAGTTTTACTATTTCTGAAACGAAACCATAAAAAAAGCCAGCCTGGAAACCAGACTGGCTTTTTAACTTTCAAGCCGGTGTTACATCGCTTTTTTGGTCAACTCGATAACGCGAAGCTGAGCGATCGCTTTGGCCAGTTCTGCGGACGCCTGAGCGTAATCCACGTCGCCGTGAGAGCTTTTGATATGCTCTTCAGCCTTACGTTTCGCTTCCAGAGCTCGCGCTTCGTCGAGATCCTGGCCACGAATTGCCGTATCAGCCAGAACGGTCGTGCTACCAGGCTGCACTTCAAGAATGCCGCCTGACAGGTAGATAAACTCTTCATGACCGTGCTGCTTAACGATGCGAATCATACCAGGCTTAATGGCGGTGAGCAGCGGTGCGTGACCCGGGTAAATACCCAGCTCACCTTCACTACCCGTTACCTGGATTTTCTCGACCAGACCAGAGAACATTTGCTTCTCTGCGCTGACGACGTCCAGGTGGTAAGTCATTGCCATATCACCCTCCGATTAAGGCGTTAAAGTTTTTTGGCTTTTTCCACGGCTTCGTCGATGGAACCGACCATGTAGAACGCCTGCTCTGGCAGGTGATCGTATTCGCCGTCCATGATGCCTTTAAAGCCACGGATGGTGTCTTTCAGGGAGACGTATTTGCCCGGAGAACCGGTAAATACTTCCGCCACGAAGAACGGCTGGGACAGGAAGCGCTGGATCTTACGAGCGCGTGCTACCACCAGTTTGTCTTCTTCAGACAGTTCATCCATACCCAGGATGGCGATGATGTCTTTCAGTTCCTGATAACGCTGCAGGATAGACTGAACGCCACGCGCGGTGTCGTAGTGTTCCTGACCAACAACCAGCGGATCCAACTGACGGCTGGTTGAGTCCAGCGGGTCAACGGCCGGGTAGATACCCAGGGATGCGATCTGACGGCTCAGTACCACGGTTGCATCTAAGTGAGCAAAGGTGGTTGCTGGGGATGGGTCAGTCAAGTCATCCGCAGGTACGTATACCGCCTGTACGGAGGTGATAGAACCGGTTTTGGTGGAGGTGATACGTTCCTGCAGAACGCCCATCTCTTCCGCCAGAGTCGGCTGGTAACCTACCGCTGAAGGCATACGACCCAGCAGTGCTGATACTTCAGTACCGGCCAGAGTGTAACGATAGATGTTATCGACGAACAGCAGTACGTCGCGACCTTCGTCACGGAACTTCTCAGCCATGGTCAGACCGGTCAGAGCAACGCGCAGACGGTTTCCCGGCGGCTCGTTCATCTGGCCATACACCAGGGATACTTTATCGATAACGTTGGAGTCGGTCATTTCGTGGTAGAAGTCGTTACCCTCACGAGTACGTTCACCTACGCCCGCAAACACGGAGTAACCGGAGTGCTCAATCGCGATGTTACGAATAAGCTCCATCATGTTTACGGTTTTACCTACACCCGCACCACCGAACAGACCAACTTTACCGCCCTTCGCAAACGGACACATCAGGTCGATAACTTTGATGCCGGTTTCCAGCAGTTCCTGAGAGTTTGACAACTCTTCATAGGACGGTGCTGCACGGTGGATAGCCCAACGCTCTTCTTCACCGATATCGCCTTTCATGTCAACTGGCTGACCCAGTACGTTCATGATACGACCCAGTGTTGCTTTACCTACCGGGACTTCGATCGGGTGCTCAAGGTCTTTAACATCCAGACCACGACGCAGGCCGTCGGAAGAACCCATAGCGATGGTACGTACAATACCGCCGCCGAGCTGCTGCTGAACTTCCAGCACCAGTTGCTCATTACCATTTTGTACCTCAAGAGCCTCGTACACGCGCGGTACGGCATCCTGAGGGAATTCGACGTCGACCACGGCGCCGATTACCTGGACAATTTTTCCAGTAGCCATCTTGAATCCTCTACGAATTAACCTGGTTATACCGCGGATGCTCCACCGACGATCTCGGTGAGTTCCTGAGTAATGCTGGCCTGACGAGCTTTGTTGTATACCAACTGCAGCTCTTTAATCAGGCTGCCGCCATTGTCGGTCGCGGCTTTCATCGCCACCATACGTGCGGCCTGCTCGCTGGCCAGGTTTTCTACCACGCCCTGATAAACCTGAGATTCGACATAACGACGCAGCAGGGTATCCAGCAGCGCTTTCGGATCGGGTTCATACAGGTAATCCCAGGATTTACGCTTCAAGTCATCATCTTCTGACGCCGGTAACGGCAGCAGTTGGGTGATGGTTGGAACCTGAGACATGGTGTTAATAAATTTGTTGCTGACAACGTACAGCTTGTCCAGACGACCTTCATCGTAGGCCTGCAACATCACTTTTACCGGACCGATCAGTTCGGACAGGGATGGGTTGTCACCCATGCCGGTCACCTGAGCGACAACATTGCCGCTTACGGAATTAAAGAACGACACGCCCTTCGAGCCGATCATTGCGAGTTCGCTCTGAACGCCTTTATCGGACCATGCTTTCATATCCGCCAGCAGTTTTTTGAACAGGTTAATGTTCAAGCCACCACACAGACCACGGTCGGTAGACACCACCAGGTAGCCCACGCGCTTAACGTCGCGTTCTTCCAGGTACGGGTGCTTATATTCCAGATTACCGTTCGCAAGGTGACCAATCACTTTGCGCATGGTATCTGCGTAAGGACGGCTGGCCGCCATGCGCTCCTGCGATTTACGCATTTTGGAAGCGGCGACCATTTCCATCGCTTTAGTGATCTTTTGCGTGTTCTGGACGCTTGCGATCTTACTACGTATCTCTTTTGCGCCGGCCATGAGCTTCTCCTCAATGCCTTGCGGCCTGCCCTAAAGCAAGCCGCCAGACTTTACCAGGACTGGGTTGCTTTGAAGGAATCGAGGATGCCTTTCAGCTTGCCTTCGATTTCGTCGTTATAGCCACCGGACTGGTTGATCTCTTGCATCAACGGAGCGTGATCACGGTCGACGTAAGCCAGCAGAGCAGCTTCGAAACTACCGATTTTCGCCAGCTCTACATCTGCCAGATAACCACGTTCTGCTGCGTACAGAACCAGAGACTGCTGCGCAACGGACATCGGCGCATACTGTTTCTGTTTCAGCAGTTCAGTTACTTTCTGACCGTGGTCCAGCTGCTTACGGGTTGCATCATCAAGGTCAGAGGCAAACTGGGAGAACGCCGCCAGTTCGCGATACTGCGCCAGCGCGGTACGAATACCACCGGACAGTTTCTTCATGATCTTGGTCTGAGCAGCACCACCAACACGGGATACGGAGATACCCGGGTTAACCGCAGGACGAATACCGGAGTTAAACAGGTTGGTTTCCAGGAAGATCTGACCATCGGTAATGGAAATTACGTTGGTCGGAACGAACGCAGAAACGTCACCCGCCTGGGTTTCGATAATCGGCAGCGCAGTCAGAGAACCGGTTTGACCTTTCACTTCACCTTTGGTGAAAGCTTCAACGTATTCAACGTTAACACGTGCAGCACGCTCCAGCAGACGAGAGTGGAGGTAGAATACGTCGCCCGGGAACGCTTCACGTCCTGGCGGACGGCGGAGCAGCAGGGAGATCTGACGGTAAGCAACGGCCTGTTTAGACAGGTCATCATAAATGATCAGCGCGTCTTCACCGCGGTCGCGGAAGTATTCGCCCATTGCGCAACCGGCATACGGAGCCAGGTATTGCAGTGCAGCGGATTCAGATGCGGTTGCAACCACAACGATGGTGTTGGCCAACGCGCCGTGCTCTTCCAGTTTACGTACCACGTTAGAAATGGTGGACGCTTTCTGGCCGATAGCCACGTAGACGCACTTAATGCCGGAGTCACGCTGGTTGATAATAGCGTCGATTGCCAGCGCGGTTTTACCGGTCTGACGGTCGCCGATGATCAGTTCACGCTGACCACGACCGATTGGGATCATGGCATCGACGGACTTATAACCGGTTTGAACCGGCTGATCGACGGATTGACGTTCGATTACGCCCGGAGCGATAGCTTCAACAGCGGAGAAGCCGTCGTGCTCCAGCGGACCTTTACCGTCGATTGGCGCACCCAGGGTGTTAACCACGCGGCCCAGCAGGCCACGGCCAACCGGAACTTCCAGGATACGGCCAGTACATTTAACCTTCATGCCTTCGGCAAGGTCAGCGTACGGACCCATCACAACAGCACCTACGGAGTCGCGCTCCAGGTTCAGTGCGATAGCGTAACGGTTACCCGGCAGAGCGATCATCTCACCCTGCATACAATCGGCAAGGCCGTGAATGCGGATAACACCGTCACTGACAGAAACGATAGTACCTTCGTTATGAGCCTCGCTCACAACATTGAACTGAGCAATGCGCTGCTTGATCAGTTCGCTGATTTCGGTGGAATTCAGTTGCATGCTCCAGTCCCCTTAAGACTGCAAGACGTCTGCAAGGCGATCAAGACGGCCGCGTACGCTACCATCAATGACCATATCACCCGCACGGATGATAACACCTGCCATTACAGACTTATCGATTTTGCAATTCAGCTTAACTTTGCGTGACAGACGTTTTTCCATCGCAGTGCTAATCTTCGCAAGCTGTACGTCACTCATCTGGGTGGCAGAAATAACTTCTACCTCTGCGGTTGCCTCACTGGCAGCGCGCAGGTGAATGAACTGCTCGAGAACATCAGGGAGCGCCTTCAGACGACTATTCTCAGCCATTACCCGAATCAGGTTTTGGCCATTTTCGTCCAGTTGCTCACCACATACCGCGATAAACGCATCTGAGAGCGTTTCCGGAGCCAATGCACCGGAGAGTAGCTCTGCCATTTGTTCGTTCTTGGTCACTTCAGCGACAAACGCCAGCATATCCTGCCAGCGTTCAACACTGTTGTGCTCGACGGCAAAGTCAAAAGCTGCTTTGGCGTAGGGGCGAGCTACCGTTACAAATTCAGACATCAGCCCCTCCCTCCTTACAGTTCAGCGACAAGTTTATCCACGATGTCGCTGTTAGCAGCTTCATCCACGGAACGTTCGATGATCTTCTCGGCGCCAGCAACAGCCAGGATAGCGACCTGCTTACGCAGCTCCTCACGAGCACGTTTACGTTCGGCATCGATTTCAGCCTGCGCCTGTGCGACGATTTTGGTGCGTTCCTGTTCTGCTTCAGCTTTTGCTTCATCCAGGATCTGAGAGCGACGCTTGTTTGCTTGCTCAATGATTACCTGGGCTTCCGCTTTCGCTTTTTTCAGCTGGTCGGTCGCGTTGGCCTGTGCAAGGTCCAAATCTTTCTTAGCGCGTTCTGCAGAAGCTAAACCGTCAGAAATTTCTTTCTGGCGCTTTTCGATGGCAGCCATTAACGGCGGCCATACATACTTCATGCAGAACCATACGAAGATAACAAACGCGATGGCCTGGCCGAGGATTGTTGCGTTCATGTTCACAGCACAATACCTCTTAAAAAATTACTCTGTGGCTTAGGTTTCTTTCGAACAACTTACTACGCGACGGCGAACATCACGTACAGACCCAGACCTACAGCGATCATCGGGATAGCATCCACCAGACCCATAACGATAAAGAACTGAGTACGCAGCAGAGGAATCAGATCCGGTTGACGCGCTGCGCCTTCCAGGAATTTACCCCCGAGGATGCCGATACCGATCGCAGCACCGATTGCCGCCAGACCCATCATCACAGCGGCAGCCATGTACAGCAGATCCATATTCAGGTTTTCCATGACAGTCTCCAGTTTGTTTCAGTTAAAACGTAGTATGTTGGTAAAAATCAATGCTCTTCAGATGCCATCGACAGATAGACAATCGTCAGAACCATGAAGATGAAGGCTTGCAGCGTAATAATCAGGATGTGGAAAATGGCCCATGGCACATTCAGAATCCACTGTGACCACCACGGCAACAGACCAGCAATCAGAATGAAAATCAGCTCACCGGCATACATGTTGCCGAACAGTCGCAGACCGAGTGATACCGGTTTAGACAGCAGGCTTACCCCTTCAAGGATTAAGTTGACAGGAATGAACGCCCAGTGATTGAACGGCTGCAGGGTCAGTTCTTTAACGAACCCGCCCACGCCTTTCATTTTGATGCTGTAGAAAAGAATCAGGATAAACACGCCAAGCGCCATCGACAGGGTGATGTTCACGTCAGCAGACGGAACCACACGCAGTGCAGGCAGGCCGAAAATGTGCTCACCGATGTATGGCAACAGGTCGATTGGCAACAGGTCCATCAGGTTCATCAGGAATACCCAAACGAACACGGTGAGGGCCAGCGGAGCAATAACCTTGCTCTTACCATGGTACATATCTTTAACGCTGCCATGGACGAAGCCGATGATCATCTCGATAAAGGTCTGGAATTTCCCTGGTACGCCACTGGTTGCCTTTTTGGCTACGCTGCGGAACATCAGCAGGAACAAAAGACCGAGCACCACCGAGAAGAACATGGAGTCAATGTTGAGCGTCCAGAAGGTGGCTGGGGGGTTGTGCGGATCCACCAGCGAGAAAGTACGCAGGTCCAACTGAAGGTTGTTCAGATGGTGTCCTATGTATTCCTGCGGCGTCATATTTTCTGAAGCCATGATGCCTTTTACCCTTTGTTGTTAATTACAGCTGGCGCCAGAATTTGTACCACCAGCACCAAAACCCATGTCACTATCAGCGGCAAAAACACCACCTTTAAAACCGCTAGCGCCACCGCCAGAAGGGCGAAGGTCAGCAACACCTTGAAGGCTTCACCGAAGGCGAAGGTCCAGGCCACTCGGCCTTTAGCTGGTGTATGCGCCTGATGACGCCAGGCAAAAATCATAAATATCATGTTTGGCAACACAACCGCCAAACCTCCGCAAACAGCAGAGATGCCCCAGAAGGGGTCTTTGAGGCTGAACAGCAGTCCACTTGCTATTACTGCCAGTAACTGAATAAACAGAAGCTTACGAGCAACGTTTCGACTCAAGAGCGACACAGACATCACGTTTTTACTCCTGCTCCCTTTGAGGTATGTCGCGTGTCGTATAAAACGTCCTTTAAGACGAAGAGTCAAGCATCAAAAAGCGGACAAATTATACGGTGACGCCCCGTGATTTCAAACAATAAGTAGCAAAATAGTGAATAAATGTTTAATTATTTTCAAAGTGACAACTTTTCATGCTTTTCACCAATCTGTGAGCGGTCATGCAAAACTGCAAATAGCGAGAAAACACGGCAATTAAAGCGTGCATCAGATCACATAATAGACATTTTTACCGTAATTGAATTAATTCTGTACATAAAACGCAAGTTTTCATCCTTTTGATATCCAACATAAAAAATGGGTATTCTTTCTAAAACAACCCTATATACAATGAAAACCTTTTATTGACATTTATAATAAATATTTAACATCCGTATGAAGCATCAGCAGCTCGATTTTTAGCACACTGATATTTTCAACGTTGACTATTCATCGGAGAAAGCAACAAGTCAAAGTTAACTGAAAGAAAATCCATGGTAAAAACAAGGTTAACAATGACCCGATAATACCCTGCAGTGACTTTTATTTTTGTAACATGCTTGAGCCATCTTTTTTTCACATTTTTTGATAAAAATTAAATCATTTTTGGTTGAATCACCACCAGGTGACGCTCCCCTTCCAACTGAGGTACATGCAGCTCAATAATCTCATTAACCACATACCCTTGCGGAAGATTTGCCATTTCATCTTCCTGGACTAAACCTTTGAGCGCATAGAAATGACCGTTCTTCGCAGGTAAGTGGTAGCACCAGCTCACCATGTCGCTTAACGAAGCAAAGGCGCGGCTAATGACGCCATCAAACAGCGGCTCACCAGAAAACGCCTCTACGCGACTTTGTACCGGCGTCACATTGTCCAGTTTTAACTCATGCTGAACCTGACGAAGGAACCGAATACGCTTACCAAGGCTGTCCAACAAGGTGAAATGGGACTCAGGGCGCACTATCGCCAGCGGAATACCCGGTAGCCCAGGACCGGTGCCCACATCAATAAAACGAGTTCCTTTAAGGTGCGGTGCAACAATGATGCTATCGAGAATGTGGCGAACCAGCATCTCGTTCGGATCGCGAACGGAGGTCAGGTTATAAGCCTTATTCCACTTATCCAGCATGCCAACATAGGCTACCAGCTGATTTTTCTGGTGATCGGTGAGCGAAATCCCTGCTTCAGCCAGCAGACGAGAAAGTTTGTTAAGCACGGTCAATACCTGTCTAAAAACAATGAGCCCGGAGGCGATAACGCTTACCGGGCTGATGAATTAAAAGGGCGGATACGAATGCGTTATCCGCCAAATATCTCTATCAGGGAAAGATCAGGCGCTACGACGCAGCATTCCCTGTTTTTTCAGCCACACCAGCAGAATAGAGATTGCCGCCGGCGTAATACCAGAAATACGCGATGCCTGTCCTATTGAGGACGGTTTGTGATCGTTGAGCTTAGCAATCACCTCGTTCGACAATCCGTTCACCAGCCGGTAATCGAGTGTCGCAGGCAGCAAGGTATTTTCATTGCGCTGCTGCTTTTCGATCTCATCCTGCTGACGAGCGATGTAGCCTTCATACTTAACCTGAATCTCCACCTGCTCAGCTGCTTGCTTATCTGCAAGACCTGGTGAGAATGGTGACATCTGCACCAACTGCTCGTAGGTCATTTCAGGACGACGAAGTAAGTCTTCTCCGCTTGCTTCACGAGAAAGTGGCGCAGTCAGATGAGCGTTCACTTCCGCAGCGCTTTCTGCCAGCGGATTAACCCAGCTGGATTTTAGACGCTGGCGTTCACGCTCAATGCTTTCCAGCTTCTCGTTGAAACGCGCCCAGCGTTCGTCATCCACCAGACCCAGCACACGACCCTGTTCGGTCAGACGCAGGTCGGCATTGTCTTCACGCAGCATCAGACGATATTCCGCCCGCGAGGTAAACATACGGTACGGTTCTTTGGTCCCAAGAGTGCACAGGTCGTCCACCAGCACGCCGAGATAGGCCTGAGAGCGGCCCGGCGCCCAGCCCTCTTTCTCAGCAGAGAAACGGGCGGCGTTCAGGCCAGCGAGCAGGCCCTGCGCTGCGGCTTCTTCGTAGCCGGTGGTGCCGTTAATCTGCCCAGCGAAGAACAGGCCATGGATAAATTTACTTTCCAGCGTCGGCTTAAGATCGCGCGGGTCGAAGAAATCGTACTCAATAGCGTAGCCAGGACGGACGATTTTTGCATTTTCCATCCCCTGCATTGAGCGAACGATTTGCATCTGGACATCAAACGGCAGGCTGGTAGAGATGCCGTTTGGATAAATTTCATTGGACGTCAGTCCTTCCGGCTCCAGGAAGATCTGGTGCTGATTGCGATCGGCAAAGCGCATGACTTTGTCTTCGATCGACGGACAGTAACGCGGGCCGATCCCTTCAATCACCCCAGCATACATAGGGCTGCGATCGAGGTTATTGCGGATAACATCGTGGGTTTTCTCGTTGGTATGAGTGACATAGCACGGTACCTGACGTGGGTGCTGGGAAGCATTGCCCATAAACGAGAAGACCGGCATTGGATCATCGCCGTGCTGCTGCGCCAAAACGCTGAAATCGATGGTTCTTGCGTCAATACGCGGTGGAGTACCGGTTTTCAGGCGGCTTACGCGCAACGGAAGTTCGCGTAGACGGCGAGACAGAGGGATCGATGGCGGATCGCCTGCACGACCACCGCTGTAGTTATCCAGACCGATATGGATTTTGCCATCCAGGAATGTACCAACGGTCAGAACAACCGCCTTCGCGCGGAATTTGAGACCCATCTGGGTCACGGCACCGACAACACGATCGTTCTCAACAATCAGATCTTCAACGGCCTGCTGGAAGATCATCAAGTTCGGCTGGTTTTCCAGCGCTGTGCGAACTGCCTGTCGATAGAGCACGCGGTCTGCCTGAGCTCGGGTGGCGCGGACCGCCGGCCCCTTACTGGCGTTTAGTATCCTAAACTGGATACCAGCATGATCGATCGCCGTTGCCATCAGGCCGCCAAGGGCATCCACTTCTTTTACCAGGTGTCCTTTCCCAATGCCGCCAATCGCCGGGTTGCAGCTCATCTGCCCCAACGTGTCGATATTGTGTGTCAAAAGCAGAGTCTGTTGACCCATTCGCGCTGCGGCCATCGCGGCCTCAGTGCCTGCATGACCCCCGCCAATGATGATGACGTCAAAAGGATCCTGATAAAACATGGTGGTTTGCCTCGCGTAAAGCGGTTTGAAAATGGATTGAAGCCCGGGACGTGGATTCTACTCAACTTTCGGCTTTCGAGAAAGCACCGGGATCTTGAGTATTAAAAAGAAGATCTTTTATTTAGAGATCTGTTTTATTGTGATCTCTTATTAGGATCGACGATATCTGTGGATAAGTCAGATCCACGATTTAAGATCAAAAGCTTAAGAAGGATCACTATCTGTGAATGATCGGTGATCCTGTTCAGTATAAGCTGGGATCAAAATGAAGGGTTATACACAGCACAAAAATCAGTCAAGGGTTATACTTTGGATAACTACCGGTTGATCCAAGCTTTTAAGCATAGTTATCCACAGAAGAAACGAGGATCTTTACAATTATCAGAGCAAATTTTTCCAGGATCCAAGCCAAATCTCTGCTGGATCTTCAGGAATCTCATGTTCGAGGACATTAATCTTCAGCGTTTCGCCAATCTGTTTTGCCCCACATGCTATGAGCGCCGCCTCGATTTTATCAATAGCTCCACAGAAGGTGTCATATTCACGACTACCGATGCCGATTGCGCCAAAGTGGACAGCAGAAAGATCGACTTGCTTCTCCTGAAGCGCTTCATAGAAAGGCAGTAAGTTATCGGGAATATCGCCAGCACCATGAGTAGAAGAGATAACCAGCCAGATTCCTTCGGCCTGCAGATCCTCAATCAACGGACCGTGCTGGATAGTGGTGCCGTGACCAGCTTCTTCCAGCTTTTCCGCCAGATGTTCTGATACATATTCTGCGCTACCCAGAGTACTGCCGCTGATAAGAGTTATGTCTGCCATGATCGCCCGCTCCACTATTCAGAGTAGCGTATTGTACGCTGTGAGCGAGCTGGGATCTACCTGTGGAAAAATGTGGGATTAAAAAGTCCGATCACGGGCGAATGGTACGCATAATCGGGTTCTGCAGGACGATCAATGTTTCAGTGGACTGAATTTCATCGATTGTTTGGATCTTGTTGATAAGTACATGTTGAAGGGCATCAATCGATCGGCACATCACTTTTATAAAGATGCTGTAGTGGCCGGTGGTGTAATACGCTTCGGTAACTTCATCGAGACTGTTTAATCTGGCCAGTGCGGAAGGGTAATCCTTCGCGCTCTTCAGAATGATGCCGATAAAACAGCCCACATCGTAACCCAGTTGTTTTGGACTGACGTCAATGCGTGCGCCGGTAATAATTCCCGCTTGCTTCATTTTCTCGACGCGAACGTGAATTGTCCCGGGGCTGACGCCAAACTGTTTCGCCAGTTCGGCATAGGCGGTACGTGCATTAGCCATGAGAGCTTCAAGGATGCCGCGATCCAGATTATCGATCTGATAATTTTCCATAGGTTTTTCTTATGAAGTTTGATGAATCGCTCTATTTTAGCGCCATATTTTGATGAATTAAAACCGAAGCAGGCTTTTTGTTGTTGGATTATTGAATTGCATCGCGGTTTTGTTGCTTAATCAATGGCAACAGGACGCAGGAGTCATAAAAATGAAAACCGCATACATCGCAAAACAACGCCAGATTAGTTTCGTTAAGTCTCACTTTTCCCGCCAGCTTGAAGAGAAGCTTGGTCTGATTGAAGTCCAGGCCCCCATCTTAAGCCGCGTGGGAGATGGGACGCAGGATAACCTGTCTGGTTGCGAAAAAGCGGTTCAGGTGAAAGTGAAAACACTGCCAGACGCCCAATTCGAAGTGGTTCATTCACTGGCGAAGTGGAAGCGTCAAACCCTGGGACAACACGACTTCAGCGCGGGCGAAGGGCTGTACACGCACATGAAGGCCCTTCGCCCCGATGAAGACAGATTAACCGCCATCCATTCCGTTTACGTTGACCAGTGGGACTGGGAGCGCGTAATGGGTGACGCAGAACGCCATTGCGGGACGCTGAAATCGACTGTTGAAGCAATTTATGCCGGGATCAAAGCGACTGAAGCTGCGGTGAGCAAAGAATTTGGCTTGACGCCGTTCTTGCCGGAGACGATCCAGTTTGTTCATAGTCAGGAATTATTAAGTCGTTATCCGGATCTTGATGCTAAAGGCCGCGAGCGGGCGATAGCCAAAGATCTGGGCGCGGTATTCCTGATTGGTATCGGCGGCAAATTGTCTGATGGTCAGCGTCACGATGTTCGAGCCCCGGATTATGATGACTGGAGCACGCCGGCAGCTGAAGGTTTTGCCGGTCTGAACGGTGATATCCTGGTGTGGAACCCGATCCTGGAAGATGCTTTTGAGCTCTCTTCGATGGGCATCCGCGTGGATTCAGAGGCGCTGAAACGCCAGCTCGCGATCACTGGTGATGAAGATCGCCTGAAGCTGGAATGGCACCAGGCGCTGCTACGCGGAGAAATGCCGCAAACTATCGGCGGCGGTATCGGCCAGTCTCGTCTGACGATGCTACTTCTGCAGCTTGACCATATCGGGCAGGTTCAGTGCGGCGTATGGCCAACGCAGGTTCGTGAAAGCGTCGCTGCCCTTCTTTAATAGATCAACTAACGCCGCCAGCGACGCAGCAGGCGGCTACGTAACCCGGTATCAAAGCGCCAGATATGATCGAAAATGCGCATGATGCCGGGCTTACCGTGTACCGACATTGCCACCGCATGAAAACGGTGCTGATGTTTATGCTGTAGCTCCCCCACCTTATTGATCACCTCATCTGGCAGGCGCTGGGCGATAAAATCGGAAATCACCACCGCATCAGCATCTACCCACTGAGGGTTCTGCATTCGCTCAATAACAGCCCGGAAGCAGCTGGCCAAATCCGTACCGCCGCGAAAGCGCTGGCTTAAGAAACGGATTGCCTGTTCAAGCCCCTGTGGTCCGGTGAGTTCGTAATGCACCACCTCGCTGGAAAACAGCATAATGAAGCAGCGGCGATTATCTGCCAGTGCGACCCGCATCAGCGCCAGGCAAAAAGCCTTGGCGCACTGCTCATTAAAGCCGCCCATTGATCCCGACGTATCGACGCAGACAATAAACGGCCCTCGCGGCTGTTCATCAAAATCCTGGCGGGTGACTGGACGCTCGGTTACCTTTTCCTTCCAGGCATCACCGTGAAGTCGGTAGGTCAGCAGCTGTTTCTCTACCAGCTTACGATAGAACTCAAACTCCAGTTCGGTGATGCCGAGTGTGGCCAGCTCCGGCGGCAACAGGCGCAGAATATCGTCGCTCTGCTGTAGCCCATCGACCTGCTCCGGCACGGTTGCAGGTTCTCGCACCAGGCTGCGGAAGGTTTCCATCGGCGCATCCTTTTTTGGTACCGCCTTCGCCTCTCTGGAACGACCCAACTGCTCAGCAAGCTGCATAAGTTCAGGCTGCTGAGTCAAAAAATCCCCGTAGCGAACGATCAGCTGATAATCACCGCGCCTCAGCTCTCCTGCGCTCATATCCCACAGGTGCCCTGCTGCGTTATCATTTTCCACCAGCACCGGCTCTAATTGACCGCTGAGAGTCATTCGTTCCTGGACTTCGCTAAGCAACTGATCCCGCTCCTCATCCAGCAGTTGCTGATTGAGGGACGTTGCCTGCACCACCAGACTCAAACGCCAGCGCTGGAGAAATAGCGTATGCAGAGCGGGGGTAAAAGTATGATTGTTATCCACTAACTGCTGTGCCTGGGCGGCAAAAGGGGAGTGAAGCTTGTGTAGCTGACTCAGGATTTGCGAGAGCTGGACGATAAACTGTGAAGTGGAAAGCCGCTGTGACTGTTGGTAGCACTGAACTTCTGCATCCAGTTCGGGAGGAACATGGGTCTCTTTTAGCCGCGATCTGACCGCCTCACGCCAGCGAGGAATGTCTGCGGCGATGATGTTTTTTAACCGCGGAAATTTTTCAAAGAAAATCGCTAACTGAGGTGCTGCCAGCAGAGCCAGCAGCATTTCGTCGATCATTCCCTCTTCGCCGACTGCCAGCATGACATTCAGCATATCCAGAGTCATGACTGTCGGGCCTGTTTAATCTGCGTCCCAACGTCCTGCAGGCTGGCTTCGATGCGTCCCAGCCACTCACCGGGAATAAACAGGCATTTTTGCTGTTCGCTGAAGCGGTTGTGTTGTTGATGCCACTCGTCATCCAGCGCTTCCAGCTGTTGCCTGATTTCGGCCGGCATATTTTCCTGCGATTCACTGCCGGGTAGTGAGAGACGCGACCCCTGCAGACTGACATCGCGCACAACCAGATGCTGGCTGGTATCGACATCCATATTCAGCTGCTGGGCAAAGCCTATACCGTTGAGTTTACCGCGGATCTCACCGCCTTTTTCCAGCCAATGCGCTAGCTCTTCACGGACAAACGTAATATGAATGACTTCCAGATCGTGCAGTTTTAGCGGCTGCTGGAGTAGCAGAGTTAGCGTGGGTGCCTGCACTTCAGCAGGCAATTCATAATGAGGTTTCCGGCTAAACATACCGCCCAGGCGCGTCACTTTTAGCGCGGTCTTATCGCTTTGCTGTTGCTGAAGCTGAATGCGCCTCTGGATAATCGTCCCCAGGCGGGTGAGCATTGCCTGTTGCTGCCAGGCGTGGCTGGTCATTAAGGTTTCCAACTGTACGGACATCAGGTTCATGGTCTCAATGTTGTGCCACAGGCAATCTTTCAGCAGGATCAGGTCGATAGGGGCAATGGTATCTCGACCGCTGAAGAAGGCGCTGGCTTGCAACAGGCGGATGGCTTTTTTCCAGCGACGATCTGAAACATAGGGAGCGTTGGGTAGTGCATCCAGTTGCTGGCGCAACTGGAAAATCAGTTCAAACACGCTGTCCGGCAGCTTAACGGCACCGATATCTTGCTGCCACTGTATGAATTCCTCGTCGCTGACCTGCAAATTAGTTGGAACTGGGTTGCTGTTTTCATCCTGCTGGCTTATCAACATTGAGCGGAAGTTGGTTTTATCTTGTACCTTATCCAGCCATAAGCGGATGAGCATGCGATCATATAAGGCTTCCAGGCTGTTATCCGCTTCAGGCAATTCGTTCGATGCTGCCACCAGCAGGCGCATAGGGATTTTCTCTTCGGTTGCCCCGTTGCGAAAATGGCGCTCGTTTATCGCCGTCAGCAGCGTATTGAGGATCGCCGGACCTGCTTTCCAGATCTCATCGAGAAAAACAATTTCGGCTTCCGGAAGGTAGCCGGCTGTCAGGCGTTCGTAACGACCTTCGTCTTTCAGCGCCTGGATGGAAAGTGGGCCAAAGACTTCTTCCGGCGTTGAAAAGCGTGTCATCAGATATTCAAATGCGCGGGCTCGCTGGAAGGCGAACTTGAGACGGCGGGCAATTAAGCTTTTGGCGATACCCGGTGGGCCCAGCAAAAAAACGCTTTCGCCGCTGAGTGCCGCAAGTAGACAAAGGCGTATTGCGTGGCTGCGTTCAAAGAGTCCTTTTTCCAGAGCTGCGCTGAGCCGGGAAATTCTTTCTGCCAGTAAATGTGATTGAGCCATAATTGAGTTGCGTGCTTTTTAGGATGTCGTTGTTAAGTCGAGTATAGATGTTTGATTAGGGGTGGTAATAGCCTGAAGAATCGATTTATTTTCTTTGAGTCAGGTTAAGATGATGTCAGTTAGGGGTACGATTTAGCAAATAATCGTGCATACTGTGCGCTTTTTGTGGGCCAAGGGACTAGGCACACATTTGTTTTATAAACGAAAAGACTAGTCTATGAGCTCTGATAATAAGCAATCGTTGCCAGCAATAACGCTGGCGGCAATCGGTGTGGTATACGGCGATATCGGTACCAGCCCGCTATATACACTTCGTGAATGCCTGTCTGGCCAGTTTGGCTTTGGCGTTGAGCGTGATGCTGTTTTTGGCTTCCTGTCGCTCATTTTTTGGCTGCTGATTTTTACCGTATCACTCAAATATATTACCTTCGTTATGCGGGCGGATAATGCCGGTGAAGGTGGGATCCTGACGCTGATGTCGCTGGCAGGACGTAACACGTCAGCGCGAGCAACATCCGTACTGGTGATCCTTGGCCTTATCGGCGGTAGCTTCTTCTACGGAGAGGTGGTCATTACGCCGGCAATCTCGGTCATGTCAGCAATCGAAGGGCTGGAAATTATCGCTCCTGACCTGGATACCTGGGTTGTCCCCATATCAATCATTGTTCTGACGCTGCTGTTTGCTATCCAAAAGCACGGAACCAGTATGGTGGGCAAGCTGTTCGCGCCAATTATGCTGATCTGGTTCCTGCTGCTGGCAGTGCTAGGGGCTCGTAGCATTTTTGCTAACCCGGAAGTGTTGCAGGCGTTGAACCCATACTGGGCGGTTCACTTTTTCCTCGAATATAAAACCGTTTCTTTTGTCGCTCTGGGCGCGGTGGTACTGTCGATTACCGGCGTGGAAGCGCTGTATGCCGACATGGGGCACTTCGGTAAATTGCCTATTCGTCTGGCCTGGTTCTCGGTAGTTCTGCCTTCTCTGGTGCTGAACTACTTTGGTCAGGGAGCGCTACTGCTAAAACATCCAGAAGCGATTAAGAACCCGTTCTTCCTGCTGGCGCCCGAGTGGGCATTGATTCCGATGCTGATTATCGCCGCCCTGGCGACGGTTATCGCCTCTCAGGCGGTGATTTCCGGTGTCTTCTCGTTGACCCGCCAGGCGGTGCGTCTGGGATATCTTTCGCCGATGCGCATTATCCATACCTCGGAAATGGAATCCGGCCAGATTTATATCCCGTTCATTAACTGGCTGCTCTATATCTCGGTGGTCATTGTGATTGTTAGCTTTGAGCACTCCTCGAACCTGGCGGCGGCATATGGGATTGCGGTGACGGGAACCATGGTGCTGACCACCATTTTATTCTCGACGGTAGCGCGTAAAAACTGGCACTGGAATAAGTTTGTTGTGGCACTGCTGCTGGTGGCCTTTATGTGCATCGACATCCCGCTGTTCTCAGCTAACCTCGACAAAATCGTCTCCGGTGGCTGGTTGCCGCTGACGCTGGGCCTGGTGATGTTTACCATCATGACCACCTGGAAAAGCGAGCGTTTCCGCTTGCTACGTCGGATGCATGAACACGGTAATTCTTTGGAAGCGATGATCTCTTCCCTTGAAAAATCGCCGCCGGTTCGCGTTCCTGGGACCGCCGTATATATGTCCCGAGCGCTGAACGTGATTCCTTTCGCTCTGTTACATAACCTGAAGCACAACAAGGTGCTGCATGAGCGGGTGATCTTGCTAACGCTGCGTACAGAAGATGCGCCATACGTGCATAACGTTCGTCGCGTGCAGATTGAGCAGATTTCACCGTCGTTCTGGCGCGTGGTTGCCAGCTACGGCTGGCGTGAAACGCCGAATGTTGAAGAAGTCTTCCACCGCTGCGGGCTGGAAGGCCTGAGCTGCCGGATGATGGAGACCTCCTTCTTTATGTCGCATGAGTCGTTAATCATCGGCAAGCGGCCGTGGTATCTGCGCCTGCGCGGTAAGCTGTATCTTCTGCTGCAGCGCAATGCCCTGCGAGCGCCGGACCAGTTCGAAATCCCGCCAAACCGGGTTATTGAACTCGGCACTCAGGTCGAAATTTGATCCTCTAAAGCCCTTCCTCGTGAAGGGCTTTTTGCTTGTTATTCAGACTTCCTTCCTCTACCTCAGTTTTGCGAAACGTTTCGATAGCGATCACAATTCTCACTTCTGATGATGGTTTTTTGCTCGAGTATTGATAATACTTATTCCAGCGAAACGTTTCGCTAGTGGAGCAAAAGAGAAAATGAAAAAAGGTACCGTACTTAACGCTGATATTTCGTCGGTCATCTCCCGTCTGGGTCATACCGATACGCTGGTAGTTTGCGATGCTGGATTGCCAGTACCTCGCAGCAGCACGCGTATCGACATGGCGTTAACCCACGGAGTTCCCTCCTTTATGCAGGTTCTGGAGGTGGTGACGAGCGAAATGCAGGTTGAAGCGGCTATCCTCGCGCAAGAGATTAAAACCCTTAACCCGCAGCTCCACGCGACGTTGCTCAAACATCTTGAGCTGCTGCAGCAACACCAGGGAAACACCATTGAAATTCGTTATACCAATCATGAGCAGTTCAAAAAAGAAACTGCAGATAGTCAGGCGGTGATTCGCAGCGGGGAGTGTTCCCCGTATGCGAACATTATTCTCTGTGCTGGCGTCACGTTCTGAGGCCGTCATGGACGCACTCTTACAACTCAAAGGGATCGATAAATCGTTCCCGGGCGTGAAGGCGCTCTCCGGTGCTGCGTTAAATGTCTACTCTGGGCGCGTCATGGCGCTGGTGGGCGAAAACGGCGCAGGCAAATCCACCATGATGAAGGTGCTGACCGGGATTTATGCCCGTGACGCTGGTTCGCTATTATGGCTGGGTAAAGAAACCACCTTCACCGGCCCGAAATCCTCCCAGGAAGCGGGTATCGGCATCATTCACCAGGAACTGAACCTGATCCCGCAGCTGACGATTGCAGAGAACATCTTTCTCGGCCGTGAGTTTGTGAATCGTTTTGGCAAAATCGACTGGAAGAAGATGTATGCAGAAGCTGATGTTTTGCTGGCTAAGCTGAATCTGCGCTTTAAGAGCGATCGTCTGGTAGGCGATCTGTCTATTGGCGATCAGCAGATGGTGGAAATCGCCAAAGTACTGAGCTTCGAGTCGAAAGTCATCATTATGGATGAACCGACCGATGCGCTGACCGATACCGAAACCGAATCCCTGTTCCGCGTCATCCGCGAGCTGAAATCGCAAGGGCGCGGTATTGTTTATATTTCCCACCGTATGAAAGAGATCTTCGAAATTTGCGATGACGTGACGGTCTTCCGTGACGGCCAGTTCATTGCCGAGCGTGAAGTCGCCAGCCTTGATGAAGATCTGCTGATTGAAATGATGGTGGGACGTAAGCTCGAAGATCAGTACCCGCGCATTGATAAAGCGCCGGGCGATATCCGTCTGAAGGTGGATGCGCTGTGTGGACCGGGCGTGGAGAACGTCTCTTTTACCCTGCGTAAAGGCGAAATTCTTGGCGTCGCTGGGCTGATGGGCGCAGGGCGTACGGAACTGATGAAAGTGCTATACGGTGCGCTGCCGCGCACCAGCGGCTACGTCACCCTTGATGGTCACGAAGTGGTGACGCGTTCTCCGCAGGATGGCCTGGCAAACGGCATCGTTTATATCTCTGAAGACCGTAAACGCGATGGTTTAGTGCTCGGTATGTCGGTCAAAGAAAATATGTCGCTGACTGCACTGCGTTATTTCAGCCGCAGTGGCGGTAGCCTCAAGCATAAAGATGAACAGCAGGCGGTCAGCGATTTTATCCGCCTGTTTAATGTGAAGACGCCGTCTATGGAGCAGGCCATTGGGCTACTTTCCGGCGGTAACCAACAGAAGGTGGCGATTGCCCGCGGGCTGATGACTCGGCCAAAAGTGCTGATCCTTGATGAACCAACCCGCGGCGTGGACGTTGGGGCGAAGAAAGAGATCTACCAGCTAATCAACCAGTTTAAAGCCGATGGTCTGAGCATTATTCTGGTCTCTTCTGAGATGCCAGAAGTGTTGGGCATGAGCGATCGCATCATGGTGATGCATGAAGGGCATCTCGGCGGTGAATTCACACGCGAGCAGGCCACCCAGGAAGTATTGATGGCTGCCGCTGTGGGCAAGCTTAACCGCGTGAATCAGGAGTAAAAAAGATGAATAACCCGACTGTTTCTGGTCGCCGCTACTTCACCAAAGCGTGGTTGATGGAGCAAAAATCGCTGATTGCCCTACTGGTGCTGATTGCGGTTGTCTCTACCATGAGCCCCAACTTTTTTACCGTGAATAACCTGTTCAATATTCTGCAACAGACTTCAGTTAACGCCATCATGGCGGTAGGGATGACGCTGGTTATCCTGACGTCGGGTATCGACCTGTCCGTAGGTTCCCTTCTGGCGCTGACTGGCGCGGTCGCCGCTTCAATTGTCGGAATTGAGGTTAACGCGCTGGTGGCCGTTGCCGCTGCGCTGGCATTAGGTGCGGCAATCGGCGCTGTTACAGGCGTAATTGTGGCGAAAGGGCGCGTGCAGGCATTTATCGCTACCCTGGTAATGATGCTGCTGCTACGCGGTGTGACCATGGTTTATACCAACGGTAGCCCGGTAAATACTGGCTTTACCGACAATGCCGATCTGTTTGGCTGGTTCGGGATTGGTCGCCCTCTCGGGATCCCAACGCCGGTATGGATTATGGCGATCGTTTTTCTGGCGGCCTGGTACATGCTGCACCATACCCGTCTGGGTCGTTATATCTATGCGCTGGGGGGAAATGAAGCGGCAACGCGTCTATCCGGCATCAGCGTCAATAAAGTTAAAATCATCGTCTATTCTTTGTGCGGCATGCTGGCTTCGCTGGCCGGGATTATTGAGGTCGCGCGTCTCTCTTCCGCGCAACCGACAGCGGGCACCGGTTATGAACTGGATGCGATTGCTGCGGTAGTGCTTGGTGGCACCAGCCTGGCAGGTGGTAAAGGTCGTATTGTCGGTACGTTGATTGGTGCTTTAATCCTTGGCTTCCTGAACAACGGTTTGAATTTATTAGGCGTTTCATCCTATTACCAGATGATCGTTAAAGCGGTGGTTATTTTGCTGGCGGTACTGGTAGATAACAAGAAGCAGTAACTGAGAACTCTACAGGACATCTTAACTATGAATATGAAAAAACTGGCGACCCTGATCTCTGCTGTAGCTTTAAGCGCAACCGTAAGCGCAAACGCGATGGCAAAAGATACTATCGCTTTGGTTATCTCTACGCTTAACAACCCGTTCTTTGTCTCTCTGAAGGATGGGGCACAAAAAGAAGCGGACAAACTCGGCTATAACCTGGTGGTGCTGGATTCACAGAACAATCCAGCGAAAGAACTGGCTAACGTTCAGGACTTAACCGTTCGCGGAGCCAAACTGCTGCTGATCAACCCAACCGACTCTGACGCAGTAGGTAATGCTGTGAAGCTGGCGAATCAGGCGAAAATTCCGGTTATTACCCTTGACCGCCAGGCCTCAAAAGGCGAAGTGGTAAGCCATATTGCTTCTGATAACGTTCTGGGCGGCAAGATGGCCGGTGACTATATTGCCAAGAAAGTCGGCGAAAGCGCGAAGATCATTGAACTACAGGGAATTGCAGGGACGTCCGCGGCACGTGAGCGTGGCGAAGGTTTTCAACAAGCCGTTACGGCGCATAAATTTAACGTACTGGCTAGCCAGCCGGCAGATTTCGACCGCACTAAGGGCCTGAACGTCATGCAGAACCTGCTGACGGCGCATCCTGACGTACAGGCTGTATTTGCCCAGAACGATGAAATGGCGCTGGGTGCGCTGCGCGCTCTGCAAACTGCTGGTAAATCTGATGTGATGGTGGTTGGATTTGACGGCACTCCGGATGGCGAAAAAGCAGTAAACAGTGGCAAACTGGCTGCGACCGTCGCCCAGCTTCCGGAGCAGATCGGTGTGAAAGGCGTTGAGACCGCTGATAAAGTGCTGAAGGGCGAAAAAGTGGATACCAGCTATCCGGTTGAGTTGAAACTGGTCATTAAGCAATAATGTGTGATTCGGACTGGTAACGGTCCGAGGGACAACATAATAAAGAAAAGCAGGGCATGCGCCACCGGGTGCCGGTGGCGCGCTTTCCGGGAATATTGATTATGAAAACCGCAGGCAAACTTGTCGTCCTTGGTAGTATCAATGCCGATCACATCCTTAACCTCGACTCCTTCCCTACCCCTGGTGAAACCGTCACCGGTCATCACTATCAGGTCGCTTTCGGCGGTAAGGGGGCAAATCAGGCCGTTGCTGCCGGGCGCAGCGGGGCAAATATCTCTTTTATCGCCTGTACCGGTGATGACGATATTGGTGAACGGGTTCGTCGCCAGCTGGAAAGCGATAATATCGACGTTGCGCCGGTAAGGGCTGTTGCCGGGGAATCAACCGGCGTGGCGCTGATTTTTGTGAACGCTGAAGGTGAGAATACTATTGGTATTCATGCTGGAGCTAACGCCGCCCTTTCCGTTACGCAGGTTGAAGCTGAAAAAGAGCGTATCGCCAGCGCGCAGGCGCTACTAATGCAGCTGGAATCGCCGTTGGAAAGCGTACTGGCGGCGGCGAAAATTGCTCACCAAAGTCAAACTGCAGTGATACTCAATCCTGCTCCAGCACGAGAGTTGCCGGATGAACTGTTAGCGCTGGTGGATATCATTACCCCGAACGAAACCGAAGCGGAAAAACTGACCGGCGTTCGAGTGGAAAATGACGATGATGCGGCAAAAGCAGCTAACGTGCTCCATGATAAAGGTATTGATGCGGTGATTATTACCCTCGGCAGCCGTGGTGTTTGGGCTAGTCTCAAAGGCAACGGTCATCGTGTTCCCGGCTTTAAAGTCCAGGCTGTTGACACCATTGCCGCTGGCGATACCTTTAATGGCGCGCTGGTGACTGCGCTACTTGAAGGTATGGTACTGGCTGAGGCTATTCGTTTTGCCCATGCCGCCGCGGCTATTGCCGTTACGCGTAAAGGTGCCCAGCCCTCCGTGCCATGGCGAAAAGAAATAGACGAATTTTTACGTCAACAGGGGTAACGCTTGGCCACCATGAAGGATGTAGCCCGCATAGCGGGCGTTTCCACTTCGACGGTTTCTCATGTCATCAACAAGGATCGCTTCGTTAGCGAAGCCATTACCGCTAAAGTCGACGCCGCGATTAAGAGCCTGAATTACGCGCCATCTGCACTGGCGCGTAGCCTTAAATTAAACCAAACCCGCACTATCGGCATGCTCATTACCGCCAGTACCAATCCGTTTTACTCGGAGCTGGTTCGCGGCGTGGAACGTAGCTGTTTTGAACGCGGCTATAGCCTGGTGCTGTGTAACACCGAAGGCGATGAACAGCGAATGAACCGTAATCTGGAGACGCTGATGCAAAAGCGCGTCGATGGTTTGCTGCTGCTGTGTACTGAAACTCATCAGCCTTCGCCGGAGATCATGCAGCGCTACCCTTCCGTACCGACGGTGATGATGGACTGGGCACCGTTCGATGGCGATAGTGACCTGATCCAGGATAACTCTTTGTTGGGTGGCGATATAGCGACGCAGTACCTCATCGATCAAGGCCATACGCGGATTGCCTGCATCGCGGGCCCGCTGGATAAAACCCCTTCGCGACTGCGTCTTGAGGGATATCATGCTGCAATGGCTCGTGCCGGGTTGGCAGTACCTGAAGGATACGTTATTAGCAGCGATTTTGAGTTTGGCGGCGGATTTAGCGCAATGGAAAAGCTGTTAGCACTCCCCAAGCTGCCGCAGGCGGTGTTTGTCGGTAACGACGCGATGGCGGTTGGTGCTTATCAGGCGCTTTATCAGAGTGGATTGCGCATTCCGCAGGATATGGCGCTGGTGGGTTATGACGACATTGAGCTGGCTCGATATATGACGCCGCCGCTGACGACCATCCATCAGCCGAAAGATGAACTGGGCGAGCTGGCCATTGATGTACTCATCCACCGAATGGCTGACCCAGGACAAAAACAACAACGCGTTCAGCTGACTCCTGAACTGGTCGTGCGTGGCTCTGCTTAATGTTTGTGCCGCTCCTTTATCAGGTTGCGGCCATCCTTCGCTTTCAATAAAGCAAATACTAGTGCTGATACTACGGTGATTGCTCCCATGGTTATAAAGGTGTAGTGAAACTGCTCGATGGTATTTACACTATCGAACCCTTCATAAAAGCGCAGCACTGCCGCACTTATGGCAACCCCGAGGCTGATAGATAACTGCTGGGTGACGGCCAGCATACTGTTGCCGCTACTAGCATTTTCATCGGTCAAATCTGCGAGCGTGATGGTGTTCATTGATGTGAACTGGGTGGACATCGCCATCCCCAATACAAATAGCGGCAACAGCAGTACCCAAATCGACATATCCGGAGACTGCAGTGAAAATTGGGCGATCATCAGACCGATAAATATCGTGACCCCAACCAGCGTTTTTCGATAGCCAAACCAGCGTAGAATTTGGGTAACGGTAGATTTGGCAATAATCGAACCGATAGCTGTCGGTGCAATTATGCAGCCTGCGATTATCGCCGGATAACCAAAGCCCACTTGTAGCATCAGAGGCATCAGGAACGGGACGCAGCCGGTGCCCAGGCGAGTTGCCAGATTTCCCGCGATCCCCACTGAAAAAGTATGCGTCTTAAATAAAGAAAGCGAAATGAGCGGCGTAGGATGGCGGCGAGCGTGGCGAATATACGCCAACAGCATAACAACGCTCAGAGCAATGATGGATAGAGCAATCCATGTCGCGACGATCTTCTCACCAAACAGTTCGATTCCGCTGGAAAACAGTACCAGACTTAATCCGAACAGCAGAAAGCCGAGCGTGTCAAAACGGCGCCGGGGCGTAGTGAAGTCCGGCATATATTTACGGGCGTACATAATCCCGATAATGCCGATGGGAATATTAATCAGAAAAATCCAGTGCCAGCTGGCCCAGGTGACCAATACACCGCCGAGTACGGGTCCGAGAATGGGGCCGACCAGCCCAGGCATCGTGACGAAATTTAACACTGGTAGTAATTCACTGCGCGGATAGGCGCGTAGTAATGCCAGCCTCGCCACCGGCATCATCATCGCTCCACCTATACCTTGAATAACGCGGAAAGTAACCAGCTCTGTTAGAGAACCTGAGAGGGCGCAGGCGAGAGAACCCAGGGTGAACAGACTAACGGCGATGATAAACACTTTCCGTGTGCCAAAACGGTCAGCCAGCCAACCGCTGACTGGAATTAACATGGCCACGGTAAGCGTATAGCTGATGATAGCGGATTGCATGGCCAGCGGTGAACGGTTGAGACTCTGTGCGATAGCAGGAAGGGCGGTATTCAGAATGGTGGCATCCAGCGCCTGCATAAAAAAGGCCATCGCAGCAATCCACGGCAGCCCGGCCATACTACGCCCTTTCTTCTCGCTCATTCGGTACCCTTTGAATTATTTGGAGCACTCAACAAAGCCTGACAGGCGTTCAGCGCCCGTGAACCGTCGTTATCGAGGATGGCATCAACTATTGCCTGATGGAGATCCAGCTTCATCACTTCATTCTGGGTTATAGAAGTGAAATAGGTGTGGTAGACCGAATGGAATAGAGAAGCGAAAGAGATCAGAAAGGGATTTCCACTCATCTCATATATATGTTCATGCCAGGCCATATCGACTTCAATCCAGCGCTCGCGCTGAAAGTTTCTCTTCAACTCAATCATCTCCGCCATTAGAGCATTGAGTTGTGCTCTTTGTTCTGGGCTACCTGAATTCGCCGCCAGAAAACAGGCTTGCGGTTCAAGACTGCTGCGCATCACGAGGAAATGGCTAACAACCTCTTCAAAGTTATCTTCCGTTAACCACCAGGCTAGCAGCTCTTTGTCGAGAAAGTTCCAGCTACTGCGTGGCATAACGCGGGTGCCGATGCGTGGGCGAGGCAAAAGCATCCCTTTTGCTGTCAACGTTTTGACTGCCTCACGAACCGCTGTGCGGCTTACGCCGAATTGCTCACCCAGCTCTATCTCTCCAGGAAGAATGCTTTCTGGCTGATATTCGCCGGTCAGAATTTTTTGCGCCAGTTTCTCCGCTAATACCCAGGAGATATTCTTTTGTGCCGCCAGCTGCTGTGTGCTTAAAGACATAAATGCCGTTCCTTTCTCTTTTTTACTCTATCAGTATGCCATCAGGCGACTTACTTCGTTTGTTAAAACGGCAAAACGCCGGTTTTTTGCCACATTACACGTTGCTGTGGTGAAAAAAGAGACGGTTGAAAAGTTTTTTGAAGTTTCCTCTTGTCACATCGGAATAACTCCCTATAATGCGCCACCACTGACACGGAACAACGGCTTACAGGCCGCCGGGTTAGCGGGGTTCAGCGATGAACGCCGGCAGAGAAAAGCGAAATTAAACGCTTGACTCTGAATGAGGAAAACGTATTATACGGGACCTCGCAACGGTGAGCGAAAGCCGCGTTGCACTGCTCTTTAACAATTTATCAGACAATCTGTGTGGGCACTCAAAGTGACATGGATTCTTAATGTCTTCGGACAATAAATGAATACCAAGTCTCTGAGTGAACATACGTAATTCATTACGAAGTTTAATTCACGAGCATCAAACTTAAATTGAAGAGTTTGATCATGGCTCAGATTGAACGCTGGCGGCAGGCCTAACACATGCAAGTCGAACGGTAGCACAGAGAGCTTGCTCTCGGGTGACGAGTGGCGGACGGGTGAGTAATGTCTGGGAAACTGCCTGATGGAGGGGGATAACTACTGGAAACGGTAGCTAATACCGCATAACGTCGCAAGACCAAAGTGGGGGACCTTCGGGCCTCATGCCATCAGATGTGCCCAGATGGGATTAGCTTGTTGGTGAGGTAATGGCTTACCAAGGCGACGATCCCTAGCTGGTCTGAGAGGATGACCAGCCACACTGGAACTGAGACACGGTCCAGACTCCTACGGGAGGCAGCAGTGGGGAATATTGCACAATGGGCGCAAGCCTGATGCAGCCATGCCGCGTGTATGAAGAAGGCCTTCGGGTTGTAAAGTACTTTCAGCGAGGAGGAAGGCATTGTGGTTAATAACCGCAGTGATTGACGTTACTCGCAGAAGAAGCACCGGCTAACTCCGTGCCAGCAGCCGCGGTAATACGGAGGGTGCAAGCGTTAATCGGAATTACTGGGCGTAAAGCGCACGCAGGCGGTCTGTCAAGTCGGATGTGAAATCCCCGGGCTCAACCTGGGAACTGCATTCGAAACTGGCAGGCTAGAGTCTTGTAGAGGGGGGTAGAATTCCAGGTGTAGCGGTGAAATGCGTAGAGATCTGGAGGAATACCGGTGGCGAAGGCGGCCCCCTGGACAAAGACTGACGCTCAGGTGCGAAAGCGTGGGGAGCAAACAGGATTAGATACCCTGGTAGTCCACGCTGTAAACGATGTCGACTTGGAGGTTGTTCCCTTGAGGAGTGGCTTCCGGAGCTAACGCGTTAAGTCGACCGCCTGGGGAGTACGGCCGCAAGGTTAAAACTCAAATGAATTGACGGGGGCCCGCACAAGCGGTGGAGCATGTGGTTTAATTCGATGCAACGCGAAGAACCTTACCTACTCTTGACATCCAGAGAACTTAGCAGAGATGCTTTGGTGCCTTCGGGAACTCTGAGACAGGTGCTGCATGGCTGTCGTCAGCTCGTGTTGTGAAATGTTGGGTTAAGTCCCGCAACGAGCGCAACCCTTATCCTTTGTTGCCAGCGGTCCGGCCGGGAACTCAAAGGAGACTGCCAGTGATAAACTGGAGGAAGGTGGGGATGACGTCAAGTCATCATGGCCCTTACGAGTAGGGCTACACACGTGCTACAATGGCATATACAAAGAGAAGCGACCTCGCGAGAGCAAGCGGACCTCATAAAGTATGTCGTAGTCCGGATCGGAGTCTGCAACTCGACTCCGTGAAGTCGGAATCGCTAGTAATCGTGGATCAGAATGCCACGGTGAATACGTTCCCGGGCCTTGTACACACCGCCCGTCACACCATGGGAGTGGGTTGCAAAAGAAGTAGGTAGCTTAACCTTCGGGAGGGCGCTTACCACTTTGTGATTCATGACTGGGGTGAAGTCGTAACAAGGTAACCGTAGGGGAACCTGCGGTTGGATCACCTCCTTACCTTAAAGAACCTGCCTTTGTAGTGCTCACACAGATTGTCTGATGAATGTAAAGAAGCAAGACGGCTGCGAAGTCGCGACACCTCGTGTCCCCTTCGTCTAGCGGTTAGGACTCCGCCCTTTCACGGCGGCAACAGGGGTTCGAATCCCCTAGGGGACGCCACTTGCTGGCTGTGAGTGAAAGACACAACCTACCGATATCTCAAAACTAACTCAGTGAGTTACGTTTGAGATATTTGCTCTTTAAAAATCTGGATCAAGCTGAAAATTGAAACGACACGCTGCGTCTGTTCTCCGTAAATAAGAACAGCATGACGGTGTGTTCGAGTCTCTCAAATTTTCGCAATCATGAAGTGTTTTACGAAACATCTTCGGGTTGTGAGGTTAAGCGACTAAGCGTACACGGTGGATGCCCTGGCAGTCAGAGGCGATGAAGGACGTGCTAATCTGCGATAAGCGTCGGTAAGGTGATATGAACCGTTATAACCGACGATTTCCGAATGGGGAAACCCAGTGTGTTTCGACACACTATCGTTAAGTGAATACATAGCTTAACGAAGCGAACCGGGGGAACTGAAACATCTAAGTACCCCGAGGAAAAGAAATCAACCGAGATTCCCCCAGTAGCGGCGAGCGAACGGGGAGGAGCCCAGAGTCTGAATCAGTTTGTGTGTTAGTGGAAGCGTCTGGAAAGTCGCAGGGTACAGGGTGATACTCCCGTACACAAAAACACACAGGCTGTGAACTCGAAGAGTAGGGCGGGACACGTGGTATCCTGTCTGAATATGGGGGGACCATCCTCCAAGGCTAAATACTCCTGACTGACCGATAGTGAACCAGTACCGTGAGGGAAAGGCGAAAAGAACCCCGGCGAGGGGAGTGAAACAGAACCTGAAACCGTGTACGTACAAGCAGTAGGAGCCCACTTGTTGGGTGACTGCGTACCTTTTGTATAATGGGTCAGCGACTTATATTCTGTAGCAAGGTTAACCGTATAGGGGAGCCGCAGGGAAACCGAGTCTTAACTGGGCGTTAAGTTGCAGGGTATAGACCCGAAACCCGGTGATCTAGCCATGGGCAGGTTGAAGGTTGGGTAACACTAACTGGAGGACCGAACCGACTAATGTTGAAAAATTAGCGGATGACTTGTGGCTGGGGGTGAAAGGCCAATCAAACCGGGAGATAGCTGGTTCTCCCCGAAAGCTATTTAGGTAGCGCCTCGTGAACTCATCTTCGGGGGTAGAGCACTGTTTCGGCTAGGGGGTCATCCCGACTTACCAACCCGATGCAAACTACGAATACCGAAGAATGTTATCACGGGAGACACACGGCGGGTGCTAACGTCCGTCGTGAAGAGGGAAACAACCCAGACCGCCAGCTAAGGTCCCAAAGTCATGGTTAAGTGGGAAACGATGTGGGAAGGCACAGACAGCCAGGATGTTGGCTTAGAAGCAGCCATCATTTAAAGAAAGCGTAATAGCTCACTGGTCGAGTCGGCCTGCGCGGAAGATGTAACGGGGCTAAACCATGCACCGAAGCTGCGGCAGCGACACTATGTGTTGTTGGGTAGGGGAGCGTTCTGTAAGCCGTTGAAGGTGGCCTGTGAGGGCTGCTGGAGGTATCAGAAGTGCGAATGCTGACATAAGTAACGATAAAGCGGGTGAAAAGCCCGCTCGCCGGAAGACCAAGGGTTCCTGTCCAACGTTAATCGGGGCAGGGTGAGTCGACCCCTAAGGCGAGGCCGAAAGGCGTAGTCGATGGGAAACAGGTTAATATTCCTGTACTCGGTGTTACTGCGAAGGGGGGACGGAGAAGGCTATGTTAGCCGGGCGACGGTTGTCCCGGTTTAAGCATGTAGGCGGATGTTCCAGGTAAATCCGGAACGTCATTCAACGCTGAGGTGTGATGACGAGGCACTACGGTGCTGAAGTAACAAATGCCCTGCTTCCAGGAAAAGCCTCTAAGCATCAGGTAACATCAAATCGTACCCCAAACCGACACAGGTGGTCAGGTAGAGAATACCAAGGCGCTTGAGAGAACTCGGGTGAAGGAACTAGGCAAAATGGTGCCGTAACTTCGGGAGAAGGCACGCTGATGGTAGGTGAAGTGACTTGCTCATGGAGCTGAAATCAGTCGAAGATACCAGCTGGCTGCAACTGTTTATTAAAAACACAGCACTGTGCAAACACGAAAGTGGACGTATACGGTGTGACGCCTGCCCGGTGCCGGAAGGTTAATTGATGGGGTTATCCGTAAGGAGAAGCTCTTGATCGAAGCCCCGGTAAACGGCGGCCGTAACTATAACGGTCCTAAGGTAGCGAAATTCCTTGTCGGGTAAGTTCCGACCTGCACGAATGGCGTAATGATGGCCAGGCTGTCTCCACCCGAGACTCAGTGAAATTGAACTCGCTGTGAAGATGCAGTGTACCCGCGGCAAGACGGAAAGACCCCGTGAACCTTTACTATAGCTTGACACTGAACACTGGTCCTTGATGTGTAGGATAGGTGGGAGGCTTTGAAGTGTGGACGCCAGTCTGCATGGAGCCATCCTTGAAATACCACCCTTTAATGGCTGGTGTTCTAACGTGGACCCGTAATCCGGGTTGCGGACAGTGTCTGGTGGGTAGTTTGACTGGGGCGGTCTCCTCCTAAAGAGTAACGGAGGAGCACGAAGGTTAGCTAATCCTGGTCGGACATCAGGAGGTTAGTGCAATGGCATAAGCTAGCTTGACTGCGAGCGTGACGGCGCGAGCAGGTGCGAAAGCAGGTCATAGTGATCCGGTGGTTCTGAATGGAAGGGCCATCGCTCAACGGATAAAAGGTACTCCGGGGATAACAGGCTGATACCGCCCAAGAGTTCATATCGACGGCGGTGTTTGGCACCTCGATGTCGGCTCATCACATCCTGGGGCTGAAGTAGGTCCCAAGGGTATGGCTGTTCGCCATTTAAAGTGGTACGCGAGCTGGGTTTAGAACGTCGTGAGACAGTTCGGTCCCTATCTGCCGTGGGCGCTGGAGAATTGAGGGGGGCTGCTCCTAGTACGAGAGGACCGGAGTGGACGCATCACTGGTGTTCGGGTTGTCATGCCAATGGCATTGCCCGGTAGCTAAATGCGGAAGAGATAAGTGCTGAAAGCATCTAAGCACGAAACTTGCCCCGAGATGAGTTCTCCCTGACTCCTTGAGAGTCCTGAAGGAACGTTGAAGACGACGACGTTGATAGGCCGGGTGTGTAAGCGTAGCGATACGTTGAGCTAACCGGTACTAATGAACCGTGAGGCTTAACCTTACAACGCCGAAGATGTTTTGGCGGAATTGAGAGAGATTCAGCTTGATACAGATAAACAGAATTTGCCTGGCGGCGACAGCGCGGTGGTCCCACCTGACCCCATGCCGAACTCAGAAGTGAAACGCCGTAGCGCCGATGGTAGTGTGGGGTCTCCCCATGTGAGAGTAGGGAACTGCCAGGCATCAATTAAGTGAAGAGCCCATCCTGACGGATGGGCTTTTTGCGTTTTTGTACATCATAAAAAATCAGACAAAGCGCGATGAAGCTTTATCCGAGCATGCATTTCTCATACAGCAAAAATTTTCTTTTCTATTGAGATCTGATTAGGGCTTGTGTAACCACTGTAAAATAAAATCCACGATTTGCGGGATGTTATTTAAATCTAACTGCGGAAGTGAAGTCTCGACAGGAATATCGCTAGCCACGGCAATGACGTGTTCATCAAATACCAGTTCATCTACATGGTGCCCACTGTTGTGCCTGTAAAGTAGGATCTTTGGTACTGGCTCATGCTTAAAACCTTCGACTAACACTAAATCCAACGTTGAAGGGTCCATTCTGCTTACTAGCCAGCTAAGATCCAATTCGTTTTTATTTGGTGTTTCTGTGATTAAGGCCCAGCGCTGTGAACTGGCGACAATAGTCTGTGCAGCTCCGGCTTTGCGTAGTTCATAGCTATCTTTACCTGGTTTATCCACGTCCATGTCATGATGAGTATGTTTGATAAGCCCAGGTCGTAAGCCTTTCGCACATAATTCCGGGATCAGTTCCTTCAGTAATGTTGTTTTACCCGTACCGCTCCAGGCCGCGATAGCCAGAAGGGGAATCATGATGACACCTGCATATTCTGTAAGTCATCGAGGGTATTTACGTTCATGAATGCTGATTTCACATCGCTAAAATCAACATTATGCCCACCAACTTTGCGCATAAACACCATGACTCGCCGTTCACCTGCGGCCAAATAGGTTTCAAGTTCTGCTGTGACCTTATGATTCACCAAAGCGATAGCCGGATGGTCGCGTTCACCATCATGTACCCAAACTACAGGTGATAATTTCTTATTCTGTATTAAGCGCTCGACCAGAAAGGCGGGGATAAAAGGAGTATCACATGGACAAAACAGAAACCACTCGCTTTCAACATGCTGCATAACAGATAGCATCCCGGCCAGAGGGCCTGGAAAATCATTCATACTATCGGTAATAATCGGATAACCGCTGGTTTGCCAGCTATCAAGGTTCCGATTGGCGCTAATAACCATTTTATCCACCTGTGGTTCCAGCGTATCGGCGACGTAGCACCACAATGGCTTACCCTTTAACATCTGCAACCCTTTATCCACTCCCCCCATGCGCGTCGCCCTTCCTCCAGCCAACACGACACCGGTTATTACCTCGCGTTGCATATCAATATCGCCTCTTTCATTGTGGGATTGTCCCTGCTAACGTGTCTTTATCTAGAGTAAGGAGCATTACTATGAAATGTAAACGTCTGAATGAAGTCATTGAACTCCTCCAGCCAGCATGGCAGAAAGAACCTGAACTAAATTTGATTCAATTCTTGCAAAAACTGGCCAAAGAGGCCGGTTATACGGGGGAATTAAGCGATCTTTCCGACGATATTCTGATTTATCATCTGAAAATGCGCGACTCGACAAAAGAGGCCGTTATTCCCGGTATTCAGAAAGATTATGAAGAAGACTTCAAAACCGCATTGCTTCGCGCTCGCGGAGTCATTAAAGAGTAAAAGGTTGTAAGCGCTGCCACGGAACAGGCAATGAGATGATATCCTGAATCATTCGCATGATTATCGGATGTCAGGATGCACGATAAGGCTTTTAATTTTCAGACGCTTCACCCGGATACTATCATTGATGGTTTGTTTGATCTGGGTATGCGGGTGGACTCTGGGCTCACCCCGCTTAACAGCTATGAGAACCGCGTTTACCAGTTTCAGGACGAAGATCGCCACCGCTATGTGGTGAAGTTCTATCGTCCTGAACGCTGGTCTGCAGAACAAATCCTCGAAGAACATCAGTTTACCCTTCAACTCGTGCAGGATGATGTTCCCGTTGCGGCGCCATTATCTTTCCATGAAAGTACTCTTCACCAGCATCAGGGATTCTTCTTTGCCGTTTTCCCAAGCCTGGGTGGACGTCAGTTTGAGGCGGATAACCTCGATCAGATGGAATGGGTTGGGCGCTATCTTGGCCGTATGCATCAGACAGGTCGCAAGCAGCGTTTTGTCGCTCGCCCGGAGATTGGTACTAATGAATATCTCCTTGAGCCACGCCAGGTCTTCGAGCTCTCCCCGTTGATTCCTGCTGGTTTGAAAGAGGCCTTTCTCAGCGCTACCGATAAACTGATTGATGCTGTAATGGCACGATGGCACGGGAACGCTAATATCTTACGTTTGCACGGTGACTGCCATGCCGGAAATATCCTCTGGCGTGATGGCCCTCTGTTTGTTGATTTAGATGATGCGCGTAATGGTCCTGCTATCCAGGATCTCTGGATGCTGTTAAATGGAGATAAAGCCGAGCAGCGGATGCAGCTTGAGATGATCATTGAAGCCTATGAAGAGTTCAGCTCTTTTAATACGGATGAAATCGCTCTCATCGAACCTTTACGTGCGATGCGGTTAGTTTATTATCTGGCGTGGTTGCTCAGACGCTGGAATGATCCTGCTTTCCCTATAAATTTCCCATGGTTAACCGGGGAAGATTACTGGCGCGGGCAGACAACAACTTTTCTTGAGCAGGTGAAGGTTCTGCAGGAACCCCCTCTTCAGTTAACGCCAATGTATTAATGTGAAATATCCAGGAGAGAATTAATCATGAACAAAATTTGGCTGGCGCTGGCTGGTATGATTCTGGCTTTTAGTGCATCCGCTGCCCAGATCACCGACGGTAAGCAGTACATCACCCTCGACAAGCCAGTTGCTGGCGAGCCTCAGGTGCTCGAGTTCTTCTCGTTCTACTGTCCCCATTGCTATCAGTTTGAAGAAGTACTTCATGTGTCAGATAACGTGAAGAAAAAGCTGCCTGAAGGCGTCAAGATGACTAAATACCACGTTGAGTTCCTGGGCCCATTGGGCAAGGATCTGACTCAGGCGTGGGCTGTGGCGATGGCGCTGGGCGTGGAAGACAAGATTACTGTTCCAATGTTTGAAGCGGTACAGAAAACCCAGTCCGTCCAGACCGTGGCCGATATCCGTAAAATCTTTGTTGATTCAGGTGTGAAAGGCGAAGAGTACGATGCGGCGTGGAACAGCTTCGTGGTGAAATCTCTGGTTGCTCAGCAAGAAAAAGCCGCTGCTGATTTCCAACTGCAGGGCGTACCCGCGATGTACGTTAACGGAAAATATCAGATTAACCCGCAAGGGATGGATACCAGCAACATGGACGCATTTGTTGCTCAGTATGCCGATACTGTTAAGCAGTTAGTTGAGAAGAAATAAAAAAACAAACGCCGGTCATTGACCGGCGTTGTTCTTTTCAGCGACTAAAATCATTTTTTCTGCCGCATTATTTCCGTCAGTTGACGATCCTTTTCTTCCCACAGCATATTTAACCAACGCTGGAAGTGGCGCTTAAAGTTTTTATCATTCACATAGTCGCCATGTAGATCTTCAGCTACAGGCTCCAGATTTATTCGCACCACAATCCGCGTCAATCGACCACTTAGCATGTCGTAAAATGGCCTGTGGTTGTTCTCTGGGTAACATAACGTCACGTTGAGCAGCTTATCAAACTGCGATCCCAGCACGCCCAATGCCATAGCAATACCCGCAGCTTTTGGGGGTAATAAGTTATTGTAAGGTGAGCGAGTCTGACGCTGCTTTTCTTCAGTAAAACGTGAACCTTCGACAAAGTTAACGATAGTCGTTGGGTGGACGCGGAATTTCTCGCAGGAACGACGGGTGGTTTCAACATCTTTACCGCGACGTTCTGGATGACGAATTAAATAACCACGTGAGTAACGGCGCATAAACGGCATGTCCAGGGCCCAGCAAGCAAGACCAATGAACGGTACCCAGGCTAGTTGCTGTTTGAGAAAGTATTTATTCATTGGGATATGTTTGCGAAACAGCACACAGAGCACCACGATATCAGCCCAACTGTGATGGTTGCTGATAAGTAAATACCAGTTTCTCTTGTTCAGGCCTTCAATACCTTGAACATCCCATTTTAACCACGGATTAAGATGTAGCAGTAGTGCCAACCCTTCACACCAGCAATACATCATGAAGTTGCAGAAAACAGATATCGAGCGCCAGACTGCAGGAATCGGCACAAGAAGTTTAATCAGTCCGGCGATGATTATCGGCACCGAGCAGATTATAGTGACTAAGATAGTAAGGGCGATACTCAGCGGAAGGATTATCGCAGCGAGTAATCTCGACATAGTTAGTTTATTCAGAAAGTTAGGCTGACAAAAAACGCATTTAAACAGCGCAAGGGACTGATTTTATCAGAAAATACAGCAAATAACGGGTCTTACCAGAGCAGAAAAATTTCCGGATCTTATATCCACATGGAGCATTGAGTCATCAAAACGACATTACGATAAAAAATATAACGTTAACTAAATGATAAATATGAATTAATTATTTGAAGAGCTATTTTATTAAGAGTTAGCCAGCTATCATTTTAAAACTATACACAAAGTTATCCACAGATGAAGTTGTACAATGATCGTGGAGATCAATGAATCTTTTCGATGAAATAGGGGAAAAATTCAGGATTTAATGCCCGTCTGTGGCATCCTTTACCCATAATCTGATAAACAGGCACGGAAATTATGGTTCAGATCCCAGAAAACCCTCTCATCCTCGTCGACGGCTCCTCTTACCTTTACCGGGCATATCACGCTTTTCCCCCGCTGACTAACAGCGCAGGTGAACCGACTGGCGCAATGTACGGCGTACTGAATATGCTGCGAAGCCTGATCCTACAGTATCAACCGACTCATGCAGTCGTGGTTTTTGATGCCAAAGGGAAGACTTTCCGTGATGAATTGTTTGAGCACTATAAATCTCATCGTCCACCGATGCCGGACGATCTGCGTGCGCAGATCGAGCCGCTGCATACCATGGTTAAGGCGATGGGCTTACCTCTGATGGCTGTTCCGGGCGTTGAAGCTGATGATGTGATCGGTACACTGGCGCGTGAAGCTGAAAAGGCAGGTCGTCCAGTGCTGATTAGCACGGGTGATAAAGATATGGCTCAGTTAGTTACGCCGGGTATTACCCTGATTAACACGATGACTAACACTATTCTTGGTCCGGATGAAGTCGTCACAAAATACGGCGTTCCACCTGAACTGATCATTGATTTCCTTGCTCTCATGGGTGACTCGTCGGACAACATTCCTGGCGTCCCTGGGGTCGGCGAGAAGACCGCACAGGCGTTGCTACAGGGGCTGGGTGGGCTTGATACGCTGTATGCTGAGTCTGAGAAAATCGCCGGCCTGAGCTTCCGCGGATCTAAAACGATGGCGGCGAAGCTAGAGCAGAATAAAGAGGTCGCGTATCTCTCTTATCAGCTGGCAACGATTAAAACGGATGTTGAACTGGATTTGAGCTGTGAAGAACTGCTCGTTGAGCAACCTGCAGCGGATGAACTGCTGACGCTGTTTAAAAAGTATGAATTCAAACGCTGGATAACCGATGTTGAGTCCGGTAAATGGATGCAGGCGAAAGGCGCTAAACCTACCGCGAAACCAGTCGAAGTGGCGGCAGATGCTGCAGATGCTGAAGAAGAGACGGCGGCAACGCTCTCCTCTGAAAACTATGTCACGATTCTTGATGAAGAAACGCTGACGGCGTGGATCGAAAAACTGAAGAAAGCGCCACTTTTTGCTTTTGATACCGAAACTGACAGCCTTGATAATGTATCCGCCAATATGGTCGGTCTGTCATTCGCCGTTGAGCCAGGCATCGCAGCTTATGTACCCGTTTCTCATGACTATCTGGATGCGCCGGATCAGATCCCACGCGACCGCGTGCTGGAACTGCTGAAGCCCTTACTGGAAGACGATAAGGCTCTGAAGGTTGGACAGAACCTCAAGTATGATCGCGGTATTCTGGCTAACTATGACATTGAGCTGCGCGGTATTGCCTTTGATACCATGCTGGAGTCCTACATTCTTGACAGCGTAGCGGGCCGCCATGATATGGATAGCCTTTCCGATCGCTGGTTGAAGCACAAAACCATTACCTTTGAAGAGATTGCCGGTAAGGGTAAAAATCAGCTCACCTTTAATCAAATCGCACTGGAAGAAGCTGGTCGTTACGCGGCGGAAGACGCTGATGTGACTCTGCAACTGCATTTGAAGATGTGGCCAAAGCTTCAGCAGAATGAAGGTCCGCTGAACATCTTTAAAAATATAGAAATGCCGTTAGTGCCAGTGTTATCCCGCGTTGAGCGCAACGGCGTGAAGATTGACCCAGCCGTGCTGCATGCGCATTCTCAGGAAATCGCCAAGCGCCTGATTGAGCTAGAGAAGAAGGCATATGATATTGCAGGTGAAGAGTTTAACCTCTCTTCGCCTAAGCAGCTGCAAACCATCCTGTTTGAAAAACAAGGGATTAAACCACTGAAGAAGACGCCGGGCGGTGCTCCGTCTACGTCGGAAGAGGTGTTGGAAGAGCTGGCTCTGGATTATCCGCTGCCAAAAGTTATCCTTGAATATCGTGGCCTGGCAAAACTCAAATCCACTTATACCGATAAGCTGCCGTTGATGATCAGCGCGAAAACGGGTCGCGTGCATACATCTTATCACCAGGCGGTCACTGCAACGGGACGCCTGTCATCCACCGATCCGAACCTGCAGAACATTCCGGTACGTAACGAAGAAGGACGCCGTATTCGTCAGGCGTTTATTGCTCCGGAAGATTACCTCATTGTCTCCGCCGACTACTCGCAAATTGAATTGCGCATTATGGCGCATCTGTCGCGCGATAACGGTCTGCTAACCGCGTTTGCGGAGGGGAAAGATATCCACCGTGCTACTGCGGCAGAGGTTTTTGGTTTGCCGCTTGAAAGCGTGAGCAGCGAACAGCGACGCAGCGCAAAGGCTATCAACTTTGGCCTGATTTACGGGATGAGCGCATTTGGCCTTGCGCGACAGCTCAATATTCCGCGTAAAGAAGCGCAGAAATATATGGACCTCTACTTTGAGCGCTATCCAGGTGTGCTGGATTATATGGAGCGTACCCGTGCGCAGGCAAAAGAGCAGGGGTATGTTGAAACGCTCGATGGCCGCCGACTCTATTTGCCGGACATTAAATCCAGCAACGGAGCACGTCGCGCTGGCGCTGAGCGTGCGGCAATCAACGCGCCGATGCAGGGAACTGCTGCGGATATCATTAAACGTGCAATGATCGCTGTAGATGATTGGTTGTTAAGTGAAAAACCGCGGGTGCGTATGATCATGCAGGTACACGATGAATTAGTCTTCGAAGTTCATAAAGACGATTTAGATACGGTCGCGAAAAAGATCCACGAACTGATGGAAAGCAGCACGACGCTGGCTGTTCCGCTGCTGGTAGAAGTGGGTAGTGGGGAAAATTGGGATCAAGCGCACTAAGTGTTCAGTACATAAGGCCATTTTTTGTAAGTGAGTAACATAACTTATACCGTTTTGTGATGATCATTTGAATTTGCTATGTAAAGACTGAAAATAAACTACAAAAATGCTTTATCCATAACGGAAACAAGAGTAGAGTTAAAGACGTAGGGTACAGAGGTAAGATGTTCTATCTTTCAGACCTTTTACTTCACGTAATCGGATTTGGCTGAATATTTTAGCCGCCCCGGTCATTTATGACCGGGGCGTTTTTTATTGCGTGAAAGAAAATTTTTTGCGTATTGATATCGGCAAGGCAGGCTGCCCGGATAAGGCTCTGTATGCCCATACCCGGGAAAATTGACGATAATTACTCGCCGTCTTCAGGCTCTTCCTGAGGAGGAATGTCGTTATACCAGCTATCCAGCTTCTGACGCAGTTTATCTACGCCCTGCTTCTTCAGGGAAGAAAATGCTTCCACTTGCACATCACCATTAAATGCGATTACTGCTTCACGGACCTGGTTGAGCTGGGCTTTGCGCGCGCCACTGGCCAGCTTATCGGCTTTAGTCAGCAGCACCAGAACCGGGATATCGCTTTCAACGGCCCATAGGATCATCTGCTGATCGAGATCTTTAAGCGGATGCCGGATATCCATCAGTATGACCAGTCCTTTCAGACACAGGCGTTTTTCCAGGTATTCACCCAGCGCCCGCTGCCATTTGATTTTCATCTCTTCAGGAACTTGAGCGTAACCATAGCCTGGCAGGTCGACCAGACGTTTTCCCTCAGCAACTTCAAACAGGTTAATGAGCTGCGTACGACCAGGCGTCTTTGATGTACGAGCAAGGCTTTTCTGGTTAGTCAGCGTATTCAGGGCGCTGGATTTCCCTGCGTTAGAGCGGCCAGCGAATGCCACTTCGATACCGGTATCAGAAGGAAGATGGCGGATATCTGGTGCGCTAGTGACAAAATGCGTCAGTTGATAATTCCAGTTGGTCAAGACGGTCGTCTCCGTTAATCAGGCTATGACGGGGATTATACCTGAACAATAGAAAAAGGCTGTTTTTACCGCAACCCACTGGTGTGAGTAAAAGCCACATGCTTTGTAAGACATTGGCCATTGTTGATATAAGACATTTGTGAGAAAAGCCTGATTAAAAAATAACTAACGCTCTATAAATCATACAATTAAACGAAGAGAAGATTCTGAAATTAGCATTTTTTATACCGTTGCTGGTTGTAGGTTTTTCTTAAACCAGTAAAGTAGTGGGCAAGGGCGAAGGAAGCTAACAGGATTAAGACTCAGGACGAGGTGTCAGGAAGCGCCAGGAGGCGAGGACTACGGATTGTCAGGATGACAGGCGTCTGGAGACGTTTTAAAAGGAAATGGATGTAACAGGGACTGTTGGTAGCTAAAGGAAAGACAGGGGTTGTCGTTAGCTAACATGGAAAGTAGAAACCCATTAAGGGTTGTCAGTGCGGAAAAAGGCGACAGAGTAATCTGTCGCCTTTTTTCTTTGCTTGCTTTCTGCTAGATTCCGCCTCAATTCTATACTGAAGAAAACGGCCTGAAGATTAACACCATGAAAAAACCGACATCTGTACCTCGTGGCAAAAAAAGTCGCAAAACGCGTGAAGAATTGAACCAGGAAGCTCGCGATCGTAAGCAGCAGAAGAAACATCGCGGTCATGCGGCAGGAAGTCGTGCGACCGGTGGTGATGCCGCCTCTGCGGGTAAAAAACAAGGCCAACAGCAAGATCCGCGTATTGGCAGCAAAAAACCGATCCCGCTGGGTGTGACAGAGAATGCCCCAGTGATTAAGCAGCACAAACCGAAGAGCGAGAAACCTATGCTTTCACCGCAGGCTGAGCTGGATTTGCTGGAGAACGATGAGCGCCTGGACGCGCTGCTGGAACGTCTGGAAGAGGGCGGAACCTTGAATGCTGAAGAGCAGACTTGGGTTGATGCCAAACTGGACCGTATTGATGAACTGATGCAACAGCTCGGCCTCTCCTACGATGATGACGAAGATGAGGAAGAGGAAGAACGCAAAGAAGATATGATGCGTTTGCTGAAGGGCGGAAACTAACATTTGCACCCCATCGGATTCCCGGTCCTGCTTATAACCCTTTTGGTTATATGTTATCTGCTGTGGTTATTCGTTAAACTACGACGGTTGTCGCGGCGTCAGAAATGGCTGCGCAACCGGCTCATTACCCCAGGTGTGGTTGGGCCGGAGCGGCGTACCCGCCGACGGCACCATCGGAAGGAGTGAGCATGTCTGTGCAGTTAATCGACTGGGATCTGGCCCTGATCCAAAAATATAACTATTCCGGGCCGCGTTATACTTCGTACCCCACCGCGCTGGAGTTTTCTCCGGAATTTGGCGCTGCTGAATTTGACGCAGCGGTAGCCCGTTATCCGCAGCGACCTCTATCGCTGTATGTGCATATCCCGTTTTGCCATAAGCTCTGCTATTTTTGTGGCTGCAATAAAATTGTCACCCGCCAGCAGCATAAAGCCGATCAGTATCTGGACGTCCTTGAGCAGGAGATTATCCATCGCGCGCCGCTTTTTGCGGGTCGCCAGGTTAACCAACTGCATTGGGGCGGCGGTACGCCGACATATTTAAATAAGGCGCAAATTAGCCGCCTGATGAGCCTGCTGCGTACGCATTTCAATTTTAATGCCGAGGCTGAGATTTCCATTGAAGTCGATCCGCGTGAAATTGAGCTTGATGTACTGGATCATTTACGCGCTGAAGGATTCAACCGCTTGAGCATGGGCGTGCAGGACTTCAACAAAGAGGTGCAGCGCCTGGTGAACCGCGAGCAGGATGAAGAGTTTATCTTCGCCCTGCTCAATCATGCCCGAGAGATTGGCTTTACTTCTACCAATATCGATCTGATTTACGGACTGCCGAAGCAAACGCCAGAGAGCTTTGCATTTACGCTCCAGCGGGTGGCTGAGCTAAATCCCGATCGTCTGAGCGTATTTAACTATGCGCATTTGCCGACGCTCTTCGCCGCACAGCGCAAAATCAAAGATGCTGATTTACCTTCAGCAGAGCAGAAGCTGGATATCCTGCAGGAAACGATTGATTCGCTGACCGCTGCGGGATATCAGTTTATCGGTATGGACCACTTTGCTCGTCCGGACGATGAACTGGCGATAGCCCAACGTGAAGGTATTTTGCATCGCAACTTCCAGGGCTATACCACCCAAGGGGATTCCGATCTGCTGGGGCTGGGTGTTTCGGCGATCAGTATGATTGGCGACTGCTATGCGCAGAACCAAAAAGAGCTGAAGCAGTATTATCAGCAGATTGATGAAACCGGAACGGCCTTATGGCGTGGCATTGCGTTGACTCGCGATGACTGTATTCGTCGCGATGTCATTAAAGCGCTGATCTGTAATTTCCGTCTCGATTTCTCCGCTGTAGAAACGCAGTGGGACTTAGACTTCAATGACTACTTCACTGAAGATATGAAACTGCTGGCGCCGCTGGCCAAAGACGGGCTGGTGGATGTGGATGAGAAAGGGATTCAGGTGACGCCGAAAGGCCGGTTGCTGATTCGCAACATATGCATGTGCTTTGATGCATATTTGCGCCAGAAAGCACGGGTGCAGCAGTTTTCACGCGTGATTTAATCTATTCACCCTCTCCTTGCCGGGAGAGGGTGAATTATCAGCTAAACAATCCAACCATCGCCGCACACAAAACAGCAGCTATTGCCGTCTGCGGGGTATGACCGGCTGCGACACCGCTCGATATAATATTTATGAGTGATTCAAGCATGATTTCCCCCTGTCTTTCCGGGCACGATCATACTCAACGCATTTGAACAGTAAAGTACAAAATAGCAGCAGTTTGCGCTGACAGACTATTTTTTACACGACACTGTTCTACTACTCCATTCCCAGTTCTTTTAGCTTACGTGTCAACGTATTACGGCCCCATCCCAGCAGGCGTGCTGCTTCTTGTTTATGTCCCTGAGTGTGGCGTAGCGCGGTGGTCAATAGCGTGCGCTCCATCTCCGGCTGTGCTTCTGACAGCAGGTTTTGATGACCGGAACGTAAAGCGCGGTCGGCCCATTGCCCCAGCAGCGTGGCCCAGCTATCCGGCAGCATTTGCGTCGGATTATCCGGTATCGCGGTTTCAAACAGCTCACTGGGAAGATCCTGGGTCAGAACCTCCTGGCCTGCCGCCATCACCGTCAGCCAACGACACGTGTTCTCCAGTTGACGCACGTTACCCGGCCAGGCCAGCCGGGTTAGCGCCATCTCCGTTTCCGGGTGCAGCAGCTTGGCTTCAACGCCGAGTTCACGAGCGGCAACTTGCAGGAAGTGGCGCGCCAGACGCGGAATATCTTCCCGACGCTCGCGTAGCGGCGGGAGATGGACGCGAATCACGTTCAGGCGGTGGAATAAGTCCTCGCGGAATTTTCCTTCCTGTACGCGCAGCTCAAGATTCTGGTGGGTGGCGGCGATAATGCGCACATCCACTTTCACCGGCGCATAGCCGCCTACGCGATAAAACTGGCCATCAGCCAGCACGCGCAGCAACCGAGTTTGTACGTCCAGCGGCATATCGCCGATTTCGTCGAGGAACAACGTGCCGCCGTCTGCCTGTTCAAAACGCCCCTGGCGCACGGTATTCGCGCCCGTAAAGGCCCCTTTCTCGTGGCCGAACAGTTCTGATTCAATCAAGTCTTTGGGGATTGCCGCCATATTCAGCGCGATAAATGGTGCCTTAGCGCGCGGGCTGTGGCGGTGCAGAGCATGGGCAACTAGCTCTTTACCGGTACCGGACTCGCCGTTGATCAGCACGCTGATGGAGGAACGCGACAGGCGGCCTATAATGCGAAAAACGTCCTGCATTGCTGGCGCTTCGCCGATAATATCGGCCGCTGGGCTATTTATTGGCGCATTTCGCGGCTGCTGCTGTTCCTGATAATGGCTGATTGCGCGGTCGACCAGCGCCACCGCTTCATCAATATCAAACGGTTTTGGTAGATAATCAAAGGCACCTTGCTGATAAGCGCTGACCGCCGCGTCCAGATCTGAATGCGCCGTCATTATGATGACCGGGAGCATCGGGTGACGCTGTTTAATTTGTTTCAGCAGCGCCAGCCCATCCATTCCCGGCATACGGATATCAGACAGCAGGACATCCGGGGTTTTGGTGGTGAGGGCATCAAGCACCTCGCTGCCGCTCTCAAACGTTGTACAACTCAAGCCAGCCCCGGTGAGCGCGCGTTCAAGCACCCAACGGATGGAGCTATCGTCATCAACGATCCATGCTATCCCTCGTTGCATAAACACCTCTACTTCCGAATAGGCAGGTACACCGAGAATTCGGTATGCCCTGGCCAACTGGTAAATTCAATTTTGCCGGAGTGCTGATCGATAAGGCTGCGGGCGATAGACAGCCCGAGGCCAGTACCGCCTTCGCGCCCACTCACCATCGGATAAAACAGCGTATCCTGTAAGTGAGACGGTATTCCCGGGCCGTTATCTTCAACGTCAATACGTGCTGCAAGGCGGTAGCGAACCCCGTGCAGAGTCAGCTGGAACGCCGTACGGGTACGCAGGACTATCTCTCCGCCATCAGGCCCCAACGCTTGCAGCGCATTGCGGACGATATTCAGCAGCACTTGTTCAATTTGATCCGGGTCGTGTGGGAGTTCCGGCAGGCTTGGGTCGTAATCACGAACCAGTTTGACGTTATCCGGCAACTCCATAGACACCAGCTTCACCACTCGCTCTGCAACCTTGTGAATGCTCTCTGTGACGTGCATTCCAGGATGCTGCGGTCCCAGCAGGCGGTCGACCAGATTTCTTAACCGATCGGCCTGTTCAATGATGACTTTGGTGTATTCCGTCAACGAAGGATCGGGCAGCGCTTTGCTCAGCAACTGCGCTGCACCGCGCAGGCCACCCAACGGGTTTTTAATCTCGTGGGCCAAACCGCGCACTAAGTCACGCGCGGCAATCTGCTGTGCGTGCTGAAGCTGTTCCTGGCTCAGACGACGCTGATTATCCATCGGTGCCATTTCCAGCAAAATGTAGCCCTCAGGAAGGCGCTGTGCCGTCAGAGACAGGATATGTGACCGACCATCGATGACCAGCGTCACTTCGTTATCGGTAAAGCCCTGGCCCGCCTGCAGGCTCTCCTGCATAAGACCAATATTCAGCGAGAAATAGCTCAACAGCTCCGGGAGTGGGGTACCAAATAGCTTACGTGAGCTTTGCGCCAGCAACTGCTGTGCAGCCGGGTTCGCGTAATGCACCGCCAGGTCGTCATCGACCAGTAAGATACTGTTGATTAAAGAGTTAAGGATCTGCCCAGCATCGGGCAGTGTGCCTGTTGCCATCTGACAGTCTCCTGAATTAGAGTGCACCATTTTAGTGCAGTATAGCTTTTTATGAGTAAAAAGCTCATGAGATCAGCGCGTTGGTGGAGAAAAAAGCCCATCCTGAGATGGGCTGAAAGTTTCCACGGCAACAAAACATCCTCGGTACCCCACGCCACAACACGGAATACCGCGGATTTACAGCAAAATTAAACGCTGTAGTACAGCTCGAACTCAACCGGGTGCGGAGTCATGCGTACACGGTCGTTCTCTTCAATACGCAGGGCGATGTAAGCATCGATTGCGTCGTTGGTGAATACGCCACCAGCGGTCAGGAATTCACGGTCAGCATCCAGTTCGTTCAATGCTTCTTCCAGAGAACCTGCAACCTGTGGGATCTCTTTCGCTTCTTCCGGCGGCAGATCGTACAGGTTTTTGTCCATCGCTTCGCCCGGATGGATTTTGTTCTTGATACCGTCAAGGCCAGCCATCAGCAGTGCAGCAAAGCACAGGTACGGGTTAGCAGCCGGATCCGGGAAGCGGACTTCGATACGACGCGCTTTCGGAGAGGTCACTACCGGAATACGGATGGAAGCGGAGCGGTTACGGGCAGAGTAAGCCAGCATGACCGGTGCTTCGTAACCCGGGACCAGACGCTTGTAAGAGTTGGTGGTCGGGTTCGCCAGGGCGTTAATGGCTTTAGCGTGCTTGATTACGCCGCCGATGTAGAATAGCGCTTGTTCAGACAGGCCTGCGTATTTGTCGCCGGAGAACAGGTTTACGCCGTTCTTGGACAGGGACATGTGGCAGTGCATACCGGAACCGTTATCGCCGAACATCGGTTTTGGCATAAAGGTCGCTGTTTTACCGAAGCGGTGTGCGACGTTGTGCACGACGTATTTGTAGATCTGAATTTCGTCCGCTTTTTTGGTCATGGTGTTAAAGCGGGTAGCGATTTCGTTCTGACCGGCAGTCGCCACTTCGTGGTGGTGAGCTTCAACAACCAGGCCCATCTCTTCCATGATCATACACATGGTAGAACGGATATCCTGAGAAGAGTCTACCGGCGGAACCGGGAAATAACCGCCTTTCACGCCCGGACGGTGGCCTTTGTTGCCGCCTTCATATTTGGTGGAAGAGTTCCATGCGCCTTCGATGTCATCGATAGCAACGTGAGAACCGGAGATAGACGCACCAAAACGGATGTCATCGAACAGGAAGAATTCAGGTTCTGGCCCGAACAGCACGGTATCCGCAATGCCGGTTGCGCGCAGGTATTCTTCCGCACGTTTGGCGATGGAGCGCGGGTCACGGTCGTAGCCCTGCAGGGTGCCTGGTTCCAGGATATCGCAACGGATGATCAGCGTCGGTTCTTCGTAGAACGGGTCGATCAGCGCGGTAGTTGCGTCCGGCATCAGAACCATGTCGGATTCGTTAATACCTTTCCAACCGCCAATCGAGGAGCCATCAAACATTTTGCCTTCTTCGAAGAATTCGGCATTTACCTGATGAGAAGGAATAGTAACGTGCTGTTCTTTACCTTTGGTATCGGTGAAGCGCAGATCGACAAACTTCACTTCGTGCTCGTTCAGCATCGTCAAAACGTGTTCAGCGGACATACTTAAACTCTCCCGGATTGGTCATTGTCGTCGTGGTAACGAAAACTTTCTAACTGCTTAAGGTGGCGTTGTTGCCTTAAAAAATATAAAGCGAAATCTGTGCCAACTTTTAAATTGCCCCCAAAAGGCGTTATCATGCACACCATCGTGCAAAAGGGCTGCACCATTATGAATGCATTGCACTATAATAGTGCAATTGTGTGAACATTGGGCACTTATTTGGTGCAATTGACCTTTAATAACCCTTTTAACGCTCCGTGAAAGCGGTCACAAAGAAACTCTGCAATACTTGTTTGCGGGGGATGTTTGTGATCCTGTTTTGTAGTGCGATTAATCCGTGTACAATAACGCGCTATTTCTAAATGCCTGAGGCAAAGTTGTGATCGAAAATTTGCGTAACATCGCCATCATCGCGCACGTTGACCATGGTAAAACTACCCTGGTTGATAAGCTGCTGCAGCAATCCGGTACGTTCGATGCGCGTGCCGAAACTCAAGAGCGTGTGATGGACTCCAACGATTTGGAGAAAGAGCGTGGGATTACCATCCTGGCTAAAAACACCGCTATCAAATGGAATGATTACCGTATCAACATCGTTGATACCCCGGGGCACGCCGACTTCGGTGGTGAAGTTGAACGTGTCATGTCCATGGTCGATTCCGTTCTGCTGGTCGTTGATGCAATGGATGGTCCGATGCCGCAGACGCGCTTCGTGACCAAAAAAGCCTTTGCTCATGGCCTGAAGCCAATTGTTGTTATCAACAAAGTTGACCGTCCGGGCGCACGCCCTGACTGGGTTGTCGATCAGGTATTCGACCTGTTCGTAAACCTCGACGCTACCGACGAACAGCTGGACTTCCCTATCGTTTACGCTTCTGCGCTGAACGGTATCGCGGGTCTGGATCACGAAGATATGGCTGACGATATGACTCCGCTGTATCAGACTATCGTCGATCGCGTACCGGCTCCGAACGTTGACCTTGATGGCCCGCTGCAGATGCAAATCTCCCAGCTGGACTACAACAACTACGTTGGCGTCATCGGCATCGGCCGCATCAAACGCGGTAAAGTGAAGCCGAACCAGCAGGTTACTATCGTTGATAGCGAAGGCAAAACCCGTAACGGTAAAGTCGGTAAAGTTCTGACCCATCTGGGTCTTGAGCGTATCGAGAGCGACGTTGCAGAAGCTGGCGATATCATTGCAATCACCGGTCTGGGCGAGCTGAACATCTCTGACACCATCTGCGATACGCAGAATGTTGAAGCGCTGCCGGCGCTGTCTGTTGATGAGCCGACCGTAACCATGTTCTTCTGCGTTAACACCTCTCCGTTCTGTGGCAAAGAAGGTAAGTACGTTACCTCTCGTCAGATCCTTGACCGCCTGAACAAAGAGCTGGTGCACAACGTGGCGCTGCGCGTTGAAGAAACTCCGGATGCAGACGCATTCCGCGTTTCTGGCCGTGGTGAACTGCACCTGTCTGTTCTTATCGAGAACATGCGTCGTGAAGGTTTCGAGATGGCGGTTTCCCGTCCGAAAGTTATCTTCCGTGAAATCGATGGCCGTAAACAAGAGCCGTTCGAAAACGTCACGCTGGACGTCGAAGAGCAGCACCAGGGTTCTGTGATGCAGGCACTGGGTGAGCGTAAAGGCGATCTGAAAAACATGAATCCAGATGGCAAAGGCCGCGTACGTCTTGACTACGTGATCCCAAGCCGTGGTCTGATCGGCTTCCGTTCAGAATTCATGACCATGACCTCCGGTACCGGTCTGCTGTACTCCACCTTCAGCCATTACGACGACGTTCGTGCGGGTGATGTGGGTCAGCGTCAGAACGGCGTTCTGATCTCCAACGGCCAGGGTAAAGCGGTTGCGTTCGCACTGTTCAGCCTGCAGGACCGCGGTAAGCTGTTCCTGGGTCACGGTGCAGAAGTTTACGAAGGCCAGATCATCGGTATTCACAGTCGTTCTAACGACCTGACTGTAAACTGCCTGACCGGTAAGAAACTGACCAACATGCGTGCTTCCGGTACTGACGAAGCGACGACCCTGGTTCCGGCACTGAAAATGACGCTGGAGCAAGCTCTTGAGTTCATCGATGACGACGAACTGGTAGAAGTCACCCCGACTTCTGTCCGTATCCGTAAGCGTCATCTGACCGAGAACGATCGTAAACGCGCGATGCGTGGTTCTAAAGAAGATTAATTAACGCTTCTTGCTATGAAAAAGCCGCTGATTATCAGCGGCTTTTTTTTGCCTAAAAAACTTAAAAGAAATACTTCACCCCAGCGCGAATCTGGTTTTGCTCCCGGTGGTACGGCTCCACATTGCGATCCAGCCAGCGTAGTTCAAAGTAAGGCAGCCAGTTTTGATTGATCCGATACCTGAAGGTATTGGTAATTTCCCAGTGATGGTCTTTACCGTTGCTACTATTAAAGTCATTCACCCGCGTAAAATAGTGTGGTTCAAAAGTATAAGAGAATTTATCGGTGATAATAAAATTCCAATAGGTACCTACTTCGTAAGTATCATTATTATCTTGTTCACCGTTTAAGTCAGTTGAGCTGTAGTTATTGTGATTATAGCGGTTACGCACGGTCAGATTAAACCACGGGGTAAATTTGTAATTCACATCCAGATAAACCGCACCGCTGGAGCCAATGCTCTTATCGGTAATTAACCCTCCCGGCTGAATCGTTAATTTATTCGTTGGTCTGAATAGCGGATACCAGCCTTCGATTTCGTTATAGCCATGCTTTAACTCATCCTTGCGTTGCAGAGTATAGGTGTTGGTGAGCATCAGGCCAGCGCCCATATCAAAGTTATAGCCAACGCGCAGCATGACCTCCATCTGATCGGATGCAAGGTTATACGCCTCGCGATTTTCCACATAAGCACCAGCAAATGCAGAGGTAGATATAACAGAGGTTAACAGAAGTATCGCGTTTATTTTTTTCATAATAAATCCATTTTTTAACGTAGGGGAGCCGCTATCCATTAAAATGGATAGAGCGGCAATAATTAAAAAAGAGGTCTTTTAGTTATTCACAATACCGGGTTGTGTTGTTTTTTTCGTTGGCCAATTTCCTCGATAATAAAAGCAAAACGGCTTTCATTGAGCTTATAAAATAAGCCCATAGTGAATGCCGCGATAATCGCCAGACCGCAGGGCCAGAGAAAAATAAGCTGGCGTAAACCGAGTAGCGTAGTTTCACTTTGCGCAATATTGGGGATATAACCAATTTGCGTCAGCATAATTCCTGGCAAGAACCCGGCAAGCGCTGCGGAAATTTTTCGTGAAAAGGTATAACCGGTATAAACTGACCCTTCCGCACGAATACCCGTTTTCCACTCACCATAATCAACCGTATCCGGAACCAGCGCCCAGTTCAGACTGTTAACGAAGGCGGTGCCAAAGAAGGCCATGCAGGAGAACGTCACAAATAAAAATGATGTACTTCCCCAGAAAAAGTTCAGCACATCGCCTATGGCCCACAATGCCAGCCCACCCAGGTAAACCTGCTTTTTACCGAAGCGCTTCACCGTTGTGGGGACAAGAAAAACGCCCACCAGGATACAACCCATACTGAAAAAGCCCATCCATGACAGCAGATGGATATCGTTCAGTACGTACTGGGTGTAATAGACCTGAATCGCCAGCTTGATGTTAAATGCCGCCAGCGTACACAGGTTAGCAATACACAGCACCAGCAGAGGGGGGTTACGGAAAATCGCGCAGAACGACTTGAGAATACTGGGTTTATGATGATCCGGTACGATTTCAATATAGCGCTCTTTCACCCCGCTAAAGCACCACCACATGCTGAATAACCCGCAAACGGAGAAGATCAGCGCAGCAATCAGATAGCCAAGCGAAGGTGAACTTGTAAAAAGCGCCTGAATGGGCATAAAGCCAACGGTACACAGCAGCAGGCCCAGGGTTGCGCCGCCCTGTCGCCACGCGGCGAGTTCTGCGCGCTGGTGCGGGTTTTTAGTGATGGCGGGAACCATCGCCCCATAAGAGCAGTTCATCAGGCTATAAAACAGGCCGAACAACATAAACAGCACCGTCGCCAGCCCCGTTTTCACCGTTAGCGTAAAATCTGTCGCTAAAAACTGCGCTGTGGCGACCAGCGCGACGGGGAATGAGGCATACAGAATAAAAGGCCTGAATTTCCCCTTTGCGCCGATATTACGCCGCGAGTCCAGTAATACGCCGGTCAGCATATCGGTGAAGGCGGTGAAGAACTTCGCTACCAGAAAGATGATCCCGCCGTAATATGCAGGCATCCCTAGTTCATCGGTATAAAATTTAAGCAGATACAGCGTGCCGATACACAGCATCAAATTTGAGCCGAAGTCACCCACGCCATAGGCGCATTTTTCCCGTAGGCTCAGTTTTAGCGTTAGCGGATCATGGTCAGACATAATCGCTCCTCAATAACGCCCCGTAGGGCGCTATTCATTATTATTATCAGACAGGTTGTTTACGGGCTTCTATCTCTTCAACGATGCGGACATACATCTTCTCGTTAAGGTTGTAGAAACAGCCCATCGCCACGATGGTGATCACCGCTAGCGCGCACGGATAAATAAAAATCAGCTGGCGTAAGCCTTCGACGGTACCCGCCGATTGCACCACGTTGGGCATATAGCCAATCTGGGTCAGCATCCAGCCGGGGAAGAAGCCAGCCAGCGCCTGCGACACTTTACGGAAGAAGGTAAATCCGGTGTACACTGTACCTTCAGAACGCACGCCGGTGCGCCATTCGCCATATTCCACCGTGTCGGAGACCAGCGCCCAGTTCAGGCTGTTGACGAACGCCGAACCAAAGAAGGCCAGACAGGAGAAAGCAACAAAACTGACCGACCCGCCGCCAAAGAAGTAGTTGAGCAGATCGCCCGCAATCCAAATCAGCAGGCCGCCGATATAAACCTTCTTCTTACCAAAGCGTCTGACCATCATGGGCATTAAAAAGACGCCAATAAAGATACAGCCCATGCTGAAAAATCCCATCCAGGAGAGGAGGATGGGGTCATTCAGTACGTACTGGGTGTAATAGACCTGAATCGCTAGCTTGACGTTAAACGCGCCGAGCGTACAGAGGTTGGCAATGCACAGAATAAACAGCGGGCGGTTGCCAGCGATGGCGCGGAAGGATTGCAGTAACCCCGGCTTTTGCGCCGCATCAACGGGCTTAACTTCGACGTAGCGCTCTTTAACTCCCGCATAGCATAGCCACATAAACAGCAGGCCGAACAGGGAGAACAGCGTGGCGGCGAAGATATAACCCAGTTGCGAGTTGCCTTCGATCAGGTTCATCACTGGCACAAAGCCGACGGTGCACAGCAGCAGGCCGAGCGTCGCGCCGCCCTGACGCCAGGCGGCAAGCGAAGCGCGCTCATCCGGGTTTTTCGTTATCGCGGGTACCATCGCGCCATAAGAGCAGTTCATCATGCTGAAGAACAGTCCGTACAGCATAAACAGCACCGTCGCCATCACCGTTTTGCCGGTGATTTCAAACGGCGTGCCGACAAAGTTAGCGATAGCCAGAAGCGTAACCGGGAAAGCTGCGTAAATCAGGAATGGACGGAATTTACCTTTTGGACCGATTTTACGCCGCGAATCGAGCATAATCCCGGTGCCCATATCGGTAAATGCGGTAAAAAACTTGGCGATAAGGAAAATAATACCGCCGTAAGTTCCCGGTAAACCAAGGACATCGGTATAAAATTTGAGTAAATAGAGCGTGCCAATGTCCAGCAGGATATTGGAACCTAAATCACCGAGCCCATAGGCGAGTTTTTCTTTAAAAGGCAAGCGTAGGGTTGCCGGATTAGCTGAATTTTGACTCATTGTTATTCTCCGTTTGCCCGCGAGTTTCCCCGCGGGCGAGCCGTATTAGATGTGGCGTAAAGTGGCAAACAGCGATGCCCACTCACTCTTCGCGCGATAGAAGACGGGTGGCTGGCCAATTGGCGCATCGACGGTAATTTCGCCGCCCTGGTGAGTTTCACCGGTCCAGACGTTGACCCAGTTGTCTTCTGGCAGATACAGCGTCCAGTCGCATTTACCCTGTTCGTGAACCGGCGCAACCAATAGATCCTGACCCAGCAGATACTGATATTTCAGGGTATAGGTGGCTGCATCGTCTTCGTAATGCAGGAACAACGGGCGCATCACCGGCAGGCCGGAGGCGGCGTTCTGCGCAACGGCCTGTTTGAGATACGGTTTCAGGGTGGTGAAGACGGTGGTCATACGGGCAAAGTGGGCGATAGTCTCTTCATCGCCATCAAACTGCCAGTTATCGCCTGGGCGGTTACCTTCGTGGGTGCGCATCATCGGGGTGAAGGCGCTGAAGTCACACCAGCGCAGCAGCAGCTCTTTCGTGCGTTTCATGTCAAACAGGGTCGTGTAGCCGCCGATATCGCTGTGGTGCAGGCCGTGGCCGGTCATCGCCAGCGACAGCGCCGCAGGGACGACCGAAGCCAGGCCATCGTCGAGACTCCAGTCCACGTTTTGGTCGCCCGCCCACATCATGGTGGAGTACTTCTGGCTGCCGGTGTAACCCGCCCGCATAAAGAACAGGATCTCGCCGAGCTTGCCGGTCTCCTGTAGCGCCTCGTAGTTACATTTCGCCCACAGCGCAGGCCAGGCGTTGTGCATGATCTCGGCGCTGACGCCGTTGTGCAGATACGTATCGGTCGGTAGGTATTCGCCAAAATCCGCCATCCAGCCGCCGCAACCGAGCTCAATCATGTTCTTTTTGATGACTTCTTTGAACCAGTCGTAGGCTTCCGGGTTAGTCAGATCGACCACGCCGCCGTAAAACTCGCCGAACTCAACCAGGTAGTCACCGCCAGCGGCATCTTTTGCCAGATAGCCGCGTTCTGCCGCTTCGGCGCAGAGATCTTTATCGCTGGCAACGTACGGGTTGATATACGAGAGGAACTGCACGCCTTCTTCTTTCCACTGCTTAATACGGCTATCCAGCTGTGGGTAGTTGTCGCTGTTCCACTTCCAGTTCCACATCACGCGCTTGCCAAAGGAGGTCATACGGATCCCGGACCAGTCCTGCGCCCAGATGCCGTTCACCTTCACGCCCGCGTTGCGCATGGTGTCCAGTTTGTTCTGGCAAACCTCGGTGCCGCCCTGAATACCTAGCGTGACGCCGTCGTAAATCCAGTCCGGCAGTTCTGGCTGGCGGCCTAACAGCGCGGTCAGTTTTTCCAGCAGGGAAATATAGGTGTCGGCGCACTCAAAGCGCAGGGTGGTTTTGTCTTCCCACAGCGCCAGTTCGTGATACTCCGGTGCGCTAAAGTCGAAATTCATGTAGCAGCTGTTATCAACGTGGCAGTAGTATTTTTGAGTGCTGACAAAGGTTGGTTGCGGGAAGAAGGTCCAGTAATAGTCGCCGCCCGCGTTCTCTTTGCAGTCCGCCTGCCAGGTGACATAGCTATTTTTATTACGACCTACGCCCTGTTCGCTGGTCCACAGTGGGAACGGCTTGCCGCGTAAATCAAAGTAAGAGAACTGTTCACCGCAGCCGTAGATATGATCGGCCGGGTTAGCGGCCAGCCGCAGCCAGATGCGATTGTGGCTCAGATCGTCGTTTTGCAGGTCCAGCTTCAGGCGGCCCTGTTCATCGGTGGAGATTTTCAGGGTCGCGTTGATGGTGGTGCCGCGGCTGAAATCGACCCGCCAGCCGTCAGACGATTCACTGACCGTGGCACTCGTGAGAGCAATTTTTTCATTCAGTTTGTCTTTAATACTGAAGTTGCCGCGAAACATATCAATATCCGCGACGCCGGTGCCAATCCACAGGCAAGGGGTTTGCGAGGTATGGCGCAGAATCAGGCGCTGTTGATACGTTAGCGCAAAGCCATCCCGTAGGGTTGTGAGTTCTAATGCGCTTGACCGTTGTTGTAACGAATTCATTTTCGTCTCCGTAGATATAGGGTAATTCGGTAATTTTTGTCCGGGGCGGCGTTATTCAGCGCCAATCAAAAAGTGCAGCCGATGCATCTCTCCGGGAGCCAGAGAGATAAGACTGATGCCGGAATTAAAAGCATCAGGCGGGCAGGTCATGGGTTCTACGGCAAGTCCCAGACGATTTAATTTCTCGCCGCTGTAAACCTGCAGCCATGGCTGATCGCAACGTAAGTACGTAGTCATTTTTTTTGCTGCGCTGAAAACCCTGACTTCCCACTTGTCCCCGGAATCAGGGGTTTTAAAGGTGTGATCGATTTGCGTTGCGGCGATAGGGCGTGGCGTGGTGAAATTCAGCTCTGTGTGTTCAACGCAATGCATTTCCAGGTTATCAATGTTCAATACTTCGTTTGCTGGAAGGGTTAACGTACAGCTATCTATTTGCTCAAGATCGCAGGTTAAATAGGGATGCGCGCCAGAACCATAAGGCGCTGATTCGTTACCGATATTGAGCGCTGTGATAAAAACATGCAGGCCATTTATCGCATCCAGGCGGTAGGTCGCTTCGACAAGTAATGAAAACGGATAGCCGTAAGAAGGCGGCAGAAAAATCATCAGCGACGCTTCCGATACCGACTGCTGGTTAATCTGCCAATCCCGCCAGGCTAAAAGGCCATGAATCGCGCTCTGCGAAGCAAGGTCATTAACGGCAAGCTGAAATGCCTTGCCGTTATGCTGATAGCAGCCGTTTGCTATGCGATTTGGCCAGGGAACCAATATTTTCCCCAGATGTGCCAGCGGCATCTCTTCAGGTTTGTGTGGAATAACGACGTGACGCCCATGGTGCGTCAGTTCCGCCAGTCCCGCGCCAACCGTGACGATTTTTGCCTGATAGTGTCCGGCCTGAAGTTGAATGGTTTTTCCGCCGCTGTGCATGGCTGCTATCCTTATGACCTATTTTGCGTTGATATCCAGAAGACCAGCAGCAACCGCCGGAGCCAGCCCTGGTGCCAGGGGCAGGCGCGGGATCACCAGGCAGTGCAGCAGGTGGTAAATATCCTGCTTGCCGTCCCAGACTTTGGTGGTCACCTTGTTATCGGTATCCAGCTCCTGCCACCATGAACCGGTCTCGTAGTCCATCAGATAAGTGATGCAGTAATCCCACCACGTCTGGTACCAGGCTTCGTACTGGCTGTCACCAGTGAGGGTGTACAGGGCGTAGGCGGTGCCCATCGCTTCGACGATCGGCCAGCGCACTCTTTCGCGAACGATCGGTTTACCGTCCCAGTCCACCGAGTAGACAAAACCGTCCGCGCCGTCCGGTGCCCAGGCATCACGGATGGTGGCGTGGAACAGACCTTTAGCATCTTCCAGCAGCCAGGCTGGTGGCGTTTCGAAGCGAGCTTCCAGCGCGGCGTGCAGATGCAGCATCAATCTGCCCCACTCGATCCAGTGGCCCGGAGTGCCGCCGTAGGCACGGAAGCGATGCGCTGGGTTGTCTTTGTTGTAATCGCGGATAGGGTTCCACTGCGAATCGAAGTGCTCGTTAACGCGATACTCACCGCTGCGGGCCACGTCGTGAATAATCACCGACGCGATGCGTAGCGCCCGATCCAGCCATTTACGATCATGAGTGACGTCGTAAACGATCAGGAAGGCTTCAACTGCGTGCATGTTGGCGTTGCCGCCGCGATAATCTTCCGTCTGGCTGAAGGCTTCGTCCCAGGACTCCAGGCACATCTGCTCATCTTCACTCCAGAAGTATTTTTCAATCACTTCGATGGCGTCATCGAGCAGTTGTCTGGCCTGTGGATGACCGGTCGTGACCGCGCTTGCCGCGCCAAGCAACACAAAGAAATGCTGATAGCCCTGCTTGGAGGCATCCATCACGCCTTCGTCATTGACGCAGGCGTACCAGCCGCCGTAGCGTTTATCACGCAGCGCGCCGTTCAGAGCGTTGATCCCGTGACTGACTAATTGATACGCACCGGGGCGACCCATGGATGCGGCAACGGAATAGACGTGCAGCATTCGGGCAGTGATCCACAGATGCGTTCCCATATCCGTTCTGACCTGACCACTATTTCCCAGCCAGCCAAATCCGGTCGGTACCGCCGCGTTCTTGCCAAAGTTAAAGATGCGGTCGGTTTCCTGCTCCAGCCAGCGGTTGTGGCTCAAGGTGTTAAACCATTTCATTCTTCGATCCTCGTATTAACGGCGGCGGGCCATCATTTCATCGACGATATCGCCCAGACGCTGCAACTTCGGTGCAGAAACATCGCGCAGCATCAGTTCGGTATCCGGCAGCCCCACAACCGATGACCAGACCGCACGCCCGGCCAGGAAGCCTGATGCGCCAGCGGTCATTGCAACGCTGACCGCGCGAGGAAACAGTTTTTCATCGACACCTGAGGAGAGAATGACCCACGGCATGTTGATGTTTTCATTCAGGCGCTGGGAGGCGGTGAGTAGCTCTTGCGCAGAGCCTTTGCCGTACAGCGGCATTTCGACTTTGTAGAGATCGGCACCGCTGTCGCCCAGCTCTTTAGCGGCATCGATAATGGCCTGCTCGCGATCGAACTTATCGCCACGACGCGGCGGACGTACTACCGGTTCGATAATGCTCAGCAGGCCGCTGGAGTGGCATAGCTCGTTGAACTCTTTCACCATGTCCAGACGCTGCTGGGCATCTTCATCGCTGCGCCACAGCACCAGCAGTTTTAATGCTTTGGCACCGTCCTGCTTCACGGCCTGCGGATCGATATTTTTATCAATCACCACGCTATCAACGGGGATGCCGTTGCCAGGAATAAACTCGTCGGCGGCGACAATCATGGCGCAGCTTTTGGCTACCGCGTTTTGCTCCACCACCTGGCGGTAACAGAATTGCTGATCGACCAGAATGGCCGAGGCATAAGGAGAAAGAATCTTCGCCGCATTCACTTTGAAATCGGTCAGCACGCTGTCGCTGACCGGGGATTTCGCCCCCGCTGCGGCAAACATTAAGCGCATGGCTTCGCGTTGATCGACGGCCAGCATGGCAAAACCGCCGGAAGCTCGGGTGATATCTTTCAGGGTGTACTTCGTCATTGTTCAGTCCTCAGTCCTTTTACTTATCAATGTTGATTGTTCAGTCCGGCAGATGCGCGAACTTGCTCAAGAATGGCGCTCCAGTCTTCCCGACCACGACCTGCAGCGCGCGCCTGGTTATAAACTTCACGGGAGGCGGCCCCGAGCGGCATCGGCACATGCAGCTGATTGGCAACATCCAGCGCGATGCCAAGATCTTTGTGGGCCAGATCGATCATGAAGGCCGGAGAGAGATCGCCTTTCAGCACTTTGTTTGGCCAGGAGGTGGTGAAGTGACCTTTTCCGGCAGGCGTTCCGCTCATCACTTTTAAGGCCACATCGAAGGAGAGGCCGAGCGCTTCGCACAGCACGGCGGCTTCGGCGGACAGCGCATTCAGCGCAATGCTCATATAGTTGTTGATAAGCTTCACGCGGATACCCATACCCGGACCGCCTGCGTTGACCTGTTCGTTACCCATCGCCATCAGTACCGGCGTTGCGCGTTCGACCTGCTCTGCCGTGCCACCCGCCAGCAGCAGCAATGTCCCCGCGACGGCGTGATCTGAAGTGCGCCCGACCGGGCAATCCATCATGTCGAAGCCTTTGGCGCGCATATCGGTAATCAGTTTGTCGGTTTGCAGCGGGTGAATAGTCGACATATCAATCACCATCGCTTGTGGGGAAAGGGTTTCGCAGACGCCTGATTCACCGAATAAAACGCCGCGTACCAGATCGCCGTTTGGCAGCATCGTGATGACAAACTCTGCCTCTTTCGCTGCTTCTGCTGGACTGGTGGCAGGACGAGCCCCTTTTTCCACAAGCTGCTGCATGGCATTCGGGTTAACGTCAAAGACGCTGAGCTGATGGCCCTGCTTCAACAGGTTGCTCGCCATGGGGGAACCCATCTGACCTAATCCGATAAATGCTATAGCTGCCATAACGTTCTCCTGAGACGTGGTGTCATTTTTTGTCATTTAAAATGGGTGTTTATTGTCTGTTTTTGATCGTATTTGTAATTTATAGTCAAAAAATTGACAGCCGTCACTTTTTAAACATTTTGTGAAATTAAAATGATCCCATCTCGAAACGTTTAAGGAATGACCATGATTCGCGTTGCTTGTGTGGGTATTGCCGTGATGGATCGCATCTATTACGTAGAAGGTTTACCGTTTGAAGGAGGGAAGTATGTGGCGAAGCGCTATACGGAAGTGGGCGGCGGGCCTGCCGCAACGGCGGCTGTGGCGGCGGCGAAACTGGGCGCGCAGGTGGACTTTATTGGCCGGGTTGGCGATGACGACACCGGAAACCGCTTGCTGGCGGAACTGGAGTCCCTGGGGGTAAATACTCGCTACACCCGGCGCTATACGGGAGCGAACTCTTCACAATCGGCAATAATGGTTGATGCGAAGGGGGAGCGGATTATCGTCAACTACCCTAGTCCGGATTTACTGCCGGATGCCGACTGGTTGAATGCGATTGATTTTTCCCAGTGGGACGTGGTGCTGGCAGATGTTCGCTGGCACGAAGGGGCGAAGCAGGCATTTACCCTCGCGCGTCGGGCTGGAGTGATAACCGTGCTGGATGGTGATGTTACGCCGCAGGACATTAGCGAGCTGGTGGCGTTAAGCGATCATGCTGCTTTCTCTGAACCGGGTCTGGCGCGTCTGACCGGGACAGAAGAATCGGAGGCTGGTCTGAAAAAAGCACAAGCGCTCACAAATGGACATGTTTATGTGACGCGAGGCGGGGAAGGCTGTGACTGGATAAAAAATAATGTGTTACAGCATCAACCTGGATTTGCCGTGGATGTGGTTGATACTACCGGTGCAGGAGATGTTTTCCATGGTGCGCTGGCTTTCAGTCTGGCTTCTGGCTGCGCCCAGGAAGATGCCGTCAAGTTTGCCAGTGGGGTTGCGGCACTGAAGTGTACGCGCCCGGGAGGGCGTGCGGGTATCCCTGACTGTGATCAAACCCGATCTTTTCTGTCACTTTTTGTATAAAATGCCAGGGCAATGGTTTTTCGAGGAAATTTCATGAGTCTTACCGAACTGACCGGTAACCCGCGGCACGATCAGCTGCTTATGCTGATTAGCGAGCGCGGTTATATGAATATTGACGAGCTGGCCAGCCTGCTGGATGTTTCCACGCAGACCGTGCGCCGTGATATTCGTAAACTAAGCGAACAGGGATTGATTACGCGTCACCACGGCGGGGCTGGCAGAGCGTCGAGTGTGGTCAATACGGCGTTCGAACAGCGTGAAGTCTCCTGGACGGAAGAGAAAAAAGCCATCGCGGAAGCGGTGGCTGACTATATTCCGGATGGTTCAACGGTGTTTATTACCATCGGCACCACCGTTGAGCAGGTGGCGCGGGCGTTGTTAAACCATAATCATTTGCGCATCATCACCAACAGCCTGCGGGTGGCGCATATTCTTTATAACAACCCACGCTTCGAAGTCATGGTGCCAGGCGGTACGCTGCGTCCGCACAATAGCGGAATCATCGGCCCTTCCGCGACGGCGTTTGTGGCTGACTTTCGGGCTGATTATCTGGTGACAAGCGTCGGGGCCATTGAAAGCGATGGCGCACTGCTGGAGTTTGATGTCAACGAAGCCAGCGTGGTGAAAACGATGATGGCGCACTCGAGGCAAATTCTTCTCGCCGCCGATCATACTAAATATCACGCTTCTGCTGCCGTGGAGATCGGTAACGTCGCGCAGGTGACGGCGCTGTTTACCGATGAGTACCCGTCAGGCGGGTTAAAATCGTGGCTGGATGAAAATCAGACAGAAATTATTCTTGCCCAGGAAGAGGGCTAGCTAGCTATTCCTCAGTTCCTGATGTGCTGGGGGTCTTCAACTTTTACTCATGAATAGTAAAACCTCTCCTTTCCCGCTACAGTTAATTTTCCACGGTACAAAAGGAGAGGACCATGCTCTATATCTTTGATTTAGGTAATGTGATTGTCGATATTGACTTCAACCGTGTGCTCGGGACGTGGAGTGATTTAACGCGTATCCCGCTTGCGACGCTGAAGCAGCATTTCGCAATGGGCGAGGCGTTTCATCAGCATGAACGCGGTGAAATCAGCGATGAAGATTTTGCGGCGGCAATGTGCCATGAAATGAGCATGCCGCTTAGCTATGAACAGTTCGCCCATGGCTGGCAGGCCGTTTTTGTTGCCCTGCGCCCGGAAGTCACCACCATTATGCAAAAGCTGCGTGAGCAGGGGCATCGCGTGGTGGTCCTGTCGAATACTAACCGTCTGCATACCACCTTTTGGCCGGATGAATATCCAGAGATACGCGCCGTTGCTGACCATATTTATCTTTCGCAAGAGATGGGGATGCGCAAACCTGAGGCGCGGATCTATCAGAGCGTCCTCGAATCCGAAGGTTTTTCTGCTGAGGATACGGTCTTTTTTGATGATAACGCCGAAAATATCGCGGGCGCTGAGCGGTTAGGGATTACCAGTATTCAGGTGACCGGGAAGGAGACCATTCCTGACTACTTTGCGAAACAGCTATGCTAAAAAATCTTCATCAAAAAACAACGCGCCGTACGCGGCCGCTGGTTTCCTGGCTTAAGTTGCTCTGGCGGCGTATTGATGAAGATAACATGACGGCGCTGGCGGGCAACCTTGCTTACGTGTCGTTACTCTCCCTTGTGCCGCTTATCGCCGTTGTTTTCGCGCTGTTCGCGGCATTTCCGATGTTTTCTGATGTCAGCATCCAGATTCGCCACTTTATCTTTGCGAATTTTATCCCGGCTACCGGAGATGTTATTCAGGGTTACATTGAGCAATTTGTCGCTAACTCCAGCCGGATGACCGCCGTGGGCGCTTTCGGCCTGATTGTGACATCGCTGCTGCTGATGTACTCCATTGATAGCGCGTTGAACACGATCTGGCGCAGTACCCGTACGCGGCCAAAGACCTACTCCTTCGCGGTCTACTGGATGATCCTCACACTGGGGCCGCTTCTGGCGGGGGCGAGCCTGGCGATCAGCTCTTACTTGCTGTCATTACGCTGGGCCAGCGAACTGAATAGCGTGATTGACGATGTACTGCGCATTTTTCCGTTAATTCTTTCCTGGGTGGCATTTTGGCTGCTCTACAGCATTGTGCCAACGGCGGAGGTGCGCAATCGCGATGCGGTGATTGGCTCGCTGGTAGCCGCATTATTGTTTGAAGCGGGGAAGAAGGCTTTTGCGTTATATATCACCGCTTTTCCGTCGTATCAGCTGATTTACGGTGTGATCGCCGTCGTACCCATTTTGTTCGTTTGGGTGTACTGGACGTGGTGTATCGTCTTGCTTGGCGCTGAAATTACTGTCACTCTCGGTGAATACCGCAAACTGAAAAAAGAAGAAACAGAACAATCATGATTGCATTAATTCAACGCGTATCCCGAGCTAGCGTTACCGTGGAGGATGAAGTGACGGGCGAAATCGGCCCGGGACTTTTGGTGCTGTTAGGCGTCGAGAGAGACGACGATGAGCAAAAAGCGAACCGCCTGTGCGAGCGCGTGCTGGGATACCGTATTTTCAGCGATGCTGAAGGAAAGATGAATCTTAACGTACAGCAGGCTGGCGGCAGCGTGTTGGTGGTCTCACAGTTTACGCTGGCGGCGGATACCGAGCGCGGGATGCGTCCAGGTTTTTCTAAAGGGGCCGCGCCGGACAGAGCAGAAGCGCTATATGAGTATTTTGTCGAGCGCTGTCGACAGCAGGAAATGAATACACAGACCGGAAGATTCGCTGCCGATATGCAGGTCTCTCTGGTGAATGATGGCCCCGTGACCTTTTGGTTGCAGGTATGAGCCAGCTTCCGGGCAGGCTGCGGGTAACAAAAGAGAGTACAGCTATGTATCACCTTCGTGTACCGCAAACAGAAGAAGAGTTAGAGAGCTACTATCAGTTTCGCTGGGAGATGCTGCGTAAGCCGCTGCATCAGCCGAAAGGGTCCGAACGAGACGCGTGGGATGCGATGGCGCACCACCAGATGGTTGTTGATGAAGAGGGTAATCTGGTTGCTGTCGGACGGCTGTATGTGAATGCGGAGAACGAAGCTTCAATTCGCTTTATGGCTGTGCATCCCTCGGTGCAGGATAAAGGTCTGGGTACCCTGATGGCGATGACGCTGGAGTCGGTTGCCCGTCAGGAGGGCGTCAAGCGCGTGACCTGTAGCGCTCGTGAAGACGCGATGGACTTCTTTGCCAAGCTTGGTTTTGTGAACCAGGGTGAAATCACCACGCCGACCACCACGCCGATTCGCCATTTTTTGATGATTAAGCCGATAGCCTCGTTGGACGATATTTTGCATCGCGGCGACTGGTGCGCTCAGCTGCAACAGGCCTGGTATCAGCATATTCCGCTCAGCGAAAAAATGGGTGTGCGCATTCAGCAGTACACCGGGCAAAAATTTATCACTACCATGCCGGAGGCCGGTAACCAGAATCCGCACCATACGCTGTTTGCCGGTAGCCTGTTTTCACAGGCAACGTTAACCGGTTGGGGGCTTATCTGGCTGATGCTGCGCGAGCGGCATCTCGGCGGGACGATTATTCTTGCCGATGCCCATATCCGTTACAGCCAGCCAATTAGCGGACGCCCGAGCGCAGTTGCCGATCTTGGCTCGTTAAGCGGCGATCTTGACCGCCTGGCGCGGGGGCGCAAAGCACGCGTTCAACTGCAGGTTGAACTGTTTGGCGATGATCAACTGGGCGCTGTCTTCGAAGGTATCTACATTGTTCTGCCCGCGAAACCTTTTGGCTCGTATGAAGAGGGCGGTAACGAGGAAGAGTAGATTTCCCTCGTGCTTATCTATTGGCCTGGTGATTTAACCCGCCAGGCGATATCCCCCATGGCGTTTCGCGCCGCTGGGCTCACCCCACCTAACTGAAAGAAACCGTGAATCACCCCAAGATAGCGCTGGCAGGTACAGTCAACGCCCTGTTCAACCATGCGCTGATATAGCGTTTCGCCTTCATCACGCAAAGGGTCATATTCCGCCGTCAGAATATGCACCGGCGGCAGGCCGCTAAAGTCTTTACGCCAGAGCGGGCTGGCTTCCGGATGGTGGAGTTCCGTCGATAAAAGGTACATTTCGTAGCCGCTGAGCAGCGTATCTTCGGTGATGATGTAATCTTTACCGTTATCGAGATAGCTCTTCATGCTGGCGGTGGCATCCAGCATCGGGTAAATCAAAATGAGCTGTGCGGGTTGCCAGACCTGTGCTGTCTTCAGGCGCAGAGCGGTCACTAATGCCAGATGTCCCCCGGCGCTGTCGCCAGCAAGCGTAATACGCGAAGCGTCAATGCCCAGCGGCTCTGCATGGCGATGAATAATCAGCGCTCCCTTTTCTGCATCGTCATGTGCGGTAGGGAACGTATGTTCTGGTGCCAGTCGGTATTGCACGGCGATAACCCGACAACCGCTGCGATAAGCCAGCTGGCGAAGCTGATTGTCGTGAGTAGCGAAGCCACCGCTGATAAAGCAGCCGCCGTGAAAATAGATAACGGCTGGCAGTGCGCCAGTAGCATTCAGGGGTGAGACGACGCGAAAAATCATGCCTTCAAGCTCGATATCTTCTACCTGTACGCGCTCTTCTTGTTCCCCGGCTAACACGGTGCTGGCGACGTAACCGTTTCTCCGGTCATCAATATTCTGTTCGCGCGAAGAGGGGCGACCCGCAGCGATAAACTCCCGAACCAGCTCTGCAATACCTTTTTCAAGCGCCATTTTCATTCCCTTTAACTGTTTGGATATACAGCGTTATAGCCTGGTTCTTAGCAAAAGAAAATGGAGGATTTGGGTTGCAGAAGGATTATGGAAAGCGGCTCGCAAAAGTGAAATGTTCATTGAGCACTGGTGGCTTTGCCTGATTCTGGGTCGTAATGTTAAGTGATATGAGCTATACGCCATTGACGTATAGTTGATTTCGATTACTATAAGCCAATGGCGTAGGGAAAATGCTATTTATTGAAACGGAAATCTTTACTGAAGACGTCAAAAAATTACTCGATGACGATGAATACCACCGATTTCAAGTGTTCCTCGCGATACAACCTGAGGGAGGCGATTTGATATCAGAAACCGGTGGTCTGAGAAAAATTCGATGGGGTGCTCGAGGAAAGGGGAAACGAGGTGGTGCACGAGTTATCTATTTTTTATCAAAGCCGGAAATCTGAGATTCGGTTATTACTGATCTATCAGAAAGGCATCAAGGATGACCTGACTCCGCAGGAAAAGGCGGTACTCCGTATGTTAAATGAGAGGTGGTAGATGGATAAGGCGCTGTTTGAGCGATTGACCAAAAGCATGAGCCAAATGGGTGAGATAGTCGAAGGAGATCGCCAGCCTTCGCGAACCTTTCATATTGATGCTATGAAAATCAAAGAAATCCGTCAGTCCTCTGGATTATCACAATCTAAATTTGCAGAGTTAATATCGGTAAGCGTAGATACGTTACGTAACTGGGAGCAGGGAAGGCGTTCCCCCACGGGGCCAGCTAAAGCGCTGCTACGGGCGATTGCCAATGATCCATTGCATGTCATTCCGGCGCTTAGCTAAGGGAAGATAGACATAATGATAAATCGGAAGTTTCAGTACTCAGAACTCATGTGAACGCGGCATAGTGCCGCCAACTCAGGAGTGATGAAACGGTCAGAACGCGTGCCGAGCGTCGGCATCATAATGTGAGACTAAAGAAAATCCGCAGTAAATATCGTAATGCGGGTTATGGAAGTGAGAGGCAGATTGGTATTTGTCTTCACTCGCCATGTGGTTTTTCCTGTTGGATGTGTGGTCATCAGCGTGCTCATCATGGTCCACGGGTGCAGGAAATACGCGCCAGAGCGCGATATACGGATTGAGGAGTGAAGATGAACTATTTCAAGGAGGCGCATTTTTAGAAACCTTAACAGGAGACTAAAAATGTCGACGTTTAATACCCGCAGAGACAGAACCCGCGATGGTAAAGCGAAACCGCATAAACATACTAAATGCGCCAGTCTTAACGGCAAATGGCACCACCCAGCAGAGGGGGATAGTTGGCGGCGTATGAACTGGAATACGCCGGGTCCACATGACTGGAAACGGCTGTATACCACTCTTTATCGTCGTGCAAACGATCACCAAAACCTGCGAGCTGTATTATCAGGGACCGATCCCGAAGGGATGAGTTGGTGCCCGGATAACTACCCTGACGAATACTACTACTAATCTAAATATTACCCGGCCAACTCTGGATGTTGGCTGGGTTTTTTGTCGCTGTTGATTGTAACGAGCAGACGGATTGCTATCTTCTGGAAAGCCGCTCGCAAAAGTGAAAATCGTCTCAGACGACACTTTTCCCCTGTCTGCCATAGGTGTATGTTGTTTGAAAATTAGTCGCCAATGATATACTGGAGGTATATGTGAGCATGATGGCAGGAATGGATATGGGCAGAATATTACTCGACTTATCAGATGACGTTATCAAACGTCTTGAAGACCTCAAGCAGCAGCGCAATCTTCCGCGAGCAGAGCTGTTACGTGAAGCGGTAGAACAGTACCTGGAAAGGCAAGGCCAGGCTGAAACTACTATCGCCGATGCGCTGGGGCTTTGGCAACGCTGCGAGGAAGATGGTGTTGAATATGAAAGGAAGCTTCGTGAGGAGTGGCAATGAGTAAAGGTCCGGCGCTGTTTGATACCAATATTCTCATTGATCTGTTCAGCGGCCGCGTTGAAGCGAAACAGGCACTGGAGGCTTATCCACCACAAAATGCGATTAGCCTTATCTCCTGGATGGAAGTGATGGTGGGAGCAAAAAAGTATCACCAGGAACATCGTACGCGCATTGCACTGAGCGCTTTTAATATCATTGGTGTCTCACAGGATATTGCAGAACGAAGCGTCAACCTCAGGCAGGAGTATGGGATGAAGTTGCCGGATGCCATTATCCTGGCGACGGCACAAATGCATCGTTATGAGCTAGTCACGCGCAACACTAAAGATTTTGCCAGGATTCCAGGAGTGATTACGCCTTATCATTTGTAAGCCGGGCAGCAAATGCTACCCGACATAATGCCAGCTTTACTCCCCTTCACCAGGGAACAGGAACGGGTTGATGGAACTGCGGGCGAAGCCCTCTTGTTCCATGCGCGCGTCCAGCACCAGTGAGGCGAGGTCGTCGGCGACGGCTTCCACTTTCGGATCTTTTTCCTGATACAAAATCTTCAGGTAAGTCCCGCAGTCGCCGCAGCTCTCGGCTTTAATGGCTGACTGCTCGTTATCCAGCGACCAGTAATGCAGATCGCGTGTCTGTTCGCAGTTGCTGCATTTCACGCGCACGACGTGCCACTCGGTTTCGCACAGATTGCAGTGCAGATAGCGCAGACCTTGGGTAGTACCAATTTGCACCATGCTGGAGACCGGCATTGAACCGCACACCGGGCAGAACTGGCGCTGTTCGCCGTATTCCGCGCGGGCTTTACCGGGGATCAGGCTGGCCATTTGCGCCCAGTAGAGAGATAGCGCAGCCCAGATAAACGGAGCTTTATCGCTGCTGACTGATGCGAAATCAGAGGCAAACAGCGCGCTTGCCATCAGCTCCAGCTCCTGCTCTGATGATTTTTCCAGATTCTCGATAACTGCCAGCGCCGGGCCGCTCATTTCGGGCTTCAGCTCGGCAATCAGCGAATGCAGCAGCTTGTGCCAGTGCTTATCGCGCGGCAGCACGTGAATATCCAGCGGCGGTTTGCCCTGGTCGTTTGCTTCTTTAATGCGCGCGGTGAGATCCATCTGTAACGGATGGTCGTACAGCACTACTTCCTGCGCGTGGGCGATCAGCGCGGCGAAGCGCAGGTAGTCGCCCAGCGGGTTATTTTCAGCCAGTTCGCGCAGGCGTTCGGCGCGGTGGTTATACAGATTTTTGAGCCGGGGAAATAATAACGGTGGGATCATATCCGTCGAGCGCTTCTCGCTCTTTTCCAGCTCATCTTGCGGGATGATACGAATGCTCATTTAGTCACTTCCTGGTTTCAGCAGATTCGGCTATGGTCGCGTCCGCTCTGTGATTTGGCGGGCATCACGCGCCCGCTCTGGTGAATGTCATTAATGATAACCGCAATCGGCATACGGGATATACCTAAGACATCGCAATGTGTGCGTTACGATACCTGATATCTATACCCCAGACCATGCACCGTTCGGATTAGCTGAGGGTGATTAGCATCCTGCTCAATCACCTTGCGTAACCGGGAAATATGCTGATCAAGAGTGCGGCTGTTGGGCATGTAATCGTAGCCCCATGCAGCGTCAAACAGCATATCTCGAGTCACCACCTGATTTTTGTGGCGTTCCAGACAGCTTAAAATTCGCACTTCGCGCAGAGAAAGTTCTAATCGTTGCTCGCCACGCCATGCGCACAGTTCGTTGGGAAAAACCGCTAAATCCCCAAAGGAAAAGCTGAGATTGGGCTGCGCATCGTTATGGCTTAAGCAGCGGCGGGCGATCGTTTTGATTCGCGCCCGCAGTTCGTGAATGCCAAATGGTTTGCTGATGTAATCATCCGCGCCCAGTTCCAGCCCCACAACGCGGTCGATTTCCTCATCTTTAGCAGAGAGAAATACAATGGGGATATGTTCATTGTGGCGGCGAATTTCACGGCAAACGGAATAACCATCCATTTCGGGCATCATGATATCCAGCAGCACGAAGTCCGGCATTTCACGATGGTAAATAGCCAATGCTTCACGGCCATCAGGGGCTGCAAGCAGCGTGTAACCTTCACGCGACAGCGCATCAACCAGCCCCTGGCGAATATTGGCGTCATCTTCTGCAATCAGTATCTTCATGTTTCATCCTTGAGGTAATGTTAGCGTAAAGCGCACACCGGGGTTTTCGGCGGTAACCTGAATCTTTCCTTGCAGGCGTTCGGCCAGCTGTGACGCGATGGTCAGCCCAATACCGGTACCTGAAACGCCTTCGGTAATGGATGATTTAACCCGATAAAACGGGTGAAATATCATCTTCATTTCTTTCTCCGCAATGCCCGGACCATAATCACGAACGGCGATCTCAACCTGTTCAGATGTGGTTTGCACCAGGATATCGACCCGTTTACCCTGCGCTGCATATTTTTCGGCATTACTAATAAAGTTGCTGATAATTTGCGTGATCACGTCGCGATCGCTTTGCAATATGATCTCTTCAGGGCAGGAGAGATGAATCGTCATCCCCTTTGCCTGAAGTGCAGGCGTAAATATGTGGACGATTTCTGCGATGAGGCGTGAAATATTCACCTTCTGCAGATGTAGTTTAGGCGCTCGTGTAAACGTCAGGATATTTTGGATAAGCCGGGATAGCCGCTGGCCCTCCTGAGTGATGACATCCACGTAGCGCAGCTCCTGCGTTTGATCGTCATCCAACCCTTCACGCAATAGCTCGGCATAGAGGGTAATATTGGTCAGCGGGGTTTTAAGTTCATGCGATACCTGGCTGACAAAATCTACCTGCTGGCGCGCCTGGCGGGCGGCGCGAGTGTATTCCCGCCACAGCGAATAGCCCAATAAAGCGACAGCCGTCAGCAGCAGCAGAATGAGCGCGCTACCCCATAGCCAAATGTGATAAAGCGGGGTTTTAACGCCATAAACACTGATTCGCCACAGGGTAAGCGGGTAGTCCAGTGTGCGCGAGTCCAGCGGCGTCAGCTGATTCAGAACTGCCTGTTTGTTTTGAAAAATCTGTCGCCCACTTTCACTTACCCGAACTATATGCTGCTCTTCAGGGCTAACCTGAACGTTATTTGCAATATCCATCATCAGCTGCACATATGAGAGACGAAAGCCGATGACCGTATCGCCTTTTTGTCGCCAGTAAATCAACAGCGGCTCCTGATTTTCACTGGTAATAAACCATCCCGCCTGCGGCGTTTCTTGCTCATTGTGAGCAATATGACTGACAAGCTGGCTGGGGTCGTTAGCCAATGGCGTTAGCTGGCGCACCCACTCTTTATCTTCATTACTTAATGGCTGGCGTTCATCGGGGTAAAGCAGCTGGTTTTTACGCAGGGTAAACACGGCGGTAATGTCGCCATCGTGTTCTTTTAGCGTCTTGAGAGCAGCGAAATTATGGGGATCGATAAAATCGCTGATAGCATGCAGACGCGAGGCTTTTTGTTGCAGGAGATTTTCGATACCCGCCGCCACGCTGGCGGTTTGTGCCCTGGCAAGAGTCTGCGTCTGGTACTGGCGCAGCAAGACTTCATGCTCCAGAGTACGAATGCCCAGGTAAGCCAGCAGGATAAAAAACATCAGCGTGACGATGAGATAAATCAGCTTGCTTCTGGGCATCCAGCACTCCTCGTGGATTAGTTCGCTTTCGAACTCTGATTCTTGGTTCTGTAGTTCTGTTCTTTCAATGATTTACGAGAAGATTCTTTGCTTTCCGTTTCCAGCTTTTGCAGCAACTGGCGGTTTTCTTCTCCACTTTCTTGCGCCTTCATTCTTGGCGCTGGTGCGCTGAGCTGCAGGGAACCCATAAGACTTGTGCTTTCACGCAGGGCTGCCTTTGCTTCATCCATTTTGCCTTCGTCGATAAGCTTTAAGGCCTGTTCGTTTTGAATAGCCGATTTTTGAATCGCCGAATCGACGACCACATCTTCCACTACTGCTTTTTTCACTTCGCTGACAGACGCGGTATATTGAATGGTCATCTTCTCATCCCAGCGCTCTTTCTGGCGGGTCGCAAGGTTGTCATAGCGGACGTTCACATCCGCCAGCGGCTTGCTTTGCGCAGCGCTACCTTTTACCGGAAGCAGCTCCAGCATGACATATTTCTCCTGGTTGGCGTAAAGCTGGTTGAGCTTCACGCTAACTGAGTTGCCCTGGATATCGCCTTCACGTCCCAGTAATCGCAGCGGCTTAACGTTGTCAGCGACCTTGATTTCCACCACCACATCCTGGGCGACCACCGACATTACATCGCCAAATTCATGGGCAAATGCTTTCTCCAGATCGTGGGTATTTTGTACAAAAACGTGGTTGCCATCGCTGTACTGTGCCATCGCCGCCATCAGGTCTTCATTGTAACCTTCGCCAATGCCCATCGTGGTGATAGCAATCCCTTTACGGGCGGCGATTTTGCCTAATTCTGCCAATTCGCTGGTTGATGATGGACCAATATTGGCCTGGCCATCGGAGAGCAAAATAATGCGGTTAACCTGGGTTTTATCCAGAAACTTGCTGGTCTCTTTGATACCGCGACTCACGCCCGCAAATAGTGCAGTACCGCCGCGGGCGGTCAGTTTTTCGCGAATCTGGCTGATGAGCTTCTCTTTATTGCTGAGCTTAGCTGCGGGGACGATGACATCCACTACATCGTCGTAAATCACCACCGAGAGCGTGTCCTGGGAACTCAGGGTATTTACCGCCATCACTGCGGCTTCTGTGGCTTGTTTAATTCGTTCGCCGCCCATTGAGCCGGAACGGTCGATCACCAGCGCGAGGTTAATCGGGCTGCGTTTGGCGGCGTTAAGAGGAAACCCCGTCAGGGACACTTTGAGGTAGTTTTTATCCTGTGTATTTTCCATGACCACAGGGGAAGCCAGTTCAGCTTTGATGGCCACTTTCTGGTCAGGTTGCTGGGCGTATACACCCGCGTTTGCTGCCAGCAAACCGAGGGTCAGAGCGGCGAAAAGGTGCTTTATATTCACGATACGTCTCCTTGTAAAAGAATCGAATCCATTCTTATGGAACCTGAACCTCGGTTGGTCTGTTATCTGTATAAAGATGTCAAAAAGTTGTCAAAACTGAACAAGAACCGCTAAAAAAATGGCGTCGATATACGACGCCATTTGAGACTGATGAGAAACTCGTTTTAGACACAGTGCTGGCATTTTTGCCGGGTGGCGGCTAACGCCTTACCCGGCCTACAAAACCAATAATATCATCAGGCTATGAGTTTTCCGTAGGCCCGTGCAAGCGAAGCGCCGCCGGGCAACTCAGGAAAACGCTCTTTGTCAGCAATCTGAAACCACAAAGCACTTCCGCTTACGGCTGGCTCTTATCCTGCTTTTCGCGGACTTCACGGTACCAGCGCGGGTGATGCTTCTTCGCCCACGTCTTCGTGACCCAGCCTTCCACCATCGCGGTAATGGTGCCTTTCACCCATAGAGCGGCGTAAATATGCACCATGATAACCACAATCAACGCTACGGCGGCAAACGAGTGCAGCATTAACGCGAAGCGGATCACCGGGATAGAGAACGCTGGCGCAAAGTACGGACGCCAGATGATGACGCCGCTCACCAGCAGCAATACCAGGAAGATAATCGCCGCCCAGAACACGCATTTCTGGCCGAAGTTATAGCGCCCGGTATCCCCCACCTCCTCGTTGACGACGATCTTGCGAATATTCTTCGCCCAGAAAATATCGTCACGATTGATCAGGTTATGGTGCCAGTAGCGGAAGAACATAATGATGAACGAAGCAAACATGATAACGCCGACAAACGGGTGCAGAATACGCGCCAGCTGCGGAGTACCCATGATTTGCATCAGCCAGTTGAAGGATGGGAAAAAGAACCCCAGCCCGCTTACCGCCGCCAGAATGAAGCAGAAGGCGGTGACCCAGTGGTTGATTCGCTCCGGCGCCGTGTAGCGCACGATGGTGTCACGTCTTTTCATTTGCGCACCTCGTCTTTCTCTTCATCCAGATTATCCTCTTCCTCTTCCGCACGGTTCGGACCGACACCGACGTAGTGGAAGATGCTGGCGGCAAAGGTGGCCGCAAAACCAACGGCGGCCAGCGGTTTCCAGATACCTTTCCAGAACTTCACGGTGGCGCTGATTTCCGGGTTCTCCGGCAGGCCGTGGTACAGATTCGGCTTGTCGGCGTGATGCAGCACGTACATCACGTGCGTGCCGCCAACCCCGGCTGGATTGTACAGCCCTGCGTTGTCGTAACCACGGGTTTTCAGCTCCGCCACGCGCTCGCCTGCCAGTACCTTCATATCCTCTTTGGAGCCAAAGTGGATAGCGCCGGTCGGGCAGGTTTTCACGCAGGCCGGTTCCTGGCCTACGGTTACGCGGTCAACGCACAGCGTACATTTGTAAACGCGGTTATCTTCCGGGTTCAGGCGCGGCACGTTGAACGGACAGCCGGCGATACAGTAGCCGCAGCCAATGCACTGCTCAGACTGGAAGTCGACGATACCGTTGGCGTACTGAATGATTGCCCCTTCCGCCGGACACGCCTTCAGGCAGCCCGGATCGGCGCAGTGCATACAGCCATCCTTGCGGATCAGCCATTCCAGTTTGTCGTTTTGCTCCACTTCCGAGAAGCGCATCACCGTCCAGGATTTGGCGGTCAGGTCGGCGGGGTTGTCGTACACCCCGACGTTGCTACCGATTTCGTCGCGGATATCGTTCCACTCGGAACAGGCCACCTGACAGGCTTTACAGCCGATGCAGGTGGTGACGTCGATAAGCTTCGCCACCTCTTCCTGATGATTCCGCGCCTGGGGTGCGGGAGTGAAACCGTTAGTGGCGGAACGACGAATAATATCTTGCGATTGATAAGCCATAAGTCGTCTCCGTTACACCTTTTCCACATTCACGAGGAAGGATTTAAATTCCGGTGTCTGTGAGTTCGCATCGCCGACGGACGGTGTCAGGGTATTAGCAATAAACCCTTTCTTCGCCACGCCTTCGTAGCCCCAGTGGATCGGAATACCGATGGTATCGATATCCTTACCGTCTGCTTTCAGCGTGCGAATACGCTTGGTCACCACCGCTTTGGCTTTGATAAAACCGCGGTTAGAGGAGACCTTAACGGTATCGCCGTGAGCAATACCGAGCTTATTTGCAAGCTTCTCGCCGATCTCCACAAACTGTTCCGGTTGCGCGATGGCGTTAAGCAGCGCGTGCTTGGTCCAGTAGTGGAAGTGCTCGGTCAGGCGGTAGGTGGTTCCGACGTACGGGAACTTATCTGCTTTACCCAGAGCCTCTTTGTCGCCCTTAAAGATGCGGGCGGCTGGGTTAGAGATTACGTTCGGGTGCAGCGGGTTGGTGCCTAACGGCGTTTCAAACGGCTCGTAGTGTTCCGGGAACGGGCCTTCCGCCATCTTATCGAGGGCAAACAGACGTCCCATCCCTTCCGGCTGCATGATAAACGGCCCGACATCGCTGCCCGGCGCCGCGGCGCTGTAGTCCGGAATATCCATCCCACCCCACTTCGCGCCGTCCCATTTCAGGATCTGGCGTTTCGGATCCCACGGATTACCCTGTGGGTCAGCAGAAGCACGGTTGTAGAGGATGCGACGGTTAAGCGGCCACGCCCATGCCCAGCCAAGCGTATTACCGAGACCTGACGGGTCGGCGTTATCGCGTCGTGCCATCTGGTTGCCTTCCGGCGTCCAGCTACCGGCGAAAATCCAACAGCCGCTGGCGGTGGTGCCGTCATCACGTAGCTGTGCAAACGAACTGAGCTGCTGGCCTTTCTTGACGATAACCGCGCCGGTAGCCGGGTCGGTAATATCCGCCAGCGCCTTCCCGTTATTCTCCATTGCCACTTCTTCCGAAGCGGGTTCATGTGGTGTGGAGTAGTTCCAGGTCATGTTCAGCACCTGTTCCGGGTTGGCACCGCTTTGTTCGGCATACATCTTGCGCAGACGCAGGAAGATACCTGCCAGGATCTCGCCATCGGTTACGGCAATCCCTGGGGCATCCGCGCCCTTCCAGTGCCACTGCAGCCAGCGCCCGGAGTTAACGATTGAGCCGTTCTCTTCGGCAAAGCAGGTGGATGGCAGGCGGAACACTTCGGTCTGGATTTTCGACGGATCAACATCATTCGACTCACCGTGGTTTTGCCAGAAGGTGGAGGTCTCGGTATTGAGCGGATCGATGGTCACCAGATACTTCAGTTTGGACAGTGAAGCAATCGTCTTGTTTTTGTTCGGGAATGAGGCGACGGGGTTGAAGCCCTGGCAGATGTAGCCATTGACTTTGCCCTCTTTCATCATCTCGAAGTACTGAAGAACGTCGTACCCTTTGTCCCACTTAGGCAGCCAGTCAAAGCCCCAGCTGTTTTCCGCTGTTGCCTTATCGCCATAGAAGGACTTCATCAACGAGACGAAGAATTTCGGGTAGTTGCCCCAGTAGTTGACCTGATCCTTCAACAGCGGTTTTGGCGTGTTGGCGGTCAGATAAGTTTGCAGGTCAGCCTGTTTTTCGTTCGGCAGCGTCAGATAGCCTGGCAGGCTTTGTGACAGCAAGCCGAGGTCGGTCAGCCCCTGGATGTTGGAGTGACCGCGCAGGGCGTTCACGCCGCCACCCGCCATCCCCATATTACCGAGCAGTAGCTGGATCATCGCCATGGTGCGGATGTTCTGCGAACCAATGGAGTGCTGTGTCCAGCCAAGCGCGTAGAGGAACGACGCGGTTTTATCATGGGCGCTGGTTTCCGCGATGTACTCGCAGACTTTCAGGAAGTCGGCTTTCGGCGTCCCACAGATATTTTCGACAACGTCCGGCGTATAGCGGGAAACGTGCTGCTTCAGCAGGTTCCAGACGCAGCGCGGGTGTTGCAGCGTGGTATCGCGTTTGGCAAAGCCGTTTTCATCCAGCTCATAGTTCCAGGATGTTTTATCGTACTTGCGGGCTTCGGCGTCGTAGCCGCTGAACAGACCGTCTTCAAAGCTATAATCCTCACGCACGATCAGGCTGGCGTTGGTATAGGCTTCGGTATATTCACGGTTGATTTTTTCATTGTTCAACAGGTACAGGATGACGCCTGACAAGAAGGTAATGTCAGTACCGGAACGAATAGGGGTATAGAAATCAGCCACCGACGCGGTACGCGTAAAGCGCGGATCGATCACAATCAGCTTGGCGCCGTTGTGAATTTTGGCTTCCATCGCCCAGCGGAATCCTACCGGGTGTGCTTCAGCGGCGTTACCGCCCATCACCACGATAAGGTTGGCGTTCTTGATGTCGACCCAGTGGTTGGTCATCGCACCGCGACCAAATGTTGGAGCAAGACTTGCTACCGTTGGTCCGTGTCAGACACGCGCCTGGTTGTCGACCGCGAGCATACCGAGCGCGCGGGAGAATTTCTGGGTTAAATAGCCGGTTTCATTACTTGAAGCGGAAGCGCACAGCATCCCGGTGGAAAGCCAGCGGTTTACGGTGACGCCTTCGGCGTTTTGTGCAACATAGTTGGCATCGCGGTCTTCTTTCATCAGCTTAGCGATGCGATCGAACGCATCATCCCAGCTGATTTGCTGCCATTTATCTGAGCCTGGCGCGCGATATTCCGGGAATTTCAGGCGGCTTTCAGAGTGGATAAAGTCCACCAGACCGGCCCCTTTCGGACAGAGCGCACCACGGTTGACTGGGTGGTCCGAGTCACCTTCGATATGGAAGATAGACGCTTTGGCGTTTTTTGCGCCGTCGCCGAGACTGTACATTAACAGCCCGCAGCCGACGGAACAGTAAGTGCAGGTGTTACGGGTTTCGCGGGTACGCAGCAACTTGTACTGCCGTGTTTCCGCGAGCGCTAAACCGGGCGCAAAGCCCAGCGCAGCCGCCGTGGTTCCTGCCATACCGCCAGCGCAGATCTTAAAGAACTGCCTTCTGCTGACCTGCATGGTTCGCTCCTTGTTTCGACATTGTCACATATAGTTATTTGCTTTGCGGTAAGGGCCGCAAAGGTTCAGAATTAGGTTAATTTCCCTCGTTCCTGGAGGGATATAAACAGAATACCACATTGTGTGTATGCCTGTTCCAATACGGTTAAGACAAAGTGAATAAGAACCCTCTCGAACAAGTCAAAAATGTGACAAATATCACAGGTTATCGTCAGGTGATGCTCTGGAAACGCGAAGATCTGCAACATCCTCATCCAGACGAGTTAGCTGAAGAAGTACCTGTCGCTCTGGTTTATAACGGTATCTCGCACGTCGTGATGATGGCGACGCCGAAGGAGCTGCAGCAATTCGCCGTGGGATTTTCCTTATCCGAAGGGATTATAGAAAATCGACGTGAAATTTATGCGATGGATGTCGTACAGGCTTGCAATGGCCTGGAAGTACAAATTGAGCTGTCCAGCCGCCGTTTTATGGGATTGAAAGAGCGCCGTCGCGCGCTGGCCGGGCGCACTGGCTGTGGCGTATGCGGCGTTGAGCAGCTCAACGATATCGGTAAGCCGGTGCAGCCGCTGCCGTTTACCCAAACGTTCGACCTGGCGAATCTCGATCGCGCGCTGGCGCATCTGAACGATTTCCAGCCGATAGGTCGCCTGACCGGCTGTACGCATGCCGCGGCCTGGGTTCGTCCTTCCGGCGATCTCTTGGGCGGCTATGAAGACGTGGGTCGTCACGTGGCGCTGGATAAACTCCTCGGACGCCGTGCGGAACTGGGGGATGCCTGGCACAATGGCGCCGCGTTAGTCTCCAGCCGCGCCAGCTATGAAATGGTGCAGAAGGCGGCCATGTGCGGAGTGGAAATCCTGTTTGCGGTTTCTGCCGCTACGATGCTGGCAGTAGAAGTTGCCGAGCGCTGCAACCTGACGCTGGTGGGTTTCTGTAAGCCGGGCAGGGCGACTATCTATACGCATCCACAGCGGTTAATTGCGGGTTAAATTTAAGTCAAATTTTTTGAATGATGACAACAAATCCTTCCGCTTTTTGTTTGCTGATGTGAGGGCTATTATCTATCACATCAAGGCACAACGCCTTATCTAAACAACTAACGTAAAGGGTTTATATCATGAAAGGCATCAAAACTTTTGTCGCAGTTATCGCTCTGGCCGCTTCTTTTGGTTCCTTCGCTGCTGAAACCGTGACCGCTACCGCTATGACTATCGACGGCGCAGAAGCGCAAATCGCCGCTCAGGCCCAGGCTGCTGGCGCGTCGTCTTACAAAATTACCGAAGCATTTACTGGTAACCGCGTGCACATGACAGCGGAACTGAACAAATAAGCTTAAAGCTACTGTCGAAAGAGCGCCTCAGGGCGCTTTTTTTGTGCCTGAAGCCGGGCAAGGCGTTAGCCGCCGCCCGGCAGAAATGCGGGCACAATAGCTTGTGTCCTGGTTGCATTTAATCGAAGTAATAGCGAATTCCGAGGCGGAATCTTACCTGATCGTCATGATTCTGGTCCTGATCCAGCCAGGCGACTTCCGCATAAGGAAGCCAGTGCTTATCAACACGGTAGCGTGCCACGATGCTCGGTTCCCAGTGGGTTTTCTGCCCGTTAGAAGCATTGAAGTCGTTGGTGTTAACGAAAAATTCCGGGTTGAGCTGGAGCCACAGTTTCTCTGTCGCCTGGTAATTCAGGAACAGGTCGAACTGATGGCTGTCGTTATAATCCATCTCGCCATTATAATCGCGCTCTTTATGGGTCATATGGTTATAGCGATAGCGGCTGCTAAAACTTAATGTTTTACTGATTTTATAATCGAGGCTGATATAAGGAGCCAGCTTCGTCCCATTACTATCAATATCGGTTAATCCCCCTGGCGTCAGCGTCCATTTTTCATTAAGCGGAATGGGGTACCAACCTTCAAACTCCTGAAAAGAACTTTTCATTTGATTAAAGTCTTGCCCGAGATCGTACATAGCAGAAGCCAGTACTCCTGCGCCGTTATCAAATATATGGCCCAGACCTATTTTGTACTGATTTTTCTCAGAGGCCGTGGTGTGTGCGTAGCGATTATCAACCCAGGTGGCTGCGGCAAATACATTTAGCGTAAAGCAGGACAGCGGTATGCCTATCAACAGCGTGCGTAATATTTTCATTTTTATTCCTGTAGGATTTATTGAGTGCCATTATTTTGCGAATAAATACAATTACTGCGTCAGAATATAAAATCCTTAAATAAATATATTGATTGTGATATTTCTGGTTGTTATTCGATACTGACGGTTTTTCTATTTAAATATTAACCATTTATAGGGCTTTTGTAGCCCGGACAGGCGCAACGTGCCGCCTCCGGGAAATAACCAGCAGCGTGGTTCTGTCCGGGCTACCTGTTCAATCCCTTTATTACAGGGAGCTTGATGGCAAATTAAATTACCCCAACGCCAGCCGCCGCAAAGCCAAAGACAATTAGCATAATTAATACCTTATTTGGGCTAACCTTTTTATTCAGCAGCTTCAGGCAGCCCAGAACTAAAAGCAGAGGAATCAGCCCGACGCAAATTTTGTCGAGGATCTCCTGCAGCACAAAGGGCTGTCCGGCGATGGTTGTTTTGAAGGTGGTAGTAAACTTCACCATGCTGGCGCTCATTGCCCCCACCATCATCAAGCCCATCATCGCCGAGGCTTTCGTTATGCAGCTCAGCAGCCCAGACTGCGTTGCTTCGGCAATGTATTTTGATCCCAGACGGTAGCCCATTACCCCGCCGTAATAGCGCAGCAGATAGCTGGGAATATTGTAAATCAGCAGGAACAGCAGCGGCCCCAGCGGGTTACCCTGCGACGCCAGACCAATGGCGATCCCGGTAGCGATAATGCGCAGCACGCCGTAGAAGAATGAATCCCCGACTCCAGCGAACGGTCCCATTAAGGCCACTTTGATGCCGTTAATACTGGAAGTATCAAAGTTCGGATTGGCTGCGTTCTCTTTTTCCATCGACAGCGTCAGGCCCATAATAAACGGCGCTAAATGCTGGTTGGTATTGAAGAACTGGCTGTTACGTTTGAGCGACTCGGTATAGCGATGCGGGTCGCCAGCATAGATTTTTTTCAGCATCGGCGCGATGGCCCAGCCGTAGCTCAATCCTTCCATGCGGGTGAAGTTCATCGAACCCAGTAATTGGAACTGACGGAAGAACAGCTGGCGGAACATCTTTTTCTCACTCTTGCTGTCGTTGTACGCGCTCACTGCGTTGTTATGGATATCAGTCATTGAAGAACCCATCCTTATCGTCAACTGACGGGGTCGCGGCGGTCGCCGCTTGTTTGTTCGCTTTAAGCTGGTTGAACTCGTTAAAGCACAGATAAACGGCAACGGACGCGGCAATAATTGCAATGCCCATGATCGGCAACTGCAGATAGGCCGCCATGGCAAAGCCAATAAAGAAGAACGCTGCGATGTTCCGGTTCCATAGCGCCTTGAGCAGAATGGCGAAGCCCAGCGCTGGCAGAATACCTCCGACGGCCGTCATTCCGCGCATGACGGTATCCGGGATGCTTTCGACCAGGCTGCGGATAACATCGGTGCCGAACAAAATACCGAAGAACGCCAACACCGCGAACGGCACGCCGTAAAACATCGTCATACCGAACGTGATGCCGAGCGCGGCGCGGTCGCGCCCCTCTTCAAGCAATGCGTCATATTTCTCGACCAGGGCGGTATAAACCAGCTTCAGCACCTGGTAGACAAACACCGCCAGCAGGCTGATGGGCAGCGCCAGCGCCACCGCGACGGCGGGTTCCGCTTTTGTCAGGATGGTAAACGCGGTAGCCAGCACCGAACCCACCGCCAGATCTGCGGGAACGGAGCCGCCGATGGTGATGGTGCCAAGGAAAATCAGCTCCAGCGTGGCGCCGATAATAATGCCCAGCTGGACATCACCCAACACCAAACCGACCATCGCGCCGCAGATCAGCGGTCGTTCGATTAACGGTTGGCCCAGGGTATGGTCGGCGAACTTGGCGATATACATCACCAACGCGACAAGTAATGCAGACGTTAACATAGCGACCTCGCTTAGTTGGCGGCGTTATCCAGCATCTCAATCAGGTTTTTCACCGGGTGAGAAGGCAGGACCTGATATTCAACGGCCACGCCGCGGTCGGCGATGGCGTGGAAATCCGCCACATCTTCCGGCGTCACGTAGACGGTGTCACTTATGCGCTTTTTCGCCGCCAAATTGTCGGTAATGCGTCCAAAATTGGCGACGTTCAGGGTTTTTATCCCCGACACCTGCTCGACCAGACGGCGGGCATCGGCAGAATTGTTTACGATCACCATAATTTTCATGGCTTCTGAACGTGGGTCGTTAAGCACATCGCCCGCATCTTTCACCGCCATAATGGCGCACTTGGCGGTATCGGGAGCCGCCATGCGCAGCGACATTTTTTGCACTTCGTTATTCACGATCTGGTCATTGGCGACCAGAATGCGGTTCACGCCCAGATGCTTGGTCCAGACCACGGCAACCTGTCCGTGGATCAAACGATCGTCAATACGTACTAAAGAAATCATGTGTAGCTCCAGTTAGCAAAAGTAGGGGGTCCAGACGCGGGAAAGGCGAACCAGGGCTTCGAAATAAAAATAATCGCCCCAGAGGTTTGGTTCGTTAATACCCATATTGCGGCCAAAGTTGTAAACGCCTTCGCGCAGCAGGCCGTCCTGCGCGTGGGCAAAGTAATGCTCGCGTAAATTGCGCATCATCAAGTCGATAGCGTTGGCGTAGGCCGGACGCAGCGGGTCGGTTAGCGGCAGCAGCTTCAGCAATTCCGCCAGACCGCAGGCGGCGATCGCCGCCGCAGACGTGTCCCGGTACTGGTTATCTTCAGCGGTAAAAATCAGATCCCAGTAGCAGACAAAATCGTCCGGTAAGCGGTTAAGAAAATAGTGCACCAGGCGGCGAGAGAGCTCGGGTTGCCAGGCATCGCCGGTATGGGCATATCCCAGCGCGAAACCGTAAATTCCCCACGCCTGACCGCGTGACCAGCAGGAGCTGTCGCTGAATCCCTGATGCGTATCGCCGCGCAGCGGCTGGCCGCTATTCACATCCATATAAAACGTATGAAAGGTCGACGCGTCTTCACGCACCAGATAGCGCGCAGCCTGCGCCAGATGGCGGCTGGCGGCTTCCCGCCACTGTGCGTTACCGGTCTCGTCGGCGGCCCAAAACAGCAGTGGGACATTGAGGTTGCAGTCGATGATCATCCGCCCCTGACGCGCCGGGTCGTTTAAATCTCCCCATGCCTGAATCACGCCCGCCGTGGCGTTAAAGCGGCGATACAGCTGCTCGGCGGCGCGCAGGGCGAGTTCGCGGGCGCGCAGGTTGCCGGTGAGCTTCCAGGCATTAACGCAGGAGAGCAGATAGAGAAAGCCGAGGTCGTGGGTATCGACTTTGATCTGCTGATCGAGCCGCTCTTCAAAGCTGTCGAGCAGGCTTTCCGCCACCGCGCGGTATTTTTCATCGCCGGTCACCTCCCAGGCGAGCCACAGCATCCCGGTCCAGAATCCCTCGGTCCAGTCGACTTTCTCCACGCTTGCGTAGCAACCATGGGTGGCACTGGCGGCGGGAAACGTTGCCGTAAAGCGCGGCAGCATGGCATCGAGCTGGCCCAGCACTTCAGCGATGGCTTCGTCGAGCCACCTCTTATCCAGCCCCGGCGGCGGTGAGAAGTAGCGGGTATCAAGCGCTTCGAGTGCGATAGTCACAGGTTTTCCTCCCCGGCAAAAAAATCGTCAATATCGTCCTGGGTCTGCTGCTGCGTTGCCTGGCGCGCCGAGATGATTTCCGGCAACAGATTCATGTACTGCATCGCCCCGCTGGCGGCGGCAACCGCATCCTGAAGTCGCTGCGCGGTATCAGGGTGTTCCGACATGCAAAACTCCATCAACATAATCAGGTTGGCGCCGCTGATAACGTGGGCGTGAGGGTATTTGACCATCATCTGCACGGCGGTATTGTTGACGCTGCCGCCGGGCATATCGGTAAACAGCACCAGTTCATTGCCGCGACCGGCGGCCTGTTGGGCGATGGCGTCAAAGCGGGCTGCCAGCTCTGCCGTTGAGCCGATTTCGCCGCAGTAGGCGCAAACGGGCGTAACGCCGTGGTCGTCGCCAATCAGCAGATTTAACGCCGAGACAATCCCTTCGGCATAGCGGCCATGAGTTGCGATGTACATCTCTCGCATTTCGCGTTCCTTAATCTTTTCAGGTATCTGCCGGGGATTTTGCAATCAGCGTGCCATGTTTATATTTGTTTGTTTTTAAAGGTGAAAAATTAATTTTTGGACGCTAATTTCAGTGTTGAAATGGGTGGAGTAACCAGTGTCGATGGGGCCAGCCGAAGCTGGCGGCGGGAGGTTAATTGATGGGGTCAAAGGCGATCCATGGCTCCATGATTTCATAGATCATCAGCACTTCGGTGATCGGCAGGGTGATATTGTATTTACGGTTCAGTGCCTGGAAAAAGGTGTCGTGGACGGCGACAAACGCTTGCTGCTCCAGCGTCAGCTCCGCCTCTTCGCGATGGCGCACGCCGTTATTGACCATTACCCGCTCAATCATCAGCGCGATATGCATAAACAGATTGATGCGCAGGTAGCTTTCAAAATGGATTTTGTAGAAGGATTCATACTGTTTAATCACCGCTTCGACTTCATCAATAATCACCACCGGGTTGAGGAAGTTGAGACGGCTGGCGACGCCTTCGACGGTAAACAGCTTCACGACTTCATCAATCATCGGCTCCAGACCGCCTTCCATCAGCAGCCCGTTGAAGTAGTCGCGCTTTAACACCAGCGTCTTTTCTTTAATCAACTGCTCTACGCTTAGCAGCGGAATATAGCCCGCTTCCAGATCGGTGGTGGTGATGATAAGCCGGGTGCCGTTTAGCGCCGGGTCGGCGTGGGCGATTTTCCACTTCAGATCGTCATACTCCATCGTAATGATGTCGATCTCCTCCTGCGCCAGAAATCGCTGGACGATATCTTTCAGCTTGCGGGAGATCCCTTCGCCGGAGATGCAGGAGATAATGATTTTATTCCCCGGCAAGATCCCGGCGTAGTAGCGGGTTTCAACCTCATACGCCCCTTTAGCGCTCTCAATAATTGCCTCCATCGACAGTTTGTCCTGAATTTTGGCGGCAATATCCAGCGCCATGGCGGTGCTGACGTTGTTGATAACCAACAGTTCACCATGCAGGTGAAGCTTAATTTCTTCGTAGATCTCTTTTAGCGACCCCATATCCACCAGGATAATCAGCCCGCCCCCTTGTTTGAGGCGCGAGACGTGGGCAATCAGCAGGTCGATGATTTCCCTGGTGGAGGTCGCGTTGGCCATATCGAAGGCTTTAAAGTAGTAGCCGCCGGTCAACTGATTGGCGATACCGGCAATGCTCGATGCGGTGGCGCGACCGTGGGAAACGATAATGCCCTGAATGGGGTCGTCTTCACCGGCCAGGGTATGAAAAGCGCAGCTTAACAGCGGCAGCAAGAGGGGCAGCGGCTGGTGGGTGACGTGTTTGTTCAGCAAAGCGAGGCACTCTTCCGCCAGCAGGCGCGCCTTCGCGGAAACATAGTCGGAAATCGTCTGTAGCTCACCGACGTTGACCGCCTCCTGAGAAGGATGCAGCGTATAGCTGACGCAGAGCCATACGGCTTTGCGGATCTCCTGGCTACAGCTGATGCCGGTCAGGCTCTCCAGCTCGTTCAACGCATGAGCGGTGTTCTGCCAGATATAGCCGCTATACAGCGACTCGGCGGCAACCGCGCCGCTGACCGTGGTCAGCAGCTGTTCCATTTTGCGATTGAGCAACAGCACGTTACCGCTATGGCAAAAGTCGCGAAAAATAACCGCATCGTGCATCGCTTTTGGCAGCAGCTGGCTGGCATTAAGCGCATCATCATCAGGGTTAGCGGTAATTCTGATTATTTCGCCGCCGGACGAGGGGCCGCGTAGCGTAATCACTGCGGCCTCGCGATTATCGCTCCAGGCGCTGGCGCACATGACTTTGATCTGATTTTTTAGCTCACCGATATTGCCGCGCACCGGCGAGGTTACCAGTTGATGCATGAGCGGATTATCGAGATGAATATCCCGGCGCAGGCTGAGCGCTTCCTGATGCAAAAAATGGCTAACCTGAGCGACGCGCTCGGTGAGCGGGCGCGAAATATAGTTGGGCAGCGTCACGCGCACCGGGATTCGGCGGCGAAAAGTGTTGAGCAGGACGGTGTCGATATTCTCCGTGGTGGCGAAAATAAAGCGCAGCGACGCCGGATGGCGCGTGCGGTTATCGCCGAGACGATAGAAATAGCCTTTGTCCATAAACAGAAACAGCTTCTCCTGGTTCTCAGCCGACAGCCGATGGACCTCATCGAGAAACAGAAACCCGCCATCCGCATCATCAAAGGCCCCACGCTTTTCGCGGTCAGCCCCGGTGAACGCACCGCGCGTATAGCCGAAAAGCGTTGCCGAAAGCAGCTCCGGGTTATTGGCGTAGTCGGCACAGTTCAGTTCAACGAACGGCTTATCCGCCGCAATGACGTTGCGCTCGATGGCATATTGATAAATCAGCGCCGCCAGATGGCTCTTACCGACGCCGCTTTCCCCGGAGAGCAGGACAGGCAGACCGTCGCCGGGATAATCCACCGCCGAGCGGCAAAGCGCGATTGCTTCCGCCAGGCTCCCCTGTGCGCCGATCAACTGCTGAAAGGCGTCGTGCTTTTTCGACACTATGCGAGACGCCTGCGCGTTTTTTACGCCATTTTGCTGCACAAAGAAGCGAACCGGGCGGGTATTTTCTTTACTCAGATGGCCGTCATCGCACAGCCTGTTGAGGTAATGACTGATGACGCTGCGGTTAACCTGCATAAAGTCAGCGCAGTCCTGAGCCGTGAAACCTGCGGGTTTCTGCGCATAATGGGTGAGTATTTTGTGAAATAACTTTTCTTTCGCCGACAGCGCCATTTTTCAGTGTTCCGCATAGAGTAGAAAATAGCGTCGATTTATTTTAGACACTAGACACTACTGTTTTCATTAGACACTGAATACTTTCCACGTCACGAATTAAAAATGAAACTACGTTTTGATTGGAATGTGATGGAGATCGCCACACATTTTGCAGGGGGTAAAACAGGGGGCTGCGATAGTTAAGGTTTGAAGAGCTTTTGAGATTGATGACAATAGGGTGCCCGCATTTTTTGCCGGGTGGCGGCTAGCGCCTTACCCGGCCTACAAACCCATACTCCGTAGGCCCGCGCAAGCGAAGCGCCGCCGGGCAATTCCAGAGAATCGCACTTTGTCAGCAATCTGAAAGTTCTGAAGAGCTTTACTCCCGGAGCAGCGCAATAAATGCTTCATACCCCGCCAGTCCCGCAATAGTGTCCGCCGGATGACGGCACAGCACGCTGGATAAATAGCTAAAGATTTTTAACTCGTGGCGCGCGTCGGCGGCGGCACAGGCGATGAGCACATGGCTGACCGGCTCGTTATTGACCTGCATGGGGCGCGCGAGGGTGATAAAGAACCCGCGAAAGCGGCGCTCCTGCTCGCTCCAGCAGTGGGGGATCGCCAGGCGATTCACAATCAGGTTTTCGCCCTCATGCTCCCTGGCGCAGATGCGCAGCGCCTCGTCTTCGGTGATATGACCCTGTGCGACAAGCTGTCCGCAAATTCGGCCGATAATCTCCTGCCAGCTTTCGCCCGCCGCATTGGCGTAATGGAAGCTGCCCTGCTGTGAAAAGAAACGCTCAGGCTGCTGGCGGATAAAGGCCGTGGCGAGGAAATTTTTAATCTGCTCGGTACCGGCTGCGGTGATAATGTTTTTGATGGTAAGAACATTTTTTAAAGCATCATCAAGCAGATAGTGGCTATTGTTGATGATTAATAGCGGAGTGACCTCTTCGCTGATGGCGCTTAATTCGCCCGCGCTGCGCGCAATAATCACCCGGCAATTCAGCACATCCCGCTCAATCGCCTGCTGATTAATGGTGGCGATGGCGTTCTGATCGGAGAGCAAAATAATCGGCTGGCGCTCGTTCTGATGCCGTTCCAGAGCACAGGCAAAATAGAGCCCAATCAGGTCGCTGTCGAACAGAGGAATATCCAACTGTTCGCGAAGCCGGGCGATAAAGCGCAGGCTCATGTCGAAGGCGGCGGGCCAGGCGGCCTTCAGGTTGTTCATGCTGCCCTGTCGATGTTCCGGGATCCATACCGGGGCGGCGACGCAGCGTAGGAGGTGACCGGTAATATTTTCGACTAGCTGTTCGTCGATAATATTCAGCGGGGTGACGCCGGGTAGCGATTTTAGCAGCGACACGACGCCCTCTTCGGAAATCGCAGCGGTATGCTGTTGCTGCATTTCCAGCAGCCCAACCAGCGTGCTGAACGCCTTGTCGCCGAGATAAATTCCCGCCTGCTCCACCGCATTATTAAGCGCACTATGCTGACACTCAGGCCAGGCGGCGGCGAGCTGGTTGCGCAGGGCATAAACGGCAAGCACCACGCTTGCGAGATACTCTCCGGAAACCAGCGCAAAAGCATGCAGATTTTCACAGGCCTGCTGAAGCTGAGCGATGTTCTCGCGCGTCATGCCCGGCAGGGGAATCAACAGCGGATCTTTTTTTAGCAGATTCGCCAGCAGGATAAGGCGCTTATCTTCAGGCTCATCAATAAAGTGCCCGACGCCGGGACGGCTTGCGATGCAGAAGGCGCGTTCGTAGCGCTGCTTCAGGCGCGGCAACCTGTCGGCGACCCAGGTCTCCGGTAAATTCAGCGTCGCGGCGAGCTGCACGCGGGTGATAAATGGGTTAAGCAGTAATATCGCCAGCAACCGGTCATCATTATCATGACGTTGTAAAAGCTGGAAATAGCCGCGCCGGTCAACAATATCCAGCTGGTAGCCCGCACCGCCGCCGGGGTGAATGCGGGCCTTACCGCTGAAGGTAAAGTTGAGGTAATCAATATCGCGCAGGATCGTGCGGCTTGATACGCCAGTTTGTCGCGCCAGTTCGCCCAGCAAGCAGGGCTGCTGTTCGAGAATCTCCGCGACCTTTAACTGGCGTTCCGATAGCATTATCTCACCTAGCGAAAGTCAGTGAAGGCTTTGACCTTATCCGCCGTTAGCGAGGCCAGCAGTTCGCGCACCAGGGTAAACAGTGTGTCATAATCTTTTACCGAAACCATGCCGCTGTTGGCGTGCAGGTAGCGGGTCGGCAGGCACAGCGCCGCCACCGGACGACCGCCGCCCATCACATTGTAGCGTCCACCGTCCGTTGCTCCGGTTTTCATGGTGCAGAACTGCAATGGGGCTCCGCTGTCTCCGGCGCTCTGTTTTAACGCGGCGACCAGCTGCTGGTTGGGGAAATAGCGCTTATCAAACAGCATCAGCCCTGGGCCATCGCCGAGCTTCAGCGGATATTTGATGCTGTCGATGCCGGGCACGTCGCCCGCGACGGCGGTATCCAGCACGATAACCACGTCGGGTTTGATATGCTCCGCCGAGGTTTGCGCCCCGCGCAGCCCGACCTCTTCTTCCACGCTGCCAACGCCGTAGAGGGTGATTTCCGGGTTATCCACCGCTTGTAAAAGCTCCGCCATCAGGGCGCAGCCGACGCGGTTATCCAGCGCTTTGCCGACGACTTTATCGTCGCCCCAGCGGGCAAAGTTCGCTTCCGGACTGATGAAATCGCCGATCGCAATGCCGCGTTTTTCCACCTCTTCGCGGCTGCTCGCGCCAATATCGATGAACATCTCGTCAAACGACAGCGGCTGCTGTTTCTGCTTTTCCGTCAGGGCGTGCGGTGCTACGGAGCCAATCACGCCGGGGATTTTTACCCCAGCACGGCTACGTACGGTCACCCGGTGATTGAGCATCGACTGACTCCACCATCCGCCAATGGTGGTGAAACGGATAAAACCGCTCTCGTCGATATGCGTCACCATAAAGCCGACTTCATCCATATGCCCGACGATGGCGACTTTCGGCCCGCGTGTCCCTTTGCGGGCGACAAAGCTGCCGAGGCCGTCGAAGGTGATCTCATCTACACAGGGTTCCAGCGTATTGATCAAAATCGAGCGAACTTCCTGTTCATCACCGCTGACGGCGCTGGCTTCACATAACTGCTGTAGTAACTCAATGTTCATGGACAAGCTCCTGCTGCGCGGCTTTACGTTTGAGCCACAATCCTTTCAGAATGATGATTAGCGAAATGTTTAGCGCCAGGCCTATCGCCAGCACCAGATAAAATGACCCTACAGGCGACATCAGGCCGATCAGCGGGTCAAAGATACCTAAACCCGGCGCCAGACGTTTGATTCCGAAGGCGATCACCAGCATCCCGGTAATGCCGCCGGAGAGCGTATTGGCGGTAATCATCGGCAGCGGCGCGGCCAGCGCGTAAGGAATTGCCGGTTCGGTAGCGACGGTTGCACCGACCACAATCGCGCTGCTGGCGGCGGCCTTCTCCTGCTGCGTAAACAGCTTCGGTGCGATATAGGTGGCGATACCTGCGGCGACGGGCGGCATCAGCGCCACCACGCCAACGATGGCGTACCAGTCATAGATATGTTTTTCCAGCAGCGAGAAGCAGAAGAACCACGCGGTTTTGTTGATCGGTCCGCCCATGTCGAACGCCAGCATCGCGCCAACAAGAAAAGCTGCGCCCATTTTCATGGATGGCGGAATGGTGTTCAGGAAGTGCAACAGGCCGCCCATGATATCGGACATCACCGGGCCGACGACGTAGTACGTCAGCACGCCAAACACCAGCAGAGTGACGAACGGGATCAGCATTGAGCCGAGCAGCGGCTGAAGCGCCTTACCGAGACGTACCTTGCGAAACCATAACACGAAGTAGCCGATTGCCAGTCCCAGCACTACCGCGCCGAGAAATCCTGCGCCGGATTGCGTACCCAGCAGCCCTTTATCGTTGGCCAGATAGCACACCAGAAACGCCGGGGCGAACGCGGGTTTATCGCCAATCGACCAGGCGATGTACGCGCCCATGATTGGGATCATAAAGGTGAAGCCGAGATAGCCGATAGATTCGACAACCCAGGTAAACGACGGCGCGCCTTTCGACATGTCGGTATAGGGCAAACCAAACTGCACCAGCATATTGGCGATGGCGACCAGAATACCGCCGCCGATAACAAACGGCAGCGCGGCAGAAACCCCCGCCATCAGGTGGCTCATCACGCTCCCCTGCTGTACATCCTGTTTGCCCAGCTTGACGCCGCTATCGGCGGCAAAAAGCTGCGAATGAGAGGGCAACTGGGTAAAGATCTGATCGATATTTTTCAACGCCTGGGAAATGGCGATCTCATAAACCTTTTTCCCGGCAAAGCGCGCGCGATCATCCGCGCTTAAGCCGCGTCCTGTCGCCAGAATCACGTAATCCGCAGCGGCAATCTCTTCATTGGTCAGGCGGTTTTCGACGCCGCTTGAGCCCTGGGTTTCAACTTTTATCGTATGGCCGAGCGAACGCGCTTTTTGCTCCAGCGCTTCCGCCACCATGTAAGTGTGGGCGATACCGGCGGGACAGTTGGTGATCGCCACTAAACGCAAGGATGACTCCATAGCCGCTTCCTTATGAGGTTAAGGTCTGATTTAACAGCGCCAGCACCTGGTCGGCGTCGCCCTGTTTCAGCTGGTTGATAAAATCCTGATGGATAATTTTGCGGCACAGGGTGCCGATGATTTTGACCTGGTCGTCCTCGCCGGCCTGCGGCACGCCGAGGCAGATCCAGCAGTTGACGTCTTCGCCGTCGCTGGCTTTCCAGTCGACGTTGGCGGATTTACGCGCGAACAGGACGAAGGGCTGCTTCACGCAGGCGTTTTTGCCGTGAGGAACGGCGATGCCCGAACCAAAACCAGTGGAGTGCAGCTTTTCGCGCAGCAACAGCGTTTGCAAAAACTGATTACGGTCGCTGACGTAGCCGTTATGAAAGGCCATATCCGCCAGCTGCTTGAGGATGGAATAAACGCTATTGCCCTGAATATTCAGGTCAATACAGTTCGCTGTAAGGGCTGCCATGATGAGACTCCGTTAAAACCTAATTAATATGATTTTAACGTCGGGACGGCGAAGAGATGAGCGGCAATATGTCAGCGCGCAGTGACATTTTGCTCAGTAAGCGCGAGTGAGCTTTGTGCGCAGGCACACAATTTTATACCCGTCATACTTCAAGTTGCTTATGTGTTGGCTACGCTCGCTCACCCCAGTCACATAGTTATCTATGCTCCTGGGGATTCACTCCCTTGCCGCCTTTAAGCAACTCGAATTATTTAGGGTATAGGTCGGGCGGGTCAGTGGAAAAACGCGCTGTGAACCTTCCTGACGTAAAAAAATGCGCTATTTATCACATTTCTCTCTTTCCGCAAAAGTGGGATTACCGGGTAAACACACGCAACCCATGCAGGGAATTATCGGGCCAAGTAACTTAATGATCTTAAACAAAATAAAAAATTAACTGTTAAGCCGATCTCACTTTATAAAAGAGATATTGATCACAAAAAATAGCGTAATAAAGCGGTTGTCAATATTAGGCTGGAGCAAAATTATCGGCATATTGTGATCTCTATTGCAAATAGCAGCCTTGAAGTCAGGGAAAAATGTTGGCAGAGAAAACAGCGGAGGCAGGCAATGAAAATTGGCATTGTTATTAGCGGTGGAGATGTTTCTGGAATTAATAATTTTATATTCCAGGTTGCCAAAATGGCGAATGCTGAGATCACCATTTTTAATGGCGGAATACCTGGGCTGTTGGATAAAAATTATCAAGAAGTTGCCTGGCGTGATCTGGTTGATTTTTCGATTGCGGCTATTCCGATTATTACCTCCGGACGCACCAGTCGTAAATTGCTGCGCAGTGAATATGAAACGATCGCTAAAAAAATTAAGTCACTGCGCGTTGATGTGCTGATTATGGCCGGCGGCGACGGTAGCCTGCAGTTTCTCAATACGTTAAGTGAGTTTGATATTAACTGTTTTGGCGTCGGGATGACGATTGATAACGATGTATACGGTAGCGATTATACCATTGGTTTCTCTACCGCCTGTGAGCAGATTATTAAAGAAGTTTCCCGCTTAAGAAATACCGGCAGAGCATTACCTGGTCGGGTATTTATGGTCGAAATATTAGGAGGTTATTGTGGAGAGTTAACGTTGCAATCGGCGATTAAATGTAACGCGGATATCGCCCTGATCCCGGAATCGCAGATGCCGCTGGCTGCGCTTGCCGAGCGCGTGAAGCAGAAGCTGGCAAAGCAGAATAGCGTCGTGATCCTGTGCTCCGAAGGCTACACCAGGGAGTATTCTCCCGGATTCCAGGGGGCCATTGATACCATGATTAAGCAGCTTGAACCGCAAATTGGCGTGCGTATTCGTAAAACTATTGTGGGCTACGGTTTACGTAACGGTGACCCGACCTGTGAAGAGATTTATCAGGGCACGATTATGGCCAGTGAAGTCGTTCGCTGCATTCAGTCAGGGATGAAAAATAAAGCCATTATTATTAATTCAAGTAACAAACCTATTCCGATTGACTTAGTCAGTATGAAAAAACGTCTGGTAGATACCGAAGGACACCATTATAAACTTGCCAAACAACTCAATATAATTTGAGGAGACCCTACATGCTGAAAATTCTTTGCGTATGTGGCTGCGGCCTCGGTTCAAGCTTTGCCATTGAAATGACGGCGAAAGCGGTTTTAAAGAAACTGGAAATTCCGGCACATATTGAACATACCACCGTTTCCGAAGCCGGCGCGTTTAAATCCGATATGATCCTCACGCAAAAAACCTTTGCCGATATATTAACGGCTGATGCCAGTGAGGAGGAAATTAAACGGGTGGTAGTATTGCATAAACTGACGGATAAAGACGAAGTTGAGGCCAAGATCGTCGCATTCTTAAAAGAACGTAACCTGAAGGTAGCGGACTATGAATAGCTTTGTAGAGTTTATCGTCAAAGATTTGCTCGGTCAGGCATCGATATTAATCGCGTTTATTGCGATGCTGGGCCTGATCCTGCAAAAAAAATCACCGGGCAAAACGGCGGAAGGGACATTTAAAACCCTGCTCGGTTTTTTAATCATGATGGCCGGGATTAATATTATTGTCGCCACGCTCACGTTCCTGAACGATATTTTCACTCAGGGATTCGGTATGAAAGGCTATATTACCGACGTTGCTGCTATCGCCGGGTTAGCCAACCGTGAATTAGGCTCGGAGGTGGCGCTGACGCTGCTGGTGATCTTTGCCGTTAATATTATTATCGCCCGCCTGACGCCGCTGAAATATATCTTCCTGACCGGTCAGGCATTGCTGTGGATGGCGACCATCGGGGCGGTGATTGGCTATAAAGCCGGACTGACCGGGTTCCCGCTGATCCTGACCGGCGGCATCTTTGGCGGCATTATGGCGGTACTGATGCCCGCGCTGGCGCAGCCGGTAGTCAGGCGTATTACCGGTTCTGATGACGTAGCGCTGGGGCACTTCTGCACCATTGGCTATCTGGTGCAAGCCGCCGTGGCGAAAGTGGTGGGTAAAGGTTCTCGCTCCACGGAAGACCTTGAACTGCCGGATAACTTTAAGTTCCTCCAGGATACCTATCTCGCGATGGCGGTGGTTATGGTGCCGATGTACCTCATCCCGGCGGTCGCGGCGGGCCCGGGATATATTGGTCAGTTCTCCAACGGTAATAATTACCTGATGTACGCTTTTATGCAGTCCATTCAGTTTGTGGCGGGCGTCTTCGTGCTCTACAGCGGCGTTCGCTTACTGCTTAATGAACTGGTTCCGGCATTTCGCGGTATCGCAATGCGTATTGTTCCGGACGCCAAGCCCGCGCTGGATTGCCCAGTTCTGTTTCCCTATGCGCCTAACGCAGTGATCGTCGGGTTCCTGGCGACCACCATCGGCTCCATTATCGGCATGCTGGTGTTCCCGATGTTCGGCCTGGCGATGATTCTGCCCGGTCTGTTAACCAACTTCTTTGCTGGCGGTACGGCGGGCGTGTTTGGTAACGCGCTGGGCGGCCGCCGTGGGGCGATGATTGGCGGCGTGGTTCACGGCCTGTTTATCACTTTCCTGCCTGCGATTCTGGTGCCGATGCTCGAAAGCTACGGCTTTACCGGCGTCACCTTCAGCGATTCTGACGTGATCAGTTCCGGTCTGGTATTGGGCCACGCTTTCCAGAATAACTGGTTGTTTGTCGCCTTATTCATTGTTTTTGTTGCCGCACTGGCATGGTTCGTAAACGGTAGATCAGCGAAGCCGAAAGGGGAAAATGCTCATGAGTCTGTATAATTTCAACGATATTCTGAAAATTGCGCAGGAAAGAAAATTTAAAGCCATTGGTTCATTTAATTTGCACTGTATTGAAATGCTGCCCGCTTTTTTTAAAGCGGCGCAAAAAAGCAATAGCCCGTTAATGATTCAAATCTCGACCGGGACGGCGGAATATCTTGGTTATCGTTTACTGGTGGATGCCGTTTGTTCATTAGCGGAAAGTGAAAATGTGCCGACCTGCCTGCACCTGGATCACTGCTCCGATATTAGCGCGATTGAAACGGCAATGGACGCCGGTTTTTCATCGGTGATGTATGACGGCTCGCACCTGGGGCTGGAAGAAAACATCGGCAATACGCGGATAGTGGTGGAGATGGCTCGTCCGCGAAATATCACCGTTGAAGGCGAACTTGGCGCTATCGGCGGCTCGGAAGATGGTAAAGCCGTTGCTGCGGAAGATATCTGCTTTACCACGGTGGAAGACGCCAAACGTTTTGTGGATGAAACGCAGGTCGATATGCTGGCGGTTTCCGTGGGGACGGTGCACGGCCTGTATACCGGCAAGGCGCAGATCCAGCACCTGCGGCTGCAAGAAATTAGCGCCGCTACCGGCGTGCCGTTAGTGCTCCATGGCGGTACCGGCGTCAGCGATGAGGATATGCGTCTGGCCGTCACTGAGGGCATCAATAAAGTGAATGTTGGCACGGAAATGAACGTCCAGTGGGTCGATCAATGCAAAACCACCTTTGAAAAAGGCAAAGTGAATGACAGCGTGCGCAAGTTTTTAATTCCAGCGAATAATGCAGTAACTCATGTATTAATGGAAAAAATCGCTCTGTTTAAATAAATCCTTCATTATTAAATGGTATTTCGTTGCCCTGTTGTCCGTCAGGGAGGAGCTCACTATGTTTGAATCTTTAAAAACGCTGTGGAAAAAAGAAAATAACCCGCCGCAGGATTATAACCAACAGGCCAGCCAGCTGGCGGAGGAAATAACCCGGCTGGAAGGCGAATTACAGGGCAACCCCGGTAATGGCGAAGTACAGAAAGCATTAATGCTGATTTATAACCGTGCGCTGTCGGTGTATGCCAAAAGCAAAACACATCGGCAAGAGATAGATGCGCTTTTTATTCGCATTGATGAGTTGCGTAACACTATTCGCCGTAATATTTAGAACCTGTTCATTAGGCTATCTTGTTTGCCAGTTTGAACCAGGGCAGTGCTCAAAATCCTCACGTACTACGTGTACGCTCCGGTTTTTCCGCGCTGTCCGTGTCCAAACCGCCTGCACCGATAACGCCTACTGATATAGGCTCTTAAGGAGTCGTAATGACAATAAAAGAGTTACTTATTGAGGCCGATGCCATTCAGGTCGGCGTTACGGAGTCTGACTGGCAGTAGGTGATTCATCTGGCCGCCAGTCCGCTGGTAGCAAAAGGGTACATTTCGGCGGATTACGGCCAGGCGGTCATTGATAATACTCTGCATCATGGTGCGTATTACGTTTTTGATGAAGGGGTGGCAATCCCTCACGCCAGACCGGAATGCGGCGTAAAGCGTAACTGTTTTAGTCTGGTGGTGCTGAACAAACCGATTCAGTTTGCCGACAGCGAGAAGGCTGACATTGTCATTATGTTTGGTGCCCAGGACAGCAATGCTCATATCGAGGAGGGGATCCGCGCGATTATCGCGTTGCTCGATAATAACGAAACGATGACTAAGCTGCGGGCCGCCAGCAGCCGGGAGGAGGTCGTCGCGCTGTTATGAACAGACATCTCACTCCAGGCTGCAAAACGGTGATTTTAATTAACGGCATTCCCGCATCGGGTAAAAGCACCGTCACCCGGCAGCTCTCGGCAACATTTAATCTGCCGCTGCTGACCATTGACGGTATTAAAGAGCCCTTTATGGCGCGCTTTACTGATATTGATCGACCCTTCAACCGGCAGCTGGGCTGCGCCGCCTATGAGGTTATCTGGTCGATTGTCGGTCAGTCCCCGGCGGGCTGCGTCTGGCTGGTCGACGCCTGGTTTGGTTTTCAGCCGCGTGAAACATTGCAACAACTGCTCCAGCAGGCTGGCGTTGAAAAGGTCCTTGAGGTCTGGAATCACATTACGCCAGAGCTTGCGGTATCGCGCTACGCCACGCGGTTGCAGGATCGCAAACCGGGACATCCGGGTGAAGAGTATCTCCCGGAGCTTCACGCGCTTGCCGAACGAGCGCAACCGATGCGCCTGGGGCCGGTGTTCACGATAGATCAGCAGCAGCCGCTGGAGATTAAATCCGTTACCTGTTGGATCGAAGCGCAAATACAGTAAGACGTATAATTTGTTGATATATCGGGTTTTGTAGGCCGGGTAAGGCGCTAGCCGCCACCCGGCAGAAATGCACGCGCATCGTCTAAATGCAAAATCGCTTTTTAATGTATCCCCGCCATCCGTAACAGCGCCGTTACCACGGCGGCGGCGATAATCACCACAATCAGCGGCATCTTGCGCCAGGCGAGAAACACCGCGATGCCCACGCCCAGCACCCGCGCCATGCCGGCAAAATGTTCGCCTTCATAAAAGGTGGTCGCCAGCGCGACGGAAAAGAGCAGCACCGTCGCCGCATCGGAAAGCAGCGCCTGGGAGCGTTCGGAAAAGGCTAAACGACTGCCGAGCTTTGCCCCACCTAAACGCATTAAATAGGTCCCCAGAGATAGCACGGCGATACCGGCAATAAACAGCGTCAAATTACCCATTATTTTTTCCTCGCCAGCAGGCCAAACAGCGACAGCTGGACCGGCAGGCCAACCGGCGCAAAAGGCACGGCGGCCAGCGATAGCGCCGCTCCGCTGCAGGCGCGGATAAGCGTAGTACGGTTTTTAAATGCTGGAACCACCAGCGCCAGCAGAATCGCCGGGAATACCGCATCGAGGCCGATGGTCTCCGTTGCCGGGAGCAGTTTGCCGACGCCCGCGCCCAGGAGCGCTCCCAGCGGCCAAATCAGCGCCACGCCCAGGCCACACAGCCAATAGGCGGCCCGGCGCTGTTCGGGTGTTTTCTGCGACAGACCAAACACTACGCTTTCGTCGTTCATGATGTGGCAACCGAGGAAGCTGGCGGCGCGCTGGCCGACCAGATCGCGTACCGTGACGCCGAAAGGAATATGGCGGGCGTTAACCAGTAAACCGGCCGCTGCCGCTGCCAACGGGTTGCCGCCGCTGGCGACAATCCCAATAAACATAAACTCAGAGGCACCCGCCAGCACGCAAACCGAGAGGACAAAAGGCACCCAAATGGGAAAACCATAGGCGATTGCCAGCGAGCCGTAGGACATGCCGACGATACCGACCGCCAGGCAGACTAAAACAATTGCTTTGATGGTGTCGCCTTTGAGGCTGGCGAAGTGTTGCTTCATACTCTTTAGCCATATCGAACGAATTTCCATTATAATGAACGCAACAGAATCGCATTTCAAGACGAACGAATCGTTCGTTATAAAAAACACGGAGCCGTGTATGACCCAGCCAATCAGCCTGATTGCCAAAAGTCTGGTACGTGAACGTGCGCGCACCGGGCTTTCCCTCGCCGAAGTTGCGCGGCGGGCGGGAATTGCCAAATCGACGTTATCGCAGTTGGAGTCCGGCAACGGCAACCCGAGCCTGGAGACCCTGTGGGCGCTTTGCGTGGCTCTCGATATTCCCTTCGCTCGTCTGCTGGAGCCGCAGGTCAATACGACCCAGGTGATCCGTCGTGGCGAGGGGACGAAAGTTATCGCCGAGCAGGCAAACTATCAGGCGATCCTCCTAGCTGCATGCCCGCCGGGCGCACGGCGCGATATCTATCTCTTGTTGACCCAGCCGGGAGCGGACCGTATTTCACAGCCGCATCCGCCGGGTTCGGTGGAGCATATTATTATCACTCAGGGTCGCGCGCGGGTTGGCCTGACGGAAGCGCCGGAAGAACTGGGCGAAGGGGATTACATTTGCTATCCCGCAGACCGGGAGCACGTTTTCCAGGCGCTGGAGCCGGACACCCAGGCGCTGCTGGTAGCCGAGCAGAACTAGTCACGGCGGCAGGCTGGACGCCATGGCCGTATTGCGGGACACTACCGCATTCTCCCGCGAGGACAGGGATACTTATGTCGTTGAAAGCCATTGCTAAAGAACTTGGGATCTCGGTCACGACCGTCAGCCGTGCGTTAAACGGCTACGACGATGTGTCGCAGGAGACGCGCGCCCGCGTGGAAGCCGAAGCGCAGCGTCGCGGATATCGCCCGAATACCTTCGCCCGTCGCCTGAAGATGGGCAAAATTGACGCGGTTGGCCTCGTTTTCCCCGTGCGTCCTGCGCCGCTGAATAACAACGTTTTTCTCGATATGGTTGGTGAAATCAGCCACGAGCTGTCGCGCTATGAGATTGATTTACTGCTGATTGCCGATGATGAACAAGCCGACAAGCACGGGTATATGCGTATGGTGCAGAGTCGTCGCGTCGATGCGTTGATTGTCGCGCATACCCTCGATGACGATCCGCGTCTGGCGCAGCTGCTCTCATCGGGTTTTCCGTTTCTGGCCCTGGGCCGCAGCCGCCTGCCGCAGCCCTACGCCTGGTTTGATTTCGACAACCAGGCCGGAACCTATCGCGCTACCCGCCACCTGATTAGCCAGGGGCACCGGCGCATCGCGTTATTGAGCGAAAATAATAATCAGGCGTTTATTACTCAACGCCGCAACGGTTATCTGCAAGCGCTACGCGAAGCCGGATTAGCCGAGGACTGGCTGCGCAGCGTGTCGCCAACCCGGCGTAGCGGGTTTCAGGCAACTATGGAGCTGCTGCGTTTGCCTGAACCGCCAACGGCGATTGTCACCGACTGCAACAGCCACGGTGACGGTGCGGCGATGGCTCTTGCCCAGCAGGGGCGTCTGACCGGTGATAATCGTGTCGCGTTAGTCGTTTACGATGGCTTGCCGCAGGACAGCATCATTGAAACCCCGGTTGGCGCGGTGATTCAATCCACCCGGCAGGGCGTTGGGCGCCAGATAGCCAGCATGGTTCGTCGCTTGATTGCCGGTGACGATCTCGCCTCTCTCCAGGTGCTCTGGCAGCCTGAATTTATCCCCGGTGAAACCGCCTGATTCCCTTCCCATCAGATTAATTTCCTGAACTCGATCACGGATCCTAAACGTTTTGGTTGGCGTCCGAAACGTTTCGGATCAACAGTAAGGCATTCCTTGTTGTGGAGATGTCTGATGTCTGATTCGATTTTACGCCTGCAAAGCGCAGCCGCCGATGTGGTGATAAAAACCCATCCGTTCGCCGAAATTATCTACTGGGGGCCGCATTTAAGTCACTTTTCGCCGCAGGATGCGGCCAGTCTGGCTCGTCCGGTCGCCAATAGCCGTGTGGACGTTGATTCACCGGTGACCTTAATGGCTGAGCTGGGCCACGGCCTGTTTGGTGCGCCGGGTATTGAAGGGCATCGTCAGGGTCTGGACGCCTCGCCGATTTTCACCACCACCGATGTGGTGCAGGATGGGCAAAATTTAACGATTACCAGCGAAGACTCGCATGCAGGCCTGCGGTTATGCAGTGAAATCCAGCTCGACAGCAGCGGCGTACTGAGCGTTCGCCATGGTTTAACCAACCTGCGCGCGCAGCCCTGGCAGGTGGACCGTCTGGCGATTACGCTGCCGGTCGCCGAGCGCGCCCGCGAAGTGATGGCGTTTCATGGCCGCTGGATCCGCGAATTCCAGCCCCATCGTCTGATTCTGGAGCATGACAGCTTCGTGCTGGAAAACCGCCGCGGACGCACCTCTCATGAACATTTTCCGGCGCTGATTACCGGTAGCAAAGCCTTTAGCGAGATGCAGGGCGAAGTGTGGGGCGTCCATCTGGGCTGGAGCGGCAACCACCGTCTGCGGGCGGAAGCCAAAACCGACGGTCGCCGCTATCTGCAGGCGGAAGCCCTCTACCTGCCGGGCGAAATGGCGCTGGCGGAAGGCGAAACGCTGTGGACCCCGAACCTCTACGCTAGCTACTCTGCGCAAGGGCTGAACGGCATGAGCCAGCAGTTCCACCGCTACCTGCGCGAACAGATTATTCGCTTCCCGGATAACAAACCACGCCCGGTGCACCTCAATACCTGGGAAGGGATCTATTTCGACCACGACCCGCAGTACATCATGCGCATGGCGGATGAGGCGGCGGAGCTGGGGGTTGAGCGCTTTATCATCGATGACGGCTGGTTTAAAGGACGCAACGACGACTGGGCGGCGCTCGGCGACTGGTATCTCGATGAGAAAAAATACCCTAACGGCCTGATCCCGGTTATCGACCACGTGAAGTCGCTGGGAATGGAGTTTGGTATTTGGGTTGAGCCGGAAATGATTAACCCGAATTCGGATTTGTATCGCGCACATCCGGATTGGGTGCTGGCGCTGCCGGGCTATACGCTGATCCCTGGGCGTCATCAGTTTGTGCTGAACCTGAATATCCCCGAAGCTTTTGACTATCTGCTGGAGCGGATGAGCTGGCTGCTGGGCGAGCACGCCGTGGACTATGTGAAGTGGGATATGAACCGCGAGCTGGTGCAGCCCGGGCATAACGGCAAAGCCGCCGCCGATGCGCAGACCCGCCAGTTCTACCGCCTGCTGGATACGCTGGTGGCTCGTTTCCCGCATATCGAATTTGAGTCCTGCTCCTCCGGCGGCGGACGTATTGACTATGAAGTGCTGAAGCGCAGCCACCGCTTCTGGGCTTCCGACAATAACGATGCCCTGGAGCGCAATACCATCCAGCGCGGCATGAGCTACTTCTTCCCGCCTGAAGTGATGGGCGCGCACATCGGCAACCGCCATTGCCACGCCACCTTCCGTCAGCACAGTATCGCTTTTCGCGGCCTGACGGCTCTGTTCGGTCATATGGGCCTTGAGCTGGACCCGGTGAGCGCTGATGAACAAGAACGCGCGGGGTATCGCAAATATGCGGCGTTGCACAAGCAGTGGCGCGACTTAATCCATCACGGCGTGCAGTGGCGGGCTGATATGCCGGATGCCACGACGCTCGCGCACGGCGTGGTCAGTGAAGATAAGAGCCAGGCGATTTTCCTCGTCAGCCAGCTGGCGATGCCGGACTACACCCTGATGGCGCCGCTGCGCGTGGCGGGACTGGACGCAGGCGCGCGCTATCAGGTGACGCTGCTCGATGATCCAGACATTCAGATTACCGGAGAGGGCGGCCATACGATGCGTAAGCTGCCGGAATGGATGACGACGCCGCAGACCGTAAGCGGCGAGTGGTTACAACAGGCGGGACTGGCGCTGCCAATCCTTGACCCGGAAAGCGCCATTTTGATTGGCCTGCAACGCGTTTGATGGTGACGGGCCGCGAGTCGGCCCTTTTTGAGGAATACACAATGAACCCGACCGTCTGTACCCATAAAAACAACCCCAATTTCTGGATTTTCGGGCTGTTCTTCTTTCTCTACTTTTTCATTATGGCCACCTGCTTTCCGTTTTTGCCGATCTGGCTATCGGATGTCATTGGCCTGAATAAAACCGAGACCGGTATTGTTTTCTCCAGCTTGTCGCTGTTCGCTATCTGTTTTCAGCCCATCCTGGGCGTGATTTCCGATAAGCTCGGGCTGAAAAAGCACCTGATGTGGATAGTGACCGTGCTGCTGGTGCTGATTGCGCCCTTTTTCCTTTACGTCTTCGCGCCGCTGTTGAAAACCAATATCTGGCTCGGCGCGCTAAGCGGCGGGGCTTATATTGGCTTTGTTTTCTCCGCCGGTGCCGGGGCAATGGAAGCCTATATCGAACGCGTGAGCCGCAATAGCGGGTTCGAGTACGGTAAGGCGCGTACCTTTGGCTGCCTCGGCTGGGCGCTGTGCGCGACCACGGCCGGGATGCTGTTCAGCGTAAACCCGGAGTGGGTGTTCTGGATGGGATCGGCCGCCGCGCTGGTGCTGGTTGTACTGGTGGCTATCGCTAAACCGCAGGCCAGCCAGAGCGCCCAGGTGATGGATTCTTTGGGTGCGAATCGCCCGGCGGTGGATTTAAAAACCGCCGTGAGCATGTTCCGTCAGCGCAAAATGTGGATGTTTATCCTCTACGTGATCGGCGTGGCCTGTGTGTATGACGTCTTCGATCAGCAGTTTGCCACCTTCTTTAAATCCTTCTTCGCTACCCCGGAATCGGGTACCCGTGCCTTCGGTTTTGCGACCACCGCCGGGGAAATTTGTAACGCGATCATTATGTTCAGCTCGCCGTGGATTATTAACCGCATCGGGGCGAAGAACACGCTGCTGATTGCCGGGATGGTGATGGCGGCAAGGATGATTGGTTCCTCGTTCGCCACGACGGCTGCGGAAGTGGTGGCCCTGAAAATGCTCCACGCGCTGGAAGTGCCGTTCCTGCTGGTGGGCGCGTTTAAATATATTACCGGCGTATTTGATGTCCGCCTGTCGGCGACGATTTACCTGGTCGGTTTCCAGTTCTCCAAACAGGTGGCGGCGATTTTCCTCTCCGCTTTTGCTGGCAATATGTATGACCGCATCGGCTTCCAGGACACCTATATGATCCTCGGCGGAATTGCCCTGGCCGTCACGCTAATCTCCGCCTTTACCTTATCGGGTAAGGCCAAGTCGGAAAAGATTAGCGATAACGCCATGACGGTTTGATAAAACGATGAATTAATGGCTTCACAGGGATGTGTTAAATAAATGGGGAATAGTTAAACGATGGATATGAGAAAAATCATGAATAGCGGAGAACTCTATTCTGATGCGGGTCATGGATTACCCGAACAGCGGTTAATGGGAAAAGCACGGGCCTATGAATATAATCACTCGCACCCTTTTGACCAGGAATTAAGAAACGATATTATCCAACGGATGTTTGCCAGCGTGGGTAAAAAATGCTGGATCGAACCGCCGGCTTATATTGCCTACGGTATTCACACGACTATTGGCGATAACTTCTACGCTAATTTCAATATGACGCTGGTCGATGACGCCGATATTACTATTGGCAATGACGTGATGTTTGCGCCAAACGTGACGATTTCCACCGCCGGACACCCGGTCCATCCGACGCTGCGCCACACGCAACAGTTCTTCTCGCAGCCGGTGGTTATTGAAGATGGCGTCTGGCTGGGGACCGGGGTGATTATCAACCCCGGTGTCACTATCGGCAAAAACTCGGTGATTGGTGCCGGCAGCGTGGTTAATCGCTCAATACCGGCAAACGTGGTCGCCGCCGGAATACCTTGCCGGGTATTAAGAGAAATCACCGATGAGGATAAAAATAAATATCAGCTATTTGTGGAGTGATAATATATAAAATAAAAATTTAAACTTTCCTTATCATATAAAAATAGAAATAAACACAGGTGAGGTTTCTACTCACCTGGCCCTCCTTTACCTCCGGAAAATAAAAATGAATAAAAAAGCATTATCGATAGCCATTGGTTTATGTCTGATAGCAGGTTCGGCGGTGGCGAAAAATAATTCACTGACGCTGGAACAACGAATGGAGCAGCTTGAAGCGCGGCTTGCCGCCGCCGAAAACCGGGCGACCATCGCGGAAAGCCAGGTGCGAGAATTACAGGATAAACAGAATGCCTCTATGCAGGTCGCACAAAATACGGTACCGGTAAAAAGCCAGACCCCTGTCGCTGAGAGTAAAAAGAATATTTCGGCCCCTGAGCTTAAATTATCCGGCTATGGCGACCTGAAAATTTATGGCGATGTTGAATTTAATATGGATGCGGAAAGTAAACATGGCCTGCTGGCGATGACCAACGCTGATGTCGGCAGCGACCCAACCTACGACAACTGGGATTTAAATGGCCGCATTCTGCTGGGTTTTGACGGTATTCGCAAAATGGACAAAGGCTATTTTGCCGGGTTCTCCATTCAGCCGCTGGCGGATATGACAGGATCGATGAATCTTGATGATGCCGTTTTCTTCTTTGGTCAGGAGAACGACTGGAAGGTCAAAGTGGGGCGCTTTGAAGCTTACGATATGTTCCCGCTGAATCAGGATACCTTCGTTGAGCACTCGGGGAATACCGCCAACGACCTGTACAGCGACGGCCATGGCTACATCTATATGATGAAAGAGGGGCGTGGTCGCTCTGACGCAGGCGGCAACTTCCTGCTGAGTAAGCAGATAGACAACTGGTATTTTGAGCTTAACACTCTGCTGGAGGACGGTACTTCGTTGTACAACGACGGCGGCTACCACGGCCGCGACATGGAGCAGAAAAAGAACGTTGCGTACCTGCGCCCTGTCGTGTCATGGGCGAAGGATGAATTCTCCGTTGCGGCGGCAATGGAGGCCAACGTAGTGCAGAATGCCTACGGGTATAAAAATGCGCAGGGCAACTTTGTCGATCAGTCCGATCGTACCGGCTACGGCTTGACCATGACCTGGAACGGTCTGAAGAGCGACCCGGAGGACGGCGTGGTGGTAAACCTGAATACCGCTTATATGGACGCCAGCAACGAGAAGGATTTTACCGCCGGGGTGAACGCGCTGTGGCAACGCTTTGAGCTGGGATATATCTACGCGCATAACAAAATCAGCGATTATGCCGGAGTGATTTGCGATAACGACTGCTGGATTAAAGACGAAGGCACCTACAATATTCATACTTTCCACGCTTCGTATCAAATCCCGAACGTGATGAATATGCAGAACTTTAATATTTATCTCGGTGCTTATTACTCTATTTTGGATAGTGACAATAAGCTGAGCCAGGACGATGACGACGACCGCTACGGCGCGCGGTTGCGCTTTAAGTATTTCTTCTAACGTTCTGAAAGATTGCCCCGCTTAGCGCAGCGGGGCAATCATGGATTTACTCCAGATAAAACACTTCTTTCAGCTCTGCGCTCACCGGGCTGTTGTCCGGGTTCGCTGGCATCACATCGCACATATATTTCCACCAGCGCTGGCACACTTCGGTACTGGCGACGGCGTTCCAACGTTCTTCCGATTCAATCTCCACCGTGGCGAACAGTAGGTTGCGCTCTTTATCGAGGTAAATTGCGTAGTGGTGCGCGCCGTGGGCCTTCAACACTGCTTCCAGCTCCGGCCAGATCGGCGTGTGGCGGCGCTGATACTCTTCATGGGCGTCAGGGTTTACCTGCATAACAAAAGCTTTGCGGATCATAATGCCTCCAGATACAGCGCGCGAACTTCGTCACGGCTGGCGGTGCGCGGGTTGCACGGTGCGCACGGGTCGGCCAGCGCCTTATCCAGCCAGCCTTCAATGTCCTCTTTGCTGACGCCAAGCTGGCTGAAGCCCTGCGGAATACCGACGCGCTTGCTCAGGGCGCGGATGGCATTGATCGCTTCCATGCTGGCAGCTTCATCGCTCATGCCGCGGGTCTCGACGCCCATTGCCTGCGCCACGCGAGCAAAGCGCGCGACGGCGTTCGGGCGGTTAAAGTTTTCGATGATCGGCAGCAGGATGGCGTTGCACACGCCGTGCGGCAGGTTATGGGTCGCCCCCGGCTGGTGAGCCAGCGCGTGAACCAGGCCGAGACCGGCGCTGTTAAACGCCATGCCCGCGAGATATTGACCAAAGGCCATCTGCTCACGGGCTTCGAGGTTGTGTCCGTTGTCCACGGCTTTCGGCAACCACAGGTTGATCAAGCGAATCGCTTCCAGGGCGTTGGCGTCGGTCAGCGGGTGCGCGCCCACGGAAACGAAGGCTTCAATGGCGTGAGTCAGCGCATCCATGCCGGTGGCGGCGGTGATGGAGGCCGGAATGTCCAGCATCACGCTGGCGTCATCAACGGCGATATCCGGGATGATGTTCGGGTCGATAATCACTTCTTTAACCTGACGTTCGGAGTCGATGATCACCGCGTTGCTGGTCATCTCCGCCGCCGTTCCGGCGGTGGTGTTGATCGCCACCAGCGGCACGCCGGCGTTTTTCACCTTGCCGACGCCGGAGTAGGCGGTGGACGGTCCCGGATTGGCAGTGAGGATTTTCACCGCTTTGGCGGTATCAATTGGGCTGCCGCCGCCAAAGGCGATAATAAAGTCGCAGTTTGCTTCCTGATACGCCGCGTAGCCTTTTTGCACCAGCGCTTCGGTTGGATTGGGGAATACCTCGTCAAACAGATGGTAAGACATCTGCTGAGCGTCCAGCGCGGCAAACAGGCTATCGAGCAGGCCCATTTTGACCAGATGACCGTCGGTGACGATCAGCGCTTTACCCCACTGTTTGCCCGCCACCAGCTTGACCATATCGCCGATTGCGCCCGCGCCGTGAAGGCTGATTTTAGGAAGTGCCAACATAAAACTCATGATAATTCTCCTTAATGTCGATTTGGGTAATCCGTTTCCCCTCACCCCGACCCTCTCCCAAAGGGAGAGGGGGAAAGGTGGGTCCGTAGCCTCCGGGGTATTCCCTGGGTTGCGTTCAGGCTGCCAAAGCGCACCGCACCGTCCCCTCTCCCCTGTGGGGAGAGGGTTAGGGTGAGGGGGAAATTAAATTCGTCTTCGCTGCATCATCCGCCGGGTAATAATCGGCAGCGAGATAACCACAATCAGCATCGCGCCGATGATGATCGACATCACGATGCCCGGCACGTTGAGCAGGCTCAGCCCGAAGGTCACCAGCCCCATCAGGAAGGCGGCGATAATCACCCCCACCATGCTGCCGGAGCCGCCGAGAATATTGACGCCGCCGAGCACCGCCATGGTGACCACCGCCAGCTCCCAACCCATCGCCAGCGTCGGGCGGGTGCTGCCGAGCCTTGAGGTCAGCAGGACCGCCGCCAGCCCGGCCATTAGCCCGACCAGCGCGAACAGCATCAGGTTGTGGCGCTTGACGTTGATCCCGGAGAACCAGGCCCCGGTCGGGTTATTACCGATGGCGTAGGTCCGGCGGCCAAAGTTGGTTTTATGCAGCAGGAAGGTAAAGGCGGCGGCGAGGAGGATAAACAGCGCGAACTCGAAAGAGAGCGCCCCCCACACGTAACCCTGACCGAACCAGGCGAAGCTGTCCGGGTAGTGATTGAGCGCTTTGTCGCCCAGCAGGATGTAGGTCATCCCGCGATACAAGCTCATGGTGCCGATGGTGATCACAATCGATGACAGGTTAAAGCGCGTCACCAGAATGCCGTTGAACAGACCGCACAGCAGCCCGACGCCCAATCCGACCACCACCAGCAGCGGCGTGTCCATGCCCGCCGCCGCGCAGAAGCCCATCACCGTTGAACTCAGCGCCATCGTTGACGCCACCGAAAGGTCAATTTCGCGGGCGATAATCAGCATCGCCATTGGCAGCACGATGATCGCTTTTTCGGTGAAGTTAAACGTGGCGTCCGACAGGTTCCAGATATTAAGGAAATAGGGCGACGCCAGGGCGTTAACCACGAATACCGCCAGAGTGACCGCCAGCAGAAATCCCTCCCAGCACAGCAGGCGGCGCAGCGGTGACGGCGCGACCGGCGGACTTTTCATCTCTTCAGACATCATCATTTTACTCATGATTTCACCGCCTGTTTCTGTCGGGCTAGCGCCGCGTTGCGTAGGATTAACCGCCCGTGACCTTTATTGCCGCGCTCGTTAAGCAGCACCGCAATCACGATAACCGCGCCGGAAATCGCCATTTGCCAGAACGGCGAAATGCCGATCACCGGCAGCGCGTTATTGATAACCCCGAGGAACAAGGCACCGCACAGGCAGCCGAGCACCCGACCGGTTCCGCCCATGGTACTGATACCGCCGATCACGCAGGCGGCGACCACCTGCAGTTCGAAACCGTTGGCGACATCGACGTAGGCGACGGCAAAGCGTGAGATCCACAGGTAGCCGCAGAACCCGGCCAGCGCGCCGGAAAGACAGAAGCTGATGAACTGCATTTTCCCGGCGTTAATCCCGGTGTAGTACGCCGCCGTGGCGTTTCCGCCTGCGGTGTACAGCGCTCGTCCGGTGCGGCTGAAGCGTAAGAAATAGCCGACAAGCAAGAGTGCGGCGATGGCGCACCAGCTCAGCAGCGGCAGGCCCAACAGCGAGGCGCGCGGCAGGCCGAGAAAGTCAGCGCTCATCTGGTGCGAGTTAACCCAACCGCCGTCGGAGAGCAGGAAAATAATCCCCCGGTAAATGCTCATGGTGCCGAGCGTCACCACGATGGCTGGGATGCCGAGCCGCCAGACCAGCAGGCCGTTAATCACCCCCATCAGCAGCCCAAGCAGGGTTGCCAGCGCCAACAGCGCCACCACGGGAATCCCCGGATAGTGGGCGTTGAGCAGGGCGACGATCATCCCGGTGAGCGCCAGGTTGGCGGCCATCGACAGATCGATGCCTTTGGTGAGCAGCACCATCATCTGACCGAGGGCGAGGATGATCAGAATGGCGGTGTCGTTAAACATCTCCACCAGATTGCCTGGGGCGATAAACGACGGCACCCGACTGCCTATCGCGCCGATCATCAAAATGATGACCGCCGCCAGCAGCGCTTCGCGGTGTTTAAGCAGTTGTTTGCCCATTACGCGGCCTCCTGACTGACGCCGCTGGCGGCGCTGACTATGGTTTCCGCCGTGGCCTCACCGGCCTGATACTCGGCGACCATCAGCCCTTCGTGCATCACGATAATCCGGTCAGCCATACCCATCACTTCCGGCAGCTCCGAAGAGACCATGATCACTGCCAGCCCCTGGCTGACCAGCTCGGACATAAACTGGTGCACCGCCGCTTTGGAGCCGATATCGATGCCTTTGGTCGGCTCGTCGAGGATAATCACCTCCGGATGGGTCGCCAGCCATTTGCCGATCACCACTTTTTGCTGATTGCCGCCGGAGAGGGTCTCTACCGGCTGTCGCCAGCTAAAGGCTTTGACCTGCAGGCGCGAGGCGTACTCATCCGCCAACCGCCATTCGCGGGCGTCGTTCAGCACGCCGTTAGTGTTGAGTTTGCTGAGCTGCGGCAGGCTGATGTTCTGGGCGATTGGCAACGCGATGATCGCCCCCTGTTTCTGCCGCTCTTCCGGGACGCAGACGATACCGGCGTTGATGGCGTCGGCAGGCTGGCGAAAACGCATCGCTTTGCCCTTCAGCACGATCTCGCCGGAAGAGGGATGCGATACACCGGAAAGCGCCTGCATCAGCTCGGTACGTCCGGCACCGACCAGGCCGTAAAAGCCGAGAATTTCCCCTTTGCGCAGGCTGAAGTTGATATGGGCAAATTCGGTAGGGTGGCAGAGGTCTTTCACCTCCAGCACCGTTTCCCCTGGGGTACAGTCGACTTTCGGGTAGGTTTGCGTAATGGCGCGACCGACCATCATCGCCACCATCCGTTCTTCGGTGATGTCGTTAATCGCCCCGGAGCTGACGTACACGCCATCGCGCAGAATGGTGTAGTAGTCCGCCAGCTCGAAAATCTCATCGAACTTATGCGAGATAAACAGAATCGCTTTTCCGTCCTGCTTCAGGCGCTCAACGATCTGATAAAACTCCAGAATTTCATGCTGGGAGAGCGCCGCTGTCGGTTCATCGAGGATCACCACCTGAGCTTCAAAGGAGAGCGCCCGGGCAATGGCCACCATATGGCGCTGGGCGATGCTGAGGGTTTTCAGCGTCGCGCGCGGGTCAATCTGCACCTCAAGGCGGTTGAGGATCTCGCTAGCTTTGCGGTGCATCGTGGGCCAATCGAGTTTTTTCAGCAGGCCGGTATGCAGATACTGACCGACGAAAATATTTTCGGTGACCGACAGTTCATCAAATAGCACGGTTTCCTGATGAATGGCGGTGATCCCCACCTTGTGCGCCGACTCCGGGTTCGGCAGCTGGATAGGGATCGCTTTATAGAGAATCTCGCCCTCTTCGGGCTGATAAATACCGGTCATCACTTTGACCAGCGTGGATTTTCCTGCGCCGTTTTCGCCGATTAAGGCGGTCACTTTGCCGGGCCAGAGATCGAGCTGCACGTTCTCAAGGGCACGCACACCGGGAAAAATCTTGGTGATGCCCTTCAGCGACAGCAGTGGGGTGGATGCTGACATGATAGTTCTCCGTAAAATCGCCCCTCACCCTAACCCTCTCCCCAAAGGGGCGAGGGGATTGTTCGGCGCTCCCTGACAACATTGCGCAGAGGGCCTGACTTTCTCCCTCTCCCTTTGGGAGAGGGCCGGGGTGAGGGAACAGGGATTAGAAAATCTTCGAGAACTTATCGATGTTGCTGGCATCGTAGACGAACGGCTCGGCCATCGCGCCGTTACCGTCGGCATCCAGCTTCACTTTGCCCAGCTTGCCCATATTGGCTTCGGTTTTGGTCGCCGTGCCTTTGACTAAATCATCCGCCAGGTAAGTCGCGGCGTAACCGAGGTCAATCGGGTTCCAGATGGCAAAGCTTTTGCTGGCGCCGGACTTAATCGCCCCGGCCATTTCTGACGGCAGCCCCAGCCCGGTCACGTACACCTTGCCGATTTTGCCCTGATCCTTCACCGCCTGCGCGGCGGCGACAATTCCCACCGATGACGGGGAAACAATCACTTTCAGGTCAGGGTATGATTTCAGCAGGCCCACCGCTTCGCGGTAGCTTTTATCGGACAGATCGTCACCGTAGGCGACGGTGACCAGATTGACGGACGGGTACTGCGGCAGCACCTTTTTCATCTCCTCAATCCAGATGTTCTGGTTAGTGGAAGTTGGCGTGGCGCTTAAAATCGCCACATCGCCTTTTTCCACATTGAGCGCTTTCAGCGCATCGGCGGCGAGCTTGACGTTGGTTTCGCCAATCAGCGCGTTGTTGGACGGATTCAGATGGATCTGGCGGCCCGCAGGCGCGACGCCGGAGTCCCAGGAGACCACCTTAATGCCGCGCTGCATCGCTTTTTTCAGCACCGGCACCACGGCGTCGGGATCGTTAGCGGAAATCGCGATCGCATCCACCCCCTGGGCGATCAATCCATTCAGCACTTCGATCTGCGCTTCGGCCGTGGTGGTGGTCGGGCCGGTATAGATAACTTTTACATCGCCTAACTCTTTGGCCGCCTCCTGCGCGCCAACGTTCGCTGCTTCGAAGAATCCATTTCCCAATGATTTTGCCACGAGGGCAATTTTAACTTCAGCTAAAGCGGAACCGGACAACGCCATGGCGGCAACGGTGAGGATCAAGCTTGTCTTTATTTTCATTGCTTTTACTCCACATGAGTCAGTTTTGTAGGGTTTGCAGGTGATTTTTCGCCCCGTCTCAGTGAGCGGGGCGCGATGTTGTTATTGATAAAGATCTAACGCGGACTGCATGGGTTGAACATTGAAGCGTTTGCCAAGGGCGACCAGCTCTTCACGGGTGATGGTTTGTTTCATGCCACCCATTGAATAGACTTTCACCAGCACCTCAGCGGATTTCTCGGCGGTGTCGATCAGGCCGAAAGTTTCGTCCAGATTTGGGCCGCTGCCGAAGACGCCGTGGAACGGCCACAGCACCAGCGAGTGTTTCTGCATGGCCTCAGCGGTAGCCTGGCCGATTTCGTCGGTACCCGGCACCATCCACGGCAGAATGCCGACGCCGTCCGGGAATACCACCAGGCATTCGGTGCTGCCTTCCCACAGTTTGCGGGTGAACAACTCGCTATTGTTCTCCAGCACGTAGGTCAGGGCGATCAGGTTGGTGGCGTGGCAGTGCATGATCACACGGTCTTTGCCGTTGGTCAGCTTGATGCGCTCGCTGTGCGACAGGAAGTGCGCTGGCAGTTCGGAAGTCGGTACCGCGTCGTGAGTCAGGCCCCACAGAATATGGTATCCCGCGCCGTCGCTGTCGACTTTTACTACGCCGAGGTTAGCGGCCGGATCGAGCTGGACATTGCGGAAGAATTTGCCGGAACCGGTCACGATAAACGGCTGGTTGGCCAGCGTCAGCATCGGCTGGCTCAGGGCGATATAGCGCGGTTTCGCGTGGAAATCCGCTGCATAAGATTCGATATCCGCTTCATCGAGGCGCAGCGTCAGGTTGCCGCCGTTGCGCTCGTCCCAGCCTTTCAGCCAGGCGTCGGAAGTGGCTTTAATCATGCCCTGGACGAACCAGGAGTCGATAATGGTCTGCATAGTCTTGTGTTTCCTGTTAATTCGGTGCGGGGTTGTCCCCTCACCCTAACCCTCTCCCCAAAGGGGCGAGGGAACTGTTCGGTGCGCTCTGGCAACATCGCGCAGAGGGCCTGGTTTTCTCCCCCTCTCCAAAGGGGCGAGGGAACTGTTCGGTACGCTCTGGCAACATCGCGCAGAAGGCCTGGTTTTCTCCCCCTCTCCAAAGGGGCGAGGGAACTGTTCGGTGCGCTCTGGCAACATCGCGCAGAGGGCCTGGTTTTCTCCCCCTCTTCAAAGGGGCGAGGGAACTGTCCGGTACGCTCTGGCAACATCGCGCAGAGGGCCAGATTTTCTCCCTCTCCCTTCCAGGGAGAGGGCCGGGGTGAGGGTTTACCCGCGCTGGCTCAGAACGTCTATCTCATAAGCCCGGACGTTATCCAGCCACTGGCTCCCCGCCGGAGTATCGTTACGCTGGCAATACATCTCCCAGATGGCCTGCCACGGCAGACACTTCTGTTCTTCCAACAGCGCCAGGCGGGCGGTGTAATCGCCGTCAACTTCCAACTGACGCAGTTGTTCGGTCGGCTCCAGCAGGGCGCGCAGCAGCGCTTTCTTCATATTGCGGGTACCAATGACCCATGCCGCGATGCGGTTGATCGAGGCATCGAAGAAATCGAGGCCGATATGCACGCGGTCGAACAGATCGTGACGGATAATTTCGCTGGCGATGGCCTGAGTTTCGTCATCCAGCAGCACCACGTGGTCGCTGTCCCAGCGTACCGGGCGGCTTACGTGCAGCAGCAAGCGTGGGATATAGAGCATCGCGGCGGAGATTTTGTCGGAGATCACTTCCGTCGGGTGGAAGTGGCCGGCATCCAGGCACAGGGCGGTCTGGCGGCTGGTGGCGTAACCCATATAGAACTCATTGGAGCCGACGGTGTAGCTCTCTGCGCCGATCCCGAACAGCTTGCTCTCCACGGCATCAATGTGATGCGCCGGGTCGAGTTTCTCGCTGATCACTTCATCAAGCGCATTCAGCAGACGCTGGCGCGGAGCGAAACGGTCAACGGTGATATCTTTCATGCCGTCTGGGATCCAGATATTCATCACCGACGGCGTGCCCAGCTGCTCGCCGAAATACGCGGAAACGCGGCGGCTGGCCTTGCAGTGATCGATCCAGAACTGGCGGATTTCATCGTTGGCGTGCGACAGCGTAAAGCCGTCGGCGCTCAGCGGATGCGAGAAGCAGGAGGGGTTAAAATCCAGCCCCAGCTTGTTGGCTTTTGCCCACTCAACCCAGTTTTTAAAGTGTTCCGGCTTGATTTCATTACGCGGTACCGGCGTTTCGGATTCCAGATAGAGCGCGTGCAGGTTCAGGCGTTTTGGCCCCGGAATCAGGCTCAGCGCCTGCTCAAGGTCAGCGCGCAGCTCGGTGGCGTTGCGCGCTTTGCCCGGATAGTTGCCGGTGGCCTGAATACCGCCGGTCAGGCTCCCTTCCGGGTTTTCAAAACCGACGACGTCATCGCCCTGCCAGCAGTGCATGGAAACAGGCAGGCGGTCCAGCTGGCGCAAGGCCTCCTCGACGTCCACACCGATGCTGGCGTAGCGCTGTTTGGCAATTTCCCAGGCTTGTTCAAGTTGAGTGGTCATGCGCAAAGCTCCTTGGTCTGTTGTGGCTGAAACTGCGCGACGAAGCGGGCAATTTCACTTTCAGGATTAGGGGTAAAGGTAGTGAGGGCGTAGTTTTGCCGCACCACCTGACGGAATTCATCGACGTTATGCAGTTCGTCGAGGGTCATTAACTGGATGCCAATATTGCCCAGCGTAGAGGCCTCAATGGGGCCCGCGACCACGGTGATGCCGCAGGCGTCGGCGCACAGCTGGTTAAGCAGTTCGTTCTGACAGCCGCCGCCGACAACATGCAACTGACTGAACGGCTGGTCGCGAAGTGCCGACAGTTCGTTGAGCACCCGGGCGTATAGCAGCGCTAAGCTGTCGAAAATACAGCGCGCCAGTTCGGAGTCGCTGGCAGGAACCGGCTGCCCGGATTCGCGGCAGGCGGCCTGAATTTCAGCGCTCATGTTGTCCGGGTTGATAAAGCGGTCGTCGTTGCAATCAATAACGAAACGGCAGGCTGGAAGCGCCGCCGTGCGGGCGATCAGCGCCGACAGGTCACCGACGTTTTGCTCTTTCAGCACCCGCTGGAGCAGCCACAGGCCCATGATATTTTTCAGCACCCGATAGCGGCCTTCAGCCCCGCCTTCGTTGGTGATATTGGCTTTCAATGCTTCGTCGCTGGTGCAGGGGGTTTTGCTTTCAAAGCCCATTAGCGACCAGGTACCGGAAGAGAGGTAGGCGGCGTTTTTGCTGGCTAACGGCGAGGCGATAACCGCGCTGGCGGTATCGTGGCTGGCGACAGCAACTACCGGAATATGATTTCCCTGCGGGCAAATCCAGTGGCCGATAACGTTGCCCGGGTGCGTCGGCGTACCGAACCATTCGCGCGGCGCGCCGGTCCAGTTCAGCAGCTCTTCATCCCAGTTATCGCTATTGATATTGACCAGCTGTGTGGTGGTGGCGTTGGTGTATTCCCAGTTCATTTTGCCAGTCAGGCGAAAGCTAAGGTAGTCCGGGATCAGCAGCGCGTGCGCGGCCTGGCTGACCAGCTCCGGCTGCTGTTCCACCAGCGCGCGTAGCTGATAAAGGGTGTTAAACGGCAGAAACTGAATACCGCTGCGGCGATAGATATCCGCACGTCCCATCTGCTCTTCGGCATGGCGCATCAGGCCCTGGGTGCGAGCGTCGCGATAAGAGACCGGCAGACCAACGCGCTGGCCCTGTTTATCCAGCAGGACATAATCCACGCCCCAGGTATCAATGCCGATGCTATCGATCAGGATGCCCTGTTCGCATACTTTCACCAGGCCGCAGCGAATTTCATTTTCCAGGCTATCGATATCCCAGCAGTCGAAGCCATCTACCTTCTGTAGGCTATTGGTAAAGCGGTGAATTTCGCGCAGCGCCAGCGTTTGCTGCCCGGGTTCATAACTGGCGAGCATCACCCGCCCGCTGGAGGCGCCTAAATCAACCGCGACACAATGACGAAAACTCATGGGAAGATCCTTGTGAAAATCATTGCAAGCAGTCTAAAAAAGTCGCGCCTGACTCACCTTCTTGTTACTGACAGGGAAAATTCGCCGCTGGCAAGAAAGCAAAGGTGACCGTGAGGGAGGTCACAGTTTCGTTTGATCAGTGGCTCACTGAGGGATGTGATGTTGTCCGCAGTTCCCGATCTTTCCCGCCATTTCTTGAAAAAGCGGCAGGCTTTACGAACTTTGTAGTCAAAAATTGAAGGCCGGATTGCCGACCCTTAATTACTATTTGCACCACTGATTGATAATTTTTCTCATTTCGAGGAGCGGCTATGACCATGTTGCACAGTGTGGATTTCTTTAAGTCCGGCGTTTCTGCTGTTGCCATTGAACCGCGGCTCCCGCAATCAGCCTTTCCTGAGCATCATCATGATTTTCATGAAATTGTTATCGTCGAACACGGTACGGGAATTCATGTTTTCAACGGTCAGCCCTATACCATCAGCGGCGGGTCGGTCTGTTTTATTCGCGATCACGATCGCCATCTCTACGAGCACACGGATAATTTATGCCTGACCAATGTGCTTTATCGCGCGCCGGACGCGTTTCGCTTTTTGTCCGGCCTGAATGAACTGCTGCCCCAGGAGCAGGAGGGGAATTACCTCTCACACTGGCGGGTTAACCAAAGCGCGTTGCAGCAGGTTCGCCAGATTGTCGGCCAGATGGAAAATGTTGGTGCGGATTCGGACATGCATTCCATCGCCAGCCGTGAGATTTTCTTTATGCAGTTGCTGGTGCTACTGCGTAAAAGCAGCCTTGCTGAAGGAAGCGCCGATAACGATGCGCGGTTGAATCACCTGATGGCCTGGCTGGAAGATCATTTTGCCGAAGATGTTTGCTGGGAAGAGGTGGCGGCGCGGTTTTCGCTATCGCTGCGCACTCTGCATCGCCAGTTAAAACAGCAAACTGGCCTGACGCCGCAGCGCTATCTGAACCGGGTGCGGCTGATAAAGGCACGCCATCTGCTGCGCCATAGTGATGACAGCGTGACCGATATCGCGTATCGCTGTGGTTTTGGCGATAGTAACCACTTTTCGACGCTTTTTCGCCGGGAGTTTGACTGGTCTCCGCGCGATATTCGCCAGGGGCGCGACGCGATTCTTCAGTAACGCGAGAGCAGTCAACGTATTAACAGGTATAAACGCGAATAATGATGCGTTTGTTCGTGTCTGGAGTTGATGAGTGGCAGGTCAGCTGATTCTTCGCAAAAATGAGTTTTTTGCTTCCCCCGCCCAGGCGGTGGCGGTGGCGGATCGCTACCCGCAAAATGTCTTTGCCGAACACACTCATGAATTTTGTGAACTGGTGCTGGTGTGGCGGGGAAACGGCCTGCACGTCCTCAACGATCGCCCGTGGCGCATAACCCGCGGCGATTTGTTCTATATCCGCGCTGAAGATAAACACTCCTACGCCTCGGTGAACGATCTCGTTCTGCAAAACGTGATTTATTGCCCGGACCGGTTACGGCTTAATTTTGACTGGGCGGCACATATTCCCGGCCTGTTCGGTACGCCGTGGGTCCCGCACTGGCGGATTGGCAGCAGCGGTATGGCTCAGGTCCGTCAGGTGATAACCCAGCTGGAGCACGAGAGTAGCCGCAGCGATGCGCAGGCCAATGACATGGCCGAGCTGTTGTTTGCTCAACTGGTGCTTATCCTCCAGCGCTATCGCTATGCCACCGATAATCTGGCGGCAACCCAGAGCGAGGCGCTGCTCGATAAGCTGCTTACCGAACTGGCGGGTAGCCTGAACCGGCCTTTCTTTCTGGATAAATTTTGTGAGCGGGAAGGGTGCAGCGAACGCGCGCTACGCCAGCAGTTTCGCCAGCAGACGGGAATGACCATCAACCACTATCTGCGCCAGCTGCGGATTTGCCACGCTCAGTATCTGTTACAGCATACGGAACGCCTGATTGGCGAAGTGGCGATGCAGTGCGGGTTTGAGGACAGTAACTACTTTTCGGTAGTGTTTAACCGTGAGATTGGCATGACGCCGGGGCAGTGGCGGCAGCGCAGTCGCACTGCCGCATAACAAAGCTAGTTCGCCATTCCCAGGCCGACGATGTTTGCAGCGATGATAATCACCACGCAGCCGAGGCTCAGTACGCCAACCGGGCGACGTCCTGCGTTTTTCCACTCTTTCAGCACCAGGCCAACCAGCCCGCCGCACAGAACGTAGAAGCTCATATGCAGCATCCAGCTCATGTAGTCGTACTGTGCCGGAATGCTGGCGTGGCCCCAGGCGTAGAAGAAGAACTGGAGGTACCACATCAGGCCGCCCAATGCGGAAAGCAGGATATTGCTGATGATCAGTGGTTTTGCCAGCGAGAAGTCGGCTTTTACCGACAGATTCTTCACTTTTGCCAGGCGGATAAAGCAGAAACCGAGGTTGACCAGCGCACCGCCGCCCATAATCACCACGTAGCTTGGCAGCGCGGTGTAGAGCGGGTCAACGCCGAGCGCGGCGGCGGCTTCATGCATCGGTTTTGCGGCGTTCATCGCAAAGGACATACCGGCCGAGAAAATGCCGCACATTACCGCCAGTACCAGCCCCTTTTTCAGGTTGAAGTCTTCGGCTTTGATGCCCATTTTGCGCTCTTTGAGCTGGCCTGCGCGAGTGACTATCCCCACGCCAATCACCGCAACCAGCACGCCGAGCAGCGTCATTTGGCCGCCTTTGGTGTTAATTAAAACATCGAATTGACCGTTGAGGATTGGGGTCATTAGGGTGCCGACAATCAACGTAATGCCAATGGCGATACCGATCCCCATCGACATGCCGAGATAGCGCATGGTCAGGCCATAGTTGATATTGCCGATACCCCACATTGCGCCGAACAGGAATACCGGCAGGAGCGTGGAGGCATTAAAGGAGCCGTAGTAGGCCCAAAAATCAGGGAGCAGCATGGCGCTGATGGCCCAGGGGAGTATCAGCCAGGAGACAATCCCGCCGATAGACCACATGGTTTCCCAGGACCAATGTTTAACTTTTTTGAACGGGGCATAGAAACAGGCTGCACTGGCCGCACCTATCAAATGCCAAAAAATACCCATCGTAATCGCGTGATTCATTGATTCTATCCTCATCTATTTTTTTATCGGATAAATCATTTTCCGACCCGATGAGTGTAAAAATCGGTCAGTTTTACTGCCTTCAGCCTGTTGCCACGTAACATCCTTCCTTGGCAACCAGAAGCTTAATTCGTTGTTCTACATCACAAAACCACGTGTATAACCGTCTGTTATAACCTTATTAAAAATACGGCATTGATAAGCGTTTTCAATATCATTTAATTAACTATAATGAACCAACTGCTTACGCGGCATTAACACCTTCCGCCGCTCGACAATAATGGAGATGATTATGAGTTATACACTGCCAGCCCTGCCGTACGCTTATGACGCCCTGGAACCGCACTTTGACAAGCAGACGATGGAAATCCATCACACTAAACACCACCAGGCCTACGTTAACAATGCCAACGCTGCGCTGGAAAGCCTGCCGGAATTCGCTAGCCTGTCTGCTGAAGAACTGATCACCAAACTGGATCAGCTGCCGGCTGACAAAAAAACCGTTCTGCGTAACAACGCTGGCGGCCATGCTAACCACAGCCTGTTCTGGAAAGGCCTGAAAACCGGTACTACGCTGCAGGGCGACCTGAAAGCGGCTATCGAGCGCGATTTCGGTTCTGTTGATAACTTCAAAGCGGAATTTGAAAAAGCGGCTGCTACCCGTTTCGGCTCCGGCTGGGCGTGGCTGGTGCTGAAAGGCGATAAGCTGGCTGTAGTTTCTACAGCGAACCAGGATTCCCCGCTGATGGGCGAAGCTATCTCCGGCGCTTCCGGTTTCCCAATTGTGGGTCTGGACGTGTGGGAACACGCTTACTACCTGAAATTCCAGAACCGTCGTCCGGACTACATCAAAGCGTTCTGGGACGTGGTTAACTGGGACGAAGCTGCAGCGCGTTTTGCCGCCAAAAAATAAGGTTGCATTGTGCTGAGTGAGAAGCGAGTCTGATGACTCGCTTTTTTTATGTCCGCAGCAAGGAGCAGCAGATGCACTATCCGCTAAATGTCTACATTGGGCGCATTCGCGACTATCCCGGCAGCCGTCCGAGCGCAATAAGCAAAATTCAGGTCGATGGTGAATTAACCCTCGGCGATCTCGGCCTTGAGGGCGATGAGCAGGCGGAGAAGAAAATTCACGGCGGGCCGGACCGCGCGCTGTGCCACTATCCGCGTGAACATTACGCCCACTGGGCCCTTGAACTTCCGCAGCAGGCGGACCTGTTCTGCGCCCCGGCGTTTGGCGAGAACCTCTCGACTGAAGGGCTGACGGAAAAAAACGTCTTTATTGGCGATATCTTCCGCTGGGGAGAGGCGCTGATTCAGGTGACGCAGCCGCGTTCGCCGTGCTTTAAGCTTAACTATCACTTTGCCGTTAGCGATATGGCGCAGCTGATGCAGAACAGCGGCAAAACTGGCTGGCTGTATCGGGTGGTGGTGGGCGGGAAGGTATCCAGCGATACGCCGCTGGTGCTGGTCTCCCGGCTAAGCGATGTTAGCGTCTATGAGGCGGGTGCGATAGCGTGGAATATGCCGTTTGATGACGAACAGTACCATCGCCTGCTATCGGCGGCGGGGCTGTCAGTGAGCTGGAGCCGTACCATGCAGAAACGGCGTTTAAGCGGGCAGATCGAAGACAATTCCCGGAGATTGTGGGGGAAATAAATCCCCCGGGAGAAACTCATCAAGTGCGTTTGTACAGCGGCAGCCAGATGGTTAAGCGTAAACCGCCCAGCGGGCTGTCGTCGGCTTTCACCCAACCGCGGTGCTGCTGAATGGCGGCTTCAACAATCGCCAGCCCCAGGCCGGTACCGCCAGACTCGCGATCGCGCGCCTCGTCGGTCCGGTAAAACGGACGGAAAATTTGCTCGCGATCTTCCGGACTGACGCCCGGACCGTCATCATCGACGTTCACCGTAATCCCGTCTTTATCCACCGAGAAGCTCACTGAAATCTTCGTATGCGAGTAGCGCAGCGCGTTACGCACGATATTCTCCAGCGCGCTTTCCAGCGCGTTGGGGTTACCGTACAGCGGCCATGGCCCTGGCGGATACTCCACAGTGAACGATTTCCCTACCTGCTCGGCTTCAAATGCGGCGTTATCCAGCACTTCACCCCAAAGCTGATTAGCTTTTACCGTCTCGCTGACCAACGCGTTGTTAGCCTGATTACGCGACATCACCAGCAAATCGTTGATCATGCTGTCCAGCCGGTGCGCTTCCATTTCGATGCGCTCCAGTTCTTTGCTCTCCCCACTGCGGCGGCGCAGCAATGCGGTGCCTAACTGCAGGCGCGTCAACGGCGTGCGCAGCTCGTGGGAGATGTCGGACAGCAGACGATGCTGGCTGGTCATCATGCGTTCCAGCGCGGTCACCATCTGGTTAAAGCTGGTCCCGGCGGCTAAAAACTCCTGCGGGCCGGCTTCCAGTTCCGGATGTTGACGCAGGTTGCCCTGAGCGACTTCATCGGCGGCGTTTTTCAGCTTACGCGCGGGCTTAGCCAGACTCCATGCGAGCCATAGCAGCAGCGGGGCGCTGACTAACATCGTGACGATCAGCAGCAATAACGGCCGGTCAAAGAGCAGATTGATAAAGTCTGATTGCGACGTGTTGGCAGGGCGGATCAGATAGAGCTGGTAGTTATCTTCGCCATCCCGCACGGAAAAGGGCCCGACCATTTCCAGACGACCATAGCGCTTTTTCTGCGGATGGTCGGCGTTATCCGCCTGGCCGATAAAGTTGCGGATAATCTGCATCTCGTTGCGTTCAGCACCGATAACGCGTCCTTCGCTGGTCACCAGCAGCAAGCGCTGGCCCGGCGGAGCCCACTTATCGATGGCACGAAACAGACGACGCCACCACATCAGGTCGTTTGGCGGATCGGTCGCCAGTTCGGCCTCGACGTGCTGTTCAATCATGATGCCCTGACGTTGCTCGCTCTCCAGCAGCTCGGTCATCTGGCGCGAGTCCAGCTTGGGCAGCATCAGAACCAGCATCAACACCAATGCCAGCGTGAGCCAGAAAATAGCGAAGATGCGTGCGGTTAAACTTCCAATCATGAAGCCGATACCATCAGATAGCCGCGTCCGCGCAGAGTTTTAAACCACGGATGGCCGTCTTTGCGCTCTGGCAGCTTACGCCGCAAGTTGGAGATGTGCATATCGATAGCGCGGTCAAACGGCGTTAGACGTTTGCCCAGCACTTCCTGGCTCAAGTGTTCACGCGACACGACCTGGCCGAGATGCTGCGCCAGCAGGTAGAGCAGGGTGAATTCAGTACCAGTCAGCTCCAGAGTCTGTCCATCGAAGCTGGCTTCCTGGCGACCCGGGTTAAGGCTTAGGGCATCCACTTCCAGCGTGGGCGAACCGGCTTCGGTCACTTGCTGCTGCTCGCTCCAGTGGGAACGGCGCAGAATAGCGCGTATACGCGCCACCAGCTCGCGATCGTTGAACGGCTTAGGCAAATAATCGTCCGCGCCCAGCTCAAGGCCAAGAACGCGATCCAGCTCGCTGCCGCGGGCCGTTAGCATGATAACCGGGGTCTGGTGTGTCTGACGCAACTCTTTGAGCGTATCGATACCGTTTTTCTTCGGCATCATCACATCAAGCAAAAGTAAATCGACGCTGTCGTCAAGAAGGGCTAGCGCCTGTTCCCCGTCATGGGCGACAAGCACATTAAAACCTTCCATATCGAGCAGCTCTTTTAACAGGGAGGTGAGCTCCCGGTCATCATCTACTAACAGGATTTTATTCATTGTTTAAATACCTCCGAGGCAGAAATTACGTCATCAAGGCCCGCTAATCCATGACTTTACGTTGTTTTACACCCCCTGACGCATGTTTGCAGCCTGCATCGTAAACTGTCTCTCGTTGAATCGCGACACAAACGTTTTGGGAGTATGTGATGCGCAATGTTATCGCTGCCGTCATGGCCTCAACGCTGGTGCTAAGTGCATATAGCCAGGCTGCTGAAGTCGTCACCAGCGTTAACTGGCTACCCGGAGATGTCGGGGCACAGCGCAGCGGCCAGAGCCATATGTTTGACGGCATAAGTTTAACCGAACACCAACGACAGCAGTTACGTGATCTTATGCACCGGGCACGCCACGACAGGTTACCCGTTAATGTTAGCGAAATGGAGACAATGCATAGCCTTGTCACCGCAGAAAATTTTGATGAAAACGCTGTACGCGCTCAGGCAGATAAGATGGCGCAGGAACAGGTTGCCCGCCAGGTTGAAATGGCAAAAGTTCGCAACCAGATGTACCACCTGTTAACGCCAGAGCAGCAAGCGGTTTTAAATGCTAAGCACCAGCAACGAATGGATCAGTTGCGTGAGGTTGCAAGGATGCAAAAAGGCTCAGCGATGATGCTTTCCAGTAGTAGCAATACCCTGCAACCCCAGTAACAAACCCTGTTTTCCTTGCCATAGACACCATCCCTGTCTTCCCCCACATGATGTGGGGGTTTTTTTTGCCTGTCATTCGGCCAAATGGCCTCTCCCTTGCTCCCCGTCCCGGCAAAAGATCGGGTTATACTAAGCGCATCGCGAAGTAAGGAGCGTTTATGAATCAATCCTATGGGCAGCTGGTGAGTCGTGCGGCTATTGCGGCAACGGTGATGGCCTCTGCATTACTTTTGATCAAGATTTTTGCGTGGTGGTATACCGGATCAGTGAGTATTCTGGCGGCGTTGGTTGATTCGCTAGTCGATATTGCCGCCTCGTTAACCAATCTGTTAGTCGTGCGTTATTCGCTACAACCTGCCGATGAAGAACATACCTTTGGCCATGGTAAGGCGGAGTCGCTGGCCGCGCTGGCGCAAAGTATGTTTATTTCCGGCTCGGCATTATTTCTGTTCCTGACCGGTATTCAGCACTTGGTGCGCCCTGAACCGATGCAGGCGGCGGGGGTCGGGATGATTGTGACGCTCATTGCGCTGATAAGTACTCTGGTATTGGTGACGTTCCAGCGCTGGGTGGTGAGAAAAACTCAAAGTCAGGCAGTACGGGCGGATATGCTTCATTATCAGTCTGATGTTATGATGAACGGCGCAATTCTGGTGGCGCTCGGCCTCTCCTGGTATGGCTGGCACCGTGCCGATGCGCTGTTTGCATTGGGCATTGGCGTCTATATTTTATATAGCGCGCTGCGCATGGCTTATGACGCCGTCCAGTCGTTATTAGACCGCGCGCTTCCTGATGAGGAACGCCAGGACATTATCAATATCGTGACCGCATGGCCCGGAGTCAGCGGGGCGCACGATCTACGAACACGGCAGTCAGGGCCGACTCGCTTTATTCAGATACATTTGGAAATGGAAGATAATCTCCCGCTGGTTCAGGCTCATGTGATTGCCGACCAGGTGGAGCAGGCGATTCTGCACCGTTTTCCGGGTTCTGATGTGATTATTCATCAGGATCCGTGCTCTGTGGTGCCGTTAGCACAGCAGGGTGTTTTATGAGCTTTCGGTTATAGTCTGTAAACTCGATGTAAAAATGTGGGGCGGATCGGCATTATTTGTATAAATTACCGCCATTTGGTCTGACCTGAATCAATTCAGCCAGAAGCGTTTGATATACTATTGCAATTATCGATGGGCACTCCTGGTGAGGGGGCGCTTCAGGCAACAGGATTATTTTTTGCTTCCTAAGTTCAGAGGTAGTCATGATTAAGAAAATCGGTGTGTTGACAAGTGGCGGTGATGCGCCGGGCATGAACGCAGCAATTCGTGGCGTTGTGCGCGCGGCATTAACGGAAGGTCTGGAAGTTTTTGGAATCTATGACGGTTACCTCGGCCTGTATGAAGATCGTATGGTTCAGCTCGACCGCTATAGCGTTTCCGACATGATCAACCGTGGCGGCACCTTCCTGGGGTCGGCGCGCTTCCCGGAATTCCGCGAAGAACACATTCGCGCAGTTGCTCTTGAGAATATGAAAAAACGCGGCCTGGATGCGCTGGTCGTTATCGGTGGTGATGGTTCTTATATGGGTGCTGTGCGCCTGACTGAAATGGGCTTCCCGTGCATCGGTTTGCCGGGCACTATCGACAACGATATTAAAGGTACTGACTACACTATCGGTTTCTTTACTGCGCTGAGCACCGTTGTTGAGGCGATTGACCGCCTGCGTGATACTTCTTCCTCTCACCAACGTATTTCCGTTGTTGAAGTGATGGGCCGTTACTGCGGCGACCTGACCCTGGCAGCAGCAATCTCCGGCGGCTGTGAATTCGTCATGGTTCCTGAAGTTGACTACACCCGTGATGATCTGGTGACAGAAATTAAAGCCGGTATCGCTAAAGGGAAAAAACACGCTATCGTGGCCATTACTGAACATATGTGCGATATCCACGAACTGGCTGAGTATATTGAGAAAGAGACTGGTCGTGAAACCCGTGCAACCGTACTGGGTCACATCCAGCGCGGTGGCTCCCCGGTTCCTTATGACCGAATTCTGGCATCTCGTATGGGCGCATATGCTATCGACCTGCTGCTGCAGGGCTTTGGCGGTCGCTGTGTTGGTATTCAGAATGAGAAGCTGGTTCATCACGATATCATTGACGCCATCGAAAGCATGAAGCGTCCGTTCAAAAGTGACTGGCTGGATTGCGCTAAGAAGCTGTACTAAGTTTTTGTGTGAAATAAAAAGGCCTTCTCAGAGAGAAGGCCTTTTTTATGAACGGGGGCGTTACTCAATATCCAGAGCATCCTCTGAGAGAATTATCCCGGTATTATCAGCGTACAGATGATCACCAGAGAAGAAGGTGACGCCGCCGAAGTTGACGCGAACGTCGCTTTCGCCGATACCTTCACCTGCGGCTCCCACGGGAATGGCGGCCAGCGCCTGGATGCCGATATCCATCTCCTCCAGATCGTCAACCTGGCGCACTGCGCCATAGACCACTAACCCTTCCCATTCGTTTTGTACGGCCAGACGCGCCAGGTCGGCGTCGATTAATGCGCGTCGAACGGAACCACCGCCATCGATTAACAGGATATGACCACGGCCGTTCTGCTCAAGCATATCGTAGAGCAACCCGTTATCCTCGAAACATTTCACCGTGATGATTTGTCCACCAAACGACGACCGTCCCCCAAAGTTGGAGAACAGAGGTTCCACGACGTTGACATCCTCCTGGTAGATGTCACAAAGCTCGGAAGTATCGTATTTCATAGGCTTAACGTTCAGTTGCTGCGAGAATTTTCAGTATATCTCGGGAATCGTGTTGTTGGCAAAATCATCAATTGTTAATTGATATTTGTCAGTTAACCTGCCAGCTTGCTGAGAATAATTCCGATAACAAACAGCAGGTTGGTCAGCAGCGCGCCTTTTACCGTTCTTTCCAGCATCGGGCGCATGGCCACAGGCTCGCGCTCGCGCATCACAAAACGCGCCTGCTTAACCAGCAGCGGCGTAGCCAGCAGGAACAACCAGCCCCAGGGATTATGCAGCGAGATGAGATTAAACAGCGCCAGGCACAGCGGAGCGCCAATGAGGAGACAGGCATGGTAACGACGAGCGTTAACGGGCCCCAGACGTACGGCGAGGGTGTTTTTGCCGTTATCACGATCGCTGTCGATATCACGCAGGTTATTAATATTTAATACCGCAGCAGCCAGCAGGCCGCAGGCGGTCGCGGGTAAGAAAATGACCGCTTCAATGCTGTGCGCCTGAAGGTACCAGCTTCCGACAACGCTAAGCCAGCCGAAGAAAACCAGCACGGAAATATCGCCGAGACCAATGTATCCGTAAGGTCGGGTGCCGACGGTGTAGGTAATGGCTGCGATAATTGCCAGCACGCCAAGCACCATAAAGCCGATAAAGTCGGCCATGGTTTGCCAGGCTGAGAACAGTAGCGCCAGGCCAGAGAGGCAAATCAGCACCACGGTCAGAATTAACGCGCGTTTCATTTGCGCCTGAGTAATTGCCCCTTTCTGCATACCGCGCAGTGGGCCGATGCGATCGGGTTTGTCGCTGCCTTTGACCGCATCGCCATAGTCATTGGCGAGGTTGGAGAGTATTTGTAGTAAACCGGCGGTAATGATTGCCAGCAGGGCAACCCAGGGATCGAAACTGCCCTGATGCCAGGCAAGAGCGGAGCCGACAATGATGGCGGCAAAGGCCAGAGGTAACGTTTTGGGGCGCAGGCTTTCCAGCCAGGCCTGGGTTTTGTTTATCGGTTGTTCAGTCATAAGTCCCGGCCAATAAAAATGGGGCTCTACCCTTCATACTTCAAGCTGCAGGTACGTTGGCTACGGACGACTCGGCCCATCCATGGGCCTCGCCCTCACGGGCCGTCGCAAGCGACGTTCAAATCTGCTCCCGGCAGATTTGTCATTCACCCCAGTCACTTAGTCCAGTATGTGACTGGGGATTCGCCTTTCTGCAACTCGAATTATTTTGGGTACCTATAGCCCCATCTATAGTGATGAAAATATATTGAACCGGATTATAGGATAAAACGACTCAGATCTTCATCTGCCACCAGAACATCCAGATGTTTACCGACATATTCTGCATCGATAGTCACGCTTTGACCGTTCATTTCGCTGGCGTCGTAGGAGATATCTTCAATCAGACGCTCCAGTACGGTATGCAGGCGACGCGCACCGATGTTCTCAGTGGTTTCGTTGACCTGCCAGGCGGCCTGAGCAATGCGTTTGATGCCATCTTCTGTGAACTCGATATTAACGCCTTCAGTCGCCATCAGCGCTTTATACTGCACGGTGATAGAGGCATTCGGCTCAGTCAGGATGCGCTCGAAGTCATGGGTGGTCAGTGCTTTCAGCTCAACGCGAATCGGCAGACGCCCCTGCAACTCTGGGATCAGGTCAGACGGACTGGCCACCTGGAACGCGCCGGAGGCGATAAACAGAATGTGGTCAGTTTTCACCATCCCGTGCTTGGTGGAGACGGTGCAGCCTTCAACCAGCGGCAGCAGGTCGCGCTGTACGCCTTCGCGTGAAACGTCAGGGCCTGAAGAGTTGCCGCCACGTTTACAGATTTTGTCGATTTCGTCGATAAACACGATACCGTGCTGCTCAACCGCATCGATAGCATCCTGCTTCAGCTCTTCCGGGTTGACCAGCTTCGCCGCTTCTTCTTCAATCAACAGCTTCATCGCATCTTTGATTTTCAGCTTACGCGGTTTTTGCTTCTGGCCGCCCAGATTCTGGAACATTGATTGCAGCTGGCTGGTCATCTCTTCCATGCCCGGAGGGGACATGATTTCAACGCCCATCGGCGCAGCCGCGAGATCGATTTCAATCTCTTTGTCGTCGAGCTGCCCCTCGCGCAGTTTTTTGCGGAAAGACTGGCGCGCGGCAGAAGGTTCCTGAGGCTGTTCAGCCTGGCCCCAGTTATTTTTTGCCGGAGGGATCAGCACATCAAGGATGCGCTCTTCCGCCAGCTCTTCTGCACGGTAGCGGTTTTTGTCGATGGACTGCATGCGGACCATTTTGATCGCTGCATCGGTCAGATCGCGGATAATCGAATCCACTTCTTTACCAACATAGCCTACTTCGGTGAATTTAGTTGCTTCAACCTTGATAAACGGCGCGTTGGCCAATTTTGCCAGACGACGGGCGATTTCGGTTTTACCGACGCCGGTTGGGCCGATCATCAGAATGTTTTTCGGCGTGACTTCGTGGCGCAGCTCTTCGTTAAGCTGCATACGACGCCAGCGGTTACGCAGAGCGATGGCGACGGAGCGCTTGGCTGCGTCCTGGCCGATAATGTGTTTGTCCAGTTCGCTGACAATTTCGCGTGGGGTCATTTCAGACATGGGAGATCCTTACGCTTTGGAGGTCAATTCTTCGATGGTATGGAAGTGGTTGGTATATATGCAGATATCACCTGCAATATTCAACGCTTTCTCTGCGATATCGCGTGCGCCCAGTTCGGTATTTTCCAGCAGGGCGCGGGCTGCGGCCTGGGCGTAAGGACCGCCGGAGCCGATAGCAATCAGGTCGTTTTCTGGCTGCACCACGTCACCGTTACCGGTGATGATAAGCGATGAGTTTTCGTCAGCCACGGCCAGAAGCGCCTCCAGCTTGCGCAGCATGCGATCGGTACGCCAGTCTTTCGCCAGTTCAACGGCGGCTTTCACCAGGTGGCCTTGATGCATTTCGAGCTTACGTTCAAACAGCTCGAACAGGGTGAAGGCGTCAGCGGTACCGCCAGCAAAGCCTGCAATCACTTTGTCGTTGTACAGACGGCGAACTTTCTTCACGTTGCCCTTCATTACGGTGTTGCCCAGTGTAGCCTGGCCATCACCGGCAATAACGACATGGCCGTTACGGCGAACACTTACAATTGTAGTCACGAGCAGACCCCTTGGTTGCAAAAGCGGAATAGAGGCCCCGCGTTTACGCGGGGCAGAATGCAATTATAAATGGGGGGAATTTTGAGGGTTTCAACCCCTGGCGGCGAGACGAATGCAGTTTGCGTGTCCGGCCATCTTCAGGCGTTCAATCATGTTGCTGGCGTTGTCTTTGCCTTTCAGTGGCCCGATCACTACCCGGTTCCAGCCGTTGTTGGTGGTGATGTGCGAGGAAAAGCCTTCAAATGCCAGCTGTGCGCGAACGGTTTCCGCCTGCTCGGCGCCTTTAAAGGACCCGCACTGAATCATCCAGCTGCGATCGTCTTTTTTCTCCGTCGCGGCGGTTTTCGGTGCTTCCTCGACGCGGGTCACCGGTGCGGCGGCCTGCGTTTTAGGCTGCGCAGTACTGGTATGCGCTGGCGTTTGCAGCAGATCCTGATACGGCTGCTGGGTTGAAGCGGTTTGCTTCGGCTGCTGTACCTGTTTGGGCTGCTCCACAACTCGTGGTTGAGTTCGCGGCTGCTGAACCTGAGTTTGCTGTTGGGTCTGTGCTAACTGCTGTTGCTGCACCTGCTGCTGAGCTAAACGCTGGCGCTGTAGGGTTTGCTGGCGCTGCGCCGGGGTTTGTTCATTCCACGGCACTTCGGTCAGCTGAGTGGGCTGCTGACGCATATCGGCCTGCATCTGCGCTAGCAGCTGGCGCTGTTCATTAGTCAGCTGTTCCGGCTTCATGACTTCACCGCCGGCTGTCGGTTCAGTAGGCGCACGAACGCCAGGCTGGCGACTTTCCAGCTCTTTAATATAGCGCCAGCGTTCTTCCGGCTTCGGCGGTAAACCGTTACCTGCCGCCTGGCGATTTTGCAGCGCTTCAGCTTCTTCTTTTTTGTGGTGCGTGATGAAGTACAGTCCACCGATAAAAGCCACCAGCACTGCCGCTGCGATCGCAACCATAGTGGGCGAAACCGCTGAAAGGCCGCTTTGCTTGTTCCTTGAGCTTCGGGTATTGCTCTTTTTGCGCCGCGAAGAAGCCGGTTGGCTGCGGCGTACATAATCTCGTTGTGCCACTATCGTTTCGCTGTCTTATTCGTTTTTCAGCCCGCCATGTTACTTAAGCGGCGGGCCTTTGACCAGAAGAGCAGGCCCGAAAGCCTGATGGTTATGTTCGGATTTTGCGCGTACTGCCGCGAACGATGAGCTCGCAGTCGAGTAATCGAGAGCCGCTGCTGACGTTGTGCCCGTGCAACTGATCCAGCAAAAGCAGCATCGCTTCGCGGCCAATATCAAAACGCGGTTGCGCGACGGTCGTCAATGGTGGATCGCAAAATTCAGACAAAGAGATGTTATCAAAGCCAATAATAGACAGATCTTCAGGAACTTTCAGCCCGCGACGTTTCGCCAGCGAGAGTGCGCCCAGCGCCATAATGTCGCTATGACAGAAAACAGCCGTTGGCGGTACAGGTAATGACAGAAGCTGTTCCAGCGCATTGGCTCCGGCTTCGTAGGTAAAATTACCGCGAGCGATATAGTGTGGATCGACGGTCATTCCACTGCGGCGCAGCGCCTGAACGTAGCCTTGCAGGCGATAATGGCAAAGCGGCATCTCTTCCGGACCAGCGATACAGCCAATGCGGCGATGACCTAGCTCTTGCAGATAGTTAACGGCGTTGAATGCGGCGGTGAGGTTATCGATATGCACCGTCGGCAGCTCCAGCTCGGGCGCGAACTCATTAGCCATCACCATCGGCGGCAGATTACGCTGTTCTTCTACGCCCGCATCGAAGGGCAGGCGCGAACCCAGCAGCAGCATACCGTCGATCTGCTTGGTAATAATCAGATCGATAAAGGTTTTTTCCTGACGGTTCTGATGAGCACAATCGCCAATCAGCACCAGATACTCTTGTTCCGCAGCGGTGACTTCGATGCCGCGAATAATCTCGCTAAAGAAGGGATCGCAAATATCCGGCACAATCACCAGGATAGTGCGCGACTCATTGCGCTTCATGTTGCGCCCGAGCGATTGTGGTAAATAGCCGACTTCAAGCGCCGCCTGTTCTACCCGGTTACGGGTGCTCTGCGAAACCTTATCGGGGTTCATTAACGCTCGGGATACAGTTGCCGTAGAGACGTTTGCCTTCTCGGCAACGTCTTTCATCGTGGCGGCAACCACCTGTTTTTTGGGCTTCACCTGTTTTCTCCTCGCTGACTGGCGCAGACACATCCCTTGCGTTCTGACATCAGCAACATTTTTAACAGATAGTACATCCAGAGAGTTACAGAATTTTCATGAAAAACGTGATGGCGGTTGAATTTTTCGATCCGCCTCGCAAGAGAAGCTTTAACCTTCAATAGGATCGACATCCAGGACCCACTTCACTTTGCGCGCTTCCGGTAAGGTATTAATCAACGCCAAGGTCCCGCTGACGATGTGCTGCAGACGAATGCGTGACGGATGCTGGAGCAGAATCTGCCAGCGCCAGCGGCCTCCGCGCTTCGGTGCCAGCGCCGGGACCGGGCCGAGCACCCAGAGCTTATCGTCAGCCAGCGGGCTGGCCTGTAGCAGGTTACGCAACTGCTGTAAAAATAGCGGCGCTTGCTGATTATTATGATCTTCCGCGCGAATCAGAACGTGGCTGGTCCACGGCGGCAGTTGCATACTCTGCCGCTCCGCTAGCGCCTGCTCGGCAAACGAGTCGTATCCTTTATAGAGCAGCGTTTGCAGCAGCGGGTGCTCCGGGTGATGAGTTTGAAGGATCACTTCACCCTGCTTACCAGCGCGGCCTGCGCGTCCCGAAACCTGCGTATAGAGCTGAGCAAAACGCTCCGCTGAGCGGAAATCAGCGGAAAACAGCGCCCCGTCAACGTCCAATAGAGAGACCAGGGTGACATCCGGGAAATGATGGCCCTTCGCCAGCATTTGGGTACCGATAAGAATGCGCGCGCCGCCGCGATTAACGTCGGCGAGGTATTGTTCAAGCGCGCCTTTACGGCTGGTGGTATCCCTGTCGATACGGGAAATCGGCACATCGGGAAACATCGGTGCCAGCGCTTGCTCAAGCTGCTCGGTTCCAAGCCCCACCGGTACCAAGTGCGTTGAGCCGCAGGAGGGGCACTGGCGTGGAATTGGCCTTTGGCTGTCGCAGTGGTGACAGCGCAGATGATGTTGGGCCTGATGCAGCGTGTAGTAGCTGTCGCAGCGAGGGCATTCCGCAATCCAGCCGCAGTCGTGACACAGTAGCGCTGGCGCGAAGCCGCGGCGATTTAAAAATAGAATCACCTGGTTATCGGCCTGCAGATGCTGACGCATGCGGCCGATCAGCGCCGGAGAAAGCCCGGCCTGGAGCTGCTGCCCTTTTAAATCCAGAACATGTTGTCGGGCCGGGCGCGCATTGCCCGCACGTTTGGTTAGCTTCAACTGGTGATACTTGCCCTGACGAACGTTATAAAGCGTTTCCAGCGCCGGGGTCGCCGAACCAAGAATAATCGGGATCTGCTCGCTATGTGCGCGCCAGACCGCCAGATCGCGAGCGTGGTAGCGCCAGCCTTCCTGTTGTTTGTAAGAACTGTCGTGCTCTTCGTCGATAACGATCACCCCAAGGTCTTTGAATGGGGTGAACAGCGACGAACGGGTGCCGATCACAATCGCCGCTTCGCCGTTTTTGGCTTTTAGCCACGCCGAAAGACGCTCGCTGTCGTTAAGACCTGAGTGCAGCACTTCTACCGGAGCGTTAAAACGGTGGCGGAAACGGGCGATAGTCTGCGGCGTCAGGCCGATTTCCGGTACCATCACCAGCGCCTGGCGACCCTGCGCCAGCACGTTTTCCAGAACGCTCAGATAAACTTCCGTTTTCCCGGACCCGGTGATCCCGGCCAGCAGCCAGGCGGAAAAGCTGTCTGAGGCGCTGTGAATCGCGCCAACAGCGGTTGCTTGTTCAGTGTTGAGACGCAGGCGCTCGCCGGGAACCGAGAATCCTGTTCGCCAGTCGGTGATACCAGGCGCTTCGCTGGCCAGCTCAGTAAGACCTTTCCCCCGCAGCGCCTGTAGCGCGGCATCGTTAAATTCCAGCTCGGCAACCTGATGACGCCAGATTTTCCCCTGACGCAGAGCCGCCAGCGCCTGCTGTTGTTTTGGTGAGCGTTTAAGACTATTGATATCAACCGCTTGCCCTTGCTCGGTGGCAAACCAGTACCACATCGGCGTCGCGCTGGCGGGTTTCCCCTGGCGCAACATGATCGGTAGCGCGTGGAATAACACATCGCCAATCGGATGATGATAGTAATCCACTGCCCACAGCAGTAGTCGCCAGACGGAAGAGGAGAAGACGGGCTCGGCGTCGAGGACTTCAGCAACCGGTTTGAGCTCATTGAGCGGTAATTCGCTCCGCTCGCTGATCGCCGTTACGATGCCGATGCGCTCCTGCTTGCCGAACGGAACGCGCACGCGACAGCCCGCTTTGACCGGCATACCGTCAGGCAGCAAATAGTCAAAAGTGCGGGGCAGCGGAACGGGCAGGGCAACGTGAGCGACGGGCATTTAATCTTCCTGACTTGAAATCTGGCGGGTTAGTATACACATTGTGATAAGGGCTCGCGGATCAGTTTGCATATGCTGGTCAAATTCTGTATGATTCGCCGCCTTTGATGTGCTTTGTGCAGCATCAAAATCTATTACCCGGGGATTTCGCATAGCGGAATAGCGACGGGAAATTATTAACATCGCGTGGTGTCTGGCGTTAGGGCTGGAAGAGCGACGCGGCCTTAACTGAGGTTCTCCCATGAAAAAAGATATTCATCCGAAATACGACGAAGTTACTGCAAACTGCTCTTGCGGTAACGTCATTAAAATCCGCTCTACCGTTGGTCACGACCTGAACCTCGACGTGTGCGGTAAATGCCACCCGTTCTACACCGGCAAACAGCGTGATGTTGCTACCGGTGGCCGTGTTGACCGCTTCAACAAGCGTTTCAGCGTGCCGGGTACCAGCAAGTAATTTGCTGAAGAAGAAGCCGCCTCAGGGCGGCTTTTTTGTCTCTGTTTTACAGAGGATAGCAGTACCCATTCAGGCAGGTTGTCTTCTCTTCTACCGCTTTCACTACATTTTCCCCTGTCAGTAAGTATTTCCATGTCATAACCAGGATTTCCTGATTCATTACCAGGAGAACAGCGGCCAGTTTTTCTCTACGGTTTCCAGCTGCGGGGCGTCAAATAGCGCCTGCGGCGAGATCACTGTTTCGTTCAGCGGGATATTCTGACCATAACGCTCTTTGAGTTTGGCGCGAACGGCCGGGGAGCTGAGATCGAACTCACTCAGCTTTTGCAGTTTACCCACCGGTAGCGCCAGGGCGCGGTGATACACCTTCCACACGACCTCGGAGCAGTACTGACGCTCGTCGCTCCATGAGAAGAAGAGATCGTAAGGTTGACCGAGGTAGCGCTTTGCCGTTTGCGCCAGCTGTTTTTGCTGCGTATCAGTAAGCCCACCGCGCACGCGTCGGACGACGTATTTGCCGTCCTCACCCTGCGCGACCCACTTTTGCAGCAGCGTGTAAACCACCGGCCCAACGGCTTCAAAGACGTAGGGTTTTTTATCGCGAATCACGATCATGCCGGTGTGGCTGTAATCAGAATGCGTCGCCAGCTGGATAGCTTTGCTTTGTGATGACCGGGAGATTTGAAAAACGATATCGCCGGTCTGCGGTTCCCAGGCATGCGCGGAGAAGGTCAACGCCAGGCTAAGCGCCAGAACACAATACTTCATGGCATAACATCCTTGTTATACCCGTCATACTTCAAGTTGCATGTGCGTTGGCTTTCCTCGCTCACCCCAGCCACTTACTTCAGTAAGCTCCAGGGGATTCCCTGCGTCGCCGCCTTCTTGCAACTCGAATTATTTAGGGTAAATACAACTAAAAAGAGCGGCTGGTTTCCCTGGCCGCTCTCAGTGATTTAGTATTCCCACGTATCCGGGTCGATACCCATTTCACGCATAATCTGTTTCGCCGCTTCCGGGATTTCATCGCTGCGCTCTTTACGCAGGTCTTCATCGTTAGGCAACGGTTGACCGGTAAAGGCATGCAGGAACGCTTCACACAGCAGTTCGCTGTTGGTGGCGTGACGCAGGTTGTTCACCTGACGACGTGTGCGTTCATCGGTGAGGATTTTTAACACCTTCAGAGGAATGGAAACCGTAATTTTCTTTACTTGTTCACTCTTCTTACCGTGCTCAGCGTATGGGCTGATATATTCGCCGCTCCATTCAGCCATGAGTTACCTTTAATCCTCTATTCATTAGTTAAGGGCCAGGAACGCGAGTTCAGGCCATAATTGCGCGTAGTTTACCGTAGAGGGACGCGTCTGACACCAAACAAGCCGCTACGGATGTGCGCTAATGCATATAATTTTAACGGCTATTTCCTGTTTGCTCAATCTATACGCAAAGAAGTTTAGATGTCCAGATGTATTGACGTCTATTATAACTATGTTTACTCTGAAGCCTGACTTTTCACCGATTCAGCCAGGAACTCCCCAACATGACGCGTAAACAGGCCACCATCGCAGTGCGTAGCGGTTTAAATGACGACGAGCAGTACGGTTGCGTTGTCCCGCCGATTCACCTCTCCAGCACCTATAACTTCACCGGATTTAACGAACCTCGCGCTCACGACTATTCTCGTCGCGGTAACCCGACCCGTGATGTGGTGCAGCGTGCGCTGGCAGAGCTAGAGGGCGGCGCGGGGGCGGTTCTCACCAATACCGGGATGTCGGCGATTCTGCTGGTCACCACGGTATTCCTGAAACCAGGCGATGTGCTGGTGGCGCCGCATGACTGCTACGGCGGCAGCTATCGTCTGTTTGATAGCCTGGCGAAACGGGGTTGTTACCGCGTGCTGTTTGTCGATCAGAATGACGAGCAGGCGTTGAGCGCCGCGCTGGCGGAAAAACCCAAGCTGGTTCTGGTCGAAAGCCCAAGTAATCCATTGCTGAGAGTTGTGGATATTGCGAAAATCTGCGGGCTGGCGCGTGAGGCTGGCGCGGTGAGCGTAGTGGATAACACCTTCCTGAGCCCGGCATTGCAGAATCCGCTGGCGCTGGGTGCCGATCTGGTGTTGCATTCATGCACCAAATATTTGAACGGTCACTCTGATGTGGTGGCCGGGGTGGTTATCGCTAAAGATCCGGCGATTGTCACCGAACTGGCATGGTGGGCGAATAATATCGGCGTCACCGGCGGCGCATTTGATAGCTACCTGCTGCTGCGCGGTTTACGTACGCTCTCTCCGCGTATGGAAGTGGCGCAGCGCAATGCGCAGGCGATTGTCGATTATCTGCAAACCCAACCGCTGGTGAAAAAACTGTACCATCCGTCCTTGCCGGAAAACCAGGGGCATGAGATTGCGGCGCGTCAGCAAAAAGGTTTTGGCGCGATGCTAAGCTTCGAGCTGGATGGCGATGAGCAGACGCTGCGTCGTTTCCTGAGCGGATTATCGCTGTTTACACTGGCGGAATCGCTGGGTGGCGTAGAAAGTCTGATTTCCCATGCGGCGACGATGACCCACGCGGGCATGGCGCCTGAGGCGCGTGCGGCGGCGGGGATCTCAGAAACGCTTCTGCGTATTTCGACCGGTATTGAAGATGGTGAAGATTTAATTGCCGACCTGGAAAATGGCTTCCGGGCAGCAAACGAGGAATAAACATGAGTGTGATTGCGCAGGCAGGGGCGAAGGGTCGTCAACTGCACAAATTTGGTGGGAGTAGTTTAGCGGATGCGAAATGTTACCTGCGCGTCGCGGGGATCATGACGGAGTATTCGCAGGCGGGCGATATGATGGTCGTGTCCGCCGCCGGCAGTACCACCAACCAGTTGATCAGCTGGCTGAAGCTCAGCCAAACCGATCGTCTCTCTGCGCATCAAGTGCAACAGTCGCTTCGTCGTTACCAGACGGAGCTGATTTCCGGGCTGCTGTCGGCAGACGCTGCCGATGCGCTGATCGCCACGTTTATTCACGATCTTGAGCGCCTGGCCGGGCTGCTTGATAGCGGCGTGACGGACGCGGTATATGCCGAAGTCGTCGGCCATGGCGAAGTCTGGTCGGCTCGCCTGATGGCGGCGGTGCTGAATCATCTCGGCGTGGAAGCCGCATGGCTGGACGCGCGCAGTTTCTTACGCGCCGAACGCTCCGCGCAGCCGCAGGTGGATGAAGGTTTATCTTATCCGCTTTTACAACAGCTGATGGCGCAGCATCCGAACAAACGTCTGGTGGTGACCGGCTTTATCTCGCGTAACAACGCCGGGGAAACCGTGCTGCTGGGGCGTAACGGCTCCGACTACTCCGCTACCCAAATCGGCGCGCTGGCCGGGGCGACTCGCGTCACTATCTGGAGCGACGTGGCTGGGGTCTACAGCGCTGACCCGCGTAAGGTGAAAGATGCCTGCCTGCTGCCGCTGCTGCGCCTTGATGAGGCCAGCGAACTGGCCCGTCTGGCGGCACCGGTGCTGCATGCCCGTACCTTACAGCCGGTATCCGGCAGCGATATCGATTTACAATTACGCTGTAGCTATACGCCGGATCAAGGCTCTACGCGTATCGAACGCGTGCTGGCTTCCGGCACCGGGGCGCGGATTGTCACCAGTCATGATGATGTCTGCCTGATTGAATTCCAGGTGCCCGGTGGTCAGGATTTCAAATTGGCGCATAAAGATCTGGATGCGATTTTAAAACGCGCCCAGCTGCGCCCGCTGGCGGTGGGTGTACACGCCGACCGTAAGCTGCTGCAGTTCTGCTACACCTCTGAAGTGGCCGACAGTGCGCTGAAACTGCTCGATGAAGCGGGGCTGCCGGGCGAACTGCGCCTGCGCCAGAAGCTGGCGCTGGTGGCGATGGTTGGTGCTGGCGTGACACGTAATCCGCTGCACTGCCACCGTTTCTGGCAGCAGCTCAAAGGCCAGCCAGTGGAGTTTACCTGGCAATCTGAAGAGGGCATCAGCCTGGTCGCGGTGCTGCGCGCCGGACCAACCGAAAGCCTGATTCAGGGCTTACATCAGTCGCTGTTCCGCGCGGAAAAACGCATTGGTCTGGTGCTGTTTGGTAAAGGCAATATCGGTTCCCGCTGGCTGGAGCTGTTTGCCCGCGAGCAGACTACGCTCTCCGCTCGCACCGGTTTCGAGTTTATTCTCGCTGGGGTAGTGGATAGCCGCCGCAGCTTGCTCAATTATGAAGGTCTGGACGCCAGTCGCGCGCTGGCTTTCTTTAATGATGAAGCCGTTGAACAGGATGAAGAGTCACTGTTCCTGTGGATGCGTGCGCATCCGTACGATGATTTAGTGGTGCTGGACGTGACCGCCAGCGAGCAACTGGCCGATCAGTACCTTGATTTCGCAAGCCATGGCTTCCACGTTATTAGCGCCAATAAGCTGGCGGGTGCCAGTAGCAGCAGTAAATATCGGCAGATTCATGACGCGTTTGAGAAAACGGGCCGTCATTGGTTGTACAACGCCACCGTCGGTGCGGGGCTGCCGGTCAACCACACGGTGCGCGATCTGATTGATAGCGGCGATAATATCCTGGCGCTGAGCGGCATTTTCTCCGGCACGCTTTCGTGGTTGTTCCTGCAATTTGACGGCACCGTGCCGTTCACCGACCTTGTCGATCAGGCCTGGCAGCAGGGGCTGACCGAGCCCGATCCGCGCGTGGACCTTTCAGGGAAAGACGTGATGCGTAAGCTGGTGATCCTGGCGCGTGAGGCCGGTTACAACATCGAGCCGGATCAGGTGCGCGTGGAGTCGCTGGTACCAGCCCACTGCGAAGAAGGCTCCGTCGATCACTTCTTTGAGAATGGCGAAGAGCTGAACGAGCAGATGCTACAGCGTCTGGAAGCAGCGCGTGAAATGGGTCTGGTGCTGCGTTATGTCGCGCGTTTCGACGCTAATGGTAAAGCCCGTGTCGGCGTTGAAGCGGTGCGCGAAGAGCATCCGCTGGCGGCGCTGCTGCCGTGCGATAACGTCTTTGCTATCGAGAGCCGCTGGTATCGTGATAATCCGCTGGTGATCCGTGGGCCAGGCGCTGGTCGGGATGTGACTGCAGGGGCGATTCAGTCCGATATCAATCGTCTGGCGCAGCTGCTGTAATATCGAGTAAAAGACCAGGCTGCGCCTGGTCTTTCAGCTTTAGTGCGCAGCGAAAACCTCTTTGGCGGCAAACAGGCCATTCAGGGCTGCCGGGAACCCGGCATAGACTGCCATCTGCATAATGACTTCCGTGATTTCTTCTTGCGTCAGGCCGACATTTAATCCGGCAGCGATATGCACTTTTAGCTGCGGTGCGGCGTTGCCTAGGGCCGTTAGTGCGGCGATGGTGGCGATTTCCCGGCTACGTAAATCAAGCCCCGGCCTGGCGTAAATGTCGCCGAAGGGAAACTCGATCAGATAGCGGGCAAAATCGGGGGCGATATCTTTCAGGCTGTTGACGACGGCATCGCCGCCTTTGCCATCCACGCGCTGCAGCATCTCAAGTCCGGTGGTAAAACGAACGCTGGTCATGTTCTTTCCTCATGGTAATTATGGGTTGCGAGCAAGATTAGGGAAGTTCGCCGGGCTTGAGTAATATCCTTTTCGTGATACCTTTTCAGTATGACAAATTCACGTTTATACACTCTGGATATTCGCCAGCTGCGCTACTTTGCCGTCGTCGCACAGGAGAACAACATCAGTCGGGCGGCGCAGCGGCTATTTATTTCGCAGCCGCCGCTAAGCCGTCATATCCGCCATCTGGAAACGCAGCTGGGGGTGACGTTGTTTTTGCGTCACACCAAAGGCCTGATTCTTACCGATGAGGGGCGGCGGGTGCTGGATATTATTCAGCCGCTGCTGGATCTTCAGGACCGCACTCTGGCCGCGCTGGGCCAGCTCTCTGAATATTCGTATCAGCCCCTGCGTCTGGGGCTAACGACGGCCTTTGAGCAAGGTATTTTTTCCGCAGTAGAGTCCGCACTGAGTGATTATTCGAGCGCTTTGCATATCACCCGGCAATCATCACCGGCCCTGGCCCAACGGGTGCGAAAAGGTAAGCTTGATGCGGCGCTGGTAGCGCTGCCGCTGAATACCGAGGGGCTGAGTCTGCATCCTTTGCCGTATCGCGAACCGCTCATTGCGGCGTTGCCTGCATCCTGGCCAGAGTCCGAACGGGCAAATCTCATGTTAAGCATGCTTAATCATCGACCGCTGTTTTGGTTTAAGCGTGAGCGTAATCCTGACTTTTTTGACTATACGCGGCGCATTTTTGACCGCGCAGGCTATACGCCGGGCTACGTGGAGGAACCGGCGGAGCATGATGTCCTGCTGGCGCGTATTGCGTGTGGGGAGGGGATGATCCTGCTGCCGGCGTCATTTTCTGCTATTCAGCGTCAGGGCGTGGTTTTTTGCCAACTGCATGAAGGAGAGCGGATGCCGCTGGGTCTCGGCGTCATTTACGCCCCGCACAATCATGAATCCGTTCAAAAATGGCTTCCTCTGCTGGACAGCTGCCTGGCGGCTCGCTAGCGCATCAGGCGGATTCTCTCGCCACCAGTTGCCCGGAAAGCGTGATGCTCTGCGTTTGCAGCGTTGGTTCTTTGATCTTCCGCGTTATCAGGGTTGCCGCCTGACGCCCGGTTTCTTCGCTAGCCGAAGAGACGTAAGTAAAGGAGGGTGAGGTCAAATTCACGTGCATCATGTCTTCAAAGCCGACCAGCGCAACCTGTTGGGTAAGGAATACATCTTTACCGACGGTTCGCCCCACCTGGTTAATCCCGCTGAGGCAGCCGATCATGGCATCCGGGGAGTGGCAGAGCAACGCGGTGATGGCGTTGTTTTTCTCGAGCAGCTGGCGCGTGGCAACGCTGGCGGCCTGGGTATCGTTACTGCATGCCGGCATGAATTCGTCGCGCATCGTCATGTCGTACTTGTCCAGCACGGAGCGAAAACCCAACAGGCGCTGCTGGCGGATGAGATCGTTTTCCTGACCGCCAATATAGGCAATGTAACGGTGCCCGCGTTCGATCAAATAGCGCGTGGCAAGGCTCGCCGCCTGGCGGTTATCGCGAACAACCTGATTGCAACTTTCTGCCAGCGGCGTCTGTGACACGATAACCAGCGGAAGCGGGTATTGAAGCAGCGGGGTGGGCAAGGTGGCGGAGTCGGAGGCCAGATAAATCACCCCTGCGACGCCCTGCTGTTTGAAAGAGAGTAAGCAACGTTCGAGATATTCACTATCGTCGCGCGGCTGGCCGAGGAAAACCATATAACCCTGAGTTTCCAGCTCCTGCACGATGCTGGCCATGACTTTGATAGAAAAGCTGTCGCTGAAATCGCGCAATATCAGGCCGATAAGATTGGAGGTATTCGAGCGCAGGTTCGCAGCGGCAACGTTATGGACGTAGCCCAGTTCGTTGATAACAGCATTGACTTTTTCAATGGTGGCTTCGGAGATTTTCCCTTTCTGACGCAGTACTAACGATACCGTCGAAACGGAAACCCCCGCCATTTTAGCGACATCAATGATGCTGACTTTCTTCAAAATCTCTCCCTGAAAACTCTTTTATGACAGTCAGATAGAAGAAGATCGCCAGCCAGGGACGGGCGATCTTCCACACCATAACACCTTCTGATTATTTGCCAATCATCCCCGACATGGTTTGTGCGATAAATTGCGCTCTGGCACCAAAAATAACCTGGATGCCATTATCGCCGACAAATACCACCCCGCGTGCGCCAATTCCATTCAGGCCATCTTTATCGACAGCGTCTCGCTGGGCAACTTCCAGGCGAAGTCGGGTGATGCAGGAACCGACAGAATCAATATTTTTCGCGCCGCCGAGCAGGTTGATGATCTCCGTTGCCAGCTCGGCATCGGTTTTATCATCAGCGGTCACGGTCACTTCAATTCTGCCCGGTGTTTTAACATCAAAACGACGGATGACGAAACGGAAGGTGAAATAATAAATCAGCGCCATCGGCACGCCAACAAACACTGCGCTCAGGAAGTTGGTCTGGTAGCCATTCAACGATGGCAGGATGCCAAAGGAGATGTAGTCGATAAACCCGGCAGAAAAAGATTTGGCGATATGTGCGTGCAGCAGGTACATGGCCATATAGGACAGACCCGCCATGATGGCGTTGAACACATACAAAATCGGTGCGACGAAAATAAAGGTGAATTCGACCGGTTCGGTAATACCTGTCAGGAAGCAGGTCAGGGCGGCTGAAAAGAGAATACCGGCCGCGATTTTCTTATTTTTGGTATGCGCTTCATGGTACATCGCCAGGCAGGCTGCCGGCAGCGCGAACAGCATCAGCGGGAATTCGCCCTGCATGAATTTACCCGCGTTTTGATAGCTATCGGAACTGAACGATTTCACGCCTTCTTCCAGCATTTTGAACCAGATGGTCTGGTCGCCGTGGATCATTTGACCGCTCTGGGTCGTAAAGTCGCCGAAAGAGTACCAGAAAGAGGGATACCAGATATGGTGCAGGCCGAGCGGGATGAGCGCACGTTCAACAAGACCAAAGATAAAGGTCGACGCCGCCTGGTTATCGCCGTTGATGACCACCGATAATGCATCGATGCCCGACTGGATATGCTCCCAGATATAAGGCAGCAGCAGGCCGAGGATAAATGACAGGAAGGCGGTGGCGATTGCCACAAAACGTTTGCCGGAAAAGAAACCCAGGAACTCAGGCAGCTGCAATGAGTGGAAGCGGTTGTAGCACCAGGCGGCAAGGATGCCGCAAATTAACCCGCCAAAGACCCCCATTTGCAGCGTTGGGATGCCGACTACCATGGCATATTTTCCGCCCTGGGACGCCATCTCCGGCGTAATGCTCAGCACGGTGCCGATGGTGATATTGGTGACGAAAACGGAAACGGCGGCGGAAAGCGCGGCAATACCGGATTCCGATGCCAGGCCAACCGCAGAACCGATAGCGAACAGCATCGGGAGGTTATCAAAGATGACCCCGCCTGCGTTCATCATCAGCGGTAAATGGAATTTATCGCCGAAAGCCAGCAGTAAGCCCGCCGCGGGCAGAAGTGAAATTGGCAGCATTAATGCCCGGCCAATCATCGACAATTTTGATAATGACTTTATGAACCCTGATATCAGACCCATGCTGATTCCCCCGATGAAGACGCAATGTTGCGTTATTTTTATTAAGTAGAACGTTGTAGTAGAACGTTCTACTTATCGTGGGACAAGGCAGATTACATCGCAACCTCATTTTCATCATCGGATCGGGGGAAATTGTGATTATTTGAAGTGCTTCAAAATTGTGCGGATAAAAAAATCCTAATTTGCTGAGAGTTTGCTGCTGCCGGTTGACAGGAGCAGGTAAAGCGGCTCGAAAACAGATGAGCTTTTTTCAACTTGCCTGAATATTCCTCACTCTTTACGCAGATTTTTCTATTGACGCCTGCGCTCTTTTCCGTCATTTTTACATCTGGACGTCTAAACGTATAGAAGTTCGCGAACACAACAAACAATAAAATGCGATTGATGAGGTAAGGTATGAGCTTTTTTCACGCCAATCAGCGGGAAGCCCTGAATCAGAGCCTGGCGGAAGTGCAGGGTCAGATTAATGTGTCCTTTGAATTCTTTCCGCCGCGCACCAGTGAAATGGAGCAAACCCTGTGGAAATCCATCGATCGCCTGAGCAGCCTGAAGCCGAAGTTTGTCTCCGTTACCTACGGCGCCAATTCCGGTGAACGTGACCGTACCCATAGTATTATCAAAGGCATTAAGGATCGTACCGGTCTGGAAGCCGCGCCGCATCTGACCTGTATTGATGCCAGCCGCGATGAGCTGCGCGCCATTGCCCAGGATTACTGGGATAGCGGAATCCGCCATATCGTTGCTCTGCGTGGCGACCTGCCGCCGGGCAGCGGTAAGCCGGATATGTACGCAGCCGATCTGGTCACTTTGCTCAAAGAGGTCGGGGATTTTGATATTTCCGTTGCGGCCTATCCGGAAGTCCACCCGGAAGCCAAAAGCGCCCAGGCTGACCTGCTCAACCTGAAACGTAAAGTGGATGCGGGTGCAAACCGCGCGATTACCCAGTTCTTCTTTGATGTCGAAAGCTATCTGCGTTTTCGCGACCGCTGCGTCTCTGCGGGAATTGACGTGGAAATTATCCCGGGCATTCTGCCGGTCTCGAACTTTAAACAGGCGAAAAAGTTTGCCGATATGACCAACGTGCGGATCCCGACGTGGATGTCGAAAATGTTCGAAGGTCTGGACAATGACGCCGAAACCCGTCAGCTGGTGGGCGCGAATATCGCCATGGACATGGTGAAGATTTTAAGCCGCGAAGGGGTGAAGGATTTCCACTTCTATACGCTGAACCGCGCGGAAATGAGCTACGCGATTTGCCACACCCTGGGCGTGCGCCCGGCGTAAGCAAGATTTAGATTTATCCCCGCTTTCTCTGCTCTGCGGCGACGAAAACACCCTTCGTCGCCGCTTTTGGTTTATCGCCCCGTCAGTAAAGCGAGTATAGTGCCCGCAAAATCTTCATAACGGATAGATGATAACTATGGCAGGGAACAGCAGCCTGCGGGCCTTCGGCGGCCTGATTATTCTGACGCTTATCTGGAGCTACAGCTGGATTGCGATGAAGCAGGTGACGCTCTATATCGGCGCGTTCGATTTTACCGCGCTACGCTGTATTTTGGGTGCCGCTTTGCTGCTTATCGTTTTGCTCCTGCGCGGGCGTGGGATGCGGCCAACGCCGTTTGGCTATACGCTGGCGATTGCCCTGTTGCAGACCTGCGGTATGGTGGGGCTGGCGCAGTGGGCGCTGGTCAGCGGTGGGGCCGGGAAGGTCGCCATTCTGAGCTATACCATGCCGTTTTGGGTGGTGATTATGGCGGCGCTGTTTTTAGGCGAGCGCATGCGGCGGTTGCAGTATGCTGCGATTGGGGTGGCGGCATGCGGTTTATTGCTGGTGCTGCAACCGTGGCAACTTGATTTTTCATCGATGAAAAGCGCGCTACTGGCGATCCTCTCCGGGATGAGCTGGGGAGCCAGTGCGATTGTGGTAAAGCGGATGTATGTCCGCTATCCGCATGTTGATTTGCTGGCGTTGACGACCTGGCAGATGCTGTATGGCGCGCTGGTGATGAGCGCGGTGGCGTGGCTGGTGCCGCAGCGCAGCATTGACTGGCAACCCGGCGTTTTTTGGGCGTTGGGATATAGCGCCGTTCTGGCGACAGCGCTGGCCTGGTGTCTATGGCTGTTTGTATTGCGTAATTTGCCTGCCAGCGTCGCGGGGTTGAGCACCCTGGCGGTGCCGGTCTGCGGTGTACTTTTTTCCTGGTGGCTGTTAGGGGAAAATCCGGGTCTGGTGGAAGGCGCAGGTATCGTGCTTATCGTGCTGGCGCTGACCATTATTAGTCTGAAAAAACGCGAAGCTCAGGTACAGAGTGTCTCAGATTGCTAACAAAGTGTGCGTCTCAGAAATTGCCCGGTGGCGGCTAGCGCCTTACCGGGCCTACCGGGAGTGCATAACCTGATGATATTGATGGCTTTGTAGGTCGGGTAAGGCGCTAGCCGCCACCCGACAAGAATACGGCACCCTATCTAAACCAAGTTTGTCTGTAAGTTTATCCCTTAATCTCATAGAGCAACGTTTGCCCGGCAATAACCTGGCCTTGCGCCTTGATTTCCAGACAGGCGAAGTCTTCAACGTTGCTACACACCACCGGGCTAATCATCGAACGCACATTCGCATTGAGAAACTCGAGATCCATCTCAAGGATGGGCTGTCCTGCGACGACTTCTGCGCCTTCTTCAATTAACCGCTTAAACCCCTGACCATCCAGCGCGACGGTATCCAGTCCCATGTGAACCACAATCTCCGCACCCTTTTCGGTTTCGAGGCAGAACGCGTGATTGGTATTGAAGATTTTGACGATCGTACCCGCCGCAGGAGAGACGACGATAGGGCTGGTCGGTCTGATGGCGATACCGTCACCGACCGCTTTGCTGGCAAAAGCTTCGTCTGGCACCTGTTCTAAGGCGACAACTTCGCCGCTGACCGGGGAGAGCAGTTCGGCGATAACCGTGGTGGCGGTTGTCGTACGTGGTTTGGATGCGGTAGGTGCCGCGGCGACCGGCAGAGCTTCTGCTGCGTCGACGTGACCGGTGGTTTTCATCTCATTGGCGATTTTCTCTGCCACAAATCCGACGATAATCTGCACATTCGTGTTGTTCAGACGAATTACGCCGCTGGCACCTAAACGTCTTGCCAGCGCGTCGTTCACCAGAGCAGCATCTTTTACGCCTAAACGCAGGCGAGTGATGCAGGCATCAATGTTGGTCAGGTTATCTGACCCGCCGATAGCCGCAATATACTGGCGGGCCAGCGCTGCGGCGCTTTGCTCTTTGTTTGCGCTAATATTCAGGTCTTCGCCATCGGCGCCACTCCCGTCTACAGACAGTTCGCGGCCTGGCGTCATCAGGTTAAATTTGATGATGGTGAAGCGGAAGACCAGGTAGTAGATAACAAAGAACACCAGGCCCATTGGGATCAGCAGATACCATTGCGTGGCCAGCGGGTTGCGGGAGGCGAGCACCATATCGACTAAACCAGCGCTAAAGCCAAAACCGGCAATCCAGTGCATGCTGGCAGCGATAAACACTGAGAGTCCGGTCAGGACCGCGTGGATAAGATACAGCACCGGTGCAACGAACATGAAGGAAAATTCCAGCGGTTCGGTGATGCCGGTAAAGAAGGCGGCAAAGGCACCGGCCATCATAATACCCAGCACTTTGGCTTTGTTTTCTGCCCGTGCGCACTGATAAATCGCCAGCGCCGCGCCCGGCAGGCCGAACATCATAATGGGGAAGAAACCTGCCTGGTATCGGCCAGTGATACCGAGTACCGCTTTGCCTGAGGCAAGCGACTGCGCGCCGCCGAGGAAGTTGGGAATATCGTTAATTCCAGCGACATCAAACCAAAACACCGAGTTGAGCGCGTGGTGTAAACCGACCGGAATCAGTAGGCGGTTGAAGAAGGCATAGATCCCGGCACCGACCGATCCAAGTTTCTGGATATGCTCGCCAAAGCTCACCAGACCGCTAAATACCACCGGCCAGATAAACATCAGGGCAAAGGCTACGACGATCATGGCGAAGGAGGTGACGATGGGCACCAGACGGCGACCGCTGAAGAAGGAGAGCGCTTTGGGCAGTTCGACGCTGCTGAAGCGGTTATAAAGTTCGGCGGCGATGATACCAACCATAATGCCGATAAACTGGTTTTTAATCTTACCGAAGGCGGCAGGCACCTGATCCGCCGGAATCTTCTGGATCATTGCGACGGCGGCCGGTGAACACAGCGTGGTTAAGACGAGAAAACCAACGAAACCCGCCAGCGCAGCCGCACCGTCTTTATCTTTTGACATACCATAAGCGACACCTACAGCAAAAAGTACGCCCATATTATCGATAATGGCGGCCCCAGATTGAATGCATAACGCCGCAAGGGCGTTAGAACTTCCCCAACCATTGGGATCAATCCAATACCCGATACCCATTAAAATCGCTGCGGCGGGCAATGTAGCGACCGGCACCATTAGCGCGCGGCCAACCTTCTGGAGATAACCCAATATATTCATAGTCGTTCCCTTAGAAATAAAAATCCTGAAGCCAGTATGATCAATAGGACATGTATACTGACTGACCCGGCGATGGGTATTACGGTATTAATAACCACATTATTATTGTGGTTTTATTTTTAAGGGAATTTATCAAGGCTTAATGTTAGCTCTGTCGCATTTTATTAAATACTTTAAAAGACTCATTTTAAATTAAATTTTGGAAATAAGAAATCGGCGGTTATTTTTCAATAACCGCTTAATTATGTGATGCCAGGTCGATAAAACTATTCTTAATTTACGGAATAGGCGATGACTCCTTTGCAATAAGTTGCATTGACCTGGTAATCATCTTCTAATACGACGATGTCGGCATCAAAACCGCGCTGTAATTTACCTTTATGATTATCTAACCCTAAAAGTCGGGCTGGATTAAGCGTGCAGGATTTTAATGCCGCGCCAAAAGGTACCATTGCGCCTTCGACCATATTATAAAGGCCGCGATTAAGTTTTAACGTGCTGCCGACCAGCACGCCGTTTTCACGTCGCGTTGCGCCATCTTCACATAAAATCATCGGCTCTCCGCCGAACATATAGCGACCGGGTGGACAACCTTTTGCTTTCATTGAATCGCTGATCATAATGACGTCATCATCATTTTTTATGCGATACAGATGGGACGCGGAGACCAGACTGACGAAAATGCCGTCAGCAATCACTTCTCCGTACAGGCCGTCAAGGCGTAACGCGGCGCCTAACAGGCCGGGCTCGCGGTTGACATATTTCGCCATTCCGTTAAACACGTGGGTCACATTTTTTGCGCCATTGGCAACGGCTTCCACCGCCTGCTCGAAAGAGGCATCCGAATGGCCCATATTGACCACGATCCCTTTTTGCGCGCAGTAGCGCGTTAGGGCAAATCCGGCATCTTCTTCCGGCGCGAGGCTGATGGCGATAATGCGCCCGTGGGCGGCACGCTCAAAAGCCTGAAACTCGCTGACGCTGGCGGGACGAATTTGTTTTTCCGGCTGCGCGCCGCGATATAGCTGGCTAAGAAACGGTCCTTCCAGGTGGATGCCGAGAATTTCCGCGCCCTGGTAACCTTCATCCATCACGCGGGCGATATTTTCCAGCGCGGCCAGTAAGGTTGTGTCTTCATCGGTGACCGTAGTGGGGCAAAACGCGGTAACGCCCTCTTCCGGCAGACGCGATGTCCAGCGCCGCAGCCCTTCGGGGTCGTTTTCGTTAGTATCGTAGTTCCAGGCTCCGTGGGCGTGGGTATCGATAAGGCCCGGTATGATGCGTAGGGAACCGTAGTCGCGATCGGCATTTGCGCTCAGCCCCAGCGTAATGTCGCTGATCAAGCCATTTTCCAGCGTTAACTGCGCCGGATAGAATCCGCCGGCCAGCCAGACGCGTTTACTCTGGATTTTCATATGCCCACCTTACGCGTTGATAAGCGACGCCGCCTCGCGGTCGCAAATAATGGTGACGTCAGGATGCATCAGTAAGAATGATGCAGGGAATAACGGGTCAATGCGGGTGCATTCGTGAAGCTGTTTCATCACCGCCGCTTTCGATTTTCCGTTAGCAATCAGGACAATCTCTTTACTTCTCAGGATAGTCCCCATCCCGAGGGTAATCGCCTGTTGTGGAACATCTTCTTTACGTGAGAAAAAACGCGCGTTGGCTTCGATAGTTTCTTCATTAAGATCAATAATGTGGCAGACAGGGCTGTGGGTGGTGTGAGGTTCGTTAAAACCAATATGCCCGTCATGACCAATACCGAGGATGGTGATATCAAAATCGCCGTGCGCCTGGATGGTTTGTTCGTAACGCGCGCATTCGGCGGTTAGATCATCGGCCAGAATATCCGGGACAAAGGTGTTTTCAACGGAAATATTAGCATGCTGATAAAAATAGTGATTGAGAAACCAATAATAGCTCTGCGGGTCATCTTTTTTCAGCGGAATATATTCATCAATATTAAATGATTTGGCGCTGGAGAAATCGGCCTCGCCGCTTTTGGCAATTCGACTCATTTCTTCCAGAAGACCAACGGGAGTTCCTCCGGTAGGCAGCGCCATCACTAAATCTGAATTTTTCTTTAGCGCAAGAGCAATCCGCTCTGCCGCCAGTTCACTCATTTTTTTGTAGGTTTCGGTAATGATAAAGTTCAACATGTTCATCCTTTAGCCGCCAATAGTTGCTTTCAGGCCAATCTCTTCGGCGTAATGTTTTATTTGTTCCGTCATTTCCCGCTGGCAGGCAGGAATATTTTTAAGAAGATAAGGCATGCCAAGTTTTTGATACTTTCCGACTCCATAGATGTGATATTCCAGAATATCGACCTGCAGCACGGCGCTGCCAAGCTTGCGGATAAAATCGAGGCGTTTACGAATATCTTCCGGGTCATCATTGCGCGTTGGAACAATGACCATACGGGCGAGCATCGGCGTGCCCATTGCCGCGATTGCTTTGGCATTTTCAAGGATCAGGCGATTATCTACGCCGGTGCAGGCAAGATGGGTTTCGGGATTAAAGGCTTTAAAGTCGTAAGAGACCAAATCGACCGTTTCAATCAGCGGGCGTAATTTCTCCCAACGGATATGCCCTGCGGTATCAAGGCAAACATGTACCCCTGCTTCTTTTAACAGCAGGGCGGTTTCCCTGACGAACTCTGCTTGTAGCGCCGGTTCGCCGCCGGAAAAGGTTACGCCGCCGTGGCTGGAATCGTAAAATGACTTATCGCGCAGCAGCAGATCGGCCAGCTCGCGGGAAGTCATCTCTTTGCCTACTTTTTCGTAGCCGTCATAGGGGCACATATCGACCATATCCAACAGGTTGGTGCAGTTTTTCCGGTCGATATTCACGCCATTACCCGGCTTTGCCATGGTGATGGTGTTGTTGACTGCGGCCTGAGCGCAGGTACCGCACTGGCGGCACCGCTCTTTAAACCAGAAAACGTTAAAACCTGGCCTGATAGTTTCCGGATTCGCACACCACTGGCAGCGTAAATTACATTGCTGCATAAACACGGTACTGCGTATCCCCGGACCGTCCTTGGTCGAGTAGCGTTGAATGCGGGAAATCAGGCCAGTTCTCATATTACCTCCATATATACCCTAAATAATTCGAGTTGCAGGAAGGCGGCAAGGGAGCTAATCCCCAAGAGCTTACTAAAGTAAGTGACTGGGGTGAGCGAGCGTAGCCAACGCATCTGCAACTTGAAGTATGACGGGATATTTACCAGGCCAGTTCTGTACGGGCGATAATCGCGTCCTGCGCTTCCGGCATCAGCGTCGAGAACAGGGCGCAGTAACCGGCCACGCGGACCATCAGGTTCGGATAATCTTCCGGGTGCTCTTTGGCAGCGCGCAGAATATTCGAGTCGATGATGTTGAACTGGTTGTGGAAGATATTCTTCTCGCGGCTGGCTTCCATGAAGTGGGTGAATTTCTCCAGGTTGTCGTCACCTTCCAGCGCGCTCGGTGTGAATTTCATATTCAACAACTGGCCGCCAGCAATTTTCTGGTTTGGCAGCTTCGCCACGGAGTTGATCACCGCCGTTGGGCCTTCTTTATCTGCACCAAGGCACGGTGATGCGCCTTCGTTTAGCGGCAGGGTCGCCAGACGGCCATCCGGGGTCGCGCCAACGTCAAAACCATTCGGCACGTAAGAGGTGATGTTGGAGGTGGACATGGTGTATCCACAGCCCTTCGGACCTTTGCCATAACGGTCGGTTTTGTATTTTGGCAGCAGCTTCAGATAGGACTCGAATACATCAGCGACGATGTAGTCAACGTAGTCAATATCGTTACCAAACTTCGGCGCGTTGCGGCACAGCTTACGCACGCGGGCTCCTTCGATACCTTCAAAGTTGCAGTCCATGGCGTCGCGCAGCTGTTTGAGCGTCAGAACTTTGTCATCAAAGACCAGTTTTCTCACGGCGGCCAGGCTGTCGCCTACCACGGAAGGACCGATGTTGGAGGAGCTGACGAAGTCATACTCTGCGCCGCCGTTTTTCAACGTTTTACCGCGCTCCAGCGAACAGTTGATGGTCGCAGAGGCAAAGGCGTCGGCATCGTGATATTTCAGCGCGCGGTCGCAGACCAGGTCACAGTCCACTGCCAGGTCGGAGTAGAACTCCAGAAGCTGGTTCCACGCGGCCCACACTTCGTCGTATGACTCGTAGTTAATCTCGCGGCCTTCTTTGCCGTTTACTTTAACCAGTTGTACGCCGGTTGCTGGATCGCAGCCGTTGTTCATCACCAGCTCAAGGATTTTGCCGAAGTTGACGTAGGTCATACCGGTGGCGCGGTGGCCCCAGCGGCCCGGAATGGCGGTTTCTACGCAGCCCATTGAGGCATATTCACGCGCGACCTCTTCGCTCAGACCGAGGGTCATCATCGCCGGGATAACTACTTCGTCACAGAAGATGGATGGCATACCGAAGCCTTTACGGATCAGTTTTGCTGAATCCTGCATCAGTGAGTGCGGAGTATCTTTGGAGAAGCGTACGCTCAGGTTTGGCTCCGGCAGGCCGGTCAATGCCATGGCTTCCAGCGATAAATAAGAAAGGTCGTTGGTGCCGTCGGTGCCGTCCGGCTTCATGCCGCCAACCATCAGGTTGGAATAGAGCGGGTAGCCGCCGCTGTACTGGGTGTGACCCCATGGGCGAACTTTGTTCAGGCTGTTGGTCATGATGAAGAAGTGGGTCAGGATCTCCAGCGCCTTCTCTTTGCTGATTTTGCCGGAGTTGATATCCGCTTCGTAGAACGGCCAGACGTACTGGTCAAAGCGACCAAAGGAGAAGGAGTGGCCGTTACTTTCGATCATCATCAGTAGGTGAGTCAGATAGACAGTTTCGACAGCTTCGTAGAAATTCTGCGCTTTGCCTTCCATCAGGTGAGCGAACATTTCGCTCATCGCCAGCAGCTCATCGCGACGTTTAGCGTCGGCGGTTTGTGCGGCTTCTTCTTTTGCCAGCAACGAGAAACGTTTGCAGTAATTCAGCGCCGCATCCATGGTGATGATGACGGCCTGGTAGAAATCGGTCTGCTCTTCCGTCAGGTCTTTGTCTTCGGCCAGGTGCTGTTTCGCGATATCGCGCATGCCGCCGTAGCCGACTTCCAGCACGAAGTCATGGTTAGGAATGATGTGACCGTCGCCGGACATACTGATGCCGCCGCGGTGCAGCACGCCCTGTTTTTCCGCCAGGCGGTTCATCTGCGGCAGATTGGTCAGCACTTCATCCTGGTGAGTTTTCCCCTGCCAGTAATCTTGCAGTACGCGTAGACGCGCTTTGGTCTCTTCGGCAACCTGGAAGCTGTCGCCAGAGCGTTTGTCGAACTGGTCCAGCTCGTCAATCACCCAATTAAAGGAGTATTCCGGGAACACCGGCGCGGCGAAGTTGGCGCTTGCCTGGTTGCCGACAATCAGCATGTCCGGCTCGATATAGATGGTCATCTTTTCCAGAATATCGGCCATCGCCAACGCCCGGCGGATCACAATGGATTTGCCTTCGGAGCGTTTAAAGGATTCGGTGATGATCTCAGCACGTTCCGGGCAAATCGTCGCCACGCGGTGGAACATCTGATCTTGCTTTTTGGCGATACGATCGAAATCACAATCGTTGTTGGTGGGTTTGAAGCTTAGTAATCCGTTCATAAAGACCTCAATTCTGGAGTGGGTATCCCTATTCCACGCTTGAGGTGTGTTTTTGTCAACTTAAAAATGATCTTTTTTGTTTCTTTGTCCTTTAAAGGATACTAAAAGAACATCTCGGAGATGTGAAAAAACACAGACGCCTGTTGTCAGACGTCTGAAAGTCAGAGGCTGCTATCAGCCAGCAGAAGTTCTACGTTTTGTTTATTGAGTTGCGTGAGGATGTCGGCAGGGAGACCAGTTTGGCTGATAACGAGATCAAGGTCTGCCAGACGGGCGTGGCCTGCGAGGAAGGTTTGACCGAATTTACTTTTATCAGCCAGCAGGATTTTTTGCCGTCCGGCCCGCATCAGCGCTTGTTTTACATGGGCATCGGTCATTTTGGGGACCGTCAATTCACCCAGTTCGTTAATGCCCTGGGTACTGAGGAAGACCTTGTCGGCGTGGATATTGCTATAGAAGTCAGCGGTGCTAAAAGAGATCATCCCCTGGGTATCGTCTTCATACTCGCCGGGCGCCACGATCAGCTTAATGTTTTTTCGCCCCTTCAGCAGATTAACTACCGGAACGGAGTTGGTTATCACCATGATTTTTTTATCGAAAATAAACTGAGCGAGGGCCAGCGGCGTGGTCCCACAGTCGATAATAATCGTGTCGCCATCTTCGACCAGTTCGGCGGCTTTTTGGCCAATCAGGTGCTTATCATCAACCATTTGTATCGATTTCAGCTGAAAGCTGGGCTCTACGCTGGCGCCGCTGGTGAGATAGGCTCCGCCGTAGGTTGTTTTGACAATGCCTTGTTTTTCAAAGAAAGAGAGGTCGCGGCGGATGGTCATTTTGGTGACGCCGAATTTCTCGGCAAGCTCATTAACGACGACTTTTTTGTCCTGTTGCAGAATGGCATAAATGCTCATTCTTCGATCTGATGATTGCATATTTACGACTCACCCAGAGGAAAATCGCACTATAAAACACATCGTTTTGGCTGGCAATGGGCCGGAGAAAGAACATAAAAGAACACACCCGCCGGAAGCGGGTGTGGGCAGGAGGTTATTCCCACTCTTGCAGGAAGCGTTGACCGTACTGGTCGGCGACCAGCAGAGCCGCATAGACCTGATCCGGCGTCGCACCACCAGGCATATTGTGGATGGTTTCGCCTTCTGCACAGGCAGCTTGCGCCACTGTACGCATTTTGCCTGGGATATCGGCTTTAATGTCCAACTGCGCCAGGGTGATAGGCAACCCAACGCTGTGGCACAGCGCCGCCACGGTTTCGATCTCTTCCACCGGGGCGTTTTCCAGTACCAGCTGCGTGAGCGTGCCGAAAGCCACTTTCTCACCGTGGTAGTAGTGGTGAGCGTCCGGAATAGCGGTCAGACCGTTGTGGATAGCGTGTGCTGCCGCCAGGCCGCCGCTTTCAAAGCCAACGCCGCTCAGGTAGGTATTGGCTTCAACGACGCGTTCCAGCGCCGGAGTGACGACGTGCTGCTCCGCCGCCAGCATCGCTTTTTCACCTTCTTCAATCAGCGTGTTGTAGCACAGTTCGGCCAGCGCCAGCGCCGCCTGGGTACATTTGCCGCCCGCCATGGTGGTTGCGCCGCTACGGGAGCAGGCACGGGCTTCAAACCACGTTGCCAGCGCGTCGCCGATGCCTGCAGCCAGCAGGCGTGCCGGAGCTCCGGCAACGATTTGCGTATCGACAATGACCATATTCGGGTTGCGCGGCAGCATCAGGTAGCTATCAAATTCACCGTCATCGGTATAGATAACCGAGAGTGCGCTACACGGTGCATCGGTAGAGGCAATCGTCGGAGCAATAACTACCGGCAGATTCATAAAGTGTGCTAATGCTTTCGCGGTGTCCAGCGTCTTACCGCCGCCAATTCCCAGCACGGCGGTACACTGAGCTGAGCCCGCAATATCGCGTAACCGGTTGATTTCATTATGTGAGCATTCGCCGCCAAACGGCGCGATTTCGGCAACCAGGCCAGCATCTGCCAGGCTTTTACGCAATTTTTCTTCGGCAAAGCCGAGTACGAATTTATCACCAACGATGAGCCAGCGTTCAGCCAGCGGTTTGAGGTACCCACCAAGGCGAGCAATCGCGTCTGCGCCCTGAATATACTTACCGGGTGATTGAATAATGCGATCCATTTCTATTCCTCCTGGATGACCGTGATGCCACCCCCCTGGGCGGCTCGCCGATCGGGTTACAGGTTCAGAGTTCCAAAAGCGTTATTCCAGTCCTGCTCAAACTTCTCAATGGCTGACTCTACCGCAGGGGTGCCGAGCATTTGTTGCGCTACATCTAACGGAAGGGTGATAGCTTCGCAACCGGCTAACAGGCAATCCAGCGCCTGACGCGGGGTTTTGAAGCTGGCGGCCAGCACTTTGCTTTCCGGCGCGTGCATTTCCAGTAGGGATTGCAGCTCCTGCACCGTGCGAATGCCGTCACCGCCCTGGGCGTCGACGCGGTTCACGTAAGGGGCAACATATTTGGCGCCCGCCAGCGCGGCCAGCAGGCCCTGAGAGGCGCTGTAGACGGCGGTACCCAGGGTAGTGATACCTTCTTTTTTCAGCAGCTTGATAGCGGCAAGACCTTCAGCGGTGACCGGGATTTTGACCACGATGCCGGGAACGGCGTTACTCAGACGTTTGGCTTCTTCAACCATCCCCTGAGCGTCGCGGCTCATAGTCTGAGCGAACAAAATACCTTCCGGACCGACGGCTTTTTGCAAGCGCGGTAGTACGTCCCAAACCGAGGCTTTGCCAGCGGCGATAATGCTTGGGTTGGTGGTAACGCCAGCCAGCGGGTAGATACGTGCCAGGCGTTCAACTTCGGCTACGTTTGCGGTGTCCAGATAGAGTTCCATAGTACTTTCCTCAATGCTTAATTCGATAGTGTCGTTGAGGTAAGAATACGGCTTTCACATGAAGGGTCGCCAGATGACAAATTTGCCAAATACTGGATAAATGTACGCATTGCTATTAAGGGTGATTTAGATCACGTTTATCCCGTGTTGTAGGGAAATTTAAGCAAAAAAGAGCGTACAAAAGTCAGGCTTAACACACAAAAATCTAGTTTTTTGCAGGCGATGTTTTTTCCGTGAGCTGGCTATGATACTGGCGGCGATACTCTGATGGTGAGCGCTCGGTGTTCTTGCGAAACAGGCGGCAAAAGTAGTTACTGTCGGCAAAACCACAGGCGTGAGCGACATCTTTGACCTTCATATCATGGCCCTTTAGCAGCATTCTGGCCTGCTCCAGACGGATGTGATTCAGGTACTCATTAAAGCCCATTGGTCCGCATTTCTGGAACAGATGCGAAAGGTAGTTTGGTGAGAGATAAAACTCCTGCGCCACCGACTCGCGGGTTAAAGGATCGGCAAAATGGGCATCAATATATTTACGAATGGCCTCGAAAAGCGCCTGGCTGCGTGAGGAGGTTTGTACCTGGCTACCTAGCAGATCGGCGCAGTGGCTGAGCAGGCTGATGACAATACAGCGCGCGGTATGCTGCTCCTGCGGCTGCATTTGCATTTCATTGAGCGCCTGGAGCAGAAAAGATCCCACTCGAGGGCCACGGCGGGGAACTTGCTGTTTATCCAGCACGTTAAGCGCGCTGCCGTCCCAGTTGCGCAGGACGAATTCCAGCTGCTGCTTACCAAATAAGATGGTTAACAGAGTCGAGGGCACCAGCCATTGTGGGTCATTCCACCCGCCAGCAGGAATGTACAACACATCGTGTGGCGTGAGCTGGGCTGGGTCGGCCTTCACCGCTGGATCGCGGACCTGCCCCTCAAGCATGATTTCGAGGCGCGGAAAATCGACGCTCACGGCTTTCTCTGAAGCCGGTCTGCCTTCTGTGGAAAAGCGGACCTTCCCGATGACTGCCGGGCCTTTAATAAAAGAATCAATGGCCTGATTGATGTCGATATTCATTCTTGCTCCGCATAGCGCGCTCTCTTTTCATCATACCTAACAAACCGACAGAGGGAAAAGCCGAGCGGTTTTTCTGCGAAGGGTATTGTAAGATTTAATTGATATGTTATATCGTAACATATTATTGCAACCGTTAACTCAGGAGAGAGTAATGACCAAAAAGATTTCCGCCCTTGCGCTTGGTATCAGCATGTTACTGGCGGGTAGCCAGGCCTTTGCCCACGACCACCATAGCCATGGGCCTGCATTAACTGAGGCGGAGCAAAAGGCGAGTGAAGGTATTTTTGCCGATCAGGATGTAAAAGACAGAGCGCTAAGCGATTGGGATGGTATCTGGCAGTCGGTTAACCCCTATCTGCTGAACGGCGATTTGGATCCTGTGCTCGAACAGAAGGCTAAAAAAGCGGGTAAAAGCGTGGCCGAATATCGGGAATATTATAAGAAGGGCTATGCCACCGATGTGGACCAGATTGGTATCGAAGATAATGTGATGGAGTTTCACGTTGGGAAAACCGTCAATGCCTGCAAATACACCTATTCTGGCTATAAAATTCTGACCTACGCATCCGGTAAGAAAGGCGTGCGCTACCTGTTCGAATGCTCACAGGCGGATTCAAAAGCGCCGAAATTTGTTCAGTTCAGCGACCACACTATCGCGCCGCGTAAGTCTCAACATTTCCACATCTTTATGGGTAATGAGTCGCATGAGGCGCTGCTGAAAGAGATGGATAACTGGCCAACCTATTATCCTTATGCGCTGCATAAAGAGCAGATTGTCGACGAGATGCTGCACCATTAATAAAAATAGCTCCGGTAAACGGAGCTACGAGATTGATGACAAATCTGTTTTAGCTATGGTGCTCGCATTTTTGCCGGGTGGCGGCTAGCGCCTTACCCGGCCTACAAAATCTACGAGTTCACTGCCGTCTGCGGGCTGGTAGCCCGGACAGGCGCAACGCGCCTCCTCCGGGGATACCGCGTCCGGCAAATTAGCCGGTGTTGCGCATACCTGCCGCAACGCCTGCAATGGTTACCATCAGCGCTTGCTCAACGCGAGGATCCGGTTTTTCACCTTTCTCTTCCGCCAGACGTGAACGATGCAGCAGTTCGGCCTGGAGTACGTTCAGCGGGTCAGTATAGATGTTACGCAACTGGATTGACTCGGCGATCCACGGCAGGTCGGCCATCAGGTGAGAATCGTTGGCGATTGCCAGCACCACATCGATATCAGCAGACAGCAGTTCGCGCAGCTCTGTACCTAACTTCCACAGCTCAGGTTTCACCAGGCGCTGATCGTAATATTCTGCCAGCCACAGGTCCGCTTTCGAATAGACCATCTCCAGCATGCCGAGGCGAGTAGAGAAGAACGGCCAGTCGCGACACATGCTTTCCAGCTCGCTCTGCTTGCCGCCTTCGACGACTTTTTGCAGCGCCGCACCAGCACCCAGCCAGGCGGGCAGCATCAGACGGTTTTGCGTCCATGCGAAGATCCACGGGATCGCACGCAGTGACTCAACGCCGCCGGTCGGGCGACGTTTTGCCGGACGCGAGCCCAGCGGCAGTTTGCCCAGTTCCTGCTCCGGTGTTGCGGAGCGGAAGTAAGGAACAAAGTCTTTATTTTCACGTACGTAGCCGCGGTACATCTCGCAGGAGACGTCGGACAGCTCGGCCATGATATCGCGCCATTGCGGTTTTGGCTCCGGCGGCGGCAGCAGGTTGGCTTCCAGAATTGCGCTGGTGTAGAGCGACAGGCTGCTGATGGTGATTTCCGGCAGGCCGTATTTGAAGCGGATCATCTCGCCCTGTTCAGTGACGCGCAGGCCGCCTTTCAGGCTTCCTGGAGGTTGAGAGAGCAGAGCCGCATGAGCCGGAGCGCCGCCACGACCGATAGAACCGCCGCGACCGTGGAACAGCGTCAGCTCAATACCGGCTTTCTCGCAGGTCTTAATTAAGGCGTCCTGCGCCTGATACTGCGCCCAGGATGCGGCCATTACGCCCGCATCTTTTGCCGAGTCAGAGTAGCCAATCATGACCATCTGCTTGCCCTGAATAAAGCCGCGATACCAGTCGATATTCAGCAACTGGGTCATGACGTCGTCGGCGTTGTTCAGGTCATCCAGGGTTTCGAATAGCGGTGCGACCGGCAGCGCGAAGCCGATACCGGCTTCTTTGAGCAACAGATGTACCGCCAGCACGTCAGACGGCGTTTTCGCCATCGAAATCACGTAGGCGGCAATCGAACCGCGCGGCGCTTCGGCGATCACTTTGCAGGTTTCAAGCACTTCGCGAGTTTCTTCGCTCGGCTCCCACTGACGTGGTAGCAGAGGACGTTTGGAATTCAGTTCGCGGATCAGGAAGGCCTGTTTGTCGGCTTCCGACCAGCTTTCATAATCGCCGATGCCGAGATAGCGGGTCATCTCGCCCAGGGCTTCGGTATGACGGGTGCTTTCCTGGCGGATATCGATACGCACCAGCGGTACGCCAAAGGCTTTTACGCGACGCAGAGTATCCAGCAGCTCGCCGTTGGCGATGATGCCCATGCCGCAGGCTTGTAGTGATTGATAGCAGGCGTAAAGCGGTTCCCACAGCTGTTCATTTTGCGTGAGCAGACCTGCTGGTTTCGGGAGTCTCTGCCCTTTCAGGCGCGCTTCCAGCCAGGCCTGTGTTTCCATCAACTGCGTGCGCAGTTTTTTCATCAGGTATCGATAGGGTTCTTGCGCGCCTTCCGCACCCGCCAGTTCGCGCAGCTCGTCGGTACACTCGACCATCGACAGCTCGGAAATCAGCAATTGGATATCTTTCAGGAACAGATCGGTCGCTTTCCAGCGGCTAAGCAGCAGGACGTGGCGGGTAATATCGGCGGTCACGTTTGGGTTACCGTCGCGGTCACCCCCCATCCAGGAGGTAAAGCGAACCGGGACAAAATCGACCGGTAAGCGATAGCTGAGGTTGTCTTCCAACTGTTCGTTCAGCTCGCGCAGGTAGTTCGGCACACCTTCCCACAGGCTATTTTCGACAACAGCAAAGCCCCATTTGGCTTCGTCGACCGGAGAAGGTCGGTGCTTACGGATTTCATCGGTATGCCATGACTGGGCAATCAGCTGGCGCAGACGGCGCATCACCTGGTGACGTTCATAGTCAGCGATATCGTTGTTATCAAGCTGTTTCAGGCAGTTGTTGATTTCACCCATCTTGTGGATCAGGGTACGGCGGGTAATCTCGGTTGGGTGAGCGGTTAAAACCAGCTCCAGAGACAGGGACTCCACCGCTTTTTTAATAATGTCTTCGTTGAGATTGGGTTGGTCTTTGAGCTTTCTCAGGGTACGAGCAATCACTTCCGGATTGCTAGCCGCTTCGCCCTTTGGCGAAATGCTGTGGTATTGCTCAGCGGTATTCGCCAGGTTCAGAAACTGGCTGAAGGCGCGCGCCACTGGCAGCAGCTCGTCGTTGGACAAGTTTTGCAGCGTGGTGAGCAGTTCCTGGCGGTTGGCTTCATTGCCTGCGCGAGAAGATTTGGACAACTTACGGATAGTTTCGACACGATCAAGAATGTTTTCTCCTAGCGCATCCTTGATGGTGTCGCCCAGCACCTTACCGAGCATACTGACATTACTACGCAAAGCGGAATATTGTTCGTTCATGTTACCCCAGACACCCCATCTCATTTTATTTTGTTATATCCGGCGCTCGATAATTTGAGCAGTGGATAAGCAACCGTCTTTTATAAAGCCACGTAAAAACCCCCACGTCAATTGTTGCGAAATCGCTTCAGCAAACGAATAAATAGCGGCAATTTGCGAAATTTAACTCAGAGGTCGCTTGATAAGTGTTGCTTATGAAAGTGTGATAATTGTCACTCTCCCGCCCTGATACAAAAGAGCGGAAGAATGCGTATTTTTAATGCCAGCAAAAATGGTGGACCACCTGAGTGATAAGCTCACGAGTCGGCTTAATAAAGCGCGTTTCCAGGTACTCATCCGGCTGGTGGGCCTGCTTGATGGAGCCAGGGCCTAATACCAGCGTTGGGCAGAGGGTCTGAATAAATGGCGCTTCGGTGCAGTAGTTCACGACTTCGGTTTGCGCGCCGAGCAGCTTTTCGACAACCGCAACCAGTCTATGGTCCGGCGGGCATTCATAGCCGGGGATCGGCGGATGCAGTTCGGAAACGGTCAGACGCCCAGGCCAGCGTTCGCTTACCGGTGCCAGCGCTTCTTCAAGGAGTCCGTTAAGATCGTTGAGCGTCATACCCGGCAGCGGGCGAATATCCATATGCAGTTCGCAGCAGGCGCAAATGCGGTTGGAGGCATCGCCGCCGTGAATCGCTCCGAGGTTAAGTGTGGGATACGGGACGGTAAACGCAGCGTAGTGATAACGCTCTTTTAAGTCGTCGCGCAGCTGCATGATGCGACCAATGGCATCGTGCATCAGCTCAATGGCGTTGACGCCGCGTGCCGGGTCGCTGGAGTGGCCGGATTGCCCCTGGACGCGAACCGCGTTGGACATGTGGCCTTTGTGCGCACGCACCGGCTGCAGTGACGTAGGTTCGCCGATAATGGCGCAATCCGGTCGCAGCTGGGTAGTTTCGGCAAAGTAGCGGGCACCGGCCATGCTGGTTTCTTCATCGGCAGTTGCCAGAATATAGAGCGGTTTTTTCAGCTTAGTCACATCAACATCGCGCAAAGCATCGAGAATAAAAGCGAAGAAGCCTTTCATATCCGCGGTGCCAAGGCCGTAAAGTTTGTTGTCGTGCTCGGTCAGAGTGAAGGGGTCGCGAGTCCAGCGACCATCATCAAACGGGACGGTATCAGTATGCCCGGCTAGCAGCAGGCCGCCAGCACCGTTGCCGGTACTGGCCAGCAGATTGAATTTATTGCGTGTACCCGGCACCAGTTGAACTTCAACGTTAAAGCCAATATCGCGGAACCAGCCTGCCAGTAAATTGATTAAAGACTCATTGCTTTGATCCAGCGCCTCTTCGGTTGCGCTGATGGAAGGTGTGGCGATCAACGCGCGGTAAATCTCGATAAAGGGCGGTAAATTGTTTTTCATTGTTGACACACCTCGGGTCATGATAGTATCAATATTCATGCATTATTTGTGAATAAAAATACATTATCGCTGAGCCTAAGAAAACCTATTTAATGTAGGGATGATGTTCTTACGGCTTAACAGGGTGGGGAAGGCAACGGCCTTCCAGAGCAAATATACGTAAGCAAGAAGGTGAAGAGCCCCAATGTTGAACACGCTGATTGTGGGCGCCAGCGGTTATGCCGGCGCAGAGCTAGTGGCCTATGTAAATCGCCATCCTCATATGACCATAACCGCTTTGACGGTCTCCGCGCAAAGCAATGATGCGGGAAAATTAGTTTCCGATTTGCATCCGCAGCTAAAAGGGATTGTTGACCTGCCGCTGCAGGCAATGTCCGATATTAGCGAGTTTAGCGCTGGGGTCGATATCGTTTTTCTCGCTACCGCCCACGAAGTGAGCCATGACCTGGCGCCGCAGTTTCTCGCGGCGGGTTGCGTGGTGTTCGATCTTTCCGGTGCGTTCCGCGTTAACGATGGCGCTTTCTACGAAAAATATTATGGTTTCACTCACCAGCACCCTGAGCTGCTGGAGCAGGCGGTTTACGGCCTGGCCGAGTGGAGTGTCGATAAGCTGAAAGAGGCGAATTTGATTGCGGTGCCGGGTTGCTACCCGACGGCGGCCCAGCTGTCGTTGAAACCGCTGATCGACGCGGACCTGTTGGATCTTAACCAGTGGCCGGTGATCAATGCGACCAGCGGCGTTAGCGGCGCCGGGCGTAAGGCTTCCATCGGCAACAGCTTCTGTGAAGTCAGCCTGCAGCCCTATGGCGTCTTCAACCACCGCCATCACCCTGAAATATCCACTCATCTGGGTGCGGACGTTATTTTTACCCCGCATCTGGGCAACTTTAAGCGTGGGATTCTGGAAACCATCACCTGCCGCCTGAAGCCTGGCGTGAGCAAAGAGCAGGTGGCGGCGGTGTTCCAGCAGGCCTATGCGAACAAACCGCTGGTGCGTTTATATGATAAGGGCATGCCCGCATTGAAAAATGTCGTGGGTCTGCCATTCTGTGATATCGGTTTTGCGGTCCAGGATGAACATATCATCGTCGTGGCGGCGGAAGATAATCTGCTGAAAGGCGCGGCGGCCCAGGCCGTACAGTGTGCAAATATCCGTTTCGGCTTCGCTGAGACGCAGTCTCTTATTTAAGGTGTGATGATGAATCCTTTAATTATCAAACTCGGCGGCGTCCTGCTGGATAGCGAAGAAGCGTTGGAGCGCCTGTTTACCGCGCTGGTGAATTATCGCGAGACGCATCAGCGTCCGCTGATTATTGTCCACGGCGGCGGCTGCGTGGTGGATGAGCTGATGAAGCAGCTTAATCTGCCAGTGAACAAGAAAAATGGTCTGCGGGTGACCCCAGCGGATCAGATCGACATTATCACCGGTGCGCTGGCGGGGACTGCCAATAAAACGCTGCTGGCGTGGGCGAAAAAACACGGCCTGGCTTCCGTTGGACTATTCCTTGGTGATGGCGACAGCGTTAAGGTGACTCAGCTTGACGCCGCACTGGGCCATGTGGGGCTTGCACAGCCGGGCTCTCCGGCCCTGATTAACACGCTGTTGGCTGGCGGTTACCTGCCGGTCGTCAGCTCTATCGGTGTCACCGATGAAGGCCAACTGATGAACGTCAACGCTGACCAGGCGGCTACCGCACTGGCGGCAACGCTTGGCGCAGACCTGATTCTGCTGTCGGATGTAAGCGGTATTCTTGACGGCAAAGGTCAGCGTATTGCCGAGATGACTGCGGCGAAAGCAGAGCAGCTGATTGAGCAGGGCATTATTACCGACGGGATGATCGTCAAAGTGAATGCGGCTCTGGATGCGGCACGCACGTTAGGTCGCCCGGTGGATATCGCCTCCTGGCGTCATGCTGAACAGCTGCCAGCGCTGTTTAACGGAACATCGATCGGTACACGTATTCTGGCTTAATATTTTATGCCCGGCGGCGCTTTGCTTGCCGGGCCTACAAGACTGTAGGCCGGTTAATCCGGCGGAACTAACGAATAAAGGAAGCATGTTATGGCACTTTGGGGCGGGCGTTTTACTCAGGCAGCGGATCAGCGGTTCAAACAGTTCAACGACTCTTTGCGCTTTGACTATCGCCTGGCGGAGCAGGATATCGTTGGCTCTGTTGCCTGGTCCAAAGCGCTGGTGACGGTTGGCGTATTGACCGCTGATGAACAGCTGCAATTGGAAGAGGCGCTGAATATTCTGCTGGAGGAAGTGCGGGCTAACCCGCAACAGATCCTCGAAAGCGATGCGGAAGATATTCACAGCTGGGTTGAAGGCAAGCTGATCGACAAGGTCGGTCAGTTGGGCAAAAAGCTACACACCGGGCGCAGCCGTAACGACCAGGTCGCGACCGACCTGAAGCTGTGGTGTAAAGATACCGTGGTGGAACTACTGTCGGCGAATCGTCAGCTGCAAAGCGCGCTGGTGGAAACGGCGCAGAACAATCAGGACGCAGTGATGCCGGGTTATACCCACCTGCAGCGCGCGCAGCCGGTGACTTTCGCTCACTGGTGTCTGGCCTACGTCGAAATGCTGGCGCGTGACGAAAGCCGTCTGCAGGATGCGTTGAAGCGTCTGGACGTCAGCCCGCTGGGCTGCGGCGCGTTGGCGGGCACGGCCTATGAAATCGATCGTGAACAGTTGGCTGGCTGGCTGGGCTTTGCTTCAGCCACTCGTAACAGTCTGGATAGCGTCTCTGACCGCGATCATGTCCTGGAACTGTTGTCCGACGCCTCAATCGGTATGGTCCACTTGTCGCGTTTTGCCGAAGACCTGATTTTCTTTAATACCGGCGAAGCGGGATTTGTCGAGCTGTCCGATCGCGTGACTTCTGGCTCATCGTTGATGCCGCAGAAGAAAAACCCGGATGCGCTGGAGCTGATCCGCGGTAAATGTGGCCGCGTACAGGGCGCGCTGACTGGCATGATGATGACCCTGAAAGGTCTGCCGCTGGCATATAACAAAGATATGCAGGAAGACAAAGAAGGGCTGTTCGATGCGCTGGATACCTGGCTGGACTGCCTGCATATGGCGGCGCTGGTACTTGATGGTATTCAGGTGAAACGTCCGCGTTGTGAAGAAGCCGCGCAGCAGGGTTATGCAAACGCGACCGAGCTGGCGGATTATCTGGTCGCCAAAGGCGTACCGTTCCGTGAAGCGCACCATATTGTCGGTGAAGCGGTGGTCGAAGCCATTGCTCAGGGTAAACCGCTGGAAGATTTGTCTCTGGTCGATTTGCAGAAATTCAGCAGCGTGATCGCCGATGACGTCTATCCGATACTGTCGTTGCAATCGTGCCTTGATAAGCGAGCGGCTAAAGGTGGTGTCTCACCGCAGCAGGTTGCTCAGGCTATTGCTGATGCCAAACAGCGTCTGATTTAAACGTCAGCCACGCCGATGTTGAGGCGGTGAGTAAACGAAGCTCGGGTAACCCCCGGGCTTTTTTATGCAAAAAAAAGCGGACACAAGGTCCGCAAAAGTTCACGTTGGCTTTAGTTATCCGGGTAGAGAGAATCTATGAGGCAGCTCAATGATTTTCAGAGGGTTGCCTCGTTTGTGGGTTTATTATTGAACAGAAAACTTGATAGGGATAATCGTTCATTGCTATTCTATATATCGCCATGGACTATCGTGGCAATGGAGGATGAATAATGAATATTCGCGATCTTGAATACCTGGTAGCGCTAGCCGAACATCGCCACTTCCGGCGTGCGGCAGACTCCTGCCACGTTAGCCAACCCACTCTCAGCGGACAAATCCGTAAGCTGGAGGATGAGCTTGGCGTCATGTTGCTGGAGCGCACCAGTCGTAAGGTTCTGTTCACCCAGGCCGGGCTGTTGCTGGTGGACCAGGCGCGTACTGTGTTACGCGAAGTCAAAGTGCTCAAGGAAATGGCAAGCCAACAGGGAGAGTCCATGTCCGGGCCGCTGCATATTGGCCTGATCCCGACAATTGGGCCTTATCTGTTGCCACTGATTATCCCGATGCTGCACCAGACCTTTCCAAAGCTGGAAATGTATCTGCATGAAGCGCAAACCCATCAGCTGCTGGCGCAACTCGACAGCGGTAAGCTCGACTGCGCGATTCTGGCATTGGTCAAAGAGAGCGAAGCCTTTATTGAGGTACCGCTATTTGATGAGCCGATGCTGCTGGCTATCTACGAAGATCACCCATGGGCGAACCGTGACCGTGTGCCGATGTCGGAACTGGCTGGGGAAAAGCTGCTGATGCTGGAAGATGGCCACTGTCTGCGCGATCAGGCGATGGGTTTTTGTTTTGAAGCTGGTGCTGATGAAGATACCCATTTTCGGGCAACCAGTCTCGAAACGCTGCGTAACATGGTTGCTGCCGGTAGCGGTATAACCCTGCTGCCTGCCCTTGCCGTGCCGCAGGAGAGAAAACGCGATGGTGTCGTCTATGTGCCGTGCATTAAGCCGGAACCACGACGTACCGTCGGGCTGGTTTATCGTCCTGGTTCGCCGCTGCGTAGCCGCTATGAACATCTGGCGGAGGCCATCCGCGGTAAGATGGATGGCCATTTCGATACAGCGTTAAAACAGGCGGTTTAAGCCATTCAACGCGGCTACCCGATAGGCTTCTGCCATTGTCGGGTAGTTAAAGGTGGTGTTAACGAAGTACTCAATGGTGTTACCACCACCTTTCTGCTCCATAATCGCCTGGCCGATGTGAATAATTTCGGCCGCGCGCTCGCCAAAGCAATGAATGCCGAGGATCTCTTTCGTCTCGCGATGAAACAGGATCTTTAGCGTCCCAACGCTCATGCCGACAATTTGCGCTCGCGCCAGATGTTTGAACTGCGCACGTCCCACCTCATAAGGCACCTTCATGGACGTGAGCTGCTGTTCGGTTTTGCCGACGGAGCTGATTTCCGGAATGGTGTAAATCCCGGTAGGGATATCTTCAATTAAATGCGCGGAGGCTTCACCTTTGACCAGCGCCTGGGCAGCGATACGCCCCTGATCGTAAGCGGCGGATGCCAGGCTCGGATAGCCAATCACGTCACCCACGGCATAAATATGCGGCAGGGCGGTTTGATACATACTGTTGACCTTCAGTTGACCGCGGCTATCGGTTTGCAGGCCGATGTTTTCCAGCGCCAGCGAGTCGGTATTCCCGGTGCGGCCGTTGGCATACAGCAGGCAGTCCGCTTTCAACTTTTTGCCGGATTTCAGATGCATGATGACGCCGTCGTCAACACCTTCAATTTTCTCGTACTCTTCATTGTGACGAATCACCACGCCGCTGTTCCAGAAGTGATAGGAGAGCGAGTCGGACATTTCTTGGTCGAGAAACGCCAGCAGGCGATCGCGGGTGTTGATCAGATCGACTTTGACTTCCATACCGCGGAAGATCGATGCATATTCGCAGCCGATCACTCCGGCGCCATAGATGATCACATGCCGTGGTTCATGGTGCAGGCTGAGGATCGAGTCGCTGTCATAAACGCGCGGGTGTGAGAAATCGACATCCGTAGGGTGGTAGGGACGTGAACCACAGGCAATGACGAATTTTTCCGCCGTGACCGTTTCAACGGTGCCGTCGTGGCATTCAAGCGCAAGCGTGTGTTCATCGACAAAGTGCGCATTGCCCTGCAGGATTTCACAGTGGTTGCGCTCATAGAAACCCTGACGCATGTGGGTTTGCTGGTTAATGACGCTGTCGGCATGGTTCAGAATGTCGGCGAAGGAAGAACGAAGAAGACGGGAATGGTCGCTGTAGAGAGGGTTCTGGTTAAATTCAATAATACGGCTAACGGCATGGCGGAGGGCTTTCGATGGGATGGTGCCCCAGTGGGTACAACCGCCGCCGACGTTATGGTAGCGCTCAATGACGGCAACGCGTGCTCCCTGTTTCACCAGCCCCATAGCAGCACCTTCTCCGCCAGGGCCTGAACCAATCACAATTGCATCATAATCCCAAGAGTGTGACATGGCATTACTCACCTGTTTTATACATAAAATAAACACGATGATAACATTCGGTGGGCTTTAACCCAATTATCGTTGTGCTTTTTTGCGTCATAAAAGCAGAAACAGCTCGTAAACAATCATTCACAATCCAGTGTAAACCGATTAGTTCTAATCTCTGGTATAGTGCCGACAGGGCCTTTGGAAGGATTCAGACAACGTGATGGGCGTAAGAGCGCAACAAAAAGAAAAAACCCGGCGTTCGCTGGTGGAAGCCGCATTTAGCCAGCTAAGTGCTGAACGGAGTTTTGCCAGCTTGAGCCTGCGTGAAGTTGCGCGGGAAGCGGGGATTGCCCCGACGTCCTTCTATCGACATTTTCGTGACGTCGATGAACTCGGTCTGACGATGGTAGATGAAAGCGGGCTTATGCTACGCCAGCTGATGCGCCAGGCGCGACAGCGTATTGCTAAAGGCGGCAGTGTGATTCGCACTTCTGTTTCTACCTTTATGGAGTTCATCGGCAATAACCCAAATGCCTTCCGTCTGCTGTTGCGTGAGCGCTCCGGTACGTCCGCCGCGTTTCGTGCCGCAGTCGCCCGCGAAATTCAGCATTTTATCGCGGAACTTGCTGACTATTTAGAAATCGAAAACCACATGCCGCGCGCCTTTACTGAAGCGCAGGCTGAAGCTATGGTCACCATCGTATTTAGTGCTGGCGCCGAGGCTCTGGATGTAAGCCCGGAATTGCGTCGACAGCTTGAAGAGCGACTGGTACTCCAGCTCAGAATGATCTCGAAAGGCGCGTATTATTGGTATCGCCGTGAACAAGAAAAAAATCAAATCATTCCGAATAACGTGAAGGACGAGCAATGAAACACTCAGTTCAAGATAAAGGTACGCTGCTGCTGGCGCTGATCGCAGGGTTATCCATTAATGGAACCTTCGCTGCGCTGTTCAGCTCAGTAGTCTCATTTTCTGTTTTCCCGATTTTATCGTTAGTGCTGACGGTTTACTGTCTGCATCAGCGCTATCAAAACCGCAGTATGCCCGTGGGTTTACCGGGGCTGGCCGCCGCGTGCTTCATTCTTGGCGTGCTGCTTTATAGCACCGTAGTGCGTGCGGAATATCCGGACATCGGTTCTAACTTCTTCCCGGCCGTACTGTCGGTGATTATGGTGTTCTGGATCGGCTACAAGGTGCGTAACCGTAAGAGCGCGGTTGCGGAGTAATTCTGCTGAATTTTCCCGGCAACCATGATGTTGCCGGGTTACTGACATCTACTTCTTCGTTAACAGTACGCCGCATTCCATATGATGGGTATATGGGAACTGATCGAACAGCGCCAGGCGCGTGACTTCGTGCGTCTCGTTGAGCGTTTCCAGGTTCTTGCATAAGGTTTCTGGATTGCAGGAGATATACAGGATCCGCGGATAGGCCTGCACCATTTTCTCCGTTTCACTATCCAGCCCGCTGCGCGGTGGATCGACAAAAATCGTCTCACACTGATAGCTTTTCAGATCAATACCTTGCAGACGGTTAAACTCCCGCACGCCGTTCATCGCCTGGGTGAACTCTTCTGCCGCCATACGGATAATCTGCACGTTATCAATATGGTTAGCCGCAATGTTGTATTGCGCCGCCGCCACGGACGGTTTGGCAATCTCCGTTGCCAGCACGCGTTCGAAATTCCGCGCCAGCGCCAGGGAAAAGTTGCCGTTACCGCAGTACAGCTCAAGCAAATCACCGGTTGCGCCTTTAGTTGATTCGACCGCCCATTCCAGCATCTGAATGTTCATCGCCGCGTTTGGTTGGGTGAAGCTATTCTCAACCTGGCGGTAGACCATTTCACGCCCACCGACCGGCAGACGCTCATCTATATAGTCCTGATCCAGCTCGATTTTGGTCTTAGTCGCGCGGCCAATCAGATGCACGTTCAGATTTTGCGCGCGTAGCGCATCGCGGAAGATTTCTGCTTGCTGACGCCACTCGTCGTCGAGCTTTTTATGGTACAGCAGCGACACGATGGCCTGATTGCTCATCGTGGTCAGATAATCGACCTGAAACAGCTTATGGCGTAGCACCGGATTGTCGCGCACGCCCTCAATTACGGCGGCCATCAGCTGATTAATCAGTTCGCTGGCCGCCGGGAAGGTATCGACGCGAATACGGGATTTGGTCTGCTGATCAAACATGATGTGGTACAGGTCATCGCCATCGTGCCAGATGCGGAATTCTGCGCGCATACGATAGTGGCTGACCGGTGAACGAAACACTTCCGGAACCGGGGCGGCAAAAGGGGCCATCATTTTCTGCAAACGGACGACTTTTTCTGCCAGCTGTGCTTCATATTGTTCGGTAGGAAGGTGTTCGGGGGTCATGATGCATCCTGAATAAAATAAGTACGCGGGGATTGTAGGGAAAGTGTCGGGGATGTCCAGCCCTGATGATATTCAGAAATATAACGATAGAAGTCTGGACATCTATATGTTTCTAATTATAGCATCATGTTACCGGTCCTATGTGTTAATAGGGAATCCAGTGTAAATCTGGAGCTGACGCGCAGCGGTAAGGAACAGTGGGATGAGCGCATTATGCAGACACTGCGGTGGTTTAGCGGGAAGTCTTCATCCATAACACACCCCAAGCCCGAAGACCTGCCGGAACACGTCGCATTTGGTTTCTATCATCGCGTACTACTGATAGTAGCCGGCGGCATCCTTTGTATATTACGGATGCTTTTAAAATGATTAAAAAGGCTTCGCTGATGACGGCCCTCTCCGTCACGGCATTTTCCGCTTGGGCGCAAGACAGCAATTCAGATACGTTAGTGGTGACGGCAAACCGTTTTCAACAGCCGGTCAATACGGTCCTTGCGCCAACGGATGTTGTTACGCGGGAAGATATTCAGCGCTGGCAGTCAAAAGATCTTAATGATGTGATGCGTCGCCTGCCGGGGGTGGATATTTCGCAGACCGGCGGGATGGGGAGCAGTTCTTCTCTCTACGTTCGCGGTACGGAAGCACGTCATGTGCTGGTGCTGATTGATGGGATCCCAATGGCGCGGGCAGGTATTGGTAACGCCATTGACATTAGCCAGATTCCGGTATCCCTGGTGCAGCGTGTTGAGTATATCCGCGGGCCGCGTTCTGCTGTTTACGGTTCGGGGGCGATTGGTGGTGTGGTCAACATCATTACCATGAGTGACGATGAACACGCGCAGATCAATGCCGGGATGGGGTCGAATGGCTACCAGACTTATGATGGAGCGGTAAATAAACGTTTTGGCGACACGATGGTGACGGCGGCAGGCGCCTATCAGACGGCCAAGGGCTTCAACGTCAAACCAGATTCCCCTTACAGCGGCGACAGCGACCGTGATGGTTATCGCAACAAACTGTTCTGGGGTGCCGTACAGCACAAGTTTGACGAGAGTTTCTCGGGTTTCTTCCGTGGTTATGGATACACGGCTAACAACGATTACGATCAGGATACGATGTATGGTTCTCCTGCTGGTAACGACGAGAGTCAGAACTATAACCAATCCTGGGACACTGGACTGCGTTATAACTCGGGCATCTATTCCTCTCAGCTAATTGCGAACTATCAGCACCTTAAAAATTATAACTACAGTAGCAACCTTGGCCGCTATGCGGGTGATGCTACGCTGGATGACATGGAACAGCGTTATATTCAGTGGGGTAACAACTTTGAAGTAGGACATGGTTCAGTAAGCGGTGGTGTTGACTGGAAACAGGAAAAGCTGACTTCCAGCAGTACGACGAAATCTGATATCTACAAACGCGACACCACAGGGCTTTATTTGACCGGGCAGCAACAGATCAATACCGTCACGCTGGAAGCCTCGGGTCGTGAAGATCACGATGAGCAGTTCGGCTGGCACGGCACGTGGCAAACTGCGGCGGGCTGGGAATTTGTTGATGGTTATCGCGCAACGCTTTCTTATGGTACTAGCTTCCTGGCGCCATCTTTAGGGCAGCAATTCGGCGCGACGCGTTATGCATCGCAATATTATTCAGGTATTGCAGCAAACCCGGATCTAAAACCGGAAGAGTCTAAACAGTGGGAAGCGGGAATTGATGGGATTACGGGGCCACTGGATTGGAAAATCTCAGCATACCACTATGAAATTCAAAACCTGATTGATTATAAAAGCACGAACAACGTCAACCAGTATATCAATGTGAAGTCGGCCACCATTAAAGGTCTGGAGTGGACAGGGAACATCACGACTGGCCCGGTAGAGCATCACCTGACGCTGCAATATACTGATCCTCGTGACGATGAAACCAACCAGGTTCTTGCTCGCCGAGCGAAACAGCAGGTGAAGTATGAAGTCACCGGGCAGGTTTATGACCTCGGCTGGAATATCGCTTACCAATATCTGGGTCAGCGCTATGACAACGACTATGATGAGACAACAGGCTCCTCTAGTCGCGTTAAACTGGGTGGCGTAAGCCTATGGGATGTCGGATTGTCATATCCTGTCACCTCACACCTGGCAGTTCGTGGTAAAATAGCCAACCTGTTCGATAAAGATTACGAGACAGCATATGGCTACTCAACTGCAGGACGGGAATACACCTTGTCTGGCAGCTACACCTTCTAAACCACGTCCCACCGTGCTGGTGTTTGATTCCGGCGTCGGTGGGTTGTCGGTATATAATGAGATTCGGCATCTCCTGCCGGAACTCCATTACATCTACGCTTTCGATAACGTCGCTTTTCCATACGGTGAGAAAAGCGAAGAGTTTATTGTTGAACGAGTCCTTGAGATCGTGACCGCTGTTCAGCAGCATTACCCGCTGGCGCTGGCTGTTATTGCCTGTAATACCGCAAGTACCGTTTCCCTCCCCGCACTGCGCGATAAATTCGCATTTCCCGTCGTTGGTGTTGTCCCGGCAATAAAACCGGCAGCACGCTTGACGGCGAATGGTATTGTGGGTCTGCTGGCAACGCGCGGGACAGTAAAGCGTCCTTATACACGCGAACTTATTGCCCGTTTTGCTAATGAGTGTCGGATCGAGATGCTGGGGTCGGCGGAGCTGGTGGAACTGGCGGAAGCTAAACTGCATGGTGAGCCAGTCCCGCTGGATGAGCTGCGTCGTATCCTGCGGCCCTGGCTGAGGATGCAGGAACCTCCAGATACTGTTGTGCTGGGCTGTACGCACTTCCCTCTATTACATGACGAGTTGCAACAAGTTCTGCCTGAGGGGACGAGAATGATCGACTCCGGTGCGGCCATTGCGCGTCGAACGGCCTGGCTACTGGAGCATGAAGCGCCGGATGCAAAATCTAGTGATGCGAATATTGCGTACTGCATGGCGTTGACGGCAGAAACTGAACAACTTTTACCCGTTCTGCGGCGCTATGGCTTCGAATCGCTGGAAAAACTGCCGCTCTAAGGGTGTTTTGCGCAAAAAAGAGACGGTTGAAAGATTTTTTGAAAACAGGGCTTGTCAACTTCTCAGAACTCCCTATAATGCGCCACCACTGACACGGAACAACGGCTTACAGGCCGCCGGGTTAGCGGGGTTCAGCGATGAACACCGGCAGAGAAAAGCGAAATTAAACGCTTGACTCTGAATGAGGAAAACGTATTATACGGGACCTCGCAACGGTGAGCGAAAGCCGCGTTGCACTGCTCTTTAACAATTTATCAGACAATCTGTGTGGGCACTCAAAGTGACATGGATTCTTAACGTCGCAAGACGAAAAATGAATACCAAGTCTCTGAGTGAACATACGTAATTCATTACGAAGTTTAATTCACGAGCATCAAACTTAAATTGAAGAGTTTGATCATGGCTCAGATTGAACGCTGGCGGCAGGCCTAACACATGCAAGTCGAGCGGTAGCACAGAGAGCTTGCTCTCGGGTGACGAGCGGCGGACGGGTGAGTAATGTCTGGGAAACTGCCTGATGGAGGGGGATAACTACTGGAAACGGTAGCTAATACCGCATAACGTCGCAAGACCAAAGTGGGGGACCTTCGGGCCTCATGCCATCAGATGTGCCCAGATGGGATTAGCTTGTTGGTGAGGTAATGGCTCACCAAGGCGACGATCCCTAGCTGGTCTGAGAGGATGACCAGCCACACTGGAACTGAGACACGGTCCAGACTCCTACGGGAGGCAGCAGTGGGGAATATTGCACAATGGGCGCAAGCCTGATGCAGCCATGCCGCGTGTATGAAGAAGGCCTTCGGGTTGTAAAGTACTTTCAGCGAGGAGGAAGGCATTGTGGTTAATAACCGCAGTGATTGACGTTACTCGCAGAAGAAGCACCGGCTAACTCCGTGCCAGCAGCCGCGGTAATACGGAGGGTGCAAGCGTTAATCGGAATTACTGGGCGTAAAGCGCACGCAGGCGGTCTGTCAAGTCGGATGTGAAATCCCCGGGCTCAACCTGGGAACTGCATTCGAAACTGGCAGGCTAGAGTCTTGTAGAGGGGGGTAGAATTCCAGGTGTAGCGGTGAAATGCGTAGAGATCTGGAGGAATACCGGTGGCGAAGGCGGCCCCCTGGACAAAGACTGACGCTCAGGTGCGAAAGCGTGGGGAGCAAACAGGATTAGATACCCTGGTAGTCCACGCTGTAAACGATGTCGACTTGGAGGTTGTTCCCTTGAGGAGTGGCTTCCGGAGCTAACGCGTTAAGTCGACCGCCTGGGGAGTACGGCCGCAAGGTTAAAACTCAAATGAATTGACGGGGGCCCGCACAAGCGGTGGAGCATGTGGTTTAATTCGATGCAACGCGAAGAACCTTACCTACTCTTGACATCCAGAGAACTTAGCAGAGATGCTTTGGTGCCTTCGGGAACTCTGAGACAGGTGCTGCATGGCTGTCGTCAGCTCGTGTTGTGAAATGTTGGGTTAAGTCCCGCAACGAGCGCAACCCTTATCCTTTGTTGCCAGCGGTCCGGCCGGGAACTCAAAGGAGACTGCCAGTGATAAACTGGAGGAAGGTGGGGATGACGTCAAGTCATCATGGCCCTTACGAGTAGGGCTACACACGTGCTACAATGGCATATACAAAGAGAAGCGACCTCGCGAGAGCAAGCGGACCTCATAAAGTATGTCGTAGTCCGGATCGGAGTCTGCAACTCGACTCCGTGAAGTCGGAATCGCTAGTAATCGTGGATCAGAATGCCACGGTGAATACGTTCCCGGGCCTTGTACACACCGCCCGTCACACCATGGGAGTGGGTTGCAAAAGAAGTAGGTAGCTTAACCTTCGGGAGGGCGCTTACCACTTTGTGATTCATGACTGGGGTGAAGTCGTAACAAGGTAACCGTAGGGGAACCTGCGGTTGGATCACCTCCTTACCTTAAAGAACCTGCCTTTGTAGTGTCCACACAGATTGTCTGATGAAAAATTAGCAGTAAAAAATCTCTGCAGGCTTGTAGCTCAGGTGGTTAGAGCGCACCCCTGATAAGGGTGAGGTCGGTGGTTCAAGTCCACTCAGGCCTACCAAATTTGCCCTGATACTGTGTTGTGAAACGACTCGCATACGTCAGTATGCTTCGTCATTCCACGCCTTGTCTCAGGACAAATTATCGGTACAGAGATAAGTTTTTACGATGGGGTTATAGCTCAGCTGGGAGAGCGCCTGCCTTGCACGCAGGAGGTCTGCGGTTCGATCCCGCATAGCTCCACCATCCTTTTACTGCAAAAAACAAGAAAACTTCAGAGTGTACCTGAAAAGGTGCACTGCGAAGTTTTGCTCTTTAAAAATCTGGATCAAGCTGAAAATTGAAACGACACGCTGCGTCTGTTCTCCGTAATAAGAACAGCATGACGGTGTGTTCGAGTCTCTCAAATTTTCGCAATCATGAAGTGTTTTACGAAACATCTTCGGGTTGTGAGGTTAAGCGACTAAGCGTACACGGTGGATGCCCTGGCAGTCAGAGGCGATGAAGGACGTGCTAATCTGCGATAAGCGTCGGTAAGGTGATATGAACCGTTATAACCGACGATTTCCGAATGGGGAAACCCAGTGTGTTTCGACACACTATCGTTAAGTGAATACATAGCTTAACGAAGCGAACCGGGGGAACTGAAACATCTAAGTACCCCGAGGAAAAGAAATCAACCGAGATTCCCCCAGTAGCGGCGAGCGAACGGGGAGGAGCCCAGAGTCTGAATCAGTTTGTGTGTTAGTGGAAGCGTCTGGAAAGTCGCAGGGTACAGGGTGATACTCCCGTACACAAAAACACACAGGCTGTGAACTCGAAGAGTAGGGCGGGACACGTGGTATCCTGTCTGAATATGGGGGGACCATCCTCCAAGGCTAAATACTCCTGACTGACCGATAGTGAACCAGTACCGTGAGGGAAAGGCGAAAAGAACCCCGGCGAGGGGAGTGAAACAGAACCTGAAACCGTGTACGTACAAGCAGTAGGAGCCCACTTGTTGGGTGACTGCGTACCTTTTGTATAATGGGTCAGCGACTTATATTCTGTAGCAAGGTTAACCGTATAGGGGAGCCGCAGGGAAACCGAGTCTTAACTGGGCGTTAAGTTGCAGGGTATAGACCCGAAACCCGGTGATCTAGCCATGGGCAGGTTGAAGGTTGGGTAACACTAACTGGAGGACCGAACCGACTAATGTTGAAAAATTAGCGGATGACTTGTGGCTGGGGGTGAAAGGCCAATCAAACCGGGAGATAGCTGGTTCTCCCCGAAAGCTATTTAGGTAGCGCCTCGTGAACTCATCTTCGGGGGTAGAGCACTGTTTCGGCTAGGGGGTCATCCCGACTTACCAACCCGATGCAAACTACGAATACCGAAGAATGTTATCACGGGAGACACACGGCGGGTGCTAACGTCCGTCGTGAAGAGGGAAACAACCCAGACCGCCAGCTAAGGTCCCAAAGTCATGGTTAAGTGGGAAACGATGTGGGAAGGCACAGACAGCCAGGATGTTGGCTTAGAAGCAGCCATCATTTAAAGAAAGCGTAATAGCTCACTGGTCGAGTCGGCCTGCGCGGAAGATGTAACGGGGCTAAACCATGCACCGAAGCTGCGGCAGCGACACTATGTGTTGTTGGGTAGGGGAGCGTTCTGTAAGCCGTTGAAGGTGGCCTGTGAGGGCTGCTGGAGGTATCAGAAGTGCGAATGCTGACATAAGTAACGATAAAGCGGGTGAAAAGCCCGCTCGCCGGAAGACCAAGGGTTCCTGTCCAACGTTAATCGGGGCAGGGTGAGTCGACCCCTAAGGCGAGGCCGAAAGGCGTAGTCGATGGGAAACAGGTTAATATTCCTGTACTCGGTGTTACTGCGAAGGGGGGACGGAGAAGGCTATGTTAGCCGGGCGACGGTTGTCCCGGTTTAAGCATGTAGGCGGATGTTCCAGGTAAATCCGGAACGTCATTCAACGCTGAGGTGTGATGACGAGGCACTACGGTGCTGAAGTAACAAATGCCCTGCTTCCAGGAAAAGCCTCTAAGCATCAGGTAACATCAAATCGTACCCCAAACCGACACAGGTGGTCAGGTAGAGAATACCAAGGCGCTTGAGAGAACTCGGGTGAAGGAACTAGGCAAAATGGTGCCGTAACTTCGGGAGAAGGCACGCTGATGGTAGGTGAAGTGACTTGCTCATGGAGCTGAAATCAGTCGAAGATACCAGCTGGCTGCAACTGTTTATTAAAAACACAGCACTGTGCAAACACGAAAGTGGACGTATACGGTGTGACGCCTGCCCGGTGCCGGAAGGTTAATTGATGGGGTTATCCGTAAGGAGAAGCTCTTGATCGAAGCCCCGGTAAACGGCGGCCGTAACTATAACGGTCCTAAGGTAGCGAAATTCCTTGTCGGGTAAGTTCCGACCTGCACGAATGGCGTAATGATGGCCAGGCTGTCTCCACCCGAGACTCAGTGAAATTGAACTCGCTGTGAAGATGCAGTGTACCCGCGGCAAGACGGAAAGACCCCGTGAACCTTTACTATAGCTTGACACTGAACACTGGTCCTTGATGTGTAGGATAGGTGGGAGGCTTTGAAGTGTGGACGCCAGTCTGCATGGAGCCATCCTTGAAATACCACCCTTTAATGGCTGGTGTTCTAACGTGGACCCGTAATCCGGGTTGCGGACAGTGTCTGGTGGGTAGTTTGACTGGGGCGGTCTCCTCCTAAAGAGTAACGGAGGAGCACGAAGGTTAGCTAATCCTGGTCGGACATCAGGAGGTTAGTGCAATGGCATAAGCTAGCTTGACTGCGAGCGTGACGGCGCGAGCAGGTGCGAAAGCAGGTCATAGTGATCCGGTGGTTCTGAATGGAAGGGCCATCGCTCAACGGATAAAAGGTACTCCGGGGATAACAGGCTGATACCGCCCAAGAGTTCATATCGACGGCGGTGTTTGGCACCTCGATGTCGGCTCATCACATCCTGGGGCTGAAGTAGGTCCCAAGGGTATGGCTGTTCGCCATTTAAAGTGGTACGCGAGCTGGGTTTAGAACGTCGTGAGACAGTTCGGTCCCTATCTGCCGTGGGCGCTGGAGAATTGAGGGGGGCTGCTCCTAGTACGAGAGGACCGGAGTGGACGCATCACTGGTGTTCGGGTTGTCATGCCAATGGCATTGCCCGGTAGCTAAATGCGGAAGAGATAAGTGCTGAAAGCATCTAAGCACGAAACTTGCCCCGAGATGAGTTCTCCCTGACTCCTTGAGAGTCCTGAAGGAACGTTGAAGACGACGACGTTGATAGGCCGGGTGTGTAAGCGTAGCGATACGTTGAGCTAACCGGTACTAATGAACCGTGAGGCTTAACCTTACAACGCCGAAGATGTTTTGGCGGAATTGAGAGAGATTCAGCTTGATACAGATAAACAGAATTTGCCTGGCGGCGACAGCGCGGTGGTCCCACCTGACCCCATGCCGAACTCAGAAGTGAAACGCCGTAGCGCCGATGGTAGTGTGGGGTCTCCCCATGTGAGAGTAGGGAACTGCCAGGCATCAAATTAGCAAGTGAAACCGGGGCATTAAACCGGTGGTTGTAAAGAAATTCGGTGGAGCGGTAGTTCAGTCGGTTAGAATACCTGCCTGTCACGCAGGGGGTCGCGGGTTCGAGTCCCGTCCGTTCCGCCACTTATTAGAAAATTAAGCCTGCTAATCTAGCAGGCTTAATGATAAGAAAATTTAGGGGCGTAGCTCAGTTGGTAGAGCACCGGTCTCCAAAACCGGGTGTCGCGAGTTCGAGTCTCTCCGCCCCTGCCATATAATAATCCTTTGCTTAGGCAAAGGATTTTTTTTGTCTTTAATTTTCCTCGTTATTATTCCTCATATCCCCCATCCATGGAGGATTGATCTTATCCTAAAATACTGCTTTTCAGGATCTCGCGAATCTGCGTCTGCTTATCGCTGTTTTGTAGCCAAATTGCATACAGAGGGCGTGAAAGCGTCACGCTATCCGTAACCGTATACAAGCCGCTTTTCTCCTGTGCCCACCGTACTGGCAGCCATGTGCATCCCTTGAGCGCACTGAGCTGCCGGTAGGCTAATTCCGCAGAACTGGTCGTTAGCAGAGGTATATCGTCATTACCGATCAATCCTACTTCATTTTGTTGAAAATCAGGTCCCCATTCCAGGCGTAGATAATTCAATTCATTTTTGTTTTTAGTCGGCGATGTGCAATAAAGTGCGAGTGTAAAGTTGCCAAGTAACTGGCTGCTTAGTTCATCCATCTTCGGCGATTCTGTCGTGATCAGCAGATCAAGCTGGCGCTCGTGCAGCTGTTTGACCAGCGATTGCCGCTGTGCAATCCGCGCCTCAAACTGCAGGTTATAGGGTTCAGTGTAGAGCTTCCCAAGCCATTCATTGAGTAGGCACTCCCAAAGAGAAGCACTGGCACCTATCGAAAATTCATTATGCCGGGAAGAATTTGCGACCTCCTTACGCGCGGCCTGCCAGGTATTCATCAGGGTTTCAGCATAGGGCAGCAGTTTTTCTCCAGCTGGAGTCAGGCGGATGTTGTTACGATGACGGGTGAAAAGATTCACGCCCAGCTGGTTCTCCAACTGGCGAATACGAAAGCTAACTGCTGACTGTGTCAGATAAAGCGCCTCCGCAGCCCGGCCAAAGTGACGAGTTCTGCTCACCTCAAGGAAAGTCTTGAGCAATTCCGTATCCACACTCTTCTCCACAAAATTATTTGTCGTGATGATTTAAATGTTTTGTTTGACGCTCTGTCAAGCGTAACTAATACTCCGCGCCATAAATAGCTCGGCCAAAGAATCAGGAGCGTGTAGGATGGCGGAAAGCTTTACGACAACTAATCGTTTTTTCGACAATAAAAATTATCCGCGCGGGTTTTCCCGTCATGGAGATTTCACCATCAAAGAGGCGCAACTGCTGGAACGTCATGGTTATGCCTTTAATGAACTCGAATTGGGTAAACGCGAGCCCGTTACCGAAGATGAAAAACAGTTTGTTTCGGTATGTCGCGGCGAACGTGAGCCAGCAACTGAGATAGAACGCGTCTGGATTAAGTATATGGCGCGTATTAAGCGTCCAAAACGTTTTCATACTCTGTCCGGCGGGAAACCGCAGGTGGAAGGTACGGAAGATTACACAGAAAGCGATGATTAAGAAAAAAGGGCGTAAGCCCTTTTTTTATGCCATTAGTTTTTGTAGATGGATCAACATCCGGTCTATAGCTCGATAGCCGAGGGCTTCCTGCAAATGATAGCGTTTGATGTGTTCCACCTGCTCAAGATCGGCAATGGTTCGGGCAACTTTGAGTAGACGCTGCCAGGCTCGTATCGAGAGTCCAAGTTGCGACAAGGTCTGCTCCAGCCACATAGCATCGTCTTTATGTAGCTGACACCAGACTTTCATTTCGTTATTCCCCAGGTGCGCATTAAGTTTCTTCTGTCGGGATAACTGCCTTTCGCGTGCCGCCAAAACCCGCAGCCGTACGCTGGCGCTGTCCTCTTCTTCGCTTGTACCCTGACTTAATACCCCCGGTGGTGGGAGTGGAATTTCCAGAGAGAGATCAAAGCGGTCAAGAAAGGGGCCGGATAAACGCCCCAGGTAACGCAGAATCTGTTCTGGTGATGTACGATTATGCTGGCCTTGATAATGCCCTGTCGGGCTAGGGTTCATTGCGGCGATGAGTTGGAAACGCGCTGGATAATCGATTTTTGCGCGGGTACGAGAAATATGAATGATCCCTGACTCAATTGGCTCTCGCAACGCATCCAGTACCCTACGTTCAAACTCGGGTAGCTCATCAAGGAACAGAATCCCATTATGGGCAAGGGAAATCTCCCCTGGCGCGGGGATTGACCCTCCGCCCACCATGGCGGCAAGAGATGCACTGTGATGTGGGGCGCGGAACGGCCTACGACGCCACTGTTTCGTTGCATGGCTTGAATTGACCAGACTGAGTATTGCTGCGCTTTCCAGCGCTTCCTGGTTACTCAGCGGCGGCAGCAGACCCGGTAGACGACTGGCGAGCATGGTTTTACCAGTGCCTGGCGGGCCTATCATCAGCAAGTTATGGCCACCTGCAGCGATGATTTCCAGCGCACGCTTCCCTTGCTGTTGACCAATGACATCACGAAGGTCCACTAATGTCTCATTCGAACATTCTCCTTCCTGGATAGGAAAATTCAGAGGGTTTATTCCTTCGAGAAAAGCACAGACCTCCTGTAGATGTCCGGAAATAAGGCAGTCGCTACCGCCGATTAAGCCAACTTCCATAGCATTCTCGTCAGAGACAATTATTTTTCGACCCGCCTTTATTGCTTCCATCGCGCTGGATATAGCCCCAGGAACGCCACGTAGGGCGCCTGTAAGCGCCAATTCACCGACAAACTCATATTGATTCAACTTGGTAGCATTTAACTGCTCTGATGCCACCAGAAGCGCGAGAGCGATAGGTAAATCGTATCGTCCCCCTTCTTTTGGCAGATCGGCTGGCGCCAGATTGATGGTGATTTTCTTTGCAGGCCAGGTGTAGCCGCTGTTAATAATTGCACTACGCACTCGGTCACGGGCTTCTCTAACCGTTGTTTCGGGAAGTCCCACCATCGTCAGGCCAGGGAGTCCGTTGCTGATATGCACTTCAATCGTGATAAGCGGAGCACCGATCCCGAGAGCAGCGCGTGTGTAAACTATGGCAAGTGACATAAAACCTCCTGATAGCAGGAATTATGTCGGGGATTTTTTGCTGAGTAATCCAGCAATATTGAATTTTAGATGCCTCCTTCCAGTCGATTCACTGCCAGTTGTTACGCTTCAGGCATTTTTGGAAACTGACTCGCAGAAGGCAATCGTGGGTCAGCAATATGAGAAAGTGCTGTGGCATGCCCCACAAATTGAAATATTTTCATTTCATATTTTTCTTATTAAAAACAATTATCTTCTCAGAAATGGTTAGCAGGGTAATAAACTCAGCCATAAAAAAAACTTGTGTTTAATGTGATGTCTGTGGTAACTCTTTAGGTATTCCTTCGAACATGAAGCCAGAAAGAACATAAAATGACAGCCCTTCTACGAGTGATTAGCCTGGTCGTGATTAGCGTGGTGGTGATTATTATCCCACCGTGCGGGGCTGCACTTGGACGAGGAAAGGCTTAAAAAACAAGCCTTAACGAACTAAGACCCCCGCACCGAAAGGTCCGGGGGTTTTTTTATAACTTAAAAACAGAAGTGAGGAGCAGATGATGATGAGTAGCATAATGTTCTGTTTCTCTCGATCTATGACGGGGAAGTAACTATGAATGGAGCACGGTGGGTTGTACATGCTTTGCGAGCACAGGGAGTCGACACGGTATTTGGCTATCCGGGTGGCGCAATTATGCCGGTTTACGATGCGTTGTATGACGGCGGTGTGGAACACTTACTGTGCCGACATGAACAAGGGGCGGCGATGGCGGCCATCGGCTATGCCCGTGCTACCGGAAAAACCGGTGTATGCATTGCCACTTCCGGGCCCGGCGCGACCAATCTGATCACCGGTCTCGCCGACGCGCTGCTTGATTCCGTTCCCGTTGTTGCCATTACTGGTCAGGTCGCCGCTCCGTTTATTGGCACTGATGCATTCCAGGAAGTGGATGTTCTCGGATTATCGCTGGCTTGCACCAAACACAGTTTCCTGGTGCAGTCGCTGGAAGAACTGCCGCGCGTTATTGCTGAAGCTTTCTATGTAGCAAACTCAGGGCGTCCAGGCCCGGTATTGGTCGATATTCCAAAAGATATCCAATTGGCTCAGGGTGACCTTGACCCACATTTCTCCATGGTAGCCGATGATGTTGACTTCCCATATGCGGATATCGAATACGCTTTGCAGATGCTGGCTCAGTCCCAGAAACCTATGTTATACGTTGGCGGCGGCGTGGGTATGGCGCAGGCGGTGCCCGCGTTACGTGAATTTCTAGCCGTGACGCAAATGCCAGCGACCAGTACCCTGAAAGGTTTGGGTGTTGTGGACGCCGACTATCCGTACTATTTGGGTATGCTGGGAATGCACGGTACTAAAGCGGCTAACCTGGCGGTACAGGAGTGCGATCTACTGATCGCAGTGGGCGCGCGTTTTGACGATCGCGTGACTGGCAAGCTGAATACCTTTGCGCCGCATGCCAAAGTTATCCATATGGATATCGACCCGGCTGAATTGAACAAGCTTCGTCAGGTGCATATTGGCCTGACGGGCGATCTGAATGCGATGCTGCCAGCACTGCAGCAGCCGCTGTCCATCGATACCTGGCGTCAACGTAATGCTGATTTGCGTGCTGAGCATGCCTGGCGCTACGACCATCCTGGCGATGCTATCTACGCCCCGCTGTTGTTAAAGCAGCTTTCCGATCGCAAGCCAGTGAATTGCGTGGTCACCACCGATGTGGGTCAGCATCAGATGTGGTCAGCGCAGCATATGTCCTACACGCGTCCTGAAAACTTCATTACCTCCAGCGGTTTGGGCACGATGGGCTTCGGCTTACCCGCTGCGGTTGGCGCGCAGGTGGCTCGTCCGGATGATACGGTTATCTGTATCTCCGGTGACGGCTCTTTTATGATGAACGTACAGGAGCTGGGCACCGTAAAACGTAAACAGTTGCCGCTGAAGATTGTGCTGCTGGACAACCAGCGCTTAGGAATGGTTCGCCAATGGCAGCAGCTGTTTTTCCAGGAACGTTATAGCGAAACCACTCTTACCGATAACCCCGATTTCCTTACTCTGGCCAGCGCCTTCGGCATTCCTGGTCAACACATCACCCGTAAAGACCAGGTTGAAGCGGCACTCGACACCATGCTTTCGAGCCAGGGGCCTTATCTGCTTCATGTCTCAATCGACGAACTTGAGAACGTCTGGCCGTTGGTGCCGCCCGGTGCCAGTAACGCAGAAATGCTGGAGAAATTATCATGATGCAACATCAAGTCGCTTTACAGGCTCGCTCTAACCCAGAAACTTTAGAACGTGTGCTGCGCGTAGTGCGCCATCGCGGATTCCAGATTTGCGCCATGAATATGGAAACGGCTGCCGATGCCCGGAATATTAATATCGAGTTGACCGTTGCCAGCCAGCGGCCCGTCGAATTACTGTTTAGTCAATTAAGCAAACTGATCGACGTTGCCTGCGTCGAGATCCAGCAACCTACATCACAACAAATTCGCGCCTGAGCGCAAAAGGAAAAGAAATGACGACGAAAAAAGCGGACTACATCTGGTTCAACGGTGAGATAGTACGTTGGGAAGACGCGAAGGTACACGTCATGTCCCACGCGCTGCACTACGGCACTTCTGTATTCGAAGGCATCCGCTGCTACGATTCACACAAGGGCCCGGTAGTTTTTCGTCATCGCGAGCACATGCAGCGCCTGCGTGACTCCGCCAAAATCTATCGTTTCCCGGTCTCTCAGAGCGTTGATGAACTAATGGAAGCCTGCCGTGAAGTGCTGCGTAAAAATAATCTCACCAGCGCCTATATCCGTCCGCTGGTCTTTGTCGGTGATGTTGGCATGGGCGTTAACCCACCAGACGGCTATACCACTGACGTTATCATCGCGGCGTTCCCGTGGGGTGCCTATCTGGGTGCCGAAGCGCTAGATCAGGGGATCGATGCGATGGTTTCTTCCTGGAATCGTGCTGCACCAAATACTATCCCAACAGCGGCAAAAGCAGGCGGTAACTACCTCTCTTCTCTGTTGGTCGGCAGCGAAGCGCGCCGTCATGGCTATCAGGAAGGGATCGCGCTGGACGTCAACGGCTACATCTCTGAAGGCGCAGGTGAAAACCTGTTTGAAGTAAAAGATGGCGTGTTGTTTACTCCGCCGTTCACCTCTTCTGCGCTGCCGGGGATCACTCGCGACGCTATCATCAAGCTGGCGAAAGATCTGGGCTTTGAAGTGCGCGAGCAAGTATTGTCTCGTGAATCCTTGTATCTGGCTGACGAAGTCTTCATGTCCGGTACTGCCGCTGAAATCACGCCGGTACGTAGTGTCGATGGTATTCAGGTCGGCGAAGGCCGCTGCGGCCCGATCACCAAACGTATTCAGCAAGCATTCTTTGGCCTCTTCACCGGTGAAACCGAGGATAAATGGGGCTGGTTGGATCAGGTTAATCAATAAGCATAAAAAGATGGGGCGACACGCAACGCCCCATTTAACAGAAATTGGGAGTAACTAAAGCATGCCTAAGTACCGTTCCGCCACAACCACTCATGGCCGCAATATGGCGGGTGCCCGCGCGCTGTGGCGCGCCACTGGAATGACCGACGCCGATTTCGGCAAGCCGATTATCGCCGTCGTTAACTCCTTCACCCAGTTCGTGCCGGGCCACGTTCACCTGCGCGATCTTGGTAAGCTGGTTGCGGAGCAAATTGAAGCCTCTGGCGGCGTCGCCAAAGAATTTAACACCATCGCCGTGGATGATGGGATCGCCATGGGCCACGGGGGTATGCTTTATTCACTGCCATCCCGGGAGCTGATCGCCGACTCGGTGGAGTACATGGTTAACGCACACTGCGCCGACGCCATGGTCTGTATCTCCAACTGCGATAAAATCACCCCAGGGATGCTAATGGCGTCTCTGCGCCTGAACATTCCGGTGATTTTCGTTTCTGGCGGCCCGATGGAAGCGGGGAAAACCAAACTTTCCGATCAGATCATTAAACTCGATCTGGTTGATGCCATGATTCAGGGCGCTGACCCGAAAGTCTCCGATGACCAAAGCGACCAGGTTGAACGTTCTGCCTGTCCGACCTGCGGCTCTTGCTCAGGGATGTTCACCGCGAACTCCATGAACTGCCTGACCGAAGCGCTGGGCCTGTCGCAGCCGGGTAACGGCTCGCTGTTGGCGACTCACGCCGATCGTAAGCAGTTGTTCCTGAATGCGGGCTCACGCATCGTTGAGCTGACCAAGCGTTATTACGAACAGGATGATACCTCCGCGCTGCCACGTAATATTGCCAGCAAAGCTGCATTCGAAAACGCGATGACCCTGGATATCGCTATGGGCGGCTCTACCAACACCGTACTGCATCTGCTGGCGGCGGCGCAGGAAGCTGAAATCGACTTCACCATGACGGATATCGACAAGCTGTCCCGTAAAGTGCCGCAACTGTGCAAAGTCGCCCCGAGCACGCAGAAGTATCATATGGAAGACGTCCACCGCGCAGGCGGCGTGTTGGGTATTTTGGGCGAGTTGGATCGTGCCGGGCTGTTGAATCGCGATGTGAAAAACGTCCTCGGCCTGACCCTGCCGCAAACCCTCGATCGCTATGATGTCATGCTGACGAAAGACGAAGCGGTGAAAGAGATGTTCCGTGCTGGCCCTGCGGGTGTACGTACCACTCAGGCGTTTTCGCAGAACTGTCGCTGGGATACGCTGGATGATGATCGTGCCGAAGGCTGTATCCGCTCGCTGGAACATGCCTACAGCAAAGACGGTGGTCTGGCCGTGCTGTACGGTAACTTTGCGGAGAACGGCTGCATCGTTAAAACCGCCGGCGTTGATGACAGTATTCTGAAATTTACCGGCCCAGCTAAAGTGTATGAGAGCCAGGACGACGCGGTCGAAGCGATTCTTGGCGGTAAAGTGGTGGCTGGCGACGTGGTGGTGATTCGCTACGAAGGGCCGAAAGGCGGGCCAGGCATGCAGGAAATGCTCTATCCGACGACCTTCCTGAAATCAATGGGGCTGGGCAAAGCCTGTGCGCTAATCACCGACGGTCGTTTCTCTGGCGGCACATCAGGTCTGTCTATTGGCCATGTTTCACCGGAAGCGGCCAGCGGCGGCAATATCGCCATTATTGAAGATGGCGACATGATTGCTATCGACATCCCGAATCGTGGCATTCAGCTGCAACTGAGCGATGCTGAGATTGCGGCACGTCGTGAAGCACAGGAAGCCCGCGGCGATAAAGCCTGGACACCGAAAGCTCGTGAACGTCAGGTTTCCTTCGCCCTTCGCGCCTATGCCAGTCTGGCAACCAGTGCTGACAAAGGCGCAGTGCGTGATAAATCAAAACTTGGGGGTTAATGATGGCCGAGTCACAACCCCTATCCGCCGCCCCTGAGGGGGCGGAATATCTCAGAGCGGTGCTACGCGCACCGGTCTATGAAGCGGTGCAGGTTACGCCGCTGCAAAAAATGGACAAGCTGTCGTCGCGCCTCGATAACGTGATTCTGGTGAAGCGCGAAGACCGTCAGCCGGTACATAGCTTCAAGTTGCGTGGCGCTTACGCGATGATGGCGGGGCTGACTGAAGATCAGAAATCTCATGGCGTAATTACCGCTTCGGCGGGCAATCATGCTCAGGGCGTCGCTTTCTCAGCTTCTCGTCTGGGGGTGAAGGCGCTGATCGTCATGCCAACCGCAACTGCGGATATCAAAGTCGATGCCGTTCGCGGTTTCGGCGGAGAAGTACTGCTACACGGTGCTAACTTCGATGAAGCGAAAGCCAAAGCCATTGAGCTGTCGCAGCAGCAGGGGTTCACTTGGGTACCGCCGTTCGATCATCCGATGGTGATCGCCGGGCAGGGGACGTTGGCGCTGGAGCTACTGCAGCAGGATGCTCATATCGATCGGGTATTTGTGCCGGTCGGCGGCGGCGGCCTGGCGGCAGGCGTAGCGGTGCTGATCAAACAGCTGATGCCGCAAATCAAAGTGATTGCAGTTGAAGCAGAAGACTCTGCCTGCCTGAAAGCCGCACTGGACGCGGGCCATCCGGTCGATTTGCCCCGCGTCGGGCTGTTTGCTGAAGGTGTGGCGGTAAAACGCATTGGCGATGAAACTTTTCGCGTTTGCCGGGAGTATCTCGACGACATCATTACCGTCGATAGCGATGCGATCTGCGCGGCGATGAAAGACCTGTTTGAAGACGTGCGTGCTGTGGCAGAGCCTTCCGGCGCGCTGGCGCTGGCGGGGATGAAAAAATATATCGCTCAGCACAATATTCGCGGTGAACGCCTGGCGCACGTGCTTTCCGGTGCGAACGTTAACTTCCACGGCCTGCGCTACGTTTCCGAGCGTTGCGAGCTGGGTGAGCAACGCGAAGCGCTACTGGCGGTGACTATTCCGGAAGAGAAGGGCAGCTTCCTCAAATTCTGCCAACTGCTGGGTGGGCGTTCGGTTACCGAGTTCAACTACCGTTTCGCCGATGCGAAAAACGCCTGCATTTTTGTCGGTGTGCGTCTGAGCCGCGGTCTGGAAGAACGCCAGGAAATCCTCAATCTGCTGCACGATGGCGGCTACAGCGTGGTGGATCTCTCCGACGATGAAATGGCCAAGCTTCATGTACGCTACATGGTGGGCGGACGTCCGTCGCAACCTCTGCAAGAACGTCTGTTTAGCTTCGAGTTTCCGGAATCCCCCGGTGCTTTGCTGAAGTTCCTGCATACGCTGGGTACCCACTGGAATATTTCTCTGTTCCACTATCGCAGCCACGGAACCGATTATGGTCGCGTGCTGGCGGCATTCGAGCTTGCCGATCATGAGCCTGATTTTGAAAGCCGGTTGCATGAGCTGGGCTACGACTGTCACGATGAGAGTAATAACCCAGCGTTCCGCTTTTTCCTGGCGGGTTAGTCCTTATGATGGCCGGAAAACGAGGTATTGGCTTTTCGGTCATCTTTCTGAATTGCGTAGACAGTGTATGAACGGGTGCGATAATGCGCTAATCATCTTCTCGCTAAAAGGGCAAACAGATGGCAGGACGCTTCCAGGGATTTGCACAAGAAGGGCTCGATTTTCTTCAACAGGTGCGGATTGAAAATGATAAAACGTGGTTTGAAGAGCACCGTTTTATTTACGATCGCAGTGTCCTTACGCCGTTTCGCGCGCTGGTGGATGATTTAGCACCTGCGATGCTGGAAATTGACCCACTGCTGGAAACCCGCTCCGCAATCGGCAAAACCTTATCACGCGTTCATCGTGATACCCGTTTTTCGCATGACAAATCCCTTTATCGTAGCCGGATGTGGCTGACCTTTAAGCGTTCTGCGAAAAACTGGACGGATGCCCCAGCGTATTTCTTTGAAATCAGTCCGGATACGTTGCGCTATGGGTTAGGGTATTACAGCGCCAGCAAGCCAACCATGGACCTGTTCCGTCATACTTTAAAGCAGCGCCCTAAGCAGTTTCTGGACGTCGCCGAATGTTGCCGGGCTCCGTTTGAACTGGTCGGGGAAAGCTATAAGCGGCTGTTGGTAAAAGATCTCGAACCAACTATTTCAGACTGGTACCACCGCAAATCTTTTGCCGCCATGGTCACCGATAACGATGTCGAAAAATTGTTCCATGCCGATTTGGTCACCTTGCTGGCAGACGGATTCCGTCAGTTGGAACCGCTGTATCAGTGGTTGATGACGGTAGAGACGATGAAGCAAATCGATCCGGCTGATTTGTAAAAGTCATTTTCCTTCTTCGATTTTTCTCTCCAGCACAATCTTCCAGAAGGCATCAATCAGCGGCTCATGCAGCCGCTTTTTGGGCGCGCAGACGCCCAGTTCAAACGGCGTTTTCTCATCGCTACGCTCTAAAATCATCACGCGGTTGCGTACCGGTTCCGGGCTGTTTTCCAGCACCACTTCAGGCAGCAGCGCCACGCCGCAGCCCAACGCCACCATCGACACCATCGCCTCGTGACCACCGACCGTGGCATAAATTGACGGATTGCTGATTTTATTACGGCGAAACCACAGCTCAATGCGGCGGCGTACTGGCCCCTGGTCGGCCATGATAAACGGCACCGTTGACCAGTCGGGGTCGTCGGCGGAGACCTGATTGCGCACCGGGCAGGGTAACGCCGGGGCGATCAGTACCACCGCCAGATTTTCCAGCATGGAGAACGCCACTGCGCCGGGCAGCGTCTCCGGCTTACCGGCAATCGCAAGGTCCGCTTCTCCGGTGACCACTTTTTCCATCGCGTCGGCGGCATCGCCGGTGGTGAGCTTAATCTCCACCGACGGGTGTTCGGCGCGAAAACGGTCGAGAATGGGCGGCAGATGGCTATAGGCGGCGGTCACCGAGCAGAAAATATGTAGCTCGCCCGAGAGCGACGGCCCTTGCTGATCGATGGTGTGGCGTAATTGCTGATACTGCAACAGCGTCTGTTGGGCAAAGACGCGTAGTTCTTCGCCCGCTTCGGTGAGCGTTACCGTGCGGTTATCGCGAATAAACAGCGCCTGACCGAGATCCTCTTCCAGACGTTGAATTTGCCGGGAAAGCGTAGAGGGGCTGACGTGCATCGCCCGCGCGCTGCGGCCAAAATGACGGCTTTCCGCCAGATGCAGAAAGGTTTTTAGATCGCGTAAATCCACGGCTCGTACTCCACGTTTTTACATTGCATAAATTGCAACGTGACGTTGTGAATATATCAATTTCCGCAATAAATTTCCTGTCATATAGTGGGTTCATTCTCGCATAAGCGAACCGAACAATAAGCACGACACACAACATCACGGAGTACACCATCATGGCTAACTACTTTAATACACTGAATCTGCGCCAGCAGCTGGCACAGCTGGGTAAATGTCGCTTTATGGGCCGCGACGAATTCGCCGACGGCGCGAGCTACCTTCAGGGTAAAAAAGTGGTCATCGTCGGCTGTGGCGCTCAGGGCCTGAACCAGGGCCTGAACATGCGTGACTCCGGTCTGGATATCTCTTACGCCCTGCGTAAAGAAGCGATTGCCGAGAAGCGCGCTTCCTGGCGTAAAGCGACTGAAAACGGCTTTAAAGTCGGTACCTACGAAGAGCTGGTTCCGCAGGCAGATCTGGTGGTTAACCTGACTCCAGATAAACAGCACTCCGACGTTGTGCGTTCTGTTCAGCCGCTGATGAAAGACGGCGCGGCGCTGGGTTACTCTCACGGTTTCAACGTCGTGGAAGTGGGCGAGCAGATCCGTAAAGACATCACCGTAGTGATGGTTGCTCCGAAGTGCCCGGGTACCGAAGTACGTGAAGAGTACAAACGTGGTTTTGGTGTGCCGACGCTGATCGCGGTTCACCCGGAAAACGACCCGAAAGGCGAAGGTATGGCGATTGCCAAAGCCTGGGCTGCTGCAACCGGCGGTCACCGTGCGGGCGTACTGGAATCCTCTTTCGTCGCGGAAGTGAAATCTGACCTGATGGGCGAGCAGACTATCCTGTGCGGTATGCTGCAGGCCGGTTCTCTGCTGTGCTTCGATAAGCTGGTGGAAGAAGGTACTGACCCGGCATATGCTGAAAAACTGATTCAGTTCGGCTGGGAAACCATCACCGAAGCGCTGAAGCAGGGCGGCATCACCCTGATGATGGACCGTCTGTCCAACCCGGCTAAGCTGCGTGCTTACGCGCTGTCTGAACAGCTGAAAGAGATCATGGCGCCGCTGTTCCAGAAACACATGGACGATATCATCTCCGGTGAATTCTCCTCCGGTATGATGGCTGACTGGGCCAACGACGATAAGAAACTGCTGACCTGGCGTGAAGAGACCGGTAAAACCGCGTTCGAAACCGCTGCCCAGTTCGACGGTAAAATCGGCGAGCAGGAGTACTTTGATAAAGGTGTCCTGATGATCGCGATGGTGAAAGCGGGCGTTGAGCTGGCATTCGAAACCATGGTTGATTCCGGCATCATCGAAGAGTCGGCTTACTACGAATCACTGCACGAGCTGCCGCTGATCGCCAACACCATCGCCCGTAAGCGTCTGTACGAAATGAACGTAGTTATCTCTGATACCGCAGAATACGGCAACTACCTGTTCTCTTACGCTTGCGTACCGCTGCTGAAAGAGTTCATGACCACGCTGCAGACCGGCGACCTGGGCAAAGCGATTGCTGAAGGCGCTGTGGACAACGCCCAACTGCGTGATGTGAATGAAGCCATTCGTAGCCATGCGATTGAAGAAGTAGGCCAGAAACTGCGCGGCTATATGACCGATATGAAACGCATTGCCGTCGCTGGCTAATAAAACCTCGTTATCATCCGGCCCGGTTAGCGCCTCGCTACCGGGCCGTTTTTTTATCTGCGTTTGACGGGATCTCTGAATCCACACTCTTATCATATAAATTCATCTGGTTATCATGTAGATAGCTTTTATTTGTACAGATTATCCTTTCTGGGATTGCTCACACCTATCTTATGTAATATTGTAAGTTACATGAAAATAAACAACTCATTCTCAGCCACGCTGCACATCTTGCTTCACCTGGAGCAGATGGATAAGCCCCTGACCTCGGAACAGATGGCCTCTTTTATTGACGGCAATCCGGCGTTCATCCGCAAATTGCTTGCCGGACTCAGGGAAAACAATATTGTCTGTGCCACGAAGGGGCACCACGGCGGCTGGCGGCTCTGCCGACCGGTCAGTGACATTACGCTTTACGACATCTATATGGCGCTCGGCGAACCGGCGCTGTTTGCGCTTGGCAACCGCAGTGAAAACCCGCAGTGCCTGGTGGAACAGGGGGTAAACCGGGTGATGTCAGAGACGCTCGCCGACGCGCAGACGCTAATCCTCGATCGCTTTAAGCGCCTGACGTTGCAGGATATTGGCAGCGAATTTATCAGCTACTTCAACGACAAAGGCCACGACCATGATTGAAACCTTAACCACCTGCCTGATGATTGCGATGGCGGCGAGCAGTATTTCGATGACGGTGACGCAGACTGAGCTGTTTGCTGCGTTTCGTGAATGGACGACGAAGAAGAACGCGCTGATGGGGCATCTATTTCACTGCTTCTACTGCCTGAGCCACTGGGTAGTGTTTGGCGGGATGGCGGTATATCACCCGGCGCTGCTGAACAGCGGCTTTGCGCTGATTGACTGGGTAATGACGGCGTTTATCGTTATTACCCTCACCACGCTGATTAACGGCCTGATGTTTAAAGTTTTCCAGGCTGCCGTCAGCACACATGTGATGAAACACGAAGCGCAGAAGATTCTTCAGCCGCATAAATAAGGTTTAATTACCAATACCGCGTTCGGTCAATCTGTTCGCGGTATTAGCCGAATTGTCCCCAATACGCGCCTTTTTCTGGAAGGATATGTTCCTGTAATGCCTGGAGCGCTTTTTCAGCATCCGCATCCTGGATGGCCTGAATGATTGCGACATGTTGTTGATGGGAGCGATGCATATGTTCGTCATTGCTGCCAAGGTAATTACGAATTGTCGCCATCTGCGCGGAAATAAGCACGTAGGATTGCTGTAAATAGGCATTGCCGCAATAGGTGAATAACGCCTCGTGGAACAGATTATCGAGGCGAATATATTCATGCGTGGAATTATTTTCCAGACAAAACGTCATGTGGTCGAGATAGGAAGATAATGCTTGTACCAGCTGGCGCTGATTGCGATGCAGGGACAGCCTCAGCGCTTTTGCCTCGACAAAATAACGAAACTCCAGCAACCCATTGAACTCAATATCGCTCAGATTGAAAACAAAAGTTCCGCTTTTCGGGCGGATATGTACCAGCCCCTCGCTTTGCAGACGTCTCAAAGCGTCGCGTACCGGCGCTTTAGTGGAAGATAAACGCGTCGCCAGGGCTGATTCAGATATTTTGCAGCCCATCGGTAATGTGCCGTTAATGATCATATCTCTGATACGACGATAAATAACGTCTTTGAGTAAGTCCGTTGTCATATTGATTGAAAATTCCGGCATGTTAACTCGGTGAGCGGCCGTTTGCGGCCAGCAATAGAGGTGACTGTATAACAGATTTGCGGGAATGGGAAAATGATATATGGCAACAAGTTGCCGCTGGCACACCGTGAGAAAATGTGCCGCGCTGGCAGGCGCGGCGGAGATTACTGTGATTGAGTTTGCTGGATCAATACTTCAACTTGTGGCTGGCGAGGAATGGGCGCGACGGCACCATAACCGGTTGTCGTGAGCGCAGCGGCGGCATTGGCGTAGCACAGCGCATCTTCCGGCGAATCGCCTTTGATAATGCGATAAAGGAAAGCGCCAGAGAAACAGTCCCCGGCTCCGGTAGCATCGACGGTGGCGACTTTATGGCCTGAGTAGATGACCCGCCGGTTCTCATTGGCGAACATCGCGCCTTCCGCGCCCATTTTTAACACCACATTCTTTGCTCCAAGCTGGAGATAGAAATCCGTAATTTCATCTGCATGGTGTTTCCCTGTGAGCAGACGGGCTTCATCAAGGCTGGGCATGCAGTAATCTACATGACGGATCGTTTCATGAATGATGGCGCGGGCGCGGGCTAATGGCCACAGTTTGAGCCGCAGATTGGTGTCGAAGGAAATCAGCGTTTGGTGTTTTTTGCATAATTCAATCGCGTGAAAAAGCGCATCGCTGACATTATTACCAATGGCGTGGGTAATGGCTGAGCTGTGAAATAAGCGTGCGGCAGCAATCGCGGACTCATTGATATCATCGACAGTCATCGTCGAGGCCGCAGAGCCTTTACGATAAAAGGTAAAGTGGTGGCCCCGTTCGTTGTGCGAAATAAAATAGATACCCGTCGGGGCTGTTTTATGCGCGCCAACCCATTGATGATCGACCTTTTCTTCGTCCCATAATGCCCTGAAATTCTGACCAAATACGTCGTCACCGAGGCGGGTTAACATGGCAACCTGAGCACCTTGTCGCGCTGCGCTGATGGCGAAATTCGAGGTGTCACCGCCAAATCCGCTAAGATAATGCTGCTCAGAGCGCTCCGTGGGAAGTTGATTGAATTCAAAAAGGGGTTCACCAAATGAAAGAATATCGAACTGCTTCATTGCGTTCTCCATGTGATAGTCCGGGTACGCCATCAGCTGGTTTGGCTGATGGCGTCGGGTTGATTAGATCCGGCCGTATTTCGCCAGGCCTTCACGCAGAGAACCGGACTGAATAATCAGTTTGGCTTGTTCCAGCTCGCGGCTGTCAATGGATTGCGCCAGCGCTAAGACTTCGGCAGCGACCGCCTGCGGTATGCACACCACGCCGTCGATATCCCCGACGATCAAATCCCCTGGATTCACCGTGACATCGCCGATGGTGACGGGCTGGTTGGCTGAAATGGTCTTGAAACGACCAAGCGTAGTGCCTGGGGTTACGGTTTTTGCGTAAACCGGGAAATCGTAATCACGACGGATCTCCGCCAGGTCACGGACGCCGCCGTTCAACACTGCGGCCTCATGTTTATTGGCAACAGCCCCGGCGGTCATTAACCCGCCCCAGACGGCAACGGTTTCCAGTGATGGGTTGCCAGTAATGACGATGACCGAACCGCTGGCTGATTCATCAATCGCGTCCAGCGCATGCTGCGGCGGTACTTTTTCGTCAGTGACGTCTTCATAAATAGTGACGGCCGGACCAACGATTTTTTTGTCGTTGATGCGGTTTTTGATTTCAAAAGGCAGGAACATAGTCTTGCCGAGGATCTGATCGCAGGCATCAGCGACAGAAGCGGTGGAATAAATGGCGCGAAAACCGTCGATAATCTCTTTGCTGTACATAACACTTCCTCTTTTTATAACGAATACGGATCTATGGGTTAACCCAGTTAAGCGGCTGTTGGCCTTCAAATGCCCGACGTACTTCATGTGCGGCTTTACTTTGCAGCTCGATCACCGACTCTTCGGTAAACCAGGCTGTGTGGTCCGTGCATAGGGTGTTATCCATTTGTAGTAATGGACTTTTTGCACTGAGGGGTTCGGATTCAAAAACATCGAGTCCGGCGGCGAAAATACGTTGTTGCAGCAAGGCGTTGATCAGCGCCTGTTCATCGATAAGCCCGCCGCGCGAGGTATTGACCAGAATGACGCTGGGCTTCATTTTTGCCAGTTCGGCCTCACCAATAAGGTGATGGGTGTCCGGGGTTAATGGTGCGTGAAGGGAGATGAAATCCGCTTCATGGCACAGCGTGTCGAGACTGACCCGGGTCACGCCAGCCAGTAACGCCTGCTCATCGGTAAGCAGCGGATCGACAACCAGAATGCGCTTAAAGCCGATCCCGGATGCTTTTTGCACAAAGCAGCGGGAGATACGACCAAATCCGATGACGCCGAGCGTTTTTCCTGCCAGACGGAACATAGGTTCGCGTTGACCAACTCCCCACTGGCCATCGCGAACGTCGCGATTGCGGGTGGCGATGCGGCGCGTTGCGGCAAGGAGCAGCGCCAGAGCGTGCTCGGCAACGTCTTCAGACCCATAATCCGGAACGTTGGCGACATAGATTCCTTTCTCTCTTGCCGCCTGGCTATCGATATTGTCTACGCCGACGCCGTAGCGCACGATGATGCGGCACTGAAGCATCGCTTCAATCATGGGGCGACTGACGGTTGCTTCCCGGACCATGACGGCATCAGCATCGCTTACCTGGCGCAACTTCTCTTCCTGAGAGGCATTTGCCGGAACGACAACAAACTTCGGGTCCCACTCGCGTAAAATACTTTCTTCTGCGGAGTAATTTAAATATCCGGGCTCAATAACAACTATCTTCTTCATAATATCTACCACGCTTAATTATAAAATTAAGGATTTAATTTTTATGGCTGTAGTTCGCCGCACCCTGAAATAGAGTGTGAAATTAGTGAGTATTTTTCAGACTTTATGTAATTACAGCGTGACGGGTTTAGCGTCCCTGATGGCGATGTTCTTTAACCAGCGAATAATTAATATTGTAACAATGCCGCCGATAAGCATAACTGCGCTCAAATATAACATTGGGGCAGAGTCACTTTTTTCTAAATCGCGTACCAGAGGAATAGTATTTTGCGCGAAAAATCCGCCCAGGTTTGCCAGTGAGTTAATAATAGCAATGCCTGCTGCCGCAGTTGCGCCTGAAAGAAACTTAGTTAAATTCCAGAAGCAAGGTTGAATCGCAAATACTGATAATACAACACCGCAAATACAGATGAAGCTAATAATCGGCTGTGAGAATGTCCAGACCGAGAGCAGCAGGCATATTGCGGCGGTGAACATAGGTAATGCAACATTAATATAAGGGTTCTCGGTGCGTTCTGGTTTACTGGTTATCCAGCGTAGCATCACGATAACCATTGCCCACGGGATCATGTTCACTAAGCCATTCATCATATCGGTGGCACCGAACGTTTTAACGATAGTCGGCATCCAGTAACTGATACCGTAGGCGCCAAAACAGATGAATCCGTATACCAGCGCCAGGGCCAGCACGCGCCAGTCGGTTAGTGACTTACCTAAACTATTGACCGATTTATCGGTGTTGGCATCCTGTTCGGCCGCCAGTTTTTTAATTAACCAGCTTTTCTCTTCTTTGTTTAAGAAGCGAGCCTGCTCCGGGCCTTGTGGGAACCAAAGCAGCACCGGGGCAATCAGCAGAAGCGCCAGCACTCCGGTTGCCAGAAATAACCATTGCCATCCTTCCAGTCCCATAAAACCATGCATACTAAGCAGAGAGCCATTAATTGGGGCGCCAATCATATTTGCGACCATACTTGCCGTGACTAAATAACCGACAATACGTGGTCGATACTTTAAAGGGAACCATTTAGTGGAGTAGTAAATTAACCCAGGATAAAAGCTGGCTTCGGCAACGCCAAGAATGAAACGTAAGGCGTAAAACGTTGACATTTTTTCGGTCCACGCCAGCGCCATGGTAATGACTCCCCATGACAACAAGCTAATAGTGAACCAGCGCTTAGCACCGACTTTTGATAATATTAAATTTCCGGGAACGCTGAAAACTAAATAACCGATGAAAAAAAGTGATGCGCCGAGTCCAAAAGCCGCTTCACTCCATCCGAGGCTATCTACCATTTGTAATTTAGCAAAACTAATATTCTGACGATCTATATACGCCACGATGTACATCAATACCATCAGTGGAACAAGTTTCCTGGTCGTTTTTGTTACGATGATTTTTTCTAAATCATTTTTCGCATCCAGGGACTGTTGTTGTATTGAATGACTCATAACACGTGTTTCCTGAATAAAGTCATAAGGTCTGGTGCGCGTCTCCACACCATGGCATGGAGTCCCGGGTTTGTCTTCATAGAGACGCCGCTGTTTTAGTCAGTTGAGACAACACTACTCAATCTGACATGTTACATAAGATATCACTCATTTTTTATATGACGACAGAGAGCGTAATAAATTGACGTTTAGATCACGAAAAATGGCGATAAAAATGCTTTATAGTGTGATTTTAATCACAAAAAAGTGAGAGGCATGAATGTTTTTGACATGTCAGATTTGAGAATTGGATGTGATGATGGTTCGGCCATTGCAGAAAAAGTCAGTGTTCGTTATGAGGAGTGGGAATTTTTTCGCATAACTAACATGTCAGATATTGGCCCTTTACGAAAGAAAAGGGCCAAACTGGTTATTTGCGGTACAGCACTTTGATGATGTGATAGCCGAACTGGGTGTGCAGTGGGCCGGTAGGTTCCAGCTCCGGGCAGGAGAACACGACTTTATCAAACGCAGGAACCATCTGGCCCTGTTTGAATTCACCTAAGTGGCCGCCTTTTTTGCCTGAAGGGCAAGTAGAGTGTTTCTTCGCCAGTTTCTCGAAATCGCCGCCGTTTTTAATCTGCTCCAGCAGGTCGAGGGCCAGTTTCTCTTCTTTAACCAGGATGTGCATTGCTGCCGCTGTTTTAGCCATGATCGCGCCTTGATTGAATGGGGATGAATCAGGGCGCAATAGTAGCATGGGCTAGCGTCGATATAGCACCTTAATGATGTGGTAGCCGAACTTGGTTTTGACCGGCCCGTAAGGCTTCAGCAGCGGGCAACTGAAGACGGCTTTATCAAACGGCCCGACCATTACCCCTTGATTAAACTCACCAAGATCGCCGCCGTTGCGGCCGGATGGGCACTTTGAATAACGCTTTGCCAGGTGATCAAAACTCACGCCGCGCTCCAGCTTCGTAAGGATCTCCTGCGCCAGCTTTTCGTCTTTTACCAGGATGTGCAGGGCTGCTGCGCTCTTTGCCATTATTTTGTTCTCACTTCTCAAAGATGTGCCGTTACTTTACCACCCGTCCTGGGCCTGGACATATACTCTTCGCCATCCCAGGACAGATGTCCCGCCTGGTTAATGGAAGCGGGAGATGAGCGACATTTTTACCCGGTATATTCCTTCTTGCCCAGGACAACCGTCCTGTCCTTCCCGTCGTGGAGAGAGATAACATGGATGCAATGAAAAAAGCTGAGTTTTCAGTCGCCTGGCTTGCCGGGCTTAGCGAGATTGTTGGCGATCCACAGCTGTATGAATTACTGAAATATTGCCCACTGGAAATTATGCAGCGTTGGCGCTTTGAAGAAATTCCGCGCGGCACGTTTATCTGTCGACAGGGTGAAGTATGCCAGCGTTTTTCGCTGATTATCGCCGGTGAGGTCGATGTCTTTTATGAGGCGGAAGATGGGCGTCGTTACCAGCAGGCTCGCTATGGTAAGGGCGACATGCTGGGTGAACTCGAAATCTTCGAGTCGCGCCAGTACATCTGCTCGGTTGTCGCAGTTGGCCATGTACAGCTGCTGAGCTTGTCGCAGGAGCATTTTTGCCGTTGGCTGGCGTTAGATAACCATTTTAACCAGCGGATGCTGCGCTTTTTTAGCCAGCAATATTACCAGCTGTCGAAAAAGGCCAGTAGCGACAACCTCTACTCGCTGCATCAGCGGATGTGCCAGGCATTATGGCAGCGCTACCAACAGAGCGGTGCGCGAGAAATCTTGCTCGATAAGCAGAATCTCAGCCAGGAATTTGCGGCAACCACCCGCAGTATTAACCGTATTTTGCACGACCTGAAAACGCTACAGATTATTGATACCGATGGCGAACGCATCGTGATATTAGCCCCTGAAAAATTAAAGCAGGAGGCTGATATCGGATAACAGCAAAGAGTTAAGGAGACGGGAGAATGGCGCTGCAACCCCATATTCAATTGAGCAGAGAAATGACAGGTGCGCGGTATGCGCTGTTGCCGGGGGATCCGCAGCGGGTGGATCGCATTGTCAGTTTTCTTGATAACCCGGAGTTGCTGGGCCAGAACCGGGAGTTTCGCGCCGCGCGAGGCTGGTATCAGGGCATTGAAATTCTGGTCGTCTCCACTGGCATCGGCGGGCCATCCACGGCTATCGCCATTGAAGAGCTACGCCAGATTGGCGTGACCACCTTAATTCGCATCGGAAGCTGTGGGGCATTGCAGGATAACCTTGCGCTCGGCGATGTGATTATCGCTCATGCTGCGGTTATGGATGACGGCACCAGTCGAACCTATGCGCCAGCGGGTTACCCGGCCTGCGCCGACCCGCGGCTTACCTGGGAACTGATGGCGCAGTCACTTAAAATGAATATCCCCGCCGTTTGCGGTCTGGTGCGTAGCCATGACAGTTTTTATACCGACCGCGAAGCAGAACTGGATGTACAGTGGTCGGCGCGCGGTATTCTGGGTGCGGATATGGAAAGCGCCGCTTTAATGACTATCGGTGCATTACGCGGGCTACGAACCGCCTCATTACTCAACGTAGTTGTTGCCCACAACGGTTGCCTGGACAGCAGTATCAATGATTATGTCCAGCAGGAAACGCTGTGCCAACAGGGCGAAGAACGACAAATTACTTTGGCGCTGCGCGCCATTTATTCCGATAGCCAGCAAGGGGGTCAGTGATGGACTTTTTTAGCATTAACAATGTGATGGTCGACATTCCTCTCGGCGAAGGCGGCTATGCGCTATCGTGGATTGAAGCCATCGGTACCGTGTTTGGCCTGTTGTGCATCTGGTGCGCCAGCCGGGAAAAAATTATCAACTATCTATTTGGCCTGATTAACGTCACCCTGTTTGCGGCGATTTTTTTCCAGATTCAGCTCTACGCCAGCCTGCTGTTGCAGGTGTTTTTCTTCGCCGCCAATATTTACGGCTGGTATGCGTGGAGCCGTCAGAATGATGAGAAAGAAGCCGCGTTGAAGGTACGCTGGCTCTCCCGGCAGCAGACGTTAATGTTGGGCGGCGTCTGCGTGGTAGCGATTGTGCTGATGACGCAGTTTATAGATCCGGTGTTTGCGACGTTAACCCGTATCATGATCGCCCTGCTGCAAATGACCGGCATGCAGGTTGCGATGCCGGAATTGCAGCCTGACGCGTTCCCGTTCTGGGACTCCACGATGCTGGTGTTGTCCATTGCGGCGATGGTGCTGATGACGCGTAAATACGTGGAAAACTGGCTGCTGTGGGTGCTTATCGACGTGATTAGCGTGGTTATCTACGCGGTGCAGGGCGTTTACGCCATGTCGCTCGAGTACGTCCTGCTGACGGCGATTGCAGTGATGGGATCCTACAGTTGGATCAAAAGTGCGCAGCGCAACGGTTACACGCCGCTTGCCGGGACGGCTTCCTGATTTACAGATTACAGGCTGCCTGAAAGGGTAGCCTGTTGCTCTCTCCGCCTCTCTTTCTGCTACAATCCTCACCCCGTTCGAAGATTGAGCAATATTCCCATGCGTTTAAACCCTGGCCAACAACAAGCCGTCGAATTCGTTACCGGACCGTGCCTGGTGCTGGCGGGTGCCGGTTCCGGTAAGACCCGCGTTATTACCAATAAAATCGCCCACCTGATCCGCGGCTGCGGCTATCAAGCACGCCATATTGCAGCGGTGACTTTTACCAACAAGGCGGCGCGAGAGATGAAAGAGCGCGTCGGGCAAACGTTGGGGCGTAAAGAAGCCCGTGGTTTGATGATCTCCACTTTCCATACGCTGGGACTGGATATTATTAAGCGCGAGTACGCGGCGTTAGGGATGAAATCTAACTTCTCGTTGTTCGACGATACTGACCAGGTAGCATTGTTAAAAGATCTTACTGAAGGACGGATCGAAGATGACAAAGTGGTGTTCCAGCAGCTGATCTCGACGATCTCAAACTGGAAAAACGATCTGCAAACCCCTTCACAGGCTGCTGCAAATGCGAAAGGTGAACGGGATCGGATCTTTGCCCACTGTTATAGCTTGTACGATGCGCATATGAAAGCCTGCAACGTACTGGATTTTGACGATCTTATCCTGCTGCCAACGCTGTTGTTGCAGCGCAATGAAGAAGTGCGTGAACGCTGGCAGAACAAGATTCGCTATCTGCTGGTGGATGAATATCAGGATACCAACACCAGCCAATATGAACTGGTGAAATTGCTGGTGGGACAACGGGCGCGCTTTACCGTGGTGGGTGACGACGATCAGTCGATCTACTCCTGGCGTGGCGCGCGGCCGCAGAACCTGGTTCTGCTCAGTCAGGATTTCCCGGCGCTGCAGGTGATTAAGCTGGAGCAGAACTACCGCTCTTCCGGGCGTATCCTGAAGGCGGCCAACATCTTGATTGCCAATAACCCGCATGTCTTTGAGAAACGCCTGTTTTCCGAGCTGGGCTATGGTGTGGAACTGAAGGTACTTTCCGCCAATAATGAAGAACATGAAGCTGAACGCGTAGCCGGTGAACTGATCGCCCATCACTTTATTAATAAAACCGAATACAAGGACTATGCGATCCTTTATCGCGGCAACCATCAGTCGCGGGTTTTTGAAAAGATGCTGATGCAAAACCGCATCCCGTACAAAATTTCCGGCGGCACGTCGTTTTTCTCCCGCCCGGAAATTAAAGACCTTCTGGCTTATCTACGCGTGTTGACCAATCCGGACGACGACAGCGCTTTCCTGCGTATCGTTAATACGCCAAAGCGTGAAATTGGTTCGGCGACCCTGCAAAAATTGGGCGAGTGGGCTATGGGGCGTAACAAAAGTATGTTTACCGCCAGCTTCGATATGGGACTGAACCAGACGCTAACCGGGCGCGGCTATGAGTCGCTGACCCGCTTCACCCACTGGCTGCGGGAGATCCAACAGCTCTCAGAGCGTGAGCCGATTGTCGCCGTCCGCGACCTGATCCGCGGGGTGGATTATGAATCCTGGCTCTACGAGACCTCACCCAGCCCGAAAGCCGCCGAAATGCGGATGAAAAACGTCAATATGCTCTTTACCTGGATGACCGAAATGCTGGAAGGGAGCGAAATCGATGAGCCGATGACGCTCACTCAGGTTGTCACCCGCTTCACGCTGCGCGATATGATGGAACGAGGGGAGTCTGATGAAGAGACGGATCAGGTTCAGCTGATGACGCTTCATGCCTCAAAGGGGCTGGAGTTTCCGTATGTTTATCTGGTCGGCATGGAAGAGGGGTTGCTTCCCCATCAAAGTAGCATTGACGAAGACAACGTCGATGAGGAACGACGCCTTGCTTACGTTGGCATCACGCGAGCACAGAAAGAACTGACCTTTACGCTATGTCGGGAACGCCGACAATACGGTGAGCTAGTACGTCCGGAGCCGAGCCGCTTCCTGCTGGAGCTGCCGCAGGACGACCTGATTTGGGAGCAGGAGCGCAAGGTTATCTCGGCGGAAGAGAGGATGCATAAAGGCCAGGCGAACGTCGCCAACATCCGGGAGATGCTGGCGAAGGCGCGTAAATAGCAGTTAGCGATCGTTTTCCTGCCGAAGCTGGAACTGGCGTAGCTCCTGACGAGTGGGAGCGCCGTCTGAGCCTGGCCTGCTGACAACGATAGCTGCCACCTCATTGCCCAGCAGCGTCGCCTGACTCAGATTCATCCCGCAGGCCAGCCCGGCAATCGTTCCCGCACAGTGGCTGTCTCCTGCGGCAATTGTATCGTGAACTTCCACGCGGCAGGCTGGGATATGCTGCGGCCCTGCGTTGGGTTCAACTACCCACGCGCCATCCTTATCAAACCGACAAATCGCCCGCAGCTGCCAGTCGCTGACGAGTCGAGAAGCTGACTCAAGCGTGGCGTTCTCCTGGTGGTATAAACGTGCGCTTAGCGCGCTGAGTTCGTCGCGATTTAGGGTGAGTATGGGACGTTTGCGCAACAATGCCTGAATAAAATCAATATCCATATCGCACAGGCGAGGGCCAAAATCGACAAACAGCGTTTTATCTTCCGTAAGGCCCAGAATCCACTGGCGCAGCATTTCGCTGGCCAGCTCGTAGCCTGAGACGTAAATAATCGCGTCCTTCGGCTGCGGGATTTGCGCCAACAGCTCGGTGCTCCAGTGCTGCTCGCAGCCCTCAACGGTGATAAACGTCCGCTCTTTGTTGGCCTCTACGAGGGCCAGACACCAGCCGTTATCGTGGGTGGGATGGCGCAAGAGAACCGGTAAACTTTCCTGCGCCATTTTTTGCGCAACGGCTTGCCCCCAGTCGCCATTACCCACCGGGATGGCGTTAACCGGGGCCAGGCCGAGGCGTGCGAGCGCGCGTGCGACGTTAAACGCGCAGCCGCCAATCTGCCGCCCACCATCGCTGGCGGAGACATCGCTACCGCTTTGCGGTAGCGTATCGAGGTGGAGAATAAGGTCGCCAAAAGCAGCGCCGATAACCACTATCGGCCGCTGGGGCGATAGCCGGTCAGCAGTTATTGTCACGGCAAGCCCCCTTTCTGGCTCCGAACACGAGATACAGCACCAGGCTCAGAATAAAAGAAACGAATAATCCCAGGCTTGAGTCCGCGAAAATCCCGACCGCGAAAGGCCCATCGATAAACCCGGTTTTGGATACCATCAATCCCGCCAACGCGCCGACAATCCAGCAGCCCAGCGCGGTTCGGTTCGCGCCGCTTTCCCTGAATAAGTCAGCTTCCGAATATCCGGCATGGCGGCGGATCCGGTAGAAATCGATGATGAAAATGGCGGCCCAGGCGGCCAGAAATACGCCGCAGAAAATCAGAAACGCAATAAACGGCCCGAGAAAATCTTTCGAGACAAACAGCACGTAGAGCGCGATCCCCAGAACCAATACGGCATCGATGGCCACGGCGGAACGCTGCTGTAGCTTAATCCCCATGCTTAACAGATTAAGGCTAGCGGAATAGAGGCTCAACACAGCGATGGTCACGACCCCGGCGGTAGCCGCGGCAAGATAGGGGATTGCCATCCAGGAAGGCAGTAGTTTGCCGATCGCGGAAATTGGATTTTCGCTGGACGCCAAATCAGGGATTTGGGCGGTAAGCAGTATCCCGGTGAGCATCAGCAGTAGTAAGGGAAGGGCGGCGCCGCTAACAACGGCGAGAAAAATGCTCTTTTCACCGGAATCAGGACGCTGATCCCGACTATAGTCGGCACCGGCAATAGCCCAACTGATGCCGGTGCCTGCGGCGATAATAGAGACTGCCGGGAGAAAACCGGTCAGCCAACTGCCTGAAGGCAGGGCGAGGATGGCCTGCCAGTCCGCGGTGAACAGCAGATAAATCACTACCAGTAGCGTCATGGCACCAAAGATTCGGGTGATCCATTTTTGCATCATCAGCACGGCATTTTGGCCGAGTACGCTGACCAGCACGGTCAATCCGCCAAACAGGAAAAGCGATAGCGCAGTGGTCGTCAGGCTCTCTTCAAAACCCATGGCGGCAAACAGCGCGACGAGAGTGAGCGTGCCGGTAATGATATTGACCGATTCCCAGCCCATCAGGTTCACCCAGCAAAAGCTGGTGGGCGCGATATTACCGCGTTTGCCAAATATGACGCGGGAAAGTGTCAACGTTGTGGTACGTCCAATTTTTCCGGCGATGCTGGTGACGCCGACCAGCGCAAAGGAGGCGACTCCTGCGATGGCAGCAAGAATTGACTGCCAGAATGAGAGACCGAACGACACAATAACTGCACCGTAAACAACCCCAAGAATGCCAATATTCGCCGCGCACCAGACGAAAAAGAGCTGTACCGGCTTTTGGTTTTGGTGAATCGGGGGAACCAGACCGATCCCCAACTCCGCCATTCCGGGATCCGCCGTTTGGATATTGCCATCGTATGAAGCTTTGTTGTCCATATTGATGCCCTCTGTGAATTATGCGAAGCGGTAGCCTGCAAGCCGCTGTGCGTAAGGCGCGAAGTCGATGCCGTTGGCCTGATTAATCTGTTGTATATGTTCTTCAGGGAAAGCTTCTATACCATGAAGCGCGCCGCAGATAGCCGTTGCCATCGCACCAATGGTGTCGGTGTCGCCGCCTAAATTTGCCGCAAGCATGGCGCATTTCATGGGCTGCGTTCCTGACAGTTCGACAAGCGCAATTGCTGCCGGGACGGATTCGATAATATCCATGCCGGCACCGATATCTTCGTAAATACGTTCAATGCCTGTCAGGTGGTCAGTCTCTTTGGTCATCATATCTAACGCTAAGTGAATACGATTCCCGAGAAGTGGACTAAAAGTGGACTCATAATGGCGCTGGGTTTCATTTGCGAGTGATGCCAGCTCGGTTTTGATTAACGGCCACCCGGCATCTTCAATGGCGCGGCTGATGGCCCAGGCAATCACCACCGCGCCGGCAATCGCGATATCTGATTTGTGCGTCGGGAGGCAGGATAGCCGTACTTGCTCAATGAAAAATGTTCTGTCCCTGGTTGGTAGTAGACAGCCCATCGGCGCCACGCGCATTGCTGCACCGTTGGTCACGCCGTTGGCCACTATCTCATCCAGCACCTGCCCCTGCTCGAGCGCGAGCAGGGAAGCTTTCGAAGTCGGGCCGAGAATATTCTTCTCAAATGCCTCATAGCGTCTGGCCCACAGCAGTATATGTCTGGCGATAGCAAGTGGATCGGTGACGCCGTTGGTTTCATTGAGCGCATCCATCAAAGCGATGCATTGATGCGTGTCATCGGTAAACTCTGCGGCGCTAAATTCACTGGCCGCAATATTCTCTTTCGGTCCGGGAAGGAAACGTTCAATCCAACCAAAATGGTTGATGATTCGACGTTTAGGCCACAGCTCGGAAGGCATTCCCATTGCATCACCCACGGCTTGCCCATAAAGACAGCCAAGGATACGGCGTTCGGCGGTATAGGTAGGGCGAATATCAGTCATCGACGACTCCCGGCAAGAGGTGAATAAAAGTTGTACTAAAAATAGATCCAGATTAAGTCCAGTTAAAGTCCTTTATAATCACTCTGTGATCGATAGCGCATTCTGATAGCAAATTAGGATCTGGGAGAGCGCGGAGGGGCGTTATGATGGGGCTATAGATTCCAGTATGGATCCACTATGATAAATCCACTGCTGCTTAATCCCTTAAGGCCACTAAATTATGTCGCAACCGCTGTTTGAGTATATAAAAGGTCGCCTGAATGCTGAGGCGCCTGCGCCGCTTTATATTCAATTAAAACAGGCTATTGAAGCTGCAATAGCAGATCGGTTACTGGTTCATGGCAGTATTTTGCCCTCTGAACGCAAAATGTCTCAGGCTCTTGAGCTATCGCGTGTGACGGTGGTTAAAGCGCTGGAGGCGCTACTGGAAGCCGGCTTGGTTATTAAGCGCCACGGGAAAGGCACCGAGGTGAATCTGCCGGTAAGTTATAATCTTGCCAGCGGCGGATTTTCTGCTCAGCTACAAAATTCAGGGACGGTGTCCAACCGGTGGTTGGTGAGGGAAAAATTGGCGGCGGACGATATTCTGGCTCGCGAACTGGAGATCCCGGTCGGAGATCGGGTGGCGAAAATAAAACGCGTGCGTTTAGTTGACGCCCTTCCGGTTTCCATCGAAACCATGTTTATTCCTGAACGTTTTTTGCCTCGCCCGGATTTACTCGAAGGCTCTCTGTATGTCCACTGGGCTGAAAACAATATTTTTCCCGATCTTCAGGATTACTCTCTGACGGTGCATATCCCTTCGGGTGAAGAGCTGAATTTGCTCGATTTACCCCAAGGAGTACCGTTGATGAAAATTACGCTGAAAAGCCGTAACGCTCATGGGGAGGTGCTTGAGTACGGCACCGCGTTTTGCCTGAGTAACTACTTTAATTTTGATTTCAGAGTAAAGCTTCAGTCGTTGCGGACATAGGCACTGTAGGCACAGTCTGGAAAGATGATACCAGCATCCGGGCGATGCTGGTGTTATTAGCTTTCAAGCGACGAATTGCTGCCACACGGCGGAGAAGGGCATTACCAGGATTAGCGATGGCAGCATATTCGCCGTAGGAAAGGCGCGAATTCCGCAGAGCCGAAAACCTGTCGCCAGCATGATGATGCCCCCGCAGGCCGTAAAATCGGCCACCATCGAGGGATTAATCATCGTCATGATAAAACTGGCGGCAAAAAAGAGAATAACGAAGACAATAAGCTGAGGCACAAAGATGACGGCGATAATGTAGCCGAGTGCGGAGGCAAAAATCGCGGCGGTGAAGAAGTCGAGGATAGATTTTGTAAACAGTATTGTTGCATCTCCGGTCATACCTTCCTTTAAGGCACCGAAAATACCGGTGCCGCTGGCGCAGAACAAAATCAGTACGCCGATAAATTGATTAGTAAAATCCTCTGCATTGATGCCTGCATCCCCTTTGGTGGGGAATATTTTCTCAATCGGGCCGCGCAGCTTAACGCCTGCGTTTTCGATATGTTTTTCAATATGCGCCAGGCTACCAATAATGGTGCCGACAATGACCGCCAGGGCGATGGGCGGAAGGTTTACCAGTTTGTTGAGGAAAAATACGCCCATGCTGATCGAAATTAATCCGGCAATTAAAGGTAAGGTCTTTTTTAAATGCTCAGGAATAAATCGGTTGAGAGTGGCACCGAAAATTGCACCGACAAGCAGTGAGCCGCTGCAAACAAAAATACCCACTGGCATAGCATCTCCTCCTTTTTGTGTGGCGGATAAATAAAAGGGCCTGATTGCAGGCCCCTTTATCATAATCATGCTTAATTATTTAATATTGAATACGCGGCTGGCGTTGCCCCAGGCGATTTTATTTTTCAGTTCCGTCTCCATTTCCAGCGGATCAAACCAATCGCAGGCTTGGTGGATATCTTCGTACGGATAATCGACAGAGAACATCACGCGATCCGGGCCCATAATATCCAGCGCATTTTGCAGAGAATAGGTATTGAAGTGACCGCTGGTGGTGACGATGAAGTTATTCTGCAAATAGTGCATTAACGGTTTTTCCGCTTTACCCAAACCGCAACCGAAGCGCTGACGGTAGAGACGATGCTGAGTACGCGGCAGCATGTGAACCAGGCCTTCACCTAAATGCCCCAGCACCAGATTCAGATTAGGATAACGGTCAAACAGGCCGCTCATCATCAGGCGAATAGCGTGAACTGCGGTTTCCTGGGCAAAACCCCAGGCTGAGCCGATCAGGCTTTCATAGCCAGTGTAGATCCCGCGTGCCGGGCCTTCCAGAGGTTCACGAGGATGCAGGTAAACCGGGACGTTAAGCTCGTTCACTTTATCCCAAAATACCAGCATGGATTCATCATCCAGGTACAGGCCATGTTCGCTATCCTGAACGTTGGTGTAACCGTTAATCAGTGCGCCTTTCATGCCGAGTTTTTTAACCGCACGCTCCAGTTCTTCAGCAGCGGCTTCCGGGTTTTGCAATGCCAGGGTAGCAAAAGCGCTGAATTTATCTGGATTGGGTTTCACATAGCTTTCGACAATATAGTCGTTAGTTTCACGAGCGAAGGAAACCGCCTCGGCTTTATTAAGAATAGACTGCGCGCCAGGTGAAGTTAATGACAAAATAACGTGATCAATATTACGTTGAGCCATTTCGTCAAGCTGGTAGCTGCGATCTAATAAACGACGCTCAACGTCTTTCATATAATCAGAGCCATTTCTTGCCGCTTCCCCGGTAGAATCCCAAAGGCTGTTATTTTTAGGTGTTGAAACGTGTTCTTCTAAAGCGATTTTTCCACGCATGATATATTCCTCTGAACTGTTTTTTCGTATGACTTGATGCGAGGAGAATAAGTTTTTTTAGGTATTGACGGCAATAAGAGGAATGTAATACGGGTTATCAGAAAAACTAATACAGTATTATTTTTGAAAGCTTAAAAATTAATAAAGGATGGTATTGCTACCCGTCATAGCAAAGTTGGCGATCAGTGACCGTAACCAGATGTGGCCGGGATCGCGGTGCAGGCGCTGATGCCAGACCTGGCGAATTGCAATTTCCGGCAGTGAGAACGGCAGCGGCCAGCTGCGGCAGGGATAGCGATGGATGATATGGTGCGCCAATTGCTCCGGTACGACGGCGATCAGCTCGCTGCCTGCAACCAGCTCACCCGCACCTAAAAAGCTGGGCAGCGTAAGGGAGATACGACGTGGCATACCGTACTCATTGAGCAACTTATCAATATCGCCATGTCCGGTACCGTTAACGTGAACCGCCAGATGCTTTTCCAGCCGCCAGTTTTCAGCGGTAAACGTGGAGCAGATTCTGGGGTGATTTTCTGCCGCGAGGCAGACATATGATTGATTAAACAGGCGCTGTTGGTAAACGCTATCCGGTAGCTGCATCAGATAACCGATGGCTAAATCACACTTACCTGACTCGAGAGCACCCAGCGTTTGATCATCAATATTCAGCACTGAAAAGGTAATCGTTTCCGCATTCTGCTGCTGTAATTGCGCTTGCAGCGGCGGTAACAACGTCATCTGGCTGATATCGGTCATGCCGATGGTGAAATTACGCGTGCTGGTTTGCGGGATAAATTCAGGGTTACCAGGCAGTTCGTTATCGACCAACTGAAGAATGGTAAAAATGGTCTGTGCAATATCGTCTGCTCGCGGCGTGGGTATCATTCGCTGCCCGATGCGCACGAACAGGGGGTCGTCAAAATGGTCGCGTAGCTTTTTCAATAGCAGGCTACCGGTAGGCTGACTGATGTTCAGCGCTTCGGCGGCAGACGAAACATTCCCCAGGCGGAATAGGGCGGAAAAAAAACGCAGCGATTTGAAATCCAGTTCTTCCCGCATCATCTCTTCCTGTCAGGACTATTTTGTCGCGCTATCCCCGTTGAGCAGCAGCGGCCAATGGACATAGCTTTGCCACTGGCACTCTTGTTCTACCATCTCCCGCCCCAGCGGATGATTTTCCAGCCAACCCTCAGGCAGCGTCAGCGTGAGTTTCTCGCCTTCGGCAGCCAGCGCGATCATCGGCAGCAGGTCGTCGCGTCGACGGCTGGCAAACAGGATCGCCAGACGCAGCAGACGGCACATGTGCTCAGCCACCCTCGGCGGAACTGCGTTCTGTTGATGAATCGAAGAGAGATCGACCGCGTTGGTTTGGTTTAATAACAGCGTCGCGAGCAGCTTTTTTTGCGCAGGTGTGAAGCCGGGCAGGTCGAGATTTCGAACGAGCCAGGCCGCGTGCAGAGGCGCTTGCTTATACTCTACGCTCAGGCCTATTTCATGCAGCTGACAGGCACTTTGCAGCAGATCGAAGCATAATGGCTCAATATCCCAACTATTTTCCACCTGACGAACAAAATGCGCGGACAACTGTGCAACGCGCTGCGCCTGCTCGGTATCCACCAGAAACCGGCGCTGAATATTACGTAGCGTGCGGCTACGAATATCCTGATCGACCGACAGATGTAGCATGCCGTAGACAAGACCTTCACGCAGTGCCCCACCCGCTAGGGTCATACACTGAATGTTCAGCTCACTGAAAATGGCCATCAGTATTGCCAGACCGCTCGGGAAGACTAACGCCCGTTCGAGCGTTAAGCCTTCAATCTCAAGCTCTTCCAGACGACCGCACTGAATCGCGCGCTGTTTGAGCTGTTGTAGTTTGGCTAAGGTGATGCGTTCATCCATCCCCTGCGCCATCATGATTTCCTGCAAGGCCTGAACGGTGCCTGAGGCGCCGACGCACACTTTCCAGCCGTGATAGCGCAGAACATCGGCCACGGGGCGCAGCACTTCGCGCGCGGCGGTTTCGGCAAGGTCAAAATTTTCTTTGGTGAGGCTGCGATCGGCGAAGTAGCGCTCCAGCCAGGTGACGCAGCCCATCGACAGGCTGAAAAGCGAGGTAGTTTGCGCGCCGGTTCCGGTAACCAGCTCAGTACTGGCTCCGCCGATATCCACGACCAGACGCTGGTCCGCGCCGCCAGTGGTATGCGCAACGCCCTGATAAATCAGACGTGCTTCCTCTTCTCCGCTGATGACCTGCACCGGGCAGCCGAGGATTTCCCGCGCTTTTTCCAGAAATTCACCGGCGTTCACTGCCAGGCGCAGCGTCGCGGTGGCGACCACGCGAATTTGCGCTGGAGGTATATCCTGCAGGCGTTCGGCAAACAGACGTAAACATTGCCAGCCGCGCTCCATTGCTTCTGCGGAGAGCGTATTGTCGCTATTCAGACCGGCAGCCAAACGCACTTTGCGTTTAATACGACTGAGGGTCTGGATGCTCCCCGCCACCTCGCGTACAACCAACATATGAAAGCTATTGGAACCCAGGTCGATAGCTGCATAGAGCGAGGTGGAGCTCATACACTTCATCCTTCAAATTGCCTCTGTGTTGGCTGCGTTCTCTTACCCGAATCACTCACCAGAGTAAGCTCATCGGGATTCGTTCTCTTGCCGCCTTGATGCAACTTGAATGATTTTGTGTATGGCATATTGCTTTAACCTGAACGACGACGGTTACGTGGCGGACCGTTACGGCGTGGGCCGTTACCCGGACGCGGACGCGTCAGGCGAAGCGCCCTTGGCAGATCGGTCATGAGCGCATCTGGATTGTATTTGCTCACCGGAATCGAATGTCCAATATAGGTTTCGATAGCCGGCAGGTTCAACGCGTACTCTTCACAAGCCAGGCTGATTGAGTGACCGCTAGCGCCAGCGCGTCCGGTACGACCGATGCGGTGAACGTAGTCTTCACAATCGTCCGGTAGGTCGTAGTTAAAGACGTGAGTAACCGCTGGGATATGCAGACCACGTGCGGCTACATCTGTCGCCACCAGGATATCGATATCGCCACGGGTGAACTCTTCGAGAATTCGTAGACGTTTTTTCTGCGCGACGTCACCGGTCAACAGGCCGACGCGATGCCCGTCTGCTGCCAGATGGCCCCAGACATCCTCACAGCGATGTTTGGTATTGGCGAAGATAATTGCACGATCGGGCCACTCTTCTTCCAGCAGCGTCTGCAGCAGGCGCATTTTTTCTTCGTTGGAAGGATAGAATAACTCTTCTTTAATACGGTGACCTGTTTTCTGCTCCGGCTCGACTTCAACGTATTCGGCGTTGTTCATTTGCTCGAATGCCAGTTCACGCACGCGATAAGAAAGGGTGGCAGAAAACAGCATGTTCAGGCGCTGATTGGCCGGCGGCATACGACGGAACAGCCAACGAATATCTTTAATAAAGCCGAGATCGTACATGCGATCGGCTTCGTCGAGGACAACAACCTGAATGGCACCGAGGTTGATATGGTTCTGTTTGGCGTAGTCGATAAGGCGACCGGTGGTACCGATCAGAATATCAACGCCGCTTTCCAGTACTTTCAACTGCTTGTCGTAGCCGTCGCCGCCGTATGCGAGGCCGAGCTTCAGACCGGCAGTCTGTGCCAGCGGTTCTGCATCAGCGTGGATCTGCACTGCCAGTTCACGGGTCGGAGCCATGATCAGTGCGCGCGGCTGGTTGACCTGGCGGTCAGCAATGGCCGGGTGAGTGAGAAGATAATGAAACGTTGACGTAAGAAACGCCATCGTTTTACCGGTACCGGTTTGCGCCTGCCCGGCAACATCACGACCTTCCAGCGTCAGCGGGAGAGCGAGTGCCTGGATGGGTGTGCAATTATGAAACCCTTTTGTTTCAAGGGCTTCAATCACTGCCGGGTGCAGGGCGAAGTCGGAAAACTTCTGTTCTGTTAAGTGTGTTTTGCTCATAGTGTGGTAGAATATCAGCTAACTATTGCATTAAGAAAGCGTATCCGGTGAAATAACGTCAACCTTTCGTTGGCTATGCATGAAATGACTCAAGGTGCGTCTGCGGCAACTGAACGAATCCTCGAAAGCTTAGACTACTTAAGCGAGCCGGGGTGACAAATCTGCGATAAGCCGGTTTGAATACAGATTGCTTTGACTCCTGAGCGGCGAGGTCCATGATGGGCCGTGTCGCGCAGGTGGCTTAAAGGGGCATCCTGAAAATAGCGTGCATAACGTAGCATCGACACGTCGTCGATGGCTGCGACACCAACACACCAGGCTTATTCCTGTGGAGTTAAATATGAGCGATAAAATTATTCACCTGACTGACGACAGTTTTGACACGGACGTACTCAAGGCTGACGGGCTAACCCTCGTCGATTTCTGGGCAGAGTGGTGTGGTCCGTGCAAAATGATCGCCCCGATTCTGGATGAGATCGCTGAAGAGTATCAGGGCAAACTGACCATTGCGAAACTGAACATCGATCAGAACCCGGGTACTGCGCCGAAATACGGCATTCGCGGCATCCCGACTCTGCTGCTGTTCAAAAATGGCGAAGTTGCAGCAACCAAAGTTGGCGCGCTGTCTAAAGGCCAGCTGAAAGAGTTCCTCGACGCCAACCTGGCGTAAGCGATTTGCTATTCCGGCGTCCAGACTCCTATTTTTTGCGGATCTCTGGACGCCCGGCAAGAGTCGTGCTAAGTTAATTCCAGACTTCGTTTTAAACATACCTTTGTTTGAATCTTGTTTTACCCAAAGCATCCCGCAAAAAATGCGCGTGAAGCTAATAATTCCGGGCTTATCACTCATTCCGTCTAGTCGTTTCAGTTCTGCGTTCTTTCCTGTGACCAGGCGACGTACAGACACGAGATGAAAGCCGTTAACAGGCATGGATGTTCCTGCCATACCATTCACAACATTAAGTTCGAGTTTTACCCCGAGTTTAAGAACCCACACCATTATGAATCTTACCGAATTAAAGAATACGCCGGTTTCTGAGCTGATTACTCTCGGCGAAAATATGGGTCTGGAAAACCAGGCACGTATGCGCAAGCAGGACATCATTTTTGCCATCCTGAAGCAGCACGCAAAGAGTGGCGAAGATATCTTTGGCGACGGTGTGCTGGAGATACTGCAGGATGGATTTGGTTTCCTCCGTTCTGGAGACAGCTCCTACCTCGCCGGTCCTGATGACATCTACGTATCCCCTAGCCAAATCCGCCGTTTCAACCTCCGCACTGGTGACACCATTTCCGGTAAGATTCGTCCTCCTAAAGAGGGTGAGCGTTACTTTGCATTGTTGAAAGTTAACGAAGTTAACTACGACAAGCCGGAAAACGCGCGTAATAAGATTCTGTTCGAGAACTTAACGCCGCTGCACGCAAACTCACGTCTGCGTATGGAGCGTGGTAACGGTTCTACGGAAGACTTAACTGCTCGCGTCCTGGATCTGGCATCGCCGATCGGTCGTGGTCAGCGTGGTCTGATTGTTGCACCGCCGAAAGCGGGTAAAACCATGCTGCTGCAGAACATTGCACAGAGCATTGCGTACAACCATCCTGATTGCGTGCTGATGGTACTGCTGATCGACGAACGTCCGGAAGAAGTGACCGAGATGCAGCGTCTGGTGAAAGGTGAAGTTATTGCTTCCACCTTTGACGAACCGGCATCCCGCCACGTTCAGGTTGCGGAAATGGTTATCGAGAAAGCGAAACGTCTGGTTGAACACAAGAAAGACGTTATCATCCTGCTCGACTCCATCACCCGTCTGGCTCGTGCCTACAACACCGTCGTACCGGCTTCCGGTAAAGTGTTGACCGGTGGTGTTGACGCCAACGCCCTGCATCGTCCGAAGCGTTTCTTCGGTGCTGCGCGTAACGTGGAAGAGGGCGGCAGCCTGACGATTATCGCTACGGCTCTGGTCGATACCGGCTCTAAAATGGATGAAGTTATCTATGAAGAGTTTAAAGGTACCGGCAACATGGAACTGCACCTCTCGCGTAAGATCGCTGAAAAACGCGTCTTCCCGGCTATCGACTACAACCGTTCCGGTACGCGTAAAGAAGAGCTGCTCACCACTCAGGAAGAGCTGCAGAAGATGTGGATCCTGCGTAAAATCATCCATCCGATGGGTGAAATTGATGCGATGGAGTTCCTCATCAATAAACTGGCGATGACCAAAACTAACGATGACTTCTTCGACATGATGAAGCGCTCGTAAGTTAAAAAAAACCAGAGAACGCCACGCTATTGCGTGGCGTTTTGTTTTCTGGGTTTGTATGATCCAGAAAGGGAAAACAAAGCGGGTGTTATCGTATGATGTGTGCGGCACAATATCAGGCAGAGAGAACTTTAACAGACTAAAATCTATACAATAAATTTGTAATGTTCTGCTTTACCCCTTCAGGAGTTGAGACATCATCGTTATACTTCCCGGATTAACTATGCTGAGAGCACATGCGTTGTGAATTTACTCACTGCTATTACTGAATTAATCAGTATTTTCTTATTCACTACCCTATTTATATTTGTTGCTCGCAAGGCGGCAAAAAGAGTTGGGTTGGTGGATAAACCTAACTATCGCAAACGGCATCAGGGTTTGATTCCGTTAGTCGGTGGTATCTCAGTTTATGCAGGTATTTGTTTTACGTTTGCTATCGCAGATTATTATATCCCCCACGCGCGGTTATATCTGTCTTGCGCCGGGGTGCTTGTGCTGGTTGGTGCACTGGACGACCGCTTTGATATCAGTGTAAAAATTCGCGCGGTTATTCAGGCCGCCATCGCCGTCATTATGATGACGGTCGGTAATCTTCATCTTAGTAGCCTGGGTTTTATTTTTGGTTCGTGGGAGCTGGTGCTCGGCCCTTTCGGATTCTTCCTCACGCTTTTCGCCGTTTGGGCTGCGATCAATGCCTTCAATATGGTTGATGGTATTGATGGTCTGCTTGGCGGTCTCTCCTCTGTCTCTTTCGCAGCGACGGGCATCATTCTGTGGTTTGATGGTCAATACAGCCTGGCGATGTGGTGTTTTGCGATGATCGCCGCCATTTTGCCCTATATTTTACTTAACCTCGGTGTGCTTGGTCGTCGCTACAAGGTCTTTATGGGTGATGCCGGCAGTACCATGATTGGCTTCACTATCATCTGGATCCTGCTGGAGACCACGCAAGGCAAAACGCACCCCATTAGCCCGGTTACCGCGCTGTGGATTATTGCCATTCCGTTGATGGATATGGTGGCGATTATGTATCGCCGCCTGCGTAAAGGGATGAGTCCGTTCTCCCCGGACCGTCAACACATTCATCATTTAATCATGCGTGCCGGGTTTACTTCCCGCCAGGCATTCGTGCTGATCACCCTGGCTGCCGCGTTGCTGGCGCTGGTAGGCGTGGTGGCGGAATACACCCGTATTGTTCCTGAGTGGGTGATGTTGATACTGTTTTTGTTAGCCTTCTTCCTTTATGGCTACTGCATTAAACGCGCCTGGAAAGTGGCGCGTCTGGTTAAGCGCATTAGACGCAGAATACGGCGACACAGCAGCAATAATCCAAATTAACCAAGTAAGTCTGGGGACGTGATGACTCAACCATTACCGGGAGCACGAGCAGTGAACGTTGAGAATGAGCTGGATATTCGCGGGTTGTTTCGCGCCTTATGGGCAGGAAAAAGCTGGATAGCAGGTACGGCAGTGCTCTTTGCGCTGATTGTTCTGGTTTATACCTTTTTTGCTCGCCAGGAGTGGAGCGCAACGGCGATTACTGACCGGCCAACAGTGAATATGCTGGGCGGCTACTATTCGCAGCAGCAGTTCTTACGCAATCTCGACATCAAGGCCAATCTTGTATCGGTCGATCAACCTTCGGTAATGGACGAGGCGTACAAAGAGTTCATTATGCAGCAGGCGTCCTGGGATACCCGGCGCGACTTCTGGCTGCAAACGGATTACTACAAACAGCGCCAGTCGGGCAACGCTCGCGCGGATGCTGCATTGTTGGATGACCTGATCAACGACATTCAGTTTATGCCCGGCGATGCGCTAAAAAGCGTCAATGATAGCGTGAAGCTAACGGCCGAAACGGCACCGGATGCTAACAACTTGCTGCGTCAGTATGTCGCTTTCGCCAGCCAGCGTGCGGCAGGGCATCTGAACGATGAACTGAAAGGTGCCTGGGCGGCGCGGACCGTGCAGATGAAAGCGCAGGTAAAGCGACAGGAAGAGGTGGCTCGCGAGATTTTCAATCGCCGCAACCATAGCGTGGAGCAGGCGCTGAAAGTCGCACAACAGCACAACATTTCTCGCAGCGAAACCGATGTTCCGCCTGACCAACTGCCAGATTCGGAACTGTTTTTACTGGGGCGGCCGATGCTGCAGGCTCGACTGGAAAACCTACAGGCAGTGGGGCCGGAATACGATATCGACTATGACCAAAGTCGAGCAATGCTAACAACATTGAACGTTGGGCCAACGCTGGACCCGCGTTTTCAGACTTACCGGTATTTGCGAACACCTGAAGAACCGGTAAAACGCGATAGCCCGCGCCGCGTATTTCTGATGGTGATGTGGGGGATTGTGGGCGCGCTCATCGGCGCAGGCGTTGCGTTATCGCGTCGCCGTATCCAGTGAATGCAGCCTGTGATGAAGGACATTCGGCCTTCATCACCTAATCGAAGAGAATCGATGTGAAAGTACTAACCGTATTTGGCACGAGACCAGAAGCCATCAAGATGGCGCCTCTGGTACATGCGCTGGCAAGGGATCCTCATTTTGAGGCGAAAGTTTGCGTGACCGCGCAGCATCGGGAGATGCTCGATCAGGTGTTGAAACTTTTTTCTATTGTTCCGGATTATGACCTCAACATAATGCAGCCGGGTCAGGGGTTGACGGAGATTACCTGCCGCATCCTTGAGGGGTTAAAGCCGGTGCTGGAGTCATTCAAACCGGACGTCGTGCTGGTGCATGGCGATACTACCACCACGATGGCGGCGAGCCTGGCGGCTTTCTATCAACGTATCCCGGTGGGTCATGTCGAAGCAGGGTTACGCACGGGCGATTTGAATTCGCCGTGGCCGGAAGAGGGGAACCGCACGTTAACCGGACGGCTGGCGACGTACCATTTTGCGCCGACGGAAACCTCGCGACAGAACCTGCTGCAGGAGAACATTGCGGATGCTCAAATTACGGTCACGGGTAACACGGTGATTGATGCGTTGTTCTGGGTACGCGATCGCGTGTTGAGCAACGAAGCGTTAAGCAGTGAACTGACCGAGCGCTATTCCTTCCTTGGCAATGGCAAGAAGATGATCCTGGTTACCGGGCATCGTCGGGAGAGCTTCGGTCGCGGTTTTGAGCAAATCTGCCATGCGCTGGCGGAAATTGCTGCTAATAACCCGGACGTACAAATTGTTTACCCGGTTCATCTGAACCCGAACGTCAGCGAACCGGTTAACCGCATTCTCGGCCATGTTGATAACGTCATGCTGATTGAGCCGCAGGACTATCTGCCGTTTGTCTGGTTGATGAATCGCGCATGGCTGATTCTCACCGACTCCGGCGGTATTCAGGAGGAAGCGCCGTCGCTTGGCAAGCCGGTGCTGGTGATGCGTGAAATGACTGAGCGCCCGGAAGCCGTTAGCGCTGGCACCGTGCGCCTGGTGGGTACTGACAGCCAGCGCATCGTCGATGAGGTCACGCGCTTACTGCAAGATGAGTCCGCGTATCAAGCCATGAGCCGGGCGCATAACCCGTACGGCGATGGACAAGCGTGTCATCGTATTTTGTCCGCACTTAAAAATAATCAGGTAACGCTATGAGCTTTTCTACCATTTCGGTAATTGGCCTTGGGTATATTGGCCTGCCAACTGCAGCCGCCTTCGCCTCCCGGCAAAAGCGGGTGGTCGGCGTTGATATCAATCAACATGCCGTGGAGACCATTAACCGTGGTGAAATTCATATCGTGGAGCCGGATCTGGCGAGCGTCGTCAAAACGGCGGTCGAGCAGGGTTATCTGAGCGCCACCACCGCGCCGGTGGAAGCCGACGCTTACCTGATTGCGGTACCGACGCCGTTTAAAGACCTGCATGAGCCAGATATGGTTTTCGTTGAATCGGCGGCCAAATCTATCGCGCCGACGCTGAAGAAAGGCTCGCTGGTGATCCTCGAATCCACTTCCCCTGTCGGCTCAACCGAGCAAATGGCAGGCTGGCTGGCGGAAATGCGCCCTGATCTGAGCTTCCCGCAGCAGGTCGGCGAAGCGGCGGATGTGAATATCGCCTACTGCCCGGAGCGCGTACTGCCGGGACAGGTCATGGTTGAGCTGATTAAGAACGATCGCGTGATCGGTGGAATGTCCCCGGTTTGCTCCGCCCGCGCCAGCGAGCTGTATAAAATTTTCCTTGAAGGCGAATGCGTGGTGACCAACTCGCGCACCGCCGAGATGTGCAAGCTGACCGAAAACAGCTTCCGCGACGTCAATATTGCGTTTGCCAATGAACTCTCGCTGATTTGCGCCGATCAGGGGATTAACGTCTGGGAACTGATTCGCCTGGCGAATCGCCATCCGCGCGTCAATATTCTCCAGCCCGGTCCGGGCGTTGGCGGCCACTGCATCGCGGTCGACCCGTGGTTTATCGTGGCGCAGAACCCGCAGCAGGCGCGGCTTATCCGCACCGCGCGCGAGGTGAACGACCATAAACCAGAATGGGTGATCGACCAGGTTAAAGCGCGGGTTGCCGACTGCCTCGCGGCCAGCAATACGCGCGCCAGCGAGCTGAAAATCGCCTGCTTCGGCCTCGCATTTAAACCCAATATCGATGACCTACGTGAAAGTCCGGCTATGGCGATTGCCGCGCAAATCGCCCGCTGGCATGGCGGCGAGACGTTGGTTGTTGAACCGAATATTCATCAATTGCCGCAGAAACTCGACGGTCTGTGCACTCTGGCGCAACTGGACGATGCGCTGGCGAACGCCGATGTGCTGGTGATGTTGGTCGATCATAATGAGTTTAAAGCAATTAGCGGAGATAGCGTCAGCCAGCAGTTTATCGTCGATACCAAAGGGGTCTGGCGGTGAGAACGATTCTGGTCACCGGCGGAGCCGGGTTTATCGGTTCGGCGGTGGTACGCGAAATTATCACTGAGACCGCCGATAACGTGGTGGTCGTTGATAAGCTGACCTACGCCGGGAATCTGATGTCGCTGGCACCTGTTGCTCAGGATGCTCGCTTTGCCTTTGAGCAGGTGGATATTTGCGATCGAGCGGAGTTGGATCGCGTATTTAGCCATCATCAACCCGATATCGTGATGCACCTGGCCGCCGAAAGCCACGTTGACCGCTCAATCGATGGTCCAGCGGCGTTTATTGAAACCAATATCGTCGGTACCTATACGCTGCTGGAAGCGACGCGGGCTTACTGGAATGGGCTCAAGGATGACCAAAAATCGGCCTTTCGTTTCCACCACATCTCGACGGATGAGGTCTATGGCGACTTGCATGATAGCAATGCCTTTTTTATCGAAACCACGCCTTATGCGCCAAGCAGCCCCTATTCGGCTTCGAAGGCCAGCAGCGACCATCTGGTGCGCGCCTGGCAGCGCACCTATGGCCTGCCGACGCTGGTCACCAACTGTTCGAATAACTACGGCCCCTATCATTTCCCGGAAAAACTTATTCCGCTGACCATCCTTAACGCGCTGGCTGGCAAGCCGCTGCCGGTTTATGGCAACGGGCAGCAGATTCGCGACTGGCTGTATGTGGAAGATCACGCCAGGGCGCTGTATCGGGTGGCGGCGAGCGGTGAGCCGGGCGAAACTTACAATATCGGCGGCCATAACGAACGGAAGAATATCGAGGTGGTGGAAACCATTTGCGATCTGCTGGAGGAGCTAGCGCCGCACAAACCGAATGGCCTGGGGCGCTATCGCGATCTCATCACCTTCGTTGCTGACCGTCCTGGACACGATGTGCGCTACGCCATCGATGCGACGAAAATTGAGCGTGAGCTGGGCTGGACGCCGGACGAAACGTTTACCAGCGGGATGCGCAAAACCGTTCAGTGGTACCTGGCCAATGAAGCCTGGTGGCAGCAGGTGCTGGATGGCAGTTATCAAGGCGAACGCCTGGGGCTGCAAGCCTGAGTGCTTGAGGGGGAAAAATGAAAGGTATTATCCTGGCAGGCGGTTCTGGTACCCGCCTGCATCCGATCACGCGCGGCGTCTCAAAGCAGCTGCTACCCATCTACGACAAGCCGATGATCTACTACCCGCTCTCGGTGCTGATGCTGGCCGGGATCCGCGAAGTCTTGATTATCACCACGCCGGATGACCAGCGCGATTTTCAGCGCCTGCTTGGCGATGGCTCAGAGTTCGGCGTGCAGTTAAGCTATGCCGCCCAGCCTAGCCCGGACGGATTAGCGCAGGCGTTTATCATCGGCGAGGAGTTCCTCAACGGCGAACCCTCATGCCTGGTGCTGGGCGACAACATCTTTTTCGGTCAGGGTTTTAGTCCGAAGCTGCGCAGCGTAGCGGGCCGCACAACCGGGGCGACGGTGTTCGGCTATCAGGTCATGGATCCTGAACGCTTTGGCGTGGTGGAGTTTGATGACGATTTTCGCGCAATCTCGCTGGAAGAGAAGCCAAAGCAGCCCAAATCCAATTGGGCGGTGACCGGCCTCTATTTCTACGACGGTAAAGTGACGGAGTACGCGAAAAAGGTTAAACCCTCGGCGCGCGGCGAGCTGGAGATTACCTCCATCAATCAAATGTACCTCGACGATGGCGCATTGACGGTGGAGCTGCTGGGCCGTGGTTTTGCCTGGCTGGATACCGGCACGCACGACAGCCTGATTGAAGCCAGCATGTTTGTACAAACCGTTGAAAAACGCCAGGGTTTCAAAATTGCCTGTCTGGAGGAGATCGCCTGGCGTAACGGTTGGCTGGACGACGACGGCGTCAAACGTGCGGCGAAGCAACTGGAAAAAACCGGCTACGGCCAATATTTACTGGATCTTCTCCGTGCCCGCCCGCGCCAGTATTGATCCCCTGGAGTGGGAAAACCGCTTCTTTGGCGTCAACAGCGCTATTTTGCGTTTTGGCACTGACGCGCCGCTGCTGACGGCGCAAGCGTTGTCCGGATGGTCGCGGGTGCAGGCGAAAGTCGCGGCGGACGACGCCGCCCGCCTGGATGCGCTGCAGGCATTAGGCTTTCGGCTGGTGGAGGGGGAGGTCGATCTTGCGCTTGCGCTGACTGCCTCTGACGATGTCGGAGCTGAGCTGGCGACAGAGGTGGATATTCCCCGGCTGCGCGAGCTGGCGGCGCTGGCCTTTGCTCAGAGCCGTTTTCGCGCCCCCTGGTACGCTGTCGATGCCAGCGGTCGTTTCTACGCCCAGTGGATTGAAAACGCGGTGCGGGGGACTTTCGATCACCAGTGCCTGATTTTTCGCGCGCCCGATGGCGATATCCGCGCGTTTGTCTCTCTGCGCCAGCTCAACGAAGGCGAGGCAAGGATTGGCCTGTTAGCCGGACGCGGAGCCGGAGCGGAACTGATGCAGGCGGCTCGGCACTGGGCCGCGCTGCGTGAACTGACTACATTGCGGGTGGCGACCCAGATGGGCAACACCGCCGCGCTTAAACGTTACATTCTTAGCGGTGCGAATGTGGAAAGCGCCGCGTACTGGTTATACAGGTGAAATGATGATTCCATTTAACGCGCCGCCGGTGGTGGGAACCGAACTTGATTATATGCAGTCCGCAATGGGCAGCGGTAAGCTGTGCGGCGATGGCGGTTTTACTCGCCGTTGTCAGCAGTGGATGGAGCAGCGCTTCGGCACGGTAAAAGCATTGTTGACGCCGTCCTGCACGGCCTCATTAGAGATGGCCGCGCTGCTGCTGGATATCCAGCCGGGCGATGAAGTGATAATGCCAAGCTATACCTTCGTCTCCACCGCCAACGCCTTCGTGCTGCGCGGCGCGAAAATTGTCTTCGTCGACATTCGTCGCGATACCATGAATATCGATGAAACGCTGATTGAAGCGGCCATCACCGAGAAAACCCGCGCGATTGTGCCGGTCCACTATGCGGGCGTGGCCTGCGAGATGGACACTATTATGGCCATCGCCAACAAACACGACCTGTTTGTGGTGGAAGATGCCGCCCAGGGCGTGATGTCGACTTACAAAGGCCGGGCGCTCGGCACCATCGGTCATATTGGCTGCTTCAGCTTCCATGAAACCAAAAACTACACCGCGGGCGGTGAAGGCGGCGCGACGCTGATTAACGATCGTAAGCTGGTGGAGCGTGCGGAGATCATTCGCGAAAAAGGCACCAACCGCAGCCAGTTCTTCCGTGGTCTGGTGGATAAATACACCTGGCGCGATATTGGCTCCAGCTACCTGATGTCCGATCTACAGGCGGCCTATCTATGGGCACAGCTGGAAGCGGCGGAGCGTATTAACCAGCAGCGCCTGACGCTATGGCAGAGCTACTATGACGCGCTGTTGCCGCTGGCGCGCGCCGGTCGCATTGACCTGCCGACTATCCCGGCTGATTGCGGGCAAAACGCGCACATGTTTTATATCAAGCTGCGCGATATTGATGATCGCAGCAAGCTGATCGCCTGGCTGAAAGAAGCGGAGATTCTGGCAGTGTTCCACTATATTCCACTGCATAGCTGCCCGGCGGGGGAGAACTTCGGCGTGTTCCACGGTGCGGATCGTTATACCACCCAGGAGAGCGAGCGCCTGCTGCGCCTGCCGTTATTCTACAATTTGTCGGCGGTAAACCAGCGTACGGTGATTAACTCGCTGCTGAGCTATTTCTCCTGATATGTCGCTGGCTAAAGCTTCTCTGTGGACAGCCGCGTCCACGTTGGTCAAAATCGGGGCGGGACTGCTGGTCGTTAAACTGCTGGCGGTATCGTTCGGCCCGGCAGGGGTGGGTCAGGCGGGTAACTTCCGCCAACTGGTGACCGTACTTGGCGTGCTGGCTGGCGCCGGGATCTTTAACGGCGTGACTAAGCTGGTGGCTCAGCATCATGACGATCGCCAGCAGCTGAATAAAGTCATTGGTACCTCTTCGGCGATGGTGCTCGGTTTCTCAACTCTGCTGGCACTGATTTTTCTGCTGGCGGCTGCGCCGATAAGCCAGGGACTATTTGGTCATCAGCAATACCAAAACATGGTCCGCCTGGTGGCGCTAGTGCAGATGGGAATTGCCTGGGCGAACTTCCTGTTAGCGCTGATGAAAGGTTTTCGCGATGCGGCGGGCAACGCGCTGTCGCTGATCGCCGGGAGCCTGATTGGCGTGGCGGCATACTATGCCTGCTATCGCTTCGGCGGCTATCAGGGCGCATTGCTCGGCCTGGCGCTGGTGCCTGCTCTGGTGGTGGTTCCGGCAGCTATCGTGCTGTGGCGGCGCGGTAATATCCCGCTGAGTGCGCTGCGTCCGCGCTGGGACAATGGCCTGGCGGGACAGCTGTCGAAGTTTACCCTGATGGCGCTGATCACCTCGGTGACGCTGCCGGTCGCCTACGTGATGATGCGTAACCTGCTGGCGGCCCATTATGGCTGGGAGGCGGTGGGGATCTGGCAAGGCGTCAGCAGCATTTCCGACGCCTATTTGCAGTTTATTACCGCTTCGTTTAGCGTGTACCTGCTGCCTACGCTCTCTCGCCTGACTGCCAAAGCGGACATCACCCGCGAGATTGGCAAATCGCTGAAATTTGTCCTCCCGGCGGTAGCGGCCGCGAGCTTAACCGTGTGGTTGCTGCGCGACTTCGCCATCTGGCTACTTTTTTCTGACCGCTTTACGGCGATGCGCGATCTCTTCGCCTGGCAACTGGTGGGAGATGTGCTGAAGGTTGGGGCGTATGTTTATGGCTATCTGGTGATCGCCAAGGCCTCGCTGCGTTTTTATATTCTGACGGAAATCAGCCAGTTCACGCTGTTGACCGCATTCTCGCACTGGCTTATCCCGGCGCACGGCGCAATCGGCGCGGCGCAGGCGTATATGGCTACTTATATTGTTTATTTCGCTCTCTGTAGCGGCGTGTTTTTACTTTGGCGTAAACGGGTATGACAGCACTGATACATGTATTGGGATCGGATATCCCTCACCATAACCAGACCGTTCTGCGGTTCTTTAATGACGAGCTGGCCGTCGATGACGAGCAGGCTCGTACGTTTATGGTCGTCGGTGATGCGACAGGAATTCGCGAAGCGTATCCCGCGCTATCCATCACCTGCTTTGCAGGGAAAAAGTCGCTGGCACAGGCGGTTATTGCGCTGGCAAAGGCCAACCGGCAGCAGCGCTTTTTCTTTCATGGCCAGTTCAATACCGGGCTGTGGCTGGCGTTGCTCAGCGGTGGGATCCGCCCGGCGCAGTTTAACTGGCATATCTGGGGCGCGGATCTGTATGAGAATTCCGCCAGCCTGAAGTTTCGCCTGTTTTATCCGCTACGGCGTATGGCGCAGGGGCGAGTAGGGCGAGTATTTGCCACCCGAGGCGACCTGAGCTGGTTTGCTGTTCGTCATGCGCGCGTGCCCGGGGAATTGCTCTACTTCCCGACCCGCATGGACCCGAAGCTGAATTCTCTGGCGGATAGCGCCCCGCGCGACGAGACGCTGACTATTCTGGTGGGTAATTCCGGCGATCGCAGCAATGAACATATTGCGGCGCTGCGCGCGATTCACCAGCAGTTTGGCGATACGGTCAACGTTGTCGTGCCGATGGGCTATCCGGCCAATAATAGCGACTACATCAACGAAGTCCGCGAGGCCGGCGCGGTGCTGTTTAGCCCGCAGCATCTTCAGGTGCTGGGTGACAAGCTGGCGTTCGATGATTACCTTGCCCTGCTGCGCCGCTGCGATCTCGGCTACTTCCTGTTTGCCCGCCAGCAGGGTATCGGTACGCTGTGCCTGCTGATTCAGGCGGGGATCCCCTGCGTACTGAATCGGGATAACCCATTCTGGCAGGATATGTCAGAGCAGCATATTCCGGTACTCTTTACCGGCGATACGCTGGATGTGGGCGTTGTACGTGAAGCGCAGCGGCAACTGACCAGTGTGGATAAAAATCAGATTGCCTTCTTTCGTCCAAATTACCTGGCGGGCTGGCAACGAGCGTTGCGGATTGCCGCGGGGGAGGGCGCATGACATTAATGCAATTTAGCGGGCTGCTGCTGGTCTGGCTGCTGTCAACGCTATTTATCGCCACCGCGACTTACTTTGAATTTCGCCGCGTACGTTTCAACTTCAACGTCTTTTTCTCGTTGCTGTTCTTGCTGACCTTTTTCTTCGGCTTCCCGTTGACCAGCATTCTGGTGTTCCGTTTCGATGTGGCGGTGGCCCCGCCGGAAATTCTGCTGCAAACCCTGCTGGTCGCAGTCTGTTTTTACGCGGTTTACTACGTCACCTATAAAACGCGGTTGCGCCTGGCGACCCAGAGTCATCAGCATCGCCCATTGTTTACCATGAACCGCGTGGAGACCCATCTGACCTGGGTCATTCTGCTGGGCCTGGCCCTGCTTTGCGTCGGGATCTTTTTTGCGCATAACGGCTTCCTGTTATTCCGGCTCAACTCCTATAGCCAGATCTTCTCCAGCGAAGTCTCCGGCGTGGCGCTAAAACGCTTTTTCTACTTTTTTATTCCGGCGATGCTGGTGGTCTATTTTCTGCGTCAGGATTATAAGGCGTGGATTTTTTTCCTCGTCAGCACCGTCGCGTTTGGCCTGCTGACCTACGCTATCGTCGGTGGCACCCGTGCGAACATTATCATCGCTTTTGCCATTTTCCTGTTTATCGGCATTATTCGCGGCTGGATTAGTTTGTGGATGCTGGCGGCGGCGGGCGTGCTGGGTATCGTCGGTATGTTCTGGCTGGCGCTCAAGCGCTATGGCATGAACGTGAGCGGTGACGAGGCGTTTTATACTTTCCTCTATCTGACCCGCGATACCTTCTCGCCGTGGGAAAATCTGGCTTTGCTGCTGCAAAACTACGACAAGATTGAGTTCCAGGGCCTGGCGCCAATCATTCGCGATTTTTACGTCTTTATCCCCAGTTGGCTGTGGCATGGTCGTCCGACAATGGTGCTCAATACCGCGAACTATTTCACCTGGGAAGTGCTGAATAACCATTCTGGCCTGGCGATTTCGCCGACTCTGATTGGCTCACTGGTGGTGATGGGCGGCGTCTGGTTTGTACCGCTGGGCGCGGTGGCGGTTGGGCTAATCATTAAATGGTTTGACTGGCTGTACGAGCTTGGCAACCGGGAGACGAACCGCTATAAAGCGGCGATCCTGCACAGTTTTTGTTTCGGCGCTATCTTCAATATGATCGTGCTGGCGCGCGAAGGGCTGGATTCATTCGGCTCCCGCGTGGTTTTTTTCCTCGTTATCTTTGGTCTCTGCTTGCTGGCGGCAAAGCTGCTGTACTGGTTCCTGGATAGCGTAGGACTGATTCATAAGCGGGTTAAACCGCTGACGCAACCTCAAGTCTGATAAGGGTGTACATGACTGGGACTACATCCGCGCCGTTGTATCTGCTGAGAGGCTTGCAACTCATTGGTTGGCGCGATATGCAACACGCTCTGGATTATCTGTACGGCGATGGTGAGCTCCGCAAGGGGACGCTGGTTGCAATTAATGCAGAGAAGATGCTGGCGGTAGAAGACAACCCCGAGGTTCGGGCGCTGATTGAAGCCGCAGAATTTAAATATGCTGATGGCATCAGCGTGGTGCGCTCATTACGTAAAAAATATCCTCAGGCACAGGTATCGCGCGTGGCCGGAGCCGATTTATGGGAAGCGCTGATGGAGCGCGCTGGCGTTCAGGGAACGCCGGTGTTTCTGATTGGCGGCAAGCCGGAAGTGCTGGCGCAAACCGAGCGGCAGCTTCGCCAGCGCTGGAACGTGAATATCGTCGGTAGCCAGGACGGCTATTTCGCCGCCGATCAACGTCAGGCGCTGTTTGAACGCATTCGCGAGAGTGGGGCGAAAATTGTCACCGTGGCGATGGGCTCGCCGCGTCAGGAGATCCTGATGCGCGATTGCCGGAATATTTATCCGCAGGCGCTGTATATGGGTGTCGGCGGGACCTATGATGTCTTTACTGGTCACGTACAGCGGGCACCAAAATTCTGGCAGGACCTTGGGCTGGAATGGTTTTATCGCCTGGTGTCGCAGCCGAGCCGGATAAAAAGACAGGCCCGACTGCTACGCTATTTACGCTGGCATTACACCGATAAGCTTTGACATTCCACTACGTTCTGGCGAGTTTACCTGGGTATTCTGTGTAATGTATTCACTCGCCTGATACTTTATTTGCCATTTCCATAAAATTCATTAACCATTCGCATGCTTAATACGCGACGGGCAGGTTTTGCCGTCGCTCAGGCAGGGCTTTCCATTTTATTTATTCATAAAAATAACCGGGATATATACACCTTCGTTTGGAGTGCAATAAATCCGGAGCAGGGCAAACACAAGAGGCTATATGACTGAGAAAAAAGCGGAACTTCAGCGTGGGCTGGAGGCGCGGCATATTGAGCTAATCGCCCTTGGCGGCACGATTGGCGTGGGTTTATTTATGGGAGCGGCAAGTACGCTGAAGTGGGCCGGGCCATCGGTCCTGCTGGCGTACATTATCGCGGGATTGTTTGTCTTCTTTATCATGCGTTCGATGGGCGAAATGCTGTTCCTCGAACCGGTAACCGGCTCGTTCGCCGTTTACGCACATCGCTACATGAGTCCGTTTTTCGGCTATCTCACCGCCTGGTCCTACTGGTTTATGTGGATGGCGGTCGGGATATCGGAAATTACCGCTATCGGGGTTTACGTCCAGTTTTGGTTCCCGGATATGGCGCAGTGGATACCGGCGCTGATTGCCGTTGGGCTGGTGGCGTTGGCGAACCTGGCGGCGGTGCGGCTATATGGTGAAATCGAATTCTGGTTCGCGATGATTAAAGTCACCACCATTATCGTGATGATTGTGGTTGGGCTGGGCGTTATTTTCTTTGGCTTTGGCAACGGCGGACACTCCATTGGCTTTGGTAACCTGACCGAGCATGGCGGCTTCTTTGCCGGCGGCTGGAAAGGCTTCCTGACGGCGCTGTGCATTGTGGTCGCCTCCTACCAGGGCGTTGAACTTATCGGTATTACTGCCGGTGAAGCTAAGAACCCGCAGGTCACTCTGCGCAGCGCGGTAGGCAAGGTGCTGTGGCGTATCCTGATTTTCTACGTCGGTGCGATTTTCGTTATCGTGACTATTTTCCCGTGGGATCAGATTGGCTCCAACGGCAGTCCGTTTGTGCTGACCTTTGCCAAAATCGGCATTACCGCGGCGGCGGGAATTATTAACTTTGTGGTGCTGACGGCGGCACTTTCCGGCTGTAACAGCGGTATGTACAGCTGTGGGCGTATGCTTTATGCGCTGGCAAGAAATCGCCAGTTGCCTGCGGCGATCGCCAAAGTCTCGCGTAATGGTGTGCCGGCGGTGGGTGTTGCGCTGTCGATACTGATTCTGTTAGTTGGTTCTTGCCTGAACTATGTCATCCCTAATCCACAGCGGGTCTTCGTCTATGTCTACAGCGCCAGCGTGCTGCCGGGTATGGTGCCGTGGTTTGTGATTCTGATTAGCCAACTGCGTTTTCGCCTTGTGCATAAAGAAGCGATGGCCAGCCATCCGTTCCGCTCTCTGCTGTTCCCTTGGGCGAACTATTTAACGATGGCGTTCCTTATTTGCGTGCTGATAGGTATGGGATTTAATGACGATACCCGCATGTCGCTCTTCGTCGGGATTATTTTTCTGGCGGCTGTCACGCTCATTTATAAGGTTTTTGGCCTCGGACGACGCGGAAACGTTGATAATGTGGCGGAATAAGCGACAAAATGCACAAAGCATGAGCAAACGGTAATTTTCTTTAAAAAGGCACTAGACAGCGGGGTAGGAAGTCCGTAATATCCGACCCCGCAACGGCGCTAAGCGCCCGTAGCTCAGCTGGATAGAGCGCTGCCCTCCGGAGGCAGAGGTCTCAGGTTCGAATCCTGTCGGGCGCACCATTTACCCGGTGCTGGAGCTGCGGTGGTTTAATACCGCGTAAAAAGATTTGTAGTGGTGGCTATAGCTCAGTTGGTAGAGCCCTGGATTGTGATTCCAGTTGTCGTGGGTTCGAATCCCATTAGCCACCCCATTATTTAGAAAGTTGTGAACATGCGATGGTGGCGGAATTGGTAGACGCGCTAGCTTCAGGTGTTAGTGTTCTTACGGACGTGAGGGTTCAAGTCCCTCCCTTCGCACCACGACTTTATAAAGAATTGAACTAAAAATTCAAAAAAGCAGTACATCGGCGAGTAGCGCAGCTTGGTAGCGCAACTGGTTTGGGACCAGTGGGTCGGAGGTTCGAATCCTCTCTCGCCGACCAATTTTGAACCCCGCTTCGGCGGGGTTTTTTGTTTTCTGAATTTGCCAAAAACTCTCTTATCCCCATGATCTTACTAAAAATATCTCGCTGATTGTGACGCGATTTATTATGCGGAATACTCCCAATTCATTACTCTCATAGATGCAATTTCCGTAGATCCTGTGCGATAATGAACGGGTAGATGCTCATTCCATCTCTTATGTTCGCCTTAGTGCCTCATAAACCCAGGAATGATGCAGAGCCGTTTACGGTGCTTATCGTCCACTGACAGATGTCGCGCAAGCCTCATCAAACACCATGGACATTACGTTGAGTGAAGCACCCAATTTGTTGTCAAACAGACCTGTTTTAACGCCTGCCCTGGTTTCAGAGCAGGCGTTTTTTTATTTGGGAGCGTGAAGCATTTGCAGAAGGGGAGTGCTATCGCCCCCAGTGGAGGCGATAGTGAAGATCGAGCTTACTGCTGTGGATTGTTTTGTAACGTCAGCAGCAGACCGTCGCGGCGCATTGTTGCGGCTTCTTCCGGTTGATTCAGACGATCGAGAGTATCGGCCAGCCACGCGTAATCAAACGCATCCGGACGTTGCTTGAGCGCGGCGCGGAACGCGATGCTGGCTTCCTGCCACTCGCCGTGACGCATTAACGACTGTCCCAGCGTGCTCCACAGCAGCGGGCGGTCACCGACCGTTTTGAGCTGCTGGCGCAGCACCTTCTCCAGTTGCTCTGGGTTATTGGTTTTCAGACGCGGAATCGGCATCACCAGACGGTCGTCGTAGTGCTTTTTCAGGCCGTCGATAATAATCTGCTGAGCGGTATCATGGTCATCGCTTTCGATAAGGCGATTAGCCATTGCCACCTGTAGTGCCACCTGGCTGCGAGTTTTACGACTCTGGCTTTTCCACCAGTCGCGCAACCCTTCGCTGCCGCCATCGGCCAGCGCTTTATCCATCAGGCCAATCCACGCCAGCTGTTCCAGCTCAGCACGATGCTCTTCGTCGCTGACGTTGGCTTTTGCCATTGATGGAATGATATCCAGCAGTGAATTCCAGGCTCCGGTGCGGATATAGGCCTGCTCGGCCAGACGCAGCACTTCTGGATGACGCGGCGTGATTTCCAGCAGTTTGTCGATGCCGTGACGTGCTGCGTGGTTTTCATTGCGCGCCAGCTGCAGACGTACGCGAGTGATTTCGACCGGAATCAGATCGTCACCGGCCAGTTCGGTTGCGCGTTCCAGATGCTGGTTGGCGCGAGCTTCATCACCACGCTGCTGGGCCGCTTCCGCCGCCAGCAGGTAATTCACAACCGGTTGTTCCGCGTGATCGGCATTTTTTGCCATCAGCTTCTCAACCTGCTGATAATCGCCTTCTGCCAGCTTCAGCAGCGCCTGTTCGGTTTGCTTGCGGGCGCGACGGCGTTTACGGCCAACGAACCAGCCGCGGGTATGCGCGCCGGTGCGGAAAATACGCCGCAGCAGCCATTCAATCGCAAACAGGACCACCATGGTGAGGATCAGAATGATCGCTAACCCGGTGACGCTGGTTTCGATATTGTAGTTGTCGGTCTGGATCAGGACGTAGCCCTGATGTCCGGCGATCATCGGTCCAACGATAATTCCAGCGAGCAACAGCGCGAAGAGTAAGAGAATTTTCAACATGCGTTACTCTCCTTGTGGCGCAGGCGTTGGCGCGGGGGCTGCTGGCGTCGGTGCCGGGGCGTTGCTCTGCGGCGCGACGGGCTGAGCCATCAGATTACGGACCCGCGTCTGCATGAGTTTTTCAAGCAGGCCCTGGCTCTGCAGGGTTTCCGGTACGTCCATAGTGATGCTTTGCTGACTGAGTTTATCCACTTCCTCAAGGAAGGCTTTGGTGGTGGCATCGTCAGTATCGTAGTAGGCGCGAACCCAGGTGGAGACGTTATCCAGCGCTTGCTTGTAAGTCTCTTCCTGATGGCGCGGAACTGCCTGTGCCGCGACTAGCAGACGTGAGCGAATGTTCTCACGCAGGTAGACATCCTGATTCGGTGCCAGCAGCGGCACGGCCGTTTCATCGCGACGACGAACGGTAATAAAGCTGTCCATAAAGTTCTGCCAGCTTTTTTGCAGATTCACTCGCCACTCGCTGATGGAACTGGATAGCTCATCGCTATCGGAATCCATCGGGGAGTCATCATCGTTATTGTCTGCCAGACGCAAATTATCGATCTGGTTGGCAAGCTGGTTCACTTTCAGGATGATGCCGTCATAGTCCACCTGACTCACGGCGGAAAGCGAAGCGATATCGTCGGTGATGGCGCGGCGAGCGCTAATCAGGCTTGGGTCGTTCATATCGGCGAGGCTGGCGTCTGCACTTTTCAGCAGCGCGGCGGCGGTCGTCACGTCCTGATCGCTCCACAGCTTGCGCCCGGCCAGTTTCACCAGAAAATCAGCCTGCGCCAGCAGCCAGGTTTTGGCGTCGCTACCGGAGATAATGGCAACTTTTTCCTGTACCTCTTCAAGCTTCTTCGTTAATGAATCTTGTTGGCGCTGGGCTTCCGTCAACTGGTCGGCTTGCTGCTTAATAATGCCTTCGAGTTCGCTTTTTTGGCTTTCCTGCGCTTTTTGCAGCGTGGCGATCTGGCTGGATAGCTCGGCGCTGGTTTCGCTCTGACGGGTTGCCTGAGTTTTCGTGAGGCCGTAAAGACCTACGCCAGCGGCGAGGGCGATAGCAATCGCTATTGCGCTCAGGGCGAGACTGGTTTTACTGCCGCCGTTTTTCTTTTCTACATTATTCTTTTCTGGCTGTGGTGTCTTTTCCACGGCCTCCCTGGTCTCTTCAACCACGGCGGATTGATTCTGTTGTTCCGTCATTATGGCTTCCAATGTTGAGAGTTATTGTAATGCGCGTAGCAGCGCATCGTTGTCGGCGCTATCGGCAACCTGGATATCCTGCCAGCCCAATTCCCTGGCTTGTTCGGCCAGACGTTCACTGACAACTAAAATGCGACAGCTCAGGAGCCAATGTTCGCGGTACCACTGCGGTATTAGCGCCCAAAGCTGCTGCAGCATCTCACCGCTGGTAACGACCAGCGTTGAAACTCCGCGATTCTGCCAGCGCATTGCTTCTTCTGCGCCATCATAGTGCCTTGCACTACGTTGATAACATTCACAAAAAGTGACATCCGCGCCGCGTTCACGGAGCGTTTCACCGAGTAATTCTCGCCCACCATTGCCGCGCAGAATGAGGGCTTTTTTCCCCGCAATGTTTTGTAATTCAGGTAATTGTAGCAAGACTTCACTGATTTCCCGATCTAACGGATAGCGAATATCATGATTGCTGACTTTGTGCAGGGCTAGCGCAGTGGTGCGACCAATTGCAAAATAATCAGGTGCAGAGGGCCAGCGCAGGCCCTGTTGTTGCAGGCGGGCGTGGGCAAACTCTACAGCATGCTGCGATAGTGCGAAGAGTAAATCGCCTTCCGTCAACCTTGCCAACTGGTCGCTCAGTGCGGGGAGCTGACGACCGGGGGTAAACTCAATGAGCGGAAAGCTCCAGGCCACACGTCCCTGCGCGCGCAGGCGACTGACCAGCTCTTCGCCTTGCGGCAGAGGACGGGTGACCAGAATGCTCATCGAGGCGCAACTCCTGCATATACAGCGGCGAGAATGTCGCGAGCGCCGTTATCCAGCAGTTCTTCAGCGAGGGAGACGCCGAGGGTTTCGGCATCTTCCGCACGACCGCGCCGTTCGCCGCGAACCATCCGCGAGCCATCCGGCGCACCGACCAGCGCGCGTAACCAGAGTTCGCCGTTGATAAGCTCAGCATAACTGCCGATTGGGACCTGACAGCCGCCTTCAAGACGGGTGTTCATCGCCCGTTCGGCGCGTACGCGTATGGCCGTTTCCGTATGATTCAGTGGGGCCAGCAGCGCTTTAGTCCACTCATCGTCAAGACGGCATTCGATACCGACCGCCCCCTGACCCACTGCGGGCAGGGATTGCTCTGGTGACAGCGGCTGGCGAATCCGCGCTTCCAGCTTCAGGCGCTTAAGTCCCGCCGCCGCAAGAATAATGGCGTCATACTCACCGCTGTCCAGTTTACCCAGGCGCGTACCGACGTTACCGCGCAGAGAGCGGATCACCAGATCCGGACGATCGGCGGCCAGCTGGCACTGACGGCGTAAACTTGACGTGCCAACAATGCTGCCGTGCGGCAGTTCATCAATGGACGCATAGTGATTTGAGACAAACGCATCGCGCGGGTCTTCACGTTCGCAAATGGTGACCAGCCCCAGTCCCTCGGGAAAATCCACCGGGACATCTTTCATGGAATGGACGGCAATATCGGCGCGACCGTCCAGCATGGCCAGTTCTAATTCTTTGACAAACAGGCCCTTGCCACCCACTTTTGCAAGGGGAGTATCAAGGATCACGTCGCCGCGGGTGACCATTGGCACCAGTTCGACCGAGAGCTGCGGATGGCAGGACTCCAGGCGTTCTTTCACATAATGTGCCTGCCATAGCGCAAGCGGGCTTTGCCGTGTGGCAATTCTCAAAACTTTGTCTAACATGCTTGTTACCGTCATTGTCGACCACTAACCATCCTAACATTGTTGTCTTAGGGATGTTAGTTTTGTGGGGAAAGGGTCTCGGCCTTCTTTTTTAGCCTTTCATGCGCCAGCCGATTACCGCAAACGTAGTGAAGAATTTACACGTAGTAAACGATGCTACACTTGTATGTAGCGCATCTTTCTTTACGGTCAATGAGCAAGGTGTTAGATTGATCACGTTTTAAACCATTTGTCAGTCAGCAGTTCATCACAACCACACCGACGACGAATGGTGACGGTTTTTGTTGAAATACTGAAATCCTCCGTACTATTGTACGTCGGGTTTTTGAACATCAGGCGATATGTCTTGTACCTCTATATTGAGACACTGAAACAGAGACTGGATGCCATCAACCAATTGCGCGTAGATCGCGCCCTTGCTGCTATGGGACCCGCTTTCCAGCAGGTTTACAGTCTACTGCCGACATTACTACATTATCATCACCCGTTGATGCCGGGTTACCTTGACGGTAACGTTCCCCGAGGCATTTGCCTCTACACGCCTGATGAAACCCAACGCCACTACCTTGACGAGCTTGAACTGCACCGTGGAATGCTGACGCAGGAGCCGCCGAAAGGCGAACTGCCGATCACCGGTCTTTACTCCATGGGCAGTACTTCATCCGTCGGTCAAAGCTGCTCTTCCGATCTCGACATCTGGGTTTGTCACCAAGCCTGGCTGGATACCGATGAGCGTCAACTGTTACAGCGTAAATGCAGCCTGCTGGAAAGCTGGGCGGCATCGCTGGGCGTTGAAGTTAGCTTCTTCCTGATTGATGAAAACCGCTTCCGTCATAATGAAAGCGGTAGCCTCGGCGGCGAAGACTGCGGTTCAACCCAACATATCCTGCTGCTGGATGAGTTTTACCGTACCGCCGTGCGCCTCGCCGGGAAACGTATTCTGTGGAATATGGTGCCGTGCGATGAAGAAGAGCATTACGATGATTACGTGATGTCGCTGTACTCGCAGGGGGTCCTGACGCCGAACGAATGGCTGGATCTCGGCGGCCTGAGCTCGCTGTCGGCGGAAGAGTACTTTGGCGCTAGCCTGTGGCAGCTCTACAAAAGTATCGACTCGCCGTATAAAGCGGTGCTTAAAACGCTGCTGCTGGAAGCTTATTCCTGGGAATATCCCAACAACCGCCTGCTGGCGAAAGATATCAAACAGCGCCTGCATGACGGCGAGATCGTCTCGTTTGGTCTCGATCCGTACTGCATGATGCTGGAGCGAGTAACCCTCTATCTGCAAGCCATTGAAGACGAAACGCGCCTTGACCTGGTGCGCCGATGTTTCTATTTAAAAGTCTGCGAAAAGCTGAGCCGCGAGCGCGCCTGCGTCGGCTGGCGTCGTGAAGTGGTTAGCCATCTGGTGAAAGAGTGGGGCTGGGATGAAAAGCGTCTGATGATGCTCGACAACCGGGCCAACTGGAAGATTGACGAAGTCCGTAAAGCGCACAACGAGCTGCTTGATGCGATGATGCAAAGCTATCGTAACCTGATTCGCTTTGCGCGCCGCAATAACCTGAGCGTTTCCGCCAGTCCGCAGGATATTGGCGTGCTGACGCGTAAGCTGTACGCCGCATTTGAAGCGCTGCCGGGGAAAGTCACCCTGGTAAACCCGCAAATTTCACCGGACCTGTCTGAACCGAATCTGACCTTTATCCACGTGCCGCCGGGCCGTGCCAACCGGACCGGTTGGTATGTCTATAACCGCGCGCCGGATATGGAATCGATCATTAGCCATCAGCCGCTGGAATATAACCGTTATCTTAATAAGCTGGTGGCCTGGGCCTGGTTTAACGGCCTGCTGACGTCACGAACTCGCCTGTTTATTAAGGGCAACGGCATTGTCGATCTGGCTAAATTGCAGGAGATGGTGGCCGATGTGTCGCACCACTTCCCGCTGCGCCTGCCTTCCCCAACGCCGAAAGCGCTGTACAGCCCTTGCGAAATTCGCCATCTGGCGATCATCGTTAACCTGGAATATGACCCGACGGCGGCCTTCCGCAATCAGGTGGTGCATTTCGACTTCCGCAAGCTGGATGTTTTCAGCTTTGGCGAAGAGCAAAAATGCTTGATTGGCAGCGTTGATCTGCTGTATCGCAACTCGTGGAACGAAGTGCGTACGCTGCACTTCAACGGCGAGCAGGCGATGATCGAAGCGCTGAAAACCATTCTTGGCAAAATGCATCAAGATGCCGCGCCGCCGGACAGCGTGGAAGTGTTCTGCTATAGCCAGCATCTGCGCGGGTTAATCCGCACTCGCGTGCAGCAACTGGTTTCCGAATGCGTCGAGCTGCGTCTCTCCAGCACCCGCCAGGATACCGGTCGCTTTAAAGCGCTGCGCGTTTCCGGGCAGACCTGGGGACTGTTCTTCGAACGTCTTAACGTCTCAGTGCAGAAGCTGGAAAACGCCATTGAGTTCTACGGTGCGATTTCGCATAACAAACTGCACGGCCTGTCGGTACAGGTGGAAACCAACCATGTCAGGCTGCCGCAGGTGGTGGATGGCTTTGCCAGCGAAGGGATTATTCAGTTCTTCTTTGAAGATGCGGATAACGATAACGGTTTTAACATCTATATCCTTGATGAGAGCAACCGCGCCGAGGTGTATCACCACTGCGAAGGCAGTAAAGAGGAGCTGGTGCGCGACGTCAGCCGCTTCTACTCGTCATCCCATGACCGCTTTACCTACGGTTCGAGCTTTATCAACTTTAACTTGCCGCAGTTCTATCAGATTGTTGATGTCGATGGCCGCGAACAGGTGATTCCCTTCCGCAGCCAGGTGATTGCCGCTGCGACCCTTGCTGCAGGTGAGGATTCCGCGACATCATCGATGTTGCAGCACTACTCCTGACCTGCCGCGTAGACCTGTGATTCCGTGCTGGTAAATTTCCCGGGGCGCTTCGCTTGCCCGGCTACGAGTACGTGCGGTGTAGGGTTTTGTAGCCCGGACAGATGCGTTAGCATCGCCTCCGGGGAAAATCGAAGCTTGCCGCCTTAACGAAAACTCACTTCTTCACCGGCCTGATTCGTTGCTGCCTGTTCCAGTAAATCCCAGAAGGTTTCGCCGCTGCGGTCGCAAATCCACTCATCGCCTTTTAGATCGAAATGATAGCCGCCTTGCTTGGTTGCCAGCCACACCTGATGCAGCGGCTCCTGACGGTTAATAATGATTTTGCTGCCATTTTCAAAACTGATGGTCAGCACGCCGCCGTTGATTTCGCAGTCGATATCGCTGTCGCCGTCCCAATCGTCCAGGCGTTCTTCAATGGTCATCCACAAGGTATCGGCCAGGCGATGGAATTCACTGTCGTTCATGGTTCAGTTCCGCTTTTTTTTGATAGTGGCGGCAGTATAGCGCAATCTACGACGACTTCGGCAGGTCACGCAGGCGGATAAACAGGAACAAAGTCACGATCGCCATCCCACGCGGTTGGTATTGCTAACGCCCCAACAAGTACGCAAAGCAGCTTTTTCTTCATCACCTGGTCATCCTGACAACACAAAGGTTAATGAATCACTAGAGCATATCTGGCAACGTTTTAGTGCTTTAACCATGGTGGAAAGCCGCTTTTCAGATTTCATAAAGCCGTCCTAAACGCTTGCTTTTACGTCTTCTCCTGCGATGATAGAAAGCAGAAAGAATGAATCACGGGCAACTATCCATGAAAAACGTTTTCCCAACGCTTGCCGTTTTATTAGCGGTCCTCAGCCTCACTGGCTGTGGCCTGAAAGGTCCGCTTTATTTCCCGCCAGCGGAAAAAACGGCACCCCCGCCGACCAAACCGGTTGATAGCGGTATCCAGAGCTCTACGCCGGATCGTAACGATCGCGGTGATAGCGGCGGCCCGACCCAGGTAAATTACTAACGTTCTGTTCCGCGCAACTGGAGTAGATAATGCAGTTTTCTAAAATGCATGGCCTTGGCAACGACTTTATGGTCGTTGACGCGGTAACGCAGAATGTTTTTTTCTCACCGGATCTGATTCGCCGCCTGGCGGATCGGCACCTTGGCGTGGGTTTCGATCAACTGCTGGTTGTTGAACCACCTTACGATCCGGAACTCGATTTCCATTATCGTATTTTCAACGCTGACGGCAGCGAGGTGGCGCAGTGCGGCAACGGTGCGCGCTGTTTCGCCCGCTTTGTACGCCTGAAAGGCCTGACCAATAAACGTGACATCCGCGTGAGCACGTCAAACGGTCGTATGGTATTAAGCGTAACGGAAGACGACCTGGTGCGCGTGAATATGGGTGAGCCGAACTTCGAGCCATCGCAGGTGCCGTTCCGCGCCAACAAAGCGGAAAAGACCTATATTATGCGCGCTGCTGAACAGACAGTATTGTGCGGCGTGGTGTCGATGGGTAACCCGCACTGCGTTATTCAGGTCGATGACGTGGAAACCGCGCTGGTGGAATCGCTCGGCCCGGTGATGGAAAACCACGAACGCTTCCCGGAACGGGCGAACATCGGTTTTATGCAGGTGGTCAGCCGTTCCCATATTCGTCTGCGCGTGTATGAACGCGGCGCGGGTGAAACTCAAGCCTGCGGAAGCGGTGCCTGTGCGGCGGCGGCAGTGGGTATCCAGCAGGGATTACTGGGTGAGGAGGTTCGCGTGGAATTACCCGGCGGGCGTCTTGATATCGCCTGGAAAGGCCCGGGCCAACCGTTGTATATGACTGGCCCGGCGGCACATGTCTATGACGGATTTATTCATTTATGAAACAAGTCGGGGAAGAACAGCAGGAAATCATCGGCACGCTGAATGACCGCGCAGTGGTGGACTATCTGTTGCAACATCCTGAATTCTTTATTCGTAATGCGGCTCTGGTGGAGCACATGTCTGTTCCGCATCCGGTGCGTGGTTCGGTCTCGCTGGTGGAGTGGCACATGGCGCGGGCGCGGAATCATATCAACGTTCTGGAAGAGAATATGACGTTGCTGATGGAGCAGGCGACGGCGAACGAAAGCCTGTTTCAGCGCCTGTTTCACCTGCAAACGCGGCTGGCTGCGGCCGAGAGCCTTGATGATATGCTAAACCGCTTTCATCGCTGGGCGCGTGAGCTGGGGCTGGCGGGCGCGACGGTGCGTCTGTTTCCGGATTGCTGGCGGCTCGGTGCACCATCCAAATTCACTCATCTGGCGCTGAGTCGCCAGGCGTTTGAACCTATCCGTATTCAGCGTCTTGGGCAGCAACGCCATTATCTTGGTCCGTTGAACGGCCCTGAACTGCTGGTCGCGCTGCCGGAAGCGAAAGCCATCGGTTCGGTCGCAATGTCGCTGCTCGGCGGCGATGATGCTCCCGGCGTCATGTTCTTCAGCAGTCGCGATCCCCAGCACTATCAGCAAGGTCAGGGAACGCAGCTGTTGCAGGAGATTGCTTCAATGCTCCCCGGATTGCTGGCGCGTTGGATTGAACGCGCATGACCGATTCTCCTCTGTTTGCCTCCGTAGAGCGCTTCTTACGTTATCTCGGCGTGGAGCGTCAGCTGAGCCCGATTACGCTGCTGAACTACCGGCGTCAGCTGGATGCGCTTATCGCGCTGGCGGAAAATACTGGGCTTAAAAGCTGGCAGCAGTGCGATGCTGCCCAGGTTCGGGGTCTTGCGGTGCGCAGCCGCCGTCTGGGGCTGGGGCCTGCCAGCCTGGCGCTGCGGCTTTCTGCCTTACGCAGCTTTTTTGACTGGCTGGTGAGCCAGGGTGAACTGACGGCCAATCCGGCGAAGGGCATCTCCGCGCCGAAAGCGCCACGCCATTTGCCGAAAAATATCGATGTCGACGACGTTAACCGACTGCTGGATATCGATCTTAACGATCCGCTGGCAGTGCGCGATCGGGCGATGCTGGAAGTGATGTACGGTGCAGGGCTGCGTCTTTCGGAGCTGGTGAATCTCGACATTAAGCACCTTGACCTGGAGTCAGGCGAGGTGTGGGTGATGGGCAAAGGCAGCAAAGAGCGCCGCCTGCCGATTGGCCGCAACGCGGTGGTGTGGATTGAGCACTGGCTCGACCTGCGCGGCCTGTTCGGTACCGATGACGACGCGCTGTTCTTATCCAAACTGGGTAAGCGAATTTCCGCGCGTAACGTGCAAAAGCGCTTTGCCGAATGGGGCATTAAGCAAGGTCTCAACAGCCACGTGCATCCGCATAAGCTGCGCCACTCCTTTGCCACCCATATGCTGGAGTCGAGCGGCGATCTGCGCGGGGTGCAGGAGCTGCTGGGCCATGCCAACCTCTCTACCACTCAAATCTATACCCATCTTGATTTTCAACACCTTGCCTCGGTGTATGATGCGGCGCATCCGCGCGCCAAACGGGGGAAATAATGCGTTTTTACCGACCTCTGGGCCAGATTTCAGCGCTGACGTTTGACCTGGACGATACCCTTTATGACAACCGCCCGGTGATTGATCGGACGATGCATGAGTCGCTGAGCTTTGTGCGCAGCTACCATCCTTCTTTAAGCCAATTTGACGCCAGCGAACTGAACCAACTGCGCCAGACCCTGCTAGCGACAGAGCCGGAGATTTACCACGATGTGACCGAATGGCGGCGTCGCGCGCTGGAGCTTGGGATGATCAACGCCGGGCTTTCTGCGGCGATGGCGAAAACCGGTGCCGACGAGGCGATGGCTAGCTTTGCCTACTGGCGCAGCCTCATCGACATCCCGCAAGAGACGCACGATACGCTGGCTAAACTCGCTGAAAAGTGGCCGCTGGTGGCGATTACCAACGGTAACGCCCAGCCGGAACTCTTCGGCCTGAGCGACTACTTCCGCTTCGTGCTGCGCGCGGGGCCGGATGGGCGCTCTAAACCCTTTGCCGATATGTATCATCTTGCGGCAGAACGGCTGACGCTTCCGCTGGGGGAAATTCTTCACGTCGGTGATGACTTAACGACCGATGTGGCTGGCTCGATTCGCTGCGGCATGCAGGCTTGTTGGATCAAACCGCAGGGCGCAGACCTGATGCACACCGCTGACAGCCGCCTGCTGCCGCACATCGAAATTTCACGGTTGGCATCTCTGACCTCGCTGATATAATCGTCAGTAGTTCTGTATAAATTAACAGTAGCCCGGTGAACTGAACGTTGCCGGGCGTCTCATTTCCGGCGGTGCCAATGGACGTTTCTTACCTGCTCGACAGCCTCAATGACAAACAGCGTGAAGCCGTTGCGGCAACACGTACTAACATGCTGGTGTTGGCCGGGGCGGGCAGCGGTAAGACGCGCGTGCTGGTACACCGCATCGCCTGGCTGCTGAGCGTTGAGAACTGTTCGCCTTACTCCATTATGGCGGTGACCTTTACCAACAAAGCGGCGGCGGAAATGCGCCACCGTATCGGCCAACTAATGGGCACCACCCAGGGCGGCATGTGGGTCGGCACCTTCCACGGGCTGGCGCACCGCCTGCTGCGCGCTCATCACCTTGATGCTAACCTGCCGCAGGATTTCCAGATCCTCGATAGCGAAGACCAGCTGCGCCAGCTTAAACGCCTGATTAAGGCGATGAATCTTGATGAGAAGCAGTGGCCGCCGCGTCAGGCGATGTGGTACATCAACGGTCAGAAAGACGAAGGGCTGCGCCCGCATCATATTCAGAGTTACGGTAATCCGGTTGAGCAGACCTGGCAGAAGGTTTATCAGGCCTATCAGGAAGCCTGCGATCGTGCTGGGCTGGTAGATTTTGCCGAGCTGTTGCTGCGCGCTCATGAGCTGTGGCTCAACAAACCGCATATTCTCCAGCACTACCGCGAGCGCTTTACCAATATCCTGGTGGACGAATTCCAGGATACCAACAACATTCAGTATGCGTGGATCCGCCTGCTGGCGGGCGATACCGGCAAGGTGATGATCGTCGGCGATGACGACCAGTCCATTTACGGCTGGCGCGGTGCGCAGGTGGAAAACATCCAGCGCTTCCTCAACGACTTCCCGGGCGCTGAAACTATCCGCCTGGAGCAGAACTATCGTTCGACCAGCAATATCCTCAGCGCGGCGAACGCCCTGATTGAGAACAACAGCGGGCGTCTGGGCAAAAAGCTGTGGACCGACGGTGCCGACGGCGAGCCGATTTCGCTCTACTGTGCGTTTAACGATCTTGATGAGGCGCGTTTTGTCGTCAACCGCATCAAAACCTGGCAGGAAAACGGCGGTCAGTTGGCGCAGTGTGCGATTTTGTATCGCAGCAACGCCCAGTCGCGCGTGCTGGAAGAGGCGCTGCTACAGGCCAGCATGCCGTATCGTATCTATGGCGGTATGCGATTCTTCGAACGTCAGGAGATCAAAGATGCGCTCTCCTACCTGCGCCTGATTGCCAACCGTAATGACGACGCGGCGTTTGAACGCGTGGTGAATACCCCAACGCGCGGTATCGGCGATCGTACCCTGGACGTGGTGCGCCAGACCTCGCGCGACCGCCAGCTGACGCTGTGGCAGGCCTGTCGCGAGCTGCTTAAAGATAAAGTTCTCGCCGGTCGCGCCGCCAGCGCCTTACAGCGCTTTATGGAGCTGATTGACGCTCTGGCGCAGGAAACCGCCGATATGCCGCTGCACGTGCAGACTGACCGGGTCATCAAGGATTCCGGCCTGCGCACGATGTACGAGCAGGAGAAGGGCGAGAAAGGCCAGACGCGTATCGAAAACTTAGAGGAGCTGGTGACGGCAACGCGCCAGTTCAGCTACAACGAAGAAGATGAAGACCTGATGCCGCTACAGGCGTTCCTTTCCCACGCCGCGCTGGAAGCGGGCGAAGGGCAGGCGGACACCTGGCAGGACGCGGTACAGCTGATGACCCTGCACTCGGCGAAAGGGCTGGAGTTCCCGCAGGTATTTATCGTCGGCGTGGAAGAGGGGATGTTCCCGAGCCAGATGGCGCTCGATGAGGGCGGACGCCTGGAAGAGGAACGCCGCCTGGCCTACGTTGGCGTGACGCGTGCGATGCAAAAACTGACTCTGACCTATGCCGAAACCCGCCGCCTGTATGGCAAAGAGGTTTATCATCGTCCGTCACGCTTTATCGGCGAACTGCCGGAAGCGTGCGTGGAAGAGGTGCGGCTGCGCGCGACGGTCAGTCGCCCGGTGAGTCATCAGCGCATGGGCACCCCGATGGCGGAAAACGACACTGGATATAAACTGGGCCAGCGCGTGCGCCATGCCAAGTTTGGCGAAGGCACCATCGTGAACCTCGAAGGCAGCGGCGAACACAGTCGTCTTCAGGTCGCGTTTCAGGGGCAGGGGATCAAGTGGCTGGTTGCTGCCTATGCCCGGCTGGAAACAGTGTAACATTAAGAAAAATATCATTATTTTGTAATATTCTGCTACCTTTGTACGTTAAGGCGCTTGATTTGCTCTTTAGCGTTCCGTTGCGTGTTGACGCCGTTTTGGCGCTGGCGTAACATGCGCGCACGATTACGCTAAGAGGACATTCGCCTTGGACACACCCAGTAGATGCTGGCTCAACTTCCTGTCCATCAGGAACAACTCCTAAGGCTATCCTCTTATGCTGATAGCCTTAGCGGTTGTCGGCGACCCGTTCTATTCCCGTCGCTCTGAGTCAGGCTTTATGGTCTGAAACCCAAATTGTTTCTGTGTGCCCACCGAACTGTCCGATAATTTTTTTGCATTGGGAGTCCCGGTCATGCTGAGCGCATTTCAACTGGAAAATAATCGTTTAACGCGTCTGGAAGCCGATGAGATCAAGCACCTCGCCAGTTCGGTGTGGGTCGATCTGGTCGAGCCTGACGATGAAGAACGAAGCCGCGTGCAAACGGAATTGGGCCAGAACCTGGCAACGCGCCCGGAGCTGGAAGACATCGAAGCGTCAGCGCGTTTCTTTGAAGATGAAGACGGTTTACACATCCACTCATTTTTCTTTTTTGAAGATGCAGAGGATCACGCCGGTAACTCGACCGTGGCGTTTACTATCCGCGAAGGGCGTCTGTTCACCCTGCGCGAGCGGGAGCTGCCCGCTTTCCGCCTGTATCGTATGCGCGTTCGCAACCAGTCGATGGTTGATGGTAATGCTTACGAGCTGCTGCTTGACTTGTTCGAAACCAAAATCGAACAGCTGGCGGATGAAATTGAAAACATCTACAGCGACCTGGAAAAACTCAGCCGGGTGATTATGGAAGGCCGTCAGGGCGATGATTATGATGAGGCGCTCTCTACCCTCGCTGAGCAGGAGGATATCGGCTGGAAAGTTCGCCTGTGCCTGATGGATACCCAGCGCGCGCTGAACTTCCTCGTGCGTAAGGCGCGTTTACCGGCGGGCCAGCTGGAGCAGGCGCGTGAGATCCTGCGCGATATCGAATCCCTGCTACCGCACAACGAATCACTGTTCCAGAAAGTTAACTTCCTGATGCAGGCGGCGATGGGTTTTATCAATATCGAGCAGAACCGCATCATCAAGATCTTCTCGGTGGTTTCCGTGGTGTTCCTGCCGCCGACGCTGGTGGCTTCCAGCTATGGGATGAACTTCGAATTTATGCCCGAGCTGCACTGGAGCTTCGGTTACCCTGGCGCGATTGTCTTTATGATGCTCGCCGGTCTGGCTCCGTATCTGTACTTTAAGCGTAAAAACTGGCTGTAAAAAAAGGAGCTTCGGCTCCTTTTTTCGTTATGCCCTACGCGTTCTGCGTATGGTGTAAATCGCATCCATCACGAAAATCGCCAGCGCCACCCAGATAAAGGCGAAGGTCACCATCTTATCCGCCCCCGGCACTTCGCCGTAGAACGTCACTGCCAGCAGGAACATCAGCGTTGGGCCAATATACTGGAAAAAGCCCAGCGTGGAGAGGCGCAGACGCGTCGCCGCACCGGTAAAGCACAGCAGCGGAATTGTGGTCACCACGCCCGCCGCGATTAACAGCAGGTTCAGCGACCATGGGTTCTGACCCATATGGCTGGTTGGGCTATCGGCAATGCCAAACAGATAGATAGCGGCGACCGGCAGTAGCCACAGGGTTTCGAACAGCATCCCGGTTTGCGCATCAACGGCGATCTTCTTACGCACCAGGCCGTAGAAGGCGAAGCTGAACGCCAGGCCCAGCGCAATAATCGGCAGCGAGCCGAAAGTCCAGAGCTGCACCAGCACACCGCAGGCGGCCAGCAGCACCGCCAGCCACTGCATGCGGCGAAAGCGCTCCCCGAGGAAGATCATCCCCAGCACGATGTTCACCAGCGGGTTAATAAAATAACCGAGGCTGGCTTCCAGCATATGATGGTTGTTGACCGACCAGATAAACAGCAGCCAGTTGCCGCCGATCAGCACGGCCGACAGTGCCAGCAGAAATACCTTTTTCGGTGTTTTAAGCAGCCTTTTGACCTGCGGCCACTGGCGGCTGATGCTGACCAGCGCCACCATAAAAAAGAAGGACCAGATCACGCGGTGAGTCAGAATTTCATCGGCGGGAACATAGTAGATAAGCTTGAAGTACGCAGGCGCGATACCCCAGATAAAATAGGCGGCCAGGGCCAGAAGAACCCCTACCCGCGTTTGTTTCGCATCCATCGGTACAAATCCATTGCCAAAGAGAGTGATGTTACTCGATTTAGGCTAATCAACCCACCATATACGTCGCCGTGGCGCTGGCGATATAAACCTGCTCTTCGTTATGTAGCTCGACGCGGGCCACCGCGACTTTGTTACCAGCACGCAGCAGGCTGCTGGTGGCGGTGAAGCGTTCCCCTCGGCCCGGGCGCAAATAATCAACGCGCAGATCGATGGTTCCCATCCGCGACAGACGTTGGCGCAGCTCTTCTTCATTGATCGTGTCATGACGAGTCAGCGTACTACCCACACAGACCAGCCCCGCGGCAACGTCCAGCGCGGAGGCGATAACGCCGCCGTGTAAAATGCTTTGCGCCCAGTTGCCGACCATCATCGGCTGGTTATTAAAGCTGATCTGAGCAAACTCTTTTTCGTAGCGCTCCAGCTCCAGCCCTAAGGCACGGTTATAAGGCATATGATAAACAAAGATTTCTCCCACCAGCTTAAGGGCGGCGGCGGCGGTCAGTTCAGACATAACAATATTCCAAAAGTTAACGAAATGTTGATTTTATGCTTCTAAAATATTGATTTCTACTTTAAGAACGGATAACAGGTCAGAAGACGCATAAATAGGTAGAATGCTGGCTGGGTTAAACAGAAATAATAATTATCCATCCAGGAGAACAGTAATGCGTATCTCTTTGGCCTGCCTGCTGGCGCTTGTTGCGCTTCCGGCTGGCGTTCTGGCGCAGGACGCGCCTGTAAATAAACAGGTTCATGACACCCCTGCCGTTCGCGGGAGCATTATCGCCAACCTGTTACAGGACCATGATAATCCATTCCTGCTGTATCCCTATGAGAGCAACTATCTGCTCTATACGTGGACCAGCGATCTCAATAAAGAAGCGATTCGCAGCTACGACTGGGCCGAGAATGCGCGTAAAGATGAAGTGAAGTTTCAGCTTAGTCTGGCGTTTCCGCTATGGCGGGGGATTTTGGGCGATAATTCGCTGCTGGGCGCTTCTTATACGCAGAAATCCTGGTGGCAACTCTCCAACAGCAAGGAGTCAGCGCCGTTTCGCGAAACCAACTATGAGCCGCAGCTGTTTCTCGGTTTTGCGACCGACTATTCGTTTGCTGGCTGGACGCTACGCGATGTTGAAATGGGCTACAACCACGACTCCAACGGCCGATCCGATCCCACGTCCCGTAGCTGGAACCGTCTCTATACCCGGTTGATGGCGCAGAACGGAAACTGGTTGGTGGAGGTGAAGCCCTGGTACGTGATTGGCAGCACTGACGATAACCCGGATATCACCAAATATATGGGCTATTACCGCCTGAAAGTGGGTTATCAACTTGGCGATGCGATTCTCAGCGCTCAGGGGCAATATAACTGGAATACCGGTTACGGCGGAGCTGAGCTTGGGGTGAGTTATCCGGTCACCAAACATGTGCGCGTCTATACTCAGGTTTATAGCGGTTATGGCGAGTCGCTCATCGATTATAACTTTAACCAGACCCGCGTCGGCGTCGGGCTGATGCTCAACGATCTGTTTTAATCGTTGCACTCTGGCTCTCAGGCGCTGAAAATAGCGCCTGTTTTCTTTTCAGGCATATGGGGTCAACGTGGCACAGGCGGAAGTATTAAATCAGGAATCGCTGGCTAAGCAGGTTTTACAAGAAACCTTCGGCTACCAGCAGTTTCGCCCGGGCCAGGATACCATTATCGATACGGCGCTGGCAGGGCGCGATTGCCTGGTGGTGATGCCGACCGGCGGCGGAAAGTCGCTGTGTTATCAGGTGCCAGCGCTGGTGCTGGGCGGTCTGACCGTCGTGGTATCGCCGCTTATCTCACTGATGAAGGACCAGGTCGATCAGCTACTGGCTAACGGCGTGGCGGCAGCGTGCCTGAACTCAACGCAGAGCCGTGAGCAGCAGCAGGAAGTGATGGCTGGCTGTCGTAACGGGCAAATTCGTCTGCTGTATATCGCCCCGGAACGCCTGATGCTGGATAACTTCCTTGAGCATCTCAGCCACTGGAATCTGTCGATGCTGGCGGTTGATGAAGCCCACTGTATTTCCCAGTGGGGCCACGATTTCCGCCCGGAATACGCCGCGCTCGGCCAACTGCGTCAGCGGATACCGCAGATCCCGTTTATGGCGCTCACCGCCACCGCCGATGATACCACCCGTCGCGATATCGTCCGTCTGCTGGGGTTGAATGACCCGCTGATTCAGGTCAGCAGCTTCGATCGACCTAACATCCGCTATATGCTGATGGAAAAGTTTAAGCCGCTGGATCAACTGATGCGCTACGTGCAGGATCAGCGTGGCAAGTCGGGAATCATTTACTGCAATAGCCGTTCGAAAGTGGAAGATACCGCCGCGCGTCTGCAAAGCCGCGGCGTTAGTGCGGCTGCGTACCATGCGGGCCTGGAACATCAGGTTCGTGCTGATGTGCAGGAGAAATTCCAGCGCGATGACCTGCAAATCGTGGTGGCGACGGTGGCCTTTGGCATGGGCATCAACAAACCGAACGTGCGTTTTGTGGTGCATTTCGATATCCCCCGCAATATTGAATCCTATTACCAGGAGACCGGGCGCGCCGGGCGCGATGGCCTGCCTGCGGAGGCGATGCTGTTTTACGATCCGGCAGATATGGCGTGGCTCAGGCGCTGCCTTGAAGAGAAGCCAGCCGGGCCATTGCAGGATATTGAGCGTCATAAACTGAACGCGATGGGTGCGTTTGCCGAAGCGCAAACCTGCCGCCGTCTGGTGCTGCTCAACTACTTTGGCGAAGGGCGTCAGGAGCCATGCGGAAACTGCGATATCTGCCTCGACCCGCCGAAGCAGTACGACGGTTTAATGGATGCGCGTAAGGCGCTGTCGACGATTTACCGCGTCAATCAGCGTTTTGGTATGGGCTACGTGGTGGAAGTACTGCGCGGCGCTAATAACCAGCGTATTCGCGATATGGCGCACGATAAGCTGCCGGTCTACGGTATCGGTCGCGAGCAGAGTCACGAGCACTGGGTCAGCGTTATCCGCCAGCTTATCCATTTAGGCCTGGTCACGCAGAATATTGCCCAGCACTCAGCGCTACAGCTCACCGAAGCCGCCCGCCCGGTTCTGCGCGGCGACGTTACGCTACAGCTTGCCGTACCGCGCATTGTGGCGCTGAAGCCGAAGGCGATGCAGAAATCCTTCGGCGGTAATTACGATCGCAAGCTGTTCGCTAAGCTGCGCAAATTGCGTAAGGCGATCGCCGACGAAGAGAATATCCCCCCATATGTCGTGTTTAACGATGCGACTCTGATTGAGATGGCCGAACAAACGCCGCTGAGCGCAGGTGAGATGCTCAGCGTGAACGGCGTCGGCACGCGTAAGCTTGAACGTTTTGGTAAAGAGTTTATGGCTCTGATCCGTGCGCACGTGGATGGCGATGATGAGTAGTCAGCCAGACGAAAAAGTGCAAATATAGTTTTCGTCCTTACTATTTTCCTGCGAGTTAATCATGTTGACGCTTTTCCTCACCGTGGCGCTGGTGCATATCATTGCGCTGATGAGTCCGGGACCGGATTTTTTCTTTGTCTCACAAACCGCCGTTAGTCGCTCCCGCAAAGAGGCGATGATGGGCGTCCTGGGGATCACCTGCGGCGTGATGGTGTGGGCGGGCGTGGCGCTGCTCGGCCTGAACCTAATTATCGAGAAAATGGCCTGGCTGCACACCATTATCATGGTCGGTGGCGGGCTGTATCTGTGCTGGATGGGCTTCCAGATGCTGCGCGGCGCGCTGAAGAAAAGCGACGTCGCGGCGGCGGAGCCACAGGTTGAGCTGGCGCGTAGCGGTCGCAGTTTCCTGAAGGGGCTACTCACCAATCTGGCGAACCCGAAAGCGATTATTTACTTCGGTTCTGTGTTCTCGCTGTTTGTTGGCGACGACGTTACCGCCAGCGCGCGCTGGGGCATTTTCCTGCTGATCGTGCTGGAGACGCTGGCCTGGTTTACGGTAGTCGCCAGCCTGTTTGCCCTGCCGGGGATGCGCCGCGGCTATCAGCGGATGGCGAAGTGGATCGACGGCTTTGCCGGCACGCTATTTGCCGGTTTTGGTATTCATTTGATTATTTCACGCTAAGTATCCTGCGGCCCGTCCAGGGGTTTACGGGCGGGCCGGGTATTAATGACGGAGCTGCTGCAAATCGTCAGGCGTGAGACCGGTCATTTCCATAACCGCAGTATCATCGATGCCCCGGTTGAGCATTGCTTTTGCGACTTCCATAAAGGCGGCGCGCTTGCCGTTTTTTATGCCTTCCTTCATACCTTCCTCGAGCCACTTTTCTGCCAGAGTCATCAGAACTTCTCCATGCTGCGGCACCCGCTGTGCCAGCTCATATAATAGCGGCCGAACGTCCTGCTCTTCTCCCGCCTGGGTCATATATTTTATCAGTACGGTAATTTGTTGTCTGCTCATCTGTTCGAGCATCAGCAGGCTGGTGAGCTTGTCCAGAAGCTCAGCCATCTCACGCTGGCGAATATGCTTTTGCACCAGCGTCAGGGCCGCCATGCTGCGGTGCTGCATGATTTCGTCGTCGGGGATAACGGTGATATCCACCAGCGGAAAGGCATTGGCGTAAAGCAGGCGCGCAGTATCCGGATCGGCAAAGCTTTCCAGCCAATTCAGGGACCAGGGGTAGGGGCTTCGCCGTCCCTGATAAAAGAGTATCGGGATCACCAGCGGCAGCGTCTTGTGCCCATTCTCGAGATGCCTCTGCATGGCGGCGATAGCGTAACGCATCAAGCGAAACGCCATCAGTTTATCGGGCGAGCTTTGGTGTTCAATCAGGACATGCACGTAGCCCTGACCGCTGGTGGTCTCCAGTGAATAGAGTATATCGCTGTAATAAGGCCGCAGGTCGTCTTCAATAAAGCTCCCTGATTCCAGGCGCAGCGTATCCAGTTTGCAAATCTGAATTAACGAGGGCGGCAGGTGGATCTCAATAAAGTCCCGCGCGGTTTCCACGCGGGAGAGAAAGGTTCTGAATACCGCATCATGTGGAGTTGCCGCTTCCGCCATTATTTTCGTCCATGAATAAGAGCATCAGGCGGCATTCTGCCATTGGCGCTGCGGGGTCGACAGTACGCAAAAGAATTATCTTCTCTCTTTGCGTGCGCCCTCGAGTGACGATGTTGCTGCGTCCACAAGGTGAACCTCAAATTGCGAGCGTGATTCCATTCATCAGGCGTGACGGGCGGAAGCCAGCAGCGCCCCGACCAGCATAAACAGCGAGCCGAATACCTTGTTCAGCGCCTTCATCTGTTTCGGCCCCTTAATCCACGCCGCGATGCGTTGGGCCAGCGTCGCATAGCCAATCATCACAATGATATCGACCACGATAGTGGTGGTGCCGAGTACGAGGTACTGCATCACCTGAGGCTGATTGGGCACGATAAACTGCGGGAAGAGAGCGGCGAGAAACACGATGCTTTTCGGGTTGGTCAGGTTGACGAACACCGCGCGTTTAAAGAGTTTCCCACGAGTTTGCGCTTTCGCCAGGGTATTGAGATCGATTGAACCCGCGGCCCGCCATTGCTGAATCCCAAGCCAGATAAGATAGGCAGCACCCGCCCATTTGAGGATTTCAAAGGCTAACAGCGAGCGGGAAAATAGCGTACCCAAACCGACGCCGACCAGCACGATATGAATGCCCAGTCCGGTCTGTAGACCAGCAATAGAGGCCGCCGCACCGCGATAGCCATGGTTAATTGAGGTGGTCATGGTATTAATTGCCCCGGAACCCGGCGACAGGCTGAGAATAATAGATGTCAGCAGATAGGCAAACCACCACTCGAACGTCATGAGAAACTCCCTGATTGTCTGTTTTTATGCCACAATACGCTATTGTGTAAGCATTGTGTGATACACGATAAAAAAACGATTTTCAGCGGTTATCAGGGGTGTAAGCCCGATGTTTTTGCAGCAAAAGGACTGGGAAACACGAGAAAACGCGTTCGCGGCCTTTACCATGGGGCCACTGACCGATTTCTGGCGTCAGCGAGAAGAAGCGGAGTTCAGGGGCGTGGATAATGTTCCGGTGCGCTTTGTTCGCTTCTGCGCCAAAAGTAATGACCGGGTGATTGTTATCTGTCCGGGTCGCATTGAAAGCTACGTTAAGTATGCCGAGCTGGCTTACGATCTCTTCCATTGCGGTTTTGATGTGATGATTATCGATCATCGCGGGCAGGGTCGTTCCGGACGGATGCTTTCTGATAGCCACCGTGGACACGTCGTCAATTTCAGCGATTACGTTGATGATCTTGCCGCATTCTGGCAACAGGAAGTGGTTCCGGGGCACTGGCGGAAACGGTATATACTGGCTCACTCGATGGGCGGTGCTATTGCGACGCTATTTTTGCAGCGTCACCAGCAGCATTGTGACGCGATAGCGCTCTGCGCGCCGATGTTCGGGATTGTCATGCGTTTTCCTGACTGGATGGTGCGCCATATTCTCGATTGGGCTGAGGGCCATCAGCGCATTCGCGAAGAGTATGCCATCGGTACCGGCCGCTGGCGGGCGTTGCCCTATGCGGTCAACGTGCTGACGCATAGCCGTCAACGTTATCGTCGCAACCTGCGTTTTTATGCCGATGACCCGCAGCTGCGGGTCGGCGGGCCGACGTTCCACTGGGTGCGTGAGGGGATCCTCGCGGGCGAAGAGGTGTTGGCTGGTGTAGAAAAAGACGTCACGCCAACTTTGTTGCTCCAGGCTGAAGAAGAGCGGGTGGTTGATAACCGTATGCACGATCGCTACTGTGAACTCCGTGCCGCTGCCGGTCATCCCTGCGAAGGGAATAAGCCGTTTGTCATAGAAGGGGCATACCATGAGATCCTTTTTGAAAAGGACGCCCTGCGCTCAGTCGCGCTGAATGCTATCGTCGATTTTTTCCGTCGACATAATTAATCTGGCGAAACGCTAGTCGCCCTGCTTAGAGGTTAAAATTTTTATGTACCAGGTTGTTGCGTCTGATTTAGATGGCACGCTGCTTTCCCCCGATCACTGCTTAACTCCCTACGCTAAAGAGACGCTGAAGCTGCTTACCGCACGCGGTATCAACTTTGTGTTCGCGACCGGCCGCCATTACATTGATGTTGGGCAAATTCGCGATAATCTCGGCATTAAATCCTACATGATCACTTCCAATGGTGCGCGGGTGCACGATAGCGAAGGGAATCAGATCTTTGCTCACAACCTTGACCGCGATATCGCCACCGACCTGTTTGAGATGATGCGCAACGATCCGGCGATTGTGACCAACGTTTACCGCGAAGATGAGTGGTTCATGAACCGCCATCGTCCTGAAGAGATGCGTTTCTTCAAAGAGGCGGTGTTCAACTACAAGCTGTATGAGCCGGGCGAGCTGGACCCTGAGGGGATCAGCAAGGTCTTTTTCACCTGTGATAAGCATGAGCAGCTATTGCCGCTGGAGCAGGCGATCAACGCGCGCTGGGGCGACCGCGTAAACGTGAGTTTCTCTACTGTGACCTGCCTGGAAGTGATGGCTGGCGGCGTGTCGAAGGGGCATGCGCTGGAAGCGGTGGCGAAAATGCTCGGCTATAGCCTGAAAGAGTGCATTGCCTTCGGCGACGGCATGAACGATGCGGAAATGCTGTCGATGGCGGGTAAGGGCTGCATTATGGTTAACGCGCACCAGCGCCTGAAGGACCTGCATCCGGAGCTGGAAGTGATCGGCAGCAACGCCGATGACGCCGTTCCGCACTATCTGCGTAAACTCTATCTCGACTAAAAAAGATTGACGATTGCTCTATAAGTGAGCAGTTGTCAACTGACCTCTTCGCTACAATGAGTGTTCTTTACTCTACGAGACATTCATTGTGGCGCTACTGATTATCACCACTATTCTGTGGGCCTTTTCCTTTAGTCTGTACGGCGAATATCTGGCGGGTCATGTCGATAGCTATTTCGCGGTGCTGGCGCGCGTTGGCCTGGCGGCGCTGGTGTTTTCACCCTTCCTGCGTACGCGTGGACAAAGCCTGACCACTATTGGCTTGTATATGCTGGTGGGCGCGATGCAGCTTGGCATCATGTATATGTTGAGCTTCCACGCCTACCTCTATTTGACGGTCTCTGAGCTCCTGCTGTTTACCATTCTGACGCCGCTCTACATCACCCTAATCTACGATCTCATGAGCCGACGTCGCCTGCGCTGGGGCTATGCCTGCAGCGCGCTGCTGGCGGTTATTGGCGCAGGAATTATTCGTTATGACCAGGTGACTAACCATTTCTGGACCGGTCTGATCCTGGTACAGCTCTCCAACATCAGCTTCGCTATCGGGATGGTGGGCTATAAGCGCCTGATGGAAACGCGCCCGATGCCGCAGCATAACGCTTTCGCCTGGTTTTATATCGGGGCGTTTCTGGTGGCGGTAGTTGCCTGGACTCTGATGGGTAACGCGCAGAAAATGCCGGAAACGTCGCTACAGTGGGGCATTCTGGTCTTTCTTGGCGTGGCGGCGTCGGGAATCGGTTATTTTATGTGGAACTACGGTGCCACCCAGGTGGATGCTGGTACGCTCGGCATCATGAACAATATGCACGTGCCGGCCGGGCTGCTGGTGAACCTTGCTATCTGGCAAGAGCAGCCCCGCTGGCCGAGCTTTATTATTGGAGCTCTGGTGATCCTGGCCTCGCTGTGGGTCCATCGGCGTTGGGTCGCTCCGCACTCCTCACAAACGGTAAGTGGTCGCAAGCGTGGTTCCGCGCTGAGCGAATAAACGCCTCGGTGGCCGGCTGCCGCTGCTCGCCATCGCGCACTGCGGCGTACAGCCGGCTCCACAGTCCCTCGCCCAGGGTTTTGGTCACCACCAGGCCCTGGCGTTCAAAGTTTTCTACTACCCAGTGCGGCAGGGCAGCGATACCCATCCGTGCGGCCACCATCTGAATTAACAGCAACGTATTGTCGACGCTCTTCAGCTGCGGGCTGATCCCTGCTGGCTGTAAAAAGTGACGCCAGATATCCAGGCGCGCGCGCTGCACCGGGTAAATCAGCAGCAGCTCGGTGGCTAAATCCTCAGGCGCAATCCGCGTTTTTGCCGCCAGCGGATGATCCGGCGCCATCACCAGACGCACTTCAAAATCAAACATCGGTGAATAGTGCAGACCGCTGCGCGGCAGAATATCAGAGGTCATCACCAGATCCAGCTCACCCTGCTGCAACCCCGGCTGTGGGTCAAAGGTGACTCCGGACTGAAAATCCACTTCCACATGCGGCCAGCGGGCGCGGAAATTCTCCAGAGCCGGGGTGAGCCATTGAATACAGCTATGGCATTCGATGGCGATACGCAGACGGGTTTGCTGCGGCTCATTGCAATCCTGCAAGGCGCGGCTAATTTGCGGCAACACCTGGTTTGCCAGCTGCAACAGGATCTCCCCCTGCGGCGTAAAGCGCAGCGGCTGGCTTTTACGCACAAATAGACGAAAGCCAAGGCGCTGTTCCAGATCGCTGAACTGGTGGGACAAGGCGGATTGCGTCTGGTGCAGGGCCGCTGCCGCGCCTGCCAGAGAACCGCTATTCCGCAACGCCTGGAGCGTTTTCAGGTGTTTAATTTCGATCATGAAAGTCCTTCACTTCGGCATGAATAATTTGCGCTTGAGGAATATACAGTAACTGCCAATTATGGATGTGTAAACATCTGGATGGCTAAATACAAAAAATTCCATAAGGGGCATAACATGACAATCCTGAATCACACCCTCGGTTTCCCTCGCGTTGGCCTGCGTCGTGAGCTGAAAAAAGCGCAAGAGAGCTACTGGGCGGGCAATAGCTCCCGTGAAGAACTGCTGGCGGTTGGGCGTGAGCTGCGTGCTCGCCATTGGGATCAGCAGAAGCAGGCAGGCGTTGATCTGCTGCCGGTAGGCGATTTCGCCTGGTACGACCATGTTCTGACCACCAGCCTGCTGCTCGGCAACGTGCCGGCTCGTCATCAGAACAAAGACGGTTCCGTCGATATTGATACCCTGTTCCGCATTGGCCGAGGTCGCGCACCGACCGGTGAACCGGCTGCCGCAGCGGAAATGACTAAATGGTTTAACACCAACTACCACTACATGGTGCCGGAATTCGTGAAGGGCCAGCAGTTCAAACTGACCTGGACTCAGCTGCTGGATGAAGTGGACGAAGCGTTGGCGCTGGGCCACAAGGTCAAACCCGTTCTGCTGGGGCCGGTCACTTACCTGTGGCTCGGTAAGGTGAAAGGCGAGCAGTTCGACCGCCTGAGCTTGCTGAACGATATTCTGCCGGTTTACCAGCAGGTGCTGGCTGAGCTGGCAAAACGCGGCATTGAGTGGGTACAGATTGATGAACCAGCGCTGGTGCTCGAGCTGCCGCAGGAATGGCTAGCGGCCTTCCAACCGGCTTATGAGGCGCTTAGAGGCCAGGTTAAGCTGCTGCTGACCACCTATTTTGAAGGCATTACGGCGAACCTTGAGACCATCACCGCGCTGCCGGTGCAGGGTCTGCACGTTGATTTTGTCCATGGTAAAGATGACGTAGCAGAGCTGCATCAACGTCTGCCTGCCGACTGGTTGCTCTCTGCGGGGCTGATCAACGGGCGCAACGTCTGGCGCGCCGATCTCACCGAGAAATACGCGCAGATTAAAGACATCGTTGGTAAACGCGATCTGTGGGTGGCTTCTTCTTGTTCCCTGCTGCACAGCCCGATCGACCTGAGCGTGGAAACTCGTCTGGATGCGGAAGTGAAGAGCTGGTTTGCCTTCGCCTTGCAAAAATGCGCCGAGCTGGCGCTGCTGCGTGATGCCCTGAACAGCGGTGATACTGCCGCAATTACCGAATGGAGCGCGCCGATTCAGGCCCGTCGCCACTCGACTCGCGTGCATAACGCGGCGGTCGAAAAACGCCTGGCGGCGATTACCGCCGAGGACAGCCAGCGCGCGAGCGCCTATGAGGTGCGTGCCGAAGCGCAGCGGGCGCGCTTTAAGCTCCCGGCCTGGCCGACCACCACTATCGGCTCTTTCCCGCAAACCACGGAAATTCGCGGCCTGCGTCTGGACTTCAAAAAGGGCAATCTCGATGCGAATAACTATCGTACCGGCATAGCAGAGCACATCAAGCAGGCGATTGTGGAGCAGGAGCGCCTGGGGCTGGACGTGCTGGTGCACGGTGAAGCCGAGCGTAACGACATGGTGGAATATTTCGGTGAACACCTGGACGGTTTTATCTTCACCCAGAACGGCTGGGTGCAGAGCTACGGCTCCCGCTGCGTTAAACCGCCAGTAGTGATCGGCGATGTTAGCCGCCCGCAAGCGATCACCGTTGAGTGGGCAAAATACGCCCAGTCGCTGACCGACAAACCGGTAAAAGGCATGCTGACCGGTCCGGTGACCATTCTTTGCTGGTCATTCCCGCGCGAAGACGTCAGCCGTGAAACCATTGCCAAGCAGATTGCGCTGGCGCTGCGTGATGAGGTAGCAGACCTGGAAGCCGCCGGGATCGGTATTATCCAGATTGACGAACCGGCGCTGCGCGAAGGTCTGCCGCTGAAGCGCAGCGACTGGGATGCCTACCTGGCGTGGGGCGTCGAAGTTTTCCGCATCAACGCCGCCGTGGCGCAGGATGACACCCAGATCCACACCCATATGTGTTATTGCGAGTTTAACGACATTATGGATTCCATTGCCGCTCTGGATGCCGACGTCATCACCATCGAGACCTCGCGTTCCGACATGGAGCTGCTGGAGTCGTTCGAAGAGTTCGACTATCCGAACGAAATCGGGCCGGGCGTCTACGATATTCACTCGCCGAACGTCCCAAGCGTGGAGTGGATCGAAGCCCTGCTGAAGAAAGCGGAGCAGCGTATCCCGGCAGAGCGCCTGTGGGTGAACCCGGACTGCGGCCTGAAAACCCGCGGCTGGCCGGAAACCCGTGCCGCGCTGGCTAACATGGTCAAAGCCGCGCAGAACCTGCGTCAGGGGTAAGGTAGAATTACCCGGCTCGCAGACGATGGTGAACCCGTCGGGTAAGGCGCTAGCCGCCACCCGACAAAATGCAGCACACGCTATAAATCAAACTGTGGGAGGCTTCGGCCTCCTTTTCTCATTATTCCCCCGCCAAAAACGATCGTTAATTCGCCTTTATGATCGTCCTCACAAACGTAATAACATTATATTGTTATAACAATTGCCACCAAAATAATAAAGGAACCTCTGTATGGACTACAACCAGGTGGGAAATGCGATTGTGAAGCACTGCGGTGGCCTGTCGAATTTGCTGCATGTCACCAACTGTATGACCCGCGTCCGAATGACCATCGGTGAGCAATCACAGGTGGATATCGCCGCGCTCAAAAGTATCGACGGCGTGCTCGGCGTAGTGGAGGACGATACCTTGCAGGTGATCGTCGGGCCGGGGAAATCGACCAAAGTTGCGAATGTGATTAACGCGCTGCTGAAAGACCAGCCTGCGGGTGACGCGCCGCTCAGCAGCGTAGAGCAAAAAGCAAAGCTCGCGCGGGAGAAAGCGAAAAAGCAGACCCGCACCAAAGTTATCCTCAAACATATCGCCAATATCTTTGTACCAATTCTACCGTCGCTGATTGCGGCCGGTATCCTGATGGGTATTAACAACGTGCTGGTCAACTCCGCTGCTTCCTGGGCGCTGGCGCATCACGTCGCGGCGCTGGGGGATCTGTCGCCGACTCAGGTAGTACTCGACCAGCGGCACATGCTGGGCGTGAGCCAGTTTCTCGATATCGTCTCGAAGGCGCTGTTCGGTTTCCTCGCCATCTATACCGGGGTGACGGCGGCGAAGGAGTTTGACGGCAACGCGGTGATGGGAGGCCTGCTGGGGGCGATCACTATTGTGCCACAGATTACCGCGCTGGGGCTGATCCCGGGGCAGGGCGGGCTGATTGGCGTCATTCTCTGCGCATGGCTAATGTGCCTGCTGGAAAAACAGGTTCGGCGCTTTGTGCCGGATATTGTGGATGTGGTGGTGACGCCGACTATCGTGCTGGTGGTGATGGCTGCGGCGCTGCTGCTGGTGATTATGCCCGTGGCGGGCGTGGTTTCTAACGGCATTCTGCACGGGCTGAACGGCCTGCTTTCTACCGGCGGCATCGCAGCGGGCTTTGTGCTCTCGGCGCTGTTCCCGTTCCTGATTTCGCTCGGCCTGCACCACGGCCTGTTTCCAATCCATCTTGAGATGATTAACGCTACCGGCCACGCGCCGCTGTTCGCCATCCAGATCATGTCCAATGCCGGAATGGTCGGCGCGGCGACGGCGGTACTGCTGCTGACCCGCGATCCGGTGATGAAGAAAATCGCCAGAGGCGCAATCCCAACCTCCATTCTGGCAGTAGGCGAACCCACCATTTTCGGCGTCAATATTCCGGCCGGATTCGCCTTTATTACCGGCTCCATCGGCGCAGGTTTCGGCGGAATGATGGTGGTGCTGCTGGGCGTCTCGACCAACGGCGTTGGCGCAGCCGGGCTATCCGCGCTGCCGCTCATCGCTGACGGTAAATATTTGCAGTACATCATTTCCTGGCTGGTCGGCTGCGCCGCGGCTTTTGTACTGACTTACATCGTTGGCAAAATGCGCGGTTACGATAAAGAAACGGCGTGAAGGAAGGATTAAGGAGTAAAGCATGAAAGCGATTATGTTGATGTTTGATTCGCTGAATAAGCGCCTGCTGTCGGCCTACGGCAGCGATCGGGCGATTACGCCGAATTTTCAGCGGCTGAAGGAACGCACGGTCCGTTTCGATAACGGCTACGTCGGCAGCATGCCCTGTATGCCCGCCCGCCGGGAACTGCATACCGGACGCTATAATTTTTTACACCGCGGCTGGTCGCCGATCGAACCGTTCGATGATTCGGTTCCGGAGCTGCTGAAGAAAAACGGCATTCACACTCATCTGGTGACGGACCACAAGCACTACTGGCGCGACGGCGGGGCGACCTATCATTCGCGCTACAGCACCTACGAATTTGTGCGTGGTCAGGAGGGCGACGCCTGGAAAGGCGTCGTTGATAAGCCAGAATATCGCTACGAATCCGGCGAGCCGGAGGAGATCAAGCAGCGGAAGATCGCCAGTCGGGTACAGCATCAGATCAACGTGCAGTTTATGCACAACGAAGAAGATCATCATCTGGCGCGGACGATCGGCAAAGGGCTGGAGTTTATTGATACCAACCACGCCAGCGATAACTGGTTTTTACAACTGGAGTGTTTCGATCCGCATGAGCCGTTTTTCGTGCCGGAAAAGTACCTGAAGATGTACGGCATTGACGATCCTTCGCAGTTCGACGGCTGGCCGCCGTACTACTTTGTTACCGAAAGCGCCGAACGCAAGAGTTTGATCCAGAAGTATTATATGGCGCTGCTAACCATGGTCGATGCGTATGTTGGCAAGGTGCTGGACCATATGGATCGCTACGACCTGTGGCGTGATACGATGCTGATCGTCAATACCGACCACGGTTTTCTGCTCGGTGAGCACGAGTGGTGGGGAAAAAATATCATGCCGCTGTATAACGAAGTGGCGAATATTCCTTTATTTATCTGGCACCCGCAGTACGGCGGTGCGGGCGAATCCCGCCAGGCGCTGGCGCAAACAATTGACATTCCGGCGACGCTGCTGGACTGCTTCGGTCTGGATAAACCGGCAGATATGCAGGGCATGTCGCTGCTTCCCGCGCTGTGCGACGATACGCCAGTGCGTGACTATGCCCTGTTTGGCTATCACGGCTGCCATATCAATATTACCGATGGTCGCTATGTTTATATGCGCTCGCCCATTGAACAAGGCATCGATGGCCTGTACGAATACACGCTGATGCCGACGCGCATTAATCGCCGTTTTACGCCGCAGGAGCTGCGGGAGACGACGCTGCATCCTCCATTTAGCTTTACCAAAGGCTGCCCGGTGATGAAAATCCCCGCCGAGTCGGTGATGACCCGCGGTGCCGATCGCTTTGGTCATCGTCTGTATGACTTAGAGTCTGACCCGACGCAGCAAACCCAGTGCCGTGATGAACAGGTCGCGCGGCGGCTAGTGGAGCAGATGATTCGCATGATGCAGGAAAACGATGCGCCCGCTGAACTCTATGCGCGCTATGGCCTGGATGATGCGCAAAGTCCGCTGCTGGGGCTGGATCCGCATCTGCTGCCGGAGCTGGCCGCCTTTGCGCCGCAGGTGCGCTACGGCCTGTTTGCGCTGCTGCAGCATCTGGAAGGTAGCGGTCAGCATGCGCTCGCAGAGAAGCTTCAGTCATCCTGCCAGCCAACATGGGATCGGGAAAATTTGTGGGCTTTCGTGCAGAACGATGTTCCAGAGGAGCAGCATCAGAGCGTGTACTATAAGATGGCGCTAGAAATGCGACTTGATTAAGGGGTAGCCCCGGCTGCGGCCGGGGAACAGGAGTGCCAAGTTAATGAAAGAAGAACTGGACTATTCTCGCGGTGCGAAGCCTTTATACGCTCAGCTTTACGATATTCTGCTGGAGAAGCTGAGAAGTGGGGCCTACAAGAAGAATGATGTCCTGCCTACCGAAGCCGAGTTTGAAGAGCTTTTTGGCGTCAGCCGCATTACGGCGCGTCGCGCGCTGGCTGAACTGGCAGCCAAAGGGCTGGTAAAACGCCAGGCAGGTATCGGCACGATGGTCATCAGCACCTCCGAGAAACAGGGAGTAAAGACCCGCATCCGGCTGGTCGACGGCCAGCAGCAGCACTCTATTTCGCGACACAATCTGACACTGGAACATCTTTTGCCGCCGCCGGACGTGGCGCAGGCATTCGCTCTCCCGGCGGAGCAGAAAATTCAGCGTCTCACCCGCACGATTTATCGGCAAAATGAACTCCCCGCGCAGGTAAACTACATCTGGCTAACGCCGCGTCTGGGCGAATTGACGTTAGAAGCGTTTAAAGAAGGGTTGTACAGCGCGCTGGAGCTGCGCGGCGAGAACATCGAAGGTTATAAAGATACGATTACCGCCGAGCTGCCCACCGCGCAGGACTGCGATATTTTGCAGGTTGCCGCAGGGGAGCCGCTGCTGGTGAAGACCCGTCTGGGCTTTAACGATCGTGGCGAGCTGGTGGAATACACCATCGCCCGCCATATCGCCAGCTGCTATCAGTACGTTGTCGAGAATAACTAATGGCAGAGTATACCGGGCCATCGAATCAGGGAAAATCAGCATGATCAATGGCTGCCACGTGATGGCAAAACCGAGCGGCTCGGTGTGTAACATCGATTGCACCTACTGCTTTTATCTGGAAAAAGAAGCGCTTTATCCAGAACGCAATAAAAACTGGCGCATGTCCGACGAGACGCTGGAAAACTATATTCGCCAGCATATTGAGGCCCAGTCTGGCGATGCGGTGACCTTTGCCTGGCAAGGCGGTGAGCCGACGATGATGGGGCTGGCGTTCTTTCGCCGCGTCGTTGAGCTTTGTGATAAATACGCCAACGGCAAAAAGATTGATCATGCCCTGCAAACCAACGGCGTGCTGGTGGACGATGAGTGGGCGCAATTTTTTGCCGAGCAGCGTTTTCTGGTGGGATTGTCGATAGACGGCCCTGCGCATCTGCATAACCAGTACCGCGTCAACCGCGCCGGAAAGGGAACTCACGATAAGGTCGTTGCGGCAATGGCGCTGCTGAAGGCGCATAACGTCGAGTTCAACACCCTGACGGTGGTCGGCAAGCATAACGTCGATCACGCCCGCGAGGTCTATGACTTCCTGCTGGCGGCGGGCTCACGCTATATGCAGTTTATTCCGCTGGTCGAGCGCATGAGCAGCGACGCCTCGTCGCCGCTGCAGCTGGTGCTGCCGGGAGAGAGCGCGGCAAGACTCGCGCCCTGGACGGTGCCCTCCTGGCAGTTCGGTGAATTCCTGAACCAAATTTTCGATATCTGGGTACGACGCGACGTCGATAGCGTCTACGTGCAGATGTTTGACGTTGCGTTAGCGGCGTGGAGCGGTCAGCCGCCGGTGTTGTGCGTGCATTCCCAAACCTGCGGACATGCTTTCGCGCTGGAATCGAACGGCGATCTGTATAACTGCGATCACTTTGTTTATCCGGAGCATAAGCTGGGTAATATTCACCAGCAGAGCATTCGTGAGTTAAACAATAGCGAACAAGCTATCGCCTTTGGTCAGGCCAAAAAAGAGACGCTGACGGCGGATTGCCGCAGCTGCGAGTTTCGCTTTGTTTGCCATGGCGGCTGTCCGAAGCACCGTTTTGCCGTTTCGCCGAGCGGGCGTCCTGGCCACAACTATCTGTGCGCGGGCTATAAGCACTTTTTCAAGCACGTGACGCCTTATATGAACGTCTGGCGGCAGCTTCTGGATAATGGCTATCCGCTTCCGGCGATTATGCAATGGCTGGCGAAAGAGGCTCAGCAGCAGCCGATATCGGCCACCCGCAACGACCCTTGTCCGTGCGGCAGCGGGCGTAAATATAAAAAATGCTGCGGAGCGCAGCATTGAGATTGCCAGAAGGTCTATAGAACCCCCTATGTATCATGCAATTCACTCGTCTGCGACATAGTGAAAGCCTGGTGGAGTATGGCATCATAGCGTGCAGACAACAGTAAAATCAGGGTGATGAATGTGAAACAGGTAACGCTATACGATGTCGCAGATCACGCGGGGGTCTCCTACCAGACCGTTTCCCGTGTGGTGAATCAGGCTGACCATGTTTCCGCTAAAACCCGTGAAAAAGTTGAAGCCGCGATGGCGGAGCTGAATTACATCCCCAATCGCGTTGCGCAGCAGCTGGCGGGAAAACAGACGCCGCTTATTGGCGTCGCGACTTCTAATCTCGCGCTACATGCGCCATCACAAATTGTTGCAGCCATTAAATCTCGCGCCGACAGATCAGGCGCCAGCGTCGTGATTGCCATGGTGGAGCGCAACGGTGTTGAAGCCTGCAAAGCGGCGGTACATAACCTGCTGACGCAACGGGTAACCGGTTTAATCGTTAACTATCCGCTCGATGAAAATGACGCTATTGCGGTGGCGGCAAGCTGCGGCAACGTGCCGGTACTCTTTCTCGACGTTTCCGACCAGTCCCCCATTAACAGCATTATTTTTTCTCACGATGACGGCGCGCGTCTGGGTGTTGAACATCTGGTAGAGCATGGGCATCAGCGCATTGCGCTACTGGCCGGGCCGCATTCTTCGGTTTCCGCGCGGCTGAGACTCGCAGGCTGGCATAAATATCTGGCGCACTATCAGCTACAGCCGGTTGCTGAAACAGAAGGCGACTGGAGCGCGATGTCCGGTTTTCAGCAAACTCAGCAAATGCTTAATGACGGGACGATCCCCTCCGCCATACTGGTGGCTAACGATCAGATGGCGCTGGGCGCGATGCGGGCGATTAGCGAATTTGGTCTACGCGTGGCGAGCGACATTTCCGTTATTGGTTATGACGATACTGAGGATAGCGCCTGCTATATCCCACCGCTGACGACCATCAGGCAGGATTTTTCGCTGCTCGGCAAAACGAGTGTAGACAAACTGCTGCAACTCTCTGGCGGAGAACCCGCGACTAGCAACCAGCTACTGCCCGTGTCATTGATTCAACGTAAAACCGTTCGGCCTCCCAACAACCACACGACCTCCCCTGAGGCCCTCGCCGATTCACTGATTCAGCTTGCTCGTCAGATTTCCCAGCTATCGCCCAAAATATGAACGAGTAAAATTGTGTGAGTGAGTTCACTCATTGCTCATCTCATCCTTTACAGAAATGACGTTATACCTCTATTTTGATTTAAATTGTGAGCGGATAACAATTTCTAAAAGGATACAGCTATGCCCCTGAACATAGATTCACTCGCCGCGGTGCTGGCTCGACGCGACTGGGAAAACCCAGGCGTAACGCAACTCAACCGCCTGGAGGCGCACCCTCCTTTTTACAGTTGGCAGAATGCTGATGACGCTCGCGCTAATCGGAAATCTGCACAAAAATTCAGTCTGAACGGACAGTGGCAATTTACCTGGTTTTCCTCGCCTGAAGCGGTGCCGGAAAGTTGGCTGACAAGCGATCTGCCGCAGGCGGATACCATCAACGTACCGTCCAACTGGCAGATGGACGGTTATGATGCACCGATTTATACCAACGTCACCTATCCCATTCCGGTTAACCCGCCATTTGTACCGACTGACAACCCCACAGGTTGTTACTCGCTCACATTTTGTGTTGACGAGGCCTGGCTTCAGGAAGGACAAACGCGAATTATCTTTGATGGTGTGAATTCCGCGTTCCATCTGTGGTGCAACGGGCGCTGGGTGGGCTATGGGCAGGACAGCCGCCTGCCGTCTGAATTTGATCTTAGCGATTATTTGCACAGTGGCGAAAACCGTCTGGCGGTCATGGTGCTGCGCTGGAGCGATGGTAGCTATCTGGAAGACCAGGACATGTGGCGGATGAGCGGGATTTTCCGCGATGTTGCTTTGCTGCATAAACCCACCACGCAAATCAGCGACCTGCGGATCAACACCCGTTTCAACGATGACTTTAGCCGCGCGGTTCTGGAAGCGGAAGTCCGGGTGAAGGGCGAGCTGCGCGATAATTTACGCGTGACGGTACAGCTGTGGGATGGCGAAACGTTAGTCGGCGAAAAAAACGCCCCATTAGGCAGTGACATCATTGATGAGCGCGGCGCTTACCATGACCGAATCACCCTGCGTCTGAACGTCGAAAACCCAGCATTATGGAGCGCCGAGACGCCGAATCTGTATCGTGCCGTGGTGCAACTGCATACCGCCGACGGTACGCTGCTGGAAGCTGAAGCCTGTGACGTTGGCTTCCGTCAGGTCAGCATTGAAAACGGCCTGCTGCTGTTGAACGGCAAGCCATTGCTGATTCGCGGCACCAACCGTCATGAACATCACCCGGAGAACGGTCAGGTGATGGACGAGGCGACGATGGTGCAGGACATTCTCCTGATGAAGCAGAACAACTTTAACGCCGTGCGCTGCTCTCATTACCCGAACCACCCGATGTGGTACACATTGTGCGATCGCTATGGCCTGTATGTGGTGGATGAAGCCAACATCGAAACTCACGGAATGGTGCCGATGAATCGCCTGACCGACGATCCCGACTGGCTGCCCGCCATGAGCCAGCGCGTGACGCGGATGGTGCAGCGCGATCGCAACCATCCGAGCATTATTATCTGGTCATTGGGTAACGAATCGGGTCACGGTATAAATCATGACGCGCTGTATCGTTGGTTAAAATCAGAAGATCCGTCCCGCCCGGTGCAGTATGAAGGCGGCGGAGCCAACACTGCCGCCACCGATATTATTTGCCCGATGTACGCCCGCGTCGATCAGGATCAGCCTTTTCCTGCCGTGCCGAAATGGTCAATCAAAAAGTGGCTGTCGCTACCCGGAGAGCAGCGCCCGCTGATCCTCTGCGAATATGCTCACGCGATGGGTAACAGTTTCGGCGGCTTCGCCAAATACTGGCAGGCATTCCGCCAGTATCCGCGTTTGCAGGGGGGCTTCGTCTGGGACTGGGTGGATCAGTCGCTTATCAAACACGATGCTGATGGCAAGCCGTGGTCTGCGTATGGCGGTGATTTTGGCGACACGCCTAACGATCGCCAGTTCTGCATGAATGGCCTGGTATTTGCCGATCGCACGCCGCATCCGGCATTGTATGAAGCCAAACATGAACAGCAATTTTTCCAGTTTGCGCTGCTGCCGGGGGCCGAACGTAAGATTGAAGTCACCAGCGAATACCTGTTCCGCCACAGCGATAACGAGGTTCTGCACTGGTCGCTGGCGCTGGATGGTAATCCACTGGCTTCAGGCGTGGTGACGCTGGATATCCCGCCGCAGGGGCGTCAGGTCATCGCGCTGCCGGACTTCCCGAAACCGGAAACCACAGGCCAGCTGTGGCTGACCGTTCGCGTTGAACAGCCTCAAGCAACCGCATGGTCGCAGGCCGGACATATTTGCGCCTGGCAACAATGGAAGCTCGACGAGAAACTCGGTACGCAGCTGCCGCAGCCCGCCAACCACGCGCCAAAGCTCACTGCCAGCGAGAGCACATTCAGCATCACAGTGAACGAGAAGCGTTGGGAGTTTAACCGCCAGCAGGGCGTATTGACGCAGTACTGGATTGGCGAAGAAGCACAACTGTTGACGCCGCTTATTGACCAGTTTACGCGCGCGCCGTTGGATAACGACATCGGCGTGAGCGAGTCAACCCGCATTGATCCTAACGCCTGGGTGGAGCGCTGGAAGGTCGCCGGTCACTACCAGGCCAAAGCCACATTGCTGCAATGCGATGCCGACGCACTGGTCAATGCAGTACAGATAACCACCGCTCATGCCTGGCAGTATCAGGGGGAAACGCTGTTCGTCAGCCGCAAAACGTACCGTATCGACGGCAACAGCGAGATGCGAATAGAGGTCTACGTTGACGTTGCCAGCGGCACGCCTCACCCGGCACGTATCGGTCTGAGCTGCCAGCTCGCGCAGGTGGCTGAGCGGGTTAACTGGCTGGGATTAGGGCCGCATGAAAACTATCCGGACAGGCTTTCCGCTGCCTGCTTTGACCGCTGGGATCTGTCGCTGGAGGAGATGTATACCCCGTATGTTTTCCCGACTGAAAATGGTCTGCGCTGTGGAACCCGTGAACTCAAGTACGGCCCGCACTGCTGGCGTGGTGATTTCCTGTTCAACATCAGCCGCTACGGGCAGAAACAGTTGATGGAGACCAGCCACCGCCATCTACTACAGCCGGAAGCCGGGACCTGGCTCAATATTGATGGTTTCCATATGGGCGTCGGCGGCGATGACTCGTGGAGTCCTTCGGTTTCGCCGGAATTCCTACTTAGCGCCGGACGCTACCACTACCAGCTGGTCTGGGGTCAAAAATAATAACACTCGGGCAGGTGCAGACCTGCCCGTATTCAGGGTAAGGAAGTCCATATGTACTATTTAAAAAACACTAACTTTTGGATGTTCGGCTTTTTCTTCTTCTTCTACTTTTTTATCATGGGTGCTTATTTCCCTTTCTTTCCTATCTGGTTACACGATGTAAACCATATAAGCAAAGGGGATACCGGGATCATTTTCGCCTGTATTTCACTCTTTTCGCTCCTGTTCCAGCCTGCCTTCGGTCTGCTCTCCGATAAGCTTGGTCTGCGTAAACACCTGTTGTGGATCATTACCGGGATGCTGGTGATGTTCGCCCCGTTCTTTATTTACGTTTTTGGTCCCTTATTACAGGTAAATATTTTACTGGGGTCGATTGTTGGCGGGATCTACCTTGGCTTTATTTACAATGCCGGCGCACCGGCGATTGAAGCCTATATTGAAAAAGCCAGCCGCCGGAGCAACTTTGAATTTGGCCGCGCCCGTATGTTTGGCTGCGTAGGCTGGGCGCTATGCGCCTCGATTGCCGGAATTATGTTCACCATCAATAACCAGTTTGTCTTCTGGCTGGGTTCCGGTTGCGCCGTTATTCTGGCATTGCTGCTGTTCTTTTCAAAAACAGATGCGCCTTCTTCTGCGAAGGTCGCCGATGCGGTGGGGGCCAACAACTCAGCTTTCAGCCTGAAGCTGGCGCTGGAGTTATTTAAACAGCCTAAACTCTGGTTCCTCTCGTTGTACGTGGTCGGCGTCTCCTGTACTTACGATGTATTTGACCAGCAGTTTGCTAACTTCTTCACCTCTTTTTTTGCTACCGGTGAACAAGGTACCCGCGTATTCGGCTACGTCACCACCATGGGTGAGTTACTGAATGCCAGCATCATGTTCTTTGCGCCGCTGATTGTGAATCGTATTGGCGGAAAGAACGCTTTGCTGCTGGCAGGCACGATCATGTCGGTAAGGATTATCGGCTCGTCTTTCGCCTCCTCCGCACTGGAGGTCGTGATCCTCAAAACGCTGCATATGTTTGAAATACCGTTCCTGATCGTCGGCTGCTTCAAATACATCACCAGCCAGTTTGAAGTCCGTTTCTCCGCCACGATTTATCTGGTCTGTTTCTGCTTCTTCAAGCAGTTAGCGATGATTTTCATGTCCGTTCTGGCCGGGAATATGTATGAGAGTATTGGCTTCCAGGGGGCTTATCTGGTGTTAGGGATAATTGCGCTGAGCTTTACGCTGATTTCTGTATTTACCCTTAGCGGGCCGGGACCTTTTTCCCGCTCTTTCGCACAATCGGGTAAACAGGCATGAATACAAAAAATAAAGAGGGAATATCATCGATGAACATTTCTATGAGAGACAGAATAAAAGCAGGAGAACTGTTTACCGATATGTGCGAGGGCCTGCCCGAAGAGAGATTACGTGGCAAAGAACTCATGTACGAATTTAATCACACGCGCCCATCAGAGGTTGAAAAAAGAGATAAACTGATTCGTGAGATGTTTGGAAAAGTGGGAAAGCATGTGTGGGTAGAACCGCCGGTTTATTTCTCTTACGGAACCAATATCTATATTGGCGATAATTTCTACGCGAACTTTAATTTTACCATTGTAGACGATTACACGGTCACCATTGGCGATAACGTTTTAATTGCGCCAAATGTGACGATCTCTGTCACAGGGCATCCCGTTCATCACGAGTTGAGAAAAGCCGGAGAGATGTTCTCCTTTCCGGTTACCATCGGCAATAACGTATGGATTGGCAGCAATGTAGTTATCAATCCAGGTATAACGATCGGAGACAATTCGGTTATTGGCGCGGGTAGCGTTGTCACCAAAGATATCCCGCCGGATGTCGTTGCCGTCGGTGTTCCTTGTAAGGTGATCAGAAGTATTAATGAAAGAGATAAAATATTTTATTACAAGAATTACGCTGTTGAGTCAGAGGGGCATGGCGCCAAGTGAGGGCGATTACGCTCATTGGCTTTCAGGATGAATAAATGGAGGCTCCGAGTCCTCAGAGTCTATGATTCCTGGTTTTGTTACGTTGATCGTGATGGTCATTGCCGGAGGTTAGCAATGCCGCCTCCGGCCCCTGATTAATGATGCAATTAGCTCTAGCCTCGCTTCCCGCCATATTGCGCAAACCATGCCAGCATTCGCTGCCAGCCATCCTTCGCCGACTCTTCATGATAGCTGGCGCGATAGTCGGCGTTAAAGGCGTGGTCGGCCTGCGGGTAAACCACGATTTCTGCCGTAGCGTTAGCGGCCCGCAGCGCCTGACGCATGGTTTCAATCGTATCCTGCGGGATGCTGTCATCTTTCGCGCCGTAAAGCCCTAAGACCGGGGCGTTCAGATCAACGGCAATGTCCACCGGATGTTTCGGTGAGTTTAATGTTTTCTCACCGACCAGCTTGCCGTACCAGGCAACGGCGGCTTTTAGCTGCGGGTTATGTGCGGCGTACAGCCAGGTGATGCGACCGCCCCAGCAGAAACCGGTAATAAGCAGACGATGGGCATCGCCACCGTGGCGGGAAGCCCAGCTGGCGACGTGATCGAGGTCAGCCAGTACCTGAGAATCCGGCACCTTTTTGACCAACCCCTGAAATAAAGAAGGAATATCGTTGTAATCATTGGGATCGCCCTGGCGGAAGTACAGCTCTGGTGCGATAGCCAGATACCCTTCCTGCGCCAGACGACGACAAATATCGCGGATATGTTCATGCACGCCGAAAATTTCCTGTACAACGATGACGACCGGTAGCGGAACGTCGACGTTGCCCGGACGGGCATGGAAGGCTGGCATGTTATCCCCCTGAGAAGGGATTGATGTCTCCCCGGAGATGATATTTTCATCTGACGTGTGAACAGCAGTTGAGGCATGCGGCGTGGCTGCAGGTGCAAAGCCGGGTTGCTTAGTTGTGGTCATGGTATTCTCCGTACCCTTATTAATGTATTAGCGCATCGATAACTATAGACGTTTTATACCCGTCATACTTCAAGTTGCTTGTGCGTTGGCTACGCGCACTCACCCGAATCACTTACTTGAGTAAGCTCATCGGGACTATCTTGCTTGCCGCGTTACTCGGCCTGCGGCCTCGCCCCTTCGGGGCCAGCGCAATCGCTGTTCAAGGCACGAGTGCCTTGTCCTGCAACTCGAATTATTTAGGTTATAGACCGGACGTTAACAAACCACAGTGCCCGAAACAGGCTATCTTTTGTTCAGTACTCTCCAGATTAACTTATTAATGTGATTTGTATCACCATTCAATGGCAATCTATTGCAATGAATTTCATCCATGGTGATTGGTGTCACAAAATAGTCTCAGCAGCTTCTGTAAAGTACCGTTTTGCTTCTGCTGATAATTCGACCCACAGAGGAGTTTTTTATGTCTAAGTCTGATGTTTTTCATCTCGGCCTCACCAAGAACGATTTACAAGGGGCTACGCTGGCTATCGTCCCTGGCGATCCGGAGCGTGTGGAAAAGATCGCCGCGCTGATGGATAAGCCGGTCAAACTGGCATCTCATCGCGAATTCACTACCTGGCGTGCTGAACTGGATGGTAAAGCAGTGATTGTCTGCTCTACCGGTATCGGCGGCCCATCTACCTCTATTGCCGTGGAAGAACTGGCCCAATTGGGTATCCGTACCTTCCTGCGCATTGGCACCACCGGCGCTATTCAGCCGCACATTAATGTGGGCGATGTTCTGGTGACCACAGCTTCCGTTCGTCTCGACGGTGCAAGCCTACACTTCGCGCCAATGGAATTCCCGGCGGTAGCCGATTTCGAATGTACTACCGCGCTGGTTGAAGCGGCGAAATCCATCGGCGCGACCACGCATGTCGGCGTTACTGCCTCTTCTGACACCTTCTATCCGGGCCAGGAGCGTTACGACACCTTCTCCGGTCGCGTGGTGAGCCGCTTTAAAGGTTCGATGGAAGAGTGGCAGTCGATGGGCGTGATGAACTATGAAATGGAATCCGCCACTCTGCTGACCATGTGCGCCAGCCAGGGTCTGCGTGCCGGGATGGTTGCCGGGGTTATCGTCAACCGTACCCAGCAGGAAATTCCAAACGCGGAAACCATGAAGCAAACCGAAAGCCATGCGGTGAAAATCGTCGTGGAAGCAGCGCGCCGCCTGCTGTAGTTCTTATCCTTTCTGTCAAAGGCCGGGCTCTCCGGCCTTTCTTTTTTGCGTTGCTCCTCGCAGGAAAAACCTTTCCAACTGGACGTTTGTACAGCACAATTCTATTTTGTGCCGTAAGTGGTTGCCGCAGGGGGCGTTGTGGATATCTCGATTATTATTAGTGCCGTTGTGGCGCTGGCCGCTGGGCTGATTGTGGGCTGGCTGGCGACCAAAGCGCGCGCCGACCAAATCCGAGCCGACCTCATCGAAGAGCGTCGCGAGCTGGATATTGAGCTGAGCGCCGCCCGCCAACAACTGGTGCAGGAGTCCCACTGGCGCGAAGAGTGCGAGCTGCTCAATAACGAATTGCGCAGCCTGCGCGATATCAATACGTCGCTGGAGGCCGATCTCCGTGAAGTGACCACCCGCCTTGAATCCACGCAAATGCATGCGGAAGATAAAATTCGCCAGATGGTCAACAGCGAGCAGCGCCTTAGCGAGCAGTTCGAGAATCTGGCAAACCGAATATTCGAACACAGCAACCGACGGGTGGATGAGCAGAATCGCCAGAGTCTGCACGGGCTGCTGACCCCGTTACGTGAGCAACTGGATGGTTTCCGCCGCCAGGTTCAGGATAGCTTTGGTCAGGAGGCGCGGGAGCGTCATACCCTGGCTCATGAAATCCGCAACCTTCAGCAGCTTAATGCGCAAATGGCGCAGGAAGCGCTAAACCTCACGCGCGCGCTGAAGGGTGATAACAAAACTCAGGGCAACTGGGGGGAAGTGGTATTGACCCGTGTGCTGGAAGCTTCCGGACTGCGGGAGGGTCACGAATATCAAACGCAGGTGAGTATCGAAACCGACAACCGTTCACGGATGCAGCCGGATGTGATCGTGCGTCTTCCGCAGGGCAAAGACGTGGTTATTGATGCCAAGATGACTCTGGTCGCCTATGAACGCTACTTTAATGCCGATGATGATTACACCCGCGAAACGGCGTTACAGGAGCATATTGCTTCCGTACGCAATCATATGCGTCTGCTGGGGCGTAAGGACTATCAACAGCTGCCGGGGCTACGTTCACTCGACTACGTCCTGATGTTTATCCCCGTTGAACCCGCCTTCCTGCTGGCGATTGACCGTCAGCCGGAGCTGATTAGCGAAGCGCTGAAGAACAACATTATGTTGGTTAGCCCGACTACGCTGCTGGTCGCACTGCGTACCATCGCCAACCTGTGGCGCTATGAGCATCAGAGCCGTAACGCGCAGAAAATTGCCGAAAGAGCGGGGCGCCTGTATGACAAAATGCGCCTGTTTGTCGACGACATGTCCGCTATCGGCCAGAGCCTGGATAAAGCACAGGATAACTATCGTCAGGCGATGAAAAAGCTCGCTTCCGGGCGTGGCAATCTGCTCGTTCAGGCAGAATCGTTCCGTGGCCTGGGCGTGGAAGTCAAACGTGGGATTAATCCTGACTTAGTCGAACAAGCAACCGCGCAGGATGATGAATACCGTCTTGAGGACGAAGACAACCCACGGGAAGATAACGATTTTTCATCAGATTCCGCAGCTGCTGCAGTGTACGATGGTCGCTCTCAGCCGCGTTGAAGCGTATGGGAAGCGCGCTAAACCTGTTACACTCGACGAACATTTTCTTGATAAGCAAGCAGGCATTGAGATGGTTGAGGATTCACAAGAAACGACGCATTTTGGCTTTCAGACTGTCGCCAAAGAACAGAAAGCTGACATGGTGGCGCATGTATTTCATTCTGTAGCTGCAAAATATGATGTGATGAACGATTTGATGTCGTTCGGTATTCATCGTTTGTGGAAGCGTTTCACCATCGATTGCAGCGGCGTCCGTCGTGGGCAGACCGTGCTGGATCTGGCCGGCGGTACCGGCGACCTGACGGCGAAATTCTCCCGTCTGGTGGGCGAAACCGGCCGCGTGATGCTGGCGGATATTAATGATTCTATGCTGAAGATGGGCCGCGAAAAGCTGCGTAATATCGGCATTATCGGTAACGTGGAATATGTCCAGGCTAACGCCGAAGCGCTACCTTTTGCAGATAACACCTTTGACTGCATCACCATCTCTTTCGGCCTGCGTAATGTCACCGATAAAGAAAAAGCGCTGCGCTCTATGTATCGCGTGCTCAAACCGGGCGGTCGCCTGCTGGTACTGGAGTTCTCGAAGCCAATAATGGAGCCGCTGAGCAAAGCCTACGATGCCTATTCCTTCCATATCCTGCCGCGCGTGGGCGAGCTGGTTGCGAAAGACGCCGAAAGCTATCGCTATCTTGCTGAATCTATTCGAATGCACCCCGATCAGGACACTCTGAAAGGCATGATGCAGGACGCAGGTTTCGAAAGCGTCGATTACTACAACCTGACGGCCGGTATCGTTGCGCTGCACCGTGGTTACAAGTTCTGACAGGAGGGACGCTATGCCTTTCAAATCACTGGTTTCCGCCGGTATTGAGACGGTCCTGAATACTTTCCTCTGGCGCGACCAGGCGCTTAAACCCGCCCGGCAGCGGCTGCTGGGGAAAGTGCTGCGCGTCGAGTTGCAAGAGCTTTCCGCACCCGTGGTGCTGGTTTTTAGCGAGCGTCAGGTAGACGTGCTGGGCGCATGGGAAGGCGAAGCCGATTGTACTGTGATTACTCGTCTAAGCGTGCTCCCGCAATTACGTAACCGCCAGCAGCTGACGGCGCTGATTCGCAGCGGCGATCTCGAAGTGCAGGGAGATTTGCAGGTGGTGCAAAATACCGTCACCCTGTGCGATCTGGCTGAATTCGACCCGGCTGAACTATTGGCCCCGTATACTGGCGATATCGTTGCGGAAGGCTTCAGTAAAGTATTACGCGGCGGCACTCGCTTTCTTTTACAGGGCGCTCAGCGCCAGCAGCGTTATGTCGCGGAGGCGATCACCGAAGAGTGGCGTCTGGCACCGGGACCGCTGGAGCTGGCCTGGTTTGTTGAGGAAACCGCTGCTGTGGAACGAGCCCTGGCCGCGCTGGAAAAACGGCTGGAAACGCTGGAGGGCAAATGACGCCAGGAGAACTACGGCGCCTGTATTTCATCATCCGCACCTTTTTGAGCTACGGGCTTGATGAGCTCATTCCCAAAATGCGCATCACGCTGCCGCTGCGAATCTGGCGACGTATGCTGTTCTGGATGCCAAACCGCCACAAAGAAAAACCTCTCGGCGAGCGCTTGCGTCTGGCGTTGCAGGAGCTGGGGCCGGTGTGGATTAAGTTTGGTCAGATGCTCTCAACTCGTCGTGACCTGTTTCCGCCGCAAATCGCCGATCAGCTAGCCATGTTGCAAGATCGCGTCGCGCCGTTTGACGGCCTGCTGGCCAAAAAGCAAATTGAGCAAGCGATGGGTGGCCTGCCGGTGGAGGCCTGGTTTGACGATTTCTCCATCGAGCCGCTGGCTTCTGCCTCTATCGCCCAGGTACACACTGCGCGCCTGAAAGAGAATGGCAAAGAGGTGGTCATCAAGGTGATCCGCCCGGATATTGTGCCGGTTATCAAAGCGGATATGAAACTCATCTATCGCCTCGCGCGCTGGGTACCGCGTTTGCTGCCGGACGGTCGTCGTCTGCGCCCACAGGAAGTGGTTCGCGAATACGAGAAAACGCTGCTGGATGAACTCAACCTGCTGCGTGAATCGGCCAACGCCATTCAATTGCGCCGCAACTTTGAAGACAGCCCAATGCTCTATGTCCCTGAGGTTTATTCAGACTACTGCAGCGAAGGCATGATGGTGATGGAGCGGATTTACGGCATCCCGGTTTCCGATGTCGTTGCTCTGGAAGCGCAAAATACCAACATGAAGCTGCTGGCCGAGCGCGGCGTGCAGGTCTTTTTCACTCAGGTCTTCCGCGACAGCTTCTTCCATGCCGATATGCATCCGGGCAATATTTTTGTCAGCTATGAACATCCGGAGGACCCGCAGTACATCGGTATCGACTGCGGTATTGTCGGCTCGCTGAACAAAGAAGATAAGCGCTACCTGGCGGAAAACTTCATCGCCTTCTTTAACCGTGATTATCGCAAAGTTGCGGAGCTGCACGTTGATTCCGGCTGGGTACCTGCGGATACCAACGTTGAAGAGTTCGAGTTTGCCATCCGCACCGTCTGCGAGCCTATTTTTGAAAAGCCGCTGGCGGAAATCTCTTTTGGCCATGTGCTGCTGAACCTGTTTAACACCGCGCGACGCTTCAATATGGAAGTGCAGCCGCAGCTGGTTCTGCTACAGAAGACATTACTTTACGTAGAAGGTGTAGGTCGCCAGCTCTATCCTCAGTTAGACTTGTGGAAAACGGCGAAACCGTTCCTTGAGTCGTGGATTAAGGATCAGGTTGGCATTCCGGCGCTGGTGCGCGCGTTTAAAGAAAAAGCGCCGTTCTGGATTGAGAGAATGCCGGAAATACCTGAGCTGGTGTACCAAAGCTTGCAACAAAGCAAGCAGTTGAAGAATAGCGTCGATACCATCGTGCGTGACATCCAGGTGCGGCACGTACGCCAGGGGCAGTCTCGTTACTTGTTTGGTATAGGTGCGGTTTTACTGCTGAGTGGTACGCTGCTATTCGTCCACCGTCCGGAATGGGGCATGATGCCCGGCTGGCTGATGGCCGCTGGCGTCGTAACCTGGCTTATCGGCTGGCGAAAGACGAACTGACGGCAGTCGCCTTTATCACTGCGCATAATATGTATAATGCGTCCTATTAATTCATCATCTGTCATAGGGGAATGTGTATGGGTGGTATCAGTATTTGGCAGTTACTCATTGTTGTCGTCATCGTGGTTCTGCTTTTCGGGACAAAAAAGCTGAGCTCGCTCGGTTCGGATTTAGGCGCGTCGATCAAAGGCTTTAAAAAGGCCATGAGCGACGAAGATAAACCGGAGAAATCCGCGCCTGATGCCGATTTTGCGGCGAAAACCCTCGCTGAAAAACCGGATGAAGCAAAGAAAGACGAGACCAAACGCCACGACAAAGAGCAGGTGTAATTCGTGTTCGATATCGGTTTTAGTGAACTACTGCTGGTGTTCGTAATTGGCCTCATCGTTTTGGGGCCACAGCGACTGCCTGTCGCGGTAAAAACGGTAGTCAGTTGGATCCGCACGCTGCGGTCTCTGGCGGCTACCGTGCAAAATGAAATAACCCAGGAATTAAAGCTGCAGGAGTTCCAGGAAAGCCTGAAGAAAGTGGAAAAGGCCAGCCTGGATAATCTGACCCCTGAGCTAAAGGCATCGATGGACGAACTGCGCGAAGCGGCTGAATCCATGAAGCGCTCCTATACCGCCAACGATCCTGAAAAAGCCAGCGACGAAGCCAACACGATTCATAACCCGGTAGTGCAGGGTAGTGAAGAGCAGCGCAAAGACATCACGCCAGCGACGGCTGAACATCAGGCCAGCGCGCCAGAGCATGCCCCAGAAAGCGTTGCTGAAGAACCCCTTGTTTCGCAGGTAGAACTTCCGTCTGCGAAAGAGAAAGTCGCCGTGACAGCTTCCGATTCCTCTCCCGCATCGAGTGATAAACAGTAAACATGGGCGTAGACGATACACAACCGCTAATTACGCATCTGATTGAACTGCGTAAACGCTTGATCAACAGCATTCTCGCGATTCTGGTGATTTTCCTGGCGTTGGTTTATTTCGCCAACGATATCTATCAACTGGTTTCTGCGCCGCTTATTCGGCAGATGCCGGTTGGCGCAACGATGATCGCCACGGACGTGGCCTCGCCTTTCTTCACGCCGATCAAGCTGACCTTTATGGTGTCGATCATTTTGTCGGTGCCGGTCATTTTGTACCAGGTCTGGGCCTTTGTGGCGCCTGCGCTGTATAAGCATGAACGTCGGTTGGTGATGCCGCTGCTGGTCTCCAGCACGCTGCTGTTTTACATCGGTATGGCCTTTGCTTACTTCGTTGTGTTCCCGCTGGCGTTTGGTTTCCTGACGCACGCAGCGCCGGAAGGGGTGCAGGTTTCAACCGATATTCGCAGCTATCTCGATTTTGTCATGGCGTTATTTATCGCTTTTGGCGTCTCGTTCGAAGTGCCGGTGGCCATCGTGCTGCTGTGCTGGATGGGGGTAACAACCCCGGACGATCTGCGTAAGAAAAGGCCTTACGTGCTGGTGGGCGCATTCGTCGTTGGGATGTTGCTGACACCGCCGGATGTATTCTCGCAAACGCTATTGGCGATCCCGATGTACTGTCTATTCGAAGTCGGGGTTTTCTTCGCCCGGTTCTATACAGGCAAGCGCATGACGCGTGATGAAGATGCCGCCGCCGAAGAGGCGCAGGGCAAAGAAGAATAAATACCAGCCGCCCGCAAGGGCGGTTGTCATATGGGAGTAGTGATGTTTGATATCGGTGTAAATCTGACCAGCCCGCAGTTTTCTCGCGATCGCGATGAGGTTGTTTCTCGTGCGCAGGCGGCAGGAGTTACCGGCATGCTGCTGACGGGAACGAACCTGCATGAAAGCGCGCAGGCGCAGCAGATGGCACGCCGCTACTCTGGCTGCTGGTCAACCGCCGGGGTTCATCCACACGACAGTAGCACCTGGACGGAATCCGTCGCGGCGGCAGTCTTTGCGTTGGCCCGCGAGCAGGAAGTCGTCGCGATTGGTGAATGCGGACTGGATTTTAACCGTAACTTTTCGACGCCGCAGGAGCAGGAAGCGGCGTTTAGCGCTCAACTGGCTCTGGCGGCGGAGCTGTCGATGCCGGTGTTTTTGCACTGCCGCGATGCGCACGAGCGCTTCCTGGCCCTGCTGACGCCCTGGCTCGATAAATTACCGGGGGCAGTGGTGCATTGTTTTACCGGTACGCGCGAAGAGATGCGTGAATGTGTGGATAGAGGTTTATCCATTGGTATCACCGGCTGGGTGTGCGATGAGCGTCGAGGGGTAGAGCTGCGAGAGTTGCTGGTTGATATTCCGGTCGACCGTCTGCTGGTTGAGACCGATGCGCCTTATCTACTGCCGCGCGATATGCGCCCGAAACCCTCTTCCCGCCGTAATGAACCTGCTTATTTGCCGCATATTTTGGCGAGTATCGCAGGGTGGCGTGGGGAAGACGCGAAGTGGCTGGAAGAAGTCACCGATGCTAACGTCAGAAGACTCTTTGGCGTGCGCTTTTAAGCGCGTCGTCAGATTTTATAAAAGTCCGTATTTTTGACGCTCTGCAATACCTGCTTGTTAAGCAGATTTAGCAGCAGCATAGAACGGGCTTCGCCATCCGGTTCGGTAAAGATTGCCTGTAGACCTTCAAAGGCACCGTCAGTGATTAGTACGTTGTCGCCTTCATGGGGCGTTTCCGGATCGGTAATGCCTTCCGGCTTGTAGATGGAGAGCTGATGAATGACGGCGGATGGCACGATAGCGGGCAGTGCGCCAAAACGCACAAAGCTGTTCACACCGCGAGTCGCGTTGATGGTGGTGGTATGAATAATTTCTGGATCAAACTCGATAAACAGATAGTTTGGGAACAGGGGTTCGCTGACCGTCGTGCGTTTACCGCGGACAATTTTTTCCAGTTCGATCGTTGGCATCAGGCAATTGACGGCCTGCCGTTCGAGATGTTCCTGGGCGCGTTCAAGCTGCCCACGTTTGCAATAAAGTAAATACCAGGCTTGCATAATGACTCTTTCCACAGCTACTGGCAGCAAGCATAACAAAAGCCCGATGCGATCGCGAAATCATTGCGGATGAAAACGAAATTTCAGCGTTCTTTCACGCTAATTTAACAAAAATACAGCATCGCCCTGATGAACGCCGTATAATCAGCCGCCTGTATAGAGGTCAATAACAACTCCATGAAATACCACGATCTACGCGATTTTCTGACATTACTGGAGCAGCGGGGGGAATTGAAACGGATCTCCCTGCCGGTCGATCCTCACCTGGAAATTACCGAAATTGCCGATCGCACTTTGCGTGCTGGCGGTCCTGCCCTGCTGTTTGAAAACCCGAAAGGCTACTCCATGCCGGTGTTGTGCAACCTGTTCGGCACGCCGAAACGCGTTGCGCTGGGGATGGGTCAGGAGGACGTCAGCTCGCTACGGGAAGTGGGTAAACTTCTGGCTTTCCTGAAAGAGCCGGAACCGCCAAAAGGCTTTCGCGATCTGTTCGATAAGCTGCCGCAGTTCAAACAGGTACTGAACATGCCGACTAAGCGCCTGCGCGGCGCGCCATGTCAGCAGAAAATCATCCAGGGCGATGATGTAGACCTGACCCGAATCCCGATCATGACCTGCTGGCCGGAAGATGCCGCTCCGCTTATTACCTGGGGGCTCACGGTCACTCGTGGTCCGCATAAAGAGCGGCAAAATCTGGGCATCTATCGCCAGCAGCTGATTGGCAAGAACAAGCTGATTATGCGCTGGTTGTCCCATCGCGGCGGCGCGCTGGATTTCCAGGAGTGGTGCGCAGCGCATCCTGGCGAACGTTTCCCGGTCTCCGTGGCGCTGGGTGCCGATCCGGCGACCATTCTCGGTGCGGTGACGCCGGTTCCGGATACCCTTTCTGAGTATGCGTTTGCGGGCCTGCTGCGCGGAACAAAAACTGAAGTCGTGAAGTGCGTTTCTAACGACCTGGAAGTGCCGGCCAGCGCGGAGATCGTGCTCGAAGGTTATATCGAATCCGGGGAACTGGCGCCCGAAGGGCCGTATGGCGATCACACTGGCTACTACAATGAAGTGGATAGCTTCCCGGTGTTTACCGTCACACATATCACCCAGCGGGAAGATGCGATTTATCACTCCACCTACACCGGACGCCCGCCGGATGAACCGGCAGTATTGGGCGTCGCGCTGAACGAAGTCTTCGTGCCGATTCTGCAAAAGCAGTTTCCTGAAATTGTCGATTTTTACCTGCCGCCGGAAGGGTGTTCCTATCGCCTGGCGGTGGTCACCATGAAGAAACAGTACGCGGGTCATGCTAAGCGCGTGATGATGGGCGTCTGGTCGTTCCTGCGGCAGTTCATGTACACCAAGTTCGTGATTGTCTGCGATGACGATGTTAACGCGCGCGACTGGAATGACGTGATTTGGGCGATTACTACCCGTATGGACCCGGCGCGTGATACGGTATTGGTAGAAAACACGCCAATTGATTACCTGGACTTTGCCTCACCGGTTTCCGGTTTGGGTTCAAAAATGGGGCTGGATGCCACAAATAAATGGCCTGGTGAGACCCAGCGCGAGTGGGGTCGTCCCATTAAGAAAGATCCCGAGGTGACGGCACGTATTGACGCCATCTGGGATGAATTGGCCATCTTCAAATAACAGTAAGCGGGGCTAACGCCGCTGTTTTGCACAATAGACCCGATAGAGGGGACGCATGACAACCTTAAGCTGTAAAGTGACCTCGGTGGAGGCGATTACCGATACTGTGTATCGCGTTCGATTAGTGCCGGAAGCGGCGTTTTCCTTCCGTGCTGGTCAGTATCTGATGGTCGTGATGGACGAGCGCGACAAGCGTCCGTTCTCCATGGCCTCTACGCCGTCGGAACACGAGTTTATCGAGCTGCATATCGGCGCATCTGAACTCAACTTGTATGCGATGGCGGTGATGGATCGCATTTTGAAAGAACGTGAAATCGAGGTCGATATCCCGCATGGCGAAGCCTGGCTGCGCGATGATGAGGAGCGCCCGCTGATTCTGATCGCCGGGGGGACGGGCTTCTCCTATGTGCGTTCCATTCTGCTCACCGCGCTGGCGCGCAATCCGAACCGTGATATCGCTATCTACTGGGGCGGGCGTGAAGCCAAGCATCTCTATGATCTGTCCGAGCTGGAAGCGTTAAGCGTGAGACACCCTGGTTTACGCGTTGAGCCGGTTGTTGAACAGCCTGAAGAAGAGTGGCGTGGTCGTACCGGAACCGTACTTACGGCGGTTTTACAGGACTACGGAACGCTGGCCGAGCATGATATCTATATTGCTGGCCGCTTCGAGATGGCTAAGATTGCCCGCGACCTGTTCTGTAATGAACGCGGCGCGCGTGAAGATCGTCTGTTTGGCGATGCTTTTGCGTTTATCTGATAGTTATTATAAAAGCATCCGGGATTTTGGCCCGGATGCTTTATTTATTTGGCATCGCTAAAGTAAACGTACAGTGGTCGATCGTTCTCCAGCAAACAGAGCATTTTTCCGACGGTTTTTCCCTCTTTTTCCAGCGTAGCGGCTAACTGCGTCGCGATATACTGGCTACCTATCTTCTCATCGTAGCGTTCGGTATTGATATTGGTGATGACCAGGTTCTTTAGCTGTTCGCTTTCCGGATTCTGCACCATTTTATTCATTCCCCAGGAGAGACATGCCTGAGCGTTATCTTGCTCATCGGCGAGAGCTGCACCAGAGAATGTAGCAAGCAGAAGAATGAGTGGGAGTGTTTTCATAAGTTGTTATTATCCTTAATAATCGTTACCTTCCTGGTGATCATAACTGAATAGCAGAAATAAAAAACCCGCCCCTGACAGGCGGGAAGAACGGCAACGATTAAACCCGCTCAAAGACGGTGGCGATGCCCTGGCCTAAACCAATACACATGGTAGCCAGGCCGAACTGCGCGTCTTTGCGCTCCATCTGATTAATTAACGTTGTGCTAATGCGCGCGCCGGAACAGCCGAGCGGATGGCCCAGAGCGATCGCGCCGCCGTTGAGGTTGATCTTCTCATCTATTTGCTCCATCAGCCCCAGATCTTTAATACACGGCAGGATCTGCGCGGCAAAAGCCTCGTTCATTTCGAAAACGTCGATATCGCTGGTAGAGAGTCCGGCCTTTTTCAGCGCCAGCTTTGAAGCTGGAACCGGGCCATAACCCATGATTGATGGATCACAGCCGACGACAGCCATAGAACGCACTCGCGCGCGCGGTTTCAGGCCCAGCTCGCGAGCGCGGCTTTCACTCATTAACAGCATTGCGGCAGCACCGTCGGAGAGTGCGGAAGATGTTCCCGCCGTTACCGTACCCGTGACCGGATCGAATGCGGGCCTCAGCGCAGCCAGCGCCTCTACCGTCGTTTCAGGACGAATAACTTCATCATAATTGTATGACTTCAGCACGCCGTCAGCATCGTGACCACCGGTAGCAATGATTTCCGTCTTGAACGCGCCAGACTGCGTGGCGGCCCAGGCGCGAGCGTGGGAGCGGGCGGCGAACTGGTCCTGCATTTCACGGCTGATGCCGTGCAGACGCGCCAGCATTTCTGCAGTCAGCCCCATCATACCGGCGGCTTTAGCGACGTTACGGCTCAGGCCCGGGTGGAAATCCACGCCGTGGCTCATCGGGACGTGGCCCATATGTTCCACGCCGCCAATCAGGCATACGCTGGCGTCACCGGTCATGATCATGCGCGCTGCGTCATGCAGCGCCTGCATCGAAGAACCGCAAAGGCGATTGACCGTGGTGGCCGGTACCGAGTGCGGGATTTCCGCCAGTAGCGCGGCATTGCGGGCAATGTTAAAGCCCTGCTCCAGGGTCTGCTGCACGCAACCCCAGTAGATATCGTCAATCGCGCTTGCTTCAAGCGATGGGTTGCGCGAAAGCAGGCTACGCATCAGGTGCGCAGAGAGGTCTTCCGCGCGCACGTGGCGAAAGGCGCCGCCCTTCGAACGGCCCATCGGGGTGCGAATTGCATCGACAATGACAACCTGTTCCATTGTGACTCCTTAAGCCGTTTTCAGGTCGCCTACCGGGCGGGCAGGTTCAACCGGGGGATAGTACGCTTCGTTATGGCGTGCTTTACTGCGCAGGCCTTCCGGCACGTCATACAGTGGGCCGAGGTGCTGATATTGCTGCGCCATATCGAGATATTTTGCGCTGCCGAGCGTATCCAGCCAGCGGAATGCACCACCGTGGAATGGAGGGAAGCCGAGGCCGTAAACCAGCGCCATATCCGCTTCCGCCGGGCTGGCAATAATGCCTTCTTCCAGACAACGCACCACTTCGTTAACCATAGGGATCATCATGCGGGCGATGATTTCTTCGTCGCTGAAGTCGCGTTTCGGCTGGCTGACGTCTGCCAGTAGGCTATCCACAACCACATCTTCTTCTTTCTTCGGCTTACCCTTGTTGTCTTCTTTATAACGCCAGAAGCCGAGGCCATTTTTCTGACCGAAACGGTTAGCCTCGAACAGGGCGTCGATCGCGTCGCGATAATCTTTCTGCATCCGCTGCGGGAAGCCTGCGGCCATGACTGCCTGGGCGTGATGTGCGGTATCAATACCGACCACATCCAGCAGATACGCCGGGCCCATCGGCCAGCCGAACTGCTTCTCCATCACTTTGTCGACTTTGCGGAAGTCCGCGCCGTCGCGCAGCAGCTGGCTGAAACCGGCGAAATAGGGGAACAGCACGCGGTTAACAAAGAAGCCGGGGCAGTCGTTAACCACAATCGGCGTCTTGCCCATTTTGCTTGCCCAGGCGACCACTTTGGCGATAGTGTCATCCGAGCTTTTCTCGCCGCGAATGATCTCAACCAGCGGCATCCGGTGAACCGGGTTAAAGAAGTGCATGCCGCAGAAGTTCTCCGGGCGCTTCAGGACGCTGGCCAGTTCGCTAATCGGAATGGTGGAAGTATTTGACGCCAGCACGGTGTCCGGACGCACTTTATCTTCAGTCTCCGCCAGCACCGCTTTTTTCACTTTCGGATTCTCAACGACCGCTTCGACCACCACGTCCACGCGTTCAAAACCGGCATAGTCCAGCGTCGGCTGAATGGTTGAAATGACGCCAGCCATCTTCAGACCGTCGATCTTGCCGCGCTCCAGCTGTTTATTCAGCAGCTTGGCGGCTTCGGTCATACCGAGCGTCAGCGATTTGTCGTTGATATCCTTCATCACCACCGGTACGCCTTTCCAGGCCGACTGGTAAGCGATGCCGCCGCCCATAATACCCGCGCCCAGTACGGCAGCGTGTTTTGGCGTTTCGGTATCTTTAGTGAGATTCTTCGCTTTCGCTTTGACGTACTGATCGTTGAGGAAGATGCCGACCAATGCGCGAGCTTCGCTGGTGTGCGCCAGCGGCACAAAACTCTGGTTTTCCAGGTTCAGCGCTTCTTCACGACCAAAGCGTGCGGCAGCTTCAATGGTTTTCACTGCGGTACCAGGAGCTGGATAATGTTTACCCGCGGTTTGTGCGACCATGCCTTTGGCGATGGTAAAACTCATCGTGGCTTCAATTTTACTGAGGTGAAGAGGCTCCAGCTTCGGCTGACGCTTGGCCTTCCAGTCGAGATCGCCGTTAATCGCCTGGCGCAGAATGGCTATCGCGCCATCGATCAGCTTCTCATGCTTTACCACACCGTCGACGAGACCGATTTTCAGCGCCTGATCGGCACCAACATCTTTCCCGGCGGCAATAATTTCCAGCGCGCTGTCCGCACCAAGCATCCGCGGCATACGCACCGAGCCGCCAAAGCCCGGCATAATGCCCAGCTTCGTTTCCGGCAGACCAATACGCAGGTCAGGCGTCGCCAGGCGATAATCGGTTGCCAGAACGCATTCGCAGCCGCCGCCCAACGCATAGCCGTTAACTGCGGCAATGGTAGGGACTGGCAAATCCTCCAGACGATTGAAGACACTATTGGCAAAATGCAGCCACTGGCTGAGCTGTTCTTGAGGAACCAGGAACAGTGAAAGGAATTCGGTGATATCCGCGCCGACGATAAAGGCTGCTTTCTCAGAGCGGAGCAGCAACCCTTTAAGATCTTTTTGTTTTTCGAGCACATCCAGCGCCTGGCCGAGGCTGGCTACGGTTGCGGTATCGAGCTTATTGACCGAACCGGGGGCATCGAACACCAGTTCGGCAATGCCGTCTTCCCGCCAGTCGAGGTACAGGGTGTCGCCTTTGTAGAGCATGTCAGTCTCCTGAATCCAGCAATATGATCTGGTCGTACCAGATGAGATGGAGTGTGGAATTTATGTTAATAAATTGCAAATAACTCTTTAAATAAATGCTGGTCGGATCACACCCGGTAGAAATCACCCCGCCTGAGGCCAATGTGCTAAGATGCGAAGAATCACGATCCAATAAAATCAAAGGATAAAAGATGGAATCACTGGCCGGTCTCTATAAAAATCATATCGTTACCCTACAAGAACGTACTCGCGATGTTCTGGCCCGTTTTAAGCTGGATGCGCTGCTGATTCACTCTGGTGAATTGGTTAATGTCTTTCTCGACGATCATCCGTATCCGTTCAAGGTCAACCCACAGTTCAAAGCCTGGGTACCGGTAACGCAAGTCCCTAACTGCTGGCTGCTGGTGGACGGCGTCAACAAACCGAAACTGTGGTTCTATCTGCCGGTTGATTACTGGCACAACGTAGAACCGCTGCCGACCTCATTCTGGACCGAAGAGGTGGAAGTGATTGCCCTGCCGAAAGCTGACGGTATTGGCAGCCAACTGCCCGCAGCCCGCGGCAATATTGGCTATATCGGTCCGGTTCCGGAACGTGCGCTGGGTCTGGAGATTGCGGCGGATAAGATCAACCCGAAAGGCGTTATCGATTATCTGCACTACTATCGCTCCTATAAAACCGATTATGAGCTGGCTTGTATGCGTGAAGCACAGAAATCGGCGGTTAATGGCCATCGTGCAGCGCATGAAGCATTCCTTTCAGGGATGAGCGAGTTTGATATTAACCTTGCCTATCTGACGGCGACCGGCCATCGTGACACCGACGTGCCATACAGCAATATCGTGGCGTTGAACGAACATGCCTCCGTGCTGCACTACACCAAACTGGATCATCGCGCGCCGGCTGAAGCGCGTAGTTTTCTGCTGGATGCTGGTGCGGAATATAATGGTTACGCGGCCGATCTGACGCGCACCTGGGCGGCGCATAGTGATAATGACTATGCTCAACTGGTTAAAGACGTCAATGACGAACAGCTGGCGCTGATTAGTACCATGAAGGCGGGCACCAGCTATGTGGATTATCATATTCAGTTCCATCAGCGTATTGCCAAACTGCTGCGTAAGCATCAGATAGTCAAAGATATGAGCGAAGAGGCGATGGTGGAGAACGACCTGACCGGGCCGTTTATGCCACACGGCATTGGCCATCCGCTGGGCTTGCAGGTTCATGACGTTGCGGGCTTTATGCAGGATGATACTGGCACCCATTTGGCGGCGCCGTCAAAATATCCCTACCTGCGCTGCACGCGCGTGCTGCAACCAAGAATGGTACTGACCATTGAGCCGGGCATCTACTTTATCGAATCTCTGCTGGCCCCGTGGCGCGAAGGGCAGTTCAGCAAGCACTTCAACTGGCAGAAAATCGACGCATTGAAGCCGTTTGGCGGGATTCGTATCGAAGACAACGTGGTTATCCACGAGAATAATGTCGAAAATATGACGCGTGACCTGAAACTGGCGTAATGGAAAGTTGGTTGATACCGGCTGCGCCGGTGACCTTTGTTGAAGAGATCAAAAAAAGCCGCTTTATTACGCTGTTGGCGCATACCAACGGCGTAGCGGCGGCAAAGGCGTTTGTTGAATCCGTCAGAGCTGAGCACCCGGACGCCCGCCACCATTGCGTGGCATGGGTAGCCGGGCCGCCGAACGAATCACAACAGTTGGGCTTTTCTGATGATGGCGAACCGGCTGGCACGGCGGGGAAACCGATGCTGGCCCAGCTTATGGGCAGCGGCGTTGGGGAGATAACCGCTGTTGTCGTGCGTTACTACGGTGGTATTCTGCTGGGCACCGGCGGCCTGGTGAAAGCTTACGGCGGCGGTGTCCATCAGGCGCTTGCTCAGCTAACAACGCAGCGCAAGACGCCGCTGACCGCATATACTTTGCAGTGTGAATATGGGCAGTTGGCCGGGATTGAAACGCTGTTAGCTCAGTTCTCAGGGAAAATTGTCGAAAGCGAATATCAAGCCTCTGTTCAGCTGCGCGTGGCGCTTCCTCAAGCTGAAGTGGCGCTATTTTCAGCAAAGCTGGCTGATTTTAGTCGTGGTTCGTTGCAATTACTGAAGATTGACGAATAATCCCCACCTGATTTTTTTGCATACCAAAGGAAGCGCCAGAGATGCATTTTCGCGCGATAACCCGAATCGTTGGACTGCTGGTCATTCTATTTTCGGGAACTATGATCCTCCCGGGATTAGTAGCCTTAATATACCGCGATGGTGCGGGGCGGGCGTTTACCCAGACCTTTTTTGTCGCGCTGGCGATCGGCTCGCTTCTGTGGTGGCCTAACCGTCGTGAAAAGGGCGAACTGAAATCCCGCGAAGGATTTCTGATAGTCGTCCTCTTCTGGACCGTATTGGGCAGCGTGGGTGCGCTGCCATTTATTTTCGCTGAACAGCCGAACCTGACGGTAACGGATGCGTTTTTTGAATCCTTCTCGGGCCTGACAACGACCGGGGCGACTACGCTGGTGGGGCTCGATTCGTTACCCCATGCCATCCTTTTTTATCGTCAGATGCTGCAATGGTTTGGCGGTATGGGGATCATCGTGCTGGCGGTAGCGATACTGCCAATCCTTGGCGTCGGCGGTATGCAGCTATATCGGGCGGAGATGCCGGGACCGTTGAAGGACAACAAGATGCGCCCGCGAATTGCGGAAACGGCGAAAACGTTGTGGCTTATCTATGTCTTGCTGACTGTGGCCTGCGCGCTGGCGCTGTGGTTTGCCGGAATGCCGGCATTTGACGCTATTGGACATAGCTTCGCTACTATCGCGATTGGGGGGTTCTCTACCCATGATGCCAGCGTCGGCTATTTTGACAGCCCGACGATCAACACCATTATTGCAGTCTTTCTGCTGATCTCCGGCTGTAACTATGGTCTGCACTTCTCTTTACTTAGTGGCCGCAACCTGAAAGTTTACTGGCGCGATCCGGAATTCCGCATGTTTATCGGGGTGCAGTTGACGCTGGTAGTGATCTGTACCCTGGTGCTGTGGCTACATGATGTCTATGCCTCGGCGGTTACCACGCTGAACCAGGCCTTCTTCCAGGTGGTGTCGATGGCGACGACTGCAGGTTTCACTACCGACAGCATTGCGCGTTGGCCGTTATTCTTGCCGGTGTTGCTGCTATGCTCGGCTTTTATCGGCGGTTGCGCCGGTTCGACGGGCGGCGGCTTGAAAGTTATTCGTATTCTGCTGCTCTTTAAACAGGGTAACCGTGAGCTTAAACGTCTGGTACACCCTAATGCGGTATACAGTATTAAGTTGGGTAACCGAGCGCTGCCGGAACGTATTCTGGAAGCCGTCTGGGGATTTTTCTCCGCTTATGCGTTGGTATTCATCATCAGTATGCTGGCGATCATCGCTACCGGCGTGGATGACTTCTCTGCTTTTGCTTCAGTTGTCGCGACGTTAAACAACCTTGGTCCTGGGCTGGGCGTTGTGGCGGATAACTTTGCGACGATGAACCCGGTCGCGAAATGGATATTGATTGCTAACATGCTGTTTGGTCGTCTGGAAGTGTTCACCTTGCTGGTGCTATTTACTCCGACTTTCTGGCGCGAATAACAGGAGTGCCTGTGAAAACTTTGATTCTATTCTCTACCCGCGACGGACAAACGCGTGAAATCGCCTCCTTTCTGGCATCTGAATTAAAAGAGCAAGGAATTGATACGGATACGATTGACCTTAATCGCACCAATGAGATCGATTGGCCTTTATACGATCGCGTAGTGATTGGTGCATCAATCCGTTATGGCCATTTTCATCCGGCGCTGGAGCGGTTCGTGAAAAAACACCTTCAGGCGCTGCAGGCGCTGCCGGGTGCTTTTTTCTCGGTCAATCTCGTGGCGCGTAAGCCAGAGAAGCGAACGCCGCAGACGAACAGCTACACGCGTAAGTTTCTGCTCAACTCTCCGTGGCAACCTCAACGTAGCGCTGTATTTGCTGGGGCACTCCGTTACCCACGTTATCGTTGGTATGACCGCTTTATGATTCGTCTTATTATGAAGATGACCGGAGGCGAAACGGATATCACTAAAGAGGTTGTCTATACCGACTGGCAGCAGGTCACGCTTTTTGCCCGGGAAATCGCACAAATGACCAGCAAATAGGGTGTTAAAACACCTTGATGATGGAAAGTTGAGCGAACAAAAGAAAATTTGAAATTTCCTCTTGTCACGTCGGAATAACTCCCTATAATGCGCCACCACTGACACGGAACAACGGCTTACAGGCCGCCGGGTTAGCGGGGTTCAGCGATGAACGCCGGCAGAGAAAAGCGAAATTAAACGCTTGACTCTGAATGAGGAAAACGTATTATACGGGACCTCGCAACGGTGAGCGAAAGCCGCGTTGCACTGCTCTTTAACAATTTATCAGACAATCTGTGTGGGCACTCAAAGTGACATGGATTCTTAACGTCGCAAGACGAAAAATGAATACCAAGTCTCTGAGTGAACATACGTAATTCATTACGAAGTTTAATTCACGAGCATCAAACTTAAATTGAAGAGTTTGATCATGGCTCAGATTGAACGCTGGCGGCAGGCCTAACACATGCAAGTCGAGCGGTAGCACAGAGAGCTTGCTCTCGGGTGACGAGCGGCGGACGGGTGAGTAATGTCTGGGAAACTGCCTGATGGAGGGGGATAACTACTGGAAACGGTAGCTAATACCGCATAACGTCGCAAGACCAAAGTGGGGGACCTTCGGGCCTCATGCCATCAGATGTGCCCAGATGGGATTAGCTTGTTGGTGAGGTAATGGCTCACCAAGGCGACGATCCCTAGCTGGTCTGAGAGGATGACCAGCCACACTGGAACTGAGACACGGTCCAGACTCCTACGGGAGGCAGCAGTGGGGAATATTGCACAATGGGCGCAAGCCTGATGCAGCCATGCCGCGTGTATGAAGAAGGCCTTCGGGTTGTAAAGTACTTTCAGCGAGGAGGAAGGCATTGTGGTTAATAACCGCAGTGATTGACGTTACTCGCAGAAGAAGCACCGGCTAACTCCGTGCCAGCAGCCGCGGTAATACGGAGGGTGCAAGCGTTAATCGGAATTACTGGGCGTAAAGCGCACGCAGGCGGTCTGTCAAGTCGGATGTGAAATCCCCGGGCTCAACCTGGGAACTGCATTCGAAACTGGCAGGCTAGAGTCTTGTAGAGGGGGGTAGAATTCCAGGTGTAGCGGTGAAATGCGTAGAGATCTGGAGGAATACCGGTGGCGAAGGCGGCCCCCTGGACAAAGACTGACGCTCAGGTGCGAAAGCGTGGGGAGCAAACAGGATTAGATACCCTGGTAGTCCACGCTGTAAACGATGTCGACTTGGAGGTTGTTCCCTTGAGGAGTGGCTTCCGGAGCTAACGCGTTAAGTCGACCGCCTGGGGAGTACGGCCGCAAGGTTAAAACTCAAATGAATTGACGGGGGCCCGCACAAGCGGTGGAGCATGTGGTTTAATTCGATGCAACGCGAAGAACCTTACCTACTCTTGACATCCAGAGAACTTAGCAGAGATGCTTTGGTGCCTTCGGGAACTCTGAGACAGGTGCTGCATGGCTGTCGTCAGCTCGTGTTGTGAAATGTTGGGTTAAGTCCCGCAACGAGCGCAACCCTTATCCTTTGTTGCCAGCGGTCCGGCCGGGAACTCAAAGGAGACTGCCAGTGATAAACTGGAGGAAGGTGGGGATGACGTCAAGTCATCATGGCCCTTACGAGTAGGGCTACACACGTGCTACAATGGCATATACAAAGAGAAGCGACCTCGCGAGAGCAAGCGGACCTCATAAAGTATGTCGTAGTCCGGATCGGAGTCTGCAACTCGACTCCGTGAAGTCGGAATCGCTAGTAATCGTGGATCAGAATGCCACGGTGAATACGTTCCCGGGCCTTGTACACACCGCCCGTCACACCATGGGAGTGGGTTGCAAAAGAAGTAGGTAGCTTAACCTTCGGGAGGGCGCTTACCACTTTGTGATTCATGACTGGGGTGAAGTCGTAACAAGGTAACCGTAGGGGAACCTGCGGTTGGATCACCTCCTTACCTTAAAGAACCTGCCTTTGTAGTGCTCACACAGATTGTCTGATGAATGTAAAGAAGCAAGACGGCTGCGAAGTCGCGACACCTCGTGTCCCCTTCGTCTAGCGGTTAGGACTCCGCCCTTTCACGGCGGCAACAGGGGTTCGAATCCCCTAGGGGACGCCACTTGCTGGCTGTGAGTGAAAGACACAACCTACCGATATCTCAAAACTAACTCAGTGAGTTACGTTTGAGATATTTGCTCTTTAAAAATCTGGATCAAGCTGAAAATTGAAACGACACGCTGCGTCTGTTCTCCGTAAATAAGAACAGCATGACGGTGTGTTCGAGTCTCTCAAATTTTCGCAATCATGAAGTGTTTTACGAAACATCTTCGGGTTGTGAGGTTAAGCGACTAAGCGTACACGGTGGATGCCCTGGCAGTCAGAGGCGATGAAGGACGTGCTAATCTGCGATAAGCGTCGGTAAGGTGATATGAACCGTTATAACCGACGATTTCCGAATGGGGAAACCCAGTGTGTTTCGACACACTATCGTTAAGTGAATACATAGCTTAACGAAGCGAACCGGGGGAACTGAAACATCTAAGTACCCCGAGGAAAAGAAATCAACCGAGATTCCCCCAGTAGCGGCGAGCGAACGGGGAGGAGCCCAGAGTCTGAATCAGTTTGTGTGTTAGTGGAAGCGTCTGGAAAGTCGCAGGGTACAGGGTGATACTCCCGTACACAAAAACACACAGGCTGTGAACTCGAAGAGTAGGGCGGGACACGTGGTATCCTGTCTGAATATGGGGGGACCATCCTCCAAGGCTAAATACTCCTGACTGACCGATAGTGAACCAGTACCGTGAGGGAAAGGCGAAAAGAACCCCGGCGAGGGGAGTGAAACAGAACCTGAAACCGTGTACGTACAAGCAGTAGGAGCCCACTTGTTGGGTGACTGCGTACCTTTTGTATAATGGGTCAGCGACTTATATTCTGTAGCAAGGTTAACCGTATAGGGGAGCCGCAGGGAAACCGAGTCTTAACTGGGCGTTAAGTTGCAGGGTATAGACCCGAAACCCGGTGATCTAGCCATGGGCAGGTTGAAGGTTGGGTAACACTAACTGGAGGACCGAACCGACTAATGTTGAAAAATTAGCGGATGACTTGTGGCTGGGGGTGAAAGGCCAATCAAACCGGGAGATAGCTGGTTCTCCCCGAAAGCTATTTAGGTAGCGCCTCGTGAACTCATCTTCGGGGGTAGAGCACTGTTTCGGCTAGGGGGTCATCCCGACTTACCAACCCGATGCAAACTACGAATACCGAAGAATGTTATCACGGGAGACACACGGCGGGTGCTAACGTCCGTCGTGAAGAGGGAAACAACCCAGACCGCCAGCTAAGGTCCCAAAGTCATGGTTAAGTGGGAAACGATGTGGGAAGGCACAGACAGCCAGGATGTTGGCTTAGAAGCAGCCATCATTTAAAGAAAGCGTAATAGCTCACTGGTCGAGTCGGCCTGCGCGGAAGATGTAACGGGGCTAAACCATGCACCGAAGCTGCGGCAGCGACACTATGTGTTGTTGGGTAGGGGAGCGTTCTGTAAGCCGTTGAAGGTGGCCTGTGAGGGCTGCTGGAGGTATCAGAAGTGCGAATGCTGACATAAGTAACGATAAAGCGGGTGAAAAGCCCGCTCGCCGGAAGACCAAGGGTTCCTGTCCAACGTTAATCGGGGCAGGGTGAGTCGACCCCTAAGGCGAGGCCGAAAGGCGTAGTCGATGGGAAACAGGTTAATATTCCTGTACTCGGTGTTACTGCGAAGGGGGGACGGAGAAGGCTATGTTAGCCGGGCGACGGTTGTCCCGGTTTAAGCATGTAGGCGGATGTTCCAGGTAAATCCGGAACGTCATTCAACGCTGAGGTGTGATGACGAGGCACTACGGTGCTGAAGTAACAAATGCCCTGCTTCCAGGAAAAGCCTCTAAGCATCAGGTAACATCAAATCGTACCCCAAACCGACACAGGTGGTCAGGTAGAGAATACCAAGGCGCTTGAGAGAACTCGGGTGAAGGAACTAGGCAAAATGGTGCCGTAACTTCGGGAGAAGGCACGCTGATGGTAGGTGAAGTGACTTGCTCATGGAGCTGAAATCAGTCGAAGATACCAGCTGGCTGCAACTGTTTATTAAAAACACAGCACTGTGCAAACACGAAAGTGGACGTATACGGTGTGACGCCTGCCCGGTGCCGGAAGGTTAATTGATGGGGTTATCCGTAAGGAGAAGCTCTTGATCGAAGCCCCGGTAAACGGCGGCCGTAACTATAACGGTCCTAAGGTAGCGAAATTCCTTGTCGGGTAAGTTCCGACCTGCACGAATGGCGTAATGATGGCCAGGCTGTCTCCACCCGAGACTCAGTGAAATTGAACTCGCTGTGAAGATGCAGTGTACCCGCGGCAAGACGGAAAGACCCCGTGAACCTTTACTATAGCTTGACACTGAACACTGGTCCTTGATGTGTAGGATAGGTGGGAGGCTTTGAAGTGTGGACGCCAGTCTGCATGGAGCCATCCTTGAAATACCACCCTTTAATGGCTGGTGTTCTAACGTGGACCCGTAATCCGGGTTGCGGACAGTGTCTGGTGGGTAGTTTGACTGGGGCGGTCTCCTCCTAAAGAGTAACGGAGGAGCACGAAGGTTAGCTAATCCTGGTCGGACATCAGGAGGTTAGTGCAATGGCATAAGCTAGCTTGACTGCGAGCGTGACGGCGCGAGCAGGTGCGAAAGCAGGTCATAGTGATCCGGTGGTTCTGAATGGAAGGGCCATCGCTCAACGGATAAAAGGTACTCCGGGGATAACAGGCTGATACCGCCCAAGAGTTCATATCGACGGCGGTGTTTGGCACCTCGATGTCGGCTCATCACATCCTGGGGCTGAAGTAGGTCCCAAGGGTATGGCTGTTCGCCATTTAAAGTGGTACGCGAGCTGGGTTTAGAACGTCGTGAGACAGTTCGGTCCCTATCTGCCGTGGGCGCTGGAGAATTGAGGGGGGCTGCTCCTAGTACGAGAGGACCGGAGTGGACGCATCACTGGTGTTCGGGTTGTCATGCCAATGGCATTGCCCGGTAGCTAAATGCGGAAGAGATAAGTGCTGAAAGCATCTAAGCACGAAACTTGCCCCGAGATGAGTTCTCCCTGACTCCTTGAGAGTCCTGAAGGAACGTTGAAGACGACGACGTTGATAGGCCGGGTGTGTAAGCGTAGCGATACGTTGAGCTAACCGGTACTAATGAACCGTGAGGCTTAACCTTACAACGCCGAAGATGTTTTGGCGGAATTGAGAGAGATTCAGCTTGATACAGATAAACAGAATTTGCCTGGCGGCGACAGCGCGGTGGTCCCACCTGACCCCATGCCGAACTCAGAAGTGAAACGCCGTAGCGCCGATGGTAGTGTGGGGTCTCCCCATGTGAGAGTAGGGAACTGCCAGGCATTAATTAAGTGAAGAGCCCATCCTGACGGATGGGCTTTTTGCGTTTTTGTATACCAAAAATTTTATGCTTGTCAGAATTGCCTGGTCGGCCATAGTAGAGAGTTATCGCTAACGTACTACTGACAATCAGGCAAGCCTTCCCCTGCTATATACGGTAAACTAATGCTGATTTTGCATCAGGAAACCACTATGAACCACTCCCTCAAACCCTGGAATACCTTTGGCATAGACTGCTCGGCCAGAGAGCTTGTACGCGTCGAAAACGAACAACAGCTGGTTGCTGTCTGGCAAAAGGCTGTTACAGCAAAACAACCTGTTTTGATCCTGGGAGAAGGAAGCAATATTCTCTTCCTGGAGGATTATTCTGGTACGGTAATTATCAACCGTATCATGGGTATAGAGGTTAGTGAAACACCTGATGCCTGGCATTTGCATGTTGGGGCGGGGGAGAACTGGCATCGGTTGGTGCAATTCGCGTTGAATAATAAAATGCCTGGTTTAGAAAATCTTGCATTAATCCCTGGCTGTGCCGGATCTTCCCCGATTCAAAACATTGGTGCCTATGGAATTGAACTACAGAGCGTTTGTCAGTATGTCGATTGCGTTGAGTTAGCCACTGGTCAGAAGCGGCGCTTTTCCGCCGCTGAGTGCCGCTTTGGTTATCGCGACAGTATTTTCAAGCATGAGTATAAGGACCTCTACGCTATTGTGGCCGTAGGCCTAACTTTGGCAAAAGTATGGCGACCGGTCTTAACTTACGGTGATTTAACCCGCCTTGATCCTGAAAGCGTTACGCCGCATCAGGTTTTTGATTCCGTTTGTCACATGCGAATGACTAAGCTTCCTGATCCAAAAGTGACGGGTAATGCGGGCAGTTTCTTTAAGAATCCAGTGATTAGTGCTGAAAATGCGCAAGGTTTGCTGGAGCAATATCCAGGTATTCCTCACTACCCGCAGCCTGATGGCAGCATAAAGCTGGCAGCAGGATGGCTCATCGATCAATGTCAGCTTAAAGGCAAGGTAATTGGCGGTGCAGCGGTACACAACCAACAGGCATTAGTATTGATTAATTACGATCGGGCAACCAGTGAAGATGTGGTTAAATTAGCCCACTATGTTCGCCAGCAGGTTGGGGATAAGTTCAATATCTGGCTACAACCGGAAGTGCGTTTTATTAGCAAAACAGGTGAAGTCGATGCGGAGGGGATCATTGTATGAAAGATTATACCGTTCCTCTGACGTTGATATCGATACTGGCCGACGCTGAGTTTCACTCAGGTGAGCAACTTGGCGAGCGCTTAGGAATGAGCCGGGCGGCAATCAATAAACATATTCAAACCTTGCGTGACTGGGGAGTTGATGTATTTACCGTCCCAGGTAAAGGCTACAGCTTGCCGGAACCTATACAGCTATTAGACGAAGAACAGATTTCGAAGCAGATTGAACATGGACGGGTAACCGTGCTACCGGTTATTGACTCTACGAATCAGTATTTACTGGATAGGCTTAGTGAACTGCAGTCTGGTGATGCTTGCGTAGCGGAATATCAACAGGCTGGTCGCGGTCGTAGGGGGCGTAAGTGGTTCTCGCCGTTTGGTTCTAACCTCTACCTTTCAATGTACTGGCGTCTTGAGCAGGGGCCCGCTGCTGCCATTGGTTTGAGTTTGGTAATCGGGATTGTGATTGCCGAGGTACTTCAAAGCCTGGGGGCCGATAAAGTACGGGTGAAATGGCCGAATGATCTCTATTTGCAGGATCGGAAACTGTCAGGGATCCTGGTGGAACTGACGGGTAAAACCGGTGACGCTGCACAGATAGTTAGCGGGGCAGGTATCAATCTTATGATGCGTCGTGTTGAGTCTGATGTTGTTAATCAAGGCTGGATCAGCTTACAGGAAGCAGGAATCTCTATCGATAGGAATACTCTGGCCGCGCGGTTGATTAAAGAATTGCGGGCTAGTCTGCAGCTTTTTGAACAGGAAGGTTTGGCACCGTATCTAAAACGCTGGGAAAAGTTAGATAACTTTATTAATCGTCCGGTTAAACTTATTATTGGTGATAAAGAAATCTTTGGTATTTCCCGCGGGATTGATGCTCAAGGTGCCTTATTGCTGGAACAGGATGGAGTAGTAAAACCCTGGATTGGTGGCGAGATATCGTTGCGCAGCGCTGAATGAAAAAAGGGAGCTAACGCTCCCTGTCTTATTTTCGTAATCGAACTTGATTGACGGAATGATTTGCACTTTTAGTCATTATAAGACTAGCTCGCTCACGAGTTGGAAGGATGTTTTCCTTTAAATTCAAAAGGTTAATCTCGTTCCATAACGATGTAGCAATGTTGATAGCTTCATCTTTAGAAAGCTGTGCGTAATTATGGAAATAAGAGTCGGGGTCGGTAAATGCCCCTTCACGAAATTTCAGAAAACGATTGATATACCATGTTTTGAGCAAGTCTTCTGGCGCATCGACATAAATTGAAAAATCAACAAAATCTGAAACAAATACATGATGTGGATCGTGTGGGTAATCCATTCCACTTTGTAAAACATTTAATCCTTCAAGAATTAAAATATCCGGCTGGGTAACTGTTTTATCCCCATCAGGAATAACATCATAAATCAGATGCGAATAGACAGGAGCAGTGGCGTTTGGAATGCCTGATTTCAGGTCGGAAACGAATTTAACTAAGCGATGCATATCGTAAGACTGCGGGAAGCCCTTCTTCTTCATCAGGCCGCGTTCTTTCAATACCGCGTTAGGGTGCAAAAAACCATCGGTAGTGATCAATTCAACATGGCGATGTTCGGGCCAGCGACTGAGTAAAGCTTGCAGCACGCGCGCAGTAGTACTTTTGCCGACAGCCACGCTACCCGCAATACTGATGATATAAGGGATGCGTTGACCATTGGTACCGAGGAATTGTTCCAGTACCGCCTGGCGGCGCAAGTTAGAACTGATATAAAAATTGAGCAAGCGCGACAGTGGCAAATAAATCTCTGCAACTTCTTCAAGGGAAAGATCTTCATTGATGCCTTTTAACCGCGTGATTTCTTCCTCTGCTAGCGTCATCGGAACAGAATCACGAAGTGCAGCCCATTGGTCGCGGTTAAATTGTAGGTACGGTGTCATTAACGTTTGCTCTTTTTGGCTCATAAGCATGTTCTTGCAGTCGCCGAATGAAAGAAAGGCGGGGGTGCTTCACACTAGTTAATCAGGACAATGGGCAGGAGGGTAACACCAGATTGCAAGGAATAATAAGAAAAAAACTCATTGAATGATGCTTTCTAACGGTACCATCACAGAGGCGAATGAGTTGGTGGTGGCATATAAAGTCTTCTACAGGGCTGCCAGTGTTAATTAACTGAGACCACGGGTAGCTCGTAGCGGTAAGGATGTTATATCAAAAGGGGATTTTACATTTTCAGGAATTACCTCTAAGTAACTTTGTGCGATGAATGGTGTATTTTTGTGCTTCGTTGTTTGAATTTACACCGTTTTTTCTCGATTAAGCACAAAATGTGAGCGATAGAACGTTTTATGCAATTTTTTAGTTGCATGAACTCTCAGGTCTCCCTAGAATGCGCGCTACTTGATGCCGACTTAGCTCAGTAGGTAGAGCAACTGACTTGTAATCAGTAGGTCACCAGTTCGATTCCGGTAGTCGGCACCATCAAGTGCCTGGTGGGGTTCCCGAGCGGCCAAAGGGAGCAGACTGTAAATCTGCCGTCATCGACTTCGAAGGTTCGAATCCTTCCCCCACCACCATCTTTCGGCAACGCTTTGCGAAGCCAGGGTTGATTGGTTAAACTAGTCAACTCAAACAGAAAAAGAGATTCATCTCTTTTTTTTGTTATAGAAAGAACTGGGTAGCCGAGTTTCAGGATGCGGGCATCGTATAATGGCTATTACCTCAGCCTTCCAAGCTGATGATGCGGGTTCGATTCCCGCTGCCCGCTCCAGACGTGCTGATATGGCTCAGTTGGTAGAGCGCACCCTTGGTAAGGGTGAGGTCCCCAGTTCGACTCTGGGTATCAGCACCACTTCTTTATCTCTCCTCCCTGTTTCTCTCTATTCTATTGCATTCAACAAGTCGGGCATGTTGCCTGGTTGATGTGGTGATATCACCGATTTATCCGTGTCTTAGAGGGACAATCGATGTCTAAAGAAAAGTTTGAACGTACAAAACCGCACGTTAACGTCGGTACTATCGGCCACGTTGACCATGGTAAAACAACGCTGACCGCTGCAATCACTACCGTACTGGCTAAAACCTACGGCGGTGCTGCTCGCGCATTCGATCAGATCGATAACGCGCCGGAAGAAAAAGCTCGTGGTATCACCATCAACACCTCCCACGTTGAATATGACACCCCGACTCGCCACTACGCACACGTAGACTGCCCGGGCCACGCCGACTATGTTAAAAATATGATCACCGGTGCTGCGCAGATGGATGGCGCGATCCTGGTTGTTGCTGCGACTGACGGCCCGATGCCGCAGACCCGTGAGCACATCCTGCTGGGTCGTCAGGTAGGTGTTCCGTACATCATCGTGTTCCTGAACAAATGCGACATGGTTGATGACGAAGAGCTGCTGGAACTGGTCGAAATGGAAGTTCGTGAACTTCTGTCTCAGTACGATTTCCCGGGCGACGACACTCCGATCGTTCGTGGTTCTGCTCTGAAAGCACTGGAAGGTGACGCTGAGTGGGAAGCGAAAATCATCGAACTGGCTGGCTTCCTGGATTCTTACATCCCGGAACCAGAGCGTGCGATTGACAAGCCGTTCCTGCTGCCTATCGAAGACGTATTCTCCATCTCCGGTCGTGGTACTGTTGTTACCGGCCGTGTAGAGCGTGGTATTGTTAAAGTTGGCGAAGAAGTTGAAATCGTTGGTATCAAAGAGACTGCGAAGTCTACCTGTACCGGCGTTGAAATGTTCCGCAAACTGCTGGACGAAGGCCGTGCTGGTGAGAACGTAGGTGTTCTGCTGCGTGGTATCAAACGTGAAGAAATCGAACGTGGCCAGGTACTGGCTAAGCCGGGCTCAATCAAGCCGCACACCAAGTTCGAATCTGAAGTTTATATTCTGTCCAAAGATGAAGGCGGCCGTCATACTCCGTTCTTCAAAGGCTATCGTCCGCAGTTCTACTTCCGTACAACTGACGTGACTGGCACCATCGAACTGCCGGAAGGCGTAGAGATGGTTATGCCGGGCGACAACATCAAAATGGTTGTTACCCTGATCCACCCGATCGCAATGGACGACGGTCTGCGTTTCGCAATCCGTGAAGGCGGCCGTACCGTTGGCGCGGGCGTTGTTGCTAAAGTTCTCAGCTAATCACTGATAACATTTGACGCAATGCGCAATAAAAGGGCATCATTTGATGCCCTTTTTGCACGCTTTCACACCAGAACCTGGCTCATCAGTGATTTTTTGAGTCATAATCATTGCTGAGACAGGCTCTGAAGAGGGCGTTAAGTCCGAAACGCAACAGAGCATTTCGGTTTGGTCGCCTCGTATTTCATGCGGGGTGAAGATATTTGTCTGAATTCTTGTGACAGGTTGGTTTATGAGTGCGAATACCGAAGCTCAAGGGAGCGGGCGCGGCCTCGAAGCGATGAAGTGGGCGATTGTTGCCGTGCTGCTGATTATGGCTATCGTCGGCAACTTCCTCTATCGTGACATTATGCTGGCAGTGCGTGCGTTGGCCGTAGTGATTCTGATCGCTGCAGCAGGCGGCGTCGCGCTGTTAACGACAAAAGGTAAGGCGACAGTGGCTTTCGCTCGCGAAGCGAGAACTGAAGTCCGCAAGGTTATTTGGCCAACTCGGCAGGAAACGTTGCACACTACGCTGATTGTTGCCGCAGTGACTGCAGTAATGTCACTGATCCTGTGGGGACTGGATGGTATTCTGGTTCGCCTGGTATCCTTTATCACTGGCCTGAGGTTCTGAGATGTCTGAAGCTCCTAAAAAACGTTGGTACGTCGTTCAGGCGTTTTCCGGTTTTGAAGGTCGCGTAGCTACCTCGTTGCGTGAACATATCAAATTACACAATATGGAAGAGTTGTTTGGCGAAGTCATGGTGCCGACGGAAGAAGTGGTCGAGATCCGTGGCGGCCTGCGCCGTAAAAGCGAGCGTAAATTCTTCCCTGGTTATGTACTGGTCCAGATGGTCATGAATGACGCGAGTTGGCACCTGGTACGTAGCGTGCCTCGAGTGATGGGCTTTATCGGCGGCACCTCTGACCGTCCGGCTCCGATCAGTGATAAAGAAGTGGACGCGATCATGAACCGTCTGCAGCAGGTTGGTGATAAGCCGCGGCCGAAAACGCTATTTGAACCGGGTGAGATGGTACGCGTTAGCGATGGTCCGTTCGCAGACTTTAATGGCGTCGTCGAAGAAGTTGACTATGAGAAGTCGCGTCTGAAGGTGTCCGTTTCTATCTTCGGTCGTGCAACTCCGGTTGAACTTGATTTTGCTCAGGTAGAAAAAGCTTAACTGCCGATCAAAAAAACAGCGATTTAATCATTGCCTGAGGCGCGAAATTGACATACAATTTCGCGCCTTTTGTTTTTATGGGTCATATGCCCATAAAGCGATATTTATCACGGGGAGCCTTTTTTAAAGGCGTTACACCCAAACGAGGAAATTTAAATGGCTAAGAAAGTACAAGCCTACGTCAAGCTGCAGGTTGCAGCTGGTATGGCAAACCCGAGTCCGCCGGTTGGTCCAGCACTGGGTCAGCAGGGTGTGAACATCATGGAATTCTGCAAAGCGTTCAACGCTAAAACCGAATCCCTGGAAAAAGGTCTGCCAATCCCGGTTGTTATCACCGTTTACGCTGACCGTTCTTTTACCTTTGTTACTAAGACTCCGCCGGCTGCTGTTCTCCTGAAGAAAGCTGCAGGCATCAAGTCTGGTTCCGGTAAGCCGAACAAAGATAAAGTAGGTAAAATTTCCCGCGCTCAGCTGCAGGAAATCGCGCAGACCAAAGCTGCCGACATGACTGGTTCCGACATTGAAGCGATGACTCGCTCCATTGAAGGTACTGCACGTTCCATGGGCCTGGTAGTGGAGGACTAAGAAATGGCTAAACTGACCAAGCGCATGTCCGTGATCCGTGACAAAGTTGATGCAACTAAACAGTATGACATCAACGAAGCCATTGCCCTGCTGAAAGAGCTGGCGACCGCTAAGTTTGTAGAAAGCGTTGACGTTGCTGTAAACCTCGGCATCGACGCTCGTAAATCTGACCAGAACGTCCGTGGCGCAACTGTACTGCCGCACGGTACAGGTCGTTCCGTTCGCGTAGCCGTATTTGCCCAGGGCCCGAACGCTGAAGCAGCTAAAGCTGCAGGCGCCGAGCTGGTAGGTATGGAAGATCTGGCTGACCAGATCAAAAAAGGCGAAATGAACTTTGACGTTGTTATTGCTTCCCCGGATGCAATGCGCGTTGTTGGCCAGTTGGGCCAGGTTCTGGGTCCACGTGGCCTGATGCCAAACCCGAAAGTTGGTACCGTAACTCCTAACGTTGCTGAAGCAGTTAAGAATGCTAAAGCAGGCCAGGTTCGTTACCGTAACGACAAAAACGGCATCATCCACACTACCATCGGTAAAGTGGATTTTGACGCTGACAAACTGAAAGAAAACCTGGAGTCTCTGCTGGTTGCGCTGAAAAAAGCAAAACCGACTCAGGCAAAAGGCGTGTACATCAAGAAAGTTAGCCTCTCCACCACCATGGGTGCTGGCGTTGCCGTTGATCAGTCTGGTCTGACTGCGACAGTGGCGAACTAATATTCGCCTTTACGTGGGCGTAGGATTTGTCTACAATTCTACCCCCACGTTTGTTAACGAAAGTTAGCAAATAACAGATTTGTTCGTTGGAGCCTGGCCTATCCAGGCCTCCGTCGAAGACCGCAGGTGTTTCGCAAGAAACTTAATGCCCTGCGTAGACGGTGACAGAACGCTAAGATTATTTTTGGATACTCTGGCTTGTTTCTGCTCACCGTATAAAGACGCTCTTTCGTTGGAAAGAGTGAAGTGAGTTCCAGGGCATAAGCTCTGGCAAACATCCAGGAGCAAAGCTAATGGCTTTAAATCTTCAAGACAAACAAGCGATTGTTGCTGAAGTCAGCGAAGTAGCCAAAGGCGCGCTGTCTGCAGTAGTTGCGGATTCCCGTGGCGTTACTGTAGGCAAAATGACTGAACTGCGTAAAGCAGGTCGTGAAGCTGGCGTTTACATGCGTGTTGTTCGTAACACCCTGCTGCGCCGCGTCGTTGAAGGTACTCCGTTCGAGTGCCTGAAAGACACGTTTGTTGGTCCGACCCTGATTGCATACTCTATGGAACACCCGGGCGCAGCTGCTCGTCTGTTCAAAGAGTTCGCGAAAGCGAATGCAAAATTTGAGGTCAAAGCCGCAGCCTTTGAAGGTGAGTTGATCCCGGCATCGCAAATCGATCGCCTGGCAACCCTGCCGACCTACGAAGAAGCAATTGCACGCCTGATGGCAACCATGAAAGAAGCTTCGGCTGGCAAACTGGTTCGCACTCTGGCTGCTGTTCGCGATGCGAAAGAAGCTGCTTAATCGCAGTTGTCTTTGTAAAGCATCTGCTTACGTATAAACTTATTCTGATATTCAGGAACAATTTAAATGTCTATCACTAAAGATCAAATCATTGAAGCAGTATCCGCTATGTCCGTAATGGACGTTGTTGAGCTGATCTCTGCAATGGAAGAAAAATTCGGTGTTTCCGCTGCTGCTGCTGTAGCTGTAGCTGCTGGCCCGGCTGAAGCTGCTGAAGAAAAAACTGAATTCGACGTAATTCTGAAAGGTATCGGCGCTAACAAAGTTGCCGTTATCAAAGCAGTACGTGGCGCAACTGGCCTGGGTCTGAAAGAAGCTAAAGACCTGGTAGAATCTGCTCCGGCCGCTCTGAAAGAAGGCGTGAGCAAAGATGACGCTGAAGCACTGAAAAAATCTCTGGAAGAAGCTGGCGCAGAAGTTGAAGTTAAATAAGCCAACTTTTCCGGTTGCAGCCTGAGTAATCAGGCTGATGGCTGGTGACTTTTTGGTCACCAGCCTTTTTGCGCTGTAAGGCGCCAGTAGCATTTCACACTGTTTGACTACTGGTTGTCCTGACAATGCTTGTTTCTATAGACGACTTAATATACTGCGACAGGTTAGGGCTCCTGAGCTGTGTAAATTGCAATGAAATGGTTTAAGCGTGATAGAAACAGGTATTGCGGAAAGTGTTCCATTTTCCGGTCAACAAAATAGTGTTGCATAAAAAACTGCCTTATGTGGGCAGATGGGTCGACTTGTCAGCGAGCTGAGGAACCCTATGGTTTACTCCTATACCGAGAAAAAACGTATTCGTAAGGATTTTGGTAAACGTCCGCAGGTTCTGGACATACCTTATCTCCTTTCTATCCAGCTTGACTCGTTTCAGAAGTTCATCGAGCAAGATCCTGAAGGACAGTATGGTCTGGAAGCAGCTTTCCGTTCCGTATTTCCGATTAAGAGCTACAGCGGTAATTCTGAGCTGCAATACGTCAGCTACCGTCTGGGCGAACCTGTTTTTGACGTTAAAGAATGTCAGATTCGTGGCGTGACCTATTCGGCACCGCTGCGTGTAAAACTGCGTCTGGTGATCTACGAGCGCGAAGCGCCGGAAGGCACAGTCAAAGACATTAAAGAACAAGAAGTCTACATGGGCGAAATTCCGCTCATGACTGACAACGGCACCTTTGTTATCAACGGTACCGAGCGTGTTATCGTTTCTCAGCTGCACCGTAGCCCAGGCGTCTTCTTTGACTCCGACAAAGGTAAAACCCACTCTTCGGGTAAAGTGCTGTATAACGCGCGTATCATTCCTTACCGTGGTTCCTGGCTGGACTTCGAGTTCGACCCGAAAGACAACCTGTTTGTCCGTATTGACCGCCGTCGTAAGCTGCCAGCAACGATTATTCTGCGTGCGCTGCAGTACACCACTGAGCAGATCCTTGACCTGTTCTTCGACAAAGTGGTCTTTGAAATTCGCGATAACAAGCTGCAAATGGAGCTCATTCCTGAGCGTCTTCGCGGTGAAACAGCTTCTTTTGATATCGAAGCCAACGGCAAGTTGTACGTCGAAAAAGGCCGCCGCATCACTGCGCGCCACATTCGCCAGCTGGAAAAAGACGATATCAAACATATCGAAGTTCCGGTTGAGTACATTGCGGGTAAAGTTGCATCTAAAGACTATGTTGACGCATCTACTGGTGAGCTGATCTGCTCTGCGAACATGGAGCTGAGCCTGGATCTGCTGGCGAAGCTGAGCCAGTCTGGCCATAAGCGCATTGAAACTCTGTTCACCAACGATCTGGACCACGGTGCGTATATGTCTGAGACTATACGCGTCGACCCAACCAACGATCGTCTGAGCGCACTGGTAGAAATCTACCGCATGATGCGCCCTGGTGAACCGCCGACTCGTGAAGCAGCTGAAAATCTGTTCGAGAACCTGTTCTTCTCCGAAGACCGCTATGATCTGTCAGCGGTTGGTCGTATGAAGTTCAACCGCTCTCTGCTGCGTGATGAAATCGAAGGTTCCGGTATCCTGAGCAAAGAAGACATCATCGAAGTGATGAAAAAGCTCATCGATATCCGTAACGGTAAAGGCGAAGTCGATGATATCGACCACCTCGGTAACCGTCGTATCCGTTCCGTAGGCGAAATGGCGGAAAACCAATTCCGCGTTGGCCTGGTGCGTGTTGAGCGTGCGGTGAAAGAGCGTCTGTCTCTGGGCGATCTGGATACCCTGATGCCTCAGGATATGATCAACGCCAAGCCGATTTCTGCCGCGGTTAAAGAGTTCTTCGGTTCCAGCCAGCTTTCCCAGTTTATGGACCAGAACAACCCGTTGTCTGAGATTACGCACAAACGTCGTATCTCCGCACTCGGCCCAGGCGGTTTGACCCGTGAACGCGCAGGCTTTGAAGTTCGAGACGTACACCCGACTCACTACGGTCGCGTATGTCCTATCGAAACGCCTGAAGGTCCGAACATCGGTCTGATCAACTCCCTGTCCGTGTACGCACAGACTAACGAATACGGCTTCCTTGAGACTCCGTACCGTAAAGTAACCGACGGTGTTGTTACCGACGAAATTCATTACCTGTCTGCTATTGAAGAAGGCAACTACGTTATCGCTCAGGCGAACTCCAACCTGGATGACGAAGGCCACTTTGAAGAAGACCTGGTAACTTGTCGTAGCAAAGGCGAATCCAGCTTGTTCAGCCGCGACCAGGTTGACTACATGGACGTTTCCACCCAACAGGTGGTTTCCGTCGGTGCGTCCCTGATCCCGTTCCTGGAACACGATGACGCCAACCGTGCATTGATGGGTGCGAACATGCAACGTCAGGCGGTTCCGACTCTGCGTGCTGATAAGCCGCTGGTTGGTACCGGTATGGAACGTGCTGTTGCCGTTGACTCCGGTGTAACTGCGGTTGCTAAACGTGGCGGTCTGGTTCAGTACGTGGATGCCTCCCGTATCGTTATCAAAGTTAACGAAGACGAGATGTACCCGGGTGAAGCAGGTATCGACATCTATAACCTGACCAAATACACCCGTTCTAACCAGAACACCTGTATTAACCAGATGCCGTGTGTGTCTCTGGGTGAGCCAATCGAGCGCGGCGACGTGCTGGCAGATGGCCCGTCTACCGACCTCGGTGAGCTGGCGCTCGGTCAGAACATGCGCGTGGCATTCATGCCATGGAATGGTTACAACTTCGAAGACTCCATCCTCGTATCCGAGCGTGTTGTTCAGGAAGACCGTTTCACTACCATCCATATTCAGGAACTGGCATGTGTGTCTCGTGACACCAAGCTGGGGCCGGAAGAGATCACTGCTGACATCCCGAACGTGGGTGAGGCTGCGCTCTCCAAACTGGATGAATCCGGTATCGTTTACATTGGTGCAGAAGTTACCGGTGGCGACATTCTGGTTGGTAAGGTCACGCCGAAAGGTGAAACCCAACTGACGCCAGAAGAGAAACTGCTGCGTGCAATCTTCGGTGAGAAAGCGTCTGATGTTAAAGACTCTTCTCTGCGCGTACCAAACGGTGTTTCCGGTACGATTATCGACGTTCAGGTCTTTACCCGCGATGGCGTAGAAAAAGACAAACGTGCGCTGGAAATCGAAGAGATGCAGCTGAAGCAGGCGAAGAAAGACCTGTCTGAAGAATTGCAGATCCTCGAAGCTGGCCTGTTTGGTCGTATCTACGCGGTGCTGGTTTCCGGTGGTGTTGAAGCTGAGAAGCTCGACAAACTGCCGCGTGACCGCTGGCTGGAACTCGGCCTGACCGACGAAGAGAAACAAAATCAGCTGGAACAGCTGGCTGAGCAGTATGACGAACTGAAACACGAGTTCGAGAAGAAACTCGAAGCGAAGCGCCGCAAAATCACTCAAGGCGACGATCTGGCACCAGGCGTGCTGAAGATTGTTAAAGTGTATCTGGCCGTTAAACGTCAGATTCAGCCTGGTGACAAAATGGCAGGTCGTCACGGTAACAAGGGTGTTATCTCTAAGATCAACCCGATCGAAGATATGCCTTACGATGAAAACGGCACGCCGGTAGACATCGTACTGAACCCGCTGGGCGTACCGTCTCGTATGAACATCGGTCAGATTCTGGAAACCCACTTGGGTATGGCTGCGAAAGGTATTGGCGAGAAAATCAACGCCATGCTGAAACAGCAGCAAGAAGTCGCCAAACTGCGCGAATTCATCCAGCGTGCCTACGATCTGGGTACAGACGTTCGTCAGAAGGTCGATCTGAATACCTTCACTGATGAAGAAGTTCTGCGTCTTGCTGAAAACCTGAAAAAAGGTATGCCGATCGCAACGCCAGTATTCGACGGTGCGAAAGAGTCTGAAATCAAGGAACTGTTACAGCTGGGTGGCCTGCCGACTTCTGGTCAGATCACGTTGTTTGACGGTCGTACCGGTGAGCAGTTCGAGCGCCAGGTAACCGTTGGCTACATGTACATGCTGAAACTGAACCACCTGGTTGATGACAAAATGCATGCGCGTTCTACCGGTTCTTACAGCCTGGTTACTCAGCAGCCGCTGGGTGGTAAGGCGCAGTTCGGTGGTCAGCGCTTCGGGGAGATGGAAGTGTGGGCGCTGGAAGCTTATGGCGCGGCATACACCCTGCAGGAAATGCTCACCGTTAAGTCTGATGACGTGAACGGTCGTACCAAGATGTATAAAAACATCGTGGACGGCAACCATCAGATGGAACCGGGCATGCCGGAATCCTTCAACGTACTGTTGAAAGAGATTCGCTCGCTGGGCATCAACATCGAACTGGAAGACGAGTAACTCTCGCTCAAACAGGTCACTGGTGCCGGGATAATTCCCGGCGCCAGATTGTGCTAACTCCGACGGGAGCAAATCCGTGAAAGATTTATTAAAGTTTCTGAAAGCGCAGACTAAAACCGAAGAGTTTGATGCGATCAAAATTGCTCTGGCCTCGCCAGACATGATCCGTTCATGGTCTTTTGGTGAAGTTAAAAAGCCGGAAACCATTAACTACCGTACGTTCAAGCCTGAGCGTGACGGCCTTTTCTGCGCCCGTATCTTTGGGCCGGTAAAAGACTACGAGTGCCTGTGCGGTAAGTACAAGCGCCTGAAACACCGTGGTGTGATCTGTGAGAAGTGCGGCGTTGAAGTGACCCAGACTAAAGTGCGCCGTGAGCGCATGGGCCACATCGAGCTGGCGTCTCCGACTGCGCACATCTGGTTCCTGAAATCGCTGCCGTCCCGTATCGGCCTGCTGCTCGATATGCCGCTGCGCGATATCGAACGCGTACTGTACTTCGAATCTTATGTCGTTATCGAAGGCGGTATGACCAACCTGGAACGTCAACAGATCCTGACTGAAGAGCAGTATCTGGACGCGCTGGAAGAGTTCGGTGACGAATTCGATGCGAAGATGGGTGCGGAAGCAATCCAGGCCCTGCTGAAAAGCATGGATCTGGAGCAAGAGTGTGAAACTCTGCGCGAAGAGCTGAACGAAACCAACTCCGAAACCAAGCGTAAAAAGCTGACCAAGCGTATCAAACTGCTGGAAGCGTTCGTGCAGTCTGGTAACAAACCAGAGTGGATGATCCTGACCGTTCTGCCGGTTCTGCCGCCAGATCTGCGTCCGCTGGTTCCGCTGGATGGTGGTCGTTTCGCAACTTCAGATCTGAACGATCTGTATCGTCGCGTGATTAACCGTAACAACCGTCTGAAACGTCTGCTGGATCTGGCTGCGCCGGATATCATCGTACGTAACGAAAAACGTATGCTGCAGGAAGCGGTCGACGCCCTGCTGGATAACGGTCGTCGCGGTCGTGCGATCACCGGTTCTAACAAACGTCCTCTGAAATCTTTGGCTGATATGATCAAAGGTAAGCAGGGTCGTTTCCGTCAGAACCTGCTTGGTAAGCGTGTTGACTACTCAGGTCGTTCTGTTATCACCGTAGGTCCATACCTGCGTCTGCATCAGTGCGGCCTGCCGAAGAAAATGGCACTGGAGCTGTTCAAACCATTCATTTACGGCAAACTGGAGCTGCGTGGCCTGGCCACCACCATCAAAGCCGCTAAGAAAATGGTTGAGCGTGAAGAAGCTGTCGTTTGGGATATCCTGGACGAAGTGATCCGCGAACATCCGGTACTGCTGAACCGCGCACCAACACTGCACCGTTTGGGTATCCAGGCCTTTGAACCTGTACTGATCGAAGGTAAAGCTATTCAGCTGCACCCGCTGGTTTGTGCGGCATATAACGCCGACTTCGATGGTGACCAGATGGCTGTTCACGTACCGCTGACGCTGGAAGCCCAGCTGGAAGCGCGTGCGTTGATGATGTCTACCAACAACATCCTGTCCCCAGCGAACGGTGAACCTATCATCGTTCCTTCTCAGGACGTTGTATTGGGTCTGTACTACATGACTCGTGACTGTGTTAACGCCAAAGGCGAAGGCATGGTGCTGACTGGCCCGAAAGAAGCCGAGCGTATCTATCGCGCTGGCCTGGCCTCTCTACATGCGCGCGTTAAAGTGCGTATCACCGAGTACGAAAAAGATGAAAGTGGCGAATTCGTCGCGAAAACCAGCTTGAAAGACACGACCGTTGGCCGTGCCATTCTGTGGATGATCGTACCTAAAGGTCTGCCGTTCACCATCGTGAACCAGGCGCTGGGTAAAAAAGCGATCTCTAAGATGCTGAACACCTGTTACCGTATTCTGGGCCTGAAACCAACCGTTATTTTTGCGGACCAGACGATGTACACCGGCTTTGCTTATGCAGCGCGTTCAGGTGCATCCGTTGGTATCGATGACATGGTCATCCCGGAGAAAAAATACGAGATCATCAGCGAAGCGGAAGCTGAAGTTGCTGAGATTCAGGAACAGTTCCAGTCTGGTCTGGTAACTGCGGGCGAACGCTATAACAAAGTTATCGATATCTGGGCTGCGGCGAACGATCGTGTATCTAAAGCGATGATGGATAACCTGCAAACTGAAACCGTGATTAACCGTGACGGCGAAGAAGAGCAGCAGGTTTCCTTCAACAGCATCTACATGATGGCCGACTCCGGTGCGCGTGGTTCTGCTGCACAGATTCGTCAGCTTGCTGGTATGCGTGGTCTGATGGCGAAGCCGGATGGCTCCATCATCGAAACGCCAATCACCGCGAACTTCCGTGAAGGTCTGAACGTACTTCAGTACTTCATCTCCACGCACGGTGCGCGTAAAGGTCTGGCGGATACCGCACTGAAAACAGCGAACTCCGGTTACCTGACTCGTCGTCTGGTTGACGTTGCCCAGGACCTGGTTGTCACTGAAGACGACTGTGGTACCCTGGAAGGCATCACCATGACCCCGGTTATCGAGGGTGGCGATGTTAAAGAGCCTCTGCGCGATCGCGTACTGGGTCGTGTGACTGCTGAAGATGTTCTGAAGCCGGGCACCGCGGACATTCTGGTTCCACGCAATACGCTGCTGCACGAGCACTGGTGTGACCTGCTGGAAGAGAACTCCGTTGACTCCGTCAAAGTGCGTTCCGTTGTATCCTGTGACACCGACTTTGGTGTATGTGCGCACTGCTACGGTCGTGACCTGGCGCGTGGCCACATCATCAACAAAGGTGAGGCCATCGGCGTTATCGCGGCACAGTCCATCGGTGAGCCGGGTACACAGCTGACGATGCGTACGTTCCACATCGGTGGTGCGGCATCTCGTGCGGCTGCTGAATCCAGCATCCAGGTGAAAAACAAAGGTAGCATCCGTCTGAGCAATGCGAAGTCGGTTGTGAACTCTGCCGGTAAGCTGGTAGTGACCTCTCGTAACACCGAGCTGAAGCTGATCGACGAATTCGGTCGTACCAAAGAGAGCTATAAAGTTCCTTACGGTGCGGTGATGGGCAAAGGTGATGGTGAGCAGGTTGCTGGCGGGGAAACCGTAGCGAACTGGGATCCGCATACCATGCCGGTAATCACTGAAGTAAGTGGTTTCATCCGCTTTACTGACATGATTGACGGCCAGACCATTACTCGTCAGACCGACGAGCTGACCGGTCTGTCTTCGCTGGTGGTTCTGGATTCTGCAGAGCGTACAGCGGGTGGTAAAGACCTGCGTCCGGCCCTGAAAATCGTTGATGCTAACGGTAACGACGTTCTGATCCCTGGCACCGATATGTCTGCGCAGTACTTCCTGCCAGGTAAAGCGATCGTCCAGTTGGAAGATGGCATCCAGATCAGTGCGGGTGACGCTTTGGCGCGTATTCCTCAGGAATCCAGCGGTACCAAGGATATCACCGGTGGTCTGCCGCGCGTTGCGGATCTGTTCGAAGCACGTCGTCCGAAAGAGCCAGCAATCCTGGCGGAAATCAGCGGAATCATTTCCTTCGGTAAAGAAACCAAAGGGAAGCGTCGTCTGGTTATCACTCCGTTAGACGGTAGCGATCCGTACGAAGAGATGATTCCGAAATGGCGTCAGCTCAACGTGTTCGAAGGCGAACGTGTAGAACGTGGTGACGTGGTTTCCGACGGTCCGGAAGCACCGCACGACATCCTGCGTCTTCGTGGCGTACACGCGGTAACGCGTTACATCACCAACGAAGTACAGGACGTATATCGTCTGCAAGGCGTTAAGATTAACGATAAACACATTGAAGTTATCGTTCGTCAGATGCTGCGTAAAGCGACCATCGAAAGTGCTGGTAGCTCCGACTTCCTGGAAGGCGAGCAGGTTGAATACTCCCGCGTCAAGATTGCTAACCGCGATCTGGAAGCGAATGGCAAAGTGGCGGCAACTTATTCCCGCGACCTGCTGGGTATCACCAAAGCGTCTCTGGCAACCGAATCGTTCATTTCTGCCGCATCGTTCCAGGAGACCACGCGTGTCCTGACCGAAGCAGCCGTTGCGGGTAAACGCGACGAACTGCGTGGCTTGAAAGAGAACGTCATCGTGGGTCGTCTGATCCCGGCCGGTACTGGTTATGCTTACCACCAGGATCGTATGCGCCGTCGCGCAGCAGGCGAACAGCCAGCTGTACCGCAGGTGAGTGTTGAAGAAGCTTCAGCTAACCTGGCAGAACTGCTGAACGCAGGTCTGGGTGGCTCTGACAACGATTAATCGTTGATTCGCTAAGCGCTTAAAAAGCCAGTCGGGTTTCCTGACTGGCTTTTTTTATTGTCATTTCTGAACATGGACCCTCTTCTCAGAGGGCCGTCATCTAGCGCCTGCCAACCGATCGGCATTCTTCATCACATCCATTTTAATTTACATTTTATTAATGTTAATAACCCAATTGATTATCAATTGAATGTGCATATAAATTATTAATTGCTATTTATTAATTGCGTCATCAATTGATGGGCGGAAATTCTACACGTATCAAAAAATAAGAACCGTAAACTCTATATAGTCAAAAAACTCAAATAATCATGTGATTACTTTCCCTGTTCTTTTCGGTTTACCACAACTGAGGGGATTGCAACGCCTGTCGAAAAGGCGATAGAGGAGGTGAGCAAATAAAAACAAAGCGTGAGCATTGCCGTTATTTAATAGATAGTTTCTGGGGGATGCATGGAATTTGCTATACAGCTCATCATTATCTTAATTTGTCTGTTCTATGGCGCGAAAAAGGGCGGAATTGCGCTCGGTCTTTTAGGCGGCATTGGGCTAGTTATCTTAGTCTTTGTTTTTCATCTTCAGCCGGGAAAACCGCCCGTCGATGTCATGCTGGTGATTATCGCAGTGGTCGCCGCTTCGGCAACATTACAGGCCTCCGGCGGTTTAGATGTCATGTTGCAGATTGCCGAGAAACTCCTGCGGCGCAACCCGAAGTACGTCTCGATCGTCGCGCCATTTGTCACCTGTACGCTGACGATTCTTTGCGGCACTGGTCACGTCGTTTATACGATTCTGCCTATTATATATGACGTTGCCATTAAGAATAATATCCGTCCGGAACGGCCTATGGCGGCAAGTTCTATCGGTGCGCAGATGGGAATTATCGCCAGCCCGGTTTCCGTTGCGGTTGTCTCACTGGTTGCCATGCTTGGTAATTTCACGTTTAACGGTAAGCATCTTGAATTCCTCGATCTCCTGGCTATAACTATCCCGTCCACGCTATTAGGTATTCTGGCTATCGGTATTTTTAGCTGGTTTCGTGGTAAGGACCTGGATAAAGACGAAAAATTTCAGGACTTCATCTCGATACCGGAAAATCGCCATTATGTTTACGGCGATACGGCCACGCTACTGGATAAGAAGCTGCCGACCAGCAACTGGATTGCGATGTGGATTTTTCTCGCATCGATCGCAGTGGTTGCCTTACTCGGTGCCTTTTCCGAACTGCGCCCGGCGTTCGACGGTAAGCCGCTGTCGATGGTTCTGGTGATCCAGATGTTTATGCTGCTCTCCGGAGCGCTCATCATTATCATTACCAAAACTAATCCGGCATCGATTTCCAAAAATGAGGTTTTCCGTTCGGGTATGATCGCCATTGTTGCGGTGTATGGTATCGCGTGGATGGCGGAGACCATGTTCGGCGCGCACATGACCGAAATTAAAGGCGTGCTGGGGGAGATGGTCAAAGAGTATCCGTGGGCCTACGCCATCGTGCTGCTGATGGTGTCGAAGTTTGTTAACTCCCAGGCGGCTGCGCTGGCGGCGATTGTCCCGGTGGCGTTGGCGATTGGTGTCGATCCTGCCTATATTGTGGCTTCTGCGCCTGCCTGCTATGGCTATTATATTCTGCCGACCTACCCAAGCGATCTGGCGGCGATTCAGTTCGACCGTTCAGGTACCACGCATATCGGTCGCTTTGTGATTAACCATAGTTTTATCCTGCCAGGATTAATTGGCGTCAGCGTCTCTTGCGTCTTTGGCTGGGTATTTGCGGCGATGTACGGCTTTCTTTAAGAGGAGACAGGCGCCGATAGCGGCGCCTGTTAAATGGTCGAGGTTATTGTGCGAGCGGAATACGGCGATAGAGTTCAATCATATCGGTCGCCAGATCCTGAATGACCATCGCGTTCATCAGGTGATCCTGCGAGTGAACGGTAATCAGGTTGACCGGAAGCTTACCGGTACCCTCGTCCAGACCGATGAGCTGAGTCTGGATTTTATGTGCATGCTTAACGAATTCGTGGGATTCAGCCATGGCCTGCTCGGCGGCGGCGAAATCACCTTTACGCGCCAGCTGCAGAGCGGTTAAGGCTGAACTACGTGCTGAACCGGCGTTAACCAACAACTCCATAATGATCGTTTCTAAATCTTCCATCTCTTACTCCATCAACTTCAGGGCTTTATCAAGCACGGCATCGCCTTTCATCATGCCGTAATCCATCATATCGATAACGGCGACTTTTTTACCGAACGGATCGGCCTGCGCCTGTAGTTTCGCCTGCTCATACTTCACTTGTGGTCCGAGCAGGATAATATCGGCAGCCGCGAGGTTATCTTTAAACTCGGCGACCGGTACGGCTTTGATGGAGACTTCGATACCTTTCTGTTGCGCAGCCGCCTGCATGCGTTGAACCAGCATGCTGGTGGACATACCCGCAGCACAGCATAAAACGATATTCTTCATAGTTCGTGGCCCTTGTGTTCCTTGATATACCATCTTTATCGCGGGCAAGAGGGCGGAACAACCGCTTTACGATGATTGTGTGTAAGTCATCACAAAATAATGAAACCGGTTTCTTTTTTGTGGCTGAAAATATCAATAAAGCCCAGCGAAGTGGGCTTGTAGAAGCTGATTATCTCAAGTGCGAATGATACGATTCTTTCCCTGCTGTTTGGCTTTGTAAAGTGCCTCATCGACTCCCATTACCAATTGCTCTAGTGGTTCCATATTCCATTCGCCTAAACCCGCGCTGAACGTTACCGTCAATCCCTCTTCACGCCAGGAGCGCTGTGCGACGTTGGCTCGCCAGTTTTCCAACAACATCAGGGCATTATCGATATGCTCAGCGGCAAATATTACCGCAAATTCTTCGCCACCGTAGCGATAGAGTGAAACGTGCAAAGGTTGCAAGACCTGCAGACCCTCACGGGCCACGTTACGCAGGACGATATCGCCATTGAGATGGCCCCAGGTATCATTTATCGATTTAAAGTTATCAATATCAACCAGCGCGAGGGCGAAAGGCTGATGATCGTTCATCAGCGCGGCAATATCGTTGTCGAAGGCCCGGCGGTTTTTGCAGCCAGTTAGCGCGTCGATGGTTGCCTGACGAACGTAGGTCAGTTCGCGCTGCTTATTGCTCTCAATGGCCTTGCTGAGCATGGCCTCAAGGCGCGGCGCACGCTTAACGTCCCCGGTCTTAATTGCATTGATGATGTTCATCAGTACGGTGCGTGACGCATGGCGTAGGTATAGCCCAAACAGAACAATGACAATGGCGGCAAGGGCAAAACCCCAGGACACAATGTTGGTTTCGTGGCGTGTTAAGTTGATTAGCGTCGAATTGGCGACACGGTAGATAATGAACCAGTCAGGATTGGTAAAAGAGTAGTAATAGTACCAGACGTCTTTATCTGCATCATAAAGCTGGCCTTCGCCGCTGGTCATACTGTCCATCAAGGTGCTGCTAACATAGGGTTTAAACAGAGCGCCAGGATCGGGATGAAGAACGACTTTACCATCGCGTTGCACGACAAAAAATTCGCCCTGAACAGGTGCAACCATTTGTCGTAACGCGTAACCCATTGATGTCAGGTCGAGATGAAAAGCGAGGCTCCCTTTGAGTCGCCCTTCTGGAGAGATAATGGGTTTATAGAGAGTAATGGTTGGATGATGCGTGAAATAGTCGTGATAGGGACTGGTATAGAGGCTGACAGTGCTGGCTTCTGCCTGTTTGATAAACCACGGCCGCGATTTGGCATCAAAGGTCCGACTATCTTCGGTTTCAAGCACCTCGGGCACGCGTAGATAGTGCCCGTCTGTATCTGCCAGCGAGATTGAGGAAACTGTCTGCATCATGTTTTGCAACTGCATTAACAGCATTAAACCTTTTTCAGGGTTGATGTTAACGGCATTGTTTAATTCATCATTACGCGCAAAGAAAGTGGCTGCGCGAGCGAGGATAAAATCATTTCCCCGGAGCAGCGTTTCCGTGTAATTCGTCGCCATGTTATGAGTGAAGTTGCGGTTTGTGTGATGATAACCCTCAATAAAATCGTTGCGCTGAGTCTGAGTGACAAACACCGCGATCAGCAAGAAGCTGAGTAAAATACCCGCAAACCCGATCAAAATCGGCGTGGTGAAAGAGAGTTTTCTGTTATGACGAGCCATGAGTCGTAAATCGTTCCAGAAGAGATAAACCGTGGGTTTAGCCAGCATGCCTGCTGAGCGAATCAGATAAAACTCCGTTAATTATAACTCTCGCTTTGTAAGATGGATTTATTTATATGCGATAACAATGTGAGAGTGGAGCAGGGCGAAAATGAGGAAGAGCTATCATTCGCCCTGGACAGCATCCACTGCTGACGAAGACAGGGTAGAGAAACGGAAATCTGACAACAATCTCCCGTTTCTCTTCTTACGAGCATGCACGAAGAACTTTTAAGGAATTACATTCCTCTTCATGACGACCGGGAAGCGCGTCCCAGCCAGCTGTCCCAATCCTTCCAAACTGGCTGAAGCCCACTGGCAACCAGCGCGCTGGCGACCTCTTCGGGACGACGGTCATCGTGAGGCGCAAACTGTTCGAGCTCAGGATGGTTATCGGCATAGCCACCTGGCTGGGTTTTCGAAAATGCACTGACGTTGTTAATGGCCAGTGGAATGACCCGATCGCGAAACCAGGGAGATTCGCGGGTTGAGAGCGAGAGTTCGATTTCCGGAGCCAGCAGACGGAAGGCGCAAATAGTTTGCACCAGTTGACGTTCATCCATGAGCGAGGCCGGTTCGATGCCTCCGGCGCAAGGTCGTAATCGCGGAAAAGAGATGGAGTAGCGGCTGCGCCAGTAGCGCTGCTGGAGCCACAACAGATGCTCCGCCACCATAAAGCAATCCACGCGCCAGCTGTCGGAGAGACCGATTAATGCGCCGAGGCCAATCTTATCAATCCCCGCCTGGCCGAGCCGGTCCGGCGTATCTAAGCGCCAGAAGAAGTCCTGTTTTTTCCCTTTCAGATGGTGCTTCGCATACATGCTTTCATGGTAGGTCTCCTGGTAGACCATTACTCCGTCCAGACCGAGAGTTTTGAGTTCGGCATACTCCTCCATCGCTAGCGGCTGAACTTCCATATGTAGCGAGGCGAACTGGCGGCGAATAGCGGGCAAATGCTGACGAAAATAATCCATACCGACTTTACCCTGATGTTCACCGGTGACCAGCAGCAGATGCTCAAAGCCCATTTCACGGATTGCCGCGCACTCGCGAGCGATCTCATTATCGTCCAGAGTCTTGCGCTTGATGCGGTTGCTCATTGAGAAGCCACAGTAGGAACAGTCGTTGGCGCACAGATTGGAGAGGTACAGCGGGACGTAAAAGCTGACGGTATTACCAAAACGCTGGCGGGTCAGACGCTGTGCACGCTGCGCCAAAGGTTCCAGATAACCCGCGGCGGCAGGCGAGAGGAGGGCCATCATGTCATCGCGGCTGAGCTGTTTTGCTGCCAGTGCGCGTTCGACGTCAGCCAGGGTTTTACTGTTAATACGCAGGCGAATGTCGTCCCAGTCCAGTTGCCGCCAGCGGTCAGTGAAAGTTTTCATGCCAGCGCCTCCAGAAAGCCGGTCAACGGGCTGGTGGCCTGCGCCTGGCTGCTGCGAGCACCGGGCCCGGCCTGTCTCGCCAGCAATCCTGCCTCGATCGCTAAGCGGAACGCGCGGGCCATGGTTACCGGATCGTCGGCAACGGCGATAGCGGTATTGACCAGGACCGCATCAGCGCCCATTTCCAGCGCCTGCGCCGCATGGCTCGGTACGCCAATACCTGCATCAACGACCACCGGTACCGTGGCCTGTTCGATGATAATCTCCAGCATCGCTTTGGTTTCCAGCCCCTGGTTGGAGCCGATAGGCGCGCCGAGCGGCATCACCGCCGCGCAGCCCGCTTCTTCCAGACGCTTGCACAGCACAGGGTCAGCGCCGCAGTAAGGCAGTACCACGAATCCTTCCCGCACCAATATCTCGGCTGCTCTTAGGGTTTCAATTGGGTCAGGGAGAAGCCAGCGGGCATCTGGATGGATTTCCAGCTTCAGCCAGTTTGTGCCCAGCGCTTCCCGCGCCAGACGGGCGGCAAAGACGGCTTCTTCCGCCGTTTTCGCCCCTGAAGTATTGGGGAGCAGGCTCACACCCGCCGCCAGCAGCGGCGCGAGAATAGCGTCATTATGCTGACGCAGGTCGACGCGTTTCATCGCCAGCGTAACCAGTTGGCTACCGGAGGCGCGAATGGCCTCAACCATGACGTCGGGGGCTGCGAATTTCCCGGTGCCGGTGAAAAGACGCGATTCAAAAGTTTTATCTGCGATACGTAACATGTCAGCCTCCAGCGATAACCTGAAAAAGCAGGATCTGGTCGCCTTCCTGCAAATGTTGATCTTCCCAGCGCTCGCGCGGCAGGATGTGTTGATTGAGCGCCAGCGCGACGCCCGGTTGCTGTTGTTCCAGTTGAGCGAGCAGATCCGCAACGGATGTCGCTTCGGCGCACTGTAACGGCTCATCGTTAAACCACACTTGCATGCTGCCCTCCACATACCGGGCAGCCCTGAGCCCGCTGAAGCGCAAGAGTGCGCCAGTTGCTGGTCCGGGCATCGAACAGACGCAGGCTATTGCGCGGGGCCGCCATACCGCTGAGCAGTTTGATTGCCTCCAGCGCCTGTAAGGTGCCCATCATGCCGACCACCGGGCCGATAATGCCCGCCGTGCGACAGTTGCGTTCCGGTTCGGCAGCGTCCGGCCATAAGCAGCGATAGCACCCCTGTTCCCAGGGCGGCGTCAGCACCATCAACTGGCCTCCGAGTCCCACGGCGCTGGCAGTAATTAGCGGTGTTTCAAGCGCGACGCTGGCGGCGTTAATTTCCTGACGAGTCGCCATGTTATCGGTGCAATCCAGCACTACATCGGCCTTTGCCACTTCGTCCTGTAGCGCCTGACCGCTTAATCGCTGCTGTAGCGTAATCAGTTCAATCTGCGGGTTGAGGCGCGCCAGCCGTTCTCGGGCGGCGGTGGTTTTTGGCTGCGCAATATCATCGCTGGTGAACAGAATTTGCCGCTGTAGATTGCTGACATGCACGTCATCGTCATCGGCCAGCACCAGCGTGCCGACGCCTGCGCCTGCGAGATACAGCGCAGCGGGCGAGCCCAGTCCGCCGAGACCAATAATCAATACCCGGCTGGCCAGCAGCTTTTGTTGACCCTCAATGGCGATATCCTCCAGCAGCAGCTGGCGGCTATAGCGCATAAAATCGCTGTCATTCATCGCCAACTCCTGCTATTTCCAGCAACTGTGCTGTTGCCTGTCGCCAGTCAGCCGCCTGCGTGATGGCGCTGACGACCGCAATACTGCCAACGCCAGTTGCCAGTACCGCCGGAGCGCGCTCAAGGCTAATACCACCGATGGCGACCGTCGGATAATCCCCAAGACGTTGGATATGCTGAGCGAGCTGTTCCAATCCCTGAGGGGCGGAAGGCATCTGCTTGGTTTGCGTCGGGAAAACGTGGCCGAGGGCGATGTAGGAGGGACGAGCCGCCAGCGCGATATCCATTTCCATATCGTCGTGAGTAGAGACGCCAAGGCGCAGCCCGGCGTTGCGGATTGCGCTGAGATCGGTGGTTTCGAGATCCTCCTGGCCTAAATGTACGCCGTAAGCCTGATGTTTAATGGCCAGGTGCCAGTAGTCATTAATAAACAACCGGGCATTGTGCTTGCGCCCCAGGGCGATGGCGGCGATTACATCGTCTTCAACTTCGCTATCGCGTTTATCTTTGATGCGCAGCTGAATGGTACGAACGCCCGCAGTCAATAAACGTTCAATCCACTCTACGCTATCGACGACCGGATAGAGTCCTAAGTGGAAAGGGACGGATGGGAAATCAGGTTGATACATCAGGCTTCCTCCTTTTTCAGATAGATTTCGCCGCCGCGGGCACGGAAGCTATTCGACATATCGCTCATGCCAACTTCGATATCCTGGCGGGCTGCATAATCGCGCACTTCCTGGCTGATTTTCATTGAGCAGAATTTGGGGCCGCACATGGAGCAGAAGTGAGCCACTTTGCCGGACTCCTGCGGCAGGGTCTCGTCGTGGTACGCGCGAGCGGTGAACGGGTCGAGGGCAAGGTTAAACTGATCTTCCCAACGGAATTCGAAGCGTGCTTTTGACATCGCGTTATCGCGGATCTGCGCTCCGGGATGGCCTTTGGCAAGGTCAGCGGCATGGGCGGCGATTTTGTAGGTAATCAGCCCTTGCTTAACGTCTTCTTTGTTCGGTAGGCCGAGGTGCTCTTTTGGCGTGACGTAGCAGAGCATCGCGCAGCCGAACCAGCCAATCATTGCGGCGCCAATGCCCGAGGTGAAGTGGTCATAGCCCGGTGCGATATCGGTGGTGAGCGGCCCTAAGGTGTAGAAAGGTGCCTCGTGGCAGTGTTCCAGCTCCTCGGTCATATTGCGCTTGATCATCTGCATCGGCACGTGGCCCGGCCCTTCAATCATCACCTGTACATCGTACTCCCAGGCGATTTTGGTCAGTTCGCCCAGCGTGTGCAGCTCGGCAAACTGCGCTTCGTCGTTAGCATCCTGAATGGAACCCGGACGCAGACCATCGCCCAGCGATAGGGAAACATCATAGGCAGCGCAGATTTCACAGATTTCGCGGAAATGCTGATAAAGGAAGTTCTCCTGATGATGGGAGAGACACCACTTCGCCATAATAGAACCGCCGCGTGAAACAATGCCGGTCAGCCGCCTGGCGGTCATCGGCACGTAGCGTAGCAGCACGCCCGCATGGATAGTGAAGTAGTCGACTCCTTGTTCAGCCTGCTCCAGCAACGTGTCGCGGAAGGCTTCCCAGGAGAGATCTTCGGCGATCCCGTTAACTTTCTCTAGCGCCTGGTAGATCGGCACGGTACCGATTGGTACCGGACTGTTACGCAGGATCCACTCGCGGGTTTCGTGAATATAGCGACCGGTCGACAGGTCCATCACCGTATCCGCGCCCCAGCGAGTGGACCACACCAGCTTCTCGACCTCTTCTTCGATAGATGAAGTGACCGCCGAGTTGCCGATATTAGCATTGACCTTCACGAGGAAGTTGCGGCCGATTATCATCGGTTCTGACTCAGGGTGATTGATATTGGCGGGGATAATCGCGCGCCCGGCAGCGACTTCATCGCGTACGAATTCCGGGGTGATGTTCTCCGGCAGTCGTGCGCCAAACCCAACTCCGGGATGCTGGTGTCTCAACACTTTGCCACGAATGCGCTCGCGGCCCATGTTTTCACGGATGGCGATGAACTCCATCTCTGGGGTGACAACGCCCTGGCGGGCATAGTGCAACTGAGTCACGCATTTCCCGGAGATAGCGCGTTTTGGTGTTAGCAGGCCGGTAAAGCGCAGTTCGTCGAGGCCATCATCTGACAGGCGCTGTTTGGTATATGCCGAGCTGCGATCGCAGAGTTCTTCGCAGTCGCCACGCGCTTCAATCCACGGCTGGCGTAGTTTTGCCAGACCTTGTTGGACATTGATTACTATCTCCGGGTCGCCATAAGGGCCGGACGTGTCATAGACAGGAATGGCTTCGTTAGCTTCATAGCGGGGATTATCTTTAGCACCGCCGATGAGCGTCGGGCTCAGCTGAATTTCGCGCATCGGGACGCGAAGATCTTCACGTGAGCCGCGGATATAGATGCGTTGCGAATTGGGAAATGCGGTGCCTTCCAGCGTGTCGATAAAGCGCTGCGCATGTTCGCGTTGCTCTCGACGGGTCATTTTTGTTGTAGACATAGCTCATTCCAGGTGAACAGGATATGGCTTGTCAGACGACGGATGGAGTAACAGATGCGATCGGGCCCAGATGGGCTGACGCTAAATGCAGTTTACTCTTGTTCCCTTCGCAGGTATTAGCCTGATCAGGTTCCGCGGATCCCGAATTAACGGTCTCAGCCTTTTCCACTGTGGAAAATGGGCACTCCGACAAGATGACATCCCCTCTCTGAGAGGGGGAATGTATGTAAACTACTCGTTAATAGCGGACAACTCAAGCCGTCGGCGCGATATTGTCGCTGACGGGGTCCTTTCGGCTGTGAGCGATGGCGAGGGCGATGAGTTTATCCTCCAGCGCAAAGCGTGCTTCCAGCGCTTCGCCGATATCTGATAACGCCTGTTGAAACTCAAGGTAGTTATCGTGATCGATGGCGTTTTCGAGGCAAGAGTCGTAGTCATCCATGATCTGCTGAGTGTTGGCTTGCAGCTGTGGATAAAGCTTAGTGGCGGTTAAAAGTGGCGTATCACCTTCCAATTCGGCGATAAAGCGTTCATAAATACTAAAATGACCGGAGGAGAGATAGTCCACCAGACTTTGACAAAAATCATCCAGCGCCTTCTCATTAAGCCGCATAAATGATTCCTTGCCAGGTTTCAGGCCAACCAGGTTGTAGTAAGCCACGAGTAAATGCTTACGTACTTGTAGCCAGCGATCGACCAGTTTATTGCTGCCTCCAACACGTTCCGTCAGGTTTTCCAGCTGGTTTAACATGGTTGACTCCGCAAGTTTTAAAGAGAAATACGTTGCTCACCAAAATGTAAATTTAATGTTAAAAGTGCCAGTAAAATGAAGGTAGTGCAATAGATATGGATCGTATTATTGAAAAATTAGATCGCGGCTGGTGGATCGTCAGCCACGAACAAAAATTATGGTTACCCGGCGGGGAATTACCACATGGCGAAGCGGTAAATTTTAATCTTGCGGGGCAACCCGCTCTGCGCATAGGGGAATGGCAGGGCGAACCGGTGTGGCTGGTTCGTCAGGAGCGTCGACATGAGATGGGATCGCTGCGTCAGGTACTCGATCAGGATGCTGGCCTTTTTCAACTGGCGGGACGCGGGATCCAACTGGCGGAGTTCTATCGCTCGCATAAATTCTGCGGTTATTGCGGGCATCCGATGCACCCCAGCAAAACTGAATGGGCGATGCTCTGCAGCCACTGCCGTGAGCGTTATTACCCGCAAATCGCGCCGTGCATCATCGTTGCTATTCGACGGGATGATTCTATTTTGCTGGCGCAGCACACGCGCCATCGCAACGGCGTGCATACGGTGCTGGCCGGGTTTGTCGAAGTCGGTGAAACCCTGGAGCAGACGGTTGCCCGTGAGGTCATGGAAGAGAGCGGCATTAAGGTGAAAAACCTGCGCTACGTGACCTCCCAGCCGTGGCCGTTCCCGCAATCGCTAATGACTGCGTTTATGGCGGAATACGACAGCGGCGAGATTGTTATCGATAAGAAGGAGCTGCTGGAAGCGGGATGGTATCGCTATGACGATCTGCCGCTCCTGCCACCGCCGGGTACGGTTGCCCGCCGTCTGATAGAAGATACCGTGGCGATGTGTCGGGCAGAGTATGAGTGACATGTTACACTTGGCGCATCAACGCTAAAGGAATGTAAAAATGACCGAATTGAAGAACGATCGTTACCTGCGCGCTCTGCTACGTCAGCCGGTTGATGTCACCCCGGTGTGGATGATGCGCCAGGCGGGCCGCTATTTACCGGAATATAAAGCCACTCGCGCCGAAGCGGGCGACTTTATGTCGCTGTGTAAAAATGCTGAGCTGGCTTGCGAAGTGACGCTGCAGCCGCTGCGTCGCTATAAGCTGGATGCGGCAATCCTCTTCTCGGACATTCTGACTATCCCGGACGCCATGGGGCTGGGGCTTTATTTCGAAGCCGGTGAAGGCCCGCGTTTTACCTCGCCCATCACCTGTAAAGCGGATGTCGATAAACTACCGATCCCTGACCCGGAAGGGGAGCTCGGCTATGTGATGAACGCGGTGCGTACAATCCGCCGCGAGCTCAAAGGTGAAGTGCCGCTGATTGGTTTCTCCGGTAGCCCGTGGACGCTGGCGACCTATATGGTTGAAGGCGGCAGCAGCAAAGCGTTTACGGTGATCAAGAAGATGATGTATGCCGAGCCGCAGGCGCTGCATGCCCTGCTGGATAAGCTGGCGAAAAGCGTCACGCTGTATCTGAACGCGCAAATCAAAGCGGGCGCTCAGTCGGTGATGATTTTTGACACCTGGGGCGGCGCGCTGACCGGTCGTGATTATCAGCAGTTCTCGCTCTACTACATGCATAAAATCGTCGATGGTCTGCTGCGTGAGAACGAAGGCCGTCGCGTACCGGTAACCCTGTTTACCAAAGGCGGTGGGCAGTGGCTGGAAGCGATGGCGGAAACCGGTTGCGATGCGCTGGGCCTCGACTGGACTACCGATATCGCCGATGCGCGCCGTCGCGTGGGCCATAAAGTCGCTCTGCAGGGCAACATGGACCCTTCGATGCTTTACGCTCCTGCGGCGCGTATCGAGGAAGAAGTAGCGACCATTCTCGCCGGATTCGGTCAGGGTGAGGGTCATGTCTTCAACCTCGGCCACGGGATTCACCAGGACGTCGACCCGGAACACGCGGGTGTGTTTGTGGAGGCGGTGCACCGTTTGTCGGCGCAATACCACCGTTAAGGAGTGATTATGGATTTGGCATCGCTACGCGCCCAACAGCTGAGCCTGGCGGAATCGGTGGAGCGAGTCGATCGTCTGGACCAGGATCCGCCGATGCTGATCGGCGGGGCGGATGTTGGATTTGAGCAAGAGGGCGAAGTCACCCGGGCGGCGATGGTGCTGCTGAGCTATCCGTCGCTGGAGCTGGTGGAATATCAGGTGGCGCGCGTTGCCACCGCGATGCCCTACATTCCCGGTTTCCTCTCCTTTCGCGAAACGCCTGCGCTGCTGGCGGCGTGGGAGCAACTTTCACAAAAACCGGATCTTTTATTCGTCGACGGGCACGGTATTTCTCATCCGCGCCGCCTCGGCGTCGCCAGCCATTTTGGGCTGCTGGTGGATGTCCCGACGATCGGTGTGGCGAAAAAGCGGCTATGCGGTAAGTTTGAACTGCTCGGCGATGAGCCCGGTGCGCTGGCTCCATTGCAGGATAAAGGTGAGCAGTTGGCATGGGTCCTGCGCAGTAAAGCGCGCTGCAACCCGCTGTTCGTCAGCACCGGACATCGCGTTGGCCTTGATAGCGCGCTGATGTGGGTAGAACGTTGCCTGAAAGGCTACCGTCTGCCGGAGCCGACGCGCTGGGCTGATGCGGTGGCGTCCCGCCGACCGGCGTTTGTGCGTTGGCAAGCAAATCACGGCTGATTCAGGTACACTGCGGCTAATTTCTGACTTCGAGAATTCATCATGTTACAAAACCCGATTCACCTGCGTCTGGAGAAGCTGGAGAGCTGGCAGCACGTCACTTTTATGGCCTGTCTGTGCGAGCGGATGTACCCCAACTACGCCATGTTCTGCAAGCAAACTGAGTTCGCTGATGGCCAGCTGTATCGTCGTATCCTTGACCTGATCTGGGAAACGCTGACGGTTAAAGATGCGAAAGTGAATTTTGATAGTCAGCTAGAAAAGCTGGAAGAGGCGATTCCGGCCGCTGATGATTACGATCTGTACGGTGTTTATCCGGCCATTGACGCCTGCGTCGCATTAAGTGAATTGGTTCACTCGCGGCTGAGCGGGGAAACGCTTGAACATGCGATCGAAGTGAGCAAGAGTTCCATCACCACCGTTGCGATGCTGGAAATGACCCAGGCTGGTCGCGAAATGACCGACGAAGAGCTCAAAGAAAACCCAGCTGTTGAGCAAGAATGGGATATTCAGTGGGAGATTTTCCGTCTTTTGGCCGACTGTGAAGAACGAGACATTGAACTGATCAAAGGGCTTCGTGCAGACCTCCGCGAGGCCGGCGAGAGCAATATTGGTATAAATTTTCAGCAGTGAGACAAGAAAACGTGATTTACCGCCTGAATTGTAGCGTCTGAAGGCTTCCATTCCGCCCCCCGTCTGGTCTACATTTGGGGGGCGAAAAAAAGTGGCTATCGGTGCGTGTATGCAGGTGGGTGCTTTTTTGGCATTTCCGTCGCACTCGATGCTTAGCAAGCGATAAACACATTGTAAGGATAACTTATGAACAAGACTCAACTGATTGATGTAATTGCGGACAAAGCTGACCTGTCCAAAGCACAGGCGAAAGCTGCCCTGGAATCTACCCTGGCTGCAATTACTGAGTCTCTGAAAGAAGGTGATGCTGTTCAACTGGTTGGTTTCGGTACCTTCAAAGTGAACCACCGCGCTGAGCGTACTGGCCGCAACCCGCAGACCGGTAATGAAATAAAAATCGCCGCAGCTAACGTACCGGCATTTGTTTCAGGCAAAGCACTGAAAGACGCAGTTAAGTAAGACCGCGTGGCAGTTTACAGTTTTATCGAAGGGGCTTTTAAGCCCCTTTTGTCTACCTGGCGTCGTCCGTTGGCGCTGGTGGGCGTATTGCTGCTTACTGCCTGCAGCCACGATTCTTCTCTCCCACCGTTTACCGCCAGCGGGTATGCGGATAACCAGGGAGCGATGCGTATCTGGCGTAAAGATTCAGATGGCGAGGTTCGCCTTCTTGCCGCCTTTAGCCCGTGGCGTCACGGGAATACCTCGACCAGCGAGTACCGTTGGCAGGACGATCAGCTTGCGCTAATCGAACTGAACGTTTACGGCAAACCCCCGGAACATATTCGCGCCCGCTTTGATGCGCAGGGCGAGCTAAGCTTTATGCAGCGTGAAGTCGACGGGCAGAAGCAGCAGCTTTCCAGCGATCAGGTTGCGCTGTATCGTTACCGCGCAGAGCAAATACGCCAGACCAGCGATGCTTTACGTCAGGGGCGCGTGATGCTGCGTCAGGGACGCTGGCATGCCAACCAGACGGTAACGACCTGCGAAGGTCAGACCGTGAAGCCTGACCTTGATGCGCGAGCGCTAGCCCATATTGAACGTCGCCAGAATCACTCATCCATTGAGGTGAGCGTAGCGTGGCTGGAAGCGCCGGAAGGTTCCCAGTTGCTGCTGGTGGCAAACGAAGACTTCTGTACCTGGCAGCCGACTGAGAAAAACTTCTAAATTTTACCAGTGGTTCATGCCCATATGACCGCGGCCACCACCCCCACAGCCTCCACGCCCCATTCCCTCGCCGCGAGGAATACCCGCCTGGGCTAAAGCGACATCAAACTTAACCCGCTGCTGGGCCAGCTTCTGACCGAGAGCTTCCATCTCCTGGGCAACAGATTCAATTTTTGTACTGTCCGGTTTATCCGCAGTTAACAACGCATTGTATTCGTAGCGTTTTGATGTGAGCTGCTGGCGTAGAGCGCGGGTTTGCTCATAGAAATCGCTATGCAGCTTCTGGGCAGTGGCCTGCTGTTCAGTCGTCAGTTGGCTATAGCCCTGCGGACCCATTCCGTTGCCGTTATTCCAGTGGTGTCCTGCCCATGCAGAGCTGCTACCAAAGGTTAAGGCGGCAAGGGCGATGAGTGTCAGAGTGAATTTGTGGTTCCGTTTCATGGTTTATTCTCCTGGTTTATGGTTTCTTCCGTATTTGCATCTTCCGTGCCAGGATGAAAACTCCGCAGGATATAAGGTTTTCTATCGCATCAGCAGATGACAACGAGTAAAAATGACTCGCGGAAAAGATCGATGCGGGTCATTTTTACTCGTTGTCTTGCGGGTTTATGCCTGAGAGCCCGTTTGCCGGGCCGGAAAAATGGCATGATTTCTGCTGGGAACCGTAGAGCCTGATAAAAGGGAGTTGCAATGAACGTGATGCGGTTGTCGAAGGATTCTGTCGCCGTTGGGCTGAGCTGGCTATTGACTGGCCTCATCTTACTGCTGGTGTGCCTGTTTTCCGTACTTATCGTGCGCGACAATGGTCGTGAGAACGACGCCGCGCGCCAGACCATTCAGGAAAAAGGCAGCGTACTGATTCGCGCCCTTGAGTCCGGAACTCGCGTCGGTATGGGAATGCGTATGCATCACGCCCAGCTTCAGGCATTGCTTGAGGAGATGGCCTGGCAGCCTGGCGTACTGTGGTTTGCGGTGACGGATGAGAATGGCAAAATTATTGCTCATAGCGATCCGCAGCAGGTTGGTGGGACGCTGTATCCTGCCGATGCGATGCGCGAGTTGAACATTGGCAGCGAGGAACGCTGGCGGCGGCTTGAAAAACCGGAGCCGGCACTGGAAATCTATCGCCAGTTTCGCCCGCTTAACGGTGGGGGCGCTCACCATATGCGCATGATGATGCGCCGCGAATCTGCCGACCTGCGTGCTCAGGTGCCGCAGGTTATTTTTATCGCCTTTGATGCCCGGGAACTGGATGCTGACAACGCCCGTGGTCTGCGGAATATGATCGTTATGCTGTGCGCGGCAGGCGTGGTGATGGTGGCAACCGTGCTGGCTCAATTTTGGTTCCGACGCTATCAGCGCTCGCGTAAGCAACTACAGGAAGCGATGGCGCGTAAAGAGAAACTGGTGGCGATCGGGCATTTGGCTGCGGGCGTCGCGCATGAAATTCGTAACCCGTTATCATCCATTAAAGGGCTGGCAAAGTATTTTGCTGAACGTACCCCGCCCGACGGCGAAGCGCATCAGTTGGCCCAGGTGATGGCAAAAGAAGCCGATCGTTTAAACCGGGTGGTCAGCGAACTTCTGGAACTGGTGCGTCCGGCGCATTTAAAATATCAATGGGTTGATTTGAATGAGGTTATTACCCACTCGCTGCAACTGATTGGTCAGGATGCGCAGAGCCGCGCTATCGAGCTGAACTTTAACGCTCAGCCTTCGCTACGCCGGATTCAGGCCGACCCTGACAGGCTTAAGCAGGTATTACTGAACCTGTATCTCAACGCGATGCAGGCCATTGGACATCATGGGACGATTCGCGTGGAAGTCGGTGAATGCGATGGTCAGAAAGTGAAAATTGTCGTGACCGATAGTGGAAAAGGGATGACGGCAGAGCAAAGACAGGCCATCTTCACCCCCTATTTTACGACCAAAGCAGATGGTACCGGACTGGGGCTGGCTGTAGTGCAGAATATTGTTGAACAACATGGCGGAACGATCCACGCCGACAGTACGCCGGGAAAAGGCGCCGTTTTTACGCTTTATCTGCCGGTGCGCGCGCAACAAAAGGATGAACAAGGATGACGGATGAGAAGGTAGACATTCTGGTTGTTGATGACGATGTCAGCCATTGTACGATCCTCCAGGCCTTACTGCGGGGCTGGGGCTATAACGTCGCATTGGCCCACAACGGGCTGTTGGCTCTGGAGCTAGTGAAGCAAAAAGTATTTGACCTGGTGCTGTGCGATATCCGTATGGCGGAGATGGACGGTATTGAAACGCTCAAGGAAATTAAGGCTTACAACCCGGCAATCCCGGTACTCATCATGACCGCTTTCTCCAGCGTAGGAACGGCGGTTGAAGCTATCAAGTCCGGGGCGCTGGATTATCTCATCAAACCGCTGGATTTTGACAAACTGCAGGAGACGCTTGCCCAGGCGTTGGCGCATACGCGCCAGTCCGATAGCGGCATGGAACCAGGCCCAGCAGCACAATTTGGCATGGTGGGTGATAGCCCGGCGATGCAGACGCTACTCAGCAATATCGCCCTGGTAGCGCCATCTGATGCGACGGTGTTGATCTGCGGTGAGTCAGGTACCGGCAAAGAGCTGGTTGCCCGTGCGCTCCACGCCAGTAGCAGGCGTAATAATCAACCGCTGGTGACGCTGAACTGTGCGGCCCTCAATGAATCGTTGCTGGAGTCGGAACTGTTCGGTCATGAGAAGGGGGCGTTTACCGGGGCCGACAAACGGCGGGAAGGGCGTTTTGAGCAAGCCGATGGCGGCACATTATTCCTCGATGAGATTGGTGATATCTCGCCGCTGATGCAGGTGCGATTGTTACGAGCGATCCAGGAACGAGAAGTTCAACGCGTTGGGAGTAATCAGACGATTAAGGTTGATGTCAGACTGATTGCCGCCACCCATCGCGATTTAGCCGAAGAGGTGAGTGCCGGTCGCTTTCGTCAGGATCTCTACTATCGCCTGAACGTGGTGACCATCGATATGCCGCCGTTGCGTCAGCGTCGAGAAGATATTCCACAGCTGGCGCGCTATTTCTTGCAGCGTTATGCCGAGCGTAACCGCAAGGCGGTGCAGGGTTTTACGCCGCAGGCGATGGACTTACTGATCCACTACGACTGGCCAGGCAATATTCGTGAACTGGAAAACGCGGTGGAGCGGGCGGTGGTTCTGCTGACGGGAGAGTATATTTCCGAACGCGAGCTACCATTGTCGATTACCGGTACGCCAGTTCCGGCGTTGTCGCTATCCGATGACGTGATTCAACCACTGGTGGAAGTAGAAAAAGAGGTGATTCTGGCGGCGCTTGAAAAAACGGGCGGCAACAAAACTGAAGCCGCCCGCCAGTTAGGCATTACGCGCAAAACGCTGCTGGCTAAGCTTAGCCGCTAGTTTTGCTCGCGCTCGATGGCGCGCCAGCCGATGTCGTTACGGCTAAAGCTGTCGTCCCAGCGAATATCGGTCATCAGGGCGTAAGCGCGTTTCTGCGCTTCGGCAACGGTATGACCCAGCGCGGTGGCGCATAGTACGCGACCGCCGCTAGTCAACACGCGGTCGTCATCAGCGAGCTTAGTCCCTGCATGGAATACTTTACCGTCTGCGGTTTCTGCCAGCGGCAGGCCGTGGATAACGTCCCCGGTACGGTAGTCAGCCGGATAACCTCCGGCGGCAATTACCACGCCTAACGCGGCGCGTTCATCCCATTCGGAGGTTTGTTCGTCCAGCTTGCCTTCACAAGCGGCCAGACACAGATCCACCAGATCCGATTTCATGCGCAGCATGATCGGCTGAGTTTCCGGATCGCCGAAGCGACAGTTGAATTCGATAACCTTCGGGTTGCCCTGTTTATCGATCATCAGGCCTGCGTACAGGAAGCCGGTGTAGGTGTTTCCTTCCGCTGCCATGCCTTTGACGGTTGGCCAGATGATGCGTTCCATAGTGCGCTGGTGAACTTCATCGGTCACGACGGGTGCCGGTGAGTAGGCGCCCATCCCGCCGGTGTTCGGGCCGGTGTCGCCATTGCCAACACGTTTGTGGTCCTGGCTGGTGGCCATCGGCAGCACGTGCTCGCCATCGACCATCACGATAAAGCTCGCCTCTTCACCGTCGAGGAACTCTTCGATCACGATACGATGACCCGCGTCGCCAAAAGCGTTGCCTGCCAGCATGTCATGCACGGCGGCTTCGGCTTCTTCAAGCGTCATTGCCACGATAACGCCTTTACCGGCAGCCAGACCGTCGGCTTTGATGACAATGGGGGCACCTTTCTCGCGCAGGTAAGCCAGCGCCGGTTCGATTTCGGTGAAGTTCTGATATTCCGCCGTCGGAATGTTATGACGGGCGAGGAAATCTTTGGTGAAGGCCTTTGAGCCTTCAAGCTGCGCGGCACCTTCGGTGGGGCCAAAGATTTTCAGACCGGCGGCGCGGAAGGCGTCGACCACGCCAATCACCAGCGGTGCTTCCGGGCCGACGATAGTCAGGTCAATCTTCTCGCTCTGGGCAAAGGCCAGCAGTGCCGGGATATCGGTAACACTGATAGCCACGTTTTGCAGCGCAGGCTCCAGCGCGGTGCCCGCGTTACCTGGTGCGACAAAAACGGTATCGACATTTGGTGACTGTACCGCTTTCCATGCCAGGGCGTGCTCGCGCCCGCCGTTGCCAATAACTAATACTTTCATCGTCTGCTCCGTGGATTAATGGCGGAAGTGGCGCATGTCGGTGAAGATCATCGCAATGCCGTGTTCGTCGGCAGCGGCAATCACCTCTTCGTCGCGAATAGAACCGCCAGGCTGGATAACGCAGCTCACGCCAACGGCGGCAGCGGCATCAATACCATCACGGAACGGGAAGAACGCGTCGGAAGCCATGGCGGAACCTTTGACTTCCAGCCCTTCGTCGGCGGCTTTAATCCCGGCGATCTTCGCGGAGTAAACGCGGCTCATCTGGCCTGCGCCTATCCCGATGGTCATATTCTCTTTGGCGTAGACAATGGCGTTAGATTTGACGAACTTCGCCACTTTCCAGCAGAACAGCGCATCGCGCAGTTCCTGTTCGGTAGGCTGACGCCTGGAAACCACGCGCAGTTCGCCTTCGGTAACCATACCCAGGTCACGATCCTGAACCAGCAGGCCGCCGTTCACACGCTTGAAGTCCAGACCGGCAACGCGGTTTGCCCACTGACCACAGGTCAGGACGCGTACGTTCTGTTTGGCGGCAGTGATTTTCAGCGCTTCTTCTGTTGCAGACGGTGCAATGATCACTTCCACAAACTGGCGGGAGATAATGGCTTGTGCCGTTTCGGCATCCAGTTCGCGGTTGAAAGCGATGATGCCGCCAAACGCAGAAGTTGGGTCGGTTTTATAGGCGCGGTCGTAAGCGTCGAGAATAGAGGTGCTGACGGCCACACCGCATGGGTTAGCATGCTTAACGATAACGCAGGCCGGTTCGTTGAACTCTTTCACGCACTCCAGCGCGGCATCGGTATCGGCGATGTTGTTATAAGAGAGCGCTTTGCCCTGCACCTGGGTCGCAGTGGCAACGGAAGCCTCTTTAACATTCTCTTCTATATAGAAGGCAGCTTGCTGGTGGCTGTTTTCGCCGTAGCGCATATCCTGCTTCTTAATGAAGTTCAGGTTAAGAGTACGCGGGAAGCGACCCGCAGCTTCTTTGCTTTCACCATAATAGGCCGGAACCATGCTGCCGAAGTAGTTGGCAATCATGCTGTCGTAGGCCGCGGTATGTTCGAAAGCTTTGATGGCGAGGTCGAAGCGGGTTTCCAGAGTGAGGGAGCCTTCGTTGGCATCCATCTCATTAATAATAGCTTCGTAGTCGTTGCTCTTCACCACGATGGCCACATCTTTATGGTTCTTTGCCGCTGAGCGAACCATGGTCGGGCCGCCGATATCAATATTCTCTACCGCATCTTCCAGCGAACAGCCTTCACGGGCAACGGTCTCGGCGAACGGATAAAGGTTAACGACAACCATATCGATGGGTGCGATACCGTGCTGTTCCATAATGCCATCATCCTGACCACGGCGACCGAGAATGCCGCCGTGTACTTTCGGATGCAGGGTCTTCACGCGTCCATCCATCATTTCCGGGAAACCGGTGTAGTCAGAGACTTCGGTTACCGGCAGAGCTTTCTCAGCCAGCAGGCGTGCAGTACCACCTGTAGACAGTAGCTCTACACCACGAGCGGAAAGTGCCTGCGCGAATTCGACGATACCGGCCTTGTCAGAAACACTGAGCAGTGCGCGGCGGACTGGACGACGTTGTTGCATGGTATTAAATCCCCAGGATTTGAATATTACAGAGAGCGTTAGGTGAGTTTTTGTCTAAAAACTCACCTAACGCACCCAACCGGGCGTCCTTGTTATAGCGCGGCATTGTAACGAAAACGTTTGCGCAACGCTCGCGAATTTTTATCTTTCTCTTTTTTGCCCTGAATTGCTGCTTATATAGAGAAGGGGGAGGACCGTTGTAGAAGGATATCGCCAGTTGTCTGTGGATAATTCTGTGTGCAACAGGGTATAAAGTGGGCTTCTGCTGGGGATTGCAGCAGTCAGTCATTTTTCTGCAATTTAACTATTGCGGATGCTCGGGAACTCCCTATAATGCGCCTCCATCGACACGGCAGATGTGAATCACTTCACACAAACAGCCGGGTTGGTTGAAGAGAAAAGCCTGAAAATAAGGTTGACTCTGAAAGAGGAAAGCGTAATATACGCCACCTCGCAACGGTGAGCGAAAGCCGCGTTGCACTGCTCTTTAACAATTTATCAGACAATCTGTGTGGGCACTCAAAGTGACATGGATTCTTAATGTCTTCGGACAATAAATGAATACCAAGTCTCTGAGTGAACATACGTAATTCATTACGAAGTTTAATTCACGAGCATCAAACTTAAATTGAAGAGTTTGATCATGGCTCAGATTGAACGCTGGCGGCAGGCCTAACACATGCAAGTCGAACGGTAGCACAGAGAGCTTGCTCTCGGGTGACGAGTGGCGGACGGGTGAGTAATGTCTGGGAAACTGCCTGATGGAGGGGGATAACTACTGGAAACGGTAGCTAATACCGCATAACGTCGCAAGACCAAAGTGGGGGACCTTCGGGCCTCATGCCATCAGATGTGCCCAGATGGGATTAGCTTGTTGGTGAGGTAACGGCTCACCAAGGCGACGATCCCTAGCTGGTCTGAGAGGATGACCAGCCACACTGGAACTGAGACACGGTCCAGACTCCTACGGGAGGCAGCAGTGGGGAATATTGCACAATGGGCGCAAGCCTGATGCAGCCATGCCGCGTGTATGAAGAAGGCCTTCGGGTTGTAAAGTACTTTCAGCGAGGAGGAAGGCATTGTGGTTAATAACCGCAGTGATTGACGTTACTCGCAGAAGAAGCACCGGCTAACTCCGTGCCAGCAGCCGCGGTAATACGGAGGGTGCAAGCGTTAATCGGAATTACTGGGCGTAAAGCGCACGCAGGCGGTCTGTCAAGTCGGATGTGAAATCCCCGGGCTCAACCTGGGAACTGCATTCGAAACTGGCAGGCTAGAGTCTTGTAGAGGGGGGTAGAATTCCAGGTGTAGCGGTGAAATGCGTAGAGATCTGGAGGAATACCGGTGGCGAAGGCGGCCCCCTGGACAAAGACTGACGCTCAGGTGCGAAAGCGTGGGGAGCAAACAGGATTAGATACCCTGGTAGTCCACGCTGTAAACGATGTCGACTTGGAGGTTGTTCCCTTGAGGAGTGGCTTCCGGAGCTAACGCGTTAAGTCGACCGCCTGGGGAGTACGGCCGCAAGGTTAAAACTCAAATGAATTGACGGGGGCCCGCACAAGCGGTGGAGCATGTGGTTTAATTCGATGCAACGCGAAGAACCTTACCTACTCTTGACATCCAGAGAACTTAGCAGAGATGCTTTGGTGCCTTCGGGAACTCTGAGACAGGTGCTGCATGGCTGTCGTCAGCTCGTGTTGTGAAATGTTGGGTTAAGTCCCGCAACGAGCGCAACCCTTATCCTTTGTTGCCAGCGGTCCGGCCGGGAACTCAAAGGAGACTGCCAGTGATAAACTGGAGGAAGGTGGGGATGACGTCAAGTCATCATGGCCCTTACGAGTAGGGCTACACACGTGCTACAATGGCATATACAAAGAGAAGCGACCTCGCGAGAGCAAGCGGACCTCATAAAGTATGTCGTAGTCCGGATCGGAGTCTGCAACTCGACTCCGTGAAGTCGGAATCGCTAGTAATCGTGGATCAGAATGCCACGGTGAATACGTTCCCGGGCCTTGTACACACCGCCCGTCACACCATGGGAGTGGGTTGCAAAAGAAGTAGGTAGCTTAACCTTCGGGAGGGCGCTTACCACTTTGTGATTCATGACTGGGGTGAAGTCGTAACAAGGTAACCGTAGGGGAACCTGCGGTTGGATCACCTCCTTACCTTAAAGAACCTGCCTTTGTAGTGTCCACACAGATTGTCTGATGAATGATGAACTTCTTAATGTACTTTCGAGTGTATTAAGAAGTTTTGCTCTTTAAAAATCTGGATCAAGCTGAAAATTGAAACGACACGCTGCGTCTGTTCTCCGTAATAAGAACAGCATGACGGTGTGTTCGAGTCTCTCAAATTTTCGCAATCATGAAGTGAAACATCTTCGGGTTGTGAGGTTAAGCGACTAAGCGTACACGGTGGATGCCCTGGCAGTCAGAGGCGATGAAGGACGTGCTAATCTGCGATAAGCGTCGGTAAGGTGATATGAACCGTTATAACCGACGATTTCCGAATGGGGAAACCCAGTGTGTTTCGACACACTATCGTTAAGTGAATACATAGCTTAACGAAGCGAACCGGGGGAACTGAAACATCTAAGTACCCCGAGGAAAAGAAATCAACCGAGATTCCCCCAGTAGCGGCGAGCGAACGGGGAGGAGCCCAGAGTCTGAATCAGTTTGTGTGTTAGTGGAAGCGTCTGGAAAGTCGCAGGGTACAGGGTGATACTCCCGTACACAAAAACACACAGGCTGTGAACTCGAAGAGTAGGGCGGGACACGTGGTATCCTGTCTGAATATGGGGGGACCATCCTCCAAGGCTAAATACTCCTGACTGACCGATAGTGAACCAGTACCGTGAGGGAAAGGCGAAAAGAACCCCGGCGAGGGGAGTGAAACAGAACCTGAAACCGTGTACGTACAAGCAGTAGGAGCCCACTTGTTGGGTGACTGCGTACCTTTTGTATAATGGGTCAGCGACTTATATTCTGTAGCAAGGTTAACCGTATAGGGGAGCCGCAGGGAAACCGAGTCTTAACTGGGCGTTAAGTTGCAGGGTATAGACCCGAAACCCGGTGATCTAGCCATGGGCAGGTTGAAGGTTGGGTAACACTAACTGGAGGACCGAACCGACTAATGTTGAAAAATTAGCGGATGACTTGTGGCTGGGGGTGAAAGGCCAATCAAACCGGGAGATAGCTGGTTCTCCCCGAAAGCTATTTAGGTAGCGCCTCGTGAACTCATCTTCGGGGGTAGAGCACTGTTTCGGCTAGGGGGTCATCCCGACTTACCAACCCGATGCAAACTACGAATACCGAAGAATGTTATCACGGGAGACACACGGCGGGTGCTAACGTCCGTCGTGAAGAGGGAAACAACCCAGACCGCCAGCTAAGGTCCCAAAGTCATGGTTAAGTGGGAAACGATGTGGGAAGGCACAGACAGCCAGGATGTTGGCTTAGAAGCAGCCATCATTTAAAGAAAGCGTAATAGCTCACTGGTCGAGTCGGCCTGCGCGGAAGATGTAACGGGGCTAAACCATGCACCGAAGCTGCGGCAGCGACACTATGTGTTGTTGGGTAGGGGAGCGTTCTGTAAGCCGTTGAAGGTGGCCTGTGAGGGCTGCTGGAGGTATCAGAAGTGCGAATGCTGACATAAGTAACGATAAAGCGGGTGAAAAGCCCGCTCGCCGGAAGACCAAGGGTTCCTGTCCAACGTTAATCGGGGCAGGGTGAGTCGACCCCTAAGGCGAGGCCGAAAGGCGTAGTCGATGGGAAACAGGTTAATATTCCTGTACTCGGTGTTACTGCGAAGGGGGGACGGAGAAGGCTATGTTAGCCGGGCGACGGTTGTCCCGGTTTAAGCATGTAGGCGGATGTTCCAGGTAAATCCGGAACGTCATTCAACGCTGAGGTGTGATGACGAGGCACTACGGTGCTGAAGTAACAAATGCCCTGCTTCCAGGAAAAGCCTCTAAGCATCAGGTAACATCAAATCGTACCCCAAACCGACACAGGTGGTCAGGTAGAGAATACCAAGGCGCTTGAGAGAACTCGGGTGAAGGAACTAGGCAAAATGGTGCCGTAACTTCGGGAGAAGGCACGCTGATGGTAGGTGAAGTGACTTGCTCATGGAGCTGAAATCAGTCGAAGATACCAGCTGGCTGCAACTGTTTATTAAAAACACAGCACTGTGCAAACACGAAAGTGGACGTATACGGTGTGACGCCTGCCCGGTGCCGGAAGGTTAATTGATGGGGTTATCCGTAAGGAGAAGCTCTTGATCGAAGCCCCGGTAAACGGCGGCCGTAACTATAACGGTCCTAAGGTAGCGAAATTCCTTGTCGGGTAAGTTCCGACCTGCACGAATGGCGTAATGATGGCCAGGCTGTCTCCACCCGAGACTCAGTGAAATTGAACTCGCTGTGAAGATGCAGTGTACCCGCGGCAAGACGGAAAGACCCCGTGAACCTTTACTATAGCTTGACACTGAACACTGGTCCTTGATGTGTAGGATAGGTGGGAGGCTTTGAAGTGTGGACGCCAGTCTGCATGGAGCCATCCTTGAAATACCACCCTTTAATGGCTGGTGTTCTAACGTGGACCCGTAATCCGGGTTGCGGACAGTGTCTGGTGGGTAGTTTGACTGGGGCGGTCTCCTCCTAAAGAGTAACGGAGGAGCACGAAGGTTAGCTAATCCTGGTCGGACATCAGGAGGTTAGTGCAATGGCATAAGCTAGCTTGACTGCGAGCGTGACGGCGCGAGCAGGTGCGAAAGCAGGTCATAGTGATCCGGTGGTTCTGAATGGAAGGGCCATCGCTCAACGGATAAAAGGTACTCCGGGGATAACAGGCTGATACCGCCCAAGAGTTCATATCGACGGCGGTGTTTGGCACCTCGATGTCGGCTCATCACATCCTGGGGCTGAAGTAGGTCCCAAGGGTATGGCTGTTCGCCATTTAAAGTGGTACGCGAGCTGGGTTTAGAACGTCGTGAGACAGTTCGGTCCCTATCTGCCGTGGGCGCTGGAGAATTGAGGGGGGCTGCTCCTAGTACGAGAGGACCGGAGTGGACGCATCACTGGTGTTCGGGTTGTCATGCCAATGGCATTGCCCGGTAGCTAAATGCGGAAGAGATAAGTGCTGAAAGCATCTAAGCACGAAACTTGCCCCGAGATGAGTTCTCCCTGACTCCTTGAGAGTCCTGAAGGAACGTTGAAGACGACGACGTTGATAGGCCGGGTGTGTAAGCGTAGCGATACGTTGAGCTAACCGGTACTAATGAACCGTGAGGCTTAACCTTACAACGCCGAAGATGTTTTGGCGGAATTGAGAGAATTTCAGCTTGATACAGATAAACAGAATTTGCCTGGCGGCGACAGCGCGGTGGTCCCACCTGACCCCATGCCGAACTCAGAAGTGAAACGCCGTAGCGCCGATGGTAGTGTGGGGTCTCCCCATGTGAGAGTAGGGAACTGCCAGGCATTAATTAAGTGAAGAGCCCATCCTGACGGATGGGCTTTTTGCGTTTTTATGGTATTTAAAAAAACCGGATATCAGCTTTGCCTCATCCGGCCTTGCATATTACTCGTGCACCAAATTGAGCAACGGATACGGTTTTCCCAGATCGTCCGTCTCTGAACGCCCCGTCACCTTGAAGCCCATCTTCTTATAAAATCCAACCGCCTGTTCATTCTGCTCGTTGACGTTGGTCGTCAGTTTTGATGATAGCGTCAGCGCATGGTTGATCAGTAATTTCCCCACGCCACAGCCGCGGACATCGGGATCGACGAACAACGCGTCCATATGTTCACCAGTAAGAAGCATAAAGGCGATAGGCTCATCTTTCTCCGTCACCGCTACCCACAGTGGTGCTTCGGGCAAAAATGATCTCACTAACTCTTCCAGCTCTACCCTATACTCCTTCGACAGGAAATTGTGCGTTGCATCGACCGAACGACACCAGATCGCAATGAGTTTTTCCCCTTCGTCATGCCGTGAACGGCGGATGTTAATAACCATATGTTCTCCTTTTATTCGTTCTTATATTCTAACTCAAATATCTCCGTGAAACTTTCTCACCCTGAACATGCAGGCTCGACATTCTCCTGATTTCTGGGTATCTTCAGCTGTCTGGATGTCTAAACGTTTATACGTATGCTATGAGGTAATCAAGTTATGCCAATTCGGGTGCAGGACGAGCTACCGGCCGTCAGTTTCTTGCGTGATGAAAACGTCTTTGTGATGACGACAACTCGCGCGACAACTCAGGAAATTCGCCCGCTGAAGGTGCTCATCCTCAACCTGATGCCGAAGAAAATCGAAACCGAGAACCAGTTTCTGCGGCTGCTTTCAAATTCTCCGCTGCAGCTTGATATCCAGCTGCTACGTATTGATGCTCGGGAGTCGCGCAATACACCGGCGGAGCACCTGAATAACTTTTACTGTAATTTCGAGGAGATCTGCGATCAAAACTTTGACGGTTTGATTGTTACCGGCGCCCCCCTGGGGTTAGTTGAGTTTAACGATGTTGCCTACTGGCCGCAGATCAAGCAGGTGCTGGAGTGGGCTAAAGATCATGTCACCTCAACCTTGTTTGTCTGTTGGGCGGTACAGGCCGCCCTCAATATTCTCTACGGCATCCCAAAACAGACTCGTTCCGAAAAAATTTCAGGGGTATACGAACACCATATTCTACAGCCCCATGCCTTATTAACCCGTGGTTTTGACGACTCTTTCCTTGCCCCACATTCACGCTATGCCGACTTTCCGGCTGTATTGATTCGCGACTACACGGATTTAGAGATTCTGGCGGAGACGGAAGAGGGAGATGCCTACCTGTTTGCCAGTAAAGATAAGCGTATTGCCTTCGTGACCGGCCATCCAGAGTATGATGCGAATACCCTCGCCAGCGAGTTTTTCCGCGATGTTGAAGCTGGCCTCGATCCACAGGTCCCGCACAATTATTTCCCACAAAACGATCCGCAGAACAAACCACGAGCCAGCTGGCGAAGTCATGGTAATTTGCTGTTTATCAACTGGCTCAACTATTACGTTTACCAGATCACGCCATACGATCTACGCCATATGAATCCGACGCTGGATTAATCTTCTACATAACACGATCCTAAAGCGTTTCAGCATTTTGCCTCTGGCACCTTCGGGTGCCTTTTTTGTTTTCGAAATCTGCTTCATGTTGTAATTTATTTTTAATTTTATTGTTATCAATAAGTTAATTGATATTTAAATTAAAAATGGAAATTGTTTTTGATTTTGGGATTTAATTGCGTAATCTTAATTGTGCTGAACGAAAACCACACAACGATCTTACGTTCGCGCCAACTGGATCAACCAAGAGGAGCAGCACAATGACGCAGCAGGCGACAATCACTGATGAACTGACTTTCAGTCAGCCCTACGGCGAACAGGAAAAGCAAATCTTAACGCCTGAGGCGGTGGAATTCCTGAGCGAACTGGTGAGCCGTTTTACGCCTGAGCGCAATAAATTGCTGACGGCACGAATCCAGCAACAGAAGGCAATTGATGATGGCAAGCTTCCTGATTTTATTTCGGAAACAGCTTCCATTCGTAATGGTGACTGGAAAATTCGCGGCATTCCTGAAGACTTGCAGGATCGCCGGGTAGAAATTACCGGCCCGGTTGAGCGCAAGATGGTCATCAACGCGCTCAATGCGAACGTAAAAGTCTTTATGGCCGATTTTGAAGACTCGCTGGCACCCGAATGGAGCAAAGTCGTTGATGGGCAAATTAACCTGCGTGATGCGGTAAACGGTACCATTAGTTACACCAACGAGGCTGGCAAGATTTACCAGCTTAAGCCGGACCCGGCATTACTTATTTGTCGTGTACGCGGCCTGCATTTGCCGGAAAAACACGTGACATGGCGTGGGGATGCTATTCCCGGCAGCCTGTTCGATTTTGCTCTCTATTTCTTCCACAACTACAAGGCGTTGCTGGCAAAAGATAGCGGTCCTTATTTCTATCTGCCGAAGACTCAGGCCTGGCAGGAGGCCGCGTGGTGGAGTGAAGTCTTTAGCTTCACTGAAGACCGCTTTGAGCTTCCGCGCGGCACCATCAAAGCCACTCTACTGATTGAAACGCTGCCGGCCGTCTTCCAGATGGATGAGATCCTGCACTCGCTGCGTGACCATATAGTGGGTCTGAACTGCGGGCGCTGGGACTACATTTTCAGCTATATCAAAACCCTGAAGAACCACCCGGATCGCGTGCTGCCGGACCGACAGGTCGTGACAATGGACAAACCTTTCCTCAGCGCCTACTCGCGATTGCTGATTAAAACCTGCCACAAGCGCGGTGCGTTTGCGATGGGCGGCATGGCGGCATTTATTCCGAGCAAAGATGCTGAGCGAAATAATCAGGTACTGAATAAGGTAAAAGCCGACAAATCGCTGGAAGCCAATAACGGCCACGATGGCACCTGGATCGCCCATCCGGGGCTGGCGGATACCGCGATGGCCGTCTTTAACGGCGTGCTGGGCGAGAATAAAAACCAGCTGTTCGTCACCCGCGATGATGATGCGCCAATTACCGCCGAGCAACTGCTGGCTCCTTGTGAAGGCGAACGAACTGAAGAAGGCATGCGCGCCAATATTCGCGTGGCGGTGCAGTACATTGAAGCATGGATCTCCGGCAACGGCTGCGTACCGATTTACGGTCTGATGGAAGATGCGGCCACTGCCGAAATCTCCCGTACTTCCATTTGGCAGTGGATCCACCACCAGAAGACGCTCAGCGACGGCAAACCGGTAACCAAAGCGCTGTTCCGTCAGTGGCTGGCTGAAGAGATGCGGGTGATTCAGGACGAACTGGGCGAACACCGCTACAGCAGCGGGCGCTTTGATGAAGCCGCCCGCCTGATGGAACAAATCACCACTTCTGACGAATTAATCGACTTCCTGACTCTGCCGGGCTACCGCCTGCTGGCCTAATTCACCACATAACAATATGGAGCATCTGTACATGAAAACTCGTACCCAACAAATCGAAGAATTAAATAAAGATTGGACGAACCCGCGCTGGGAAGGCATTACCCGCCCATACAGCGCTGAAGACGTGGTGAAATTACGCGGCTCAGTCAATCCGGAATGCACCCTGGCGCAGCTGGGCGCGGCGAAGATGTGGCGGCTGCTGCATGGTGAAGCGAAAAAAGGCTATATCAACAGCCTCGGCGCGCTGACCGGCGGGCAGGCGTTGCAGCAGGCGAAAGCGGGTATTGAGGCCATTTATCTTTCTGGCTGGCAGGTCGCGGCGGACGCCAACCTGGCTTCCAGCATGTACCCGGATCAATCGCTCTACCCGGCGAACTCGGTACCAGCCGTTGTCGATCGGATCAATAACACCTTCCGCCGCGCGGATCAGATCCAGTGGTCTGCCGGTATTGAGCCGAACGATCCGCGTTACACCGATTATTTCCTGCCTATCGTCGCCGATGCGGAAGCAGGATTTGGCGGCGTACTCAACGCGTTTGAGTTGATGAAATCGATGATTGAGGCCGGTGCAGCGGCCGTTCACTTCGAAGATCAGCTGGCCTCGGTGAAGAAATGCGGTCATATGGGCGGCAAAGTGCTGGTGCCGACGCAAGAAGCCATTCAGAAACTGGTTGCCGCGCGACTGGCGGCTGACGTCATGGGCGTGCCGACGCTGGTGATCGCCCGAACGGATGCTGATGCTGCCGATTTAATTACGTCAGACTGCGACCCTTACGATCGCGAATTTATCACTGGCGACCGTACCAGCGAAGGTTTCTTCCGTACCCACGCGGGTATCGAACAGGCGATCAGCCGCGGGCTGGCCTACGCACCGTATGCTGACCTGGTGTGGTGCGAAACCTCTACCCCGGACCTTGAGCTGGCGAAACGCTTTGCCGATGCGATTCACGCCAAATATCCGGGTAAGCTGCTGGCTTACAACTGCTCGCCATCCTTTAACTGGCAGAAAAAACTGGATGATAAAACCATCGCCAGCTTTCAGCAGCAGCTGGCGGATATGGGCTACAAGTACCAGTTCATCACCCTGGCCGGTATTCACAGCATGTGGTTCAACATGTTCGACCTGGCGCACGCTTACGCTCAGGGCGAAGGCATGAAGCACTACGTTGAGAAGGTCCAACAGCCGGAGTTTGCGGCGGCTAAAGATGGCTACACTTTTGTCTCTCATCAGCAGGAAGTCGGCACCGGCTACTTCGATAAGGTGACCACTATTATTCAGGGTGGGGCTTCGTCCGTAACGGCGTTAACCGGTTCAACAGAAGAAGAACAGTTCTGATGATTTCCCCCTCTCCCTCGCTCCGGAGGGAGAGGGATGGGTGAGGGGGAAGATATGACGCGTGGCCTGGAATTATTGATTGCTCAGACTATCTTGCAGGGTTTTGACGCCCAGTACGGGCGTTTTCTTGAAGTCACTTCCGGTGCCCAGCAGCGCTTCGAACAGGCTGACTGGCATGCCGTCCAGCAGGCAATGAAACAGCGCATTCATCTCTACGATCACCATGTCGGTCTGGTTGTCGAACAGCTGCGCTGCATTACCGATGGCAAAAATACCGATGCTGATTTTTTGCTGCGGGTGAAAGAGCACTACACCCACTTGTTGCCGGATTACCCTCGCTTCGAAATTGCGGAGAGTTTTTTCAATTCCGTCTATTGTCGGTTGTTTGACCACCGCTCGCTGACTCCCGAGCGGCTTTTTATTTTCAGTTCACAGCCTGAGCGCCGTTTGTGCTCTATCCCGCGCCCGCTGGCAAAAGATTTCTTCCCCGATCGCGGCTGGGACACCTTATTACGCAAGGTGTTATCCGATCTCCCTCTGCGTCTGCCGTGGCAGGACCGGGCGCGTGATATCGGCTATATCACCGCTTGTTTGCAGGAAGCGCTTGGCAGTGAACTGCTCTCCCGGTCGCATTTGCAGGTAGCGAACGAACTGTTTTATCGCAATAAAGCTGCCTGGTTGGTGGGTAAACTCGTCACGCCAATGGCGACGCTGCCTTTCCTGCTGCCAATCCATCGTACCGATGAAGGCGAACTGTTTGTCGATGCCTGTCTGACTACGCATGCTGAAGCGAGTATCGTTTTTGGCTTCGCCCGCTCCTATTTTATGGTTTACGCGCCGCTGCCCGGCGCGCTGGTCGAATGGCTGCGCGATATCCTGCCGGGTAAAACCACTGCCGAATTGTATATGGCGATTGGCTGCCAGAAGCATGCGAAAACCGAAAGCTATCGCGAATACCTGCACTATATCTCCCGCAGCGATGAGCAATTTATCGAAGCGCCGGGCATTCGCGGCATGGTGATGCTGGTATTCACCTTGCCGGGATTTGACCGGGTATTTAAGGTAATCAAAGACAATTTTGCGCCGCAGAAAGAGATGACTGCTGCTCACGTGCGCGCTTGCTATCAGTTGGTTAAAGAGCACGACCGCGTGGGAAGAATGGCCGACACACAGGAGTTTGAAAACTTTGTGCTGGAGAAACGGCAAATTGCGCCTGAACTCATGGCCCTGCTCCAAACCGAGGCTGGAGCAAAAATCACCGATCTCGGGGAGCGGATTGTCATCAGCCATCTCTATATTGAGCGGCGGATGGTACCGCTGAATATATGGCTGGAGCAGGTGGGCGGTCAGGCGCTGCGCGATGCGGTAGAGGAGTATGGGAACGCCATTCGTCAGCTGGCCGCCGCTAATATTTTCCCCGGCGATATGCTATTTAAGAACTTTGGCGTCACGCGCCACGGCCGGGTGGTGTTCTACGATTATGATGAAATTTGCTATATGACCGAAGTGAATTTCCGCGAAATACCACCTGCTCGTTATCCGGAAGACGAGCTGGCCAGCGAGCCCTGGTATAGCGTTTCGCCGGGAGATGTCTTTCCGGAAGAGTTTCGCCACTGGCTGTGCGCTGACCGGCGCATCGGGCCGCTATTTGAAGAGATGCATGCCGACCTGCTGCGTGCTGATTACTGGCGGGCGCTACAAACGCGGATTCGAGAAGGCCACGTGGAGGACGTCTACGCCTATCGCCGCCGTCAGCGCTTTTGCGTGCGCTACGGTACAACCGACCCCTCTCTTTTGCGAGCGGCTTTCCAGGAGTGAATCAGACGGTTTGCGGGGATTTGCTTAGCGCAGTATTGTTGCCGCTTATTGAGGAATAGGGACGAACCTGTCTGAAGATTTTGCTGGAGATATGGGAGCCTTCTTTCTAATATGTCTATATTAGACATTCGAGCCATTTTGGCCAAAAGGAGGGTGTATGCAAGTCATGCCCGCACAACAAGCGAAGAATCAGTTTGGTGATTTGCTGATGAAAGCTCAGCGTGAACCCGTGGAAATCAGTAAGCACGGTAAGCGTGTGGCAGTAGTGATTTCGCCCGAAGAATATGACCAATTTACCCAGTTGAAGCTACAGCGATTGAAGGCTGTTCTGGCTGAATCTATCGCTCAGGCAGATAGCGGTGAATTGCATGGTATTGATGATGTCTTCGGCCCACTGGCATCCGATGAAAAAAACGGAATTTAAGGATAAAGCTAAGGGATGAGCATCAGGTTTACAACCGCGGCGAAAGAGCATATTCGCGCAATCAGGATTTATTCTACGCGTCGCTGGGGTAAGGATGTTGCAGAAGCCTACGCCTCGGTTTTACGCGTGACGATGACGGATATCCTTGATAAACATCCCTCTCCTGGTCGCGATCGCAGTGACGATCTTTTTCCAGCAGTACGCAGTTTCCCGGTAGAAAGCCATATTATTTATTACCGGGAAGTTCCAGAAGGCATCATTGTTCTGGCTGTACTGCATGAGAAACAAGATCCGCAAAACTACCTGTAAGTGTAAACACTTATCCCGCATATCGTTGTCAGTCGCAGGCGGGGTCAATCAGGCCACTTCAATAACGGTGAATTCTTCGTACACCAGCTCCATATCCGGCGCCCAGGTGCCTTCGCGCTCAAAAAACGCCTGATGCGCAGATTGCCAGTAAGCCAGGCTCAAATCACCTTCGCCTTCCAGCGCGGCCAGTTGCGCGCTCATTTCGTTAAAACGTATCAACCTGAGCGCCAGGGTGCGTATCACGCAGACTGCTTTACCTTTGCCGTCCAGCACAATGTGATATGCCCCAGGCGTTACGGGCGGCAGCTCTTGCTGATAGCTGGCAAGCGAGCCGCAGGTGCCGCGCTTTTTCCCGGCGACGACCAGGGCTGCCAGCTCGTCGGCGAGCTCCGGTGAATCACCGAAAGACCAGCAGAAAGCAGAAGGGTATTTATCTTGCCAGTATGATTTCAGATCGCTCATTTATCGCACTCCTCCATATGCCAGCGTCACTTCTTTCGCCGCCTTAATCGCCAGCGCCCCCAGTTCGGTAACGCGATCGTCGGTAATGCGCGAAATCGGCCCGGAGATAGAAATCGCGGCGAACGGCTCGCGGTGTTCATCATAAATACACGATGCCACGCAGCGCAGGCCAAGCGCGTGTTCTTCATCATCAAACGAATAGCCGCGTTTACGCGTCTGGGCCAAATCTTCTTTCAGATGCACCGGCGACACCAGCGTAGCGTGAGTATAAGCATGCAGGCCTTTACGATGCAGCAGGCTGGTCACTTGCTCTTCACTCAACTGCGACAGAAAGGCTTTTCCCGCGCCGGAAGCGTGCATCGGCAGCTTGCCGCCAATTGGCGCAGACATACGCATCAGTTGGGTACACTGTACCTGGTCGATGATAATCGCCTGATGGTCGCCCTGGTCTAGCACCGCGAGGTTTACCGTCTCGCCGGAATCTTCCATCAGTTGGCGCAGAATCGGATGGACGATAGCCAGCAGGTTGCGGCTTTGCAGGAAGCTGCTGCCGACAACAAATGCATGCGCCCCCACCGACCAGTGTCCCAGCTCGCCAACCTGGCGAACAAAGCCCAACTGCTGCATGGTGGTCAGCAGGCGGTGGGTGGTGGAGTTAGGTAAACCGGCCTGCTGGGCCAGCTCGGTCAGCGCGACACTGCCGTGAGATTCAGAAATCCATTCGAGTAGCTTCAGGCCACGTGTCAGGGACTGAACTTGTCCGCCAGCTGGAGCGGCGGCGGGTGAGGCAGGTTTTCTGCCGCGTTTTGCAGGAACGGGGGTAGCCATCGCGGACTCCTTTTTCTGTATCGTGGAAATGATTTTCGTTTTATTTGGCGATAATGCAATCACTACCCGACTGATCGGATGAGTGAAGCTGAACATGTCTCATGTTGCCGTTGTTTTCTTTTCCACCCTCCAGGTTTATGCCAGTATGGTCTGTTGAGTTTTTTCGGTCTGATTGAGCGTTGTCGGGAGCGAGTGTGAGCAGCAAAGTTGAGCAACTGCATCAGCAGTTAAAAGAACGTATTTTGGTTCTGGACGGAGGCATGGGCACCATGATCCAGAGCTATCGTCTGAGCGAGCAGGACTTTCGTGGCGATCGCTTTGCCGACTGGCCGTGCGATCTGAAGGGCAACAACGACCTGCTGGTTCTCAGCAAGCCGGAGGTGATAGCCGCTATCCACGATGCCTACTTTGCGGCCGGGGCGGATATCATCGAGACAAATACCTTTAACTCGACGACCATCGCGATGGCGGATTACCAGATGGAATCCCTGTCGGCGGAAATCAACTTTGCAGCGGCGAAGCTGGCCCGCGCCAGCGCCGATGCCTGGACCGCCCGCACGCCGGAAAAACCGCGCTACGTCGCAGGCGTTCTCGGCCCGACTAACCGCACCGCGTCTATTTCTCCGGACGTCAACGATCCGGCCTTTCGCAATATCACTTTCGACGGGCTGGTGGCGGCCTATCGCGAATCCACCAAAGCGCTGGTGGAGGGCGGCAGTGACCTGATCCTGATTGAAACCGTCTTCGATACCCTTAACGCCAAAGCGGCGATTTTTGCGGTGAAGGAAGAGTTTGAAGCGCTGGGTGTGGATCTGCCGATTATGATCTCCGGCACCATCACCGACGCCTCCGGGCGTACGCTTTCCGGTCAGACCACCGAAGCCTTCTATAACTCGCTGCGCCACGCCGATGCGCTGACCTTCGGCCTCAACTGCGCCCTGGGACCGGATGAGCTGCGCCAGTACGTGCAGGAGCTGTCGCGCATTGCCGAATGCTACGTCACCGCGCACCCGAACGCCGGGCTGCCGAACGCCTTTGGTGAATACGACCTGGACGCCGACAATATGGCGGCGCAAATCCGTGAATGGGCAGAGGCTGGCTTCCTGAATATCGTTGGCGGCTGCTGCGGCACCACGCCGGAACATATCGCCGCCATGAGCCGCGCCGTTGAAGGGCTGACGCCGCGCCAGTTGCCGGAGCTGCCAGTAGCCTGCCGTCTCGCAGGCCTTGAGCCGCTGAATATCGGCGACGACAGCCTGTTTGTGAACGTTGGCGAGCGTACCAACGTGACCGGCTCAGCAAAATTTAAACGCCTGATTAAAGAAGAAAAATACAACGAAGCGCTGGACGTTGCCCGCCAGCAGGTGGAAAGCGGCGCGCAGATTATCGATATCAACATGGATGAGGGGATGCTCGACGCCGAAGCGGCGATGGTGCGATTCCTCAACCTGATCGCCGGTGAGCCGGATATTGCCCGCGTACCGATTATGATTGACTCCTCAAAGTGGGAGGTCATTGAGAAAGGGCTGAAATGCATTCAGGGCAAAGGCATCGTCAACTCCATCTCGATGAAAGAGGGCGTTGAGCCGTTTATCCACCATGCCAAAAAAGTGCGCCGCTACGGTGCTGCCATGGTAGTGATGGCCTTTGATGAACAGGGCCAGGCCGATACCCGGGCGCGCAAAATTGAGATTTGCCGCCGGGCGTACAAGATTCTCACCGAAGAAGTGGGCTTCCCGCCGGAAGACATCATTTTTGACCCGAATATTTTCGCCGTGGCGACCGGCATTGAAGAGCACAACAACTACGCCCAGGACTTTATCGGTGCCTGTGAAGACATCAAACGCGAACTGCCGCATGCGCTAATTTCCGGCGGCGTCTCCAACGTGTCGTTCTCGTTCCGCGGCAACGACCCGGTGCGGGAGGCGATTCACGCAGTATTCCTCTACTACGCCATCCGTAACGGCATGGACATGGGCATCGTCAACGCCGGTCAGCTGGCGATTTACGACGACCTGCCCGCTGAACTGCGCGATGCGGTTGAAGATGTGATTCTGAACCGCCGCGATGATGGCACTGAACGTCTGCTGGATCTGGCGGAGAAATATCGCGGTAGCAAATCCGACGAAAGCGCCAACATCCAGCAGGCTGAATGGCGTTCGTGGGAAGTGAAAAAGCGTCTCGAATATTCGCTGGTCAAAGGCATTACCGAATTTATCGAGCTGGATACCGAAGAAGCCCGTCAGCAGGCCACGCGCCCTATCGAGGTCATCGAAGGGCCGCTGATGGACGGCATGAACGTGGTCGGCGATCTGTTTGGTGAAGGGAAAATGTTCCTGCCGCAGGTGGTGAAATCTGCCCGCGTGATGAAGCAGGCGGTGGCGTATCTCGAACCGTATATCGAAGCCAGCAAAGAAAAAGGCTCCAGCAACGGCAAGATGGTCATTGCGACCGTGAAGGGCGATGTTCATGACATCGGTAAAAATATCGTTGGGGTTGTACTGCAATGTAACAACTACGAAATCGTCGATCTTGGCGTGATGGTCCCCGCGGAGAAAATCCTTAGAACGGCGAGAGAAGTGAATGCGGACCTGATTGGCCTTTCCGGACTGATTACTCCGTCGCTGGACGAAATGGTCAACGTGGCGAAAGAGATGGAACGCCAGGGCTTTACCATTCCACTGCTGATCGGCGGCGCGACGACTTCGAAAGCGCATACAGCAGTGAAAATCGAGCAGAACTACAGTGGCCCGACGGTCTACGTGCAGAACGCCTCGCGCACCGTTGGCGTTGTTGCCGCGCTACTGTCTGATACTCAGCACGATGATTTTGTTGCCCGCACGCGTAAAGAGTATGAAACCGTGCGCATTCAGCACGCGCGCAAAAAGCCGCGTACGCCGCCGGTCACGCTGGAGGCTGCGCGCGATAACGATCTGGCCTTTGACTGGGAAAACTATACCCCGCCGGTGGCCCATCGTCTGGGCGTGCAGGAGGTTGAAGCCAGTATCGAAACCCTGCGTAACTATATCGACTGGACGCCGTTCTTTATGACCTGGTCGCTGGCCGGGAAATATCCGCGCATTCTGGAAGATGAAGTGGTCGGCGTTGAGGCGCAGCGACTGTTCAAAGATGCCAACGATCTGCTGGATAAGCTGAGCGCTGAAAAATCTCTTAACCCGCGCGGCGTGGTGGGGCTGTTCCCGGCAAACCGCGTCGGCGACGATGTGGAAATTTATCGCGATGAAACCCGTACCCATGTGCTGAACGTGGGGCGTCATCTGCGTCAGCAAACGGAGAAAGTCGGTTTTGCTAACTACTGCCTGGCGGATTTTGTCGCCCCAAAATTGTCCGGAAAAGCGGACTACATCGGCGCGTTCGCGGTAACTGGCGGTCTTGAAGAGGACGCGCTGGCCGATGCTTACGAGGCGCAGCACGATGACTATAACAAGATTATGGTGAAAGCGATTGCCGACCGTCTGGCGGAAGCCTTTGCCGAATATCTGCACGAGCGGGTGCGTAAAGTGTACTGGGGCTACGCAGCGAACGAGAACCTCAGCAACGAAGAGCTGATCCGCGAAAACTACCAGGGGATCCGCCCGGCGCCCGGTTATCCGGCCTGCCCGGAGCACACCGAAAAGGCGACCATCTGGGAGCTGCTGGAAGTGGAAAAACACACCGGTATGAAGCTAACCGAATCCTTCGCTATGTGGCCCGGAGCCTCGGTCTCCGGCTGGTACTTCAGCCACCCGGACAGCAAGTATTTCGCGGTAGCGCAAATTCAGCGCGATCAGGTGGAGGACTACGCGTTGCGTAAAGGGATGAGCGTGGCGGAAGTTGAACGCTGGTTAGCGCCGAATTTGGGATATGACGCCGACTGATTCGCCAATCAGTTATCTTTCCTTACAACTAACAGGGCGCTCAATGAGCGCCCTGTCTCTTTATTGTGTTTAAACCCTTATACTGAAACAAGGTTTGCGGGCGCGGCTTGCCGGATGGCGGCGTAAACGCCTTATCCGGCCTACGGGAGAATCTTTTGTAGGCCGGATAAGCGCAGCGCCATCAGGCATAATGCCGACGCCTTGAGCCTCAGGAACCGATAAATATAAGGAGAAGCTGATTCCGTGTTAACTCTGCTACACCTGCTTTCTGCCGTCGCCCTGCTGGTGTGGGGCACCCATATTGTTCGCACCGGCGTGATGCGCGTCTACGGTGCACGCCTGCGAAGCGTTCTGAGCAGCAGCGTGGAGAAAAAGCCGCTCGCCTTCTGTGCGGGCATCGGCGTCACCGCGCTGGTCCAGAGCAGCAACGCCACCACCATGCTGGTCACCTCTTTTGTCGCTCAGGATCTGGTGGCGCTGGCCCCCGCGCTGGTAATGGTGCTGGGGGCGGACGTCGGTACCGCGCTGATGGCGAGGGTGCTGACCTTCGACCTGTCATGGCTTTCGCCGCTGCTGATTTTTATCGGCGTGATTTTTTTCCTTGGGCGCAAGCAAACGCGCGCAGGCCAGCTCGGACGCGTGGGGATTGGCCTGGGGCTGATTCTTCTCGCGCTGGAGCTGATCGTACAGGCGGTGCATCCCATAACCCAGGCCAACGGCGTGCAGGTGATTTTCGCCTCGTTGACCGGCGATATTATGCTGGATGCGCTGATTGGCGCGGTATTCGCGATCATCAGCTATTCAAGCCTGGCCGCTGTGCTGCTGACCGCCACGTTAACCTCGACCGGTGTGATTTCATTTCCGGTCGCGCTGTGCCTGGTGATTGGCGCTAACCTCGGCTCCGGGCTGCTGGCGATGCTCAATAACAGCGGAGCGAATGCCGCCGCGCGCCGCGTTGCGCTTGGTAGCCTGCTGTTCAAGCTGGTGGGCAGCCTGATTATCCTGCCGTTTGTTCATGTACTGGCCGAGGTGATGCATAAGCTGCCGTTAGCGGAAGCTGAGCTGGTTATCTACTTCCACGTCTTCTACAACCTGATCCGCTGTATCGCCATGGTGCCGTTCGCTGAGCCGATGGCCCGCCTCTGTAAGCGTTTGATTCGCGACGAGCCGGAGCTGGACGCGCGACTGAAGCCGAAGCATCTCGATACTTCGGCGCTGGATACCCCCGCGCTGGCGCTGGCCAATGCCGCTCGTGAAACGCTGCGTATTGGCGATGCGATGGAGCAGATGCTGGAAGGTTTGCGCAAGATCATGCACGGTGAGTCGCGCGAGGAGAAAGAGCTACGGCGGATGGCGGATGACATCAACGTGCTTTATACCGCGATTAAGCTCTATCTGGCGCGCATGCCAAAAGAGGAGCTGGCGGAAGAGGAATCCCGCCGCTGGGCGGAGATCATCGAAATGGCGCTCAACCTGGAGCAGGCTTCGGATATTGTCGAGAGGATGGGCAGCGAAATCGCCGATAAATCTCTGGCTGCGCGCCGCGCTTTCTCCATGGAGGGGCTGAAGGAGCTGGATGGGCTGTACGATCAATTACTGAGTAATCTACAGCTGGCGATGTCGGTCTTTTTCTCCGGTGACGTGCCGAGCGCCCGTCGTCTGCGGCGTAGTAAGCATCGTTTTCGCATTTTAAACCGCCGCTATTCGCATGCTCACGTTGACCGCCTGCATCAGCAAAACGTGCAGAGTATTGAAACCAGTACGCTGCATCTGGCGCTACTGGGCGATATGAAGCGTCTGAACTCGCTGTTCTGCTCGGTGGCCTATAGCGTGATGGAGCAGCCGGATGAGGACGATGAGCGGGATGATTATTAACCGGTGATGTCGCAAAAATCCCCGGTGGCGCTGCGCTGACCGGGCTACAGGTTCACAGCAGTCTGCGGTTTGGTCACCCGGACAAGGCGCGTCAAGCGCCGCCTCCGGGAAATTCCCCGGGTCGCGGCAGACGCCTTACCCGGGGCTACAGGCCCGTGCGGTCTGGGGTTGGGTAGCCCGGACAGGTGCGCAGCACCGCCTCCGGGAAAGTGAGATCAAGGGATCAGAAACGATGCCCTGCGTTAAGAGTTACCGCCTCTTCTCCCGCTCTGAACACCAGCGTCGGGTTCGGGCCGCCGAGGGTGGCGTGGCCCTGCGTCACCTGAATCCAGTTGCCTTCCGGCAAGCCGATAATTGTCAATTCCGGCGCAACCACCAGCAGCTCACGAATCCGCTGTTCGCGGGTTTCGCCTTTATGGCCTTCCGGTAGGGCGTTGGTGAAATGCGGGTTAATTTGTAGCGGGAACAGCCCCAGAGCATCAAAGCCTTGAGGGTCGACAATCGGCATATCGTTAGTGGTGCGGATGGTCGGGCAGGCAAGGTTAGCCCCCGCGCTCCAGCCGACGTATAGCGCACCGCGCTTCACCACATCCACCATCGGTGCCAGCAGGCCGCGCTCGCGGCACTCTTTCAGCAACTGGAAGGTATTACCGCCGCCAACGATAACTATCTCTGCGTTTTCAATCGCCGACACCGGGTCAGCCACGCTGTGAATTCCGGTAACCGCCACGCCCATTGGGCCAAAGACGGCGGCGGTTTTCGCGGTGTAATCGTCCCAGGTTTGCGTCACCCCGGCGAAAGGAATAAATACCGCAGAACGGCGACCGTTTAGCTGCCCGGCAATCGTCGGTAGCGCATGTTCCAGCCAGGCTTTGCCCGGTAGCGTTGAGTTACTTAATAGCAGCAGTTCCATTATTTCTCCATTCAGCCAGATGATTCGTCGGCTGAGGATGTTAGCACAGCTTATCATTCTGCTTGCTGACGTGGCTCACGCTAAAACGAGCTTAACGCGGAAGATAAGCCGCCATAAACACCTCAACGGCACGCGCCGTCACCTGCTGCACTTCTTCATCGCTAACGCGGTCCTGCTGGCGGAATAAAAACCGGTCCATCAGCTCTGCTTGCAACAACGCGCTCAAGTGCAGCGCCGTAATGCGCGGATCGGCATGGCGCAGCAAACCATTCTCCATGGCGAGAGATAAAAAATCGGCGATCAGCTGCTGAACGCGCAGGATGCCGCGCTGATAGATAAGATCGCCTAACTTGTTGTTACCGGAACCGGCAATCGCCAGCCGCTGGTTGGATTGCACATCCGGAGAGTAGATAAAGTGCAAAAAGCGCTGACCAAACTGATTCAGCGCGAGCGTAATGTCGCCGCGCTCCAGCATTGATGGCTCCACCAGCTTGAGCACTGCGGAGAATTCTTCTTCGCACAGGCGCGACATCACTTCAAAAAATAACTCATCTTTTGACGCAAAATGGTTATACAGCGTGGCCTTCGAGCCGCCAACGCGGGCGCAGATTTCCGCCATTGAGGCCCCTTCATAGCCCAGTTCGCGAAATACCTGCGTGGCCTCATCAAGGATATTTTGTCGTTTTGCTTCGGTTCTGGTGCTTTTCATATTTGACGACCGGCTGAGAAAAAGAAAGGGCTGTTCAATTTTATCACGACTCTGATACACTCCAAAGCTGTACCGTACAGTACAGTTTAATATCAGGATAGACATAATTATGGAACAGGATGCCTTACCTTCATTTTTTACACGATCTGCCAGCCGCAGAACGCTGATACCGCTGGCGGCCGCGCTGTGGCTGGTCGGCTGCGCGCAGCTACCGGATGCACCGCCTAAGGCGGAACTCAAAGCCGTTGAAAGCTATGGGGCGAGTACGCTGCCGCTGAATGCGCAGGCGGTCTGGCCGACGCAGCAGTGGTGGCGTAGCTACGGCGACAGCCAGCTCAATACGCTCATTGACGAGGCGCTGGCAAACGCCCCCGATATGACGATTGCCGCCGCGCGTTTGCGCAGCGCCGAGGCCAGAGGCCAGCAGGCGCAATCGGCACTGCTGCCGCAGCTCAGCGCTTCGGCAACGGCCAGCCAGCAGCGTCAGTCCTACAACTATTTACTGCCGCGCGAAATGTCGCCCATTGGCTGGAAAGAGTATGGCCAGATGACGCTCGACCTTTCGTGGGATCTGGATTTCTGGGGTAAAAACCGCGCCTCGCTGGCGGCGGCGACTTCGGTAATTGAGGCGACCCGCGCGGAGCAGTATCAGGCGCAGCTGGAGCTGTCCGCCGCGGTCGCGATGGCGTATGCCGATCTGGCGCAATACTACGCCGAGCGCGACAGCGTAGCGGAGGTGGTGGAGGCGCGGCGTAAAACAGCCGAGCTGTTTGATAAACGCTATCACAACGGTATGGAAACACGCTCGGCCTTGCATATTGCCCAGTCGCGGCTGGCTGCCGCGCAGGGCGAACTGCAGGTGCTTGATGAGCGTATCCAGCTTACGCGTTATCAGCTTGCAGAACTGCTGGGGGCCGGGCCGGATCGCGGGCTGGCCATCAAGCGGCCGCAAATTAATTTGCACAACGTGCGCGGACTGCCGGAACAGCTCCCTGTCAACCTGCTGGGTCGTCGCCCGGATATCGTCGCCGCCCGCCTGATGGCACAAGCGCAGGATAGTCAGGTTAGCGCGCATAAAGCGGCGTTTTACCCCAACATCAACCTGTCGGCGTTTATCGGCTTCCAGGCGCTGGGGCTGGATAACCTCATCGAATCAGGATCGAAATTCGGCAACGCCGGACCGGCTATTTGGCTGCCTATCTTCAGCGGGGGTCGCCTGCGCGGTGAGCTGCGCGGCTCAATGGCTGAGTACGATATCGCCGCCGCCCGCTACAACGCTACCGTCACCCATGCGTTGCAGGAGGTGGCGAGCGCGGGGCTGAGCCAGAAAGCCCTGACGGCGCAAATTGCCAGCGCACAAACGGCGGCAACCGAGGCCAGCGAGGCCTGGCGGGTGGTGAGCAAACGTTATGAAGGAGGCCTGGCGACGTACATCGATGTGCTGTACGCCCAGGATTCGGTACTGGAGTGTCAGCGCCGACTTGCCGTGGTGCAGTCGCGCGCCTTCTCTGTTGATGTCGCGCTACAACGCGCGCTGGGTGGCGGCTACCAGCAGCCGCAGGATGAAGAAGCAAAAGGATCTGATGATGTCTAAAACCCCAAACGTAAGCCAACAACGACGTAAAGCACAGCTGATGCTGCTGGCTGGCGTAGTTATCATCGCCGGGGCGCTATCCGGTGGATACTGGTTTTTGTACGGCTCGCATTTTGTCGCCACCGATAACGCCTATGCGGCGGTGGAAATCACTCAGGTGACGCCGTCTATTGGCGGAACGGTCGGTGAAGTGCTGGTCAAGGATACGCAGATGGTGAAAAAGGGCGACCTGCTGGTGCGTATCGACCCCACCGATGCTCAACTGGCGAAGGCTCAGGCGGACGCAGAGCTGGAAAACACCATCCGGCGGGTGAAGGGCTATTTCACCACCGACAGCAACCTCCATTCGCAGATTCAGGCCCGCGAAGCGGATGAACTGCGGGCGGCGGCGCAGCTGGCGGTTGCGCAGGCAGATTTCTCCCGCGCCAGTATTGACCTGAAGCGGCGTAAAGCGCTGGTGGCTGACGGCGCGGTATCCGGCGACGAGCTGACGCAGGCGCAGAATGCCTGGGATAGCGCCAAAGCCCGGCTGGCGGCGGAGCAGGCGGCGGCCAGCCAGGCGAAAGCTAACCGCGCGTCGGCGCTGAGCGCGCGGGAAACTAACGCCGTGCGGATCAGTGATACCACCGTGGACAACCATCCGGAAGTCGCGCTGGCTCGCGCACGCCGCGATCAGGCTGCCGTCGATTTGGCGCGTACTGAAATTCGTGCGCCGGTCGAAGGCATTATTGCTAAACGTCAGGTTGAACCGGGGCAGCGCGTGCAGGCGGGGATGCCGCTGATGACCGTCGTGCCGGTCCATGAGATGTACGTTAACGCCAACTATAAAGAGGTGCAGCTAACCAACGTCCGCGTCGGTCAGCCTGTGGAGCTGCATGCCGATCTGTACGGCAGCTCCGTGACCTATCACGGCGTGGTGGAAGGCTTCTCCGGCGGCTCCGGCTCAGCGTTTTCAGCTATTCCAGCGCAGAACGCCACCGGCAACTGGATCAAGGTTGTTCAGCGCCTGCCGGTACGTATCAAGCTTGACCCGATCGAGCTGGATAAACATCCGCTGAAGGTGGGGCTGTCGATGCACGCTGAAATCGACACCCGTGGGCGCTGATGGGGGATGGTATGAATCAGTCTGTTGCAGAGCCGCAGATCCAGCCGTTGACCGGCGCAGCGCTGTGGTTAGCCGCGATTATCCTGGCGACGGCCAACTTTATCGCCGTGCTGAATATGACCATCGCCAACGTGGCGGTGCCGCATATCGCTGGCGCCCTGGGGGCCGCGAGCAGTCAGGGCACCTGGGTGATTACCGCCTATGCGGTGGGGGAGGCGATCACCGTGCCGCTGACCGGCTGGCTGGCGTCGCGCTTCGGTTCGGTGCGGGTGTTTATCGCCTCGATGGTGCTGTTTGGTGTCTTTTCTGTTATTTGCGGGATTTCCGGCTCCATTGGCATTCTGGTGGTGGCGAGGGTCTTCCAGGGGCTGAGCGGCGGGCCGCTGATGCCGCTGTCGCAGACGCTGCTGATGCGCATCTTCCCGCGTGAGAAGGTCTCTGCCGCGATTGGCCTGTGGTCGATGACGACGATGGTCGCACCGGTGGTCGGGCCGATCCTCGGCGGTTATCTTTGCGATGACTTCAGCTGGTCGTGGGTCTTCTTCCTCAACGCACCGATTGCCGGGATCAGCGCTTTCTTCGCCTGGAACCTGCTGAAGCGCTATACCGATAAGCTGTCGCGCAGCGGCATTGATATGGTTGGGCTGGTTCTGCTGGTAGTGTGGGTGGGCGCGCTGCAACTGATGCTGGACGAGGGGAAAAATCTCGATTGGTTCTCATCAAGCACCATTATCACTCTCTGCGTTGTGGCGGTAGTGGGGTTTATCGCCTTTCTTATCTGGGAGTGGCACGAGGAGACGCCAGTGGTGGACCTGCGGGTTTTCCGCCATCGCGGCTTTTCGGTCAGCGTACTGACCATCAGCCTGGCGTTTGCCGCCTTCTTTGGCGTTAACGTACTGACGCCGTTGTGGCTGCAAAACTTTATGGGCTACACCGCAACGCAAGCAGGGTTTGCCACCGCCTGGACCGGGGTCAGTTCTTTCCTCGTTGCGCCGCTGGTGGCGATGGCCGCTGGTCGTTTCGACCCGCGCAAGCTGGTGTTCTGGGGCGTGCTGTGGATGGGCGTGGTTTCATTTTGGCGTGCCATCGCCAACACCGATATGGCGTTCTGGGATGTGTCTATTCCGCTGCTGGTGCTCGGGTTCGCGCTGCCGTTCTTCTTTATCCCGACCACCACTCTGGCGCTGGCCAGCGTCGAGGAGCGGGAGATGGATTCCGCCGCCGGGCTGATGAACTTCCTCCGTACCCTCTCAGGCGCGTTTGCTACTTCGCTGGTGACCACCGTCTGGGATAACCGTATCACCTATAACCACGCCGAGCTGGTGGGGATTGTGGACAGCGACGGCAGCGTGCGCGAGATGCTGACCCACAGCGGGATGCCGGTGGATGCGGTGAATCAGGCGATTGACGGTTTGATTGTCGGCCAGAGCTCGATGCTGGCGACCAACCAGATGATGATCGGCATCGGCATCGCGTTTGTGATCGCCGCCAGCGTTATCTGGCTGGCGCCGCGCCCTTCACGCGTTGTGCAGGCCGGCGCGGGCGGACACTAAGTCTTATCTTTACGCTAAACCCCCGGCGCAGCGAGGCTGTTTACGTCGGGGGTTTAAATATCAAACCCCTTCTGCTTTAACTCTTTTCTGATAATTCGCTTAATCCAGGCGGCTAACGATTCGTCTCCATCTAAACGTTGTGCCTCTTCCATTGCCTTTCTCAGTTCCGGGTCCAGGCGAAACTGAAACGGTGGGTTTCCTCTTCTTTCATTCATGTGTGTTGACACCTAAATTACACTAGAGTAGTGTGAGCATGTGTGATGACACATTACTATCACATGCTAAAAATGACAACGCCCCGAAAGTGCAGCAACACGATCGGGGCGTCTGACCACCACATTATGCGAGGTAATGCCATGGCTGCTGCTAATCGTACCACTAACGCCTGTCCCGAGTCTTTCTCCACGATTCCCGAGGCTAATCTGCTCCATTTCCCGTTTGTCGACGCAATCCATCATCTCGATTTTAGCCCGTTAACCCCGGAGGAAAATCTGGCGCTCTCTTTTGGCTGCGAGGAGTGTCTGGCGGGGTTGTGTCACACGCTGCATTTTCTGGGTGACAGCCTTGTCACGATGGCTAACGAAGATCCGGTGCCTTATTCCGCCGAAAGCGTATGTCAGTTAGGGCATAGCCTCGCCTGCATCAGCCAGTTGATTCCTGCGCTGGCACTGCTGGAAGCGAAGGCAGATCGGCAGGTTTTTGCCAGCGGCTCTCTAAATTAATCTGGAAAGCGCCTCGCAGACTGACTCTTCGGGGCGTGTTACCCGTCTGGAAATACGATAAGTTTGAGAGGAAGAAATGTTATCTGGAGAGCCTATTATGCAAAAAGATACGCGAGAAGAAGGGGCACCAGCGGATGAAGCGTCCGGGTGGCAATGGGAAAATCAGCGTTCGATTGATGCCATTAACCAGTGGGTGGCTGAAAATGGCTCATTTAGCGATTTTCAGCGATCATTTTAACTATGTCTTCCCGGTGGCGCTGCGCTGACCGGGCTACACAGGTCCGTGCGGTCTGAGGTTTGGTAGCCCGGACAAGGCGCGTCAAGCGCCGCCTCCGGGACATTCCACGGATAGTTTACTGAGCGTTAACCCTCACCCCAGCCCTCTCCCTTAAAAAGGGAGAGGGAGCACGTTGTGCCTGAGTCTGGGTGGCGACTTACCCTCTGGCAAATGCCGAGGCTTCGGCGACCAGCGCATCGTCAGGGTGTACGCCGGTGTAGAGCGCAAACTGCTCCACGGCCTGTAAGGCAATGACTTCCGCGCCGCTGATCACCTGCTTATCCAGCCGCTGTGCCAGCTTGATAAGCGGGGTTTCCGGCGGCAGGGCGACCACATCAAACACCACGCTGGCCTGTTCCACCATTGTCTGGCTGAAGGCCAGAGTTTCGCTTTCCGCGCCGCCCGCCATACCGAGCGGGGTGACGTTAACCAGAATATCCACCGGGATCCCTTCCGGTTTTGGCTGCCATTGAAAGCCATACTGCTTCGCCAGCGCCAGACCATTATCACGGTTACGGGCGGCGATAATCACGTCGCGGAACCCCGCATCGCGAAATGCGGCGATCACCGCTTTACCCATCCCGCCGCTGCCCTGGATCATCACTTTGGTGGAGGAATCGAGCTGATTGCTGTCAATCAGGCTTTTCACCGCGATGTAGTCCGTGTTCAGCCCGGTCAGCTTACCGTCGTCGTTGACAATGGTATTAACCGAGTCGATCACCTTCGCCGAAGGGTCGATAGCGTCGAGAAACGGCATGCAGCTCTCTTTAAACGGCATCGATACCGCGCAGCCGCGAATACCTAACGCGCGTACGCCTTTGACCGCCGCTTCAATATCCCTGGTCGTAAAGGCTTTATAGATGTAGTTCAGTCCCAGCTTTTCATACAGATAGTTATGAAATCGGGTGCCGAAGTTGCCCGGACGACCAGCCAGGGACATACACAGCAGCGTGTCGCGATTAATCATGAGTAATATCCTCCGCGTGGGCCAGCAGGTACTCTTCCGCCTCTTTTGACCAGATGCCGTGGTTGCGCTCCATAATCGCCGCCAGCTCCGGGTCGCTAATTTTCCCCAGCGGCGTGAGCGGAATGTTTTTCCCGGTGTAGACCAGCTTTTTACCGCCGCCAACCGCCGGTAAATCCAGGGTGGTGTCGCCCGCCGCGTTAAGTCCCAGAATATGGGTCACCACTTTTGCTGTCTGGACTTTTTTCGCCTGCATCAGCGCTACGGCGGCGCGCATATCGTCGGTATTACCGCCGGAGGTGCCTACATAGTGGGTGAAAGCGTAATGCACATCGTAAAAATTAATTGGCGCGCTGAACTGTTTATCCTGCGGGCCGGCGAAGAAGTTCAGACAGCCGTCAGCAGCCAGCAGCGATGAAGCCATGGTGATGAGCTGTTCATTCGGGACGAAAACGAAAATATCGTCAAAACCGTGACCGCCGGTGAGCGCCATCAGCGTTTCGCGGCTGGCATCATGGCCATCAAGATAGTGAATCAGCGTTTGCGGTTCGGATGGATAGTGCTGACGCGCATAGCTGAGTTTTGGCTTATTGGTATCGGTGACCACCAGCAGCGACGGATTGATCGGGCCATGCAGCGCGTAGTCGATAGCCAGCAGCCCCATCGGGCCAGTGCCGCCGAGGATCAGCGTGCGTCCCTGCGGACGAATGCCCATCGTGTGATTATAGGTCCCTTCCTGCAGATGGTAGTTAGCGTTGAACGCGCCAATCACGCAGGAGAGCGGCTCCACCAGCGAGCCTTCAAACCAGGTATCGCCTTCCCATGAGAGCAGACAATCCTGCTCCATCACTTCGTTAGGGATCACTACGTGGGTCGCTTCGCCGCCGATCCACGGGAATGAATAGCCGGGGCAGTCCGGGCGATCCGGTAGCTGCAGGTTGGCCTGAATTACATAGCGCTGACCGGCGTGAAACTTGTGCTGCCACTTTTTACCGACGGCGATAATTTCACCGCAGAACTCATGGCCGATGATGATCGGGTTGGTCGCTACATCGTCCGGCACTTTTTTATGGTACTCGCCCTGATTCGCCTCTTTCCAGGAGGAGAGGCACAGGCTGTCGGTGACCACGCGGGCGAGGATTTCATCATCCTGCATCGCCGGGAGTTCGAAGGTTTCCAGGCGCAGGTCGCGTTTGCCGTACAGGCGAAGAGCAGTTGTTGTTTGCATAAACCACCTCATATTTAGCACAGTAGCCCCGGCATTGCCGGAGCGGAATAATCAGGACAGGAAGCCCAGCGCGTTACCGATAATCCCTAAACCAAACAGGGCGAAAATCAGCCATACGGGGTTCACTTTCTTATTAAGCAGGCGCACCATCAGCAGCGTCAGGCCAAGGGCCAGCAGGCCGGGGCAGAGCTGGTCGAGGATGTTCTGCACGGTCATGGTGACGGTCGAGCCATCGGCGCCCGGCGTTTGTGAGACCACCAGCGGTACGTTGATGGTGGTCCACTTGGTGACCAGCACGCCCATTACAAACAGGCCCAGAATGGAGGCCCCTTCGGTCAGTTTTTGCAGCAGGTTGCCGCCCATATCGCTGACGATATTGACTCCTTTGCGAAAGCCCAGCTGCAGCCCGTACCATTTCATGGCCAGACGTACTGCGTTGAAAATAAAGAAGAACAGCAGCGGACCAAGAATATTGCCGGAGAGCGCCAACGATGCGCCGAGGGCGGCGGTAATCGGCCGCAATGTCCCCCACACCAGCGGATCGCCAACCCCGGCCAGCGGGCCCATCAAGCCCACTTTGATACCGTTGATTGCGCCGTCGTCGATAGCCGCGCCGTTAGCCCGTGCTTCCTCCATCGCCACCGTTACGCCAATGACCGGGCCGCAGACCGCCGGGGTAGTGTTAAAGAACACCAGATGACGTTTCAGCGCGGCAACCTGATCCTCTTTCAGCGGATAGAGACGCTTAATGGCCGGGATCATGTCGTAGCAAAAGCCAAGCCCGTGAATACGTTCGAAGTTGAATGACGCCTGCTGCAGGTTGGATCGCAGAAACATGCTCACCAGGTCGCCTTGGGTAATTTTTCTCTGTTCCATGTTGGGCTCCATCAGTCGTCAAGCTGGTCAAGGGCGGTGGAAGAGGTGGCCGTGGCCTGCGGTTCAGGCTTGCGCCACTGCGGGTTCAGCTGGATATAAATCAGCGCGATGATGACCCCCACGCCGCCGAAGGCCAGCAGGCTGAAGTCGAGGTAACCGCCCGCGAGGAAGCCGAGGAAGAAGAAGGGCATCAGATACTTCACGCCCATCATGCGCAGCACCATGGCGTAGCCGACCACGACGATAAAACCGCCAGCGATTTGCAGACCGCGAGTGACGAATTCCGGGATGGCGTTAAGCATATTGCTGACCATATCGGCGCTGACGAACAGCGAGACCACCAGCGCGGGGATAGCGACGCGCAGCGCCTGGACGCCCAGCGCTGAGACGTGCAGCAAATCGATGGTCCCAAAGCGCGCCTCTTCTGCTGCTTTATCCGCCGCATGCTGGAACACCACGGTAATGGTACGGGCGAACACGGTGAGCACCTGGCCCGCAGCGGCGACCGGTAGCGCGATAGCTATCCCGGTGGCGATGCTTTGATGGCCGACAATCACCAGGATGGCCGAGATAATACTGGCCAGCGCCGAGTCCGGAGACTGCGCCGCGCCGACGTTCATCCAGCCCAGCGCAATGAGTTCCAGAGTGCCGCCGAGCATAATCCCGGTTTTTAAATCCCCGAGAATTAAGCCAATGACGGTACAAGCGATTAATGGGCGGTGAGTCTGGAATTCATCCAGTACGCTGCCCATCCCGGCAATACAGGAAAAAATAAATATGGCTATTATTTGTAGGGTACTAATTTCCATAATTATGACCTTTAAGATGAGTGTAACCCTGCCTGTTACGGCATATCACTACAGGCGCGATTTATTATTCTGTAACGGACTGCTCTGCTATTTTGTCGAGAATATTAACCGATGGATCGGAGGCCACGACGCGTAAATCGAGTTTAACGCCCAGCTTATCCAGTTGCTGAAAGGCATGAATATCCGCCTCGTCTAATGACACCGCTTTGGTTAATTGTTTTTTACCCGGTCGCCAGGCCATGCCGCCAATATTCAGCGTCGCTATTTTCACGCCTTGCTGCACCATGGTTAATACGTCCTGCGGGTTAGTGAATAAATAAAAAACCGTTTCGTCTTTATATTGCGGATTGTGATAGACCGCGACGGCTTTTTCGAGATTCACTACGTTAACCTTCATGCCCGGAGGTGCGGCCTGGCGCAGTAACGTACGGCGAACTTCGTCGTTATAAACATCGTCATTACAGATAATAATTCGCTGGGCGTTGGCCACTTTTGACCACACGGTGGTGACCTGACCATGAATTAAACGGTCATCGATACGGGCAAGCGTAATGTTCATCAGAAATCCTCCTCAACGGTTTCCGGCTGCCGCCAGGTGACGCAGCACTGGCTGGCGATGGTCTCCAGGTGTTGGCACAGTTCGTCAGCGTTCATCGTTTGCTGGTTATCCACCAGTTCCAGAGCCAACGGCAGCGACAAGCCACTGATGACCCGAAGCTGCGGGTTGCTCATCGCCAGACCGGCGGCGGCGTTCCACGGGCTGCCGCACTGTAAATCGACGGCAATAAGCCATTGCTCACCACTGTGAGTGCTTACTAACTTTTCGATCTTTGTGGCGATATCCCCCGCGTTCTCGCCGGGGATAAATTCCACGGCGTTGACGTTGACATCACCGTAGACCATGCGTACCGAGTCGAGCATGGCGCAGGCCAACTGACCGTGGGCACAGAAGATGACATTAACCATTTTTCCTCCTTAGCCGCGCGTTTTTCCGCCCGCGATGTTAGTGGTTACTCCGGTGATATAGCTGGCGCGCTCTGAGAGCAGATAGCAAACAAAATCAGCGACTTCAGAGAGGCGACCTGAGCGACCAATCGGAATGGAGTTCTTGGTATAGCCTTCGCGTAGCTGTTCAACGGTGATGCTGCGGGTCCAGGCTAGCGCTTCTTCGTATTCCGGCGTACGCAGTCCTGTTTTTTCCAGAATGCCGGGCGCAACGCCTACGACGCGGATGCCGTGTTTGCCCAGCTCTTTCGACCAGGAGCGAGTAAAGCTATTCAGCGCGGCTTTGGTTGCGGCATAGCAGCTCTGGCCTTCGGAGCCTTCCAGCCCGCTTTCCGAGGAGACGTTAACGATCACGCCGTCGCGCTGTTTGACCATCTGGCGAGCCACCGCTTGCGACATCAGGAACACGCCTTTCTGGTTGATATTGACCATTTTTTCGAATGCGGCTTCATTTAATTCATAACGACCGGCTGGCGCTTTCTCATCGACTAATAAGCGTGGAAAGTTAACGCCCGCGTTATTTACCAAACCATCAATACGGCCAAAACGTTGAATAATACTGTCGATAGTTTTATTCACTTCGCTGGCACTGGAGATATCGGTCGGCCAGAAAGTATAATTTTCACCGTTCTGATGTTTATCACCGCCGTGAATATCGCTCATCTGCACATTTGCGCCCTGGGCTAATAATTCATCGACAATGGCCAGACCAATTCCTGATGCGCCGCCAGTAACAATAATAATTTTGCCTTTTAAATTTAACCACGTTTCCATTATCGACTCCTGTTTTCTTTAGATAAAGGGATCCCCCGCAGCAGCGCTGCGTGAAATCATATTCTTGAAATTTACTTCAGTAACGACTCGGCAGTTTCTCTGTTTGTCACCAGACAGTTAATATAATTTCCATTTAATGCGCCAAGAATACCGGAGTATTTTTCCTCGCCCATCGCGATACCTACGGAATAACGTGCTTGCTTAAGTTTCGCCATCTCAATAGAGAGCGTTTTTTCGCTCATGGCGGTTTCTACCATTCCGCCATCAATGTCGTAAAAGCGTGAACAGATATCACCAGCGACCTGGCGGGCGTTGAGGTCGTCACTCTCTTCGCTGCCGTAAAATGCATGCCAGTTGGCGCCATCGCGAATCGCCGGAGAACCAATCCCTACCAGTGCGACGTCGAGGTTATCCCAATAGGAGGCAATCGTTTTAAAGTGCTGGGACTGCATAATGCCGTTGCGAATTAATGTGTTATCCAGCAGCGCCGGAAAGTCGGCGAGATGCGATTCTGCCTTTAGCTTCGCCGCCGCGCCGTAGGTCAGCGTATTGACGTGGTAGCGGCTTTCCAGTTTGCCGGAGGGGCCGCCGATGATCGGTACGCAAATAACCTGACGCGACTGGCTGGCTTGGGGTAGATTCTCTACCAGCGCACGCACCGCGCGACCCCAGGAGAAACCGACGATATCGCCTGGTTCCAGCAACCTGTCGACCAACTGCGCGCCGTGCTGACCGATAAGATTAAGCTGATCCTCTTCCAGCAGGGAGTCGCAGGTGGCGACTACCGCCTCTTTGAGGCCAAATTTTTGTTTGAGCTGCTGCTCAAGCCACAGGTATTCGTTGTAGTCGTAGTTGATGGCGATAGTGACGATGCCCTGCTCGCGACCGCGTTTCAGTAGACGGCTGATGGTGGTGCGATAAATCCCCAGTTCGCGGGCAATCTGCGCTTGGGTCATATCCTGCTCGTAATAGAGCTGGGCGATTTTCACGATCAGGCGGATATCGTCGCTATTTTCCATCGTCATCTTTCGACTCCTGCACATTTGTGCAAATCACATATTTGCTGTCCTGATCTGATATAACCCTATCGATGCTGTACTTCAAAGCAATTTTCATCTATTTCATGACGATGTACTGGCGGTTTCTGTTGCACATTTGATGTGTGAGTAGGTGGTTTACGGCACGTTTGTGCTGGTAGTGCTAAAGGCCTGATTCTGCTTTATTTCGCCGGTCAAAGTTGCAGAGGTCTTAAATGAACACTTTTGTGTTGAAAGGCGCGATAGATCACATTTAGTGTCAGGCAGCGAGTACGCGATTATTTTTTATCGTCTGCAAGGTAGGGTATATTTCGCGTTTTAAACGTAAAAGCATTCAAGTGTTATCAAGGCGGCAAGAGAGTGAGCGCCCGGACAACTTGAAGGATGACGTGTTTCAGGAGAAGCTATGCTGCCCGACTCATCAACCCGACTCAATAAATACATCAGCGAAAGCGGAATTTGCTCGCGCCGCGAGGCCGATCGCTTTATCGAACAAGGCAACGTTTTTATCAACGGCAAGCGCGCCACCATTGGCGACCAGGTGAAAGCTGGCGACGTGGTAAAGGTCAATGGTCGGTTGATTGAGCCGCGTGAAGCGGATGATTTAGTGCTGATTGCGCTGAACAAACCCGTTGGCATTGTCAGCACCACCGAAGACGGCGAGCGCGACAACATCGTCGATTTCGTTAACCACAGCAAACGCGTTTTTCCGATTGGTCGTCTGGATAAAGATTCCCAGGGGCTGATCTTTTTGACCAACCATGGCGATCTGGTTAACAAGATCCTGCGTGCCGGTAACGATCACGAAAAAGAGTATCTGGTTACCGTTGATAAGCTGGTGACCGATGAGTTTATCCGCGGCATGGGCGCGGGCGTACCGATCCTCGGTACGGTGACGAAGAAGTGCAAAGTCAAAAAAGAAGCGCCGTTTGTGTTTCGTATCACCCTGGTTCAGGGGCTGAATCGCCAGATCCGCCGCATGTGCGAACACTTTGGCTATGAAGTGACGAAGCTTGAACGCACGCGGATTATGAACGTCAGCCTGACGGGGATCCCGCTGGGGGAATGGCGCGATCTGACCGATGATGAGCTGATCGATCTGTTTAAGCTGATTGAAGGATCTTCTTCAGAAGCGAAACCGAAGGCGAAAGCGAAGCCGAAAACGGCGGGGATTAAACGCCCGGTGGTGGCAATCGAAAAGACGGCTGAGAAATCACGCCCGGCGTCGAACGGTAAACGTTTTGTTCAGCCGGGGCGCAAAAAGAAAGGGCGTTAACGTCTACCGCGCGTCGGCGTACTTGCCGACCAGGAAAACGATGCTTCACTGTCCGGTTTATAAGCCTGCTTTTTCTTCAACTGGCGGGCTTTTTTTGCCTCTGCTTCGCGTAAAACCATCAGTTTATCGATGTACTCTTTTTTCACGCTATTGGTTTCCGCGTTAGTCAGCGGACGGCCATGCGCAATGCGCGCACGGTCAAGCAGGGTTTTCAGTTCGCGCTGTTCGCGCTCGGTCATCTCTTTTTGGGTAATGCGGGGGAGTGCCATAGTGGTGCCCTCAGTTAGCCGATGACTTCAGTGTACGGTATTCGATACAAAATAGAACTAATCCTGAAAGCGACTCGCAGATTATTCCCTTCTGAAGTGACGGGCCGTTCTGGCTGACGTAGCGTAGCAATGGAGAAGCGCTCGTCTCGGCTATCTCTCTTTGTTTTGTATAAAATTTTATACAAGGATGTGGTATGCTATTACAGAAGCGAGAACATAAGTCTATTGCATGGATTGGAAGTTCGTTTCCAGGATGTTCAGCAAGAGCACAGGAGCCATAAATGAGCAAAGTCATCGACAGTAACATTCGCCATATCACCTCTGCGGATGCCAATATTTTTGCCGAATTGGGATTTGATGAGACTCAGGCAAACCTGCTCCAGCAGGGCGCTGAGCGTGAAGTTGAGCAGCTTATTATTCTTAAGCAACAGCTTATGCAGGAGATCTCTGACTGGATCGATGAGAACCATCTGAAACAGACGGAGGCCGCAGCGAAATTAAACATCTCCCGCCCCCGGGTTTCGGATGTCGTTAACCTAAAAACGAATAAATTCACCCTGGATGCGCTGGTGATGATGTTGGGAAAATTAGGCAGACCGGTCACGCTCCTGGTGGGTTAAGACAATGCTTCCAGTGTACGGTAAGTATAAAACCCGCAAACTCGTCGCTTTGGTAAGCGCGGCACCATCAGGTGAGATCCCGGAGGCGGTGCTTTGCACCTGTCCGGGCTACCAGACCGCAAACGGCTGTGGACCTGTAGCCCGGTCAGCGCAGCGCCACCGGGAGATTTTCATCAAAGTTACGTTTTATCTGCTCTTTTTTCCTGCCTTACGCGATTCATCCGCAATCGGCTTCCCTGACCAGTAACCCGCCAGCAGCGAGCCGGACAGGTTGTGCCATACCGAGAACAGTGCGCCAGGCAGCGCGGCCAGCGGGCCAAAGTAGATTTTCCCCAGCGCGGCGGCCAGACCTGAGTTCTGCATCCCTACCTCAATCGCTAGCGTACGGCAGGTGGATTCATCAAAACCAAACAGTCGTCCGCCCCAGTAGCCGCCGAGCAGGCCGATGGTGTTGTGCAGGATGACCGCGATAATCACCACAAAACCAACGGAAGCGATATGCGAAGCGGAACCGGCTACCACGGCGCAGATAATCGCCAGAATACAAACCATTGAGAAGGCCGGGAGGAACGGTTCTACCGCCCTGACGACTTTTGGCAGAAGGTGATGAACCACCAGTCCCAGCGCAATCGGGATCACCACGATTTGCAGAATACTGAGCAGCATTCCCATCACGTCCACCTGAATATGTGCATCGACGTAAAGGCGCGTCAGCAGCGGCGTTGCCACCACGCCAACCAGCGTGGAAACCGACGAGATGGTGACCGACAGTGCCACATCGCCTTTAGCCAGGTAGATCATGACATTGGATGCCGTGCCGCTGGCAACGCTGCCGACCAGCACCATCCCGGCGGAGAGCTCCGGCGGCATATTGAAAATCAGCGCCAGCAGCCAGGCGGCAAGCGGCATCACCAAATAGTGTAGAAAAATTCCCGCGGCCACCGGTGCCGGACGAGAAAGGACGCGTTTAAAGTCGTCCACCTTCAGGTGAACGCCCATGCCGAACATAATCAGCATCAGCAGCGTCGGGACCCAGGGACCAATGGGAGTGAAAGTGGATGGCGTGTAATACGCGATAACCGAGAGCAGCAGCGCCCATAATGGGAACAGCCGCGTAAGCGTGGCGAGCATGTTGTTTTCCTTGCACGTATGTTGTGTTTGCTTGTTATAAACAGGCCGGGATCGAGCCCGGCCATAGCTATTGTTTATCGTGCTAAGGAATATTATTCAAATTAATTATGTTCATGTTCCACTGCGGATACTCTCCCAGCTCAGCCCAAAGCGGGCTAAATACTTGCGCAGGCGGTCGGCATCATTGGGATTGGCCTTTTTCTGACGGGAGATAGCGAACAGCTCGCGTCCGGCTTCGGACAGCGAAGCGCTGCGTTGGCACACCTCCAGAACGGTTTCCAGTTGGCGGCGATCGAACAGATCGATTTCCATTTCGATGTCAGGAGAAGATGTGCTGAGCTGCCAGCTCTCTTGCAAGAGCGCCATCTCCTCTTGCGCAAGAGCGAGCGTAATCCGCCCTTGCTCGGCTAGGGTTGCCATTCGCGCGACGGACGATCCGAGCTCGCGAAAGTTACCGCGCCACTGCGCCTGTGGCGAGCAGGCAAAAGTCAGATAGCGCTCGCGGGCGTCTTTATCGAAACGGATCTGCGTTTTCCGTTCGTTTGCAAAGCGCTGTAATTCATACTCTACGTTTGGTGCGATATCTTCCCGCCGCTGCGCCAGGCCCGGCAGGGCAAAGCGCCACATATTGATGCGCGCATAGAGATCTTCGCGAAAACGACCTTCCGCCACCCATTGCTGCATATTGCGATGGGTACCGGCTATTAACTGGAAATTGCTGTAGACCTCTTTATCGGAACCAAACGGGAAAAAGGTTTTCTCTTCAATGGCTTTTAGCAGCATAGCCTGCTCATCCAGCCCCAGCTCGGCGATTTCGTCGAGAAACAACACTCCGCCATCGGCCTCGCGCAGCAGGCCCGCTCGCGGCGTCAGTGCACCAGTAAACGCGCCTTTTACATGACCAAATAGCGTGGACATGGCGTTATCACCGCGCAGGGTGGCGCAGTTTACTGCCACCAGCCTGCCCGCAACCTGATGGCGCGACTGGCGAAGCTGAAAAATACGTTTGGCGAGGAAAGACTTACCGGCACCAGTTGGGCCGGTGAGAAGGATCGGATCGGTCGATCGGATCGCCACGCGCTCAATACGATCGATAAGTTTATTGAACGTCGCGTTGCGCGTATCAATACCGGCCTTCAGGAAGGAGACGGACTGCTGCTGCTCGCGCTGAAAGCGGCTGGTGAGCGTGGCGTAGCGGCTTAAATCAAGGTCGATAACCGAGCAGGTGCCAGCTGCGATCTGCTCATCTGCTGAACCTTTCGGCGCAGGGCTGGTTTGCAGCAGGCTGGCGGGCAGATAGTGGGCTTCCGTCAGCAGAAACCAGCAAATCTGCGCCACGTGAGTCCCGGTGGTGATATGTACCAGATACTCTTCGTTCTCGGTATCAAACTCGTAGTGAGTCGCAAAATCGAGGAAGGCGGCGTAAACCTCTTCAAAATCCCATGGATCGTTAATTTCGACCGTATGTGGCCGCACTTGGGTATGGGGTGAAAGCAGAGCCACATCTTCAATCAACCTTTGCGCCATGCTTTCATCACGCGGTTGGTGGAGCAGTTCCAGCCTGTCGACGGGAAAATCTGCTTGCTGGCATAGCCCAACGGTGGGCCGCCATTTTTTTAATCGATTTGCCCGCTTACCGCGCTTGTCCAGCACCGTTCCGAGTACGCCAATCACTACCCGCCGCTTTTTCATGATTTATCCAAAAAGATAATGCTCGATATTTAAAGATAAAAAAATTGCTTCCTGGCGGCAATGGTAAAAAAGGTGTGTCAAAATAAACACATAAAAATCAATTGGATAATAATTTATTTTGCCATTTATTCTTTCTGGCACGCATCTGGCAATAACTCTCTCGTCAATACGCTGAAAGCGCAGGGGGTTAAACCCCGCCGGCACCTCAGGAACGGCAGAGGCTGTTTTCCGGAAGTGTTCCGTCAGCCGATGACCACCACGGGTTCGATTCCCAATTTCATCTCCGAATGAAAACTGGTTGTTAATCATAGAAATAAAACGGGGCGTTGAGCTGTCAGCAATCCCCAAAACAGGCCGCCGGTAAAGACGCCGGGCCGCAGGCAAAAGGGAATTCCCCTGCGGCTTCGCCCCTGCATCCGCACCTGATTAACTTTTAAGGAATAAAAAATGACGAAGAAAATTACGATACGCAAAGGTCAACTGGGTCTTTTATCCCGTGAGGGTGACTACTATCAGGTTCTGGAGACGGGTACGCACCGCCTGCCGGGGTTTAACGTCCCTGAAGTGCTGATCGTCAACATGGACGGCAGCGAAGTGCCGGAAGCGCTGGCGGAGTATTTACGTCAGTTTCAGCCTGCATGGGTTGAACGTTATTGCCTGGCGGCGGATCTGACGGATACCGAGACCGGAGCGCTGTATACCAACGGCGCTTTGCAGGAAATTTTACCGCCCTCTACGCGTCGTCTGTATTGGCCCGCCAGCGAGGATATGAAGCTGATACGCATGGATACCCGGCAGGTTCAGGTTCCGACTGCGGTGATGAATGCCGTATTGCAGCCGCGACGTCACGGTGCGGTAAAAGGCCGTGAGTCGATCCTCACCGTATCGGTTCCTGCGTGGCACGTTGGGGTGCTGAAAATCGATGGCGAGACCCAGCCGTTACTGCCGCCGGGCCTGTCTGCTTACTGGAAGATTAATCATCTGGTGGAAGCCGAAGTGGTCGATACCCGTTTACAGGTACTGGAGGTCGGCGGCCAGGAGATCCTGACTAAAGATAAAGTGAACCTGCGTTTAAATCTGGCGGCAAACTGGCGCTATAACGAGGTTTTGCAGGCTTATTGCCAGTTGACCAAACCGCTGGATCATCTGTATCGCGAGCTGCAGTTTGCCCTGCGTGAAGCAGTGGGGACGCGCACGCTGGACGAGCTGCTGGAAGATAAGCAGATGATTGATGAAGTAGTGAGCGCGCAGGTGAAAGCCCGCATGGCGCCCTTTGGCATCGAAGTCGCGTCCCTGGGGGTGAAAGATATTGTGCTGCCGGGCGATATGAAAGCGATTTTGTCACAGCTGGTCGAGGCAGAAAAGTCGGCGCAGGCGAATGTGATCCGTCGGCGTGAAGAGACCGCCGCCACCCGCTCGCTGTTGAACACCGCGAAGGTGATGGAAAACAACCCGGTGGCGCTGCGCTTAAAAGAACTGGAAACGCTGGAAAGAGTGGCGGAGCGTATCGATAAAATCTCAGTCTTTGGCGGTCTGGACCAGGTGTTGCATGGCCTGGTGAATATAAAAGGATAACGAAAATGACGTGTAACGGAGTAGATGCCGCCATGCGCCAGCGGGTGCAGCGGCAACTGGAAGCGGTGGAGCAACGCTATGGCGTCAAGGTGCTCTACGCCTGCGAGTCCGGCAGTCGGGGCTGGGGCTTTGCCTCGCCGGATAGCGATTATGACGTGCGATTTCTCTATGTGCATCCACCGGAATGGTATCTGCGAGTAGAGGTACCGAGAGATGTGATCGAATTGCCGATAGACGATGAGCTGGACGTTTGCGGCTGGGAGTGGCGTAAGGCGCTGGGCTTGCTGAAAGGGGCTAACCCGACGCTTATCGAGTGGCTGGATTCGCCGGTAGTTTATCAACAAGATGCGGCGACGATATCAGCGCTTAAGACGCTGGTTCCGCAATGGTTTTCCCCGGTCCGCGCGCGCTGGCACTACTACTCGATGGCACGGAAAAACTTTCGCGGTTATCTGCAAGGTGACGATGTGCGATTGAAAAAGTACTTCTACGTGCTGCGTCCCTTGCTGGCCGTTCGCTGGGTTGAGGCGGGAAAAGGCGTGCCGCCGATGCGTTTTGCTGAACTGCTGGCGGGGAGCGAACTGGAAACGGGTTTGCGTCAGGAAATAGACGAGCTGCTGGAGCGTAAACAGCGAGCAGGAGAGGCAGAGTATGGCCCACGTCGCCCACTGTTGCATGCGTTTATTCAGTCAGAACTGGCAAGAGGTGAGGTTCCGCCGATGCTGCCGGATAGTCGGACGGGCGATGCCAGAGAGCTGGACAAACTGCTGATGACCACGGTGATGGGGAACTAAAAGTTGGGACGTTTGACACGGATGGTGAACCTGTTGGGGTTATTGTGCCCGCATTATCTGCCGGGCGGCGGCTAGCGCCTTTCACGGCCTACAAATACCACAATATCTTCAGGCTGCTCATTTTCCGTAGGCCCGGTAAGGCGCTAGCCGCCACCGGGCAATTCCAAAGAGGCGCATGTTGTCAGCAGTCTGAAGTGGCCCGGCAAGATTGCGGGCCATTTTATTTGGCAATTACTCGAACAGATTATGATGCAGCTTCTGCACCACTTTCTCGGCATCCGCACCCGGTACGAGGAAGCACAGGTTATGGCTGGATGCGCCGTAACAAATCATACGAATATTGAACGGCTCCAGTACGCCAAACACCTCTTTACCAACGCCGCACGCTTTCGACAAATCGTTGCCAATTAGCGCGACCAGCGCCAGATCTTGCTCGACCTCTACGCGGCACAGAGAAGACAACTCGGTCAGCAGCGCCTGGGTTAACAAGGTGTCGCCTGCGGAAGTGGAACCGGTGGTGTCCATGGTCAGCGCCACGCTCACTTCTGAAGTGGTGATGAGATCCACGGAGATATTATGTCGCGCCAGGATGCCGAACACTTCGGCGAGAAAACCGCGAGAGTGCAGCATATTCAGGCTGTGCAGGGTCAGCAGAGTCTGCTTGCGGCGCAGCGCCAGCGCGCGGAACAACGGTGGATTTTCGGTCGTGTTGCATACCAGCGTACCGCCCGCTTTCGGCTCTTTGCTGGAGCCAACAAATACCGGAATCTCGCTACGCACGGCGGGAAGCAGAGTTGCCGGATGCAGGACTTTCGCGCCAAACGTCGCCATTTCCGCCGCTTCTTCAAAGGCGATGACGTCAATACGTTTAGCCGCCGGAGCAACGCGTGGGTCGGTGGTATAGATGCCGGGAACATCGGTCCAGATATCAACGCGAGTCGCATGCAGCGCTTCGCCCAGCAGAGCGGCGGTATAATCGCTGCCGCCGCGACCGAGCGTGGTGGTGCGGCCTTTGGCTTCGCTACCAATAAAGCCCTGAGTGATCACCAGGCCTTCTGCAAGGCGCGGAGCCAGCAACTGTTGGGTGAGTTCAGAAAGTGCGGCGATATCCGGTTCCGCGCGGCCAAAGCGATCGTTGGTGCGCATAATTTTACGCACGTCAAACCACTGGGCGGCGATACCACGCTCGCGCAGGATCTCGACAAACAATAGGGTGGACATCAGCTCACCGTGACTGACCAGTTCATCAGTCAATGCGGTTGAGCTCGCCAGCGATGCGGCTTCTGCCAGAGCGGTAATATTTTCCAGCAGGCGCTCAATCTCGTCGCGAATCACGTTCGGATAGCGCAGGCGCTCCAGGATATTGAACTGGATCTGGCGCATGGCATCGAGTTTCTCGAAGCGTTCGCCAGGTTCCAGCCCATCCGCCAGAGCAACCAGCAGATTAGTCACGCCCGCAGAAGCGGAAAGCACGACCACGCGGGTATTGGCATCCAGCAGCGCGACGTCTACGCTGCGGTTCATGGCATCAAAATCGGCAACGCTGGTGCCGCCAAATTTGGCGATAACTAAGTCTGTCATAACAACCTCGTGTCAGGGGGCCTGACTTATTAAAACGATTCCTGACAACCAATCCTGGTAAGGCTGGACGCATCCGGATTGCAATAAAATGTCTTAATAAGCCAGGCCAAATTATTCAGCCATGGCACAAGGGAAGAGCGAAAAACAGGGTGGGCGCAGAGCGATAAACAAACTACGATGTCACCCAGAAGTGCTCCACCTTGTAGACCCGCTTCCTGATGCATTGCACCATTTGGCGAGTATGAAACGCCCGACTGCGAACGTTTCTGGTGACAACCCAGAGGATTCAGCCTCTGTGGCCGGTGATGAGCGTAACCAGACGCTTATTCACCTCGGCGCTGCTCCCCCTCACGTATTTTCCCCGGACTGGCTCCTCCAATACGGTTACCTGGGCAACGCACCTCTTCTGGCAATTACCGACGTCTTTCACTTTGCCTGGGGGGACGCGGGTCATTATACCCCCCTGCAATACCCTTTCGCTGTAGCGTGAAATGCGCGAGCAACATACCTACGTGAATGTATAGGTATTGCCGTTATATAAAGGCTTCAGGCGAAGTATGTCAACGTCAAGGTTATGCGGATTTTTCATACACGAGTGGCTGAAAGAAAAAAGCCTTATGATGGCTATACTATCAGGGACGTTTTGCTCCAAATTACCCCTATTTCTGACACGTATCATCGGCATAACACAAAAATCATCACAATTTTCCGCCACCGGCGCTACAATCGACCGCAGTCACAATTCTCAAATCAGAAGAGTATTGCTAATGAAAAACATCAATCCAACGCAGACATCTGCCTGGCAGGCACTACAAAAACACTTTGATGAAATGAAAGACGTTACTATCGCGGACCTGTTCGCGAAAGATAGCGACCGTTTCACTAAGTTTTCCGCAACGTTCGACGATCTGATGCTGGTGGATTTCTCCAAAAACCGCATCACCGAAGAGACGTTGGCAAAACTGCAGGATCTGGCCAAAGAGACCTTCCTGGCAGACGCCATTAAGTCCATGTTCTCCGGCGAAAAGATTAACCGTACTGAAGATCGTGCGGTACTGCACGTTGCGCTGCGTAACCGTAGCAATACTCCGATTGTGGTTGATGGCAAAGATGTGATGCCGGAAGTGAACGCGGTGCTTGAGAAGATGAAATCCTTCTCTGAAGCCATTATCTCCGGTAACTGGAAAGGCTATACCGGCAAAGCGATTACCGACGTGGTTAACATCGGTATCGGCGGCTCCGACCTTGGCCCGTTCATGGTGACCGAAGCGCTGCGCCCGTACAAAAATCATCTGAATATGCACTTTGTGTCTAACGTCGATGGCACCCACATCGCCGAAGTGCTGAAAGGCGTGAACCCGGAAACCACCCTGTTCCTGGTCGCTTCTAAAACCTTTACCACTCAGGAAACCATGACCAACGCCCACAGCGCGCGCGATTGGTTCCTGGCGACCGCTGGCGATGAAAAGCACGTGGCGAAACACTTTGCCGCGCTCTCGACCAACGGTAAAGCGGTGGGCGAATTCGGTATCGACACCGCCAACATGTTTGAATTCTGGGACTGGGTCGGCGGTCGCTACTCACTGTGGTCAGCCATCGGTCTGTCGATCATCCTGTCCGTCGGTTTCGACAACTTTGTTGAGCTGCTGTCCGGCGCGCATGCGATGGACAAACATTTCTCCACCACCGCGCCGGAGAAAAACCTGCCGGTGTTGCTGGCGCTGATTGGTATCTGGTACAACAATTTCTTCGGTGCTGAAACCGAAGCGATTCTGCCGTACGACCAGTATATGCACCGCTTTGCCGCTTACTTCCAGCAGGGCAACATGGAATCCAACGGCAAATACGTTGACCGTAACGGCAACGCCGTGGATTACCAGACTGGCCCAATCATCTGGGGCGAGCCGGGTACTAACGGTCAGCATGCGTTCTACCAGCTGATTCACCAGGGGACCAAAATGGTGCCTTGCGACTTTATCGCCCCGGCGGTTACCCACAACCCGCTGTCCGATCACCATCCGAAGCTGCTGTCTAACTTCTTCGCGCAGACCGAAGCGCTGGCGTTTGGTAAATCCCGCGAAGTGGTTGAGCAGGAATATCGCGATCAGGGTAAAGATCCAGCAACCCTGGACCACGTGGTGCCGTTTAAAGTGTTCGAAGGCAACCGTCCGACCAACTCCATCCTGCTGCGTGAAATCACTCCGTTCAGCCTGGGCGCGCTGATTGCCCTGTATGAACACAAGATCTTCACTCAGGGTGTGATTATGAACATCTTCACCTTCGACCAGTGGGGCGTTGAGCTGGGCAAACAGCTGGCTAACCGCATCCTGCCGGAACTGAAAGATGGCAGCGAAGTGAGCAGCCACGACAGCTCTACCAACGGTCTGATTAACCGCTATAAATCCTGGCGTGCATAATTAGACTGACGTCTGAGCGGGCCTGCGGATGGTAGATTGTTTTGTAGGCCGTGCAAGGCGTTAGCCGCCGCCCGGCAAAAATGCGAGCACAATGCCGACCCACGTGGTCGGCATTTTTTATTCTAACCGCCGCAACAGCTTCGCCGGGTTTCCCGCCCACACGCCTTTCTCGATAATCGACTTCGTCACCACGCTGCCCGCACCAATCACCACGCCATCGCAAATGCTAACGGCCAGAATGGTCGCGCCGCTGCCAATCGACACATCGCTGCCAATCACAATTCTCCCCCAGCTTTCGCGGTCTGCGTTGGGTTTGCCGTCGCGGAACATATCGTTGGCGAACATCACCCCGTGGCCGATAAAACAACGCTCGCCGATGGTGACGTACTCGCAAATAAAGGTATGGGATTGAATTTTGCTGTTGTTGCCGATACGGGTATGGCCCTGAATTTCAACGAACGGCCCGACGAAGACATTATCGCCAAGCGTGCAGTCGTAGAGGTTGGCGGGCTGGTAGATCACCACGTTCTCGCCGCTGGTGACGTTGCGAATAGCAGTTTCTCGAAGCGTATGCATGCTGCCTCTCAGATCTGTTTGGCCAGAATATGTAATGTGCTTTGTTGGGTGGCGGAATGAAATTCAACGTCTTTAACGTGCCGCATCCCCTGGCGCTCATAGAAACGACGGGCGCGGGTATTGGCGTCGAGCACTTCCAGCCATAGCCAGCTTTCACCGGCCTCTTTTGCTCGCGTCTCAACGGCGTTAAAAAACTGCTCGCCGTAGCGATGCCCCGTTGCGTCAGGCAGCAGGTAGAGCTTATGCAGTAGCGTGCCGGACGGGCCATCGGGGTTGATATCCTGGCGGCAGGCGTATTTAGCAAAGCCAATCGGGTGCGTGGCTTCAGCAATTAACCAGCAGCACTGCGTATCGGCCAGGCTGCGTTCCAGAGAAGCCATGGAATACTCTTGCCGCAGGTAGAGTTCCATCTCGTCGGCGTTATGCCAGAGGTGAGCAAAGTGGTGGCGGTAGCTGGCATTACCCATTTCGTTGAGCAAGGCTGCATCTTCTGGCCCTGCAATACGAATTTTGAACATGGTTGTTTCCTTTTTAACCTGTCAGTGTGGCAAGTGATTGTTACATTTACGCCGCCGGTGGCAAAAAGTTAACGAATAATGTCGATCTGGATCACACTTTTGCGTTATACAGGTCACAAATAATGATGATTATGAGGTGTATCTATGCCGCCGGTTTATCGTCCGTTGGTGAGTTTTATCGCAACCGCAATGCAAACCGTTTTGAACCTCGGCCTGCTGTGCCTGGGGATTATTCTGATTGTTTTTCTGGGCAAGGAGACACTGCATCTGGCGCACGTGCTGTTTACCCCGGAGCCAGTCAGCAAGTACAAGCTGGTGGAAGGGCTGGTGGTTTACTTCCTCTATTTTGAGTTTATTGCGTTGATTGTGAAGTACTTCGAATCGGGATTTCACTTCCCGCTACGCTATTTTGTCTATATCGGCATTACCGCTATCGTACGCCTGATTATTATCGATCATGACTCGCCGATGGCGGTGCTGATTTACTCCGCCGCGATCCTGATTCTGGTGATTACGCTCTGGCTGTGTAACTCCAACCGCCTGAAACGCGAATAAAAAAAAGCGGCCTCCAGGGCCGCTGACCAACAGTCACAAATATAATTTATGTAGGGTCCAGTTGAGGATAGCAGTGGCATTTGCCTTACTTTTTCAGCTGAGGGTGACAGCGGCAATACCCGGTTGGGGTCGTGCATTGCCGCTAAATCGTCATCCCTCCTCTGAAATTTGGGGCGGGTGTTACAAAAACTTAACCTTTCACTCCGCCTGCCGTCAGGCCGTTAACCAACCAGCGCTGGGCCAGCAGGAACACCACAGTAATCGGGATAGCGGAGAGTACCGCCGCAGCGGCAAAGTCGCCCCACAGATAGTTCTGCGGGTTGAGATACTGCTGCATTCCGACCGCCAGGGTGTAGCTGTTCACATCGCGCAGCAGTAGCGAGGCTACAGGCACTTCGGTAATCGCGGCGATGAACGACAGAATAAACACTACCGCCAGAATCGGCACCGACAGCGGGAGCAGCACCAGGCGGAAAGCCTGCCACGGGGTCGCGCCATCCAGCGCCGCTGCTTCTTCCAGCGAGCCGTCAATGGTTTCGAAATACCCTTTAATCGTCCAGACGTGCAGCGCGATACCGCCCATGTAGGCGAAGATTACGCCGCCGTGGGTATTCAGGCCGACAAATGGCACGTACTGGCCGAGGCGATCAAACAAGGCATACAGAGCAACCAGCGACAGAACCGCCGGGAACATCTGGAAAATCAGCATCCCTTTGAGCAGCGTGGCTTTACCCGGGAAACGCATACGGGCAAAAGCGTAAGCACAGGTGGTAGAGAGCGCGACGATACCAATCGCGGTAATGCCCGCCACCTTGATGGAGTTCCACAGCCACAGCAGGACCGGGAAGGGGGGCGGCGTGACGCGACCGTCAGCGTGTTCAACGCTAAAGCCTAACGCCAGCCGCCAGTGCTCCCAGGAGATACTTTCAGGGATCAGGCTACCGGTAGCGAAGTTACCTTCGCGCAGAGAGATAGCGATGACCATCAGCAGCGGGAACATAATCGCCGCGATAAAAATCAGTAGCAGGAGATGCGTCGTCAGTAGACGCAGCTTCTGAGATTTGGGTTGAACCATAGCCATAATATTTTTACTCCCCTTGATACCGCTCCAGGCTATTTTGCTTGCCATTTTGAACTCGGGCAGTGCTCAGAATCCTCACGTACTACGTGTACGCTCCGGTTCTTCCGCGCTGGCCGAGCCCAAACTGCCCGCGCCAATGACGCCTGGTTATTCCAATTAATCAAACTTCATACGTGTGGCTTTCAGGTTAATAATCGCCAGCGCGCCTACCAGCAGGAAGATCAGCGTAGCGATAGCCGCCGCGAGGCCGAAGTCCTGGCCTCCGCCGCCTTCGAAGGCGATACGGTAGGTATAGCTCACCAACAGGTCTGTATAGCCCGCTGGCGTGGTGGTGCCGAGTCGGTCCGGCCCGCCGTTGGTCAACAGCTGAATCAGCACGAAGTTGTTAAAGTTAAACGCGAAACTGGCGATCATCAGCGGCGTTAGCGGCTTGATCAGCAGCGGCAGCGTAATCTTAAAGAAGTTCTGGAACGGGGTTGCGCCGTCCATTGCCGAGGCTTCATACAGGTCGTCAGGAATCGCTTTCAGCAGGCCCATGCACAGAATCATCATGTACGGATAGCCGAGCCAGGTGTTGACGATGATGATCATGGTACGTGCGGTAATCGGGTCGCTAAACCAGGCCGGTTTAATGCCGAACAGCGCGCTGAGCATCATGTTGATCTCACCAAAGCTCTGGTTGAACAACCCTTTGAAAATCAGAATCGAGATAAACGACGGTACGGCGTAAGGCAGAATCAGCAGTACGCGGTAAATCGCTTTGCCTTTTAGGGCTTCCCACTGCACGAGGCAGGCGAGAATCATCCCTACCGCGACGGTCAGAATGACGGTCAGGATGGAGAACACTACCGTCCAGACGAAGATTGCGAAGAACGGTTTCTGAATACCTTCGTCCTGGAACACACGGGTGAAGTTATCCCAGCCGATAGTCACGGTGTAACCCGGGCTCAGCTTCTCGCTGCCCCAGCTGCCGTCGGCGTTAATGGCCTGGTAGAAGCCAACGTCGGCGTTCGGGCGGTACTTCACGCCGCTCTGGTTGTTGGTCAGCGTGCCGTCATTAGCCAATGCATACAGCGGCTGGGTTCCGGAGAACTGACGTAGCGAACTCATGATGACTTTGCTTTCGTCGGGCAGTATCGCGGTCAGCTGGTTCAGGGCGGTACGGTTTTGCGTAATGACGCGCAGGTTAGCGCGTTCACCTTCCGGCAGCGCATCGGCTTCTTTAAGGGCCAGCTTTTGCTCGCCGCCGAATTTAAACGCATCGGAAAGGTAGTTTTTGCCGCTGTCGCCGTCGGTCAGCGCCAGCTTCCACTCATCTCCAGCGGGATAGAGTGCGAAGTTGTAGGATTTACCCGCCTGAAAAGAGCGGTCCATCAGTACCTGCTGAGCGCGTTCGAAGGTCAGCTGGTTGGTGCTGCTGTAGTTGGTGAAAGCGATAGCGATGGTGCAGATCAACGGGAACAGAACGAACAGTCCCATCCCGGCAACACCCGGATAAACATAGCGCCAGGCATAGGCCTTGCGATTGGAAAAAATATACAGGCCAACCGAGCTTAAAATCAGCGTCATGATGGCAAACAGGTACTCCCCCTGGGCGTACATCAAAACAACAAGGTAACCCACCAGCAGGCACAGCAAGCCGATCACAGACCATGTGAGCTGCGGGCTTTGCCACCAGTGTTTCTTTTTCACGACATCCATGGGGATCATCCTCTACAGCGTTTGAGCTTTTCTCCCTCTCCTGGGGGAGAGGGCCGGGGTGAGGGCGAGTTTATCAACACAACCCTCTCCCTAACCCTCTCCCTGAGGGAGAGGGGAACAAAAGTATTACTTGGTGATACGAGCCTGTGCATCTTTCAGCGCGGCATCGACGGTCTGACGACCGCTAGCTGCGTTGATAACCGCGGTACGTACGGCATACCAGAAAGCGGACATCTGCGGGATGTTCGGCATGATTTCGCCTTTCTGGGCGTTAGCCATGGTGGCGGCGATACGCGGATCTTTTTCCAGTTTCTCCTGGAAGGATTTCAGCGCAACGGCACCCAGCGGTTTGTCCTTGTTCACTTCATCCAGACCCTGGTCGGTCATCAGGTAGTTTTCGAGGAACTCTTTCGCCAGTTCTTTGTTCGGGCTGGCGGCGTTAATACCGGCGCTCAGAACACCAACGAACGGTTTGGACGCGTTGCCTTTAAAGGTTGGCAGCAGGGTAACGCCGTAGTTAACCTTGCTCTTATCAATGTTAGACCATGCCCACGGACCGTTGATGGTCATCGCGGTATCGCCTTTGTTGAATGCCGCTTCAGCGATGGAGTAGTCGGTGTCGGCGTTCATGTGTTTGTTTTTGATAAGGTCGACCAGGAAGGTCAGGCCTGCTTTCGCACCAGCGCTATCAACGCCAACGTTTTTCACGTCATATTTGCCGTTTTCAAACTTGAACGCGTAACCGCCGTCGGCAGCAATCAGCGGCCAGGTGAAGTACGGTTCTTGCAGGTTAAACATCAGCGCGCTCTTACCTTTCGCTTTCAGTTCTTTATCCAGCGCAGGGATCTCTTCCCAAGTTTTCGGCGGGTTTGGTACCAGGTCTTTGTTGTAAATCAGCGACAGCGCTTCTACCGCGACCGGGTAGGCAATCAGTTTGCCGTTATAGCGTACGGCGTCCCAGGTGAATGGATACAGTTTGTCCTGGAAGGCTTTGTCCGGGGTGATTTCTGCCAGCAGGCCAGATTGGGCATAGCCGCCGAAACGGTCATGGGCCCAGAAGATGATGTCCGGGCCGTCGCCGGTTGCGGCAACCTGCGGGAATTTCTCTTCCAGCTTGTCCGGGTGTTCGATGGAAACTTTAATGCCAGTGTCTTTTTCGAACTTTTTACCGACTTCAGCGAGGCCGTTGTAGCCTTTGTCGCCGTTAATCCAGATAACCAGCTTACCTTCTTCTATTTTCGCGAGGGCAGAGGCGGAAAACATCATCGTGGTCAATGCAGACAGCGCGAGGATGCGAGCGCCAGTTTTGATTTTCATATACCCGTCCTATTTGGTGATGTGCTCGTGGATACACTTGGATGGCTTAACGGTGATGAGTTTCCTTTTTTAACAACCTCTTTCCATCCTCCCTATGTCTACGCCCCACCCATCGTTTGTGTGATCTCCATTGCAGAATCTCCGGTTATGAGCCCTGGAGCACATAAAAACGAGGCCATTTTTGTCGCCTGCATCACGAAATCGGTATCAGCCCGTCCCCCCCGGAGGCGAGACGTCATCTCTCATCCTCCCGTCTCCTCCCCCATAAAAAAGCCGGGGGTGGAGGATTTACCAGATTTATGAATACCGCATAGTCAGCCCATCTTGAATGTGTCGTTAAGTGACTGGTTGTAACGAAGGGAGAAGGGCATGGCGAGCGTACAGCTGCGAAATGTAACGAAAGCCTGGGGCGACGTGGTGGTATCGAAAGATATCAATCTCGAGATCCAGGATGGGGAGTTCGTCGTGTTTGTTGGCCCATCGGGCTGCGGCAAATCCACCCTGCTGCGTATGATTGCCGGGCTGGAAACGGTGACCAGCGGCGATCTTATGATTGGCGATACCCGAATGAACGATGTCCCGCCCGCCGAACGTGGTATCGGGATGGTGTTTCAGTCTTATGCGCTTTACCCCCACCTTTCCGTCGCGGAAAACATGTCTTTCGGCCTGAAGCTGGCCGGTGCCAAAAAAGACCTGATTAATCAACGCGTCACCCAGGTGGCAGAAGTCCTGCAACTGGCTCATCTGCTGGAGCGTAAACCAAAAGCGCTTTCCGGCGGTCAGCGTCAGCGTGTGGCGATTGGCCGTACCCTGGTGGCCGAACCGCGCGTCTTCCTGCTTGACGAACCTCTCTCTAACCTTGATGCCGCGCTGCGCGTACAGATGCGTATTGAGATTTCCCGTCTGCATAAGCGCCTTGGGCGCACGATGATTTACGTGACCCACGATCAGGTCGAGGCGATGACCCTCGCTGACAAAATCGTGGTACTGGATGCCGGTCGCGTCGCGCAGGTCGGGAAACCGCTTGAGCTTTATCACTACCCGGCGGATCGCTTCGTCGCGGGCTTTATTGGCTCGCCGAAGATGAACTTCCTGCCGGTTAAAGTCACCGCTACCGCCATTGAACAGGTGCAGGTGGAACTGCCTAACCGCCAGCAAATTTGGCTGCCGGTGGACAGCGCCCGCGTTCAGGTCGGCGCGAATATGTCCTTAGGCATTCGCCCGGAACATCTGCTGCCCAGCGATATCGCTGACGTCACCCTCGAAGGCGTGATTCAGGTGGTGGAACAGCTTGGTAACGAAACACAAATTCATATCCAGATCCCCGCCATCCGTCAAAACCTGGTTTACCGCCAGAACGACGTGGTGCTGGTCGAAGAGGGAGCCACATTCGCCATCGGCTTGCCGCCGGAGCGTTGCCATTTATTCCGTGAGGATGGCACCGCTTGTCGTCGGCTGCATAAAGAGCCGGGCGTGTAAGGCTTCCCATTAAAAAAAACGTGCACCCTGGAGCGCCGAAAAACAGGCGCAACAACAGGCGAAGCGTTCAAAGAAAAGCAATGATCTCAGGAGATAGAATGATGATTACTCTGCGCAAACTTCCACTGGCGATCGCCGTTGCAGCAGGCGTTATGTCTGCTCAGGCGCTGGCCGTTGATTTCCATGGCTATGCTCGTTCTGGTATCGGCTGGACCGGTAGCGGTGGTTCACAGGAATGTTTCAAAGCAACAGGTGCTCAAAGTAAATACCGTCTCGGTAACGAATGTGAAACCTATGCGGAACTGAAGCTGGGCCAGGAATTATGGAAAGAGGGTGACAAGAGTTTTTATTTCGATACTAACGTCGCGTATTCCGTAGACCAACAGGATGACTGGGAAAGTACCTCTCCTGCATTCCGTGAAGCTAACATCCAGGGTAAAAACCTGATTGACTGGTTACCGGGTTCTACCCTGTGGGCCGGTAAGCGTTTCTACCAGCGTCATGACGTTCACATGATCGACTTCTACTACTGGGATATCTCCGGTCCGGGTGCGGGCTTGGAAAACGTGGATGTCGGCTTCGGTAAACTCTCTCTGGCAGCTACACGTAACTCTGAAAGCGGCGGTTCTTACACTTTCTCCAGCGATGACACCAAGAAATATGCTGCTAAAACCGCGAATGACGTCTTCGACGTGCGTCTGGCCGGTATGGAAATTAACCCAGGCGGCGTCCTAGAGTTAGGCGTGGATTATGGCCGTGCTAACCCGCAGGATGACTACCGTCTGGCTGATGGCGCATCGAAAGATGGCTGGATGTTCACTGGTGAACATACTCAGTCTATCTGGGGCGGCTTCAACAAGTTTGTTGTTCAGTATGCGACCGACTCGATGACTTCCTGGAACAGTGGTCACTCTCAGGGTACCAGCATTGATAACAACGGCAGCATGATCCGCGTTCTGGATCACGGCGCGATGGACTTCAACGATGACTGGGGCCTGATGTACGTTGCGATGTACCAGGATGTGGATCTGGACAGCAACAACGGTTCTACCTGGTACACCGTCGGTGTTCGTCCGATGTACAAATGGACGCCGATCATGAGCACCCAGCTGGAAGTCGGTTATGACAACGTGAAATCCCAGCGTACCAGCGAAAACAACAACCAGTACAAAATTACTCTGGCCCAGCAATGGCAGGCAGGTAACAGCGTCTGGTCCCGTCCGGCAATCCGTATTTTCGCCACCTACGCGAAATGGGATGAAAACTGGGGTAACAGCAACATCTCCGGTCTGCAGACTAAAGACAGCAGCGGTAATGGTCTCCTGACTAACAGCCGCGGTAGCGATAGCGAAGTGACCTTCGGCGCGCAGATGGAAGTTTGGTGGTAATTCAGTAGTCATTATGTCGTAACACGGAGGGGCTTATGCCCCTCCTGATTATTCAGAATTAGCGCGCTATTGCCTGGCTACCGCTAAATCTATGCTATCCGAGGTGAGAACAATGAAAATGAAGAAAACTCTCGTCGCCCTGTGTTTATCCGCAGGGATGTTGGCATGCGTGCCGGGGATTAGCCTTGCCGATGTCAACTTTGTCCCACAAAACACCAGTTCAGCCCCCTCCATACCTGGCGCTGCCCTGCAGCAATTAGTCTGGACTCCAGTTGATCAATCTAAGACGCAGTCCGTTGATTTACTCACCGGCGGGCAACGTTTAGATGTTGCTGGTATCACTGGACCGGTTGCCGCCTGGAGCGTTCCGGCGAATATTGGCGAGCTGACCCTGACGCTCACTAGTGAAGTGAATAAGCAAAAACAAATTTTTGCCCCGAACGTACTGATTCTTGACCAGAATATGACGCCAGCCGCGTTCTTCCCCAGCAGCTATTTTACCTATCAGCAGCCTGGCGTGATGACCGCAGATCGGCTTGAGGGCGTGATGCGCCTGACTCCGGCATTAGGACAGCAGAAGCTGTATGTGCTGGTCTTTACAACGGAAAAAGATTTACAGCAAACCACAACGTTGATGGATCCGGCGAAGGCTTACGCTAAAGGCGCAGGCAACGCGATCCCGGATATTCCAGACCCGATTGCCAGGCACACCACCGATGGCGTGCTGAAGCTAAAAGTGAAAACCAATAGCGGCTCTAGCGTGCTGGTCGGCCCGCTGTTTGGCTCTTCCGGCCCTGGCCCTGTAACCGTCGGTAATACGGCGGCGCCTGTTGCTGCACCGGTAGCCGCCCCAGCTCCGGCGGCGAAAAGCGAGCCGATGCTTGATGACACCGAAACCTACTTCAACAACGGTATCAAGCAGGCTGTCGCGAAAGGCGATATCGACAAGGCTCTGAAATTGATGAACGAAGCTGAACGTCTTGGCTCGAAATCTGCTCGTTCCACCTTTATCAGCAGTGTAAAAGGCAAGGGGTGATCGTCTCCCCACAATGCTGATGTTTAGGCACAGCCTTTAGGTGCGTCCGCCTGGGCGCACCTTTTTTTATCGCGCGATAGCCGCTGTTGCATGGCTGTTGCGCGGATGATCGTATATTGACGTTTGCCCGCCCCCACCGCCCCATTCTGCGATACAATAGTTTCTCGTTATGTTCCGGAGAATCAGGCATGTCACATCCTGCGCTGACGCAATTGCGTGCGCTGCGTTATTTTGCCACTCAGCCCCCGCTGGACGCGCATCTGCGCGATTGGTTATTGCTTGAAGACTCAATGACCAAACGTTTTGAGCAACAAGGGAAAAAAATCAGCGTCATCATGGTGAACGAAGGTTTTGTTGGACGCGAAGCGCTGGCGGGTGAAGAGACCCTGCTCGCGGATGAACCGCGCTACTGGCTACGGGAAATTATCCTTTGTGCCGATGACGAACCCTGGCTGGCCGGCCGGACTATCGTGCCGGAGTCGACGCTCAATGGTCCGGAATTGGCGCTGCAACAGCTTGGGCAGACGCCGCTGGGCCGCTATCTGTTTACGTCGTCTACGTTAACCCGTGATTTTATTGAAATCGGTCGTCATGCAGAGCTTTGGGGGCGTCGTTCCCGCCTCCGGCTGAGTGGCAAACCGCTGCTGCTGACAGAATTGTTTCTGCCTGCATCGCCGTTGTATTAAGAGGAAGAGAAAATGGAGTGGAGTCTGACGCAGAACAAGCTGTTGGCGTTTCACCGCCTGATGCGGACTGACAAACCGATCGGCGCGCTGCTGCTGCTGTGGCCGACGCTATGGGCGCTGTGGGTAGCAACGCCGGGGATACCCCCGCTGTGGATCCTCGCCGTTTTTGTCGCGGGCGTCTGGCTGATGCGCGCTGCCGGCTGCGTAGTGAATGACTATGCAGATCGTAAGTTTGACGGCCACGTTAAGCGCACCGCCCGCCGCCCGCTGCCAAGCGGCGACGTCACCGAGAAAGAGGCGCGAACGCTGTTTGTTGTGCTGGTGCTGTTCTCGTTTCTGCTGGTGTTGACCTTAAACACCATGACCATTTTGCTGTCGGTTGCCGCGCTGGCGCTGGCCTGGGTCTATCCGTTTATGAAACGCTACACCCACCTGCCACAAGTGGTGCTGGGCGCGGCGTTCGGCTGGTCGATTCCGATGGCCTTTTCTGCGGTGAGTGAATCTCTGCCGCTGAGCTGCTGGCTGATGTTTCTCGCCAATATTCTGTGGGCGGTGGCCTACGATACCCAGTATGCAATGGTCGACCGCGATGATGACGTGAAGATTGGCATTAAGTCGACGGCGATTCTGTTTGGCGACAACGACCGTTTAATTATTGGGATTTTACAGGTGGCGGTACTGGCGCTGATGGCGGCAGTGGGCTGGCTGAGCGGTCTGGGCTGGGAGTATTACTGGTCATTGTTTATCGCCGCAGCGCTGTTTGTCTGGCAGCAGAAGCTGATATTTAAACGTGAACGCGATGACTGCTTTAAGGCGTTTTTAAATAATAACTACGTGGGGCTGGTGCTGTTTCTTGGCCTGGCGATGGGGTATATGCAGTAGTTTTGTGGTTTACCCGGCTTGCGGCGTAAACGCCTTAGCCGGGCTACAAAACCGCATTATTCTGGTTGCCCGGCTAAGCGCAGCGCAAGCCGGGATCGCTCTTCAAACGTTACGCTTCATCCTGAGTAACGCTTTCAATCGTTAGACGCACATCAGAAGTAATCAGGTCTGCCAGCATGCGGTAGATCTTCAGCGTCTCTTCCGGCTCGGCATCCCCGGTATCGCTGATATAGCCTGCGTCACGCAGGGTCAACACCAGAGTACTGAACACCGCCTTATCGAAGAACTCCGGCGCGTTAATACCGTGCAGCACGGACAGACGCTGAGCCACGGTGCGGCTCTCTTTCTCCAGCGAACTGCGGTTCATGGACGGGTTGGCACTCAGCAGCCAGAAGGTGATGGCATAACGCTGCAGCGTTTCGCGCGCGCCTGCGGCCAGCAGTTGCAGAGAGCGGGCGTGAGACGGATTGACGCTCACTTCGTCTTCGTTCAGGGCGATCAGCCCCTGACGCTGCATCTCAGCAATCAGCGCATCGACGACGCCCCCCAGCTCGGCTTTCTCCCAACGCAGGAACAGCTCAGCCTTCAGGAATGGATAGAACATCTCGACATGACGCAATATTTCGGCGCGGGTAATGCGACGATGCTGGGTCACAATGGCGGCTAACAGCGACGGCATCACCAGCATATGGGCGATGTTGTTGCGGTAATAGGTCATCAACACTGCCTGCTCGCGCGGCAGAATGATGATATCGCCAATGGTGTCTTTCTCGACTTCGAACTTGTTCATCTGGAGCGCGTGGTCGATAAGCTCGCTGGCGGAGGCCTCAGGTGTTGTGGCATCCGGCGAATAAGGCACGTTGCGCAGCAGAGCGAGATAGCACTCCAGCTGTTCGGTGAGCTGCTCGCGGGTCAGAGAACGCTGACGTGAGGCCAGCAGCGCGGTACAGCACAGGTTCATGGCGTTTGCCGCGCCGGCGTTATTGATACGCACCATCAGATCGGAGGCGATATTGTTCACCGTCGGCGTCAACCATGACGGACGGACCGCTTCGATAGGATCGATAGCCTCGCGCCAGTCAGGGACATGCTGATTGAGATAGGTCATCAACGGCAGCGGTTCGCCGAAGTTGACGTAGCCCTGGCCGAGGTTGCGCAGCTTGCTGAGGCCTTTCAACATCTGCGGCAGGCTCTCTTTCTCTTTCGTCGCCCCGCGCAGCTCTTTGGCGTAGGTACCGACTTCCATCACGTGCTCGTAGCCGATATAAATCGGCACCAGGGTGATAGGGCGGGTACCGCCGCGCAGCATCGCCTGGATCGTCATCGACAGGGTGCCGGTTTTTGGGTCCAGCAGGCGTCCGGTACGTGAACGACCACCCTCAACGAAGTACTCCACGGAGTAACCGCGGCTGAACAGCTCGCCCAGATATTCGCGGAACACCGTCGAATAGAGCTTATTCCCTTTGAAGGTGCGGCGAATAAAGAACGCGCCGCCACGACGGAAAATCGGCCCGGCAGGCCAGAAGTTCAGGTTGATACCGGCGGCGATATGCGGCGGCACCAAACCCTGGTGATAGATGACGTAAGAGAGCAGCAGATAGTCCATATGGCTGCGGTGGCATGGAACATAGACTATCTCGTGGCCTTCATGCGCCAGCTGGCGTACGCGCTCGGCGTTATGGACGTTAATGCCCTGATACAGCCGGTTCCAGGTGAAACCCAGTACGCGGTCGGTCAGACGAATCATTTCATAAGAGAAGTTTGCGGCGATCTCTTCCATCAAGGCGATGGCGTTTTGCTGGGCCTTCTCGTGGGAGATTTTCTTGCTACGCGCTTCGTCTTCTACCGCGCGGGCAATGGCTTTTGACGCCAGCAGCTTGTTGAACAGATCCTGGCGCGCAGGTAGGCGCGGGCCGACCGCCGCCAGACGCTGACGGGCGAAGTGCATACGCGCCACGCGGGCCAGCTTTTGGGCGATAATTTTATCGGTACCGTGCTCGTCTGCCATTTTGCGCAGAGAGACCGAAGGCGAGAAACGCACAAAGCTGTCGCGACCCAACCACAGAACGGCGAAGAATTTTTGAATGCCGTTTAGCATACGCAGCGGCGGGTTTACTTCGCCTTTTTCACGCCCTGGAGCACGACCAAACATCACCGAAACCGGCACCATCTGCACGTCAAGATCGGGATGGTTACGGTGCAGATCCAGGTAATCATGGAACAGCTTGATGGATTCTTCTTTTGGCGTGTAGTAGGTGAAAACACGCGGGCCGCCGTGAATAAACACGTAGCGGGGAAGCAGGGTACCATCGATCTCCAGCGGCTCAAGCGGGTCCGGTAATTCATGTTCCAGACATTGAGCGCGAAGCGTCAGCAGGTCCGCCTTCGAATTGTAGGGCAGGACGTACATGATGGGACGTGAGGTATCCAGGCCTAATTCCTGAGCAGGTTGTGCCGGAATTGACTTGCTTTTTACCAGTGCCCTTAATGGTAAATTCAGTAATTTATAGTAAATTCGTTGCCAGCCAGACATAGACGATGTGAAGCCTCTGGTTAATCATGCAAATGCGCCGCAAGAATAACAGAAAGTGCGCAAAATTTCCGTTGTAACGCGGCAAACGCGTACACTCATTGACGTCATTTACATAAAAAGGTTTGTTTGATGGCCAATAATACCACTGGGTTAACTCGAATCGTTAAAGCAGCGGGGTATTCCTGGAAAGGATTCCGTGCGGCGTGGAGCAATGAGGCCGCATTTCGTCAGGAAGGCATCGCTGCCATTATTGCCGTGGCAATAGCCTGCTGGCTGGATGTCGATGCCATCACGCGCGTTTTGCTGATTGGCTCGGTCCTGATAGTGATGATAGTTGAAATTATCAACAGCGCGATTGAAGCGGTTGTTGACCGTATTGGCCCTGAACATCATGAGTTGTCTGGCCGCGCGAAAGATATGGGTTCTGCGGCGGTCCTGTTGGCGATTATTATCGCGTTGATCACATGGGGAACGCTGTTGTGGGCAAACTACCGCTAAGTCTTGCCATGGCGGCTCGCAAAACGGAAAGAAACTCCTGATTTTTGTGTGAAATGTGGTTCCAAAATCACCGTTAGCTGTATATACTCACAGCATAACTGTATATACACCCAGGGGGCGGAATGAAAGCGTTAACGACCAGGCAGCGAGAGGTGTTTGATCTCATTCGGGATCATATCAGCCAGACGGGCATGCCGCCGACGCGTGCGGAGATTGCTCAGCGCTTGGGGTTTCGTTCCCCAAACGCGGCGGAAGAACACCTGAAAGCGCTGGCGCGTAAAGGCGCAATCGAGATCGTTTCCGGTGCCTCCCGCGGTATCCGTCTACTGACGGAAGAAGAAAACGGCCTGCCGCTTGTCGGCCGCGTCGCAGCAGGTGAACCACTGCTCGCACAGCAGCACATCGAAGGCCACTACCAGGTCGATCCGGCAATGTTTAAGCCGAATGCCGATTTTCTGCTGCGCGTAAGCGGAATGTCGATGAAAGATATCGGTATCCTGGATGGCGACCTGCTCGCGGTACATAAAACTCAAGATGTGCGCAATGGCCAGGTTGTTGTGGCCCGCATTGACGATGAAGTCACCGTGAAGCGTCTGAAAAAACAGGGTAACGTCGTCGAACTGCTGCCTGAAAACAGCGAATTTTCCCCGATCGTGGTGGATTTACGCCAGCAAAGTTTCACTATTGAAGGTCTGGCTGTCGGCGTTATCCGCAACGGCAACTGGCAGTAACCTCTTCATCTCGCAGCATCATCTGATGCATGGTGCTGCGCTGTTTTCCCTCTTCATTTGGGCTCTTCCCCATGCTTTTTAACGCCGCCGATAAAGCCCTGTGGCGCTTAGCGCTGCCCATGATTTTCTCCAATATCACCGTTCCTTTGCTGGGGCTGGTGGATACCGCCGTTATTGGTCATCTTGATAGTCCGGTTTATCTGGGCGGCGTTGCGGTTGGCGCGATGGCGACCAGCTTTCTCTTCATGCTGCTCCTGTTTTTGCGCATGAGTACTACGGGTCTAACGGCTCAGGCATTCGGCGCGAAAGATCCGCAACGGCTGGCGCGTGCGCTGGTGCAGCCGCTGGGGCTGGCACTGGCTGCCGGGATAGCCATCGTCCTATTCAGAATGCCGCTAATTAATCTGGCGCTGCACATCGTCGGCGGCAGTGATGCGGTGCTTGAACAGGCCCGGCGTTTCCTCGAGATTCGTTGGCTGAGCGCTCCGGCATCTCTGGCGAATCTAGTGCTGCTGGGCTGGCTGTTGGGCGTGCAGTATGCCCGTGCACCGGTGATCCTGCTGGTTGTCGGCAATGTACTCAACATCGTGCTTGATTTATGGCTGGTGATGGGTCTGCATATGAACGTGCAGGGCGCAGCTCTGGCGACCGTAACAGCTGAATACGCCACCTTTTTCATCGGACTCGTTATGGCGAAACGCGTGCTGGTACTACGGGGCGTTTCGCTATCGATGCTGAAAAACGCCTGGCGCGGCGATGTGCGTCGTCTCCTGGCGCTGAACCGCGACATTATGCTGCGCTCGCTGCTGCTACAGCTATGCTTCGGGGCGATGACGGTATACGGTGCACGGCTCGGCGCTGATGTTGTAGCGGTCAATGCGGTGTTGATGACGATGCTGACCTTTACCGCCTACGCGCTGGATGGTTTCGCCTACGCCGTGGAGGCGCACTCCGGGCAGGCTTACGGTGCCCGCGACGGCAGCCAATTGCTTGAGGTCTGGCGTGCGGCCTGCCGTCAGTCAGGCATGGTAGCGCTGGCGTTTGCGCTGATTTACAGCCTTGCTGGCGAGCAGATTATCGCCTTGTTAACGTCGCTCCCTTCTCTGCAGCAGCTTGCCGACCGCTATCTCATCTGGCAGACAATACTGCCGGTCATTGGCGTCTGGTGCTACTTGTTGGATGGTATGTTTATCGGCGCAACGCGCGGTGCCGAGATGCGTAACAGCATGGCGGTAGCGGCGGCGGGATTCGCCCTGACGCTGCTGACGGTGCCGGTTCTTGGTAATCATGGTCTATGGTTGGCGCTGGCGGTGTTTCTTGCCCTGCGCGGGGCTTCACTGGCGATTGTCTGGCGGCGTCACTGGCAGCGCGGCACCTGGTTTTCATAGCGTGCATTGTTCAGATGGTGGTTAAAGATTCCGAATAATAAATCTTACTCAGAATACTCATCTATAGTTAAGTCATGTCCGGCACACAGCGGGCTATTCATTCACCGAACGATCACCGAACGATGAGGATGACATGATGAATAAAGATGAAATCGGCGGTAACTGGAAACAGTTGAAAGGTAAAGCGAAAGAACAATGGGGCAAACTTACCGACGATGATATGACCGTCATCGAGGGTAAGCGCGACCAGCTGGTTGGCAGAATTCAGGAACGCTATGGATATGCCAAAGACCAGGCCGAGAAAGAAGTGAAGGATTGGGAAACTAAAAACGATTATCGCTGGTAGCGACTAACGTTCGTGTTTTAACCCGTGGTTATTGCCTGCCCGAATGGTACATGGAGGTACCTATACCCTTGATTCCCGCTGCGGCTAACGCCTCAGCGGGCTTTCTTTTTGATCTGGATGGTGTGGTCATGATGGCAGTGCCCTGGCGTACTGCACGCTTCCACCTCCACACAGGCGGCGCACAGGCCGTGAGCTTCAATCACATTGTGACGCAGGGCAAAACCCATTCTTGCCGCCAGCGTATGCATAATATCTTCTACACCTTCCGCGCACTCTTCTTTGACGCTGCCGCAGCGGTCGCAGATAAACATCGCCGAGCTGTGGGTTGGCTGATCGAAAAGATGGCACAGTACGTAGCTGTTGGTGGACTCCACCTTATGCACGAACCCTTGCTCCAGCAGAAACTCCAGCGCCCGATAAACCGTCGGCGGTTTAGCCTGAGGTTCTTTTTCGCGCAGCAGATCGAGCAGGTCATAGGCGCTAATAGCCCCTTTTTGCAGGCTCATTAGACGCAACACTTCAAGGCGCTGCGGGGTCAGGCGCACGCCACGCTGCGCGCAGAGCTTTTCAGCATGCGCTAACATTTGTTGCGAAGTGGTCTTATCCATGAGCGTCCTCTGGTTGCGTGAATTCGAAGCTGTTACTTTATCACGATCCCAGTAAAACACCGAGACCCACCAGGTGTGCTATACATGATGCATCTCATTTTCGGGAAAAAACGATGAAACGACCTGATTGCATTCGACATTGGCGCGAACTGGAAGGTGCGGACGATTCCACCTATCCCGACAGTACGGAGCTTTTCTCTATTGGCGCACCGTTGGCGCGCGGCCTGCGCCTGAACCGCTTAGGGATTCATCACGAGCGCTTGCTGCCCGGGCGTCGTACCTCTTATCCGCATGCGGAAAGCGATGAAGAAGAATTTATCTACGTGCTGGATGGTTATCCTGAAGTGTGGATCAACGGCTATCTCTGGAAGCTGGAGCCGGGGGATAGCGTCGGTTTTCCTGCCGGAACCGGCGTTTGCCACACTTTCCTTAACAACACCGAACAGGAAGTTCGCCTGTTAGTGGTGGGGGAGGCGAACAAAAAATTTAATCGCATTTACTATCCGCTTAACCCCGGTTATGCCGCCACGCGCCAGGATCGCTGGGTCGATCATCCACCGCAGTTTTTTGGCCCGCACGACGGTAAGCCGCGGAGAAAATAGCGCTTCTTACTGGATAGAGGAAGTGAACGCTGGCGCGATGCGCCAGTGGTTTATCTTTATGCTATAGTAGCGCCCCTTTTTACCCGGATGCTTATTTATTCGCCATGATGTCAGAATCAACGCCTACTGCTTTTGCTGCTCACCGTTTTTCCATCGCGCCGATGCTCGACTGGACCGACAGACACTGCCGTTACTTCCTGCGTCAACTGTCGCGCCATACGCTGCTGTACACCGAAATGGTGACCACCGGCGCGATTATCCACGGCAAAGGCGACTATCTGGCCTATAGCGAAGAAGAACATCCGGTTGCTTTGCAACTGGGCGGCAGCGATCCGGCTGCGTTGGCGCACTGCGCGAAGCTGGCGCAAGCGCGCGGATACGATGAAATAAACCTCAATGTCGGCTGCCCTTCCGATCGCGTGCAAAACGGCATGTTTGGTGCCTGCCTGATGGGCAACGCGCAACTGGTGGCGGATTGCGTCAAGGCGATGCGCGACGTGGTGTCCATCCCGGTGACGGTTAAAACCCGTATTGGCATTGACGACCAGGATAGCTATGAGTTTCTGTGTGATTTCATCGAAACGGTCTCCGGAAAAGGCGAGTGCGAGATGTTTATCATCCATGCGCGTAAAGCCTGGCTTTCCGGCCTGAGCCCGAAAGAGAATCGTGAGATCCCGCCGCTGGACTACCCGCGCGTTTACCAGCTCAAGCGCGATTTCCCGCACCTGACCATGTCCATCAACGGTGGGATCAAGTCGCTGGAAGAGGCAAAGCTGCACCTTGAGCATATGGATGGGGTGATGGTGGGGCGTGAGGCTTACCAGAATCCGGGTATTCTGGCTTCGGTTGACCGGGAAATTTTCGGCATTGAAGGCATCGATCCCGATCCAGTTGCCGTGGTTCGCGCGATGTATCCTTATATCGAACGTGAACTGAGTAGCGGCACTTACCTGGGCCATGTGACGCGTCATATGCTGGGGCTATTTCAGGGGATCCCGGGCGCACGTCAATGGCGTCGCTACCTGAGTGAGAATGCGCATAAAGCCGGTGCCGATATTAATGTGCTGGAGCAGGCGTTGCAGCTGGTTGCCGACAAGCGTTAAATTTTTCACTAAAACCTGGTCAAATTCACCACGCCTTGCGTTAATTACGCAGGGCGTTTTGCTTTAAATTCAATAGGTTAAATTTGGCACGTTTTTTGTAATATCCGGGAAGACATACAGAAATTCTTTGGGGAGAAGACGATGCTGGAACTCTTATTTGTTATTGGCTTTTTTGTCATGCTGTTGGTTACCGGCGTATCGCTGCTGGGAATTATCGCCGCAATAGTCGTCGCAACCGCGCTGATGTTTGTCGGCGGCCTGTTTGCATTAATGATTAAACTGTTGCCATGGTTGCTGCTGGCCGTTGTCGTCGTCTGGGTGATTCGGGCGATAAAATCGCCAACTGAAAGTCGTTATCGCCGTAATAACCGTTGGCGTTACTAAGGTATTGAGCGGTATGTCACAACCTGAAGATTTTTGCATAAAGCAGCGTAGGCTTTGCTTATTAAATCTGTCACTATTAGCGCGTTAACGAATTCATCGAGCTGTACCCTACATACAGCCGAACAAAAAAGTAAGGGCTTCCCATGTGGAAGCCCTAAACTTTTGTGCTCCGGCCATTACGGCAATAGCAAACTCGAACCCTGCGTTGCCCGACTTTCCAGCACCTCATGTGCGCGTCTGGCATCGGTTAATGCATATTTCTGGCTCTCCGCCACATCCACTTTTATCACGCCGCTGGCGATCAGCGAGAACAGCTCATTGCTGGCTTCCGTCAGCTCTTCGCGGGTGGTGATATAGCCTTGCAGCGAAGGGCGGGTCACATATAGCGAACCCTTCTGGTTGAGGATCCCAAGGTTCACGCCGGTCACCGGGCCGGACGAGTTGCCGAAGCTGACCATCAGTCCCCGGCGCTGTAGGCAGTCGAGTGACGCCCCCCAGGTATCCTTGCCTACCGAGTCATAGACCACGTTAACTTTCTTACCGCCGGTTATCTCTTTTAAGCGCTCGACGATATTCTCGTCACGATAGTTAATGATCTCCCAGGCTCCGGCCTGTTTAGCGCGCTCAGCTTTTTGCGCGCTGCCGACGGTGCCGATAAGTTTAGCGCCCAGCGCTTTTGCCCACTGGCAGGCAATCAATCCTACGCCACCGGCCGCCGCGTGAAACAGGAACGGTTCACCCGCCTTAATTTCGTGGGTTTTGCGCAGCAGATAATAGACCGTCAACCCTTTCAGAAATGAGGCTGCCGCCTGCTCGAAAGAGATAGCGCCAGGTAAAATGGCTGCTTTATCGGCAGGTACGTTGTGCACCGAACTGTAAGCCCCCAGCGTGGATTGCGCATAAACCACCCGATCGCCCGCTTTAATATGCTTAACGCCGCTGCCGACTTTTCTTACTACGCCTGCGGCTTCAGTGCCCAGCCCGCTCGGTAGAGAGGGGGGAGGATAAAGGCCGCTGCGGATGTAAGTATCAATGTAGTTGATACCGATGGCTTTGTTTTCTACCTGAATTTCGTGCTCCGCCGGATCCTTCGGTGTGAACTCCGCCGCTTGCAGAACTTCAGGCCCTCCGTGCTTGTGAAATTCAATACGTGTTGCCATGCTTCCTCCATAAATGTGGTAATCTTTCGACCCATTCACTATCTCGGTAACTCCATTCACTATGGCAGGAAATAAACCCTTCAACAAACCACAGACTGAACCCCGTGACCGCGATTATCAGGTCGCCGGGCTGAAAGTCCCGCCGCACTCGATTGAAGCGGAGCAGTCGGTGTTGGGTGGTTTAATGCTGGATAACGAACGCTGGGACGATGTCGCTGAGCGCGTGGTTTCAGAAGACTTTTATACTCGCCCGCATCGCCATATTTTTACCGAAATGGCGCGCCTGCAAGAATCGGGTAGCCCGATTGACCTGATCACGCTCGCGGAATCGCTGGAGCGTCAGGGGCAACTGGACAGCGTCGGCGGCTTCGCCTATCTGGCTGAATTATCTAAAAATACGCCAAGCGCAGCGAACATTAGCGCTTATGCCGATATTGTGCGCGAACGTGCAGTTGTGCGTGAAATGATCTCGGTGGCGAATGAAATCGCTGAGGCCGGTTTCGACCCCCAGGGCCGTACCAGTGAAGATCTGCTCGATCTGGCTGAGTCCAGAGTCTTCAAGATCGCCGAAAGCCGCGCCAATAAAGATGAAGGCCCCAAAAATATCGCCGATGTGCTGGATGCCACCGTTGCGCGTATTGAGCAGCTATTTCAGCAGCCGCATGACGGCGTTACCGGGGTCAACACCGGCTATGACGATCTCAACAAAAAGACAGCCGGTCTTCAGCCGTCGGACCTGATAATCGTCGCAGCCCGTCCGTCGATGGGTAAAACAACCTTTGCGATGAACCTCGTTGAAAACGCAGCGATGTTGCAGGATAAGCCGGTCTTAATCTTCAGTCTTGAGATGCCCTCGGAACAGATCATGATGCGTTCTCTGGCTTCGCTGTCGCGCGTTGACCAGACCCGCATTCGTACCGGTCAGCTTGACGACGAAGATTGGGCGCGTATCTCCGGCACCATGGGGATCTTGCTGGAAAAACGCAACATTTATATTGATGACTCCTCCGGACTGACGCCGACGGAAGTGCGCTCCCGCGCGCGCCGTATTGCCCGTGAACATGATGGTATCGGTCTTATCATGATCGACTACCTGCAGTTGATGCGCGTGCCGTCGCTCTCCGATAACCGAACTCTGGAAATCGCCGAAATTTCCCGCTCTTTGAAGGCACTGGCCAAAGAATTGCATGTCCCGGTGGTCGCACTGTCGCAGCTTAACCGCTCTCTGGAACAGCGTGCGGATAAGCGCCCAGTCAACTCGGACCTGCGTGAATCCGGCTCCATCGAGCAGGATGCCGACTTAATCATGTTTATCTATCGTGACGAGGTGTATCACGAGAACAGTGATTTAAAGGGCATTGCCGAAATTATTATTGGTAAACAGCGTAACGGCCCCATCGGGACGGTACGTTTGACGTTTAACGGTCAGTGGTCGCGCTTTGATAACTATGCCGGGCCACAATACGACGACGAGTAAATCTCCGTCATCCTTCATGCCGCAGATGCGTTGACTACGCCTGTTCACCCCAGCCACTTAGTTTACTAAGCTCCCGGGGATTCTCAGGCTTGTTGCCTTCCTGCAACACGAATGATTTAGGAGATTCTTTTATTAAGGAATTTAAATGCAAGCGGCAACTGTAGTGATTAACCGCCGCGCTCTGCGACACAACCTGCAACGTCTACGCGAACTGGCTCCTGCCAGCAAGCTGGTTGCGGTGGTGAAAGCGAACGCCTACGGACACGGTCTTCTGGAGACCGCGCGAACGCTCCCTGACGCCGATGCTTTTGGCGTCGCCCGTCTCGAAGAAGCGCTACGCCTGCGCGCAGGCGGTATCGCCCAGCCGATCCTGCTGCTGGAAGGTTTCTTTGAGGCCGCCGATCTGCCGGTAATCTCCGCCCAGCGCCTACACACAGCGGTACACAGCCCGGAGCAGCTGGCGGCGCTGGAAGAGGCTGATTTGCCCGAGCCAGTGACCGTATGGATGAAGCTGGATACCGGGATGCATCGATTAGGCGTCCTGCCGGAACAAGCGGAAGCGTTTTATCAGCGCCTGAGCCAGTGCAAAAACGTCCGCCAGCCGGTCAACGTGGTCAGCCATTTTGCCCGTGCCGATGAACCGGAATGCGGTGCCACCGAACGTCAGCTGGATATCTTTACCACCTTCACAGAAGGTAAACCGGGGCTGCGTTCCATCGCTGCTTCGGGTGGAATTTTGCTGTGGCCGCAGTCGCACTTCGACTGGGCGCGTCCGGGAATTATTCTCTACGGCGTATCGCCGCTGGAAAACCAGTCGACAGGTGCGGATTTTGGTTGCCAGCCGGTGATGTCGCTGACTTCGAGCCTGATCGCGGTCCGCGAGCATAAAACCGGTGAACCGGTTGGCTACGGCGGTACCTGGATAAGCGAGCGCGATACGCGTTTAGGTGTGGTGGCGATGGGCTACGGCGATGGTTATCCGCGCGCTGCGCCGTCCGGAACGCCGGTACTGGTCAATGGCCGCGAGGTGCCGATTGTTGGACGCGTGGCGATGGATATGATTTGCGTCGATCTCGGGCCCGGATCGCAGGATAAATCGGGCGACCCGGTCGTGCTCTGGGGTGAAGGCTTGCCCGTCGAACGTATTGCTGAGATCACAAAAGTAAGTGCTTACGAACTTATCACGCGTCTGACTTCAAGGGTGTCGATGAAGTACGTGGATTAATACATACCTCGTTCGGGCTATGCTGAGGTCAGGTAGCCCGGACAGGGCGCGTCAAGCGCCGCCGCCGGGACAGTCCCCGATTTGTTATTGCCCTGTTTTATCCACCAACATCCTCTCGATCTTCCTGCGCATCCGGTTTATTGTGTAATAACCTGCCTTATGTAAACCTGGAGAAACATCACGTGTTTCAGAAAGTTGACGCCTATGCTGGCGACCCCATTCTCTCCCTGATGGAGCGTTTCAAAGAAGATCCGCGTAGTGACAAAGTAAACCTCAGCATCGGTCTTTATTACAACGAAGATGGAATTATCCCGCAGCTACAGGCGGTTGCGGAGGCGGAAGCGCGCCTTAATGCTCAGCCGCATGGTGCTTCTCTGTATTTACCGATGGAAGGTCTGAATACCTACCGTCACGCGATTGCACCGCTGCTGTTCGGGGCTGACCATCCGGTACTGGTGCAGAATCGCGTCGCTTCCATTCAAACTCTGGGCGGTTCCGGTGCGCTGAGAGTGGGTGCTGATTTCCTGAAATACTACTTCGCTGACTCGCGCGTATGGGTGAGTGACCCGACGTGGGAAAACCACATCGCAATATTTGAAGGGGCTGGCTTCGAAGTAAGTACTTACCCTTGGTTTGATGATGAGACCAACGGCGTGCGTTTCGAGGCTTTCCTGGAGAAACTCAACACCCTGCCGGAGCGCGATATCGTGCTGCTGCATCCGTGCTGCCATAACCCAACGGGGGCCGATCTGAGCAACGCCCAGTGGGATGAGGTGGTTAAGGTGCTGAAAACGCGCAATCTGATACCCTTCCTGGATATCGCTTATCAGGGCTTTGGCGCCGGAATCGAAGAGGATGCCTACGCTATCCGCGCGATCGCCAGCGCCGGAATACCGATGCTCGTCAGCAACTCTTTCTCAAAAATCTTCTCCCTGTATGGTGAGCGCGTTGGCGGTTTGTCGGTGGTTTGCGAAGATGCGGAAACCGCGGGTCGCGTACTGGGACAATTAAAAGCGACCGTGCGTCGCAACTACTCCAGCCCACCGAATTTTGGTGCGCAGGTTGTGGCGGCAGTATTGAACGATACGGAGCTGAAAGCCTCATGGCTGGCGGAAGTTGAAGGGATGCGTACCCGTATTCTGGCTATGCGTCAGGAACTGGTTAACGTGCTCAAAGATACGGTGCCCGGAGGTAACTTTGATTACCTGCTTAAGCAGCGTGGAATGTTTAGCTATACCGGATTCAGCGCGGCTCAGGTTGATCGCCTGCGCGATGAATTTGGCGTCTACCTGATCGCCAGCGGCCGCATGTGCGTGGCCGGGCTGAATTCGCGCAATGTTCAGCGCGTGGCGCAGGCATTTGCAGCTGTAATATAAGTCTTTGCCTGATTTGTTGCCCTTGCCAGTATTTTGGTGGGGCAACTCCCTCCCTGAAGTGTGATCATTCTCTTTTTATATGACATCAAAGCAGAAAAACCTTTCTATCCGGGCTCGTCGGGGGTAAGGTTTTGGTGCATTAATAAGCACACACATTATTGAAAACTATAACGATTCGATTATTTAGGGAAAAATATGCGCAAGATTACCCTGGCCTTTGGGGCCGTCTGCTTACTGTTCGCACTAAATAGCTCCGTCGTTGCCCGCGCTTCCACACCGCAACCGCTGTGGACGGGCACTAATATGGCGAAACTCGCCGAACAGGCACCTATCCATTGGGTTTCCGTGGCTCAGATTGAAAATAGCCTGTTGGGACGCCAGCCGATGGCCGTCGGTTTTGATATTGATGATACGGTTCTGTTTTCCAGCCCAGGATTCTGGCGCGGGCAGAAAACCTATTCACCCGGCAGCGATGATTATCTGAAAAACCCGGAGTTTTGGGAAAAAATGAACAATGGCTGGGATGAATTCAGCATGCCGAAAGAGGTCGCTCGCCAGCTGATCGCGATGCATGTTAAACGTGGCGATAGCATCTATTTTGTCACCGGCCGCAGCCAGACCAAAACAGAAACGGTATCAAAAACCTTGCAGGATGATTTCCTGATCCCGGCCACGAATATGAATCCGGTTATTTTTGCCGGCGACAAGCCGGGACAGAATACAAAGACGCAATGGTTGCAGGAGAAGGACATCAAAGTCTTCTACGGTGATTCAGATAATGATATTGCCGCTGCTCGCGACGTCGGTGCTCGTGGTATCCGCATCATGCGGGCTTCAAACTCGTCCTATAAGCCACTGCCGATGGCGGGAGCTCAGGGCGAAGAGGTGATTGTGAATTCAGAATATTAAGCCGCCCGGCGGGTTAATCATTTATCGTAAAAACGGCAGCCCGCAAACTGCCGTTTTTTTGTGCAAAATAAAGCGTCAAAGGTTTTACCTTTTCGCTTATTGCTGCACACTTAGGAGGATTCACTGGTAAAGGAGTCGTTCATGTGGCATCAGCAAACTCTGACCTTAGGGCCGAAATCTCGGGGCTTTCACCTGGTCACTGATGAAGTTCTGGGTCAAATTCGCGAGCTGTCGCGCGTTAAGACCGGCCTGCTGCATCTGCTGCTCCAACATACATCGGCTTCCCTGACGCTAAACGAAAACTGCGATCCGACCGTTCGCTACGACATGGAACAGCATTTTCTCAATGCTGTGCCGGACAACGCGCCGTATGAACACGATTATGAAGGTCCCGATGATATGCCCTCGCACATTAAGTCGTCGATGCTTGGCGTATCGCTGATGCTACCTGTTCAGGACGGGCGCGTCAGACTGGGGACCTGGCAGGGTATCTGGCTAGGGGAGCACCGTATTCACGGCGGATCGCGCCATATCATCGCGACGCTCACAGGGGAATAAAGATGACAATTTCGGAGTTATTGCGCTACTGCATGGCGAAATCAGGTGCGGAGCAAAGCGTGCATAGCGACTGGAAAGCCACGCAGATCAAAGTGGCAGACGTGTTGTTTGCGATGGTAAAAGAGGTGGAAGACAATCGGCCCGCGGTATCGTTAAAGGCCAGCCCGGAGCTTGCTCAGCTGTTGCGGGAGCAGCATCACGATGTTCGTCCCAGTAGACATTTGAATAAAGCCCACTGGAGTACGGTGTTCCTTGACGGCTCCCTGCCGGATTCACAGATTTACTACCTGGTCGATGCTTCTTACCAGCAGGCGCTTGATATGCTCCCTGAAAGTAAGCGTAAGTTGTTGTCATAAAAACTACAGGCCGCCTAATAGCGCCAGCAGCGTGATATCAAAGAGTCGAAGCAGCGTGGACTGAAGATGCGTCTGCATCGCGATACGTTCGTTGTTGGCACGAATGGCGGCAATATCACGCTGCCCTTGCAGCAGCAGAATTAGATCGTCCTGGGTCAACCAGCCCCGCGCCTTCTCCTGTAAGGCCTGAAGCGTTAGCGTTCCGGCGTCGCGGATGCCGCTATCATCATCGTTAATGATGTCTTTTATTAGCTGTAACCACTCCGCCGTATTGACTCCGGCGTCAGTGAACTGGGTGCTGAGTTCCTCTAGGGTAGACATCATTATTTCCCTGAACGTTGTTGTTCGCCATTGATGGCCTGTTGGTAAAGGTTTTCCGTTTGTTTCGTTAGAACCGAGGCTGCGAAAGGCGTCAGTGCGGTATCCTGGCTGGATACTTGCGCGTATAGCCGCTGGTAGTTTTGCTTCAGTACCAGCAGATTATCCTGCCGCAGCGTATCGCTATTGTTTAACGCCTGGCTGAATAGCTGACGAATCTGGCTATCCTCTTGCCTGAGCAGCGGCCGATCGACAGGCGTTACCGCGGCATCGGTGATGAACTGGAGATGAAGTTGTTCCAGCATAAGTAACTGCTGATGCGCTGAGCTACTGTAGCTATCCACCCAACTGCAGGCGGTCAGCGCAAATAACGCAGCGGCGAGGGCGTATCGATAAAATCCGTGTTTTAAAGACATGATGCTTCCTGCAAGTAGTGGTTATGCAGCTATCGTCATGCCAGATGACGAACGGTCGCAAATCACAAATGCTCAGCAGGAAAAAATGAGGTGAAATGAGATTAAATGATGCCTCTTCCCCGCAGAGAAGAGGCAGATGAACTTACTTCAACATTGGTTTGAGGAAGTGTGCCGTATATGAAGCTTCACACTCGGCGACGGTTTCAGGCGTTCCGGAAACGAGGATTTCACCGCCGCCGCTACCGCCTTCCGGGCCGAGGTCAACAATCCAGTCAGCCGTTTTAATAACGTCCAGGTTGTGTTCGATCACCACGATGGTATTGCCCTGGTCGCGCAGCTGATGCAGAACTTCCAGCAGTTGCTGGATGTCGGCAAAGTGCAGACCGGTGGTTGGTTCATCAAGGATATACAGCGTCTGCCCGGTACCGCGTTTGGATAGCTCACGGGCCAGCTTGACGCGCTGGGCCTCACCGCCGGAGAGCGTGGTCGCCGACTGACCAAGGCGAATATAGGTCAAACCGACATCCATCAGGGTCTGGAGCTTACGCGCCAGCGCCGGAACCGCATCAAAGAACTCACGCGCTTCTTCAATGGTCATATCCAGCACTTCATGAATCGTTTTGCCTTTGTACTTAATCTCCAGCGTTTCGCGGTTATAGCGCTTGCCTTTGCACTGGTCGCACGGCACGTAGATATCCGGCAAGAAGTGCATTTCGACTTTGATCACGCCGTCGCCCTGGCAGGCTTCACAGCGCCCGCCGCGTACGTTAAAGCTGAAGCGGCCCGGCGTATAGCCACGTGAACGTGATTCAGGCACGCCCGCAAACAGTTCACGCACTGGCGTAAAGACGCCGGTGTAGGTCGCCGGGTTAGAACGCGGCGTACGGCCGATGGGGCTCTGGTCGATATCGATCACTTTGTCGAAATGTTCCAGTCCCTGAACGTCACGATACGGTGCCGGTTCTGCGATGGTCGCGCCGTTGAGCTGGCGCTGGGCAATCGGAAACAGCGTGTCGTTAATCAGCGTTGATTTACCCGAACCAGAAACGCCGGTAATACAGGTAAACAGGCCCACCGGCAGCGTCAGCGTGACATCTTTCAGGTTGTTGCCGCGCGCACCTGTCAGCTTCAGTACTTTCTCCGGATTAGCCGGAACGCGCTGTTTTGGCACCTCGATTTTGCGCTTGCCGCTCATAAACTGGCCGGTCAGCGACTCCGGCACCGCCATAATATCTTCCAGCTTACCTTCAGCCACGACCTGACCGCCGTGCACACCGGCGCCAGGGCCGATATCGATAACGTGGTCAGCGGCGCGAATGGCGTCTTCATCGTGCTCGACAACGATAACGGTGTTGCCGAGATTACGCAGGTGGATCAGGGTGCCGAGCAGACGCTCATTATCGCGTTGGTGCAGGCCGATAGAGGGTTCATCCAGCACGTACATCACGCCGACCAGACCTGCGCCGATCTGGCTGGCGAGGCGGATACGCTGGGCTTCACCGCCGGAGAGAGTTTCCGCCGAACGGGAAAGCGTCAGGTAATTCAGACCGACGTTAACGAGGAATTTCAGACGATCGCCAATCTCTTTCAGCACTTTTTCGGCGATTTGCGCGCGCTGACCGCAGAGCTTCAGATTGTTGAAGAAGTCCATCGCGTGGCCGATGCTCATATCCGAGATGGTCGGCAGCGGCGTATTTTCCACGAATACGTGTCGTGCTTCGCGACGCAGACGCGTGCCGCCGCAGCTGGTGCAAGAGCGGTTGCTGATGAATTTCGCCAGCTCTTCGCGCACGGCGCTGGATTCGGTCTCTTTGTAGCGGCGTTCCATATTATGTAAAACGCCTTCGAACGGATGACGGCGAACGGAAGTGTCGCCGCGATCGTTCATGTATTTGAATTCAATATTCTCTTTGCCTGAGCCGTAGAGAACGACTTTCTGTACGTTGGCGTTCAGCGTGCCCCACGGTGCTTCAACATCGAATTCATAATGTTCCGCCAGCGATTTCAGCATCTGGAAATAGTAAAAATTGCGCCGATCCCAACCACGAATCGCGCCACCCGCCAGCGATAGCTCCGGGTTCTGGATAACACGTTCAGGATCGAAATATTGCTGTACTCCCAGGCCGTCGCAGGTTGGACAAGCGCCAGCCGGATTGTTGAAGGAGAACAGGCGCGGTTCGAGCTCGCGCATGCTGTAGCCGCAAATCGGGCAGGCGAAGTTAGCGGAAAATAGCAGCTCTTCCGCTTTGGGATCGTCCATATTGGCGACGATGGCGCTCCCGCCGGAAAGCTCCAGCGCGGTTTCAAAGGACTCAGCCAGACGCGTGCTGAGATCTTCGCGCACCTTGAAGCGGTCGATTACCACTTCGATGGTGTGTTTCTTTTGCAGTTCAAGCTTCGGCGGATCGGAGAGATCGCAGACTTCGCCGTCGATCCTTGCGCGGATGTATCCTTGCCCGGCGAGGTTCTCCAGCGTTTTGTTATGCTCACCTTTGCGCTCTTTAATGATCGGCGCCAGCAGCATCAGACGCTGACCTTCCGGCTGCGAGAGCACGTTATCGACCATCTGGCTGACGGTTTGCGCCGCCAGCGGGACGTCGTGATCCGGGCAACGAGGTTCACCGACGCGAGCGTATAGCAGACGCAGGTAGTCGTGAATTTCGGTAATAGTACCTACCGTTGAGCGGGGGTTATGGGACGTTGATTTCTGTTCAATGGAAATCGCTGGCGACAGCCCTTCGATGTGGTCAACATCAGGTTTCTCCATCAGCGACAGGAACTGCCGCGCATAGGCGGAGAGCGACTCAACGTAACGACGCTGTCCTTCGGCATACAAGGTGTCGAAAGCCAGTGAGGATTTGCCTGAACCCGAAAGCCCGGTGACGACAATGAGTTTGTCGCGTGGGATAACGAGGTTGATATTTTTGAGATTGTGGGTGCGGGCGCCCCGAACTTCGATCTTATCCATTCACCTTTCCCGGTAGATACGCGGATTGCCTGATTTGCTTGAAGGACAAACGGCAGAAACGGCTAATTATGACACAATTTAACCTGTTTGAATATACAGTATTGGAATGCATTTTCCGACGGGCTGTGTAAAAATGTCAGGTCGCGCGTGATATCTGGAAGCTTCTTCGCAGCTATCAAAATACCACCTGGAAATGGTACACTCGCGCGTTTACACTATTTATTAATAAACGCATTCAGGAGAGACAAACATGGCCAGCAGAGGCGTAAACAAGGTGATTCTCGTCGGTAACCTGGGCCAGGACCCGGAAGTACGCTATATGCCTAGTGGTGGCGCAGTTGCCAACATTACGCTGGCTACTTCCGAATCCTGGCGTGACAAAGCGACCGGTGAGATGAAAGAGCAGACTGAATGGCACCGCGTGGTGCTGTTCGGTAAACTGGCAGAAGTGGCTGGTGAATACCTGCGTAAGGGTTCCCAGGTCTATATCGAAGGCCAGCTGCGTACCCGTAAATGGACCGATCAATCCGGTCAGGAAAAATACACCACCGAGATCGTGGTTAACGTTGGCGGCACGATGCAAATGCTCGGCGGCCGTCAGCAGGGCGCAGGCGCTCCGGCAGGTGGCAACGCAGGCGGTCAGCAGCAGGGCGGTTGGGGTCAACCTCAGCAGCCGCAGGGCGGCAACCAGTTCAGCGGCGGCGCGCAGTCTCGTCCGCAGCAGCAGGCTCCGGCAGCACCTTCCAATGAACCGCCGATGGACTTTGACGACGATATCCCGTTCTAAGCGCGTCGTTTTGCTTTGTAAGTCAGACGTTGTGAAGTCATCTCTGAAAAAGCCCCATTTGGGGCTTTTTCTATTTTGAAACGTAAATTGTCAGCCGGGTTTCTACGGCGTGGCTGGCGCGGTCTGCGCGTTTGTTGCCGGAGCAGTCTTGTTTTTTGAATCCGTTGTCGCCTGCTGCTTACGCGCCATTTCATCGACGATAAGCCGGTAAGCAATGTAGTACTTATAAATATTGCTCACATAGGTCACGGTCTCAGAACCAATTTTTTCGGCGGCCAGATACTCGACGTTGCCAAACCAAACGTTGGGGTCAAAGCCGCGCTTTTTGGTCTCGGTGCGCAGTCGGGCGATGCGCGCGGGACCGGCGTTATAAGAAGCAAATGAGAACAGCGCCTTATCAAGCTGAGTCATCGGTTCATCCCCGTAATAATGGTCTATCATCCAGCGCATATATTTCACCCCGGCATGGATATTGGGATCGAGCTGCTTAATATCGCCGACCTTCAGCTCCCTACCGGTATTCGGCATCACCTGCATAACGCCAATTGCGCCAACATGGCTACGTACCGACTGATTAAGCCGCGACTCCTGATACCCCTGTGCGGCCATCAGCAGCCAGTCGACGTCATAGCGATCGCCGTATTTACGGAAAATTTCCACCATCGTGAGAAACTTACGTCGCTCCTTCTGCGCCGCCGCGTTTTTAACGTATTTAGCATCTTTCAGATAGCGCAGCAGGATCGTATTACCCAGCTTGCTGCCCTGGCTGTTTTCTTTGATGAAATGATTAAGTAACGTGAGAAGCTGCGGGCTGTTGCTGCGTACCGCCCAGCCAATATTGCCCTCGTTGCGCAGAATGATGTCCTGGTGAACCTGAATTTTTGGAAAAACCTGTTTCCAGAACATCGCCTTATGGCGATCGACCACGGTCAGCGGGATAAGTCCGGCGCTGAGCATCTCTATTAAATCTTCATCCTCCAGCGCTTCGGGGGCTGGTTTAATAATCACGGGCGGCAGGGACTCTTGCGCAAAGCGCGCATTGAGCGCAACCAGACTTGCGTAATAGCTCGACGATGTGCGCACAAATACCGTTTTGCCGGAGAGTTGTTGCAGATTTTCCACTTTAGGAGAGCCGGGGCCTGAAAGCAGCAGCTCCTGAACATGGGAATAGATAGGCGCGGTAAACGTCATTTGCTGTTGACGTTCCGGTGTGATGGTCAGGTTAGCGGCGATAACATCCCCTTTACCGGCGTTGAGCGCGCTGATGAGCTGGTCGCGGGCAACGGGAACAAAAATGATCCGCACTTTGAGATGGCGATGCTTAAGCTTCTTCTCTTTCGCTAATTTTTGATTCAGGCTGCGTTCAAACTCCATAAAGATATCGTGTGTGGCGCCGCGCTGGGTGCCTTTGTTGATAAAGAAAAAGGTTTTGCTGTAGGTGGTTAAAACCCGGATTGTTCGTCGGTCGAGCATACCCGGCAAATCGCCCTGCCATGGTTGCAACATATCCTCGACGTTAACTTCAAGGGCCTCGCGTTCGTCTGGCTCTGCGCGTTTATTTTCTGAGGCCGCGTTAACCGAACTGAAAAATAACAGGGCGGCAAGGCAGGTCAGCCAGCCGATAAGGTATCGATATGACGACAGGGTGTTCATGGCGCGGTGCTCCGCAGGGGGATTGTTTTATTCTAGTCAATCCTGCGCAGTTAGCATGCCAGGCAGCATGTATGAGGGACTACAAATCCGGATGTTAATTATTTAATTAATTAACAAGATCAGTATTTATATTGCAATAATAAAATCGAGTTTATTTAAATAATTGTGGAAATAATATGGATGAATTGTGTTTTTTTAATGTAGATACAATTCATTTGTTTAATTTTGTCATGGTATTAAATAGATTTGAATTTTTTCATCTGTCTGTTTTTGCTTTGTATTTTAATTTATTTGCATGATGAATAACTATCAACTTGATAATAAATCTCATTTCTAATAACGTGGTTCGGCACAATAATCCTATTGCGTGCTGATCGGCAAACACTATCAAAGAATAGCGTGGCGCGTTTATTTCTTCGTGTTGCCAGGGCAAAATTTTCTATTTTTGGCGTAAATTTTGAATCGATATCCCGGTATTGCATCGGGAGGGCTCTGCTTACGCCAAAACCAGAGACGTTGCCCTATGCATGGAAGTCACTGCCGTTGTTTATATGACTGATGAAGAAGGCGTGCCCCGACAGCAATAAAAGAAAACAGGGCATATTCCATGAAACACTCTTCGCACTACTCGCTGGCCGTGCTGATCCACATGGCTATCCTGGGGGTGGCGCTGCCAGCGCTGGCCGCCGAGGGCAACACTTCAGACGAAACAAAGAAATCCGATACGGCGATTGCCGCAGAAAATCATGATGAAACGATGGTCGTGACCGCGGCAACGCAGAACCTGCAAGCCCCCGGCGTATCCACTATTACCGCCGATGAAATCCGCAAGCATCCACCGGCTCGCGACGTTTCCGAACTGATTCGAACCCAACCGGGCGTCAACCTTACCGGCAACTCCACCAGCGGCCAGCGCGGTAATAACCGCCAGGTCGATATTCGCGGTATGGGACCGGAGAACACGCTGATTCTGGTAGACGGTAAACCGGTGACCAGCCGTAACTCCGTGCGCTATGGCTGGCGCGGAGACCGTGATACGCGCGGTGATACCAGTTGGGTTCCGGCAGAAATGATCGACCATATCGATGTCATTCGCGGCCCTGCGGCGGCCCGCTACGGTAATGGCGCAATGGGCGGGGTGGTCAATATTGTCACTAAACCGGCGACCAGCGAGTGGCATGGTTCCTGGAATACCTATATGAACGCTCCTCAGCATCGTAAAGAGGGGTCGACGAAGCGCACTAACTTCAGTCTTAACGGCCCGCTGTCGGATGAGGTTAGCTTTAATTTATGGGGTAACCTGAGCAAAACGCAGGCCGACGCCCAGGATATTAACTCCGGCCACGAAGCGGCACGAACCGGTACCTATGCGGGCTCTTATCCAGCGGGACGTGAAGGCGTAGAGAACAAAGATATCCACGGCAAACTGCGCTGGGAGTTTGCGCCGATGCAGGCGCTGGAGTTCGAAACCGGCTACAGCCGCCAGGGTAATCTGTATGCTGGCGACACGCAAAATACCAACACCAGCACGCTGGTGAAAAGTATGTACGGCAAAGAGACTAACCGCCTATATCGCCAGACTTACGGGGTGACGTGGACCGGCGGCTGGGATAATGGCGTGACCAGCAATACCTATGCTCAGTATGAGCACACCCGTAACTCGCGCATGAACGAGGGACTGGCGGGCGGAACGGAAGGGATCTTCTCCGCAAGCGAATTCTCCGATATTGACCTGTCGGATGTGCTATTGCACAGCGAGGTGAATATTCCGTTTACCTTCGGGTTTGAGCAAAACCTGACGCTGGGGACCGAGTGGAACCAGCAGCGGATGAAAGATGGCGTATCGACGACCCAGTCTCTCTCTTATGGCTCTATTGACGGCATCTCGGCAACCGGCCGTAGTCCGTATTCCAGCGCTGAGATTTTCTCGCTGTTTACCGAAGACAATATTGCACTGACCGATAGCACCATGCTGACGCCCGCTCTGCGTTTTGACCATCACAGCATCGTCGGCAATAACTGGAGTCCGTCGCTGAACCTCTCGCAGGGGCTGTCGGATGACTGGACGTTGAAGCTGGGGATTGCTCGCGCCTATAAAGCGCCGAACCTCTATCAGCTCAACCCGAACTATATTCTGTACAGCAACGGACAGGGTTGCTACGCCAGCAGCTCCGCCTGTTATCTGATGGGAAATAGCGACCTGAAGGCAGAAACCAGCGTCAATAAAGAGATTGGCCTGGAGTACAAGCATGACGGCTATCAGGCTGGGCTGACTTACTTCCGTAACGACTACCACAACAAGATAGAGTCCGGCTACTCGGCGGTCAGTACCGCCAGCAACGGCACCACCAATATTTATCAGTGGGAAAACGTACCGAAGGCGCTGGTCGAAGGGCTGGAGGGCTCGTTAAACCTGCCGGTGAGTGAAACGGTCAACTGGAGCAACAACCTGACGTGGATGCTGCAGAGTAAGAACAAAACCACCGGCGATCGTCTATCGGTGATCCCGCAGTTTACGCTTAACTCAACCCTAAGTTGGCAGGTACGCAACGATCTCTCGTTGCAGAGCACCTTCACCTGGTATGGTCGTCAGAAACCGAAGCGCTTCAACTATAAGGGTGAAGCGGTGTCCGGCAGCGAGCTGAACGAAGTCAGTCCGTACAGCATTGTCGGCCTTAGTGCGACCTGGGATGTGAACAAAAACCTGAGCCTGACCAGCGGAGTGGATAATCTGTTTGATATTCGCCACTATCGCGCCGGGAATGCGCAGACGACGGGGAACTCGACGACCGGTGCTTATCTGTATGGGGCAGGCGCGGAGACCTATAACGAGTCAGGACGGACGTTTTATGTCAGCGTGAATACGCACTTCTAATTATCCGTTAATCACCAGCCGGGATATTTAATTATTCCGGCTTTTTAATTTTTGAAAAATGTGTCGCTGATATAAATGATGACAAAATCTCCACGGCCTCTACACAATTAATTCAACTTAGCAGCTTACACTTGTCTCTGTTGATCGGGTCTGCTTGATCCCGGAAACGATTAACAGTGGCATCCTGCCATTTCCATTCTAAAGTTGTTCCTCTTCCCCCTTCCATTCCCAACCGCAGCAATGCGGAGGAGGGGGAGTCCCTTATTGGTGCGTATTCAGATTTTACGATATTGGCTTGGAGTCACGGTATAATATCTCTTGAAAGTACGGTTAAAAGCGCTGATATCCTCATAACCAGCCATAATACAAATATCGACAATGCGAAAGGCGGGTTGCATCTGTAACAGATTAAGGCATAGCTGCATTCGCTGCTGGCGAATATACTCCATTGGTGACATGTTAAAATAGTGGCGGAATAGGCGAAACAGATGCCACTCGGAATAGCCGGAAAAGAGGCTCAGAGCATGCATGGTGAGCTTCTTTTCAAGATTTTTTTTATCCATTGCACTAATTCGTTGAGTACGGATTGTTGGATCTCATTTCGCGGCATGTTATCTACTCATTTCATCACTATGGGAACAGGACAACAGGACTGCACAATTTATTCAATATCTCTTCATTTTATCTACGGGATTATCAGTTAATTTCTCCTTGCTTCTGGTCTATCCCAGAGAGCATCATTCCTAACAAGATCTTTTCCCCCTTTCAACCAATGAGAAAGGGGGCTTTTTGTTTTTTAAATTAAAAAAACAAAATGATTAAATGGTTTTGCTAGTGTCAGTAAACGCTTATATGACTAATGGTCAGGAAGAAAGTTCAACCCAAAAAAAACTTTTTCAACATTCTCTAACATCCATTTTTTCTCCATTTTATCGTCATAATTGCGTGCAATTCTGCGCCTCGTTCAGGTTATTTCAGGTTGCGTCATATTCTGTCCGCCGGAAAGAACACTGTTATTCCCAGCAGATATCTGCTATTGCCAAATATCTTTTAGACGACACCTCCATGCTAAAAAAAACGAGTATCATCGCCGGGCTATTGATTTCTCCTTTAACGCTTTATGCATCAACCTCATATACCGTTGATGATATTCGTTTTGAGGGGTTGCAGCGCGTTACCGTCGGCGCTGCGCTGTTAAGCATGCCCGTTCATACGGGAGAAGAGGTCTCGAACGAGGATATCAGCGACTCGGTTCGTGCCCTGTACGCCAGCGGAAACTTTGAGAATGTGCAGATTCTGCGGGATGGCAGCACGCTGGTGGTACAGGTGAAAGAGCGACCAACCATTGCCAAAATCAGCTTTTCTGGCAATAAGTCCGTAAAGGATGATGCCCTGAAAGAGAACCTGGCCGCCACGGGTATCGAAGAAGGCAGCGCGCTGGATCGCAACACGCTTACGGAAATCGAAAAAGGATTACAGGATTTCTATTACAGTGTGGGTAAATACAGCGCCCAGGTTCATGCAGTTGTCACACCGTTGCCGCGCAATCGCGTTGATTTAACCTTTGTTTTTCAGGAAGGCGTCTCGGCAAAAATCGCGCAAATTAATATTATTGGCAACCAGACTTTTAGTGAAGAAACATTGTTGGACCAGCTGCAGTTGCGCGATACCGTACCGTGGTGGAACGTGATCGGCGATAAAAAATATCAAAAGCAAAAGATGGCGGCGGATTTAGAAACGCTGCGTAGTTATTATCTCGATCGCGGCTATGCGCGGTTTGTGATTAACTCCAGTCAGGTCAGTATGACACCGGATAAAAAGTCTCTGTATATCACCATTAATCTTGCAGAAGGTGAACGTTATAAAATCGCCAGCACGATGTTGACTGGCGATATGGCGCAGCATAATAAAGAGATTGAGGCGCTGGTAAAGCCGTTAACAAATAAATGGTATAGCGGCGCGGAAATTACGACGGTAGAAAATAGTATTAAGACGCTGTTGGGGAAATATGGCTATGCCTGGCCGCAGGTTAACACCGCCCCGGATATTGATGATGCGAAAAAAAGTGTGGTTTTGCATATCAACGTTAATGCAGGACGCCGTTACTCAGTACGACAGATCCGTTTTGAGGGTAACGATACGTCGCGTGACGCGGTGCTGAGGCGTCAGATGCGCCAGATGGAAGGCGCGTGGCTGAACGATGAAAAAGTCGAACAGGGAAAAACGCGGTTGGATCGCAGCGGATTTTTTGAAACTGTTGATAAGCAAATCATCCCGGTAAGCGGTAGCCAGGATCAGGTGGACGTGGTCTATAAGGTGAAGGAACGCAACACCGGCTCTTTCAACGTTGGTCTGGGCTTCGGTACCGACAGCGGCGTGAGCTATCAGCTTGGCGTCACCCAAGATAACTGGCTGGGCACCGGCAATAGCGTTAGCTTCAACGGCACGCGCAATAGCTACCAGTCTTATCTTGAATTGGGGGCGACGAACCCTTATTTCACCGTCGACGGCGTGAGTTTGGGGGGGAAAATTTTCTATAACAGCTACGATGCCTCTGATGCCGATAGCGGCAGTTACAATCAGCAAAGTTACGGCGTTGGCAGTACGCTTGGATTCCCGATCAGCGAGAACAACTCCCTCAATCTGGGCGTGGATTATGTTCATAACCGCCTGACTAATATGGACCCGGAACTGACGACCTGGAGCTATCTTAACTCACGAGGTATTTACCCCAGCGTGGTGACCAAGGATGGTGATAGCGGCGCAACCTACAGCGCTAATGACTATTTTGTCAGCCTCGGCTGGAGCTATAACGATCTGGACCGCGGCTTCTTCCCGCGTGCAGGGAATAAGAGCAGCCTGACCGGCAAGGTCACGGTACCCGGCTCGGATAACAGCTATTACAAAGTCACTTTTGATACCACGCAGTATTTGCCGCTGAACGAAAACAAAAGCTGGGTGTGGATGGAGCACCTGCGCGCGGGATATGCCGATGGGTTGAACGGCAAATCGGTGCCGTTTTATGATAATTTCTATGCCGGTGGCTCGACGTCGGTTCGCGGATTCTCCTCGAATACGATTGGCCCAAAAGCGGCTTACTATCGTTGTAATGGTTCTGAAAGTAGCTACGGCACCTGCCCGTTGGACTCCTCGTCCGATGCGGTTGGCGGTAACGCGATGGCGGTACTGAACAGCGAGTTTATTGTGCCAACGCCATTTGTGAATGACAAATACGCCGACAGCCTGCGCACGTCGTTATTCCTCGACGCGGGAACGGTATGGAGCACCTCCTGGCAAAATACCGGCCAGACGTTGGCCGCAGGGATCCCAGACTATGGCGATCCGTCGCATATTCGCATGTCCGCCGGGATTGCGGTGCAGTGGATGTCGCCGCTAGGTCCGCTGGTCTTCTCATGGGGCGAGCCGTTTAAAAAATATGATGGTGATAAAGCCGAGCAGTTCCAGTTTAATATCGGAAAAACCTGGTAATAACGCCTGCGGCTTACCCAAAAACGAGTACAGGCTGTCCTGAACGGCAGCCTGTAATTTATTGTAAATATATTTTGGTTTATATACCAAAAATAATTCGAGTTGCAGGAAGGCGGCAAGGGAGAAAGTCCCGATGAGCTTACTTGAGTAAGTGATTCGGGCGAACGAGCGTAGCCAATGCACAAGCAACTTGAAGTATGACGGGTATACATGAGCCTGTGCATACGTTGGCTGTCATCATGAGAATTAGTTATTAATTATTAGAAGTTAGCATTTTATATACATCTAAATAAGTATGCCTGGTGTTTGAGTATTGTCTTATGTCACATTGTTGTGTGATAACCTTGCGGGTATTTATGATGAGTGCTATCAATATATAAAACGTTATTTATCAGTAACAGATGCAAGGATAGAAAATGAAATGGACTATTCATAATACTCTTGTCTGTCCACACTCCGGTGTGGCCTTTTCCTCGATCTCCAGCCTGCGGTTTTTAAAGTTTATCCTTTGGTACGAAGCCGATATTTTACTGTTGCCAGGGGAGTCAATGAAGCTGTACTCCTCAAGAGTTTTAATTAATGATCAGTATCATTCATTAAAAGTTTACAACATCACGCGCTATGACGAAGCGCAGTGGGAGAGGCTGCGGGAACGACCTTCCTGTCCGTATCACTCCACGGCGGCAGCGGCAGAATCCTGCTCTTACCAGGCTCACTGCGCAATTAAACGCTGCCCGAACAATTACCCGCGTGGGGCGATATGGCGGTAGTCCGGACAGCCAAATCTACATGACGCCTGATTTATGCGGGCAGCAGAGCGGAAAGCCGGGCCTGTACATCGACGCACCCGGCCAGCACCAGGTTACCGCGCAGCAAGCCATCGTCGGCTAAAAAGTCATTGCTGGCACCGCCCGCTTCGACGATCAGCAGCATTCCTGCCAGCGCATCCCAGCTATTCATATGTTCTTCGTAATAGGCGTGCACCTGCCCGGTGGCGACGTGGGCCAGCATTAACGCTCCTGCGCCAAAGCGACGGTACTCCATTCCCGCGTTGATGACGCGAGTGAGGGCTCGGGTATAGTTTTCCGCGGGCGCGCGGCTGGAACGCCCCATCCCAATCACCACCGTTTCCGGATCCGGTTCGCGTAATGTCAGGCGCTGATCGTTAAGAAAGGCACCTTTACCGCGGCGGGCAAAGAAAAATTCATTTCGGTCAGGGGCGTAAATAATCCCCAGTTCAAGCGTATTGTGCAGAACGTAAGCCAGAGAAATACACCAGTAGTCCATCCCCTGAATGTAGTTAGTGGTTCCGTCGATAGGGTCGAGCACCCAGGTTCCTTGCTCACCGCTTTCCAGGCCGCTCTCTTCGCCGAGAAAACCATCCTGCGGGCAGTGGATCTTCAGCCAGTCCTTGATCTCTTTTTCCACAAACAGATCGGCCTGCGAGACAAAATCCTGACGCGCTTTTTTATCTATCTGTAGCCCCGTATCGCGCAGCGCTTGTGCCTGCGCGCCCAACTGGCGAATCAATTCGCATAATGACTGCTGTTGTTCTTCCGTCATAGCCTGCTCTTATCGGTTGATGGCGACGTACGCCGATGAATTAACTGCACCCCCACCCACGTAGTGCGCGAAGGCTGTAAAGGATCGCTGGCCCGCTCCAGCAGGCGCGCTAATGTCTGGCGGGAAATCTCCGCGACGTCCTGGTGCAAGGTGCTGAGCTGATAACTGTATTGCGCTGTTTGCGGCGTATTGTCAAAACCAATGAGCTGAAAATCTTCGGGAGCCTGCTTGCCGCGTAGGCGCATGCCGTCAAGGAAACCGCAGGCCAGCTGGGCATTGGCGCAGAAAATACCCTGTAGCCTGTCGTCGGCGCTGGCGGCGGCCTGAAAACCGCCGTCGTAGCCTTCAACCGGTGCGAAAAGGGCGTGCAGGTCACGTTGAGTATCCACGCCGAGTGCCAGGAGTGCTTGAGAAAATGCCGCGCCGCGCGTTTGTCCTGCCCAGGTTGAGTGATGATGGTTGAGCCAACCGAATCGATCACAGCCAGCGCGAACCAGCTGCTCGGCGGCAAGGGTCGCTCCGGCGACATTATCCGAGCAAACGTAATCGACGCAGGGGATATTGGGCTGGCGATTGATGCCTACCACCGGAATTTGCTGCTGAACGCACTCGTTAACCAGCGATTCCGGCGGTTGCCCGGAGGTGACGATAACGCCAGAAACGCGAAATTGGGCGAAGCGCCGCAGGGTTTGCGCCAGATCCTGTTCGCTACGGATTTCACTCACCAGCGCCTGAAAACCGCGGCGCTGGATCTCGCTGAGCAGCGCGTCAAGCAGGCTGCTGCGAAACGGATCGCTGATGCGCGAAACGATCACGCCGATCAGATGACTGCGCCGTCGGTTTAACCCCTGGGCGAGGAAATTGACCTGGTATCCCAGCTCTTCGGCCGCGCGCAGTACGCGTTCTCTGGTATCGGGAGAGATGCTGCCGTTATTGCTCAGGGCGCGGGATACTACGGCCCGTGAGACCCCCGCACGCTGGGCGACATCCTGCGCGGTAATACTCTGTTTACGCGGCAATGAAGTCATATTGAGCGTTCCGAATGATGGAGTTCATACTGCAGGCCGTCGTGGCTAACGAACAAGCCTTCCCATGGCAGGCAGGCGAATTTCAGCGCGGGCAATATCGCGTCGTAGCAGTGATAGAGTCCCATCGTACGCAAATTGAGCTGCTGGAATAGCGCCAGGCATGAAGGGAAATCGCCGTGCGAGGCGTCATCGGCCAGCGCGGTCAGCGAGGCGCACTCCTGAAATACCAAATCGGCCCCTGCCATCAGCGCAATGGAATCCGGTGTCGGGCGACCATCACCGCTGTAGAACAGGGTTTGCCCGCCGAAGGTGATACGAATGGCGCGATTGGTCAGCTCATGCTGCGTTTGTGCAGTCTGAATATGCCAGTCATGCCACGTCCAGGCCTCTGCGCTGTCACGCCAGTCGATGGCAAAACACAACGTTGTTTGCGGCCAGTTTGCCAGCGCTGCCAACTGCATCAGGACCGGGCGCTGCTGCGGCTGGCTGTAGATAATCAGCGGCTTCTGGCGGGAAAAACTCTTCCAGTAGTTGAGCAGCGCCGTCAGCCCGGTGCAGTGGTCCGGGTGAACGTGGGTGAAATAGATAACGTCAATCTCGTTGATATCGCCGCCGCGCCGCCACAGCGCCCGGGGGATTGTGGGGCCGCAATCAATCAGCCACTGTCGGTTTTGGGCGTCGATAACCCGTAGTGCAGAGGTATTTTGTTCGCTGGAGAAAGCGCTGCCGCAGCCAAGAACATCTATTTTCATTTTCCCTCGCCGAAATTTTAGGGTGCTTAATTAAATTGTCACAAATACCCGACAAAGTAGGCCCACATCATGTCGAGTCAACGTTGCATTTTTTTTACATTCAAATGAACACGTGTTCATCAAAACGATAAAAATGCAGGCACAGAGATTTTTGGGTATCGAATATGAGCTATTTACAGATCTCCCGGTTAAAGATTAGCTACGGCGATAAAGTCGTTTTGCATAATATCGATCTGAGCGTTGAGAAAGGGGAAATGATTGCCCTGCTGGGTCCTTCCGGTTGCGGGAAAACAACGCTTTTGAACGCGCTTTGCGGGTTTATTCCGACGCAGACGGGAGATATTTCCGTTGCCGGGCGCGATATTACCCGCAGCGCACCGGAGCAGCGCAATATCACCATGGTCTTCCAAAGCTATGCTCTGTGGCCGCATATGACGGTGGCACGTAATATTGGCTATGGCCTGAAGCTACGCAAATGGCGGGGCGACGACATTGATCGCCGGGTGGCGGAGTTGCTCAATATCGTCAATCTCAACGGTCTGGCTGATGTGAAGGTGACTGAACTTTCCGGCGGTCAACGCCAGCGGGTGGCTCTGGCGCGGGCGCTGGCGATAGAACCGGATGTTCTGGTGCTGGATGAACCGCTCTCAAACCTTGATGCGAAAGTGCGACTCAACGTACGCCACGAAATCAAAGCGTTGCAAAAAAGACTCGGCTTTACCTCGTTAATCGTTACTCACGATCAGCAGGAGGCGCTGGTGATGGCCGACCGCATCGCGGTATTAAATAACGGTCGTATTGAGCAAATAGGTTCGCCAGAGGATATTTATCAGCGCCCGGCTACGCCTTTTGTTGCCGATTTTATGGGCGCGGATAATAAAATTTCCGCCAGCGAACTCTTTGCCGCAGAGGGTATTTATCTACGCGCCGCCGGGCAATATTCCGCTGAGCATTTTCACGACCATATTATTTATTTTCGCAGCGCCGACGCCGCGCTTGATGAATTATCCGAGAGCGCCGCGCCAGAAGGGTTAACGCTGAGCGGCGTGGTTGAACAAAGTGCTTTTCTCGGCAACTTATATCGCCATAGCGTGCGCTGTCACGATCGCGTCCTGCTGGCGGATTCTGCGCACTGCTGGCCCGCGCATTCGCCGGTCAGGCTACATGTCCCGGCGCCCGCACTGCATATTTTTCCTTCATCACAAGCCCATTAACTTCATCGCGTTCATTCTGGGGATAGACCATGTTTACGAAAACGAAAGCTGCGGTAGTGATTGCATTATTTCTGAGCTGCAGCGCGCAGGCAGACACCGTTCTTCACGTCGCTACGGCGGGGGATCAGAATATGGTGGATTATGTCAAAACCTGGCTGGGGCCGAAGTTTGAAGCGGCGCATCCGGGAGTCAAAGTGCAGGTGGTCGGTACCGGTCCGGGAGACGCGGGGTCGAATAAAATCATTGAAAAGCTGACGGCGCAAAAAGAGAGCGGCGCGCAGAGCTGGGATATTGATGTGGCGGTGGTGCATCAGAAAGCTGGCGGTGAGCTGGTGGAGAAAGGGCTGCTGGAGAAGTATCGCCAGCAGATTAAGACCGGTTCAATGGTGAGCGCCGACAACGCGAAGAACGCCCTTGGGGTGAACGTCGACGGCTACGTTATGCCGATGTTTTTAAGCCAGACCGCCATTGCCTGGAATAGCGATGCCATTAAAACGCCTCCGGCGTCCTACGATGATCTGGTGAGCTGGGCGCAAAAAAATCCGCAGGCCTTTGGCTACAACGGCATTAAGAACGGCATGTCCGGCGTCAGCTTTGTGGTGGGCTGGATCTACGCCTATGGCACCGATGCCCAGCGTTTGTCTTCTCTGCCGTACGATAAAGGCGTTGAGAAAAATTGGGGACAGGCTTACGAGAAGCTGAAAGCGTTTAATAAGAACGTCACCTTCACGCCGGGTAACGCCGGGACGCTCGATATGCTGAGCCGCGGCGAAATCATGATGGGGCCGGTGTGGGTGGATATGTTCTACAGCTGGAAAGATCAGGGCAAGCTGCCGCCGTCGATTAAGTTGTCGCTGCTGGCGCCGGGGATGCCGGGCCAACCGATGTACTACGTGACCCCGGCGAAGGCGGCGAATCCGCAGCTGGCGCGTGAGTTTATCGAACTGGCGACCAGCCCGGAAGTGCAGGCGCAGGGGATCGTGAAGCAGTTTAACTGGTATCCGGGGATTGACGCTGAACAGGTGAAGCCGAAGCTTGATGCGCAAACCTGGCAAAAACTGTTTGCTGAAATTTCGCCGCAGGCGCTGGCGGAATACGGTAAGAGCTTCCCGATTACGCCATATTTTGACGACATCAAAGAAGGCTATGAAAGCCAGGTCGCCAATTAATTGACTGCTGATGCTCAGGCGCGGTGTGACGTCGCCCTGAGCTTTTTCTTGTTGCTGACACCAGGTTTGCTATGCGTACTTCGCTGAAATACCTGCTGCTGGTCTCACCGGCCGCGTTGATGATCGCCGTACTCTTTTTATATCCGCTGGGCTTCTCGCTGATCGCCGCCTTTACCGACGATGCGCAGCGGCTTACGCTTGCTCATTTCCGTAAGGTATATGCGCTCTATTCCAGCGATATTCTGTTTACACTGATTATTGTGCTGGCTTCGGTGGCGCTGCTGGCGGTTCTCTCCATTACTCTTTCGGCGGTGATCACGCTCTCGCCCTGTCGACCTATTGTCCGCATGCTGGGGTTTTTGTATCGCCTGCCGCTGTTCATCCCTTTTATCGTCGCCGCGCAGATGATGCGTACCTTTCTGGCCAAAAACGGCTTGATGAATAACGCGCTGGTGGCAACTGACCTCATCACTCCGCTGGAGACCGTCTCCTGGCTGGGCTGGAAAGGGATCATTATTACCTTTGTCTGGAAACAGCTGGCGTTTGCCACGTTGCTTATCTGTGGGGCAATGGCCGCGCTTGAGCAATCGCAAATTCTGGCGGCGCGTAATCTTGGTGCATCGCGTCCGCGTATTCTGTTCGACATTATTTTGCCGCAGGTGCTGCCAGCAATCGGCGTGGCGCTGGTGCTCTCCACCGTCACCATGATGTCGGTGCTGTCGGTCCCGCTGATGATAGGCGTCGGCTCGCCGACGATGATGACCGTGGATATGGCCTTTCGCGTTAATTCTTATGGCGATTACGCCGTCGCTAACGCGCTTGGCGTGGTGTCGTTGCTGATTTGCGGGGCGCTGTCGTGGTTTTATCTGCGCCATAGTTTGCAGCAAAAAGGGAGCGAATAATGAAAGAGGCAATCATGACACGGCCGGGAACGCTGCTGGCGAAAGGCCGCAGAAAGCTGGGCGCCAGCCTGCCGCTACAAACGTTACTGCTAGTCTTTATGCTGCTGGCGATGTTTGGCCCGCTGCTGAACTTGCTCATCTGGACGGTGGCGGAGAGCTGGTTTTTCCCGCATTCACTGCCCAGCCAATGGGGGCTGAAATACTGGTATCAGGTATTCAGCCCCTACAGCGATGTGTCCGGCTCGCTGCTGACCAGCGTGCTGATTGCGCTGCTATCGGTGCTGGCATGTCTGCTGATCTCCATTCCGGCGGGCTACGCGCTTTCAAGGCGCGGGATGCCGCTACGGGTGTTGTTTATGCTGTTGTTTCTGATCCCGCAGGCGTTTCCCAATCTGACGGTGTACATGAATATCGCCCGGCTTTTCTATCAATGGGGGCTTAACGGCACGGTGGCGGGGGTCGTGTTGGTGCACAGCGTACATGGGTTGATGTATTCGGTGTGGATTTGCGTGGCGGCCTTTTCGGCGGTTGATCCGCTATTGGCGAGGGCTTCGCGTAATCTGGGGGCCGGACCGATTTACACCTTCTGGCATATTGTGCTGCCGCAGGCTTCGCCGGGAATTATCGCCGCCAGTATTTTTGTGTTTCTGGAGTCGCTGGACGAATTTACCGGCACCTTTTTTGTCGGCGCGCCGGACATCACCACCTTGCCGCTGCTGCTGTATAACGCCAGTATGTCGGGCAACTATCAAGTATCGTCAATTACGGCGCTGATTTTACTGGTGCCATCGCTGCTGTTTATGCTGGTGATTCATAAATTTATGCGCCCGGAGATGCTGTCGAAGATGGGCAAATAGCGGTAAAAAAAGCTTCCCGTTGGGAAGCTTTTTTTACATCAGGTCATCATCATCGGCCATTCCGGCGGGGTCTGACTCATGACTTCAATCATGACATCTTTGATATTGCCCCAGATCTTTGCAACGTCCAGCAGCGTAATACCTAACAGACCGGTGGCAAACCAACAGGCTGCGGCCAGGCCTACACAGCTACAAATAACCGCTAAACCGGCATAATCACTTTTACGCAGCTGAATATTCATCGAGCTGGCCAGGAACATCAGCACTGCGCTCACGAGTGGCCAGCGCAAAAGTACGACACTGGTAGTAATGGTAGCCATCAACCTTTCCTCAAAGAAATGCGGGAGCCTTTGACAACCTGACGAGACTAACGATGACGTGGTGCTCTGGCTATCTACAGGCAAACAAGAGAGTAATGAAACAACGTTCTTGTTTCATCAACTAATGTGAACTATATCACAATTGTTCTTTTATTCACCAGCCAAAAAAAGTACTTTTCTTGCGCTTATTAACCACTTTATTTGAGTGGTTAATAAGAGAGGGAAGGATGTATCTTTCATTCAGAAGGCGATTATAAACGATAGCCAGCCGCAATTCTTTTTTATTAGCGTTTATGTTCTGCGGATTTTATTACTTATTCCCGCCAATTATACGGATAAACCGAATGAGATAGTGGAGCTAATCTCATTATGTTGAGAATGTTTCTCCAGCCTTCTATAAGTCAGTATTATTCATGATTCATAGTCATGAGGTTTTTACGTCAAAGTGTGGGTTGCTGAATTGCCCTGATTCATATCACAGTAAGCAGAGTCATCGGGGCCTTTCACCTTGATTAAGGCGTATCGCATGGATAAAAAGCGGAAATGAGTCATAGCTCGCCACATAAGGCGTTAAGAGTATTTGGCATCGTGCTGGTTATTCTGCTACCGGTGATGCTGGCATTGTGGTTTGCACAAATACGCGCCAAAGCAGAAACCACCGATCAGCTACGGGTGTTTTCTAAGCTGGCGCTGCAAAAAACTGAGCTGGTCATTCGTGAAGCCGATGAGGCGCGCGATAAAGCCAGGTTATATCAGGGGGAGCTATGCTCGCCACAGCATCAGCAATATATGTTGAGTATTGTTCGCGGCCTGCTCTACATCGATGATTTAATCTATGCCAATGGCACGCATTTTTTCTGCTCGACTTCGGTACGTCGCCAGGCCGGATGGCGCATTCCGGCTGCGACGTATACTAAAAAGCCGGATATTGCGATTTACTACTACCGCGAAACCCCTTTTTATCCCAGCTATGCCATGAACTATATGCAGCGCGGTCATTATGTGGCGGTGATTCATCCGCTTTCCTTTAGCACGTTGATAACCAGCGACCGCGATCTGGCATGGGGCGTTTTTGATACCAAAACCAACCAGTTTTTTTCCGTCAGTACGAATGCAGACTCCGGTCAACTGCATCGGTTGATCCGTGATGAAGAGGCGTTTTTTCATCAGGATGGACGCGTTTATACCATTGCCCACTCCACCGTTCGCCCGATAGCCGTCATTATGTCCACTTCGCGGGTGAGCTATTATCAGAATTTTTATAATCAGGTCACGCTGACCCTGCCGCTAGGGCTGATTTGCAGCATCTTGCTTTTGCTGGTGTGGTCACGCACCCGACAGCAGTATCATTCTCCGCGCAGCATGCTGCAGCGAGCGCTAAGCCGTCGCCAACTGTGCCTGCACTACCAGCCGATCATGGATATCAAAAATAACTGCTGCGTGGGTGCCGAGGCGCTGCTGCGCTGGCCTGGATTTGATGGCCCGGTGATGAGCCCGGCGGAGTTTATCCCGCTGGCGGAAAATGAGGGGATGATTGCGCAGGTCACGGACTATGTGGTGGATGAGGTATTCGCCGATATGGGCGAGTTTCTGGCCCGGCATCCGCATTTATACGTGACAATCAACCTTTCGGCTTCGGATTTCCACTCCGCGAGATTGATTGAGCACATCAACGAAAAGGTCCACCGCCATGCAGTTAGCGTGGAGCAGATTAAAATCGAAGTGACTGAGCGCGGGTTTATCGATGTGCCGAAAACCACCCCGGTGATTCAGGCCTTCCGCGACGCGGGGTATGAAATTGCGATTGATGATTTTGGTACCGGCTACTCCAACCTGCACAACCTCCATTCGTTGAACGTTGACATCCTCAAGATTGATAAATCCTTCGTTGATGCGCTAACGAACAACAGCACCAGCCACCTGATTGCTGAACATATTATTCAGATGGCTAACAGCTTGCATTTAAAGATCGTTGCCGAAGGGGTTGAAACGGCCGACCAGGTGGCGTGGTTACAAAAGCACGGCGTGCAATACTGTCAGGGCTGGCACTTTGCGAAAGCGATGCCACCGCTGGAGTTCATGCAGTGGCTGACTAACGCCCGCACCAGCCTTTGCCCGCATCAACAACATCTTCACGCGGAGATTTGATGGCGATAGGCGCTGGGCGTGCGGTCGAACTCGCGGCGGAAAACCCGCGAAAATGTTTGCTGCGACATGTAGCCAAGATCCATCGCGATATCAAAAATAGGGCGCTGGGTGGTTCTTAGCGCTTCTGCGGCAAGCAGCAGGCGGCGCTGGCGAATGTAATCCCCCAGGGTTTGATGCATTACTGTACGAAACATCCGCTGCAGATACCATTTCGAATAGCCCGATTTTCTGGCGACTACATCAATGTTAAGTGGTTGATCGATATGTTCATCAATCCATTCAATAAGCGTTTGGATAATATCGTGATGGGACATATTGCGGCCTCTCTCAATTCTCGATTCGTCGTTTTGTCTGTGGGCGAGTATAATTCCTCAAGTTAACTTGAGGTAAAGCGCTTTATGGAAAAGAAATCCCCTCGCATCAAAATGCTGCTGACCCCCGGCGAAGTGGCAAAACGAACCGGTGTTGCTGTCTCCGCGCTGCACTTTTATGAAAGCAAGGGGCTGATTCACAGCCAGCGTAACGCCGGTAATCAGCGGCGCTATCGGCGTGATGTCCTGCGCGCGGTGGCGATCATTAAAATTGCGCAACGTATTGGTATTCCGCTATCGACGATTGGCGATGCGTTCGGCGTGTTGCCGGAGGGGCATAACCTCAGCGCCAAAGAGTGGAAGATGCTGTCATCCCAGTGGCGGGAAGAGCTGGATCGGCGCATTCACACCCTGACCGCACTGCGCGATCAGCTGGATGGCTGCATTGGCTGCGGCTGCCTGTCGCGTCGCGACTGCCCGTTACGTAACCCTGGCGATAAGCTGGGCGAAGAGGGGACCGGCGCGCGGCTGTTGGAAGAGGAGTAAAAAAACTAAAGCGCCACAACAGGGCGCTTTAGTTGTTTTCCGGTCTTGGTCTTTCGCACTATCCCGCTGCTTCGCAGGAGGGTTTCCCCCGACGTCGGCTCCCCTCGGTATTGCGCAATGTGTTGATTGAGGTTCCGGTTTGTGCCGACAACTTAAGTGTGGCACTTCCCGCTGATTTTTCCTCTTTGGTTTGCCGGAAAATTTCCGTCATTCGCCGCCTGTTCCTATAGTTAATTTGAACAAACAGCGGGAGAAGCCCATGTTGACGGTACATCATCTTAATCAGTCGCGATCGCAGCGCGTGTTATGGGCGCTGGAAGAGCTGCAACTGCCTTACCAGATAGTCTCTTATCAGCGGGGGAAAAATATGCTCGCCCCGGCGGAGTTGAAAGATATTCATCCGCTAGGTAAATCGCCGGTGGTGGAAGATAACGGCTACATCCTCGCGGAATCTGGCGCAATTCTGGAATATTTGCAGGAGACCTATGACAGCATCCAGCGATTCAGGCCGCAGTCGATAGAAGATAAGCTGCAATATCGTTTTTGGCTGCACTACGCTGAAGGTTCGTTGATGCCTCTGATGCTGATGAAACTGGTATTTGCCAGTCTCGGTAAACCCCCAGTACCGTTCGGCATGCGCACTTTAGGCAACGCATTGGGCAAAGGAGTGCAAAAAGCCTGGCTTAACCGGCAAGTTGAAACCCACGCCCGCTTTATTGAAGAGCACCTTTCCCGGCACCGATGGTTTGCCGGAGCCGAACTGAGTATGGCGGATATCCAGATGAGCTTCCCGGCGATGGCGTTGCTGGCGCGCGGCGGTGTGGACCATTTACCACATCTGACGCAGTGGGTACAGCGCATAGAGCAGCGCCCGGCGTGGCAGAGGGCGATTGAGCGCGGTGGTCCTTTTACCTTACCCGGTGGGTGAAGCATTACTAAAGCCGATGACTGGAAAAATTTGCTATCAGTGCAATGCAAAAATGTTACCGGATTGCGCATGGACGATAACGTTTGCGCATCGGCTGGTTATTTCCTGAACGTCATAAGCGAAATTTAGCGAAATACGGCAATCTTCAGTTGAAAAGGCCCATCTAAAGGCTGGATAATCGTTTGCCTTTTTATTTTGCTCATCATTTCCTCTGCTAACAGGGGGAGCAAAGTCATTCTTCACACCGTATTGTATGCGCGGAGTTAAACGTTTGCTTTTCACAGCCCCTGGCGCTGCGATGTAGCACAAGGAGATCGCGTTTAACTGGCAGTGGATGGTCCACCTCGCATCCAAACGAACGATAAAAATTCTCAGGGGAAGTTTTCTATGTCTACGCCTTCAGCGCGTACCGGCGGTTCATTGGACGCCTGGTTTAAAATTTCTGCTCGCGGCAGCACCGTGCGCCAGGAAATCGTTGCCGGTCTTACGACCTTTCTGGCGATGGTGTATTCCGTCATCGTGGTGCCGGGGATGCTCGGAAAAGCCGGTTTCCCACCGGCGGCGGTCTTTGTCTCTACCTGCCTGGTGGCGGGCGTTGGCTCTCTGCTCATGGGACTGTGGGCGAACCTGCCGCTGGCAATTGGCTGCGCGATTTCGCTGACCGCCTTTACCGCCTTTAGCCTGGTGTTGGGCCAACAGATCAGTATTCCGGTAGCGTTGGGTGCCGTGTTCCTGATGGGCGTGCTGTTTACCGTGATTTCCGCAACCGGCATTCGCAGTTGGATCTTGCGTAACCTGCCGCAGGGCGTTGCGCACGGCACGGGGATTGGTATCGGCCTGTTCCTGCTGCTGATCGCCGCCAACGGCGTTGGTCTGGTCATTAAAAACCCGCTGGACGGCCTGCCGGTGGCGTTGGGTAATTTCGACAGCTTCCCGGTGATTATGTCGCTGGTGGGGCTGGCGGTGATTATCGGCCTCGAAAAACTCAAAGTGCCGGGCGGTATCCTGCTGACGATTATCGGCGTGTCGATTATCGGTCTGATTTTCGATCCTAACGTTCACTTCTCCGGTGTTTTCGCTATGCCGTCGCTGAGCGACGAGCACGGCAACTCGCTGATCGGTAGCTTGGATATCGTGGGCGCGCTGAACCCCATCGTTCTGCCGAGCGTGCTGGCGCTGGTGATGACCGCGGTATTTGATGCTACCGGCACCATCCGCGCGGTAGCCGGTCAGGCAAACTTGCTGGATAAAGACGGGCAGATTATCAATGGCGGCAAAGCATTGACCACTGACTCCCTGAGCAGCGTCTTCTCCGGTCTGGTCGGCGCGGCTCCGGCAGCGGTATATATCGAGTCAGCCGCAGGTACTGCCGCGGGCGGCAAAACCGGCCTGACTGCGGTAACCGTTGGCGTGCTGTTCCTGCTGATCCTGTTCCTCTCTCCGCTCTCTTATCTGGTACCGGCGTACGCGACGGCTCCGGCGCTAATGTACGTTGGTCTGCTGATGCTGAGCAACGTGGCGAAAATCGACTTTAACGATTTTGTCGATGCGATGGCGGGCCTGATTACGGCGGTCTTTATCGTGCTGACCTGTAACATCGTTACCGGCATCATGATTGGCTTTGCTTCACTGGTGATTGGTCGTCTGGTGTCCGGGGAGTGGCGCAAGCTGAACCTGGGGACGGTGATCATCGCGGCGGCGCTGGTTATTTTCTACGCTGGCGGCTGGGCGATTTAACTTTTTCTGCTAATCACGGGCGGCTTTGGCCGCCCGATTTATTTTTAAGCCACATCCTGTTTCCTTTTGCGTTAATCTGAGTAGCGTACTATTTCGAGACATGACGCCTCAGATGTAAAAAAAGAAAACGCAGCAAACAGGGAACACATGGAAATATTCTTTACCATACTCATCATGACCCTCGTGGTCTCTCTCTCCGGGGTGGTTACACGCGTACTGCCCTTTCAGGTTCCACTACCCTTAATCCAAATAGGTATTGGCGCGATGCTGGCCTGGCCTACCTTTGGACTACACGTCGAATTCGACCCTGAACTCTTTCTGGTTCTGTTTATCCCGCCGCTGCTATTTGCTGATGGCTGGAAGACGCCGACCCGCGAGTTCATTGAGCATGGGCGAGAAATATTTGGTCTGGCGCTAGCGCTGGTGCTGGTGACGGTGGTCGGTATTGGCTACCTCATCTATTGGATCGTGCCGGGAATTCCGCTGATACCGGCCTTCGCGCTGGCGGCGGTGCTGTCACCGACGGATGCCGTAGCGCTCTCAGGGATTGTTGGTGAAGGGCGCATCCCGAAAAAAATTATGGGAATTTTGCAGGGGGAGGCGCTGATGAACGACGCCTCCGGCCTGGTCTCCCTGAAGTTTGCCGTCGCGGTAGCGATGGGCACGATGGTCTTTACCGTCGGCGGAGCGACAGTAGAGTTCTTCAAAGTGGCGGTGGGCGGCATTCTTGCAGGCTTCGTGGTCAGCTGGCTGTACGGGCGCTCGATGCGCTTTCTTAGCCGTTGGGGTGGCGATGAACCGGCAACGCAGATTGTCCTGCTGTTCCTGCTGCCGTTCGCTTCCTACCTGATTGCCGAACATATCGGTTTTTCTGGGATCCTGGCGGCGGTTGCCGCGGGAATGACCATCACCCGTTCTGGCGTGATGCGCAGCGCTCCGCTGGCGATGCGCCTGCGTGCTAACAGCACCTGGGCGATGCTGGAATTCGTGTTTAACGGCATGGTTTTCCTGCTGTTGGGGCTGCAGCTGCCGGATATTCTGTCGAGCTCGCTGGTGGCGGCAGAGGCGGATCCGAACGTTGAAACCTGGATGCTGTTCACCGATATCATCCTGATTTACGCCGCCCTGATGCTGGTGCGCTTTGGCTGGCTGTGGACGATGCGTAAATTGAGCCAGCGCTTCCTGAAAAAGAAACCGATGGAGTTTGGCTCCTGGACCACGCGTGAGCTGCTGATCTCCTCCGTCGCCGGGGTGCGCGGGGCGATTACTCTTGCCGGTGTGCTGTCGATTCCTCTGCTGTTGCCGGACGGTAACGTCTTCCCGGCGCGCTATGAGCTGGTATTCCTTGCCGCCGGGGTGATTCTGTTCTCCCTGTTTGTTGGTGTGATTGCGCTGCCGATTCTGCTGCGCCATATCGAGTCGAGCGACCACGTTCAGCAGCGCAAAGAAGAGCGTCTGGCGCGGGCGGCAACGGCGGACGTGGCGATTGTCGCGATTCAGAAAATGGAAGAGCGCCTGGCATCAGACACCAAAGAGAATATCGATAATCAGCTGCTGACCGAGGTCAGTTCGCGGGTAATTGGTAACCTGCGTCGTCGGGTCGATGGACGTAACGATGTGGAAACGTCGATGCTGGAAGAGAGCCTCGAACGCCGGTTCCGCCTGGCGGCGCTGCGTTCAGAGCGCGGGGAGCTATACCACCTGCGTGCCACCCGGCAGATCAGCAACGAGACGCTGCAGAAGATGTTGCACGATCTCGACCTGCTGGAAGCGCTGTTAATCGAAGATCAGTAACTCCGTACCTGTTCCCGGGTAAGGCGTTTACGCCGCAACCCGGGAGCTCACTCCAGCCAGAATGCCTTACTGCACTCCAGCCATGCCCGCGCGCTGTGCGACATATACACGCCCTCCCGCCAAATCATCCCCAATTCCCAACGCAGCTCGCTCTGCAACGGTATCCAGCAAAAACTTTGCGGATCGAGACGCTGGCAAATCGGCTCCGGCAGAATTGCTATCCCAATCCCCGCTTGCACCATCGCGGCCAGAAAATCCCACTGCCCGCTACGCACCGCAATACGTGGTTTAACCTCATGCTGGGTAAAAAGCTGCATCAACTGCTGGCTGAGGGCAAAATCTTCGTTGTAAATCACCAGAGGATGCTCGGCGAGCGCCTTCGGAGACAGTGACGATAGGGTTTCCCATTGCGCTGTTCTCGGGGTCAGCACGCAGAGTGGATGACTAAACAACGACAGCGTGCTCAGGCCGCTTGTCTCATCAACGGGGAGCGCCGTCATCGCCAAATCCAGCTCGCCGTTGCTTACCGCCTGCTGCACCGTCAATCCGCCAAACTCGGCAATCTTGAGTTCAACGCCAGAGTAGCGCTGGCGAAAGTGGCTAATCGGTTCCGCCATCAGCATCCCGACCATCGGCGGGATCCCGAGACGCAGTACGCCTTTATGCAGATGATTGATATCACTCAGCTCCGACTCCAGCTGATGAAACTCGCCAAGAATGGCCTGTCCGCGCTCGAAGACCACCCGTCCGGTATCGGTCAGCAATAGCTTGCGCCCATCGCGAATCAGCAGGGTGCAGTTCAGTTCATCTTCCAGATTTTTGAGCATCTTGCTGATGGTGGGCTGCGTGACGAATAGCTTCTCCGCCGCACGGGTAAAGCTCTGCTGGCGGACCACTTCAACAAAATAACGCAGCGTTCGGATATCCATAATTATTCCCTGAGACTATACCTGTGATGATTTTAATTCATTTCTACCGGGCCTGGCGGCTCTCTATACTGCACGCCTGTCATCTTTTTCAGGAATTCCGCTCATGGCCTTCGCGCCAGCTCGCGTGACGCCCTTCGTCATGCAACGCCTTCAGGTGCCGATTCAGGTACTGATCTACGCCGGATTGTTTGTCTGCGCTGAATATTTGGTTAACTGGTTGCACCTGCCGCTTCCGGCAAATTTAGTCGGCATGTTGCTGCTGCTGGCGCTGATTGTCTGTCGGGTTATCTCCTTAAACTGGGTACGCGCCGGGGCTCGCTGGCTGCTGGCGGAGATGCTGCTGTTTTTCGTGCCAGCAGTAGTTGCGGTCGTGAACTACGCCCAACTGCTGATGGTTGATGGCTGGCGCATCTTTTTGGTTATTGGGCTGAGCACCACCATGGTACTGGGCACGACGGCGTGGGTGGTCGATAAAGTGTATCGCTATGAAGTGAGCAGGATGAAACATGAGTGATTTTCAGCTGAGCGTCCTGTGTCTTATTGTTACGCTGGGGCTCTATTTTGCCAACAAACGTCTCTATCGACGCTTTCATAAGCTCCCGCTGATGCCGCTGGTTTTTACCCCAGTCCTGTTGGTACTGATCCTGGTATTTGGCCATATCTCCTATCAAAGCTATATCGGGGAAACCCACTGGCTGCTGTGGTTGCTGGGTCCGGCGACCATCGCCTTTGCCGTCCCGGTGTATGACAACCTGACGATTATTAAGCGCCACTGGATGTCGCTAACCGCTGGCGTCACTACCGCGTCGGTTGTTGCGGTGACCAGCTCGGTGTGGCTGGCGCGATTATTTACGCTGCCTGATGAGATCCAGCGCAGCCTGGCGGTACGTTCGGTGACGACGCCCTTTGCGCTGGCGGCGGCCAAACCGCTGGGCGGTCAGCCTGATTTAGTCGCCCTGTTTGTGGTCGTGACCGGGGTATTTGGTATGGCGGTGGGGGATATGTTGTTTCTTCGTCTTTCTATTCGAGAGGGGATGGCGAAAGGGGCGGGATTTGGCGCGGCGTCTCATGGTGCCGGAACGGCTCGTTCCTATGAGCTAGGGCCGCAGGAGGGCGTTGTCGCCAGCCTGGTGATGATGCTTTCCGGTGTGGTGATGGTACTGGCCGCGCCGTTGGTCCGTTGGATCATGTTTTGATAATCATTTAACCATCATCACGATTATTATCTTTGCGGGTTGACCGGGAGATATAATGAGGCATTATTTTTTTTAATAGAAATGTTAATTAATGCTACATATATATACTTATGTAATTGATGATTCAATCAGTTGCGATATTAATGTTAAATAGAGATTAGGTGTTTTTTTTGTTTTTTCGCGAATATTCTTAATTGCTTTACGTTTGAATTGTAACTAAATGTTTTATTTTATAGTGGGTTTAAGTTGTTTTGAGTATGTGTCTTTATTTTATATTTTTCGTGTGAATGCATGTTATATTATAATATCATGATTTTTCTAGTTTATTTTCAAATTATACATCGTGATTATTGATGGTGAGTAATTATATCCTTAAGCGAGATGTCTTTACCTTGTTGAGAATACTCCTACTTTCAGTTATCTTAGCGACGTGAGCTTTTATTATTGAATGGATTCATGTGGAGCTAAAGCTCTTGCATTGGTATTTATAATTAATATTATATGCAAGCGATTCATTTCCCAGAAAATATATCAACGTGTATATCAAGTTGGTATCCAATCCCATTCTCTAATATATCGCCATAAACAATTGATGGATTGATTGTTAATCTGGATAAATAGGGGAATACCAATGAAAACCAATGTAAAAACTTTAGCTAAAATTCTGGCCTTATCTGCGGGCTGCTCTCTGGTTGCAATGTCTCATGCGGATAACACTATTACTTTCACCGGAACGGTTTCCGATACGACGTGTACCGCCACTATCGATGGCGGCGTTTCATCTATTGAGATGGGGACTGTCTCGGTAGCAGACTTGAAAGCTAATACCTATAGCGCGGCGAAAAATTTCACTTTCAATTTGACCGCTTGCCCTACGGCCGAAGGGGCTCTGACTAAAGCCAAAATTACCTTTGGTGGTGAAGCTGATACCTACAATAGTGATTATTTTAAAAACCAGGCTTCAGGGACCCCGGCTGCCAATGTAGCTGTCGCTATTTTTGATAACGCCGGAGCTTTACAGAAGAACAATACAGAAGGCTCTAATGTTGATATCACCTCCGGTTCAGCAACTGTTCCGTTTACCGTAAAAATGGCTAAATCTGGTGCCTCTGACCCAACTAAAGGTCCGGTGTCGACAACAGTAACTTATAACGTTACCTATTATTAATTAAGTAACAAATATATAAAGGGAAAGCAGTTTGCTTTCCCTGTTTGGACAATGCTATGAACAGATTATTATGTTGTGTTTTTTTATTTTCCTGTATCTCCGTATCACAGGCCAGCGTGGTTGTTGGTGGCACACGCGTTATCTTCGATGGCACACAAAAGACAACGACAGTCTCTGTTCAAAATAAAGACAATGTTACAAATATAGTACAGTCCTGGGTATCTATCGTTGATGAGACATCGCCAGCGAAAGATTCATTTATTACTACCCCTCCTCTGTTCCGATTGAAGGCGGGTGAGCAAGGGTTTGTACGCATTCTCCGTTCAGGTAAACCTCTGCCGGAAGATCGGGAGTCGATGTTTTGGCTGAATGTTAAAGGGATTCCTGCAATGGAAAACGCACCAGACAAAAACATGGTGCAATTTGCTATCAACTCCCGAATTAAACTTATTTATCGACCCGCAGCCTTAAAAAAAGCCATTCCAGAAAACTACTCTCAGAAACTGCAATGGTCCAGTGAAGGAAGAGCGCTGAAGGTGAAAAACGACTCTCCACTATATATGAATTTCTCAGGAATATTTATTAATGGCAAGGCAGTGCCCGAAGCGTGGTTTGTTGCCCCTTACTCAACGATAAAAATACCGGTAGCAAGCGCATCTTCATCTGGGAAAAGAGAAGTCACATGGAGCGTGATCAATGATTATGGTATGTCAGGACCGAAATATACTGCCATCATTCAATGATATTGAGTGTAATAATACATTTGTATTGAAAAGCAGCTACATTGCTATTCTCTGCTGTCTTGGCACAATCCCATTACCGACTGTCGCTGGGGAATACTTTAACCCACACTTACTTGAAGTGAACGAAACGGGTGCGACAGCCGTAGATTTATCCTATATCTCCCAGGAAACCGTACCTCCGGGTAAATACAATCTCGATGTCTATCTTAACGATAAGTTTATTACTTCTGAATCCATCGTTTTCAAGCCGCAAAATGAAGGTGATGATTCTTCTGTTCAGCCGTGTATCAGCGTTGCGCAACTGAAAGAGTGGTCGATCAAAACCGAAGATTATCCCGAACTCACGGTGGCTGGCTCCGGGTGCGCAAAGCTGTCCGCGATCCCCGGATGGGAGACGGCGGTACAGCTTTCGCATCAGCGGGTCGATTTCACATTGCCTCAGGTCGCCATGTTGCACCGTCCGCAGGGTTATGTCCCCGAAAGCAGATGGCAGCAGGGCATTACTGCCGGGTTGTTTAACTATAATCTTTCCGGGCAAAAAACCGATCCGCGACACGGCGGCGAATCGACGTCCAGCCAGTTTGTCAGCCTGCAACCAGGTCTGAACGTTGGACCATGGCGTTTACGAAATTACAGCACCCTCAATCATAATAATGATGGTAATCAGTGGGACTCCGTCTACAGCTATATTTCACGTGATATTCATGCCCTGAAAGGCCAGATGATAATGGGGCAGACCTATACCTCATCAGGCGTGTTTGACAGTATCAGCTTCACCGGTCTGCAACTGAACTCAGATAAAGAGATGCTCCCGGATTGCATGAATGGTTTTGCGCCGGTGATTAAAGGGATCGCCCGCACGACCGCCGACGTGACGGTTTATCAGAACGGATACAGCATCTATAAAACCACGGTCTCTCCTGGCGCATTCGAAATAAACGACCTCTACCCAACCGGGAGCGCGGGCGATCTCTATGTGACGGTAAAAGAGTCCGATGGCAGCGAACAGAGCTTTGTTGTGCCTTTCGCTTCGCTGGCGATTTTGCAACGTGAGGGACAGGTCGATTACTCTTTCAGCAGTGGTAAAACGCGCTCGGGGAGTTCAGGAGGAAAGGAGTATAACTTCCTGCAATCTACAGTCGCCTGGGGGGCACTGAGTAACGTCACGCTATACAGTGGTTTCCAGCAATTAGAAGATAAATACAGTAATTTGCTGCTGGGGGCTGGGTTTAATCTGGGTTCTGTCGGCGCGCTTTCATTTGATGCTTCCCAGTCTGTGGCTGATATAAAAGAAAAACCTGCATCGGATAAAACATCATCCAGCGAAGGGCAGTCATATCGCGTGCGCTTTAGTAAAGATTTTCCGCTGACGGGAACCAACTTTTCTGTTGCTGGCTATCGTTATTCAACGCATGGCTACTACTCGCTGCAAAATTTTATTGATAACGCGAATTCTTACAGCGGCTGTTGTTCGTCAACCGGGCGGACGAAAGATCGATTTGACGCTTCAGCTTCTCAGGTTTTCTCCGGTTACGGTTCGCTATCCCTTTCACTGGTCAGTGAGTCCTACTGGGATAATTCACGTATGGAGTCTCTGGGCGTGAGTTATAGCAACACCTTTGGTCGGGTGTCATATTTCATCAATTACTCCTATAACCGAAATGTGCAGAGCACTAGCCAGAACAGTGATAGTTCGCCGTCCAGCGATAACATTATTTCCCTCACCGTGAGCGTACCTTTCGGCGCAGATATGTCGGCTAACTACAATATGAACAGTAGTCGGAAGGGCGACACCACGCATAGCCTTGGTTTAAATGGTGCAGCCTTAACGGACCGTTCCCTGAACTGGAACGTGCAGGAAGGATATAACGCAAACGACAGAAGTACCTCGGGGAACGTCAACCTGAACTATCAGGGTTCAAAAGGTGAAGTGGCGGCTGGATACGGTTATGACAGCTATAGCTCTCATTATAATTACTCGCTGCGCGGCGGGATGGTTGCCCACTCCGGTGGCGTCACTTTTTCACGCTATCTTGGCGAAAGCGTAGCGCTGGTTGAAGCGCCCGGCGTCAGCGATGTAGCAGTGCGTGGACAGACTAACGTGATGACTGATTCTGCTGGATACGCCGTCGTGCCCTTTGTTCGGCCCTACCATGAAAATAATCTCTCCCTTGATGAGCAGCAGGTCTCGGGAGCGGAAATTGATAATATCGTCAGGACGGTGGTACCGACGCGCAGCGCTATCGTTAAGGTAAAATACGATACCTGGATTGGCTATAAAGCGATGATGACCTTGCGCTTTCAAAACAAAGAAGTCCCATTTGGCGCGATAGTTTCATTGAATGATGAAGAACAGGATGTAAAAGATAGCAGAAGTACGATTGTGGGCGATGCTGGGCAGGTCTATCTGACGGGGTTACCGGTAAAAGGCATATTGTTGGTTAAGTGGGGTGATAAAAATAACGCACAGTGCCGTTTTAATTATGATTTGTCAGGTAGTAAATCAACCGATGATATTGTTTTTTATCAGGCGAACTGTCGATGAGTAAAATATGAATAGACTTCCTATCCAGGTGGCTAAAATGGCACGATTATCACTATTCAGCAACTCTAAGTTGTTGGCGTCATGTTGTGTCATTCAACTCTTCGCCAGCACCACTGTTTGGGCTTACGACGCTAATAGTACTATTAACTTTAATGTTACCGGTATGATTGAGGAACCCTCCTGTGAGGTGTCTGTAAAGCCTTCGGATAATATTGATTTAGGGACTGTATCTTATCAACATATGACCGGGAAACCTGGGGCTAATAGCGGGAATACACCTGTTTATCTTGAGCTTGAAAACTGCTCGAAAGATACCGCTTCGGTCACTATTACATTTAGTGGCTCATATTACGACGATACTTATTCAATGATATATAAAAATGCGCAGACGGATAGTACTGGAGCAAAAGGCGTTGGATTACAGCTTTTCAGCCTCAAGGATGCAAAATCATTAGGGCCTGGCGATCAATACACTTATATCTTCAGCGATGAGGCCGGCGGGCATGTTTTTGACATGATAGCCAGAATGTATACGCCCTATGGTGTAATCACTGCCGGGAAGGTACTTTTTTCAGCCACATTTAATGTGTCATATAAATAATGTGTAATTTGCAGAGGGCGGTATGTTTAAAAGCATTTTATTACTTTTAACATTGGTTTTTCCTATTTATGGTTGGTCATGTAGTGCCGGTGCTAATTATGGCGATGTGGCGATGACTAATCTACCTGAGCAAATATTAGTCAATGCGGGAAGCTATTCTTCTGGAACCGTTCTATATGATTCCGGGCAAATAACCCGCTCGCAAACTCAGGTCTGGAACTGCGAAGGGAGTATGTATGCCCGTTTTGAATGGTCTTCAGACAATGCAGGTGTACTTACTGGAGAACATATTTATGCTACATCCGTACAAGGTATTGGTTTAAGAGTTAAAGTATGGCTGAATATTACCGGTGAATATGATGGTGATAATGACGATTTTAAACCTGATTATACTGAGCATTATATTGGTGATTCAGAGTTTTATCTTGGAAAAGCAAGTGGTTTTATCGATAGCTTTGCAACAACAAACTACTCCCCGGTATACCAGCTACAACTGGTCGCAACGGGTGGCGCTATTGCCAGCAATAGTTCTCTGACGCTGAAGGATCCCATTTCGTCGGTTTCGCTCAAAGATAGCGCCGGAACGATGGTTATTTCCCAACTGCACGTCACCGGTACGACGAAAATTCAGCTGACGCCGATGGGCTGCACGGCAAGTTCGACCGCGCTAAATTTCCCGATGGGCTCAGTTAAAACGAGTGAATTTAATCTCTCCAGTAAAGCGGGCTCCGCCCAGCAAACGTTGGCGCTGACCTGTGAGCCAGGGACTTACGTGACGATGCGTATTACGGCGACAGAAGCGGAGGGCGATAATCCGGATCACACTGTGATTGCTCTAACGCCTGGCGAAAACGTGGCGACCGGTGTAGGAGTTCAGTTGAATATCAATGGCGCGCCGTTATCTGCGAATACCAACTACAGGGTATTCGATCCGGTCAACAGAACGACGGTGACAAACTCTGGCGCTGAGGCCAGCTACACTGTGTTTACCGATCCAAATAACCCCGGTGGGGCGTCAGGGACAAACACGCTGTACTTTTCGACCAACTATTACAAAACGGGCTCTGAAGTGACGCCGGGAACCGCCAACGCGAGTGGAACGATAACGTTTACCTACAACTAGCATATAAAAATTCCCCGGTCAGCCGACCGGGGAGTGAGTCATCATTAGTGCGCCTGACCTTTCTCAATACCGATACCGGTCTGTGAACGGATAAACTGCGCGCGGAACCGCTCGCGCTCGCGCAATCCTTCCTCTGAGTTATCGGTAGCGGAAAAGAACCAGATACCGACAAAGGCAATGGCGATAGAGAACAGCGCCGGATATTCATATGGGAATACCGCCTTTTCGTGGCCGAGGATCTGCACCCAAATGGTCGGGCCGAGGATCATCAGAATCACCGCGGTCAACAGACCCAGCCAGCCGCCAATCATCGCCCCACGCGTGGTCAGCTTCGACCAGTACATTGACAGCAGGATAATCGGGAAGTTACAGCTGGCGGCGATAGAGAACGCCAGGCCGACCATAAACGCGATGTTTTGATTCTCGAACAGGATGCCCAGCAGAATCGCCACCACGCCCAGAATCAGCACGGTAATCTTCGACACTCTCAACTCTTCGCGTTCGGTTGCGCCTTTCTTAAAGACGTTGGCGTACAGGTCATGCGAAACAGCCGAAGCTCCCGCCAGCGTGAGGCCAGCCACCACCGCCAGAATAGTGGCGAAGGCGACCGCTGAGATAAAGCCGAGGAACAGGTTGCCGCCGACCGCATCCGCCAGATGCACCGCCGCCATATTATTGCCGCCGATCAGCTGCCCGGCCGCGTCTTTAAACGCCGGATTCGCCCCTACCAACATGATGGCGCCGAAACCGATGATAAAGGTCAGGATGTAGAAATAACCCATAAAACCGGTGGCGTAGAACACGCTCTTACGCGCTTCTTTGGCGTCGCTCACGGTGAAGAAACGCATCAGAATGTGCGGCAGCCCCGCGGTACCGAACATCAGTCCAAGACCGAGCGACAGCGCTGATATCGGGTCTTTCACCAGCCCGCCGGGGCTCATAATCGCCGAGCCTTTAGGATGGACCGCCATCGCTTCGGTAAACAGGTTATTGAAGCTGAAGCCGACGTGTTTCATCACCATAAAGGCCATAAAGCTGGCGCCGAACAGCAGCAGAACCGCTTTGATAATCTGCACCCAGGTGGTGGCGAGCATACCGCCGAACAGGACATAGAGCACCATCAGTACGCCGACCAGCACCACCGCGATGTGGTAATTGAGGCCGAACAGCAACTGGATAAGCTTACCGGCACCAACCATCTGGGCAATCAGATACAGCGCCACTACCACCAGCGAACCGCAGGCGGAGAGGATGCGAATCGGCCCCTGTTTCAGACGATAAGAAGCCACATCGGCAAAGGTGTAGCGTCCGAGGTTACGCAGGCGCTCGGCGATCAGGAACAGAATAATCGGCCAGCCGACCAGGAAGCCGAGGGAGTAGATCAGGCCGTCGTAGCCGGAGGTGTACACCAGCGCGGAAATCCCGAGGAACGAGGCCGCCGACATAAAGTCACCGGCAATCGCCAGCCCGTTCTGGAAGCCGGTGATATTGCCGCCCGCGGTGTAGTAATCGCTACGCGAACGCACGCGTTTTGACGCCCAGTAAGTGATGTACAGCGTCAGAGCGACGAAAATCAGGAACATGATAATCGCCTGCCAGTTGGTCGGCTGGCGCTGTACCGCGCCGGTGATGGCGTCTGCGGCGTTGGCGGTAAAAGGGAGCGTGGCGGCGAGCGCCGTCAGAACTTTCTTCATGATGCTTTAACCTCGCTGAGAATGCTCTTCGTCAGCTGGTCAAATTCACCGTTTGCCCGCCAGACGTAAATTCCGGTTAGTACGAAAGAGATAACGATTACGCCGATACCGATCGGAATACCCCGGGTGACGCTGGTTCCCGCATGCAGCGGCGTGCCCAGCCAGCCGGGGGCGAAGGCGATAAGCAAAATAAAGCCCACATAGATCACCAACATAATCAGTGACAGGATGGTGGCAAACCTTTGCCGGGCTGCAACAAGCTCCCTAAAATGCGCACTATTTTCTATCCGCTGACAAATCTGATCGTTCATCGTAGCGTCTCCAGAGGTTCCCTTTCGTCATCCACGCGCCATCTGTCGGCAACACTCATCCGCCCGGCAGTTAACTGTCGGGAATCAGCCTGGTTACCGCTTTCCTGCTACCTGAAATCCTTGGGGAGTTTTTATTTATGTCCTCTCCCCTGACGGGGAGAGGGTGTAGGGGATCGGTCTTTTATGATGGCATAGCGATGGCCTGCTTCTCTTCGAGCAGTTTTTCCACCACGCCAGGATCGGCGAGCGTTGAAGTATCGCCGAGATTACTGGTATCGCCCGCGGCAATCTTGCGCAGAATACGGCGCATGATTTTCCCCGAGCGGGTTTTCGGTAGTGAATCGGTCCAGTGCAGGATGTCCGGCGTGGCCAGCGGCCCAATCTCTTTACGCACCCAGTTGCGTACTTCGGCGTACAGCTCCGGCGAAGGTTCCTCACCATGATTAAGCGTGACGTAGGCGTAGATGGCCTGGCCTTTGATGTTATGCGGAATGCCTACCACTGCCGCTTCAGCGATTTTCGGATGCGACACCAGCGCGGATTCAATTTCGGCAGTGCCCAGACGGTGCCCGGAAACGTTCAACACGTCATCCACGCGGCCGGTGATCCAGTAATAACCGTCTTCATCACGGCGCGCGCCGTCACCGCTGAAGTACATATTTTTAAAAGTAGAGAAGTAGGTTTGCTCAAAGCGTTCGTGATCGCCGAACAGGGTGCGCGCCTGGCCTGGCCAGGAGTCGGCGATGGCCAGGTTGCCCTCGGTTGCGCCTTCCAGCGGCGTACCTTCGTTATCCACCAGCACCGGCTGAACGCCGAAGAATGGACGCGTAGCGGAGCCAGCCTTAAGCTCAATGGCACCTGGCAGCGGGGTGATCATGAAGCCGCCGGTTTCGGTCTGCCACCAGGTATCCATCACCGGACATTTCTCGTTGCCGATCTTCTTCCAGTACCACTCCCAGGCTTCCGGGTTAATCGGCTCGCCGACGGAGCCAAGAATGCGCAGGGAGGAGCGGTCGGTGCCCTCAATCGCTTTATCGCCTTCCGCCATCAGCGCGCGGATCGCCGTGGGTGCGGTATAGAGAATGCTGACATGATGCTTATCGACCACCTGGCACATGCGTGCCGGGGTTGGCCAGTTTGGCACGCCTTCGAACATCAGCGTCGTCGCGCCGCAGGCCAGCGGGCCGTACAGCAGGTAGCTATGGCCGGTGACCCAGCCGACGTCGGCGGTACACCAGTAGATATCGCCCGGATGGTAGTCGAAAACGTATTTAAAGGTCGAGGCCGCATAGACCAGGTAGCCGCCGGTAGTATGCAGTACGCCTTTTGGTTTACCAGTCGAGCCGGAGGTATAAAGGATGAACAGCGGGTCTTCGGCGTTCATCTCTTCCGGCTGATGCTCGGCGCTGGCTTTCTCTATCAGATCGCTCCACCACAGGTCGCGGCCTTCATGCCAGTCGATTTTGCCGCCGGTACGTTTGAAGACCACCACGTTCTCAATGCTTTTAACGTTTGGATTTTTCAACGCGTCATCAACGTTTTTCTTTAGCGGGATCGCGCGACCGGCGCGCAGCCCTTCATCAGAGGTAATAACCAAACGGGAGTTAGAGTCGATGATGCGCCCGGCGACCGCTTCCGGCGAGAAGCCGCCGAAAATCACCGAGTGGATAGCGCCGATGCGGGCGCAGGCCAGCATCGCCACCGCTGCTTCCGGCACCATCGGCATATAGATAGCAACGACATCACCTTTTTTAATGCCGAGGTCGAGCAGGACGTTGGCAAAGCGGCAGACGTCATGATGCAGTTCGCGATAAGAGATGTTTTTGCTCTGGCTGGCGTCGTCGCCTTCCCAGATGATCGCCGTCTGGTCACCGCGCTCCGCCAGATGACGATCGAGGCAGTTAGCGGCCAGGTTCAGGGTGCCGTCTTCGTACCATTTGATGGAAATGTTGCCCGGCGCGAAAGAGGTGTTTTTCACGCGAGTATAGGGTTTGATCCAGTCAAGGATTTTGCCCTGCTCACCCCAAAACGCGTCGGGGTCGGTGATGGATTGTTGATATTGCGCCTTGTACTGTTCCGGGTTAATCAGGCAGCGTTCCGCAATATTAGCGGGAATAGAGTGTTTGTGTATTTGGCTCATGGCTTTTTTTCTCCTGTAGGTTGTTAAATATATGTCAAATAAACGTTAATAGTAGGGCTTTTGGCGGCTTTGTTTACTATTTGGGGGGCAGATCACGCATTAATTAAACTGAATGAAAAGCAATCAAATGAAACTTTGAGGTGAAATAATTTCTTGAGTTGATTTATAGAAATTGAATTTATTAAATATTTTTTATAACAAATACTTATGCAATGTAAGGCGACAATATTAGCGAGTTTATGCAGAAAACAAGATTAAACCCCTGTTCTTAAAGACTTGCGCAGCATGCCGTGCAAATGATACTGATACTGCGCGTTAAATAATCCTATAAAGCAACGCAACACAATTCATACCCCTTTCAGCAGGCGTCATTACCTCCTGGAATGGTGCCTTTCATTGAGGAAGTCTGTAGTGAAGAAAAAAACAAAAGTCAGCCTGGCCTGGCAAATTTTGCTGGCTCTGGTGCTGGGCATACTTCTGGGTAGTTACCTGCATTACCACGCTGAAAGCCGCGACTGGTTAATCTCGAATCTCCTGACGCCTGCCGGCGATATCTTTATCCATCTGATAAAAATGATCGTTGTACCGATTGTGATTTCGACCCTGGTGGTCGGCATTGCGGGCGTGGGTGATGCGAAACAGCTGGGCCGTATCGGCGCGAAAACCATTATCTATTTTGAAGTGATCACTACGGTGGCGATCGTGCTGGGGATTACCCTGGCTAACGTTTTCCAGCCGGGAACCGGGATCGATATGTCGCAGCTGGCGGCGGTCGATATCTCGAAATATCAGAGCACCACGGCGGAAGTGCAGAGTCACGCGCATGGTTTCATGGGCACGATCCTTTCGCTGGTGCCGACCAACATCGTGGCGTCGATGGCGAAAGGCGACATGCTGCCGATTATTTTCTTCTCGGTGCTGTTCGGTTTAGGGTTATCTTCGCTGCCCGCCACCCATCGTGAACCGCTGGTCACGGTGTTCCGCTCCATCTCCGAAACCATGTTCAAAGTGACGCACATGGTGATGCGCTATGCGCCGATCGGGGTATTTGCCCTGATCTCGGTGACCGTGGCGACCTTCGGCTTTGCCTCGCTGTGGCCGCTGGCGAAGCTGGTGATTCTGGTTTACTTCGCGATTCTGTTTTTCGCACTGGTGGTGCTGGGCATCGTGGCGCGTGTATGCGGGCTAAGTATCTGGATCCTGATTCGTATTCTGAAAGACGAGCTGATTCTGGCGTACTCCACCGCCAGCTCTGAGAGCGTGCTGCCGCGTATTATTGAGAAGATGGAAGCCTATGGCGCACCGGCGGCGATCACCAGCTTCGTGGTGCCGACCGGCTACTCGTTTAACCTTGATGGCTCAACGCTGTACCAGAGCATTGCGGCTATCTTTATCGCCCAGCTGTACGGTATTGACCTCTCTATCTGGCAGGAAATTACCCTCGTGCTGACGCTGATGGTGACGTCGAAAGGGATTGCGGGCGTGCCGGGCGTCTCCTTCGTGGTGCTGCTGGCGACGCTGGGCAGCGTGGGGATTCCGCTGGAAGGTCTTGCCTTTATTGCCGGCGTTGACCGTATCCTCGATATGGCGCGTACCGCGCTGAATGTGGTGGGCAATGCGCTGGCGGTACTGGTTATCGCCAAATGGGAACACAAGTTTGACCGCAAAAAAGCGCTGGCGTATGAGCGTGAAGTGCTGGGTAAATTTGATAAAACGGCGCAATGAAATACGTTTCACTTGCGCCAGCGTTTGATATTGTGGGTTTCGTAGGCCGGGTAAGGCGTTAGCCGCCACCCGGCAGAAATGCGGGCACAATGTTTAAAGCAGGCTTGTCCAAATAAAAAGCCCGGTGACATATCGCACCGGGCTTTTTCTTATCTTTTACTGATCCTGTCGAACTCTTCGCACCCGGTATCAAACCCTTCCTGACAGCTGACGTTGAGCCAGTGCAGCGCTTTCTGCTTATTCGGTTCGATAAAGCCTTTTTCCCCTTGCTGGAACAACATTCCGGCCCAGTATTCGGCATAGCCGGTGCGGGAGAGGGCTGAGCTCTCTTTAAAGTACTGCGTCGCCTTTGCGTCATCTTCCGGAGGATGAACGCCGCTGGCGTAGATCAATCCCAGCAGCATTTGGGCGTCGACGGCGGAGTCGCTTTCCGGATCCTGGGCAGCATCCTGCAACAGCGTAATGGCGTGTGGATAGTTCGGTGTTCCGGCCTGCTGGTTCACCAGTACCCGAGCGAGAACAATTTCACCCGCCTTGCTGCCAACCTGCACGGATTGTTCCGCCAGCGCTTTGGCCTGGTGATAGTCGGCCTGCTGCGGATTGCGAATCTTAAGCTGGGCCAGCAACGCCAGCGCATCGCCGTCACCCTTGTCAGCCGCTTTTTGCGCCCAGTATTCGGCCTGCGGAAAATCACCGAAGCTGACGTAAGTATCCGCCAGGTAATATTGTGCGCGCGGATCGCCCGCTTCGGCCTGCTGTTTGTACTGGCTGCCTGGTTCCATGGCGCCTGCGGTGAAGCTTGCTATCACCAACAGTAAATAGAGGTATTTCATTTTTTATTATCGGTAGAGGACATAGTGAGCAGTATAAAGGGAGGCGAAGAAGAAGAAAACGACGGGAACTCGTGGGGAGTTCTCATGCTTTACCTGAACAATCGTGCCGTCTGTTTCCCGGGGGCGGCGCTAGCGCGCCTTGCCCGGGCGACAAATTCACAATCGTTTGCGGTCCGGTAGCCCGGACAGGTGCGAAACACCGCCTCCGGGGAGGCGGCTTGATTAACCCATCGCGCTTTCGCGCAAGCGGGATTTCAGCTTATTGTACTCGTCAATCACGTACTGCTCGGCGGCACGCTGGTCAGTGATCCGCTCAATGTTGACGGCGCAGTACTTGTACTCCGGCGTTTTGGTTATCGGACTCAGGTTCTCGGTCACCAGCTCGTTACAAGCGCCAATCCACCACTGATAGGTCATATAGACCGCCCCTTTATTTGGACGATCGCTAACCTGCGCGCGGGTGATGATGCGGCCTTTACGCGAGTTAACCCACACCAGCGCTTCATCCTCAATGCCCAGACGTTCGGCATCGGCGGTGTTGATTTGCGCATAGCCAGGTTCATCCGCCAGCGCGGCCAGCGCCGCACAGTTACCGGTCATCGAGCGGCACGAGTAGTGGCCGACTTCACGCACCGTCGACAGCACCATCGGGTACTGCTCGGTGAGCTTGTCAATCGGCGCGACCCAGTCGCAAGTGAAGAACTGCGCCAGACCGTTCGGGGTATCGAACTTCTCTTTAAACAGATAAGAGGTCCCCTGATCGGCGTCGGACTCGTCGCGACACGGCCACATGATGTAGCCCAGTTCGCCCATTTTCTCGTAGGTGGCACCGTAGAAATCCGGGCACAGATGACGCAACTCGTCCCAAATTTCCTGGGTATTGTTGTAATGCATCTTGTAGCCCATCCGGGTGGCGATTTCGCTAATAATCTGCCAGTCGGTTTTCAGGTCCCACTTCGGCTCTACCGCTTTAAAGAAGCGCTGGAAGCCGCGGTCCGCTGCGGTATAGACACCTTCATGCTCGCCCCAAGAAGTGGACGGCAGAATGACATCGGCCGCTGCGGCGGTTTTGGTCATGAAAATGTCCTGGACGATAACCAGTTCCAGCTGTTCAAACGCTTTACGCACGGCGGACAGCTCGGCGTCGGTCTGGAGCGGATCTTCCCCCATAATGTACGCTGCCCGTACTTCGCCGTGATCCGCGCGATGCGGCAGTTCGCTGATGCGATAACCGGTATGTTCCGGCAGGCTGTCAACACCCCAGGCTTTGGCGAATTTCTCGCGGTTTTCCGGGAACTTGACGTACTGATAGCCCGGATAAGTATCCGGCAGCGCACCCATATCGCAGGCGCCCTGAACGTTGTTCTGGCCACGCACCGGGTTGACGCCGACGCTCGGCTTGCCGAGGTTGCCGGTCATGATCGCCAGGCTGGTCAGTGAACGCACGGTCTCCACGCCCTGATAGAACTGGGTAACGCCCATGCCCCACAGGATCGCGGCGGATTTCGCGCTGGCGTACATGCGGGCGCAGGTGCGGATCTCCTGAGCGCTGACGCCGGTAATCTCTTCCACCGACTCCGGCGTATAGCCTTCGACGATTTTGCGATACTCCTCGAAGCCCTCAGAACGGCTGGCGACGAAGGATTTATCGTAGAGATCCTCTTCAATAATGACGTGCCCGATGGCGTTGAGTAGCGCGATGTTCGAGCCGTTTTTCAACGCAATGTGCATATCGGCAATGCGCGCGGTTTCGATTTTACGCGGATCGCAGACAATAATTTTCGCCCCATTGCGTTTGGCGTTAATTACGTGATTCGCCACAATAGGATGTGAATCTGCCGGGTTGTACCCGAAGATAAATACGAGATCGGTATTGTCGATCTCAGTGATGGCATTACTCATAGCGCCGTTACCGACCGATTGGTGCAGACCTGCAACCGAAGGGCCGTGTCAGACGCGAGCGCAGCAGTCGACGTTATTAGTACCAATAACGGCGCGCGCGAATTTTTGCATCACATAGTTAGTTTCATTACCCGTCCCGCGGGACGAACCGGTAGTCTGAATTGCGTCCGGGCCATACTTCTCTTTAATGGCGCTGAGACGGGTGGCGACGTAGTCGAGCGCCTCATCCCAGGAGACGGATTCCAGTTTGCCGCCACGCTGGCGACGGATCATTGGGGTTTTGAGGCGCGGGGTCAGGATCTGGGTATCGTTAATGAAATCCCAGCCATAATAGCCTTTCAGACACAGGGTACCCTGGTTGGTTTTCCCCTGCGCCGCCTCAGCCCGGACGATTTTGCCGTTATCGACCACCAGGTTGATTTTGCAACCTGATGCGCAATATGGGCAAACCGTGACGACTTTTTTCATCGGTCTTGCTCCAGTTAATCAATTGGCGCATACGCGCTATCGCGCCGTCACTATGCATCTTCTATGCCATGTTTTCATTGTGGGTATTGACTGATGATACGTCGTTTTTTTGGGCGAAATGCTGACGAAAAACAGGCTATCGTCAGTTTTGACGTGTCGACCTGAATCCATCACGTGACGTCCGTCACAGGATGGGTTCAGATGAAGATTGGGGCAGCGGTGAAATATTCCGGGGGCGAGCCCGCACCCGGAAAGTATCAGGATTAATTAGGCGTAACGACATTCACCCACAGTTCAAATTGATCCAGAGTGGCGATGATTTCATCCAGTTTCGCCGCATCACCCGTGACTTTGGCTTTACCCGATTTCACCAAATCGGCCATTTTCACCTGGCCGGTCAGTACATCATGCAAGTCAGCACGGCTAAGAGAGAATGACGCATCTGCCTTCTGCTGTAAGGTCTGACGATAGTTAAGTACGCTATCATTCAGCGTCAGGTTCAGATTATCGCCTTTATCCAGAGTGAAGTTCAGGCTGATATTTTTGCCCGCTGCTTTCTCGCTATCCAGACGCACAGCCATGTAATCAAACAGCATTTCTACCGTCATACCTTTGATCGTATCGGCTGAGTTCGAGGTGCCATGGGTAAATTTATGCACGCCTTCTCGCAGTTCTTTTGCTCCGGTCAGATAGAAGCCGCGCCAGGTGGCGGACTCAGCCTGATAGCCCAGCTGTTCAAAAGAATTCGCCTGCAGATTTTTTGCCGTCTGATTGCCTGGGTCTGCAGCGATAACCTGCTTGAGCAGTTCTGACGTCCAGCGATAGTCACCCTTGTCATAAGCCTGCTGAGCCAATTCAATAGCGTGTTTTGCGCCCCCCAGCGCTTCGACGTAGCGTTTACCCATATCGGCCTGGCCGTAAGGGTTCAGGTTCGCCGGGTTGCCATCGAAATAACCAAGGTAGAAGTTGTAAACCGCGCGGGCATTATGGCTGACGGAACCATAGTAGCCCCGGCTGGCCCAGTTATTTGCCAACGCTGGTGGCAGCTTAACCATGTTGCCGATTTCGTTCATCGTATAGCCCTGATTCGCCAGGTGCAGGGTCTGATCGTGAATGTACTTGATGGTGTCGCGATACTTGCCGATATAGTCATTAATATGTTGATTGCCCCAAACCGGCCAGGTGTGCGGCATAAACAGCACCTCGGCCTGGCTGCCCCACAGATCCAACGTTTGGTTCAAGTAAGAAGTCCATTTGCTGGTGTCTCGGGTTTTTGCCCCGCGCAGGGTGTAGAAATTATGCAGCGTATGGGTGGCGTTTTCTGCGGTACACAGTGCTTTCAACGCTGGAATATAGAAGTGCATTTCTGACGGAGCTTCGCTGCCAGGAGCCATCAGGAAGTCAAATTCCAGGCCGTCGATCGTCATCTTTTCGCCGGTTTTGGTAATGGATGTTGTGGGGGCGATGATCGTCGGTAAACCTGTCGTTAGCGTTACGCCCAGACCGTTGCCGATGTTACCCTGCGGATTATGTGCAAGGAGCAGACCGTAGGAGTAGAGCGCACGGCGGCTCATGATATTACCTAGCAGGACGTTTTCGCTGATGGCTTCTTCCATAAAGCCTACTGGGGCAATAATCTGCACTTTACCAGACTTCACGTCATCCTCGGAGACAATACCCTTGACGCCGCCATAGTGGTCGGTATGGCTATGCGTATAGATAACCGCAACAATTGGTTTTTGTGGCCGGTGCTGATAATAAAGGGCCAGGCTGGCTTTTGCCGCACCCGCCGTTACGAGTGGGTCGATAACGATAATACCGGTATCACCTTCGATAAAGGTAATATTGGAAATATCCTGGCCGCGTACCTGGTACATACGTTCGGTCACTTTGAACAGGCCAGAAATACCGTTGAGCTGCGACTGCCGCCACAAGCTGGGGTTGACTGTTTCTGGCGATGGGGCGTTGATATCGAATTTATAGTCTTCAGCCCGATAATAGGCTTTTCCGTCCGCATTTTTCAGGATCCCCTCATTAGGAAGCGGGGCGATAAATCCTCGCTGTGCATCGTCAAAATCCTGACGATCGTTAAAAGGGAGTGACTGGAGATATTTTTGGTTCACTTGCTGAGTATATTCAGTCGCAGCCTGCGGGGCTTCACTGGCATATACGGAATGTACAAAAAAACTGCTTGCTACGGTAATGGCGATAAAAGTCCTGTTTAAACGGAATAACTGTGAGTTATTCATATAAATCTCCATTTATCATTTGTATTTTGAATATGTTATAAGTTAGAGGGACGTTGCTTCGATTTGCTATTCATAATAAAGCGATTTTTTATTTTTGCGGAATAAGAAATGTGAGGTGAGTAACTATTTCTGTAAGGTATTTGTGCGGAACGATGGAGGTTAATAATAGAACTTATTACATTTGATTATATTTAATAAAACGTGGGCTGTTTTATTGGATGTTTTTTCAATTAAACATTGAGCCAGATATCGGTGTTGCTGGTATCAGGCCCAATGTCAAAATATTATGCTGTATCACGTTGTGGCAAATAACGACTATGGGCCAGCGCTGCCGCGCCCTGCGCGCCGTTAAAGGCCGATGAGGATGCAGTAATAAAGCGCAGCGCCTGATACGGCAGAGGACGGCGAACGTAGGTTTTGACCATTTCGATTAGCGCGTCGCGCGGAAAGGCGGGCATGTCCATCACGCCGCCGCCGAGGATCACCGCGTCGGGGTCGAACAGGTTGATGCTGGTGGCGATGGCGCGAGCGGCATGGTTCAGCAATGTCTGGACAAACGGTTCCTGTACGGCGTGAATAAACAGCTCGCCAAGTTCATAAGCCCTCGGCTCCTGTTCGTACCAGCGCTCAAGGGCAATGCCGGAGCAGACGGTCTCCAGACAGCCGGGATTACCGCAGCCGCAGGTGAGGGCGTCATTGCCCTGTGGAATATGCCCCAGTTCGCCCGCCACGCCGTGCGCCCCAGTCCACGGTGCGCCGTTCAGCCAGATAGCGAAGCCCATTCCGGTACCGAGGTAAGCCGCCAGCACCTCCTGCTCTTGCAGACCATTTTCCTGGACGTCAAACGAGAGCTGCAAATTAACGTCGCGGGAAAACTCCACCGGGCAGCCTAATGCAGCTTCCAGCCGATCGGCCAGGTTATACAGATCGTCGGCGGTCAGGGGCAGATTGGGAGTAGAGATAATCGTGCGTTTGTCTTTCGCCACCAGCGCCGGAAAGCCCATCACCAGCCCACAACAGTGGGCAGAGTGGTTGGCAAGCTGCCGCTGTAGCAGGTTTTTAATACCACTGACCAGGCCATCGGCGGCGATAACGTCCGCAGTGCGCAGCTTTTCGCAGTGCAGCGCTTCGCCCTGCGCTGTTTGCAGGCAAAAACGGATATGGGTCGCCCCCATATCCACGCCCGCGACGACGTTAAGCTGTTTTTGCATGAGGCAGTACCTCGTTTTTCGCCGCCAGGATCTGCTCCGCCATCACCTGCCACGCGTCATGGATGTTGTCACCATGGTTAAAGAGACCGGACGTGCCGACGATAAAGACATCTGCGCCCGCCGCCATCAGTTTTTCGTAGGTGGCTTTGTTGCAGGAGCCATCAATTTCGATTTCGTAGCTCAGTCCTTCGCGTTCGCGCCAGGCTTTCAACTCAGCGATTTTCTCCAGCATTTCCGGGATAAACGGCTGTCCGGCGAAGCCTGGATCGACGGTCATCACCGTGATTTTGTCGGCTTTATGAATGTAGTACTTCATGGTCTCAACCGGGGTTTCCGGGTTGAGGATTAGCCCCACCTTCATGCCGAGGCGGCGGATTTCCTCAATCAGACGGAAGGCCTGGCCGTTAATGGTTTCCGGATGCAAGGTGATAAAGTCCGCGCCTGCCTGCGCCAGCTGGCTGATGTAATCCTGCGGACGGGTAACCATCAGGTGGCAGTCCAGCGGTTTGCTGGCCAGCCTCTTCACCTGGCTGACGAAAAACGGCGACAGCGTCAGGTTCGGTACAAAATGGCCGTCCATAATGTCGATATGAAAATAGTCTGCGTGCTGGTCGATAAACTCGATCTGTTCTTTGAATTTCAGCAGATCCATACACATTAAAGAGGGAGCAATTTTCATTATAAATTCCTTACTTACTGATAAGACGGTCGAGAGCGACAGCCGCGATGATTAATCCGCCCATCACCACCAGTTGGTAGTAGGTTTGTACTTGCAGAATATTCAGTCCGTTGTTGATGGTGCCGATGATTAAGCCGCCAATGACCACTGAGAAGATGCGTCCCTTGCCGCCGAAGAAGCTGGTGCCGCCGATAATGGCGCTGGCGATGGCGTACGTTTCAAAGCCCATGCCCGCCAGCGGTTCCGCCGCGCCGAGACGCGCCGTAGAAACCACGCCCGCAAGGCCAGCGCAAACGCCGGAGATAATAAACACCAGCAGCATGTGGAATTTGACGTCGATACCGGAGTAGAACGCGGAGTTTTTGTTGCCGCCCAATGCATAGATATTGCGTCCCAGCCGGGTACGGGTGGTCAAAAACCACAGCAAAACCGCCACAATCAGCGAGAAAATGACCGGTACTGGAATGCCCAACGGCGTGGCGGCAAAGAAGTTAACGAAGCCAAATGAGAAGCCGTACACCGAGTTGGCATCGGAAATCACCAGCGTAATACCGCGGAAAATAGCGTTGGTGCCAAGGGTGATAATAAACGGATGCAGACCGGTCCAGTTGACCAGGCAGCCGTTAATCGCCCCCAGCGCACCGCCCACCAGCACACCGCCAATCAGCGCCGCAAGAAACGGATCGACGCCCGCCAGCATTAGCTTGGCTGTGACCATCCCGGAGAGCGCGAGGATCGCTCCAACCGACAGGTCGATCCCGGCGACGAGGATCGCGAAGAATTCGCCCATGCCGATCAGCACGGTCACCGAACTCTGCACGAAGATCTGCGTAATATTGTTGGTCGTCAGGAAATACTCCGACGACAGGGTGCCAAATATCGCGACGATGATTGCGAGGATAAAAAAGGTGCCGTATTTATCCCAGAACAGCGCGAAGTTAAACGGTTTTTTCTCGTCCATGTCGCCTTTCACTCTTGTGGTAGTGCCCATGCCATAATCTCCTCTTCGCTCAGATCGTCGCGATTGCTCAGGATTTGCGTCAGTCGCCCTTCGCAGAACACGGCAATGCGGTCGCAGACGGCGATAATTTCAGGAAGTTCGGACGACACCATCAGGATGACTTTTCCGTCATCGGCCAGCTGGCGCATCACTTTATAAATTTCGGCTTTTGCGCCGACGTCGATACCGCGCGTTGGCTCATCGAAAATAATGACTTCGGGGTTGCAACATAACCATTTGGATATCAGCACCTTCTGCTGGTTGCCACCGGAAAGCTCTCCAATGTTCTGATCGACGGAATGACACTTCAGCCCCAGCAGCTGGCGCTGCTCTTCGGCCGTTTTGTGTTCACTGCTTTCGTGAAATAGCCCCATTGCGCCTTTGTAACCGCCGCGCTTCAGGCTCTGGCTGACCGCCATATTCTGGGCGATGGAAAAATTGGGGAAAAAGCCGTTTTCCCGGCGACTTTCGGTGATGTAGCCCATGCCTTTCTTTAAAGCGTCCAGCGGTGAGCGAGGGGAGATCTCTTTGCCGTTCAGGTAGATTTTGCCGCCTGCGCGCTTATCGACACCGAACAGGCAGTTCATCAATTCAGTGCGCCCGGAGCCCACCAGTCCGGCAAAGCCGAGAATTTCACCGCGATTAACGCTAAAGGAGATATTGCGAACTTTTTTCTTGTCGTGGCTGGTGACGTTTTTCACTTCGAAGACCGTTTCGCGCACGATGTTGCCGGTACTCTCTTTCATGGCGTTAAAGCGGTTCTGTAGCTCGCGACCGACCATCAGGCGCACGATGTCATCGTTATTCACTTCGCTGACCATCCCGCTGCACACGCTGCTGCCGTCTTTCATCACCGTATAGCGATCGCAGATGCGGCGAATTTCCGCCAGCTTGTGCGAGATATACACGATGGCGGTGCCCTCTTTGCGCAGTTGGTTCATGATCAGAAACAGGTAATCCACCTCTTTATTGGTCAGCGAAGAAGTGGGTTCATCCATAATCAGTACTTTGGCGTCGAGCATCAGCGTCTTGGCGATTTCCAGCATCTGTTTGTGGCTGATGGACAGGTTCGCCACTTTCTCGTCCAGGCCGACTTTTAATCCAACGCGCAGCAGCATCATTGCCGCCCGCACGCGCATTTCTCGCCAGTCGATAATATTGACGCCGCAGAATTTTTTCGTCAGATGACGACCAATATATAAATTTTCCAGCACCGTTAATTCATCAATAACGCTGAGTTCTTGATAAATAATACCGATGCCGAGCTGGGCCGCTAATTTATGGTCCAGCTTGTGGTAGTTGACGTTATTAATGGTAATGGTGCCTTTGGTCGGTTCATGTATTCCCGACAGAACTTTCATCAGCGTTGATTTACCGGCACCATTTTCCCCTAATAACGCATGTATTTCGTGAGGGTAAACAGTTAAATCAACCGATTTTAATGCGTGAACCGGACCAAAGGATTTGCCGATCCCCGCCATTGAAATATATGGCGTGAGCATAGAGAATTTCCTTTATTACCTATTACTGGGAGCGTGCGGTCTTCCCCTCACCCTAACCCTCTCCCAAAAGGAGAGGGGACAGCCTGGCGCTATTGGTGAGTTTGGCGCGGTCTGCCCTTCTCCCTCTCCCTGTGGGAGAGGGTTGGGGTGAGGGCACCAGACCGCAAGAAACCTAAATTATTTCGTCACCAGAATAGAATCCACCAGCTTAAATTGCGGGGCTTTATCCAGCGGGATCACCTTGCCGCTCTTCTCGGCTTCGACCATCAGCTTAAGGCCGGTTGCGCCGATATCCGCCGGGTTCTGCGCAACGGTAGCCGTCATCTGCCCGGCTTCGACCATCTTGCGTGCTTCCGGAATGCCATCGGTGCCGACGACCAGAATTTTGCCCGTTTTGCCAGCATTAGCGACGGCTTGTGAGACGCCCATTGCCATGGTGTCGTTAGCGCAGTAAATCGCTTTGACGTTCGGGTTACGCTGCAACACGTTAGTCGCAACATCCAGTGCTTTAATACGGTCCCAGTCGGCGGGTTGGCTGGCAACTAGTTTGATCTGGCTGGCTTTTTTGAAGGCTTCGGTGGCGCCGTTACGACGAGCTTCACCGGACGCGTTACCGGCTTTGCCTTCGATAATAGCGACTTCGCCGCCTTCAGCGCCCAGCTTGTCGATGATAAAGTCTGCGCCTTTTGCCCCGACCGCCACGTTGTCGGTGGTGACAAACCCTTCTACGTTGCCGCCGGCTTTCTTCAGGTTATCCATATCGATTTTTTCATCGAGGTTGACCAGATAGATGCCCTTTTTCCAGGCTTTAGCCACTGGCATCACCAGGTTTACGGAGGAGAGCGGCGCAAAGGCGATACCTTTGTAGTTTTTGTTGCTCAGGTCTTCAAATAGCTGCAGCTGCGACTGGAAATCGCCTTCCGAAGGGGAGGCGAAAATATCGACGCTCACACCCAGCGTTTTCGCTTCGTCTTCAATACCTTTTTTCATATCAACCCAAAATGGGTTGGATAATGTTTTTAATACGACAGCGTAATCGGCGGCGGCAAAGGCGCTGGTGGATAACATGACGCCCATGAGCGTACCGCTGAAAATTTTCAGATATTTATTCATATCAATACTCTCGGTGTAAGGTACAGTTTTATTGATCCCACTGATGTGGGATCGGCTTTTTATTTACTTCAGCGCGCCTGGTGAAAAGAAATTAACAATTGCGCCGGTTTTTTGCATATTTAAATTCGCTTGCTCAATATCTAGTTGTGCAACTGAAACAAAGAACGCATCTAATAATGTCAGTTGTAATATACGCGCTGAGGCGTTTCGTCCCAATAAAGGTGTTTCTGGTGCTGGCGAACAAATAATAAAATCAGATAATTTGGCAATCGGCGAATGGTAGCTGTGGGTGATACAAATAATTTTCGCCCCATTCTTCTTCGCGAGCTCCACGGCCGATTTAATATCGCTGGTGCGCCCGGAGTGGGAAACCACCAGCACTACGTCGCCTTCTTTCAGCAGCGACGCGGACATCATCATGATATGCGCGTCCGGATAAGTCTGGCAGCGCACGCCGATGCGTAAAAATTTGTGCTGCACATCAGCACAGATGGCGTTAGAGCCGCCCGCGCCGTACAGGTCGCGCTGATTGGCCTGGGCAAAGAAGCGCGCCGCACGGTGAATCTCATCAACGTTGACGATCGACTGGCCTTCCATAATGGTGCGCAGGGTGATGTTAAAGACCTTGTTCACCACGTCCTGCGGCGCTTCATCAAAAGAGAGCTCTGCCGGGAGGACCTGTTCAGATTGCGAAAAATACGCTTCCAGCGCGCTGCGCAGATTACGAAAACCGCTAAAGCCCAGCAGTTTAGAAACCTTCACGATCATGGCTTCGGATACCGACAGCGCTTCCGCGACATCCTTTATAGCTGGCGCATCGCTCAGATTGCCGGGCTTAAGCAACCATTCGACGATTCGGCTTTCGTTTTCGGTCATACCTTCCTGTTTCATGCGAAGCCAGGGGGCGAGGCCGATACCGTTGGGGAGCGAACTGGATTCTGACTGACTCATCGCTTTCTCTTTGTCCATAAAATGAAGACGCCACTATATCACCACAGGCAAAACAGAAAAGATACAATCAACTTCACAAAAAATGTATTTTTATAAAGTTTTGTATTTTGTGAAGTTTTATTGAATCTTTAAAAAATGGATTTATGATTTAAATGTATAAAAATCATTTAGTTATGTTGTTTATTTTAACGTTGTAAAAAATGAAAATATTCGACATAAATATTTTTTACACTTGATTTGTGAAATTGTGCCGTGTAGAACAGGCGCAGATGACGGTGGATTTGCTGTTTAAATCGGCAAAAGTTGCCGTTTAAATCACAAGACACCCTATATTCGTAAAGTTAACAACAGGCGAGGCTATGTATGAAAAGGATTGCATTTGGCTGCGATCACGTCGGGTTTATCCTGAAAGACGATATTCTGGCGTACCTGCACCAGCGCGGTATCGAGGTCGTGGATAAAGGAGCATGGTCAACGGAGCGCACCGACTATCCGCGCTACGCCAGCGCCGTCGCTCAGGCCGTTGCCGCCGGGGAAGTGGACGGCGGAATTCTTATCTGCGGTACCGGCGTCGGCATCTCTATCGCCGCTAATAAACACCCCGGCATTCGCGCCGTCGTGTGCAGCGAGCCTTATTCCGCGCAGCTTTCACGCCAGCATAATGACAGCAATATCCTGGCTTTTGGTTCGAGGGTGATTGGTCTTGAACTGGCGAAAATGATCGTCGATGCCTGGCTGGCAGCCGAGTTTGAAGGCGGGCGTCATCAGGGCCGGGTTGACGCTATCGGCGCGATTGAACAGCAGCGGATTTGAGATTCCTCCGCTACTCGCGATGATAGCCGTTGATTAACGTAGAGCCAGCCCACCGATGAGACTGGCTTTATGAAACGTTACTCTACCGCTTTGCTTTTCTGCGCTCTGGCGCTGGCCAACCCGCTGGCGCACGCTGATATTATTGACGACGCCATTGGCAATATTCAGCAGGCCATTAATGATGCTTATCACCCCAACGATAGCCGTTCGGATGATGATTATGATGACGGGCGCTATCAGGGCAGCCGTCAGCAAAACAGCGATCGCCAGCGGCAGTATGACGACAGGCAACGGCAAATTGAGGATCGTCGCCGCCAGCTTGACGATCGTCAGCGCCAACTGGACCAGGATCGTCGGCAACTGGAGAGCGATCAGCGTCGGCTGGATGACGATTACTGACGTGGGGCGACTCGCGGTGGTAACCAGGGAACGATCAGCCCCATAACGATGCCGGACAGCAGCGCCGAGATAAGTAACAGCGGGATTAAATAGAAAAGCATCGGGATAAATGCGCCAATGATGCCGCAACAAATCGCCGTTATCACAACGCCCGCTATTCCCCCAGTCAATAAACGCCAAAACCAGATGCGATAAACTTGCCCTGACAGGATGGCCATAAAAATACCGGTTAACAATGCGGGTAAAAAGCCAATACCCCAGGTGAGGGATATTATCTCAGGGAGATGGCTGAGGAGTTCGTCAATTGAGGTGCCCCTGGGAAAAAACAGGAGTAGCGGCAGCGGTATTAACGGCCCAAGCCCCACGTACCAGCAAATATGGTGGAGAAATTTATTCATCAGGCGCTTTCCTCCGACTTCATCCCCGGCAGATAAGGTATCAGCCACCCCATAATCATCCCGGCAAGTAGACCTGAGCCAGTAAAAATCCAGAAAACCTCTTCATTCAGGATAAAGTGCAGAAGATCTCTATCAGTAAAAAGTAACACGCTTAATATTGCCGCCATCACGCTAATCCCCAGACCGATTGCCGCACTGGCGAGTGTGCGCCTGTAGTGGAACGCGTAAATGTATGTAGGCAGGCAGGCGACGGCAATACCCGTCAGCAGAGCAGGGAGGGCGCCGATTAACCATGTCACGATAAGCAAGAAGGGCAGCATGGAGACAATATTCCGAAGAAAGACGCCCGGTGACTCGTGATACTGCAATGCGATGGCGACGATTGAAATGATCGCAACCGGCAAACCAGCGCATGATGGCCCCAGCAATGTAAACCAGCCAGCATGGTGAATAATTCGTCGTGTTGTCGTCATTTCCTTTCCCTGAGTTTTTTTTGTCCTTCAGAAAAGGTATTTCATTATTGTGAAGTGAGAATGAAGTCAGGGTGAAGCGGCGGTCTAAAGTGAGTTTAGTTCGGGCAGGGTGGGGACAACCTCTTCCAGCAGCGCGACGAGTTCGGGGTCCATATAGCGATAGTCGTCGGGGATATCCAGCACGTAAAGCGGTTTATTTTCGACCAGGCGACGATATTCGGCGACAAGACGATTTTTATGTTTTTGCTCCATCACGCAGATGATATCCGCCCAATTGAGGAGTTCCGGGGATAGAGGTTTTCTGGCGTTCCGACTGGTGCCCGCAGAGCGAACGTTCATACCAGGATAACGGCGGAACACCTGTTCCGCCGTAGGGCTTCGCCATTGATTGCGGCTACAAACAAAAAGCACGTTGATCAATTTGATAACAGCTCTTCTATTCCTTGGTGCGCCAATTGGCGACGGGTTTTACGGGGATATTCCATTCCCAGCTGTGCGGCCCGTAGCAGTTTTTCTGAACGCATATAGAGCAGCTTCCAGTTTTTTTCACTACGAAAACGTAAGAGGGCGGTGTGAACATCGCGAGACTTATTGCGCTGCTTTTGCGCAATGCGCCAGTCCCGGTTACGAGTTGTTTCCATTGTGTTTTCTCTCTCAGATTGATCGGGTTCAGCAGCCGCGATAATACGGAGAGTAAAACGTCGTTATGTTAACGCTGTCGGGAACCGTTTATCCAGCGTTTTCCTCCGACTTCATCCCCGGTAGATAAGGTATCACCCCCCCCATGACAAGACCGGCAAACAGACCAGAACCCGCAATTGTCCTGAAATCGTTGTCATGGAAGATGAGGATAAAATTTTTAAGGTTTGGGTTGGAAAGAAGCAGCATCGCTAATATCACGGCTGCCGCGCTAATGGCCACGCCGATTATTGCGCTGGCGAGGATACGCCGATAGTGAAACGCGTAGATTTCCGCAGGTAAACAGGCAATGGCAATGCCCGCTAACAGCGCAGGGACGACGCCAATCAACCATGTGATGATGAGAAAAACCGGCAGCATGGTGACAATGTCCCACAGAAAGCTGAATGACGGATTTCGAGATTGTAATGTGATGGCGACAATCGCCCACAGTACGCCAACATAGGGTCCCAGTAATGCAAACCAGCAGGCATGATGAAAAATGGGGCGCGTTGCGTTCATGTGATTCCCTTCAGATGATTAAGTCTGAAAGGAAGGTAGTGATGTTTAGTGAAGAGACGATGAAGTGCGCTTAGAGCCAATCCCATTAGGGCTATTTTGCTTGCCATTTTGAACCTGGGCAGTGCTCAGAATCCTCACGTACTACGTGTACGCTCCGGTTCTTGCGCGCTGGTCGTGTTCAAGCTGGCTGCGCCAATAACGCCTACTGGGATAGGCTCTTAATCCAGCACAATCTCCATACCGTCAAATCCCGCTTCAAATCCCGCAGGCAGAGAATGCGCCATCATCCACGCATCGAACTGGTGGCTGATATGGGTGAGGATCACTCGAGGGCAGCCAATCACCTGATTAATCGCCCGCACGATGTTGAGATCGCAGTGGTTGCGCGGCGGCTGCGGGCGCGGCTCGTGGCTACAGTCGATGATGATCAGCTGCGGCTGGTTGTTGAGCAGAAATTTCAGCGTTTTTTCCGGCAGGGCGGCGGTGTCGGACAGCCAGGCGACCCGGCTATGGGCTGACTCCAGCAGATAGCCAAAAGTGAGCTTTGAGTGGTTTAGCGGCAACGGCGTGACGCGTAGTCCTTGCAGCTCGAACATGACAAACGGCTCGACGGTGTGGCTGAAGTCCAGCAGGCCCGGATGTTTGAACAGATCATCGCAGCCCTGTTCATCAGGCGGGCCGTAGACCGCAATGGTTTCGCCTACACCCCAGCGCAGCGGGAACAGGCCCTGAACATGATCCATATGATAATGGGTGAGCAAAAACTGCTGAAAGCTACCGGCAGGCCACTGCTCCATCAGATCCGGCAGCCCGGCATCGAGCAGCGTTACCGCGCTGTTGAATTTGACCACCGCGCTACAGGGGCGACGGCGGTGCGCTTCGTCGCTGCGGGCGCGGCGGCAGGCGGGGCAATCGCAGCCGAAAACCGGCACCAGCTGCGCGCCGCCGGTCCCGGTTAAGCGGATAGTCAGGCTCATGTTTTCACCTCGCGTCATTCAGGCAAGCTGCTGTTCGCGTCGGTTGCCGTGAACGCGGATCAGCGACACCATGGCATCCACCGACTGGCTCAGGCGACCATCGTTGTTGAGGGTCAGGCACGCACTTGGCGTATAACGTGCCGCGCGCTCCAGCCGCTGAGCGATCTCCGTTTCGTTCTCTCGCCCGCGCTGCTCCAGACGTTGACGCAGTACTTCTGGCGAAACCTGCAAACAGATGGGTAGCAGGGCGTCAGCATAGCGCGTTTTTGCCTGAGCCAGATGAGCGCGGGAGCCGTTAGCGACGACGTCAAACCCGGCGTGCAGCCACAGATCAATCTCGATGCCAATGCCGTAGTAATTGTTATTGGCGTGCCAGCTAAGCGCAAACAGATGCTGCTCGGCGCGGGTGAAAAACTCATGCTCGCTGAGGGCAATATGGTTCTCACAGCCCGCATTGTGCGGGCGAGTGATGTAACGGTGCGCCACCAGTAGCTGCGGGTGTTCGCGCTGGCGCAGGGCCGCCAGCAGGCTATCTTTGCCGGAGCCGGATGGGCCGACCAGCCAAATCAGTTTCCCTGTCATTAAAAGACCCTCTTACCTTGACGCCAGACGTTATCGATATGGACATGCTCGCCGCGACGGTGTGCCAGCACCAGATCCGCGCGTTTACCTTCGGCAATCGCGCCGCGATCGTGTAGCCCCAGCGCCTGCGCGGGATTTTTGCTCACCAGACGAATAGCCTGGGCGAGGGTAAACGCGTTGCCGTCGTCATCGGCGATGCGGAAAGCGGCATCCAGCAGGCTGGCGGGATAATAGTCGGAAGAGAGAATATCCAGCAGGCCGTTGCTCGCCAGGTGATGAGCGGCGACATTGCCTGAATGCGAGCCGCCGCGCACGATGTTCGGCGCGCCCATCAGGACGTTCATCCCGTGCTGACGCGATGCCTGCGCTGCGGCTAATGTGGTAGGAAATTCGGCGATCACGCTGCCAAGCTGGTGCGATTCGACCACATGTTCATGGGTGGCGTCGTCGTGGCTGGCCAGCGCGATATTGCGCTCACGGCACATGGCGGCAATGCTCTGCCGGTTGGGCTGCGACCAGGCCGCCGCCAGCGCCATCTGCTCCTCTTCGAATTTATCCATCTCTTCGTTGGTCAGATGATATTTCCCCTGGTAGTAGTCGCGATATTTGCTGCGGTCGGCGTACTGGCGCTGGCCAGGGGAGTGATCCATCAGGGAGACCATGCTTACCGGCTCGCGGCTAACCAGCTTCTCAAACAGTGGCAGAGTGGTGTGATGCGGAAGCTCGCAGCGCAGATGCAGTCGGTGCTCGGCGCGGTTGAGGCCGCGTTTTTGTGTCTCTTCTACCGCGTTGATCATTTTTTCCAGATTCTCCAGACGGTCGCCACCATCGCGCACGTCACCAATGGCGACGGCATCCAGCACGGTGGTGATGCCGCTGGCGATCATTAGTGCGTCGTGGCTGCTCATCGCCGAGTGGGCGGGCCAGTCCACCTTGGGACGCGGGGTGAAAAACTTGTCGAGATTGTCGGTATGCAGTTCAATCAGCCCCGGCAGCAGCCAGCCGCCTTCGCCGTCAATCGCTTCTGCCTGGCGACTCTGGCTTTCGGCAAAGGCAGAAATTCTGCCATCCTGCACTTCCAGCGAACCGTTGATCACCTCATCGTCGAGGACCAGCTTTACATTATTGATAATCATGCTGAAATCCCCATCGGGTGCAGGCGGTCGGCGACCTGGTTACGCGTTGCCTCATCGTGAAAAATGCCGACGATCGCCGCGCCGCGCGCTTTGGCCTCGTTAATTAGTTCCACTACCGCAGCGCTGTTTTTCGCGTCCAGCGAGGCGGTAGGTTCGTCGAGGAGCAAAATCGGGTAATCGACCGCGAAGCCGCGGGCGATGTTGACGCGCTGCTGTTCGCCGCCGGAAAAGGTGGAAGGAGCCAGGTGCCACAGGCGTTCAGGGACGTTCAGGCGCGTCAGCAAGCGGGCAGCCCGTGAGGCGCTCTCTTCGCGCGGAATGCCCAGTTCGAGCAGCGGCTGCATGACCACGTCGAGAGCCGAGATGCGCGGGATCACCCGCAAAAACTGGCTGACCCAGCCGATGGTGGTTTTACGGACTTCCAGCACTTTACGCGCCGAGGCGCTGACCAGATCGACCCATTCGTCACCGTGGCGAATATGGATGTGGCCGCTATCGGGCAGGTAGTTGGCATACAGCGAGCGCAGCAGGGTGGACTTTCCGCTGCCGGAGTGGCCGTGCAGCACCACGCATTCACCGGTATTGACGGTCAGCGAGGCGTCGGCGAGAACCGGCAGACGAGCGCCGTGTTGCTGGTGCAGAACAAAGGTTTTATATACGTTTTCAACGCGGATCATGTTGGCCTCTGGGGGTTGATTGCCGGGTGGCGGCTGCGCCTTACCCGGCCTGCAGGTGCGCTGTTCGTAGGCCCGTGCAAGCTAAGCGCCGCCGGGCAACAGCAACATCAGTTCTGCAATACCGACGACACCAGCAACTGGGTGTAGGGGTGATGCGGATCGTCGAGCACCCGGTCGGTTAAGCCGCTTTCCACCACCTGACCCTGCTTCATCACCAGCAGGCGGTTAGCCAGCAGGCGGGCGACGCCGAGGTCATGGGTCACAATCACCACCGCCAGGTTCAGCTCTACCACCAGACCACGCAGCAGGTCGAGCAGGCGTGCCTGTACCGAAACATCCAGCCCGCCGGTAGGCTCATCCATAAACACCAGCTTCGGCTGGGTCACCAGATTGCGAGCGATTTGCAGACGCTGCTGCATGCCGCCGGAAAAGGTGGTGGGCAGGTCGTCAATGCGTGAAGGCGGGATCTCTACCTCCTGCAACCACTGTTCGGCGGTGGCGCGAATATCACCGTAGTGCCGCGCGCCGGTCGCCATCAGGCGCTCGCCGATATTGCCCCCCGCCGACACCTGGCGGCGCAGGCCATCCATCGGATGCTGATGCACTACGCCCCATTCGGTGCGCAGCAAGCGACGGCGATCCGCTTCGCTCATCGCGTACAGCGAACGACTCTGATACAGCACTTCGCCCTGCTGCGGCGTCAAGCGGGCGGAAATCGCCTGCAGCAGAGTGGTTTTCCCCGAACCAGATTCGCCGACGATACCCAGCACTTCGCCCGGCCACAGTTCAAACGACACATCGCTGAAGCCTTTGCCCGGCGCATAAAGGTGGGTCAGGTTATTGACCGCCAGTAATGGATGACTCATTTTTTCTGCGCCTCGCTCTGTTGGCGGCAATAGTCGGTATCGGAGCAGACAAATATTCGCTTGCCGCTGTCGTCGAGCACCACTTCATCAAGGTAGCTATGGCGCGACCCGCAGATGGCGCACGGCTCGTCCCACTCCTGGACGGTAAACGGATGATCGTCGAAATCGAGGCTTTCCACCGGGGTATAGGGCGGTACCGCGTAGATACGTTTTTCGCGCCCGGCACCAAAAAGCTGTAGCGCAGGCATCATATGCATCTTCGGATTATCGAATTTAGGAATCGGCGACGGGTCCATCACGTAGCGGCCATTGACCTTTACCGGATAGGCGTAGGTGGTGGCGATATGGCCGAAACGGGCGATGTCCTCGTACAGCTTCACCTGCATCACGCCGTACTCCTCCAGCGCGTGCATGGTGCGGGTCTCAGTTTCGCGCGGCTCGATAAAACGCAGCGGCTCCGGGATCGGCACCTGGAAGATCAGGATCTGATCTTCAGCCAGCGGCGTTTCCGGGATCCGGTGGCGGGTCTGGATCAGCGTGGCGTCTTCGGTGCATTCGGTGGTGGCGACGCCGGTGACGCGCTTGAAAAACTGGCGAATCGACACCGCGTTGGTGGTGTCGTCGGCACCCTGATCGATGACCTTCAGCACGTCATTTTCACCAATCACGCTGGCGGTAAGCTGAATACCGCCGGTTCCCCAACCGTAGGGCATTGGCATTTCGCGTCCGCCGAACGGCACCTGGTAACCGGGGATCGCCACCGCTTTGAGGATAGCGCGGCGGATCATGCGTTTGGTCTGTTCGTCGAGATAAGCAAAGTTGTAACCGGTCAGCGCGTTAGCCACGTGGATTCTCCCGTTGCAGGCGTTTGAGTAGCGCCAGTTCGGCCTGGAAATCGACATAGTGGGGAAGTTTGAGGTGCGAAACGAAACCGGCGGCCTCGACGTTATCGGCATGAGCCAGCACAAACTCCTCGTCCTGGGCAGGGCCCGCCACCTCTTCGCCGTACTCCGGCGCCTGGAGCGCGCGGTCCACCAGCGCCATCGCCATCGCTTTGCGCTCGCTCATGCCAAACGTCAGGCCGTAACCGCGGGTAAAGTGCGGCGGCTCATCCTGCGGGTCGACAAAGCCGTTGACCATTTCGCATTCGGTCATCAGCAGTTCGCCGATATTGACGGTGAATCCCAGCTCTTCAGGGGTAATTTCCACCGCGACGTAGCCACTGCGGATTTCGCCAGCAAACGGGTGATTGCGCCCGTAGCCACGCTGGGTGGAGTAGGCCAGCGCCAGCAGATAGCCCTCGTCGCCACGCACCAGCTGTTGCAGGCGCGACGAGCGCGAGCAGGGGTAGACCGGCGGATTACGGGTGATGTCATCGGGCTGCGCGTTGCTATCTTGCTCGGCTTTTGCCAGTTCTTGCTGGACCAGCAGATTAAAGACGTGCGGCGTCGGTTCCTGTGGTGCGCTATTGGCTGCCAGCGGCGGCGTTTCGCCGTTGGCCAACAGGGTAAAATCGAGCAGGCGATGGGTGTAATCGTAGGTCGGGCCGAGCATCTGGCCGCCGGGGATATCTTTATAGACCGCCGAAATTCGGCGCTCAAGGCGCATATTGGCGGTATCGACGGGCTCGCTGACCGCCAGTCTTTGCAGCGTGGTACGGTAAGCGCGCAGCAGAAAGATGGCTTCAACGTTATCGCCGCTAGCCTGCTTTAGCGCCAGCGCAGCCAGCTCCCGGTCGGCGATGCCGCCTTCGGTCATCACCCGGTCCACCGCCAGATTGAGCTGCTGGGTAATCTGTTCAACGCTGATTTCCGCAAGCCGTCCATCGCCCCGGCGTTTATGTTCCTGTAGGGCGTGAGCGGCGACGATCGCCTTCTCACCGCCTTTGACGGCTACGTACATTAGCAGACCTCTACATGCGTGGTGCGCGGGATGGCCAGCAGCCGTTCGCCGCAGGTCAGGATCAGGTCGATGCCCAGCGGGAACGGATGCGGGCGCTCGGTCAACTCTTCAATAATGCATTCCGGCAGCTGCGGGGCGATCATGCGCTCCTCGGCGATACCCGCGCCGGTCAGACGCAGCATGCGTCCGCCGCTAAGGCTGGCAAGCTGGACAATCAGCGTCACACCTGTTTCAGGGGCGACGACGGTTCCGGCAGAAAGCACGTTCAACTGTTCGGCGCTGATGCTGTCGTTGGCGATGGCGAAGGTCGCCTGCTGCGGCTGTTCAACCAGCGGCGCGCCGGTATGAAATCGCAGATTCTGCCCGACAAGGTCGTTATGCAGCGCTGGAGCCAGCCAGACCGGGGTGTCGTGATCGACCAGCGTCAGCAGCAGGCTGGTGGAGGCGATATTCAGCGGCTGCCAGCCATGCTGGAGCTGTTGCAGGGAGACGATCACCCCCGGCTCGCTCATCGCTTTCAGCAGACGGCGGAAACTGTGTTGGGCGTCCTGCACAGCCAGGGTAAAAGCGGGTTGTAATGTCATGCGTTATCTCCGCGAACCAGAGTAAAGAAGTCGACCCGGCTGGCGTTGACTTCGGCGCGTCGGGCTTCAATGCGCGCGCTACGTTGTTCTTCCAGCGGGGTTATCAGGGTTTCCATCAGGGTGTGAAAATGGTGTGGCGACTGCATCAGGGCATCGATAGCCGCACAGCGTTCGGCGTGCGGACGGTCGCGGCCGAGGATCCAGCTATAGCCGAGCGTTCCGTCGGCCAGGCGAATCGCGGCGCGAGTTAATGTGGTATCACCAGCAAAGAAACGATCGCCGATGCCGCCCATGCGCGCCTGTAGCTGCACCAGGCCGGTTTCCGGGGTGCGAATCAGCTCATACTGCGGCGCGAGGTTTAGCGTTTGCATCCGCGCAGCAAGTTCTTGTGGTTCACTGTGGGCCAGCACGGACATCCAGCGCTGGCGGGTAGCGGTATCAAAGTGCATTCAGTGCTCCATCGTGAATTCAATCATGTCGGCGCGGGTCAGGCTGACGGAGTACTCCGTCGCGCTCTGTTCGTTCTGACGATGATTCAGCGTGCGCACGCACAGTAGCGGCGCCATATTGGGAATGCTGAGGATCTTGCTCTCTTTAGCCTGCGCGCGGCGGGCGCTGATTTTGGTGCGTACGCGGGTCAGCTCGATATCAAGCTGGTCGCGCAGCAGGTCATGGAGAGAGCCGTGGGTAAAGGTTTGCAGCACCGGCCACAGGCGCAGGTCGGTAAAGTAGTGGTCAATCAGGCACAGGGCGACGCCGTTAACGCGGCGCAGGGTGCGCAGGTGAATAACGTTATCGCCTTCGTTAATGGCAAAGGCTTCGGCCACGTGGCTGCTGGCCGGGCGCAGGACCGACAGCAGCTTCTCGCTGGTCGGATGGCTGCCCTGTTCGAGAAGATTCTGGCTAAAGCGAGCCTGGGCATTGAGCGGATAATCAATCGGGCGCATCAGCACCAGTACGCCGACGCCCTGACGGCGCTGGACCCAGCCGCGATCAACGAGCTGATCGATAGCCCGGCGCAGGGTGTGGCGGTTGACTTCGAAGCGGGTCGCTAGCTGCTGCTCAGCGGGAAGATAGTCGCCGCAGCGGTAGTGGTGGCGAAGCTCTTGCTCAAGTTTGGCGGCAATTTCCTGATATCGTGTCGGGTAACTGGTCGGATGTCTGGATAAGTACATGTCAATCGAGCCTCACTAAGGACAAGAAGGTTTTTCCCCTCTGAGCGTGGGCCGATCCTGACGGATTATTGTTACATTTCGGTTAAAACATGATGACCGGAGGATGAAGAGTGGGTGCCAGTGAGATGACAAGGTGAGGGGATATCTGCGCGCTGACCCTCACCCCGGCCCTCTCCCGGAGGGAGAGGGAGAAAAGCGGGTTCGGAGCGGTCTGCCTGCGGGGCTAACAGAACGGCTCAGTAGCTGAAGATGGTACCGTCCTATCCCCTCTCCCTTTGGGGAGAGGGTTAGGGTGAGGGGAAAATGTCAGCGTTAAGGCTCTTTCACCACGTTGACCATCCAGGGGACGCCGAAGCGGTCGGTCACCTTACCGAAACCGTGGGCCCAGAAGGTTTCCTGCCAGACCATCTCTATCTGCCCGCCGTCGGCGAGGCCGTCAAACCAGCGTTTACCTTCCTCAATATCTTTTGGATCCAGCACGAGTGTAAACCCGGCGTAGCGCTCCGTTTTGCTGGAGGGGCTGTCGCTGAGCATCAGGATGCCGTCCGCCACGCGCAGGCTGGCGTGGGCGATACCGTCGGCGGCGAGATGCTGGCCCGAAGGGCAACCGTCTTCGGCATCCTGTATATCCTGCGGCATTTCGCCGTAAGTGATTTGGTGGATGAGCTCAGCACCCAATGCCTGCTGGTAGAACGCGATGGCTGCGGCGCAGTTGCCGCTAAAAGCGATGTAGGGACTTAAGGGCATAACCATTACCTCAGGTAACGAATATCTCATTAAGCGTAGAAGGGGATTGCAAAATTAAGCCAGGCGGCAGCGGCGGAATACCCGATACGGCCAGCAGGTAAGCGCAGGGTAACCGGGGAATAATGACCACTTTTCAGATTTTTCTATCGAGAAATATATTCCCGCCCGACGGCGTGCGCTGGGGAATAATAGCGACGCCGGGCAGGAAATAAATCAGTTCTTTTTAACAAATTCAGATTTTAACTTCATCGGGCCAAAACCATCGATTTTGCAGTCAATATTATGATCGCCTTCAACGAGGCGGATATTCTTCACTTTTGTGCCGATTTTCAGCATAGAAGAGCTACCTTTAACCTTCAGATCTTTCACCACGGTAATGCTATCGCCGTCGGCCAGTAAATTACCGTTGGCATCTTTGACGACCAGTGCGTCGTTATCGTCCGCAGGCTCGGCATTGTTCCATTCATGGGCGCATTCTGGGCAGATAAACATGCTGTTGTCTTCATAAGTGTATTCAGAATGGCATTTTGGGCAGTGTGGCAGTGACATGACGTTCCTCGCGATTACTGGATAAAACAGGACGTTGGTCCATTAAATAGCGGCTGATAGCCGAAAGTGACGCTGATTATAGCGCAATCCCGCACTTTTGTCGGGCCTTTTTTACGGGCGTTCTCGGGGAAGAAAGCAAATATATATCGCGAAAAACCGCCGGGTTATTTCCATAAAATCGGCCAGATATTTCCGGAAATGTATCGTTAACTTCCAATATTCATTGAATTTATTGGTTATGGGCGACTCTGTTTAAGGGTAGGTAAATTTTTGTGAAGTTGATCCCATAATTAAACGCTGTTAGGGTAAAAAGGCGAGATCGCAAATTCACCATACTTATAGCGACTCCGTTTATTCATTTATGGCCAGAGCAGGCGTCAACAGGTTCGGTTGTACAGACTGTCAGCAGACAGTGCAGGCAAACCTGCTACGCTTGAAAGGTGGAGCACAGCAATGAATTGCTCCCAACGCATGACGCGAATGACCTTGTCATTCGGCGGAGATTCGTGCGCTCAAGGCGAGAGCAAAAGAGGAAAATTATGCTTAAAAGGAAAAAAGTAAAGCCCATCACGCTTCGGGATGTGACCATCATTGATGACAGCAAACTGAAGAAAGCGATTACCGCAGCGTCGCTGGGTAACGCGATGGAGTGGTTCGATTTTGGGGTATATGGTTTTGTTGCGTATGCCTTAGGTAAAGTCTTCTTCCCCGGTGCAGACCCCAGCGTGCAGATGATTGCCGCACTCGGTACATTCTCGGTTCCCTTCTTAATTCGTCCGCTAGGCGGCCTGTTCTTCGGGATGCTGGGCGATAAATATGGCCGACAAAAGATTCTGGCGATAACTATCGTCATTATGTCGATAAGTACATTCTGTATCGGTCTTATTCCGTCGTATGCCACCATTGGTATCTGGGCACCGATCCTGCTGCTGCTGTGTAAAATGGCGCAGGGCTTCTCGGTAGGCGGGGAATATACCGGTGCATCAATCTTCGTCGCTGAATACTCGCCTGACCGCAAGCGTGGCTTTATGGGCAGCTGGCTGGACTTTGGTTCGATTGCCGGTTTTGTCATGGGTGCAGGCGTGGTGGTGCTGATTTCCAGCGTGGTGGGCGAAGAGAACTTCCTCGACTGGGGCTGGCGTATCCCGTTCTTCCTGGCGCTGCCGTTAGGGCTTATTGGTCTTTATCTGCGCCACGCGCTGGAAGAGACCCCGGCGTTCCAGCAGCATGTTGATAGCATGGAGCAGGGCGATCGTGAAGGCCTGCAGGAAGGACCAAAAGTCTCGTTTAAAGAAATCGCCACCAAACACTGGCGCAGCCTGCTGACCTGTATCGGTCTGGTGATCTCTACTAACGTCACCTACTACATGCTGCTGACCTACATGCCGAGCTATCTGTCGCATAACCTGCACTACTCGGAAGACCACGGGGTGCTGATTATTATCGCGATCATGGTCGGGATGCTGTTCGTGCAGCCGGTTATCGGTATGCTCAGCGACCGCTTTGGCCGTCGTCCGTTTATTCTTATTGGTAGCGTTGCGCTGTTTGCGCTGTCGATTCCGGCCTTTATCATGATCAACAGTAACGTTCTCGGCCTGATTTTTGCCGGCCTGCTGTTGCTGGCGGTGATTCTGAACTGCTTTATCGGGGTGATGGCTTCGTCGCTGCCGGCGATGTTCCCGACCCATATTCGCTTTAGCGCCCTGGCCAGCGCCTTCAACATCTCGGTGCTGATTGCGGGTCTGACGCCAACCCTGGCGGCCTGGCTGGTGGAAACCACGCAGAACCTGATGATGCCAGCTTACTATCTGATGGTGATTGCGGTTATCGGTCTGCTGACTGGCCTGTCGATGAAAGAGACCGCCAATCGTCCGTTGAAAGGGGCGACGCCAGCGGCGTCCGATATCCAGGAAGCGAAGGAAATCCTCGGTGAGCACTACGATAACATCGAGCATAAAATCGAAGATATCGATCAGGAAATCGCCGACCTACAGGAAAAACGTTCTCGTCTGGTGGATCAGCATCCGCGTATTAACGACTAATCTGTTAGCGTTGTGAATAATGCCGCCGCGGGCTTTCCCCGGCGGCATTTTTTATGCTTCTGCGGGCGGCAGGCTGTGGCGACGCTGTTGGCTCAGCTTGCGATACTGCTGCGGCGGCATGCCGACATACTTGTTAAAGGTGCTGTAGAAGCGGCTGCTGGAGCGAAAACCGGCGGCCAGGGCAATATCAAGGATGGTTTTATCGGTGTCGCTGAGCAGGGCGCGAACGTGGTTAATACGCATCGCGGTAATATACTGCTTCATGGTCTGCTGCATCACCCGCTGAAAAATCCCCATCGCGTAGTTGGCATTCAGCTTCACATGTTCGGCGACGTTGTCGACGGTGAGCGCCTGATCGTAATGGGCGGCGATATATTCCAGCATCTGGCTAACGTAAAACTGAGCGTGGCGCGACACGCTGTTCTTGTGCGTACGCGAGGTTTTGTTCACCAGAATCGGCTGCCAACCGGAGAGGCTCAGACGCTTGAGCATCAGGGCGATTTCATCGATAGCTAGCTGGCGAATCTGCTCGTTGTCGCTGTTCAGCTCATGCTGCCAGCGCTGGATTTCAAACACGCTCAACTGCTGGGCGGCCAGCGATTTCACCACCATCCCGTGAGTGACGTGGTTGATAAGCTCCCGGTCCAGCGGCCAGGACAAAAACAGATGCATCGGCAGGTTAAAGATAGCCATCTGCTTGCAGTCGCCGGGACGAGTCAGCCGATGAGGCGTGCAGGCCCAGAACAACGTGATATAGCCCTGCTTAATGCGTACTACTTCATCGTTGATCAGATATTCCACATCGCCATCGAAGGGAACGTTTACCTCCACCTGACCGTGCCAGTGGCTGGCGGTCATCGCATAAGGCGTGCGCAGTTCGATATCCATCCGCTGATATTCAGAGTAGAGCGCCAGCGGGCTGCGGGGTTGATGCTCATCGCTACTGCTCATATAGGAGTCGGCAGGCTGCGCCGCGTGGGATTTATCGATCATGATGTGGATTCCTGAATCATCATACTTGCCGATTTTTGCGCCAGTGAGCCCTCATCTTAGTCGAAATAACGGCCCGTTTTCTCTTCTTTTCCGTCTATTTATTCCCGGAATCTCATATTTTATGCTTGCAGATTGTCGATCTGAGCTTCCGGGAATGCTCCAGGGGGAACAGGGCAGCGCGGCAAAGGCCCGGCGTGCCACTCTGTCACCGTTCAATGACCTTATGGAGAGAGCCCTATGTCTGCCCCAAAAATTACCTTTATCGGTGCCGGTTCGACGGTGTTCGTCAAAAATATTCTCGGTGATGTTTTTCAACGCCCGGCGCTGAAATCGGCGCATATCGCCCTGATGGATCGGGATGCGACCCGCCTGGAAGAGTCACATACTGTGGTGCGTAAACTGATGGATTCACTCGGCGCTGACGGCGAAATCAGCTGCTATCGCGACCAGAAAGCGGCGCTACAGGATGCGGATTTCGTGGTGGTAGCCTTCCAGATTGGCGGCTATCAGCCCTGCACGGTGACCGATTTTGAAGTCTGTAAGCTGCATGGCCTGGAGCAAACCATTGCCGATACCCTTGGCCCGGGTGGGATCATGCGCGCGCTGCGTACCATTCCGCATCTGTGGCGTATTTGCGACGACATGACTGAAGTTTGCCCGAACGCCACGATGCTTAACTACGTCAACCCGATGGCAATGAATACCTGGGCGATGTACGCCCGCTATCCGCATATTAAGCAGGTTGGGTTGTGCCATTCGGTGCAGGGGACGGCGGAGGAGCTGGCCCACGATCTGGACCTCGACCCGGCGGATTTACGCTACCGCTGCGCCGGTATCAACCATATGGCTTTTTATCTGTCGCTGGAGAAAAAGCTTGGTGACGGCAGCTACGTCAGTATTTATCCGGAGATGTTGCAGGCGTTTGCTGAGGGCCGCGCGCCGAAGCACCGCGAGGATTCGCGCTGCCAGAATATCGTGCGCTACGAGATGTTCAAAAAGCTCGGCTACTTCGTGACGGAATCCTCCGAGCACTTCGCCGAATACACGCCGTGGTTTATCAAACCGGGGCGTGAGGACCTTATCGAGCGTTATCAGATACCGCTGGACGAATACCCGAAACGCTGCGTGGAGCAGGTGGCAAACTGGCACAAGGAGCTGGAGCTGTATAAAACCAGCGAGCGCATTGAGGTGAAACCGTCGCGCGAATACGCCAGCACCATTATGAACGCCATCTGGACCGGTGAGCCGAGCGTGGTGTACGGCAACGTGCGCAACGATAATCTTATCGACAACCTGCCGCAGGGGTGCTGCGTGGAAGTGGCCTGTCTGGTGGATGCTAACGGCATTCAGCCGACCAAAGTGGGCAAGCTGCCTGCTCATCTGGCGGCGATGATGCAAACCAACATCAACGTGCAGACTCTGCTGACCGAGGCGATCCTCACCGAAAACCGTGACTACGTCTATTACGCGACCATGATGGACCCGCATACGGCGGCGGTGCTGGGTATTGAAGAGATCTATGCGCTGGTGGATGACCTGATCGACAGCCACGGCGACTGGCTGCCGGCGTGGGTGCATGGTTAATTATTGTGCGGTATTTGTGCCGGATGGCGGCTGACGCCTTATCCGGCCTACAAAACCCACAGTATAGAACCTGTAGGCCCGGACAAGGCGCGTCAAGCGCCGCCTCCGGGGAAACAGCGTGCAATGTTGCTTCAGGTTATCTTCCCGGTGGCGCTGCGCTGACCGGGCTACGGGTTCACCGCCGTCTGCGGACGGGTTTAACTATGCGTCAGAAAGCGCGCCAGCCGATGCTGCAGGATTTGATTTTCGCGGCTCAGGCGCGCGTTCTCATCCAGCAGCGTCAGCGCCACGGCGATACCCGGCCAGTCCAGTTCCAGCTCCTGTCGCAGGCGTAGGGCGCGGTGAACGAGCGTCACCGCGCTATCATCAAACAGCCAGTTTTCCCGCTGCGGCTGGCGTGGTTCAATCATGCCGAGGCCGACGATTTCGTTCAGCTCCTCCTCGGAAACGCCGGTGTGGAGACAAAACTCGGTAATCGTGAACGTCACTGTTATCTTAGCCATCAGGCTTTCCCCCATGTCTTACGCGGCTCGAAGCTGGCTTGCGCATCGGCCAGCTGTTGCCAGAGTTCGCGGCTCTTCTCATCTGGTTTTGGCGGCATAACGATTTTAATCACCGCATACAGATCGCCGGTGGCGGTTTTACTGACCAACCCTTTACCTTTCACGCGCAGGCGCTGCCCGGCCTGGCTGCCCGGTGGGATAGTCAGCAGAATGCTCTCTTTCAGCGTCGGGATGGTGACTTTGGTTCCTAACGCAGCTTCCCACGGCGACAGTGGCAGGACGATTTCAAGATTATGGCCGACGACATCAAACAGTGGATGCGGAGCGATATGAATCACCAGCCACAGGTCGCCGCTCGGGCCGCCATTTTCGCCGGGGGTGCCCTGGCCTTTGAGGCGGATGCGTTGACCGTCAACCACGCCCGCAGGAATTTTCACGTTCAGCGTTTTCGGCGTTTCGCTTTCAACCATGCCAAAGACGTTATAAACCGGCAGCTTATAGCTGATGGTGCGCGTCTGCTCGGCCAGAGTCTCTTCGAGGAATACCGCGACTTCTATCTCTAAATCGTGCCCCCGGACGCCGTGCTGGCGGCGGCTGTGGTGTGCCTGCTGGCCAAACATGGTTGAGAAAATATCGTCGAAGTCCTGCTGGCTGTAGCTCTGCTCGTGGGAGTGTTGCTGCTGACGACCAAACTGCGGATCGTTGCGGTGCTGCCAGAGCTGGTCATATTCGGCGCGGCGCTGGTCGTCTTTGAGTACTTCCCAGGCTTCGGCGAGGTCTTTGAATTTGGCTTCGGCCTCGGTTTCTTTGCTGACATCGGGGTGATATTTGCGTGCCAGACGGCGATAGGCGGTCTTGATGGTTTTCAGATCGTCCGTTGGCTGAACCCCTAAAATGGCATAATAATCCTTTAATTCCATGATGTTATCTCATTTATGCGCAATATTACGGTTACAGATCCCTGGATCAGGTGTCTTTAATAAGCGTAGGGCAAATGAGAGCAGGTGTGGGGGAAAAGTGGCGCAAACTTGACGCCGTCGGGATTGACGGCGTCGGAGCGGACGCTATTCGGCGGAGGGCCTGCGGTTTCTGCGCAACCCTTCCAGTAGCACCAGTATTGCGCCAACCGCCCCGCCTATGAGCGGTAGCGCGTCGGGCGCGTTGGGGAACAGATGCACGATGGTCACATCGGTCACCATCATCGAACCGGCAATCCAGCCAATCAGCGCGCCGCCCAGCATCACCACGGACGGGAAGCGGTTAAGGATCGCCAGCACCAGTTTACTGCCTGCGACGATAATCGGGATGCTGATCAGTACACCCAACGCGACCAGCGCCAGGTGGCCTTTCCCGGCAGCGGCAACCGCCAGTACGTTATCCAGCGACATAATCACATCGGCGACGGTAATGGTGATCGCGGTGCGCCACAGGCTGCTGGAGCTGCTGACTTCGCTCTCTTCTTCCTGATTGGTGACCAGCTTGATGCCAATCCACAGCAGCATCAGCGCACCGACCACTTTTAACCACGGTAGTGAGAGCAAATAGATAGCCACTGCCAGCAGCAGTACGCGCGCTACTATCGCGCCGAAGGTGCCGATAATAATGGCTTTGGTTCGCTGATGTGGCGGCAGCTTACGGCAGGCCATCGCGATCACCACCGCGTTGTCGCCGCCTAATAACAGGTCGATAGCAATAATTTGCAGCAGAATAACCGCCACGTCCCACTGACTGAAAAACTCGTTCATACCCAACTCATCTAACTAAAAAAGGATCCCACAGGGAAAAGCAGGGGGCGAAGCGTACTCCCGTTCGGTCGCGTTGACCACCGGGCGGAAAGCCGGAACGTATCCGGTTATTGAAAAATATAGTTACCAATCATTGCCCTGTCTGGTGATGATTCGCCGGCAAAGGATGATATTTTGTGCATAAGACTCACCTGTCGTTTACCTATCGCAAGGACTACCCACATGCCCGGCCATAAGAATTTACTGACACTCGCCTTTATTGGCGCCGCTCTGCTTCCGGTGATGGCGACCGCCGCTGATGCGCCTGCGCCGACGTTTACGCCCGAACAGGAAGCCCGTATTGGCAAAATTGCCGCGGATTATTTAGTTGCGCATCCTGAAGTGCTGTTGCAGGCCAGCCAGAAGCTGCAACAGATTCAGGAGCAGCAGCAGGCCAGCGCCGCAACTCAGGCGGTACTGAAGAACGCCGCCGCGCTGACTCAGGATAAAAATACGCCGACCTATGGCCCTAAAGAGGGCAAAGTGACGGTCATTGAGTTCTTTGATTATCAATGCGTTTACTGCAGTCGTCTGGCGCCGGTTATGGAGCAGGTGATCAAAGAGAACCCGCAAACCCGCTTCGCTTTCAAAGAGTGGCCTATTTTCGGCAGCCGTTGGGAAACTTCTCTGGAAGCGGCAAAAACCGGTCTGCAGATTTACCAGCAGAAGGGCGTAGAAGCCTATCTGACCTACCACAACGGGATCTATTCCACCGGGCATAACGAAGGCAAGCTGAAGGCTGCCGACATCCAGCAGCAGGCGAAGAAAGTGAATTTCGACGCGAAGAAAGCGGCGGATGTTGGAGCGGTGCTGGATGGCACGAATCAACTGGCGCAGGAAATCGGCCTGAGCGGCACGCCCGGGGTTATCGTGATGCCGACAACGGGTGCCACGGAAGCGACGATTACCGTGTTCCCTGGGCTGGCGGATAAAGCCTCGCTGGATGCGGCGATTAAGAAAGCAGGCGGCTGATAATTAAAACGCCCACCGGGTGGCGGGCTTTTGTGAGTACGGACCTACGAAAAAATTATAACCTGATGATATTATGGGTTTTGTAGGCCGTGTAAGGCGTTAGCCGCCACTCGGCAGTGCTCCTTAAGCACGGCAGCAGCGCTGCAACATCGACATAATCACCTGAAATAGCTCATCTTTAGCCTGTTGTTCTGTGATGACGCCGTTCACTACCGCGGCCGCTAGCCCGTCAGCGGAGCCGAGCATGGCAAGAATGGCGGCCTCGCTGAGATTATCGCTCCCACAAAGCGGTGAAAAGTATTGCCGGCATTTTGCGGTAAATGCGGCGATGCACTCTTGTTTGATCTTCTCCAGCTCAGGCGTCCCGGCCAGCGCGGCCATCACGCTCGGCATTTCCCGTCCCTGATGTAGCACGCACTCGATGTAAGCGTTGGCGATCGCCGAGGCCAGTTTTTCCGCATCAGGCTCAGTGTTGCGTAATATCTCATCCATCTTCGCCGTCTGGCGTTGGTCGTACTCGGTATAAAGTGTGGCGAAAAGTCCCGAACGGCTGTCAAAATGATCGTAAACCACCGGTTTGGTGACGCCCGCCTGTGTCGCCAGGTAGCCTAGCGTCAGGGCTTCGGTCCCTTCTTCACGAATAATATGCCAGGCGACATCAACCAGTTGCTTGTGCCGCTCTTCTCGCGATAAACGCTGCCGTACGAGTGGTTCAGACATTGAGCATTCTCCCGTTGACAAGCTTATATACCAAAGGTAACTTACCATTGGTAGGTTACTGTTAGTATATAAGACTACATCCGATATCGTCATATGGCAACTGGAGTCTCCGTCATGCATGCATTAATCGTGGTTTCTCACCCCCTCAACACTTCTTTGACGCATAGCGTCGCCACGGCGATTGCCCAAGGGGTCGCTGAATCTAACCCGCACAATACTGCTGAACTCGCTGATTTAACTCAGGAAGGTTTTAACCCTGTTTTTGCTGCGCCGGATATCGCAGCTTTCCTGCAAACCGACGCCACGCCGGCAGATGTGATTGCTGAACAGGCCCGGATCGACAACGCCGACGCGCTGGTGCTGGTTTTCCCTATTTATTGGTGGTCGATGCCAGGGCTGCTAAAAGGATGGATCGATCGCGTGTTCTCAAATGGCTGGGCTTATGAGGAGACCGCCGATGGTAACGTAGTGAAGAAGCTGGGCCACCTGCGGGTGCATCTGGTTGCCTTAGGCGCAGCGAATCAGAAAACGTATGATAAGCATGGATTTACGGATGCGTTTAATGCACAAATCTCCCATGGGATTTTTGACTATTGCGGAGCTACGGTGGTGAGTTCTCAGATGATGTTGTTGCCGGAACTGGAAACGGCGGAAGCTCATCTGGAAGCGGGGCATCAGCTTGGAAGGACGATGTTTAGCTGAAAGCAGAAAAGCAAAAACCCAGCCATAGGCTGGGTTCTTTAAATAGTGGTGCCCGGACTCGGAATCGAACCAAGGACACGGGGATTTTCAATCCCTGAGTCAAAGTTAATAGTTTGTAAACAGGCGTATTTGCATACTGTAAAGAGTGTGCAAAATGAAAATACTTCCCGTTATCTCTCCCAAAGGTGGAGAAGGCAAATCCACGTTTGCTGCTTACCTTGCCGGTTTTCTTGCCGATGCCGGCCTGAACACCCTTCTTGTGGATGCAGACTATTCCCAGCCCACAGCCAGCAGTATCTTCGCGCTGGAGCATGAATCCCCTTTCGGTCTCTATGAATTGCTGATGCAGATGGTCAGTGACCATACGCAATGCATTTCGCAGACCGCCATAAAAAATCTCGATGTCATCTACTCTAACGACCCGGACGAACTGTTGCCGACCGCGATGCTCCACGCTGCAGACGGCCGTCTGCGCCTGCGTAACATACTTCAGCATCCTTTCTTTAACCGTTATGACGTCATTATTGTGGATTCGAAAGGCGCAACAGGCGTCATGACCGAGCTTTCCCTCCTTTCCTCTACCGGTAATGTGATGGGCGTTGTTAAACCCATCCTTCCGGATGTCCGTGAATTTATCCGCGGCTCCCTTCATATGCTTACCCGCCTGAAAACCTATGAAAATTACGGTATCCGCCTTCCTGATATTTCCATTCTCGTCAACTGTATCGAAAACACTCTGCTTGACCGTGAAGCAATGGACGGTCTTGCCGCCATCATTAACGAAAAACATTACGACGCCTCTGCGCTGGGCAACCGTGACGTTTATCGTTTACTCGATACCCGTATCGAGGCGCTGGATATTTTCAAACTGGGGCACGTCAAGCAGCAGCCCGTGCATCGTCTGGAATACAAAACACGCCGCAAAGGTCCGGCCGCAGCCGTCACCATGCACGACCTCGCGTCTGAACTGTTCCCCGAGTGGCAGAGCCATTTCAGTGACGTTCTGACCCGGGAGGTGCGTCATGTCTGAGATGATGATGCCCTGCTCTTATGAGGCTGAGCAGGCCGTACTGGGCGGACTGATGCTTGATAACGACCGGTGGGATGAGGTGATACTGCAAATCTCCCCGGAAGATTTGTTTTCCCGGCCGCACCGTATGGTCTTTCGCGTGATGGCCGAGCTGGCCGGAGAAGGGCTACCGCTCGATCTCATCACTATTACGGAACGGCTGGAGAACAGAGGCGACCTTGAACAGTGTGGCGGCTTTGCTTATCTGGCTGAAATGAGTAAAAACACGCCGTCTGCAGCCAATATCCTGGCATACGCCGGGGTGGTGGCGGAGAAAAGCCGCCTGCGGCAGCTGATGACTGTGGGTAACAGTCTTCTTTCCGATGTGCAAGCCCCGAAAGCCAGCTCGGCGGGCATTCTTGAGTCGGCCGAAGGTAAGTTGTTTAACATTGCCGAACAGGGAGCCATGCAGCTCAACAGTGAGACCGGTGTTAACGAGGCGCTGGATAAACTGCTGACGCAGCTGGAAAGCATGTCCGCCAGTGACGGCCTCACCGGGACACCGACAGGGTTCAGTGAACTGGACGCGATGACCTGTGGTCTCCAGCCCGGCGATCTGGCCCTGCTGGCCGCCCGTCCTTCCATGGGGAAAACGTCGCTGGCCATGGCCGCCTGCACAGCGGCCGTGAGCGCAAAACCTGACGATCACGTCTTTGTGTTCAGTCTTGAAATGCCCTCAGAGCAGCTGATGATGCGCCTGCTGGCGATGGAAGGCCGGGTGGAACTGTCCCGGCTTCGCAGCGGCAACATGGATGATGAAGACTGGGCTCGCGTGTCCGAGGCAACCGGTCGCATTATTGAGTGGAAAAACCGTCTGATCATTGATGATACCAGTTACCAGACCCCGGCCACACTGCGCGCCCGCGCCCGTCGCTATGTCCGCAAATACGGCAGACCCTCTCTCATCATGCTGGACTATCTGCAGCTTGTCCGCTCCCCCGAGCAGGAAAACCGCACGCAGGAAATAGCGGAAATTTCCCGCTCGCTTAAGGCGCTCGGTAAAGAGCTGGGCTGTCCGGTACTGGCGCTTTCCCAGCTCAACCGCCTGGTGGAGCAGCGGGCCGATAAACGCCCCAATAATGGTGACCTGCGTGACTCCGGTGCGCTGGAGCAGGATGCGGACCTCATCATGTTTATTTACCGGGATGAGGTTTATAACCCCGGCACCCCTGATGCCGGGGTGGCTGAGATCATTGTCGGCAAGCAGCGGCAGGGGCCAACCGGCACGGTAAAAGTCAAATTTGACGGGCGTTACACCCTCTTTTCGGAGTTTCAGGAAGGCAGCTATGACTTCGGTTACCGCAGCGGGAGGAAACAGGCATGAGCCGTAAAAGTTCTAATGTGGGGGCTGCCATGCTGCAGCCCGGACGCCAGTCGCAGGCGGCCGGCAATATCAGCGTCATGCCGGCGGCTGAAATGCCCATGGTCCTGACGCTCGACCAGTTAAGCCCGAATCCTGATAATCCGCGAACATCACGCAATCCGCGTTATGACGATATCAAGGCTTCCATCCGTTCGCGCGGGCTGGACACCGTGCCCAAAGTCACCCGTGACCCGGATGGTGAGCCCGATATGTACATCTTCAGCGACGGGGGTAATACACGTTATCAGATCCTGTCAGAACTGTGGCAGGAAACCGGAGAAGACCGGTTTTTCCGCGTCCATGTGTTGTTCAAGCCGTGGCCGGGACGGCTGCAGTGTGTTATTGGCCATCTGGCAGAGAATGAAGTGCGCGGGGAGCTGAGTTTTATTGAAAAAGCGCAGGGGATCCACAAAGCCCGCTCTATATATGAAGAGCAGATGGGAAAGACGGTTTCGTTGCGTCAGTTGTCAGAGCTACTGACCCGTGAAGGTTTGCCAGTCCATTACTCAACAGTCAGCCGTATGGAAGATGCGCTGAAATATCTTTATCCGTGGATCCCAGACCTGCTTGAGTCCGGGCTTGGCAGGCCACAAATAACGTCACTGCTGGCGCTCCGGCATGATGCGGAACGCGTGTGGGATGAGTTTTGCCTGATTTCAGACACAGGCGATAAATCCTTCAGCGACGTTTTTGGCCAGTGTTGTGGCCGTTTCAACTCCCCGGAACTGTGGTCTCTGGAGATGTTTCGCGATGAATTTATTGGTGATTTACTGCAGGCGTTACCCCATCCGGAACTGGACTATGACCGCTGGATGATGGAACTCGATCCTAAAGAACGCAACCGCAGACATCACTTTGGCGAGCCGGAGACGGTTGCCTTTCCCGCCGCAAACAAGTCTGTTAATGCTGATCACGCCCTGCATACCACAGGCTCAGATGAGAGTGAAGGCGTCCCGCTACCTGTCTCCAGTTCACGTCCTGAGGTCTCAGGAGGGGCTGTAACGCCCGTTCCGGGTAATGCGTCTTCTCCTTCTGAAACACCGATTAATGAGCCCCCTCGGCATGAGGTTCAGCCAGATATGTACGGTGCCGCGCCGGTTATTTCAGGTGAGAGTGGGGATGTTAGCGGGCTGGTTACCCTCTCCGATGGGTACGGAGAAGAGAATGGTGGAGAAGAGGACAATGGGGAGGATGGCCTGCTTTCTCTTTTAACACCAGAACCTGAAGTTGTCCTGCAGGATGACGCGCCGGTGAGTAATGACAGCATCTGGCATGTGCCGGCCCATCAGGACGATATCGAACACCTGCAGAATACCGCTTTTCGTCTTGCATGGGAGCTGGGTGAGGTCCTTGGCTGCGAAGATGAAATTCTTCCTCAACGCGACAAGGACATGTCTGCCGGTTACGTCGGGGCAGGTGAGGTGTGTTCTGAAGCCGCCGCATTTCTGCTGGGCCTGACCGGCGAAGCGCCTGTGCTGCATCCGGCGGCAGGGGTGTGTGGTCTGCCGGAGCTTTTCACCGGCGGCCCGGGTGAGGGGGAAGCACCTGCCCTGACAGATGAAGATGCTCTGAAACTGCTCCGCCTGATGCGCGTTATGCGCCGTCTCCGGGAGCTGCAACGCGGTCTGAAGTACGGGGAGGATAACAGTGATGAATAACTCACAGCGACAGTTGCGACTGCTGAATCTTGTCAGGAAACTGCTGAAGCTGGGCCGCAGCAACAGTAATGCCCATGAGGCAGGACTGGCCCTGCAGCGTGCCCAGAAGCTGATGGCCAGATACGGTATCAGCGAGCTTGATGCCGGCCTTACATCCGTGCGCGAAGCGTCTTCCCGCACGGCCCCTTCGGATGCTGAAAAAGTTCCGGAATGGATGGTGACCCTTGTCCGGGGCGTCTGTCATGCCTTTGGCTGCCAGGCTTATTACTCATGGCGTCAGACCTCTGCCGGGTATCGCCGTTCGGTAACCTTTTACGGATTCAGTGAAAAACCTGAGATAGCAGCCTATGCCTTTGATGTGCTGACGCGCCAGCTGAAAGATGCCACAAATTCTTATCTCAAAACCCAGAGTAAGCGGCTGAAACTGGCCACACGCCGGGCGAGAGCGGAGCAGTTCCGTGACGGCTGGGTATGTGGGGTGCGTGAGGTGATATCGGCAACTGACATCAGCAGCGAGGAGCAGCAGGTGATGAGTCACTGGCTGGAAAGCCGCAGTATGAAAACAGTCACAACCCGTGAACTGAAAGCCTGCCGCGGGGCGGATACAGCACGTTATCAGGGGTATGAAGCCGGACAAAATGCCCGTCTTCATCAGGGTGTCAGCGGCCGGGGTCCGGCAGCCATTGGTTACCGTCAGGATTAAGGGGGAATGATGAACAGTTTATCTCAGGCTGCAAACGGATTATTGATGCAGCTGGTTATGGATCTCAGAAGTGGCTATCTCCGCCGCTGCGAATCGCTGGGACTGAACCGCGAGGAAATGCAGATGCTGCAGGGGCTCTCGCTCGAAGAGCTTCACTACCTTTCCGGCAGTGAGGTGTCGATCATCAGTGTGGGCATCAATCACGGCAATCTGGTGCGCATGCTACAGCAGGCCCGGACGGAACAGAAACGACTCCAGCGTATCGATCGGGCGCTGGCGCTGGGCGGCTCCATTGAACTGATGGCCAATTACTTCGGGCTCTCCAGTACGGACGTGGCGGCCCGCCGTCGCATTGCCGGTATCGATGTCCGGCCGGGGCGCGGTAACGCACTGGGTGATGAGGAAAACGCCGCCCTGTGGCGTCAGTGGCAAAAGTCCGGCGTTGAAGACGCGGAAAGTGCTGACGGGCTGGACGTAATGATGCTGGCTGCAGAACAGATGAACGTCTCGCTGACGTCGGTCTGGCATGCCGTCCGCGGCTGGCACAAGACCCGGCAGCCTTCTCCGGCCCGAACGCCGGTAAGGAAGACGGCATGAAATACAGAATGGTTGCGCCGGGCCTGCGGGCTCCCCATGGTACGCCGCCGCAATGCTGTCAAAAGGCGTTACGTCAGGTTCGCCGTTTCCGGCAGGGGGCGCGTAATTACACCCGGCTCGATGAGAAAGGCTGCGGTTACTACAAAATCGATCTCGGCCCGTTCTGGCGTCTGCTGAGTCGCAACGAAGGCCGGACATGGCTTCTTCTCAGCCACGAACGCTATAACAGCGCCATACGGAAATAGCAGCATGACAGCCTGTTTACCCTGCACCCGTACGCGGGTGCAGTACTAAGCATACTGACAGTTCAGAACGGCCGTGATGGCGGCCGAAAAGGAAAAATAATGAGTCTGCCTGCAGAAAGCCTGATTGCTTATACGCTGGATAAAATGAATGCCCGCCTTGCGGCCAGTCCCCGGCGGGATGATGGCAGGATACGTAACGGCCTGCTGTTTACTGGAAATGTGCATGATTCCATTCCCCGCCGGCTGTTGCTCGACACGCGGTTGTCACCACTGGACAAGATGGGCTGGATGATGATCCGGCTGTATGCACAAAATAATGAGGGGGCGGTTTTCCCCAGCTATGACGAACTGCAGCTGCAGCTTGCCTCACCCGGAAAGGGGAAAGCCTCAAGGGAAACGGTAAGCCGCGTCCTGCTTATGCTGCGAATAACCGGCTGGCTCAGCCTCTGTAAACGCGTGCGGGATGATAAAGGGCGGGTGCGGGGGAATATCTATGCTCAGCACGATGAGCCCCTGACGTTCAGCGATGCGGAAATGCTCGACCCCCGCTTCCTTGATACGGTGGCGGATGCCTGCCTGAGTAAAAACCGGACTATCAGCCAGACCGCCCGCGAAGTGCTCGACGATATAAAAAACGACCCCACCATGCGCCATTATCGCAGCCATCTTGCGCTGATCGAATCGCGTCTGGACCGCCCACAGACGCCCAGCCAGATGGCGAAACATCATCACCGAATACCCTGTCCCGCACCGGGTTCGGAAACCGAACTCAGTCATAAACGGCCAGGAATCGCCGCTAAAAAACAGGGTTCGGATACCGAACTCAGTCCAGAAAGGCATAACAACTCACTAAGTTCGGAATCCGTACTGCCAGTAAAAACAGTCAGTTATGGCCGGGTTCGGAAACCGAACCATTACGTACGTAGTATCACACACAGTGTGAATAAAAATACGTACGTACCGGGTAAACCTGTGCTTCCCGACAGTCTGCATGAACTTGTTCCGGCAGAAGATATTGCCATGCTGACCGCACAGCTGCAGGCGTTGCCTGAGGAGCAGGCACAACTTGTGCTGCTCAGCCTGCAAAAGGTGATGGCACGCCAGCAGCTCAGCAACCCGGTAGGCTGGTTGCTGGCCGTGATGAAGAAAGCGCGTGAGGGCAGGTTATACGCGCCCCGTCAGGGTGGCGATATATCTGACAGTGTCGGGCAAAAAACAGTTCAGCGTCCCGAACAGCAACAATGGAAACCCGAACCACGCGCCTCTGCCCGCCCGGTATCGGAGGAAAATATCAGGGATCTGGTGAAGAAAATTCGGGAAAAAATCATAAATTCATGAGATTGCAGATTTTTACAGGCAGCGGCGCATGAAGTCTTGCACTTTTGTCAGCAAAAATGCTGGCTAAAAAGTGAGCGCTGTTGCCAGTGGCAACACTGACTAAAAAGTAAGCACTGTTGCCAGTGGCAACAGTGCTTAAAAGCCAGGCAATATTTCTTCGCCATAAAAGAGATGAAGGTCCTGCAAATTTGTAATGGTGACGATCTGATTTTAAGTTGTTCATATACCCCTCTCGCCCGGACTATCTCAAGCGTGTCAAAACTCATTACCCACTAAAGAGAGGCGTTAGACATGTCTGATGGTAAAACAAAGGGCGGAACGACCGCTTCACGAGCGGGGGCCCTACAGTCCTCTGTTAATATCCTGCTCCATACACATTATGCAATCCGGCTTTGGGAGGGCAGGAAACGTGATGCTCCGGACGATACAGGGGTGAAAAAAAAGAGGCCTGAAATAATCAGCATGCCGCAAGCCATTGCGCGAGCTGGTAATGCTTCCCGAGACTCAGCGGCAGATAATCCCTATGCCGATATGGCTCTGGTACGGCTCGAAGAAGCCCTGCAACGAGCAACACTTAAAATTAATGAAAACTTCAGTTCACTGGATGCCATATTGTCAGCCGTACCCAAAGGGGTAACGCTCTCGGAAGTTGAATCAGCCGATCCGTTAAATGTCAGCGTTTTCAGCCGTTCACCGTTAGGATACCGGTGCGTATGGCTTCTGGTTGGATATGATCAGTTAGCAATGAAAGCTTTCCAGGCTTTTCATTACGGGCTGATTTCGCGTTCGCAACGTGACACTATCCTGGACAATGGTGGCCATGCTGTTCGTCAGGTCTATGGCGTGATTCAGCCTTACCGAACACTTGCAGTGACTCGCCGTGATATTGCAGAAAAAACCACGCAAGGGCTTGTTGCCATTGAGCGAAATGGCGAACCTGATCCGGATGTGTTAAGCGGTAAAAAACGCTCTTCGTTCTCACCTCCGCTTAAAAACAACATAGCAGAGGAGGAATAATATGATTCGTCCTGTGTTCCTCCTCACCTCCTTCTTTTTACTGAGCGGATGCGCAACAACGGACTGGGCTGCGATTAATAAACAGGTCAGTGACACAGCCGCAAACCTGACAAAAACGTTGGGCGGCAACAGCAGCGGAGAAAGTGGCGGGATGCCGCTGATGAGCCCGGCAGGGCAACAGGCCATGCAGTCCGTCGATAAAACGTTCTCCGTGCCGGTCGATGTGGATACGGCAGCGGCCCGCTTAAAGCGGCACTATAAATTCATTTCCACGCAGGAGCTTGAGTCCATGCGCCAGGCAGCAAATGACGGGGACTGGAAAGCGGCGGCTGAAGATGATGCGCATCCCGTCTGGGACGCCATGCCGGGCAGCTACTACAAAATGGGCTCCGACTGGAACGGACGTGATCACCTGGATATCGAAATCGAAAAAAACGGGTCCGGCAGCAGGCTCTATGTTGTCTATCGCTCATCATCATCACAGCGCCTGGCCCGGTCCGGCGTCACGAAACTGATGAATGATGTCCGCGCTGTTGCGGCGGGTGAAAAAAGCTGATGCGGGAGGCAACACATGCAACTCTTTCTGTGTGAAAAACCCTCCCAGGCAAAGGATATTGCCCGCGTGCTGGGCATCAGCAAGCGTGAGCAGGGATTTATCAGCGGCGGTAACATCGTTGTGACCTGGGCGGTCGGCCATTTACTCGAAACTGCCAGCCCTGAAGCCTATGGCGAGCAGTATGGCAGGCCGTGGCGTGCCGATGTTCTGCCTGTGCTGCCTGAGGCCTGGAAAATGGTCGTCAAGGAGCAGACAAAATCGCAGTTCACTGTTATCAGTAAGCTGCTCAAAAAGGCCTCTGAGGTGGTCATCGCCACCGATGCCGACCGCGAGGGCGAGGTGATCGCGCGTGAGCTGCTGGAATACTGCCGCTACAGTGGCGCGGTACGCCGGCTCTGGTTGTCAGCCCTGGATGAGGCCAGTGTGAAGGAAGCACTGGGCAATATTCTTCCCGGAGAAAAAACAGCCCTGCTGTACGATGCCGGCAAGGGCCGGAGCCAGGCTGACTGGCTCATCGGTATGAACCTGACCCGCCTTTATACTCTCAAGGCCCGTGACTCAGGGGTGTCAGAAGTGCTGTCCGTCGGGCGGGTACAGACGCCGACGCTTGCCATGGTGGTTAACCGGGATAATGAAATTACGTCCTTCGTGCCAAAGCCCTGGTGGCAGGTACATGCGCTTATTGAAAAAGAGGGCGTCCGGTTCCGGGCTGGCTGGGTGCCCGTTGAGCAGTACTGTGATGAGGAAAAGCGTTGCATCAATCCTCAGGCTGCCCGGGCGGTGGGACAGCTGTGTCAGCAGCAGGGCAGGGCTGCGGTACTGGAGGTGACACAGAAGCGGGAGAAAACGGCGGCACCCCTCTGTTTTGACCTGGGCACCCTTCAGCAGGTCTGTTCCCGAAAATTCGGCATGGGCGCAAATGATGTGCTCGCCATTGCTCAGTCACTTTACGAAACCCACAAAGCGACCACCTACCCCCGTACAGACTGCGGTTTTCTGCCAACTTCCATGCAGCAGGAAATATCCGACGTGCTGGCGGCAGTGGCGAAATCCGATCCGGCTGTGGCCCCGGTACTGAATCAGCTGGACAGGCAGTTTGTCTCGCGTGTCTGGAATGACAAAAAAATCACCGCGCACCATGCCATCATTCCCACCCGACAGGCATTTGATTTGTCACGCCTCAGCGCCGATGAGCTGAAGGTCTACCAGCTGATTCGCCAGCATTATTTCGCCCAGTTCCTTCCGCTGCAGGAATCTGACGTGACGGAGGCCTCTTTCAATATCGGTGGACAGCTGTTCCGTACACGCGGGAAAGTCGGTGTGGTGACGGGCTGGAAGTCATTGTTCCTGGCTGAAAAAGATGACGATGAAGAGGACGTCGACGGTGACAGTATGGCGCTGCCGGCGCTGGCAAAAGGGGATATTTGCGCTGTCACCGGTTCTGAGGTTAAGGATATGAAAACCAGTCCGCCCAAACCGTTCACGGAGGGGACGCTGATTGCTGCCATGAAGAACGCGGCCAGTTTCGTCAGTGACCCGAAGCTGAAGAAAGTGCTGCGTGATAACGCCGGTCTGGGCACAGAGGCGACGCGTGCGGCCGTGCTTGAAACCCTCTTCAAACGACACTATCTGGAGAAAAAAGGGAAGCACATCCACTCAACGCAGATGGCCCGGGAGCTGATTGCGGCCCTGCCGGAAACGCTGACGAGCCCGGGCATGACCGCATTATGGGAGCAGGCACTGGATGATATTTCGCAGGGGAAAATGTCGCTTGCGGTCTTTATGCAAAAGCAGCTGCAGTGGACCCGTCACCTTGTCGAAAAAGGCCGCCAGGACAGTGTGAAAATTACTGCTCCCGTCACGCCTCCCTGCCCGTTATGCAAAGGACCCCCGCGTAAACGTAAAGGTAAAAATGGTGATTTTGGGGGGTGCATACGCTATCCGGACTGTGAGGGAATTATCAGTACAGGTAAGAAGAAAGCAGCGAAGCGTAAAAAAACATCGGTTAAGGCTAAAACAGAATAATCCGCGCAGTATTGAACTATTTCACTGTACAACCCCGGGCCGGGTTCTGCTATTGTTGCCAGGCTTTGATGCATAGGTGCCCCGCTGGCCACGGTGCTGTAAGGTAAACTTTAACGGGATTTACCCCCAGCAGGCCTGGCAGGAAGTTATTGCACACTAACTGACCTGTAAGACGCATGCACTCCGTGAAAACCGCGTCGGGATTATTCCCCGGAGACAGATGAGACGACCGCAGGTTAAGGCACTGACCCCAGGGCACCGGAAACGGTGCCCTTTTATTTTTACGGATCACGTTTTCCATTTTGACCGTTGACATTCAGGGAGGACGGTTTAATTATAAAAGTGCTAAACCGTCGTTCATACGACCACCAATGATTCAGTAGCCTGTGAGAATCGCCTTCGGGTGGCTACAGCGAAAGCTCCTGTAACCTGAAAGGGAGCAAACTTTGGTACATCTGCGCACCTTTGAAAGCAGATATCGCCTGTACAAGCGCATTACGACGCGGCGATGAAGGTTCCTTCAACATACCAGACTCTCAGGATTCAACCGATCCTGACCCCCGACGGGAAACCACTCCCGTCAGGGCAGATGGTTTCTCCGTCGTACCTATTTTTACCTCCATGGAGAAAACATCATGTCTGCAAACAATACTTCTGCATCTGCAAAATCTGAGTACTTCAACCTGACTATTAAAGGCATCGGGTATCTCAGCAACATCCGCCAGGTTAACCATCAGAATGGCTCGTTCCTCAGCTGCGTAATCAATGCACTGAGCGGTCCGACTGACAATCCGGCCTACGTCCGTTTTGACATTTCTGTCGCAGGTAAAGAGGCTACCAGCCTTATCGCCCGCTGCCAGAAAGCCGTCGATGAAGACAAAAAAGTCCTGCTGGGCTTTAACCTGAGTAATCCGTCCACGGACATATTTACGCTGAACAAGGGCGAGCATGCCGGCGAACAGCGTGTCAGTCTGAAAGCCCGCCTGATAAAGGTGGACTGGATCAAAATAGGCCAGGACATGGTCTACAAGACTGAAAAATCTGACTCCGTGCCGCCGCAGAATGGCTCTGCCGCACAACAAAACTACGCAGAAAACTCATTCTGATGCGCACCTGACACACCCCGTTCGCGGGGTGTTTCTTTATTCTTTACAGGAGAAATGATTATGTCCTCACGCGGCGTTAACAAGGTGATTCTTGTCGGTAATCTCGGCCAGGATCCTGAAGTGCGTTATATTCCCAATGGCAGTGCAGTTGCCACCCTTTCTCTGGCCACGTCTGAGAGCTGGCGTGATAAGCAGTCCGGTGAACAGAAAGAAGTGACCGAATGGCACCGGGTGGTTATTTTCGGCAAGCTGGCAGAAATTGCGGGTGAATATCTGCGCAAAGGCTCCCAGGTTTACATCGAGGGCCAGCTGCGCACACGCAAATGGACCGATCAGTCTGGCCAGGAGAAATACATCACAGAGGTGGTGGTAAACATTGGTGGCACCATGCAGATGCTTGGCGGTCGCCAGTCCGGCAGCGGTCAGAATACGTCTTCCCGGAATGACTGGGGCCAGCCTCAGCAACCTTCCGGACCGACTCACAGTGGCCAGGCTTCCGGCAGCAGTGCCGGTGCGCCACCGATGGACTTCGATGACGATATACCGTTCATTGGATTCGGGTATGGAGTACCAAAATCGGCAATCCATGCACTCTGAACAGCCTTTATGGCAGTTGCTCTGAACTTACACATAATCCGGTCAGCATTTAAGGATAACTGACATGCCTGTTATACTGAGGATCAACGGTTTCCGGTTCTTTTTTTATTCTAATGAAGGTAACCCGCTCGAACCTGCACACATTCACGTAATGAAAGCAGGTAGTGAAGCCAAATTCTGGTTAACGCCATCAGTGGCTCTGGCCAGTAACGATGGGTTTAATTCACGGGTATTAAAAGAACTGACGGGGATCGTTGAAGATAACCAAGCATTGTTTCTGGAGGCCTGGAATGACTATTTCAGCTAAACGGGTCAGCTTCGATGAGGCCACGATGTGGGTTGAACTCAACGACGCCCGTACCATCGGTGTGCCGCTGGCATGGTTTCCACGCCTGTTGCATGCTTCAACTGAACAGCTTAACAGCTATGAACTGAGTCCCCGTGGTATCCACTGGGACGCGCTGGACGAAGACATTTCTATTGCGGGGTTGCTTGAAGGCCGCGGCGATGTGACCCATCGTCCCCATAAAGTAGCCTGACAGCGCGCTATTAGTGAAAAACGCTGGCTTTTGCCGGCGTTTTTTTTCATCAACGGAAAATCAGTTGTTAATTGAGTGAAACCGGACTGATTCCGCACAGTGAGGGCTGTTTTATCACTGTACAGGAAAATTCCGGATGAAACGTAACACCTCTCACAACATATTTTCACCAGGCAGGCTTGCCACTGTTCTTCCCCTGCTGCTCCTTGCGGGCTGTGTTTCCCAGCCGCAAAAGTTGCAGCAACGTGAGCCTGCGGACCCGACACCCGGCACCACCGTCACCCGCAACGTTCAGCCGGTCTCTCCGGACGAGTATGCGCGGACGCCGGAAGTGGTGCGCTACGATCGTTATCTGCTGGTCAGTACCGATCCGCAGGCGGCCCAGCGTGACCCTCTCTCGCAAATTATTGATATTCGCATCCCGTCATCCCTGCATCCTACTGTGGCGGATGCGCTGCGTTACGCCCTGCGCCAGTCCGGTTATTCCCTGTGCGCGACCGGCTCCGCCAACGGCGTGCTTTACCGCCAGGCATTGCCGGCCGTCCAGTACCAGCTGGGCCCGATGCGCCTGCGTACTGCCCTGCAGGTCCTGGCCGGTCCGGCCTGGCAGCTTGAGGTGGATGATGTACAGCGTGTGGTCTGCCACAGCCTGCGCGACGGCTACCAGCTGCCGGTCTCCCAGCTTCCGCCGCCGGTCAGCACCTGGTCCACGCCTGCGCCGTCCGCCGTGTCACAACCGGCCATCAGCGCCCCTCAGTCAGTACCCGTTAAACCTGTCAGCGGAGGGTTTCTGAGAAAATGAGCGAACAGCAACCATTCCATACTGACCCCGCTCCGGCCCGTAAAAGATTCAGCTGGCGTCCCCGCCGCCGCCTCATCTGGGGCGCTGCCAGCGGTGTGGCGCTGGCCGGCATTCTGGCGCTGGGCTACACCGCCTTCAGTCTGGGCATATCGAACCTTGATGAACGCCTTGCACGCCTTGAATCTCAGGGCAGTACAGCGGCCACTGTTGAGACAGTCGCGGCCCTGCAGTCAGATGTGACCACGCTCAAAACCGGCCTGCAGGATACCCGGAAAAAACTTGGCGAGATGCAGCAGGAGCTGAGCGCAGCAGCGAAACAGGCCGGCAGCGACGACGCCGTGCGTCAGTCATTGCGAACCCTTCAGGACGCCCAGCAGGGGCTGGAAACCCGCCTGAGTGCGCTGACTGAGCAGCTGACAGCGCTGAAATCACAGCCGGCACCCGCACCCGCCGCACCTGTCGCCTCACCGGTAAAAAAAAACGAGCCTGCTGCAAAAAAGCCCCGTCCCGCTGACACACGTCGTTCTGCTCCATCCCTTCGCGTGGCCCGCACTGCGCCTTTTGTGCTGACGGGAGTGGAGAAGCGGGGGGCAGAGTCCTGGGCTGCCATCGCGCCCCGGGGCTACAGCAACCTGTCGCAGGTGGCCCTGGTCGGAGAGGGTGAAACCGTGTCCGGCTGGACGCTGGTCAGTGCCGGTTATGGTGAGGCGACGTTTCGGGTTAACGGCCGCCAGACCGTGCTCAGAGCAGAATAACGGAGCGAATGATGAAACTGAAACATACCTTTTTAGCCGCCATGCTGCTGAGTCCCCTGACCCTGGCCGCGACCACATCAGGACAGATGGATGTCAGCCGACAGGAATCAACACAACGGGCGGACTCCGCACAGCAAAACCTGCAGCAGCAGGCCGGTCAGTGGGGACTCAGTGCCGACGATTATCAGCGTTATCAGCAGCTGATGAAGGGACCCCGGGGTACCCAGTCGCCGGGTCTCGATCCGCTTTCCACCCTCGGTATCGAGGCGCAGACGCCGGCAGAGCGCCGTAAGTTTGCTGAAAAGTGGGTGAAGGAAGAGTTTGCCCGCACCCAGAAAGAGCTTGATTTCCAGCGTGAGGTGAACGCGGCCTGGCAGCGCCTGTATCCGGGCACACTGCCGGTCAATATGGGGAACGCCTCCGGCGTGGCGCACGACAGTGGCGGCCGGCTGGCGCTGTTCGTCAGGTCAAAAGACTGCGCAACCTGCGACGCGAAACTGTCTGCCGTGCTGGCTGACAACCGGCCGGTGGACATCTATCTGGTCGACAGCCAGGGCAGTGATGATGCGCTTCGCAGCTGGGCGCGGGACCATCACATTCCCGTGGAAAAGGTCCGCAAGCGCCAGATCACGCTTAACCACGACGGCGGCCGGTGGATGCGCTTTGGTAACGGCCTGATGCCGGTTTTACTGCAGCAGGCGGGAGACGGTAAATGGGCAATCGCAGCATTCTGACCGGCGCACTGGCGCTGGGCTTACTGATGGCGGCCGTCCCTGACGGCCATGCTGACCAGACGGTGCCGGAGGGTTACGTCCGCGTGGCCATGGCGCACGGCGTGCCCCCCGAAGCGCTTTACTCGGTATCACTGAGCGAGTCTTCGCGCAAACTTCCCCGCGGAATACGGCCATGGCCCTGGACCATCAATGTGGCAGGCAAAGGGTATCGCTATGAGACGCGCCTGCAGGCCTGGCAGGCGCTGCAGGTCTTTATGAAGAGTCACCCGCTTAAGCGCATCGATGTCGGTATTGCCCAGGTCAATCTGGGCTGGAACGGTCATCATTTTGCCTCGACGTGGGATGCGTTTGACCCTTACACCAACCTGAACGCCGCCGCCACCATTCTGCGTGAGTGCTGGGCGCGTAAGCCAGGCAGCTGGCTGGATGCGGCCGGCTGCTACCACCATCCCGCAGGTGGTCAGCCTGCTGCACGTTACCGCGCCATTGTGAGAGGGCATCTGGCAAAAATCAGCCCTGCACCCCGCATTTCTGCGCCGGCAGCTGAAGCGCCCCGCTCGGTTGCTGCGCTCACCCCCGATCCAGGCTTCGTCTGGACTGAACCCGGGAGATAACCCTGATGAAAACGCTGTCCTTACTGCTGTTTACCCTCCTTCCCCTGACCGGCCATGCTGAACTGAATGTGATTGCTGATCTGGGCGGTGAAGATGCTGCGCCGTATTTTGAGGCCGTTAATAAACAGCCCGGCATGCCCGGCGTCAGTGACGTACAGCCTTCACGCCAGCCGGACCACGGTGTTCCGCTGGCTGACGGGATGGCGGGTATGTTACCCGTTAACACACCTGAACTGAGCCCGGGGAATACAGCAGACCGGCCGCTGCAGTTGCCCGGCATCGGGGCGTTGTTTCTGATCGGGGATGATGCTCTGTCCCGTGAATGGCTGAAAGCCAATGCCGGCGCGCTGGCTGAACAGCATGCGGCCGGGATGATAGTCAACGTCACAGACATGGATACCGTGCGCGAGCTGCGCGAACTGGCACCCGGTGTCAGCCTGGCCCCGGCTTCCGGCAGCGAGCTGGCCCGTCGCCTGCAGATTGAGCATTATCCGGTACTCATCACCGATACCGGCCTGACGCAGCAGTTTAAGCCGTAATGAGCACGCCAGATATCAACGGTCTGCTGATGGCACACCCTTATGGGGCGGTCATACTGATAGTCCTTTTCCTGGTGGTGATGGCCTTTCTGAACCTGCGCTGGCGTGAGAAAGCCAGCACCCGCCGTCACCGGCGATACCGGGCAACGGCGGGGCGGGTACTGAATAAACTGACCCTCCTGCCGGGAGACGGGCAGCGTCTGACCTATCTGCGCAAAATCAGCCCCTATGTCTTTGAAGAGCTGTTGCTGTCTGCCTTTGAACGTCAGGGGCTAACCGTGGTGCGCAATGCCTCCTACAGCGGTGACGGCGGCCTTGATGGCCAGGTCATCATCGACGGCGAGCACTGGCTTATCCAGGCCAAACGGTACAGTCGTGCTGTTTCCCCCGCACATGTTGAGGACTTCGACCGACTTCTCCTGCACTCCGGCCGCCGGGGGCTCTTTATCCACACGGGCCGTACCGGAAAAATGAGCCGCACCCTTCATATGGCGTCACCGCGCCTGCGCATCATCAGCGGGCAACGCCTGCTGGCCATTCTCGCCGGGCAGGACGTCCGGCAGTATCTCTGAGGAATCTTTTATGCACATCATCCTGAACAGCCTGCGCTACGCTTTGTGGCTTGTGTTCTGTTTATTCCGTCATGCCGTTTTCGTGCCTGCCGCTTTCGGCGGTGTCTGCCTGCTCGCCTGGCTTGTTTTCGGCCATCCGGTCAGTGACCTGAACGACCAGTTGCAGAAGGAGGCAACGGCATGGCGCACCGCGCCGCCCGGACATTACATGTGGGAGGAATGCCCGGTGCCTGATAATGCGGCTCCGCCTGAGGCAAAGCCGGCAGCCTGTACCGTCACTGCCGTCTCCACAGAAACCGCGGCGAACAATTACCTGCTGTCATTGCGGGCCGTATGGATCATTTTTTTCATCCTGTCGAATGTTCTGTATGTGCTCTGGCGCTTACTGGCGGATGCCCTGCGTTACCACTCCCTTTCCTGCAGGGAAGCCGGTGCCGGGAGGGGAACGTATATCCGTATGGCCGACGGTAAAATTATAAAGGAGGCAGACGATGAGTAACCGTTACGTCATTGAGGCCCTGCTGCGTCCGGCCGTTGAGCTGAATACCGCCGTGGTATCGGGCATGGCGGCGTATGTCTGTGTGCAGGCACCCTGGGCTGTCGCTCTGGCTCCGACTGTCAGCTATGTCACCGCAGCCGGGTTTGCGGCGCTGGCCGTCACCCGCACGCATCAGGGGATGAAGATTATTCGCTACCGCCGGAATCTCCGCCGCCTGACGCGCTATGTCATGAGTACTAAACAGATCCCCGTCAGTCATCGTCGCCTGTTTCTAGGCCGGGGGTTCCGCTGGACGCAAAAACACACCCAGCGGCTGCAGGATACGCTGCGCCCTGAAGTGGCCCGTTACCTGCAGCCAAACCGCTTTTACCTGGGGGCGCGTCAGCTCGAAATGATGACAGAGCACCGTCTGCCCTGGCTGGGTAAGCTGCTGAGTGCCGATACGCCGCTGAACCCGGTGCGGCCGTTACCACCGGTGGGCGGCAATCCGGCGCTGCACGGCATCGAGCCCGACGAAAAAGACGTCACCCTGGCTCTGGGGGAGCGCGTTGGCCATACGGTGGTGTACGGCACCACGCGCGTCGGGAAGACCCGGCTGGCAGAGCTGCTAGTCACCCAGGATATCCGGCGGGGTGAAGTCACCATCGTGTTTGATCCGAAAGGCGACGCAGACCTGATGAAACGCGTCTGGGCAGAGGCCCACCGGGCCGGACGCGGGGACGAGCTGTATATTTTTCATCTTGGCTGGCCTGAAATTTCAGCCCGTTATAATGCCGTCGGGCGTTTTGGTCGCGTGTCAGAGGTGGCGTCCCGCGTGGCCGGTCAGCTGTCGGGTGAGGGGAACAGCGCGGCATTCCGCGAATTTGCCTGGCGGTTCGTCAACATCATCGCCCGTGCGCTGGTCGCCCTGGGTGAGCGCCCTGACTACACGCTGATCATGCGCTACGTGAACAATATCGCCGATCTCTATATCCGCTATGCGGAAAAAATCATCCAGGCGCAGCTGCCGGCTCTGCAGACGCAGATTGAGAATAATCAGCAGGTGCTGGGAGAGGACGACGTGCCCCGTAACATGCAGGGTCAGCCGGATGCCTTACGTATCTGGGCCATTGAGGTTGCCCTGAGTTCAGAAGAGGGTAAAAAACTCTATGATCCCATCCTTGACGGGCTGCGGTCAGCGGTACGTTATGACCGTACTTACTTTGACAAAATCGTGGCGTCGCTGCTGCCGCTGCTGGAAAAACTGACCACCGGCAAGACCGCCGAGCTGCTGTCGCCGGATTATCAGGACATTGACGACACGCGGCCGATTTTTGACTGGGAACAGATCATCCGTAAAAAAGCCGTGGTGTATGTGGGGCTCGATGCGCTCAGTGACAGTGAAGTGGCGAGCGCGGTCGGTAACTCCATGTTCGCCGATCTGGTGAGTGTGGCCGGGCACATTTATAAACACGGTATCAATGCTGGCCTGCCGGGCGGGAAAGAAGGGAAGTCCCTGATTAACCTGCACTGCGATGAGTTTAACGAGCTGATGGGGGATGAGTTTATTCCTCTCATCAACAAAGGGGGCGGTGCCGGCATGCAGGTGACAGCCTATACCCAGACGTCTTCTGATATTGAGGCACGCATCGGGAATGCGGCCAAGACGGCCCAGGTACAGGGTAACTTTAACAACCTGATTATGCTGCGCGTCAGGGAGAACCGCACCGCCGAGCTGCTGACCACGCAGCTGCCGCAGGTGGAGATTTACACCAAAACGCTGGTCTCCGGGCACCAGGACACGGCGGATGTCAATGCAGACCAGGACTTCACCTCAAGCACCCAGGACCGCGTCGGGACGGTAAAAGTCCCGCTGCTGGAGCCGGCCGATATCGTGACGCTGCCAAAAGGGCAGGCGTTTGCCCTGCTGGAAGGCGGGCAACTGTGGAAAATCCGCATGCCGCTGCCTGCCGGGGATGCTGATGATGTGCTGATGCCGGAAAGTATTGAGAAAATAGCGGAGGAGATGCGGCGCAGCTATCACAGCGGTGAATCCTGGTGGCGGGACGGTCCGGCCCTGAACGTGCCGGTCACAGGAGGGGCGAATGGCTGAGGTAAAACGTCCCCCACAGCAGCAGACGCTGCCGGAACGCAAGCACGGCATTCTGTATAATCTGCTCTGGGGCTGGCCATGGGCCCTGGTGGGCGTGGTGCTGTCCTCGCTGCTGCTGAGCCTGCTGATTGAATATATCGGCATCGCCTTCTTCTGGCCGGAAGCCGGGGCGGCGCACAGTGAAGCGGTCATGAACACCGAGCTGGGGTGGCTGTCCACAGAGTTCACCCGCAGCCTGCTGCTGTCTGAACCATCGGTGACGGTTGTGCGCTGGGTGAGCACCGCCTATCAGTGGGCCTTTGTGGACAGTGGCTTCCTGGACTGGGTCCGGCAGCAGTATGCACACCAGATGCACAGTGACAATGCCGTCACCCGGGAAATCAACAGCTGGAGCGGCTGGCTTGCCGGCTACCTGCGTGAATACCTGCTGGCCACGGTATGGATCAGCATTATCACCCTGGTACGCGTCACCATCCTGGTGCTGTCCGTGCCGTTGTTTGTGCTGGTCGTGGTGGTGGCGCTGGTTGAGGGGCTGGGGCGGCGTGATCTGCGGCGGTACGGCGCGGGGTATGAAAGTTCGTTTGTCTATCATCATGCCAAGAAGCTGGTCAAACCGGCCGCTGTGGTGCCCGCCATGCTGTACCTTTCCTGGCCCACGGCAGTCTACCCCAATCTGCTGTTGTTGCCGGCGGCTGTTCTGCTGGGGATCGCCGTAACGGTGACCACTGCGTCGTTCAAGAAGTATCTTTAAATCAGGGCTGGACGGAGGCGTGCAAAACTTGTTTTGCGCGCCTGCCGTCAGCAGACAAGCCATGAAACGACCGTTACTGGCGCGTCAGTGTCAGTTATTAAATACCGTCAGTTCTGTCACTTTGAAGCTGTCTGGCTTGTTGGTTATGCTGTCGTAGGGGGCCTGTAGCTTCCATTGCTGACCCGGCTCCAGATTTTCAGCCATCGCTGCCGTATTTCCTATTACTGCCCCATTCTGAAGCAAGTTGAATTTGACAATTACAGTCTTCACAGGCCCACCTGACACGTTTGTTCCCGTGCCTTCAATTTGCTGCAAACCATTTGCTGCTGTGGCGAAATGCAGGTCTGAAAGTTGGACTTTGCCAGTACCGTCGGCCGCAAGAACAGGGCCGGTAATCAGTGCAGTGATTAACGTGGCCTTCAGAACAGTCTTCATCATTTTCATTTTCCCTCTGTTTACCGTTGAGTTTTCTTAATATCACAATGAACCTTTATTTACAGCTAAACCTGCCACCGGCACAGACCTGCAATTAATTTTGAAATTCCTGTTTAGGGTTTATCGCTGACCCGACGCTCCCTCTTCCGCATCCTGTCCGCACCCCTTAATCCTTCTGGAGGTGCGTATGAACTCACATCGTCCGGCCATGCGGCGCAACCGTCGTGTCCCGGGCATCACTGGCCTGGTATTGCTGACCTTTCTGGCATCAGCTGCTGCACAGGCATCCGAGAAAGACGAGCTTGCGTCTGTTCAGCGTCAGCTGGACCAGGTTCAGGCGTCGCTTGAACGGGCCCGCGTGGCGGTTGCACAGGCCGACCCGGCTGACCGTGGCCGCTTTTTCTTTGATTACCGTCAGGCCACATCCGATCTCAACACCATCCGCAGCGGCATTGACCGCTATCTGGAGCCCTCCCGCGCGCAACCGCGTGACCCGTCTTTTGTGGCCGGTAATTACCGGCGGGAGCGGCCCTGATGCCCATGACATCCGAACAAACGAACGCGTTTAAAGCCGGCTCCGGCAGTCTTGATGTGAACATCCTTCATCTGCTCTGCATCGGGGCACTGCTGGCGTTTCTTTTTTTATGGGCCGCGTGGGCGCTGTCGGATGTCTGGACCGGCTGGAGTAACACCAAAGTGCGTGACGCGGCCCTGGGGCGTTTTGCCGTCCGCACCGTGCTGCTGTTGCTTGTGTGTATCTGGATGTTTGCCAGTTAACTCATTCAAAACGTTAAGTCAGGAGATGAATCCCATGCACCATTCTGAGTCTGTTGTTGCCCGCCTGCGCCGTTTCGGCAGTCGTACGCTGACCCGCGCCGGTACGCTTGCCCTGCTGGGCTGGCTCACCTGCAAACCGGCCTTTGCGGATTTGCCAAGCGTTGAAGCGCCTGAGTCCGGAGGCGGAAGCGGGCTGTCGGGACAAATCAAGGGCTACCTGCAGGACGGCATTGTTATCGGGGGGCTGGTCGTGGCGGCCGTTGCCTTTATCAACGTTGCCATTGCCGCCCTGCACACCTTCACCGAAGTCCGCAATGAGAAAGCCACCTGGACCAAATTCGGGGCCATTGTGGTGGTGGGTGTGGTGCTGCTGGTTGCCGTTATCTGGCTGCTCGGCAAGTCTGCCGACATTCTGTTGTAGGAGCCTGCGACGATGCAGACCATTCGTTTTTTACCTGACCGTCTCAACAGTGAGCCCGTGGTGTTTCGCGGGTTTACCACCCATGAGATGGGGCTGGCAGCCCTTGCCGGCGCGGGTGCGGGTCTGCTCCTGTCACTGCCGTTTATCCCGCTTGCCGGCTGGGTTGTTGTTCCCACCGGCCTGCTGGTCATGCCGCTGCTGCTCGTCTGGTTCGGCGGCCGCTGGATGGCCAGGCTCAAGCGCGGTAAGCCTGAGAACTGGCTCTGGCAGCGACTGGAGACGAAAAAACGCCGGCTGGGGATGGGCAATCCGAAACTGATAGTGGATGCCCGGGGCTGGTCAGTGAAACGTAACAGGAGAGCCTCATGAGCCGTTTTCGCCATGCGGTAAAAGACCGCGACCAGCATATTCAGACGCTGCGCATCGCCTGCGCCGTGCTCGCCTTTTTCCTTTTATTCACCTGTGCCGGCTGGATGCTGGCGCCCAGCAAGCTGACCGTGCATAACCCGCCGGATTTACGTACCGGCAGCACGCGGCCCTGGTGGGAAGTGCCACCCCCGACGGTCTACTCCTTTGCGTTCTACATTTTTCAGCAGCTCAATGCCTGGCCGAAAAACGGCGAGGTGGATTATTCCGGCAAAATCAATGCGCTGTCGCCGTATCTGACGCCGTCCTGTCAGGATTTCCTGAAAGCGGATGCAAAGAAACGCGGTGACGCCGGGGAGCTCACCGACCGCGTGCGCGTGGTGTATGAAGTGCCCGGTCGCGGTTACCAGTCACAGAGCGTGACCGTACAGGATCGCGATCACTGGATTGCCCGCCTGGACGTGGTGGCCGACGAATATTTCCATGCCGAGCCGGTCAAACGCGCCCTGGTACGTTACCCGCTTAAAGTGGTGCGCTGGGAAGGTGATGCGGAGCGCAACCCGTTCGGTCTGGCGCTGGACTGTTATGCCGGTGTGCCCCAGCGTCTGGAGGCGGCACCGCCTGCACCTAAACCGGAGAAGTCAGGAGTGTTTCAGTGATGAGTAAAAACCCCCACTACCGCGCCGGGCTGATGGCGCTGTCCTTCGCCCTGCTGCCCCTGGCAATGCTGGTATCACGTCCTGCCGGCGCAGATGAGCTGATGAAATGGGAGCGTATTCCGCTGCAGATCCCCCTGAAGGTGGGGCAGGAGCGGGTGGTCTTTGTGGACAAAAACGTCCGCGTCGGTTTTCCGCCGGCGCTTAACGGTAAACTCCGGGTGCAGAGCACCGGGGGAGCCGTCTACCTGAAAGCCGACAGCGCCTTTCCGCAGACGCGGGTGCAGCTGCAGGATGTGGAAAGCGGCGAGGTTCTGCTGTTTGATATCGCCGCCGGTGAAAAAGGGCCGACTGAGCCGGTGCGGCTGGTCTACAGCGGTGATGTCAGCACGCTGAGTCACGCCGGCGATGCGGCCGGTCAGCCAGGTGGTGCAGACCGGGCTGCTTCCGGATCAGGCTCATCTGCTCCCACCGGCAGCGATGATGGTACTCAGGCAAAGCGTAAAAAAATCCGCTACAGCGCCCCCATCCCGGTGCTGCTGACCCGCTATGCCGCTCAGAGCCTTTATGCTCCGGCACGTACGGTCGAGGCGGTCCCGGGTATTCATCCGGTCAATCCTCATCTGCCCCGACGTGTCAGCACGCTGTATCCCTCTGAACCATTAACGGTCACGCCGCTGGCTGGCTGGGGTGTGGCAAACCGCAGCGTGGTGGCACTCAGGCTCACGAACACCGGCAGCCGTAAGGTCGTTCTGGATCCACGCTCGCTGCAGGGACAGTTTGTGTCCGCCACCTTCCAGCACCGCTGGGTCGGTCCTGCCGGCACGCCGGAAGACACCACCACGGTGTATGTGGTGACCGCCGGTCGTCCGGAGAGCGCATTTATTGCTGAGCCGTCTGCGCTGCGTAAAGCGGCCCGCACGGTAAAACAGGAGGCCCGCCATGCAGATTAAATCTAATGCCCTGGTGAAAATTATCGTGCCGGCCGTGGTGATTGCCGGGCTGGCCGTGGGGCTCAAAAGCTGCAAAAACGAACCGGCAGAACAATCTCAGGCAAAACAAAGCAGCGGCCCCCTGCATAATCTCTCGCCGGATGAACTGAAGGCGCTGGGTGTGGAAGGCGACACGCCGGAGGACACCCTGCGCACGCTTATCGGCCGGCTGAACGATGTGCGTGACCGCCAGAAAACGCTGGATAAGCAGAACGCGGATTTGGTGAAAGAAAACGAGCGGTTGCGCCGACGCAATCAGGACGTTTCAGGACAGGTGAATGAGGCCGTTAATGGTCTGCGCGAGCAGTACGACAAGCGGCAGGCGCAGCTTCAGAACGAACAACTGAGCCTGACGGCGAAAATCCAGGAGCTGACCGACAAACTCAAAAAGCCTGACACCGAGAAAAAAACGGCGGACAGCGATATCCCGCTGGGGCTGGGCCTGGACGGCATGGGCAGCAGTACCGGGGGGGCGGCTTCTCAGGGCAGCGACGGCATGATGTGGGTCGCGCCGACGGACCAGAAAGAGACGGACCCGCGGGACGCGGCCAGCGGCAAGGCATCTCCTCAGTTCCCGACTTCTTTTCTGGGTGAAAATGAGCTGACCCGACAGAAAGCGGCCTATGAGGAGAAAGTGAAGGGACGTACGAATGAAAAAGGGGCGGAAGAGAGCGCAGAGCCGGTTTACACGCTGCCGGAAAATTCCACGCTGGTCGGCAGCCGCGCCATGACGGCACTGCTTGGCCGTGTGCCCATCAACGGCACCGTGACCGATCCTTATCCGTTTAAGGTGCTTATCGGTAAGGATAACCTGACGGCGAACGGCATCGAGTTACCGGACGTCGAAGGGGCGATTGTTTCCGGGACGGCCAGCGGAGACTGGACACTGTCCTGTGTGCGCGGGCAGGTTAACAGCGTCACCTTTGTCTTTTCCGACGGTACGGTACGCACCCTCCCCAGACCCGACGCCAGTAACAACGCCAGCGGGCAAAATAATAACGCTCAGGCTAAACAGGATACCGGCACCAGTGGCGGTATCGGCTGGATTTCGGATGAAAACGGGATCCCGTGCATTGGCGGCGAACGTAAGTCCAATGCCTCCACCTATCTGCCCACCATTTTTGGCCTGTCGGCTGCCGGTGCGGCGGGTGAAGCGATGAGCCAGGGGCAGTACACCACACAGAATAACGTGAATGGCATTTCCGCCACCATGACCGGCGACGCCGGACAGGCGGCGCTGGGGAAAGCCATTTCCGGCGGCATGTCTGAAACCACCGACTGGATCAAACAGCGTTACGGGATGACGTTTGATGCCATTTATGTGCCGCCTGGTGCCCGTCTCGCCGTGCATATCACCCGTCAGCTGGCCATTGATTATGAAGATAAGGGCCGTAAGGTGCGCTACGACTTCACCCTGCCGGGTGGCATCAGTGACAACGGCGGACTGGACTGAGTACACGGCCATGGCGGGACAGATAACGTTTTTCCCTCTTTCATCCGTGTGCTGGACGTTCAGCGACGGGGCAGGCTGGCATATTGACGTGATCCCTGCGTCTTCTGCGGTTCTGTTGCTGCGACCCGTAGCGCTGTTGCCTGCCGGCGCACCTTTACTGCGCTGGCGCGATGGCCAGCTTTTACTGGATATCGGCAGGTTCTCCCTGCCGCTCAGTGCCCGGGAGTGTGCCGTTTCGTGGCGCAGCCCGAAAATCCCGCGCCGGCTTTACTGCCCGCGTATGACATTACGGGAGCTGGGGCACCTGCTGAATGTCAGTGCGTTCGTTTTTATCTGCGGCGGTTACGATCCGGCCGCCTCACAAAGGAGATACCGGTAATGTACAGAACGGTTTTCATTCTGGCCCTGAGCTGTGTGATGCTCAGCGGCTGCTCAACCTCCAAAGAGGAAATGCTGCCGGCGGGCGATAACACCATGCTGGAACTGTGGAACGGGGCGGACGGTGGCGGCAGTACTTCCCGCCAGTCTGCGGCGGTCCGCGACACGCTGCGACGCCCGCTGACTGGCAGCGAAACGCAGGCGGACGCGCAGGCCGACCGCAGCTACAGCCGTACTCAGGAAAGCGAAATCACCCAGCAGTTTCCCCGGCTGCCCAACCCCGACATGGTGATGTACCTGTATCCCCATCTGGCAGACGGTAACACGCCGGTGCCGGGTTACAGCACTGTGTTCCCGTTCTACAGCCAGACGCAGTATGCCATGCCTGGCGAGCGCACGGAGGCCCTGTAATGCTTTCACTGTTTACGCGTAATAAATCCACCGACCGGCAGACGCCGGTTGATGACGGCCAGTCCGTTCAGGCAGATGAAACCCTGACCGCGGCCGTGAAGGGCCGGCAACCTCTGAAGCGCCCCGGGAAAATGACGCGCCAGGATGAGGAGAAGGTTTATCACGCCAATCCGTCCATCATTGACTTTTTGCCCTGGGCAGAATTTCTCGATGAAGAGCAGTGTCTCCTGCTCGATGACGGCGTGTCGGTGGGGGCCGTTTATGATGTGACACCGGTGGCGACCGAAGGGCGAACCGAAGAGCGCCTGGAACAGATCCGGGACTCGGTTGAGGATGCACTTCAGGACAGCTTTGATGAACATGACGTGAATCCCTGGGTCGTGCAGTTCTTCTGCCAGGACGAGGACGACACTGACGCGTACCTGGACAGGCTGCGCGGGTATGTCAAACCACATGCACAGCGCACGGCGTTTACCGACGCCTGGCTGGGTGAAATGGAGCGCCATATCCGCAGTATCTCCCGGCCTGAGGGACTTTTTACTGACTCGCTGATTACCGGCCAGCCGTGGCGCGGGCAGCAGCGCCGCACCCGGATGGTTGTTTATCGCTGGCTTGGTAAAAGCCGGGATCCGATGCCGCCGGTGGCGATGCTCAATCAGGTGTGCGACCGGGTCGTTAATGCCCTGGGCGGGGCGGGGATCCGCTGCACCCGGCAGAACGGCCTGCAGGTGCATGGCTGGCTGCTGCGGCTGTTCAATCCGTCACCGGACTGGGTGGAGAAAACCACGCTCTATCGGCAGGCTGCTTACGCAGACCCGCGCGAGACACCTGAAGGCACCGTGCCGGTCAGCAATGATTTTGCCGAAACCCTGTGGTTCACGCCGCCGGTTTCAGACCCGGAAAACGGCGTGTGGTGGATTGACAACAAGCCGCACTGCGCGGTGGCGGTGGAAAAACTGCGTACACCGCCGGAGCCGGGCACCCTGACCGGCGAGAAAAGCCGGGGTGAAAAGAAAATTAATGCCCTGATGGATATGTTTCCGGAAGGGACCATGGTGTGCATGACCGTGGTGGTACAGCCCCAGGACCGGCTTGAAGAGCAGTTTAACCGGCTGTCGAAAAATGCGGTCGGTGAGAATACCGAGTCGGGCCGCGTCCGCCAGGATGTGAAGACGGTCAAAGAGTATCTGGGCAACCGGCACAAGCTGTACCGGGCGGGGATCACCTTCCTGCTGCGCGGCGACGACATGACCAGCCTGAAGCGCAAGCGGCTGGAGCTGTCCACCGTATTGCTCGGGGCCGGTCTGCAGCCGGTACGGCCGGAGTTTGAAGAAGGTCCGCTGAACAGCTGGCTGCGGGCGCTGCCGATGTGCTTTAACCCGGACAGCGACAGAAAACACTGGTATACCCGTCTGACATGGGTTCAGCACCTGGCAGGACTTTTGCCGGTAACCGGGCGGGAAACCGGCACGGGGCACCCCGGCTTCAGCTTTTTCAACCGCGGCGGGGATACCCTGACATTCGATCCGCTCAACAAGCTCGACCGCACCCAGAACGCGCATCTGCTGTTGTTCGGCCCGACCGGGGCGGGCAAGTCGGCCACGCTGTGTGCCGCGCTCTCCCAGCTGATGGCCGTCCATCGTCCGCGGCTGTTTATTGCGGAGGCCGGGAATTCGTTCGGCCTGCTGGCCGACTTCTTTGACAGCCTCGGGCTGACGGTGAATAAAATCAGCGTCAAACCCGGGAGCGGCGTCAGTCTGCCGCCGTTTGCTGATGCTCACAAACTGGTGGAAGAAGGCCTGGCCGCCCAGGCCGTTGATGAGAGCGACCTGCCGGATATCGACACGGACGACGATGGCGAGGATGACAAGCGTGACGTTCTCGGTGAAATGGAAATCTCCGCGCGCATGATGATCACCGGCGGTGACCCGAAAGAAGAGGCTGACCTTAAGCGTGCCGACAGGGCGATGATACGTGAGGCGCTGCTGATGGCGGCACATGCCACGTATAAGGAAGGGCGGCAGATGCTGCCGTCTGACCTGCAGAAGGCGCTGTACGACATTGCCTCTGACAACGATGAGGGCGTCATCAATGTCCGCAATGCCCAGCGCAAGGCGAAAGCGGCGGAAATGGCGGAATCCCTGGGCATGTTCACTCAGGCCGGGAGCTTTGAAGCGGAGCTGTTCAACCGTGAAGGGGAGCTGTGGCCGGAAGCGGACGTGACGCTGGTCGACCTGGGGCATCTGGCGCGTGAGGGCTACGAGGCGCAGATGGCCCTGACCATGGTCTCGATGACCAACATGATTAACAACATCGCGGAGCGTGACCAGTTCCTGGGCCGGGATATTGTCTTCACGGTGGATGAGGCGCATATCGTGACGGTTAATCCGCTGCTGTCGCCGTACATGACCAAGGTGGTCAAGATGTGGCGTAAGCTCGGGGCCTGGTTGTGGCTGGCCACCCAGAATCTTAAGGATTACCCAGACATTGCCGAAAAGATGCTTAACATGGCGGAATGGTGGATTTGTCTGACCATGCCTCCGGAAGAGGTCAAAGATATCAGCCGTTTTCGCGCGCTCACGCCGGAGCAGGAATCGGTGCTGCTTTCCGCCAGTAAACTGTCGGGGTGTTATACGGAAGGCGTGGTGCTGGCGAAACGGATCGAAGCGCTGTTTCGTGCCGTGCCGCCCAGTCTCTTCCTGGCACTGGGCATGACGGAAAAAGAAGAGAAAGCCGAACGCCGGGCGCTGATGAATGAATTTCACTGCAGCGAACTGGAGGCGGCAAAACGCGTCGCGCAGAATCTGGACCGTCTGCGCGGTCTGACGGAAAAACAACAGGAGCCTGCCACGGTATGATGACACTGAAGTACCCTGAACCCACTATTCATGAGCACAGTGGCTCAGCCCTGTTCACCCTGTCGCCTCAGGGGGAGCCCGGTGTGCTCCCGGCGACCCATCAGCACCTGGTGAGGCTGCGGGCAATGCTCAGGCAGCGCCTGACCGGTCCGGTCAGAATGACCTGTCACCCGCACCGGGTGGGACTCAGCAGCAGCGTGGCCATCTATCTTGAGGGAAAGCTGAAGCAGGCGGTGAACATCCTTATCACCGTGACGGGACAGACGAGCTGGCCGCAGGAAGAGGAGTATGCGCATCCGCGCTGGTATATCACGGTGCCGGATTCGGCCGACCTGGCGTATCTGATGCTGTGGATTAACGGGCTGGACGTTTAAAACGAAAACTTGTCTTCACCAGGAGCATGATAACAAAAAGAACAGAATGCTTTTTTGATGCCGGCCGCTGGGGCCGGTTTTTTTATGACTGGCGAGTTTTAGTAAAACGGTAACGCGCGAGGTGTGGGATGAAAATAAAGTTTCCTCCTTGAAAATAGAGTTTCACCCTAAGCCAACGTGCGCTATGTTGATGATATCAACTAGGACGTTGGCTTTGTTATGGCTGGCACATTAAGACTCGAGATACGTCGAAAATTGGATAAATGTATTGCTAAGCAGTCAGGATTCCCTATAGCTCGCCTTCGGAGTAGGAGAAACCATGAAGGATGCCGTCTGGTCCGCGAGTGAAAAGTGCTGCATTGTACGTAAGGTTAAGAATCGCTGTCATAGTGTATCTATTCAGTATGTGTGCATATACAATAACGCAATTGCACAGACATATGCGGGGCGTTTTCATGCGATTCACTGACCTCAAAAGTGAGACCTTAAATCTAAGAGTTTCCAGAAAGTTCAAACAGGCCTTAAAGAAGGCAGCGGAGCATGAGCAGCGGAGCATGGTGAATATGCTTGAGGTACTCCTTTGTGACTATTGCGACCACAAAGGCATTGTGTTGCAAAGCCCAGAAGCCAGCCAAGAACTTGGTCAGGGTCGAGCAGTAACTGGCCGTAAAAAAAACGTAGGGGTTTCTATATGACTTTTCGCTATATTGGCTCCAAATCTAGACTCGTCGACAAGATAGCATCCCACATTGGGCCGCCTAGAAAGGGCGCGTTTTTTGTGGATGCTTTTTGTGGAACTGGAGCTGTAGCTGAGGCTGCTGCGGAGCATGGTTGGAATGTGCGGATTAATGATAGCTTGCACTCAGCTGTTATCTCTGCTGGGGCACGTCTTATCAGCCATGATCAGGTGACCTTCAAAAAACTTGGTGGGTACTCTGGTGCTGTTAGCAAGCTAAACGCAGTTAAGCCATTGCATGATTTTATGTGGCGCACTTATAGCCCCGCTTCGATCGATACGTGTGGAATTGAGCGTAGGTACTTCACCGAAGAAAATGCAGCTAAGATAGACGCTATGCGCTGCTTGATTGTTGAGTGGAAAGGTGCCGGATATATTGACGAAATTGAGGAGAGGCTATTGATTGCCGATCTCTTTAGTGCACTGAACCGCGTTGCCAACATTGCGGGCACTTTTGGCTGCTTCCTCTCCAAATGGACAAGCCAATCTCAAAACAAGATTGCCATGCGTTGCCGTGATCTCAAAGAAACTGGAGTGTGTGTTGAGGCTAGCGTGGGTGATGTGTTCGACGTTCCGAATGTTGCACACGACCTCGTGTATTTGGACCCCCCGTACACCAAGCGTCAATACGCGAGCTATTACCACATCCTTGAAACGGTGGCTCTTGGCGATGAGCCTGTGGTGGAGGGGGTTGCGGGACTTCGTCCATGGAAGGCCTTGGCTTCTGACTTTTGCTACAAGAGCCGTGCTCTCAAAACACTCTCGCGTCTGGTTCATGGCTTGAAGGCTCAAAGGGTACTGCTCTCGTACAGTAGTGAAGGGCACATCTGCATGCAGGACATGAAGGCTGAGCTTTCTAAGATCGGCTCGTCCACAATGTACCCTTTGGGCGCCATTGGTCGATACCGGCCAAACAAGGCAGCCAGTAGCTCGGCGTCCGATGTGAATGAGTTTTTGGTGGTCGTGAAACGGTCCATGGCACAGCTTCCCCAAGCCCAGTCAAAAACAGTTAAAGCTATCAAACCCGTTCTCGTGAGGAGCTATGCATGAGTTCTCCTCGGCCTGTTGAATCAGAGTACCTGGCCCCAGCAGAAGCGGCACTCACTCAGGCTGTGGGAGGGGAAACCAGCTTTGAGCTTCGGCTTCAAGTTTTGGAGGCAGCATCAGCGCGTTTTGGCGGGTTTGACCTAACGGCGTTTCATGAGGCTTTTGGAGTCAAGAGCAAGCGCGCAGCATCAGATCTTTTGGAGCTTGCGGTACCTGTAGCAAGTGCCATCGAGCGTTCACCTATTCACCCTGCTTTGGCACTGAGTGTCTTGGCGCGTGAGGTCTTGCATGAGCAGGATCGAAAAAGCACGGGCGCCTACCATACGGATTTTCGCCTGGCTACACGACTGGCGCAGCTCGCAGCCCCCAAGCTCACACACAAGAGCAAGGTGATTGATCCTGCCTGCGGTGCAGGAATTTTGCTAGCAGCGCTGACTCACGCAGTGTGTGGTATGGATAGAGCCAAGACGGCGCATTGGTTGGCTCACGGTGTGTATGCAGCGGATCTTTCTGGCAACTCTTTGCGTGCGGCACTGCTTGCGCTTGCTTCGTTCACTGATGATGTATCGACTCTTAAGGCTATGCGTGCCCGTTGGTACTGTGGCGATAGCTTGATGGCTGATCGCAAGGTTTGGACTGCCATGGTCCCTGAGGGGTTTGATGCGGTGATCGGCAATCCACCATGGGAAAAGGTCAAGCTCTCACGGCACGAATTCTTGAAGTCCTCAGGCACCAAGCGCCACTACGGGGCCCAAATTCATGGGCTTGATGAGGATCTGTTTGCCCAGCAGCGCAATGAGGTAGCGAACTACTCTCGTCGCCTGTTGGCTCGCTATCCCGATTTGGGTAATGGAGAGCCAGACCTATACATTGCTTTCACGGACCTCTTTTTTGAACTCTGCAAAAAGCAGGGTGTGGTGGTTGCACTAATTCCGGGTGGGCTCATTCGCTCGCAAGGTACCCGCGCCATGCGGCAGAAAATCTTTGATGCGAGCCAAAGCGTGTCCATGTCGATCATCGATAACCGTGCACGGTTCTTTACGATCGACACACGCTTTAAGTTCCTGGCCGTGGCTCTCACTAAGGCTGGCTCTGAAAAGAGCAAGCGTGAGCCCATCACTCTCATGCATGAGCGGGGCACCCCTACGGGATTGGAGATTACGGGAACTGCCACTATTGGGCGTGCAGCACTTGCGGGTGTTCGGGGCGATTTGAGCCTGCCCGAGGTTCGTAACGTGTCTGAGTGGAAGCTCTTCTCAAAGATCGGAGAAGCAGGTGTTTCGTGGGAAGAGCCTGGTTATGGCTGGACCCCGAAGTTTTGCCGTGAAGTTGATATGACCAAGGAGCGTCCTAAGTTCCTGGGGCGTGCCACGCCTGGCGCTTTGCCACTGGTGGAAGGTCGAATGGTGCAGGCGCATCGCTTTGGTGTAAAAGGCCACGTGTCAGGCACTGGTCGCCGTGCGTTGTGGGAGGCTTATGCCATCGGAGACTCACGCCTTGCCCCCCAGTTTTGGATTCGTCTCTCCGACATGCCCAGTGCTAACCAGCACCGTGCGGACGTGCTGCGTGTGGGCTTTTGCGACATTGCGGGTCAGACCAATGAGCGTTCGCTCATGGCCTCGTTAATTCCTGCTGGGGTGGTCTGTGGCAATAAGGTGCCCACGATCCTTTTCCCTGAAGACCCATCAGAAGAACGGCTGCTGGTGTGGGTGTCCATCGCTAACAGTTTTGCCTTTGACTGGATGCTTCGGCGTGTGCTCACTACGACGGTGAATTACTTCCTGCTGCAAAGCGTGCCCATGCCAAAACTCGCCAAAGATGGTTTGCCATGGAAGAGGCTGGTGAGTGCTGCACGCGAATTGCGCACACTTGACAGTGCGGGGGCTACTCGTGAAACCTACGAGCGCATGGCGCAGCTTCGTGGGGAGATTGATGCGGAAGTGGCCGTGGCCTATGGGCTCGATTTGAAGGACATGGAGTTAGTGCTCCAAGACTTCCCGCTTTTGGATCGGGGCCAAGTGGGCTTGCCAGGTGAGGCCAAGTCCACAATTACCCGAGATAATGTTTTGGCTGCAATGGCAAAACGCACAGGAAGTCTGTCTACAGTTTGGTCGCACCGTGCGATGCAGGCACGCGCGCTGGGGGCGATTGCTTATGTACCCTCTGAGTTCGCTCTGGGGGGCGAAGAAATAGAAGAAGGATCCAAAATTCATGGCTAATGGAGCGGGACAGGTTGCTCGAATTCTGTACAAGGAGATTGTTGAGGGAGATCGACGGAAAGCTGATGCGGAGTCTAATGACTCTGATTCTGGAGGGGGGGCAAGAGACTTTCGATTTCCCTACGAGGCGGTGTTGCCAGCTGTTGAGTTGATATTTCCCAATAAAATTCTCCGGGGTGGAAAGGCAGTACATCAAGGTACCTTCTTTTGGAACGAGCCGGACTCAACACAGGTTGTATCAAGAGCAGCTGAGTTTATGTCACCCACAAAGTCTCGGCCGAGAGAGGGATGGATTTCTCAGGTGCCGAAATTTTCATGTTTTGATTCGGACCGAATGCCATCAGGGGGAATTGGGAATCGCGTTTTGTTGCTTCTGATTCAGCTTCATGACCAGTCGGTTTGGCCGCACTTCGCGGAAGAAGCAACTCTTCGTGTTAAAGGCGTTTGGGATCCTTCAGTTGCTCAAGAGCTATTGAGTTGTTTGGATGCACAGCGGGCTGCTAATCGAGCCGTAATTGGCTATATCGACTTCACGAACATGCGTAGGTTCTGTAATGGTAAGTGAAAACTGCAAACAGGTGTTAAAGCTACTCGCACGTTCGCGCAACGTGCTGGTGTCTGGTGCACCTGGCACGGGCAAGTCCAAGCTCTTGGCCGAAGTTGCTTTGGCCTTTGAAACAGCCTTTGGTCTTGCTCCTGCAGGTGGCCCACCGCAGCTCAATCCCATGGGCGGCATCCCTATTCCCCCTGCTGCTGGGGTTGTTAAAGACATTCCTGCACCCACCAAGATGGACCGCAAAGTCTTTCGGACGGTCTTCCACCAAAACTCCAAGTACCGCGATTTCTTATCGGGCATCACGCCTGCGGTCAACAAGACAGCAGGAGACCCAGACTTCACCATCGTGAAGGGGACTCTGTACCGTGCCAGTGAGCATGCGAAGGGTGCCAATGGGGCTGCACTGTTGATCATTGATGAGATCAACCGAGGTCCTGCGGTGCAGGTGTTCGGTGGTGCCATTGTGGCCATTGAGTCCGATAAACGCTTGGCCTCTGATGGGGCCAAACTTGCTGAAACGCAGTTCTTTGAAATGCTCGATCCCGTCTCTGGTGATGTGATCGAATACGCACTGCCCCATGACCTCTATATCCTGGCTGCGATGAATCAGGCCGATGCGTCTGTGGAGCCCTTGGATGTCGCGTTCTTGCGTCGTTGGGAACCTATGCGCCTAGAGCCCGATGAGGCGGCTTTGCGGACGTTTTACGGTTTGGGTGCCAAGGGTGTCAATGCATTGCCTGATGTACCTGCCAGCGTGAACGATGCCTTGGAGGCTTCGGTGAGTGCCTGGATTGCTGTAAACGCGCAAATTGCTCTGGGCCGTGGTCCCGAGTTTCAGATCGGGCATGGTGTACTGATGTCGGATGTGAAGCCGCAAACATTGGGCCTTAATGAAGCTTTGGGCACGCTGTGTGTAGGGTGGGCGAAGGTGCGGGCACACGTGGAAGAGGTATTCTTCGGGGACACACGAGGAATTGCAGCGGCTCTTAATGCGCTGGATGGGCCAGCCTTTAATCCGTTCAAGCTCACCGAGACAACTTTTGCGGATGATTTACGCTTTCGTTTTGAAGGGCCCACGAATTTTGCTGAGAACAATATCTACGCAGCTCTCAGGGCATTTGCCAATCCGAGGGGGTAGCACGTGGTGAACCCCCGAACACGGCTGTCCCTTATTGAGTACGGTACACCCGTTGACCTGAGCCGTGCGATTGCTGAAGCGATTGGGGTGGATCGCACGAAGGCCAACAGCCTTTTATTGGAGGCTGGGAGCCGGATTGCGTCGAGCTTAAGGCTTAGCTACAACCCTATCAGTGTGGATGCCAAGGGCACACGTGCCATCGATTTTGCGGGCCTCATTCGCCTGGCACCTTCACTGGAACTGGAAGTTGCTCCCAAGTTTTTGGGACTCGACGACACAGATGCAGCGTGGCGCGAAGATTTCTTTTTCCTCTCCACGCTTTCACGTCATGGGCGGCTCTTGGCTTCCGAACGCTTATCGGCATCAGGTGGTACCCCAAGGGATTTGTCTACGCTAGTAGCTCGTTCCATCACGAGCATGTACGAGGCCCGTAAACGTCGGCCACTGCGCAGTTATCGTAGTGTGCGTGAAGCAGACTTCTTCATCGATGGGGATCCTGATCCGGTGGATCTCATCTTTCCTTCACCTGATGGCTTTGAGCAAGAGCTCATTCGCTTTGATCGCAAGAACGGTTGGAACGGGGATATCGTGGCAGCGGCCAGGGAGTTACTCCCTGAAGTAAGTGACCCTTCAGCCGCAAGTTCGCTGGTGCGTTTGATTGAGGACCTTTCGCCTCAGAACGTTGCTGCTAACCGTCGAAACCCCATTCCTGCACGGCACCGAGCGTGGAAGCCACTGCATGAGCTGTCTATCGATGTGCTCGGAGGCCTGGGGCTTAACTACAAGCAGGGACAGGCCCATGCACCTGGTTACTTAGTGAATACCTGGCGCGTGTGGGAAGATCTGTTAACGGTGGCCGCACGATTGGGCTTTGGTCGCAGTGCCGTAGTGCCCCAACAGGGCTATCCCTTAGGCACTAAGATCAGGATGATTACCGGTGCTGTGAGCAAGCTTTCAGTGTACCCAGACTGTGTAATTGAGCTCGATGGAACAAGGCCCAGGATGCTGCTGGATGCCAAGTACAAGGGCCACGTGGAGAAGGGACAGCTTCGCATCAGTGAAGCTGACATCTACGAAGCCCTGGCCTTCTCCAAGGCTACTGGATGCAACCTAGTGGCACTAGCCTATCCTGCACAACCAAGCGATGCCCCGCAGCCCGTAGGGACGTGCACTGTCTTTGAAAAGGCTGTGGTGGATGCCGTGCAAATCGTGGGCATTCAGATCGAGAGCCGCCTGATTTCTAGGGCGGGAGCTCTCAGATTATTTGCCGCAAACATGGCTGCTGGGGTTACAGCAGCCTTTGTGTGATTGATTCAAGGGCTTCTTCCTAACAGATTTAGCGATGGTTGATTTTACATTTAGGGGCGGTCTGAAAACGTTTAACATTGTCGGCAGCCAGGAGCTTGACTGCGCCATAACAGCAGGTTAAGTAGTTCCAAGCGTTGGCGTACCAGTATGCCTTTAAGGCTTTCTAATCGCTAAGTATGAAACTTTATTTCTACGGATCCGACCGGCAGGTGCGCCCGGCCTCTGGTTTAGGATGATAACCCCTCCTTTTTCGAACAAAAAAACACCGATCCAGGCGGCTTTTGCCGTTAGTTAGTATTAAACTTTATTTTCATCCCGCACGAGGCGCGGACATTTCATAAATGATTTGATGGGTATTACTTCACCGGGATTACGATCCTCTATCAGGTTAAACATATTATCCCTGCCATGAACTCTGCATCAGCCATCTGGTGTATGCTGCGTAAGTCAAAAAGGATGAATCGCCACGGGTTTAACAGTCACCTGGAAGGCGTCAGTCCGGAGGCCTTCGAAAAGGCCTCACCGTGAGGACAGATACTGTCTGCGGAAGCGGGGGCATTCCAAAGTGCCTGCTGCTGATCATCAAAACTTCAGCCACTGCCCGGTTTAGTCCGCCCCCGGATCCTCCTCAGACCGAGCCGTCAGTCCGACTGCGCTATGGGCCCTAACCCAAAACTGAAGTTCGCGCACCTACGCAAAATCTGTAATTACTCGACTGTTTAGCTGAGCCAAATTTTACGTATGAGCGTAGTTTTCAGCCCCGTTTTTCTCAGATTAAGCGACCAAAACAGTTTTCACACGGCTTGGGCACGCAGCGGTCAGTCAGAACAGGTAAAGCAGTGGGAAAGGAAAATTCTAAACTTGCAGATTAATTTTTGAGTTCTGAAAATGAGTTTATTGCGGCTTTTATGAACGGCCGCGGGCACGCTGACAGACGATTCAGTCTGACGGAGTCCCGATTCATGAAACTGACCCCTCTTGTTTTCCTGCCGGCTCTGCTGCCGGCATTCGCACTGGCCGGCACGGTCTTCTTCACCGACAGTCAACATCTGCCGACAAATCTGCCGCCGGACGTGCCGGTGGTCCTTCTTGATGGTCCTGACCGGCTGCAGGCCGACATGTTCGGGGAATTGCCTGCAGACCCGCAGCAGGCCGAAGCACAGGTCAGGCAGATTATGACGTCTCCTGCCTGGCAACAAAAACAGCTGCAACTAAACGATTCTTATCGGCAGGTGGTCCGGGCCTGGGAGCTGGGCATCAAAAAAGTGCCGGCTGTGGTATTTGATGACCGCGATGTGGTGTACGGCACCACGGATGTGGCCGTGGCCACTTCCCTGCGTAACCGGGGAGGTGGTCAGTGAATACAAAACCTTCCCGCATCAGAACCACGGTGTGCTCGCTGGCGGTTGCCACGGTACTGGGTACGGCAACCGCGCCGGCAGCTATTGCAGCACTTAACACCGCGCAGATTATTGCCAGCGCCGTGTCGCAAAACTGTATCAGCTGGCGTGTGAGTGGCATCTGTTACTGGCTGTTCTGCACCCCCTTTGGCTGCAAGGTGCGCACATCGGTCAAAGTCACCCACTTCATTCCTCAGACAGTCGTTTCGACCTATGTCGCTCCGGGCGGCAACCCGTGGCAGGAAATGGCGTTTGTCAGCCAGACCGCCGGCGGGTTAGAGAGTGCTGTGACCAGCGGGCTTTCCGGTGTTTCTGCCGGAGGAGCCAATCCGGCCGACATGAAAAATCCCGGCCAGCGCAAGTCTGCCGTCCGTTTCAAATATGCCGATGCGATTGGCCACCCGGCCACCTCCCTGATTGGCGGCAGTATTCCGGGCTATTCCTGTGATACCGCAGCCACCCCGTTAATGCCTTACTTCCTGAGTACGCTGGATTCGGCGGCCTGGCGCACGGGCGTGCCGGAGTCCCTCTATCCGGAGGCGCTTGTGCCCGGCCAGCGGGAAATCGGCAGTCAGGCCGCAGCAAATATGTGGGGCAACGTCTATCCCCGTTCGGGGTTTGTCAGCCAGACCGATGATGATAAAGCCTCTGCCGTGGTGGCACAGCGTGTCGCAGACATTATCACCCGCGCCGGGCAGCCGCATGTGTATCAGGTGCTCAAAGGCAACCGTCATGACGGGTACTGGCCACCGGGCGAGGTTAAGGAAAACACCGGCACACGCAATCACAAATGGCAGCGGCTGGCCCCCCACATGACACAGTCATGTGCCGTCTTCCCGGACGGGAGCCACACCGCCGCGAGCGACAACAACGAAGCCTTTGCGTTCTGGCAGCCCTACAGCTGCTGCAAACGACGCGGGCAGACATTTCTGGGCAGCACTGATATCTGATGAGGAAAACCGTGAAAAAAACACCTTCATTTTCAGCCGCTCGCGTAAGCCTGCTGCTGACCGGCTCCCTGCTGAACGTCCTCCCGGCCGCGCACGCAGCCGATGATGACAATACCATCCTGGGCATGTCCCTGCCGCAGGTGAACAACAGCGCCATCGGTTACGGCAAGTCCGTGGATGGGGCGGTGTCAGACAAACTGTTCTACACCCTCGGCGGCGGCTCGGTCATTTCCCAGCCGGCCACGCGCGGCAATATGCAGAAGCTGGGGCTGAATACCGGCTGGAGCAGTGACCTGATGTGCGGCAATTTTGACCTGAAAACCACCGTCGGCAACCAGCTCAACGGCGTCACATCAGGCTTTAAAAACCTGATGGGCGACGTGATTCAGGGGGCCACCGGCGCGGTGGCCAGTCTGCCGGCGATGGTCATTCAGCGGGCCAACCCCGGTCTGTATGACATGCTCACAAACGGCGTGCTTCAGGCCAATGTGTCGTTCGACAAGGCGCAGCTCAACTGCCAGAACATGGCGAAAAAGATGATGGACTTCAGCGACAGCAGTAACTGGACGCAGCAGGCCATGATGGATGAATACAAGTCTGTTGTGAACAGCGGAGACACTGACGCGGTTCGTGCAGATGAGGCGGGGCGGAAAGTCACCGGCACGTCGGGCAATAACTGGATTGGCGGTCAGAAACGTGGGGGGGCGGGGCAGCCCGCCATCCGTGTCACCCATGACCTTGTTGCTGCCGGCTACAACATGATGAACGGTCTGCCTGTCACCGCTAATTCGACTGTCGGCGAAAGCAGCTGTAACGGTGGCGCATGCTCTAAATTCGGCAGCGCGGAAGAGGCGGCGGCCATGACCGTGAAGGTGCTGGGCGATCGTTCGATGCGCACCTGTGCCAACGCGAGCGAATGTACCAGCGGTGATGCGGATGACCAGCCCGGTACGACCGTTGCCGGCACCGGCTTTGCCCCACTGCTGGAAGAGGCAACCAAAGCCAACGCTGAGCAGCTGGTCAGGCTCGTCAACGGTACGGAAAAGCCCACGGCCGCGAATCTGGCGAAGCTGAAAACAGGCGGACTGCCGGTGACGGCCGGCGTGATTAAAGCCCTGCAGCGTGATCCGGATAACGCGGCCCTGACCGCCCGCCTTGCAGGCGAGCTGGCCATGTCTGACACGGTGGAAACGGCGCTGCTGATGCGTCGCATGATGGTTACCGGTATGTCGGAGCCGAATGCTGCCGCTCAGCCAAAGGCCATTGATACCGCCGGCCAGCGTATTGAGGCGCTGGATCGGGAAATCGCGGCGCTGAAAAACGAGATGGAGATGAAGCGTGAACTGTCACGTAATTCGGTGCTGACCATTATCGACAGGGAGAACCAGCGCGTCGAAACCAACCCGCAGACCCAGTCTGATGACAATACCGACAGTCGCTTCAACCAGATGGCAGCGCCGCAGTCGGCTGAATGAGGGAATAAGGATGCGTAAAAAAACGACTGTCAGGAAAGTCCTGACCCGTGCCGGCATTTTCCTCGCCTGCATGGCGCTGTTCATGGTGGTCTCACTGATGGTGGCTGACACCGCCATGAAACATCCGACTGAAGCTGCTGCATTCCGGAGCTGGATGCAGTCGACGCGCTACGGCTGGCTGATATGGCGACTGGCGCTGTATGCGCTGGTTGCGTGGGGCCTCTTGAAAATCCGGCATGCGCCGGGTTTGCAAGAGTCGTACAGGCGACCACTGCTGCGCATCAGTGTGGTCAGTGTACTTTTTATCGCGTTATGTGAGTACGCGATGTTTACCGGTCCGGGAGCCTGAAGATGACGACAAACAGCTATCTTGAGTATTTTCTCACGCTGCTCGGCTGGGTGATCAATAACGGCCTGTGGAATGTCCTGCTGAGTACCGGGCTTTTTGTCCTGCCGCTGGCGTTTAAGGTGGTGGGGGTTTGGCTCAGGGTCCGCGAAGAGGGGGAGGATGAAGGCAACAAGGGGATGCTGTCGTTGCCCCGTATCGAGAACGCGCTGTATGCCGGTTTCCTGGTGATGATTGCCTGCTGCGTACCGCTGATTAATGTCAGCCTCAGTACGATGCAGTACGACACAACCCGGGCAAAGAGCTGTGGTGTGTGGACGCCAAAAGCGCCGGATGAAAGCGGCTATGCCGGCGTGGTCACCAGTCTCAACGGCCAGACGGCTGCAGCACCGGTATGGTGGGTGCTGATTCATAAACTCTCAAAAGGGGTAACCCAGGCAGCCGTGGCGACCATTCCCTGCCGCCCTGACATGCGCCAGATCCGCTTTGAAGTGCAGCATACGCGTATCGACAACAAAGCGCTGGCGCAGGAACTGCAGGACTTCACCAACGACTGCTATTCGGTTGCGTTGTATCTGTGGAAGCAACAGGATCAGGGCCAGACAAAGGACAAAACCACGCTGCGTGATATCGAATGGATTGGCAGCAGTACATTCCTGAGCCGGTATTATCCTTCGTTGCAGTCCAAACTGCCCCGGGCTGCGTTCCCGTGGACCGACAGCCGGGACAGCGGCCGGCCCAATACAGGAAGAGGAGGCTATCCCACCTGCAGCGAGTGGTGGAGCAGTACGGACACCGGACTGAAAGCACGGGTGAAGGACCAGGCCGACCCCGATATGTGGCTGCGTATCTCGGCCGCAATGAAAATGTCAGGCTTTAACGACAGTGACTATCAGGAAGCCGTCATCCGTCGTCTGGTCAGCCCGGAAAGCCTGACGGTCTCACAGAATGGTCACGTGTATGCCGGCTATGGCGGCAACGCCGATTTTACCCTGGATAATGCCGCGGCGCGCGTGGCCTCCATTGGCGGTACGGCCCTCGGCAGTCTGGCCGCGTTCCCGGCGTTCGATGCGATGCGGCAGGCGCTGCCAATGGTGCAGGCCATCCTGCTGATGGCAATATATGTCATGCTGCCGCTGATCCTGGCATTTGCGGCCTACGAATTCAAAACCGTTATTACGCTGACCTTTGTGATATTTGCTCTTAACTTCCTGACATTCTGGTGGGAACTGGCGCGCTGGCTCGACAGCTGGTTGTTAACCGCGTTGTACAGTTCAGACACTCACAGCCGCTTTAATATGGCAGGGCTGCAGAACAGTACCGATGACCTTATTATGAATCTGGTTATGGGAGCGATGTTTATTGTACTGCCTGCCGTTTGGTTAGGAGCATTATCTTGGGCGGGAGTAAGAATAGGCGATGTAATCTCTGGGGCACTTAAAACTGGGGTTGCTAAACCTCAAGAAACCGGGGGAGCAGCTGTAGATTCAGTTAAAAAAAGTGTTCGTTTATAATGGCATATTAAGCGAGGCGTGAATGCCTCGCTTAATCTAGTTTCTCAGACGTAATGTCATCAGAACCCGTATAATAACCATATCCATCTTTACCATATCTGTAACCGGGGCCTGTGCTTGAATCATCATCGTCAGGAGCTGACGAGCTGACATTTTTTGCAATGAAGGTGATACATAAAAGAAAGATCAGGCATGCGGAGATCACAAAACCCACTGTCAAAAGCCCTGCTAGAGTGCCGGCAAAAACCAGAATCAAGGGTATATGGCCAATCCATGTAGGTATTCTATTTTTCTTTGCCAATGTTACGCAAATTTTATCAAGATTCAGGAGATTAACTTTCATTTGCTTATAAAGGATTGCAAGTCTTGCTCCACGATTCCAAGCTCGATTTTTTTGAGATTGAGGCATTACATTCCTCCATACTAGGTAAGCCTTAAAGACCACTATAGCCATAGCCGATTTTTTGTGCAATTAACAAGGGCTATTAGTATCCTGTAATAGCCCCCGTTTAAACCGGACACTTCACCAGTAAGACATAGGCATAGAGCTATGTTTAAGGAGTGTCCTGTGCAAAGAATCGAAGTGATCACTGGCGAGCAAAAGCGCCGCCGTTATACTCCCGAAGAGAAAGCCCGTTTTGTAGCGCTCGCCATGCAGCCCTGACCTGCTCCCCGTTGATTAATACACCGTGATGTTAGTAATGTCTTCATATGACCCTGACCCCGAATATGCTCCAGTCATAATCAGGAATAACCGGCTTCATGTTGGCTGCATATTCAGGCAACCGGCAGACTTTTCAGCAAATTCAGATGGCGTCATCCAGCCCAGCGCAGAATGGGGACGTCTCTGGTTATAGTGTATGCGCCAGGCCTCGATTTTGCACCGTGCATCCTCCAGGGACATGAACCAGTTTTCGTTCAGGCATTCCTGCCGTAACCTGCCGTTGAAGGACTCCACCGTCGCATTGTCCGTCGGTGTTCCCGGGCGTGAGAAGTCGATTCTGATGCCTCTTTCGTACACCCATCTGTCCAGCATTTTACCTGCAAATTCAGAACCATTATCGGTTTTCAGCAACTGAGGTAAAGGACGTCTGAGCGCTATGCTGTTCAGCATTTCTGCCACTTCTGTTGAACGCAAATTCTGCCCCACGCAGATCCCCAGGCATTCGCGGGTGTACAGGTCGATAACCGTCAGCAGGCGCAGTCGTCGCCCGTCAAACAACGCATCAGAGACAAAATCCATGCCCCAGACGTGATTCGGATACAGACCCTGAGGCTGCGGTTGTCGGCGCTGGGCCGATTTATTGCGGCGTGGCCGTTTGAGACGCAGTGACAGCCCCTGTTCGCTGTAAAGCCGGTAGATCCGTTTGTGATTATCGCGCCAGCCTTCCCGCCTGAGCATCACGTGTACCCGGCGGTACCCGTAATGAACCCGGGTTTCGGTTATCTCACGGATGCGTAGCCGCAGTGCGCTGTCGTCGGCGGCCACAGAACGATATCGAAACGAGCTGCGGCTGACCCGCAGCGCAAAACAGACCTGTCTCTCACTGGCCCCGTAGCGGGCTTGCAAATCCCTGACCCATTCGCGCAGGTGTGCCAGCGTCAGCTCTTTTTTGCCAGCACGTCCTGCAGCATCGCCTTGTCGAGGCTCAGATCGGCAACCAGCCTCTTCAGCCGCAGATTTTCCTCTTCCAGTTGCCGCATATGCTTCAGCTCCGAAGGAGAAATACCACCGTATTTTTTACGCCACGTATAGAAAGTGGCATCCGAAATGCCCAGCTTGCGACAGACGTCCGGCACTGACGTACCCAGTTCAGCCTGCTTCAGGGCAAAAACAATCTGCTCTTCGGTGAATCGTGACTTTTTCATCGGCACCACCTCCGTTCAGGGGAGTGTTTATCATGCCGGAATTCTGTTTCTGAATGGAACAGGATTTTGGGTCAGGGTCAGTGGGGATAGGCCCAACGAAAACTCTGGTTAAACTGGCCCAATATGCAAGTAAACGCTGGCCAGCTACGCGAGGAGTAGTTGACCTGAGCAATATAGGGCGACAGCGAAAGTTAATGGCCTTGGTGCCAGTCGAAGAGGTCTGGGGTATTGGCCGTCGGCTCGGTAAAAAATTGCAGTTGATGGGGATTAACAATGCACTCCAGCTGTCTGAGCTGTCTCCTTCATTTATTCGTAAGCAATTTTCAGTGGTTGTTGAACGAACAGTAAGAGAACTCAACGGCATGCCCTGCCTGGGCCTTGAAGAGTTTACAGCTCCAAAGGAGCAAATCATATGCTCCCGCTCCTTTGGAGAAAAACCTACAGATGAATTCAGCATCCATCAGGCCGTCTGCGCTCATGCCGAACGTGCAGCGGAAAAGTTACGCGCAGAGCGCCAGTTTTGTAAACGAGTAGCGGTGTTCATCAGTACCAGTCCCTTTGCAGAGAATGAGTCGTTCTTTAAAATCAGGCTGTAACGGAGCTTGCTGTTCCGGCCCGTGATTCCCGGGATATCATCAAGGCGGCTGTAAGAGCTCTTGAAACAATATTCATCCCGGGGCATCGTTATCAACGCGCAGGTGTAATTCTCACCGATTTTCGCAGCGCGGCAGTATTACAACTTACCCTGTTCGATGACCTTCAGCCTCATCGTAATAGCGATGAATTAATGACACTCATAGACAGCATTAACAGCTCTGGTAAGGGTTCAGTCTGGTTTGCAGGGCAGGGCATTAAAAGTGATGCCACAGGCTGAAAGATGCGAATAGAAAGACTTTCGCCCGCTTTTACAAACAGATTGGATGATATTGTCAGAGTAAGGTAATCTTTTTTATATTTGCTCAAAACCGCACCATTGACATTACAAACTCTATACGGCAGGGTTTACAGTCTGTTACATGGTGAATAAGTCAAGCGTACTTTTCATTGACCGCTTTTTTAGTAAATATGTTTGGAGGATATGGATCGTGAGGAGTCTTACCGCCATTTTAATAATTCCTGCTCTTGTCACAGCCTGTAGCATGCAGGAAATAGCAGATACAAATAATAAAATCAGTCATGGTGCTTCAGGTATAATGAACTCTTTGAGGGGAAACTCTAACCCATCAACTGATGTTACGACACCAATGCATTTACCTCAGTCATTAAAAAAAGAATCCAAGTCTAAAAATTATACTGTAGCTGTTGATGTAGATACTGCTGCTGCCAGAATAAAAAGACATTACAAGTTTATGTCAAGTCAGGAGCTGGATAGTTTACGGAATAGCTCTAATGACGGGGCATGGAAAGCGGCCGCTGAAGATGATGCACATCCAGTTTGGGAGGCAATACCTGGTAGCTATTATAAAATGGGCTCTGACTGGAATGATAACGATCATTTAGATGTAGAAATTGAAAAAAACGGGAGTGGAAGTAAACTCTATATCCGAGATTCCGCAGCCAATTTAGGAATAAACTGCTTCATACAGAACACCAAGAAGATTAAGCAGCCGAGTCTGATGCTCTTGAACACCCGTTATGAAGCTTTGGCCGCCAAATTCGAGTGTGTCGATACCTTCGAATTTTAAGAATACCCAACGTGCCGTCGGTTTAGTTGTCGTCTTGTTCTTTACCATGCTAGGAAAGAATTCCTCGGTCTTAGTGAGACTCTCTCGGATTTTGTGCTCTAAGCTTGCGTAGACGAGTAGGCTCAGCGTCATGATCATCAGTAGTGCCTCGATTCGCTGAGGTTTCTTCAGGAAAATTGATGATGTTAAGAACTCAGGGCTTTTCAAAAAGCGAAAGCCGCGCTCGACCTTTTGCTGAGACTTGTAATGTTCAAGCAATGCAACCATTGTTAGGTCGGTGTTGTCAGTATCGTTGGTGGCGAGAATAAACATACCTACTTTAAGCTTGGCCAGTTTCACCTTTTCTAGATCGGTATAAGGCGTAGCATCTATCAAATAGTGGTATCCCGTCGGCTTTTCATCTTTCTTCGGCCGACCACGACCTGAATAAATTGGCTCTTTAACGATGGTTGATTGCGCGAAGCCAAGCAAATGACACTGGTTGGCGAAGTCGCTCATTGCTTGCTCGGCATCCACTGCGCAAGCAAACTGCTTTTTCTTTAGTTGTCCCAGCGCTTTCAGCTCTTTGGTGATATTTTTGTCTAAGTTCTTATAAAACGTTACCTGTTCTCGCTTGGTTGCTTGTTCACTATGAATCAACAGCCACTTCTGAGATACCGAGCCATAATCAGCGTCAACCCAACAACCCGAGTAGCCATTGCCGATATGGCTCAGCTGCTCTGGCTCAAGGTTCATTAAGGCCTCTTTGGCTGATTTAATGGTCATTGGAACACGCGTAATAAACTTCTGTTGTTGCTCATCCAGTGAACGAATGCTCTCTTCGGTGTATAAAGCGGCATCGGCGATGAAGTAGCGACTGTTTTGAGCTGCCTTCAGGCAATGAATATGCCGTTTAGTGACTTCTGAGAATGCCTTAGCATCATTGGTGTTACCACTAAGCGCTTGCATGTAAACAGGCAGGCCAGCTTGATTTTCGCAAATCAGCTCAAGGACCACTTGATTTAGCTCTGGACGGTGGTCTCGGCTGTAGCCTTTTACCAGCTTGATGGCATTAAGATCTTCGTCCTGGGCGTATTCACCATCGACATGGAAGCTAGTGATATCAAGGTGGACAGAGTCTGTTTTAAGTCCTAGCTTATCAACGACATGCTCTGCAATCGCTTGATAAAGTGCGGAGACATCTGCTTCATATAAAGCATCTAACGTGCGTCCGAGTACATCGTCCGTTAAATGGTGAGCTTCAATATCTTTAGCAAGCAACTTGGCAACAGGCTTCGTCTCGAAGAAGTCAGAAAACATATGCAGCGTTCTGCTGTGAAAGCCAAGACCATTGAGAATCATCGCCAAGACCGCATCGCCATGTGAAACGTTATGATCCGAGTACTTGGGAATGACGCGATCAATAATACCAGGTAAGCCGATTTCATGGCAGAAAGCAGCGATCAGCCCTAAGTGATCTAGGCGTTTAATGACAGGTTGAGCAGCAGACATAATAAAGTGACCGTTAAATAACAGTAATAGATCAAAACTGGGGATCGCGGTCAAGAGGTCTGTCGCACTAACATTTGTAAACGATCACTGGATCACATTGTTTTAATTCTGAAATTGGCTGCGGAATGACGGCTATATAACATATTCATCGGCATCTGCAGAAAGGCTATCGGGATCTGGCGTACAGAAGTTGATGAAGGAAATTCATTCCGTGGCTATAGGTGAGTGATATTTTATCGGGAAAAGGTAGTTATCATTATGTGTTAATGATAACTACCTGACTTTACCCGTGCCACTGTGCAGTGCGCCGGCCAGATAGTATTTTTCGTTCTGCCCCGGCGTCACTACCCGTTTCTGCTGTCCGCGCAACTGCCAGTCCGCACCGATTTTAGGATTAAGGTGGATATCCACTTCATCTTCATAAAATACCGGATGCTCTGCGCTGCATTCATCCAGCGCTTTGTGGATTACCGCCATCTTTTCATCTTTATGTGGGTCACGGATACGCAGAGTTGGCGCGGCCCTGCGCCATACAAGCCCCGCAGATGGCAACCAGCGGCGAACGGTTCCTGCATGTAACTGGCAACCGGTTATCTCATTGATTTTTAATGCCAGTAATTCGGTGCTCCAGCGTGAACGTTGATAACCAAAATCGCCGGGAGAATGCTTTATCAGCTCACGTAACAGGGTGCAGATATGTTCAAAAGGCCAGCGTCGGGAGCGCCCTGCGGGTAAGGATTTCAGGCCTTCAATACCTGAGTGCGTAAACCAGTTAATCCAGCGACCAACGGATGAACGGGCACAACAGAGAGTTCTGGCAACATCGCTGACCCGTTCACCCCGATGAAGCATCAGCATGGCCGTGAGTCTGCGGGCATGATTTTTATCGCGCGTTTTATGAATAGCTTTCTGCATCAGGCGTCGTTCGCCACGGGGTATTGGTGCTATGATCGGCATCGCTCAGTCCGGTTGGTGGTTTTGGTTGGTTTGGCGATTGATCAGATCGCACAATCCGGGCTGAGTTCCCTTTCAGTGATCTACTATTCCGCGCATCTATTTAGTCATTAAGAATATATTTAGATCAATAGAGGTTAATAATAAATAAAAGAATAAAAAGTTAGATAATCCGAAAATCAGAATCATAAGGCGTTGTTTTAAAATATCCATATCAACCACTTTCATCGGAGAAAACTACATATTACTCACCCAAAAAACGATGTCTACATCCATTTGACGTCGTATTTCCCTGTTGGTACTATCAAACTGTTGTACTGTCGCACTGGCGACCACCAATGCTCTTGTAGCCTGTGATGAGCGCCTTTGGGTGGCTACAGTCGCACTTAAGCTGCGACCACCAATGTTCCGGCAGTCTGTGAGGAGCGCCTTCGGGTGACTGCACAATAAAACTCTCTAAGCCTGAAAGGGAGTACATGAAAAATGTGGCAAATCTGCTCACCTTTGAAAGCAGATATCGTCTATGAAGGCGCACTATGACGCGGCGATGAAGGTTTACTGTGTAGCAAATCTGCCAGTTTCAATTCACTTCCGTTCTGTGAACGGCATCAGTTCAACGTCTTCTCATTTGCAGTGATACGCCCTGAGTTTCGTACGACTTTTGCATCGACGGATAAGGCCATTTGGTACATTTGGCCGCTTACGGAGTTGCATTAGGAGCACGAAGCTGCGCGGCGTCACTTGTGAAGTGGCGAAGACACTACCAAGTGACGCGCGCAGCGCATAACGTCTCAACCCACGTAAGACGTGGTTTTCAACGTTTTACTACCATCTGACCAACATGTAGCCCGTGTCAGTGCGGTTTTAAAATCACTTTCACATCAACGTAAGCACGACGGGAGGCCGTCTGAACGTTCAACTATCAGTAAGGAGGAAATCGACTCGGTATCGATGGCGACACTACGAGCAGTAGTGTTGGAGGCAGCTTGACGTAAGTCAGCTCTGCATAAGCAGCAAACAGATCAGAGATCTGGGGTGCCTCGCAAGAACTCAACAATTCGCCGCCCCGATGCACAGATACCAGTCGAGACGCAGGAAGCGCAACAGCAACCGTGTCGTCGGGGAATGAATTGCTGGTCTACAGATCCGTCTGCTTCTTTACAAGCAGAGGGACGTGTATGCCTTTGGAGAGAGTGAAATGTCCAGATTCAGTAAACAGCTGTGCAAACAACTCGTCACGCTTGCCCGTCAGGGGCGGGGAAGTTATAAAACGGTGGCTGACCGTTCAAGAATCGCAGAACGTTTTTCTGAACGACTGTCTGAACTGAATATTCAGATCAGGGACGTAAAACATATCAAAACTTCCCATATTGAAAAGTATATTGAGAGCAGGAAGGCAGATAGTTTATCTCTCAGGACGTTACAGAATGAGATGTCTGCTATCCGTTCTGTTTTATTATCAGCAGGAAGAAATAAACTGGCCGATCCCAGTCACATTAACCTGAGTAATCAGGCGCTCGGGATTTCTGGTGCTAACCGGGATGGAACTAAACTTCCCATTACAGACGAAAAACTTAATGCTGTGGTCAGTTTTGCCCAAAGAAAAGACGAGGGCGTTGCTCTTGCTGTGCAACTTTCCCGATATCTTGGATTGAGAACAGAAGAAACCGTTCAGTCTGCAAAGTCTTTAAAGACATGGAGGCAGGCACTGATTAATAATCATGAGCGTGTCCGTGTTGTTTTCGGGACTAAAGGCGGACGTCCAAGGGAAACGACAGTTTTTAATCGCGAAAAAGTTTTATCAATTCTTGACAAGGCAATTAGTTATGTCAGTGAACATAACGGAAAACTGATTGATAAACCCTCTCTGCATACCGCTATTGATCGCTACCGTAATATTGTAAGAGAGGCCGGAATGAATGGTAAAAATGCGCCGCACAGTTTACGTTACGCTTACTCCCGCGATGCTGTAAATCACCATATTAAAAATGGAATGAGTCGCGATGAATCCGAGGCATTAGTTTCAATGGACCTGGGCCATGGAGATGGTCGGGGGCGTTATATTAAACAAGTTTATTTTCGTAAGGAAAAAGAATAGATTGTATCGCTACTGAATTTTCAGGATGTACAGCCACAGCTCATGCAGGGCTGTGGCTTCTTTAAATTATCAATCAGTAAATTTACATGTTCGAATAGCTTTAATGCTTGATGCGCCAGCAAGTCTTACTGTTTCATTTATTGACTTTCCGTTTCTGAAAGGATTGATTGTCTCTTTTTTACTTGTTGGATTTATTTTTAATCTGATAATTGTTTTGACATGCAAAAAATATCGTTTCTTTATTCCGGGTGTGTGAGTCATTCGCATTTTTCTTGACAAGATATCCGCAAGTACTGCTGCCAGTGGGGAGTCTGGAGTTGCTGTACATGATGATGGGTGAGTTTTACCCGACATGTACGGGTAACTCGCAGTTCCCCACCCATGATAGTTTATAAAGTTATTAATGAATCAAAAATAAAAACCTTCAGCATGTAATATTGATATTAATATCTTTGACCGCGTCAATATCCATACCTGTAAAATCAGGGGGCAGTATTACCCCGAACTATTTATTTCGGCAGGATTTCTGCTGTGATATGTACTTTATTTCCCATGCGGGCTTCGGTAATATTATAATACCTGTCACCCTGCTTGTCGGCCTGCTGGCGAATTTTTTCTTCCGTCTGCTCCAGTGTATCGCCTGTTGCCGTCACGGTTTGAGCACAGACTGAAAAAGGCAGGATTATAGAGAGGAATAACGTCATGATATTTTTCATTGATAATCCCTTGATTAATAATTAAATGGATGACTTAAGCCAGGCTGCGATATTCTGGGTAATGCTGTCAACCTGTTGATGACTATTTTAATCTGTAGTCATTCAATCCTTGTAACATCAGGATGATCCTGGTGTCAGTGAAAATACGAAATCAACACGTTGGTATCATTACCCACCTGTGAACTGACGTCGGCATTTTGAATCTCACTTCGGCGTGCCCCCTCCGAATGGCGCAAAACATTTCGTGGTATGGCATGATAGCACCCGAAGAGAGTCAATTCAGGGTGGTAAATGTGAAACCAGTAACGCTATACGATGTCGCAGAGTATGCCGGTGTCTCTTATCAGACCGTTTCCCGCGTGATGAACCAGGCCAGCCACGTCTCTGCGAAAACGCGGGAAAAGGTGGAAGCGGCGATGGCGCAGCTGAACTACATTCCCAACCGCGTGGCACAACAACTGGCGGGCAAACAGTCGTTGCTGATTGGCGTTGCTACCTCCAGTCTGGCCCTGCACGCGCCGTCGCAAATTGTCGCGGCGATTAAATCTCGCGCCGATCAACTGGGTGCCAGCGTGGTGGTGTCGATGGTAGAACGAAGCGGCGTCGAAGCCTGTAAAGCGGCGGTGCACAATCTTCTCGCGCAACGCGTCAGTGGGCTGATCATTAACTATCCGCTGGATGACCAGGATGCCATTGCTGTGGAAGCTGCCTGCGCTAATGTTCCGGCGTTATTTCTTGATGTCTCTGACCAGACTCCCATCAACAGTATTATTTTCTCCCATGAAGACGGTACGCGACTGGGCGTGGAGCATCTGGTCGCATTGGGTCACCAGCAAATCGCGCTGTTAGCGGGCCCATTAAGTTCTGTCTCGGCGCGTCTGCGTCTGGCGGGCTGGCATAAATATCTCACTCGCAATCAAATTCAGCCGATAGCGGAACGGGAAGGCGACTGGAGTGCCATGTCCGGTTTTCAACAAACCATGCAAATGCTAAATGAGGGCATCGTTCCCACTGCGATGCTGGTTGCCAACGATCAGATGGCGCTGGGCGCAATGCGCGCCATTACCGAGTCCGGGTTGCGCGTTGGTGCGGATATCTCGGTAGTGGGATACGACGATACCGAAGACAGCTCGTGTTATATCCCGCCGTTAACCACCATCAAACAGGATTTTCGCCTGCTGGGGCAAACCAGCGTGGACCGCTTGCTGCAACTCTCTCAGGGCCAGGCGGTGAAGGGCAATCAGCTTTTGCCCGTCTCTCTGGTGAAAAGAAAAACCACCCTGGCGCCCAAGACGCAAACCGCCTCTCCCCGCGCGTTGGCCGATTCATTAATGCAGCTGGCACGACAAGTTTCCCGACTGGAAAGCGGGCAGTGAGCGCAACGCAATTAATGTGAGTCAGCTCACTCATTAGGCACCCCAGGCTTTACACTTTATGCGTCCGACTCGTATGTTGTGTGAAATTGTTAGCGGATAACAATTTCACACAGGATACAGCTATGACTATGATTACGGATTCACTGGCCGTCGTATTACAACGTCGTGACTGGGAAAACCCTGGCGTTACCCAACTTAATCGCCTTGCAGCACATCCCCCTTTCGCCAGCTGGCGTAATAGCGAAGAGGCCCGCACCAATCTCCCTTCCCAACAGTTGCGCAGCCTGAATGGTGAGTGGCAATTTGTCTGGTTTCCGGCACCAGAAGCGGTTCCGGAAAGCTGGCTGGAGTGCGATCTTCCTGTCGCCGATACTGTCGTCGTCCCCTCAAACTGGCAGATGCACGGTTACGACGCGCCCATCTACACCAACGTGACCTATCCCATTACGGTCAATCCGCCATTTGTTCCCACGGAGAATCCGACTGGTTGTTACTCGCTCACATTTAATGTTGATGAAAGCTGGCTACAGGAAGGCCAGACGCGAATTATTTTTGATGGCGTTAACTCGGCGTTTCATCTGTGGTGCAACGGGCGCTGGGTCGGTTACGGCCAGGACAGCCGTTTGCCGTCTGAATTTGACCTGAGCACATTTTTACGCGCCGGAGAAAACCGCCTCGCGGTGATGGTGCTGCGCTGGAGTGACGGCAGTTATCTGGAAGATCAGGATATGTGGCGGATGAGCGGCATTTTCCGTGACGTCTCGTTGCTGCATAAACCGAGCACGCAAATCAGCGATTTCCATGTAGCCACTCACTTTAATGATGATTTCAGCCGCGCTGTACTGGAGGCAGACGTTCAGATGTACGGCGAGCTGCGCGATGAGCTGCGGGTGACGGTTTCTTTGTGGCAGGGTGAAACGCAGGTCGCCAGCGGCACCGCGCCTTTCGGCGGTGAAATTATCGATGAGCGTGGTGGTTATGCCGATCACGTCACCCTACGTCTGAACGTCGAAAACCCGAAACTGTGGAGCGCCGAAATCCCGAATCTCTATCGTGCGGTGGTTGAACTGCACACCGCCGACGGCACGCTGATTGAAGCAGAAGCCTGCGATGTCGGTTTCCGCGAGGTGCGGATTGAAAATGGTCTGCTGCTGCTGAACGGCAAGCCGTTGCTGATTCGCGGCGTTAACCGTCACGAGCATCATCCTCTGCATGGTCAGGTCATGGATGAGCAGACGATGGTGCAGGATATCCTGCTGATGAAGCAGAACAACTTTAACGCCGTGCGCTGTTCGCATTATCCGAACCATCCGCTGTGGTACACGCTGTGCGACCACTACGGCCTGTATGTGGTGGATGAAGCCAACATTGAAACCCACGGCATGGTGCCAATGAATCGTCTGACCGATGATCCGCGCTGGCTACCCGCGATGAGCGAACGCGTAACGCGAATGGTGCAGCGCGATCGTAATCACCCGAGTGTGATCATCTGGTCGCTGGGGAATGAATCAGGCCACGGCGCTAATCACGACGCACTCTATCGCTGGATCAAATCTGTCGATCCTTCCCGCCCGGTACAGTATGAAGGCGGCGGAGCCGACACCTTCGCAACCGATATTATTTGCCCGATGTACGCGCGCGTGGATGAAGACCAGCCCTTCCCGGCTGTGCCGAAATGGTCCATCAAAAAATGGCTTTCGTTGCCTGGAGAGACGCGCCCGCTGATCCTTTGCGAATACGCCCACGCGATGGGTAACAGTCTTGGCGGCTTCGCTAAATACTGGCAGGCGTTTCGTCAGTACCCCCGTTTACAGGGCGGCTTCGTCTGGGACTGGGTGGATCAGTCGCTGATTAAATATGATGAAAATGGCAATCCGTGGTCGGCTTACGGCGGTGATTTTGGCGATACGCCGAATGATCGCCAGTTCTGCATGAACGGTCTGGTCTTTGCCGACCGCACGCCGCATCCGGCGCTGACGGAAGCAAAACACCAGCAGCAGTTTTTCCAGTTCAGTTTATCCGGGCGAACCATCGAAGTGACCAGCGAATACCTGTTCCGTCATAGCGATAACGAGCTCCTGCACTGGATGGTGGCGCTGGATGGCAAGCCGCTGGCAAGCGGTGAAGTGCCTCTGGATGTCGCTCCACAAGGTAAACAGTTGATTGAACTGCCTGGACTACCGCAGCCGAAGAGCGCCGGACAACTCTGGCTAACGGTTCACGTAGTGCAACCGAACGCGACCACATGGTCAGCAGCCGGACACATCAGCGCCTGGCAGCAGTGGCGTCTGGCGGAAAACCTCAGCGTGACACTCCCCTCCGCGCCCCACGCCATCCCGCAACTGACCACCAGCGAAACGGATTTTTGCATCGAGCTGGATAATAAGCGTTGGCAATTTAACCGCCAGTCAGGCTTTCTTTCACAGATGTGGATTGGCGATAAAAAACAACTGCTGACGCCGCTGCGCGATCAGTTCACCCGCGCACCGCTGGATAACGACATTGGCGTAAGTGAAGCGACCCGCATTGACCCTAACGCCTGGGTCGAACGCTGGAAGGCGGCGGGCCATTACCAGGCCGAAGCAGCGTTGTTGCAGTGCACGGCAGATACGCTTGCCGACGCGGTGCTGATTACCACGGTCCACGCGTGGCAGCATCAGGGGAAAACCTTATTTATCAGCCGGAAAACCTACCGGATTGATGGAAGTGGTCAAATGGTGATTACCGTTGATGTTGAAGTGGCGAGCAATACGCCACATCCGGCGCGGATTGGCCTGACCTGCCAGCTGGCGCAGGTAGCAGAGCGGGTAAACTGGCTCGGATTAGGGCCGCAAGAAAACTATCCCGACCGCCTTACTGCGGCCTGTTTTGACCGCTGGGATCTGCCATTGTCAGACATGTATACCCCGTACGTCTTCCCGAGCGAAAACGGTCTGCGCTGCGGGACGCGCGAATTGAGTTATGGCCCACACCAGTGGCGCGGCGACTTCCAGTTCAACATCAGCCGCTACAGTCAACAGCAACTGATGGAAACCAGCCATCGCCATCTGCTGCACGCGGAAGAAGGCACATGGCTGAATATCGACGGTTTCCATATGGGGATTGGTGGCGACGACTCCTGGAGCCCGTCAGTGTCGGCGGAATTCCAGCTTAGCGCCGGTAGCTACCATTACCAGTTGCTCTGGTGTCAAAAATAATAATAACCGGGCAGGCCATGTCTGCCCGTATTTCGCGTAAGGAAATCCATTATGTACTATTTAAAAAACACAAACTTTTGGATGTTCGGTTTATTCTTTTTCTTTTACTTTTTTATCATGGGAGCCTACTTCCCGTTTTTCCCGATTTGGCTACATGACATCAACCATATCAGCAAAAGTGATACGGGTATTATTTTTGCCGCTATTTCTCTGTTCTCGCTATTATTCCAACCGCTGTTTGGTCTGCTTTCTGACAAACTCGGGCTGCGCAAATACCTGCTGTGGATTATTACCGGTATGTTAGTGATGTTTGCGCCGTTCTTTATTTTTATCTTCGGGCCACTGTTACAATACAACATTTTAGTAGGATCGATTGTTGGTGGTATTTATCTAGGCTTTTGTTTTAACGCCGGTGCGCCAGCAGTAGAGGCATTTATCGAGAAAGTCAGCCGTCGCAGTAATTTCGAATTTGGTCGCGCGCGGATGTTTGGCTGTGTTGGCTGGGCGCTGTGTGCCTCGATTGTCGGCATCATGTTCACCATCAATAATCAGTTTGTTTTCTGGCTGGGTTCTGGCTGTGCATTCATCCTCGCCGTTTTGCTCTTTTTCGCCAAAACAGATGCGCCCTCTTCTGCCACGGTTGCCAATGCGGTAGGTGCCAACCATTCGGCATTTAGCCTTAAGCTGGCGCTGGAACTGTTCAGACAGCCAAAACTGTGGTTTTTGTCACTGTATGTTATTGGCGTTTCCTGCACCTACGATGTTTTTGACCAACAGTTTGCTAATTTCTTTACTTCGTTCTTTGCTACCGGTGAACAGGGTACGCGGGTATTTGGCTACGTAACGACAATGGGCGAATTACTTAACGCCTCGATTATGTTTTTTGCGCCACTGATCATTAATCGCATCGGTGGGAAAAACGCCCTGCTGCTGGCTGGCACTATTATGTCAGTACGTATTATTGGCTCATCGTTCGCTACCTCAGCACTGGAAGTGGTTATTCTGAAAACGCTGCATATGTTTGAAGTACCGTTCCTGCTGGTGGGCAGCTTTAAATATATTACCAGCCAGTTTGAAGTGCGTTTTTCAGCGACGATTTATCTGGTCTGTTTCTGCTTCTTTAAGCAACTGGCGATGATTTTTATGTCTATTCTGGCGGGCAATATGTATGAAAGCATCGGTTTCCAGGGCGCTTACCTGGTGCTGGGTCTGGTGGCGCTGGGCTTCACCTTAATTTCCGTGTTCACGCTTAGCGGCCCCGGCCCACTTTCCCTGCTGCGTCGCTAGGTGAATGAAGTCGCTTAAGAAATTAATGTCGGATACGGCGCGAGCGCCTTATCCGACCAACTTATCAGGACGGAATGTTAAAAATGAACATGTCGATGACAGAAAAAATAAAAGCAGGCAAGCTATTTACCGATATGTGCGAAGGCTTACCTGAAAAAAGACTTCGTGGGAAAACATTAATGTATGAGTTCAATCACTCGCATCCATCAGAAGTTGAAAAAAGGGTAATGACTCCAACTTATTGATAGTGTTTTATGTTCAGATAATGCCCGATGACTTTGTCATGCAGCTCCACCGATTTTGAGAGCGACAGCGACTTCCGTCCCAGCCGTGCCAGGTGCTGCCTCAGATTCAGGTTATGCCGCTCAATTCGCTGCGTATATCGCTTGCTGATTACGTGCAGCTTTCCCTTCAGGCGGGATTCATACAGCGGCCAGCCATCCGTCATCCATATCACCACGTCAAAGGGTGACAGCAGGCTCATAAGACGCCCCAGCGTCGCCATAGTGCGTTCACCGAATACGTGCGCAAACCGTCTTCCGGAGCCTGTCATACGCGTAAAACAGCCAGCGCTGGCGCGATTTAGCCCCGACATAGCCCCACTGTTCGTCCATTTCCGCGCAGACGATGACGTCACTGCCCGGCTGTATGCGCGAGGTTACCGACTGCGGCCTGAGTTTTTTAAGTGACGTAAAATCGTGTTGAGGCCAACGCCCATAATGCGGGCGGTTGCCCGGCATCCAACACCATTCATGGCCATATCAATGATTTTCTGGTGCGTACCGGGTTGAGAAGCGGTGTAAGTGAACTGCAGTTGCCATGTTTTACGGCAGTGAGAGCAGAGATAGCGCTGATGTCCGGCAGTGCTTTTGCCGTTACGCACCACCCCGTCAGTAGCTGAACAGGAGGGACAGCTGATAGAAACAGAAGCCACTGGAGCACCTCAAAAACACCATCATACACTAAATCAGTAAGTTGGCAGCATCACCGTGCATCGGGTAATGACTCCAACTTACTGATAGTGTTTTATGTTCAGATAATGCCCGATGACCTTGTCATGCAGCTCCACCGATTTTGAGAACGACAGTGACTTCCGTCCCAGCCTTGCCAGATGTTGTCTCAGATTCAGGTTATGTCGCTCAATGCGCTGAGTGTAACGCTTGCTGATAACGTGCAGCTTTCCCTTCAGGCGGGATTCATACAGCGGCCAGCCATCCGTCAGCCATCCGTCATCCATACCACGACCTCAAAGGCCGACAGCAGGCTCAGAAGACGCTCCAGTGTGGCCAGAGTGCGTTCACCGAAGACGTGCGCCACAACCGTCCTCCGTATCCTGTCATACGCGTAAAACAGCCAGCGCTGACGTGATTTAGCACCGACGTAGCCCCACTGTTCGTCCATTTCAGCGCAGACAATCACATCACTGCCCGGTTGTATGCGCGAGGTTACCGACTGCGGCCTGAGTTTTTTAAGTGACGTAAAACCGTGTTGAGGCCAACGCCCATAATGCGTGCACTGGCGCGACATCCGACGCCATTCATGGCCATATCAATGATTTTCTGGTGCGTACCGGGCTGAGAGGCGGTGTAAGTGAACTGTAGTTGCCATGTTTTACGGCAATGAGAGCAGAGATAGCGCTGATGTCCGGCAGTGCTTTTGCCGTTACGCACCACGCCTTCAGTAACGGAGCAGGAAGGACATCTGATGGAAATGGAAGCCACGCAAGCACCTTAAAATCACCATCATACACTAAATCAGTAAGTTGGCAGCATTACCTGGTTTTACGAATATCTCTGTTGGTACATGCGCCGGAGTAGTTCTCAGTATCGGGGCATACGTTTTCTGAAATTTATTAAGTTCTTTTAAGGCTTCCTCAGCGTTTTTACGAATATGTAATTCAATTTCTCTGCGTGTGATGTCAGTAACAAGGATACGCACTTTATCATGTGATGCAAAATTCTCCAGTTTTTCAAGAATGTATAAGCCAAACTGAAAATGCTTTCGTTCATAGGCAGATGTATCGATATAAACAAGGCGGGTAATGAGTTCCATGATCATCTTCCTGAGATGGTTGGGGGGATGGTTCAGTATAAGTCTCATCCAATACTTGTTGTATGATTCAGTACACAAGGTTATCTGCGGCTTGACAGATCTGCGTTTTGTTTTGAAAATGAACAGGCTTATACGTTGCTTTTGCAACCACCAATGATTCAGTAGCCTGTGAGAATCGCCTTCGGGTGGCTACAACAAAAGCTCCTGTAACCTGAAAAGGGGCAAAAAATTGGTAAATCTGCACACCTTTGAGAGCAGATATCGTCAATTTAAGCGCACTATGACGCGACGATAAAGGTTCCTTCTGTACTAACCAGACAGTCAGAATGTTGTTTTTTCTGACTCCCCGACGGGAAACACTTCCCGCTCGGGCAGGTGTTTCCTTTTTTTATGGAGAAACACAATGTCTGTCATCTCTTCTGCGATTTTCCCTGAACATATCCTTACTCAGCTTCAGCAGTCTGCTGACGCAGCTGTCCGGAAATTGAAATCTTTCATTTATCTGCATCGCAACAGCAACTGGTATGTCAACGGCTCGGGCAATTATGCCGTCCGTGCTCATATCTCTTCTGTCAAAGACCAGGGCGTTAACGTCTTTCTTACCGTTCGTACAGGCTGCCACCGCGCCGAGTATGTTTTTCACCGCCTGCCGGTTTCCTTTCCTGAGGGAATAACAGGTCGTCGAAACGCATACCGCCATGCCTGCCGCCAGGCACAGCATCTGGCACACCTGCGCTACCGTTTTCTTTCCGGAGGGCATTCTCATGACTGAAGCACTGCACGACGTCACTTTTCGTATTCTGTCGATGTCTGAGACGCGACGGGATGTATGTCCCGCTCAGTATGGCCCCGTAAGTGGCGTTTTCATCAGGGGCGAAATCCTCAGAGATAACGTCTCCTGTGGCGAACAGGTTTTTGTCGCACCGCTCGGTGATTGTGATCCGGCTGACCCCGAACTTTGCGTCTGGTGTCAGTATTACGGATATTCTTCCCGGGTTAAGGCCGGCGACATACTGGATGGTGTGGCCGTTTCTGGCATAAATTTCGCTGATCCACTGTCGTTAGCTGTGCTGCAACGCCTCCGCTTTAATCCTGAATATGTGTATCAGGAGCAATCTGATTCATATGCACTGCACTGATCGGCTGATGAAGGCCGTGACCGTGAAATGTTGTGGACCCTGACGGGGATATCCCGTTATTTACCTGAGGATATACCCATGCACACAGACGTTTATACGCTTAAAACTCCACTGGACACGCTCAGCTGGCTTTGCCTGCTTGAGAGTGAACTCCTGAGCATCAGGGCATTTCAGCGTCTCGATCTTCATACGGACCGGGATGAAACGAATGAACTGACGTTTCTGGAAGATTCCATCATTGGGACCGGCACAGCTTATGGCTGGTTTGTCTTTTTACTCGGGGAAGGCGATATTCCGCCTTTGCCTGATACGTCTAAAAATCTGCTCTTCACGCTGGACGAGCTGGGAAAAGAAATTAACCGGCCCTTCTGGGAGAAGGCCGTGGATGAAGGTATCCAGGATGCCCGGTGTGATCGGGCTATAGCGGCTCTCGAACGGATGTAATCAGCAGACAGAACACACCCTGACGGGGATTTACTCCCGTCCGGGGGATAAATCCCCCCTTTTTTATTCGCGGAGGATTTATCGATGAAAAACCAGTTTTCTTCGCCGGCTTCCATGTCGGTTGTCTACACCATCGAGCATGTCAGCACGGTTCCGTTGCGACACTGGCATGCTTTCGTTCTGGCCGTCACAGAAACTTTCTGGCAACTGCCGGTGCGTCTGCGTCCGGGGAATACGTATCTGCCGTCGCTTAATCGCGCGGCTGACCTGTTTCCGGTTGCTGATGTCATGGCGTTTCGTGGCGACACAGGCGGCAGTGTCTGGCCGGTCAACATGACTATAGAGCGGGAGCGCAACCGCAATACGCTGAGTATCCAGGAGCTGGATTTTCAGCATCAGCCCTGCGATTTCTTTGCACGTATTGTGATGGTCCTGCTGCATAACCTGTGTCCGGACAGCTTCCGGATACATTCTTCAGACGAGGGTCGCAGCTGGGCGTTACCGTTACGCTGGATTGAACAACATCTCGGTCTGCCTGAGCAGCCGACGCTGACCGCGCCTCAGTCGGTACTGAAAACACCGGTAGGCGAGGGCGCGTTTGATTCCCTGCTGCTGCAGCTGCTCTCCGGTGGTGAGCGGGTGCTGAGCAATGAGGACTGGAATGCCTTCGTGCTGGCGGAATTCCATCTGTACGAACTGAAGCGGGTCGCGGAAAAATCTGACTCGTTTTAAACAGTACTGACTTTAACCCCGTCGGGAGAGATGACTCCGGACGGAGCGGCTCTCCCGTTTTTACAGGAGAGCCCCATGCTTTTTTTCGACAATAAAGACCTGACTAACGTCCTGCTAACCGCCCGTATGCAGGGAGGCCAGCTTCACCTGGCAAAGGATGAGGGTGTTTATCTTATGCCGGCCACCGGTGCCTGGCAGGGCAACGATCCGGTGCCGCGTATTGCGTATGCCGCAGGGTGTCACCCTCAGAAAAATGAGGACTGGTACGACACGGCACGCCTGCTTGCCGGCGGCGATGATTTCATTGAATCACTGTCGATAAGCGACGCGGTAGCCACCTCTGTACTGTCCGGCAGGACGGACCTGAGGCTCCTGATTACCGACACACAGATACAGGTGCTCACCGCTGCGACTGACCGGGTGAAAGTGGCGCAGTATCGCCAGAAGGCCGATCAGCTTTTGGCGAGTGCAGTCTGTCACTTCAGTGCCTGTGTCGGGCCTGATGAACTCTGCCGCTGGCGTGAAAACGCCGTGCGTCTGCTGACGCAGGCGGCCTTCATCAGCTGTAAGCGGGCGAAGCCTGAAGATCATCAAACTTTTCTGAACGCCTGTGGCAGGCTGCAGGCCAGGTTATCGCAGGTGACCCCGCAGGGGGCGCTGCGAATAACCGGACGTTAATTCACCCCGGCAGGGACTTTTCCTGCCGGAAAGATTCCTGCCTCTTTCTGAACCGAAGGAGGCCCGTATGGGACTGGATATTTTTCTCTACAGCCAGCACCGGCAGATCGTCGCAGTACCGGCACCGTATCATCCGGTGTGTGAACTGAGCCGCGATTTTTCACTGATTACCTGGCTGGATAAGCACGTCGGTGAGGTGGAAAACGCGACCTGTCTGGAACTGTCACGCGAGCATATTCAGCAACTGAAAGAGAGGCTGGACTGTGCGATTGCGACATTTACAGAGGGGAATGAGGATAATCCGCTTCTTCAGCGCCGGCTGCAGTACGTTTTCACCCTGCGTGACAGGCTGGAAAGCCTGCTCAGTGATTTTGACTTTGAACATGAATACCTGTGGTTTTATGCCGCATGGTAACTGACCTCTGAATTTCCCGTCGACGGGCGTATCTCTGCGCTCGCCGGCGCAGGGGTATGCCTCTGATTAAAGGTATATCTCATGAAAAAAACGACTTCACGCAAGGCGGCTCGCCGTCCGGCAAAACCGACTGACCTTTATCGCCAGATCACCGACCGCATTGTTGTCGCGCTGGAAAACGGCGTAGCGCCCTGGCGTAAGCCGTGGCGCGCGGCTGCCGGCAGCGGTCTGGCCGGTCTGCCCCTGAATGCCACAACCGGACGTCACTACAGCGGCGTGAATGTCCTGCTTCTCTGGATGTCAGCGGAAGAGCAGGGTTTTCGCAATAACCGCTGGATGACTTACCGGCAGGCGCAGCAGGCTGGCGGGCAGGTGCGTAAGGGTGAGAAAGCCACCCTGGCGGTGGTTTATAAGGACTGGACGAAGCAGGCAGAGGATCGCGAAGGCAACCGCCTTTATGACAGTGACGGTAAACCGCTGATGGAAACCGTGCCGATGCTCAAACCCCTGCAGCTGTTCAACGCTGAGCAGTGTGAGGGGTTGCCGGCAGAGGTTGCGGCTTCACCTGAGCAACCACCGACGGTGGATGAGGACGGCATACTCTGTCCGGACGTGATGAACAGGGTGATCCGGATGTTTAACGCCACTGGGGTTAAAAACCGGATGCTGCCTCAGAACCGGGCATATTACCGCCCGCTGACGGATGAAATTGTGATGCCGATGGCTGAGCAGTTTTTTACGGAAGCGGACTGCTGGTCCACGCTGTTGCATGAGCTTGTACACAGTACCGGTCATGCGAAGCGACTTAACCGGGAGGGGATAACCTCCTCATCCCGGCAGTTCGGGGACCCGGTGTATGCCTTTGAGGAGCTCATCGCCGAAATGGGCAGCGCGTTTTTGTGTGCTCAGCTCGGCGTGTTCGGTGAGGTTCAGCACGACAGCTATGTGGACCACTGGCTGAAGGTGCTGAAATCTGACAAAAAGGCCCTGTTCCGCGCCTGCCGGCATGCCCGGGAAGCGTCGGAATATCTGCTGGCACTGCCTGAAAGTCAGGCTGTGGCGGCGTAATTAACTTATCCGGTGACGGTTATTCCGTAACTGTCGCCGTCCCGTGAGGACACCGCTCCTCACGGGGCTGTGTCCTCTTTTTTTTATGAAAGAGGAGTATTCACTATGTCCGAATGGTGTCATAACCGCCTGGAAATCACCGGTAAATCAGTCTGCATCGATGTCATGCTGCAGTGGATAAACGGCACTGACGTACCGCGTCACCGCCACGCAGTGCAGCAGAGCATACAGCTGTTTCTGGCTGGCGCGGCGGGGATACTCAAGCCGGTGCGGACCACGTCGTATCCGCCCTGTCAGGGGCTGGTCCGTGCAGGCACCGGGCTTTCCACTGCGGCCAATCAGGCGTTTGAAAGCTGGCTGGCGCTCCTGCTGAAGGATGCCATCCTCGATGCGGAAACCATCAGAGCCGTGGACCGGCTTTATCACCAGTCAGGTCTGGGCGCGCTGAAATGGGAGAATATTCCCGACCCGGCACGTGAGGTTATGGCGGAGCTGATTGCCAGACAGTATACCGACTGGTTTGGTCTGGTCAGCGCCGGCGATGAGTCTCATGCTGCAACTGCCTGGGAGCGGCTCAGCCAGTATCCTGAACGCTCCCAGCCCTGCGATATGCTGGCCGTCATACCTACGCGGCTGGCAGCAGAGCTGAACGGCTCCGGGGGGCTGATGTCCGGTGTGTCGACCACAACCAGCCTCTACTGCCGGCAGTACGGCATGGAGTGGCCGGCCGGGCACAACGTCAACTGGCAGCGCCATACGCCTAACAGTCTTACGCTGCAGATGGATATGCCCTGGCTCCCGCCGTCAGGTGAGGTTGTCGGGGAAATCTCAGCGGTGTTTGACTGCGAGGTGCGTCACAGCTACAGCGAGCCCGTGAGCGGGCTCAGCGGTTACGACTGCTATGACGGCGGTGAGCATGTTGACGGACACAAAGGCGCGTCCGGCGCGCCTCAACCCGGACAGGTGCTTTATCTCGTCAGCGATGAGCCCGCTTCACCGGCTCAGGAACCTGCATCATATCGTGAGGTCCGGGGGTAAAAGCCTGTTCCTCCGTTGACTCAGCCACGGCTCTGCCGTGGCATTTTTTTCTCAGCCGACGGCCAGTTGACCAGGATATGTATTCCTTTTTATTGTGGCTTCAAACGGAATAATTAACCATTTGAATTTAATGATAATTCTTTTTGGCGAGCTAAGGAGTTCAAATCAATACCTGCCACTTACCAAAAACAAGAAGTTTTCAACTACCATCCATTGCTAAATGTTTCAAGTCGTTCTATAAGGAATGCTCATAATTAAGCTAATTCTTAATAATGATTTCAACATGTTAATAGTAGCATATTAATATTAACGTTTCTTATGGTTTCGAATGAGGTTCTATGAACAGGTTATTGGTTATAAAGGAAGAAAATCATACAGTTAACCCTGATATGGGGCTTGTGATTCCTGTTGCTTATCTTGATGAAAATGGAAATTATGAAAAAATTGATCCTAGCGATTTTCCTAATGGAGGAATATTTATTTCCAAAGGATTTTTGAATATAAGCCAGCAGTTTGGATATGATGAATTATTTATTCTTAATGAATATTACGAAAGCAATGATGATGACTGGAAAATTAATACAAGACATCAAAAGCATTTTGGACTTGGAAGTAAAGTAGAAAGGCTCGATAAAAGCTACTTTATTCCAATTATAAAATCTGCTCTCCCCGATATAAAAACAGGTTTCCTTGGTCATGATATTGACGCCCCTAGCGCTCAATTCTTTATTGAGAATGAGGGCTATGTATATGGACCGTTTAAAGCCTCCAAACAAGATAACAATTGGCAATTATCTCCTTTATCTACACCGTCACCCTTACAGCTTAAACAAGACCATATAGCAAGGTTTGATTTAAAGGAAATTATAGCTAATGATTTTTCTTATGAGTTAATTATTAAAGGTGAAGTTAGAAAATATATTAAAAATTTGAAAGACCTCTCCAGTTTATTGTTTGAGCAAAAAGATTACATTTCAGATACAAGGCTTGTTTCTTACTTCACCAAAAATGGATTTGGAAATGGATTTTCGAAAAATAAATCTCCTTTAGGAAAAAGTGAAGCGCAAAAGTTGTCGCAAGGGATTGATGAGTATGTTAAGAAGAATAAAGTATTAGAGAATAGCGAGCGTCTTAAAAGACTTAAGGAGCTACTTGGAGAATTTTTAGATTCAAGTCCATTCGGCCAAGAGATTGTTCAAGAGTTTTTAGCAGAAAGTAGGGATGGCAGGCTTTATTTAGATGATTATTTCAGCAAAAATAAAGACCTGCTGGTTAAGCAAAAGTCTAAAGAACTAGAGGAAGTTACTCGAGTACAGAAGAGTAAATTAAATAAAGAGATAAGTGATTTAGAAAGGCTAATAACAAATAAAAAAGCAGAATTAGATTCTGAATTAAAAAATGTTGAATATGAAAAGGTCAGGGCTAGAGAAGAACTTGAGAGAATAAAAAAACAGTCTGCTGAAGATGCTCATGACCTTCTCCTTCAAAAACAGCAGGCTTTGACGGAAAAAAATGCTGAGTTAGAAGAAAACATTAAAAATGCAAGCATTAAGCTTGAACAATTCTACTCAATGGAGTCTAGGGTAAATGATTATAATTCTCTGAATGAAGAAATAAATTATCTGAAAAGGCTTAAAGAGGATATTGAAAAAGACAAAGAATCAGCTGAGAAAGCACTTAAACTTAAAAAAGCAACTTTGAACTCTCCACAGCTTCTGGAAAAAACTGTAGAGATACAAACAATACAAAACCTCAAAACTCTCTTGAATGGTGGCAGGGCAAGAGAAAGCACGCCGAAAATATATAAAACAAAGATAAATCCATCAACTATCGAACTGAATAAAGAAAACAGAAAAGAATACATTAATTACTTAGTTGATTCATTTAGCAACGATAATGGAAGGAATTTTTCATTTGATGAAATGGCGAATTTAATTATATGCTTGAATCAATCATTCATGACAATTTTATCAGGCCCTCCGGGAACAGGAAAAACCTCCACGGCTATTAGATTAGCTCAAAATATGGGCTTGACTAATGGTGAGAATACATACAATACTAGTAACTTTATTAATATTCCAGTCGGAAGAGCTTGGGTATCAAGCCGAGACATCTTAGGATTTTATAATTCCTTAAAAGACGTTTACCAGCCAGCCCGTACAGGTCTTTATGAGTTTTTGAAGAGTGATCATAATCCAGATTATTTGAAAATAATTCTACTTGATGAGGCCAACCTGTCTAGCGTCGAACACTATTGGTCAGACTTTCTAGGTATGTGTGATCCCGAAGGAAGAAATAGAAAAATTGATTCTGGCATTCCATCTGAAGACGAAAGATATATTACCGTGGCTGATGGTGTGCGTTTTATAGCAACTATTAACAATGATGCGTCAACTGAACGTTTATCGCCAAGGTTAATCGACCGGGTACCCGTAATAGGTTTAAATCACAACGCAGAATTTAAATCGAACGTTATAAGATCTTTAGCATTTGAAGGCGCTGTGAAAAACGAATGGTTGGAAAGTTGTTTTGATGTGAGCTTATATGAGTCTTCTTTTACGACGGAAGAGGAGAACTTACTTGATGAAATAATAGAAATATTAAAAGCTCCTCTTACCAGAACTACTTCTGTTAGAGTCAGTCAAAGAAAATATAATGCAATGAAGAGGTATTGCTATATTGCTAATGAAATCGAAGGGTTACAAGTTCAGCCTCTAGATTTTGCAATAAATCAGCACGTTTTGCCATTGATTGAGGGGTACGGTGCAGGTTTCAAAGAAAGATTGCACAATCTTGAGCAAAAGCTTGTGGAGTTTGATCTTCATATTTCTAAAGCAACACTTAGAAATATAATAAATAATGGTGATATTTATAGCGAATCTTACTCTTATTTTTAGGATTGTTGATTATGAAAATTAAGGTTTCAATTTTAGGGGGGAAGCGTCAGGGAGATGCTTTTGAACTGAAGTTAATCGATGAAAAAATCAACTCATCATTATTCATTCTTGAAGATGAAGCTATAGAAATAGCCTTTACGAGTGAAAACTATTACGAAAAGATTTCTTTGTTATTATACGAAAATGAAGTGGAACCTACTTTAATCGAACGTGTAGGCGAGCTTTGGACTTACAGATGGCTTCCCAAAAGGCTAGGGCGTTTTTCATATGAATGTTTTTTCCATAATTACTATGGAATAGCCGAATTAGTACTTGAAGCTCAATACGGTGAAAGGACTGAACTTTTTAGTTTTCAATCGATAGAAGTTCTGGCAAAAAAGTTAAATGCAGAGCGAGTTGATAAGATGCTGAACTATATAGCAAAAATCGATAGTAATGCTCTTTGTGCTTTTTTCAGAGTAACTCGGCGGAAAGCAGGTTTCAAAAATGGGGATACTCCTGCTGAAATTTTACTAGAACAAATTGAAAGCATTGTCGAAATAACGACAACCCTGATAAGAAAAATAATACAAAGACCTATTTCTAAATTAACAAGTCGGGAGAAATATGTTTATCCGAGTGACAACACAAATATTGATGATTTGACGCTGTCATGGCTATGTAGCAACACTGATGAGCTATTTGAAACAGATTCATATGAAAGTGCAATTTTGGAGTTTAACGATGAGCTTTATGGGGCGAGAAAGCTTATTGAGCACCAGGCAGTAGAAGATTCTGACGTTTATGAAAATCAAGTTTTGCATGGTTTTGTTATGACTTTAATTCAAACCACTTCTTCTCTTCTTTCAGGCTTCAAAAACCCTGATAAGTATCCAAATAGAATAAATGGAAGCCCTTTAGGGTATGTTAGTTTTTTCTCTCAAATACAAAAATTTCAGAAGAGTATTAATGGGCGAAAAATTTTAAAATGCAAATCAATATTATCAGATTTACATTCTCTTAAAAGGATAATGGCAGAGGTGATGCCTGCAAAAAAACATATAATCGGAGTGCCCACGTTTACAATGAAAGCCAAAAAGGATCCTTTATACCTTTCTGTTTTCAAAAAGATCGTTGACTGGTACCGATTTGGGAAACCTGATTGGAGTGTTCAAGAAGAGTTATTATCCATACAAAGCATTCCAAAATTGTTTGAATACTATTCTCTTTTCTATATAAGAGAGATATTAGGACAGCATATAGGCTCTAAATCCGCGCCCGAACCAGTTAATGAATCAATATCATTTGTTTTTAATCTTAGAAAAGGGGCTACTCTAAAATTACTATATGAGCCAAAATATTGGATGGCCACCCATCCCATGGCAGACCTAAGAGGTTTGGTTAACAGTGAAGGATGGACAACTTACAATGGTATGGTGACTCATCGTTCTTCCTCAGGGAGATTTTCTAATCGATCTCCCGACTTTGTAATACATATTAGCAATGGGAATGGTATTGACAAGTATCTCATTCTTGATGCGAAGTATACTTCTACTGATAAAGCCTTTTTACATTATTTACCTGAGTTAACGCTTAAATATCTTCATGGACTTCATTCTATTTCAGATGCAAATAGTTCCATCATTGGTTTGATTATTTTAAATCCTGATGAGAAACTACTCATTAGAGATTTCCATAATTCATCATTTGATATTTATTCGGATAGGCCAGCTATGCCATTTTTATTATGCGCTACCATTTCTCCTGGGGAAGAGTATATAAGTAATAATTGTTTCCAACATTCTCTTTTAAAGATGGTAACTCTTATGGAGCAACGTGTTAACACAGAAGGTCAAGGTCGCTACTTAATGAACGTTTTAAGTGCTTAGGGGGATTGTAAAGTTTTACATTAAATATCTCCTGAAGAATTCTATAGATAAAAATAGTGCGTGAATAGCGGAGAGAGTGAATGAAAGACCAATTAAGATAATTGATAGCGATTATTGTTAACGTCAGCGCAAGTTTGTGGATGTTGCTAACTTGTCATGTATACGTAGTATAAAAAAATAAGATCATCATTTTTACGCTCCCGCTCGGGGGCGTTTTTTATCTTTGAAAAAAGGGATCTGGTTTTTTCTCGAAGTGCACGCTTCCCGCTGTCAGGCTGTTTTTTTACATCTGCTGCTGCGGGAGAACACAGTGACCTGGAAAACAACAGCCGAACAAAACGCCATCATCGAGTGGAAGGGCAATCATCTCGTGGTGAATGCCTTTGCCGGTACAGGTAAAACCTCCACTTTAGTGAGTTACGCTGAAGCCAACCCGGAAAGTAAAATGCTTTACCTCGCCTATAATCGCGCTGTGCGGGATGAGGCTGAACGCAAATTCCCCTATAACGTAGAGTGTAAAACGTCGCATCAGCTTGCATGGGCCCGTTTCGGCAAACATTTCCGTGACCGGCTGACAGCCAGTCTGCGCATTACGGATGTGGCCAGAAAGCTCAATACCCGCCACTGGGCGCTGGCGCGGCTGGCGCTCAGCGGGCTGAACATGTTCCTCTGCAGTGCTGACCCCGAGCCGGGGCTGATACATCTGCCGTCTGAGGATGATCGCCACGGTCTCGATGCCGGTAAAATTCTGGGGGCAATACAAATCCTCTGGTATGAAATGAGCCGTACTGATTCAGTCTTTCCCGTCACGCACGACACCTACCTTAAACTGTTCCAGCTCTCTCATCCTGACCTGTCAAAACGCTGGGACACCATCCTCTTCGACGAGGCACAGGACGCCAATCCGGTGACCAGTGCATTTGTACTGAATCAGCCCTGCCGGGTCATTCTGGTCGGCGACCGTTACCAGCAGATATACCGGTTTCGGGGGGCAGATAATGCACTGAGAGCCCCGCAGCTGGTGCAGGCAGACCGGTTGTGGCTGACAGCGAGTTTTCGGTTTGGCCCTGAGGTCGCGCGGATGGCCAACATCCTGCTTGAACGTGCCGGAGAGGAAAAGCGCGTGACAGGTAACGGGGGGCAGGATGCTGTCGTCAGCAGCCTTCCGGCAGGGGCTGAGCATATTGCTGTACTGAGCCGGACGGTATCCGGCGTGATCGGCAGTGCCCTGACGGCGAGCCTTATGGAGAAAAATGTCTTCTGGGTCGGGGGGATTGAAGGCTACAAAACAGAGGAGCTGGAAAACCTGTACTGGTTCTCCGCCGATATGCCTGAAAAGATGCAGTCCCCGCGCCTCAGCCGGGACTACCGGGATTTTGATGAATACTGCTCAATAGCAAAAGCCACACAGGACGTGGAGATGAACCAGGCCATTCGTCTTCTCGATGACTTTTTCCCACTACCGCAAAAGCTGGCCATCATGCGCCGTCAGGTGGTAACCCATGAGAAAGACGCTCAGGTCACGGTTTCAACCGCACACCGCAGCAAAGGGCTGGAATGGCCGGTGGTAATGCTGAGTGAGGATTTTACTGACATTACCGACCCGCTTCTTTCGCAGGATGAGCGGCAGGATGAGACTAACCTGCTGTACGTGGCTGTCACCCGGGCCAGAAGAACGCTTGTGCTTAACGAACTGATGCGCTGGCTGAGTGATGAAGGCGGGAAAAACCGCGAGACGACGCACGAAACCGTACCGTCCGGAAATGGAGAGAGCGCCGACAGGCACGAAGAAACGGGAAAAACTTCTGAGAGTGAGTAACTGGTTTTTTATGGTGAAGCGCGGGGAGTGTCACAACACTGGGCAGCCCTATACCAGGAGAAAATCATGCGCGACAGAATCAGGACCCTTAGGTTTCTGTTTTCAAAAGGTGAACCGGAACCAGCACATCATGTATCCGCTGTCACACCTGCCGGCTACCACACTCCGCGTACGGTCGATACGCTGTGCTGTAGTCCGTTGAGAAAAACCTGCCTGCAACAAATATGGGAAAACAGCTCACTTCCGGCGGATGTTTATCACCGGTTTTATATAACGCCACTGCATGGCTTACTGGCCAGGGTACAGAATGTGCCGGCAACACAGCAGGGAAGGTGGTCGCAGTCAGACGGCTTCGGGGACCTTACGCTGCAGTTCACAACCTGTGCGGTCAGACTGGCCAAAGGATACATGTTTCCACCCGGAGCTGCGCCAGAAGAGCAGGCAGAGCAAAACGTGATGTGGAATGCGGTCATTTTCTGGTCTGCACTGTTCTGGCATTTGCCGCTCCTGGCGTCTCTGGAGGGTGAGCTGCTTGATGGTAAAAGCTGGCTTCCGGGAATAACCGTTCCGGACTCACCTTATCGATTTCGCTTCCGGGAAGCTGACAACTCCTCAGCTTTTGCAGCGCTGGCAGCAGGACAACTTGTGCCAGCAGAGGCGACAGGATGGCTGGCAGAAAATCCCGAAGCTCTGGGCAATCTTACCGGGGCCTTATGGAACCAGCATCCGGCGATGCCACTTATTAGAAGCTTAATGAAGCAAGCTGCTGAAAAGGTGGAATCGCCTTCGCTGGAGGTATCCGGGGCAAATGAGAAAGTTAACACCCTCATAGAGCCGGCCCTTTCAGTTACGCAAACGCCGTCTGATCAAGAGATTGAATCAGAACCGTCAGTAGAAGCAAAACTTAAAACTGCATCGCCAGAAGTTCCAGATTTGCAGGGTATTCAACTCGCATCTTCTATTGCACCGGTGCCGATGGCTGATGACAGCAATCTCGTCAGCAATGAAAAGGCAGGCGAGATTACGGAATGTGATCCAAACGAAACAGAGAAGGCTGATACAGAGATGCTGCTAAGTCTGTTCAGTGCAATTGCAGAGCCTGATATGACCGGGACTGAAGCATGTGATGAAGAGCCTTCAATCAGTACGAGAGCAGAAAGTGTGCCAGAATTTTCCCCCCTTAATGAACTAAGTCCCGAAGCTGATAAGCCTGAGATAAATCAGACAGTAGCAGAAGACTCTTTCCCTGAACGCGCTGTAGAGGATAACATCCCTTTACACAGCATTAACATTGACGCACAAAAAACAGTGATAAAAAAACAGACTGGCACTGAATTTGTCAGGTGGCTTTCTGAAGGACTTAAGAGCAAGCGAATTGATATTAATCAGCCTGATTCGAGGGCGCATGCAGTTGCAGGGTTCATCTTTCTCAGGGTTCCGGACATATTTTATCTTTACATCAGAGAAAGCGGAGCAGAGCTAAGCAGGGATTCCATACAAATTGAATTTGAGAAGCTGCATATTCACAGGGTGCGCAGGGGAGAGCGTTTTATTAAAGCAAAACTGTACCACTCGCCTGGCAAAGAAGGCACGTTTAAACCTGTAAGTGGATATCTTGTCAAGACTACACACCTTTTCAGAGGGGCGTCTTCCCCTGAAGACAGCGGACTTCTGTCTTTCCTGTGAAGGAGGGGCAGTCCATGAGGGCCCTTAAGGGCAGCTTGATTTAGAAAAAGGAAATGCTGTATGTCTGACAAAAACCATTATACGACATGGGAAGAATTGCTTGAGGAGTACTTCTTCGCCCGAAACCTGCGAGCTGCAACAGAATGGAGCTACGCAAAGGTTGTAAAGGGATTCCTGAAATTTACGGGGGCAGACATAACCCCATCAATGGTTACACATCATGAAGTACTCAGATGGCGGCGACATGTACTCAGAGAAAAGCAACAATCGGCGCAGACCTGGAACAATAAAATTGCACATCTCAGGGCCCTCTATAACTATGCTATGGAAAGTGGTTTATTGCCTGCGGGCAAAAACCCTTTTAACAATTGCACTGTACAGCGGGACAGAAAGAAAAAGCGGACTTTAAACCGCTCTCAGCTAACCCGCCTTTATCTGATAATGCAGCAGGCTGAAATTGAATCCAACCGGAAAATTTTCGCACGTGGCGGTCGGAGTGCGCTTTACCCGGCCTGGTTCTGGATAACCGTCCTGGATACGCTCAGATATACGGGAATGAGGCAAAATCAACTGCTGCATATTCAGCTCAGGGACGTCAATCTGACAGAAGGTTATATAGATCTGCGCCTTGAGGGGAGTAAAACGCACAGGGAATGGCGCGTTCCCGTTGTTAAGCAGCTGCGTTTGCGGCTACAGCTTCTTCTTACACGGGCAACGGAGGCTGGAGCCGGGCCAAAAGATAACCTCTTCGATGTCAGTTTTTACATTGCCGGGAAAAAGGCAAAATTTGATAGGAATGATGTGACAGTGATGCATCAAAAGATCCGCTCCTTTTTTCGCCGTCTGTCAAAGGAATGTGGTTTTGCCGTTTCGCCGCACCGTTTCAGACATACCCTGGCTACAGAACTGATGAAAGCACCGGAAAGGAATCTTCAGTTGGTTAAAGATTTACTGGGTCATCGTAGCGTAAGCACAACAATGGAATATGTGGAACTCAATATGGACATTGTGGGAAAAACACTGGAAGAAGAATTGTCGCTGCACACAGATCTCTGTGTAGAAAGGGAATTACAACTATTGACACAAAACTGATTGACTGGGATTATTGCCAGTGATCGAGAACAGGGAGCCTGCGGACACAGGCTCCCTGACTTGAGGGACTGATTCAGAAACGTTAACCAGTGCAGATACGCCTACACCGGAGGACATTCCGTAATGACCGGCCCCTGTATTAACCGCCCGTTAAGGTTCTCATCTCTTAACCAGCGTGCTTTGATGCAAAATTAGTGGTGCCCGGACTCGGAATCGAACCAAGGACACGGGGATTTTCAATCCCCTGCTCTACCGACTGAGCTATCCGGGCAACGGGGCGCATTAAACCGTAATCCGTACGCTCCGTCAATCAAATTTCTCGATTTATCTACCGGTTGCTTAACTTTACGGCAATTCTGCGCCTGAAGGCGCTTTTTTGCCCAAAATCACATCATGCCGTTATCGCCTTCGCGGGTTTTCCAGCCGCTGGTCACCGAGATGGCGTGGCGTAATCCGGATATCGTGTAGTCGCCGATGACCTCTTCATCATCGCGCGGCGAGCTGATGGTGATTTCCGCATCAACGCCGTGACGGTATGCACCGTGGTGGCTAAAGATGGTACCGATAAAACATTTTTCGTTCAGCCAAACCGGAATGTAAGCCACGGTTTCATAAATATAATTAGACGCCACGCCGCTGTAGTAGCTATCCGCATCGTCGGCTGATGTACCTGGGGGAATAGGGCAAATCGGCGCGTCGCTGTCGCTCTGTGGCTTATCCTTCAGCAGGCTGCTCTGCATCACTTCCAGCGACTTCAGCAGATCTGACTTTTCCCCGTCGCTCAGTGCAGGCGTCAGCGGCTGGTCTTTTTCCGGCGAGCTGATGTCGTCGAGGGTATAGCGATAGCGAATTGTCACCGCCGGGGTGCTGCTGGAGGGGCTAAAAGGGCGCAATAGATAGAGATTATCTTCGCCAAACTGGCCGTTGTACCAAAGCGCGTAAACCTGGCCGTTAATTCTTACCCAGTGGCTCCACTGGTTCGCGCCGCGGCCGTTCAGGGAATAGAGCGCGCCAGGAACGCCTGCGTCAAAGTCATCGCCGTTGCCGCTGTCGTCGTTATTGACCGCATCAAAAGCATCATCCCCGCGTTTTAATACGCCGGTGTAGCTAAAGAGGCCCGTGCCGCCGACGTAGCTGTCGATGATTAAATCGCGTTTGCCGTCGCCGTCGAGGTCCACTAGCGTAAAGCTGACTTTGCCGTTTTCGGAGTCGGCGCTGATATCGGACTGGAGAAACGCCTGCCACTCATCATCGCTAATATCGGCGGAAGGCTTCGTCGTCGTTACCAGAGAGTCGTCCGCATAGCTCAGCGTAAAATGGCTGACATGACCGCTTAGCGGGAACTGTTCGGCGATTTTATTGAGATCCAGTTCCGGGTTGGCCTTTTGCTCTTTTAACACGGCGCTAAACAACGCCTTCAGTGCGCTGTTATCGGCATCTTTCTGCTGCTTTGGGATCACCTGGCTAACGAACGTTGGCAGCATCCACGCACCGCCGGGGGCGATTTCACGGCAGTCGCCGGTGGTGTATTTCAGGCTCTGGACAAACGTTTTGCCATCCCAGACGCGCTCTTCTCCGCTAATACAGTCGGCGATACCGCGGCCTTTGTGGAAAAAGGTGATAACGCCATCGGCATAGCTGGAGGCGTCGGTGGTTACCAGTTGAGGCTGGGTCAGCAGCGTTTTATCCACGACCCACATGGCGTAGCCGTCGTTATAGGCCGCGCGCCAGCACAGCGCCTCAATCAGCATATGATTTTTATCCAGCGGAGTTGAGGTGAGTTGTCGTTCCGACGCCGGGATATCTGCGTTTTGCCAGTCATCACAATGGCTGTTAAGCGCTGGCGTCAGCTGTGGGAGGAGTTTTTCCCGTAGCTTTGTCGTGAGTGCCGTGGAGTCTGCATTGTGAATGACCGGCGCGGCGATAATTTCCGGCGCAGGCGTTGCCGCCAGGATGCTGTCATCACCGGCATCGCCTTTACGTAGTAGCGCATCGGCGGTGCCCAGACGTTGCTGGAACTCATCCATTTTCAGAAATACTGCGCTGCTGCCTGTGCTGGAGAGCTGCTTGCGCTCGTCGTTAAGCGCCAGCTCAATTTTGCCGCTGTGCTCCAGAGCCTGAATTAGCGCGGTGGTCTGGGTATCGTCAAAGCGAAAATGGCTCTCGTCGTTGGCATCAAGCGCGCCGTTATCCTGACCGTCGATGAATAAATTCACCGTCGCATCGGGCGGAATATCGTGCTCGGTCTGGGCGAAGGTGGCGAGGGCGATGACGTGCTGTGCCTCGCCCGCGTTGCGGGTCAGCAAGACGCTGACTTCACCCATTGTCGTGCCATAGCCCGCAGCCCGACAGGTGCCGGTGTTGTCGCAGGCAAGTTCCCAGTCTTTGTGCGCGAAAGAAAAACCTTGCGGGGAAGCTGCCAGAAGCGGTGTCGAACACAGCCCCATGATGGCAACCCAAAGAAGAGAACGCATATAAAACCCTGTCAGCATATCCGTGAGGGGGAAATTATATGCGTGATGTATCGGTTAAGATATCGGAATCAGGTTAGAGCCCCGCCCATTCGACACTGAGCAAAACGCAAAATGTCTTCCGCCAGGCGACGAGCGGTATCGACATCGGCCTGACTGCGTTTGATCAACAAGCGACTCAGGCAACCTTCGATGATAAGTTCCATCTGCTTCGCGACCATCCCCGGATCGTCAACTTCGAGCTGGCTAAGCAATTCATGAGTGTAGGCTAACGAAGCCTGCTTTTGCTGCTCTGCCAGTTGATGGATCGGATGCTGGGCGTCCGGATAGAACGTGCAGGCAGCAATAAACAGGCAGCCTGGATAGCGATGATTGCTCACGCATGTGGTCAGCGCAGCGTAACGCGCCAGCAGCTTCTGCTCCGCGCTTAGCGACTCGTCCAGCAATAGCTGACGACGCCAGACGTCGACCTGATGGCTGAGATAGCGTAGCGCGTCATACAGCAGGGCTTCGCGGTCGGGCCAGAAACGTTTGAGGTCATCGAGCGGGTAAGCCACGCGCTCGGCGACCATTTCCAGCGTGGTGTTCGCGATACCCTCAATTTCGAGGATTTGGATGGCTTCACCCAGGACATCTTCACGTTGCACGGTCTTCTCCTCCATTTTTCCTCCTAAAGTGTCGCTCACGGTTGTCGATCGCGCAAATGGGCGCTGAATGCCGCAGCATCCATAAAACCCGTGACGCGCTGTGCGGGCTGTTCCTCTCCCTGTTCGTTGAAGAACAGAATCGTGGGTAGGCCGAGCACCTGCAGGTGCTTCAGCAGATCCGCGTCTTCAGCGCTGTTCTTTGTGACATCCACTTGCAACAGAACGGTATCTTTTAGGGCCTGCTGTACGTCAGGCGAACTAAAGGTGTATTTCTCGAACTCTTTACAGGCCACGCACCAGTCGGCATACAGATCGAGCATCACCGGTTTGCCTTTAGCCTGAGTCAGCGCCTGGTTGAGCTCGGCGATATTATTGATGCGGGTAAATTCCAGATGCGCCTGCTGTTGGGCGACCGCTGTGCCGAAAGCCCAGTCCTGTAAAGGACGAGCGCTGACCAGCGCGGCTCCAAGCATCACAATCTGCACAATGCGCAGCCATGAACGGGTGGCACCAAGCGAGGTAATAAACGCCCAGCTAAAGAAGGCGACACCAAGCAGAGACCAAAGCCGCAGGCCCCAGAGATCGCCGATGATACGTTCCAGTAAAAATACCGGCAGGGCGAGGATCACAAAACCAAAGGCGGTCTTGACGTGAGCCATCCACGGGCCGCTTTTGGGCAGCAGGCGGTTGCCGAATACGGTCACCAGGATCAGCGGTAGTCCCATACCGAGCGCATAGAGATACAGCGTCCCTACGCCCAGCCACAGATTACCGCTCTGGGCGATATACAGCAAAATGGCGCTCAGCGGGGCGGTCGTGCAAGGCGAGCAGATGAGTCCGGCAATCGCCCCCATCGCGAATACGCCACCCGGCGAACCGCCCTGACGTTTGTTGCTCATCAGCGTCAGACGCGTTTGCAGCGACGAAGGCAATTGCAGCGTAAACAGACCAAACATCGACAGCGCCAGCAGGATAAATACCACCGATAGACCGATTAGCACATAAGGATGTTGTAGCGCCGCCTGAAACTGTAAACCCGCAGCGGCGACCACCAGTCCCAGCGCAGTATAGGTTAACGCCATCCCCTGAACGTAAATAAACGCCAGCAGCAGGGCGCGGGCGGTGGAAAGCCGCTGCTTACCGCCCAGCACGATGCCGGAAATCAGCGGGTACATCGGCAGCACGCAGGGGGTAAACGCGATGCCAATACCAATTAACAGCGCCCATAGCGCGGTAAAAGGCAGGTCGGAGCCTTTGTTATTTGGGGCCGGGGAAGAAAGATCAGACGGCGACTCTACCGGTAGCGTCGGGCGCGTTTCCAGTGGCAGAGGCGGATTGAGCTTCGGGGCTACAGCGTCGCTGCTGGAGAGTGCGAGCGCCTTGCCGAGCGGCACAATTTTAGTTTCTGGCGGATAGCAAAAACCGGCATCTGCACAGCCCTGATAAGTCACGGTAAGGGTCGCGCCTGTTGCTGCCTGAGTCAGGGTTACCGGTACGCTCAGGCGCTGGCGGTAAATTTCACTTTTGCCGTAGAACTCATCCTCATGCCATTCTCCTGACGGCAGAGAGGGTTCGGTAAACGTCGCATCGGCGGACGTCAGTTTGATCTGCTTGCGATAAAGATAATAACCATCCTTGATTTGCCAGGTCAGATTTAAGTCGTGTTGGTTCTGCTGAAAATCAAAGGCGAAAGCCTGATCAGCAGAAACAAAATTCGAACGGCCAGGTGCGTCGAACAGTCCGGCAATGGCTGATGTGCTGCAAAGCAGCAGGATCAGCGTAATGATGCGTTGAGCCATGAGAGGTAATCGTTGTCTCCGTGAATGACGGGCAGAACCAGAAGTTCAGGGGTTTGATACGGGTGATGGGACTTCAGGCAGTCCAGCAGCGCCTGCTGGTGGGCGAGATCGGTTTTCAGCAGCATTTGCACTTCATACTCTTGCTCCAGCTTCCCTTCCCAATAGTAGAGCGAAGTCGCTCCCGGCAGGAGAGTGGCACAGGCGGCGAGTTTTTCGGCCAGCACTTTGGCCGCCAGATCCTGGGCGGTTGCTTCATCCGGCGCAGTACAGAGTACAACAACAGCATCAGGCGTAGTCATCGTGAACCTCGTATCAGCGAAAAGAGGCACTATAGCACGCAAGGTAAAGGGATTAACGAAACGGGCCAGGATCTGGCCCGAATTTGAAGAGATTTACAGCAGAATGCCGCCAAAAATAAACCCGAGGATCACGCACAGCGTAATGGCAATCACGCCGGGGATCAGGAAGGCATGGTTAAAGACGTATTTTCCAATGCGGGTCGAGCCGGTGTCATCCATTTCGACTGCTGCCAACAGCGTTGGGTAGGTTGGCAGGACGAACAGCGCGGAGACGGCGGCAAACGAGGCGATGGCGGTCAGCGGCGTCACGCCCAGCATGAGCGCAGCGGGCATCAGCGCCTTGGTGGTGGCGGCCTGGGAGTAAAGCAGCGTTGCGGCGAAGAATAACACCACCGCCAGCAGCCACGGATAGTTGTGCAGCAGGTCGCCCGCGACGGTCTGGATATCGCTAATATGCGCTTTGACGAAGGTATCCCCCAGCCAGGCGACGCCGAGCACGCAGACGCAGGCGCTCATCCCGGATTTAAACGTGCTGGCGTTGAGCACTTCACCAGTATCGATTTTGCAGGTGATGCTAATCAGCGTGGCGATGGTCAGCATAAACACCACAATCGCTTCATTACGCGGCAGGACCGGGTTTTGAATCAGGCCAACGGTGTCACTGATGGCGGTGGCGTAGAACATTACCGCCACGATACCGACCAGGAACAGCAATACGGAGCGTCTGGCGTGTGGCTTAAGCTCAAACACCTGGCTACCGCGCAGTTTGACTTCCCCTTTTGCCAGACGCTCCTGGTAGACAGGGTCATCTTTGAGCTCACAGCCGAGGAAGTTACATACGATGGCGGTGAGCATGACGGCAACCAGGGTTACCGGAATACAGATCGCCAGCAGGGTCAGGTAGCTCACACCCAGCGGTTCGAGGATCCCGGCAAAGAACACCACTGCTGCGGAAATCGGCGAGGCGGTAATCGCAATCTGCGAGGCCACCACGGCGATAGAGAGCGGGCGTGAGGGGCGAATACCCTGTTCTTTCGCCACTTCGGTGATAACCGGCAGAGTGGAGAACGCGGTATGGCCGGTTCCCGCCAGCACGGTCATAAACCAGGTGACCAGCGGGGCGAGAAAGGTGATGTATTTAGGATGACGCCGGAGCATTCGTTCGGCGAGGCTGACCAGATAGTCCATCCCCCCGGCGACCTGCATGGCAGCGATAGCGGCGATGACCGCCATAATGATTTCGATGACGTCGAAGGGGATCGCGCCGGGTTGAATTTGAAAGACGAGGGTCAGGACGAGGACGCCCAGGCCACCGGCAAAACCAATGCCGATGCCTCCGAGTCTGGCTCCCAGATAAATAGCCAGCAGGACAATAACGAGTTCTGCACTAAACATATATGCCTTCCTTGTTTTATTAACAAGTTGATATTGGATTGTTGTAATTTGGTGGAACTATAAGAACAAAAAAGGCATGTCATCGCTGACATGCCTGTGGTTAGTTTAATCTGAAAGCTTACTGTTCGCTTTCATCGGTGTATCGCTTCGCTTTATAGGCCGGATGCATCAGGTTCTGCGCAGAGAAGATGTCATCCAGCTCGGCTGCGGTCAGCAGTCCGCGCTCAAGCACTACGTCCCTGACGCTCTTACCCGTTTCGGCGCAAATTTTGCCGACGATATCGCCATTGTGGTGGCCGATATACGGGTTGAGATAGGTGACGATGCCAATCGAGTTATAGACGTAGCTTTCACATACCGCTTTGTTGGCGGTGATGCCGCTCACACATTTTTCCAGCAGGTTGTAGCAGGCGTTGGTCAGAATATGGATAGATTCAAACATCGCCTGGCCAATCACCGGTTCCATGACGTTCAGCTGTAGCTGACCGGCTTCGGAAGCCATGGTGACGGTAGTGTCGTTGCCGATAACTTTGAAACAGACCTGGTTCACAACTTCCGGCACCACCGGGTTAACCTTGGCTGGCATGATGGAAGAACCCGCCTGCAGTTCCGGCAGGTTGATTTCGTTCAGTCCAGCGCGCGGGCCAGAAGAGAGCAGGCGCAGGTCGTTACAGATTTTGGACATTTTGACCGCCAGACGCTTCAGGGAGCTGTGTACCATTACGTAGGCACCGCAGTCTGAAGTGGCTTCAATCAGATCTTCCGCCGGTACAACCGGCAGGCCGCTGACTTCTGCCAGCTTTTGTACCGCCAACTGTTGATAGCCATCCGGGGTGTTCAGGCGGGTACCGATGGCGGTCGCGCCGAGGTTCACTTCCAGTAGCAGTTCAGCAGTGCGCAGAATGCATTTGGTTTCTTCGTTCAGTAGAACGCTAAATGCATGAAATTCCTGGCCGAGGGTCATCGGTACCGCATCCTGCAGTTGGGTACGACCCATTTTCAGAATGTCCTGGAACTCGACGGCTTTATGCTGGAAACCTTCGCCAAGCTGGTTGATGGCATCGATCAGTTTGAGGATTGAGGCGTAGACCGCGATGCGGAAACCGGTCGGGTAGGCATCGTTGGTGGACTGGCATTTGTTAACATGGTCGTTAGGGTTGAGGTACTGGTATTCACCTTTCTGGTGACCCATCAGCTCAAGGCCGATGTTCGCCAGCACTTCGTTGGTGTTCATGTTAACGGAGGTACCTGCGCCGCCCTGGAATACGTCAACCGGGAACTGGTCCATGCATTTACCGTTATTCAGCACCTCGTCGCAGGCGGCGATAATCGAATTTGCTACGCTCTTGGGGATAGTTTGAAGTTCCTTGTTAGCCAGCGCTGCGGCCTTCTTCACCATCACCATGCCCCGGACAAATTCAGGGATGTCGCTGATTTTGCTGTTGCTGATGTAGAAGTTTTCAATCGCTCTCAGAGTATGAACGCCGTAGTAGGCGTCAGCTGGAACTTCCCTGGTACCCAACAGATCTTCTTCGATACGAATGTTGTTTAACATGTGAACCTTCTTTTCAAGCTGCTATATGAATTCACCCAATACGCAGAATTTATGAGATCTCGCGCATTTTCTAGCCGCAGATTATTTCTTTAACCGGCCCGGTGCCCACGATCATATGCTGATGATAGCGAATATCAGTCATCCTGATCACTTATTATGTAGTGAATTCTATAAGAATTATTAATTTGTGAAATGAATCACCGCTTTTCCATTCTTGAAAAAAATAAGCTTTTTTTACGATTGAAAAATGGCGCTTTGGCCCAACATCTTACTAATGCGAATAGCACATCTATGACTACGGGCGCCGATATCGGCGTCTGTTAATGAAGGAGACGCCGGTGCGTTGGATTCCGTTAATTGCCGTTTTTTTATACGTTTACATTGAGATATCGATCTTTATCCAGGTCGCCCATGTGCTTGGGGTGCTGCTGACGCTGATTCTGGTGATCTTTAGCTCGGTGGTGGGGATATCGCTGGTGAAAAACCAGGGCTTTAAAAACCTCATGCTGATGCAGCAGAAAATGGCGGCAGGGGAGAGTCCGGCTGCTGAGATGATCAAAAGCGTATCGCTGATTATCGCGGGTCTGCTGCTGCTGTTGCCGGGATTCTTTACCGACTTCCTGGGTCTGCTGTTGCTGCTGCCGCCGGTACAGAAACACCTGACGTTGAAGCTGATGCCGCACCTGCGCTTTAGCCGGATGCCGGGCGGTGGATTTAGCGCTGGAACGGGCGGCGGTGATACTTTTGAAGGTGAGTATCAGCGTAAAGACGATGAGCGCGACCGTCTGGATCATAAAGACGATCGCCGCGACTAAGATTCCTCAGGCCGGGCAGCCCCGGCCTATAGTATCCTCTCAGCTAATCTGCGCTTTGGTAAAAACAGCCACAGCACCGCCAGCATGATAAATGCGTACAGACTCTTCCAGCCAACCATCGCCAGCAGCAGCAGGCACAGCACGCTGCCAATCGCCGCCAGTACGCGATAACGCCCCTGAAGTAACCGACAGCCCGCCAGCATGCACAGCAGATAGATCATGATGAAAATGCCGTTGGCGTAGACGATCAGGGCATCAAGATTGATATTGAGTGCATAAATGCACAGAGCGCTGATCACACAACAGCCCAGCACCGCATTCAATGCATTGCGCGGAATTTGCCGTGGCGACAGCCGGGCCAGATAGCTATCTGGCTTGTATTGCGCTTGCGACCAGACCAGGCGGGCAAAGCTCTGAATATAAATGTTGAGGCTGGCGAAGCAGGCGAGGTAGCCAATAACACAGGCAATCCACAGCGCCTGAACGCCGAACAGACGCACGACGATATTGGGCAATGACGCAGCGGCGGCCATCTCTTCGCCAAAGGCATGAAAATGCAGAACCAATACGGTACAGGCCCAGTAGACGGAACCTGCGAGCAATAAGCCAATCATCAGCGCGCGGGGAAAATCACGCTCCGGTTGCTTAAATTCAGACGCCAGATGAGCGAAAGCCTCAAGGCCGACAAAACACCAGAACATCACCGAGAGCGCAGAGAAAAGCTGTGAACTGTCGATATCAGCAGCGGCAGGAAAGGGGATCTGCGTTGGGTTGATTCCACCACGCCACCAGATAGCGACGATTAACGCGACAATAAGGACCGCAACCAACGTTTGCAGATTGGCGCTGGAGCTGGCACCGCGTGAGCCGACCCACCAGATAATCGCCAGCGTTCCCAGCTCGGCCAGCAGCAACTGGCTATCATGCCAGCCAAAAAGCGCCTGACCAAAGCCGGTGGCAATATGCAGCGCGGCAGGCAATCCTACCGGGATCACCGATAAAAATAGCCAGCCGGTAACGCGAGCCAGGCGCGGGCCAAAGGCCATATCAACAAAATGCGCGACGCCGCCTGCGCTGGGAAAATGGCGACCAAGGATGGCAAAGACGATAGCTATCGGGAACACCAGCAGGATCAACGCCGGCCAGGCCCACAGGCTATTGTCGCCGGCGACCAGTGCAGCCAGTGCCGGAACGGCAAAGACACCGGTTCCCAGTAATGACGTGGAAAGTAACCCTACTCCTTGAGCAAGTCCCAACTCCTGTTTCAAACCACTCATGATTCAACCTTGCACCCGGCAAAAAATGAATGGTATCACAATCGCTTTTGCTTATGACGGCTGGCTGCAGCCGCATTTTTGTGTGCGTAAGAGCACGACGACAAATTTTTTTTTAGTTTTCCCCTTGAAGCGGTAAACCCCCATCCCCATCTCTCAGGGCACTAGCCGGAAAACAGTGTGCGGACCGGCGTCATCCATAACTGATAATGACTTTCTCAAAGGAGAGCTATCAAATGAGTATTCGTCCGTTACATGATCGTGTGATCGTCAAACGTAAAGAAGTTGAAACCAAATCTGCTGGCGGCATCGTTCTGACCGGTTCTGCGGCAGCCAAATCAACTCGTGGCGAAATCATCGCTGTCGGTAAGGGCCGCATCCTGGAAAACGGAACCGTGCAGCCGCTGGACGTTAAAGTTGGCGATATCGTGATTTTCAACGATGGCTACGGCGTGAAATCTGAGAAGATCGACAATGAAGAAGTGTTGATCATGTCCGAAAGCGACATCCTGGCAATTGTTGAAGCGTAATCCGCGAACGACACTGAACATACGAATTTAAGGGAAAGATTAAAATGGCAGCTAAAGACGTAAAATTCGGTAACGACGCTCGTGTGAAAATGCTGCGCGGCGTAAACGTACTGGCAGACGCAGTTAAAGTAACCCTGGGCCCGAAAGGCCGTAACGTGGTTCTGGACAAATCCTTCGGTGCACCGACCATCACTAAAGATGGTGTTTCTGTAGCACGTGAAATCGAGCTGGAAGACAAGTTCGAAAACATGGGCGCGCAGATGGTGAAAGAAGTTGCCTCTAAAGCGAACGACGCTGCTGGCGACGGTACCACCACCGCAACCGTACTGGCGCAGGCTATCATCGCTGAAGGCCTGAAAGCCGTTGCTGCGGGCATGAACCCGATGGACCTGAAACGTGGTATCGACAAAGCTGTCGTTGCTGCTGTTGAAGAGCTGAAAACCCTGTCCGTACCGTGCTCCGACTCTAAAGCTATTGCTCAGGTTGGTACCATCTCCGCTAACTCCGACGAAACCGTAGGTAAACTGATCGCGGAAGCGATGGATAAAGTCGGTAAAGAAGGCGTGATCACCGTTGAAGACGGTACCGGTCTGGAAGACGAACTGGACGTAGTTGAAGGTATGCAGTTTGACCGTGGCTACCTGTCCCCGTACTTCATCAACAAGCCGGAAACTGGCGCTGTTGAGCTGGAAAGCCCGTTCATCCTGCTGGCTGACAAGAAAATCTCCAACATCCGCGAAATGCTGCCGGTTCTGGAAGCAGTAGCAAAAGCTGGCAAACCGCTGGTTATCATTGCTGAAGACGTTGAAGGCGAAGCGCTGGCGACTCTGGTGGTTAACACCATGCGCGGCATCGTGAAAGTGGCAGCGGTTAAAGCACCGGGCTTCGGCGACCGTCGTAAAGCTATGCTGCAGGACATCGCCACTCTGACCGGCGGTACCGTTATCTCTGAAGAGATTGGTATGGAGCTGGAAAAAGCGACTCTGGAAGACCTGGGTCAGGCGAAACGTGTTCTGATCAACAAAGACACCACCACCATCATTGATGGCGTGGGTGAGGAAGCTGCAATTCAGGGCCGCGTGACTCAGATCCGTAAGCAGATCGAAGAAGCGACTTCTGACTACGACCGTGAAAAACTGCAGGAACGCGTTGCTAAACTGGCAGGCGGCGTTGCGGTAATCAAAGTCGGTGCGGCTACCGAAGTTGAAATGAAAGAGAAAAAAGCACGCGTTGACGATGCTCTGCACGCGACCCGTGCTGCAGTAGAAGAAGGCGTGGTTGCCGGTGGTGGTGTTGCGCTGATTCGCGTGGCAAGCAAACTGAGCGACCTGCGCGGTCAGAACGAAGATCAGAACGTGGGTATCAAAGTTGCGCTGCGCGCAATGGAAGCTCCGCTGCGTCAGATCGTTCTGAACTGTGGCGAAGAGCCGTCTGTAGTGGCTAACACCGTGAAAGCGGGCGATGGTAACTACGGCTACAACGCTGCAACTGAAGAATACGGCAACATGATCGACATGGGTATCCTGGACCCAACTAAAGTGACCCGTTCTGCTCTGCAGTACGCGGCCTCTGTTGCTGGTCTGATGATCACCACCGAGTGCATGGTCACCGACCTGCCGAAAAGCGACGCACCTGATTTAGGTGGCGCTGGCGGTATGGGTGGCATGGGCGGTATGGGCGGCATGATGTAATCGTGCGCTATACCCCTTAGAAACAAAGAAACCCTCGGGCAGAAATGCTCGGGGGTTTTTCTTTTTGTCGTCTTTTTAGTATAAGGTTGTACATCCGGGCCAGCGCGTCCAGCTCATTGATCGTGGGGAATAACATGCAGGTAAAATATTTAGCAGGGATTGTCGGCGCAGCATTATTGTTAGCAGGTTGCAGCTCCAGCAACGAACTGAGCTCTGGGGGCCAGAACGTCCGCTTCGTAGAAGATAAGCCGGGTTCGGAATGCCAGCTGTTAGGAACCGCGACGGGTACGCAAAGTAACTGGTTATCCGGGCAGAATGGCGACGAAGGCGGCTCTATGCGCGGCGCAGCAAACGCCCTGCGTAACCAGGCGGCAGAAATGGGTGGCAACGTGATTTATGGCGTCAGCAGCCCGACGCAGAACCTGCTGTCGAGCTTTGTGCCGACCGATAGTCAAATGAATGGCCAGGTTTATAAGTGCCCGAACTGATTTAACAGGTGCCTCTCTTTCGTGAAGTGAGGCACCGTTTTCTGTACTGCTTTCAGGGCTAAGCGTTGATTTGCGCTTGGGTTTCAAGGTAGAAGGCATGCAAAGGACGTAAACACTCTTCCAGCGTCATCATTTTCCCCGGCTGAGACGGAATGATTTGGCTAAATATTTGGCTGGGTTGATGTTGTGCATGAATTTCTTTTAGTTTTGGACTTCTCTCGACTAAGCGCATCACGACGCTATTTTCATGTTCTGATGGATGCGGAGCACTGGTTTTGATGACGGCACCAGAGACAATCTTCTTACCTTCATCGGTATCACAACAAAATAGTACGCCCAGATAGTGGGAAAATAGATTTAGCTTCCACTCATCCTGAAGATATTGTTGATAATCGACGCTCTGAGTATTCGCTAAATCCACGGCATACAACATCAGAAAATCCAGCGATGAGCCTAAATACTCAATTACTGCATCATCGCCGGTGTTTTTTAACGCCTGTTGAATTCCAATCAGCAATGCTTCGACCTGCATATCGTCAATGCGCAGCGAGGCGATTTGTTCGTTTTGCAGCACCAGAATCAGCGTTGACCAGCTCTCGCCGGGCTTTAAGGTAATGGACATCACGCGGCGTTCTGGATTGGGTTGCTCCAGTTCAGTCATATCCACCGTTGGTGTATTGGCGAGAAGTTGCTCATTAAACGCAACCAGCTCAGCCTGATAGTCTTCACCTTCATTCTTTAAGCGCTGCAGTACGATCATCATTCTGTTTTGCAGTACTAATAGCAGGTCAGTAAGCACCAGGGCCTGGAGATAATACGTCTGGCAGAGCTGGTTTTGCTGTTTAGTTTTAAGCATTAAAGCTAAAAAACTGTCTTCATATTTTACCCCTGCGGTATTAAAACCAATAAATGTTCCTTGCATATGGTTCTCCTTTTCCTGGTGATTACGCTGTTGCTAATGTACTGGGCTGAGATAAATCAATGATGCGATCGGCTGAGGCTATGGTGGATGGCCGATGAGCAACAATAATGCGGGTAATACTCAAACCAGATATAGATTGGTTAATGACCGATTCATTTTTAAGGTCGAGATGGCTGGTGGCTTCATCCATAAACAGAATGCTGGGTTTACGATAGAGCGCACGGGCGATTAAGATTCGCTGTTTTTGCCCACCGGATATACCTAAACCCAGTTCGCCGACAATGGTTTCGTACCCCATTGCCATTTTCATGATCTCATCATGGATATTGCAATGTTTGGCACACTCCATTACAAAATCAAGATCTGTGTTATCATCAAAACCGCTAATATTATCGATAAGCGAACCGGAAAATAGGCGATCTTCCTGTAGTACGCAGGCGATACCGAGGCGATAGTTATTTAAACCAATTTTTTGAATTTCCAGATTATCTGCCAGTATTTCACCTGAATCTGGTGAGAGTAGACCGCACATGACTTTCAAAAGGGTCGTTTTTCCAACACCTGATGGGCCAATTAACGCCACTGACTCTCCTGGGCTAACCGTGATATTCAAATTAGTAAAAATTGGTTGTGAAAAAGGATCATATTGATAACTGAGATTCCTTACCTCAAGTTTAACTCCTGTATTTTCTGTAAAAACATATCGAGAAGGCAGCTCTTTTTCTGGCTCGCTAAATGCTATTTCTGAAAGACGTTCATTATGTAGTGATAGCATTCGAAGCTGCATTACTAGATCAATTAAATTTGAGGCTCGCTGAGAAAACTGGCCGCGGTAGGCGTTAAATGCCATAAACATACCGAGCGTCATTTCGTTATCAATAACCATGATGGCGCCCAACCATAGTACAGCAACCTGATCGATTGAGGTGATAAAGGTATTAATTCCACCAAACATCATATCGAAACGGGTCTGCTTTATCCCTGCATTGCTGGCATCAATGTTAAGATTCAACCAGTGCTGTGAACGACGGTCTTTCAGGTTCAGGGCTTTTATGGTTGAGATGCCGTACAGTGATTCCATAAAATGGGAGTTGGCACGAGCTCCCTTGACGACCTGCTCTTCAGTTACCCGACGATAAAAGCTATAGGTAGCGAAGCGCATAATTGCATAGCAGATAGTAAAACCAACTACCACCCAGACTAACCAGCCGCCGTATAATGTCAACATCACCAACAAACCGATCGTCATTATTGAATCAATGATACCTGTAACGATACTATTGGTAAATATTGAACGAATAGTGTCCAAGGATGAGAAACGAGACTGAATATCCCCTAAATGCCTTTTTTCAAAAAAAGATAGAGGTAAGCTTGCTAAATGATCGAATAAGGTAGTTTTCCATTGGATATTTGTCAGTGTATTTAACGTTAAAGAGGTCCAAGCACGTAGCATGCTGATAAAGGTACGAAATAGAGTAAAAAATATCAGCCCAATGCAGATAACAGAAAGTAAGCTTTCATCGTGAGCCATAATAACGTGGTCAGTAACTAACTGTGTACCAATAGGTAACAGAAGTCCGATAGCTTCAACAACAACAGAATAAGCAAAGATTTTAATGAGGGCCGATTTTAAGCCAACAATTTTATGCATCAGGTCCAGAAGGCGTAGCCGGGATTTAGCCTCTTCTTGCTGGAAATTATGGTCGGGCCAGAGTTCAAGCGCAACTCCAGTGAAATTATTTGACATCTCTTTGATGCCAATAATTCGTTGTCCCAGCGCTGGGTCGTGAACGACAAAACCATTCTTTCTTACTTTTGTTAGCACTACATAGTGGTTCATTCCCCAGTGAATAATACAGGGAAGCTTAAGCTGTCTTATTTCATTGAGGTCAAGAGCTAATGCTCGACTTTTTAAACCAGCATGTTCTGCCGTTTTGCTTAAAGACATCAATGTGGCGCCCTGAGAGGGACTACCGAACCGCTGACGAAAATTAAACAGATCAATGTTTAATCCGTAAAAACTGCAGACCATTGCCAGGCAGGCAATGCCACACTCTGAAGACTCAGATTGTAAAATAACGGGGGTTTTATTAATTAGCGAAAAATTTAATTTTTCAACAATAGTTTTAAATAATTCGTTAGTCATTGATTGGCCCACTGATGCTTTGAGTTATCTTATACACGGGGGTAAACATCCACATATAAAGTGGGCGCTCTTCAAGGAATACAACTGCCTGTGCCTTTAGGCCATTTGATAGCGATAGTGTTTTACCGTTATATTCAAAGGATTTATTTTCAATTTTCACAATAGTTTTATAGAGCGCTAGCTCTTGTTGATTTGTACCATTACTGACATTCGTATACTCAGACATTTCCTGTCGGGATGTGGGGACAGAAGATATTGAAATTATCTCCCCAGGAAATTGACCAAATTTGTCTGAAGGGAAGGCATCGTAGCGGATATTAATGACATCCCCTGGCTTTACATAAGGAATACTATTGTTGGGTAACCATAGTATAAGATAATATTCAATATCTCCAGTGGGTTTTATTTGTGCAAGGCTGCTGCCATTATCAACCATTTGGCCTTTAGTTACAGTTAGTGATTCTATGCGACCTTCTGTAGTCGCTTTAATAATAACGTTTCCGTTCGCATTCGATTCAACTAGCTGATTCTTATAGTCATTTATCTGATTTTGTTGAGAAGATATTTGGTTGTCAAAATCAGAAATTTTAGTGATTTTGTCACTATTCAACTGTGTAATCTGCGAGTCTAGTTGCATTTTCTGACTAACCAGAGACTGATATGTACTCTGTTGCTGAAAATACAGTGAATGTTGATAGTTATACTGATCTTTAGTAATCAACCCATCTCTTAAATATTTATCGTAACTGGAAAGATTATCATGCATTTTTTTCAACCCAGTCTGAGCGTTAGCCAACATGCGATTAGTTTCTTTTAACGAGTCACTGGTCGTTTTTAGCTGTTTTCCCAAAGATAAAATTGTCTCTTCTTTATTATGGTTGAGCTTAGTAATGATATCTGTGGCGTTAGATATTTTTTCATTGGTTACTTCTATCTGCGCCGCACTAACATTCCCTGTGGTTGTATTTCTGGAAATGTCAATTTCATATAAAGGTTGCCCTTTAGCCACAATCTCGCCGACTTTAACATATTGTGAAATGACAAACCCTTGCTGAGGTGCATAAACGTTGACAGAATGAGGTAAGGTGATCACCTCCCCCTGAACATCAATACGCTGAGTAAAGGAACAAAAAACCGTTGTGGCTATTAAAATAATAATAAATATAAAGGAAAACAATACGATAATCCAGGTTGGAAGCCCTGCAAGCAACAGTGCCTTTCCTTTCCAGTGATGTTTTTTATATTCGATCGCTTCCTTGCGATATATTTTTCTCAGCATGGTATTCACTTACTAGGAATTAAAAGGCCTAATACTCTAGGCCTTATTTAGTAGTTGGCTGATTTCAACAAAGTATTGAATCAGTAATGAGCACTAAAAATTAGTTGCTCCAGAAGTTAAATGTACCGTCGAAAAGACCATCAAGGCCCTGTTGCGCATACTGGAGGGTCATATCCCAACCGACAACCCCGGCTGCAATACCAATGCAAATACCGCCAAGAATAACCCCGGCGACCATTCCCACGCCCTGCCCGATGGAGCCGATACCGAAGATACCACCGCTTACACCGCCCCAGCGGCCTGCAAAGCCTGTACCTAACAATGCGCCCAGAGAAGCTCCGAGTGCTACGGCACCAATCTCTTGAGCAACCCAAGTTGCGACGCTGGAAAGCGTGTCAGTCAGATCGCCACCAGAGATAGCTTCCATTTCAAATACAGTTAATTGTTGCATGATTAATCCTTTAATTAAAATATAAAATTATATTACTCATTCCAGACCAGAAGTTGGTCCGCGGTGAAGATAATCGTTTCAGTATTATGAATCAACTCAAGTAAACATGAATAACTTATGAAGTATGTATTTCATATACATCTGGAGATTAAAGGAAATTTGTCTTAGCATGATAATGAATAGAATTTATTTTTGCTGTGTTAATTTTCCTTTTGATGTAAATGAATCAGGCAAGGCAGTCAGCGATTTCTTTATGTTCCTTGTGTGAGAAACCAATGTTGGCCTATAAGCACCAATTTGTTTTACTAAGATAAAAAGGTGGAATAATCCACCTTTTTATGAACTTATTTATGAAGTTACTCCTCCTGAATGACTACCTCAAGGATGGCTTTGACATTTCCGGAAGTAACTTCTGCACTATTGTCGCTCATTCGATAATAGTCGGCGGTAAAGTTAAAGTTCTGTGATGCTTGTGTCTTGGCAAAACTGTATGCCTCGGCATCATAAAAAGTAATGGGTTGGTTATCTTTTTTGAAGATAATGCCAACGTTACTTGCAGCATCGCTTCCGGTTAGCATGTTATCAATGATCCCATCCCCGGCGGAGCTGGTACCATTAACAGGGTTAAACCAGTAGTAAAGTTTGTTGCCAATTGAACCTGTTGGGCATGTAACATCCATCTTGATGGTTTTCTGTGAGGGAGTTGTAGCACCTCGCGAAATTGACATTAACGTGCTTTTTTCAATTCTATTTAAGGTTATTTGACTGGGGCCAGACACTGAGATATTACAAGAGGTCTCTTTATACGAGATACTCTTGAACTTCAGGGTCGCGGTCATCAATAAACGATCGGCGGCTCTGGGGTTAGTGCTTAAGTTACCTGCTGAAAATTTAAATACCGGGTTAGTACTGATGCCGGATGTATCTATAACAGGTTTGGTTTTTATTAACCATACGTTCATAAATTTATAATCGTTTGTCGATTCTAAAATTGGCACAATCGTAGATTGAGCAACTGCCGGTACGACAGAGCCATTTTTGCTGCTCAGAATATCGGAGAACTGAAAGCCAATACCATCAATACCGGTTTCATATACCGGCTTGCCCATTATTCCCGTGACACCAGCAACTTCAGGTGCGGTTGAGGTAATAATATACTGATCTCCCATAATCTTACTGCACTCAAATGTTTTATAGGCTCCGGTGCCGATTTTTTTTGTATACAGGACTGTACCTACCGGTATTGTTGGATCTGTCAAGGCTCAATTGAAATGTCCGTTATCCAGCTCAATTAAAATGACCACTTTGATCTCTCATTCTCTTTACTGATAGACTTTCCTCCGACTGAAACAACAGGATGATTGAGCCCATGCTTCGATACGAGTTAACGCCGAACAATGCAGGTTTTATACTGTGGGGAGATTCAGAAGCCCTGAATGAATTACATGAACTCATTCATTACATCGTGGATGAAAGCCCACTGATTAAAGTTAAAGACGGATTTATGTTATCCCTTGCCTATGATATTCGTAAAGCACGGGAAGGTAATCGTCGTGTTGAGCAACATCAGTATGATCAACATGATACATATAAGCTTTATGGTGTTGAGCTTTTATGGCCTCTGGTCCTGGTACAGTCCTCAATACTCAGAAACTCAATGGGTTATATTCAGACAGACAAAAACCAGCTGTCTGTCATGTATGCCTTTGAATACCTGATAGAATCAGCATTAACAGAGTCTGAGAGAACAACGTCGAATGATATTATGCTAACAGTAAAATATGCATCAGACTCTGATTTTAATTTCATTGAGGATAATATTGACAGCAGGTGCTGCTATTTTATCAGCCTATCTCCGGAGCAAAGAAAAAAGCAGTTAATCAGTATTGTTCGTTCTTTTCATTCATTATGGGGTAAGTATGCCCGTGAAAAGCAGGACATAAAGATGCTGAACGAAATGAATAATACATCATGGGTCTGGCCGGACAATATCAACTGGTGAGCAACCACTGTCCGGCCAGTGAGTACCATCAGCGGGCTCTTTTACCAAAAATGTCCTCTGAACGTGACTGAAGCTGTTTGAGTGCTTCGAGCATGTCATCATTATCCAGTGAGCGCTGGGATTTCTTCCCTTCCTGCTTTGGCCGTCGTCGGGAAGGGCCATCTCCAGCGGGAATTGACTGAGAGCGCGTGTTATCCCGCTTGCTCTGCACCAGACTGATAAACTCCAGGGTTCGGCCAAGACGCTTGTTATCGACAATCGCGCCCTGGTCGATTTCTGACAGTCGGTCGTAGGTAGAGTAGGGAAGTAGCGTACCGTTCAGGCGCAGCTCTTTTCTGCCATCAGGATAGTGATACACATCGATATATTTACCTATTGCACGGCGACTCAGTTCGCTGTCTTCAATCAGGTACAACATTTTATCATATTGTATCGTCAACGATTTTGAGACTTTACGTTTTTCACGAACAGTGAAAATAAGCCCCAGGTCCTCATCATGTTCTACAGCACGGTGTACGTCAAAATCATGTCGCGGTACTTTGCCAAAACGGCGGTTATAGTCAGCCATATAGGCCTCAGCGAAGTCATTTGCAGCCTCCATTGAACAAATGCCCTGTAACCGCAGCTCTTTGACCAGACGATCCTGTAAAGTGAGGTGAGCTCGTTCTACACGCCCTTTGGCGGGACTGGTTTCTGCACAGATAGTCTGGATGTTCAGTTCATGCATGGCTCGCCCAAACTGAGTATGCCCGTCTCCGCCTGTGGCGTGTTTATTGTTAACACGAAAAACACCGGCTTTATCGCTGTACAGTGCCAGCGGTTTACCATGCTTATCGATATAGCGCCGCGTGGCTTCGAAGTAAGAAAACGTGGACTCCGATTTAACAAACAACAGTTCCATCAGTTTGCTGGTTGCATCATCAACATAGACCAGCGCGGTGCAGGCCGGGCCACGGCCTTCAAACCAGTCGTGATCACAGCCATCTATTTGTATCAGCTCACCAGTACACGGACGCCGGTACCGTGGTTGAGGGATCCTTGCGGCACGTTGTTTACGGGGAACCCATAAGCCAGCCCGCACCATGATGCGCCGGACAGTTTCTTTGCCAAGAAACAGTCCGTGGAGTTCTTCGAGCTTTTCACGCGCCAGAGTCGGACCGAAATCAGCATAACGCGTCTTGATCAGTTCCAGAGCCTGATCTGCGAGCCCGGGTGGCAACTGGCGGTTACCACGCATGCCACATCGTCTGCTGGCCATACCAAGCGGTCCGCCTTCACGGTAACGGGCAAGAAGTCTGCGGCATTGCCTGTCGCTGATACCGAGGTGCTCGGCCGCACGGCGCGTTGTGATGCGACGTTCAATGACGTCCTGTATAATCTTGATCCGGTTGATCTCTTTCAAAGTAAACACTCCTGAGCTTTCTGCGCTCATGATATGCCTCCCGGTAGTTTAAACGGACCAGTGAAGCTTACCATAGCGCGGACATCTGAATTGAGCCACAGGCGGACATTACTATTGAGCCATTACAGGATCCGTTGTAATTTTAGGACTTATGTTAAATGTTGCTTGTCCATCGGAACCAAAATAATCACATTTGGCAATTACCTCGCTACAACAGCATAGTAGGGATAAAAAAATAAGTATTTTTCTCATTCTTTATTGTTCCTTGGTCAATATTAGCGACAAACCGTTTCGATTTGACTGATGCCAGACGCTTTGCCTTCCCTGGCCGGTAAAGTAAACGAGGCGTTGCACTGCTGCGCTGCACTTTTGCCCCACTGAACGTTAAGGATCCCGGTCTCTTGCAGGCCAGACATATAGACCATCCCGGCGTCGCTGACGATATTTGGCTGCGCTTTGCTGTCCCCGGCCAGCAGTACCATCGCACCATAAGGCACATCCTGGCCATTGACTGTTTTCAGGTGTACGAATGCCCGCTGGCCGATATTGCCGGCATAATTGGCACGCACGATGGCACCACGTGTTGGAACGACGCTTTGCGTAGTTTCAGGAAGTTCCATATCTTCGCCAAGCGTGGTGCTGTCCAGCGTGATATCGGTGCGACGATAAGGCGTAACGTACGGCACGATGGCGTAGCCGCGATAGTCGGTGGAGATGGTGTTGTCGTTGGTCAGCTTAACGTTATCCAGACCTGGCGCTTTAATCAGGACGGCGGCGTCGGAGATATCCTGACCAAGCGTGATGCCATCAGCATGAGCGACGATGCTGCCGTTGGCACCATAGTCAATACGTTCGCTGCCTCGGTCGTAACTGTAGCCGGCATTAACGCTGCCGAGGGCACTATTATAGGTCGCTCGCATGTCGCCGCTGTAATATTCCCGGTTGCTGTACGCTTGCAGCAGGCTCCATTCCAGGCTGTCGTTATCCAGCCCGACACCACCTATGGATACCGACTGATCGGTGGATCCCGGATTGCTGTTGGTTAACTGATAGCTGGTATAGGTACCTGGCAGCCAGTTGCTCAGTGGCAGGGTCACCGTCAGGGTAATGCGCTGATCGTCCTGAGCATCTTTACCGGAGTTATCCCCGCTCCAGGTGTAGCGGTTATAGCTGTAGCCCAGATAGTAGTTCACATTGCGGAAGCCGCCGTTATATCCCACGCTGATCGATTTGTTGGTGCGCTTACTGTCCCAGTAATCTTCAATTAATCCGCTAATCGATAGGCTGCCAAGGTCTTTACCCAAGCTTTGGTTAAGCGTCAGGTTAGTGCGGTTGCGAAGAGAGCGCGAGCTATAGCTGCCGTCATTTGAATAGCTATCCAGCACTTCAGAGAGGGTATTAAACCCGCTGGTAGAGTAGCGATAGCCGGCGATGGTGACATTGGTGCCGGTTTCAACGATGTTTTTCCCGTAGCGTATGCGCCAGGACTGTCCGGAAGTTTTTTCATCGTCTTTCTTTTTCGACCAGGCTTGAGTGACGTCAGCCGAGGCTGCGCCAAGTTCGCCAAGGTTATAGCCGAGACCCGTTGACAGCGCCTGGTAGCGTGATGCCGCCTGGACACCGCCATATACCGTCAGGCTGCTGGAGACGCCGTAGGTTGCAGTGGCCTGCGTAAAAGGTGTCTCATCGACGCCGCCATCGTAAGGGCGATACTTACCGGAAGTGATTTCATACTCCAGCTGATCTTCGCGAACCATCACCGGCAGCGTAGCGAACGGCACGACAAATTCTTGTTTTGAACCATCGGATTCTTCCACCGTAACGTACAAGTCGCCGCTGCCGCCGCTCGGGTACATATCGGTGATTTCAAATGCCCCTGGCGCCACGTAGGTCTGGTATACCTGATAACCATTCTGTTTAATGATGACGCGGGCATTGGTTTTGGCGATGCCGCGAATAATTGGCGCATAGCCGCGCATACTTTCCGGGAGCATCGAAGTATCGGTAGCCAGCTGTATCCCGGTAAACGGTACGCTGTCGAAGATGCCGGAGAGCGAGGAGCTCTCACCCATAACCAGATTACTGTTAATAGGGCGTATGCTGCGTTGCATATAGAGATAAGCCGATTCCCAGTCTCCTGCATCACCGTTATTTTTGTTCCAGGTGCTCAGATTACGGATACGCCATGGACCCACGTTGAGGCCAGACTGCAGGTTCAGGCTGTAATATTCATCATTGGCCTGCATGTCATTTGAGCCGCTGAACTGATAGTTCATGAGCAGAGCGTTGATACCATCATCAAACTGATCCGGGGGAATATACCCTTGCGCGGTGGTGGATAGCGCCGCCTGCGGAATAGAGATATTTAAACGCTGGGCGGTGAAGTTAAAATCTGTTTTGGTGTCAGGGATTACCGTAAAGTTGGCACAGCCGTTTTTATCTTCGACCAGTTCAGGAAAGGCTTTAACGCGTACGCCGTACTCCGCTAACGCTTTCAGGCTCAGACAGGGAACCAGAGCTGGCTCGCGGTTATTTCCAGTCGCACGACTATTGGTGACAAATTTCATCGTCCTGGTGTCCAGATAGCGACTATTAAACATAATATCGACTCGATAATCCCCGGGTGCCTGCGCATTCTGAGTCTGGAATATGGATAAGTCCGGTGTCGTTGATGGATCACTACCATTCAATGAACTAATGAATGAGGGATCGAAAAAGTCACGTGCTTGCGCTTTATTATTCAAACCAGAAAGCAATGCCGGAAGCATTGCAAGACAGACCGTGGATAGTTTGAATAATCCATTATTCTTATTTGGCATAGACACATCCCTATAATGGTAAAATAAATTTCTTATTACAGCGATGAGGAATAGAGCGAACCTGCTCCGCCATAATCATTGACGACTTTCCAGGTAATGCTGGAGGCGCTGATATTTCCTTTTAACGTTACTTCTTTGGTCGCCATTGGGGCGACAGAGTTGACTTCCGGTTTCACTTCTTTCCCGCCAATCTGGATGCTATGGAAATAGAAGAAAAAGGGTGTCGGGTTTTTGATCGTCAGTTTAGTTCCGGCTTTACGCCATTCGAGCTTTTCTGCTTCCGTATTTGGGGATAGGTCAAAAAGCGCTTTGGGACGGTAGACCAGGCGCATGCGGTGGCGGACTGCCAGTTGAATGGTGTTGTTATTCGCTTTGGTATCATCAGCCGGAGGGATAGCCAGTACGTTAAAATAGTACATGGATTCCCGGTCAGTTGGGGCATTAACGTTTCCCGTAGAAAACAGACGCACGGTATTCTGCTGCTTTCCCTCAAGGCGGAACAGTGGCGGGGTGGCCATAAACGCAGGGGATTTCCCGGCTGGGGTCTCAACCCAGGATTTAATCAGATAGGGAATGTCATCTTTATTTTCGATTTGCGCGGTAATTTCGCGGGCGCCTTCTTTATAAAGATAGCGGGTGGATTCAATCACGATACCGGCATGGGCAATACTGCTGAGGAGTAATGCACAGGATGCGGTGAGGTTTAATAAGGTCCTGAACATGGTTTTTCTCTGAATGCGAAAAAGGGCCCACCGGGAAGCGGGCCCTTTGGGAAAAAATTAGAGGGTGTAATCGATAGTAAAGGTCGCAACACCTTTAACCGGACCTTCGGTAACCGGGGTGGCAGCGTTTGTTCTTACATAACCAGTGGTGTATTTCAGCTGAGTACCGCTGGTCGCAGAGTAGCTTTCAGTCATGGTGTCGGAACCATCGAAGGCTACACGATGCGCATCGCTGACGCGCTGGATACCGATACCGATACCGGTTGCACCGCTAGGAGCAGTGTTGTCCAGAATAGTTGCAGCGCTGCTGGAGGCGCCGGTAACATTTACAGTCACGCCAGTAACTGGCGTAGCGCTGCCCTGTGCACAGTCTTTCACGTCAAAACCGAAGTCCTGAGTTTTGAACAGAGCACCAGCCGCTTCAGCATTCGCTTCGACAGTGGTCACGGTGATCAGTTGAACGATACCGTTGTTCAGGGTACCGGTCGGGGTCACGACGCAAGAGTTAGCCGCATCAGAGACTTCACCCAGCACAGTTACCTGAGCGGTATTGGTTGCCATTGCCTGAGCACTCAGAACTGCAGAAGCAGCGACCATTACAGCTACGATTGTTTTTTTCATTTATTTAATCCATTTATAGATACTAAAGTCCTTAATAGATGCCAGGTCCGGTTGTTAATTAGCCGTATGGGTAATAATTAACACGCCGCTATCGATGCCTGGGCACTATCGTTTTCTTTCTCCTGACTCTGCTATTGCGTACATACGTATGCATCAAGCTTAATGAGCCGGAGCGCTGACAAATCTAATTTGACAACAAAAAAAATGCATGTGAATTCTTACTGAATTTAAGGATTCTTTTTTGAATGTGATGGGTTCATATGCTGATTGTTTTTTTATAATGATCGAAGGATGTAATGGATAGTGAAAAAATCAAGCTTCCATTCGATTCAAATATCATGATAATCTTCTCTTCGCCTCGGTGCTGGGACGGGTGATTAATACTTGAGTTTATCTAATTTGGTAGTTTTATAGGGATGTATCCTGATTTCTAAAGATGAATGTGAATTTTGATTCATTTTAATTTCACATGGCCAATGAGGGCGGAGAGAGAATATGATATTCAATGAGTATATTATTAATGATGAAGTTATTTTCAGTGTAAATATGAATGAGTTACAACCTCTTAAGGATAATGGGGAAGGAGTGATTTTGAATGCGCCCACGGCACGCTGCCTCCAGCTTTTATTGGAAAGTAATGGAAAAATTATATCCAGGGAGGAATTTCTGGATACGGTATGGAAAACCAGGGGAGTCGTGGTGTCTCAAAACACTTTCTATCAAAATATCTCTTTGCTAAGGAAGTCTTTACTTAAAGCAGGGCTATCACAGGATATTATTGTTACAGTCAGGCAGCGCGGGTTTGTTCTGGCTGCTGGCTCGCATATTTCATCATTTTTCAGAGCAGATGATGTCGAATCCGAAAAGCCTTTAAATGTTCAGGTAATAACGAATACGTCATCTCCTCCAGCAGAGAGGGAAATAATTAATAATGTTATCGAATTAAAAGATATGAAGGAGGGCGGAATAGATAATAATAAGGTGGTGTTTAAACTTCCAGGTTGGCTTTTAACACTTTTCGTCGTGATGGTAGCGGCCAACATTCTATCTTTGTTCTGGTAAGCAACAATTAATGAAAAGTATTACGACATTCTTTTATCTTTATATTTAACATATTGTTAGGCACTTTGGCTGTCAGAGCGTGAAAGTTATTCGACGTCTGTCTTAAGATGTAGAGCGCTACTGCCGAATGAGTAGTCTGCCAGGCCGTGCCCGGCAGACTGATTGTTAACGCTGCTTTAAGCCTAAATCTAACGGTGTTTTGCTTGGTTCCCCGCCGATTTCCCTCGCTAGCTTTGGCACCAAATAACCGGATACCAGCGTTAGCAATTCACGCATAATCGCTCGCGCTTCTTCATCTCCTACCATGAAGTGTGCTGCCCTCTGGACTCTATCCAGAACGTGCAGGTAATAAGGCATGACTCCGACATCGAACAGCGCGTTACTCAGATCTGCCAAAATCTGCGCGTTATCGTTTACACCGCGTAGCAGTACGCTTTGGTTCAACAACGTGACGCCCGCCATGCGCAGCCGCTTCATCGCTGCGTGAAATTCTGCATCTATTTCGTTGGCGTGGTTGATATGGTTCACCAACAGTACCTGTAACGATGATGTAGAAATACGTGCAACTAGCGCATCGGTAATACGCGCTGGGATGACAATGGGCAGGCGACTGTGAATACGCAGGCGCTTGATATGTGAAATAGCTTCCAACTGTGTGAATAACCAGTCAAGTTCATGATCTTTCGCCATCAGCGGGTCGCCGCCGGAAAAAATGATCTCATCAAGTTCTGGATGGGCCGCAATGTACTCCAGCGCCGTTTGCCAGTTGCGTTTATTGCCCTGGTTTTCGGCATAGGGGAAGTGGCGACGAAAGCAATAACGACAATTTACCGCACAGCCGCCTTTAACCAGCAGGAGCGCACGGTTAGTGTATTTATGCAGTAAACCGGGCACGACGCTGTGCTGCTCCTCCAGCGGGTCGGTGGAAAACCCAGGGGCGTTGATAAACTCATCTTGAGAGGTAAGTACCTGACGAAGAAGAGGATCGTTGGGGTTTCCTGTCTCCATACGAGCGATAAATGCCCGTGGAACACGTAGGGCGAACAGGCGCTTTGCATCGCGTCCTGCCAGTAGATTCGCATCAGCGTCTACATTTAAAAGATGCAGCAGTTCATCAGGACTGGTCACAACATCGGCAAGTTGCGCTAACCAATCTTCTCTGGATGGGGTATTTAGGGTTACAATATGCGCCATTTTGTGGCTTAGCTACCAATTAACAAAATTTCAGAGGGCCTTATGGCGACTTACTATAGCAACGATTTTCGTGCCGGTCTTAAAATCATGATGGACGGCGAACCTTATGCAGTTGAAGCCAGTGAATTCGTTAAACCTGGGAAAGGCCAGGCTTTTGCGCGCGTTAAGCTGCGTCGCCTGCTGACTGGTACCCGCGTTGAGAAAACCTTCAAGTCAACTGACTCTGCTGAAGGTGCAGATGTTGTCGATATGAACCTGACTTATCTGTACAACGACGGTGAGTTCTATCATTTCATGAACAACTCTACTTTCGAACAGCTGGCCGCGGACTCAAAAGCAGTTGGTGATAGCGCTAAATGGCTGCTGGATCAGGCCGAGTGCATCGTGACCCTGTGGAACGGTCAGCCTATTTCCGTTACCCCGCCGAACTTTGTTGAGCTGGAAATCGTTGAAACTGACCCAGGTCTGAAAGGCGACACCGCAGGTACCGGTGGTAAACCAGCGACCCTGACCACTGGCGCAGTCGTTAAAGTTCCGCTGTTCGTACAGATTGGCGAAGTCATCAAAGTGGATACCCGTTCCGGCGAATACGTATCCCGCGTGAAGTAACTCATGCGATGAGATGGTTGGCGCAGCGCGATGCTGCGCCCTCTACAAATCGACATAGCAGGCAGGGAAGATGAATCGCGCAATCAAATTGTTGGTGTTGTTAGTTCTCGGTAGCTTACTGCTGGCTGGATGCAATACGGCTCGTGGCGTTGGTGAAGATATCCAGAGTTTGGGACATGCGATTTCTCACGCTGCTGGTTAATTTGATTTCATCAGGCAATTCTTATTCATATCTCTGCAACCTCCTTACTTCACTTCTGTAATCTCTTTTTCTCTTAAAAAACGTTGAGCTCCCCTCATCCTGGGCCAGGTTGTCTATGCTTATAGGGCACGATAACTAAAACTGGTAAATTAAGGATAACATCATGGTAAAAAAAGCGATTGCAGCGGTCTTTACGGTTTTGGTCCTTTCCTCTGTATTGACCGCATGTAACACCACGCGCGGTGTAGGTCAGGATATTTCCGATGGCGGTGATGCGATTTCCGGTGCCGCGACCAAAGCTCAGCAATAGACCATGACGGTACGGCCTGCGGTCGTACCGTTCTTCCTCGACTCATCCTCGTTGTGTATAATCTCTGCGAGTTATCATCCACCTTACGGGACGACCCGTAAGCGTTTCACATCTGGGGACGGCCCCATCAAGGAGCCATATGTCCTGGATAGTGTTGTTTATCGCTGGTCTGCTGGAAGTTGTGTGGGCCGTCGGCCTGAAATATACCCACGGTTTTAGCCGCCTGGTACCAAGCGTGATTACCATTGTTGCGATGGTCGTCAGCATGGCCTTACTGTCATGGGCGATGAAAAGCCTGCCCGTAGGGACAGCCTATGCGGTGTGGACGGGAATTGGCGCAGTCGGTGCGGCGATAACCGGTATTCTGCTATTAGGTGAATCCGCCAGCCCGATGCGCATTGCCAGCCTGGCGTGTATTGTCATTGGCATTATTGGCCTGAAAATCAGCGCCCATTAATAATGCTGATTGACCCATAAGAGCTTACTCACATCGAATCCCTGCTGGGTAGCGATATCCAGCATTTGCTGTTTCACTTCCGGTGGGATTTTCGGCGTGCGCGCAAGTAGCCAGAGATAATCGCGGTCTGGGCCGCAAACCAGCGCGTATCGATAATCTTTATCTAGCGCAATCACGTTATAGCCGCCATAGAAGGGGCCAAAAAATGAGACCTTCAGCGCGGCGCGTGTGGGTTCACCGGTAAAGTAAGCCACGCCATCAGTTTTTTGCCATATGCTTCGATCGGGGTTGTATCCTTTATTGACCACATCCAGTCCACCGTCTTCGCGCAGGCTGTAAGTTGCGGTGACTTTCTCTAAACCACGCTCAAAATTATGGTCAAAGCGGGCAATCTCATACCAGGTCCCCAGATATCGCTGTGTGGCGAATGGGCTCACAACAGTCACGCCTTGTGGAGGCGTGGGCGTGCTACAGGCAACAAGCAGAAATGAAGCGGCAACAACCGCAATGACGGGAAGCAGACGCATAATATTTTCCTTGCCAGCTTTTAAGCTAAGTGTAGATTTCGGCAGGAAAAGTGCGGAAGAATTTTCTTGAGAAGAGAGCCCGGTAACATAATGCTACCGGGCTTGCCGGAGTCGAGGTGAACGCTGAGCCGACTCTCGGTTTTAAATGAATATGATACCGACCAGAGTCACGACGGTCAGAATCGCCGCCAGGCCGTAAAATACCCACTTACCGTTGGGAACGTGAATTTTTAAATCATGCATCGCATGATGAATACGGTGGAGTCCGCACCACAGCGGCAGAACAATCATCAAGAAAATGAATGCGCGACCAATAAAGCTGTGGGCAAAGCCCAGTACGCGTTCATAACTGAAGGCGTCACCGGGTGCGAGGCCCAACGGCAGTAAAATACCGACCAGCAGTATCATTACTGGTGCGATAATCGCACTCCACATGCCGCCTGCGCCAAACAGTCCCCAGAATACCGGTTCATCGGAACGTTTTGGATTAGGGTTAATCATGCCAGTCTCCTTACCAGAACAGGGCGATAAACAGAATCACCACGCTGACCACTGCGGTCACCACCCAAAGCCCTTTGATAACCGGCTCTGGCCCCATTTTTTCGCCCTTCAGGATAATATTGGCGGCTTTCGGCGCCAATTCAAACCAGGTTTTGGTATGCAGCAATGCGGCCGCCAGCGTAATCAAATTCAGGATGACTACTATCGGGTTTTGTAGAAAACCAATATATCCCGCCCAGCTCTCTGCGCCATGCTTCAGTGCAAATAGCCCGTAAATCAGCACAATGCTGAACCAGACCGTGGGTACTGCTGTTCCTTCACGCAGCATATAGAAGCGATAAAACGGCAGCTTTTTCCACCAGGTGGACGGCATTGGCCGCACGTAGGGTTTGCGTTTAGTCGTCATACTGCACTCCTTAGCGTGGTTTCAGGGTGGCGATAAGAAAGTCTTTTGAGCTTTCTACTTTACCCTGCTGTATCGCGGCTGCCGGGTCGACGTGTTTAGGGCAGACTTCGGAGCAGTAGCCCACGAAGGTGCATGTCCAGACGCCATTTTGGCCGTTAAGCTGCGCCATACGTTCCTTTTTACCGTGGTCGCGGCTGTCTTCGTTATAACGATGGGCGAGGGTGATCGCCGCCGGGCCGATAAACTCCGGATTCAGACCAAACTGCGGGCAGGCGGCATAGCACAGACCGCAGTTGATGCAGCCGGAGAACTGATGATACTTCGCCATTTGCGCCGGGGTTTGCTTGTTGGGCCCCTGGTCAGTTGTGCGCGGGTTACCAATGATGTACGGCTTAATCGCTTCCAGGCTTTCAATAAAGTGGGTCATATCGACCACCAGGTCGCGCTCAACCGGGAAATTGCCCAGCGCCTCAACCTTAATGCCTTTGGTGTATTCACGCAGGAAGGTTTTGCAGGCCAGCTTTGGCACTTTGTTCACCATCATGCCGCAGGAGCCGCAAATCGCCATGCGGCAGGACCAGCGGTAGCTCAGGTCAGGCGCAAGGTTATCTTTGATGTAGCCCAGAGCATCAAGTAGCGAGGTTTGCTCATCGTAGGGAACTTCATAGAAAGCGCTATGGGGTGCAATGTCCACTTCCGGGTTGTAGCGCACCACTTCGACTTTCATATTTTTCATATCAGCCATTCGTCGTCTCCTTCTTCTCGGCTGCTTCCGCTTCAGCACCGTACACACGTTTTGCTGGTGGTAGAGTGGTGATTTTTACGTCACCATACTCCAGGCGCGTGGTGCCATCGGCATCGCGAAAGGCGAGCGTGTGTTTAAGGAAATTGACATCGTCACGCTCGGTGCAGCCTTCATCCAGACGCTGATGCGCGCCGCGGGACTCTTTACGAGCGATGGCTGAGTGCGCCATGCATTCAGCGACGTTCAGGCCATGACCCAACTCAATGGTATAAAGCAGGTCGGTATTGAACACGCTGGAGGTGTCGGTGACGCGTACACGCTTGAAGCGTTCCTGCAGTTCGGCCAGCTTATCGATGGTTTTCTGCATTAGCTCTGGCGTGCGGTAGATGCCGCAGCCTTCCTCCATCGACAGACCCATTTCGTCACGGATCTTCGCCCAGTTCTCGTTACCTTCCTGATTCACAAGATCTTTCAGGCGTTTTTCGATATCGACGACCTGCGCGTCCAGCGCCGCGCTATTGGCTTCTCCGGCTTCAGCGGCGCGCTTGATGGCCTGCTCACCTGCCATACGGCCAAAGACCACCAGCTCTGCCAGCGAGTTGGAGCCCAGACGGTTCGCGCCGTGCAGGCCCACAGAAGAACACTCGCCGACGGCGAACAGTCCTTTGATTCGGGTCTCACATTGCTGATCGGTTTCGATACCGCCCATGGTGTAGTGTGCAGTTGGGCGAACTGGAATCGGCTCTTTCACCGGGTCGACGCCGACGTAGGCTTTCGACAGTTCACAAATGAACGGTAATCGTTCAAGCAGCTTTTTCTCACCCAAATGGCGCAAATCAAGATAAACCACATCGCCACGCGAAGTTGGAATGGTGTTGCCTTTACGCCATTCGTGCCAGAAAGCCTGGGAGACTTTGTCGCGTGGGCCAAGCTCCATGTATTTGTTTTTCGGTTCGCCCAACGGCGTTTCCGGTCCCATACCGTAATCCTGGAGATAGCGGTATCCGTCCTTGTTGACCAGAATGCCGCCTTCACCGCGACAGCCTTCGGTCATCAGGATGCCGGAACCCGGCAGGCCGGTCGGATGATATTGCACGAACTCCATGTCACGCAGCGGTACGCCGTGGCTTAGCGCCATACCCATACCATCGCCAGTGACGATACCACCGTTGGTATTGTAGCGATAAACGCGTCCTGCACCGCCGGTCGCCAGCACGACTGCGTTGGCGCGGATCTGCACCAGCGTGCCTTCCATCATATTCATCGCGACCAAACCACGCGCCTGACCATCATCGACCAGAATATCGAGGACGAAATGTTCATCGAAGCGTTGGATTTGGGGGAACTGAAGGGAAGTCTGGAACAAGGTGTGCAGTATATGGAAACCGGTTTTATCAGCCGCGAACCAGGTGCGTTCGATTTTCATGCCGCCGAAGCGTCGGACGTTGACGCTGCCGTCCGGGCGACGGCTCCAGGGGCATCCCCACTGTTCGAGCTGGGTCATTTCCTTCGGGCATTGATGGACGAAGTAGTCAACGACATCCTGTTCGCACAACCAGTCGCCACCGGCAACGGTGTCGTGAAAATGGTACTCAAAGCTATCATGATCCTGCGCGACGGCAGCGGAACCCCCTTCAGCGGCCACGGTGTGGCTGCGCATAGGATAGACTTTAGAAATTAGAGCGATTTTAGCATTTGGATTAGCTTGCGCGGCGGCAATTGCGGCGCGAAGACCTGCTCCGCCAGCGCCAATTATGGCAAGATCGGCTTGAAAAGTTTGCACGACATTCCTCCAGTTTTTGTTTATTTCGCCGCCGGGCTGGCGAAAATGTATCACTGCTCCTTTATGGTTAAGGAGTATAGCCGTAGGGGCACCAGGGAAAATTGACGTGTTCGATTTTTTTATCGATCTGTGCGGCGGTTTATTCATTTCTTTTATGCATTTCGGTTAACAATAAATATAACGATATGTAGTGGATTCGCGAATTCGCACAAAATTTGTTTCACCTGCCAGTTACGAGTAGACTTCGTGCCCTTGTTTCAAATCGGAGAACGTACCATGAGCGAAACGGCAACCTGGCAGCCGAGCGCGTCCATTCCAAATCTGTTAAAACGTGCAGCGGTGATGACGGCAATTCGTCGTTTCTTTACCGACCGCGGCGTGTTGGAGGTGGAGACGCCCTGCATGAGTCAGGCGACGGTGACGGATATCCATATGGTCCCGTTTGAAACGCGTTTCGTAGGACCGGGGCATTCTCAGGGACTGAACCTGTATCTGATGACCAGCCCGGAATACCATATGAAGCGCCTGCTGGCGGCCGGCTGCGGCCCGGTGTTTCAGTTATGCCGTAGCTTTCGTAATGAAGAGATGGGGCGTCACCATAACCCTGAATTCACGATGTTGGAGTGGTATCGTCCATGCTATGACATGTACCGGTTGATTAACGAAGTCGACGATCTGTTGCAGCAGGTGCTGGACTGCCAGCCGGCGGAGAGCCTTTCTTATCAACAAGCTTTCCAGCGTCACCTGGAAATCGACCCACTGTCGGCGGATAAAACGCAACTGCGCGAAGTGGCGGCGAAGCTGGATCTGAGCAATATTGCCGATACTGAAGAAGATAGGGACACGCTGCTCCAGTTGCTCTTTGTGATGGGCGTTGAGCCGCATATTGGCAAAGATCGTCCGACCTTTATCTATCACTTCCCGGCAAGCCAGGCCTCGTTGGCGCAAATTAGCACCGAAGATCACCGCGTGGCGGAGCGTTTTGAGGTCTATTACAAGGGCATAGAGCTGGCAAACGGCTTTCACGAACTGACGGACGCGCGCGAACAACAACAGCGTTTTGAGCAGGATAACCGTAAGCGTGCGGCTCGTGGCTTGCCACAGCAGCCGATCGATCGCAACCTGCTGGCTGCCCTGGAGGCAGGACTACCAGATTGCTCAGGCGTCGCGCTGGGTGTTGACCGCGTAGTGATGTTGGCGCTGGGTGCTGAAAGCATCGGCGACGTTATCTCCTTTACTGTCGACCGCGCCTGATTATCCCCTGCGCTTCCCTTTTCGCCATGAAGAGGGAAGCCGCTATTTAGCCCTTATACCCACAATAATGATTTGGTCTTTTGCTACTATCCGCGCTCAATTTTTTGTGGCCTGGCGTTCCTGGCTGTGATGCCCGCATTTGGATAGATTTATGCACCAGCAAATTAAGAAGATGAGCCTGATTGGGCTGATATTAATGATCTTCACCTCCGTATTCGGTTTCGCAAATAGTCCTTCCGCGTTCTACCTAATGGGCTATAGCGCGATGCCGTTTTACCTTTTCTCCGCATTATTTTTCTTTATTCCTTTCGCGCTGATGATGGCCGAGATGGGGTCGACTTATCGTAAGGAAGAGGGCGGGATCTATTCATGGATGAATCATAGCGTCGGGCCGCGTTTTGCGTTTATCGGCACCTTCATGTGGTTTTCCTCTTATGTGGTCTGGATGGTTAGCACGGCGGCTAAAATCTGGGTGCCGTTTTCCACTTTCTTATTCGGCGCGGATAAAACGCAGTCCTGGACCATTGCCGGACTTACTTCCACGCAAACGGTCGGTATTCTTGCCGCGTGCTGGATGCTGTTGGTGACTTTTGTCGCGGTAAAGGGAATTAATAAAATCGCTAAAATTACCGCCGTCGGCGGGATTGCGGTGATGGGCCTTAATTTGGTGCTGTTGCTGGTGAGTGCGGCTATTTTGCTGCTTAACGGCGGCCATTTTGCCCAACCGCTGGATTTTACGGCGTCGCCAAATCCGGGATATCAATCTGGACTGGCGATGTTGTCGTTCGTGGTTTTTGCCATATTCGCCTACGGCGGTATTGAGGCGGTTGGCGGTCTGGTGGATAAAACCGAGAAGCCGGAAAAGAATTTCGCCAAAGGGATTATTATTGCCGCGATTGTTATTTCTATCGGCTATTCGCTGGCGATTGTGCTGTGGGGCGTAAGCGCCAACTGGCAGCAGGTGCTGAGCAATCGCTCGACTAACCTTGGTAATATCACCTACGTGTTGATGACCAGCCTTGGCGCGACGCTGGGCAATGCGATGCATTTGCCGCCTGCCATCGCTGCGGCGACGGGCTTGTGGTTTGCCAGAGTTACCGGCCTGTCGATGTTCCTCGCCTATACCGGCGCTTTCTTTACCCTGAGCTACTCACCGCTGAAAGCGATTATTCAGGGCACGCCAAAAGCGCTTTGGCCCTCATCGATGACGCGGATTAACGCTAACGGGATGCCTGCTAATGCCATGTGGTGGCAGTGCCTGTTGGTGAGCGTGTTTATTCTTCTGGTTTCCTTCGGCGGTGATACCGCATCGGCGTTTTATAACAAACTGACGCTGATGGCGAACGTCTCAATGACCCTGCCGTACCTGTTTTTAACGCTGGCGTTTCCCTTCTTTAAAGCTAAACAGAATCTCGATCGCCCCTTTGTGATTTTCAAAAATCGGCTATCGACGCTGCTGGCGACTACCGTTGTCGTGCTGGTGGTGGCTTTTGCGAATATCTTTACCGTGATTCAACCGGTGATGGACGCAGGGGACTGGAGCAGCGCGCTGTGGATGGTCGGCGGGCCGATTTTCTTTTCGCTGCTGGCGCTGGGAATTTATGAGAATTACCGCCGACGTACGGCGGTATCGTTTGTGGTTTCCGAAGGCTAAAGCGCTGGCCTTGCCCTCTGCCGGGCAAGGCCATTCTTACAGACCGCCAGGCGCGCGGCTGGATTTCCCTGCTGATGTCAGCGCTCTGCTGCTCTTTCTGCCATCGATACTTTCCAGACGCATCTGGAACGGTGGGAACGGCATGTCGATACCATGTTCGCGGAAGCCCGCCAGAATCAGCTGGTGCATCTCGTGGCGCAACGGCATGCGGTGGCCCATTTCGGCGGCGAAAATACGCAGCTCGAAAATCTGGATCCCCTGCTGTAGGTCAACAAGGAAGGCTTCCGGTGCTGGGGTGTCGATGACTAACGAGCAGCGGTGCGCAGCGGTCAACAGGATCTGCGCGACCTCTTCAGTATTAGCGTCCACCGGCGCGGGAACGGTTAACACCACGCGCGTGACCGAATCCGACAGCGACCAGTTGATGAACTGTTCGGTAATGAACGCCTTGTTCGGCACAATAATCTCTTTGCGGTCCCAGTCGCTGATAGTGGTGGCGCGGGTATTAATGCGCGTTACGCTCCCTGTGAGATCGCGGATAGTCACCGTATCGCCAATACGTATCGGTTTTTCGAACAGGATAATCAGGCCGGAGATAAAGTTGGCGAAAATCTCTTGTAAGCCAAAACCGAGGCCGACACCGAGAGCGGCGATGAGCCACTGTAGTTTCGACCACTCAATCCCAATCATCGAGAAGCCGACCAGGCCGCCAATCAGCATCAGCAAATACTTGGTAATAGTGGTGATGGCGTAACCGGTGCCCGGCGTCAGTTCCAGGTGCTGAAGAATTGCCAGCTCCAGCAATGCAGGCAGGTTACGCACCAGCTGCGTGGTGATAATCAGCACCAGGATGGCAATAAGCACCGCACCGAGGGTAATCGGCTCCAGGCTCTCAACACCCTGCACCGTAGAGGTGACGTCCCACAGAGAGATGTTTTCCAGGAATCCGAATGCGGAGTGGATTTCCGACCACAGGACGATGACCGACACCAGTGCGATCAGCATCAGCAGGGAGCGTACCAGGCGTAAAGACTGGGTACTGATGGCGTCGAGATCGATTTCGCTGACCTCGGCTTCCATTGAGCCTTCCGGGCTGCTGGTGTGCTGCACTTCTTCTTCGCCACGGGCACGTTGGGCGAGGATCTCCGCCCGTCGATGCTTCGCGCGATCGAACGCCAGGCGGCGGCGCTGAATCAGCATCCAGCGGCGGATAATGTGATAAACCACCAACAACAGGAACCAAATGGCGACCGAAGTTTCCAGCCTGGCGAGCAGCGCCTGTGAGGTGGCGAGATAGCCAACCGCCGCTGCCAGCATTGCCACTAGCGGCGCGCCGAGCAGCATATTCCATAGCAGCCGGTTCACCATGTTGTCGCCGCTGCCTTCTTTGTCGAGATACAGCGGTATTCCAGCGCGTTTCAGGCTCAGGGTGACCATTGCCAGCGCGCCGCAAATCAGCATAAAGCAGAGGCGGCCGAGAGAGGCGGAAAACTCGCGATCGTTGAGGTTATCAAAGGTGATGAGCGCCATAATCAGCGGCACAATCAATCCGATGCTCATCAGGTAGTAGCGCATTGCTTTGCTGACGCGGCTGCGCGGCCAGCCGAAGTGGGCGATGAACAGGCCGTTTGGGCGGGCGAAGGTGGCGCAAATCATCACCACCCACAGCAACGGTACCGTAGCGGTGACGCTATCGCCAATAGCTACCGCCAGCGGGAAAGGCCAGGCCGCCTGCAGGCCGTAGCCCAGCGTCATCCACAATACCGGCAGCGGCGAGGCCACCAGTATCGACCAGAAAACAGTGCGCAGCGTGAGCCAGAAATGGTCCTGTGTGACCTTGCCGACCCGCGCGCTGGAGCGCTCAAGGAAGCTAGTGAAGTGACGGCGTGAGCTGATACTGAACCCGACCAGAATGAGCGCGCCGAACAGCGGCAGTATCGTCTCTTTGCTGGTCAGCATCATCATGCTGGCTTTGCCGAGCTGGCTCATGGTGTCGAGTGAGATCAGGCGGCGTAAATCCTGAACTATCTCCAGCGGCCATGAAAAACCAATCGGGCTGACGTCGGAGGTCCAGAACAGATAGCGATGGGTGGCTTCGTTTATCTCTTTAAGCGCATCCTCTAGCTGACCGTTAGCCACTTTCAGCTTGGTTAGTTCGAGCATGAGCGTATCGCCGCCGCGCAGCAATGAGTTAAGCAGCTCAGTTTGCGTACGCATCTGGGCTTGCAGAATGCGGTTTTGCTCGTTGGTTAGCGGTTCACCGTCCACCTGACGAATCTGCTTCAGCTGCGGCTGTTTACCGAGCTGATCTTCATAGCGTAAGCGCTGCACGCGCAGCTGCGCCATTTCCGTATCTAACTGTTGCGGGCGCGGTATTTCCGGCAGGCGTGCAACCTGGGCACGCAAAGCTTCACCGAGCAAATTAGAAGAACCCAGCCATTGAGACTGCTCGCGCAGGGTGTTCAACGCCTGGCGCACCTGCAGGGTTTGATTGGTGGCCTGACGCTGCTGCGAGGCGATCAGATCCATGCGCTGGGCCTGCTGATTCAACGCCTGCGAAAGCTCGCGGTTAACCTTGAATTGGGTCACGATATCCGGCGGCAGGTTTTCGCTGTTTTCCGCCAGCAGTTCGGTGCTTTCCAGCGCTTTTTCCGCTTCGCGCTGCCGTTGGTTGTTAAGCTGGTTGCGTAGCGCCTGTAGCCAGGCGTCGAGCTGTTCACTCTGTTTCTGCGCCAGCTCGGAGCGCATGCGCGAAAGCTCCTGGCGGTTATTTGCGGAAAGCTGCGCCAGGTCCAGTTCATCAACCAGCGCTTTCAGACGTGCAGATTCCGCTTGTAGTCCGAGATTCTGCGCCTGCGCCAGCGGCGTATTGCTGTTTTGCGCACCAACCCGACGTTCAACATCGTTTAACTGACGACGGGCGTCGGTCTGCTGCTGCGGTAACTGGTTGAGCGAATCAGCGATATCTCGGGCGCGATCCTGCTCCTGCTGCGCCTTACGACTGGCTTCCAGTAGCTGACTGCTGACCTGGAGAATCTCCTGGTTCAGGGCATCAGAGGAGAGGGTGGTTGAAACCTCGCGCGGCTCATCGCTAAGATTATTGAGCTGCGCGCGCAGGTTTTGCGACAACTTAGGGAAGTTATCGATAACGTCCTGGTACTGACGAGCGCGCTCAAGGGAGGCATTACGTTCCTCAAGCGCGTTCAGGGCAGATTGCAGAACCTCAACGGTTTCAGGCTGGGCGGGTTTTGCCGCCTTCGCCTGCTCCAGTTCCTGCGCTATCTGTTTTGCATCCGGGGCGGTTGCTGCGTACGCCCCAAAACTGAGGCTCAAGGCCAGCAGGAAAGTGTATATCAGGCGCACGGTGTAACCTTTTTCTCTCAGGAATTAACCTTCGTCTTGTTTATCGCTAACCAGCGGGCTGGCTGCGTGTTCGGCGCGGACTTCTTCTTCCGATGGCGGTGCAGGCTCAACGGGAGCGACGGCTTCAGGCGCGATCGCCAGCGGTTGGCCAATTTTGGTCACCGACAGGCTTTGCAATTGCTCAACCAGCTTCACCTGGCCTGGGGCAAACAGGTTAATCACCGTGGAGCCAAGCTTGAAGCGACCCATCTCCTGGCCTTTAAGCAGCGCGACAGATCCTTCGTTGTCACCGGCAGGCCAGGTCCAGCGTTTGATGATACCTTCGCGGGGCGGAGTCACGGTCCCGGACCAGACGGTTTCGATACTGCCGACGATAGTGGCACCCACCAGAATTTGCGCCATTGGGCCAAACTCAGTGTCAAACAGACAGATGACGCGCTCGTTGCGGGCAAAAAGATTTGGCACGTTTTGCGCGGTCAGATGGTTTACTGAGAACAGATCGCCTGGCACATAGATCATCTCGCGCAGAATACCGTTACACGGCATGTGAACGCGGTGGTAATCGCGCGGTGAAAGATAAGTGGTGACAAAGCTCCCGTTACGGAACAGGGCAGCCATATGATAGTTACCGGCCAACAGGGCTTCAAGGCTGTAGTTGTGGCCTTTGGCCTGCAGAATTTTATCTTCTTCAATGGCGCCTAACTGGCTGATTACGCCATCAGCAGGCATCACCAGCACGCTCGGGTCGGTGTTTAATGGGCGCACGTCATCGCGCAGCGGGCGAACGAAGAAGTCGTTAAAGGTGCGGTAGCTAGCGGTATCCGACTTTTGCGCCTCTTTCATATCGACCTTGTAGTATTTCACGAACAGATCGATGACCAGTTTTGTCAGCCAACCTGCTCGCTTGCGTGCACCCCAGCCTGCGAGGCGGGTGAGCCACAGTTTAGGCAGAATGTATTGCAGTGAAAGTTTAAGATCGTTTAACAAGGTAGCCTCCAGGCCATTATTTGTCGTTCCTGACCACCCGCATTAACGAGGGTCTGAAAAAAGGGGGCGATTCTAACGATGCTCAGCTTAAATGTCAGTCATCGGTTGATGAAAAGCTTTTACGCGTTTTTACCTGTACCTGCGCCATGCTTTCCAGAATGCGGTGATAGTTTTCAAACCGGCTCTCTGCAATTGCGCCGTTCTCTACCGCTTCGCGAATTGCGCAGCCAGGGTCGGTATCGTGTTTGCAGTCGCGATATTTGCAGCGGCCTAAATAGTCATGGAATTCGACAAAGCCGTGGGTGATTTGTTCCGCGTCGAGATGCCACAGGCCGAACTCGCGTACGCCCGGGGAATCAATCACATCGCCGCCGTGCGGGAAGTGATAAAGGCGCGCGGCAGTGGTGGTGTGCTGGCCCAGCCCTGAGTTGTCAGAGACGTCATTGGTGAGAATTTCTTCCTGCAGGCCCAGGAGAGCATTCAGTAAACTGGATTTACCCACCCCGGACTGCCCGGCAAAGATGCTGATTCGGTCAGTGAGCGCTTCTTCAAGCGGCTTCAGACCATCCTGAGTACGGCTGGAGACCATCAGTACGCGGTAACCTATCTTGCGGTAAACATCCATTTGCTCGTTGACGAAGGCCATGGCGTCTTCATCCAGCAGATCGGTCTTATTGAGCACAATCAGCGGCTCAACGTTCAGCGTTTCGCAGGCGACGAGATAACGGTCGATAATATTCGGTGATAGCTCAGGCAAAATTGCTGAAACAATGACTATCTGATTGATATTGGCGGCGATGGGTTTCACACCGTCGTAGAAATCCGGGCGCGTCAGCACTGAGGTTCGTTCATGCACCGCTTCAACGATACCTTTAACGTTAACCCCTGCAGCTGCGCTTTTGCCTGGACGCCAGACGACGCGATCGCCAGTGACCAGCGAACGGATGGTGCGACGAATATTGCAGCGATGGACGCTACCGTCGGCGGATTCGACATCGGCATGCATACCAAAGCGGCTAATGACGATACCTTCGGATTTCTCGCCGAACAAATTGTCATCAAAATCGGCCTTCTCCGAAGTCGTTTTCAGGCGGCGCTGGTGGTTGGCCTTCACGCGGCGCTCTTGGCCTTTGGAGAGTTTATTTTTACTCAATCGAACTGGCTCCTGGTCGCCCTGTGTGGGCAAAACCTCTATGATACACGCTATTTTAGATCAATATAGTTACGTAAGAAGGGTGGAAAATAACATGAGTGCAGATGAAAACAACCTGATTTGGATCGATCTTGAAATGACGGGACTGGATCCGGAGCGCGATCGCATCATTGAAATCGCCACCCTAGTGACCGACGCGAACCTGAACATCCTGGCGGAAGGGCCGACGATCGCAGTGCATCAGTCTGATGCGCAGCTGGCGCTGATGGATGAGTGGAACGTACGCACCCATACCGGTAGCGGGCTGGTGGGGCGTGTGAAAGCGAGCACTGAGGGCGATCGTGAAGCGGAGCTGGCGACTATCGAATTCCTCAAACAGTGGGTGCCTGCGGGTAAATCACCGATTTGCGGTAACAGCATCGGCCAGGATCGTCGCTTTTTATTTAAATATATGCCGGAACTGGAAGCTTACTTCCACTATCGTTATCTGGACGTCAGCACGCTAAAAGAGCTGGCGCGTCGCTGGAAACCGGAAATTCTTGACGGCTTTAAGAAGCAAGGGACCCATCAGGCGATGGACGATATCCGTGAGTCGGTGGCGGAACTGGCTTACTACCGCGAGCACTTCATTCAGCTCTGATATCTGTGCCGGGGCCAGAAACGCCCCGGCAATACTTTCTGCTATTTAAACCACTTCTGCTCCATTTCCAGAAATTCTGGCGACGCTTTGACGACGTCCAGTGCGGCATTGAGGTTATTCAGCAGCTCCGGGTCATCTTTGCGCACTGCAATGGCGAACTGCTTGCCGTAGTAGGCGGGATCCGTTGCGCGTTCATCCATGATGCCGTAATCAGGGTTATCCTGCTGCCATTTAGTCAGCGTTTCCTGGTCGCCGATTACTCCGCTAATAGCGCCTTCTTTCAGCGCGTTTAAGGCGCTTTCGTCGCTTTCATACGCAATGGCGTGCACCGCTTTTTGCTTATCCCGCAGATAGTGCTGGTGAATTGTACCTTTCACGACGCCGAGCTTTTTATCTTTTAGATCGGCAAAGGTGTGGGCCGCATCTTTGGCTATCACCACAACGCCAGAGAGCTCTTGTCGATAGGGATGAGTAAAAGCGACCTGTTTTTCTCGCATGGGAATCACTTCAATACCGGCGATAACGGCGTCAAATTTCTTAAAGCGTAGTGCCGGGATAAGCGTGTCGAAGCTTTGGGGGGTAAATTTGCATTCGACTTGCATCTGCTTGCAGAGCGCATTAGCCAGGTCGATATCAAAACCCGCAGGCTGATTTTTACTGTTGACGGTTTCATACGGCGCATTGGCCGTGGTTGTCCCAAAATGTAGCGTTGTTGCCGATGCTGTTCCTGCGGCAAGCGTAGTCAGCAGCAGGACGGTAAGCGCTTTTTTCATTTTATTTCCCTGGTTGTCATCGTTGTTGACCGTCAGCGGGCGATGTCTGCCCATAAACGTGAACGATTTTGCGCCTTTAGTGGGGCTGGAAAAAGCTATTTTGCCGCATGTGATGGTTATTTAGGCAATTTAAGAGTATGTCTGGTGATAAAGTGGTCACTTGAACCAAAAACAAAAAAAATTGCTCTTAGGGGGGTTGCAGGTAAATCGAATTCTCGTATAATGCGCCTCCCGTGACGAAGCAGAAATGCAAATCACGACGCTATAGAAATATGGCCAGAAGTATGCGGGAATAGCTCAGTTGGTAGAGCACGACCTTGCCAAGGTCGGGGTCGCGAGTTCGAGTCTCGTTTCCCGCTCCAAAAATTTGAAAAGTACCATCCTAATCACAGGATTTCGAGTTGCGGCAAGGCAGCAACTGAACGAATCTTTAGGAGCTTACTTAAGTAAGTGACTAAAGTGAGTGAAGGCAGCTAACGCAGAAGCAGCTTGAAAGACGAAGATTAAGCGGGAATAGCTCAGTTGGTAGAGCACGACCTTGCCAAGGTCGGGGTCGCGAGTTCGAGTCTCGTTTCCCGCTCCAAAGTTTGAAAGTCACCACACCCAAGCGGGAATAGCTCAGTTGGTAGAGCACGACCTTGCCAAGGTCGGGGTCGCGAGTTCGAGTCTCGTTTCCCGCTCCAAAATTTCTTCCGATGCTCATTTTATCCACAGCGCAAAATCGCGCCGGGGATGATTTTCGTTATACCCAGGAAAATACTGTGAACAGAGTTATCCACAGGTTAATCTTTTGCCATTAGTCGGAAAAATACTTCGTTATATAAATAGTATCTTCTTATTTTGTTGAAATATAAGAATAAAATTTCATTTCAAAGTGTTAATTCGATCTCTTGACGAACGACTGCGCGTTGAAACGCAATGTGTTTTTATTTTTATTCACACCCTGTGAATGAATCAGGCATCTCGTGGTAACCCTTTCTCAACTACCCTGACCAGCCGTAGTTTCTTCGGCAACTGCACCTCAACCACGTTGCTATTTCGCTTCTCAATTTGCTGCGCAATCGCCCATTCAATGTGCTCATCGAGAAGTGGGTGCTCACCTCGGCGACTTTCCAGAGCCTTCAGATTGGCTTCATTCCAGGGGGCATTGCCCAATGCGACGGCGATATTACGCAGCCAGCGCAGATGACCAATACGCCGAATGGCCGATCCTTCCGTCACTTTCAAAAAATAAGGTTCACTCCAGGTGAATAGTTCCAGTAACGCCGGGGCATGCAACGCTTTACGCGGGCTGAAGTCTTCTTCATCGGTTAGCTGCGCGAAGCGATTCCACGGACAAATTAGCTGGCAGTCATCGCAGCCGTAGATGCGGTTTCCAATAAGTGGACGAAACTCTTCCGGGATTGCGCCTTCCAGTTCTATGGTCAGGTAGGAGATACAGCGGCGGGCATCCACGGTATAGGGCTCAACGATCGCACCGGTTGGGCAGATAGTCATACAGGCGACGCAGCGACCGCACTCTTCTTCGACGGGTCGATCGACAGGTAAAGGGAGGTCGACGAGCAGTTCGCCGAGGAAAAAGAACGATCCGGCGTCGCGACTGAGGATAAGTGAGTGCTTACCTGTCCAGCCAAGTCCGGCTTTTTCAGCTAAAGGACGTTCAAGAATCGGCGCGGAATCGACAAACGGTCTAAAATTGAGCGAAGCACACTGTCCCTGAATCATCTCACCGAGTTTTTTCAGGCGGTTACGTAACAGCTTATGATAATCCCGCCCGAGGGCATAACGGCTAACGTAACCCAAGGAGGGATCTTTCAGGGTACGGGCGAAAGCGGCGTTAGCAGGCAGATAGTTCATCCGTACGCTAATCACGCGTAACGTACCGGGCTGGAGTTCATGAGGGCGCGCGCGCATCATGCCATGGCGCGCCATCCATTCCATTTCGCCATGGTATTGTTTATCCAGCCAGGCCTGCAGTTTAGGTTCGCTGGCGCTGAGATCGGTATCGGTGATGCCAACCTGCTGGAACCCTAATTCTTTGCCCCATTGTTTGATTTGTTGCGCTAACTGATTGAGATCGAGGGGCTGTGACATGATGGACCATCTGATGACGAAAAACACTGACAGTATACCACACATCATCTGGCCTGCGGATGCGCTACGGCGGGCGGAAAAAGAAGCAGCAGATAGTTTAGGGCTCACGCTGTTTGAACTGATGCGTCGCGCGGGTGAAGCGGCTTTCCAACTCGCTCGAGCACAATATCCTGATAGTCAGCACTGGCTGATTCTTTGCGGTCACGGTAATAACGGCGGTGATGGCTATGTGGTGGCTCGCCTGGCGCAGGCGCAAGGGATTCAGGTAACGCTGCTGGCGCTGGAGAGCGAGAAACCGTTGCCGGAAGAGGCTAGCGCCGCGCGCGAAGATTGGCTCAGTGCGGGCGGTATGATTCATGCCGCTAACATTCCCTGGCCGGAAAATATCACTTTAATTATTGATGCCCTGCTGGGTACCGGGTTGCATAGCGCTCCACGACAAGACATCGTGGAGATTATCGACCATACGAACGCATATCCGGCCCCGGTTATGGCGCTGGATATCCCATCCGGGCTAAACGCGCAGACCGGCGCGACGCCGGGAGCCGTTATCAACGCCGCGCACACCATCACCTTTATCGCACTTAAACCTGGGTTGTTGACCGGTAAGGCCCGCGATGTCGTCGGCCGCTTGCATCACCACGCGCTCGGTCTGGAGGGTTGGTTAGCTGGTCAGGCTACCGTACTGCGCCGCTTTGATGCCTCGCAACTCGCCGACTGGCTACCGCCGCGACGCCCCACATCACATAAAGGCGATCACGGTAAGCTGGTGATTATCGGCGGTGAACCGGGTACTGCGGGGGCCATCCGTATGACCGGCGAGGCATCTCTGCGTGCGGGGGCGGGGTTAGTGCGAGTGTTAACTCACCAAGACAACATCGTCCCCATTCTAACCGCCAGACCAGAGTTGATGGTCCACGAGCTGACGGCTCAGTCGCTGGAAGAGAGCTTGCAATGGGCCGATGTGGTGGCGATTGGACCAGGGCTGGGCCAGAGCGAGTGGGGCAAAAAAGCGCTGCGCCAGACGGAGAATTTTCGTAAACCGATGGTCTGGGATGCGGATGCGCTGAACCTGCTGGCAATCAATCCCGATAAACGTCACAATCGCGTGCTAACGCCGCATCCCGGCGAAGCCGCCCGTTTGCTGAACACGAGTGTGGCAGAAATTGAAAGCGATCGCTTACATTCTGCACAACGTCTGGTAAAACGTTATGGTGGTGTCGTAGTGCTGAAAGGCGCGGGTACGATAGTCGCGAACGAATCAGGCGAGATGGGCATTATCGACGTGGGTAATGCCGGCATGGCTAGCGGTGGAATGGGCGATGTGCTGACCGGTATTATTGCCGCATTGTTAGGCCAGCGCCTGACGCCGTATGATGCCGCCTGCGCTGGATGCGTTGCTCATGGCGAAGCCGCCGATCGTCTGGCCGCCAGAAATGGCACTCGCGGAATGCTGGCGACCGATCTTTTTTCCACGCTCAGGCGTGTTGTTAACCCGGATGTGATTGACGTAGACCATGATTAACCGAGTGATTTCTTTACCCGACGAGCAGGCGACTTTAAACCTTGGCGACCGCATAGCGCAGGCGTGTACTGGCGCCACGGTTATCTATTTGTATGGCGATTTAGGTGCGGGTAAAACCACCTTTAGCCGCGGCTTTCTTCATGCGCTTGGCCATCGTGGTAATGTCAAAAGCCCAACCTATACGCTGGTCGAACCCTATAGTCTCGATAATCTGATGGTCTATCACTTTGACCTGTATCGCCTTGCGGATCCTGAGGAGCTCGAATTTATGGGGATTCGCGATTATTTTACTGATGATGCCATCTGCCTGGTGGAATGGCCGCAACAAGGCACAGGTGTACTGCCTGACCCGGATGTTGAAATTCACCTTGAATACCAGGCTCAAGGGCGGGAGGCGCGCGTAACGGCGGTCTCCACATTGGGTGAGTCTCTATTGGCGCGTTTGGCTAATTAGCCTGAAGGACGACGGGATGATGTATCGCATAACCAGTTGGCTGGCCGCTGCACTGATGCTGTTTAGCATTCAGGCCACCGCGGCAAGTTTATCCGACATCCAGGTCTCAAATGGAGATCAGCAGGCCCGCATTACCATTAGTTTTATCGGCGATCCTGAATATTCGTTTAGCCCACAGGGCAAGCGAACCGTGGCGCTGGATATAAAACAGACTGGCGTGCTCCAGGGGCTACCGCTGCAGTTTAGCGGCAATAATCTGGTGAAAAGTATCCGTTCCGGGTCGCCGCAGGACGCGCAGTCGCTGCGTCTGCTGGTGGATCTGACCGCCGATGGGAAAACTCGTGCGGTGAAGCAGCAGAATGGCTCTAACTATACCGTGGTGTTTACCATCAATGCTGATGCGCCTCCACCACCTCCGCCGCCAGTGGTAGTGAAACAGGTTGAGAAACCCATTGTGCAACCTTCTCGTCCGAGTGAACCGGCGCGTAATCCGTTTAAAGCCGATAACGATCGGCTGACTGCGGTGACCAGCACAAGCACAAGTACCATCACGCGTCCCGCGACTCGCACCGTATCGACCGACGATAAAGTGATTATCGCTATAGATGCCGGTCACGGCGGTCAGGACCCGGGAGCAATTGGTCCGAATGGCACAAAAGAGAAGAATGTGACCATTGCTATCGCCCGCAAGCTTCGCACGCTGCTGAACGCCGATCCCCAGTTCAAGCCGGTACTGACGCGCGATGGCGATTATTTCATTTCCGTTATGGGACGTTCAGACGTAGCGCGTAAGCAAAATGCTAACTTCCTCGTATCGATTCACGCTGACGCTGCGCCAAACCGTGATGCAACCGGGGCCTCGGTTTGGGTGCTTTCCAACCGTCGTGCCAACAGTGAAATGGCCGGCTGGCTCGAACAGCATGAGAAACAGTCTGAGTTGCTGGGCGGCGCGGGCGATGTGCTGGCGAATAGTCAGTCGGACCCTTACCTGAGCCAGGCGGTGCTGGATTTACAGTTCGGCCATTCTCAGCGCGTCGGGTATGATGTGGCGACTAATGTGTTGAGCCAGCTACAGCGAATCGGCGACTTGCATAAACGTCGCCCTGAACATGCCAGCCTGGGCGTTCTGCGCTCGCCGGATATCCCGTCAATCCTTGTCGAAACCGGGTTTATCAGCAATACCGGCGAAGAGAGATTGCTGGGTAGCGATGCTTTTCAACAGCAGGTCGCCGAGGCGATTTATAACGGTCTGCGTAACTACTTTATGCAGCATCCGCTGCAATCAGCGCCGCGCGGGACTGCGGCGCAGACTGCCAGCGCAGGGTCATCAGACGGAACGTTGTTAAATTAAGGAGACGGCTATGCCGATTCAGGTTCTACCGCCGCAGCTCGCCAACCAGATTGCCGCTGGTGAAGTGGTGGAACGTCCGGCGTCTGTCGTCAAAGAGTTAGTTGAAAATAGCCTCGATGCAGGGGCTACGCGTATCGATATTGATATTGAGCGCGGCGGTGCGAAGTTGATCCGCATCCGTGACAACGGCTGTGGGATTAAAAAAGATGAACTGGCGTTGGCTCTGGCGCGTCATGCCACCAGTAAAATCGCCTCGCTTGATGATCTGGAAGCGATAATCAGCCTCGGATTTCGTGGTGAAGCCTTAGCCAGTATCAGTTCTGTCGCCCGCCTGACGCTAACCTCGCGTACTGAGGAGCAGCAAGAAGCCTGGCAGGCCTACGCAGAAGGGCGCGATCAGGACGTTACCGTTAAACCAGCGGCGCACCCGGTGGGAACAACGCTGGAAGTACTGGATCTGTTTTATAACACCCCCGCTCGCCGCAAATTCATGCGTACCGAAAAAACCGAGTTTAATCATATCGACGAGATCGTGCGGCGCATCGCGCTGGCGCGTTTCGACGTCACGATTAACCTCAGCCACAACGGTAAAGCGGTGCGCCAGTATCGCGCCGTGTCACAGGATGGTCAGCGTGAACGGCGGCTGGGGGCGATTTGCGGTACGCCGTTTCTTGAACATGCTCTGGCTATCGAGTGGCAGCACGGCGATCTTACCCTTAGCGGCTGGGTGGCCGATCCTCTGCATACGAATCCGGCGCTGGCAGAAATTCAGTATTGCTACGTCAACGGACGGATGATGCGCGACCGCCTGATTAATCATGCAATTCGTCAGGCTTGTGAAGATAAGCTGGGGGCCAATCAGCAGCCCGCTTTTGTGCTTTACCTGGAAATCGATCCGCACCAGGTAGATGTGAATGTTCATCCGGCCAAGCATGAAGTTCGTTTTCATCAGTCGCGGCTGGTTCATGATTTTATTTATCAAGGTGTGCTGAGCGTGCTTCAGCAGCAGCTGAGTGCGCCATTGGCAGAAGAGGGCGATGAACCGGCGCCTCGCCAGGTTCCGGAGAACCGCATTGCAGCAGGCGGCAACCATTTCGCCCAGCCGGCGGTTGCGCGTGAAACGGCTCCTCCCCGATATCATGATGAGACTGCCGTGCCGCGCTTTAATGCGGGAGGCTCGCGAGAATCCACCGCTTCGGGTTCCGCTGGTGGAGCAAGTTGGCCCCATGCGCAGCCAGGCTATCAAAAACAGCAGGGTGCGCTGTATCGCCAACTGCTGGATACTCCGGTCCCGGAGCGAAAGCCAGTATCACCCACACCAGTGACAGAAGGATTGGCTGGACACAGTCAAAGCTTTGGTCGCGTGTTGACGATTGTTGATGGCGACTGCGCGCTGCTAGAGCGCGATGGCAAGTTAGCGTTATTGGCTCTGCCGGTTGCAGAACGCTGGCTGCGTCAGGCGCAACTGACGCCCGGCGTAGAAGCGGTTTGCGCCCAGCCGCTGCTTATCCCGCTGCGGCTAAAAGTGTCTGAAGGGGAAAAAGTCGCACTGGATAACGCGCAATCAGCGCTGACTCAGGTCGGTATTGAACTGCAATCTGATACGCAGCACGTGACGATTCGGGCGGTGCCTTTACCCTTAAGACAACAAAATTTACAAATCTTGATTCCTGAACTGATAGGCTACCTGGCGCAGCAAAAAACATTCGACGTCAACAATATTGCCCAGTGGATAGCGCGCAATCTGGCGAGTGAGCACGGGCAGTGGAATATGGCGCAGGCGATTGCTGTCCTGGCGGATATAGAACGTTTGTGCCCGCAGTTGGTTAAAGCGCCGCCGGGTGGTCTGTTACAACCTGTTGATTTACATTCGGCGATGAATGCCCTGAAAGATGAGTGATGTAACCGAGGCGAGCCTGCCTAAGGCAATATTTTTAATGGGCCCGACGGCCTCCGGTAAAACCGCGTTAGCTATCGCTTTACGTAAAGTTTTGCCCGTAGAGTTGATTAGCGTTGATTCAGCCCTCATCTATCGAGGAATGGATATCGGTACGGCTAAGCCGGATGCGCAAGAGCTAAGCGCTGCGCCGCATCGACTGCTGGATATTCTTGATCCGGCTGAAGCTTATTCTGCGGCAGATTTTCGTCGCGATGCGTTGGCAGAGATGGCTGATATTGTCGCTGCCGGGCGTATTCCGCTGCTGGTCGGCGGAACAATGTTGTATTTCAAAGCGTTGTTGGAAGGATTATCGCCGTTACCTTCGGCGGATCCTGCAGTCAGAGCCAGAATTGAGCAACAAGCCGCAGAGCAAGGGTGGAACGCGTTACACCAGCAATTACAGGAGATTGATCCGGTTGCCGCGGCGCGTATTCATCCAAATGATCCGCAAAGACTTTCCCGAGCACTGGAAGTTTTTTTCATTTCGGGTAAAACTTTAACGGAACTGACGCAAACGTCAGGTGACGCTCTGCCGTATAAGGTGCATCAGTTCGCCATCGCCCCGGCGAGCCGTGAACTGCTCCATCAACGCATAGAACAGCGTTTTCATCAGATGTTGGCTTCGGGTTTTGAAGCAGAAGTACGGGCGTTATTTGCCCGGGGAGATTTGCATACGGATATGCCTTCCATTCGTTGTGTCGGATATCGCCAGATGTGGTCGTACCTTAATGGCGAGATCCCGTATGATGAGATGGTTTATCGAGGTGTTTGCGCCACGAGACAGTTAGCTAAACGTCAGGTCACCTGGTTGCGCGGTTGGGAAGGTGTCCACTGGTTAGATAGTGAACAACCTGAACAGGCGTTCAACAAAGTATTACAGGTAGTTGGTGCTAGCCTGGACTGAACGTGTACAATTGAACGGTTATCGTGCGTAATTTTTTTAAGAATCGTAAGGTTCTGAGTACAAAACAAGCATACATATAAGGAAAAGAGAGAATGGCTAAGGGGCAATCTTTACAAGATCCGTTCCTGAACGCTTTGCGTCGGGAACGCGTTCCGGTTTCTATTTATTTGGTGAATGGTATTAAGCTGCAAGGGCAAATTGAGTCTTTCGATCAGTTCGTGATCCTGTTGAAAAACACGGTCAGCCAGATGGTCTATAAGCACGCAATTTCTACAGTTGTCCCGTCTCGCCCGGTGTCTCACCACAGCAATAATGCTGGCGGCGGCACAAGTAACTATCACCACGGTGGTAGCGCGCAAGGCTCTTCTGCGTCGCAGCAAGACAGCGAAGACGCCGAATAAGGCTGATGCTGTTTTTCCACGTCGGGGAGCCAGGTTTTCTGAGTTCCCCGCTGGTATTTTATAAGGGGTTTACGCTTGTTTGACCGTTATGATGCCGGTGAGCAGGCGGTACTGGTACACATCTATTTTTCGCAAGACAAAGATATGGAAGATCTCCAGGAGTTTGAAACTCTGGCCTCTTCCGCCGGTGTCGAAGCAATGCAGGTGATTACCGGTAGCCGTAAAGCACCGCACCCGAAGTATTTTGTTGGTGAAGGTAAAGCAGTCGAAATTGCGGAAGCCGTAAAAGCGACCGGTGCATCGGTCGTGCTCTTCGATCATGCCCTGAGTCCGGCACAGGAACGAAACCTTGAACGCTTATGCGAATGTCGGGTTATCGATCGTACCGGCCTGATTTTAGATATTTTTGCCCAGCGAGCGCGCACCCACGAGGGGAAGCTGCAGGTCGAGCTGGCGCAGTTGCGGCATATGGCGACTCGCCTTGTCCGTGGCTGGACCCACCTTGAAAGGCAGAAGGGCGGGATTGGTTTACGTGGCCCGGGTGAAACCCAGCTCGAAACCGACCGCCGATTGCTGCGTAACCGTATTATGCAGATCCTGTCGCGACTGGAAAAAGTTGAAAAACAACGCGAGCAAGGACGGCGGTCACGCGCCAAAGCCGATATTCCTACCGTGTCGCTGGTAGGTTATACCAACGCCGGTAAATCAACGCTGTTTAACCAGATAACCGAAGCCGAGGTCTATGCCGCGAACCAACTGTTCGCTACCCTGGACCCGACGCTACGCCGCATTGATGTCACTGATGTTGGCGAAACCGTACTGGCGGATACCGTTGGCTTTATTCGTCATCTGCCACATGATTTGGTCGCGGCGTTTAAAGCAACTCTGCAGGAGACACGTCAGGCGACGCTGCTGCTGCACGTCATTGACGCGGCCGATGTCCGCGTGCAGGAAAATATTGATGCAGTGAATACGGTCCTCGCCGAAATCGAGGCCGATGAGATCCCGGTGCTGCTGGTTATGAACAAAATCGACATGTTGGACGATTTTGATCCGCGTATTGACCGGGATGAAGAGAATAAACCGATCCGGGTCTGGCTCTCCGCCCAGACCGGGGTTGGCGTACCACTCCTTTTTCAGGCTTTAACGGAACGGCTTTCCGGTGAAGTAGCTCAGCACACGCTGCGTCTACCACCGCAGGAAGGTCGACTAAGAAGCCGGTTTTATCAGCTTCAGGCGATAGAAAAAGAGTGGATGGAGGATGACGGTAGCGTTGGTCTGCAGGTACGCATGCCGATCGTTGACTGGCGTCGCCTTTGTAAACAAGAGCCAGCGCTGGTTGAATACGTGATTTGACCTTGCAGCTTGCCTGAAGATATTAACCCCTGTGGGGATATCAAAAACAAATATGGAGCATATACATGGCGTGGAATCAGCCCGGTAATAACGGACAGGACCGCGACCCGTGGGGAAGCAGCAATAACCAAGGCGGCAACTCTGGGGGAAATGGCAACAAAGGTGGTCGCGAGCAGGGACCTCCCGATCTGGATGATATCTTCCGTAAGCTAAGTAAAAAACTCGGCGGTCTGGGTGGCGGAAAAGGTGGACTGGGGGGCGGTAGCGGCTCTCAGGGACCTCGTGGCCCAATGGGCGGACGTGTCGTCGGCATCGTTGCCGCCGCTGCGGTGATTATCTGGGCAGCCAGCGGTTTCTATACTATTAAGGAAGCTGAACGTGGTGTGGTCACACGCTTTGGTAAATTCAGCCATCTGGTTGAGCCTGGCCTTAACTGGAAACCCACTTTCGTTGATAACGTTCAGGCGGTTAACGTTGAATCAGTACGTGAACTGGCGGCGTCTGGCGTCATGTTGACCTCTGACGAAAACGTGGTGCGCGTCGAGATGAACGTGCAGTATCGCGTGACCGATCCGGAACGTTACCTGTTTAGCGTTACCAGCGCAGATGATAGCCTGCGTCAGGCCACCGACAGCGCTCTGCGTGGTGTTATCGGTAAATACACCATGGATCGTATCCTGACTGAAGGCCGTACCGTGATCCGTAGCGATACCCAGCGCGAGCTGGAAGAGACGATTCGTCCGTACAACATGGGGATTACTCTGCTGGACGTTAACTTCCAGACAGCGCGTCCGCCGGAAGAAGTGAAAGCCGCGTTTGACGATGCGATTGCCGCGCGTGAAAACGAACAACAGTACATTCGTGAAGCTGAAGCATACACCAACGAAGTTCAGCCGCGAGCGAATGGTCAGGCACAGCGTATCCTTGAAGAAGCGCGTGCGTATAAAACTCAGACCGTTCTCGAAGCCCAGGGTGAGGTTGCTCGCTTTGCGAAGATCCTGCCTGAATATAAAGCAGCTCCGGAAATTACCCGTGAGCGTCTGTATATCGAAACCATGGAAAAAGTGCTGAGCCATACTCGCAAAGTGCTGGTTAACGATAAGGGGAGCAACCTGATGGTTCTGCCTCTGGATCAGATGCTGAAAGGTGCTGGCGCACCAGCGGCAAAGAGTGATAGCAGTGGCGCAAGCGATCTGCTGCGTCTGCCGCCTGCATCCAGCTCAAGCAGCGCCAGTAACGCTCAGACCTCTACGGGAGGCAACATTATGGACCAACGCCGCGCCAACGCGCAGCGTAACGACTACCAGCGTCAGGGGGAATAACGATGCGTAAATCTGTTATCGCGATAATTGTCATCGTGCTGGTGGTGCTCTACATGTCCGTCTTTGTTGTTAAAGAAGGCGAGCGCGGTATTAGCCTGCGCTTTGGTAAAGTTCTGCGCGACGATGAAAACAAACCACTGGTTTATGAGCCGGGCCTGCACTTCAAGATCCCGTTCATTGAATCAGTGAAAATGCTGGATGCGCGTATCCAGACCATGGATAACCAGGCCGATCGCTTTGTGACCAAAGAGAAGAAAGACCTGATCGTTGATTCGTACATCAAGTGGCGCATCAGCGACTTCAGTCGTTACTATTTGGCAACTGGCGGCGGCGACGTCTCCCAGGCCGAGGTTCTGCTGAAGCGTAAATTCTCTGACCGTCTGCGTTCTGAAATTGGGCGTCTGGATGTGAAAGACATCGTAACGGACTCCCGTGGTCGTTTGACTCTGGAAGTGCGTGATGCGCTGAACTCTGGTTCTGCAGGCACAGAAGATGAAGTCAGCACCCCGGCTGCTGATGATGCGATTGCCAAAGCGGCAGAGCGTGTTGAAGCAGAAACTAACGGTAAGGTGAAGGTGATCAACCCGAATAGTATGGCGGCACTGGGTATTGAAGTTGTCGACGTACGAATCAAACAGATCAACCTTCCTGCTGAAGTTTCTGAAGCGATCTATAACCGTATGCGCGCTGAGCGTGAAGCAGTAGCTCGTCGTCACCGTTCGCAGGGTCAGGAAGAAGCTGAAAAACTGCGTGCGACTGCGGACTATGAAGTCACCAAAACGTTGGCAGAATCTGAGCGCCAGGGACGTATCATGCGTGGTGAGGGTGATGCTGAAGCAGCGAAGCTGTTTGCTGATGCTTTCAGCCAGGATCCGGGTTTCTATGCCTTTATCCGTAGCCTGCGTGCTTACGAGAATAGCTTCCAGAGCAATCAGGATGTGATGGTTCTCAGCCCGGATAGTGATTTCTTCCGCTATATGAAATCACCTGCGGCGACCACCCACTGATAAGTGATTCTGTAAGCAAAAAGGCGCCTGTTAAGGCGCCTTTTTTTACAACTGAGCAGGATTAGTTGCCCAGCAGTTTATTCAGCAGGCCACCGATCACAGGTACGCTTGCCAGAGTGCTTTCAATCGTTCCACCGATAGTTGAACCAATCGTTTTACCGATCGTTTCGCCCAGGCCCGGCGCGATGGTTGAAAGGTTTACCGTACCCAGAATAGGTAAATCAATGCTCAGATTACTACCTAGCGACCATACCGCAGAACCTGCCTTACTGCCCAGGGATGCCAGACCATCTTGCAGCCAGCCAGCACCGCTTACGGCATCAATTTCAATTGCTGTTAATTCTCTCATAATAATCATCCTAATTATTTTATGCTCGTATCCATATTTGATACGAGGAAGATACTTGCAATTTTAAAAAGAACATTCAATACAATGAGTTATGAATTTTGTTTCATAAAATCAGTTCATAATAAAGAGGAAATACCGGACAATATGAAGTGAGAGTAAACACAACATTGATAAACCACTGGTACTCCACAGCGCAAAATTTATATAAAGGTGAATAATGAACTCAACAATCTGGTTGGCACTGGCGCTGGTTTTAGTACTTGAAGGACTCGGGCCATTACTTTACCCACGGGCATGGCGGCGAATGGTCGCCACGATGAGTCAGTTGCCGGATAATTTATTACGCCGTTTTGGTGGGGGTCTTGTGGTTGCCGGTATCGTGATCTACTACATGTTGAGGAAAACGATTGGCTGATTAACAAGTAGCCTAATTTACCGTATCTTGAGTGCAAAAAGTGCTGTAACTCTGAAAAAGCGATGGTAGAATCCATTTTTAAGCAAACGGTGATTTTGAAAAATGGGTAACAACGTCGTCGTACTGGGCACCCAATGGGGTGACGAAGGTAAAGGGAAGATCGTCGATCTCCTGACTGAACGGGCTAAATATGTTGTGCGCTACCAGGGTGGTCACAACGCAGGCCATACTCTCGTAATCAACGGTGAAAAAACCGTCCTCCATCTCATTCCATCAGGCATTCTTCGTGAAAATGTTACCAGCATTATCGGTAACGGCGTCGTGCTGTCGCCTGCTGCACTGATGAAAGAGATGAAAGGACTGGAAGACCGTGGTATCCCTGTCCGTGAGCGTCTGCTGCTGTCTGAAGCCTGCCCGCTTATCCTCGATTATCACGTTGCGCTGGATGTTGCGCGTGAGAAAGCGCGTGGCGCGAAAGCTATCGGTACTACCGGTCGCGGTATCGGCCCAGCTTATGAAGATAAAGTAGCTCGCCGCGGTCTGCGCGTTGGTGACCTGTTTGATAAAGCAACCTTCGCTGACAAACTGAAAGAAGTGATGGAATATCACAACTTCCAGTTGGTGAATTTCTACAAAGTTGAAGCGGTTGACTATCAGAAAGTCCTGGATGATGTGATGGCGATTGCCGACATCCTGACAGCCATGGTTGTTGATGTCTCCGATCTTCTGGATCAGGCGCGTCAACGTGGCGACTTTATGATGTTCGAAGGTGCGCAGGGTACGCTGCTGGATATTGACCACGGTACCTACCCGTACGTGACTTCCTCTAACACCACCGCAGGTGGCGTGGCCACCGGTTCCGGCCTGGGCCCACGTTATGTTGATTACGTTCTGGGTATCATCAAAGCCTATTCTACTCGTGTAGGCGCGGGTCCATTCCCGACTGAACTGTTTGATGACATCGGCGAGTTCCTGTGCAAGCAAGGTAACGAGTTCGGCGCTACTACCGGCCGTCGTCGTCGTACCGGTTGGCTTGACGCCGTTGCGGTGCGCCGTGCGGTGCAGATTAACTCCCTGTCTGGCTTCTGCCTGACTAAACTGGACGTCCTGGACGGCCTGAAAGAAGTTAAAATCTGCGTAGCCTACCGTATGCCGGATGGCCGTGAGGTGACCACCACTCCGCTGGCTGCTGACAACTGGGAAGGTATTGAACCGATTTATGAAACAATGCCAGGTTGGTCTGAAACCACCTTCGGCGTGAAAGAGCGCAGCGGCCTGCCGCAGGCAGCGCTGAACTATATCGCGCGCATTGAAGAACTCACCGGCGTACCGGTTGATATCATCTCTACCGGTCCTGACCGTACCGAGACGATGATTCTGCGCGACCCGTTCGACGCATAATTATCCCCAGGGGCGCCGTTCAGGCGCCTCTTGTTTTTGCTGTTCGCCCGCCCCATTTAAATAAATTAGCGGCCTGAGCGCTGGCTGGTTTATCATCAATAGTAATTACGTCTATCGACACACCCTGTTTTTCTTTTCCCTGAGGTTGATTGTGCAGTTAACGAGTTTCACTGATTACGGATTACGTGCGCTGATATATATGGCGTCGTTGCCGGATGGAAGGATGACCAGTATCTCCGAAGTCACGGAGGTTTACGGTGTCTCTCGTAATCATATGGTAAAAATAATCAATCAGTTAAGTCGTGTCGGCTACGTCACGGCAGTACGGGGAAAGAACGGCGGAATTCGCCTTGGCAAACCGGCAAACACGATTCGAGTCGGCGATGTTGTCCGCGATTTGGAGCCGTTATCGTTGGTCAATTGCAGCAGCGAATTTTGCCATATTACGCCCGCCTGCCGCCTGAAGCAGGCGCTTGCAGAAGCCACACAAAGTTTTCTTAAGGAACTAGATAACTACACGTTGGCCGATTTGGTTGAAAAGAATCAACCACTTTATAAATTATTACTGGTGGAGTGACGTAAACTTCACTGGAGATGACAACGGAGGAACCGACATGTCACAAGATCCTTTCCTGGACCGCGAAACTGAAAAGTACGCCAATCCAATCCCAAGCCGGGAATTCATCCTCGATCATTTAGCAAAACGCGAAAAACCGGCCAGCCGTGATGAGCTGGCAATAGAGCTGAATATCGAAGGCGAAGAACAACAAGAAGCATTGCGCCGTCGACTGCGCGCAATGGAACGTGATGGTCAACTGGTCTTCACTCGTCGCCAGTGCTACGCGCTGCCTGAGCGTCTCGATCTGCTGAAAGGCATCGTTATCGGTCATCGCGATGGCTATGGCTTCCTGCGCGTCGAAGGCCGTAAAGATGATCTTTATTTATCATCTGAACAGATGAAAACCTGCATTCATGGCGATCAGGTGCTGGCACAGCCTCTGGGTGCGGACCGTAAAGGCCGCCGGGAGGCTCGTATCGTTCGTGTCCTGGTACCAAAAACCGGGCAGATCGTCGGCCGCTACTTTACCGAGGCGGGTGTGGGCTTTGTCGTTCCCGATGACAGCCGCTTAAGTTTCGACATCCTGATTCCGCCGGAAGCAGTGATGGGCGCGCGCATGGGGTTTGTGGTAGTGGTTGAGCTCACCCAGCGCCCGACCCGCCGCACTAAAGCAGTGGGTAAAATCGTCGAAGTGCTGGGCGATAACATGGGAACCGGAATGGCGGTCGATATGGCCCTGCGCACCCATGAAATCCCCCATGTCTGGCCGTCAGAGGTGGAAAAACAGGTTTCAAGTCTGAAAGAACAGGTGCCGGAAGAGGCGAAGGCTGGACGTGTTGATTTACGTAATCTGCCGCTGGTCACCATTGATGGCGAAGATGCTCGCGACTTTGATGACGCCGTATACTGTGAGAAGAAACGCGGCGGCGGCTGGCGTCTGTGGGTGGCCATTGCCGATGTGAGCTACTACGTGCGTCCCGGCACGCCGCTGGATGGTGAAGCACGCAGCCGTGGTACCTCGGTCTACTTCCCATCTCAGGTCGTCCCGATGCTGCCGGAAGTGCTTTCCAACGGTCTGTGCTCGCTGAATCCTCAGGTCGACAGGCTCTGTATGGTTTGCGAGATGACGATTTCATCAAAAGGCCGTCTGACCGGCTTCAAATTCTACGAAGCGGTGATGAGTTCCCATGCTCGCCTGACCTACACTAAAGTCTGGCATATGCTGCAGGGCGACCAGGACCTGCGTGAGCAGTATGCGCCGCTGGTTAAGCATATTGAAGAGCTCCATAACCTCTACAAAGTGCTGGATGTTGCTCGTGAAGAGCGCGGCGGCATCTCATTTGAGAGTGAAGAAGCTAAATTCATCTTCAATGCTGAACGCCGCATTGAGCGCATCGAGCAAACTCAGCGTAACGACGCGCATAAGCTGATTGAAGAGTGCATGATTCTGGCGAACATTTCCGCTGCGCGCTTTGTGGAGAAAGCTGAAGAGCCGGCGCTGTTTCGTATTCACGATAAGCCGAGTACGGAGGCGATCACCGCATTCCGTTCGGTGCTGGCGGAGCTTGGACTTGAACTGCCCGGTGGTAATAAGCCGGAGCCGCGTGATTATGCCGAACTGCTGACGTCGATCGCCGATCGACCAGATGCGGAAATGCTGCAAACCATGCTGCTGCGGTCGATGAAACAGGCGGTGTACGACCCGGAAAATCGCGGTCACTTTGGCCTCGCGCTGCAATCTTACGCTCACTTTACCTCGCCGATTCGTCGCTACCCGGATCTGTCGCTGCACCGCGCTATCAAGTATCTGCTGGCGAAAGAGCAGGGGCATAAAGGCAATAGCACTGAGACCGGTGGCTGGCACTACAGTATGGAAGAGATGCTACAACTGGGGGCTCACTGTTCGATGACGGAGCGCCGTGCTGACGAAGCTACCCGCGATGTGTCGGACTGGTTGAAGTGTGATTTCATGTTGGATCAGGTGGGTAACGTCTTCAAAGGCGTGATCGCCAGCGTGACCGGTTTTGGTTTCTTCGTGCGTCTGGATGAGCTGTTTATTGATGGTCTGGTGCACGTCTCTTCGCTCGATAATGACTACTATCGTTTCGACCAGGTGGGTCAGCGGCTGATCGGCGAGTCCGGTGGCCAAACCTACCGTCTGGGCGATCGCGTAGAAGTGCGCGTTGAAGCAGTCAACATGGACGAGCGCAAGATTGACTTCTCGCTTATCTCCAGCGAGCGCGCTCCGCGCAATGTGGGGAAAACCGAGCGAGAGAAGGCGAAAAAGGGTGCCGCAGGCAAATCCTCCGGTCGTCGTCGTCAGGCAGGAAAGCAAGTGAACTTTGAGCCAGATAGCGCATTCCGCAAAGAGAAAGGCAAATCTCAACCGAAGGCTGCTCAGCCGAAAGGCGAGAAAAAAGCGAAGAAACCGTCGGTGAAAACCCAAAAAATCGCTGCGGCGACCAAAGCCAAGCGCGCGGCGAAAAAGAAAATCGCTGAGTGATTGGATTCCCTTCATCCTGATTCCGTCTAATGTAGCGGAGAACGTCTGGGTGAAGGGAACGGCTAACAGAACCTAAAACGAGTACATAAATGAGTGAAATGATTTACGGCATCCACGCGGTGCAGGCACTGCTGGAACGCGCTCCTGAGCGTTTTCAGGAAGTCTTTATTCTGAAAGGCCGTGAGGATAAGCGCTTGCTGCCGCTGATCCATGCCCTGGAGGTTCAGGGAGTGGTGATTCAGGTTGCCAACCGCCAGTATCTTGATGAGAAAAGCGAGGGTGCTGTTCATCAGGGGATTATTGCTCGCGTGAAGCCTGGGCGCCAGTATCAGGAGAACGATCTGCCGGATCTGATCGCTTCTCTCGATCAACCGTTCCTTTTGATCCTCGACGGTGTGACCGACCCACATAACCTCGGCGCCTGCTTACGTAGTGCCGATGCCGCTGGCGTGCACGCGGTGATTGTGCCGAGAGATCGCTCCGCGCAGCTCAATGCGACGGCGAAAAAAGTCGCCTGCGGGGCGGCAGAAAACGTTCCGCTGATCCGCGTGACTAACCTCGCGCGTACCATGCGACTGCTGCAGGAAGAGAACGTCTGGATCGTGGGTACCGCTGGCGAAGCCGACCACACTCTATTCCAGAGCAAGATGACCGGTTCGATGGCGCTGGTGATGGGAGCGGAAGGCGAAGGTATGCGCCGTCTGACCCGCGAACACTGCGATGAGTTAATCAGTATTCCGATGGCTGGCAGTGTTTCATCGCTGAACGTGTCTGTCGCGACCGGGATTTGTCTGTTTGAAGCGGTGCGCCAGCGCAGTTAAGCGCCGTAGCCATAAGCTAAATACCAGAATCATCCTTCGGGATGGTTTTTTTGTGACTCCTTTCGCGAGCGGGTTTGCCCAGCGTGACCATACTTAATGGCAACGCCATTGAAGGAGGGAAACACAATGCACTGGCAAACTCACACCGTATTCAATCAGCCCACCCCACTTTGTAACAGCAACTTATTCCTGTCAGATACCGCTTTGCGTGAAGCGGTGGTGCGCGAAGGCGCTGGCTGGGACGGTGACCTGCTGGCGAGTATCGGTCAGCAGCTGGGAACCGCAGAATCTTTGGAGCTTGGTCGTCTGGCAAACAGCAATCCGCCGGAGCTTTTGCGTTACGACGCAACAGGCTCACGCCTTGATGATGTGCGCTTCCATCCCGCATGGCATCTGCTGATGCAGGGGTTGTGTGCTAACCAGGTCCATAATCTTGCCTGGCAGAAAGAGGCTCGTGATGGTTCCTTCGTTGCCCGCGCAGCTCGCTTTATGCTGCATGCGCAGGTGGAAGCAGGAACCTTATGCCCCATCACCATGACCTTCGCCGCCACTCCGCTATTGCAGCGTTCGCTGCCAACACTATTTAGCGACTGGTTATCGCCATTATTGAGCGATCGTTACGATCCACATCTTGTGCCGGGTAATCAGAAACGCGGGCTGCTTATTGGGATGGGAATGACCGAAAAGCAGGGTGGGTCTGATGTATTGAGTAATACCACCCGGGCGGAAAAAACGGCCGAAGGCTTTTATCATCTGATTGGGCACAAATGGTTTTTCTCAGTACCGCAAAGCGATGCCCATCTGATATTAGCTCAGGCACCCGCGGGTCTTTCTTGTTTTTTTGTCCCGCGTCTGTTACCTGACGGACAACGTAACGGTATTCGTCTGGAAAGACTGAAAGACAAATTAGGTAACCGTGCGAATGCCAGTAGCGAAGTCGAGTTTTTTGATGCCTGCGGTTGGCTGGTTGGGGAAGAGGGGGATGGCGTCCGGCAAATCCTCAAAATGGGCGGTATGACCCGCTTCGATTGCGCGCTGGGCAGTCACGCGTTGATGCGCCGGGCTTATTCAGTGGCGCTGTACCATGCGCTGCAACGTCAGGCATTTGGAAAAAATCTGGTCGACCAGCCAATGATGCGCCAGGTTCTGGGGCAAATGGCATTGCGGCTTGAGGGGCAAACCGCCTTTTTGTTCCGCCTCGCGCGCGCGTGGGATAAGCGTGATGATGTGCAGGAAGCGCTATGGGCAAGGTTGTTCACTCCTGCAGCGAAGTTTGCTATCTGCAAATCCGGGATTCCGTTTGTCGCGGAGGCGATGGAGGTCTTGGGTGGTGCTGGTTACTGTGAAGAGAGTGAACTACCGCGCTTATATCGCGAAATGCCGGTCAATAGCATCTGGGAAGGCTCAGGCAATATCATGTGTCTGGACGTGATACGCGTTCTGACGAAGCAACCGGCGGCGCTGGAACTTCTGGCGGCGGAATGTGCGGAAGTGAAAGGGCAAAATCGTCATTTCGATCGCTCATGGCGGCAATTGCAACAGTGGTTACGGCGACCAGCGGAAGGGCAGGCCAGGGAGATAACCCAACTGGTCTATATGTTAGGCGTGGGCGCGCAGGTATTGCGCTATGCTTCACCACCGACGGCTGAAGCCTGGTGTCGTATGATGCTCGACGCGCGCGGCGGCTTGTTGCTTAGCGAGCCGATGCTAAGCGAAGTATTGAGCCGGGCGACCGGCGGTGCCTTCTAGGGATGGAGCAGGGCGGTAAATTGCTCGTCGCTGCCCTGAAACACATTCAAATCCACAAAGGCGTCTATTCCAGCAAGGCGACCACGATTAGCGAACTGCCAGAAGACCCATTGGCGCGAACTTTCCAGCCTGGGCTGGCGCCAGATATCACGGAGCCACAACGGATTATCGTTAAATTCATTCTGTAGGTGGTCGTCATAAAATTCGCGGGTGGCATAAAGAATGACTTTTTGCTGATAAACCGTCTCCAGCATGGCGGTCATGGCCCGCACTTCAGCAACGATTTGTTGGTGGCTCTGAGGCATACAGTTACCTCCGTATTCCAGATCCAGCACCGGCGGCAGCGCGTGAGGGCTGACGGGCACAGTGGCGATAAAGTTGCCCGCCTGCGCAATACCGGATTTACAAAAAGTAAAAAAATGATAGGCGCCGGTGATGATTCCCTGCTTCCGGGCATTACGCCAGTTGGCATCAAAAGCGCTATCTTTAAAGCTCTCGCCTTCCGTTGCTTTGATAAAGGCGAATTGAATGTTTTGTTGTTTGAGCTGCGCCCAGTCAATGGATTGCTGGTGGTGGGAAACATCAATTCCCTGGATTGGGAACGTTTGACGAGAAGGGTAATTAAAGCGGAGCCAGCCTTCATAGAAGGCAATTCTGGTCAGTCCGGCGAATAGCGCTAACGCCAGCAGCAACCAAATGATCTTTCGTCCCTGGGTAAACATGACTTCCTGCCATGAGAAATGAAACACGAACGCATGCTAGCACATTCAGGCATAAAGAATGGCCTGCACCCGCCAGTTATCCGGCTGTTGCTCTTCATACATTTGGACGATGCGATACCAGGATGCACCTTGCTCATCGGCCTGTACGGCGATGGCATGCTCAACATCCTGCTGGCTACCGGAGATGTTGTTAACGCAAATCAGGCCAATTTCATTGAGGCCCGTTACGCAATCCGCACTGGCAAATTCCGCTGACTGCGCGGAGGTATTGGCCGTTGCCGAGGTCAGCATTAGGCTGGGTAGGGTAAAAGATCGTTTCATCGTCAGCTCCATTTTACGTAGTCCTGAGGGCAGTCCGTTGCTAACGTCCTGCCAGGTTACAGCTGGCCGAACGTTATTATGCACAGGAAAACGTGAATGGGCGCAAAGCAGTGTAAAGCTCGTTTAAAGATTAACCGCTATTTACGGTAGAGAATCGCTTGCGAATACCACTGGCCGGGAACCATCGTGTCATCAATCATGATGATGACGTAGTAATCTGCTTTCGCTTTCTCTGCTTTGACCTTTAACGCAGCTTCTACATCCATCGGTGAGCCGTACATTAATACGCTCACTGTGCCCATCTTTTGTAGACCCGTCGTCTGGTTACGCTGGATCTCTTGCGGATGGTCGGTTGCGGGCGGTGGTGCTTCTGGCGTTCCTTGTAAGGCACTACAGCCAGTCAAGACGATAGCCAGTAACCATGGTGTAAACCTACGCATAACCATATCTCGTTTCCTGATAGTCATAGTGTAGTGGTAGCCTGAATGTCATTTCCGGGGAATGTTCCCAAATTGTTATCTCGGACGCGATTTTCGAATGAAAATATTCTGAAAGCGTAACCGGGTTCTCAACATTATGAATCATGCGCGAACGAGTTTCGTGCTCAATAACACAACATCACTATAGAGAAAGGAGACGATAAATGATTGCACTAGAAATGCGTAGCCTTGCGGGCGGGGAGATTCTGCATGCATATCCACAGAACGCGGCCGATAAACCGTTGCCGTGTATCGTCTTTTATCATGGTTTCACTTCTTCTAAGCTGGTCTACAGCTATTTTGCTGTCGCGTTAGCAGAAGCCGGGTTTCGGGTGATAATGCCAGATGCTGCAGAACACGGTGCGCGCTATCTTGGCGATGAACAAGGCAGGATGCAGCGGTTTTGGCCGATCCTGATGCAGAATTTTGTTGAGTTCCCGGCGCTGCGGGAGGCGATTCGCGAGCAAGGGTGGCTTGCTGACGGGAGACTGGCGGTTGCCGGGGCATCAATGGGCGGAATGACGGCGCTGGGCATTATGACCCATCACCCGGAATTGAAAAGCGTGGCCTGTCTGATGGGGTCTGGTTATTTCAGTTTGCTTTCGCAGAACCTATTCCCGTCGCCCGATTTTTGCGTAAAACAACTGGTCGAGTGGGACGTTAGCGAGCAGCTAGATACACTTGCCAGCCGACCGCTGTTGCTTTGGCACGGTGACGAAGATGATGTCGTACCACCGGGAGAAACGTTCCGCCTTCAGCGCTCATTGCAGCAAAACGACCTGGCCGACAATTTGACTTGTATCTGGCAGAAAGGCGTCCGTCACCGCATTACGCCTGAGGCATTAGCGGCGACGGTGGCGTTCTTTCAGCGTCATCTTTAAACGCGAATCACCTGAACGCCCTGATCTTCAAGCTGCTTGAGGATCGCTTCATCCGCCTGCCTGCCGGTAATCACCAGGTCGATTTGTGCGGCCTGGCTGAATAACATTCCGGCACGCTCGCCAACTTTGCTGCTATCGACCAGCACCGCGAGTTTACCGACGACGTTAAGCATTTTTTGCTCCGCCATTGCCGTCAGCATATCGGTTTTGTAGAGCCCTTCGGCGGTCAGCCCTTTGCCGCTGGTAAACATCCAGTGCCCGGCATACAGGCTATTATCGCTACCTTGTGGGCTCAGAGTGATGGAGTGGCTGCGGTTATACTGCCCGCCCATAATGATAACGCTGTCATGTTCTTGATCGATCAGATAGTTGGCCAGAGGCAGGTAGTTAGTGATGATTTGTACCGGCTTTCCGCACAGTTCCTGGCCTAGCAGGAATGCGGTAGAGCCGCAGTTGATGACGATGCTTTCGCCTGGGTTAACCAACTGCGAAGCCGCGCGCGCAATGCGCACTTTCTCATCGTGGTTTTGCGCCTGGTGAATATTCATAGGTGACCAGCGCGGGCGCTGCTCACTGATAGCCTCCGCACCGTTGCGAACTTTTTTCAGCTTGCCGCTTTCGTCGAGTTTATTGATATCGCGTCGTGCCGTCGCTGGCGAAATTCCTAGCCGGGAAATCACCTGCTCCACGGTGACAAATCCCGTTTGTGCCAGCAAATCCAGTAAAATTTGATGTCTTTGCGCTTCCGTCATGAGCAAATCCGATTAAAAGTGATAAGCAAAGATGATATTTGAAATCAGGTGAAAATACTAATGCCGACGGGGATAATTTCCGGCGGGCGGTCAACGATTACCGCTCGCCGGAGAAGTGTTACAGGAAGGACTTAAACGGCAGGTCCGGTTCCATGGTGAAGCAGTCGTCGAATCCGCGTGGATAGTGGTACTCGAAATTATCCTTATCCAGCGGCCAGGTGAATTTCCCGCCAACCTGCCAGATGAAAGGCTTGAAGCCATATTTCAGACGATCTTTCTTCATGTCCCACAAGACGCGGATTTCCTGCGGGTCAGCCTGGAAGTTTGACCAGATATCGTGATGGAACGGGATGACGACTTTGGTGTTCAGCGACTCAGCCATGCGCAGGATATCAGCGCTGGTCATTTTGTCGGTAATACCGCGCGGGTTCTCGCCGTAGGAACCCAGCGCGACGTCAATTTGATGTTCGTTTCCGTGCTTAGCGTAGTAGTTGGAATAGTGTGAATCGCCGCTGTGATACAGGTTGCCGCCCGGCGTTTTGAACAGGTAGTTCACCGCACGCTGATCCATTCCATCCGGCAGTACGCCCGCCGCTTTTTGATCCGCTGGCAGGGTAATCAGTGCGGTACGGTCAAAGGCGTCAAGCGCGTGGATTTCAACGTCCTTCACTTTTACCACATCACCCGGCTTCATCACGATGCAGCGCTCTTTCGGCACGCCCCAGCCGATCCACAGATCAACACAAGTTTGCGGGCCGATAAATGGTACGTTATCGGCGCAATTCTGCATCACCGCGGCGGCAACGTTAACGTCGATATGATCGTTGTGATCGTGCGTAGACAGAACGGCGTCAATCTGGCGAATAGCGAACGGATCGAGTACGAACGGGGTGGTGCGCAGATTTGGCTGGAGTTTCTTGACGCCTGCCATGCGCTGCATCTGATGGCCTGTTTTCATCAGCGGATTGCCATGACTTTGTTTGCCCGTACCGCACCAGAAATCGACACAGATATTGGCCCCGCCTTCTGATTTCAGCCAGATGCCCGTACAACCCAACCACCACATGGCAAAGGTACCAGGTGCAACCTGCTCTTGTTCAATTTCTTCATTCAACCAGCTACCCCACTCAGGGAAGGTGTTCAGGATCCATGATTCGCGGGTGATGGTTTGTACTTTACTCATTGCGCTTTTCCTCACATATTGTCAAAAGTAATCACATTGTGATTTGTTTTGAAGAATGCTGCCATCGTTTGTTCAGGAATGCAATCCTGAATTTTACGCTTTACAGGGATGTAAAAGGGCGGCTCAGGTGATGTCAGGCTTTCTTTATTGACTCCGTTATTTATTATTATGTTGATTTTAATGGGTTAATTTTGGAATTTTATAAATGAGAATTAATTCGTGTACAGATTGAATAATTATTTGCGGCGTGCGTCACATTTAATCAAATATAATCTTGTTGTGATTATTTTTGATTATTAGAGTGATCGTAACAACAAACCCTGGGCGTAATGTACGTTCAGAGCTTTCACCTTCTGGAGCGTGTTATGGAGATTCTCTACAACATCTTTACCGTTTTCTTTAATCAGGTCATGACCAATGCCCCGCTGCTGCTGGGTATCGTGACGTGTCTGGGCTACATCCTGTTGCGTAAAAGCGCCAGCGTTATTGTCAAAGGAACGATTAAAACCATTATCGGTTTTATGTTATTGCAGGCGGGTTCCGGCATTTTGACCAGCACCTTCAAGCCGGTCGTCGCGAAGATGTCTGAGGTTTACGGCATCAACGGGGCGATTTCCGATACCTACGCTTCCATGATGGCAACCATTGAGCGTATGGGCGATGCCTATAGCTGGGTCGGCTATGCGGTACTGTTAGCGCTGGCGCTGAACATCTGTTACGTCCTGCTGCGCCGCATTACCGGTATTCGCACCATCATGCTGACCGGACACATCATGTTTCAGCAGGCGGGGCTGATTGCGGTTTCGTTCTACATCTTCGGTTATTCGATGTGGACTACCATTATCTGCACGGCGGTCCTGGTCTCCCTGTATTGGGGTATCACCTCCAACATGATGTACAAACCGACCCAGGAAGTGACCGACGGTTGCGGCTTCTCGATTGGCCACCAGCAGCAGTTCGCTTCGTGGATTGCCTATAAAGTCGCGCCATATCTGGGGAAAAAAGAAGAGAGCGTTGAGGATCTTAAGCTGCCGGGCTGGCTGAACATCTTCCACGACAATATCGTTTCCACGGCCATTGTAATGACGGTTTTCTTCGGCGCGATCCTGCTCTCCTTCGGCATTGACACGGTGCAGGCGATGGCGGGTAAAACCCACTGGACGGTCTATATCCTGCAAACCGGCTTCTCTTTCGCGGTGGCAATTTTCATCATCACTCAGGGCGTGCGCATGTTTGTCGCCGAGCTCTCTGAGGCCTTCAACGGTATCTCTCAGCATCTGATCCCTGGCGCCGTACTGGCTATCGACTGCGCGGCGATTTATAGCTTCGCGCCGAACGCCGTGGTCTGGGGATTTATGTGGGGCACCATCGGTCAACTGATCGCCGTCGGTATTCTGGTGGGCGTCGGTTCTTCCATTCTGATCATTCCAGGCTTTATCCCGATGTTCTTCTCTAACGCCACCATTGGCGTGTTTGCTAACCATTTTGGCGGCTGGCGCGCGGCGCTCAAGATTTGCCTGGTGATGGGCATGATAGAGATCTTCGGCTGCGTTTGGGCGGTGAAGCTGACGGGCATGAGCGCCTGGATGGGCATGGCGGACTGGTCAATTCTGGCGCCGCCGATGATGCAAGGCTTCGCCTCCGTCGGCATCGCATTTATGGCCGTTATTATTCTGATTTCACTGGCTTATATGTTCTTCGCAGGACGCACGCTGCGTGCTGAAGAAGATGCGGAAAAACAACTGGCAGATGCTTCTGCTCAATAAGGAGTTTTGACTATGACCGTACGTATCCTGGCTGTATGTGGCAACGGGCAAGGCAGTTCCATGATCATGAAAATGAAAGTGGACCAGTTTTTGACCCAGTCAAATATTGATCACACGGTGAATAGCTGCGCGGTGGGTGAATACAAAAGCGAATTAAGCGGAGCAGACATCATCATCGCCTCCACCCATATCGCCGGTGAGATCACCGTCTCCGGCAACAAATATGTGGTTGGCGTACGCAACATGCTATCGCCTGCTGACTTTGGTCCGAAGCTGCTGGAAGTGATCAAAGAACATTTCCCGCAGGACGTGAAGTAAGGACGCACCATGAAATTACGAGATTCGCTGGCGGAAAATAACTCGATCCTCTTACAGGCCGACGCCAGCACCTGGCAGGAAGCGGTAAAACTGAGCGTTGATCTGTTGGTTAAGGCTGACGTGGTCGAGCCTCGTTACTATCAGGCCATTCTTGACGGAGTTGAACAATTTGGCCCGTACTTTGTGATTGCGCCGGGCCTGGCGATGCCGCACGGGCGCCCGGAAGAGGGCGTGAAGAAAACGGGTTTTGCACTGGTGACGCTGAAAACGCCGCTGGTCTTTAACCACGAAGATAACGACCCGGTCGATATCCTGATAACGATGGCGGCGGTCGATGCCAACACTCATCAGGAAGTGGGCATCATGCAGATCGTTAATCTGTTTGAAGATGAAGCCAATTTTGACCGTTTACGCGCCTGCCGCACCGCGCAGGAAGTGCTGGATTTAATTGATAACGCCAACGCGGCGGTTGTTTAAAAGGAACACCAAAATGTCATTACCTATGTTGCAGGTTGCGCTGGATAACCAATCAATGTCTTCTGCGTATGAAACGACGCGCCTGATTGCTGATGAAGTGGACATTATTGAAGTCGGCACCATTCTTTGCGTCGCCGAAGGCGTTCGCGCGGTTCGCGACCTGAAAGCGCTGTATCCGCATAAAATCGTGCTGGCGGATGCCAAAATCGCCGATGCGGGCAAAATTCTCTCCCGTATGTGTTTTGAAGCCAATGCTGACTGGGTGACCGTGATCTGCTGTGCGGATATCAACACTACCAAAGGCGCGCTGGACGTGGCGAAAGAGTTTAACGGCGATGTGCAGATCGAACTGACCGGATACTGGACCTGGGAACAGGCTCAGGAGTGGCGCGACGCGGGTATCGGGCAGGTCGTGTATCACCGCAGTCGCGATGCGCAGGCCGCAGGCGTGGCGTGGGGCGAGGCGGACATCAGCGCCATCAAGCGCCTGTCTGATATGGGCTTTAAGGTTACCGTCACCGGCGGCCTGGCGCTGGAAGATCTGCCGTTGTTCAAAGGCATTCCGATTCACGTCTTTATCGCTGGTCGTAGCATTCGTGATGCCGCTTCGCCGGTTGAAGCCGCGCGTCAGTTTAAACGCTCTATTGCCCAGCTTTGGGGCTAAGGAGCAACTATGCTGTCGAAACAAATTCCGCTCGGCATCTATGAAAAAGCGCTCCCCGCAGGGGAGTGCTGGATGGAGCGGCTGAAGCTTGCGAAAAAGCTGGGTTTTGACTTCGTCGAAATGTCGGTGGATGAAACTGATGCCCGACTGGCGCGTCTCGACTGGAGCCGCGAGCAGCGTCTGGCTCTGATCAACGCGATTGCTGAAACCGGCGTGCGCGTTCCGTCCATGTGCCTGAGCGCACATCGTCGCTTTCCGCTTGGCAGTGAAGACGACGCAGTACGTGCGCAGGGGCTGGAGATTATGCGTAAAGCGATCCAGTTCGCCCAGGACGTCGGCATTCGCGTGATCCAACTGGCCGGTTACGACGTTTACTATCAGGAAGCCAACAACGAGACGCGTCGTCGCTTTCGTGATGGACTGAAAGAGAGCGTTGAGATGGCAAGCCGCGCGCAGGTGACGCTGGCGATGGAAATTATGGACTATCCGCTGATGAACTCCATCAGCAAGGCGCTGGGCTACGCGCACTACCTTAACAATCCATGGTTCCAGCTTTACCCGGATATCGGCAATTTGTCGGCGTGGGATAACGACGTGCAGATGGAGTTGCAGGCGGGAATCGGGCACATCGTTGCCGTACACGTGAAAGACACCAAACCCGGCGTATTCAAGAACGTGCCGTTTGGTGAAGGGGTTGTCGATTTCGAGCGCTGTTTCGAAACCCTCAAGCAGAGCGGCTATTGCGGGCCGTATCTGATTGAGATGTGGAGTGAGACCACTGACGACCCTGCGCTCGAAGTGGCGAAGGCTCGCGATTGGGTGAAGGCGCGCATGGCAAGCGCCGGTCTGGTGGAGGCGGCGTAATGCAAAAGCTCAAACAGCAGGTTTTTGAAGCCAACATGGATCTACCGCGCTACGGGCTGGTGACCTTCACCTGGGGCAACGTCAGCGCTATCGACCGTGAACGCGGACTAGTGGCGATCAAACCCAGCGGCGTTGCTTATGAAACCATGAAGGTAGACGACATGGTGGTGGTGGATATGGACGGTAATATCGTAGAAGGCCAGTACCGTCCCTCTTCTGATACCGCCACCCATCTGGTGCTGTATCGTCGCTATCCGAGTCTTGGCGGCGTGGTGCATACCCACTCTACTCATGCAACGGCCTGGGCGCAGGCGGGGTTAGCCATTCCCGCGCTAGGGACGACCCATGCGGACTACTTCTTTGGCGATATTCCCTGCACCAGGGCATTAAGTGCCCTGGAGGTTGAAGAGGCCTATGAGCTGAACACCGGGCACGTCATCATCGAAACGCTGGGTGAGGCTGAACCTCTGCATACGCCGGGTATCGTGGTCTATCAGCACGGTCCGTTTGCCTGGGGCAAAGATGCGCATGATGCGGTGCATAACGCAGTAGTGATGGAAGAAGTAGCGAGAATGGCGTGGATTGCCCGCGCGATTAACCCGCAACTGAAACACATCGATAGCTGGCTGATGGATAAACACTTTATGCGCAAACATGGGCCAAACGCCTATTACGGGCAAAAGTAAGGTATGTACTCCGGAGCTTTTCATCGTAATGATGAATCAACCGGTCTGGCTCCGGAGCCTTTTTTAGTTTTGTTGATAAGCCGACGGCATACAACGCATGCCAATTAGCGTCAGCACGCAGAGAATCGCTCCGGCGTAAAACGTTGAGGCGGCACCGAAAACCTCCCACAGTATGCCCGCCCCGGCGCTTGCCAGCAGCAGGGCCACGCCGCTCATCAGGTTGAACATTCCGAACGCTGTGCCTCGTAACTCTGCCGGTGCCGTATGCGCTACCATCGCAGCCAGCAGCCCTTGAGTCATTCCCATATGAATGCCCCACAGCGCCACGCCCGCTAACAGCGTGCTCCAGTGACCGCTTAAGGCCAGCACGATATCGGCAGCAATCAGTACCAGCAAGCCCCATTGCAGCATTTTGCTGTGGCTTGCGCGGTCCGATAATTTACCGAATGGATAGGCGGTCAGGCTGTAAACCAGGTTCATCGCGACCATCACCAGCGGGATAGCAAACAGCGGGATTTCCATCTGCTGGGCGCGTAGAACCAGGAACGCTTCACTGAAGCGGGCGAGGGTAAAAGTGGAGCCAATAGCCACAACCCACCAGTAGGCCGCAGACAGTTTTTGTAAATTCTCGCGGCGCAAAGGGTTAGTTCGTTTCTGGGTGACCGGCGTTTTTGGCTCTTTTAACCCAAAGCCCAACAGGACAATAGAGAGGACGGCGGGAATGACCGCGACCCAGAAAATAGACTGGAAATCATTATCCCAGAGGAACATCAGCGCGACCGCAAGCAGCGGCCCCAGGAACGCGCCAATGGTATCCAGCGCCTGGCGCAAACCATAGGCGGCACCACGGATTTCCGGCGGTGTGACGTCGGCGACCAGCGCATCCCTGGGCGCGCCGCGTATTCCTTTGCCGATGCGGTCGAGCATCCGCGCGCTAAATACCATCCCGGAAGTGGGCGCAATTGCGAAGAGCGGCTTGCTCAACGCGCCCAGGCCATAGCCAAGCAGCGCCAGCCCCTTGCGCTTGCCCACATAATCACTAATTACCCCGGAAAAGACTTTTAGCATCAATGCGGTGGCTTCTGCGACGCCTTCGATAATGCCGATAATAATGACGCTGGCACCCAGCGTAGTCGCCATAAACAGGGGGAGAAGGCTATGGATCATCTCTGATGAAACATCCATCAGCAGGCTGACGCCGCCAAGAACCCAAACCCCTTTTGGGATACGACTTAACGTCGCAAAGCGCGGGACCATGAATCACTCCGGATAATCATGCCGTTAAACGCTGATTAAATCAGGTTATGGTGACTCTGATAAGTCCGGAAACGAAATAATGCGCAATCGCATTAAGACTTCGCCCCGCAATGGAGGCGAAGTCAAAAAGACGGGGAGTTAGTGGTAAATAGCTGCACTGGCATGAATCAGGCCATTGCTTCCCGGTTCATGGAGCAGGATCGGCTGAAAATATTTCGCTCCCTCGGCATCGCTCTGCTGGCTAAGCGCCCGATCGGCTTCTTGCTCAGTGGTCATATTGTGGTTGATATAGATAACGCCAAGGCTCTGCACATCGTCCATGTTGCGTGCCTGACGCCCATCGATTTTGATGGCTGCCAGCGCGTTGGCGCTCAGCAAAAGCGCAGCCATTATGGTAATGAGGATATATTTCATACTCTACGCTCCTTACTGACAGTCCTGACGTTAACCCGGCTCCTTTAGGTTATGGATTGCTGCTGATCTAAGTGTAATTGCTGTCTGCCGGGCGTATCGCGACCATTTCTGATGCAGTTGTTCAAAAAATTGTCGCATCCGTTATTGATGAATTTTAAATCACTGGTTTAGCGTGACTTTGCGCTTAGTGCGAATTATCTACGCAATTCACTTGTCTTAAACCGCTTGCGCACGTATTATGACGCGTCAATTTTTCAGCCGCCCTTTAATCACGTTCCTTGCCTCCATGGGCCGCGGCTGACCCAGACAGGAGGCTGAATAATCCGTAAGGAGCAATTCGATGCGTCATTACGAAATCGTTTTTATGGTCCATCCTGACCAGAGCGAACAGGTTCCGGGTATGATCGAACGTTACACTGGTGCAATTACTGCAGCAGAAGGTACGATCCACCGTCTGGAAGACTGGGGCCGCCGTCAGCTGGCTTATCCGATCAACAAACTGCACAAAGCTCACTACGTTCTGCTGAACGTTGAAGCCCCGCAGGAAGCGATCGATGAGCTGGAAACTAACTTCCGCTTCAACGACGCCGTTATCCGCAGCATGGTAATGCGTACTAAGCACGCAGTTACCGAAGCATCTCCGATGGTTAAAGCGAAAGACGAGCGCCGTGAGCGTCGCGAAGATTTCGCAAACGAAACCGCAGATGATTCCGAAGCTGGGGATTCTGAAGAGTAATCCTGATGACCAATCGTCTGGAACTGTCCGGCATAATCTGCAGGACTCCACTTCGTAAGGTCAGCCCGTCAGGAATTCCACACTGCCAGTTCGTGCTTGAGCATCGTTCAGTGCAGGAGGAAGCCGGTTTTCACCGGCAGGCATGGTGCCAAATGCCCGTTATTATTAGCGGACACCAAAACCAGGCCATTACTCACAGTATAACGGTCGGTAGCGCAGTAATCGTTCGAGGGTTCATTTCTTGCCACAAGGCAAAGAACGGCTTGAGCAAAATGGTTCTGCATGCCGAGCAGATTGAATTGATAGATTCTGGAGACTAGCCATATGGCACGTTATTTCCGTCGTCGCAAGTTCTGCCGTTTCACCGCGGAAGGCGTTGTTGAGATCGATTACAAAGACATCGCAACGTTGAAAAACTACATTACCGAAAGCGGTAAAATTGTCCCGAGCCGTATCACCGGTACTCGTGCAAAATACCAGCGCCAGCTGGCTCGCTGCATCAAGCGCGCTCGCTACTTGTCCCTGCTGCCGTATACCGATCGTCATCAGTAATCGGCCGCTGTCTATTAACGACTTTAAGAGGATAAGGTAATGCAAGTTATTCTGCTTGATAAAGTAGCAAACCTGGGTAGCCTGGGTGATCAGGTTAACGTCAAAGCGGGCTATGCTCGTAACTTCCTGGTACCACAGGGTAAAGCTGTTCCTGCTACCAAGAAAAACGTTGAATTCTTCGAAGCACGCCGTGCTGAACTGGAAGCCAAACTGGCTGACGTTCTGAACGCTGCTAACGCACGTGCTGAAGCAATCAACGCACTGGGCACCGTTACCATCGCGTCTAAATCTGGCGACGAAGGTAAACTGTTCGGTTCCATCGGTACCCGCGACATCGCTGATGCTGTAACTGCAGCTGGCGTTGCCGTAGCTAAGAGCGAAGTTCGCCTGCCGAACGGCGTTCTGCGCACCACCGGTGAGCACGAAGTGGACTTCCAGGTTCACAGCGAAGTCTTCGCTAAACTGGTTGTTAACGTTGTAGCTGAGTAATTTTTTACTCAACTCGCGTCGAGACGCCGGCCTTGTGCCGGCGTTTTGCTTTTCTACCTTTGCCCAATCTTTTCCCTGTATGGTAGCTATTCTTAGCAACTTTCTGGATAATAAAATAAAACACTATTTTATTTCTGGTGAAGTGAATGGATGCACCCTCAATTTTTTCCCGTAAGAATGTAGCTTATGCCTGTGCAACCCTCTGCTGCTTGTTGTGGGGAAGCGCTTACCCTGCGATCAAGAGCGGTTATGAACTGTTTCAGATCGCCACTGATGATATCGCGTCAAAGATAGTTTTTGCTGGCTACCGTTTTTTATTTGCCGGCATGCTCTTGCTGCTCTTCGCCCTGCTACAGCATAAACCTATCAGTCGCCTGAAGGGCCGCCAGTATGGACAGCTGGTGGTGCTGGGGCTGACGCAAACCTCCATCCAGTATATTTTTTTCTATATTGGATTAGCGTTTACCACCGGCGTCAAAGGGTCGATTATGAACGCCACTGGGACCTTCTTCAGCGTCCTGCTGGCGCATTTTATCTACCAAAATGACAAGCTAAGCTATAACAAAACGCTCGGCTGTATTCTTGGTTTTACTGGCGTGTTGCTGGTGAACTTTAACCACTCGCTAAGCGACTTTAGTTTTATCTGGCTGGGTGATGGCTTTGTGGTGCTGGCGGCTTTTGTTCTGTCGGCGGCGACGCTCTACGGTAAACGCATTTCGCAGACAGTAGACCCAACGGTGATGACCGGCTGGCAGTTGTCTTTTGGTGGTATTGCCCTGCTAGTTGGCGGCTATTTGAGCGGAGGAACGCTCGCCGTACATGGCACTGCATCCGTGTTGATTCTGGGCTATCTGACGCTCCTCTCTTCAGTCGCTTTTGCGCTATGGAGCATCTTACTCAAGCATAATCGCGTGGGCATGATCGCGCCGTTTAACTTTCTGATCCCCGTTTCCGGCACGGTCCTGTCGGCTATTTTCCTTGGCGAAAATATTTGGGACTGGAAATACGTTGTTGCGTTGGTTCTGGTGTGTACCGGGATCTGGTGGGTGAATAAGGCGAGTAAAAGCCAGGCACGGTAAGATAAACAGGCACTATAAACAAGGTTATAGTGCCTGGCCCTCATTAAGAAGCGTTAGTTGGTCGCCAACTGCATCTCTTCAGTTGTTACCGTTGGTTCTTTAATTAATACCCATAGCGCGATTGCGCCGATAATATCAAAGAACGCCAGAGCAACGAAGAAAGGGGCGAAGCCAATGATGCTGACGAAAGCGCCGATGAACAGGTTAAACAGCAATTGTCCTGACCATGCGCATGCGCCGGCCATTCCCACAACGGTAGCGACCTCGTCTTTTTTAAATAAATCTGCGCCCAATGTTGCCGCCACCGTGGACAGCAACTGGTGAGAAAAGGCACCAATACTGATGAGAACCACCGCGATGTAGGGGTTGTCAACAATACTGACTAACCCAATTGTCATCATAATGATGGCGGCGATAGTGAATGTAATACGACGAGAGTTGATCAGGCTGATACCTCTGTCATTAAAGAATTTCGCTACAAAACCGCTTGCCAGACAACCCAAATCACCTAAAAGAAATGGCAGCCAGACGAACATCGCTATCTCTTTTAAGCTGAAATGCAGGGTTTCAACGAAGAATATCGGTACCCAGAAATTAATGGTCCCCCACGCCGGGTCTGCCAGGAAACGCGCAATGCCAATTCCCCAGAAATTACGTTGCTTAAGAATTGAGATAACTGAAGCTCTCTCCTTTTTTTCCGAGCTAAGATGTTTTTCTTGCCCGGATTCAATATAGTCGCGTTCTTCCTGAGATAATCCTTTGGCGTCTTTTGGATCTTTATAGAAAATGAACCAGAAGATGGCGGCAAATAAAGCCATGGCTCCTGAGACAATAAAGGCAAATTGCCAGCTGTGGAACATGATGCACCAGGCGATAAGCGGCGGTGCGAGCATTGCCCCCAGAGATGTCCCCATGTTGAAGACGCCAGTGGCAATACCGCGTTCTTTTGCCGGAAACCATGTGGAAGCCGTTTTGACGCCTGCGGGAATTGCCGAGGCTTCGCTAAATCCCATGATGCTACGCATAAATGCCAGACCTTGCCATGTCCCGGTCAGAGCATGTCCCATCGTTGCCAGACCCCAGATAGCGGCGCAGATGGCAAAACTAATTTTTAATCCTACGGTATCAATAAAGAATCCCATAATGGGTTGGCCAAGCGTATAAGCGAGTTGGAAAGCGCTGACAACCCAGGAATATTGCTCTTTGGTAATCTCTGTTGTTTCCATTATTGTGGGAGCGGCAATGCCTAATGCCGTACGGTCTAAATAATTTATCACGGTAATAAAGCATACGAGTGCAATCATATGCCATCTATAATTTTTAATTTTCTTCATGGGCAGACCTTTATAATAGATATATATTTTGATTCCCTGGTGTTGATTCACTCACCAGGGAAAGTCAGGCATGTCACAGAGCTGTTTTTATGTATTGGCCGTAGGGCGCGGTGGTGTGTTAAATATCTACTTTGAACTTTCGCTTAAATAGATTTTACCGCAAAGAAAGTCTGGCCAGTTTTTTTCAAAATAATTATTCTTAATATCGCAAAGGCTCCTTAGTTTTTTGTCAGCAATAATCCATTTGTTTTGATGATATTTGATCGTGATTTTACACTCTTTATCATGGCTCTTTTCGGGGCGGAAGCGCCAGGCTTCTACCGCGCCCTGGCGAGCGACTGGCAGGCATTCTCCGTTGGCATCCAGAATCATTCTTGCGCCCCGGCTTCCCCCGCCAGCCGTGACATAATGGTCCAATGCGGTGAGAACCGCTGCCGACGTCACCGTTAGCTGCCGCCACATAAACAGTTCTGCAATTTCAGCCGGGTGGTTGATGGTCAGCCCATGCTGCCGGACAAACTCCAGCAGGAGCTGCGCATCGCGGCTGGCATGGCCAATATCTTCAGCACGGCAAATAAAACCGGCTGAATCGGACATCCGCGCCTGAATTTGCTTTTTGACCATCAGTAACGACATTCCGGATTGATTCTCCAGCGCCTGGCCGATGACCTCTCTGACCGTCGCCATCGCCGTTGCAGCCAGCGCGTGCAGATCGTCCGGATGATCATGCCTGCCCGCTTGCGCAATATAACGTGCCAGCCGCACGGCAAAGACCTGTCCGGCGTTGAGCGCCGCGCCGCCGGGGCGGGTGACGCCATGGGTTCCGGCGACTTCACCTACTGCAAAGCAGCCGGGCAGGGACGTTTGCCCCCAGATGTCGACCTCAATACCACCATTCATATGCTGGTTGTTCATGGCGAACTGCAATGGCTCTTGCGCCAGGTCGTGACCGTGCATTTTATACAGGGCGATCGATAGCGGGTTCATTTGTCGCAAGCGTTCAATCGGCAGCGCCGCCAGCGCGTCGTTGTTCTCCAGATAAGTCCGCACGTCGTCGTCAAGCCGTTCCAGCGAGAAGGGGAGATCGCCCGGCACCGCTTCAGGATTGCGGTTAAAGTCCATATAGACTTTGCGGTCCAACTGCTGCTCATGCGCCACCGTCATATCTAACAGGCTGGAGCCAAAGTCCATCACCCTGGCCGCATGGAACGGCCATTGATACCCTTTACGGAAGATATTGGACGCCAGCTCCTGGGTGGTGCGGTAGTAGTCGGCGAGGAAATTATGCTCGTTGCCGTCGCTATCAACCGAATAGATATAGGGGATCACCTGCACGTAGGTGCCGGATAAATTCCACGGAAAGAGGCTGCGCGGCGTACCGATACCAAACTGGCTTTCCGTCAGGTTGGCCAGCGTCATTCCCTCCTCCAGCGCCAGCCCCAGTGAACCGAAGCACTTATGGGGGTAGACGCTGTCGCGATACAACTCTCCAGGGCCGCCGGTGGCCAGCACCACGTTAGGTGCGACGACCAGCGCCAGTCCCCACGGATTATGGGCGCGGGAGCCGGTCGCCATAATCGCCCCGACAACGCGTTCGCTACCTGAGTCATCGCGCTGGCGCAGCAGCTTGATAATGGTCGCGCTGCTCAGTAGCGGGATATTGAGACGCTGGACTTCTTCCAGCAGAACCTTCACCATCAGACGCGAAGTTCTTGGGCCGCAGGAGGTGGCGCGCCCGGCTTCGTCGTGGTCGGTTTGATAGCGCAGAATCGCGCCATAACGGTCTTCCGGCAGCTCCAGCCCAAGGAATTGCAACCCGCCCAGCGTGTGCAGCGAACCTACCGCTTCCACATAAGCGGTGTCGTGATCCATGGCGCCGCCGCTGGCCAGCGCGTCGGCCAGTTTAAGAAAATTATCACCATTGCCTGCGGTGGCGGCGGTGAACAACGTCTGCTTATCCGAACCGGAACAGGCGGAGGTTCCCATATATAATCCGGCGGTTGCCAACAGCACGTTTTGCTGGCGGCGTTTCAGCTCAACGGCAGCGCGTAGCCCCGCAGCGCCGCTACCGACCACCAGCGCATCGGCTTTCCATACCGGGTAGTTGACGTTATCAAGCGTCAGAACGGAATTCGGTTCTGCCTGAGTGAATCCCTTAGGAAAAGAGACATGCGTCAGGGCGTCAAGGATGGCATCATTAATCTGGCTCATGCTTCCTCCATCGCGCTAAACAGCGCGCTGTCCATCAGGCGCGGCTGGTTGATCAATGGGCGGAAAGCCATATACGGCAGAATGTCGCGCTCAATATCGACGCCAGGGGCTACCTCGATTAACTCAACGCCCGCCTCCGTTAACTGAAACACCGCGCGTTCCGTGATATACAGCACTTCCTGTCCGCTCTGGCGGGCGTAGCTGGCGCTGAAAGTGATCTTTTCCACCGCGGTAACCAGCTTCGGGATCTGCCCTGGTTGCTCGATTTGCAGGCCGTCTGGCGTGACGTTAACCTTGCTGCCTTTGGCGTCAAAGGTGCCGCAGAACACCACCTTGCGGGCGTTCTGCGCGATTTCCAGAAAGCCGCCGGGGCCAATCAGATTGCCGTTGAGATGCGACACGTTGACGTTGCCCTGCTGGTCCATCTCACCCATGCCGAGGAAAGTGATATCGATCCCGCCACCGCTGTAAAACTCAAACTGGTCCAGCGAAGGAATAATGGCATCGGCGTTGCGCGCGCAGCCAAAAAATGCGTCGTCCAGCATCATGCCGTTATGCACGCCTTGCTCCACGCTGAGCCACAAGCTCTGATAAGGCACACCTTCGCGCAGGGCGATGCCGGGAATGCCGCCGGGAATCCCAAAGCCGAAGTTGGTGGATGCACCAGCCACCAGCTCGCGGGCGGCGCGGCGGGCAATCAGGCGACGAACCGGATGGCTGACCAGCTCTATTGCATCACTGGAACAAAGGCGGCGATGCTGGCCGCTGATCGTCAGATCGTAGCCGCCGAGGTAGGTCTGCGGCTGTTCGCGATACTCCACGATACCATCGACCAGAATCCCCGGCAGAGTGACGCTACGCGGGGCAATTGCGCCCGACTCCAGCACGTCGCGTACCTGAGCGAACACCTTGCCGCTGCTATTGTGCGCTGCCAGCGCCATCGAGTAGCTATCCATATTGATCGCTTCCTCTTCAAGACTGACGTTGCCGCGCGGATCGGCGTAGGTGCCGCGTACAATGGCGTAATCCACCTTAAACGGGCGGTAGCGTAGTTTCGTTTCGCCATCGATCTCAATCAGTTCGACCAGATCGTCAGTGGTGCAGGCGTTGGACTTTCCGCCACCATGGCGCGGATCGACAAACGATCCCAGCCCAACGTGGGTGATAAGTCCCGGCCGACCAGCGCCGATTTCCCGCAGTAGCGCCTGAATCACGCCGCCGGGAAAGCAGTAAGCTTCAATCTCTTCGTTTTTCACCAGCGCCTGCATTTTGGGCGACCAGGTGAAATGCCCGGCGATAATCCGCTTGAGCATCCCGGCGTGGGCGAAGCGGTTGGTGCCTTTGTGGTCGCGATCGCCAATGCCCAGCGAATGGATAAGCGTCAGGTTGCGCGGGTGCCCGGTTTCCAGAAAGCGTTTTTCAATCGCTGCCAGTATATAGTCAGCTTCGACCATGCCGCCGCCGTTGCCGCTAATGGCAATGGTGGCACCGTCTTTAATCTGCGCGGCGACAGCGTCTGCGGTAGTGACTTTATTCATCATCCTTTCCTTATTGATTCTGGAAACTCACCTGGCTTTTATTGGCAAAAGCCTGCGTCGCCTGCTGGCAGTCCTGGGTGGCGGACATTAATCCAGCCAGTAGTTGGTGCGAGTAGTCGGCATGTTTATTTTCCAGTGCCAGAATGAGCTGCTTAATATGCGCCAGGGCGACCGGGCCGCATTTCTCTACTGCACTAAGCTGATTCGCAAGCCAGCTCTCCGCTGCCTCTTTTTCCACGACTTCATTAATCAGCCCTGCGGATTGCGCCTCCTGGGCATTAAGACGTTGACCCAGCATCAGCATCTGGCGGCCCACCACCGGACCGACCTGATTCAGCACCCGCTCGATGCCCAGCCAGCCGGGGACCATGCCGAGCATCACTTCCGGGGTAGAGAATTTTGCCGTCGGTCGGGCAATGCGAACATCGCAACTCAGCGCCAGTTCGATGCCGCCGCCGATGGTGTGACCGTTAATATTCGCCACGGTAAGCTGCGGTAAATTGCGCAGGCGGGAAAAAACCTCGTTGCCGCGCTTAATCCATTTTCGGCCCATATCCAGCGGTGAATAAGCGGACCAGGATTTAATATCACCGCCTGCGCAGAAAAATTTATCCCCGGTGGCGGTTAATTCCACCAGGCGCAGCGAGGTGTCATTTTCAATTTCGTTTAAATAGCGATCGAGTAATTCGATCATCTCTTCATTAATAGCGTGACATTTATCTTCACGGTTCAGCGTCAGGCGACAGGAAGCCGCCGCTCTGCTAAACAGAACGGGTTGTTCATTCATGATTCATCCTTAGCAATAATGCGCGATGCGGTCGACGCTAATATCCAGCGTGCTGTTGATATCCTTTTGCCACCAGTTGTGTGGTGAGAAAATTTCTAATTCCACCGCGCCGTTAAAACCGGCGTTTTCCACCAGCCGACGAATCGACGGGATATTAATCACACCATCGCCCGGCATACCCCGGTCATTGACCAGATCGGTGGTTGGCACCAGCCAGTCTGAGACGTGAAAGGCCAGAATGCGTTTTCCCGCTCGCAGGATCTGATTTGCGAGATCCGGATCCCACCAGACGTGGTAAACATCCACCGCCACGCCCAGCCCGTATTCGCCGTCGGGATCGAGTTCATCGCACCAGTCCAGCGCCTGGCGCAGGGTGCACAGGCAGGAGCGGTCGGCGGCGGTCATCGGGTGCAGCGGCTCCAGGGCGATAGGCACGCCGACTTCCCTTGAATGCGGCAATAACTGGCGAATGCCGTACTTCACCTGCTCCCGCGCCTCGTATAAATCTTTGCTCCCCTGCGGTAGTCCGCCCACCACCTGCATATAGCAGGCGGCATTCAGGGTTGCGGCATCGTCCAGAGCACGGCGGTTGTCATCAATGGCGATCTTACGTTCTGACAGCGTCGGCGCGGTGTAGTACGTGCTGCGGCAGTATCCGGACACCGCCATATTGTTCGCCTTCAGCTGCTGGGCGATGTTTGCTAAATTTTCGCCCGCAAGCTCTCTTCGCCACGGCGCAATCGCGCCAATACCGCGCTCGGCGCAGGCATCAATGATGGCGGGCAGCGGCATTTTGTAGCCGAGCGTCGCGGTATTGATGCTAAACAGGTCGGGGCGTTGCAACAAATCTCTCATTCTTCGACCTCAGAAACGCGGCATGCTCAGGCCGCCATCAATCGCAACAGCCTGCCCACAGGTGTAGATCAGCTTGCCTTCCGCCATGGCACGGACGGTTGAAGCGATATCTGCCGGGAAGCCCCAGCGGCCCCACGGCACCAGCCCTTTGGCGATCAGATCGTCGTAGTAGGCGGTGGCGGGAACGGTCATTTCGGTTTTAATCAGCCCGGGACGGACTTCATAAACGCCAATTTGCTCGTTGCACAGGCGGGCTGCGAACAGGCGAGCGGCGGCAGAGACGGCGGTTTTGGCCATCGTGTATTCGCCGCGATTCATTGCCAGCATGATGGCGTTGATTGAGCTGACGAAAATAATCGAGCGATGCGGGAGTTCGTTTTCCGGCTTCGGCTGCGCCAGCAGGCGCTTGCTGAACGACTGCGCGAGGAAGAAGGGGGCGCGGGTGTTGACGGCAATATTTTCGTCAAAGCTGTCCGGCTGCATGTCGAGAATATCGCCGCGCTTTTTGACCGAGATCCCGGCGTTGTTCAACAGGCAATCCAGCCGACCCCATTGATTTTGCGCGGCGTCGAGCATCTCTTCGTGCAGCGACAGGTCGGCAATATCTGCCGGGAAGCAGATAACCTCTGCGCCTTCGGCGATGCATTCCTGCTGGGTGGCTTTCAGCTTTTCAATGCTTTCAGCATCCGGACGATCGTTGATTAAAAGATTGAATCCGGCACGAGCCAGCTCAAGCGCGCAGCCTTTGCCAATACCGCGAGCGGCTCCGGTGATGATGGCGACGGATTTATTCGATGTCATTTGTAACCTCACAATGAAGAAGGGCATCCCCTGGTGGTATCAAAATGCCTTCGGAACATTAAAAGATCAACCATCTAGTTGGTTGGTTTGTGAGTTCGATCACTGGGTTCTTAATAACATACTGAATTGTATTGTTTTTATGCTTTTTACTGGAGCTGGTGCAAAATAACGTTATGATAAGTACCGCGTGGGGCGAATGGGGAACCGGAATGTATCTTGATACCAGCAATGCACAAAGCCTGAAAGAAAAACTGCTTTTAAGCGCAGTCAATGAATTTGCCGAATATGGTTATGAAGGCGCCAGGGTTGATAATATTGTTAAAGCGGCAGAGTGCAGTAAACAAACCGTTTACCACCACTTCGGTAATAAAGAAAATTTATTTATCGAAGTCCTGGAATATATCTGGAACGATATTCGCCAGAAAGAGAAAAATCTTGATGTATCAGGGCTTTCCCCTAATAAAGCCATCGAGAAGATTATCGATTTTACGTGGGATTATTACATCGACAATCCCTGGTTTCTCAAAATCGTTCATAGTGAAAACCAGAGCAAAGGTGTTCATTATGCAAAATCAACGCGTCTGCCGGAAATTAACCACTCGCACCTGCAACTAATGGCTTCGCTGCTTGACGAAGGGAAGCGACAAAATATCTTCAAAGCCGATATCGACCCGCTGCAGGTCAATATTAGTATTGCCGCCCTTGGGGGGTATTACTTAATTAACCAGCATACTTTAGGGCTGGTTTACCACATCAGTATGGTCTCGCCGCAGGCTCTGGAAGTCAGGCGTCGGGTCATCAAAGAAACCATTCTGAGCTGGCTTCTTGTGACGCCTGGTTCTCTTAGCGGACGCGAATAAAGCTGCCGTTCGACTGGCGGGTAAACAACACCTGCTGGCCGCCGCCGGTATCGATAGTCAGCCCGGTCACCACGCCGCTGGCGTTCTGGCGAATCTGCACTGTCTGCCCGGTTTGCAGTGTACTGAGCGGTTTACCCGGGCCTTCCACCTGCGCCATGGCGTAAACATCGGTTGGCGGCAGGTTGTGGTCGCGGAATAGCTGCGCGAGAGTTTTACCTGATTCAATGCGATAGGTCCGCCACTGCTGCTCTATACCGGGGGTTGATTGTGGCTCCTGGTACGGTTGAGATGCAGTCTGCTGTGGTGCCTGGTCCGGTTGTTCATCCTGAATGGGCTCCGGCGCGACCGGTGCCATCTGGTCGGCGTCGTTGACCGGCGGCGTGTTGGTGATAGGCGGCAGCGGGACGGCCTGATTGCCTGAAGATTGCGGCTGCGACTGAGATTGCAGGTCGAGATTTGCTTCACGGCTAGCCTGCGCCGGGCTGCTGTTATCTTCAGACGGGAGCAGAATACCGATAATCACCAGCAGGGCACCGGCAATGATGCCCCGGCGATGCATGGGTGGTAATGGATCCATGATGCGAATACGATCCGGGGCGTGCCAGATCTTCGCCAGGGTAGATGTCAGTTCAAAGCGCCCGGGCATGGCTTTCCTCCTGCTCCGCATATTTTTATCCTGCTCTCTAGAGTATAGATGGCTAACTTCCTGAAGGACGAGACAAAGATATGTTTCGTGAGGTTAACCTTACTTCTCTATTGTTTCTGTTTCCCTTAGATTTGTCATCATCCAGGCGACAAAGTTTTACCCGTCGTGCTGTGGCTGCTATGCTTCCCACCGGCTTTTTCCGCTTCTGCCGCGAAGCCGTAGAGTATGAAATTCTCACCCAATAAAGGAACAAAGATGGCAACCCCGACTTTTGACACGACTGAAGCACAGGCAAGTTACGGTATCGGCTTGCAGGTTGGACAACAGCTGAGCGAATCTGGCCTGCAGGGGCTGCTACCGGAAGCGCTGGTCGCCGGTATCGCTGATGCATTGGAAGGTAAACAGCCGCAGGTGCCGGTGGAAGCCGTTCATCGCGCGCTGCGTGAAATCCACGAACGCGCTGATGCCGTGCGTCGCGAGCGTTTCCAGGAAATGGCCGCGGATGGCGAGAAATACCTGGATGAAAACCGCGAACGCGAAGGCGTGAACAGCACCGAATCCGGCCTGCAGTTCCGCGTTCTGACCCAGGGTGAAGGCCCGATCCCGGCCCGTACTGACCACGTTCGCGTTCATTACACCGGTAAACTGATTGACGGTACCGTCTTTGATAGCTCCGTCGCGCGCGGCGAGCCGGCTGAGTTCCCGGTAACCGGCGTTATCGGCGGCTGGATTGAAGCGCTGACCCTGATGCCGGTGGGCTCCAAATGGGAACTGACCATTCCGCACAATCTGGCCTACGGTGAGCGCGGCGCGGGAGCATCCATTCCTCCGTTCAGCACCCTGATTTTTGAAGTTGAACTGCTGGATATTATCTAAATAGCAGGGGCTTCCTCTCCCGTTCGGGGGAGGGGGCGCTTTAAATAGTGTAAAACCCTTAAGTTAGGAATTTATTAGAGCTTTGTATTGCATATCTGCTTTATGGGTGTATTTTTGTGAGCTCTTTCGCGCAACTGGAGTGATATAACACTCACTTTAAACATAAAATTAACATTATCTCTAAATCATAGTATTCATCCCTCCGATTCTTACCTAATATCGATAAACCCCTCGTTCCAGGGTTAAGACGAATTAAGGGCCAATAGAGCCCGAACAACACAGACAGGTACAACAGGAAAAAATCACATGGTAGATCAGGTCAAAGTCGCTGCCGACGAGCAGGCTCCGACTGAACAATCGCTGCGGCGAAATCTCACTAACCGGCATATTCAGCTTATTGCTATCGGTGGTGCGATAGGCACCGGGCTGTTTATGGGCTCCGGCAAAACTATTAGCCTCGCCGGGCCATCAATTATTTTTGTTTATATGATAATCGGCTTCATGCTGTTTTTCGTCATGCGCGCCATGGGTGAATTACTGCTGTCGAATCTCGAATATAAATCGTTTAGCGACTTTGCCGCCGACCTGCTGGGGCCGTGGGCAGGCTATTTTACCGGCTGGACCTACTGGTTCTGTTGGGTGGTCACCGGCATGGCGGACGTGGTGGCGATCACCGCCTACGCTCAGTTCTGGTTCCCGGGGCTTTCCGATTGGGTTGCGTCGCTGGCGGTTATTCTGCTGCTGCTGAGCCTTAACCTCGCCACCGTGAAGATGTTCGGTGAGATGGAGTTCTGGTTCGCGATGATCAAAATCGTCGCCATTGTGGCGCTGATCGTGGTTGGGCTGGTGATGGTGCTGATGCACTTCCAGTCACCGACCGGCGTCGAAGCCTCTTTCGCTCATCTATGGAATGACGGAGGCTGGTTCCCGAAAGGTATTAGCGGATTCTTTGCCGGCTTCCAGATAGCAGTCTTCGCTTTTGTCGGTATCGAGCTGGTGGGCACCACGGCAGCGGAAACCAAAGATCCGGAGAAATCCCTGCCGCGCGCAATTAATTCCATCCCGCTGCGTATCATTATGTTCTACGTTTTCGCGCTGATTGTGATTATGTCGGTGACGCCGTGGAGCTCAGTAGTACCGTCGAAGAGCCCGTTCGTTGAGCTGTTTGTGCTGGTCGGTCTGCCAGCGGCAGCCAGCCTGATTAACTTCGTGGTGCTGACCTCGGCGGCTTCTTCCGCCAACAGCGGTGTATTCTCGACCAGCCGTATGCTGTTTGGTCTGGCGCAGGATGAACAGGCACCGAAAATGTTCGCCAAACTGTCTAAGCGTGCTGTCCCGGCGAAAGGCCTGACCTTCTCCTGCATGTGCCTGCTTGGCGGCGTGGTGATGCTGATGGTCAACCCGAGCGTGATTGCTGCTTTCACCATGATCACCACGGTTTCAGCGATTCTGTTCATGTTCGTCTGGACGATTATCCTGTGCTCATATCTGGTGTATCGCAAAAAGCGTCCGCAACTGCATGAGCAGTCTAAATATAAGATGCCGCTGGGCAAGCTGATGTGCTGGGTATGCATGGCGTTCTTCGTCTTTGTGTTGGTGCTGCTGACGCTGGAAGCCGATACGCGCGAAGCGCTGATCGTGACCCCGCTGTGGTTTATTCTGCTGGGGGCTGGCTGGCTGTTTGCTGGTAAGAAACGTCTGGCGAAATAAAAAAATCTTCAGGAGAGATTTTTAACGTTGCTTGCAACGGCCCGTCATAAAAAAGGCCACCCGGAGTGGCCAATAAGACTGACAATGTCGAGGGCGCCTACGGGCGCCTTTTTATTTACTTTCCTGCGAGGGCACGCGGGAACAGCACGTTATTTTCCAGGCTGATGTGCTCCATTAGGTCATCAATGAGTTCGTTGATGCCGTTGTACATCGCTTTCCAGGTGGTGCAGGCTTCCGGTGGCGGTGTCACGTTATTGGTGATGTGTTTAATCACTTCCAGCAGCTCGCCAGCATCATCATGCTCACTTTCCATCACGCTGATGGGGCCGCCAGCCTGAGTGCCCATACCCTGTTTGATCATCGGGAACAAAATCTGCTCTTCCTTCATCATATGGCTGGAAAGCTCCTGATGCAGCATGGTCAGATATTTGGTCAATCCTTTAGGAACGTTAGGTTTGTCGGCGTGAACGCGTTCCACTTTAGTGGCCTGTAAAATCAGCTCCGGCAACTGCTCGCGGTGCCTGTCGTGGTAGCGAACGATAATATGATCGATGATTTCCGCATACGGCACCACTCGCCAGTCGCGCTCGACCGGCTGCTCCGCCAGTTTCGCCAACTCGGCCTCAATCACCGCGACGTCCAGCTCTTTGCGGGATGCCGCGCGATCCAGCGTCTGTTTGCCGCCGCAGCAGTAGTCCATATCGTATTTACGGAACAGCGCGGAGGCGCGCGGAATTGTCAGCGCCAGCTCACCTAAAGGTTGGTCACGGAAAGCCATATGCAGTTACCTCGTTATAAAAAATATAAGATGTATTTTAAATGCATCTTATTGGCAAGGGAATACCCCTTTAGGGTACCAGGCTATTTTTCTCGCTGACCAGTTCTTGTAATACAGGCTTTTCCGGACGAGCACGCACTGCGGACACCACGCCGAGCACCAGTAGCAGAATGCCGCTGAACGTCAGAAACGGCGGCAGACTCTGGCGCAAAATAAAGGTATACAGCAGACCGGCGAGGGTTTCGAAGACAATCAGCGGCCCAAGGATCACCGTCGGCAGGCGCTGGCTGGCTACGTTCCAGCACCACGCGCCGACCCATGAACAGAACACGGCGATCGCCAGCATCAACGTGATAAACACCGTTGGGCGCGGGCCAAAGGGCAGCGGAAAGCTAACCTGCTGTCCGTGCAGCCACCAGCAGGCGGCAAGGTATCCGGCCAGCGAAACCGGCAGCGTCACCAGCGCCTGCGCCGTGGCCCACATCATCGGCGGTTTATCGGGGTTTTCCCGCAGCCAGCGCGCATTGCGCAGGGCATACCAGGCCCAACAGACTACAGAAATGCAGGCCAGACCAACGCCGGAGCCGTAGCGCCAGGGGCTGAAATCAGGCAGACCCTGACGCAGTTCGGCGATATTGACGCACGCCAGGCCGACGGCAATGCAAATCAGCGCCGGGAACAGACGTCGCCACGGTAGCTTACCGTCACGCTGGCTATAGAGCAGGTTGGCAAAGACCGGCAACACCACCGGCAGGGTACCGATAATCATCGTTGAGACCGGCGCGCCAGTACGTTGAATGGCGCTGGCCAGGCAGATGTAATAGATTAAGTTGCCCATCATGGTCAGCCCCAGCGCCGTCCACCAGTCTTTGCCGGAGAGCTGACGCAGCCGGGCGCGACCAAGCCAGGCCAGCGGCAGGGCAATTAGCCCCAGCGCCAGGTAGCGCCCCATCGACTGCAATACCGCCGGATATTCCGGTACCAATAATGGACCGACGAATATCAATCCCCACATCAACCCTGCCAGCAGGGCATACAGCACACCGCTAATCATCAAGTCTTCCATCGCTATTTCTGTTGGCGAAAGTATAGGTAGGGTGAATGCGAGAATATTGTATGAGATTGCGCTTTAGCGCGGGAGAACCTGTTTTTGATAACGCACTGGCGTAATGCCATAGCGGCGGGTGAAAGCGCGGGTCAGATGCGACTGGTCGGCCAATCCGGCGGCGAGGGCGACATCGGCGGCGGGCATGCCGTGGGTGAGAAAAGCTTTGGCGCGCCACAGGCGGATAGCCATCAGCATCTGGTGCGGCGTAACGTGGAAGTGGGCCTTAAACTGGCGCTGGAAATGATACGGGCTGAGCGCCGCCACCTGCGCCAGCTCATCCAGGGTAACTGTACGCATATAGTTGTCGTGCAGATATTCGCGTACACGCTCAAAGCGGTGAGCAGCCTCGGGCAATATAGCGGCGTGGTGGGCGAACGGACGGAAGGTGTCGATTAAATCCAGCAGCAGACCCTGCTGCGCCAGCGGATCGTCGGTGTGCCACAGGCCGTAGATCAAATTGCCAATTTGCCGGGAGCGCAGCGGGTCCTGACGTACCACTTCCCTGAACCACCAGTGGCGCACACCGGTCACCTCTTCCAGCATATCCGGATCGAGATATATCATTCGATAGCGCCAGCCATCGGCGGTTTCCGCCTCGCCGGTATGCAGTTCATCGGGGTTCATGGTGACGATGGAGTTGACCGACGCCACGTGCTGGCTGCCGCGATAGCGAAAACGCTCGGCGCCGAGTTCAATCGCGCCAATACCAAAGGCTTCATGGGTGTGTGGTTCAAAGGCGTAGCGGGAGATATGGGCATGGTACAGTTCGACGCCGGGCACCTGCGCCAGGTGGCGAAAGCGCGCGCTGTCTTTTTCATCATTGAACTGTTCTGGTACGCCTTGCATGTAATTACTCCCGACGAACATCCTTTCATTATTGAGGATGGCCCGCCGGGATGCTACAAAAATTAACCAGTATGTAACAGTTACAGAATGCCTTTGACGCTCTCAGCCAGCGTAGTGGTCGGGCGGCCAATCAACGCGCTCAGGGTGCGGCTGTCGTCAAACAGGCCGCCTTTTGATGCGCCAACATCAGAGTCGGCCAGCATATCAGCCAGACCAGCAGGCAGGCCGACGCCTTTCAGCGCAGCGGCGAAGTCGGCTTCGCTGAGGTTTTGATATACCACGTTTTTACCGCTTTGTTTGCCCAGCTCTGCGGCAAGTTCGCTCAGCGTCCAGGCGTCGTCACCCGCCAGTTCATACACTTTCCCGGCATGACCCTCTTCGGCGATCACGCGAGCCGCAGCGGCGGCGTAATCAGCGCGGGTGGCGGAGGCGATTTTGCCGTTACCGGCGGCGCCGATAAACACGCCATGCTCAATCGACGGCGGCGCGCTGGCGAGGTAGTTTTCGGTGTACCAGCCGTTGCGCAGCAGGGCATACGCAATGCCGGAGTCAGCGAGCATTTTTTCGGTGGCGATATGTTCATCCGCCAGCCCCAGCGGGGATGTATCGGCGTGCAGCAGGCTGGTATACGCGATAAATTTCACCCCAGCGGCCTTAGCGGCATTAATCACGTTGCGGTGCTGGACGGCGCGCTGGCCCACTTCGCTCGATGAGATCAGCAGCAGTTTATCGACACCCTGCAGGGCGGCGGCCAGAGCGGCTTCATCGCTGTAGTCGCCCTGACGAACCACTACGCCTCGTTGGCTCAGAGATTCGGCTTTGGCCGGGTTACGCACGATAGCCACAATTTGGCCAGCAGGGACGGTGTTTAACAGATTTTCCAGGACGTGCTGGCCAAGCTGGCCGGTAGCACCAGTAATTGCGATCATGGGCCTTCTCCTTCGTGTTCATGAGTAGTTGTGGTAAGCTAACACCTTAACTAACTTTTAGTAAGTACGTACAAAAAGGTAAGTATGAATATGGCGAATCTGACGCTGAGCGAGCAGCTACGCAACGGCAACCTGTTTGCCGAACAGTGCCCTTCACGCGAAGTGCTCAAGCATGTGACCAGCCGCTGGGGCGTACTGATTCTGGTGGCCCTGCGTGATGGCACCCATCGGTTTAGCGATCTGCGCCGCAAGATCGGCGGCGTAAGCGAAAAGATGTTGGCCCAGTCGCTGCAGGCGCTGGAGCTGGATGGGTTTATCGATCGCGTGTCGTATCCCGTTGTACCGCCGCATGTTGAATATAGCCTGACTCCGCTCGGTGAGCAGGTGAGTGAGAAGGTGGCGGAACTGGCAGACTGGATAGAACTGAATCTGCCCGCAGTTCTGGCGAACCACGAGCAGGTGGCGTGAGCCGGGAGAGCTCCCGGCTAACAGGTCATTACTTACTCAAATCCAGCTGATAAATGGCGAAACCAATCTCGTCGGTAGCCACCTGGTGCATCGGATACTGTGCTTTCTCTTTAATAAACGCGGCGGCTTTGTCGCCCGGTGAAGTCTCAAAGCGAATATCCAGCGGTGTTTTGCTGTTGATGGGGGCCAGGCGCCAGTTGTTATCCGCCGCCGGATGGATCTCGCCGTTTTTCTTTGACTCCGCGCCAATCCACGCCGCCAGCACCGAGCGGTTCTCATCCGGTGATGCAAAAGCAATATGATCCTCTCCGGTGCCCTGGAATTTGCCGCCGTAGGCGCGGTAGTTATTGGTCGCGACGAGGAAGGTAGCATTCAGGTCAATCGGCTTGCCGTTGAAGGTCAGATTTTTAATGCGCTCGGCCTGCGGATTAACGTTGTTACATTCGCCGTCGTAGCGCGCCGGTTGGGTGATATCAATCTGGTAGTTTACCCCGTCAATAACATCAAAGTTATAGGTGCGAAAGCCGTCCCAGTTAATCAAAGACTGCGGCTTGCTGCTGGTGGGGTCAATCTGATTGAACTGCCCGGCGGAGCACTCCAGCCACTCTTTGACCTCTTTACCGCTGGCCTTCATCACCACCAGAGTGTTGGGATACAGGTAAAGGTCGGCGGCATTGCGGAAGGTGAGCTGGCCTTTTTCCACTTCAACAAAGCTGGCCGGGTCGTTTTTACGTCCGCCCACTTTAAACGGAGCGGCGGCGGAGAGCACCGGCAGCTTCGCCAGATCCGGGTCGCCCTGAATATAGTGCTCAACATAGGCTTTTTGCGCCATGTTCACCACTTGCACGGTCGGGTCGTCCTGTACCAGCGCCAGGTAGCTATACATATTGTCCGAGGATTTACCAATCGGTTTGCCGACAAACTCGCGAGTAGCGTCATGGTCGGCTTTAAGTACCGCCACCATGTTGCTGTCTTCCGCCGCCAGGGACTTTTTCGTCACAGAATCATAGATTGGACGCGCTTCGGCTTTCGCGCTGGTAACCTGCCATTTGCCGCTGTCGTTATTCAGTACCAGATCGACCACGCCAAGGTGGTCGCCCCACATGCCAGGCATGACCGCCGGAACGCCGTTCAGCGTACCTTTGGCAATATCGGCGCCTTTAATGCTGGCAAAGTCTTTGCTCGGGAAGACAGCATGCGCGTGACCGAACATAATGGCATCCACGCCGGGAACCTGGCTTAAATAGTAAACCGAGTTTTCCGCCATGGCCTGATACGGGTCGGCAGAGAGGCCGGAGTGGGCGATCACCACTACCACATCCGCGCCTTCCTTACGCATTTGTGGGACAAACTTGCGCGCGGTTTCGGTAATGTCGTTGACGGTCACTTTGCCGCTAAGGTTGGCTTTATCCCAGGTCATAATCTGCGGCGGTACGAAGCCGATGTAGCCAATACGCAGCGTTTGCATTTTTCCGTCGCTATCCTGAACCTGAGTATCCTGAATCAGATAAGGCGTAAACATCGGTTTTTCGGTTTTGGTATCGATGATGTTGGCGTTAACGTAGGGAAATTTTGCGCCAGCCAGCGCTTTGTGCAGGAAATCGAGGCCGTAGTTAAATTCGTGATTGCCAAGGTTTCCCACGACATAGTCCAGGGTATTCATCGCTTTATAGACCGGATGAACATCGCCATCTTTTAATCCTTTCGCCGCCATATAGTCGCCCAACGGGCTGCCCTGAATGACGTCGCCATTATCGACCAGCACGCTGTTTTTGGCTTCCTGACGCGCTTTTTCAATCAAAGATGCGGTGCGTACGAGACCAAATTTTTCCGTCGCGGTATCTTTGTAATAGTCAAAGTCCATCATGTTGCTATGCAGATCGGTGGTTTCCATAATTCGTAAATCGACCGTCGCCGCATTTACGCTGGCGGCGATCAGCGTGGCCAGCAGCGTTGCGCTAAACTTAATCATCAGTGGCGTCCTTTTTTATGAGCAATGACACAGAAGAAAATGTATTTACATTCTGTTGCTTACAGAAATGTGAATCATGCCATAAAAGCGCTGAATGAAACCGCCAGCGTTATCACAGATAGCGGAACTCACCATGATGCGATATAAATAAAACAACGAGTTAACGCCACTGTAACCAGAAGAGGTGGAGAATGTTAGAACAAGTATGTCAGCTTGCACGGATCGCAGGTGATGCCATCATGGACGTTTACGATGGAAAACAGCCGATGGACGTTGCCAGCAAGAAGGACGATTCTCCGGTTACGGCGGCGGATATTGCGGCGCATAAAGTGATTATTAGCGGCCTGCAGTCCCTGACTCCTGATATCCCGGTTCTGTCGGAAGAGGATCCGCCTGCATGGGAAATCCGCCAACACTGGCAGCGCTACTGGCTGGTAGATCCGCTGGACGGTACCAAAGAATTTATCAAACGTAACGGTGAATTCACCGTCAATATCGCCTTGATTGAAAACGGGAAACCGACGCTTGGTGTGGTTTATGCCCCGGTAATGAAGGTGATGTACAGCGCGGAAAAGGGGAAAGCATGGAAAGAAGAGTGCGGCGTCCATAAGCAGATTCAGGTTCGTGATGCGCGCCCGCCGCTGGTGGTGATTAGCCGCTCCCACGGCAATGACCCGGAGCTGCAGGAGTATCTGGAGCAGCTTGGTGAACACCAGACCACCTCAATCGGTTCCTCGCTCAAGTTCTGCCTGGTGGCTGAAGGTCAGGCCCAGCTTTATCCGCGTTTCGGGCCGACCTGTACCTGGGACACTGCTGCTGGTCACGCCGTAGCCAGCGCTGCCGGGGCGCACGTTCACGACTGGCAGGGGCGCACCCTTGATTACACACCGCGTGAATCGTTCCTCAACCCCGGCTTCCGGGTCTCTATTTACTGAGTAGTTTGTGCAGCAGGGCGACTACCTGCTGCACTTCATCCTGAGTGAGCGCACCATCTTTGGCCCACTGCACGCGACCGTCTTTATCCAACACCACGATTGCGGAACTCTCTTCATTAAGCTGCCACGCTTTGCGTACCACGCCATTGCTATCGACAATAAACTGCGACCACGGATAGAGCTGCTTATTGCTCTCAATACTACTGCGGACAAATATACTCGAGCCGGGGATAGCATCGTCGGTATTGACGATGGTGGTGGTTTGATAGCGATCATGCGGCAACTTCGCGCTTTTAATCGCCTCAATCAGCGTTGCGTTTTTCTCTTTTGCCGATGAGCGTCCGGCAATATGCTGCACGACGCGCACTTTTCCTGCCAGCAGCGAGCTATTCCAGTTTTTATAGCTAAACTTATCATTATCCAGCACTAATTCTCCCCGGTCCGCCACGCCGACCGGCGCGACGCGCTGACCGTCGACAAAGTTATGTGCCGACGCCACCAGTGGGAAGAGGAGACATGAAGCGGCCAGTAATCTACGTAGGGTCATGGTGTTTCCTTTTATTATTTTTGCAGGTGATCCGACCACTTGGTCTTCTTTAATCATAAGTGCGATCTATGAGCATTACCCGCAATGATGGTGCCAGTTTGCGGGTTAACGCACAAATTCGTCCAAAATCGGCGACTTATACTACCTTCATCGGATGCCTGAAACGAAAACTCTGAATTAATGTCATCAAAGAGTAAATAAACTTATACATACTGGGTATCACTCAGATTCTGGACTATAGTTTCAGGGCATTAAAATTTGCGCTCCCGGTACGTGGGCTAACTGTGGCACCACAAGAGCGTAACCCTGGCAGGAGACAACAATGAAAATTTTCCAACGCTACAACCCGCTACAAGTAGCGAAGTACGTGAAAATCCTGTTCCGTGGACGTTTGTATATCAAGGACGTTGGCGCTTTTGAGTTCGATAAGGGCAAAATCCTTATCCCGAAGGTTAGGGACAAGCTGCATTTGTCAGTGATGTCCGAAGTCAATCGTCAGGTTATCCGTCTGCAAACAGAGATGGCTTAACCTGAATAGTGGTATGGCAACACGGTAAAAAGGCGGCTCCCAACGGGAGCCGTTGATGTTTCTGGCCCCCTTCATCTGCGTATAGCATTGGCGATGTATTATCCAAAGCGCGGGTAAAAACCTCATCAAGTAAACTTTCGCAGCGTTTGCAATTGGTAGCCGCACTGTATCTGGCAGTAACCTTACACCTAAAATTAAATGTTTAAATTTTCTTCATTTCAGGGTTTTTAAATATAAAATTATTTTATTTCAATGTGTTGGGGTATTTTTTTGTTTTTCTATTTTTAATTTGTTAATAATTATTAATTTATTCTTTATTTTGATGGGTAAAATCTTAATTTCAATTTAAAATCATTTGCATACATAAGTCGTTAATTAATGTGGTGAATTGTTTCTGATTAATTGGCACAATAACATAAATTTTATTATGGGGATTCCGTTAAGGTCTCTGCCACGAAAAATGAACCATAAAGCAAGTGCTTTCGTTCATCTTAATTGCTAAGTAAGAGATAGAATTCTTATGTGTAAATAAACAGTTTCCTCACCAGTGCCGTATTATCGTATCTCTACGAGATTCAGTAAACGGATCGAGCCTCCGTTACCCTTGAGATGAAGCTCGATTAAAAAAATGGATACCAGATCATGTTCATCACCGCTATTACTTAATGAAGTGTCATCTCATCTGAGTTTAGCTATGAAAGTTAATGTTTCCTTCCCTCTAGAGTGAAGGGTGGTGGTAGGGCAGAGCGCATATGGTTTTCGGGATTTGAGGACTTTTAAGCGTTTGCTCAACTCTTAAGTTCACATTGATGAGATAAGACAAGAAATATCTGAGTAGAACTAATTTATATTCTTAGGATTATTGTTATGGGTTAACTTTTCAGTAACTAATGTGATTTTCAGGTTTGGATGATGATTATAAATATTAGATAGGATTATTAGTGCCGTTTAACATTTGTTCCTTTAGTGTTGGTTTGTTGTTATTCAATTGGTGCTGTTATCTGCCTGGATCGTGATTATTTATTTTTATCTTAATCCAAAAGTTTGATTGGTCGTTTGGTTGTGAATATTTGGAATTAACATCTGCTTTTGATGTATCTTTATGGTTTATTTATCTTTGATTTTGTTAATTGTTGTATTTTTATTTTGATAAGTGCTAGTGGTTTTTGATTTAATTTTTTATTTGTTTATTCGTGGCAAAAAAGCTTTTTCATAAAAAAATATTTTGCCAAAATAAGCACCAGATAAGATGTTTCTTGTGGGTATGATGTAGACGGAACTGAAAGCATCATAATTTGACTATGACTTTGCTACCCTGACGGAACAGGCGGCTATATGGTTAATTATTATATTATTTCTAACGATGGGTATTTTTCCTATGGATTGGGGGAAACGTTAAAAAATCTAAAGAAAGCAGTAATGTCTTTTAATCCATCGGATATTATTCAAGGGAAGTTTCCTGAAGATGTGAACGGTTCAGTCATCCTTATTGATGTTGACTGTTGCTGGTCATTCAAGAACATTGTGTGGAAACTCAGGAATTGTAATGGGTTGATTATCCCGATATTTGATCTTACCCACAGTACTTCTCATAAGTCATGGGAGTTTGGTTATCTCTCTAAAAGAGAAACCATGGAGAATATTGTTTCTGGTCTGATTCGATTTTCGATTTCAGGGAATTACCGTACGCTTACTGCAAATCAAGAAACGGTCATTTGTGCGCAAATTGACGGAAAGGATAACCACAGCGTGGCATCCAGTCTGGATACGTCATTAGCCTCTGTATATCGTTTTAAAATTGAGGCGATGAAGCTTTGTGGTTTTTGGCCAATGAACTCTCAGGGCGTCAGATATCTTTATCAGATTTTATGCCGGAATAATTATCAGAAGCAGAAGAGTGTTCTGATAAGCCATTGAATAAACATGTTGATACCGCCGGGTATTAAATATGAGCAGTGCCAGTTCGCATGATGCTGGGGGTGCGCCTGAAATCATGAATTACCAATGATGGTAAAATTTTATTATTAATAAGGAAATATTAATATGCAAAAATCAATTATGACTCTCTCTATTGCAGCGGTACTGGGTTTAGCTGCGGTCTCTGCTCAGGCGGCGTCTACCGGGACTATTACTTTTAACGGCGAACTGACTGATACAACTTGTGAAGTCGACATCGAAGGTCAGGGTGCTGATGCTACCGTTACCCTGCCGACCGTTGGTATTAACGAACTGGCTGCTACTGGTGATGTGACTGGGCGTACTGCTTTCAATATGAGCCTGTCTAAATGTTCTATTGGTACAGCTGGTCACTCTACCGTTGCCACCTTCTTCCAGCCTGGTAACTCTGTTGATCTGAGCACTGGTCGTCTGAAGAATATGACGGGTAACGCAACCGGCGCTAGCCTGCAACTGTTGGACGCATCTAACAGCTATGCAGTGATTAACGTGGGTAATACCGACCAGGTTAACAACACGGCTTATGTCGCAATTGACACTTCTGCGGGCGCCACTGCAGGTAGCGCACTGCTGCCGTACGCTGTTCAGTATTATGCTGAAAGCGCGACGACTGCCGGTACCGTAAGCAGCTCCGTTGTTTACAACCTGATGTATAAGTAAGCCTCAGTAATTTCTGTACAGGGGGGAGGATCCCCCCTTTTTTATCTAAGGAAGATTCTATGCTGCGAAAATTGAGTCAGTTAGCGCTATCCGGTGGGATTATTTTTTCCTTATTATTACCTGTTTCAGGTATTGCCAGCGTAGTTGTGAATGGTACTCGAGTTATTTATCCTGGTACGGAGCGGGAAGTCACGGTTAAGCTATCAAATACAGGAACGCTACCAGTGTTGGTTCAAAGTTGGATCGATAATGGTGATGTGAAAGCTAAACCTGAAAAAATTGTCGCCCCATTTATTCTGACGCCGCCAGTTAATAGAATTGAACCCGATAAGAGCCAGACGCTACGCCTTAGTTATACGGCCTCTCCTCAATTGCCAGAGGATCGTGAGTCGGTTTATTGGCTCAATGTTCTGGAGATACCTCCCGCTAAACAGAATGTGCCTAACCGTCTGCAGATGGCATTTCGCACTCGTATAAAGCTTTTCTATCGCCCAAGTGCTATTGCCGATAGAGCTAAAGCGTCTGATGCTGCTGAGAATATTAAGTGGTCAATTGTGGGTAACGAACTGCAAGCGAAGAATACATCCCCATATTACATCTCCCTGGTTTCTATTGCTGTAAATCAAGGGGGTAAAAAGTCTACCGTTGCGGGTGAAATGGTAGCGCCAATGAATCATCTAAATTTCAAATTAAAAGGTAACGCCTCCCTCGTTAGCGGCGCCAATCTTTCGTATGAATATATTAATGACTGGGGTGCCGTAAAAAAAGTTAAAGCGGTTCTCTGAGTTGATACGGAATAAAACTGTGAACAGGAATGTTTGCCATGCATCATATTTTCCATTTATCTCTGCTGGCAATGGCCGTTATGACGGCCATAATTCAGGTTGCCAGGGCTGATGACACCGCCGAGAAGGTGACCTTTGACCCTGAGTTCCTGAATACATCGGAAGTTGATACAATTGATTTAAGCCGTTTTTCTTATGGGGCTTCAGCGACCCCGGGAAAACATTTGACGGAAATTTATGTGAATGGCATCGCCGCCGCTCATGAGAATGTACTATTTGTTGAGCAGAAGACTAAGCAGGTTCTGCCCTGTTTATCCGCTGAGATACTTAAAAAAATAAGCTTTGACTATAGCAAACTTCCCTCTACTTTTACCGCGGCGTTGCAACAAAACATGTCGTGCTATCCGTTATCACAGCTTATTCCTCAGGCAAAAGTTGTCTATGATTCCGGAGTTCAGCGTTTAGATATTAGCGTTCCCCAGGCCATGATGAATAATACGGCCCGCGGCTATGTTAGCCCTGAGTTATGGGATGCGGGCATTCCTGCACTTCTTTTTGGTTATAATGCCAGCACTTACTCAACCCACTCCAATGGCGAAACGAACAACTCAGCCTATGCCGGGATTAATGCGGGGCTCAATATTGGTGCCTGGTATTTTCGCCATGATGGTAGCTATAACTGGGATGAGAATAGCGGCAGCAATTACCAATCAATCAATAATTTTGTTCAGCGCGATATTCCACGGATTACCGGACGCTTACTGGTAGGGGAAACGTCAACGGGTGGACAGGTTTTTGATACGTTACCGTTCAAAGGAATTGAGTTAGTCAGTGATGACAGGATGTTACCTCAGTCGCAGCAAGGCTATGCCCCGGATATCCGCGGTATTGCGCGAACCAACGCTCGCGTGACGATATCTCAGAACAGCAGAGTGATATATGAAACAACGGTGACACCCGGTGCGTTTGTGATTGACGATCTGTACCCCACGGGTTTTGGTGGCGATCTGGATGTGACGATCAAGGAAGCCGATGGCTCGATTCAGACGTTTAAAGTTCCTTATGCCTCAGTGACTCAACTCCTGCGGCCCGGTGCTCATCGCTATGACGTTGTTGTCGGTAAGATGAATGACCCATCCGTTCAATCCGATCCGGGTTTGTATATGGCGACCTGGCAGCAAGGGTTAACAAATAGTTTAACCGGATATGGCGGCATTCAGGGTAGCGGCAGTGATTACTATGGGATCATGCTCGGGGCTGCGGTCAGTACCCCTATTGGTGCGTTTGCCGCCGACGTCACTCAGGCACGAGTGCATTTGCATACCGATGAAGTTGCCGCCAGTTCCGGGCAAAGCTACCGCGTTAGCTACAGCAAATTTTTGCAGCAGACTAACAGCAACCTGACGATCGCGGCTTACCGCTATTCCACCTCCGGCTATTACGACTACAGCACGGCAATGCGGATGCGAGACGAACTGGAACATGACGGCTCAGTTGACAATATCTGGCGGCCCAAAAATCGGTTTAACATCACTGTAAACCAAGGGCTGGCAGAAGGATGGGGCCAGGTATATGTCACGGGTTATACCCAGGATTACTGGAACTACGGCAAGTCTGATTTGCAGTATCAGATGGGTTACAGCAATAGCTGGCGTACGATCAACTATAACATTAGCGCTGCGCGGGTCAGAAACAGCAGCGGGGGAACCGAAACCAACTGGCTGTTTAATATGACGATGCCGCTAGGCTCCATTAACGGTAGCCATGTACCCACCCTGAACACCAGCCTGAGCCATAGCACAAACGGACGCACCGGCGAACAAGTTGGCGTGTCGAGCACTCTGGGAAGTGACAATCAGTTCAACTATGGCGTAACGGGAATGAATTACAACCAGGGAACGGGAAGCAGCATGTCTATGAACGGTGGCTATCGTTCGCCATTTACTAACATGACTGCCACCTACGGCGCGGGTGAACATTACCAGACGACATCCGTTGGCCTGAGCGGCACGGTGATTGCCTGGCAAAATGGCGTGGTGGTGACGCCTTATACCGGAAATACCTTTGCCGTTGTCGAAGCGAAAGGGGCTACGGGGGCTAAAGTGGGCGGTTATTCCGGTGTTCGCATCGACCCATGGGGGCATGCGGCCATTCCTTATCTTAACCCTTACGAGATGAATGAAATCACTATCGATCCGAAAGGGACCTCTCAGGATGTAGAACTGGAAAATACCAGCTCTAAGGTCGCCCCTTATGCCGGTGCGGTAAGTCGGGTGGTCTTTAAGACCCGTCGCGGCACGCCGTTACTTATCACTGCGAAGCGTGATAGCGGTGAGGAAGTGCCGTTTGGCGCAGACGTCTTTGATAGTCAGAACAATAACATCGGCAGCGTGGGCCAGATGGGGCAAATCTATGCTCGAGTGGAAAACCAAAGAGACACGTTGACGGTGAAGTGGGGAAGCGGTCAGGCGCAGCGCTGCCAGGTGAGCTATCTGCTCACCCCACAGCCTAAAGAGGGTCCAGGGAAAAACCTTGTGCGCGTGAATTCCATTTGTAGTAGAGGTGCCAAATGATGGGTAGCAGAAAAAGAGTAATAAGGGTCATCGCACTTTCCCTGCTCGCCTTTTCAGGGGCCAGCTTTGCTGATGTGAGTTGTACTGGGACGAATAATTCCTTTGCCGACACAGTATCTCTAAATGGCAGTTCTATCACCGTTGGTGACGATACTCCGGATGGAACGGTCGTGTATAACGCAGTATACATAGCTAACGGTTACGTTGGTTTAATTTGTAGCCCAAACACTTATACATTACAAAACTGGGTTGGATATGATTCAACGCCAATGCCGTTATCTCCATGGTCTAGTGGGACGCTGGGTGGCAAGGTTTATCAAACTAACGTTCCTGGGATTGGCGCATTAGTTACTGGGACGACTAGCTATGGCTCTATTAGTGGGGCAGTGTTCCCCAGACTTGAAGCAACTTATCGTTACACTGATGGAGCAGGTAATAATTTTGGTCATGCCTACCAGCTTTGGTTAATTAAGACTGGGCCTGTTTCAGCTGGGGCAGTTAACGGAGCGATATTACCTTCTGTGCGGTCATATATTCCTGCAACATCCGGTTTTACCGGGCTACCTTTAACCATTGGGACGCTAAAATTTTCCGGCTCCATCAATATTGTCAAAGGGACCTGTAGCGCTTCTGATGTCACCGTAGACTTGGGACGTCACGATCTTACGGAGTTTAGCGGCGTGGGCTCCACGACGGCGTGGAAAGATGCGGCGATTATTCTGACCAACTGCTCGCAGTTTCATGGTACATATGGCAGTAGTAATAGCACTGTACGATTAACGGGCTCAGGTTCATTACCAACGGGTACGCCTAATGGTAATATCTTCAACGTTTATTTACAGCCGACCAGTGATGAAGTTCTGGATGCTTCCCGAGGTATCCTGAATATCAGTGCCCCGAATGGCAAAACAGCCGCTGTCGGATTCGGCATTGAAATAGGTTGGGGAAAGGCTGCTGGTTCGCCAACAACATTTGACTTTAATAGCGCAAAATCGTTTGCGGCTCCGAGTAATGGAAACCCTATCATTGCAATCCCGCTGGCTGCTCGCTATATCCAGACCCAGTCGCAGGTGATGCCTGGAATCGCCAACGGTCGGGTGACGTTTATTGTCGATTATATGTGATTTTCTCTATCGATATAAACAAACGGCTCCCAACGGGAGCCGTTGATGTTTCTGGGCTTATCCCTTCATTTCCGCATAGCGTTTACGGTACTCGCCCGGCGGGATGCCGTTATGTTTACGGAAAATTCGCGTGAAATAGACCGGGTCTCCATAACCCACCGACAGCGCGATTTTATTAAGCGGCAGCGAAGTACTCTGGATCAGCCACTTAGCGCGGTTGATACGCTGGGTCTCGCGCCAGGCGTATACCGTTTGTCCCAGCTCATTTTTAAACAGATGCGCCAGTCGCGACGGGGAGATAAAAACCATCGCCGCCAGAGTCTCAATCTTAACCTCCTGCGCGATATGCTCGTTAAGGTAGTCGCATATGGCGTTAATACGCGGATCGTGAGCGTGGCGGTTGCTGATCGGTTGTAGTTGGAAGCAACTGAGGATCAGGCGCTCCAGTGCGTTCATCGCCAACGCTTCTGAGAGTGGGGCAGACGCCGAGTGATGACGGATGACCTCATAGAAAAGATCGCGCAGATTTTGCAACTGCTCAGGATCGTTAACCGTTGTCTTGCCGATACCGTGGGTAGATTGATCCCATTTCAGCCAGTCTATCCAATAGGGCCGGGGGATAAAGTAGATCCATAAATGATCCCAGTACTCGCTGTGTTCGTCCCGCCCATAATGGTGAGCCACGCCGGGCGGGAACAGCAAAAGATCGTTTTCACGGAACAGAAGGGAGCCGTCGCCCGCTTTGGCGCGCGCCTGCCCACGCAAGGTTAGATTGATGATATAGCCTTTCATTCCCTGCGGGCGGTTAATGTAGTAATCCAGCTTTGACCCACGGGTAATCGGGGTAAAGCCTGCGACAACCCAGGCGTTGAAGGTAAAGGTCTTCATCAAGGGTGAGAAATTGAGTAACTCGTTGATATCCAGCTCCATATTTCCCCCGCCTGAGCGCCGCTGCTTGATTAACTTTCGATGATACTAAATTCCCATGCCTTGAGACGCAACGGCTGGTCGCAGCGCACTTCATCCCCGCTCAATAACGCTTTGCCTGCCGTTTCGCTGATAAACTCCAGCGGCTCGCCGGAGTAGTTGAACAAGAAGTGGATGCTGTTGCCATTGCGATTGCGCATTTTTTTGACCACCAGCGGATAGCGATATTCAGACGTGCGCGAGTGCAGATCCAGACCAGCGGTCAGGGCGTCAAACTGCTGGCTAATCAATGTCTTCTGCGGCAGAAAGCCTACGTAAATCGCGTGACCCTGACCGTAAGCCGCCTCGGTGGCGGCAGCATATTCGCCCCACGCCGGATGCTGATAACGTAATAACGTGCAGGTGCCGGAATCCGGCGTCAGCAGCTCCATCCATAGCTCGGCCTGGTTATCCTTGCTGCAATCGATCGCTGCGCTGCATGAGGCCACCGTGGTCTCCTCCGGCAGGGTGAACTGACTGTAGCTCACACCGCAGGCCCGGTGCAAAATCCCCGGCTGCGTGCTGCTGCGCACCTTCACGTTTTCATCGCTAAAGCCTGATTTAAAGCCGATAAGCGCTCTGCCGCCCTGTTCAATATAGCGGTTGATCCGCTCCAGCAGGCCATCGTCGGCGGCGTATAACCCGGGGATAACCAGCGTGCGATAGCGCGAGGTCTCTTCGTTGACGTCGTGGATGATATCGACGCTGATATTGTGGTCGTACAGCGCATCATGGAAACGGCGAAAAATATCGTTGTAAATATTGCCCTGCGCGTCGCCGGGGCGGAACTGGTTTAGGGCGTCCATCGCCTCATTGCTTACCAGCAGCGCGACGTCGTTTTCTGCCCGCAGATCCGCCAACTGTGGCGACAGACGGGCGAAGTCCGCGCCGATAGTGGTGGCTTCCTGCCAGGTCGCGTTGCGCGAGAAGTCATGGCTTAGCAACCCCTTCCAGTAGGTCTCGAATGAGTTATGAATTGAATGCCAGTGCCAGTAGGAAACCATCGCCGCACCGGATGCCACGTGGCTAAAAGCCTGTAGACGTAGCTGACCGGGGTAGGGTGTCCATTGGGCGAAGCCCTGTGCCTGGGTCTCCAGTACGAAGTAGTTCCGGCCCTGCTTTAGCGAACGGGTGATGGCGCCGCCGAAGGCGATTTCCCGCCCGGTCAGGTGCTTTTGGCTCGGGTGATAGATATCGACACCGGCAATATCCAGCGCCTGTGCAGCCGCGAAGTGATCGACTCGCGGCTGTACGCCATAGGAGTAACCGCGCCATTCAAAATCGAAGTTATGGGTGACAAACTGCTGCGGCTGCGCATATTCGCGCACGATCTCCGCCTGCCAGGCCAGATATTCCGTCACCTGCTGGCGCTGGTAGCGGGAGAACGCGCAGGCGAGGCTGGCGTTAATGGTATTTTCGACCGGCGGAAAATCCTGCCAGCTATCGATGCGGTTGCTCCAGTAATCCAGACCGAAGTCTTTATTCAACTGCGCCAGATCGGGATATTGCTCTTGCAGGCTGCGCACAAAGCCTTCCTGCATATAGCGGCCAATATTATCGTAATGCTTGGTTTCGTTATCCAACTGCCAGCCAATAATCGCCGGATGGTGCTGCACGTGGGCCATCAGGGTACGGATAATTTTTTCGGCATAGCGACGAAAGGTCGGGTTAACGATATCCATGATCTGTCGTGGGCCATATTTTTGCTGCCCGTCCACAGTAGTGACCAGAATGTCCGGGTGTTTCGCCACCAGCCAGGTCGGGACGGCGTAGGTCGGCGTGCCGATAATTACCGCGATCCCGGCTTCGTGCATGGCGTCCAGTACCCGGTCGATATGGTAGAAGTTGAACACTCCTTCTTGCGGCTCAAGGGTGCTCCAGGTGGACTCGGCAATACGTACTACGTTAATGCCCGTTTCTTGCATTAAGGCGATATCTTTCGCCAGCCGATCTTCTGGCATATATTCATCGTAATAAGCAACACCATAATATAAAGCAGACATAAAATTTACCTCCTTAAATTAATGCGCGGGGACCGGCTGTGGAACAAAAGTTCGGGCTTTGTCGAGAGTAATAAACGAAATCAGCGTAAAGCACAGCGCGATACCGCCGAGAACGATGTAGCTGCTGGTAAAGCCCATGCTCTGGTACATATGACCGATGCCGGTAGAAAGGAAAATAGAACTAAAGCTTTTAGAAAACTGGAAGCCGATTAAATAAACGGTGGCGGAAAGCAGTGGGTTGAAATTGGCAAAAATATATTTTAATGCCGCAACAAGCAGGACTGAACTTTCGAAACCGTGGAGTAGTTTAATCAGGCTGATGGAGACCGGGCCGACAGCCCAGGCGGAGCCGATAATGCGCAGACTCATAATCATGCCGCAGTACAGCAGGGCGTTTTTCGGGCCAATTTTATTGACGAACCACGGAGCGAAGAACATCACGATGGCATCAAGGAAAATCTGACCGGTGGTTAAATAGCCGAAAACCTCTGCACCGCGTGCTTTGCTCTCAAAGAAGTGGCTGTAATAGATGGCGAACTGCTGATCGTAGGTTTCATATACCGCGCCAACGCCAACCATATAAATGGCGAAGAACCAGAATTTCTTCATTTTCAGCAGCGATGTGGCATCGCTTAAGGTGACCGGTGAAGCCTTGCCAGGCTGCATTGCACCTTGCTTACGAGTATCAATCTGCATTTTCCAGACAATCACCAGCAGGCAAACCCCGGCACAGCTGGCCAGCCAAAAAATCATATTCTGGTCGATCCCATAGAGCTTACCTGCCGCAAAGGTGCCGATAGCGGCGCCAATGCCGCCAAACATTCTGGCGCGGCCGAACTCAAACCCGGAAGCGCGGCTAACCTTATCAATATAGGCTTCGCAAATACCGCAGCCTGCACCATAGGCCAGACCAATATAGATGCCGCCTGCCAGCGCGCCGAGAAAGACGTTAATTTTTAATAGAGGGGCGAAGATGTAAATCCAGTAGGGCGCGAATAAGGTAATAATTATCGCCAGCATCCACATCAGATTCTTACGGTAAACTAATTTATCAGAGACAAATCCGAATAATGGCTGAACGCAAACGGCAATAATCGCAGTGAAGGAATAAACCAGACCCACATCGGTGTAATTAATACCGATAGTCTCCGTCAGCCACAGAGATAAATAGGGGTAACAGCATCCCCAGCCAATAAAGAAGAACAGGAAAAATAGACAGCTTATATAGTAATTTTTATTTGATTCTATCATGGTAACCCTCGCTTCCTTTATGCAGGAATATGATCGTATATACCCTTCATACTTCAAGTTGCTTGTGCGTTGGCTTTCCTCGCTCACCCCAGTCACTTACTAGAGTAAGCTCCTGGGGATTCACTGCGTCGCCGCCTTCCTGCAACTCGAATTATTTTGGGTATAGTCGCGAGCAAAGTTACCTTTTTGCGTAAGGGGGAGTCATGAAAGTTTCGCTATGGAGCAGTAAAAATCTGCTATCGCCAGTGAGGCGTGAGCCGCTTCACATTCGGGCAATAAAAAAGGCGGATTTTTAATCCACCTCAGTTTATTAGTAAAGTGCACTTCTCTGGAATCGCCCGGTGGCGGCTAGCGCCTTACCGGGCCTACGACAAATGTGGAATTCGTTGATAGTGTGGGTTTTGTAGGCCGGGCAAGGCGTTAGCCGCCGCCCGGCAGGAACCGCGAGCACGATTGTGTTCGAGAAAAAATTACGCCGACTCTTTTTCTTTATCCGCGGCATCCGGCAGTTTAGGTACCAGCACCGTCGGTTTATTGTCGATTCGGGTCACCAGCAGCTGGTCGATGCGATAGTTGTCGATATCCACCACTTCGAACTTATAGCCGGAGAATTTCACCGCATCGGTGCGTTTGGGGATTTTCCGCAGCATAAACATCATAAAGCCGCCAATGGTCTCGTAATTGCCGGACTGCGGGAAATCATCGATATCCAGCACCCGCATCACGTCGTCAATTGGCGTGCCACCGTCAATCAGCCAGGAGTTTTCATCGCGCGCGACGATCTGCTCTTCCAGCCCCTGACCAACCAGGTCGCCCATCAGGGTGGTCATCACGTCGTTGAGGGTGATAATCCCGACCACCAGCGCATATTCGTTCATGATCACCGCGAAGTCTTCACCGGCGGTTTTGAAGCTTTCCAGCGCTTCAGACAGCGTCAGGGTATCCGGAACAATCAGCGTATTGCGAATTTGCACGCCGCCGGTCAGCACCAGGCTCTGGTTCGCCAGCACGCGGTTCAGCAGGTCTTTGGAGTCAACGTAACCGATGATGTGGTCGATATCTTCATTACAGACCAGGAATTTGGAGTGCGGATGTTCCGCCACCTTATTCTTCAGGCTCTGTTCATCTTCGTGCAGATCGAACCAGATGACGTTTTCACGCGAGGTCATTGATGAAGGCACGGTGCGTGATTCCAGCTCGAACACGTTCTCAATCAGCTCATGTTCCTGCTTACGCAGCACCCCGGCCAGCGCCCCGGCTTCAAACACCGCGTAGACATCATCGGAGGTAATGTCATCTTTACGCACCATCGGAATTTTGAAGATGCGGAAGATGTTATTGGCCATGCCGTTAAACAACCACACCAGCGGGCGGAAGATAAACAGGCAGAAGCGCATCGGGTTGATGATGCGCAAAGCGACGGCTTCGGGCGCAATCATACCGATGCGTTTCGGAGTCAGGTCAGCAAACAGGATGAACAGGCTGGTGACCAGGGTAAAGGAGATGATAAAGCTTAACTGCTCGGAGAGCTCCGGTGACAAATAGCGGCTCAGCAGGCCGTGAAAAGCCGGTGAAAATGCAGCGTCACCGACGATACCGCCAAGAATTGCTACCGCGTTAAGGCCGATTTGCACCACGGTGAAGAACATACCGGGGTTTTCCTGCATTTTGAGCACGCGTTGAGCGTTGACGTTGCCATCATCGGCCAGCAGTTTGAGTTTGATTTTACGTGACGCGGCCAGCGAAATTTCCGATATCGAAAAGAACGCACTGACGGCTATCAGACAAAGTATTACTAAAATACTGTTTAACATATCTTATCTGACCGTTGAGATCAGATCCTCGGAAGGGAAGTGGATAACGCTAAGTGGAATTCACAAAAAACCGGTCCGAAGGCTCTGGACCGGCGATAACACGGGGTAGTATAGCGTAAGGTACTGTAAAGCCGCCAGAGCGTTAATTATTCAATCCGGCGGCCTGCCGATCGGTGAAATCAGGCCTGCGGCGGCAAACAAACGCCAATCCCGCCGATACCGCAGTATCCATACGGGTTCTTATGCAGATACTGCTGGTGGTCATCTTCCGCATAATAGAACGGTTTCGCTGTGGCGATTTCGGTGGTGATCGCGCGAGTGTCGTTCGCTTCATTCATTGCCGCCTGAAAACGCGCCAGGCTGGCCTTCGCCGCTTCACTCTGCTCCGGGGTTAACGGATAAATCGCGGAGCGATATTGCGTACCGTGGTCGTTACCCTGCTGCATCCCCTGTGCCGGGTCGTGATTTTCCCAGAATACCTGTAGCAGCTGATCATAGCTGATGACCTGCGGATCGTAGACCACGCGCACGGCTTCGGCATGACCGGTATCGCCGCTGCACACTTCGCGATAGGTTGGGTTTGGCGTATAGCCGCCAGTGTATCCAGCAGCGGTGCTGTAAACTCCAGGCAACTGCCAGAACAGGCGTTCGACGCCCCAGAAACAGCCCATGGCAAATAGTGCGACTTCCATTCCAGCCGGAACGTTGGTCATCGAGTGGCCATTAACGGCGTGGAGTGTGGCTACCGGCATTGGCGTGTTGCGCCCCGGCAGCGCATCCGCTTGGGCGACAAGATGCGTTTTATCAAATAGACTCACGGTTGGCCTCTCAAAACAGAAAATGTGGTTTATGTGGTTAAGGTTGTAACGAAGCGTGTCTTTTAACACAATAGACACGCTCAATACGTCTAGATTTAACCATAAGAATAATTTGGGCAATCGTCACTTTTTCAACCCTTAGTTGTTAGGGTTTTGTTAAGCCGTGGAGCGGCACTTTCGTTTCCTTCGGGGGGAAACAAGGATATTCAGGAGAAAACGTGCTACAAATCCGCCAGTTATGTATCACCAGCCTTTTGCTGGTCAGCGGGGTCGCCAGCGCAGCGAGCGTGCGTTTGCAGGTTGAGGGGTTATCCGGGGAACTGGAAAAAAACGTCCGCGCCCAACTATCCACGATCCAGAGCGATGAAGTGACGCCGGACCGGCGCTTCCGTGCGCGCGTTGATGACGCCATCCGCGAAGGCCTGAAAGCGCTGGGCTACTACGAACCAACGATCGATTTTGATTTACGTCCGCCGCCGGCGAAAGGCCGTCAGGTGCTGATTGCCAAGGTCACGCCCGGTGAGCCTGTACGTATTGGCGGCACTGAGGTTATTCTGCGCGGCGGGGCCCGAACCGACAGCGACTATCTGGATCTGCTCAAAACGCGCCCGGCTATCGGCACCGTGCTGAATCACAGCGACTATGATGGCTTCAAAAGCTCCCTGACCCGCGTTGCGCTGCGTAAAGGCTACTTTGATAGCGAGTTTAATAAAAGCCAGCTCGGCGTCTCTCTCGACAGACATCAGGCCTTCTGGGATATCGACTACAACAGCGGCGAACGCTACCGTTTTGGCCCCGTGACCTTTGAAGGTTCGCAGATTCGCGATGAATACCTGCAAAACCTGGTGCCGTTTAAGCAGGGCGACTACTACACCTCGCAGGATTTAGCCGAACTCAACCGCCGCCTGGCGGCAACCGGCTGGTTTAGTTCTGTCGTTGTGGCACCGCAGTTTGAAAAGTCCCGTCAGACCAAAGTTCTGCCTTTACAAGGCGTGGTCTCCCCACGTAAAGAGAATACCGTTGAAACCGGCGTCGGCTATTCCACCGACGTCGGACCGCGCGTCAAAGGGACGTGGAAAAAGCCGTGGATGAACTCCTACGGTCATAGCCTGACCTCCAGCCTCAGCGTTTCCGCCCCTGAACAGCAGCTCGATTTCAGCTACAAAGTCCCGCTGTTAAAAAGCCCGCTTGAGCAGTACTACCTGATGCAGGGCGGCTTCAAGCGTACGGATCTCAACGACACCAAAGCCGATTCCACAACCCTGGCGGTATCGCGCTACTGGGAGATGTCGAGCGGCTGGCAGCGCGCGCTGAACCTGCGCTGGAGCCTTGACCACTTTACCCAAGCCAACGTCACCAACACCACCATGCTGATCTACCCCGGCGTGTCGGTAAACCGGACCCGCTCGCGCGGCGGCTTGATGCCGACCTGGGGTGATTCGCAGCGCTACTCGGTGGATTACTCCAACACCATGTGGGGCTCGGACATTAACTTTATCGTGATGCAGGCGCAGGACGTCTGGATCCGTACCCTCTACGATCGCCACCGCTTCGTGGTGCGCGGTAACCTCGGCTGGATTGAAGCCGATAACTTCAGCAAGGTCCCGCCAGACCTGCGTTTCTTCGCCGGTGGCGACCGCAGCATTCGTGGGTATAAATACAAATCTATCTCGCCTAAAGACGATGATGGCAAGCTGATGGGGGCCTCGAAGCTGGCTACCGGCTCGCTGGAATATCAGTACAACGTGACCGGCAAGTGGTGGGGGGCGGTGTTCGTCGATAGCGGCGAAGCGGTGAGCGATATCCGTAAGAGTGATTTCAAAACCGGCGCGGGTCTTGGCGTTCGCTGGCAGTCACCGGTCGGGCCGATCAAGCTGGATATCGCCAGGCCGATAGGCGACAAAGAAGAGCACGGTTTACAGTTTTACATCGGTCTGGGGCCTGAACTATGAGTTTATGGAAGAAGATAAGCCTCGGCGTACTGATCTTTCTGGTGCTGCTGCTGGGGACGGTTGGATTTCTGGTCGGCACCACCACCGGCTTGCATCTGGTGATTAAAGCCGCCGACCGCTGGGTTCCGGGGCTGGATATCGGCAAAGCCACCGGCGGCTGGCGCGACCTGACGCTGGAGAACGTACGCTTTGAACAGCCGGGCGTGGCGGTTACCGCCGGTCAGTTTCACCTTGGCGTCAAGCTGCGCTGCCTCTGGGACAGCAGCCTATGCGTTAACGATATCTCGCTGCGCGATATCTACGTGGCGATCGATACCAGTAAGATGCCGCCAGCGGCGCCGGTTGAGGAAGAAGATAGCGGGCCGCTAAATCTTTCTACCCCGTATCCGATTACCCTGAGCCGAGTGGCGCTGCATAACGTCAACGTGAAAATCGACGATACCGCGGTTTCGCTGCGCGACTTTTCCACCGGTCTGAACTGGCAGGAGAAAAACCTGACCCTGACGCCGACCTCCCTGCAAGGGCTGCTGATCGCGCTGCCGAAGGTGGCGAAGGTGGCCCAGGAGCAGGTGGTCGAGCCGAAAATTGACAACCCGCAGCCGCAAGAAAAGCCGCTCGGCGAGACGATGAAAGACCTCTTCTCGAAGCCGGTGCTGCCGGAAATGACCGACGTCCATCTGCCGCTGAATCTCAATATCCAGGAGTTCCGCGGCGAACAGCTGCGCCTGACCGGCGATACCGATATGACCATCTACAATCTGCTGCTTAAAGTGAGCAGCATTGATGGGCAGATGAAGCTGGACGCGCTGGACGTGGACTCTGACCAGGGGAAAGTTACCGCTTCCGGTAGCGCTCAGCTGCAGGACAACTGGCCGGTTGATATCACCCTCAACAGTACGCTGAACATCGACCCGCTCAAGGGCGAGAAGGTACAGCTGAAAGTCGGCGGCGAAGTACGTAAAAAGCTGACGGTCGGCGTGGATTTAGCCGGTTCCGTGGCGATGACGCTACGCGCCGAAGCGCAACTGGCAGAAGCTGGGCTGCCGCTGGATATGGAAGTGAAAAGCAAGCAGCTCTACTGGCCGTTTACCGGCGAGAAAGAGTTCCAGGCTGACGATGTGCTGCTGAAATTTAACGGCAAGATGACCGACTACACCCTGGCCTTCAGCACTGCGGTGAAAGGGAAATCCCTGCCTCCGGCGAAGATTAACCTGAACGCGAAGGGCAATGAGCAGCAGGTCAATCTCGATAAGCTGACCGTCGCCGCGCTGGAAGGGAAAACCGAGCTGAAAGCGCTGCTCGACTGGCAGCAGGCAATCAGCTGGCGCGGCGAGCTGACCCTTGACGGCATCAATACCGCCAAAGAGGTGCCAGACTGGCCGTCGAAGCTCAACGGTCTGATTAAGACTCAGGGCAGCCTGTACGGTGGTAGCTGGCAGATGTCGGTACCGGAGCTGAAAATCACCGGTAACGTGAAACAGAATAAAGTTGACGTGAGTGGCTCGCTGCAGGGCAACAGCTATATGCAGTGGAAAATCCCCGGTCTGCATCTGGCGCTAGGCCCTAATAGCGCCGACGTGAAAGGCGAGCTGGGGGTCAAAGACCTTAACCTCGACGCCACCATTGATGCCCCGCATCTCGACAACGCGCTACCGGGCCTCGGCGGCACGGCGAAGGGGCTGGTGAAAGTGCGCGGCACCGTCGACGCGCCGCAGCTGCTGGCGGATATCACCGCCCGTGCGCTGCGCTGGCAGGAGCTGTCTGTTGCTCAGGTGAACGTGAAGGGCGACGTTAAATCAACCGACCAAATTGGCGGCACCCTTGACGTGCGCGTAGACCGCATTAGCCAGCCGGGCGTCAATATCAGCCTGGTGCAGCTCAATGCCAAGGGTAACGAGAAGCAACATGACCTGCAGCTGAGAGTGCAGGGTGACCCGGTATCAGGACAGCTGTCGCTGGCGGGGAGTTTTGACCGTAAAGAGGAACGCTGGAAAGGGACGCTAAGCAATACCCGCTTCCAGACGCCGGTCGGGCCGATTGCGCTGACGCGTGATATTGCGCTGGATTACCGTAACCTCGAGCAGAAAATCAGTATCGGACCACACTGCTGGACCAACCCGAACGCTGAACTGTGCGTACCGCAGACTATCGACGCCGGGGCCAGCGGACACGCAGTGGTGAATCTCAATCGTTTCGACCTTGCGATGCTGAAGCCGTTTATGCCGGAAGCGACGCAAGCCAGCGGCGTGTTTAGCGGTAACGCTGACGTGAGCTGGGACACCACCAAAGAGGGGCTGCCGCAGGGCAAAGTGACGCTGAACGGGCGTAACGTGAAGGTGACTCAGACGATTAACGATGCGCCGTTGCCGGTGGCGTTCGATACCCTGAACCTCACGGCCGATCTGCACAATAACCGTGCTCAACTGGGCTGGCTGATTCGCCTGACCAATAACGGTCAACTGGATGGACAGGTGCAGATCACCGATCCACAGGGCAGACGTAATCTCGGCGGTAACGTCAATATCAACAACTTCTCGCTGGCGATGATTAACCCCATCTTCTCGCGCGGTGAGAAGGCTGAAGGGAAGCTCAACGCGCGTCTCACTCTTGGCGGCAACCTTCAGAGTCCGCAGCTGTTCGGCCAGATGCAGCTCAACGGCGTCGATGTTGAAGGCAACTTTATGCCGTTTGATATGCGCCCGAGCCAGCTGGCGATGAACTTTACCGGTACGCGCTCGACGTTACAGGGGACAGTGAATACTGGCCAGGGGCAGATTGCCCTGAGCGGTAACGCCGACTGGACGCAGATTGATAACTGGCGTGCGCAAATTGCGGCGAAGGGCAGCCGGGTGCGGATAACCGTGCCGCCGATGGTACGCCTTGATGTGTCGCCGGACGTGGTCTTTACCGCCACGCCAAGCCTGTTTAGCCTTGACGGCAACGTCGATGTTCCATGGGCGCGTATCGTTGTTAACGAAGTGCCGGAAAGTGCCGTTGGCGTCTCTTCTGATGAAGTGATGCTGGATAAAAATCTGCAGCCTATCAAGCAGCAGAGCGCCGGTATCCCTATCAACAGTAACCTGACGATTCACGTTGGCAACAACGTTCGTCTCGACGCCTTTGGCCTGAAAGCGCGTTTGACTGGCGATTTGAAAGTGGCTCAGGATAAACAGGGGCTGGGGCTGAACGGGCAGATTAACATCCCGGAAGGTCGCTTCCATGCCTATGGTCAGGATCTTATTGTGCGTAAAGGCGAGCTGCTGTTCTCCGGCCCACCGGATCAGCCATTGTTGAATATCGAAGCTATTCGCAACCCAGATGCCACAGAAGACGACGTGATCGCCGGGGTTCGCGTAACGGGCTCAGCCGATCAGCCGAAGGCGGAGATCTTCTCCGACCCGGTGATGTCGCAGCAAGAAGCGCTTTCTTACCTGCTGCGAGGGCAGGGTTTAAGCAGCGGACAGAGCGATAGTGCGGCCATGACCTCAATGCTTATTGGTATGGGGGTTGCACAAAGTGGTCAGGTTGTGGGTAAAATCGGTGAGACGTTTGGCGTAAGCAATTTGGCGCTGGATACCGAGGGAGTGGGCGACTCCTCCCAGGTGGTAGTTAGCGGCTATGTATTGCCGGGTCTGCAGGTAAAATATGGGGTCGGGATTTTTGACTCCCTGGCGACGCTGACGTTACGCTATCGTCTGATGCCTAAGCTATATATGGAAGCCGTGTCTGGCGTAGATCAGGCTCTCGATGTGCTCTATCAGTTTGAGTTTTAGCAATGCGAATATTTGTTTACGGCAGTTTACGACGCAAGCAAGGCAACAGCCACTGGATGACCAACGCTCAGTGGCTGGGCGATCATAGTGTCAACGATTATCAATTGTATAGCCTGGGCCACTATCCAGGCGCGGTGCCCGGAGATGGCACGGTACATGGTGAGGTTTATCGTATTGACGCATCGACGCTGGCCGAATTAGATGCGCTGCGTACCAAAGGCGGCGAGTATGCTCGTCACCTGATCCAGACGCCCTATGGTAGCGCCTGGATGTACGTCTATCAGCGCCCTGTCGAGGGCTTCACGCTGATAGAAAGCGGCAACTGGTTGGATAAAGACCAGTATTAATAACGATAACGCCACCTTCGGGTGGCGTTGTTTTTTGCGGGTTAGCCCCGGCTGGTTTTTGCCGCCCGGCTTAGCGTAGCGCTTAGTTCCCCGGAGGCGGCGCTCAGCGCGCCTTGTCCGGGCTACCGGCCCGCAGACGGCTGGAAACCTGTAGCCCGGGTAAGGCGTAAGCCGCCACCCGGGAAATGCGGCAAATTAGCTATTCCTGATTTTTCGGCCAGAACATGTGTGGATAGCCGATCTCAGCTAAACCGGTATGCCGCAGGGTAAGGTATCTGGCGCTTTCTTTATCATAAATGGCAGTGGCTGAATGCGTATGACCACTGTAGTAAAGCGGTTGAATGTCATACATCTGTTCAAAAATATCCTTCTGAGCCCAGGCGGGGACATTTTCAATTTGGTAGTCATAGTCGATCTTTTTGCCTTTACTTCCTGGTCCCCCGGCAAACCAGGCCTTCACATCTTCGGTCCCGGTGGTTTTTAGGGCTTTTATCGAACCGAAGCAGAATGAGGACGTTTGTTTCCGCCAGTATTTACGCCCTTCAGCCGTGAGGATATAGCGGTTAATCGTCAACGTTTTATTATTTTCATAGGCGAGGGTTTGCGTGGCGAGCAGCCCCAAAGTGACAAGAATCTCCAGCGTCTGCTGGGTTTTTATGCTATCGGCACTTTGACTTTCCGGCTGCCTGATATCCCAGGGAAAGGAAATCCCCGGCTTACGAATCCCGAAGCAGTGCGCTTTGTCGGTCCAGGTTATCAACTGCGTGTTGATATCCGCCAGATAATCCCGATCGTCGCAGCCGAATAACGTGAAGATAAATAACCCGCAGAGCGTTTTCTTCCATAGCACAGGTAAGATCCTTATCAATTCACATTGAATAACTTGTCTTCACCAACGTAATAATTGCCGATACCGGACAGACTGCGTAGATGCGTTTTATCCGCCATATCGAATCGGGCGCTGCCAGTGATTTTGCCTTCTTTCATCTGCGGAAAAAACTGTGGCATTAATTCTTGCGCCCAGTCAGGAACGGCAGCGATATGGTAAATGAAATCGACTGTGACGGCTCTCTGGTCATTTGATGGACTTATCTGGCTAATTTTTTCCACTTGCACATTACCGAAGCACAGGCCGGTTCTCTCGCTATAGGGCCAACTTGGGCTACTGGAGGCACCTTTATCCGTGAGCCGGTAGTAGTAGTTGGTATATTTACCTGCCTCAATCTCAATTTTCTCCTCAACCAGGCCCTGTTGAATAAACCACGGGACTCCAGCAGTCGGTCGATACCAGGAGGTGAACTCCGCTTGCAGCCTTTCTCGGGTAATCATACATACCGCCTGATTGGCGTAGCGGTTAGCGATATCAAAACGTTTCTGAATTTCCGGGAGCCACTGCTGGTCGTTCAGCTGTGTAACCGGATAGGTGGTTTGCTGCTCTCTGTTATCACAGCCGGTGAGAAACAGGGCGAATGTCAGACCACAAAAGCGTAATTTTTTAATATCCATATATTAGTAGCTCCGTTTAATCCATACGGCTTTTCTTGCCATTCGTGTCCGGGAAATAAAATCATAAATGTTCTTATTGCCATCGGTATACTCAGGCAAACCATTAATTAAATACTCCATCGGATAAGGGAAACAACGTTTAGGATCGGCAGAGTAGTCGTATGCGAGACCTTCCAGCGCGCTGTCGCCTGGTGGTAGATCGCCGCAGGCAGGAACCTGATTTTCCTGATACTGGTAAGCGCTATTAAAGGTTATTCTGCTCACCCAATCGGCTAGCTGCGGCTGGAATTTTTCTGCGCCATAATAATCGCCATTGGTTAGCCAGATGATGTGCCGCTGGCCAAACATGACCGCGCTTATCTCTTGATCGGTGAAGCTTTCCGGGCGTTCATACGTTTTAGTTTTGTTGTCGTACACATAGCGATACGCCCAGGACAAGGTATGATTTTGTTTATTGTAATCAGGCAACTGTAGCCAGTTAAAATCGATTGTTTCAGGAAAGGACCAGGTATGCTTCGGTGGAATTCGCAGCTGTAGCTGTTCAGCCCTTTCTTTCAAAAGAGAAAGATCATCCGATAGTCTTAAATAACCGACGTTGGCAATTTTTATACATAACCTGTTCTTGCTGCTATTACGCGGTGATATATATCTGGGGCATCTGAATTCTGAGGTATTTTTCAGCGGATTGCCGTAGGTTTTTATCTCTTCAGCATAAATATAATTTTCTGGTAAATTTAGTACAGCAATCCCATTTAATGAAATTGTTGCGGGTCCGGCGATAATGGTCTTTTCTGTGCGATCGTCGAAATCATCATCTTCCCGGCTTATTTTCTTTAATTCATCCTGTGTTAAGGACGCCCCGGCGCTGGCATGTCCCGGTAATAGCATCAGGGCAATAAATACCGGCAGTGTTATAGCTATTGTTCTCTGAGCCATGAAGTCTCCTTTTGCTCAACTCTCCGTAAATAGGGACAGGCAGATTATTCAAATGTACCGATCTGATAGTTCAACGTACGGTAATACTCAGGGAAACGGATAAACCGATCGCCAGCGCCATCAAATACCACGTTTTTCCCCGGTAGCTTATAGCGTTGCCAGTTCTTGCCGTCATCGCGGGAAAGATACAAATGTGTTCTGTCGCCGATATCTTTTTCTACCGCCAGAAGATTGTTCCCGGCATAAATTTTCCCTAACCGATCGATATGCTCAAGCACCAACTGCGACGTACCGTTTTCCTCTAGCCGATACAGGCCATAGCGTGAAGCGCTTATTCTGCTAACGAGGAAAATCTCTCCCTGCGGCGAACGGACGATATCGCGGATATTGGTGGCGAGAATTTGCTCCTGCTGTGCGGAGATAATTTGATAGAGAAAACGGCGTTCTCCCCGGCCTTCAGGAAGCGAAACGGTCACGTCGGCCAGTAGTCGCTGGCGGTTATCGATATACCAGCGTAGCTGGCTCAGCCTGGCAGACTGTTCTGCGCTATTGTCCCACTGGATAGTGTTGCGCTTTAGTAGCGGGCGAATATCGGCTGCGATTTGCCAACTTTGTCCCTGGTCTTCTGAAACGGAAAGCGTGTACTGATCCGCCAGCCATAGCTTGCCTGCCTCGGCGCTGACCAGTTTCTGGGAATAAAAGTGTGACGGTATATCTGGCTCAGGAAAGCGCCACTGTGTCAGTTGCTGCCAGCTGATGCCGCCGTCCGGGCTATACCAGACGCTCTTGTTAGCGTGAAAAGGCCCATCGGCAATCAGATAGCACTCACCCTGAAGCGTGCAAACAGGGGCGTCGATATCCCCCAGCCATAGCGCGGAAGCCTGGAGCTGGCCCTGGCGATCGAGATGCATGATGCTGGTCAGAGGAATGTTAAACCTGTCATCCCCGCGGTCGGCAGAAGTAAACCGGTTATACCGGCCTTTAATATCGCGTTCCAGCTGCTCTTTTGCCACGAGACGGACATTAAGCAACTGGGGCATAAGAGGCGTTATTCGCTCAAGCGGCGGATTATAATGATGAATAACGCGCCGCTGTTGTTTATCCAGCTCATAGCGTTTGACGGTAAACAGCTGTTCGTGGCTGATAAACAGCGCACCGTTGGAAAAGCTGCTGATAATCGGGTCTTCAACCTCTTTTTCCTCGCCGCTCAGTTGGTGCTGCTGCCACGAGATGTTGGGCAGGAAGAGGTTAAACGAAAACGTCGCGGACCACAGGAAAGCCGCCAGCGTGACTATCGCGAGAAACAGTAACCGGCGCTTTATCGTGCTGAACATCACATCAACTCCTGAAGCGTGCTGTTAGCTTCGGCGCGACCGAGGTAGCGCTTAAATGCACGCTGTAACGTTAGCCAGTCGCCCACGCGGCCTGAGAGCATACGGGTCGCCAGACTGCACAGTTCGAGGAGCGCGATTATCCCGCCGATACACAACAACGTTAAGGAAAACAGGTCGAGCATCTCTGTGGCGAATTTCCAGCCGTCCCAGCCGGATACTCGCATATCATTCATCTCCAGGCCGAACATAAACAGGAACATGACTAGCGCGATGCTATAAAACACCTTATAGACCAGCGACATTTGTTGTTCGCCGGGATAGAACGGATGAGCTTTCAGGTAAGCGCCGCCATCGCTGCCGTTATAGAGCGCTTGAATATCGCGATTGTCGCGCCGATATACGGCGATTATTCGATCGCCGCCAGCCAGAAAAGGCGGATGACGGCGGTAAAAAAGAGGGTGGAGGTCCCATCGGGTGCCGGTGGTTTGCCAGGAGAAAGAGAGCGGCGCGGCGTTGCACTGGAACAGGACGCCGTGATAGTCGCGATGCGTTTTTCCTGCGCCGGTGGACCACTTCTTAAAATAGAGGCTTTTGATTATCCCTTCTTCAACGCTGAAGCGCTCTGGAACGGGAGTATCGTCGGGAAAGGGGGGGAAGCTGCGCTTGGTGGCTGTCGCTACAGGCTGACAGAAGGAGAAATCTCCGCGCCGGACCCGTTCCATTTTCAGCAGTAGCTCGCGCATTTCGGGATGTGCCGTTTGGGCAAAGCGGTGCACCAGGCCGCATAGCCCCACCAGCGCAACTCCCAGCGCCAGCGCCGCGATGACACCGAAAGTGATGACAGCCCAGACTGCGGTTAAATAAATGTAGGTTGGGCAGGCGATAGAGATAAACGCCAGAGTGCCGATAAAAAACGCCAGTAGTTTACCTTTCAGCGACGGCCTGGCCGGTTCGAGCAGAACGTTGCCGTCGCTCAGCCAGTGGATCCAGAAGCTGCCGTCCGGCAGGCGGCGAGCGCCAATATGCAGCGGCTGGTTGAGCTTAAGCTGCTCAAAAAGCGTGGGATCCTGGAAGTAACGCGTATCGGTATAAAAAACGTGGTCACCAGCGACAAGGCGCAGATAGCTTTGCTTCTCAGAAGCGGCAGGGGTAAATCCGGTAAAATTCAGGGTGAAATAGCGGGTGTTTTTCACAAGGTTCCCTCTTGTGCAAGGCTGCAGCGATCCGTTGCTGCAAACAGGCAGGGCAGGCGCCCTGCCTGAAAGAGATTACTTCTTAGCGCGCTCGAAGGAAGCAACGATTTCAGCTTTAGCTGCTTCAGCGTTGTCCCAACCGTCAACTTTTACCCATTTGCCCGCTTCGAGATCTTTGTAGTGCTCGAAGAAGTGGGTGATCTGCGCTTTCAGCAGGTCTGGCAGGTCGTTCACATCTTTGATGTGATCGTATTCTTTGCTCAGCTTGGTGTGCGGTACCGCAACCAGTTTCGCATCTTCGCCGGATTCGTCGGTCATTTTCAGAACGCCAACCGGACGGCAGCGGATCACAGAACCTGGCTCCAGCGGATACGGCGTCGGGACCAGAACGTCTACCGGGTCACCGTCCAGAGACAGGGTGTGGTTGATGTAACCGTAGTTGCACGGATAGAACATCGCCGTGGACATGAAACGGTCAACGAACAGTGCACCGCTCTCTTTGTCGACTTCGTATTTGATTGGGTCTGCGTTCGCCGGGATCTCGATCACGACGTAGATGTCTTCCGGCAGATCTTTGCCCGCAGGTACGTTGAGTAAGCTCATGTCTGTTTCCTTTAAAATGTATGGCAAACAAGTGCCCGGTATTATAGCCAACTCACATCGAATGTCTTTGCTTCTTTTTCCCCAGAACAGGTGGGCGAAGTCTGAATTTTTTGCCGCAAGACAACCTGAAAATCCATAAACATAGCTGCATCCTGAATAAATTTATGTAACCGTTTTCATCGCATATGCTTGATATCTCAAAGTGTGAAAAATTCCGGCATAAATGGTGGGGATGGCGTAGGTCGCGAAGCCTCACCGGCTCTCTACTGCCGTGAATCACGTCAGTTAACACCTGATTAACTTTTTTGAAGTGTGATGTAACGCATTCAGTTACATCTCCGATTGTCTATAGTTTGTCCGCAGGTGAGGCTTTAACCAACAATAACCCTACGAGGATCCTCTTATGTGGAAGCGCTTACTTCTTGTCACAGCAGTTTCCGCAGCTATGTCGTCTATGGCTATGGCTGCCCCTCTGACCGTAGGTTTTTCTCAGGTCGGCTCTGAATCCGGCTGGCGTGCGGCTGAAACCAACGTTGCGAAAGAGGAAGCCGCCAAGCGCGGCATCACTCTGAAGATTGCTGACGCCCAACAAAAACAGGAAAACCAGATTAAAGCCGTACGCTCCTTTATTGCTCAGGGCGTCGACGCCATCTTTATTGCCCCGGTGGTCGCGACCGGCTGGGAACCGGTACTAAAAGAAGCGAAAGAAGCAAAAATCCCGGTATTCCTGCTCGACCGTTCTATTGATGTTAAAGACAAAGATCTCTACATGACCACCGTCACCGCCAACAACGTGCTGGAAGGCCAGCTGATTGGCGAGTGGCTGGTGAAAACCGTTGACGGTAAACCGTGTAACGTCGTTGAGCTACAGGGCACCGTCGGGGCCAGCGTGGCGATTGACCGTAAGAAAGGCTTTGCTGAAGCGATTTCTAAAGCCTCCAATATCAAAATTATCCGCTCCCAGTCCGGCGACTTTACCCGCAGTAAAGGCAAAGAAGTGATGGAGAGCTTTATCAAAGCGGAAAATAACGGCAAGAACATTTGCATGGTTTACGCCCATAACGACGACATGGTGATCGGCGCGATTCAGGCGATTAAAGAGGCCGGGCTGAAGCCGGGTAAAGATATTCTGACCGGTTCTATCGACGGCGTGCCGGATATCTATAAAGCGATGATGGCCGGTGAAGCGAACGCCAGCGTAGAGCTGACGCCGAATATGGCCGGCCCGGCGTTTGACGCGCTGGAGAAATACAAAAAAGACGGCACTCTGCCGGAGAAAGTGACCATCACCAAATCGACGCTCTACTTACCGGATACGGCGAAAGAAGAGTTAGAGAAGAAGAAAAATATGGGCTACTAAGCGGCTGATACCCTCACCCCAACCCTCTCCCTGAAAGGGAGAGGGAGCCGGGCGGTGCGGGTTGCTAGTTGGGCACAATATGTTCCCTCTCACCCTCGGGGAGAGGGCCAGGGTGAGGGGGAGCGCAGCATGACCACTGAAACCAACCTGGAAATCCTCCGCACTGAGGGGCTCTGCCAGTATTTCCCCGGCGTGAAAGCGCTGGATAACGTTAACTTCAGCCTGCGGCGTGGTGAAATTATGGCGCTGCTCGGCGAAAACGGTGCTGGAAAATCAACGCTTATCAAAGCGCTGACCGGTGTTTACCATGCCAACAGCGGCAGCATCTGGCTGGAAGGTCAGGAAATCTCGCCGAAGAATACCGCCCATGCCCAGCAGTTGGGGATCGGCACCGTTTACCAGGAAGTGAACCTGCTGCCGAATATGTCGGTGGCGGATAATCTGTTTATTGGTCGTGAACCACGACGTTTTGGCCTGCTGCGGCGCAAAGAGATGGAAAAGCGCGCCACGGCGCTAATGGAATCCTACGGTTTTTCCCTCGACGTACGCGAACCGCTCAACCGCTTTTCGGTCGCGATGCAGCAGATTGTTGCTATCTGTCGGGCGATCGACCTGTCAGCAAAAGTCTTAATTCTTGATGAACCCACCGCCAGCCTGGATACCCAGGAGGTGGAGATGCTCTTCACCTTGATGCGCCAGCTGCGCGATAGCGGCGTCAGCCTGATTTTCGTTACCCACTTCCTCGACCAGGTTTATGCCGTTAGCGACCGGATCACCGTTTTGCGTAATGGTGGCTTCGTCGGCTGTCGGGAAACCCGTGAGCTGCCGCAAATTGAACTGGTGAAAATGATGCTGGGCCGCGAGCTGGAGCATAACGCCCTGCAGCGTGCGGGCCGCACTCTGCTAAGCGACAAACCGGTTGCCGCCTTCGAGGATTTTGGCAAAAAAGGCACCATCGCCCCGTTTAATCTGCAGGTTCGCCCCGGGGAAATCGTCGGCCTGGCGGGTCTGCTAGGCTCAGGGCGCACGGAAACCGCTGAGGTCATTTTCGGCATCAAACCCGCCGACAGCGGCAAAGCGTGGATCAAAGGCAAACCGCAAACCCTGCGCTCGCCGCATCAGGCCTCCTGCCTTGGAATCGGCTTTTGCCCGGAAGATCGTAAAACCGACGGCATCATCGCCGCCGCCTCGGTGCGGGAAAATATCATTCTCGCGCTCCAGGCACAGCGCGGCTGGCTGCGCCCGATTGGCCGACGCGAACAAAATGAGATTGCCGAGCGTTTTATTCGCCAGTTGGGTATTCGTACCCCCAGCGCCGAGCAGCCGATCGAGTTCCTCTCCGGCGGCAATCAGCAGAAGGTGCTGCTCTCGCGCTGGCTGCTGACTAAACCACAGTTTCTGATCCTCGATGAGCCGACTCGCGGTATCGACGTGGGTGCCCATGCGGAGATCATCCGCCTGATTGAAACCCTCTGCGCCGATGGTCTGGCGCTGCTGGTTATCTCTTCGGAGCTGGAAGAATTGGTGGGTTATGCCGACCGGGTGATTATCATGCGCGATCGCCAACAGGTGGCGGAACTGGCTCTGAGCGAGCTCTCCGTCCCGGCGATCATGAACGCTATTGCGGCATAAGGAGTAACCGATGATGCCTCGATCTGTTCCGAAAACCGGCCAGCCAAAACGACGCTTTAGCTGGCCAAAAGGGATGCCGCAAATTATTGCGCTGCTGTTGGTGCTGGTCGTTGATAGCCTGGTGGCCCCGCATTTCTACCAGATAGTGTTGCAGGAAGGACGGCTGTTCGGCAGCCCGATTGATATTTTGAATCGTGCAGCGCCGGTAGCTCTGCTGGCAATTGGTATGACGCTGGTTATCGCCACCGGTGGGATTGACCTGTCTGTGGGCGCGGTGATGGCGATCGCCGGAGCCACGGCGGCGTCGATGACCGTGGCGGGCCATAGCCTGACCGTTGTGCTGCTGGCATCACTGGCGGCCGGTGCGCTAGCCGGTCTGTGGAATGGGATTCTGGTCGCGATACTGAAGATCCAGCCGTTCGTCGCCACTTTGATCCTGATGGTGGCCGGACGCGGAGTTGCCCAACTGATCACTTCCGGGCAGATCGTGACATTTGATTCTCCACATCTTGCCTGGCTCGGCAGCGGATCTCTGCTGCTGTTCCCGACGCCGGTGATCATTGCCATTGTTACGCTGGCGCTATTCTGGTTGTTTACCCGCAAGACCGCGCTGGGGATGTTTATTGAAGCGGTGGGCATTAACATCCGTGCGGCGAAAAACGCCGGGGTGAATACCCGCATCGTGGTGATGCTGGCCTACGTATTAAGCGGCGTTTGTGCGGCTATCGCCGGGATTATCGTGGCGGCGGATATTCGCGGTGCCGATGCCAATAACGCCGGATTATGGCTGGAGCTGGACGCTATTCTGGCGGTGGTGATCGGCGGCGGCTCGCTGATGGGCGGGCGCTTTAACCTGCTGCTCTCGGTGGTCGGGGCACTGATTATCCAGGGGATGAATACCGGGATCCTGCTGTCAGGATTTCCGCCGGAGCTTAACCAGGTGGTCAAAGCCGTGGTGGTGCTGTGCGTACTGATCGTTCAGTCGCCGCGCTTTATCAGCTTACTGAAGGGGATACGTGGCCATGATAAAACGTAATTTACCGTTAATGATCACTCTGGCGGTGTTTGTGCTGGGCTATCTCTACTGCCTAACCCAATTTCCCGGCTTTGCCTCGACGCGGGTGATCTGCAATATCCTGACCGATAACGCTTTCCTTGGGATCATTGCCGTCGGCATGACCTTTGTGATCCTCTCCGGCGGGATCGATCTGTCGGTGGGCTCGGTGATCGCGTTTACCGGGGTCTTTCTTGCCAAAGCGATCGGCTTTTGGGGGATCTCGCCGCTGGTGGCGTTTCCGCTGGTGCTGGTGATGGGCTGCGCCTTTGGCGCGTTTATGGGCTTGCTGATCGATGCGCTGAAGATCCCGGCGTTTATCATCACTCTCGCCGGAATGTTTTTCCTGCGGGGCGTCAGCTACCTGGTTTCTGAAGAGTCGATTCCCATCGATCACCCGGTCTATGACACCCTTTCCAGCCTGGCATGGATGATCCCCGGCGGCGGTCGCTTAAGCGCGATGGGTCTACTGATGCTGCTGGTAGTGGTCGCCGGGATTTTTATGGCCCACCGCACTCGCTTTGGCAATCAGGTTTACGCCATTGGCGGCAGCGCCACCTCGGCGAATCTGATGGGTATCTCTACGCGCAGTACCACCATTCGCATCTACATGCTCTCCACCGGGCTGGCGACGCTGGCCGGAATTGTTTTCTCCATTTATACCCAAGCGGGCTATGCGCTGGCGGGCGTTGGCGTTGAGCTGGACGCCATTGCTTCGGTGGTTATCGGCGGCACGCTGTTAAGCGGTGGGGTAGGAACGGTGCTGGGCACGCTGTTTGGCGTGGCGATTCAGGGGCTGATTCAGACCTACATCAACTTCGACGGCACCCTGAGTTCGTGGTGGACCAAAATCGCCATCGGGATCCTGCTGTTTGTCTTTATTGCGCTTCAGCGCGGTCTGACGGTGCTGTGGGAGAATCGGCAGAGTTCACCGGTCACGCGAGTGAATAACGTGCCAGCCAATCATGCTGGCGCGACCGACAAGTGGTGAAGTGACCGGGCCTGATGATCAAAACGCCATCAGGCACTGGTTTTTTTAAAATCCATGAATATAAAACAGGTTCACGATCGCGCTGTTTCTGAGCCGGTTTTCCACCGCCGTTTCGGTGTAGAAGTTTAGCGTCAGGGTGTTATTGGCCGAATGATTCCACATCAGCCCGGGGCCAATGCCTAATACCTGCTCGCGTGAGTTTGGTAGGTCATCGCCATTTACTTTATCGTCGGAAATTTGCTTCAGATAATAGCCGTTAATACCCAGATGCCACTTGGGCGCCACTTCATATTCGGCAGCAAAGTTGAGCCAGGCCAGCTGACCGGCGCGGGTGCGTTGCACGCTTTCGCCTTTCCAGTCCAGCGGGGCGCTGCTGGCCGGGTTGGTATTATTGAAGTTCACCAGGTACTGTAAACGCCAGTTTAACGAGGCGCGCGGGGCAAAGAGCCAGGTGGCGGCCCAGGTTGGCGTAAACGACCACTGGTTCGCCCCCGGATTAATGTCCTGCTTCGCGTCATATTTTCCGGTGGGCACGTTGAAGCCGATTTCAAAACGCTGGGCAAACAGCGGCGTGCCCTGTGCATCCATCACCGGGTTAATTTGCAGATAGGTGCCGATAAAAATATCGCCAAACCCAGCGTCATTGGCCTGCAATTTTGCCGGAGCATCGCCGAAATCGGTATGAAAGCCGACGATCGGAATAATCAGGTCTAAACCCAGCGAGGCATTCTCAAACGGGGAGTGTGCAAAGGTATAGAGAAATTGGTGGCTGGTTAGCCAGGTATCCACATTGCTTTTGCCAAAGGCATCTATTTTATTCCCGGCGCTGTCTTTAATCGCATTCGCATGGGTATAGCGATAATAGCCCAGATAGGACAGCTGTCCCGGCGCGGCGGCCGGGAAGCCGTCAAAAAAGCTGGTCAGGCCGAGGTTGATGCCAGCAGGCTCTGCCACCGACGGTGTAGCGGCTTCTGCCGGAGCATGGGCCAGTAAAATGAGCGCAAGAAGCCCCCCGACTCTGCGAGAGAGCCTGGTAAATGATACGGACATGATTTTCTACCTTTTAACGACCTACCGTCTTTCCAGTTGCAGGGAGGAACCAAGTCGACACATCGGAATTGACCCGCCTTCCTGCAACTCGAAATCCATTAGGGTATAAAATAATCGTTTCTGGAATACATCGACCAGGCTTATCAGGAACGGAACTAGGCGATACGACGGGTCTGCACTGGCTCACCGTTGCGATAGAGCAGACAATCGCGGTCGTTCCGCTCAACGGCGACGACCGTGGCGGTCACGATGCTGTGGGTGGTGTCATCAATGATCTGATCCACCACGCAGTCGAAGCTCACCGCGGTGCCTTCCAGCATTGGTGCGCCTGACTTCAGCGGATACCAGTTTCCCTGGCTGAAGCGCTGCTCGCCGTGAAACGCTTTACTGGCGAAACGCATGGCGTGGTCGAGCTGTTCACTGGCCAGCACGTTGATGCCAATCCCCTCGCCAACGTTCAGCTGGCGATGGGCGCTGGCGCTTTTGCCAACGCAGACCAACACGCGCGGTGGATCGACGCTCACCGAGCAGAACGACGAGGCGGTTAAACCGTTACGCTGCTCGTCGGAATGGACGGTAATCACCGCCACCGGCAGCGTCAGTTGACGCATGCCCAGTTTGAACTCATCAGCAGACAGAGAACTCATGCGGCTTCTCCTGAGGCGGAATCATACGGACGGAACGGCTCACGCAGGCCACGGGCTTCCAGGCGCGGCAGCACTTCGTCGCGGAAATAGGGGAACTCGCTGACATAGTCGGTGAACGACAGCGTGGTGCCGGAGAAACCGGTACGATACAGCTGCTCCAGGCCGTCGGCGACATCGTCCGGCGTCCCGACCAGCGGGAAGCCGCCGTGGCCGGCAGAGAAGCGGTCGCGAATCAGTTTGAGCTGATCTTTCGGGAACGATTCGGCGTTCTCGAACATCAGACGAATAATGTTATCCACCGCTGCCCAGTCGGCGTTCTGCTGGGAATAGTAGTGGTGATACTCCTCGGCTTCCGCGCGAGTTGGGCGGCAGACGACGTAGGAGAAGGTCAGAATATTGAGCGCTTTCTGGCGTGCGGCATCTAGGGCCTTCTGCTTCAACTCGACAATCTCTTTTGCGGAGCGCTCCAGGGTGATTGCGGAGGTGAACAGGAAATCGGCGTTGCGAATGGCGAAATCGCGCCCTTCGCCGGAACCGGCGGCGTTAAAAATCGGGATGTCTTGTTGCAGCGGTAACGGCAGACCATAGGTGTCTTTCAGCTTGAAGAAATTGCCGTCCCAGTTGAAGGCTTTCTCTTCGCGCCACAGTTTGCGGATCACCTCAAACCACTCCTGGCCGTAGGCGTAGCGGCTTTCGTGATCATAGGCGAGGTCGCCGCCAAGTGCTTCATATTCCGGGCGGTTCCAGCCGCAAACCACGTTCAGCCCCGCGCGGCCCTGGCTGATGTGATCCATCGTTGCCAGCTGTTTTGCCACTACCACTGGATGGTTAAAAGAGGTATGAACGGTAGAAAAGACGCTGATATGGCGAGTCGCCGCCAGCAGCGCGGAGGCCCAGGTGACGGTCTCCAGCACGTTGCCGTGGAAGTTGGTTTCGCCGCCGTAGCCGATCCAGCGGGCGATCGGCAGCAGAAACTCGATCCCGGCTTCATCGGCGAGCTGTGCCATTTTCAGGTTGTTTTCCCAGGAGTTGTTCCAGCGATCTTCAATTTTGGTGACAGCCATACCGCCGGAGCAGTTCGCTGCAAAGAAACCCAATTTAAACTTATTGTTATTCAGGATCCGGTTTACTTTAGTGTTTGCCATGAGGTGGCTCCTTTCGGAAGTAGGTGATGACTTAACACAACTAAGCAATGGGTATATATTTTATACATGAATATTTTATGCTTAAACAATATCGATTGCTTAATAATCACCCACCTGTGAGAGCAATCACATAATAAAATGTGATGATTAGGCTGGGATGTGATGAGAAAAAGAGGTAAATAATTAATGAAATCAAATGTATCTGCTATTTCACCTGAAGCCGGCTCTCGCGATGTCAAACTGTGGCTGCGGCTGTTATCGTGCGTCAACATCATTGAAACCGAACTTCGTCAGCGGATGCGTGAGCAGTTTGGCAGCACGCTGCCGCGCTTTGATATGCTGGCGCAGCTGGATCGCTTCCCGGACGGTATCAAGATGGGCGAACTGTCGCGACTGATGCTGGTGACGGGCGGCAACATTACAGGGCTTGCCGATAGTCTGGAAAAAGAGGGCATGGCGGTGCGGGTGTACGATCCCAACGATCGTCGCTCGTGTCGGATCAAACTGACCGCGTCCGGCAAACAGCAGTTTGATCTGATGGCGGCGGCGCACCAGGGCTGGCTGAACGAACTGATGGCCGCTCTGCCGGTGAAAGAAAAAGATCAGCTCTATACGCTACTGGGCAATTTTAAGAGCCAGTTCCCAGGAATGTAACGCTAACGGAAGTTTTTTCACTTTCTGGATAACAGCTTCAGGAAATGGATAGAGCGTTTGCCGGGCCTGCTTACAATGTTACTTGTTTGTTAATTTCAATTTCCCAAACAGGTGACCGCGTATGAACAAAGCATTGCTGACTGAATTTTCTGAGGGGATCGCTCAGGACGCGATCCGGATTGTCGATTTAACGCAAACGCTGAGCGAACGCTTCCCGACGCTGCAGCTGCCGCCGCAGTTCGGCCAGGCCTGGGGCTTTAAAAAAGAGACCATTTCCCACTACGATGAAAATGGCCCCGGTTGGTACTGGAACAACTTTACCTGTAGCGAACACACCGGCACTCACTTTGATGCGCCGGCGCACTGGGTGAGCGGTCGTGAGCATCATGAAAATACCGTTGATACCATCAACCCTGCGGCGTTCATCGGCCCGGCGGTGGTGGTGGATGCCAGCCGCGAAGTAGCGGAAAATCCGGACTGGATCCTGTCGGTTGATTACCTGGAAAGCTGGGAAAAACAGCACGGGAAGATCCCGGAAGGCGCCTGGGTGCTATTCCGCACGGACTGGTCGAAAAAGGCCGATGACGGCGCGGCGTTCCTCAACATGCGCGAAGATGGCGCCCACACGCCAGGCCCGGCGCAGGCAACCGTCGAATGGCTGATTGAAGCGCGCAACGTACGTGGCTTTGGCGTGGAAACCATTAACACCGACGCCGGGCAATCCTACGCCTGGCCGGTGCCCTATCCCTGCCATACCCTGATGCACGGCGCTAATAAATATGGCCTGCAATGCCTGACCAACCTCGATCAATTACCGACGTGCGGTGCGGTGATTATCGCGGCCCCGCTCAAAATTGAGCAGGGTTCCGGTAGCCCGTTACGCGTACTGGCGTTGATTAGCGAATAACTTCAACACAAATACACGCAGTCATTCGAGTTGCAGGAACGAGCGCAGCCAACGCATCTGCAACTTGAAGCACGACGTGTATACTCTAAATAATTCGAGTTGCAGGAAGGCGGCGACGCAGGGAATCCCCAGGAGCTTACTCCAGTAAGTGACTGGGGTGAGCGAGGAAAGCCAACGCACATGCAACTTGAAGTATGACGAGTATATTGCCGGTTAGCGCTTACGCATGCTCTGACTGGGCGTCTCACCAAAGCGCGCTTTGTACTCGGCGCTAAAGCGCCCCATATGGGCGAATCCCCAGCGCAGCGCAGCGCCTGTTACGTTGTTTACCTCGCCGGAAAGCAGCTCGGCACGCACCCGCTCCATACGGGTATCTCGCAGATATTGCATCGGGCTGACGCCAAGAAAATTTTTAAACCCCGCATACAGTCCACGCAGGCTAACGCCGCCAATCCCCGCCAGCGCTTCCGCGCTCAGCGTTTCGTGCGCGTGGGCGTGAATGTACTCTTGCACGCGGCGGACGTGGGCCGGGCGAATGCTGGAACGCTTGCTGTCAGCGGGTTGGCGGTAGTTATGCTGGTGGCTATTGAGCAGCGTGGTGGCGACCAGTTGCTCCATCTGCTGGCGAATCAGACGGTGTTTTTCCAGGTCCAGCCCCTGGCTGGCGCACTCCAGCAGATAACCAATGAGCGCACACCACGCCGGATTATCCTGCCAGCGAAACGCGGTCTCGAAGCGCAGCGGTTCGTTCAGAGGCTGGCCAAGCTGACCGACCAGCATGTTCTCCAGCAGCGAGCGAGAGATGCGCAGCAGAAACTGATCGTTGCCAGGTTCCCAGCGCATGCGGGTGACGTCTTCCGGGTTAATCACCGTGGCCAGCTGCGGACCGGATAGGATCTCCTGACCTTCGCTCACCACTGTGGCGCTACCGTGCAGCGGCATCTGCACCAGAAAAAAATCCTTCATCAGGCACGGCGCGATATCCACCCGCGAGCTGTAGCGCAGGCGGTTAAGTGAGATTTCACCCATCGGAATGTGGTGCATCCGCACGTCGGCGCGTGCGCCGCGATCGACCAGATCCACCTGGCAAGGTTTGAAGATCCGTCCTACGACGGCACCTGCTTGCTCCAGCGTGGCGGAGGTAAACAGCAAGTTGGCGGACGAATTGAGATGACTAAGCGCAGCGGACAGGCGCGGTGAGACGATATCGTTGATCAACATAACAGACTCCTCGTGGAGACGACGTAAAGGTGAAACGTCCTGCCTGTTGTTGATTTCTGGCCGTCATACGCGAACGCGTTGCTTTAATCAACATTCCATTAACAACTTGCTAACGCATACACGTTAACTGGAATTCAGAAGTTATGTCAGAGCAAATTCCGATAACGAGAGATGGATCGCGCAGATTTTGTTATCGCTGAGGGCGGAGAAATGCCATTTTGCGCGGTGATTATCCGGCTTGTGCAGATATAACTGCTGGCCGACGGAGGGAGGATTGATCCTTTGCGCCACTTTTCTTATCGCTGATGGTGTGTCCACTAACCGGAGTTTGCCATGACCATTGCGATGACAAAGAGTGCGGTGCGTCCGTACGCCGTGACCCGCCGGGTATTACTGGTGTGCTGGTTGAGTATTTTATTTGAAGGCTATGATGTTGGCGTGATGGGGGCGGTGCTTTCCAGTATGGCGGAAGACGCTGGCTGGGGGCTGACGCCGCTGGAGCTGGGGGCGCTCAGTAGCTACGCGCTGGTGGGAATGTTCTTCGGCGCATTCGCTGCCGGTTCTCTGAGCGAACGTATCGGGCGTCGGCGGATGCTGCTGCTGTGCGTCGGGCTGTTCTCGCTTTCGATGATTGCCACTACCTGGGCGCCGACGCCGCTGCTGTTCGGCGTGGCGCGCTTTATCGGCGGGCTGGGGCTGGGCGGGGTGATCCCGGTGGCGGCGGCGCTGACCGTTGAATATTCGCCGCCGGAGCGGCGCAGCTACAACTACGGGATTATGTATTCTGGCTACTCGCTGGGCATTCTGTGCTCGGCACTGGTGGCGATGTGGCTGATTCCCCATTTCGGCTGGCGCAGCGTGATTGGCGTGGGCGCACTGCCGCTGCTGGTGCTGTGGCCGATGTCGCGCCTGCTGCCGGAGTCGCTAGAGTATCTGGTCACCAGTGGGCGAATGATTGAGGCGCGTGAGCTGTCATCGCGTCTCGGCGTTCCGCTGCCGGAAGCGGAAACGCCGCGTCCGCAGCAGGAGGGCTGGCGTAAAACCGGCAGCCTGCTGTTCTCGGGCGACTATCTGCGCGCCACGGCCTGCTTCTGGGTCGCCTTATTCTGCGGCATGTTGCTGGTCTATGGTCTCAACACCTGGCTGCCGAGCATCATGCGCAAAAGCGGCTATGCGCTGGGGCCGAGCCTGCTGTTTCTGGTGGTGTTTAGCCTCGCCTCGGCGGTGGGCGGGTTGTTCCTCGGGCGCATTGCCGATCGTATCGGCGCGAAGCGGGCGGTGGCGCTTTCTTACCTCGTGGGCGGCGCGGGCATCTGCGCGCTGATGTTCCCGCACTCGCTGCCGGTCAACATTCTGCTGACCGCGCTGGCAGGTGTCGGCAGTATTTCTGCATCGCTGATTCTGACCGGCTATCTGGCGACCTGGTATCCGGGCAACAGCCGCGCGGCGGCCACCGGTTGGGCGCTGAGCTTTGCGCGTATCGGCGCGATGAGCGGGCCACTGTTCGGCGCGTGGATAGCCAGCAGCGGGTTATCGCTGTCGTGGAACTTTGGCGCGTTTGCGCTGGTGTCGCTGGTCGCGGCGGTGACGGTGATGTTGCTACCTAAGCGGTAGGGTGCCGGAAATCAGAAGAACAATAATCTTTTAAGTTACGGTGCGTTAACCCTCACCCTTAAAAAGGGAGGGGGGGTGCACCGAGCTGAGATATTCATGTTCAGCACAAAACTTCAATTCAGCACCCAACGGTTCCCTCGCCCCTTTGGGGAGAGGGCCAGGGTGAGGGGATGCGCACCAATTCCCCCATTTTTATCCCCCTTCTGCAATCGCTATCCATCTTCCGCACAAATGACAATTCCATGACAAATCATGGATTGCCCCTCCTTCGCACGTTGCTTACAAGTTAATCAGACCAAATTGAAATGAAAGTGAGGTTGTGATGGCTGAACGTTCGTTTGTTGAAGAGGTAAAGAAACTGACTTTACCGGCAGGTTCTGTGTTTAGCGGCGAAGGTATTCTGGCCGTCACTAAAGCGCTGCTGGAATCCGGTGTCTCCTACGTGGCTGGCTATCAGGGCGCGCCTATTTCCCACTTGATGGACGTGCTGGCCGATGCCCAACCGATCCTCGACGAGTATGGCATTCGCTTTGAAAACAGCGCCAGCGAAGCTACCGCGGCGGCGACGCTGGCGGCGTCGGTCAACTACCCCCTGCGCGGCGCGGTGACCTTTAAGGCGACGGTTGGCACCAACGTGGCTTCCGACGCGCTGGCCAACCTCTCCTCCGGCGGCGTGCTGGGCGGAGCGTTGATTATCGTCGGCGAAGACTACGGCGAAGGTTCATCAATCATGCAGGAGCGCAGCCATGCGTTCGCCATGAAATCGCAGATGTGGCTGCTCGACCCGCGCCCGAACCTGCCGTGCATCGTGCAGGCGGTGAAGGATGGCTTTGAACTGTCTGAGGCCAGCAACACCCCGGTGATGTTGCAAATGCGCATTCGTTCTTGTCACGTTCACGGCCAGTTTGTCACCTCGGAAAACCGTGCTCCGGCGTTTACGGTGAAACAGGCGCTGGAAAATCCGCAGCGCGACGTCAGCCGCATCGTGCTGCCACCCGCCAGCTTCCTGCATGAAAAAGAGAAAGTTCATCAGCGCTGGCCTGCTGCGGTGCGCTTCATTCGCGAACGTCGCCTGAACGAGTTCTTCTCCTCTGACGCCGATGATATTGGCATCGTGCTGCAGGGTGGCAACTACAACACGCTGATTCGCGCTCTTAACCAGCTGGATCTGGCCGATGTGTTTGGCAACAGCAAAATCCCGCTGTACGTGATGAACGTCGCCTACCCGCTGGTAGAAGAAGAGTTGGACGAGTTCTGCTGCAACAAGCGTGCGGTGCTGGTGCTGGAGGAGGGACAGCCGAACTTCGTTGAACAGAATATTGCTAACATCCTGCGCCAGAAGGGGCTAAGCGCCAAACTGCACGGTAAAGACCTGCTGCCGCTGGCCGGCGAGTACAACACCGCCACCGTGCTGGCGGGGCTGCGCGCCTTCTTTGAACGTTACGATCGTTTGGAGCCGGATGCCCTGGCAGCCGCGCGCCAGGTGCGTATTCCGCTGGCCAACGTGATGCCGGACGTCGTCAACGCCGCGCCGCCTGCGCTGGCTGATGCGATTCACGCTCGCCCGCCGGGATTCTGCACCGGCTGCCCGGAGCGGCCGATTTTTACCGCCATGAAGCTGATTGAGCGCGAGCTTGGCCCGCACCACATCAGCGCCGACATCGGCTGCCATCTGTTCTCGATTCTGCCGCCGTTTAATCTCGGCAATACCACCATGGGCTACGGTCTGGGCGGCGCGGGAGCGGCGGCGCTCAATAGCAAAGACGGCAAACGCGCCATCTCGGTGATGGGCGACGGCGGTTTCTGGCACAACGGTTTGACCAGCGGCATCGCCAACAGCGTATTTAACCAGAGCAACAACCTGACCATCGTGGTTGACAACAGCTACACCTCGGCCACCGGCGGACAAGACATTCTGTCGTCCACCGCGCAAAACGCCACCCGCAGTACCGGTCACGCTATTGAGCAGGCGGTGAAGGGCGTTGGCGTGAAATGGGTGAAAACGGTGCGTCGCACCTACGACCTGAAAACTATGACCGCTACTCTGCGCGACGCTTTAACCAGCAAAACGCCGGGCCCGAAGGTGCTGATTGCCCAGAGCGAATGCATGCTCAACCGCCAGCGCCGCGAAAAGCAGCAGGTGCGTAAAGCGCTGGAGAGTGGCAAACGCGTGGTGGCGGAGCGCTTCGGCGTGGATAGCGACACCTGTACCGGCGACCACTCCTGCATTCGTCTTTCCGGCTGTCCGTCGCTGTCGATTAAACCGAACCCGGATCCACTGCGCACCGATCCGGTCGCAACGGTGATCAACAGCTGCGTCGGCTGCGGCCTGTGCGGCGAAGTGTCGCATGCCGCCGTGTTGTGCCCCTCGTTTTATCGAGCGCGCATCGTCACCCATCCGGGGCGCAGCGAACGCTGGAGAGAGGCGATTCGTCGTCCATTAATCAACTGGTTACAGCGCCGGAACGCCCGTCGCCTGGCCCGCGTTAGCCTGTAAGGAGCACTCAGATGCCGAAAGTACAGCCCATCAAAATCGCCATTCTGGCGATGGGCGGGGAAGGGGGCGGCGTGCTCGCCGACTGGATTGTCAACCTGGGCGAAGAGAACGGCTATTTCGCCCAGACCACCTCGGTACCGGGCGTGGCGCAACGTACCGGCTCCACCATTTATTACGTCGAGTTGTTTCCCGGCCTGCACGAGCTGGATAAACCGCCGGTGCTGGCGTTGATGCCGATGCCGGGCGACGTAGACGTGGTGCTGGCCTCCGAGCTGATGGAAGCCGGGCGCGCGGTGCAGCGCGGGTTAGTCACGCAGCAGCGCACCACGCTGATCGCCTCCACCCACCGCGTTTACTCCATTGGTGAAAAAACGGCGATGGGCGACGGTCGTGTGAATAACACCACGTTGATCGACCACGCCAGCAGGGCCGCGCGCAAATTTATCCGCTTCGACATGGCGAAAACGGCGGAAGAGAGCCGCAGCGTGATTAGCGCCGTACTCTTTGGCGCGCTGTGCGGTTCCGGCGTGCTGCCGTTCAACCAGCAGCAGTTTGAAGAAACCATTACCCGCGGCGGCGTAGGGGTGAAAACCAGCCTTGTCGCCTTCGCCCAGGGGGTGATGAACACCCGTCTGGAAGAGGCGGAACCGGCAGTGGTCACCACTCAGGCGCCTCAGCCTTCCAATGCGGAAGTGGCGGCGTTGCTGACGCGCATCCATCAGGAACTGCCGGAAAGCGCACAGCCGACTGCCATTGAAGGCGTGCGCCGCCTGTTGGATTACCAGGACGTGGCCTACGCGGCGAACTATCTCGATCGTCTGGCCTCGCTGGCCGCTGCGCCCGGCGGTAACGATGAGCTGCTGCTGCGTGAGGCCGCGCGTCATCTGGCGCTGTGGATGTCGTGGGAAGACACCATTCGCGTGGCGGACCTGAAGATTCGCGGTAGCCGCTTTGAGCGTATCCGCAGCGACGTGAAGCTGCAGGAAAACCAGCATCTGAGTATCAACGAATACATGCACCCACGGCTGGAAGAGATCTGCGAAACCCTGCCCACCGGGCTGGGGCGCTGGCTGCAACAGCCGGGCTTTTGTCAGCGCCTGTTGAGCAATGCCACACGCAAAGGACGCGTGGTAACCACCAGTTCGCTGCGTGGCTACCTGCTGCTGTGGACGCTGGCGCACTGGCGTCGCGGGCGTCGCCTGACCCTGCGCTACCAGCTGGAAACGGCGCGTATTGACGAATGGCTGCAGTACGTTATCCGCGCGGCGGCGTTCAACCCGGCGCTGGCGCTGGAAATCGTGCAGTGCCAGCGGCTGGTGAAAGGCTACGGCGATACCCACGCCCGCGGGTTACGTAACTACCAGACGTTAATCGGCATTGTGGAGCGCCACGATTGTCGTCTGCCGCCCGCCACTTTGCGCGAGCTTCGCGATGCGGCGCTGGCGGATGAACATGGCGATAAGTTGCGCGAGTGCCAGGTGCGCCTGGCGCTGAACTAAGGAGCTTTTATGAGTGCTACAACCTTTACCCAGCCGCACCGCATTCGCTTTGCCGAGTGCGATCCGGCGGGGATTGTTTTCTATCCGCAATATTTCGTGATGTTCAACAACCTGCTGGAAGCGTGGGTTGATTCGCTGCTGCCGTATGGTTTTGCCGGTTTTATCGGCGAGCGCCGCTTCGGCATGCCGACGGTGCACCTGGAAGCAGATTTTAAAGCCGTCAGCCGTATGGGCGACGACGTCATTCTCCATCTGGAAGTGATTCACATTGGTTCGCGCTCGCTGAAGCTGGCGCTGAACTGCACCAGCCTTGAAGGCGAGCTGCGCATGCAGGTTACCCAGACGCTGGTGACTACCTCCCTTGAAACCCATCGTTCTATCGATATCCCGGCGGAGCTGCTGGCCGCGTTGCAATCATCAGGAGAGAGTCTATGAACATTGTGTGTATCGGCGGCGGTCCGGCGGGGCTTTACTTTGCCCTACTGATGAAGCTGCAAAACCCTGCCAACAACATCGTGGTGGTGGAGCGTAACCGCCCGTACGACACCTTCGGCTGGGGCGTGGTGTTCTCCGACGCCACGCTGGAAAATTTGCGCCAGGCCGACCCGGTGAGCGCCGAGCAGATTGCCCGGCAGTTCAACCGCTGGGACGATATCGAAATCCACTTTAAGGATTCGGTGAACCGTAGTGGCGGTCACGGCTTTATCGGTATTGGCCGCAAAAAGCTGCTCAACATTTTGCAGGAGCGCTGTCAGTCGCTCGGTGTTGAACTGGTGTTCGACACCCTGGTGGAAGATGAAGAAGCGTTGGTGGCGCGTTATCAGGCGGATCTGGTGATCGCCTCCGATGGCATTCACAGCCGTATTCGCAGCCGCTATCAGCAGCAGTTTCAGCCGGATATCGACAACCGTCAGTGTCGTTTTGTCTGGCTGGGCACGCGCAAAGTATTTGAAGCTTTTACCTTTTTATTCGCCGAATCGCCGCACGGCTGGTTCCAGGTACATGCCTACCAGTTCGAGCCGGGGTTATCGACCTTTATTATCGAAACCACCGAAGAGACGTGGAAGGCCGCCGGGTTGGATGAGATGAGCCAGGAAGAGGGCATTGCTTACTGCGAGAAGCTATTCGCCCCGTGGCTGGACGGCCAGCCGCTGATGGCCAACGCAGCCCACCTGCGAGGCGCGGCGATCTGGATCCGTTTCCCGCGAGTGATTTGCGAGAACTGGGTGCACTGGATTGAACATCAGAAGAAGCCAGTACCGCTGGTGCTGATGGGCGATGCTGCTCACACCGCCCACTTCTCGATTGGTTCCGGCACAAAGTTAGCGCTGGAAGATGCTATCGAACTGGCTAACAGCTTACAGCACACCAGCGGCGACCTGCGTCGCGGCCTCGACCACTATCAGGCGGTGCGTAGCGTCGAGGTGCTGAAAATACAGAACGCGGCACGTAACTCCACCGAGTGGTTTGAGAACGTCGCCCGCTACGAAAATTTTGCCCCGCAGCAGTTTGCCTACTCGCTGCTGACCCGCTCCCAGCGTATCTCTCACGAGAACCTGCGACTGCGCGATCCGCAGTGGTTAAATCAATACGAGCAGTGGTTGGCGAAAGCGCCGGGCGTACCGCCGATCCTCACGCCATATCAGGTACGCGGCGTGACGCTGAAAAACCGCACCGTGATTTCGCCGGTGCTGCTGTACCAGGCGAAAGAGGGCGTGCCGGGCATGTTCCACCTGATGCATCTGGGCAGCCGTGCCGTCGGCGGGGCGGGGCTGGTCATGACCGAAATGACCGCCGTGTCGCCGCAGGGGCGCATCACACCCGGTTGTCCGGGGCTGTGGAACGACGAACAGGTGCTTACCTGGCGGCAGGTGACCGATTTTGTCCATCAAAACAGCGGTGCCAGCATTGGTGTACAGCTGGGGCACTCCGGGCGTCGCGGTTCCACCCAGCGTGGGGATGAGAAGCCGGATCACCCGCTGGCGCAGGGCAACTGGCCGCTAATTTCCGCGTCGCCGCTGCCGTACCGTCCTGGCGTGTCTCAGGTGCCGGCGGAGGCGACGGCGGAACAGTTGGAAACGGTTATTACTGAGTTTGCCGATGCCGCTCGTCGTGCCGCCAAAGCCGGGTTTGACTGGCTGGAAATTCAGGCGGCGCACGGCGTGCTGCTCTCCAGTTTCATCTCGCCGTTAATCAACCAGCGCCAGGATGAATACGGCGGTTCGCTGGAAAACCGTCTGCGCTTCCCTCTGGCGGTGTTTCGCGCGGTACGGGAAGTGTGGCCGCAGCATTTACCGATTTCGGTACGTATCTCCGCGACCGACTGGGTGGAAGGGGGGACTACGGTGGACGAGGCGGTAGAGATAGCCCGCCGTTTGCGCGAAGCGGGCGTGGACATGATCACCTGCTCCTCCGGCGAAGTTTCTGTCGATCAAAAACCGGTGTATGGCCGTATGTTCCAGACGCCGATGGCCGACCGTCTGCGCAATGAAGGCGGCGTTGCCACCATGGCGGTGGGCGCGATTAGCGATGCGGATCAGGTGAACAGCATTATCGCTTCCGGGCGTGCCGATCTGTGCGCCATTGGCCGCCCTGCGCTGGCGGATGCCAACTGGTTACAGCGCGAATGCGCCCGCTATGGTTGGAATCAGGTGGCCTGGCATCCGGCCTATCACTATGGCCGCGATTTGTTGCAGCGCGCGTTACATCCACAGGAGAAATCAGCATGAAATATGACGACTTTCGTGAAAGCACCGCCGGTCGCGCGGACGTAGAAGATACCCCGGAGCTGGTGGCCTACTACCAGCAACTCTCGGAGCTGAAAACCGGCGCGCTGTGGACGGTGGCGAACAAAATCGAACCATGGCAGCCGAAATCCGCTTCCGTACCGGTGCTGTGGCGCTACCAGGATCTGCGCGAGCACGTGCTGCGTTCGGTGGAGCTGGTGACCCCGGAGAAAGCCGGGCGTCGCGTCATTTATCTGAATAACCCTGGCCGTCAGGACGTGGCGGCGGCGGTGGGTTGGCTCTACTCCGGCCTCCAGGTGATGCACCCCGGCGAAGCGGCGTCGGCGCACGCGCACTCTTCATCGGCGCTGCGCTTCATTATGGAAGGGCGCGGGGCTTACACCATCGTCGACGGTCACAAGATGCCGCTGGAGGCCAACGACTTTGTGCTGACGCCGAACGGCACCTGGCACGAACACGGTGTAGAAGCCGACGGCCTGCCGTGTATCTGGCAGGACGGGCTGGATATTCCGCTGGTTAACGCGATGGAGGCCGGGTTCTACAAGGTACACCCGGATATGCATCAGCAGGTCACCGCGCCGGTTGATGACCGCGTGGCGCTGTGGGCCGCCGCCGCGCTGCGCCCGCACAACGTCGGTTGGGATAAACCCTATTCGCCGCTGTTTAAGTATCAGTGGCAACCAACTTACGAAGCGCTGTGCCGTGCGGCGAAGGTTAGCGACGGCTCGCCGTTTGACGATGTACTGATGCACTACACCAACCCGGTGACCGGTGGCCATGTGATGCCGACCATCGGCGCCAGTATGCAGCGCCTGCGGCCCGGATTTGTCGGCAAGGCGCACCGCCATACCGGCAGCTTTATGTACCAGGTGGCGAAGGGTAAAGGCTACTCGATTATCGACGGGCAGCGCTTTGACTGGCAGGAGCGCGATATTTTCTGCGTGCCGTCCTGGGCCTTCCATGAGCACGTCAACCTGTCGCAAACCGATGATGCGTGCCTGTTCTGTTTCAACGACTTGCCCGTGATGCAGTCGCTCAGCCTCTATTACGAGGACGCGCTGCTGGACAACGATGGTCAGCAAAAAATAGTGTCTGAGGAGAAAAAATAATGCGCCTGATTACCTACCGTAGCAACGTCAACGCCGCGTCCCGTCTGGGCGCAATCGTCGGGGATTATGTGGTGGATTTAGCCAGGCTGGCGCAGTACCGCAGCCAGTCGCTACCGGACAACATGCTGGATTTCATCGACCTTGGTCCGTCGGCGGTGGCAGCAGGCACGGAACTGCTGAACGCCTGTGAGGGCAACTGGCCGGTCGGCTGTGCCCAGCCGCTGGTCAACGTGAAAGTGCTGGCGCCGATCCCGCGTCCGCGTAAAAACATCTTCGGCATCGGCCTGAACTATGTTGAGCACGTGGCGGAGTCCAGCCGCACGCTGGACACCTCCAAAGATCTGCCGAAAGAGCCGGTGATTTTCTCCAAGCCGCCGACCTCGGTGATTGGCCCGGATGATGCCATTGAACACAACGCGCAGATCACCCAGCAGTTGGACTGGGAAGTTGAGCTGGCGGTGATTATCGGCTCGCGCGCCAAACGCGTTAGCGAAGCGCAGGCGCTGAACTATGTCTTCGGCTACAGCCTGATGATCGACATGAGCGCCCGCGACTGCCGCCGCGCCGGTCAGTGGATCTACTCAAAAGGTCAGGACACCTACGCGCCGTTCGGGCCGTGTATTGTCACCGCTGATGAGATTCCGGATCCGCACAATCTCAACCTCAGCCTGCGCGTGAACGGCGTCACCAAACAAAGTTCCAACACCCGCCACATGCTGTTCAAAGTACCAACGCTGATTGCCGATATCAGCAAAGGGATCACCCTCGAGCCGGGTGACATTATCGCCACCGGCACGCCGGAAGGCGTTGGCGCGGGCCGCAGCCCGCAGGAGTGGGTCTGGCCGGGCGATGTGATTGACGCTGAAGTGGAGTTCATCGGCAAGCTGCGCCACCCGGTTGTGGCGGTGTAAGAGGAGAACGATTGATGCTGGAATTAGCCAAATTTACCGCCGCAGCCGTACAGGCCTCGCCGGTGTTTCTCGACACTGATGCCACCGTTGATAAAGCCTGCTGCCTGATTGCCGAAGCGGCAAGCAACGGCGCGAAGCTGGTGGCCTTCCCGGAAGTGTTTATCGCCGGTTATCCGTACTGGAGCTGGGTGATGAACCCGGTGGAAGGAAGCCCGTGGTTTGAAAAGCTGTGCTGTAGCGCGATTGAAGTACCCGGGCCGGAGATTCGTAAAATCGCCCAGGCCGCCGCACGCCATAAGGTGAACGTGGTGATTGGCGTCAACGAACGCCATCCGCAGAGTATCGCCACGCTCTATAACACGCTGGTGACCATCAACGACGAAGGCAAAATTATTGGCCGCCATCGCAAACTGGTGCCGACCTGGGCGGAAAAACTGACGTGGGCCAACGGCGACGCGTCGTCGCTGCGAGTGCACAAAACCAGCATCGGCCCGCTGGGGGCGCTGGCCTGCGGCGAGAACACCAACACGCTGGCGCGTTTTTCGCTGCTGGCGCAGGGCGAACTGGTACACGTGGCCAGCTATATCGCGCTGCCGGTGGCGCCGAAGGATTACGACATGGCGGAGGCTATTCGCCTGCGCGCCTCGGCGCACTGCTTTGAGGGCAAGGTGTTTACAGTGATCGCTTGTTCGACCGTTAGCGAAGAGATCGTTGAGGCAATGGCGCAAACCCATCCCGAAGCGCGTGAACTGCTGGCGCGGCCGAATAGTGCCTTCTCCGGGGTGATTGGCCCGGACGGACGCGTAGTGGGCGAACCGCTGATTGATAAAGAGGGCATCGTCTACGCCGACATTGACCTCAACCGCTGTATTCAGCCGCGGCAGATGCACGACATCACCGGCCACTATAACCGTTTCGATATTTTCGATTTGCAGGTTAACCGTCGTGCCCAGAGCGCGGCGACTTTCCATGATTCCGTTGAGAGTTCACTGGATTTTAGCGGTCAGAATGAAGCGGCGGAGCCGTTCCAGGAGCAAAACTGATGCAGACCCCACGTCATTTCCGTATTGGCCAGATTGTACCGTCGTCGAACACCACCATGGAGACGGAGATCCCGGCGATCCTGCGCGCCAGAGAGGCGATTGCCCCGGAGCGTTTTACCTTCCACTCCAGCCGGATGCGCATGAAGAAGGTATCGAAAGAGGAATTGTCGGCGATGGACGCGGACAGCGATCGCTGCGCGCTGGAACTGTCCGACGCCGCTGTGGACGTGCTGGGCTACGCGTGCCTGGTGGCCATCATGAGTATGGGGAAAGGCTACCACCGTATTTCCGAAGAGCGTCTGCACGCGCGGACCGTGGAAAACGGCCACCCGTCGCCAGTGATTACCAGCGCGGGCGCGCTAGTGGAAGGGCTACAGGCGATTGGCGCGAAGCGGGTAGCGATCCTCACGCCGTATATGAAGCCGCTGACGCAACTGGTGATCGACTACATTGAAAATGAAGGGATCGAAGTGGTGGATAGCCTGTCGCTGGAGATCCCCGATAACCTCGAAGTAGGCCGCCAGAATCCGCTGGCACCGGTTGAGCTGACTAAAAAGCTCAATACCAATGTTGATGCGATTGTCGCCTCGGCCTGTGTTCAGATGCCGTCGCTGCCCTCTATCCAACTGATTGAGGATCGCGTGGGACTGCCGGTGATCTCGTCGTCCGTCGCCACTACATGGATGATGCTCAACCGTCTGCGCCTGGATACCAGGGTGCCGGGCTTTGGTTCGCTGCTGTCCGGGCGCTATTAACCGCAGGAGGTACCGATGTCAGGCTCACCGACATTCATTAACAGCTATTTACCGGCGCTGCTGGGGCAAGCGTGGCTGGTGGTGTCATCGGAGTTCCACACGGTAGTGGAGGCGCGCGGCTTCTCGGTGCTGGAGTGGCGCGTGCTGTCGGTGCTGGAAGGCAATGGGCCAACCAGCGTCAGCGAGCTGGCGTTAAAAACGGTGAGCAAGCAGCCGACCATTACCCGACTACTGCATCGGCTGGAGAAACAGCAACAGGTGGAGCGCTGTGAAAGCCAGAGCGGCGATCGGCGGCAGAGTTGGGTGACGGTGACGGAGGAAGGGCGTCGGCTGGTGCGCGAGCTGAACACCGAGGCGGCGCGCTTTGAAGAGAGCGTACTAAGTGAGTTGGGGGAGGCGCGCAGCGCAGTGCTGAAGAATACGTTGCAGACATTGATTCAGCGCTATAGCGTGGCGTGATTTGGGGCTAACCCTCTCCCCACGGGGGAGAGGGGGTATCTTCGAGCTGATTACGCGTCCGGGAACTCTTTAATTAAGTTCTCAACGTCTTCAACCATATGGTTGTTGCCGACGAAGAAGGAACGGCGCTGGTGCAGGCTTTCCGGGATGATATCCAGAATGCGCTCTTTACCGTCGCTGGCCTTGCCGCCCGCCTGTTCCGCAAGGAACGCCATCGGGTTGCATTCGTACAACAGACGTAGCTTACCGTCCGGGTGGCTGGCGGTGCTTGGGTAGAGATAGATGCCGCCTTTGAGCAGGTTGCGGTGGAAATCCGCCACCAGAGAGCCGATATAGCGCGAGGTATACGGGCGCTGGGTGCCGATATCTTCTTCCTGGCAATATTTAATGTACTTCTTCACACCCATCGGGAACTTGATGTAGTTGCCTTCGTTGATGGAGTAGGTGTTGCCCTTTTCCGGGAAGCGCATGCGCTCCTGGGACAGGCAGAAGACGCCAAGAGACGGGTCATAGGTGAAGGCGTGAACGCCGCAGCCGGTGGTATAGACCAACATGGTCGATGAACCATAAACCACATAGCCTGCCGCGACCTGTTTGCTGCCCGGTTGCAGAAAATCTTCTTCGGTAACAGGCGTACCTACCGGCGTGACGCGACGGTAGATAGAGAAAATCGTTCCGACGGAGACGTTAACGTCGATGTTAGAGGAACCATCCAGAGGGTCCATCAGTACCACGTATTTAGCGTGTTCACACCCTTCAAAGACGACGATTTCATCTTCTTCTTCGGAGGCGATCCCGGCGACAATATCGCGTGCTTTCAGTGCTGCTTTTAATTTTTCATTAGCAAACAGGTCGAGTTTTTGCTGCACCTCGCCCTGAACGTTTTCAGCACCGCTGGCACCCAGGATATCGACCAGACCGGCCTTGTTGATATCGCGGTGGATGATCTTGGCGCCTAACTTTATTGCCGATAATAACGAAGTCAGCTCGCCAGTCGCGTGAGAGAATTCGTGCTGCTTTTCGACAATAAATTCACCTAACGTTTTCATAACCCGTTCCCTGCATGTTTATGTGAAGTAAAACGAACGCAACAATCTTAACAAAGAATAAAAAAATCTCGCACAGGTGAATCGCGCCAGCAAAATACGGATTCGCCTGAAATGCATTTCTTTCCCCCCCCACATCCCGGTAAACTGTGCTTCAGATAAGAGAAGGAAATGACGAATGCGCATTCATATTTTAGGAATCTGTGGCACGTTTATGGGGGGGCTGGCGATGCTGGCGCGTTCCCTCGGTCATGAGGTAACGGGGTCGGATGCGAACGTTTATCCGCCAATGAGTACCCTGCTGGAAAATCAAGGAATTGAGTTAATTCAAGGATATGATGCCAGCCAGCTGGATCCTCAGCCGGATCTGGTGATCATCGGTAACGCGATGACGCGCGGAAATCCATGCGTGGAAGCGGTGCTGGAAAACAACATTCCGTACATGTCCGGGCCGCAGTGGCTGCACGATTTCGTGCTGCGCGATCGCTGGGTGCTGGCGGTAGCCGGGACGCACGGAAAAACCACCACTGCCGGAATGGCGACCTGGATCCTCGAAGTCTGCGGCTATAAGCCGGGATTTGTCATCGGCGGCGTACCGGGTAATTTTGATGTTTCCGCGCGACTTGGCGACAGCCCATTCTTCGTGATTGAAGCCGATGAATACGACTGCGCTTTCTTTGATAAACGCTCCAAGTTTGTTCATTACTGCCCGCGCACGCTGATTCTCAACAACCTTGAGTTTGATCATGCGGATATTTTTGACGACCTGAAAGCGATTCAGAAACAGTTCCATCACCTGGTGCGAATCGTGCCGGGCAAAGGCAAGATTATCCTGCCGGAAAATGACATCAATCTAAAACAGACGATGGCGATGGGCTGCTGGAGCGAGCAGGAGCTGGTCGGCGAGCAGGGGCACTGGCAGGCGAAAAAACTCACCACCGACGCTTCTTCATGGGAAGTGTGGTTGGACGGCGAGAAAGTCGGTGAAGTGAAATGGGCGCTGGTCGGAGAGCATAATATGCATAACGGCCTGATGGCGATTGCCGCCGCCCGTCATGTGGGCGTGCTGCCTGCTGACGCGGCCAATGCGTTGGGCAGCTTTATCAATGCCCGCCGTCGTCTGGAGCTGCGCGGCGAAGCCAACGGCGTTACCGTATATGACGACTTTGCCCACCATCCGACGGCGATTCTGGCGACCCTGCAGGCATTACGCGGCAAGGTCGGCGGCACTGCGCGTATTCTTGCCGTGCTTGAGCCACGTTCCAACACGATGAAGATGGGGCTTAGCAAAGACGATCTGGCACCGTCTCTCGGGCGTGCCGATGAAGTCTTCCTGCTGCAGCCGCAGCATATTCCGTGGCTGGTGGCTGAAGTTGCCGAGGCCTGCGTACAACCTGCTCACTGGAGCGCTGATGTTGATACGCTGGTGGATATGATTGTCAAAACGGCGCATCCGGGTGATCACATCCTGGTGATGAGTAACGGCGGTTTTGGCGGTATCCATCAGAAGCTGCTGGATAAACTGGCTCAAAAAGCCGCCGCGACCGAGTAAGCAATACTCTTCGTTTGGCTGCCCTCCACGCGAGGGCAGCTGTCTTTTGTGACCAGGAGCCGTCATGTTGATCTCTGAAAGAGTGACCTCCCCCAATTCCGCTCATTTTCCCGCGCTCGATGCGTTGTACTGTCGGGCATTTCCGTGGCATGAACAACGTGAAGTCGATGCTAAACTGCAGGCGCTTCACAATCAGAATTATGTGCTGGAAGCCTGGTTTGACGACGCTTTGTTTATCGGGCTGAGCGGTTGCTGGCGTTTTGCCGATTACAGCTATATTGAGCATCTGGCTATTGACGATACGCTGCGCTCGCGCGGCTACGGCAAGCAGCTATTGGCTGAAATCCTCAAACGTGAACCGCTAACTATTCTGGAAATTGATCCGCTGACCAGCGAGATAGCCCACAAGCGCCTGCGCTTCTATGAAACGATGGGCTTTTACGCGAATACCTGGTCACATAGCCACCCGACCTATCATCAAGGGATAGCCGATCATGAGTTGATTGTGTTGAGTTATCCGCAGCCGATTGATGAGGCGCAGTATCAGCGCTTTGCGCAGGATTTGCGTCAGGTGGTCATGGATCAGGTTGGCGTGGTCAAGGTTCTGTAGTTCTGTAGCCCGGACAGATGCGCAGCATCGCCTCCGGGAATTCAGCCACTCTGCCCCGGGGGCGGCGCAAAGCGCCTGCCCGGGCTACAGGTGCATCACCGTCTGCGGACCGGTAGCCCGGAGAGATGCACAGCACCGCCTCCGGGAAACAGCGCTACTCCTTCGCGATCGGCGTTTCGTTTTCTGCCACTTTGGTATCGCCCTGAATCGCCGCAATTCTCTTCTCAACGTCGGCCACCTGCTCGCTACTGTGCAGCAGCGTATAGGTCAGGTCAAATTGGGTGCTGGCCCCAGGCTGAAGCTGCTTAACGCGTTTCTGTTCACGCTCAATGGTTACCGGATAGGCGTAGCTGGTGCCCGGCTCAATACCGGTAACGTAGCCCTGTTTCTCGGTATCGGTGTTTTTCCACAGCGTCAGCACCGGCAGCTGGCGGGTATCAAACTGAATCGATGCCCCTTTATCTCCGGCTTTATTGACCACTGCGGCTAGCGTCTGGTGATTCTCGTCCGCTAACGGCTGCATATTAAACACCATTTCATCGAAATCTTTAGTCGGACCGGCATAGGTTTGCCACGTTTTTAAACCGGCTTTGGCATAATCATTGAACGGACTGATGCTGGCTATCGGTGCCAGGAAACGCGCACCCTCTTCGAGGATCGGCTTACCGAAATTGCTGTGGTAGATAATTTGATAGTCATGCGGATAGTCGGCATGGTTGGTTAACACATCATGCAGGCTGAAGCTGTTGCTGCCGGGCACATAGCGCAGCTCGGTCATGGTCTGCAAATCTGCTTTCTTGAAAGTGCTCTCTTTCACCAGTCCGCGAATGCGGATTTCATACGGCGCGGTATCTGCCACTTCAACTTCCACCTGTGAGGCGGGTGTATTACCGACTTTGCCATGCAGGGTATAAATCTGCCCATCAGCAGTCACCGGGTGACCGGTCCATTCGTAGCCGCAGCGCACCATCATCTCATTGAAACCTTCCAGCCATCCCAGACCGTTGCGACTTTCGAGGTTAATAAAGGCCGGGTTGACTACCTCTTTCACCGGCGAATCCCAACCCATTCGTGAACCGAATCCTTCGATTTTCAGCAAGTTCATGCCGCGAGTTGGGCTTAGAGTGATAGTCAGGCCGTCTTTACTCTGGATCACAAGGATTTTGCTGCCTTCTTGTTTACCGCCGTGAAGGACTTTTTGCTCAATGCTGAAATGATGATCTTTAATCTTCAGCTGGTCACTGGTTATCTGCCAGTTTCCTTTATCCATGCCGCTTTCAGCGCTTGTCAGCACCCACGTTTTAGCCATGGCTGGCGCAGAGATAAGCATCGCAATTGCTGTCAAAGTTAATGTCTTTTTCATTTTTCATTCCTTTTGCTGAATCGATTGTGTTGCTGATGTAAGGAATTTAGTGGCAAGTGGATGATGAAAATGTGAAGTGCCTCACCTGGTGAGAAAACACGCTATTTCATGTTTGTAAATGAGGGATTGATCGCTTTAATCGGTAACAACAATGTGTTGTTACTAAAAAATATGTGAATTTAATCAATTTTAGCTTTAACGATTCAGCTTTGGTTTTGCGTTGAATGTTATATGCTTACAGAAACAAGAAGGCCGCAGGGGATCTGGTTACCCATGCGGCCTTCTTTAACGACTTTTTAGTTTAAAAAACGGGTGCGATGAGCATCATGCGCCGTAAAATGCTTTGGTATATAACCCCTTCACATCCTGAACTGAAGGATAATTAGGGTTAGTTAACGTGCACGGATCGTCAACGGCATTACCGCTCATTCTGTCGAGTACATTAACGAAGGTGACTTCATTGATCTCAACTTCATCACATTGACTTAACGTTTTCGGAATGCCCAGACGTTTATTCAGCTCATTGAGCGCCTCAATCAAATTATTTATTCCTAAGGCCTCTTCCAGCTGGCGATATTTTTTAGTGAACTTCGCATTATATTGGATGATATAAGGCAACATAATGGCGTTTGCCAGGCCATGGGTAATTCCAAATTCACCACCTATTTTATGCGCCATCGAATGCACTAACCCTAATGATGCGTTAGTAAAGGCAATCCCCGCCAGCGCAGAGGCATTATGCATATGCATACGCGCGTTTAAATCATCAGGTGAGCGGTATGCGGTTTCCAGATGCTCAAACACCAGACGAATGGCCTCGACGGCATAGGGATCGGTAAACGAGTTGGCTGCAGTGGACACATAAGCTTCGAGCGCATGGGTCATGACGTCCATCCCGGTATGAGCGGTAACGTGCGGCGGCATTTTGGCAGGGATCGTGGGGTCGAGGATGGCGATATCCGGCACCAGGTCGGCGGCAACAATGGGGTACTTGATATGGTTCGCCGTATCGGTAATCACCGAGAATGCAGTGATTTCAGAGGCGCTGCCGCTGGTGGAGGGAATGGCCACAAACCGGGCTTTGTTGCGCAGCGGCGGCATGGAGCCGACGGGGATAATGTCTTCAAACTTCAGCTCTGGGTGCTCATAGAAACACCACATCACCTTGGCGGCATCCAGCGCGGAGCCGCCGCCAATCGCCACAATCCAGTCCGGTTCGAACGCCAGCATCTCTTTTGCGCCGCGCCAGACGGTCTTAATGGACGGGTTGGGCTCGACATTATCGATAACAATGCATTCCATACCTGCTTTATTTAGTTCGCCGATGGCTTTATCCAGAAAACCAAAACGCTTCATTGAACTTCCGCCGGTGACTAATGCGGCTTTTTTACCGCTCAGCGTCGACAGATGTTCTAAAGCATCTTCGCCATAAATAATACTGCGTGGAATTGAGAAGGCCTGGGTCATAGGAAACTCCATTTAATATTAAGGATTTTTTTAGTGTGCATTCGTCATTTGAAATTCAGCGACACGTGCAGAGTAAAAAAATCCTATTAATGCTCCAGATATTGCCGGAGCAATATCTGGAGGGAGCTATACTAGTCATACTTCAAGCTACTGGTGTGCTGGTTTCCCGGCAACTTGAATTATTTAGGATAATATTTATATTTCCGATTAAATCGTACCGTCCCAGGAGTCGACTTTTTCACGTTTCGCTTCTTCTTCATCAAACCAGCGCGAGGTCACGCATTTTGATTCGGTATAGAAACGCACGCCGTCTTTGCCCAGGCAGTGCAGGTCGCCGAAGAACGACTGTTTATGGCCTGAGAACGGGAACACGCCAACCGGTACCGGGATACCAACGTTAATTCCCACCATGCCGCCGTGGGTGCGTTTCTGGAACTCACGCGCGTAGTAGCCGCTTTGGGTGAAAATAACCGAACCGTTGGCGAACGGGTTATTGTTCATTAACTGCAGACCTTCTTCGAAGGTTTTCACCCGTTTAAAGCACAGCACCGGCCCGAAGATTTCCTGGGTCCCGACGCTCATCTCTTCGGTCACATGATCCAGCACGGTTGGACCAACGTAAAAGCCCTTTTCCAGGCCCGGCACCGTGGTATTGCGACCATCGAGCACCAGCTTCGCGCCTTCTTCGATGCCTTTATTAATCCAGTTGATAACCGACTGTTTGTGATCTTTGGAAATCACCGGACCCATATCGGTATCGTGCAGATACCCGGGGCCGATTTTCAGCTGTTTGGCTTTTTCGACGACGGCGGCAATCAGCCTATCGGCTATCTCTTCCTGCACCACGACGACCGGCAGCGCCATGCAGCGTTCACCCGCGCAGCCGAAGGCGGCGTTGATAATCCCTGCGGCGGTGCGGTTAATCGGCGCGTCAGCCAGCACCAGCGCGTGGTTTTTTGCTTCACACAGCGCCTGGACGCGTTTGCCATGGGCGGCGGCTTTGGAGTAAACGTGCAGGCCCACGGAGGTGGAACCGACGAAGGAGACGCCGTTAACATCCGGGTGGGTCAGCAGAATATCGGCTTCGTTACGCGAACAGGTCACGACGTTAATTACGCCATCCGGCACGCCCGCTTCCTGATAGAGTTTGGTGATTTCCATACAGGTCATCGGCGTCATGCTGGCGGCTTTAATGACCATGGTGTTACCGGAAGCGACGCATAATGGCGCCATCCATCCCATCGGGATCATCGCCGGGAAGTTAAACGGCACGATACCAGCGAACACGCCAATCGGTTCGCGGTACAGGTTGGTGTCAATACCGGCGGAAGCATCCATCAGGTTTTCACCCGCCAGTAGCGTGGGGATAGAACAGGCCAGCTCGGTGCCTTCTTTGGCTTTTAAGACGTCGCCCTGGGCATCGCCCCAGGCTTTACCGTTTTCTTTTGCCACCAGCTCGGTTAAGCGTTCTTGATGCTGCATTAATAATTCGCGAACGCGGAACATAATTTGCGAGCGTTTAATCGCCGGAGTATCTGACCACGCCGGGAAGGCTTTGCGGGCCGCAGCAACGGCATCCAGCACTTCTTGCTCGGTGCAGCAGGGGGCCTGAGCCATGACTTCGCCGGTGCTTGGGTTGTAGACGTCCATATAGCGTTCGGTCTGCGAAACGCGCCATTGACCATCAACGAAATATTTCAATCTTGGTACAGTAGTCATATTTTTCTCCATGATGATATCTTTCGACTCTCTCTAAAAATCTGGCTCTGAGCGGCGGTAATCACTTACCGCCGGGTCAGCCACTCTTTTGAATGTTGATTAACTGATTATTTCTGCGCGACGGCCTCCGCTTTGCTGGGCTTTTCTGCGGCAGCGGCCGGTAATTTTTCCTCGTATTTATTTCCGTAGTAGCTGTCTAACAGCAGCTGTTTCAATTCAGAAATCAGCGGATAGCGTGGGTTAGCGCCGGTGCACTGGTCATCGAAGGCGTCTTCGGACAGCTTATCGACATGGGCGAGGAAATCGGCTTCCTGCACGCCCGCCTCGCGGATGGATTTCGGAATGCCCAGCTCGGCTTTGATGCTCTCCAGCCACGCCAGCAGCTTCTCGATTTTCGCCGCTGTGCGGTCTCCCGGCGCGCTCAGGCCTAAATGATCGGCAATCTCTGCGTACCGACGGCGGGCCTGTGGACGGTCGTATTGGCTGAAAGCCGTTTGCTTGGTCGGGTTATCGTTGGCGTTATAGCGAATGACGTTGCAGATCATCAGCGCATTCGCCAGACCGTGCGGAATGTGGAACTGCGAGCCCAGTTTGTGCGCCATGGAGTGGCACACCCCGAGGAAGGCGTTAGCAAAGGCGATCCCGGCGATGGTTGCCGCATTATGGACGCGCTCGCGGGCCACCGGGTTTTTCGAGCCTTCATGGTAAGAGGCTGGCAGGTACGCTTTCAGCAGCTTCAGCGCCTGTAGCGCCTGGCCATCGGAGAACTCGGAGGCCAGCACGGAAACGTAGGCTTCGATAGCGTGGGTCACCGCATCCAGGCCGCCGAAGGCGCACAGGGACTTCGGCATATCCATCACCAGGTTAGCATCGACAATCGCCATATCCGGGGTCAGGGCGTAGTCCGCCAGTGGATATTTCTGCCCGGTGGCATCGTCGGTCACCACCGCAAACGGCGTGACTTCGGAGCCGGTGCCGGAAGTGGTGGTGATCGCCACCATCCGGGCTTTGACCCCCATTTTCGGGAAGGTGTAGATACGCTTGCGGATATCCATAAAGCGCAGCGCCAGCTCTTCGAAGTGGGTTTCCGGATGCTCGTACATCACCCACATGATTTTCGCCGCATCCATCGGCGAGCCGCCGCCCAGGGCGATGATGACGTCTGGCTTGAAGGAGTTAGCCAGCTCTGCGCCTTTGCGCACGATGGTCAGCGTCGGGTCGGCTTCCACTTCAAAGAAGACTTCGGTTTCGACGCCCGCCGCTTTCAGCACCGAGGTGATCTGATCCGCGTAGCCGTTGTTGAACAAGAAGCGGTCGGTGACGATCAGCGCGCGCTTATGGCCATCGGTGATCACTTCATCCAGCGCGATAGGCAGAGAGCCGCGGCGGAAATAGATGGATTTCGGAAGTTTATGCCACAGCATATTTTCAGCTCGCTTTGCCACTGTTTTCTTGTTGATCAGATGCTTCGGCCCGACGTTTTCTGAGATAGAGTTACCGCCCCAGGAGCCGCAGCCCAGGGTCAGGGAAGGCGCGAGACTAAAGTTATAGAGATCGCCAATGCCGCCGTGGGAGGTCGGGGTGTTAATCAGGATGCGCGCGGTTTTCATTTTTTCGCCAAAGGTCATCACCCGCGCAGCCTGGTTATCCTGGTCGGTATAGAGGCAGGAGGTGTGGCCGATGCCGCCCATATCGACCAGCTTCACCGCTTTCTCCACGGCGTCGGCGAAATCTTTCGCCCGATACATGGCCAGCGTCGGGGAGAGCTTTTCATGGGCAAAAGGCTCGCTGTCGTCGATAGCTTTAACTTCTCCAATCAGGATTTTGGTATCGGCAGGCACGCTGATCCCGGCCATTTCGGCAATTTTAACCGCCGATTGCCCGACAATCGCCGCGTTTAGCGTGCCGTTTTTCAGCAGGATGCCCTGAACCGCTTTCAGCTCTTTTCCCTGTAACAGATAGCCGCCGTGGCTGGCGAAACGCTCGCGCACCGCGTTATAGACGGCATCGACCACCACCACCGACTGTTCGGAGGCGCAGATCACGCCGTTATCGAAGGTTTTGGACATCAGGATGGAGGCCACCGCGCGTTTTACGTCAGCGGTTTCATCAATGACCACCGGGGTGTTACCTGCACCGACGCCAATTGCTGGTTTACCCGAGCTGTAGGCGGCCTTCACCATACCCGGTCCGCCGGTGGCGAGGATCAGATTGATATCCGGGTGGTGCATCAGGCGGTTGGATAGGTCCACGGTCGGTTCATCAATCCAGCCAATGATGTCAGGCGGCGCACCGGCCTCGACTGCGGCGCGCAGCACAATTTCCGCCGCGCGGTTGGTGGCGTTTTTCGCCCGCGGATGCGGCGAGAAGACGATGCCGTTACGGGTTTTCAGGCTAATTAGCGATTTAAAAATAGCGGTAGAAGTCGGATTGGTGGTGGGGACAATCCCGCAGATTAGCCCAATGGGCTCGGCGATGGTCATGGTGCCGAAGGCTTCGTCTTCGCCAAGAACCCCGCAGGTTTTTTCGTCTTTATAGGCGTTGTAGATATATTCAGACGCGAAGTGGTTTTTAATCACTTTATCTTCCACGATGCCCATGCCGGACTCGGCGACCGCCATTTTCGCCAGCGGAATGCGGGCATCAGCGGCGGCTAAAGCGGCAGCGCGGAATATTTTGTCGACTTTCTCCTGAGGAAAGTTCGCATACGCCTGCTGCGCCTTTCGTACCCGGGCGACCAGCGCGTCGAGGTCATCATTACTGGTGGTGAGTGACATAAGTTTTCTCCATAAGGGATTGAATTCTCTTAAGTAAAACATGTGCCTTACTGTAATGACGCCAAACCTTCCGCCACTGCAGATGCCTGGTTTTAATTAACAGAACTGACTGGCCAGAGTGCGCTTGCGTATGACTTCTTGTTTTGTGTATTAATGAAATTAATTTTTCATTATAATAATGAATGAAATACAAAAATCGTTTTGAGAGGTGGATCAAAGATAAGCAAACTGCTGGTAACGTTGGCGTTTTAAAGAAAGGTTTTTTTATTTAATCGAATAAAAACAGGTTGTTGAATTTATTGCTGAGTCGCTGATAGCGTTGGGGGATCGAGAGGTTGTCTGGAGAAGATAACTGGTTTTGTGAAATAAACGTTAAATTAAGAAATGATCTTAAATGAAAATGAAAAATTAAAACCGATTTAAAAAGATGTACGTTCGGTTTGGTCGCCCGGATCAGGCACTGGCCTTAATCCGGGGAGTCTTGCGGGATTAGCTTTCGCTCTCGGCCAGCTCACGCAGATACTGGAAGATAAGACGCGCGGACTTCGGCGGCTTATTGCCTTCTTTCTCTTTTTTGGCGTTACGAATAAGCGAACGCAGCTGCTGACGGTCGGCGTCCGGCCACAGGTTCAGCACTTCAGCAACGGCATCATCGCCATTATCAATCAGACGATCGCGGATTTGTTCGAGCTTGTGGAACAGCGCAACCTGCTGGTTGTGGCGGTTCTTTAGCTTATCCAGCGCCTGGCGAATCGGATCGACATCGCGGTTACGCAGCATTTTGCCAATCAGCTGCATCTGGCGGCGGCGGCCTTCTTTCTTGATGCGTTGGGCGAGTTCAATGGCATCGCGCAGGTCGGTATCCAGCGGGATTTTATCCAGCGCGTTTTTCCCAAGCTCTACCATTTCCGCGCCAAGACGCTTCAGTTCTTCGGCGTCGCGCTTAATTTCACTTTTACTGACCCAGATAATTTCATCGTCTTCATCTTCGACGTCATCACCAGGGACATCGTCGAGCCAGTCTTCGGGCTGCTTTGTCATCTCAGGCTCCTTAAAAAAGAGGCTAATGTTACCAGTTAAGGCGCGCACTGAAAAATGGTTCTCTGTTAGACTTCAGTTAACTCCTTCTTACATTATGGCATTAGCAATGAAAGTTATCTCTCAAGTTGCACAACAGCGTAAGACGCTGGAAGAAGCCGTGACCACGGCGCTGGAACTGGCGGCAGGCAAATCCGACGGGGCTGAAGTCTCCGTCAGCAAAACCACCGGCATTGGCGTCAGCACCCGCTACGGTGAAGTGGAGAACGTAGAATTTAATAGCGATGGTGCTCTGGGCATCACCGTTTATCACCAGAATCGCAAAGGCAGCGCCTCCTCGACCGACCTCAGCCCGCAGGCCATTGCCCGTACGGTACAGGCGGCGCTGGATATCGCGCGCTATACCTCACCGGACCCGTTCGCAGGCGTGGCGGATAAAGAACTGCTGGCTTTTGAGGCTCCGGATCTCGATCTGTTCCACCCGGCGGAAGTCTCCCCGGACGAAGCGATTGAGCTGGCCTCTCGTGCAGAGCAGGTCGCATTGAAAGCGGATAAACGCATCAGCAATACCGAAGGCGGCAGCTTTAACAGCCACTACGGCATTAAGGTGTTCGGCAACAGCCACGGCATGCTGCAAAGCTACTGCTCAACTCGTCATTCACTCTCCAGCTGCGTGATTGCCGAAGAAAACGGCGACATGGAGCGCGATTACGCCTACACCATCGGCCGGGCGCTTGAAGATTTACAATCGCCGGAGTGGGTCGGCGAAGAGTGCGCCCGCCGCACCCTATCGCGCCTGGCTCCGCGTAAACTGTCGACGATGAAAGCGCCGGTCATTTTCGCCAACGAAGTGGCGACCGGGCTATTTGGTCACCTGGTCGGCGCGATTGCCGGTGGTTCGGTTTATCGTAAATCCACCTTCCTGCTCGATTCCCTGGGTAGCCAAATTCTGCCGGATTGGCTGACCATTGAAGAGCATCCGCATCTGCTGAAAGGGCTGGCTTCCACCCCGTTTGATAGCGAAGGCGTGCGTACAGAACGTCGCGACATTATTAAAGATGGCGTGTTGACCCAGTGGCTACTGACCAACTATTCCGCGCGCAAGCTGGGGCTGAAGAGCACCGGTCACGCAGGCGGTATCCATAACTGGCGTATTAACGGGCGCGGCCTGAGTTTTGCAAAGTTGCTTAAAGAGATGGGCACCGGTCTTGTCGTAACGGAACTGATGGGGCAGGGTGTTAGCGGCGTCACCGGCGACTACTCACGCGGCGCATCCGGCTTCTGGGTAGAAAACGGCGAAATTCAGTATCCCGTCAGTGAGATCACCATTGCAGGAAATCTGAAAGATATGTGGCGTAATATCGTGACCATCGGCGACGATATCGAAACGCGCAGCAACATTCAGTGTGGTTCCGTGCTGCTGCCGGAGATGAAGATCGCCGGGCAATAACACCTGTGTGTCAATAATAAAAAAGGAAGTGAGCAATGCGTAAAAAACTATTAACGATGCTGGCTGTATCGGCTTTTGCGCTCGGTTCGGCATCGGCTTTCGCCGATCTGGGCGAAGACATGGATACCCTTGCTGAGAACCTGCAAGTGGTGCAAAAAACCTCGGATGCCGGTGAGCTGAAAACCGCGCTGAACAAGATGCGTACTGCGGCGGTAGACGCGCAGAAAGAGACGCCGCCGAAGCTGGAAGGTAAAGCTTCTGACAGCGCGGAAATGAAAGACTATCGTCACGGTTTTGATGTGCTAATCGGCCAGATCGACGGCGCGCTGAAGCTGGCTGACGAAGGCAAAGTCAAAGAGGCCCAGGCCGCAGCGGAAGAGTTTAAAACCACCCGCAATGAGTACCACAAGAAGTACCGTTAATCGTCTTTAGATCGTTGGTATTTCTGCCGGGCGGCGGCTAACGCCTTGCCCGGCCTACCAAACCCAAACCTGTTCTTAAAGCTCGCGCAAGCGGATGGATTCCCCAAAAACCCTTCACCATCACATTTTTCACTTTTCCTGCACGTCTGTTTTAGCCACTTTTAAACCGATGAACTTGTGATATTCATCACGCGCATTCATTGAAATTAATACATTCACAATAACTATGTGAAATAGATCACGCCTGCCTTCTTCCTTTCCACTTCGAAGTGGAAAACAACTCGCTACAAACTCTTTCCCCCTGGCATTAGTGTTATCCCCAGAGACATCAACGGGGTAATTCAAGTGAATAACGGAGCGGTAACACACGTCCCAGAGGAGCAGGCCACGCTAACCGAAAGGCTGGCCGACGAGATGCTGCAGCAGGTCTTCGCACTGTTAAGCCGCCGCAATATCGTCCCCAACGACGTTCAGGAGCAAATGCTGACTTCCCACGTGCGGGCGATGGCCCATCGGTCAATCAGCGGCGAGCCGCTGCCGGACGTGGATGCCAGCCTGTTCGAAGAGATTTCAGAAGATTCAATGATGCTGGCCCGCGAAGTGGTTGCGCAGTTCGGCAATCTGCCAGATGAAGAAGCCTGGCTGCTGTCCGTCCACTTCGAAGTCGCAAAAGAAAACCTGTAAGGAGCAAAACATGGAACAAATCACCGTAGTCATTGGCGATCGCCTGGGTAAAGGACAAAAAGTTGCCGCAGGTGCGGAAAAAGCCGGGGCTCGTGCCGTTGTGGTACCGGGCGTCGCCGCGGATATGAAGCTGGGCGACGTGATGAAAGCCGAAAACGCCACTTTCGGTATCTCCTTCTGCGGCAGCGGCGGAGCAGGAGCTATCACCGCACAGAATAAGCATGGCTACAAAGCAAAATATGGCATGCGTTCCGTTGATGAGGGCGTCACCGCTATCAACGAAGGTTACAACGTTCTGGGCTTCGGTTTTATGGATAAAGAAGAGCTGGGCGAGCGCCTGGTTGAAGCCTGGAAGAAGAAATACGGCGTGTGAGTATGAAAGAGCAATTCACCACCACGGTGAGCGTTACCGGCAAAGGTGAGAGCAAAACACGCGCTTTCGCCGATGCTCTGAACCATGTCCAGGCGGCGGTAATGAAAACGTCGCCGCACATCTTACTGCGTATTGAACCACAGGATGTGGAGGTTGTTCATGCGCGAGAAGCGGTACGGAAAGAGGCGTTCTTGTTCATCTTTCTGCGCCGTGAACGACGGACCTACAGCGTTGAGCTGAACGTCACCGTCACCGTGACCGCCATTAATCTCGATAAAGTGGATTTCGTCACGCAAACCTGATTTTACCAAAGGGTCAGATTATGTTCCTGATAATTTTAATAAAATCGCTCATCATCGGCGGCCTGGTTGGCGTCGGCGTGGGCGCCGGAGCGGCACGTATGTTTCATGCGCCCACCACGCAAGGGATGGGCGCATTTCGTACGTTGGGCGAGCTGAATTCATGTGAAGGCGATCCGGCTTCCCACTTCTCTTTTGGCCTTGGTTTCTTCTTTAACGCCTGGGCTTCTTCCGTCGCAGCAGGCTCCTTCACTCAGGACGTCGATCACCGCATTATTCCCAACTGGGGCGCGGCGGCGTTGATGATCAAAAACCGTAACGTCGGCGAAACGCTGCACGATCCGAGGAAGATGGCTATCTCCTGCGGCATCATCGGCATGATTGTCGTCACCTTCCTTAACCTGACCGCCTCTTCAGTACCGGAAGCGCTGCAGGTAACCGCAGTCAAAGTGCTGGTACCGGCGGCAAACCTGCTGGTGAACATCGTGATGCCGGTTATCTTCTGGCTGGCGGCGATTGATGCGGGTAAGAAATCGGGCTTCTGGGCGACGATTTTCGGCGGCGCGGCGCAGCTGATTATGGGTAACGCCGTACCGGGGCTGGTGCTGGGTATCCTGATTGGTAAGGGTGTGGAAGAGAGCGGTTGGCATCGCGTCACTAAGGTGATGATGGTCGCTATTGTCGCGCTGTTTGTTCTGAGCGGCTTCTTCCGCGGCTTCGATATGAAGATGATTGAATCCTTCCATATGACCGTGCCGAACTGGCTGGAACTGATCCACAACTCGCTCAGCGGTAAATAACAGGAGCCTCGCAATGGAACAAAATAAAGGTTTTTGGTATGCCGACTGGTCGTTCCCGATCTTTGTTGGTCTGCTCTCTTCCGGCGTTTTCGCCGGGACGCATATGTACTACCTCTACGGCATCGGCGCGTTTAACGAAGTGGCTTTCGTGGCGATGCTGAAGGCGGGAATTGATACCGGAGCCTACGGCGCGGTGGCGGCGTTCGGCGCCAGCTTCCTGTTTGCTCGTATTATTGAAGGCTCGCTGGTGGGGATTCTGGATATCGGCGGGGCGATTCAGACCGGCGTCGGCTTGGGCGTTCCAGCGCTGCTGCTCGGCGCGGGCATCATGTTCCCGGTGACCAACTTTATTGCTTCCCTGGTTACCGGTCTGGTCATTGGCCTGGCGATTGGCTACATCATCATTCTGGCGCGTAAATTCACCATCAACCAGAGTGACTCTACCTACGGTGCCGACGTCATGATGGGCGCGGGTAATGCTTCCGGTCGCTTCCTTGGACCGTTGATTATCCTCAGCGCGATGAGCGCATCGATTCCTATCGGTATCGGTTCTCTGTTGGGCGCGCTGCTGTTCTATATCTGGCAGAAGCCGATTACCGGCGGCGCGATCCTTGGCGCGATGATCCTCGGTACCCTCTTCCCGATTGCGATTAGTTAAGTCCTGCGGGCGCCGTTGCGCCCGCTCTAACAGGAGATAGCTATGTTTGATTTACTCCTGCGCCGCGCGCGCCTCGTTGACGATACCATCACGGATATTGCCATTCGGGACGGAAAGATCGCGGCGCTGGGCGAGATTAGCGCGCCCTCGCGAAAAACCATCGAGCTGGACGGCAACTATTACGTCAGCGCAGGCTGGATTGACTCTCACGTCCACTGCTACCCGAACTCACCGATTTATCACGATGAGCCGGACAGCGTGGGCATTGCCACCGGCGTGACCACCGTGGTTGACGCAGGCAGCACCGGCGCTGACGACGTTGACGATTTCTATCAGTTAACCCGCAAAGCGGCGACCGAGGTTTATGCGCTGCTCAATATTTCCCGCGTCGGGCTGATTGCTCAGAACGAACTGGCCAATATGGCGAATATTGATGCTGATGCGGTGAAGCAGGCGGTCAACCGCTACCCGAATTTCATCGTCGGCCTGAAGGCGCGGATGAGCAGCAGCGTGGTGGGCGAAAACGGCATTACGCCGCTGGAGCGTGCGAAAGCTATCCAGCAGGAAAATGGTGACCTGCCGCTGATGGTGCATATCGGCAATAATCCGCCGAACCTCGATGAAATCGCCGACCTGCTGACTTCTGGCGACATTATTACCCATTGCTACAACGGCAAACCCAACCGCATCCTGACGCCGTCCGGCGAGCTGAAAAGCTCGATTACCCGGGCTTTACAGCGCGGGGTGCGCCTCGATGTCGGTCACGGTACTGCCAGCTTCAGCTTTGAAGTCGCGCGCCGGGCGATTGCGATGGGCATTCTGCCGCACACTATCAGCTCCGATATCTACTGCCGCAACCGTATTGACGGCCCGGTGCGCTCGCTGGCGCTGGTGATGTCCAAATTCCTCGCTATCGGTATGTCGCTACCGCAGGTTATCGACTGCGTGACGGCAAATGTCGCCGACGGTCTTCGCCTGGCGCACAAAGGGCAGCTTGACGTGGGCTATGACGCCGATCTCACGCTGTTCACCCTCGCGCAGACGCCAACGGTGCTGGTGGATGCTGAAAAAGAGAGTCTTCAGGCTGACAAGATTCTGCTGCCGCTTGCCGCGATTCGCGCGGGCAAGGGCTATTTGACCGAACAAGGGAGCGCGGAAAATGCCTTCGATTTTTGAGAAATACGATTTAAAACAGGTGATTAATACCTCCGGGCGCATGACGGTGCTGGGCGTATCCACTCCGCGTCCGGAAGTGGTTGAAGCCGCGATGGCGGGTATGAACCAGTACTTCGAGATGAAAGATCTGGTGAATAAAACGGGAGCTTACATCGCGAAACTGCTGGACGTGGAAGGGGCGACCGTCGTCTCCTGCGCATCAGCAGGCATTGCCCAGTCGGTGGCGGCAGTGCTGGTGAAAGACAGCGACTGGCTGCTGGAAAACCTGCACGTGACGCCGATTGAAAACAACGAAATTGTGTTGCCGAAAGGCCATAACGTCAACTTTGGCGCGCCGGTGGGTACCATGGTGGCGCTGGGCGGCGGCAGGCTGGTGGAAGCGGGCTACGCAAACGAATGTTCTGCCGAGCAGCTGGCGGCGGCGATCACTCCGCGTACCGCGGCGATTTTGTATATCAAATCTCACCACTGCGTGCAGAAAAGCATGCTCAATGTGGCGCAGGCGGCAGCGGTGGCGCGGCTCCATAATCTGCCGCTGATCGTTGATGCGGCGGCAGAAGAGGATTTACAGGCTTACTACCGCGCGGGTGCGGATCTGGTTATTTACAGCGGCGCGAAGGCCATCGAAGGGCCAACCAGCGGACTGGTGATTGGCAAAACTCAGTACGTTGAGTGGGTCAAACGCCAGTCGATGGGTATTGGCCGGGCGATGAAGGTCGGCAAAGAGGGGATCCTTGGCCTGACCTGCGCCATCGAACACTACCTGACGGCGACCAAAGAGAGCGGTGAAGAGATGGTGGAGAAGATGACACCGTTTATTAACCAGCTCAATACGCTCAACGGCGTGACTGCGCGAGTCGTCTGGGATAGTGCCGGTCGTGATATCGCGCGTGCTGAAATTAAATTTGATGAAGCCGTGACCGGCGTGGACACCAGCGAGCTGGTGAACGCACTGAAGCAGGGTGAATACGCTATTTACTTCCGCGGCTATAAGGCTAACGAAGGGATTATTGAAGCCGATGTGCGCAGCGTCAACGCGCAGCAACTGGAGATTGTCTCCCGTCGCATCGCTGAGGTTCTGAACCAGGAGAAAAACGCATGAAACTGACCCCTAACTTTTACCGTGACCGCGTCTGCCTGAACGTGCTGGCGGGCAGTAAAGACAACGCTCGCGAGATTTATGAAGCGGCGGAAGGTCATGTGCTGGTCGGTGTGCTCTCTAAAAACTATCCCGATATCGCCAGCGCGGTGGCCGATATGCGCGAGTACGCGCAGCTGATTGATAACGCGCTTTCCGTGGGGCTGGGGGCGGGCGATCCAAACCAGTCGGCGATGGTCAGCGAAATTTCGCGTCAGGTGCAGCCGCAGCACGTGAATCAGGTCTTTACTGGCGTGGGCACCAGCCGCGCACTGTTGGGGCAGAACGAAACCGTGGTCAACGGTCTGGTGTCGCCAACCGGCACGCCGGGCATGGTGAAGATCTCAACCGGCCCGCTGAGCAGCGGCGCGCCGGACGGCATTGTGCCGCTAGAAACCGCAATTGCTCTGCTGAAGGATATGGGCGGCAGCTCGATTAAATACTTCCCGATGGGTGGGTTAAAGCATCGCGATGAGTTTATTGCGGTAGCCGAGGCCTGCGCTCGCCATGATTTCTGGCTGGAGCCAACCGGTGGGATCGATCTGGAAAACTACGGCGAAATCCTGAAAATTGCGCTGGACGCAGGGGTGAGTAAAATTATCCCGCATATCTACAGTTCAATTATCGATAAAGCCAGCGGCAATACTCGTCCGGCAGATGTGCGTCAGCTGCTGGAGATGACGAAGCAGTTAGTTAAATAGCGTCGATTGCCCCTCCCCCTAACCCTCTCCCCAAAGGGGAGAGGGGACCGCTCGGTTTTCTCCCTCGCCCCTTTGGGGAGAGGGCCGGGGTGAGGGGACTACCCCCACCGAACCATCAAGGAGTCACCATGCCTACCGCCCGTCACCTGCTTGTTGCTTCACTGTCCCTGCTCGCCGCTAGCGCCGCTGCGCAAACCCACTACGCCTGGGTCGGCACCTACAACCCTAACGGGGAAGGTCTATACCGTTTTACAGTCGATAGCCAAACCGGTGTATTGAGTGACAAAACCCTGGTTAGCACGCTGCCGAACCTCGCCCAGCTTACCGTCTCAGCAGATGGTAAAACCCTGTACGCCGCCAGCGAAGTAGAGAAGGGCGTGGTGCAGGCGTGGCGTATCGCCAGCAATGGCGAACTGAGCGAGCTGAATCAGGTGGCTTCCGGCGGGGCCGGGCCGGTTTATCTCTCCCTGACTCCCGATAGCCGTCATCTACTGGTGGCGAACTACGTTAGCGGTACCATCGCGGTGCTGCCGGTAAAAGAAGATGGCAGCCTGGGCGAATCGGTAGATACCCACCAGGATCAAGGGCCAGCGGGGGCTGAACGTCCAGCAGCAGCCGTTGAAGGCAGCTTTGCCATTAGCGATCATAATGGCCCACATGCTCATATGATCGCCGCCGATCCCAGCGGTAAATATGTTTACTCTACCGATCTGGGGCTGGACAGGATCTACCAATACCGGATGGATAACGCCAGCGGCAAGCTGACACCGAACGATCCGCCGTTTATCGCCGCGTCGTCCCCTGGCGCTGGCCCGCGCCACTTTGTCTTTACACCGCAGGGTGATGGACTATGGTTGATTAACGAAGAAGCCTCGACGCTCACCTTCTATCATCTTGATAAGCAAAGCGGACTGTTACGCGAGGGGAAAACGGTCTCCGCGCTGCCCAAAGAGTATAAAGGCACCAGCTTTGCCGCCGGGCTGGTCCTCAGTCAGGATGGTAAACAGCTGTACGTCGCCAACCGCCTGCATAACAGCATCGCCCACTTTACGGTGATGGCCGACGGTAGCCTGAGCCATCAGGAGGATCTCTGGACCCGCGGCGACTATCCGCGCACCTTAACTCTGGATAACCAGGGCCAGTGGCTGTACGTCATGAACCAGCGTAGCGACAACATCACCCGCTTTAGCGTCGCGCCGAAGGACGGCAAGCTGACGTTTTCGCCAGACTATACCCCGGTGGGCAGCCCGTCTCAGATGGTGATATCCGCTCAACCCTGAGCCGTAAGAAAAAGGAACCGACATGCGATTTCCCAACCCACGTTTAGCGCAGCTGTTTACCCTGCTGCAAAACGAAACGCTGCCGCAGGATGAGCTGGCGCAGCGGCTGTCGGTTTCTACCCGGACGGTACGCGCTGATATCACCGCGTTGAACGAGCTGCTGTTGCACTATGGGGCGCAGTTTACTCTTAGCCGCGGCAGCGGTTATCAACTGGTCATTAACGATCCGTTGCGCTATCAGACCCTGGAAGAGAGCGTGCCAAAAGCGCAGCATATTCCGCGCACAGCGGCAGATCGGATCCACTTTTTGCTGGTGCGCTTTTTGACTTCGGCCTTTTCCATCAAGCTGGAAGATCTGGCCGATGAGTGGTTCGTTAGCCGGGCGACGCTGCAAGGCGACATGGCCGAGGTGCGCGAACGTTTTCAGCGTTATCAGCTGACTATGGAGACGCGTCCACGCCACGGTATGAAGCTGTTTGGCAGCGAAGTGTCGATTCGCGCTTGTCTGACCGATCTGCTGTGGGAGCTGACGCAGCAGGGAGCGCTGAATCCGCAGCTCAGCGAAGAAGCGCTGACTCCCGGCGTGCCGGAGCGGCTGGAGCAGATACTGCAAGAGACGCTGACCCGCCACCAGATCCGCCTGACCGACGTGGGCGAGCGTTTTGTCTGCCTGTACGGCGCAGTAGTGGTGCGCCGCGTGAGCGAAGGGTATCCGCTGGCGGATTTCAGCGCCGATGATGTGGCGCATAACGTTCGTGATGCCGCGCGGGAGCTGGCAAATGCCATGCAGCAACTGGCGGATAAACCGCTTGCGCCAGCGGAAGAGGAGTGGCTGTGCGTGCACTTAGCCGCGCGTCAGGTACAAGACGTCGATCCGGGGACCATCAGCGCTGATGATGATGAAGCGCTGGTGAACTACATCCTGCGTTATATCAATCAGCAATATAACTACAACCTGTTGAATGACGACCAGCTGCATGCCGACCTGCTGACGCATATTAAGACCATGATCACCCGCGTGCGCTACCAGATAATGATCCCTAACCCGCTGCTTGATAACATCAAGCAGCACTATCCGATGGCGTGGGATATGACCCTGGCGGCGGTGTCCAGCTGGGGGAAATATACACCCTATGCCATCAGCGAAAACGAGATTGGCTTTCTGGTGCTGCATATCGGCGTCGGACTGGAGCGCCACTACAATATTGGCTATCAGCGTCAGCCGCAGGTGCTGCTGGTGTGCGATACCAGCAACGCGATGGTGCGGATGATTGAAGCCATTCTGCAACGTAAGTATCCGCAACTGGAGATCGCCGCCACGCTGTCGCAGCGCGAGTATGAGCAACGACAAGAGATCGCAGAAGATTTTGTGATCTCCACCGTGCGCATCAGCGAAAAAGATAAGCCGGTGGTGACCATCGCGCCGTTTCCTACCGACTATCAGCTCGATCAAATCGGCAAGCTGGTGCTGGTGGACAGGACCCGCCCGTGGATGCTGGACAAGTATTTTGATGAAGTTCATTTTCAGGTGATTGATACGCCGATGGACCAGCAAACGCTGTTTGCCACCCTGTGCCAGCAGCTACAGCAGGAGGGGTTTGTTGATGCGGAATTTCATGATTCGGTAGTGGAGCGTGAGGCTATTGTCAGCACCATGCTTGGCGACGGTATTGCGTTACCCCACGCCCTTGGACTACTGGCGAAAAAGACCGTGGTCTATACGGTGATCGCTCCGCACGGTATCGCCTGGGGCGATGAAACCGCACATATCATCTTCCTGCTCGCGATCAGTAAAAGCGAGTATGAAGAAGCGATGGCGATCTACGATATTTTCGTCACTTTCCTGCGCGAACGCGCCATGGCCCGCCTTGCCGCCACCCGCAGTTTTGATGAGTTTAAAACGGTGGCGATGGAGTGCGTCAGCCGGTTTTGAGAGGAGTTTTCCAGAAATGAATGTAATTCAAATGTAATGCTATAATGCATTACGTTTCTATTCTTACTGGAGGCATAATGGCCACACTTAACGTTCGCCTGGACGATAATCTCAAAAAAGAGGCTTATGCCGTGCTGGAAAAACTCGATATCACGCCGACTGAAGCCGTCCGGCTCTTCTTTCAGTACATTGCGGAAAATGGTCGGATGCCGGTGAAAACGGTGACTATCAGCGACAGCGAAGAAGCGCTGATACAAATCGTTCGGGAACGTCTGGCAAATCCGGAGAAGGGGATCAAGGTTAGCCTGGATGATCTATGAGCTGGAGTTCGATCCGCGGGCGCTCCGGGAGTGGCATAAGCTGGGGGATACGGTAAAAAAACAGTTCAAAAGTAAGCTGGCGGTAGTTCTGGAAAATCCTCGTATCGAATCTTCACGGCTTCGCGACTTACCTGACTGTTATAAAATTAAGCTGAAAGCATCGGGGTATCGTCTGGTGTATCAGGTGCGTGATGAAGTTGTGATTGTTTACGTTGTTGCTGTGGGTAAACGAGAAAAATTAGCCGTCTACCGGAAAGCAAATAAACGGCTGTAGCGCAGCTACCTCAAATGATGCACAACCTGGTTGCTGCTGCCGCGCCAGATCAGCGCCGGGTCTTTTAAATCCTGCACAAATTTGCCATCAACCAGCACGTTGATTAAATCCACCACCTGCATCTGCGCGGCGTTGTGTTCGTCCAGCTTGTAGCCGGTCCATACCCAAATATCTTTACCCGGGCACTCGGCACGGATGCGCTGAACCAGCTTGAGGATCTCCGGCACGTTCTGCGGATGCAGCGGGTCGCCGCCGGAAAGCGTGATCCCCTGGCGCTTAACGCGCGTGTCATTGAGGTCGGCAATGATGCGATCGGCCATTTCGGTAGTAAACGGCATGCCGGAATTTAGCCGCCAGGTGCTCTTGTTGTAGCAGCCGGGGCATTCGTGAACGCACCCTGAAACAAACAGGGTGCAGCGAGTTCCGGGGCCATTAACAATATCTACCGGGTAGTACTGATGATAATTCACTTATAATTGTACTTCGTAATCAATTTGATCAACACAAGTTTGAGCCTTACTGTGATTACTGGCGGTATACCACATACCATCACGAATTTGGACATTTTCAAGATCAACCAATCTTAAACAGCGCCAGTTATAAGGAGAAGAGGAGTCTATTTTCCCCTTACTACTTTCTCCACCAAATTGGAAAAATAGTGCTTGTTGCTTACCATTTTTAGTCCCTAAGGCGTGTGGGCACATTTCACGATAGTAACCATCATATACAGCAGTTATTTGCTTTTTATTCAGAATTGCATCTTTGATTAACTCGTAAGTATTCATACTGCGATCTCCTGATTTGCTTGCTGTGAATAGAAATTAACCGAGCTGTCCGTTACCCAGGTGCTTAACGCGGCGTTTCACTTCTTCCTGCTTACCGGCGTTGAACGGGCGGGCATCCGGACTGCCGAGATAACCGCACACCCGACGGGTCACCGACACGCGGGAGGCATCGTGGTTGCCGCATTTCGGGCAGGTGAAGCCTTTGCTGGTACACTCAAACTCGCCGGTAAAGCCGCACTCGTAACACTCATCGATTGGCGTATTGGTCCCGTAATACGGCACGTGCTGATAGCTGTAATCCCACACGTCTTCCAGCGCTCTCAGGTTGTGCTGAATATTCGGGTACTCGCCGTAGCAAATAAAACCTCCGCTAGCCACTGGCGGGTAGGCTGCTTCAAAATCGATTTTGTCGTACGGGTTCACCTTCTTCTCCACGTCGAGGTGGAAGCTGTTGGTGTAATAACCTTTATCGGTCACGCCTTTAATTACGCCAAACTCGGCGGTATCCAGACGGCAGAAGCGGTCGCAGAGGTTTTCGCTCGGTGTGCTGTACAGGCTAAAGCCGTAGCCGGTTTCGTCTTTCCACTGGTCTACTGCTTCGCGCAGATGCTGAACGATGGCGACGCCTTTTTCGCGCAGCGCAGCGCTGTCGTACATATGTTCGTCACCGAACAGCGCATTGATCGTTTCATGGATGCCGATATAGCCAAGAGAAATCGACGCACGACCGTTTTTGAAGATTTCAGAAACGTCATCGTCCGCTTTCAGACGCACGCCGCAGGCCCCTTCCATATACAGAATCGGTGCAACGCGAGCTTTCACCCCTTCGAGGCGGGCGATACGGGTCATCAGCGCTTTACGCGCCAGCTGCAGACGTTCGTCCAGCAGTTTCCAGAACGCAGTTTCATCGCCTTTCGCTTCCAGCGCGATGCGCGGCAGGTTGAGGCTGATAACGCCGAGGTTGTTACGGCCATCGTGAACCTGCTCGCCATCTTCGTTTTCCCACACACCGAGGAAGCTGCGGCAGCCCATCGGAGTTTTGAACGAACCGGTTACCTTCACGACCTGATCGTAGTTGAGGATATCCGGGTACATGCGCTTGCTCGCGCACTCCAGCGCCAGCTGTTTGATATCGTAGTTAGCGTCGCCAAACTTGTGGTTCAGGCCGTCGCGAATCGCGAATACCAGCTTCGGGAACACCGCCGTCTTGCGGTTTTTACCGAGGCCCGCGATGCGGTTACGCAGAATGGACTGTTGAATCAGACGCGATTCCCAACTGGTGCCGAGGCCGAAACCGAAGGTTACAAACGGCGTCTGCCCGTTAGCGGTATGCAGCGTGTTCACTTCATATTCCAGCGACTGGAAGGCGTCGTAGCACTCTTTCTCGGTACGAGAACGGGCATAGCCTTCGGCATCCGGGATCTGCCACTCTTCGGCAATTTTGCGATGCTTGTTAAAACTTTCGGCAACGAACGGCGCCAGCACTTCATCAATACGGTTGATGGTCGTGCCGCCATAAATATGGCTGGCGACCTGAGCGATAATCTGCGCCGTTACCGCGGTTGCGGTAGAGATAGACTTCGGCGGCTCAATCTCGGCGTTGCCCATCTTAAAGCCCTGGGTCAGCATGCCTTTCAGATCGATCAGCATACAGTTGAACATCGGGAAGAACGGCGAATAGTCGAGGTCGTGATAGTGGATCACGCCGCGCTCGTGGGCCATCACCACGTCATGGGGCAGCAGGTGCTGACGCGCGTAGTGCTTGGCGACGATACCCGCCAGCAGGTCACGCTGGGTCGGGATGACTTTACTGTCTTTGTTAGCGTTTTCGTTGAGTAACGCCGAGTTGGTCTGCTCAACCAGGCCGCGAATTTCCTGGTTCAGACGACCGCGCTTTTCACGTTGGCTATCGCGGTCGTGGCGATATTCAATGTAGGCGCGCGCTAACTGTTTGTACGGACCGGACATCAGCTGGTTCTCAACGGCGGTCTGGATCTCGTTGATATCAACCTGGGCGCGGCCCTGCATTTGCTGGCTAACGACTTCTGCGACGGTGGCGCAATAGTCTGCGTCATCGACTCCCGCTGCTTTAGCTGCACGTAGAATTGCTTCATTAATGCGCTCTGACTTGAACGGCACTTTACAGCCATCGCGTTTCATCACATGCGGTGTCATGATCACTCCATACTTTTTTATAGAACAGGTTATCCACAGTGGCGGAAGGTCAACCGAAGTCATGAGACGCTACAGCTGCCGCCGCTTCCCTTCGATTCCGGCCCTTTTTATCCACATCCCATCACCGCCAGAGTACGATGGGTTGTGGTGACATAATAGACTATTAATACAATATGTAGGGCCGGGACGCATTTTAAGTTCTATATGTAGTGCTTTGCATCAAAGATGTTTGCAATTTTATTGATGCAGAACAAAGTAAAAAGAGGAGAGTAGCAATGATGGGCGCTAGCGCTTAATGTAAATTTATCTGCCTATTTATTGACTGTTCCCCGCCCTAAAGAGCGAGGATTCCCACTTCACGGAGCCGAACCCAAGCCGCTTTATGCGATTCAGGATTTACAGGCTCTCCGTGGGCTAACACTGCCAGCCCGGCAGCTTTGATATTACGGGCCGCGTTAACGTCACGATCATGGTCTGCACCGCATTCCGGACAAGACCATTTACGAACATCAAGAGGCATCTTTTTCATCGTGAAACCGCAACAGCTACAGCGTTTTGAGGACGGGAAAAACGGGTCGATTGCGACCACTGAACGCCCGGCCCATTCGCCCTTATATGCAAGTTGGCGCGTGAACTCACCCCAGCCTGCGTCTGCTATCGCTTTAGATAGCGACGGGTTGCGGATCATGTTCTTCACTTTCAGAGATTCGACGCAAACAACCTGGTTATCGTTAATCAGTTTGCGGGTGGCCTTGTGCAGGGCATCCATCCGGCAATCGGCAATTCTCGCGTGGAGTCGGGCCACCTTTAAGCGGGCTTTGGCGCGGTTTTTCGAACCTTTGGCCTTTTTGCTTAATCGGCGCTGGAGCAGCGCCAGGCGTGCCGCGTATTTAGCGGTATGGCGGGGATTGCCGGACTTGAATCCGGTATCGGTGACAAACAAATCTTTTAAACCAATATCAATGCCGACCGTGGAAGCAGTGATCGGCAGTGATACAGGCTCAAACTCGCAGAGGCACGAAACAAAGTACCGCCCGGCGGCATCTTTGCTGATCGTGACCGTGGAAGGGATGGATGGCAAAGGACGACTCCAGCACACGTCTAAAGGCGCTTTGCTCTTTGCCATGTACAACTTACCATCACGGTATTTAAACGCGGCATCGGTGAGCGTAGCGGCCTGTTTATGGCGTTTGCTTTTGAATGTCGGGTATCTGGCACGTCCGGCGAAAAAGTTTGAGAATCCGGCTTGTTGGTGGCGCAAGGCTTGCTGTAGCGGCACGCTGGAAACGTCGTTGAGCCAGGCAAATTCTGGCTCCTTTTTCAGTGCTGTTAAGCGGGCGCTGGCTTGTGTATAACCGATTTTCTCCTGGCGCTCATAGTACGCGTCAGTGCGCCAGCGGAGGATGCTGTTATAGATAAAACGCACGCACCCGAACGTTTGAGCCAAAAGCTCAACCTGCTCGGGTGTTGGATAGAATCGATATTTATAGGCGCGTCTCATAGAGCTCACAAAATACTCTGAAAAATGTAAGCAATGTTGACGTGGGTCAACAAATGTTACGCAGTTACCGCGCTTATATCCCCGCCCGATTTGAACTGACCCCACAAACCTGGACAGTGATAATTAGCCCGTCGGTGTGGCCTGGGTCCTACCGCAGCTCGGCCAGCAACTCGTCATGGGTGAGCTCCTCAACAGGTTTTGCCGCGCTCACCGGTGGACGTGTCGCCTGTACAGGGATGTTTTTCGTTTTCACGTGGTGTCGTTTCCTCTTCTGCAGTCCGGCTTCACCGGCAGCTTCACAAGCATCAAACCAGCGCTTCACCACTTTATTATCGGACACGTTGAACCGGACTGCCGCTTCACGAAAAGAGAGATGTTCTTTCTGCAGGGTTTTCACCACGTTAAGTTTAAAGGCCTGCGTGTAACCGCCGACTTTCCAGGTGATACCGTCGATACCATGCAACTGCCATGAGGCCACCCAGTGGCTGACGGTGGATTTGTGGAGACCAAAATGCGCAGCGGTCCTTTTTATTCCGCCCTGACCAGACAGGTAATAATTCACGACAGCAATACGAAATTCCAGTGTGTAATTGGGGTTACCCATAAAAGTGCACCTTACTCAGTTGGTGTCCAACTTTTGGGGCGCAGTTCAATTGGGCGAGGTCTTACGCGCAAATTGAATAAGCAAAAATTGGGCCTGAACAGCTATTGCTCAGGCCGATAAGAGGGATTTCAGGCGATTAGCGTATCGTTAAGCAGGTCGACCAGCAGCAGCATAGCGTAGCGCGCGGCCTGCGCATTTTCAGGCAACGGCAGCAGGGCGGAAGCCATATTGCTCAACGCATGATTAGCCGGGGTGAGGGCAAAAATCGTCGCTTCCTGTACGCGGGCCAGCAGGGTAGCGCCTTGCAAAATAGCATCAGCTTCGCCGGTTGCCAGCACCAGCAGTAGATGATCGTCGCTGAGCGAGCTGGCTATCATGCGCATCAGGGCGCTGTCCTGACACAGATTAATCACGATCCCTATCGACAGCAGCTGATGCTGAAGCAGCGTCGCCAGCGCGATGTCCTGAGCGCCAAGGGCGAAACAGTGTACGGCGCGGGCATTCTGCAGACGGGTACGCAATTTTTGCAGCGTGGCTTCCGGGGTGCCAACCAGCTGCTGCTCCAGATTTTCGTTAATCAGGCTGAGCTTATCGCGCCATGCGGCGGGCAGCGTTGCACTGTCTTCGCTGAGCCAACTGGTGCGACGTTCGCAGGCCTGCGCCAGTTGTTTGCGCAAATCGCGGATATCATCGCAGCCCACGGAGCGAGCAAAGCGGGTAATGGTCGCCGGGCTGACACCAGCGCGTATCGCCAGTTCATCAATTGATGCGCTGGCGGTAAAGCTTAAATTCTCCAGAATAAACGCCGCGACTCTCGATTCCTGAGCGCTAAAGCGAGTCATCCCTTCCTGCAACTGCCCTACGATATCCATGGTCTCAGCCCTTATCTCCGTCATCGCCGGAATGAAAATATTTTTCAATTAATGATGGCTTTTTATACCACTTAATCACTCGTGATGCCTGGGTTTATTATCAACTTTGCTTTTTTTGCATGAGTAAAAGGGTGAAAAGTTATGTTCCGATCACGTACATGAAAAAAATTTTCATATAGCCTTCACCCATACCTCACCTCGTCATATAGTCGATGGTGTCTATTTAGCGATCGCTCAAGCAAAACCCAACGGGAGGAATGATGCAACGTATTGTACTGTGCTGCGCCGCCGGAATGTCCACCAGTATGCTGGTCAACAAAATGAAGGCCGAGGCGCAACAGCGCGCGCTGACGCTGGAGATCTATGCCGTTCCCGTCGCCGAGTTTGAACGCGAGTTAGCGAATGCTGATGTGATTTTACTGGGGCCACAGGTGAAATATGAAGCGGCCAGATTGACGGAACTTGCCGCGCCGCACGGTAAAGCCGTTGCGGTGATCGATATGGCGGATTACGGCATGATGCGCGGGGCCGCCGTTCTGGATAAAGCGCTCGCGCTACTGAACCACTAACTCTTTCCCATCACCGCGTTCATTTCACGAAGCCACTGCGGCTGCGTGCGGGGATCTGTACGCCAAAAATGAGGCCATCATGCAAGCATTGAAAATTGCCGTTATCGGCGGCGGCAGCAGCTATACGCCGGAACTTATTGAAGGGATTATCCTTCGCCATCAGCAGATCCCGGTGACGGAGCTGGCGCTGGTCGATGTTGAGGCCGGGCGCGAGAAAGTGGCGATTATCGCCGCGCTGACCCAGCGCATGCTAAAACGTAACGGTCTTGAACAGGTGAAGGTCAGCGTGCATTTTGCTCTGGATGAGGCCATTCGCGGCGCTAAATTCGTGCTGACCCAGCTGCGGGTCGGGCAGCTGGCGGCGCGAGCGGCGGATGAGCGTTTGGGGTTGAAGTACAACCTGCTCGGCCAGGAAACCACGGGCGTCGGCGGATTTGCCAAAGCCCTGCGCACCATTCCGGTGATTTTGCAGGTCGCGCGCAAGGTTGAAGAGCTGGCGCCTGATGCCTTTATCCTCAACTTTACTAACCCGGCAGGGATAGTGACGGAAGCGGTTAGCCGCTACAGCAAAGCGAAAATCATCGGCCTGTGCAATGTGCCGATCAATATGCAGCACATGATTGCCGGCATGCTGGAGGCGAAAGAAGAGGAGGTCAGGCTGAGTTTCGCCGGGCTGAATCATATGGTCTGGGTACATAAGGTGATGCAGGGGCGGGAAGATGTGACCGGCAAGGTGCTCGACATGCTGTGCGATGGTCAGTCGCTGTCGATGAACAATATCAAATCGCTGCCGTGGCCTGCGGAGTTTCTCCGGGCGCTGAAGGCGATTCCGTGTCCGTATCATCGCTATTTCTGGCTGACCCCGACCATGCTGGCGGAAGAGATTGAAGCGGCCAAAACCAAAGGCACCCGTGCAGAGCAGGTGATGAAGGTGGAACAGGAGCTGTTTGATATTTACGCCCGGCCCGAGCTGGATGAAAAGCCCGAACAGCTGAGCTTTCGCGGCGGGGCTTATTACTCCGAAGTGGCGGTGGAGCTGATTAACGCCATCCACAATAATCTTGGCAAAGAGATGGTGGTGAATACCCGTAACAACGGCGCGATTCATGGTTTTGACGATGATGCGGTAGTGGAGATTAATAGCATCATTGATGCGCAGGGAGCACGTCCGCTGGCTTTTGGCGCGCTGCCCCCGGTGATGAACGGGCTAACCCAACAGGTGAAGGCGTTTGAGCGGCTGACGATTGAGGCGGCGGTCCACGGCTGTCGCGATAGCGCGCTGCTGGCGCTGGTGAGTAATCCACTGGTCGGCAATGTGACCGATGCCCAGGCGCTGCTTGATGAGGTGTTAACCCTCAACCGCCCCTGGTTAACGCAGTTTAACTAAACTTTTCCGCCTTCGGGGATACCATTATGTCTCGTACTTCATTTATTGAACGTTATGTCATGCCCGCCGCGCTGAAAATCGGCGGCCAGAAGCACGTCCTTTCGGTACGTGACGGCATCATTCTCAATATGCCGTTTATGTTGATTGGTTCGTTTTTCCTGATTTTTGCTTATCTGCCGATTCCGGGTTACGGCGAGATGATGGCCAGCATGTTTGGTGATGCCTGGCGCGACAAGATGCTGTACCCCGTCAAAGCGACCTACGACATTATGGCGCTGATCTCAGCCTTCGGGATTGCTTACCGACTGGCGGAAAAATATCGTACCCTGGATCCGCTAAGCGCCGGAGCGATGTCGCTGGTGGCGTTTGTCATGACCATCCCGCAGGTGACGCTGTTTACCCCCGTGGATGGCTCGGCGGCGCAAATCGTTAAAGGCGTGCTGCCGGTGGGGATGATTGGCAGTCAGGGGCTGTTTGTGGCGATTGTGATTTCGCTGCTCTCCACTGAAATCTACCGTCTGGTAGCCAGCCGTAATCTGGTGATCCGCATGCCGGATGGCGTACCGCCTGCGGTGGCGAAATCTTTCCTCGCCCTGATCCCCGGTTTCTGCGTGCTGGCCGTTGTGCTGGCGCTGCGTTTGATTGTCGAAGCTTCGCCGTTCGGCGATATCAATAGCATGATCACCACGCTGATTGGTATTCCAATGTCGCACGTCGGCGGATCTTTGCCGGGGATGATTATCTCGGTGATCCTGATTGGTATTCTGTGGACCCTGGGGCTGCACGGCGACACTATCGTGCTGGTGTTTATTCGCCCGGTTTGGTTGTCGAATATGTCGGAGAACCTTGAAGCGTTTCAGAACGGGCTGCCGATCCCGCATATCATTACTCAGCAGTTTTATGATTTGTGGATTGCCCCAGGCGGTACCGGGGCGCTGCTGGGGCTGGTGATCTTTATGCTGCTGCGCAGCCGTAGCCAGCAGATGAAACAGCTGGGGAAAATCGCCGCGCCGGGTGCGCTGTTTAATATCAGCGAACCCATGGTGTTCGGCATTCCGCTGGTGATGAACCCGTACTTCTTCCTGCCGTTTATTTTGACGCCAGTGCTGTTGGTGATTGTCTCTTATACCGCAATGGCGACTGGACTGGTGGTCAAGCCAGCGGGGATAGCGCTGCCGTTCACCACGCCTATTTTTATGAGCGGGTACCTGGCGACGGGAGGGCATATTTCCGGCGCGGTGCTACAGGTGGTGAACCTGGCGATTTCGTTGGTTATCTATTATCCGTTCTTCCGCACATGGGATCGTCTGAAGGCGAAAGAGGAGCAGGCTTCAACACCGTCGGAGGCCAGCGCGACGTTGTCAGCGGCGGACCGCATCTAATGTTTCTACAGTCTTCTTCCCGGAGGCGGCGCTTGACGCGCCTGTCCGGGCTACCGAAAACCAGCGGGTGCTGTCCGGCAGTTGTAGCCCCGCTAAGCGTAGCGCGAGCGGGGGAAGGTTTTTCCCGGGTTGCGGCGTAAACGCCTTACCCGGGCTACCCGATCACTGATTCCGCAACCCTGGTAGCCTGGAGCTCACTTACTCCTGCAACCACCACACCGCTTCAAACGGGCGCAGGGTCATGTCGGATGGACGGTTAGCGGCTTCTGCATAGTTGCTCATCAGCACCCGCCAGTCGCCGTCAATGCCTTCCGGCTGCCAGCTTTGGAACTCGCGGCTCAGGTTAGCGACGACAACCAGGGTTTGCCCCTGCCACTGGCGGCGATAGCACCACAGCGATGGATGCTCTGGTAACAGATCCTGATAATCACCCCAGGTCAGCACCGGCGTGCTTTTGCGCAGCGCAATCAGCTGCTGGTAGGCATAAAATACCGACTGCGGATCGGCCAGCGCCGCTTCGGCGTTGATCTGGCGATAATTATCGCTCAGCGCAATCCACGGCTCGCCTGCGCTGAAACCACCGTTTTCATCGCTACTCCACTGCATTGGCGTACGGCTGTTATCACGCGATTTGCTCGCCAGAATCGCCAGCAGCTCATCGGCATCCTGACCCTGCGCCGCGCGTTCGATAAACATATTGTGGCTCTCCACATCGCGGTAATCGGTGATGCGCGTGAAGTGCGGGTTAGTCATACCTAGCTCTTCGCCCTGATAGATATACGGCGTGCCCTGCATACCGTGCAGCACCATCGCCAGCATTTTCGCCGCCGGGACGCGGTACTCGCCTTCGTCGCCGAAGCGGGAAACGATGCGTGGCTGATCGTGGTTACACCAGAACAGCGCGTTCCACGCCCGATTGTGCATCCCCTGCTGCCAGTGGCTGAACAACGACTTCAGCTCCACAAAGTCCGGGCGCGCCAGCGTCCACTTTTCTCCGCCTGGATAGTCCACTTTGAGGTGATGGAAGTTAAAGGTCATCGACAGCTCTTTGCCGTCGAGCGAGGCGTACTGCTGGCAGTGTTCCAGTGAGGTGGAGGACATCTCGCCAACGGTCATCAGGCCGCGTGGGGTAAACACATCGCGGCTGAACTCCTGCAGGAACTCATGAGCGCGGGGACCATCAGTATAAAAGCGGCGACCATCGCCCTGGTGGTCATCCGGGAAGGATTGCCCTTTGGAAATTACGTTCACTACATCAAGGCGCAAGCCGTCGACGCCGCGATCGGCCCAGAACTCACAGACCTTTTTCAGCTCCGCGCGCACCTCTGGGTTTTCCCAGTTCAGGTCCGCCTGCTCAACGGCATACAGGTGCAGGTAATACTGCTCACTTTCCGCATGCCACTGCCAGGCGTTGCCGCCAAACTTGGAACGCCAGTTATTCGGTGGGGTGGTCGGTTCGCCATCGCGCCAGATATAGAACTGGCGATACGGGCTCTCTTTGTTGAGTGATTCCTGGAACCAGGCGTGTGCGGTGGAGGTGTGATTTAGCACCATATCCAGCACGATACGCATGCCTCGCGCCTTCGCCTGAGCCACCAGTTCGTCGAAATCGTCCAGCGTGCCGTAGGCCGGGTCGATAGCGGTGTAGTTGGCCACGTCGTAGCCGTTATCGACCTGCGGCGAGACGTAGAATGGCGTCAGCCAGATGGCGTCAACGCCGAGCTTTTGCAGATAGTCGAGGCGTGAAGTGACGCCGCGTAAATCGCCGGTACCGCTACCGGTCGTGTCCTGGAAACTCTTCGGATAGATTTGATAAATAACGCCGTTTTGCCACCAAAGGGGAAGGGTATTCATATCGCGTTCCTGCTGCAAAAAGGGGGCGACAGCGCGCCCCGAAAATAAGAAATCAGACAATCTGTAAGGTGCCCTGGCGGAACTTGCGCTGGTAGACGACCGTCGTCAGGACAATCGGCACCACCACGGCGATGACCATCGCCAGCGCGAAGACCTGCCAGTAGCTCGGCTGAATAGAGAGGATGCCCGGCAGGCCACCGACGCCAATGCCGTTGGCCATTACGCCGTTGAGCCCGCACAGCAGTCCGGCAAGACCGGAACCGACCATCGCACAGAGCATCGGGAAGCGGTACTTAAGGTTGATACCGTACATTGCCGGTTCCGTGACCCCGAGGTAGGCGGAAATGGCTGCCGGAACGGAGATTTCGCGTTCATTCTGTTTACGGCTGGCTATGATGATCCCCACTACTGCCGATGCCTGGGCAATATTGGACAGGGCAATCAGCGGCCATACCGGCGTGCCGCCCATGCTTTGAATCATCTGCATGTCGATAGCTAGCGTGGTCTGATGGACCCCGGTAATCACCAGCGGCGCATACAGGAAGCCGAACAACGCGGCGCCAATCGGCGCGAAGCTGCCGGTCAGCAGGTGGCGCACGGCCCAGGCCACGCCGTCGCCAATCATGCGGCCAAACGGGCCGATGAAGGCGTGCGCGAGGAAGACCGCCAGGATCAACGAGCACACTGGCACTACTACCAGGTAGAGGTAGTCAGGCACGATGCGCTTCAGGCGAGTCTCGATAAAGCCGAGCGCCAGTCCCGCCAGCAAGGCCGGGATAACCTGCGCCTGATAGCCAACTTTCTCGATGGTAAACAGGCCGAAGTTCCATACTTCCGGTACCTGCTGGCCCAGCAGATAAGCATTCATCAGCTGTGGAGAGACGAGGGTGACGCCCAGGACGATGCCGAGGATCGGCGTGCCGCCCACTTTTTTCACCGCTGACCAGCAGATCCCCACAGGCAGGTAGAAGAAGATCGCTTCGCCAATCAGCCACAGGAAGTCATAAATGGATTTCAGCGACGGGTGCATCTGCGCCAGCGTCTGGCCGTTGCTCATCGGCAGGTCGCCGATCACGTTGCGGAAGCCCAAGATCAGGCCGCCGCTGATCAGCGCAGGCAGCAGTGGGAAGAAGATCTCGGCGAAGTGTGAAATGAGCTGTTCATGCCACTTCATATTCTGCCGCGCGGCCTTTTTGGCCTGTTCTTTGTCGGCGCTGGCTTGCCCTGTAGTGGCCAGCAGCGCTTTGTAGTAATCGCCGACTTCGGTGCCGATTACCACCTGGAACTGTCCGGCGTTGGTAAAGCAACCCTTCACCATGCGCAGCTGTTCAATCTCTTTGGGTTTGGCGATGGCTGGATTATTCAGCACAAAGCGCAGACGGGTAATACAGTGGCTGACGGTGGCGATATTGTCGCGCCCGCCTACCAGCTCGATAAGTTTATCGATGTCCTGCTGATTTACTTTACTCATGATGAGGCCTCATGACCGAGGGAGAGGTTGTGTTTTAACTTGGGTTGAATCCTAACCGCTCCGTTTGAATTGCAAAATGGGAACGTTCCCGAAACGCAGCGAAGATCACATAAATCGTTAAGACAGGCTTAATTCAGTACGGCAGGAATCACTATCTGGCGGGGTTCACTGCTCCCGGCGATCTGCTCGATCAACTGCTGCGCCGCCCGGCGCCCGGACTCGGCGTAGCCGGGATCGACGGTGAGGATCTCCGGGTGAAGAAACTTCATTAACGGCGTGCTGCCGACGCTGGCAAGCTGGAGATTGTCGATTCCCTGCTGCTGGAGATATTTGCTGGCCCCAAGGGCGAGGGTATCGGTGGCGCAGACCAGCGCGCTGGTGTCAGACGACAGCACGCTGGCGACATTCTCATAACCTTGCTTCATTCCCAGACCCGGCAGCGCGTCGAGGGGAGTGAGATGTTTTTTCTGGCAGAAATGGAGGTAGGCCTGGTGACGGCGTTGCCCGGTGGTGATGTCGCTATGCGGCACCCCGAGAAAGCTGATATGGCGATGCCCGAGATCGTACAGACGCTGCATCAGCATTTTGATGGATCCTTCATCGTCATAGCACACGGAAGCGATCCCCGGCGCGTCGCGGGCCAGCAGCACCAGCGTTTCTCGCCACGGAGTGAGCATCTCTTCATGAATGCCGGTAAAGCCAAACAGCACCACGCCGTCGATATTGCGCCGGGCGAGTATGCCGAGATGCTCTTCGACCAGCGCTGGAGAGAACTGGCTTTCCATCATAATCGGGTCGTAGCCCTGCTCATAAAAGACGGGAAGCATGGTCTGCACGGCGAGGTTTTCCGACAGCGAATCCAGACGAGTGACGATGATCGCCACCACTTTGTCGCTCTGGCCGCGCATCGCCCTGGCGGAACGCGAAGGAGAGAACCCTTGTTGCTGCATCACCGCTTCTACCCGTTCGCGGGTGCGCTCGCTAACGCCGCTTTCGTTATTGAGTACGCGCGATACCGTTGATTTCCCGACGCCGCTTAAGCGGGCGATATCTTTGATGGTCAGCCGGTTTTGCATGCTGGATTCTCGTCGTGGTCCGATTAAAGTGAGCCTAATGCTACTCAACGAAACCACAATGAGCAAAGTCTGGTTTACGTCTGGTTTAGTTTCTGGGGGGTATCATCGCCATAATAGCCACAAATAGATTATTGGTAGCGTTATAATTCGCGCCGTTTGTATTCACTTACCGGAGATTTTATGGACCCCGATCCCACTCCTCATCCTCGATGGAGTCACCTTTCTTTCCGGTAAGCCTGCTTAGCACTGCTTTACCGGAAAGCGTAAAGCAGTGATGTCTTTGATGTCCCTGCCATAAAAATAACATGCCTGACAGGTAGAGCTTGCTCGCGCCTGTTGGTTATTCTGCGTTTGCTCGCGCGAGCGCGGAGGGACTGTTTATGCTGAAAAATTTTACCCGCCAGCTGTTTGCTCAGCTTGGCCGTCATCTCCCACGCCGTTTGGTCCAGCGCGATCCGCTGCCCGATGCCCGCAATCTGGCGAGCGCGCCGATTCCGGATTCGCTTGGTAAGCAGTGTCTGAACGTCGCGGCAATGGACGAAAATGAAGTCTGGCGCGCTTTTGCCAGCCATCCGGAAGGGCTGAATGAAGGCGAAGTTGCGCAGAAAATCGCCCAGCACGGCGAAAACCAGATCCCGGCGCAGAAACCTTCGCCGTGGTGGGTACACTTGTGGAGCTGTTACCGCAACCCCTTCAACCTGCTGCTGACCGTTCTGGGGATTGTCTCCTACTCAACGGAAGATCTGTTCGCCGCGGCGGTTATCGCCCTGATGGTGGGGATCTCTACGCTGCTTAACTTTATTCAGGAAGCCCGCTCGACCAAGGCGGCGGATGCCCTGAAGGCGATGGTCAGCAACACCGCGACGGTGCTAAGAGTGGTGAATGAGCAGGGTGAAAGCCGCTGGTGTGAGCTGCCGATCGATCAACTGGTGCCGGGCGATATCGTCAAGCTGTCGGCGGGAGATATGATCCCTGCGGATCTGCGCGTGTTTCAGGCGCGCGATCTGTTTGTCGCCCAGGCTTCGCTGACCGGCGAATCGTTGCCGGTCGAGAAAGTCGCTCGCACCCGCGATCCGCTGCAAACGAACCCGCTAGAGTGTGACACCCTGTGCTTTATGGGCACCAACGTGGTGAGCGGCTCGGCGCAAGCCATTGTTTTCGCCACCGGCGGCGGCACCTGGTTTGGTCAACTGGCCGGACGGGTCAGCGAGCAGGAAAGTGAGCCGAACGCCTTCCAGAAAGGCATCAGCCGGGTCAGCATGCTTCTGATCCGCTTTATGCTGGTGATGACGCCAATAGTGCTGCTGATTAACGGCTATACCAAGGGCGACTGGTGGGAAGCGGCGCTGTTCGCGCTCTCTGTCGCTGTCGGCCTGACTCCGGAAATGCTGCCGATGATCGTCACCTCGACGCTGGCGCGCGGGGCGGTGAAGCTGTCGAAACAGAAAGTCATCGTCAAACACCTCGATGCCATCCAGAACTTTGGCGCGATGGACATTTTGTGCACCGACAAAACCGGCACCCTGACTCAGGATAAAATCGTGCTGGAGAACCATACCGATGTCTCCGGCAAGGTGAGCGAACGTGTGCTGCATACCGCCTGGCTCAACAGCCACTACCAGACCGGGCTGAAGAATTTACTCGATACTGCGGTGCTGGAAGGCGTCGAGCTGGAGTCGGCACGCGGGCTGGCGGAGCGCTGGCAGAAAGTGGATGAGATCCCATTCGATTTTGAGCGCCGCCGCATGTCGGTGGTGGTGCAGGAGCAGGACAACGTCCATCAACTGATCTGCAAAGGGGCATTGCAGGAGATCCTCAACGTCTCGACCCAGGTGCGCTACAACGGTGACATCGTACCGCTGGACGACACCATGCTGCGACGCATCCGTCGCGTTACCGATACCCTAAACCGTCAGGGATTGCGCGTGGTGGCGGTAGCGACCAAATATCTACCCGCACGCGAGGGCGACTACCAGCGCGCGGATGAGTCAGACCTGATCCTCGAAGGTTACATTGCCTTCCTTGACCCGCCGAAAGAGACCACCGCCCCGGCGCTAAAAGCGCTGAAGGCCAGCGGCATCACGGTGAAAATCCTCACTGGCGATAGCGAGCTGGTGGCGGCAAAAGTCTGCCATGAAGTGGGGCTGGATGCGGGCGACGTGGTGATTGGCAGCCAGATTGAAGCGCTGAGCGATGATGAACTGGCCGAACTGGCAAAACGCACCACCCTGTTTGCTCGCCTGGCGCCGCTGCATAAAGAGCGCATTGTCACCTTGCTCAAACGTGAAGGGCACGTGGTGGGTTTTATGGGCGACGGCATTAACGACGCACCGGCGCTGCGCGCGGCGGATATCGGTATTTCCGTTGACGGCGCGGTGGATATCGCCCGCGAGGCGGCGGATATTATTCTGCTGGAGAAGAGCCTGATGGTGCTGGAAGAGGGGGTTATCGAAGGCCGCCGGACTTTCGCCAACATGCTCAAATACATCAAAATGACCGCCAGCTCTAACTTCGGTAACGTCTTCAGCGTTCTGGTCGCCAGCGCCTTTTTGCCGTTCCTGCCAATGCTGCCGCTGCACTTGCTGATTCAGAACCTGCTGTACGATGTATCCCAGGTGGCGATTCCGTTTGATAACGTGGACGACGAGCAGATTCGTAAACCGCAGCGCTGGAATCCGGCGGATCTCGGGCGCTTTATGGTCTTCTTTGGGCCGATAAGCTCGATATTCGATATTCTGACGTTCTGCCTGATGTGGTGGGTATTCCATGCCAATACACCGGAAACTCAGACCCTGTTCCAGTCCGGCTGGTTTGTGGTCGGTCTGCTGTCGCAGACGCTGATTGTGCATATGATCCGCACGCGGCGGATCCCGTTTATTCAGAGCCGCGCGGCCTGGCCGCTGATCGTGATGACGCTGCTGGTGATGGTGGTGGGGGTTGCGCTACCGTTCTCGCCGCTGGCGGGCTATTTGCAGCTTCAGGCGCTGCCGCTGAGCTACTTCCCGTGGCTGATTGCCATCCTGGCGGGCTATATGACGCTGACCCAGATGGTTAAGGGCTTTTACAGCCGCCGCTACGGCTGGCAGTAATTTCTTCGCTCATTATCGGCCTGGCGCGTTTTTACCCAGGCCGATAATTTCTCAGGCCATACGTACGATCATATAGCCAACGCTAAAGACAAAAAGGGCGATGAAGGCCCAACTGAATTGATAAAATGCATTTCTCGCTCCGCGTCCGGAGCGGGAGAGAAAGATATTTTCTTCCCGGATGTGTTGTGCCGATATTTGGCGAAAGCGGCGGATGTAGCCAACGCAGTACACCAGGAAAACGGACATTACGCATGCGCCGATGGATTTAGAGAACATAATGGCGAGGATTAGGGCTGTAATGACGAAGCACAGGAATACCTTTGCGCCCGTCGACTCTAATTGTTTCAACTCGGCACGTACATTTTCGGCGTGCAGCTCTTGCCAGCGCCGCAGGGTGCTGACGCTAAACTCATATTTTTCGCACAGGACTTTGTTGGGGACGCCGTTTTTAGACTGCTGAAGAAAATCAGCGATTTGTTCATCGGTAAAGCGTGCTTTTGCCATTACCGGCCCTCCGTGGCGAATAGCAAAGATAATCCAGAATGCCGTTCTGGATTATCTTTCTGCCAGATATCAGCGACGAACGGCGATCGCTTCAATCTCAATTTTCACGTCTTTCGGCAAGCGCGCCACTTCTACACAGGAACGCGCCGGGAAGGTGGCGTTATGCTCGGTGAAAAACGCTTCATAAGCGGCGTTAACGGTGGCGAAATCGTTGAGATCTTTCACGAAAACGGTAGTTTTAACGATATCGCCCACTTTCAGGCCCGCGGCTTCAACGATAGCTTTCACGTTGTCCAGAGACTGGCGTGCCTGAGCGGCAACGTCTTCCGCCACGCTGCCGGTTTTCGGGTCGACCGGGATTTGGCCGGAAGTGATGATCATGCTACCCAGATCAACACCCTGAACGTACGGGCCGATGGCTGCTGGTGCATTTTCCGTCGCGATAGTTTTAGACATGATTTCTCCTGAATAACAGCATAATGAAGTAGTTACGCCCATCTTTTACATCGCTAACTGCACGATAGCCTGAAAGATGAGGGGGTAAGAGACCCGGCCATTATAGGGAGCCGGGTACACAATACCAACCTCAATTAGTTCGCCAGAACCACATTGTGCGAGAACTCTTTTTCACAATATTTGCACTTCAGCGCGATATCGTTTTCGCGTTTTTTCACCGCAAAACTGGAAGATACCGGCTCAGCGTGGCTGATACAGTTGCTGTTCGGGCACACCAGCACGTTGTTGATACGGTCCGGCAGACTCGGGCGAGATTTACCCACCACTTCATACTCATCAATACGGTTCACCGTAGCCTGCGGTGCGTACAGGGAGAGCTGGTTAACCTGCTCATCGGTCAGGAAAGTGTTCTCGATTTTGATTAAATCTTTGCGGCCCATTTCACCTGACGGCAGATTCAGGCCGATGGTTATGCGCTGATCCGTTTCGGTCAGTTTGAACAGCGTCAGCAGCTTAAAGCCGACCTGCGCCGGGATGTGGTCGATAACGGTGCCGCGTTTGATGGCTTCTACCTGCAATTTATTATCATGTGTCATCTCTTTTTCCCCTTACAGTGCCAGATCGCTATTCAGTACCAGTGCCAGTAACGCCTGGCGGGCGAAAATGCCGTTACCGGCCTGTTGGAAGTACCAGGCGTGCGGCGTTTTATCGACATCAGTGGTGATTTCATCAATGCGAGGCAACGGGTGCAGCACTTTCATGTTTGCTCGTGCGCCTTCCAGGTCGGCGGCGCGCAGAACAAACTGCGCTTTCACGTTGGCGTATTCCGATGGGTCGAGGCGCTCTTTCTGCACGCGGGTCATGTACAGAATGTCCACTTCTTCCATCACCTCTTCGATGGCGCTATGCAGGCTCCAGGCGATGCCTTTTTCGTCGAGCATATCGAGAATGTACTGCGGCATGGCCAGCGCGTCCGGGGCGATAAAGTAGAAGCGGTTGCCGCTAAATTTCGCCAGTGCCTGGGTCAGTGAGTGGACGGTACGACCATATTTCAGGTCGCCGACCATGGCGATGCTCAGGTTTTCGAGGCGACCCTGGGTTTCCTGGATGGTGAACAGATCCAGCAGCGTTTGCGTCGGATGCTGGTTCGCGCCGTCACCGGCGTTGAGAACCGGAATGCCACCGGAGAATTCGGTCGCCAGGCGCGCCGCCCCTTCCTGCGGATGGCGCATGACGATGGCGTCGACGTAGGTGCTAATCACTGAAATGGTGTCGGCCAGAGTTTCGCCTTTTTTGCCCAGCGAAGTGTTGCTGCTGTCTGAGAAGCCGACCACGCTGGCGCCGAGGCGGTGCATCGCGGTCTCAAATGACAGGCGGGTACGAGTGGAGGCTTCGAAGAAGCAGCTGGCAATCACTTTATGTTTGAGCAACTCCGGCTGCGGATTGGCTTTCAGTTTTGCAGCGGTCGCCAGTACCAGTTCAAGGTCTTCGCGGCTGAGATCGTTTATGGAAATGATATGTTTTTGAAATAGCGGGTTAGCCATGTTTATCTCCTGACGCCTGGGCAAAAAAAAAGCCCCTTAAATAAGGGGCTTTACGAATACGGATGCAACGGAAAGGAAAAACGGCAGGCCAGCGTCTGTTTTCAGACGCGGTAAGACGCGATGTCGTACACACTGAACCATAATTCCTCCCGGCAAAACGGGTGGCATTATACGCAGCTCATATTTCGGATCAAGCGATTAATCCACAAACAGGTAAACGTTTGCCTGGATAACGTTGCGTCAGCGCAAAAAACCATAAAAAAGGAGTGGTATGGCAGTGGGAAGGGGGGTATAAAAACGGAAAATGAAAAGCTGTTTTATATTCGAGGGTTATTATGATTGTTGGAAACATTCACCATCTACAAAGCTGGCTGCCGGAGTCTCTGCGCGAGGCTATCGACCACGTTAAAGCTCATGTCACTGATGCGACACCGCTCGGCAAGCATGATATTGACGGCAATAACCTGTTTTATCTGATTTCTGAAGATACTACCGAGCCGATGGCCGACCGTCGTGCTGAGTATCACGCCCGCTATCTGGATATCCAGATTGTCCTGAACGGGCAGGAAGGAATGACCTTCAGCAACCTGCCTGCTGGTGCGCCGGATACCGACTGGCTGGCGGACAAAGATATCGCATTTCTGGCGGCAGGCGAGCAGGAGAAAACCGTGATCCTCAGCGAAGGGGATTTTGTCGTGTTTTATCCTGGCGAAGTGCATAAACCGCTGTGTGCCGTCGGCGCACCGGCAAAAGTGCGCAAAGCTGTTGTGAAGATGCTGATGGCGTAAAAAATCCCCGGTGGCGCTGCTGCGCCTGCCGGGGATACGGTTTGGTGCGGTCTGGTAGCCCGGACAGGCGCGTCAAGCGCCGCCTCCGGGAAAATATCGCTAAAGAAGGGTTACTTTCCCAGCGTCGCGACCATTACCGCTTTAATGGTATGCATACGGTTTTCCGCCTGGTCAAAAACAATGCTCGCCGGGGATTCAAACACCTCATCGGTCACTTCCATTCCGCCATGCAGGCCGTAATCCGCCGCCATCTGTTTGCCGAGCGTGGTCTGGTCATCGTGGAACGCGGGCAGGCAGTGGAGGAATTTCACCTGCGGATTGCCGGTCAGCGCCATCATCTTGCTGTTCACCTGATAATCGCGCAGCAGTGCTATCCGCTCGGCCCATTTTTCCTTGGCTTCGCCCATCGATACCCACACGTCGGTATAGATAAAGTCAGCACCTTTCACGCCCGTAGCGATATCTTCGGTTAGGGTGATGTTACCGCCATTTTTCTTCGCCAGCGCCTGACACTGTGCGACCAGCTTCTCTTCCGGCCAGCACGCCGTCGGGGCCACCAGACGCAGATCCAGCCCGGTCAACGCGGCGGCTTCGAGCATCGAATTCCCCATATTGTTACGCGCGTCGCCGGCGTAGACCAGGGTCATCTCATTAAAGGCTTTGCCCGGCAGATGTTCTTGCATAGTTAACAGATCTGCCAGCAACTGAGTTGGGTGAAATTCGTTGGTCAGGCCGTTCCAGACCGGAACACCGGCATATTCGGCAAGCGTTTCCACCACTTCCTGGCCATGACCGCGGTACTGAATGCCGTCATACATCCGGCCCAGCACGCGGGCAGTGTCTTTGATCGACTCTTTATGGCCAATCTGGCTGCCGCTCGGGCCGAGATAAGTGACGCGAGCGCCCTGGTCAAATGCGGCAACTTCGAAAGAGCATCGGGTGCGGGTAGAGTCTTTTTCGAAGATGAGCGCGATGTTTTTACCGGTGAGATGCTGAATTTCGATATTGTTCTTCTTATCAGCTTTCAGTCTGGCCGCCAGCTCAAGCAGGGCGGTGATTTCGGCAGGAGTAAAATCAAGCAACTTTAAAAAATGCTTCTGATAAAACGCAGACATGTTTCCCTCACATGGCTCAGGCCATTTGTTGAATTAAAATTCACTTTATATGTATGAATATTCATTTGCAACCCCGTGTCATAAATCTTTCTCTCAGAAGGTGGAGGCAATCACGGCGGTATGTGACAATAGAAGTATCTGCGACACATTATGAGGAACGAGCCATGGCAAACCCGGAACTACTGGAAGAACAGCGTGAAGAAACGCGTCTGATTATCGAAGAGCTGCTTGAAGATGGCAGCGATCCGGACGCGCTGTACACCATTGAGCATCATCTCTCTGCCGACGACTTCGAAACGCTGGAGAAAGTGGCGGTAGAAGCCTTCAAACTGGGTTATGAAGTGACCGAGCCAGAAGAGCTGGAAGTCGAAGAAGGTGATACCGTTATCTGTTGCGATATCCTCAGTGAGTCCGCGCTGAATGCTGAGCTGATCGATACTCAGGTTGAGCAACTGATGACGCTGGCAGAAAAATATGAAGTTGAATACGACGGCTGGGGCACCTACTACGAAGATCCTAACGGTGAAGACGAAGAAGGTGACGACGACGAAGATCTCGTTGATGAAGACGACGACGGCGTTCGCCACTAAGCCGCAGAGATATACGGCGGCGCAATATGCCGCCGTATAGCAAGGAACTTCAATGGATTACCCGCACATACTCTCCCCGATTTTAGATTTTCTGCACTGCCCAACTCCTCAGGCGTGGATTGATGAAGCCCGGAAGCCGGAAAATCTGCCGTTGTTGCTCACCGATCATATGGTGTGCGAGCTGAAAGCGGCGCAGAACGCCATGCTGCTGGTGCGTCGATACGTGGCGGATAAAGAAGGTGCGGATGAACTGCTGGCCTGCCTGAAACCCTATGAGGACTTCACCTATCGCTGGGGTCCGGAGCCGGATTTTGTCGCGCTGCATAAGCAGATAAATAAAAGCGCCATGCCGCAGACCGACGATCCCTGGGGACGTCAGCTGCTCGACAGCATGATTTTGCTGATCAAAGAAGAGCTGCATCACTTCTGGCAGGTGCGCGAAATCATGATCTCCCGCGACATACCTTACGTCAAAATCACCGCTAGCAACTACGCCCGCGGGCTGCGCCGGGAAGTGCGTTCTCACGAACCGGTGATGCTGATCGATAAGTTAATCTGCGGTGCCTATATTGAAGCCCGCTCCTGCGAGCGTTTTGCCGCGCTGGCGCCATGGCTGGATGATGATCTGCAGAAGTTTTATCTGTCGCTGCTGCGTTCCGAAGCGCGTCACTATCAAGACTATCTGGATTTAGCGCAGCGAATTGCCGAAGACGATATTAGCGAACGCGTGCGACAGCTTGGCGAGGCGGAAGCGGCGCTTATTAACGCAACCGAAGCGGAATTTCGTTTTCACAGCGGCGTGCCTGCTTAAAAAGTTCAGGCCGCCGTTTAGCTATTGCGGCCTGACAATCACTATAGATTCGCGTTCTTATCTTTTTCCGCAGCAGCGGCGGCTTTCGGTGCGCCGAGAGTCGCTTTAAACCAGTTCACCACTCGCTCAATAACTGGTTTCTGATACCAGCTGTCATCGCCATGCTCCGCGCCTTCAAGCAACACGTAGTCCGCCTGGTTACCCTCTTTTTTCAGCGCGTTATAAAGCTGTTTGCTTTGTAGCGGCGAAACCAACGTGTCGGCGCTACCGTGCATAATTAAGAAAGGTGGTTTTTTACCGCTGATATGGCCCATGGGGCTGGCCGCTAGCGCTTTTTGCTTATCGCTGCCGATAGTCGCGCCCGGCCAGTCGCGAAAGGCGCTACCGTGAACCAGCAGCGCTTCAGTGACCGCCGGTGACTGATGCACTTTTTGTATCGCCTCCGGGAAGCCTTCGCCGATGTTCAGCAGGTTTGAAATGCCATACAGCGTTGCGGCAGCCTGTACATCTGAGGAATGGGCCATATTATCGCCGCGCTCGAACGTTTTATCGCCATTGGTCAGCGCCAACATCTGCGCCATATAGCCTCCGGCAGAGTCGCCCAGAACGCCAATGCGGGCCGGATCGATGCCGTATTCCGTCGCATGCTCGCGCAGGTAGCGAATCGCTGCTTTACCATCAACAACCGGAGCCGGAAAGGTATCGGGAACCGTGCGGTATTCCGCTGCGGCGACCACAAATCCTGCATCTGCCAGCGCCATACGCATTTCGATAAACTTATTCCATGCCGCGCTGGTGAAACCGCCGCCGGGGAAATAGACGATTGCCGGTTTCAGGTTGCCATTACGCGGCACCAGCAGCGACATATGCAGCTGACGCACGGCAACGGTGCTTTTCACCTGGCTATAAACAATATCGTTCAGCGCATCGATGCGGCCCTGCGTTTTTTCCACGCGGATAACCTGGGCACCTTCGGTATTACCGGGAAGTTCGTCGGCGTAAACGCTGGCAACCATGCCGCCAAGGATCAGGCTACCGGCCAGCAGGAAGGGGACTTTTGTCATGATGTTCTATCCTGAGCAACGCCTGTCGTGGCGACAGGCTAAAAGGGAAAAAGATCCAATGCTCAGGCAGTGTATTACCGAAAATTTGCCATGAATAATGCTCTTTTTGCATTAAATTCATTTAGTTTTTCGATAGGTAGTATAGGGGGTCTTAACGGGAACTACAGGGTCTTTAGCATCGTGACTTCGCAGTCGACATGTCCGGTACAGCCCAGCGGCCCGTCGATATGCTCGAAGCCGAGATGCTCATATAATCCAATCGCTTCTTTCAGGAAGGCGGTCGTTTCCAGATAGCAGCGTTTGAACCCGTATTCGCGGGCATGATCCAGCGCCATCAGCGCCAGCTTTTTCGCCAGCCCTTGACCACGCGCAGAGGTCATAAAATACATTTTCTGCAGCTCGCAGATATCGGATTCGCTACACGTTAATGGCGCAACCCCGCCGCCGCCAACGACCAGACCGTTTTGCTCGACCACCCAATAGGCAGAGCCCGGCTGGCTATACAACTGGAAAAGCTCATCCAGATTAGGGTCGGCCACCGTGTAGCCTTTATCGGCGGTCAGGCCATATTCTGCGGAGACCTGGCGGATAACGGCTGCTATCGCGGCATTATCATGCGCAGAGATGCGGCGTAAAGTGAAGGTCTGTGGCGCGGCAAGATTCATAGAATCACTCAATTTTAACTTAAATAACTATACGCTGCTTTAATACCACTATTTTTTTACTGGCGCAAGGAGAGCGTTAAATGCATTGCCGAACAATGAAAAGATAATATATTCTGTTTGTTTATTTCAGATGCGCTTGATTTATTATTTTTATATATGGTTTAAATGACAAGGACGACGTATTTATGAGTATGATCTCAGGGCAGCAACAAAGCCATAGCTATCGTTTTGTTTTTCATGGTCAGATATGGCCCTATTTTGTTATTTGTTTGGTTAATGTCATATTGTCTATCATTACTTGCGGGATATTTATTCCGTGGGCCTGGGTGCGCAGTCGCCGTTATCTTTGCGAGAATATGGAGTTAAACGGCACCCGTTTTGGCTACCATGGTCGCGGTATTACGATTTTACTCAGCTGGATGCTGATATTTGTCGTACTAGTCATACTCGGTTTAGCGTTAGCCATATTTTATCCCGGAAGTGAGGGGGGGGAGATGCTGCTGTTCCTCATCCTGTTGCCTGTAATGATAACAAAGGGGCTAAGCTATCACGCAATGATGACCTCTTTTGGTAAAACTCGTTTTGGATTTCAGTGCCACCCGCTTCGCGCATGGTGGGTGATGCTCGGTATGCCTGTACTGATTTACGTGCTAATGGTCGTTTTGTTCTCAATGCTCGGAAGCAATCTTGGTTTCTACTATGGCATCAATAGTATGATACTGAGTATCGTTTTCCTTGCTTTGCTGGCGCTGTTTATTATTGGTATCACTAACGGAGTGGTTTATAGCCATTGGCTTGAACTAATTGCTAAAGGTGCAACTCTGGGGAAAAGTAAGTTTAATATCCATATCAGTACTAAACGCTGTGTGGTTATATTTTTATGGGCAACGGCAATTTCATTACCATTTGTTCTGATTTTCATTATTTTTTTATTTTCCGCATTCTCACAGATGATTACCGGCTGTATGTTTGGCCTGTGCACTGAAAGTACGGCGCTGCTTATGGCCTTACAGCATCTTGGGGCAGTGATAGGGGGCTATTTTTTTCTTGCTATTGGTGTCGTGCTATCTACGGCATATGCCTGGGCAGCTCTGCGTAACCATGCGTGGAATAATCTGGTGCTGGGAGACAGCGTTCATTTTCGTTCGACCCTGACGTTTTCTGGTCTTGCGCCGCGTTTATTGGGCCTGACGTTTCTCCCTCTATTCACGCTGGGGCTGACGTATCCATGGTTAAAGATTAATTTGATGCGCTATATCGCCGCCAATACTGCGGCGATCGGCGAGCTTGATTCTCTGAATATGGAGCCGGATGCGCCACCTCAGCCTAAGGTGACCGAAAAACTGTGCGGCGGATTTTTCCCGATGCTGCCGTTCCTCTAATGCAAAAATGCAAAAGGCCGGAGCGAGCTCCGGCCTTATTTTCTTTAACCAGAAATTACAGCGCGGCGATAACGGCCTGCTGTTCAATCAGCTTCGCTTTCGCTTGTGCATAACCTTCCAGCTTCTCACGCTCTTTGGTGATAACCGCTTCCGGTGCGCGGGCCACAAAGCCTTCGTTGGAGAGCTTGCTTTCGATGCGGCCAATTTCACCTTCGATTTTGGTCACTTCTTTTGCCAGACGCGCCAGCTCATCTTCTTTGTTGATGAGGCCAGCCATCGGGATCAGCAGCTCGGCGCCATCGATAATTTTGGTCACGGAAACCGGACCTTTATCATCAGCAGGCAGCACGGTGATGCTTTCCAGACGTGCCAGGTTCAGCAGGAAGCCGCGGTTGTCGTTCACACGACGCATCGCGTCGGTGCTACAACCACGCAGCAGCAGCTCCAGCGGTTTGCCCGGCGCAATGTTCATTTCCGCGCGGATATTACGTACGGCAACGATCGCCTGCTTCAGCCATTCGGTGTCGGCCAGCGCGGCTTCATCAACCTGGGCCGCATCGTATTCCGGGAATGGCTGCAGCATGATGGTGTCAGCGGTAATGCCGGAGATAACCTTCACGCGCTGCCAGATGGTTTCAGTGATGAACGGAATGATCGGGTGCGCCAGGCGCAGCAAACCTTCCAGAACGGTCACCAGCGTATTGCGGGTACCGCGCAGTTCAGACTCGGAACCCCCGGTCATGACCGGCTTAGTCAGCTCCAGATACCAGTCGCAGAACTGGTTCCAGGTGAACTCGTACAGAATGCCCGCGGCGATGTCGAAGCGGAAGTTATCCAGCGCTTCGCGGTATGCTTTGATGGTCTGGTTGAATTCCGCGAGGATCCAACGGTCCGCCAGCGACAGGGTCATTTCGCCGCCGTTAAAGCCGCAATCCTGCTCTTCGGTGTTCATCAGCACAAAGCGGCTGGCGTTCCACAGCTTGTTACAGAAGTTACGGTAACCTTCCAGACGCTTCATATCCCAGTTGATATCGCGGCCGGTCGAGGCCAGCGCCGCCAGGGTGAAGCGCAGGGCGTCGGTACCGTGCGGCTCGATGCCGTCCGGGAACTGTTTCTCGGTACGTTTGGCAATTTTCTCAGCCAGCTGCGGCTGCATCATGTTGCCGGTACGTTTCTCCAGCAGGTCCGGCAGGGAGATACCGTCAACCATATCCAGAGGGTCAATCACGTTACCCTTGGATTTGGACATCTTCTGGCCTTCGTCATCACGAATTAGACCGGTCATGTAGATGGTCTTAAACGGAATCTGCGGCTTGCCATTTTCATCTTTGATGAAGTGCATGGTCATCATGATCATGCGGGCAATCCAGAAGAAGATGATGTCGAAACCTGAAACCATCACGCTGGTCGGGTGGAACTGACGCAGGGCGTCGGTGTTTTCCGGCCAGCCGAGAGTAGAGAAGGTCCACAGCGCGGAGGAGAACCAGGTATCGAGAACGTCTTCGTCCTGATGCAGCGCGACTTCAGCACCGAGGTTATTTTCCTGGCGCACTTCGTCTTCGGTACGGCCCACGTAAACGTTGCCGTCGTTGTCGTACCATGCCGGGATACGGTGACCCCACCACAGCTGACGGGAGATACACCAGTCCTGAATATCGCGCATCCAGGAGAAATACATGTTCTCGTACTGCTTAGGCACGAACTGAATGTCGCCATTCTCAACCGCTTCAACCGCCGGCTTCGCCAGCACCTCGGCACGGACGTACCACTGGTCGGTCAGCATTGGCTCGATAACCACGCCGCCACGGTCGCCGTAAGGTACGGTCAGGTCGTGCGGTTTAACTTCTTCCAGTAAACCCAGAGCGTCGACAGCGGCAACAACGGCTTTACGCGCAGCAAAGCGCTCCAGCTTCTGGAACTCTGCCGGGATGTCGCTTGGGTAAACGTCAGATTCTTCGCCTTTGGTGTCGTAGACTTCCGCGCTTTCGCGGATATCGCCGTCAAAGGTCAGGATGTTGATCATCGGCAGGGCGTGACGACGACCGACTTCATAGTCGTTAAAGTCGTGCGCCGGGGTGATTTTCACGCAGCCTGTGCCTTTTTCCATATCGGCGTGTTCATCGCCAACGATCGGAATGCGGCGGTCAACCAGCGGCAGAATCACGAATTTGCCGATCAGATCTTTATAACGCGGATCTTCCGGGTTCACGGCAACGCCGGTGTCGCCCAGAACAGTTTCTGGACGCGTGGTGGCGACCACCAGGTAATCTTTACCGTCAGCGGTTTTTGCGCCGTCGGCCAGCGGATAGCGGATGTGCCACATCGAGCCTTTAGACTCGCGGTTTTCCACTTCCAGGTCAGAGATGGCAGTGCGCAGTTTCGGGTCCCAGTTGACCAAGCGCTTGCCGCGGTAAATCAGGTCTTCTTTGTACAGGCGAACAAAGACTTCTTTCACGGCGTTAGACAGGCCTTCGTCCATGGTGAAGCGCTCGCGCTCCCAGTCCACGGAGTTGCCAAGGCGGCGCATCTGGCGGGTGATGGTGCCGCCGGATTCCGCTTTCCACTGCCAGATTTTGTCGATAAAGGCGTCGCGACCGTAGTCGTGGCGGGTTTTACCTTCTTCGGCGGCAATCTTACGCTCAACCACCATTTGGGTAGCAATACCCGCGTGGTCGGTACCGGCCTGCCACAGGGTGTTTTTGCCCTGCATGCGCTGGTAGCGAATCATGGTATCCATGATGGTTTGCTGGAAGGCATGACCCATATGCAAACTGCCGGTGACGTTCGGCGGCGGGATCATGATGCAGAAGGACTCTTTGCTTTCATCGCCGTTAGGCTTGAAATAGCCCTGCTTTTCCCAGTGCTCGTAAAGCGGCTGTTCGATATCTTGGGGGTTGTATGTCTTTTCCATTATTTCCAGGTTGCCGTGTTCAGGTTGAAACCAGCCATGCGGTACGCTTTATAGCGTTCGCGCGCCAGTTGTTTCAAAGAATCTTCATAAGGGACGAAGTCTATCACTTCTGTGAAAGCGGTGGCAAAATCTGCAAAGTTGAGCCGCAGGCTAATCAGAATATCCCTCGGGCTGCTGTTGCGCTTTTGCGGCCAGGCGATTTCCACTGGCGCACCGCCTCTCGGGCCTTCCCCTGCCAGGTTATGCGGGACGAAACTTTCCGCGGGTCTTGCCCATAGCGCTTCATCCAGGCGAATCGCCTGCTGCTCGTCTTCGCAAGCGATAAGCACCCGCTTGCCGCTGCGCCAACGTTCTGCGGCAATGTCACACACCAGTTGCTCGACGGCGCTTAAGCCATCAACGGTGGTTTCATTGTCCAGAAGGTAGAACGTTGCGTTTCTCATAATATGGGGCTTCTTGTGGTGGATTTAAACGATTTGCCCGGCGGCGCTGCACTTGCCGGGCCTATGGTTAAATGCCGTTTGTAGGCCGGGTAAGGCAAAGCCGCCACCCGGCATTTTACATCACTCTTCGCCAGTAAACCCGGCGCGATTGAGCAGGAACTGCGACAGTAGCGCCACCGGGCGACCGGTTGCTCCTTTGGCTTTACCGGAGCGCCATGCGGTACCGGCGATATCCAGGTGCGCCCAGTTGTACTTACGCGCAAAGCGCGACAGGAAACAACCTGCGGTAATCGCGCCGCCAGGACGGCCGCCGATGTTCGCCATGTCGGCAAAGTTAGATTCCAGCTGATCCTGGAACTCGTCACCAAGCGGCAGACGCCATGCGCGATCGCCCGCCAGTTCGGACGCGCCAATCAGCTCATGGGCCAGTGGATTGTGGTTCGACATCAGGCCGGTGATGTGGTGGCCCAGCGCAATCACGCAGGCACCGGTCAGGGTCGCTACGTCGATAACCGTTTCTGGCTCGAAGCGCTCAACGTAGGTCAGCACATCGCACAGCACCAGACGCCCTTCGGCATCGGTGTTCAGCACTTCAACCGTTTGACCGGACATAGTGGTCAACACGTCACCCGGACGATAGGCGCGACCGCCTGGCATGTTTTCACATCCGGCCAGCACGCCAACAATGTTTAACGGCAACTGAAGCTCTGCAACCATGCGCATCACGCCATACACCGCCGCCGCACCGCACATGTCGTATTTCATCTCGTCCATGCCTTCGGCAGGCTTGATAGAGATACCGCCGGAGTCAAAGGTCAGGCCTTTGCCAACCAGCACGATAGGACGTGCGTCTTCTGCCGGATTGCCTTTGTATTCGATAACTGACATCAGCGATTCGTTTTGCGAACCGTTACCGACTGCCAGATAAGAGTTCATCCCCAGCTCTTTCATCTGCTGTTCGCCGATAACGCGGGTAATGACGTTCTTGCTGTAGGTATCGGCCAGCTGGCGCGCCTGAGAGGCCAGGTAAGCGGCATTACAGATGTTCGGCGGCATATTGCCGAGATCTTTCGCTGCCTTGATACCGGCGGCAATCGCCAGACCGTGTTGGATCGCGCGTTCGCCGCTGGTCAGCTCGCGACGGGTTGGGACGTTGAAGACCATTTTACGCAGCGGACGACGCGGCTCGCTTTTGTTAGTTTTCAACTGATCAAAGCTGTACAGCGTCTCTTTTGCGGTCTCAACCGCCTGACGCACTTTCCAGTAGTTATTGCGACCTTTGACGTGCAGTTCGGTCAGGAAACAGACGGCTTCCATTGAGCCTGTATCATTCAAAGTATTGATGGTTTTCTGAATGACCTGCTTGTACTGACGCTCGTCCAGCTCGCGTTCTTTGCCGCAGCCGATAAGCAGAATGCGCTCTGAGAGAATGTTCGGCACATGGTGCAGCAATAACGTCTGGCCAGGTTTACCTTCCAGTTCGCCGCGACGCAGCAGGGCGCTGATATAACCGTCGCTGATTTTATCGAGCTGTTCGGCAATGGGGGAGAGCCGACGTGGTTCAAAGACGCCGACCACGATACAGGCGCTCCGCTGCTTTTCCGGGCTACCGCTTTTTACACTGAACTCCATGCACTATGCTCCTGAATCTTAAAGACAACAATGGTGGCTACAGCTATACTCGTCGTCTTTCAAGTTGCAGATGCGTTGGCTGCGCCTGCTCACCCCTGTCACTTACCTGATGTAAGCTCCGGGGCTTCACAGTCTTGTCGCCTGCCTGCAACTCGAAATCCATAGAGTATAGAAATTGAAAGCTTTCGTAACTCATGTCCGCTGTTGTGGTGACTTCGTGTTAATCTTAACGTTATTACGGCCTTGGTTCGTCAGAAAAGATCCTGATACGCAGAACCAGCAAGTCATTTAATCTTAGCGATGTTTTCGACGACCAAAGAGAATAAATGACGTTTAAGCCATGAAACAAGCTATTTTCCTGCAATAAAACGGGTTTTTACGGGCGTATTTATAGTGATAATCATAAGATATCTGGTTCGTGAGACGCTGAAAAGCCAGTTGGCGATCCTGTTCATCCTGCTACTCATTTTCTTTTGTCAGAAACTGGTCAGGATCCTCGGTGCCGCTGTTGATGGCGATATCCCGACAAATCTGGTGCTCTCGCTGTTAGGGCTGGGCGTACCTGAAATGGCGCAGCTCATTCTGCCCCTGAGTTTATTCCTTGGGCTGCTGATGACGCTGGGCAAACTGTATACCGAAAGTGAAATCACGGTGATGCACGCCTGCGGCCTGAGTAAGGCTGTTCTGGTGAAAGCCGCCATGATCCTCGCACTCTTTACCGGCATCGTCGCGGCAGTCAACGTGATGTGGGCCGGCCCCTGGTCATCTCGTCACCAGGATGAAGTACTGGCGGAGGCGAAAGCCAACCCCGGCATGGCGGCCCTGGCTCAGGGTCAGTTCCAGCAGGCCAGCGACGGTAGCGCGGTGCTGTTTATCGAAAACGTCAATGGCAACCGCTTCAACGATGTCTTCCTTGCGCAACTCAGGCCAAAAGGCAATGCCCGTCCATCGGTGGTGGTGGCGGATACCGGCGAGCTCTCATTGCGTAAAGACGGCTCGCAGGTGGTGACCATGAATCAGGGTACCCGCTTTGAAGGTACCGCGATGCTGCGCGACTTCCGCATTACCGATTTTAAAAATTATCAGGCAGTTGTCGGCCATCAGGCCGTCGCATCCGACCCTAATGATACCGAGCAGATGGACATGCGCACCCTGTGGCGTACCGATACCGATCGTGCCCGCGCGGAGCTGCACTGGCGCTTCACCCTGGTGGCGACGGTATTCATTATGGCGCTGATGGTTGTACCGCTCAGCGTGGTCAACCCGCGTCAAGGGCGCGTGCTGTCGATGCTGCCGGCGATGCTGCTGTATCTGGTGTTCTTCCTGCTGCAAACGTCGATTAAATCAAGCGGCGGTAAAGGCAAAATGGACCCGATGCTCTGGATGTGGACGGTCAATCTGCTCTATTTCGCGCTGGCCGTGCTGTTGAACCTGTGGGATACGGTGCCGATGCGCCGCTTCCGTGCCCGTTTTAACAAAGGAGCGGCGTGATGCAGGCGTTTGGCGTACTTGACCGTTATATCGGTAAGACGATTTTCAACACCATCATGATGACGCTGTTCATGCTGGTCTCCCTCTCGGGCATTATCAAGTTTGTTGACCAGCTGAAAAAGGCCGGGCAGGGCAATTATGATGCGTTGGGGGCCGGGATCTACACGATTCTTAGCGTCCCAAAAGATATTCAAATCTTCTTCCCGATGGCGGCATTGCTTGGCGCGCTGCTGGGGCTGGGGATGCTGGCACAGCGCAGCGAGCTGGTGGTGATGCAGGCTTCCGGCTTTACTCGCTTGCAGGTGGCGCTGTCGGTGATGAAAACCGCTATCCCGCTGGTGCTGCTGACTATGGCAATGGGCGAGTGGGTTGCGCCACAGGGCGAGCAGATGGCGCGTAACTATCGTGCTCAGCAGATGTATGGCGGTTCGCTGCTTTCAACCCAGCAGGGGCTGTGGGCGAAAGATGGTCATAACTTTGTCTATATCGAACGGGTAAAAGGCAGCGATGAGCTGGGCGGCGTGAGCATTTACGCCTTTAACGACCAGCGTCGCTTGCAGTCTGTGCGCTATGCCGCATCGGCGAAGTTTGATACCGAGAATAAGCTCTGGCGTCTGTCTCAGGTGGATGAGTCTAATCTCACCGACCCGAAACAGGTCACCGGTACGCAGATGGTCAGCGGGACCTGGAAAACCAATCTGACGCCGGACAAACTCGGCGTGGTGGCGCTGGACCCGGATGCGCTGTCGATCAGCGGCCTGCATAACTACGTCACCTATCTGAAGTCCAGCGGTCAGGACCCCGGTCGTTATCAGCTCAATATGTGGAGCAAGATCTTCCAGCCGCTGTCGGTGGCGGTGATGATGCTGATGGCGCTGTCGTTTATCTTTGGCCCGCTGCGTAGCGTGGCGATGGGCGTGAGGGTGGTAACCGGGATTAGCTTCGGTTTTATCTTCTACGTGCTGGACCAGATTTTCGGCCCGTTAACTCTGGTCTACGGCATTCCGCCGATAATCGGTGCGCTTTTGCCGAGTGCCAGCTTCTTCCTGCTGAGCCTCTGGCTGATGACGCGCAAATCCTGATGTAACGCGCCCCCTTCCTGATGTAGAAAGGGGGCGTTTTTTTATCGTTTTCTCCCGCCGAGTAAGCTTCCCAGCATTCCCCTGACTATCTGATTCGTCACCTGACGCACCGCGCTTTTGGCTGCAGTTTGCACTATGCCATCGCGCTTACCGCCGCGTGGCCCGGTGGTGCCGAACAGAATGTCTTTTAATCCGCTGAGCAGGCCGTCGTCATCGCCGCTTTGCTGGCCTTTTGCGGGTGGTGACTGCTGCTGCTCCGTTGTGCTCTGAACGCCCTGTTGCAGCATTTCGAACGCCGATTCCCGGTCGATCTCTTCTTCGTATTTGCCATACAGCACCGAGTGATTAATCAGCCCGTTGCGTTCATCGTCGCTGACTGGCCCCATACGTGAACAGGGGGCGATAACCATCGCGCGTTCGACCACTGAGGGGCTGCCTTTTTCATCGAGGAAGGAGATAAGCGCCTCCCCGGTACCCAGCTCCTGGATCGCCTGTTCGGTACTGAATGCCGGGTTGGCGCGCATGGTTTGCGCGGCGGTTTTTACCGCTTTCTGATCTTTTGGCGTAAACGCGCGTAGGGCGTGCTGTACGCGGTTACCCAACTGGCCAAGCACCGCGTCGGGGATATCCGCCGGGTTTTGCGAAACGAAATAAACGCCGACGGCTTTGGAGCGAATCAGGCGGATCACCTGCTCGATTTTGTCCAGCAGCACCTGCGGCGCATCGTTAAACAGCAGATGCGCTTCATCAAAGAAAAAGACCAGTTTTGGCTTTTCCCTATCGCCCGCTTCCGGCAGGCGTTCATAAAGCTCGGAGAGCATCCACAGCAGGCTGGCAGCGTACAACTTCGGCATCTGGTAGAGCTTCTCGGCGCTGAGGATATTAATCACCCCTTTACCGTTGGCATCGACTCGCATCCAGTCCTGAATATCGAGCATCGGTTCGCCGAAAAAGTGCTCCGCGCCCTGCTGCTCCAGAGTGAGCAGACCGCGCTGAATCGCCCCGACTGAAGCGCTACTGATATTGCCGTACTGGTTCTGAAACGCTTTGGCATTGTCGCCAATATATTGGGTAATGGCGCGCAGGTCTTTGAAGTCGAGCAGCAGCAGACCACGGTCGTCGGCGATGCGAAAGATAATATTCAGCACCCCGGACTGAACCTCGTTGAGGTTAAGCAGACGGGCCAGCAGCAGCGGTCCGAGGTCAGAAACCGTAGCGCGAACCGGATGGCCCTTTTCGCCAAAGATGTCCCAGACCGCTACCGGGTTAGCGTGCGGCTGCCAGTCCGTCACACCTATTTTCTCCAGCCGCGCCTGCAGTTTTTCCGAGCTTTGGCCTGATTCGGCAATACCGGTAAGGTCGCCTTTCACATCGGCCATAAACACCGGAACGCCAATTTCTGAGAAAGACTCCGCCAGCTTTTGCAGGGTGACGGTTTTACCGGTCCCGGTGGCGCCGGTGATCAGGCCGTGACGGTTGGCCATCGCGGGCAATAAATGCAGCTGTTTTTCCAGCGTGCGTGCAATCAGCAGAGGTGAACTCATGATCGATTTCTCCATTTATCCTGCAGCGAGTATAGGCAACCTGACCACAAATGGAGGGAGAAATCACGCACGCTGGCATTGACTCACTTCAGGCGCAGTGGCGCTGAATTAAGTCGATGCTCTGTTCTATTTCGCGGCGGATGTCGTCTTCGCTCCAGTTTGCCAGCTCAGGCGAGAAAGGTTCGAAGGCATACACGCCCTGGTAGCCGCGCGCTTCCAGATTCTTCACCTGCTCGCAGCTTTGCAGCTGATCCTTCGGCGTCAGCATGATGCGTTCGTTATCCGTGAGCGTCTCGCGGGGTCGGGTATCCTCAACGCCGGAAAGATGCACCAGGCCAATCTCTGCCATATCTACCTGAGCGAACTCTTCGTCAGCCTGAGGATAAAGATGGTGGTGGAAGGTATCGATCAGCAGCTTAAACGGCACGCGCGCATCGTGAATCAGCGTTTGCGCCTGCGCCGATGAACGCAGCGAACTTTGCGGGAAGCCGAGTGGTTCAACCAGCCCGTGAATACCGTAGAAGGCAAATAGCGGCGCCAGATCGCGCAGGGCGTTGAGCGTCTCGCTCGCCGGAACCTCGGTGCCATCATTCAGCGGGCACAGCACCAGCGATTTCGCGCCAACGGCTTTCGCCTCTTTCAGCAGCGACTCCGTCAGGTTGTGAACCTCTTCGGTGCGACAGTTGAAAGGGTAGACCGCGTTGATGGTGAGGATCTCAATATGGTAGCGATCCGCCAGTTCACGAACCTGCTGAGGGGTGAGATCGTCGGTCACTTTTCCGCTGGGAAGATCGTTACGTAGCTCGACCTTATTCAACCCCAGGCTATTCACCAGGCGGAAGAAGGCTTCAATACTGAGTGAGGGGGCGATCTTGCGATTGATACAGAAACGCTGCTGTGCGATAGCCATTTGACTCTCCTGACACAAGATGGATCGGGTTCGTTCGATTGCCTCTTAGTCAAAACGTTTATTCCAAAATTAGCAATGAGTGAAATGGTGGTTTTTTGAGCCGACTCGCAAAATAGTTTGCTAGTGTGTTTTTATGACTTCTGTTTCCAGGAGGCTCTACGTCTAATCTCTTTCAGTTGTGATTTAGCCTGTAAGGCGACATTTTCTTACAAGAAAGTGCGACCATCATCACCAAAATAGAATTTCATTATATGCAAATATTGAAATATTAATTTCATTTTACTACGGTTATAGCACAGCAGATCCAGCAATGGGCCGTACTGCGTTGGCCCCGACACCCCATACTATGAGGCGAGAGCATGACTATCACAGGAAACTTTATTGGCGGGAAAACCGTTACCAGCGGCAGCAATAAGACGATGCCGGTATTCGACCCCGCAACGGGCAAAGTGGTCCGCGAAGTCACGTTATCGACCGCGCAGGAAGTTTCTGATGCCATTCAGGTTGCGCGTGATGCTTTCGAAAGCTGGTCGCGTACCACACCGCTGCGCCGTGCCCGTGTGATGTTCAATTTTAAAATGCTGCTTGAACAGCATGCTGAAGAGCTGGCGGGGATTATTGTTAGTGAACACGGTAAAGTGTTCTCTGACGCTATGGGTGAACTGACTCGCGGTATGGAAGTCGTCGAGTTTGCTTGCGGCATTCCGCATCTGATTAAGGGCGAGTTCTCATCAGATGTAGGTACCGGAGTAGACTGTTACTCTCTGATGCAGCCGCTTGGCGTGGTGGCAGGGATTACACCATTTAACTTCCCGGCGATGGTGCCAATGTGGATGTTCCCGCTGGCGCTGGCCTGTGGGAATAGCTTTATCCTCAAGCCGCCGGCCCTGGCGCCTACTGCTGCGGTGCGCATGGCGGAACTGCTGAAGGAAGCGGGCCTGCCGGATGGCGTCTTTAACGTGGTGCACTGCAGTAATGAAGATGCCGAACAGCTGTATAGGGACCCGCGTATTGCGGCGGTGAGCTTTGTCGGCTCTTCCGGCGTGGCGGAGCATATTTATAAAACGGCTAGCGCTTATGGTAAGCGGGTTCAGGCATTTGGCGCGGCGAAAAACCACGCTATCGTCATGCCGGACGCGGACCTTGATGCCACCGTCAATGCCATTATGGGCGGCGCATTTGGTTCCGCAGGCGAGCGCTGCATGGCGCTGCCGGTCGTCGTTGCTGTAGGCGATGAAACGGCAGATAAGCTGATTGCGCGCCTGACGCCGCTGGTGGAATCGCTGAAGGTCGGACCTGGCTGTATGCGCGGCAAAGAAGAGAACGAAATGGGGCCGGTTGTCTCCGACACTCATCAGAAAAAAGTGCTGGGCTATATCGATAAAGGTGCTAGTGAAGGGGCAACGCTGGTCGTCGATGGCCGCAAGCTGCGGGTTCCCGGGTTTGAAGAGGGTTACTACGTTGGCGGAACGCTGTTCGACCACGTGACGCCGGAGATGACTATCTGGCGTGAAGAGATCTTTGGGCCTGTGTTGGGTATTGTCCGCGTAGCGGATTACCACAGTGCGCTTGAGCTGGTGAACAGCCATGAATTCGGCAACGGCAGCGCCGTCTTTACCAGCAACGGCCACACCGCGCGCGAGTTTGTACATGATGTCCAGGCCGGAATGGTCGGGGTCAACGTCCCGGTTCCTGTTCCGATGGCCTTCCACAGTTTTGGCGGCTGGAAACGCTCCGTATTTGGTGCACTGAACGTGCATGGGCCGGATGGTGTGCGTTTCTATACACGAATGAAAACCGCCACCGTCCGTTGGCCGCAAGGCCAGCAAACCGTATCTGAGTTCAGCATGCCGACGTTAGGTTAATCGGCGAAGGAGAACGCCATGTCTTTACTGGCTAAAGCAAAACAAGAAGGGCAAATCCAACATATCACCCCGCAGAGCGCGGGGTGGCGCTACGTTGGCTTTGATGCCTGGATGTTAAAAAAAGGGCAAACCATTACGCTGGAAAGCGGCGATCGCGAGCTGTGCCTGGTGCTGGTCGCCGGGCTGGCTTCGGTAAAAACCACGAAGGCTGATTTTCCGAATCTCGGCCAGCGTATGTCGCCGTTTGAGCGCACGCCGCCGTGGTCAGTCTATGTGCCGCCGCAGGATAAAGTTGAAGTGACGGCCGATTCCGATCTTGAGCTGGCCGTATGCAGCGCACCGGGTAAAGGCACGCTTCCCGCGCGGGTGATTTCCCCGCAGGATGTGGGTGTGGAGCACCGCGGCAAAGGGCGCAACCAGCGTCTGGTGCACAACATTCTGCCGGACAATGCGCAGGCGGACTGCCTGCTGGTGGTGGAAGTGTATACCGATGAGGGTGCCACCAGCTCATGGCCGTCGCATAAGCACGATACGGCGCTACCGGGCCAGGAAACCCACCTGGAAGAGACCTATTATCACCGTTTCGATCCGCCGCAGGGTTTTGCGCTCCAGCGCGTTTACACCGATGACCGCAGCCTGGATGCCTGCATGGCCCCTTACAACCACGATGTGGTGATGGTGCCGCGAGGCTATCATCCGGTCGCCACCATCGCCGGTTATGACAGCTATTATCTGAACGTCATGGCCGGTCCGGACCGCAAGTGGTTGTTTACCTGGGAAGAGGATCACGCATGGATCAACAGCCCTGAGTATCCTCGCCACGATTGATATCCCTAGAGGATAGTCGATGATAAAAAGGCCGATTAGCGATGCTAACCGGCCTTAAATTTATCCATTGTTGCCGGCCCGTGAAAATGAGGTTTGGTAGCCCGGGCAGGCACAGCGCGCCGCCCCCGGGAAAAGGCAAAAAACCTAGGCCAGCTGTTTTGTTTCTGAATCTTTGCTGCTGTTTAGCGCCAGAGAAACCGCCAGCGTCTGGGCCAGACACAGCGATGCCACCTGTGAACGGAAACCATCAACCTGCGCCTCGCGCACCACAAAGCACACATCGCTGAAGGCCGCCAGCGGGCTGACCTGACTGTCGGTAATCGCTATCTGCCGGGCTTTACGCTGAGCGCCGAGCTCAACCAGCTCAACCACTTCACGGGCATAAGGCGAGAAGCTCACTGCGACAACCACATCTTTCGGCCCTACCAGGCTTAACTGCTCGGTGAACATGCCGCCCAGGCCATCGATCAGAAACGCTTTACGATCCAGATGGCGCAGCGCGTAGGTCAGGTAGGAGGCGACGCTAAAGGAACGGCGCAGGCCGATAACGTAGATATTTTCTGCTTCCGCCAGCAATGCCACCGCGCGCTGCAAATCGTCACCGGAGGTCTGCATCGCCAGCTGCTGTAGCGCCTGCGTATTAACCATCGTGAACATATTGAGGATTTCGGTCGGTGTTTCCGGCGGGGAAGAATCATCCGTCGTGGTCTGGCGGAATAGACGGGCACGCTCGGTGTAGTTAGCCGTCTCTTCCATCAGATGCTGCTTGAACATCTGCTTCATTTCGTTAAAGCCGCTGAAACCGAAGGCGTTAGCGAAGCGAATCAGCGTTGAAGGAGGAACGTCAGCTTGTTGCGCGATAGAGGCCACGGTGTCGAAAGCCACGCTATTGCTGTTATCCAGAATATAACGGGCTACTTGTTTCAGGCGTTTGCTTAATGTGTCGTAGCGACGCCTGATTTCATCCTGCAAGATGGTAAGTTGGGTCGGATTATTGGCCATAGATTGCGCTCTAAGAAAATAAAAGGAATATTATTTCCAGTGTATCAAATGAAGCGAATTTTTCATTCGTTGCAATGAAATACGCGATTCATTTCACGAAGATCCAGAAAAAAGCCCGCATCTTCGAGAGAAAATGCGGGCCGGGTCAGAATCAGCCGCGGGCTTCGCGCCAGTAGCCGATAAGCGTGAGGTAGTTACGTTTCACTTCATCAATCAGCGCATCGTCGCTGAGTTCTCCCTGCATCCAGCGGCGTGAAGGTTGGCCAAAGATGGTGCGACCGACGGCAAAGCCTTTGATCATCGGGTGCTTCGCGGCTTCGGCAAAACCAGCGCGCAGACGATCCGATGGCGCATCCAGACCGAGGATCAGGATCCCACGGCACCAGCGGTCTTCACGTTCGATCAGCTTGCTGATTTTCTCCCACTGAGCGCTCGACAGCGGCGGCAGCTTCCACCAGTCTGGCTGAATACCCAACTTATAGAAGTGCTCCAGCATATCGTGGTAATGACGCTCATCTTTATCCGGGCCGTTCTCCGGCAGGATAATTTCCAGCAGCAGTTCATGTCCGGACTTGTTGCATGCCTGCCAGACTTCCAGCAGCAGCGCATCCTGCTCGGCACGCAGCTCAGCCGGGTCAGCCGGATGATAGAAGACCAGGCATTTCACCACGTGCTCCAGCGGCCAGTCGATCAGCTGGGAACCGATGTTGCCGTGTTCCAGGCGCAGCGGGCGCGAGCTCGGCATCTCAATCGGCCGACCGATCCACCAGCCCTTGCCGGTGATGGCATTCAGCGAGCTTTGACCGTAGGTACCGTCGGCTAGGATGCCGCTGCGTCCATCAAGACCGGCTTCTTTAGCTGCGCTTTCCGCGGCCGCCAGCAGCAATAGCTTCAGCTGTGGGATGCAGGCGACATCGCGCCCGGTTTCCTGCGCCAGATCTGCCAACTGCTTGCGATGGTCAAAGGCGAAGATGCACAGCTCCGGCCATGCCTGACGGCGGCTGGTGACGCGATGGAGATGGTTGAGACGGTCGTCGATATCCGGGCGCGGAACGGATTCTGCCCGCGACAGGTAATCATCCAGCTCGACTTTGGTTGGCATTGCCGGCGCGCAGCCGTGGCGAGAGACGACCAGCGCACCGCAGGCGTTAGCGTAGCGGCAGGCCTGCACCCAGCCTTCATCATTCAGCCAGCCGCGCAGCAGGCCGGACATAAAGGCATCGCCAGCGCCCAGCACGTTGAGTACATCGACCCGCACGCCCTGCTGTAACGGTACGCTATCCCAGCTATCAGGAATGGTGCCTTCGAGCACCACGCAGCCCATCGGACCACGTTTGCAAACCAGCGTCGCTTTGGTGGCGTTGCGCACGTTTTTCAGCGCCGTGAGAGTGTCGGTGCTGCCTCCGGCAATATGAAACTCTTCTTCTGTACCGACCACTAAATCGAACAGATGTAGCACTTCCTGAAGCTGGCTGGTCACCTGGCCCGATTCAACGAAACGCGTTTCACCATCGCCCAGGGAGGTGAGTCCCCACAGCACTGGACGATAATCGATATCCAGCGCGGTACGCAGGCCGTGGCGGCGAGCATATTCCAGCGCTTTCAGTACCGCTTCACGGGTATTCGCGTGCGAAAGGTGAGTGCCGGTAATCGCCAGCGCCCGGGAAGAGGCAATGTACTCTTCTTTAATATCGTCTGGCGCAAGAGCCATATCTGCGCAGTTATCGCGGTAAAAAATGAGCGGGAACGTCTCCTGATCTTTAATACCCAGCATCACTAACGCCGTCAGACGCTGCTCATCTGTTATTAAATATTCGGTATCGACGCCAGCACGGCTCAGCGTTTCACGTAAAAAACGCCCATTATGCTCATCGCCTACGCGAGCGAGCATCGCGGATTTTAATCCCTGAATGGCTGTGCCGAAGGCAACGTTGCCGGAAGAGCCGCCCAGGTATTTAGAAAAACTGGCAACATCTTCTAGCCTCGCGCCAATCTGCTGGGCATAGAGATCGACTGCCACCCGGCCAATACAGATGACGTCGAGTCGCTTTACTGCTGCATTCATAGCTAGGGTTTCCTTTTGCATTTCTGCTGTACGGAAGGGTCGGAATGCCGACAGCGTCTCCGAAAACAGCCTGAGGGTTATTGGTTACCCCTAGTTTGAGAAATAAATATTTCATTTGCAAACTAGATCGAAATTAAAAAACCAAAAATGTGAGGGATCTACCACTATGCCGCGCTGAGCCTCATTCTACTGTGGATCCTGTGCTGTGACTGAAGTTTGCGAGGGTATACGGGTATCGTGTTTCTTTATCTATGATTTTTAAAGGGATATTAAACGCGAAGCCCCGTTGGTCGGGCGTCACCCCATATGAATAATGGCAATGAAACGGGTGAAATGCATGGAGAGTTTGATCCCTCTCGCAAAATGAAATATTTTTTCTGTATTTCTATTTAATGAAAAAAATGTTTGCCTATAATCCAAAAGTATTCCAGTGACGTTAACGATTTCGCTCTGTCATCAGCCGTATTGTTGCACAGGGTCAAGGCGCTAACCCACACACAAATACTGAACAATAAGGATTGGGCAACATGGGCAAACTGAGACTGACAATGGCGCAGGCGCTGGTGAAGTTCCTGGATAACCAGTACCTGGAAGTTGATGGTGAAGAGCATAAATTCGTAAAAGGCATCTTTGCTATCTTTGGTCACGGCAACGTTCTGGGGCTGGGTCAGGCACTGGAGCAAGACAGCGGTGAAATGCGGGTCTATCAGGGGCGTAACGAGCAAGGGATGGCGCATGCCGCGACCGGTTTTGCCAGACAGTCTCTGCGCCGTCAGATAATTGCCTGCACCTCTTCTATCGGCCCCGGCGCGGCGAATATGATTACCGCTGCTGCAACCGCTACCGCCAACCGTATCCCTCTGCTGCTGCTGCCAGGCGATGTGTTCGCCACTCGCCAGCCGGATCCTGTTTTACAGCAAATTGAACAGAGTCATGACCTGAGCATTACCACCAACGACGCGTTTCGTGCAGTGAGCAAATACTGGGATCGCATTACCCGCCCGGAACAGCTGATGAGCGCCTGCGTGAGTGCGATGCGCGTGCTGACCGACCCAGCGGAAACCGGCGCGGTGACGCTCTGCCTGCCGCAGGATGTCCAGGGGGAAGCCTGGGATTATCCGGAGTCCTTCTTTACCCGTCGCGTACATCGTCTTGACCGTCGCCCGGCCAGCGCCGCGCAGTTGGCGGATGCGGTTGCGGCGATTAAAGCCAGCCGTAAGCCGCTAATCGTCTGCGGTGGCGGGGTGAAATACTCCGGTGCGGGCGAGGCGCTGACCCGTTTTGCCGAGCGTTATGGCGTTCCGTTTGCCGAAACTCAGGCCGGGAAGGGCAGCGTGGTCTCTTCGCATCCGTTTAACGTTGGCGGCGTCGGTGAAACCGGCTGCCTGGCGGCGAACCTGCTGGCGAAAGAGGCAGATTTAGTCATCGGCCTCGGCACGCGTTTCAGCGATTTCACCACCTCGTCGAAATGGATTTTCCAGCATCCGGGCGTGCGCTTCCTCAATATTAACGTCAGCAACTTCGATGCCTGGAAGCTCGATGGTATTCCGATGCTGGCGGATGCTCGTGAAGCCCTTGACGCCCTGGATGACGCCCTGTCCGGCGACACCTGGCAGGCCGCGTGGGGCGAGCAGATTGAAAGCGTACAGAGCCGCCAGTTGAAAGAGACTCAGCGCGTTTACCAGGCGGTGTGGCAGGAAAAATCTTTTGTACCGGAAATTGACGACCATCTGGATCGTGAATCGGTGTATCGCGAATTCCGCCAGATAACCGACTCCACCCTGACGCAAAGCAGCGTTCTCGGCGTGTTAAATGAAACGTTACCGGCGGATGCAGTGATTGTGGCGGCGGCGGGAAGCCTGCCGGGAGACCTGCAGCGCGTCTGGCGTAACCGGGCAACCAACACTTATCACGTGGAATACGGCTATTCCTGCATGGGCTATGAAGTCAGCGCCGCGCTGGGTGTGAAGTTAGCCCAGCCGCAAAGTGAGGTCTATTCACTGGTCGGCGACGGCTCGTTCATGATGCTGCACTCCGAGCTGGTGACCTCCCTGCAGGAGCGCGCGAAGATCAATATAGTGCTGCTCGACAACATGGCTAACGGCTGTATTAACAACCTGCAAATGGAACATGGAATGGACAGCTTCGGCACCGAATTCCGCTTCCGCTGCGCCGAGTCTGGCCAGCTGCAGGGCGGCCTGGTACCGGTGGATTTCGCCACCGTCGCTTCCGGCTACGGCTGCAAAACCTGGCGCGTCACGACGCTGGATGAACTACGCCATGCGCTGGATGCCGCGCGCCGCGAAACCGTCAGCACCCTGATCGACGTAAAAGTGCTGCCGAAAACCATGGTGCACAAATACGGCAGCTGGTGGAACGTCGGCGTCGCGCAGTCGGCACTGTCCGAGCGGATCCGCAAAGTGGCCGAAATGATTAATGAAAAACGCGCTCAGGCGCGGGATTACTAAAACAGAACACAAACCCTGAACCCTACAAATCTCGGGAGAAAACCAACTATGTCACTCAAATTAGGTGTCATCGGTGCCGGCGCTATCGGTAAAGAACATATCCGCCGCTGCACTCAGGTATTACAGGGCGCTACGGTGGTAGCGGTTTCGGATATCAACGAAGAGAACGCGCGTGCTTCGGTCGCACTGCCGGGCGTACACGCAGAAGTGTACGCCGACGGTCATGACGTCATTAAAGCCAGCGATGTGGACGCCATTCTGGTCACTTCCTGGGACCCAACCCATGAAGAGTACACCCTGGCCGCTATCGCCGCCGGTAAGCCAGTGTTCTGCGAGAAGCCGCTGGCGATGAGCGCCGAAGGCTGCCGTCGTATTGTTGATGCGGAAATGAAAGCCGGTCGTCGTCTGGTGCAGGTTGGGTTTATGCGCCCTTATGACGAAGGCTATCTGGCGCTGAAAAAAGTGATCGATGACGGTGATATCGGCGCGCCGCTGATGCTGCGCTGTGCGCACCGTAACCAGTCAGTGGGCGAGAATTACACCACCGATATGGCGATAACTAACACCCTGATCCACGAACTGGACGTTCTGCGCTGGCTGCTGGATGACGACTATCTTTCGGTGCAGGTGCGCTTCCCGCGCTCGACCTCACACACTCACGCGCGCCTGAAAGACCCGCAGATTGTGTCGTTCGAAACTAGGAAAGGCACCCTGATCGATGTTGAAGTGTTTGTGAACTGCCAGTACGGCTACGACATTCAGTGTGAAGTGGTCGGGGAAACCGGTATTGCTCGCCTGCCTGAGCCGTCAGCGGTGCAGATGCGTAAATCCGCTAACCTGTCGACCGCCATTCTGGTCGACTGGAAAGACCGCTTTATCAAAGCCTATGACGTTGAATTGCAAGCCTTCATCAATGATGTTCAGGCAGGCCAGCTGCATGGCCCATCGGCCTGGGATGGCTATGCTGCATCCGTCGCTGCCGACGCTTGCATCAAGGCTCAGGGCACCAGCGAGCCGGTGAAAGTGACGCTACCGGAGTGTCCGGCGTTCTACAAAAGCTAAGCACGCTTCGCTGACGGAATTTCTTTGCACAGGTAACGACGATGAAAATTGCCTTTGATGTTGATGTAATTAAAGACCTCGGGGTCACCCGAATGGTTCACCAGGTGGCGGAGTGGGGCTACAAGTACATTGAGCAATCGCCGCATCCGCAGATTAACCCGTTTTACAAGCACCCGCGTGCCAGCCGGGAGATTATGGCTGAGTACAAGCAGGCGCTGCGTGAAACCGGCGTGGAGCTCTCTTCATTTATCTGCGTTTATCGCTGGTCCGGTCCGGATGAGCTGCGCCGTCAGGCGGCAGTGAAAAACTGGAAACGACTGATCGAAATTGCGGTTGAAATGGGTGTACAGGTGATCAACACCGAGTTCTCCGGCGATCCTAATCAGCCAGAGATTTGCGATGAGATGTTCTATCGCTCCATGGAAGAGCTGTTGCCGATTTTCGAACGCGAAGGTATCCGCGTTGAAATCCAGGCGCATCCGTGGGACTTCTGCGAAGAGAACAACGAAACCGTCGATATTGTGAAGTCGTTCCGTAGCGATAACGTTAAGTACGTCTACAGCGTTCCGCATACCTTCTTCTATGACAAAGGCGTGGGTGACGTTGAGAAGATGCTGCGCTACGCGGGAAGCGATCTTTCTCATGTGCTGATTGCTGATACCCGCAACCATACAAAACATTGCCGCTATATCGTTAATCCGCCGGGAGTGGATGCCGTCGTTCACCAGCATGTGGGCGTCGGGGAAGGGGATGTCGATTTCGACACGCTGTTCCGTACCTTGCGCGATATGAAATTTGCCGAGCAGACCTTCAAGGTCGGTGGTGAGCCGATTGTGGCTACCTCGCTGTTTGGCTACCCGGAAAAAATGAAATACCAGGCAGTGGAAACCCGTGAACTCATCGAACGTGAATTGCTGCGCCGATAAGGCGTAGCGGCAGGAGCCCCCTACTATGAACAAAGATAACGTGAAACTGGCTATCGCCCCGATTGGTTGGACTAACGACGACATGCCGGAGCTGGGCAGCGAGAATACTTTCCAGCAAATCGTCAGCGAAATGGCGCTGGCAGGCTTTACCGGTAGTGAAGTCGGCAGCAAATATCCACGCGATCCGGCGGTTCTCAAGCCGATGCTGGATATCCGCGGCATTCAGATTTGCAACGCCTGGTTTAGTACCTTTTTTGCCGACGGGCAGCGGGAAAAAACCATTGATGAATTCGTCAACCACATGAACTTCCTTCATGCGATGGGCGCAAAAGTGATTGGCTGTTCCGAGCAGAGCGGCAGCATCCAGGGTCTGGAAAAACCGATTCTTGGCAATGCGAAACCGTGCTTTAGCGAACAAGAGTGGCAGCAGGTTGCAGAAGGCTACAACACGCTTGGTCGCCTGGCGGCAGAAAAAGGCATGCAGGTCTGTCTGCACCACCATATGGGCACCGGCATCCAGACGACAGAAGAGATCGACAAGTTTATGTCTCTGGTGGATGACAAAGTCTTCCTGCTGTACGACACCGGCCACGCCTGGTATTCAGAAGGCGGCGAGGAGCCGATGCTGGCGATCCTGAAAAAATATCTGCCGCGCATTAACCACGTGCACCTGAAAGATGTGCGTCCGCCGGTGATTGAGCAGGTACGCCGCGAAGGGCTCTCTTTCCTCGATGGCGTGAAGAAAGGCACCTTCACCGTTCCGGGCGATGGCGTGATTGATTTCCGTCCGGTGTTCAAACTGCTGGACGAGCATGGCTACAAAGGCTGGATGGTGGTTGAGGCAGAGCAGGATCCGGCGCTGGCTAACCCATTCGAATACGCAGTAAAAGCACGTAAATATATCCGCGAAACGGCAGGAATCTAATCGTTGTTTCACTTACAGGCCATACCTCGTATGGCCTGCTTTTTTTCCTGTCTCACATCCTGAATCCTTTCGTAAATGCTCAACCGCGCTGATCCGAATAAGCTGCGCTGAACTGTCCCCTCTCCCCATCGGGGAGAGGGTTAGGGTGAGGGGAAAGACTTACTTCACTTCCGCCAGCGCGGTCTTATCCACATACGGCTTCATCAGCGCATCGGCCTCCTTCTGCGCCGCCTGCACGGCTGCTTCCGGGGTGACTTTTGCATCGTTTACCGCTGCGGCCAGCTGGTTTTCCATCGCCTTACGCACGGCAACTGTCTCCCAGGTGGAGTACCACGGATGGGCATACTTCAGTTGCTCCAGGGCGATAGCCGCTCGCGGATCCTGCTGCAAATACGCCTTCATTTCCGGCGTATCGTAGGCGGCCTTGCGCGGCGAGAAGTAACCGGTAAAGCGGCTCCAGGCACCGTTAACCTGCGGACTAACCAGATACGTCAGGAACTGATACGCCGCTTTCTTCTGCGCATCGTTGATGCCCTTAAAGCTCACCAGGCTGGCACCGCCGATTGGCACTGCTCGCTGCTCTTTGGCCGGTAGCATCGCCACACCCAGCTCAAAATCTTTGCTGTTCTCGCGCATAAAGCCCAGCGCGCCGGTGCTCAGCATCGCCATCCCGACTTTGCCGGAGAAGAAGCTGGCGCTGATCTGTTTTGAATTCAGCACGCCGGAAGGCATTACCTTGTCTTTATAAACCAGGTTCTGCCAGAAGCGCAGGGCGCCGATGGTGGTCGGCGAGTTGTAATACACTTCGCCCGGATAATCTTCATTAAAGTATTTACCGCCGTTGGCGCGAACCAGCGCCGAGAAGATCCAGCCGCCATAATCATCGTTAGTCGACGGCAGCATGATCCCCCACTGGCCTTTGCTTTCGTCGGTCAGCTTTTTGGCATCTGCCAGCAGCTCGGCCCAGGTTTGCGGTGGCTGTTTGATCCCGGCCTGATCGAACATCGTTTTGTTGTAATAAAGGATCGGCGTCGAGTTATGGAACGGGATCGCATAGGTGGTGCCCATGACCTGGGCGTTTTTATGCATCGCAGGCCAGAACTCCTTCACCAGAAAATCTCCCGCTTTTTGATCGCCATACTGGAACAGTTCGTCCATCGGCAGGATCTCATCTTTCAGCGCCAGATCGGTGGTGAAGTTGGCGGACATTATCACCAGCGCAGGCGGCTGCCCGGCCTTCTGCGCGGATTCGGCTTTGATCTTGGTGGTGTCATAGTTGCCGGTAAAGATCCCGCGTACTTCCACGTCCTGCTGCGACTCGTTGAATTGCTTAATGACGCGGGTCATCTCCATGGTCAGCTTGCCGTCCACCGGCGCTGGAAACATGAAATCGATCTTCTCTTTCGCCAGTGCCGCGCCGCTCAGGGCGAGGCTAAGGCTGACGGTTATGGTCGCCAAGGGCCTAAACATGGTCAATCTCCTGGAGTAAATTATGCTGTTTCTCAGCATGAAAAAGATGAATATCACCGGGCGAAAAGCCGAGGATCAGCGAATCGCCTTTCTCCGGCACCGCGCCGCGATGGCGGCGGCTAAAGCGTAAAGTGCCGATGGGGGTGCTGACATGGAGCAGATAATCCGCTCCCATCAGTTCTCGTTGCAGCACGGTGGCAGGCAGGCGCAAATGGCTCTCCTCCACGCGGTCGCTGATATGTTCCGGTCGAATGCCTAACCATACCTGGGACTCTTCGCGGTAGCGCGACGGCAGCGGATGACGCTGTTCGCCGAGTAGTACCTCTCCGTCAGCACAGGGCAGTGAGAGCAGATTCATCGCCGGGGAGCCAATAAACCCGGCAACAAACAGATTGGCCGGATTGGCGTAGAGATACTCCGGTCGCCCGACCTGCTGCACGAGGCCGCCGTTCATCACCACAATACGGTCGGCCATCGACATCGCTTCCGTCTGGTCGTGAGTTACATAGACGGTGCTGGTTTTGAGCTGCTGGTGGAGGTCCATAATGCTGTCGCGCACTTCGCTGCGCAGGCGGGCATCGAGGTTGGAGAGCGGCTCATCCATCAGGAACAGGCGCGGATTGCGCACAATCGCCCGCGCCATCGCTACCCGCTGCCGTTGGCCGCCGGAAAGTTTCGCCGGTTTGCGCTCCAGCAAGGTATCCAGTTGCAGCATTTGCGCGACTTTATCCACCCGCGGCTGCCAGCTGGTTTTCTCCTCTTTGCGCACCTTCATGCCGAAGGTGATATTGTCGCGCACCGACAGATGCGGGAAGAGGGCATAGTTCTGGAAGATCATCGCGAAATTACGCTCTCTGGGCGACATTTCGGTGATGTTCTCATCATGCAGCCAGATCTCCCCCTCGCTGACCGGCTCCAGTCCGGCAAGCAGACGCAATAGCGTGCTTTTACCGCAGCCGGACGGGCCTACCAGCACCACGAATTCCCCGTCGTGAATATCCAGCGACAGGGCGCTGAGGGCCGGTTTACCGTCAAACTGTTTACTGATGTTTTGCAGACTAAGCATGGCGATTAGCGATCTTCCGTTGGGCAGCTGATATTTTCGTCGTACATCCACGGTCCGGCGTAGTGGGTCAGCGGATGCTGGTAGCTCACCCACTGTTCGCCCACTTGGCGATGCATCAGGCACGACGCCGGGGAGAGGTCGTAATACGGACGGGTATCTTCATGAAAATAGGGCACCTGGTGGACGGTTCCCGGAATGGTGGAGATGATGGCCTGGCGATACTGCGTCATGGTCAGGCTATGGTTGTGGCCGCAGAAAATGCGCGTCAGCGACGGGAAGCGCTCAACCAGCCCCAGCAGACGGTGGCCGTTCTCACAGGCGATAGGGTCCATCTGCGCGTTGCCCAGCGGCAGCGGCGGATGATGCATAAACACCGTCGCCGGTTTATCGCCGCCATCGAACAGCTGGGCTTCCAGCCATTTGATGGTTTCGTCGGTCAGCCAGCCTTTCGACGTCCCCGCCCGGCTGGAGTCGATAAACAGCAGGCGAGTGGCAAAATCGTCTACCGCGTAATGCATGTTTTGTGCGTCGGTGCCGAGCTGCGGGCACAGCGGATGCAGGTATTCCAGAAACAGCGTTTTATCGTCATGGTTGCCGGGAATGAGATACAGCGGATAGTTCAGGCTGCCGAGGATCTGACGAGCGGCCTGATACTCTTCCGGGCGGCCGCAGTTGACGATATCACCGCTTACCACCACCGCGTCCGGGCGCTCCTGCAGGGCATTTAGCTGGGAAACCACGTCGGCGTTGGCGGCGTTAACGTCAATAAAGCCGTACAGCTTCTGACCGTGGCTGCGGAAATGGGTATCGGAAATTTGCGCTAACAGCATGAATAACTCCTTATTTGATCCCGGAGAAGCCGAAGCTTCGCAGGAACTGTTTCTGGAAAAGGATGAATGCCAGCATCAGCGGCAGGCAGACCATCAGCGTTCCGGCACCGATGATGCCCCACTGACCGCCGGATTCTGCGCCCATGGCGAAAGAGACCAGCCCTACGGTCAGCACCTGTTTATCCGGGTCGTTCAGCATCATTAGCGGCCACAGATATTCGTTCCAGTGGTAGGTAATGCTGACGGTGGCGAAGGCCAGCACCGACGGCCAGGACATCGGCAGCAGCACGCGAAACAGCACCTGCCACCAGCGACAGCCCTCCATCAGCGCCGCCTCCTCCAGCTCTTTAGGAATGGCGAGAAACGCCTGACGCATCAAGAACACGCCGAACGCCGAGGTGAAGTAGGGCATCATCACCCCGGTAAGGGTATTGAGCAGGCCGAAGGTTTTCAGGGTCAGCATGTTCGGTACCATCATCACCACCGGCATGATCATCAACTGAACGAGGAACATCAGGAATAGTGTCTTCTTGCCGCGAAATTCGTGGCAGGCGAAGACGTAGCCAGCGGTGGTGATGGTCAACAGCTGCACGAAGAAGGTGCCGAAGGTGAAGATAATGGTGTTGGCGTAGAGGCTTAGCCAGTCGGCGCTGGCCCAGGCATCGCGAAAGTTATCCAGCGTCAGCGGTAACCGAGGCAGCAGGGAGGCCATATCCTCGCCGAAGGTAGTGGCGCTGAACGAGGTCGCCAGCATCCATAAAAACGGGCTCACCCACAGCAGCGCCAGGCAGCACATTAATACCGTGAGGGTAAAGGGCTGCGAGCGGCGCAGGCGCAGCCATAGCGGGCGCGATGCGCTTTGCGAACGAAGCACCAGCGGCGAGATTTCAGCGCTCATAGTGCGCTCCTTTCTCCAGCAGTTTGAGGTTGATCAGCGAGAAGGCAAACAGCCCGGCCAGCGTCAGGAAGGTGGCGGCGGAGGCTTTACCTAAATCATGGGTATCCCAGGCGAGATTCTGGATGTAGTAGAGCAGCACGGTGGTGGCGTTATCCGGCCCGCCGCGGGTCATCACCGCTACGTGGTCGATCTGGGTGATGGAATAAATCAGCGCTGTGGTAATGACGAAGCTCAGGGTCGGGCGCAGCAGCGGCAGCGTCACTTTAAAGAACACCTGCGTTCGGGTAGCGCCTTCCATTATCGCCGCTTCGCGCGTTGATGCCGGGATGCTTTGCAGTCCGGCAAGGAAAAACAGCATGTAGTAACCGGCGAACTTCCATACCCCAATCAGCGACAGGGCCAGCAGCGCGCTATTACTGCGCCCCAGCCAGTTGTTATTCAGCGGGCCAAACAGCTTCGCCAGATAGTGATCAAGCAGGCCGAGGCCGGGCATAAAGATAAACAGCCATAGCGCGGCGGCGCTGACCATCGGGATAATCATTGGGAAGAAGAAGGCGGTGCGCAGCCAGCGGTTGACACGGTGGTTCTCGGCTAGGGCGACCGCCAGCAGCAGGGCGAGCGTTACGCCCGGCACTACCGTCAGCAGGATATAAAGCAGGTTATTCACCAGCGATTGCCAGAAGACGCTATCGGCGAACAGGCGGCTGAAGTTCTCCAGCCCGACATACTGGCCGCCATCGCTGACCATGCGGGTATCGAACAGGCTGTCATAGACCGAACGCCCCAGCGGGAACCAGGTAAAGAGCAATAAAAACAACAGGGAAGGCGACAGTATCAGCCAGGGCAGCCAGGTTTTTCTCATGGTGGCAGACGTCTCGTTCAGGCGTTTGTAGAAGCCCGGATTTTGAGAAGGATTGACTGCAAAAGGATGGCGGGGAGATGACGGTTTAATGACCAGAGGGCGAAATACCGGGCAGACGGGCCGCCCGGCGGTGAAGTCCTGAGTCAGGAGCGTTCATGTCACGCCCCTGTCACGGATATCATTAGAAGTCGGCTTTCAGCACCACGCGGTAGCGAGCTTTGCCCTCGCGAACGTGCTTCAGCGCTTCGTTGATTTGCGACATCGGGAACAGCTCGGTGGTCGGTGCGACTTTGCTGCGTCCGGCAAATTTCATCAGCTTGCGCAGCTCGGACGGGTTACCGGTAGCCGAACCAGAGATGCTGCGGTCGCCACCGATCAGGGTAAAGGCGGGGACCGGGAAAGGCTTCATTACCGCACCGACGGTGTGGAAGTTGCCGCCGTACGCCAGCGCTTCAAAGTACGGCTGCCAGTCGAGGTCGACGGCAACGGTGTTGATGATCAGGTCGAACTGCCCGGCCAGCGCTTTTAAGGCTTCAGGATCGCGGCTATTTACGACGCGATCGGCGCCCATTGCCAGCACTTCCTGCTCTTTCGCTGGGTTTGAGCTAAAGGCGGTGACTTCCGTGCCCATCGCGTGCAGCAGCTTGATGGCAATATGGCCGAGGCCGCCAATGCCGATCACCCCGACGCGGCTGTTTGCCGTGACGTGATGCATCAGCAGCGGTTTGAATACGGTAATGCCGCCGCAGAGCATCGGTCCGGCGGATTCGATATCGACGTTTTCCGGCAGCGGGATCACCCATTGCCAGTCGGCGCGCAGCTTATCGGCAAAACCGCCGCGGTTAATGATGGTCGGAACCGAGCCTTCCAGACAGTTGATCTGGTTGCCGCTGATGCAGGCATCGCAGTGGCCGCAGCTGCGCGCCGTCCAGCCGATACCTACTTTCTGGCCGATTTTAAGGCCCTTCTCCTGCGCCGCGCTGCCCAGCGCCGCCACGCGACCAATCACCTCGTGACCGGCGACCAGCGGATAGCTCGACATGCCCCATTCGTTGTCGATCATCGACAGGTCGGAGTGGCAGATCCCGCAGTACTCCACCTGCACTTCGACATCTTCCGGCTTGAGGTCGCCGGCATCGTACTCCCACAGCGACAGATCGGCACCCGCTTCTTTGGCGGCGTAACTTTTAATAGTGCTCATGACAGATTCCTTGGGTTTGGCGTAGTTTTGGCATCGTTAAGAAGGAAGTGTAGAGCATGGGGCGAGGGGACGCTTGGCAGAAGGAGGGGGGAAGGGGGTTGAGATTGCGCAAGATGACCTCTCCGCAAAGGAGAAGTTATCTTGATAATTCAGCTTTTAAGCAACAGCGCGTTGAGCCAGATTTCGTTCCGTTCTGGGCGCTTATCCACTGTCTGCCACATTTTGGCGATACGGATATCCGCCTGCTGTTCGACCAGAGCCGTCAGACCCGCTTCGTCGAGATCGGTAAAACGCCGACCCTCCTTTTCTCGCTCGCCTGAACCGTATTTGAATGAGACGTACCAGATGCCGCCCGGTTTAAGGGCCGTAGCCAGTTTGCGCATCACCCCGTCGAGTTCGTCGGCGGGAACGTGCAACAGCGAAGCGCAGCACCAGATGCCATCATAACGCGCACTTTCCGTGATGCTTTGAAAGGTCGCCTGACGCACGGCCAGCCCGCTAAATTGCGCTGCTCGCTCAACCATTGCTGGTGAAGCATCAAACGCCTCGACCCGATAGCCCATATCCGCAAAGGCTTTTGCATCGCGCCCGGAGCCGCATCCGGCATCCAGGATCAGTCCGTTCGGTTTAATCGCCCCGATAAAAGGCGCGTAAAGAGAGGTCATATCGACAGCCACGGTTGAAGCTACAAAGTTGTCAGCGTTCTGCTGGTAGTAATTGATTGTCATCAGAAAATATCCGTTCCGGCGGCCTGAGGTTCCCATTCATGAAGGAGCGTTATACGAGCAGTGTTCCAGATTTTGGCGAGAAAGTCATCGCGCCGGGCGGTCGTGTTACCGGTCTGACGGATTAAGGTTTCACGCAAGGGGAGGTGGCTGGTAATAAAATATTCGTTTCTGTCGCGCAAGCGGCGCAGCAGTTTAACCGACGGTACCCGCATAAACTTGCCCTTTTCACCGCGATTACAGCTTTTACAGGCGAGAACCAGATTCCAGACGCCATTGATATTTGCCACCTCGCTACGCGCCGCCCAGGGGATAAAGTGGTCAACGTCGGCTAGGTTCTCATCCCCAGTTTCAAGACTAATCGGCGCATAGCAGTAAAAGCAGCGGCCCTTCTGATAGCCGTTCAGGCTGTCGCGACAACTAGAGATAGCGACCCGTCGGGTATTCAGGGTGCTAAATAGCTGCTGTTCGGCGGCATCGTATTCTATGGCGATCAGATTACTGGCGATGCTCATGGCCCATGCCTGCTCCACCAGACGCCAGCGTGCGTCAGTTTCGTGGATCAGGTTCTGGTACTGCTGGCGCTCCGTTAGATAATAAAAGTTGTCGGTCAGACGGATGCCTTTATGCGTTTTGCGCTCGTCGATAAAAAAGCGTTTGGCGATTTCACCCTGATTGACGTTATGAAACTTGTCCAGCACCACGCTAAAGCCGAGCTTTACCGTCGCAGCGGTGAGCTGCTCCTGGTTTATTTCATTACGATTGAAGCTGTTACAGGCACTAAGATACTGGCTTTTTGGCGAGGTGATCTGTTTGGGCGCGTGCCTAAGATGGCGACACAGATGCTGGCTGAACGGCACAGCCAGATCCTCAAGGCGTATCAGATCGCTACCGTCGCGACGGATATCGTACAGCGCATGAGCCAGCGCGAACTTATAGGAGGCGACGTTTTTGCCAAAAAGAATAATGCCGCGCCAGTAGTTCTCCAGCGTCGGTTCGATCTGATAGAAGCGCATTGCGGGTATCCTGTTTGGGAAAGTACAGGCGTTATTACGCGTACTAATAACAGGATCTGATAACAAACTGGCGAAAATGTAAACCGTATTGAGCCGTTTGCAGGATTTTGCGAGCAGACTCGGAGAAAAAGAACGTCGCTGGTGGGAGAGGGAAGGGGACGTGGCTTGTATCGGGAACGTATTGAATGTTGGTCAAAATGCGGCTGGCGCTGTTTTTTTCAACACTTAGCGTGGCAATCGCACTCTGCTGCTTGCGCAGCAGCCAGCGACAGGTATAATCCACAACGTTTTCCGTATCCTTTCCGTGCCGGAGTGGCGAAATCGGTAGACGCAGTTGATTCAAAATCAACCGTAGAAATACGTGCCGGTTCGAGTCCGGCCTTCGGCACCAAAAGTATATAAATAGACGTCAATCGACGTCTTTTTTTATGCCCGAAATCCGCACCACACAAGGCTTTACCCGCTTTTTCCCTTAACTGAAGTCAACCTAACTCAACCCACATCAACAAGCTTGTGAGTATACTAATGAGTATATTTGTCGATTCGATATTGCTTGTATACTCACGACATACCAATGGAAGGAGGACCATTATGGCCTTAACGGATACTAAAGTTCGTTCTGCGAAACCTGAGGAGAAAGAGTATTCACTTGTTGACGGCGACGGTATGTCCTTACTTGTAAAACCTAACGGCTCAAAGTATTGGCGATTTCGTTTCCGTTTTGGCGGTAAACAACATTTGATGGCGTTCGGTGTCTATCCTGAAATCTCGTTAGCTAATGCCAGACAAAAGAGAGAAGAGGCTAGAAAGCTGGTTGCTGCTGGCATTGATCCTCGTGAGCATAAGCGTGCTTTAAAAGAAGAGCAGGCGAAAGAGATTATTACTTTCGAGAAGGTTGCCAGAGAGTGGCTTGCGACTAACCAAAAATGGTCGGAAGATCATGCTAATCGCGTGAAAAAGAGCCTGGAGGACAATATCTTCCCGGCAATTGGTACTTGCAACATTGCTGAATTGGGTACTCGTGATTTACTGGCACCCATTAAAGCGGTGGAACTGTCTGGACGTCTTGAGGTGGCTTCTCGTCTCCAACAGCGCACCACGGCCATCATGCGTTATGCAGTACAAAGCGGGCTGATTGATTACAACCCAGCGCAGGAGATGGCTGGAGCCGTCGCCTCTGGCAATCGACAACATCGTCCGGCGCTGGAATTAAAGCGTATCCCTGAGTTACTCGAGAAAATAGACGGTTATACCGGTAGGCCGCTAACCCGCTGGGCAACGGAACTTACTCTGCTTATCTTTATTCGCTCCAGTGAGCTGCGTTTTGCTCGCTGGTCAGAGATCGATTTTGAAACGTCAATGTGGACCATCCCGCCTGAGCGAGAGCCTATTCCCGGCGTGAAACATTCTCAGCGAGGATCAAAGATGCGTACATCTCATCTGGTGCCGCTATCAAAGCAGGCGCTGGCGATCCTGAAGCAGATAAAACAGTTCTGTGGTGAACATGAGTTGATTTTTATTGGCGATCACGATCCGCGTAAACCCATGAGCGAGAACACGGTAAATAGTGCGCTACGGGTGATGGGCTATGACACTAAAGTTGAGGTTTGCGGCCACGGCTTCCGCACAATGGCCTGTAGTTCGTTAATTGAGTCAGGTCTATGGTCGAAGGATGCGGTGGAGCGCCAGATGAGCCATATGGAACGTAATTCGGTACGCGCAGCATATATCCATAAAGCGGAACATCTGGATGAACGCAAACTGATGCTGCAATGGTGGGCAAACTTCCTGGATGCAAATCGGGAGAAGAGTATTAGTCCTTTTGATTTTGCGAAAATTAATAATCCCATGCTGAGCAGATAACACATGACGCTATATGTTGGCCCCTTAACCCCGTAGATTCAACATGAGTGATTACATAAAGAAGGCATCCGTACTTTAACGTTCGGGTGCCTTTTTGCTTTTTAACAACCGAAAATCAGGAGATTTTATCAATGGTTACAATATGTCCAAAATGTGGTTCTGAACACGTTAGCGAACGTAACATTGGGAGGAAGGCTGGAGGTATTGCTGGAGGTGTGGCTGGAGCCCTTAGTGGAGCAAGCTCGGGGGCTGCAATTGGCTCTGTCGTGCCAGTTCTGGGGACTGCGACCGGGGCTGTTATTGGTGCTGTGCTTGGGAGGTTTGTGGCTGGTGCAACTGCGGGAGCGGTTACCGGCTCAGCCCTTGATGGACTCCTGTTTGACAGATATGAGTGTGGCGATTGTGGTCATACCTTTGACTAGAAGGTTATGAGAAATGTCATATCCTTATGTTTTTAATGAATAAAAAATATCCAGTACTTGCCTCATCAATTTTAATACACCACATCCCCCGGCATAAACCGATCTACAAAAACGATCGATATCATTATAATGATAGTTATAAGCTATCGAATTAACTGTATCGATCGCTTTTATCGATAGATTATGCAGATCAATTATTGAAATTCGATCGGTAATAACAATTTTACCTGTACTCATAACCTCCCTATCTTAGAAAGGATTTAATTAGCATCAGGACAGGATTCTTACCGGGTGACAATAAGGAGATGCACCATGCGCCTATAGCAAGGATGTTTCAATGCGGCAGGTATAAGTCTGCCCATCTATTCAACATGTTTACCGGACAAAGTGACGGCATTAAACCACCACTTCAATGATTTATTGTTATTTTTCAAGGAGCCAACGATGGCATTTATTCTTTTACTTTTGTGGATCGGAGCATCGATAGTTATTGGTAAATTGGCTCAGGCCAGTGGCCGTTCGTTCTTAATATGGTTTGTTATCAGTATGCTTATAGACCCCATATTTGGCGCTATTCTTTTTGCTGTAGTCGTGAGGTCAAAATGAAACCAGAAAGAATTAAGAGGCTTTTTAAAGCCTATCTTGGCATTGGTGTTTTATTCATGTTGCTTGTTTGTACAGGGATTGTTGTTTTGTTATGTCAATAAGGGAAATAACTACGTATTTTAATAATTATTTTATATCTATTACCATACCCACCTCCTGTTCAACACTCTTGAAGTATATCAGTTTAACGTTCTATGTAATATCTTGGCTATTATGTAAAGATAAGGAATTATCATGATAAACTATTATGAATATCTTGAGCTGGATATGAATGCCAGCGTTGATGAATTAAACAATGCGATACAAAAAGTAAGTGAACGTGATGATGCGGATTTAAAATTCATCCGCGAAATGAAATCCATTTTGTTAAACAATGAAGCCAGGGTGCTGTATAATAATAAATTGATTTCTTTTATTGTTGGCGATCGTAAAAAGTCTGATTTGGTAAGCACTGAGAATATCCGTAAATTATTAAATATAGACAATTCGTCTTTACATGACAAATATATCTGGATTGCAACGGGATTGTTTGTTGTCGGCGTTTTATCCGCATGTTTGTTTAGTTTAGCTGTCAACTATACGGTTAATCTGTTCATTATGATTGCCCTGGTTATTTTGTTCTATATGGACTGGAAGCTACTGGATAAACATGGTAAGGCCAGCTTTTCAAAATGGTGGATTCTCTTTTCGCCAGTCTATATTGCTAAACGTTGTAAAGCCGTTGGTCAGGGGAAAATGCTATTGCTGATCTGGCTTGGCATCTGGGTTGCGTATGGGATCGGGAATATTGCATTCAACAGTAGTAAAACAATGCTGGAGCGTACAGCATGCGAGGTGGTAACAGATATCTATCATAAACAGTTACGTCAATACTCGCAGCAATGTGAGAACGTAACGTTAACTGAAAGTGAAGGGAAACAGCACTATGGATTTGCTCAACTTAGTGATGGTACAACTAAAGATATTACCGTGACAGAACAATCAGATGGTAAGATTGTTGTATATATTGAATAGGTATTTCTGAGGCAAAGCACTTACCTCTGGGGTAAGTGCTTTTTATATATTATTTATTTTTAGAGAAGGTTTGTATGAAATTTCTAAATGGAATTAAATATGTGACTGCTCTGGGGGTAGTTACTATCTCCTGTTCAGTAATAGCATCACCTTATGGAGATTCAGATGTTCTGTTCGGGTGTCTCATAAAAGGTAAAACCACTAAAGAGGTGGCCGTGTTGAGGAATAATAATGAGGTCACTTATTTATTCGGTAAATCGGATGTTAACGGAGGGAGTAGGGTTATTCCTGAAATTACTTTGGTAAAAAATGTGAGCCAGCTAAGTCAGGCCTGGAATTACAGTAGGGCTGAGGGTATGTCGATACATACATTGAACATACCAGAAAACGAGTATACTTACTCTGTTTCCTATATCGATGATGGAAAAAATGCTGATGGGGAAATAACTGTTTTAAAACAGGGGGAAGAAATAAGTACGATAAAATGCGATGATGTCTGGGAACAACATCTGGGTGACAGCAATATGATGCATGGTATCCCCGATGAATCAGAGTGATGTATCTGATACGTACTGTACCAGTTCACATGAGTGTTAACTGGTACAAAATATAGAAATACCAACTTAGGTAACGGTTTAATAGTGGCAATTAATAACCACCTCCTATGGAGGTGGTCAAGACAACTAAAAGGATAACTGACCATTCTATCAGCATTTTTCAACTATCGAAGAAAGAAATCCGCAGTCATGTGGCTTATCAAAACCAGAGCTACTTTTTAGATATTCAGTAATCAGCGCTCCAATAATCTTAACCGATTTTTTGTTAGTTGTTATAAAGCCCAATGGTATAGTCACTGGCAAAGTTTCAGGTTGAGAAATATGATAGATAACAACAGATAATTCATTCTCGAGATGGAGGATCTCAACATTACCATCTAACAGTCCTTCGACAATCCCTTTAGCGTACTTTTGGAATTGTCCTAGGGAAGGTGCGAATAAGCGGGGAAATTCTTCTCGGCTGACTCAGTCATTTCATTTCTTCATGTTTGAGCCGATTTTTTCTCCCGTAAATGCCTTGAATCAGCCTATTTAGACCGTTTCTTCGCCATTTAAGGCGTTATCCCCAGTTTTTAGTGAGATCTCTCCCACTGACGTATCATTTGGTCCGCCCGAAACAGGTTGGCCAGCGTGAATAACATCGCCAGTTGGTTATCGTTTTTCAGCAACCCCTTGTATCTGGCTTTCACGAAGCCGAACTGTCGCTTGATGATGCGAAATGGGTGCTCCACCTTGGCCCGGATGCTGGCTTTCATGTATTCGATGTTGATGGCCGTTTTGTTCTTGCGTGGATGCTGTTTCAAGGTTCTTACCTTGCCGGGGCGCTCGGCGATCAGCCAGTCCACATCCACCTCGGCCAGCTCCTCGCGCTGTGGCGCCCCTTGGTAGCCGGCATCGGCTGAGACAAATTGCTCCTCTCCATGCAGCAGATTACCCAGCTGATTGAGGTCATGCTCGTTGGCCGCGGTGGTGACTAGGCTGTGGGTCAGGCCACTCTTGGCATCGACACCAATGTGGGCCTTCATGCCAAAGTGCCACTGATTGCCTTTCTTGGTCTGATGCATCTCCGGATCGCGTTGCTGCTCTTTGTTCTTGGTCGAGCTGGGTGCCTCAATGATGGTGGCATCGACCAAGGTGCCTTGAGTCATCATGACGCCTGCTTCGGCCAGCCAGCGATTGATGGTCTTGAACAATTGGCGGGCCAGTTGATGCTGCTCCAGCAGGTGGCGGAAATTCATGATGGTGGTGCGGTCAGGCAAGGCGCTATCCAGGGATAACCGGGCAAACCGACGCATGGAGGCGATTTCGTACAGAGCATCTTCCATCGCGCCATCGCTCAGGTTGTACCAATGCTGCATGCAGTGAATGCGTAGCATGGTTTCCAGCGGATAAGGTCGCCGGCCATTACCAGCCTTGGGGTAAAACGGCTCGATGACTTCCACCATGTTTTGCCATGGCAGAATCTGCTCCATACGGGACAAGAAAATCTCTTTTCTGGTCTGACGGCGCTTACTGCTGAATTCACTGTCGGCGAAGGTAAGTTGATGACTCATGATGAACCCTGTTCCATGGCTCCAGATGACAAACATGATCTCATATCAGGGACTTGTTCGCACCTTCCCTAGTTCATACTTCCATTGCCTAGCTGCCCTAAATAGCTGCGCAGAATAGTAGATCACTTATAGGGAACTCAGCCCGGATTGTGCGATCTGATCAATCGCCAAATCAAAACAAATCACCAACCGGACTGAGCGATGCCGATCATAGCACCAATACCTCGTGACGAACGACGCCTGATGCAGAAAGCTATCCATAAAACACGCGATAAAAATCATGCCCGCAGACTCACGGCCATGCTGATGCTTCATCGGGGTGAACGGATCAGCGATGTTGCCAGAACACTCTGTTGTGCCCGTTCATCCGTTGGGCGCTGGATTGGCTGGTTCACTGTATCAGGTGTTGAAGGCCTGAAATCCTTGCCCGCAGGACGTTCCCGACGCTGGCCTTTTGAGCATATCTGTACCTTGTTACGTGAACTGATAAAACATTCTCCCTGTGATTTTGGTTATCAGCGTTCACGCTGGAGCACCGAATTACTGGCAATAAAAATCAATGAGATAACCGGGTTCCAGTTGCATGCCGGGACTGTGCGTCGCTGGCTGCCCTCTGCCGGACTGGTATGGCGCAGAGCCGCACCAACGTTGTGTATCCGCGATCCTCATAAGGATGAAAAAATGGCTGCAATCCATAAAGCACTGGGCGAATGCAGCGCAGAACACCCGGTTTTTTATGAGGATGAAGTGGATATCCATCTCAACCCCAAAATCGGCGCAGACTGGCAGTTACGCGGGCAGCAAAAACGGGTTGTGACGCCGGGGCAGAACGAAAAATACTATCTGGCCGGAGCATTGCACAGCGGAACGGGCAAAGTCAGCTATGTGGGCGGCAACAGCAAAAGTTCGGTGCTGTTCATCAGCCTGCTGAAGCACCTTAAAGCCACATACCGACGGGCAAAAACCATCACGCTCATCGTGGATAACTATATTATCCATAAAAGCCGTGAAACACAGCGCTGGTTGAAAGCAAATCCCAAATTCAGGGTAATTTACCAACCGGTTTACTCGCCGTGGGTGAACCACGTTGAGCGGTTATGGCAGGCGCTTCATGACACGATAACCCGTAATCACCAGTGCCGCTCAATGTGGCAGTTACTGAAAAAGGTTCGCCATTTTATGGAAACAGCCAGCCCATTCCCCGGAGGGAAACATGGTCTGGCAAAAGTGTAGCGGTATTAGGCGCAGCTATTTAGAATCAATGACCTGCCCCCAGTATTAGCTACAACCGTCAGTTAGTAATGGACTGACCCCGCCCCGGTAGACGATCCTGCCCTATAGTTTGAGCAAGGAGGAGCGTATGGGCACACCACGATTTACACCTGAATTTAAGGAAGAAGCCGTCCGTCAGATAACGGAACGCGGTTATTCCGTTGCCGAAGTTTCTGACCGGCTGGGCGTTTCAGCACACAGTCTCTATAAGTGGTTAACCAAGGGTGTCTGTAATGCAACTTTTCCACTGAACAAGGCAGCTCTGAAATCATATTTTGGCGTACAATGTACCCCATTGAAAACAGGAGACAGCCGTGAGTCACGCGATTGAGTTTATCGAGACCCCGATGTTTGCCCGTCAGATTCAGATAAAACAGATCGCCACGGATGAAGAGCTCAGGGCGCTGCGAAAGACGCTGATTGAGTTGCCGGATAAAGGCGATCTCATCTAGAAAACCGGCGGGCTGCGCTAAATTAGGATGGCGACAGGCAACCAGCGGCAGTTCGAGGGTGGTTTACTTCCTAGCCACCGTTGAGGTAATTTGTCTGGTATTGGCCTACTCGAAAAGCACCAAAGACAGACACGGAGAAAGCCGCGCTGTAAACGCTGACCCAACAACTGAAAGGCGAGGTGTGACATGCGTTTTTTGACGAGCTGAAAGCATCGCAGGAAGAAGCCGTAGAAATTAAAAATGGCGTCAGAGAGTCAGCCCGCATCATCCGTTACGACCAGGCAGGCGTAAAAGCCATCAGGGCACAGTTGAACGTTTCACAGAGCGAGATGGCGAAAGCGCTGGGAACCAGCCTTGACACCATCAAAAGCTGGGAAACTGGACGCCGTAAGCCGACCGGACTAGCGGTGAAGGTGCTGGCAACCATCCAGGCTAACCCGTAATTTTTCCTGGAGCTGGCGGTACACTAAACCGTGGTGACAGAAGGATTCGACAGACGAGGCCGTTCCCGTGTAATTTAACGGCAACAGAAAAAACGAAGCCCCGGAAATCATGAGCAATCTTGGCGGATGAGCATGATAACCAGGGCTAGGTACGAAACCTTGAAGGAATCTTAGCACATGAACCGTGCCAGACAACAGCCCGCCATAAGCGCAGGCCGGATTGAGTAACGCTGCACTTAACCTTTTCAACGAGCGCTTGCCGCACAAGCCGTACTTTTCGGACGATTTGCACTTTGGTGTGCGCATTGCCGGTAAGGAACGCGCCATCCTGGCGAAATACATCCAGTTCAATCAGCCACACGCCATGTTCTGGCTGGGATTCGACGTTGATCGCAACGCCCCCGAGCCTACGCTGAGCAATCCCGAAAACGGACACGCGCACCTGCTGTACGCACTTAAAACCTCGATACGCACTGCGCCGGACGGAAAAATGAAGCCGCTGCGCTACGCCGCCGCCGTGGAGAACGCGCTACGTAAAAAGTTAGAGGCTGACGCGGGGCGGGGTATTTAAGACCAATCTGCAAGAACCCGAACCATGGTCACTGGAAAATAGTCGTCAAACCTATTTTAGGTATAATAAAGAAAGGGATAGTATGAAGGTTATTAGTTTTATTAATATGAAAGGTGGTGTTGGTAAATCTACGGTAGCCATAAATGTGGCTCATTGCTTATCCGAGAGGAATGAAAAAAGAGTCCTCATAATAGACATGGACCCTCAATTTAACGCTACACAATGCGTATTAACCCCTGAGGCTTATATCAAGCACATGGAAAGTGGCGGTGACACAATCTGTACGGTTTTTAATCCAGAAAGGGTTGTTGTCAACTCGATTAATGGATCGTCGATAGTTAAGCCTAAGGAAGGTGCGAATAAGCGGGGAAATTCTTCTCGGCTGACTCAGTCATTTCATTTCTTCATGTTTGAGCCGATTTTTTCTCCCGTAAATGCCTTGAATCAGCCTATTTAGACCGTTTCTTCGCCATTTAAGGCGTTATCCCCAGTTTTTAGTGAGATCTCTCCCACTGACGTATCATTTGGTCCGCCCGAAACAGGTTGGCCAGCGTGAATAACATCGCCAGTTGGTTATCGTTTTTCAGCAACCCCTTGTATCTGGCTTTCACGAAGCCGAACTGTCGCTTGATGATGCGAAATGGGTGCTCCACCTTGGCCCGGATGCTGGCTTTCATGTATTCGATGTTGATGGCCGTTTTGTTCTTGCGTGGATGCTGTTTCAAGGTTCTTACCTTGCCGGGGCGCTCGGCGATCAGCCAGTCCACATCCACCTCGGCCAGCTCCTCGCGCTGTGGCGCCCCTTGGTAGCCGGCATCGGCTGAGACAAATTGCTCCTCTCCATGCAGCAGATTACCCAGCTGATTGAGGTCATGCTCGTTGGCCGCGGTGGTGACTAGGCTGTGGGTCAGGCCACTCTTGGCATCGACACCAATGTGGGCCTTCATGCCAAAGTGCCACTGATTGCCTTTCTTGGTCTGATGCATCTCCGGATCGCGTTGCTGCTCTTTGTTCTTGGTCGAGCTGGGTGCCTCAATGATGGTGGCATCGACCAAGGTGCCTTGAGTCATCATGACGCCTGCTTCGGCCAGCCAGCGATTGATGGTCTTGAACAATTGGCGGGCCAGTTGATGCTGCTCCAGCAGGTGGCGGAAATTCATGATGGTGGTGCGGTCAGGCAAGGCGCTATCCAGGGATAACCGGGCAAACCGACGCATGGAGGCGATTTCGTACAGAGCATCTTCCATCGCGCCATCGCTCAGGTTGTACCAATGCTGCATGCAGTGAATGCGTAGCATGGTTTCCAGCGGATAAGGTCGCCGGCCATTACCAGCCTTGGGGTAAAACGGCTCGATGACTTCCACCATGTTTTGCCATGGCAGAATCTGCTCCATACGGGACAAGAAAATCTCTTTTCTGGTCTGACGGCGCTTACTGCTGAATTCACTGTCGGCGAAGGTAAGTTGATGACTCATGATGAACCCTGTTCCATGGCTCCAGATGACAAACATGATCTCATATCAGGGACTTGTTCGCACCTTCCCTAAAGAAATTGAAGATATAAAACCAATTAAAATAGTCAATAATTTAGATCTATTACCGGGTAGTTTGGAACTTCACCGAATTGAGGTTTCGGCTGGTAGTGGTTTAGAGTTTAAATTACGTAGGTATTTAGAATCAGTAAGGGAATGTTACGATTATGTGTTAGTGGACACACCCCCTACGCCATCAATCTGGATGTATAGCGCTTTAATAGCTTCTGATTTTTATATCATACCAGTAAAACCAGAGCCGTTATCCATCACGGGAATTGATCTTTTAGAAAGTATCATTGAAGATAAAAAGAAAAACTTTGCTCTGAAAATAAAGTGTTTAGGACTTGTTTTAAACTTGGTTGAGGAACACACAGTTACTTATAGAAAAACAATGGAGTTTTTAGAAGGTAGTGATAAGTGGCGAAGTTTAATCTTTAGATCATTCATACCTAAGAGGACCGCGATTTCTAAAGGGCAGACTTCAGCTCTTCACATATTAAAATTGAAAGATAGAGCATTACATATGAAACTTGTCAGAGTCGTTGATGAGTTGAAAGAGAAAGCAAGCTAAGGGGGCATTGATTCATGGACAAACTAACTAGTAAAGATCTTAAGACGCTCATGAATTTCATTGAGGAGTTCTCTTGGGTTGCTAACAAATATAAGAATATTGATGCAAAAAAGTTAATTGATTATATTAATAATGTTGAAAATTCAAAAAAAGAAGAGTCTTTCTATTCTAAATATCGCTATGACAGCAAGTTAAGGAATAACTCGGTTAAAGAGAAATCCTTCCTTATTGGTGCATTGCCTGCGCTACTGATGGATCGAGAACTTTTCATAAAAAACAAGGATTTATCTGATTTCGCTGCTCTTATTGGCATTGAAGTTAAATTTCCTGAGAAACGTTCAAGAGATGAAATAATAGGCACTATAATTTGCTCAATCCAAGATGAAAATACACTAGCTAAAGTCTCCGATATCGGTGAATTTATATACCGATTGACTAGTGATGAACGCGTTATTAGCAATATAAAAATAGAAAAGAAATTAATGAATGACAACTATGACTGGAATCGTCTTATTCGTCATCTTTATAATAGGGGGTGATCTTTGTCTCGACTAACTAATGACGACTTTAAACTTCTTGTTGATTTTTTAAAATGCTATTCCCTAGAGAGCGTTTCTAGTAATAGTGATTTTTTAAGAAACCTAAAAATGGTTCATAAAGGATATTTTTCGTTGTTGGTTTTTTCTTCGGAACTTACATTAAACCAAGCTATCGGAATTAATTCTGAAGTTTTAAATAGGGTTAATGAAACCTGTTCTGATATAGGTGCATCTATTCTCCTTCTTGCTCATGGTATGTATAAGCAAGCCAATATGTCTCTAAGGAGTTCGATAGAAAATTTTTCAAAGTCGATAGCTTATCCTGAGTGTGAAAGCATCATTGAGGATAAAAGTGTATTCTCTGTTTTTGAGAAAACTAGAAGCATCTCATTGTTTAGCACACTTAGGCTGAAAGATAGATACACCGATATAACATCTATTTATTCTGATTTGTGCGCCTACACACACACAGCAAATGCGTCGAACATGGCTAACATTAGTGCGTTAAATAGCATACCTAAATTTGATGAAGGTAAGTGCATTGAGTTTATTAATTTCTCAAAGAAACTATTGACGTGCTTCCTTATTATTTACACACATCTTTACCGCGATAGATTCTTCAAGTTCAATTTAGGTAATAGAGATGCAGTATTACAAGTACTCAGCCCCACCGAGCGCAGACACCTCATGGAAGCCACTCCCTAAGAGGTGGCACTGATCTTGACCCGCCAGCCTGGCCTGGGTTCGCCAATTATAAAGGGTAGCTTCCGATATCCCTTCCTGTTGTGTAAGTGCGGTAACGGTCATGTTGTAGGGCGGCAGTAATTTGGCCAAAACGGCGGCTTTACGTTCCGGTGAATAGCGTTTCATAACAGGCTCCGTTGCCCCCATAGAGATTTTCAGTATGGGGTGTCAACTATCCTGCCAGAGGGGGCCATCGTCTGCTGGATAATGGCGATTTTCTCCTGAGTAGTCTTACGTTTACGGACTGCTTGCCCTAAAAGGATCCCGGTCATCTCAAAATTGGGTAAGCGTTCAGTGAGCCTTGCAATTACCCACAACTTCTGCAAGCCTAAAGATTCTTACTGACTTCAACTAATGGAATAATATGGTTTAAACTCAAGGCGATACAGAATGGTTAGCTCAGGAAGTTGACGAAGGTAGTTTCAATGACCGCAGACTCGGTCGGCGATTTCGTGAACTCATGGGTAATTTCTGGAAAAATATAGGAAGCACGATCCCGTTTGCCTGTCAGGACTGGGCTGGAACTAAAGCGGCTTACCGGTTTCTTTCAAATCCTCATGTTGATGAATCTGCCATTCTGCAGGGGCATTTTGAGTCCACACGACAGCGCGTTACAGCATTAAAAGATGAAACTATATTACTGCTTCAGGATACGACAACTTTTATTTATCAAAGAGATAATCCAGATATCATTGGGTATACCGGAACTACATCGGCATGGGGAAAGAGAAAAGATAAATCAAAAGGTAAGATCGTTAATTGTGGTATTTTGATGCACTCCAGCCTCGCTATAACCTCGCAAGGTGTGCCGTTGGGGTTATCAGCAATAAAATTCTGGACACGCAGAAAATTTAAAGGCACCAACGCCCTCAAAAGGAAAATCAATCCGACCCGCGTACCTATTGAAGAAAAAGAAAGTATCAGGTGGCTTGATAGCCTGCGTCAGTCGATGACTCTGCTGCAATGCCCTGAACGTTGTGTCCACGTTGGCGACAGAGAAAGTGATATTTATGAGTTGTTTTGTTTATCCCGGGAACTTAAAACGTCATTTCTGGTAAGAACTTGTGTTGACAGACTTGCTGGCGATGGAAAGCACACTATTTCTGATGAAATGCAGAATGAGTCAATAAAATGTATTCATAATGTTGTTCTGCGGGATGAGAATGAGAAAAGTCATGAGGTTATGTTATCCGTTCGGTGGAAAAAGATATTAGTGAAGCCTCCAATAGGTAAATCCAGACAATATCCTGATATAACTTTATTTGCCATTCATGCCAGAGAAGAAAATGAAACGCCTGGAAGGAAACCTCTTGAATGGAAACTACTGACTAATATTCCCGTCGACTGTAATGACGATGCTATCGAAAAACTCGAATGGTATGCACATCGTTGGAAAATTGAGACTTTTCATAAGGTTCTGAAATCAGGATGTAAAGCTGAAGATTCTAAACTTAGAACAGCAGAAAGGCTGAGCAAACTGATATCGTGTTTTTGCATTATAAGCTGGAGGATCTTTTGGCTGACAATGGTTAGCCGTGAATATTCAGATGTACCTGCCGAAATGGCCCTGACACATGCAGAATGTGAATTACTTGATAATGTCGTCAAAGACAATAAAAAAACTGAAAATGTTGCACCCCTACAGAGATATATTATAAAGCTTGCTCAGTTAGGCGGATATTTAGCCAGAGCCAACGATCCTCCTCCAGGAAACACAGTGCTTTGGCGAGGACTACGTCGGCTTAATGACATTCTTTATGGTTTTGAACTTTTGAGAGAATAGATGTGGGTAATTGCAAGACTGATAGGACGTTTACGTTGATTTATTGCAAATCCCGAGCGCTTATACATTTGTAATGTTTGAGGTGTCAGCTTAAAATAAAAGCACTCCGAAGTTGTCTCGGAGTGCTTTTTATGACTTACTCAATTCATTCTTAATTTATCAAGTTCTATCATATAATGTTCGCTATGAGGATGCATTCCTGAATCGAACGCACCTCTAAATGCCATTGAAAGCATGGTCATTAAGGAGTCATTTGATACATTAACTGACTTTTTATTCAGCAGTGTGTTCATCATTTCTTTAACAAACTTTAGTGCTAAACTGAAAAGAAAATGACCTCTAATATAGCAATAAATATCATTGCATCGTTCCTCCACAATATTTGAAGCTGCTAGTATCTCTTGGGGTGAGATTATTTTGTCTATTTCTTCCATTTTTTTTAATATTTTTTCAGTTGGAAATTTATCGCTATTCCATGTTTTGCCAAATAAACCATCTCCATGATCACCTAATATGTTTAAACCGGAACCGACAGCCTCATTTGCAAACTCACGAATAACTAATGGTTGCAGTTGATTTATAATGTACTCATGCCAATGCTGGACTGATAATGAACAGTATTCTTCCTCGCCACCAATTGATTTTCCTATACTTACGATGGCATCATTGTAAACTAGGGTATTCTCAACACTGTGACCAAAGGTAAAAAGCACCCTTTCATGTTGAGGTATTTTATTCAAAATATATTTATAATCCTTATCTCTAGCTACAAAAATTTCAAGATTTTCATTCAATATTTTATCTATGTAACTATCAATAATTGTACAGCTTCCCGCAATTTCAATAGAGATATCATTCACTCCCTTTGAGTCTAAAAGAGTTTTCCAAAAAACGCGATCAGTTGGTCCTTCGACATATAGGATAGCGCTAACTCTTTTGAACCTATTTATTACCGCTAGGGCTTTTGAACCACGAGGAATTCCTTTACTCATAGCAGATGTCTTCCATGTCTAGAATATTTTCTGGGTATTCACCCGCGACTTCTGGGGAGTGAGTTGCTACAATAATTTGAGCGCTTCTGTTTAGCATTCTTATAGATGGTAATATTTTGCTTTGCCAGTCGATATGTAATGAAAGCTCAGGTTCATCAGCAATGAATAATTTAGATTCACCATCCTGAAGAAGTGATTCAGTTAATAATATTAGGATCTGTTTTTCACCAGAGGAAAGTTTTTTGAAATCATATTCACTACTATTTCTATTCGCGTCTTTGAAATATAACCCTCCATCTGATAATAAAGTTATTGTTTTTCCATTAAAATATTTTTGGATCTCTTTTTTATAAATATCAAGGGGTCTAAATAGTTTTTTCCTTCTCCTCTCTGCAGACTTACCTGCCTGTAATATTTTTTTTGTTCTTTTTAAGAGTGGAAAGGCGAATATTTTATCGACATCAAAAACCCCTTTTTTTTCTGCAATAGCTTCTTGTAAATATGTTACGCTTTCCTGAATTGCATTGAAATGTTTACTGATTAGTTCTTTAGCTTTACCTTTTCTTAGAGTACTTTGGATGCCCAGCTGGTTGTAAGAGTTGGTAAAATTTTTCATTTCTTCTTGGAAATCAGTTTGAGCTAGTTCACTCAAACCAATTGAAGAGTCAATATCCTCATCGTAAAGAACTGAAATTAAAACCTCTTCTTGAAACTCTCTTGCAATCTCTTTTGATTCTTGAGCTTTCTTTAGTTGATAAACTTTTAGGGAAGGTGCGAATAAGCGGGGAAATTCTTCTCGGCTGACTCAGTCATTTCATTTCTTCATGTTTGAGCCGATTTTTTCTCCCGTAAATGCCTTGAATCAGCCTATTTAGACCGTTTCTTCGCCATTTAAGGCGTTATCCCCAGTTTTTAGTGAGATCTCTCCCACTGACGTATCATTTGGTCCGCCCGAAACAGGTTGGCCAGCGTGAATAACATCGCCAGTTGGTTATCGTTTTTCAGCAACCCCTTGTATCTGGCTTTCACGAAGCCGAACTGTCGCTTGATGATGCGAAATGGGTGCTCCACCTTGGCCCGGATGCTGGCTTTCATGTATTCGATGTTGATGGCCGTTTTGTTCTTGCGTGGATGCTGTTTCAAGGTTCTTACCTTGCCGGGGCGCTCGGCGATCAGCCAGTCCACATCCACCTCGGCCAGCTCCTCGCGCTGTGGCGCCCCTTGGTAGCCGGCATCGGCTGAGACAAATTGCTCCTCTCCATGCAGCAGATTACCCAGCTGATTGAGGTCATGCTCGTTGGCCGCGGTGGTGACTAGGCTGTGGGTCAGGCCACTCTTGGCATCGACACCAATGTGGGCCTTCATGCCAAAGTGCCACTGATTGCCTTTCTTGGTCTGATGCATCTCCGGATCGCGTTGCTGCTCTTTGTTCTTGGTCGAGCTGGGTGCCTCAATGATGGTGGCATCGACCAAGGTGCCTTGAGTCATCATGACGCCTGCTTCGGCCAGCCAGCGATTGATGGTCTTGAACAATTGGCGGGCCAGTTGATGCTGCTCCAGCAGGTGGCGGAAATTCATGATGGTGGTGCGGTCAGGCAAGGCGCTATCCAGGGATAACCGGGCAAACCGACGCATGGAGGCGATTTCGTACAGAGCATCTTCCATCGCGCCATCGCTCAGGTTGTACCAATGCTGCATGCAGTGAATGCGTAGCATGGTTTCCAGCGGATAAGGTCGCCGGCCATTACCAGCCTTGGGGTAAAACGGCTCGATGACTTCCACCATGTTTTGCCATGGCAGAATCTGCTCCATACGGGACAAGAAAATCTCTTTTCTGGTCTGACGGCGCTTACTGCTGAATTCACTGTCGGCGAAGGTAAGTTGATGACTCATGATGAACCCTGTTCCATGGCTCCAGATGACAAACATGATCTCATATCAGGGACTTGTTCGCACCTTCCATAACTCACCGTCAACTGACGCTTATTCTTCGGCGACACTTCTGGATCAAACGAATCTACAATACAATCGATATCAGTCATGGTTGCTATTCCTTCATAATAGTAATTGTGATCAGCGGTGCGGGTGTGCGCCAACACATTCGCACCGCGCTAAATAACACCTGTAAACCTAACCAGTAATAAACGCAAAGTCCAGAATTTAATCGAACATAATAAACGCCTTTAACCGCATGTTAAGAATGAATGAAATACGTAATTCGATTATTTAGCTCCAACGGTAAATACCTTTCCTGATATTGCTTAAATAACCAAAAAACAGTCTTGAACAATAATACAAACTTAATACCTGAATCAGGATGAAAATATCAAATCAAGAACACCCCAACTCTTTCGCCAGCGTACCTTTATGGGTCTTCAGGCCTTGGGTAATCTCCGGCGGCAGGGCAGACCAAAAAGAGAGCGCCGGATGGGTTCGTTGCTCAATCTCTTCCACCGTTACCTGATAATCACAAAAACTGGCGCTTTTTGGCGTCGCCTGATCCAGTAAAAACGCCGCGTATTCGCCTTTATCCGGACTGGAGCCGATAAAAATAATCTTCCAGTAGCCGCTGGGGATCTCAACGTCGGGCGCGGCGGGCAGGGTGGCAATATGCCGTTCGAACAGCGGCCCGGTTACGGACCAGACTGCGGTGACGTCGCTGCGCTCGGCAAGGGCGCGCTCCTTATCCTCCAGCCTTGCCCACGCACCTTGATTGAGCCCGGACTCCTGCGGCGTAATATTGGAGAGATAGTTTAATGTCTGCCAGTCCGCGCTTGCGCCCAGCCCGGCGAGCGGGGCCTGATGCCCGCGATCGATCGTCAGCGCCGTGCTTGCCCCTTTATAGGCAGCAGGGGCTAACGTATCTGCGGCGGGTAAATCCGGATCGCGCTTCCAGCTGCGCGAGCGACCGCTGGCCTGGCTGGCTTTGGTGATTTTATACGCCACCCAATTAGCGAATTTGCTGCGGCTGTTGTTATTCAGCGTATACGCTTCGCGAACCAGCGTCTGTGCGCTTCCGCCGGTCGGGCAGCCCACTTCACAATTATCGATGGCGGATGCGCTGGCGGCGCACGCTAGCCCTAAAAATAACGATGGCAACAGGCACAAAAATCTATATATCTTCATTTTATTTATAACGTGATAGCGAACGTGAATCCAAATTCATAAACAGTAGAAAGACGCTGTTAATAACAAAGCGGCGCAATTCATAAATGAATTAGAAAGATGAAGTGAGAGAATAAAAACAACCAGAAAAATGCGACAGAGTGAAATATCACAAGATGATTAAACATCACGCCGGATGATGTTTTTTGATAATCAAATGATGTTGGATGATGCCAAATAATATATTTTCACCCAACACTCTGGACTGATCGTGATGTGAGAATGTTTGATGAAGGACAAAGGGACCTGCAACCTCTGATATTGTCTGAAAAGAATAAAAGAGAAGGGAAAACACTTCTCTCCGTCACGGGCATTGTTCAGACTACGGAAAATTATCCGATAGGGAGAAACGGTATGAAAAAGGGAATCAGGGCAGGGCTGCTGACATTAGCCGTGCTCAGCGCCCCCGCGCTGGCGGAAAAAAGCGGCGTTTCATTCAGCCATAAAGACTGGGAAGTGGTTTGTGATAACACGTTGACCTGCCGGGCGGCGGGATACAGCCCCGACGAAGGTGCCGGTGGTTCAGTACTGCTGACCCGTCAGGCCGGAGCGGGGACTGCGGTGTCTGGGGAACTTATGCTGGCGGATATTACCGATAGCGATGTTTATCCTGACAAGCTGACGCTGTGGATTAATGACCAGCCAGCGGGCGAAGTGAAGCCTGGAAAAGAGAGCTGGCCACTGTCGGACAAACAGGTCCAGGACATCATTAATGCGGTCAAAGGTAGCGGAAAAATTGAATTTAAAGGCGGTCCGGACCCGTTTGTGCTCTCCGGCGATGGCGCTTATGCGGTGCTGCTGAAAATGGACGATGTTCAGGGGCGAATTGGCACGCCTGGCGCGCTGACCAAAAAAGGTGATAAACCGGAGAGCAGCGTCCGGGCCGCCGTTCCCGCGCCGGTGATTAACCAGGTTAAGCCTGAGAAGGCTCAGGAAAGAGCGCTGACAGCGCCTGAACTGGCGATACTCAAGCCAAAACTTTTGGTAACCCTGAAGGAAGATGACTGGTGCGATCGCATCCAGCCTGAAGAAGGGGAGGAAGCAGAAACCATCAGTCTGACGCCGCTGGATAACGCCCACTCGCTGATTTCAGCGCTGTGCTGGCGGGCGGCATATAACGAGGGGTACGGTTATTGGGTGGTTGATAGCAAGCTTGAAGGCAATCCCGCTCTTATTACCGTTTCAGGATCTGAGTATGGCGAGGGTGAGATTTTCATGAGCCAGAAAGGGCGCGGTCTCGGTGATTGCTGGGGAACGGCAAGCTGGGTCTGGGATGGCACAACGTTCCGCAAAAGCCGCGAGGCAACAACCGGAATGTGTCGATATTTACGCCTGGGCGGTACCTGGGATCTCCCCACTTGGGTAGCCGATGTTAAACCTGGAAAGTAACGCGCTGAAATAACGCGGAAATCATTCCCTCCGGCACATTTATCAAAGTCAGTGCCGGAGGATAAGGTGATCGCCACTGTATATCGATAATGTCATTGCCTCAGCAGGTCGACGCCTTGTTCAAAATAACAGCCTATCTAATGTATTGCTAACTCGAATTAGTTTATGATTAAGCAGTTCTGTTCGTTATGGAAAATGATGTTATGACCAAAACTGTTGAGCAAGTCGCCAGAGCGCTGGAAATCTCGATTACTACCGTGCGGCTGGTGCTGGGGGGTAAAGCTGAGCAGTACCGCATCAGCGCTAAAACGCAGCAGCGTATTAATGACTATATCGCTGAGAACGGGCTGGTCGTTAACCACATCGCCCGCAGCCTGAAGCTCAATAAAACCGAGACCTTAGGGCTGGTGATCCCGCGCCTGTCGAACCTGTTTTTCTCCACGCTGGCGGAAAAGCTGGAAGCCTGCTGCCGCCAGGCAGGGTATCAACTGATGATCGCCTGTACCTACAGCGACAGCGAGCATGAGAACAGCCTGGTCGAAGGGCTGCTGGCGCGCAATGTCGATGGATTATTTGTCGTGCCTTCTAATCGGGAGACACAGTTGCATCATCAGAAGGTAGCGCGCAAGCGGCCGCTGGTGCTGCTCGACCGTGATTTTGGCGAGAGCGACGTATCGCTGGTGGTGAGTGATAACTACAACGGCAGTAAAAAGCTGGTGCAGGCGATGACTCAGGCGGTAGATGTCTCGCCGATTTTTTTTATTGCCGGGGATACCCAGCAGCCGTCTATCCAGCGCCGTTTGCAGGGTTATCTTAGCGAGCTGCCCGCCGGGAAAGAGTGGATTTTATCGGCCAGCCATAACCGTCAGGAAGAGGGTAAACAGCTGATGCTCGATTTTCTCCGCCAGCATCGGGAGCCGCCGAAGGCGTTTATCGCCTCATCGCTGCCGATTCTGGAGGGGACGCTAAGCGCGCTGCGGGAAACTTATGGTTTTATTCCGTCGGATATCCCGATTGGGACCTTCGATGAACATCAGATGTTAGGTTTCCTGCCGAATGCGGTGTGGTCGATGCGTCAGGACGAGGACGCCTGGGCCCAGCACGCGTTTCATCTGATGCAGCAGAAGCTGCAGGGCGAGAATGCCGACGTGAAGATCACGGTGCCAATGACGCTGATTCATCGCCCTTTGTCGGTGGAAAAGCAGCGGAGTTAAGTGGACGCGGTAAAAGACCCTCACCCCGGCCCTCTCCCTGGAAGGGAGAGGGGGAAAAGAGCGTAGGAGCTGGCATATGCCGCGTAGCCCGGACAGGTACGCAGTACCGCCTCCGGGAACGCTTTATGTCATCAGCCGCTGAACAAAACGCACCGCCAACTCGGCGTCTAATTCCGGCGGCAGGCCGCTGATCCCTACGCCGCCTATTGCCAGCCCATCAAGCATCACCGGCGCGCCGCCTGGCATTGCCAGCAACTGCGGGTCGTGAAACACTTCCAGCCGTAGGCTACCGGCGCTAACTTCTTCCGCAAGCCTTGCCGTTGGGCGGCGAAAGCGCAGGGCAGTCCAGGCCTTGCGCTGTGCGAGCTGGCGCGGCAGCGGCGGACAGCGAGCGTGTGCGCCAAAGGCGATAAGCTCGCCCTCCGGCCCCACCACCGCAACCGAGAGCCCCCGGGTCTGTGCATCTCCTTCGGTCTCCTGTAAAAACAGCGCCACCTGCTGGCAAACGGCGCTATCGTTCAGGCGTCTCTGGGTACATAGCCTGTCATTGCCGGGCATCGGCGATATACCCCCGTAAGCGCAGATAGAGTTCATCCAGCTCCCCTTTCTGCGCCGCCGTCAGCGCCACAAACGGCTCGCGGGTTGGCCCGGTATCGACGGTCTCTTTACCGGCAAGATACTTCGCCGATTGGAACACGCCGCGCGCCACCAGGTTTTCCACGACTTCGTTAATCTGCTGCTGTAAGCGCTGCGCCCGGGCGATATCGCCCTGCTTAAACGCGCTGCGCAGAGCGAGAAACAGCTCCGGCTGGAGGTTGACCGTGGTGCCGACAGTGGCCGTCGCACCTGCCGCGAGGCTGGAAAGGAAGATCTCATCGAAACCGTTAAAGAACACTTTGTCCGGATAGCGGGCGATCATCCGCTCCAGCGAATAGAGGTTATGCGAAGTATGTTTAACCCCCAGTACCTGCTCGTCGCCGAGCAGCGCTTCGGCGGTCTGATGGTCAAGCTCGACGCCGGTAAACTGCGGAATATTATACAAAATCACCGGAATCGAAATGGCGTCCAGTACCCGACGGTAGTAGGCGATAATCTCCTCGCGGCTGTATTTGTAGTAGTAGGGCGGTACCAGCGATACCGCGCTGGCCCCGTCCTGCTCGGCGCTTTTTGCCAGCTCGATGGCATCCTGGGTGCGCGGCGTTCCGACGTGGGAAATTACCGGCACTTTGCCCTCCGCCGCCTGTACCAGCGTTGCCAGCACCTGCCTGCGCTCATCGAAACGCAGTAACGGCCCCTCCCCGGAGGAACCGCAGCAGTAAAAGCCTTCAACACCACGCGCCAGCTGGGCACGGGCGAGGGTGTCCAGCGCCGCATAGTTTACCGACTCGTCGGCATGCATCGGCGTTACCACGGCGGAGATAATACCGCGAAAAACCTGCCATTTATCGTTTACCATGCGGTCCAGCCTCCATCCACGACGACGTTGGAGCCGGTCATATAGACCGACGCGTCGGAGAGCAGGAACACCACCGCACCGTTGTACTCATGGGGTTTTGCCATCCGTCCAATCGGAATGCGGTTGGTGTAGTTTTTCTGAAAACGCGGATCCTGGTCGCTACGCTCAACGCCGGAAAGGGTCAGGGTATTGACGCGAATGCCGTCGCGGCCCCAGTAGGTGGCGCAGTAGCGGGTGAAGTTATACAGCCCGGACTTTGCCGCTGAATAGGCTACCGGCTTGACGAACGGAATACCGGTATCCTCTTTTTTATAGCTATAGATATCCTGCACCGGGGAGACCACGCCGTAGATCGATCCGACGTTGATAATCGAGCCGCCTTTGCCGGCCTGTTTCATACGCTTGCCAACCTGCTGGGTCATCAGGAAGGTGCCGACCAGGTTCACTTCCACCACCTCGCGGAATACCTCTTCCGGAAACTCCTCAAACGGGCCGGAAACTTCCGGCGGCGCGCTGGGTTGGGTATCAACACCTGCATTATTCACCAGGCCATCCGGCACGCCCCATTTCGCTTCGATGCTATCAAGAACCCGGTTGATGCTGGCTTTGTCGGTAATATTCACTTCCGCACATAGCAGGCGGTCGGAGTCCTTTATCGCCCCCAGCACGCGATCGATACGTGCGGCATCGACGCGGGTGGCTAGCGCCGCCACCTTTGCGCCGCGCTCATGTAAGGTCTTCACGTACTGCGCCCCCAGCTGTCCAAGGCCGCCGGTCACGATGATGACCTTGTCTTTAACTGAGAATAACGTGTCTTCCATTGTCCTTTCCCCATCACTGAGTGGTTAGATTTTGTGTGTTGCGAGATAGTCACGATCGAGAATGATGCCGTGGCCCGGTCGTTCGCTCGGCACGTAGTAGCCGTCCACCTCTTCGCCCGCTTCGGCGATAATGCGCAGATCTTTCCAGCGTCCGCCGTCGGTCATTTCGGCGTAAGAGATATTCGGTACCGTCGCCAGCAGGCTGGCGCTGAGCTCCATGACAAAATGCGGCGTCATCGGCAGGTTGTGCGCGCGGGCGACGGCGGCGATATCCAGATAACCAGTGATCCCGCCGACGCGTCCGAGATCCGCCTGGATGTAATCCGCACAGCCGCTCTCGATGTATTGCGTGAACTGGTTTAAGTTATAGACGTTTTCGCCCAGCGCGATAGGCGTAGTGCTGCGTTCGCGCAGCTTGAGATGGCCGGTGATATCATCGGAGGGCAGAGGCTCTTCAATCCATAACAAGTTGAGCGGCTCGAACAGCTTGAACGCGCGTAGCGCCTGCGGGAAGTTCCAGCCCTGGTTGGCGTCCACCGCCAGCGGAAATCCCGGCACCGCTTCCTGAATTTTGCGCAGGCGCTCCACGTCTTCTTCCAGCGTCGGTTTGCCGACTTTCACTTTCGCCGCCAGGTAGCCGGTGCTTTTCCAGCGTTTGACCTGGTCGATCACTTCTTCGATAGACAGATGCAAGTTGATGCCGCTGCCGTACAGCGGAACGCGATCGCGCACGCGGCCAATAATGTCGATGATTGGCGTGTTAAGTGTTTTGCCCAACAGATCCCAGTAGGCGATATCCAGCGCCGCCAGAGCATGGGTGGTGACGCCCGCGCCGCCGACGTCGTGAATATGTTTATATGAGCGATGCCACAGGCCGCGCGGCGAGAGCGGCTGGCCGATCACGTCCGGGATAATCTCAGCAATCAGCGCGGAGATGGTTTTTCCACACCAGCCGGAAGTGTGGCTAAAACCGGTACCGACGTGGCCGTTTGAACCGTAGACATCAACAATCGCCACTTCGATATCGGTGACGTGGTGAATCTGATCCCCCCATGGGCCTTCCGGCAGCGGGACGCGGGCGGTCATCAGTTCGATATTTTCAATCACGGGCATTTTTGTGCTGTTCATCTGATTCCTTCCTTTATGTGTTCAGCGGGGGCCGCACCTGCGGCCCGGGCGATTAATGTTTAGAGGTTGAGGCCGGGGATTCATGACCCTGCAGGGCGATTGCCGGGCTGGCGTCATGTTCTTGATCGTTTTCGTCGCCCACCGCATGACCAAAGACTTCCGGTAGCAGGAAAATGGAGGCGAGGAAGGCGCAGAACGGCGCGATAGCGATAATCATTGAGGCGACTGGCACGCCGACTGCCTCAAACAGGGCCGGGAATACCAGAGTCGTGACGAAGGCGGTGACCTTGACGATGGTGTAGCCGATACCGGAAGCCACGCCGCGGTAGCGCGGTTTTGCCACCAGGGAGATGACCGTCATCCCGCTTTCAGAGTCCCAGTAGTGACCCCACAGCATCAGCGCTGCGCCGAAGATGATAAAAGCGAAGCTGCTGCTGTAGACGCCCCACGCCGAAATCGAGATACCGATGGTCACCAGCAGGAAGCCGTATTTGCTCAGCCCTTTATGGCCGAGTGTCGGCAGCAGCAGTGGGCCAACGAACGCCGAGAGCGCGGCGATGCAGTTCACCGCCAGCAGAGCGAGGTTGTTCTGGATCTGCCCGGAAATACCGATGGTGACGAGGATCAGCGGCAGGAAGAACGAGAAGGCATAGTTCTCAAACGACTGTACGGCGCAGGAGAACCAGCCGAACAGGGTCGTGCGGCGGGTAAACGGGCGACGGAACAGATCGTGCAACGTCTCTTTGAGCGTCGGGTCGGCGATAGCGACGTTTTCGTTGGGCAGAATGTCGTCCAGCAGGCGGCCATCCTGTTCGCCGTAATATTCGCGGGAGGCTTTTTTGGCTTCGATAAAGCGGCCGCGTTCCACAAACCACGCTGGAGTTTCCGGTAGCTCCCGACGCATAAACAGCAGCAGACAGGCAGGAATGGCCGGAACCGCCAGCACGATACGCCAGATCATATCCGGGTGAACATCAAGCGCGACCAAAGTAGTGACCAGCAGGATAGCGGCGATAATCCCCAGCGCGAACATAAACTGCCAGCGGTTAGCCATCACTTCACGCTTGCCTTTCGGCATGACTTCCATGATGTAGGTAAAGCCGTTGGCCACGTCCGCGCCCACTGGGATCCCGGCGAGGCAGCGAATAATCGCCAGCCAGTACATATTGGGCGCCAGGCCCTGAAGAACGGCGAAAATCGCGAACAGGATCATCGACCAGAGGAAAATTTTGCGCCGTCCGAGTTTGTCGGTCAGCCAGCCGCCGAGCAGCGCGCCGATAACCGCGCCGAGCTGAGTACCGGCGGCGGTAAAACCGAGCAGCCAACTGCTGGGTTCATAAATGTCTTTCAGGGCGAATAAGATAAACGCCATGGAATAAATATCCCATGACTCAATTAATAATGCGGTGATCATTAGCCATCCCGCTTTGGTACAGCCGGGGGCTTCCTGTAGGTCGAGCCGTTTCTTTGCCTTTTGGATAATAAATTCAATATGTTGCTGCTGATACATATAATCCTCTCTCGTCCGGGCAAGCAAAAGGCCCGCCCGGACAGATGCGCGTTGACCCGCTCTTTATGGGCGATAAAGAGACGAATTAAGCGGATGTTTGCCAGGATCGCTAACAACGTAAAAATTACATAAGCGAATCAGTTTTTATTTCATTAATAAATGAGCATCGCCTGCGATAAAGACTTTTATATTTTGCGTCAGCGCCTGGGCAATAAAGGCGTTCAGCACTTCGGATAAAACCTCCTCCTCTACGTAAGCCAGACTGAGATGGTTGCTTTGGTGTCCCGCCATTAAATCGTCGCGCGAAACCCCGTCGAGAACGGCGTTGAGTAGCGGCCACTCGTAGTTGGTCGCCTTGCGGCGGCGTTCGAATTCGTCATGCGGTAGTTCGACGGCGGTGCCGGTGCCGATATGCAGGATCACCTGAGTGCCTTCATAGTGCGCGCGCGCCCAGATAAAGCGTCCGGCTTTGCCCTGTCCGGCGATAGTCGAACCGCCGTAGGGGAAGAACATCGGCGGCTGGCGATAGCCGGTGGCTCCGGCGATCCCGCCTTTCAGATGAGCGAACGGGACCGCGCCGGAGATCTCCAGATCCCAATAAAATGTGCCATTGTATTCGCTACCCCAGCGGATATCGTGGAGGGTGGTTTCGCTCTCCATACCCAACGCGCCGAGCAGTTTCGCCAGCATTACCTGCGGGATGGCGCTGCCCATATCCACCTCGTTGATACAGGGGATTGGCACGTCCGGGCAGATAATCTCGCCGTTCTCATCCGGGATCGGGAAGCGTTCGGCGTTGCCGATAGCGCCCTCTGCAAAATCAGAGGCCGCACAGCTGTCTTTGAGTCCCTGTTGATACTGTACGCCAACCGCCGTCAGCCCGAATCGCTTCACGAAACGCGCCATAGCGATCATCATTGCGCACTGTTCCAGCACCTGCTCCCGGGTGAGATCCTGCGCGCTGTCAGGGCCGAATTTGAACTGCATTCCACGGGTTTCGTACCAGTCGAGGCAGGCTTCGCGCAGGGCGGCCGGTACTTTATTCATCTCAACCAGCAGCGCCGATTGCGACAGCGACTCCACAGGCATCCCCACGTCGATCATTGCTTTTTGCGGGAATACGCCGTTGATCATCCCCATACAGAAGGTGTCGAACAGGCCGACAATGGCTTTATGTTTGAGGATCGACTGCCCAACTTTAACGCCAATCTGCCCGGCTTCGCTGGCCAGCAGCGGCGCGCTGGGGGCGACCGGGTGGAGATAGCCCAGCTTATGGCTGAGATGGCCATCGCGCAGCCAGGTCTCTAAGCCACGAATAAACGCGTCATCGGCAAAGGTTTCGGACCATAGCCGCGAGTAGTTACGCTCAAGGCTGGTGAGGCATCCGGCCATGCAGAGCATGCCGACCAGGCCCGGCCAGGTGCCATCGAAATTGGCGAGCAGCAAAATGGGGCCGCGATGATGCACCAGCGAAGGGGCAAGATGGTGAGAGTATTGCCAGGCGGTCAGCAGGACGATAACCGGCGCATCCGGATCGATTTGGGCGAACAGATCGCTACCTTCCTTCTGGCTGCTGATAAACCCGTGACCGCGGCTCTCATTGACCGGATGGGCGCGGCGCAGGCGGTAGCCTAATGTTTCCAGCGCCGCTTCCAGACGCTGTTCAAATAATTTTTGCGTGGGCCAGCAGGTGACGTTAGCCGGTTCGCGGAGATCCGCATTGGTGACCATCAAAACTTCGCCTGATTTCGGGGTAATAAACTCGGCTTCCGCGGGTAACGTTAAATTCAACATGTGAATTTCTCCTGTAGGGGATAGGTAGCTTAGTTATCGTTCATCGTGCTGCGCATGGTTTCGTGCCGTATCAGCCGCTTCTTTGGTTGCTGATTTCATTAGCTAACTCGAATTAGCAAGTTAAGGTAAAAAAAAGACAGGGACAAACCCTTTACCGGGATTTTGTGATGGCAATCAATATTGTTTTGTTAAGGTGTTGATAATTAAATTTTTATTTAATTCTTTCTGACTGTGGATGGATAAATGCCTGTAAAAGCGTTGAGAAGGTGGGAAAAAAGGGTGAAGAGAAGTGGGTTGGTTATTCTTGATCACTAATTAACTAGTATTTCATTTATTTTTAATGGTTTATGTCATTTTTTAGATCGTCTTGCCGGCAACGGTGATTTGCATGAGTGTTAAAATTTAACCGATCCTGGTCACACTCTTTTAGCATTTACGTTGTGAATCTCTGTATCTTGTTATAATTAGCTAATTCGAGTTAGCTTGCTGGCGATTTTCCCTTCGCCACTGCTGTTAGCCAGGCGCCGCCCGATTTAACAATAATGATTCAGGACAGAGGATTTAATGATGACTATGCTTACCTCGCCAGCCATTGCCCCTGCAAAAGACGAACAAACATCGCTACAAAAGCATGAACGAAGAAAGCTGATCACCGTGCTAGGCTCGGGTTTATCCGGCACAACCATCGAGTTCTATGACTTTTTTATTTACGGTACCGCCGCCGCGCTGGTGTTCCCGTCGCTCTTTTTCCCCAATCTCTCACCGCTGATGGCGCTGCTGGTATCTTTCCTGACGCTGTCGATCACCTTTGTGAGCCGACCCATCGGGGCCATCGTTTTTGGCCACTACGGCGATAAAATTGGCCGTAAAAAATCGCTGGTGCTATCGCTGATGATTATGGGAATTTCGACGTTCTGCATTGGTTTAATTCCCAGCTATGACACCATCGGCAACGCCGCGCCGCTGATCTTGATTTTTCTGCGTCTCTGTCAGGGATTCGCCATCGGCGGCGAGTGGGGCGGGGCGACCACGCTTATCACCGAATATGCACCACGCAATCGTCGTGGCTTTTTTGGCACTTTTGTCCAGTTAGGTAACGTGCTTGGATTGTTTATTGCGACTGCCGTTTTTGCGCTGGTGGTGATGCTGCCGGAAGATGACCTGATGTCCTGGGGCTGGCGCGTGCCTTTCCTGCTAAGTATCGCGTTGCTGTTTGTCGGCATGTTTATCCGTTCGCGCATTGAAGAGACGCCGGTATTCCAGGAAAATCAGAAACAGCAGCAGAACGCGCCGAAAGCGGCGGAACAACAGTTTCCGATTCTTGCCGTGCTGAAGCACCATCGCAAAGCGGTGTTCCTGGCGATGGGCATGCGCATGGGGGAGATTGTGCTGGGCTGGTTGACGGTGGCGTTCTTCATGTCGTACGTCACCAGAGAGCTGAACTTCACTCGTGAAACGGCGCTAAATGGCCTGCTGTTAGCTAGTTTCGTTGGTATCTTTACCTTCCCATTCTTTGGCTGGCTATCCGATAAAATTGGCCGTCGGCCGGTGTATCTTGCAGGGGCTGCCATCACGCTGATCTTTGCCTTCCCGCTGTTCTGGATGATCGATTCTGGCTCGGTGAAAATGTTTATGTTCGCCACCACCTTCTGTTATTCCGTTGGGCTGGGGATGATGTTCAGCGTTCAACCCGCTTTCTTTTCGGAGCTATTTGACACCAGCGTGCGCTATACCGGCGTGTCGTTAGGCTTCCAGTTGGCGAATATCGTTGGCGGCTTAACGCCGATGATTGGCACTTTGCTGCTGGTGTGGTCCGGCGGCGAGTCGTGGCCTATCTCGCTGTTCCTTGCCTGTATGGCGCTGATTACTATCCTCTGCGTATGCATGACGCGGGAAAGCTATAACGATGAACTCAATGAGGTGAAGAAGTAATTTGTGAAGGTTTGCCCCGCCAATGGCGGCGGGGCGAGCATATCAGAACAGATTAAACTTATATTCGATAATCACTTCCGAGGAGAGCGAGTTGGCCCGGCTGTAATGACCGTCGGTCAGCACCGGGGTTTTGCCATTCATTTTATAAGACCAGCCCGGTCCGAACATCGCCCAGACGGTGAGGTTTTTCAGCCTCGGATGCGTTGGCACCCAGCGGCTAAAGGCGTTGATTTCGCCAGTACGGACATGGTTGCCACGGTAGTTAAACTGGGCAATGTTACCGGCCAGGCCGATAGCCAGCTCCGGCGTCAGGTTGTAATCCGACATATTGGAGAGCACCAGTTCGCCGTCGCGCATATAGTCATTACCTGCATAGGCCATTGAGGTAAAGGTGCCGCGCGAGTTTTTGCTCATGTGACGTGGATAGAATCCCACTTCATTAGCCTTACTGGCATCGGTATAGCCCAGACCCCATTTGGTGCTCCAGTTGTCGGCCTGCCACTTAACGTCCATAGCGATATGCCAGGCGTCGTCGTCAAAATCACGCTTATTGGCCGGCATGTTTTTGTACTCATCCAGCGCATGGGTGGCGTACACCTGGGTACCAATATTCAGTGCTTTCATCGGCTTAAGATTAGTGAACAGGATATGGCGGCGCAGATAGTTATCGCTTTCACCATAGGCGTACTGCATGTTCAAGAGTTCGCTTTGCCACAGAATATCGCCGCTGGCGATGTGGTTAATATATTGTCCGCTATTGGTCTGAAAGCGTTTCTTATCCGGCGAGTTGCGATCCATCGAGCTTTCGATGTACGCACCGCGCAGCGTAAACGGACCATAGTTCACCGCGCCGGTCCAGCCTAAATAGGTCGTCGGTGAGAGGCGGGTGGAGTTGGAGATGACGCCGTAGTTTTTCATCGTCTGCCAGCCCCAACGGGCATTCAGGTTGACGTCTTCCAGGCGGTATTGCAGCTTGACGTTGCGTTGGCCAATTTTTGAAAAACCTTCGGCGTTGCTTTTTTTATTACCGCTGCCGTCATTGTAGAGTACGCCACGGGAGTTAAAGTAATCGCTGGCACCGAGTTTCATCGCCCCGTAGTAGGTGGCATCAAAACCGATAATATCGGCAAAATAACCTGACTGGTAATCCACTGCGACGCCCTGACCCCAGGCGTTATGGACCTTTTTCGGCTCGGTTTCTTCTTCCTTGAGATATTTCCAGTAGTTTTTAAAAGATAAGGACATGTGCGACTGGCTAAATAACGGGTCGTCGAGCACGGTATTAACCATATCGCGTTCTTGAATGCTGTTTTTGGTCGTGGAGGACCAGACGCTGGTGGGAATAGCCAGCATCATAATGGCGACTGTAATTGTATTGATTTTCATAATAAACCCCAGAGTTGGGACGCAGCGATCCGGGCGAGACAATTTCGCCTGCAGCCTGCAGTAATGAATAACTAAATGCTGGTTTTATTTTTTATCGAGAGATTGTTTTCCGGCTTCGACATATTTCATGGTGCCGATTTCAGGAACGGTATATTTTCCGTCTTTATAAACAATTTTAACCACGGCAGCATTGGCGAGTGGTTTGTTTTTCGCGCTATCGTCCGTTAAATCTGAAATCATTATCTGCATTGCAGTGCCGGATGAAATCGCCAGCACGTTTTTATCGCCGCGGGCCTGCGCGTTTTCAACGATTGTATGCAGGGCTGCCTGTGTACGCGTTTTGACCTGCTGATAATTTTCCGCCATCCCTTTAGGGTCGGCAGCCGCTAGTGCATTCTGGTTGGTATCAACAGATAGAGTGCCGGCCTTCATTTGGCTGAAAAGCGCGGCGCCATCTTTAAGACCCAACTGTTTTGCCCCTGCGTCGGCCATATCTTTGTTATAGCCACCTTCGAAACCGCCGAAGAACGCTTCGCGCAGGCCGCTTAGTTCAGTAAGTTGGTAATTACTCACTCCGGCTTGCTTAAGGATTACCTGCATGGTCTCCCGCTGGCGTCCGGCATCGCTGGAATAGAAGCTATCAAACGGAATGTCTTTTAACCCCTCGCCAAGATAGCGTGCGACGCGGATACCGTCTTCGGTGAGCGGTGAATCTACCCAACCCTGAACGCGATCGAAAGTATTCAACAGCGTCTTGCCATGGCGGGCAAAATAGATATTTACGCCATCATCATTTTTGACCTCTGCGGCGGAGCAGGTTGCCGCACCTGCCGTCATCATTAATGCAATTAGCCACTTCTTCATATTATTCTCCATCTGCATGGTCTTTTTATAAGCAAAAAAAAACCTACCTCAGATATCCGATACGAAGCATAAATAACATCATGCTTGCTCGAACTTTCTGACGTAGGTTTCGCCTGTTCTTTAACAGTAACAATCCAACATCGACTACGGTATCACCAAATATTCTAAAAAACATCCCTTGTGATTATTGATGTCAATAAATGTGATCATCTTCATGGAGTTGATTTTGTGATTGAGAAGTTTCTCATGATTAAATTTCGGATTAATTGGTGGTTTTTTATTGAAATAACATTCAGTGCTTGAGGTCTGTCACAAAATACAGCGTCATACGCTGGACTCTTCACTCATCAGGCGTTATTTTTTCTTCACTTTGGGATTGTTACTGACCACAGGCAAAACCTAAGCCCCCTGTACGCCAATTTGGCTTGCAGCAGGGGGCTTAGGTTTTTTTTTGCGCCTAAGAAATATCTCTGCTACCCAATAAGGAATGAAGATGAGAACGAAAATTCTGACTGCCGCCATTCTGGCGCTATCCGCCGCCTCAGTTCAGGCTGCTGAAAAACCGCTGAAAATACTGCTGGTTAATGACGATGGTTGTCAGTCTGTTGGCACCACTTCGTTGCAGGAAAAACTGGCGGCAAAAGGGTATGACGTCTGGATGGTGGCCCCGGCAACCAACCAGAGCGGTATCGGTTCGGCAATCACCTTTAAGACGGGGAAAGTTTTTGACGTTAAAAAAGCTGCTGACAAGCGCTATTGCTTCCCCGGAACACCCGCTGATGCGCTGGATTTTGGCCTGTGGGGCGTGCTGAAAGATGCGCCGCCGGATCTGGTGATTTCGGGCGTCAATGATGGCCCTAATACCGGCATGGCACAGGTTAACTCCGGTACTGTGAGCGCGGCGGTTCGCGCCTTGCGCTACGGTTTCCCGGCGATTGCCGCCAGCATCGGCTATCGTTTCACAGAAGAAGAGATGAAAAACAAGTGGCCGAGTACTCATAAATATTGGCCTGACTCGGTGGATTATGTCGTTACGCTGGTGGATAAACTTAATGCCGCCCATAAGCCGGGTAGTCCAATTTTGCCGCAGGGATCGGGGTTGAGTATCAACTATCCGCCGCTGCCGTCGGCTGAAATCAAAGGTGTTCATTATATTGAGAATGAACAATACCCTGCGCCGCAGATTGGCTATGAACTGCTGGCGGACGGAACGGCAAAACAGACGATGAACCCGGAAGCGATGAAACCAGCAGAAGGGGATAATGACTCGGGCTGGTTGAATAAAGGATATATCACATACACCCTGTTTGATGGTTCATGGAACGCGCCACAGTTCCAGGCACAGTACGAGACTTTGCTCGGAAAATGATGCTATAGCGATATAAAAGAAGAAGGCGCGTTATTCGCGCCTTCTATACCCGTCATACTTCAAGTTGCATGTGCGTTGGCTACGTTCGCTCACCCCAGTCACTTACTTAAGTAAGCTCCCGGGGATTCACTTACTTGCCGCCTTCCCGCAACCCGAATTATTTAGGGTATATATATGAACTGATGTTGAAATGCTATTCGTCGAAGAACCAGTAGCCCTGGTTAATCAAACGGGTCAGGTCGGCAGTGAAGGCAGGATTTTTCAGCGCAGCTTCACCCAGTTCATCTTTGCCCAAAAGGGTATAGCGGCAAAGCGCATCCAGGGCATTGGGTTCTGTAGGCTCCAGTTGCTCACTATTCACAAAGAAGCTCTCGCCGATGTGCAATACGCGCAGGCCGCTCAGGCGAGTGAGCATTTCACCGCCCATTAACGCATCGACAATCTCTTCTTCTTCAAAAGGCGGTTCAGCAGGCGCAATATCCAGTTCGTGACGCGGTGTGGTGGCAAAGCGCCCAAACCACTGCCTGAAGTCCTCCGGCTGGCTAATCATCTCGATCATCATGTCGCGCAGACGTTCGAGCTCATACTCTTCTACCCGGCCCGGATGCTCACGGCAGGTTAAATCAGGATCGCTGTAGTGCTCGCCGCCAAGATCGTTCTCTAGCGCATAATCGGCAAAGCTGCTGATCAGATCGCGGCCATTAGGGCCACGGAAGCCGACGGAGTAGTTCAGCGCCGTTTCATGGGTAATACCGTCGTGCGGGAATCCCGGTGGAATATACAGAATATCGCCAGGCTCCAGATCCTCATCAATAATCGGTGCGAACGGATCAACATGCAGCAGCGCGGGATGCGGACAGAACTGACGCATCGGCAGTTTGTCGCCCACGCGCCAGCGCCGGCTACCCATACCCTGAATAATAAAGACATCGTACTGGTCGATATGCGGGCCAACGCCGCCGCCCGGTACGGAAAAAGAGATCATAAGATCGTCTAAGCGCCAATCCGGCAGCACGCGGAAAGGACGAACCAGTTCAGCAGCAGGCATGTGCCAGTGATTTACGGCCTGCGCCAGCAATGACCAGCCCGTTTCGCCGAGACCATCAAAATGTTCAAATGGACCGTTGCTGGCCTGCCATTGCCCGTTAGTCAGGCTCACCAGTCGGCTATCGACTTCCGGCTCCATGGCCAACCCTGCCAGCTCATCTGGCGTAATCGGATCGATGAAGTCCGTGAAAGCCTTCTTTAATACTACCGGCTGCTTTTGCCAGTACTTTTCTAAAAACTCGGGCCAGTTAATGTTGAGTTGATAAGCCATAGGTTCACACCAATAAGAAGAAACGGGCCTGATTATAGAAAGCCGCGACCTCGCGCTGCTTTGTCATGGGTCAAGGGTGTTGCTTAATTCATCACTTGAGGTAACGACATAAGAAAAGAAAAGGGAGGTCTGGAGGGGGGGAAACGAGATTAGCGTTAATTTTCGCGAAAATTCATGTTTGACGATGAATCTCTCCAGGCCGCATGGAGCCTGGGTTTTCTTTGCTTTTATCGATATAGCTTCACTTTGAAAGTTCAAATTATGAACGCTTGATAAGTTTTTTGTATTTTAAGGGTTGCTATATCCGGGGAGCTCCCTATAATGCGCTCCCACTGACACGGCAGATGTGAATCACTTCACACAAACAGCCGGGTTGGTTGAAGAGAAAAACCTGAAAATAAGGTTGACTCTGAAAGAGGAAAGCGTAATATACGCCACCTCGCAACGGTGAGCGAAAGCCGCGTTGCACTGCTCTTTAACAATTTATCAGACAATCTGTGTGGGCACTCAAAGTGACATGGATTCTTAACGTCGCAAGACGAAAAATGAATACCAAGTCTCTGAGTGAACATACGTAATTCATTACGAAGTTTAATTCACGAGCATCAAACTTAAATTGAAGAGTTTGATCATGGCTCAGATTGAACGCTGGCGGCAGGCCTAACACATGCAAGTCGAGCGGTAGCACAGAGAGCTTGCTCTCGGGTGACGAGCGGCGGACGGGTGAGTAATGTCTGGGAAACTGCCTGATGGAGGGGGATAACTACTGGAAACGGTAGCTAATACCGCATAACGTCGCAAGACCAAAGTGGGGGACCTTCGGGCCTCATGCCATCAGATGTGCCCAGATGGGATTAGCTTGTTGGTGAGGTAATGGCTTACCAAGGCGACGATCCCTAGCTGGTCTGAGAGGATGACCAGCCACACTGGAACTGAGACACGGTCCAGACTCCTACGGGAGGCAGCAGTGGGGAATATTGCACAATGGGCGCAAGCCTGATGCAGCCATGCCGCGTGTATGAAGAAGGCCTTCGGGTTGTAAAGTACTTTCAGCGAGGAGGAAGGCATTGTGGTTAATAACCGCAGTGATTGACGTTACTCGCAGAAGAAGCACCGGCTAACTCCGTGCCAGCAGCCGCGGTAATACGGAGGGTGCAAGCGTTAATCGGAATTACTGGGCGTAAAGCGCACGCAGGCGGTCTGTCAAGTCGGATGTGAAATCCCCGGGCTCAACCTGGGAACTGCATTCGAAACTGGCAGGCTAGAGTCTTGTAGAGGGGGGTAGAATTCCAGGTGTAGCGGTGAAATGCGTAGAGATCTGGAGGAATACCGGTGGCGAAGGCGGCCCCCTGGACAAAGACTGACGCTCAGGTGCGAAAGCGTGGGGAGCAAACAGGATTAGATACCCTGGTAGTCCACGCTGTAAACGATGTCGACTTGGAGGTTGTTCCCTTGAGGAGTGGCTTCCGGAGCTAACGCGTTAAGTCGACCGCCTGGGGAGTACGGCCGCAAGGTTAAAACTCAAATGAATTGACGGGGGCCCGCACAAGCGGTGGAGCATGTGGTTTAATTCGATGCAACGCGAAGAACCTTACCTACTCTTGACATCCAGAGAACTTAGCAGAGATGCTTTGGTGCCTTCGGGAACTCTGAGACAGGTGCTGCATGGCTGTCGTCAGCTCGTGTTGTGAAATGTTGGGTTAAGTCCCGCAACGAGCGCAACCCTTATCCTTTGTTGCCAGCGGTCCGGCCGGGAACTCAAAGGAGACTGCCAGTGATAAACTGGAGGAAGGTGGGGATGACGTCAAGTCATCATGGCCCTTACGAGTAGGGCTACACACGTGCTACAATGGCATATACAAAGAGAAGCGACCTCGCGAGAGCAAGCGGACCTCATAAAGTATGTCGTAGTCCGGATCGGAGTCTGCAACTCGACTCCGTGAAGTCGGAATCGCTAGTAATCGTGGATCAGAATGCCACGGTGAATACGTTCCCGGGCCTTGTACACACCGCCCGTCACACCATGGGAGTGGGTTGCAAAAGAAGTAGGTAGCTTAACCTTCGGGAGGGCGCTTACCACTTTGTGATTCATGACTGGGGTGAAGTCGTAACAAGGTAACCGTAGGGGAACCTGCGGTTGGATCACCTCCTTACCTTAAAGAACCTGCCTTTGTAGTGCTCACACAGATTGTCTGATGAATGTAAAGAAGCAAGACGGCTGCGAAGTCGCGACACCTCGTGTCCCCTTCGTCTAGCGGTTAGGACTCCGCCCTTTCACGGCGGCAACAGGGGTTCGAATCCCCTAGGGGACGCCACTTGCTGGCTGTGAGTGAAAGACACAACCTACCGATATCTCAAAACTAACTCAGTGAGTTACGTTTGAGATATTTGCTCTTTAAAAATCTGGATCAAGCTGAAAATTGAAACGACACGCTGCGTCTGTTCTCCGTAAATAAGAACAGCATGACGGTGTGTTCGAGTCTCTCAAATTTTCGCAATCATGAAGTGTTTTACGAAACATCTTCGGGTTGTGAGGTTAAGCGACTAAGCGTACACGGTGGATGCCCTGGCAGTCAGAGGCGATGAAGGACGTGCTAATCTGCGATAAGCGTCGGTAAGGTGATATGAACCGTTATAACCGACGATTTCCGAATGGGGAAACCCAGTGTGTTTCGACACACTATCGTTAAGTGAATACATAGCTTAACGAAGCGAACCGGGGGAACTGAAACATCTAAGTACCCCGAGGAAAAGAAATCAACCGAGATTCCCCCAGTAGCGGCGAGCGAACGGGGAGGAGCCCAGAGTCTGAATCAGTTTGTGTGTTAGTGGAAGCGTCTGGAAAGTCGCAGGGTACAGGGTGATACTCCCGTACACAAAAACACACAGGCTGTGAACTCGAAGAGTAGGGCGGGACACGTGGTATCCTGTCTGAATATGGGGGGACCATCCTCCAAGGCTAAATACTCCTGACTGACCGATAGTGAACCAGTACCGTGAGGGAAAGGCGAAAAGAACCCCGGCGAGGGGAGTGAAACAGAACCTGAAACCGTGTACGTACAAGCAGTAGGAGCCCACTTGTTGGGTGACTGCGTACCTTTTGTATAATGGGTCAGCGACTTATATTCTGTAGCAAGGTTAACCGTATAGGGGAGCCGCAGGGAAACCGAGTCTTAACTGGGCGTTAAGTTGCAGGGTATAGACCCGAAACCCGGTGATCTAGCCATGGGCAGGTTGAAGGTTGGGTAACACTAACTGGAGGACCGAACCGACTAATGTTGAAAAATTAGCGGATGACTTGTGGCTGGGGGTGAAAGGCCAATCAAACCGGGAGATAGCTGGTTCTCCCCGAAAGCTATTTAGGTAGCGCCTCGTGAACTCATCTTCGGGGGTAGAGCACTGTTTCGGCTAGGGGGTCATCCCGACTTACCAACCCGATGCAAACTACGAATACCGAAGAATGTTATCACGGGAGACACACGGCGGGTGCTAACGTCCGTCGTGAAGAGGGAAACAACCCAGACCGCCAGCTAAGGTCCCAAAGTCATGGTTAAGTGGGAAACGATGTGGGAAGGCACAGACAGCCAGGATGTTGGCTTAGAAGCAGCCATCATTTAAAGAAAGCGTAATAGCTCACTGGTCGAGTCGGCCTGCGCGGAAGATGTAACGGGGCTAAACCATGCACCGAAGCTGCGGCAGCGACACTATGTGTTGTTGGGTAGGGGAGCGTTCTGTAAGCCGTTGAAGGTGGCCTGTGAGGGCTGCTGGAGGTATCAGAAGTGCGAATGCTGACATAAGTAACGATAAAGCGGGTGAAAAGCCCGCTCGCCGGAAGACCAAGGGTTCCTGTCCAACGTTAATCGGGGCAGGGTGAGTCGACCCCTAAGGCGAGGCCGAAAGGCGTAGTCGATGGGAAACAGGTTAATATTCCTGTACTCGGTGTTACTGCGAAGGGGGGACGGAGAAGGCTATGTTAGCCGGGCGACGGTTGTCCCGGTTTAAGCATGTAGGCGGATGTTCCAGGTAAATCCGGAACGTCATTCAACGCTGAGGTGTGATGACGAGGCACTACGGTGCTGAAGTAACAAATGCCCTGCTTCCAGGAAAAGCCTCTAAGCATCAGGTAACATCAAATCGTACCCCAAACCGACACAGGTGGTCAGGTAGAGAATACCAAGGCGCTTGAGAGAACTCGGGTGAAGGAACTAGGCAAAATGGTGCCGTAACTTCGGGAGAAGGCACGCTGATGGTAGGTGAAGTGACTTGCTCATGGAGCTGAAATCAGTCGAAGATACCAGCTGGCTGCAACTGTTTATTAAAAACACAGCACTGTGCAAACACGAAAGTGGACGTATACGGTGTGACGCCTGCCCGGTGCCGGAAGGTTAATTGATGGGGTTATCCGTAAGGAGAAGCTCTTGATCGAAGCCCCGGTAAACGGCGGCCGTAACTATAACGGTCCTAAGGTAGCGAAATTCCTTGTCGGGTAAGTTCCGACCTGCACGAATGGCGTAATGATGGCCAGGCTGTCTCCACCCGAGACTCAGTGAAATTGAACTCGCTGTGAAGATGCAGTGTACCCGCGGCAAGACGGAAAGACCCCGTGAACCTTTACTATAGCTTGACACTGAACACTGGTCCTTGATGTGTAGGATAGGTGGGAGGCTTTGAAGTGTGGACGCCAGTCTGCATGGAGCCATCCTTGAAATACCACCCTTTAATGGCTGGTGTTCTAACGTGGACCCGTAATCCGGGTTGCGGACAGTGTCTGGTGGGTAGTTTGACTGGGGCGGTCTCCTCCTAAAGAGTAACGGAGGAGCACGAAGGTTAGCTAATCCTGGTCGGACATCAGGAGGTTAGTGCAATGGCATAAGCTAGCTTGACTGCGAGCGTGACGGCGCGAGCAGGTGCGAAAGCAGGTCATAGTGATCCGGTGGTTCTGAATGGAAGGGCCATCGCTCAACGGATAAAAGGTACTCCGGGGATAACAGGCTGATACCGCCCAAGAGTTCATATCGACGGCGGTGTTTGGCACCTCGATGTCGGCTCATCACATCCTGGGGCTGAAGTAGGTCCCAAGGGTATGGCTGTTCGCCATTTAAAGTGGTACGCGAGCTGGGTTTAGAACGTCGTGAGACAGTTCGGTCCCTATCTGCCGTGGGCGCTGGAGAATTGAGGGGGGCTGCTCCTAGTACGAGAGGACCGGAGTGGACGCATCACTGGTGTTCGGGTTGTCATGCCAATGGCATTGCCCGGTAGCTAAATGCGGAAGAGATAAGTGCTGAAAGCATCTAAGCACGAAACTTGCCCCGAGATGAGTTCTCCCTGACTCCCTGAGAGTCCTGAAGGAACGTTGAAGACGACGACGTTGATAGGCCGGGTGTGTAAGCGTAGCGATACGTTGAGCTAACCGGTACTAATGAACCGTGAGGCTTAACCTTACAACGCCGAAGATGTTTTGGCGGAATTGAGAGAGATTCAGCTTGATACAGATAAACAGAATTTGCCTGGCGGCGACAGCGCGGTGGTCCCACCTGACCCCATGCCGAACTCAGAAGTGAAACGCCGTAGCGCCGATGGTAGTGTGGGGTCTCCCCATGTGAGAGTAGGGAACTGCCAGGCATTAATTAAGTGAAGAGCCCATCCTGACGGATGGGCTTTTTGCGTTTTTATGGTATGAGGAATATTCAAGCCAGTTGGTGGCATGAATGTTTTATCTGGCACTACAGCACGACTATATTCCTTATAACGTCTGGTTTTATCATCACTTTACTTCTATCTTTCTATTACTATCCTGTTACGAGCTATAAAACCAATGAAAATGGCGCTGATTGGGATTTTGACTTTAGCTCATGGAGTGAGTTCAGCAACTTTTGCTGCTGATACCGCAACACTCACCATCACTGGGCAAGTTGTATCACTTACCTGTCATACTGATATTGTTGCCGGGCAACTGCGACAGTTATGCGGTCATGACTTGTATCCTGTTGATGCGAAATATGTTTCTTCTATTTCACGTGGTGTAGTCACCAAAACAGTTAATGTTCCAGGAGATTTAACCCGAAAGGTTATCGTTAGTAGTTACGATTAAGGGAAATTTTTACTTCAACATCATTTTTATCGGAAAATAATCGCCCAATAAGTAATGAAATGAATAAACTCATTGAGCGAGGACTGTTTTATTTATTATTTGAATTTTATTAATATAATTTAAATAAATATAAACCCATTCCTTAATGTTTTGTTTAAATTAAATAGACCGTAAGTTTTATTAAAATATTCAGTTGCGTTAATGTAATCATATTAACAAACTGATGCGATACTCTCATTCTATACCTGGTAATGGCTATAATGGCTGGACTTTTTCAGGCAAATGACTTAGTGTTCTTAACACTTTGTTAACTCGATCTGGTTTAAGTTAATTCAAATTTGATAAAAATATAGGGTGCATTGCCTGTATGGAAGCTAACCCGGTAACGTCTTCAGACGAATAATGCATGTTACCGGCTGGCAATATGAGAATATAAATGAAAATTCTGATCAACTGGCCTCCTTTGCGCCAACTTATAAAATATATACAAGAGCGCTTCACCTTTCTGGTTTTGCTCTGTTGGCCAGCTATCATCTGGTTGGTTTGTCGGGCGCTTGTCTGGTTAGCTGATGGGATAATGATGCTGCTGGGAAAACCTGTTGAGCACTCATTTACCGTGTATCTTCAGCCATTTATGACGATGAGTACGTTACTGCGAATCTCGGTCTGCTGGGTGCTGCTGCTGGTCATTCTGTTCAGCATGGCTATGGGGTTTACTTGGCTACTGCGTCGCTTTATGAACCGCAATAAATAAATCGATAGCCGCTACCAGCGGTAGCGGCATAAACTCAGGCCATCTCGCCGATAGTCTTACGAAAACGCAGCAGTGCAATCGTAAAAAATACGCCACCGATAGCCAGCAGCGTCAGAAACTGCGGCCAGACAATCGTAAAATCTGCGCCTCGATACAGAATTGCCTGCGCCAGGCTGACGAAATGAGTTGTCGGCATGGTGAGCATGATGTCCTGCACCGCCTGCGGCATACTTTCTCGTGGCGTTGATCCCCCGGATAGCATCTGAAGTGGTAGCAGCACTAGAATCATCAACAGCCCTAACTGCGGCATCGAGCGGGCCACGGTTCCCATAAATATTCCAATTGAGGTAGTAGCAAACAGGCTCAGGGCTACTCCAAGCATAAACAGCGGTATAGAGCCTTCAATCGGCACTTGCAACACTCCCTGGACCATCAATATAAGCGATAATCCAGAAACGACCAGCACCACCAAACCCATTGACCAGATCTTTGCCATCATAATTTCAAACGGCGTCACCGGCATCACCAGCAGGTGCTCCACGGTTCCATGCTCTCGTTCACGTATCAACGCCGAACCGGTAAGCACGATGGCCAGCATAGTAATATTGTTTATAATCGCCATTACGGCCCCGAAACGTTCCTGTTCCAGATTCGGGTTAAAACGCATCCTGACGGCTAGCTCGACTGGCAACGTACTGTTATCCCGATAGCGGGCGACAAAGCTATTTACCTCACCAGTGACGATATTCTGGATATAGCTATTGCCGGTAAACGCCTGGCTCATTCGCGTCGCATCAACGTTTACCTGCAGCTCCGGCTGGCGTCCGGCTAAAACATCACGCTGGAAGTTAGGGGGAATATTGATCGCGAATGTATATCGCCCGGCATCCAGCCCTGCGTCCATTTCATCAGCGGTAATCAGCTCAGGGGGTAAAAACCAGGGGCGATAAAAACCGTTGATAATGCGCGATGAGAGCTGCGATTTATCCATATCCGCAATAGCGATAGGGGCTAAATGTAACGACCCCGGCATAACGGTAGCGGAGGAGTAAACCGAGACGGTAAAGGCGAAGACAATTAATGTCAGCATCGCCTTATCGCCAAGCAGGCTGCGTAGCTCTTTCATGCCTAAATTATAAATATTGCGTAATCCGCGCATTATCCCTCCTGTTTTTTCAGCAGCCACACGCTCAGGCCCAGCACCAGCGGAACCGCAATAAGCAGTGGTATGAAGGATGCCCACAGGTCCGTCAGATTTAGCGCTTTGGAAAACGTTCCTCGCGCAATGGTCAGAAAGTGGCTGGTTGGATAAATCTGGCCAATCCAGCGGCCCGGTCCTTCCAGAGACGCGACGGGATCGATCATCCCCGAGAACTGCGTCGCCGGGATAAGCGTAATAATCGCGGTACCGAAAATCGCCGCAATCTGGCTTTTCATAAAGGTTGAGATCAGTAGGCCAAGCCCGGTGGCAATAGTGACATAGAGCAGTGCGGCCAGCGTAAGCGTCAGGAAGCTCCCTTTATGCGGTACGCCAAAGACAAACACCGACAGTGCACATAGTAGAAAGAAGTTAAACATCCCCAGCACGATATACGGCACCTGTTTGCCCAGAAGAAATTCACTGCGGGTGGTCGGCGTCACGTACAGATTGATGATCGAGCCCAGCTCTTTCTCACGCACTACGCTGAGCGCGCTGAGCATCGCCGGGATCATCATCAACAGTAGCGGAATAACCGCTGGAACAATCGCTGGCAGACTCTTCACGTCCGGGTTATAGCGATAGCGGGTTTCAATAGAAATCAGTGAGGTATCGCGATTGGGGCTGGCCTGGCGACCGGCCATCTCCTGAAGCCAGGCCAAATGCATCGCCTGCACGTAGCCGCGCACCGTTTCCGCCCGGTTTGGCATTGCGCCATCAACCCACACGCCGATTTGCACTGGCGTTCCCCGAGCGATGTCGCGGCCAAAATTAGGTGGAATTTCGATAGCCACCGCCAGCTCGCCGTTGCGCATCCGCCGGTCCAGTTCACTGTAGCTTTGCAGAGGCGGCTGTTCGATAAAATAGCGTGAACCGGCGATATTCTGCGACCAGCCCTGGCTGCTGACGGTTTGATCGCGGTCGAGTACCGCAAATCGCAGATCCTCGACGTCCATACTGATCCCATATCCCATAATAAACATCAGGATCACCGTGCCCAGCAATGCCAGAGTCGATCGTACCGGATCGCGACGTAGCTCCAGCGCTTCGCGACGGCTGTAGCTAAACAGGCGGCGCAAGCTAAACGCCTGACGCGGAGCAATGGTTTCGGTTTTGTGTTCAATCATGGGAATCGGCGCAGCCTCAGCAGCAGGCGGCTGTGCGGCATCTGCTGCCTCCTGTAGCCAGGCGATAAAGGCCTCTTCGAGACTGGCCGACCCGCGCTGTTCGACCAGCGCCTGCGGCGTATCGCTGGCCAGCACTTTGCCAGCATGCATCAGCGAAATGCGATCGCATCGCTCGGCTTCATTCATAAAGTGGGTGGAGATAAAGATTGTCACCCGATCCTGACGGGCCAGATCGACCATCAGCTGCCAGAACATATCCCGGGCCACGGGATCGACGCCGGAGGTGGGTTCGTCAAGAATTAACATTTCCGGACGGTGAATCACCGCGACCGCCAGCGATAGCCGTTGCCGAATACCTAACGGCAGCGAGGCGGGCAGGGTGTCTTCAACGTCTTGCAGCATAAAACGCTGGCTCATTTCGGCGACCCGACCGGGGATCTCCGCATCCGGAATATGGAACAGCCGGGCATGCAGTTCGAGGTTTTGCCTAACGGTCAGTTCACTGTAGAGGGAAAAGGCCTGCGACATATAGCCGACGCGGCGGCGGGTTTCAATATCCTTCGGGTCGACCGGCTGGCCAAATAGCCAGGCCTCGCCCTCGCTGGCCGGCAGCAGCCCGGTCAGCATTTTCATGGTTGTTGATTTACCGCAGCCATTGGAGCCGAGGAAACCGAAGATTTCGCCGCGGGCGATACGAAAGTTCACGTGATCAACGGCGACAAAATTGCCAAAGCGCATCGTCAGGCCGCGAGCTTCAATGGCGATTTCGCTCTCCTCTGCGTTGCGCGGTGGAATGATCACCTCTTTATGCGCCAGGCGCTGGGCTTCGGGAAGCAGGGCGATGAATGCCTGCTCCAGCGTCTGGCTCGCCGTTTGCACTTTTAGCTCTTCTGCGCTGCCGGTCGCCAGAACTTCTCCCGCATTCATGGCGACCAGCCAGTCAAAACGTTCCGCCTCTTCCATATAGGCGGTGGCGACCAGCACGCTCATCTCCGGCTGGCGCTGGCGAATGCTGTCGATCAGATCCCAAAACTGCGCGCGGGAGAGGGGATCGACGCCGGTGGTTGGTTCATCAAGGATCAGCAACTGTGGGTCGTGAATGAGCGCGCAGCACAGGCCAAGCTTTTGCTTCATTCCGCCGGAGAGCTTCCCTGCTGGACGGTCGCGAAACGGTGCCAGACCGGTACTTTGCAAAAGCTCATTGATTCGGTTTTCGCGCTCGGCTTTATCATGACCAAACAGGCGGGCGAAGAAGTCGACGTTTTCATAGACCGACAGGGTGTGGTAGAGGTTTTTCCCCAACCCCTGCGGCATCCAGGCAATTTTCGGGCACACGTCCTGGCGGTGACGCACATCGCTCATGTCGCCGCCGAGCACCATCACGTTACCGTGCTCAATGACTCGTGCGCCGGAAATCAGCGAGAGCAGGCTGGACTTGCCGACGCCGTCTGGCCCGATCAGGCCCACCATACAGCGGGCGGGAATGTTCAGCGTAATATCCTTTAGCGCGGTGGTCGTGCCAAAGTGCTGTCTCACGTTTTCCAGACGGGCGACGGTTTTCATTGCGGCAACCTCACCATCAGCGCTTCAGGCCACGCCTTCTGGCTATCCAGACGCACCCAGGCCATGCCGGGAAGGCCGGTTTTCACATACTCAAGATGCTGTTCCAGCAGCTCCGGCGGAATGCGGGCTTTGACGCGGAACATCAGCTTCAGCCGTTCGTCGCTGGTTTCCACCGTTTTGGGGGTAAATTGCGCCACGCTAGCGACAAAACTGATATTGGCAGGAATAACCAGATTCGGCGCGGCATCGAGGATAATGCGTGCTTCGCTGCCGAGCGCCAAAAGGCCCGCCTGTTCGGTCGGCAGGAAGAAGGTCATATAGACATCAGATAGGTCGACCATATTCAGCACCCTACCGCCCGCCGCCAGCACTTCTCCCGGTTCGGCAACACGATACTGAATGCGGCCATCACGTGGCGCTTTCAGTTCGCTATCGTCGATATCGGCGATAATCCGCCGCTCGGTAGCCTGAGCTGCCTCAACGCGGGTTTGCGCCTGAATAATACTGGTGCGGGCTGCCTCAATGGCTGCTCTGGCCGCAGAGACCTGCGCTTTCGCTGATTCCAGAGCAGCCCTGGCGCTTTCCGCCGCCGCCTGGTCATCATCAAGCTGTTGAGCGGAGACCGCGCCACGCTGCGACAGGGTGTTGGAACGGACATGGCGTTTGGCGGCGGAATTGAGTTCAGCCTGCCGCTGCTTCACGACCGCCTCGGCAGCGCGCATTTCGCTTTGACGCTGATCGAGCAGCGCTTTTGCTGCGGCAATCGAACTTTCCGCTTCCTTAATTTGCGCGGCGGCCTCCAGCCGTTGTTCATTGAGAACGCGGATGTCCATGCGGGCTAAGACTTCGCCCTGACGCACAAACTGTCCCTCTTTGACCTGAATCGAGTCGATACGACCGGCGGTTTTGGTGGCTATATCGACTTCGGTCGCCTCGATTCTACCGTTGCTGTTGGCAAAGCCTGCCGGAAGCCCTGGTGGGCGTAACATCCACCATGCCGCGGCGGCAATGACCACCAGTAAACCAATAACGTATCCTGTCCAACGCCGTTTGATTTTGTCCATACGCGACTCGCTTTGCTCCGTTTGCTGAGTGGTGCGCGTTTCTCCTCCGCGTAGCGAAGTATCGTCTTTCCAGGAAAAGAAGGGATGGGGGATAAGGCCAACCGGCGCATGACGTCGTGTGACGCTGCTGGCCAGTCAGAAAGAGGTGCGATTAATGTGGTCATCATCAGCAATCCTCGCCTTAAATGAAACACGCATATCTATTGCTACCGTCAATGCAATACTAACACCCGCAATGAATATGTCCATATACAAAACATGGACTTGTCGCAGAGTTAACATAAAAAACAGCTGAAGCGCGGTGAGGCAATATTATCCATGATGCTTATTGGGTTTAATGCTCTGGGCCTTGCTCATACAATCTTCATCGTTCTTCATTAAATCATCATACTTATAAGCCATTTCTCGACGCTAATAACCAGAGGGTATTATTGGTGGGGGGCTGTCGCATTTTTAATCTGGTTGCTCCCGGAGAACTGTTGTATGATCTCCGGCCCTGAAAATACACTAACGCCAGGCGAGCGCTTTATTCAAATGAAAGATGAAAGCCAGAAATATATCTCCATTATTTTTAAGGAATGGTTGCCGCTGTACGACAGCCTGACGCCGGAAGTGAAGGCAGTTCTTAAAAATATTGCCGATCAGCAGGCGGAGGCGTTAGCGACCCGTTTTTATGACTTTATTTTTCAGGATCCGGACATCGCCAGGCACCTTACCTATGATTTAGTCCAGGAGCGGCTAAGTAGCTCGCTCGCTGGGTGGGTGAGAGATATCCTGATGAGCGAGAAGGAAAATCTGCAGGTGCTGGCGGAGCGGCAGTACCTGATCGGCAGCATCCATTCGCGAATTGGCATTCCGGCTGAGGCCGTCCTGCGCGGCGCGCGGCAGCTTAAGGCCGGGCTGATTGAAAATATCCGCGATAGCGAGATTGACCGTGATACCAGCGTCGCCGCCATCTACTACGCCATCATGGCTATTAATATGGCGGTCGAGATGATGTGCCACGCCTATACCCTATCGCACTATCGGGCGACGAAAAATGAAGAGGCTTATCGCCTGTATAGCCTGATGGATAATGTGCCATTGGAATATGGTAAGCAGCAGGCTTCGCTCTCTGGGTGGGAAAATACCGCTATTTTTAATATCGTCAGCGATAATAAGACAGATATTAACGGAGCGTTATTATCTGAGTCAGAGTTTGGCCTGTGGTTCCGCCATAAATGCGTGCGTTATTTTAATAAAAATCCGCAAATGCAGGAAATTGCCGACTTAATTAGCAAGGTGGATGCCCTGTTATCCGCCTGGAAATCTTCGGCAGACGATTCAGAGTATAAAAATACGCAAAGCCTGCTGCAGGGGATCCATATCCATTGTCAGCAGATTGGTAGCCAGCTTGGGGTTCTGTTTAGCAGCCTGTCGCAGATGCAAAGCGGCAAAGATACGCTGACCAGCCTGCTGAACCGTCGCTACCTGCCGGTGGTCCTTAAGCATGAAGTGACGCTGGCGATGGAGTATGAGCTGCCGATGACGGTGGCGATTATTGATATTGACCACTTTAAAGAAATTAACGACAGCTGGGGTCATATGGTCGGTGACCGGGCGATCAAGCACGTTGCGGAGCTGCTCAGCGATAACATTCGTTCCAGTGACTACATTTTCCGCTACGGCGGCGAGGAGTTTCTGCTGGTGCTGGTGGAAACCGGCGCGGCGGAAGCCTTTACTATCCTCGAGCGGCTGCGTAAAAAAATCAGCCAACTGGCGTTTAGCGTCGGTGCTGAGACCGAAATTTCGATCACCGCCAGCATTGGCTACGCCGTCCACACCGGTCATCCGGATTACAACCTGCTGCTGCGCGACGCCGACAGCGCGCTGTATGTCGCCAAACGTGATGGGCGAAATTGTGTGAAGATGCATGAAGGCGACGGCAATTAAGCGGCTGAGTTCTTCCCGGAGGCGGCGCGTTGCGCCTGTCCGGGCTACCAGTCCGCAGACGGCTGGGAACCCGTAGCCCCGGTAAGGCGTCAGCCGCCACCGGGGAGATAGCCGCACCAGGCTGCGAGCCCGTGGAGCCTGCGAAGATATCTCTGACTCTCAAAACAGCACCGGCAGCCCCAGACCTCGTTTTACCTCATGCAACGTTTGTTGAGTCAACTGGTGTGCCCGCTCGCTTCCCCGGCGCAGTAGTTCCAGCAGCATGCCTTTATCCTGAATATAGGTCGCCCGGCGTTCGCGTATCGGTGCCAGCAGCTCCTGTAAACAGGACTCCAGCTCATTCTTGCACTGTCGGTCCCCAAGACCACCACTCTGATAGTGTGCTTTCATATCCGCAACCAACGTTTTATCGGGATGAAAGGCGTCGAGATAAGTAAAGACCACGTTACCTTCAATCTGGCCCGGATCGGCAACTCGCAGGTGATTCGGATCGGTGTACATGGCGCTGACCGCGCGGTGGATCTCCTCTTCGCTGGCCGAAAGCGTGAGCGTATTTCCCAGCGATTTCGACATTTTTGCATTGCCGTCAATGCCCGGCAGGCGGCTGACGTCGCTGAGCAGCGCCTTGCAGTGTCGCAATACTGGCTCCGTTGTCAGGCTATTCATTTTGTGCACGATCTCGTTGGTCTGTTCAATCATCGGCAACTGGTCATCCCCGACAGGCACCAGTTCGGCTTTAAAGGCGCTGATATCGGCAGCCTGGCTGATGGGATAGGCCAAAAAGCCCACCGGCAGCGAGCGGGAAAATCCCTTCTGGGCGATTTCGTTTTTGACCGTCGGATTACGCTCAACGCGGGCGACGGTGACGATATTCATATATAGCGCGCTGAGCTCCGCCAGCGCCGGTAGGGCCGATTGCAGACAGATGGTCGTCTTCTGCGGATCGATGCCGACGGCCAGATAATCCGCCATCACTTCAAAGATGTTACTGCTGATTTTTTGCGGATTGCTGCCGTTATCGGTCAGCCCCTGCAGATCAGCAACAAGGATAAATTGCTGGTGATCATGTTGGAGCTGCACGCGCTGGCGCAGGGAACCGACGTAGTGGCCGAGGTGCAGCTGGCCGGTTGGACGGTCGCCGGTCAGAATAGTTTGTGTCGTACTCATGAGTGACTCCTTATGCTGTGATTAAGCCGAAAGGCGCCACTCAGAAACAACAAAGCCGCCTTCCGGCGGCTCTGAATATGGGAAACGTTAAATCATGCCGCCTGTTATGCAGGCAGCCACCAACGACAAGGGTGAGTTACGACAACGTTTCTGTTCATCTTTTTATCCTGCCACGAAAAGCAGTAGCAGTAAAAGCGGTTTTTTATTTAGCGATAAACCGGCAGCAGGTTAAAACTGGATAAGATATGAATTATCGCGTTAGCGCCTCCGAAGCATAAGATCAGGATAATCATGGCATTGCCACCCCATACCCGATAGTTCGGGCTACCAAACCGTTTTCGTGAGGCTCGTGCCAGAAGAGCGGGAACGATAGCAGCCCACACGGTGGCGGCGAGACCGGCGAAGCCGATGGCGTAAATAAAGCCGTTTGGCCACAGCAGCCCACCGACAATCGGCGGCACAAAGGTAACCAGCGCGGTTTTAAAACGCCCCTGAGGGCTGTCGTCGAACTTAAACAGATCCGCCAGGTAATCGAACAGGCCGAGAGTCACGCCCAGAAACGAACTGGCGACGGCGAAGTTGGAAAAGACGGTCAGTAGTAAGTCCAGCGTGGAGCTGTTCAGCAGGCCGCTTAAGGTCTGCACCAGTACGTCAATATTGCCGCCTTTCTCGGCGATATCGATAAACGCCGGGCGCGGAATATTGCCCATGGTACCGACCAACCAGATGATATACAGCACTAGCGCCATCAGTGTGCCAAGCAGCAGGCAGCGACGAATGATTAGCGGATCTTTACCGTAATACTTCATCAGGCTGGGGACGTTACCGTGATAGCCAAATGAAGCCAGGCAGAACGGCAGCGTCATCAGCACGTAGGGCAAATATGACGCATTGGCTTCCGAGCGGTTAAACAGAATCGCGGGCTCGACGTGCCACATCAGCCCGCCGAAGGTCATAAAGAAGGTGAGGATTTTGGCGCCCAGCACGATAGTGGTCATCCGGCTTACCGCTTTGGTGCTCAGCCAGACAATAAAGGCGACCACCAGTGCGAACGCCAGGCCGCCTAAGCGCGCCGGTACCGCGAGATTCATTTGCGCAAAAGTATGCTGGATAACCGAACCGCTGGCGGATATATAGGCGTAGGTCAGAATATATAATACGAAGGCGACGGTGAGACCATTAATAATATTCCAGCCGTTACCCAGTAAATCTTTAGTAATAGTATCGAAGCTGGCGCCAATATGATAATTCAGGTTTGCTTCCAGAATCATTAATCCGGAGTGCAGCATACAAAACCAGGTAAATATAAGCGCCAGCAGCGACCAGAAAAACCAGGAACCAGACATGACGACCGGTAAAGAGAACATACCTGCGCCAATAATGGTACCGCCGATAATCATCGCCCCGCCAATCAGCGATGGTGTATTTTTTGAGACCGCTTTTGAGACCGATAATGTAGCCATAAGGTTATTCCTCACGTGGCTATCTATTAAGTAACGGGCTGCGGGCAAACGGCTACCCAGGCACAACCCGAGTGATTGAGCTAATTAGTCGTTATTTGAAGTTTAAGGCGCTCCCGTTGCGAGAGCGCCGAGGGCTTGGGTTATTTCACCGGTTTCAGTCTGGCGACGAAGTGGCGTAGTACAGGCGGTTCATAGGTAAAGGCCAGACCCTTAATCGTTGCGGCGCGGGCCTTCACGGCAATCAGCGCATCAGCGATATAGTCCATATGATCGTTGGTATAAACGCGGCGCGGAATAGTCAGGCGCAGCAGCTCCATCGGCGACGCTTTCTGCTTGCCGGTTTCCGGGTCGCGGCCCAGCAGAAGAGAGCCGATTTCCACGCTACGGATACCCGCTTCCAGGTACAGTTCGTTATTCAGCGCGTGGGCCGGGAACTGCTCTGCCGGGATATGCGGAAGCAGCAGTTTGGCGTCGACGAATACCGCATGGCCGCCGGTCGGATACTGAATCGGAATGCCGCCTTCGCGCAGGCGCTCGCCGAGGTATTCCACCTGATTGATGCGATAAGCGAGGTAATCTTCGTTGGTCCCTTCTTCCAGACCGATAGCCAGCGCTTCCATATCGCGTCCCGCCAGGCCGCCGTAGGTGACAAAGCCTTCCATCGGCACGCAGCGAATGCGCACTTCGTTAAATAAATCTTCGTCATCACGGAAGCAGCACAGCCCGCCGATATTGACCATCGGGTCTTTCTTGGCGGACATCGTCAGCATATCGCCATACTGATACATCTCGAGAATAATCTCTTTCACCGATTTATCGGCGTAGCCCTCTTCGCGCTGTTTAATAAACCACGCATTTTCGCAGAAACGGGCGGAGTCGATCACCACCGGAATATTATTCTGGCGGGCAATCTGGTACACCTCGCGCATATTCGCCAGCGACACCGGTTGGCCGCCGGAGCTATTACAGGTAACGGTAGTAATAATCGCCGCGACGTTTTCCGCGCCGTGCTCGGCAATGGTCGCCTTCAGCAAATCAATATCAAAGTTGCCTTTCCAGTCGTACCACGAGGTGGTATCGAAGGCTTTTGGCGTCACCACGTTAATCGCTTTCGCGCCGTTGAGTTCAACGTGAGCGGCGGTGGTGTCGAAGTGGAAGTTAGAAATAAACACCGGATGCGCCGACTTACGGCGGGCAATCAGGCTCGGGAACAGAATCTGCTCCGCGCCGCGCCCCTGGTGAGTAGGAATAGTATACGGGTAGCCGATAATTTCTTTGACCTTTTCGCACAAGTGCTGATAGTTGCGCGACCCGGCATAGGCCTCGTCGCCCATCATCAGTCCGGCCCACTGATGGTCGCTCATCGCGCCGGTGCCGGAGTCGGTCAGCAGGTCGATATAAACGTCCTGGCTATTGAGTAAGAACGGGTTATAGCCCGCTTCCTCCAGGGCTTTGACGCGATCGTCAAAGGTGGTCATACGAATATTTTCGACCATTTTAATGCGGAACGGCTCAGGGATACGTTTCATTTATTTTCTCCATGGGGATGCTGTGCCGCGTTTGGCTATTCGGCGACAAATGACAGGCGCAACAAATAGCGACTCAACGCAGTATTGATTTAATTTTTTTGTAAAGTGAGCAGCAGCGGAGAATTAACGTGGGAAGTCGTTGGAGATACGGTGATCGAGATTGTACCAGTCGTCCAGGCCGCCCTGGGCAATGAGGCGATAAATCGATTTTTGCGTCATTACATCGTCCTCTGTTGGGGAAGGGGTGTGATAAAAATAGGGTAAACTGAGAAAATAACCACGATTGAAATCACAAAATATTATTTATTGATAAGCGCAACCTTAAACTTTGACGCTGGTCTTGTTTTTTTAAATAGCAGGCTTTGTTATAACATTTTGTGTTTTTAAATCCATCGTGGTTATTGAGGATTAAGTCTCATTGAGTTTTTAATGATTTACGGTACGGCTAATAATCTCATCCTGAACGTCTTTGCAAAGCTCAACAAAAAATGCGCTATAGCCCGCGACCCGAACAATAAGATCTCGATATTGCTCCGGACATTTCTGCGCTTTAACCAGGGTTGCGTTATCAATACAGTTAAACTGCATCTGCCCGTTTCCCATCACCGAGGCCGTCCGCAGCAGAGTAATAATGCCATTGCGGCTTTCTGGGGTGTCCAGCGCGCTTTGGCTGAGTTTAAAGTTGTGCGCCATTCCCAGGCTCATGGATTCGACGTTGATTCTGGAGACGGATTTGATGACCGCCGTTGGGCCCTGGGTATCGGCACCCTGGGTTGGACTCATGGCATCGGAGAGCGGCGCAAAAGCCTCTCGACCATCCGGCGTGGCGCCGATCATGCCACCTAGCGGCGTATTGAATGATTGCGACAGGGTTCCGTGAATATGTCTGGCATAAAGGGAACGATGTTGGTTCATTCTCTTTTCAGTGTAATCAACAATATCAACGGCAATATCATCGGCATAGCTATCATCATTGCCATATTTAGGCGCATGTTTACAATCGCGTCGGATATGTTCATATCCTCCCCAATTTGCATCAAGCGCTTTTCTGAGTTCGGCGAGGGTATATTTTTTGTCGTCATACACCAGTTTCTTTATGGCCGCCATGCTGTCCACAAAAGTGCCCAGACCGGCGAAAATCGTTCCTGGCCCATCATACAGAACCGCGCCTCCAGCGGTGACGTCCTGCCCGTTTTGCATACAGCCATCAATGAAGAGAGACATATACGGCGTCGGGGTGATATCGCGGAAGATGCGCTGAATAATATTGGTGCCTTTCGCGTTCATCTCGATCAGGTAATCAAGCTGGCGCTTGACCACGGCGGCAAATTCGTCCCAGGTCGCCAGAGCATCGACGTCGCCGGTATCCAGCCAGCGCTTGTCGCCATAAGATTTGAGTACGCCGCGGTTGAGCGCCATTTCAAGGGTAATCGGCCACTGGGTAAAACCGCCGGCGGTCCATTGGTGGATCCGTCCGGATCGTTGCGGTTCCACGCAGCCCATCAGGCAGTAGTCGCGGGCATCTTCAAAATCGAAGCCTTTTCTGAGCATGATTTTTATATGCGCATCGTCAAAATGACACGCGGGCATGCCGATGCCGGTTTTAATAATATCGACAATCTTATCTAAATAACGTTGCGGAGATTGATTATGGATCCGACAGGCGAGGGATGGCTGATAAACCTTCACTTTTTCAACCGCATCCATAATAAGATAAGTCAGATCGTTAGTGCCGTCACCGCCTTCTCTTTTCAGACCACCAACGGTCATATTAATGAATGGCATATAACCCGCGAAATACTTGGCTGTCGCACCTGGAGTATACCAAATCATTTCTGAGCACTTAATAATAAAACAGCCCATTAATTCCAGCGCCTGCTGGTTATCTATTTTTCCTGAGGCTATTCCTGCGGCAAAGTATGGATAAACATACTGGTCAATGCGTCCGAGCGAGGTGCTGCACTGGTTTTCTTCCAGTAAAAAGAGCGATTGAATCGTCCATATTGCCTGCAATGCCTCATGGAATGTTTCGGGAGGATACGCGGGCACGCGAGCATTTACCGCCGCGATCGATCTTAATTCGTCTTTTCTCTGTGGATCGGTTTCTTTTGCTGCGAGTTCAAGGGCATGGGCTGAGAGCCTGGCCGCATAGGTTAAAATGCCTTCGCAGCACTCTATCGCCGCCTGGTAAAAAGCAATTTGATCCTGGTGATGTTTATTCTCCGGGGACAATTCAGCGAGAGAAAGTTCTGCTTCTCTTTTTAAACCGTTAATCCCTTTTGGGAATAAGATATTGTCGTAACCTGGGCTGGTATCGCCGCCGCCGCTGGTAATATGGTAAGTCAGGTCGCTAATGGCCGCCTGTGCGCCAAATTCCCATAGCTCTTCATCCTCCTGGCGTAATACTCTTTCGCACTCTTCGGCCAGAGATTTACCCTGCCAGAAAGGGAATAGCTCCTCTCGCATCACCCTTTTATCTTCTTCACTAATAAAATAGGGATCCTGCGGCCGGGTACCGATAGTTTCTAATTCATCTGCGACCCATTGCCATGCCGTATCCGGCGAAAAGGAGCCTGCGCGCGGTTTGCCACAGGGGTGACCGACAATCAGCTCGCGATCCTGAATAAGCAGCGGTGCGGTTTCGCAGGCGCGGCGAAAACCTTTTGCCCGCAGTAAATTCCTCGGCAGTTCGGGATGGCTCTTGAATACTTCCGTATAGGCCTGCGCTCTGTTAATCGTAATGCTGGGTTTTGCCGACAGGTACGCATCCTTAAGGATTTGCAGCCGCTGTGGCAGGAGGGAGTTTGTACCAATCATAAGGAGAATTTCCGAAGCGTTAACGACTATTTGACGACGTTGTAGGCGTTTTCGGACTGCTTCTTTGCATGTTCGCTCAAAGCAGCCCGAATCTCATTACATGCTGGAGAAGACGTTCATAATGATGCCGCCGGAAATAATTAGCACCATGGCGAGGATTGCCGGGATATCCGGTTTTTGTTTATAGAGGATCATCGAGCAAATCGTGACGCCGACGATGCCAAAGCCGCACCACAGCGAGTAGGCCACGCCCACCGGAATGGTGCTCATCGCGCGGGTGAGGGCGAAATAGCACAGCCCGTAGGCGCAAATCACCAGTACTGACGGGGCTAGTTTGCTAAAGCCGTTAGTCTTTTTGATCATTGACGTACCGGTAATTTCGGAGCCGATAGACAGCGCCAGCCATAAAAATCCGAGATTAAACATATGCTTTTCCTTTCCTGTTAGTTGGCGACTTTTTTGTCCATAGATGAAGCGACCGGCTCAGCAGGCGCTTCCGCGCTCTCTTCGCTGCCCATTTTGGAAAACAGGTTCATGATCACGATGCCGCTGGCGATGATTGCCATGCCGATAATGGCGGCGGTATCTGGATGTTGACCGTAGAAAGCCATACCCAGGGTGGAGACGACCAGAATGCCGGTGCCGGACCAGGTGGCGTAGGCCAGGCCAACAGGGATATCTTTGACCGCCCGTGATAGCGAGTAGTAGCAGGTGCAATAGAGAACAATCAGCAGCCCGAGCAACAGTATTTTGGTGGTACCTTCGCTGCTACCGAACATTTTGAGCGTGGACGTGGCTGAGGTTTCGGAAACAATAACCAACAACATCCATAGCCAACACTTTGTTTTTGAAGACATAAATTAAACTCCGGGTTTACTATTTAAGGTAAGGTTCTTTTTTTCTGTTTTTTAAAAAATCGATAGCGGCATCGGTCAACTGAGCTTCGGGTGCGCAGGCCAGCGCCGGATTATTCACCACGTCTGTGACAGTGAGATAACGCCGCGTGGTACTCGTCAGTACCGGTGCTGCTTCGCTACCTGACGCCAGTCTTTCCAGCAGCTCATTCATGGTACACAGCGTGACGCCGCAGTCCGCCAGACGGGCAAGCGTGGCCTGCATATGCCCGGCGTAAGCGGAGTCCGGCTGCGCGCCCAGCAGCTGGTTCAGTTCGCTGGCAGGGTCGCAATGGTAGCGCAGGGCCAGCACTGGCAGGCCGCTCAGCAGGGCGTCATGCACGCGCCGGGCAAGCGGGCTGCGCAGGGAGCCATTCACCAGATCTGCTGCCAGCGGATAATCGAGAAACGGCAGCAGCAGCGCTTTGTATGGGACCAAGGGCAGCGTATCTTGCCAGTCGGCCGCAGGCAGCGTTTTACCCAGAGCCTGCCACTGCTCACCGTCTTCAATTCCACTATCCAGCGCCAGATGCAGACTTTCGCCGCAGCTCGCCAGCCGCTGGCGAATGGCATGCCGATATCCCGTCGCGGCGGCCACCATTACCAGTACCGGCGGTTTCAGGCGCTGGAGTATGCGTTCAACCAGGCATTCAATCTGTTGGTCAGTCATGGCGGGCCTCCGTTAACTGATGAGCGTGACCTGCGCGCCGTTTTTCAATCCGGCGGCGTTGGCCTCTTCGGTATCAATATGAAACTCCAGCGCAAAGTCTTCGCGCACCCGCACCACCACTTCATCGAAAGTCAGCTGGCGCTCGCCGTCGCTGCGCACGCTGACCTTTTGACCGTTAGCGACGTTCAACTGGCGGGCGTCCTGCGGTGACATATGAATATGCCGCCAGGCGCAGATCACCTGAGAGCGCAGTTCGACGTGGCCAGCGGGGCCTATCAGCAATGCGCTACCCGCGTTCTCCAGTTGACCCGATTCGCGAACCGGCGCTTTGACGCCGAGGGTAAAGCAGTCTGCACGAGAGATTTCCAGCTGCGAAACCGGGCGAGTCGGGCCGAGGACGCGAACGTTAGTCAGCGAGCCTTTCGGACCAACCACAGTGACGCACTCCTGGGCGGCGAACTGCCCCGGTTGGCGCAGCGGCTTAAACGGCGTCAGGGCATAACCCTTACCGAACAGGGCTTCGACGTCCTGCTGCGCCAGATGCACGTGGCGATTAGAGATGCCGACCGGGATAGCCGGAGAAACATGGCTCAGGCGGGCGGCGATTTTTTCATGTAGCAGAGTATCGATCATGCCTTCTTCCCTTTCCTCATCGCCGGGTTTTTATCTTCCGACGGGACCGGTGCGGGCTGCGCTGTGGGCGGGGCGACGGGTTCTTCCGCATCCTTTTTTTCTGCCGGGAGCGGCTCAGCAGTTCCGACTTCATCTTTCATTTCAACCGGCGCGTCGACTTTGACCTCAGCGCGCGGCGGGTGGCCTTTTAAACTGCTCAGGGCTTCGACCACGCTGCGCTCAGGGCGGGCGATCACCAGCGAACGGGCCTGCGGATCGATAGCGATAGCGACGGCCACGCCGCGCTCGATGGCGGTGTGAATCGCGCTGATTTCCCCTTCAAAGCAGACGCTCACCAGCCCTGAACCGACTTTACGGTAGCCGATGCAGGCCACGCCTGCGCTTTTACAGGCGGCGTCCACGGCCTGAACGGCGGCAACTAACCCTCGCGTTTCAATTACGCCTAAACTTTTCATTATCGGCTCCTTTAGTGACGAACTAAGCGAATATCAAAATCAAACTGCGTGAAGAACGTTTCCAGCCGGTTCAACTCATCGGCGGAATAAGTCGGGTCCTGGGTAATGGGATAGGGCATCTCCAGGCGCTCATATTTTTTGCGCCCGAGCTGGTGGTACGGCAGCATGTCGATGCGGCGGATATTGCCGCGCTTCGCCAGCTTCTGCACATAATCAATTGCTCCGGTAATGGCTTCCCATGAGTCGTTATAACCGCGCACCAGCGGCATCCGCACAATCACGTTAGCGCCCGAATCAACCAACCATTCCAGATTGCGGCGAATCCCTTCGTTGCCAATGCCAAATAAGGCTTTATGGTGCTCGCTGTTAATTTGCTTAATATCGAACAGGAAGGTATCGGTTACCGGCGCCAGCTTTTGATAATTAGCCAGCGGGGTTGTGCCCTGGGTTTCAACAGCGGTATTGAGCATCATCTTTTTGCATTCGCTAAATAGCGCGACGGCAAAATCGGTTTGCAGGCTCATCTCGCCGCCGCCGATGGTGACGCCGCCGCCGGAAGCGATATAAAAATCATAATCCTGCATGATTATCTCCATCAGTTCGCTGACGGTGATATCTTTGCCCATAATATCCAGCGCGCTCTGGGTGCAAATTTCTTCGCACTTGCGACAGCCGATGCAATCTTTATTGCGGTTGACGAAGTGCTTCATTTCGCCATTTTCTTCTGCCCGGTAGTGAATACCCGCCGGACAGACGTTGACGCAGTCGCCGCAGTTAATACATTTATCCTGCGAGAACATTACCTGAAACTGGCTATTCAGCCCTTCCGGGTTGGCGCACCACGGGCAGCGTATATTGCAGCCTTTAAAAAAAACCAGCGTGCGAATTCCATCACCGTCATAAATCGAATATTTCTGAATATTGAAAATTCGCCCGGTTAATTCTTGTTTTGCGCTCACATTTACCTCCAGAAATACGATCGGGACATCCGTGTCCAAAAACGTCCGTGTTTTTTATCAGAACTTCTCAATTACCGTACGGCTGATAATTTCGTCCTGAACTTCTTTGCACAGTTCCACGAAGTAGGCGCTATAGCCCGCTACGCGGACGATCAGGTCACGGTATTTTTCCGGCTCCTGCTGCGCTTTTTTCAGCACTTCGTTATCGACATAGCTGAACTGCATCTGGCCGTTGCCAAGAATCGACGCGGTGCGCAGCAGAGTAATCAAGCCATGGCGTCCTTCTGGAGTATCCAGCAGCCCTTTGAGGAACTTGAAGTTGTGCACCATGCCGATGTTCATGGTCTCCACGTTCATCTTGCTTACTGACTTAATGACCGCTGTCGGGCCTTGCTTATCCGCGCCCTGAGTCGGGCTGATACCATCGGAGAGCGGCATCCACGCCAGGCGGCCGTTCGGCGTGGCGTTGGTCAGCTCGCCAATTGGCGTATTGTTGGAGATAGACAACGTGCCGTGGCTCAGGGTCGAGTAGAGCATCTGGTACTTGCGGCACTCGCGCTCGGTCCACTCGGTGATGTCCAGCGCGTACTGGTCAACGTAGTTATCATCGTTGCCATATTTCGGCGCGTTCAGGCAGTCGCGGCGTAAGTCTTCATAGCCTTCAAAGTTCGCCAGCATCGCGTCGCGCATCTGCTCAAGGGTGTATTTTTTATCTTCATACACCAGCTTGCGGATCGCGGCGAGGGAGTCGACGTAGGTCGCCAGACCGGAGAAGATCAGCCCCGGACCGTGGTTGACCATCGCGCCACCGGCGGCGACGTCTTTACCTTGCTCCATGCAACCTTCCACCAGCAGCGACATCAGCGGCTTCGGCGCCACGTCGCGGTGTACGCGTTGGCTGATAACCGTACCGATAGCCGACAGGCGAACAATATGGGCAATCTGCTTTTTCACCGCTGCATCAAATTCTTCGAAGGTGTGCAGGTCACGCAGGTCGCCGGTATCCAGCCCCTGATAGCTATCAAATAACACCATGCGACCACGGTTTAAGACGAACTCGATGGCAATCGGCCACTGGGTATAACCGGTTGATGTCCACTGGTAGATGCGGCCGGATTTCTGCGGTTCCACGCAGCCCATCAGGCAGTAGTCGCGCGCGTCTTCGAAATCAAAGCCTTTGCGCAGCATCATCTTGATATGCGAGTCATCGAAGTGACAGGCCGGGAAGCCCATACCCGCTTTCACCACATCGACGATTTTTTCCATGTACTTCTGCGGCGACTGGTTGTGAATACGGCAGGCCAGCGATGGCTGGTAAACCTTCACAAAGCGCACGGCGTCCATAATCAGATAGGTCAGATCGTTACAGGCATCGCCGCCGGAACGCTTCTGGCCGCCGACGGTCAGGTTGATAAACGGCTGATAACCGGCAAAATATTTCGCCCCCAGCTCGCTGGACATCCACATCAGCTCGGCGCACTTGATGATAAACGCCTGCATCATCTCCAGCGCGCTATCGTGAGTCAGGCGGCCTTCGCGGATATCGGCTTCGAACATCGGATAGCAGTACTGGTCGACGCGGCCCAGCGACAGGCCGGTCTGGTTCTCTTCGATTTCAAACAGTGATTCCACGGTCCAGATGCTTTGCAGCGCTTCCTGCAAGGTTTTCGGCGGATTCGCCGGGACGTTCTGGTTCACTTCGGCGATGGTCAGCAGTTCGGCGCGACGCTGGGCGTTCTGCTCGATAGCTGCCAGTTCGCGGGCGCGCGCGGCGATGCGGTGAGAGTAGTTAATGACCCCTTCGCAGGTTTCAATCGCCGCCTTGTAGTAGTAGATGCGGTCGATATCTTCCGGGTTTTCCATGCTCAGGCTGGCGAGATGCGCCTCGGCATCGGCTTTAATGCCGTTCATCCCTTTGGTGAACAGCAGCACGTCGTAGCCTGGGCAGGTGTCGCCGCCGCCGTTGATCTGATGATAGGAGAGGTCGCTGACGAAGGTTTCGCCGCTGAACGCCCATACGCCCGCTTCGCGGTACTGGGCTTCGCAGATTTCGTCCAGCGAGCGGCCTTCCCAGAACGGTACGATCTCTTCGCGGATGGTTTTCTTATCTGCTTCGCTGATCTCAAACGGATCCTGCGGACGGGTGCTCATGGTATCGAGCTCGTCGCGTACCCAGCGCCAGGCGATATCTGGCGAGAACGCGCCCGCACGCGGCTTGCCGCATGGATGCCCGACGATCAGTTCGTCGTCCTGAATCAGAATTGGCGCGGTTTCACAGGCGTGGCGGAACGCTTTGGCGCGCAGCAGAATGGTCGGCATCCCCGGATTGGCTTTCACTACTTCGGTAAAGGCCAGCGCGCGGTAGATGGAGACGCTTGGGCGCACGGTCAGGTAGTGGTTGCGCAGGCGCTGCATACGCGGGGTTAAACCTTCAGCCGTCGACGTTTCGCTACAGGCAGCGAACGGTGCGGCGGAAACTGGGTTCGCGCCGTTGAACAGACGTACCGGCAGATGCAGGGCGCTGAGATTTTGCTGGGCGCTCTGGAACATGTCGGAGAGTTCGTTGATGCGCGCATTCTCAAGGCTTGCGCCGTGCAGCATGGCATCGAACATCGGGTAGCCGTCGATAGCGCAGGCGGCGCGGACTTCACTCAGTTCAGCCAATTTGAACCACAAAGACTCGACGATTTCATAGGCCTGCTGCTGAGACAGCGCACCGCTGTTGATATCGTGTTGGTAGTAAGGCTGCAGGGCTTTATCGGCCCCTTCCGGGTTGACCGCGTAGCTGCCGTTGTCCAACTGGAGCGCCAGCTGGAACAGGTAGAATGCCTGGCAGGCTTCTTTGAAACTGCGCGCCGGGTGAGCCGGAACGTGGTGCAAAATGGCGGCGCTCTCTAATAACTCCGCCTTGCGGTAAGCGTTGGTTTCGCCAGCAGCGAGCGTTTCGGCACTGTTAGCCAGGTTTTGCGCCAGCGCCATCAGCGCGTCGCAGGCGTAAATCGCTGCACGACATCCGTTAACTTCGTCCATCCCGCTGCGGCTGACGGCGCTGCCCAGCGCGCGGGTTTTCTCTTCCAGTTGGTGTTTAATCGCCAGCACGCCTTTTTCGACCACCAGTTTGTAGTCCGGTGAATCCAGGTCGTTACTAAGATTAAGGAACTGGAATGCTGAAGGGCGCTGGGCGGCGCTTTCGTCGTGGAAAATCGCCCCGTGCGGCTTGCGGGTCTGGTTGCCGACGATCAGTTCGTCGGCGCTGATGCACAGCGGCAATTGGCGCATCAGCTCATAGAAACGGCGCGCCGGTTTGACGGCGGCGGGAATGCCCGCGATATCGCCATCAAGGGCGCTCAGCGTGGTGGCATGTTCGGTGCACAGGGTGCTTTTTTGTGAGAGTAAACGTTCTGCCAACACTTTGACGCGCGGCGTTAAGCTGTAGTGTGCCATGGGTAAGGTTCTCCAAATCTTGTTATCAGTGGCCCTGAACGGCGTTGCCGGTCCACGCCCGGCGATAGAGTTCGGTAAGTGCGTGAGCGTCCGGCGCGCGTGGGTTCGTCGGCGTACAGCTGTCGCGCAGCGCCTGGCCGACCATCTCTGCCAGCCGCTGTTCGAAATCACCGGCATCGACGCCGGTATCACCAATGCCGGCCGGCATAGTCATTTCGTCTTTTAACGCCTGAATGGCGACCAGCAGGCTGGCGACGCCCTGGCGGGTCGTGGCCGCAGGCAGGTCCAGCAGATGGGCTAATCGGGCGTATTTACGGGCGGCATCGGTATCGCACAACCCGTGATAATCCGCATTCCAGGCCACCACTTCCGCCATCAGTAACGCGTTGGCACGACCATGGGGGACGCGGAAAACGCCGCCGAGTGCGTGGGCCAGGCTGTGGGTGATACCGAGTGATGCGTTGGTGAAGGCCATACCCGCCATGCAGGAGGCGTTGTGCATTTTTTCTCGCGCTAGCAGATCGTGACCGTTACGCCAGCAGGTCGGCAGGTAGCGAAACACCTGCTGCACCACTTTCTCTGCCAGCGCATCGGAAAAGTCGCTGGCGGCGCGGGAGACATAGGCCTCCAGCGCATGGCACAGCACGTCCATTCCGGTATCGGCGGTGATTGCGGGCGGCACCGAGGCCACCAGCGCCGGGTCGAGAATAGCGATATCCGGCAGCAACGACGGGTCCACCAGCACCAGCTTCTCGGCGTGGGCCTTCACTACCGAAAAGGCGGTGACTTCCGAGCCAGTACCGCTGGTGGTGGGGATCGCCACGAAGCAAGGCGGCTCGCGGTGAGCGTCCGGACGGGTTTGCGCCAGGGCGAAAATAACCGCTTTGGCTGCATCAATCACCGAACCGCCGCCCAGCGCGATAACCAGATCCGGATAGCTGTTATCCATCCGCTTCATACCGCGCACCACGGTGGCGATATCCGGGTCGGCGACCACGTCGTCCCAGACCTGGAAGGCGATGCCGCGCGAGCGCAAGATCTGCGTGACGCGATCGGCGAGGCCAAATTTGACCATCGCCTGGTCGGTGACCAGCAGCACGTTGCGGGCGGGCAGCTCGTTCAGGATGGAAAGCGCGTCCTGACCAAAGCGGATCCGGGGTTTCAGCAAAAATTCACTCATTGGGTTATTGACTCCTTAAGCGTCCCGAAACACGTTCTCGACAATGGCGACCACCGACATGGCCTTGTAGCGGTCTTTGTTGAGCGCCAGATACTCTTCCGCCAGCACGATGTCGTGCATACCGGCACCGACGCTATCAACGGCAACCCAGGTCTGGTCTTTCATCGGCTGCTGGTCATCATCTAATTTGCTGATCAGCAGCAGGTTGCTTCCGCGTAGCTCATCGCACTTCTGCGTGGCGACGACATGTCCAACTACCTTTGCGAGAATCATTGTTTTTATCGCCTTATATCAATGTGTTACTTACCGAGGCGCTCCAGCACCTGGCGAATGACTCGCTCCACGTTTTGCTCGTTGATCTCGCTGTCTGCGCCAGCGGTCGCTGCGGTAGCAAAACGGTCATCCGCGCTGCTGGTGGCGTGAGCCACTGGCGCTGCTGCTGCCGGGGAGTTAAAGCGATCGTCGTCAAAGATGCTGCGGTTCGGGTTATCTGCCGGACTGACGATGGTGGGCTGCGGTTCCGGGCGGCTGCTCGGGGCGCGCAGTTCATCAATGGAGCGCACGCCGTAGCCCACTTTGCGAATATTGAGCAGGTTCATCGGCCCGACGTTATCGGAACTGGAACCGCCGCCTACCGCGCCGCAGCCCAGAGTCAGGGCCGGAGTAATATTGGTGGTCGCGCCGATACCGCCGAGGGCCGCCGGGGTGTTGATCAGGATGCGGTTAACCGGTTTTTCGAGGCAGAACTGCCGGATAACGTCCTGATTGCGGGTGTGGATCACCAGCGTGTGGCCGAGGCCTTCGTTGGTCAGCAATTCCACCACGCGGTGACAGGCCGCTTTCCAGTCTTCTTCCACGTACAGGCCGAGGACCGGGCACAGTTTTTCCCGTGAATAGGGGTTGGAGTGCGATACCGTGGTCTGCTCGGCAATCAGCACGCGGGTGCTGGCTGGAACGCAGAATCCGGCCATCTGGCTCAGATACAGCGCGGTTTTACCGACTGTTTTCGGGTTGATCGCGCCGTTCGGACGCAGCAGCAGAGCCGCCATTTTTGCCGCTTCGCTTTCGTTCATAAAGTACGCGCCCTGGGCTTCCAGCTCGCGGTGAACGTCGTCGTAAATGCAGCGTTCGACGATGATTGACTGCTCGGAGGCGCAGATCACGCCGTTATCGAAGGTTTTGCTGGTGATGATATCTTTCACCGCATGGTGAATATCGGCGCTGCGCTCGATAAATGCAGGGCCGTTACCCGGACCGCCGCTGATGGTTGGGGTGCCGGAGGCGTAGGCTGCGCGCACCATGCCTTCACCGCCGGTGGCCAGAATTAGCGACACGTCTTTGCTGTGCATCAGTTCTGAAGTGGCTTCGAGGGTCAGCTGACTAATTGCGTCGACGCTGCCTGCCGGAGCGCCTGCCGCTTCGGCTGCGCGTTTGACGATTTCAATCGCTTTCCAGCTGCACTGACGTGCGCCCGGATGCGGGGAGAAGATAATCGCGTTACCAGCTTTCAGGGCGATCAGTGTTTTGTAGATAACAGTGGATGTCGGGTTGGTGGACGGCACCAGTGCACAAATCACCCCCAGCGGCACGCCCACGTCCATCACCTTTTGCACCTGATCGTCATGAATGATGCCGACGGTCTTCATATCTTTGATGGCGTCGTAAACGCGCAGCGAGGCGAAGCGGTTCTTCAGCACTTTGTCCTGCCAGTTGCCAAAACCGGTCTCTTCCGCGGCCATTTTCGCCAGCGCTTCGGCATGATGCGCCGCTTCCTGGGCCACGTTCTTCACGATGGCGTCGATTTGCTGCTGCGAAAAGGTGGCCAGAATCGCCTGCGCCTTTTTGGCATTGCGCACCAGCTCCCGGGCGTTTTGCCGGGACTGCAAATCGTTATCCAGTTCAATCATGAGTCTATCCTTCATCAGACTAAAAGAGTGGAGACGGGGCGCGCCCTGTCAGGTCATGCTTTGTGCTGCGACGCGATTTTTTCGATATCGTTATGCGGTCGCGCGATGACGCGAGAGGTGACGACTTCGCCAATGCGTTTTGCCGCTTCCACACCGGAATCCACGGCGGCATTCACCGCACCGACGTCGCCTTTCACCATCGCGGTGACGAGGCCTGAGCCGACGTTTTCATAGCCAATCAGCTCGACGTTGGCGGCTTTGCACATCGCATCTGCCGCTTCGATACAGGCCACCAGACCTTTGGTTTCGATAAGCCCTAGTGCTTCTTTCATCAGGTTTTCTCCGGTTATTCGGCCATTTTGTAATGCGAGACGATTTTGTTGATGTCGTTATGTGGGCGGGCGATAACCAGTGAGGTCACCACTTCGCCGATGCGCTGCGCAGATTCCACGCCGGAATCAACCGCCGCCTTCACCGCGCCGACGTCGCCTTTCACCATCGCGGTGACGAGGCCGGAGCCGACGTTTTCATAACCAATCAGCTCAACGTTGGCGGCTTTGCACATCGCATCTGCCGCTTCAATGCAGGCCACCAGACCTTTGGTTTCAATCAAACCTAATGCATCACCCATTTGCGTTCTCCTGGCCTTAAGCCCTGTGTTTAATGACAATTTTGTTGATGTCGTTATGTGGACGCGCAATCACCAGCGACGTCACCACTTCCCCTATGCGCTGCGCGGATTCCACACCGGAATCTATTGCTGCTTTCACCGCGCCGACGTCGCCCTTCACCATCACGGTGACCAGACCGGAGCCGATGTTTTCATAGCTAATCAGCTCGACGTTGGCGGATTTGCACATGGCATCCGCTGCGGCAATACAGGCCACCAGACCTTTGGTTTCGATAAGCCCTAATGCATCACCCATGTTTTCTCCTCCAGAACAGGTTTTGTGATTCGGGAAAACCGTCCGCGTAACGGCGTCAGGACGCGGAAGCGGTGTTCGGGGTTCACTATAGGGCGTGGGCGGTGAAGTGAAATTTAAATCCGTGAGGCGGGTATTTTTAGTTTTTTACTCTGTGATTTAGGTTGTATGAGGTTGGTATTTATCTGTTTGTGCTGCATTTGAGGGGAAGATTTGGCGACGGTTATGGCGTTTTTTTCACCATTTAGTTGGAAGCCGATAGATGTTAACAGGTTGCTAATTTATTGCAGGAGAGGGGTAATTTAACCCTTCGTGAAGTGCGGGAAAGATCGTGTTTTGGCGGTGAGGCTAAATGCAAAAAGTGCGGTTTTACGAAGTGAACAGCGGTGCAAGAAAAGAGGGTGTGAGCTTAGTCAAGTTTACTGCCGGACTTCAGCGTACAGACGTAGAGCGGCGAGTTAATGGAGCTGAGCAGAATCGCTTTCTCATTGAGCTTCTGGGCGTTGAGGAACAGGCCGTCGTGGCTGTCCGACATCTCACGCATAAAGTAGTCGAAGATAACGTCCGGTGACTCATCGATGGACGAGGCGCTGGATTCCCACTTGCTGATGCGGTAGTGGCGCTCGGTGGTGGAGATGCGCTTGCTGGTGTAGCTGAATTTGACGTAGCGCTGGAGATAGAGCCAACCGGCGGCGGAGTCGGTGTAGCCTTCAACCACCATCGAGCCTTTACCGTTGGCGGCAAAATTGAAATGGATATTGCCGTTCACGTTCTCTTTTTCCATGTTTTCAAAGCGCATAATCGCCTTCGTGGAACAGCTCATGATCCCGCCATTGTCTACGGGCAGCAGCTTCCAGGCACAGAACCCAGTGGCGGCAATAAACACCAGGCTGGAAAGAGCGAAAAAAGGGCGAGGGGCGAGTCTCATTGCGGCTTCCATGAATAGTAAAAATAGTTATCGCAGTAGCTGAACGGGTTATCTTCGTGCATCGCGCAGTGGGCGAGGAATACGCGACCCAGGCCGTTGGTTTCCAGCCGGTCGCCATAGAAGAAGACGAAGCGTTCGCCGGGTTTGCACTCCAGCTTCAGGCGCTGGCGTACGGCATCAAAATTCTTGCCATAGGCGGTTCCGGCAACGGAGCGCAGCATCTCATCGCTGGCCAGCAGCTCGCACTGGCTGTGGCTCATTTGCGTTAGCATGATGGGGCGCGACTTGCTGGTGCCAAGAAAGCTACACACCACCAACAGCAGGGCGATGGTCAGCAGGCAGCCTCCTGCGAGATACCAGCAGGTGCCGCGCGCGCGCCGCGTGGAAACAGGCTTTTGTTCTGGCGGCGCGGTGGTTTGGGCTGGCTCAGGATCGATAGCGGGCTGCGGCGGTGCTGGTTCAGGGATAGCGTCCAGCATCTCGATGGTGAGATCCGGGTTGAGCTGCAGCAGGCCGCGCGACACGGTGACAATAATGTTATCGATATCGTAGTGGCGAAAGGTTTTACGCAGCATGCTCAGATACTGATTGAGATTGCTGTTCGACGAGGTTAACCCGTTATCATCCCAGACTTTTTTGAGCACTTCGTCGCGGCTGACCACGTCGGTATGGCGCAAGAAAAACCACAGCAGCGCGTTGGCGGTAATTGACAGCTGGCTGTCCGCCTCATCGCTTCCCGGTAGAGTTAGTGTGCCGTCCGTTGCATCATAAATAAGACGGCCATGGATGTTATAACGCATCGCGGCCTCAACATGCTTCACACAGGAAGCGTCATCTTCGTCAGATCGCTGACCAGCGACTGCCGGTGCCCGGCGCTCATCGTGCGCCCCTCAGTTAACTCCGATAGCCAGATGCCGTCCGCCGCATAGCGCACCAGCGTGCCGGTATGGCTATTGTCCAGCTCATCGCCCTTCGCCAGATGGTCAAGCATCCAGTCGCGCCAGCATTTTCGCAGTACCGGCTCATCCGGCATGGCCAGCGACAGCACCATTAACTGGCGGCTCTCCTGGGTGTCCGTCAGCTCAGGGGCTGACAGATAGCGCAAATACGCACGGGTAAAGCGGCCATAAGAGATATTATCCGCAGCCATCAGCTCGGCGATCGCCTCTTCCATAATCGCCAGCAGACGAGCAAATAGGGCAAAAATCAGCGCCTGTTTGTTGGGAAAATGGTGCAGTAGACCGCCTTTACTCACTCCCGCCTCGCGCGCAACGGCGTTCAGCGAGAGAGCGGCGATGCCGTCCCGACCGGCAATGGTGGCCGCTGATTCCAGCAACTGCTTGTATAAACGGACGGGGTCTTTCTTTCGATGTTGGGTTTCTGTATTCATGGCCCGAATCATACCGACCAGACGGTATGATTATTCTTGATCGCTATCAATATGCGAAGAGGCGCACCGGGACGGGATGCTGTTATTGCGTGGAGGCTCACAATTCACCATATGAATTGTGGTGGTATTCGTGCGTAACGAATACCACCAGCAGAGATTCACATAGAGTTCAAATGGATAGCCAGGCCGCTTTCGCCCGGAGCCAGTTCCGGGCGCAGAGCCAGAGAAGGGATCAGATAGTCGCCGTGGTTCTGACGGCGAAAGGGAATTGGTACGGTTTCAGATAAGGTATCCAGCCGCTGAGCCAGTTCGTCGCGCAGCGTATTAAAGCGATGTTCATCGAGTTTGTCGGTACGGTAAAACACCAGCGGCGGCAACACGTCAAAGCCGGGGTAGAACAGCATCCCGTGCTGAATGGGGAACAGAATATCGTCGACAGGACCGTTGATCCCGCGCGGCGCGTAGTGTTCCGCCCATCCCCCGGCGGTGACGATCAGCATCGCCCGTTTGCCCGCGAACGTCCCTTCTCCGTAACGATCGCCCCAGTGTTTATCGCTATGTTCACCGACGCCGTAGGCAAACCCATAAGCGTAAACCCGGTCAATCCAGCCTTTCATAATGGCGGGCATGGAAAACCACCACAGCGGGAACTGAAAAATCACCGTATCGGCCCACAGCAGCTTCTCCTGTTCGCCAGTGATATCCGCGCTTTGCGTGCCGTGGGCAAAGGCATATTGTGAATCCCGTGTTGCCCGCCAGGCATCTTCGACCGGCAAAGCGCTGCTGTCATCGGCATCAAACCCTGCCTTCCAGCGCATGGCGTAAAGATCGGAAACCTGTACTTCGTGACCGGCCTTTTGCAGATGCTGCACGGCAAAATCTTTCAGCGCGCCGTTAAGCGAACGCGGTTCGGGATGGGCGTAAATCAGTAACACTTTCATTGAGATCACCTCTGAGTCATGGAGAGCAGCAGAGTAGAGGGCACGGCGTTATAGTAGAAATGAATTACCTTAATGACAGGTATAGTGATGATTAATATTCAGCGTCTGGACCTCAACCTGCTGCGCACCCTCGACGTGCTGCTCAGCGAAAATAACGTCACTCGAGCGGCGCAGCGCCTTAATTTGTCGCAGCCCTCGGTCAGCGTTCAGCTGGCGAGGTTGCGGGAGATTTTCGCCGATCCGCTGCTGCTGCCGGGTCCGCGTGGGATGCAGCCTACCGCCCGCGCCGATGAACTGCGCGGACCGCTGCGCGATGCGCTACTGGCTCTGGAGCTGGCGGTAGCGCCAGTTCAGGCATTTGATCCGGCGACGGCGGCGCAGACCTGGCGCGTGGCGGCAACGGACTATATGGCCTCGGCGATCCTGCTGCCAGCGCTCAACGTGCTGCGTACTGCTTCTCCGGCCAGCCGTCTGGCGGTGTTTGAACTACAGCCCTCGCGGTTGATTCAGCAGGCGGATCGCGATGAAGTGGATCTGTTTTTCCATACTCATGACGGTGCGCCGCCGGGGTTGCATCAGCGTTTGCTGTTTCGCGAACGCTACGTGCTGGCGGGCAGAGCGGGGCATCCGGCGTTGCAATCTACATTGAGCCTGGAGCAGTTCTGCCAGTTATATCAGGTGATCGTCTCGCCGGACGGCGGGGGATTCAGCGCGGCAACCGATACTGCGCTGGCGAACCTCGGTCTGGCGCGGCAGGTTGTCCTTTCGGTGCCACATTTCCTGTTTATGCTGGAGACGCTGCGCAATAGCGAGCTGGTGGCGGTGCTGCCGGAGCGTCTGGTGCGTGGAGCAGGCGGCCTGACGGTGGTTGAACCGCCGCTGGCGGTGGCCGGGTTTGATATGCTGATGCTGTGGCATGAGCGCTGGCACCGCGACCCGGCGCATCGGTGGCTGCGCCAGCAAATTGTCATGTCATTAGAGGATAAGCCATGTTAAGCGGATTAAATCACCTGACCCTGGCGGTCAGCCAGCTCGCGCCGAGCGTGGCGTTTTATCAGCAGCTTCTGGGGATGACTCTGCACGCACAGTGGGACAACGGCGCGTATCTCTCCTGCAGCGATCTGTGGCTGTGCCTGTCGCTGGACCCGCAGCGGCGCGTTATCCCGCCCGAGGAGAGCGATTACACCCATTACGCGTTTAGTATTGCGCAAGAAGACTTTGTGGCGTTTTCCGAGCGTTTGAATGCGGCTGGCGTCCCGGTATGGAAGGTGAATAAAAGCGAAGGCGCATCGCACTATTTCCTCGACCCGGACGGCCACAAGCTGGAGCTGCACGTCGGCAGCCTCGCCCAGCGCCTGGAGGCGTGTCGGGAGAAACCCTATAAAGGCATGGTGTTTTTTGGTGAGGACTAGCGGACGTTTAGGAGACTGTTGCGCCATCGGGAAGATAATCTGAAGCTGCATTGTGCGTTGTTTCCCCGGAGGCGGCGCTTGACGCGCCTGTCCGGGCTACCGTTCCGCAGACGGCTGGGAACCCGTAGCCCGGTCAGCGCAGCGCCACCGGGAAGAGAATCTTTATAAACTTTCCTCTGAAAATGTGAAGTTTTTCTAATGTTGAGAGTGCTATCTCCTGATAATTGTCTGTACTTTTTTGTATATACAATCCATTTTGAAAGCGTAACAGAGGTTGTTCATATCATCAGTGCCCGGAAGGCGAACAGCAAAGAGAGGAACCGTTATGAACATGGTTAAACATAAACGCGATAACCCGGTTGCGCATACAGCCGAGCGAGATGCTGAACTTAAAGCGCTGGCGAAGAAAACGGATGATGAAATTGATTACAGTGATATCCCGGCAACGGAGGATAAACAGTGGTCAGATGCGGTACGCGGCAAATTTTATCGACCGCTAAAAACGCAGGCTTCTGTACGTATTGATGCTGATGTTATGGAGTGGCTTAAACGCCCCGGGAAAGGCTACCAAACCCGCTTGAATGCAATCTTAAGAGAAGCGATGATTCGCGATCTTAATAAGAAATAACCTGCCTTATGTTTCCCCGGAGGCGGCGCTTGACGCGCCTGTCCGGGCTACCGTTTTGCAGACGGCTGGGAACCCGTAGCCCGGTCAGCGCAGCGCCACCGGGAAGATAATCTGAAGCTGCATTGCGCACTGCTTCCCCGGAGACGGCGCTTGACGCGCCTGTCCGGGCTACCGGTTCGCAGACGGCTGGGAACCCGTAGCCCGGCTAAGCGCAGCGCGAGCCGGGGAGAGGCTACCCTTCCAGGTTCAGTTCGATATTGCGTTTGAGCACCAGGCGCATCATGACGTAATAGACGACGCCCACTGCCAGCCAGCTCAGCCCGAGCACCTTCGCCTGAGCGTCCATCTCATAGATAACAAAGCCGATAATGCACAGGCCCACCACCGGGAACAGCAGATGCATCACCAGATTGCGTGACTTATTGCGAATGATGTAATGGTTGATGACGGCGATATGCAGCACCAGGAAACCCATCAATGCACCGAAGTTCACCAGGCGGCTAAGATTGTCGATATCACCATAGAACCAAAGGCCGGAAACCAGGGAAATCAGCGCCACAAACAGGGTGCTGACGTAAGGCGTTTTCAGCCGCGGATGTACTTTCGCCAGCAGTTTCGGCAGCTGCTTATCACGCGCCATCGCAAACAGAATGCGCGACACGGCAGCCTGCGCCACCAGCGCGTTGGCAATCCCCCAGGAGATCACCGTTGACCACATAGTGACGTACTTCAGCCAGTTGCCTCCCGCCAGATTAGCGGTGTCGTAAAAAGCGGTATCGAGGCTGCTGAACGTCATCCCCTGTGCCAGATCGGCGGCAATCCAGGTTTGCAGAATAAACAGCGAACCCACCAGCATCAATGCGCCCAGCGAAGCCTTGCCCACGGTATCGACGCCGCCTTTCGTTTCTTCCGAAAGCGTGGAGATCCCGTCGAAACCGAGGAACGAGAGGACGGCGATAGAGACCGCGCCCATCACCAGCGGCAGGCTGAACTTATCGGCGTTATACAGCGGGTCGAGCGTCAAATGGCCTGCACCCGCGCCGGAATAGAGCGCGATCAGCCCCAGCACGACGAACACCGACAGCACCACGATTTCGGCGATCAAAATCGTGTTATTGGCGCGCGCGGTAAAGGTAATGCCGCGCAGGTTAATCAGGCTGTTGATGGCGATAAAACCGACGATCCACAGCCAGCCCGGTACGCCAGGCAGCATGGGCGCCAGCGCCGCTGCGCTGACGATGTAGAGCAGCGACGGCACCAGAATATAGTCCAGCAGGATCAGCCAACCGGCAAAAAAGCCGACAATGGGGTGAATGCCGCGCTGGGCATACGCGTATACCGAACCGGAAACCGGGAAGGCGCGCGACATCGACCAGTAGCTCATGGCGGTAAAGAACATCGCCACCATGCCGATAAGATAGGCCAGCGCCACCATTCCCTGTGCGCCGTCCCAGACGTAGCCAAAGACGCCAAACGGGGCGATGGGCACCATAAAAATCATGCCGTAGACCAGCAGGTCGCGGAACGTCAGCGCCCGGTGCAGCTCCTGCTTATAGCCAAACTGTTCGACGCTCATGCCTGCTCCCCTTCAATACGCAGGGAGAGCTGCTCAGCCACTGATTTCGGTAAGGCATAACGACAGGTTTTCAGCGGGTCGACTACCTGACAGATTTGCAGATCGCCTGCGATGCTCAGGATGCTGATCGCTTCCGCCAGCGTCAGGGATGTGTTATCCGCGATAAAATGCGCCATATGGCGGGTCGCCATCGCGGCAGCCTCATCAAGCGTCAGGGCAGAGGCAAGGGTGAAGAGCGTTTCGCTGTTTTCGAGCATTGGCAGCGGCAGCTTGCGGTTTTTAACCACCGTCAGCTCCACCAGCACTTCACCGGGGATTTCCAGACCACAGACCGAGACTTCGCCATCGCCCATGGCGGCGTGTAAATCCCCCAATCCGAACAGCGCGCCGGGCACGTTGACCGGCAACCACAGCGTGCTGCCTGCGGTAATCATTTTGCAGTCCATATTGCCGCCGTGGCTATCCGGCGTGCCGCAGGAGATAGCTTCACCAGCCGGGGCGACGCCGATCACGCCAACCATCGGGTTGAGCGGAACGCGCACGTTACCGGGCAGTACGGCATGGTCGTTTTCAATGGGAACGATAGTGACCTTCGGGGCATCGAGTTCGTCGCCAATCACGCCCAGTTGCGGCGCGGTGACCATCACCGCTTGCTGACCTGTCAGGGTAATACGCTTGATCGTAACCTTAAGCGCATCGCCCGGCTCGGCACCCTCGACGTACACCGGCCCGGTCGCCGGATTAATACGCTGCCAGTCCAGCTCGTTGAATACGGCATCGGCAGAGGTGATTTGATCAGAGAAGCAGTCGCAGGTTTCGAACAGCACTTCACTACCGCTACTTACGGTGGCGACAGGGGCGTTATCCCGCGACATGGCGTAAACCACCTGGTCTTTGGTTATTTTCATGACATTCATCCCGATTATATTGTTGTGTTTTTATATTTAGAGCCTATCTCAGTAGGCGTTATTGGCGCAGACAGTTTGAACACGGACAGCGCGGAAGAACCGGAGCGTACACGTAGTACGTGAGGATTCTGAGCACTGCCCAGGTTCAAAGTGGCAAGCAAAATAGCCCTAATGAGATAGGCTCTTAGAGTTCCCCTGCGGGGAGAAGATGAATGTATCGGGATTAAGATGGGAAGGCAATTAAGCAAGATTTTATAAACACAAACGATATATGTTTGCTGATAAATCAATTCGTTAATATTCTTACGAGGTATTATTAGCGTGTTTTATATTGGCTATCGTAGTCGGGGCGTAATGCATGTGGCGGCCATATCTGGCCGCCAGTTTAGGCTGTTAACTGAAGGTTCCCTTGCTGCTTTCCACCATCGCGATCAGCTCCATGATTTGCTGCTGCTTGCGCTTTGACAGATTCAGCACACGATGAAACGCATTCTCGAGCGTGGGCTCCATCACTTTGGCGGTGAGCACAATACACTCGTCCATGACCCGTACCTCCAGCTTTCTGCCGGGGGTAAACCCCGCTTTCTCAAGCCACTGACCTTTTAAAATCAGCGCGGGTACGCGATCGTGTTTTGGATAATTCGTCACATACGACACGGTATAACTGCGTAAGGTCGAAGGAAATACTACAGGTTTAATCAGTTCTGCAATAGAATCGGCGTCAGTCATGATCTCTATTCCTTTTCAATAGGGATTGTGATTAGCGATGTGGTCGTGTTCCACCACGGCTACATCGCGACAAATAACACCTGTAAATCTACCCAGTAAATAAAAATAAAGCCAGCTAAAAATAGACAATAATAAAGACGTTACTGGAAGTATTTATTCATAAATTAAATTTATGGGAATGTCTAATCCTGGGAAGATAAACAAAACACCATCCGGTAATAGAATTGAAAAAATATCCATTAAAAAATAAAAGGCTGCGAAAATTATCACAGCCTTTTTAATATTAGACCCCTTTCAGTAAATCAAACACCACGCGCGCAAAGCCTTTCGCCAGCGCCGGATTCGTCAGATATTGCATCATCATTTCCTGATGCGCTTCGCTGCTGTCCATCACCGCATCATCAATCGCTTTCGGGAAACCACCCAGCATCGCCTGCTCGCGGGTGTTATTGGCGATTTGCGTCATCACCACCTGGTTTTCCGATAATTTATCGCATACAGCAAAGTCAATTTTTCGTGATATGGGTGAACCATCAAGCAATGTAACGGTAGGGCGACGAGGGTGGAGAATAAACAATGAAAACTTGGATGCAGCGCAGGAAAACAACTTTCACCAAGTGCTACACCCTATAATCTCACTCCGTCTCCCACTCCATCGCCACTTTCACCGCGATGCCCAGCTGCACCATCACCTCCCGGTGCTTCTCAATCGGCGGCAGGGCGCAGTTGATCCTTAAGCAGTTTCGATACTTCCCGGATGCCGAAAACAGCGATCCCGGCGCGACCTGGATCTTCATGCGGCACAGCTGTTTGGCGACGCACACCATATCCACCTGCTCGGGCAGTTCGACCCACAGCATAAAGCCGCCGGTTGGGCGGGTGACGCAGATGCCGCAGGGGAAATATTCCCGCAGCCAGCAGGTGTAGATCTCCATATTGCGCTGGTAAATCTGCCGCATTCTTCGCACGTGGCGGTGATAGTGGCCTTCGCGAATAAAGGTGGAGGCCGCCAGCTGGGTTGAGGGGACGTTGGTGCCGCTGGCGGCGTATTTCATCTGTAAAAGCCGGTCATAGTAGCGGCCCGGGGCGACCCAGCCGATGCGCAGGCCGGGAGCGATGGTTTTGGTAAACGAGCTACAGAGTATGACCCGGCCGTCGATATCCCACGAGTAGATGGTGCGCGGGCGCGGGTAGTCGGTCGCCAGCTCGCCGTAAATATCATCCTCAAAAATCACGATATCGTGGCGCTGGGCGAGGCACAGCACGGCGCGTTTACGGGCGTCCGGCATGATGAATCCCAGCGGGTTGTTGCAGTTCGGCACCAGAATGACCCCTTTGATCGGCCACTGATCCAGCGCCAGCTCCAGGGCTTCGACGCTGATCCCGCTGTTCGGATCGGTGGGGATCTCAATGGCTTTTAGCCCTAAGCCGCGCAGCATCTGCATGGTGCCGTAATAGCAAGGGGATTCGACGGCAACGATATCGCCGGGCTGGCACACCGCGAGCAGGGCCAGCGACAGCGCGCTGTGGCAACCGCTGGTGATCACCAGCTCGTCGGCGGTGACGACGGAACCGCCGTCGAGCATCAGGCGGGCGATCTGCTCGCGCAGTTCGCGGCGTCCGGCTAGCTCATCGTAGCTCAGCACGTCGATAATATTATGCTGGATCACCCGGCTGAGCTCGCGCCATAGCGGTTTTAAACTCGGCTGAGATACGTCCGGAGAGCCGCCGCCGAACGGGATAATAGTTTTGTCATTGCGGGCGTCGAGCATGTTCAGCACCTGATCCCACTGGGTTATCTCCACTGGGCGTTGTACTGGGCGCGACATCGGCGGTACCGGCGGCTGGGCTTTTTGCGGGGCAACAAAATAGCCGGATCGCGGCTGCGGGGTGATGAGCTGGCGCTGCTCCAGCGTCTGATACGCCTGCTGGACGGTGCTGATGCTGACGCCGTGCTCCTGGCTCAGGCTGCGCACTGAGGGTAGCTTCTCGCCGTGGCGATACAGCCCTTGTTCAATACGTTCAGCCAGCAAATTGGCCAGATGTTGGTAGCGAGTCATGCTGTATCCCTTTTTGTCGCCATACAGATGGATAAACCAGTACAGATGGGCGGTGAAAACCGCACGCAGATATCTTTTTAATCAATCTGTATGTTAAAGAAAAGTGTTTTGTGAATCTGTATTGTCTGGCCCCGGATCCGCGAAGATAAAGTCTCTGGCAAGGCGAGGAGGCAGAGGATGGAATTTCACGAGAATCGGGCAAAACAGCCGTTTATCGGCTTGGTATTTTTAGGGCGGGCGATCAGAAAATGGTGGCTTCGGATGCAAACGCGACGGATCTTGCGGCGAATGAGCGATGAACAGCTGAGAGACGTCGGATTGCGCCGGGATCAGATCAATTAAAACGTGCGGTTTTTCACCCAGCGCGCGTTCGTAGCCCCGGTAAGCGTCAGCGCGACCGGGGTTTTCCCGGAGGCGGCGCTTGACGCGCCTGTCGGGGTTACCAAACCGATACTCCATCGGGAATTTACATTCACATAATTTATCATTTCATGCTTCTCTATCTTTCGTTTCTTGATACTTACCATGATAAGTATTATTTTCCTTATCGTTAAATGAGGAAAAGAAGATGACCGAAGACGACCTGTTTGCTCGCCGCCCGATGGGGATGCGCATGGCGATGGTGGTGCGCCAGTGGCGCGCGATTATCGATTCTGCCATTACCGACACCGGCCTGACCCAGTCAAGCTGGACGGTGCTGATGCAGCTGCATCAGCTGGGGGATAACGTCTCGGTCAGCGAACTGGCGGAGGTGCAGGGCATTGAACTGCCGCCGCTGATGCGCACCCTCACGCAGCTGGAAAAGCAGGGCTATCTGCTGCGTTCCACATCGCCCTATGACAAGCGTATACGCCTGCTGACGCTGACGGCGGAAGGCCGCTCGAGGCTGGAAGAGCTGAACCGCGTGATTGAGACTTATCAAAATCGCGTCACCCGAACCATTCCCGAGGCGGAACTCGCCACCTTCAGCGCCACGTTAAATCACATCGCCTGCAATCTGCGGACTATCCGCGAAGAAGATAATAAGATCTAAAAAACTATGATGACCCCTGAACAGAAGTTTGCCCGTTGGGTAAGGGTGAGTATTGCCGCGTTCCTGGCGATATTCGCCTGGTTTATCGTTGCCGATATCTGGATCCCGCTCACCCCGGACTCCACCGTGATGCGCGTGGTCACGCCGGTATCATCGCGCGTCTCCGGCTATGTCTCCCATGTCTATGTCCATAACAACAGCCAGGTGAAGAAGGGCGACCTGCTCTATGAGCTGGACCCGACGCCGTTTACCAACAAAGTAGAGGCCGCGCAAATCGCCCTTGAGCAGGCGAAGCTGAGCAACCAGCAGCTGGACGCGCAGATCGCCTCTGCCCGCGCCAACCTGCGCACCGCCCAGTACACCGCCCGCAACGACAAGGTGACGCTCGATCGCTATCAGCGCCTGAGCACTATGCAGAACGTCTCGCAATCGGACCTGGATAAGGTGCGCACCACCTGGCAAACCAGCGAACAGTCGGTCAGCGCGCTCAGCGCCAGCATCCAGAACCTGCTGATCCAGCGCGGCGAACGCGATGATGCGCGGAACGTGACGCTGCAAAAGTATCGCAACGCGCTGGAAGAGGCGCAGCTTAACCTCGGCTGGACAAAGGTCCGCGCTGAAACTGACGGCATGGTAAGCAACCTTCAGCTCAATCCCGGACTGTACGCCACCGCCGCCACCCCGTTGCTGGCGCTGGTAAGCAATCACACCGATATTGTTGCCGATTTCCGCGAGAAGAGCCTGCGCCACACCGGCGTGAATACCGATGCGGCGGTGGTATTTGATGCGCTGCCGGGTAAAGTCTTTAAAGCGCGCGTTACCAGCAGCGATGCCGGGATTCTGGCCGGGCAGGAAGAAGTCAACGGCCAGCTGTCGCAGCCTGAGCAGTCCACCCGTTGGGTGCGCGATGCCCAGCGCATGCGTATCCACGTGGCGCTGGAGGAGCCGCTGGACAAGCCGCTGCCCACCGGCGCGCGCGCCACGGTGCAGCTCTATAATAGCGATGGCCCGTTTGCCCGCACCTTTGCTGGGGCGCAGATCCATCTGGTGAGCCTGCTGCATTATGTCTATTAATACTCTGGCGCGGGTCTTTACCCCGCATGGCAATATCGTCTACACGGCGAATGATTTTCGCCAGACGCTGCGCATCGCCGTCGCCGGAACTATCGCGCTGAGCATTTCGACTTTCTACGACGTGCAGTACGGCGTCTTTTTCGTGGTTTACCCGCTGATGCTGCTGTCGCTGGTGCCGGTATTTAACCGCCACGTGGCGCGGCAGTTTGTGTTTAGTGCAGCAGTGAACTGCGTCGAAATGGTGCTGATCGTCGGCTATCTTTCGCAGTGGCCGGTGATCATGACGCTGGTAGTGTTTGGCCTGTACGTGATGCGCTTTCGCTTTATGAGCCAGGGACCGTTGTTTCTGCTGGGGTCGATGGGCGTGGTGTGTCAGAGCACGATGCTCAACTTTATGAGCTATCCCACCAGCAACTGGCACACGCTGATGTTCTCCAACATGGAGGCCTGCTTGATGGCGGTGGCCCTCAGCGCGCTGCTGAACTACTTTATCCCGGACGTGGAACCGCGCAAGCCGCCGCCGCGCATTGAAAAAGATGCCGCGCGTATTCGCCATGAATCGCTACTCTCCGGCACCGTGGCGACGATGATCTTTGTTATCTTCCAGGTCTGCGATTTGAGTGATTCCCTGTCGGCGCTGATGGCGGGGATTTTGATTCTCTTCCCGATGCACTATCGCGGCGCGGTGATCAGCTCGATCTGGCGCGTGGTGGGGGTGGTGCTGGCCTGTCTCTATATTCTGCTGGTGCAGTTGGTTATCTATGATTTCAGCAACCATATGGTGCTGATGATGCCGCTGATTGGCCTCGGTCTGGCCTTTAGCGCCCGCTTGCACGTGATGGAGAAAGTCGGCGCTGGTGTGGGCTTCGCCAGCATCACCACTATCGGCATTATGTTTGGCCAGAATTTGCATCCGGACCAGGATCTGGTATTCAGCGATCTGTACCGCATCACCTCGGTGACCGTTGCGCTGGTGGTGACGCTGACGATGGTCTTTCTGGTGCATCGAATCCTGAACTGTTTTGCGCCGACGCGGTTTGTGATGACGGAGTAATCCGTATTTTGGCTTAGGAATAATAACTTTGGTTTAACGTTTCGTTGAAAATGAAAGGGGGAGGTCTTTTTATTTCCCCTAAATAATATCGAATAAGAGCGAGCTTATTTTTAATAAATAAAAAGAATATTTGGTTGGTAAACAATCATAAACACGAATGCTTTTGGTTTTTGTTACATAAAATGAATTTAGTTCATACTTTTATCTGGGCATTTCATGTGTTTGTAATTTGTTGATTTTTAAATCATATTCTTCTTTAGTGGTTTTTTATCCTGATTTTATGCTAAATAAAGTTGTATGTTTTTAATATTTGGCATTATCTCATTGAGATTATTCTTTAAGTGTTTTGGTTTTTTTACTTCACAATCATGCATTTCATCAGTTTTTTACTCTTCATTTTTTTGGTTTAATGGGGTTTTGCTCTAAAAATAATGGGTCTTGAGGTTTTTTTAATATTGGGATTATAATCATTTCAGGAAATAAGATTATTATTAGGCTGCGCCGGGAAAAAATTATATTCACTTGATATATAATTATGGATAATTATATGAGGATATGTGAATGTCATTCTCTGTTTTTGGTTTTCTGATTGATGATGCAATTTTCTGTTTCGATAGCCCACTTAAAATTGTTAGTGTTTCTAGTCAGTTGCATGGGGATAGTCCTATTGCTTTACGTAGTACTATGTCTAATCTTTTATTCTTTCTTCTAATGCAACACCAAAAGGAAATTATTACCGATAATGAAATCATGCATCATGTCTGGGATAAAAATGGGTTGAGTTCGTCACATTCCAGATTAGTGCAGGTGATATCAGCCTTAAAGCAAAACCTGATGTTAGCTGGCGTTGACGAGAATATGATTGAGCGAATCCCCGGGAAAGGGTACAGAATTACCTCTGATAATATAAAAATACTCTATCAATCTTGATTGTTGGTTGTGCAGATATTTATTTTGTAAATATATAAATCTGGTGGCAACTTTATTAGTACTAATATTACTGTATCAGTGCTAATAAGTAATTGACTGCTATGGGACCGTGTATGTTGGGCGTTTAAATTCCAACAGAAGTGTTTTCTTTATAAATGACATCCCCTTATCCAGGGACTTTTTTAACATGGAGTTAAATATGAAGCGTTTATTATTATCTACAGTGGTGGCTTCTTGTCTGGTTGCAACGGGTGCACAGGCAGTTGATGGGACTATTAATTTCCAGGGCGAATTGGTTGATAGTACCTGTAATATTTCTATTGATGGTGGTCCTTCTAACCTCTCAACTGCCATGGGTACTATCACGTTGCCCACTGTATCATCACAATCTTTATCGCTTCAAGGTTCGGTTATCGGGCGTACCCAATTTAACATTGAGCTTTCAGGTTGTTCTGGTCTGGCGACGACAACGACTGCCGCAGCTTACTTTGAGAATGGTTCTACCGTGAGTAATACGACTAATAACCTGGTGAATATGGAGAGTGGCGGGGCTACGAATGTCCAGCGGCTTTGTTGAATAAATCAGATTTCGGGTAAGTCTCCCCCGTAGCGGGTTGTGTTTTCAGGCAATACGCACGCTTTCAGGCATACCTGCTTTCGTCATTTTGTTCAGCGCTCGTACCAGGGCCATAGCCTCCGCAACCTGACCATCGTAGTCACGCAGCGTCAGTGAACCCCCGAACAGCTGTTTTACCCGGTACATCGCCGTTTCCGCTATCGAGCGACGGTTGTAATCTGTTGTCCATTTCCACCGCGCATTACTCCCGGTCATTCGCTGATTAGCCACTGCACGGTTACGGTCTGCATATTCACCGGGCCAGTACCCCGCACCTTTTCGGGGTGGGATAAGCGCGCTGATTTTCTTACGCCGCAGTTCATCGTGACAGAGCCGGGTGTCGTAAGCGCCGTCTGCCGATGCTGCCCTGATTTTTCTGTGAGTCTGCCGGATAAGACCCGGGAAGGCTTCTGAGTCCGTCACATTGTTCAGCGACAGGTCTGCACAGATGATTTCATGTGTGTTGCTGTCAACTGCCAGATGCAACTTTCGCCATATACGACGGCGTTCCTGGCCATGTTTTTTGACTTTCCATTCGCCTTCACCAAAGACCTTCAGCCCGGTGGAATCAATCACCAGATGCGCGATTTCACCCCGGGTGAACGTTTTGAAACTGACATTAACCGACTTTGCGCGCTTGCTGACACTGGTGTAATCCGGGCAGCGCAACGGAACATTCATCAGTGTAAAAATGGAATCAATAAAACCCTGTGCAGCCCGCAGGGTCAACCTGAACACGCGTTTAATGACCAGAACGGTGGTGATGGCGAGATCAGAATAGCGCTGAGGTCTGCCTCGTGAAGAAGGTGTTGCTGACTCATACCAGGCCTGAATAGCTTTATCATCCAGCCAGAAAGTTATGGAGCCACGGTTGATGAGGGCTTTATTGTAGGTGGGCCAGTTGGTGATTTTGAACTTTTGCTTTGCCACGGAACGGTCTGCGTTGTCGGGAAGATGCGTGATCTGAGCCTTCAACTCAGCAAAAGTTCGATTTATTCAACAAAGCCATGTCCAGCTACAGCTGATCGATGCCACCAGCGATCAAGTGATTAAAGTCGGTAGCAGCACGCAGAGTACTACTAATACCAAAGTAGCTATCGCCGCTGATACAGAAGGTAAAAGTACGGGTACTACAATTCTCCCCTACGCTGTTCAATACTATTCTACAGGGTACGCTACGGCTGGCCTGGTCTCCAGCTTAGTGAACTTCACCATCAATTATCAGTAATCTTTATTTTATTTAGAAGAAGCCGATGGAAGGATCTCCATCGGCTTATTGAAAGGACTCTGTCAATGAAAATGATTTTTTTTTGGCTGGTTATGATTGCTGCCTTTCCTGCCAGCAGTTCCATTGTTATTACTGGCACTCGCGTTATTTATCCGGAAACTGATCGGGAAGTTTCTGTTAAAATGGAAAATAAGGGGAGTGGTCCGGTATTAATTCAGTCGTGGATTGATGATGGTGACCATAAGTCTACACCAGAAAATGCAAAAGCACCTTTTATATTGAGTCCTCCAATTAATCGCGTCAATGCAGGTAAGGGACAAACGTTGCGTGTTCGTTATACCGGAGACGCGTTGCCAGAAGATAAAGAATCTATTTTTTATCTTAACGTTCTCGAAATTCCACCGAAGGTAAAAGGTGAGTTAGAGACTAAAAATCGGTTAATGATGGCCTTTCGTTCCCGTCTGAAGCTCTTTTATCGTCCTAAAAAATTAATTAAAAATGCGAAAGATGCGCCGGAAAGCGTTGTCTGGAAGCGTCAGGGAAATAAAGTCACCGCGCATAACGTCACACCATACCATGTGACCGTGGCCTATTTTTCGGAAGACGAGAAAGGAGTGAAAAATATTGGCACTGGCAGCATGTTAACGCCAGGTGAAACCCACACCTGGTCACTGGACCGCGTAACCACCCGCTGGTACCCGATGATTATCAATGACTACGGCGCATTGCGCCCCATTGATCCTAATAAAAAATAAATTGATGCGGTATTTATTATGTTATCGCCGCCCTGTAAACAGTGATGGAATAGAACGGGGTTCTTGATGATTCGTTTTTGCTATTTTAAACCGACGCCTCTGGCCGTGGTGATCTCACTTAGTTTTAGCCCTTTTGCTATCGCGCAGGATGCCGACGAAGTGCAGTTTAATAGCACGTTTATGAGCCAGGGGAGTCAGAAAAAGATCGATTTGACCCACTATGAACGCGACCAGGCCGTGCCGGGAAAATATCGCGTGGAGCTGCGGATCAACGGCCAGTATCAGGGGTTTCAGGATATTACGGTCAGCGACAGTACACAGTCATCCCAAATAGGGGCCATATGTCTGACTACTGAAGTATGGCGTATGCTCCCGCTGAATATTGAAACACTTAATGATGATTCACAATTGCTGTTGGCTAATAGCGCGGATGACGCCTGCCTTGCTATGGCGGAAATCCTCCCTCAGATAACGTCGGAATTTGACTCTGGCAACCAGAAGCTGGATTTAACGATCCCTACGTTATATCTGGAACGTCATCCGCGGGGATACGTTAATCCAGCATTGTGGAACAAAGGCGTGACGGCAGGGCTGCTGACCTACAACGCCAGCTATTATCATCAGCAAAACCGGGGAACGGAAAACAATAGCGCCTATTCGGGGATCACGACGGGCTTTAACCTGGGAAACTGGTATTTTCGTCACAATGGCAACTGGAGCTGGCAGGATGATGTGGGAAGCCACTACCAGGCGCTAAACACCTATGTCCAGCGCGATATTCCAGCGATAAAAGGCCGTCTGTCAATTGGGGATCGCAATACCCGGGGTGAGCTGTTTGATACCCTCGCATTTCGTGGCATTCAGCTGGCGAATGAGGAGCAGATGCTACCCGATTCCCAGCGTGGCTATGCGCCAGTTGTACGTGGAACCGCTCGCACATCAGCGAAGGTGCAAATTTTTCAGCAGGGGCGTTTGTTGTACGAAACGGCCGTTTCGCCCGGTCCATTTGAAATTAACGATCTCTATCCTACGGGCTACGGTGGCGACCTGCAGCTGGTGATTAAGGAAGCGGATGGCTCCGAGCAACAGCAGACTATCCCCTACGCGGCGACCAGTAATCTACTCCGTTCGGGCACTAACCACTACAGCGTGACGATGGGTAAGCTGCGTAAAGATCAGGTGGAAAGCGAGCCATTTCTTAGCGAATTGACATGGCGCCGTGGCCTGAACAATTTTTTTACCGGCTATGCAGGTCTTCAGGGAAATGAAGATTATCAGGCCGGTATCCTGGGTATGTCACTAGGTACGCCTGTCGGGACATTCTCTCTTGACGCCACTCAGGCACAGACTCAGTTTGATAAGCCTCTTCAGGGCTATGGTAAACGCATGTCGGGGCAAAGCTATCAGTTGAAATATAGTCAATTTATTTTGTCGACGGGCAGCAATTTTAACGTTGCTGCCTACCGCTATTCGACTGAAGAGTACCTGGATTTTATGACCGCGATGCAGATCCGTGATGCGCAGAAATATGGCGATGATACATGGGATATCCATCGCCCCAAAAGCCGCCTCAGCATCAGCGCCAGCCAAAATTTGCCGGAAGGATGGGGAAATTTTTATCTTAACGTCTGGCAACAGAATTACTGGGAAAGTAACCAGGGAACCGATCGCCAGTACCAGTTTGGTTATAACAACAGCCTGGGGCGAGTGGGCTATGGCCTAAGTCTTAGCCGTAATCGCAACGGCGATGGCGATTATGAAAATCACTACCAACTGACGCTAAGTATTCCGCTTGGCGATAAGACGCCGTTCAGCCAAATGTCAGTGAATCTCAATCACGATCCGGGCGGTGTTGTGCGTGAGCAACTGGGGGTGAGCGGTACGGCGCTGGAAGATAACTTGCTGAGCTATGGTTTGTCGGCGTCAAATACCAATAACGGTGGCTCAACGAGCGGTTCGCTGAATACTTCGTTCCGTAGCTCACTGGCGATGCTCCAGGCGCAGGCGGGAACGGGTAAACATTACAGTAATTATTCCCTTGGTATCAGCGGTGGCGCGGTTGCGCATAGCGGTGGCGTCACGCTGACCCCTTATACCGCCGACACCATGGCGTTAGTTGAAGCAAAAGGCGCGCAGGGAGCGAAAGTGAGCGGTTATTCAGGCATTACCGTCGATCGTTTTGGTTACGCTATCGTCCCTTATCTTAATGCTTACCAGAACAACCTGGTCGAGATCGATCCAAAAGGTATTCCGGATAACGTTGAGCTGGAAAACACCAGTCAGAAAATCGCGCCTTATAGCGGGTCGGTGGTCAAGCTGCGTTTTGATACCGTACAAGGGCAGGCGGCGATGATTCGACTGACTAACGCTCAAGCAATTCCGTTTGGCGCCGATGTGCTGGATGCGGAGCAAAACGTGGTTGGCGTGGTTGGTCAGGGGCAACGTATTTTTGCCCGGCTTTCTCATGCCTCAGGCCAGCTGCGCGTGCGCTGGGGGACGGAGAAAGAGGATTCCTGCGCCATCAACTACTCGCTTCCGGCATCGTCGCCGGAGATTGTAAACATCAATGCTGTGTGCCGCTAATTTCCAGGGAGGACTAAGTATGCCAACTAAAAGCTGGCTAGGATGGGGGCTGGCAGGGTTATTACTGCTGCCGTTTGTTTCATTCGCGTCCATTACCTGTACGAAAAACTATTCTGGTCGTACGGACTATGTCGAGCAAAATGTCTCGGTTTTAGGCAAAGCCCTGATGGTTTCGGCATTACGTGATTTACCCGTGGGGTCCGTACTTTTCAGGCAGTACATTTTTGATGCTGATACGCAGACTATCGGCGTCGATGCCTGTATTTCGAACGTGGCGGGTGGGGAAAATATTAGGCTAGTCCATGCATTGAATATTGAGGGGGCGCTCCCCGCAGTTGTTGGACAGTATCAAGGACTCAATGTTTACAGTTCGGGAGTTTCCGGTATTGGGGTGGTGGTTGCTGCTACCTACAATAATAACTCAACATCGCTATATGGGTTGCCGGATTCCTCCACGACTCAAACGAATATTCCGAGCACAGAGTCGAGGCGCTTTGGCGCGGTTTACACCGATCAGGCTTTTGAACTTCTGCTGGTGAAAGTCGGGGATATCTCTCCGGGAGTTTGGTCTGTGGCGTTTAACTACCCAGCGATTACTCGTTCTGCTCAGGCCACGAATGCCACCGGTGTGACCCAGGACTATGGCTACCGCTGGAACATATCAGGTAGTGTGAATGTTGTTGCCGGTACCTGCCAGACGCCGGATGTCACGGTGCCAATGGGGGAACACTCAATTGCGCAATCAACAACCACCGAGTGGGTAGATTTCAACATCAATCTCCTGAACTGCCCGCCGATGTACGGGCGCTACAATCGAAATGCGTCAGACTCCTCGTCGACGGCGGTGATCCGCTGGCGAAGCGCCACTGACTACACGATTGCCGGGACAGATATGGCCAATAGCATTGGTTTTTTGCTTAACCCGGTGAGCGGTTATCAAACGCTGGCTGCGGGCGGCGAGTGTGCAGCGCTGACCGATGATACCGATATGGCAAAAGGTATGTGCCTGGAGATCCAAAATCGCGATAACGTGAATGTGTTAACCAATTCTAAAGCCAATACGCTGACCGACTCTGGCCTGACGCTGCTGCAAACCACCGCCAGCTACGCGATACCGCTCAGAGCGCGCTATGCCCGCAACAATGAAAGCACGCTGCGGGCAGGTAGGGCTGATACGGCGGTAGAGTTCACCATCAACTATCAGTAATGTGCTGAGCAGGGAACGAGTGCAATGGTTGGAATTCCTGGTCCTCGACGCGAAATATTGCTTCCGTCTGGCCGGGAATAACCCACCGCTGCTCCTCTCCCTCTTCACAGCTCAGGTAAATGCACAGCCCGCAGCCGCCGCGCAGCTGGCGCGGAATGTCCTTCACCCGGAAGGTCATTCCCGCTGCCTGCAAGGCTTTGCGGGTGCGCACCACGCCCACCGTCGAGTGAAATAAAAACAGATATTCCGTCATCTGCGGCTCCTTTGACGTAAACCGATCAGCGCCGCGCCGATTGCCCCGGCAAACTGGGCGTCGGGATGGGTATGCACCGCCATGCCGACGTGGCCTTCCAGCATTCGCGCGAACGCTGCGCTGTGGCTGACGCCGCCGGTAAACAGCAGCGGGCCCTGTGCCGACAGGCGGCCAATAAAATTGGCGCTGCGCCGGGCCATGGCGTTGATTACTCCGGCGAGAATCGCTTCCGGCGGCACCCCGGCTGAACGCAGGCTGATCACCTCGGATTCGGCAAACACCGTGCACATGCTGGTGATCGCATGCGGCTCGACGCCTTCAGTGATGCTGTCGAGCTGTTCGACGCTAGCGCCAAGCGTGCGCGAGATAACCTCCAGAAAGCGTCCTGTGCCCGCCGCGCATTTGTCATTCATCAGAAAGTCGGTGAGATTGCCGTCGTCATCCAACTGGATAACCTTGCTGTCCTGGCCGCCGATGTCGATAACCGTGCGGGTCTCTGGTGCCAGCAGACGCGCGCCCAGCCCGTGGCAGGAGATCTCCGTCACCTGTTTATCTGCAAAATCTACTAGCTGACGACCGTAGCCGGTTAAGGTTAAAAACGGGCGTTCATCCAGCCCGGCGCAGAGCGTTTCCCACGCTTCAACGATGGCATCGGCGGGGCGAAACGGCGTCGGGCAGAGAAAACGGCGTTGAATAGCGCCATCCTGGAGCAGGATGCCTTTGGTGGCGGTAGAACCGGAATCAATCCCTACGGTAAACGTCACTCCTGCCCCCTACAGCATTTCAATAAAGGCCGCGACGCGGGTGCTGAGCTGACCGATATCCGCTGTCGAATAGTCGGTCTCAATGGCGATATAGGGAATGTTGTGCTGGTTACGCACATGGCGTTTAATCGCCAGCGATTCCACTGCATAGGTGTGGCAGGCCTGCAAAATGACATCCACCACGCCGTCGGCCTGGTACTCCTCCACCATCTGGCTGAGCAGGGTTAAGCGCTGGTCGTTCGGCGAGATGCAGGAGCAGCCGATGGCGAGGTATTTGTCAGTCAGGGCATCGTAGACGTCGCCGGTTTCGTCGACGCAGTGCTCGGTGGCTTTGGCGCCGGTGCAGTTTTCAAAGCCGACGACCCAGCCGCCGTTGTCTTCAATCGCCTTCACCACTTTTTCCGCCGCACCGCCAATCGGGCAGCCGGTGATGAGAATGCGCGGTCGCGCTTCCAGGCGTTTGCCCTCTTGCCATTCCTGACGAACCCGTTCGGCCATGCTGTTGAGTTCGTCAATCAGAGCCTCTTTGTCGAAGCGGAAAGTTGCGCCGTAGACCACTTTTAAAATATCGCTGCCGCTGAGCGCTGGCGGATTGAGCTGCCCGACGCGGTAGAAGTTCGCCAGCGCCCGGCGTTCGCGGTTCTTGAGGATAATGGCTTCGCGCAGCGCGGCTTCGGTAATCGGCGTGCCGAAACGGTCTTCCACCACCTGCTGCAGGCGCAGGATTTCTGCTTTCCACAGCGCGCGGGAGGCATCGTCGTTGGCGCTGTTCGGCAACTGCATGACGTGCACGGCTTTGAATTCGGCCATGTACTCATACATTTTCTTTTTGCCGTCGCAGGTGGTTTCACCGACGACGAGGTCGGCAAAGTAGAAGTAGGGGCATTTGTCGGTTTTGCCAAAGCCGTAGCTGCTTTTAATCAGCGGGCAGAGGTTGCGCGGCAGGTCTTTCTCCGCCTCTTCAATCGTTTCGTCAGAGGTGGAGCACAGTGAAACCACCACTGCGCCCAAGGCCATCGGTATCTCCTGCGGCATAAAGGTGCAGTAGGTGCCGACCAGCGGAATGTTCTGTTCTTTAAGATCCATGACCGTGAGAAAGCCCTTCTGGCGAGCTTCGGAGAATTGGTCAAAAATGGCGGGTAGATCGGTGATAAGCGACATGGTTTTCCTTCCCCGTACACGGGAGATGATGAAAGAATCCGCATTATAACCATATTAATAGTGAGTCTTTATTGATCTCCCACTCATGTCGAGCTATTGGACGGTTGGCGCTAATAGACTTTTTTCAGATCCATCTCTTCCTGAATTCGATCGCTCCAGGCGACGTGGGTGCTAATTGCCGTATCAATCCCGGCGTTAAAAAACATCGGCCCTAGCTCTTTGGCGATAAAATCGACGAAAAAATCGGCGTCAAACTGCTCCAGCTCTAGGGAAGGTGCGAACAAGTCCCTGATATGAGATCATGTTTGTCATCTGGAGCCATGGAACAGGGTTCATCATGAGTCATCAACTTACCTTCGCCGACAGTGAATTCAGCAGTAAGCGCCGTCAGACCAGAAAAGAGATTTTCTTGTCCCGTATGGAGCAGATTCTGCCATGGCAAAACATGGTGGAAGTCATCGAGCCGTTTTACCCCAAGGCTGGTAATGGCCGGCGACCTTATCCGCTGGAAACCATGCTACGCATTCACTGCATGCAGCATTGGTACAACCTGAGCGATGGCGCGATGGAAGATGCTCTGTACGAAATCGCCTCCATGCGTCGGTTTGCCCGGTTATCCCTGGATAGCGCCTTGCCTGACCGCACCACCATCATGAATTTCCGCCACCTGCTGGAGCAGCATCAACTGGCCCGCCAATTGTTCAAGACCATCAATCGCTGGCTGGCCGAAGCAGGCGTCATGATGACTCAAGGCACCTTGGTCGATGCCACCATCATTGAGGCACCCAGCTCGACCAAGAACAAAGAGCAGCAACGCGATCCGGAGATGCATCAGACCAAGAAAGGCAATCAGTGGCACTTTGGCATGAAGGCCCACATTGGTGTCGATGCCAAGAGTGGCCTGACCCACAGCCTAGTCACCACCGCGGCCAACGAGCATGACCTCAATCAGCTGGGTAATCTGCTGCATGGAGAGGAGCAATTTGTCTCAGCCGATGCCGGCTACCAAGGGGCGCCACAGCGCGAGGAGCTGGCCGAGGTGGATGTGGACTGGCTGATCGCCGAGCGCCCCGGCAAGGTAAGAACCTTGAAACAGCATCCACGCAAGAACAAAACGGCCATCAACATCGAATACATGAAAGCCAGCATCCGGGCCAAGGTGGAGCACCCATTTCGCATCATCAAGCGACAGTTCGGCTTCGTGAAAGCCAGATACAAGGGGTTGCTGAAAAACGATAACCAACTGGCGATGTTATTCACGCTGGCCAACCTGTTTCGGGCGGACCAAATGATACGTCAGTGGGAGAGATCTCACTAAAAACTGGGGATAACGCCTTAAATGGCGAAGAAACGGTCTAAATAGGCTGATTCAAGGCATTTACGGGAGAAAAAATCGGCTCAAACATGAAGAAATGAAATGACTGAGTCAGCCGAGAAGAATTTCCCCGCTTATTCGCACCTTCCCTAGTTCAAAATTCTCTTCGCAGTATTTACATAGCTTCTCGCGCAGAAGATCGCGTTGTGCCGGGCTGAGATCGATATCGCTCATAGCATTCCTTTATAAATATCGCTAGCGTTAAACAGGGTCGGGATTATATCCGATATTGGCGATGCAGTTGCGCTAAGGTGTGATGTTTTTCTCCCTGCAAGGGATGATATCGAGACAATATCCCAAGGGGTAAATGTGATAGAGATCACATCTTTGCGGGTTAAATGAAGATAATAAGGGGTGTTATCGTAACTTTATGAATTTAAATGGGATAATATCTTTTTTCGATGTGAATAACATTTAGTTGCGCTCGCTTTTTTTCAGCATGTGGATATCTATTTGAATAATCTATGGACCTGATTTAAGGTCATCTGGCTTACGGAATTTATCTATAAGTATATTCTGACAGCGATTCATTTATCAGGGGCGAAGGATGAAACGCGTAAAACTGAATATGAATGTTTTTGACGCTGCTCTGATGCGCCTGGATTGGGTATTTGATACTTTCGAGCAGGTTTGTTTATCTTTTTCCGGCGGTAAAGACTCAACGGTATTATTTCATCTCGCAGCGGCCGTTGCGCGTCAAAAAGGGAAAAAGTTTGCGGTATTGTTCGTGGATTGGGAAGCGCAGTATTTATTAACTATCCAGCACGTGCAAAATATGAAAGACCGCTATCAGGACGTGGTGAGCCAGTTCTACTGGGTGGCGCTGCCCATGACGACGGTGAGCGGCGTATCGCAGCATGAGCCGGAATGGGTTGCCTGGCGGGCCGGCGTTGAATGGGTGAGGCAACCGCCCGATGACGCGATCACCGATGCCGATTTTTTCCCTTTTTATCAGCCCGAAATGACCTTTGAAGCTTTTGTTCCAGCGTTCTCGCACTGGCTGGCAGCGGGCCGAAGCCTCGCTTCGCTAATCGGCATTCGTACCGATGAGTCGCTGCATCGCTATATGGCGCTGACCTCGCCAACTAAACTGCGTTTTGAGGATGATAAGCCCTGGACGACCGCCTCGCCTGAGGGATTCAGCTATACCTGTTATCCGCTCTATGACTGGCGTACTCGCGATATCTGGATTTTTAACCACAAGTCGAGGCTGCCTTACAACCCGCTTTATGACCTGATGCATCGCGCCGGGGTACCGCTAAAGAACATGCGCGTCTGCGAGCCTTTTGGTCCTGAGCAGCGGCGCGGTCTATGGCTGTATCACATTCTGGAGCCGGAGACGTGGGAGCGCATGTGCCGACGAGTATGCGGCGCGCATAGCGGCGCGATTTACGCCAACGCCAGCGGCGACTACTTTGCTCTGAAGACGAAAATCCGCAAGCCCGCGCACTTTAGCTGGCGCGAGTATGCGCTCTTCCTGCTCGACAGCATGCCGGAAAAAACCGCTGAACATTACCGCAATAAAATCGCCATCTATCTGCACTGGTACCAGACCCGTGGTTTCCCCGACGATATCCCCGATGAGCAGGAAAAAGATCTCGGCTATCGCGATGTTCCCTCATGGCGGCGGATTTGCAAGACGTTGCTGAAAAACGATTTCTGGTGCCGGATGCTGTCATTCAGCCCGACGCAGCCTAAGCACTATGAACGATACTGTCGGCTTATGAACAATAAACGTAAAGAGTGGAGGACGCTCTGATGTCACCGGATGTGGCTAAAACAGTGATCGAATATCTTGAGTCGTTTGACGATCTTGACCTGAAAATCAAAGCGATTAACGAGCTGAAGAGCCTGATTCATCAGCACAGCCCGTTTTGCCGCGAACCGGTTGACTGCGTACTGTGGGTCGAGTCCAAAACGGTAGAGGCAAATGACTATAATCCTAACGTGATGGCGACGGTAGAAAAGAAACTTCTGGAGCGATCCATCGAACTGGATGGTTTCACCCAACCGGTGGTGGTGGCCCGCCAGCAGCGGCGGCATCTGGTCGTGGATGGTTTTCATCGCCACCTGATTGGTAAGACGCGTCCGGAGCTGAGTCGACGCCTGCATGGTTATCTTCCGGTAACCCTGATTAATGCTGAACGCGAGGGGCAGAAAGAGCGTATTGCCGCCACTATTCGTCATAATCGCGCCAGAGGAAAGCACCAGATCGCGGCGATGTCGGATATCGTCCGCGATTTGCACCGTCAGGGATGGGACGATCGGCGCATTGGCGAAGAGCTCGGTATGGATGCCGATGAGGTGCTGCGCCTTAAACAGATCAGCGGCCTGACGGAGCTGTTCGCCGACGAGAGCTTTAGCGAAGCCTGGACCGTGGAGTAGCGCGCCTCCAGGAGGTCGCGAGACGCTTTTCCTGTCCAAAGTGCACCGTCCCAACGCGATGGCCAACAGCAGTAGCCGGAGCGCCGGTAGTCCGGCGTGTTTGGTGTTTATCAGGTAAGGGTCGAAGACTGACGGGGAGCGCAAACGTTCATCTGGGGATCCAGTTATCCCATGTGGGCAGCGTTCCCAATTCCGCAACCAGAAAATCGATAAATGAACGCACCTTCGGATTACTGTATTTGCTCGGGAAATAGAGGGCATACAGGGCGTGCGTTTCACACGTAATCGTGCCATCAAGCAGCAGAGGCGTGATTTCCTCTTTTTGAATATGTCCGCCAATCAAATAAGTTGGCAGGTATGCGATGCCTTGATCCTCTAACACGGACTTCAACAGCACCAGGCTGCTATTCGCTTGAATAGGCATATGAAGTTTCAATTGATGCATGCGATCCTGCTCGTCAGCTATTTTCAGCACTGGCGTGAGGCCGGGGTACACCAGGCAATCGTGGCCTGCCAAATCAATTCGGCGTTGGGGAATCCCTTTTTTAGCGAGATAACCCGGAGAAGCGCAGTATGCCCAGCGGATCGGTACCAGCTTGCGCATGGCGTAGTTTTGCGGCGGTGCGGTCGAGATACGCAGAGCGATATCGAAATCAGTTTCATTCAGATTGATAAAATTATCATTCAGGTCGATATAAAGATTCACATCCGGAAATTTCGTGCGGTATTTATCAACCAGGTTGACCAGGTGGGAATAACCAAATGCAATTGAACATGTGACACGTAATTCCCCTTGCGGATTTTGGTCATAGCTCGAAGTGGTATTGAGCGTTTCATCGAACTCCTGCAGTAATTTATTAGCGCGGTTAAACAAATATTGCCCTGCATCGGTCAGAGTAATACTGCGGGTCGTACGTTTAATTAAGGTGGTTCCTAGCGAGTTTTCCATTGCCGCCAGGCTTTTACTGACTGCCGAAGGCGACACGTTGAGCTGTGCCGCGGCCTCAGATAATCCTCCACAGTCTACGATTTTGATAAAAAATTCTAAATTTTTTAGGGATATTTGCGCGCTCATTTTTTCCTTTTATTCACAAGTGATTTGCAAAAACGGTACGAATAGGCGGTTACATTGGCAATTTAAACATGTAATTATTGATTAATAGGAAATAAAACGCGTTTAAAGTGAATAAATAACAACTTAAGTGAGTTGCATCACAAAATGAAGGGAGGAAAGACAAAAAATCATCAAATTGTGAATTTAATCTCATTTAATATAATTTAAATTAAAAGGTGCCGGTTATGTGGACACGACTCGAACCCTACAAATCTTCTATTATTCTTTTATCCGCTCTGGTTGCTGGTGGGCTGTTAGGGAAGGTGCGAACAAGTCCCTGATATGAGATCATGTTTGTCATCTGGAGCCATGGAACAGGGTTCATCATGAGTCATCAACTTACCTTCGCCGACAGTGAATTCAGCAGTAAGCGCCGTCAGACCAGAAAAGAGATTTTCTTGTCCCGTATGGAGCAGATTCTGCCATGGCAAAACATGGTGGAAGTCATCGAGCCGTTTTACCCCAAGGCTGGTAATGGCCGGCGACCTTATCCGCTGGAAACCATGCTACGCATTCACTGCATGCAGCATTGGTACAACCTGAGCGATGGCGCGATGGAAGATGCTCTGTACGAAATCGCCTCCATGCGTCGGTTTGCCCGGTTATCCCTGGATAGCGCCTTGCCTGACCGCACCACCATCATGAATTTCCGCCACCTGCTGGAGCAGCATCAACTGGCCCGCCAATTGTTCAAGACCATCAATCGCTGGCTGGCCGAAGCAGGCGTCATGATGACTCAAGGCACCTTGGTCGATGCCACCATCATTGAGGCACCCAGCTCGACCAAGAACAAAGAGCAGCAACGCGATCCGGAGATGCATCAGACCAAGAAAGGCAATCAGTGGCACTTTGGCATGAAGGCCCACATTGGTGTCGATGCCAAGAGTGGCCTGACCCACAGCCTAGTCACCACCGCGGCCAACGAGCATGACCTCAATCAGCTGGGTAATCTGCTGCATGGAGAGGAGCAATTTGTCTCAGCCGATGCCGGCTACCAAGGGGCGCCACAGCGCGAGGAGCTGGCCGAGGTGGATGTGGACTGGCTGATCGCCGAGCGCCCCGGCAAGGTAAGAACCTTGAAACAGCATCCACGCAAGAACAAAACGGCCATCAACATCGAATACATGAAAGCCAGCATCCGGGCCAAGGTGGAGCACCCATTTCGCATCATCAAGCGACAGTTCGGCTTCGTGAAAGCCAGATACAAGGGGTTGCTGAAAAACGATAACCAACTGGCGATGTTATTCACGCTGGCCAACCTGTTTCGGGCGGACCAAATGATACGTCAGTGGGAGAGATCTCACTAAAAACTGGGGATAACGCCTTAAATGGCGAAGAAACGGTCTAAATAGGCTGATTCAAGGCATTTACGGGAGAAAAAATCGGCTCAAACATGAAGAAATGAAATGACTGAGTCAGCCGAGAAGAATTTCCCCGCTTATTCGCACCTTCCTTAGGTATTTACGCTCCAGCATTAGCAAGCAAATTGCAGCCAGTCGGTCAGATATTTCTAAACCTGTTATTTATGATTATCGTTCCGCTGGTGGGTATCAGCGTGATGTCCTCTATTGCCAGTATGACCGACCTGAAAAGGCTGGGGCGCATTATGGCAATTATCTTTATTGTTTCTATCGCGATGGCGTTTATTCCAGCAGCCGGGATTGTAGCGCTCGCGCTTTGGTATAACCCAGCGCAAGGCGTCACTATCGATCTCTCTCAGTCTGTACAGGCAGGGAGCGGAAAGATGGACTTTGTCAGCATGATCACCACTAGCGATTTTATCGGGCTGTTCTCTAAGTCCAATATTCTTGCGCTGATCGTGATGGCGATTATCGCCGGTATTGCCATTGGGCAATCGGAGCAGGCGGGTAAACGCATCGCGTCGCTGTTGGAAGATATCAACACCGTCATTATGAAGATTGTTTCCATCATCATGAAGGTCGCGCCAGTGGGGCTTGGCTGTTATTTCGCGGCGACGATGGCAAGCCAGGACTCCGCGCTGTTGTTGACCTTTGCCCGTGCTATCGGCCTGTTTATGGCAGCCACGCTGGTCTATTACATCTTTGGCTCGATTTTTTATTCGTACATTGGCGGCGGCATTCCAGCGGTGAAGGCTTTCTGGCGGAACGCTATCGAGCCATCAGTTACCGCGCTGGGAACCTGTTCCTCATTAGGAACCTTACCCGTGACGCTACGAGCCGGTAAAGCGATGGGGATCAACCCGGAAATCGTCGACGTCTCAATTCCGCTGCTGGTCAACCTGAATAAAGGCGGCGTGGCGATGATTGCGGCGTTGAAAATTGTCTTTATTTACTCGGTATTGGGAATGGAATTCACCGCTGAGACGTTCTTCCTGACGATGCTGATCGCCGTGCTTTCCGCCATCATCGTCGGCGGCGTACCGGGTGGCGCATTTCTTGGGGAAATCTTTATTGTCACTACGCTGGGGCTACCAATGGAAGCCATCCCAATGCTGGTGGTGCTGGGGGCGATAACGGACGCTCCGGCGACGCTTATCAACGTGATCCACGATTTAAACGCGGCGCAGATAGTGGAGAGGTTTGCCGGGAAAAAGCAGGTGATTGCTGAGGCGAACTCGGCGGTCGCGGCGGTGTAGGTTTTTCATACGGATTAAGCAGTTAACAGGAGATATTATGAACGATTCTATCAAGCTCGAAACGCAACTGATCGTCGCTGGACGTGACAAACGCTACACTCAGGGGGCGGTAAACCCGGTCATTCAGCGCGCCTCTTCGCTGGTATTTGATACCGTGAAGGACAAAAAATTTGCCACTGCGAATCGCGCTAATGGAGAACTGTTTTACGGTCGTCGTGGGACTTATACCCACTTTGCGTTTCAGAAGGCGATGAGTGATTTAGAAGGTGGTGTGGGCTGCGCGCTCTATCCTTGCGGCGCTGCGGCGGTGACTAACGCGATTCTGGCGTTCGTCGAGAGTGGCGACCATATCCTGATGACCGGGGCTGCCTATGAGCCGACCCAGGATTTCTGCAATAAGATCCTGAGCAAATTCAATGTTGAGACCACGTATTACGATCCGATGATTGGCGCGGGTATTGTGGACCTTCTGCGCCCTGAAACCCGGGTGGTGTTTCTTGAATCGCCCAGTTCCATCACCATGGAAGTGCAGGATGTGCCTGGCATGGTGAAAGCTATTCGCGCGGTTAACCCTGAAATCATCATTATGATTGACAATACCTGGGCGGCGGGCGTGCTGTTTAAGGCTCTGGATTATGACGTCGATATCTCCATACAGGCTGGAACAAAGTACACCATTGGTCATTCCGATGGGATGCTGGGCACCGCGGTTTCCAACGCTCGCTGCTGGGATCGTCTGCGTGAGAATTCATATCTCATGGGGCAAACGCTGGATGCCGACACCGCTTACAACGGCAGCCGTGGGCTGCGTACGCTGGCCGTTCGCCTTAAGCAGCATCAGGAGAGCAGTATTCATATTGCTCGCTGGCTGTCGGCAAGGCCGGAAGTGGCGCGAGTCAACCATCCGGCGTTACCGGAATGCCCGGGCCATGAATATTTCCAGCGTGATTTTACCGGAAGCTCTGGTCTTTTTTCCTTTGTGCTGAAAAACAGACTGACCGACGAGCAGATGGCGAATTTCCTCGATAATTTCTCTCTGTTTCATATGGCCTATTCCTGGGGTGGGTTTGAGTCGTTAATTTTGGCAAACCAGCCGGAGGAACTGAACAGCATTCGCCCGGCGGGGGATGTCGACTTCAGCGGGACGCTGGTGAGGGTGCATATCGGGCTGGAGGATGTGGGGGATTTGATTGCCGATCTGGAAGCCGGATTTACCCGTATTGCTTGATAAATAACGCCCCACAGCGTGGTGGGGCGGTAGTTTATTTCTCTGACGCCAGCGACGAAGGTTGATGCTGGCGAAGGCGATTTAATAATCCCGCCAGGCAGCAGGCGGCCGCGATCCCCGCCACGACGCCCAGCAGGTGAAAAGGCAGCTTGCCGCCGTTAAACCACAGCCAGCGCGCCGCTTCGATGGAGAGGGCGCTGACGCTGAGGATCACAATGTTTAGCGAGGCCGAGACGGTCCCTTTTGGCAAATCGTTGGAAAATAGCGTAAAGCGGAACAGCGTCGGGAAGATAAGCCCGATGCCGAAGGCGTATAAACTGGTCCCTATTACCGACCACAGCCAGACGTGCGGCCACAGCAGGTTACCGAGGATCAGCACGGCCAGCCCGGTCATCTGGATGGGCACCGCGCGCCAGATAAAGCGCGGGCGGGTCGGGTCTTTCACCCAGCGCGCCACCGACAAGTTAGCGACGATCACCGCGCTGAAGACCGGAACCTGGGTCCAGGCGAACTCTGAGGTGGTCAATCCGCCATCGTCAATCAGGATCACCGGCGAGACCGCTACCCAACTCATCAGCGGGATGTAGCTTAGCGAGAGCGCGGCGGCGCCGAACAGAAAAATTCGGTTGCGAAAAACATCGCGGAAATCACGCAGCACGCCGCTGGCGCTAAAGGGAAGGTCGCCGCGCTGCACGGTTTCCGGCATATTCAGTAGTAGCCCCAGCCAGGCAATAAACCCCATTGCCGCGATAATACCGAACAGCACTTTCCAGTGAACGAAATGCATCAGCGCAGCACCTGAGAGCGGGCCGATAATCGGCGCAATCAGTACGATCGAAGTAATAATCGCCATCAGCTTAATGGCTTTGGTCTGACCGAATGCTTCCTGTACGGTGACGTAGCCAACCGTAGCGATAAAACAGATGCTGGTACCCTGAATAAAGCGCGCCGCGAGGAACTGCTCCATCGAGGTGGTGAACATGGTCGCAAAGCAGGCAAGGGTAAAGATCAGCGCGCCGGTCAACAGCACCGGACGACGACCGATCCGATCCGAGAGCGGCCCGAGCAGCCACTGTAACGCCATGCCACCGGCCATATACAGGCTGATCGACGCGGGAGCCAGCGCCACATCTGCGTCGAAATCGCGCACCACGTGGATGATACCCGGCTGGATAAGATCGGTGGTCAGGTAAGCCGCGAAATCATACAAGATCAGCGCTGCCGGGAAGAACAGCGTGGTGGAATGGCGGGCAAAAAAGCGGGTCATCCATTGCAACATCAGGGAGCTCCTTGTTGAGTTTTGCGATGCACGCTTAACAGGCGCACACTATTCCAGCACTTCACACTGCAATAAATTTAGGGTCAACAGAAATATCCATGCCTTTTCAGATGTTAATTTGTATTCATGATAAATATGTATTTGAAACAATCAATTACATTAAATATGAAGATGCAGCAGCGACGGGATTTGTGAAAACAACCACAGCACCAGGCCAATCGTGCCGCCCACCAGCGTCCCGTTGATGCGGATAAACTGCAGGTCCTTACCAATGTTCAGCTCGATTTGCCGCGACATATCGCGTGAGTCCCAACTTTTGACCGTATCGCTGATATGGCGGGTCAGGAAGGTGGCAAACTCAGGGGCCACCCGATGGGCCGCTTGCTCAAGATGCTCGTTCAGCGACTCGCGCAGCGCCTCATCGTGGAGCAGCGTTTCGCCAAACCACTGCCCGGCTTCGGCAATACGCTGTTTGATGCGTGAATCTTCGCTATTGACGTCATTTTTAATCCAGCCGCGCAGGTCGGCCCACACTTCGCCAAGATAGCGGTTAAAGGTCTCATCGTTCTTCAGATACGCTTTAATGCTCTCCGCTTTTTCTGTCATCTGCGGATCGGACTTCAGGTTGTCGATCAATTTTAGCGTCGCGCGATCGAAGGCCTGGCGAATCTGATGCGTGCGATCCTGACTGACCTCATCAAGCAGCGTGTTGACCGCATCGGTCACCATTTCCGCGCTGTGCTCGCCCAGCCATTCGGTAGGCAGAATTTTGGCCTTCAGCGGATGCTCGGTCTCCAGCCAGCGGATAATGCCGCGAGCAATAAACGCCCGCGAGCTGTCGCGCTGTAGCAGGGCGATCAGCTGGCTAATCAGTGAGTCCAGCAGCTTCTGGTGACGGTTATCGCGGGTCAGCCCCTCCAGCATCATGGCGCTGGTTTGGGTTAAATCGACCTTATCGATGGCTTTGTGCACTGCCCGGCGCAGCAGGCGCTGAATGCGCGCATCGTCGGTCAGCTCGAGAAAACCGCTCATCACCTGCAGCAGATGCTGGCCCACTCGGCGAGCGTTTTCCGGTTGGCTGAACCAGTTACCCAGCATCAGCGCTGGTTCGTAACGGCGAATCAACGCCACCAGTGACGGGGTATCGAGAAATTTTTCCTGCACGAAATAGCCGAGATTGTCGGCAATCCGGTCTTTATTGCGCGGGATAATTGCCGTATGCCGCGAAACGAACGGCAGCGGAATGCGGCGAAATAGCGCCACCACCGCGAACCAATCCGCCAGCGCGCCGACCATCGCCGCTTCGGAAATAGCCTTTAGCGCACCGACCCACGGCGTCGGCGGCAGCACGAGGGTAGTGATAAAAATGGCCACTGCGATCAGCAGCAGCGAGAGCGCCAGCAGTTTGGCGCGTTTCAGTTCAGCGATTTTTTCCATAAGCTTAAGCATATAACCTGACGGCGCATGCGTAAAATATGCCCCTTTGGTTCTGCCACTATTCAGAGGATGATAAATTTTTCGGCTGAGTGGGGAGATATGAGCGTTAATTTAATATACATAGATTAAATCCTTTTTATAAATAATTAATGTTAAATTCATTTATTGCATGAATGTATAATGAGATTTTTCTTGGGTTAATTATGGAACGGTGATCCTAATCACATTATATATGAAGATAAATGATGCATTGTTTATTTCAAGGGAGATGGTTAATAAGTTTATTTTCTTCAGTCACTGATCTTTTTATAAAAGGAGTTGAACATGATTGGTATACTCAAATATGCAGCGAAGAAAGAGATGGTGTTAGGTATTAGCGACCAGCAAAGCGGGGCTCAGGTCGTTATATTACCAGCTGCCTCACCGCTAAATAAAATCTTGTGGTCGGTTGATGACAAAACTGGTGAGATCTCGCTGGTCGCCAGTGATGAGCTGTTATTAGGCATTCGCAGGGAGCAAATGGGCTCCGGTGCTGCCATCGAGCTACAGGTTCGGGCAAATAAAATGACGCAGCGGTGGGATCTAGTCAGCACTCGCCGCTTTATCAGAAGTAAACAAAACCTGAACTTTGTTATTGATAGTAATAACCGAGGTACTGCACCGGGCAATCCCATTATTCTGTATGAGTATAATGGTTCGGAAGCTCAGCAATGGATATTTGTACCGATGGATATGATGACAGCAAATAGTCCAGAATAATAACCATTTCAGATGGTGATAGATTCAAGCCTCGTTAGTTTTCTAATAGAGAACGGCGAGGCTTTATAATTATCCAATGGCGGCGAAATTCTAATTAAAAATAAACTGCCACACGATCCAGCAGCCAAACGCCATTAATATCCCGCCCGCGACCCGCTCTACTCGCCAGACGACGGCGGAAAGGCGACGCTGTACCGACGGGAGTGCAATCAACGAGACCAGTAAGACATCCCACAGCAGCACCATGCTGGTCATCCAGATTCCGCTGGTGGTCTGCTGTACCAGGGTCACGTTCGGACCCAGCAGCGAGGTCATCAGCGCCAGATAAAACAGGGCGTTCTTCGGGTTGAGCAACGATGAACCGAGCCCCAGCATAAGCTGTTTTGTCAGCGACGGGCGAGATGCTGCGGCGCTGTGTAAATCCAGCGTCGCCGGACGACTTCTTAGCAGCAGGCTGCCAATCCACAGTAAATATGCCGCGCCCAGCAATTCAATGATCGTAAACAGCAGCGGCGCGTGGCGCAGGATCCCCCAGCCGATAATCGCCAGCACAATATATAGCCCGTTACCGGCGGCGATCCCGATACACAGGCCGATGCTGCCGCGCAGGCGATAGCGGATGGCGTAGCCTACCAGCAGGAAAAAATCCGGGCCGGGGCTCAGCAGGGCGACGAAATGAGAGAGCGCCAGCGCGGGGAAGGCGGGAGGGAAGAGCGTAGCGAGTATGTCCATAGCAACCTCAGTAATAACCTGAGATCACCCTACGCCAGCGCGGAGGCTAATTATTGTCTGATATTGATCGGCCCTGCGCATACTGACGCGGCGTGGCGGCGGTGTAGCTGACAAAAGTCTTATGAAAGTGGCTCTGGTCAGCAAATCCGGCCTGATAGCCAACGTCCGCAATATTATCCCCGGCGCGCAGGCGCGTTTTGGCGAACTCGATGCGCGCCATATTGATAAAACTGGCGGGCGTCAGTCCGGTATCGTGCTTGAAGGCGCGGATCAGCGTCTCTTTGCGCAAGGCGAACTCGTTGGCGAGGCTATCCAGCGTCGGCGGTTCTTGCAGATTGGTTGCCAGGCGGCTGAATAGCTGTGAGCTGGTTCTGCTTAACGCCTGCGGTACTTGCGGGCGCAGCGGTAATGCCTGAAGTAGCCTGGCAACGCTTGCGGGGAGCGCTGCGGTGTTCTGCTGGCTCATCAGTTCCACAATCTGCAGATACCGCGCAAAGAGGCCAGCATCGCGTATTACGGGCTGTGATGTCATCAGTTGGCGCTGCTGAGGCGCGGTTGCCAGCTGCTGCCAGCACCAGCTTAAATCGAGGTAAAGCATATGGTAGCTGCGCGGTAGGCCGTTAAGCGGATTACAGCTATGAGGCGCCTGCGCGGGGATAATGATCAGCTCGCCTGGGCGCAGAAGAGACTCTCGTCCGTTGCAGATACAGCGTGTTTCCCCTTCGATAATCGCTCCCACCGAGAGCTGCGGATGGCGATGACGTTTATAGGCCTGACGGCTGCGCCAGGTGCTGCGCAGCTCAAGCCAGGGAAACTGCTCGTCACGCCAGAAGGTTTGCGGGATATCACGCGTATGGCTCACGGAGGGCTCCTTGGCTAAGGGGAATATCTGTTTATAACATGCCTGCGAGTAGAGGGCGAAATGCGAGCCGCCTTCGAAAACAATGCCACGTTTGCAGCCGGGAGAAGATATCTTCCGTTGCGGCTCGTAAAGGTCAACATCAGGGCGTGTTGCGAGAAAAATACCGCAGTAGAGTGGCGGCAGGATTTCTCACGCAGGCGGATAACCATGGAAAAGGGTACTACGTCGACACCGCATGATGCGGTCTTCAAACAGTTTTTACGTCATGCCGATACCGCGCGGGATTTTCTTGATATCCATTTGCCGCCCGCATTAAGAAAGCTTTGCGACCTGGATTCGTTAACGCTGGAATCCAGCAGCTTTATTGAGGAGAGCCTGCGGGCTTACTACTCTGACGTTCTTTGGCGGCTGAAAACCGCATCGGGCGAGGGCTATATCTACGTCGTCATAGAGCATCAAAGCTCACCCGATGCGCACATGGCGTTCAGGCTGATGCGCTACGCTATCGCCGCCATGCAGCGTCATCTGGATAACGGGCATAAAACGCTGCCGCTGGTGGTGCCGATTCTTTTTTATCACGGCGTGGTGACGCCCTATCCTTATTCGCTATCCTGGCTCGATAAGTTTGCCGACCCGGCGCTGGCGAAGCAGCTGTATGTTGCGCCATTTCCGCTGGTGGACATTACGGTTGTACCTGATGATGAAATTGTGCAGCATCGACGAATCGCGTTGCTGGAGCTGATGCAAAAGCATATTCGCCAGCGCGATCTGCTGGGTATTGTTGAATATCTGACGACCATTTTGCTTAGCGGATACGCTAATGACAGGCAGTTAAAAACGCTGTTTAATTATCTTATTCACTCAAGCAAAGCGCTTCGTTTGGGTAGGTTTATCCGCGAAGTGGCCCAGCGGGTGCCGCAGCACAAGGAGAAATTAATGACTATCGCCGAAAGATTACGTGAGGTTGGACGTCGTCAGGGTAAGCGGGAAGGCCGCCTTGAGGGGCGACAAGAAGGGCACATGGAGGGGCGTATTGAGGGCGTTGAAGAAGGCCAGCGCACCGAAGCGTTACGCATTGCCCGAACCATGCTTGCTGATGGCATGGCGCTGGACACGGTGCTGAGAATTACCGGTCTGCCGGAAGCGGATATCACGGTCAATAATCACTAATCCATTGCTGTTCTGTTGAGTTCCCCGGTAGAAAGTCTGTCCGGTGATTATCGTTATTCTTTTCCTGGAAAATTCCGGATATACCTGAGTTTACACTCATCCCTGGCCATCTCGACTACCCTTAATATCCTGTGCAGCATTTATGACTGTATTAATAGCGATAACAAGGAGACATACGATATGGCTTACCAGACGGTGAATCCTGCGAACAACCAACTCATCAAAGAGTATCCCGCTCACAGCGATGCGGACGTGGAGGCGGCGCTGCAAAAAGCAGATGCGCTTTATCATTCCGAATGGGCGAAAGGGGATATTGATCAGCGGCTGCCGGTGCTGTGTAAGCTGGCTGATCTGATTGACCGCAGGGTGGACGAACTGGCCAAAATCGCCAGCCAGGAGATGGGGAAGCTCATCGAGCAAAGCCGCGGCGAGGTTAAGCTGTGCGCGCAAATTGCCCGCTACTACGCCGACAACGCGAAACAGTTTCTGGCCCCGGTGAAGTATCAGTCAGAGCTGGGCGAGGCGTGGGTCGAACACCATCCTGTCGGCGTGCTGATGGCCGTAGAGCCGTGGAACTTCCCTTATTACCAGCTAATGCGCGTACTGGCACCAAATCTGGCTGCGGGGAACCCGGTTATCGCCAAGCATGCCAGCATCGTTCCGCACTGTGCAGAAACTTTTGCTCATCTGGTGCGTGAAGCCGGTGCGCCAGAAGGGGCATGGACCAACCTGTTTATTTCTCAGGATCAGGTGGCGAAGATTATCGCCGACGATAGGGTACAGGGCGCGGCGCTGACCGGCTCGGAAAAAGCCGGGAGCGTGGTAGCAGCGCAGGCGGCTAAACACATCAAGAAAGCGACGCTTGAACTGGGCGGTAACGATGTGTTTGTGGTGCTCGACGACGCAAATCTGGAGAAAGCGGTGAAGATTGGTGTTCAGGCCCGACTCAACAACGCCGGACAGGTCTGTACTGCCGCAAAACGCTTTATTCTTCATGAAAAAATTGCTGACCAGTTCCTCAGTAAATTTGCCGATGCGTTCCGTCAGGTGAAGATGGGCGATCCGCTAGACGAGAGCACGACGCTGGGTCCGCTCTCCTCAAAAGACGCGCTGGAAACCCTGACCAAACAGGTGGATGAGGCGGTGAAAAATGGCGCCAAACTGCACCTGGGCGGCAAACCCGCGCAGCGGGAAGGTAGCTTTTTCGAGCCGACTATTCTGACCGGCATCACCCGCGATAATCCGGCATATTTTGAAGAGTTTTTTGGCCCGGTGGCGCAAATTTACGTGGTGAAAGATGACGATGAAGCGGTGAAACTGGCTAACGATTCGCACTATGGCCTGGGTGGCGCAGTATTCAGCCAGGATATCGAACGGGCGAAACGGATGGCGTCGCGAATCGAAACCGGGATGGTCTATATCAACTGGTTAACCGATACCGCGCCGGAGCTGCCGTTTGGCGGCGTCAAACGCTCCGGATTTGGCCGTGAGCTTTCCGATCTGGGGATTAAAGAGTTTGTGAATCAGAAGCTGGTGGTGGTGCATAAATAACTGTGTGAATACAAAACCTGCCATCAGGCAGGTGAGATTGCTGACAAACGTGCTTAAAAGTGAATGAGGGTTCGCTTTTCTCCCTCTCCCTTTCAGGGAGAGGGCCGGGGTGAGGGTGATAACGAGATGATTAATCAGCAGATTTCCCCTCACCCTAACCCTCTCCCCGAAGGGGCGAGGGGATCGTCCGTGCTCTTTTTAGGGTTTGTCATCAGTCTGACCTGCCATCAGGCAGGTTTTCCATAGTGTTCACATTTCTGTCGGGCGGCGGCTAGCGCCTTGCCCGGCCTAAAAAAATCACAATATCATCAGGTTATGATTTTTTTGTAGGCCCGCGCCAGCGAAGCGCCGCCAGGCGATGCCAACAGAGCTGCACTCTTTCAGCAATCAAAGGGTTACTTACGCAATCCTGCAAACGCCGTACGAATTTGCTTTTTCGGCAGATTGATACCGATAAATACCAGCGTACTGTGCGGCGGCTCATCGCCCCACGGACGGTCCCAGTCGGCGCTATATAGCCGCTGGACGCCCTGAAACAGCAGGCGGTTTGGTTCGCCATCAATCCACAGCATCCCTTTGTAGCGCATCAGCTGTTCGGCAAAGTCGAGCAACAGATTTTCCATCACTCGCGACACTTCGCTGATATCCACCGGGTAATCCAGTTCCACCACAATCGACGAAACATCGTTTTGCTTGTCGGCCATAAAGTGGAAGCGCGGTTTGCTGCTGACCACGTTCTCTTCCAGCATAAAACCGCTGGTGTTAAACAGCAGATTCAGGTCGATGTTGCCGTGAGTCACGGTGTAAATGGGCGCGCGGGCGTTAATGCGCGTCAGCCGTTCGCGGAGTTTGTCGCTGTCGCCTGCCACGTCAGTTTTGGTGAGCAGGATGCGATCGGCATAGCCCACCTGCGACTGGGCGATGGTGAACTGATTCATCTGCTGATCGGCATGCACCGCGTCAACCAGCGCAATCACCCCATCCAGCAGATAGCGTTCGCACAGCACATCGTGGGAGAAAAAGGTCTGAATAATCGGGCCGGGGTCGGCCATGCCGGTGCACTCAATCACCAGACGGTCAAAATCGGTTTCCCCGCGATCGCGACTGTCGAGCAGATCGAGCAGGGTATCTTCCAGTTCATTTGAGCGGGTACAGCAAATACAGCCGTTAGTCAGGGTTTTAATCTGCGTTGCGCGATCGCCAATCAACTGATCGTCAACGGCAACTTCGCCAAATTCGTTTTCGATAACGGCGATTTTAAAACCGTGCTCTTCGTTGAGAATATGGCGCAGCAAGGTGGTTTTGCCTGCGCCAAGAAAGCCGGTCAGCAGGGTAACTGCAATCGGTGCCATTGTTGCCTCCATTAACAGCAGCGTACGCCGCCTTTGCCATCACCGCCGTAGCGGGACTGTTGGCGTTCGCGAAAGAATTCTTCGTAGGTCATGTATGGTTTATCCGGATGGTTGGTCTGCATATGCTCAACGTAGTTGTCATAGTCCGGAATGCCAATCAGCATTTTTGCCGCCTGACCGAGGTACTTTTTAGCCTGACCTAAGTTACCAAACATATAGGTTCCATGTAACGAATAAAGCCGGATGGCGGCTTGCGCCTAATCCGGCCTACTTTAATGCTCGTTCTGTAGGCCGGATAGGCGTTGCGCTATCCGGCATCAGGTTTAGTGATGTGAAGAGGTCTTCACGCCACCTTCCGGTACCGGCACGTACGGAGTCTCTTTGTCGGTGCGCACTTTATTGTTGCGCACGTTGAGCCAGGTTTTGACGCCGTAGAAGATGATGCTGTAGACCACCACCAGGAACAGAATGCTCAGACCCGCGTTGGTGTAGTTGTTCACCACGATATGGTTCATGTTAGCAATCTGCTGCGCGGTCAGTTCACCGCCGGAAGCAATTTTCTCTTTATACTGCTGAGCCATAAAGAAGAAGCCTTCCATCTGCGGGTTGGTGCTGAACAGTTTCAGACCCAGCGCCCAGGTGGTGCACAGCAGCAGCCATGCGGCCGGGATCACGGTGACCCAGACATATTTGGTGCGCTGCATTTTGACCAGTACCACGGTGCCAAGGACCAGCGCCACGGCGGCCAGCATCTGGTTAGAGATACCGAACAGCGGCCACAGGCTCTTCACGCCGCCCAGCGGGTCAACTACGCCCTGATACAGCAGGTAGCCCCACAGCCCGACGCAGCCCGCAGTGCCGATAATCCCCGCCACCAGCGAGTCGGTTTTCTTGAGGAACGGTACGAAGTTGCCCAGCAGATCCTGCAGCATAAAGCGGCCTGCACGGGTACCGGCATCCAGCGCGGTGAGGATAAACAGCGCTTCAAACAGAATACCGAAGTGGTACCAGAAGCCCATATCCGCCATCGGCATGATTTTGTGGAATACGTGAGCGATACCGACCGCCAGCGTCGGCGCACCGCCTGCGCGGTTCAGTACCGACGGTTCGCCGATATCTTTCGCCGTTTGCAGGATCTGCTCAGGTGAAATCACAAAGCCCCAGGAGCTAACGGTCGCCGCTGCGTGAGCGGTCACGTCGCGGAGCTGTGCGGCAATCAGTGCGGCGTTCTCGCCGCCCATTTCGTGCAGGTTCGGCATGGTGATGCCAAGGCCTGCTGGCGGGGTGTTCATCGCAAAGTAGAGGCCAGGTTCGATAATTGATGCCGCTACCAGCGCCATCACCGCCACGAAGGACTCCATCAGCATCGCGCCGTAGCCGATAAAACGGGCGTCGGTTTCGTTAGCCAGCAGCTTCGGCGTGGTGCCGGAAGCGATCAGCGCGTGGAAACCAGAGACCGCGCCACAGGCGATGGTGATAAACAGGAACGGGAACAGCGCGCCTTTCCACAGCGGACCGGTACCATCAATGTACTGGGTCACTGCCGGCATTTTCAGGTCCGGGTTGAGGATAACGATACCCAGCGCCAGGCCGACGATAACACCGATTTTCAGGAAGGTGGCGAGGTAGTCACGTGGTGCCAGAATCAGCCACACCGGCAGCAGCGCGGAGATAAACGCGTAGCCGATCAGGGTAAAGGTGATAGTGGTGTCTTTAAAGGTCAGCGCCGGGCCCCAGTACGGGTCGTGAGCAATCACGCCGCCGAAGTAAATGGAGGCCACCAGCAGGACGATACCGATAACCGATATTTCCCCCACGCGCCCTGGACGCAGGAAGCGCATGTAGATCCCCATAAACAGCGCGATCGGTACGGTTGAGCAGACGGTGAACACGCCCCACGGGCTTTCTGCCAGCGCTTTTACTACGATCAGCGCCAGTACCGCGAGGATGATGATCATAATCAGGAAGCAACCGAACAGCGCGATTGAGCCAGGTACCGGCCCCATCTCTTGCTTGATCATCTCACCCAGTGAAGCACCGTTACGGCGTGAGGAGATAAACAGCACCATAAAGTCCTGCACCGCCCCTGCCAGAACTACGCCCGCCAGCAGCCACAGAGTACCCGGCAGGTAGCCCATCTGCGCGGCGAGCACCGGGCCCACCAGCGGACCGGCACCGGCGATAGCGGCAAAGTGGTGGCCGAACAGCACGTAACGGTTAGTCGGGACGTAGTTCAGACCATCATTGTTAATCACCGCCGGTGTGGAGCGCGTAGGGTCGAGCTTCATTACCTTTTGCGCGATGTACAGGCTGTAATAACGGTAGGCGACAAGGTAGACGGAAACCGACGCCACTACGATCCACAGCGCACTTACGTGCTCACCGCGACGCAGGGCGACAACCGAGAGGCAAAATGCCCCGATGATTCCAAGAATCACCCAGGGTATGTGCTTGAATAACTTTTTAGTATCCATAGTAAAACCTGGCTTATTGAGATGAATAATGGGCCGAAGCCGTTTGGGTTTAAGTTAGGGTTTGAGGAGGTATTGATTCGCTATGCTGGGGACGATCTTGCCAGATCTTTGCGCGCGTAAAGTTGGGTAAATCTGTGAGTGGTTGTATGCAGGGTTAAGCGGTCACTTGCGGGGGTAAGCGGTTGGGGATGAGTGCGAGTGGGTGTGAATATGTGATTGAGATCGCAAAGATAATATTGATAAAGAGGGATGGCGATTAGCCATCCCTCAGATTGCTGACAAATGTGCCTAAAAGTGAATGAGGGTTCGTTTTTCTCCCTCTCCCTTCCAGGGAGAGGGCCGGGGTGAGGGTGATAGCAAACTAATTGATCAGCAGATTTACCCCTCACCCTAACCCTCTCCCCAAAGGGGCGAGGGGATCGTCCGAGCTCATTTTAGGGTTTGTCATTAGCCTCATACTCCCTCTCTCTGTGAAAGAGGGGAGTATGAGGAAAAACTACGCCACCACTTCCATCTCCATCATTACTGGATGGAAACGGCGCTTGAAGTAAATCAGCCCGTGGCCCTGCTGGCTGAGGGTAATGTTGCGGATTTCCACCAGATAAACCAGATGGCTGCCGATGGTCTGCACCTGGCTAATTTCGCCTTCGAGGCTGGCCAGCGCGCCCTTAAGCACCGGCTGGCCCAGCGCGCCTTTCTGCCAGCAGGAGAGGCCGAAGCGGTCATCCATCGACATTCCGGTCATTCCGGCGAAGTGGCGAGCCATTTCCTCTTGCTCGTGGTTGAGTACGTTGATGCACAGCTTGCCGTTGCCCTGGAACACCGGGTTCATCGCGCTATTGGCGTTGATACAGACCATCACCGACGGCGGCGTATCGGTCACCGAACAGACCGCCGTGGCGGTGATCCCGCAGCGGCCTTCCTCGCCTTCGGTAGTGATGACGTTAACGGCGGCCGACAGGCTGGCCATGGCATCGCGAAAACGCAGACGTTGTTCATCTAATTGCATTGTGACCTCCTGCTGCGAATTACTTCAGCAGCTTATCCAGCATGTTGATATCGGTATTGTTGTGCAGATGCGGCACCGTCCAGCCGTGCTGGTCGTACTCAGACAGGCAGCGGTCGACCATCGCCATCATTTTGTCCATGTTGCCGGAGCTTTGCGCCTGGCGCAGGCACTGCAGGCGAATTTCATCCTGGCTGCCGGAGTAGTTGATCTCATACAGCTCATGACGGCCGCCAAATTCGCTGCCAATGGCGTCCCACATCAGCTTGAGGATCTTGATGCGCTCGACGTGATCCATGCCGTTCGATCCGCGCACATATTTCGCCAGGTATTCGTTGATCTGCGGGTTGTTGAGATCGCGGGCGCTGGACGGCAGATAGATCAGGCCGCTGGTGACGCTGCGTTCGATAATGTTTTTGATTTTGGCGTAGGCCATCGGCGCCATCACGCGATAGGTTTGCAGCGCGGCGTGATCCGGCAGATACGCGCCGTTGACCCACGGCGTAGCTTCGGCGCACATCGAATCGCTCAGCGCCCAGAACATATTGCGCCAGGCCACGACTTCGCCAAGCTCGGCCTGCACGCCACGGAACTCCAGGGTGCCGGTGCACTCCAGCGAGCGCTTCAGCAGGGCGGTGATAAAGTCGAGTTTTACCGCCAGACGTACGCAGGCCTGGAGCGGATACATGCGGGCGAAACCGCCTTCCATGGTCCAGCGACGGCAGCGATCGAAATCGCGATAAATCAGCACGTTTTCCCATGGGATCAGCACGTTATCCAGCACCAGGATCGCATCGTTCTCGTCGAAGCGGCTGGAGAGCGGATAATCGTATGGCGATCCGGTGGCTCCGGCCACCAGCTCATAGGAGGCGCGGGAGATAAGTTTGACCCCTTCGGCGTCCATCGGCGCGACGAACATCAGTGCGAAATCCGGGTTTTCACCCATCACCTGCGCCGAGCCGAAGCCAATCATGTTGTAGTGGGTTAGCGCCGAGTTGGTGGCGACGACTTTCGCGCCGCTGACGATGATCCCGGCATCGGTCTCTTTCTCCAGCTTGATATAGACGTCTTTCACTTCGTCTGCTGGCTTATGACGATCGATCGGCGGGTTAACAATGGCGTGGTTAAAGTACAGGCCGGTTTCCTGAATGCGGGTGTACCAGTTGCGGGCGTTTTGTTCGAACTGGCCGTAAAACGCCGGATTCGCGCCTAATGCGCAGCCGAAGGCGGCTTTGTAGTCCGGGGTACGGCCCATCCAGCCATAGCTCAGGCGCGACCATTCGGCGATGGCGTCGCGCTGCTGGCGCAGGTCGTCGGCGCTTTTCGCCACGCGGAAGAATTTATGAGTGTAGCCGCCGCTGCCGGTGTCAGTGCCCCAGCACAGAGTGTCCTGTAGTTCGGGCTTGTGCAGTGCGTCGTACATTTGAGCTATGGAGGCGGCGGCGTTACGAAAAGCCGGATGAGTAGTCACATCTTTAACGCGCTCTCCGTAGATATAAATCTCGCGGCCGTCCTGTAAGCTCTTCAGGTACTCTTCACCGGTTAACGGGCGTTTAGCGTCTGCACGGAAATTTTCAGGTTTCATAGGGATGACCTCTTCAGTATTAATCGGTAAGTAATGTTAAATTTATGTTTTGTTTTTGTTGTTCAATTGAAGCGGTTAACGCGGCTTTCGTGAAGAGACTTTTAGGTCAACGGTGGGTACTTTTCGGGCGGGGTTGAGTTATGTGATCGGGGTACCGTTTGGTTTGTTATGGCGTGCGATTGCCCCTCACCCTGGGCCTCTCCCATAGGGAGAGGGGACCGATCGGTGCAGCATTTAATACAGCGCCGATCTGGTTTTCTCCCTCGCCCCTTTGGGGAGAGGGGACCGATCGGTGCAGTATTTAATACAGCGCCAATCTGGTTTTCTCCCTCGCCCCTTTGGGGAGAGGGTCGGGGTGAGGGGGATCATGACACCGGCACTTTTTGCGTTCTGAACGCGCTCGGCGAGCAGCCCACTAAACGATTAAAAAAGCGGGCGAAATAGGCCGGGTCTTTAAAGCCCAGCTGCCAGGCTATCTCGTTAACTGCGCTATCAGAGAACAGCAGCAGCCGCTTGGCTTCACGCAGCTGCCGGTCGAAAATCAGCCGCTTTGGCGGGCGGTTGGCGAAGCGGCGACAGATATCGGTCAGCCTGGATTCGGTCAGATGCAGCTCGCTGGCGTAATCCGGCACCGTCCAGTGCTGGTGGTAGTGGCTATCGATCAGCTGGTTAAAACGCTGGAACAGCTTTAGCTCGCCGCGCATCCCGTTGGCGGCATGATCGTCAAGCTTTGCGTTGCGCAGCAGCAGAGTGAACACCGCCTGCGCCAGCAGCATCAGGGTGTGTTCGCGCCCCGGCAACTGCGCGGTCGATTCGCGTTCAATCAGCCGCCAGTAGTGCGCCAGCGCCGCCAGCTCTTCGGGCTTGTCGGCCAGCGACAGGCAGATGCCCGGCAGGCCGAAGGCTTCCCGCGTGCCAGGGTAGAGCACCTCCAGCAGCGGCCAGACCAGATCCTCCCGTATCGTCAGCACGTGGCCGTCGCTATCGGACTCGGTGATAAACGCGTGCGGCACCGAGGGCGGCGTCAGGACAAACAGCGGCGCCTGCACCGAGTAGCGACTCTCGTCGAGCTGCAGCTCAATCTGCCCGGTATCAAGAAAGTGCATCTGAAAATACTGGTCGTGACGGTGCGCCTGCATATCACGACCGAAGAACTCCGCCATGCGCGCAAACGACTGATAATGCACATCTTCCGTCCCAAGACTCTCATCGTACTCTTTGTTGATATCGATATTGGTGACAGGACTCTGGCACATAGCGGCTCCTTACGGCGTCGCGCGAGGACGCGATCCTTTCATCGGAATAGCCCAGATAATCACCGCGCCAATCACCAGCAGGGCGGCGACGAACCACAGACCGCTGCTAAAGCTGCCGGTAACATCTTTCAGCCAGCCGATCATTAGCGGACTGATGGCCGATCCGATATTGCCGGTGGCGTTGATCACCGCGATACCGATCGCTCTGGCGCGCAGGCTGATCGACTGATCTGGGGTAGTCCAGAAAATGGCCATTGCGCTAAACGATCCGGTGGAGGCCATCACGATCCCCAACAGCTGGATCAGACTGTGATCGGTGGCCGACGCCAACAGCCAGCCCGCAGCGGCGAACAGGAACGGCAGGGCGGTGTGATGTTTTCGTTCCTGGTGTCTATCTGAGTGGCGGCTCCAGTAGATCATCCCCAGAATGGTACAAATCTGTGGGATCGCCGCCAGCAGGCCGATGGTGATATTGCTACTGCCTTCGTTAAAGCTTTTGAGGATCTGCGGCGTCCAGATGCTGATCGCGCTGAGGGTGTTGGTCAGGCAGAAGTAGGCCAGGGTGTACATCAGCACGATCGGCGTAAACACTTCGCGCCACAGGCTGCGTTTCTGCATGGCGTGATGGCTGATCGCCCCTTCCGGCTGTACTAGCGTGAGCCGATCGTTATCCATCATCTCCTGCAGGCATTTTTTGTCCTCCGCTGTCAGCCATTTGGCCTTCGACGGCGAATCATCGAGCCAGAACCAGACCATAATACCGAGCAGCACCGACGGGAAGCCTTCCAGCAGGAACAGCCACTGCCAGCCGTGCAGATTGAGCAGGCCGTCCATCGACAGAATATAGCCGGAGACGATAGAGCCCAGCGCGGTGGTTACCGGCATTGCTATCATAAACAGCGCGTTGGCGCGGGCGCGGAAAAAGGCCGGGAACCAGAAGGTTAGATACAGCAGGATGCCGGGCAGGAAACCAGCCTCGGTAATCCCCACCAGCATCCGCAGGATGTAGAGGCTGTTCGGCCCGGTAGCGAACATGGTGGCGGTAGAGGCGATGCCCCACAGCACCATGATGGTGGCAATCCAGCGGCGAGCGCCGACGATGCTGAGCATCACGTTGCTGGGGATGCCGAAAATCACGTAGGTGGCGTAAAACAGGGTGGTGGCAAGGCCGAACATGGTGGCGTTGAGGCCCAGATCCTGCCCCATGGTCAGCCCAGCAAAGCCGATATTGATCCTGTCTAAAAACGAGAAGATAAACAGCACGAACAAAAATACGATCAGGCGGCGGAACAGCTTGTTGATAACCGACTGCTGCTGCGCCGTTAGCTGTTTATGCTGATTGGCAGGATCTTGCGCTTCCGGGAGTGCTGATGATGTGTCGCTCATTGTCTTTTCCTCTAATGGGAATTTTGTAGGGTACTGCTGTTTGCCCGGCGGCGCTGCGCTTACCGGGCCTACGGTTCGATGTTGTTGTAGGAGCGTAGCGCCACCCGGCGTTAGTAGACGCCTGACGAACCGTTGGTCGTTTTTTCCGCGCCAAATCGTGCCGCCAGCGCTTCGGCGCCACGAGCCAGCAGGGTGGTATCGACGCCGACGGCGACAAACAGCGCGCCAAGTTCCAGATAACGCTTCGCCAATTGTTCGTTAGCCATCAGGATCCCCGGCGCTTTGCCCGCTGCGCGAATCTGCGCGATAGCCTGTTCGATGGCGGCCTGCACTTCCGGATGCTGCGGATTGCCGCCAAAGCCCATGTCGGCGCTAAGATCCGCCGGGCCGATAAACACGCCGTCCACGCCTTCAACGTCGAGAATTTGCGCCAGGTTTTTCAAGGCTTCGCGAGTTTCGATTTGCACCAGCACGCACATCGCGTCGTTGGCCTGATGGAGGTAATCGGGGATGCGGTTCCAGCGCGAGGCGCGGGCGAGGGCGCTGCCGACGCCGCGAATGCCTGCGGGCGGATAGCGAGTAGCCTTCGCCGCCAGCCGCGCTTCGTCGGCGTTCTGCACCATCGGCACCAGCAGGGTTTGTGCGCCAACGTCCAACAGCTGTTTAATCTGCACCGGGTCGTTCCACGACGGACGCACCACCGGCTGGCTGGGATAGGGGGCGATTGCCTGGAGCTGGGTCAGTACCGTTTGCACATTATTCGGCGCATGTTCGCCATCGATCAGCAGCCAGTCGAACCCGGCACCGGCCAGCAGCTCGGCGCTGTAGCTACTGGTGAGTCCCAGCCACAGACCAATCTGCGGGCGACCGGCTTTTAAGGCGTCTTTAAAGGCGTTATTCATCATGTTCCCCTTAAACAAAGCGGCAGCTAATCGAGCCCATGTTGCCGTAGTCGACGTGGAAGGTGTCGCCCTTGCGCGCCGGAACCGGGCGAGTAAAGGAGCCGCCGAGAATAATCTGTCCGGCTTCCAGCTGGACGTCGTATGGTGCGAGCTTGTTTGCCAACCAGGCCACGCCGTTGGCCGGATGATTGAGCACCCCTGCGGCGACGCCGGTCTCTTCAATCACGCCGTTGCGATAGAGCAGGGCGGAGATCCAGCGCAGATCCAGCTCGTCGGGTTTAATGGGCCGACCGCCGAGGATCACCCCGGCGTTGGCGGCGTTATCGGAGATGGTGTCAAAAACCTTGCGCGGGCGTTGGGTCTCCGGGTCGATGTTGTGGCAGCGGGCGTCGATCAGCTCCAGCGCCGGGATCACGTAGTCGGTCGCATTGTAGACGTCAAACAGCGTGCAGTTGGGGCCGCGCAGCGGTTTGGCCAGCACGAAGGCCAGCTCCACTTCGATGCGCGGGACGATAAAGCGGTCGGTAGGAATATCGCCGCCGTCGTGGAAAAACATATCGTCGAGCAGCGCGCCGTAGTCGGGTTCGCTAATTTGCGAGCTGGCCTGCATTGCTTTTGAGGTCAGGCCAATTTTGTGACCCTTAAGCACGCGGCCTTCGGCGATTTTCAGGTTGACCCATTCGCGCTGTACGGCGTAGGCGTCTTCGATGGTGATCGTTGGGTAATCCAGCGAAATAGCGCGGATCTGTTCGCGCTGTTTTTCCGCCTGGTTCAGCCGCTGGGCGATCAGAGTATGGGTCTGTTTATCGAGCATAGTTGCTTCCTGTTACGTCGTTCGGTGCTGCTGCGCCGGGTGGCGACGCGAGTGCGTCTTACCCGGCCTACGGTTCGTGTCGCTTTGTGTTATGTGCCGGAAGCCGGGGTGGTTTTCCCCCTCTCCCCGTGGGAGAGGGCCGGGGTGAGGGCATCAGGCCGCAGAGAGCCCCCCTCACCCTAACCCTCTCCCCCAAAGGGGTGAGGGGACTGACCGAGCGCGCATTATTTAAACAGCGCGTGCACGTTGTTCTGTTTGTAATTCAACGTCGGATGCAGCTCGGTGATTTCAAACGACAGCGCCAGATAGCGGCTCTCCATCAGTGCGGCGAAATGAGCTTTAATCAGCGCGAACAGCATATCGCCCACGTCCTGACGGCTCTCCTGGCTGCGCCCGGAGCCAATCTTCAGCGTCATATGCACGAAGGCGTAATCGTGCTGACCGTCGGCCATCTGCCAGGTATCCAGCCAGATGGCGCGACTGCGAATGCCGCCGATGGGAAAGATGCCGGTCGCCGCCAGCGCTTCGTTCACTTTGCTGAACAGACCCGGTAAATCGGCCTGTTCGCGGATGTTATCGGTACATTCGGCGATAAAATGCGGCATTCTGCGTTCTCCTTAGGCATGTTCCGGCAGCGGGAACACGGCGTTGACCTGGCCGGTACCGGAGCTGGCGAACAGTTCGGTAATAAACTCCACCTTGCCGTCATACTTATCCCAGCCCAGCAGGCCAAGCAGCATCACCGTGTCGTGCATGTTGCCCTCGCCGTAGCAGTAGTCGGCGTACTCCGGTAGCATGGTGCAGAACTCTTTGAACTTACCTTCACGCCACAGCTTCACGACGCGCTCGTCCATCTGATGGTCGAACTCGCGGGTGTAGCTGTTCATACCTTCTTCCGCACGCTGATCGTCGATAAAGCGATGCGACAGGGAGCCGCTGGCCAAAACCGCCACGGTGCCGTCATATTTCTCGATAGCTTTAAGAATGGCTTCGCCCAGCTTGCGGCTGTCGGCAAAATCGTGAACGGTGCAGAACGCCGAGATAGAGACCACTTTGAAATGCTTATCGGCGTTCATGTAGCGCATCGGTACCAGCGTGCCGTACTCCAGCTTCAGGCTCGGGATGTTGTGCGCTTTGGCGCGTACACCGAGCTTAACGGCCTCATCGGCGATAAGGTGCCCCAGCTCCGGATTACCGTCGTAGTCGTAGGTCATGTCGCGGATAAAATGCGGCAGCTCGTTGCTGGTATAGACGCCCTGAAAATGGTCGGCGCAGTTAATGTGGTAGGCGCTATTCACCAGCCAGTGAGTATCGAAAACGATAATCGTATCAACGCCCAGTTCGCGGCACCGCTTGCCGATTTCCTTATGCCCATCGATAGCGCTCTGACGGCAGCCGTGGTTTTTCCCCGGCAGTTCAGAAAGGTACATCGACGGCACGTGAGTGATTTTTGCTGCTAATGCTAACTTTCCCATATCAGACTCCCCATTTTGGGATCGGATGGTCGCCCATCGAGATGCAGACGTTTTTCATTTCAGCGAATACTTCAAAGCTGTATTCGCCGCCTTCGCGGCCGGTGCCGGAGGCCTTCACGCCGCCGAACGGCTGACGCAGGTCGCGGACGTTCTGGGTGTTGACGAACACCATTCCGGCTTCGATGCCGCGCGCCAGACGCAGCACTTTGCTGACGTCCTGGGTCCAGATATAAGAGGCGAGGCCGTATTCCACATCGTTGGCCAGGCGCAGACCTTCCGCCTCGTCTTTAAACGGCAGCAGACAGGCTACCGGGCCAAAAATCTCTTCCTGGGCGACGCGCATGCGGTTGTCGACGTCCGCCAGCACCGTCGGGCGCAGGAAGTTACCGCTTTTCAGATGCGCAGGCAGATCGGTCGGTTTATCCGGGCCGCCTGCCAACAGGGTTGCCCCCTCTTCAATACCGAGGCGGATATAGCCGGAAACCTTCTCCCAGTGCTGCTGGCTGATCAGGGCTCCCACCTGAGTGTTCGGATCGGCAGGATCGCCGACGCGCAGGCGGTTCGCGCGTTCGGCAAAACGTTTGACGAATTCGGGATAGATGCTCTGCTGAATAAAGATGCGCGAGCCGGCGGTGCAGCGTTCGCCGTTGATCGAGAAGATGGTGAACAGCGCGGCGTCGAGTGCGCGCTCGATATCGGCATCTTCAAAAATCAGCACCGGTGATTTGCCGCCCAGCTCCATGGAGTACTTTTTCAGCCCGGCGTTTTTCATGATATTGCGCCCGGTGGCGGTACCGCCGGTAAACGACACCGCGCGGATGTCGTGATGGCGTACCAGCGCATCGCCCGCCGTCGCGCCGTAGCCCTGAACCACGTTCAGTACGCCCGCCGGAATGCCCGCTTCCAGCGCCAGTTCGCCCAAGCGATCGGCGGTCAGCGGCGACAGCTCGGACATTTTCAGCACCGCAGTATTGCCCAGCGCCAGGCACGGCGCGACCTTCCAGGTGGCGGTCATAAACGGCACGTTCCACGGCGACACCAGCGCGCAGACGCCGACCGGCTGTACGAGGGTGTAGTTGAGCATCTTGTCGTCAACAGGGTAGGTCTTGCCGTTCATCTGTTGGCACACTTCGGCGAAAAATTCGAAGTTATGCGACGCTCGTGGGATCAGCACATTTTTGGTCTGGTGGATCGGCAGGCCGGTGTCGGCGGTCTCCATGGCGGCGATCTCCGGCACGTTCTGATCGATCAGATCGCCCAGGCGACGCATCAGACGTGCGCGCTCTTTCATCGGCAGATTGGCCCATTTCGGGAACGCCTCTTTCGCTGCCGCCACCGCCTGATTTACTTCATCGGCACCGCCGGAGGCGACTTCCGCCAGCACTTCACCGGTTGCCGGGTTGGTGGTATGAAAATACTCGGCGCCAGCGACGTTTTTGCCGTTGATCCAGTGGTTTATCTTTTTCATGACAGCTTCTCCTCATACGCTTGCTGGCTGATGATACGGTTGACCAGGCGGCCGACGCCTTCCACTTCGACGATCACTTCATCGCCCGGCACCACGTCCGACAGCCCTTTAGGCGTACCGGTGGCGATCATGTCGCCCGGTTGCAGGGTCATAAACTCGCTGAGATAAGCGATCAGGAACGGAATGCTGAAGATCAGATCGGCGGTGGTGCCCTGCTGGCGCAGCTCGCCGTTGACCCAGGTGCACAGCGCCAGGTTATGTGGATCCGGGATCGACTCTTTCGCGACGATCCATGGGCCGATCGGCGTCAGGGTGTCGCGGCTTTTCACCCGCAGATTGGGGCGATAGTAGTTTTCCAGATAGTCGCGGATGGCGTAGTCGTTGCAGACGGTATACCCGGCGACGTACTCCATGGAGTCGGCTTCGGCGACTTTACGCGCGGTTTTGCCGATCACCACCACCAGTTCGGCTTCGTAGTGCATGTACTCGACGTTATCCGGGCGTACCGATTCCTGCTGGTGGCCGATAAAGGTGTTCGGCGCTTTGATAAACACCAGCGGTTCGGTGGGAGGCTTAAACTCCAGCTCGCTGGCGTGATCGGCGTAGTTCAGGCCCAGCGCGAACAGCGTGCCGTCGGCGGGCGGCAACCAGCGGAATTCGCCCTCGTTTAGCAGCCTGCCGTCAGCCAGGCGAACCTGGTCGCGTTCATCAACCTGAACATCGTGCTGCTGTCCCTGCCATTCAATGCGTGCTTGTTTCATGCCAGCTCTCCTTCTGCGACCACCGGGTTTTCCAGCGCCGGGAAATCCTCGGCGAGAATGCGCACGCGATCGCCGGGTTGCAGCGTGACGCGGTTATGCGGGGTGCCGATCAGAATGGCGTCGCCGGGGTTGAGCGTGGCGAATTCGCTCAGGGCGCTCAGCAGCTCGGCGGCGGAGCGCTGGAGGTCAGCAGTGTTCCAGCTGTCCGCTTCGCGACCGTTGATTTCGGTGATGATATTTAGATTATCGACGTTGTTGACCGGCGCGAGTTCGCCAATCGGACAAAAGCCGTCGCGGCATTTGGCCTTGATTGCCGGACGATAGAAGCTCTCTTCCGGCAGGCTGACGTCGTTAGCCAGCGCGTACCCAGCAATATAAGCGGCGGCTTCTTCTGCGGCCACTTTGCGCGCGGTTCTGCCGACGATCAGCGCCACGGTCGCGCCGCTCTGTACGGTTTCGCCCTGCGGGTGAGGTATGTTCTCGCCGTTGCCGATCACGGTATTGCGCGGTTTGATAAACCAGACCGCGGTTTTCGGCGGCGTTTTGTAGGGGGCCTGTTGGAACGCTTCGCGCCAGGCATCAAGCTGGCTGCGATGGTTAAGCGCTACGGCGAAGATGGTACCTTTCATTCACCACTCCTTTGCTGCTGATTTCGGAATCGAAGATATTTCATTAATATGTTAATGATCATCTTTTATGCTTTGCAGAAACGTTTGGCAAACAGAAGTGAATATTTTGTGATGTGATTAACAATAAATTTACACTTATAATTTTTTATTCTTTATAAATCAATTGATAATGATTTTACCCTGTACCATCTGGTACTTTTCAGAGGCAGAAACCGGTTGCGTTATGAGGCAATTAACGCTAATTATTAACTTATTAACAGAATGGTAGTTTTATTTAGAGGTATGTGATGCATGATTCGTTAACCATCGCGCTATTGCAGGCGCGGGAAGCGGCGATGGCCCATTTCAGGCCGATCGTTAAACGCCATAATCTTACCGAGCAGCAGTGGCGTATCGTGCGCATTCTTGGCGAAAATCCGTCGATGGATTTCCACGACCTGGCTTTTCGCGCCTGTATTTTACGCCCGAGCCTGACCGGTATTCTCACCCGCATGGAGCGAGACGGTTTGGTGTTGCGCCTAAAGCCGGTCAACGACCAGCGCAAGCTGTACGTTTCGCTGACGCCAGCGGGTTTGAAGCTATATGACAGCGCGCAGACCCAGGTAGAAGAGGCTTATCGCCTGATTGAAGCCGAGTTCACCGCAGAGAAAATGCAGCAACTGACCGCGCTGCTGGAGGAGTTTATTGCGCTGGGTAACGGGGTAAGAGGAGAGGAAGAGGAGTCGTAAGATGGCCCGGAGCCGTGAAAACGTGAAAATCCCCGGAGGCGGTGCTGGCGCACCTGTCCGGGCTACGATCCACAGCCGCTTACGGGCTGGTAGCCCGGAGCTGTGAAAATCCCCGGAGGCGGTGCTGGCGCACCTGTCCGGGCTACGGTTCACAGCCGCTTACGGGCTGGTAGCCCGGAGCTGTGAAAATCCCCGGAGGCGGTGCTGGCGCACCTGTCCGGGCTACGGTTCACAGCCGCTTATGGGCTGGTAGCCCGGACAGGCGCAGCGCGCCGCCTCCGGGAAAGGCACCATTTAGAACAGCGTATCCAGTTCTTCCAGCACGTTGTATTGGTCATCCGCCAGCAGCAGCGTTTTCCATTTATCAAACGTCAGGCACGGGTGCGAGGTACCAAACACCAGAATATCGCCGACCTGCACGTCGCTGCCCGGTGCAAGGTGCAGCATGCAGTGCTGATCCATAATCCCCACGCTCGCGATCCCCTCGGCGGATAGCTGCGCACCGTGACGATAGAGGGCGATGGGCTGCGGCAGTCCGGCGTCGAAGGCGCAGTCGCGCTTGCCGAAGTTAACCACCGCGCGATCCGCTTCCGGCACCGACTGGACCATCGCCATCAGCTCCAGCGCCGAGGTTAAGTCGCCGCCCAGATCGCAGGCGATCGGATCCCGCGCCACCAGCTCCTGCTGTGCGATATCGTAGATCCCCCGGTCGTGGGTGATATAGCAGCCGGGGCGGATAACGATCCGGCAGTTCGCCGGTTTCTCCGCCGCCAGCCAGATGTTACACACCACGTCGTACCAAACGGTACCGGCGCCGGTCAGCACAAACTCGCCCTCAACCAGCGGCGCCATTCGACAGGCCAGTTCGGCGGCCTGGCGCAGCAGGGCTTCAACCTGCGGCTGCGGATCGTCGCCGTGCAAAACCCCTTCATACAGCTCAAGACCGCGCAGCTTCAGGCCCGGCAGCTCCGCCACCGCCTGTGCCAGCGCCAGCGCGTCCTCAACGCTGCGACAGCCGCAGCGCCCGCCCTGCACACCCAGCTCAATCAGCACATCCAGCGTTTGCCGCCGCTCGCTGAAAAACGCCGACAGCGTGCGGGCATTGGCAAGGCTATCCACGCAGCAGATAAAATCCGCCGCCCGATAATGCTCTTTCAGGCGCGATACCACCTGCATATTGGCCTTGCCGACCAGTTGGTTGACCATCAAAACGCGCTGCACGCCGCTGGCCATCGCCGCGCTGGCTTGCCAGGCGCTACCCACGCCGATCCCCCATGCGCCCGCCTGCTGCTGCGCCTGAAAAATCCACGGCGTCATCGTCGTTTTACCGTGCGGTGCCAGCGAGACGCCGCGCGCATCGGCGTAGCGCTGCATCCAGGCGATGTTATTTTCCAGTGCCGTTTTTTTCAGCAGCGCGGCGGGGAGGCAGATATCCTCTGCCAGCAGATTTGCCGGGGCGGACATCACGGCGGCTTTGTGCGGGACAAGCGTATCGGAATGGTATTTCATAACACTATCCTTTCAGGGTTTATGCTCGGATAAAAGTTGGGTATCAATTTTAATTTATTGATAAATATAAATTTAATATGTGATCGTTATGTTTAATGAATAAAAGTATCATAAATTGATCTGGTTTTTGCGTAGTTTTCCACTGTTTTTCCGCCTTGTAAATGGTTAACTTGTCGGCAGAGTTGAAAGGGAGTAATTGCGATGAAAGTTAACTGGCTTTTCAAAAACGTCACCGTCATCGACGGCAGCGGCGGGCCGCAGTTTCGTGGTGACGTAGCGGTGAAGGGCGATCGGATTGTGGATATGGCCCCGGCGTTGAATCTGGCGGCGGAGCAGGTGGTTGAGGGGCTGGGGCGTGTACTGGCCCCCGGGTTTATCGATGTGCATACCCATGACGATATCAACGTCATCCGTATGCCGGAGTATTTGCCCAAGCTGAGCCAGGGGGTGACGACGGTGATTGTCGGCAACTGCGGGATCAGCGCGGCGACGGCAACCATGCGCGACGGCGTGCCGGACCCGATGAACTTGCTGGGCGAGCAGGAGCAATTTATTTATCCCACCGTTGAGGCTTACGCCCACGCGGTGGAGGCGGCGAAGCCGTCACTGAACGTTGGCACGCTGATTGGTCATACCGCGCTGCGCAACAATCATATGGATGATTTGTTCCGCCCGGCGACGGAAAGCGAAATCGCCGGGATGCGTGTTCAACTGCGCGACGCATTGCGTCAGGGGGCGCTGGGGCTGAGTACCGGTCTGGCCTACGCCAGCGCATTCCAGTCCACCACTGAAGAGGTGATGGCGCTGGCGGAAGAGCTGGCGACGGAGAAGGGAATTTATACCACCCACTTGCGCTCGGAGTTTGAACCGATTCTGGAAGCGCTCGACGAAGCGTTCCGCATTGGTCGCCACGGCAACGTGCCGGTGGTGGTCTCGCATCACAAGTGCGCCGGGGCGAAGAACTGGGGCCGCACGAAGGAGACGCTGGCTTTTTTCGATGAGATGCGCCAGCGCCAGGAGATTGCCTGCGACTGCTACCCCTATTCCGCCAGTTCGTCGACGCTGGATATGAAGCAGGTGACCGATGAGTTCGACATCGTTATCACCTGGTCCGAAGCGCAGCCGGAACAGGCCGGTAAAACCCTCAAGCAAATTGCCGATGGCTGGCAGGTGAGCCTCCATGATGCGGCGGCGCGGCTAATGCCCGCAGGTGCAATCTATTACAACATGGACGAGCAGGACGTGCGGCGGGTGCTGCGCTATCCGGTCACCATGATCGGCTCCGATGGCCTGCCGAACGACCCGATGCCGCATCCCCGGCTGTGGGGGGCTTTCCCTCGGGTACTAGGTCACTACAGTCGCGATGAACAGCTGTTTCCGCTGACCACCGCCATTCACAAAATGACCGGCCTCTCGGCGGCACGCTTTCAGCTTGCGGATCGTGGGCTGGTGAAAGTGGGCTACTTCGCCGATCTGGTGCTGTTTGACCCGCAAACGGTGCGCGATGTCGCCAGCTTCTCCGACCCGAAACAACCGGCGGACGGTATAGAAGCGGTGATGGTCAACGGCGTGATGAGCTACGGCAGCTATAAAAAGATTACCGGGCGCGCAGGGCGTTTCCTGCGCCGCCGAATGAGCTAAGGAGTGAAAGATGAGTATTAAACGTTATGGCGTGGAAGGCGGAACCGGCACCGGCGGGCAGCATCTGCCGTTCGCCCGCGCGGTGGAAGCGGGTGGCTGGCTGTACGTCTCCGGTCAGACGCCGATGAAAGATGGCGAAGTGGTGGAAGGGGGGATTGTCGACCAGGCGCGTCTGGCGATTCAGAACTGCGTGGATATCATGACCGAAGCGGGCTATACCCTCGCCGACGTCGTACACGTCAAAGTGATCCTCACCGATTCGCGCTATTTCCAGTCCTTCAACAAAGTGTTCCGCGAGTTCTTTGGTGATAACCCGCCAGCCCGCATCTGCTGCGTGGCGGACCTGGTGGTGGATTGCAAAGTCGAAGTGGATGTGACCTGTTATAACGCGGCGCGCGTGTAAAACCGCGCGAGAAAAATAACATTCTTCTCCGCTCGGGGAGGAATAAGCAAAAAAGTGTGATATTGGCGCCAGACTGAATAAACAGGCTGGCACCAGCGGTGTCGCTTTGCCTTTTTTCAGGCATTGTTTCTATCAACTTATAATATTCAGCAGTACGAGTATTATTTATTACGTCTGGATGTGAGCAATGAATAATATGTCCTTTTTGATTTGGTTCTCGGTCTATGCCTGCGCCATGATTACGTTAGGCTGGTATGTGTCGCGTAAGCAAAAGACGGGTGAAGATTTTTTACTGGGCGGCCGTTCTCTGCCGATGATCCTGACTCTGGGTTCAACCGTCGGTACCATGGTCGGTACCGGATCAAGCGTTGGTGCGGTGGGCTTTGGCTACACTAACGGCTGGGCGGGGATGCTGTATGGTCTTGGCGGCGCGATAGGGATCCTGCTGGTGGCGTGGCTATTTGCTCCGGTACGTAAATTTCGCTTTATGACCATGAGCGAAGAGATGTCTTATTACACCGGCGGCAGCAAAATAATTAAAAACCTGGTCGCTATCCTTATTTTTATTGCCTCAATTGGCTGGCTTGGTGCACATATTTTAGGGGGCGGTCTGTATCTTGCCTGGGCCAGTGGTATCGATATTAACGTTGCCAAAATCATTATCGCCCTGGCCTTTGTGGTGTATGTCGGTATCGGCGGTTACTCGGCGGTAGTCTGGATCGATACCATTCAATCCATCGTGCTGTTTGTCGGTTTTATTCTGATGGCGATTCTGGCGGTGCATCACGTTGGCGGCTGGAGCCATATTCAGCAAGCGGTTGACCCGGCGGCGCAAAGTTTATTTGCCGTGGATAAACTGGGTATTCTGCCTGCGTTCTCTTTGGCGATAGTCATTGGTGTTGGCGTGCTGGCGACACCTTCTTATCGTCAGCGAATCTATTCGGCGAAGACGGTCTCCTCGGTACGTCAGTCTTTCACCATCACGGGTCTGCTGTACCTTGGCTTCTCCTTCCTGCCAGCGATTATCGGCATGGCGGTGTGGACCATGAATGCGAACCTGGAAAACAGCGGTTTCGCCTTCCTGTTTGCCACGCAGGTATTGCCGGCAGTGCTGGCGATGGCAATTCTGATTGCCGGGATGTCGGCCAATATGTCGTCAGGCAGCTCCGACGCGATTGCCGCGGTGTCCATCATGCTGCGCGACCTCTATACCCTCGTCACCGGGCATATGCCTGCGCCGGAAAAAGCGATTCGCCTGTCGCGGATGTTCCTCGTGCTGGTTATCGCGTTGGCGTTGCTGTTCGCGCTTACCTCTAACGACATCATCAGCTATATCACCAAAATGATCTCAATGATTATGTCCGGGATGTTTATCTGCACCATGCTTGGCCGCTTCTGGAATCGCTTTAACTGGCAGGGCGCGGTTGCCGCGCTGGCAGGCGGCGCAGGGGCATCGGTGGTGGTACTGATGGACAGCGACTGGATGGCTTTCTGGGGCAACCCATGTATTCCGTCGGTGCTGACCAGCCTGGTGGCCTCAGTGGTGGTCACACTGCTTACGCCTGCCAGCAAGATGAGCCGTGAGGAAGCGCTGGAGATGATCACCCAGGAACGTGAAAGTCGCCCATCTGCGCCGCCGCTGCCGATTGGCAAACGCAATACGTCGCGGGGCTAAGGAAATGGGGATAAATAACTATATTGCCGTCGACTGGGGCTCCACCCAGCTGCGCGGCTGGTTGATTCGCAACGGCCAGTGCGTCGAGACGAAGCAGCTGCCGCTGGGCGTGACTCGCCTCAACGGACAGCTGCCTGAGGAGGTATTCCAGCAGCACCTGGCTCCCTGGCGCGGCGCAGAGAAGCTTCCGGTGCTGATGGCCGGGATGATCGGCAGCGACGCGGGCTGGCAATCGGTGCCGTACTTGCCTTGTCCGGCGGCGATTGATGCCCCAGGGCAACAGCTGTTTGCCGTTGCCGAAGGCGTGTGGATTATTCCCGGCCTCAAGATTGAACAGGTCGGGGAGTACAACGTGATGCGCGGGGAAGAGACGCAGCTGCTGGGCGCGTGGCAACTGGCCCCGGCGGAGTGCTACGTGATGCCGGGCACCCACTGTAAATGGGTGCAAGTAGAGCGCGGCGTGGTGCGCCACTTTGCTACCGCGATGACCGGCGAGCTGCATCATCTGCTGATGACGCAATCGCTGCTCGGCAAGGGGCTTACGGCCCAGTTGCCGGACGACGCCGCTTTTGAACTGGGGCTGGAAAAGGGGCTGGCGCAGCCCTCGTTAATTAGCGAACTGTTTGTCGCCAGGGCGGCACGGGTATTGGGGGCGCTGGCGGCGACATCGGTCAGCGACTATCTCTCCGGGCTGCTGATTGGCGCTGAGGTCGCAACCCTGGGTCAGCGTTACCGTACATCAACCGTCAGCCTGGTGGGGGACCCGGCGCTGAATGCCCGCTATCGTCGGGCGATGATGGCGTGCGGGATGACGGTCAACAGCTGTAGCGGCGACGAGGCATTGCTGAGCGGCATGGCGAGGATAATGAATGGACAAGCTTAAACTGGTGGCGATTTTGCGCGGCATTCGCCCCGCAGAAGCGGCAGAGCATATTGATACGCTGATTGGCGCAGGGTTTCGCTATATCGAAATCCCGCTCAATTCGCCGGACTGGCAGCAAAGTATCCCGCAGATGGTGGCGCAGTTTGGCGAGCAGGCGATGATTGGCGCAGGGACGGTACTGAAGGTTGAGCAGGTCGATTTTCTGGCCGATGCCGGAGCGAAGCTTATCGTCACGCCGAATACCCAGCCTGCGGTTATCCGCCAGGCGGTGGCGCGCGGGCTGCTGGTCTGCGCCGGGTGCGCGACGGCGACGGAGGCGTTTAGCGCGCTGGATGCCGGGGCGCAGTGGCTGAAGATTTTTCCCTCTTCCGCTTTTGGCCCGGACTATATTCGTGCGCTGAAAGCAGTGCTGCCGCCGGAAGTGCCAGTGCTGGCGGTAGGCGGCGTGACGCCGGAGAATCTGACGACCTGGGTGCAGGCCGGGTGTGCCGGAGCCGGGTTGGGGAGCGATCTTTATCGCGCCGGGCAGGCGGTGGAACGCACCCGCCAGCAGGCAGGGAGGTTTATCGCCGCTAGCGCGGTTTAGTCACCCAGCGGCTGGCGGTCGACGCCGCCGCGGTGGCTGTCGAGCGCCAGCTTAATACGCCGCAGCCGGCCTTTGGCCTGGGTTTTGTTGGCCATCGCCAGTTCGGTGGCCAGCACATCAACCATCGCCAGCATCGCATAGCGTGAGGTGCTGGGCTTGAAGATATAGTCGTTTTCGCGTACCAGCAGCGGCAGTACCAGATCCGCCTGCTCCGCCAGCGGCGTTCCGGCGGGGGTAATCGCGATCACCTTCGCACCGTACTGGCTGGCGATCGCCGCGCTTTCAATAATTTCCTGGGTATAGCCGCCTAATGACAGCACGATAACCACATCCTTTGGCGTCACCGCCGAGCTCATCATGCGCACCAGCAGGCCGTCGTTCTGGCTGACTACCGGCAGGCCGAGGCGAAACAGACGATACTGAATTTCCTGGGCGCAGATGGTGGAGCCGCCGCCCATGCCGAGGGCCAGGATCTGCCGCGCGTCGCTCAGCCAGCTGACCGCGCGCTTCAGCGCTTCGATATCCAGCGCCCGGCGGTTGGTTTCCAGCACGCCGATAATCGATTCATAGATCCCCTGCACGCCTTCAAGGTCCGGGACATCGAGAATAAACCGCTGGCCGATCGCCAGAGATTGCGCCAGCTTCATCTTCAGTTCGCGAACATCTTTGCAGCCCAGCGCCCGTGCGAAGCGGGTGACCGAGGCCTGGCTGGTGTTGGTCAGCCGCGCCATCTCGGCGATAGGCAGCTCCGCCGCCGCCGCGACATCATCGAGAATAAATTGCGCGATGCGCTTTTCGGTCGCCGTCAGCTCAACAAAGCGATCGGTAATGCAGGAAATGATATCGATTGACCAGGACATACGGGTATCAGCGGGTAAGTTTTGAATGATACTTTGTACCATATTCAGACACTGAAAGCAGCGCCGGAGGTCACAGCGCCAGCCGCATGGTGCAGCGCGTTTCTGGTGCCAGTCCATGTTCCGTTTCCAGCTCCCTTTTTGCCGCCAGCCCTGACGGCAGCGTCAGCTCGTCCAGCATCGAAAAGCCCAGACGGGTATAAAACGGCGCGTTCCACGGCACTTCGCGAAAAGTGGTGAGCGTGACCGCTGGATATTCCGCTCTTCGGGCATTCTCAATCACCTGCTCCAGCATCATGCGGCCAATGCCTCGTCCTTGCCACGCCTGATGGACAGCAATCTCGACGATAAACAGCGCATCATCCAGCGGTTCGGTGAGCAGGAAGCCTATCGGTTGTTCATCGGCCACGGCCAACAGGCTGTGCTCGGTTTCAAGAAACAGCCGGTGGCGTTCGGTGCTTATCACCTCGCTTTGCGCCAGCCAGGCCAGCGCCGGGATTTGGCGAAAAGCCTGGGCGGCAGAGCGCTCAATAGCGGGCAGGAGAGGGATATCGCTCTCCTGAGTCAGGCGTAATGTGGTGGTGGCGGTTATAGTGGTAGTTTTCATCACCTCAGCATAGCAGCCTTCGGGAGAAAAACATGGAGCTTACCGCCGTTCCGGCCACTCAATTCAGCATTGAGCAGTTGACGGTGATTCTCAGCGACTGTTTTGAGGATTACCTGGTTCCCGTCGTGCTGTCGGTGGAGGTTTTTGTCCAGCGCTTCAGCGCCGAAGGGCTGAGCCTGCTGGATTCCTGCGTCTGGCTGGATGGCGATGTACCCGCAGCAATGGCCGTTGTCGCCCGACGTGGCGATGAAGCCCGGTTAGCGGCTTTCGGGATGCGGTCCGGGTATCGCGGTAAAGGGCTTGGGCGTCGGTTAATGACGCCGCTGATTGCCTCTTTGCAGGTTCAGGGAGTGCGGCGGATGTGGCTGGAGGTGATCCGCGAAAATCACGCTGCGGTCGCGCTGTATCAATCGCTGGGCTTCGAGGTGCGGCACGGGCTGTGCGGCTATTTAAGTTCACAGGTCGGAAGTGATGAGCCACCCGTATTGCAAGATTGTGATGTGCTGGCCCTGACGCGCAGGGCCGGTGCCGAGGTCAACGGCCAGCTGCCGTGGCTGATGGACCCACTCACTTTCAGCACCCTGCCGTGTCGGGCGTTCACCCTCAATCAGCAGGCCTTTGCCGTGCTGGCGACGTTAACCAGCAGGCCGCAGCTCCAGTTTTTGTGGGTTGAACCCGCCGCCCGCGGGCGCGGGCTGGGACGGGAAATGCTGATTGCTCTTGCCCGCCAGTTTCCGGGGCTCGGCACGTCGGTGACCATCCCGGAAACCTTTACCCCGCTGTTTAAAGCCGCAGGCTATGCGCCATTGGCCTTAAAGCAGTATGAGATGAGCGTGGAATTTAGCGCCCCATCGTCAGCAGGGCGGTAAGGTTTAGCCGTTACGCGGGTCGCTAATCGGCTGGCGAACCAGGAAAATATAGGCCAGCGCGCCAAGGGCGGTGACGCAGCCGCAGATAATCAGCGCCAGCTGGAATGAGTGGGTGGTATCGACGATAAATCCGGTCACCACTGGGGCAAAGGACGCGCAGATAAAGCTGGCGAAGTTCTGAATGCTGCCGACGGAAGCGGTCATTCGTGAAGCCACCGCGACGTGAATCAATCCCCAGCAGGAGGTTCCGGCAAAGTGAATACAGAATAACGCCATACCGATTAACAGCACCGCGACGATTGATGTTGTCGCCTGGGGTACGACGAGCGTAAACGCGGCGGAGCAGAACATACCGGCAATGATGCAAATTTTGCGGCTCTTAATCGGGGCCATGCCGCCTTTAACCAGCCAGTCGGTAACATAGCCGTTGATTAACATGCCTGCGGCACCGAACAGGAACGGGATCGCGGCCATAAAACCAGTACTTTTCAGATCGAGGTTATACGCCGTTTGCAGATAGCCCGGCAGCCAGGCCAGATACAGCCACGCGGTATAGTTGATGCCGCTGAAGCCCAGCATCATTCCCCACATGGTTTTGTTTTTGAACAGACTGCGCCATTCGGCGAAACTTAATGGATCGCGGCGAGCGTTGACGCTTCCGGCATTCAGGTATGCCTGCTCGTCGGCGGTGAGATTGATATCTTCCCGGTTGCGATAGAGCATATACCAGCCGATAGCGACAAAAATCCCCAGCACACCGATGGTAATAAACATCCAACGCCAGCCCATCACCAGCATCATCGCGGCGAGGATCGGCGGGCTAATGGCGACGCCAATAGTTGAGGCGGCGTTAAAGAAGCCCATCGGACGCCCGCGCTCTTTAATATTAAACCAGTCGTTGATCACCTTGACGCCGCAAGGGTTCATCGGCGCTTCGCCGATCCCCATGCCGATGCGCACCAGGACGAACTGGGTAAAGCTGTGCACCATCCCCGAAACGGCCTGAAACAGTGACCAGAAAAACATCCCCAGCCCCAGCATGATGCGCGGACCTTTGCGGTCCAGCAGCGGCCCGCAGGGGAGCTGTGCGATACCGTAGGCCAGAGAGAAGACCGACAGCAGAGCCCCTATTTCGGTGGCGCTTAATCCCAGCTCCTCGCGGATGGTCAGGTTAGCGACGGATAATGAGCTTCGGTCAAGGTAGTTAATAACCGCCGCCAGAAATAACAGAATCATTGCCGTGGTCTGAATTTTCTTAATGCGAGCGCTACGCTGCAATGTATTATTTAACGGAGCTGAAATTGTCTCCACTTTCCCTTTTTCAAAGGTGGTTTGCGGGTCGATAGCTATATTTTTGGGTTCCACGCCGGACTCCTGGCTATTCTATTTGAACGACAAGTGACATTGAGCGGTTTTAAACACCACCCACACATTTAACAGTAAAGTAAGTCGACTTGTTATCAGCATAAATAACCTTTTCCATCTCATTGGATTACATTTTTAGATTTGTGCTCCTGATAATCATTTGCTGTTTTTAATCGGTACTTAATAAAGCAGGGATTCATTCTGCTTGAGGGAGTTAATCATTGATTGTTTCGCGGAGTTCAGGTGGTTACGTAGCGCCAGGTTGGCATCCAGATCGCTGCGGCAGATGAGCGCGCTCAGGATAGTCATGTGTTCATCAATGGCGATGATATTGCGCTGCTTAAGGTCGCTCTCATCCCACTGGTAGTGGAAGTGGAAGATAACAGAAATGATTTCAAGTGATTGATTAAAAAATATATTATCAGCAGCGGAAAGCAGTAGCGTGTGAAAATCTCGATCGAGCTGTGAGAACATGCGAAAGCTGTCGCCGATGCTGTCCCGCAGCGCCCGATGGCGCTCAAGCAGGGTTTTTGCCTGTAGCCAGCGGGCATCGTTATCCGGCAGGTTGAGGAAGTGCTGGAGCGCGTGGGTTTCCAGCATTTCGCGCAGCTCGAACAGCTGCTCCGCCCAGGATTGCTCAAACTTCTTCATATTCCACTGACCGCGTTTTTCGCTTTCAATCAGGTTGTAGCGGCTGAACTTCAATAAAAACTCTCTGACCACCACCGGGCTGACGCCCGCGGCCCGCGCCAGCTGTAGCTCGGAAAACATCTCTCCAGCGCGCAGTTGCCGCTGGTTGATCATGGTGAAAAATGCCTGCTCAAAGAGGCGATTTTGTTCGGCCAGCGAGGCGCTGGAACCGTCGAAACCGTCCTGCACTTCGGGCAGGCGGAGGATCAGGTAATCCTGATTGACCTGACTCAGCACGCCGCGCTCGCATAAGTGGCTGAGGATATGGCGCACGGTGGTGCGGCTGATGTTGTACATCTCCGCCAGCGCGCTTTGCGAGGGCAGCGGCGAGGGGATAAAGCCGCGCGCCATATCGTTAATGACCTGGTTAATCACGTTATGACGAAGGTTTTGTGAACGGCTCATACATAGACTCCCTGTTTTTTTAGATATTAAAACCGGATTTAAAACGGTTTTGTGCGCGAGGTTTCACAATTTTGGCAATGACTTTATCCTGGATTGTTTTTTTCATCGATATCTAAGCCAACAAATACGGAGGCAATAATTATGACGTCGATGAATGCATTAGTGTGTCAGGAACCCAAAAAACTTAACTGGGAAAAACGCCAGATTCCCATTCCTGGCAATGATGAAGTTCTGATTAAAATAAAAGCGGTGGGGATTTGTGGGACGGATATTCATGCGTGGGGCGGTAATCAACCCTTTTTTAGCTACCCACGAGTACTTGGCCATGAAATATGCGGTGAGATTATTGGCCTCGGTAAAAATATTCTTAATCTGAAGAGCGGACAGCAGGTTGCGGTTATTCCTTACGTGGCCTGTCGTCAGTGTCCGGCCTGCCTGAGCGGGCGGACAAACTGCTGTGAGAAGATTTCGGTGATCGGCGTGCATCGCGACGGCGGATTTAGCGAGTATCTCAGCGTGCCGGTGAAGAACCTGCTGGTGGTTGATGACGTTGATCCTGAAGCGGTGGCGCTGATTGAGCCGTTCGCCATTAGCGCCCACGCGGTGCGTCGCGCAGATATTCAGCCGGGAGAGCAGGTGCTGGTGGTTGGTGCGGGACCGATTGGTCTGGGCGCGGCGGCAATCGCCAAAGCCGACGGGGCGCAGGTCGTGGTGGCGGATACCAGCCCGGCGCGACGCGATCATGTAGCGCAGCATCTTGGCCTGACTACCCTCGACCCTTCTGACCCGCAGTTTACCGACCAGTTGTGTGAGACGTTTGGCGGCTCTCTGGCGCAGAAGGTGATCGACGCGACGGGGAACCAGCATGCGATGAATAACACCGTGAATTTAATTCGCCACGGCGGCAGCATTGTTTTCGTCGGCCTGTTTAAAGGCGAACTGCAGTTCTCGGACCCGGAGTTTCATAAGAAAGAGACGACCATGATGGGGAGTCGCAATGCGACAGAAGAGGATTTTGCCAAAGTCGGGCGGCTGATGGCTGAGGGGAAAGTGACTGCCAGTATGATGCTGACCCACCGTTACGATTTCAAATCGTTGGCTGAAATCTATGAAAGCGAAGTGATTAACAATCGCCAGCTGATCAAAGGCGTCATTCATTTTTAGCAGGGAAGGCCATGAAAACGTTAAACAGAAAAGAGTTTCCGGGGGCTCAGTACCCGACGCGGGTGATTCAGTTCGGCGAGGGCAATTTCCTGCGGGCGTTCATCGACTGGCAACTGGATCTGCTGAATGAGCAAACCGATCTGGCCGCTGGGGTGACCATCGTTCGCCCGATCAACACCGAGTTTCCGCCGTCGCTCAATACCCAGGACGGGCTTTACACCACGGTGATCCGCGGACTGGATGAACGCGGCGAGGCGGTGAGCGAGGCGCGTGTTATTCGCTCCGTTAATAACGAGATCAACCCCTGGCAGGATTTTGCCGGTTATCTCGCCCTGGCCCGTAACCCGGAAATTGAGTTCGTGTTTTCGAACACCACCGAAGCGGGTATTAGCTACCATGCCGGAGACCGGCCTGACGATATGCCGCCGGTGAGCTTCCCGGCGAAGCTGACCCAGCTCCTGCTCGAACGGTTCCGCCATTTCGACGGCGCAGCAGATAAGGGCTGGATGATTATTCCCTGCGAGCTGATTGATTATAACGGCGAGGCGCTGAAGGCGCTGGTGCTGCGCTATGCCCAAGAGTGGCAGTTGCCTGCGGCTTTTAGCGACTGGATTGAAACGGCCAATACCTTCTGTTCCACGCTGGTTGACCGTATCGTGACCGGCTACCCGCGCGATGAAGCGCAAAAGCTGGAAGCGGAGCTGGGCTATCACGATGCGTTCCTTGATACCGCCGAATACTTCTGGCTGTTCGTTATTCAGGGGCCGCAGACGCTGGCGGAGAAACTGCGGCTCGACCGCTGCCCGCTCAATATTCGCATCGTCGACGATATTCGCCCCTACAAAGAGCGCAAAGTCGCCATTCTCAACGGTGCGCATACCGCGCTGGTTCCCGTGGCGTGGCTATGTGGCGTGGATACCGTTGGCGAAGCGATGCAGGACGAAGCCATTCGCCATTATGTGCAACAAACCATCGGCGAAGAGATTATTCCGGCGCTCAATTTACCTGCCGACGAGTTACGGCAGTTTGCTGATGCCGTCACCGGGCGCTTTCTTAATCCGTATATCCGCCATCAGCTTTTGTCGATTGCGCTTAACGGTATGACCAAATTCCGTACCCGGATCCTGCCGCAGCTGCTGACGGATATTCGCCAGCATGGTGCGATTCCGCCGCGCCTGACGTTCGCTCTGGCGGCGCTGATTGCCTTCTATCGCGGCCAGCGTGACGGGCAGACGTATCCGCTACAGGATGATGACGTCTGGTTAACCCGCTTTGCTGAAGGCTGGACGCAGGTGGCGAACGGTCGTGCTCTGCATGAACTGGTGGTGGAGGTGTTACAGGATAAAAAGCACTGGGGCGAGGATTTAACGGTGATTCCCGGACTGGCTGAACAAGTCACGCGGTATCTGGAAGTGATGTTGAGCGCAGGAATGCGCGAGGCCCTGGTGCGGCTGTAGCCGGTTTGTTGTGCGGCGTCCGCGGATTTGGACGCCGTTTTTTTTTGTGCTCTGAACCGCAAAAAATGAATTAAGCGCCAATGGTTGGTGGATTTCCCGCATCATAAGAGCCTATCCCATTAGGGCTATTTTGCTTGCCATTTTGAACCTGGGCAGTGCTCAGAATCCTCACGTACTACGTGTACGCTCCGGTTCTTCCGCGCTGGCCGTGTTCAAACTGCCTGCGCCAATAACGCCTACTGGGGGAGGCTCTAAGTGCCTGCGATGGCGATGATGGGGGATGCATGCGTAAAACAGAACTGTTGGCTTTTCTGCAAAATCAGACCGATTTTTTTGATCCGGATAACCTGAGCGAAGTCTTCACGGCCAGCTATCTGGCCCAGCGTTTTGCGATGCAAAGAAATACCGCCAGCCACTATCTGAACCAGCTGGTTACCCAGGATGTGCTGGTGAAGATCAACACTCGCCCGGTCTATTTTCTGCATAAAAAAGCCTTTCGCCAGCAGTTCTTCCCCCTTTCCCGCAGCGAGTACGCCAGCATGGCGGAGCTGCTTGCTGAAAGCGACCGGCAGCCGGAGCAGGCGGATCATTTTTCACTACTGACCGGCCATGATGGCAGCCTGCGTAAGCCCATTGAGCAGATGAAAACCGCGCTGTTTTATCCCAACGGCGGGCTACCGCTGCTGATTACCGGCGACAGCGGCACCGGCAAAAGCTATATGGCGGAGCTGATGCACGAGTTCGCTATCGCTCAGGGATTGCTGGAGCCGGATGCGCCGTTTATCAGCTTTAACTGCGCCCAGTATGCCAGCAATCCGGAGCTGCTGGCCGCCAACCTGTTTGGTTATGTCAAAGGCGCGTTTACCGGCGCGCAGAGCGATAAAGCCGGGGCGTTTGAGGCGGCAAACGGCGGTATGCTGTTTCTTGATGAAGTCCATCGCCTGGATGCGCAGGGGCAGGAGAAGCTTTTCACCTGGCTGGACCGCAAGGAGATCTACCGGGTGGGGGAAACGGCGCAGGGGTTGCCGATTTCGCTGCGGCTGGTATTTGCCACCACCGAAGATATTCACAGCACCTTTCTGACCACTTTTATTCGCCGCATTCCAATCCTCGTCAGCCTGCCGGATTTGCAAAACCGCAGTCGTCACGAGAAAGAAGCGTTAACGTTGCAGTTTTTCTGGCAGGAGGCGCGCACGCTCGCCGCCCGGCTTCAGCTGACGCCGCGGCTTTTACAGGTGCTGGCTCACTATGTTTATCGCGGCAACGTGGGTGAACTGAAGAACGTGATTAAGTACGCGGTGGCGTCGGCATGGGCTAAATGCCCCGGTAGCGAGGTGCTTAACGTCACTTTGCATGACCTGCCGGAAAATATCATGGCCGCAACGCCTGCGCTGAGTGAACCGATGGGCCAGGAGGAGCCGCTGCTCGTCGAACCGCAGACCAGCCTGGTCTGGCTGCTGCGCGCGCGCGACCCGGTGCAGGGGCTGATTTACGATACTCAATGCCGCGTTCTGGCGCTGTACGAGGCGGTTCTGAGTAAAAAAATGCACTGGGAAGAGGCGCAAAAAAGCATGGGCGAGGAGATTGAAACCCTCTTTGACCGGCTAATTTTTGATAATCACGATGCCAACAGCTCGCATATGCTGTTGCTGATCACCCACCAGGTGCGGGAAGAGTTTTATCGCCTTGAAAAGCGTTTCAATATCCAGTTTAACGGCAACTGTATCTACGCCCTGAGCCACTACCTGATACATCGTTCCCGCCAGGCACAGTCCCGGATGAGCAGCGAGAAAAGCCGCCAACTGGAGGACTTTCTGGCGCAGAAATTCCCGCTGCTGTATCGCTTTTGCGAAGAGATCCTCGCCGCGCTGGCGCTGAAGTTGGATATCGAGCCCCGGCGCATTGACCTGTTGTTATTGGTGTTGTGGCTGCAAAAAACCGGCGCAATCAGCCAGCAGCAGGTGACTCGCGCGATAATTGTGGCCCACGGCTACGCCACCGCCAGCAGTATCGCTAACGTGGCGAACCGGCTGTTGAAAAGCCAGCTGTTTGAGTCATTTGATATGCCGCTCGACGTCACGCCGGAGGCTATCGCCGACCAGGTGATAAGCTACATTGAGAGCCACGCGCTGGCCTCCGGGCTGATCATTCTGGTCGATATGGGTTCTCTGAAGGCGATTCATAGCCACTTTAACCGCCGCCTGACCACCCCGATGGCGATTATTAATAACGTCTCGACCGGGATGGCGATGTACGTTGGCGAGCGCATTTTACAGGGCGATATGCTGGAAGATATCGTCCGTGAGATTGGCGATGACCTCGCGGTTGAGCATCAGCTCTACTATCCGCAAACCGACAAACCGCGGGCGATTCTCACGACCTGCGCCACCGGTCTGGGTGCGGCAGCTAACTTGTCGGCGCTGTTAAAGGCCAGCATTCCTGAATCCCTCGGCATTGATATTGTGGCCTGCGATGTGGAAACGCTCGCCGATCCCGCACGGCGGGAGTCGATGCTGAGCCGCTACGAGGTGCTGGCGATTGTCGGCACCCTGGATCCGCATCTGGCCGAACTGCCGTGGATCTCGCTCGATTCGCTGATTTCAGGCGAAGGAAGCCGGCCGCTGATGCGTATCTTCGGCGAACTGGCGACAGCGGAGCAGGTCAGCGAAATCAATAACCTGATCCTGAAGAATTTCTCGCTACGCAGGGTGATCGAGTCGGTGACGATCCTCGATACCGGGAAGGTGATCAATCAGGTTGAGCAGTTTTTACTGCGCTATGAGCACCTGGCCGGCTGCGATGTGCCCAACGATCGTAAGGTGGCGCTGTATGTGCATATAAGCTGTCTGATTGAGCGGTTAATTCGCAACGCTTCACCGACCCATTACTCGGGAAGGCAGTGTCCGCAGAGTGAGCTAGTTATTCTGCGTGAGGCCTTTAGTGTCATAGAGAGTGGGTATAGTGTCAAAATCCCCCCGGTTGAGCTGTATTACATTCATGACATCCTGACGCGGGAAACGGAATTTATTCAGGAAGATCAAGAGTTTTAATTCCTTTCGTCTGTTCGTCCTTACGCTAACCGGCGCGCCACTGTTTCTGGCACGCCGGTTGCAATTAAGAAAGCAGTGGAATGCGCTTTCGAGGTAAGGATGAAACGACACTATATTTTTGCCAGCCATGGCACCTTTGCTAACGGTCTGTTGAATTCCGTGGAGCTGATCCTCGGTAAACAGCCGGATATTCATACCCTGTGCGCCTATGTGGAGGAGGAAGTCGATCTGACGCAGCAGGTGGAGACGCTGCTGGCGCGTTTTCCCGCCGAGGATGAACTGATAGTGATTACGGATATCTTCGCCGGTAGCGTCAATAATGAGTTTGTGCGCTTTTTATCGCGCCCGCACTTTCATTTATTGTCCGGTTTAAATTTACCATTAATTATTGACCTGCTTATTTCTGCAGGGGAAGAAAATACCGAAAAGCTAATTTCTGAAGCATTAATAAGCGCCAAAGAGAGCATTCAGTACTGCAATCAGACGATTGCCAGTGCGATGACCACTGATAAAGACTTCTGAAATGAGGGAACACTATGATTACGCTTTTAAGGGTAGACCATCGATTACTTCACGGACAGGTAGCCTTTTCCTGGACGCAATATGTCGGTGCCGATTGTATTTTGATCGCTAACGATAATGTCCCTAACGATGAACTGCGTAAAACGACGATTAAACTCGCGAAGCCGCCGTCGGTAAAACTGGTGATTAAAAATATTGATGACTCCATTGAGGCAATTAAAAGCGGCGTTACCGATAAATATAATTTATTTATTGTTGTTGAATCGGTGGACGATGCCTGGCGTATTGCCAATGCGGTGGGAAATATCAAGAGCATTAATCTTGGCGGGATTAAAGCGAAAGAGGGCAGCCAGAATATCTCTAAGGCCATTAATTTACTGCCAAAAGAAATAGAACAGCTGCAACAACTGGTTGGGAATGGCGTTGAGGTTGAAATTCGCCAGGTCCCTAACGATCGCAAACAGCTTTTTGCGGAATGTGTTTAATTCCGGAGGACAGATTATGGTAGAGGCTCTGTTACTCGGTCTGGTGGCGTTTATTGCGCAATCAGAATACGCATTGGGGACGTCGCTGATTTCACGGCCTATCGTCACCGGGCTGCTGACCGGGCTGGTGCTCGGGGATGTGCAGACCGGCGTGATCATGGGCGCGACGCTGGAGCTGGCGTTTATTGGCTCCTTCTCCGTCGGCGCGTCGATCCCGCCTGATGTGGTCACCGGCGGCATTCTTGGGGTGGCGTTCGCCATTACCTCCGGCGCGGGAACGGAAACGGCGCTGCTGCTCGGCCTGCCGATTGCCACCCTGACGTTGATCCTGAAAAACGTCTATCTGGGGATGTTTATTCCGATGCTTAGCCAGAAGGCTGACGGCTATGCGGAACAAGCGGATACGCGCGGCATTGAACGAATGCATCTGATTGCCGGATTTGGGTTGTCGTTGATGCTGGCGACGGTGGTGACCGTGTCGTTCCTGGTCGGCAGCAATGCGGTGAAATCTCTGCTCGATACGATCCCGGAATTTATTAAACACGGACTGAGCGTGGCGACCGGAATTATTCCTGCGCTGGGCTTCGCGATGCTCGCCAGATTACTGATTAATAAGAAGGTCGCGCCGTACTTTTTCCTCGGCTTCGTGCTGATGGCCTACCTGAAAATCCCGGTGACCGGCATCGCCATTCTCGGCGCTATCGTGGCGGTAGTGATGGTTAACGTCACCGTGTTTAGCTCACCTCGTACGACGACAGAACAAGGAGTCAGCGATGACGACGAAGATGATTTCTGAAGAGACCCTACCGCCGCAGGAGCAGGAAGAAACCCGTATTACGCCGCGCGATTTACGCCGGGTGTTCTGGCGCTCCTTCCAGATGGAGTTCTCCTGGAACTATGAGCGGCAGATGAATCTCGCCTTTGTTTACGCGCTGATTCCGGTGCTGAAAAAGCTCTATCCGCGCAAAGAGGAGCTGGCTGGAGCATTAAAACGGCATCTGGTGTTCTTCAATACCACGCCGCATATCGTCACCCTGCTGCTGGGGATCACCACGGCGATGGAGGAGAAAAATAGCCAGCAGAAAAACATGGATGCCAACGCGATTGATAACGTCAAAGCGTCGCTGATGGGGCCGCTGGCCGGGCTGGGTGACTCCTTCTTCTGGGGCACGCTGCGCCTGATCGCCACCGGTATTGGCACCAGCCTGGCGCTGAAGGGCAACATTCTTGGGCCGATTCTATTTCTGCTGGTGTTTAACGTGCCGCATATTCTGGTGCGCTGGCTGTTTACGCGCTGGGGTTATGTACTGGGAACCGGGGTGCTACAGCGGATCCAGAAGAGCGGAATGATGGAGAGCCTGACCTACGGGGCGTCGATTATCGGTCTGATGGTGGTGGGGGCGATGACCGCTTCAATGATTGATATCACCATCCCCATTTCTTTCGGCGCCGGGGAGGCGAAGACGCAGGTGCAGGACATTATCAACGACATCATGCCCTGCATGCTGCCGTTGGTGAGTTTCGGCATTGTCTACTGGCTGCTGGGGCGCAAGGTTAAGCCGCTCTCTATCATCGGCGGTATGGCGCTGGTGGGTATTGCGGGCTCGTGGATTGGATTGTTTTAACGGGAGTGAGCTATGAAACCAACGATGATGACTTACATCAGTGAAGAATCCGCCTGCCTGACGCAGATCCTTCGCGACTACCGGCAAAAGCTGGCGGCGATTGACACCTTTGCTCGCCAGCACCCGGTGCGGCGTATTCTGCTGCTGGCGACCGGATCGTCGCTAAATGCCGCCCTTTGTGCACGCTATTTTTTTGAACAACGCTTCGGCGTGCTGGTTGAAATTAAAGAGCCGTACAACTTCACCCATTACGAAGCTATCGACCCGCATACCGACCTGGTGGTGGCGATTTCGCAGAGCGGAAAAAGCGCCTCGACGCTGGAGGCGATGCGTAAAGTGCAGGCGGCGAATCTACCGGTCTTTGCCCTGACCTCCGACCCGCAAAGCCCGATAGCTCAGGCCTGCGATGGGGTGCTGGATATCAATACCGGCATCGAGAGCGTGGGGTTTGTCACTCGAGGATTTAGCGCCACGGTGCTGAATCTGCTGCTGATGGCTCTGATAATTGCCCGCAGCCAGGGGAAAGTCAGTGAGGCTGAGGAGCAGCGCTATATTGCAGAGCTACAACGCCTGGCGCTGGCGATCCCGGATGTGATGACCCGCACTTCGCGTTTTATCGATAAGCATGGTGAAACGCTACGCGGCGGCGAGCGCTTCGTCGCCACCGGCTATGGCGCGCTGGTTGGGGTGGCGAAGGAGTTCGAAACCAAATTTACCGAGACGGTACGCGTGCCCTCCAGCGGTTTTGAACTGGAAGCGTATATGCACGGCCCTTATCTGGAGGCCAATGCCCGCCATGTGATGCTGTTTATTGAAGACGCGCCGGATGAGCGCACCCGTGCTCTACGCGATTATATGGCGCCGTCCATTGCCCGGGCCTTTACGTTGACGCTGAACGGTGAGGAAGATGAGCAAACGCTGGCGCTAAATTGCCCGTGTGAACATCACCTGGCGCCGCTGCTGCTGATTGTGCCAATCCAAATGCTCGCCTGGCATACCGCCGGACTCAAGGGCATCGATCTTGCAATACGTATTTTTGACGATTTTGACCGCGTATTAAAAAGTAAAATCTGATTATTCAGGAGAAAACTATGTTGGGTTTTAATCAGGACGAGTACCTGACCAGTGCTCGCGAGATAATCTCTGCGCGCCAACAGGCAGAAAACGTCGCCGACGATATTTATCACAGTGGCTGTAGTGCATTATTTTTTGTTTCAGTAGGCGGTTCTTTAGCCCCGATGATGGCCATTAATGAGTTTGCTAAAGAATTAACTGGGCTGCCGGTTTATCTTGAACAAGCGGCGGAATTAATTCATCACGGACATAAAAAACTAAATAAAGATGCGGTTGTTGTGACGTTATCAAAATCGGGCGATACCAAAGAGTCGGTAGCGATTGCTGAATGGTGCAAGGCGCAGGGAATTCGCGTGGTGGCGATTACACGTAATGCTGATTCACCATTAGCTGAGGCCGCCAGTTGGCATATTCCGATGTGCCACAAGAACGGCGTGGAATATGAGTATATGCTGTTGTACTGGTTATTCTTCCGCGTGATTTATCGTCATGGCGAGTTTGCTGATTATGACCGTTTTGCCAGCCAGCTGGAATTGCTGCCGGAAAATCTGCTGCAGGCCAAGCGCCAGTTCGATCCGCAGGCGGATAAAATCGCTGCACAATATCATACCAGCGATTACATGATGTGGATTGGCGGGGCGGAAATGTGGGGGGAAGTCTACCTGTTCTCGATGTGTATTCTCGAAGAGATGCAGTGGAAGCGAACCAAGTCGGTGAGTTCGGCCGAGTTTTTCCACGGCACCCTGGAGCTGCTGGAAAAAGAGGTACCGCTGTTCCTGGTGAAAGGCGAGGGCAAATGTCGGGCGCTGGACGAGCGCGTCGAGCGCTTTGCGCAGAAGATAACTGACCACCTGGTGGTTATCGACCCGCGCGACTATCCGCTGAACGGCATTGATGACGCTTTCCGCTGGATTATGGCGCCGTGCGTGGTGTCTACCCTGCTGGTGGACAGGCTGGCGGCCCACTTTGAACACCACACTGGTCACGACCTGAATATCCGTCGTTATTACCGGCAGTTTGATTACTAAGTCTTGTCTATGGCGGCCAGCTTGCTGGCCGCTACGTTATTCTCCGAGGCGCTTCCCAGAAAATCATCACCAAATCCAGCCGGGTAAAAACCGGTGGTAGAGTCCGGCTTTCCTTCTCTTTCTGGCAAGCGGATGGCCATGAAAAAACGTATTACTTCGACGCCTCACGATGCGGTATTCAAGCGATTTCTTCGCCACCCGGAGACGGCGAATGATTTCCTCACGCTCTACCTTCCCGAAGAGATCCGTCAGCAGTGTGATTTTGCGACGCTGCGGCTGGAGCCGGCGAGTTTCGTCGATGAAGATCTGCGCGCCTGGTATTCGGATGTGTTGTGGTCAGTACAAACCACCTCTGGTCTGGGATACGTCTATGTGGTGATAGAACACCAGAGCTCGCCGGATAATCATATGGCTTTTCGATTAATGCGATATGCGATTGCCGCGATGCAGCGGCATTTGGATGCCGGGCATAAAGAGCTGCCGCTGGTGGTGCCGATGCTCTTTTATCATGGCGTGACCAGCCCCTATCCCTTCTCCCTGAACTGGCTGGATGAGTTTACTGATCCGGAGATGGCGAAGAAGCTGTATGGCTGCCAGTTTCCGCTGGTTGATGTCACGGTGATGCCGGATGATGAAATTGTCCAGCATCGTCGGGTTGCTCTACTTGAGCTAATGCAAAAGCATATTCGCCAGCGCGATCTCACTGGGATCACAGAGTCGTTGGCGGCTGTTGTGATGCTGGGATACACTAACCGTCGGCAGCTGAGAATGCTGTTTCACTATATGCTGCAGTACGGTAATACCACCGATCCGAGCGTGTTTATCCGCCGACTGGCCCGCCGTCTGCCACAGTATGAGGAGAGGTTGATGTCTATTGCTCAAAAAATTAAGCAAGAAGGCCGGGAAGAAGGACACCTGGAGGGCTTAGAGGAAGGGAGCCGACGCGAGGCGCTGCGCATTGCCAGCAGTATGTTGCAGAACGGCCTGGACAAAGAGACGGTGCAGAAGATTACCGGGCTTTCGGCAGATGAATTAAAGCCGCTTTATTGTTAACACCTGACTCCTGAAACTGTTGCCCGGCGCGAAAGTTCGCCGGGCAGGATTGTTTACCCTTCGCTTTTCACCACTTTGATTTCAACCATGCCGATACCCAACTGGCGTGGGGAGTGGCCGAGAATATTGCCCTCGTTGGTTGACTGCGGATCCGGCGGCGCAATAGTTAAGGTATTGCTGCGCGACGGATTATCGAAGTGCAGGGTAGTTGTGGTGACATCATTGGCCAAAGTGAGCGTTTGCTCGCTATCGCCGACGCGTACCGGAATCGGTTTATTAGCATTCGGTCCGTAGGCTTTGGCGGTAATGACCAGATCGAATTTCTCCGGCAGCGGCTCTTTATATTCAATTTTCACTTCATTGCCGAGCTGCGCGTTGGACCAACGTCCCCATGATTCCGGGCGGGAAATACCGCTGAATTGTTTTACTTCCTCAGGCGCACCGGCGACGTTGAAGACAAAGCTGTCGGCCTTGTAACGGATGTTGTTATCGACAATTTTCAAGGTATCGACGTTGCCTTTATAGCGCTCCATATCGATAAGGGTATCTTTGAACGCCGTCTTGCCTTGCCACTGGGCTTTGTCTACGCGCTGGACTTGCTGTTCGCCGCCCAACTGGCCCTGCGATACGCACCAGTCGGTGGAGAGCGCCAGCTCCGGCGACCATAGCTGGCCCATCTTGTAGCAGCGGTCGACCCAGACAAAGTTATCGCGCGGGGCGAAATCGGCCAGCTGGAAGCGCAGCGGGGCGGAGTATTCGCTTTCCGGCAGCGGCTCAACGCGCTTATCGGAGATACGCAGCAGCAGCGGCAGGCGGAAATGACTGCCGGAGAAGGAAATCATATTCTTCTGCGAATCAACGGTGAAATTCTTCATCTCTTTAGGGAAGTTCCACAGGCGGATGACGTCGGGCTTCCACGCCAGTACTTTCTCTTTCATATTGAGGAAAATCGCCGAAAGCGACTCTGCGGACAGGCTGCTGCGCCCGAGGCCAATAAAGTTATCGCCGCCGAGGATATCCAGCACCGTCGCGCCGTTGTCCATGGTATTACGCTTAACCGCCAGCGTATCCTGCTGGGGTTCATCACCGCGCAGGACGAAAAACAGGTTGCTGCGATCCTGTTTATTCAGATAATCCCAGGCGCTGTTTTTCATCGCCAGGTGATCGGAAGAAACCACGATGACCGTATTTTTGAACCACGGCGAGGCTTTAATTTTCTCAATTAGCGCTGCGATATGCTCCTGGCTGCAGGAAACGGCGCTGAAAGAAAGGTTCTTTTTGCCGTCCATGTCGTAGCTTTTGCGCTGGCAGGTACGGGAGATAAAGCCATCCGGATGATGAGTGTCGACCGTCAGAGCAAACAGCGAAAAGCGCTTCCCGGATTGTGAAAGCTCTTCGAATTTTTTCCACGTTTCATCAAGGACGGTGTCGTCGTAGAAACCCCAGTCGTTACGATAAGTTGGATCGGCAACCGTTGATTTCAGCTCTTCCGCCCCGTACAGGTGATCGAAGCCGTGAGATTTCAGGAACACATCTTTTCCGGCGAAGCGCAGGTTCGCTCCCTGGACGAAGTAGTTTTCGTAGCCGGAGTTTTTCAGGATATCGCCCAGGCAGATATTCTGCGGGAAAAAGCTGGAGACCGAAGCTGAGGCGTTACCTTCGAACGGCGCAAACAGAGGGATCCCGCATTGGGAGGCAACCATTCCTGCAATGGTGTAGTCGGTACCCGGTAACTGGGCGGTATTGCTGAAATCCAGCCCCTCGTTTTTGAGTTTGCCGAGTTCAGGAGTCAAATTGGGGAACGCATCGTTATCAAAATAAGTGCGCTCAAGGCTTTCACCGTAGATATATACCAGGTTCAGCTTCGGATTAGCTATGCTCTTCGCGGGCTCTTTGTAGTAAGCCACGAAATCCGGATCGCCATCGCGCGATTGGGATTTGACCAGCTCGCTAATCTGGCGGAAGGCCGGGCTGGCATCCACTGACGCCAGTGCCAGAACCAGCGCCACCAGACTATAACCAAAATGATGAGGATGATGCCGGCGGCGGCGCAGTACCCAGCCGAGCGCGCCGAATACCGCAACCAGCGCTACGACCAGACCAACGCCCGGCAGAATATATTTGCTCACGCCTGCGCCCGTCAGGCTGTTGGTCAACGTATAGAGTACCGCGTCATTAATACCGTCGCCGGTGAAGTAATCGCTGGCGTAGAGGGTAATGTTGAGAATAACGAACAGGCCCAGCACCGTGAGCGTGGCGGCGAACCACCAGGTATTACGACCGGCTTTTAATGCGTAAATCATCACCGAAGCAAGAAACAGGGCGATGGATAACAACTCTGACACAGCTCATCCTCATTCACGCCAGTTGTCGGCTGGCCAGATAGATCTTTTTTCACGCTACACTGTAATTGCAGCGCCATATCGCCGCAATTGTATCGTCATGAATTTGTGCTGTGGTTCAGAATTGGTTTAGAAATCGCCGTTTTTGACTCGCCTCACATCATATATGAAGGGGGCTCAAGGGGCAGAGATGTTAAAAATCAGCGCTGTGGCCGCGCTGGCGGAACAACAGCGCTAAACGCGGCATTAAGAGGAGGATCAGGAGAGGAAGCTAACGCCCTGTTTTAATACCAGATCGCAGGCTTTAGTTTTTACTTTCTCCGCCAGCGGGCTGCTGCCGAGGGTATTTAAATTCAACTGCTGGCCGTCTTTATTACTCAACAGCCCCTGAAGACCATTAAGATAGCTGGTATCTTCTTTTTGTTTTTCTGGCGTGCTCAGACCCAGTTTATCCAGAAGCTGATTTTTGACGTTTTCGGTATTTGTCACCGAGGCCAGCTTCTGTTTCGCGCAGTAAGACATAATCCCGGCGGCATTATTCATGCTGCTGGAGGTTAGCGACTGGTTGCCACCGTTCAACAGGCTGGTGAGCGATGAGAGCGACATGCCGCCGCTTTGCTGGCTACCGCTTTGGCTGCTGAGCTGGTTAGCGGCGCTGGAAAGAGAATCCTGCCAGGAGGTGGCGTGGGCACCGAAAGTCATTAAAGCACCCGCCGCCACTACCGTGCGGAACAACATTTTTGCAGATTTCATAGACATACTCTTCGCCGTAACGGAATAATGTTTTCAGTATAACGCTGGCGGAGTTAAGAAATATCTTAATACTCTTTTCCGGTCACGCGATCGCGATAGCTATCCCAGTTAAAATTGACCCATAGGCTATTTCCCAGACGCATACGATCCATGACACGTTCGCCGAGCAGCTTATTCATTTCTTCCATAGTGCTGTTGGTGAGCATGCCGGTAGGACGCTTCGACGAGGAGCGGCGATCGACAATCTGGTTAATGATGACTTTCTCGTAGCGTGACTCCGTTTGCATACCAATTTCGTCTATCACCAGTAAATCGACCTTGCTCAGGTCGGTAAGAAGCTGCTCTTCGCTGGTTTCCCGATTGCCGAAAGTATCTTTCATCGCTGACATAATATCGGCGACGGTAATAATCAACACCGACTTGCCCCGCAGCAGCAGCTCATTGCAGATGGCGGCGGCGAGGTGATTTTTACCGGTGCCAGGCTTGCCCGAGAAAATAAAGCTGGCGATATTGCCGTCGAACTCTTCGACGTACTGGCGCGCTCGGGAAAGTGCGATCATCTGGCCTTCACATTCCACCCGATAGTTATCCAGAGAGCAGTTCTGGTGCAGTGGGCGGATACCGGAGCGGTTAAACGTTCGCTGCATTTTCATGGCGCGGTTTTCACGCTCCAGTGCTTCCGAACGCAGCTTGCCTTGTTCTTTTTGCCATGCCAGTAGCTCTTCACCTGTCTTAAACGCGGGTTCGACATGGGCTGGCATCATCTTTTGCAGGCGCTTCATTAAATCGCCGACATTTTTCATGCTCATCCTCGGAATCCTCGTGGAATATGGTTATCAGGTTCGCTAATCGCGTTGACGTCACGTCGCGGCTGGCCGCCGTTGCTGGCTCTGCCAATCTGCACGCTGCGCGCCAGCTTCTGCTGCCATTGGACATGATGGAAGACTTTACCTTCCGCCTGCCAGTAGGTGACAAACGCGGCGAGTTCTTCCGGCGTGACCGGCTGGCTCAGGGCGATACCCCAGAGCGCGGCCAGGCGCTGAAAGTCTGCATCCGGCTGCCAGTCGGCGTACATCGGGAATTTTCCCATCGGTACCGCAACAGGGACCGCCGTTGGCTCATCAAAAAACTGCGCGTCCAGGGCAATGTCGCTATTGGGGCGCGAGAGTTTTGCTTCCAGCTCCAGCAATTGAGCCAGACGCTCCGGCGTCAGCGCATAGAATGCGGGGGCGTTGTTGGCAAATACAGCGACGGCGCCGCTGGTCGATTTTGCCAGTACCGCTGCGTGATCCTGCATGAAGTCATCCAGACCGCTAAAATCGGTAGTTAATACTCGTGAAGACATAAATCAATCTCAACTCTGAACAACTAATATAGAAAGGGGGTAACTGCACACATAGTAGCACAGAGGTCGCTCTGGAAGGAGCGCGCAGGTGACCCCGCGGCGCGCTCGGCTATACGCGCGGGCGCTTGCGATACAGCCAAAGCCCTGGAATAGAAAGACCGATAGATAACGCGCCAACAATAGATGAGGCTTTGAGAAAGTTACTCAACAGCATAATCATCATCTCTTCTGAGTAACCAAAATGGCTGATTTTTACCGCCGAGATCATCGCGGTATAGGCGGAGATACCGGGAAACATCGGAATGACCGCCGCAACGGTGAAAATTTTCGGGTGCGCCAGATACCAACGGGACCATTGGATCCCGATACTGCCAACCAGCAGAGCGGCAAGGAAAGTCGCCCATTCGATATTAAAGCCTGCCGTCATCATCACCATGCGAGAACCATGACCGATGGCACCCAACAAAGCACACCAGCGCAGCGCGCGCTGCGGTACGTTAAATACCATAGCGAAGCCAACGGCGGGAATAGCGGCCAGGGCCATATCCTGCAGCAGGGCGAAGAGATACATGATTATGCCCATCCGCGCAGCCCCCACATCGTCATTGCCATTACCACGCCAATACAGGTGGCGAGGGTGAGCAGACTGGCGATAGCCCAGCGGGCCAGGCCGGTATTGATATGTCCTTTAAACATGTCGGCAACGGAGTTAATCAGCGGGAAGCCGGGTACCAGCAATAGCACGCTGGCGGCCATTGCTACCGTCGGCGTCGTGGCGAAAATAGGCAGGCGCAGCATGAGCCCAGAAATTGTGGTCGCCGCAAAGGCAGTGAGGCAGAAGTTAATCTGCGGATGCATTGAGCGATGGGTTAACAACTGGCGAATATACATTGCTACTGAACTGGCGCAAAAGGTGACGAGAGCACCATCCCAGCCGCCGTTATTGAGTTTGCAGAAGCAGGCACAGGAGAGGCCAACCATGACAACCAGCAACCAGCGCGGATAGCGCAACGGTTTGATTTGAGCAAAGCGTTTTTCAACATCTTTATAATCCAGTAACTTATGCTCCGCCATGATGACAATATGCTGAACCTCCGTGACAACGTGCATGTTGATGCCGCGATCGGTATTTTTTCGCGTTGACGTCAGGCATTCGCCATCCTTTATTGTTGTGAGCACGATCGCGTTAGAGGAAATCGCGCTTTCAACGCTATCCATACCCAACGCCCGGCCCAAACGTGTTGAAAGCTCTTCAACCAGTGCGCTCTCTGCGCCGTGCTGTAATAAGAAAAGACCACATTGAATGCACAATCGCGTGATTGCGCGCTGAGTTGCCCTGTCTGCTTGCATAAATACCTGCTGTCCGTGATGCCCGATGCCGTAGTGTCTGTCGATACTTTTACCTGAAGTCTTGCTTTATCTGAGCGGTCAGGATCAAACAATGTGTAAAAAATCACCCGCCCTGCTGACCTCCTGGAATTTGATCCCTGCCGCATTTTCGTAAAATTGGTGAAAAGTGCAATTTTTGTACTCATTCTTCCCTTCTTTTTCCCCTCAGACTTATCAAAAATGCAAATTGGAACTTTTAATAAACAAAAAACAAACAAATAATTAACCATACTGAGGTGACCCTATGAGAACACAGATTGCGATTATCGGAGCGGGTCCTTCCGGACTGCTGTTAGGGCAGTTATTACATCGCGCCGGGATCCAAACCGTCATCCTCGAACGGCAAACGCCAGAGTACGTGTTGGGGCGGATCCGCGCGGGGATTCTGGAAAGTGGAACGGTGGATTTGCTGCGTGAAGCAGGGGCTGCCCGGCGGATGGATGCGGAAGGGCTGGTACATCATGGGGTTGAGTTTTTGTTTGACGGCAAGCGCGTGCCGGTTGCTCTGACGGAGCTTACTGAAGGTAAAAGCGTGATGGTTTACGGTCAGACCGAAGTGACGCGGGATTTAATGGCGGCGCGGGCGGAATGCGGAGCACCGATTATTTATGGCGTCAGCGATGTCACGATTAATGATGCGAAAAGTGACCGGCCGTCCGTCTCTTTTGTCAGCAACGGCGAAAAACATCTGCTGGAGTGCGATTTTATTGCCGGTTGTGACGGATTTCACGGCGTTTCCCGACAAAGTATCCCGTCAGGGGTTCTTAAAGAGTATGAAAGCGTCTGGCCGTTTGGCTGGCTGGGGCTGCTGGCCGATACGCCACCAGTTAACCCGGAGCTGATTTATGCCCATCATGAGCGCGGCTTTGTACTGTGTAGTCAGCGCTCACTAACTCGAAGCCGCTACTATTTACAGGTACCGCTAAGCGAAAAGGTTGATGACTGGGCTGATGAACGTTTCTGGGAAGAGTTGAAGCTGCGCTTGCCCGATGAGCTGGCTACCAGGTTAGTGACTGGTCACTCACTTGAGAAGAGTATTGCGCCGCTACGCAGTTATGTGGTGGAACCCATGCAATATGGGAGGCTATTTCTGGTAGGGGACGCGGCGCATATCGTTCCGCCTACCGGGGCGAAAGGATTGAATCTGGCAGCATCTGATGTGAACTATTTGTGGCGAATCCTACGCGAATATTACCACCATGGTCGCGCTGACCTGTTGGCAAGCTACTCCCGCTTCGCCCTGGACCGCGTGTGGAAAGGTGAGCGATTCAGCTGGTTTATGACTCGCCTGTTGCATGATTTCCCGCAACAAAGCGAGTTTGATAGAAAAATGCAGGCGGCAGATCGTCGCTATTATCTTGAGTCTCGTGCTGGGCTCACCACTATCGCTGAAAACTACGTCGGTCTGCCGATCGAGCGCGTGGCATAAGCGAAATGAGCAGGAGGCGTCATGCAGGCAGCGAAAACCGTTCCCGTTTTTAAACTGTATGGCGAAGATCGCGGCTGGCCAACTCCCGACCTCCTGCACTGCGAATCGATACTTCAGCGTAGTCGTCTGTATGAATGGCATATCCGCGTGCATCAGCATGCTGAGCTGGTGCAGCTGCTTTATCTGCATAAAGGGCGGGCGGAAATCGAAATCGAAGGGGCAACCACGGTGATGACTGAAGCCTGCATTCAGGTTGTTCCTGCGCTTTGTATTCACGGGTTTCGGTTTTCTCCGGGCACGGAAGGATACGTTTTGTCACTGGCGCTACCGCTGCTCAGACGTTTTGAAAACCAGTTTGGTCGTCAGTTGGATGTACTCGGTCAGCCACAATGCGTGTCGGTGAAAGAGTCCCGGAGTCATATCCGGGCGCTGTTTACTGCTTTACGGGAAGAGTACAGCGAGGATCATGATGCGCGCGAAATGATGCTGCATTCGTTGCTGGGTGCATTATTGGTATGGCTGAACCGACAGTATCTCCCAGCGCGGATAGCGGAGGACAAAGCTGAACGTAAGCGTAGCGTTATGCGCCATTTCTCTCGCCTCATTGAAAGCCATTATCGTGAACATATGCCTTTAATAGAGTATGCCAGGCTGGTGGGGCTCTCTGCGACTCACCTGAATTATTTGTGCCGTGAATTTTACGGCTGCAGCGCGCTGGGGGTTTTACATCAAAGGTTGATGCTTGAGGCGCGCCGTAACCTGCAATACACCAGCATGACTATTGCGCAACTTTCTGATTATTTAGGATTTACTGATGCCGCTTATTTCTCCCGTTTTTTTCGGCGCTATAACGGTGAATCGCCTAAGGAAGGTGCGAATAAGCGGGGAAATTCTTCTCGGCTGACTCAGTCATTTCATTTCTTCATGTTTGAGCCGATTTTTTCTCCCGTAAATGCCTTGAATCAGCCTATTTAGACCGTTTCTTCGCCATTTAAGGCGTTATCCCCAGTTTTTAGTGAGATCTCTCCCACTGACGTATCATTTGGTCCGCCCGAAACAGGTTGGCCAGCGTGAATAACATCGCCAGTTGGTTATCGTTTTTCAGCAACCCCTTGTATCTGGCTTTCACGAAGCCGAACTGTCGCTTGATGATGCGAAATGGGTGCTCCACCTTGGCCCGGATGCTGGCTTTCATGTATTCGATGTTGATGGCCGTTTTGTTCTTGCGTGGATGCTGTTTCAAGGTTCTTACCTTGCCGGGGCGCTCGGCGATCAGCCAGTCCACATCCACCTCGGCCAGCTCCTCGCGCTGTGGCGCCCCTTGGTAGCCGGCATCGGCTGAGACAAATTGCTCCTCTCCATGCAGCAGATTACCCAGCTGATTGAGGTCATGCTCGTTGGCCGCGGTGGTGACTAGGCTGTGGGTCAGGCCACTCTTGGCATCGACACCAATGTGGGCCTTCATGCCAAAGTGCCACTGATTGCCTTTCTTGGTCTGATGCATCTCCGGATCGCGTTGCTGCTCTTTGTTCTTGGTCGAGCTGGGTGCCTCAATGATGGTGGCATCGACCAAGGTGCCTTGAGTCATCATGACGCCTGCTTCGGCCAGCCAGCGATTGATGGTCTTGAACAATTGGCGGGCCAGTTGATGCTGCTCCAGCAGGTGGCGGAAATTCATGATGGTGGTGCGGTCAGGCAAGGCGCTATCCAGGGATAACCGGGCAAACCGACGCATGGAGGCGATTTCGTACAGAGCATCTTCCATCGCGCCATCGCTCAGGTTGTACCAATGCTGCATGCAGTGAATGCGTAGCATGGTTTCCAGCGGATAAGGTCGCCGGCCATTACCAGCCTTGGGGTAAAACGGCTCGATGACTTCCACCATGTTTTGCCATGGCAGAATCTGCTCCATACGGGACAAGAAAATCTCTTTTCTGGTCTGACGGCGCTTACTGCTGAATTCACTGTCGGCGAAGGTAAGTTGATGACTCATGATGAACCCTGTTCCATGGCTCCAGATGACAAACATGATCTCATATCAGGGACTTGTTCGCACCTTCCTTAGTCAGACCTTATTCTCACCAGAGATGGCGAATATTGGCGAAGAGCAGCAAAAGTTGGTCATTCTGACGCTTTCTGAGCGTAAGGTCCTGAGGCTTCTTGCCAAAGGATGGGGAATTAATCAAATTGCTGCGTTATTGAAAAAAAGTAATAAAACCATAAGCGCGCAAAAAAATAGTGCGATGCGCCGTTTGTCTTTGCGCAGTAATGCAGAGATGTATGCCTGGATTAATAGTGCACAGGGAATGAAGGAGCTGAATATTTATTCAGCCTATGGAGACCAATCGGAATGGAAAAAGATCTCACAACACGATATGTCGCTGTCGTAGAAAAATGCGCGATGACTGAAGTGGCTCTTCGCCACATATTAACTCGTGAAAGCGGCAAGAATTATAGTGTCCGCTTCTTTAAAGATACTCAGGCATTAAAGCGAGAACTTAAATCTAAAGATTTTACTGCGATTATTTTTTCACTTTCTGGTAATCGCAGGTCCCGACTGGAGAGTTTACTTTTTCTCCACGAAATTGCGCGTTATTGTCCTGAAATGCAGAGAATTGTCTTAGCTACTGATGAAGCGGAAATGCGACTGATTAGTCACCTTACGCCTTCCCGTTTGCATGGTATTTTTAATAAATCAGCTTGTCGTATACAGTTACAGGAACGGTTGCTTCAGCTCCTCGACCATAGTCATCAGGCCAATGAGAGCGTTGTAAACCAAAAACAGGGTTTATGTAACCAAATTCTGAGCCCGACGGAACATACCATTCTGCGCTATATGTCTTACGGTTATTCGTTGCCTGAGATTGCGACACAGTTGGAGCGAAACATCAAAACTATTCGCGCTCATAAATTTAACGCTATGACCAAACTTGGCGTCAGTTCAGATATGGGCCTCCTGAGCGCAGCAGATATTCTGATGCGCTTGTCAGCGAATAACGATGATACCAGAGGTATGCGGCTCGCCCTGTAGCGTTAGCCGTTTATTAAAGACAAACGTCAATCCAGGTTGCATCAGTCAACCGCGCCATTCGTTCGGGTGAAATACGAACGGCGCTATGGATTGACCCTGCTGCTGGTAGAACTTCCGGGTACTGTTTCAGCGAAATGTCACAGTAAACCGCCAGTGGAACTTCCAGGCCAAATGGGCAAACCCCGCCAACGGGGTGCCCGGTTAACGTAACTACCTCATCACTACTCAGCATACGTGCTTTCGCACCGAACGCTTCCTTCAGCTTTTTGTTATCCAGACGCGCATCGCCCTTTGCGACAACAAGTACAACCCGTTCTTTTACTTTTAAAGACAGAGTTTTCGCTATTTGCCCGGGCTCAACTTTATGCGCTGCAGCAGCTAGTGCCACCGTAGCCGTACTCTGGTTAAGTTCGATGATTTCGATATCGGGGGCGTGGTCAGCAAAAAATTGCCGCACGGACTGCAGACTCATTGCGATCTCCTGAAGAGTGTCTGTTAAAAATCTGTAATAAGCTTCGCAAAGTGTAAATATTGTTGGCAGACAATCAAGAATCTTTCTAATTCCTGGATCTTCTTCACAATCACCGCAACCGGTTACTGTAACCGGTTGCAGTTATCCGTCATGCGATGAATACTGAAATAGTAACTTCCCTGCGTCATCTATAACAAAAGAGCCGTGTATGAGTCGTGCCTATTTGAGCAGTATAGCCAGTGGGTTATCCGCCGTGCTAATCCACTCACCGAATTAGGTTTACCACAACGGCAAGATAATCATTGTTGGGCCTGTTTCTATAGCCTGTCAGGAGGGCTGCTATGTCTGCTAACCATGCTGCATTTAATCTGATATTCCGCTTTGTAGAAAATTACATCAGCCCGGTCGCCGGACGCATTTCGTCTCAGCGCCATGTTATGGCTATTCGCGACGGCTTTATCTCTGCAATGCCGTTTATGATCGTTGGCTCCTTTCTCTTGGTATTTGCTTATCCGCCGTTTTCGCCGGATACCACATGGGGATTTGCTCGCGCGTGGCTGGATTTAGCAAAAGAGTTTGAAGGGCGCATTTTAACGCCGTTCGATATGACGATGGGCATCATGTCTATCTACATTTGTGCCGCCATTGCCTACAACCTGGGTAAACACTACGAAAAAACGAATCAGCTCGACCCTTTCATGTGCGCGATGCTGTCAATTATGGCTTTCCTGCTCGTAGCGGCGCCGAAGACAAACGGCAATTTGCCGGTTGATAGCCTGGGCGGGACGGGGATTTTTACCGCGATTCTGGTGGCTGTTTATTGCGTTGAAATGATGCGCTTCCTTAAGGCGCACAATATTGGTATTCGCCTTCCGGATCAGGTGCCGCCAATGATCAAAAACTCTTTCGATCTATTGATTCCGGTATTGGTCGTAGTCCTAACGCTCTATCCCCTGAGCCTGTTTATCCAGCATCATTTCGATATGCTGATCCCGCAGGCTATCATGGCCATCTTTAAGCCGCTGGTTTCTGCGGCGGATTCATTACCGGCAATTTTACTGGCGGTGCTGGTTGGTCATTTGCTGTGGTTCGCGGGTATCCACGGTGCGGCTATTGTTTCCGGTATGCTGCAGATGTTCTGGCTGACTAACCTTGGGATGAACCAGCAGGCCCTGGCTCAGGGCGCACCGTTGCCACATATCTTTATGGAGGCGTTCTGGACATTCTTTATTGTAATCGGTGGTTCAGGAGCAACGATGGGGCTGGTATTCTGCTACCTGCGCAGTCGATCTGCACATCTGCGCTCAATCGGTCGTCTGAGTGTTGTGCCTAGCCTGTTTAACATTAACGAGCCGGTTATTTTCGGTACGCCTATTGTCATGAACCCGGTGTTCTTTATTCCATTCCTGCTGGCACCAATGGTTAACGCCGTGCTGGCCTGGGCGGCAATGAAGCTTGATTTGATTGGCCGGGTTATATCTGTCGTTCCGTGGACCGCCCCGGCACCGATTGGCGGTGCGTGGGCCTTGGGGTGGGATTTCCGGGCGGCGATTTTGGTGATTATCCTGGCATGCGTCTCGGCAGTTATCTATTTCCCGTTCTTTAAAGTGTATGAGAAGCAACTGTTAGAACAAGAGGCTGAAGAAGCGCAGCGTTTGGCACAAGAAAGCCAGCAGACCGCGTAAACGTAAACGGGCGGCTTAATTAGCCGCCCGTTGCTCTATAAATCGATGTCATTTTAGCGTGCAATCCCCGCACTGCTGAACATCCGGTAGACGATAACGCTGGCAGCAGGTGCGGCGCACGAGCTGCCCTTCACGTAAAACAACCGTACGCCACAGCGGGTTATCCTGGCCGTCGGAAAGCTGTTTTTCAAAGAAACAGTGCTGACGTAAAAGGGTGACCTGCTCATCTCCCAGCAACGCTTTCATTTCACCCAGATACCAGTTGATTAGGTAACCGGTATTGCTCCAGATAAGCTTGCCGTTGATATCACCAGTGGCTTCAAGCGCCTGAATGACGGGCTGTAAAGCGCAGGTGACCAGGGTTTCCATTCGCGATTGAGCAGACTGCTCTGATGAAGCTTGTGCGCAATGGACATCAATCCAGAAACAGGCGGCACGACCCGTTTCATGAAACTCAACCCGAAAATGTTCCGGTGTCAGGCTGATGACGCGATCTTCGCTCAGCAGAGCCAACATTAACGGCGGGATCAGTAAACCGATGTACCACTGCGCCCAAAGGGATAGCAGTGGCTTTTGCTCACGCACCTGCGTGGGTTGGTTGCGATAAATATGATCGGAATACGTCGCCAGCAGGGAACTCAGCGCCATTGGCTGAGACCATTCTGCCAATGTTAATGCATGATGGGGCGCTTCTTCATTCAGACGGAGAAAATCCAGCAGATGGGGGCGTAGGGTAGTGATTTTTTCGCGGATTGCATTTGCCAGTTCACGCTCAGCCGAAGGGAGCGGAGCCCGCCAGATGATGTCATCGCTGAAGGAAAGTGAACGGTAAGCCATCGGATGTCAGATACAAATCTAAATGATAATGATTTCTGATACTAGTTGTTCGATATCCGAATGGCAAGAGATTTGTCCGCGCGGCAGGTTTCTGCTGCGCGGTATAAAGCTAGCTGGCGAGGATAATATTACGCCCCATGTTTTTCGCTTCATAGAGCGCGTTATCTGCACGTTTCAGCGCGCCATCAATGTCGGCATCAACCAGCGGCGTCATACCGATGCTAATCGTCACATTGGTGGCGACGCTTTCGTTAAACATATGCGGAATTTTTAGATCGTAGACGCGCTGGCGGATACGATCTGCGGCCAGAAGGGCATTTTCAGCTGTGCTGCTGGTTAAAAGCACCATAAATTCCTCGCCGCCAAAGCGGGCAACAACATCGCGTGAGCGCACGGCGTTGCGAATTGCCGCGGAAACCTGAATTAACGCCTGATCGCCCATCATGTGGCCGTAGTGGTCGTTGTAGGCTTTGAAGTGGTCAATATCCAGCAGCAGGACGTAATGTTCAGTGCTGTCTAATGAAAGGATCGTGTCCAGGCGATTTTGTAAACCGCGGCGGTTGTACAAACCGGTGAGGGGATCCAACATACTGAGATCGTTAAGGGTATTACGCTCCTTCAATAGCTTATCCATCAGTCCCTGAGTGAATACATCGCTACGCTTCTGAATTAAGCTCTGGAGGGTGATACCAGCAATAGGCAGGATAAAACAATAAGACATGCGCAGCCATTGTTCTCCTTCGGCCAGGATCAAGCAGGCACCGAATGTCGGTAATGAGTGCAAGGTGAACGCAATGATATTGCTGGAAAAAGCAATGGTGCCAATAAACAACACGCTTAATAAGGCGATCACCAGATAGTTAAAATGTGGTGGCCCCAGCATCATGGCTTTTAACGTAACGTGCCATGCCCAAAACAGGCCAAATATCAGAGAAATAAATGAAATATTTATTTTGCGTTGCGAGAATTTCCAGTGCCATAACAGCAGGACTGAACTGCAGATAACAATCAGGAAGCAGGGCAGGGTAAAACTAATGACAGTAAAGAGCGGGCTGACCAGGGATAAGAGGGCTGAAACAAAATTAAGCAGTAAAAAAAGCCGTAAGGAATACTGATATTTTTGTTCGTAATGAGATCGCCAGGATTGTGCAGTCATGTTGGAATTGTCATTATTAATCGTTAAAATTCAATATGATGTGTGTCAAAAAAGAATAATAAAAAGCAATGCGCAAAATAAGGTTTTTGCGAAATTATCAGATAATTTAATATATAGTTTTCGTTTGCTTAATTTATCACCTTCATGAATGTATGTCATTACCGCGAACGTAAAGAATAATGAGTCACGTTTTACCGGGCATGACAAATGATAAAAATTACCATATGATATTGGTTATCATTATCGTTGTGAGAGGTGAAAACATGTTGCAGCGAACTTTAGGGAGTGGGTGGGGTGTTTTGATCCCTGGCGTGTTGATTGCCGCCCTTGGGTTTGCCGATTTGTCGGTGGACGCCTGGCGCGGGTTAGTCACATTGGGAATGCTTACGTCAGCACTGATGATTTGGCATCGCCAGCTACGGCATTTCGTTTTGCTGCCATCATGCGTTGCACTGATAAGCGGAATTATGCTGATGATGATGAATTTTAAGCTGATGGGATAATGCGGAAGGGTAAGAATATTGGTGCGAGGGGGGGGACTCGAACCCCCACATCCTAAGGACACTAACACCTGAAGCTAGCGCGTCTACCAATTCCGCCACCTTCGCACAGTATTCTTAATTTTGATATTGCCTCGTTGGTGCGAGGGGGGGGACTCGAACCCCCACATCCTAAGGACACTAACACCTGAAGCTAGCGCGTCTACCAATTCCGCCACCTTCGCACAGTGCGAGCAATATCAACGTGGTTTATGGTGCGAGGGGGGGGACTTGAACCCCCACGTCCGTAAGGACACTAACACCTGAAGCTAGCGCGTCTACCAATTCCGCCACCTTCGCATACCATCGACACTATGAAAGTATCGTTACCACGGAGGCGCATTCTAGTGGTTTTCAGCTATTCGTCAATACTTAATTGTACAGGCTGGATTGATTGTTGCAAAAATGGACGGCTTAGGAAGATACGATCCCGGCGGCAAGCATCGCCTGTCGCCGGAGCAGGAGAACGTTACTTTTTCGCCTGACGAGTCATAACCGTACGATAGACTTTAAACCGGCCAGTCTGGGCGATCACTTCGTGGAAACCGAAGGTCTCATCCAGGATATCCGGGTAAGGCAGGAAGGCGTTGGCGACAATACGCAGTTCACCACCGCTATTTAAATGTCGAACCGCTCCGCGAATCAACGTTTGCGCCGCTTCCTGGCTGGTCTGCAGTCCGTCGTGGAACGGCGGATTAGAGATAATCATATCGAAGCGACCATTCACTTCAGAGAAGACGTTGCTGGCAAAAACGTCACCTTCAATGCCGTTTGCGGCAAGGGTGGCGCGGCTGGCTTCTACCGCCGGGGCACTTACGTCGCAGAGCGTTAAGCGAACCTTCGGTGAATGGCTTGCCAGCACGGTTGCCAGCACGCCAGCACCGCAGCCGACATCAAGCACTTTGCCTTTGGTATGCGGCGTCAGGGTTGAGAGCAGCAGTTGGCTACCGATGTCCAGACCATCGCGGCTGAACACGCCCGGCAGCGTTTTAATCGTCAGGTTTTCCAGCGGATATTCGCCCCAGTACTGCTCTGGATTAAATGCTGGCTGTTTTTCCAGGCGGCCATGATACAGCCCACAGCGGCGTGCGCTGTCGATCTTGCTCAGCGGCGCATATTCGGCCAGCATCTGCTCCGCACTGCGTACGCCGCTGCGGTTCTCGCCAACCACAAAAATATCGATACCTGTTGGCAGCAGCGAAAGCAGATTCATTAGCTGAAACTGAGCTTCTGGCTTATTTTTTGGCCAGTAGTAAATCAGCGTGTCGCAATCAGCAACGTCGCTGGCTTCAGCCACCAGGCTAAAACGGGCATTTTCACCCATCTGGCGGCTTAGTACCTGCCAATGGTGAAACTGCTGGGTATGGACGCGGCTGCCAGCCGTATCCAGACGGGCGGGCAGGTCATCCTGCAGATCACCGGCAAACAGAACGCGGGCGGACTCGAAATCATCACTGTGGCGCAGCAAGACTTCACTTGCCGGGGTAAAAGCAGACATGAAACACTCCTTCATTGAGACTGGCGGCGATTATACACGTTATCTTTCAGGCTGCCTCTTTGTTGGGGCGATATGCAATCCGCTGGGCACGTGATTGTTGGCGCAGATACGACGGATTTGCTATATTGCGCGCTTGATTAACAGGAGTGTTTCGCTATGACATCCCGACGAGACTGGCAATTACAGCAACTGGGTATTACCCAGTGGTCGCTACGTCGTCCTGGGGCGTTACAGGGTGAAATCGCTATCTCGCTTCCTGGACATATCCGTCTGGTGATGGTGGCGGAAGCTCTGCCATCACTGACTGAGCCGCTAATCAGCGATATTTTACGTGCGCTGGCCCTGACGCCGGAGCAGGTTATGCAACTGACTCCTGAACGCGTGGCGATGTTGCCGCAGGATGCCCGCTGTAATAGCTGGCGGCTGGGTACTGATGCGCCGTTGCTGTTGGCGGGCGCACAGATATCCTCGCCCGCTTTCGATGAACTTCAGACCAGCACGCCCGCACGCCTGGCGCTCTGGCAACAAATCTGCACACATGAAAACGATTTCTACCCTCAACACGGCTGATTTGCCCCGTGCCTGGCAAATAGAAACACGCGCCCATGCCTTTCCCTGGAGCGAGCAGACGTTTGTCAGCAATCAGGGCGAGCGCTATCTGAACCTTCAGTTAGTGGTGGACGGCGAGATGGCGGCTTTTGCGATTACGCAAATTGTGCTCGACGAGGCGACGCTATTCAATATCGCCGTTGACCCCGCTTTTCAGCGTCGTGGCCTGGGTCGGGAACTGCTGGAACATGTGATTGATGAAGTAGAAAAACGCGGCGTCGTCACGCTGTGGCTGGAGGTGCGCGCGTCTAACGTCGCCGCCATCGCGCTCTATGAAAGCTTAGGCTTTAACGAGGCGACTATTCGCCGCAACTATTACCCCACGGTCGACGGACGTGAGGACGCAATAATTATGGCACTGCCAATCAGTATGTAAGACAAGGTGAGATGATGAAGTGGGACTGGATTTTCTTTGATGCCGACGAAACGCTGTTTACGTTTGATTCGTTTACCGGCTTACAGCGGATGTTTCTCGACTATAGCGTGACCTTCTCCGCTGAGGATTTTCAGGATTACCAGGCCGTGAATAAGCCGCTGTGGGTGGATTATCAAAACGGTGCCATCACATCCCTTCAGCTTCAGCATCAGCGCTTTGATGGTTGGGCTGAACGCCTGAGCGTGCCGCCAGGTGAGCTGAATGCCGCTTTTATGAATGCGATGGCGGAGATCTGCTCGCCGCTACCGGGCGCGGTGTCGTTGCTCAATGCGCTGCAGGGAAAAGTAAAAATGGGCATCATCACCAATGGTTTTACCTCGCTGCAGCAGACGCGTCTCGAACGAACCGGTCTACGCGATCACTTTGATTTACTGATTATTTCCGAAGAGGTTGGGGTGGCGAAGCCGGATGCGCGCATCTTTGATTCTGCGCTGACGCAGGCGGGCAACCCGGAGCGCTCGCGGGTTCTGATGGTTGGCGATACGGCGGAGTCTGATATTCGCGGCGGCGTGAACGCCGGTCTGGCGACCTGCTGGTTCAATCCTCATCAGCGCGAACTGCCTGCGGATCTTCAGCCTGACTGGACGGTGACCTCTTTAAGCGAACTGGAGCAACTCCTGTGTAAACACTGATTGCCTCCCCCTCATTGATGAGTAAAATAGCCGCAATTTTTCGTATTCAACATGCGTGGCGCATAGCCGTGCTTACTCAAGAAGATTGAACTATGACGTTGTCTCCTTTTTTGCAGGAGGTGGCCAAGCGCCGCACTTTTGCCATTATTTCTCACCCGGATGCCGGTAAAACCACCATCACCGAGAAGGTGCTGTTATTCGGACAGGCGATCCAGACTGCCGGTACTGTTAAAGGCCGTGGTTCCAGCCAGCATGCCAAATCCGACTGGATGGAGATGGAAAAGCAGCGTGGTATCTCCATTACCACCTCCGTAATGCAGTTTCCGTATCACGACTGCCTGGTGAACCTGTTAGATACCCCGGGGCATGAAGACTTCTCGGAAGATACCTACCGTACTCTGACGGCGGTGGACTGCTGCCTGATGGTTATCGATGCCGCGAAAGGCGTCGAGGACCGGACCCGTAAGCTGATGGAAGTGACCCGTCTGCGCGATACGCCGATCCTGACCTTTATGAACAAACTTGACCGTGACATCCGCGATCCGATGGAAGTGCTGGATGAAGTTGAGCGCGAGCTGAAAATCGGCTGTGCGCCGATCACCTGGCCAATTGGCTGCGGTAAGCTATTTAAGGGTGTTTACCATCTTTATAAAGATGAAACCTACCTGTACCAGACCGGTAAAGGCCATACCATTCAGGAAGTTCGCATCGTTAAGGGCCTGAACAATCCGGAACTGGATGCGGCCGTTGGTGACGATCTGGCGCAGCAGCTGCGCGACGAGCTGGAGCTGGTGCAGGGCGCGTCCAACGAGTTCGATAAAGAGCTGTTCCTGGCCGGTGAAATTACCCCGGTATTCTTCGGTACCGCCTTGGGTAACTTCGGTGTTGATCATATGCTGGACGGCCTTGTGGAATGGGCGCCTGCGCCGATGCCGCGCAAAACCGATACCCGCCTGGTCGAAGCGCAGGATGAGAAGTTCAGTGGCTTCGTGTTTAAAATTCAGGCCAATATGGATCCGAAACACCGTGACCGCGTGGCTTTCATGCGCGTAGTTTCCGGCAAGTACGAAAAGGGCATGAAAATGCGCCAGGTTCGAATCGGTAAAGACGTGGTGATCTCCGATGCGCTGACCTTTATGGCCGGTGACCGCTCGCATGTTGAAGAGGCGTATCCGGGCGATATTCTCGGTCTGCATAACCACGGTACGATTCAGATCGGCGACACCTTTACGCAAGGTGAGATGATGAAGTTCACCGGTATCCCGAACTTCGCCCCGGAACTGTTCCGTCGTATCCGCCTGAAAGATCCGCTGAAGCAAAAACAGCTGCTGAAGGGGCTGGTACAGCTTTCTGAAGAAGGTGCGGTGCAGGTATTCCGTCCGATTGCCAATAACGATCTGATAGTGGGTGCCGTCGGTGTGCTGCAGTTTGATGTGGTCGTTTCCCGCCTGAAGAGTGAGTACAACGTTGAGGCTATCTACGAGTCCGTTAACGTGGCGACGGCGCGCTGGGTAGAGTGTTCAGACGTGAAGAAATTCGAGGAATTCAAGCGTAAGAACGAAATTCAGTTAGCCCTTGATGGCGGTGATAACCTCACTTATATCGCCCCAACAATGGTTAACCTGAATCTGACGCAGGAACGTTATCCTGACGTTCAGTTCCGTAAAACTCGCGAGCACTAATTGTCTCAGGAGCGCGGCTTTCACCGCGCTCCACGTTGTTTTTCCTTCTGTTTGACCTTTCTGGAAAGTTCTTAATTCTTACCGTTTTGCGCGTTTTTTTACGCTCTCCTGCCGCACTCTCTCGTGTTTCTACTACATTTAATAAGTAATTTTTGGAAACTTAGCTTAATAGACTACTTATTTTGCTTTACCTGTTTAGAAATAACGAGGAACTCACAATGACAAGACCAAAGAACGCCAGGACAGCACTGGCCCTCCTCTTAGGCTCAGCCATCATCAGCGCCTCGGCATATGCGGAAAGCTCGACGGTTGATAGCGCAAAATCTGCTGCCAGTAGCGCGGGGCAAGCTGTTGATAGCTCGATGAACAAAGTCGGGAATTTTATGGACGATAGCACCATTACTGCCAGAGTGAAGGCGGCGCTTATCGATCATAAAGATATTCGCAGTACTGATATCTCTGTGAAGACCGAGAACAAAGTCGTCACGCTGAGCGGTACGGTCGATAGCACAACGCAGCAAGAGCAGGCGGTTAGCGTGGCGAAAGGGGTTGAAGGCGTGACCTCGGTTAACGATAAACTTAGCGTGCAGAATGAAAAGTCTGCTTCACTGAAGGGCTATGCCGGTGACACGGCGGTGACCAGCGAGATTAAAGCTAAGCTATTAGCTGACGATATCGTGCCATCACGAAATGTGACGGTGGAAACCACTGATGGCGTCGTGCACTTATCCGGCACAGTGGCTTCCAGCAAACAGTCAGACCGCGCGGAAGATATCGCTAAAGCCGTTTCCGGCGTCAAAAGCGTGAAGAACGATCTTAGCGTTAAATAAATCCATTATTAAAAGAATTTATTCTGCGGCCTTTCCGCAGGATGTGTAGCACCACAGGGTTGTGTATGCGCGGCCTGAGTGCGCAGAAAATCGACCGTCATTAACTATGGTAAGGAGAGACGTATGTTTAGATGGGGCATTATTTTTCTGGTGATCGCGTTAATTGCCGCTGCTCTGGGCTTTGGTGGACTGGCAGGTACCGCAGCCTGGGCTGCTAAAATTGTTTTCATCGTCGGTATTATTCTGTTTCTGGTCAGCCTTTTTACCGGCCGTCGGCGTCCCTAGACGTTAACCCGTGAAATACCGTCTTACATAAAGCCAGTCAATGTGACTGGCTTTCGCAGTTTCAGGGCGTTAAAAATTGCGTTACCTTTATTTTATATAATAAGTAAGACAGGAAAGCAGGGTGGGACATCGCATTCCCGTAACGCTGGGCAATATCACGCCATTATCTGTAAAACCCTTTCAGCCGGGCAAACTTGCGCTAGTGTGCGAAGGTGGGGGACAGAGAGGGATTTTTACCGCCGGGGTTCTGGACGAATTTATGCGCGCGGGATTCAACCCTTTCGACATGATGTTTGGCACCTCTGCCGGGGCGCAAAATCTGTCGTCTTACATGTGCAACCAGCCAGGCTATGCCCGCAAAGTCATCACGCGCTATACCACTGCTCGCGAGTTTTTCGACCCGATGCGCTTTGTGCGCGGCGGTAACCTTATTGACCTCGACTGGCTGGTGGACAGCACCGCGCAAAAGATGCCGCTGGCGATGACCTACGCTGAAGATCGTTTTGCCCAAGGGAAACAGTTCTGGATGTGTGCCTGCCGCGGTGATGACTATACGCCGAATTATTTTGCGCCAACCCAGCAGACCTGGCTTGACCTGATTCGCGCCTCCAGCGCCATTCCGGGTTTTTATCGTAGCGGCGTGATGCTGGATGGAGTGAGCTATCTTGATGGCGGCGTCAGCGATGCGATCCCTGTCCAGGAAGCTGCCCGCCGCGGGGCACAAACTATCGTAGTGATCCGCACGGTTCCGTCCCAGATGTACTATACCCCGCAGTGGTTTAAACGTATGGAGCGCTGGCTTGGGGAAAGCAGCCTACAGCCGTTCGTGAATCTGGTGCAGCATCATGAATCGACTTATCGTTCCACGCAGCAGTTTATTGAGAAACCGCCGGGCAAGCTGCGTATTCTGGAGATTTATCCGCAGAAGCCACTGAAAAGTATGGCATTGGGAAGCCGCCTTCCCGCTTTGCTGGAGGACTATAAGACCGGACGCCAATGCGGACGTTATTTCCTCGCTACGGTTGGTAAACTGCTGGCCGACAGGCCGCCGCTGCTGCGTCATACGCCGCGAATTGCCGTGCCCAAAACGGTGGTGGTCCCGCCGGCTCCGGTAGCAAATGAGGTCCTTCAGGCTCCGATTGTTGCGGCACCGCAGGCCAATGACCCCAGCTTTAATAATGAGGATCTGGCGTGACCTTGCGATTTATTGATACCCACTGCCACTTCGACTTTCCCCCTTTTACCGGCGACGAAACCGCCAGCATTGCCCGAGCGGTGCAGGCTGGGGTCACGCAGATTGTGGTTCCGGCCATAGAAGCAGACAACTTTGAGCGCGTCCTGGCGCTGGCGGAGCAACATAACGCGCTCTATGCCGCGCTCGGCTTACATCCCATCGTGATTGAGCGACATGACGAGAGTAGCCTGGAGCAACTTGAGGTCCATTTGGCTCAACGCCCCAGCAAGCTGGTTGCAGTCGGTGAAATTGGCCTCGATCTCTATCGCGAAGATCCACAATTTGAACGTCAACTTAGCGTATTTGAGGCGCAATTGCGCCTGGCGAAACGCTATGATCTGCCAGTAATCCTTCACTCCAGGCGTACTCACGATAAGTTGGCGATGTTGCTGAAAAAACATGCCTTGCCGCGAACTGGCGTGGTGCACGGCTTTGCTGGCAGCTTGCAGCAGGCGGAGCGTTTTGTGCAACTCGGCTATAAAATTGGCGTGGGCGGCACGATTACCTACCCGCGCGCCAGTAAAACCCGCGACGTTATGGCGCAACTGCCGCTTTCGGCGCTGCTGTTGGAGACCGATGCGCCGGATATGCCATTAAATGGCTTTCAGGGGCACCCGAACCGGCCTGAGCAGGCTGCTCGCGTTTTCGCCACCCTGTGTGAGCTGCGCCAGGAGTCTGCGAATGAAATCGCTAATGCTCTGATTCATAATACAAAAGAGGTTTTTTCTATCCTGTGATGCTCTACTGAGTGATTTAGATCTCATTCTTACCTTTTTATCTCATTGTTTTGCTTAAAATGTGTGAGCTGAGATGAGCGTGATGGTTTCATGTCGTTATAATCGCGAGGTTTTAAGGCTGAACTATCAATACACAGGGACTCTGTATGCAAATTCTCATGGGACTTATCGGCATGGTGGTGCTGTTAGCCATCGCTGTGCTCCTCTCCAGTAATCGAAAAGCCATCAACCTTCGTACTGTCCTCGGTGCATGGATCCTCCAGGTGGGGATCGGTGCGCTAATTCTCTACGTACCGGCCGGGCGCACGGCGCTGCTGGCTATGTCGAACGGCGTTGCTAACGTCATTGCTTACGGCAACGAGGGCATCAGCTTTATTTTTGGCGGGCTGGTTTCCGATAAGATGTTTGAGGTATTCGGTGGCGGTGGGTTTGTTTTTGCTCTACGCGTTCTGCCGGTCATCGTTTTCTTCTCCTCGCTGATCGCCGTACTTTACTATCTCGGCATTATGCAGTTTGTCATCCGAATTCTTGGCGGGGCGCTGCGTGCGGTGCTGAAAACTTCGCGCACGGAATCGCTCTCCGCGACGGCGAATATCTTCGTCGGCCAAACCGAAGCGCCGCTGGTGGTACGTCCTTATATTGCGACCATGACCCGCTCTGAACTGTTTGCGGTGATGTGTGGCGGTCTGGCCTCTGTTGCGGGGTCGGTTCTTGCAGGTTATGCCCAGATGGGCGTGCCGCTGGAATATCTGATTGCCGCTTCGTTTATGGCGGCACCGGGCGGTCTGCTGTTCGCGAAGATTATCGTGCCCGAAACCGAGCAGCCTCATGATGATCCGGCGCTGGAAAAAAATGACGCCGATCCAGAGGCTCCGGCAAACGTTCTGGACGCTGCCGCGTCCGGTGCCGCTTCCGGGATGCAGCTGGCGCTTAACGTGGGCGCGATGTTGCTGGCGTTTATCGCGCTGATCGCGCTGGTCAACGGTATTCTCTCCGGCGTAGGTGGCTGGTTTAACCATCCGGACCTGTCGCTGCAAATGATCCTTGGCTGGGTCTTCTCGCCGCTGGCGTGGGTGATTGGCGTACCGTGGAGCGAGGCAACCGTGGCTGGTTCATTTATCGGCCAGAAGCTGATCATTAACGAGTTTGTTGCTTATATGAACTTTGGCGAATATCTCAAGGCTGATGCCGAGGTGGCCGCTGCTGGCTTGCAGGTGATTTCAACGCAAACTAAGGCCATCATCTCCTTTGCTTTGTGTGGTTTTGCCAACCTGTCGTCGATAGCGATTCTGATTGGCGGGTTGGGCGGTATGGCTCCCAGCCGCCGCCAGGAAATTGCTCAATTGGGCATGCGGGCCGTTGCGGCGGGTACGCTCTCTAACCTGATGAGCGCCACAATTGCTGGCGTATTCCTCGCGTTATAACTTCGCTGTTAACTCCCAGGATGCCAGCGGCAATGTCGCCGCTGGCATCTCTCTTCTGATTGTTAAAATTCCATCATTTTTTAATTGAAATAAAATCATTAATTATCAATTGATAATGGATTTAATGGTATTTTTTCGCACAAAATGTGCGCACCGATGTCGAGTTGTAGTGAGTTGTTATGTTATTATAATAACATTATCGCAGGCTCAAGAATCCTGATTATGCTTAAAGAGAGTTTCGGGCTTGTGATGTATCTGTTGAGTTTTATTATGTGATTTTTATCACGTTACAGTAGTGCAAATTAGTAATGAGTTTTCATTAACTGTGATGTATATCGAAGTGTGACTGCGAGGTGATGTTACAATAGTAACAGACTCGCAAGGTGAACAAACTTTAAATCGGCAATAGGCCGTCGGAGTATGAAATGACAGATTTATCTGCAAGCAGCCTGCGCGCGTTGAAATTGATGGACCTGACCACCCTGAATGATGACGACACTAATGAAAAGGTGATCGCCCTGTGTCATCAGGCAAAAACTCCGGTAGGTAACACCGCTGCGGTTTGTATCTACCCGCGTTTTATCCCCATTGCGCGTAAGACGCTGAATGAGCAGGGTACCCCGGACATCCGCATTGCGACAGTCACCAACTTCCCGCACGGTAACGATGACATTGATATCGCGCTGGCGGAAACCCGTGCGGCAATTGCCTACGGTGCCGATGAAGTAGACGTCGTGTTCCCTTATCGCGCCCTGATTGCGGGCAATGAGCAGGTTGGTTTTGACCTGGTGAAAGCCTGTAAAGAAGCCTGCGCGGCGGCAAACGTGCTGCTGAAAGTGATTATCGAAACCGGCGAGCTGAAAGAAGAAGCGCTGATTCGCAAAGCTTCTGAAATCGCTATCAAGGCCGGTGCGGATTTCATCAAAACGTCAACAGGTAAAGTACCGGTAAACGCCACACCGGAAAGTGCTCGCATCATGCTGGAAGTTATTCGCGATATGGGCGTGGAAAAAACCGTTGGTTTCAAACCGGCTGGCGGGGTGCGTAGCGCAGAAGACGCGCAGCAATTCCTGGCGATTGCCGACGAACTGTTCGGTGCCGACTGGGCTGACTCTCGCCACTACCGCTTTGGCGCATCCAGCCTGCTGGCAAGCCTGCTGAAAGCGCTGGGCCATGGCGACGGCAAGAGCGCCAGCAGCTACTAATTACTCGTCATACTTCAAGCCGCAGGTGCGTTAGCTGCACTCTCTCACCCCAATCACTTACTGTAGTAAGCTCCTGGGGATGAGTTCCCTTGCCGCCTTCCTGCGACTCGAATTATTTAGAGTAATCATTCATTGCAGTGGGTTTTCCGCTGCATTTAACCTGATTAATCGGGGGTTACCGTGTTTCTCGCACAAGAAATAATTCGTAAAAAACGTGATGGTCATGCGCTGAGCGATGAAGAAATTCGCTTTTTCATCAACGGCATCCGCGATAACACCATCTCAGAAGGCCAGATCGCCGCGCTGGCGATGACCATCTTTTTCCACGATATGTCTATGCCAGAACGGGTTTCGCTGACCATGGCGATGCGGGATTCAGGAACCGTTCTGGACTGGAAGAGCCTTAATCTCAACGGTCCGATCGTCGATAAGCACTCCACCGGCGGCGTAGGTGATGTTACCTCACTGATGTTGGGGCCGATGGTCGCAGCTTGCGGCGGCTATGTGCCGATGATTTCCGGGCGCGGTCTCGGTCATACCGGCGGCACCCTCGACAAACTGGAAGCGATTCCGGGCTTTGATATCTTCCCGGACGACAGCCGTTTTCGCGAAATTATTCAAGACGTCGGCGTGGCGATTATTGGGCAGACCAGCTCACTCGCACCGGCGGATAAACGTTTTTATGCCACCCGTGACATTACCGCGACGGTGGACTCCATCCCGCTGATTACCGCTTCGATTCTGGCCAAAAAACTGGCTGAAGGTCTGGACGCGCTGGTCATGGATGTGAAAGTCGGTAGCGGCGCGTTTATGCCGACCTATGAGCTTTCCGCTGCGCTGGCCGAAGCGATCGTTGGCGTTTCCAACGGCGCGGGCGTGCGCACCACCGCACTGCTGACCGACATGAACCAGGTGCTGGCTTCCAGCGCTGGTAACGCGGTGGAAGTGCGTGAAGCGGTACAATTCCTGACGGGTGAATACCGCAACCCGCGCCTGTTCGATGTCACCATGGCGCTGTGCGTTGAAATGCTGATTTCCGGCAAGCTGGCGGATAACAACGCCGATGCGAGGGCAAAACTGCAGACGGTACTGGATAACGGTAAAGCTGCAGAAGTCTTTGGTCGAATGGTCGCCGCGCAGAAAGGGCCGAACGATTTTATCGAAAACTACGACAACTACCTGCCAACCGCGATGCTGAGCAAAGCGGTCTACGCCGAAAGTGCTGGCTTTGTCGCGGAAATGGACACTCGGGCACTCGGTATGGCGGTGGTATCCATGGGCGGCGGTCGCCGTCAGGCATCGGATTTGATTGATTACAGCGTGGGTTTCACCGATATGGTCCGTCTTGGCTACAGCGTAGACACGCAGCGGCCGCTGGCGGTTATCCATGCTAAGGATGAAAACAGCTGGCAGGAAGCCGCCAAAGCAGTCAAAGCGGCTATTAAACTCGACGATAAAGCGCCTGAAATTACGCCAACGGTCTATCGTCGTATCACCGAATAGTTATATACTGATCTGATCGCTTTTTTGCAGCGCAAAAGGTACGGAGAATAATATGAAACGTGCATTTATTATGGTGCTGGACTCCTTCGGCATCGGTGCGACTGAAGATGCGGATCGCTTTGGCGACGTAGGTTCAGACACCATGGGCCATATTGCAGAAGCCTGCGCCAAAGGCGAGGCTGATAACGGTCGCAAAGGCCCGCTGAATTTGCCTAACCTGACTCGTCTGGGTCTGGTGAAAGCACATGAAGGTTCTACCGGCAAAATTGCCGCCGGAATGGACGGTAATGCGGAAGTGATTGGCGCTTACGCATGGGCGCATGAACTCTCTTCTGGTAAAGATACGCCGTCAGGTCACTGGGAAATTGCCGGTGTGCCGGTTCTGTTTGACTGGGGTTACTTCCCGGAGCATGAAAACAGCTTCCCGCAGGAGTTGTTGGATAAACTGGTTAAGCGCGCTAATTTGCCGGGCTATCTCGGCAATTGCCACTCTTCCGGTACCGTTATCCTCGACCAACTGGGCGAAGAACATATGAAAACCGGCAAGCCGATTTTCTATACCTCTGCTGACTCGGTATTCCAGATTGCCTGCCATGAAGAGACTTATGGTCTCGATAAACTCTACGAGCTGTGTGAAATCGCCCGTGAAGAGCTGACCGAAGGCGGCTACAACATCGGTCGCGTTATCGCACGTCCGTTTATCGGTGATAAAGCGGGTAACTTCCAGCGTACTGGCAACCGCCATGACCTGGCCGTTGAGCCACCTGCGGCGACCGTGCTTCAGAAGCTGGTCGACGAGAAAAATGGTCAGGTCGTTTCTGTCGGTAAAATCGCCGATATCTACGCCAACTGCGGTATCACTAAAAAAGTGAAAGCGACCGGCCTGGATGCGCTGTTTGATGCCACCATCAAAGAGATGAAAGAAGCGGGTGACGAGACCATCGTCTTCACTAACTTCGTCGACTTCGACTCTTCCTGGGGCCATCGCCGTGATATCGCGGGCTACGCCGCCGGACTGGAATTGTTCGATCGCCGTCTGCCTGAGCTGATGGAGCTGGTGGGTGAAGATGACATTCTGATCCTGACCGCCGACCACGGCTGCGACCCAAGCTGGACCGGTACTGACCATACCCGTGAACACATTCCGGTGCTGGTTTATGGCCCGAAAGTGAAACCGGGTTCGCTTGGTCACCGTGAAACCTTCGCGGATATCGGCCAGACCCTTGCTAAATACTTTGGCACTTCCGACATGGAATATGGCAAGGCCATGTTCTGAGTCAGGTTGGGTGAGGCCTGATGCCCTCACTCCGGCCCTCTCCCACGGGGAGAGGGATAAAAGAATGTCGGCCGGGCAAGGCTCGCCGCCGCCCGGCAAAAAAATTAAAAAAGGAACTGAAGATGGCAACTCCACATATTAACGCCGAGATGGGTGATTTCGCTGACGTCGTATTGATGCCGGGCGACCCGCTGCGCGCGAAGCACATTGCAGAAACTTTCCTTGAAGACGTACGTGAAGTGAACAACGTGCGCGGCATGCTGGGCTTCACCGGCACCTATAAAGGCCGCAAAATTTCCGTTATGGGCCACGGCATGGGTATCCCGTCCTGCTCCATTTACGCGAAAGAGCTGATCACCGACTTTGGTGTGAAGAAAATCATCCGTGTCGGCTCCTGCGGTGCCGTGCGTATGGACGTTAAGCTGCGTGACGTGGTTATCGGTATGGGTGCTTGCACTGACTCTAAAGTTAACCGTATGCGTTTTAAAGACCATGACTTCGCGGCAATCGCAGACTTTGGTATGGTGCGTAACGCCGTTGACGCGGCAAAAGCGCTGGGCGTCGACGCGCGCGTCGGTAACATCTTCTCTGCTGACCTGTTCTATGCACCGGACGGCGGCGAGATGTTCGACGTGATGGAGAAATACGGCATTCTGGGCGTAGAAATGGAAGCGGCCGGTATCTACGGCGTCGCTGCGGAGTTCGGGGCGAAAGCGCTGACTATCTGCACCGTATCCGACCACATCCGTACCCACGAGCAGACCAGCGCTGCTGAGCGTCAGACGACCTTCAACGATATGATCAAAATCGCGCTGGAATCCGTTCTGCTGGGCGATAAAGAGTAAGTATTGTGCCGCCCGGTAGCGCTGCATTTACCGGGCCTGCGCAAAAACCTGTAGGCCGGATAAGGCGTAGCCGCCATCCGGCTTTTTTTATCAGCGCACCGCCCCGGCAATCCACGCCGATAGCTCCCGCAGCTCTTTCTCCTGCTCCGGGAAATCCACTAATAATGCATTGCACTTCTGCTGCAGCATATCAGCGCGATACAGGCAGCCCTGCAATCTGACGGCCAGCGCTTCCAGCGGGGCCGGGTTCAGGCTGTCGGTAAAGACCTGAGTTCGCGTGATATGGCCTTTCTCGACGTCGAAATGCAACTCTACGCCACCCCAGGTAAATCGCTCGTCCAGCAGGTGAGAGAAGGCGGGGGCCTGGCCAAAGTTCCACTCCCAACTGCTCTGACGGGCAAAGGTATCGGCAAAATTCGGCAGATCCGGCATTTTGTCAGGAGAGATAATTTCAGCCTCAACGCGTTCGCCATAGTGGGCAAAGAATGCCTCCTGTATCGCCTCGCAGACTCGCTGATGCGTAATGCCTGGCAGCAGTTCGACCAGGTTCGCCACGCGCCCGCGTACGGAGGTGATCCCTTTTGCCTGTAGCTTTTTCTTATCGGGATTCAGATAGTTAGCCAGACGACTCAAGTCCGCGTTCAGCAGTAGAGTGCCGTGGTGAAAGCCGCGATCCATTGTTTCGCGATAGGCGGAGCCGGAGACCTTGCGGTCGCCCTCGGCGGTTTTCACCACCAGATCGTTGCGCCCGGAGGCCTCCGCCGTGACTCCCAGCGAATTCAGCGCCGTCAGGACAATATTGGTGGAGACCGTCTTATCATACTCCGGTTTACCGGCCATAAAGGTGAAGCAGGTATTGCCCAGATCGTGGAACACCGCGCCGCCGCCGCTGCTGCGCCTCGCCAGGCGCACGTTGTCTTCTTCCATGCGTCGGGTATTGCACTCTTTCCATGGGTTTTGTGCGCGGCCGATAACCACCGTATCGGCATTACGCCACAGAAACAGTACCCGTTGCGTGGCGGGCATCTGGCGAAAAATCGACTCCTCAACCGCGAGGTTGAACCACGGGTCGTAGGAGTCGGAGAGCAGCAGGCGCAGCGTGGACATAGCGATTTCCTTATTCTGATTCATCTTTATCTTCATCCTGCACCGGCTTATTGGCGGTGAGCAGGAAAGGGGATTGCTGCCAGCGGGTACGTTTACCTTGCAGCAGAGTGCGCGTTAGCACCACGCCGATGGCCAGCGACAGCAGTAGCATCAGGCGTAAGATATTGGTGGTATTATCCACCTGCTGGGCTTCGGTGGCTAACGTATGGGTATCCAGCGTCAAGCGCAGATAGCCGAGGGGGCCGTTTTTACCCTGAATGGGTTCGACGATTTGCTGATTGAAGTAACCTCCCGCTTTTTTACCGTCCAGCGCCAGCCGATCGCGCACCTCGATGCTTTCGCCGGAACGCGCGACCAGGTCGCCCTGTTCGTCATAAACGCCGGCGTCCAGTATCCGACTTTTGTGGGTAAGCTGCTCCAGCAGCTGGCTAATCCGCTTTTCATCGGGCGTTTCGTTACGCATCAGCGGTGCCAGGTTTAACGTTACCTGCTGAGCGAGCGTGCGAGCCAGTTCTTCTAACTGGGGGTTGCGCTGCTTTTGACTATTCTGGCTGAACCACGACGCACCCTGCATCAGGGCGACGAGGAGCGCGAGACAGATTAGAACAATAACAGCGCGGTGCAGCCGGAATTTAAGTTTTGCGCGTACCATATTCCACCTTTGAAAATTTGCAGCTTAATGTTGCCAGAAGCGCTGGTTACAAGGTAGCCTCATGCGTTATTTTCCTCGCCTGAATGAAGTGATGTGGAGCCGTGATGCCAAACAGTTTGACCTGGTGCGACCTGCCTGAAGATGTTTCCCAGTGGCCTGGATTGCCGCTTTCCCTGAGCGGTGATGAGGTCATGCCGTTGGATTACCATGCTGGACGCAGCGGCTGGCTGCTGTATGGCCGCGGCCTTAACAAGCGTCGTCTGACGGAATGGCAGCGTGAGCTGGGCGCAGCGCTGGTTATCGTTGCCTCCTGGACGGTTGACGACTACCAGGTGATTCGTCTGGCTGGTTCGTTAACGTTACGAGCGACCCGTCTGGCGCATGACGCCGGGCTGGACGTCGCGCCGCTGGGCAAAATCCCCCATTTGCGCACGCCGGGTTTGCTGGTAATGGATATGGACTCGACGGCGATTCAGATTGAGTGCATTGATGAAATCGCCAAACTGGCCGGAACCGGCGAGCTGGTTTCGGAAGTGACGGAACGCGCTATGCGCGGCGAACTTGATTTTACCGCCAGCCTGCGCCAGCGCGTGGCGACGCTGAAAGATGCCGACGCCAATATTTTGTTCCAGGTACGTGAGGCTTTGCCGCTGATGCCTGGGCTGACGCAGCTGGTATTGAAGCTGGAAAGTCTCGGCTGGAAAGTGGCCATCGCCTCTGGCGGCTTTACCTTCTTCGCCGAGTATCTGCGCGACAAGCTGCATCTCGATGCAGTGTTTGCCAACGAGCTGGAGATCATGGACGGGAAGCTGACCGGCAACGTCCTTGGCGATATCGTTGATGCCAAATTTAAAGCCAATACGCTGCGCAAACTGGCGGAAAAGTATGAGATCCCGTCGGCGCAAACCGTGGCGATTGGCGATGGCGCCAACGATTTGCCGATGATTAAAGCGGCAGGCCTCGGTATCGCCTATCATGCGAAACCAAAAGTGAATGAACTGGCGGAAGTGACAATCCGCCATGCTGACCTGATGGGGGTATTCTGTATTCTCTCCGGCAGCATGAATCAAAAGTAAGAGGTTAACGTGGCGAAAGCTCCAAAACGCGCATTTGTCTGTAATGAATGTGGTGCGGATTATCCGCGCTGGCAGGGGCAGTGCAGCGCCTGTCATGCCTGGAATACCATCACCGAGATGCGCATTGCCGCTTCGCCGCAGGTGGCAAGAAATGAGCGTCTGTCAGGGTACGCCGGGAATGCTGGCGTCTCTAAAGTGCAGAAACTCTCTGAGATCAGCCTGGAAGCGCTGCCGCGTTTTTCGACCGGCTTTAAAGAGTTCGACCGCGTGCTCGGTGGCGGCGTGGTGCCGGGCAGCGCGATTCTGATTGGCGGCAGCCCTGGCGCGGGTAAATCGACGCTGCTGCTGCAAACCCTGTGCAAGCTGTCAGAAGGCATGAAAACGTTGTACGTCACCGGGGAAGAGTCGCTCCAGCAGGTGGCGATGCGCGCTCATCGTTTAGCGCTACCGACTGCGAATCTCAATATGTTGTCTGAAACCAGCATTGAGCAAATCTGCCAGATTGCTGACGAAGAAAAGCCGCAGCTGATGGTTATCGACTCCATCCAGGTGATGCATATGGCCGACGTGCAGTCGTCGCCGGGCAGCGTGGCCCAGGTACGTGAAACGGCAGCCTATTTAACGCGCTTTGCTAAAACTCGCGGTGTGGCGATTATTATGGTCGGCCACGTCACCAAAGATGGTTCGCTGGCCGGGCCAAAAGTGCTGGAGCACTGTATCGATTGCTCTGTTCTCCTTGATGGTGATGCTGACTCCCGTTTCCGTACTCTGCGTAGCCATAAAAACCGCTTCGGCGCAGTCAATGAGCTGGGCGTATTCGCCATGACCGAGCAGGGCCTGCGTGAGATTAGTAACCCATCGGCCATCTTCCTGAGTCGCGGGGATGAAGTGACCTCCGGTAGTTCGGTGATGGTGGTCTGGGAAGGTACTCGTCCGCTGTTGGTGGAAATCCAGGCACTGGTCGATCACTCGATGATGTCTAACCCGCGCCGCGTGGCGGTGGGGCTGGAGCAAAACCGTCTGGCCATCCTGCTGGCGGTGCTGCACCGTCACGGCGGCCTGCAGATGGCCGATCAGGACGTGTTCGTCAACGTTGTCGGCGGGGTGAAGGTCACCGAGACCAGCGCCGATCTGGCGCTGCTGCTGGCGATGGTTTCCAGCTTGCGCGACCGACCGCTACCGCAGGATCTGGTGGTCTTCGGCGAAGTGGGGTTGGCAGGCGAAATCCGCCCGGTGCCGAGCGGACAGGAGCGTATTTCAGAAGCGGCTAAACATGGTTTCCGTCGGGCTATTGTTCCGGCGGCCAACGTGCCGAAAAAAGCGCCGGAAGGGATGCAAATCTTTGGCGTGAAGAAGCTTGCGGACGCACTTAGCGTCTTTGACGACTTATAGACTTATAATAAGTTAAAAGGAGACTTGCTATGTCGTCATTTGACTATTTAAAAAGCGCCATTAAGCAGAAGGGTTGTACGCTACAGCAGGTGGCGGACGCCAGCGGGATGACAAAAGGCTATTTGAGCCAGCTGCTGAATGCCAAAATTAAAAGCCCGAGCGCGCAGAAGCTGGAAGCGCTGCACCGGTTTCTGGGGCTGGAATTTCCGCGTCGGCAAAAAAGCGTGGGCGTGGTTTTTGGTAAATTTTATCCGCTGCATACCGGGCATATTTATTTGATTCAGCGCGCCTGTAGCCAGGTCGATGAGCTGCATATCATTATGGGTTACGACGATCCTCGCGATCGTGAACTGTTTGAAAAGAGCGCGATGTCGCAGCAGCCGACCGTCCCCGATCGCCTGCGCTGGCTGCTGCAAACCTTTAAGTATCAGAAAAATATTCGCATCCATGCCTTTAATGAAGAGGGCATGGAGCCTTATCCGCACGGCTGGGATGTCTGGAGCCGTGGGATCCGCGCCTTTATGAGCGAGAAGGGTATCGAGCCAAACTGGATCTACACCTCGGAAGAGGCCGATGCGTCGCAGTATCTGGAGCATCTGGGTATCGAAACCGTACTTGTCGATCCGAAACGCACCTTTATGAGCATCAGCGGCGGTCAGATTCGTGAAAACCCGTTCCGCTATTGGGAATATATTCCTACCGAGGTGAAGCCGTTTTTCGTGCGCACGGTAGCGATTCTCGGCGGCGAGTCGAGCGGTAAGTCGACCCTGGTAAATAAGCTATCCAATATATTTAACACCACCAGTGCCTGGGAATATGGCCGTGATTATGTCTTTTCGCATCTCGGTGGCGATGAGATGGCTTTGCAATATTCCGACTATGACAAGATTGCTCTCGGCCATGCGCAGTATATTGATTTTGCGGTGAAATATGCCAATAAGGTGGCGTTTATCGATACCGATTTCGTCAGCACCCAGGCGTTTTGTCTGAAGTATGAAGGTCGGGAACATCCTTTCGTTCAGGCGCTTATCGATGAGTATCGCTTTGATCTGGTTATCTTGCTGGAAAACAATACGCCTTGGGTGGCCGATGGTCTGCGTAGCCTTGGTAGTTCAGTGGATCGCAAGGAGTTCCAGACGCTGCTGGTGTCGCTGCTCAGAGAGAATGAGATCGACTTCGTGCATGTAAAAGAGGCGGATTACGATGCCCGCTTCCTGCGCTGCGTCGAGCTGGTCAAAGAGATGATGGGTGAGCAGGGGTAGTTCAGTACCTCTGCGGTCTGATGCCCTCATCCACAGGGAGAGGGAGCAGACATTAAAAAGGGCAACTTGCGTTGCCCTTTTGCTTTTATTTCGAGATACGCTTGTACTTGATACGCTTCGGCTCCAGCGCGTCTGCGCCGAGGGTGCGTTTCTTGTACTCTTCGTATTCGGTGAAGTTACCTTCAAAGAACTCGACTTTACCTTCATCCTGATAATCCAGAATGTGGGTTGCTACGCGGTCAAGGAACCAACGGTCGTGCGAGATAACCATTGCGCAGCCCGGGAATTCCAACAGGGCGTTTTCCAGCGCGCGCAGGGTTTCGATGTCCAGGTCGTTGGTTGGTTCATCGAGCAGCAATACGTTACCGCCAACCTGCAGCAGCTTCGCCAGATGCAGACGACCGCGCTCACCGCCGGACAGTTCGCCGACGCGTTTGCCCTGATCGACACCCTTAAAGTTAAAGCGGCCCACGTAGGCACGGCTTGGCATTTCGGTGTTGCCGATACGCATAATATCTTGTCCGCCGGAAACTTCTTCCCACACGGTTTTGCTGTTATCCATCGCGTCACGGAACTGATCAACGGAGGCCAGCTTCACGGTGTCGCCCAGGGTAATGGTGCCGCTATCAGGCGCTTCCTGACCGGACATCATGCGGAACAGGGTGGATTTACCCGCACCGTTTGGACCGATGATGCCGACGATAGCCCCTTTCGGTACTGAGAAGCTCAGGTCGTCAATCAGTACACGATCGCCGTAAGATTTACGCAGGTTACTGACTTCAACCACTTTATCGCCCAGACGAGCTCCTGGTGGAATAAACAGTTCGTTAGTTTCGTTACGTTTCTGGTATTCAGCGCTGTTCAGCTCTTCAAAGCGTGCCAGACGGGCTTTACCCTTAGACTGACGGCCTTTCGCGCCCTGACGAACCCACTCCAGCTCCTTCTCGATAGATTTACGACGAGCCGCTTCCTGAGAAGCTTCCTGCGCCAGACGCTGATCTTTCTGCTCCAGCCAGGAGGAGTAGTTACCTTCCCACGGAATACCTTCGCCACGGTCAAGCTCGAGGATCCAACCGGCAACGTTATCGAGGAAGTAACGGTCGTGGGTAATCGCCACGACGGTACCTTCGAAGTCGTGCAGGAAGCGTTCCAGCCACGCCACGGATTCGGCATCCAGGTGGTTAGTCGGTTCGTCGAGCAGCAGCATGTCTGGCTTTTCGAGCAGCAGACGGCATAGCGCCACGCGGCGACGTTCACCACCGGACAGATTGGCGATTTTGGCATCCCAATCCGGCAGACGCAGTGCATCCGCGGCGCGCTCAAGCTGCACGTTCAGATTATGGCCATCGTGCGCCTGGATGATCTCTTCAAACTTGCCCTGCTGAGCGGCGAGTTTGTCGAAATCGGCATCCGGTTCAGCGTACTTAGCGTACACCTCGTCCAGACCCTTCAGCGCGTTGACCACTTCGGCCACGGCTTCTTCGACCGATTCACGAACGGTCTGCTCTGGATTCAGCTTTGGTTCCTGCGGCAGGTAGCCAATTTTAAGGCCGGGCTGCGGGCGAGCTTCGCCTTCGATATCGGTATCAATGCCGGCCATAATACGTAGCAGGGTAGACTTACCGGCGCCGTTCAGGCCGAGAACGCCGATTTTTGCACCTGGGAAAAAGCTCAGGGAGATATTTTTCAGAATATGACGTTTCGGCGGAACCACTTTGCCGACACGATGCATGGTATAAACGAATTGAGCCACGTTGGACTTCGCCTCTTTTATATACTCTTCATCCTTCAGGCTGCCTCTGTGTTGGCTGCATTCGAAAACCCCGGTCACATAGCCATCTATGCTCGCAGGGATTTTCTCTCTTGCCGCCTTGATGCAGCCAGAATGATTTTGAGTAGGGTAGTGAATAGTTATCAAAGGCGAAGTGTAGCCTTTTTCACGTTCTAATCCCAGCCAGCAGAGCTCACTCGCAACAAAAGTAAAAAAGTGTCCGGAACGTGGCACTTTCTGCAATGTCTGATTAGCATGAATCTATTAAGCGGCATGATGCTGCATAGACGTAACACGATAAGAGGAAGAGCTTGTGGACAAAGCCAAACACGTTACCTGGCGCCTGCTGGCGGCCAGCGTATGTCTACTGACGCTAAGCCAACTGGCGCATGCGGATTCACTGGATGAACAACGCAGCCGCTATGCTCAAATTAAACAGGCGTGGGACAACCGACAAATGGATGTCGTTAACCAGTTGATGCCGACGCTGACGACTTACCCGCTCTATCCTTATCTCCAGTACCGGCAGATAACCGATGATTTGATGAACCAGCCTGCTCTGGTGGTGACCAATTTTATCGCCTCCAACCCGACGCTGCCCCCGGCGCGATCGCTGAAATCACGTTTCGTCAACGAGCTGGCGCGTCGTAGCGACTGGCGTGGCCTGTTGTCCTTCAGCCCGGAAAAACCAGCCAGCACCGAAGCGCAGTGTAATTACTACTATGCAAAATGGAGTGTGGGCCAAACGCAGGAAGCCTGGGATGGGGCGAAAGAGCTGTGGCTGAGTGGCAAAAGCCAGCCAAATGCCTGCGACCAGCTGTTTGGTGCCTGGCGCGCCTCCGGCCAGCAGGATCCGCTGGCTTACCTTGAGCGGATCCGTCTGGCGATGAAAGCGGGGAATACCAGTCTGGTACGGGTTCTGGCCCAGCAGATGCCGTCTGATTATCAAACGATTTCGACGGCGGTTGTCGCGCTGGCTAACGATCCCAATAGCGTCATGACTTTCGCACGTACTACCGGGGCGACGGACTTTACGCGCCAGATGGCGGCGGTCGCTTTTGCCAGCGTTGCGCGTCAGGATGTGGAAAATGCGCGCCTGATGATCCCATCGTTAGCGCAGGCACAGCAGCTGAATGAAGACCAAATCCAGGAGCTACGGGATATTGTCGCCTGGCGTCTGATGGGCAGCGACGTGACTGAAGAGCAGGCTATCTGGCGCGATGATGCCATTATGCGTTCGCAATCCACCTCGCTGGTGGAACGCCGGGTGCGGATGGCGCTTGGCGCTGCAGATCGACGTGGTTTGAACACCTGGTTGGCGCGTTTGCCGATGGAGGCGAAAGAGAAGGATGAATGGCGCTACTGGCAGGCCGATCTGCTGCTGGAGCGCGGGCGTGATGATGAAGCCAAAGACATTCTGCGTTCTCTGATGCAACAACGCGGCTTCTACCCGATGGTCGCTGCCCAGCGTCTTGGCGAAGAGTACACTTTTCGCATCGATAAAGCGCCGGCTAATCTCGATCCGGCGTTAACCTCCGGGCCGGAAATGGCGCGGGTTCGCGAGCTGATGTACTGGAATATGGATAACACTGCGCGTAGCGAGTGGGCGAATCTGGTGACCAGCAAGACCAAAGATCAGCAGGCGCAGCTGGCGCGGTATGCGTTTAATCAGAACTGGTGGGATCTCAGCGTCCAGGCCACGATCGCCGGGAAATTATGGGATCAGTTGGAAGAGCGTTTTCCACTGGCTTATAACGACATCTTTACCCGCTATATCAGCGGTAAAGATATCCCGCAAAGCTACGCGATGGCGATTGCGCGTCAGGAGAGCGCCTGGAACCCGAAAGCCGGTTCACCGGTGGGCGCCCGCGGCCTGATGCAGATTATGCCGGGTACGGCTACGCATACGGTGAAGATGTTTAATATTCCGGGTTACAGCGGCACGTCGCAGCTGCTGGATCCGGAAATGAATATCAACATCGGTACCAGCTACCTGCAATATGTTTATCAGCAGTTTGGCAATAATCGTATCTTCGCCTCTGCGGCCTATAATGCGGGTCCAGGGCGTGTTCGCACCTGGCGCGGCAACAGCGGTGGGCGTATCGATGCAGTGGCGTTTATCGAGAGTATTCCGTTCTCGGAAACGCGCGGTTACGTGAAAAACGTCCTGTCTTATGATGCCTACTATCGCTACTTCATGGGACAAAAAGATACGCTGATGAGCGATGCGGAGTGGAAGCTGCGCTACTAATACCATCACCTTCGGGCAACATAGCATTTTGCTATGTTGCCCGAAATCCATAGAGTACGGACAGAAGTATGTTATGCTTTGTACTCGTTAGTGAGTACACACGACAGGTGGCGTAACATGACCCAACAATCCCCTTATTCAGCAGCCGTAGCCGAACAGCGTCATCAGGAGTGGCTGCGCTTCGTGGCGCTTTTGCAGCAGGCATACGCCGACGATTTGCATCTGCCGCTTTTACAACTCATGCTGACTCCCGACGAGCGCGAGGCGCTGGGGACGCGAGTGCGTATTATTGAAGAGCTGCTGCGCGGCGAGATGAGCCAGCGCGAGCTGAAAAACGAGCTTGGCGCCGGGATTGCGACTATCACCCGTGGCTCAAATAGCCTGAAGTCAGCCCCGGCGGAGCTTCGCCAGTGGCTGGAACAATCGCTGCTGAAAGTTAACGATAAATAGCGTTATGAAACGGGCTTAGCGCCAGCACGACCGCCTGATGATAAACGCTGCTGCGCGTAAGCTTTCCGGCGGTAAACACGCCAATGGCTCCCTCTTTGCGACCAATCTCATCGATGCCGGTATACTGCGACATCACCGGCCCCAGGGCTTCGCCAGCGCGAACTTTTTCAATAATAACTTGTGGGAGCGGCAGAGTCGCTGAGCGCGCTTCACCGCGCAGATTCCCATCATCAATCACTACCCAGCTAAAAGTGCTGCCTTCGTCGATCCCGGCTTCAATGGCTACCCAGAAGTCGGCATTTGGCTGCGCGCGGCGCGCATTCGTCACGCGGTTTCGTGCGCCAGCGCGCGTTTCGTCGCTACCGAATGGCTGTTCCGGCACGCCGCTCTCGACGGAGACGGACTCAATATGGCAGGATCCTTCACCGAAGATCTCGTTAAAAGCCTGCAGAATTGCCTGAATTTTGGCGGGATTAGTGGTAGCTGAGACAACATGGTGCATAATCAAAACAACTCAGAATTACTTAACATCATCGCAGTATACTCCAAATCATTGTTGTTGCTGGCGGCTATGCTTGTCACTCAATGGTTAAGAGCTCAGAACGGATAATAAAGCATGTTAGAGGTATACCTTGTTCGCCACGGCGAAACGCAGTGGAACGCCGAGCGACGTATTCAGGGCCAGTCGGACAGTCCACTTACCGCCCACGGTGAGCGTCAGGCCTGGCAAGTCGGCGAGCGTGCCAGAACGTTGGGCATCACGCATATTATCGCCAGCGATTTAGGCCGTACGCGGCGCACAGCAGAAATCATTGCTGAAGCCTGTGGTTGCAACATCATTCCTGAGCCCCGCTTGCGTGAGCTGGATATGGGCGTGCTTGAGAAACGCCATATCGACTCGTTGAGCGAGGAAGAAGAGGGTTGGCGTCGGCAACTGGTTAACGGCACGCCAGACGGTCGTATTCCGCAAGGGGAGTCAATGCAAGAGCTGAGCGATCGTATGCATGCGGCGCTGGCGTCTTGTCTGGAACTGCCTGCGGGAAGTCGGCCGCTGCTGGTGAGTCATGGGATGGCGCTGGGCTGTCTGGTAAGTACGATTCTTGGCTTGCCGGCGTATGCCGAGCGTCGCTTGCGCTTGCGCAACTGCTCCATTTCCCGCGTTGATTATCAGCAAAGCCCCTGGCTGGCATCAGGCTGGGTTGTAGAAACCGCGGGGGATGTTTCGCATCTTGATGCCCCCGCGATGGATGAACTACAGCGTTAACGACGAATCGGGATCAGGTACTCGCAGCGCAGCTGAATAGGCGGTTCCTGATTCCGGCTTTCATCTTCCGGGAAGAAACGCTCAATATCCAGACCCTTACGGCGGGTGAGGTTGAGCATCGGCATACAGGTGCCGTAAACCGTCAGGATAAACTCCTGTAAACCCGTACCTAAACCTTCGTAGGTAAACATCACGTACTCGCCGCCTTCCAGAATAACTGGATGGGAGTTGTGCAGGTGACCGTTAGCCAGTTCTGGCGTCAGCGCGGTGGTGTAGAACACCTCTTGCTCATCGTCTTTATCCTGGCTTGGACGCGGCTCATGCAGCCCGTACAAGGTCGGGGGTATCGTCGGCGTATTGGCAAGGAATTCTCGCCAGAATTGGACGCGCATCTGGTTACGGAAATCGGAGATTTCCTCCAGCTTGCAGGTGTAGCTCTGGGTGACGCCAACCAGTTGAGTCGTGTTAAGGGTGACAAACTCGTGTTTCGGCATCGCGAACTCGCCCAGACGCAGTGGGGGACGCATACCGTAAGAGCTCCAGTCTGGAGAACGACGATAAAGAGCTGGCGTTAGTGAAAATTGCTTTTTGAACGCGCGCGTAAAGGTCTGCTGCGAATCAAAGCGATATTGCAACGCAATATCCAGAATCGGACGCGCGGTCAGGCGTAGGGCTACCGCCGACTTGGATAAGCGACGGGCGCGAATATAGGCACCGATGGCGTGGCCGGTTACGTCCTTGAACATTCTTTGTAAATGCCACTTGGAATAGCCTGCCTTCGCTGCCACATTGTCCAGTGAGAGTGGTTGATCCAGGTGACCTTCCAGCCAGCTAAGGAGATCGCGAATAATCCCTGCTTGATCCATAAAATATCCCCATCCTTAAACTCAGGTGCCTGATACTAAAGGTAGCGGATAATAGCATTTTTTGATGTTTTAGCATTCAGTGTTTTTTTTGCTTTTAAATGCGATTATTCCAGATGTTATGGTGGTAATTTTGTAAAGCTGTGATCTATAAAACTTTTCTTCTTAATGTGTGATAATCACTCAGCTAAATTTTTAAGAATGGTAACAATATGAAATACAAGAAGTTAGTTGCGAGTATGTTTTTACTGGCCGGCTGTCAGATGGTGCAGGCGGAGCAAATCGGCTCGGTGGATACTGTGTTTAAGTTTCTCGGACCGGACCATAAGATAGTCGTTGAGGCTTTTGACGACCCGGATGTCCAGAACGTGACGTGCTATATCAGCCGGGCGAAAACCGGGGGAATTAAAGGCGGATTGGGTCTGGCGGAAGATACTTCTGATGCCGCGATATCCTGTCAGCAGGTAGGGCCCATTGAGCTGACGGATAAAATTAAAAAAGGCAAAACCCAGGGCGATGTAGTCTTCCAGAAACGTACCTCGCTGGTATTTAAAAAGCTGCAGGTCGTGCGTTTTTACGATGCCAAACGTAACGCGCTGGTCTATCTGACCTATTCGGATAAAATCGTTGACGGCTCGCCGAAGAATGCCATTAGCGCCGTGCCAATTATGCCATGGAATAAATAACAGGGAACGACGATGCAACAACCGCGGATCTGGTTGGTGGAAGATGAGTTGAGCATTGCGGATACGCTGGTCTACATGCTGCAACAGGAAGGTTTTATCGTTACAGCGTTTGAACGTGGACTGCCTGCACTTGATGCGGCCCACCTTCAGGTACCCGACCTGGCGATTCTGGATGTTGGGCTGCCTGATATCAGCGGCTTTGAACTATGCCGTCGGCTGCTGGCCCGCCATCCGGCGCTACCGGTGCTGTTTCTGACGGCCCGCAGTGAAGAGGTGGATAAGTTACTTGGCCTGGAAATCGGTGCTGATGATTATATCGCCAAGCCTTTTTCCCCTCGTGAAGTCTGCGCCAGAGTGCGCACTGTTCTGCGGCGGTTGCAGAAATTCGCGGCTCCTTCACCGCTAATGCGCGTGGGGGAGTTTACGCTCAATGATGCCTCCGCCCTGGTGACGTGGTACGGTCAATCGTTGAATCTGACCCGCTATGAGTTTCTGCTGTTAAAAACGCTACTGCACGCCCCTGGTCGCATATTTTCCCGCCAGCAGCTTATGGAGCAGGTATGGGGCGATGCGAATGAGAGCTTCGATCGCACCGTTGATACCCATATCAAAACCCTGCGCGCTAAGCTGCGCGAAGTGAATCCCAACATCTCCCCCATCAATACGCATCGCGGCATGGGCTATAGCCTCGGAGGCTTCTGATGCGCATTGGGATGCGCTTGTTGTTGGGCTACTTCTTGATTGTGGCGATTGCCGCGTGGTTTGTTCTCTCCATTTTCGTCCAGGAGATTAAGCCGGGCGTGCGGCGGGCAACAGAAGGCACGCTGATCGATACCGCGACCTTGCTCGCAGAGCTGGCTCGTGAGGACCTGCTTTCCGCCGATCCACAGCATGGACGCCTGGCCCAGGCCTTTCAGACGCTTCATCGTCAGCCGATCAACGCCAACATCGCCGGTATTAACAAAGTTCGCAATGAATATCACGTTTACATGACCGATGCGCAAGGGAAGGTGGTGTTTGATTCCACGGGTAAAGCGCTGGGACAAGACTACTCTCGCTGGAACGATGTCTGGCTTACATTACGCGGACAGTACGGTGCGCGCAGCACGCGCAGTGACCCGAACGATGATAATAGTTCGATTATGTATATTGCCGCACCGGTCACTGATAATGGTCGAATTATTGGCGTGCTGAGCGTCGGCAAACCGAACCTGGCCATGGCACCGGTTATCAAACGTAGCGAGCGGCGTATTCTGTGGGCGAGCGGCGCACTGCTGGGAATTGCACTACTGATTGGCGCTGGGATGGTGTGGTGGATTAATTTCTCCATCGGTAAGCTGGTTCGTTACGCAGATTCGGTGACTGCCGACCGGCCGGTTCCGTTGCCGGATGTGGGCAGCAGCGAACTGCGTAAGCTGGCGCAGGCGCTGGAGAGTATGCGTCTCAAGCTGGAGGGTAAAAACGCGATTGAGAACTATGTTTATGCGCTGACTCATGAGCTGAAGAGTCCGCTGGCGGCAATTCGCGGCGCGGCGGAAATTCTCTATGAAGGTCCTCCACCTGAGATAGCTGCGCGCTTTACTGGCAATATCCTCGCGCAAAATGCGCGGATGCAGTCTCTGGTGGAAAACCTGCTCCAGCAGGCGCGACTGGAGAATCGTCTGGAGATTGCGCGGCGCCCTGTCTCTGTCGCTGCTCTTTTTAGCCGCCTGGCTGAGGAGCGCGAAATAGCGCTGGCGGCGAAAAATCTCACTCTCCGCTGGCAGGAAACCAATCTATCAGTTGAGGGTGATAGTGAACTCCTGGCGCAGGCGTTAGGTAATTTGCTGGATAACGCTATTGATTTTACGCCTGTTGAAGGAGAGATCCTGCTTGGCGCAGAGGAAAGCGATGGCGGCGTGCTATTAACGGTGAGCGATACGGGTAGCGGTATTCCGGATTATGCCCTGGGACGCATCTTTGAGCGCTTCTATTCTTTACCGCGTGAAAATGGCCATAAAAGCAGTGGCCTGGGTCTGGCATTTGTTCGTGAAGTCGCGCGCTTACATCAGGGAGATATCCAGTTGATCAATCGTCCCGAAGGCGGCGTGTGCGCTTTGCTAAGACTTCACGCTCACTTCACATAGCTTCAAACTCCCCCCACATAGCCCATCTAAGGTGTACTTATCACTAAGGAGAGGGCTATGTTGAAATCACCACTATTCTGGAAAATGAGCACCCTGCTGGGATGCATTTTACTGTTGTCGATCCCGCTGATGATCGTCAGGCAACTGATCGTTGAACGTGCGGATTATCGCAGCGATGTTGTCGATGCTCTACAGAGCAGTACTAGCGGGCCGCAAAAGCTGACCGGGCCGCTGATTGCTATTCCTGTCACTGAAACCCTGACGCGCATTGAAGATAAAAAAGAGGTTGAGTATCAACGTAGTTGGCTGCATTACTGGTTGCCAGAAACGCTGGCGATAACCGGAAAACAGAATGTTGAATCGCGGAAAATCGGCATTTATGAAGGTCAAATCTGGCACAACGATCTCGGAATTAAAGCGCATTTCGACGTTTCCCGTCTGGCTGAACTCAAAAAAGACAATATTGCGTTGGGCCAGCCTTTTATGGTGGTCGGCGTTAGCGATGCACGCGGGATTGGCGCTATCGTCGCGCCGCAGATTAATGGTGAGACGTTGTCCGTAGAGCCAGGGCTCGGTCTTAGCGGTAGCGGAGAGGGCATTCATATGCCGATGCCGTTGTTATCATCTGAACAAAAAGCGCTGGATGTTGAATTCACACTTAACCTGAACGGAACCGGGAGCTTCTCGGTGGTGCCGATCGGACGCAACAGCGAACTACAACTGGCCAGCAACTGGGCACACCCTGGTTTTCTCGGCGATTTTCTTCCCGTTAACCGTGAGGTCAGCGCTTCGGGCTACAGCGCTCACTGGCAAAGTAGTTGGTTTGCCAACAACATGGCGAAGTTTTTTGTTGACGATCGGGAGGTTGAATGGCGGCAGTTGCCTGCTTTCAACGTCAATGTTACGACTCCAGCCGATCAGTACCAGCTGACAGATCGAGCGACGAAATATGCCATTTTGTTGATTTCACTAACTTTCATGGCATTTTTCGTATTCGAAAGTTTAACCCAGCGCCGTTTGCACCCGATGCAGTATCTGCTGGTGGGGCTGTCGTTAGTGATGTTCTACCTGGTATTGCTGGCGCTTTCTGAGCATATCGGCTTTACACCATCCTGGATTGTCGCCAGCCTGATAGGGGCATTAATCAACGGGGTGTATCTGCATGCCGTCATGAAAGGGTGGCGTAATAGTTTGCTTTTCGTCTGTGCGTTATTACTGCTGGATGGTGTGATGTGGATGCTCTTGCGTTCAGAAGATAGTGCCTTGTTGTTGGGGACTGGAGTGCTGCTATTGGCGTTGAGTGCGCTGATGTTCCTGACGCGCCATGTCGACTGGTATGCTTTATCTCTCCCGAAGTCGAAGGAAGAGCAGCCCGGCGGCGATGGCAATGACGGTGGTGATAGTGGTAGCGACGACAAACTCAGAATCTGGAAATAAAAAAAACGGCGCGAATAGCGCCGTTTTTACGTTATTACTGCAAGAGAACCAGAGTTATTCCTGCAGGTCGCCACAGAAGCGGTACCCTTCGCCATGAATGGTGGCGATGATTTCCGGGGTATCCGGAGTGGACTCAAAATGCTTACGAATGCGACGGATGGTCACGTCTACGGTACGGTCGTGTGGTTTAAGCTCACGACCGGTCATTTTCTTCAGTAGTTCTGCGCGAGACTGGATTTTGCCCGGGTTTTCGCAGAAGTGCAGCATGGCGCGGAATTCACTGCGCGGCAGCTTGTACTGCTCACCATTCGGGCTTACCAGTGAACGACTGTTGATATCCAGTTCCCAACCGTTGAATTTATAACTTTCTACGCTGCGGCGTTCTTCACTCGGCGTACCCAGATTCATGGTACGGGAGAGCAGGTTGCGTGCGCGAATCGTCAGTTCACGAGGGTTAAATGGTTTAGTGATATAGTCATCGGCACCGATTTCGAGGCCAAGAATCTTATCCACTTCGTTATCGCGACCGGTAAGGAACATTAGCGCGACGTCCGCCTGTTCACGCAATTCGCGTGCTAACAGGAGACCATTTTTACCTGGTAGGTTAATATCCATGATCACCAGGTTGATATCATTTTCAGACAGGATCTGATGCATTTCCGCGCCATCGGTCGCTTCGAATACATCGTAACCTTCTGCTTCGAAAATACTTTTTAACGTGTTGCGTGTTACCAACTCGTCTTCAACGATAAGAATGTGCGGGGTCTGCATGTTTGCTACCTAAATTGCCAACTAAATCGAAACAGGAAGTACCAAAGTCCCTGACCTGCCTGGTGCATGTCGCAAATTAACATGCCCGGCGTAACATGACTAAAGTACGTAATTGCGTTCTTGATGCACTTTCCATCAACGTCAACAACAACATTAGCTCGGTCGTGGGTACTTTCCCTCTGGACCCGACGGTGTCAAAAACGGCTGTCATCCTAACCATTTTAACAGCAACATAACAGGCTAAGAGAGTCCTGACACCCAATAAAACTACGCTTCGTTGACATATATCAAGTTCAATTGTAGCACGTTAACAGTCTTGTGAAATCATTGCATCGATATGCGATTCATAGTCACAATTCATACACGGCTCAATTAGTTGCGCTAAGAAAATAATAAATATGATGAATCCAACGCCTTGAAACGTACTCTGACATAAATTTCATTGCCAAACATATGGATAAAGACGTTCTGTTAACATACTCCGTGTCGTGGGGCCTTGGGAATAGTTTAGTTTTTTTTATGGGTGATCAAACTCAAATTTAGTGATTTTTGTTGCAAATTTGTAAATTCTCAACGCGTAAAATGAACGCGTGGAGTGATATTTCCGCTGCGTAAAAAGGTAAAAGAGAACCGAATGCGTTTATCAATTGTATTAGTGTCCCCCGCTCGGGCTGAGAACGTAGGTGCTGCAGCACGAGCAATGAAAACAATGGGGTTTAGCGACATGCGTATCGTCGATAGCGATGCTCATTTGCAGCCTGCGGCGCGCTGGGTTGCACACGGCTCCGGGGATATTCTCGATAATATCAGCACTTATCCCACCCTGGAGCAGGCGCTACATGATGTCGATTTTACTGTTGCCACCACTGCCCGTAGCCGGGCGCGTTTCCATTACTACGCGACGCCGCAGCAGCTGTTGCCGCTGCTGGAGGAGAAAGCGCAGTGGATGAATCATGCCGCGCTGGTGTTTGGTCGTGAAGATTCCGGGCTAACTAACGAAGAGCTGGCCCTTGCCGATGTGTTGACTGGTGTACCGATGGTGGCGGACTATCCTTCGCTGAACTTAGGACAGTCGGTGATGGTGTATTGCTATCAACTGACCTCTTTATTGCAGCAAACCCCGGCGACGTCTACCGGCGTGGATGATAATCAGCTGCAGGCATTACGTCTAAGAACGCTCGACTTACTTACCCGACTGGGTGTCGGGGATGATATAAAACTTACCGATTGGCTACAGCAGCGAATCGGTCTTTTACAACAGCGCGATACCGCGATGCTGCATCGTTTATTGCATGATATTGAAAAAAACCTATCAGAGTAAAGTACTGCCATATTATTTTCATATGGTTATATATTCTGATTTCATGTGTCCTTATGCGTAAACCCGGGGGGATTGTCAGGTAATTATGGCGCATTGACCGGGTGCGCAAAAAATGGCTAAAAGTAGAAATTCGTTGACTTAAGTCGACAGATACTTTAACCAATATAGGCACAGGACACAGACAGATAAAAATTACAGAGTACACAACATCCATGAATCGCATCGGCATGATTACCACGATTATCACCACCACTATTACCACAGGTAACGGTGCGGGCTGACGCGTACAGGAAACACAGAAAAAAGCCCGCACCTGAACAGTGCGGGCTTTTTTTTTCGATAAAAGATTAAGGGGTTACAACCATGCGTGTGTTGAAGTTCGGCGGTACATCAGTGGCAAATGCAGAACGTTTTCTGCGAGTTGCCGATATTCTGGAGAGCAATGCCAGGCAGGGGCAGGTAGCCACCGTACTTTCTGCCCCTGCGAAGATTACTAACCACCTGGTTGCGATGATTGAGAAAACGATCGGTGGTCAGGATGCACTTACCAATATCGCCGATGCCGAACGCATTTTTGCCGAACTTCTGCAGGGGCTCGCTGAGGCCCAACCTGGTTTCCCGCTTGCTCAGCTGAAAATTTTTGTTGAGCAAGAATTTGCGCAAATCAAGCATGTGCTGCACGGTATCAGCCTGCTTGGGCAGTGCCCAGATAGCGTCAACGCTTCGCTAATCTGCCGGGGTGAAAAGCTTTCTATCGCGATTATGGCCGGTCTGCTGGAAGCGCGTGGTCATCACGTCACGGTCATTAACCCAGTCGAAAAATTGCTAGCAGTAGGTCACTACCTTGAGTCCACAGTTGATATCGCTGAATCGACTCGCCGCATTGTCGCCAGTCAGATCCCATCAGACCATATGGTGCTGATGGCCGGTTTCACCGCGGGCAATGAAAAGGGTGAACTGGTGGTTCTGGGTCGTAACGGTTCTGACTACTCCGCCGCGGTACTGGCTGCCTGCCTGCGCGCCGACTGTTGTGAAATCTGGACTGACGTCGATGGTGTTTATACCTGCGACCCTCGTCAGGTGCCAGATGCGCGCCTGCTGAAGTCGATGTCTTATCAGGAAGCGATGGAGCTTTCTTATTTTGGTGCCAAAGTTCTGCACCCGCGCACCATTGCGCCAATCGCCCAGTTCCAGATCCCCTGTTTAATCAAAAATACGGGTAACCCGCAGGCACCAGGCACGCTTATCGGTGCGAGTCTTGATGAAGATGGTCTGCCGGTGAAGGGGATCTCCAATCTTAATAATATGGCGATGTTCAACGTCTCCGGTCCGGGCATGAAAGGCATGGTAGGAATGGCGGCGCGTGTTTTTGCTACCATGTCTCGCGCCGGAATTTCTGTCGTTTTGATCACCCAATCCTCTTCGGAATACAGCATCAGCTTCTGCGTACCGCAGAGCGACTGCGCGCGGGCAAAGCGGGTGATGGAAGAAGAGTTCTACCTGGAACTGAAAGAGGGCCAACTGGAACCGCTTTCTATTATGGACCGTCTGGCAATCATCTCTGTTGTCGGCGATGGGATGCGGACTCTGCGCGGTATCTCCGCCAAGTTCTTTGCCGCGCTGGCACGCGCCAACATCAATATTGTCGCGATTGCTCAGGGCTCTTCCGAGCGTTCTATCTCTGTTGTTGTCAGCAATGATGACGCAACAACCGGCGTGCGCGTGACTCACCAGATGCTGTTCAATACCGATCAGGTCATTGAAGTGTTTGTTATCGGTGTCGGCGGTGTCGGCGGTGCGCTGATCGAACAGATCAAGCGCCAGCAAAGCTGGCTGAAGAGTAAACATATCGATCTGCGCGTTTGCGGCGTCGCCAATTCTCACGCTTTGCTGACCAACGTACACGGTCTCAATCTTGAACACTGGCGCGATGAGCTGGTGGAGGCCAAAGATGGATTTAATTTGGGTCGACTTATTCGTTTGGTGAAAGAGTATCACCTGTTGAACCCGGTTATTGTCGACTGTACCTCCAGCCAGGCCGTCGCCGATCAGTACGCGGATTTCTTGCGCGAAGGTTTCCATGTGGTCACGCCGAACAAAAAGGCGAATACCTCATCACTGGATTACTATCACCAACTGCGTCATGCCGCGAGCAGCTCTCGGCGTAAGTTCTTATACGACACCAACGTCGGCGCGGGCCTACCGGTCATTGAAAACCTGCAAAATCTGCTGAATGCTGGCGATGAGCTGCTGCACTTCTCCGGTATTCTGTCCGGCTCGCTGTCGTTTATCTTCGGTAAGCTGGATGAAGGCATGAGTTTCTCTGATGCAACGAAGCTGGCGCGTGAGATGGGCTACACCGAACCGGATCCGCGTGACGATCTTTCCGGCGTTGATGTTGCGCGCAAGCTGCTGATCCTGGCACGTGAAACCGGACGTGAGCTGGAGCTGTCTGACATTATCGTTGAGCCGGCGCTGTCGGCAGGTTTTGACGCCAGTGGCGATGTTGAAAGCTTTATGGCACGCCTGCCTTCTCTCGATGATGAGTTTGCCTCACGGGTCGCTAAAGCGCGCGATGAAGGTAAAGTCTTGCGTTATGTTGGTAACATCGAAGAGGATGGCACCTGCCGCGTGAAAATTGCCGCGGTTGACGGCAACGATCCGCTGTTCAAAGTGAAAAACGGCGAGAACGCGCTGGCCTTTTACAGCCACTATTATCAGCCGCTGCCGCTGGTGCTGCGCGGCTATGGCGCGGGTAACGATGTAACGGCGGCGGGCGTATTCGCTGACCTGCTGCGTACCCTGTCATGGAAGTTAGGAGTTTAAGATGGTCAAAGTATATGCCCCGGCTTCCAGTGCCAATATGAGCGTCGGGTTTGATGTGCTGGGGGCTGCGGTGACGCCGGTCGACGGTACGCTGTTGGGAGACAATGTGACGGTGGAAGCCGCTGAGAGCTTCAGCCTGCAAAACGTGGGTCGTTTCGCCAGCAAGCTGCCGACAGTTCCGCAGGAAAATATCGTCTATCAATGCTGGGAGCGTTTCTGTCAGGAAATTGGCAAAAAGATCCCGGTGGCGATGACGCTGGAAAAAAATATGCCGATCGGTTCCGGCCTGGGTTCCAGCGCCTGTTCCGTCGTCGCCGCGCTGGTGGCAATGAATGAATTCTGCGGTAAACCACTCAATGAAACCCGGATGCTGGCGCTGATGGGCGAGATGGAAGGGCGGATTTCCGGCAGTATTCATTACGATAACGTCGCGCCTTGCTACCTTGGCGGTATCCAGTTGATGCTTGAGGAAAACGGCATCATCAGTCAGCAGATTCCAGGGTTTGACGAGTGGCTATGGGTGCTGGCTTATCCGGGGATTAAAGTCTCAACGGCGGAAGCGCGGGCGATTCTCCCGGCACAGTATCGCCGCCAGGACTGTATCGCACACGGTCGCCATCTGGCGGGCTTCATTCACGCCTGCTATACCCGTCAGCCTCAGCTGGCGGCGAAATTGATGAAAGATGTGATTGCCGAACCGTATCGTACCAAACTACTGCCGGGCTTCAGCGAAGCGCGTCAGGCAGCAATGGAAATTGGCGCGCAGGCGTGCGGCATTTCCGGTTCCGGTCCGACGTTGTTCGCGTTATGCGATAAACCGGAAACCGCGCAGCGCGTCGCCGACTGGCTGGCTACGCACTATCTGCAAAATCAGGAAGGCTTCGTTCATATTTGCCGGCTGGACACGGCGGGCGCTCGAGTAGTGGGATAACCAATGAAACTCTATAACTTAAAAGATCATAACGAACAGGTCAGCTTTGCGCAGGCCGTGACGCAGGGGCTTGGCAAGCAGCAGGGACTGTTCTTTCCGCACGATCTGCCGGAATTCAACCTGAGCGAAATCGATGACATGCTGGCGCTGGATTTTGTCTCGCGTAGCGCGAAAATTTTATCGGCAATGATTGGCGATGAGATCCCGCAGGCGGTCCTGCAAGAGCGTATCGGCGCAGCCTTCGCCTTCCCGGCGCCGGTCAGCAAAGTGCAAGACGACGTGGGCTGCCTGGAGCTGTTCCACGGCCCAACGCTGGCGTTTAAAGACTTCGGCGGCCGCTTTATGGCGCAGATGCTGACCCATATCGCGGGCGACAAACCGGTGACCATTCTGACGGCAACGTCGGGCGATACCGGTGCGGCGGTCGCACACGCGTTTTATGGCCTGCCAAACGTCAAGGTCGTCATCCTCTATCCGCGCGGTAAAATCAGCCCGCTGCAGGAAAAACTGTTCTGTACCCTCGGCGGAAACATCGAGACCGTCGCTATCGATGGTGATTTTGATGCGTGTCAGGCGCTGGTTAAGCAGGCCTTTGACGATGAAGAGCTGAAGGTTGCGCTAGGTCTGAATTCGGCAAACTCAATTAATATTAGCCGCCTGTTGGCGCAGATTTGCTACTACTTTGAAGCGGTAGCACAACTGCCGCAGGAAGCCCGTAATCAGCTGGTTATCTCTGTGCCAAGCGGCAACTTTGGCGACCTGACTGCGGGACTGCTGGCGAAGTCTCTGGGCCTGCCGATCAAACGTTTTATCGCGGCAACCAATGCCAACGATACCGTGCCGCGTTTCCTGCAGGACGGTAACTGGTCGCCGAAAGCGACACAGGCTACCTTGTCTAACGCCATGGACGTCAGCCAGCCGAATAACTGGCCGCGCGTGGAAGAACTGTTCCGCCGTAAGACCTGGCGTTTGAACGAGCTGGGCTACGCGGCGGTGGATGATGAAACCACCAAAGACACCATGCGTGAACTGAAAACCATTGGCTATACCTCAGAACCGCATGCGGCGATTGCTTATCGCGCGCTGCGTGACCAGCTGCAGCCTGGCGAGTATGGCCTGTTCCTCGGCACGGCGCATCCGGCGAAATTTAAAGAGAGCGTGGAAGAGATTCTGCAAGAGACGCTGCCGCTGCCGAAAGAGCTGGCCGATCGTGCTGACCTGCCGCTGCTGTCACATAACTTGCCGGCAGACTATGCCGCGCTGCGTAAGCTGATGATGGGTTAAGCCTGAATCAGGCTCCCCTGACGCGCCGTTCTGCGAAAGGGGAGTTTCTTTTAATGTTCGTGGCGCTTAAAGACCATCTCGCTTTTATCAGAAGCATCAGCATCAAAGAAATAACCTTCGCTATCGAAGTTGATTAGCTGTTCGGGTTTGGTTAAGCGATTTTCAATAATGTAACGGCTCATTAAGCCGCGCGCTTTTTTAGCGTAGAAGCTGATCACTTTGAACTTACCGTTTTTCTCATCAAGGAAAACCGGCTTAATCAACTGACCCTCAAGCTGTTTGGTTTTGACCGATCTGAAGTATTCATCAGAGGCAAGGTTAATCACGACATCGTCACCCAGCGCTTTCAGCGCCTGATTCAGCTTATCGGTAATCACTTCTCCCCAGTACTGATACAGGTCTTTGCCCTTCGCATTTTCAAGCTTAATGCCCATTTCCAGGCGATAAGGCTGCATGAGATCCAGCGGGCGCAGTACGCCATAAAGGCCGGAGAGCATACGCAGATGCTGCTGGGCAAAATCAAAGTCAGCTTCGCTAAAGGTTTCTGCCTGGAGGCCGGTGTAGACATCGCCCTTAAACGCCAGAATGGCCTGACGGGCGTTATCCGGCGTGAAATCCGGATGCCAGTCATGAAAACGAGTTGCATTGAGGTCAGCCAGCTTATCGCTGATGCTCATCAGCTTACCTATTTGCGGTGCTGATAGCTGACGGGCGATGCCGATAAGCTCCTGAGAATACTCTAATAGTTCAGGCTGGGTATAGCGAGCGGTCGCCAGCGGGCTTTGATAATCAAGCGTTTTTGCAGGTGAAATCAGAATCAGCATATCCAGTCCTTACGGGAAATTTGTTATGACTTTATCAAAAAAAAGTCCTGGGAGGATCGATAGCTGCGATTGCCGCGTTATTCACGCGGCAGATTATCCCAGGTTCCCGGCACCAACTGCTGATGAATCTCGGGATAGCGGGTGACATCAAACTCCGGTCGCTGGCCCAGCCGGCGCTGGCGTAGGTAATCACTGGCAATGATCCGTACCGTTGGCGACAGCAGCAGGATTGCCGTCAGGTTAGTAATCGCCATGAGTGCCATGATGATATCCGCCATCTGCCAGACAACCGGTAAACTGACCATCGCTCCGGTGATGACCATGCTCAGCGTGAGAAGTCGTAGCACCCAGATGTTCCGTGTGCTACCCAGGCGCAGAAAGATCAGATTATTTTCGGCATAGATGTAGTTTGCAACGATGGAACTGAAGGCGAAAAGCAATACGATAAAGGCGACAAAGCTGGATCCCCAGCCGCCGACGAGGTTGCTCATAGCATGTTGAATCGCCTGAATACCGTTCACCGCCTCACCGTTGTCGTCTCTCGGCGCGAGCATGATGATCACGGCGCTGGCAGTGCAGACCACTATCGTATCAATGAAGACGCCTATCATTTGGACAATCCCCTGAGCGGCAGGATGCGGGGGCCAGGAGGCCGCCGCTGCCGCGGCATTCGGTGTCGAACCCATGCCAGCTTCGTTGGAGAACATACCGCGCTGAAAACCGCTAGTGAGTGCCTGGCTAATGGTATAGCCGACCGCGCCAGCAGCCGCTTCTTGCCAACCGAAGGCACAGCGGAAAATGGTTTCAAAAATCGTCGGCAGCGCGGTGAAATGCCAGAGACCGATGATAAGGCTGGCCATCACCCAAAGCAGGGCCATCACGGGGACGACCCATTGCATTAATCGTGCTACGCCACGAATGCCGCGAACGATAACCAACAGGGTAAGAATCGCGAGCACACTGCCGGTGATAATCTCGGGTAAATGGAACGCGTACTCCATCGCATGCGCAACGGAGTTGGCCTGCACGGTGTTGAAAATGACGCCGTAGGCAATCAGCAGTAAAATGGAAAACAGAACTCCCATCCAGCGCATGCCTAATCCGCGAGCCATGTACCAGGCGGGCCCGCCGCGAAATTGCCCGCGAGAGTCGCGTTCTTTATACAGCTGTGCGAGGGAGCACTCAGCGAAGCTGCTGGCCATACCGAGCAGGGCGGAGACCCACATCCAAAAAACAGCTCCGGGTCCACCAGCGGTAATGGCGAGTGCGACGCCGGCCAAATTACCGCTACCGACGCGCGCAGCCAGACTGGTACACAATGCTTGAAAGGATGTTAATCCTCCTGGCTGCGGCTGAAGACTTTTTTTCAGACTTTTGCCAAACTGGCGAACATAACGAAACTGAATATACTTTGTTCGCCAGGTAAACCAGACGCCAGCGCCCAGTAACAGGTAAATCATTACCGAGCCCCAGAGTACTTCATTGATAAAAGACAGAAAATCAGGCATTAAACATCCTCTTGTCCATGCCGGCGCGCGAGTGTAAGCGCTACCAATTCAGTGACAATCCTTTAGTGTTCAGATAATTAATTGACTGAGTTTATCACACTCTGCGCTCTTACATTGTCGGCGGTTGCGCTGACCCGGCAGCGTGTTATCATCTTGGCAGACCGGTTACATCCCCTTAACTGCTGTTTAAGAGAAACACTATCATGACGGATAAATTGACTTCTCTGCGTCAGTACACCACTGTCGTAGCTGATACCGGAGATATCGCGGCAATGAAGCTGTATCAGCCTCAGGATGCCACGACCAACCCTTCTTTGATTCTCGGCGCGGCTCAGATTCCTGAGTACCGTAAGCTGATTGATGATGCTGTTGCCTGGGCCCGTGGCCAGAGCAGCGATCGCGCACAGCAGATTATCGATGCTTCCGATAAGCTGGCGGTGAACATCGGTCTCGAAATCCTCAAGCTGATCCCAGGCCGTATTTCCACCGAAGTTGACGCTCGTCTTTCCTACGACACCGAGGCGTCGATTGCCAAAGCTAAGCGCATCATCAAATTGTATAACGATGCTGGCATCGGTAACGATCGCATTCTGATCAAACTGGCTTCTACCTGGCAGGGCATCCGTGCTGCTGAGCAGCTGGAAAAAGAAGGCATCAACTGTAACCTGACTCTGCTGTTCTCCTTCGCTCAGGCGCGTGCTTGTGCGGAAGCGGGCGTGTTCCTGATTTCTCCGTTTGTTGGCCGTATCCTCGACTGGTATAAAGCGAACACCGATAAGAAAGAATATGCACCGGCAGAAGATCCAGGCGTGGTTTCCGTAAGAGAAATCTACGAATACTACAAACAGCACGGCTATGAAACGGTGGTTATGGGCGCGAGCTTCCGTAATCTCGGTGAAATTCTGGAACTGGCTGGCTGTGACCGCCTGACCATCGCTCCGACCCTGCTGAAAGAGCTGGCGGAAAGCGAAGGTGCAATCGAACGCAAACTGGCGTTCAGCGGCGAAGTTAAAGCGCGTCCGGCTCGCATTACCGAATCCCAGTTCCTGTGGCAGCATAACCAGGATCCGATGGCGGTAGACAAACTGGCGGATGGTATCCGTAAGTTTGCGATCGACCAGGAAAAACTGGAAAAAATGATCGGCGATCTGCTGTAATTCCGCATGTGGCCGACGCCCGTCGGCCACATTAAACTGTCTGCCTTGTCCCCCTCGGTGTATTATTCTGTCTATTAATACTGTTTGAACGGAATAATCATGAACACCTTACGAATCGGCTTAGTTTCCATTTCCGATCGCGCCTCCAGCGGCGTCTATCAGGATAAAGGCATTCCGGCGCTTGAAGAGTGGCTAGCGCGTGCGCTGACCACGCCTTTCGAATTACAGACCCGTTTAATCCCGGATGAGCAGGTTATTATCGAACAAACGCTGTGTGAACTGGTTGATGAAATGGGTTGTCATCTGGTGCTGACTACCGGCGGTACTGGTCCAGCGCGACGCGATGTGACCCCGGATGCGACGCTAGCGATTGCCGATCGGGTTATGCCTGGTTTTGGCGAGCAAATGCGCCAGGTCAGCCTGCACTTTGTACCGACGGCTATTCTTTCTCGCCAGGTGGGCGTTATCCGCAAGCAGGCGCTGATCCTCAATCTCCCTGGCCAGCCAAAAGCCATCGAAGAAACGCTGGAAGGTGTTAAAGATGCTGAAGGCAAGGTGCTGGTGCACGGTGTGTTTGCAAGTGTACCGTATTGTGTACAGTTGCTTGAAGGGCCTTATGTTGAAACCAATCCCGATGTGGTAGCAGCTTTTCGCCCTAAAAGCGCAAGGCGTGAAACTTTATCCTGAATTTGATGCATTCCTGACATAACCTGCATCGTCTGTGGTGTGTTGTTTTATTTACGATATAGTGTTTTTTACTTTACACGTTGCGTAAAACACCTTCATACTTCTGGATGATTGTCCGTTATGTCACAAAACACCCGACCTCTGAATCGACAGGATTATAAAACTCTGACGCTGGCCGCCCTCGGTGGAGCGCTGGAGTTTTATGATTTCATTATCTTTGTCTTCTTCGCTGCCGTCGTCGGCGAGCTGTTCTTCCCGGCAGATATTCCTGAGTGGCTGCGCCAGGTACAGACCTTCGGTATTTTTGCCGCGGGCTATTTAGCACGTCCTCTCGGCGGCATCATTATGGCCCACTTCGGCGATCTGGTCGGGCGTAAGAAAATGTTTACCCTGAGCATTTTGCTGATGGCGCTACCAACGCTGGCGATTGGTCTGCTGCCAACTTATGAATCAATGGGGCTGCTGGCGCCGCTGCTACTGTTGTTTATGCGTATTCTTCAGGGGGCTGCCATTGGTGGTGAAGTTCCCGGGGCCTGGGTCTTCGTCGCAGAACATGTGCCAGAGAAAAGGATTGGTATCGCATGCGGTACGCTGACTGCGGGTCTGACGGTGGGCATCTTACTGGGATCGGTAGTGGCAACGCTGATTAATACCAATATGACCCCGCAGGGTATCCACGATGGCGGCTGGCGTATTCCTTTCCTGTTAGGCGGCGCGTTTGGTCTTGTCGCCATGTACTTGCGTCGTTGGTTGCAGGAGACGCCTATTTTCCTTGAAATGCAGCAGCGCAAAGCGTTAGCGCAGGAGCTGCCGGTTAAGGCGGTTGCGCTAAAGCATCAAAAAGCAGTGGTCGTTTCTATGCTGCTGACCTGGCTCTTATCCGCCGGGGTGGTGGTGGTGATTCTGATGTCGCCGGTCTGGCTGCAAAAGCACTATGGTTTTGCCCCTGCAATCACCCTGCAAGCTAACAGCATTGCCACCATCATGTTATGCATCGGCTGTCTGCTGGCAGGCCTGGCGGCCGATAAGTTTGGTGCCAGCCGTACGTTTATTGTCGGGAGTTTATTTCTGGCGGCCTCTAGCTGGGCTTTCTATCATCTTTCCGGCGATAGCCCGCAGCGTCTGTTTCTGCTCTATGGCACGGTCGGGTTGTGTGTCGGCGTGGTAGGGGCGGTACCTTATGTGATGGTGCGCGCTTTCCCGGCAGAGGTGCGATTTACCGGTATTTCATTCTCTTACAACGTGTCTTATGCCATCTTCGGCGGCCTGACGCCGATTGCTGTGACCATGCTGATGGGCGTGTCACCGATGGCACCTGCCTGGTACGTGCTGGCGCTGTCGTTTATGGGATTGGGGCTGGGGATTTGGCTACGCCAGGGGCTGGATAAACAGGTCGCTACACCACAAGGTGAGCTGCAGCGCCTGCCTTAAATCAATGTGACCCACTTTGCCGCCCGCTATCGGGCGGCGAAGTGAATTAATGCTTTTCGCCGATTGGCAGAACGGTGCGGCCAAACTGCTCGTTCAACACTTCACCCATCGCCAGATAGATGGCGCTAGCGCCGCAGACCAGACCTACCCAGCCGGCAATCTTAACGATGCCTTCGTTATCGACCAGGTGGCCAATCGCCAGCAGAGCAAACAGCACGGTCAGGCTCAGGAAGACAAATTGCAGCATACGTGCGGCTTTCAGGGTGCCAAAGAACATAAACAGGGTAAAGACTCCCCACAGGCCGAGGTACATGCCGAGGAAGTGCGCGTTAGGCGCTTCAGCAAGGCCCATTTTCGGCATCAGAAGGATCGCGACCAGCGTCAACCAAAAGGCGCCATAGGACGTAAATGCGGTTAAGCCAAAGGTGTTGCCTTTTTTAAATTCCAGCAGGCCGGCAAAAATCTGCGCAATACCGCCGTAAAAAATGCCCATCGCCAGGATAGCTACATCGAACGCGAACAGGCCGCTATTCGCCAGGTTAAGCAAAATAGTGGTCATGCCGAAGCCCATAAGGCCCAGCGGTGCCGGATTAGCCAACTTAGTGTTGCCCATAATTCCTCAAAATATTGATTAGAAAGGGAAGCATTACCCCGCCACTTAGCGACAGGGCGCGGCATAATAATGAGGAGTTGCAGCACTGTCTATGATCTGGCGGGGTATTTTTCACCAATTTATTATTCTGCCTGATGAAGCCTGGCCATTCGCCTTAAACAAGCGATGTGGAGCACTGCCGGGATGGTGACTCGATAAGCGCTACCGCTAACGGCTTTTACACCATTAACCGCTGCGCCGAGGGGGCCGCCAAGCCCTGCACCGCGGACTAAACCATGGCCGATAACGCTGACCGCAGCGTGGGTGCCGAGAATCTTCGTCAAGCGTGCTTCAAGAATATGCGAGACCCCTTGTGCCAGCTTATGTGTCTGGATCAGATGGGGAAGTAGCTCTTTTTGCTCTTTGACTCGACACTCCACGGCAGTGAAGAAATCGGCTTTCTGTTGGTCATCCATCTTCTTCCAACTATGTTCCAGGAAGTGTTCCAACAGATGTTGCTCAATTTCAGGTGTGGACATTTGTTTATCAGCTTTGACTTTCAATCGTTTGCAAACATCCAGCAGGATTGCTCGATAGAACTTGCCGTGACGACGAAGCGTATTGGCGATGCTATCGCCACCAAAGTGCTGGAGCTCACCGGCGATCAACTGCCAGTTACGACGATAGCGTTCAGGATGTCCTTCCATCGCCTGAAAAGTTTCATTACGTAATAGTGTGCTTGAGAGACGTGGCTTGCCATTCTCGTTGTGGGTCAGAATACGCGTAAAGGTTGCCAGATGTTCTTCACTACATTGATGGAGAAAAGAGAGATCTTCATCATCCAGATAATTAATTTTCATAGGGGGCTTGTATGCGTAGTCAGTAATATTAATCATCGCCGATAATTTTTAGCGAGGCCATGTCAGAGGAGTTGATCGTGTGGCCGGAAAAAGCAATTTTCTTCACGCAACGTTTATTATCGTTGTCGCTATTAATGTTAATCCAGTTGGTGGTTGTACCTTGCTTTATCGTTGACGGTACATTGAGGCTCTGGCTGGCGCTATTGCTGGCTTTAAAGTACACCGTTGCGCCGGAGAGCTGGACATCGCCTCGGTCAGTCGTGAGCTGGATACGCTTAATCACCCGACAAACAGGCAGCTTCAGAGTCAGGTCGTTAGTCTCATTTCTTGGCATGGCGACTACGCCTAAAATTTTATGATCGTTAGCAGATACTGAAGCCACTAATGCGGTGGTTAAAAGCAATCCCGTTGATATATGAATGAGTGATTTCATGAGAATTTTCCAATGATTTAATTTATTACACCTGGAAAATACTTTATCACCGGAGCTTTATTGCTTTTAGTCGGTAATTATTGCGGATTATGTCAATAATTTCATGAATATATTATCTGTAATTATTTTAATTATTTATGTATTGACGTGTTTTTACCCCCATATTCGACTTTTGACCCCGGTTCGTCCCATCCCGCAGGGCTGCGAAGGCAAATTTTTTTTGTCGTCCCCCCTTGATGAAGCGGTGGGTGACCCCATCTTGTAGTCAACCGCAGTGAATGAACCTGAAAAAAATGATGTCTGGGCAGTTGAAACCGCACGTTTCGCCCTTATTACAGGTTCACAACCACATGTTGAATGAAATTTTAGTGGAGACGTTTAGATGGGTAAAATTATTGGTATCGACCTGGGTACTACCAACTCTTGTGTAGCGATTATGGATGGCACTACTGCACGTGTGCTGGAGAACGCCGAAGGCGATCGCACCACACCTTCTATCATTGCCTATACCCAGGATGGTGAAACTCTGGTTGGTCAGCCGGCTAAACGTCAGGCAGTGACAAACCCGCAAAATACCCTGTTTGCGATTAAACGCCTGATCGGTCGCCGCTTCCAGGACGAAGAAGTACAGCGTGATGAAGCCATCATGCCGTACAAAATCATCGGTGCTGACAACGGTGATGCATGGATTGATGTTAAGGGCCAGAAAATGGCACCGCCGCAGATCTCTGCTGAAGTGCTGAAAAAAATGAAGAAAACGGCTGAAGATTACCTGGGTGAACCGGTAACTGAAGCGGTTATCACCGTACCTGCATACTTCAACGATGCTCAGCGTCAGGCTACTAAAGATGCCGGTCGTATCGCGGGTCTGGAAGTCAAACGTATCATCAACGAACCAACCGCAGCTGCGCTGGCTTACGGTCTGGATAAAGAAGTCGGTAACCGTACTATCGCGGTTTATGACCTGGGTGGTGGTACTTTCGATATCTCCGTTATCGAGATCGACGAAGTTGACGGCGAAAAAACCTTTGAAGTTCTGGCGACCAACGGTGATACCCACCTCGGTGGTGAAGACTTCGACAGCCGTATGATCAACTACCTCGTTGATGAGTTTAAGAAAGATCAGGGCATTGACCTGCGTAACGATCCGCTGGCCATGCAGCGCCTGAAAGAAGCCGCAGAAAAAGCGAAAATTGAGCTGTCTTCTGCGCAACAGACCGACGTGAACCTGCCGTACATCACCGCAGATGCGTCTGGTCCGAAACACATGAACATCAAAGTGACCCGTGCGAAACTGGAAAGCCTGGTTGAAGACCTGGTGAACCGTTCAATCGAGCCGCTGAAAGTCGCTCTGCAGGATGCTGGCCTGTCCGTATCTGATATCCAGGACGTTATCCTGGTCGGTGGTCAGACACGTATGCCAATGGTTCAGAAGAAAGTGGCTGAATTCTTTGGTAAAGAGCCGCGTAAAGACGTTAACCCGGACGAAGCCGTTGCTATCGGTGCGGCTGTCCAGGGTGGTGTACTGACGGGTGAAGTGAAAGACGTACTGCTGCTGGACGTTACCCCGCTGTCTCTGGGTATCGAAACCATGGGCGGTGTGATGACTGCGCTCATCAACAAAAACACCACTATCCCGACTAAGCACAGCCAGGTGTTCTCTACCGCTGAAGACAACCAGTCTGCGGTAACCATCCATGTGCTGCAGGGTGAGCGTAAACGTGCTTCTGATAACAAAGATCTTGGCCAGTTCAATCTGGATGGTATCAGCCCGGCACCGCGCGGTATGCCACAGATCGAAGTCACCTTCGACATCGATGCTGACGGTATCCTGCACGTTTCCGCGAAAGACAAAAACAGCGGTAAAGAGCAGAAGATCACCATCAAGGCTTCTTCTGGTCTGAACGAAGAAGAAATTCAGAAGATGGTTCGCGAAGCAGAAGCGAACGCAGAATCTGACCGTAAGTTTGAAGAGCTGGTTCAGACCCGTAACCAGGGCGACCATCTGCTGCACAGCACGCGTAAGCAGGTTGAAGAAGCAGGCGACAAACTGCCGGCTGACGATAAAACTGCCATCGAGTCTGCATTGACCGCGCTGGAAACTTCGCTGAAAGGTGAAGATAAAGCGGACATCGAAGCGAAAATGCAGGCGCTGGCCCAGGTTTCTCAGAAGCTGATGGAAATCGCTCAGCAGCAGCACGCACAGCAGCAAGCTGGCGGCGCTGACGCTCAAGAGAGCAACGCGAAGGACGACGATGTTGTTGACGCTGAGTTCGAAGAAGTGAAAGACAAAAAATAATCGCCCTTTGAACGGGTAAAACACTGGCACGGGCGAAGAGGTTTCCTCTCCGCCCGTGCACGCATGTTAAGGGGCTGAAAAACACCAATGGCAAAGCAAGATTATTACGAGATTTTAGGCGTTTCCAGAACAGCGGAAGAGCGTGAAATCAAAAAGGCGTACAAGCGCCTGGCCATGAAATATCACCCGGACCGTAACCAGGGCGATAAAGAGGCCGAAGCAAAATTCAAAGAAATCAAAGAAGCGTATGAAATCCTGACCGATGCCCAGAAGCGCGCGGCCTACGATCAGTATGGTCATGCGGCCTTTGAACAAGGCGGCATGGGCGGCGGCGGTGGTTTTGGTGGCGGCGGTGCTGACTTCGGCGATATCTTTGGCGATGTATTTGGCGATATTTTCGGTGGCGGTCGTGGCCGTCAGCGCGCTTCGCGCGGTGCCGATCTACGCTACAACATGGATCTGACTCTGGAAGAAGCCGTTCGCGGCGTGACTAAAGAGATCCGTATCCCAACGCTGGAAGAGTGTGATGTTTGCCACGGCAGCGGCGCTAAAGCGGGTAGCCAACCGCAAACCTGCCCGACCTGTCATGGAGCAGGCCAGGTTCAGATGCGCCAGGGCTTTTTCGCCGTACAGCAGACCTGTCCACACTGTCAGGGTCGCGGGACGTTGATTAAAGATCCGTGCAACAAATGCCACGGTCACGGTCGCGTTGAGAAGACAAAGACCCTGTCGGTTAAGATCCCGGCAGGCGTAGATACCGGCGATCGTATCCGCCTGGCGGGTGAAGGCGAAGCAGGCGAGCATGGCGCGCCAGCGGGCGATCTGTATGTTCAGGTTCAGGTTAAGCAGCATGCAATCTTCGAGCGTGAAGGGAACAACCTGTATTGTGAAGTCCCGATTAACTTCACTATGGCTGCACTTGGCGGCGAGATTGAAGTGCCGACGCTGGATGGTCGTGTGAACCTGAAAGTGCCTGGTGAGACGCAGACCGGTAAACTATTCCGCATGCGTGGTAAAGGCGTGAAGTCCGTGCGCGGTGGTGCGCAGGGCGATCTGCTGTGCCGCGTAGTGGTCGAAACGCCGGTTGGTCTCAATGACAAGCAAAAGCAGCTACTGAAAGATCTCCAGGAAAGTTTTGGTGGGCCAACGGGCGAGAAAAATAGCCCACGCTCCAAAAGTTTCTTCGACGGTGTGAAGAAGTTTTTCGACGATTTGACCCGCTGATTGCTGTTCACTTCCTGTCTTATCTCTAGCCTGGGCCTTTGTGCTCAGGCTTTTTTTCTATCTTAGCCTCCGCTTTTCTTGAATTATCCTATTATTTATAAGGGCTAAGAATTGATTTATTTTGAGTATTATCTATATTGCTTTTTTTCGTATTTAGAGGCTAACAGCGGATGGGATCGAAAGGTGCCAACAAGGATTTTGATTATAATTTAATCAAAATCCTTGACGCTGTTATTTCGGCTGGAAATGCGGCTAAAGCAGCCAAAAAAATCGGGATTACTCCCGCAGCGGTCTCGCTGGCACTCAGACGCTTGCAGGGTTATTACCCGGAAGAACTGTTCGTTCGCGGAAAGGAGGGATTACTACCCACCGCTAAAGCTATCGAAATCCATCAGAATTTTCGTCAAATCATGGAGCTGGTTAGCGACACGTTTCAAACGGGTCATAAAAAGGATGATGAGGCGCAGCTCACCGTTCTGGGAAGCGACATCATTGAAAATTATTATCTTTCACAACTGTATGATAGTGATGTTTTTGATCGAGTCTTAATAAACCACTTCTCGTCCAGAAATATAAGTCGTGAGCGAATGATTGAACAATTATTCACCGCAGAGTGTGATTTAGTAATGAGCGTAGAGCCGGTGACGGTACCCGGTATTGATAATCAAATGATTGATAGTTTTAAGAGTTTTGTCTGCATCTGTGCGGGTAACCACATGTTAAGCCAACTATCCCAACTCTCATTGCATCATTTCTATTCCTCACGCCATGCCACCTATCAATCAGGAATGAACTCCCCAATGATTATCAATGATAGCGGGTTATTTAAGGATGATCCTTATTATAAAGGAACTCGCACAGTAGGGTATCGTAGTGATTCAATCAATGGCTTGATGAGTATCATCGAACGCACATCATTGATTGCCTTAATGCCGTTAAAATTGGCTCTTTTCTATAAAAACCAGCGTAAATATGATATCAAATTTATTCAGCCACCACCTGAACTAACGTTTAGGTCGATACAGGTTTATGCGTCATGGAAAAAGAATAGCAAAAATTTATCAGTGATTAATGAAGTTATCTCCATGTTACATACGCTTTCCTCTTTTCGCCGTTGAGATCTCCCCCGTAAAGGGGGAGAGGAAAAATGGGGGGAGGATGATATTCTGTGATTACTCTCTGTATCTGATATTGCTTACACTCCTGAAGTCACTTATCTAATCATATTACTACAGGAGTTTAATATGTCTATTTCTAATCATTTAGCGACAACGGAAGTGGTTTTACTGGAAGTCGAAATTTTACTGACCATTATCTCTATCGGTGCCTGGGGAGGATTTGTCAGCTATCTTCTTCGCAGGGATAAAGCGTCCGATAGTGATTCGCATAAAGGTATTATGCATTGTTTAACTCAGGTTGTTATATCATGTTTTACCAGCTTTTTACTCAGTGCATTCGCCATTGAACAGGGGCTTAGTTTTAATATGGTACTATTAGCCGCCGGCTTAGGTGGCGTTTTCGCCGCACCGATATTAAAAATTCTTGGTGAGAAGGTCAAAAAAATTCTTGAGGATGTTAAGCTTAACTAACAAGTTTTAATTTAATATAAAAGGCTCATCCATGAGTCTTTTATTTTTTAGTCGTAAAGTCATGTCACTCTGTTTTTTATCCAACCGTAAATAAACTCTTCGTTCTGTTTGTTTCTTTCTGTAATGTCTAAATAGTATGAGCCCTGGCTACAATTTAATGCTTTAACTAAAGTCTCTTCACCTTCCTTTCCTCTCCATGACAAGTAATGGTTCAATGCGGCCAGTGTGACAGGGCCAATATGGCCATCGGCATTGATATCTTGATAGTTTTTTCCTTCCCGATTCAAAACATTCAGCCAGCGCTGCAGCCATACGCAAGGATAGTGTGTTCCGATATTGACTGCGGCATCGCACAACTCGAAGGAGATGGGATACGATACCTGGGCAATCAACTCAAATCCGGGCTTAATCCAGTAATCATTTTCCAGAATAGCGTATGCTTCAATGCGCGTGAGATCGCGCATGTCACCAGTATAACCATGAGCGCGTGCAGTTGCTTCAGTGATACCCCAGTTGGTGGCATTACCTCTATCTTTTGCATTGAGGGTATAGCCGCCTTCCATTACTAAAATACCATCGATAATTGGGTTCATTTTCTTTTCCTTGAATTAATGAATATGCATGTACATCACTGTACCCAGCGTGACTGAAAATACGGTGGTTAATGCTGCCAGCGTTTTCCTGATAACTTGTCTTTTGGTTTCTTTCTTTTCACTATCTATTGTTTTAATCGCAATCTCTTTGTTAACCTGGATCCCCTGTCGTGGAATGGTAATAAAGAGGTCATTAATGCCGAGAGACTTCAGATCTCGCCTGATCAAGTAGAGTATCTGCGTAAGATTAGCATCATTAACGAAATGACTGCGGCTACCCCATAACTCTGTGGTTATTTTTTGCCTTTCAATGATGTCCAGATGTGCGTTTTCGATAATGAAACTAAGACATTTCGCTCTCATCGCTGTCATCTTAATGACCTGCGAGTTTGAAATGGTTCTTAGTTCATACTTTCCTTCGTTGTAAATGTAGTTGTCATTAATGAGATAAGTTTTCATAACGTCGTCCTTTAGTTATATACATCCTGATTGCCTGTGCTGAATATATGGTGCAAGAATTGTCTTAAGCTATTAATACTCATCTTTTTAATTGTATTGTCATTGGTGTGAGAGACCTGAATCACATTATCTCATGGAAATTAAATGACATTTAATGGCTTGATAAATGATATTTAATATGGTGATTGTTTATTGCTCATATCATGGTTTTGATATACGTAAACAGGCAGGTGACGTTGCGCTTAGGTACCTCAGATAAGCATCATTGGTATGTATATGGGGAGATGTTGAAAATGTGATGTTTAGTGATTAGCCATTTTTCCTTGAGCATTGGATTATTGGTCCCGCAGAACGAACTGCGACAATTTTTCAAACTTAAAAGGAAATTAAAAATGGCTACAAGCAAACTGATTAAAGGCGATACGCTGACTGAAACCAGCAACGCAGCTGACGGTTTTAACCCAGCAAAAGAAGTGAGCGCATACAGCTATACTTCTGCACGTGTCGCTAAGCCGGTTTATAACCAATATAAGTCTTCCACGACTAAACCGAAGGTGTTTGGCTACTACACTGACTGGTCTCAGTATGATGGTCGTCTGCAGGGAGATGATTCGAAAGATAACCGTGGTCGTGGTTACGATCTGACCAATATATCCCCTACAGCATACGATAAAATCATTTTTGGTTTCGTCGGTGTGACCGGCTTCCATAAAAATGATGGTCTGTGGCGCGATGTGGTTGCCGAAGGCGCAGAGCAGTGCGGTAAAGTTCAGTACGAACCAACCTTCCTCGATCCGTGGGGCGATTTCCAGTCTTACGTTAACGTTGGTCACGATGTTAGCGGCTGGGATGTTGATCCGAAAACGGTAACTCAGGCTAACTGTAAAGGTCTGCTTGGTGGTCTGCGTGACCTGCAGGCAAAAGCTAAACAGCAGAACCACGATCTGGTGCTGTCCATGAGCATCGGCGGCTGGACCATGAGTAACGGTTTCCACGAAACCGCAGCTTCTGACGCTGCGCGTAAAGTCTTCGCCAAAGGCGTGGTGAAACTGTTCAAACAGTTCCCGATGTTCAGCGAAGTGGATATCGACTGGGAATACCCGAACCATGAAGGCGCAGGTAACCCTTGCGGCCCGGAAGATGGTGAAAACTATGCCCTGCTGATTGGTGAACTGCGCAAACAGCTGGATTCCGCAGGCCTGAGTAATGTGAAAATCTCTATCGCCAGCTCTGCTGTGGTTAAGACGTTCGGTTATTCCAACGTTAAAGCGCTGCTGAATGCCGGTCTGCACGGTATCAACCTGATGACCTATGACTTCTTCGGTACTCCGTGGGCGGAAACGCTTGCACACCATTCTAATCTGAAAGCGGTGGAGAAAGACGGCTGGGCAATCAACACTATTGTTGAGCATCTGCTGTCTGAAGGTTTCCCGTCGGATCGCATCAACATCGGTTATGCAGGCTATACCCGTAACGGCCGCAGCGCTGAGCTGGAGTCACTGTCTCCGCTGAAAGGCACCTATAACGCAGGCACTGGCGATACTACTGGTACGTTTGAATCTGGTACCAACGAATGGTACGACGTGATTTATAACTACCTGGATCTGGAAAACCAGAAAGGCCGTAACGGCTTCAACGTCTACACCGACCAGGTTGCCGATGCTGACTACCTGTACAACCCGGAAAGCAAGCTGTTCATGTCTCTGGATACCCCGCGTTCAGTGAAGGCGAAGGGTGAATACGCAGCGAAGCTGGGCCTGGGCGGGATGTTCACCTGGACTATCGATCAGGACAACGGCGTGCTGCTTAACGCCGCTCGTGAAGGTCTGGGCTACGAAATCTCTTCTGAAGTCGTTGATATGGAACCGTTCTACTTTGAAGGTATCAACGTAGAAGCTGCTGACGAAGCAGAGGAAGAAGAAGATAAGACTACTGACGTAAACCATGCGCCGAAAGCAGCCATTGAACTGCGTGTTGTTGGTGGTTCTACCGTACAGCTCTCCGGTGAAGGTTCTTCTGACGAAGATGAAGACGATATCACTTACAGCTGGGGCGTTCCTTCAGAAATCACCGTTGCTGATAAAACGACTGCCGTGATTGAGTTTGTTGTTCCGGAAGTTTCTGTCAAAACCACTTTCCAGTTCACTCTGTTTGTTCGTGATACCTGGGGTGAGCCGTCAACTCAGCAGCGTTTCGTACTGATTGCCGCTCCGGCTGCATCTCAGGTTCAGCCTGAGCCGGAAGAGGAAGAAGAGGAAGAAACCGTTGTTCCAGTCGAGCCGGAAGAAGATACCACTCCGGCTGAAGACGAAACACCGGCGGATGACGCGACTTCTGCTTATGCACAGTGGGATGCCAACACCGTTTATGGCGGAAGCTGGGGTACGTTTGAAACCGTTAGCTGGAAAGGCCACAACTACCAGGTTAAATGGTGGTCTATGGGCGACCAGCCGGATCTGAACTGTGCTGCGGGCCAGGCATGGACTGACCTTGGTGCTTACTAATCATTTTCGTTAATCGAAAATATTGGGCTCCATAACTAAGGCCCCGGTTTTCCGGGGCTTTTTTCCACCAGGGAACGAGGAATTCTGTCAATGTCCGTCTTGATTAAAAGCAGCCAGATTGATGTAAATAGCTGGTATCAAAAAGTCACTTTAACTATCACCAATGAAAATAGCCGCGCCGTGGATATGAATCATGCGGCAATTAGTTTTACTGGTGCGGGTCACCAGGACCCTTGGGGCAATTTTGGCGGTACTCTCAAAGGGGATATGCCGCTGACGTTGAGCGGTATGGCGCAAGGGACGCTTGATGTTAATGAAATAATTATCAATAACAGCAGTGAACTGTTACTGCAGCCAGGCGAAAGCGGTTCGTTATTTTTCAGTTTTGCCGCGACTCAGGTACCGGTAAAAATCTCTACCTTCACATTAACATTGGCCTCATCGGCACAAGATGATACGGCTGATGATGTTGAACCAGAACCTGAAGTTCCTGCCGATGATGCGGCGGATGAAGTTGAACCAGAACCAGAACCAGAACCAGGACCTGAAGCTCCTGCCGATGATACGGCGGATGAGGTTGAGCCAGAACCTGAAGTTCCTGTTAATGATGGTGTTATTGAGGGAGAAATACTCGCTATTACCGCAAGCACGGTGAATGCAACCAGCTGGTATCAGCGGGTGACTTTCACGGTGACCAATCTCTATTCACAATCTCTCGATCTTAATCAACTCAAGCTGGAGTTCACTGCCAGCGCACACCCCGATCCCTACAGCCCTTTTAGCGGCTCTTTATTAGGTAACAAGCCAGTAACGCTGGGCAGCGACGGCGGTTGGCCGATCGAGAAAAACGTGATTACCATTAACAATGATGGGGAACTTCGGCTGGCGGCTGGCGAAAGCGCCGATCTGCAGTTTTATCTCTCCGCGACCCAAACCCCGGTCACCATGAGCGGCTTAGCGGCCACGCTGGCACACGATCCAGGACGTCAGGGGAAAATAGTGGTTCAGTTTCCATCGCTGGCGGAAAGCACAACGCTTAAGCCGATGATTGACCTGCTTTATCCGAATGCCGCCTCACAGCGCTTTGTTGGAGAGTGGGGGCAATCATTAATTATTGGCGATCTTAGCGCTGGGGAGTACGGCATCACCGTGCTGGAACTGTGCAATGATGAAATGAGGATTACGCCTGCGGAATCAGCATTGACGCTCAAACTCATTTCCGGTGACGATGCCCGGACATGCCAGGTGGTATATCAGTCGCCGGTACAGTTTGCCTCGGTGCGCCTTAATGTTGATGCTCTTGAGTTCATCGGAGCAAAAATGGTGGTTGAGCTGTGGTCAGAAGCGGGCGTATGTGAAAGAACACTGACGTTACCTGTAGGTCAAATTCAGCTGGTGACTCAACTTATGGCGGGTCACAGCTATGCGATTTGCCTGCAACACACCGTAATCAACAACCAGTTGATCACCACGCTTGCACAGCCGACTATTTTTACGCCGATGCAAGGGCAAGTGAAAGAAGTCAGCGTGGGTTTCCAGAAAACCGAGATTGATAGTCACGACTTTGTTGATGTGCAGGCCACGATACTGGGTCTGCCGAAGGGCGTGGCCCCTCAACGTTATCTGTTCTGCTGTGGACAATATCAATATCCCCTCATGCTGGAGAGCGATACGCGGCAACAATCGCTGGCGCTACGCCTGGCCCCCGGCCAATACAGCGTTGAAGTGGCTGATATTTTCGTCGAAGGTACGCCATGGCGTTGTGAACTGGATGCGCCGCTGCGGTTACTGAAAAGTGTCAATAATATCACTCTGGAGTTCATTCAGGGTGTCCCGTTACAGGTCAAAGGTTGGCCGGATTATCTTGCCCACGGTGGGGTGACGGTTAACGCCAAAGAAGCCGTTACGCTGTATCGCGATGTCCCTTTTAGCGCTCTGTTTAAATATGATGGTTTTGATGGCGGTGGCGATCCGATCCCGGCGGCGGAAGTCGATGTCAATGGCGACGGTTTCCTCGATTATGATTCATTACCGATTCATAAAACGATTCCGCTGGTGCGTGAGATTGAACAAGAGGCCGACCGTTCAGTGATGCCGGTGATGGTGGTTTATACCGCTAATGCCAGCGGCGGTAGTGCGCTGTCGGATCTCCAGAATGGTCAGCGGTTACGTAACCACTTTGGCAACTTCATTACCCAATGCCTGGCGGCGCAATCTTACAAAGACAGCAACCATGCGGTTCCGGCAACCTTCGTGCTCAATCCTGATTTTTTGGGGGCTATGCAGCAAGAGCCGTACGGCTATACCGCAGTTCGTAAAGCGAATAGCGTGCCGGTTAATGTTCAACTGGCGGCTGCGATAAATGCTTTGCCATCCCTCCCTGGTTTTAGCGCGCCGTTATTGCCAGAGTTTAGTAATGACCTGTACGGCTATGTTCAGGCAATTAACTACCTTGTTCGGCAATTTGCGCCGGATGTGGCGTTTGGCTGGCAGACTAACGTTTGGGCAACGGGAACGGCCGATTGGGTGCTGCGGGCAAATGCTGATCCTGTTGCTCAGGGGACAGAGATCGCTAAATTTATCAATGAACTAGGAGTATATAGCGGCGAATATGCGCCAGATTTTATCGCTTTCGATAAATTTGAACGTGATTGCTTCAGCCCTGATGCATTGGCGCACTATGGCTGGAACGCAACCTGCTGGTTTAACTATTTGGGGATGGTAAAACAGGCGGCGAAAGACCTGCATAAACCGGCGATGTTATGGCAAATTCCCGGCGGGCATATGCCAACAGTAGAAGAGGGGACCAGCAAAATTGCGGCAGCGCATTTTGCCTCAGGTGGTTCTTTCTTTATGGGCGACTCGCGGATTGGTTGCGACCTTAATACCATCACATCAGAGTTGTTAAATACGGCGGTGAATAGCACAACTTATGGTGTTGCGACGGTAGGAGATTTTTTACGCCAGGATGACGGTTATGACTGGGGGCAAATGCAGGCGCTGAATCTGCCTGACTATAACGTTTTCTCCGTGCTTTGGGGCGGCGGTTCGACGGTCAGCATTACGACTATTCACTCCAACGGCGAAGATGGCGGTTGGCTGGCAGACAAAATGGTCGAGTATTACGCGGCACCAAAATATTTTAAATAATATATAGCATTGTGTTCTTCCATTTAGCGTGGATAGTGCCACTCCACTAACAGTGGTTCAGAAGGTTTAATATTCTGAATCACTGTTTTTTCATCTGTTTTTATTTCTATAGTGATAGTAACATTCGTAACTGTGTTATTGTGTTAATGCTTGGTTTTATCTTTTAAAAACTCTTGTTATTATTTTGATTGAGAATTTACTCATTGTGCTAAGTATTGCGTTTTTGTGCTTGTGTAACATAGATTTACTACCGTGAATATTTACTTATTATTAATTGAAGCTAAACATCTGTGCGTATATCGTTGATTAACTCATGATTATGGTTTTTAAAGAAAATAATGAAATTAGACATCGTCGGAAATGATAATGAGAATACCTTACACTCATATTTTTTCTCTCAACAGGCTAAACCACATGCCGCGCTTGATGCACTATTCTCCGCATTATGGTCATTCGGTAAACCATTTGAATTGAAAATTGGTGATGAGTTTTTACTTAATTCTGAAAGCGAGAACAAAATAGTACTCCTTGAGCCCGGGATATTTTCATTTTGCCGTTGTGGCAGCGGTCTGCATGTCTTATCCGCTTTTGCCCCTTCTGTTGTCGGACTGGTTGATAGCTATGGTGTTACCTATGATGTTCCGACCCGGCCTGAGCATTATCTTATTGCAGAAACAGAGTGCCGTGGGCGCGCTGTGTCCCTGCCCGATTTTATCAAAGTCGCCGATGAGTGCGATCTTTGGCACGATGTCGCGCGGATTCTGGCCTATCGCTTGATGGTGATGAATGTTCGCGATCGCGAGTTAGTGGGAGTGGATTCTTACCTGAAAGTCAGGTCGTTATTAATAGAACTTTGGGCTTATGCGAGTGAGTACCGACAGAGTATCAATGTACTCAACTTTATTCAGCGACGCACAGGAATATCCCGTAGCCGCACCATGAAGCTCCTTTCTGAGTTGAAAAAGGGGGGATATATCAATATCGATGGTGGACGTTTGTTAGATATGAAAAAACTCCCCACGGCCTATTAGTTTTTTGTGAAAATGTTTAATCGATACCTCACATTAATTAAACATTTTGGCGGTGGTATTGTTATGTATGTTGATTTTTTTGATGCGTTCATATGTTTGGTGATAGGTCAATAGTCCATATGGCATAGGTACTGGATTAAATGAAATATGTATTAAAACCATGTGGTTATATGAGGTCCTTTAAAAACAGTCTATGATGATTGCAACTATTTATAGCTTTCATAATAATTAATTAATGTCAGAGCCCTATTACTCCGTCATTGTTTTTGGTTAGTAGAACTCTTCATCATTTCTTGTTGTTGTTTTTCTCCATGTATAAATAACCAAAAAATGCTTAAGAGTGCCAGGGGGAAACCCCGCCTGGCAATGTCTGATATTTATGAAATTATAAACTGATTATCATTTATTAAATTTAAAAGGGTTTTTATGAAAAAGCATGTATTAGCCATGATGGTGACCGCTATTGCTGCGGGTAGCATGATGTCCTCTGCCTTTGCGGATACGGCAACTGTTTCTGGTGGTACCGTAAATTTCGTTGGTCAGGTTGTTAATGCCGCCTGTTCAGTTTCTGCTGATTCTGTTGATCAAACGGTAACCTTGAGCCAGGTTCGTGCTAGGGAAGGTGCGAACAAGTCCCTGATATGAGATCATGTTTGTCATCTGGAGCCATGGAACAGGGTTCATCATGAGTCATCAACTTACCTTCGCCGACAGTGAATTCAGCAGTAAGCGCCGTCAGACCAGAAAAGAGATTTTCTTGTCCCGTATGGAGCAGATTCTGCCATGGCAAAACATGGTGGAAGTCATCGAGCCGTTTTACCCCAAGGCTGGTAATGGCCGGCGACCTTATCCGCTGGAAACCATGCTACGCATTCACTGCATGCAGCATTGGTACAACCTGAGCGATGGCGCGATGGAAGATGCTCTGTACGAAATCGCCTCCATGCGTCGGTTTGCCCGGTTATCCCTGGATAGCGCCTTGCCTGACCGCACCACCATCATGAATTTCCGCCACCTGCTGGAGCAGCATCAACTGGCCCGCCAATTGTTCAAGACCATCAATCGCTGGCTGGCCGAAGCAGGCGTCATGATGACTCAAGGCACCTTGGTCGATGCCACCATCATTGAGGCACCCAGCTCGACCAAGAACAAAGAGCAGCAACGCGATCCGGAGATGCATCAGACCAAGAAAGGCAATCAGTGGCACTTTGGCATGAAGGCCCACATTGGTGTCGATGCCAAGAGTGGCCTGACCCACAGCCTAGTCACCACCGCGGCCAACGAGCATGACCTCAATCAGCTGGGTAATCTGCTGCATGGAGAGGAGCAATTTGTCTCAGCCGATGCCGGCTACCAAGGGGCGCCACAGCGCGAGGAGCTGGCCGAGGTGGATGTGGACTGGCTGATCGCCGAGCGCCCCGGCAAGGTAAGAACCTTGAAACAGCATCCACGCAAGAACAAAACGGCCATCAACATCGAATACATGAAAGCCAGCATCCGGGCCAAGGTGGAGCACCCATTTCGCATCATCAAGCGACAGTTCGGCTTCGTGAAAGCCAGATACAAGGGGTTGCTGAAAAACGATAACCAACTGGCGATGTTATTCACGCTGGCCAACCTGTTTCGGGCGGACCAAATGATACGTCAGTGGGAGAGATCTCACTAAAAACTGGGGATAACGCCTTAAATGGCGAAGAAACGGTCTAAATAGGCTGATTCAAGGCATTTACGGGAGAAAAAATCGGCTCAAACATGAAGAAATGAAATGACTGAGTCAGCCGAGAAGAATTTCCCCGCTTATTCGCACCTTCCCTAGTAAATTAACGGCCGCCGGGATGACCGCGAATCAGAAAGAAGATTTTTCTATTAAGCTGGAAGATTGCGACACCACGGTAAGCCAGGAAGCGGCTGTTATTTTTAATGGTCAGCAGGACAGTATGCTCGATGGCTCCCTTGCCAACACCGCCGGTGCAGGGGCTGCTACCAACGTTGCCCTGCAGTTGTATGGCCCGGATGGTCAGACGCTGAATATTGGCGAGACCTCTGGCACCGTAACCTTAATCGACGGTGAAAACGTCGTCCCACTGAGCGTTGATTATATCGCTACCGGCGCAGTCGTTGCAGGCAACGTCTCGGCGACGGCCACATTTAGTATGGTGTACTCCTGATTTTTAATCGGGCCTCCTCCGTGCATGTTGCGCGGAGGAAACGTTATGTGCGTTGCGAACAAAACCTTCTGAATATTTAGAAAATGATTAAAAAAACAATTCAAATTTTATCGCTGCTGCTGGCCATGTCCGGAATAATAAACCTGGCGCACGCGGGTGGTATCGCTCTGGGAGCAACCCGGGTTATTTATCCGCAGGGGAGTAAACAAGTCTCCCTTCCGGTGATTAACTCCTCTGATAGCAACGTCTTCTTAATTCAGTCCTGGGTTGCGAATGCCGATGGCAGCCGGACGTCAGATTTTATTATCACGCCGCCGCTCTTTGTGATTCAGCCAAAAAAAGAGAACACGCTGCGGATTATGTACGTCGGCCCCTCTTTGCCAACCGATCGGGAAAGCGTTTTCTATCTCAATAGCAAGGCCATCCCCTCAGTCGATAAAACAACGCTGGCGAAAAACTCGTTGCAAATCGCAACCCAAAGCGTGATTAAACTGTTCATTCGGCCTAAGGATTTGCCTGTTCCTTCTGCGGATGCTCCCGCTATGCTTCGCTGCCACAGCCAAAATGGTCGATTAACCGTCGCCAACCCGTCGCCTTACTATGTTTCGCTGGTAGAAATACACGCTGGAAACCAAAAACTGCCTAATACGATGGTTGCACCGAAAAGTGAACTGACGTTAAAAAGTTCTGAAAACCGGGCGATTTTCCAGACCGTAAATGATTTCGGCGCAACAACGCCAGTACAAACCTGCCAGAGCTACTAACATTGTGCTGGAAATTGATGCCATGACGCGTCATTCACCGTCCGTTAGTAAACCGGTGCTGATGACCCTGACTCTGGTATGCGTGTTGACGCTGCCGAAGAGTTGGGCTGATAACTATTTCAATCCCGCGTTCTTGTCTGACGATCCGTCGAAGATCGCCGATCTTTCGCGTTTCGAAGGCAACGGCCAGGCCCCCGGCGTCTATCGGGTCGATGTCTATCTGAACGGCATTTTTCTGGTTACCCGCGATATCACTTTTCAGGCCGCGAAGGTGAATGCCGCAACGGTGACGGAAGCTTCAGCCGATGACTCCGGACTGAGCGCTTGCCTGACGCCCGATATGCTCAGTGAGATGAAGGTCAATGTTGAGGCTTTTCCGACATTACTGACGCCCGGCAAGAAGGGGTGCGCGGATATCGCAGCAGCCATTCCGGCAGCCTATACCCGGTTTGATTTCACCCAGCAACGTCTGAATATCAGCATTCCTCAGGCGGCGATGAAAAATAGCGCCAGAGGCTATATTTCGCCGAAATATTGGGATGAAGGCATCAACGCGCTATTGCTCAATTATACATTTACCGGCGCGAACAGTCGGGATCGTAGTGAAGGTGGCGTTAACGATAACACCTTGTTTCTTGGCCTGAATGGCGGTCTGAATCTGGGTGCCTGGCGTTTGCGTAACTATTCGACATGGAACTACAACAGCAGTAGCGAGAACAATAAAAGCGACTGGCAGCATATCAGCACCTACGTGGAACGCGATTTGGCGACGCTGAAAAGCGAGCTGACGGCGGGGGACAGCTATACGCCCTCGGCGGTATTCGATAGTTTGCCCTTTCGCGGCCTGCAGCTCGCTTCCGATGACAATATGCTGCCCGACAGCATGAAAGGTTTTGCGCCGACCATTCACGGCATCGCCAAAAGCAACGCCCAGGTGACGATCCGCCAGAATGGCTACATCATCGACCAGCGCTATGTTTCACCCGGCGCATTTACCATTAATGACCTTTATTCGACGGCCTCCAGCGGGGATTTGAGCGTTGAGGTTAAAGAAGCCGATGGCAGCGTCACCCGCTATAGCGTGCCGTACTCCGCGGTGCCGGTTTTGCAACGCGAAGGGCGGCTGAAATATGCGGCCACGGTAGCGAGCTATCGCGGCGACAGTAGCCAAAAAGATAATGTGAAGTTTGCTCAGGCGACGCTGATGTGGGGTTTGCCGCACGGTTTTACCGTCTATGGCGGGACGCAGTTTTCTGACAACTATCGCGCGTTGGCGTTAGGGACGGGGGCCAATCTGGGCGATTGGGGCGCGGTATCCGTCGACATCACTCAGGCATACAGCACCCTGGCGGACGATAGCGAACATCAGGGGCAATCGATGCGTTTTCTGTACGCTAAATCGCTGAATAGCCTGGGGACCAATTTCCAGCTGCTCGGTTATCGCTACTCGACATCGGGTTTTTATACTCTCGATGATACGGCCTGGAAACGGATGTCGGGCTACAACGGACCGACCGACGAGGATGAGGATCAGCGTAACTGGAACGATTATTACAATCTGTATTATACCAAACGCGGTAAAATTCAGTTGAATATCTCTCAGCAACTGAGTCATTTGGGCTCTCTGTATGTTACCGGCAGCCAGCAGAGCTACTGGCATACTGATGAGAAGAATACGCTGCTGCAGGTGGGGTATAGCGATACCCTGGCGGGCGTATCATGGAGCCTTTCCTACAACCAAAGCCGTGCGCCGGGTGAGGACAAAAGCGACCAGCTTTTAGCCCTGAACATCTCGCTGCCGCTGGGGCAGTGGCTACACCATAACGACGACATTACGCATAAAAACCACAATATCTACGCCACCTTCAGTACCAGCACGGATCAGCACGGCGGCGTCACGCAAAACGCCGGGCTCAGCGGTACTTTGCTGGATCAAAATAACCTCAGCTATAGCGTGCAGCAGGGCTATCAGAATCATGGCGTCGGTGAAAGCGGTACCGCTAGTCTCGAATATGATGGTGCCGAGGGCAATGTTAATGCGGGTTACAACACCAGCGATAACGGCGATTACCAGCAGATTAACTACGGCCTGAGCGGCGGCATTGTGGCGCATGCGCATGGCGTGACGTTGAGCCAGCCGCTTGGGGATACCAACGTGTTGATCGCCGCGCCGGGAGCAGAAAACGTCAATATTGATGACCAACCGGGTATTCATACCGATAGCCGGGGCTATGCCGTGGTGCCTTATGCCACGACCTATCGACAAAACCGCATGGCGCTGGATGTGAACTCCATGGCGGATGATGTGGATATTGATGACGCCGTCGTCAACGTCGTGCCTACCCAGGGCGCGCTGGTGCTGGCCAACTTTAAAGCGCGGGTCGGTGAGCGTGCGCTCCTGACACTTCTACATGGCGGGCAGCCGATACCGTTTGGCGCGACCGCCTCGACCGATGCCCCTGCGCAAGAGGCGATTGTTGGCGATGATGGCGAGGTCTACTTATCCGGACTGAGCCCGCAGGGAACGCTAAAAGTGCAGTGGGGCCGCGAGGCTTCACAGCAATGCCTCGTGCATTATCAACTTCCTGCAACCCGGCAGGCCTTGGTGCGACAACATGTGGAATGCCGCTAAATGAAGATACGCCTGCTATTTATCCTGCTGGTGGGATTACTGCTGAGCCAGACTGGATTGGCCTATGTTTGTAAAAACACTAACGGCTCGCCTTCCAATATTGATTATGATTTGAGCAAGACGCTGACGGCAGCACAAAACCAGGCCGGGAGTACGGTACAGCTAACAGAAAATCAGGATGTTAGCGTTCAGGCCATTTGCCCTATTGATTCCTCACCAACGGGGCATACTTATCGATCTTATGTCACCTCCTGGCCTATTGCTGAAACCAGCGGTGAATGGAAATACATCAAGCTGGATTCTGATTATCTGGAAGGAGCAATGCGTATTGAGGACTCGGAGGTGGGTGAGTTCTATCCGCCCGCAAACTATGTCTACATGGGATATGACGGCAGCGTGAATAACGGTATGCCGTTTCCAATTCATGATTCAAATCTGACATTTCAGCTCAAGATCGTTAAACCTTTTGTCGGCACCGTCACTATCGCGCCAAAAACGATGTTCAGCGTTTATGTGACTACGGCGGCAAATGACCCGCTCAGCGACGTGGTTTACAACATCAGTTACAGCGGCACGGTGACCGTCCCGCAAAGCTGTGAGATCAACGCCGGGCAGACCATTTTGGTGGATTTTGGTTCGCTCTATAGTGGGGGCTTTACCCACGCAGGAGAGAAACCGGCGAGCGTCAGAAGAAAAAGATTCAACGTGCCAGTTAAATGCAGCGGCGTGGATTCGCAGGTCAATTTAAGCCTGAGACTTATCGCGACGGCGGATAGCCACGTTAGCCAGGCCATTGCGTCCGATAATCCGGATGTAGGTGTGGTGGTTGAAACCAACGAGGGCGCGGTATTGACGCCAAACGATACCAGCAGCGTGGAGCCTTTTGTGACCGACGATGCGGGTAAGGCCAATATTTCGCTACAGGCATACCCCGTCAGCACAACCGGAGAAACCCCCGCCGAGGGCGTATTTACTGCCCTGGCTAATCTACGGGTGGACTTCGACTAAATGAATCTAAAACGTGGCTTATTTTTAGCTCTCCTGTGTTGGTGCTCATTTTGCCAGGCCGATGATACCGGCAACAATCTGGAGTTCACCGGTACGATTGTGGCGCAAACCTGCGATGTGGAGCTTTCCAGCCTCAGTCAGAGCATCGATTTAGGGCAGTTTTCGGTTGAAGATTTCCCCTCGACCGGAACGACGACGAAGTTTAAGCCGTTTAATATCAACCTGAAGAACTGCTCGCGCGGGATCACGGGAACCAAAATCTGGTTTACCGGCACGGCGGATAGCGATGACCCGTCTCTACTGGCGCTGAGCGATACCGGCATGGGCAGCGAAAGTATGTTGGCCAGCGGCGTTGGTGTCGAGCTTCTCGATGATGATCAGGATGATGTCAGTATGAATAACAGCGACTCGGTGGTTTATCCGCTGAAGGCCGGACGCAATACGCTCTCTTTCTATATTCGTTACAAATCCACCCAACCTACGGTCACCTCCGGTAACGCCACGGCGGTGATGTATTTCGACCTGCAATACGAATAGGTGGCGGCGATGAACAAGCATTTTTATTTGGCCTGCATGGCTTATTTCGTTCTGGCGCTGGGGAAAACAGAGGCCCACGACGGGCGGGTTTATGTTACCGGTACGATTACCGATAACACCTGCACGCTGTCGCCGGATTCAGAAAATATTGATGTGGATATGGGAACCGTGTCGAACCGCCAGTTTTACCAGGCTGGCGATGGCTCTGCCTGGCAGCCTTTTGCCATTGATTTGCAGAACTGCGGCAGTACCGTCAGCGGCGTTACGGTGAGCTTCAGCGGCACGGCAAACGGGCGAAATGCGGACCTGCTGGCGCTGGTCGAAGGGGCTGACGATGCCGCAGGCGTTGGGATTGGCATCTATGACAAAGATAAAAACCTGATTCCGTTGGGGCAGGAGAGTGAAGTGATGGCGCTCTCCTCGGGGCAGGCTTCCGCTCACTTACAATTTTATGCCCGCTACATTGCCGACGGCAGCGCGGTTACCGCCGGCACGGCTAATGCTTCAGCAACGTTTATCCTCGCCTATGAATAAGTTTATTCTTTTTATCCTGATGGTCCTGCTGTTGCCGGTTTCGCAGGCGCAGGCGGGGGTGGTGATTGGCGGGACGCGTTTTATCTATAACGCAAAGATGACGACGCTAAGCGTCCCGGTGAACAATACCACCTCTGAAAGCTGGCTTATTGATAGCCATATTCAATCGGCACAACGCTGGCCCGGCGCGATTGTTACGCCTGGAGGTAAGCCTCCGTTTGTTATCACGCCGCCGTTGTTTCGCCTTGCTGCGGGGCAGGAGAATACGCTGCGCGTGACCTGGACTGGCGACAGTTTGCCCGTCGATCGGGAAAGTTTGTTTACCTTAAGTATTGCCGCGATCCCCTCCGGAAAACCTGGCGTCAATAGCTTACAGATGGCGTTTCGTTCCGCGTTGAAGCTTATCTATCGCCCTTCCGGGCTGGCGGGTGATCCGCAACAGGCGTACCGGCAACTGCGCTGGACGTTGACCCGGGAGGGATTGGAGGTGCAGAACCCCGGTCCTTATTACGTCACGCTTTTCCTGCTCAATACTAACGGCAAGCCTGTCGATACGGCGGGCGTCGTCGCCCCTTTTTCAACGCGCAAAACCCCATGGTGCCAGCAGGTGCATACCTGCGCTGTGCGTTGGCAAAGCATCAATGATTATGGTCGGGTGCTGCCGCCGATAACGGCGAATACGTCGCTTGCGCGCTGACCTGTTTACCCCCCCTGGAATGAGAGTTTTTTCTATGCATTTTTCATCTTTAAAACTGACCCGACTGGCGGTCCTGGCGCTGGCGAGCGGCGCGATTTCATTACCCGCGCTGGCAACCGACAGTGACCCGGCATCGCAGATTGGCCCTGCGGCCGAAGCGTATATCGCCAGCCACCCGGATAAAGTCGGCGAAGCGGTGGCGACGTATCTGGCGAACCACCCTGAATTCTTGATTGCTGCCAGCGAAACGCTGCATCAACGTCAGCAAATTGCCCAACAGCAAGCCTATGTGCAGTTGGCGCTACAGTACCAGTCAGGATTGCTGAGCAGCGCCAGCCCCTCCGTCGGCCCGGCTGATGCGAAATCAGCGGTGGTCATGTTTTTTGATTACCAGTGTTCCTGGTGCAGCAAGATGGCGCCGGTCGTTGAGAACCTGATCAAAGCCAACCCGGATACACGCTTTATTTTCAAAGAGTTCCCTATCTTCTCTTCGCGCTGGCCGGTTTCCGGGCTGGCGGCACGAGTTGGTGAGCAGGTGTGGTTAACTGATGGTGGTACGAAATATCTCGACTGGCACAACGCGTTATATGCCACAGGTAAAGTCGAGGGTGCGCTGGCGGAACAAGATGTCTACAGCCTTGCGCAGCATTATCTGTCGAAGGAAAAGATTGCGGAGGTCAAACAGGCGCAGGACAGCGGTGCAATACATGATGCGCTGCTGACAAATCAGGCGCTGGCTCAGCATATGAATTTCTCCGGTACGCCTGCGTTCGTGGTGATGCCGCAGTCAAAAACGCCGGAGGCCAACCGCGTTTCGGTGATGCCAGGAAGTTCATCGCAGGACGCCCTGCAAATGGCGATTCAGAAAGCAAAAGGCTAAGGTCGGCGCTATACACCGGGGCGGTCGCGCCCCGGTGAGATCAAATACAGGAGTGCCGAATTATGGATAAAACGCCTCTCGTTCGTTATGTGGTTCCAACCGTGGTCATGCCGCTTTTTTTTATTGGCTGCGCGCTTGCCGCTTCCGGCGGCCAGCTCCGATTTTCTGGCAGCGTGGTTACCGCGGGTTGCTGGAATGAAATGGGAACCTCCGATATTTTATGCCACCGAGAGGATCGCGTTGAGCGTCATATCACGGTGGAAAATCTCGTTGTCCCCACGACCTCTCCCCATGCCACGATTGAGAAAAACTATCTGGATGAGGATAAGCAACTGACATTACTTCGGGTGGTTTATGATTGACGGGAATTGCCCGTCAGTACCGCTCGCCGTTGGATTGTTAAGATTGGTTTAAGCTTACCCATATCATTGATAAGGCAAATTCTCGATATTCTTTTATTCGTTAAAACCGATCATAAAAGCAATTTAAAACTGATTTTTTCGATGTTTTGCCGCCTGTATTATACTTTTATCGAGTTGTTGACCAGCAAGGTGAGAGTAAAAGTGAAACATCTGCAGCGTTTTTTTAGTAGCGATGCTTCCGGGGGCATTATCTTAATCTTCGCCGCCGTGTTGGCGATGTTATTGGCAAATACTGGCGTGACCAGTGGTTTTTATCACTCTTTTCTGGAAACGCCGGTTCAGCTGCGCGTGGGCGCGTTAGAGATCAACAAAAACATGCTGTTGTGGATTAACGACGCGCTGATGGCGGTGTTTTTCCTGCTGATTGGCCTGGAAGTTAAGCGTGAGATGAACCAGGGGGCGTTAGCCAGCCGTCGCCAGGCCGTATTCCCGGTCGTAGCGGCATTAGGTGGCATGGTGGTTCCGGCACTGGTGTATCTGGCGTTTAATGCCCAGGATCCGATTGCCAGAGAGGGATGGGCGATTCCGGCAGCGACCGATATCGCTTTTGCGTTGGGCGTTCTGGCGCTGTTGGGCAATCGGGTTCCCGCCGCGCTGAAGATCTTCCTGATGGCGCTGGCCATCATTGATGACCTCGGGGCGATTATTATTATTGCCCTGTTCTATACCAACGACCTTTCAGTGCTGTCATTGATCGTTGCTGCAGGGGCAATCGTTGTTCTGGCGGCGTTAAATCTGAGCGGCGTGCGGCGTACCGGAATCTACATTCTGGTCGGTGCGGTACTTTGGACTGCGGTATTAAAATCAGGCGTTCATGCGACGCTGGCGGGAGTTATTGTTGGCTTTATGATCCCGCTAAAAGAGCAGAACGGTAAATCTCCGGCGAAGCAGCTTGAGCACGTTCTGCATCCATGGGTGGCATTCTTAATCCTGCCGCTGTTCGCCTTTGCTAATGCCGGGGTATCGCTGCAGGGCGTGACGGTTGAAGGGCTAACCTCTCTGCTGCCGCTGGGTATCATCGCTGGGCTGTTTATCGGTAAGCCGCTTGGGATCAGTGCATTTTGCTGGTTGGCGCTGAAGATGAAATGGGCCTTGCTGCCGGAAGGCACAACCTGTAAGCAGGTTATGGCGGTCGGCATTCTATGCGGGATTGGTTTTACCATGTCGATTTTTATCGCCACACTGGCTTTCAGTAGCGTTGACCCAGGATTGATCAACTGGGCCAAGCTTGGCATCCTGATTGGATCGATATTATCGGCAGTCACGGGATACATCATACTGCGTAAGCGCGTAACGGAGTCGGGCTACGCCGCTTAATAACTCACGGAGAGCCGTTACGGCTCTCCTGGACATTATCAGGGAGAGAAGCATGTCGCATATCAACTACAACCACCTGTACTACTTCTGGCATGTCTACAAAGAAGGCTCTGTTGTCGGTGCGGCAGAGGCGTTGTTTCTGACACCGCAAACCATCACCGGGCAGATTAAAGCGCTGGAAGAACGTCTGCAGGGGAAGTTGTTCAAACGTAAAGGAAGAGGGCTGGAGCCCAGTGAACTCGGGGAACTGGTTTTCCGCTATGCCGATCGCATGTTTACGCTGAGCCAGGAAATGCTGGATATCGTTAACTATCGCAAAGAGTCCAATCTGCTGTTTGATGTCGGCGTCGCGGATGCGCTGTCAAAAAGGTTGGTTAGCGGCGTCCTTGATGCGGCGGTCGTCGGCAACGAACAGATCCATTTACGCTGTTTTGAATCGACCCACGAAATGCTGCTTGAGCAGCTAAGCCAGCATAAGCTCGACATGATCATCTCTGATTGCCCTATCGACTCCACTCAACAGGAAGGGCTGTTTTCGGTGAAAATCGGCGAATGTAGCGTGAGCTTCTGGTGTATGAATCCGCCGCCGAAAAAGCCGTTCCCGGCCTGCCTGGAAGAACGTCGATTACTGATCCCCGGACGCCGCTCGATGCTGGGGCGTAAGCTGCTCAACTGGTTTAACTCGCAGGGATTAAAGGTGGAAATTCTGGGAGAGTTTGATGATGCGGCGCTGATGAAAGCCTTCGGTGCGGCTCACAACGCCATTTTCGTTGCGCCAACGCTATATGTTCATGACTTTTATAGCGATAAATCGATAATTGAGATCGGGCGGATGGACAACGTGATGGAAGAGTATCACGCCATCTTCGCGGAAAGGATGATTCAGCATCCGGCAGTACAGCGTATCTGTAACCGTGATTATTCGGCGCTTTTCACGCCGCCGCAGGCATAAAGCACGCAATATTTCCGGCTGCGGTGATGAGTACCGCAGCCGGGTTAAACTACAGCGCCAGCAAGCTACGATATTGCCCGCCTTCGCGAATAAATACCGGGATGCGGCTTAGCGGTGTCCCGTAGCGCAGCGTCTGCCCTCCCTGATAGCTCTCGCCAGTGGCAAGGTCGGTCCATTTCTCACCTTCCGGCAGCCAGACGTCGCGCTCGCGCATGCCTTCATGCATAACGGGCGCAACCAGCAGATCGGGGCCGAAACAGTACTGGTCGGTGATTTCCCAGCTTTTTACCTGATCGGGGAATTCAAAAAACAGGGTCCGCATGACCGGTGTATTGCGTTTATGGGTTTCTGCCATCAGCGCTTTAATATAGGGCTTGAGCTTCTCTCGCAAGGTCAGACAGCCCGTCAGCACGTCACACACATCCTCGCCATAGCTCCAGACTTCATTTGGCGCGCCGGTTGGGCACTGGGCAATCCCGTCCCGATAAGGCTGATCCGGTAGAATCTGCGGATCGCGATTGCCGTGCAGGCGCATAACCGGGCTAAAGACTCCCCACTGGAACCAACGAATCAGCAGCTCATGAAAGCGCGGGTCGTGAATATTGCCGCCATGAAAGCCGCCAATGTCCGTCGTCCACCACGGAATGCCCGCGATCCCCATATTCAGGCCGGCGGCAAACTGGTTGCGCAGAGAACGAAACGAAGAGTGAATGTCGCCTGACCACACCAACGCACCGTAGCGTTGGCTGCCCGCCCACGCGCAGCGCAGCAGGTTGATGACCTGATCTTCGCCATCCGCTTTCATGCCGTCAAAGAAGGTTTTGGCGTACATTCGCGGATAGATATTGCCGACTTCCAGCACCGGCCCGGCGTGATAGCGATAGTTATCGTAGTCATAGACGCTAAACTCCGGCTCGGCTTCATCTAACCAGAAGAGCTTCACGCCCTTGTCGTAATAATTGCGCTTTGCCTTGCCCCAAACGTAGTCGCGGGCACCGGGATGGGTGGCATCAAAGAAGGTAGTATTGCCGAGGAAGTCCATGTTAATCGGCAATCCGCGTTCCGTCTGTACCAGCCAGCCGTTTTCGCGCATCTCCCGATAGCTCTCGGTACGGCTGTCAACCGTTGGCCAGACGGAGACCATCAGCTCGATACCCAATGATTTCAGCTCGGCAATCATCGCGTCGGGGTCGGGCCAGTCGCGCGGGTCGAACATCCAGTCGCCCTGATTCGGCCAGTGAAAGAAATCGATAACGATCACCGAGATGGGCAAGTTGCGCTGTTTATATTCGCGGGCGACCGCGAGCAACTCTTCCTGCGTGCGATAGCGTAGCTTGCACTGCCAGAAGCCCATGGCGTAATCCGGCATCATCGGCGGCGTGCCGGTAGCGAGCGCATAAGCCTGGCAAATTTCTGCCGGGGTATCTCCGGCGGTGATCCAGTAGTCCAGCTGTTCGCTGACGTGGGCTTCCCATTCCGTCACGTTTTGCGCAAACGTCGCCCGACCGATGGCCGGGTTGTTCCACAAAAATCCGTAGCCCAGGCTGGAGAGCATAAACGGCACCGAAGCCTGAGAGTTGCGCTGGGCCAGCTCCAGTACGCACCCTTTGAGATCAAGATTCGCCTGCTGATATTGGCCCATGCCGTAGATTTTTTCCCCTTCGACGGCTTCGAAGCGGGCTTTGACCGCATATTTCCCGCCCTGAATCGGACGGAACTCGCGGCCCTCAAGATTAAGGGCGCTGACGTACTGGCCGTGAGAGGACTCATCTTCGCCAATTTCCCCCCGCTGACGCCAGAACTCCTGCAACAGGCACTTATGCGGATGGCGATAAAAGGCGATTTGCCCCTTTTGATTGACGATAGCGATAATCTTTCCGTTGGTCAGCGTGGCCTGCTTTTGGTCATAAACGATGTGGCAGGCGCTTTCAGCGACGGGCTCCGTCAGCGCCCAGTCCTCATTTCGCATAACCGGAAGATGACGGCCGCTGCGCACGCGCAGGCTGTTCTCACCCCAGGGTTCTATCCATAAATAGCGATCGTTTTGCTGCCACACCAGACGACGCGGGTCTTGTTGCAAAAATGGCATGGTGGTTCCTCCCATATTCAGGTGGTGAAGGTGAAGAGTGTTAGTGGTTGGTTGTTTCCAGATCGTGGCGAACCCTGTCTTCCATGGCTTCGTATTTTCGGAAGAACAGTAGCGGGATTGCGGCGAGGGCGAAGAGCAGGGCGGGTGCCCAAATGAAGGCCCAGGTTATCCCCTCCAGCCCGGCTGCGCTTTGGGCGTGGTTGGGGACGTAGCCAAAACTGTTCATTATCCAGGCGGCGAAGGCGGTACCGATGCCGCTGCCCATCTTGATGCAGAAGGTGCTGCCGAAGGCGATAAGAATACCGGTTGCCTTAATGCCCGTTTTCCAGGCACCGAAGTCGACGGCGAAGCCCAGCATGGCAAAGGGCATCGAGCAGGCGATGCCGCTACCGATATTGCCGATAACCCAGGCGGCGATCAGCAAAGGAATGTTATCCGCAGCCAGCCACATCATCACGCCGCCCAGCGTAGCGACCAGCAGGCCGCTAATCCAAATCCAGGTCTTGGCGATATATTTACTGAAGAAAGGGATGGCGATGATAAACAGGATCTGGATAGTGGCCAGACTGTTAATCAGCGGGACCAGATCTTTGCGATCGAGGTTGTAGGTCAGATAATAGACGATGGTCGTTGAACGTTGCTGAAGGGCTATCCAGAAGATCAGATTTGCCAGCACCATCAGTATCCACGGCCAGTTGCCTTTCATTGCCGCGAAGCTCTTTTTCATCGGCAGTTTGGGTTCTTTCTGTATTTTATCCGCATCCATTTCGCGAATATTTTTAAACGCAAAAAGGGTTAGCGAACAGGATATAATGGCGAACAGAATCGCGGTGTAAATAAACCCGGCATGGTCATTACCTTTACCTAAAAAAGCCACTAACGGCAGCGCGGTGGCGTTCATTAACAGGACCCCAATTTGTCCGCCGGTCATTCTCCATGAGTTTAATACCAGGCGCTCTTTAGGAGATAAAGTCATCAGCGGTAATATCGCGCTGAGCGGCGTATTGAGTCCGGTAAATAAAATACTGGCAATCATGTAGGATATTGCTGCATATATGGCTTTTCCGGTCATGCTGATATCGGGAGACCAAAAAGACAGCGCGCTAAATACGCCAAATGGCAGCGGTAGCCACAGAAACCAGGGGCGACATTTCCCGTAGCGAGAGCGTGTTTTATCGATGATAATCCCCCAGATAGGGGCGTCGATACCGTCAACAATACGCGCCAGCAGAAGGATCACACCTGCTACCGCAAGGCTAATACCTGCAACGTCGGTGTAGAAATATAATATGTACGTTGAACCGAAACAGTACAGCAGGTTGCCAGCGACATCTAAAGAACCGTAGCTGATGCGCTGTAGCAAAGATAATGATGTTGACCCGGAAGTCTGGGTATCCTCAATAACAGAACTCATGGCGATAACTCCTGTATTGGAACGATATGCCCAGAAAAACAGCTTTTATTTTCTAAGCAGTAGGGTGTTTTTTATTTTTTAATCTTTATGAATAGTGACCTTAGGGTTAAATGGAGTCATTAAATTGTACATAAAAAATAGTTAACCACAGTGGTGCGATCAATTATCAAATCTTACATCAGGATTGCGTTTATTCGTTTTTCTATGAGTTATTATGCTATTTGCCATACTGGTCACATTTTCATTGGAAATGAAATAAAATCATTTATACAATGAAAGAAAATATCTTTCATATGCGCTATTCGTGATCCTGGCGAGGGTGCTGGTTGGTAAGGCGAAAGAAGCGGGGCGATGGCGATAGATGAGCGAAGTCGACAACCGACAGGCATAAAAAAACCCGCTTTCGCGGGTTTTTTCACAAAGCGACAACAAGCAGGCGATTAAGCCAGTTTGTTGATCTGAGCGGTCAGGTTTGCTTTATGACGCGCAGCTTTGTTTTTGTGGATCAGACCTTTAGCAGCCTGACGGTCCACGATTGGTTGCATTTCGTTAAATGCTTTCAGTGCAGTAGCTTTGTCGCCAGCTTCGATGGCTGCGTATACTTTCTTGATGAAAGTACGCATCATAGAGCGACGGCTAGCGTTGTGCTTGCGGGCCTTTTCAGACTGAACGGCGCGCTTCTTAGCTGATTTGATATTAGCCAAGGTCCAACTCCCAAATGTGTTCTATATGGACAATTCAAAGGCCGAGGAGAATGCCCGTTTAGCCTTCTTTTGTCAATGGATTTGTGCAAATAAGCGTCGCTTAAAACAACAACGCTTCATTACGTAGTGATGGCGCAAGATTCTACCAGCTTGTTGCTAGCGAATACAGCCTTTCAACCATAAAAATCGACGGGGCCGGGTAGTTTTTCCTGCATTGCTACGCTGAGTTGATGAATTACCGGGATCTTTCGGTGAAGAGGTGCAATCGCTGGTTAACGTCGCCAGTTGTACAAGGTATACTCGGACGATTTTCACTGTTTTGAGCCAGACATGAAGCTGATACGCGGCATACATAATCTCAGTCAGGCCCCGCACGGGTGCGTGCTGACCATTGGAAATTTTGACGGCGTGCATCGCGGGCACCAGGCATTATTGCAGCGTTTGCGCGCAGAAGGTCGCCAGCGCGGTTTACCGGTGGTGGTGATGATTTTTGAGCCACAGCCGCTTGAGCTTTTTGCTGCCGATAAAGCGCCGGCGCGTTTAACGCGTCTGCGTGAAAAACTGAACTATCTGGCTGAAAGCGGCGTCGACTACGTGCTGTGCGTGCGTTTTGATCGTCGCTTTGCGGCACTGACCGCCCAGGATTTTATTAGTGAACTGCTGGTTCGCCGTTTAGGTGTGCAGTTCCTTGCCGTTGGCGATGATTTCCGCTTTGGCGCTGGTCGCCAGGGGGATTTCTTGTTATTACAAAAGGCCGGTGTGGAATACGGCTTTGACATCACCAGCACCCAAACCTTCTGTGAAGGCGGTTTGCGCATTAGCAGCACGGCGGTGCGCCAGGCGCTGGCGGATGACGATCTGGCGCTGGCGGAGACCCTGCTGGGGCATCCGTTTACCATCTCCGGGCGCGTTGTCCACGGCGATGAACTGGGGCGCACGATAGGCTTCCCGACGGCGAATTTACCGCTGCGTCGTCAGGTTTCCCCGGTAAAAGGGGTCTATGCGGTTGAAGTGACAGGGCTTGGCGACAAACCTCTTGTAGGCGTTGCCAACATTGGCACTCGTCCAACGGTATCCGGCGTGCGTCAGCAGCTGGAAGTACATCTGTTGGATGTTGTAATGGACCTCTACGGTCGCCATATAGATGTAATACTGCGTAAAAAAATACGTAATGAGCAGCGATTTGCGTCGCTCGATGAGCTGAAAGCGCAAATCGCACGTGATGAGTTAACGGCCCGCGACTTCTTTGGGCTAACCGGGCAGGCATAACCCTGACGGTGTTTATCAAACCGAAATACGGAACCGAGAATCTGATGAGTGACTATAAATCGACCCTGAATTTGCCGGAAACAGGGTTCCCGATGCGCGGCGACCTCGCCAAGCGTGAACCGGGAATGCTGGCGCGTTGGACCGATGATGACCTGTACGGCATCATTCGTGCAGCCAAAAAAGGCAAAAAAACCTTCATTCTGCATGATGGCCCTCCTTATGCGAATGGCAGCATTCATATTGGTCACTCGGTTAACAAGATTCTGAAAGACATTATCGTTAAGTCCAAAGGGCTGACGGGCTATGACTCTCCGTACGTTCCGGGTTGGGACTGCCACGGTCTGCCGATTGAGCTGAAAGTGGAGCAGGAATACGGCAAGCCGGGCGAGAAATTCACCGCCGCTGAATTCCGCGCCAAGTGCCGCGAATATGCAGCTCTGCAGATTGACGGCCAGCGTGAAGACTTTATCCGTCTGGGCGTGCTCGGCGACTGGTCGCACCCGTACCTGACCATGGACTTCAAAACTGAAGCCAATATCATCCGCGCGCTGGGTAAAATCATCGGCAACGGTCACCTGCACAAAGGCGCGAAGCCAGTGCATTGGTGCGTAGACTGCCGTTCTGCGCTGGCGGAAGCGGAAGTTGAGTATTACGACAAAACCTCTCCGTCCATCGACGTGGCCTTCCACGCGACGGATAAAGCGGCGGTGCTGGCGAAATTTGGCGTAGCCGACGTTAACGGCCCGGTCTCTCTGGTTATCTGGACTACCACTCCGTGGACCCTGCCAGCTAACCGCGCGATCTCCCTGTCGCCGGAATTTGACTATGCGCTGGTGCAGGTTGACGGTCAGTCGCTGATCCTCGCCAAAGACCTGGTCGAAAGCGTGATGCAACGTGCCGGTATCACTGATTACACTATCCTCGCGGTGGTGAACGGTGCCGAACTGGAGCTGATGCGCTTTAAGCACCCGTTCCTTGATTTCGATGTCCCGGCGATCCTTGGCGATCACGTTACCCTGGACGCGGGTACCGGTGCGGTACATACCGCTGGTGGCCACGGACCGGACGACTACACCATCAGCCAGAAATACGGTCTGGAAATCGCCAACCCGGTTGGCCCGGACGGCGCTTATCTGCCGGGGACTTACCCGTCTCTGGACGGCATCAACGTCTTTAAAGCCAACGACATCATCGTTGAGATGCTGCGCGAAAACGGCGCGCTGCTGCACGTTGAAAAAATGCAGCACAGCTATCCGTGCTGCTGGCGTCACAAGTCGCCGATCATCTTCCGCGCCACCCCGCAGTGGTTCGTGAGCATGGATCAGAAAGGCCTGCGCGCGCAGTCGCTTTCCGAAATCAAAGGCGTGCAGTGGATCCCGGACTGGGGCCAGGCGCGTATCGAATCGATGGTCGCCAACCGTCCTGACTGGTGTATCTCCCGTCAGCGCACCTGGGGCGTACCGATGTCTCTGTTCGTGCATAAAGAGACGCAAGAGCTGCATCCGCGCACGCTGGAACTGATGGAAGAAGTCGCTAAACGCGTAGAAGTCGACGGCATCCAGGCGTGGTGGGATCTCGACTCCCGCGACATCCTCGGCGCTGATGCTGATAGCTACGAGAAAGTGCCGGATACCCTCGACGTGTGGTTCGACTCTGGTTCAACTCACTCTTCTGTCGTTGACGTGCGTCCGGAGTTCTCTGGTCACGCCGCCGACATGTATCTGGAAGGTTCCGACCAGCACCGCGGCTGGTTTATGTCCTCGCTGATGATTTCTACCGCGATGAAGGGCAAAGCACCGTATCGTCAGGTACTGACCCACGGCTTTACCGTTGATGGTCAGGGCCGCAAGATGTCTAAATCCATCGGTAACACCGTCTCTCCGCAGGACGTGATGAACAAGCTGGGCGCGGATATTCTGCGTCTATGGGTGGCTTCCACCGATTACACCGGCGAAATGGCGGTCTCCGACGAGATCCTCAAACGTGCCGCCGATAGCTATCGTCGTATCCGTAACACCGCGCGCTTCCTGCTGGCGAACCTCAACGGTTTCGATCCGGTAAAAGACATGGTGAAACCGGAAGACATGGTGGTGCTGGATCGTTGGGCTGTAGGCTGCGCGCAAGCGGCGCAGGAAGATATCCTGAAAGCCTATGAGTCTTACGATTTCCACGAAGTGGTGCAGCGCCTGATGCGTTTCTGCTCCATCGAAATGGGCTCGTTCTGGCTCGATATCATCAAAGATCGCCAGTACACCACCAAAGCGGACAGCGTCGCGCGTCGTAGCTGTCAGACCGCGCTGTACCATATTGCCGAGGCGCTGGTGCGCTGGATGGCGCCGATCATGTCCTTCACTGCCGACGAAATCTGGGGTTACCTGCCGGGCGACCGCGAGAAATACGTCTTTACCGGTGAGTGGTATGAAGGCCTGTTCGGCCTGGCCGATGATGAAGCGATGAACGACGGTTTCTGGGACGAGCTGCTGAAAGTGCGTGGCGAAGTCAACAAGGTTATCGAGCAGGCGCGTGCGGATAAGCAAGTGGGCGGCTCTCTGGAAGCAGCGGTCACGCTGTATGCCGATGCTGACCTCGCGGCGAAGCTGAATGCGCTGGACGATGAATTGCGATTTGTCCTGTTGACCTCCGGGGCGAAAGTTGCCGATTATGCGCAGGCTCCGGCCGACGCATGGCAGAGTGAGTTGCTGAAAGGACTGAAAGTTGTGCTGAGCAAAGCTGAAGGTGATAAGTGCCCGCGCTGCTGGCACTACACCACGGATGTCGGCAAGGTGGCGGAACATGCGGAAATCTGCGGACGCTGTGTTAGCAACATTGCCGGTGACGGCGAAAAACGTAAATTTGCCTGATGAGTAAACCGATTGGTTCAACAGGGCTACGCTGGCTATGGCTGGTGGTAGTCGTGCTGATTATCGATTTAGGCAGCAAATACCTGATCCTCCAGAACTTTGCTCTGGGGGATACGGTGTCGCTGTTTCCATCGCTTAATCTGCATTATGCGCGTAACTACGGCGCGGCTTTTAGTTTCCTCGCCGACAGCGGCGGCTGGCAGCGCTGGTTCTTCGCGGGTATCGCTATCGGTATTTGCGTGATCCTCGCGGTGCTGATGTATCGCTCGAAGGCGACGCAAAAGCTGAATAACATTGCCTATGCGCTGATTATTGGCGGCGCATTGGGTAATTTATTCGACCGGCTGTGGCATGGTTTTGTCGTCGATATGATTGATTTCTACGTCGGGGACTGGCATTTCGCCACCTTCAATCTTGCTGATACCGCGATTTGTGTCGGTGCGGCGCTGATTGTGCTGGAAGGCTTCTTGCCTTCCCGTGATAAAAAAACATCATAAAAAATTGCCGGATGGCCACGCTAAAGCGTCTTATCCGGCCTACAGTATACATCGGCCTTTGTAGGCCCGGTAAGCACAGCGCCGCCGGGCAAACAAGCGGCGGCAATGTAAAAGAGCAAACCTGCATGTCAAACTCTGTACAAAGCAACAGTGCGGTGCTGGTGCACTTCACCCTAAAGCTCGACGATGGCTCCACCGCAGAGTCAACCCGCAATAACGGTAAACCCGCGCTTTTCCGCTTGGGCGATACCTCGCTCTCTGAAGGTCTTGAGCAGCATCTGCTGGGGCTGAAAGAGGGGGATAAAACGACCTTTACTCTGGAACCGGATGCCGCGTTTGGCGTAACGAGCCCGGACCTGATTCAATATTTCTCGCGCCGGGAATTTATCGACGCGGGTGAGCCTTCAATCGGCGCGATTATGCTCTTTACCGCAATGGATGGCAGCGAAATGCCTGGTGTGATCCGCGAAGTGAACGGCGATTCGATCACCGTTGATTTCAACCATCCGCTGGCCGGGCGTACCGTTCATTTTGATGTTGAAGTGCTGGAGATCGATCCGGCGCTGGAGGGGTAAAATGCAGATTCTGTTGGCTAACCCGCGCGGCTTTTGCGCAGGCGTTGACCGCGCTATCAGCATTGTCGAAAACGCGCTGACGCTCTACGGCGCGCCGATCTACGTGCGTCATGAAGTCGTGCACAACCGCTATGTTGTTGATAGCCTGCGCCAACGCGGCGCGATTTTTATCGAGCAGATTAGCGAAGTGCCGGACGGTGCGATCCTGATTTTCTCCGCCCACGGTGTTTCTCAGGCGGTGCGCAATGAGGCGAAAAGCCGCGATCTGACGGTCTTTGACGCGACCTGCCCGCTGGTAACCAAAGTGCATATGGAAGTTGCCCGCGCCAGCCGTCGTGGTGAAGAGTCGATTCTGATTGGTCACGCCGGTCACCCGGAAGTCGAAGGCACCATGGGCCAGTACAGCAATCCGCAGGGTGGAATGTATCTGGTGGAATCACCGGATGATGTCTGGACGCTGGATGTGAAAAACGACGCTAAGCTGTCGTTTATGACCCAGACAACCCTCTCCGTCGACGATACCTCTGACGTGATTGATGCCCTGCGCGAACGTTTCCCAAAAATCGTCGGGCCGCGTAAAGACGACATTTGCTACGCCACCACCAACCGTCAGGAAGCGGTTCGGGCGCTGGCCGGGCAGGCTGATGTTGTGCTGGTGGTGGGGTCGAAAAACTCCTCTAACTCCAACCGTCTGGCCGAATTGGCCCAACGGATGGGGAAAGCAGCGTATCTGATTGACGACGCGTCCGATATCCAGGAAGCATGGGTAAAAGAAGTGCAATGCGTAGGTGTGACTGCAGGCGCATCGGCGCCGGATATTCTGGTGCAGAACGTCATTTCCCGCTTGCAGGAGCTGGGCGGCGGCGAAGCGGTGCCGCTGGAAGGCCGCGAAGAGAACATTGTTTTCGAAGTGCCGAAAGAACTGCGCGTAGATGTCCGTGAAGTAGAGTAAGTTCTTTCCCGCCACAGTATGAGAAGATGCCAGACTTAACGTCTGGCATTTTTTATGGAGAAACTATGCGCTTACCGATCATTCTGGATACCGATCCCGGCATTGATGATGCGGCGGCGATTGCCGCGGCGCTGTTCGCACCCGAGCTGGATCTGCAGCTGATGACTACGGTGGCGGGCAATGTGTCGGTGGAGAAAACCACCCGCAACGCTCTGCAACTGCTGCACTTCTGGAACGCCGATGTCCCGCTGGCACAGGGCGCATCGATGCCGCTGGTTCGCCCGCTGCGCGACGCCGCCTCCGTGCACGGCGAGTCCGGTATGGAAGGCTACGATTTCGTTGAGCATAACCGCCAGCCGCTGGCGAAACCGGCATTTCAGGCCATCCGCGATGCGTTAATGCACGCGCCGGAGCCGATGACCCTGGTGGCGATTGGTCCGTTAACCAATATCGCGCTGCTGCTGACCCAATATCCCGAATGCCGTTTTAACATCCGCCGTCTGGTGATCATGGGCGGCTCTGCCGGGCGCGGCAATTTTACGCCGAATGCGGAATTTAACATCGCCATCGATCCGGAAGCGGCAGCCAAAGTGTTCAACAGCGGGCTGGAGATCGTGATGTGCGGGCTGGACGTCACCAATCAGGCGATGCTGTCCCCGGACTACCTTGCGACGCTACCCACGCTTAACCAGACCGGAAAAATGCTTCATGCGCTGTTTAGCCACTATCGTAGCGGTAGCATGAGCAGCGGCCTGCGCATGCACGATCTGTGCGCGATTGCGTGGCTGGTTCGCCCGCAGCTCTTTACCCTCGAGCCGTGTTTTGTGGCGGTGGAAACTCAGGGGACATGGACCTCCGGCACCACGGTGGTCGATATTGAAGGCAAGCTGGGCCAACCGGCAAACGCGCAGGTGGCGCTGGGGTTGGATGTCGAAGGGTTCCAGCGCTGGGCGGCAGAGGTGATTGCGCTGGCACCTTAGCCATCAAAGATAAGCATCAGGGAGATGTCAGACTACTGACAAAGTGCGTTCTTTAGGAATTGCCTGGCGGCGCTTCGCTTGCACAGGCCTATGAAATTGCATAATTTTTTGATATTGCGGGTTTTGTAGGCTGGGTAAGGCGTTAGCCGCCACCCGGCAGAAACGTGGGCACAATGTTCAATACAGGTTTGTCATCAGTCTCACATCAGGGAAATGGACACCATGACTTACGGACAAGCGTATTTCAACGGCTGGAAAAAGGGCTTCAATTTTAGCGGCGTAGCCAGCAGGCAGGAGTTTTGGTCCTTTTTTATCACCAACCTGCTGATTCTGGCGCTGCCGCTGGCGGCCTGGTTTTTGGCGATGCAGCATAACTATCAGTACGGGGTATTTATTTTTTACGCCCTGCCGCTCAGCGCTATTTTATTGCTACCTATGATTATCCCTCTGCTGGCAGTCGGCTGTCGGCGGATGCACGATATCGGACGCTCGGGCTGGTGGTTCGCCCTGTGTTTGATTATTCCGTGGTTTTTGCTCGTCGCGCTGTGGCTATGTTGCCTGAAGCCGGTTTCATCTTCTCGCTGAGATAATCAATCATCGCCCGCATTCTGGCGGGCATATGCTTATTGCCCGACCACAGCAGCCAAAGCTGGCCGGAATAGCGGCTGATAAACTCCCACTCTGGCAGAACCTGCACAATCTCGCCGCGCTCCAGCGCTTCGCGGGCGGTAAACAGCGGCAGGCTGCCGATCCCCAGATTTTGCTTCACGGCATCGAGGCGCACGGCGGTATGGTTGGCAGCATAGCGACCGTGAGTCTGAATCGTCTCCGTTTTGCCATCGCGGCGGAACTTCCAGCGCGCGTCGGCGGGCGTTTCGCCAAGGCTGATACAACTATGATCGCGCAGATCCTGCGGTGTTTGCGGATGTCCATGTTGTTCCAGGTAGCCAGGCGTCGCGCAGATAACATGGCCGATTGGCATCAGCGGCTTGCCGTGCAGACCCGGTGAGGGCGTATGGGTAATACGCAGCGCCAGGTCGATACCATCATCAATAAAATCGAGCACCCGGTCTTCGAGACGCAGGCAAACATCGACCTGCGGATAGCGGGCAAAAAACTCCAGCATTAGCGGATGAATCACAAACCGTCCCACCGCTTTCGGCACGCTTAACGTCAGCTTACCTTGCGCTACCTCCTGAGCACTACTGGCGGAGTCCATGGCCTGACGGGCCGCCTCCAGCATCTCCAGCGCATGGTCGTAAACCGTCTTACCGGCATCGCTGAGACGCAGCTTGCGCGTGGTACGGTGCAGCAGCTTACAACCCATCTCCTGTTCCAGCCGTGAGACGCTGCGGCTGATGGCGGACGGCGTGGCGCCTGCCTGACGGGCGACGGCGGAAAAACTGCCCTGTTCGACAATCTGCACAAACAGGGCGAGGTCGGGAAGTAAGTTCAAATTCATTTGTGCTTCCTGAGCAAAATTGCATTGATGTCTGACGGGATTATCGCTGTCGGTAATATCAATATACTGTGCTGACAGAGAGGAGAACAACCATGACTGAACGTCTTTATTACACCAGCGATGCCGCCGAATGCCGTGCGCGAGTGGTGAATTGCCTGAGCGAAGCCGATGGGCGCTACGCCATTGAACTAGACCGCACCCTGTTTCATCCGCAGGGCGGCGGGCAACCAGCAGATCGCGGCTGGATTGCTGATGTTGCGGTTGAAAGCGTTATCGCGCGCGGCGATAGCATTGCGCATATTGTTTCGCAGCCGCTGGTGCTCGATGAGGTGGCAATCCACATCGATATTGAGGCGAGGCAGGTCCACGCGCGTCTGCACTCTGCCGGGCACTTGCTGGGTCAGGCCGGTGAGTTGTTCGGCTGGCAGCCGATTAAAGCTCATCACTGGCCGGGAGAAGGGCGCATTACCTTTGCGGCGGGTGCTAATGCCATGCTGCCCGAGGCCAGCATGCTGCTGGAAAAAGTCGAAACCTGGCAGGCAGAGAATTTACCGCGTCAGATCTCTTTTGTTGACGGCCTGCGCAAGGTGGGCTTCGGCGATATGCTGAGCTATCCCTGCGGCGGTACCCACGTTGCCAGCCTGTCTGAGCTGGGGAAAGTCGTCATTACTCAGGTGAAGATGAAAAAGGGCCAGATGATCGTGAGCTACACTCTGGAGTGAAAAAGGAGGGCGCATGGCTGTAATCTGTTTGTGTGATTTCGCCAGCAAAGACGCCATCTTGATAGCAGGTTAATCGATTAATCTGCTATTCTGACAACGCTGTTCTCCTCGGGCCGGAGACACATATGAATCCTGTTTTTATCCAGCCGCCGCAGGTGGCATGGGCCAGCGGAGCATTATCCGACGGCCCGCTATTACGTAAATCAACGCGAATCGAAGATCTTGTTGGGATTTTTGTTGATGAACTCGCCCGGCAGGCAATGCCCGGCGATCTCACCGTTTATGATGTTGAAATACTGACCACTTCACCCGCCGAGGGTGAACTCTACACTGGCGTAACCCACCTTTATCCCGGCAAAGTCGGCCATGAGTTTTTTATGACCCGCGGCCATTTCCATCACCGTCGTGAGCAGGGCGAAGTCTATTTCGGCCTGCGCGGGAGCGGCTTGCTGCTATTGCAAAATGAACAGGGCGAGGCGCGACTGGAGAAGGTCTTTGCCGGTTCGGTCCATATCATTCCTGGTTTTACCGCTCACCGGCTGATCAATACCGGCGATGATGTGCTTTCCGCGCTGGCGGTTTGGCCTGCCGTCGCCGGGCATGATTACGCGGCGCTGGCAGACGGCTTTGCGCTGCGGGTGATTGAGGAAAATCAGACCGTTCAGGCAAAGGAGGTGCAGAATGGCTGACTCAGCCCGCCGTTACGGCCTGGATATGGCGATTCATCATCAGCCGCTGGGTTTTAGCTATGGTGAAGATGTGACCGGGCCGATGCCGGAGATCCGCCGCCTCGATCAGATTCGCGCTTCGCTGCGCGACCCGCATTGCGACGGCCCGCAAGAGGTCTATGCCATCGCCATGGATGTGGCGAGGATGCAGGATCGCGAAACGCTGCAAAAGCGCATGCTGCTGTTTGGCGTGGTGACCTATGCCGCCGGGCGTTTGGGTGAAGAGCCGATTCGCAGCCAGGGGCATGTTCATCGTATTAGCCAGCACAGCGGTTGGTCGCCGCCGGAGCTGTATGAAATCTGGCAGGGCAGCGCGATTATCTATATGCAGGAGTACGTTGAGGACGACCCGGGCCGCTGCTTTGCGGTGATTGCCGGACCCGGCGAAAAAGTGCTGGTCCCGCCGGGATGGGGGCACGCCACAATATCAGCTAACCCGGAGGTGCCGCTCACCTTTGGCGCCTGGTGCGACCGTGAATATGGTTTTGAATATGAGGCCGTACGGGCGCATAAGGGGCTGGCGTGGTATCCGCTATTGCAGGATAAGCATGTGGTCTGGCAGCACAATCCGCGCTATGTTCCGGGACGTTTACAGGCGGTCACCCCTCGGGAGTACACCGAGTTTAGTATAACCTCCGCACCGATTTATCAGCAGTTTATTGACGATCCGGCACGCTTTCAGTTTATCTCCCGCCCGGATAAAACGGCGGAGCTGTGGCGCAACTTCCATCCATAAAAAACCGGGGCTGAACGCCCCGGTGTGTCACATCCACAAAAATTAACCGGCAAACAGGCCGCTGGCGACGCCAAGCGCTGCCAGCACCAGCAGTAGTACCATCGCTTTCACCGGTGAAACGCCGCGCTTTGCCATCAAATACCAGGTCCCTAACACCACCACCAGCGGCAGCAGCTGCGGGAAGATGCCGTCGAGCATCTGCTGAACGTGGATATTGACGCCATCCTGGGTGATGAACTCCAGCCCGGTGCCCAGCTTAACGTAGCTGGCCGCCACGCCGCCCATCACAAAAACGCCTAATAGCGATAGGGCTTCGCGCAGGCGGGCTGATTTGCTGCTGACCAGCATCTCCACCGAGCCGGAGCCCATTTTGTAGCCTTTGAGAAACAGGAACCACGAGCCGGGCAGGATAATCGCCAGCCAGGCGACGGTATAAAATAGCGGCCCAAGAATATTACCGCCTGCCGCCAGCGCCATCCCGATGCTGAGCAGAATAGGGATCAGCATTCCGGGGATCATCGAATCGCCGATCCCGGCAATCGGTCCCATCAGACCCACTTTCAGGGTGTTGATCGTTTCGCCGTCGATCGGCTCGCCGTTGGCCTTTTTCTCCTCCAGCCCCAGCGCCATCCCGTTAACGATCGCGCCGATCTGCGGTTCTGTATTATAGAACGAGGCGTGACGGCGCAGCATCTCGGCACGCTGGGCGGCATCCGGGTAGAGCTTTTTCGCCACCGGCAGCATGCTCAGGCAAAAGCCGAAGGACTCAAGGCGCTCAAAGCTCATTGACGACAGGTTATGCATCATCCACGCCCGCCAGCAGCGGCGCAGATCTTTACGGGTAAGAGTACGCTCTTCCATCAGAATTCATCCTCATCATCGACCACCGGTCTCGCGCCCGCAGCCTGCGGCGGTTCCGGTTTATAGTTGTAATGGATAAGCGCCAGCAGCGAACCGACGATCACCAGCGCGACCATGTTGAGCTTTAAAAAAACGATGCAGACGAAACCGACCAGAAAGTAGATCAGCATGGTGTAGTTTTTAATGATCTGCTTAAGCAGGATCGCGATCCCGACGGCGGGTAGGATGCCGCCCAGCACGTTCATCGTCGACAGCACGATTTTCGGCAGACTATCCATAAAACCGCTGATGTACTGCGCGCCGAAATAGACCGCGATAAACGTGGGGACGAAACGCAAAATGAAATTCGTCACCTGCGGCCAGATCGCGCTGTTCAGATACAGCCGGCGCTCATCGCCGCGATCCAGCGCCACGTCGGCCCGGTGGTTCCAGAAGGAGTTCAGTACCATCATCGCGTTGAATAAAATGGTTCCGGCGATACCAATTGTCGCCGCCAGCGCCACCGCTACTTCCGGCCCTTTGCCCGATAAAATACCCAGCGCGATGGCCGGATAAGCGACAAAGTTGAGATCCGCAGGCATTGAGCCGCCCGGCGTCACCATCGCGATATACACCGCCTGTACCGCAACGCCTATCATGATCCCGGTTTTCAGATCGCCGAGAATCAGCCCGACCAGCATTCCGGAAACCAGCGGTCGGGTAATCAGGTACCAGCCGCCGGTCAGCCCGAAAAGCCAGGGACTGCTCAGCGCGCCCAGGTAGCAGAGAATGCCAATTAGCGTAGCTTCGATAATCATCGTTCGCTCCTTATTTCAGCTTCTGTCGGGCGTCCTGCCAGCTGTAGCAGCTGGCATCCGGGACCAGGCGGAATTCCACGTGATGCCCGTGCTGCACCAGCCAGTCAAAGGCGGCGATCTCGTCCGCGTTGACCGACTGATTCGGGCCGATGGTCGTGGTATCGGCGCGGGCGCTCATCGGGCCAACGTTGATTTTGCCGTTGGCGTTTTTCAGGCTGATCCCCGCTTGCTCAATGCGTTGCAGAGTGAGCGGGGATTTACCGATAACGAAATAGCGCTTCTCGCTGGCGATCACCTTGGGCAGTTTTTCAATTGCCGTTGCGGTATCGAACAGCCAGACTTTGGTGTCCTGCACGGCACCTTTCATCACCGATGAGAGCAGCGGGTCGGCCGCGACGGCGTCGTCAATAGCGACAATCCCATCGCAGGGCAGCTCTTTGGCCCAACGTGTCACGAGCTGCCCATGGATAACGCGGTCATCAATACGAACAAATGAGATACTCATAGCGGTTTCCTTTAAAAATCATCTGACTGAACGGATAAAACCGGAACGGCTTTTATCAGCGTCGGGACGGTCATTTCCAGCAGTTGCTCGGCTGCGGCATGAACGTCGGTGAAATGGCTAACGTCTTCACTTTGCAGCAGCATGGGAAAATTCACGCCCGCTACGACGGCGAGCGGAGGCGTTGTTTCGGTGGAAAATGCATGCTGGCAGGCGACGTTCCACGGGGTCCCGCTTTGCATATCGCATAGCACCAGCACGCCATCGGCGTTGTGCCCGGCGTTTTTCAGCGTCGTGGCGAAATCCTGTTTAAAGCCTTCAATGCCCGCCTGATCGCTAAGCGTCACGGTGAAAACATGCGGTAATTCACCGTAAACCATCCGGCTGCTGGCGAGCAGGGCGTCGGCGAGAGGACCGTGGCTGGCGACAATCACGTTGATCATGCGTTTATCCTCTTACCCAGGCTTTGATGGTGGCGAGCTGCTGCCCGATGCCTTCGCCCGCCGGTGAAATCCGGTATTCGCTGACCGCTGCGGGAATAATAAAGGTCTCGGCATAGTGAACGGTGAAGGGCTCAAATGCTCCACTTGGGCTATCGACCACCGCTTGAGCGCCCTCTACCAGGTTCAGTACGTTCACGCCGCCCAGAGTGTGGTGAGTGACTGGCGCGGTAAACCAGTGACGACGGGTTTCGATAAACTCGCGTTCGTGCATTCCGGTTCGCTCTTCCCGCCAGCCTTCACCTTCGGCGATGGGATCGATACGGTTCACCAGATTCTCCTCGACCCACTGCGTATCACGCAGCCAGTCGATAACTTGCTCGCCGTGATCGAGATGCACAGGGCGCGGTAAACCGTCGAGGCCCAGGCGGCCCCAGTCCCACAGCTTGAAGGTGAAAATATACGGTGTGGCGCTGATCTCCAGCACCATCGTGCCGCTACCGGAGCAGTGGACCGTCCCGGCCGGGATCAGGAAGTGATCGTGTTTCCGCGCCGGGATTTGGTTAACAAAACGCACATCGTCGAACGCTTTTTCTCCGCGACCGGCGGCGCGCAGGTCGTCCAGCATCGCCAGCGGCTCGATGCCGGTTTTGGTGCCGAGATAAACCACTGCGCCTGGCTCTGCTTCAAGAATGTAGTAGCTCTCATCCTGGGTGTAATGCATGCCAAACTGCTGCTGGATATATTCGGTCAGCGGGTGGACCTGGAAACTCAGATTTTGCCCGCCGATGGTGTCGAGAAAATCAAAACGGATCGGAAATTCCGCACCGAAGCGGGCGTGAACCTTCTCGCCAAGCAGTGCACGAGGGTGTAGCAGCACCAGGTCCTGAGAGGGGATCTCGATCCGCACGTTGCCAAAACGCAGTAACAGGCTGTTTTCCTCGGGCACGCAATCAAAACACCATGCGTAGTTGGGGGCCGTGGGATCGAGATCGAACTGTTGTTTCATCCACTGCCCGCCCCAGACGCCGGGATCGAAGAAGGGGGCGACGCGGAATGGACGAGTGGTGGTTTGTTGCAGCCCGGCGCGCAGTGCGTCTCCGCTGACCAGCGCCGGGGCATTCTCTACGGTGGTATCGAGCAGAAAATCAGCTCGCTTGAGCAGCGGCGTTTTATGGCGATCGAAGACCCGCCATTCAATAAAAAAGGCGCGCTTGTAGCGGCGAAGAATATCTTCATCCTGGTTCTTAGCCCCCCAGTTGCCCAGCCCATCGTGGCGCATACGCTGCTGAATTTCCCAGCGCGGCAGGTCGGCGTAAATCAGGACATCGCCTGGATGCGCTAATGCCGCGCCTGGCCCGTAGACGACAATGACGCCCTCGCGGGTGGCGTCGATTTGCTGGCGTATCCGGCATAGCTTTTCTTCATCAAAAAACTCATCAAGATGATGACAGGAGAGGACGCCGAATACGCGGTCGTCGGTGAGGTTGCGCGCCAGCAGGTCGTGTAGCGCTTGCTCATCCCGGCGGGCAGATTCGACGTTGAGCGCAAGCCGGGCATTGAGTAACGGTAGCAGGCGTTGCTCCAGCTCTGCAAGCCGTACGCCAGGATAACAATCCACAACTACGATGGTTCTGGACGCGGTGGAAATTCGGCTATTAAGCGCCGCGGCGATCGCTTCCCAGCCTTGCCAGGCCTGGTCGTCGTAACCCTGAATAGCTACTTCAGGGAATTTATCATAGGTCGTTTGCATGTATTCTCTCCATATTCGCTAAATTAAGATTAATCGATTAACCTTATTTTGATAGTGTGGTTAACGCGATTAACCCGGCATAATCAGCAACTGAGCGAGTGAAATGGGCGTTAATGTGAGTGCAGTCACAGGGAAAAATGCAATTTTTAGGTTATTCGATTAACCTGATATGAACGAACAGGAGGAATCATGACGACAGTGACGCTGGCGCAGGTCGCCGAGCGGGCGGGGGTCTCTACGGCGACCGTCTCAATGGTATTGCGCAATCGGGGGCGTATTTCGCAGGCCACGCGCGACCGGGTATTGAAAGCGCTGGATGAGACCGACTACGTCTACAATCAGACCGCCGCCAACCTACGCAACCGCAGCAGCAATCAGGTTGGACTGCTGCTGCACGACATCACCAACCCGTTTTATGGTGAGATGACGGCGGGCCTGAGCCATGAAATGGAACGCCATGATTTACTGCTGTTTCTGGCTAACAGTGAAGAATCTGGCGAACGTCAGCAGAAGTTTGTGGATTCGCTGATGCGCAATAGCGCCTGTGGGATGGTGCTGTGCGCGGCACGGGAAACGCCGTCCTCGTTTTTCGATGCGCTGAAAAGACGCAATATCCCGGCCATTATGGTGGTGCGCCCGCTGAGCGACCCGGACTTTGATTTTGTCGGCACCGACAACTTTCTCGGCACCCAGATGGCGACGACGCACCTGCTAAAAATGGGTCATCAGAATATCGCCTTTATCGGCGGTAGCCCGAGTTCCGGCACCCGGGCGCAGCGCATTGGCGGTTTTACCAGCACGCTGCTGGAAAGCGGTATTTCTCCGAATCCACACTGGATCGTCACCGCGCAGGCAAGCCAGATAGATGGCGCCAAAGTGGCGGAATCGCTGTTATCGCAATATCCACAAATTACCGCCGCCGTTTGCTATCAGGATATTGTCGCTCTGGGAGTGATGCAGGCGCTGCGTAAAATGGGTCGCGAGCCGGGGCGAGATTTTGCGCTGGTGGGCTTCGATGATATTACCGAAGCGGCGCTGGTTCAGCCTGCGCTAACCACCGTTTCGGTGGCGGCGAAAGAGATTGGTCGTAAAGCGGGCGAGCTGCTGTATAGCCGTATTCAGGGCAATGATGAGCCGCCGAAACGTATTATTCTGCCGCCCGCGCTGGTGATCCGCGAATCTTGCGGTTTTCGCCGGGGTGATTAAGCGGTGTCGGTCACTTTACCGTGATAAATCCGCTCCGGTCTGCCGACTTTACCGTAGCTGATTTCCGCTTCGAGAAAATCGTTTTTCACCCCTTGCTCCAGGTAGCGGCGAGCGGTGGTTTTACTGCTGCCGAGAATGCGGGCGAGCGTGTCGGCGGTATGCACGATTTCCGGGTCAGTGAAGAGCTGTAATACGCGATTAAAGGTGCTTTCATCAATGCCGCGCAGTGCAGACCCAGCGGCTTCGGTATGCTCCTTGGCCTGAATATTAAACAGGGCGTCAACGTGGGTCTGGCTGGCCTGTTCGCTGGAGCGCAGGGAGCTGCGATAGCGGGCAAAGCGCTCAAGCGTATGCTGCAAGCGCTGATAGTGCACCGGCTTAATCAGATAATCAAAAACCCCCATCCGCAGGGCTTCACTGATGGTATCCATGTGATTATCAGCAGTAATAAAAATGATGCGGCCTTTGTAGTTGGTGTTGACGGCGTGGCGGATCAGATCGAGGCCTTTGCCATCGGGCAAAAAGTTATCCAGCAGAATCAGCTGTGGCTGATAGAGACGGAGCAGCTTTTTGGCGCTTTCCAGTTTATCGGCAATGCCAATGACTGCGAACTGGGGAAATTGTTTGATGGTATCCACCAGGATTTCCGCCAGCATAGGTTCGTCTTCAACGATGAGGGTTGTGATGCTATCCATGATGTTCATCTCGGGTCAGGGGGATATAAAGAGTAAAAATAGCGCCAAAGGGGATGTTGTCATCGACAACGATATTGCCGCCCGCCTGCTCAACGTAGCTGCGAACCAGCCACAGGCCGATACCATGATCGCCGCTGTCGCTGCTGGTCACGCCGCGTTCAAAAATGCGATCGCGCATTGGCTCATCAATTCCACAGCCCTGATCGGCGATCTCGATGATCACTTCACCGCCCTCGCTGTTGATCAGGCACTCGATCTGCTTTGAGCCTGCCGGCTGGCGTAAGGTGGCATTGTAGGCGTTGTCCAGCAGATTGCCGACGATCGAGATCCATTCATTGTGTGAAAGTGATGAAGGTAGAGTATCGACGTAACAGGAGGGGTCGAATACCAGTTCTAAACCGAGCTCTTTGGCGCGGTAGTATTTGCCGATCAGCAACCCGGCGAGGTGGTTCACTTTAAAATTACGCGCAATAAAATCGAGTACTTTCTGGTGGCTTTCAGACTGCTGCTGAATGAGATCCAGCGCGTTATCGTAGCGTTTTAAAAACAGCAGACCGGCGATAGTGGAGATCAGGTTGCGATGCTCATGCTGCACGGCACGCAGGTTATCTGCGTACTGCTGGACCTGGCTGAGCTGCAGGCTAAGGGTGTTGATATCGTCTTTGCTACGAAAGCTAATGACCCAGCCTTGAGGCTCGCTATTGAGCGTGACGGCCATCCGGCTGGCGATCACTTTGATCTGATTAAAGGTGACGATTTCATCTTTCTTGTTCTCCTGCGGCGCGTCGTAGAAGAACGTCTCCTGGGAGATAACGCTGCTGATGCTTTTGCCGATCAGGATGGTTTCCGGCTGGCTCAGGTTCAATAGCCGCCGCGCAGTCTGATTAATGGCGGTAATTTTGTAGTGTGAATCGATAGCAATCAGCCCCTCAAATACCGATTCAAACAGCACGCTTTGCTGAATAAGCAGTTGTGATAGCTGCTGCGGTTCCATATTCAGCATCTGTTTTTTAATATGCAGTGAGAAGCGTCGGGCGCAGTAGAGCAGCAGGAGCAGCATGATAGCCATCGGGATCATCAGCGATCCGATCTGTAAACTGAGCCAGTTTTCCAGCTGTTCGATGGTATAGCCCACCGATACGATACCGATCACTTTGCCGGTGCTGTCCTGGATCGGCGATTTCCCGCGTAATGAAGAGCCAAGGGATCCTTTGCGTACCGAAACGTAGCTTTTGGCGTTGTACAGCGCGTCGTCGCTGTCGCCGCCCTCCATATATTTACCGATTTCATCAGGATTCACGTGATACAGGCGCTGGCCTTTTGCATCGCCGACGGTGATGTAGGTGGCATCGGAAAACGATCGCATGGGGTCGATAAGCGCCTTAATCCGCGCCAGATCGTGTTTTTCCACCGCTTCGACCAGTTCGGGCATGGCGGAGATTTGCATCGCCTGAATCAGCGCGCGCTGGCCAACCTGGTAATGCAGGCGCTCTTCCGTAATGCTGGTGAGATACCATGACATCGCCAGCATCACGATTGTTGAGGTGAACAGGATCAGCAGAAAGATACGGTTCTGGAACGAACGCCGGGCAAACCAGTGCGTGATTTTTCGGGTAAACATTGGGCGAATTGACATCAAAAGGTCATTTTCTCTTTTTTCAGGGCCAGCGACGCTGAATCGGCCCACAGTTTTGCTGATTTCAGAAGTCATTCAGTCGGAATACGACGTTTTACGTACTTCCGGTGGCGTTGTGTATGACGGGGTACATCTCCCCGGGTTGCGCCTTACCCGGGCTACGGATCCAGGCAATCCGGTAGCCCGGACAGGCGCAACGCGCCGCCTCCGGGAAGAGCACAGAACTACATTGCCAGCACGTACTTGAGCATCACCCCGGCGGCAATCGCAGAGCCAATCACCCCGGCCACGTTCGGGCCCATCGCGTGCATCAGCAGGAAGTTCTGCGCATCCGACTCCAGGCCCACCTTGTTCGACACCCTGGCCGCCATCGGCACCGCCGAGACCCCGGCGGAACCAATCAGCGGGTTAATCGGATTCTTACTGAATTTATTGAGCAGCTTCGCCATCAATACACCGGCCGCCGTCCCGATACCGAACGCAATCACCCCCAGCACCAGAATGCCCAGCGTCTGCGGTTGCAGGAACTTGTCCGCCACCAGCTTCGCGCCAACGGACAACCCGAGGAAAATGGTCACGATATTAATCAGCCCGTTCTGCACCGTATCGCTCAGGCGCTCCACCACGCCGCTTTCGCGCATCAGGTTGCCGAAGCAGAACATCCCCAGCAGCGGGGCCGCGTCCGGCAGCAGCAGTGCCACCAGCAGCAACAGTACCGCCGGGAAGAGGATTTTTTCCCGCTTGCTCACCGTGCGCAGCTGTACCATGCGGATTTTCCGCTCTTTATCGCTGGTCAGCGCCTTCATAATCGGCGGCTGGATTAACGGCACCAGCGCCATATACGAGTACGCCGCCACCGCGATGGCCCCCAGCAACTCCGGCGCCAGCTTGCCCGACAGATAAATCGCCGTCGGACCGTCCGCGCCGCCGATGATGCCGATGGCCGCCGCCTGCGGCAGGGTGAAGGAAATCAGGCCGAAGTAGTTCAGCGTCAGCGCCCCGAGTACCGTGGCGAAGATACCGAACTGCGCCGCCGCTCCCAGCAGCAGGGTGCGCGGGTTGGCCAGCAGCGGGCCGAAGTCGGTCATCGCTCCGACGCCCATAAAAATCACCAGCGGCGCAATGCCTGAACCGATGGCGACCTTATAGAAAATCGCCAGCACCCCGGACGAGTAGCCCATATCGACCGCCATCTCTTCCATCTGGTTTTGTACCGACGGCAGCGCCAGCGCTAATGCTTCCTTGATGGCATGCACGTCCGGCAGGCAGTTGAGCTTCGCGGCAATCACCGCCAGCTGCCCGGCGTCGTGGTGCGCCAGCAGGCTCTCCAGCGCGGTCAGCGCCAGCCCGGCTTCCGGGATATTCGACAGCAGGCCGCCGAAGCCAATCGGCAGCAACAGCAGCGGCTCGAACTTCTTCGCTATCGCCAGCCACAGCAGCAGCAGGCTCACCAGCAGCATGATGGCCTGGCCGATGCCGAGGTACATCAGGCCCATGCCCTGAATCAGGGCGTTCAGACTTTCCATTTCCGTTCCTCTTCCTTACGCCAGCGTCATCAGGGTGTCGCCCACGGCGACCGCGTCCCCGGACTTCACGGCGATACCGCGCACGGTCCCGGCCTGCGCGGCGCGGATTTCGGTTTCCATCTTCATGGCTTCCAGAATCAGCAGCACGTCGCCTTCCGCCACCGCCTGGCCCTCGGTGGCAATCACCTTCCAGATGGTACCCGCCAGCGGGGCGGTCACCGGGGTGCCTGCGCCTGCCGGAGCGGCTACCGGAGCCGGTGCAACTGATGTGGTGGCAGTGAGCTGGCTGATATCGCCGCCGTCGCTGACCTTCACCACAAAGGCTTTACCTTCCACTTCGACGGTGTAGACGCCGGAGGCAGCGGCTTTTACCGGGGCAGCGGCAGGCTGCGCGGTTTCTGCCTGCGGCACCGGCTCAAACGCCGCCGGGTTGTGGCGGTTCTCAAGGAACTTCAGGCCGATTTGCGGGAACAGGGCTACGGTCAGCACGTCGTCGATGGCGTTTTCCGCAAGCTGAATGCCCTTCTCCTGCGCCTGGCGCTTCACGTCGGCCTCAAGCTGGGCCAGCTCCGGTTTCAGCAGGTCCGCCGGGCGGCAGGTGATGGCTTCTGCCCCTCCCAGCACGCGGGCCTGCAATGCCGCATTCACGGGTACCGGAGTATGGCCGTATTCGCCCTTCAGAATGCCCGCCGTCTCTTTGGCGATGGTTTTGTAGCGCTCGCCGGTCAGAACGTTGAGCACCGCCTGGGTGCCGACAATCTGCGAGGTCGGGGTGACCAGCGGGATAAAGCCGAGGTCCTCGCGCACGCGGGGGATTTCCGCCAGCACCTCATCCAGCCTGTCGGCGGCGTTCTGCTGCTTCAGCTGGCCCTCGAGGTTGGTGAGCATCCCGCCCGGCACCTGGGCCACCAGAATGCGGCTGTCGTAGCCCTTCAGCTGGCCTTCAAAGGCGTGATATTTTTTGCGCACCTCGCGGAAGTACGCCGCGATGCTCTCCAGCTTCAGGATATCCAGCCCGGTGTCGTATTTTGTGCCCGCGAGAGTAGCGACCAGCGCCTCGGTGGCCGGGTGGCCGTAGGTGGCGCTCATCGAGGAGATGGCGGTGTCGACGCCGTCAACGCCCGCTTCGATGGCCTTCAGCAGGGCCATCTCCGCCATCCCGGTGGTGGCGTGGCAGTGCAGGTGCAGGCGCACGTCGTGGCGTTTTTTGATTTCGCTCACCAGCTCAAAGGCGGCCGACGGGGTGAGGATGCCGGACATATCCTTGATGGCGATGGAATCGACGCCGGTTTCCAGCAGCTGTTCGGTTAAATCAAGCCAGGTCTGCAGGGTGTGCGCCGGGCTGGTGGTGTACGAGAGCGTCCCCTGGGCATGGGCTCCGTGGCTGCGCACCGCCTGAAGCGCCGCTTTCATATTGCGCGGGTCGTTCATGGCGTCGAAGACGCGGAACACGTCCATGCCGTTTTTGACGGCGCGTTCAGTGAAGCGCTCCACCACGTCATCCGCGTAGTGGCGGTAGCCAAGCAGGTTCTGGCCGCGCAGCAGCATCTGCAGCGGGGTCTTCGGCATGGCTTTTTTCAGCTCGCGCAGGCGGACCCACGGGTCTTCGCCGAGAAAGCGGATGCAGGCGTCATAGGTGGCGCCGCCCCAGCATTCGAGGGAGCCGTAGCCGACGTCATCGAGCTGAGCGGCGATGGGCAACATATCGTCAAGACGCAGGCGGGTGGCGAAAAGGGACTGGTGGGCGTCGCGCAGGACGACATCGGTAATGGCAACGGTCATGGAATGCTCCGTGAATTAAGGGTTAAGGCGGCGATGGTGGTGGATAGCGGCGGCAATCACCGGCTTTAAGCGGGCGAAGTCGTCAGCGGGCGCGGCGGCAGGTACCGCCTTCGGCACCGGGGCCGGTTCAGGGAAGAAGCGGTTGACGGCGACGGACATGCCCTGGATGGCGAAAATCAGCAGGAACAGAAACGCCAGCACGAATCCCATGCCGAGGAACATCAGGGTGAAGCCTTCACCCAGCAGCACTGCATCACTCATGAAAAGGTCCAAAAGTAAGGGCACGATGGCGTGTTTGAAAGTAAATTCATTGGTGCGTCCGGCTAAGGAGTTAGGGTGGATTTCCCGAAGCCGCCCCCGGCCCTGGACCCTAATTTGCACCGCTGTGGTTTACGCTCAAACATCGCCATCGTGCGTGTTTATTACATCATCATGCCGAACACGATGCTCGCGATGACCAGCACAATACCGCCGCCCAAACGGGAGGAGATTTGCGCATAGGAGATAAGATTCATACGGTTACAGGCAGAGAGCACTTCCAGGTCACCGGAACCACCGCGGTTAGCCATACACAGGCCAGCGGTAATTGCGGATTCAATCGGGAAGAAGCCAATCAGCCAGCCGCCGACGGCGGCACCGACGACGGCACCCACTACGATGACAGCGGCAATCACCACGTTAGCGAAGGTGATCGCGTCGATGATCTCTTGCAGGTCGGTGTAGCACACGCCGACGCCGACCATCAGCACCCACAGCAGTTGCTTAGAGAAGAAGTCAGACAGACGTTTAGCACCGGCTTTGATTTCCGGCGAGCAGAGGCCAGAGGCGTTCAGCGCCGCGACGATTAGTACCATCCAGGCGAAGTAGTGGATGGAAATGCCGCCAATGCTCGGCAGGATTTTTTTAGCGAGAACGTAAGCCAGCAGGAAGCAAGTGGCAGAGAGCACCAGGCCGACCGCCGTTTCACGATGGGTAATCGCGCCCGCTTTTTCATCGTCTTCGACTTTAAATGAGGCTTTACGTACCAGTTCGCCTTCACCGCTCATTCCCGGATATTTTTTGCCGATAATATCCAGCAGCGCGGCAAAGATGATGGCGAAGATGTTGGCGATGGTCAGAATGGCAATCGCGGTTGAGTAGTACTCTTCACGAGAACGACCGGTGACGGAGTGATAAATTTCAGACAGCGGAACCGCGCCTGCGCCGTTGCCGCCGCCCATAATCGGCAGAACATACAGCATCATGATGCGATCGATGGAAATACCGAAGCACAGCCCGATAGCAATGCCAAAGATTGATGCGCCGAGGATCCCCATAAGGATAGTTGGAATATAACCCAGCAGGGATTTCAGCAACAGTTTACGGTTAACCGACAGAATAGCGCCGGTAATCAACACTGCGATGAATAAGTTCAGGAAGTTACTTTTATCCATCACATTGGTGATTGCGTCGATTTCTCTCTGCGTGAAAATACCGGCATAAACAAAATACGCAGCCACCAGGAAGATCATTACCGGTGCGCCACCAATATATTTATTAAATATCGGCAGACGTTTACCAATTTCACCAAAGATAGCGCCAATAATAAACATTATCGCGAAGCCACCCACGATATCAGTGGGTAGCGCGTCATAAAAGTGTGAAAGGAGTAGTGTAATTAATGCAAACGCGTAAAGCGGAAGCGGCATACCGAAGATTTTAAACCCCAGTATATCGCTAACGCCTTTTTTCTCCGCAGCCGGAGCCTGGCTCATGTTAGTCATAAGACGTCACCCTGTTAAAAAAAGGAATAATGCCGTTGGAAAAAGCAATAATAATACGGCGGCATCATAATAAATATGCTCCGGGCTGATATGTGATTATCTTCACTGATTGGTCGTGTTTTTAATTAATTTAATTGTTTTTATTCTTCTGAATTAATTAACAACATAAAAACCATAAAGCCAATTAAGGTACGGGAAAAAGTGTGATTTAAATAAAAGAACCGCTACGGGAACGGTGGCGAAATACAGTTCGTTTTTGGTCAATGAAGCGCTAAAAAAATGAACTTGATATTAAAACGCGTCACGGTACAGAAAGATCCCCGTCGGCGGGAGGCTATCGATCTTTTCCTTCATGAACATCAGCTCTCGCTGGAAGCAGATTGCGAAATCGTGATTGTCGCCGAACACCAGCGGCGCATTGTTGGCTGTGGCGCTATTGCCGGATGCGTTCTGAAGTGTATTGCCGTCGACCCGTCGCTACAGGGGGAAGGGCTAAGGAAGGTGCGAACAAGTCCCTGATATGAGATCATGTTTGTCATCTGGAGCCATGGAACAGGGTTCATCATGAGTCATCAACTTACCTTCGCCGACAGTGAATTCAGCAGTAAGCGCCGTCAGACCAGAAAAGAGATTTTCTTGTCCCGTATGGAGCAGATTCTGCCATGGCAAAACATGGTGGAAGTCATCGAGCCGTTTTACCCCAAGGCTGGTAATGGCCGGCGACCTTATCCGCTGGAAACCATGCTACGCATTCACTGCATGCAGCATTGGTACAACCTGAGCGATGGCGCGATGGAAGATGCTCTGTACGAAATCGCCTCCATGCGTCGGTTTGCCCGGTTATCCCTGGATAGCGCCTTGCCTGACCGCACCACCATCATGAATTTCCGCCACCTGCTGGAGCAGCATCAACTGGCCCGCCAATTGTTCAAGACCATCAATCGCTGGCTGGCCGAAGCAGGCGTCATGATGACTCAAGGCACCTTGGTCGATGCCACCATCATTGAGGCACCCAGCTCGACCAAGAACAAAGAGCAGCAACGCGATCCGGAGATGCATCAGACCAAGAAAGGCAATCAGTGGCACTTTGGCATGAAGGCCCACATTGGTGTCGATGCCAAGAGTGGCCTGACCCACAGCCTAGTCACCACCGCGGCCAACGAGCATGACCTCAATCAGCTGGGTAATCTGCTGCATGGAGAGGAGCAATTTGTCTCAGCCGATGCCGGCTACCAAGGGGCGCCACAGCGCGAGGAGCTGGCCGAGGTGGATGTGGACTGGCTGATCGCCGAGCGCCCCGGCAAGGTAAGAACCTTGAAACAGCATCCACGCAAGAACAAAACGGCCATCAACATCGAATACATGAAAGCCAGCATCCGGGCCAAGGTGGAGCACCCATTTCGCATCATCAAGCGACAGTTCGGCTTCGTGAAAGCCAGATACAAGGGGTTGCTGAAAAACGATAACCAACTGGCGATGTTATTCACGCTGGCCAACCTGTTTCGGGCGGACCAAATGATACGTCAGTGGGAGAGATCTCACTAAAAACTGGGGATAACGCCTTAAATGGCGAAGAAACGGTCTAAATAGGCTGATTCAAGGCATTTACGGGAGAAAAAATCGGCTCAAACATGAAGAAATGAAATGACTGAGTCAGCCGAGAAGAATTTCCCCGCTTATTCGCACCTTCCCTAAGCCTGAAGCTGCTGACCGAACTGATGACTCAGGCGTATGAACTGGGCCGCAGCGAACTGTTTTTATTCACCAAACCGTATAACGCCGCGCTCTTTTCCTGCGCTGGATTCTGGCCTATTGCCCACGCAGGCGACCAGGCCGTTTTGATGGAGAACAGCCGTGAACGTCTGGCGCGTTATTGCCGCCAGCTCACGATGTATCGCCAGCCGGGGGAAAAAATTGGCGCCATCGTAATGAACGCCAATCCCTTTACGCTGGGGCATCGATGGCTGGTCGAGCAGGCCGCCCGCCAGTGCGACTGGCTGCATCTGTTCGTGGTGAAGGAAGATGCGTCATTTTTCAGCTATCAGGATCGCGTCATGCTGATTGAGCAAGGGATTGCGGGAATTGAAAACGTCACCCTGCATCCGGGATCGGCTTACCTGATCTCCCGGGCGACATTCCCCGGCTATTTCCTGAAAGACAAAGGCGTGGTCGACGACTGCCACTGCCAGATCGATCTCCAGCTTTTCCGCGAACATCTCGCCCCGGCGCTACAGATAACCCACCGTTTTGTCGGCAGCGAGCCGCTGTGTTCATTAACCCGTCATTACAACCTGCGCATGCAGCAGCTGCTTGAAGCGCCCGGCGCTATACCGACCATTCAGGTGGTTGAGCTGGATCGGGTTGAGAAAGATGGCGGGCCGATCTCCGCTTCCCGAGTGCGCAAGCTCTATAAAGAGCGCCGGTGGTCGGCTATCGAGCCGCTGGTGCCGCCGGGAACGCTCTCTTTTCTGATGCATCTGGCGGAAAGCGAACATCAAACCGCCTGATTTTACCTCCATAACTAAGGATCTGCCTCTATGGAAATGATGATTGACGCCCTGGCCGGCACGCTGGAGTCCAGCGATGTGATGGTCAGGATTGGGCCTGCTAATGAGCCGGGTATCCAGCTTGAAATCGACAGCGTCGTGAAGCAGCAGTTTGGCGCCGCGATTGAGCGGGTGGTCAGAGAGACGTTGGCGCAGCTTGACGTCACCCAGGCGAATGTGGTCGTCGATGATAAAGGTGCGCTCGAATGCGTACTGAAGGCTCGCGTTCAGGCCGCGGCGCTGCGCGCAGCTAAACAATCTCAACTGCAATGGAGCCAGCTATGAAACCTCGTCGCAGTATGCTGTTTATTCCCGGCGCGAATGCCGCGATGTTAAGCACCTCTTTTGTTTACGGCGCAGACGCGGTGATGTTTGACCTCGAAGACGCCGTTTCACTGCGTGAAAAAGATACCGCCCGCCTGCTTGTGCATCACGCGCTCCAGCATCCGCTGTATCGGGATGTCGAAACCGTGGTGCGTATTAATCCGCTCAATACCCCGTTTGGCCTTGCTGACCTCGAAGCGGTGGTGCGTGCGGGCGTGGATATGGTCCGTTTGCCGAAAACCGATAGCAAAGAAGATATCCATGAGCTGGAAGCCCACGTTGAGCGCATTGAGCGCGAGTGTGGCCGGGAAGTGGGCAGCACCAAATTAATGGCGGCGATTGAATCAGCGCTTGGCGTGGTGAATGCGGTCGAGATCGCCCGCTCCAGCCCGCGTTTGTCGGCCATTGCGCTGGCGGCCTTTGACTACGTGATGGATATGGGCACCTGCCGCGGCGACGGCACCGAGCTGTTTTATGCTCGCTGCGCGGTGCTGCACGCCGCCCGCGTTGCCGGGATCGCGGCCTATGACGTGGTGTGGTCGGATATCAATAACGAAGACGGTTTCCTCGCGGAAGCGAATCTGGCGAAAAATCTCGGCTTTAACGGCAAATCGCTGGTGAACCCGCGTCAGATTGAGCTGCTGCATCAGGTTTATGCCCCAACGCTTAAAGATGTCGAGCATGCGCGCGAAGTTATCGCGGCGGCGGAAGAGGCGGAAGAGCGCGGCCTCGGCGTGGTATCGCTGAACGGCAAGATGATAGATGGACCGATTATCGATCATGCGCGCAAAGTCGTGGCGCTGTCGGCTTCCGGCATTCGTGATTAAGGGGGAAATAATGAAAGAGACCGTGGCAATGCTTAATCAACAATACGTCGTGCCGGAAGGGTTAGAGCCCTATGCGGGCGTGACCGCGAAAAGCCCGTGGTTGGCCAGCGAAAGCGAAAAGCGCCAACGTAAAATTTGCGCCTCGCTGGAAGAGGCGATTCGCCGCTCCGGGCTGCAAAACGGCATGACCATCTCCTTCCACCACGCGTTTCGCGGCGGCGACAAGGTGGTCAATATGGTGGTGGCGAAGCTGGCTGAAATGGGCTTTCGCGATCTGACGTTAGCCTCAAGCTCGCTGATCGACGCTCACTGGCCGCTGATCGAGCATATTAGAAACGGCGTGGTTCGCCAGATTTATACCTCTGGCCTGCGCGGTAAGCTCGGGGAAGAGATCTCTGCGGGCCTGATGGAAAACCCGGTACAAATTCACTCCCACGGCGGTCGCGCGCATTTAGTGCAAACCGGCGAGTTGAGTATTGACGTGGCGTTCCTTGGGGTGCCGTGCTGCGATGAGTATGGCAACGCCAACGGCTTTAGCGGCAAATCTCGCTGCGGCTCACTGGGCTACGCCAAAGTGGATGCTGATGCCGCTAAATGCGTGGTTCTGCTGACCGAAGAGTGGGTTGATTATCCGAACTACCCGGCCAGTATCGCTCAGGATCAGGTTGATCTGATCGTGCAGGTTGAGGAAGTTGGCGATCCGGCGAAAATCACCGCCGGGGCGATCCGCCTGACCAGCAACCCGCGCGAGCTACTGATCGCTCGCCAGGCGGCCAAAGTGATCGAACATTCTGGCTACTTCAAAGACGGCTTCTCTTTGCAAACCGGCACTGGCGGCGCGTCGCTGGCGGTAACCCGCTTCCTCGAAGATAAGATGCGTCGTAATGAGATCACCGCCAGCTTTGGTCTGGGCGGGATCACCGGCACGATGGTCGATCTGCATGAAAAGGGCCTGATTAAAGCGCTGCTGGATACCCAGTCTTTCGACGGCGATGCTGCGCGTTCGCTAGCGAATAACCCGTACCATATCGAAATCTCTGCTAATCAGTACGCGAACCCAAGTTCTAAAGGCATCTCTTGCGAGCGCCTGAACGTGGTGATGCTGAGCGCGCTGGAAATTGATACCGGGTTCAACGTCAACGTGATGACCGGCTCCAACGGCGTGCTGCGTGGGGCATCTGGTGGCCATAGCGATACGGCGGCAGGGGCTGATTTAACCATTATCACCGCGCCGCTGGTGCGCGGGCGTATTCCGTGCGTGGTGGAGAAGGTGCTAACTCGCGTCACGCCGGGGGCCAGCGTGGATGTGCTGGTGACCGACCACGGTATTGCCGTGAATCCGGCGCGTCAGGATCTGATCGATAACCTGCGCAGCGCCGGTATCCCGCTGATGACGATTGAAGAGCTACAACAGCGCGCTGAGCTCCTGACCGGTAAACCTGAGTCGATCGAATTTACCGACCGGGTGGTGGCGGTAGTGCGTTATCGCGATGGTTCAGTGATTGACGTGATTCATCAGGTTAAAACCGCCAGCTAAACGCATCGAGGAGAGAAGGCATGAGCGAAGTGATCATGAGCCTGCATCGCCAGTTGAGTCGTCAAACGGTCGCGGCGGAGGATATCGTTTCTCGCGTGGAGCGGGCGCTGCTGACGGAAGTGCGCCTGACGCCAAAACCGGGTCTGGTGGATATCCGTAACACCGGCGCGCATCAGGATATGGATCTGGCGTCATTTGAAGCCAGTACGGCGGTTGTCGCCCCGTGGATGGAGAAGTTTTTCATTATGGGTCACGACACGGCCAATATCACACCGGAACAGGTGCTGATGATGCTGCGTCCAGTGGGCATGGCCTGCGAGACGGATATGCTGGAGGTCACCGGGGGGGTGAATACCCATCGCGGGGCGATCTTCGCTTTTGGCCTGCTCAGCGCGGCGGCAGGAAGGCTGGTTGCCCGAGGGGAGCCGGTTGAACAGCACCGGGTTTGCGATCAGGTTGCCCGATTCTGTCGCGGCGTGGTTGGGCGCGAGCTTTCCCCCTCGGAAGGGAAGAAGGTGAGCAAAGGCGAGGCGCATTTCCTGCGCTACGGGCTGTCTGGTGCCCGGGGTGAAGCGGAAAGCGGCTTTCGTACCGTGCGCACTCAGGCGATGCCGGTATTTAATCGCGTGATGGAAGATACCGGCGATACCAATCTGGCGTTATTACAGACCTTGCTGCATCTGATGGCGTGGAATGACGATACCAACCTGGTTTCACGCGGCGGGCTGGAAGGACTCAACTTTGTTCAGCAGCAGGCGCAAAAGCTGCTGTGGGAAGGCGGAGTGCTGGCCGACGGTGGGCTGGAAGCGTTACGTCAGCTGGACGATGAACTGATTGTTCGCCATCTCAGCCCCGGCGGCAGCGCCGATCTGCTGGCGGTCACCTGGTTCCTGTATGGCTTCCCTCCAGGAGAGCTGTTCCTGCATTAATTGTTCGGCTTTTCATCAATAGCTGACCCCGGATTGGCCTGCAAATGGCTGAACCGGGGTTCCTGAATCCACATGCGTACCCCTTCTCACTACTCAACGCCAAATTCCCGGCACAATCGTATAGTTTTTACTGATATCGGCGGCAGTTTGTCATAAATTTCTAATTATCGGTGTTTTTGAGTAGCGGCTCATCGACGGGCTGGTTACTCTGAAAACAATTTACGTAGTGTTAACAAAAGAGAATAGCTATGCATGATGCACAAATCCGCGTGGCCATCGCGGGCGCGGGCGGCCGGATGGGACGCCAGTTAATCCAGGCGGTACAGCAAATGGACGGCGCGGCGCTTGGCGCGGCTCTGGAACGTGAAGGCTCCTCACTGCTCGGCAGCGATGCGGGCGAGCTGGCGGGCGTGGGTAAGTCAGGCGTTGTGGTGCAAAGCAGCCTTGAGGCGGTAAAAGATGATTTCGACGTGTTCATCGATTTTACCCGCCCGGAAGGCACGCTGAACCACCTCGCTTTTTGCCGTCAACACGGTAAAGGGATGGTGATCGGCACCACCGGCTTTGATGATGCCGGGAAGCAGGCGATTCGCGATGCTTCGCAGGAAATCGCCATTGTATTCGCCGCCAACTTTAGCGTCGGCGTCAACGTGATGTTAAAGCTGCTGGAGAAAGCGGCGAAGGTGATGGGCGACTATACCGATATCGAAATTATCGAAGCGCACCATCGCCACAAAGTCGATGCCCCATCGGGTACGGCGTTAGCGATGGGCGAGGCGATTGCCGGTGCTCTGGATAAAGATCTGAAGGACTGTGCGGTCTACAGTCGTGAAGGTTACACCGGTGAACGCGAGCCGGGCACGATCGGTTTTGCCACCGTACGTGCCGGAGATATCGTCGGTGAGCATACAGCGATGTTTGCCGATATCGGCGAACGTATCGAAATCAGCCATAAGGCCTCCAGCCGGATGACTTTTGCAAATGGTGCAGTTCGCTCAGCATTATGGTTGAAAGGTAAGAAAAACGGTATTTTTGATATGCGTGACGTGCTTGAACTGAACTCTTTATAACGATTATTACCCATCGTGATGTGGTTATTGCATTCAATATGTAATTGATTGCAAAGGGCAATATTTTATTGCCCTTTTTATTTTTTCCGATTTTTTTATATTTTTATCATCAAGTCTTCAAAAGATTATGTTATCTGCGTATTTTTTATTGTTTTATTGTAAATTTTGACCATCTGGTCTACTTTTTTGTTCTCCGCTCAATGATTTTACAATAATCCGGCCCCGCAAGCGTTTTCCCTGGCTAGTTAGTTGATCTTTTTACCAGCTAAGGCTGGTATTGCTGAACAGTGGCTTGAAATAAGATTAAAAATATCCGCTTTAAGTTGACTTTTACCCGCCATCTCTCCAGAATGCCGCCGTTTGCCAAAATTCTGCGGGCAACAGATTTGCATTGATTCAGATCTGCATTATGAATTAATATGCAAATAAAGTGAGTGGATATTCTCTGGAGGGTGTTTTGATTAAGTCAGCGCTATTGGTTCTGGAAGACGGAACCCAGTTTCACGGTCGGGCCATTGGGGCTACCGGCACGGCGGTTGGGGAAGTCGTTTTCAATACTTCAATGACCGGTTATCAAGAAATCCTCACTGATCCTTCCTATTCCCGCCAAATCGTCACTCTGACTTATCCCCATATCGGCAACGTCGGCACTAACGCCGCTGATGAAGAATCTTCTCAGGTACATGCGCAGGGCCTGGTCATTCGCGACCTGCCGCTGATTGCCAGCAACTTCCGCAATACCGAAGACCTCTCTTCTTACCTGAAGCGCCATAACATTGTGGCGATCGCCGATATCGATACTCGTAAGCTGACCCGTCTGCTGCGTGAGAAAGGCGCGCAGAACGGCTGCATTATTGCGGGCGACAGCCCGGATGCGCAGCTGGCGCTGGAAAAAGCGAAAGCGTTCCCGGGCCTGAACGGGATGGATCTGGCGAAGGAAGTGACTACCGCAGAAACCTACAGCTGGACGCAAGGTAGCTGGACTCTGGCGGGCGACCTGCCGGAAGCCAAAGCAGAAAGCGACCTGCCGTTCCACGTTGTGGCCTATGATTTCGGCGCGAAACGCAACATTCTGCGCATGCTGGTCGACCGCGGCTGCCGTCTGACGGTAGTGCCGGCGAAGACCTCCGCTGAAGACGTGCTGAAGATGAATCCGGACGGTATCTTCCTGTCTAACGGCCCCGGTGACCCGGCTCCGTGCGACTACGCCATCGAAGCGATTGAGAAGTTCCTCGAAACCGAGATTCCGGTATTCGGCATCTGCCTTGGCCATCAGCTGTTGGCGCTGGCGAGCGGAGCGAAGACCATCAAGATGAAGTTTGGTCACCATGGTGGTAACCACCCGGTTAAAGATATTGATAACAACGTGGTGATGATTACCGCGCAGAACCACGGTTTTGCGGTGGATGAAGCCTCGATGCCTGCTACCCTGCGCGTGACCCACAAGTCGCTGTTCGACGGCACCCTGCAGGGGATTCATCGTACCGATAAACCAGCGTTCAGCTTCCAGGGACACCCGGAGGCGAGCCCGGGTCCGCACGATGCCGCGCCGCTGTTCGACCACTTTATCGAATTGATTAAGCACTACCGTTCTTCAGCAAAATAATCAGGAGCAAACAAAATGCCAAAACGTACAGATATAAAAAGCATCCTGATTCTTGGCGCTGGCCCGATCGTTATCGGCCAGGCTTGTGAATTTGACTACTCCGGCGCGCAGGCGTGTAAAGCGCTGCGCGAAGAAGGTTATCGCGTCATTCTGGTGAACTCCAACCCGGCGACCATCATGACCGACCCGGAAATGGCCGATGCGACTTATATCGAGCCGATTCACTGGGAAGTGGTACGCAAAATTATCGAAAAAGAGCGCCCGGATGCGGTTCTGCCGACCATGGGCGGCCAGACCGCGCTGAACTGTGCGCTGGAACTGGAACGTCAGGGCGTATTCGAAGAGTTTGGCGTCACCATGATTGGCGCCACTGCTGACGCGATTGATAAAGCCGAAGACCGCCGCCGTTTCGACGTGGCGATGAAGAAAATCGGCCTCGACACCGCGCGTTCCGGCATCGCTCACACTATGGAAGAAGCGCTGGCGGTTGCCGCTGACGTCGGCTATCCGTGCATCATTCGCCCATCTTTCACCATGGGCGGCACCGGCGGCGGTATCGCCTACAACCGCGAAGAGTTCGAAGAGATCTGCGAGCGCGGTCTGGATCTTTCCCCAACGAAAGAGCTGCTGATTGATGAGTCGCTGATTGGCTGGAAAGAGTACGAGATGGAAGTGGTGCGTGATAAAAACGACAACTGCATCATCGTCTGCTCTATCGAAAACTTCGACGCTATGGGCATCCATACCGGTGACTCCATCACCGTCGCCCCGGCGCAGACCCTGACCGATAAAGAGTACCAAATCATGCGTAACGCCTCGATGGCGGTACTGCGTGAAATTGGTGTAGAAACTGGCGGTTCCAACGTTCAGTTCTCGGTCAACCCGAAAGACGGTCGCCTGATCGTTATCGAAATGAACCCGCGCGTCTCCCGCTCCTCGGCGCTGGCCTCGAAAGCCACCGGCTTCCCGATTGCTAAAGTAGCGGCGAAACTGGCGGTAGGTTACACCCTTGATGAGCTGATGAACGACATCACCGGCGGCCGTACTCCGGCGTCGTTTGAGCCGTCCATCGACTACGTTGTGACCAAAATCCCACGCTTTAACTTCGAGAAATTCGTCGGCGCGAACGACCGCTTGACCACCCAGATGAAATCGGTCGGTGAAGTGATGGCGATTGGCCGCACTCAGCAGGAATCCTTACAGAAAGCGCTGCGCGGCCTGGAAGTGGGCGCGACTGGTTTCGACCCGAAAGTGAGCCTGGATGACCCAGAAGCGCTGACCAAGATTCGCCGCGAGCTGAAAGATGCCGGTGCCGAGCGTATCTGGTATATCGCTGACGCCTTCCGCGCTGGTCTGTCCGTTGACGGCGTGTTCAACCTGACCAATATCGACCGCTGGTTCCTGGTGCAGATTGAAGAGCTGGTGCGTCTGGAAGAGAAAGTGACTGAAGTCGGTATTACCGGCCTTGACGCTGACTTCCTGCGTCAGCTCAAGCGTAAAGGTTTTGCCGATGCGCGTCTGGCGAAGCTGGCGGGTGTGCGCGAAGCGGAAATCCGCAAGCTGCGCGACCAGTTCGACCTGCACCCGGTCTACAAGCGCGTAGATACCTGCGCGGCGGAATTTGCCACTGACACCGCTTATATGTACTCCACTTATGAAGATGAGTGCGAGGCGAACCCGTCCGTTGACCGCGACAAAATCATGGTTCTCGGCGGCGGCCCGAACCGTATCGGTCAGGGTATCGAGTTTGACTACTGCTGCGTTCACGCCTCGCTGGCGCTGCGCGAAGACGGTTACGAGACCATTATGGTCAACTGTAACCCGGAAACCGTTTCGACCGATTACGACACCTCCGACCGCCTGTACTTTGAGCCGGTCACCCTGGAAGACGTGCTGGAAATCGTGCGCATTGAGAAGCCGAAAGGCGTTATCGTGCAGTACGGCGGCCAGACTCCGCTGAAGCTGGCGCGCGCGCTGGAAGCGGCAGGCGTACCGATTATCGGCACCAGCCCGGATGCGATTGACCGTGCAGAAGACCGTGAGCGTTTCCAGCAGGCGGTTGACCGTCTGAAGCTGAAGCAACCGGCAAACGCCACCGTAACCGCCATCGAAATGGCCGTCGAAAAAGCGAAAGAGATTGGCTACCCGCTGGTGGTACGTCCGTCCTACGTGCTCGGTGGTCGGGCAATGGAAATCGTCTATGACGAAGTTGACCTGCGTCGCTACTTCCAGACCGCCGTCAGCGTCTCTAACGATGCACCGGTGCTGCTGGACCGCTTCCTTGATGATGCGGTAGAAGTCGATGTGGATGCTATCTGCGACGGCGAAATGGTGCTGATTGGCGGCATCATGGAGCACATCGAACAGGCAGGCGTCCACTCTGGTGACTCCGCGTGTTCCCTGCCAGCCTACACGCTGAGCCAGGAAATTCAGGATGTCATGCGCGAGCAGGTGCAGAAGCTGGCCTTCGAATTGCAGGTACGCGGCCTGATGAACGTGCAGTTTGCGGTTAAAAACAACGAAGTCTACCTGATTGAAGTCAACCCGCGTGCAGCGCGTACCGTACCGTTCGTCTCGAAAGCCACCGGCGTTGCGCTGGCAAAAGTCGCGGCGCGCGTGATGGCAGGCCAGACGCTGGCGCAGCAGGGCGTGACCAAAGAAGTCATCCCGCCATACTACTCGGTGAAAGAAGTGGTGCTGCCGTTCAACAAGTTCCCGGGCGTAGACCCACTGTTAGGGCCAGAAATGCGCTCCACCGGTGAAGTGATGGGCGTGGGCCGCACCTTCGCGGAAGCGTTCGCTAAAGCGCAATTGGGCAGTAGCTCGACGATGAAGAAATCGGGCCGCGCGCTGCTCTCCGTACGCGAAGGCGACAAAGAGCGCGTGGTGGACCTGGCGGCAAAACTGCTGAAGTTCGGCTTCGAGCTGGATGCCACCCACGGTACCGCGATTGTGCTGGGCGAAGCCGGCATCAATCCGCGCCTGGTGAACAAGGTGCATGAAGGTCGTCCGCACATTCAGGACCGTATCAAGAATGGCGAATATACTTACATCATCAACACCACTGAGGGTCGTCAGGCGATTGCCGACTCCAAGCTGATTCGCCGCAGCGCGTTGCAGTACAAAGTGCATTACGACACCACGCTGAACGGCGGCTTCGCCACGGCGATGGCGCTGAATGCCAACGCGATTGAGAAAGTGACGTCGGTGCAGGAAATGCACGCGCAGATTAAAAAGTAATGTAATCTGCCAGTAACTGCGCCTCCGGTGGTTGACACCGGAGGCGCTTTTTTTTTGCGTTGCGATAAGCCGGGGCTAAACAAAAGTGACTATCCTTGTGAGCATTAATTTGTTTTTACGAATTTAATCAAGGGGATATATATGGCAATTCTATTGTTTGACTGGGGTGGTAGCGCGATTAAGTATGGCGTCTGGCAGCAGGGCGCATTAGCTGATACCGGGTCGGTTAAGACTCCAGCCAGCTGGCCGGAGATGAAGGCGCAGCTGCTGATGCTGTGCCAGCAATTTCAGCAGCGCTATGCTATTGAGGGCGTTTCCATCAGCGCACCGGGAAGCGTCGATGCCCTGCGTGGGGTAATTGGCGGGCTGAGCGCCATCCCCTATATTCACCACTTTGCGATTGTCGAAGAGCTGGAGACGCTATTCTCGCTACCGGTGTGCATTGAAAACGACGCCAATTCGGCGGGTATCGCCGAAGCGGCGCTGGGGGCGGGGCGGGACTACCAGCACGTGTTGTTTGTGATCGTCGGTTCCGGCGTGGGCGGTGCGATTGTCGAAAACAAGGTCCTGCGGCGCGGTAGCCATCGCTATGCGGGAGAGTTTGGCCTGATGACGCTTCACGATGGGCAAACCTTTAGCGAGCTGGCGACCGCGGTGGCGATGGCGCGACGTTACGCGCAGAGAATGTCGCTGGCGTCAGATTCGCTCACTGGCGCTGACGTTTTTCGCCTGGCGGAAGAAGGCGATGATATTGCACAGCAGGAAGTGGCGCAGTTTTACCACTGGATGGCGGTGGGCTTACTCAATTTGCAGGTCTGCTATGACCCGGATTGCCTGATTATCGGCGGCGGTATCTCCGCCAGCGATAAAATTTTTGCCGGTATTAAGCAGCGCCTGGCTGGACTGGTGCAAGAGAAAGAACTGGCAGAATTCCTGCCGCAGGTTCTGCTCTGTCAGTATCGCAACGAGGCCAACCTGATTGGCGCGGCGGTGAGCTTCGAGCAAAAACAAAGGAATTCGCGCTAAAACGCCACTTCGGAGAGTTCTGGTTTTCTCTCCCAGTTCAGTCAGCTAGCCTAAAGTGGTTAGGGTGATAATTAATTTGACTGAATAACGGGAGAGAAACACGATGCAATTCAAACCACTCACTGCGGCAATTTTCACCGCCGCTGCACTGTTTACCATCGCCGGGTGTTCAACAAACCAGTCGCTAAAAACCACCGATGGCAGAACGATTGTGACCGATGGCAAACCGCAGGTAGATGATGATACCGGGCTGGTGTCCTATAAAAATGCTGAAACCGGCCGCACCGAGCAGATCAATCGCGATCAGGTGAAATCGATGGACGAACTGGATAACTAAGCGTTATCCGTGGCCCCGCGAGGAGTGCGGCGGGGCCGGTTGATTTAAAGTAAGGCGTAGTCAATTTTGACGATAATTTTGCGCAATGCCGCGCCTGCATCCATCGCGGCCATGGGCCGGTGTAGTTCGCCTGGGAACAGGATTGCCAGCTCTTCAGGATGTAGGTGAATCAGCGTTTCGCTGCTGATTGCCTGGCAAAAGCCAATATCATGCGCGGTATTAAACGGCCCATCGTCAACGATCTCCAGACCCTTGTTACCGGCACCGATAACCTCCTCACCTCTCAGCACAATATGAATATCTATGTACTGACGATGATATTCCGGGCGTTGCTCCGCCAGTGGTTTAGTGCTGCCTTCAACAACGGTAAAAAACAGATTATCGCCATCAACGGTATATTTCCCCGGAGGCAGGGCGTGCGGCTCCTGTTGCAAAACCGCCTGCAGCGCTTTGCGGATAACCGGCGGGTAAAAGCTATTTTGGGCGGCGGCGGTTAAGGTATCAATAATCATGCCGGTATCTCCTGTCGTTGATGATGGTCGAGTAGCGTGATGGAGTGCGCCACAATGCTCGCGACATCGGGGGCGATATCGACGGCTAAAATGTCGCTTTCGCTGGCGTCTGGCGTTTCCAGCGCGGCGAACTGGCTGCGCAGCAGGGCTTCAGGCATAAAGTGGCCTTTGCGCGCCTGCATACGCTGCAAAATGCAGTCGTAGTCACCGGTCAGCCACAGGAAGCGTAAATGGGGATTGCCCTCACGCAACTGGTCGCGATAGCGCTTTTTCAGCGCCGAACACACCAGCACGCCGGACTCGTTTTTCTGCCCGAGACTGAAAATAACATCGCCAATACGCTCCAGCCACGGCTGGCGATCGTCATCATCAAGCGGCTGACTGGCGGCCATTTTGACGATATTTTTGCGAGGATGCAGATCGTCGCCATCGATAAATTTCGCGCCAAGCGCCTGGGCTAAGGCCTGACCGACGGTGGTCTTGCCGGTGCCGGATACACCCATCAAAATAATGCATTGTCCTGCCATGGTGAACTCCTTGTTCAGACGGCGACCAGCATTCCGCCGTCGACGAACAGCAGATGGCCATTAACGAAATTCGAGGCGTTGGATGATAAAAATACTGCTGCGCCGACCAGCTCCTGCGGGTCACCCCAGCGAGCGGCGGGTGTGCGTTTGCACAGCCAGTCGGTAAAGGCTTTATCGTCAACCAGCGCCTGGGTCATGTCGGTTTTAAAGTAGCCTGGCGCAATACCGTTGACCTGGATGTTATAGCGCGCCAGCTCGACGCACATCCCACGGGTCAGCATTTTTACTGCGCCTTTCGCCGCAGCGTATGGGGTTATCGTGTCGCGCCCGAGTTCGCTCTGCATTGAGCAGATATTGACGATTTTTCCCTGCTGGCGGTCAATCATGCGTTTGGCGACGGCTTGGGAAACGAGAAATACGGCGGTTTGGTTGACCGAAATAACGTCGTTCCATTCCTGTACCGGAAATTCGGTAAACGGGTGGCGGCGCTGAATTCCGGCATTATTAAATAATACGTCGATAGGGCCAATTTCATTTTCGATTTGATTAATGGCATTTTCAACGGCATCAGCATCGGTAACATTAAATACTGCCGTATGGGCAGTCGCGCCTACATCGCGTAATTTCATGACCGCATCATCAGCGCGCGAGGCCGAAATATCATTAACAATAATTTCTGCACCATATTGCGCAAGGCCCTGCGCCATGACAAATCCAATTCCCTGTCCTGCGCCAGTAATTAAAATGCGTTTGCCTTGTAAGCTGAAAAGGTCTTTCATTTTGATATCCTGATTAACGGCTGAATATATCCCGTCATACTTCAAGTTGCAGGTGTGTTGACTGCGCTCGTTCACCCGAATCACTTACCTGAGTAAGCTCATCGGGATTCACTCCCTTGTCGCCTTCCTGCAACTCGAATTATTTAGGGTATAAATAATGTTGTGCCCGGTGATTCTGATTTCCTGAATAACGAAAGCGGAATGACCTGTGCTCTATCTCACGGATTTTCGACGGGTAAAACTGTGATACAGATCACTTAAAACCATGTTACTAAAAGGGGTTACGCTAAACGTGAGGCGGGGCGGAAATTACCATCGCTCAACGGGTTAACTCGTCAGTGGTAAGATTCTCTTTTTAACCCACGACAGGCATAATGGCCTGATGCAGTGGATGTATTTGACGGGCCGATAGATGAAAGCACAACGCATTACGCTCAATGATATTGCAGCGCTGGCGGGCGTAACCAAGATGACCGTCAGCCGCTATTTACGTACCCCGGATAAAGTGAAGCCTGAAACGGCGGAGCGTATTGCCAGCGTGATTGCCGAAATTGGCTATGAGCCGGACCCCGATAATCCGGCGATGATCAGCGTTGTCGTCCCGCGCATTGGCGTGCTTATTCCCTCCTTTCATAATCAAATTTTTGCCGATCTGCTGGCTGGAATTGAGTCGGTCACCACCGCGCACGGTTATCAGACGCTGGTGGTGAACTACGATTACGACCGCCAGCGCGAAGAGGAGCAGATCGCCGCCGTGCTGGCCTTTAACGTCAAGGGTCTGCTGTTAACCGAGTCGGCGCATACTTTGCGGGCTGACAAATATCTCAATGCGGCGAAAATTCCCGTGGCTGAAGTGATGGGGCTGACAGACAACGTCGGGCGCATCAATGTCGGCTTCGATAATTTTAAAGCCGGGTTCGATATGACCAACATGCTGCTGGCGAGCGGCAAGCGGCGGGTTATCTACTTTGGTTCGATGTCTGATGTGCGTGATGAGCAGCGCTATGCCGGTTACTGTCAGGCGATGGCGAATGCCGGATTGCCGCAAGGGCGTATCGCGCCGAATAAGGTATCGTCGGTGTCGATAGGCACCGGAATGATGACCCTGGCGCGGCAGATGTATGCCGATATGGACGCGATTTTGTGCACCAATGACGATCTGGCAGTTGGCGTGTTACAGGAATGCCTCGCTTGCGGTATCAATGTGCCGCAGGAGCTGGCGATTGCGGGTTTTCATGGCCTGGAGATAGGGCAGATAATCTCTCCGCGCCTCGCCAGCGTGCTGACCCCGCGCTTTGAGATGGGCAAAGTGGCAACAGAGATCTTAATCAAGAAAATCAAAGGGCTGCCCACTATCGAAAAAGTCGATCTGCATTATCGGCTGTCGATGGGCGAAACCATTTAACCCTGCCTGAACGGCGATGGCTCGGTGTTAGCAGAAGGTTAACGCATCGTCCACCGTACTCCCGCCGCAAGCCGGTTTTGTCTTAGCGATCACGGAGAGCGTAACAGCTATTTTTAACACGATTCAGCGTGACGCAGATCGCAAAAAACCACACAAAAAACCCGTTTGATAGTGACTACCGTCGTACTGAACTATCAAACAGGTGATCTGATGAATAATGCTATTACCCGCGCCGTCCTTTTAGTGGCCCCCGTTATTGACGCTCTGCAGGCGCAACTGGCTGCAGAGTTTCCGCTGTATCGCCTGTATGAGCAGGAAGACCCGATCGCTTTTCTGCGCGAGCAGGGGGAAAACATTGCCGCTGTAGTGACCCGAGGCGATGTTGGCGTACAGAACAGCGTTCTGGAGCTGCTGCCGCACGTTGGGTTGATTGCTATCTTCGGCGTGGGTACTGATGCAGTTGATTTAGATTTCGCTCGCTCCCGGCAGATTGCCGTCTCTATCACTTCCGGCGTGCTGACCAATGATGTTGCCGATCTGGCGATGGGGCTGCTGCTGGCCGGTTCGCGTCAGCTGTGTCAGGGCGATCGTTTTGTGCGTGAGGGGCGCTGGCTGAACGGCGGACTGCCGCTGGCAACCCAGGTGAGCGGCAAACGTATTGGCCTGCTGGGGATGGGCAATATTGGTCAGGCTATCGCCCGCCGCGCGAGCGGGTTCGATATGGAAGTGCTCTACACCGATCGCAAAAAGGTTAAAGGACTGCGCTATCAGTGGTGCGCGGACCTGCACACGCTGGCCCACGAAAGCGACTTCCTGGTGATCGCGGCTTCGGGCGGCGAAGCTAACCGCGGGCTGATTGATGCTTCCGTGTTTAACGTCATGCCGAAACATGCCTGGCTGATTAATATCGCCCGTGGTTCGCTGGTGGACGAGAAAGCGCTGATACATGCGTTACAAAACGGTGTTATCGCTGGGGCCGGTCTCGACGTCTTCGAAGATGAGCCAAACGTACCAGCTGAACTCATTGCGCTCGACAATGTGGTCCTGCAACCACACGTTGCCAGCGCGACTCATGAGACGCGGCAGAAAATGAGCGATGTGGTATACGCCAACGTTGCCGCTTATTTCTCCGGCGCGGAATTACCCAACGCGATTAATTAATTATCATCTCTTTTTCTCTGTCCCTACGCTCACTTTATTACAATGATAACCTCTGCATAGAGAGTGCGATATATGAACGATAAAATCCCCAGCACCCGCTGGTTGCGTATTATTACGCCGGTGTTGATCGCCTGTATTATTTCGTTTATGGACCGGGTTAATATTAGTTTTGCGCTGCCCGGCGGAATGGAAACCGATTTAGGTATTACCAGCCAGATGGCCGGTGTCGCCAGTGGAATATTTTTTATTGGTTATTTATTTCTGCAAATACCCGGCGGCAGAATTGCGGTAAACGGCAGTGGGAAGAAATTTATTGCCTGGTCGCTGGTGGCCTGGGCGGTGGTCTCTATTGCCACCGGTTTTGTCACTCACGAATATCAGCTGCTGGTACTGCGTTTTATTCTCGGCGTCTCTGAGGGCGGAATGCTGCCGGTGGTGCTGACCATGATCAGCAACTGGTTCCCGGAGAAAGAGATCGGCCGGGCGAATGCTTTCGTGATGATGTTTGCTCCGCTGGGCGGCATGCTGACCGCGCCGGTATCGGGTGCGATTATCGCGGCGCTTGACTGGCGCTGGCTGTTTATCATCGAAGGCCTGCTGTCGATAGTGGTGCTGGTAGTGTGGTGGTTCATGATTAGCGACCGTCCGGAAGAGGCGCGCTGGTTGCCGGAAAGCGAGCGTCAGTATCTGGTCACTACCCTGGCCGCCGAGCGGGCGGCAAAGCTGGCGGAAGCGCCGGTAAGCAACGCGCCGGTTAAAGATGTGTTCCGCAACCCTGGCCTGATGAAGCTGGTGATCCTCAATTTCTTCTACCAAACCGGTGATTATGGCTACACGTTGTGGCTACCGACCATCCTGAAGGGGCTGACCGGCGGTAGCATGGCCAGCGTCGGGTTCCTCGCCATACTGCCGTTCATGGCGACGCTGGCAGGAATCTACGTGATTTCGCTGTTCAGCGACCGCAGCGGCAAACGTCGTCTGTGGGTTCGTTTCTCGCTTTACTGCTTCGCAGCAGCGCTGGTGGCCTCGGTAATATTGCGTGAACATGTGGTGGCGGCCTATATCGCGTTGGTGGTCTGCGGCTTCTTCCTGAAATCGGCAACCAGCCCATTCTGGTCAATGCCGGGACGTATCGCCTCGCCGGAGGTGGCCGGTAGCGCGCGCGGCGTGATTAATGGCCTGGGTAACCTTGGTGGGTTCTGCGGTCCTTATCTGGTGGGGGTGATGATTTATCTTTACGGGCAGAACGTAGCGGTTTGCGCGCTGGCCGGATCGTTAATCATTGCCGGGACTATTACCTTCCTGCTGCCGAAGAAGTGCGACCTCGATACCGCTCAGCCGGATGCCGCGATCGCTAAACAACCGCGGAATGCGTAACACTATGAGATATAAATCACACTTATCATTGTAAGCGATTCAATTAACTGTCTACACTCTTGCTGATTACAACAAGAGTTAACGCAGGCGAATCAATGATTCTTATAATTTATGCACATCCCTATCCGCAGCACTCGCATGCGAATAAGCGGATGCTTGAGCAGGCAAGGACGCTTGATGGCGTAGAGATACGCTCTCTCTATCAACTTTATCCCGATTTTAATATCGATATCGCCGCCGAACAGGCGGCGCTGGCTCGCGCCGATCTGGTCATCTGGCAGCATCCGATGCAGTGGTATAGTGTGCCGCCGTTGCTGAAGCTGTGGATGGATAAAGTTCTGTCGCACGGCTGGGCATACGGCCACAACGGCATCGCGCTGCGCGGTAAATCGCTGATGTGGGCGGTGACCACCGGCGGCGGCGAAAGCCACTTTGCTATCGGTTCATTCCCCGGTTTTGACGTTCTGGCGCAGCCGCTGCAGGCGACGGGTTTGTACTGTGGCATGAAATGGCTGCCGCCGTTCGCCATGCATTGCACCTTTGTCTGCGATGACGAAACCCTTCAGGCGCAGGCGCGTCATTATCGGCAACGCTTAATCGAATGGCAGGAGGCGCACAATAATGGATAGCCATACGCTCATACAGGCGCTCATCTATTTGGGGTCCGCCGCGCTGATTGTGCCGATTGCCGTACGTCTTGGGCTGGGGTCGGTGCTCGGCTACTTAATCGCTGGCTGTATTATTGGCCCGTGGGGGCTGCGGCTGGTCACCGACGCCGAGTCGATTCTGCATTTTGCGGAAATCGGCGTGGTGCTGATGCTTTTTGTCATCGGCCTGGAGCTGGATCCGCAACGCCTGTGGAAGCTGCGCGCCTCGGTGTTCGGCGGTGGGGCGTTGCAGATGGTGGTCTGCGGGGCGCTGATCGGCCTGTTCTGCATGTCGCTTGGCCTGCGCTGGCAGGTGGCGGAGCTGATTGGTATGACCCTGGCGCTCTCCTCAACGGCGATTGCCATGCAGGCGATGAACGAACGCAACCTGACGGTGACGCAGCTGGGCCGGAGCGCCTTTGCGGTGTTGCTGTTCCAGGATATCGCGGCAATTCCGCTGGTGGCGATGATCCCGCTGCTGGCGGCGAGCGGCGGTTCAACGACGCTGGGGGCGTTTGCTCTGTCAGCGCTGAAGGTGGCGGGCGCGCTGGCGCTGGTGGTGGCGCTCGGCCGCTATCTGACCCGGCCTATGCTGCGCTTTGTTGCGCGCTCCGGTCTGCGTGAAGTGTTTAGCGCCGTGGCCCTGTTTCTGGTGTTTGGCTTCGGACTGCTGCTGGAAGAGGTCGGGCTATCGATGGCGATGGGGGCGTTCCTTGCCGGAGTATTGCTGGCAAGCTCCGAGTACCGCCACGCGCTGGAAAGCGATATTGAGCCGTTTAAAGGCCTGCTGCTGGGATTATTTTTCATCGGCGTCGGGATGTCTATTGACTTCGGTACCCTGGTGACTCACCCGCTGCGCATACTTATTCTGCTGGTGGGTTTCCTGGTGATCAAGTCCGTGATGCTGTGGCTGATTGCTAAACCGTTAGGCGTGCCGCGCTCCCAGCGCCGCTGGTTTGCGGTGCTACTTGGGCAGGGAAGCGAGTTTGCTTTCGTGGTCTTCGGCGCGGCGCAGATGGCTGATGTGTTGGACAGCGAGTGGGCGAAGGCGCTGACCCTGGCCGTTGCATTATCGATGGCGGCGACGCCAGTCCTGCTGGTTTTGCTGACCCGTCTGGAAAAATCCGCCAGCGGTCAGGAGCGTGAAGCCGATGAGATTGATGAAGAGCAGCCGCGAGTCATCATCGCCGGATTCGGTCGCTACGGGCAGATTGCCGGTCGCGTGCTGCTCTCCAGCGGCGTGAAGATGGTTATCCTCGATCACGACCCAGACCACGTCGATACCCTGCGTAAGTTTGATATGAAAGTGTTCTACGGCGATGCGACGCGGGTTGATCTGCTTGAATCGGCGGGGGCGGAAAAAGCTGAAGTGCTGATTAACGCCATCGACGATCCGCAGACTAATCTGCAGCTGGCGGAACTGGCGAAAGAGCACTTCCCGCATCTGCAAATTATCTCTCGCGCCCGCGATGTCGATCATTACATCAAGCTGCGTCAGGCCGGAGTGGAAGCGCCAGAGCGTGAAACCTTTGAAGCGGCGCTGAAGTCCGGGCGTATGACCCTCGAAGCGCTGGGGCTGGGGGCATATGAGGCTCGCGAGCGTGCCGATCTGTTCCGCCGTTTCAATCTGCAAATGGTCGAAGAGATGGTGGCGATGGCGGAAAATGATGCGGCTTCCCGGGTGGCGGTGTTCAAACGCACCAGCGATATGCTGACCGGCATTATCAACGAGGATCGCAACCATTTATCGCTGGTTCAGCGCCATGGTTGGCAGGGGACGGAAGAGGGACGGCACACTGGCGATATTGCCGATGAGCCACAGAATAAGCCCTCGGCCTGACGATGAATTACGCGTGTTACGCTAGCTTTACAAGTAACAATTTGTTTTCAATTTAGATCCTGTTCTGGCGGCTCACGTGGCTTACGTGGGCTTGCCAGCAAATCTTAAAATTTTCTGATTCTTTACTCTTCGCCCAGTCGACGAAGTATTACGCTTTCCGTATAGTGGCGGCAATTTTTTGCATTCGGGAATTAATCAATGATCAGTCTGATTGCGGCGTTAGCGGTAGATCGCGTCATCGGTATGGAAAACGCCATGCCGTGGAATCTGCCTGCCGATCTCGCCTGGTTTAAGCGCAATACCTTAAACAAGCCGGTAGTCATGGGTCGTCTGACCTGGGAATCCATCGGACGCCCGTTACCGGGGCGTAAAAATATCGTAATTAGCAGCCAGCCCGGCACCGACGATCGCGTGCAGTGGGTGAAGTCCGTTGATGAAGCCATTGCCGCCTGCGGCGATGTTGAAGAGATGATGGTGATTGGCGGTGGTCGCGTTTACGAGCAGTTTTTGCCGAAAGCGCACAAGCTTTATCTGACGCATATTGATGCGGAAGTGGAAGGCGATACCCATTTCCCGGATTACGATCCGGACCAGTGGGAGTCGGTATTCAGCGAGTTTCACGACGCTGATGCGCAGAACTCCCACAGCTACTGCTTCGAGATTCTGGAACGCCGCTAAATCATGATTCTCCTCCCCGGTAGCGCAAGGTTGCCGGGGGTTGGTGTAAGCTAACATTCTGAATGTATAGCGCTCATCAAAAGGAGATTTGCATGAACAAATTCTATCAGTTGAAAATCACCCTCAAAGATGTCAGCCCGCCTGTCTGGCGTTCCTTCGTCGTACCTGCCGATATTACTCTCGATCGCCTTCATGATGTGATTCAAATTGTGATGGGGTGGGAGGATTGCCATCTTCACAGCTTCAAATTCAAAAATAAGGTCTGGCTTGAAGAGCCTGAATCCTTCGATGATGAAGATGAAGCGTTGACCCGCTTAAATGAACTGCTCAAGAAAAGTGGTAACACTCTGACCTATACATATGATTTTGGTGATGATTGGGTGCATGAAATCGTCCTCAAAAATAAAAATTTCATTGAAGAGGACGCCATCCCTTTACCTTTTGGTTGCATTGACGGCAGGATGCGTTGTCCTATGGAAGATTGCGGGGGGCCTGACAGCCATATGCACTTACTTGATATCCTTAGCGATCCGCAAAAAAACCAACAAAATAAAGAGGATTTCGAGGCGCTGCTGGATTTTATTGAACAGCCAGATGCCGATCCGCAGAAAATGATGGAGCATTTGTATACATTTGATTCTGACGAAGTGAACGCTGCGTTGGTGCTGTATGCTCGTTGGTCCAGGGACCGTGCGCTGCCTTTGGCTGAAGAGGTTTATTAATTCATGAATCCGCCAGTGGAGTATTCATTTGACGCGGATATTATGCCCGGATACGCGCTCTTTTAGAGTTTGGGGCTGATGAAAAACCGGCTCAGATATTGTGCTCGTAGTTCTGCCGGGCGGCGGCTGACGCCTTGCCCGGCCTACAAAACCCACAATATCAATAAATTGTGCATTTTTCGTAGGCCCGGTAAAGCGCTAGCCGCCACCGGGCAATTCCAGAGAGGTGCACTGTGTCAGCAGCCTGAGTGCTCTTTCCGTGCGCTATTCGGGACGCTTTGTTCAGGAGGCGATCGCCTCGCCTTCATCCATATTTTTCTGTCGATTCGACGGCTGCGTGAAGTACATTTTATCTTCCCAGCGCAGACAGGTGAGATCTCCGCCCCAGCAGCAGCCGGTATCCAGCGCGTAAATGCCTTCCGGCGTTCCTTTTCCTTCCAGCGAAGCCCAATGACCGAAGGCGATGCTGTATTCGCTAGCCACCGGGCCAGGAATGGCGAACCACGGTTTGAGCGGTGCGGGGGCGCTTTCCGGCGCTTCTTTGGCATACATATCCAACTGACCGTTCGGGAAGCAGTAGCGCATGCGGGTAAAAGCGTTGGAGATAAAGCGCAGGCGTGCCAGACCGCTGAGCTCGTTGCTCCAGTTGTTCGGCATATCGCCGTACATGGCATCGAGGAAGAACGGGTAGGAGTCGCTGGACAGCACCGCTTCAACATCGCGGGCGCACTGTTTGGCGGTTTCCAGATCCCACTGCGGAGTGACGCCTGCATGAGCCATCACCAGCTTTTTCTCTTCATCGATTTGCATCAGCGGCTGGCGGCGCAGCCAGTTGAGCAGCTCGTCAGCATCCGGTGCTTCAAGCAATGATTTCAGCCGGTCTTTCGGCTTGTTACGACTGATACCCGCGAACACCGCCAGCAGGTGTAAGTCGTGATTGCCCAGCACGGTGCGTACGCTATCGCCGAGTAGCTTAACGAAACGCAGTACTTCCAGAGAGCCGGGGCCGCGCGCGACCAGGTCGCCCGTGAGCCACAGCGTATCAGCCTCAGGATTAAACTCCACCTGCTCTAATAATGCGATCAGTTCATCGTAGCAACCGTGAACATCGCCAATAAGGTATGTAGACATTGTTTTAATGGATGAGAGTGGGTACTGCGAGACGGAAAACAGGGACATCAACGGAGAACGGCGCGCCGTTCACATCGATCATCTCATAGTGTCCCTGCATGGTGCCCAGCGGCGTTTCAATGACCGCGCCGCTGGTATATTGAAATTCGCCGCCGGCCGGAATATGCGGCTGCTCGCCGACAACCCCTTCACCCTGAACTTCGGTCTCACGACCATTGCCGTTGGTGATAAGCCAGTAGCGACCAAGAAGCTGAACCTGAGTCCGCCCCAAATTACGCAGGGTGACGGTATAAGCGAAAACGTAGCGCTCTTCTTCCGGAGAAGATTGCGATTCGATATAGACGCTTTGTACCTGCACACAAACTCGGGGCGAATTGATCATGGCTAGCTCTCCTTGGTGGGCGCGTTCTCAGATAACCAGTTAGCTAACTGACAATACTGCGCCACGGAAATATTTTCTGCGCGCTTCGCCGGGTCGATACCCAGCTCGGTCAGAACCTCGACGCTGAACAGATTGCCGAGGCTATTACGGATCGTTTTCCGACGCTGGTTGAAAGCCTCGGTGGTGATGCGGCTCAGCACGCGAATCTCTTTCACCGGATGCGGCAGCGTGCGGTAAGGCACCAGACGCACGACGGCAGAATCCACTTTAGGTGCTGGTGTAAAGGCGCTCGGCGGAACTTCAAGTACCGGAATTATCTGGCAGTAATATTGCGCCATCACGCTCAATCGACCATACGCCTTACTGTTCGGCCCGGCAACCAGACGATTGACGACTTCTTTTTGCAGCATAAAGTGCATGTCGGCAATGGCATCAGTATAGCTGAACAGATGGAACATCAGCGGCGTGGAGATATTGTATGGCAGGTTGCCAAACACGCGCAGCGGCTGGCCCATGGTCTGCGACAGCTCGCGGAAGTTCATGGTCATGGCATCTTGCTGATAAATCGTCAGCTTCGGTCCGAGGAACGGATGCGTTTGCAAACGTGCAGCCAGATCGCGGTCCAGCTCGATAACGGTCAACTTGTCGAGGCGTTCACCGACCGGCTCGGTTAGTGCGGCAAGGCCGGGGCCGATTTCAACAATCGCCTGATCTTTTTGTGGATTAATGGCCGAGACAATGCTGTCGATCACGAACTGATCGTTGAGAAAGTTTTGCCCGAAACGTTTACGGGCTAAGTGGCCCTGATGGACTCGATTATTCATTGGGTATTAACAATCATTTTGATGGCGAGATTAAGCGCCGTGATAAAACTGCCGACTTCCGCTTTTCCCTGGCCCGCAAGTTCAAGTGCGGTACCGTGGTCAACGGAGGTGCGAATAAAAGGTAAACCGAGCGTAATATTCACGCCGCGGCCAAAGCCCTGGTATTTTAGCACGGGCAGGCCCTGATCGTGATACATCGCGAGTACCGCATCGGCATGGTCGAGATATTTTGGCTGAAACAGGGTGTCTGCCGGTAGCGGTCCGCTCAGGTTCATGCCCTTTGCGCGCATCTCTTCAAGTACCGGAATAATCGTATCGATCTCTTCCGTTCCCATGTGACCGCCTTCGCCTGCATGCGGGTTCAGGCCGCAGACCAGCACGTGCGGGTCATTAATGCCAAATTTGGTGCGCAGGTCGTGATGCAGAATGGTGATGATTTCACGCAGCAGGTCTGGCGTAATCGCATCGCTTATCGCTTTTAGCGGCAGATGAGTGGTCACCAGCGCCACGCGCAGCTCTTCGGTTGCCAGCATCATCACCACTTTACTGGCCTGTGAGCGCTCTTCAAAGAACTCGGTGTGGCCGGTAAAGGCGATACCTGCATCGTTGATAATGCCCTTATGTACCGGCCCGGTGATCAGCGCGGCAAATTCGCCGTTCAGGCAGCCATCGCAGGCGCGGGCCAGCGTGTCGACCACGTAACCACCGTTGCTAACGTTAAGCACACCTGGCTCAACCGGTGCTTTTAGAGCGACAGGGAGAAGCGTCAGGGTGCCTGCGCGCTGCGCTGAGGCAGGAACGGTGGGGTCGTAAGGCCGAAGGGATAAAGGAAGACCGAGCAGGTTTGCTCGGTCGGATAACAGGGCGCCATCGGCGCAAATCACCAGCTCTACCGGCCAGTCGCGCTGCGCAAGCTGCACGACGAGGTCGGGGCCAATCCCGGCGGGTTCGCCGGGAGTGATAACGACTCGTTGTGTACCGGTCATTTAGTTACTCAGAACTTTAACGTACGCGCTGGCGCGCTGTTCCTGCATCCAGGTAGCCGCTTCTTCGGAGAATTTACGGTTCATCAGCATGCGGTAAGCACGGTCTTTCTGCGCGGCGTCGGTTTTGTCGACGTTGCGGCTATCCAGCAATTCAATCAGGTGCCAGCCGAAGGATGAGTGAACCGGAGCGCTGGTCTGGCCTTTGTTGAGGCGCAGAATCGCGTCGCGGAACGCCGGATCGAAAATATCCGGAGTTGCCCAACCTAAATCACCGCCCTGGTTAGCAGAACCAGGATCTTCAGAGAACTCTTTCGCCGCCTGAGCAAAGGTGGTTTTGCCGCTCTTAATATCCGCTGCAATTTGTTCAAGCTTCGCCCGTGCTTGGGTGTCGTTCATGATAGGCGACGGTTTCAGCAGGATGTGGCGAGCGTGAACTTCGGTAACGGAGATACTTTTGCTGCCGCCGCGCATATCGTTAATTTTCAGGATATGGAAGCCAACGCCGGAACGAATCGGGCCAACGATATCGCCTTTCTTCGCGGTGCTTAGCGCCTGAGCGAAGATGCCCGGCAGTTCCTGAATACGACCCCAGCCCATCTGGCCGCCTTTCAGCGCCTGCTGATCGGCAGAGTAGGTGATGGCTAATTTGCCGAAGTCTGAGCCGCTACGCGCCTGCTCAACGACTGAGTTTGCCTGATCCTGAGCCTCTGCAACCTGCTCGGAAGTTGGGTTTTCCGACAGCGGGATCAAGATGTGGCTGAGGTTCAGCTCAGTGCTGGCGTCATTCTGATCGCCAATTTGTTTTGCCAGGGTTTCTACTTCCTGCGGCAGAACGGTGATGCGACGACGAACTTCGTTATTACGCACTTCCGAAATCGTCATCTCTTTGCGAATCTGACTACGGTAGGTGTTGTAGTTAATGCCGTCATAGGCCAGACGACTGCGCATCTGATCCATTGACATATTGTTCTGCTTAGCGATGTTGGCAATGGCCTGGTCGAGCTGATCGTCAGAGATCTTCACGCCCATTTTCTGGCCCATCTGCAGCACTATCTGATCCATGATCAGACGTTCGAGGATCTGATGACGCAGGGTGGCGTCATCCGGCAGCTGCTGCCCGGCCTGGCCGGCGTTAAGTTTTACCGATTGCATCAAACCAGCGACGTCGCTTTCCAGAACAACGCCATTATTGACGACTGCCGCTACTTTATCGACAACCTGTGGGGCAGCGAAACTGGTATTCGCGATCATGGCGATACCGAGAAGCAGCGTTTTCCAGTTCTTCATACTTTTTCCATTTCAATTAACCGCAATTGCGGATTACGTTTAAACCAGCCACATCACAGGGAGCTCTGGTACGGTAAAATGTTCGAACGCAGCATCTGCTGGGTGCCGAGGCCGTAATTGGAGCTCAGACCACGCAGCTCGATGTTAAAGCCGAAGGTGTTGTCGTATTTGCTTTCGCTGCTGCTGTTATCCCAGCCGTTGATCTTACGTTCATAACCGACACGGATAGCGTAGCAACAAGAGCTATACTGCACCCCTAACATCTGATTTGCTGACTTTCTGGTATTCGTGTCGTAGTAGTACGCGCCAACGACTGCCCAACGATCGACGATTGGCCAGCTGGCGGTCATCCCCACCTGCGAAATACCATCTTTATATTGCTTCGCGGTGGAATACGATGGCAGAGTCGCCTGAATGTATTCCGGACTCGCGTAACGATAGTTAAGCTGTACTAAACGGTTTTCGTCGCGACGGTATTCCACGGTTCCGCTGCCGGTAGCGACGTTATCCAGACGCGTATCGTACTGAATTCCCCCGCGTAAACCCCAGTCATCGGTGATGCGCCAGTAGGTATCGCCAGCCCATACCAGTGAACCCCGCGTGTCGTTGTTCTCCCAGTTGATGTTGTCATCACCGGTACGTGCCTCGGTGAAATAGTAGATTTGACCAACGGAAACATTAAAACGTTCAACTGCGGCGGCATCATAAACGCGAGATGTGACGCCGGTGGTTAGCTGATTGGCTGAAGCTATACGGTCGAGGCCGCTGTACGAGCGGTCACGAAACAGGCCGCTGTAGTCAGATTGCAGCAGCGTTGAGTCGTAGGTACCAATGTGACTCTGGTCACGATAGGGGATGTACAGATACTGCATACGCGGTTCGAGCGTCTGGGTATAGCTCTCTTGCATATCGCGTTCGAACACCATTTTTCCATCAACTTTAAACTGCGGCATCACACGGTTAGCTGAATCTTTTAGAGCATTTGCGGAATCAAGTGCATTTCGATTTGAGTCCGAAGGATTGTTGCTGTATTGCCGCTTGGTATAAGAGCGGTATTCATCAAGATTATTCTGCTGATAGTGGGTTGCCAGCAGTTTTGCTTCGGTATTAATGCTGCCCCAGCCGTTAGACAGCGGCAGATCGATAGTCGGCTCGAAGTGAAGCCGGGTTGCTTCCGGCATGTTGCTGTTCGAGTTAACGAAATGCACCGCCTGCCCGTAAAAATGGGTATCAAACGGGCCGACATCGTTCTGATAGTAGTTCACGTCCAGCTGCGGCTCAGCGGAATAGGCGTTGCTTGAGTCGCGGTCAAAGACCTGGAACTGCTTGGTCGATACGGTCGCGTCAAAGTTCTGATTGGCGTAGCCCGCGCTTAATTTTTGCGTAGCGTAGCCATCGGTACTGGAACCGTATTTGGAGCTGAAATCGTTAAAGTAGTCCGGGTCGCTGACTTTGGTGTAGTCGGCATTGAAGCGCCACACCTGGTCTACGACGCCAGAATGGTTCCAGTAGAACAGCCAGCGGCGACTGTTGCTGTCGCCAGAGTGATCGTCCTGATAGATTTTATCCGACGGCAGGTAGTCGAACTCAAATAAGCCGGTTCCTGCCTTAGTCAGGTAGCGAAATTCGTTTTCCCACATCACGCCGCCACGCTTGCTCATATAGTGCGGGGTGATGGTGGCATCAAAGTTCGGCGCGATATTCCAGTAATAAGGAAGATAGAATTCTGCGCCGTTTTTGGTGCTGTATTTAGCGTTAGGGATCAGGAAGCCTGAACGACGCTTATCGCCCACCGGCAGCTGCAGGTAGGGACTGTAAAAAATCGGTACCGAGCCGAGCTTAAAGCGTGCGTTCCAGATCTCCGCGACCTGCTCTTCGCGGTCGTGGATAACTTCGCTGCCGACGACGCTCCAGGTGTCAGAGCCCGGCAGACAGGAGGTAAAGCTGCCGTTTTCTAAAATGGTATAGCGGTTTTCACCGCGCTGTTTCATCAGGTCAGCGGTACCGCGCCCCTGACGGCCAACCATTTGGTAGTCGCCCTGCCAGACGTTGGTATCTTTGGTGTTCAGGTTCGACCAGGCCTTGGGCCCTTTCAGGATAACCTGATTGTCGTCGTAGTGAACGTTGCCGAGCGCATCGACCGTGCGTACAGGCTGCGGCTGACCCGCGGCCTGCTGTTGATGGAGCTGAACTTCATCGGCCTGCAGGCGGCTATTACCCTGATTGATATCAACGTTGCCGGTAAAAACGGCGTTATCAGGATAATTACCCTTCGCATGATCGGCATCGATCGTCACCGGCAGGTCGTTGGGTTTCCCTTCAACCAGAGGACGATTGTAGCTTGGGACGCCAAGCATACACTGCGTGGCGAGATCGGCAGCGAGGCCCTGTTGGCTATACAAGGCGCTGGCAATCATGGTGGCCAGGAGGCTGGGAATACGTTTTTTCATACGTTGTATTTGTTGTTCCGTCATCGTGTGGCAGCGGCTTGCAAACGGTCAGAGCCTAACGTACTCATCTTAATCGCGCTAGTGTTAATCCTGCCCGTTTCGAACCCGAGCGTTAGGCACCGTGTAGAATGACGAGTATGATAAAGCAAATTATAGGCTATGTCCCACAATTGACCGAGGCGTCAACGCTTTGTAATGTGCGGTCAGATATAGCTTAACTGGCGGCAGAGAGATTGGGGAGTCTATGCAGTATTTGGGTAAAATAATTGGCGTTGCGGTTGCGTTAATGATGGGTGGCGGCTTCTGGGGCGTGGTGCTGGGCTTCTTAATTGGACATATGTTTGACCGGGCGCGCAGTCGTCGGCTGAATGTTTTTACCAACCAGCAGGAGCGTCAGTCGCTATTCTTCTCCACTACCTTCGAGGTGATGGGGCATCTGACTAAATCCAAAGGGCGCGTCACCGAAGCGGATATCCACGTCGCCAATTTACTGATGGATCGCATGAGCCTGCACGGTGAAGCGCGCACCGCGGCGCAGCACGCGTTTCGAGTCGGAAAATCAGATGATTACCCGCTGCGTGAGAAAATGCGCCAGCTGCGCAGCGTCTGTTTTGGTCGGTTCGATTTGATTCGGATGTTTCTGGAAATTCAGCTGCAGGCGGCCTTCGCTGACGGCGACCTGCACCCCAACGAACGCGAAGTGCTGTTTGTCATTGCTGATGAGCTAGGTATCTCCCGCGCCCAGTTTGAGCAGTTCCTGCGTATGATGCAGGGCGGCGCGCAGTTTGGCGGCGGTTCGCAGCAGTCATACGGGCAGCACGGCGGCAACGCTGGTTGGCAGCAGGCGCAGCGCGGACCAACTCTTGAAGATGCCTGTAATGTGTTGGGGGTAAAGCCGACCGACGATGCCACCACCGTCAAGCGCGCCTATCGTAAGCTGATGAGCGAGCATCATCCGGATAAACTGGTAGCGAAAGGTTTACCGCCGGAAATGATGGAGATGGCTAAGCAAAAAGCGCAGGAAATCCAGAAAGCCTGGGAGCTGATTAAAGAGCAGCGCGGATTCTAAATTACTGGCCTCTCCTCGTCGGGGAGAGGCGTCAGGATGCGCTTACGGCGCGACGATACATACGGCGCGGATGGCCAATCTTCCCGTACAGCATCTCCACTTCCAGAAAGCCAATTTCCACGCAGTGCTCCAGATAGCGCCGGGCAGTGGTTTTGCTTAATCCTGCCTCGCTAACCACTTCATCCACCGAAAAGCAGCGATCCTCTCTGCCGGTAAACAGGTTTTGCACCAGCGCCAGCGTTTTCTCCTCAATGCCTTTACTGCCGCTGTCGGTACGGTAGTTTTTGGCCTGTAGTTGATACAGCGAATCGACGTTCTGCTGGTCGACAATCTTCCATTCGCGCTGTTGATCGTAAAACTGCACAAACCGCTCCAGCGACTGGCTCAGGCGCTTCCATGACACCGGCTTGAGAATGTAATCGAAAGCGCCGTTGCGGATAGCCAGGCTACAGGTTTCCATATCGCTGGCGGCAGTGATAAAAATCACCGAGCAGTGGGCATTAGCCAGAACAGGATCGGTCATCAGCGTGACCCCTTTACCATCCGGCAGGTAGTTATCGAGCAGCACCAACTGCGGTGGCCTGGTATTGAGCATTTTCCGCGCTTGAGTGAGTGAGGCTGCTATACCCACCAGACGCATGCGCGGGTGTTTCTGGATAAGCTCGGCGTGCAGCCGCGCCAGTTCGTTTTCATCTTCGATGATCAGGACATCGACCAGGTCATGATGCATAGTGCGTCTCTTGTTGCGGATGAACAGGCCCATCAGCGGGAATAAACAGCGTGAAAATCGCGCCGCGCGGCGTGTTATCGGACACTTCAATTGTGCCGCCCGCCTGAGTGACATAACGTTCAATAAGATACAGACCCATGCCGTGATCGCCACGGGTTTTGGTGGTAACACCGCGTTCAAAAATGCGCTCGCGGATTTCCGCACGAATACCAACCCCGCGGTCAGCCACTTCAATCATTAACTCCCGGGCGTTCAACTGGATCAGAACCTCAACCGGTTCGTGCGGCAGTTCGGCACGCTGAGTGGCTTCAATGGCGTTATCCAGCAGGTTGCCGATGATAGAAATTAACTCGGACTCCATCAACGACGGCAGAGGACGGTCGATACGACAGGCCGGGTCAAAGCTCAGCTCAACACCTTTTTCCCGCGCCCTGGCGGCTTTACCCAGCAGCAGTCCGCAGAGCGTCGGTGAATTAAAGTGCGATGAGATAAAGTCCAGCAGCTCCTGAGCATGTTCTGACTGCGCCTGAATATAGCGAATCGCCTCATCATAGTGGCCCAGATGCAGTAGTCCGGATAGCGTGGTCATGCGGTTTAGCTGCTCGTGACGCATGATGCGCAGGTTGTCGACGTAGCGTTTGACCTGGCTGAGCTGGGCGCTAAGGGAGTTGATTTCGTCGCGGTCGCGGAAGGTAATTACCCAGCCCTGTAGCGAATCCTCCAGCATGATACGCACCCGGCTGGCGAGCACGGTAAGCTGATTAAAGCGACACAGCTCATCGTGGGTATCGCTTTCGAGCATTTCTGTGCTGGCGAAAAACGGTTGCGGGGTGATGACATTATCGATCGACTTACCACGCAACTGGTGTGCGGGCTGGCTCAGCCCGAGCAGGCTGCGGGCGGCATGGTTTATCACTTTAATTCGCCGATTGTGGTCAATCACAATCACCCCTTCGTATATCGACTCCATCATCGCTTTTTGTTGGCGCACCAGCAGGCCGATTTCCCGCGGCTCAAGCGAGAAAATCTGCTTCTTGATGCTGCGGGTGAAGTACCAGGAGAAGACAAACAGCGCGATAAGCAGCAGTACGGCGGCGACGAAAATATTAATCACTTTTTCCAGCGTGATGCTGTCGAGGTAGCTGGTGAGATAGCCAACGGAGACAATGCCGACAACCCGTCCCGCATCATCGAGAATCGGTGCTTTGCTGCGTAGCGAAATGCCGAGCCCGCCTTTACGGATGGTGGTGGTGCTTTTCCCCTCCAGCACCGCCTGGTTATCGCCGCCAACTAACCGCGTACCGACCCATTCCGGATGGACCGAGTGAAATAGATGCACTCCCCGCTTATCGCCAATCACGATAAAGCTGGCATCGCTGTGGGCGGCGATATTTTGCATAAACGGTTTTATCGCCTGCGGGTCTTCAAGTGCCACCTGCTGGCGTAAATTCGGCATTAAAGCAATTTCTTCTGCCTGTATTTTAGCGCGGGCGCTCATTTCCTGATAAAACTGATGGCTGGCATCGAAATAATAATAAACCCCCAGCAGTGCGAACAGAACTGAGAAAAAGGCGACCAGCGAAATGAACAACTTAAATTGAAATGAAACTTTCATAAGTATGATGCACAGTATCAGGGATGCGGCACTTTATCATCTTTTGCGCTGCCGACATCATGGCTGAAGGAAACTTGTGAACGCCTACACAGGCGTCAGGGAACCAGAATTATCCGCTGGCGGTGAATTTATCAAGGTGAATTAGCAGGTAGATTTAAAACCATAAAAACCACGCTAATAAATCAGAGAAATATCACATAAATAATAGAAACCATAAAAACCATAGTGACCATTAAAACTTCGTTCTTAATCTGGCGAGACTCACATTAAGTCTGCGTATGGCCCTCTAACCTGAAAAGTAATAATAACCAGAGGGCTTAATTATGAGCACCACAGACAATGCATTCTCTGCAACCATCGATCCTATTAATACGCCGAAAGCACCGCTCAAGCAGCGCTGGTGGCATATCCTCGATAACTGGAAAGTCGGTATTATCCCGCTGCCGCTGTTTCTACTAGCCGGTGGCCTGATCGCGCTGGACTGCCTGGGCGGCAAGCTGCCGAGCGACATTGTGGTGATGGTGGCAACGCTGGCCTTTTTCGGCTTTGCCTGCGGTGAATTCGGTAAGCGTTTGCCGGTTCTGGGCAAGCTCGGCGCGGCGGCGATCTGCGCGACGTTTATTCCCTCCGCGCTGGTGCACTACGGCCTGCTGCCGGATGTGGTGGTGGAATCGACCACCAAGTTCTATAAGTCGACCAACATTCTCTATCTCTACATTTGCTGCATCATCGTCGGCAGCATCATGAGCATGAACCGTACCACGCTAATTCAGGGCTTTCTGCGGATTTTCTTCCCGATGCTGTGCGGAGAAATCGTTGGCATGCTGGTTGGCGTTGGCGTAGGTACCGCTCTGGGGCTGGAGCCGTTCCAGGTATTCTTCTTTATTGTCCTGCCGATTATGGCTGGCGGCGTAGGCGAGGGGGCTATCCCGCTGTCGATAGGCTATGCCGCGCTGATGCATATGGATCAGGGCGTTGCGCTGGGCCGCGTGCTGCCGATGGTGATGTTGGGTAGCCTGACGGCGATTGTTATCTCCGGCTGTTTAAACCAGCTCGGCAAGCGTTTCCCGCATTTAACCGGCGAAGGACAGCTGATGCCAAACCGCCGCAACGAAACGCACCGTGAAGAGTCCGCTGAGGGAAAAATGGATGTGACGACGCTGGCCTCCGGCGCGCTGCTGGCTGTGCTGCTGTATATGCTGGGAATGTTGGGTCAGAAGATGATTGGCCTGCCGGCTCCGGTGGGGATGTTGTTCCTCGCAGTACTGCTGAAACTGGCTAACGGTGTCTCTCCGCGTCTGCAGGAGGGCTCGCAGATGGTGTATAAATTTTTCCGCACGGCGGTGACCTATCCGATTCTGTTTGCCGTTGGCGTGGCGATCACCCCCTGGCAGGAGCTGGTCAACGCCTTCACCGTGAGCAACCTGCTGGTGATTATCAGCACCGTGTCGGCGCTGGTGGCGACTGGCTTTGTGGTGGGGAAAAAGATAGGTATGCACCCGATTGATGTGGCGATTGTTTCCTGTTGTCAGAGCGGTCAGGGCGGCACCGGCGACGTGGCGATTCTGACTTCCGGCAACCGCATGAACCTGATGCCGTTCGCGCAGATCGCAACAAGAATTGGTGGTGCGATTAATGTTTCATTGGGTCTGCTATTCCTCAGTCATTTTTTAGCCTGATTTAACTTTTTTGTAACAGTTAAGTCTGCTTTTTCGTGCTAAATGGCGCAGAAAATTTCTGCGCCCCGTCTCCAAAACAGGGATCGTTTAGCGATACAATCAGCGCCATTATTCGCTATTGCGACGACAGCCCGATCGCTGTCTTTTATTAAGTGAGGAGAGGAACAAATGTCAGTGGATACTCTCGCCCGTGAGGGCGTAAGCATGGAAGCGCTGCTGGCGGCGAAAGAGCAGCGTGCGGCTCGCCAGGCCGACTGGTTAGCCCATTATCAGCAGCCGGTGATTTCGCTGACCCTGGTGACGCCGGGTGCGGTGAAAGACAGCATTCGCTACCGTAATATGATGGGTGTGGCGCTGCAGGCCTGCGATCAGATGCTGTGGAAACATCGCTGGCAAACGCTCGATCGCCAGGTATTGTGGCTGCCGACCGGCCCGGAAGCGCTGTGGTGTGTTGATCACGCCGCCAGTGAAATCAAAGCGTTTTGCTCGGAGCTGGAACAGACTCATCCGCTGGGTCGCCTGTGGGATATCGACGTGATTTGCCCGAAAAATGGCCTGGTTGGTCGTCAATCAATGGGTGAAAATCAACGCCGCTGCCTGCTGTGCGAAGAACCCGCACACGCCTGCGCCCGCAGTCGTCGTCATGATACCGGGCTGGTTGTCGCTCGCGTCGAGAAAATGATTGATGCGTGGTTTGCCCGCGATTAACGCGAACTTCTCGTTTGCTGAATAAGCGATGGGATAGCCCGGGTGAGCCGCTAGCGGCACGACCCGGGACAGTTCTGAACGATTAGAAATCGACGGGGGCGCGAAACGTCATCGCGTTACCGAACGATGGGTGGGTGATGGTCAGCGTTTCAGCGTGCAGCAGCAGACGCGGCGCCATGGCCAGCGCTTCTGGCGAGGCGTAAAAGCGGTCGCCAAGAATCGGATGGCCCAACGCCAGCATATGCACGCGCAGCTGATGCGAACGTCCGGTAATCGGCTTGAGGCGCACGCGGGCGGTATTATCCTGTGCGAACTCCAGCACTTCATACTCGGTTTGCGCCGCTTTGCCGGTTTCGTAACACACCTTCTGCTTTGGCCGGTTCGGCCAGTCGCAAATCAGCGGTAAATCCACCAGACCTTCCGCTTTTTCCGGATGCCCCCACACGCGGGCGACGTACTGCTTTTTCGGCTCGCGTTCGCGGAACTGACGCTTCAGCTCGCGCTCGGCTGCTTTGGTCAGCGCCACCACAATCACGCCGCTGGTGGCCATATCCAGGCGGTGCACTGACTCAGCCTGTGGGAAGTCGCGCTGAATGCGCGTCATTACGCTGTCTTTGTGTTCCTCCAGCCGCCCCGGCACGGACAACAAGCCGCTGGGCTTGTTGACCACCATAATGTGCTCATCCTGATAGAGGATAACCAGCCAGGGATCCTGTGGCGGATTGTAGTTTTCCATCGCCATATTCGCGTTCCGTTACTGGTGGGTGACCACGATTAAGCGCAGCGCGTCGAGACGCCAGCCTGCCTGGGCCAGCGCGTCCATCACCTGCTGACGATTGCTCTCGATAGCCGACAGTTCATCATCGCGGATGTTCGGGTTAACGGCGCGCAGCGCTTCAAGACGCGACAGTTCAGCCGACAGCTTATCGTCAGCTTCGCTACGTGCGGCATCGATCAGCGCCTGGGCCGCTTTTGCCACCTGGCCTTCACCCTGCTGCAAAATGGCGTGAACATCCTGTTGGACGGCGTTAACCAGCTTGCTGCCGGTATGGCGGTTAACTGCGCTCAGCTGGCGGTTAAAGCTTTCGAACTCCACCTGGCCGGCGAGGTTATTACCGTTTTTGTCGAGCAGCATGCGCACCGGCGTCGGCGGCAGGAAGCGGTTAAGCTGCAGATGCTTCGGCGCCTGCGCTTCGACGACGTAAATCAGCTCCAGCAGCAGGGTTCCTACCGGCAGCGCTTTGTTCTTCAACAGGGAAATGGTGCTGCTGCCGGTATCGCCGGAGAGGATCAGATCCAGGCCGTTGATAATCAGCGGGTGCTCCCAGGTGATGAACTGTGCGTCTTCGCGAGACAGCGCAACATCACGTTCGAAGGTAATGGTGCAGCCATCTTCCGGCAGACCCGGGAAGTCAGGGACCAGCATATGATCGGACGGGGTCAGCACAATCAGGTTTTCACCGCGATCGTCCTGGTTGATACCGACAATATCAAACAGGTTCATGGAGAAGGCGATAAGGCTAGTGTCATCATCCTGCTCTTCAATGCTTTCCGCCAGTGCCTGGGCTTTTTCTCCGCCGTTAGAGTGGATCTCCAGCAGGCGGTCGCGACCTTGTTCAAGTTGGACTTTCAGCGCGTCGTGCTGCTGGCGGCAGGATTTGATCAAATCGTCAAAGCCGTCGGTATTTTCTGGCGCGGCAAGGTAGTTAATCAGTTCGTTATGCACGCTGTCGTAAACGGTGCGGCCGGTCGGACAGGTGTGTTCGAATGCGTCCAGCCCTTCGTGATACCAACGTACCAGCACCGACTGAGCGGTTCTTTCCAGATACGGAACGTGGATCTGAATATCGTGGGCCTGGCCGATACGGTCCAGACGGCCGATACGCTGCTCGAGCAGATCCGGGTTGAACGGCAGGTCGAACATCACCAGGTTGCTGGCGAACTGGAAGTTACGCCCTTCGGAGCCGATTTCAGAACACAGCAGCACCTGAGCACCGGTATCCTCTTCAGCAAACCAGGCGGCGGCGCGGTCGCGCTCGATAATCGACATGCCCTCATGGAACACTGCCGCGCGGATACCTTCGCGCTCGCGCAGTACCTGCTCCAGCTGCAGCGCGGTGGCCGCTTTGGCGCAGATGACCAGCACTTTCTGCGAGCGATGGCTGGTGAGATGGCCCATCAGCCATTCGACGCGCGGGTCGAAGTTCCACCAGGTGCCAGTATCGCCTTCAAATTCCTGATAAATCTGCTCTGGATAGAGCATGTCACGGGCGCGTTCTTCGGCGGTTTTACGTGCGCCCATAATGCCAGAAACCTTGATGGCCGTCTGGTATTGGGTCGGCAACGGCAGACGAATCGTATGCAGCTCGCGTTTCGGGAAGCCTTTGACTCCGTTGCGGGTGTTGCGGAACAGCACGCGGCTGGTGCCGTGGCGGTCCATCAGCATCGAGACCAGCTCCTGGCGCGCAGCCTGGGCATCATCGCGGTCGCTGTTTGCCGCCTGCAACAGCGGCTCGATATCCTGCTCGCCGATCAGATCGCTCAGGGCGTTTAGCTCGGTGTCGTTGAGCTTATTGCCCGCCAGCAGCAGGGCCACAGCGTCGGCAACCGGGCGGTAGTTTTGCTGTTCTTCAACAAACTGGGCGAAATCGTGGAAACGGTTAGGATCGAGCAGGCGCAGGCGAGCGAAGTGGCTCTCCATACCCAGCTGCTCCGGGGTTGCGGTCAGCAGCAGAATGCCCGGCACGCGTTCGGCCAGCTGTTCAATCGCCTGATATTCACGGCTAGGTGCCTCTTCGCTCCACACCAGGTGGTGTGCTTCGTCGACGACCATAATGTCCCACTCGGCATCGCACAGGTGTTCCAGACGTTGCTTGCTGCGGCGCACGAAATCCAGCGAGCAGATAACCAGCTGTTCGGTTTCGAACGGGTTAAAGGCGTCGTGCTGGGCTTCGGCATAGCGTTCGTCATCAAACAGCGAGAAGCGCAGGTTGAAGCGGCGCAGCATCTCCACCAGCCATTGGTGTTGCAAAGTTTCCGGAACGACGATCAGCACGCGTTCGGCAGCGCCACTGAGCAATTGTTGATGGAGGATCATCCCGGCTTCGATGGTTTTACCTAAGCCCACTTCATCTGCCAGCAGGACGCGCGGCGCGTGACGGCGCCCGACATCGTGGGCGATATTCAACTGATGCGGGATCAGGCTGGTGCGCTGTCCGCGCAGGCCGCTCCACGGCATACGGTACTGTTCGCTTTGAAATTTGCGCGCGCGATAGCGCAGGGCGAAACGGTCCATGCGGTCGATCTGTCCGGCGAACAGGCGATCCTGCGGTTTGCTGAAGACCAGCTTGCTGTCGAGCAGCACTTCACGCAGGACGACGTTGGCTTCTTCGGTATCGAGACGGGTGCCGGTATAGGCCAGCAGGCCGTTCTCTTCATTAACTTCGTCAACCTGGAGCTGCCAGCCTTCGTGGCTGGTGATGGTATCGCCCGGGTTAAACATCACGCGGGTGATCGGGGAGTCGTTGCGTGCGTACAGACGGTTTTCGCCGATAGCAGGGAAAAGAAGGGTAACCATGCGCGCATCCAGCGCAACCACCGTCCCTAATCCCAGTTCGCTCTCTGTGTCGCTAATCCAGCGTTGACCAAGTGTAAAAGGCATATATGTTCGGCTCTTTAGTTCTTTAATTGCAGGCAATAGTTGAGAGTCTCCAGAAAGGTCGGAGATGCGTCAATATTGGGTCCGGGAATGGAAAGGGCGCTATATTACTGGATGGCGGAACGTTCGTCACGTCCTGCTCACCCTTCAATTTACTGCTTTTTTGCAGGTTGAATGAATGAGTAAAAATCAAAATAGCCCCAGCTGACCTGTCACTATTGTAGCAAAATCGTCGTCGACAAAGGGAAGAATTCCGTCGGCAACAGGCTGTAATTGCTTTGACAAATAGTGCTCATAATCGAGCGGTGATTGCTGATAGTCCACTGGCTCGGGCCCGCTGGTGGTCCAGACATACTTAATGCTGCCGCGCTGCTGATACTGCTGCGGCCTACCCAGTTTGACGTTTTGCTCATCCGCGAGCCTGGCTGCTCGCACGTGCGGCGGCACATTGCGCTGATACTCCGCCAGCGGGCGGCGCAGGCGTTTACGGTAGATCAGCCGATCGTTAAGCTCGCCGTTCATCAGCTTATCAATGGTTTCGCGCACATACTCCCGGTAAGGCTGATTGCGGAAGATGCGCAGATAAAGCTCCTGCTGAAACTGCTGGGCCAGCGGCGTCCAGTCGGTGCGTACCGTCTCCAGTCCTTTAAAAACCATCCGCTGCTCGTCACCATCCTGAATCATCCCGGCATAGCGTTTTTTACTGCCGGTATCGGCACCGCGAATGGTCGGCATTAAAAAGCGGCAGAAGTGGGTTTCAAACTCCAGTTCCAGGATGCTGGTCAGATTATCTTTGCCAAGTTCTGTTGCCCACCACGCATTGACGAAGGCCACCAGCGAATGGCCGATTTTCGTCGCCTCTTCTTCGCTGTGGGCGCGCTTTAGCCACACGAAGGTGGAGTCGGTATCGCCGTAGATAACGTCATAGCCCTGGGATTCAATCAGCGCTTTGGTCTGGCGCATAATCGCGTGGCCGCGCATGGTGATTGAGGAGGCCAGGCGCGGATCGAAAAAGCGGCAGGCGCTGGTGCCCAGCACGCCATAAAAGGCGTTCATGATGATCTTCAGCGCCTGTGACAGCGGTTTGTTTTTGTGCAGTTTAGCCTCGTCGCGCCCGTGCCAGATTTGCCCGACAATGCCCGGCAGGCAGTGTTTCTCACGCGAGAAGCGCGCGCCAAGGAAGCCTTCGGTGCTGTGTTCGTTATCGGGCTGCGCCAGCCCCTCAACCAGCCCGACCGGGTCAATCAGGAAGGTACGGATAATTGACGGGTACAGGCTCTTATAGTCCAGCACCAGCACCGAATCATACAGGCCGGGCCGCGAGTCCATCACGTAGCCGCCGGGGCTGGCCTGCGGCGGTACTTCGCCGAGGTTTGGCGCGACGTAGCCCAACCGGTGCATACGCGGGAAATAGAGGTGGCCGAAGGCGGCGACCGAGCCGCCGTGACGATCCGCGGGCAGGCCGTTGACCGTCGCGCGTTCCAGCAAAAACGGCATGATCTCCGTTTTATGAAAGATACGCGTAACCAGCTCGCAATCCTGCAGGTTATAGGTCGCCAGCGCCGGTTTATCTTCATTAAAGCGGCGGTCGATTTCGTCCATCCGATCCCAAGGATTATCGATGGCTTTCCCCTCGCCGAGCAGCTCGCGAGCGACTGATTCCAGCGCAAAAGAGGAGAAGTTCCAGAAGGCGGATTTTAGCGCCTCAATGCCGTCGATAATCAAGCGGCCGTTGGCCTGAGCGAAGAAGACGCCGTTTTTAAACCCGTGCTCGCGCCACTCCAGTTCGCTGTTGCCGCGCCCTAGCATCAGCGGGATACGATAGCGCTCGGCGTGCTTTTGCAGGACACGTAAATCGAACTGCACTACGTTCCAGCCAATCAGTACGTCCGGGTCGTGGGCGGCAAACCAGGCGTTCAGCTTTTCCAGCAGCAGGGGGCGGCTGGCAACATACTCCAGCTCAAAATTGACGGCTGGCGGCGAGGCCGGTTCAGGCCCGAGCATATAGACGACGCGCTGCCCGCAGCCTTCAAGACCGATGCAGTAGAGCTCGCCGTGGCGGCTGGTTTCGATATCCAGTGAGACCCATTTCAGCGGCGGGCGGTAATCGGGGTTGGGCTTCATCCGCGCGTTAACCAACTGCTGGCCGCGCGCGTCACCTTCGACCCACACCGGGGCGGTGATAAAGCGCTCCATCAGATAGCGCTCTGGCGGACGAATATCGCCTTCATAGACCGTGATGCCGTTTTCGCGCAGCTTTTTTTCCAGCCGCATCAGCTGGCGGTGAGCGCGGCAGTAGAGGCCAAACACCGGCTGGCGATGAAAATCTTTTAGGGTAAGGGGAGCAAGACGGTGGCCGTTTTCCCCTTGCAGCAGGCGTTCAACCTGCGCGCGCTGGGATTCGGGGATGAAAGCAACGGATTCCTGCGGCGGCAGCGTGACCTGAAGCGGGCCGTCATCGGTCGCTAGCCAGAAGGTCAGTTCGGTGCCCTGCGCGGTATCCCGCCAGTGACGGGTCAGTAAAAAACCTTCTCGTGGCTGCGTTACGCCGTGCTCTCATTAGTAAAAACCAGGCCTGATTATAGCCTGGTTCATGCAATGGTGCTGGGGTTTTATACAGGTGTGGCGGGCATCCGTTCCCGGAGGCGGCGCTTCGCACCTGTCCGGGCTACCAGACTTGCAGACGGTTGTGGAGTTTTACTGCCCGTAATAGGCTTTCGCCCCGTGTTTACGCAGATAGTGTTTATCCAGCAGCGTTTGCTGCATATCTGGTAATTGCGGTGCCAGCTGGCGGCAGAAGATGCCCATATAGGCGATCTCTTCGAGCACAATAGCGTTATGCACAGCGTCTTCGGCGTTTTTCCCCCAGGCAAACGGGCCGTGGGAGTGCACCAGTACACCGGGCATTTGCGCCGGATCGATGCCTTTTTCACGGAAGGTTTCGACAATCACCTCGCCAGTTTCCCACTCGTATTCACCATTGATTTCGTCGTCGGTCATCAGGCGGGTGCAGGGAACCGCGCCGTAGAAATAGTCGGCGTGGGTGGTACCGGTAGCGGGAATCGACTGCCCGGCCTGCGCCCAGATGGTGGCGTGGCGCGAATGGGTGTGGACGATGCCGCCCAGCGTTGGAAATGCCTGATACAGCAGGCGGTGAGTTGGCGTATCTGAAGAGGGTTTTTTCTTGCCTTCAACCACTTCGCCAGTCTCAAGGCTGACCACGACCATGTCTTCGGCTGTCATCACGCTGTAGTCGACGCCGGAAGGTTTAATCACCAGTACGCCCTGTTCACGGTCGACGGCGCTGACGTTGCCCCAGGTAAGGGTGACAAGATTGTGCTTTGGCAGGGCCAGGTTGGCTTCCAGTACCTGGCGTTTGAGATCTTCTAACATAATGTACTCCAAATAGCAGGCGAGTCAGGTTTCCCTCACCCCGGCCCTCTCCCAAAGGGAGAGGGTGAACGGCGGGCCGCGCTTGAACTTTCCTCCTCAGCCGAAGGGAGAGGGAGAAAGGCGGCATTGCGCTCGATCGGTCCCCTCTCCCCGCAGGGGAGAGGGTTAGGGTGAGGGGAACGGCCTCTTAACGTTTTGAACCGTAATAAACTTCGTTCCAGCGCAGCGCATCTTTGAACGACGGCAGGCGGGTCTCGTTATCAATGACGGTCAGCTCGATATCCTGCAGTTCGGCGAACTGGCGCATATCGTCCAGGGTCAGCGCGTGGCTGAAGACGGTGTGGTGCGCGCCGCCTGCGATAATCCAGGCTTCAGACGCGGTGCGCAGGTCCGGATGGGCTTTCCACAGGGCGTTAGCCACCGGCAGCTTCGGCAGATCGTGCGGGGTTTTCACCGTTTCAATGGTGTTAACCAACAGACGATAGCGATCGCCGAGATCGATCATGCTGGCGACGATCGCCGGGCCGGTCTGGGTATTGAAAATGATACGCGCTGGATCGGCTTTACCGCCGATGCCCAGCGGCTGCACATCGAGAATTGGTTTCTCGGCGGTAGCGATGGTCGGGCAGACTTCCAGCATGTGCGAGCCCAGTGCCAGATCGTTGCCTTTCTCGAAGTGGTAGGTGTAATCCTCCATAAAAGAGGTGCCGCCCTGCAGACCAGTTGCCATCACCTTCATGATGCGAAGCAGAGCGGCGGTTTTCCAGTCGCCCTCGCCCGCAAAGCCGTAGCCCTGCTGCATCAGACGTTGTACGGCCAAACCCGGAAGTTGTTTCAGGCCGTGTAAATCTTCAAAAGTGGTGGTGAACGCATGGAACCCACCTTGTTCGAGGAAGCGCTTCATCCCCAGTTCGATGCGTGCGGCATCAATCACGTTCTGACGCTTATCGCCGTGGATTTGCGCCGCAGGCGTCAGTCGGTAGGTACTTTCGTACTCATCGATCAGCGCGCTGATTTCACCCTCAGTGACCGCGTTGACCACCTGCACCAGATCGCCCACCGCCCAGGTGTTAACCGTGAAGCCGAACTTGATTTGCGCGGCAACTTTATCACCGTCAGTGACCGCCACTTCACGCATGTTGTCGCCGAAACGGCACACTTTCAGATGGCGAGTATCCTGTTTTGATACCGCCTGGCGCATCCATGAGCCGATGCGCTGATGAGCTTCCTGATCCTGCCAGTGGCCAGTCACCACGCTGTGCTGCTGACGCATACGCGCGCCGATGAAACCGAACTCGCGGCCGCCGTGTGCGGTCTGGTTCAGGTTCATAAAGTCCATATCGATGCTGTCCCACGGCAGAGCCGCGTTGTACTGGGTATGGAACTGCATCAGCGGTTTATTGAGGATAGTCAGGCCGTTAATCCACATTTTGGCAGGCGAGAAGGTATGCAGCCACACCACCATTCCGGCGCACTTATCATCGTAGTTCGCGTCGCGGCAAATATGGGTGATTTCATCCGGGGTGGTGCCTAACGGTTTAAGCACCAGTTTGCACGGCAGTTTGGCTTCCGCATTGAGGCTATTCACCACATGTTCGGCATGCTTCGTGACTTGACGCAGCGTTTCTGGGCCATACAGATGCTGGCTACCAATAACGAACCACACTTCATAGTTATTAAAAATTGTCATTTTCATGTCCTTAATGGGTGAGAGCTGCCTGGGATTGCGGGGCTGTTTCCGCCTTTGCAGTCGAAGGGAGATAGAGTTGTTCTGCGCTGACCGACCATTGTTGGTAGCGCTGATAGAGTTGTTCGAAACGTTGTGCCTGCTCAGGGCGCGGCTGCAAGGTACTTTCCACCTGGCTGGCCATGTTCTCCTGCGCGGTCGGAATATCGCGGTACACGCCAGCGGCGACGGCGGCGAAGATGGCGGCGCCCAGGGCGCAGCACTGATCGGAGGCGACGATTTGCAGCGGGCGATTCAATACATCGCAGCAGGCCTGCATGATCACCTGGTTTTTCCGCGCAATGCCGCCGAGCGCCATCACGTTATTGACCGGGATACCCTGTTCGGTGAAGCACTCCATAATGGCGCGTGCGCCGAAAGCGGTAGCGGCAATCAGCCCGCCGAACAGCGCCGGAGCGTCGGTGGCGAGGTTCAGGTCGGTAATCACCCCTTTCAAACGCTGGTTTGCGTTCGGCGTGCGGCGACCGTTAAACCAGTCCAGCACCACCGGCAGATGTTCGAGGGACGGATTTTTCGCCCAGGCTTCGGTCAGCGCAGGTAGCAGCTGTTTTTGGCTAACTTTGATCTGCTCTTTCAGCTCCGGATGCGCGAGCGCCAACTGCTCCAGCGGCCAGCCAAGAATGCGGCCAAACCAGGCATAGATGTCGCCAAAGGCGGATTGCCCGGCTTCCATACCGATAAAGTCGGGCACCACGCTACCGTCTACCTGACCGCAGATCCCTTTCACCGTACGTTCGCCAACGCTTTGTTTGTCGGCAATCAGGATGTCGCAGGTTGAGGTACCGATAACTTTGACCAGTGCGTTAGGTTGGGCACCAGCACCGACTGCGCCCATATGACAGTCGAAAGCGCCGCCGGAGATGGTGACGGTTTGCGTCAGACCCAGGCGCTGCGCCCATTCGGCGGTCAGCGTGCCGACAGGTAAATCGGCGGTCCAGGTTTCGCTGAACATCGGCCAGGTCAGGTTCTGGTTAAGAATGGGGTCGAGTTCATCGAAGAAGCTGGCCGGCGGCAGGCCACCCCAGCTATCGTGCCACAGTGATTTGTGCCCGGCGCTGCAGCGGCCACGACGAATATCCTGCGGGCGGGTGGTGCCGGAAAGCAGGGCTGGGACCCAGTCGCACAGCTCAATCCACGAAGTGGCGGCCTCGGCAACGGCGCTATCCTCGCGGGTGACATGGAGGATCTTGGCCCAGAACCACTCGCTGGAGTAGATGCCGCCGATATAGCGAGAGTAGTCCTCTTTGCCTGGCTGGTGGCACAGACGGGTGATGGCCTCCGCCTCTTCCACCGACGTGTGGTCTTTCCACAGTACGAACATGGCATTCGGGTTGTTGGCGAACTCTTCGCGTAACGCCAGGACGTTGCCGTCGGCATCAATCGGCGCGGGCGTTGAGCCAGTGCTGTCGACGCCGATACCCACGACGGCGGCGCGTTGTTCGGCGCTCAATGACGCGAGGACGCTTTTCAGCGCGGCTTCCATTGATTCAATGTAATCACGTGGATGATGGCGGAACCGATTGTTCGGGCCATCGCAGAACAGCCCCTCCTGCCAGCGCGGATACCATTCGACGCTTGCGGCGAGCTCTTCGCCGGTCGCGCATTCCACTGCCAGGGCGCGTACTGAATCACTGCCAAAATCGAGGCCAATCGCAATTGCCATTCTGTTACTCCATGCTAAAAAACATTCATGGTGAAACAGTAGATATTCGTGCCGAAAACCGTCAGGCTGTATTCGCTAATCTTATGGACTATATTGCTGTGAGGTCGCAAAGTGTGACGCCGTGCAAATATTCAATGTGGACTTTTCTGCCGTATTTATAGACACTTCAGTTATGTGCTGAATGCGTATGAATTGTGCGCTGTGCTCAGTTTTTGCCGAGAGAAGGCGGGTTTTAATTCGATTTCTAATCCACGTCGCAGTACGGGCTGTCAGCCAGACGATAAAATACAAGGTATGGACAATTGGTGTCCAAAATGTCTCCGGGAGAGCTGATTTTATGGCCGAAACGCAAAACGATCCTTTATTGCCGGGTTACTCCTTTAATGCCCATCTGGTGACGGGCCTGACGCCAATTGACGCAGAAGGCTATCTGGATTTCTTCATTGACCGCCCGCTGGGTATGAAGGGGTATATTCTGAACCTGACGATCCGCGGCGAAGGGGTAATCAACAACCACGGAGAGCAATTTATCTGCCGACCCGGCGATATGCTGCTGTTCCCACCGGGGGAGATTCACCATTATGGGCGCCACCCTGATGCCCGGGAGTGGTATCACCAATGGGTTTACTTCCGGCCGCGCGCCTACTGGCATGAATGGCTGAACTGGCCGACGATTTTTGCCCAGACCGGTTTTTTTCGCCCCGATGAGCAGTGGCAGACGCGTTTTTGCGAACTGTTTGGTCAAATTGTTGATGCCGGGCAGGGGGCTGGGCGTTATTCCGAGCTGCTGGCGATAAACCTGATGGAGCAACTGCTGCTAAGGCGCATGGAGGCGATCAACGAGTCGCTGCACCCGCCGCTGGATAACCGGGTGCGCGATGCCTGTCAGTACATCAGCGATCATCTGGCGGACAGCCATTTTGATATTGCCAGCGTCGCCCAACATGTGTGCCTGTCTCCGTCGCGCTTATCGCATCTGTTCCGCCAGCAACTGGGCATCAGCGTACTCGGATGGCGGGAAGATCAGCGAATTAGCCAGGCCAAGCTACTGCTCAGCACCACGAGGATGCCAATCGCCACCGTAGGTCGCAACGTGGGCTTTGAGGACCAACTGTACTTTTCCCGGGTATTTAAGAAATGCACCGGCGCCAGCCCGAGTGAGTTCCGTGCGGGATGTGAATAAAAAGTAAAGAAAGTGAAATGATCACCCGGATTATTAACACTGCCAGTAAACTATACAAACAATTGATGGCTTGACGAAGTATTGGCGGCTCCGGAGAATCCGTGCTTCGTTTTTAAACCGGGTACATTATGCAAGCATTGCTGGAACACTTTATTACTCAATCCACGGTCTATTCCCTGATAGCCGTTCTGCTGGTTGCCTTCCTGGAGTCGCTGGCGCTGGTGGGGCTTATCTTACCGGGAACGGTAATGATGGCCGGATTGGGGGCGCTGATCGGCAGCGGTGAAGTTAACTTCTGGCAGGCGTGGCTGGCGGGGATTATTGGTTGCTTGCTCGGTGACTGGATTTCGTTCTGGCTTGGCTGGCGCTTTAAGAAGCCGCTGCACCGTTGGTCTTTTTTGAAGAAAAACAAAGCGCTGCTCGATAAAACCGAACATGCGCTGCATCAGCACAGTATGTTCACTATTTTGATTGGCCGATTCGTTGGACCGACGCGCCCGCTGGTGCCGATGGTTGCCGGAATGCTTGACCTGCCGGTCGCGAAATTTATTCCGCCTAATATTATTGGCTGCCTGCTGTGGCCGCCGCTCTACTTTTTACCAGGAATTCTGGCCGGAGCGGCGATTGATATTCCGGCCGATGAGCATAGCGCCAGCTTTAAGTGGCTGCTGCTGGGAGCGGCGCTGTTGGCGTGGCTGGCTGCGTGGTTGTGCTGGCGACTGTGGCGCAGCGCCAAAAGTTCGGGCGATCGCTTAACCCGCTTCCTGCCGCGCTCGCGCCTGATGTGGCTGGCGCCGCTGATGCTGACTGCCGCCGGAGTGGCGCTGACTTTTGCCTTCCGCCATCCGCTGATGCCGGTCTATCTTGAGATCCTGCATAAGGTTATTTTGCGCTAATCCCCAATAGCGACGAGGCGCTGCTGTTGCCGCTGAGCAGTTCGGCAGTTGTGCCATCCCAGGCGATTCTCCCCTCAGCGACCACGATTGAACGCGGCGCAATGCGCGCCGCATCTTCCACGCTGTGCGACACCATCAATAGCGTCAACTGCTGCTGCTGACAAACGTCGGCGACCAGCGCCAGCATCTCCTGGCGCAGAGCGGGATCGAGCGCCGAAAAGGGTTCATCCAGCAACAGTACCGGCTGCTTGCGCACCAGACAACGCGCTAGCGCCGCACGCTGCCGTTGGCCGCCGGACAGCTCGCCCGGTAGGCGTCCCAACAGCGAATCGATGCCCATCTGCCCGGCAATAGCCTGCAAACGGTCTGTCTGTTCGGCATTTAACTTAAGCCCCGGATTCATCCCGAGCGCAATATTGTGGCGTATGGTCAGATGGTTAAAGAGGTTATTTTCCTGAAACAGCATCGATACCGGACGGCGCGCGGGCGGCGTATGGGTATGGGACTGACCGTCGATGGAGATACTGCCGCTGGCGGGCGGTAAAAAACCGGCAATCAGGTTTAGCAGCGTGCTTTTCCCCGCGCCGCTGGGACCAAGAACCGCAATGCGCTCGCCGCGTTCAACGCCGAGCGTAAAGCGCATCGGCAGATGCTGGTAAAGCCAGGTCACATCATTCAGTTTTAGCATCACGCCCCGGAAGTTTTTCAATCACGCTAAAGAGTACAAAGCACAGCAGCAGGAGCAGCAGGGCGGTAACGGCGCCGTCCTGGCTACGGTAAGAGCCAATTTGCTGATACAGGTAGAACGGCAGGGTGCGGAAGTTTTCGTTGCCAAACAGCGCCACCACGCCAAAATCGCCAATCGACAGCACGCAGGCAAAGGCCAGAGCCTGGGCCAGCGGACGTTTTAAAGCGCGAAGCTCAACCACCCGCAAGCGGGTAAAACCGTGCATCCCCAACGACTGGCACAGCGTGCCATAGCGGGTAGCGATGTCGCGCATAGGGTTTTCCAGCACCTTAAGCGCATAGGGAATCGCCATTAGCGCATTGGTGAAAATCACGATGCCATCGGCGGATTCAGGCAGGCCCACGCTGTTATTGAGCAGCAGGAAGAAACCGGTCGCCAGTACGATGCCGGGCATCGCGAGGATTAACATCCCGCTGAGTTCAAGCGCCTGTCCGGCCAGCGGGTAACTGCGGGCGCGAAGCTCGCGGCTGCTCCACAGCAACATCATGGTCAGAATGACGCTTAAGACGCCAGCAGCAAGGGCGATGCGCAGTGAAGTCCATAGCGCCTGCCATAGCGCGGGCTGGCGCAGCACGCTAAACAGATTGCTGTTCAGACCGTCGAATACTACCGCCAGCAGCGGAGGCAGCAGAAGCATGAGCGCTGCGGTGATCAACGCAAAATCGCTTAAGCGACTGTGTAGTCGGTCGTCGGGATCGCGCCAGCCGTGGATGTTGCTGGCCCCGATGGCAAGGGCTTTGCTCAGGCGCTGGCTGAGCAATACCAGCCCGAGACAGCAGATCATCTGGATAAGCGCCAGCATTGCGGCGCGCGCCGGGTCGTAGTCAAAATTAAGCGCCTGGTAAATCGCCAGTTCGATGGTGGTGGCTCGCGGGCCGCCGCCCAGCGATAGCACGGTCGCAAAGCTGGCAAAGCAGAGCATAAAAATAAGCGCGGCGACAGGTGGAATTTGCCGACGCAGCCACGGCCATTCAACCAGCCTGAAGAAGACGTAACCGCGCATCCCTAGCTGGGCGGCGATTTGCCGCTGCTCGCCGGGGATATTCTCCAGCGTCTGAAGTAACAGGCGCGTGGCCATCGGCATATTAAAGAACACGTGCGCCAGCAGGATCCCCTGTAGCCCGTAGGGCGAGAACTCCCACTGCCAGCCGAAAGCGTTAAATAATTCGGCGAGCCAGCCCTGGCGGCCATAGACGCTAAGAATACCAAACACCGCGACCAGCACCGGTAGGATTAAGGTCATTGCGCACAGACGCAGTAGCAGCGTGCGTCCGGGAAAGCGTCGACGATAGAGGGCGCGGGCGAGGAAAATCGCCGGAATTACCGAAAGCAGGGCCGAAAGAAACGCCTGCCAGAAGGAGAAACGTACCACGTGCCAGAGATAGCTATCGCTGACGATCGTACGCCAGGCTGCATCCGGTGCGCTGTTCCAGAGCGACAGAAAAGCGGCCAGCGCGACGGCGACCAACAAAGTGGCCGCCGTCAGGCCCGGCAGAAGCCAGCCGAAAGTTAGCGGCTGACGGCGCGTTGCCATGCGCTTATCCAGTTCTGGCGGTCTGTCGCCACCTGCTGCGGGGTAAACTCGAGGGTAGTTTGCGGTTTCATCAGCGTGTCAAAGCCTGCCGGGAGCGCAACCTGAGTGACCGGATACATCCAGTTGCCGGTCGGGATAGCGTTCTGGAAGCCAGGAGATACCATAAATTTGAGGAATTTTTCCGCCAGTTCCGGCTGCTTGCTGGCTGCGGTGCGGGCGGCAACCTCGACCTGTAGATAGTGGCCCTCAGCGAAGTTCGCCGCGGCATAGTTATCTTTCTTCTCTTCGATAATGTGATAGGCCGGGGAGGTGGTGTAGCTCAGTACCAGATCGCTTTCACCTTTCAGAAACAGGCCGTAGGCTTCGCTCCAGCCTTTGGTGACGGTAACGGTTTTCGCCGCCAGCTTCTGCCAGGCTTCCGGGGCTTTATCGCCGTAGACTTTTTGCATCCACAGCAGCAGGCCAAGGCCCGGCGTACTGGTGCGCGGATCTTCATAAATCACCCGCCATTTCTGGTCGCTCTCAACCAGTTCTTTCAGGCTTTTCGGCGGATTTTTAAGCTTATTTTTATCGTAAACAAAGGCGAAGTAGCCGTAATCAAAGGGGACAAAGGTATCGTTGTCCCAGCCGCCAGGCACGCTGAGCGCGGTGGCTGGTACGCCGCTTTTGGCGAACAGTTTGCTCTGGGAAGCAGCTTCTAGCAGGTTGTTATCCAGCCCAAGCACGACATCGGCTTTGCTGTTTTTACCTTCCATGCGCAGGCGGTTGAGCAGCGAGACGCCATCTTCCAGCGCCACAAACTTCAGCTCGCAGTTGCAGTCGGCTTCAAAAGCTTTTTTAATCGCCGGACCTGGTCCCCAGTCGGCGGAGAAAGAGTCGTAGGTATAAACGGTCAGGAGTGGTTTGGCGAAAACGGGCGCAGCGACCAGCGCCAGTAGCGGGAGTAATTTTTTCAACACTTTGCACCTCAGAAAAAAGGGGTGGCAAAGGATTTTGAGTGGGCCTCAAATCCCTTCGCCGGCGTTATCCGGATCAGGTTCGACGGGTATTTTCTCAGCCCATACGCTTTTTCTTTCAGGTCGCTTCTGTGCTAACCGCACTTTGATGCAACTCGAATGATATTGCGTATGTTTAATAGCACCCCGTTGAGAACGGCAGTTAGTGTAATGATTTTGCCTGCTGACGGAAAGCCTTACGGCTCCGGTGGCGCAAACCACGCGGACTTAAAGTCGAACCAGCCGAGGGTATTCATGCGCACGCCGCGCATGCTGCGCTGCCCCTGGATCATCAGCCAATGGTGTATGAGCGGCACAATGGTTTGGTTGGCCAACAGCTGCTGGCTCCAGGTGGCCGGATTAAGCTCTCCTGCGCGCCAACGGCTGGCGTCCTGCTCCCAATCAATGGGAATACAGTGGCGAATCAGCGGGACTTCATACAGCCAGGCAAACAGGGAAAAATCGATCGGTAACGTGAAGTTGGCGCTATTGAGCCACACGTCGCTGACCACTTCGCCGCGATGCCACTCTGCGTACTCCAGCTCCTGAATTTCCAGTTTGACCTGATGCTCGGCCAGCAGCGTCGCCATAATCCCACCTATCAAGCGATGCTCGACGTGGTCCTGGTAATAGGTCAGCTTGACCGTCTCCAGTCCCGGCGGTTTTTCGCAAGCGTGGCTGCGCGCATGGTGCCAGCGGGGTAGCAGGCCGTAGGCCGGGAACCAGTTGCCCTGATAATGTTCACCAGCGTGATAGAGCAGGCTGGCGGGCTGGAACAGGTAGCTTAACCACTGGCGAACCGCGGTGTTGCTGCCGAGCGGGCTGCGGGCGTCGAACAGCAGATAGTAGCAACCCTCTTCCAGACGGCTTTCCACCGCTTTTTCACTCTCCGTGGTGCCCTGGAGCGTTAATCCTCCATTGGGTTCTTCGCTGATTTCCGGCAGCACCCAGACGTTAACTTCATCGATTAAGGCCCGATAGCCGAAATAGTCATCGAAGGCATGGATCTTCAACTGGTTTTGGTTATTGCGGGCGACCGCATAAGGGCCGGTACCTATGGGGATGCTGGAGAAGTTGTCCATTGACTGCCAGTCGTGTGGCAGGATCATCGCGGGAACCTGGCTAAGCAGCCACGGTAGCCAACGATCGGGGTGACTGAGATGAATATCCAGCGTCCATGCGGTAGGGGAGTCGATGCGCTCGATATGAGAGAACAGCGGCAGCGCGTTGCTACGCTGTAAGGAGGTGATGACATCTTCCATTTCCAGTTCACGTCCATGATGAAAATGAATGCCAGGACGCAGAAAAAAACGCCAGTGGGTTGGGGTCATTTGCTGCCAATGGTGAGCTATATCCGCTTCCAGTTCCCCATTTTCCTCATTTACTCGCGTCAGGGCGCTAAAAATCTGCCGGGCGATGTGCGTTTCCGAGCGGCGCAGTGCGCTACCGGGCAGCAGATTTTTCATCGGGCGGTAGTAAAGTACGCGCAGGATGTGCCGCCCCTGACGGAAGCTGCGGCCGAGATGGGAAACCAGCATTTGCCGGACGGCGGCTTTATCGCCAACCAATTGCACCAGTTGATCGATTCTGTCCTGCTCAAGCAGGTCTTCCGCTCGCTGCTGTTGCAAGGCGAGACCGGTATAGAGGAAAGCCAGCCGGGAGCGCTTACCGCGCCCGACCTCCGCCTCCCAGGTCAGCCAGCCGCGCTCTTCCATCATATTCAGTAAGGTACGCATATGACGACGCGAGCAGCTCAACATATCTGCCAGCTCATTAAGCGTTGTCTCCTGCGACTTGCCGTCGCAGCACTGCCATAAGCGGATGAACTGCTGTTGTAAACGACCGGAAGACATAAAAGGGGAACTCCTGATAAAAACTCAGCAATTTATTACTTCCTATATTAAGTCAATAATCAACCTCGATGAAGTGAGGAGGTGAATATGATGAGGTCAACCACAAAACAGTTCTACCTACGCTACTTTTCTGCGACGCAGGATGCGTCCTGGCTGGCCCGCCTGATGGCAGGAAGACAGCAGGAAATTCTTGGCGAACTGATGCAGTGGGGAGTTACGTCGCAGACCTCTGATCATTGACTTGCAGACATCATGTGTGACTGAGTATTGGTGTTATACTCGTCGTCTTTCAAGCTGCAGGTGCGTTGGCTGCGCCCGCTCGCCCAGGTCACATAGTTATCTATGTTCCCAGGGACTTACGTTCTGGCCGCCTGCCCGCAACTCGAAATCCATAGAGTATAGAATCACCCGCCAGCAGAAAACCTCTGCTGGCTTTTTTCGTTTTCTTCGCGTGGTTTAAGGACATGACATGCTGTGGTTAATGACGATGGGGCGACGTCTTAACGGCGTTTACGCCGCTTTTATGCTGGTCGCTTTCATGATGGGAATCGCTGGTGCGCTACAGGCGCCAACGCTCAGTTTATTTCTTAGCCGCGAAGTGGGTGCACAGCCTTTCTGGGTGGGGCTTTTCTATACGGTTAACGCGATTGCCGGGATTCTTGTCAGCCTGGCGCTGGCCAAGCGCTCCGATAGCCGGGGCGATCGTCGGCGCTTGATTATGTTCTGCTGCCTGATGGCGGTAGGCAATGCGCTGCTGTTTGCATTTAATCGCCATTATCTGACGCTGATTACCTGCGGGGTGATGCTGGCTTCGGTGGCGAATGCCGCGATGCCGCAGCTTTTTGCGCTGGCGCGGGAATATGCCGATAGTTCGGCGCGCGAAGTGGTGATGTTCAGTTCGATAATGCGTGCTCAGCTCTCGCTGGCGTGGGTGATTGGCCCACCGCTGGCTTTTATGTTGGCGCTGAATTACGGCTTTACAACCATGTTTACGATAGCGGCGGGCATTTTTGTCATCAGCCTGGCGCTGATTGCCTTCAAGCTGCCGTCGGTTGCCCGCGTTGAGCAGCCTTCGGAAGGTGCGGAAGTGCTACAGCAGGCTGGGGGGTGGCACGATAAAAACGTGCGTATGCTGTTTATCGCCTCTACCCTGATGTGGACCTGCAACACGATGTATATCATTGATATGCCATTGTGGATCAGCAGCGATCTGGGTCTGCCGGATAGTCTGGCGGGGATTTTGATGGGGACCGCCGCCGGACTGGAAATTCCGGCAATGATTTTGGCGGGCTATTACGTTAAACGCTGGGGTAAACGCAACATGATGGTTGCGGCGGTTGCGGCAGGCGTGTTGTTTTATGTCGGCCTTATTCTGTTTCACGACCGGGTGGCGTTGCTGGCACTACAGTTGTTTAACGCCGTGTTTATTGGCATCGTTGCCGGGATTGGTATGCTGTGGTTTCAGGACCTGATGCCCGGAAGGGCAGGGGCGGCAACGACGCTGTTCACCAACAGTATCTCCACTGGGGTGATTCTGGCTGGGGTCATTCAGGGGGCGGTATCGCAGAGCTATGGACACGCCAGCGTTTACTGGACCATTGCCGCTATTTCGCTGGTGACGCTGTTTATGACCTGTAAAGTTAAGGATATCTAATTATTTAGCTACCCCGGCAGGTGATATGGCCGGGGTAGTTTCACGCAACTTGCTATTTCAATACAATCCGTTTGATATCGCCGATAATAAAAATATAGGCGATAACGCCAATAAATGCCGTCAGACCAATATAAATGAGTGCGTAGAAGAAATTACCGGTCATCGATATAATGACGCCAATAATCAATGGGGTAATGATCGATGCCATATTTGCGCAGAAGTTGAAGATCCCACCGGTAAGCCCAGCCATATTTTTAGGGGCAATATCTGAAATTAGCGTCCAGCCTAGTCCAACCATCCCCTGACCAAAGAAGGCTATCGACATAATAATAATGACGGCAGTGTTACTCTCCACCCAGTTAGCCGCGATGATACAGCTGGAAAGCAACAGCCCTGAAATAATGGGTAGTTTTCGACTAATATTTACAGACTTGGTTTTTCTTAATATTTTGTCGGAGACCCAGCCACCGAAAAGGATGCCAACAGCCGCTGCCATAAACGGCCAGGAGGCGAAGAAACCAACGTGAAGCCATGGCAAATGGCGCTCATTGGCCAGATAGGTGGGGAACCAGGTCAGGAAGAAAACCAGCGTAGTATTACCTGCAAACTGCCCAAGGCTGGCGCCAATGATTTGCCTGCAGCACAGTAAACGTTTTGCATCGGGCCAGTTGAAAGGGACATTTTCATTCGCTTTCTCGGTATTTTCTAAACCGATGTATTCCAGTTCGGCTTTATTTGCGGTTTTGGATTCATGCGGTTCGTGATAAAACTTCCACCATACAAAAGTGAAGGCAATACCTAATCCACCAGTGATAAAAAATAACGTTCTCCAGCCGTGATGTTCAAGAATAATAAAGAGTAAAGGAGAAAATGCCGCCAGGCCAATATATTCTCCGACGGTGTAAGTTGCCGTTGCACGTGCGCGTTCATGTTGGGGAAACCATTTGCTCACGACCCGACTGTTGACCGGGAAACAGGGTGCTTCACTGATTCCCAGACCTAAACGCAATAGCAATAAGGATTTTAACCCGACTGAAAAGCTTTGTAATAGAGTGAAGGTTGACCAGAAAAAAATTGAAAGCGCGTAGGTTAACTTGTTACCAAAGCGATCTAAAAACATGCCGCCAGGGATTTGTGCCAGCGCATAGGTCCAGGCAAAAGCAGAAAAGACGATGCCCATCATTGCCGGATCGATATGTATTTCGCTTGTTAACTTAGGAGCAACAATACCAAGGATAGTACGATCAAGATAATTTATCATCGTACCGATAGAGAGTAACATTAAAATTACAATTCGCGTTTTGGTTCGCTTCTGCGTGGCCGGTGGCGAAATAGGCCTTTCCTGAACATTGATTGTCCTCATTGAGAGTTCCTTTAAAGTTTAAAATATTTTTGCATATATTGACACATGCAAAAATATTCTACTGAACCATTGATTTAGTCTATGATATTGCAATCCTTTGTTACGTGATGAATAAAATAACAAAACAATATTTGATGCGACGCCGATATTTGCCCTTTGCGACTCATCATAGATGGCTTGTATGGTATATTAGGTGCATTAGTTTTATTCTTATATTATACGAGCAAAAATAATGAACCTAAAGCAACTTTATTATTTTAAGCGACTGGCAGAAACCGAGCATTACACCGAGGCGGCCTCTAGTCTTTTCATCACCCAGCCCTCCTTAAGCCATGCCATATCTGAGCTGGAGAAAGAACTGGGAGTGGCGCTATTTGCCAGAAAAGGGCGAAATGTCAAGATCACACAGAATGGTAAACGCTTTCTGCCCTACGTGGAAGATGCGCTGGCTTCTCTGGAAAATGGTCGCATGACGCTGCAAAAAAATAGTGCGGAAAACAAAGAGAATATTCGTATTGCTTTTATTTATACAATGGGTGAGTTTGTTGTTCCGCAGTTAATTAATAAATACTCACTTTCACCATCTTGTCACAATGTGACGTTTTCTTTTACTCAGGGCACGTCGCTAACGTTGCTACAGGAACTAAAGGCCGGAAAGACTGATTTAGCCATTTGCTCTTATATTGCTGATGAACCAGATATTGATTTTATTCCAATTATTCAGCAAGAACTGGTTGTAGTGACAGCGAAAGATCATCCTCTTGCCAGGCTATATGATGATGAAGTCGATCTGGTTGAGACGATTCATTATCCCTATGTCTATTTTTCAGAAAATAGCGGTCTGCGGCCTTTTATCGATAACGTATTTATGCAGCAAAAATTAGTGCCGGACATTGCTTGCTACGTTGACGAGGATACGGCGATGGCGGGGCTGGTAAGTATTGATTATGGTATTGCGATTATGCCGCGAATTTCCGCACTCTCGTACTACAACGTGCATATCCTGACGATCAAAAATGCGATTCCTCCACGCTATATCTATCTGGCAACGATGAAAGAGCGGGTACTTTCCCCTGCAATTCAGTCGTTTAAGAATGTCATTATTAATGACAGCCAAAAAATGATCTAAGTCTCTGGAGTATATACCCAATGGATTTCGAGTTGCTTTGAGGCGGCAAGAGAGAGAATCCCCGGGAGCTTACTCAAGTAAGTGACTGGGGTGAACGAACGTAGCCAACAAAGAAGCAACTTGAAAGACGACGGGTATAGATGCCCGGAGGAAACCTCCGGGCACCGTTTTATCAGGAAAGAATATCCATCAGTTCACGCAGCTGAGTAATGGCGATTTGTCCCGGTGCTGACGCCTGACCTACGGTACCGAAGGTCATTGCGGAACCGAACAAACGACCCGTTACCCGGCTAACCCCGCCGGATTTACCCATCGACATGGTAATTAATGGGCGGGTTGCATACTTTTCTTTCATCGTCAGGGTTGCAGACAGCAGGGTTAACACATCCTGCGGCGACTGCGGCATGACGGCGATTTTCGGTAAATCGGCACCCAGGTCCTGCATACGACGCAGGCGGTAGATAATATCTTCCTGAGCTGGAGTTTTATGGAAATCATGATTACTCATGATGACTTTTACGCCAGCCGCATGGGCATCGTTCACCAGTGAACGAATCTGTGCTTCATCATTGAATAGCTCGACATCAATGACGTCAGCGAGTCCGCTAACCGCCGCCTGGCGATTCAGTTCAAAATAAGCTTCATCGCTAATTTCCGTTTCGCCGCCCTCTTTTTTACTGCGGAAGGTGAACAGCAGCGGAATGTCTTTCAGCAATTGACGAATTTCGCCCAGCGCCAACAGTACCTGCTCAATTTCTCTAACCTGCGTGAAGTGATCAACACGCCATTCGATAATGTCGGCTCCGGCGGTAGCCAGGGCGCGAGCATTGACTTGCAGTTCGTCAATGGTTTTACCAATCAGCGGAACGCAAATCAGGGTTTCCCCTTCCTGGAAGGTGATGTTTTTTACTGTTACTGCTTTAGTCATGTTGGTATCCATTATTCTTTTTGTCATTGACCATCAGGCGGTTGCTGCAACATGAGATGTTTTTGCAGCGGCGCGAGCCTGAAACTGACGATAACCGATGTACAGAGCGATCACAAAGCCGACGATAGCGATCAGGAGATCAAACCACATAATGCTGGCGATACCAATCTTCGACAGTTTTGCCGTGATGAGTGGAATCGTAAAGCTTGCCAGACTCCCGGCGGTATAAAAGATCCCGGTGGCTTTGCCTTTTCCGTTAGGAAAGCTCATCGCCATAATGGTTGCGCCTATCTGCAGAACACCGCCAGCGGCGGCAAAGCCGATGATAAAGGCAAACCCGGTAACCACCATTGGCGTCGGGAACAGGCAGACGATCAGCAGTGAAATCATCGACAGGAAGGTATAGATGATCATGGCGACGGCTGAACTGAACACCTCTTTGACGAAGGCCGCAGTGACAAATACGCAAGTCAGAGAACCCGCAGTGTAGACGCTCAGCAGTTTAATGGCTGACTCATGCGGGATTCCTGCAACGAACTCGCCGTACTGCGCTAACCATTGGCTAACCAGATAGAAAGTCGCCATCCCGATATAGCCGTACAGGGTAAATATCACCATATCCAGCTTGCCGGAATTAGCTTGCGGAGCGGCTGTAACAGCCTGCGACTTTTCGACAGTTTCCTTTTTCGCCCGATGATCCGGGAAAGGCATTTTTATCAGGTAGATGGCGCTCAGAACCATCAATGCTGCGGCGATGATAAACGACCAGCCATACCACATATTCGCCCATATCAGCGCGCCGATAATGAACGGCAGCAGGAACTGTCCGGCAGAGACGAAGGCTTTAATCAGCACGTTCGCGCGGCTGGCGGAGTTAGGGAAAGACTCCATCAACGCCGGATAGGTTCCGGAATCGAGGAAGCTGTTTGCCAGGCCGGCCATAATGCCGAAGAAGTAGGCCATATAAATGTTTTTCGTCAGTAAAATACCGAGGAAAAACACCAGATAGCTGGCGATCCCGAGATAGATAAAGGGTTTGCGTCCAAAGCGATCGGACAGGAATCCTGTCACGATCGTGGCGAGTTTACCAATACCTAGCGACGATATGACGATGGAGACGCCGGCAGCGTCGGTTCCCCATTGCGTCTGTAAATTCGCCATATTGAGGGTAATTAATAATACCCCCATGCCATGGATCAGATAGTTAAGGTATAGCCCCGCTGCCGTTGGGACATATTTATTTTTCATCGCGCCCCATCCTTAAAAAAGGATACTTTTGACGTGTTCAACCGGCATTTCTTTGCCCGTCCAGATTTCAAAAGCGCGCGCACCTTGCCAGAGCATCATGCCCAGACCGTTGATGGTGCGGCAGCCTTTTTTCTCAGCCACTTCCAGCAGATACGTTTTGCGTGGGTTATAAACCACGTCAGAAACGATCAGGTCCGGACGCAGGAAGCTGTCGTCAGGCAGCAGCATCTGGCCTTCAAACGGTTTCATGCCAACGCCGGTCGCGTTAGTAAGAATGACGCTGCTGTCGATCTCGGCGCGCAGTTTGTCATGATCGTCCAGGTCGAACAGATGGATCGCACAGTTGGTGTTATTACGGATCTTGGCGACGGTTTGTTCTGCGTTGGCGAAGAATTTATCTTTACGGTTGAAGATGGAGATCTCTTTGACGCCATCCAGCGCGGCCTGTACGCAGAGCGCGGTTGCCGCGCCGCCTGCGCCTAATACGGTCATTTTTTTGCCGATGATATCGATGCCTGCTTCAGACAGCGCGCGCATATAGCCGGTGCCATCGGTGATGTGACCCGTTAACACGCCGTTGTCGTTCACCACGGTATTCACCGCGCCAACCAGTTCTGCTGCCGGGGAGAGCTTATCCAGATACTGGCAAATCTCGGTTTTGTTCGGCATAGAGACGTTGCAGCCGCGCAGTTTTAGCGCCCGAAAGCCCTGTACGACATCTTTCAGCTCCTCATTACCCACTTCAAAAGCCAGGTAAACATAGTCCAGCCCCAGTTTGGCAAAGGCTTCGTTATGCATTGTCGGTGACATGCTGTGGCGAATCGGAGTTGCAATCAGGCCAATCAGCTCAGTGTGTCCAGTAATACGTTCTGCCATGATAAAATCCTCAATATGTTAGAAATGGAATTTTTGTAGATTCGCGGTTACCCAGAGCACCCATGTCTTCCAGGGTGTCCAGCACGTTGCGCCCCTCGCGCACACCATCAATGATTCGCCGGGCCATCAGGCTGTCGCCGATGTTCATTATTTTTACGTTATTGGCTCTGGCCCATTGTTCAATCTCATTGAGACCGGTGGTATTGGCGCGCATTCCCAGGCAGACGAAGCCGTAATCAAAGGGAATGTCAAAGGTGCTATCCGCGTTTTTAACTGTGAAGTGCGTTGGAGTAACGGCAACCAACTGCGTTTGCATGTGCTGTTCCACGTGATGTTCATCAAGCATGGTCAACATGGCATTTTTAGTGATGATGTCCAGGTCGCGGCCCGCTGACTCCTGCATTTCGATAAGTACTGCGCTGGCACCGCGTGCGGAGAAATATTCGATGACGTCCAGACCGACGGCACCTGCGCCGACGACAGCAATGCGTTTACCTTTCGCATCGGCAAACTGGTCCAGATGATGAATCATATTGGTAATCGAAAAGACGCTGCCGCCTTCGACATCAATGTTCTCGCGCAGCCCTTCAATTGGTGGCAGCAGGGGAACCGAACCGGTCGCATTGACAATTAAATCAGGGTGCAGGGCGGAAACCGATTCAACAGTGGCGCGTTTGCCGACCTGTAGCATCAGGTTATCCAGCGAGGCGATACGGTTTTTCATAAACTGCGGGAAATCGGCAATACGCTTTTTCTCTGGCAACAGAGAGATCTCGCTGGCCAGCCCGCCGATGCTGTGTTTTTCCTCAAGCAGCCAGGTGTGGCAGCCGACTTCGGCCGCGGTACAAGCCGCTTCCATTCCCGCCGTGCCGGCGCCGATGACCACCACGTTGGTGTCGCGGTTCACACGCTGCTGTTTGTAAGCGTCGCCGTGGATAATATCCGGGTTGATAGAGCAACGCAGCGGGCGAGAGCGGGCGATACGGTGATCCGCGCAGCCAATGTTGCAGGAGATGCATTTGCGCATCAGGCGCTCGTTACCGCTCTGGACTTTTTGTACCCATTCTGGCTCGGCGATAAGCCCGCGGCCAATCGCAATCAGGTCGGCATCACCGCTGGCGATAATGTCTTCGGCGACTTTTGGTGAACGAATGTTGCCTGCAATAACCGTTGGTTTGTGGAATTTGTCGCGAACCGCGCGGGAGAGATAACGCTTCCAGCCATCCTCCAGAGACATCTGGTCAATCTGGAAATTCAGGTTGTCGTTTTGCGCGGCGGAGACGTTGATAATATCGACTTTGTCCTGGCACAGTTCGAGGATGCACAGCGAATCTTCGAGCGTATTTCCGCCTTCTAAGAAATCATCAGCGCTAATACGTAAGCTCACCGGAAAACGTGGCCCTACGCAGGCGCGCACTTTATCAACAATTAAGGTTAATATTCTGGCGCGATTTTCTATACTGCCGCCAAATTCATCGGTGCGTTTATTAAACAGCGGCGATAAAAACTGGCTAATTAAATAAGAGTGACCAGCGTGAATTTCCACACAGTCAAAACCTGCCCGGCGTACGCGCTCTGCGGCATCGCCAAATTTACTCACGGCGTGATAAATTTCATCACGCGTCATCGGGCGCGGAATATTGCCATTCTTTTTCGATGGTGTGCTGGAAGAGGAAAGCGGCATTTCACCATTCAGACGATAAGCATAAGCTGAAGCGCCGGCATGGTTTAATTGGATACCGACGCAGGCACCGTGTTTATGCAGGGTTTCGGTTAATTTGAACAGTCGTGGAATATATTGATCGTTATCGATACGCAGCTGCGTTGTGCCATTAGAAGCGAAAGGAAAATCGATACAAATATTTTCGATAGTGATGAGTCCGGTGCCACCACGCGCGCGTAACTCATAGTATTCAATCTGTTCCTGAGTGACTTCACCGTTCAGGCTGGCCAGGTTAGTCCCCATTGGCGGCATGATGATACGGTTTTTTATGGTCATCCCGTTAATGGTCAACGGGGAAAAAAGGTGGGGGTAGTGGCTCATATGCTCTCTCCACTGGATGCCTGATGGTCGCCGTACGGCGATCCTGGCCTGTCCAAAGTTAATATTTCTCTATGGGGAAAGATAACGAGGCGCCAAATGGAAAAACAATGCTTTTTTTTGCGTAGAGCTATAGTGTGCTTCTATGAAATTAACGTTTTAGTTACATGTTTGTATTCTTATCTTAAATATCTCAAGCGATTTTTTACTTGTACTTGTGAATTGACACAATAAAAGGAGGGGAATGATTGAATAAATGCCCAATTGATAAATATTTATTTTCCTGGCTTTAAATATTTCTATATATCAGGCCGAGCAATATCGATATATGTGCGCCAGATCTCATTTTTCTACTGAGGAAAACAAAAAAGCCCGGCGCAAAGACCGGGCTGAGAGGTGAACTGCGCGTGGTTTTAATTCATAAAGGCGGGTTGTTTATTCTCGTAAGTAGAGATTGCATCTTCATGCTGCAGCGTCAAGCCGATGCTGTCCAGGCCATTGAGCATGCAGTGACGGCGGAAAGCATCAATTTTAAAGCTGTAGGATTTATCGCCCGCTTTAACCACTTCAGCTTGCAGATCAACTTCAAATGTAATGCCTGGCTGCGCCTGAACCAGCTTAAACATTTCATCGACCTGTTCGTCGCTCAAGGTGACCGGCAGCAACTGGTTGTTGAAACTGTTGCCATAGAAGATATCGGCAAAGCTTGGGGCGATAACGACTTTAAAACCATAGTCGGTCAACGCCCACGGCGCATGCTCACGAGAGGAGCCGCAGCCAAAGTTTTCTCGCGCCAGCAGAATCGACGCTCCTTTGTACTCAGGAAAGTTCAGCACGAATTCCGGATTCGGCTGCTCACCTTTGTCATCAAGGAAGCGCCAGTCGTTAAACAGGTGTGCACCAAAGCCGGTACGAGTGACTTTTTGCAGAAACTGCTTTGGAATGATTGCATCGGTGTCCACGTTCGCGGCATCCAGCGGAACCACCAGGCCGGTATGTTGGGTAAATTTCTCTGCCATGATGGTTTCCTTATTTCAAGCTACGGATGTCGGCGAAATGGCCGGTAACGGCTGCCGCTGCGGCCATTGCCGGGCTGACCAAATGGGTGCGTCCGCCACGGCCCTGACGGCCTTCAAAGTTACGGTTGCTGGTGGATGCACAGCGCTCACCCGGGTTCAGGCGATCGTTGTTCATTGCCAGGCACATGGAGCAACCCGGCAGACGCCATTCAAAACCGGCCTCGATAAAGATCTTATCCAGGCCTTCCGCTTCGGCCTGCGCCTTCACTGGGCCAGAACCTGGTACAACCAGCGCCTGAACGCCCGGAGCCACTTTGCGACCTTTAGCGATTTCCGCTGCGGCGCGTAAGTCTTCGATGCGAGAGTTGGTACAGGAGCCGATAAAGACTTTATCAATCGCCACTTCAGTTAACGGCACGCCAGACTTCAGACCCATATACGCCAGCGCTTTTTCAGCACTCGCACGTTCTACCGGATCGGTGAATGATGCCGGGTCCGGAATAATGTCGGTAACGGAGATAACCTGGCCTGGGTTTGTTCCCCAGGTGACCTGTGGGGCAATCTCTTCTGCTTGCAGAGTGACAACGCTATCAAAAGTCGCGCCATCGTCGGTGGTCAGGGTCTTCCAGTATGCGACCGCATCGTCAAAATCCTGGCCTTTGGGCGCGTGCAGACGGCCTTTCACATAGTCAAAAGTCGTTTGGTCAGGCGCTACCAGGCCCGCTTTGGCGCCCAGTTCAATGGCCATATTGCACAGGGTCATACGACCTTCCATGCTTAAATCACGAATAGCTTCGCCGCAGAATTCGACAACGTGCCCGGTACCGCCAGCGCTGCCGGTTTTACCAATAATCGCCAGTACGATATCTTTTGCCGTGATGCCTGGAGCCGCTTTACCCTTGACTTCAATTTTCATGGTTTTAGCGCGACCCTGCTTGAGGGTCTGGGTCGCCAGCACGTGCTCAACTTCTGAGGTGCCGATACCAAAGGCCAACGCACCGAATGCGCCATGAGTCGCCGTGTGGGAATCGCCACAGACGATAGTCATACCCGGCAGGGTAACGCCCTGTTCCGGCCCCATCACGTGGACGATGCCCTGGTAAGGGTGGTTCAGGTCATACAGTTCAACGCCAAACTCTTTGCAGTTTTTAATCAGTTCCTGCATCTGGATGCGCGCCATTTCACCGGACGCATTAATGTCCTTGGTTTGCGTTGAAACGTTGTGATCCATGGTGGCGAAGGTTTTACCCGGCTGGCGTACCGGGCGGTTGTGGGCGCGCAGGCCATCAAATGCTTGCGGCGAGGTAACCTCATGAACCAGATGACGGTCGATGTACAACAGCGGGGTTTCGTTTTGCGCTTCATAAACGACATGAGCATCAAACAATTTTTCGTATAACGTCTTCGCCATGATTACACCCCTTCAGCGACATAGCGGGCAATGATATCGCCCATTTCATCGGTACCGACCGCTGCCGCACCGCGAGCTAAATCGCCGGTACGCACGCCTTCTTCTAATGCACGGTTGATCGCATTCTCAATTGCCGTTGCCGCGTTATCGGCATCCAGGCTGTAGCGCAGCAGCAGCGCCAGCGACAGGATCTGCGCGATCGGGTTAGCGATGTTTTTGCCTGCGATATCCGGAGCGGAGCCGCCGGCTGGTTCGTACAGGCCGAAACCTTGCTCGTTGAGGCTGGCGGATGGCAGCATGCCCATAGAACCCGTGATCATGGCGCACTCATCGGACAAGATGTCGCCAAACAAGTTGGAGCACAGCAGAACGTCGAACTGAGACGGATCTTTAATCAGCTGCATGGTGGCGTTGTCGATGTACATATGTGCCAGTTCAACATCAGGATACTGCTTGCTAATTTCACTGACGATTTCGCGCCACAAAATAGAAGACTGCAGCACGTTGGCTTTATCAATAGAAGTGACTTTGTGACGACGCTTGCGGGCAGACTCAAACGCAATGTGAGCGATACGCTCAATCTCAAAACGGTGATACACCTCGGTATCAAACGCTTTCTCGTGCTGGCCACTGCCTTCACGACCTTTTGGTTGGCCGAAGTAGATGCCGCCGGTCAGTTCACGAACGCACAGAATATCGAAACCGTTGGCGGCGATATCCGCACGCAGCGGGCAGAACTCTTCCAGACCCTGGTACAGCTTGGCTGGACGCAGGTTGCTGAATAATTTGAAGTGTTTACGCAGCGGCAGCAGCGCGCCGCGCTCCGGCTGCTCTGCAGGCGGCAGGTGTTCCCATTTCGGGCCACCAACTGAACCAAATAAAATCGCATCAGCCTGCTCACAGCCTTCTACGGTCGTCTGTGGTAACGGAGTGCCCTGACGGTCGATGGCGATGCCGCCGACGTCATGTTGACTGGTGGTAATGCGCATATCAAAACGGTTGCGAACAGCTTCCAGTACTTTCATCGCCTGGTTCATGACTTCCGGGCCAATACCATCACCTGGCAAAACAGCAATATGGTAATTCTTCGACATTACACGGTTTCCTTATTGTTCTCTTTATTCTGAGCTTTGCGTTGCAATTCTTTCTCGACTTCGGCGGCGCGCCAGATGTTGTTCAGGACGTGAACCATGGCTTTCGCGGATGATTCCACGATATCCGTTGCCAGACCCACGCCGTGGAAGCGACGTCCGTTGTAGGTAGCCACGATATCCACCTGACCCAGCGCATCTTTGCCCTGACCCTTGGCGTTCAGATCGTATTTAACCAGCTCAACCTCATAGCCGGTGATACGGTTAATCGCCTGATAAATGGCATCTACCGGGCCATTGCCGTTGGCGGCTTCAGCTTTGGTTTCTTCACCACAGGCCAGCTTCACGGACGCGGTCGCGATATCGCTGGACCCGGACTGGACGCTGAAGTAGTCCAGGCGGAAATGTTCTGGCTCTTCTTGCTGCTTGTTAATGAAGGCTAAAGCTTCCAGATCATAATCAAACACCTGGCCCTTTTTATCCGCCAGCTTCAGGAAAGCGTCATACAGATGATCCATGTTGTAGTCGCTTTCTTTATAGCCCATCTCTTCCATACGGTGTTTCACCGCGGCACGGCCTGAACGAGAAGTCAGGTTCAACTGAACCTGGTTCAGACCGATAGATTCCGGGGTCATGATTTCGTAGTTTTCGCGATTCTTCAGCACACCATCCTGGTGAATACCAGAGGAGTGAGCGAAGGCACCGGTACCGACGATGGCTTTGTTCGCGGGGATCGGCATATTACAAATCTGGCTAACGGTCTGGCTGGTGCGCCAGATTTCGTTGTGATTAATGCGGGTGTGCACATCCATGATGTCTTTGCGCACTTTGATAGCCATGATCACTTCTTCCAGCGAGCAGTTACCTGCGCGCTCGCCGATGCCGTTCATTGCGCCTTCAACCTGACGAGCGCCGGCGTGAACCGCAGCGATGGCGTTACCGACCGCAATGCCTAAATCGTCATGAGTGTGGACGGAGATAATCGCTTTATCGATATTAGGAACGTGTTCATACAGACCGGTAATGATATTGGCGAATTCGAACGGCATGGTGTAGCCAACGGTGTCCGGGATGTTGATAGTGGTTGCGCCAGCGTTGATCGCCGCTTCAACGACGCGCGCCAGATCGGCAATTGGCGTACGGCCAGCATCTTCACAGGAAAACTCAACGTCGTCAGTGTAATTACGTGCGCGCTTCACCATATAAACCGCGCGCTCAATCACTTCGTCCAGGGTGCTGCGCAGCTTGGTGGCGATATGCATCGGTGAGGTGGCGATAAAAGTATGAATGCGGAACGCCTCGGCCACTTTTAAAGATTCTGCCGCTACATCAATATCTTTTTCAACACAGCGGGCCAGCGCGCAAACGCGACTGTTCTTAATGTTGCGAGCGATGGTTTGTACGGACTCAAAGTCGCCCGGAGAAGAGACCGGAAAACCGACTTCCATCACATCAACGCCCATACGCTCCAGGGCCAGAGCAATTTGCAGCTTCTCTTTCACACTCAGGCTGGCCTGTAAGGCTTGTTCGCCGTCACGTAAGGTTGTATCGAAAATAATGACTTGCTGGCTCATGGTTTAAATCCTTAGTCTGTGTCCGGGCGCCTTGCTGACGAGCATAAAAAAACCCGCGCATCGGCGCGGGTTTTATAGTCTTGCTGGAAGATGACTTAACGATGAACGTCGCCCAACAGCCTACCGCGCAAAATGGATGCGTTTAGTAGTAGTAGGCTGAGGAAGCGAGTGGTGCAAATCATTGCGTCATACTCCAAATGAAATCGTTATGCTTTTAGAGTTACTGGATATGGCGTTTAATGTCAACACTCGGAAGAAGAAAACGTCTTTTTGCCTGAGCAGTGAATTAGCTAATTGTGCTAGAGATCGCGCTTTTTGACCGATGATCCTTTTTTGGATGTTGCTCCTCGCTGTGTGACTGTCAACATTTGATAAGTTTTCTTTTCACTTACGCTCTCATTTCCTGTGCGTTGTGGCTAGATGATATCTTAATGAAAATTATGAATTTATTTATTGTGTGAATGTTTTTGTGTGAATGTGGATAGATTATCAATGATAAATAAACGTTAACTTTAAGGGTGACTTAAATAGATACTTTAATAATGCTTAAATTATAGTTAACCATTACTGTTGTTGTTTATTTTTAATATTTATGGGTAAACTTAATACCATCAAGTAAACGATATGGTTTAAGTGGTTTCGGTACTTTCAATCGCGCGGATTTTTCGTCGCCACTCATAACCTTGATATATTCCTAAAATTCATCTTTGCCCTTTTGCAAATGTCATATGCATGATAAATGATATTCTCAGAATTAATTACTGCACTTTGGCAAAGGGAATTTAGCGTGACAGTGGAGTTAGATATGTTAATTGAAGGTACTGAATATAAAGCTGCCCCAGGGGCAGAGATCACTAAACCTCAACTGCGTATGGTTGATCTCAATCTACTTACCGTTTTTGATGCGGTGATGCAGGAACAAAACATCACCCGTGCGGCACATTCTTTGGGAATGTCCCAACCAGCGGTCAGTAATGCGGTATCACGTTTAAAAGTGATGTTTAATGATGAGCTGTTTGTTCGCTACGGACGCGGCATCCAGCCTACAGCACGTGCTTTCCAGCTATTTGGCTCAGTACGTCAGGCACTGCAATTAGTACAAAATGAATTACCAGGTTCTGGCTTTGAGCCGCTCAGTAGTGAACGTGTTTTCAATCTGTGTGTCTGCAGCCCGTTAGATAACTATTTGACTTCCGTTATCTTTAATAAAGTTGGCGAAATTGCGCCGAACATTCATTTGGTTTTTAAATCAGCATTGAATCAAAACACTGAGCATCAATTGCGTTATCAGGAAATTGAATTCGTTGTTGGTTATGAAGAGTTTCGTCGTCCTGAGTTTGCTTGTGTTCCATTATTTAAAGATGAAATGGTGCTGGTTGCCAGTCGGAAGCATCCGCGTATTTCCGGGCCGTTAATGGAAACGGATATTTATCAGGAAGAACATGCGGTGGTTGCTCTCGACCGCTACGCATCATTTAGCCAGCCATGGTATGACTCTGCTGATAAACAATCTCGCATTGCGTATCAGGGAAATGCGATGGTCAGCGTATTAAATGTTGTTTCGCAGACCAACATGGTTGCAATTGCACCACGCTGGCTGGCGACTGAATTTGCCGATAAGCTGGATCTACAAATATTACCTTTGCCGCTGAAAGTGAATAGCCGCACCTGCTATCTCTCATGGCACGAAGCAGCGGGCCGCGATAAAGGCCATCAGTGGATGGAAGAATTACTGACGAGTATTTGCCAGCGCTAAATTGTCGCTAAACAAACGGGGGCTTCGGCTCCTGCTTTGTGTGACAAAAGTCATCAAATGCAGAATTTTATTCTGTTTATCCTCGTCGGTGGCCATCGACATCAGATGAAAAATGGATGATTTACTGTAGTTGGTAATTTTATCCGAGTATTGACCATCATATTTTCTTATCCCTGAAGTTTTTCACCGCTTTTCTTCTTAGAATCTTTCTTTTCTTCTATTAATGCTTGCAGTGTGGCGGCGGTGGCTAATTGCCTGCCCGTTGGCGAGCAGTTATGGTAAAGGCATGCAGTCTATTCACCTCACTGCGGAGCCTTTTGCTTCGTATTGTGCGAGCGCGCGGAAATTGGATTCCGCTGTCGTTAAAAACAATAAGCCGGGAGGCAAACCATGGAGATGTTGTCAGGAGCCGAGATGGTCGTCCAGTCGCTAGTCGATCAGGGCGTCAAGCAAGTGTTCGGTTACCCCGGGGGCGCAGTCCTCGATATCTATGATGCGTTACATACCCTTGGTGGTATCGATCATATTCTGGTTCGCCATGAACAAGCCGCTGTTCATATGGCTGATGGCCTGGCCCGTGCGACAGGCGAAGTCGGCGTGGTGCTGGTGACATCGGGGCCAGGAGCCACGAACGCGATTACCGGCATTGCGACGGCCTACATGGATTCTATTCCGCTGGTGATTCTTTCCGGACAGGTTGCGACCTCTTTGATTGGTTACGATGCTTTTCAGGAGTGCGATATGGTGGGGATTTCCCGACCGGTGGTTAAGCACAGCTTTCTGGTTAAGCAAACCGAAGATATCCCTGGCGTCCTAAAAAAAGCCTTTTGGCTGGCGGCGAGTGGACGTCCTGGTCCGGTGGTGGTTGATTTGCCGAAGGATATTTTGAACCCGGCGAAAAAGCTGCCTTACACCTGGCCAGTTACGGTCAGCATGCGCTCCTATAATCCGACGACAACGGGCCATAAAGGGCAGATTAAGCGTGCGCTGCAAACGCTGATTACGGCAAAAAAACCGGTCGTTTATGTTGGCGGTGGGGCGATTAATGCGAAATGTGAGCCGCAGCTATATACCCTGATTGAGAAACTGAAGCTGCCCGTCGTTTCTTCGCTGATGGGGCTGGGCGCTTTTCCTGCATCGCATCAGCAGGCATTAGGGATGTTAGGTATGCATGGCACCTATGAAGCCAACATGACCATGCATAACTCTGATGTGATTTTCGCTGTTGGCGTGCGCTTCGACGATCGTACGACGAACAATCTGGCAAAATACTGTCCGAACGCGACGGTGCTGCACATTGATATTGATCCCACTTCGATTTCAAAGACCGTTCCCGCCGATGTTCCTATCGTTGGTGATGCGCGTCTGGTGCTGGAACAAATGCTGGAGCTACTCGAACACGAGGAGTCTCTACAGCCGTTAGATGAAATTCGCGACTGGTGGCAGCAGATTGAACAGTGGCGCGCGCGTCATTGTCTGCAATACGACACCCAAAGCGGCAAGATCAAACCGCAGGCGGTTATCGAGACTATCTGGCGTCTGACTAACGGCGATGCGTACGTGACGTCTGATGTTGGCCAGCACCAAATGTTTGCAGCACTCTATTATCCTTTCGACAAACCAAGGCGTTGGATTAATTCCGGCGGGCTGGGGACCATGGGGTTTGGCTTACCCGCAGCACTTGGCGTGAAGATGGCGCTACCGGAAGAAACGGTTGTCTGCGTCACCGGCGACGGCAGTATTCAGATGAATATTCAGGAGCTGTCTACCGCGTTGCAATACGATCTTCCTGTGTTGGTACTGAATCTGAACAACCGTTATCTCGGAATGGTTAAGCAGTGGCAAGATATGCTCTATTCTGGCCGTCATTCACAATCTTATATGGAATCGCTACCCGATTTTGCCCGCGTAGCGGAAGCCTATGGTCATGTCGGGATTCGTATTAGCGACCCACAGGAGCTGGAAGCGAAGCTGACTGAAGCGCTGGAGCAAGTACGTAACAATCGCCTGGTTTTTGTCGATGTGACGGTTGACGGCAGTGAGCATGTATACCCTATGCAGATTCGCGGCGGTGGTATGGACGAGATGTGGCTGAGCAAAACGGAGAGGACCTGATTATGCGCCGGATATTATCAGTATTGCTGGAGAATGAATCGGGTGCATTATCCCGCGTGATCGGTCTCTTTTCGCAGCGTGGCTATAATATTGAAAGCCTGACGGTAGCACCGACGGACGATCCGACGCTGTCCAGGATGACGATTCAAACCGTTGGTGATGAGAAAGCGATAGAGCAAATAGAAAAGCAATTACATAAGCTGGTGGACGTTTTACGCGTTACTGAGCTTGGGCAGGGCGCGCACGTTGAGCGAGAAATTATGCTGGTGAAAGTCCAGGCCAGCGGTTATGGGCGCGATGAGGTCAAGCGCAACACGGAGATTTTCCGTGGGCAAATTATCGATGTGACACCGTCTATTTATACCGTTCAACTGGCGGGCACTAGCGACAAGCTGGATGCGTTCCTGGCTTCACTGCGCGATGTTGCGCGAATTGTGGAAGTGGCTCGCTCCGGCGTGGTCGGATTGTCGCGCGGCGACAAAATCATGCGTTGAGTCGCTGAAACTGATGTAAAAATAGCCCGACACCGCCTGTCGGGCTATTTTTTTGCGAAATCGGTGGGAACTGTGGACTAAAGCGGTTGCTGTGCTCACTTTTCTGCGCTTAGATGTTATAAAAATGAATCCATACCTGAAGAATGGTTATGTTCTGTACTTATTACCCAAGGGGCAATTGTGAAACTGGATGAAATCGCCCGGCTGGCCGGTGTCTCGCGAACCACCGCTAGCTATGTGATTAACGGTAAAGCGAAGCAGTATCGCGTTAGCGATAAGACTGTTGAAAAGGTGATGGCGGTTGTTCGTGAGCACAACTATCACCCGAATGCGGTCGCTGCGGGCTTGCGTGCAGGACGCACGCGTTCCATTGGTCTGGTCATTCCGGATCTGGAAAATACCAGCTATACGCGCATCGCTAATTACCTGGAGCGTCAGGCGCGTCAGCGCGGCTATCAGTTATTGATTGCTTGTTCTGAGGATCAACCGGATAACGAAATGCGCTGTATTGAGCACCTGCTACAGCGTCAGGTTGATGCCATTATCGTTTCTACCTCGCTACCGCCTGAACATCCGTTCTATCAACGCTGGGCCAATGATTCCTTCCCGATTGTCGCCCTTGACCGGGCGCTCGATCGTGAACACTTTACTAGCGTTGTTGGTGCCGATCAGGACGATGCTGAAATGCTCGGCGCAGAATTACGTAAATTCCCTGCTGAAACGGTACTGTATCTTGGTGCGTTACCGGAGCTATCGGTGAGCTTCCTGCGCGAGCAGGGCTTCCGTACGGCGTGGAAAGACGATCCGCGAGAGGTGAATTACCTCTACGCCAACAGCTATGAACGCGAAGCAGCGGCACAGCTATTCGAGAAGTGGCTGGAAACGCATCCCATGCCGCAGGCGCTGTTCACGACATCATTTCCGCTGTTGCAGGGGGTGATGGATGTCACTCTGCGTCGTGAAGGGAAGCTGCCTTCTGAACTGGCTATTGCGACTTTTGGCGATAATGAGCTGCTGGATTTCCTCCAGTGTCCGGTGTTAGCCGTTGCTCAGCGCCATCGTGATGTTGCTGAACGCGTACTGGAGATTGTGCTCGCTAGCCTTGATGAACCGCGCAAGCCAAAGCCGGGCTTGAGCCGCATCCGGCGCAATCTGTATCGCCGTGGTAGTTTGAACCGTCGTTAAACATATCGGCAGTATGCGGTTAGGATTATTCGCAGGTTGTTCGCCAGACGGATACTCGTCTGGCGATAATCCGAACAAATGACGTAAATATTTTTTGGCTGAATATCTTTCAGACAAATCCCTAAACTTCTTTACGTATTATTTTTGTTTTATTAGGACCCATTGCCTTTTTGTATCAAGTGCGTGCATGAAAAGCGCCGCAGGTTTTTATTCGTATTATTTTGTTACATTCATTTGGTTATTTGCTGAATTAACAATCATTTTATGCCCGTGCTCCCCCTCATTCCTCTGTACCCCGCGGCAAACGTGCTTCTCTGACAACAACTGGTGCTGTTAACGGACATCAGAATGGCCTAAAATGCCGCTCGCGTCGCAAACTGACACTTTATATTTTCCCCGCGAAGATATTTTGCTGCTTTTAACTGTTACAAGTTTGTTGGTTGTTTTCTTACCGATATTCATAACGTTAATTTGCTTCGTTTGTTGGGTGATTTTCCATCAGGGTGAATATCGGCTGTAAATAATGGGTTTTTGAGCTCTGTTAGCATCCGTGCTGGCTTGACAAGCTTTTCCTCCGCTCCGTAAACTCCTTCTTGTGGGAATTTGTGGGTTAAAGTGGCGAAAAGGGGTGAGGCTGGCATGTTCCGAGGGGCAACGTTAGTCAATCTTGACAGCAAAGGCCGTCTGGCCGTACCGACGCGTTACCGCGACGGGCTGATCGAGGACGCTTCCGGTCAATTGGTTTGCACCATTGACATTCATCACCCATGCCTGCTGCTTTACCCCTTGCCCGAATGGGAAATCATCGAGCAAAAATTGTCGCGTTTATCGAGCATGAATCCCACTGAGCGGCGCGTGCAGCGTTTGCTTCTGGGGCATGCCAGCGAATGTCAGATGGATAATGCCGGGCGACTATTGATTGCCCCGGTGCTGCGGCAACATGCCGGGCTGACAAAAGAAGTGATGCTGGTCGGGCAGTTCAATAAATTTGAGCTGTGGGATGAAACGACCTGGTATCAACGGGTCAAGGAAGATATCGACGCTGAGCAGTCCGCATCCGGGGAACTGTCGGAGCGCCTGCAGGACTTGTCTTTGTAAAATGATGGAAAATTTTAAACATACTACGGTACTTCTGGATGAAGCCGTCAACGGCCTGAATATTCGTCCGGATGGTATCTACATTGATGGAACCTTTGGTCGCGGCGGTCACTCGCGTCTGATTCTCTCCCAACTGGGAGCGGAGGGACGTCTGCTGGCAATCGATCGCGATCCGCAGGCTATCGCCGTCGCGAAGACCATCGATGATCCGCGCTTCTCCATCATTCATGGTCCTTTCTCTGCGCTTGCTGATTATGTTAGCGAGCGCGAACTTACTGGCAAGATCGATGGGATTCTGCTCGATCTTGGCGTTTCCTCTCCGCAACTTGATGACGCTGAACGCGGTTTTTCGTTTATGCGCGATGGCCCGCTGGATATGCGCATGGATCCAACTCGCGGTCAATCTGCCGCCGAGTGGCTACAAACCGCCGATGAAGCCGATATCGCCTGGGTGATTAAAACCTTTGGCGAGGAGCGTTTTGGTAAACGTATTGCCCGCGCCATTGTTGAGCGCAACCGTGTGGAGCCGATGACGCGAACTAAAGAGTTGGCGGAAGTTGTGACGGCCGCCACCCCGGTAAAGGACAAATTCAAACATCCCGCGACCCGTACCTTCCAGGCGGTGCGCATTTGGGTGAACAGTGAACTGGAGGAGATAGAGCAGGCGCTAGAAAGCTCGCTCAGCGTGCTGGCTCCGGGTGGGCGGCTCTCAATCATCAGTTTCCATTCGCTGGAAGACCGTATTGTGAAGCGCTTTATGCGTGAACAAAGCCGCGGTCCGCAGGTTCCGGCTGGATTACCGATGACCGAAGAGCAGCTCAAAAAACTGGGCGGCCGTGAGTTAAGAGCACTAGGCAAGTTGATGCCGGGTGAAGAAGAGGTAGCTGAAAATCCTCGTGCCCGTAGTTCAGTTCTGCGTATTGCAGAGAGGACGAACGCATGATCGGCAGAGTGACAGAAGCCCTAAGCAAGGTTAAAGGGTCGATTGGAAGCAACGAGCGCCATGCTTTGCCTGGCGTGATCGGAGACGACCTTCTGCGGTTTGGGAAGCTGCCACTCTGTCTGTTCATTTGCATCATTGTTACAGCGATTACGGTGGTGACAACGGCGCACCATACTCGCCTGTTAACGGCACAGCGTGAACAGCTGGTTCTGGAACGTGACGCGCTGGACATTGAATGGCGCAACCTGATCCTTGAAGAGAACGCCTTGGGCGATCATAGTCGGGTTGAGCGGATCGCGACGGAGAAGTTGCAGATGCAACACGTTGATCCATCACAAGAAAATATCGTTGTACAGAAATAAGGATTATTGCGACGCATGAAAGCAGCGCCGAAAACGCCAAAAGCAAAACGTCAGGAAGAACAAGCCAACTTTGTCAGTTGGCGTTTTGCGTTGTTATGCGGCTGTATTCTGCTGGCGCTGGGCTTCCTGCTGGGTCGCGTGGCCTGGCTGCAGGTGATTAGCCCGGATATGCTGGTACGTCAGGGCGATATGCGCTCTCTGCGCGTACAGGAAGTTTCCACCGCGCGTGGGATGATTACCGACCGCTCTGGTCGCCCGCTGGCGGTGAGCGTGCCGGTAAAAGCGATTTGGGCTGACCCGAAAGAGCTACACGATGCTGGCGGCGTCACGCTGGATAATCGTTGGAAAGCGCTGGCCGATGCGTTGAATATGCCGCTGGATCAGCTGGCATCGCGTATTAATACCAACCCGCGAATGCGTTTCATCTATCTGGCGCGTCAGGTGAACCCTGATATGGCCGATTACATCCGCAAGCTGAAGCTACCGGGGATTCATTTGCGTGAAGAGTCTCGCCGCTACTACCCGTCAGGAGAAGTAACCGCTCACCTTATTGGCTTCACCAACGTGGATAGCCAGGGGATTGAGGGCGTCGAGAAGAGTTTCGATAAGTGGCTTACCGGCCAGCCTGGCGAACGTGTCGTGCGTAAAGACCGCTATGGCCGCGTGATTGAAGATATCTCTTCTACCGACAGCCAGGCGGCGCATAACCTGGCATTGAGTATTGATGAACGCCTGCAAGCACTGGTTTACCGCGAGCTGAATAATGCCGTGGCGTTTAACAAAGCGGAGTCAGGCACTGCGGTTCTGGTTGATGTGAGCACCGGCGAAGTGCTGGCGATGGCCAACAGCCCCTCTTACAACCCGAATAATTTCGCCGGTACCGCCAAAGATACTATGCGTAACCGCGCCATCACCGACGTGTTTGAACCAGGTTCAACGGTGAAGCCGATGGTAGTAATGACGGCGCTCCAGCGCGGTATCGTTAACGAAAATACCGTGCTGAATACCATTCCATACCGAATTAACGGCCACGAGATTAAAGACGTGGCGCGCTATAGCGAATTGACCCTGACCGGGGTACTACAGAAGTCGAGTAACGTCGGTGTTTCCAAGCTGGCGTTAGCGATGCCGTCCTCAGCGTTAGTAGATACTTACTCACGTTTTGGACTTGGAAAAGCGACCAATTTGGGGTTGGTCGGAGAACGCAGTGGCTTATATCCTCAAAAACAACGGTGGTCTGACATAGAGAGGGCCACCTTTTCTTTCGGCTATGGGCTAATGGTAACGCCGTTACAGTTAGCGCGAGTCTACGCAACGATTGGCAGCTATGGCATCTATCGCCCGCTGTCGATTACCAAAGTTGATCCACCGGTTCCGGGCGAGCGCGTCTTCCCGGAATCACTCGTTCGTACCGTTGTTCACATGATGGAAAGCGTGGCGCTGCCTGGCGGCGGCGGCGTGAAGGCGGCGATCAAAGGCTATCGCATCGCCATTAAAACCGGTACGGCGAAGAAAGTAGGACCAGATGGTCGCTACATCAACAAATACATTGCTTACACCGCAGGCGTTGCGCCCGCCAGCCATCCGCGTTTCGCACTGGTGGTGGTGATCAACGACCCGCAGGCGGGTAAATACTACGGCGGCGCCGTTTCCGCGCCGGTCTTCGGTGCCATCATGGGCGGTGTCCTGCGCACCATGAACATCGAGCCGGATGCGCTGGCAACGGCTGAGAAAAGTGAATTAGTCATTAATCAAGGCGAGGGAACAGGTGGCAGATCGTAATTTGCGCGACCTTCTCGCTCCGTGGGTGCCAAATGCGCCGGAGCGAATTCTGCGGGAAATGACGCTGGACAGCCGGGTGGCTGCTTCTGGCGATCTTTTTATCGCGGTTTTGGGTCATCAGGCGGACGGGCGTCGTTATATCCCGCAGGCGATAGCGCAAGGTGTTGCTGCCATTATTGCTGAGGCCAAAGATGAGGCTGATGACGGCGAAATCCGTGAGATGCACGGCGTGCCGGTCATTTACCTGAGCCAACTCAATGAGCGCTTATCCGCGCTGGCCGGGCGTTTTTACCATCAGCCTTCGGAACAGCTGCGCCTGGTTGGCGTTACCGGGACGAACGGCAAGACCACCACCACTCAACTGTTGGCGCAATGGGCGCAACTGCTTGGCGAAACCAGTGCGGTGATGGGTACGGTAGGCAATGGTCTGCTGGAGAACGTGATCCCGACAGAAAATACTACCGGTTCAGCGGTGGATGTGCAGCACGTACTCTCCGGCCTGGTAGGGCAGGGGGCGACGTTTGCCGCGATGGAGGTTTCCTCCCATGGCCTGGTGCAGCATCGTGTTGCCGCGCTGAAGTTTGCCGCATCGGTCTTTACTAATCTGAGTCGCGATCACCTCGATTACCATGGCGATATGGAGCATTACGAAGCGGCGAAATGGCTGCTCTATTCAACGCATCATTGCGGTCAGGCGATCGTCAACGCTGACGATGAAGTGGGCCGCCGCTGGCTGGCGAAGCTGCCGGATGCGGTTGCTGTTTCAATGGAAAACCATATTAATCCGAACTGCCGGGGCCGCTGGCTCAAAGCAACCGCTGTGAATTATCACGATAGCGGTGCAACCATTCAGTTTGAATCCAACTGGGGCAACGGTGAGATCGAAAGCCGCCTGATGGGCGCGTTTAACGTCAGTAATCTGCTGTTGGCGCTGGCAACGCTGCTGGCGTTGGGGTATCCGCTGGCTGAACTGTTAAAAACCGCTTCTCGTCTGCAACCGGTTTGCGGGCGAATGGAAGTGTTCAGCGCGTCGGGTAAACCGACCGTTGTGGTTGATTATGCCCATACGCCTGACGCCCTGGAAAAAGCGCTGCAGGCAGCGCGTCTGCACTGTAGCGGCAAGCTGTGGTGTGTGTTTGGCTGCGGCGGAGACCGCGACAAAGGCAAGCGCCCGTTGATGGGCGCTATCGCCGAAGAGTTTGCCGATATTGTGGTTGTCACCGATGACAATCCGCGCACTGAAGAGCCGCGGGCGATCATCAACGATATTCTCGCTGGCATGCTAGATGCGGGCCACGCGAAAGCGGTGGAAGGCCGTGCGGAAGCGGTCACCAACGCGGTAATGCAGGCAAAAGAAAACGATGTGGTGCTGGTGGCAGGTAAAGGCCATGAGGACTACCAGGTCGTCGGCAATCGCCGACTGGATTACTCTGACCGCCTCACCGTGGCGCGTCTGCTGGGAGCGGTAGCATGATTCGCTTGACTCTCAGCCAGCTTGCCGACGTGACGCGCGGTGAACTGCGCGGTAGCGATGTGGCGATTGATGAAGTTACTTCAGATACCCGCAAGATCACAGCAGGCTGTCTGTTCGTGGCACTGAAAGGCGAGCGCTTTGATGCGCATGATTTTGCCGAGCAGGCAAAAGCCGCAGGTGCCGGCGCATTGTTAGTCAGTCATCAGCTGGCGTGCGATCTACCGCAGGTGGTGGTGAAAGATACGCGTCTGGCCTTCGGCGAACTGGCCGCGTGGGTGCGCCAGCAGGTTCCGGCGCGAGTTGTTGCACTGACTGGTTCTTCCGGAAAAACCTCGGTCAAAGAGATGACCGCCGCGATTCTCAGCCAGTGTGGCAACACGCTGTATACCGCAGGCAATCTGAATAACGATATCGGCGTCCCGATGACGCTGCTGCGCCTGACCAAAGAACATGATTACGCAGTTATCGAATTAGGTGCTAATCACCAGGGCGAAATAGCCTGGACCGTCAGCCTGACGCGACCTGAAGCCGCGTTAGTCAACAATCTTGCCGCCGCGCATCTTGAAGGTTTTGGTTCGCTGGAAGGTGTTGCCAAAGCCAAGGGCGAAATTTATACCGGTCTGCCGGTCAATGGCATTGCCATTATGAACGCCGATAACAATGACTGGCTGAACTGGCAAAGCGTGATTGGCGAACGTAAAACGTGGCGCTTTTCGCCGAATGCCGCTAATAGCGATTTTACGGCGACTAACGTTCATGTGACCTCGCACGGTACTGAATTTACCCTGCAAACCCCAACGGGCAGCGTTGATGTACTGCTGCCGTTGCCGGGTCGTCACAACATCGCCAATGCGCTGGCCGCCGCTGCGCTGTCAATGGCGGTAGGCGCAACGCATGAGGCGGTTAAAGCTGGATTGCGGGATCTGAAAGCGGTACCGGGGCGTCTGTTTCCGATCCAACTGACCGACAGCCAGCTCCTGTTGGACGATTCATACAACGCAAACGTCGGCTCGATGACCGCCGCGGTGCAGGTTTTGTCTGAGATGCCGGGCTACCGGGTGCTGGTTGTTGGCGATATGGCCGAGCTCGGCGCAGAAAGCGAGGCGTGCCATCGTCAGGTAGGCGAGGCGGCGAAAGCGGCTGGTCTCGATTGCGTGTTGAGCGTCGGAACGTTGAGTTCAGATATCAGCAGCGCCAGCGGTGTTGGCGAACATTTTAGCGAGAAGGCCGCGCTGTTAGCTCGTCTGCGCGAGCTTATTGCAGAACACAAAATTATGACCATTTTAGTGAAGGGTTCACGTAGTGCCGCCATGGAAGTGGTAGTACGCGCATTACAGGAGAACGGAACATGTTAGTATGGCTGGCCGAACATTTGGTCAAATATTATTCAGGCTTTAACGTCTTTTCCTACCTGACGTTTCGCGCCATTGTCAGCCTGCTGACCGCGCTGTTCATCTCTCTGTGGATGGGACCGCGCATGATCGCCCGTCTGCAAAAACTCTCTTTCGGCCAGGTTGTGCGCAACGATGGCCCGGAGTCACACTTTAGCAAGCGCGGTACTCCGACGATGGGCGGGATCATGATCCTGACCGCTATTGTTGTCTCCGTACTGCTGTGGGCCTATCCGTCCAACCCTTACGTCTGGTGCGTGCTGACCGTGCTGATCGGCTACGGCATCATCGGCTTCGTTGACGACTACCGCAAAGTGGTGCGCAAGGATACTAAAGGCCTTATCGCCCGCTGGAAATACTTCTGGATGTCAGTGATTGCGCTTGGCGTCGCCTTTGCGCTGTATATGGCGGGCAAAGATACGCCAGCGACTCAACTGGTGGTCCCATTCTTTAAAGACGTGATGCCGCAGTTGGGTCTGTTCTATATCCTGCTGGCCTATTTTGTCATCGTTGGTACGGGTAATGCAGTCAACCTGACCGATGGCCTTGATGGTCTGGCGATTATGCCAACCGTGTTTGTGGCGGCGGGCTTTGCGCTGGTGGCCTGGGCGAGCGGTAACATGAATTTTGCCAGCTATCTGCACATTCCTTATCTACGTCATGCGGGTGAATTGGTGATCGTCTGTACGGCGATTGTCGGTGCGGGTCTGGGCTTCTTGTGGTTTAACACTTACCCGGCACAGGTCTTTATGGGTGATGTTGGCTCGCTGGCCCTCGGCGGCGCGCTGGGCATCATCGCCGTGCTGCTGCGCCAGGAGTTCCTGCTGGTGATTATGGGCGGCGTTTTCGTCGTAGAAACGTTATCGGTGATTTTGCAGGTCGGCTCCTTCAAGCTGCGTGGACAGCGCATCTTCCGTATGGCGCCGATTCACCATCACTATGAATTGAAGGGCTGGCCGGAACCGCGCGTTATCGTGCGCTTCTGGATTATTTCGCTGATGCTGGTGCTGATTGGCCTGGCGACGCTGAAGGTACGTTAATCATGGCAGATTATCAGGGTAAAAAAGTCGTCATTATTGGGCTGGGTATGACCGGCCTGTCATGCGTGGACTTTTTCATGGCTCGTGGCGTCACGCCTCGGGTGATGGATACCCGCGTCGCGCCCGCTGGACTGGATAAACTGCCGGAAGCCGTTGAGCGCTATGTCGGCGGTCTGAACGATGACTGGCTGCTGACGGCCGATCTGATTGTCGCCAGCCCTGGTATTGCCCTGGCGCATCCTTCCCTGAGCGCGGCGGCTGATGCTGGTGTGGAAATTGTCGGCGATATTGAGCTGTTCTGCCGCGAAGCGCAGGCACCGATTGTCGCTATCACCGGTTCCAACGGCAAAAGCACCGTGACCTCGCTGGTTGGGGAAATGGCGAAGGCCGCGGGCGTTAACGTTGGCGTAGGGGGCAATATTGGCCTGCCAGCGCTGATGCTGCTGGATGATGAACGCGAGCTGTATGTCCTTGAACTCTCCAGCTTCCAGCTGGAAACCACCTCCAGTCTTCGGGCCGTTGCGGCGACCATTCTTAACGTCACCGAAGATCATATGGACCGTTATCCGTTGGGGCTGCAGCAGTATCGTGCTGCCAAACTGCGTATTTATGAAAATGCACAGGCCTGTATCGTCAATGCCGATGATGCCTTGACCATGCCGGTACGCGGCGCTGACGAGCGCTGCATCAGCTTCGGCGTTGACGTTGGTGACTATCACCTGAACCGCCAGCAGGGGGAAACCTGGCTGCGCGTCAAAGGCGAGAAAGTGCTTAACGTCAAAGAGATGAAGATTAGCGGCCAGCACAACTACAGTAACGCTCTGGCGGCGCTGGCGCTGGCGGATGCCGCCGGACTTCCGCGCGCCAGCTGCCTGCAAGCGCTGACGACCTTTACCGGCCTGGCGCACCGTTTTCAGGTGGCCCTGGAACATAACGGCGTGCGTTGGATTAATGATTCCAAAGCGACCAACGTTGGCAGCACCGAGGCCGCGCTCAACGGACTCCATCTTGAAGGGACGCTGTATCTGCTGTTAGGCGGCGATGGGAAATCGGCTGATTTCACACCGTTAAGTCGCTACCTGACCGGCGACAATATCCGTCTGTACTGCTTTGGCCGCGATGGGGCACAGCTGGCAGCGCTTCGCCCGGATGTTGCAGTACAAACTGAAACTATGGAACAAGCGATGCGTGAGATAGCGCCGCAGGTTGTTCCCGGCGATATGGTGCTGTTGTCGCCTGCATGTGCCAGCCTGGACCAGTTTAAGAGTTTTGAACAACGCGGCGATATCTTTGCTCGTCTGGCGAAGGAGTTAGGCTGATGCGTTTATCACTCCCGCGCCTGAAAATGCCACGGCTGAGACTGCCGGGAATGTTTATTTTCACCTGGCTGTTCGCTGCGATGAAAGGCTGGGTGATGGGGTCGCGTCAGAAAGATACCGATAGCCTGGTGATGTATGACCGGATGCTGCTGTGGCTGACCTTTGGCTTGGCCGCCATCGGTTTCATCATGGTGACTTCGGCTTCAATGCCGGTGGGGCAGCGCCTGGCCAACGATCCGTTTTTGTTCGCCAAGCGTGATGGTTTATACATCCTGCTGGCGTTAGGGCTGTCGATGGTGACGTTGCGTCTGCCGATGGAGTTCTGGCAGCGCCATAGTACCGCGATGCTGATCGCCTCTATCGTGATGCTGCTGATCGTTCTTGTCGTCGGCAGCTCGGTTAACGGGGCATCGCGCTGGATTGCGCTGGGGCCGCTGCGTATTCAGCCTGCGGAGTTTACCAAGCTGTCGCTGTTCTGTTATATCGCCAACTACCTGGTGCGCAAAGGTGACGAAGTGCGTAACAACCTGCGCGGCTTCTTAAAACCGATGGGCGTGATTTTCGTACTGGCGATTTTGCTGCTGGCGCAGCCTGACCTGGGGACCGTGGTCGTACTGTTTGTCACGACCCTGGCGATGCTGTTCCTCGCGGGAGCCAAGCTGTGGCAGTTTATCGCGATTATTGGGATGGGGATTTCGGCGGTCGTGCTGCTGATTCTCGCCGAACCGTATCGTATTCGCCGCGTGACCTCCTTCTGGAACCCGTGGGAAGATCCGTTCGGCAGTGGTTACCAGCTAACCCAGTCGCTGATGGCTTTTGGTCGCGGTGAAATGTGGGGGCAGGGCCTGGGTAACTCGGTGCAGAAACTGGAGTATTTACCCGAGGCGCATACCGATTTCATCTTCGCCATTATCGGCGAAGAACTCGGTTATATCGGTGTGGTGCTTGCGCTTTTAATGGTATTCTTCGTCGCTTTTCGCGCCATGTCTATTGGTCGTAAAGCACTGGAGATTGACCACCGTTTTTCCGGTTTTTTGGCCTGTGCTATCGGGATCTGGTTTAGCTTCCAGGCGCTGGTTAACGTTGGGGCGGCGGCGGGTATGCTGCCAACTAAAGGCCTGACGCTGCCGCTGATTAGTTACGGTGGTTCCAGTTTGCTGATTATGTCGACGGCCATCATGTTGCTGTTACGAGTTGATTACGAAACGCGTCTGGAAAAAGCCCAGGCGTTTACACGGGGTGTTCGATGAGCGGTCAGGAAAAGCGGTTAATGGTGATGGCGGGCGGTACCGGCGGGCATGTGTTCCCGGGACTGGCGGTTGCACACCATTTAATAGACCAGGGCTGGCAGGTTCGCTGGCTGGGCACCGCGGATCGTATGGAAGCGGACTTAGTGCCGAAAAACGGCATTGAGATTGATTTCATCCAGATTTCCGGCCTGCGTGGCAAGGGTTTGAAGGCGCAGCTGTTGGCGCCGGTCCGTATTTTCAACGCCTGGCGTCAGGCGCGGGCGATCATGCAGCGTTTTCAGCCGGATGTGGTGTTGGGGATGGGCGGATATGTTTCCGGTCCCGGCGGTCTGGCGGCCTGGTCGCTGGGTATTCCAGTCGTACTGCATGAGCAAAATGGGATCGCTGGCCTGACCAACAAGTGGCTGGCAAAAATTGCTAAAAAGGTGATGCAGGCGTTTCCTGGCGCTTTTCCGGATGCCGATGTTGTTGGTAACCCGGTTCGTACCGACGTCCTCGCGCTGCCGTTGCCAGAACAACGCTTAGCCGGGCGTCAGGGGCCCATTCGCGTATTAGTCGTGGGGGGCTCGCAGGGCGCGCGCGTACTGAATCAGACGATGCCGCAGGTGGCGGCGAAGCTCGGCTCTTCTGTCACCATCTGGCACCAGAGCGGTAAAGGTGGTCAGGAAACCGTGCAGCAGGCTTATACCGACGCTGGACAGCCGCAGCATAAAGTAACTGAGTTTATTGACGACATGGCGGCGGCTTATGCCTGGGCCGATGTTGTTGTGTGTCGTTCCGGCGCATTGACGGTGAGCGAAATTGCCGCCGCAGGTTTACCGGCGCTGTTTGTGCCTTTCCAGCACAAAGACAGGCAGCAGTACTGGAACGCACTTCCGCTGGAGAAAGCGGGTGCAGCGAAGATTCTCGAACAACCGCAGTTTACCGTGGATGCCGTCGCGCAAGTCCTGGCCGGTTGGGATCGCGAAACGTTGCTGGATATGGCGGAGCGAGCGCGTAGAGCCTCGATTCCGGACGCTACCGAGCGGGTAGCAGAAGAAGTCAGCGCCGCAGCACTGGCGCGCTAATCGCGGTGAATATCACCGTCCGAATAAAGAAGTTGATGGCGTAAAGAATGAATACACAAGATCTGGCAAAACTGCGTTCCATAGTGCCCGAGATGCGTCGCGTCCGGCACATTCACTTTGTTGGCATTGGCGGTGCCGGCATGGGCGGTATTGCCGAAGTTCTGGCCAACGAAGGTTATCAGATTAGCGGCTCCGACCTGGCGCCGAATCCGGTGACTCAGCAGTTGACTCAGCTTGGCGCCACCATTTATTTCAACCATCGTCCTGAAAACGTTCGCGATGCGAGCGTAGTGGTGGTTTCCAGCGCGATCTCTGCGGAGAACCCGGAGATTGTCGCTGCCCATGAAGCACGAATTCCGGTTATTCGTCGCGCGGAGATGCTGGCGGAGCTGATGCGCTTTCGCCACGGTATTGCTATCGCCGGGACGCACGGAAAAACGACGACGACAGCGATGGTTTCCAGCATTTATGCTGAAGCGGGTCTCGACCCAACCTTCGTGAACGGTGGACTGGTGAAAGCGGCGGGTGTTCATGCGCGCCTGGGACATAGCCGTTATCTGATTGCCGAAGCGGACGAAAGCGATGCCTCGTTCCTGCACTTGCAGCCGATGGTCGCCGTGGTGACCAATATCGAAGCCGATCACATGGACACCTATCATGGCGACTTCGAAAACCTGAAGCAGACGTTTATTAACTTTCTGCATAACCTGCCGTTTTACGGACGCGCAGTGATGTGCGTGGACGATCCGGTTATCCGTGAACTGCTGCCGCGCGTTGGCCGCCAGATAACCACCTACGGATTTAGCGATGATGCCGATGTTCGTATTGAAGATTATCGCCAGGTTGGTGCTCAGGGGCATTTCCGCCTGATTCGCCAGGACAAAGACGTTATTCAGGTGACGCTCAACGCGCCAGGTCGCCACAACGCGCTAAACGCAGCGGCGGCGGTGGCCGTGGCGACGGAAGAGGGCATTGAAGATGACGCTATTCTGCATGCCCTGGAAAGCTTCCAGGGCACCGGTCGTCGTTTTGATTTCCTTGGCGAATATCCATTAGCAGAAGTGAACGGCAAAAGCGGTACCGCCATGCTGATTGATGATTATGGTCATCATCCGACGGAAGTTGATGCCACGATTAAAGCCGCGCGGGCTGGCTGGCCGGATAAAAATCTGGTCATGCTGTTTCAGCCGCACCGTTTTACTCGTACACGCGATCTGTACGACGATTTCGCCAACGTTCTGACTCAGGTTGATGCCCTGCTGATGCTTGATGTTTACTCAGCTGGCGAGGCCGCTATTCCGGGGGCTGATAGCCGTTCGCTGTGCCGCACGATTCGCGGGCGTGGCAAGGTTGATCCGATTTTGGTGTCCGATCCGGCACTGGCGGCGGAGATGCTGGCTTCTGTACTGACTGGTAACGACTTGATACTGGTACAGGGTGCGGGAAATATTGGAAAAATCGCGCGTCACCTGGCTGAAATCAAACTGCAACCGCAAAAAATGCAGGAGGAGCGCCATGGCTGATAAAATCGCGGTTCTCTTCGGTGGCACCTCAGCAGAGCGTGAAGTCTCACTCAATTCAGGTTCAGCGGTGCTTGCTGGCCTGTGTGAAGCTGGCGTTGACGCGCATCCGGTAGATCCGCGCGATGTTGATATTACTCAGTTGAAAAACATGGGTTTTCAGAAAGCGTTTATTGCGTTACACGGCCGCGGTGGTGAAGATGGTACGTTGCAGGGGCTGCTTGAACTGATTCGATTGCCTTATACCGGCAGCGGTGTGATGGCTTCCGCTATCTCGATGGATAAGCTGCGTAGCAAATTGTTGTGGCAGGGAGCAGGATTACCCGTTGCACCATGGGTTGCGTTGACGCGTAAACAGTTTAACGCAGGGCTTTCCGCTGACATAGAGCAGCAGATTGCTGCCCTCGGGCTGCCGCTGATTATTAAGCCCAGTCGTGAAGGTTCCAGCGTCGGCATGTCGAAAGTGAGCGAAAGCTGCGCATTACAAAATGCATTGGCGCTGGCTTTTCAGCATGATGATGAAGTTCTGATCGAAAAATGGCTCAGTGGGCCGGAATTTACCGTCGCAATCGTTGGTGAAGAAATTTTACCGTCGATACGTATCCAGCCGGCAGGAACCTTCTATGATTATGAGGCGAAGTATCTCTCTGATGAGACGCAATATTTCTGCCCTGGTTTTGAAGATCCTGTAACTGAGTCAGAAATCCAGGCTCTGGTGCTGAAAGCCTGGAATACCCTTGGCTGTAATGGTTGGGGACGAATTGACGTGATGCTGGACAGCGATGGCCAGTTTTATCTGTTGGAAGCGAATACATCTCCTGGCATGACCAGCCATAGCCTGGTGCCGATGGCGGCTCGTCAGGCAGGGATGAGCTTCTCGCAGCTTGTTGTACGAATTCTGGACCTGGCGGGGTGATATGTCGCAGGCTGCGCTGAATACGCGGAACCACGAAGAAGAGGAAGAGTCTTCTTCGCGTAGAAGTAATGGAACTCGCCTGGCAGGCATTTTCTTCCTGCTGGCGGTGCTATGTACCGTGCTGGTCAGCGGATGGATGGTTCTGGGTTGGATGGAAGATGCACAGCGTTTACCGCTGTCAAAGATGGTGGTTACCGGCGAACGTCACTACACGCGTAATGATGATATCCGTCAGGCGATTCTGGCGTTAGGTTCACCGGGTACCTTCATGACGCAGGACGTCAACATTATTCAAAGCCAGATTGAGCGTCTGCCGTGGATTAAGCAGGCGAGCGTTAGAAAGCAGTGGCCGGACGAATTGAAGATTCATCTGGTTGAATATGTGCCGATTGCGCGCTGGAATGATCAGCATATGGTCGACGTGGAAGGAAATTCTTTCAGCGTGCCATCAGATCGCACCAGTAAACAGAATTTACCGATGTTATACGGCCCGGAAGGTAGCGAGAACGAAGTTCTTCAAGGATACCGCGACATGGGGCAGGTGCTGGCAAAGGATAAGTTCACGTTGAAAGTGGCGGCAATGACCGCGCGCCGTTCCTGGCAGTTGACGCTTAATAACGATATTAAGCTCAATCTTGGTCGGGGCGACACCATGAAACGGCTTCAGCGCTTTATGGAACTCTACCCGGTTCTTCAGCAGCAGGCGCAGACCGACGGCAAACGGATAAGCTACGTTGATTTGCGTTATGACTCGGGGGCGGCAGTCGGTTGGGTACCGGTTCCCGTAGAGGAAACTAATCAACAACAGAATCAGGCACAGGCAGAACAACAATGATCAAGGCGACGGACAGAAAACTGGTAGTTGGACTGGAGATCGGCACCGCTAAGGTTGCCGCTTTAGTAGGGGAAGTTCTGCCCGACGGTATGATTAATATCATTGGCGTGGGCAGTTGCCCATCGCGTGGTATGGATAAAGGCGGAGTGAACGACCTGGAATCCGTGGTGAAATGCGTACAGCGCGCCATTGACCAGGCCGAACTGATGGCCGATTGCCAGATCTCGTCAGTCTATCTGGCGCTTTCAGGCAAACATATCAGCTGTCAAAATGAAATTGGTATGGTGCCGATTTCTGAAGAGGAAGTGACGCAGGATGACGTCGAAAACGTAGTGCATACCGCGAAGTCGGTTCGCGTGCGCGATGAGCATCGTGTTCTGCACGTTATTCCTCAAGAATATGCGATCGACTACCAGGAAGGGATTAAAAACCCTGTCGGACTGTCTGGTGTCCGCATGCAGGCGAAAGTGCATTTGATTACCTGCCATAACGATATGGCAAAAAATATTGTCAAAGCGGTGGAACGTTGCGGTCTGAAAGTCGACCAACTGATATTCGCCGGTTTAGCCGCTAGCTATTCCGTATTAACAGAAGATGAACGTGAACTGGGCGTCTGCGTGGTGGATATCGGCGGTGGTACAATGGATATTGCCGTCTATACCGGCGGTGCGTTGCGTCATACCAAAGTGATCCCGTATGCGGGCAACGTAGTGACCAGCGATATCGCCTACGCCTTCGGTACGCCGCCGAGCGACGCTGAAGCCATTAAGGTACGTCATGGTTGCGCGCTAGGTTCCATCGTAGGTAAAGACGAGAACGTCGAAGTACCAAGCGTGGGTGGACGTCCTCCTCGTAGTCTGCAGCGTCAGACGCTGGCTGAGGTTATTGAGCCGCGATATACCGAATTGCTCAACCTGGTAAACGAAGAGATCCTGCAACTGCAGGAGCAGCTCCGCCAGCAAGGGGTGAAGCACCACCTGGCGGCAGGAATTGTATTAACCGGCGGCGCGGCGCAAATTGAAGGTCTTGCCGCCTGTGCACAGCGAGTGTTCCATACGCAGGTACGAATCGGTGCGCCGCTGAACATTACCGGATTAACGGATTATGCCCAGGAGCCGTATTACTCAACGGCGGTTGGGCTGCTGCACTACGGGAAGGAATCTCATCTCAGTGGTGAAGCCGAAGTGGAAAAACGCGTAACGGTTGGGTCGTGGATCAAACGGCTCAACAGTTGGTTGCGAAAAGAGTTTTAATTTTTTAAGAGAACGCAGAAAATTAGCGTTCTCAGGCGACAGGCACAACGGAGAGAGAAATTATGTTTGAACCTATGGAACTGACCAACGACGCGGTGATTAAAGTCATCGGCGTCGGTGGCGGCGGCGGTAACGCCGTTGAGCACATGGTGCGCGAGCGCATTGAGGGTGTTGAATTTTTTGCGGTGAACACCGACGCGCAGGCTTTGCGCAAAACAGCGGTTGGCCAGACTATTCAGATCGGTAGCGGTATTACCAAAGGTCTGGGCGCAGGCGCAAACCCGGAAGTTGGTCGTAATGCGGCGGATGAAGATCGTGAAGCGCTGCGCGCTGCACTTGACGGTGCAGACATGGTATTTATCGCAGCCGGTATGGGCGGCGGTACCGGAACCGGTGCGGCACCAGTTGTCGCTGAAGTAGCAAAAGATTTAGGTATCCTGACCGTTGCCGTCGTGACCAAGCCTTTCAATTTCGAAGGCAAGAAGCGCATGGCATTCGCTGAGCAGGGGATTACCGAGCTGTCCAAGCACGTAGACTCGCTGATCACTATCCCGAACGACAAGCTGCTGAAAGTCCTGGGCCGCGGTATCTCACTGCTTGACGCTTTTGGCGCAGCAAACGACGTGCTGAAAGGCGCGGTGCAGGGGATCGCCGAATTGATTACCCGTCCGGGTCTGATGAACGTCGACTTTGCAGACGTGCGTACCGTGATGTCTGAAATGGGCTACGCGATGATGGGCTCCGGTGTGGCGAGCGGTGAAGACCGTGCAGAAGAAGCGGCTGAAATGGCTATTTCTTCCCCGTTGCTGGAAGATATCGATCTGTCCGGCGCGCGCGGCGTACTGGTCAACATCACCGCGGGCTTCGATCTGCGTCTGGATGAGTTCGAGACCGTAGGTAACACTATTCGTGCATTTGCTTCGGATAACGCGACCGTGGTTATCGGTACTTCTCTGGACCCTGATATGAACGACGAGCTGCGCGTGACCGTTGTTGCCACTGGTATCGGTATGGACAAACGTCCAGAAATTACCCTGGTAACCAACAAACAGGTTCAGCAGCCGGTGATGGATCGCTACCAGCAGCACGGTATGTCTCCATTGAATCAAGAGCAGAAACCGGCAGCTAAAGTGGTGAACGACAATACGCCACAAACTGCAAAAGAGCCGGATTATCTGGATATTCCAGCGTTCCTGCGTAAGCAAGCCGACTAAGAATTGGCTGGAAGTTGGGCATCTGCGCTCTTTGTGCTAAACTGGCCTGCCGAATGTATTGTACACTTCGGTTGGATAGGTAACTTGGCGAGATTATACGATGATCAAACAAAGGACTCTTAAACGTATCGTTCAGGCGACTGGCGTCGGTTTGCATACCGGCAAAAAGGTCACACTGACGTTACGCCCTGCGCCGGCAAATACCGGGGTCATCTATCGTCGCACCGACTTGAATCCACCGGTTGATTTTCCGGCTGATGCCAAATCTGTGCGTGATACCATGCTCTGTACTTGCCTGGTCAACGAGCATGACGTGCGGATATCGACGGTCGAACACCTCAATGCCGCACTGGCTGGCTTAGGTATCGACAACATTGTTATTGAAGTCGATGCCCCGGAAGTCCCGATTATGGACGGTAGTGCGGCTCCGTTCGTTTATCTGTTGCTGGATGCCGGCATTGATGAATTGAACTGCGCTAAGAAATTTGTACGTATCAAAGAGACAGTTCGCGTTGAAGATGGCGATAAATGGGCTGAATTCAAACCGTATAATGGTTTTTCACTGGACTTCACCATTGATTTTAACCATCCGGCGATTGATTCCAGCAGCCAGCGCTATGCAATGAACTTCTCGGCTGATGCGTTTATGCGCCAAATTAGCCGCGCGCGTACTTTCGGTTTCATGCGTGATATCGAATATCTGCAGTCCCGTGGCCTGTGCTTGGGCGGCAGCTTCGATTGTGCCATCGTTGTTGACGATTATCGCGTACTGAACGAAGACGGTCTGCGCTTTGAAGATGAGTTTGTCCGCCATAAAATGCTGGATGCGATTGGTGACCTGTTTATGTGTGGTCACAATATCATCGGTGCATTCACGGCGTACAAATCCGGTCACGCGTTGAATAACAAACTGCTGCAGGCTGTTCTGGCAAAACAGGAAGCCTGGGAGTATGTGACTTTCGAAGACGACGCAGAAATGCCGCTGGCATTCCGTGCACCGACGTTGGTTATGGCATAAGCCTGACCATGCAGTAAATTCGACTGGTAACCTGGTACTCTCTCCGGCCAGGGAGCCAGTCGTTTTTCTTTCTGAGTTTCCAGTCCTGTATTCTGCTCCGATCTTTCTTCTGCATTTATCGTGCGTTCGCTCCTTTTTTAAACGTTTTTACCCCGCGTAAGCCTTCATTCCTGCTGCTGTGATGGCGTATTAATGTTAATATTTGGGCGCAAAATATTTCTCAGGGTTGCTACCAACATAAAGGTAATGTAAGTGAGTGGATTGCTGACGCGCTGGCGACAGTTTGGCAGACGGTATTTTTGGCCGCATCTCCTGTTGGGGATGGTCGCGGCTAGCCTTGGCCTGCCTGCGCTTAGTAATGCTCATGAGCATGAAACCGCATCACCTGCAAAAACGACATCCAGCAACCATAACCCGGCTAAAGTTAACTTCTCTCAGCTGGCACTGCTGGAATCCTCCAATCGTCGCCCCAATTTCACGGTTGATTACTGGCATCAGCACGCTATTCGCACGGTTATTCGTCACCTGTCATTTGCGATGGCACCGCAGGTGTTGCCGGTAGCCGAAGAATCTTCGCCGCTTCAGGCACAACATCTGGCCCTGCTCGACACGCTCAGCGCGCTGCTGACGCAGGAGAGCAAACCGCCAGCCATTGTCCGCCAGGTGGCATATAACCCGTCCTGGGCTCATTGTGCATTTCGTGTCTGTACCTGGATTAGCCAGGTAACGGGTATCCGCGCCGGGCCTCAACGTCTCAGCTGAAACAAAAACGAACCTTTCTATTTTTTGTGACTCCGCATCGCGGGGCGTTTGAGATTTTATTATGCTAATCAAATTATTAACTAAAGTATTCGGTAGCCGTAATGACCGTACACTGCGTCGTATGCGCAAAGCCGTCAACGTCATCAATGCCATGGAACCGTCCATGGAAAAACTTTCTGATGATGAGCTGAAGGCTAAAACCGTCGAGTTCCGTGCTCGTCTGGAAAAAGGCGAAAGCCTGGAGAGTTTGATTCCGGAAGCCTTCGCGGTGGTACGCGAAGCCAGTAAGCGTGTTTTTGGTATGCGCCACTTTGATGTCCAGCTGCTGGGCGGGATGGTGCTTAATGAGCGCTGCATCGCGGAGATGCGTACTGGTGAAGGTAAAACCCTGACCGCAACCCTGCCAGCATATCTTAATGCACTGACTGGTAAAGGCGTACACGTGGTTACCGTCAACGATTACCTGGCGCAACGTGATGCGGAAAACAACCGCCCGCTGTTTGAGTTCCTCGGGATGAGCGTGGGTATCAACATGTCTGGCCTGCCAGCTCCGGCCAAGCGCGAAGCATACGGTGCAGATATTACCTACGGCACTAACAATGAATATGGTTTTGACTATCTGCGCGACAACATGGCGTTTAGTCCTGAAGAACGCGTACAGCGCAAACTGCACTATGCGCTGGTGGATGAGGTGGACTCCATCCTGATTGATGAAGCGCGTACCCCACTTATCATTTCTGGCCCGGCTGAAGACAGCTCCGAAATGTATAAGAAAGTGAACAAAATCATCCCGCATCTGGTACGTCAGGAGAAAGAAGATTCTGAGACCTTTACCGGTGAAGGTCACTTCTCTGTCGATGAGAAAGCGCGTCAGGTTAACCTGACTGAACGCGGTCTGGTGTTGATTGAAGAGCTGCTGGTTAACGAAGGCATCATGGATGAAGGTGAGTCTCTTTACTCACCGACTAACATCATGCTGATGCATCACGTTACCGCCGCGCTGCGTGCTCATGTACTGTTCACGCGTGACGTTGACTACATCGTTAAAGATGGCGAAGTTATCATCGTCGACGAACATACCGGTCGTACTATGCAAGGTCGTCGCTGGTCAGATGGCCTGCACCAGGCCGTTGAAGCGAAAGAAGGTGTTGATATCCAGAACGAAAACCAGACGCTGGCCTCCATCACCTTCCAGAACTATTTCCGTCTGTATGAGAAACTGGCGGGGATGACCGGTACTGCCGATACCGAAGCCTTTGAATTTAGCTCGATCTACAAACTGGATACCGTTGTGGTTCCGACCAACCGTCCGATGATTCGTAAAGATATGGCGGACCTGGTCTATATGACCGAAGCGGAAAAAATTCAGGCCATTATTGAAGACATCAAAGAGCGTACTGCCGCGGGTCAGCCGGTCCTGGTGGGGACTATTTCTATTGAAAAATCAGAAGTAGTCTCCAATGAGTTGACGAAAGCAGGTATCAAGCACAACGTGCTGAACGCCAAGTTCCATGCCAGCGAAGCAGACATCGTCGCCCAGGCGGGTTATCCGGCTGCGGTGACCATCGCGACCAACATGGCTGGTCGTGGTACCGATATTATGCTCGGCGGTAGCTGGCAGGCTGAAGTCGCAGCCCTGGAAGATCCTACCGAAGAGCAAGTTGCTCAGATTAAAGCTGACTGGCAGATTCGTCACGATGCGGTATTGGCTGCAGGTGGCCTGCATATTATCGGTACCGAGCGCCACGAATCTCGCCGTATTGATAACCAGCTCCGTGGCCGTTCAGGTCGTCAAGGGGATGCCGGTTCTTCCCGTTTCTATCTGTCAATGGAAGATGCGCTGATGCGTATTTTTGCCTCTGACCGTGTGTCGGGAATGATGCGTAAATTGGGCATGAAGCCTGGAGAAGCGATTGAGCACCCTTGGGTGACCAAGGCGATTGCCAATGCTCAGCGTAAAGTGGAAAGCCGTAACTTTGATATTCGTAAGCAACTGCTGGAATATGATGATGTTGCTAACGACCAGCGTCGCGCAATCTACAGCCAGCGTAACGAGCTGTTGGATGTGTCTGATGTGAGCGAAACTATTAACAGCATCCGCGAAGACGTTTTCAAAGTGACTATTGATGCGCACATTCCGCCGCAGTCACTGGAGGAAATGTGGGATGTTGAAGGCTTGCAGGAACGTCTGAAAAACGACTTCGATCTCGACATGCCAATCAAAGAGTGGCTGGATAAAGAGCCGGAGCTGCATGAAGAAACCCTGCGCGAGCGTATTCTGCAGAGCGCCATCGAAACTTATCAGCGTAAGGAAGAGGTTGTTGGCGCTGAGATGATGCGTCACTTCGAGAAAGGCGTCATGCTGCAGACTCTGGACTCCCTTTGGAAAGAGCATCTGGCGGCAATGGACTACCTGCGTCAGGGTATCCACCTGCGCGGCTATGCGCAGAAAGATCCGAAGCAGGAATATAAGCGTGAATCCTTCTCAATGTTCGCTTCTATGCTGGAATCGCTGAAATATGAAGTGATTAGCACGTTGAGCAAGGTCCAGGTGCGGATGCCGGAAGAGGTTGAGGCGATGGAACAGCAGCGTCGTGAAGAGGCTGAACGTCTCGCGCAGATGCAGCAGCTTAGTCATCAGGATGATGACACCGCCGCCGCTGCCGCACTGGCAGAGCAAACTGGCGATCGCAAAGTGGGCCGTAACGATCCTTGCCCATGCGGTTCTGGGAAAAAATTCAAGCAGTGCCACGGTCGCCTGAGCTAAGCTCTACAACATTAAACATAAAGGCGCAGATATCTGCGCCTTTTTTATGGAATGAATACAATGAAGAAACTGCAAATCTCAGTCGGTATCATCCGCAATCCGCAAGGCGAAATTTTTATAACACAGCGGTCTGCTGATGCACATATGGCGAATAAACTTGAATTTCCCGGTGGAAAAATTGAAGAAGGTGAGTCGTCAGAGCAGGCATTAGTTCGTGAATTGCAGGAAGAAGTGGGCATTACGGTTAAATCGTGCCGACTGTTCGATAAGCTGGAATATCAGTTTCCTGACCGCCATATCACGCTGTGGTTCTGGCTGGTAGATGTCTGGGAAGGTGAACCGTGGGGGAAAGAGGGACAACCTGGCCGTTGGATGGCGCAGAATGCGCTGAATGCTGAGGATTTCCCTCCCGCAAATGAGCCTGTGATTGCAAAATTAGTTCAAAACTCGTGAGCCATTATTCGGTAAATTATGGCGGGAGCGCTATGCTTGCCCGCCTTAAGAAAAAACCAGACGACTTACTCTTTCTCTTCGCTCCAGCCATCGCTGTCTGATAGATCGCTACTGCTTGGGATGCGTTTTTCTTCTGCTGCCCATTCGCCTAAATCAATAAGCTGGCAGCGCTTGGAGCAAAAAGGGCGATACGGGCTCTGTTCATTCCAGACCACAATTTTGCTACAGGTTGGGCAATTGACGGTTATCTCTTCTGACATATTTTCTCCTTAACAACAGGCCAGTTCAAAATCAAAACGCTCTGGCACGATGCCATGCTCGCTGTCCAGCGGCAAAAAGCGGATAGCAAAACGGCTCTTATGACCGGATATTTGCGGGTACAGCTGGCTGGCAAGATCCAAACGCAGGCGTAACAGATCGGCATCCTCGCCGTTATCCTGATAAAAACCGTTCAGGCTGGTCTGCTTGCGAAAGGCGGCTGAGTTGCGGATCAGATCGAGAATGAGCACCAGCGATTGTGACAGAGGGTCGAGGCTGGACAGCCACTTGCCAACCTGTTCATCGCGATATTCCTGGGGCATATGCAACCAGATATGTAGCGTTGGGAGATCAAAGCTGCAGCAACCGCCAGGGATACTTAAGCGTTGACGTACCAGCCCGACCAGGCGATCTTCGCGCAGATATTGACCAATGCGAGGGGCTGAGATCAGCATGCTGGATAACTGCTTCAACTGCTGGCGCAGCGTATTGATACGTTCCTGATCGACACCAGGGACTTCTGCCCAGGATTGTAATTTCCGCTGTTGGCGTTCCAGCTCTTTCATCAGATCGGTACGGACTTCGCCACGTTCAAGGACATCTAAGAGATCGCCGATATTACGGAAAAAATGAAGCGCATCCGCATGGCTGGTGATAGTTGGGTATACGGATAGCTGCTGAAGCAAAAACTCAATACGCAGCCAGGTGCGCATTTTTTCATTGAGCGGATGTTCAAATAGAACAGGGGTATGCATTACGTTTTTTCCTGTGAGGCGGCCTGCAATGCCAGCGTTTGATACTTTTTATGCAGGCGGGCGACATCTGCTGCAATAGCCGCAGGTGGACCCATATTTTCAATAACATCATCCGCAACGGCAAGGCGCTGCTCGCGCGTGGCCTGAGCGGCGAGAATATGTTCCGCATGTTGGCGGCTGACCCGATCGCGGAGCATCGTGCGCTCTATTTGCGTCTCTTTTGGCACATCGACAACCAGTACGCGATCGGCTTTGGCGAACAAACGATTTTCGACCAGTAATGGTACGACCCAGAGAATATAAGACGAGGTTGCAAGCTGCATCTGTCGACGCGTTTCCTGCTGAATTTGGGGGTGCAACAGCGCGTTAAGCCAGGTTTTATCCTTAGCATGAGCAAAGATGTGTTCACGCAGAGCGCGACGGTTCAGCGTTCCGTCTACGTTGAGTATCTGCTGGCCGAAGCGTTCAGCGATAGCATCAAGCGCCGGGGTTCCGGGCTCTACAACCTGACGTGCGATAACATCGGCATCGATAACGTTAACTCCAAGATGTGCAAATGCATCGGCTACGGTACTTTTACCACTGCCGATGCCGCCCGTTAACGCTACCGTGTACTTCATAGGCTTCAATCCTGAAACTGACAACATGCACATTTTTCTTTGAGACAGTCCGCTATTCACGGGAGACTACACTGTGGTGGCGGTTTTTATCGGTTGGTTGTCAAACCGATAAATTGCTTTCACAACGCATTCTTGTTTTTTTGTACATGTAAATCAATTGGTTAAAAATGATACGTTGATGATTGAGTGTTGCAAAATCACTTTTGGCTATTCACCAGGTAAATTTATACGATTGTAGCGTAAAAAAAGTGAAAATCGCAGTCTTGCGCGGTCATGATTCGTGCGTATGATAACGTCACTGGAGTTGTGCTCTCACAATAATGCAATTAACCCCAGGAATTCGCACATGCGTATTGAAGAAGATTTGAAGCTTGGTTTTAAAGACGTTCTTATCCGCCCGAAACGTTCTACCCTCAAAAGCCGTTCTGATGTACAGCTGGAACGTGAATTCACCTTCAAACACTCTGGCCAGACCTGGTCCGGTGTGCCAATCATTGCGGCCAATATGGATACTGTCGGCACCTTTGCTATGGCTAAAGCTCTGGCCTCCTTTGGCGTTCTGACTGCAGTCCATAAGCATTACAGCGTTGAGCAGTGGCAGGCGTTTGTACAGGGCGAATCCGCAGATATAGTGAAACACGTCATGGTCTCGACCGGCACTTCCAATGCAGACTTTGAAAAAACCCAACAGATCCTGACCCAGAATCCGCAGCTTAGCTTCGTGTGTATTGACGTCGCAAATGGTTACTCCGAACACTTTGTGCAGTTTGTTGCCAAAGCCCGCGAAGCCTGGCCGCAAAAAACCATTATTGCGGGTAACGTTGTTACCGGTGAAATGTGTGAAGAATTGGTTCTTTCTGGCGCTGATATTGTGAAAGTCGGTATCGGCCCGGGCTCTGTGTGTACTACCCGTGTGAAAACCGGCGTGGGCTACCCTCAGCTTTCCGCTGTTATCGAATGTGCCGATGCGGCACATGGCCTGGGCGGGCAGATCATTAGTGATGGTGGCTGTACCATGCCTGGCGATGTGGCTAAGGCATTCGGCGGTGGTGCTGATTTCGTGATGCTGGGCGGTATGCTGGCAGGTCACGAAGAGAGCGGCGGTACCGTAGTTGAAGAAAATGGTGAAAAATTCATGCTGTTTTACGGTATGAGCTCTGAATCAGCAATGACCCGTCACGTTGGCGGCGTCGCTCAGTATCGTGCAGCAGAAGGTAAAACTGTTAAGCTGCCTCTGCGCGGTCCGGTTGAAAATACCGCGCGTGATATCCTCGGCGGCCTGCGTTCAGCGTGTACCTATGTGGGTGCTTCACGCCTGAAGGAACTGACCAAGCGTACTACCTTCATTCGCGTACAGGAACAAGAGAACCGCGTGTTCAATAGCCTGTAATGCCTCTCGCTGGCGCATTCGCGCCAGCGTTTATCCGCCCATCCCGCTAATGGCATCACCCAGATGAAAAATGGGTAAGTACATTGCCACAACCAGCACCCCGACAATCGCTCCAGTTATCACCAGAATCATAGGTTCAAGTAGGGTTGCCAGGTTATCTGCCTGCTGATGCGTTTGCTCACTATGATGGCGAGCCAGATTCTCCAGCATAGTATCCAACGAGCCTGAAGCTTCACCGGTACGAATGAGTTGTAGACAGAGCGGTGTAAAACCTCCGCTATGAGTCAGCGCCTGCCAGATGGGTTCTCCATGGGTAATTTGCAGACCGACCTGCTGGAGCCTTTGTCGCCATAACGGGCAGCTTAGGGTTTCCTCCACGCTTTGCAGGCCCTGTAAGAAGCTGATACCCGCGCTTTGCGTTAACGCAAGTACGGTGAAAATCTGGCTAAGCCGTTGCCCACTCAGCAATTTACCAAATACTGGCAGCGCGTGGAGTAGCTTTTGGCGATGCAGCAACCAGCCTGGTCTCTGGCGAATCAGCCGATTAATAATTGCAGGTAAAACGACCAGTACTGCCAGAACAGGCCAATAGTGAGTTAACCCATCGCCGACGCTCATCACCGCTCGGGTCAGTAATGGTAGCGGAGTATTGAAGGTTCGATAGATAGCGGCGAACTCCGGTAAGACGAAGCACAGCATCCCCATGACCACCAGCAGCGCCAGGGATAAAATAATAATCGGATAGCGCAGCGCTTTTTTCACTTTCTCGCTAAGACGCAGCTGTTCTCGCTGCTGAAGGGCTAACTGTGTGCAGCAAAGCTCCAGCTTGCCGGTGAGCTCACCGGTACGGATCATGGCCAAATAGAGTGGGGGAAATACTTCAGGCCATTTCTCCAGGGCAGCCGAAAGTGAAATGCCTTGCGCCAGGTCATCAGCCAACGTTTGCAGCAGGGCCTGCCATTGTGCGTTGGGTTGCTGTTGCGCCAGCAGTTCCAGCCCCTCCGCCAGTGGGAGGCCAGCTTGCAGTAGCGCGGCTAGCTGGCGGATGATTTCACCGCTGTGGCGTGGATGCCACAGTGAATTTTGCACGCTACAGCGGCGCAGCGTCAGTGGGATGATTCGCTCCTGTTGCAACATCTGCAATGCCAGCGGGCGATTCTCTTTCCAAAGCGTGCCCTGGCAGGGGACGCCCTGAACATCGATACCACGCCAGCGCCACAGCCGCTTAGTCGCCATGCGGGATCCCCAGAACGCGAACCACCTCTTCGAGGCTGGTCAGTCCTCGTTCCACGGCCAGACAGCCGCTCTCAAACAGCGTCATCATTCCCGCTTCTCGCGCCAGGGATTCGATTTCAGTAGCGCTAAGCTCCTGAGTGATGGCTTGCCGTAGCGCGGTGTTAACGGGTAAAAGCTCAAATAGCGCCAGTCGCCCGTAGTAGCCGTGATAACAGTGCTGGCAGCCCGGAGCCTGCCAGCGAGGAAGCGCTCGTGGCCACAGGCTATGCGGGACATCGGCCGAGCTGCCGGTTTCCCGGCGACAGTGTGGGCACAACCTGCGCACAAGGCGTTGAGCAACAACCAGCGAGAGTGCTGATGAGATCATCCAGCGAGCGACGCCCATTTGCTGCAGGCGCACCAGGGTTTCGCTGGTCGAATTAGTGTGTAAGGTAGAGAGGACCAGGTGTCCGGTTTGCGCCGCTTTTATCGCAATTTCAGCCGTTTCCGCATCGCGTATTTCGCCCACCATCACGATGTCGGGGTCCTGACGCAGCAGGGCGCGCAGTACGCTATGGAAGGTTAGCCCGGCACGGGGATTAATCTGCGTCTGATTCATCCCCACAATCGGAATCTCCAGCGGATCTTCCACGCTACAGATGTTTACCTCATCGCGATTTCTCGCCTGCAGCGCGCTATATAAGGTGACGGTTTTTCCGCTTCCCGTTGGGCCTGTGACCAACAGCAGACCCTGCGGTTGGTTAAGCGCCGAGCGAAAGTCAGCAAGCTGTTGAGAGGAGAGCCCTAGCGCTTCGAGATCCAGAGCTTGTTCGACCTGGTGTAATAAACGCAGAACGATTTTCTCTCCGCCGCGGCAGGGAAGCGTAGCGATACGAAAAGAGACCGGGCGATCGGCAAGCGTAAGAGTAAACTGACCGTCCTGCGGTAAACGGTGCTCGGCGATATCCAGATTACTCAACACTTTCAGCCGGGCCGTAATCGGTGCGGCAAGCTCCGGGGCCAGAGGCGAAAGCGGGTGCAGCACGCCGTCTACCCGCAGGCGAATTCTCAGGTGGTTTTCGCCGGGTTCGATATGAATATCGGACGCGCGTTGACGTAGGGCTTGTTCCAGGATGTGATTAACCTGTTCAACTACGCTTGCCGAGGCTTCATTATGCATTGGGGCTACCGCTATCCCTGGTGTCTGTAGCCGTTTGTCCATCCGGTCCTGACTCCAGCACTCAATATCGATTCGTTTCTGGGTCGCGAAGCGTAGTGCTTCCATAAGCCCTGGTGCTGGCGCATCTACAACGGCGATGGCAATAGTGTGTGCATCGCTATTGAGCAGTAATGCCTGGTAGCGCTGGCACAGAGGTATCAATTGTTCAGTTTTCATTGCCTCACCCTCAGTTAAAACGGAATACGTCTTCGCAGGCTTGCTTAAGCGCGCTGTCGCCGGTAATGCTGCAAACGCGCTGCCAGCCGGTGATGCCGTTAGCGTTATCCCAGCTTGGTGTCATCGTGACGCTTAAGCCATTGAGGCTTTCCTGGCCGGTGAGCGTGACAACGCCGGTGGCGACACTCATTGCCGAGACGTAACGCGTGGTAGCGGGTGAGGGGATGCCATTGCTGCCGCCATCACAGGTTGTTAATCCTCCGTGCTCTAGCGCGCAAAGCTCAATGGCGGTGCGAAAAGGTACAAATGTTTGCAGCATGTCGGTGAGAGCCGCTTTTCGCAGGTAGTTCTGGTAAGCAGGAATGCCGATAGCGCTGAGAATTGCGATGATCCCAATGACCACCATCAGTTCAATAAGGGTAAAGCCACGTTGTTTATCCATAAGTTGCTCCTTGTTGTTTTCGGGAGCACTTTGCCAGGCTTTAATACGCTGTGCGAGTCGCTGATCGCGCCTAAGGAAGCAAGGTTCCAGGCTTTTTTTGCGGGTTGCATTGAGGGATTATCGGTGTGCGAGTCGGCTCGCAAAAAGAGCCCCGGTGCAGGATATCAACCGGGGCAGGACAGTTAGCGGAAACGCATTGAGAGATCGAGCGCGCGAACGTGCTTGGTTAGTGCGCCAACGGAGATGTAATCGACGCCGGTTTCGGCAAATTCACGGATAGTATCGAAGGTGACGTTGCCGGAAACCTCCAGCGCCGCCTGACCATTGGTGCGTTTCACTGCTTCACGCATCAGGTCGGTGGTGAAGTTGTCGAGCATAATGATGTCAGCCCCCGCTTTCAGCGCTTCTTCAAGCTCCTCAAGGGTTTCAACTTCAACTTCTACCGGCACATCAGGATGCAGCCAAAACGCTTTTTCTACCGCCTGGCGCACTGAGCCGGAAGCGATAATATGGTTCTCTTTGATCAGAAAGGCATCGGACAGACCCAGGCGGTGGTTCGCTCCGCCTCCGCACAGGACCGCATACTTCAGCGCCGTGCGCAGACCAGGCAACGTCTTACGCGTATCGAGAAGTTGGGTTTTGGTTCCAGCAAGCAGGTCGACATAGCGGTGGACTTCGCTTGCCACCCCGGATAATGTCTGCACGAAATTGAGCGCGGTGCGCTCGCCGGTTAACAGAACACGGGAGGGGCCATCCAGTTCAAACAGCGGCTGATCTGCCTTAACCGCGTCGCCATCGGCAACATGCCAGGTGAGGTTGACATCATCTCCGGCGAGCTGAATAAAGACCTCTTCTACCCAGCGTTTACCGCAAAATATGCCGTCTTCACGAGTGATTACCACTGCATGCGAGCGCGCGTCTTGCGGCAACAATTGTGCGCTAATGTCGTTATTAGCATCTACTTCACCGCCCAGATCTTCACGCAGGGATTGGGCGACGGCGTCAGTAATATCATGATTAACACGTTCCAGCAGCGCGTCACGGCGGCGGTCGGGATTGTAGCGACGAGGCGACATGATAAAGCTCCAGATAGATAGGATTCAGAAGTGGGAAACATGCTAACCTGAACCACGTTTCTGTACCACATCCACTTCATCCTTCCGGCGGCTTCACCGTGGGTCTCAAGTTAGTTTTGTGATGAGTGATAGTGCGTATAACAGCAGGCATTCTTTGGCCCCCGGGCGCCGCGAATGCACAGGTTAGTAAAAGGAGACTCGACATGCAGTTGAACGGGGGATGGCTGGTAGATGCGCGTCGGGTTCCTTCGCCGCACCACGATAGCCGCCCGGATAATGAAACCCCTTCTTTGCTGGTGGTGCACAATATCAGTTTGCCGCCCGGCGAATTTGGCGGTCCATGGATTGATGCCCTATTCAGCGGTACGCTCGATCCCGATGCCCATCCTTTCTTTGCTGAGATAGCCCATCTTCGCGTTTCGGCGCATTGTCTGATTCGCCGGGACGGTGAAATCGTGCAGTATGTGCCTTTCGATAAGCGCGCGTGGCACGCGGGCGTTTCCAGCTACCACGGACGTGAGCGCTGTAATGATTTTTCAATAGGCATTGAGCTGGAAGGGACCGACACACAGGCCTATACCGAGGCGCAATATCAGCAACTGGCGGCTATTACCCGGCAGCTTATTTCGCTCTATCCGGCCATTGCAGACCATATCACCGGCCACAGCGATATTGCTCCTGTGCGTAAAACGGATCCCGGCCCGGCTTTTGACTGGGCAAAATTTCGCGATTTGTTAACCTCGTCGTCAGATAAGGAGATGCCATGACGTTGTTTACCACGCTGTTAGTGCTTATTGCCGAGCGTTTGTTCAAGCTGGGCGAACACTGGCAGCTTGATCACCGGCTGGAAGTGTTGTTTCGCCGGGTAAAGCATTATTCACTCTTTGGCACCGTACTGATGACGGCTGCAGCGGTAGCGGTGGTCTTTATTATTCAGCGCTTGCTACAAGGGCAGCTATTTAACGTTCCGCTGCTGGTGTTCTGGATTTTGCTCGGCCTGCTGTGCATTGGTGCTGGGAAAGTCCGCTTGCATTACCATGCGTATCTGAAAGCCGCTGCCCGTGATGATAGCCGCGCCTGCGACGCCATGGCCAGTGAGCTTACCCTTATCCACGGCGTGCCGCCGGGTTGCGATCAGCGTGAATATCTCAGCGAGCTGCAAAACGCACTGCTGTGGATTAACTATCGCTATTATCTTGCCCCGCTGTTTTGGTTCGTTGTTGGCGGGCCGTGGGGGCCGTTAACGCTAATCGCTTATTGTGTGCTGCGAGCCTGGCAAACGTGGCTGGCGCGTTATCAGACGCCACATCATCGTTTACAGTCGGGAATCGACGGTATCCTGCACGTAGTGGACTGGGTGCCGGTACGCCTGGTTGGCGTGGTTTATGCGCTGGTAGGGCACGGAGAAAAAGCTTTACCGGCCTGGTTTGCGTCGCTGGGCGATCGCCACTCTTCGCAATATCAGGTATTAACCCGTCTGGCGCAGTATTCGCTGGCTCGCGAGCCGCACGTCGATAAAGTGGCTACGCCGAAAGCGGCGGTTTCCATGGCGAAGAAAACGTCGCTGGTGGTAGTGGTGATTATGGCGCTGCTGACGATTTACGGGACGTTGATTTAACAACCTGAACGCGCTTTGCCGGGCGGCGGCTTACGCCTTGCCCGGCCTACAAAACCCGCCCCTGTAAGCGTAGTGCTACAATGTATCAGCCGCTGGGATGCCAAAATCAGGCATCCCATTTTCTTGCCAGCGAACCAATTTCAGACGGGTATGACGATTCGGATCGTACAGCGGATCGCCTTCGATTTCGGTGTAGTTGCGCGCGTGATACACCAGCACATCTTCTCCCTCCGACGTTTGCGTAAAGCTGTTGTGTCCCGGCCCATACTGACGATTTTCGTAGCTGGTGCGGAACACCGGCTGCGGTGCTTTATGCCAGTTTTCCGGCTGGAGCGGATCGGCGTTGACGTCTATCCACAGTAAGCCCATGCAATAGTTTTCATCGGTAGCGCTGGCGGAGTAGCTGATGAACAGTTTGTCATCGTGGAACAGCGCCGCCGGACCCTCGTTGACCAGAAAGCCGCGGCACTCCCAGTCAAACTCCGGCTTACTCAACATCACTGGTTTGCCTTTTAGCGTCCACGGGTTTTCAAGTTCAGCCAGATACAGGTTGGTGTTGCCCGCAATATCCGGGTCTTTTTGCGCCCACAGGTACCACTGCTTGCCCTGATGGTGGAAGGTGGTGGCATCCAGCGCAAAGGTATCAAACGGCGTTTTTACCTGGCCCTTTTCCTGCCACTTGCCGGTTAGCGGGTCGCTATCCGCGCATTCCAGAGCGAACATGCGATGCTGGAACATGCCCAATTCATCGAGATCATGCGTGTGGCTGGCGGCAAAGTAGATGTACCATTTACCTTCGATTTCATGTAGTTCCGGGGCCCAAATCAGCTGACTCATTGGGCCGCTCTCCGGCTTGCGCCAGACCACCACCGGCTGGGCGTCGCGCAGGCCTTCAAGGGTTGCAGAGCGGCGAATTTCCAGTCGGTCATACTCCGGAACCGAGGCAATAAAATAGTAGCAATCCTGATGGCGCAGAATAAACGGATCTGCGCGTTGTTCAATAAACGGGTTTGGCCAGTTTTTCATCAAGCTTTCCTTACGTGTTCACTGGTTTTGTGATCCTGGAACTCATTTAGTTCACTGTAGTTGATGCGGCGTTTCTCCAGGTCTGACTGAATTTGGCGCATGAACTCGCGGTTCACTTTCAGCATGCGTACGACACCGGCGGTAATCAGGTAACCGACGCCAGGGATGACGCTAAACAGCAGCACAATACCGTTAACAGCTGAGGCGCTCTGCTCTTTAGCGCCAGCATCGTAGCCATACCAGGAGAGCAGGAAGCCAACCATTGCCCCGGCAATCGCCAGTCCGACCTTCAGGAAGAACAGGTTACCGGAGAAGCTGATGCCGGTAATACGTTTGCCGGTCTTCCACTCGCCGTAGTCGTCAACGTCAGCCATTAGCGACCAGTGCAGCGGCGATGGGATTTGATGCAGAATATTCAGCAGGAAGTAGAGCACCATAATCATCATGGTGGCATGCGGATCGAAGAAGTAGAACGCGCAGGAGAAAATGGCGAGCACGATGTTGGTCCAGAAAAATACCTGCAGTTTGCACCAACGGTCGGTCAGTACTTTTGCCAGCATGCTGCCAATCATCATTCCCACCACGCCGAGGCTGATAAACAGCGTCGCGAAGTGGGTGCTTTGCTGCATGACCCAGGTGACGTAATACATGGTGGCGGCCATGCGGATAAAGCCCGGACAGACGTTGCACAGGGTTAGCAGCAGGATACGTACCCACTGATCGTTCTTCCAGACGTCTTTCAGATCTTTTTTCAGTTCGTCGTTAGTCTGCACTGCCGGGCGTACGCGTTCACGAACGGTAGCGAAGCAAAACAGGAACATACACATGCCGATAAAGGCGAGCACCGTCATCGCCATCTGGTAGCCTTTGGCTTTATCTTCACCGCCGAACCAATCCGCCATTGGCAGCAGCGTCAGAGAGAGCAGCAGGGTGGCGATACCGACCATGACAAAACGATAGGACTGGCAGGCTACGCGTTCCTGCGGGTCATTAGTAATCACGCTACCCAATGAACAGTAAGGAATGTTGATCGCGGTATAGGTCAGCGAGAGCAGGAAGTAAGTGACGAAAGCATAGATAACTTTGCTGTTGTAGGACCATTCGGGGGTGGTAAACATCAGCACGCTAAACAGCGCGTACGGGAAGGCAATCCACAGTAGCCATGGACGAAAACGGCCATATTTACTGCGAGTACGGTCAGCCATTGCGCCCATAATCGGGTCGGTCACGGCATCGATAACGCGTACGGAAAGCAGCAGAACGCCGACCAGGGCCGGTGCGAGCCCGAAGATATCCGTATAAAAATAGTTAACAAACAACATGATGGCGCCGAAGATGATGTTACATCCGGCATCGCCCATCCCGTAGCCAATTTTCTCTTTAACTGAAAGCTTATTGCCATTCATGGTGGAGATCTCCCCGTTGCGGTATGGAGAGAATTATTAGCTGGATAATGGATAAATGCGTTGCAGGAAAAGGTCAACGATATGGACAAATAGGTTGTTGCGAGGAAAGTGTGAAGCAGATAACAATGCTCTGTGCCCGCAAAATGGCGGCGGGCACAGATTCTGGAGATGTATGATTATGCTTTTATGGCGCTAGCTGTTTTTTGCTTAAACAGATAGCCAATGCCGAGGATCACAATCCATACCGGGATCAGGTAAACGGAAATTGCCATACCTGGAGTCATTAGCATGATGACCAGCACACCGACCATAAACAGTAGGCAAATCCAGTTTCCTAGCGGATAAAACAGCGCAGGGAAGCGGGTGACTACGCCCTGCAGCTGTTTGGCGCGACGGAATTTGATGTGTGCCAGGCTAATCATCGCCCAGTTGATTACCAGCGCAGAAACGACCAGCGCCATCAGCAGACCAAACGCGGATTCCGGTGCGAAGTAGTTAATCAGGACGCACAGTGCGGTCACTACCGCGGAAACCAGAATGGTGTTAACCGGTACGCCGCGTTTATCGACGTTCATTAGCGCTTTTGGTGCGTTACCCTGCTGTGCCAGGCCGAACAGCATCCGGCTGTTGCAGTAGACGCAGCTGTTGTAAACGGAAAGCGCCGCGGTCAGTACCACGACATTCAGCGCGTTAGCCACAAAAGTATCGCCCAGTTCGTGGAAGATCAGGACGAACGGGCTGGTGTCAGCGGTCACGCGGCTCCACGGCAGCAGGGAGAGCAGAACGGCCAGCGAGCCCACATAGAAAATCAGGATACGGTAGATAACCTGGTTGGTGGCTTTAGGAATGCTTTGCTCTGGATTATCGGCTTCTGCTGCCGTAATACCGACCAGCTCCAGACCGCCAAACGAGAACATGATAATCGCCATCATCATCACCAGCCCGGTGAATCCGTGCGGCAGGAATCCACCCTGCTCCCACAGGTTGCGTACGGTGGCCTGCGGGCCGCCGTTGCCGCTGAACAACAGCCAGCCGCCGAACAGGATCATCGCCACGACGGCGACGACTTTAATGATTGCGAACCAGAATTCCATCTCGCCAAACACTTTGACGTTGGTCAGGTTGATGGCATTGATGGCAACGAAGAAGATGGCTGCAGAAACCCAGGTCGGGATTTCAGGCCACCAGAACTGGACGTATTTCCCTACGGCAGTGAGCTCTGCCATGGCCACCAGAACGTAAAGAACCCAGTAGTTCCAGCCGGAAGCGAAGCCTGCAAAGCCGCCCCAGTATTTGTAGGCGAAATGGCTAAATGAACCTGCTACAGGCTCTTCTACCACCATTTCACCCAGCTGACGCATGATCAGAAAGGCGATGAAACCGGCAATTGCGTAGCCCAGAATAATACCCGGGCCTGCGTTTTGGATGACGGATGCACTACCCAGAAATAAACCGGTACCGATAGCGCCTCCCAGCGCAATAAGCTGAATATGGCGGTTTTTAAGGCCGCGCTTTAGCCGATCGCCATGCTGTTGACCTTCCATCATGAAACCTCGTGTGTGGTTATGGTTATTATGTTTGTACGCGTCATCCTTCAGGTGACTTCTTCACTGTCTGTCCCTGCCTGATAGCATAGTCAGCGAAATTTCAGCGAGCCTGCGCCCCGTTTTACCCTGAGTGATACGATGCACATATTGTTGTGTTTGTGTAATTATGAAATTCCGTTTCTGTACTGATTTCTTTACGCAAGGCAGGGTGGTAATTCATGAAAAGGCCTTTCGTATCATGGAGAATAGTGATAAGCGGCAGTGAATGCACCTGCTTTATGAAGGGATGATGACGAAGCGAGCAAAAAGAAACCATTTGTAAATCATGCCTGCATACCCACTACCTACCTCTTATTTTCTTTAAATTCATAAATAATGAATTTTTATTCACTTGATGGTGAGGTGAATCGGTTCAGATAGCGTATTATTTCGTTTCGATTACGTTAACGCTACCTCATTGTGGGTAAACATAACATTTGTGCAAAGTTACATTTTTGAAATGTTATTTCTGTATGTTTGTTAAAACATGCTGGGTTTACTGATTTCAATCAAAACCTGTATGGACAGAAGGTGAATACTTTGTTACTTTAGCGCTACGAACTATGAATTGGTAAGACCAATTGACTCCGGGCTAATGGCAGAGACAGGGAATATGGCCTACAGCAAGATCCGCCAACCAAAACTATCCGATGTGATAGAGCAGCAGCTGGAGTTTTTGATCCTTGAGGGGACGTTGCGCCCCGGTGAAAAGCTCCCGCCTGAACGCGAACTGGCAAAACAGTTCGACGTTTCCCGCCCCTCGCTGCGTGAGGCGATTCAACGCCTCGAAGCCAAGGGGTTGTTGCTTCGTCGCCAGGGAGGTGGAACGTTTGTACAAAGCCGCCTGTGGCAGAGCTTCAGCGACCCGCTGGTAGAGCTCCTGTCCGACCACCCTGAATCCCAATTTGATCTGCTGGAAACTCGGCACGCGCTTGAAGGCATTGCGGCTTATTACGCAGCGCTGCGCAGCAATGATGAAGACCGCGAACGTATTCGCGAGCTGCATCAGGCCATAGAGCGAGCCCAGCAGTCCGGCGACCTTGACGCCGAATCCGATGCCGTCGTCCAGTATCAAATTGCCGTCACCGAAGCGGCGCATAATGTGGTGTTGCTCCATTTGCTACGCTGCATGGAACCGATGCTGGCCCAAAACGTTCGCCAGAATTTTGAATTGTTGTATGCCCGCCGGGAGATGCTCCCGCAGGTCAGCAATCATCGCACTCGGATTTTCGAGGCGATAATCGCCGGGGAGCCGGAGCAGGCGCGTGAAGCCTCGCATCGTCACCTGGCGTTCATTGAGGAAATTTTGCTGGATCGCAGCCGTGAGCAGAGCCGTCGTGAACGCTCACTGCGCCGTTTACAGCAACGAAAAGATGAGAACTCCGGTTCTTAAGCGCCATTTTTAGAGCGCGGCAACTAAACGCAGAACCTGTCTTATTGCACTTTTAGTTGTTCAAAATAATTTTGGGTGTATCGCGGCGGCAAGCGCGCGAATCCCCGGGAGCATAGTGAACTATGTGACTGGGGTGAGGAAGCGAAGCCAACAAAGAGACAGCCAGAAGTATGAAGAACAAAGAGCGCAATGGGACAGGTTCCAGATTAATCAACGATTAGATAGATAAGGAATACCCCCCATGTCAGAACGTTTACCCAATGACGTGGATCCGATCGAAACTCGCGACTGGCTACAGGCGATCGAATCGGTCATCCGTGAAGAAGGTGTTGAGCGCGCTCAGTATCTGATTGACCAACTCCTTTCTGAAGCCCGCAAAGGCGGGGTGAAAGTGGCTGCTGGCACATCGACTGGCAGTTACGTAAACACTATTGCCGTTGAAGATGAACCGGAATACCCGGGAAATCTGGATCTGGAACGTCGTATCCGTTCTGCGATCCGCTGGAACGCTATTATGACCGTTCTGCGCGCATCGAAAAAAGATCTCGAACTGGGTGGCCACATGGCTTCCTTCCAGTCTTCCGCGACTTTCTACGAAGTGTGCTTCAACCACTTCTTCCGTGCACGCAACGAGCAGGATGGCGGCGATCTGGTTTACTTCCAGGGCCACATCTCTCCGGGCGTATACGCACGTGCATTCCTGGAAGGTCGTCTGACTGAAGAGCAGATGAACAACTTCCGTCAGGAAGTTCATGGCAAAGGCCTGTCTTCCTACCCGCACCCGAAACTGATGCCGACCTTCTGGCAGTTCCCGACCGTTTCCATGGGTCTGGGCCCAATCGGTGCAATCTACCAGGCTAAATTCCTGAAATATCTGGAACATCGTGGCCTGAAGGACACCTCCAAACAGACCGTTTATGCCTTCCTGGGCGATGGCGAGATGGATGAACCAGAATCCAAAGGTGCGATCACCATCGCTACCCGTGAGAAACTGGACAACCTGGTCTTCGTTATCAACTGTAACCTGCAGCGTCTTGACGGCCCGGTCACCGGTAACGGCAAGATCATTAACGAACTGGAAGGTATCTTCGCAGGTGCTGGCTGGAACGTTATCAAGGTTATCTGGGGCGGTCGTTGGGATGAACTGCTGCGTAAAGATACCAGCGGTAAACTGATCCAACTGATGAACGAAACCGTTGACGGCGACTACCAGACCTTTAAATCCAAAGACGGCGCTTACGTTCGTGAGCACTTCTTCGGTAAATATCCGGAAACCGCAGCGCTGGTTGCCGACTGGTCTGACGATCAGATTTGGGCACTGAACCGCGGTGGTCACGATCCGAAGAAAGTCTTCGCTGCACTGAAAAAAGCGCAGGAAACTACCGGCAAAGCAACCGTCATCCTGGCCCATACCATCAAAGGTTACGGCATGGGTGATACCGCTGAAGGTAAAAACATCGCTCACCAGGTTAAGAAAATGAACATGGACGGCGTGCGTCACATTCGCGACCGTTTCAATGTGCCGGTAACCGATGAGCAGGTGGAAAACCTGTCTTACATTACCTTCCCGGAAGGTTCTGAAGAACATACCTATCTGCACGCACAGCGTCAGAAACTGCACGGTTACCTGCCGACTCGTCAGCCGAACTTCGATGAGAAGCTGGAACTGCCTCAGCTTGCTGATTTCGGTCCGCTGCTGGAAGAGCAGAACAAAGAAATTTCTACCACTATCGCGTTTGTTCGTGCTCTGAACGTGATGCTGAAGAACAAGTCCATCAAAGACCGCCTGGTACCAATCATCGCCGATGAAGCGCGTACCTTTGGTATGGAAGGCCTGTTCCGTCAGATCGGTATTTACAGCCCGAACGGTCAGCAGTACACCCCGCAGGACCGTGAGCAGGTTGCTTACTATAAAGAAGACGAGAAAGGTCAGATCCTGCAGGAAGGTATCAACGAACTGGGTGCTGGCGCATCCTGGCTGGCGGCTGCGACTTCTTACAGCACCAACAACCTGCCGATGATTCCGTTCTACATCTACTACTCCATGTTCGGGTTCCAGCGTATCGGTGACCTGTGCTGGCAGGCTGGCGACCAACAGGCTCGCGGCTTCCTGGTCGGTGGTACCTCCGGTCGTACGACGCTGAACGGCGAAGGTCTGCAGCACGAAGATGGCCATAGCCATATTCAGTCTCTGACTATCCCGAACTGTATCTCTTACGATCCGTCTTACGCGTACGAAGTTGCGGTCATCATGCATGATGGTCTGGAGCGTATGTACGGTGAGAAACAAGAGAACGTTTACTACTACATCACCACCCTGAACGAAAACTACCACATGCCGGCAATGCCGGAAGGTGCCGAGGAAGGTATCCGTAAAGGTATCTATAAACTCGAAACCATCGAAGGTAGCAAAGGTAAAGTTCAGCTGCTGGGTTCCGGTTCTATCCTGCGTCACGTGCGTGAAGCCGCTGAGATCCTGGCGAAAGACTACGGCGTAGGTTCTGACGTTTATAGCGTCACCTCCTTCACCGAACTGGCGCGTGATGGCCAGGATTGTGAGCGCTGGAACATGCTGCACCCGCTGGAAACTCCGCGCGTTCCGTACATCGCCCAGGTGATGAACGACGCTCCGGCTGTGGCATCGACTGACTATATGAAACTGTTCGCCGAGCAGGTTCGTACTTATGTACCGGCTGATGATTACCGCGTACTGGGTACCGACGGCTTCGGTCGCTCTGACAGCCGTGAGAACCTGCGTCACCACTTCGAAGTTGATGCTTCCTACGTGGTAGTTGCAGCGCTGGGCGAACTGGCTAAACGTGGCGAAATCGATAAGAAAGTGGTTGCAGACGCAATTGCCAAATTCAATATCGATGCAGATAAAGTTAACCCGCGTCTGGCGTAAGAGGTAAAAGAATAATGGCTATCGAAATCAATGTACCGGACATCGGGGCTGATGAAGTTGAAATCACCGAGATCCTGGTCAAAGTGGGCGACAAAGTTGAAGCTGAACAGTCGCTGATCACCGTAGAAGGCGACAAAGCCTCTATGGAAGTTCCGTCTCCTCAGGCTGGCGTTGTTAAAGAGATCAAAGTCTCTGTTGGCGACAAAACTGAGACCGGCAAACTGATCATGATTTTCGATTCCGCCGATGGTGCAGCAGCCGCTGCACCTGCGCAGGAAGAGAAGAAAGAAGCGGCTCCGGCAGCAGCGCCAGCGGCAGCAGCGGCTAAAGACGTACACGTTCCGGATATCGGCGGCGACGAAGTTGAAGTTACCGAGATCATGGTCAAAGTGGGCGACACCGTTGCGGCTGAGCAGTCATTGATCACCGTAGAAGGCGACAAAGCGTCTATGGAAGTCCCGGCACCGTTCGCAGGTACTGTGAAAGAGATCAAAATCAGCACTGGCGACAAGGTATCTACCGGCTCCCTGATTATGGTCTTCGAAGTGGCGGGTAGCGCACCTGCTGCGGCTCCGGCGAAAGCGGAAGCTGCTCCGGCAGCGGCTGCACCGGCGGCTTCCGGGTCTAAAGAAGTTAACGTTCCGGATATCGGCGGCGACGAAGTTGAAGTCACTGAAGTGATGGTTAAAGTGGGCGATAAAATTGCCGCTGAGCAGTCACTGATCACCGTTGAAGGCGACAAAGCTTCGATGGAAGTTCCGGCACCGTTCGCGGGCACCGTGAAAGAGATCAAAATCAGCACTGGCGACAAAGTGTCTACCGGCTCCCTGATCATGGTCTTCGAAGTGGAAGGCGCTGCGCCTGCCGCAGCACCGGCTGCTGCACCGGCACCGACTGCTGCACCTGCTCAGGCCGCTAAACCTGCTGCTGCCCCTGCGGTAAAAGCGGAAGGCAAATCTGAGTTTGCTGAAAACGACGCTTACGTTCACGCAACTCCGCTGATTCGCCGCCTGGCGCGCGAATTTGGCGTTAACCTGGCGAAAGTGAAAGGTTCTGGTCGTAAAGGCCGTATCCTGCGCGAAGACGTTCAGGCTTACGTGAAAGAAGCGGTTAAACGCGCTGAAGCTGCACCGGCTGCTGCCACCGGCGGCGGTATCCCGGGCATGCTGCCATGGCCGAAAGTGGACTTCAGCAAGTTTGGTGAAATCGAAGAAGTGGAACTGGGTCGCATCCAGAAAATCTCTGGCGCTAACCTGAGCCGTAACTGGGTGATGATCCCGCACGTTACTCACTTCGACAAAACCGATATCACCGATCTGGAAGCGTTCCGTAAACAGCAGAACGCCGAAGCTGAGAAGCGCAAACTGGATGTGAAATTCACTCCAGTAGTCTTCATCATGAAAGCCGTTGCCGCTGCGCTTGAGCAGATGCCGCGCTTCAACAGCTCGCTGTCTGAAGATGCGCAGCGCCTGACGCTGAAGAAATACATCAACATCGGTGTGGCGGTTGATACCCCGAATGGTCTGGTTGTTCCGGTCTTTAAAGACGTGAACAAGAAGAGCATTACCGAACTGTCTCGCGAACTGACCGTGATCTCCAAGAAAGCGCGTGATGGTAAGCTGACTGCTGGCGAAATGCAGGGCGGTTGCTTCACTATCTCCAGCATCGGCGGCCTGGGTACCACCCATTTCGCACCGATTGTGAACGCGCCGGAAGTGGCTATCCTCGGTGTGTCTAAATCCGCGATGGAACCGGTGTGGAATGGTAAAGAGTTTGTTCCGCGTCTGATGATGCCGATCTCTCTGTCCTTCGACCACCGCGTTATCGACGGTGCTGATGGTGCGCGCTTTATTACCATCATCAACAACACCCTGAGCGATATTCGCCGCCTGGTGATGTAAGCGAAAAGCCGGCCTGACGGCCGGCTTTTTTCTGGTAATCTCTTCTGCGTTTTGAAGTTACCAGCAATAAAGGACAAAATCGTTTGCCGTTTGTTGTTTCAAAATTGTTAACAATTTTGTAAAATGCTTGCGGATAGAACGTCCCGGTGGACATGGGCGTAAAAACAATAGCGTCAGACCCGCCGGATACAAATTACAGAGGTCATGATGAGTACTGAAATCAAAACTCAGGTCGTGGTACTTGGGGCAGGCCCCGCAGGTTATTCTGCTGCCTTCCGTTGCGCTGATTTAGGTCTGGAAACCGTAATCGTAGAACGTTACAACACCCTGGGCGGTGTTTGTCTGAACGTCGGCTGTATCCCTTCTAAAGCACTGCTGCACGTTGCGAAAGTTATCGAAGAAGCGAAAGCGCTGGCCGAACACGGCATCGTTTTTGGTGAGCCGAAAACTGACATCGATAAAATTCGTACCTGGAAAGAAAAAGTTATCACTCAACTGACCGGTGGTCTGGCTGGTATGGCCAAAGGCCGTAAAGTGAAAGTGGTTAACGGTCTGGGTAAATTTACCGGTGCTAACACCCTGGAAGTCGAAGGCGAAAACGGCAAAACCGTGATCAACTTTGACAACGCGATCATTGCGGCGGGTTCCCGTCCGATTGAACTGCCGTTCATTCCGCATGAAGACCCGCGCGTATGGGATTCCACCGACGCTCTGGAACTGAAAACTGTACCAAAACGCCTGCTGGTTATGGGTGGCGGTATTATCGGTCTGGAAATGGGTACCGTGTACCATGCGCTGGGTTCAGAGATTGACGTGGTTGAAATGTTCGACCAGGTGATCCCGGCTGCCGATAAAGACGTGGTAAAAGTCTTCACCAAGCGCATTAGCAAGAAGTTCAACCTGATGCTGGAAACCAAAGTCACTGCCGTTGAAGCGAAAGAAGACGGTATCTACGTTTCCATGGAAGGCAAAAAAGCGCCGGCTGAAGCGCAGCGCTACGACGCCGTACTGGTGGCTATCGGTCGCGTGCCGAACGGTAAAAACCTCGATGCCGGCCAGGCAGGCGTTGAAGTTGACGAGCGTGGCTTTATCCGCGTTGACAAACAGCTGCGTACCAACGTGCCGCACATCTTTGCTATCGGCGATATCGTTGGTCAGCCGATGCTGGCGCACAAAGGTGTTCACGAAGGCCACGTTGCCGCCGAAGTTATCTCCGGCATGAAGCACTACTTCGACCCGAAAGTGATCCCGTCCATCGCCTACACTGAGCCAGAAGTTGCCTGGGTTGGTCTGACTGAGAAAGAAGCGAAAGAGAAAGGCATCAGCTACGAAACCGCCACCTTCCCGTGGGCTGCTTCTGGCCGTGCTATCGCTTCCGACTGCGCAGACGGTATGACCAAACTGATTTTCGACAAAGAATCACACCGCGTTATCGGCGGGGCGATTGTCGGTACCAACGGCGGCGAGCTGCTGGGTGAAATCGGTCTGGCTATCGAAATGGGTTGCGACGCTGAAGACATCGCGCTGACCATCCATGCTCACCCGACTCTGCATGAGTCCGTTGGCCTGGCGGCAGAAGTCTTCGAAGGTAGCATCACCGACCTGCCGAACGCGAAAGCGAAGAAAAAGTAAGTTTTTCTTTCAGGCAAAATCGATAAGCGGCTCTGTGAGCCGCTTTTTTTATGCCTGATGTTTAGAACTGTGTCGTCGGCAATGAAATTTCATACCTTATTAATACTTGAAAAATAATCACGATATAAACTTATAGATAGTTAACTATATGTGAGGTGTGTGATGAAACGACTTTTAACGACGACGCTGTTGGCCGCAACCCTGGTTTCCTGTATGGCTTGTGCAGCAGATGCTTCTATCCCATGGGCAGATAACAGCGGCGGCACGGAAAGCACCCATATTGCGGCCATGGGCCAAAATCTGAATATGCAGCATCAGCAGGTGACAAAAACCAGCGAAGGAGTATGGGCGACGAATTCCGGTAGCATCAGCTCCGATGAAGCCGATCTGACCAGCAACAAACCTCCGTTTGCTGGAGATCCGTCGCTGATGCCTCATCAGGGCTAAGTAAAAGATGGTAATGCCCGGCAGCGTAATCGCGTGCCGGGCATTTTTTTATTGATTGACGACCTGCCAGGCTGAATCAGGAGAAAATGCGGTGATTGCCTGTGCTTTGCTTTGCGTTTCCTCACCTAAGTTAGCCTGCCAGACCTGGTCATTTTGGTTAACCATAAAGCTCATTACACCAGTTTGCCCCCATTCTACAGGCCATGCCAGTAGGGCAACTCCCTGATTTTCACCATCTTTAATAATGCGGAAACGGTAGCCGTGATAGCCTTCTCCGGGTTCTATCGGGCTAAAAGCTGGCCCTAACGGACTGGGCGCTTCTCCAGGAGTCGCAGGCCAGTAGAGGCCATCTTTCTTGCCATCACTGCTGATAATCTTCTGCGCCCAGGCGTGATTTAACTGATAGAAATCCTGTTGGGCATCAACATAAGCATGCATCGCCTGAATCGCTGAGAGCTCATTGCGGCCAATAGCGCGGGTGAGAATTTCATCTTCTGCGGCAGCCATATCAAAATGCCAGCCATCATCGCCCTTGATGATGGGAATGGGCAGTCGCCATTCTTCCTGGCCGACGTCCAGCCACGCGCTATTGTCCTGGCGAACAACGTTATGTTTGACTTGCCAGTCGCGCTGAAAACGGTCTACCGCATCAGGCGCAATGCCGTCCGGCGGTAAGAACTGCTGCCAATTGTCACCGAGCAGCGTATCCAGCGCAGATTCATCATGCTGACTGATTGCTTCAGCCAGCGCGCTTGCAGCTTGTTCAGGCGTGGAGAATTGTTGCTGTGCCAGAGCCATCATCGGTGCCATGACCAGCGCCAGCAGCGTCATTTGTAGGTGCTTTTTCATCTTCTTATCCTCAGCGGCGACGCAATTCACGATGTTCGGAAAGATGTTCTCTGGCCGCGCTGCGCTGCTCGCTGTTTAAACCTGAGATATGACGACTCTGTTGCCCTCGCTCTTGTTGAGATTGCCAGGAGGGGGAGCGGCTGTCGTTACCGCTTAGCGCATTGGCATGCAGGTTACCGAGCTTCTGCTGACGCTGTTCAGGCGTTGCAGACTGGAACTGTTCACGGCGCTGTTGTTGCTGCGCAGTGGGGGGCTGAACCTGCGCTTTCACCGTCTCCCGATGCTGCTGCTGTTGGGCTGTCGGGTGTTGAAGCTGGTTTTTGGCTGCTTCCCGACGCTGCTGCGTGGCGCTATTTTTTACCGCAGGCGTATTGTCATAGCCACGATAGTTATTACGCTGGGTGACCTGGTGTAGCTGCTGTGAGGCGGCCTGGCGCTGCGCGTCGCGGGAAGGGGAGTGCGTTGCCAGATTACCCGCCGTTGCCGTGGTACCAGTGCGCTGCTGCAACTGGGTCATTGCCGCCTGACGCTGCTCATTACGATCGACCGGTGGATGCTGGGTGGCGCTAAGCCCGCCAGGAACACTGGTCTGATGGAAATGCTGCGTGACGGTGTTATTCGGGTAAGGAATATTGCCGCGATAGGCTGGGTTATGCTGCCAGTTGGCATTATTGCCCGGCAAGTTTTGTCCCGTTATGTGATTGAAGTTGTTTACATTGATGTTGATGTTATCACCGTTATGCGAGTAGCCGTCATGATGGCCATCATCGTGATGGTGATAGTCATCGTCATGGTGGTGATCGTCATCATCCCAATCGATGTTGCTAAATAGCGCGTACGTTGTGGCGACGCCAAGGCTGTAACCAAAACCTTTGACGAAGCTATCGGCGAACTGCTCCCCCGGAGGCGGCGGTAAATAGACCGGTGGATAGGCGGTGTTGGCCCAGGTACCGTAAACGACGGCTGGATTGTAGTTGGGAACATAGACAACCTGCGGATCGGCGGATTCAATTTTGATGACCGTCGGAGCCGGTGGAGCCGTCGAAACGACCGTTACCCCATTCTTGGTTTGGGCGCGCGGTGGTGGGACATTTTTCACGCTGGTACTGACTTTCTGCTGCGGTGTCGATTTCAACGTTCCGGTTTGCTGGGCGATAGCGCGCAAGCGCTGTACCGAATCCATCACATCCTGCGGTTGGGCGAGAAACGCGTTACCCAGATTCTCCACCCATGGCGGGTTTTCTCCCATTAACGCTAGCAGCGATGGGAAGGCGACCAGCGATTTTACGCTGGGATCCCAGGGTTGATTGGCCACCGCCTGTACCGCCGGATCGCCTTTCATGGTGGGATTATCCTGCGACCACTGCACCGCCTGTATTACGTTGCTTGGGTAGGTGGAGGCCATCAGCACCTGTGACAATAGGTTGTCCGGATACAGCGCGATTGGCGCCACCCACTGATCGATCTGCGCTGGGGTATAAGTGGTCGTCACTGGTTGAGCAGCGGCTGGCACAGGCGCGGCCTGCGCCACGACCGGAGGTTCGGGAACGGATTGTGGTTCCCGGCTTTTAATATAGAGCGTACCCGCGGCGGCTAATAACCCGGCGCTGCAAAGCAGTGCGAGCACATGGGGTTTGAAAGGCAGCGTCATGATGACTCCTGGCACAGAAGTTGGCCCGTTTCGACATAGTATTGTCGAAATACGGGGGATTGCCTGAGTATAAAGAGACCCTATTTGCGTTTTTGATTTTTGTTGGGATTTTGGTCAGCGATGTGTAACAGAATTAATTTTATATTCCAGTAAACTGACAGAAAACCTGCAATATTCTGCCCTTAACGATTCAGCTAATTTTTAATGTTGCTTTTTTGTAAACAGATTAACACCTCCCTAAAATCCTGCTATGCTGCCGACGCGGTATCGGGCATTTACCCTACAAACTGCTGTCTCACAGGAGCGTGAAGAGATCGCCGACCGCATATGACAATGAGAGCGAGGAGATACCGTCGTGCTAAAAGAATATCGTGAGCACGTAGCTGAGCGTGCCGCCGAAGGGATTGTTGCAAAACCCTTAGATGCAACCCAAATGGCCGGCCTGGTTGAGCTGCTGAAGAATCCGCCTGCTGGCGAAGAAGAATTCCTGTTAGACCTGTTAATTAACCGCGTACCGCCGGGCGTCGACGAAGCCGCCTATGTTAAAGCCGGATTCCTTGCCGCCATCGCCAAAGGCGAAGCGACTTCCCCGCTGGTGACCCCTGAAAAAGCCATCGAACTACTGGGCACCATGCAGGGCGGTTACAACATTCATCCGCTGATTGATGCGCTGGACGACGCAAAACTGGCGCCGATTGCCGCGAAAGCGCTGTCCCATACCCTGCTGATGTTCGATAACTTCTACGACGTAGAAGAGAAAGCCAAAGCGGGCAATGAATATGCACAGCAGGTCATGCAATCCTGGGCCGACGCCGAGTGGTTCCTGAACCGTCCGCAGCTGGCTGACAAAATCACCGTCACCGTTTTTAAAGTCACCGGCGAAACCAACACCGATGACCTGTCTCCGGCCCCTGATGCCTGGTCCCGCCCGGATATCCCGCTGCACGCTCTGGCGATGCTGAAAAACGCCCGTGAAGGCATCGACCCGGATCAGCCGGGCGTTGTTGGCCCGATCAAACAGATCGAAGCGTTACAGCAGAAAGGTTTTCCGCTGGCCTACGTTGGCGATGTGGTGGGGACCGGTTCATCACGTAAATCCGCCACCAACTCGGTACTGTGGTTTATGGGTGACGATATCCCGAACGTGCCGAACAAGCGCGGCGGCGGTCTGTGCCTCGGTGGTAAAATTGCCCCTATCTTCTTCAACACCATGGAAGATGCGGGCGCGCTGCCGATTGAAGTGGACGTCAACAAACTGAACATGGGTGACGTGATTGACGTTTATCCGTTCAAAGGTGAAGTGCGCAACCACGAAACCAACGAACTGCTGGCTAACTTCGAACTGAAAACCGACGTGCTGGTCGACGAAGTGCGTGCCGGTGGCCGTATTCCGCTGATTATCGGTCGCGGCCTGACCACTAAAGCGCGTGAGGCGCTGGGTCTGCCGCACAGCGACGTTTTCCGCCAGGCGAAAGACGTTGCGGAAAGTAGCCGTGGTTACTCTCTGGCGCAGAAAATGGTGGGCCGCGCCTGCGGCGTGGCCGGTATTCGTCCGGGTGCTTACTGCGAGCCGAAGATGACCTCCGTCGGTTCTCAGGACACCACCGGTCCAATGACCCGAGATGAACTGAAAGATCTGGCGTGCCTGGGCTTCTCGTCTGACCTGGTGATGCAGTCCTTCTGCCACACGGCGGCGTATCCGAAGCCGGTTGATGTCACCACACACCACACGCTGCCGGACTTCATTATGAATCGTGGCGGCGTATCGCTGCGTCCGGGCGATGGCGTTATCCACTCCTGGCTGAACCGTATGCTGCTGCCGGATACCGTCGGTACCGGCGGTGACTCCCATACCCGTTTCCCGATTGGCATTTCCTTCCCGGCGGGCTCGGGTCTGGTGGCGTTTGCTGCCGCGACCGGCGTGATGCCGCTGGATATGCCGGAATCCGTTTTAGTTCGTTTCAAAGGCAAGATGCAGCCGGGTATCACCCTGCGCGATCTGGTGCACGCGATCCCGCTGTATGCGATCCGTCAGGGCCTGCTGACCGTTGAGAAGAAAGGCAAGAAAAACATCTTCTCCGGCCGCATCCTGGAAATCGAAGGTCTGCCGGATCTGAAAGTCGAACAGGCGTTTGAACTGACCGATGCTTCCGCCGAACGTTCCGCTGCGGGCTGTACCATCAAGCTGAACAAAGAGCCGATTGTTGAGTACCTGACCTCCAACATCGTTCTGCTGAAGTGGATGATCGCGGAAGGCTACGGCGACCGTCGTACGCTGGAACGTCGCGTGCAGGGCATGGAAAAATGGCTGGCGGAACCTGAACTGCTGGAAGGCGATGCGGATGCCGAATATGCGGCAGTGATCGACATCGATCTGGCTGATATTAAAGAGCCCATCCTGTGTGCGCCGAACGATCCGGACGATGCGCGTCTGCTGTCTGACGTCCAGGGCGAAAAGATCGACGAAGTGTTCATCGGCTCCTGCATGACCAACATTGGTCACTTCCGTGCTGCCGGTAAGCTGCTGGACAGCCACAAAGGGCAGCTGCCAACCCGCCTGTGGGTGGCTCCGCCAACCCGTATGGACGCGGCTCAGTTGACCGAAGAAGGTTACTACAGCGTGTTTGGTAAGAGCGGTGCGCGTATCGAGATCCCGGGTTGCTCCCTGTGCATGGGTAACCAGGCGCGGGTAGCGGACGGTGCGACGGTCGTTTCGACCTCTACCCGTAACTTCCCGAACCGTTTAGGTACCGGTGCGAACGTCTTCCTGGCCTCAGCTGAGCTGGCGGCAGTCGCGGCGCTTATCGGTAAGCTGCCGACGCCGGAAGAGTACCAGACCTATGTTGCGCAGGTAGAGAAGACGGCGGCAGACACCTACCGCTATCTGAACTTCGATCAGTTGGGTCAGTACACGGAAAAAGCGGACGGCGTGATTTTCCAGACAGCGGTGTAATGTGATAAGTCTATTTCGTACATAAACCCTTCAATGCCCGGTGAACTTTGCATCACCGGGCATTTTTATTTCCAATCCCTCCGCTCGCTACGCTTTTTTTCTCTCTTACTGCTGCGATAATTACCTTATGGGTACAGTGCAGCGGTGACGCATTGCCCTTGCAGAGGAAAAGACTATGGATTACGAATTTCTGCGCGATATTACCGGAGTGGTAAAGGTGCGAATGTCGATGGACCATGAAGTGATAGGCCACTGGTTCAATGAAGAGGTTAAAGATAACCTCGCCCTGCTGGATGAAGTGGAGCAGGCCGCACGCACCGTCAAAGGCAGTGAACGATCCTGGCAACGTACTGGTCATGAATACACATTATGGCTGGATGGTGAAGAAGTGATGATCCGCGCTAATCAGCTGGATTTTTCTGGCGATGAGATGGAGGAGGGGATGAGCTATTATGACGAAGAAAGCCTCTCTCTGTGCGGCGTTGAGGATTTTTTACAGGTCGTTGCCGCATACCGTGAGTTCATGCAGCAGCGTTGATGACCGCCTCCCAATCGGGAGGCGGTTTTCGTTTAGTGGGTGAAGGTAAGATGAAACAGCCTGGCGGTCAGTTTCTCCGGTAGTGAAATCATCAATTCATGTTTGTTGAATTCAGGCAGACAGAGCGCTTTGGCAAAGCGCGGGTAAACGCAGCTGGCTTGTGAGACGTCATCAAGCGGCAGCGTGATTGAGCCCTGTTCACTTTCCATTCGCCAGACCGCCAGCCAGGCTTCATTTTCGTTACGCAGGCCGAATGCCAGCCATGGTGAAGCGAAAGAGGGCATTCCTAGCGGCCAAAAAGGCTCCAGGTGGGGGATTTGCTGGCGAAACGATTTATACAGTGCGATTCCTTCCTGAACCAATGTGAAACGCTCTTCGCTCAGTTCCGCCAGATGCCCGCTTTGATGAACCCGCAGCAGCATGCTGTTAACCATGTTCATCACCACTTCTTCACGGTCGCCTTCACGTAAGGGATAAGACCAAATGGCGGCCTGTTCAGGCGTGACCGCCGAGGCTGCCGCGGCGGCGATAGATGCCATTAAGCGGTAATCAGTCTGATCGGTTACGGATTGAATGCTGTGCTGCTGCAAAAGCGCGTAATCCATGCGCAATCCGCCGCTGCCGCAGTTTTCAATCACCAGTTGCGGGTAGCGAGCCATGGTGTTTTTCAGCCAGCTAAGATAAGCCCTATTGTGCTGTAGCAATCCGTCGCCGGGGCTATCGGCGGCGTAGTCGGTCCCGCTGCCCGCATTGATGTTGTAATCCATTTTGATATAGCTGATGCCATACTCCTCGACCAGGCGGAAAATAACCCGGTCGGCATGCTCCAGCACTAAAGGGTGGCGAAAATCCAGCTGATAGCGCTGGTGATCAATGACCCGTTTGCCGTGGCGCAGGAAAAAACACTCATCAGGTAAGGATTGCGCCAGCGGACAGGCAATTCCCATCACTTCCAGCTCCAGCCACAACCCTGATTTCATGCCTTTGGCGGTAATATAATCGAGCGGTTCGCGGATCCCTCCAGGGAAGCGCGTTGGTGCGGGGAGCCATTCGCCGACCCCATCCCACCATTCACCGTCAGAGTACCAGCCGCAGTCGATACAAAAGTATTCACATCCCGCTCTTGCGGCGGCGTCAATCAACGGCAGCAGCTTCGCGGTGGTCGGATCGCCGGACAAACAGTTCATATAGTCATTGAATATCACCGGGAGCCGCTGGTTATCCGCCGACGGGCGCACTATTTTTCGCCGATAACGAGTGATTTCCTGTAGCGCTTCTTGTAATCCCCCCCGGACCAGCGCAACGGCGACCGGCACGGAGGTGAAGGTTTCCCCCGGTGCAAGATTTTTCCACCAGTGGCTTTCATTCTCGGTTGGTCCGCTGACCTGCAAGTAGAGTCGATCGCGGAAATCGCCAATTTCCCACTGCCATGAGCCGCTATGTTCAATCTGCCACAGTAGCGTGGTGCCTGCTGAGGTATCCTCAAAAGCGGCGCAGGGTAAATAACCGATGCTGGACCAGGTGCCGGTGTTTTCTATCGAGAGACGATCGAGTGAAAAATGATTTACCTTATCCAACCCGAGTTCCGGGAGCGTGCGGCTCTTCCATTGAGCTTCGCCATACCAGTTATTGTGCGGTAAGTGCAGAAGCGTGGTTTTTTCCCACGGCTTGCTGTCAATGGCAAACAGCGTTAAGGAGCTGACATATTCCAGGCCGATGTGTTCGGGGGAGTCATTGCGTACATCGCTCCAGACTCGCACTGAGTGCGTGTCGCGAAAATGCTGAAGATGCCAGCATACGCCGATCGCTTCACCGCTAAGGCTGATTTCAAGCTTCTTGCCCAGCTTATTTTCGCTAAAATGATGGGACTGGTAGCGTAACGATGAACCCGGCTCGCTACCGGTATGCTTCCGGGCGTGGTGATCGTTTTGGTTGTAGCCGCTGGCATGTACCTGTACCAGCGGAAACTCTCCGTGCGCTGCAGAATCCGAGGTTGTTGAAAACCGGCTAATATAAATTTGCTGTTTTTCATTAAGCGAAAAAGAAATATGCAAATTATCTTCAGTAAATTCTATAAAACTCATGTCCGATACTCCCTTTTATCATCGGCCAATGTTGCGTAATTTTTTTCCTGCCATTAGATTCTGTTCGATTTTTTCTAGTGAAATGTTTTTTGTTTCAGGAACAAAGAAATAAATAATGATAATGGCTGTAAGGTTTAATAAAGCATATAAGTAGAATGTATGAGCGCTACCTAATGTATTGAGTAGCGACAGGAAGGTCGCACTGACAATCATCCCGGCGATATGGCAGGTAAACGTGGAACAGGTAATACCAAATTCACGCCCTTTTAATGGCTGAATTTCGGAGCACAATAACCAGATTAACGGGCCTGCTGACATAGAAAAACCGACGATAAACAGCAGTAACATGGTGACGGTAACGCCTTTCTCCAGAGTCGATAATGCGTCACCGCCCAGTAGTGAACCAACCACGCTCATCGCAATACCCATGGTGATAAAACCAATATACAGCATAGGTTTACGTCCCCAACGGTCGACGAAGCCGACGGCGATAAAGGTAGCGATAGTCATCACCAGGCCAACGATTACCGTTCCCCACATTTGGTCTGCCGTGGAGCTAAAGCCAATTTCGTGGAAGATGCGTGGCGCGTAGTACATCATCACATTGACGCCGGAGAACTGTTGCATGATTTGCAGGACGACCCCTAATCCGACGCTACGGCGAAAGTGTTTATTTTCTTTAAATAAATGCCAGCCGTGTTGTTTAACTTTAAGCTGTTCTTTAATTTCCCGCAGCTCGCTTTCAACCTCTTCGCGGCTGTTGCGAAGGCGCAGCAATACGGCTCTGGCATCCTCTTCTCTGCCATGCATCATCAGCCAGCGTGGGCTGCGAGGCAGGAACAAAGCGCCAAAAAGGAAAATCAGTGATGGGATAGCCACAACCAACAGCATTCCACGCCAGTTGCCGCTATAGCTAAACGCGGTATTGGTCAGAAAGACGATTAAAATTCCGAGAGCAATCATTAACTGATAAGCGGAAATCATCGCGCCGCGGATATTTTTTGGCGTAATTTCAGAGAGATACAGAGGCGTTGCGTAAGATGCGACCCCGAGTCCTATGCCGAGAATCAGGCGCCCGGCGATTAACATATCCGCGCTGACGGCACAGGTGCAAATAATGGCACCGATACAGAATGAGCCTGCGGCAATTAACAGGGCATATTTACGTCCTAAGCGATAAGCCAGAAAACCGCTGCACAGGGTCGCTGCTGCAGCACCGACCATCATTGAACTGACGATCCATTCTTGTTGGTTATCAAGCAGATGATATTCTTTGGCGATAAGCGGGAGCGCGCCGGAGATGACGCCGATATCCAGGCCGAATAACAAACCGGCAAGGGCCGCCAGCAGACAAATCCAGATCACCTGCGGCCGTGTTTTATTGACGGATGCCGCAACAGGAAGCGGGCTATCTAATTGCATAGGGATTACCTTTGTTAGTTTTGTTTATACCCGTCATACTTCAAGCTGCATCTTTGTTGGCTGCCTGCGCTTACCCCGGTCACGTACTATTTGTACGTTCCCAGGGATGCGCTTAGTTGCCGCCGTGATGCAACTCGGATTATTTAGGCTATAGAGATATCTAATAAAAATACTTAATCGATTTCGTATTATTTATGCTAGATCTGAAAAATATCGATGGCAATGGTTTTGTCTGCGTAAATGTGATCTCGGCAACATTATGATGTCGTGTTAAAACGCTTTTTTATTGTCATCGGAAAATTAATGGTTTAGATTGGCAAGAATATCCTTGTCTGAAGCAATTTAGTCCATAAAGAAAAATGAATATTAAAGAACTGGCTGAGTTTCTGAATCTTTCGACAGCGACGGTCTCGAAAGCGTTGAATAACAAAAGCGATATCAGTAGCCATACGCGTAAAAAGGTCCTTGAGGCAGCGGAAAAACTGGGGTATCGGCCAAATGCTTCCGCTCGCTATCTGCGTAGCGGTAAAGTTGGTGTCGTGGCGTTGCTGCTGCCTGCCGCCGATGGTGGAAATATTCATACCGCATCCTTCTTTATGCGTATTGCCAGAGGGTTACAATCCAGTCTTAAAGAGAGCGGTATTGACCCGGTTATCCACATCACCACGGACCGACAGGGCGAGCACCTGCTGTTGCAAAAAATCATTGAGCAAAACCGTGCTGATGTGGTCATCCTGACGGATACGCGTATTGATGATGAGCGTATTTTGCTGCTGAACGATCTGCGGTTTCCTTTCGTCACGATGGGACAAAGTCGGGCGCTGAACGGTCATTTTAATTGGGTTGATTTTCATCATGAAGAAATGGGGCGTCAGTGCGTTCGCTATGCATTGCGCCAGGGAGCAAAGCGTATTGCTATTGCGACGCTAGGCGCTGACAGCATGCATGGGCAGCAGTTTCTTGATGGGTGCTTACAGGAGTTACATCTGCAGGGTCAACAACCTGACGATGGGCTGATCTTTTTTGGCGCGGTGACCGAGCAGTCTGGAGAAGAGGCTGCCAGACAGTTTATGCATCAGGCTGAAAAACCGGATTTTATTATCTTCATCAACGATTTTCTTTTGATGGGGGCCAGTCATTATCTGGCGGCATTGCCTGATTGCGGGCTGACGGATAAATCAATGCTGTGCGCTGCGGCGAGCAGTGATTTCTCGGGCAAGCTGTCATCGACAACCTGCATGTTTATCGTCGATCATGAAGAGATCGGCCGTCAGCTTGGCGAGGCGGTGCTGCGGGTGACTGAGGGAAATAACGAAGCAAGGGCGGTTTTGTTAGACCTGCAGGTTAATATTTGATAAGCGGAGCTTCCCTGCTCCGTCAGAGATTTATACCGTCGGAATATTTCTGGCGTAGTAAATTTCGCGCATCTCTTTCCAAAGCTGGTCGGTAATGACCTTGCGCTCTTCTTCTGTTAAATCTTCCGGTTTAGTGTGGAACATATAATGTTTAAGGTCGAATTCCTTAAGCAACATCTTGGTGTGGAAGATATTTTCCTGATAAACGTTCACGTCCACCATGTCATACAGGGACTTAATATCGTCAGACATGAAGTTCTGAATGGAGTTGATTTCATGATCGATGAAATGCTTCATGCCGTTCACATCGCGGGTAAAACCACGAACCCGATAATCGATGGTGACGATGTCTGATTCAAGCTGATGAATCAGATAATTCAGGGCCTTTAGCGGCGAGATGACCCCACAGGTGGAGACTTCAATATCGGCACGGAAGGTACACAATCCACCTTCAGGGTGGCTTTCCGGGTAGGTATGAACGCAAATATGGCTTTTATCGAGGTGCGCGACAACGGTTTCCGGCAGCGGACCTGGGTGTTCGGTTTGATCGATAAGCTGCGGATCAATCGGCTCTTCGCTGACCAGTATCGTTACGCTTGCGCCCTGAGGCTCATAATCCTGGCGTGCGATGTTAAGAATATTTGCGCCGATAATGGAACAGGTTTCTGACAAAATTTCAGTCAGACGGTTGGCATTATAGAGTTCGTCGATATAGGCGATGTAACCATCACGCTCCTCTGCCGTTTTCGCGTAGCAGATATCATAAATGCAAAAACTCAGGCTCTTGGTCAGGTTGTTAAAGCCGTGCAGCTTCAATTTTTTCAATTTAGATCACCCCCTTACTTAACGGTGGACAGCGCATCCTGTAGATATTGCGGTAAAGCAAATGCCGCCGCATGAATTGCCGGATTGTAATAACGGCACTTCAGATTCAATTTATGAAAGCGCGCCTGGATGATTTCACTGGAGAGGTGGCGCAGGGCTTCGTTATCCGTGGCCCATGCGAAGGTCATAATGCCGCCGTAATAGGTTGGAATCGCCGCCTGGTAGAAGCTCACATCGCTAAAGTAATGGCTCAGCTTGCGGTGGCTACCGATAGCTTCATCTTGCTGTAAGAAGCAGACGCCGTTCTGAGCAACGAAGATCCCACCAGGGTTCAGGCAACGCTTACAGCCTTCATAAAATGCGGAGGTGAATAAGCTCTCACCAGGACCAATAGGATCGGTGCAATCGGAGATAATAACGTCAAACGTTTGCGTCGTCTGATTAACAAAATTGACGCCATCATCAATAACCAGTGTAAAACGCGGGTCGTCATATGCGCCTGCGTTGTGGTTAGGGAGATATTGGCGACAGAATGAAACGACTCCAGCATCGATTTCCACCATGGTGATGGTTTTGATATTGCGATGACGGGAGACCTCACGCAGCATAGCGCCGTCGCCGCCGCCAATAATCAGCACATGTTCCGCCTGGCCGTGGGCCATCAGAGGAACATGGGTCATCATTTCATGATAGATAAATTCATCGCGCTCGGTGGTTTGCACCACGCCATCCAGTGCCATCACGCGGCCAAAGGCGGCGTTTTCGAAAATGATCAAATCCTGATGATCGGTTTTTTCATGATACAGCACGTTATCAACGCTGAAATACTGACCAAAATGGTCGTGCAACGTTTCATGCCACAGATTGTTATCGGCCACAGGCAGATCCTCCTTTGTTAACATCTGTTACACCCATAAAAAATGAGCGCAACATCATAGCCAACTATACATGAGGATGCACGATGGATGTTTCAGCAGATGAAGTATGACGTATATTGCCATGCAGAAAATGGGGGAAACGCCTCCTTTGACAGGAGGCGTCAGGATCAGGGTTTTTTAGCCTGGGGTTCCGCCGCAGTAGCATCAACGATTCTGACCGAATAAATCATAGTCGCTCCCGGTGGGATTTTGGGTGGCCGGCCTTCACTACCGTAAGCCAGATCTGGAGGGATCACTACCGTAATCGAACCATGATTACCCAGGCGCTTTATGGGGCCGAGGAATATGGGAGGATAGGATTTTAGCGTCTGAGACCAGACTTTGCCTTCTGCTTCCATATCGTTAATGACGGTTCCGTCGACAAGTGTTTCCTTGATAGTTACGGTGACGGTATCGCTGTCGAGAATCCTGCCTTCGCCAGCATAATCAATCCGACTGTAGACGCCATCTTTGAATACAACCCCTTTTTGTTTAGCGAACTTCTGCTGATATTTTTTTCCATCGCTAACGGTTTGTTGTTCAATCTTATTCAGATTTTGAAAGACTTTTTTAGAAACATCGAACAAAGCTTTATTGCGAGTTTTCTCATCAATGGCAATTTTTCCTGAAAATGAATCCAGAATGCCTTGTAGTACGGTGTTTTTGTCGATTTTGATGCCTTGGGTATTTCGGGTGGACAAAACCTTGAGCGCTTCATCACCCATTGATACACCGATAGAGTAAGCCTGCTGCTGGGGCTCTTTAGCAAGATCGATAGTCGTAGATTTCTTATCCGGTTTATTCTCAGCATCAGCCAGCCTGCTCTTTAACTGGTTAATTTCATCTAAGCTGGTTTGCAGTAGGGCTTTATCTTTTTCAGCCTGAAGGCGAGAAGAGCCCTCGTCACGAATTGACTGCTGTTTGCTGATGGTCAATGAATCCAGTTTTGCCGTGAGTGCCTGTTTTTCTGTTATCGCCGCCGCTAGTTTGCCAGCCAAATCTTGTTTTTCTGCTGTACTGGCGGTGAGTTGAGTTGTCATCTCTTTCTGAGCAGTTTCAGCGGTGTCCAGCTTAGTTTTCAGCACCTGCTGTGCTGCATCTGTTACTGCGAGTTTTGTCGTTAGAGCTTGTCTGGCTGTTTCAGCGGCGGCCAGTTTCGCTTTCAGTGCTTGCTGCGCTGCGTCCGCAGCCGCGAGTTTCGTTGTCAAAGCCTGCTGGGATGTCTCTGCCGCAGCCAGTTTTGTTGCGAGCGCTTGTTTATCCGGGGCTGAGGTCGCTAATTTCTCTGCAAGTACTTGTCTTTCTTTTGTCTCAGCGGCGAGCTTTGTCATGAGCGCTTGTGTCTCTGATATAGCAGTCGCGAATTTTTTTGCCGTATTTTGCTTTTCTGTTTCTGCAACAGCAATTTTCTTTACCAGCGTCTGTTTTTCAGTGGTAACTTCAGCCAGCAGAACCTCAAGCTTTTGTTTTGCTGATTCTGCTGAAGTCAGCCTTTGTTCTTGCAGCAGGATTTTATTTTCTGCAGCATCAAGTTTTGATGTGCTCTTTTTTTCTTCAGCGACAACAGAGCGTTCTTTATCTATTAGTTTTTGTTTTTCTGTTACAGCAACTGTTAATTCTGCCTGAAGCTGATTAATTTTATTTGTCAGCTCTTCTTGATTGCCTGGTACAGCGCTAATCGTTGCTGGTTTAGCATCAAGTTGCTGCCGGAGTTGGCGGATAGTTTTATCTTTTTGAGCAATTATTGCAGCCTGACGGGAAGCTTTATTGGTTTTCTGGATGTTTTTTTTATTCGTTGTTTTCGTATTATTGTTTTTGTCCTCAGTGGCTTTAACAGACTCATTATTTTTCTGAGTCTGCTGTTCTTTGGCATAGTTCAAAAAAGCAGGGCCTGAATCGTCACTATTTGAACTGGCCGTGACGTTTATCAGAGCGTCTTTCTCTGCATATGCATCAGGTGATGATAGCGCCAGCACAAGCACTGCTGCCAACGGTATCGCTTTGAAACGCCAGGCCATTATCCTGTTCATGGTTGAACATTTTCGCCGCGTTTAACAAGGCTATCGATCAGTTCTTTTTCAATGTCAGCGCACAGCTTGATTGATTTGAACTGATACATCGAATCGATCCCCTGCTTTGTGGGTTCTGCAACTTTACTACGTACAGAGTTATATTGAGACGCGGCGCTAATGAGGGCCGTAAAATCATTACTGAGTTTCGCAGCCTGCTTTGGATTTACTTCTTTCAACGATTCCAGCGCCTGGCGGCAGGCATCAATACGCTGCTGTTCCTCGGCGATTCTTTGTTGTTCCGTTTGTTGCTGGCTTGATGTTGCATCTGGTAATGGTTTCATTAATCTGGAAGATTGTCGGGATTGAGTTGAATTACACCCAACCAATAAAATGACGGCCAGAGGCGCTATGCGTGTAAATAAGGATATGTTCAAGGTTTCATTCCATTGATTGATAAAAATGTCGTTATCGAGCGATAATAGTGCGCAAAAAAAGAGAATGCAATAATAGAGTCGTTGTTTTTTTAATGGGCTTTTAATATTCGATTTATTAATTAGCTAAACATTTAATGAATTAATTGAATTGAGATGTGAATTAGTGATGGTTGTTAAATGAATAACTATTATGGCAAAACATTATAGCCGTATTCGAACGGCTATTTATTTTTAGACAGACGAGGGGGTTATTTCACGTACGCAAGCAGGCTAAGTGAGTCACGCGCCAGTGCTTTGCATTTTTTGGTCGTTGGGATTTTGATTCCGCTGAGATCGCGGTAGCTATCTTCGCCCAGCGCTTTCATATTGAAATTATCGTAATTGCTTAAATCCCACTGATTCTGCTGAGCAAAGAAGACCAGCGCGCGGCGGATTTGAGTATTTGGTAAATTTTGATAACCACAGTCATTTTTCAGAAAGACAAATACTGCTGTTAAATCAGCCATATCTTCCGCTTCGGACTCGCTTAATGCATAGCTATTGGCGGATAGAGTAAGCAGGCTGCCAAGCACTATTGTTCTGAAAAGCGTCTTCATTTTCTCTACCATTGAATCACGGACAAACAACGTTAGCATACTTCTTTACACTAAGCCGAGCTTTATTCTTACTCTTCTGCTTGACCTTCCCGTTGGTGGAAGGTTTAAGCTCAAATATTCGCCAGCAGAATAAAAAGGATGTGAAAATGCAACGTCGTGAATTTCTCAAATTAACCGCTGCGGTCAGCGCGGCCAGTGCCTTGCCGCTATGGAGTCGCTCGGTTTTTGCCGCCAGTCGTCCGGTATTGCCCATACCGGAGCTGCTGACTGCCGACGCACGTAATCGCATCACCTTAACTATCCAGGCAGGCAAAACACAATTCGGTTCCCACCTGGCTACCACCTGGGGCTATAACGGCAATTTGTTGGGGCCCGCGCTACAGCTTAAGCAGGGAGAAACGACAACTGTTGATATCCATAACCGCCTTGCGGAGGAGACTACCGTTCACTGGCATGGTCTGGAAGTTTCCGGCGAGGTCGATGGAGGTCCACAGGGAGTGATTGCGCCTGGTGGTTCGCGTACGGTGAGTTTTACTCCCACACAGCGAGCGGCAACCTGCTGGTTCCACCCTCACCAACATGGGAAAACGGGTCGTCAGGTTGCGATGGGACTGGCTGGATTGGTACTGATTTCCGATAAGGAGAGCGAAAAACTGCTGCTGCCAAAGCAGTGGGGAATCGATGATGTACCGGTGATTGTGCAGGATAAGAAATTTACCCCAGCAGGAGAGATTGATTATCAACTCGATATCATGAGTGCAGCCGTTGGCTGGTTTGGCGATACGCTGTTGACTAATGGATCGCTTTACCCCGAGCATGCTGCGCCTCGCGGATGGTTGCGTTTGCGCCTGCTTAACGGCTGCAATGCCCGCTCTTTGAATTTCTCAACCAGTGATAATCGGCCCATGTACGTAGTAGCCAGTGATGGTGGCTTGCTGGCTGAACCTGTGAAACTTAATGAGCTACCGGTGTTAATGGGGGAGCGTTTTGAAGTCCTGGTGGATACGACGGACGGTAAACCTTTTGATCTGATAACGCTGCCGGTGAATCAGATGGGAATGGCGATTGTCCCGTTCGATAAGCCGCAGCCGGTATTGCGTATTCAACCGCTGACTATTCAGGCCTCCGGCAAACTGCCTGATGTTCTGGCCGCGATGCCAGCGCTACCCTCTCTGCAAGGGCTAACTCAACGTACGCTGCAGCTCTCTATGGATCCGATGCTTGATATGATGGGCATGCAGGCGCTGATGCAAAAATATGGCGGCCAGGCGATGTCCGGAATGGACCATGGGATGATGAATCATGGTGCGATGGGAAATATGAATAATATGAACCACGGTGACATGAGCCAGATGAATCATGGCGGTATGGCGCAAATGAAGCACAGCGATAAAGGCTTTGATTTCCATAATGCTAACCGGATTAACGGAAAAGCATTTGATATGAATGTTCCTATGTTTGCTGCGACAAAAGGGCAATATGAGCGGTGGGTTATTTCCGGTAAAGGTGACATGATGCTCCACCCGTTCCATATACACGGTACTCAGTTCCGTATTTTGTCGGAAAACGGCAAAGCACCAGCAGCGCATCGTAGCGGCTGGAAAGATACTGTACGAGTTGAGGGCGATGTCAGTGAAGTGTTGGTGAAATTTGATCATGATGCACCGAAAGAGCATGCCTATATGGCGCACTGTCATCTGCTGGAGCATGAAGATACGGGAATGATGTTGGCTTTTACCACCGTGTGATGTGATACCCCAGCCTGCTCGCCCGTGGGGGGAGCAGGTGCTTTTCCTAAATACCTTTCTGTTTGTATTGTTTAAAAAAAACGAGAATATACTGGCGTGGTTATTTAACAATCACGAGGTTGAAATGGATATTTTCCGCAAAGTCATTGCCGCATCGCTGGCACTATTCGTTACGCTTTCCGCGCATGCCGGAATGACGATGGATCGCAAGGATGTACCTGAATTAAAACTGAGTATCGAAGTTCCACAGGGGTTGACCCCGATGTCTGAAGAGATGGCGAAGATAAAATATCCTTCAGAAAATCGTCCTCAGGTGATTTATGGGGATGAAAAAGGCAAAGCCTCTTTGGGGATCACTGCCGGTCGTAACCCACTACCAGCTGATAAGCTTGATGTTTTCAAAGATATGATGCTTAAGATGCTGGAAAGTTTAAAACCGCAGGCTGAGGCCGTTACCGTGGATGGTCATAAAGGCTGGCTACTCACTTTCCGCTCGCAGACACCGGATTCCGAAATTCTCAATATGATGTTAATCACATCCCAGGATGAAAAAGCGGTGCAGATGACGTTTAACATGACTACAGATTTGATCGAGCAGTATCAGGAAGCGGCAAAAGCCTCTTTGCTGTCCCTCAAGTTTGATAAATAACGTCAATTTCTGATGAAAAAACGCCCGCGAAGGGCGTTTTTTATGGCCTCTCCTAAACGAAGAGAGGTTATTTTTTACTTCGCGTCGTCAGGTAAAGCGTAAGCAACGATATAGTCACCCATCTTCGTGCCAAACGAACCGTGACCGCCTGCGGAGATGACAACATACTGCTTGCCATTCACTTCATAGGTCATCGGCGTCGCCTGACCGCCTGCTGGCAAGCGTGCCTGCCATAGTTTCTCACCGTTGCTCATATTATATGCGCGCAGGTAGTTATCCGCAGTTGCACCAATAAACAGCACATTACCCGCTGTGGAAATTGGGCCGCCCAGCATCGGCATACCCATCGTGAACGGCAGCTTAATCGGCATCGGGAACGGCAGGCTATCCTGCGGTGTACCGATGCGTTTTTTCCATACCACTTCATTGGTCTTCAGATCCAGCGCGGAGATATAGCCCCAGGCAGGCTGTTTGCACGGCAGGCCAAACGGCGACAGGAACGGATTTAGCGTAACACCGTAAGGGACGCCGTACTGCGGCTGAATACCGGCTTCGGTACCAGAACCTTTGGCGTCCTTCGGCTGCTCCATCGGATTACCGGGGCCGCGAGGGATCAGTTTTGATACAAACGGCAGCGCCATTGGGTTAGCAATTGCTACCTGACGATTTGGATCGACGGAGATGCCGCCCCATTCGAACATCCCTAAGTTACCCGGGAAGACTAGCGTACCTTGCTCTGATGGCGGTGTGAAAATACCTTCATAGCGCAATTTATGGAAAATAACGCGGCACACCAGTTGGTCGAACATGGTGGCGCCCCACATATCGGCACCGGTCAGATCTTTCTTCGGTCGGAAACTCAGGTCGGAGAACGGCTGAGTTTTCGAGACGTAATCACCTTTGGCAGCACCTTGTGGGACCGGTTTTTCTGGCGCCGGGACAACCAGTTCGCCAGTACGACGGTCGAGGACAAAAATGTTGCCGGTTTTCGCCGGGGCGTAGATAACCGGAACGGTTTTGCCGTTAACATCGATATCCGCCAGCGTCGGCTGTGACGGCATATCCATATCCCACAGATCGTGGTGAACGGTCTGATAGCTCCACGCCAGTTTCCCGGTTGTCGCATTCAGCGCCACGATGGAACTGGCATAGCGTTCCTGCTCTGGCGTACGATTGCCGCCCCAGATATCTGGGGTGGTCACGCCCATGGGCAGATAGACCAGGTCCAGCTTCGCGTCGTAGGCAGCAGGCGCCCAGGAGTTTGGTGAATTGAGTGTGAAATGATGTTCATCATTCGGGATAGCATTCGGATCTTTCGCGCCCGGATCGAATGCCCACAGCAGTTTACCGGTATTGACATCAAAACCACGAATAACGCCAGAGGGTTCGCGGGTTGAGAAGTTATCGGTGACGGCTCCGGCGATAACGATAGTTGTATCGGTAATAATCGGCGGTGAAGTGGGTTCATACATGCCAGGAGTGGTGACCGGCATATTGGTTTGCAAGTTGAGAATGCCTTTGTTGGCAAAGGATTCACATAGCTTACCGTTGTCGGCGTTGATAGCGAGCAGGCGACCATCGTTGACCGGTAGAATGATACGGCGCGGGCAATCTGCAACCACATCCGCCGGTGCGTTATCCGCTTTGGCTTCGTGATAAGAGACACCGCGGCAGGTCACGTGCTGGAAGGACGGATCCGAGTTAAGCTGCGGATCGAAGTGCCATTTCTCTTTACCCGTCGCAGCATCAAGCGCAAACAAACGCTGGTGGGCAGTACACAGATAGAGCGTGTCGCCAACTTTAATTGGCGTCACTTCATTGGTGATTTCACCCGGATCGTTAGGTTGCTTGAGATCGCCAGTGCGGAAGACCCAGGCTTCTTTCAGATCCTTCACGTTGTCAGCATTAATCTGCTTCAGAGGTGAGTAGCGTTGGCCTTCCTGATTACGGCCATATGCTGGCCAGTCGCTGTCGGCAACGGTAGAAATTGGTGCGGCAGACGTGGCATCGGCGCTCAGCGTGCCGTTGACTTCCTGCGGGTCGTTGAAACCAGCCCAGGTCAGAATACCACCACTGATAAGCAGAGCGACAACCAATCCGGCAACCGCACCACCAGATGGGATTGGCAGACGACGCCAGACAAAAGGCAAAATAAGCCAGATGCCGAAGAAGACCAGGATGTCGCTACGAGGCGTCAGCGCCCAGAAATCGAAACCAACTTCCCATACTCCCCAGATCATAGTGGCAAGCAGCAGTGCGGCATACAGCCAAAGCGCAGAACGCTTGCCGCGCAAGAGCATGACGGTGACGCCCAGCATCACCAGACCGGCGATAGGGTAGTACCATGAGCCGCCAATCGCGACCAGCCAGGCTCCGCCCACTAAAAGATACAAGCCACAGAACGCCGCAAAAAGAGCTGTCAGCGTCACGAGTAGCCGTGATTGTTGAGATTTTGTTTCTGCCATAGAAAGATACTCGTTTGTTTGTTAATTTTTTAAATGCAATTAATTATAGGATTTAACAAGTGTGATCGGAATCACAAAATTGGCTTTATTAATCCCTGCACCGCAGATTTCTTTTTGCTGGTATACTTTATGGCTTGCCGGTCAACGTCGGTGCTACCGCAGCGGCTTTGATGATTTACATTAAGAATCAAATGGTTAGTTTTATGAAACATACTGTAGAAGTGATGATCCCGGAAACCGAGATCAAAGCCCGTATTGCCGAGTTAGGTCGTCAAATCAACGAACACTACAAAGATAGCGGCAGCGAAATGGTGCTGGTGGGGCTGTTGCGTGGGTCATTTATGTTTATGGCCGACCTTTGCCGCGAGGTTCAGGTGCCGCATGAAGTCGATTTCATGACCGCCTCCAGCTACGGCAGCGGCATGTCCACCACTCGCGATGTCAAAATCCTCAAAGATCTTGATGAAGATATCCGTGGTAAAGATGTACTGATCGTGGAAGACATCATCGATTCCGGCAATACGTTGTCGAAAGTGCGCGAAATTCTGAGCCTGCGCGAACCTAAATCCCTGGCGATTTGTACGCTGCTCGATAAACCAAGCCGTCGTGAAGTTAACGTCCCGGTTGAGTTTGTTGGTTTTGCGATCCCGGATGAGTTCGTGGTGGGTTACGGCATTGATTACGCTCAGCGCTATCGTCACCTGCCGTATGTTGGCAAAGTGATTTTGCTGGACGAGTAAACTTTGGCGATATATCCCGGATAGCGATGCGGTATAACGCGTCTTATCCGGGATAAAAAGTGAGTGCGTCGGTTACTTGTGATTGGCGTGCTTACTTTTAAGGTTGGAAATTCCCTGGCGATAACGCTGCTCCAGCGTTTCGCGGCTGACGGCGGTTACGTCGAGATCGCGTAACATGCCATCGTGGATACCGTAAGCCCAGCCGTGGATAGTCACTTTCTGCCCGCGTTTCCACGCTGACTGCATGATAGTTGAATGACCAAGGTTGTAGACTTGCTCCATCACATTCAGTTCACACAAAGTATCAAGGCGACGCTCTTCCGGCATTTCGCCAAGCAGCGAGCTGTGCTTAAACCAGATATCACGAATATGCAGCAGCCAGTTATCGATAAGGCCGAGCTCGGTATTTTCAATCGCTGACTGCACGCCGCCGCAGCCATAGTGACCGCAGATGATAATATGCTCGACTTCCAGTACGTCAACGGCATACTGCACAACGGAAAGACAGTTCAGGTCGGTGTGAATCACCAGGTTTGCGACGTTACGGTGCACGAAAAGTTCGCCAGGCTCCAGGCCGGTCAAGCGCTCAGCGGGGACGCGGCTATCAGAACATCCAATCCACAGAAAGCGCGGCTTCTGCGCTTGCGCCAGTTTTTCAAAAAAACCGGGGTCTTCCTCCACCAGCATTTTTGACCATAGTGCATTATTGCTGATGAGTGTATCTATATCGTTCATGGATGTTTACGGGCCTGTAACCAAGTAAGTGCGTTGCGCTAATATAGGTTAACCTCACATTTTTTAAAACAACCCATCGCGTGTCACGACGTGAGAAGAGACATTTAATGACCATTGCTCTGGAACTAAAACAGCTCAAGAAAACCTACCCCGGCGGGGTTCAGGCGCTGCGTGGAATCGATCTGCAAGTTGAAGCGGGCGACTTTTATGCGCTCCTCGGGCCAAACGGTGCGGGTAAATCGACCACTATCGGTATTATAAGTTCGCTGGTGAATAAAACCTCCGGCGAGGTCAACGTGTTTGGCTATGATCTGCAAAAAGATGTGGTGAATGCCAAGCGCCAGCTCGGCCTGGTGCCGCAGGAGTTCAACTTTAACCCCTTTGAAACCGTACAACAGATTGTGGTGAATCAGGCGGGTTACTATGGCGTTGAGCGCAAAGAAGCGATTATTCGTAGCGAAAAATACCTTAAACAGCTCGATCTTTGGGGAAAGCGCAATGAACGTGCGCGGATGCTCTCCGGTGGGATGAAGCGCCGCCTGATGATTGCGCGCGCGTTAATGCATGAGCCAAAATTGCTGATCCTCGATGAGCCGACCGCAGGGGTGGATATTGAACTCCGTCGTTCGATGTGGGGGTTCCTGAAAGATTTAAACGATAAAGGCACCACGATTATCCTGACTACCCACTATCTGGAAGAGGCCGAAATGCTATGCCGCAATATCGGCATTATTCAGAGCGGCGAGCTGGTGGAAAATACCTCGATGAAAGAGCTGCTTTCCAAGCTGAAATCAGAAACCTTTATTCTCGATCTGGCGCCGAAAAGCCCGTTACCGGTGCTGGAAGGTTACCAGTATCGCCTGGTGGATACGTCAACGCTGGAAGTGGAAGTGCTGCGTGAGCAGGGAATTAATAGCGTGTTTAGCCAACTGAGCGCGCAGGGAGTACAGGTTTTAAGTATGCGTAACAAAGCTAACCGTCTTGAAGAGCTGTTTGTCACGCTGGTACATGACCGGAAAGGAGAGTCAGCATGATGCAGCTTTATTGGGTTGCGCTGAAAAGCATCTGGACCAAAGAGATCCACCGTTTTATGCGTATCTGGATCCAGACTCTGGTCCCGCCAGTGATTACCATGACGCTCTATTTTGTCATTTTCGGCAACCTTATCGGCTCGCGCATCGGTGAAATGCACGGTTTTACCTATATGCAGTTTATCGTGCCGGGCCTGATCATGATGGCGGTGATCACCAACGCCTATGCCAACGTGGCCTCATCTTTCTTCAGCGCGAAATTTCAGCGTAATATAGAAGAGCTGCTGGTAGCGCCGGTCCCCACGCACGTGGTGATTGTCGGGTATGTCGGTGGTGGGGTTGCACGCGGCCTGTTCGTAGGGATTCTGGTGACGGCAATTTCGTTATTTTTTGTCCCGTTCCAGGTTCACTCCTGGCTGTTCGTCGCCCTGACGCTGATACTGACCGCGATACTGTTTTCGCTGGCGGGCCTGCTGAATGCGGTGTTTGCCAAAACCTTTGATGATATCAGCCTGATTCCTACCTTTGTTCTGACGCCGCTAACCTACCTCGGTGGGGTGTTTTATTCTCTGACCCTGCTGCCGCCGTTCTGGCAGGCGCTGTCGCACCTGAATCCGATTGTTTATATGATCAGCGGTTTCCGCTACGGTTTCCTGGGGATTAACGATGTTCCGCTTGTCACCACTTTCGGCGTGCTGGTGGTATTTATTACCGCGTTTTATCTGCTGTGTTGGTATTTGATCCAACGCGGGTGCGGCCTGCGTAGCTAAGTTATCCATCAATAGCGCTTCGTCGCCGATCAAGCGAAGCGCTATCCAGTAATCTTTGATTGCCATCACCTATATTTATCACTTCACCTGCTAAATTGTTTGCCTGCTAAGGAGGTAGGCGATGTTAGGTTGGGTGATTACCTGTCATGACGAGCTGGCGCAGGAGATGCTGGATCGTCTGGAGAAAAAGTTTGGGCCGATGGCGCAATGTCGGGCGGTAAACTATTGGCGTAATCTCAGCAGTAATATGCTGAGCCGCATGATGTGCAACGCGATGCATGAGGTGGACAGCGGTGAGGGCGTCATTTTTCTGACCGATAAAACCGGAGCGGCACCTTATCGCGTAGCCTCGCTGATGAGCCATAAACATACCCATTGCGAAGTGATTTCCGGGATTAGCTATCCATTACTGGAGAGTATGTATCTTTTGCGTCAGACGCTGAGCAGCGAAGCTTTCCGTAATACGATAGTCAGCACCGGAGGTCCCGCGGTGAGCAGCCTCTGGCATCAGCAGCAAAAAAATCCGCCTTTTCGACTGCTGCATGAGCCGTACGGGAATTAAGCATTGGTATTGATACCGCTTTTGTTACAATAACGGCAGGTTTGTCTATCGGCTTGATGCGCATGTTTGCCCGAATTTTCGTTTTGCTCCTCCTCCTGATGTCTCTCAGCGCTTCCGCCAGTCTGTTAAGCCAGCAGGGAGTGCCTGCGCATTATATGCAGACCACCGAAGATGCCGATATTTGGGCGCAAGTGGGTAATCAGGTCGTCAGCGTGGGTAACGTGCGGGCAGGGCAAATTCTCGCGGTAGTGCCAACGGCGGCGGATTACTATGAGTTCAATTTTGGTTTTGGCACCGGTTTTATTGATAAGGGCCATCTGGAGTCGGTACAGGGCAAGCAGCGGGTTGAGGATAACCTGGGCGACCTGAATAAGCCGCTGAGTAATCAAAATCTCATTACCTGGAAAGATACGCCGGTTTATGACGCGCCTTCCGTCGGCAGCGCCCCGTTCGGCACGCTGACGAGTAATCTGCGCTATCCCATTATCAGCAAGCTCAAAGACCGGCTTAATCAAACCTGGTTTCAAATCCGCATTGGCAATCGTCTGGCGTGGGTGAGCAGTCTGGATGCGCAGGAAGATAACGGTATTCCGATTCTGACTTATCACCATATTCTGCGTGATGAAGAAAATACCCGCTTTCGCCACACCTCAACCACCACTTCCGTCCGCGCCTTCAGCAATCAGATGACCTGGCTTCGTGACCAGGGTTATACGACTCTGAGTATGTATCAACTGGAAGGCTATCTGCGCAATAAAGTGAATCTTCCTGCACGCTCGGTAGTCATCACCTTTGATGATGGTCTGAAGTCGGTCAATCGCTATGCGTATCCGATTCTTAAGCAGTATGGCTTTCACGCCACGGCCTTTATTATCTCGTCGCGCATTAAGCGCCATCCGCAGAAATGGGCACCGAAATCTCTGCAGTTTATGAGTATTTCCGAACTCAAGCAGATTCAGGACGTCTTCGACGTGCAGTCGCATACCCATTTTCTGCATCGGGTTGATGCTTACCGTCATCCTATTTTGCTAAGCCGCAGCTACCACAATATTTTGTTTGATTTTGAGCGTTCGCGGCGGGATCTGGCGCAGTTTAATCCGCACGTGTTGTACCTTTCATATCCCTTTGGCGGCTACAACGCGACGGCGGTCCAGGCGGCGAACGATGCCGGCTTTCATCTGGCGGTGACGACGGTAAGAGGGAAGGTAAAACCGGGAGATAACCCGTTCTTATTGAAAAGACTCTATATTTTAAGAACAGATTCGCTGGAAACGATGTCGCGGCTGATTAGCAATCAGCCGCAGGGGTAATATCACGCAACCTGTACAGGAATCGCTTTGGCCTGGCGTTTCATTTCGTTGTCGCCTTCAAAATAGGCCACTTTCGGCTGCCAGGTGCGGGCTTCTGCATCTGGCATCATAACGAAGCTGGCGATAATTAAAATGTCGCCGACGTTTGCACAGTGCGCAGCTGCACCGTTAACGGAAATAATTCTGGAACCGCGCTCTGCGGCGATGGCGTAGGTGGAGAAACGATTACCGTTGGTGACATTCCACAGGTGAATAGCTTCATTCTCCAGAATACCGGATGCATCAAGAAAATCCTGATCAATAGCGCAGGAGCCTTCGTAGTGCAGGTCGGCCTGCGTGACTTTAACGCGGTGTAGTTTGCCCTGCAGCATATTACGAATCATAACGTTTTACCTTTGAAGCTTAACGATAACGAAGCGGATGTAACATCCGCTTTGAGGAAATTCCAGGCAGTATTGCCTTATTTTTAACCGATGTCTACTGTGCGAGCACGACGCTTTGATTGTCGATCAAACGCGCCTGGCCGAGCCATGCCGCCATCAGAATCACCGCGCGCTGACTGTTTTCCGTGAGTTCAAGCAGCGTATCCGCATCGCGAATTTGAATATCGTCGGCGCGGAAGCCTTTCTCGTTCAGTTCCTGGGCGGCAATGGCGATAACTTCGTCCAGATTGCGTTCACCAGCCACCAGCTTCTCCGCCACGCGACTCATCACCTTATACAGCCCCGGTGCAATTTTACGCTGATCGGCAGTGAGATAACCGTTGCGCGAGCTGAGGGCCAGACCATCTTTGGCACGCATAATTGGCACGCCAATAATTTCGATGTCGTAGCCCATATCGGCCACCATCTTGCGAATCAATGCCAACTGCTGGAAATCTTTCTCGCCAAAGCAGGCGACATCCGGCTGCACGAGGTTAAACAGCTTGCTGACGATAGTGGAGACGCCGCGGAAGTGGCCCGGACGGCTGGCGCCTTCAAGCATCGTTGACAGACCCGGCACATCAACGTAAGTCTGACTTTCGGTACCCTGTGGGTAGATTTCCGCCGTAGCTGGAGCAAAGACAAAATCGACTTTGCGTTTGTTTAGTTTCTCACAATCGTCCTGCAGCGTGCGCGGATAGCGCGCCAGATCCTCGGGGCGGTCAAACTGCATCGGGTTGACGAAGATACTGACCACCACGATATCTGCGCTGGCTTTCGCTGCATCAACCAGCTTCATATGACCATCGTGCAGGTTGCCCATGGTGGGAACCAGCGCGATGCGTTTACCTTCCTGACGTAAACGGCGGATATGCTGGCGCAGCAGCGGCAGGGTTTCAATAATCAGCACAACAACACTCCTTAATGGAAACTGTGTTCTTCGCCCGGATAGACGCCGGACTCCACTTCGGCAACATACTGACGCACTGCGGCGCGCATGTCGCCTGCCGTGCTAAGGAAATTTTTAGCGAATTTGGGAATATGGCCGCCGGTAATACCGAAGGCGTCATGCATCACGAGGATCTGCCCGTCGGTGACGTTGCCTGCGCCAATGCCGATCACCGGAATAGTTAAGGCTTCGGTAACGCGTTTTGCCAGCTCAACCGGCACGCACTCCAGCACCAGCAACTGCGCGCCAGCCGCTTCTAACGCCAGCGCATCATCAAGCAGAATTTGCCCGGCGTCGCCGCGGCCCTGAATTTTATAACCGCCGAAGACGTTCACCGACTGAGGGGTCAGGCCCAGATGTCCGCACACCGGTACCGCGCGTTCGGCAAGCATTTTTACGGTATCCGCCAGCCACGCACCGCCTTCGATTTTGACCATATTGGCCCCCGCGCGCATCACGATGGCAGCGTTCTCGAAGGTTTGTTCTGGCGTGGCATAAGCCATAAACGGCAGGTCGGCGAGCAGCAGGCAGTTCGGCGCACCGCGACGCACGGCGCGAGTGTGGTAGGCAATGTCTTCTACGGTGACCGGTAGAGTGGAGTCGTGGCCCTGTACCGTCATGCCCAGCGAGTCGCCGACCAGCAGCACGTTGATGCCTTCGTCGGCAAACAGTTTGGCAAAGCTGTAGTCGTAGGCGGTGATGGTGGCGAAGCGCTTCTTCTCTTGCTTACATTTTTGCAGCAGGGAGATAGTGGTCGGTTTCATAACGTTTCCTGATGATGAAAGTCATATTAATCGGCATTCTAACAGCAGCATTCAGGGGGGCAATGGTTTTGGGCAATCGATTACCACGATCGCCGTAATTGCTAAAATACGAAAGGATATTACCAGATGGCGGGTTTATCTGCGGCGAGGTTCGCCAGCACAGTACGTAATGCTATCCCGTCAGGGAAAAACAGCTCCGGGGCGACTTCAAACAGCGGCCACAGCATAAAACCGCGGTTTTTCATATCGTAGTGCGGTATGGTCAGGCGCGGAGTATTTATCACTTCATCGCCAAATAGCATGATGTCGAGATCCAGCGTGCGCGGTCCCCAGCGTTCCGCTTTACGCGTGCGGCCCTGCTGCAGTTCGATGCGCTGAGTGTGATCAAGCAGCTTTTCAGGCGCGAGCGAAGTTTCCAGCGCCACGGCGGCGTTGAGGTAATCAGGCTGATCCTGCGGCCCCAGCGGCGGTGTGCGATAGAAAGAAGAAACGCTTATCACCCGGCTGTCAGGAATTTCATCCAGCGCGCTAACGGCAGCGTTCACCTGTTCCAGAGGAGAGGCCAGATTGCTGCCGATGGCGATATAGACTAACGTCATGCGCTGCCTTCGCGGCGCGGCGCGCGCTTGCGTGGACGACGGTGACGGCGGCGCGGGGCCGGATCGTCGCCCAGATCGTCAAGCATATCTTTCTGATCTGGCGGCATGGCCACCTGGAACTCGCCCCACCATTTGGTCAGACGCAGAAGCTCGCCGTTATTCTCCGCACCCGCGCGCAGTTCGAGAAGATCGTAGGCGGCGCGGAATTTCGGATGCTCCATCAGCTTCCACGCGCGTTTGCCCTGACGGCGAGACATCCGCAGCTGAAGCTGCCAGATGTCGCGCACCAGCGTGGTAATGCGCTTAGGGATTGCCAGCGTGCGGCAGGCTTCATCCAGCACGTCGTTCATCGCCAGCGCGAAGGCGTCGTGGTAGGCCAGACCGCTCTCCTGGGCAATTTTTTGCGCCATCTCAAGCAGCGGATACCAGAACATCACCGCGAACAGGAACGCCGGATTAACGCGCATATCGTTACGGATGCGGTTATCGGTATTCTTCAGCACTTGGCTGATAATGCGCTCCATCGGGCTATCACCGCGCTCGGTAAAGTAGCGGGTGATGGTTGGGAACAGCGGCTGGAATAGATTGTATTCGCGCAGCAGCATGTAGGTTTGATAGCCATCACCCGCTTGCAGCAGCTTCAGGACTTCTTCAAACAGACGCGCCGGAGGTACGTCGTGCAGCAGCGTCGCCAGGCGTGGGATTGGCTCGGCGGTCTCTTCGCTGATGCTCATATTGAGCTTCGCTGCAAAACGCACCGCGCGCAGCATGCGCACTGGATCTTCGCGATAGCGGGTTTCCGGATCGCCAATCAGACGGATAACGCCATCCTGCAGATCCTTCATGCCGCCGACGTAGTCGCGCACGGTGAAATCAGCGACGCTGTAATAAAGGCTGTTGATGGTGAAGTCGCGGCGTTGGGCATCTTCTTCGATTGAACCGAAGATGTTGTCGCGCAGCAGCATGCCATTCTGGCCAAGCTGCGAGGTGACGCGATCGGTGGTATGCCCTTCGTGATGACCACGGAAGGTGGCGACTTCAATAATTTCTGGCCCGAACATCACGTGCGCCAGGCGGAAGCGACGCCCGACCAGACGGCAGTTGCGGAACAGCTTGCGTACCTGCTCCGGAGTTGCATTGGTCGTGACATCGAAATCTTTCGGCTTTTTGCCCAGCAGCAGGTCGCGTACGCCGCCGCCGACAAGCCACGATTCGTAGCCCGCCTTATTGAGTCTGTACATGACCTTGAGGGCATTTTCACTGATATCTTTGCGGGAAATTGCATGCTGATCACGCGGGATAACCGTCATATGTCGTTGTTCGACGGCGGCTTCTGCCTCGCGCTCTTCACGGCTTAGCACCTTACGGCAAAAATTAGCGACTCGGGTAAAAATGGTACACCTCGTAGTGTCAGACGGACTTCAGGACAAAAAAATAGCGGCTAATCATAGCTCAGCAGAACGCATTTGAGAATGCTGGATTTTCTCCGGCTGCCAGTTCACTACCGCATGCTTGAGTAAATCGTCAATATTCAGCTCTCGCCATTCCTGAATGACATCCTGGTTAAGAAACGTTAACGCTCGCACAATTTCCGGGCGTGGATCGCCTTGCGATAGCGCTGGAGCATGATTTTGCTTCGACAGTTTATTTCCCTGAGCATTTAGCGCCAGAGGTAGATGAATATAGTCCGGCGGCTGCCAGCCAAAATGCTGATACAACGAAATCTGCCGCACCGTGGGTTCAATCAGATCGGCACCGCGGACAATTTCGCTGATGCCCTGGAAATGATCGTCCACCACGACCGCAAGATTATAAGCGAACAGCCCATCGCGACGATGAATAATGAAATCTTCCCGAGCCAGCGGCTCATCCGCAACGAGAGTACCGCGCAGTCGATCGTAAAACTCGAGAACCGGCCGCGTTTGCCGCAGGCGCAGGGCTGCGTTTTGCGCACCGAGCTGTAAATCCCGGCAGTGGCCGTCGTAAAGACCGCCGACGGCATGAATGCGCGCGCGGGTACAGGTGCAGTAATAGCAGAGTCCCTGCTCGTGCAGCCAGGCCAGACGCTCACGATAGGCTTCGTGACGCTGCGATTGCCAAAGCACTTCACCGTCCCATTGCAGGCCGTAATGTTCTAATTGACGCAGAATAGTTGCGGCGGCGCCGGGGACTTCACGCGGCGGATCGATATCTTCAATGCGCACGCGCCAGATACCGCCCTGCGCCCGAGCTTGCAGATAGCTGCCAAGCGCGGCAATCAGTGAGCCGAAGTGGAGTTCGCCAGAAGGTGAGGGGGCAAAGCGCCCAATATAGTGTGAGTCTTTCATGATGTGACTGATAAAGCATCAAGGCGGGAGCGAACTCCCGCCGGAGATACACCAGCGAAGTGGATTAGCCTGCCATCTGTTTTTCGCGAATTTCCGCCAGCGTTTTGCAATCAATGCACAGGTCAGCGGTCGGACGCGCTTCCAGACGACGGATGCCAATCTCGACGCCACAGGATTCACAGTAGCCGAAATCTTCGTCTTCGACTTTTTTCAGGGTTTTTTCGATCTTTTTGATCAGTTTACGTTCACGATCGCGGTTACGCAGCTCCAGGCTGAACTCTTCTTCCTGGGCGGCACGGTCTACCGGGTCCGGGAAGTTGGCAGCTTCATCCTGCATGTGCGACACGGTGCGATCCACTTCATCCCTAAGTTGATTACGCCACGCTTCAAGAATGCGCCTGAAGTGCGCCAACTGGGCTTCGTTCATGTACTCTTCGCCCGGTTTTACTTGGTACGGCTCCACCCCTGCGATGGAGAGAATACTCAGGGACGATGTTTTACGGTTTTGCCCTTCTTGCATGTTGCTTCTCCTTAACACGCACTATCGATCCCCGTGTAGGGGGAAAAATCAGGCCGCTATAAATAGCAGATGCTTTTCCGGATAGCAATTATCTAAACGTTACACTTGACAACCCTGTGAGGAAAAGCGTATTTGCGCTCGCGACCAGAATACTATTTAGCCGTTTATTTACCGGGGGTTAACACCACGGTAATCGGCTTATTCAGAGTCATTGTTTCGGTAGAAAGTTCCGCCTTGTATGCGAGAATTTCTACCCCCTTGGTTTGCGCCTCAATCAATAGCTGTGCGTATCTGGCATCAATATGATGCGCGGGTGAGAAACGGTCGATCGCCGAATGCAGTACGGCGAACAAAATTACCGCCCGATCGCCCGCCGCCGCTACGCTCATCAGCTCCCGCAGGTGCTTCTGACCGCGCTCGGTGACCGCATCGGGGAAGTAACCGTATTCTTTCTCCGCCAACGTAACCGATTTCACTTCAATATAGCAGTTTTGTTGGTAATCTGCCTGTAACAGAATATCAATGCGGCTACTTTCAGAACCATACTTCACTTCACTTTTCAGCGTGTTATAACCCAAAAGTTCAGGAATGTTTCCTGCCAGAATCGCCTCTTTCGCCAACGTATTAGCGCGTAGAGTATTAACACAAATTATTGCGCCTTGTACGGTTTCAGTTAATTCCCAAGTGTGCGCATATTTGCGCTTAGGATTATCCGATGTGGAATACCAGACGGTATCGCCCGGCGCGGCGCAACCGGTCATTGCGCCGGTGTTGGGGCAGTGCAGGGTTAGCTCACGGCCATCGGGGGTGACAACATCGGCAAGAAACCGTTTGTAACGTTTAATTAAGATGGCGGACTGTAGCGGGGGAGTGAACTGCATCAGCTTTCCTTGTCGAAAGGGTAACGTTCCAGAGCGGTGTAGCGGGTGCGCCCGCGGCTAAAGCTGGACTCGTAGAGGACAAATTCGTTGACCGCAAACGCCCAGTTGAAGCCGGGCGGCGGAATAGGCACCGCATGGCGCGCATCACGCAGCAGGGTGATATGCGGATGAAACGGCTGCGGGCTTTGATAGCAGCCGCTGCGGGCCGCCTGAGCGCGCAGCATATTCGCCAACTGTAGCACCCCGCGCGGCGGCTGGCGGGTGCCCAGCCACACGACGCGTGAACGCAGCCATTGTCCGGCGTCATCAAGCGTTAAAGTAAAGCCCGGCTGGCGAATACGCCCGGCCATCGCTGACAGTGCGCGCTGTTTCTCCGTGCTCACCTCGCCGAGAAACGCCAGCGTCAGATGGAGATTATCCGCCGCCACCGGTCGACCTGCATCGTCGGGAAAGCTGGCGGCGCGCCAGTGAACAATTTGCCGCTGAACCTCTTTAGGCAGCTCAAGGGCGAAAAACAGCCTTTTCGGTTCGGACATGATAGAGACTCGGTAATGAATTATCAGGATGCTACAATGCTTGCCCTCAAATGTTAACCTCCGGAGCCCTTCGTGTCCTCATTGCCGGTTGCCGCCGTTCTGCCTGAACTTCTCACTGCCCTGCAGCATGCGCCGCAGGTTCTGCTCAATGCGCCAACCGGTGCCGGGAAATCCACCTGGCTGCCGTTGCAAATTCTCGCGGAAGGTAAAATCAACGGACGCATTATTCTGCTGGAGCCGCGGCGGCTGGCTGCACGCAACGTGGCGCAAAGGCTGGCGGAGCTGCTGGGGGAGAAACCCGGCGAGACCGTGGGCTATCGCATGCGCGCCGAGACCTGCGTCGGGCCGAAGACGCGCCTCGAAGTCGTCACGGAAGGTATTTTGACGCGGATGATCCAGCGCGATCCCGAACTGACCGACGTTGGGCTGGTGATCCTCGATGAATTTCACGAACGCAGTCTGCAGGCGGATCTGGCGCTGGCGCTGCTGCTCGATGTGCAGCAGGGATTGCGCGACGATCTCAAGCTGCTGATCATGTCGGCGACGCTGGATAACGAGCGTTTGCAACAGTTGCTGCCGGACGCGCCAACGGTGACATCCGCAGGGCGCGCGTTTCCGGTTGAACGGCGTTTTTTGCCGCTGCCAACGCATCAGCGATTTGACGAGGCGGTGGCGATTGCCGCAGCAGAACTGCTGCGCAGCGAAAGCGGCTCGATGCTGCTATTCCTGCCCGGCGTTGGGGAGATTCTGCGGGTGCAGGAGCGGCTGGAGGAACGGGTGGCGAACGATGTGGTTCTCTGTCCGCTATATGGCGCGCTGCCGCTGAACGAGCAGCGCAGAGCGATACTCCCTGCGCCTGCCGGGATGCGCAAAGTGGTGCTGGCGACCAATATCGCTGAAACCAGTCTGACTATCGAAGGTATTCGGCTGGTGGTGGATAGCGCCCAGGAGCGCGTCGCCCGCTTTGACGCTCGCACGGGATTGACTCGTCTGATCACGCAGCGCATTAGCCAGGCCTCGATGACCCAGCGCGCCGGGCGTGCCGGACGTCTGGAACCGGGGATCTGCCTGCATTTGATCGGTAAAGAGCAGGCTGAGCGCGCGGCGGCGCAGGGCGATGCGGAAATCCTGCAAAGCGATCTGTCGGCGCTGCTGCTGGAGCTTTTGCAGTGGGGATGTCAGGACCCGTCCCAGCTTAGCTGGCTGGACCTGCCGCCTGCGGCTAACCTGGCGGCGGCCCGTCGCCTGCTGACAGCGCTCTCGGCGCTGGAAGGCGAGCGACTCTCGGTGCACGGGCGCAAAATGGCCGCGTTGGGTAGCGACCCGCGCCTGGCGGCGATGCTGACCGCGACGGAAGATGCTGATGGTGTCGCGACGGCGGCTAAGCTGGCGGCGATCCTGGAAGAGCCGCCGCGCGGCGGTAATAGCGACCTTAGCTCGGCGTTTGCCCGTCAACAGACCAACTGGCAGCAGCGAGCGCAGCAGTTGATGAAACGGCTGGCGACCCGCGGTGGTCAGCCCGATGCTGAGCAAATGGCGCCGCTGTTGGCTGCGGCTTTTGCCGACCGCATTGCCCATCGTCGTGGCCAGGAGGGGCGCTACCAGCTGGCGAACGGGATGGGGGCGATGCTTGACGCTGACGATGCGCTGGGCCGTCACGAGTGGCTGATTGCGCCGCTATTATTGCAGGGCAGTTCGTCGCCGGATGCGCGGATTTTACTGGCGCTGCCGGTGGATATTCATGCGCTGATTGAGCAGTGTCCGGCGTTGGCTCAGCGTTCTGATACCGTCGAGTGGGACGAAGCGCTGGGCACCCTGAAGGCCTGGCGACGCACTTGTATCGGGCAACTGGTGATCAAGACCCAGCCGCTGGCGAAGCCTTCGGAAGAGGAGCTGCATCAGGCGATGCTCAACGGCATCCGGGATAAGGGCCTGAGCGTGCTTAACTGGACCCCGGAAGCAGAACAGCTGCGCCTGAGACTGCACTGCGCCGCGCAGTGGCTGCCGGAAGAGGCGTGGCCCGCTGTTGATGAAACATCGCTGCTGGAGTCGCTTGAGGAGTGGCTGTTGCCGCAGATGGTGGGCGTTCACTCGCTGCGCGCGCTCAAGGCGCTGGACGTGCGTCAGGCGCTGCAAAACTGGCTACCGTGGTCGCTTCGTCAGAAGCTGGATAGCGAGCTGCCCACACATTACACGGTGCCGACCGGCAGCCGCATCGCCATTCGCTATCATGATGAAAACCCGCCTGCGCTGGCGGTACGGATGCAGGAAATGTTTGGCGAGGCGACGACCCCGGTTATAGCTCAGGGGCGCGTGCCGCTGGTGCTGGAGCTGCTTTCGCCCGCCCAACGACCGCTGCAAATCACCCGCGATTTAGGCGCGTTCTGGCAGGGGAGCTACCGCGAGGTGCAAAAAGAGATGAAAGGGCGCTATCCGAAGCACGTCTGGCCGGACGATCCGGCCAATACCGCCCCGACCCGGCGTACCAAGAAGTATTCGTAATCTCCGGACAGGCCCACAGTTTGCAGCGGACCCGTAGCCCGGTCAGCGCACCGGGAAGATAACCTGAAGCTGGATTGCGCACTGTTTCCCGGAGGCGGCGCTGGCGCACCTGTCCGGGCTACCAGACCGGCACTGTACCCGTAGCCCGGTCAGCGCAGCGCCACCGGGAAGATTGATGTGGTTATATCTGATTCCACAAAAAGATCCCGCCGCCAGCCAGCGCCAGCCAGGGGCCGAAGGCCAGCGGTTGTTGCAGCGATTGCCGGGTCACCAGCCGCTGTAACAGCGTCCAGACCAGACCGCTGGCGGAAGCCAGCAGCAGCGTCTGCGGCAACCACTGCCAGCCGGACCACGCCCCGAGCGCCGCCAGCAGCTTAAAATCACCGTAGCCCAGCGCCTCCTTACCGGTTAGCAGACGAAATACCCAAAACACCGTCCATAGCGACAAATACCCGGCCATCGCGCCGATGACCGCATCCGCCAGCGGCACGAAGGTATCGTTAAGATTAAACAGCAGCCCGGCCCATAGCAGCGGTAGGGTCAGCCGATCGGGCAGCAGTTGCGTTTGCGCGTCGATGGCGGCAAGGATTAGCAGAACCGACAGCAGAAGCAGGCCGCCCAGCAGCGGTATCCCCGGAGGCATCAGGTATCCGACCAACGCAAACAGCATGCCGGTCGCCAGCTCTACCAGAGGATATCGACGCGATATCGGTAGTCCGCAGCAGCGTGAATGCCCCTTCAGCCACAGAAAGCTCAAAAGGGGAATATTATCCCGCCAGGCGATGGACTGATGGCACTGCGGGCAGAACGACGCAGGAAAGCAGAGATTAACGGTCTCGGTTTGCTCCATCATCAGCGGTAAGCGGTGTATAACGACGTTAAAAAAGCTGCCGAACGTCAGACCGAAAAGGAGTAAAAAACCGCTCCAGACGAGTGGGAATTGTGCGGCAAACTCCTCCAGCCGCGTGATATTTTCTATCATCATCGTGTCCCCTGCGATAACCACTGCCCTTGCCACTGCCACGGCGTGCGCCCCTGCTCATCTTTACGTGCATTTTGTGCCGCCAACAGGCTGAGCAGCGCCGGGGCCGCCTGGCGGGTTTGCCATGTCCCGCTAAACGTATAGTGGCCGTCTGGCGTGAAAGAACCTTGTCCGCTGAGGCTAAGCTGATGAGAATCCTGGGTTAGGGCAATACCCAGTGCGCCCGCTGGGGTGCAGCTTAATTTGCCGTCTACGCGAGCCAGTTCAAGCGCTCCTGCCGGGGAGTTGAGCGCTGCATCCCGCCACTGTATATTACCGCCGGTAATCTGCTGGCAGCCGCTGGCGTTAAAGCTGGCTTCAGGTAATGTCAGCACCACCTGACCGCTGGCTTCCAGCGGTATTCCGAACGCTAATCGCTGGCTGATAAAACGGGCCGGGACCGTGAGACGCCCCTCGTGTACCACAAATTCGTTCAGACCGTGCAGCCAGGCCTGGCCGCGCAGCCCGGACGGGTCGTTAAAACGGATATGCCAGCCGGGAAGCCAGGACGAGAAGCCAAACTCCCAGCGCAAATAGGCTATTTCAACGCCGCGCCAGCTGGCCTGCCAGGCTTCCCCTTGCCATAGGGTGCCTGAGGTTTCAGAGAGCCGTGCGCCTTCCGGCAGCGCCAGGGTCAGCAGCCGCGCCGGAGCGCTCAGCAATAGCCAGAAGAGATATACCGCCGCCAGCAGCAGGCCAATGATAAGTTTATTTTTCATTACTACGCTCCAGCACCAGCGCATTGACGGTAACCCAGCCGGGCTGCTGCGCTACAGCAGCGACAGCCAGCGTGGCGGTTGTCATCCCCGACTGTCCCAGCGCATCCAGCCATAACATCAGCGACTGGAAATCGGCGGGCTGCACGGTGAGGCTCAGGCGAGCCCCTTGCGGCTGCAGGCGAACGATGGTGATGCCGTGGCGGGCGGCCTCGCGCATAATCACCGTCGATGGCTCTTCTTGCGCCATAGGCGGTTTCTGCTGGCTAAGCTGCCGGAGAAGCGGCGTTTGCTGACGCATCCACTGCAGATTAGCCTGCTCTCTGGCTAGCGTTTGCCGCCATTGCGCCTCGCGGTTTTGCCACGGCTGCCATAGCGCGTAATACACCAGGCCGATAAGCAGCATCGCGCCCATCCCCAGCAGCAGATGCTGTTCACGACGCGTACGTTGTTGCCATAAGTCGAGCAGGTCAGGCATCGTTACCCTCCAGTGTCAGACGTCCTTCGATACCGTCGGCGCGCGGCTTCATCTCGCCGGTCTGCACGCGGAATCCCGTTCGTGCGCGATTGCTGAACTGCTCCAGAGCCTGTGATGAAACTGCAGATATCTCCAACTGTAGCGTGTTGCGTGCGGCGTCAAAGCTCAGGGAGCGCAAGCGGATGCCCGGCGTCTCAGCGATGATTTTTTGCAACGCGCCGAGCCGGGAAATAAGCGCTGGTTGCCCCCCTGAGCTTTCCAGTTGGCGCAGATGCTGTTGCATTTGCAGCCTTGGGTTGATGACGTTTTTTTCCGCCTTAAACCACTGGCGGTAAAAATCGCGGCTGGCCTGCACGGCGGCATCGGCCTGTCGCCCCAGGGCGAGGTGATCGTCCAGGCTGTTTCCGCCCCACAACAGCAGTAGCGCCAGCGCTGCGGCGATCGCTGGACGCCAGCGCCGGGGCGTCGGCTGACGGCGGCGTTTAGCGGCAAAATTGCCCTGGCGTAAACAGATCTTGCGGGCATCCGGATTGTTCGCCGCCAGTTGGAGCAGGTCCAGCGGCGGGAGAGGCTGCCACGGTGCGGCGATATCCGGCGGCGGTGAATAGCACGCGATCGACGCGACGTCTTGCCAGTGGGCCAGCAGCCCGTCGAGCCACGTGGTTTCCACCGCCATTCCGTTCCATGTATCACAGCGAAACAGCCACTGCTCGCCGCACTGTACGGCGCTCCAGCCGGTTGGGCTTTGCGGCAGCGCGAGGATATCCGGGGTCAGAGCCAGTACGTTCAGTCCAAGCTCCTCGCACCAGGCCTGCCAGGCGCGCATCTTTTCCTGTCCGACCACCGCCACGGCGCAGTCGGTTTTGTCCTGATGAAGTAGGGCAAAGTGGCTCTCTTCGACCTCCGTCGCCAGCTGTTCTTCGAGTAAAAACGCCAGCGCCTGCTGTGGTCGCCTGATGGCTCCGGCGGGCAGAGTGACGCGGTGAAAAGCGCAGTCGCTGGCCGGTACCAGCACCCAGACCGGATAGCGCTGCGCCAGCAGGCTAAGCGTCCGGTCGCCATCATCAGGATGCCATTCTCCGGTCTGTGCCGCTTCTCCCGGCGCGACCAGCCGCCATATTGCCGTGGAGGTATCAGGATTGAGGCGAATAATCAGCACGGCGGCGGAAGAGGTCTGGTGGTTATTCATCGGCTACCCAATAGATTCCGTAGCGCCGTTGAACGACGCTGAAGGTTCGCCCCTGTTTTTGCAGGAGGCTACGTTGTTGATAGCGGGCGTTGCCCATCACCACGCTGAAGGTGGCGATAAAGCGTTCACTGTGTACCGCCAGCCACGGACGCGCGGCGGCGGTATCGGTTTTTTGTAATGTCGGTTGCGACAGGAAGGCGGCGACGCTGCTCCAGCCCGTCGACGCGCGGGTTTGCAGCAGTTGCTGTGCCTCGGGGACGGTGAGTTCTGCTGGAAAGAGCGCCGCCAGCAGCGCGGCCTGAGCAGGCTTCAGGGTGTTGACGTTGACCTGTAGCACGTCGTCCGTCAGGGCACAGACGTAGGGCAACAGGCGCTGATAGAGCGCAGCGTCCATCCCGACCAGCAGGCGCAGTTCGCTAACATCCTGCAGCGGCTGATTCCCGGTCAGATAGCCGGGCGATTGCGCCATATAGACTTCGTCCTCCGCGCCGTTCAGCAGCGGCTCACGATTGCTGTCTACCCAGTCGCGCAGGGCAGCGGTGAGCTGTAGCGCCCGCAAGGGTTCGCTGCCGAGGTTTTCCAGCAGCCGGGTAAAAACCTGCGCGGGATAAGGCATTTCGGCGTTTTCGTCGCCGCTGAGCTGGTTAATGGCGTTAAGATTGAAGCAGGCCTGGGCGTCGGTAATCGTGGCGTAAATCTCGCCGTCATTAACCGTAAAACGGCGATCCTGCTGGGCCCAGTTCTGCGCCAGATGGGTTTGGTTTGGTGAATCGAGCGCGTCGCGTTGCAGCAGCGCCGCCGCCATGGTTTCCGCCCCCAGCGCGTACCATTTGGCCTGTAGATTATCGAGAGTGGTGGCGGTTTGCTGGTACATCTGCGCAGTGCGTTCGGTCATGGCGCTCGCCAGCACCATCATCAGGGCGAGGATCAGCAGTACCATCAGCAGGGCGACCCCGCGCTGGCGGTTGTTCATTGGCTGCCTCCTGACGTGAGCAGAAACAGCCGCTTGATCTCGCCGTATGGTTCCAGCCTTAGGGTGACTTCCAGCCCCTGCGGCAGCGTCTGCGACTGCTGCCATTCATCCTGCCAGCGGCCGCTGGCATAAAAGCGCAGACGGAACGCCTGAACGCCGCGCTGGACTACGGTTACCGTGGGTTGGCTGCCGGGCAACGGGTCCTGCTGGTCATAGCTCAGACGCTCCAGTTGGCCCTCACGCAGGCGATAGCTGACGTTCTGAATTTCCGAACGCGGCAGCATCCCCAGCGGATTGGGCCAGCCGTTGCGGCTAAAGGCCATCGCCCAGTCATCGCTGCTCAATTGAAAGCGTCCGGCAAAAAACAGGCTTGCGCTGTCGCGGCTGCGGCGGGGAATGATGTGGCTGAAATCCGCCGCCATCTGGCTGAAGGTTTGCTGTAACGCCTGCATGCGCCCGCTCTTATCACGGGTGAGCGTATCGGCGCGCATCACGTTTTGCAGCACCGTCACCGCGGCCACGCTGAGCGCGGCGAGGATCGCCAGCGCCAGCAGCATTTCGACGAGGGTGAAGCCGCGCGAGCGTTGAGTCATAGCTGGGTGACATAGGTGCGTAGCGAAGAGACCGGTGTCTTGTCGCTTTTATTGTGACGGACTTCGACATCCAGCGCCCGCAGTTGCGGAAGGTCAGTCTCCACGCCCTGCCAGCGAATATGCCAGCTGACGCCCGCCGCCTGCACGGTGGTTTCTGACCAGCTCAGCGCCGGAAAGCGATTCTCCAGCCGTAGCTGCACCAACTGATTATCCGCCAGCCAACTGGCGAGAGTTTTCTCTTCCATTCGTCCCAGCTGGCGGGTTTGCTGGAGCGTTGTCTGCATCACCGCCAGCCCGGCGAGGGCGAACACCACCAGCGCAACCATCACTTCAATCAGCGTCATACCGGACTGGGGTTTCATTGCGCCTCCTGCGATTCGGCCAGGCTTTCGCCGCGGGCATTAAACGCGATACCCGGCGCATCGCCCATGCTGAGCTGGAACGGCGTCATTTCGCCGCCGGGGAAAATCAGCACATCGGGATTGTTGCCAGGCGTCCAGACCTCGCCCTGCGGGAAAGTAAGGTTCAGCTTGCCCTGATTGAGATTGCCCGAAGTGGCGACGCGCCCGGCCTGCAGCGGTAGCCAGCGATATCCGTTCCAGCTGTCGCTGGCGGGTGTCGGATCGTTGCTTTCACGGGCTTGCAATACCAGGAACTGCCAGCCATCGGGATGCACCGAGACGCCAAAAAACTGACCGGTTTGCAGTCCTCGCTGCTGGACAAAGCGCAGCTGCGCCTGAAAGCGCGCCAGCGTCTGCTCCGCGCCATCGTCACGCGAAGCTGGGAACGCCAGCATCACCATGCCCGCGCTGACGCCCATTAGCAGCAAAATGAGCATCATCTCCAGTAGCGTAAAGCCGCGCTGGCGCACTATTTCTTCCCGATCGTCCAGTTGCCGATATCGTCATTGCTCTCCGGGACGCCGTCCGGCCCGAGGCTGAAAATATCCACCTGTCCGTGCTGACCGGGGCTTAACAACTGGTAATCGCCGCCCCACGGGTCCTGCGGCAGACGGCGGATATAGCCGCCCTCCGGATAGTTTCGTGCGTGCGGCTCGGCGGATGGCGCGCTGACCAGCGCCTGCAGCCCCTGTTCGGTGCTCGGATAGCGGCTGTTGTCCAGTTTGTACATGTCCAGCGCCCCCTCCAGCGCGACCAGGTCGCTGACCACTTTTTGCCGGTCGGCCTTTTCCTTGTTGCCCATCAGGTTGGGCACCACCAGGCTGGCGAGCACGCCGAGGATAACAATCACCACCATGATTTCCAGTAAGGTGAATCCGCGCTGTCGTTGCATATTTTTCTCCATTAGAACAATTACATACTCATCAGGGTGTTGAGTTGCAGTATCGGTTGTAGGATGGCGAGGACGATAAACAGCACCATTCCGGCCATCGCCACCACCAACAGGGGTTCAAACAGGCTGAGCGCCAGCTGGATTTGCGCGCTCAGCTCCCGGTCCTGATTATCCGCCGCGCGTTCCAGCATGCCGTTGAGCTCGCCGCTCTGTTCGCCGCTGGCGACCATGTAGCGCATCATCGGTGGGAATAGCTGGGTCATTTCGAGGGCGCGGTGCAGGCTGACGCCTTCGCGAACCGCGTCGCTGGCGGCTTCCAGCTGGTGCTTCGCCCAGGCATTGCTTAACACTTCTGCGCTGATGCGCATCGCCAGCAGCAGCGGCACGGCGCTGGCGTTGAGAATGCTCAGGGTGCGGGCGTAGCGGGCGCTATTGACGCTGCGCGCGACCCTGCCAATCAGCGGCAGACGCAGCAGCTGCTTATGCCAGGCCAGCCGCTTTGCGGGCTGACGCAGCAGGTAGCGCAGCAGCAGAATGACCAGCACGATGACCAGCAGCAGCCATGGACCGGCGGTGCGAACCAGGTCGCTCATCGCCATCAGCAGGCGGGTGGAAAACGGCAGCGCCTGTTTGAGGTGGATAAACTGGTCGACGACCTTTGGCACCACCGTCGAGAGCAGGATCACAATCACGCTGACGGCAACAAAGGTCAGTACGATGGGGTAAATCATCGCCTGCAGCAGTTTGGCGCGAAGCTGCTGGCGCTGTTCGGTGTAATCCGCCAGCCGATTTAGTACGCCATCGAGGTGGCCTGAGGCTTCCCCGGCGGCGACCATCGCGCAGTAGAGCGCGTCGAAACAGCCAGGATAGCCGCGCATGGCTTCCGCCAGGGAATGGCCTTCCAGCACTTTGCCGCGCACCCCGGCGATAATCGTTTTTAGCTGCGGTTTCTCACACTGCTGGGCCACCGCGTCGAGCGCTTTTTCCAGCGGGATGGCGGCGGCGACCAGGGTTGCCAGTTGGCGGGTCAGCAGGGCGAGATCGCTTGCGCTCGTGCGGCGGATAAAGCGTGGACGTCCGCTGCTGCCGTTGGCTGTCGGGTCGACTTCCAGCGCCAGCCAGCCCTGCTCCCGCAGCAGCTGGCGCGCGTGGCGGGCGGAGTCAGCCTGCTGAACGCCGCGCCGGGTTTTGCCGTTTTCGTCGAGGGCCTGGTAACGAAAAAGCGCCATCTCAGGAGGCCTCCGTGGTCTGCTGCTCGGTGACTCTGAGCACCTCTTGCCAACTGGTGATCCCCGCCAGCGCTTTTTCCCGCCCGGAACGGCGCAGGGTCATATAGTCCGCCCCCAACTGTTGGATCAGCGTCACCTCGTTTTCACCACGATGGATAGCCATGCGCACGCGATCGTCCACCAGCAGCAGTTCGTGAATGCCGGTGCGCCCGCGATAGCCGGTAAAACCGCACTCGGCGCAGCCTTGAGGCCGCCAAAGCGCAGTGCCGGGGGCGATATCCATCTGGCGGGCAGCGTCGATATTTGCCGGTTCCTGCTGACGGCAGTGCGGGCAGAGTCGGCGCACCAGCCGCTGCGACATCACCGCCAGCAGCGAGGTGGAGAGCAGAAAAGGTTCCACGCCCATATCCTGCAGACGCGAGATAGCGCCCAGCGCGCTGTTGGTGTGTAGCGTCGAGAGCACCAGATGGCCGGTTAACGAGGCCTGGACGGCAATCTGCGCCGTCTCGCCATCGCGGATTTCACCCACCAGCACCACGTCGGGATCCTGGCGCAATATGGCGCGCAGCCCGCGGGCAAAGGTCATGTCGACTTTACTGTTAACCTGGGTCTGACCGATGCCCTCGAGCTCGTATTCGATAGGGTCTTCAATGGTCATGATGTTGCGCTCGCGGGCGTCGAGGCGGCTCAGCGCAGCGTAAAGCGAGGTGCTTTTTCCCGAACCGGTTGGCCCGGTCACCAGCACGATGCCGTGCGGGCGGGCGATCAACCCATCCACCTGCTGAAGCAGCGCGGGCGACATCCCCAGGGTCAGCAGATCGAGATTAACGCTGTTCTTGTCGAGCAGGCGCAGTACCACCCGTTCGCCGTAGCTTGAGGGCAGGGTGGAGACGCGCACGTCGACGGCCCGTCCGCCAATGCGCAGCGCCATGCGTCCGTCCTGAGGAATGCGTTTTTCGGCGATATCGAGGCTCGCCATCACCTTAATGCGTGAGATCAGCAGCGCGGCGAGGCGGCGCTGGGGGCGCAGGATTTCGCGCAGGACGCCGTCGACGCGAAAGCGAATTTGCAGATGGCGTTCATAGGTTTCGATATGAATATCCGAGGCTTTCTCTTTGATGGCCTCGGTGAGCATGGCGTTAATCAGGCGAATAATCGGCGCGTCGTCTTCGCTATCCAGCAGGTCGTCGGTGTCCGGCAGCTCTTCGGCAAGGGTGTATAAATCCAGTTCGTTGCCGATATCCGCCATCATGCGCCGCGCCTCCGCTGAGTCACGCTGATAGCTCAGCACCAACAGCTTTTCGAACGCCTCTTCCTCCAGGCTTTCGAGGCTGAACGGCATCGCGGCGACCCGGCGGGCTTCCAGCAGCGCCTGCGGCGCGGTGGCGGCGAGGCAGAAAACCTCGCAGCTTTCCCCGTTGCTCAACAGCATCACGTTATGCATGCGGGCGTAGCTGAAAGGTAGCAGCGGACGGCGTTCGGCGGCGGGGGTCATAGATTTCCTCCCAGGTTGAACGCGTCGATAGCGGCGCTCACCTGACGGAACGCGGCGGTATCCTGGCGCGGATAGATTTCCAGCAGATCGTTACTCAGCATCGCGTCGTTGCTCTCCTTGCCACGCTGTTTGGTCTGGGCATCGTTAAAGGCGGTGTACTGGCCGGATGATGCCTGGCGGTACTCGTCGCGGTCGCGGATCACCGTCGGGCGAATAAACAGCATCAGGTTGCGCTTGGAGACCTTTTTGCTGGTGGAGCGGAACAGCGCGCCAATCACCGGAATATCGCCGAGTAACGGGACTTTATCGGCGGTGTCGGTGACGCTTTTATCCAGCAGGCCGCCGACCACTACCGTTTCGCCGCTGCCGACCAGCACCGCGTTATTCACCGTGCGGGTATTAAAGGTCGCGCCGAGATCCGAGCTGGTGCTGGAAGCGGCATCCGCCACGCTGGAGACCTCTTGTTCGATCTCCAGCAGTACTGAATCACCTTCGTTGATTTGCGGCTTGACCTTCAGCTTGATGCCGACGGTTTTGCGCTCAACGGTATTGAAGATGTTATCTCCGGAGGTGGTTTGCGAGCCGGTGAGCACCGGGACTTCCTGGCCAACGTTAAAAGTGGCCTCCATGTTGTCGAGGGTGACGATGCTCGGGGTGGCAAGAATATCGTTTTTGGTACTGCTGGAGAGGGCAGTCAGCAGCATCGCCCAGTTGCCCTGATAGAATCCGGCGGCAATGCCGTTGAAGGAACCCAGGGCGCTGGCCAGCGAACTGGTGAGGGTGCCATCTTTGTTGTACTGATTGGCTCCGGCAATCGCTGTGGATATCGGCAGGCCGCTGTTGGTGAACTGAGTCATCCCGGCATTTTTATTGGCCCACTGGATACCAAGGTTAAGACCGTCGGCATCCTGCACTTCAGCGATAATCGCCTCCACCAGCACCTGCGGGCGGCGGATATCAAGCTGGGCGATCACCCGCTCAAGGTCGTTCATCACGTCTGGCGCTGCGGTGACAATTAGGGCGTTGGTCTGACCGTGGGCTTTGATAATGATGTTTTTATCCAGCGCCGCCACCGGCTTCGCGGCCTGCTTTTCGCTCTGAATCGTGCTGCTGATGCCGGTCAGCACTTCCACCAGATCGGACGCTTTGGCGTATTTCAGGTAGATAACTTTAGTATTGCCCTGCGTCGCCTGCTGGCGGTCGAGCTGCTTGATCATCGCGATAATGCGCTGGCGGGAGTTAGGTTCGCCGCTGACCAGTACCGCGTTGGTGCGTTCATCCGCTACCACGTTGGCGACCATCGAGCCGGGCAGCGCAGATTTGCTGGTGTCTTTGTTGAGTTCGGTCACCAGCTTGACCACATCGGCGGCGGAAGCCCAGGAGAGAGGAACGGTCACCACGCTGCGGTCTCCGGCGTTATCGACGCGCTCAACAATGGTCAGCAAGCGTTTGATCACCGCCGCACGGCCTGTCATTAACAGGACGTTGGAGGGTTCGTAATGCACCACGCTGCCCGCTCCGGCGTTATCGTTGAGCTGGCGCAGCAGTGGTGCTAAATCGCGGGCGGCGACGTTGGTCAGCGGCACCACGCGGGTGACGACTTCATCGCCGATTCCCGGCGCGGCATCGCTGGCGACCGGCACGGCGGCGGTTTTCGCATCCTTCGAACGCACCACTTTCAGCACGCCGTTATTCATATTAATCACGGCGAAGCCATACACATCGAGGACGCTGAGGAAGAATTGATAATATTGCTCTTCATTGAGCATATCGTAGCTGCGCACGGTAATGGTGCCGCGTACGCTGGGGTCGATAATCACCGTTTTATTCAGGTTTTTACTCACTGTATTGATAAATTCCTGAATATCGGTTCCCTTAAAGCTGGCAGAGAATTCTTCCGCGCCAGCCGGTCTGAATAACAGGGATGAGAATATAAGTAGCGCCAGGAAAAATGGGCGGATAACGGTAGTGATGTTCAATTATTCGTCCCTCAGGGCCAGGTAAATATCGTGTTTCTGACCATCGCGTTCAACGGTAAGGGTTATTTCACTTAATTCCGGAAGCTGAGTTAACGCCTGCTGGGCCTGTTCTCTGTCGCGTAAATCCAGGCCGTTCAGGGCAATAGCTAAGTCGTTTTCCTGGAGACCGGCCTCGCGAAATAATGCCGGGTCTTTGCCTGGATTCAGGCGATATCCGCTCAGTTTGTCATTGGTCATCACCGGCGAAATATTGAGGTAGTGAAGAATATTTTGCGGTTGCTTGCGTAGTTCCTGAGCCAATTGTTGGGTTGGGGTCATCGCGCTATTTTTTGCGCCAGTAGGTTGGTCGTTAAACAGCGGGATGGCCTCATTGCTGCCGCGATAATTGACGATCAGGCGGTCGGGAAAAATAGCGACGATTTTGGCCTCTCCACCCGGCGTGTTATCGCCAATGCCGAGGCTAACCTGTTGATTGCCTTTCATCATAATAGCAATGGCGCGGGCTGGATCGGTGCTGGCGAGCAGGCCGGTCACGCGCAGTTTTAAAGCTGAAATGGGGGCCTGCTGAAGGTCATTAACGCTTGCGGGCGCGGCGGTCTTCTCCGCGATGCCAAACAGCGTAAAGCGCGGAAGCGCTGTTTTAGATGGAACATCGGGAGGTGCCGTCAGGTTGCTATGAGGGCGTTCGTTATCCGTAAAGTTTACCGGGAAAATTATTTTCCAGGTTAATTGAGCGAGCTGTTGGCAGAGAATTAATAATATGATGGAGGTCACAATATGAGGCATGTAATTAATTATTTTTTTATTTGATATTGTTAATCTCATCACGGAATTATGCATTTTCATTCCTTTGTTCATTCTATTTCCCTCAGCAAAAGGTACAGCCCTACCGATATTGGTGGGGCGTTTTTTTATTCTAAGTATGCTTATTGCGGGAATCTGTGTTGGTCGCTGCGAATCATAATGAGTTTCGCTATTGCGGTCGTCATTCCCTTTTTATTTTTTCTCCCCCGGCCGCCTACGCCCCCTGGGAATGAGTGAATGGATGATTGAACCGAAGAGGGCAAGAATATCTAATTATCGACGCTTTAAAGATATGCTCGTCATTTTTCATGGTGCTGTAATGCACTCTGAATAATTTCGTTCATAGATCACTTCATATAATTAATCAGCATATACCCTAAATAATTCGAGTTGCAGGAAGGCGGCAACGCAGTGAGCCCCCAGGAGCGTACTTAAGTACGTGACTGGGGTGAGCGAGGCAGCCAACGCATATGCAACTTGAAGTATGACGGGTATTAAAGGGACTATCGAATGCTCAGATATACCCGTAATGCCCTGGTTCTGGGATCGCTGGTTTTGCTTAGCGGCTGCGATAACGGATCCTCTTCTTCTTCCTCTGGAAATCCTGACACGCCTGATAATCAGGATGTCGTTGTACGTTTACCTGACGTTGCGGTGCCCGGTGAAGCGGTCACGGCGGTAGAAAACCAGGCGGTCATCCACCTGGTGGATATTGCCGGGATCACCAGCAACAGCGCGGCGGACTACAGCAGTAAAAACCTCTATCTGTGGAATAACGAAACCTGCGACGCGCTGAGCTCGCCGGTTGCTGACTGGAACGATGTCAGCACCACGCCGACGGGCAGCGACAAATATGGCCCGTACTGGGTGGTTCCGCTCAATAAAGAAAGCGGCTGTATTAACGTGATTGTTCGCGACGGCACCAATAAGCTGATCGACAGCGATCTGCAAGTGTCGTTTGGCGACTTTACCGATCGCACGGTTTCCGTTATCGCTGGTAACAGCGCGGTCTACGATTCCCGCGCCGATGCCTTCCGCGCCGCGTTTGGCGTGGCGCTGGCCGAAGCCCACTGGGTCGATAAAAACACGTTGTTGTGGCCGGGCGGTCAGGATAAGCCCATCGTGCGCCTGTACTACAGCCATAGCAGTAAAGTGGCGGCCGATAGCGAAGGTAAATTTACCGACCGCTATCTGAAGCTGACGCCGACCACCGTTAGCCAGCAGGTCAGCATGCGCTTCCCGCATCTTTCCAGCTACGCGGCCTTTAAGCTGCCGGAAAACGCCAACGTTGATGAACTGTTGCAGGGTGAAACGGTTGCCATTGCCGCAGAGCAGGACGGGATCCTGATTTCCGCTACCCAGGTACAGACGGCGGGCGTACTGGATGATACCTATGCTGAAGCGGCAGAAGCGCAGAGTTATGGTGCGCAGCTGACCGACGGCGGCGTGAACTTCCGCGTCTGGGCACCGACTGCTCAGCAGGTGGATGTGGTGGTGTACAGTGCCGATAAGAAAGTGACCGGCAGCCATCCGATGACCCGCGACAGCGCTTCTGGCGCATGGTCGTGGCAGGGCGGTAGCGACCTGAAAGGGGCTTTCTACCGCTATGCGATGACGGTGTATCACCCGCAGTCGCGTAAGGTTGAACAGTACGAAGTTACCGACCCGTACGCGCACAGCCTGTCGACCAACTCGGAGTACAGTCAGGTCGTTGACCTCAACGACAGCGCGCTCAAGCCTGACGGTTGGGACAGCCTGACCATGCCGCATGCGCAGAAAACCAAAGCTGATCTAGCGAAGATGACGATCCATGAATCGCATATTCGCGATCTCTCCGCCTGGGATCAGACCGTCCCGGCAGAACTGCGCGGTAAATACCTCGCGCTGACCGCTGGCGACAGCAATATGGTGCAGCATCTGAAGAAGCTTTCGGCTTCAGGCGTGACGCACATTGAGCTGCTGCCGGTCTTCGATCTGGCGACGGTGAACGAGTTCAGCGATAAAGTTGCTGACATTCAGCAGCCGTTCAGCCGCCTGTGTGAAGTGAACAGCGCGGTGAAAAGCAGCGAATTCGCCGGATACTGCGACAGCGGCTCCACGGTGGAAGAGGTGCTGAATCAGCTCAAGCAGAGCGATAGCCAGGATAACCCGCAGGTGCAGGCGCTGAATACGCTGGTGGCGCAGACCGACTCCTATAACTGGGGCTACGATCCGTTCCATTACACTGTTCCTGAAGGATCTTACGCGACCGATCCGGAAGGCACGACGCGTATTAAAGAGTTCCGCACCATGATTCAGGCGATCAAGCAGGATCTGGGGATGAACGTCATTATGGACGTGGTGTACAACCACACCAATGCCGCCGGGCCGACCGATCGCACCTCGGTGCTGGATAAGATTGTCCCCTGGTACTATCAGCGCCTGAATGAAACCACCGGTAGCGTTGAATCTGCTACCTGCTGTTCAGACTCCGCGCCGGAACATCGGATGTTTGCCAAGCTTATCGCCGACTCTCTGGCGGTATGGACCACCGATTATAAAATCGATGGCTTCCGCTTCGACCTGATGGGCTATCACCCGAAAGCGCAAATTCTCTCGGCGTGGGATCGCATCAAAGCGTTGAACCCGGATATCTACTTCTTCGGCGAAGGTTGGGACTCTAACCAGAGCGATCGTTTTGAAATCGCTTCGCAGATCAACCTGAAAGGCACCGGTATCGGTACGTTCTCCGATCGCCTGCGCGACTCCGTGCGCGGCGGCGGGCCGTTCGACTCCGGCGATGCGCTGCGTCAGAACCAGGGTGTCGGCAGCGGCGCGGGCGTATTACCAAACGAAATTACCAGCCTGAGCGATGATCAGGTTCGCCACTTGGCCGACCTGACCCGACTGGGAATGGCCGGTAACCTTGCCGATTTTGTGATGATCGATAAAGACGGCGCGGTGAAGAAAGGCAGCGAAATTGACTATAACGGCGCGCCTGGCGGTTATGCCGCAGACCCGACGGAAGTCGTCAACTATGTTTCGAAGCACGACAACCAGACCCTGTGGGACATGATCAGCTATAAAGCGTCCCAGGAAGCCGATCTGGCGACCCGCGTTCGCATGCAGGCAGTTTCGCTGGCGACGGTGATGCTGGGGCAGGGGATTGCGTTCGACCAGCAGGGCTCTGAACTGCTGCGCTCGAAGTCCTTCACCCGCGACTCCTACGACTCCGGCGACTGGTTCAACCGCGTTGATTATTCTATGCAGGATAACAATTACAACGTCGGGATGCCGCGCAGCAGTGATGACGGCAGCAACTATGATGTGATTTCTCGCGTCAAAGATATGGTTGCCACGCCGGGCGAAGCTGAGCTGAAGCAGATGACCGCGTTCTACCAGGAACTGACCGAGCTGCGTAAATCTTCTCCGCTGTTCACGCTAGGAGACGGTAGCGCGGTAATGAAGCGCGTTGATTTCCGCAATACCGGCTCTGATCAGCAGGCAGGTCTGCTGGTTATGACCGTGGATGACGGCGTGAAAGCGGGTGCCAGCCTGGATAGCCGCCTTGATGGTCTGGTGGTGGCGATTAACGCCGGACCGGAAAGCCGGACGCTGAATGATTTTGCCGGGGAAACGCTGCAGCTGAGCGCTATCCAGGAGACGGCGGGCGAATCTTCGCTGGCAAGCGGCGTACAGATTGCTGCTGACGGTACCGTTAAGCTTCCGGCCTGGTCCGTTGCGGTACTGGAGCTGTTGCAAGGCGATGCCCAGGGCGCTGGTCTGCCGGTGAGCAGTAAGTAAATTAAGTTAGTCCTGAACCTCCCGGTCTGCGGTGTGAAAACCGCAGGCCGGGATGGCGTTTCTTTATTAAGGAGAAAGCCAGTGCTTGTTCGCCAGCAAGAGCCGTTTCCTCAACCTGATGAGCCCCCGGTGGTGATCGGGAGAATGGTGCAAATCCCGTATGTAACCGTGCCACTGTATGCCGCATTGTTGATTGCGCTGGGCTGGTTTGGCGGTGAGCAATGGCGTAACAAACCTGAGCCGCAGCCGATGATGCTGCCGGTAGCCCATGCGGCGCTGATGCCGCTCAATCAGCCTCCCGCTGAACCAGTGGTAAAAAAAGCGGCGGTGCCGGTTAAAGCTGAGGCAGAAATACAGACCGAGGCGGAAACTGAGGTTGATGAAGATAATCTGCCGCCTTTGCGCTACAGCGCGCACGTCTACGCCTCGCTGGCGGAGAAGCGCAGCATTGTATTGAACGGACAATCATGGAAGGAGGGCGATTCGCCGCTGCCGAACCTGGTTATCGAGCAGATTCAACAGGATGTCACCGTGTTTAGTTTTAATGGTCAAACTTTTACCCTGGCGGCGCTGGACGACTGGCCGGGCGGGACCATTGAGGAGAGCCAGCAGGGAGAATAAAAATATCGCGATCGAAATTAAGAAAATAGCTATTTTCCGCGCAGACTATCAATAAACGGCGCGAGCTGGCGATTAAATTGACTGCATTTTGTGGCTTCCGGCGTACTGTCCTGCTGGAGCAGCTGATATAGCTGCGCGCTGCGCTGGCTTAGCATATTTCCATCAATATTTTCCCATCCACGTTTTTTACCTACGTTTATTGCCGCGCGGTTAATGACATCATCGGCGGGAAGATCGCTACGGTTGCATTTATTCTTCAGATAGCGCGCCCCGGCGGCAACGGCGGAGAGCTGTTCAAGCTGGGCCTGGCCGCTAACCGCAGGACTCAAGGTTGTTGAACGATTTTGCTGACAGCCTGCGAGCAGGGCGACCGCCAGAAGCGGAAATATAACGAAATTGCGCATAATATATTAATCGGGAAAAATTAATTGGCTGACAGTTTAACAAATATTTATGTGGAGTCATCACAAAATCTGCCAAATTATAAATGTTAAGTGGCTCTCGTTTTTATCATTGCGGTCTTTTAAAACTCTTTTTCTTTCGGCCGAGATGACTCTCTTTTCCTGACTAAAATAATATTTTCTGCTGCTGTGATTCCCGTTTCCGCTGGCAGTCAGCTGCTGTTGCGATGGGTACAGGCTTAACTATTTATGTTATTAAAAAACATACTAATTTCCCTTTTGTTACCCGATGAGCATGTAAAATGCTGGTTAAGAATGTCGCGGTTTAGTGCTATCCTGTGTCTCCTGGACAATAAATGCTGTGTCCCGAATTATTCTGCCAATGAAGCGTGTAACAATGTGATTTGTATGGTGAATTTTTAAAGTGAAAATCATGCGAGCGACATGATAAGACGTCGCGCAGTCCATAAATGGATGCCTGAAAACGAAGACATTCAGGCGTCAATTTGAGAGATTTCTTCTTCCTCCTGTCGGGGGAAACATTGAGAATCAGGCTTTTACGCCTGAAAGTTGCGGAGAAAAAGCATGGCGGGAGATGACCGCGAGCCGATCGGACGTAAGGGGAAACCCACGCGTCCGACAAAACAAAAGGTAACTCGTCGTCGGGTTCGGGAAGAGGACTACGACGACGATTACGATGATGATGACTATGAGGATGAAAAACCGATGCCGAAGAAAGGAAAAGGCAAAGGCGGTAAACCCCCTCGTCGCAAACGCACCTGGCTATGGTTGCTGATTAAGATTGGTATCGTCTTTGCGGTGATTATTGCCGCCTACGGCGTCTATCTCGATCAGAAAATCCGTAGCCGCATTGACGGTAAAGTCTGGGATCTGCCTGCCGCGGTATATGGCCGGATGGTTAACCTTGAACCGGATATGCAGATCAGCAAAAACGAAATGGTGCGGCTGCTTAACGCCACGCAGTATCGTCAGGTGAGCGCGATGACGCGCCCGGGCGAATACACCGTGCAGGCCAACAGCATTGAGATGATCCGCCGTCCGTTCGATTTCCCGGACAGTAAAGAAGGCCAGGTGCGCGCGCGTCTGAGCTTTTCCGGCGATCGTCTGGACACCATCGAGAATATGGATAACAACCGCCAGTTCGGTTTCTTCCGCCTCGATCCGCGTCTGATTACCATGCTGCAGTCGGCCAACGGCGAACAGCGCCTGTTCGTGAAGCGTAACGGCTTCCCGGATCTGCTGGTCGATACGCTGCTGGCGACCGAAGACCGCCATTTCTACGAGCACGACGGTATCAGCCTTTACTCGATTGGCCGTGCGGTGCTGGCTAACCTGACCGCTGGTCGTACGGTGCAGGGGGCGAGTACGCTGACCCAGCAGTTGGTGAAGAACCTGTTCCTCTCCAGCGAACGTTCATACTGGCGTAAAATTAACGAAGCCTATATGGCGCTGATCGTTGATGCGCGTTACAGCAAGGATCGCATCCTTGAGCTGTATATGAACGAGGTGTACCTCGGTCAGAGCGGCGATAACGAAATCCGCGGCTTCCCGCTGGCGAGCCTGTATTACTTTGGCCGCCCGGTAGAAGAGCTGAGCCTCGATCAGCAGGCGCTGCTGGTAGGGATGGTTAAAGGTGCGTCGGTCTATAACCCGTGGCGTAACCCGAAGCTGGCGCTGGAGCGACGCAACCTCGTGCTGCGTCTTCTGCAACAGCAGCAGGTTATCGATCAGGAACTGTATGACATGCTGAGCGCGCGTCCACTGGGCGTGCAGCCGCGCGGCGGGGTTATCTCCCCGCAGCCTGCGTTTATGCAGATGGTGCGTCAGGAGCTTCAGGCGAAGCTGGGCGATAAAGTGAAAGAGCTCTCCGGCGTGAAGATCTTTACCACTTTCGACTCAGTCGCGCAGGATGCGGCGGAAAAAGCGGCGACAGAAGGCATCCCGGCGCTGAAGAAACAGCGTAAGCTGCCGGATCTGGAAACCGCAATGGTCGTCGTCGATCGCTTCACCGGCGAGGTGCGGGCGATGGTCGGCGGTGCGGAGCCGCAGTTTGCCGGTTATAACCGTGCGATGCAGGCGCGTCGTTCGATTGGTTCTCTGGCAAAACCGGCGACCTATTTGACCGCCCTGAGCCAGCCGAATCAGTATCGACTCAACACCTGGATTGCCGATGCGCCAATCGCGATTCGTTTGTCCAACGGACAGACGTGGTCGCCGCAGAACGACGATCGTCGCTACAGCGATAGCGGTAAAGTGATGCTGGTTGACGCCCTGACCCGTTCAATGAACGTGCCGACGGTGAACCTCGGGATGGCGCTGGGCCTACCGGCGGTGGTCGATACCTGGACTAAACTGGGCGCACCGAAGAATCAGCTCAATGCAGTTCCGGCTATGCTGCTGGGGGCGCTGAATCTGACGCCGATTGAAGTGGCTCAGGCGTTCCAGACCATTGCCAGCGGCGGCAACCGCGCACCGCTCTCGGCGCTGCGTTCGGTTATTGCCGAAGATGGTACCGTGCTGTATCAGAGCTATCCGCAGGCTGAACGCGCGGTTCCGGCACAAGCGGCGTATATGACGCTCTGGACCATGCAGCAGGTTGTGCAGCGTGGTACCGGCCGCCAGTTGGGCGCGAAGTATCCGGGTCTGCATCTGGCGGGTAAAACCGGGACCACCAACAACAACGTTGATACCTGGTTTGCCGGTATTGACGGTGGTCAGGTGACGATTACCTGGGTGGGTCGCGATAATAACCAGCCGACCAAGCTGTACGGTGCCAGCGGTGCGATGTCGATTTATCAGCGTTATCTGGCTAACCAGACCCCGACGCCGCTGGTGCTAACCGCGCCGGAAGACGTGGTGGATATGGGCGTCGATGGCAGCGGTAACTTCGTCTGCGGCGGCGGAATGCGTTCGCTTCCGGTATGGACGACTTCGCCGGATACGCTATGCCGCCAGGGCGAGCAGATGCAACAGCAGCAGCTCGAACAGCAGCAGGCGAATAACCCGTTCAATCAGTCCGGGCAGCAGCCGCAACAGCAGCAAAATCAGCAGCAGCAACCGCCGAAGCAGGAGAAGAGCGATGGCGTAGCGGGCTGGATTAAGGATATGTTCGGCAGCAATTAATTATCCGCTTCATCCTTAAAGCCGCCTCTTTGTTGGCTGCGGATTACTCGGCCCGTCCCTGGGCCTCGCCCCTTACGGGGCCGCTGCAAAAAGCGTTCAAATCTGCTCCCGGCAGATTTGTCAGAAACCCCAGTCACATAGTTATCTAAGTTCCTGGGGATTTCTTCTCTTGCCGCCTCGATGCGGCTTGAATGATTTTACAGATATAAATAAGCCCTCTAATACCTCAGTATTAGAGGGCTTATTTATATCTGTAAAAAACTTAACAGCAGTTTAACTCCACAATTACCGTCTGGTTATTAATTCATCCTTTGACACGTAATCAGGGGCATATTTCTTGCCATATATTCTGCGTTTCGCCTATCATGGCATCCGTCATAATAATAATTCTCGTTTACGTTATCATTCACTTTTATTAGAGATATACCCATGGCGCGTCCAAAAACTGCTCAGCCAAACCACTCGCTGCGTAAAATCGCAGTCGTAGTAGCCACGGCGGTTAGCGGCATGTCTGTCTATGCACAGGCGGCAGTTGAACCGAAAGAAGAAACGATTACCGTAACCGCAGCTCCAGCTCCGCAGGAGAGCGCTTGGGGACCTGCGGCGACCATCGCGGCGAGACAATCCGCCACGGGGACTAAAACGGATACCCCTATTCAAAAGGTACCACAGTCTATATCCGTGGTGACCGCTGAGGAGATGGCTCTCCACCAGCCGAAATCAGTTAAAGAAGCGTTGAGCTATACGCCTGGTGTTGCGGTGGGCACGCGTGGTGCTTCTAATACTTACGATTATCTGATCATCCGCGGATTCGCCGCTGATGGCCAAAGCCAGAATAACTTTCTAAATGGCTTGAAGATGCAGGGTAACTTCTACAACGATGCGGTGGTCGACCCGTATATGTTGGAGCGTGCAGAAGTCATGCGTGGCCCGATCTCCGTTCTTTACGGAAAGAGCAGCCCGGGTGGTTTGCTGAATATGGTCAGCAAACGTCCCACTACGGAGCCGCTAAAAGAAGTTCAGTTTAAAATGGGCACCGATAATCTATGGCAGACCGGTTTTGACTTCAGTGATGCCATCGATGATGACGGCGTTTATTCCTATCGCCTTACCGGTCTGGCGCGTTCAGCGAACGCACAGCAGAAGGGAGCAGAAGAACAGCGTTATGCCATTGCACCATCATTCAGCTGGCGTCCGGATGATAAAACCAACTTTACGTTTCTCTCCTACTTCCAGAATGAGCCGGAGACTGGCTACTACGGCTGGTTGCCAAAAGAGGGAACGGTGACGCCGTTACCGAACGGTAAACGTCTCCCAACCGATTTCAACGAAGGCGCTAACAACAATACCTACTCTCGTAACGAGAAAATGGTTGGCTACAGCTTCGACCACGAATTTAATGACACTTTCACCGTGCGTCAGAACCTGCGTTATGCTGAGAACAAGACCTCACAAAACAGTGTGTATGGCTACGGGGTATGTTCTGATCCAGCGAACAAGGATAGTAAGCAGTGCGCAGCATTAGCGCCTGAGGATAAGGGGCGTTATCTAGCGCGTAAATACGTCATTGATGATGAAAAGTTGCAGAACTTCACCGTGGATACTCAGTTGCAGAGTAGCTTTGCAACAGGCTCGATCGATCACATATTGCTGACTGGCGTTGACTTTATGCGCATGCGCAATGATATCAACTCTTGGTTTGGTTATGACGACTCTGTTCCGTTGCTTGACCTTTACAATCCTGTATCTACTGATTTTGATTTCAACTCTAAAGTTCCGGTCATTACTGGCCCGTATCAAGTCCTGAATAAGCAAAGGCAAACTGGCTTGTATGTGCAGGATCAGGCGCAGTGGAATAAAGTGCTGGTTACCTTGGGTGGCCGTTATGACTGGGCGAAGCAGGACTCTCTGAATCGCGTTTATGGTACTACTGCTAACCGTGATGATAAGCAGTTCACCTGGCGCGGTGGTGTTAACTACCTGTTCGATAATGGTGTAACGCCTTATTTCAGCTACAGTGAATCGTTCGAACCGGCTTCGCAGACAGGGGCTACTGGCAATATTTTCGCTCCGTCTAAAGGTAAACAGTACGAAGCTGGTGTGAAATACGTACCGAACGAACGTCCAATCGTGATTACTGGCGCCGTCTATCAGTTGACCAAAACCAACAACCTGATGGCCGATCCGGCTGGCTCATTCTTCTCAGTTGAAGGCGGTGAGATTCGCTCGCGCGGTGTGGAAATTGAAGCGAAAGCGGCACTCTCTGCCAGCGTCAATGTGGTTGGTTCATACACTTATACCGATGCTGAATACACCACGGATACTAACTACAAAGGCAACACGCCAGCACAGGTGCCAAAACACATGGCATCACTGTGGGGCGATTACACTTTATTTAACGGTCCGCTGTCTGGCCTGACGTTGGGGACTGGTGCTCGTTTTACAGGTTCCAGCTACGGCGATCCTGCGAACTCCTTCAAGGTGGGTAGCTACACGGTTGTGGATGCATTAGTCCGTTACGACTTGGCTCGCGTGGGCATGGCTGGTTCTAACGTGGCGCTTCACGTGAACAACCTGTTCGATCGTGAGTACGTTGCAAGCTGCTTCAATACTTATGGCTGCTTCTGGGGCGCAGAGCGTCAGGTCGTGGCGACCGCAACTTTCCGTTTCTAACCACTTAATGGGCGCGGTTCGCCGCGCCTCTTACCAGGTCCCGTTATGCAGGAAAACACTCCGCACTCTGATACTACGTTTTCGCTGGACCGCGTGACCTTCCGCGTGCCCGGTCGCACGCTATTGCATCCTCTCTCATTAACCTTCCCGGCGGGAAAAGTGACTGGCCTGATTGGCCACAACGGCTCCGGCAAATCGACACTGCTAAAAATGCTGGGTCGTCATCAGCCGCCCTCGGAAGGCGATGTCCTGCTTGACGGCCAGCCGCTCGATAGCTGGAGCAGCAAAGCGTTTGCCCGCAAAGTGGCCTATCTGCCGCAGCAACTGCCGCCGGCGGAAGGCATGACGGTGCGTGAACTGGTGGCTATCGGCCGCTATCCGTGGCACGGAGCGCTGGGGCGTTTTGGCGCGGCGGACCGGGAAAAAGTCGAAGAGGCGATCGCGCTGGTTGGCCTGAAACCATTAGCCCATCGGCTGGTGGATAGCCTCTCCGGTGGCGAGCGCCAGCGAGCGTGGATTGCCATGCTGGTAGCCCAGGATAGCCGCTGCCTGCTGCTCGACGAGCCGACCTCGGCGCTGGATATCGCCCATCAGGTTGATGTTCTGGCACTGGTTCACCGCCTTAGCCAGCAGCGCGGGCTGACGGTTATTGCCGTCCTGCATGATATCAATATGGCTGCCCGTTACTGCGACTATCTGGTGGCCCTGCGCGGTGGTGAAATGATTGCTCAGGGAACGCCTGCGGAGCTGATGCGTAGTGAAACCCTGGAACAAATTTACGGTATCCCGATGGGGATCCTGCCGCATCCGGCTGGCGCAGCGCCGGTAAGTTTTGTCTATTGATGGAAAACCTGAATTTAATCACGCGGCGGCGTCTGCTGACCGCGATGGCTCTGTCGCCGCTACTGTGGCAGATGCGCGGCGCGCAGGCGGCGGAAGTTGACCCGCAGCGCATTGTCGCTCTGGAGTGGCTGCCGGTCGAGCTGCTGCTGGCGCTGGGCGTCACGCCCTATGGCGTCGCCGATATCCCGAACTACAGGCTGTGGGTTAACGAACCTGCGCTGCCGCCATCGGTGATTGATGTTGGACTGCGCACCGAGCCGAATCTTGAACTGCTGACGCAAATGAAGCCGTCGTTTCTGGTCTGGTCGGCAGGATACGGCCCTTCGTCGGAAAAGCTGGCGCGCATTGCGCCCGGGCGAGGATTCACCTTCAGCGACGGCAAGCGTCCGCTGATGATGGCGCAACAGTCGCTCAATGAAATGGCTGAACTGATTGGTAAGCAACAGGAAGCGAAGCGCCATCTGGCGGAGTTTGACGCGCTGATGGAAAGCCTGCGGCCTCGCTTTGCCCGGCGTGGCGATCGCCCTCTGCTGATGATTACCCTGCTTGATACCCGTCACGTGCTGGTCTTTGCGCAAAACTGCCTGTTCCAGGAAGTGCTCGATCGCTTTGATATCAAAAACGCCTGGCAGGGCGAAACCACCTTTTGGGGCAGCGTCACCGTCGGGATCGACCGGCTGGCGGCCTATAAAGATGCCGATGTTCTCTGTTTCGATCATGGTAACGAGCGGGAAATGGCGCAATTAATGGCGACGCCGCTATGGCGAGCGATGCCTTTTGTTCGCTCTGGGCGTTTTCAGCGCGTCCCGGCGGTGTGGTTCTATGGCGCGACGCTATCAGCGATGTATTTTGCTCGCGTGCTGGCCGATGCGCAGGGAGTCCCGGCATGAGACAGCGAATTTCTCCGTTGGCTATATTGTTGCTCTCTGTTTTGCTGATCGCCGCTTTTACGCTAACGCTGTTCAACCTCAGCGTGGCGCTGCCGCGAAACGAGTGGGGGCAGGCGCTCTGGCAGCCGGATATCGATAATATTTCCCAGATGCTGTTCCACTACAGCCTGCTGCCGCGGCTGGCGATATCGCTGCTGGTCGGTGTCGGGCTGGGGCTGGTGGGCGTGCTGTTCCAGCAGGTGTTGCGTAATCCGCTGGCGGAACCGACAACGCTTGGCGTCGCGACCGGCGCGCAGTTAGGGATGACGGTTACTACGCTGTGGGCGATCCCCGGCGTGTTGGCTTCGCAGTTTGCCGCACTGGCCGGGGCGTGCCTCGTCGGCGCGCTGGTATTTGGCGTCTCCTGGGGTAAACGGCTCTCGCCGGTGACCTTGATTCTGGCGGGGCTGGTGGTGAGTTTGTACTGCGGTGCGCTCAACCAGCTGATGGCGATTTTCCATCACGATCAGTTGCAAAGTATGTTCCTGTGGAGCACCGGTACCCTGACGCAGACCGACTGGAGCGTGGTGCAGCGGCTGTGGCCGCAGCTGCTCGGCGGGGCGATTTTGACCCTGCTGCTGCTGCGTCCGCTGACCCTGATGGGGCTGGATGACGGCGTGGCGCGCAACCTCGGACTGGCGCTCTCGCTGGCGCGGCTGGGGGCGTTGACGCTGGCGATTATCATTAGCGCGCTGTTGGTCAATGCGGTAGGAATTATTGGCTTTATCGGCCTGTTCGCGCCGCTGCTGGCGAAGATGCTGGGTGCTCGTCGTCTGTTATCGCGCTTGTTCCTGGCAGCGTTGATTGGCGCGCTGCTGCTGTGGATTTCCGATCAGGTTATTCTGTGGCTCACCCGGGTGTGGATGGAAATCTCCACCGGCTCGGTAACTGCGCTGATTGGCGCGCCCTTGTTGCTATGGCTGCTACCGCGCCTGCGCAGCATTAGCGCACCGGTGATGAATGGCGGTGACAAAGTGCTGGCGGAGCGGCAAAGCGTGCAGTGGTTCGCACTCGGCGGGCTGGTGATTCTGCTGCTGGCAATTGTCGTTGCGCTGACCTTTGGCCGCGACGCGCAGGGCTGGCACTGGGCCAGCGGTACGTTACTGGATCAACTGATGCCCTGGCGCTGGCCGCGCATTCTGGCGGCGCTGTTTGCCGGCATGATGCTGGCGGTGGCGGGCTGCATCATTCAACGTCTGACCGGTAATCCGATGGCCAGCCCGGAAGTGCTTGGGATCAGCTCCGGCGCGGCGTTCGGCGTGGTGGTGATGCTGTTTTTTGTGCCGGGCAATGCGTTTGGCTGGCTGCTGCCTGCCGGTAGCCTCGGGGCCGCGGCGACGCTGCTGGTTATCCTGATTGCTGCCGGACGCGGCGGGTTCTCGCCGCATCGTATGCTGTTGGCGGGGATGGCGCTGAGCACCGCGTTTACCATGCTGCTGATGATGCTCCAGGCCAGCGGTGACCCGCGAATGGCGCAGATCCTGACGTGGATCTCCGGCTCAACCTACAGCGCAACGCCGGAATTAGTGGTGCGCAGCGGCGTGGTGATGATCATCCTGTTGGCGCTGGCCCCGCTTTGTCGACGTTGGCTGACGATTCTACCGTTGGGTAGTGAGGCGGCAAGGGCCGTTGGGGTAGCGCTGACGCCGTCGCGCATCGCGTTACTGCTGCTGGCGGCGTGCTTAACCGCCAGCGCAACGCTAACTATTGGCCCGCTTAGCTTCGTGGGTCTGATGGCACCGCATATCGCTCGTATGATGGGTTTCCGCCGTACTATGCCGCATATGGTGATGTCCGGGTTGATTGGCGGGGTGCTGTTGGTGTTTGCCGACTGGTGCGGGCGGATGATGATGTTCCCTTACCAGATCCCGGCGGGGCTGCTGTCGACCTTTATCGGCGCACCGTACTTTATCTATCTGTTAAGAAAGCAGAGCCGATAGTGCCCTGGTATCGCCGGGGCAGCGTTGCCCCGGCGTTTAGGGTTACAGCTTCGCGAAGGCGTTACGCGCTGCGGCGATGGTGTTATCGATATCTTCTTCACTGTGGGCGATAGACATAAAGCCCGCTTCAAACGCTGACGGCGCCAGGTAGATGCCTTCCTCCAGCATCAGGTGGAAGAAGCGCTTAAAGCGCTCCACGTCGCACTTCACCACGTCCTGATAGCAGGTCACGGTTGGCGCATCGGTAAAGAAAATGCCGAACATGCCGCCGACGTTATTCACTACCAGTGGAATACCGGTATCACGGGCGGCGTCCAGCAGACCCTGAGCCAGCTGATTGGTCAGATCGGTCAGGGTTTCATGCACGCCAGGCTGCGCCACTTCGGTTAAGCAGGCGAAGCCCGCCGCCATGGCGATCGGATTACCGGACAGCGTTCCCGCCTGGTAAACCGGGCCGGTCGGGGCGAGCGCATCCATCACTTCGCGACGGCCGCCGAATGCGCCAACCGGCATGCCGCCGCCGATGATTTTGCCCAGGCAGGTCAGATCCGGTACCACATCGTAGTAATCCTGCGCGCCGGCCAGCGCCACGCGGAAGCCGGTCATCACTTCATCGATAATCAGTAGCGCGCCGAATTCATCGCACAGCGCGCGCAGGCCCGGCAGGAATTCAGGCTGCGGCGGGATGCAGTTCATGTTACCGGCGACCGGTTCAACGATGATGCAGGCGATATCCTGCGGATACTGTTCGAACGCGGCGCGCACAGATGCGAGATCGTTATAGGTGCAGGTCAGGGTGTGTTTGGCGAAATCTGCCGGAACGCCCGGAGAGTTCGGTTGGCCCAGAGTCAGCGCGCCGGAACCGGCTTTCACCAGCAGGCAGTCGGCGTGGCCGTGGTAGCAGCCTTCAAATTTGATGATTTTGTCGCGGCCGGTAAAACCGCGCGCCAGACGAATGGCGCTCATCGTCGCTTCGGTACCGGAGTTCACCATGCGGACCATATCCATGGTCGGCACCAGTTCAGTGACCAGTGCCGCCATTTTGACTTCCATCTCCGTTGGTGCGCCAAAGCTTAAACCGCGTCCCGCCGCTTCGATCACGGCGTTGCGAATTGCCGGATGGTTGTGACCGAGTACCATTGGGCCCCAGGAACCAACATAATCGATATACGCTTTGCCATCGACGTCGTAGAGATATGCGCCGTCGGCGCGCTCGATAAACAGCGGCGTACCGCCGACGCCGGTGAAGGCGCGTACCGGAGAGTTCACGCCGCCGGGGATAAGTTCACGCGCAGCGTTATACAGATTTTCAGATTTGCTCATAGCCAGGGTCCTGGTTCGTGAAAAATGTTTTGTCGGCTATTCTAGGTTATTCCAGGAAGGTTATATACCCGTCATACTTCAAGTTGCAGGTGTGTTGGCTGCGCTCGTTCACCCGAATCACTTACCAGAGTAAGCTCATCGGGATTCACTCCTTTGCCGCCTTCCTGCAACTCGAATTATTTAGGGTATGAAAGTTTTGCCCAATTGAAACAATGTGGTCACGGCGCATTTTTTTGACGACGGGGCCTGTCCGGTTGGCTAGAATGCCCTTCTTTCTATTTGTATTACTAATCATTGATAATGGCATGAAAGCAGAAAATCCCTCTTCTTCAGCACATCAGTTCGTACGTGTTCGCCGCAGCGATGCCGTGCGTCGGTTGATTCAGCGTGATAAAACGCCGCTGGCGGTGTTATTGATGGCGGCCGTTGTCGGAACGCTGGCGGGGCTGGTTGGCGTCGCGTTTGAGAAAAGCGTCAACTGGGTGCAAAACGTGCGCATTGGCGCGCTGGTAGAGGTGGCAGACCACTGGTTTCTGGTCTGGCCGCTGGCTTTTATCCTCTCCGCTTTGCTGGCGATGGTGGGGTATTTCCTCGTACGTCGTTTTGCCCCGGAAGCGGGCGGATCGGGGATCCCGGAAATAGAGGGAGCGCTGGAAGAGCTGCGTCCCGTGCGCTGGTGGCGCGTGTTGCCGGTGAAGTTTATCGGCGGTATGGGGACCCTGGGCGCAGGAATGGTGCTGGGTCGTGAAGGGCCGATGGTGCAACTGGGCGGCAATCTTGGCCGCATGGTGGTGGATGTATTCCGCATGCGCAGCCCGGAGGCGCGCCATACGCTATTGGCGACCGGTGCAGCAGCGGGTCTCTCCGCCGCGTTTAATGCGCCGCTGGCCGGTATTCTGTTTATTATTGAAGAGATGCGTCCGCAGTTTCGCTACAACCTGATCTCCATTAAAGCCGTGTTTACCGGCGTGATTATGTCGACGATTGTCTTTCGTATTTTTAATGGCGATCATGCGGTTATCGAGGTTGGCAAGCTGAGCAACGCGCCGGTTAACACGCTGTGGTTATATTTGGTGCTGGGGATGATTTTCGGTTGTATCGGCCCGTTATTTAACACTCTGGTGTTGCGTACCCAGGATATGTTCCAGCGTTTTCATGGTGGTAATATCAAAAAGTGGGTGTTGATTGGCGGATTAATCGGCGGCAGCTGCGGCGTGCTTGGGCTGATTCAGCCAACGGCGGCAGGCGGCGGATTTAACCTGATTCCCATCGCTGCTGCGGGCAACTTTTCTGTTGGCCTGCTACTGTTTATTTTTATCGCCCGGGTGATTACTACGCTGCTCTGCTTCTCTTCCGGCGCGCCCGGCGGTATCTTCGCACCGATGCTGGCGCTGGGAACATTGCTGGGAACGGCCTTCGGCATGGCGGCAACGCCGCTGTTTCCGGCGTATCATCTGGATGCGGGGACGTTTGCCATTGCTGGTATGGGCGCACTTCTCGCCGCCTCGGTTCGTGCGCCGTTGACCGGCATCGTGCTGGTGCTGGAGATGACCGATAACTACCAGCTCATTTTGCCAATGATTATTACCTGCCTGGGCGCAACACTATTGGCACAATTCCTTGGCGGCAAGCCTTTATACTCGACAATCCTGCAGCGCACCCTGGCGAAACAGGAAGCCGAGCGGGCGGCAAAGGCACAGCCGGTTGGCGGGGAGAATACTTGAACGATTTACTCGGGTATTGGATAATGGCTCAAAAGGTCGGGTTATTCTTTAACCGGTCAGAAGTATCAATGGGAGCATAAAATGAGTGATGACGTAGCGTTGCCGCTGGAATTTACCGAAGCCGCAGCGATAAAAGTAAAAGACCTGATCGCGGATGAAGATAATCCGAACCTGAAACTGCGCGTGTATATCACCGGCGGTGGCTGCAGCGGTTTCCAGTACGGCTTTACCTTTGACGATCAGGTAAACGATGGGGATATGACTATCGAGAAGCAGGGCGTAGGCCTGGTGGTTGACCCAATGAGCCTGCAGTATCTGGTCGGCGGGGCTGTCGATTATACTGAAGGCTTGGAAGGTTCACGCTTTATCGTGACCAACCCGAATGCGAAAAGCACCTGCGGTTGCGGCTCTTCATTCAGCGTCTAAAGTGAGTGCGGCACCTCAGCCCTTTCCCGCAGGGAGAGGGAGCAAACAACTAAAAACGGTAACCTTAAAGTTACCGTTTTGCTTTTATTAACGCCCATTCTCATCTAGCGCAAACGTCGGTAGCTTCAGGTGCCAGCGGATTGCCGCCAGGCGAATTACCAGCGTGACCACCATTCCTAGCATTGCCGCGTTTTCTAACGGAACGTGTAAAGTGTAGTACGCCGTTGCGTGAACGATACCGCCTGCGATACAGGCTGTGGCGTAGATTTCCGTGCGCAGGATCATCGGGATTTCGCGCGCCAGCACATCGCGGATAATCCCGCCGCCAACGCCGGTGACAACGCCCATACAGACGGCGACCAGCGGCCCGCTATGGGCAAGAAACGCTTTATTGACGCCGATACCGACAAATACTGCCAGCCCAACGGCATCCAGTACCGGCAGCACCCATTTAGGCAGCCGGCGCGGCTGACGTACCAGCAGAATGGTGAGCATACTGGTGACCATTGCCACCACCAGATCGGTCGGGTCTTTCACCCAAAATACCGGGCCGTTGGCGAGAGCCATATCGCGAATGGTTCCGCCGCCTACCGCGGTCACCACGCCTAATACCAGTACGCCAAATGGGTCCATGCGCAGCTTTCCTGCCAGCAAGACGCCGGAGATGGCAAACACCGCGGTGCCAATAATATCCAGCCAATAGACAAGCATCGTGAGTTCCCTGGGTTATCAGGTAATTATTTTACCTGCTCGAGCGCAGTACAGAGTTGTTTTGCGGCGAGGATAATACGTGGGCTCGCACGTTCAAACCAGTCACCATGTAGGACAATAAACGAAATTTTTAGCTGATTCTGCCAGTAGCGCTCAACGGCGGGAAGCTTGCTGGCATCACCGGTAATGACAATGGCCTGCGGCTGCCTTGCCAGCACCTGCTCACGGCTGACCTGCGGCCAGGGAACCCGGCTGGCGGCAAAGATATTTTCCCCTCCGCATAGCGTCAAAACCTGATCCTGAATCGACCCTTTGCTGCTGGTAAAGAGCGGGTTAGTGCCAAACTGTAAAAAGACGCGCTTTTTTGGCGCGCTGGCATAGCGCGCTTTCAGCGTCTGATAATCATCCTGCATCTTTTGGGCCGCCTGCCGTGCCTTTTCCGGTTGTGGGCTCCATTGCGCCAGCTGGCGAAGCGTGGTGATGATATCTTCGATAGTCGTCGTTTCGACCCAGATAACTTTAATACCGAGCGAATTTAGCTGGTTAACCTGCCGCTCGGCATTACCGCCGCGCCAGGCCAGTACCAGGTCGGGTTTAAGTGCGACGATGCGTTCCAGATTCATCCCTTGCCAACTGGAGACCTGCTCTATCTTTGCGGCTTCTGGCGGGTAATCAGAATAGCTACTGACGCCAATCGGCGTAATACCGGCGGCAAACGCCAGTTCGGTATTGGCGGGGGAGAGCGTAATCACCCGCGGCGCAGCGAATAGCCACGCCGGGACGAGCAGTAGCAGGGCGGCAAGAGCCGTTTGAAGTGACTTAGTCACGAGCCAGACGCTGCACCAGGTTTTCCACCATCAGGGTGGACTGCTTTGCGGCAACAGCGAGGAACTCGTCGAAGCTCAGATGGGACTGCTGGTCGGCAACATCGGAAATGGCGCGAACGACAACAAACGGCACGCCGTAGCTGTGGCAGACGTGCGCAATGGCCGTTGCTTCCATCTCGACCGCCACGGCCTGCGGGAAGTTCTGACGGATTTTCGCCAGGCCAACGGAACCGTTGATAAAGGCGTCGCCGCTGACAATCAGACCGCGTACTGCGTTAAGATCCAGCGCTTTGATGCAGGTTTCCGCGGCGGCAATCAGTTTTTCATCAGCTTTAAAACCGGCAGGGCAGCCTGGCAACTGGCCATATTCGTAGCCGAATGCGGTGACGTCAGCATCGTGGTAGCGCGCTTCGTCAGAAACAACGATATCGCCAACCTTCAGGGTAGATGCCAGCCCGCCTGCCGAACCGGTGTTAATAATCACATCCGGCTTGCAGTGCTCCATCAGCAGGGTTGCGCCCATGGCGGCGGCCACTTTACCAATACCCGACTTCAACAGAGCGACGTCGGTACCTTGAAGTTGTCCGGTATAGATTTCGCTACCGCCGATAGTGATGGTCTGGCGGTTGTCGATTTTGTCGCGCAGAAGGGTAACTTCTTCTTCCATAGCGCCAATAATGCCGATTTTCATAGATTTACTCGCGATGTGTGGGTTTTAGCGGCATAGTCTATCATGCGCTTAGAAGGAAACGTTATTGCTCGCACGGGGAAGGCCATGGCAAAGATCGATTTTCGCAACAAGATTAACTGGCGTCGCCGCTATCGTTCACCGCAAGGGGTTGAGACGGAACATGAAATCCTGCGCATTTTCGAAAGCGATCGCGGGCGTATTGTTAACTCGCCGGCGATCCGCCGATTGCAGCAAAAAACTCAGGTATTCCCGCTAGAGCGTAACGCGGCGGTGCGTACCCGTCTGACCCACTCTCTTGAAGTTCAGCAGGTTGGCCGCTATATCGCTAAAGAAGTGCTAAGCCGTCTGAAAGAACAGAAGCTGCTGGAGAGCTATGGGCTGGATGAGCTAACCGGTCCATTTGAAAGTATCGTCGAGATGGCTTGCTTGATGCACGACATCGGCAATCCGCCGTTTGGTCATTTTGGCGAAGCGGCAATCAACGACTGGTTCAGCCAGCGGCTGTTCCCTGGCGATGCCGCCAGCCAGCCCCTAACCGAAGACCGTTGCGTGGTTGAAGCGCTGCGTTTGCAGGAGGGGGATAGCCAATTAAATGAGCTACGCCGCAAGGTTCGCCAGGATTTGTGCTGGTTTGAAGGAAATGCGCAGGGAATTCGTTTAGTGCATACCCTGATGCGGATGAATCTGACCTGGGCGCAGGTGGGCTGTATCCTTAAATATACCCGTCCGGCGTGGTGGCGAGGGGAACCGCCTGCCAGCCACAGTTATTTAATGAAGAAACCTGGTTATTATTTAGCCGAAGAGGGCTATGTTGCGAGGTTGCGTAAAGAACTGGATCTGGCTCCTTACAATCGGTTCCCATTAACGTGGATTATGGAAGCCGCAGATGATATCTCGTATTGCGTTGCCGACCTTGAGGATGCAGTAGAAAAACGTATTTTCAGCGTGGAGCAGCTATATCAGCATCTTTACGAGGCCTGGGGGGAGCACGAAAAAGGCTCTTTGTTTAACATGGTTGTTGAAAATGCCTGGGATAAATCTCGTGCGAATTCTCTTAGTCGAAGTACTGAAGATCAGTTCTTTATGTATTTACGGGTCAATACGCTGAATAAGCTGGTACCGTATGCGGCGCGTCGCTTTATTGATAATTTGCCAAGGATCTTTACCGGTGATTTTAATCACGCGCTGCTTGAAGACGAAAGTGATTGCAGCCAATTGCTTGAACTTTATAAAAATGTTGCTGTAAAACATGTATTTAGCCATCCAGATGTTGAGCAGCTGGAATTGCAAGGTTATCGTGTTATTAGCGGCCTGTTGGATATCTACCAGCCGTTGTTAAAATTATCGCTGGATGAGTTTAGTCTGTTGGTGGAAAAAGAGCGGGTGCGAAGTTTACCGATCGCCTCACGCTTGTTCCAGAAACTTTCGACTCGCCATCGTCTGGCCTACGTAGAAGCCGTAAATAAGATCCCGCGCGATAGCGCTGAATTTCCGCTATGGGAATATTATTATCGCTGTCGTCTCATTCAGGACTATATCAGCGGAATGACGGACTTGTATGCATGGGATGAATATCGGCGATTGATGGCCGTAGAATAAGCATGAGTTTTGTAAAGACGAACAATAAATTTTTACTTTTACCAAAACTTCATTCCGGAACTTCGCGCTATAAAATGACTCTCATAGTCACGTAAACAGCAACTATTCGTTATCTGAAATCGAGATTGAAACATATGAAAAAAACCACGTTAGCAATGAGTGCTCTGGCTCTTAGTTTAGGTCTGGCGTTGTCCCCTCTCTCTGCGAGCGCGGCGGAAACAGCTTCTTCGGCTACTAATGCACAGCAGATGCCGAGTCTGGCTCCTATGCTGGAAAAGGTGATGCCGTCTGTCGTGAGCATCAACGTTGAGGGGAGCACCACCGTTAATACCCCGCGGATGCCGCGTAACTTCCAGCAGTTCTTTGGTGATAATTCACCGTTCTGCCAGGACGGTTCACCGTTCCAAAGCTCTCCGTTCTGTCAGGGCGGTGGGCAGGGTGGCGCTCCGGGTAGCGATGGCGGTCAGCAGCAGAAATTTATGGCCCTCGGTTCTGGGGTGATCATTGATGCCGCTAAAGGTTATGTCGTCACCAACAACCACGTCGTGGATAACGCGACGACGATCAAAGTTCAACTGAGCGATGGCCGTAAGTTTGAGGCAAAAGTGGTCGGTAAAGATCCGCGTTCTGATATCGCGCTGATTCAAATTCAGGATCCGAAAAACCTGAGCGCAATCAAGCTGGCGGACTCTGATACCCTGCGCGTCGGCGATTACACCGTGGCTATCGGTAACCCGTTTGGCCTCGGTGAAACCGTGACCTCCGGGATTGTTTCCGCGTTGGGCCGCAGCGGCCTGAACGTTGAAAATTACGAGAACTTTATCCAGACCGATGCGGCGATTAACCGCGGTAACTCCGGCGGCGCGCTGGTTAACCTGAACGGCGAGCTGATCGGTATCAACACCGCGATCCTGGCACCGGACGGCGGTAATATCGGTATCGGCTTTGCGATCCCGAGCAACATGGTGAAAAACTTGACCGATCAGATGGTTAAGTTTGGCCAGGTTAAGCGCGGTGAGCTGGGCATCATGGGAACCGAGCTGAACTCCGAACTGGCGAAAGCGATGAAAGTCGACGCTCAGCGCGGTGCGTTTGTCAGCCAGGTCATGCCGGGTTCTGCAGCGGGTAAAGCAGGTATTAAAGCCGGTGACGTGATCACCACGCTGAACGGTAAGCCAATCAGCAGCTTTGCCGCACTGCGTGCACAGGTCGGCACCATGCCTATCGGCAGCAAAATTGAACTTGGCCTGCTGCGTGACGGTAAACCAGTAACGGTAACCGTAGAGCTGCAGCAAAGTAATCAGACTCAGGTTGACTCAAGCACCATCTTCAACGGTATTGAAGGTGCGGAAATGAGCAACAAGGGTCAGGATAAAGGCGTCACGGTGAGCAACGTGAAGGCGGGGACTCCGGCTGCGCAGATTGGCCTGAAGAAAGGCGATATTATCGTTGGCGCTAACCAGCAGCCGGTGAAAAATATTGCTGACCTGCGCAAAATCTTCGATGCTAAACCTTCGGTTCTGGCGCTGAACATTCAGCGTGGTGATACCTCCATCTACCTGCTGATGCAGTAATCGCGGGCAAATCGTAAAGCCCCTTGTCTCCTTGTGAGGCAAGGGGCTTTTTTTGCTCTGCGGGTCATTCTGTCTGGCGTTCTGTGACCCCTTCCACAACTCCATACTTCTCACCCCTGCTTTGTGCGAATGCACAATGCAGCGTTTTGCCAACTCTTCTATGCTGGTAACCTGCTCACGGGAGGGTTACATGGCTGGCTGGCACCTTGATACCAAAATGGCGCAGGATATCGTGGCGCGCACGATGCGCATCATTGATACCAATATCAACGTAATGGATGCTCGCGGGCGCATTATCGGCAGCGGAGATCGCGAGCGGATTGGTGAATTGCACGAAGGTGCGCTGCTGGTTCTTTCACAAGGGCGCGTTGTCGATATTGATGATGCCGTGGCGCGACATCTGCACGGCGTGCGCCAGGGCATCAACCTGCCGCTGCGTCTGGAGGGGGAAATCGTCGGCGTTATCGGTCTGACCGGCGAGCCGGAATCGCTGCGCAAATACGGTGAGCTGGTCTGTATGACGGCTGAAATGATGCTGGAGCAGTCGCGGCTGATGCACCTTCTGGCCCAGGATAGCCGTCTGCGTGAAGAGCTGGTGATGAACCTGATTCAGGCCGAGGAAAACACCCCAGCGCTGACCGAATGGGCGCAGCGGTTGGGAATCGATCTGAATCAGCCGCGTGTTGTCGCAATGATTGAAGTAGATAGTGGCCAACTGGGCGTAGACAGCGCGATGGCGGAGCTACAGCAGCTACAAACCGCGCTGACGACGCCGGACCGTAATAATCTGGTGGCCATTGTCTCGCTGACCGAAATGGTGGTGCTGAAGCCTGCGTTGAATGCTTTTGGCCGCTGGGATGCGGAAGATCACTGTAAACGGGTCGAGCAGTTGATCAGCAGGATGAAAGAGAATGGTCAGCTGCGTTTTCGTGTGGCGCTGGGTAACTTCTTTACCGGACCCGGTAGCATCGCACGTTCTTACCGTACCGCCCGAACCACAATGATGGTCGGTAAACAGCGAATGCCGGAAAGTCGGAGCTATTTTTATCAGGACCTGATGCTGCCGGTGCTACTGGATAGCCTGCGCGGCGGCTGGCAGGCCAACGAGCTGGCGCGTCCGCTGGTTCGTTTGAAAGCGATGGATAATAACGGCCTGCTGCGGCGTACCCTACAGGCGTGGTTCCGCCACAACGTGCAACCGCTAGCGACCTCAAAGGCACTATTTATTCACCGTAATACGCTGGAATATCGTCTGAATCGTATTTCTGAACTGACTGGGCTGGACCTGGGGAGTTTTGACGACCGTTTGTTGTTGTATATTGCTTTACAGCTGGACGAGCAACGTTAAAACACTCCCGCCATGGGCGGGAGCGATTGATGTTACAGGCGTTGCAACCCGAGGGCCGTGACTTGCCAGGTCACGGTATTAGGTTGTTGCCAGGTTTTGTTATTTAACGGATTGATGATAGCCGAGCGAATTCCTGCTTCAGCATGGAATACCTCGATGGTGTAGCCTTCATCCAGTATTGCTGTATCAATATAATCGCCAAGCTGCGCTGAGCCTTTAATTGACTGGCGATAAACGACGCTACCGCGTGTGTTGTAGACGTTGACCGTTGTATACGTCGTAGTGAAGTCTTTATGCGGCACAACGGAGTTGGCGGTAAAAGTAAGCTGCTTGCTGCCGATATCCATATCCATGCTGGCAAAACAGATATCATTGTCGCCAAGCAGCTGCCATGTGAATTGATCGCCGTACAAGGCGGTCACATCTCGCGTTTCTTCCTCTGTATCTGCGGCCTCCTCTTCATCAACCGGTGCTAGCGAATAGACTTCCAGCCCATCGCTCACTACGCGCCAGCGGTTGTTTTTCTTTAGCGTGATGGTGCCCTGAGTTGTGTCATTGCTGGCGCTGGAGCGGAACGGTTCATCAAGGAAAACATCAATAATCATGTTTTCCTCTAAAGCGAACGCCTCACTTTTTGCCAGATTGTCTGTACCGCCTGCATAGTTACGATTAAAGGCTATGGTACCGTTCGGTTCTGTCACCGTGATATTGGCGTAGGTATTAGCGGTGTAGTACGCATGCGGCGTGCCGGAACGCGTCTCGATGGTCATCATGTGCTGTTTGTTATCAATGGCTATCTGGCAAAACGTCTTATTACCTTGTCCTTTCAGATCCAATGTGATGCATTTTCCCGTCAACTCGTTAGGTTCGCCGTTATCCTGAGGGAGCACATCGGCATACTCTTTGAGCTGCGCGCTATAGGTAGGTTCCTCGAAATGGGACAGCATCAGCCAGAGATCGTTTTTAGCCGTAGAGTTCTCTTGTGCCAGCAGTGAAGGTTGGTTACGTATTTTCTGGGCTTGCTGGTGGAATGTCGCCAGTAAATCTTCTTCCGGATTATTGTTAAGGATAAAGTTGTAGAGCCCATTATCATCGATACGTAGCAACTGGTATTTCTCACGCGCGACCAGTGCCAGGTAAGTCGGAGAGGCTTTCAGGCGTCCAGGCTCAGCATGATAAATATATAAATGATATTCCGTGTTGAATGGAATGATGACTTTACCTGTGGTGCAACTGGTCCCATTCATTTTTCGCTCAAAGACTTTTTCGCCGTTGGCGGAGAGCACTGCGACGCTGGCGTAAAGCGTATTCGGGAAGTAGCTATGCGGAGTGGCGTCAGTAATATCCAGAATCAGTTGCTTATTTTCGTAATCAACGTCAAGGGTTGCAAACTGGTCGTCACCAAGACCTAAAAAGCGCAGCGTCACATTACGGCTGCTTGTGTCGTTTCGTTGGCTATAGACTACGCTAACGGCATTAACACCTTCCCGGATAGTAATATGGCTGATATTTGGCAGATATTTTTGCGAACGGCCCTGTGGCAATTCGACCTGATAAACGCCAACAGGAATGCTGTTTAGTGTCAAAGTATCATCATTGATCGGTACGGAATATTGGGTTCCGCAGTTATCTTTGATGATTATCGTGCGGCCATAAATCTGTTGCGCATCATCGATATCGAACGTCAGAACCAGCGTTCCCGTTTTGTTTAATGTTGCCAGCTGGCTGTTATCGACCAGCCATACGGAGGAATCCAGCCCTAATTGTTGGCGCGCGTTTTCCCATTCACTTTGTGGCAATAAATCGTAAAGTGGCCACAGCGGTTTTGTTGCCAGTGACGCGACCTTTTCTTGGGTTGTTGTTTTCAGTTTCAAGCCGCACAGGTTGATAAAGGCAGTGACGTCATAGCCTGAAGCGGTGGCGATGGCTGTCGCCAGCATATCGGCAAGACGATGTTCTATCGGCTGAAAGTTGTCTCCGTTGGCCAGTTGACGATAATTTTGGTTAAAGGCAACAAAGGCTTTAGTGCCAGCTTTTAGCAACATAAGCATCAGGAATTGCAAGCGCGGACGTAGCCCCCAACTGCTGACGGGGTCCTGATTGGTAATATGGGTGATTAACTGCTGTTCCTGTGCGGCCAGTTTGCCGTAGTTATATAGCCAACCGCCGGTATAAAGACGGTTATCCTGGCCAAGCATGAGCTGCTGATAGTAAGAGGCGTAAATATTGTTCCATACCTCGCCAGTGGGAAGGTCGGTATCTTGCATAAAGGAGCCTTGATACCCATGACCAATCTCATGAAGAATAACCCACTGTGTTGAGACGCTGTCGATCCAGCCTTCACCAATCGTAGGGGAGGTTTGCGCACACCACCCGGAGGAATAGTAGGCCGCGCCAACACCATGTTTATCCGCATGGATAAAGTAGCGGTTGGCAATATCCTGATTCAGCGGCGAGTCTGGATTGTCACTTAATCCAGCCCATTCGTTATAGTACTTGAAGAGCTGGGTGTAGTAGCTGTGCAGTGTTGACAGGCCAGCGTTGAGCGCATTATCACGATCGGCGTAGGGCAGCAGCATGTTAATAACGTCTAAATCCACCAGCGCGAACGCCGAGCTGTTTTTCTCCCAGGAGAGGAAAAATTCATCTTCGGATTGCCCCATTTTCCAGCACGGCAGCAGTTTTGTCGTGGCGGGTTGCTGGTAAGTGACGATGAACTCGCCAGGTTGTTCTGTAAATAGCGTATCAATAAAGGGGACGGTATCGACAGTTGTACTCACCGTTTGCCAACTGGTGCTCAACGTGATGGTTTTCTCTCCTTCTGAATCGTTGCATAGCAGGCGCAACCTTGCTTTGCCCTTGCTGACGTCCGGCTGACGAATCTGTAATTGCACGTTGGCAGGCAGAATAAAGCCTAGCGCCTGACGATCGTGTTCTCGCCCTTTTTGAAAACCTGCATTATCCAGCCAGGGGGCAGATTGCAGCGTATAACATGTTTGTTCAATTTCCTGTGTCATCGTATGACCTCCTTTTAGGTGGGAAATGAACATACATGAAGTATTTGATTAATTAATTCATATGGATAGTAAGGTGATGTGAAATGATGCTTGATAAGAAAAATTGAGGTTTGATGATGAGAAAATGTAGGAGAAGAGACTGAAAGGTGGAAAACAGGGCCAGTATTTGGCCCATAGCAGACTTATTTATTGCGCGTCAGTTTTTCCAGATCGGATTCAATTTCGCTGATCTTATTGGTAACTACGCTTTCCAGATGACGCAGATCGTCGAGGATTTTACGCTTAAGATCGATTTCAGTGCGATCGCGCTGGCAGATCTGATCCAGCTCATCAATGATATAGCGGAGGTTTGGACTGATCTCCTGGACTTCTTTATATCCCTGACCAATGCCGTCTGCGACAACGGTTTTACGCTGACGCGGGTACTTAAACTTGACGCTTTTGGCGAAGAACTCGCCTTTGTCCTTCTGAAAATAGATTTTCAGAATGTCGTTGTTGGCTTCCTGCCGCAGGCTATAGCGATCGATTTCATCAGGATTGGTAATACCAAGACTTTTCAGATTATCGTACATAACGGTACCTTTGATATCATCGTAATCTTTGAATAATTAACGAAAAAATCTATCTTCGCCAGCTTAATATATAAAAAAAGCGGGATGCCTCCCGCTTTTTATACTGCTTAGTCGATGGTACGCAGAAGTTCGTTGATTCCGACCTTGCCGCGCGTTTTGGCGTCGACCTTCTTCACGATAACGGCGCAATACAGGCTGTACTTGCCATCTTTCGACGGCAGGTTGCCGGATACGACTACGGAGCCAGCCGGTACGCGGCCATAGAACACTTCGCCGGTTTCGCGATCGTAGATTTTGGTGCTCTGGCCCAGGTACACGCCCATGGAGATCACGGAACCTTCTTCGACGATCACGCCTTCGACGACTTCAGAACGCGCGCCGATAAAGCAGTTATCTTCGATGATGGTCGGGTTCGCCTGCAGCGGCTCCAGTACGCCACCGATGCCGACGCCGCCGGACAGGTGAACGTTTTTACCGATCTGCGCGCAGGAGCCGACGGTCGCCCAGGTATCAACCATGGAGCCTTCATCAACGTATGCGCCGATGTTCACGTAGGACGGCATCAGAACCGTGTTGCGAGCGATAAACGCCCCCTGACGGACGGCTGCCGGTGGAACCACGCGGAAACCTTCTTTCTGGAAACGCGCTTCATCATAATCCGCGAATTTCATCGGAACTTTATCGAAGTAGCGGCTTTCCGCACCATCGATAACCTGGTTATCGTTAATACGGAAAGAGAGCAGAACCGCTTTCTTCAGCCACTGATGGGTTACCCACTGGCCGTCGATTTTTTCAGCGACGCGCAGTGCGCCGGAATCAAGCAGAGAAATCACCTGATTAACCGCTTCGCGGGTTACGGTATCCACATTTGCCGGCGTGATGTCGGCGCGACGCTCAAAGGCGGACTCAATAATATTCTGTAATTGCTGCATCGTTTCTCTTTCCATTTATACACTTCATCCTTCAAGCTGCCTCTGCGTTGGCTGCGCTTGTTCGCCCCAGTCACTTACTATCGTAAGCTCCTTAGACTCTCTCCCTGGCCGCCTTGATGCAGCTCGAATGACTTTGTGTATGTACATTTAAATTCGCTACCCTTTATCGTTTGGATTGAGGGCCTCTGTCAACCGTTGTTGTACTTCTTGTTGCAGCTCATTATTAAGGGCACGCCGGTCTGCCGTGGCGATTATAAATAAATCTTCTACTCGCTCACCAATTGTCGTAATTCGCGCTCCGTGGAGCGAAATTCCGAGGTCGGCAAACACCTGGCCGACGCGCGCTAACAGACCAGGCTGATCGAGGGCGATCAGCTCAAGGAATGATTTTCGATCGGTATGCGTTGGCAGGAAGTTAACCTCCGTCGGGACGGAAAAATGCCGTAATTTTGCCGCCTGACGACGCGGGGCTGGTGGCTGCCAGCTACGTTGGGTAATGGTCTGTTCCAGGCCCAGGCGAATCATCTCGTGCCTGTCGGCGGAAAGCGGACTGCCGTCCGGTTCAAGAACAATGAAGGTATCCATTGCCATACCGTCGCGTGTTGTAAAGATCTGCGCATCGTGGACGCTAAGGTTACGGCGGTCCAGTTCACCGCAAACGGCAGCGAACAGGTACGGTCTGTCCGGGCTCCAGATAAAAATTTCGGTGCCACCACGCGTTGCCTGAGAACTCAGTAAAATCATCGGCTTGCTGAGATCGTGCTGGAGTAAGTTGCGCGCATGCCAGGCGAGCTGATTCGGCGTATGGCGTACGAAATAGTTCGCGCGGCAGCGGTTCCAGATCAGGTGCAGAGCTTGTTCATTAATATTTTCCATCCGCAGCAGCGCCAGCGCCTGAAGCTGGTGATGGCGTACTCGTTCGCGCATGTCTGGAGTATTTTGCATTCCCCGGCGCAGCTGTTTTTCGGTGGCGAAATAGAGTTCGCGCAGCAGGCTTTGCTTCCAGCTGTTCCACAGGTTTTCGTTAGTGGCGCAGATATCGGCGACGGTCAGACAGACCAGATAGTGCAGACGGTTCTCCGTTTGTACCTCTTCGGCGAACTGCTTGATCACTTCCGGGTCCTGAATATCGCGACGCTGAGCGGTTACCGACATCAGTAAATGATGACGCACTAGCCAGGCGACGAGCTGGGTTTCACGTGAATTGAGACCATGAAGTTCGGCAAATTTGAGTACGTCCTGGGCGCCGAGGATCGAATGGTCGCCGCCACGTCCTTTGGCGATGTCGTGGAACAGGGCGGCAATAAGGATCAGTTCTGGATGCGTCAGGCGTGGCCACAGCTCAACGCATAGCGGGTGGCGGCTGCGGGTCTCTTCTTTGGCGAAACTCTCGAGCTTCAGCATGACGCGAATGGTGTGTTCATCAACGGTATAGGCGTGAAAAAGGTCGAATTGCATCTGACCAACAATATGTGACCATTGCGGCATATACGCCCACAGCACGCTATGGCGGTGCATTGGCAGCAGACCGCGGCTTACCGCGCCCTGATGGCGCAACATGCTGAGGAACAGGGTTCGCGCCTCCGGGATGTAGCAAAGCGGCTGCGTCAGATGGCGACGGGCGTGGCGCAGATGGCGAAGCGTGGTGGAGTAAATACCGGTGATGCTGCTGTTACGCACCATCATATAGAACATGCGCAGAATGGCCTGCGGCTCGCGGATAAACAGCGTGTCGTCGCGCAGGTCGATAAGCGTGCCGCGCAGTTGAAAATCATCATCAATCGGTCGTGGCTTCTCATCCTCTGTGAGAGCGAGAATCGCCTCTTCGAACAGTTGGATTAGCATATGGTTCAGCTCGCTCACCCGGCGCGTGACGCGAAAGAAATCCTTCATCATATGCTCAATGGGCTGGTTACTTTCGCCTTCATAGCGCAGGCGACGGGCGACGCTGAACTGTCTGTCGAAAAGCAGGCGGTTATCGTAGCGGTTTAGCTCAAGATGCAGGGCAAAGCGAATCCGCCAGAGCTGGTGCAGGCATTCGTTAAGCTCGTTACGCTCGGCCTCGGTGAGGAAGCCGAAGCCGACCATTTCATCAAGCGAAGTAGCGCCAAAATGACGGCGTGCGATCCACTGGAGAGTGTGAATATCGCGCAGGCCGCCAGGACTACTTTTGACATCCGGCTCCAGGTTATAGCTGGTGCCGTGATAGCGTTGATGGCGAATGTTCTGCTCTTCGACTTTTGCGGCAAAGAACTTTTCTGATGGCCAGAAGCCGTCGCTAAATATGTGTTTTTGTAATTCAAGGAATAGCGCGACATCGCCGATAAGCAGGCGCGATTCGATCAGGTTGGTGGCGACGCTGAGATCTGACAACCCCTCCAGCAGGCACTCTTCGAGGGTGCGCACGCTGTGGCCGACTTCCAGTTTGATATCCCACAGTAGCGTCAGCAGTTCACCGACTTTTTGCGCCTGTTCATCGGGCAGCTTTTTGCGGCTTAGAATTAGCAGGTCAATGTCGGAGAGCGGATGGAGCTCGCCACGACCATAGCCGCCTACCGCGACCAGGGCGGTATCGTTGACCGAGCCGAAGCCGTATTCGACCCATAGTCGCTGGAGCAACTGGTCGATAAATTCGGTTCGTGCTTCTATTAATCGTTCGGCGGCGATGCCGTTATCAAAAGCCTCGCCCAGCCAGCGCTGGAATGTATCGATATGCGCCTTAATGGCGGCACAGTTGAAATCGCTTTGCGACCAGTCGTCTGGATTATCCGGTTGGCCAGACAGGGAAGGGGAGACGGTATCAGATAAAAAGTTGCTCATCGCGCCACCATAAGAAAAAACTATCGCCCGTCATAAAAAAGCCGGCTAGCGCCGGCTTTTCATCATTCGTCGTGCGAGATTATCGCCGGGATGGTGTCATCCTTGCGTAATGTCAGAATTTCGCAGCCGTTGTCTGTCACCACAATAGTATGCTCGTACTGTGCAGACAAGCTCCGGTCTTTGGTTTTTACCGTCCAGCCGTCTTTCATGCTGCGGATCTCTTTTTTGCCCGCGTTGACCATCGGCTCAATAGTGAAGGTCATGCCCGGTTTGAGAACCACGTTGGTTTCCGCTGAATCATAGTGCAGAACCTGCGGCTCTTCATGGAAACCGCGACCGATGCCGTGACCGCAATATTCGCGCACGACCGAGAAACCTTCCGCTTCAACGAATTTCTGAATCGCAGCACCGATGGTGCGCAGGTTGATGCCTGGCTTGACCATTTTCAGCGCCAGATACAGGCTTTCCTGGGTGATGCGGCACAGGCGCTCGCCAAGGATGGTTGGCTTGCCGACGATGAACATCTTCGAGGTGTCGCCGTGGAAATCATCTTTAATCACAGTGACATCAATATTGACGATATCGCCATCTTTCAGCAATTTTTCGTCATCCGGGATCCCGTGGCATACCACTTCATTAATAGAGATGCAGACAGATTTCGGGAAACCGTGATAGCCCAGGCAAGCTGAAACGGCTTTTTGCTCGTTAACGATATAATCGTTGCAGATGCGGTCCAGTTCGCCAGTGCTGACGCCCGGTTTTACGTAAGGTTCAATCATTTCCAGCACTTCGGCAGCCAGGCGACCGGCGACGCGCATTTTTTCGATGTCTTCAGATGTCTTGATAGAAATAGCCATGGATAGTGTCCAGCAGTGTCGATTTTTTCGACAATAATAGATTATGTCCGATCAATGTTAACAGTCCGGGTGTCCTGCTGCCAAACTGAGAATCATTAACAGCACGCTACGTCAACAACAGTTGGTGTCTGGGTTGGTTTTGTGGTATAAAGCGCGCCGGACTTCCGTTCCATTCTCAGATACACAAGATGGACTGAAGCGATAAATCTCACTTTGTGTAACAACACACACGTATCGGCACATATTCCGGGGTGCCCCTTGGGGTCGGTAATATGGGATACGTGGAGGCTTAACCCCAACTTTCTAATATAGAGGTTTTAAACATGGCAACTGTTTCCATGCGCGACATGCTCAAGGCTGGTGTTCACTTTGGTCACCAGACCCGTTACTGGAACCCGAAAATGAAGCCTTTCATCTTCGGCGCACGTAACAAAGTTCACATCATCAACCTTGAGAAAACTGTACCGATGTTCAACGAAGCTCTGGCTGAACTGAACAAGATCTCTTCTCGTAAAGGCAAAATCCTTTTCGTTGGTACTAAACGCGCTGCAAGCGAAGCGGTGAAAGAAGCTGCTAACAGCTGCGACCAGTTCTTCGTGAACCATCGCTGGCTGGGCGGTATGCTGACTAACTGGAAAACCGTTCGTCAGTCTATCAAACGTCTGAAAGATCTGGAAATTCAGTCTCAGGACGGTACTTTCGACAAGCTGACCAAGAAAGAAGCGCTGATGCGTACTCGTGAGCTGGGCAAGCTGGAAAACAGCCTGGGCGGTATCAAAGACATGGGCGGCCTGCCGGACGCACTGTTCGTTATCGACGCTGACCACGAACACATCGCTATCAAAGAAGCAAACAACCTGGGTATTCCGGTATTTGCTATCGTTGATACTAACTCCGATCCGGACGGTGTTGACTTCGTTATCCCGGGTAACGACGACGCAATCCGCGCAGTTACCCTGTACCTGGGTGCTGTGGCGACTACCGTGCGTGAAGGTCGTTCGCAGGATCTGGCTTCTCAAGCGGAAGAAAGCTTCGTAGAAGCTGAATAATAAGGTTATCCCCTTATTTAGTACCGTGTATAAATAGGGGCCTCTTAGCGGCCCCTTTTTCACTTTTAAATTCGTTTGGTTCCTGGAACCGGGCGAGTCAAATCTCCCGAGGATTAAAGAATGGCTGAAATTACCGCATCCCTGGTAAAAGAGCTGCGCGAGCGTACTGGCGCAGGCATGATGGATTGCAAAAAAGCGCTGACCGAAGCTAACGGCGACATCGAGCTGGCAATCGAAAACATGCGTAAATCCGGTGCTATTAAAGCAGCGAAAAAAGCAGGCAACGTTGCTGCTGATGGCGTGATCATCACTAAAATTGACGGCACCTACGGCATCATTCTGGAAGTTAACTGCCAGACTGACTTCGTAGCTAAAGATGGTGGTTTCCAGGCATTCGCTAACAAAGTACTGGACGCTGCTGTTGCAGGCAAAATCACTGATGTTGAAGTACTGAAGGCACAGTTCGAAGAAGAACGCGTTGCGCTGGTAGCTAAAATTGGTGAGAACATCAACATTCGTCGCGTTTCTTCCCTGGAAGGCGAAGTTCTGGGTTCTTACCAGCACGGTGCGCGTATCGGTGTTCTGGTTGCGGCTAAAGGCGCTGACGCTGAGCTGGTTAAACAGCTGGCTATGCACATCGCTGCAAGCAAGCCTGAATTCGTTAAGCCGGAAGATGTTTCTGCTGACGTAGTAGAAAAAGAGTACCAGGTTCAGCTGGACATCGCCATGCAGTCTGGCAAGCCGAAAGAAATCGCAGAGAAAATGGTTGAAGGCCGCATGAAGAAATTCACCGGCGAAGTTTCTCTGACTGGTCAGCCTTTCGTTATGGATCCGAGCAAATCTGTTGCTCAGCTGCTGAAAGAGCACAACGCTGACGTGACTGGCTTCATCCGCTTTGAAGTGGGTGAAGGCATCGAGAAAGTTGAGACTGACTTTGCAGCAGAAGTTGCTGCGATGTCCAAGCAGTCTTAATTTTCAAAAAAGGAGCCGCCTGAGGGCGGCTTCTTTTTGTGCCTAACTTGTAAATTCAGCCAACCGCTCTGGTGGCTACGCTGGAAAGCGACGTACAATGTCGCCGGAAATAATTCATCTCATTCGTTGACAGTCTCAGGAAAGAAACATGGCTACCAATGCAAAACCCGTCTACAAACGTATTCTGCTTAAATTAAGTGGCGAAGCTCTGCAAGGTTCAGAAGGCTTCGGTATTGATGCAAGCATACTTGACCGTATGGCTCAGGAAATCAAAGAACTGGTTGAACTGGGTATTCAGGTTGGCGTAGTGATTGGTGGCGGTAACTTGTTCCGTGGAGCTGGTCTGGCGAAAGCAGGTATGAACCGCGTTGTGGGCGACCACATGGGCATGCTGGCAACGGTCATGAACGGCCTTGCAATGCGTGATTCTCTCCATCGCGCCTATGTGAACGCCCGCCTGATGTCAGCTATTCCGCTGAACGGCGTGTGTGATAACTACAGTTGGGCGGAAGCCATCAGTCTGCTGCGTAACAACCGCGTGGTGATTCTGGCCGCTGGTACGGGCAACCCTTTCTTTACCACTGATTCCGCAGCTTGCCTGCGCGGTATCGAAATCGAAGCTGATGTTGTGTTGAAAGCGACGAAAGTTGATGGCGTATTTACCGCTGACCCGGCCAAAGATCCTTCTGCCACCATGTACGATCAGCTGACCTACAGCGAAGTACTGGATAAAGAGCTGAAAGTGATGGATCTTGCAGCCTTCACCCTGGCCCGTGACCATAAATTGCCGATTCGCGTGTTCAACATGAACAAGCCAGGCGCGCTGCGCCGTGTGGTGATGGGCGAAAAAGAAGGCACATTAATTACGGAATAATTCCCGTCAGCGTCAAATGCGGGTAATATTCGGCCTTACTTTTACGGGTTTATGGCCCGATGGTTTTCAACATGCTTGTGGATGGAATACTGCGGCTGACCCGTAGTATGAAAGACGTTGAGCATAAACATGACTATACTTAGCTCACTTTTGTGTGGGCGACCGTCTGGTCTGTCTGAGACAAGTTTTCAAGGATTCGTAACGTGATTAGCGATATCAGAAAAGATGCTGAAGTACGCATGGAAAAATGCGTCGAAGCGTTCAAAACCCAAATCAGCAAAATACGCACGGGTCGTGCTTCTCCCAGCCTGCTGGATGGCATTGTCGTGGAATACTACGGCACGCCGACGCCGCTGCGTCAGCTAGCAAGCGTAACGGTAGAAGATTCCCGTACTCTGAAAATCAACGTGTTCGATCGCTCGCTGAGTCCGGCCGTTGAAAAAGCGATTATGGCATCTGACCTCGGTCTGAACCCAAGCTCTGCGGGCACCGATATCCGCGTTCCGCTGCCGCCGCTGACTGAAGAGCGTCGTAAAGATTTAACCAAAATTGTGCGCGGCGAAGCCGAGCAGGCGCGCGTTGCCGTACGTAACGTCCGCCGCGATGCTAACGATAAAGTGAAAGCATTACTGAAAGAGAAAGAGATCAGTGAAGATGACGATCGCCGCTCTCAGGATGATGTGCAGAAAATGACCGATGCTGCTATCAAGAAAGTTGATGCGGCGCTGGCGGATAAAGAAGCGGAACTGATGCAGTTCTGATCCTCTGCCGACACGTAGATTCGAAGTATGGATCTACGTAAAGTCTGAAACGCCGTACAGGAGACCGTACGCTCAATTTTCGGGATTGCGTTTAGACGGCTGGCCTTGTAGCCTTTGGCGCCATGTCAAAGGTTCAATGCTTCCGTTCTGTAACCCGATGATTGATGCATAGGGGCTTGCTGGCGGCGTTTTGCTTTTTATTTTGTCATAATTCTTCTGGACGTCTCATGAAGCAATTAACCATTCTCGGTTCGACGGGTTCTATTGGCTGTAGCACGCTGGATGTGGTGCGCCATAACCCCGGTAGCTTTTCCATCGCCGCGCTGGTCGCGGGGAAAAATGTCGACCGTATGGTTGAACAATGTCTGGAGTTCGCCCCTCGTTACGCGGTAATGGACGATGCGCAAAGCGCTGAGTCGCTGCGGGTCAGGTTGCGCGGGCACGGCAGTCGTACTGAAGTGATGAGCGGTCAACAGGCTGCGGCAGATGTTGCTGCGCTGGACGATGTCGATCAGGTGATGGCGGCAATTGTTGGTGCCGCAGGTCTGGTACCGACTCTCTCGGCAATCCGCGCAGGAAAAACGGTCCTGCTGGCGAACAAAGAGTCGCTGGTAACCTGCGGGCGTCTGTTTATGGATGCTGTTCAGCAACATGGCGCGCGTCTATTGCCTGTTGATAGCGAGCATAATGCGATTTTTCAGAGTATGCCGGAAACAATTCAACATAATTTGGGATACGCTGACTTAACGCAGAATGGTGTGCTGTCGATTTTGTTGACCGGCTCAGGCGGACCCTTTCGGGATACGGCAATTGGCGAACTGGCGGCAATGACGCCGGATCAGGCCTGTCGTCATCCAAACTGGTCAATGGGGCGTAAAATCTCTGTCGATTCTGCCACCATGATGAATAAAGGGCTGGAGTATATCGAAGCCCGTTGGTTGTTTAATGCTTCGGCGCAGCAAATGGAAGTGCTTATCCATCCGCAATCAGTGATTCATTCGATGGTGCGTTATCAGGACGGTAGCGTCCTGGCACAGCTCGGTGAGCCGGATATGCGTACGCCGATTGCCCACACAATGGGTTGGCCTAAGCGTCTGAACTCAGGGGTAAAACCGCTGGATTTCTGTCAATTAAGTAACCTGAATTTCTCGACGCCGGATTACGGGCGTTATCCGTGCCTGAAGCTGGCGATGGATGCCTTTGATGTGGGTCAGGCGGCAACAACGGCGCTTAATGCGGCGAACGAAGTCTCCGTAGCCGCATTCCTGAATGGCGATATTCGTTTTACCGATATCGCGGCGGTTAACCAGTCAGTGCTGGATCAACAAGCGTTGAATGAACCGCAAAGTATTGATGAAGTACTGGCGATTGACGCTATGGCTCGGGCTTGCGCAAGCCAGATATTGGCGTCTCGAAGCAAATTCTGATACTCGTTGTGATATTTGTGGGCGCTGGGCTTCAGTGATATAGTCTGCGCCATCCGATCGTTGCATTTTGTTGTGAAAGATTACGGTGGCCGTGGCAAGACACGGCTTTTTTGCGTAAAGCTTTTGGTTGTTCTCTGCGATTGGCCGTAGCTCCGGTACCGGATAAAAATGCGTATCCAGCGCTGACCGGTGACCCGTGTTTGGTAGCTTAGCTAATCCTTATTATGGACTTAAAACGCGTTATGTTGTCTGCTAATCAAACTGTCAGCGAAATGTCGTCCGCACATGGCTGTCGTCATGTTGCCATTATTATGGACGGCAACGGTCGTTGGGCGAAACGGCAAGGAAAAATTCGCGCCTTTGGCCATAAAGCCGGGGCGAAATCTGTTCGTCGAGCCGTCTCTTTCGCGGCGAACAATAGTATTGAAGCGTTGACGTTATACGCATTCAGTAGTGAAAACTGGAATCGTCCGGCGCAGGAAGTCAGTGCGCTGATGGAGTTGTTTGTCTGGGCGCTGGATAGCGAAGTGAAAAGCCTGCACAGGCACAACGTTCGTCTGCGTATTATCGGCGAGACAACACGTTTTAATGCACGTTTGCAGGAGCGTATCCGTAAAGCGGAGGCGTTGACTGAGAACAATACAGGTTTGACCCTGAACATTGCTGCGAACTATGGCGGCCGCTGGGATATCGTCCAGGGCGTTCGCCATTTGGCCCAACAGGTACAGGACGGGGTGCTGCAACCCGATCAAATCACGGAAGAGATGCTGAGCCAGCAGGTTTGTATGAATGAGCTTGCACCCGTAGATTTAGTTATTAGGACCGGGGGAGAGCATCGCATTAGTAACTTTCTGATTTGGCAAATTGCCTATGCCGAACTTTACTTTACAGATGTTCTTTGGCCCGATTTCGCTGAACAGGACTTTGAAGGTGCACTCCATGCCTTTGTTAATCGAGAGCGTCGTTTCGGCGGCACTGAGCCGGGTGGCAACAATGCCTGATGGGGGTCACTTTTGCTGAAGTATCGCCTGATTTCTGCTTTCGTCTTAATCCCCGTCGTTATAGCGGCGCTTTTTCTATTGCCGCCCGCGGGTTTTGCCATCGTCACGCTGGTCGTGTGTATGCTCGCCGCATGGGAATGGGGACAATTTAGCGGGTTCACTTCAACTACGCAGAGAGTCTGGCTGTCGGTGCTATGCGGCCTGCTGCTGGCGCTGATGCTTTTCCTGATGCCGGAATACCATTATGACGTCCATCAACCGCTGGTTGAGGGGTCGCTATGGGCATCATTTGGCTGGTGGATAGTTGCGCTTATTTTGGTACTGACTTATCCCGCTTCTGCCGCCTTCTGGCGTAACTCAAAAACGCTACGTCTGATTTTTGGCATCCTGACCATTGTCCCATTTTTTTGGGGCATGCTGGCGCTGCGCGCCTGGCATTACGCCGATGACCATTACAGCGGTGCGCTGTGGTTGCTGTACGTGATGATCCTGGTCTGGGGAGCTGATTCCGGCGCTTATATGTTCGGTAAAATGTTCGGTAAACATAAGCTGGCGCCGAAGGTTTCTCCGGGCAAAACCTGGCAGGGTTTTTTCGGCGGTCTGCTGACGGCCGCGGTGATTTCCTGGGCTTACGGCTGGTGGGCGCATCTGGATGTGACACCGACGGTCCTGCTGGTTTGTTCTGTCGTTGCCGCGTTGGCTTCAGTGCTTGGAGACCTGACCGAGAGCATGTTCAAACGTGAAGCGGGTATTAAAGATAGTGGAAATCTGATTCCTGGACATGGTGGTATTCTGGATCGTATCGATAGCCTGACGGCTGCGGTCCCTGTGTTTGCGTGTCTGCTTTTGTTAGTTTTCAGGACGATTTGACGGAAAATTTTATGCTGAGCGTTCTCTGGAATTTGGCTGCTTTTATTATTGCGCTGGGCGTGTTGATCACCGTCCATGAGTTTGGCCATTTCTGGGTAGCTCGTCGCTGTGGCATTCGCGTTGAGCGTTTCTCCATCGGTTTTGGTAAGGCACTCTGGCGGCGCTTTGATAAGCAGGGCACGGAATTTGTTATTGCCCTTATCCCGTTAGGCGGCTATGTCAAAATGCTCGACGAACGCGTCGAGCCGGTGGCGCCAGAGATGCGCCACTACGCTTTCAACAACAAAACCGTTGGTCAGCGTGCTGCTGTTATTGCCGCTGGGCCTATCGCCAACTTCCTTTTTGCCATTTTTGCCTACTGGTTGGTCTTCATTATTGGTGTCCCTGGCGTTCGTCCGGTTGTTGGCGATATAACGCCCAACTCGATAGCCGCGCAAGCACAAATTGCAAAAGGAACGGAACTTAAAGCGATAGATGGCATCGAAACGCCTGATTGGGATGCTGTGCGTATGGCGCTGGTGGCGAAGATAGGCGATCGGCAAACAATACTTACCGTCGCCCCTTTCGGGACTAACCAACGCCAGGATAAAATCCTCGATCTGCGCCACTGGGCGTTTGAACCGGATAAGCAAGATCCGGTGGCGTCATTGGGTATCAAGCCGCGTAGCGCGCAGATTGATACCGCGCTGGCTGAGGTCCAATCTCAGTCGGCCGCGCAGAAAGCAGGTTTGCAAGCGGGAGACAGGATCGTTAAAGTCGATGGTCAACCGTTAACGCAGTGGATGACGTTTGTTAATCTGGTGCGTGATAATCCGGGTAAGGCGCTGGCGCTTGAGGTCGACAGACAAGGTTCGTCGCTGTCGTTGACCCTGACTCCGGATTCGAAGTCGGTGAAAGGCAAGGCCGAAGGGTTCGCAGGGGTAGTGCCAAAAGTTATCCCGCTGCCTGATGAATACAAGACAGTGCGTCAGTACGGGCCGTTTGCCGCCATCGCCGAAGCCACGGATAAAACCTGGCAACTGATGTCGTTAACGGTCAGGATGCTGGGTAAATTGATAACCGGTGATGTCAAACTGAACAACCTCAGCGGGCCGATCTCTATCGCCCAGGGGGCTGGAATGTCAGCGGAGTTTGGGTTGATTTACTATCTGATGTTCCTTGCGCTGATTAGCGTGAACCTCGGAATAATCAACTTGTTCCCGCTACCCGTCCTCGACGGGGGGCATCTGCTGTTTTTAGCGATTGAAAAGCTGAAGGGCGGACCGGTATCCGAGCGAGTTCAAGACTTTAGTTATCGCATTGGCTCAATATTGCTGGTGTTGTTAATGGGGCTTGCACTTTTCAATGATTTCTCTCGGTTGTAAGAGAGTTTGTTAGGAAGAACGCATAATAACGATGGCGATGAAAAAGTTGCTCATAGCGTCGCTGCTGTTTAGCAGCGCAACCGTATACGGTGCTGAAGGGTTCGTGGTGAAGGACATTCATTTCGACGGCTTGCAGCGTGTCGCTGTTGGTGCGGCCCTCCTCAGTATGCCAGTGCGTCCTGGCGATACCGTAACCGATGATGATATCAGTAACACCATCCGTGCTCTGTTTGCCACTGGCAACTTTGAGGATGTCCGCGTCCTGCGCGATGGTGATACCCTGCTGGTGCAGGTGAAAGAGCGTCCAACGATTGCCAGCATCACTTTCTCCGGCAATAAGTCGGTGAAAGATGACATGCTCAAGCAAAACCTTGAGGCATCCGGCGTACGCGTAGGGGAATCTCTCGATCGCACCACGCTCGCTGATATTGAAAAAGGGCTGGAAGATTTTTACTACAGCGTCGGCAAGTACAGCGCCAGCGTAAAAGCTGTCGTGACGCCGCTGCCGCGTAACCGTGTCGACCTGAAACTGGTATTCCAGGAAGGCGTATCGGCTAAAATCCAGCAGATCAATATCGTCGGCAATCATGCTTTCAGCACGGATGAACTGATTTCGACATTCCAGCTGCGAGATGAAGTGCCATGGTGGAACGTGGTTGGCGATCGCAAATACCAGAAACAGAAGCTGGCAGGGGACCTCGAAACTCTGCGTAGTTACTATCTGGATCGCGGCTATGCCCGTTTCAACATTGATTCCACGCAGGTTAGCCTGACGCCGGACAAAAAGGGCATCTACATCACCGTCAACATTACCGAAGGCGATCAGTACAAGCTTTCTGGTGTGCAGGTGACGGGCGATCTGGCGGGACATTCGGCAGAAATCGAAGCGCTGACCAAAGTGGAGCCGGGCGAGCTGTATAACGGCACCAAAGTGACCAAAATGGAGAATGACATTAAGAAACTCCTCGGTCGCTATGGCTACGCCTATCCGCGCGTTCAGTCCCAGCCGGAAATTAACGATACCGACAAGACTGTGAAGCTACACGTTAACGTGGATGCGGGTAACCGTTATTACGTGCGTAAAGTGCGTTTTGAAGGTAACGATACCTCGAAAGATTCCGTTCTGCGTCGCGAAATGCGTCAGATGGAAGGTGCCTGGCTGGGTAGCGACCTGGTTGACCAGGGTAAAGATCGTCTGAACCGTTTGGGCTATTTTGAAACGGTTGATACCGATACGCAGCGCGTACCGGGTAGCCCGGATCAGGTTGACGTAGTTTACAAGGTTAAAGAACGTAATACCGGTAGCTTTAACTTTGGTGTTGGTTACGGTACTGAAAGCGGCGTTAGCTTCCAGGCTGGCGTTCAGCAAGATAACTGGCTCGGTACCGGCTATTCTGTTGGTATTAACGGCACCAAAAACGATTACCAGACCTATACTGAACTGTCGGTGACTAACCCGTACTTTACCGTGGATGGCGTTAGCCTCGGTGGTCGTGTCTTCTATAACGACTTCGATGCTAACGATGCGGACCTGTCTGACTATACCAACAAAAGTTATGGTACAGACATCACGCTGGGCTTCCCGGTCAACGAATACAATTCGCTGCGCGCGGGTCTGGGCTACGTGCATAACAAGCTGTCCAATATGCAGCCTCAGGTCGCTATGGATCGTTACCTTGCATCAATGGGGGCAGATAATACCAACAGCTTCTCTGCTGATGATTTCACCTTCAACTACGGTTGGACATATAACAAGCTCGATCGTGGTTTCTTCCCGACCGAAGGTTCACGTGTCAACCTGAATGGTAAAGTGACAATTCCGGGCTCTGACAACGAATACTACAAAGCGACGTTGGATACGGCAACCTATGTGCCGATTGATGACGATCACAAATGGGTAGTTTTGGGACGTACCAGACTGGGTTATGGTGACGGTATTGGAAGCAAAGAGATGCCGTTCTATGAGAACTTCTATGCGGGTGGTTCTAGCACCGTGCGCGGCTTCCAGTCTAATACCATCGGTCCGAAGGCGGTCTATAAATCAGGGGCCTATGCTGGGGATGATGATGACTACGAAGAGTGCTCCAATTCTGACGGTAAAGACTGTAAATCAGATGATGCGGTGGGCGGTAACGCCATGGCGGTTGCCAGCCTCGAGTTTATCACCCCAACGCCGTTTATTAGCGATAAATATGCGAACTCGGTCCGTACTTCCTTCTTCTGGGATATGGGTACCGTGTGGGATACGAACTGGCAGAATACTGCGGCGACGAGAGCCGCTGGAGTTCCTGACTATAGCGATCCGAACAACATTCGTATGTCTGCGGGTATCGCAGTTCAGTGGATGTCGCCGTTAGGGCCGTTGGTATTCTCCTACGCCCAGCCGTTTAAAAAGTACGATGGAGACAAAGCTGAACAGTTCCAGTTTAACATCGGTAAAACCTGGTAATTGTGTTGGCTGCAATGGAATGCAAGAGCAGTATAGCGCTGACTATTGGCGATAACTGAGGTTATCGCCTGGCCACGCAAATAACGGTACCTCAGGGTACTCATGGGATGGTAAGGAGTTTATTGTGAAAAAGTGGTTATTAGCTGCAGGTCTGGGTTTAGCAATGGTAACTTCCGCTCAGGCGGCAGATAAAATTGCAATGGTTAACATGAACAACTTGTTCCAACAGGTTGCCCAGAAAACAGGCGTTTCTAACACGCTGGAAAACGAGTTTAAAGGCCGCGCAAGCGAGCTGCAGCGTATGGAAGGCGACCTGCAGTCTAAAATGCAGCGTCTGCAGTCCATGAAAGCCGGTGCTGACCGTACCAAACTGGAAAAAGACGTGATGGCTCAGCGCCAGACTTTCTCCCAGAAAGCCCAGTCTTTCGAGCAGGACCGCGCACGTCGTTCTAACGAAGAACGTGGCAAGCTGGTGACTCGTATCCAGAGCGCAGTACAGAGCGTTGCTAAAGATCAGAGCATCGATCTGGTTGTTGACTCTAATGCCGTGGCATACAACAGCAGCGATGTAAAAGACATCACCGCTGATGTGCTGAAACAGGTTAAATAAGTAATGCCTTCAATTCGACTGGCTGATTTAGCACAACAGTTGGATGCAGAACTACACGGTGATGGCGATATCGTCATCACCGGCGTTGCGTCCATGCAATCCGCTAAAACGGGCCATATTACTTTCATGGTAAATCCTAAGTACCGTGAACACCTGGCCGCTTGCCAGGCGTCTGCTGTCGTGATGACGCAGGATGATTTGCCCTTTGCCCATAGTGCCGCGCTGGTAGTGCGTAATCCCTACCTGACATACGCGCGCATGGCTCAAATTCTTGATACCACGCCGCAGCCGGCGCAGAATATCGCGCCCAGCGCGGTTATTGACGCCACGGCTAAGCTGGGTACTGACGTTGCTATTGGCCCGAATGCTGTTATTGAATCGGGCGTTGTGCTCGGCGATAACGTTGTTATCGGCGCGGGATGCTTCGTTGGGAAAAATACGAAAATTGGTGCTGGCTCGCGTTTGTGGGCCAATGTGACCGTTTACCACGATATTGAGATCGGCGAGAATTGTCTGATCCAGTCCAGTACGGTAATTGGTGCGGATGGCTTTGGTTACGCCAACGATCGTGGTAATTGGGTTAAGATCCCACAATTGGGTCGCGTTATTATTGGCGATCGTGTGGAGATTGGCGCTTGTACTACCATTGATCGTGGTGCGCTGGACGATACTGTGATCGGCAACGGTGTGATCATCGATAATCAATGTCAAATTGCGCACAACGTGACGATTGGCGACAATACTGCCGTTGCTGGCGGTGTGATCATGGCGGGCAGCCTGAAAATTGGCCGCTACTGCATGATTGGCGGCGCCAGCGTGATCAACGGACACATGGAAATCTGCGATAAAGTTACCGTAACGGGGATGGGAATGGTTATGCGTCCAATCACCGAGCCGGGAGTTTACTCTTCAGGTATTCCGCTGCAACCGAATAAGGTTTGGCGAAAAACGGCTGCGTTGGTGCTGAATATTGATGATATGAGCAAGCGTCTCAAAGCTATTGAGCGCAAGGTTAATCAGCAAGATTAGTGCTTCACCCGACACATTAAATTTTCGGCCTGTTGCATTCATGAGATTGCCGCAGGCCGTGTTATTATTGCCCTTTAGTATATTTAGACAGGAAGAGTATTTTGACTACTGACACTCATACTCTGCACATTGAAGAGATTCTGGAACTTCTCCCTCACCGTTACCCGTTCCTGCTGGTAGATCGCGTGCTGGATTTTGAAGAAGGTCGTTTTCTGCGCGCAGTAAAAAATGTTTCTGTAAATGAGCCGTTTTTCCAGGGACACTTCCCTGGTAAGCCGATTTTACCGGGCGTACTGATTCTGGAAGCAATGGCGCAGGCCACCGGCATTCTGGCATTCAAAAGCGTGGGAAAACTGGAGCCGGGCGAGCTGTATTATTTTGCCGGGATCGACGAAGCGCGTTTCAAACGTCCGGTCGTACCTGGCGATCAAATGATTATGGAAGTCACTTTTGAGAAAACCCGTCGCGGCCTGACTCGTTTCAAAGGCGTTGCGCTGGTTGATGGAAAAGTGGTTTGCGAAGCAACGATGATGTGTGCCCGTAGCCGGGAGGCCTGATACGTGATTGATAAAACCGCCTTTATTCATCCTTCCTCCATTGTAGAAGAAGGCGCCGTTATTGGTGCTAACGTTCACATTGGTCCGTTTTGTATTGTTGGCGCTAACGTCGAAATTGGCGAAGGCACCGTACTGAAGTCTCATGTTGTCATTAATGGTCATACTAAAATTGGCCGCGATAACGAGATCTATCAGTTCGCTTCCATCGGCGAAGTTAACCAGGATCTGAAATATGCTGGTGAACCAACCCGCGTGGAAATTGGCGATCGCAACCGCATCCGCGAAAGCGTCACCATTCATCGTGGCACAGTACAGGGCGGTGGATTAACGAAGGTGGGCAGCGATAACCTGCTGATGATCAACGCGCACGTAGCGCACGATTGTACGCTTGGCAACCGCTGTATTCTGGCCAATAACGCGACGCTTGCTGGCCATGTTTCGCTGGATGATTTTGTTATCATCGGCGGCATGACCGCAGTACATCAATTCTGCATCATCGGCGCACATGTCATGGTTGGCGGCTGTTCCGGTGTTGCGCAAGACGTTCCGCCGTTTGTTATTGCTCAGGGCAACCACGCAACGCCGTTTGGCGTCAATATCGAAGGGCTGAAACGCCGTGGCTTTAGCCGTGAAGCGATCACGGCCATTCGCAACGCGTATAAACTGCTGTATCGCAGTGGCAAAACGCTGGACGAAGCAAAACCTGAGATCGCCGAACTGGCGACTCAGCACCCTGAAGTTCAGGCATTCACTGACTTCTTTGCCCGCTCAACGCGCGGCCTGATTCGTTAATGATTGAATCGCGTCCCCTGACTATTGCCCTGGTCGCCGGAGAAACTTCCGGCGATATTCTTGGCGCAGGTCTTATCCGTGCGCTTAAAGCCCGTATACCTGATGCACGCTTTGTCGGCGTTGCTGGGCCGCTGATGCAGGCCGAGGGCTGTGAAGCCTGGTATGAGATGGAAGAGCTGGCGGTAATGGGCATTGTCGAAGTGCTCGGACGCCTGCGCCGCCTGCTGCATATTCGTGCCGACCTTACCCGCCGATTCACCGATCTTAAGCCCGATGTATTCGTTGGAATCGATGCGCCTGATTTCAATATCACTCTTGAAGGTAATCTGAAGAAGCAGGGTATCAAAACTATCCATTACGTCAGTCCCTCCGTTTGGGCATGGCGGCAAAAACGCGTTTTCAAAATTGGCAGATCGACCGATCTGGTACTGGCATTTCTGCCTTTCGAAAAAGCGTTTTATGACAGATTTAATGTCCCTTGTCGGTTTATCGGCCACACGATGGCGGACGCGATGCCGCTGGATCCGGACAAAGGCGCGGCGCGCGAGCGCCTGGGGATCGCCCTGGATGTGCACTGCCTGGCGCTACTGCCGGGAAGCCGCGGCGCTGAAGTCGAGATGCTTAGCGCCGATTTCCTGAAAACGGCGCAGATCCTGAGGGGTTATTATCCTGACCTGGAAGTTGTTGTGCCGCTGGTCAATGCGAAGAGGCGGGAGCAGTTCGAGCGTATCAAAGCGGAAACGGCACCGGATCTTGCGGTGCATATGCTGGACGGTCAGGCGCGAGACGCGATGATAGCAAGCGATGCCGCGCTACTGGCTTCCGGAACGGCTGCGCTGGAGTGCATGCTGGCGAAGTGTCCGATGGTAGTTGGTTATCGTATGAAGCCATTTACCTTCTGGTTAGCTAAGCGGCTGGTTAAAACTGACTATGTGTCGTTGCCAAATCTCCTGGCCGGGCGCGAACTGGTCAAAGAGCTGTTGCAGGACGACTGCCAGCCGCAGGCGTTAGCCGACGCGCTGAAGCTGCTGCTGGCCGATGGTAAAACCAGCCACGATATGCATGAAACCTTCCGTGCGCTGCATCAGCAGATCCGCTGTAACGCTGATGAGCAGGCGGCGGATGCAGTACTGGAGCTAGCAAAATGATGGAATTCGTTTATCCGCATACCCATCTGGTTGCCGGAGTTGATGAAGTCGGACGCGGTCCGCTGGTTGGCGCGGTGGTGACTGCCGCGGTCATTCTCGACCCGGCAAAACAGATTGTGGGTCTTAATGACTCCAAAAAGTTAAGCGAAAAACGCCGCCTGGCGCTATTCGATGAGATCAAAGAAAAAGCGCTGTGCTGGAGCCTCGGTCGTGCTGAGCCGCATGAAATCGATGAACTGAATATTTTGCACGCGACCATGCTGGCAATGCAGCGCGCTGTTGGCGGTTTGAGTATTCCCCCAGAGTATGTCCTGATTGATGGCAACCGCTGTCCGCCGCTGCCTGTACCTTCACTGGCAGTTGTCAAAGGCGATAGCCGGGTGGCGGAAATTAGCGCTGCGTCTATTCTGGCTAAAGTGACGCGCGATGCTGAAATGACCGAACTGGATCGGGCATACCCCCAGTACGGTTTTGCACAACATAAAGGTTATCCCACCGCTTTCCACCTGCAAAAACTGCTGGAACATGGCGTAATTGAGCATCATCGGCGCAGTTTTGGCCCGGTGAAACGCGCGCTGGGCCTGGCGTCCTGAACCGACACGCAAGCAATTAAGTAACGCGGAATCTGAAGATGGCTGAACCACGTTTCGTACACCTGCGGGTGCACAGCGACTATTCCATGATTGATGGGCTGGCGAAAACCGGACCACTGGTGAAAAAGGCTGCCGGGCTTGGCATGCCAGCGCTGGCGATCACTGATTTTACCAACCTCTGTGGGCTGGTGAAGTTCTATGGAACGGGACATGGCGCCGGGATTAAACCGATTGTCGGTGCGGATTTTCACGTCCAGAGCGATTTGATGGGTGATGAGCTGACTGAGCTAACGGTGCTGGCAGCGAATAACGTCGGCTATCAAAACTTGACACTGCTAATCTCCCGCGCTTATCAACGCGGTTACGGCGCATTGGGGCCGTGGATTGATCGCGACTGGTTGGTCGAACATCAGGAAGGCCTCATTCTGTTATCTGGCGCGCGCAAGGGTGATGTTGGCGTAAGCCTGACGCGCGGTAACATGGCGTTGGTCGAGCAGTGCGTCTCTTTTTATCAGCAGTATTTTCCCGATCGTTACTATTTAGAGCTGATCCGCACTGGACGCGCTGATGAAGAGAGCTATCTTCATGCGGCTGTGCAACTGGCGGAAGAGTGCGGTTTACCCGTTGTCGCGACTAACGATGTCCGTTTTCTGGAGACCGGCGACTTTGATGCGCATGAAATTCGCGTAGCTATCCACGACGGTTTTACCCTTGATGATCCTAAGCGCCCACGCAACTACTCGCCGCAGCAATATATGCGCAGCGAGGAGGAGATGTGCGAGTTGTTCTCTGATATTCCGGAAGCGCTGGAAAATACCGTTGAAATCGCCAAACGTTGCAACGTTACCGTGCGGCTTGGCGAATATTTCCTGCCACAGTTCCCGACCGGGGAAATGTCGACAGAAGACTTTCTCGTCGTCAAATCAAAAGAGGGGCTGGAAGAGCGCCTCGAATTTTTATTCCCGGATCCTGAAAAGCGCGCAGAATCCCGCCCTCCATATGATGAACGTCTGGATATTGAACTCCAGGTTATCAACCAGATGGGGTTCCCAGGTTACTTCTTGATCGTTATGGAGTTTATCCAGTGGTCGAAAGATAACGGCGTGCCGGTAGGTCCTGGGCGAGGCTCCGGTGCGGGTTCGCTGGTGGCCTATGCGCTGAAAATTACCGACCTGGACCCGCTAGAGTTTGACCTGCTGTTCGAACGTTTCCTTAACCCGGAACGTGTTTCAATGCCCGACTTCGACGTTGACTTCTGTATGGAGAAACGTGACAGGGTTATCGAACATGTGGCGGAGATGTACGGTCGTGACGCGGTCTCGCAGATTATTACCTTTGGTACGATGGCGGCGAAAGCGGTTATCCGCGACGTGGGCCGCGTGCTGGGACATCCATACGGGTTTGTTGACCGCATATCCAAGCTAGTGCCGCCCGATCCGGGTATGACCCTGGCAAAAGCTTTTGAGGCTGAACCACAGCTTCCGGAAATTTACGAAGCCGATGAAGAAGTCAAAGCACTGATCGATATGGCGCGTAAGCTGGAAGGGGTCACGCGTAACGCGGGTAAACATGCCGGTGGTGTCGTTATCGCGCCGACTAAAATTACCGATTTCGCTCCGCTATATTGCGACGATCAGGGGCAAAACCCGGTTACTCAGTTCGATAAAAACGACGTGGAATACGCGGGGCTGGTGAAGTTCGACTTCCTTGGCTTGCGTACGCTGACGATCATCGACTGGGCGTTGAAAATGATCAACCCGCGTCGGGCGAAGCAGGGCCTGGAGCCGATAGATATCGCGGCTATCCCGCTCGACGATAAAAAAAGCTTCGATATGCTGCAGCGCTCGGAAACCACAGCGGTATTCCAGCTTGAATCCCGCGGCATGAAAGACCTGATCAAACGCCTGCAGCCTGACTGCTTCGAAGATATGATAGCCCTGGTGGCCCTGTTCCGTCCGGGCCCGCTGCAGTCGGGCATGGTAGATAACTTTATCGACCGTAAGCACGGTCGTGAAGAAATCTCCTATCCAGACGTGCAGTGGCAGCATGAATGTCTGAAACCGGTACTGGAGCCGACTTACGGTATTATCCTGTACCAGGAACAGGTTATGCAGATTGCCCAGGAACTGTCCGGTTACACCCTTGGCGGCGCAGATATGCTGCGTCGTGCGATGGGTAAGAAAAAGCCGGAAGAGATGGCCAAGCAGCGCGGCACCTTTGAAGAGGGTGCGAAGAGTCGCGGCGTGGACGGTGAACTGGCGATGAAAATCTTTGACCTGGTGGAGAAATTCGCGGGTTACGGATTTAACAAATCGCACTCTGCCGCTTATGCGTTAGTTTCCTATCAGACGCTGTGGCTGAAGGCGCACTATCCGGCTGAGTTTATGGCAGCGGTAATGACCGCGGATATGGACAACACCGAGAAAGTGGTCGGTCTGGTTGATGAGTGCTGGCGCATGGGATTGAAAATCTTGCCGCCGGACATTAACTCTGGCCTGTACCATTTCCACGTCAATGATGATGGCGAAATCGTTTATGGTATCGGCGCCATCAAAGGCGTTGGTGAAGGCCCGATTGAAGCGATCATTGAAGCGCGTAACCAGGGCGGTTATTTCCGTGAGCTGTTTGATCTTTGCGCGCGAACTGATATCAAAAAGCTAAACCGTCGGGTACTGGAAAAACTGATTATGTCCGGGGCGTTTGACCGCCTCGGCCCGCATCGCGCGGCGTTGATGAATTCGTTGAGCGATGCGCTGAAGGCTGCCGATCAGCACGCCAAAGCTGAAGCGATTGGCCAGGCTGATATGTTTGGCGTTCTGGCAGAAGAGCCGGAACAAATTGAACAATCCTACGCTAACTGCCAGCCGTGGCCGGAACAGGTGGTGTTGGAGGGCGAAAGGGAGACCCTGGGGCTATATCTGACCGGGCACCCGATTAACCAGTATCTCAGAGAGATCGAACGCTATGTTGGCGGCGTACGACTCAAAGACATGCATCCGACCGATCGTGGTAAAGTGACCACGGCGGCGGGGCTCGTTATTGCGGCGCGGGTCATGGTCACCAAGCGCGGCAATCGTATCGGCATCTGTACGCTGGATGACCGTTCCGGGCGTCTGGAGGTGATGTTATTCACCGATGCCCTGGATAAATACCAGCAATTGCTGGAAAAAGACCGCATACTTATCGTCAGCGGACAGGTCAGCTTTGATGACTTCAGCGGGGGGCTTAAAATGACCGCTCGTGAAGTCATGGACATTGACGAAGCCCGGGAAAAATATGCTCGCGGGCTTGCTATCTCGCTGACGGACAGGCAAATTGATGACCAGCTTTTAAACCGACTCCGTCAGTCTCTGGAACCCCATCGTTCGGGAACCATTCCAGTACACCTCTATTATCAGAGGGCGGATGCGCGCGCGCGGTTGCGTTTTGGCGCAACATGGCGCGTCTCTCCGAGCGATCGTTTACTCAACGATCTGCGTGGCCTTATCGGCTCGGAGCAGGTGGAACTGGAGTTTGACTAATACAGGAATACTATGAGTCTGAATTTCCTTGATTTTGAACAGCCGATTGCAGAGCTGGAAGCGAAAATCGATTCTCTGACTGCGGTAAGCCGCCAGGATGAGAAACTGGATATTAATATCGATGAAGAAGTGCATCGCCTGCGCGAAAAAAGTGTAGAGCTGACGCGCAAGATCTTCGCCGATCTTGGCGCATGGCAGGTCGCTCAGCTGGCACGCCATCCACGTCGCCCATACACCCTGGATTATGTTCGCTTGGCTTTCGACGAATTCGACGAACTGGCTGGTGACCGTGCTTACGCTGACGATAAAGCTATCGTCGGTGGGATTGCGCGTCTGGACGGGCGTCCGGTGATGATTATCGGCCACCAAAAAGGGCGCGAAACCAAAGAGAAAATTCGTCGCAACTTCGGGATGCCGGCACCAGAAGGCTATCGTAAGGCGTTGCGCCTGATGGAGATGGCTGAGCGTTTTAAAATGCCCATCATTACTTTCATCGACACTCCAGGGGCTTACCCGGGAGTGGGAGCGGAAGAACGCGGCCAGTCTGAAGCGATTGCCCGTAACCTGCGTGAAATGTCACGCCTGAGCGTACCGGTTATCTGCACCGTGATTGGTGAAGGTGGTTCCGGCGGCGCGCTGGCTATTGGCGTGGGCGATAAAGTGAATATGCTGCAGTACAGCACTTATTCCGTTATCTCCCCGGAAGGCTGTGCTTCCATTCTGTGGAAGAGCGCCGACAAAGCGCCGTTGGCCGCTGAAGCGATGGGTATCGTCGCTCCGCGTCTTAAAGAGCTGAAGCTGATTGACTCTATCATTCCGGAGCCGCTGGGCGGCGCGCATCGTAATCCGGAAGCGATAGCGGCGAGCTTGAAAGCTCAACTGCTGGCTGACCTGGCAGACCTCGACACTCTGAATGAGGAAGAGCTGCTCAACCGTCGCTATCAGCGTCTGATGAGCTACGGTTACGCCTGATTATCAATATCATTTTTTATCTCTAAGGGTCGGATTTTCCGACCCTCTTTTTATGTGTTGTTTACTGATGCGAGATGAGATCAGTGAGAGGTAATGTGATTAGCAGATGATGCCGTTCTTCCCTAAAACTGCAGCAACTGCCAGGTATTGCGACCCGGCAGGCAGTTAACAAGGATAAAGGAGAAATACTATGGCATTGTATAAAACCGTCGCGTTGAGCGCCGTGGCCGCAGGGATCATGTTAAGCCTGGGGGCCGCACAGGCCGCACCGTTACTTGGTGCAACAGAAGCGACAACCATTAAAGCGAGCGATCTGAGCGCTAAAGAAAAAGCATTAACCGACTTCCCACTGATGGATGCGGTAAAATCATCCATTCAGACGCTGTCTAACAGTGAAGTTGAAAAAATTGAACCGGGTCTTTCGACCAACCCGGCAAACGTTAAACGTGTTGAGGGTATGCTATCTGAGCAAGATTGGGACTATCTGTTCCCGATGCGTGCTCCGGAATATACTTACTCCAACTTCCTCAAAGCGGTTGGTAAATTCCCTGCTGTTTGCGGTACCTATACCGATGGTCGCGACAGTGATGCCATCTGCCGTAAATCTCTGGCAACCATGTTTGCTCACTTTGCGCAGGAAACTGGTGGCCATGAAAGCTGGCGTGATATTCCTGAATGGCGTCAGGCTCTGGTCTATCTCCGCGAAGTAGGTTGGGTAGAAGGGCAGAAAGGCGGCTACAACGGCGAATGTAACCCGGATATCTGGCAGGGTCAGACCTGGCCGTGTGGTAAAGACAAAGATGGCGATTTCCTTAGCTACTTTGGTCGCGGGGCGAAACAGCTCTCCTACAACTACAACTATGGCCCATTCTCTGATGCCATGTACGGCGGCGACGTTCGCCCGCTGTTGGATAAACCGGAACTGGTTGCTGATACCTGGATGAACCTGGCGAGCGCCGTCTTCTTCTTTGTTTACCCGCAGCCGCCGAAGCCATCTATGCTGCACGTTATTGATGGTACCTGGCAGCCAAACGATCATGATAAAGCAAACGGTCTGGTCACGGGCTTTGGCGTGAGCATTCAAATTATCAACGGCGGCGTAGAGTGCGGTGGCGCGGAAGAGAACGCCCAGTCTCTTAACCGTATCGCTTACTACAAAGAGTTTGCTAACTATCTGAAAGTACCGATTGCCGATGACGAAGTTCTCGGCTGTAAAAACATGAAGCAGTTTGATGAAGGCGGCGCGGGCGCACTGCCAATCTACTGGGAAGAAGATTGGGGATGGAGCGCAGAGACCTCTGATGGCAAAACGAATGCTTGCCAACTGGTAGGCTATCAGACGCCATATACTGCCTTTAAAGCGGGTGACTATGCGAAATGCGTCCAGGGCCACTTCAACGTCAACATCGTAGACGACAACGGTCAGGCTGAAGACTCGACAACTGATACCACTCCGGTTACGCCCGAAGATACCACGCCGGCGCAGGAGACTAATGTTGCGCCAGTTGCCCGTATCTCTGGCCCGATCGGCGCTATCGAAGCCGGTGCCCAGGTTTCTCTGAGTGCTGAAGGCTCTACCGATGCTAATGGCGACAAGCTGAGCTACACCTGGATGTCTCAGGATGGTCAAACTATTAGCGGTCAGGATAAAGCTGTTGTCACTTTTACCGCTCCGGAGAAAGATCAGGATGCGCAGTACGTTGTCAGCCTGACGGTAAGTGATGGCTTGCTGTCCAGCACGACGACTTACACGCTGAACGTGAAGGCCAAAGCGGCTGCTGCAGATGAAGCTACAGATGGCAAAGATAGCGGCACCATCAGCTATCCTTCCTGGAGCAGTACTCAGACCTGGAAAGCGGGCGATATCGTTAATAGCCACGGCGCACTGTATCAGTGTAAACCGCTACCGGAAGGTGCATGGTGTAACGTTGCGCCGACTTACTATGAACCTGGTGCTGGTATTGCCTGGGGTGATGCCTGGAAAGCGTTGTAATATAGATAAATCCGCCAGTGCTAAGCACTGGCGTGATTGTTATGATGCTTCCCTCAGGTAAATTCCAGGAGGAAAGCGTGAATATCATCGCCATCATGGGCCCCCATGGCGTCTATCACAAAGACGAACCGATCAAAGAACTGGAAGCCGCCCTGCAACGGCAAGGCTTCCAGACCATCTGGCCGCAAAACAGCGCCGACCTGTTGCAGTTTATCGAACATAATCCGCGGATCTGTGGGGTTATCTTTGACTGGGATGAGTACAACGTTGATTTGTGCAGCGAGATTAACCAGCTGAATGAATACCTGCCGCTATACGCCTTTATCAACGCGCATTCGACGATGGATGTCAGCGGTCAGGATTTACGTATGACGCTGTGGTTTTTCGAATATGCGCTTGGGCTGGCGGAAGAGATCGCGACCCGAATTGGCCAGTACACCCGCGAATACCTCGACAACATCACGCCACCGTTCACTAAAGCATTATTCAACTATGTGCAAGAGGGAAAATATACCTTCTGCACCCCTGGGCATATGGGCGGCTCTGCCTATCAAAAAAGCCCGGTAGGTTGCTTGTTTTATGATTTCTTCGGCGGTAATACCTTAAAGGCCGATGTTTCTATTTCGGTGACGGAGTTGGGGTCGCTGCTCGACCATAGCGGCCCACATCTGGAGGCTGAAGAGTATATTGCGCGTGCTTTCGGCGCGGAACAAAGCTATATGGTGACCAACGGGACTTCAACGTCGAACAAAATTGTCGGCATGTATTCCGCTCCGGCGGGAAGTACCCTGCTTATCGATCGCAACTGCCATAAATCGCTGGCGCATTTACTGATGATGAGTGACGTTGTGCCGTTATGGTTAAAACCGACGCGCAATGCGCTGGGGATCCTCGGCGGTATTCCGAAGCGCGAGTTTACCCGCGATGTGATACAGCAAAAGGTAAATGCTGCGGGTGGTGCTGGATGGCCTGTACATGCGGTGATCACCAACTCCACCTATGACGGACTGTTGTACAACACCACCTGGATTAAAGAAACCCTCGACGTGCCGTCTATTCACTTTGACTCTGCCTGGGTACCCTACACCCATTTTCACTCGATCTATCAGGGAAAAAGCGGCATGAGCGGCGATCGCATTGCCGGGAAAGTTATCTTTGAAACGCAGTCGACGCATAAAATGCTGGCGGCGCTGTCGCAGGCTTCGCTTATCCATATTAAAGGCAGCTACGACGAAGATACCTTTAATGAAGCTTTTATGATGCATACCTCGACCTCGCCGAGCTACCCGATTGTCGCCTCCATCGAAACGGCTGCGGCGATGCTACGTGGTAACTCCGGCAGGCGCCTTATTCAGCGTTCAATTGAACGGGCGCTTGATTTTCGCAAAGAGGTGCAGCGGCTACGTGAAGAGTCTGACGGTTGGTTCTTTGATATCTGGCAGCCGGAAGAGGTGGGGGAAGCGCAGTGCTGGCCAGTCGCACCGGGTGAACAGTGGCACGGCTTTCAGGATGCCGATGATGACCATATGTTCCTCGACCCGGTGAAAGTGACCATTCTGACGCCCGGAATGGATGAGCAAGGTAACATGGATAATGAGGGTATCCCAGCCTCGCTGGTGGCGAAATTCCTCGATGAGCGCGGTGTGGTGGTTGAAAAAACCGGGCCGTATAACCTGTTGTTTCTCTTCAGTATCGGCATTGATAAAACCCGCGCAATGGGACTGCTGCGTGGGTTGACGGAATTTAAGCGCTCTTACGATCTGAATCTGCGAGTGAAGAATATGTTGCCGGATCTCTATGCTGAGGATCCGGATTTTTATCGCAACATGCGCATTCAGGAACTGGCTCAGGGTATTCATCGCTTGATTCGCCAGCACCAGCTTTCTCAACTGATGCTGCGTGCCTTTGATGTTCTGCCTGAGATGAAAATGACACCTTACCGAGCCTGGCAGCGGCAAATTAAAGGTGAAGTGGAGACCATTGAGCTGGAGAATCTGGTCGGACGCATTTCAGCCAATATGATCCTGCCGTATCCACCGGGAGTTCCGCTGCTGATGCCTGGGGAAATGATTACCGAAGAGAGCCGGGCGGTACTCGATTTCCTGTTAATGCTGTGTTCTATTGGGCGCCATTATCCGGGTTTTGAAACCGACATCCACGGGGCGAAACGTGATGAAGACGGCGTGTATTGGGTTCGAGTCTTAAAAAATGACTAAGTGCTTGCGCGATTACGGGTGGCGCGAGTAACTTTGCAGGCTTCAACAGGAGGGGTTTTACGATGCTGGGTTTAAAACGGGTTCACCATATCGCCATCATTGCGACGGATTATGCGAAGAGTAAAGCTTTCTACTGCGACATTTTGGGATTTACTCTCCAGGGGGAGTTTTACCGTGAAGAGCGCGATTCGTGGAAGGGCGATCTGGCGTTAAATGGCGAATATGTCATTGAACTGTTTTCTTTCCCGTTTCCTCCTTCGCGCCCAAGCCGTCCTGAAGCCTGCGGATTACGTCATCTGGCGTTTAGCGTTGATGACATTGATGCCGCCGTTGCCCATCTTGAGGCGCACGGTGTCGCTTGTGAAGGCGTACGTATCGATCCGTTCACCGATAAGCGCTTCACCTTTTTCAATGATCCCGATGGCTTGCCGCTGGAAATCTATCAACAGTAATTCTTGTCAGAAGGTGTCCTGCCGGGTAACGTGCCGGACACGCTTTCCTCAGTCAGTACTCACATGATGATGATCTCAGATCTTGCGCAAACGCTCCAACCGTACCGCCAGTTTTTGCTGGCCTTCAGCGGCGGGCTGGATTCGACCGTTCTTTTGCACCGCCTGGTCCGTTGGCGTGAACAAGATCCAACCATTCAACTGCGGGCGATTCATATTCACCACGGGCTAAGCGCCAATGCCGATGGCTGGGTGGCGCACTGCCAGCAAGTTTGTCAGCAGTGGCAGGTGCCGCTTTTGGTCGAACGAGTGGTGCTCGGCGATGAGGGGCTGGGGATTGAGGCTCACGCGCGGCAAGCTCGCTATCAGGCATTCCGTATGGCGCTTTTGCCTGGAGAAGCACTCGTTACCGCACAACATCTTGATGATCAGTGTGAAACCTTCCTGCTGGCGCTTAAGCGGGGGAGTGGACCGACCGGATTATCGGCGATGTCGGGTAAATCTAACTTTGCCGGAACGAAACTATTGCGCCCGCTGCTCAATGAACGTCGCGAGTCGCTATATCAGTGGGCAATGACTCATCAGCTCACCTGGATTGAAGATGAAAGTAACCAGGATGATGCTTACGACCGTAATTTTCTCCGCCTACGTATCGTTCCGTTACTCAGCGCACGATGGCCGCATTTTGCTGAGGCCGTAGCCCGTAGCGCCAGCCTGTGCGGCGAGCAGGAACAACTGCTTGACGAAATGCTGGCAGCGGAGCTCGCCACGCTGATGGCGGAGGACGGTTCTCTGGCGGTCGAGCCGTTAACTACGCTGAGCGCGCCGCGTCGGGCTGCGCTGCTGCGGCGTTGGCTCGGTGCGCACAATGCGCTAATGCCTTCTCGCGATGTACCGGAGCGCATCTGGCGTGAAGTCGCACAGGCGCGAGAAGATGCATTTCCTTGCCTACGTCTTGGCGATTTTACCGTTCGTCGTTATCAGCAGCGGCTGCATTGGGTTAAGTATATTCCGGGTCAGACAGAAGCCGTGCTGAGCTGGCCCGATATTTCAGAACCGCTGTTGTTACCCGCTGATCTTGGTGAGCTGGCGTTACAACCTGGTGGGGCGTTACGTGAGCCGAATCAGGGAGATACGGTGACAATACGCTTTCGTGCCAGCGGTAATCTACATATCGTGGGCCGCCACGGTGGCCGCAAGCTGAAGAAGATATGGCAGGAACTGGGCGTAGCCCCCTGGCGTCGTGATACTACGCCGTTACTGTTTTATGGCGAAACGCTGATTGCTGCCGCCGATGACCTGTTTGTCACGCAAGAGGGGCGAGTAGAGCAAGGTAAAGGCGTACAGATGGTGTGGAGGAAAACGGGTGACCAGGGCCACCCGTTTTGATTCAGGACTCACTGACCACGACGGTACCGATTTCCGGGTGGCTGAAACTGGCGATTTTATCCAGGCGTAGCTCGCGGACGTCGCCGGCGAGTTCTACTACCAGATACTCGATGTTTTTGCGCGAGATCAGATCGTTGGCCTTCCCTTGCAGCTGTTCGCCATCTTTGAGCGCCAGCGCCAGAACTAAATGGTGCTGGCAGGCAAGTTCGAGGTTGTCATAATCATCGCAATTGATGGGTTGATAAGTATCATTCATTGACATAATCGCTCACCAGTAAGTTTGCTGCCGCATAAGCGGCCTTTTCCCTGACTGACTCAGAAAGGGCCTGATCCGCCGCAATCTCATTCAATGTTTTCAACACGCAACCGAGCGCGTCCGAAATATACCCCAGATCCCCGCTGGCTATTTCCGCATACCGCTTGCGTATTAACTCACAATATTTGTCCACATGCCCTCCTGTCAGCATCCTGACTCAACCGTGGGATGTAAGTTTAAGCCTACGAAGATAAACTCTGTTTAGCAAGGTGACTATACCATAGTCATTTAAGCAATATCAGCAGGATGAAACGGGATCCTTTGATTGCTGACAGCCTTTTGTCGTGAGTTTAGCTACAATGTACGCCATTTTTATCAGGAGTTTATTCATGGCGCTGAAAGCGACGATTTATAAAGCGACGGTGAACGTGGCTGACCTGGACCGTAACCAGTTTCTGGATGCCAGTCTGACGTTAGCTCAGCATCCGTCTGAAACCCAGGAGCGCATGATGCTGCGACTGCTGGCGTGGATCAAATATGCCAACGAGCGTCTGCAGTTTACCCGCGGTTTGTCTTCCGATGATGAAGCGGAGCTCTGGCTGCTTAACGATCATCTGGGCGTTGATTTATGGATTGAACTGGGGCTGCCTGACGATCGGCGGATTAAAAAAGCTTGCTCACGGGCACAAGAGGTTGCGCTGTTTGCCTATAATAGTCGGGCGGCTGAAATTTGGTGGCAGCAGAATAAGAGTAAACTGGCACAGTTTTCGAAGCTGACGGTCTGGTATTTGGATGATACTCAACTGGCGCAGCTCAGTGCATTTGCCGATCGTACGATGATACTGCAGGCGACTATCCAGGATGGCAGTATCTGGTTATCCGACGCTAAGAATAATCTGGAAATTAACTTAACGGCCTGGCAAACACCCGCATGATTACCATTAGCCGCAGCGTGGCGATTGCGGATGAAGAGATCTCTCTTTCCGGTATACGTGCGCAGGGTGCGGGCGGTCAGCACGTGAATAAGGCATCAACGGCTATTCATTTGCGCTTTGATATTAAGGCATCAAGCCTGCCTGAGTATTATAAGGAACGTCTGCTTGCTGCCAGCCACCACTTAATTTCTGCTGACGGTGTGGTTATCATTAAGGCTCAGGAATATCGCAGCCAGGAAATGAATCGCGAAGCGGCGATTGCTCGCCTGGTTGCCCTAATACAAGAATTAACCGCAGTGCAAAAAAGTCGCCGGGAGACGCGACCGACTCGGGCATCCAAAGAGCGTCGACTTGCCTCTAAGGCGCAAAAATCCTCAGTCAAAGCGCTGCGTGGGAAAGTTCGTCCTTAAGGCGTGACGAACGGGTGGAATGGATTATAAGGAATTTACAGTGAAGAAAATCGTATTTTCAGTCGTGGCGGCTTGTTCGCTTTTTGCGCTGTTTGGCTGTAATCATCGTTCGGAAGTTGAAACGTTACAACCTACACCGATGGAAGAGCTCAAACCGATGCAGCAGAGCTGGCGTGGCGTATTGCCTTGTGCCGATTGTGAAGGTATCGAAACCACGCTCTTTCTGGAGAAAGATGGTACCTGGGTCATGAATGAACGCTATCAGGGGGTTAGCCGCGAGCCTTCCTCTTTTGCTTCCTACGGTATCTGGGCGCGCACTGCCGATAAACTGGTGCTGACTGATAGTAAGGGCGAGAAGTCTTATTATCGTGCAAAAGGCGACAAGCTAGAAATGCTCGATCGTGACGGTAATCCCATTGAGTCGACGCTGAATTATACGCTTGAGTCGGTCAAAGCCAGCCTGCCGATAACACCGATGGCGATGCGTGGAATGTACTTCTATATGGCGGATGCGGCGACATTTACCGATTGTGCGACCGGTAAGCGAGTGGCTGTGGCTAACAACGCTCAGCTCGAGCGTGGCTATGCTGCTGCGCGTGGTACAGATACACGTCCAGTATTGCTGGTGGTAGAAGGGCATTTTACCCTCGAAGCTAACCCTGATACGGGAGAGCCGGTTAAAGTTCTGGCGACGGATTCTGCAGGGTCGTTTTATCAAAACAAAGATTGCAATACTCGTTGATTAATTCAGCCCTACGAGGCGGCTTGTTTTAATATAAACCCCCAGCTTTAGATGCCCGGCGTACAGTAATTGTGTTTCGGGCTTAAAGGTGGAAACGTCGCCTTCGCGCATATGCAGCAGGTCTGAGGGGCTAATCCAGCCCGGCTGCGCCATTGTCAGCGGATGCCCGGCTTTAGCGAAGGCATCGCTGACAAACTCAGAACAAAACCAGGTTTTCTTATCTTCGGGAGCAATGTCGCTTAGCTGAGCTTTGGCCAGACCGTTAACGCACTGCTGGCGAAAATCTCTGGAGAAAGGATTCAGAGAACACATCTGCTTTGTCATCATAAAAGGGATGAATTCGATAATGCCGCGATAGTTATAGCCGCTGTTTTTATTTTTATAAGCGAAGTTTTTAATTTCTGCGGCCTGTTGAGGTGTGAGGTCTGGTGCTCTTAGGGCAAATAGTTTATCGCTGTGCTGCATTGCTTGCTTAAGGGATACAATCTGTACTCCAGCGCCTGTGGCTTCTGCAACCTGGCTATCCCCGAGGTAGATGGCGACGTGGCTAACGGAAGATGTGCTGAAAGCACGGATCCCCAGCGATGTGACGCCAATACTGGAAGAGAAAAGCAAGTCTCCGGGGCGCAGATCTTTTTCGCTAATCTCAAGCAGTGCTTTATCTGTAATTGAGCCCTGACGTTGAAGTTTGATTGCCCATTGTTTTGATTGCTTGTTAATAGTCGATTCTGAAGGATCAGGCTGGCTGAGGTCCATCGTACAGGCGCAAAGCAATACAGATATGAGAAAAAGTAAGCCGTAACTTGCAGCTCGGTTAGCCATGATTACAATCCTTGTAAAAAAGAGGCTCTGAAAAATCAGAGCCTCTTTTTGGTATTAACCTTTAATTTGTGCGACCAGGTAATCTACGATATCGCCGGTCTTGATCAACTGTTTCTCTCCGTGACGACGGTGTTTATACTCAATATCGTCGTTGTCGAGGTTGCGATCGCCCAGCACAATGGTGTGTGGGATACCAATTAGCTCCATATCGGCAAACATCACGCCCGGACGCTCTTTGCGGTCGTCCATCAGTACTTCGATACCTTGAGCGGTCAGCTCAGCGTACAGCTTCTCGGCCAGCTCCTGCACACGATAGGATTTGTGCATGTTCATTGGCAGAATAGCAACCTGGAACGGTGCAATAGCTTCCGGCCACAAAATCCCGCGATCGTCAAAGTTCTGCTCAATGGCCGCAGCCACCACACGAGTCACCCCGATACCGTAGCAACCCATGGTCAGAATCTGGTTGCGACCATCTTCGCCCTGTACGGAGGCTTTCATCGCTTCTGAGTACTTGGTGCCTAACTGGAAGATATGACCCACTTCAATACCGCGTTTAATCAACAGTGTCCCCTGACCGTCTGGGCTAGGGTCACCGGCAACAACGTTACGAATGTCAGCTACTTCTGGAGTCGCTACGTCGCGATCCCAGTTAATACCGAAGTAGTGCTTACCATCCACGTTCGCGCCAGCGGCAAAATCGCTCATTGCCGCAACGGTGCGGTCAATAACCACGGGAATCGGCATGTTGACTGGCCCAAGAGAACCTGGACCTGCTTTCACAACGGCGCGGATTTCTTCTTCGGTGGCGAAGGTTAACGGGCTGGCAACCTGCGGCAGCTTCTCGGCTTTGACTTCGTTCAGCTCGTGGTCGCCGCGAACCAGCAGGGCAACCAGAGGATATGCGCTGTCTTCTACCGCTTTCACCAGCAGGGTTTTCACGGTTTTCTCGATTGGCAGATTGAACTGCTCAACCAGTTCGGCGATGGTTTTCGCATTCGGCGTATCGACCAGCGTCATTTCTTGGGTTGCATCAGCGCGTGGTTCTTTCGGCGCAACAGCTTCGGCGAACTCAATGTTGGCCGCGTAATCGGAAGAATCAGAGAAGATCACATCATCTTCGCCGCTCAGCGCCAGTACCTGGAATTCATGGGAAGCGCTGCCGCCGATAGAGCCGGTATCAGCCTGCACCGCACGGAAATCCAGATCCATACGGGTGAAGATTTTGCTGTAGGCCTCGTACATCTTGTCATAGGTCTCTTGCAGAGATTCCTGAGAAGTATGGAAAGAGTAGGCATCTTTCATCAGGAATTCGCGTGAGCGCATGACGCCAAAGCGAGGACGGACTTCATCACGGAACTTTGTTTGAATCTGGAAGAAATTCAGCGGCAACTGCTTATAGGAGTTCAGCTCGTTGCGAATCAGATCGGTGATGACTTCTTCATGAGTCGGACCGAGTACGAAAGGACGATCGCCTCGATCAGCAATGCGCAGCAGTTCCGGGCCGTACTGCTCCCAACGTCCGCTCTCTTGCCACAGTTCAGATGGCTGAACGACCGGCATTAACACCTCGATCGCACCGGCGTTGTTCATCTCTTCACGCACGATGTTTTCGACTTTTTTCAGGACGCGCACGCCGGTCGGTAACCAGGTATACAACCCAGAGGCCAGCTTGCGGATCATCCCGGCGCGCAGCATCAGCTGATGGCTGATGACTTCGGCGTCGGCAGGTGTCTCCTTCAGAGTGGAGAGCAGATATTGGCTAGTACGCATGTTGTTACGGTTCCATTTGGGCGATCGGTACAGGCCGAAAGCCAGCCTGACACAAAAAAAGTGGTTTAGTTTACCAGTGTGGCAAAGATGCCAAAAGAGAGGAAAATAAAATTAGCGTGGTTCGAGAGAAAAGACTTCAAAACCGGACGAAATCACCCGCCAGCGCACGTTAAAATCAAGCAGCCAGACGGCATATGTTTTTCCTGCTTCTTCTTCCTTGCGATAAGCCGGTCGCGGATCTTGCGCTAGTACTTCGGTGATAAACATCTTCAGCCGTGGGTAGCGTTTTTCCAGCGTCAAAAGCTGAGCTTCTGTTTCTGGCGTGAAGCAGACCGCCATTTCCGCCAGCGGAGCCTGCTGAGCATAGCTGGCGCTGGCGTCTGGCAATGCCTCTGCAAACGGCAGGTAAGGTTTTATGTCGACCACTGGAGTTCCATCTACCAGATCCAGGCTCCCTAGCTCAAGAATAACCTGCTCTTTCTGACAGCGAATACTTTTTAGCTCAACCAGCGACATGCCTATTGGGTTAGGGCGAAAGGTTGAACGGGTGGCGAATACGCCCATCCGCGCATTTCCTCCGAGGCGAGGCGGGCGGACGGTTGGGCGCCAGCCGCCTTCCATCGTCTGATGAAAAACAAACAGCACCCAGAGATGACTGAAATCCTCCAGGCCGCGTACGGCATCGGCCTGGTTGTAAGGAGGCAAGAGGTGTAATTCGCCGCCACCATTTTTGACTAATCCAGGCTGGCGGGGGACGGCAAACTTTTCTTTATATGGCGAGCGAATCACGCCTATCTGTGCAAACTGAAAGGCACTCATTGCGCCGAAACGTTAAGAGCCGAGCCAAAGCAAACAGCCTGACGGTAGCAGCCTGGCGTACCGCTGGTGACTTCACAACGATGCAGCAAAACGGCATTCGCTTGCATTTTTGCAGCGTTAACCTGCATACGTTTACGGGCTGTCGGGATATTTGGCGGAGAGTCTTGATTCGATGCCTGACATGATTCACCGGTAACTTCGTCCAGTTCGCGGAAAGGTTTACCCACCAATTCTGCGGCATCAGTATAGATTCTTACCGGAGCCGGACGCGTCGCTTTCGGCTTTGTCGGTTCTGATTTGGCTGGCGGACTTACCATACTTTGTGCAGGGCCAACAGGAGATCTGCTTAACATCGAACAGCCGCTTAACATGAGTGCTAACAAACAGACCGGTAAAGCACGCATAGTATTTCCTCAGTAAATAATAAAACAGGGCGCTATTGAATCAGGTGCTTGCATAAATGACAAGGCGGGCATAAAGCCCGCCCTGCATGATATTACGCTGAAAAAAGATTACCAGCCTTTCACTGCGCCGCCGTTAAAGATTTTGTTAGCCGCTTCGTAAACTTCGTCACTTTGGTAGGCTTGAACAAATTTCTTAACATTTTCCGCATCTTTGTTGTCTTCACGAGCAACAATCAGGTTCACGTATGGAGAATCTTTACCTTCCACAAAAATACCGTCTTTTGCTGGCGTCAGACCAATCTGGCTGGCGTAGGTGGTATTGATAACCGCCAGGGCGATCTGTGCATCATCCAGAGAACGTGGAAGCTGTGGTGCTTCCAACTCAACAATTTTCAGGTTTTTCGGGTTTTCAATAACATCCAGAGAGGTTGGCAGCAGACCCACACCTTCTTTCAGTTTGATCAGACCAACTTGCTGCAACAGCAGCAGTGAGCGACCAAGGTTTGTCGGATCGTTAGGGATTGCGACCTGAGAACCCGGTTGCAACTCGTCCAGTGATTTGATTTTTTTCGAATAACCGGCAATGGGGTAGACGAAAGAGTTACCCACGGAAACCAGTTTGTAGCCACGGTCTTTAATCTGCTGATCAAGATAAGGTTTATGCTGGAAGGCGTTAACATCGATATCGCCTTTGCTCAGCGCTTCGTTCGGCAGAACGTAGTCGTTGAAGGTTACCAGCTCAACATCAAGGCCGTATTTTTCTTTTGCTACTTTCTGCGCGACTTCAGCAACCTGCTGTTCCGCACCGACGATAACGCCGACTTTAATATGATTTGGATCTTTTTCATCCTGACCGCAACCCACCAGAGCCAGAGAACCGATTAACGCACCGACAGCCGCAAAGGTTTTGAAATTAAAGGCCATGTTATTTCCTTCCTGTAAGATTCTGTATTGTGTGTAATGTTATTTGTGAGTCACAGCCCGGACGATACGATCGCCAGAGAATTGAATTAAATAAACCAGAATAACCAGTAATACCAGTACGGTATTCATCACGGTTGCATTGTAGCCGATATAGCCATACTGGTAGCCAATCTGCCCCAGGCCACCGGCACCCACAGCACCGCCCATCGCGGAATAGCCAACCAGGGTAATTAGCGTGATCGTTGCCGCATTCACCAGACCCGGCAGCGCTTCCGGCAGCAGGACTTTACGCACGATCTGCATCGGCGTTGCGCCCATAGCGCGTGATGCTTCGATAAGACCGGTCGGAATCTCCAATAGGGCGTTTTCCACCATACGAGCGATAAAGGGTGCGGCACCAACTGTCAACGGGACGATTGCTGCCTGCAGACCAATCGACGTCCCGACAATAATACGAGTGAATGGAATCATCCATACCAGCAAGATGATAAAAGGAATTGAGCGGAAGATGTTAACCACCGCAGACAGCGTACGGTACAGCTTCGCGTTAGCCGCAATTTGCCCTGGACGGGTGACATACAGCAGTACGCCGACCGGTAAGCCGAGAACAAAACCGAAGAAGCCGGAGACAAACGTCATGGCCAGCGTTTCCCATACGCCGCGAACCAGCAGCCAGATCATTGGTTCAGACATATCCCAGTACCTCTACTTTTACATGATGTTCCTGCAGCCAGGCTATTGCGGCCTGGGTATCTTCCTGTGTGCCGTGCATTTCGGTCAGCATAATGCCGAACTTCACACCGCCAGCGTAATCCATCTGCGCGCTAATAATGTTGTTGTTCACATTAAAGCGACGAGCGGTTTCAGAGAGAAGCGGGGCATCAACGGAATGACCAGTGAACTCCATGCGCAGCATCGGTACGCTATCAGGAAGAGCCTCAGGTTTCAGGCGAGCCTGATAATCATCCGGGATATCCAGATGCAGCGTTGACTGAATAAACTGCTGCGCCAGCGGCGTTTTGGGATGAGAGAAGACTTCGCTCACCGTATCCTGTTCAATCAGCTGACCGTTGCTGATAACAGCAACGCAGTCACAGATGCGTTTGACCACATCCATTTCATGAGTGATAAGCAGAATCGTCAGGCCCAGGCGACGATTGATATCTTTCAGCAATTCCAGAATCGAACGAGTGGTCGCTGGATCCAGGGCACTGGTGGCTTCATCGCAGAGCAGAACCTTCGGGTTGCTGGCCAACGCGCGCGCAATGGCGACGCGCTGCTTTTGCCCGCCTGAGAGGTTCGCCGGGTAGCTATCGTGTTTGTCTTCCAGCCCAACGAGAGCAAGCAGCTCGGTAACCCGGCGCTTAATTTCATCTTTAGGCGTATTGTCGAGCTCCAGAGGCAGGGCAACGTTGCCGAACACGGTACGTGAGGCAAGCAGGTTAAAGTGCTGGAAGATCATGCCAATCTGACGGCGAGCGCGGGTCAGCTCTTTTTCGGAAAGCGCCGTTAGCTCCTGGCCATCAACTTGCACGCTGCCTTCAGTAGGGCGTTCAAGCAAGTTAACACAGCGGATCAAGGTACTTTTACCCGCGCCAGAAGCGCCGATGACGCCATAAATCTGACCAGCAGGCACATGCAGGCTGACATCGTTCAGCGCCTGTATGCTGCGGTTCCCTTGTTGGAACACTTTGGTGATATTCGAAAGTTTAATCATCAGTTATTTATTATCGTTTAGCCGTTTGCCGTGGCATTTTCTTCTGCCGTGTCCAGGCGATGCCTGTCAATGAAATGGATGTTAAGGCATCCAGACGTCTAAATCAATCTGACTCTGTATAATGAGCACTTTCTTGCGTCTGGAAACATGCGATACTAATCAGACTAGCCTTTATCAGGAGCAAACCGGTGGCAAAGTCAGTACCCGCAATTTTTCTTGACCGTGATGGCACAATTAATGTTGATCACGGATACGTGCACGAAATCGACAACTTTGAATTTATTGATGGCGTCATTGACGCAATGCGTCAATTAAAGGAGATGGGTTATGCGCTGGTGGTGGTGACCAATCAGTCCGGCATTGCCCGCGGTAAATTTACTGAAGATCAGTTTGAAACGCTGACTGAGTGGATGGACTGGTCGTTGGCTGACCGTGGCGTTGATCTGGATGGTATCTATTATTGTCCGCATCACCCGCAGGGTACTGTAGAAGAATTTCGTCAGACCTGTGACTGCCGCAAGCCGCATCCTGGAATGCTTATCTCGGCGCGCGACTATCTGCATATAGATATGGCTGCTTCATATATGGTAGGCGATAAAGTAGAAGATATGCAGGCGGCTTTGGCTGCAGATATTGGGACAAAAGTATTAGTTCGTACTGGCAAGCCAGTCACTCCGGAAGCGGAAAATGCCGCGGATTGGGTGCTTAATAGCCTGGCGGACCTGCCTGATGCCATCAAAAAGCAGCAAAAGTAAACGTTACGTATAAAAGTTGAGCGGTTGAAATAAAATTGTATTTTTCCGCTTGTCACCGCCGAAGAACTCCCTATAATGCGCTCCCACTGACACGGCAGATGTGAATCACTTCACACAAACAGCCGGGTCGGTTGAAGAGAAAAACCTGAAAATAAGGTTGACTCTGAAAGAGGAAAGCGTATTATACGCCACCTCGCAACGGTGAGCGAAAGCCGCGTTGCACTGCTCTTTAACAATTTATCAGACAATCTGTGTGGGCACTCAAAGTGACATGGATTCTTAATGTCTTCGGACAATAAATGAATACCAAGTCTCTGAGTGAACACGTAATTCATTACGAAGTTTAATTCACGAGCATCAAACTTAAATTGAAGAGTTTGATCATGGCTCAGATTGAACGCTGGCGGCAGGCCTAACACATGCAAGTCGAGCGGTAGCACAGAGAGCTTGCTCTCGGGTGACGAGCGGCGGACGGGTGAGTAATGTCTGGGAAACTGCCTGATGGAGGGGGATAACTACTGGAAACGGTAGCTAATACCGCATAACGTCGCAAGACCAAAGTGGGGGACCTTCGGGCCTCATGCCATCAGATGTGCCCAGATGGGATTAGCTTGTTGGTGAGGTAACGGCTCACCAAGGCGACGATCCCTAGCTGGTCTGAGAGGATGACCAGCCACACTGGAACTGAGACACGGTCCAGACTCCTACGGGAGGCAGCAGTGGGGAATATTGCACAATGGGCGCAAGCCTGATGCAGCCATGCCGCGTGTATGAAGAAGGCCTTCGGGTTGTAAAGTACTTTCAGCGAGGAGGAAGGCATTGTGGTTAATAACCGCAGTGATTGACGTTACTCGCAGAAGAAGCACCGGCTAACTCCGTGCCAGCAGCCGCGGTAATACGGAGGGTGCAAGCGTTAATCGGAATTACTGGGCGTAAAGCGCACGCAGGCGGTCTGTCAAGTCGGATGTGAAATCCCCGGGCTCAACCTGGGAACTGCATTCGAAACTGGCAGGCTAGAGTCTTGTAGAGGGGGGTAGAATTCCAGGTGTAGCGGTGAAATGCGTAGAGATCTGGAGGAATACCGGTGGCGAAGGCGGCCCCCTGGACAAAGACTGACGCTCAGGTGCGAAAGCGTGGGGAGCAAACAGGATTAGATACCCTGGTAGTCCACGCTGTAAACGATGTCGACTTGGAGGTTGTTCCCTTGAGGAGTGGCTTCCGGAGCTAACGCGTTAAGTCGACCGCCTGGGGAGTACGGCCGCAAGGTTAAAACTCAAATGAATTGACGGGGGCCCGCACAAGCGGTGGAGCATGTGGTTTAATTCGATGCAACGCGAAGAACCTTACCTACTCTTGACATCCAGAGAACTTAGCAGAGATGCTTTGGTGCCTTCGGGAACTCTGAGACAGGTGCTGCATGGCTGTCGTCAGCTCGTGTTGTGAAATGTTGGGTTAAGTCCCGCAACGAGCGCAACCCTTATCCTTTGTTGCCAGCGGTCCGGCCGGGAACTCAAAGGAGACTGCCAGTGATAAACTGGAGGAAGGTGGGGATGACGTCAAGTCATCATGGCCCTTACGAGTAGGGCTACACACGTGCTACAATGGCATATACAAAGAGAAGCGACCTCGCGAGAGCAAGCGGACCTCATAAAGTATGTCGTAGTCCGGATCGGAGTCTGCAACTCGACTCCGTGAAGTCGGAATCGCTAGTAATCGTGGATCAGAATGCCACGGTGAATACGTTCCCGGGCCTTGTACACACCGCCCGTCACACCATGGGAGTGGGTTGCAAAAGAAGTAGGTAGCTTAACCTTCGGGAGGGCGCTTACCACTTTGTGATTCATGACTGGGGTGAAGTCGTAACAAGGTAACCGTAGGGGAACCTGCGGTTGGATCACCTCCTTACCTTAAAGAACCTGCCTTTGTAGTGTCCACACAGATTGTCTGATGAAAAATTAGCAGTAAAAAATCTCTGCAGGCTTGTAGCTCAGGTGGTTAGAGCGCACCCCTGATAAGGGTGAGGTCGGTGGTTCAAGTCCACTCAGGCCTACCAAATTTGCCCTGATACTGTGTTGTGAAACGACTCGCATACGTCAGTATGCTTCGTCATTCCACGCCTTGTCTCAGGACAAATTATCGGTACAGAGATAAGTTTTTACGATGGGGTTATAGCTCAGCTGGGAGAGCGCCTGCCTTGCACGCAGGAGGTCTGCGGTTCGATCCCGCATAGCTCCACCATCCTTTTACTGCAAAAAACAAGAAAACTTCAGAGTGTACCTGAAAAGGTGCACTGCGAAGTTTTGCTCTTTAAAAATCTGGATCAAGCTGAAAATTGAAACGACACGCTGCGTCTGTTCTCCGTAATAAGAACAGCATGACGGTGTGTTCGAGTCTCTCAAATTTTCGCAATCATGAAGTGAAACATCTTCGGGTTGTGAGGTTAAGCGACTAAGCGTACACGGTGGATGCCCTGGCAGTCAGAGGCGATGAAGGACGTGCTAATCTGCGATAAGCGTCGGTAAGGTGATATGAACCGTTATAACCGACGATTTCCGAATGGGGAAACCCAGTGTGTTTCGACACACTATCGTTAAGTGAATACATAGCTTAACGAAGCGAACCGGGGGAACTGAAACATCTAAGTACCCCGAGGAAAAGAAATCAACCGAGATTCCCCCAGTAGCGGCGAGCGAACGGGGAGGAGCCCAGAGTCTGAATCAGTTTGTGTGTTAGTGGAAGCGTCTGGAAAGTCGCAGGGTACAGGGTGATACTCCCGTACACAAAAACACACAGGCTGTGAACTCGAAGAGTAGGGCGGGACACGTGGTATCCTGTCTGAATATGGGGGGACCATCCTCCAAGGCTAAATACTCCTGACTGACCGATAGTGAACCAGTACCGTGAGGGAAAGGCGAAAAGAACCCCGGCGAGGGGAGTGAAACAGAACCTGAAACCGTGTACGTACAAGCAGTAGGAGCCCACTTGTTGGGTGACTGCGTACCTTTTGTATAATGGGTCAGCGACTTATATTCTGTAGCAAGGTTAACCGTATAGGGGAGCCGCAGGGAAACCGAGTCTTAACTGGGCGTTAAGTTGCAGGGTATAGACCCGAAACCCGGTGATCTAGCCATGGGCAGGTTGAAGGTTGGGTAACACTAACTGGAGGACCGAACCGACTAATGTTGAAAAATTAGCGGATGACTTGTGGCTGGGGGTGAAAGGCCAATCAAACCGGGAGATAGCTGGTTCTCCCCGAAAGCTATTTAGGTAGCGCCTCGTGAACTCATCTTCGGGGGTAGAGCACTGTTTCGGCTAGGGGGTCATCCCGACTTACCAACCCGATGCAAACTACGAATACCGAAGAATGTTATCACGGGAGACACACGGCGGGTGCTAACGTCCGTCGTGAAGAGGGAAACAACCCAGACCGCCAGCTAAGGTCCCAAAGTCATGGTTAAGTGGGAAACGATGTGGGAAGGCACAGACAGCCAGGATGTTGGCTTAGAAGCAGCCATCATTTAAAGAAAGCGTAATAGCTCACTGGTCGAGTCGGCCTGCGCGGAAGATGTAACGGGGCTAAACCATGCACCGAAGCTGCGGCAGCGACACTATGTGTTGTTGGGTAGGGGAGCGTTCTGTAAGCCGTTGAAGGTGGCCTGTGAGGGCTGCTGGAGGTATCAGAAGTGCGAATGCTGACATAAGTAACGATAAAGCGGGTGAAAAGCCCGCTCGCCGGAAGACCAAGGGTTCCTGTCCAACGTTAATCGGGGCAGGGTGAGTCGACCCCTAAGGCGAGGCCGAAAGGCGTAGTCGATGGGAAACAGGTTAATATTCCTGTACTCGGTGTTACTGCGAAGGGGGGACGGAGAAGGCTATGTTAGCCGGGCGACGGTTGTCCCGGTTTAAGCATGTAGGCGGATGTTCCAGGTAAATCCGGAACGTCATTCAACGCTGAGGTGTGATGACGAGGCACTACGGTGCTGAAGTAACAAATGCCCTGCTTCCAGGAAAAGCCTCTAAGCATCAGGTAACATCAAATCGTACCCCAAACCGACACAGGTGGTCAGGTAGAGAATACCAAGGCGCTTGAGAGAACTCGGGTGAAGGAACTAGGCAAAATGGTGCCGTAACTTCGGGAGAAGGCACGCTGATGGTAGGTGAAGTGACTTGCTCATGGAGCTGAAATCAGTCGAAGATACCAGCTGGCTGCAACTGTTTATTAAAAACACAGCACTGTGCAAACACGAAAGTGGACGTATACGGTGTGACGCCTGCCCGGTGCCGGAAGGTTAATTGATGGGGTTATCCGTAAGGAGAAGCTCTTGATCGAAGCCCCGGTAAACGGCGGCCGTAACTATAACGGTCCTAAGGTAGCGAAATTCCTTGTCGGGTAAGTTCCGACCTGCACGAATGGCGTAATGATGGCCAGGCTGTCTCCACCCGAGACTCAGTGAAATTGAACTCGCTGTGAAGATGCAGTGTACCCGCGGCAAGACGGAAAGACCCCGTGAACCTTTACTATAGCTTGACACTGAACACTGGTCCTTGATGTGTAGGATAGGTGGGAGGCTTTGAAGTGTGGACGCCAGTCTGCATGGAGCCATCCTTGAAATACCACCCTTTAATGGCTGGTGTTCTAACGTGGACCCGTAATCCGGGTTGCGGACAGTGTCTGGTGGGTAGTTTGACTGGGGCGGTCTCCTCCTAAAGAGTAACGGAGGAGCACGAAGGTTAGCTAATCCTGGTCGGACATCAGGAGGTTAGTGCAATGGCATAAGCTAGCTTGACTGCGAGCGTGACGGCGCGAGCAGGTGCGAAAGCAGGTCATAGTGATCCGGTGGTTCTGAATGGAAGGGCCATCGCTCAACGGATAAAAGGTACTCCGGGGATAACAGGCTGATACCGCCCAAGAGTTCATATCGACGGCGGTGTTTGGCACCTCGATGTCGGCTCATCACATCCTGGGGCTGAAGTAGGTCCCAAGGGTATGGCTGTTCGCCATTTAAAGTGGTACGCGAGCTGGGTTTAGAACGTCGTGAGACAGTTCGGTCCCTATCTGCCGTGGGCGCTGGAGAATTGAGGGGGGCTGCTCCTAGTACGAGAGGACCGGAGTGGACGCATCACTGGTGTTCGGGTTGTCATGCCAATGGCATTGCCCGGTAGCTAAATGCGGAAGAGATAAGTGCTGAAAGCATCTAAGCACGAAACTTGCCCCGAGATGAGTTCTCCCTGACTCCTTGAGAGTCCTGAAGGAACGTTAAAGACGATGACGTTGATAGGCCGGGTGTGTAAGCGTAGCGATACGTTGAGCTAACCGGTACTAATGAACCGTGAGGCTTAACCTTACAACGCCGAAGATGTTTTGGCGGATTTGAGAGAATTTCAGCTTGATACAGATAAACAGAATTTGCCTGGCGGCGACAGCGCGGTGGTCCCACCTGACCCCATGCCGAACTCAGAAGTGAAACGCCGTAGCGCCGATGGTAGTGTGGGGTCTCCCCATGTGAGAGTAGGGAACTGCCAGGCATCAAATTAGCAAGTGAAACCGGGGCATTAAACCGGTGGTTGTAAAGAAATTCGGTGGAGCGGTAGTTCAGTCGGTTAGAATACCTGCCTGTCACGCAGGGGGTCGCGGGTTCGAGTCCCGTCCGTTCCGCCACTTATTAAAAGCCCTGGGCATTTGCTCAGGGCTTTTTCTTTTCTTGTCGTTTAATTATTGCTGATTTAGCAAAAATCCTCTGCATATAGCGATCTTTTTCTCGCTCCTTTCATTCGCCATAATTGTCCTCGTTAACCGATATTGATAAATAAAGAGGAAAATCATGACAATCCCTGCATTTGGTCTGGGCACCTTCCGCCTGAAAGATGATGTGGTAATCGCTTCTGTAAAAACGGCGCTGGAGCTGGGCTATCGCGCCATTGATACCGCACAAATCTATGATAACGAAGCGGCTGTAGGTCAGGCCATTGCTGAAAGTGGCATCGCGCGTGATGAGCTGTTCATCACCACCAAGATCTGGATTGAAAACCTGGGCAAAGATAAGCTGATCGCCAGCCTGAAAGAGAGTTTGCAGAAGCTTCGTACCGACTATGTCGACCTGACGCTGATCCATTGGCCGTCACCGAATGATGCTGTTGCAGTCGAAGAGTTTATGGCCGCCCTACTGGAAGCGAAGAAAGAGGGGCTGACCCGTCAGATTGGTATCTCTAACTTCACTATCCCGCTGATGGAGCGTGCAATTGCTACTGTCGGTGCGGAGAATATCGCGACCAACCAGGTCGAACTGTCTCCGTACCTGCAGAACCGTAAAGTGGTCGATTGGGCGCGTGAGCACGGTATCCATATCACTTCTTATATGACGCTGGCCTACGGTAAAGCTCTGAAAGATGAAGTGATTGCCCGTATCGCCGCTAAACATAATGCGACCCCGGCTCAGGTCATCCTGGCATGGGCGATGGGCGAAGGTTATGCGGTTATCCCATCTTCCACCAAGCGTGAAAACCTGGCGAGCAACCTGAAAGCGCTGGATCTGAAGCTGGACGATGAAGATCGTCAAGCGATCGCTGCACTGGATTGCAACGACCGCCTGGTAAGCCCGGAAGGCCTGGCGCCGAAGTGGGATTAATCCACGGCCTCCGGCACGGCGGTTTACGCCGCTGCCGGAGGACAGTCTCTTACAGCTCCTTCGGGAGCTGTTTGACGTGCTCGCTAAGAAAATCAATAAATGCCCTGATGCGCGTGCTTACGGCCCTGTCGCTGTAGTACACTGCGCTGAATGGCATCTCGACCGGCAGGCGTTTGTCGGCAAGCAATTCAACAAACTCCCCGCTGGCAATCTCTTTATCCACCATATAATCCGACAGGCAAGCGATGCCATTACCTGCGAGGCAAAGTTGTTTGAGTGTTTCTCCACTGTTAGACGATATTTCACATTCAACCTCCAGCAGTTGGCCATCACAGCAGGAAACGGGCCATGTATTCAATGACAAGGGTTCGCTAAAACCCAGGCACTGGTGATTTTTTAAATCGGCTACGTTTTGCGGTGTACCGCAACAAGCAAGATACTCCGGTGAGGCGATAATTTTGCGGTAGCTATTAAACAACGGTCTGGCGCGCAAACTGGAATCAGTCAGGGTACCCGCGCGGATGGCAACATCAACTTTGCGCTCAATCAGATTTATAAACGTTTCTGAGGAGACCAAAGCAAGACTCATCTCCGGGTAGCGTTCGCGAAAAGGTTTTATCAAAGGCATTAGAAAATGCAGCATCACTGGTGTTGCAGCATCAACACGTAATAATCCTCTTGGCGTCGTCCGACTTTCCAGAAGCTCATTCTCAGCCGCCGCCATTTCCTGAAGCACCACCTGTACACGGCGAAAATAACGCTCCCCCTCTTCGGTCAAACTTAGCTGACGAGTGGTACGGTTAAGCAGGCTAACACCGAGTTTTGACTCCAGCTTTTTCACGGCCCGGCTCACGGCAGAGTTGGCTTGTCCTAACTGTTCAGCCGCGCGACTGAAGCTACCACTCTCTACTACGGCGACAAAGATGGCGATTTCTTCTGAGGTAGCTCTCATTATTGCACCTGTGGCAAAATTCTATTGATATTTTGACTATTTTTGTTATTAAAACATCCCTTCATACTACGTGTCATCTTAATCCTGGTGATACGGAGTAAATTATGCCACTGGCGCTACTTGCCTTGACGATCGGTGCCTTTGCTATCGGCACGACTGAATTTGTAATTGTAGGTCTGGTACCTGCAATTGCTGAACAGCTGTCTATCTCATTGCCCTCTGCGGGTTTGCTGGTTTCTATCTACGCGTTAGGCGTGGCGATTGGCGCCCCGGTACTCACCGCATTGACCGGTCGTATGCCGCGTAAGCAGCTACTACTGGCATTGATGGTACTGTTCACCGCTGGTAATCTTTTGGCCTGGCAGGCACCAGGCTATGAAACTCTCGTTCTGGCACGCCTTTTGACAGGTCTGGCACACGGCGTATTCTTCTCGATAGGTTCGACAATTGCTACCAGCCTGGTGCCAAAAGAGAAAGCAGCTTCGGCGATTGCAATTATGTTTGGTGGTCTGACAGTTGCGTTGGTGACCGGTGTTCCGCTAGGCACTTTTATTGGCCAACATTTTGGCTGGCGTGAGACATTCCTGGCGGTATCGATCCTTGGAGCGGTCGCGTTAATTAGCAGCCTGATTCTGGTACCGAGTAATATCCCTGGCCGCGTCAGTGCTGGCCTACGTAATCAACTTAAGGTCCTGACTCATCCACGTTTACTGATTATTTATGCTATTACTGCACTTGGTTATGGTGGCGTATTTACCGCTTTTACCTTCCTGGCACCGATGATGCAAGATCTGGCCGGTTTTAGTCCATCAGCAGTGAGTTGGATTTTATTGGGGTATGGTGTTTCGGTCGCAATTGGTAACGTGTGGGGCGGTAAACTGGCAGATAAACATGGCGCCGTTGTAGCGCTGAAGTTTATCTTTGCTGCCCTGGTTGTTCTGCTGTTGGTATTTCAGTTCACGGCAAGTATTCACTATGCCGCGTTAGCGACGATACTGGTGATGGGTATTTTTGCTTTCGGTAATGTTCCTGGTCTACAGGTGTACGTAGTCCAAAAGGCGGAGCAATATACTCCCGATGCGGTTGATGTCGCCTCCGGCTTGAACATTGCAGCGTTCAATATTGGTATTGCGTTAGGTTCCGTGATTGGTGGACAGACGGTGGAACATTATGGTTTGGCTCAGACGCCCTGGATTGGCGCGCTGATTGTGCTGGTTGCGTTGTTATTGGTGGTTATTAGCGGTCGGCTCGATAAGCCTCAGCGCTGTGCTACGGGCCTTTCCGTAGAAGGATAACGGTTTCTGGCAAATTGCATTGAAAGTGTATACAAAAATCCCTATAACAGAAGGACCAGCCGCAGTCGGGCTGGTTTCCTGTTATCGAGGTTTGATGCCTAAATTGCGAAAGAATACCTATGCCATGCGCTATGTCGCCGGACAACCCGCGGAGAGAATTTTACCTCCGGGGTCGTTTGCAGGCATTACTCCGGCTTTCCCTTCTGGGGTGCCGTTAAGCTCAGATGAAAAAATCCGCGTACTGGTGTGGAATATCTTCAAACAGCAGCGCGCCGAGTGGAAATCCGTTCTTAATAATTTCGGCAAAGATGCCCACCTGGTGCTGTTACAGGAAGCGCAAACCACGCCTGAGTTAGTAAAATTTGCTACGTCCAATTATCTGGCCGCCGATCAGGTGCCGGCGCTGGTACTGCCTCAGCATCCTTCTGGCGTGATGACGTTAGCCTCTGCTCATCCGATATACTGCTGCCCTCTGCGTGAACGTGAGCCGATCCTGCGGTTGGCGAAGTCAGCGCTAGTGACAGTTTATCCGTTACCAGATGCCCGTTTGCTGATGGTGGTGAATATTCACGCGGTCAACTTCAGCCTTGGTGTCGATGTCTACAGCAAGCAACTGTTGCCGATAGGCGATCAGATAGCCCATCACAGCGGACCGGTGATTATGGCGGGTGATTTCAACGCCTGGAGCCGTCCGCGAATGAACGCTTTGTACCGCTTTGCGCGGGAAATGTCGCTGCGTGAAGTCCGCTTCTCTGACGATCAGCGCCGTCGCGCTTTTGGTCGTCCGCTTGATTTTGTGTTCTATCGAGGCTTAAGCGTACACGACGCTTCCGTATTGGTGACGCGCGCCTCCGACCACAATCCTCTACTAGTTGAATTCAGTCCCGGCAAGCCTGATTAATTAAGGTATGTCAGGCCTGCCATGGGGCAGGCCTGCGCAAGTATGGTTCTGCCTTTATTACTCAAACAACCGAAGGACAAAGCAATGACAACACGCTCTCATCACGACAATGTCGAAAAACAGTTTGGCTCGCAGGCTAGCGCTTATCTGACTAGCGCTGTACATGCATCCGGGCGCGATCTGCAACGTCTGGCAGAAAGGTTAGCCGATTTTCCGCAGGCTCAGGTGCTGGACATGGGATGTGGCGCCGGTCATGCCAGTTTTGCAGCTGCAGGACAGGTTGCACAGGTGGTGGCGTATGATTTATCCAGCCAGATGCTGGAGGTTGTAGCTCAGGCCGCTTCGGATAAAGGGTTTGTTAATATTGCGACTCAGCAGGGTTATGCCGAATCACTGCCTTTCGCTGATGCCAGTTTTGATGTGGTGATTAGCCGCTATTCTGCACATCATTGGCATGATGTCGGTCAGGCATTACGCGAAGTCAAGCGGGTGCTGAAACCGGGAGGAGCCGTAATTATCATGGACGTCATGTCGCCAGGGCATCCGGTTCGTGATGTTTGGCTGCAGACCGTTGAGGCTTTGCGCGATACTTCTCATGTTCGCAATTACTCAAGCGGTGAATGGCTGGCAATGGCGAATGAGGCGGGATTAGTGACGAATAATTTGCTGACCGATCGCTTGCCGCTGGAATTCGGCTCATGGGTTGCCCGGATGCGGACACCAGCGCCTTTGGTGGAGGCTATTCGTCTGTATCAGGAGAGCGCATCGGCAGAGGTTAAGGCTTACTTTGCACTGGAGCTGGATGGATCTTTTACCAGCGATACAATTATGTTTGAGGCTCATAAAGCGATCTAGAGCAGAAAAAAAAAAGGCACCACATGGGTGCCTTTTAAAATGAATCCTGAGCTATCAGGATTCAGGTCTGTCGCTGTTTTTCACAAACAGCGTTAACTGATCGCCAGGTTTCAGGTTGCCGGTATCGTTATTCCAGCGCATCACATCGCGAATGTTCACGCCATGGCGTTTTGCAATACTCGATAGCGAGTCGCCTTTGCGCACGCGATAAGTGATGCTATCGCTATTGTTTGCCAGACGCTCTGCACTGCTACCTGCACCGATTACGAGACTCTGACCCACTTTCAGGTTTGATCCGCGAATACCATTCCATTGCTGCAGATCTCTCGTTGATACACCGAGTCGAGATGCTATACCGGAGATAGTATCTCCAGAACGCACTTTGTAACTACGACTGGTCAACGGTCTGTTGTCCGCAAGCTGAGTCGGCTGCACGGCAGCAATGTCACCGGAAGCCAAAGACTCACGCAATTGAGCTGCATGTTTCTGCGGCACCAATACATAGTTAGGCCCATTAGCGCCCAGGGTCGAACCCTTAACACCTGCGTTGAACGTCTTCAGCTTACTAACCGGCATTCCTGCCATATCGGCTAGCTGTGAAATCTCAACCGGGTTGTCGAGGCGTACACGTGCCAGCGCTCGGCTTTCGTCTGCTGTGGGCAGTTTTACGCCATACTGCTTGCTGTTCTTGAGAATATCACTCAAAGCCAGCATTTTAGGTACGTAGATTTTGGTTTCCTGAGGTAATGAGAGTGACCAAAAATCTGTGGGTTTTCCACGTGATTTGTTGGCTTTAATTGCCTTCATTACCCGGCCTTCACCGCTGTTATATGCTGCGACAGTTAACAACCAGTCGCCGTCGAACATTTTGTTCAGACGTTGCATCATATTCAGCGCCGCAGTTGTTGAGGCGACGATATCACGACGCGCATCATAACTGCGGGTTTGCTTCAGACCATAATTGCGCCCGGTGCTCGGAATGATCTGCCAAATACCTGCGGCATTGGCACCAGACGTTGCATGCGGGTCAAAAGCGCTCTCCACTATGGGTAGTAATACCAGTTCCATAGGCATGTTACGTTTCTTAACTTGCCCGGCTATCCAGTACATATACGGCTCTGCCCGTAAAGTTACATCGTGGAGATAGCTCTTATTTCTCAAATATTTCTGCTTTTGTTCGCGAATCCGGACATTTTCCGGAATTCCCATCTTCAGCTCGTCGCCAATGGAAGCCCACAGATCCTGGTCTTGCGCGTAGAAGGTTCCATCATCTAACCAGCGCGCTTGACTTGTGAACTTACCTGCTTCCCCTTGACTCGCTGCAGAAAGGCTCTGTGCGTGCTGTTGAACGGTGCCATCGTGTTTAGACGCCTGGCACCCTACCAGCAGGACAGAGACGAGTAAAATCGCTCGTGCCTTCATGTGTGTGTCAATAGTTGCTTAAAAGACGAGCAAGAATAACGGTGAAGTCGACCGAAGACAAGAATTAAATATCAGAAGACGTCTTTCTTTGACCTTAACCATGCAAATCTCTCAATAGAGTGTTGCAAATTTGTTTCTTTGGAAATTTCTTTAATTAAATCATCGTCATCTGTGCGTAAAAATAAATTTATACGACGCTCATTTTTCAGAGTTACGGGCAGTGTATTTTGTTTTTTTGCACGTAACTCATTAACTTTGTGGTAGTAATCATTTATATCCCTATCCAGGGGCAGGATGCTTAATGCAAACTTCATATTTGCTAAAGTGTACTCATGTGCGCAACATATTAATGTTTTATCGGGAAGAGCGTTGATCTTCATAAATGATTGATACATCTGCTCTGGAGTGCCTTCAAATAACCTACCGCAGCCACCTGAAAACATAGTATCGCCGCAGAATAGATAAGGTTTCATGAAGAAACAGATGTGTCCTAAAGTGTGACCCGGAGTGGCGAAAATAGAAAATTCACGCTCTAAAACGGAGATGCTATCGCCATCAGCCACAAGGTGAGTGGTTCCCTTATCCAGGGTTTCTGCCGGCCCGTAAACCACGATTGTAGGAAATTTCTCGCGAAGTTGTTTTACTCCGCCAACGTGATCGTGGTGGTGGTGAGTCAATAGAATAGCTTCTGGTCGCCAGTGGTTCTGTTCTATTGCGGCCAACACGGGTGCCGCTTCGCCAGGATCGACTATCAGACAGCGTCCACTATCCTCAGCAAGAACCCAGATGTAGTTGTCCTGAAATGCGGGAATACTGATAAGATTCATAAATTACCTCTCAAAGCATAGCGGAAGGTTGTGATGAAGCCGGCAAGGATACCTCATACAGTGGCAGCGCCCGAGCATTGGTCCAGCATGCCGTGGGGTGAATACTATCGCGAATCACTAGAACGGCAGATGAAACCGTGGCTGGCTAAATTATATGGTTTTCATTTACTTAAAATTGGCAATCTGAGCGCGGAAATTAATACCGAATCCTGCGCTATTTCTCATCAGGTGAATGTTTCTTTGCAGGGTAACCCGATACAGGTGAAAGCCGACCCATTGTATTTACCTTTTGCCGAGAAATCGGTTGATGCCTGTTTACTGGCTCATACTTTGCCATGGTGTAGCGATCCGCACCGCCTGCTGCGGGAGGCGGACAGGGTGCTGATTGATGATGGCTGGATTATTTTAACCAGTTTCAATCCAATGAGTCTGATGGGGTTACGTAAGCTAGTACCCGTGTTACGCAATAAGACCCCGTATAACAGCCGGATGTTTACGTTGACGCGCCAGCTAGATTGGCTGGCGTTGCTGAACTTTGAAGTGCTCCACTGTGGTCGCTATCAGGTGCTACCCTGGTCCCGTCATGGGGGGAAAATGCTTAGTACGCATTTACCCGCTCTGGGCTGCTTACAGCTGATTATTGCTCGTAAACGCACCATACCCTTGACGCTAAACCCGATGAAATCGGGTAAAGCAAAAAACCGGATACGGCAGGCTGTCGGCGCCACACGACAGTGGCGCAAAGGGCAGAATTAACTTTCTGCCTTATAACCGGTATCGTCCTGGGTGGGGTTAGAGGCTGCTGCGCGTGCCAGTTCGTCGCAGCGTTCATTTTCCGGATGGCCGGCATGGCCTTTGACCCATTCCCATTTTATCTTGTGTTGGCCCAGCGCTGTGTCCAGTCGCTGCCAGAGATCGACGTTTTTGACTGGTTTTTTGTCCGCGGTTTTCCAGCCGCGTTTTTTCCAGTTATGGATCCACTGAGTAATCCCCTGGCGAACATACTGGCTGTCGGTGCTGAGAATCACTTCGCACTGTTCTTTCAGCGCTTCCAGAGCGACAATTGCCGCCATCATCTCCATGCGGTTATTAGTCGTAAGATTAAAACCTTCGCTAAAGGTTTTCTCTTTCCCCCGATAGCGTAAAATTGCACCGTAACCGCCTGGGCCTGGATTTCCCAGACAAGAGCCATCGGTGAAAATTTCTACCTGTTTGAGCATCTCTGGTAGACTTCCTGTAATTGAAATCGATACGTAAAACGGTAAGTCTGACATAAATGACCGCTATGAGCACTGCAATTACACGACAGATTGTTCTCGATACTGAAACCACCGGTATGAACCAACTCGGTGTCCATTATGAAGGGCACAAGATAATCGAGATCGGCGCGGTGGAGGTGATTAACCGCCGCCTGACCGGGAATAACTTCCACGTCTATTTAAAACCAGATCGGCTGGTGGACCCTGAAGCATTTGGTGTTCACGGTATTGCTGATGAATTCCTGATGGATAAGCCGGTGTTTGCTGATGTTGCCGATGAGTTTATGGATTACATCCGCGGTGCGGAACTGGTCATCCATAACGCATCGTTCGATATCGGCTTTATGGACTATGAGTTTGGCAAGCTTAAGCGTGGAATTCCGAAAACCGATACGTTTTGTAAGGTCACCGATAGCCTGGCCGTAGCGCGTAAAATGTTCCCGGGAAAGCGTAATAGCCTTGATGCACTATGCTCGCGTTATGAAATAGACAACAGTAAGCGAACGCTGCACGGGGCATTGCTCGATGCCCAGATTCTGGCTGACGTTTATCTGATGATGACCGGTGGCCAGACAACAATGGCTTTCTCGATGGAAGGGGAAGGGCAGCAGCAGGCCGGAGAAATAGGAATACAGCGCGTTGTTCGGGCTGCCAGTAAATTACGTGTGCTTTATGCCTCGGACGAAGAGCTGATGAACCATGAATCGCGGCTCGATCTGGTACAAAAGAAAGGCGGGAGCTGCCTGTGGCGGGCCTGAATTGTCGGAATATGCATGAAAAATAGTCCGATGGGCGATTTTTGCAGCAAGCGATTCATAAATGAAGAAAAACCATTGACGCAGTAGAGGGGAAACCGTAGTATCTGCCTCGTTCCCAAGGGAACAGTAAGTGGAGCGGTAGTTCAGTCGGTTAGAATACCTGCCTGTCACGCAGGGGGTCGCGGGTTCGAGTCCCGTCCGTTCCGCCACTATTCAGAAAGCCTGAATCAGCAATGATTCAGGCTTTCGTCGTTTCAGGCCTGTGCAATTTTATGAATCAGATCTTCAGGCACTCTTCCATACACTCGACAAAGACCTGCATCGCCGGGCTGACAACTTTGCTGGCGTGATACCCGCATACCGCATTAATACTCAGCGGTTTTTTACTGAAAGGCAGTTCCACCAGTTTACCTTCACGCAATTCTTGTTCTACGGCAAATCGCGGCAGGTAGCTTACGCCGAGATTACCCGCCACACATTGCTTGATACTTTCAATACTCCATAGCTCAATCGTATTTTCCAGAGTAATGCCGCGCTTGCGCAGCTCGCCTTCAAATATTTGCCGGAAAATGCACTGTGGCTCATTGATGATAAAACTCAGCGGAATGTGTTGGTCCCGGCGCATAAAGTTAACCGGAGCGTGTTCCGGCGAAGCGACCAGTACCAGTTGCTGATCGCCAAAGTGGTGAATTTTCAATGCTTCATCATTACCGACACGGTAAAACACCCCGAGATCGACATCATCATCCAGCAGGGCATCGCGAATCGAATAGCAATTTAACGATTGTAAAGATAAACGAACCTTTGGTGTAATGGCTCAATAGTAATGTCCGCCTGTGGCTCAATTCAGATGTCCGCGCTATGGTAAGCTTCACTGGTCCGTTTAAACTACCGGGAGGCATATCATGAGCGCAGAAAGCTCAGGAGTGTTTACTTTGAAAGAGATCAACCGGATCAAGATTATACAGGACGTCATTGAACGTCGCATCACAACGCGCCGTGCGGCCGAGCACCTCGGTATCAGCGACAGGCAATGCCGCAGACTTCTTGCCCGTTACCGTGAAGGCGGACCGCTTGGTATGGCCAGCAGACGATGTGGCATGCGTGGTAACCGCCAGTTGCCACCCGGGCTCGCAGATCAGGCTCTGGAACTGATCAAGACGCGTTATGCTGATTTCGGTCCGACTCTGGCGCGTGAAAAGCTCGAAGAACTCCACGGACTGTTTCTTGGCAAAGAAACTGTCCGGCGCATCATGGTGCGGGCTGGCTTATGGGTTCCCCGTAAACAACGTGCCGCAAGGATCCCTCAACCACGGTACCGGCGTCCGTGTACTGGTGAGCTGATACAAATAGATGGCTGTGATCACGACTGGTTTGAAGGCCGTGGCCCGGCCTGCACCGCGCTGGTCTATGTTGATGATGCAACCAGCAAACTGATGGAACTGTTGTTTGTTAAATCGGAGTCCACGTTTTCTTACTTCGAAGCCACGCGGCGCTATATCGATAAGCATGGTAAACCGCTGGCACTGTACAGCGATAAAGCCGGTGTTTTTCGTGTTAACAATAAACACGCCACAGGCGGAGACGGGCATACTCAGTTTGGGCGAGCCATGCATGAACTGAACATCCAGACTATCTGTGCAGAAACCAGTCCCGCCAAAGGGCGTGTAGAACGAGCTCACCTCACTTTACAGGATCGTCTGGTCAAAGAGCTGCGGTTACAGGGCATTTGTTCAATGGAGGCTGCAAATGACTTCGCTGAGGCCTATATGGCTGACTATAACCGCCGTTTTGGCAAAGTACCGCGACATGATTTTGACGTACACCGTGCTGTAGAACATGATGAGGACCTGGGGCTTATTTTCACTGTTCGTGAAAAACGTAAAGTCTCAAAATCGTTGACGATACAATATGATAAAATGTTGTACCTGATTGAAGACAGCGAACTGAGTCGCCGTGCAATAGGTAAATATATCGATGTGTATCACTATCCTGATGGCAGAAAAGAGCTGCGCCTGAACGGTACGCTACTTCCCTACTCTACCTACGACCGACTGTCAGAAATCGACCAGGGCGCGATTGTCGATAACAAGCGTCTTGGCCGAACCCTGGAGTTTATCAGTCTGGTGCAGAGCAAGCGGGATAACACGCGCTCTCAGTCAATTCCCGCTGGAGATGGCCCTTCCCGACGACGGCCAAAGCAGGAAGGGAAGAAATCCCAGCGCTCACTGGATAATGATGACATGCTCGAAGCACTCAAACAGCTTCAGTCACGTTCAGAGGACATTTTTGGTAAAAGAGCCCGCTGATGGTACTCACTGGCCGGACAGTGGTTGCTCACCAGTTGATATTGTCCGGCCAGACCCATGATGTATTATTCATTTCGTTCAGCATCTTTATGTCCTGCTTTTCACGGGCATACTTACCCCATAATGAATGAAAAGAACGAACAATACTGATTAACTGCTTTTTTCTTTGCTCCGGAGATAGGCTGATAAAATAGCAGCACCTGCTGTCAATATTATCCTCAATGAAATTAAAATCAGAGTCTGATGCATATTTTACTGTTAGCATAATATCATTCGACGTTGTTCTCTCAGACTCTGTTAATGCTGATTCTATCAGGTATTCAAAGGCATACATGACAGACAGCTGGTTTTTGTCTGTCTGAATATAACCCATTGAGTTTCTGAGTATTGAGGACTGTACCAGGACCAGAGGCCATAAAAGCTCAACACCATAAAGCTTATATGTATCATGTTGATCATACTGATGTTGCTCAACACGACGATTACCTTCCCGTGCTTTACGAATATCATAGGCAAGGGATAACATAAATCCGTCTTTAACTTTAATCAGTGGGCTTTCATCCACGATGTAATGAATGAGTTCATGTAATTCATTCAGGGCTTCTGAATCTCCCCACAGTATAAAACCTGCATTGTTCGGCGTTAACTCGTATCGAAGCATGGGCTCAATCATCCTGTTGTTTCAGTCGGAGGAAAGTCTATCAGTAAAGAGAATGAGAGATCAAAGTGGTCATTTTAATTGAGCTGGATAACGGACATTTCAATTGAGCCTTGACATTTGGCGCCCGCTGCTTAAAGCGTTGTAAAACGGCGGGGATTTTATATGCCAGCAGCGTTTCCCCGGTGGCAACACGGAGCTCTCCACTCGGCTCCTGATCCTGCCTGGCGGCATGACGAATGGACTCCATCACTTTTATCAGCTCGTGGATGTGGGGAAGAATATTTTTCCCGGCTGTAGTCAGGCACATCCGGCGGCCGATTTTTTCAAAAAGCTGGATAGACAGCTCTTGCTCAAGTTGTTGAATGTGAAATGTCACTGTTGATTGCGTACAGCATAGTTTCTGCGAAGCGCGTAAAAAGGATCCCTCTTCAACAACCGTCTTGAGCGTGACAAAGCGACGTAAGTCCATCATGGCCTCAATGTATCGAAATTATCGAATTTAGAATGAAATAATATTCATTTTTTTAAATGATTTATATCGGGTACTGTCGGCTAAAAAACAGGAGAAGACAAGTGCCCCCAGCCTTGATAAGCGCATTTTTAACCTACACCCTGATAACCGCATTGACCCCCGGGCCGAATAACATTCTTGCGCTGAGCAGCGTAGCTTCACATGGGTTGCGCAAAAGCATGTTCGTGCTGGCCGGGATGAGCGTGGGGTTTATTATTACGATGCTGATTTGTGCTGGCCTGACGTTTTCGTTAGTTATGCTCGATGAGGGATTATCCCGGGCACTGAGTTGGATTGGTGCTGCCTATATTCTTTGGTTAGCGTGGCAAATAGCGAAGAGTAAACCTGCTGGCAATGATCTCAGCGGCAAACCGGTAAGTTTTTGGATGAGCTTGGGCCTACAGTTTGTGAATGTTAAAATCATCCTTTATGGGATTACGGCACTGTCGACCTTTGTACTGCCGGTGACGCGTGATCCTGTTTGGCTGGTGAGCGTGAGTTTGCTTCTTGCGGCAATTGGGACTTTCGGCAACGTGTGTTGGGCGCTGGCCGGGCATCTGTTTCAGCGCTTATTCCTGCATTATGGGCGTCAGGTAAATTTCCTTTTAGCTTTGTTACTGGTCTACTGCGCAGCAAGGATCTTGTTTAAAATATAGGAAAGGGAGCATTGGCTCCCCTTTATACCCGTCATACTTCAAGCTGCTTATGTGTTGGCTGCGCTCGCTCACCCCGGTTACATAGTTATCTATGCTCCCGGGGACTCACTCCCTTGCCGTCTTTAAGCAACTTGAATTATTTAGGGTATATTTGCATTAGTTGAGTGTGAAAGGATCCGCATCCTGCCAGGCCGGAAACTTTTCGCGGTACTCTTTAAGCGCTGTTAATGACAGTTCAGCATCCAGGCGCGTAGCCTGATGCGGTTCGGCGGTGGCGATTATCTCTCCTTGTGGGGTGATAATCCGGCTGTCTCCCCGATAGTGATGGCCGTTGCCGTCGGTACCTACGCGGTTACAACCAGCGACGTAGGCCTGGTTTTCAATTGCTCGGGCGACCAGTAATGCCTGCCAGTGGGTGGAGCGCGGTGCGGGCCAGTTGGCAACGTAAAGTGCTAAATCATAGTCATTATGGTTACGTGACCACACCGGGAAGCGCAAGTCGTAGCATACCAGCGGCAGAATTCTCCAGCCGCGCCATGCAAAAATCACGCGTTCACTACCTGCCTCATAATGATGATGCTCATCCGCCATGCGAAACAGGTGTCGTTTATCATAAAAATGCGTTTTACCATCAGGCTCAACTAACAGAAAACGGTTAACGGGCCCGCGTTCCGTTTGCAGTGCTGCACTGCCTGCGATTAGCGCGTTGGTTTGCGCGGCCTTCGCTTCCATCCAGGCAATAACATCCTCTTGCGCTAACGACTGCTTCGCCGCCTCCATCGCGAAACCGGTAGTGAACATTTCCGGTAGAACAATCACATCACGCCCGGTAATTCCTTCCAGTTGACGATCGAAATGGCGCAGGTTGGCGGGACCGTCCATCCACACCAGCGGTTGTTGTAAAAGGGTAATTTTCAGTCCGGGCACAATGATGAACTCCAGTATCAAGAGAGGCTTATTATTACTTTAACACCATATCAGTCAGTGGATGGCTGGCGGAATATTTTGTTAATAAAATGATAAGTTGGGAGGCGGGAAAAAAAATGAGGCGGGGGGGCCCGCCTCGATCGTGATGTTGTTATATTATGGTTTTTTATGCCGCTTCAATCTTGCGTACTTTCTCCGGCAGCTTTACCGGGCGGGTCGCCAGCTCATCCGGGGCGAAGTCGTCGACGTTAATACTGCGCAGGCGACTGGTTTCGGCACGAACCAGAATATCAGCCTCATCCTGATTAATTAACCCTTTTGCCAGCGCGTTATGGGCCAGTTCATCAAGACGGGTAAACGACAGGTTCTTACCAAGTTCTTTGCAAATACGCTGGTGGATGGGGTCGGCCGCCATAACATCGAGCAGCGCCTCTTCCAGCAATCCAACCGGGTTATGCTCGCTCGGCGTCAAGTACTGACCGCGGCCGATACGAGAACGAGTCGCGCTCGGAACCTGCAGAATTTTCGCTACTTTATGATCCAGCTTATCTGAAGGGGCCAGATAATGACGCCCGGTCGGGAAGATAGCTACGCGAAGGGCTCCGGCCACCAGGCGATTCGGGAAGTTGACCAGCAGATCATCAATGGCCTGTTCTGCCTGATACAGCGCATCCTGCACGCCCCAGTGAACCAGCGGCAAATCTGCTTCGTTACGCCCTTCATCGTCATAGCGCTTCAGCACCGCAGAGGCCAAATAGAGCTGGCTCAGTACATCGCCCAGGCGCGCTGAAATACGCTCGCGACGTTTCAGACTACCGCCCAGTACCGCCATTGAGACATCGGACAGCAGGGCCAGGTTGGCGCTCAGGCGATTCATATGCTGATAGTAGCGGCGAGTGGCATCGCGGGTCGGTGAACTGCTGGTGAGGCCGCGAGTCAGACCCAGCCAGAAGCTGCGTACTTTGTTGCTACCCACATGACCGATATGTTTGAACAGCAGCTTATCGAATGCGTTAACATCGTTATTCTGCGCGGCGGCCATTTCATCCAGTACGTACGGATGGCAACGAATCGCCCCCTGACCGAAGATCATCATGCTGCGGGTGAGTATATTCGCCCCCTCCACGGTGATAGCGATTGGTGCGCCCTGATAGGCTCGCGCCAGGAAGTTACCGCTGCCGAGCATAATGCCTTTACCGCCGGTAATATCCATTGCGTCAATGATCGAGCGCTGGCCGCGATGGGTACAGTGATATTTCACAATTGCCGATAGTACCGCCGGTTTTTCACCGAGCATAATACCGTAGGTAATCAGCGAGGCTGCGGCATCCATCACGTAGGCGTTACCTGCAATACGCGCCAGCGGTTCTTCAATCCCTTCCATTTTACCGATAGAGATTTTGAACTGGCGGCGAATATGCGCGTAGGCGCCGGTAGCCATGGCGACGGATTTCAGGCCGCCCGTGGCATTGGACGGTAACGTGATGCCGCGGCCCACGGATAAACATTCAACCAGCATCCGCCAGCCCTGACCGGCCATCGACGGGCCGCCAATGATGTAATCGATAGGAACAAAAATATCTTTACCCTGGGTCGGGCCATTCTGGAACGGAACGTTCAGCGGGAAGTGGCGACGACCGATCTCAACGCCTGGTGTGGCTGTTGGGATCAGGGCACAGGTGATACCCAGCTCTTCTTCACCACCCAGCAGGCGGTCGGGGTCGGAGAGTTTAAACGCCAGTCCCAGTACCGTGGCGATTGGCGCAAGCGTGATGTAGCGTTTGTTCCAGGTCAGGCGCATACCCAGCACCTGTTGGCCCTGCCATTCGCCCATGCAGACCACGCCGGTGTCCGGAATGGCCCCAGCATCTGAGCCTGCTTCCGGGCTGGTCAGCGCGAAGCACGGAATTTCCTGACCGCGCGCCAGACGTGGCAGATAGTGATTCTTCTGCTCTTCGGTGCCGTAATGCTGCAGCAGTTCGCCTGGGCCTAATGAGTTAGGTACACCGACGGTAATCGCCAGAATCCCGGAAACGCCGGACAGTTTTTGCAGCACGCGCGCCTGGGCGAAAGCAGAAAACTCCAGGCCGCCGTACTCTTTCTTGATGATCATCGCGAAGAAGCGATGCTCTTTCAGATAAGCCCACAGCTCCGGCGGTAGATCGGCCATCTCGTGGGTAATTTCGAAGTCGTTCGCCATGCGGCAGGCTTCTTCAACCGGGCCGTCAATAAAGGCTTGTTCTTCAGCGGTCAGGCGCGGCTGCGGGTAGTTGTGCAGCTTCTGCCAGTCAGGGTTACCGCGAAACAGGTCGCCTTCCCACCAGGTGGTACCGGCATCAATGGCTTCTTTTTCAGTACGCGACATCGGCGGCATAACCTTGCGGAAAGCGCGAAATGCAGGAACTGAAATCATTGATTTACGCATTGGCGCAAAGTTAAACGGCAGGAGAATGATAGCCAGCGGTACCAGTAGCCAGATATTCCACAGTCCAGCAACGCCGAGTGCCGCAGTCCAGGCAAGCAAAATCGCGCTGCTAAGCAGCAGATTGATTCGGTGATAGAAGAGCGCACCGAGTAAAACAACGGTTGCAACAATACTCAAAATCATCATAAAGAAATGCTCCCTGTCTTGTAGGAGGTCTGACCACTTGTGATGATATGGTTGTAGTGGATGTAATTTGTTTTAGCAATATGTTTACAAAATAATTACAACATTGCTCACATTGTTGTACGGAAATGCGGCACATAAAATCAAAACCGCAGGGGATAGACCCGTCTGCTGCTTCTCGCTTCGGCGGCTATCCGGTAAACTGCCTGAGTTATCCCACAAATACTGAAGGATTATCCTCATGTACCAGGATCTTATTCGTAACGAACTGAACGAAGCGGCGGAAACGCTGGCTAATTTTCTGCAGGACGATGCCAACATTCATGCCATTCAGCGTGCAGCGGTGCTGCTGGCAGATAGCTTTAAGGCTGGCGGCAAAGTTCTTTCCTGCGGTAATGGCGGTTCTCACTGCGATGCGATGCATTTTGCGGAAGAACTGACCGGGCGCTATCGTGAAAATCGCCCGGGCTATCCGGCAATTGCGATTTCAGACGTGAGCCATCTCTCTTGCGTCAGTAATGATTTTGGCTATGAATATGTTTTTTCTCGCTACGTTGAGTCGGTGGGCCGCTCAGGCGACGTGTTGCTGGGGATTTCTACTTCCGGTAACTCTGGCAACGTTATTAAAGCGATTGAAGCCGCTCGCGCTCAGGGGATGAAAGTCATCACTCTGACCGGCAAAGATGGCGGTAAAATGGCGGGCTCTGCGGATGTTGAAATTCGCGTACCGCATTTTGGCTATGCCGATCGCATTCAGGAAATTCACATTAAAGTGATTCATATCCTGATTATGTTGATTGAAAAAGAGATGGTTAAAGCCTGATAAATCGCGGGGGTGACTCCCGCATTGTTGTATGAGGTGATCTATGTGCGAATTGCTCGGGATGAGCGCGAATGTGCCAACAGATATTTGCTTTAGTTTTACCGGGCTGGTGCAGCGCGGTGGCGGAACTGGGCCGCATAAAGACGGCTGGGGCATTACCTTTTATGAAGGTAAGGGCTGTCGCACATTTAAAGATCCACAGCCTAGCTTTCAGTCACCGATTGCTAAGCTGGTACAGGACTATCCCATTAAATCATGTTCAGTCATCGCCCATATTCGCCAGGCTAACCGGGGGATCGTCGCGCTGGAAAATACTCATCCGTTTACCCGTGAACTCTGGGGACGTAACTGGACCTACGCGCATAACGGCCAGTTAGAAGGATATGAGTCTCTGGAGACGGGAAATCTGCAGCCAATTGGCGAGACGGACAGCGAGAAAGCCTTCTGCTGGTTACTGCATAGCGTAACTGAACGCTATCCCAATACGCCGGATGATATGGTCGAGGTGTTTAGATTTATCGCTACGCTTGCCGGAACGCTGCGCGAAAAAGGCGTGTTTAACATGCTGCTGTCCGATGGACGCTATGTGATGGCGTTTTGCTCAACCAATTTATACTGGATCACGCGACGCGCGCCGTTTGGTGTAGCAACGTTGCTGGATCAGGATGTGGAAATCGATTTTCAACGCGAGACTACACCGAATGATGTGGTCTCCGTGATCGCCACTCAGCCGTTAACTGGCAACGAAACCTGGAATAAGATCATGCCAGGCGAGTGGGCATTATTTTGCCTCGGGGACCGTGTAGTTTGATGCGAGCTGCGGCTGGACAACTTCGTGGCTGAGCGGCTTGCTTACCACGTAGCGGCCATCGGCCACTGAGACTACCGGCGGCTTGTGCGTCTGCTGGAAGTAATCATAGCCAGGTTTCAGCTGTTTCCAGAAATCGGTGAAATAGGAAAACTTGTGACGGGCCATGTTGGCATCGGTCATGCGGAAAGGATAAATGCTGACCTGGACGCTGGACTGACCGAAGACTAGCGCCCCGGTGACGAACTGGAAAATCTCATCAATACCGGTATCGGTCATGGCATAACAGCCGACTGATACGCACGCGCCGTGAATCATCAGGTATTTACCTTCATAACCATGCGCACGATCGTAGGCGTTCGGGAAGCCGATATTGATTGCTTTATAGAAGCGACTGTCAGGTTTTAGCTGATTGCGGGAAACGTTATAGAAACCTTCCGGGCTCTTAAAATCGCCCTGACGCTGCTTGGGTCCGAGACCACCGGAGTAGTTGCAGATCCGGTAGCTATCGAGAAGCTGATAGGTTTCGCCCATTTTGACGTAAAGATCGAGCATGCGCTCTTCTTTAAAGATCTCAATGTAGACCGGTGAGCCCATTAATTGCTGCTTATATTCTTTGCTCATCGGTGTTGTCGAGCTATTACTGCTGAGTAACCCTGCGAATGACACGCATGGCAACAGAAGCATCGCAATAAATAATGCGATTTTGCGCATACTACTTGTTCCTTGATAAAACAAATAACCACATTGCCAGGACGGCAAGAGAGATCCGAAATCAGAGTTTTCTGGATTTAGAGCGCTCACATTAGCATCACGGCAGTTTTTCGCAAGCACGACGTGCTGCGTTTACGTTTTAGTTTCCTGTTATAGCGAATCTCACGGCAAAGCGCAGTCAGAACTTTGCGTAATAGCTCGCATTTTAGAACGACTTAATGGCGGTTTGTCTACAGGCGCTGCTCACGAAATGTTACACTTGGTCTGCTAAATGATCAGGGTAAGAAAGGATGCTTCTCTCCCATCTTGTGAATCACCAGGACTATGGTGTTCCTTTCTTCCTCTTATTTTTCCATCAATGATGCTGGCCTCGGCCTGATGCCGGGGTTTAAGTAACGGATACCTGCTAACGATATGATTAAAATCACGAAAGGGCTAAATCTGCCCATAGCTGGCATGCCATCACAGCAAATTTCTTCTAAGACTGCGGTCAAACGCGTTGCGCTGTTAGGTGAAGAGTACATCGGTATGCGCCCTTCGATGGCGGTGCGTGAAGGCGACCGGGTGCAAAAAGGCCAACTCCTGTTCGAAGATAAAAAGAACCCTGGCGTGCGTTTTACCGCCCCCGCGAGCGGAATCGTTAGCGCCATTCACCGTGGCGAGCGACGGGTTCTGCAATCGGTTGTTATCGATGTCGAGGGAGAGGAGGCCATTCATTTTTCCCGTTATGAACCCGCTGACTTTGCTGGATTAACGCGTGAGAGCGTGCAGCAACAGCTGCTGGAGTCCGGGCAGTGGACTGCATTTCGTACCCGTCCTTTCAGCAAAATTCCGGCTCCGGGCAGCGTGCCCGCGGCGATTTTTGTAACTGCGATAGACACCAACCCGCTAGCAGCCGAACCTCAGCCCATCATTCTGGCCCAGCGCGACGCTTTTGATGCCGGGCTGACGGTGCTGACGCGTCTGACTGACGGTCAAGTTCATGTGTGTCAGGCCAGCGGCGGCAAGCTTGGTGGGCATCCTGTTGGGCAGGTGACTTTCAACCAGTTCACCGGACCACATCCGGCAGGGCTACCCGGAACGCACATCCATTTTCTGGAGCCGGTTAGCCTGAAAAAGCAGGTCTGGCATCTAAACTACCAGGACGTCATCGCTATCGGTAAATTATTCCTCGAAGGGGAAATATATAGCGAACGCATTATTGCCCTCGGTGGTCCGCAGGTAAAAGAGCCTCGTCTGTTAAAGACTTGCTTAGGTGCCAGCCTTGATGAGCTGCTTGTCGATGAGCTGCTTGATGATGAAAACCGCGTTATTTCGGGTTCAGTTCTCAGCGGAACCCATGCCTATGGACCCCATGCTTTCCTTGGGCGCTTTCATTTGCAGGTCAGCGTGGTGAAAGAGGGGCGTGAAAAAGAACTGTTCGGCTGGGTGATGCCGGGGAAAGATAAATTCTCCATTACCCGCACCACGCTTGGTCATTTCCTCAAGCATAAGCTGTTTAACTTCTCGACGGATACCCACGGCGGCGAGCGGGCTATGGTGCCAATTGGTAACTATGAGCGCGTGATGCCGCTGGATATTTTGCCCACGATGTTGCTGCGAGATTTGCTGGCGGGTGATACCGATAGCGCGCAGGCGCTGGGCTGTCTGGAGCTGGATGAGGAAGACCTGGCACTGTGCACCTACGTATGCCCCGGCAAATATGAATTTGGCCCGGCGTTGCGCAGTGTGTTAACCCAGATTGAGCAGGAAGGATAAGTGATGGGCTTAAAGCAAATTTTTGACAAACTTGAGCCGCACTTTACGCATGGCGGCAAGCTGGAAAAATACTATCCGCTGTTCGAAGCGACGGCGACGCTGTTTTACACTCCGGGGCAGGTGACGCGCGGTGCGGCGCATGTCAGAGACGCCATCGACCTCAAGCGGATGATGATTCTGGTGTGGTTTGCGGTTTTCCCGGCGATGTTCTGGGGAATGTATAACGTTGGTCAGGAAACCATCCCGGCACTGCATAAATTATACGGTGCTGAACAACTGCAGCAGGTTATCGCCGGGAACTGGCACTACAGCATTGCACAATGGCTGGGGGTGAGCTTCACTGCTGATGCCGGTTGGCTCAGCATGATGACGCTGGGGGCGATATTCTTCCTGCCCATCTACATCACCGTGTTTCTTGTCGGCGGATTCTGGGAGGTTCTGTTTGCTATCGTGCGTAAGCACGAAATAAACGAAGGCTTCTTCGTTACCTCAATCCTGTTCGCATTGATAGTGCCGCCTACTCTGCCGCTGTGGCAGGCCGCATTGGGGATCTCATTTGGCGTTGTTATCGCCAAGGAGATTTTTGGCGGCACCGGGCGCAACTTTCTTAACCCGGCGCTGGCTGGGCGTGCGTTTTTATTCTTTGCCTACCCGGCGCAAATTTCTGGCGATCTGGTGTGGACCGCGGCGGATGGTTTTTCCGGCGCAACGCCGCTATCTCAGTGGACGAGCGGTGGTGGTGAATCACTGGTTAACGTTATTACCGGCCAGCCGATCGGTTGGATGGACGCCTTCCTGGGCAATATTCCTGGCTCGATTGGTGAAGTCTCGACGCTGATGATTCTCATCGGCGGTGCAATTATCATCTTCGGTCGCGTGGCCTCCTGGCGCATTGTCGCTGGGGTGCTGATCGGTATGGTTGCCACCGCGACCCTGTTCAATTTCATTGGCTCTGATACCAACCCGATGTTTGCCATGCCGTGGTACTGGCATCTGGTGCTTGGCGGTTTTGCCTTCGGCATGATGTTTATGGCCACGGACCCGGTATCCGCGTCCTTTACGGATAAAGGAAAATGGAGTTATGGCCTGCTTATCGGCGTGATGTGCGTGCTGATTCGCGTGGTCAACCCGGCCTATCCGGAAGGGATGATGCTGGCGATCCTCTTCGCCAACCTCTTCGCTCCGCTGTTTGATTACCTGGTGGTGCGAGCCAATATTAAGCGGAGGAAGTCGCGTGGCTGAGAATAAAAGTAACGATAGCATCGGCAAAACGCTGCTGGTGGTGCTGGTGCTTTGTCTGGTTTGCTCCATCGTGGTCGCCGGTTCTGCCGTGGGGCTGAAGTCGCGCCAGCAGGAGCAGCGCGCGCTGGATAAACAGCGCAATATCCTGGCGGTTGCAGGGCTGATGAAGCAGGGGATGAATGCAGATGAAGTGGCTGGCATTTTTAATGCCCGCATCTCTCCACGATTAGTCGATTTAGCCACTGGTGAACTGCTGGATAAAGATCCGAGCAAGTTTAATCACTCCCAGGCGCTGAAGGATCCGCAGCAGAGCATACAGTTGGAAGCCAGTCAGGACCCGGCCGGAATCAAACGCCGCAGCAATATTGCCGAAATTTATCTGGTGCGCGATGAGAAGCAGCAGGTTCAGGAAGTCGTATTGCCAATTTACGGTAACGGCCTGTGGTCGGTGATGTATGCCTTTGTTGCGCTGGAAACCGATGGCCGTACGGTTAAAGGGATTACTTATTACGATCACGGTGAAACGCCAGGGCTGGGCGGGGAAATAGAAAACCCGAACTGGCGTCAGCAGTTTGTTGGTAAACAGGTACTTGACGACAAAGGCATGCCAGCGCTGAAAATAGTAAAAGGCGGTGCGCGTCCGGGTGACGTTCATGCTGTTGATGGCCTGTCAGGCGCAACGCTGACCGCGAACGGTGTCCAGCATAGCTTTGATTTCTGGATGGGCAAACTGGGCTTTGGTCCATTCCTGAATAAGGTGCGCGAAGGGGAGCTGAATAATGGCTGATTTGGGCGACATGAAAGAAATGAAGCGTGTGCTGGTGGGGCCGCTTATCGCTAATAACCCCATTACTCTGCAGGTTTTGGGCGTGTGTTCTGCACTGGCTGTAACCACCAAGCTGGAAACCGCTTTTGTTATGACCATCGCGGTAACGCTGGTTACGGCATTCTCCAGCATGTTTATCTCTATGATTCGTCACCATATTCCTAACAGCGTGCGCATCATTGTACAGATGGCGATTATCGCCTCACTGGTTATTGTGGTTGACCAGTTGTTACGTGCCTTTGCCTATGAGACCTCGAAACAGCTATCAGTGTTTGTCGGGCTTATCATCACTAACTGTATTGTAATGGGGCGGGCGGAAGCCTATGCCATGAAGTCGCCGCCGCTGGCGAGTTTTATGGACGGTATCGGCAACGGTCTGGGATATGGTGCGATTCTGTTGATTGTCGGCTTCCTGCGCGAACTCATTGGCAGCGGCAAACTGTTTGGCATCACGGTGCTGGAAACGGTGCAGAACGGCGGCTGGTACCAGCCAAATGGTATGTTCCTTTTGGCACCGAGCGCATTCTTCATTATCGGTTTGTTGATTTGGGCCGTGCGCAGTTGGAAGCCTGAACAGCAGGAAAAGGAGTAACCGATTATGGCTCATTACATTAGCCTGTTTGTCCGCGCTGTGTTTGTTGAAAACATGGCGCTGGCCTTCTTTCTGGGGATGTGTACCTTCCTCGCGGTATCGAAAAAAGTCTCGACCTCCTTTGGGCTTGGCGTTGCGGTAACGGTCGTGCTTGGGCTGGCCGTGCCTATCAATAACCTGGTGTATAACCTGGTGTTACGCGACAGCGCATTGGTGGAGGGTGTTGACTTAAGTTTCCTCAACTTCATCACCTTTATCGGGGTTATCGCAGCGCTGGTGCAGATTCTGGAAATGATCCTCGATAAGTACTTTCCGGCGCTCTACAACGCGCTGGGGATATTCTTGCCGCTGATCGCCGTTAACTGCGCGATTTTTGGCGGTGTCTCATTCATGGTGCAGCGTGACTATAACTTCACCGAATCCATCGTGTACGGTTTTGGCTCTGGTATTGGCTGGCTGTTGGCGATTGTGGCGATGGCTGGCATCCGTGAAAAAATGAAATACGCAAACGTGCCCGCAGGCCTGCGCGGGTTAGGGATCACCTTTATTACCACGGGTCTGATGGCGCTGGGCTTTATGTCATTCTCCGGTGTGCAGCTATAAGGGCGGAAAGTATGGAAATTATTCTTGGCGTTGTGATGTTCACGCTGATCGTCCTGGTGCTATCAGGGTTGATACTGGCCGCGCGTTCAAAACTGGTGAATGCTGGTGATGTGGTCATCGAAATTAATAACGAGGCGGACAAACAGATCCGTACTCCGGCGGGTGATAAATTACTCAACACACTCTCCAACAACGGTATTTTCGTTTCATCCGCCTGCGGTGGCGGTGGTTCCTGCGGTCAATGCCGGGTGACGGTGAAAGAGGGCGGCGGCGATATTCTGCCAACCGAACTTTCTCATATCACCAAACGTGAGGCGAAAGAAGGCTGCCGCCTGGCCTGTCAGGTAGCGGTGAAGCAGAACATGAAAATTGAGCTGCCGGAAGAAATCTTCGGAGTTAAGAAGTGGGAATGCGAGGTTATCTCTAATGATAATAAAGCTACTTTTATCAAAGAGCTGAAGCTGCGCGTGCCGGATGGCGACGAGGTTCCATTCCGCGCGGGTGGTTATATTCAGATTGAATGTCCTTCGCACAAGGTCGCTTATGCCGACTTTGATGTACCGGACGAGTATCGCGGCGATTGGGATAAATTTAACCTCTTCCGCTACGTTTCTGACGTAAAAGAGCCGACTTTGCGCGCTTACTCAATGGCTAACTATCCGGAAGAGAAAGGCATTATCATGCTTAACGTGCGTATCGCGACGCCGCCGCCGAAAGTACCTGACGCGCCACCGGGTATCATGTCCTCGTATATTTGGTCGCTGAAAGCGGGCGATAAGGTGACGATTTCCGGGCCGTTTGGTGAATTCTTTGCCAAAGAGACGGACGCGGAAATGGTCTTCATCGGCGGCGGTGCTGGAATGGCGCCGATGCGTTCGCATATTTTCGATCAGCTTAAGCGTCTGCACAGCACGCGTAAAATTAGCTTCTGGTACGGTGCGCGTTCTCTGCGTGAAATGTTCTATGACGATGAATTCGAACAGTTGGCGCGTGAAAATCCGAATTTCACCTTCCATGTGGCGCTGTCCGATCCGTTACCGGAAGATAACTGGACCGGCCATACTGGCTTTATTCACAACGTCCTGTATGAAAACTATCTGCGCGATCATCCGGCACCGGAAGACTGTGAATTTTATATGTGTGGCCCGCCGGTCATGAACGCTGCGGTGATTAAAATGCTCAAAGATCTCGGCGTTGAAGATGAAAACATCATGCTGGATGACTTTGGAGGCTGATGATGTTGACGGTATTTGTGGCGACCTTTGTTATTTTCGCGCTGGTTATTCTGGGGATGTCGCTGGGATACCTGATCAAGCGTAAAAGTATTCAGGGCAGCTGTGGCGGGATCTCCTCGCTGGGGATAGAGAAAGTCTGTGACTGCCCTGAGCCTTGCGATGCGCGTAAACGGCGAATAGCGCGTGAAGAACAACGCCAGCAGAACCGAATTCTGTAATTTCTTCAGTTTCCACCCGGCCGAGCGTAGCGACGCCGGGTTATTCCTCATCACGATGTTCATCGCCGCTTACAACACATCTCTTCTCAACATCTCGATTTTTGCTGTATACTTGTCCAGTGGTCAGTGAGGGCTAACTATGCGCAAAATCATCCATGTTGATATGGACTGTTTCTTCGCGGCGGTGGAGATGCGTGATAATCCGGCGCTACGCGATATTCCTATCGCCATTGGCGGTAGTCGGGTACAGCGCGGTGTTATCAGCACTGCTAACTATCCAGCACGCAAATTTGGCGTGCGTAGCGCCATGCCGACGGCCACTGCTCTCAAACTTTGCCCGCATCTGACCCTGCTACCCGGTCGTTTCGATGCTTACAAAGAAGCCTCAAATCATATCCGGGAAATTTTTTCCCGCTACACTTCGTTAATCGAACCGTTATCGCTGGACGAGGCCTATCTTGACGTTAGCGATAGCGTTCTTTGCCAGGGTTCAGCGACGCTGATGGCGCAGGAGATCCGTGAAACCATTCATCGTGAACTAAATCTGACCGCCTCCGCCGGAATTGCGCCGGTAAAGTTCCTCGCTAAAATCGCCTCGGATCTTAACAAACCCAACGGCCAGTTTGTCATTGCGCCGCATCAGGTGGCGGAGTTTGTCAAAACGTTGCCGCTGTCGAAAATCCCTGGCGTCGGCAAAGTTTCTGCCGCGAAGCTGGAAAGCATGGGGCTGCGAACTTGTGAAGATGTGCAAAACAGCGATCTGGCGATGTTGCTTAAGCGCTTTGGTAAATTTGGCCGGATATTATGGGAGCGCAGTCAGGGGATCGATGAGCGAGAGATCAACAATGAGCGGCAGCGTAAATCAGTTGGTGTCGAGCGCACTCTGGTGGAGGATATCCACGAGTGGGCGGAGTGTGAGTCGATTATTGAAAATCTCTACCCTGAGCTGGAACGACGTCTGGCGAAGGTAAAGCCAGATTTGCTGATTGCCCGCCAGGGCGTCAAACTGAAGTTTAATGATTTCCAGCTCACCACGCAGGAACATATCTGGCCCCGGTTGAATAAAGATGACTTGATCAGCACTGCTCACAAAGCCTGGCAAGAGCGACGAGGTGGCCGGGGAGTGAGGCTGGTGGGGCTGCATGTGACGCTTCTTGACCCACAGCTTGAGAGACAATTAGTTCTGGGATTATAACGATGCTGAAAATAAGACCTTACGAGGCGCATGATTTTTCCGCGCTATGCGCCATCTTTTTACGGGCCGTTAAAGAGACCGCCAGCGCTGATTATTCCTCACAGCAAATTGCCGCCTGGGCGCAGGTTGATGAAGTTCGCTGGCGACAGAAAATAACCACCTCTCAGGTGCTGGTGGCGGTAAAAAATGAATCGCCCGTTGGGTTTATTACTGCCGTTGATGACTATATCGATTTACTGTTTGTCTCGCCTGACTATAGCCGCCAGGGAATTGCCAGCACGCTGCTCAATGCATTGTTTATACAGTTTCCTGAACGCATTTGGACAGTGGAAGCCAGTATTACGGCAAAACCCTGCTTTGAACGTCATGGTTTCAGCGTTGTAGCGAAACAGGTGGTAGAAGCACGCGGTGAATGTTTTCTTAATTATCTGATGCGGCGACAAATCGTCTTGCAATAAAAATTGTGCCTGATTACTATACGTGCGCTTTCACCTAATTTATTAACTGCAAAGGAGGTTCACCATGAAAATACATTCTCAGAACGCACTTTGCAGACCTTCCCAGGAATAACTCTCTTTTTTTGCCCTGGTAACGTCTGCCACATCCTTTATTTATTTTTATACCCAAATAATTCGAGTTACACGTAACTAACGTGCATGTAGCCTGGAGTATGACGGTTATATATGGATTGGTATATGGGCAATAATGTTCATTATACGTCTGACAATATTTCTTATATTACGTCAGACGATCTGTGGATCGAAGGTTTAGCGATCCAACAATTACACACGACGGCAAATTTACCCCACATGCATCGCGTGGTGGGAATGCCTGACTTACATCCTGGTCGCGGTTATCCGATTGGCGCGGCCTTTTTCTCTCTCGGTCATTTCTACCCGGCTCTGGTGGGGAACGATATCGGCTGCGGTATGGCGCTGTGGCAAACCGATATTCTTGGGCGGAAATATAACGCGGATAAGTTTGAGAAAAAACTGGCCGCTATGGATGACGTTGCTGAAGAGCTCTGGCTGGATGAACACCTGCCGGAAAATCTAATCGCACACCCCTGGCGCAGCGCGCTGGGCTCCATTGGCGGCGGCAACCACTTCGCCGAACTACAACAGGTGGATCAGGTTGTCGATAGCGAGCGCTTCCAGCGGGTCGGTCTTGATGCTCAGCATCTGCTGCTGTTGGCGCATAGCGGCTCTCGCGGACTGGGGCAATCTATTCTGCAACGCCATATCACGTCTTTTTCGCACGATGGTTTACCCGAAGGGAGCGTGGCGGCGGCGGATTATCTGGCGGAGCATAACGATGCCCTGGCTTTTGCTCGAGTCAATCGCGAACTGATTGCTACCCGTATTTTGCAGCAGGTTCGCGCGACCGGGCAGCGCGTGCTGGATGTTGCGCATAACTTTGTCGAGCCGTGTTCTGTTAGCGGACAACAAGGCTGGCTACATCGCAAAGGGGCGACGCCGGACGGTAGTGGTCTGGTGATTATTCCGGGTTCACGCGGCGACTACAGCTGGCTGGTTCAGCCGGTTATCAGTGAGGAAACGCTGCATTCGCTGGCCCATGGCGCGGGGCGTAAATGGATGCGCACCGAATGCAAAGGGCGGCTATCCGCTAAATACAGCACGGTGCAGATGGCACGCACCGAACTGGGAAGCCGAGTGATTTGCCGCGATCGACAGCTGATCTACGAAGAAGCGCCGCAGGCATATAAATCAGTAGAAAGCGTACTGGAGTGCCTGGTGCAGGCTGGGCTGGTTGAGCCGGTCGCTCGTTTGCGTCCTCTGCTGACGCTGAAAACCAGTGGAGGGAAAGGCGCATGATTTTATTGCAACTCTCTTCCGCCCAGGGGCCAGATGAATGTTGTCTGGCCGTAAAAATGTCGTTGGATCGGCTAATGCAGGAAGCAACTGAGCAGCGGGTTTCTCTGACGCTGCTGGAAAGCGAGCCGGGTCGGCATTCCGGTACGCTGCGTTCGGCTCTGCTTTCGCTGGATGGCGACGCCGCGTTTGCCTTAAGTGAAAGCTGGTGCGGCACCCTACAGTGGATTTTCCCCAGTCCGTTTCGGCCCAATCACGGGCGTAAAAACTGGTATGTTGGCGTAGGACGTTTTTCCAGTAACGAGCAGGAGCGGTCCGGAGAGATTCGCTTTGAAACGCTACGTTCTTCCGGCCCCGGTGGGCAGCATGTGAATAAGACCGACTCCGCAGTGCGCGCCACGCATCTGGCGAGCGGGATCAGCGTGAAGGTGCAGTCGGAACGGAGTCAACATGCCAATAAACGGCTGGCGCGATTGTTAATTGCCTGGAAGCTGGAACAGCAGCGGCAGGATGATAGCGCAGCGTTGAAATCTGAACGGCGAATGTTTCATCATCAGATTGAGCGCGGCAATCCAGTGCGGACGTTTAGCGGGCGGTAATTAGCTAGTCAGTATGAACAAAAAGGTCCACACCCTGCGGTGTGGACCTTTTTTTGACTTATTTCGCTGGAATGGCTTTCAGCAGTTCAGTCAGCAGCGTCCAGTACTGGCCAACGCTTTCGATATGAACCTGCTCATCCGGAGAGTGCGGACCGGTAATGGTCGGCCCGATAGAAACCATGTCCATTTCCGGATACGGTTTTTTGAACAGACCGCATTCCAGACCCGCGTGGATAATCTGGATGTTCGGCGTCTTGTTGAACAGACGCTGATAGGTCTCGCGCACCAGATGCATCACCGGAGAGTTGGCGTCCGGCTGCCAGCCAGGGTATGCGCCTTTGGCTTCGGTTTTTGCACCCGCCAGCTTGCCCAGAGAGTCCAGCATGCTCACGACGTAGTCTTTACCGCTGTCGATCAGCGAGCGAATCAGGCAGTGAATCTGCACGTTGTCGTCGGTCATGGTGACAACGCCGACGTTCAGGGAGGTTTCCACCACGCCTTTCGCCACGTCAGAATTGCGGATGACGCCGTTCGGCGTAGCGTTCAGCAGGCGCACAAAGCTATCGCGGGATTGTGCAGTCAGCGCCGCCTGGTCGTTGCTGACCGATTCCAGCAGGATAACCAGATTTTTTTCTTTGGCTGCCAGCTCGTTTTGCAGGATTTCCTGGTATGCGTTGACCAGCGCCTTCAGTGTATCTGTTTTATCTGCCGCGACGGCCACGGTGGCAAAAGCTTCACGCGGGATGGCGTTACGCAGGGTGCCGCCGTTGAAATCGACCAGACGCAGATCCAGCTCTTCTGCATGGCCCGCCAGGAAGCGCGCCAGCAGTTTGTTGGCATTACCCAAACCAACGTGGATTTCGCCGCCTGAGTGACCGCCTTTCAATCCTTTTAACGTCAATTTAAAGCTCTGGAAACCAGCCGGCACGGCTTCGCGGGTCAGCGGCAGGTTAGAGGTGAAATCGATCCCCCCCGCACAGCCCATGTAGATTTCACCCTCTTCTTCAGAGTCAGTGTTAATCAGGATATCCGCTTGCAGCCAGTTGGCCTGCAGACCAAATGCGCCGTCCATACCGGCTTCTTCAGTCATGGTCAGCAGCACTTCCAGCGGACCGTGGACCACGTTGTCGTCAGCCAGTACCGCCAGTGCGGAGGCCATGCCGATACCGTTATCAGCGCCCAGCGTTGTACCGCGCGCTTTGATCCACTCGCCGTCGATATAGGGCTGAATGGGGTCTTTAGTGAAGTCGTGGACGGTATCGTTATTCTTCTGCGGCACCATATCAAGGTGTGCCTGTAGAACAACAGGCTTGCGATTTTCCATACCGGCGGTAGCGTTTTTACGAATCAGAATGTTGCCAACCTGGTCGCGTTCTGCGTGTAAGCCTTTTTCTTTTGCCCAGCCCATAATGTGCTCAGCGAGCTGTTCTTCGTGATAGGACGGATGGGGAATTGAGCAGATTTTGGCAAAAATATCCCACAGCGGTTGCGGGGATAACTGAGACAGTTCAGACACGATGAGTCTCCTTACGAGCGCCTGCAAAAGTCGTTTACAGGTCGGGGGTTAGCAATCAAGTACACTACAAGCCAAGGCTTGCGCGATGGGGTTGAGAATACCACTTTCCGCGTACTCCGGTAGTGTAAACCACGCAAAAAGAGTCGCGATGGCTGCTTAACGCTGGTTTTTAACGCCCCAGATCTCTATAATCTCGCGCAACCATTTTTCCCCTCGAACACAATTTAAGCCGTATTACATAGGCTGGGACACTTCACATGAGCGAAAAGTACGTCGTCACCTGGGACATGTTGCAGATTCACGCCCGCAAACTGGCTACTCGTCTGCTGCCGGTTGAACAATGGAAAGGCATTATTGCCGTTAGCCGTGGCGGTCTGGTACCGGGAGCTTTACTGGCGCGTGAACTGGGTATTCGTCATGTTGATACCGTTTGCATCTCCAGCTATGACCACGATAACCAGCGCGAACTGACCGTACTGAAACGTGCTGAAGGCGATGGCGAAGGCTTCATTGTCATCGACGATCTGGTCGATACCGGCGGTACCGCGGTAGCTATTCGTGAGATGTATCCAAAAGCGCATTTTGTCACTATCTTCGCTAAACCGGCAGGACGTCCGCTGGTTGATGATTATGTAGTTGATATTCCGCAAGAAACCTGGATTGAACAACCGTGGGATATGGGCGTGGTGTTCGTACCGCCTATCGCAGGTCGTTAATTTTCAGCGTAAATGCTAATTACCACGCCCGGTTTTGCCGGGCGTGGTTTTTTTTACCCTTGTGCAGGTTACAATAGTCTCAGTGGCAACATGATGGAGGCTGCACATGTCCCAGGCTAACCTTAGCGAAACGCTGTTTAAACCCCGATTCAAACATCCGGAAACCTCAACGCTGGTGCGTCGGTTTTCCACTGGATCGCAACAACAGATTCAGACCGCGCTGAGCGGCAATAATGTTGATCACTGGTATCGACTCATTAACCGCTTGATGTGGATTTGGCGTGGCGTGACGCCGCAGGAGATCCTCGACGTGCAGGCGCGCATCGTCATGAGCGATGCAGAACGCACTGACCCGGAGCTTTACGATACGGTGGTCGGCTATCGCGGCGGTAACTGGATCTTTGAGTGGGCCAAACAGGCGATGGATTGGCAGCAAAAGGCTGGTCAGGAAGAGGATCTTCTGGTTAGCGGCCGTCACTGGCTCCATGCGGCAAACCTGTACAGCATTGCCGCTTATCCGCACATTAAGGGCGATGAGCTGGCTGAGCAGGCGCAGGTCCTGGCGTATCGTGCTTATGAAGAAGCGGCCCAGCGGCTGCCGGGTAAGCTGCGCGAACTGGAGTTCTCCATCCCCGGTGGAACGCCGATAACCGGTTTCTTGCATATGCCGCCAGGCGATGGTCCCTTCCCTACGGTGCTGATGTGCGGCGGATTAGACGCGCTACAGACCGATTATTACAACCTGTATGAGAACTATTTTGCGCCATTGGGTATCGCCATGTTGACCGTGGATATGCCTTCTATTGGTTTCTCATCAAAATGTAAGCTGACCCAGGACACTAGTTTGCTACACCAGTATGTATTGCAGCATCTGTCTAATGTCCCTTGGGTCGATCATACCCGCGTGGCCGCATTTGGTTTTCGTTTCGGCGCCAATATTGCGGTGCGGCTGGGCTATCTTGAGTCGCAACGCCTGAAAGCTGTAGCCTGCCTTGGGCCGGTGGTGCATGGTCTGCTGGTTGATCCTCTTCATCAGGGGCGGGTACCGGAAATGTATCTTGACGTTCTGGCTTCGCGTCTGGGGATGCATGATGCTTCCGATGAGGCGCTGCGCGTTGAGCTGAGCCGCTATTCGTTAAAAGTTCAGGGATTGCTGGGCCGCCGCAGCCCAACGCCAATGCTCTCGGGTTACTGGAAGGACGATCCGTTCAGCCCGGAAGAGGAGTCACGTTTGATTACCTCATCATCAGCCGATGGCAAGCTGATGGAAATTCCTTTCAACCCGGTTTATCGTAACTTCGATCACGCCTTGCGGCAGATCGCCCGCTGGATTAGCCATAGATTTAGTTAATATATTGCTAAATTCTATTGATTTGGTAACGTCATTGCATCACTAAAGGAGATCGCAATGACGTTACCGAGTGGACACCTAAAGAGTAAGCTGATTAAGAAATTCACGGCTCTTGGACCTTACATCCGTGAGGAGCAGTGTGAAGACAACCGCTTCTTTTTCGATTGCCTGGCAGTTTGCGTCAACGTTAAACCGGCGCCGGAAAAACGCGAGTTCTGGGGATGGTGGATGGAAATGGACGCAGAGAAATCACGCTTCGTCTACAGCTATCAGTTTGGTTTATTTGATAAAGAAGGGGTCTGGCGCGCAGTTGCTATTGACGATCCTGAAGTCACTGAAAAGCTCGAAAAGACGCTACGCGGCTTTCACGAACGAGCCGAGGCGCTACTGGCGACGTTCAGCCTGAAGCTGGAACCTGCCGATGATTTCAGCGAGCCGGTGAAACTGCGAGCTTAATCAGACTATTAATCTCATCTTCAGAAAAAATCCACGCCCTGCAGCGTGGATTTTTAAATTTGCTCTATAGTTACAACATACTTTAGGCTCAATTGCATTGTTGCGAATTAAATCAGCTAAACCCCAATGCACATGTATTTGATTTCTAAATAATCCTCTATACCGTACTTCGAGCCTTCGCGGCCCAGCCCGGAAGATTTCACGCCGCCGAAAGGAGCGACTTCGGTAGAGATAATTCCGGTGTTGATGCCGATGATGCCGTACTCCAGCGCTTCGCCGACGCGGAATACGCGGCTTAAGTCGCGAGCGTAGAAATAGGCTGCCAGGCCAAACTCGGTGTCGTTGGCCTGCTTTATCGCGTCGGCTTCATCTTTAAAGCGAAATAGTGGGGCTAGCGGGCCGAAGGTCTCTTCTTTGGCGACTTTAGCATCGCCGGGCACGTCTACCAGAATCGTCGGCTGGAAGAAATTCCCACCCAGCTCGTGGGCTTTCCCGCCGGTCACCACCCGCGCGCCTTTGTCTAACGCATCGGTAATATGCTCCTGCACTTTGGCAATGGCCTTCTCGTCAATCAATGGCCCGATGGTGATATTCGGCTGCAGGCCGTCGCCGATTTGCAGTTTACTTACCGCTTGCTGGAGTTTTTCGGCAAAGCGGTCATAGACGCCGTCCTGGACATACAGGCGATTGGCGCAGACGCAGGTTTGCCCGGCGTTGCGAAACTTAGAGGCCATCGCGCCTTCGACGGCTTTATCTAAATCGGCGTCATCAAAGACGATGAACGGCGCGTTGCCGCCCAGTTCCAGTGAGACCTTTTTGATGTCCTTCGCGCACTGTTCCATCAGCTGGCGGCCAATCTCCGTCGAGCCGGTAAAGGAGAGTTTACGCACCAGCGGGTTGCTGGTGAGCTCATTGCCAACTGCGCTGGCGGAACCCGTAACGACGTTAAATACCCCTTCGGGGATCCCGGCGCGGTTCGCCAGCTCAGCCAGCGCCAGCGCGGAAAACGGCGTCTGGCTGGCGGGCTTGAGCACCATAGTGCAGCCTGCGGCCAGCGCCGGACCCGCCTTACGGGTGATCATCGCCGAGGGAAAATTCCACGGGGTGATGGCGGCGGTTACGCCAATCGGCTGCTTAATCACCAGCAGTCGCTTGTCGGCCTGATGACCCGGGATCGTGTCGCCATAGATGCGCTTACCTTCTTCGGCAAACCACTCAATAAAAGAGGCGGCGTAGCTGATTTCGCCCTTGGCTTCCGCCAGCGGTTTACCCTGCTCCAAAGTCATCAGGCGCGCTAAATCGTCCTGATGCTCCATCATTAAATCGAACCAGCGGCGCAGAATATTGGCCCGCTCTTTGGCGGTGAGGGCGCGCCAGGCGGGCAGGGCGAGGTTGGCGGCGTCGATGGCCTCGCGGGTTTCCTCGGCGCCCATTTTGGGTACGCTGCCCAGTTGCTGGCCGTTGGCGGGGTTGGTCACCGCGATGGTTTCTCCACTGGAGGCATCGCGCCAGCGTCCGTTGATTAATGCCTGTTGGCGAAAAAGGGTGGGGTCGTTAAGTTGCATGGTTGCGTCCTGTCTTATCGGTAAAAGCTGTGAATGCGTCCGGTCTGCGGCGTCAAACACCTATCCTTGTTTAGTGTAGACGAACATGCTCAAGGGACCGGGTACAGCTCTGGCTGATGTGACAGTAACTAGCTTAAATTTGTGGTTGTTTGGGCTGATGGGACGTTAAAGCAGAGGATTAACATACCGGAGCGGTTAAGCGCCGGGCATGAAACTGATGACAAACCGGCTTCAGATATTATGCTCGCATTTCTGCCGAGCGGCGGCTAACGCCTTGCACGGCCTACAAATACCAAGATATCATCAGGTTCCGAATTTTTGTAGGCCCGGTAAGGTATTAGCCGCCACCGGGCATTTTCGCTGAATCAGAACTTCCAGGAGACGCTGCCGACGATGCTGCGTTCCGCACCAAAGTAGCAGTAGGAGAGCGAGTTACAGGCCGCGATATAGCTCTTATCCGTCAGGTTATTGACGTTCAGCTGCGCGCTGAGGCCTTTAATCCCTACCTTCGACAGGTCATAGCCAACCGTCATATCCACTAGCGTATAGGACGGCAGGGTATGCGTATTCAGGCGATCGCTGGTGATCCCATTAACATAGCGCACGCCGGAACCGAGCGTCAGGCCATCCAGCGGGCCGCTTTTCACATCGTAGCTTAGCCAGGCGCTGGCCTGGTTGCGCGGGGCGTAAACGGCGCGCTTGCCTTGCTCTTCCGGACTGCTTTTCTTATAGCGGATGTCGGTGTAGGTATAGGCGGCCTGCAGACGGAAGCTGTCCGTCAGCTGGCTGATGGCTTCCAGCTCCACCCCTTTCGACTCAATTTCGCCAATCGAACGATACGGATCGGTCGGCTCTTCTTTGGTGGCGATATTGGTCTGGTTGATGCGGAATACCGAGGCGCTGAACTGGCTGTTCATCCCTTCCGGCTCATACTTCAGCCCGGCTTCCCACTGCTTGCCTTTCATCGGATCCAGTATGTTGCCGTTTTCATCGGCGAAGCTGGTCGGCGTAAAGGCGGTGGAGTAGCTGATGTACGGTGCAAAACCACTATCGAACAGATACATCAGCGCGGCGCGGCTACTGAAGTTGTTCTTATCCAGATCGCTACGAGAATTGTTGAGCTTGTCGATATTAGAAACGCTCACCTGATCGTAGCGCCCGCCGAGCGTGAAGCGCCAGCGATCCCAGGACATCTGATCCTGCAAATAGTAACCGGTCTGGCGCAGCTTATGTTTTTCACGGCTGTACATGGTGATGTAATCCGGCTTCGCGCCGTAGACTGGGTTAAAAGCGTTGATGGCCGGGAATGCACCGTAATAACCGGTGGTGTCGTTGCTACGATCCTGGTAGTCAATGCCCATCAGCAGGCGATGGTTCACCGCCCAGGTATCGACGCTGCCATCAAGCTGGTTATCCAGCGTAATGGCATTCATCTTCTCGTCTGAGCCGGAATAACCTCGGTTCAGATCGGTTTCATTCAACCAGCCCGCAGCATAGACCTGATTTAGCTCGACTTTAGTATGCAGATAACGCAGCTTTTGCCGTACCGACCAGCCGCTATCAAACATATGCTCGAAGTTATAGCCGACCATATTTTCACGGCGGTCATACTTGTCATAATCATCTTCACCTTCGAAGAAGGTGTTGGCGATTTTCTTGCCGTCATGCGGGACCACGGTGCCTTCATAGGGAAGGCCTGAGTGGCTGCCGCCCTCCGGGTCGCGATGCAGGTAGGCCATTAAATCAAGACGCGTCTGGTCGGTGATGCGCCAGGTCAGGCTGGGCATAATCGCGTAGCGTTGCTCTTTTAAGGTGTCAAACTGGGAGTCTGCATAGCGAGTCATCCCGCTTAACCGCGCCGCCACCCGGTCGTTATCGTCCAGCGCGCCAGTGACATCAAACGCTGCTCCGCGCTGGTTGTTATTACCGCCGAACAGTTTGATTTCTCCGCCGGGATCGAATGAAGGTTTACGCGAGGTGAGGGCGACGATACCGCCTGGCGAGGAGCGACCGTAAAGCACCGAAGCCGGACCGCGAACCACTTCGATATTTTCCAGGAACCACGGATCGACCACCAGGGAGCTGTGCGAGTTGGTGTCGCCCATCATCTTCAGGCCATCGAGATAGACGTTATCCAGACTGCCGTCAGAGAAGCCGCGCAGGACGATATAGTCAAAGCGGTTGGAAGCGCCAATCTGGTTGCTGTAAACCCCAGGCGTATAGCTCACGGCCTGACGTACGCTGATCGCTCCCTGCTCTTCAAACTGCTCGCGAGTGATGATAGAGACCGACTGCGGGGTCTCAATATCCGGGGTGGCAATTTTGGTCGCGCCGCTCTGCATCTGCGAAGTGACCACAATGGTTTCGTTTTTAGCGGTTTCCTGAGCCAGCAGCGGGAAGGCGACGCTGCCGGTCACCCATCCTACCAATAGCGCCAGGCGAGTTTTCGCAAACATGAACATCTCCAAAGGCATTTCTAATTGTTAATAAGAATTATTACCTTTTTGATGCTTTCTATAGCTATGCGAAATGCCAGGATACGTATGCGCGCTGCCAAAGCGTCTAAGTATTCTTCGCGAAAATGTGAAAAATGCATTACCCCGTCTTTTGTACGTCACAGGGCGAGATGCCGTAGCGCCGACGAAAGGCGGTAGAGAAGTTGGTGGCGTGCTGATAACCCGACATCCATGCCGCCTGCTGCACGCTATATCCTTCAAGCAAATAGCCTCTTGCCCGCTCAAGGCGGCAGTCGCGCAGATAGTCGAAGACTGAACAGCCGTAGGCGTGACGAAACTTGCTGCGTAAGCTGCTGGAGCTCATCGCCGCCCGCTGGGCCAGCTCATTGAGGGTGTAGTCGTTCTCCGGAGATTGTTCCAGCAGGCGGCGAACTCTCTCCAGCCGCTGCTGCTCGCCGCCTGCCGGGGCGATGTGTTTAGCGCTTTCATCCTGGCACACGCTCAGACCATGGCCGAACAGCTGCAAAATGAGCCCTTCCAGCATCAGCTGGCGGGAAACGCCCCCGAGCGTGCTCTGCTGCGCATATTGCAAGCCGCTCAGCAGAAAGCCCGGTATCTGCCAGATAAGCGTTGGCGTCTGGCATCTTTCCCATTCGCGCATCAATGAATCGAGCAGACCATCGCGCCATGCGCCATCAGGATACAACCCCAGAGATAGCGTCCGTAGCCTGCTGTCGGCATCGTGGCGGGCGCTCATCGCCTGGTGTTCGCTAAGCCGCGAGGTGAACGCCATCCCGGAGCGTACGAGATGCTGTTCTCCGTTCAGGGTCAGGTCGACGCAGCCCTCCAGCACCACCAGCATATATAGCGGACTGCTATGGCGGGAGGTCGTCTCATAAGGTTGCAGCACATGAACATCAGAATGGGTAACGCACATTCCGCACGGCAGCGTCATCTCTTCCACTTCCCCTCGCAGCACGAGGCTGGCGTGCGGCGCCTGCGGTTTTTGCTGCTGCTGCGGGAAACGGTAGTCGATACCGTAACGTTCGCCAAAGTCCATAAACTCGCTGACGGAGAAGGTTTTTCTCAGCACCGAGCGGGCAGGTTCATTCTGCGGAGTCATATTGTTCATGCGGTTTTTGGCACTGAGGCAGGGTGTCATTGGGTGGAGCAACTTTATCACTGCGTGCGCAGTGCGACAATAATGATGAGAATCATTATCAATATTTGCTTTACGTATTGCCGTTACGGGAAGGGGGACCGCACGGGGAGTCTACCCGCACGGTTTGATAAGGGGTCAGGCGTCGACGTTGTCCAGCGGCCAGGAGTCAAACAGGTAGCCGTCGAAGAAAATATCATCGACGTTGGAGAACTCCAGCAGGCGACGTTTGACGTTTTCCAGATGCTGCCACATGGCGAGCTTTGCCGCGCGGGCGTCTTTTTTGATTAATGCTGCAAGGATCCGTTTATGATCGACCAGCCACTCCTGACGATAGTGGGTGTCCCCGAGGTGGCGATGCAGCTGGATCCACATGGGATTGTTTTCCCGCCACTGCCATGACTGACGAAATAGCTCCACCAGCATACTGTTGTGTGTGGCTTCGGCGATCGCCAAATGGAACTGCATATCGCCGCTTTCTGAACTCTCCGGCGCGCTGCTGGCCAGTTCTTGCTCCTCCAGCTGTAAAGCCTGGCGCATTTTGCTGATATCTTCCCGAGTTGCCTGCAGCGCGGCAAATTCAGCGATATTGCTTTCCAGTAGCTGGCGCGCTTGCAGCAGTTCAAACGGACCGGCATCATCGCAATGGCTGGCGTCGGCGCTCTCAGCAACCCCTTCCTCGGCGCTATTGTCGAGCACGTAGATCCCGGCACCGCGGCGGACTTCTACCAGTCCTTTAATTTCCAGCATGATCAGCGCTTCACGCACCACCGTGCGGGTCACGTCTAACATCTCGGCGATCTCTCGCTCCGGCGGTAAACGATCGCCAGGGTTGTACGGCGTTTGTACGATCAGATCGCGAATCATCGCGCCGACTTCCTGATAGGGTCTGTGCTGAGAAGTTTGTGATTTCATGGTGTTATGCAGTGGCATGCGATGGTGTGGTGGCTGACTATAGCATTTGAGTGACGGGTTAGCATCTCTCACGCCTTAGATACGCAAAACAGGTCAACCAAATTTTCATTGAGTTGACCTGCGATTTAGAGAGATTAGACGGCGGTTCTTAATGCCGCGACGCACTCACGCGCGCCCCATTTACACAGCTTGTGATAAGCCTGCGTAACGGCTTCGACGAAGTCACTGTTCTCCGGCAGATCCTGGGCAAAAATCCCGCTTAAGGCCAGCAGGGCGGTGACGCGCTCGGCGCCCTGGTAACGCGAGTTAATTTGCTGAATATCGGTCAGTAAAGGGTCCACTACATCGATAGGTTGCCCTTGCTCATCAACCCCCTGGGTGTAGCGCATCCAGCCCGCCACGCCGAGCGCAAGATGACGCCAGTCGCTACCGTTGCGCAAATGCAGGCGTACCGGATCCAGCAGGCGCTGCGGTAGCTTCTGGCTACCGTCCATCGCAATCTGCCAGGTACGGTGGCGCAGAGAAGGGTTACTGAACCGGGCGATTAGCAGCGTGGCATAAGCCTGTAGATCGGTGCCTTCCGGCATGGATAGCGTTGGAGCCTGTTCCTGCATCATCAGGGCAAAGGCTGCTTTTTGATACGCCGGGTTGCCCATGGTGTCGGCGATGGTTTCATAGCCGTCGAGATAGCCAAGATACGCAAGGAATGAGTGGCTACCGTTGAGCATCCGCAGCTTCATCATTTCAAACGGCACCACGTCTGCCACAAACTGCGCCCCAACCAGGTCCCACTCAGGGCGGCCGTTGACGAAGTTGTCTTCGATTACCCACTGGCGGAACGGTTCGCAGGCAATAGCGCACGGATCGTAGACCCCAAGCTGGTCGGCAATCTCCTGCAACGTTTCAGGGGTTGCCGCGGGCACGATGCGGTCAACCATAGTGCATGGGAAGGTGGCATGAGCTTCAATCCACGCCGCCAGCTCTGGGTCTCTGGCCTGCGCCAGGCCCAGCACCGCGACTTTCGCCACATGGCCATTCTCCCGCACGTTGTCGCAGGACATCACCGTAAACGCCGCCAGCCCTTGTTCGCGACGCAGGCGCAGGGCTTCGACGATGTAGCCAATGGCGGATTTCGGCGTGGCCGGGTTGGCGAGGTCGTGCTGAATTAGCGGGTTGTTGAGATCCAGCTGACCGCTGGCGGCATCGGTGCAGTAACCTTTTTCTGTCACCGTTAGTGAGACGATCGCCGTTTGCGGGCGCGCCATCGCGTTCAGAATACCGTCGCAGCCGTCAATCTCCGGGTGCAGCGCTTCTTTCATCGAACCGATAATCTTCAGCTCAGTGCGCTCGGCGCCTTTTTCCGCCACGGTATACAGCAACTGTTGGTTTTTCAGATTCTCAATCAGCAGGCGGTCGTTGCCCGGCATCAGGTTGACTTCGCAGATGCCCCAGTCGCTATCGCTGGTTTCCAGCAGATGGTGGGTGTAAAGCGCCTGATGTGCGCGGTGAAACGCGCCGCAGCCCAGATGAACGATACGGGATTGCAGGCGAGAACGATCCCACGCAGGGCGTGTAACCGGCAGGTTGCTGTCGGCAAGGGTTGCAGTCATAGCAAACTCCAGAGTGGGTCGCAAAACGCGACCGAAGGGGGAGAAGGGCGGGACGCTCGGCCCCGCCAGTCAGGATCAGCGGCTAAAGAAGGCGCGCTGAATTGCCAGCTCGACGCCGCGGACTTCAGCCAGCCCTTTCAGGCGACCAATCGCGGAGTAGCCAGGGTTGGTTTTCTTTTTCAGGTCGTCAAGCATCTGGTGGCCGTGGTCAGGGCGCATCGGGATGAGATCCTCTTTGCCTTCCGCTTTACGACGATGCTCTTCTTCAACGATGGCCTTCACCACTTCATACATGTCGACGTCGCCGTGCAGATGCGCCGCTTCATGGAAGGTTTTCGGGTTATCTTCGCGCAGGGTGGAGCGCAGATGGGTGAAGTAAATGCGCGGGCCGAACTGCTTAATCATATCAACCAGGTCGTTGTCGGCGCGCACGCCGTAGGAGCCGGTACACATGGTGAAGCCGTTTGCCATGCTGTTGACCGTATCGACCATCCACTGCATATCTTCTACGGTAGAGACGATGCGCGGCAGGCCGAGAATCGGGCGCGGTGGATCGTCCGGATGCACTGCCATGCGGACGCCAGCCTCTTCGGCAACGGGAATAATCGCCTTCAGGAAGACGGCAAAATTCTCGCGCAGCGCGGCTTTATCGATATCTTTATAGGTCGCCAGGTGTTGACGGAACTGGTCGAGGGTATAACCCTCTTCGGCACCCGGCAGGCCCGCGATGATATTTCGGGTCAGGCGCGCTTTATCTTCATCGCTTATGGTGGCGAAGCGCTGGTTTGCCTGGGCGATTTCTTCGGCGGTGTAATCCGCTTGTGCGCCCGGACGCTTGAGGATATGCAGCTCGAAGGCGGCAAACTCAATCTGATCGAAACGCAGCGCTTTGGATCCATCCGGCAGGACGTATTCCAGGTCGGTACGGGTCCAGTCGAGAACCGGCATAAAGTTGTAGCACACGGTACGAATGCCGCACTGAGCCAGGTTGCGCAGGCTCTGCTGATAGTTGGCTATCCACTGTGCATAGTTGCCTGAGTGGGTTTTGATCTCTTCGTGAATCGGTACGCTTTCGACCACCGACCAGACCAGGCCTGCCTCTTCTACGATGGCTTTGCGCTTGAGGATCTCTTCAACCGACCACACCTCGCCGTTCGGAATATGGTGTAGAGCGGTGACAACGCCAGTCGCCCCCGCCTGACGGACGTCAGCTAAAGTGACCGGATCGTTAGGGCCATACCAGCGCCATGTCTGTTCCATGCTTAACCTCTTTCACGTTGTTGACCCGCTTCAGGCCACTGCTTTGGTTGGATTGTCGGTTCCCTGAAACCACATGAAAACCGGGGAGACCGGACGATATGGTGCATAAATTCCTCTAATTTGTCATACATGTCAACCATAAAAGCAAAATTGGTTAACCAAATCACATGGGAGCAGGTTTTAAGGCGTGTTAACGGGAAGACAGGGCGGCGAGTGACAATTTTTCTTTGCGTAAATGTCTCTGACAGGGGTCAGGCGAGTGGTAATGGTTTACCAATTTAGTCACGTCTCAACCACATAATGGAGTTCGGTGGATACTGTTGGCCCAAGGGAAGTGTCACCGATAAAAGCAGCAAGTTGATATGTTTCTTTTTGTTTAGTAAACAATGTGTTTTTATATTTTTGTTTATGTGATCTTTATCACTAATGCGTATTAACAAGCTTCAAATAACGGATTTTTCACATAGGATAATGGGCATTAATAATTGTTTAGTAAACGGCGAATGAACGCTTGCTGAGGTGATAGAATGTTAAGTATGGGACTGGATATTGGCGGGACGAAAACAGAAGCAGTTATCCTCGATGCTCAGGGTAATGTCTTGTTATCAAAGCGAAGAAGTACGGTGAAATCTGACTATCAGGGATTTCTGACATCGCTGGTCGATTTTATTCAGGATGTTAAATCTTCTTTTTCGGTCCCGATCAGCGTCGGTTTATGCCTGCCGGGAACAGAAGATGTTGATACCCGGCTCATCAAAAACTCCAATATCGTGGTCCTTAACCAACGACCGCTGATTCAGGATCTGGAACAGGCGTTGGGTCATCCCGTCGCGTGGGACAATGACGCCAACTGCTTTACATTATCAGAGTCGACGGATGGTGCGGGCGCACAGGTGGGGATTGTGTTTGGCGCGATTCTGGGAACCGGCTGCGGCGGCGGGCTTTCAATGAATAAAATGCTCTGGCGAGGACGCAACGGTAACGCCGGAGAGTGGGGGCATAATCCGCTTCCTCACTATGATCCGCTGCGGGATGGTGCTGGCGTAAAATGCTATTGCGGGCAGCTAAACTGCACGGAGTCTTTTATTTCGGGGTCGGGGCTGGCACGGCAATATAATCTGATTGACGGCAATACTCTGGATGCAAAAGCCATTTTTTCGCTTATTGATCAATGCGATTCTGATGCAACCGCTTTGTTCCGGCTATTTAAAGATCAGCTGGCGAGGGCGTTAGCATCGGTTATCAATATCTACGATCCTGATATTGTGGTGGTTGGCGGCGGGCTTTCGCGCATTCCGGAGATATTTACTGACCTGACTCAGGCTGTGGAAAAGTATATTTTCAATACGCAATGCACCACGCCAATTGTCCCGGCGATGCATGGCGATAGCAGCGGCGTCCGCGGCGCGGCATGGCTGGGACGCGATGCGGCATTGAGGGCAAGCGTCAGTACAGAATAGTTTTCAATGATACGAGCTCTTGCTAACTCATTCATTCTCCTGAACAAAAATGCAACATGAAGTATGATAGCGGTAACCGTAAATAAGGGGTAGGTCAGGCATGTTGAAGACAGTCAGGGTGAGGGATATCGCGCAGAAAGCGGGTGTATCGGTAGGGGCGGTGTCGCGGGCGTTGAACCATCGGCCTGGGCTGAGCGAAGAAACCCGGCTGCGGGTGATGCAGATAGCGCAGGAGATGGGATATGACTTCTCCAGACTTCGCGATGAGAAAATTAAAAAAATTCTCTTCATACTCCACCGCCAGCATAACACCGCCAGTGCGATGAACTTCTACTCACCCGTCCTGTTGGCCGTTGAAGATGCCTGCCGGGAATACAATATTGCGCTCAGCTTTTTGGCGATGGGGCCGACGGATAATGTGACCCAACAGGTACGGCAGCATTCCCCCGATGCTCTCCTGTGCGTTGGCTTTATAGAGCCGGAGCTGATGGCGGAATTAAGAAAATTACCGCAGCCGATGGTGTTGGTTGATCACGCGATCCCCGGCATGGTCAGTATCAATCCTGATAATTACCAGGGTGGGATAGTGCTGACGCAGCATCTGATTGAAAAGGGGTATCATCGTATCGCCTTTCTGGCCAGCAGCCTTGCACATTACAGTATTCGCCAGCGTGAGAAAGGATACCGACAGGCGCTGTTTGAGGCTGGCATGCTGATGTCTCCTCAATATGAGGTGACGGCGCCCGCGCTGACGGAACTTACACCCTCTTTGGAATATGCGCTGGATGAACTGATGGCGCTACCCGAACCGCCTGATGCCCTGTTTTGTTACAACGATGCGGCGGCTATCGTGGCGATGAATTATTGCCATCAAAATGGGATAAGGGTGCCAGAGGATCTGGCTATCGTCGGCTTCGATGATATTGATTTGTCCAGCCACCTGACGCCCGCGCTGACCACAATAGCCATTGATAAAGAGTCATTAGGCAAGCGGGCCGTGGAAGAGCTTATTTGTCGCTCGAGTGCAGATAATATTTTACTGCCCGTGCAGCTCAGGCTGAGAAATAGCGCGTAAAGGCAATTTTTTGTTAGCGAACGCAGAGAATAAAAGAAAACTGATACCCGGAGAGCATGGTTTTTGTACTCGTCGCGATTCCTTTGAGATCACATTTTCCAGTTTTGATTATTCCCATCCATGCTCTCTCTGTTATCATTCACATTGAATATACCTTTCAACTCTCACCGAGGCTTTGATGCTGGAGAATGTAATCATTAGATAATCAGCTTCCCGACCTTCTCAGGCCGGACTGGTTATCGCTGCGCTTAAACTTTACGCGAACACTTTTGGGTGTTGGCTCGTTTTTACGCATGATGATTAACAGGTTTCTTCAGTATGAATCTATCCCGTCAGGAACAACGTACCTTACACGTTCTCGCTAAAGGTGGTCGGATCGCGCACGTTCGCGATACTTCAGGCCGCGTGACCTCTGTTGAATGCTACAGCCGAGAAGGGCTTCTGCTCACCGACTGTACGCTCGCCGTTTTCAAAAAACTCAAAACCAAAAAGCTGATCAAGTCCGTCAATGGGCAGCCCTACCGCATCAATACCACCGGACTGAACAACGTCCGCGCCCAACTGGATAATCGCTAAGGAGCATCTGATGACAAACCACAACTTCACTTTTCATATCACTACCGAAGGTGACGCCGGTGATATTTGCGAGGTCGAAACCCGAGCGTTCGGCTTTAGCAAAGAGGCCGACTTAGTTGCCGATTTGCTCAACGATGAGAGCGCTTGCCCGAGGTTATCTCTGCTGGCCAGACATAATGGAAAAGCGGTTGGGCATATTTTGTTCACCCGGGCGACATTCAAAGGAGAGTCTGACTCCCCGATGATGCATATCCTTGCCCCCCTGGCGGTAATACCAGAATACCAGGGCATGGGGGTTGGCGGATGGCTTATCCAAAGCGGTATTGAGCATCTGAAGGCGATGGGGAGCCTGGCGGTATTCGTTCTGGGGCATGCCACTTATTACCCGCGGCATGGCTTTGAACCTTGCGCCGGGGATAAAGGCTATCCGGCCCCTTATCCCATCCCGGAGGAACATAAAGCCTGCTGGATGCTGCAACTGCTTTCGGCCCAACTGCTGGAGAGAACGGGTCAGATACAGTGCGCTCGTGCGTTGATGAAACCCGAGCATTGGCGCGAGTAATCAATAAGGAAATGATAATGACTATTGGCACGATTATTACCGGTTCCGGACACATGGCGTTGTTATCCGGGGAGCGCAAAATCCCCTGGGATGAACCGGCTTTTAGCCAGCGTATGCTGGAGAACCATCTTTCACAGGACCACGACTGGGCCAGCCGCAGGCAGGTGGTTATTGAACAGCAGGTGGCGTGGATTGCCGGGCAGTTACCTGCAGGCGCTCGCATTCTGGATCTTGGCTGCGGGCCGGGTTTTTACACCCGTCTGCTGGCTGAACGCGGTTTTTGCTGTACGGGCGTGGATTTTTCTCCGGCCTCGATCGCCTGGGCCCGGCAGCAGGCGCAGACCGCCGAGCTGAATATTGATTATCAGCAGCAGGATGTACGCGCCTACGAGCCGGGAGAACAGTTTGATTTCATCATGATGACCTTTGGTGAACTGAACGTGTTCAGCGCGGCAGATGCCCGCTCGCTGATTAACCGCTGTGCGCAGTGGCTGACCCCGGGGGGAAAACTGCTTATTGAGGTTCATACTTTTGATGAAGTTAAACGTCAGGGAATGGCGGAACCCGGTTGGCAGCGCTGTCCGCAGGGGCTGTTTCTTGCCACGCCGCATCTGCTGCTGACGGAGCACGCCTGGGAGTCGGCAGCGCAAACCAGCTCAACGCTGTTTATGGCAATCGAAGAGAACGGCAACGTGACGCGCTTCGGCAGCCAAATGACGGCCTGGCAGGATGAAGAGTACCTCGACTTGCTGCGCACGGCAGGTTTTACCACGATTATCCGCCCGGATAGGGCGGAATGGCCGGTCAGCGAGACCTTTGAAGGCAAGCTATATGCGCTACTGGCGGAAAAAAATGAACCCAATTCTCTTACTTCAAACTCAATAAAAGGAATTCCAACATTGGATATCCCACGTATTTTTACCATCAGTGAAAGTGCTCACCGCATCCATAATCCATTTACGCCGGAAAAATATGCCACGCTGGGCCGCGTGTTACGTATGAAGCCAGGGATCCGGATACTCGACCTCGGCAGCGGTTCGGGAGAAATGCTCTGTACCTGGGCTCGCGACCACGGTATTAGCGGTATGGGTGTCGATATGAGCGCGCTATTTAGCCAGCAGGCCAAACAGCGGGCGCAAGAACTTGGCGTTGCCGACAGCGTTGATTTTATCCATCAGGATGCTGCCGGTTATGTCGCCGATGAAAAATGCGATATCGCAGCCTGCGTGGGCGCCACCTGGATTGGCGGCGGCGTGGCCGGAACTATTGAACTGTTGAGTAAAAGCCTCAACCCTGGCGGCATGCTGCTGATCGGCGAGCCGTACTGGCGTCAGGTTCCGGCAACGGAAGAGATTGCGCAAGCTTGTGGCGTCTCTTCGCTTTCGGACTTTCTCGCTCTTCCCGAACTGGTTTCCTCTTTCGAAAAGCTTGGCTACGATCTTGTGGAGATGGTGCTGGCCGATCAAGAGGGCTGGGATCGCTACGAAGCGGCTAAGTGGCTCACCCTGCGCCGCTGGTTAGAGGAAAATCCGCACGATAACTTTGCGCCAGAAGCCCGGGCTGAGCTGACGATAGCGCCAAAACGCCATGTAACGTATACACGTGAATATTTTGGCTGGGGCGTGTTTGCACTGATCAAGCGTTAGGATGAAATACCCGGCATAGCGGAAGGCTATGCCGGGTTCAGAATATCTCAAATCCGTAGAAGGCGAGTAAAAGTTAATCGTCTTCTGATTCTGGTAGGTTAACCTATTCAGTTTTATGGGGCCATGTAGAACCCGGAATATGAGCCGTTTAAAAATATTCCAATGGAATTTTATTCAAGTAAATACAATGTGGTTATGATTTTCATCATATGGAATACAATGAGGCGCTTGATATATGGGCGATAAAGTACAGGCTTAAGCTTACATCCTCTATATAAATTTACTTGATATTAATTGATATTATTATATTTAGATCTATTTTCTAATATACACGATGGTATATATGAGTCCCAACCATTGCATTGTATAAATTTTTTAAGTTGTCTGGTGTTTAGACAATCGGTTTTTTCCAGACATCGTGATATTCTTTTTTCAATTGCCTTTAGTGACACATTTTCTATGCTGGCGATTTCTTTTTGCGTCTTATTACAACTGAGTAAAAATATAGTTCTCCATTCAACATCGCTAAATAATGATGTCGGTGAGGATGATGTAACCATCAACTCGTTGAGTGAAAATTCGTTGTTGCTAAACACATGTGAATGAACATCATTTATAAATGCCGGTGTTATTTGTAGTAAAACCAGATTTACTTTGTCTGTTTCCACTGATAATGGGTGGAAATGAAAAAGAGATATATTCCAGTTCCCCTCCACGACATAAGCTTCTGCTTTGACAATTCTTTTCTTTAGTTCAATAGCCTGAGATACCGAACTTAATAAATTGATGCCATTTGATTCATTAAGATATGAAAACATATCATGTTTGGTAATGTTTATATTCTCAATGTTAAAGAGTCCTTTAAAAGCTTCATTATAAGAACTTAATGTAGTCTTTCCACTTACATCAACAACTGCCCACGGATCGCTACTATTATTCAGCAAGTCAGATAATTTGAAACGATGCATAGTATAGCCTCATCAATCTGGATTTTGGTGAAGCAAACCTACAACGTTCAAATCATAAAATTAACACTTAACGCTAAATATATAAATTATACAGAATTAATGACTGATTATTATAAATAAAATAGATTTAAATGTCGAAAAAACACTGTGTGTTACAGCCTGGTACGTCATGATTTTAACCTACTACAAATAAACAGAGGCGAGAAGTTATTGATGAATAGCATCTGTTGTTTGTCGATTTGCTCAATTTTTATAAGAAAAACATTTCCGGGTGAAGATAAAAAAAGTGGTTGAAAATCTCCAGGGATGGCGTCCCTCGAGTTCATTGTTTTGATTAAGTTAAATCTAAATATAGAAGTGGCTTTATTATATCTGAATAAATAAATTTGAGATATGTCAAGAATTTTTGCTTTCGAGTGTATCTTTCCATTTATTGCAAAGGAGACTTCATCAGATGATACTGGAGAAACATGTATAAATAATTTGCCGATATAATCGTCATTGTATACGTTTAAAATACCACTACACTCAGGGATCTCTCTTTTGTGAAAATAAAGATAGGCCGATAAGATAAAAAATAAAGTTGCTAGTGATGTAAGTGCTACACTAATTTTATGATATTTAAGTCTAATTTTTTTGAACATAGAAATTATTGCAATTTGTTGTTGGTTGTTTAGTGTGGTTATTATTACAAATATAATAAAAAGATGTTCTGGTGCCCCATTGTACAACGGGGCTTAAAGCATAATTATCATAATAATAAATAATGTGTGGAGTAGTGCAAATTTTATGAAGGTTAATTTTGCTAATGCTTAAGAGGTATGATACATCGATATCATCCTCATCGACTTCATAGTATGAGCTAATAAATTCAATTTTGCAACTTCCAACTAATCCAATAGTGGTTGTATTGGTATTGTTAAGATAATAATTGTTCTTATAAAAATATACGGAAGATATGATTGAACATAGCAAAAGAAAACCAGAAGAAAACAAAAAAATTAATGATGTAGACGGTTTTTTTTCTAATTTTATATCTGATGTAGCGCTGTTGCTTAATGAATTTGCTTTATTTATTTCCGTTACATCAGCATTGAAGATAATGCCTTCTCTGACTTTAGTTTCAATGATGCTCTCAATGCCATAGTTAAAGAAAGATTTCCTCAAAAATGAAATGACATTGTTTAAGTTATGCATCGACGGTGTCAACCCGTGTTTGCCCCAGACTTCATCCAGAATCAACTCCTTGGGTACTAGAATATTTTTGTTTTTCACTAAAAAAAACAAAGTGCGATTTTGTACTGGTGAAAGAGACATTTTTTCAATTAAATCGTAAGCATGTTCCAATGAAGCATCTTCTGGATTGTAAATTAATGACGAGTTAATTATAAACACTTCGCTTCCTTATGACGACTATAAAGAAAGATGGCATGCTGTGAAAAATAAAATCAGATACCGATTTAACAATGCTGATTATCACATGTCCATACAGCACTTTCAATGTCTCAAAAATAATAAATTGTAAATTAACTCTATAAAGTCAGGTGTGGAAAAAGTAGGGTTTTACCCCATTTAAATAAAGGGATTTTATGAACATAATTCTTAACGCTGGCCGTATGACTGGTGAGTATAGGGAGGAGTAGAATATCTATCAAGGTTATCACTCAAATTAATCTCGTTAATACCTTAGTTAGAAATAACGATCTACCGCTTTTTCAATCAATATCGAATTAACTATTCGTAAACAGAAAAACCAAGGAAATTTTATGAAATTCAAATCACTGGCATTAGTTATGACTTCTGCACTGGCTCTGACTTCTGCTGCAGCATTCGCGGCGACCACCACCGTGAACGGCGGCACAGTACACTTCAAAGGTGAACTGGTCAACGCCGCCTGCGCGGTTGATGCGGGTTCTGTGGATCAGACTGTTCAACTGGGTCAGTACCGTACTGCCAAACTTGCTGCTGCCGGTGACGTTAGCCAGAACGTCGGCTTCAACATCCAGCTGAATGACTGTGACACTACCGTAGCGACAACTGCAAAAGTGGCATTTGCTGGTGTAGCGGCTAACGCAGCTAACCCAACCGTGCTTTCTGTTGCTTCTTCTGCAGCAGGCGGCGCCACTAACGTGGGTATCCAGATCCTGGACTCCAAAAGCGTACCGCTGGGTCTTGATGGCGCAACCTTCAGCACCGCTGTGACTCTGAAAGACGGCGTGAATATTCTGCCGTTCCAGGCGCGTTACTACGCTCTGGGTGCAACCACTGCGGGTGTGGCTAACGCCGATGCCACTTTTGCTGTTCAGTACGAATAATTACCACACCACGGTAATGACAGGATGTCATACAGGGCCACGGAAGGCCTGTCCTTAAACGGAATGACAGGGTGAGATAATGCGTTCGCTGATAGTGAGTCTGCTGTTTCTTCTGCCTCCGGCGCTGGAAGCCGGCGAACACTGGGAGACCATGCTACCCGGAGGAGCCATGAGATTTCAAGGGGAGCTGCTCGCGGAAGCCTGCAGCGTGGAAATTTCTGACCGTTCCCTCACCGTGAATATGGGGCAAATCCGGACAAATATGCTGCATGCTCCGGGTGAAGATACCGACCCGGTTGAGTTTGATATTCATCTTCGGGACTGTAACCGGAACGTCAGCCAGTATGTCGGGGTGGCTTTCAACGGTGTTGCTGACGGTAAAAACCCTGATGTTATTTCGATCGGTGAAGGTACTGGCATTGCACAGGATATTGGTGTGGCTATTTTTGATGCCTCCAATACGCTTATTCCGCTCAACAGCCCGCCAAGGCGTGTTGCGTCTGTTGTGAACGGAGAAACCATATTGCATTTTGTCGCGAAGTATCGGGCAACAGGACATCATGTTATGGGAGGAAAAGCGGATGCACAGGCGTGGTTTTCTCTGACATACGAATAACAAAAATAGCATGTACTGCAAGTTTATATATTTTTAGCCATAAAGAGGGTCTGAGGTGAAGAAGAAAACTGGAATATCCCGCAGGTTGCTGGCTGGAGTGATGCTGCTGACTTGTGCAGGCCTCTCATTGCAAGCAGAAGCGGCTGTGGCACTTGGCGCCACCAGAGTCATATATCCTGCAGGTCAGAAACAGGTTCAGCTCGCAGTAACAAATAACGATGAAAAGAGCACATTCCTGATTCAGTCCTGGGTGGAAAATTCAGCGGGGCAGAAAGATGGCCGTTTTGTTATTACGCCACCTCTGTTTTCAATGCAGGGGAAAAAAGAAAATACTCTTCGGATTATCGATGCGACAAGTAATCAGCTTCCACGCGACAGGGAAAGTTTATTCTGGCTGAGTGTGAAAGCTATCCCGGCAATGGATAAATCAAAGACGAATGATAATGTCCTGCAATTGGCTATTATCAGTCGGATCAAACTTTATTACCGCCCCTCCGGTCTTTCAGTCGCGCCAGAAAAAGTGGCGGAGTCCCTGCGCTTCAGACGCCAGGCAGGAAAGTTGACCATCAGTAACCCCACGCCTTATTACGCCACAGTGACGGAATTGAATGCCGGTACGCGCAAACTGAATAATGCACTGGTTCCACCTCTGAGCGAGGCTTCAGTGGATCTGCCTGCGGATGCCGGCAGTCAGATTACCTACAGGACGATTAATGACTACGGTGCGCTTACGCCCAAAATAACTGCCCAGAACTAGTAAGGGCCACAAGTCTGTTCTGCATCACGGATTAACTACGGATCCTCTGTCAGCTGATTACCGGCGAATATATTCGAGCCGGAGGGAATATGTCACATCTGATATCTGAAAAAGGGTTAAAAACCCCGGGAAAAAGGACGCTCTCCGGATATAAATCTGGCTGCTGTTTTACCTTTATTCCACTTGCCTTACTGATTGCGGCAAATATTCCGTCAGCCCGGGGCGAGCTTTATTTTAATCCCCGGTTTCTGGCTGATGACCCGGCCGCAGTGGCGGATCTTTCAGCTTTTGAAAAAGGCCAGGAGGCTCCAGCAGGAACCTACCGGGTAGATATCTATCTCAATGATGGTTATATGACTACGCGTGATATCCGGTTTATGGCCAGTGAGAAGGACCACAGTTTGTCTCCCTGCCTGACCCGGGGGCAACTTAGTGGAATGGGGGTCAACACCCTGTCCATTCCCGGCATGTCTGTGCTGGCAGCAGATGCCTGTACTCCGCTTTCCACTTTGATACCAGATGCAACCGTTCGCTTTGATGTTGGACTGCAGCGCCTGTATATGACCATTCCGCAGGTATACATGGATAGCCGGGCTCGCGGCTATATATCACCTGAATTATGGGATCCGGGCATTAATGCCGGGATACTGAATTATAGCCTGACGGGAAATAATGCTCGCAGCAAAAACGGCGTCACCAGTAATTATACTTATCTGAATCTGCAGAGCGGTCTGAATTTTGGAGCCTGGCGCCTGCGAGATAACACCACATGGAGCTATAGTTCTGGCACGGTTCATGAGAATCGTTGGGAGCATGTTAATACTTATGCTGAGCGTGACATCGTGGCGTTACGTTCGCGCCTTACGCTCGGCGACCGGTATACTGACGGTGATATCTTTGACAGCATAAACTTCCGCGGCGCACGGGTTGCCTCGGACGATAATATGTTGCCGGACAGCCAGAAAGGTTTTGCCCCTGTTATCCGGGGTATCGCCCGCGGCACGGCGTCAGTGTCAATTAAACAGAACGGGTATGAAATTTACCGGAGTACCGTTCCACCCGGTCCCTTTGTGATTAATGACCTGTATGCGAATGGCAGCAGCGGTGACCTGCAGGTCACCGTGAAAGAAGCGGACGGCACCACACAAGTTTTCAGTGTGCCTTACTCTTCAGTGCCATTGCTCCAGCGTGAAGGCCATACCCGCTATGCGCTGACCGCAGGGGATTATCGCTCCGGTAACCGACTGCAGGAGCATCCGGGTTTTTTCCAGGGAACCGCGATGCGGGGTCTGGCAGGCGGATGGACCGTGTATGGCGGAACGCAACTGGCTGCCCGCTACCGGGCATTTAACGTCGGTGTCGGGAAAAATATGGGGGTGCTGGGGGCGGTGTCGCTTGACATCACTCAGGCAAATTCGCAGCTTCCTGATGATACTGACCACCAGGGACAATCTCTGCGTTTTTTGTATAACAAGTCGCTGAATGAACTGGGCACAAATATTCAACTGGTGGGGTACCGGTATTCCACGGAAGGATTTTTTACCCTTGCAGACACGGCATACAAACGGATGTCCGGCTATAACGTTGTCACGCAGGATGGGATTATTCAGGTCAAACCCAAATTTACTGACTACTACAACCTGTCTTATAACAAGCGAGGGAAAGTCCAGCTCAGCGTGACCCAGCAGTTGGGAAGACAGTCCACCCTTTATATTAATGGTAGTCATCAGACGTATTGGGATACGAATAAATCAGACCAGCAATTACAGATTGGTCTGAATACCGTGGTGCAGGATATCACCTGGGGGCTCAGCTACAGTCTGAATAAAAATGCCTGGCAGGATAACAATGATCAGATGCTGGCGCTTAATGTCAATATTCCTTTCAGTCACTGGATGCGTTCCGATAGTCAGTCAGTCTGGCGACACGCCAGCGCCAGTTATAACGCGTCACATGATCTGCGCGGACGGGCAACCAATACAGCCGGACTCTACGGTACGTTACTGGAAGATAATAACCTGAGCTACAGCGTTCAGACCGGCTATGCCGGGGGCGGCCAGGGGACATCCGCGGCAACCGGGTATGCCGCGCTGAACTATCGCGGTGCCTATGGCAATACAAATGTGGGCTATAGCCATACCGATGGTTATCGCCAGCTTTATTACGGCCTCAGCGGTGGTGTCCTGGCTCATGCTAACGGGCTCACGCTCAGCCAGCCAATGAACGATACCGTTGTTCTGGTCAAAGCACCGGGCGCCGGTAATGTGAACATTCAGAACCAGACCGGGGTAAAAACGGACTGGCGTGGTTATGCCGTACTGCCCTATGCCTCAGATTACCGTGAAAACCGTGTTGCACTGGATACCAACACGCTCGCCGATAATGTTGATTTAGATGAAGCCGTGGTGAGCGTTGTTCCGACGCACGGGGCGGTTGTACGCGCCAGTTTTGAGCCCAGAGTGGGGCTGAAGGTACTGATGACTCTGTTGTTTAAAGGTAAACCGGTCCCCTTTGGTGCGGTTGTGACATCCGAAAAAAATAACAGCGGAAGCATCGTTGCTGATGGTGGTCAGGTTTATCTCACCGGTTTACCGCTTACCGGCCGACTCCTGGCAAGCTGGGGGGATACACCGGATGCACAGTGTCGCGTGGACTATACATTGCCTGAGGAAAGCCGAAACAAGGCGCTCAGTGAATATCGTGCGGAATGCCGCTGAGGAGATAATATGGCTGGTAAATTTAACCGGTTGTCTGCCGTTGTGCTGATATTGATGACGATGATCCCGGGCACTCTTCTGGCGGCAGACAGCACTATAACTATCAAGGGTAATATAAAAGATAATACCTGTGCTGTTGCTCCTTCATCCCAGTATATAACTGTTGACTTAATGAATAATGCGGTAAAGCAACTTTATGCTGTTGGAAAAGTTACTACACCGGAAATTCCTTTCAGTATTGAACTGGCTCCATGTGGCGCATCCGTTATTGCCGTTAAGGTCGGTTTTGTTGGAATAGCTAATGCATATAATTCCAGCTTGCTGGCGATAGATGCCGGAGGCACGGCGGCTTCAGGTGTTGGAATTCAAATCCTGGACAGTGATAAAAATCAGATTGCAATAAATGCGGAGAGCAGCGCCCTAAGCTGGACCCCGCTAACGGCAAGTACATCGAATACGCTTAATTTTTATGCACGATTAAAGGCGTCAAATATGCCTGTCGTTGCAGGATTAACGAACAGTACAGCAACATTTACTCTGGAATACCAGTAAACTGAGGTAATTATGCAGAGTGTGAAAATATACAATAATCTTTTAGTTGCATTTCTTTTTACATTCGTTAGCCCTGTATTTTCTGCTGATGTAACTATTACGGTCAACGGTAGCGTCGTGGCTAAACCCTGCACGGTGTCAACATCGGATGTCACTGTCTATTTAGGGGACTTGTATACGTTTAATTTATTATCAGCAGGTTCGTCTTCAGCGTGGCATGAAGTTTCACTTAACCTGACAAATTGCCCCGTTGGAACATCCGCAGTAACCGCAACTTTTTCAGGTAATGCTGATGCTACGGGATATTATAAAAATTTGGGGACCGCGACCAATATCCAGCTACAGCTGCAAGATTCTTCAGGTAATGATTTGAATAATGGTACGAAAACACAAGTGTCAGTTGATGATTCAACTTTATCTGCCAGCTTTCCTCTGCAGGTGAGGGCTCTATCCGTGAATGGTGGAGCTACGCAGGGAAGTATTGAATCTGTAATCAGTGTGACTTATACATATCAGTGAGGGGAAAATGCATTTAATATATTTCATGAGAGTCTTTATTATTGCATCAGTAGCCCAGCTGACATGGATTAATTGTGCCAGTGCATTTACCTGTTATGATGCTACAGGAAATACACTTAACAGTGGTGCAGTGACGGCTACAGCGAATGTGTATGTAAACCTTCAGCCGAGTGTAGCGGTAGGGCAAAACTTGGTTGTCGACCTTTCGTCTTCTATTTTTTGTCGTAATGATAATCCGAATACACGAAATGATAATGTCAGCATGCTGAAGGGATCGGCATATGGTGGAGTATTAACAAACTTTACCGGTACCATGAGATATTATGGTTCGAGCTATCCTTTTCCTCTAAATTCAGCTACCGGTACACATAATTTTACATCGGGAAGTTATACTCCGTGGAACACTCAGCTTTACTTGACACCTCTGACCTCAGCCGCCTCGGCTGCTGGAGGGATAGCGATCGAAAGCGGGACGATGTTTGCCTCTCTTGTCATGTATCAAGTAGGCTCTGATAAAACCAATGGTGGCAATGTCAGAACAGCAACTTTTACCTGGAATCTGTACGCCAATAACAGCGTTGTAGTTCCAACGGGCGGCTGCGATGTATCAGCACGCAACGTTGCAGTGACTCTCCCTGAGTATCCTGGAAGTGCGGTTGCTGTACCTCTGACAGTTCACTGTGGTTCTAATCAGAGTCTTTCTTTTTATCTATCTGGCAATACCGCAACCAGCAATGATATATTTCTCAATACCTATTCTGGAACCAGTACTGCTTCTGGGGTTGGTATACAATTGCTCCGCAATGGAAGCGCCATACCAGCAAACCAGAACGTCTCTTTGGGGACTGTTGGCACCTCATCGGTAAGTTTGGGACTGACGGCAAATTATGCTCGTACATCTGGTCAGGTTACAGCCGGTGGTGTTCAGTCAATTATTGGCGTAAATTTTGTTTATGATTAAGCAAACAAAAGTAGAATATTCGGTTGCTTATATTGTTTCCCCTTGCGCTATGGCGGCGGCTGGCCTGAAGGAATTGATAAATAATCAAGGGGTTGCGACTAAAATTATATTACTTAACGATGCGAGTATTGATACTACCCATTCTGAGGATGATGATGTAATTGATACTTCTGGTTTGTATGTATTTTATATACCTAAGGAATCTTTTTATTTCCTTTTGATGTTGATCTACATAGCTGAGAGAATAAAAAAAGTTCATCCAGATACTGATTTCGTTTTCATTAGTGGTGTGTCATGTTCCTGGCTTCATCAAAATATACTGCAAATGGCTGGTGGGGAAAAATTTGTTTTTAGTGCGAAGATTATCTCCTCAAAATTGAGTGTAAAACGTCTGGAACAATATTTTACTCGAGTGAGAGAGAACCTACCTTTCACCTCAAGAGATCGTTTCACTGTTAACAAAAGAGGAATGAGTAATGAAGGACTAACCCCACGCGAAACTGAAGTCCTTCTTGACCTGTTCAGCGGTACTGATACCGCGCTTGTTGAAAGAAACAGAAATGTAGCATCTAAAACTTTATACAATCAGAGAAAATCAGGGCTTAGGAAAATGGTTGAGAATTCTGCTGAACTTGCCGGGAAACTTCCGGGGGCATCAAAAAGATGGAAGGCAAGATTGGCTCAAACGGAAATGTCTTCTTATGAAAAAGACTTCGTAACCGGTATTGAGATGCAGGAGGTTTATCAGGTTTATCAACCAATTATAAATACCTTACGGGAAATTTGTGGCTTCGAAATACTCACTCGCTGGCGTCAAAAAGGATATGTAATCCCCCCGAATGAATTTATTCCAGATCTTAAGTCTGAAAGCGTCCTGTTGCTACTTACTGCTATGAGCCTCAAAAATGCCATCGATGGAATAAACAGGTATGAGGGAAAGTATTTTTTCTCTATTAATATACATCCAGATTTGATTGATTGCCCAGGTCTGGTTAACATGTGTATAGAAGCTTGTCGTCAGCTAAAAGATACTCGATGGAAAAGTCAGCTTGTACTTGAGTTTTCTGAAAAATCAGATTTTTATATATCACGTGATGTAGTGAATAATCTTAATATACTAAGTGGAATGGGCATGATTCTTTTTTTAGATGACTGTTTTTCCGAAGGGAGTGTTTTTTTTTCTGTCAGAAAATTCTCTTTTAAAGGGTATAAACTGGATAAAAGTATCATTGATGATGTTTTAACGAGTAAAGATGATATAGCATTAATTACATCTCTATCAGGATATTGCTCGATGACAGGAAGGCAATGCATTGCTGAAGGTGTGGAAGATGTTTTTACTTTCGAAAAGTTGAAGCGGCTTGGTGTCGAACTTTTTCAGGGGTATTTCTTTCATCAGCCAGCGAGCGAAGAGGAATTGGCTGCTCTTGTATTGAAATCTAACCAATTTAAATAATATTATAATGGACAGAATTCATTTATAATAAATGTTGACATAATTTAAAATGATAAAATTAACGGACTACTCAGGTAAAGTTGTGATAGTCAGAATAACTGAAATAAGAATGGTTCACAGCCATGGCGACAAATCACTTGTTTTTATAAAAGATATTCATGAACCTATAAAAGTTAATCATAGACTTGAAGAGATTGAAGGATTAATTCAGACGCAGAATGCAATAATGAATCTGGATGATAAATTCTGAAAATTAGTGCCAGATAACTGGCACTAATTTTTTGTATAGCGAATGGAGGCGTTATTTCTAGAATCTATACTTATTTATTCAGTTCGCTTTGTGCTTCAAGAAGCTCACTTTTAGCCTCTTGAAGTTTTTTCTCTTTTTTATTTATCTTATCAGCGTTACCAGTTTCTTTAGCTTGATTAAGTTCAGTCATTCTTTCGGTAACTTTTTGTTCTTTTTCAGAAATTTTGTTTTTTCTTTCTTGGGTTAGTTTTTCATCAGTGCAGTTTTGACGTAATTCGCGCAATGCTTTTTCCAGACCTGATATCCGGTGATTATTGCCATGTTTAGTTGCATAGTCAATTTGCTGCTGAATTTGTTGTTCTTTAGCTGCACAACCTTTTAACTCATTGGCCGCGTATGCGCCGAAAGATGAAAAAGCGCTGATGATTGTTAAGTAGGTAAGTGCTGTTTTTATCTTTTTCATGATATGTCCTTAATTTAATTGATGAACACTGAAGTCTTTTTCAGAGATTATATTTAAATATAAATCCCCACCTATTTCAATGCGTTGATTAGTCGTTTTGTTAAAATAGGATGAATCTGATGGGGCTGTTTTATGACTTTTAAAAATTGAATGCTGCTGATAATCAATACCACTTAAGTAGTGCAGGGAGGGTTTTATATGTACAGACACTCAACGACCATCATGTTATAATTATGACTCTTCGTAAAGGATTACAATATGCAAGCTTTGCTTTCATCATGTGCACTAGTCGCGATATCTTTTTCGGTGCTTCTGTTTTTTTATGCATTCTGGATTTTTCTTACAGAAGAGGATGTTCCTTTTGTAAATATCCTCGTTGCTCTCGCCCTAATCATTATCGCTTTTTATTGTCTTGTCTGGTATACGCTTATCACACTTAAAAGTGATGGTATTGATTTTTCTATTTTTTAAGAATTCTTCTTAGTTCGTAATTACTCAATGTAAAAATATTAATCACATTGTAATATGACCTTGAATAAACACTCATAAACAAGAACTTTAATTACAATGCGATTTATGTTGAAGCTATAGGGGAATCTTTGAGAATTATCAGCAACGCTAAATAGATGTAAATGGGCTCATCATATAGTTGGTAGTGTTTTTTTTATTTCTTCAATTTCGCCCTTATCATTAATAAGTTTAAATATTATAGAACCAGAGGTTTTGATCGGCTCAACTGAAATAGGTATAAGTGAAAAGAAACTCTCTGAAAACGGTTTTATCATCAGGTCCAGATCGGCCGATGCTTTATAATATTTTCCTTGGATGTTGACTATAATATCATTATAGGATAAGACGTAACCGCTGTTATTACGGCAAATCAGGGATAAATGATTATCCTGCTTAAGTGAGCATGATACTGAATTTCCTGCATCATTAACGTTACCAGTAAGATTTTTGGGGCGATAAATAAGCTTTAGTTGAGTTTTCATTGACATTAGTAAGTATTTATCTATCCCTGGTGCCTCTTTGATGGCTGGAACTTCATAAATATTTATCCAATAGAGGCTTTCTCTATCTGTTGGTAATTTTTGGCCATTAAAAATAACTCTAACTGATTTTATTTCATTAGGGCGTAAATTAAATATTGGAGGGATCAGAACAAATGGTGATGAAGCGCTCTGCTTGAAATTGTTAACCTCGCCTAAATCCACCCATGTTTGGACAAATGTGGGATACGGATTAACATTCATGATATTAACGCTTTGTGTGACTTCACCTTCATGATAAATCACTCTGGTTTTTTCAATCAGCATTCCAGCATAGCTAATTGGCGTAAGCAGCATAAGTATTATTAATATTGTTTTACCCATCACTGAACCCTCACCCATACGTAAGCTTTAGCGCTTACTTTTCCCGCTGTTACCGTTTGGCCGGGTATTTTCTTTAATGTAGCAGTGAATACAGAATTATAACTGGTGTACCCTGACGCCGCACTACCAATAGATGATGCACCGTTTAAAACAGAATACCAACCCACATCATTACCGCTTGGACAACCGAGTGAAGTACACACTCCCCATCCTAAGAAATTCATCGCTGTGCCGGTTGAAGTATTGCTTAAAGCAATACCCACGCCGGTTGCAATTGTGGAGTTGGTACCATAGCCGTCTGAAAGCAGATAACTGACACCGCCTGATGCATTTACCAGTCCAAGTTCCTTTGCCGTTAAATAACTTTCATAGGGCACTTGCAATCCTAATGCAGTGCTACCGGAGGAAATTCCGGAGACCGCGGCATTATCACACTCAATAGACACAGTGAAATTTGACTGTGATGTTCCGCCGTTATTAAGTGATTGGATGCTAATTGTAGGCAGCAGTACTAAAGGAGTTACGTTGCGGGCCACACAGGTAGATGTATGGGTCAGCGTTGATATAGGTGACGTTCCCATTCCCATTGCGATCCAACGTCCTGTCCCCCATGTGGCGTAGTTATCTGCAGAATCGGAACCGATAGGATCGGTAGTAATACCCGGGCCTTTGAAAGTGACATAGCCATTTGGTTGTATGCAGGTGTAGCTGGAGGTGCCCGTTGGCGACGCCATTCCTGAATAAGGGGAGCTGGCAACATAACCACCGCAGTAGTTGCTTTTTCCTTGTCCTGGCAGTGTGCTTATTCTGATAAGGTCTGCTCGAATAGCGCTAAAATCTTTAACACGAATTTGTATTTTGTTACCCACTGTAGCGTAGCTGGTAATAGGATATTGTTGCCAGTAGCGAGTAAATGGAAGCCCGGAATTAATATGTGTTAACTTTATACCTACGTAGGGGAAATAGGTGGCAAAATAGTTCTGATGGGAATCATCTTTACCCAGGTCGAAGTATCCTCCGACACGATCGTCACCGTTTGTTGCAAAAACTTCATAGATATTTCCCACGTCAGTTGCGTCGCATTCATATAAAACAAGATCTCCGGCTCCACTGCTGCTATACCTGACAGCCGTATTAATACTGAATACTGTACTTGCTAATGGTGTGCCAACCGGTTGAAGGTAACTGCTGGTAATGTTGACATTGCCCAGCCCAATCCCTACACCACAACTATCGCAACCAGCATCAATAGACGACTTTCGCGTGCAGGTTGCATGAGCCTGATTGAATGAAACTAACCCGAGCAGCACCAATAAGGTCAATATAAATGATTTTGAACTAATCATTATTTACATTCTCCCTGTGTTTTTATTATTGGATCATCTTTTTGTGTATCTGAAATACGGTAATGTAAATTGCAGGATGAGTTATTTCCCCATTTCACGCTTAAATTATCTTCAAGTTTATCATTACGTACCCATGCTTGATTATTTTGTCCGACTGTCCCGACAGGATTGTCTTTGTTATTATAAACAGTGGCGCCTAACGGCAGTGGTTTATTGTAGTTGATATTTATTAACATCGGATAACCATGCAAGACACTGAACTTGACTCTAACCATGGCACCGACCATTGGTGCGATACGTTGGCTTCCTGAAACGATCTCTGCATTTTTATTGATTTCAGATGAATCAAGAGCAACGTTATTATACTGATAAGGGGCAACAGAGGGACTCAGTGCAAAGCCAAATCTGTCGACGGTCGTATTCTGGCTACCAACAACCTTCGCACCCTGAGCACCTTTTGCTTCAATTAAAGCAAATGTCTCTCCCAGGTAGGGGCCAAGAGTTGCTCCATCTTTGTGAAGAACGATTGCACCTTGCAGTCCTGCTGAGCCTTGAGAATAACTTTTCGCGTGAGAAAGCGTTCCCTGAACCGAACCGAAGGAGGTTGAGGTTTGCAATGTTCCTCCCAAGGATTGATTATTAGCATAATCATGCGCGTAGGTCAGACCATAATTAATCGGTTGGCTAGTGTCCATTAAACCTGACAATGTGGATTGTAATGTGGATCCTACTCCGTTTTGTTGGGTGTAAGTGCTACTAAGAGTATTTTGTTGATTACGTCCAAGAGGGATAGAAACAGAAACTGAACTCAACGTTTGCTGAGTGGATGAATAATAGTTATTGATATAGTTATCGTAGCCAATGCCACCATCAATGTAATTATTTCGAGCTTCGCTGTAGCGGGTTCGTGCAATAGAAGCATTGAAAGAAATACCATTGGCGAATTGTTTGTTGTATCCAAACTGGTATTGTCTGTCATTGCTTCGGCCATCCCGATACGCTTGTGTCGATCCTGATACCCATAGACTTCCCAATATATCCATATCCTGAGTTACGGAGATTTCAAATCGGGAGGATTGGTTTAAAGTTGTTGATGTCCAGTTGAGATTATTCTCGGTCCAGGCTTTACGCAGGCCTAAAACATCGGACAGATCTCGATAGCCTGCTGTTGAGTAGCGGTAACCGGCAATAGCAATTGTTGTATTGGTTGGCACAATCCGTTTGCTGTAACTTGCATGGAACATCCAGCCTGTTTGATCGCCATCTGGCAAGTTTGCTTGCGAAAAGGTGGTATCAAGCCCGAATGCACCTAATTCAGAGGAGTACACGCCTCCCATCACCCCGGAGAGATAACCTTCAGCGATACGACTACCAAAATTCGTCGTAATATTGTTGCTAAGACCGTACTGTACGGTTAATTCAGCAAATGGATCACTATCGCCAACGTAGCGAGAATGACCGGCGATGGCGGAATATTTATACATTCCTTCTCGCACAGATTCTGGTCCTGCTGCATAGGGGACCGTAAATACATTCACTGAACCATCAGCTTCTTTTATCGTGACGGATAGATCGCCTGAGTATGACACGGGATAAAGATCGTTAATCTCGAAGTTACCAGGTGGTACGGTGCTTTCATAGATTATAGCCTTCCCCTGACTAATAGTGACTTTGGCATTACTTTTGGCAACTCCCCTGATAATCGGTGCATAGCCTTGTTGTGACTGTGGCAGCATGCGGTCATCGGAGGATAGAGATATTCCCCTAAAGGCAAAGCCTGAGAAAAAACTACCGCTGGTGTAGTTATCACCGACAATCAAATTACTTTTTATTGGTAAAATTGCCCGCTGCAGATATGCGCGGTTTGTTGACCACTGCGTTGTACCAGGATCGCTGTGTGACCATGTTCCTTGTTGATGTAGCTGCCATCTACCAAAGTTTATAGCGTTATTTAAGCCTACCCAAGTAGATTTGTAACTACCGGAACCCGCTCCAGTGAAACGAGAATAATATTGATTGATGCTGTAGTTAGATAGCAGCATAGTTTCACCGTCATCTAAATCATCAGGTGAAACGTAGCCCTTGGGCTCTTTTGCCAGATCAATTTCTGGCAGACCGATCTCGACCAACATTTTTCGCATATCAGTGTTGATAGATACGTTGGGAACAATGTCAGGTAAAAAGTTACATTCACCGAGTTCTTGTTTTATCTTGTTTTTCAATGGAATGAGCTGTATCTGTTTTCTTGAAAAACAGGGTTGCGTTGAACCATTGTGTATCTTAAAAACAATATTATCATGAAATAAAAAAAGACCATTTAGCTGCACATCTACCGAATAATTACCGGGTTTGATTTTATCAGTAGATACGTAGTTGATAACGTCATCAACAGGCAGGCCACTTCCTTTCAGAAGGGTCGTATCGAATACATAGCCACTGCTATTATCATTAGAATTTGCCATACTTGAATCAGCATAGGCAAAGATTGGCAATGTTAAAAATACCAATATTGATGCTTTTTTACCCGGCATGTATTTCATAAATAAATTATTATTCTTTAAGTTTATGTTTTTGAACAACGCCGTAGTCATTGATATAACTAACGCTGATGCTTTTTTGTACCTGGGTGTTATTACAGTTAGTCGGCAACGAAAATGTTGAGTTTGGTGCAATCATTTGCATCGGTATCTCTTTATTTGCCGAGCCAAAGGTTGTAGTTAGCGAGATACTATTTAAATAATATGGAGACTGGTTGCTAATAATCAGACTACATCCGCGAGAGTCGTTCGTGATTTTATAATTAATAAAATCTAACATCTGCTCATAGGAGATTGGCAAGTTGTCGGGACGCAAGAAAATCTTGACAACACTGTTAACAATAAGTACCAGTTTATTCTTGTTACGTTCATCTTCAAGTATAGAAGGTACTTGGGTAAAATGCAGGTAGAAAATTTGTTCTTTCGACAGTTTCTTCTGTGCGTTTGTGTAGATAAGACTAATAATTTGATCTTGATGAGAGTTTATTTTGAATACTGCCGGAGAAATAGCAAAAGGACTCTCTCCAGCTTCTGATGCCGTAGTATTTTCGGCCGCGGATACCCACGTCTGAACAATATATGGAAAGCTATCGTTGTTGGTAAAGGTTACCGGTTTTTGAGATTTTGATGCATCATAGATGACACGGTTTCCTTGCATGACAACACTTGCTTCAACTGAGAAGCAAAAGGTACATATGAATGGAAGCAGGTATTTTATCATCATAGTCTTCTTTAAAGGCACACGTTATGTGTGCCTTTTTTATTTATTATTGGTATGAAATGGAGTACTGCGCAGATGCAACAACTTTACCAGCAGTAACACCCGTTGATTCGGCGTAGTATCTGGCCGTCAGTTCCTGAGAACCCGTCGTACTACTTTCCGCTTTGGTAAACTCAGTTGTCGTTACCGTAGAACCGTTGACAAATGAAAGCGGGGTGGAACCATCACTATCGACAATTTGGATGGATACATTGTTTGCGGCAGGTGAAGTTGCTGTGTTACCTAAATTTCCAGCTGCTGTCACGTTATTGCCAGCAAAGACGGTTTTGATGGTGGCCGCACTTGAGGCACAACCCGTCACGTTCACCGTAAATTTTGTATCACCAGCTGTTTTTGCCGCAGTGTCAAGATCTGCGGTTGATACCGTTGGTAACAACACGATAGGTGCCGTTGAGTTGCCATTTATATTAACCGTACAGGTCTGCGCATTAACTTCGCCCTGAAACTGAACGGTGTTATTGGATGCAGCTAAAGCTGATGTGGTTAATATCGCTAGTGGGATAGCTAACAGTTTGACTTTCATATAATTTCCTTTTGTTTTCCTGACAGGTGTACTTCGCAGTTATTTACAGTGCGAGCATTATTAAAAAGTGAGTGAAATAATATTGAGTGAGTGCGGTTAGTCTATGGAAAACCTGAATAACATATGATATTTGGTCCTTCTATAGCCTGCGGTACTGATATTTAAATTATTAAAATCATCATGGTGATTAAAGTCTTTTAAATCAATTACTTACAATGATATTTATGACGGTGAATCTACATGAAAAATTGGCTTTTTCCCTTATGAATTGAAAGGCTAAAAATTAATCTCTATAAATAATGCGGTCCATTATATGTTGCAAAATTGGTTACTTTAATTTTTTTGATGTTTTTTTTATAAAATCAGATTCTTCCCAAAAGAATCAACAAAACGCTCTTCTTTGGGAAGAATCCTAAAAAACGTGAATGTCACTATAAAGTTTGTTATTTTTATTTTGTTGCACATAATGGTCAGAGGTTGTGCGATTGAGTGCAAATAACTAACAATGTTGTGATTCTTGTATTCTCCTTGTTTTCCTCTTGTTTTTGTCGGTCAGGAATGTAATGAAAATTACACTCATTCGTGACGCGATGAATATCCTTGTATTCCAGAGAGGTAATCCCCACCTAGGCAGGGATGGATCTTTTTTTGCATTTTGATGGCTAGCCTGGATTTCTATAATTAATGTAAAGGAGGGTTTGTTATCTTTTTTGTAAGTAAATAAAATGAAATAAAATGTTAATTTTTTTTATTTTTAGTGACATCGAAATCATCATTAATTTAGAATTTTTGATGAATCTAATCCCGATGGGAATATTATCTGTAAATTAATTTTTCGTAATGTCTCACTTGTATTTTCCTTGGGGGAAGTCAATGGAATATTATGTTTTTATTTTTGTCATGATATTTTCATTTAAATGTACCGATTCAGTTACGAAATATTTATTTTGATATGACTAATTTTTATAGGAATGTTTTTTATAAAGCAAATTATGAGGCAAGGATGTGTGCTAAAGATATAAAATATGTCCGGAATAGACATTTTGATTATATTTTATCCCCTTGTGTAATGACTACCTGCGGGTTGCTTGGTATGCTTGATAATCCGAGGGATGTTACTATATTAGATGTAGAAAACCAGAATGATGCACAATTATTAGAAATTGGTAAGCATGAGCGCATAGTCGTATTTATTCCTGATGAACCCTATTTGATGCTATCAACTTTAAAGTATTTAGTGTCTCTAATGAATAATTCCAGGTATATGTTTTGGGTTCTGATTCTTAGCCGGATTCCATCATTCTGGATTTGGAATGTGATCAAATCGCAAGTGGTGAAAAGTAAAATATCACATTCTTCTATCCATATTGCACCATCGGATCTCTCATGTGAAAAGCTCTCTGAGCTTTTACTGCCAGAAAGGACTCTGTGTCCACTCATACAAGATGTGGCCGTTTTCGAAGACATTTTTCTTGGAAAAGAGGAGGGTATATTAAATCAAAGTAAGAAAGATGGATTATCTAAAAAAGAGTTACAAGTTATGTCTAGTGCTTTTAATGGTGATAGCATTACCTCACAGGCTGATTTGCTTGGAGTAAGTAAAAAAACAGTCTATAACCAGAGATTATCTGGGATAAAGAAAATGGTGGGGATAGTCCCCTTTCTGTTTTGGAGTTTTCGTGAAAAAGCTGAGATGCAGATTGAGAGGATAAATATGTTGAACGCACTGACGCCATTTGAGCGAGAGTTTGCGCATGCATTATATTGTAATGAGTTATTTGTTGTTTTACAGCCTGTAACTAAGGGGACTGATGAATTAGAGGGGTTTGAGCTCCTGATAAGATGGTATAGTAACGGTCAGGTTCTGATGCCAGCCAATTTTCTCCCAAAATTGCACTCTACTTATGTCTGGATAATACTTACAGCTTTTTTAATACAAAAAACGGTGAGCTACATTAACTTTTATGAAGGAAAATATTTTTTCTCCATTAATGTTGCATCCAGTACCATTGATAATGAGGGGCTCGTGCGCATGCTGGAAAAGGCAAAAAAGAAGTTGCTCTCTCCGGACTTGGCAGCAAAGTTCGTATTGGAAATTAACGAGAAGAACGATTTATACCAAAATGAACAAGCTATTAAAAACCTGTCTTATTTACAACAACTAGGATTTTGCATTGTCCTTGATGATTGTTTTTCAAGTAATAGCGTTATTTTTCCGATACGGAAATTTCAATTTAATGGCTACAAACTGGATATGAGTGTTGTTGATGCTTTAAATCAGGATGTGGAAGCTCTTGCCTTAGTGAAAAGTCTTTCATACTACTGCAAATTGACTAACCGGTATTGCGTTGCAGAAGGAGTTGACGAGACGGAGAAGATTACAATTCTGAGTGATGCCGGGATATCCTACTATCAGGGTAATCTGATATCTGAACCTATTACTGAAAACTACTTATCGGAATTCATTAGCAAATTTAATATATAAACATCATGTTTTTTATTACCGCACAAAGGGTCCATGCAACTGCAAGGATCCTTTGTCTTCTGAATTATGTCGCCCGCATGCAAGTTGTTTGAGCGACAATATCGATGTTATTAGTATTAAGTTTTCTCAAGCCCGTTTGCTATATGTACGGGTAACCGAATCTGTGTGGTTAAGAGCAAGTTCTGCGACATACCATGATGAATAAATATCAGAAGTAACTAACGGAGATTTTATAAAAAAATGTACTAATGAGAAATGATTTAACCAATTCTTATAGATAAGCGGAAAGCAGAGTTTTAGTCTAACTTATTGATTTTTAATTATTTAAATGTGTGGTGCCGATAATAGGAGTCGAACCTACGACCTTCGCATTACGAATGCGAAAAAACAATCATTTATTTTTATTCATTAACGTTGATTAAAATATAAAAATACAATAATAACAATGAATTAAATAAAATCAAAGATGTATTTGCATGGATAACCATTGACCTTAATACCCGTCAAATGCTTACATATAGCTTACATGAAAGTTCGTGTAATCGAGTGAAAATTAATGTCTAACTCTAATCGCATCAAACTCACAACCAGTGTTATCGACAAAGCCAAAGCTGACGCCAACAAAGTACAAACCTTCTACTGGGACAGTGAGGTGCCAGGTCTAGGTTTACGAATTACTGCAACAGGAGATAAGGCATTCATATTCCAAAGCAGGGTCCATGGTAAGTCATTGCGAATAACTATCGGCAGTGTAAAAGTGTGGCGTCTGGATGGCCCCGCAGATAGCTCAGAGAATAATGCCCGTAAGGAAGCTCGTCGCTTACAAGCTCTGTGCGATACAGGTATAGATCCACGAGAAGCCAAAGAGGAACGTCGCAAAGCGGCAGAAGAAAAGTTCATGCAGGCTGAACGAGAAACTACTACGCTTCAGGTTGCATGGTCGGCTTACATAGAACACCTGAAAACTACTCGCAGCCCAAAAACGGGCAAACTACGTTCACCTCGCTATATCACCGACCATTTCAATCTCTCTACCCCTGGTGGAAAATCAAAGACCCGAGGTAAGGGTAAAACAGTTGCAGGCCCCCTAGCCTCTTTAATGCCCTTGCGTCTCAAAGAACTAAATGCGGCTAAACTCGCCGAGTGGCTACAACATGAAAGTAATGAACGTCCTAGTGTTGCAGCCCATGCTTATCGGTTGCTGCGTGCTTTTTTATCTTGGCTTGAACAAAGCCCATGGTCTGGGTTGGCGGACAAGAACGTATGCCTGTCCCATGAAGTAAAAGAGCACTTAGCTCGTGCTGAAACTAAAGATGATTGCTTGCAACGAGAACAGCTAGCCAACTGGTTCGCTGCAGTGCAGCAACTAAGCAACCGGACAATTTCCAACTACCTACAAATCCTACTGCTGACTGGCGCTCGCCGAGAAGAACTGGCGAACCTAAAATGGAATGACATTGATTTTAAATGGCACAGTATGACTATCAGGGACAAAATTGAGGGAGAAAGGGTTATACCGCTGACGCCATATGTTTCAATGTTGGCTCACAGTTTACCACGTCAAAAGTTGAACGATGGCATAACAGATAACCCCTACGTTTTCGCCAGTGCCCGCAGCACTGATGGGCGTATCAAAGAACCTCGCCTTGCACATAATCGGGCATTGGAAAATGCAGGCTTACCACACATCAGCCTGCATGGATTAAGAAGATCTTTCGGGACTCTTTCCGAATGGATTGAAGTACCTGTAGGGATTGTTGCTCAAATCATGGGCCACAAACCCAGCGCGTTAGCTGAAAAGCACTACCGTCGCAGACCAATAGATTTATTGCGCAAATGGCATACTAAGATTGAAGAGTGGGTGCTTGAACAGGCCGGGATACTTTTTGTCACACCTGAAAAAGAAAAAACACATATCCGTTTGGTTGAAAACTCACAAGCGAGAATTGAAAAATGAAAGTTCGATTTATCGATATTATGATGATCTTTGATATAGAGCCTTGTGATTGTAACGATTGGCCTGCACCAGGAATGACCTTAAAGGAAGATGGTATATGGGTAACGCCTCCTTCAGAAATAAACAAAGAGATAAGAGATTCGTTAACAAAAGAGGAGCTTCATATTTTAATTAATCATCCAACAGGAGATTACACAAAACCGGCCATTACTATCCCATGCGAAAGAGATGATTTAGTTGATTTTCTTGTTGATATTGAATTTTTCGGATTTGGATTAATCACGAAGATAGAAAAAGAATCTGAAGATATCGAGAGACTCGAAATTAACGAAAGCGGCAATAGAAAAAGAGCAAAAGAAATGTATGTGGAGCATTATAAAAAGGAAATGGAAAAGCTTCGGGAATCGACTGTAATTGAATTAAAAAAACAGATAAATGACTATTTCCCCTCTGCGAGTAAAAATGGAGAAGATAAAAAAACCAGCATGGATCAACGTCACGAAATACTTATTCTTAAAGCCATTAGAGATTTAGGATATGAACCATTGGAGATCTACCAAGAAAACGGCAAGCAGGGAATCAAAAAGGATGTATGGAACAAACTATCCAATGAGTTCAGCCGCAAGGAAATTTTTGAATATCGATGGAAAAAAATGAGAGGCAAAGGGAAAATCAAAAATAAACAATAATATTATTGAATATTTGTATTAGCTCAGATTTGAGCTGGTTGAGCTATGCTTTATAACACTATTAAACCAATCAATCGATACGAACGAAAATCTGATAATGAAATAAAAAAACCAAACAGCATCTAAGTGGCTTTGTTAATGGAATGGTCGCCTCCCATCTCTTGTGCCACAGTGGGACGATAAATCGTCACTCATTGAACGGAGCGCTGCTATCATGAACGTTAAAACTATTGGAATCGATTTGGCAAAAAACGTTTTCCAGATCCATGGGGTTGACGAGCACGGAAAACGGTTGTTCAACAAACAACTCAGACGGGCACAAATGGCCTCCTTTTTTGCCAACATCCCACCCTGTTTGATCGGCATGGAGGCCTGTGCATCTGCTCATTTCTGGGCCAATAAACTGATATCGATGGGCCATAATGTCAAACTGATGGCCCCTCAGTTCGTCAAACCCTATGTTAAAACCAATAAGCATGATGCTGCAGACGCTGAAGCTATTTGTGAAGCCGTCACTCGACCTAACATGCGGTTCGTGCCGGTCAAAACCGCTGAGCAGCAAGCCGTATTGGCACTTCACCGGAGTCGTCAGAGCTTCATCAAACAGCGAACCGCACAAGCCAATCAAATCAGGGGGTTATTGGCCGAATTTGGCATTGTCGTCCCCCGAGGTATCCAGCAGCTACAGCGACGATTACCTGAGCTCGTGGAAGATGCGGATAACCCGTTACCCGTCCTGTTTCGTACACAGCTGAGTCTACTACAGCACCACATGGCGTACCTGTTCGATGTCATCGCTACACTCGACAAGCAGATTGAGCAGTGCTATCGGCAAAATGCTCTCTGCCAGCGTATCGGCAAGATCCCTGGTATTGGCCCTGTTACCGCCAGCGCGCTGATTGCGACCATTGGTAAAGCCAACAATTTCGAGAATGGCCGACAACTGGCTGCCTGGCTCGGATTGGTTCCACGTCAGCACTCCAGTGGGGGTAAACAAGTCCTGCTCGGGATAAGCAAGCGAGGTGATACCTATTTGAGGACCTTGCTTATCCATGGTGCCAGGGCGGTATTGCAGTCGGCCAAACATAAACAGGATGCCGTATCGAGCTGGGCTAACCAGCTAATGGCGCGCCGGAATAACAACATTGCCTCGGTAGCATTGGCTAACAAGAATGCGCGGACTGTGTGGGCGCTCCTGGCCAAAGAGCGGGAGTATTGTGCACCAATAATAAGCGCTTAAGTTGCTTAATCAGTAAGACAGAAACAACACCACCGATTGCCCAGGCAAGCATGAAGTGATGGCAAGACAGGTCAGACCGCGATGGGGAAAACCCGGTTTATTCAAGGCTCCTGAAAGAGCGCTTTGTTGATAGAGGCCTCCATCAGCGTATTCCATCAGGGACAGAGGTATTTTACATCACCTCGGCAAAGTCCGGATCTATGGCTGCAATCGATGACCAGTAAAGCCACCACAACATATTTAGCTTGGCAAACAGGAGGCGACCATCTATGAATAAATCGAACTTTTGCTGAGTTGAAGGTTCAGATCACACATTCCCTGACAACCCTGGTAGTTCCGTGGCAAAGCAGAAGTTCCGAATCAACAACTGGCGCACTTACAACAAAGCACTTATCAATCGCGGCTCCCTCGCTTCCTGGCTAGATGGTTAGGCTGTTCAGGCATGGTATGAGTCTGCAACGCCTTCAGCACGCGGAGGACCTCAGCGCTATTCTGACCTTGCCATTACTACCGTTCTGGTGATTAAACGCGTATTCCGGCTGACCTTGCGGACTGCTCAGGGGTTCATTGATTCCATTTTCTCCCTGACGGGCATTCCGCTGCACTATCCGGATTGATGGTTGCTGTCCCCGCAGGAAGAGGTGTTTCATAACTATGTCCTGACCGGCGGCAAACTCCATGCTGATGATACCCCCGTCCCGTTGCTGCTGCAGGGTAATAAGAAGACGAAGACTGTGCGGTTGTGGACGTACGTTCGTGATGATCGCAACGCCGGCTCAGCAGTTGCGCCAGCGGTGTGGTTCGCTTAAAGCCCGGACAGAAAAGGCCTCCACCCGCAGACCCATCTTGCTGGCTTCAGCGGCGTGCTGTAGGCGGACGCGTACGCTGGGTTCAGCGAGCTGTACCTCAATGGAAAAATAATGGAAGCAGCCTGCTGGGCTCACGCCCGCCGCAAGATCCACAACGTACAGGTCCGCACTCCGTCAGTCCTGACGGAGGAAGCCCTGAAACGTATCGGCGAGCTGTATACCGTTGAGGCGGAAATAAGGGGAATGCAGACAGAACAGCGCCTTGCTGAACGTCAGCAAAAAGCTAAACCACAGCTGAAAGCCCTGGAAAGCTGTCTGCGTGAAAAGATGAAAACGCCCTCAAGGCACTCAGAGCTGGAGAAGGCGTTCGCGTACGCCCTGTACCAGTGGCCGGCACTGACGTACTATGCAGAGGGTGGCTGGGCTGAAGCATATAACAACATCTCTGAAAATGCCCTGCGGACGGTCAGTCTGGGTCGCAAGAACTTCCTGTTCTTCGGCTCCGACCACGGTGAGCACGGAGCGCTGTTGTACAGCCTGATCGGTACGTGCAAATTGAACGGCGTGGATCCAGAGAGGTACCTCCGTCATGTCCTCAACGTCATAGCTGACTGGCCAGTCAATCTGTCCACGAGCTGTTACCATGGCGAGTAAGCCTGCCAGCTGAATAACACATCTCCGTCAATGAGGTTCTCGCTGTAAGCTTACGGTTAAGCTGGCGGAGCTGAACGCGAAACTGGCAGTGGAAAGCGGAGGTAACGCTGAACGCGGAGCGGGAAAAGCAGGCCGCATAGTGAACCTCAGGTGTGACAACTTCGTTGACACTTACCGACTATCACTAACTTAAGTGATAACAATAGGCTGGAGATTCAGGGGGCCAGTTTACTTCCAGCCAGCGCCACATATCTATATCCACTTTTTACTCAGCACTACAAAGGAGACCCTATGACGAGTCCAATGTGCGCGTTGCTTTCAGACTCTAGGCTATATGACTTGTTCGGAGATGATCAAAATCTCACTGTAAGCCAAATCTGGCTATTGGAGATCGAGTGGGAAGATTCAAGTGAACTACGTTTTCTGTATGGTCGGTCACTATCAGGAAACTACCAATCAAACAGTTGGAGCGGGAGCGTTAGTTCCAAAATGCCACTTACTGAGAATTGCTCAGTCAGAACTCACGCCTTGACACTTCATACCTCTACCGAGAGACTGAGGACTTTCCTTGAGCACTTCATCTGCGGAGAGACGTTTCAGAAATCTTGCCAATTCTCCGGGCTGCATATCAGCGACAAATTGGCTAAGGCGATAGGAACAAGTACATTTTGTGTGAATCCTATCACTCGCCCTGTAATGCATTTGCCGACACGCGATTATTATAGATTTCAAACTAATCGGCTAAGCCCGACCAGCTATTCCAGTGTTGACAGCGGCGCAATTTCTCCAAGAGAAAAATCAAAATTATTCAGTGTGTTGGAAGGATATGACATGAAGATTGCCAAATTTGCATGCCAAGTATTGGATGCAGATACTGGCTTAGACTTCTCCACAATTGACTCTTGGCGAATTGGAGACTTTGAGTTCATCTGTGCTCCTGGGCTCAATGCTTCAGAGCGCAGCAAGTATGACGTATCTTTGAAGGGGCAGCAGTCATCTCTGACGCTATTCGAACCACTAACCCGGGAACCTTCCGATCTGTTGGTTATTGTCAAGGCGTACAGTGATGGTGGCCTTCAGTCCTCTTATATCGCCAACCTCAGCAAGAATGCTTCATATCCTCTCCATCACACATTTGAACTCAAAGTGTTTCAGGACCAAGCTAGCACAGCTTATACAATGGAGGTTTATGCGCTTGGAATAAATGGTGAGCAATCATTCCTCCTGCTTCAAACCGGCGCAGAATTTGTGCGCGAAATGAATCTCAACATGCAGTTAGTCGAACCCATTAGGGCAAACTACCAATTCGAATGGTTGGCAAAAAAAGTACCGAAAAGGGAAAGGGCCAGACTGGAGACAGCAGGACAGATTGGGCGTGCTATTAGTCGTCCGTCTCGGTCACAAATGGGCGGGTATGCGGATGATCCATGGGTTCCACTCAACTGGCTCATCCAGAACAGAGTCAAACAGTTATGCCCCAAGAAATCCGACGGACGGTTCTTTCCTACTCTCAACGACAGCAGCGGTATGAGCCGTCTCGAGTTGATAGACTGGCTCAAAGGCATTTTCGAACGGCACCACGACGCGAAAATTGCTTGGATCGACCCATTTATGGAGGATGTAGGGATTGAGCTTCTCAACCGACTGGGCACTGCTACTGCTGATTACCTTGTCATCACGACGGAAAAAATGTCGAATGATGACAGCATAAAAGAGGCCGATGAGCCCAACCGTGTTGAAAATCTTCTAGCGAGATGTTCAGGTTGGAATAATGGCTACTTTGGAAGTGTTTGCCTCAAAATACTCTCAGTACCAGATAAAAAACTCCACGACCGCATGATCCTCATTCGCTCAGCCAATGGTCAGCCGTTAGCTGGGTACCATCTTTCCAATTCAGTTCAGAGGGCCAGCGAGAAACATCCTCTATTGGTAACCCCTATTCCTCTGGACGTGATTCCGCAAGTATTTGAGTACGTTGATCAGATTATCCAAAGTACACTCTATGGAGAGTGTAATCCCCACCTTCCTGCAAGAATAATTTTCAATTCTGCCGATATTAGCCCATGTGAGGAGGAGAAGCCTAAAGGACTAAATCACAATTCCTCATTTGCTGAGCTACCATGCGCTGGTAGCGTGCTAGCTTGGTGGCTTGATGATGAGCAGCTTTCAAACTTGTCAGGAGCTGTACTCATGGAGCAGATGAGTGCTAAAGGATATATTAAGGATGGGAAACTTGACGGAGATCGCTTTGACGCTCTTCCCGCCAAATTCTGGACTGAAGGGTTGCCAATAGCAGATTTCCACTCAGCTTGGGATGCCCTTGGTTATGTCATAGCCAACTCCCCGGCTAGTCGCTATGCAGGTAGCCTCTACAACAAGGAGCAATCAGTATTATCCGAACTTGTGAAGGTTGCACTGTTGGAGCACATCTCTCCCTCCAGAGCAAAAGCACTGCAACCACGTCTCACAAAAAAACAACTTGACATTGAACACTACTGTTCACAGGGACTTACAGCACTACTGCTTTCAAAAAATGATCCGTTCAGTACATTCACATATTCACCCGTAGATACCTCATGGAGCGATTACTACTCCATACAACTCCTATGGTCGCAAGCTCCAAAGCAGTTGGTATCTTGGTTAAACACAATATTCTCTGAACCAATCAAGTCTCCTCGTACTCACGCGCTTGTGGTTGAAGCCCTTAAGCATATTTGTTTGTGCGTCAGCTTTGACAAGCATCATGAGCAAATTGATGCGCTTTTGCAGAGCAATGTGAGTGTAATAATCTGGATAGGGCTTCATGCTCTTGAAAACGCCCTTAACAGGGGAGTCTGGGGAATTGAAGCCCTTTCAAAAATCGACCATATCGAATCAGCCACTGTTCGACGTATCATTTTGTGCTGGCTGATCAACGAAGCCAACTACCTTAATTCGGAGATTAAACCACAACTCATCGCTTGTTTAATCCAATCGTTAAAGGCTCCTCTCGCGGACGATGAGCTCAAGGATATTCTTCAACCTGTTCGGGGACGCCTCGGCAGGCTACACCATTTCACGCCCTGGATTCTTGAATCCATGCTCGTACCCATGCTGGAAAAAAGAACAATCGATATCACTCAAGTTGCCCATCAGTGGTTGACAGAGCTGACTACCCAATGGCGTACAGCACTCAAGAATGAGAGTCTCTATTTTACTCTAGATGCGGACGGTGCATTCACCGATGAGCTGGCTATTGCGACCAAATACCTAGTCTCAGCAGATCGAGTGGAGATTGTCAGAGAACTTAGGAATGTCTTTGATGCACTGGCTCGGACCATCAGGCGGCCGATGAGCGCGCAGATAAGCTGTAAATCCTACAACAATGCGCACCAAGTAAACCTCTGGCTCTATGCGCTCGCTCGTAGGATTAAAACATTGGTGCCTGATGAGTTACCACTGTTGAATGAACTTCTGCTTGAAAGCGAAGAAATTATTGAACGAATCAGCCCCTCAACTTGGCGCTGGAGTTCAAGCAAAGACCTGCTCACTTATGTAAATGGCGATCCCGAACAGATTGGGTCACATGGTCTTCATCAAATTATTCAGAGAGCAATCGAGCCACGGTGATCTAGGGCGAAAATAAGGGACCTTCGTAATCCATCGCAGTTACAAACAGGTCCCATACCCGGCCAGCCAGAAAGCCGACCTCGACCTTGATCGCTACGCCACGCTTCACGCGCAGACCTACGAGGAGGCTGTCGGTGCGGCGACGCTGATTTCGCACATACTGGAAGCTTTCATAGCGGGGGAGCGGTGATTCAGGAAGGAGGACGCGGGCAAGGCCGCGCCGTCAATGCCAAGCTGATGCTGCCGGTTTCCGCTGGTGGTCATCCCTCGACCGCGCAGCCCAAGGCTGCACGGTCCGGCTTTTTATCTCGAAGCTCTTATGTGGCTCCCAGCCCACAACACCGCAGCCTCGCAAAGCTGTCCGAAGTAGGGCTAAGCCCGCATCCTATATAGACTTCCGGCCATCAAGCTATTTTTAAATGACTTGATGCCGCCAATTATTTACTTTGACTAGCATAATGAAGCCCGGCACACTGACGGCAGCACAGCGATTCGTCGAGAAAATACAGAGAAGCTTTCCTCTTCCCGCAAGTCGGACAAACATACCACCATCGGGCGCCACCATACTGCGGGCTGGTGGTCGTCAGTCGTACCGTGATGCTATGGCTGTTCGGCAACTCTGCCACCAGCGCACCACCTGACATACGTAAGCCTATACCGTCTACTGCCTGTAACTTTCTGTCCTTTTCACTAGCACCGATCTTCGACAAGATGAGAGAGCCAATTCTTGCCACATCGCTGACATATTTGCGCGTTCGCTTCCTGCCAGCTTTGCTGGCCCGTTGTTTCTCCAGCCATGCACAATAACCCTCATATTGCCGCGCTCTGCCGCCTTTAGTTTTCGCGCCGGTACTCAAGCCTCCGTGAAATTTACAGCGCCCGTTGGAATAGATAGCTGTAATTTTGCAGGCCGTGCCTGAGCGGGTTCTGGCACCACACCGCAGGCCACTGATATCAGGATAAGGCTCATATTCTGGTTCTGGTGGTAATATCAGATGCTCGTGTCTTCCCACCAGCATCTGGTCGAGCAGGTTTCCCCTGTCACCCTCATCAAATTGCTTTCGCCACTCAAGACGTGCCTCATGATTTCTGTTCAACACAGCTTTATACAATCGCAGCAACCTATACTTCTCTTTGTCACTTATCATCTGAACCTTAACAATTCTTAACTGTTCATGGGGTAGGGTATATTGCGAAGTTTACAATACATCCCAGCATATGAAGTGCAGTTCTCCTTGGTGATCATGGAGTATTTATGCGCCTGAACAATAAAACCCGAGGTATTTCACGATGAGGGTTCTGGCCTGAAGTTATAGCGTTAATTTCCGAAATCATTAAAAGAAACACCATGAATTCGCATCTTAGTTTGCGCAAAATCAGCTGTTTCTTAACAGATTAAACGAGACGTAACAAATTGTTTTATTTGCTTTTTTATTGGTTTTTTTGCTGGATTGCGCATATCCAACACACTGACTGTGCAGAGTCGCAAATTTTGCGCTGTGAATACCCAGATAAAATGCTCTGACTCCGCTTTAGAGGAAGCCAATTGACACAACATGAGGACACATTCTAAACGGGAAGGTAGTGACGTATGCTCGCGATTTATCACAAAAATCAACCTTAGTCGGTCAACTTTGAGAAATACTCGACGGTCAGTGCAAAGTGCTTCGATAGTAAACCCTGAAGGATGCCATACCAAACCTAGGAGATGTATTACATCCGTAGCCAACTTCCAGTGTTTCCAGTGGAATAGCTGACGGATAACAGTACAGCAATAGTATTTATAAAACGCGTACATTCGTAAGTATGGTAAGACATGAACCGAAAACACAGTGGCACCCGGCCCGAAGTTTAATGGAAAAGGCGGGGATTTAGCCCACACGATGATAATTGGCTAATCAATATCAAACCCAACGGGTTAACGGCAGAGAAGGGCCTTGAGGAGGCGTTCAGACCCTATAATGAATGTACCAGGTAAGCCAACAGCCTAACTACAGCATTTTAGTCTGCATCGGGAATCCGTAGAAGCTCTGTGACATCAACTTCCAAGGCATAAGCCAAGCGCTCCAATCCATCAATGCTGATATTTGTGACGCATCTTTCTAACTGAGAAACATAGGTACGATGGAAATTCGCCAATTCGGCTGTTTTTTCCTGACTCAGTCCTTTTTCTGTACGCAACCTCTTAAGATTCAAAGAAATCCGAATCCTTGCATTTGGTAGATGTTTTGCATGAGTGTTTTTCATGCTACACAGTGTGGATTTCTGTCGTCTAAACATCTACAGTACATCAATCTACTGCTTTTAAATCTCATTTCAACTGTAGTAGACACTCTCGCACTAGCTACAAATATTGTTAATGAATTGTTTTAATGAAATTTATTTTTATTCGAAGGATTCTGATATGTTCATAAGAGTTGTCACCCTGTGTTTCGTCACACTGGTACTAACCGCCTGCGTGACAGGAGAGAAGTTTGCTAAAATCAGCCAAGGAATGAGTCGTGCAGATGTGATTGACAGACTAGGATCACCTGATGGTGTGCAGACAGAAGGTACAGTTGAACTGTTGACCTATGCAAACCGGTTTATGTCCGACTGGTCATGGGATAAAGCCGACTATAAAGTGTTACTTAATAATGGCTTTGTCGTCCAATATGGTGCCACCAATATTTATCACGATACAGGAACGGGGGAAAGAATGATGGCAGCAGGACAAATCATGCAACAGAATAAACCTGTACAAACCAACTGCTATCAAATTGGCTCATCTATACATTGTTCGAGTTATTAATACTTATAATATTCATTATATATGCGATTTTTTAATTCAAAAAACTAACGATTAGCTCACTTGTGGCTATTCAATAGCCACATTGATTCTTCACATCAAGAAAAGCAAATAAGCTATCAGGACGATTCACCCACCAGCACGAAACCCCTAAAGCCCGCAGATACCGGGCTTTTTTGTTATCATGGGATATCATAAAGACGCAACAAAGCGCATGATTGGCGTGTACGCAGAGGTGTGCCCATAATGAAAATCTAAACTGGCCCCATATATGAGACGACAATAACTCAGTCCGGTTGGCGCTGATTATTCTGGCCGATTTTGTAATCTGAGCACCATGTTCATGATCCCACAGGAAATGGCGTGACGCTCAATACTCATCAGGTCAGTTATTACATGACTCAGCGTAAGAAAGGTGTAACCCAGCATATCTCGGCCATGAAGGCCGGTATCTCTGTTCGCTCAGGTCGCAGGATCGAAAAAGATCAGTGGTCTAAAACCGGTAATCGTCACTGGCGGACGCGTAAAGATCCGCTTGAGGCCGTCTGGGACATCGAGCTTGTTCCCCTGTTGAAGGAAAGACCAGCTCTGATGCCCACGACCCTGCTGGAAATGCTGCAGGATAAATATCCCGGTCAATACCCTGGCAGCCTCCGCAGGACGATGCAGCGGCGGGTCCGCGAGTGTAAGCTGCAGTATGGTGCCGAACAGGAAGTGATGTTCCGGCAACTGCATCAGCCAGGCCTGCGCGGTCTGTCGGACTTTACCCGAAAAGCGGGAAATGAGACCGGGCATGCAGCTAATTGCTACTGCCCAATGATGAAGCCAGCATAAATCAGAAACGATCGTATTTTCCAAATGATAAAAAAGGAGTTAACTATGGCGAGAGCCGGGCGTTAACGTCCTGGAATTATAAACAGGAAGGGGGAGAGGGAATGAGGCATTTTTTTCTTAAATCATTAGCCGCAGGTATTTTTGTTTTAGTCAGCTCAGGCGTTCAGGCTTCGTCAGTATCTGCTTCTGATACGACCCCCCAGATGGCCTACGAGGATATATCTCGCTCCTTACCTGAGCTGGAACCCATAACTTTCCAGGCAGGCGCAGAAAAGCACAGGCTGTTAGTTTTTGTCGATAACCAATGTATTTATTGCAGCTATGTCGTTAAAAATATCAAAAAATATACTGACGCAGGACTGACAATGTCGTTTCTGACGGTGGTGCCGACATCCATCAAGGATTCGGTTATCGAAGATATGGGGCGAGTCTGGTGTGCGTCCGATCGCCAAAAGAGTCTTCAGAATGCCATGGCCGGTTTTTTGCCAGGCAACGATAACTCAGAAAAATGTAAAAATCTGGTGATTAAACAATCGGAGCTCGCTGACCGACTGGGTGTTACCGTAACGCCTGCAATGGTTGTGTTGGATAAGTCTGCTCACACCTTCCTGGGTAGTGTGTCCCCGGATAAAATTCTCTCCGAACTCCAGTGAGTAGATGAGAATCGTAAATAATTTTATTGGCCGTAACTCCTTCATAGTGGATTAAGTAACCCTGAGAAGCTTCACCACGCTTAGCGTTGATAATAATTCTGAGTTGGGTTGTCTGTCGCAACATTAGCGCAGTATTCCACGAGTATTGTTCGACGAATGATTGGATGTTCAGGTCAAAATGAAGAGGTGAACCATGATAATGGATTACCTGTTGATGTCGTACATTGCGCTTGCTTCTTGCTGGCCTGTGACGCTGATCCTGCTATCGGTTGCCGTTGTCGTGTTACTGCATGCTGAGCGGCGGGTGCTGAATGTGTCCATCGTTGTCTTGGTTGGTTTTCTGGTTTTTGCTGCCTGGCAGTTCGGGGCGACAATGCGTAGCCCCTTTTCATTGCTGGTGGGTGGCGCAGTTAACTTTGTACATCCTGTCGGGAAAGAAAGTCGCTAACCCTCTTCCAATTTCAGCCATCAATACTGGCGCAACACGAACGCGGTTAAGCACGGTGAACGTAGTCGGCATGCATTCTTCCCGCTTGAAGAGGCTTACGAGCTTTCTCCGTTGCTAAAAAGCAGGGTACGCAACCTGATGCTGGCCGAACATCTCGGGCTGCTAATACAAAGCGACCCAGAGTACGGAACAGAGACATGGCGGGAAATGGCACTTCTCAACGGTATGATGGGCTTGCATACTGACCGCATCATGAGGTTTGAGTTGCAGAAAGCGAAAGCTGATCTCACGCGCGCCAGACTGGAGCTGTTAAGGCTTAAAAAGCGTCTGCCCGCCAGATGCGTGATTTGCTGGCTGGTGGTCGTGAGAATTCTGGATAGTTCTGGACGTATGGGGAATATGGCAACGTTAATGGCTGAGTGAAAAATATTTATTGTCCAATCCATTGCTTGCCATGAGACGCCTACTCAGGTCGTGGAATCCGTAAGGGAAAGATTTGGCTGAAATAACCCGCCAGCAGGTCGAATCACACGATCCGACTAAGGTCAGCAGTAAGGGGCTGGCTCAAAAGTGGGTAGACATATGCAACGTCACCCGAGAACGCTTCCATAAAGATACCTCGGACATTCCGATCTCCAATAAAGCCTATCATCTCCGCGTTCTCAACCGCATGGCTGTAAACGCCGAAAGCATGAAGAACTTCGGAATGACGGCCGATATTCTGGAGCAGGCCGCTAAAGAGGTTAGCGGAATATACACCAGCCGGCTGAACGTGGAGACAGCAGGCAAAAGCAGCAGTAACGCTCAAGCACGGGCTGCAGGGATTAATCCACAAGAAACCGCTGACGCCTTCAAAAAGATGATGAGTTGAAAATGGATGCTTTTGACTTAGATCTAGCCACCAGCCTGACCTACCTTTTCTTGCAGGGCGCCACCTGCAGTTGCGAAAGATCAATGTTGGCTAAATTTTCAACGAATACCTTGGATGTTCATCTACAGCCCGGAGAGAACCAAATGAACATCAAGTTAGCCACTATTTCCGTACTTGCTGCTGCTTTCGTCTTTGTGTCAGATATGGCCATCGCCAAATCGAACCAGTTAACTGATGACCAGGTTAAGCAAAGAATTATCGACGACTCTATAGCATCCTACCCAGGTACCTGCGCTTGCCCATTCAATACGGCACGGAACGGAAGCTCATGCGGCCGCCGTAGCGCCTGGAGCAAAGCGGGAGGATATTCGCCTGTCTGCTACAAGAAGGAGGTCACGAAGGATATGGTAAAAGAGTGGCGCCAGCAGAATCAGTAACGGAGAGGCTACCTTCTGGCTGGGCGTCATTGCCTTTGGCAAGCAGGTGACGCGCTGGCAAAACACAGTAAAGGCGATCTTGTCAGCGTGGCGGGCAATATGCAGCATAATCATTGGACGAGCTATGTCCGCTACTTCCCCTCAGGCCGGGGAGGTAGTGGAGCCCTTACTGGAATATGCCTGCATGTGTAATGTTTAGATGTATTACTTTCGCACACCTTGGTTGACAAAACAGAGTAAATGCGAAAATATATGGTTTACGAATTCTGGAAAAGGCGAAACTTAAGATGAGTAACAATCAGCTAGCACCTTGTTGGGAGTTTCAGCCTTACCTTGCTGAAGCTGATGTTCAGCACTTACTGTCTGAGATTGCCAGCGTATTAGATCAGCTCTACTATCACCAGCATGTATTGGATAGTAACTGGTCAAAAGGGGTGAGGGCGTATGATTGGGTGCGAAATCATCTGATCCAGAACGAATCATCAATCCCGGGGCTGGAAATGCTATCCAAGGGATTGAATTATGTATTGGCTTTAAATAAAGTCCCGCTGCAGTTTTCCAAGGATTGCATCGACAATCCTAAAAAGCGTCATCGTCTTTTGCGCAACAAAGTGGAGCACGAACAGCTTTCATTGTTTGGAGATGTCGAAGCTGAGCACGATATTACGTGGCGCATTCTGGCTGAGCCATTTATAACCGAAGAGGAAGGCGACGAGTTAGAGCAATCATTGCCTAGGTGGGAAGTCGCACTAGTCGGTTTTAATAGTTATGGAGCTCAGATTAGTATGGTTACTCATCAATCTAATGTAACAGTACCACTTATTCCTGTCGATTCAACTTCCCTTCCTGGTGAGGCTGAAATTGATGATGCTCTTCTTCGTCGCCGTAAAAAAGAAAACGATCAGGATGTGAGTAGTAATGGAACATCAGGTGATTAACTTTGATGACTATCGCGGGGATAAGCTCAAATTGGCCAGGATGGCTGTTGGGCTTTCATGCGAAGAACTTGCCGATAAAATAGGCAAAACAAAACAGTTCGTGAGTAAAATGGAAAAGGGTTTTAAACCCACAGAGCAGGTTTTAGAACTAATAGCGAACGCTTTAAAAATAAAACCTGACTTTCTGTACTCTGAGCGTAAATATGCACTTGAAAGTGATGTTTGCCATTTCAGAAGTAAAAAGTCACGAACTCAAACTCTCACAAATAGTGTTTTGGCTAGGGCAGAGATACTTAATATCATTATATCTGCAATAGAGGAAGAGATAGAGTTTCCTGATGTCAGTATCCCTGAGTTTCCAGGGGCTGAACTGAAAACCTTTAACGATATTGAGCGTGTAGCTGAGGAATGCCGCCGAGTGTGGAACCTTGGACTTGGCCCTATCTCATCAATGGCTAAATTGGCTGAGAGTGCTGGTGTGATTGTTGCTTATGTAACGGGTGTTGATGATAAAGTTGATGCATTTACAGTCCATAACAACAGACCGGTTATTATACGGAACAATGCGAAAAAAAGTGTTTGTAGATTCCGTTCTGATATAGGTCATGAATTAGGGCATTTAGTAATGCATGAAGGGATAATAACTGGTGATAAGACTACTGAATCACAGGCTGATCGTTTCTCCAGTGCGTTACTCGCGCCTCGGTTATCATTTATAAAAGAGTTCCCTCGCATCAGAGGTAAGCAATTTGATTGGAATGCATTAGTTGCTTTCAAACTTAGATGGAAGATCAGTTTGAAAATGTGCATCTTTCGAGCAACATCTCTTGGCCTGTTAACTCAAGAGCAGGCAAGAACTGGGTATATTCATCTTAATTCAAAGGGATATACCAAAGTTGAGCCTGGGGATGAGCTTTTGAAATCTGAAGAACCTAATATGTTCTCTTCTGCTATCGATATGCTCGATGATGCAACATGGCTTAACATTCTTGCTAAGACAGGACTAAGCCAGGAGTTAATAAGAGATTTGTTTTCAATTAATCGGCCATTGATTATTCCGAGAGGTACTCTTCAGTTAGTTCGATAACCCACCTCAGCGTAACACCTATCGTTGAAGCAAAATGTTCGGTTAAACAGTCTATTGGGTATAAGCCCGGAACCAGATAACGATAAGAAAAAAGGTGCAGCTTGTCTGCGCCCTTTTTCTTAGAACCATCTTGCTAAGACGGAGATAAACGCCAATGCAACTCTATTGATAGCAATGTTGCTGGCAGTTCTCTAAGCTGTTGAAGTACGCCCTCAACAACATGTTCATGTGTACGTCCATTACCAATGCATGTTCTTAAAGCGCTATCAACCCTGCATTCTCCCTTAAAAGCGAGCGATGCTTTCGCATTGACATGTTCCAAGGATAATTCATTTATAAGAAAGCAAACCACCTGCTCTAAACAGACAAATCGATTATTTAGAGCAGCATCTTCTATAAACCCAGTTTCAGCAATAGCCTTCAAAAAACGTTTATCGCCTGATAGAAGCAAATCCTGATGATTCAATAAACCTTGAAGTAAGCGCATCTCACCTTCGTCAAGATTCTCGAAATTGTTCTGTAAATGAATCAAGCGCGGGTCTGTGATCAGCTCTTCAAACATCAAAAATGTTCCCTGTGATAAGCATTGCTGGACTCGCTCTAATGCAGCAGCGCCATATCGACGAAGGGAAGATTTTCCTCTCAACTGATACACAAGTGTATCTAAAACATAAAGTTGGCCATACTTACTTGTAAGTAATTTGCAACCATCAGCAAGTAGATCAAGTTGGGCCAATTTCAGTACTACATCGTTATCAAGTAATACAGCCACTGGCGTTACACCTCGATGTTGTTCATTCTGCAGAGCATTTCAAACTTGTCTTCCGAAACCTTCTCTTCATCAACATACTCAAGAAAAGTTCCAGCAGCTTGCTCCATCCAATCCAAACGAGGGTAAAGTAAGTTCAGTGCTTTCCCACATACAGGGAAAAAATTTCCACTATGCGTGCGGCTCATAGTTTTGGCGTAATTCAAAGCTACATGCCCCGGATCGACCTTATTGTGACGTCCTATGCGCAGAGCTTCTGAGGCCAGCACCTCTGCTGTGATCCATCCTTTACTGTGAAATGCCGCATCAGGCCTACCATTAAGTAGCTCTATCGCGTAAGCATTGGCCTCTATTTCTTGGGGGTTATCAACATCGTCTTCATTAATTTTTTCATCGATTAATAACGAGTTATTTTCAAGATGACCGCAGGCGATATGCCCAAGCTCATGAGCCAAGCCAAACAAAACTCCACTTGCATGTTTATGTTTTTTCGTAAGAGCTATAACTGGACGCTCAGAAACCTTTATAGCAACCGCATCCATCTTTTTTCTAGCTGGAATATCAGTCATATACAACACAGGAATACCTGCGGACCAAGAAAATTCCAGTAGCGACAGAAAGTCTACCCAAGGCTTTCCTTGAGACAGAATTGACTCTCGGATATCACGAGCAGAAGGGAGGCCCTGATAAGGTTTTTTTGCAACTGAAGCTGCAATTTTTGCCATACCATCTACAACTGCCGTTGCCGCTTGTAACTCTTCAACAGACTTGTTTGCGGCGTGCTTATATCTCCGCACTGACTCATTGAACCTCAATTGAGCTGTAGGATTAATAACTGTCGTTAAATCCAGATTTGCAAACTTTGCTAATCCTAAAATGACCTGCTGGCTGATACTGGCTGAATTATTAAGCGAGTCATCCCACCAATCAGGAAGCAACTTTGAAAGGCCTTCAGCCAGACGAGCGTCAAGAGCGCTAACCCGGCGTAAAAAAGTATTAAGAGGTTTCTGATGTGTAGTTACAGTCATCTCATCCCCTCCTTTATTGTTCATTTTGATAGTTCGTTATGTGCACAGTATAACCGTAGCTTTTTCGCACCACACGCATTTTCTGGGAATCATTGCTAGCATGCAGTTATCCATTATAACCTTCAGCGCACGCTCGTATCCCCATCACGCCTGCCCGCTTTGTGTAGTGGTTTTCACGCACCTGCATGAGATATGAAAAATCCTGCAAAAATGGGTGTAAAGACGGATAATGATCAGCGTTCATCTCAATAGATAGGCTTTTCTGCTACTTGGATACGAGTCAGGGAGATATTCATGATAAAAGACTACCTGATTGTGGCGTACCTGACGGCAATTGTCGCTTGGCCATTCACACTGGTGTTAATTGGTCTTTCTGCTGGAGCTGCACTCTATATGAGGCGCAGAGTGCTGTGCGTTGCCCTCGTCGTTCTGTTCATGCTGGTGGTCATCGCTGCGTGGCAGTTTGAACGCTACATGTAAAATCATACCGCCCTATGAAAATGCCTATATCTTATTTATAGGCAGAAACGGTGTGTGCTGGCTATGTATAAGCACAGGTGATGAGCTTTACCTATGAGTGAGTAAGACGCTACCACAGATATACGGCATGCTCGTGCTGACCTGTTCCCCGTTGATTAACACACCAAAAAGTCATTCATTATACGAGACGATGCAATCGAAAGAGCTTTTCGAAAAAGTCGGAGTGATGTAGCCCCCTGAAACACCAGACAGTAGCTGTATCTCCAGATAAGAGATAGGCTTGAATATATGTCTAACACTAACGCCAATTTTGAGATGACCGGGATCCTGTTAGGGCAAGAAGTCCGTAAACGTAAAACTCCTCAGGAGAAGATCGCCATTATCCAGCAGACGATGGAGCCGGGCATGAATGTCTCCCATGTCGCCCGCCTGCATGGCATCCAGCCCAGCCTGCTGTTTAAGTGGAAGAAGCAATATCAGGAAGGCAGCCTCACCGCCGTTGCGGCCGGAGAAGAAGTTGTTCCAGCTTCTGAGCTTACTGCTGCTCTGAAGCAGGTCCGGGAGCTTCAGCGCCTGCTGGGCAAGAAGACGATGGAAGTTGAGATCCTGAAAGAAGCCGTGGAGTACGCTCAGTCGCGAAAATGGATAGCGCACGCGCCCTTGTTGCCAAAGGACGGGGAATAGCCCTGGTCAGCCGCACCATGGGCGTGTCGCGTGCGCAGCTGTCACTGCGAATTAACCGTTCTGCCGACTGGCAGGACAGGCGCTGTAACCGGCGTGATGACGAAGCAGACGCTGAAATACTGTCAGAGATCCTCGATATCATCAGCGATATGCCCAGTTACGGCTATCGCCGTGTGTGGGGCATCCTGCGTACGCAACGCCGTACAGAGGGACTGCCCCCCGTGAACGCCAAACGGCTTTACCGGCTTATGAGTGAGCATAATCTGCTGTTACTGCATGACAAACCAGAGCGGTCGAAGCGTGAACATAAGGGCAAAATCGCGGTGGCAGAAAGCGATATGCGCTGGTGTTCAGATGGCTTCGAGTTCGGCTGCGACAACGGTGAGAAGCTGCGGGTCACGTTCGCGCTGGACTGCTGCGACAGAGAAGCCATAGACTGGGCAGCGAGCACAGGAGGCTACGACAGTTCGACGGTGCAGGATGTGATGCTGAGGTCGGTGGAAAAGCGCTTCGGCGACGGGCTGCCGACCACACCGGTTCAATGGCTGACGGATAACGGTTCAGCATATACCGCGCATGAAACGCGGAGGTTCGCCAGAGAGCTGAATCTGGAGCCGTGTACAACAGCGGTGAGCAGCCCGCAGAGCAATGGCATGGCCGAACGATTCGTGAAGACGATGAAGGAAGACTATATCGCGTTCATGCCAAAACCAGATGTGAGAACAGCCCTGCGAAACCTTGCAGCAGCGTTCACACATTACAATGAAAACCACCCGCACAGCGCGCTGGGATATCACTCCCCGAGGGAATATCGGCGGCAGCGGACATCGTTAACTTAAGATACAAAAGCTGTCCGGAGATGGCGGGTCAAGATCATCGAAAAAGTCGGAGATCCTCGGCGCAGCACCGTCCCCGACCAACTCGTTCGCCCCAAATCGATAGATTTCATATCCAGCGAGACGTAACTCGCGATCAGCCGACACCATGTCTGCATACACCTTTAATGACGGATGATCGTTTTCCGTGAAATGGTGCTTTCCATCCACCTCTATCACGATACGCTGACACCCTGGGAGCAGTAGCAAAAAGTCCATGCGTTGACGCGGAAGAGGTAAGCGATGGCGCAGGGTTTTCATGACAGCAGGGTCATAATGAAGGTAGACCTGTGGAAGGAGCGCGGGCAGCGTCTCGCCAAGGACGTTTCTATAGGCCTTAAAATAAGTGGCAAAGAGCTTTCGCTCAGCATCTGAGGCCAGAGACTCTTGAAGTCGTGCTCCAAGGTTTGCAGCATTGCCCTCTGGGGAGATATCGTTCCACCAAGCGACAAGCTCGGACCAGAGAAGGCCGTTTGAGCCAATTGGCCGGTCATAGACCAAACAACTTTCTTCATTGGATAGAATGACGATGTCGTTGTTGATGGCGTCGGCGAAACCAATCTCCGGCTTCGGTCCCCGCGAGGCAAAGATCAGGTTCTTAGGTCGCCCTTCAACCCCACGCACGATAGGGCGAAACCCAAAGATTGGATGACCAGAGAGTTCACATTCCTCCGCTAGCTCATATCCGTCGCGCGCAAGGATCTCGTTAAGGGCAGTGACAGTCTGCAACTGTTCGTCTCCCGACCGGGAGAGAGGGTGAACAGCTTCTTCGAGCAATGCTCCAAACCTAGCAATGGAGCAAGTGAATGCGCCGATCTTACTAAATAGGTGTTCCACCGACCAGTCGCCGGGATTGACATCCATGTGCTGAGCGACTTGATCTCGTAAACTTCGGCCATTGCTTCCAAAAAGGTTTTCAAAAGGCGAGGAAAGGGGGAAATATCGTTCGACCACCTCTACCGTGCCACGTTCACCAGCGAGATCATCTCCGAACGCCCGAGCGATGTCTCGTCGTGTGATGTGGGACAAAGGCTGGTCACCGGCCTCAAGTACCCTACGGCCCAACTCATCGAGTGCGACATCTCCACGATGCGCGGCGAATTTAAGTGCGAAACGCGCCAATTCCGCCTGTGTAAGGTTTGCCAGCGCCAAGTCGATACGCTCTCGCTTTGAAAGGCCCTCACCATTTGCGACCACCAATCCGGCGATCTGCTGCGGTGCCTCACTAAGCTCTCTATGAGTCATCGTCTGCAGAATACGGGCAATCTGCCCGTAAAGATCACTAGCCACAGCTCGTTACCTCTTCCTTTGACACGACTGAAGCGAGCAAGCCGCCGTAGTCGTAGCTGGTAATACATTTTCTTCCTCTAACAAAGGGACGTGATTCTGGGCTATTACCCTCAGTTAGAACATACTTTCCTTCCAGTATTATGCATCAGCAGGTGGCCAGCGGAGCTTTCCGCGGCCAATTCGCAATACGTCCACCAGCCTGGTGTTGCCGGGCACGCGGCCCGAGAACAGGCTGGGCTTGGGGTCAACCGCCGACTTTTTGAATGCGGCAATCCGCGAATAGTCTGGCGTCGCCAGCCAAGTCCGTCCGTCCCCCTCGTCAGTGACGATCCGATAAAGACCAGCAATAGGGGCAGTCTCGGTATCAAGCAGACGCTTATAATGTTCAACAGACCATTTTTGAATGCCTGCTCTGAGGGCTTCGGTTCGGAAATGTGCCCATAGCGAGGCCGTGTCAGGTGTTGGCCAGTCGCCTGCGACGGTATAGGCCGTAATCTCGTCGGATTCAAGCCAAGCTCGCATCTCAAAAGGAGTTACAAATACAGGATTGGCACACTTGATCGCTGCCATAGCCGCGCGCCGTGATGGAAGGCCTGCACGGATCAACATCGCCATCATGAATTGCGGGACGCCTGTTTCAACAACTGCTGCCGCGCCACCAACCACCGTTTCCGGCGACCAGCCGAGAGACATTCGTCGGACACGGACAGCTTCTAATGCCCAAACCAAACGATAGGTGAAAGCCTCTTCAACGACCCGCATGTTCTGCGGTCCGATGTTAACAACATCTTCGCCAGACACCCAACTACGTAGGATGGCCTTCCAATTCGTCGGCAGCGCGTTCGCATTGTCGGGAACAAAGGGTCTCATGAACAGCAGACGTTCACCAAGGCCACCGAGGGTTTCGACAAGTTCGTTGACGTCACCGTTCAACGCAGCAGCGTCGGCACGATCGAGGAGATCAGCTAACTCGTCAGCCATGGCGTCAATGGTGAGACCAGCCTCAAGTCCAACGCCCATGGCAAAATGCCCCCGTCGCGCCTGAGCCGTGGTGGTCTTCCAGATGAGAGCGGCACGCGCTTCAAACACCTTCTTATGCAGTGGGATTACGTCCTCATCCTCGCGGGCGATCTGACGGGCCCAAAGTGAGCCTCTGAGTGCGTCATCCAAGAGTTTTGGAAGGTCGTTGCGATCAGCATCAAGCGCCTCGAGCAGACCGAACACGGTTGCATCGAGACGTTCGACGATCTGCGAGAGCGGCTCCTCGTCAATGGTTTCTTCCTTATCATCATCGCTATCAGCGCCTTCATCGTCGTCACCAGCTTCGTATTCGCCCCCAGCAGCTAGGCGTTCAGCGACAGCGGTTTCTTCTACGGGAGATCGCCAAGCCTCACGGGCGTTGGCGAGGTATTCCCAAGCATCATCTCGACCTAGGACACCTTCGCGAGACAGCCGAACAAGGATCTCGGCGACAATCTGGATGAGTCCGCTCTTCAGTGTGCGGGCCTTCGCAGAGACGACCAGCTCTCTCCATTCTTCCTTTCGCCAATTTATCTTGTCGAACATTACATGGACGATGAGGCCCTCGACGTCCACGAAGGCGCGACCAGCGCGCCCGGCCACATTCGCGAATTCCTCGCCTTTAATCTTCTCAGATGCACGATATAATGTTGGTACTAACAAGACAGCGGCGTTGAGATTGAGTCCCTGCGACAGTGTCGGCGACGCGACGATGACCTTCAGCACCCCCTCTGATAGTAAAACTTCCACCTCACGCAGGAACGGGCTCGGCAGCCGCCCGTGGTGGATTGCAACACCGACCCTCAAGCAGGCAACGGCGGGATGGTCTTCGCCCAACCATTCCTTACCGACCTCCAAAGCGCGTGCGATCAACGCATTATCCCCCAACAGCGAGTCCAGATAGCCACGCCTACATAGGTCCACTACCTGTTTGCCGTAGCTCTCGACCCAATTTGCTTGGGTGGAAAAGATCAGGGTTCGCTTGCCCTGCCCAGCGAATTCCCACGCCACGAACAAGGCGAGATGCGAATTCTTGCGCGGATAGGGCTTCCTCTCCCGACCCCGCGCCGGTTTTCGTACGACGAATTGGTCGAGGAACGGACCATTGTCATCGAGGTCAAGCCGGAGCAGCGCATCCTCGCCCCTCCATATTAGCGCGCCAAACCTCTGCCGTGTGGGGCGCCAGTCGGAACGCACAGGTTCACCCGGTTCGTCGGAGCGTATCCATGCGGTGAGATCATCGAGTTCGTCGCCACTCGGCAGAATAGCGGAGAGACAAACAATCCGACGTTCGCCCGCATCCGCGCGTCGAAGCAGACGTTGCACTAACGTTTCGTAGCGGATTTCGCGCTCGCTCGGGCCGATCATGTGCCCTTCATCGAGGACGATCAGACCGACATCATCGATCAGGGATGGGTCACTTCGCAGGGCGAAGTCGAGCTTCTCTGGTGTTGCGATGACGATTTCGCGGGAACGCAGGGCATCTTCATCGCCAGTTGAAAGGCCGCTGGCACCGTAAAGCGAGGAAACACTAAAACCGAGGGGCGCGAAGGTCTTTCTGAAGGATCGCTCGGTCTGGGCGGACAAAGCACGCAATGGCGTGACGATCAACACCCGCCGTTCTGAAGACAAAGTCATCAGCACGGCAATCTCGGCCACCCGCGTCTTGCCTGCGCTGGTCGGCAAAGCGACGACCAAATCGTCGGTGAGGTCCGTGGAACGCTGGGCCGCTTCCAATTGAGACGGCCATAGCTCCACCTCGGAAGTCTTGCGCGCATAGAGCGACGAGATAAACAGTTGACGCAGGTCTGGGTATTTGTCCTCTGCCCCCTCTGGCGGCTCGGTCGGCAGATTCTGATGTAGCGAATGCTGCCAAAGGTCATCAATCAGGTGGCGACAGAGGTTCGAGATCCACCACAAAGGAACATTCTCCGAATTATCTGCCAGACTAACCGCTACGGCGAGCAGTGCCCGTGCTTTCTCAATCGGCTCAGATTCACCTGTCTCGAGTGCGAAGTCAAAATGGGCCAAGGCTCTGCAGATTGTAGTATTGAGGATGGTCGCTAACACCTCATCAATGTCCCCGTTTTCTCCCCGTAGCACTTCGGCAATCTGTTCATCGTCGTGAGTCTCGTCGTCCAACCACCCGCGAACAAAAGTGCGTAATTGGCCTAGATCGCGCAGGATTAGATGTCGAATAGCCATCTCACCCGGTGATGCATTGAGATCCTGTGACATCTCGTTGAAAAGCGAATAAGCGACGGCAGAAAAGCCAGCCAAGTGATAGGCCGCGGCGGCGATAGTGCGGTGGAACCCGCGGCCTGGAGCCTCTGGATCACCATTGCGAATAAGAGCCTCGAAAGCATTGGCTGCGCGTTCGAATGCCTTACTCGTCAGATTCGAAGCCCCAGCCTGAGCACGCAGGGCCATCGCGCCCCGCAGCAGGGCGAAGCCATGTTCAGCAAGATCGGTTTCGATTGTCGCGCCGAACTGCGGCGCATTCGGTGGTAGTACGCCTTCCCTGCGCATCAACGACCAAGCCGTACCACGATAGAGGAGACGGCTAAGGATGCCATCGGCGGTTGCGGCCGCAAGGAATGAGGTCAGTTCGTCAATCGTCTCCAAGGTCTTCCGCCTCTTGATACATGGCTGCGATGAAATCCTGGTGATCTTCGATATGGATATTCACGACGTAATGGTCTCGATTGGTGCTCGTGGCATCGAGATCCTTTTTTAGTGACGCGTGGGGCCCGTTGCCCGACATAGTAAAGAGCATGTGATCAATACGGTCGGCGGGAAGCAACTTCAGGCCTACTTCGTCACGGAGACTGCGGCCTAGCTCGTTGTCATCAGGGTCTTGACTCTCCAACAGCCTATTGGCAACAAATAACAGAGAATCAGGCGTGCAACGACCATTATCGCGGTTGAGTACCTTGCGAGCGCTCGTGACCGTAGCTTTACCCAGCACCCTGTTACTTTTAGCTTCGCCTTTAAGAAGCCAGAGCTTCTCGCCATTACCGTCATATCCGGCACCAATAAAGTCGTCGCCGCGCATAGCCATGTTGCGGCCGTCCTTATAGCGGAGACGGCGTACAGGAACACGCAGGCCGATCTCTTCCTCAACCAACTCTGTCGCAAGAATCTCGCCAAGATCGCCTGAGCGACTTCTGGACGTCTGAGGCATAGCTTCGCTGAGGATTTTTGCGGCTACCTTGTATCCGAGCCGACTTACGTCCTCGACGATACGTTCGAGTCGGTCGTAATGGGAACGGATAATCTCAGCAAGGTCATCGCGGATATCGTCGCGGCCACCATCCTTTTCGACATAGATCCAGTAATACTTGCGCTGTTCCTGTTCTTTGGTTGAGTCACACCACTTCTCGTATAGCCCCACTATGCTCCCCCTAAAGTTTCCATGATTTACCGCGTGATTCACTTGACCTACGATACTCACACATCGCTATCAGTACCAAGAAAAACACCGCATTTTCAATGCAACAGTTTATCCTCAATCCACCTGATCGTTGGCCGATACCTCTCAATACCCCGGCAGATATGTCTCAGCGTCATAACCTGATAGCCAACTGAATAGCGTGATGACACTGTAATGACACGGAACTCTGAACACGCCCTCTTTCTCCAGCAACACTGCATTGTTGTAGCAGTCGATCCCATTAACTCCGCTATAAAAATTAAAAAGACAGGCTCACCTGTTCACCTTTAAATTTTTCTTATTTGTTTTCATTGGATTAAGTGATGATGGCTTCATCTTCAAGCTTTCACTACTGTTCACCTTAACACTTCACCTTATTAGATAATAAGGAATAAGGAATAAGGTGAACAGGTGAATATTTAATGAATAGTTAATAAAAAATATTCATCCGTTAACTCACTATTATTAATAGATTTTCAACAGGATGAATAGTGGTGAACACTTCACCTATAAACTTTATTTTGAGTCGAGTCACATGAGGGCATCCATTCTTTCGAGTCTTCGTTCAACATAACGTTTGACCGCAATCCTTGTTTTGTCCTGTGCCTCTGGTACGTCTTGTCATATTCCGCCATTGCTCCCGGCATATCTGTACCGAACCTGGTAAGCGATATCGGCTTGCTAAGCCCATTGGCCCGCATATAGGTAAGGTAAGCGTGGTACAGGTAACGACGTGGGTTAGACGGCATAATTTCAGCGTTCCCAATAAACATGCCGTCACAGACAACTGATGTTATCAGGTAGCCGCAAAAGTCCACCAGTGAATCCCCTTCACGTTTAATAACCAAAGCTTCCTCAGATTTCTGTTGTTCATACAGTAACCGCTTTGCTTCATCTTGATCAGCAAACTTGAACAGTAGATAACGAATTACGATCGCCAACTCGGCTTCTATTTTTTTGACCAGCATCGGATCACGTTCATTTTCCGGCACAACTTCGGAAAAATTGAAAATCACCCGGCGCCGGGAAATACCTCCGCTGCGATCGCTAAATGACATAGCATTATTGTTGACTGCCAGTACTACCGCAGAGATGCGAGTGGAGTACGGTGCCTTATGTTTCGGATCGATAGATACCTTGTCCCCGCCGGTTATCGCCTTGATGCCCGCGCCATCACCGGCATAACGCGTCATATCTGGCAGGATAATCAGCGAGTAACCAACCACCAGCGCACGATCCCGCGAATCCTCAAGCGCCTTCATACCAGCTGAAACCGTGTTGACTTTTCCCGCCAGCATTGTGCATATTTCCGCGAAAACGCTCTTACCACTACCCCCAGGACCAGTAACCTCAAGAAAAAGTTGCCAGTCGTAACGATTAGCCAGCACCATAAACAGCGCCGCTAATACGCGATCCGCTTTCCGGTTGTTGTTACCGACAGAACGACTCAACCATTTCCAGAGGTTTGGGGCATGGGTATCCAGCCTTTCACCTTCCACCTGAGCACTGAATGGTAATTCGCTTGCAATCAGAAGCCAGTCATCCTTGTTGTGCTCACGAAATTGAGCGGAACGGGTATCAAATACCCCATTACTGAACCCAATGAGATTACGGGCTGTAATCCCCATAACAGGTAGGCTTAACTTCATGGTTTCGACCGCTGACTTAATACCGTTCTGCGAATAGGCAGTTTTCGCATCAATAAAGATCTGCGCCATTGTTCGTTGTAGCTCTTTATCAGACACAGGCCCCCATACCACGCCGTTATAACAGTGAACGATATCGGAATCGGCATGTATCGCCAACGCGTCGTTGTAACGTGCCATGAGCACTTCTCCGCGCTGGCTTGCTCCCATACGAGAGAGGTCGGTAACTGCCATTCTCAACCATTCTTCAGGCGATGTGGACAAGGTATCCGGCAATATTGTAGAAGCGGGAAACACCCGGTTAATCCGGGGGGCGTCGCACAATAGAACCTTCAGGTTGTCGGGGCCGATGATATTGGCTACCAGTGCCATGCGATATTCGCGCTGTTTTCTGGTATCCGTTGCCAATAGTCCCTTATCGCATAACCACTCGTAAGTAGTTTGGTTGCTATCCACTAGTCGGTAAAGTTCCTTTGTCAACTGACCATACCGGGTAGTGGAGTCCTGATGTTGTTTCATCGCCAGTTCGGCATCTTCCCGTTCAACCTGATGGCCATTCACCCAGCGATATAGGCAGCTGTAAAGCGCATCAGACATAACTTCCTGCATTTGCATCTCTGCTGTCATGCTTGAGGTCTCCTGGTCATGGTGAACTTACCGATCAGAGGGTGGAACCAGTATTTACTACCGTATTTTCGCTTTGCCTCGCGAATGACGTTCAGTGCTGCCTCCCTGAATTTGACTTCATGGACAATAACTCCGGCCTTTTGCCGAAGCATCATTACGCCACTGTTCTGTGCTAATGCTTCTGCCTTGCTGGTGGATATCCCTATTTCTGTTGCCAGCATGATTAAAGGAGCCATCCCTTCAGGGATGGCCTCTCTGTTTTGCATGGCTGCTAATGCAAGCTCCAGCGATTTTACGCGTTTCACCAACTCATCATGTTGCGATAGGCTTACATGAATAGCTTCCAGGAAGTCTCTTTGAGCCGTAGGCGACTCCCCTTGATGTAGTTTTTGGGCGTGAGCGTGCCACGGCCCGATATCGTGCCTATTTAATTTGTTCATAATTAAATCTGGGAAAATAGTTTAGAAATGATAACGAGTTATGAGCTGACGTTTATATCCGCAAGAGGATGGGAATTATCCCCATCCCTGCCTATAACGTTTCATTTACTGACCAGTTTCTCTAAGTCCGACAACCTCCAGCGCAGGCGATTACCAATTCTTACTGGGCTTATCGGTCCTTTGCCATAGCACGCCCAGCAACGTAGCGTCTGCGGTTTCAGCCCTAGGAAGTCGGCGGCTTCATTAGTTGTTAATATCTGGCGTGTTGCAAATGCTTCTTGAGGTTGTAATGAGTCTGGCATCGTTCAGAGTTCCTTACTGTTGGGAAGTATTGAGAGCGATGTGAGTAGACAATGAGAACCATGGGTGGAGTAAACCCTGGACCATGGGTAGACTTTTTTATTAATTGATTTTTATACAGTTATTAATGGAGAAAGTTAAATCTACCCAGATATACGGGATTAAACCACCATGGATAAGGTAACAATTTGAGGTAGGGAAAACGCCAGAATAGCGTTGATTGACATACGGCGCGGGTGCTTACAAAGTGCTTACATGAAAGAAATAGTTAATGAAATTAACGAGAGGATTTATCGTAACTTATTGATTTAATGGTGCCGATAATAGGAGTCGAACCTACGACCTTCGCATTACGAATGCGCTGCTCTACCAACTGAGCTATATCGGCCCTGCAAGAGGTGCTTACGAGCGTAAACACGGGTTAGAAGGTTAAAACTAACTGGGTGATGCGTCAATGCCCTTGCGAATCAAACGGCTACTTTTGCATCACCCTTTCAGCTTTAAGCACGAATGGTATCGTCGCCGAAACCAATCCACTTATAGGTCGTCAGCGCTTCCAGGCCCATCGGACCGCGTGCGTGCAGCTTCTGCGTGCTGACCGCCACTTCCGCACCGAGGCCAAACTGACCGCCGTCTGTAAAGCGGGTAGAGGCGTTGACGTATACCGCAGAGGAATCCACTTCGTTGATAAAGCGGTTCGCATTGCCCAGCGTGCGCGTCAGGATGGCGTCCGAATGCTGGGTGCCGTGCTCGCGAATATGGGCCACGGCCTCGTCCTGGTCGGCAACCACCTTCACGTTCAGATCCAGCGACAGGTATTCGTTGTCATACTGCTCTGCTTTCACCGGAACTACGCTTGCCGGACCGTTTTGCAGCGCGGGCAGGGAGGTCGCATCGGCGTGCAGGCTGACGCCGCTTTCCGCCATTTGCTTGCTCAGCGCGGGCAGGAAGCGCTCGGCGATATCCTGATGAACCAGCAGCGTTTCGACCGAGTTACAGGCGCTCGGGCGCTGAACCTTAGCGTTGACGATAACTTTCAGCGCCTCGGCAACGTCGGCAGAGTGGTCGATATAGATATGGCACACGCCAATTCCGCCGGTGATCACCGGGATCGTCGACTGCTCGCGGCACAGCTTATGCAGACCTGCGCCACCGCGAGGGATCAGCATATCGATATACTTATCCATCTTCAGCATCTCGCCGACCAGCGCGCGATCCGGGCTCTCAATCGCCTGGACAGTAGCAGCCGGTAAGCCGCACTCTTGCAGCGCCTGCTGAATCACCTTCACCGTGGCGGCGTTGGTGCGCCAGGTTTCTTTGCCGCCGCGCAGGATCGCCGCGTTACCGGTTTTCAGGCATAAAGAGGCAACATCGACGGTGACGTTTGGACGCGCTTCGTAAATCACGCCGACCACGCCTAGCGGCACGCGGCGGCGCTCAATGCGCAGGCCGCTATCGAGCAGGCCGCCATCGATCACCTGACCGACAGGATCGGCCAGATTGCAAACCTGGCGAACGTCGTTGGCAATTCCGCTCAGGCGCGCAGGGTTGAGCGCCAGACGATCAAGCAGTGCCTCGCTTAAACCGTTGGCGCGTGCTTCCGTCAGGTCCTCAGCGTTAGCACGCAGAATCTCTTCAGTCTGCGCTTCAAGATAGTCGGCAATCTTTTCCAGCACCTGGTTCTTTTCGCGACTGGAAAGCTGCGCGAGTTTGTATGAGGCCGCTTTGGCAGCAATGCCCATTTGTTCCAGCATTTTCAGCTCCTTAACGGATAATCATGTCGTCACGGTGGACGGCGACCGGGCCATATTCATAGCCCAGAATGGCATCAATTTGCTGCGAGTGGTGCCCGGCGATACGGCGCAGGGCATCGCTGTTATAGCGGCTGACGCCGTGGGCGATATCGCGGCCTTCGAGGTTGCGAATACGGATCACTTCGCCACGCGAGAAGTTGCCGGTGATGATTTTAATCCCTTTCGGCAGCAGAGAACTACCGCGCTCGAGAATTGCCTGGGTCGCCCCGGCGTCAACGGTAATTTCACCCGCCGGTGGCGCACCGAAAATCCAGCGCTTGCGGTTTTCCAGCGGCGACTCCTGGGCGTGGAAGCGGGTTCCTACAGAGACGCCTTCCATCACATCGGCAATGACGCCCGGACGACTACCGGCAGCAATAATGGTGTCGATACCCGCGCGGCAAGCGACGTCGGCGGCCTGTAATTTGGTGCCCATCCCGCCGGTACCTAAGCCAGAAACGCTATCACCCGCGACGGCGCGCAGGGCGTCATCAATACCGTAAACGTCTTTAATCAGCTCGGCCTGCGGGTTGTTACGCGGGTCGGCGGTAAACAGGCCCTGCTGATCGGTCAGCAGCAGCAGTTTGTCGGCGCCTGCGAGAATAGCCCCCAGCGCCGAAAGATTATCGTTATCGCCGACTTTAATTTCGGCGGTTGCCACGGCGTCATTTTCATTAATGACCGGCACGATGTTGTTATCCAGCAGCGCGCGCAGGGTATCGCGGGCGTTAAGGAAACGCTCGCGGTCTTCCATATCGGCGCGGGTCAACAGCATCTGACCAATGTGAATGCCGTAAATAGAAAACAGCTGTTCCCATAGTTGGATAAGACGGCTCTGGCCTACCGCCGCCAGCAGCTGTTTAGAGGCGATGGTCGCGGGCAGTTCCGGGTAGCCGAGGTGCTCACGTCCGGCGGCGATTGCCCCGGAGGTCACTATCACAATTCGATGGCCCATCGCGTGTAGCTGTGCGCACTGGCGCACTAATTCAACGATATGGGCGCGGTTCAGGCGGCGGGATCCGCCCGTTAAAACACTGGTGCCCAGTTTTACCACCAGCGTCTGGCTATCACTCATGATTCTCTGCCGTTCAAAAAGGAGTTTCGATATCGAATTGATGTTGTAACAGGAGTCAGCCCGCTTGCCAACACCTGGCGTCATGGACAAACCACTTCATTGCGCGGATCGGGCATTCTGGCGGGGAAGTGTGACACATTCATGACGGAAATAATTAAATACCCTTTTTTATAAAAAGTTCCACATTGTCATAAATTTTTAATATTAGAGCGTTAAAAAACCTGCAGTTTTTGACAGGGCTTCCGCCCGGAATTGATTAGCGCGTATAAATAAATCACCAGGACTGAATAATGAAAAAGAGCTCACTGGCATTAATGATGATGGGTCTTATTGCTTCTTCGGCGACGCAGGCAGCAGAAGTTTATAATAAAAACGGTAATAAACTGGACGTCTACGGCAAAGTCAGAGCGATGCACTATCTGAGCGACTATGACAGCAAAGATGGCGACCAGACCTATGTTCGTTTCGGTATCAAAGGCGAAACGCAGATTAACGACGAACTGACCGGTTACGGTCGTTGGGAATCTGAGTTCTCTGGTAACAAAACCGAAAGCGACTCTTCGCAGAAAACGCGTCTGGCCTTCGCTGGTGTGAAATTAAAGACTTACGGTTCATTCGATTATGGTCGTAACCTCGGCGCGCTGTACGACGTTGAAGCCTGGACCGATATGTTCCCGGAATTCGGTGGCGACTCTTCTGCGCAGACCGATAACTTTATGACCAAGCGCTCCAGCGGTCTGGCAACCTACCGTAATACTGACTTCTTCGGCGTGGTGGATGGCCTGGACCTGACCCTGCAATATCAGGGTAAAAACGAAGGCGATCGCGATGCCAAGAAACAGAACGGCGACGGTTTTGGTACTGCGTTAAGCTATGACTTCGGTGGCAGTGATTTCGCCGCCAGCGCCGCTTACACCAGCTCCGACCGTACTGATGACCAGAACCTGCTGGCTCGCGGCGTCGGTAAAAAAGCGGAAGCCTGGGCTGCCGGCCTGAAATATGACGCCAACAATATCTACCTGGCGACTATGTATTCAGAAACCCGCAAAATGACCCCGATCAGCGGTGGTTTTGCGACCAAAGCACAGAACTTTGAAGTGGTCGCGCAATACCAGTTCGACTTCGGCCTGCGTCCGTCCCTGGGCTACGTGCTGTCAAAAGGCAAGGATATCGAAGGCGTGGGTAGCGAAGACCTGGTCAACTATATTGACGTCGGCATGACCTATTACTTCAACAAAAACATGAACGCCTTTGTTGATTACAAAATCAACCAGCTGAAAAGCGATAACAAACTCGGCATCAACGATGACGATATCGTCGCTGTCGGTATGACCTACCAGTTCTAATAAATTCACTGGTAAGAGATAACAAAGCCGCCATGGTGACAGGGCGGCTTTATTATTTATGATTAACGATTTTTGGCCAGATGCAAATTATCGTTATTCATCGTTATCTGGGCGTTATATTCCTTCGGCAGGCGGCGCGCCTGGTAGAATACCGATTGCCAGTATGGATTATCCAGTGAAGAACGCATGACGCCCTGGCTGGTAGAAGCATGAAGGAAATTACGGTCGGTATCATAGAAGCCGACGTGCATTCCGCCTTTAATACGGAAGAACACTAAATCCCCCGGACGCAGCTGCCGCGGGCTCACGCGCTCACCCATATGCAGAAGCTCGCGGGTGGTAATGCGCTCCATCGGCAGGTTGAAGCGATCTTTCAGCGTGCGCCAGACGAACCCGGAGCAGTCGACGCCGCTTTGCTCCGTACCGCCCCACTCGTAGGGGGTTCCCTCCCAGGTATGCATCTGATCGTGCAGCGCGGCGATCACCGGGATCAGATCGTCAGAACCTTCGTCGATAGTCGAATTGCTATGATGAACGGTTTTGGAGGGTTTAGTTGAGGATGAACATCCTGCCAAAATCAAAAAGGGAACTAATAAAAGCGCGTAGGAGAGTTTAGGCTTCATGTCATTATTTTCGTTACTGGGGAACGGGCCGTGGTCTTTTATAGCCGATTCGTTACAGCCTCAGAATGACTAAACGCAAAATTTACGAAACCTTACGTAAATAGAATGCGCTGGATCACGAACTTAAATTTCACGAGAGCTATTTGCGTTAAAAAAGAGTTATCACTCATTAATAAATAAATTCAGTTTGAAATAATATTTCACAATTAACCATCATGGCGTGTTTATTTAAGGTCATGGTGGCAGAGCGACTTCCCCATCTTCAGATCGTCTGTCTTGTAAGGTTTTCCTTAACCATGCTAATGTTTATGCATTCTCATTAACAGGGGCTTCCCGTGACGCACAAGGCAATCTCAGGACATCATGTTTCCTGCGCTGGTTTACCGGCGGGTCGAATTGCGTCTTCACGTCGTCGCCTGTTTGCCTGCACCTGTCCTCCGCCTCCACCTCCTGAAGTTGTTGTAACCGGAGTCTGATCTCCGAACTTTAGGGCGTTTGTTGATAACGAATGCCGATCAAAACAGATTCAGGAATCTGGAGCATATTCATGCATTCTCGATACTCTTTGCTCGCTTCTCAGGCGACAACGGCGACCTTTGTCCTGCTGTGGGGCAGCGCCGCGATTTTTACCCGCTGGGGGCTGGACAACGCTTCGCCGATGGCGCTGCTGGTTTTTCGTTTTCTGCTCGCTCTTGTGGCGCTGCTACCGCTGGCTATCATGCGCAAGCGCTGGCTGCCGGCGCGCGGTACGCGTATACAAGTGGCGACCACTGGCCTGATGCTGATTGGCGGTTACTCCGTCTGCTACTTTGAAGCGATGGCCAACGGCGTGACGCCGGGGCTTATCGCCACCATTATGGGCATCCAGCCGATTCTTACTCTTTGCGTGGTTGAACGACGCCTGCAGGGCACCCGACTGTTGGGCTTGCTGATGGCGCTGGCCGGATTGGTTCTGCTGGTATGGCGCAGCTTATCGGCTTCGCAGATGGCGGTAAGCGGTATTTTATTTGCGCTCGCCGCACTGCTGCTAATGACCTTTGGCGCCATTTTGCAAAAACGTAGCCGCCAGGCGCCGGTTGACGTTCTGCCGTTACAATATACGGTGAGCTTACTGCTCTGCTTATTGATGACGCCAGTGAGTGGGTTTTATATCAACTTCAGCGCGGGCTTTATTATCCCGGTGCTGTTCCTTGGGTTGATGATTTCAGTGGTGGCTCAACTGCTGCTTTATCGGCTACTGAGCGCCGGTAATATCGTTAACGTCACCAGCCTGTTTTATCTGGTGCCGGTGATTACCGCGCTGCTTGATTATCTGCTGCTGGGCAATCGTCTGCCCTGGGCGGCGATGATTGGCATGGTGGCGATACTTGGCGGGATTATGCTGGTGTTTCGCGCACCGAAACTGAACGCTGCGTAACGAATAACCCGGGTGCGTTGCCCGGGTCATTCTCCTGTCATTTTATTTACGCATGCTCTCGCGAGACTCTGTTGCTGATTAGGGAAAATAAACGATGAGCAAAACGCTGACGATTTTCGATCTGGATAACACGTTAATTAAGGGTGATAGCAGCACGGTGTGGAGCCGATTCATGGTGCGCGAAGGCTGGGTGAACGATCCTGGCTATCTGGCGCGTGAAGCGATGCTGATGGACGACTACGATCGTGGTGAAATGAATATTGCCGATTACGTCGCCCTGATTCAGGCACCGCTGATTGGCGTACCAAAGCAGGAAGTGGGCAGTCTGCTGGTACGCTGCGTACGTGAAGAGATAATGCCGCGCGTTTACCCGCAGGCGTGGGATCTGATTCGTACTCTACAAGCTCGGGGTGAGCAGATGCTGGTTATCTCGGCGTCGGTTAGCCTGCTGGTGCAGGCAGTAGCAGCGGAGCTGGGTATCGAACAGGCGTTAGGGATTGATGTGGAGATGGCCGACGGCGGCTATACCGGGGTGATTGCCGGTACGCCGAGCTATCAGCAGGGGAAAGTGGTGCGCCTGGCGCAGTGGCGACAGGCGCATCCCGAATATTCGGGTGAGGTGACGTTCTATACCGATTCGATTAACGACCTGCCGCTGTGCCTGCACGCCGACCATGTGCGATTGGTCAATCCATGCCCGCAACTGGTCGCGGTGAATGCAGAGCATCAGTGGCCAGTGCTGGAGTGGCGGCTTTGAGTTTTCCCCGGGTCGCGGCGTAAACGCCTTACCCGGGCTACTTTTCGTGTCGTTTGGGGCGCATTGCGCCGCCTCCGGGAACGTCGCGATATCAGAACTAATCGGCTTTAAACAGCGGCACCACATTGCCGCCGATATAACGGCGGCGCAGCCACGCGGAAAGCGTATCCATCGCCATGACGACAATGACCAGCAGCAGGGTGATAAACATCACCACGTCCCAGTTCCACAGACGCATGTTTTCCGCATAAATCAGACCGATCCCCCCTGCGCCAACAAAACCCAGCACCGCTGCTGAACGGGTGTTGGACTCAATCTGATACAGACTCAGCGCCAGAAACGTCGGGAAAGACTGGGTGAAAATGCTAAAGCGGTGCTTCTGCAAACCGTTGGCACCCACTGCCGTCAGCCCGCGCCCCGGTGAGCGGTCAACCGCCTCGTGCCCTTCGGCGTACAGGCGACCCAGCAGCCCGGTATCCTGCATGATGATCGCCAATACCCCGGCCAGCGGCCCAAGCCCGACGGCGCGCACGAAAATCAGACCCCAGATTGCCATGTCGATTCCGCGCAGGACATCAAACAACCGGCGCATTAGCAGGGCGATAGTTGCTGGAATAAAGCCGCGCATAATATTGCGCGCCGCGAGAAATGAAAGCAGCAGGGCGATAACCGTCGCGGTAATGGTCCCGGCAAAAACGATCGCCAGGGTAATACCGATTTGGGTGAAATAATAGCCGAACGGCCAGTTGAAGAAGTCGCGCCAGACGAACATCCGCAGCAGATAACGGCCGATTTGCTGCAGTCCGGTGGTGAGTTGCTCGCCGCTGATGCCGAACTGCATAAAGAACCAAACATAATAAAGCACGCTGGCCAGAGCCAGCAGGCCGACGTAGCGCAGATAGCGTCCCTGAGCCTTATATAAATGCTGATGCTGACGACGGCTGGTGGCGATATCCGGTTGGTTTTGCCATTGACTCATTTTTTTCCCTCCAGAACCCACTGCCGCAGGCGGCCGGACAGCATATCCAGCAGCGACACTACAATAATGATCAGCAGCAGCGTGATGCTGACCTGATCGTAACGATCCAGTTTGATATTGGTCATCAGCTCCTGGCCGATGCCGCCCGCGCCCACCAGTCCAAGGATGGTTGAAGAGCGGAAGTTAATCTCCAGGCGCATAAAGCCGTAGGAGAGAAAAATCGGTTTCACCTGCGGCCACAGGGCAAAGCGAATGCGTTGCAGCCGCGAAGCGCCACAGGCGGCCAGCCCGCGCACCGGTTTATCCTGCGCGCTCTCTACCGCTTCATAGAACAGTTTGGTCAGGCTGCCGATGGTGTGCAGCATTAATGCCAGAAAGCCGGGGATCGCGCCGATACCGAAGGCCATAACGAAAATCACCGCCCACGCGAGCTCCGGCATGGTGCGCAGAAACGCCACCAGCACGCGAACGGCAAAGCGCAGCGGGGCAGGGGACCAGGAGTTATTGGCGGCAATAAACGCCAGCAGGGTGGCGATAACTACCGCAACCAGCGTGGACGCCAGAGCCAGCTGTAGCGTTTCCCAGATAAGCGGCAACTGAATGGGCAGGCGATAGCCCCAGTATGCCAGCGAGCCTTTGGTATGCGAATCGGCAAACAGCTCGGCGATATGCAGCGTCGGCAAGGTCTCAAACATGTAATCGAGAAAGTTGGGCAGCGAATGCCAGATGGTGAAGAGATTAAACTCGGCCATGCTACCGGCGGCGAAATAGAGAACCAATAGCAGCAGAGACCAGCTAAAAGTGTCACGCTTTTGCCGTGCGCGGACCTGCTGGTAATAGCGTTCAAATTCGGTATGGGTGTTATTCATGCGTCGCTGTGTCTTCAACGAGTCGCCGCCGCCCGCGAAATGTGCCGGGCGGCGGCGTCAGGGCGGGATTAACGCGCGCTAACCAGCTCGCGTTTCATATCGATGATCTGCTGGAAATCAGCCACGCTACCGGGGCCAATATGCTGGGTACCGCCCATCGCTTTAATAAAGCAGGCGTGATCGTCGGTATCCAGCTTTTTAATCGCAGTGACGACTTTGGCCTTGAAGTCAGCAGGCAGAGCGTTACTCACCAGGATTGGGCCATTCGGGATCAGCGGCGATTGCCAGATAATACGAATTTGTTTCATCAGGTCCGGGTGATCCATGCGAATCAGGCGATTGAAAGCACCGACGCTGTAGCCGCTGTTGTAATCGCCCACCATAGAGGTCCAGGTCACCGCCCCGGCAAACTGACCGTTCAGCACGCCAAGAATGTCTTGCTCGTGGCCGCCGGAGAAGGTCACGCTGGAGAAGAAGTTGTTATATTTATTATCCGATGTGCCGCCGAACTGCTGTTTAAACGCGTGGTTCGGAATTAAAAAGCCGGAAGTGGAATCCGGATCGGCAAAACCAAACGCTTTACCTTTCAGGTCTTCTAACTTTTTATATGGGCTATCGGCTTTAACTACCACCACTGAGTGGTAGCCGCGGGATTGATCTTTATCATCAACGGCGATACCGACAATATCAACGGCCTTCGGGTTGTTAATATAAACAGAGGCGTAAGATGACGGTGACATACTTAATACCACGTCAACTTTGCCACCCAGTAACCCCTGAATCACGCCAGAATAGTCGGATGAGTTGCGTAATTTGGTATCCACGTTCAGCTCTTTATCGAGGAACTGTTTGACGCACTGGTTATCACCAATTTGCTGCGTTGCGTTCTGACCGCCAAGGATGCCCAGATTTAATTCCTTCGGTTGCTCAGCAGCATTTGCCTGCCACGCCATCATAATGCCTGCAACCGCTGCGGATAAACGAACTGCGCCAGTGATGTACTTTTTCATTATTTTGCCCGTGTGAGTGAAATTTAATGCAATTGGCTAATTTCATCGCCGTACAGCCGATGCAGAATATCCTGATTCAGCCGAGTGGGATGGTCGTCAAAAATAATCTTGCCTTTGGCTACACCGATAACTCGGGTGCAATATTCACGCACCAGTTCCACCGAGTGCAGGTTTACCATTACGCTGATGCCCTGTTCGCTAATTTCGCGCAGAACATTCATGATCCGCTGCGTATTTTTCGGGTCGAGAGAGGCGACCGGTTCATCGGCCAGTAAAATACCCGGGTTTTGCATTAACGCCCGGCAAATTGCCACGCGCTGCATTTGACCGCCGGAGAGATTTTCCGCCCTCTGTAGCGCATGTGGCAGCATATTCATCCATTCGAGTAGAGAGATAGCGCGGGCGCGGTCAGCATCAGGAAAGACTTTGAATAACGATTTCAGGGTTGAGGTTTGGCTCAGGCGTCCCAGCAGCACGTTGGTTAACACATCGAGACGGGGAACCAGGCAGAAATCCTGAAATATCATCCCGCACTGGCTGCGCCAGGCATTTAACGCGCGGCCTGTCAGCTTTGATACATCCTGTGGCATCCCTACTTCTGGATAGCTCAGGATCTCGCCGCCGCTGGTGCTGTGGGTACCATTCAGGACATGTAATAGGGTTGATTTGCCTGCACCGGATCGGCCAATCACGCCAACCAGCTCGCCCGCATGGAGATCGAAACTGATGCTATCCAGTACGGTTTGCTGCGCGCTGTAGGATTTGCTCAGGTTGCGTACGCTTAAGACCGTCCGCTGTCGGGCGGTATGGGGTTGCGTAAACTGCTGATAATCGGTTTCTGCAACCGCAGCGAGAGTGCTGTTCATAAGTGCGTCCAGATTCGTCATTAAACTGGGCACTATTAATGGTGTTTTTTATGACTGCCAGATGACAGTAAAGCGAACAAATAGTGAACGGATGTAAAAGACAAACGCCTTGATGAGTAAAAAAACGCGTGAGGGATCACGTTTTTTCATCTACTTCCGGGAGGCGCGAGCTGTTCTGCTACCTTTATTACGCTATTTGTTGAGAAAAATACCGATACATTTTTCCGCTGATGGGGACAGGGAATTCTGTGCGACATTAATCACAAACCTCAAACCCAGGTTTATCGGGAAAACGATTCCAGATGTCCGTAGGACTTTGTGTCCTAAGTCGGTTTAATCGAATAGATAATGTTTTAGCGATTGATTACGATTTGCATCAGTAATTTTTTAGTCTGCCTTTATGCCTTTTGTGCGGCATATAAAACTGATAATAAGCATTGTTAATGAAATCATTGCCTATGGTTTGGCTGTATTTTAGGTTTATATACTTAATTTGTGTATTTGTTCGGTTTTTTAGCTTTTTAAAATAATCATTCACTTAAGAATAGTCTTAAGTTTATATGGATAAGATCCTAGGTCAGATAATAATCGATTAAGAATTTACGCATAAACCAGCAATAACCACATGAAAATGAATGGTTTTTGTGTTTAACTCAATATTCTTATTTTTATTCTCAAGGCCTAAATTGACCTGGTCGGCAATTAGCATTCACCACACTTATTGGCACTCATCGAGAAAAATCCTAAATTTGTAACCACAAGAAACAAGCAATTTCTTTAGTGTTATCTGTCTCAAGTAATACTATTTGGATTTTATATTGAATATCGATTAACGAGGGATTTGCTGACTTAGACTTTGCAGGCCTGGGCTATCAGCAGTGTGTGATACGTTCGAGATTTCCAGGACTATGGGGTTTAACTTTATATGGATCATAAATGTTCTTTAGATAAGTGCATCTGGCCTGCGCATGATAATTATTTTATGACGGGTCTGGTTGAGCTTATTTTAGATATCGATAAGCTAATTTATCTGCCACTTGCGAAAGTGTGTCAGGAGTTTGTTTTTATAAATCTTAGCGCCAGTTCTCTGAACTATTTTATCCGCCGTGATAGCGAGTGGCTGGCAGAAATGAAAGGAAAGCAGATCGTGCTTATCGCCGCGAGGCGATCAGAAGCGCTGGCCAATTACTGGTATTACAATGGATCAATTCGCGGTGTAGTTTATGTTGATTTGACCAAGGATATTCGCCAGGAGCTGGCTTACGTTATTAATGGACGTTTTCTGCGTAAAGATATAAAGAAAGAAAAAATTACCGATAGAGAAATGCAAATAATTCGCATGACGGCTCAGGGAATGCATCCGAAATCTATCGCCAAGGTTGAAAATTGTAGTGTGAAAACAGTTTATACCCATCGACGTAATGCCGAGGCGAAACTGTATTCAAAAATTTATAAGTTAGCGTTCTAATTAGTAGTGAACATTGTTTTTGAAAATTGTGCACCAGGTCGTTATACCCAAAATAATTAACGTCACAAGTAATATTTATGTGACTTGAGCTATGGCGGGAAATGAAATGCACACAGACGTGGGACATCAAGTCCCTAAGGAAGGTGCGAACAAGTCCCTGATATGAGATCATGTTTGTCATCTGGAGCCATGGAACAGGGTTCATCATGAGTCATCAACTTACCTTCGCCGACAGTGAATTCAGCAGTAAGCGCCGTCAGACCAGAAAAGAGATTTTCTTGTCCCGTATGGAGCAGATTCTGCCATGGCAAAACATGGTGGAAGTCATCGAGCCGTTTTACCCCAAGGCTGGTAATGGCCGGCGACCTTATCCGCTGGAAACCATGCTACGCATTCACTGCATGCAGCATTGGTACAACCTGAGCGATGGCGCGATGGAAGATGCTCTGTACGAAATCGCCTCCATGCGTCGGTTTGCCCGGTTATCCCTGGATAGCGCCTTGCCTGACCGCACCACCATCATGAATTTCCGCCACCTGCTGGAGCAGCATCAACTGGCCCGCCAATTGTTCAAGACCATCAATCGCTGGCTGGCCGAAGCAGGCGTCATGATGACTCAAGGCACCTTGGTCGATGCCACCATCATTGAGGCACCCAGCTCGACCAAGAACAAAGAGCAGCAACGCGATCCGGAGATGCATCAGACCAAGAAAGGCAATCAGTGGCACTTTGGCATGAAGGCCCACATTGGTGTCGATGCCAAGAGTGGCCTGACCCACAGCCTAGTCACCACCGCGGCCAACGAGCATGACCTCAATCAGCTGGGTAATCTGCTGCATGGAGAGGAGCAATTTGTCTCAGCCGATGCCGGCTACCAAGGGGCGCCACAGCGCGAGGAGCTGGCCGAGGTGGATGTGGACTGGCTGATCGCCGAGCGCCCCGGCAAGGTAAGAACCTTGAAACAGCATCCACGCAAGAACAAAACGGCCATCAACATCGAATACATGAAAGCCAGCATCCGGGCCAAGGTGGAGCACCCATTTCGCATCATCAAGCGACAGTTCGGCTTCGTGAAAGCCAGATACAAGGGGTTGCTGAAAAACGATAACCAACTGGCGATGTTATTCACGCTGGCCAACCTGTTTCGGGCGGACCAAATGATACGTCAGTGGGAGAGATCTCACTAAAAACTGGGGATAACGCCTTAAATGGCGAAGAAACGGTCTAAATAGGCTGATTCAAGGCATTTACGGGAGAAAAAATCGGCTCAAACATGAAGAAATGAAATGACTGAGTCAGCCGAGAAGAATTTCCCCGCTTATTCGCACCTTCCCTAAATAAACTCAGGATGAAAATGCTATGAAAAAAAAGGTTCTTGCAATTGCTCTGGTAACCGCGTTTGCCGGTATGGGTGTCGCTCAGGCAGCTGACGTTACTGCTCAGGCAGTCGCGACCTGGTCCGCAACCGCCAAAAAGGATACTACCAGCAAGCTGGTCGTCACTCCGCTGGGCAGCCTGGCTTTCCAGTATGCTGAAGGGATTAAAGGTTTTAACTCTCAGAAAGGTCTGTTTGATGTAGCAATCGAAGGTGATACCACCGCGACTGGCTTCAAACTGACTTCTCGTCTGATCACTAACACTCTGACTCAGCTGGATACCTCAGGTTCCACCCTGAACGTAGGCGTTGATTACAACGGCGTAGCGGTAGAGAAAACCGGCGACACCACCATGATCGACACCGCTGCTGGCACTCTGGGTGGTAACCTCAGCGCGCTGTCTACCGGCTATAACGTTGCTGGTCGCACCACTGCGCAGGACGGTTTCACGTTCTCCATCATCAGCGGTACCACCAATGGCACCACGGCTGTAACCGACTACAGCTCACTGCCGGAAGGTATCTGGAGCGGCGACGTCAGCGTTCAGTTTGACGCAACCTGGACCAGCTGATCCTCGCGTAGCATCAGGCAGGGGGAGCTCCCCTGCCTGCTTTCAAGGACTGAATTCATATGAAAAAACACATTCTGGCCATCGGCCTGTTGCTCAGCGGTATGACGCCAGCCCTGGCGCTGGATGTGGGCGATATCTCTTCATTTATGAACAGCGACAGCAGCACGCTGAGTAAAGAGATCAAGAATACGACCGACAGCGGCCGCTTAATTAATATACATCTGGAACGCCTCACCTCTCCCCTGGATGGTGGCAAAGTGATCCCGATGGATAAGCAAGACGAGATTTTACTGACCCCGGCCAGCCTGCTGCTGCCCGCGAAGGCCAGCGACGTTATTCGCTTTTTCTATAAAGGTCCGGCGGATGACAAAGAGCGCTATTACCGCATCGTCTGGTTTGATCAGGCGTTAAGCGATGCCCAGCGCAACGGATCGACTCGTAGTGCGGTGGCGACAGCATCAGCGCGCATTGGCACCATCCTGGTGGTGGCCCCGAGAAAGGCGAACTTCCGCTACCAGTATGCGGACGGAAAGCTGGTGAATACCGGCAATGCCACGCTGCGTATTCTTGCCTACGGCCCGTGCCTGAAAGCGGCGGATGGCAAGGAATGCAAAGAAAACTACTTTCTGATGCCGGGGAAAGAGCGCCGTTTCACGCGCGTCAATGTGGCTGACAAAAAAGGACGGGTCGCGCTCTGGCAGGGCGAGCAGTTTGTTCCCGTGAAATAGACATTTGTGCTGACGGACCAAGACTATGCCTCTACCAGGGATCTCCCCAGGATTAAAAAAACTCCTTGCCTCCGGCATGGTCATTTTGCTGGTTCCGCTCAGCGCCACCGCCGCAGCCGATAAAGTACAACAAATCGGCGGCGTGATTATTCCCCAGGCCTTCAGCCAGGCTCTACAGGACGGGATGAGCATCCCGTTGTTTATCCATCTTGAAAGCAGCACCGGTACTCAGGACGATCAGCGGATCGGCAACGCCTTTATCTGGCTTGATGACGGTACGTTGCGCGTGCGGCAGATTCAGCTGGAGGAAAATGATAATAACGCCACGGTTAGCGAGCAGACCCGCAAACAGCTGACCGCGCTGGCCAATGAAGCCTTCAGCAAAGACCTCAAAATCAACCTGACCGAAGATGCGCAGCTGGAACTTAGCCTGCGCCAGTTGCTGCTACAGCTGGTGGTGAAAAAAGAGGCATTGGGTACCGTGCTGCGTTCGCGTAGTGAGGATATTGGTCAGTCCAGCGTTAACACCGTCAGCAGCACCCTGAACTATAACCTCGGCGTTTATAACAACCAGATGCGCAATGGCGGCAACAACACCTCCAGCTATCTGTCGCTGAATAACGTCACCGCACTGCGCGAACATCACGTTGTGCTGGACGGCTCGCTGTATGGCATTGGCTCCAGCAACCAGGACAGCGAAGTTTACAAGGCGATGTACGAGCGGGATTTCGCCGGTCACCGTTTTGCAGGCGGGATGCTCGATACCTGGAATTTACAGTCTCTTGGCCCGATGACTGCGATTTCGGCGGGGAAGATCTACGGCGCTTCCTGGGGTAACCAGGCCAGCTCAACGGTCTTCGATAACACCCAGTCCGCTACGCCGGTGGTGGCTTTTTTACCCGCAGCCGGGGAAGTCCATCTGACCCGCGACGGGAGGCTGATGAGCGTACAGAACTTTGCCATGGGTAACCACGAAGTGGATACGCGCGGCCTGCCATACGGGATTTATGATGTTGAAGTTGAAGTGATTGTGAACGGCCGGGTGGTCAGTAAACGTACCCAGCGCGTGAACAAATTATTTAGCCGTGGGCGCGGGGCCGGGGCACCGCTGGCGTGGCAGTTGTGGGGCGGCAGCTTTCATATGGACCGCTGGTCTGCGGACGGGAAGAAGACGCAGCCGGCGAAAGACAGCTGGCTGGCTGGCGCGTCGGCCTCCGGTTCACTCAGTACCTTCAACTGGGCCGCGACCGGTTACGGCTACGACAATAACGCCGTGGGTGAGACGCGCCTGACGCTGCCGCTGACGGAATCCATCAACGTTAACCTGCAAAATATGCTGGCCAGCGACAGCTCCTGGAGCAGCGTCGGCAACATCAGCGCCATGCTGCCCGGCGGCTTTAGTTCCATCTGGGTCAACCAGGAAAAAACGCAGATTGGTGACAAAATCCGCCGTAGCAACGCCGATAACCGGGCGATTGGCGGCACCCTGAATATGAATGCGCTGTGGTCGAAGCTGGGTACCCTTAGCGTCAGCTATAACGACGATCGTCGTAATAACAGCCACTACTACACGGCCGACTACTACCAGACGCTCTATACCGGAGCGTGGGGATCAATGGGGCTGCGCGCGGGGATCCAGCGTTTTAATAACGGCAACAGTAGCGCGAACACGGGAAAATATATCGCTCTCGACTTCTCGCTGCCGCTCGGAAACTGGTTCAGCGCCGGGATGACCCACCAGAACGGCTATACCATGGCCAACCTGTCGGCGCGTAAGCAGTTTAATGAAGGCAGCATTCGTACTATCGGGGCGAATATTTCGCGGGCGATTTCTGGCGATACCGGCGATGACAAAACCCTTAGCGGCGGGGCGTATGCGCAGTTTGATACCCGTTACTCGACCGGCACTTTAAACGTGAACAGCGGCGCGGACGGTTATGTGAACACTAACCTGACCGCCAACGGCAGCGTGGGCTGGCAGGGGAAAAACATTGCCGCCAGCGGGCGCACCGATGGCAACGCCGGGGTGATTTTCAACACTGGCCTTGAGGATGACGGCAAGCTGAGCGCCAAGGTTAACGGGCGCATCGTGCAGCTCTCTGGCAAGCGTAACTACCTGCCGCTGTCCCCGTACAGTCGTTATGAGATTGAATTACAGAACAGCAAAAACTCGCTCGACAGCTACGACATCGTGACCGGGCGCAAGAGCCGGATGACCCTGTATCCGGGCAACGTGGCGGTCATTGAACCGGAAGTGAAGCAAATGGTGACGGTGTCCGGGCGTATCCGCGCCGAAGACGGCACGCTGCTGGCCAATGCGCGCATTAATAACCATATCGGTCGAACCCGTACCGATGAGAAGGGTGAATTTGTGATGGATGTGGATAAAAAATACCCGACCATCGATTTCAGTTACGGCAAAAACCAGAGCTGTGAAGTGGCGCTGGAGCTGAGCCAGGCGCGCGGCGCGGTGTGGGTGGGCGATGTGGTCTGCAGCGGCCTTGCGACCTATGCCAGCGTGCAGCCGACAGGAGAAGGTAATGAGAGCTAAGTGGTTAGCATGTTTAGTGATGTTGACGGCGGCGCTGTGCGTGTCGCGGGTTCATGCAGCGGTGACGAAAACCGTCTGGAGCGATGCACCTGCCATGCAGTTCGTGTTCGTTGAAAACAACTCGGATGATAACTTTTTTGTGACCCCCGGCGGTGCGAGGGATCCGCGAATGACCGGGGCGAACCGCTGGACCGGGCTAAAATATACTGGTTCAGGGACCATTTACCAGCAGAGCCTGGGCTATATTGATAACGGATATAACACACCGCTCTATGCTAACTGGAAGTTTGATATGTGGCTGGAAAACTCCCCTGCATCCGGCCCGCTGAGCGGTCTGCGCTGTATTAACTGGTATTCGGGTTGCGATATGGTGACCAGCCTGATCTTGCCGCAAACCACCGATGCCAGCGGTTTTTATGGCGTAACGGTGCCAACCGGTGCACAAAAGTGGATGCACGGCATGATGACCGATGCCTTCTATCAGTATCTTCAGCAGATGTCGGTGGGCAGCAGCTTCTCGATGACCATCAACGCTTGCCAGACCTCGGTGAACTATGACGCCAGCAGCGGTGCTCGCTGCAAAGATCAGGCATCAGGAAGCTGGTACGTGCGTAAGGTGACCCATACCAAAGCGGCAAATCTGAAATTGATTAACACGAATGCTCTGGCGGAGGTCTTTATTAACAGTGATGGAGTACCTACGTTAGGTGAGGGCAATGCTGATTGCCGGACGCAGACTATCGGAACCCGTTCCGGGCTGGCTTGTAAAATGGTGAACTATAATCTGCAGCATAATGGCCTGAGCAACATATACATTCATATTTTCCCGGCGATCAGCAATTCAGCGCTGGCCTCTGCGGTAGGGATTTATGATATGCAGTTCAGCCTGGATGGTAGTTCATGGAAACCCGTTAACGGCATAGCCCAGTACTATACATTCAATGAGATGAAGTCCTCTGACTCAATCTACGTTTTCTTCTCAAGTAACTTTTTTAAGCAGATGGTGGCGCTGGGGATTAGCGATGTTAACACCAAAGATCTGTTTAATTTCCGTTTCTATAATACCGATGTGCCAGAATCGGGGTGGTATGAGTTTTCTACCTCTAACACGCTGATTATCAAACCGCGTGATTTCAGTATCAGCATTATTTCTGATGAATACACCACCACACCAACGCGTGAAGGGTATGTGGGCAGCGGTGAGCCATCACTGGACTTCGGCTATATTGTTACCACCAGCGGTAAAACCGCCGCTGATGAAGTGCTGATTAAGGTGACGGGGCCGACGCAGGCTATTGGCGGACGTTCATACTGTATTTTCAGCTCACCGGACGGAGTCACAAAGGTACCTTTCCCGGCGATACTGGCGTTTACCACCCAGTCCGGGACAACCAAAACTTATGATGCCGGCTGCGATGATACCTGGCGCGATATGACCGACGCATTGTGGCTGAGTACGCCGTGGACCGATATTTCCGGGGAGACCGGGGTGATGGACAAAACGACGGTGAAGTTTTCCATTCCGATGGATGATGCGATATCACTGCGTACGGTGGATGATAACGGCTGGTTTGGTGAGGTGAGCGCTTCAGGAGAAATTCATGTTCAGGCGACATGGCGTAACATTAATTAATTTACTGCGGATGCTCGTCTGCCTACTGTCGCTGGGGGCCGCGTCTGTGGCCCAGGCGATTTCCGTCGGCAATTTAACCTTTTCGCTGGCGGCTGAAGATAATTTCGCATCTAAACGGGTCATTAATAACAATAAGAGCGCACGCCTGTATCGGGTCTCTATTGTCGGTATCGACCGACCGGGCGGCAAAGAGGTGCGTTCGCGTCCGGCGGACGGTGAGCTGCTGTTTGCCCCGCGCCAGCTAACTTTACAGGCCGGCGAGAGCGAATATTTTAAGTTTTATTATCACGGCCCGAAGGATAATCGTGAGCGCTACTACCGGGTTTCATTTCGTGAAATCCCGACCCGAAATTACGTGATGCGCAATAACAGTGGGACCGAGGTGAGTATGGACCCGGTGGTGGTGATGGACACCATTCTGGTCGTTCGTCCGCGCCAGGTTAATTTCAAATGGGCCTACGATCGCGCCGCCGGTACCGTCAGCAATACCGGGAATACCTGGTTTAAGCTGCTGATCAAGCCAGGGTGCGATACGACGGAAGAGGAAGGAGATGCATGGTACTTACGGCCCGGCGACGTTGTCCGCCAGGCTACGCTGCGCCAACCAGGGAACCACTACATCATCTATAACGATAAATTTATTAAAATGACTGACGATTGCCCGGTGAAGTAGCCGGGCAATCGTTGTCACGTTTTCATCCTATGCGAGACGCCGGGCATACCGACGATTGGCCAGCAGGCTCAGGCCGCAGCACAGCAAATAATAAACCGCGCCGGTAAAGACAAAAATCGCCAGCGGGTAAATCTGCACCCGGTTATTTACCTGTCCGGCGACGGTGGTCAGTTCCGGTACGTTGACGATAAAGGCCAGCGAAGTGTCTTTGAGCAGGCCGATAAATATCCCGACCAGCGACGGCTGCACGTTGCGTAAAGCCTGCGGCAGCAGAATCAGGCGCAGCGTCTGTCCGGGAGCAAACCCCTGCGTTAGCGCGGCTTCATACTGCCCTTGAGGCAGCGATTGCAGTCCCGCCAGCACCGAGTGCATCACCGAGGCGGCGGTAAACCACGCCAGCGCTACCGTGACGGTCACCGCCCCCGGCAGGTCGCTACCGGTGAGCATCGGTAACAGATACCACAGCCAGAAAATCACGAAAATCAGCGGAATGCCGCGAATAATCTCTGCCCACAGAAATAATAACCGCCGCACGATCCCGTCATAACGCCAGGCGATACCCGCCAACAGCACCCCGCCGGGCAGCGCCAGCGCGGCGGCGCCGATAGCCATCAGCAGCGTTAACACCACGCCGCCGGGAATACCGTCCGCCAGCCGTCCCCACAGCAGATAATCGAGGTTATCGACAATCACCGCCAGATTAGCGTTCATACCCGGCTCTCCTTTGCTGATGTTTTCCCGGACCGAAACGCGTCAGCGCCACGCCCATGACCACGCCAAGCGCCAGATACAGCACGGTGCCGACGGCAAAGGCCTCCAGCGCATGCGCGTTGTAACTCTCAATTTGCCGCACCTGATAGGTGAGTTCGGCAAAGCCGATGCCGCTCGCCAGCGAAGAGAGCTTCATCAGGTTCAGATACTGGCCGATAATCGGCTGCCAGGCGTTCGCCAGCCCCTGCGGCAGCAGAATGTGGCGCAGCTCCTGCCAGGGCGTGAACCCCTGCGACAGCGCCGCCTCCCGCTGACCGTGGCTGACGGCGCGCAGCCCGGAGGCGATCTCCTCAATCAGAAACGCCGAGGTAAAGACCCCAAGCCCCCACATCGAGCAGAGAAACTCCGGCGTCAGCCACCACACGTTGCCCGGCAGAATCGACCAGCTGTGATCGTCGTTGATAAAATCCCGCGCCCCCAGCGGCAGCAGATTCCAGGCGGCGAAATACCAGAACAGCAGTTGAACCAGCAGCGGCGTATTGCGAAACAGCGAAACCCAGGCCGCCACCAGCCAGCGTCCGGGCCGACCGCCGCCGAGGCGCAGCGCCAGCAGCAGAATGGCAAGTATCGTCGCCAGAATCATCCCGGCGACGCTCACCCAGACGGTGGTGAGAAAACCGGAGATTATCCATTGCAGCGGCTGCCCGCTCAGCACGCCGTGCCAGTCGAGATGCGGGATCACGCCTCACTCTCCTGGTGCAATGGGTCGAGCACCTTTTGCAGAAAACGACGGGTGCGGGCGTGCTGCGGTCGGGCGAAGAACTCGGCCGGAGGCGCGACTTCGAGAATATCGCCGCCGTCGATAAACACCACCCGGTCGGCAATTTCGCGGGCGAACTGCATCTCGTGCGTCACCACCACCATGGTGATCCCGCTGTGGGCGAGGGTTTTCATCACCTGTAAGACTTCGCCGATCATCTCCGGGTCGAGTGCTGATGTCGGTTCATCGAACAGGATGATTTGCGGTGAGGAGGCGAGGGCGCGGGCGATAGCTACCCGCTGCTGCTGACCGCCGGAGAGCTGGGCGGGCATCTGCTGCGCTTTATCTTCGAGACCAACCTGTTTGAGCAGCGCTAACGCGCGTTCGCGGGCGGCGCTTTTGCCCCAGCCGTGAACCCGCTCGAGCGCGAGGCTGATATTCTCCTGCGCCGTCAGGTGGGCGTAGAGATTAAACTGCTGAAAGACAAAGCCGACCCGGCTGCGCAGCTGGCGCAGGGCGCTGCCGGTGAGCTGACCCGTGGGTTTGCCGTCGATCAGGATCTCGCCGCCGCTGAGGGATTCCAGCTGGTTGATCAGGCGGATCAGGGTTGATTTGCCCGATCCCGAAGGGCCGAGGATCGCCACCACTTCGCCGGGTTCGACCTGCAAATTAACGCCGTTCAGTACCCGATGATCGCCGTAGCTTTTGGCGACATCGCGAAATTCAATACTGGCGCGCTTTAGGTGCGAAAAATCCGCGGACGATGCCGCGGAGCGTGAAAATAGAGCCGATAACATAATGGATTTTCTGCTTATTTAGCTTCGATAGTAAAGGCGCGCGGCTGCGGGGTTTTGGTGCTCGGGCCAAACCAGACGTCGTAAATTTTGGCCGCTTCGCCGGATTTCTCCAGATTTACCAGCTCGTCGTTCACCGCTTTCAGCAGAGCCGGTTCGCCTTTCTTCACACCGACGCCAATCTCTTCTTTGCTCAGCAGGTCAGGAATGATTTTGAAGTTCGCCTTGTCCGGCGCTTCCGCCAGCAGCCCGGCGAGAATGGTGCTGTCCTGAGTGATCGCCTGCACGTTACCGTTGCGCAGGGCGGTCAGCGCCAGCGGAATATCGTCATAGGAGAGCACGCGAGATTGCGGGAAACGCTGATGCAGCGCCTGCTCGCCGGTGGTGCCTTTTACCGCGCCGATACGTGCTTTGCTGTAATCATCAAGTTTATCCGCTGATTTGGCCGGGACGAGGAACTGCTGGCCAGTCACGAAGTATGGCGTTGAGAAATCAATCACCTGCGCGCGTTCCGGGGTGATAGTGATATCGGCGACGATCAGATCGGCTTTACCGGATTGCAGCAGCGGAATGCGGTTAGCCGGGTTAGTGGCGACCAGCTCCAGCTTCACGCCGAGCGATTTTGCCAGCGCTTCGGCGAAGTCCACGTCGTAGCCGACGATTTTATGCGTTTTCGGATCTACCGAACCGAAAGGCGGGTTGGCGTCGAAGGTGGCGACTTTGACCACCCCAGCGGCTTTGATATCGGCTAATTGATCGGCCTGAGCCTGCGCGGCGAGCACCAGAATACCCAGCGCCAGCGCGATTTTTGTTTTTGCAATGCGCATAATTTATCCCCTGAATCCCTGTTTTGTTTTGTGTTAATCACGCTCCCACAAATTGACCGTCTGCGGCAAAGAAGAAAAAGTTCTTATGTATAACGAAAAAGAACTTAACAAAATTGTGGATATTATTTATTCGGCTCTGTGCTACCAAACTGGGGACAAGTAGCCCGGACAGGTGCGCAGCACCGCCTCCGGGAGATATTCTGTCAGCTATTGGTATCTTTCTGAAACCATAAGACTTGCAGCGATGCCCTGGAACCCGCTGAAATCGGCGAACCGGAGGCCGGAAGACAAGGACTGGCCGCCATGGATGGCGGCCAGAGGCGAAGCGAGACAGGACGTCGAGTTGAGCCGACCGCAGGCTGAGGACCGGGAGGTGAGCACAGTGCGCAGCACCGATTTCTTTGCGGGACCGCGGGGATTGTAAAGGGGGAGGCGGTTTTCTCCCCCTTTACCCGTTCACGGGTAACGGTGAGGCATTATCTGCTGACTGAGGGTGAACGGAACCCTTGCGCATAGTCCCGGAGGCGGCGCTTGACGCGCCTGTCCGGGCTACCAAACTGGGGACAAGTAGCCCGCACCGCCTCCGGGAAAATCCTCTCCCCCCTAATATGCATCCCGCAGAATTACAAATCAGGAATTGATATTTCCCGCCCGCCGTTAACTGTGGTTGAAATAGACGCAAGCAAAACGCTTCCCGACGGAGGAGAAAAATGAAAGTGGCGCTATGGCAACGCATCACGGGCTGGCTGGCATCTTTATCTAACGGTGAAGCCGGGCAGCAGGATACCCAACGCATGATGGAGGCGATATTACCGGTCGCCAGTCTCTATGGAATCGATCTCGGTAACGTGGAAACAAGGTGGTTTCGCCATGATAAAACATACTGAGCGGCGCAGGACGCGTGAAGCCTACTGGAATGAGGTGTGCTTTGTGTAGCGAGAGGCTGTTTGCGGTTGCGGCGACGCAGGAAGCGATGCCGCAGCCATGAACAGCTTTGTTTTTCGTATTAACCGCCGAGATACATCCGCTTAATTTCCGGATTCGCCAGCACCTCCGGGGCCGGGCCGGAGAGCATAATCTTTCCATTCTCCAGCACATAGGCGCGATCGGCGATAGTCAACGCTGCCGTGGCGTTCTGCTCCACCAGCAGCACGGTAATATTCTCCTCCCGCAGCTGCTTTATCGTCGCGAACAGCTCACCGACAATTTTCGGCGCCAGCCCGAGGCTTGGCTCATCAAGCATCAGTAAAACCGGTTCGCTCATTAACGCTCTGGCGATAGCCAGCATCTGCTGCTCGCCGCCGCTCATGGTGCCCGCCATCTGATTACGCCGCTCTTTGAGCCGGGGAAACAGGCTGTACATCCGATCGCGCAGGCGGGTAAACCCGGCGAGATTGTTGTAAGCCCCCATGCGCAGATTTTCTTCGATAGTCAGGTTAGTGAAGATGCGCCGCCCCTCGGGTACCAGCGCAAGCCCCCGACGCACAATCTGGTGCGTCTGGCTGCGGGAAATATCCTCGTTGAGAAACTTCACCCGCCCTGTGGAACGCACCAGATTGACGATACCGTTGAGGGTTGAGGTTTTCCCCGCGCCATTGCTGCCAATTAAGGTCACGATCTCCCGGTCGTTGATATCAATATCAACGCCTTTCAGTCCCTGAATCACACCGTAAAACACTTTTAATTCGCGCGCGCTAAGCATAACGGACGTCCCCCAGGTAAGCGGAAATCACCTCCGGATCCTCAATGGCTTCGGACATCAGGCCGCTAAACAGCGGTTTGCCGTACTCCAGCACCATCACCCGCTCGCACAGCTTGTTGACGAACGGCATGTCGTGCTCAATCAGCAGCACGCTGAGCTGGTAGTCGTCACGCATACGGAAGATCAGATCCGCCAGATCTTCCGTCTCTTTCGGGTTCATCCCGGCGGCGGGTTCATCAAGCAGCAATAATTTTGGCGACGTCGCCAGCGCACGGGCGATCTCGACCTTACGCTGGTTGCCATAGCTGAGGTTAGTGGCCTGCATATCGGCGAAATGGGCGATGCCGATATCGTCCAGAATCGCCATCGCCCTGGCCTTCGCCGCTCGTTCAGCGGGGAAATAGCGGCCGATATGCAGCGCCGCTTCCAGCAGTGAATAGCGGCTGGCGCTATCAAGGCCGACCATCACGTTTTCTAATACCGTCATCGAGTTAAACAGGCGGATATTCTGAAAGGTGCGGGCGATCCCGGCGTTGACCACCCGGTTCGGCTTCAACCCTTTCAACGATTTGCCCGCCAGGGTCACGCTGCCGCTGGTCGGTTTATAGTTGGCGGTAATAACGTTGAACATGGTGGTTTTACCCGCGCCGTTGGGGCCAATCAGGCCAAAAATTTCCGCCTCGTCGACGTGGAAACTGACGTTGTCGATGGCCCGCAGCCCACCGAACTGCATGGTGACGTCCTGCACCTGTAAAATGACCTTATTTTGCGCCATAGCCACGGCCCCTTTTACCCACTTGCCAAATCTCTTTTTTGCCCAGCAGACCTTCGCGGGCAAACAGCATGATGATCAGCAGCAGCAGCGAGAACACCACCATTCGCAGTCCCGGATACGCCCCGAGATCGTGACCGAAGAACTGGAGCGGCTGGTCGAGAAAGCGCAGCCACTCGCCGCTGCCGACTACCAGCACGGTACCGAGCAGTGCGCCAGTGGTGCTGCCGAGACCGCCGAGAACGATAATAATCAGCAACTGGAAGGTGAGCATAAAGTCGAACAGGTTCGGCGATATGGTGGTCAGCAGCGATGCCAGCAGGCCGCCGCCGATCCCTTCAAAGAAGGCGCTGGTGGCGAAAGCACAGGTTTTAATCCGAAATGTATTCACTCCCATGGCGATGGCGGCGTCTTCATCGTCGCGCACGGCTTTCATCATTCGCCCGTATTTTGACCACACCAGTTGCAAAATCATCCCGGTTGCCAGCAGAGCGAACAGCCCGCACCAGAACAGCAGATGCGGCTGCTGGGGGATATCGTTGAGGCCAATCGCGCCGTTGGTGATCTGCGGATTGTTAATGGCGAGAATTTTAATAATAAAGCCGAAGCCGAGGGTGACGATCGCCAGATAGTCGCCGCGTACGCGGAATACCGGCAAGGCAAGGCACACCGCCAGCGCCGCCGCGCACAGGCCGCTGATAAGCAACGCGGGCAGGAAACTGGCGTGCAGCACGAGGATCCACGGGCTGGGGGCGGCCATCTCAAACATATCCAGTTTGCTGTCGCTGGAAAGGATCAGCAGAGCGGTGACGTAAGCGCCAACCGCCACAAAGCCGTTGGGCTCCAGCGACAGCTGGCCGGTGACGCCGTTGATCAGGTTGTAGCTGACCGCGAGGATCATAAAGACAAAAATAGTGCTGATGACGCGAATAATGTAGTCGTTGAAGACCACGTTAATCCCGGCCAGCAGCGCAATGCAGATAACAATAATGACCAGGTTGCGCAACTGCGCCCCGGCGGTCGTTGTCGCGTTGAGCATCAGAAACGGCTCCTTTCCAGACGTTCATCGCCCATAATGCCAACCGGGCGGAATAAGAGGACCAGAATCAAGAACATAAAGGCGAAGGCGTCTTTGTAGCCGCCCAGCTCGGGGAATAGCGCAACCGCGACCACTTCGGTAAAACCGAGAATAAAACCGCCTAATACCGCGCCGGTGACGCTGCCTATTCCGCCAAGCACCGCGGCGGCGAAGGCTTTCAGGCCAATCAACACGCCCATCAGCGGGTCGATGGTCGGATAGCTAATCGAGTAGAACACCCCGCCCAGCGCCGCGAGACTGCTGCCGAGAGCGAACACCAGCGAGATAATGCGGTTGGCGTCGATGCCCATCAGACGCACGGTATTGACGTCGAAAGCCACCGCGCGGATCGCCATTCCGTAGCGAGTCCGGTACAGCAGCCAGAGGATCGCTAACAGCAGCAGGACGGTAATCAGCGGTACGATCCACGCCACGTTGGTGATAATGACGTCGCCAAAGGCGCGGGTGTTGTTGAAGAATTCGGGCGCGGCGAAGAAGCGCGAGCTGCCGCCAAACAGCACGTTGAACAGGTTTTCGAGGAAGAAGCTGACGCCGATGGCGGTGATCAGCATCGAGATTTTTGATGCCTGGCGCAGCGGACGGTAGGCCACCCGGTCGATCAGCATCCCGAACAGGCCGCACAGCGCGAGGGTCAGGAAAACGGCTACCCCGAAGGGTAGCCCAATAGAAGAAAATAAAAACAGGGTGGTAAACGCCCCGACCATCATGACGTCCGCATGGGCGAAGTTGATCAGGCGCAGCACCCCGTAAACCATCGTATAGCCGATGGCAATCAGGGCGTACATGCCCCCGAGGCTCATTCCATTGACCACTTGCTGGAGAAAAATGGCACCATCCATCTGATATCTCTCTTATCTACCCTAAATAATTCGAGTTACAACCAACGCACATGCAACTTGAAGTATGACGGAATTAAGGATTGACCACGGTACGGAACGCCAGCTTGCCATCCTTCACTTCGTTGATGACCGCGCTGCGGATAGCGTCGCCGTTTTGCAACGTCAGAGTGCCAGTCACGCCCTGGAATTCCTTGGTGGCGCGGATTTTTTCGTTAACGCAAACCCGATCGTGCGGGTCGCTGCACTGGTTCATGGCGTTGATAATGACGTTATACGCATCCGCCGCCATTGCGCCCCAGGTATGGGTCGGCTGCTGATATTTTGCTTCCCAGGCTTTGATAAACACCTCGCCCGCTGGCGTTTGATCTTTGGCGTTCGGCGAGTAGTAATCGGTGGTCATATAGCCGTTGACCGCATCTTTGCCGACGTCAAAAAAGACCTGGTCCGCCGCCAGACCGTCGCCGCCGACCACCGGTTTGCTCAGCCCCAGCTGTTTCGCCTGCACGGCGATAAGTGCCCCTTCGGTGTAGTAAATCGGCATATAAATCATGTCGACGTTCTTCGCTTTCACGCTGGCCAACTGGGCTTTAAAGTCTTTGCTGCCGCCGGGGGCCTGAACTTCGATAGGGATGGTGCCGCCGTTTTTCAGGAACTGAGTGCGGAAGGCTTTCGCCAGGCCGACGGAGTAGTCGTTGCTGCTGTCGAAGACGATGGCGGCGGTTTTGGCTTTCAGGTCGCGGGAGGCGAGGTTTGCGCCAACCACGCCCTGGAAGCTGTCGGAGAAGCAGACCCGGCTAACGTAAGGGTGGTTGCGGGTGACGCGGTCGTTGGTGGCGGTCGAGGAGACCAGCGGCGTCTTACTGTCGTCGGCGATTTTGGTCATCGCCAGGGTATTGGAGGAGGTGACTTCGCCGATCACCGCGTCGACTTTATCGCTGGAAACCAGGCGCTGCATGGCGTTAGCGGCTTCGACCTTGTCGCTCTTATCGTCAATCACAATAAGCTTAACGGTATCGCCATTTTTTAATGTCGGGGTAATGCTCTGAATAATATCCAGCCCTTTTTGTGATGGCTGACCGTAGCCGCTCAGCGCGCCGCTCAGCGGTAATACCACGCCGATTTTAATTTCAGCCGCCTGTGCGCTATTCGCCCCGATCAACGCGGCAACCAGCGTGGCCATTAAAGACGCTTTTCCGGAAAACTTTTTCATTGCTACCTCACCGTCGGTCGATTATTTTTCTTTAACCATCAATGACTGCATAACATTGAGAAATAATTCGCCACATGAGTTGGCGAATTATTGGCTGTTATTTTGAATAGATAACGAGATATATTTAATGCGCAGAATTACCTTACCGCTTTCGTTTCGCTTTTACTCATGCAATATTCTTATTACCTGCAGGAAAGGGCATAAGGCTGATGACAATACCGTTTTTCGTACGGCCAATGCAATTTGCCGGGTGGCGGCTGACGCCTTACCCGACCTGGAAAACCCGCAATTTCAGCACGTGCCAGAATATAATATTCAGCTGCGCCTGGAATATTAAAAATCTATTCTTCTGCTCGCGTGGACAATTATTTTAATTGGCTCAAAGGTTTTATTTTTCCATGCAGCGCCGGATTATCGCTTTCATCTTTCAGGCGCACCCCGGTTAGCCGCCGTAAAAAGGCCTGCTCCAGCAGCCAGGCCAGCTTAAATGCGGCGGCATCATAGCTCAGCCCCTCCGGGCGAATATTGGAAATACAGTTGCGCTCCGACTCCAGCCGCTGACGATGCGGCTGCCAGGTCAAATAAACGCCAAGGCTATCCGGCGAAGAGAGCCCCGGCCGTTCGCCAATCAGAATCGCTACCGCTCTGGCCTTCAGCGTTTCGCCAATATCATCGCCCAGCGCCACCCGCGACTGGTGCGCGAGCACTACCGGAGCAAGGCTCAACCCAAGCGTTTCCAGATAGGGAAGAAGGGCACGGATCAGCGGCAGCGCCTGGCGCTGTACGGCGTATGAAGACAGCCCGTCGCCAACCACGATTAGCAGGTCGGCGGGACGCACGCCGCTGGCGGCCAGGTCGGCGCGGCTCTCTTCGTTCAGGCATCGTCCCAGATCCGGGCGATTCAGATAAACATGCCGATCGCTGGCGGCGCTGTGGACGGTCAGCGAAGAGAGGCCCAAATCCGCCAGCGGCTGTTCAAGCTGGTCGCTGGCGAAAGGCTGGTGGATGGCGTCGCGCGCCCTGGCGTGAGCGAGGCCGAAATTGAGCACTTCTCGGGTCGGCAGGCTCGCGCCGCTACGGCCCAGCGCAATCCGTGCATCGGTAAATTCACGCAGCGGGTTCCAGGCGTCGGGAGGATTCATACCGGTTCTCCTTGCGGCAGGACGGAAAGTAGCGGATGGCGGGCGTCGGTCAGACGCAGCGCGCCGTGGCGGTCAATAATCTGCATCCTCGCCAGCCAGTCGGCAAACTCCGGCGCATGTTTTAAACCCAGCAGGCGGCGGGCGTAGAGGGCATCGTGAAACGAGGTGCTTTGATAGTTGAGCATAATATCGTCAGCCCCCGGTACGCCGATCAGGAAGGTCAGTCCGGCGGTGCACAGCAGCGTCAGCAGGGTATCCATGTCGTCCTGATCCGCTTCGGCATGGTTGGTGTAGCAGACGTCGCAGCCGATAGGCAGCCCCATCAGCTTGCCGCAGAAATGATCTTCCAGCCCGGCGCGGATAATCTGCTTGCCATCGTAGAGATATTCCGGGCCGATAAAGCCCACTACCGTATTGACCAGCAGCGGCTCGAAATGGCGGGCGACGGCATAGGCGCGGGCTTCGCAGGTCTGCTGGTCAACGCCGTGATGGGCATTGGCGGAAAGACAGCTGCCCTGACCGGTTTCAAAATACATCACGTTGTTGCCGAGCGTGCCGCGATTCAGGCTGAGCGCCGCTTCCCGGGCCTCCTGCAGCAGCGCCAGATTAATGCCGAAACCGCTATTGGCGGCCTCGGTCCCGGCCACCGACTGAAACACCAGATCCACCGGCGCGCCGCGCTCAATCAGCTGTAAGGTGTTGGTGACGTGGGTCAAAATGCACGACTGTGTGGGAATAGCGAAGCGCTGAATAATATCGTCGAGCATATGGTTAAGCTGTGCCAGTACCGGCAGGCTGTCGCTGGCCGGATTAATACCGATCACCGCATCCCCCGCGCCGTACAGCAGGCCGTCGAGCATACTGGCAGCGATCCCTTTCATATCATCGGTGGGGTGATTCGGCTGCAGGCGCACGCTGAGATGCCCCGGCAGGCCAATAGTGTTGCGAAAACGCGTGACGACCCGGCATTTGCTGGCGGCGAGGATCAGATCCTGGTTACGCATCAGCTTGCTGACCGCCGCCGCCATCTCCGGGGTTATCGCCCTTGCGACCTGGCGCAGCGCTGCATCGTCGGTGGCATCATCGAGCAGCCAGTCGCGAAAATCGCCGACCGTCAGATGGCGAATCGCCGCGAAGCCCTGGCTGTCGTGGGTATCGAGTATCAGCCGGGTCACTTCATCCTGCTCGTAGGGAATCAGCGGATTAGCGAGAATTTCCGTCAATGGCACCTCCGCCAGCGCCATTTTTGCCGCCATCCGCTCTTCGGCAGACTCGGCGATAACCCCCGCCAGCGCGTCGCCGGAACGTGCCGGGGAGGCTTTCGCCATCAGTGTCTTCAGACTATCAAAACGCCATACCTGGCCCGATAGCGTGGTTTTATACATGTGTCGACTCCTCAGGAGACCGTGCGCAGCTGCGGATCTACCGCCGCGCGCTGGCGGGCACCTGCGGTCTTGCGAAACCACAGATAGCCGCCGAGCATCATGGCGGCGAAAATCAGCGCCAGCAGCGGGTTGTACCAGACCATCGCCACCAGGCAGAGTACCGCCATCGCCAGGGCAAAGGCCGGTGCCCATGGATAGAGCGGCGCGCGGAACGGGCGAATCAGCTTCGGCTCGCTGCGGCGCAGTTTAAACAGCGCCGCCATCGAGGTGATATACATAACAATAGCGCCAAATACCGACATCGTGACGATACAGGCGGTCAGCGGCATCCCGCTAATGGTGATCAGCGAATCAGAGAAGATGGCGGCGATACCGACCACGCCGCCTGCGAGGATCGCCAGATGCGGCGTGCGGGTACGGCGGTTCAGCGTTGCCAGGCTGGCGGGAAGATAGCCCGCGCGTGCCAGGGAGTATATCTGCCGCGAGTAGCCCATGATAATCCCGTGGAACGACGCCACCAGGCCGAACAGCCCCAGCCACACCAGCATATGTAGCCAGCCGCTGCTGTTGCCAACCACCATTTTCATCGCCTGCGGCAGCGGGTCGTTGATATTGGACAGCGTCCGCCAGTCGCCGACGCCCCCGGCAAAGACCATCACGCCAATTGCCAGTACGGTCAGGGTCAGAATGCCGCCGCCCAGCGCCCGGGGAATGGTGCGCTGCGGGTCTTTGGCCTCTTCGGCGGCCATCGATGCGCCTTCAATCGCCAGAAAGAACCAGATAGCAAATGGGATCGCGGCAAACATGCCCGGCAGCGCCAGGCCGCTGAAGCTCTCCGCACCCGCCCAGCCGTTAGCCGTAAAGTGACTCCAGGAGAAGCCCGGCGCAACCACGCCCATAAACACCAGCAGCTCGAAGATGGCCAGCAGGGTGACCACCAGCTCAAAGGTGGCGGCAATGCCGACGCCGAGAATATTCAGCGTCATAAATATGAGGTAAGCGCCGCAGGCCACCCATTTCGGGTCCAGCGCCGGAAACTGTACGTTAAGGTAGGCGCCGATAGCCATGGCAATGGCGGGCGGGGCAAAGACAAACTCAATCAGGGTCGCGAAGCCGGCAATAAAGCCGCCGGTCGGGCCAAAAGCGCGGTAGGCGTAGGCAAAAGGCCCGCCTGCATGCGGAATAGCGGTGGTCAGCTCGGTAAAGCTAAAAATAAAGGCGCAGTACATGGCGGCAATCGCCAGCGCGACAATCATAAAGCCCAGCGTCCCGGCCTGGGACCAGCCGTAGCTCCAGCCGAAATACTCCCCGGAAATAACCAGCCCAACGGCAATCCCCCATAAGCGGAAACTGCCGAGCGTTCTTTTTAGCGTTGTGGTTTGCTCTGTCATGTTTGTTGCCTCGCCAGATAAAGTTACCCGGCATCACCACGCTATTTTATTTGCCAGTTTAGGCCTGGGCAGTGCTCAAAATCCTCACGTACTACGTGTACGCTCCGGTTTTTGCGCGCTGTCCATGCCAAAACTGCCTGCAACAATGACGCTTGGTGAACCAGGTATTTCAGATATGTGGAGGGTTGCAAAGAGAGTGCCAGGTCATACCACTGATAAACGCTGTGGTTTAAGAACCTATCCCATTAGGGCTATCTTATTTGCCAGTTTGGCCCTGGGCAGTGCTCAGACAATACTCACAGAGTGTTGAACGCCCTTCAGGGCGGCCCGCAGGGGGAGCGTAGCGAATCATCCTCACGTACTACGTGTACGCTCCGGTTCTTGCGCGCTGTCCGTGTCCAAACTGCCTGCAACGATTACGCCTACTGGGATAGGCTCTAAGCCAGTGACGATCAAAAAAAGGGCAGACCACACCTGGCGGAAGAGTCGCCGTGGTGCAGCTGCCCGCAAATGTAGCGTTACTGGTGAACGATGGCCCCCGCGTCTTTTTGAATCGCCGGGCCTTCTTTCACCTGCAGATTAAGCCCTTTGGTCTCCAGCTCGGCATTACGAATGCGCAAGCCGTGGGCGGCTTCGATGTTGACGTTGGTAAGATGGAAACCGCTCAGCGGCGCTTCCGGAGTGCCGATAATGTAGGCTGCCGCTTTACTGGCACCAGTCGAAGTTAAGTTCTCAACGGTGATATTGCTGAAGTGCGGAGTCTTGTATTTGTCGAACGGCTGTTTCGGATCGCTGTCCGGCGGATAGATCTGCTCGCCGAGGGTAAAGCCGCCCGCCTGTAGCAGCTTATCGACTTCAGCCTGCACAATCGGCGCGGCTTTGTAATAGGCGGAGAAGACCAGCGGGACTTCGACGTTATGCATTTTGGTATTACGGTAAACGATGTTTTTCACCTCGCCGCCCTTACCGCGCGGGCTTTTAATGCGGATACCGTACATCGAACCTTCAAAGGTATTATTTTCCACCAGCACGTTGTTCACGCCACCGGCGCTCTCGCTGCCGATGGAGATCCCTCGCCCCTGCTTCAGGGTGTTATTGGCGATATAGATATTATCCACCACGCAGTCCGGGAAGCGCGAGTCGGCTTTCTCGGCCTTAATGGCAATATGGTCGTCGTTACAGTCGATATAGTTGTTGGTAATACGGATATTCTGGCTATCAATAGGGTCGATGGCGTCGGTATTCGGCGCATGCCACGGCGAAAGAATACGCGTGCCGTTGATATCGACATCGTGCGCGTAGCGGGTGACTACGTGGAAGCTGGGTGAATGGGTGAGGGTCACGCCGTCAATCAGCACGTTGCTGGAACGGGTGATGTAAATCAGTCGTGGCCGATCGGTGCCGCCTTTTTTGCCTGTCGCGCGGATATTCTCACGCCAGCGCTCCCACCACACCGCGCCCTGACCATCGATGGTACCTTCGCCGACGATAGCCACGTTTTGCGCATCAGCAATGCTGATAAACGGCAACCAGCCATTTTCCGCTTCGGCGTATTTAGTTTTGTCATCGCCACGGTAAGCGGCAACTTCGGTAGAAGCGACTAAAGTCGCGTCTTTCTCCAGCTTGAGCTGAATATTGCTCTTCAGGAACAGCGGGTTGGTCAGAAAGTTACCTTTCGGCACCAGTACCGTCCCACCTCCGGCGGCGGCGCAGTCATCAATCGCCTTTTGAATCGCGTCGGTATTGAGCGCGATTTGCAGTCGATGGCCTTCAGCGCCGTACTGAGTAATGTTGCAGACTTTATCGGGAAACTTAACCGAGGTGGCGGCCTGCGCGGCATGCAGCGGCAAAATGCCGACAGCTACAGCGGCGGCCCACAGAGGTAAGGTGCGGGTTGACATAGAATTATCCTTTTATGGTTTTTTGTTTTGTAAAATTAGCACCATTGTTTTGATTTTGTGGGTGCGGCGATCACGGTTTGCAATTTGTCGGTATTCTGCCCATACACGGCATTGATGGTTTGGGCGGATGCATAGATGGTGAATGAGGTCGCTTTGCAATTTTACGGTGGGCACGGTATAACGAACCTTCATTTGGATGTTTAGATGTCCATACGCTTAGAAGGTAATATGCAAACAACACAACAACAAGGTGGGCAACTTAAGCGCACCATGAAAACTCGTCACCTGATTATGCTGTCGCTGGGTGGCGTTATTGGCACAGGGCTATTTTTCAATACCGGCTATATCATCTCCACCACCGGGGCGGCGGGGACGCTGCTGGCCTACCTGATTGGTGCGTTGGTCGTGTGGCTGGTGATGCAGTGTCTGGGCGAGCTATCCGTAGCGATGCCGGAAACCGGCGCATTTCACGTCTATGCCGCACGCTACCTCGGCCCGGCGACGGGGTATACCGTGGCGTGGCTGTACTGGCTAACGTGGACGGTGGCGCTGGGTTCCAGCTTTACCGCCGCCGGATTCTGTATGCAGTACTGGTTCCCGCAGGTGCCGGTATGGGTGTGGTGCGTGGTGTTCTGCGTGGTGATTTTCGCCCTCAACGTGATTTCGACCCGCTTCTTTGCCGAAGGTGAATTCTGGTTCTCGCTGGTGAAAGTGGTCACCATCATTGCCTTTATTATCCTCGGCGGCGCGGCGATCTTCGGCTTTATTCCCATGCAGGATGGTTCCCCCGCGCCTGGGCTTTCGAACATCACCGCCGAGGGTTGGTTCCCGCACGGCGGCCTGCCGATCCTGATGACCATGGTGGCGGTGAACTTTGCCTTTTCCGGCACCGAACTTATCGGTATTGCGGCGGGTGAGACTGAAAATCCGCATAAAGTCATTCCGGTCGCTATTCGCACCACTATTGCCCGACTGATTATTTTTTTTATCGGCACCGTGTTTGTACTGGCGGCGCTGATCCCGATGCAGCAGGCGGGGGTGGAGAAAAGCCCGTTTGTGCTGGTGTTCGAGAAAGTCGGCATTCCGTATGCGGCGGATATCTTTAATTTCGTGATCCTGACGGCGATTCTGTCGGCGGCTAACTCCGGCCTCTATGCCTCCGGGCGGATGCTGTGGTCGCTGTCTAATGAAAAAACGCTACCGGCCTGTTTTACGAAATTGACCAAAAACGGCGTACCGTTGACGGCGATTTCGGTGAGTATGCTCGGCGGCGTGCTGGCGCTGTTCTCCAGCGTAATTGCCCCGGATACGGTGTTTGTCGCGCTGTCGGCGATCTCCGGTTTTGCGGTGGTGGCGGTATGGCTGAGCATCTGCGCCTCGCATTTTATGTTCCGCCGTCGCCACATTCAGCAGGGGAAGGCGCTCAGCGAGCTGCACTATCGCGCGCCGTGGTATCCGCTGGTGCCGGTGCTGGGATTTGTTCTGTGTCTGGTGGCCTGCGTGGGGCTGGCGTTTGACCCGAGTCAGAGGATTGCGCTGTGGTGCGGGATCCCGTTCGTGGCACTGTGTTATGGTGCGTATTATCTGACTCGTTCACGGAAACTCACTCAGGAGCCTCAACATGTCGCAGAATAATCCGTTAACCGCCATCCTTGACGTACAGCCCTTTGTCCTGCTGGACGGCGCAATGGCGACGGAGCTGGAAGCGCGCGGCTGTAACCTTGCCGATAGCCTGTGGTCGGCGAAAGTACTGGTCGACAATCCGGACCTTATTCGCGAAGTCCACCTCGACTATTTCCGCGCCAGCGCGCAGGTGGCGATCACCGCCAGCTATCAGGCCACTCCGGCGGGGTTTGCCGCCCGTGGGCTGGACGAAGCTCAGTCGAAAGCGCTGATTGGCAAAAGCGTAGAGCTGGCCCGCAAAGCGCGTGAAGCGTATCTTGCCGAAAACCCGCTGGCGGGCACGCTGCTGGTAGCCGGGTCTGTTGGGCCGTACGGCGCATTTCTGGCGGATGGTTCGGAGTATCGCGGCGATTACGCCCGCAGCCATGAAGCGTTTCAGGCGTTCCATCGTCCGCGCGTGGAAGCGCTGCTCGACGCCGGGGCCGATCTGCTGGCCTGTGAAACCATGCCGAATTTTGCCGAGATTAAGGCGTTGGCTGAACTGCTAACCGCCTATCCGCGCGCGCGGGCGTGGTTCTCGTTTACCCTGCGCGATGCACAGCATCTCAGCGATGGCACGCCGCTGCGGGAAGTGGTTGCCGTGCTGGCAGACTACCCGCAGGTGGTGGCGCTGGGAATTAACTGTATCGCCCTGGAAAATACTACTGTTGCGCTTGAGCATCTGCATAGTCTGACGGCGCTGCCGCTGGTGGTTTATCCGAATTCAGGCGAACACTATGACCCGGTGAGCAAAACCTGGCACCATCACGGCGAAGCGTGCGCCACGCTGGCGGGATATTTACCCCAGTGGCTGGCGGCGGGCGCGAAGCTGATTGGCGGCTGCTGCCGCACGACGCCGAAGGATATTGCTGAACTGAACGCGCAGCGCTGAGGATTAACTCCCTCGCTCATTAGGAAGAGGGAGAAAACCGGCCTACCCAGCGCAGAGGAGCGATCCCCTAGCCCCTTTGGGGAGAGGGAGAAAACCGGCCTACCCAGTGCAGAGGATTGATCCCCTCGCCCCTTTGGGGAGAGGGTTAGGGTGAGGGGAGCATGTGCGGCCTGATGCCCTCACCCCGGCCCTCACCCACAGGGAGAGGGAGAAAACCGGCCTACCCAGCGCAGAGGATTGATCCCCTCGCCCCTTTGGGGAAAGGGAGCAAACACTAAAAAAGGCAGCTGAGCTGCCTTTTTGCTTTTACCTTACTTTTGCCTAGGATAAAACAAACATCCCGTACGGGTGGATTTCGAGGTAATACTGCTCTCCGGCGTTTGGCTGCAGGCGGGTGGCGTTAATCTGCAATAAGAGCTCCTGCCCGTTCCACTCCACCGTTACCTCATACTGCGGCCCCATATAGGCCACGTGGCGAATCACGCAGCGCTGGCTCTCCTCGCCGCGATCGCTCAGGGTAATCGCCTCCGGGCGTACGCCGACGGTGCCTTCGCCCTGGACGGCGAAATGCAGCGGTCTTGGCAGCCGATAACCATAAATATCGACAAAATCCTCGCTGAAGGTGGCCGGGAACAGGTTGGCATCGCCCATAAAGCTCGCCATAAAGCGCGACGCGGGCTGACGGTAAAGATCCTGCGGCGATCCAATCTGCATGATATGCCCCTTGTTCATCACCAGCACGGTATCGGAAACCGCAAAGGCTTCGCTCTGATCGTGGGTGACGTACAGCGAGGTGATATCAAACTGCTTTTGCAGTTCGCGGATCTTATCGCGCATGCTGCGACGCAGGTTGGCGTCGAGGTTACTTAGCGGCTCATCAAACAGCAGCACCTTCGGCTTGAGGATCAAAGCGCGCGCCAGCGCCACGCGCTGCTGCTGGCCGCCGGAGATCTGATCGACATAGCGGTCCTCGAATCCTTCCAGATCCACCATCGCCAGTGCTTCTTTCACCCGCGTCTTCACATCGCTGCGCGACACGCCAAGCATCTTCAGGCCGTAGCCGACGTTATCCCCCAGCGACATATGCGGGAACAGGGCGTAAGACTGAAACACCATGCAGATATCGCGCTGCTGAATAGAGCGGTGGGTGACGTCTTCGCCATCAATGAAAATCTGTCCTTCGCTCGGTTTTTCCAGCCCGGCCACCAGGCGCAGAATGGTCGTCTTGCCGCAACCGGAAGGGCCGAGCAGGGTTACCATTTGCCCCTGCGGGATAGTGAGATTGATATTATCGATAACCGTATTGCTGCCGAATCGCTTGGTGACGTTGCGCAGCTCAACAAAATTTTTCTGACTCATAGTGCGCTCCATTACGCCTGGTTTTTGGCTTTTGAACGGGAGATACGCGCTTCCCCGATCAGCCAGTCAAAGATGAAAATAATCGCCAGCATCACTACGATCAGAATCGAGCCGTAGGCGATCGCCACGCCGTATTCACCGTCTTCCACGCGGTTCAGAATGTAAGCCGTCGCCACGCGGGTATCCGGTGTGACAAGGAACACAATGGCGCTGACGGTGGTAATGGCGCGCACAAAGCTGTAGATCAGCGCCGAGAGGATCGCCGGACGCAGCAGCGGCAGCAGAATATGCGTAATGGTGCGCAGAGAACCGGCGCGCAGGCTGAGCGATGCTTCGTCCAGCGACTTGTCGATCTGCCCCAGACCCGCGATCCCGGCGCGAATGCCCACCGGTACGTTACGCATCACCATCGAGATAATCACAATCGCCGCCGTACCGGTGAGGTACACCGGCGCGCTATTAAAGGCGAGGATGTACGACACGCCCGCCACGGTGCCCGGTACCGCGAAGCACAGCATGGTGGTGAACTCGATGGTCTTTTTACCTTTAAACTGCTGGCGCACCACGATCCACGCGATCAGTAGTCCGAACGCGGCGGTGATCGGCGCGGCAATCCCGGCGTACAGCAGGGTGTCGAGCAGCGAAGGCCACGCTCCGTCGCTCATTCCCTGGCCGAACAGCTTGATAAAGTTATCCAGCGTCAGGGTGTAATCCACTCCCCAGTTGACGGTGAAGCTGCCGTAGAAAATGCTGCCGTAGAGCAGGGCGTTAAAGGCGATCCACACCGCCAGAATGGCGATCACGCTCCATACCAGGGTCACCGGCAGTGGTTGTACGTCGCCACGGTAGGACTTACCGGAAACGGTGACGTAAGAGCGCTTGCCGATCCACATATACTGAATGCAGAACACCAGCAGCGAGAACAGCAGCAGGAATGCGCCAAGCGTGCTCGCTGCCTGATAATCGAGCTGCGAACCGGTGATGTAGAAGTAGATCTGCGTCGCCAGCACGTCAAAGTTGCCGCCGAGCACCAGCGGGTTACTGAAGTCGGCCAGCGACTGGACGATGACGATTAAAAATGCGTTCGCCAGCGCCGGTTTCAGCAGCGGAACGAAAACGCCGTTAAAGGTCTGCCAGCGGCTGGCGCGCAGGGTGTACGACGCCTCCTCCAGTGACGGATGAATGGTCTTAATCGCCCCATCGAGGATCATAAACGCCATCGGGGTGAACGCCAGTACCTGCGCCAGCCAGATGCCGGTAAACCCGTACAGCCAGTTGGTGTTGGTCAGCCCGAACCAGTCGACCATCAATTCGGTAATGTAGCCGGAACGACCCATCATCAGCGTCACGCCCAGACCGACGACAAACGGCGGGGTCACAATCGGCAGAATGGAGAAGATGCGGCCAATAATCGCGCTGCGTTTGGCGATGCGGGTGGTGTAGATCGCCAGTACCAGACCAAAGAAGGTGCAGCCAACGCCCACCGCCATCGACAGGGCGATGGAGTTGAGGATCACCTGCACGATATGCGCCTGCGACAGCACGGCCATAAACGCCAGCGGAGCAAACTCGCCCGCGTCGTTAGTGAACATCGGGATGAAAATAGCGATGCTCGGCCAGACGATAAACACGCCAATCAACGCCACGATGGTGACCAGCGAACCAATCACAAAGCGGTCGCCGCCCAGCCATTCCAGGCGGGTCAGCGCCAGGGTCATTATCGCGCCCAGCGCCACAAACAGCACGATGGTGGCGTAGCCTAACCCGCGGCCTTCCACGGTGGCGCTGATGACGATAAACGCCATACAGCAGAACGCCCAGCCAGCGTCGATATAATGACGGCTGCGCTGCTCGCGCCTGGCTTCCTGCCATGGACGAATCAGCAGCAGGCTCGGCAGCAAATACCATAACCAGCTGATGTTGAACTGTGACCAGCCGTAGGCCGCGAGAATTTCATCGCTCGTGGACTCCAGCAAACCGTAATCCAGGCTCCAGCTCGGCAGCAGGGCGAACGCCAGCCAGCCGAACAAAACCCAAAGGAATATCGCATCCCGTTTTTTCACGGGATGGAGTGCAAGTGTGTGTGACATAAGTTTTCCGGTGTTGTGTGTAGGCCCGGTAAGCGTGAGCGCCACCGGGCATTAACCGCAAAATGTGGGCTTATTTACCCATCTTCACTTCGCTAACCCACTTATTGATAAGCTGCTTACGGACTTCGGTAGAACCGTATTTATCCATGTCGTAGTTGATAAGCTTCAGGTCATCGAGCTTCAGCGAGTTTGGTGAGGTTTCGGCGGTGGTGTTGGTCAGGATCTGATAAGACTTGCCTTTTTTCCACGCCAGTTCCTGGGCCTCTTTTGACAGCGCCCAGTCGACAAACAGTTTGGCGTTGTCGAGGTTGCGTGCGCCCTTCAGGATGCTGATGCCGCCAATTTCATAGCCGGTACCTTCGCACGGAGAGATCAGCTCCAGCGGCGCGCCCTGTTCTTTTTCCAGTGAGTAATCGTGCAGGAAGCCGATACCAATGGCCGTTTCGCCACGGGCGGCGTTACGCGCCGGGGCAATACCGGATTTGGTGTACTGGGAGACGTTAGCGTTGAGCTGCTTCAGGTAATCAAAGGCCTGATCGTCCCCCCACAGCTGGGCGAAGGTGGCCAGCGCGGTGTAGGCGGTACCGGAGCTTTGCGGGTCGGCAATCTGGATTTCGCCTTTATATTCCGGTTTGGTCAGGTCCTTCCAGCATTTGGGCACCGGCAGATTTTTCTCTTTCAGGCGCTGGGTGTTCACGCCAAAGCCGAGAATGCCGACGTAGACCGCCGAAGTGTAGTTGCCTTTCAGCTTCGCCGGATCGCGGAATTGCTCCATCACCTGCTCAAGATTGGGGGACTTATAGGGTTGCAGCAGGCCCATTTCACCGGCCTGGGACTGCGGGTCGAGGGTACCGCCGTACCAGACGTCCGCCTGCGGGTTTTTCTTCTCGGCATCGACCTTCGCCAGCGTGCTGCCGGAACCGTTGCGAATAAACGAGGTTTTCACATCATATTTTTCGCCGAAGGCTTTGGTTTCGGCTTCACACATTTCGTTGGTGGCGCTGCAGTAGACCACCAGACGACCTTTGGCGTGCGCCGCGCCGCTTAACGTCGCCAGCGCAATGCCGGAAGCAATCAGAGTAGTGACCAGAGTTTTTTTCATTATTTTATCCTTTGAGCAGGAGAGGTAGTAATGCTCGCCATCAGCAGCGGCATCAGCAATAAACCCATCAGGACTGCGGCGACCGAGAGCAAACTAAACATGCCCGACCAGCCGTAGCGTTCAATGACCAGCGACAGAGGCCAGCCCGCCAGCGCTGCCCCCAGATAGGCGAACAGGCCGAGAAAACCGGTGATTGAACCCGCAGCCGCTTTGTGTCCGCACTCCACCGCCGCGAGGCCAATCAGCATTTGCGGGCCAAAAACGAAGAAGCCCACCGTAAAGAAACAGACCGCCAGCAGCGCGTAGTGATGCACCGGGGCCAGCCAGAGCGCGGCGACGGAAACCATCAGCCCCAGTGTGAACAGCAAAATCATCGGCGCCCGCTGGCCGCTGAACAGCAGATCCGAACCCCAACCGGCGAACAGCGCGCCGAGCAGGCCGCCCGCTTCAAATAGCATCACCGTGGCGTTGGCGCTGAGTAGATTCACGCCGTGGCTCTCCGTCAGCCAGATGTTGCCCCAGTCGTTAAGCGCGATGCGGATCAGATAGACCAGCACGTAAGAGATGGCCAGCAGCCAGATCATCGGGTTCTTCAGCATCGTGGTGCGTAGCATCTGCCAGAGCCCCATCGGTGGGCTTTGCTGCTCCTGACGCAGTTCCAGCGGGTCGTTACGCCAGGTTCCCACCGACGGCAATCCCTCTTCCTGGGGCGTTCCTTTCAGCTGTAGCGTTAACCAGATGCCTAATGCCATGCTGATAATCCCCGGTGCCAGCATCGCCGCCTGCCAGCCCCACCAGTGGGCGGCAAAGGCGCTAATCAGCGGGATAATCGCTCCGCCGATATTGATAGACATATTCCAGCAGCCCCACCAGAAGCCACGTTCGTTGCGCGAATACCAGTGAGTCAGCAGCCGGGCGCAGGGTGGCCATCCCCAGCCCTGAAAAAATCCGTTCAGCGCCCAGACCGCCAGCAGCAGCGTCAGCGACTCGCCAAAGGCGAACACCACGTTCAACAGACCGGTGGCGAACAGGCCAACGCCCATAAACCAGCGCTGTCCGTGGCTGTCGTGCCACAGTCCGGCGGTAAACTTCGACAGGCCGTAGGTGAGATAAAACAGCGATCCCAGCAGGCCGATATCGCCTTTATCCAGACCAAGATCCGTTTGCAGCGCTGGCAGCACGTAGTTAACGCTTTTGCGCGTCAGGTAAAACGCGGCATACCCGATGATCATGCACATCAGCAGTTGTGGACGTAGCGTCCGGTATTGTTGATTGATGTCGGTACGCATAGCCGTCTCCGTTTTGCTGACTATAAGAAAGTGAAATTGAAAGGGGATGAGAGAAAGTCCGCAGTGACTAAGACTTTTTCCTGGTTAGCAGGTTGTTTGTTGCAAATTTGTGGGCAAGTTAACAATTACTCGCGTGCCATGCCGTGATTCCAGCGTTAGCTCGCCGCCCAGGGCGCTGACGCGTTCGCGCATCCCCTGAATACCAAATCCGGCAATTTTGTCGGCGCTGATACCGACGCCGTTATCCCTGACTTCCAGGCGCAACGACTTTCCCTGCTCAAGCAAGGTAATGGCAACCTCGCTGGCCTCGGCGTGCTTGCAGACGTTATTGAGCAGCTCCTGCAGCAGTCGATAGAGGGTAAAGCGTACCGTTTCGCTCTCCGGGGTGGCGCTAAGCTGATAGTCAAAGCGGCAGCAGATGCCGCGCTCGGCAAAGGCAAATTCGTTGAGCAGGTGGTGCAGCGCCTCTTTAAACGACAGTTCGTCAAGGGCGGGTGGGCGCAGCTGGCGCAGTAGCTGGCGGGTGGAGTGGTGGATACGCCGGGCGAGATCGTTAATCTGGCTAGCGGCGGCCTGGGTTTGCGCCGGATCGCGCGCCCGTTTCACCAGCTGTGACTGAATTTGAATAGCGGTGATGTTCTGGCCTATTTCGTCGTGCAGCTCGCGCGCCAGATTTTTGCGCGTGTCCTCTTCGGTATGGATCAGCTTTTCGGTCAGCGCGCGTCGTGCCGCCAGCTCCGCTTCCAGCCGCTGGCGGTAGTGGTGCAGGTTTTGCGCCAGATGCTGCTGGCGGCTGATGGCAATCCCCAGACCGATGCCGAGCAGCGCCTGGGTTGCCAGAAAGATCTCCAGTTCAACCAGATTGTTGAATCCCACACCAACCTGGCGGGCAATGGTGATCATCATGCTGCCCAGCAGGCCGGAGAGCACGCCGCCCTGCCAGCCAAATTTCCACGCCATCACCACGTTTGGCAGAAAGACGACGATCAGCAGCAGGCGTTCAATTTCCGGCGACAACACCATCTGGGTGCCAATACCGATGATAAAAAACAGGCTGCACCAGATAATTAGCGAGGTGCGCAGCGGCGGATTGGTCGTATCCAGACCCAGCAGATGATAGCGGTGCTGCTGGCGCAGGAATTCAAAAATCAGATAGACAAACGGTGTCAGCAGCACGCCGCCGGTAAACGAGGCCAGGCCGAGCATCATTGCCGGGCTTTTCACAAACGGCGAGAGCAGCGCGGTGTTGAGTAATGCGCTTACGCTGACCGTGGCCAGCAGCAGCGTCAGCCGCTGCCAGTAAAGAGGAAAACGGTGCCAGAACTGTTGCGCCAGACCGGCAGGGAGCAGGCTAATTAGCGGCGCGGCCAGCAAGGTGTAGCCGTTCAGCAACTGTTCGCTGTGCAGCCAGAACAGCATTAGCATGGGGGGGGGCACCAGCGCGGGCCAGTAGCGGCGGGAAAGCAGGATCAGCAGCGCCAGATAGACGCCGTGTGGCAGAAACAGCGCCGCCTGCTGGCCGTTATGGGTCAGGTAAAAACCGAGCGTCCACAGCATCAGCCAGCCGCTACCCCAGGCCAGTACAATGAACAGCGAAATGACCCGGTGGCGAAGGCCGCGCGACATTAATGCCCTGCCAGCAACTGGTGGTCGAGAGCGAAGTGCACCAGCTCAATCGTGCTTTGGCATTGCAGCTTGCCCAACACGTTGGCGCGATGGACGTGCACCGTCTTGTGGCTGAGGTCGAGCTTAAAGGCTATTTCCTTGACGCTGTCGCCTTTGACCAGTAAATCAAATACTTCGCGTTCACGTGGGGTGAGCACTTCCAGCACCTGCGCCGGTTTTGCGCCGCCGCGCAGCGCCCGTAGCGCATCGGCGCACAGGTAATGACCGCCCATCCCGACGGAACGTACCGCCTGCACGAGCTCTTCCGGGCCGCAGCGTTTAGTGAGATAACCGCTGGCCCCGGCATCGAGCGCGCTCTGCACAAAGGTGGGCGCGTCATAAATGCTCAGAATAATGGCGCGAAATTGCGGCTTTTGCGCGCGCAGGCGCTTTAGCAGGCTCAGGCCGTTTTCATCCGGCATGGCGATATCCATCACCGCCACGTTGACGTCATCGCGCAATAGCGTTGGCCACGCCTGTGCCGCGCTGCTGAACTGGCCAACAACGTTGAGGTCTTCTTCGAGGCTGAGCAACTGTGCAAAACCGGAACGCACCACCACATGGTCATCGACCAGCACCACTCGAATCATGTTTCTACTCTCTTCGCGGATCATGGCCCTATGATGCCTGCCGCCGCTGCGCTGGCAATCGTCGGGGTGTGGATATGTAACGAATGTAACGAAATTGCAATAAAAGCGCGGTGGCGGTTTTTGTGAAGATTAACTAACCATTGCCGCTTTTTTTCTAAAAACACTTTGTTCTTAGCAAGAATTTTTAATTACTTCATCAAACGCATCGCGCCGGAAATACTGCATCCATAACAACTCAAGGGAAGCAGACACTATGGCACTCACATCGCGTATCACTCTTATTGCCGCCCTGGCTCTCGCGGCATTCCAGGCGCAGGCGGTTAACGTCACCGTGGCGTATCAGACCTCCGCTGAGCCGGCGAAAGTCGCCCAGGCGGACAACACCTTTGCCAAAGAGAGCGGGGCCACCGTCGACTGGCGCAAGTTTGACAGCGGCGCGAGCATCGTGCGGGCGCTGGCTTCCGGTGACGTACAAATCGGCAACCTCGGCTCCAGCCCGCTGGCGGTCGCCGCCACCCAGCAGGTGCCGATTGAAGTGTTCCTGCTGGCCTCAAAGCTCGGTAACTCCGAAGCGCTGGTGGTGAAGAAGAACATCACCAAACCAGAGGACCTGATCGGCAAACGCATCGCCGTGCCGTTTATCTCCACGACGCACTACAGCCTGCTGTCGGCGCTGAAGCACTGGGGTATCAAGCCGGGCCAGGTGCAGATCCTCAACCTGCAACCCCCAGCGATTATTGCCGCCTGGCAGCGCGGCGATATTGACGGTGCCTACGTCTGGGCTCCGGCGGTTAACGCGCTGGAGAAAGACGGCACGGTCCTGACCGATTCGTCGCAGGTGGGTGAGTGGGGTGCGCCGACGCTGGACGTTTGGGTGGTACGTAAAGATTTTGCCGAAAAGCATCCTGAGATTGTGAAAGCCTTCGCCAAAAGCGCCATCGACGCCCAGCAGCCCTACATCGCCAACCCTGACGAGTGGCTGAAGCAACCGGAAAATATCAGCAAGCTGGCGCGCTTAAGCGGCGTACCGGAAGCCGACGTGCCAGGGCTGGTGAAAGGCAATACCTACCTGACCGCCGCCCAGCAGGCGCAGGAGCTGAACGGTCCGGTCAATAAAGCCATCATCGACACCGCGAAGTTCCTAAAAGAGCAGGGCAAAGTGCCCGCCGCCGGCAGCGACTACAGCCAGTACGTTACCGACCGTTTTGTGAAGTAAGGAGATCATGATGCTGCACATCTCGCACCTTTCTGCCGACTACGGCGGTAAACCGGCGCTGGCGGATATCAACCTGACGCTGGACAGCGGTGAACTGCTGGTGGTCCTTGGCCCCTCCGGCTGCGGTAAAACCACCCTGCTGAACCTGATTGCCGGATTCGTGCCTTATCAGCACGGCAGCATCACTCTTGAAGGGCAGCGGGTTGAAGGGCCGGGGGCCGATCGCGGTGTGGTATTTCAGCACGAAGGGCTGCTGCCGTGGCGCAACATGCAGGATAACGTCGCGCTCGGGTTGCAGCTAGCGGGCGTCGACAAAACGCAGCGCCGGGCAACCGCCGCGCAGATGCTGAAAAAAGTGGGCCTTGAAGGAGCGGAAAAGCGCTTTATCTGGCAGCTCTCCGGCGGTCAGCGGCAGCGGGTAGGGATTGCCCGCGCGCTGGCGGCCAACCCGCAGCTGCTGCTCCTTGATGAACCGTTTGGCGCTCTGGATGCTTTCACCCGTGAGCAAATGCAAACCCTGCTGCTCAATCTGTGGCATGAGAGCGGCAAGAAGGTGCTGCTGATTACCCACGATATCGAAGAGGCGGTGTTTATGGCCACCGAGCTGGTGCTGCTCTCGCCGGGGCCAGGGCGCGTTCTTGAACGTCTGCCGCTCGATTTTGGCCGCCGCTTTGTTGCCGGGGAATCCTGCCGCAGCATCAAATCGGACCCGAAATTTATCGAACAGCGTGAATATGTCCTCAGCCGGGTATTTGAGCAACGGGAGGCTTTCTCATGAGTATCGTCATTAACGACAAACCGCGTCAGCGGGCGCTGAAGTGGCGCTGGCCGTTCTCGCGCCAGTTCACCCTGAGCGTGGCAACCCTGGCGGTGCTGCTGGTTATCTGGTGGGCCGTCGCCGCCCTACAGCTGATTAGTCCGCTGTTTCTGCCGCCGCCGGGGCAGGTCTTGCAGAAACTGATTACCATCGCCGGGCCGCAGGGCTTTATGGATGCCACTCTCTGGCAGCATCTGGCGGCGAGCCTGACGCGTATTGTGATCGCGCTGCTGGCGGCGGTGCTGCTCGGCGTACCGGTAGGGATCGCCATGGGGCTGAGCCCTACGGTGCGCGGGATCCTCGACCCGCTGATCGAGCTTTACCGCCCGGTGCCGCCGCTGGCTTATTTACCGCTGATGGTTATCTGGTTTGGCATCGGCGAGACCTCAAAGATCCTGCTGATCTACCTGGCGATATTCGCGCCGGTGGCGATGTCGGCGCTGGCGGGCGTCAAAAGCGCCCAGCAGGTACGCATTCGCGCCGCGCAATCTTTAGGCGCCAGCAAAGCGCAGGTGCTGTGGCTGGTGATCCTGCCCGGCGCGCTGCCGGAAATTCTGACCGGCCTGCGCATCGGGCTTGGCGTCGGCTGGTCGACGCTGGTGGCCGCAGAGCTGATTGCCGCTACCCGCGGCTTAGGTTTTATGGTGCAGTCCGCCGGTGAATTCCTCGCCACCGATGTGGTGCTGGCCGGGATCGCGGTGATTGCGATCATCGCCTTTTTACTGGAACTGGGTCTGCGCGCGCTGCAGCGTCGCCTGACCCCCTGGCATGGAGAAGTACAATGAGCGAACGTTTAAGCATTACCCCGCTGGGGCCTTATATTGGCGCACAGGTATCCGGCGTCGACATTACTCGCCCGCTGAGCGATAACCAGTTTGAGCAGCTGTATCACGCGGTGCTGCGCCATCAGGTGGTGTTCCTGCGCGAGCAGAATATTACCCCTGAGCAGCAGCGCAATCTCGCCCTGCGCTTTGGCGACCTGCATATTCACCCGGTCTACCCGCACGCACCCGGCGTTGATGAAATTATCGTTCTCGATACTCACGACGATAATCCGCCGGATAACGATAACTGGCACACTGACGTTACCTTTATTGAAACGCCGCCCGCCGGAGCGATTTTGGCGGCAAAAGAGCTGCCGTCTACCGGCGGCGATACCCTATGGACCAGCGGCATTGCCGCGTACGAGGCGCTCTCTGAGCCATTTCGTCAGCTGCTGGGCGGCCTGCGCGCGGAGCATGATTTCCGTAAATCGTTCCAGGAGTATAAATATCGTAAAACCGAAGAGGAGCATCAGCGCTGGCTGGAGGCGGTGGCGAAAAATCCGCCGCTGCTGCATCCGGTGGTGCGAACCCATCCGGTAACCGGCAAGCAGGCGCTGTTTGTGAATGAAGGGTTTACGACCCGCATCGTCGATGTGACGGAGAAGGAGAGCGAGGCGCTGCTGAGCTTCCTGTTTGCCCACGTCACCAAACCGGACTTCCAGGTGCGCTGGCGCTGGCAGCCTAACGATGTGGCGATTTGGGATAACCGCGTTACCCAGCATTACGCCAACGCCGATTATCTGCCGCAGCGGCGAATTATGCACCGCGCAACGATCCTCGGGGATAAGCCGTATTACCGGGCGGGGTAATTCCTGTCGCCTGGCTAAGGCATCCGCCGCGAGCCGTAGAGAAAATCGGAAGCTGCATTGCGCGCGGCTTCCCGGAGGCGATGCTGCGCATCTGTCCGGGCTACCGGCCCGCAGAAAGCTGTAAACCCGTAGCCCGGACAGGCGCAGCGCGCCGCCTCCGGGAAAAGGTTTTTATGCCGATTTTTGCGCGTCCAGATGCACGCCAATATAGCGCTGATATCGATTCGCCTTCAGATAGGTCAAATCTACCAGCACCAGACCATCGACGCAGTTATTGAAATCCGGGTCGCTGCCGAAATCGATAAACTGTACGCCGCCCGGTTCGCACACTTCCGAGTACTGCTTATACAGCGGCGGGATCGCGCAGCCGAGATTGCCGAGCAGGGACTTCAGTCGGGCCAGGTCGTCGTTATAATCCTCACCGGCAAACTGTGCCAGCACATCGGGCAGTGAGGCGGGGTAGGGGCGACGAGACTCCGCCAGCGGATGAGTTGCCGGGAACCACAGGCGGTAAAACGCCACCAGCAGATCCCGCGCGGCAGGCGGCAAGCCTCCAGAAATGGATACCGGGCCAAATAGATAACGATAGTGCGGATAGCGCGCCAGATACGCGCCGATGCCGGACCACAAATAGTCCAGACCGCGACGGCCCCAGTAGCGCGGCTGGATAAAGCTGCGCCCCAGCTCAATGCCGTGCTGAAGAATATCGTCCATGCGTTCGTCGTAATGGAACAGGCTGGAGCTGTAAATCCCTTCCAGTCCGCGTTTTTCCAGCTGCATAGCGGTCGGCATAAAGCGGTATGCACCGACGATCTCAAGGTCTTCTTCATCCCACAAAATCAGGTGCAGATAGTCATCGTCGTAACCGTCCACGTCGCGACGTTTACCGCTACCTTCACCGACCGCGCGAAAGGCAATTTCACGCAGACGCCCCAGTTCGCGCAGCACCGGCGCGTCTTCCTGACCATGGCGCTGCCAGAGATAAATGATTTTGCCATCCGCCGTGCGTCCCAGCGTTTCGGCCTTATTTAGTTCACGCTTGAGCAGGGCCCGGGCTTCGGGACGAGCGATAGTGCTTTCGGTTTTAAAGATCCCCGGCAGCCCTTTTCCGAGTTGTTCCAGATGACGATAGCAGCGTTCGGTGAGCTCGCGAGAAGAGGCCTGCGGGTCGAACCAAGCTGACCAGGCAATCTGTTGCCCAATATTGACCGGTAGGCTGCTGTTACGGCGGCGGAACATTTGCTGCATCAACAGGAGCAGCGGGAGATTTGCCGACACCAGGGTGCTGGCGTAAAACAGCGCGCTGTTGTGCGCATGGATCCACGCCGGGAGCAGCGGGGCGCGATATTTGGCGGCCAGCTTGATAAATCCTGAGTGCCATTTTTTATCGCGGATGCCGCGACGGGTCAGGCGTGAAACTTCGCCTGCCGGGAAGAAAATCAGCACGCCGCCGTTTTGCAACTGCTGGTCCATTTGCTGTAGCGCCGCTTTGGCGGTGCGGCCATTAATATTATCGACCGGAATAAACAGCGAACTCATCGGTTCGAGATGGTTAAGCATGCGGTTGGTAACCACTTTGACATCGCGGCGTACCCGGGAGACGGCGTAGAGCAGCGCCAGGCCGTCGAGCGTGCCGGTGGGGTGGTTGGCGATAATGACCAGCGGGCCATGTTCGGGGATTTTTTCGAGATCGTGCGCCGGGATAGCGCAGCGGATATTGAGATGTTCGAGCACCTGTTCGACCGTATCCAGTCCTTTCAGGTGGTGGTGACGTGCGGCAAACTGTTGAAACTCTTCCTCATGCAGGAGCTTTTTCAGCACCTTTTTCTGCCAGGGGGCTGGCCTCGCCTGAGGCCACAGGTCATCGAGTACATTGTCGAGACTAAACATGGTGGCACCTCCTCCGTCCTGCCCAGACAGTAGAAGGCGCAGATGTCGCTCAGATTACAGTTGAGTGAATATTTGGGGGGGGGCGAGCTATGGGGGCCGGAGCAGGTAGCCCGGACAGGCGCGCAGCGCCGCCTCCGGGAAGGCTATATGTGAAAAAGTTGCGAGCGCTTTTCCAGATTGATGTCCAGTTAATTGCCTTCTAACCTCACCCTCTTTTATCCTGGTGGAACAGGCAAAAAATCTTTGGCAGGGGGCATCCGATGGTCGATTATCGTCGTCATTACATTAATGGAGGGACTTGGTTTTTCACCGTCAATTTATGCGACAGAGAGAGTCGGTTTCTGGTTCATCGTATTGATGCATTACGCCAGGCGGTGGCAATAGTCCGCAAACAGAAACCTTTTCATATTGATGCCTGGGTTGTGCTCCCCGAACACCTTCATTGCGTCTGGACCTTACCTGGCAACGACAGCGATTTTCCATCGCGCTGGCGATCAATTAAAAAGCATTTTTCAGGTTTAACAGGCGCGCAAAGCGTGTGGCAACCAAGGTATTGGGAACACGCCATTCGTAACCAAGAGGACTATCGTAGCCATGTTGATTACATTTATATCAATCCGGTTAAGCACGGGTGGGTAAGGCAGGTACGGGATTGGCCCTATTCAACCTTTCATCGCGATGTAAGTCGTAGTTTGTATCCTGTTGATTGGGGTGGGGAGGTGAAGGAATTATTATGCGGCGAGCGTCGTTAAGGTGACTTTCCCGGAGGCGGCGCGTTGCGCCTGTCCGAGCTACCAACTCACAGAAAACTGTGAGCCCGTAGCCCGGGGACCTGAATTAACGCAGGATTTTCTTTTCGGCCAGATCGAGGGCGAAGTAGCTGAAGATCAGATCCGCACCGGCACGTTTGATGGCGCCGAGGCTTTCCAGTACCACTTTCTCTTCGTCGATAGCACCGGCCTGGGCGGCGAATTTAATCATCGCGTATTCGCCGCTTACCTGATAGGCACCTAATGGCAGGTTGGTGCGCTCGCGCAGGTCGCGCAGGATATCGAGGTATGGACCGGCCGGTTTGACCATCAGGCAGTCGGCGCCCTGGGCTTCGTCAAGCAGCGATTCGCGAATCGCTTCACGGCGGTTCATCGGGCTCATTTGATAGGTTTTACGGTCGCCTTTTAGCGCGGTACCCGCGGCTTCACGGAACGGGCCGTAGAATGATGAGGCGAACTTGGTGGAGTAGGACATAATCGCCGTATTGGTGAATCCGGCGGCGTCCAGCGCCTGGCGAATTGCCTGCACCTGACCGTCCATCGCGGCGGAAGGGGCGATAAAATCCGCGCCTGCGGCTGCGGCTACCACCGCCTGCTTACCGAGGTTGATAAGGGTCAAATCGTTATCGACACCGTGATCGCACAGTACGCCGCAGTGACCGTGCGAGGTGTACTCGCAGAAGCAGGTATCGGACATCACGATCATCTCCGGCACCGCTTGTTTGCAGATGCGGGACATGCGCGCCACCAGGCCGTTTTCGTTCCAGGCATCGCTGCCGGTGGCGTCGGTGTGGTGGGAAATCCCGAAGGTCATCACCGAACGGATACCGGCGTTGGCAATACGCTCAATCTCTCGCGCCAGATGCTTTTCCGGAATGCGCATCACGCCGGGCATGGCCTCGATGGCTTTGTAATCGTCGATTTCTTCTTCAACAAAGATCGGCAACACCAGGTCGTTCAAACTCAGTGTTGTCTCTTCAAACATGGCACGTAGCGAAGCGGACTTGCGCAGGCGGCGTGGGCGAGTGATTAAATCTGTCATGGTTTGCCTGATTTTGTGAAATGAAAAAAGATAGTCTACCTGAATTGGCGGCGGGATGTTTTGCCAAAACGATCCTGATGAATCGCAGGCAAAACACCCCTAAAGGCTATTGACTGGCTGTCTCAATGGTGGGGCGGACGCCGCTTAATTCGCTGACCAGATCGTTGATGCCGTCGCTCATATTGTTAAAGCGCGTCAACGGCGAGCGGGTGACCACCACAAACGCGCCAACGTTAGCTTGCGGATTCATCGCCATATAGGTGATAAAACCGCCGCCGCCGCCGGTCTTCTGGATAATCCCTGGTTGACCGTTTTTCGACTTCATATAAACCCAGCCGAGGCCCAACGCATCGGCTTTCCCCGGCACGTCCATGCCGATCACCTTCGTTAACTGGCTGCGCTGATAAATCAGCGTTTGCATACGATCCGCCTGCTGACCCCGAGTGTGGAAGTCAGAGGAGAGGAACTGCTGCATCCAGCGCATCATGTCGCCCGGCGTGGAGTAGACGCCGCCGCTGCCGATAGCGGCCAGGGTGTTGTTGCACGGGCTGGCCCCTTTCTCAGGGATCATCAGCCGCTGACACTGGTCCGGAGAAGGCGTAAAAGTGGTGTCTTTCATCCCCAACGGACGGGTAATTTGCTCTTCAAACAGCTGCGGATAAGGCTTGCCAGAGGCGGTAGATAACGCATCGGCCAGTAAGTCAAAGGCCAGGTTCGAGTAGGCGGCCTGCGAACCAGGAGCGACCTTCAGCGAGGCAGTTGTGATCCAGTTCCAGCGCTGCTGACGCGTCGGCCAGACGAATACCGGACGATGCGCCGCGCCGCCAGGCTGTTCACGCGGCAGGGCGCTGGTGTGCGTCGCCAGATTCACCAGCGTGATGGGCTTCCCTTGATAAGTGGGAACTCGAGCTCCCGGCGGGGCGTATTTGCTCAGTGGATCGTTGAGCTTCACCACTCCCTGGTCGAGCAGCTTCACCAGCATCTCGCTGGTCATCAGCTTACTCAGTGACGCGATACGAATCACCGAATCGAGCTGCGGATGCTCATTACTGCCGGGACGCGTCACGCCGAAGCTGCGAAACACGCGCTGATTACCGTCAATGACCACCATCGCCATACCGGTCGCGCCGCTGCCGTAGAAGATATGATTAGCATAACGGTCGACAACATCAGAGGCGAATTCCGGGTCTACGCTCGGTTGTGCGGCCTGGACCGATGTCCACGACGCCGCGCACAGCGCAGCAAAAATGAGCAGACTACGTTTCAACGGGGGCATCCATCATTGTGAAGAAAAATATAGAGCGTATTTATACTACGAAGCGACGCCGAGCAAAGCGGGAATAACTCGAATCTGTGCGGAAAAACGTAACGCGGCGTAAAAAATCCTTTTTTATGCTTTTGGATAGCCGCTTTTACCTGCGGGCGCGTATGATTACCGTTTGGCTAATGATTGGTAGCGAGAGTGACAATGGCGGCTCAACGGGTGGTAATGGTAGTGGATATGCAAAACGGCGTTTTCGCAACGCCGCGTATTGAGCGCGAACGCTGCGTCGCGCAGATAAACCGCCTGGTGCGGGCGGCGGATACCGTTATCTTCATTCAGCACAGTGAAGAGGGCGGGCTGGAAGAGGGAAGCGAAGGTTTTGATTTGCTACCTGAACTTGAGCAACCCGCTGGCGCGCTGTACGTCACCAAGACCGCTTGCGATGCCTTTTACCACACCCGGCTGGAAGAGGTGCTGCACGAGCATGATATCAAGCAGTTTGTGATTTGCGGCTGCGCCACAGATTATTGCGTCGATACCACCATCAAAAACGGCGCCAGCCGCGGCTATGCCATTACCGTCGCCGAAGATGCTCACACCACCGCCAATCGCCCGGCGGCGCAGGCCACCACGCTGATTGCCCACTACAACGAGGTGTGGCGTACCTTGACGGTACCTGGCAATCCTTTACACGTGAAACTCACAGAAACAATTCTTCGCGAATGGCAGGCGAACTAAGCCGCTGACATTCGGTCTCATAACCCGCCCACTTTGCTCCGCTGCGACACCTTTGCGGCGGGCGTTTTCGTGGTACACAGCATAATAAAACGATAAGAAGTTAGCAGGAGAGCATGATGTTTAAATCTTTTTTCCCCAAACCGGGGCCGTTTTTTATTTCTGCCTTTATCTGGTCGCTGCTGGCAGTGATCTTTTGGCAGGCGGGCGGCGGCGACTGGCTGCTGCGAATCACAGGCGCATCGCAGGATGTCGCGATCAGCGCAGCGCGCTTCTGGTCGCTTAATTACCTGGTGTTCTACGCCTTCTACGCGCTGTGCGTCGGGGTTTTCGCCCTGTTCTGGTTCATTTACAGCCCACATCGCTGGCAATATTGGTCGATTCTCGGCACCTCGCTGATTATTTTCGTCACCTGGTTCCTCGTTGAAGTTGGGGTGGCGATCAACGCCTGGTACGCGCCGTTCTACGATTTGATTCAGAGCGCGCTGGCGACGCCGCATAAGGTCAGCATTAATCAGTTCTATCAGGAAATAGGCATATTCCTCGGCATCGCGATTATCGCGGTGCTTATCGGTGTGATGAACAACTTCTTCGTCAGCCACTACGTCTTCCGCTGGCGTACCGCCATGAACGAGCATTATATGGCGCACTGGCAGCATTTGCGTCATATCGAAGGCGCCGCGCAGCGTGTGCAGGAAGACACTATGCGCTTTGCCTCTACGCTGGAAAGCATGGGAGTCAGCTTCCTTAACGCGGTGATGACGCTTATCGCCTTCCTGCCGGTGCTGGTGACGCTCTCCGCGCACGTGCCGGACCTGCCGATTGTCGGTCATCTGCCGTATGGCCTGGTGATTGCCGCGATTGTGTGGTCGTTAATGGGTACCGGCCTGCTGGCGGTGGTGGGGATTAAGCTGCCGGGGCTGGAGTTTAAAAACCAGCGCGTTGAAGCGGCCTACCGTAAAGAACTGGTTTATGGCGAGGATGATGCCAACCGCGCGACGCCGCCGACCGTTCGTGAGCTGTTCAGCGCCGTACGCCGCAACTATTTCCGTCTCTATTTCCACTACATGTATTTCAATATCGCTCGTATTCTTTACCTGCAAGTGGATAACGTTTTCGGTTTGTTCCTGCTGTTTCCGTCGATTGTTGCCGGTACGATTACGCTGGGCCTGATGACGCAGATAACCAACGTCTTCAGCCAGGTTCGCGGTTCATTCCAGTACCTGATTAGCTCCTGGACGACGCTGGTGGAGCTGATGTCCATCTACAAACGTCTGCGCAGCTTTGAGCGCGAGCTGGATGGCAAAGAGCTGCAGGAAGTGACCACAACATTAAGTTAACGATCGCAAGGAAGGAATATGGCAGCAGCCTCATCTCGTTTTGTTTCACTCTCCCTGACGCTACTGGCAGGCATGGTGCTTAGCGCCTGTTCCAGTAAACCGGAACCGGTGTTCAAAGAGGGGGAAAAGCCGATTGATGTTGCCGCCGTGGTACGGCAAAAAATGCCTTCCAGCGTGAAAGACCGTGAAGCTTGGGCGCAGGCCATCGCCAAAACGTTTGAAAGCCAGAAGCTGGCGCCGACGGAAGAGAATGTCTGTTCGGTGCTGGCGGTGGCGCAGCAGGAGTCCAACTATCAGGCGGATCCTGCGGTGCCTGGGCTGAGCAAAATTGCCTGGCAGGAGATAGACCGCCGGGCGGAGAAAATGCATATTCCAGTGTTTCTGGTCCACACCGCGTTGAAAATCAATTCGCCTAACGGCAAAAGCTATAGCGAACGCCTGGATAACGTCAAAACGGAAAAGCAGCTGAGCGCGATTTTCGATGATTTTATCGGCATGGTGCCAATGGGGCAGAAGCTGTTTGGCTCGCTGAATCCGGTGCATACCGGCGGTCCGATGCAGGTCAGCATTGCCTTCGCCCAGCAGCATACCGACGGCTATCCGTGGAAAATGGACGGCACCGTGCGTCAGGAAGTGTTCAGCCTGCGCGGCGGCCTGTGGTTTGGCTCCTATCATCTGCTGAACTATCCAGCAAACTATAGCGTGCCGCTGTATCGTTTTGCCGATTTTAACGCCGGATGGTACGCCAGCCGTAACGCCGCTTTCCAGAATGCGGTGGCTAAGGCGACGGGTGTGAAGTTGGCGCTGGATGGCGATTTGATTCGCTACGATAGCGACGAAGCCGGAACCACCGAGCTGGCGGTGCGCCGTTTATCCTCACAGCTGGCGATGAGCGATGACGATATCCATCGTCAACTGAAGAAGGGCGATACGCTGGCGTTTGAGGAGAGCGATCTCTACAAGAAGGTGTTTCGTATTGCCGATAAGAAAGCCGGTAAAGCGCTGCCGCGAGAAGTATTGCCGGGGATCCAGCTTGAGAGTCCGAAAATCACCCGTAATCTGACTACCGCCTGGTTTGCCAAACGGGTTGATGATCGACGGGCCAGCTGTATGGCGCGCCGCTAGTGCTGGCTGCGCCAGCGAGAAGCTATCCCCAATATCCCAATCAATATACAGCCCAATAGAAAAGGGACCAGGCCAAACAGGGTCCCGACCACCAGGCCTATTTCGACCCTGGGGCGGCTGCTGTCCTGCATTTGAATTAAATGCTCAAAAACGCCGGGAGTGTGTATCAGCATGCTCAGCATCTGCGCGCCGGCCCAGAAGCAAAACAGCACAAACAGGGCGTAAGCGATGTTGCTGCTGGTGATAGACCTCCTCTTTTTGCTGCCGTTGGTGGTCTTTGCAAAGGTGAACTCTGCCATATTTACCTCCGTACTTCGCTTTCCTGCCGATTTTTCAGCGATCTACATATACACAAAATCATTCAAGATGCATCGAGGCGGCAAGTCTGAGAATCCCCCAGGAGCTTACTCAAGTAAGTGACTGGGGTGAGAAGACGTAGCCAACAAAGAGGCAGTTTGAAGGATGATGTGTATAGAGGCTATTCTGGCAATGAGGATCGGATTTCAGTATCAGATTGCTGGTAATTTCCGTCCAGGAATGTTCCTGATTTCACCGGTTTGCGAGTTTGCTACAAATTTGTGAAATTTAGACCAATATCGCAATGTGCGACAATTCTCAACTCGGCTACAGACCGGCGGTGGCGGCTATGCGAAGATGCTTTTTTTGTTGTCGGAGTCATCATGAAGCTCACTGAAAAAATTCGCCGCGACTGGCACTATTATGCAGTTGCACTGGGGTTAATTTTTATTATGAATGGCGTGGTTGGGCTGCTGGGCTTTGAAACCGAGGGCTGGCGTTCATACGCCGTTGGGCTGGTGACGTGGGTGATTAGCTTCTGGATTGCCGGGTTTATTATTCGCCGTCGTCCGGTCGAGGAAGCGTGAGCCGGGGAGATAATCAGAAGCTGCATTGCGCGTTGTTTCCCGGAGGCGGTGCTGGTGCACCTGTCCGGGCTACCGGCCTGCAGATGGCTGTGAATCCGTAGCCCCGGTAAGGCGCTAGCCGCGACCGGGGAGATAATCAGAAGCTGCATTGCGCGTTGTTTCCCGGAGGCGGTGCTGGCGCATCTGTCCGGGCTACCGGCCCGCAGTCGATGGTGAACCCGTAGGCCGGGCAAGGCGCTAGCCGCCGCCCGGCAAAGTTAACCGCTATCCCGGATTAATTCATTGATGTTTTCAGCGCGCGATCGGCGGCGTGACGCTCAAGCGCCAGCTCAATCAGGCGGCTAATCAGGCTGGTGTAATCCAGACCGCTGGCCTGCCACAGTTTCGGATACATGCTGATATTGGTGAAGCCCGGCAGGGTGTTGATTTCGTTAATCACCACGTCGTTATCGGCGGTCAGGAAAACATCAACACGCGCCATGCCGCTGCATCCCAGCGTCTGGTAAGCACGAACGGCGATCTCGCGAATTTTATCGTTCACGTCGCTGTCGATAGCCGCTGGAACCACCACCTTCGCGCCCTGATCGTCAATGTATTTGGTGTCGTAGGCGTAGAATTCGCTATTGAGGACGATTTCGCCGCAGGTGCTGGCCTGCGGGTTATCGTTACCCAGCACCGCGCACTCTATTTCACGCCCTTTAATTCCCTGCTCAACCACCACTTTATGGTCAAATTCAAAGGCCAGCGCCACGGCCTGCTGGTACTGCTCTTCGCTATTTACCTTACTGACGCCCACTGAGGAACCCTGGTTCGCCGGTTTAACGAACAGCGGCAAGCCGAGTTGCGCCTGGACGTCGGCGAAGCTTAGCTGATTGCGGTTGGCGCGGGTGAGGGTGATAAACGGTGCAATCGACAGACCGGCATCGCGCAGCAGACGCTTGGTGACATCTTTGTCCATGCAGGCGGCGGAGCCGAGGACGTCGGAGCCGACGAAAGGCAAATTTGCCATCCGTAGCATGCCTTGCAGGGAGCCATCTTCCCCGAGGGTGCCGTGGACAATCGGGAAGATCACATCGATGGCCGCCAGCGGCTGACCGCTATCGGCGTTAATCAGCTGCTGGGCATCACGGCCCGGGATTTGCGCCAGCGTAACATCGGATGGACGCAGGGCAATGTGGGCAGGGTCCTGCGGATTGAGCAGATAGTTGCTGGCATCGTTGATATGCCAAATTCCCTGCTTATCAATCCCTAACAGAACCACGTCGAAACGCGTTTTATCAATCGCTTCCACGATATTTTTCGCTGACTGTAACGACACTTCATGCTCTGCCGATTTACCGCCAAAAACGATCCCAACCCTCATCTTAGCCATTTCAACTTCCATCCTGATTACATCAAAGCGCATAACATAGCATGTGAAAGAGCCGCCTGGCTGCCATAATATTTACCTTGTAAGGCATTGGGAGGTAGCGTGAAAGGAAAAGGTCTTATCGCTCTGTTAGCGCTGCTGTCAGCCGGGTATTACGGATATCGTTATCTTCCACCGCAGTATAATCCGCTGGTGCCGTTGCGCCTGGAAGACCCGCCCGGGTTAATCAGTCACTACAAGCTGCGTCGATTGACGCCCGAGCAGTGTTCTGGCCTGCTAGAGGAGGCTAATCGTAGGCAGATCATTACCAGCCAACCGGTCGCCGATAGCGGGGGAGAGTGTTCTTTGCAAAACGTGGTGCGGGTACGCGATTTTGGTGCAATAAAGCTGAGCAGTAGCTTCCTTGCAAGCTGTCCGCTGGCGCTGAGCAGCGCGCTGTATATGGAACAGCAGGCAAAACCGCTGACTCGTCAGCTACTGGCGAGCGAACTGCGCCAGGTCGAGCATTTTGGCAGCTTTGCCTGTCGCAATATTTATCATCGCCAGAACGCGCGGCGCAGCGAACATGCCACCGCGGAGGCGCTGGATATTAGCGGTTTTCGCTTGGCCGATGGGCGACGGATAAGCGTGCTGAAGGGATGGCCCGATGCGCAGTATCATCCCTGGCTGCAATCGCTGCTGACCAACGGATGCAGTTATTTTGGTAACGCGTTAGGGCCGGACTATAACGCGGCTCATGCTAATCATTTTCACCTCGGGATGCGCGGCCAGCGTTTCTGTTTCTGAGCATATCGCGCTGCATACAAGGTCTTTCACCATGAAATTGTTTGCCTGAGCGTAATCAGATGCCATAAAACACCAAACTCCGCGCCAGCGCACCTCTGGTACTACCTCGCAAGAGGGAAATTGCTAAGCTAGTTAATAATTTCCAAAAAATTAATGAATACCCGTAGTTATGGAATCCTGGAAGGTTAATCTCATCTCCGTCTGGTTTGGCTGTTTTTTTACCGGACTGGCTATCAGCCAAATTCTCCCCTTTTTACCGCTGTACGTGTCCCAGCTTGGCGTCACCTCGCACGAAGCCTTATCCATGTGGTCTGGTTTGACCTTCAGCGTCACTTTCCTGGTGTCGGCGATTGTTTCGCCGATGTGGGGGAGCCTGGCTGACCGCAAAGGGCGTAAGCTGATGCTGCTGCGCGCCTCGCTCGGTATGGCCATCGCTATTTTATTACAGGCGTTTGCCACTAACGTCTGGCAGCTGTTTATCCTGCGTGCGGTGATGGGGCTGACTTCTGGTTATATTCCCAACGCCATGGCGCTGGTCGCTTCTCAGGTCCCGCGCGAGCGCAGCGGTTGGGCGCTGAGTACGCTTTCGACGGCGCAAATCAGCGGGGTTATCGGTGGGCCGCTGCTCGGTGGGTTTCTTGCTGACCACGTAGGTCTGCGGGCGGTATTTATCATCACCGCCGCGCTGCTGACGGTGAGCTTCCTGGTCACGTTGTTTCTGATTAAAGAGGGCGCTCGTCCGCAGGTTAGCAAAGCACAAAGGCTCAGCGGTAAAGCGGTGTTTGCCTCGCTGCCCTATCCGGGGCTGGTGATCAGCCTGTTCTTCACTACCCTGGTGATTCAGCTGTGCAATGGCTCAATCGGCCCGATTCTTGCCCTGTTTATCAAGTCGATGGCACCGGATAGCAATAATATCGCCTTCCTGGCTGGGATGATCGCCGCCGTACCGGGCGTCTCCGCGCTTATTTCCGCCCCGAAGTTGGGCAAACTTGGCGATCGGATTGGCACCTCGCGGATCCTGCTGGCGACGCTGTGCTGCGCGGTGGTGATGTTCTTTGCCATGTCGTTCGTCACGACGCCATTCCAGCTCGGCGTTCTGCGTTTTCTGCTCGGTTTTGCCGATGGGGCGATGTTGCCTGCGGTACAAACTCTGTTGCTGAAGTACTGTAGCGATAGCGTCACTGGGCGTATTTTTGGTTATAACCAGTCGTTTATGTATCTCGGTAACGTTGTCGGCCCGCTGATTGGCGCATCGGTATCGGCGATGGCGGGTTTCCGTTGGGTCTTTATCGCTACGGCGATTATTGTGCTGATCAATATATGGCAGCTGGCTATCATGCTGCGTCGTAGCCGCCGTACCGCCGCCTGACCCCTTTCTTTCTCTTCAACCGGTATTGACGTCACTACGTCAATGCCGGTTTTTGATCTTCCTCATCTGTAAATGTATCACCGATCACAAAACGATCATTTTCACCTCTTACCCCCTTCTATTTGTAACTGTTACGCGTATACAGTTACGCGTAACAGTTATGGAAAAAGAGGTTTTATGAGAAATTTATTCGATTTATCAGGGAAACGTGCGCTCATCACCGGTTCTGCTCAGGGGATTGGCAATCTGCTGGCCGGTGGCCTTGCAGAGTATGGCGCAGAGATAATCATTAACGACCGTACTCAGGAACGAGCTGACCAGGCGGCGCAGGCGTTGGTGGCTCAGGGCTACCGCGCAGTAGGTTATGCGTTTGACGTGACTCAGGCGGCGGAGGTTGAGCAGGCAATAGCCCGTATCGAAGAGGAATTCGGTGCAATTGATATTCTAATTAATAACGCCGGGATCCAGCGCCGCTACCCTTTCACTGAATTCCCCGAAGAGGAGTGGGATCGGGTTATTGAAGTTAACCAGAAAGGCGTTTTCCTTGTCTCGCAACAGGTGGCGAAATATATGATGACGCGCCGTGCGGGAAAAATAATTAATATTTGTTCAATGCAAAGTGAATTAGGTCGCAAAACCATTACTCCGTATGCCGCATCGAAAGGGGCAGTTAAAATGCTGACTCGCGGAATGTGCGTGGAGCTGGCGGAATATAATATCTAGGGAAGGTGCGAACAAGTCCCTGATATGAGATCATGTTTGTCATCTGGAGCCATGGAACAGGGTTCATCATGAGTCATCAACTTACCTTCGCCGACAGTGAATTCAGCAGTAAGCGCCGTCAGACCAGAAAAGAGATTTTCTTGTCCCGTATGGAGCAGATTCTGCCATGGCAAAACATGGTGGAAGTCATCGAGCCGTTTTACCCCAAGGCTGGTAATGGCCGGCGACCTTATCCGCTGGAAACCATGCTACGCATTCACTGCATGCAGCATTGGTACAACCTGAGCGATGGCGCGATGGAAGATGCTCTGTACGAAATCGCCTCCATGCGTCGGTTTGCCCGGTTATCCCTGGATAGCGCCTTGCCTGACCGCACCACCATCATGAATTTCCGCCACCTGCTGGAGCAGCATCAACTGGCCCGCCAATTGTTCAAGACCATCAATCGCTGGCTGGCCGAAGCAGGCGTCATGATGACTCAAGGCACCTTGGTCGATGCCACCATCATTGAGGCACCCAGCTCGACCAAGAACAAAGAGCAGCAACGCGATCCGGAGATGCATCAGACCAAGAAAGGCAATCAGTGGCACTTTGGCATGAAGGCCCACATTGGTGTCGATGCCAAGAGTGGCCTGACCCACAGCCTAGTCACCACCGCGGCCAACGAGCATGACCTCAATCAGCTGGGTAATCTGCTGCATGGAGAGGAGCAATTTGTCTCAGCCGATGCCGGCTACCAAGGGGCGCCACAGCGCGAGGAGCTGGCCGAGGTGGATGTGGACTGGCTGATCGCCGAGCGCCCCGGCAAGGTAAGAACCTTGAAACAGCATCCACGCAAGAACAAAACGGCCATCAACATCGAATACATGAAAGCCAGCATCCGGGCCAAGGTGGAGCACCCATTTCGCATCATCAAGCGACAGTTCGGCTTCGTGAAAGCCAGATACAAGGGGTTGCTGAAAAACGATAACCAACTGGCGATGTTATTCACGCTGGCCAACCTGTTTCGGGCGGACCAAATGATACGTCAGTGGGAGAGATCTCACTAAAAACTGGGGATAACGCCTTAAATGGCGAAGAAACGGTCTAAATAGGCTGATTCAAGGCATTTACGGGAGAAAAAATCGGCTCAAACATGAAGAAATGAAATGACTGAGTCAGCCGAGAAGAATTTCCCCGCTTATTCGCACCTTCCCTAGGTCAACGGGATTGCGCCGGGCTATTTTGCCACCGAGATGACGACCGCGCTGGTGAACGACGAGGCGTTTTCCGCCTGGCTATATCAGCGCACCCCGGCAGCACGCTGGGGAAAACCGGAAGAGTTGATTGGCGCGGCGGTGTATCTGGCTTCGCCTGCGGCAAACTTCGTTAACGGTCATTTGTTGTTTGTGGATGGCGGGATGCTTGCTGCCGTTTAAATAACTTTGCGTCTTTCGGGAAACTGGCACGCTCGCGATACCTGAAAGACGATATATTAAACCCGTGTGATGATATTCATTATCTGAGGATTGCTTATGCAAATGCTCGCGAAATTACCAGCGCGTCGCTGGTGGTATTTAATGCCGATTATTTTTATTACCTATAGTCTGGCGTACCTTGACCGCGCGAATTATGGCTTTGCCGCTGCGGCGGGAATTGAAAGTGATTTAGGCATTACTAAAGGCACCGCGTCGCTAATTGGCGCACTCTTTTTTCTCGGCTATTTCTTTTTCCAGGTGCTCGGTGCGATATACGCGGTAAAACGCAGCGTGCGCAAAATGATTTTCTTTAGCCTTATTTTATGGGGCTTCTGCGCGGCGGCGACCGGGTTCGTCAGTAATATTCCGATGCTGATGGTGATTCGCTTTACTCTTGGCGTGGTTGAGGCGGCGGTGATGCCTGCGATGCTGATTTACATCAGCAACTGGTTTACCAAAACCGAGCGTTCGCGCGCCAATACCTTCTTGATCCTCGGAAACCCGGTGACCGTGCTGTGGATGTCTATCGTATCCGGCTACCTGATTCAGTCCTGGGGCTGGCGTGAAATGTTCATCATCGAAGGTATTCCGGCGGTGTTGTGGGCAGTATGCTGGTGGATCCTGGTCCGCGATAAACCCTCTGAGGTCTCCTGGCTGAATGAGCAGGAAAAAGAGACCCTGCAGAAGGCGATGGATAGCGAACAGAGCAATATCAAGCCGGTACGTAACTATGGCGAAGCGCTGCGCTCGCGCAACGTGATTATGCTGTGCGCCGTGCATGCGTTGTGGAGCATTGGCGTATACGGTTTCATGATGTGGATGCCGTCGATTCTGAAAAACGCTGCGCAGATGGATATTGTGGCGGTAGGTTGGCTGGCGGCGGTGCCATATCTGGCGGCGATCTGTCTGATGCTGACGGTCTCCTGGCTGTCAGATAAGTTCCAGAATCGTAAGCTGTTTATTTGGCCGTTGCTGCTGATTGCCGCTATCGCCTTCTTTGGTTCCTGGATGGTGGGTGACCAGGCGTTCTGGTTCTCCTATGCGCTGCTGGTGATCGCTGCTGCCTGTATGTATGCGCCTTACGGTCCTTTCTTCGCGCTGATCCCGGAACTGCTGCCGCGTAACGTCTCCGGCGTGTCGATGGGCTTGATTAACAGCTTCGGCGCTCTCGGTGCTTTCCTCGGCGCGTGGCTGGTAGGTTATTTGAATGGGATTATGGGCGGGCCTGGCGTTTCTTACACCTTTATGGCGATCGCGCTGTTGGCTTCGGTGGTGCTGATGTACAACGTGCGTGCCAATAACGAACCTTCCTCGTCATCGGTCACGGCAAAAAAGGTCGCGGGTTAACATAAACCGTAGCTGCTGTGGTAAGGTTCTCTGCGAGTACATAAGTCGTTTGTCGCAGAGAACCCGATGAAAAACAACCGGATGACATTGCAGGATATCGCCAACCTGGCAGGGCTAAATAAAATGACGGTGAGCCGTTATTTGCGTGACCCCGGCCAGGTTTCTCAGCGCAGCCGTGAGCTGATTTCAAAGGTCATGGAAGAGAATAACTATATCCCTAATCGGGCGCCGGAAATTCTGCTCAACGCGCGCAGCAAAACGATAGGCGTGCTGATCCCCTCTTTTCGCAATCAGATTTTCGCCGATGTGTTGGCCGGTATTGAATCGGTAACCTCCGCGCACCAGTACCAGACCCTGATCGCCAACTACGAATATGACCCGCAGCGCGAAGAGCGCGAAGTGCTCAATTTGCTCTCCTATAATATTGATGGCCTGATCCTGACCGGCAAGCAGCATAGCGATCGCATGATTCAATATGTACGCGCCAGCGGTATTCCGGTTGCGGAACTGATGGACTTCGGCGGACAGCAGCTTGATATTCAGGTGGGGTTCGATAACGAAAAGGCGGCGTGGGATATGACTAACGCCTTTCTCGAAAGCGGCAAACGGTCAATTGCCTTTTTTGGTTCAATGGACGACCCTCGCGATCTTAGTCGTTTTCGCGGCACCGAGCTGGCGCTGGAGGTTCATGGCCTGAAGGCGTATCACATGGCTCCTCGCACCATCTCCTCGGTCGCCCTTGGCCGGCAGATGTTCCTGCAAACGCAGCAGTCGCGCCCGGATATCGACGCCATTTTTTGTACCAATGACGATCTGGCGGTGGGGGTATTGCTGGAATGTCAGTCACAGGGCAAAGCGGTACCAAAAGAGATAGCCATAGCCGGTTTTCATGGGCTGGAAATTGGTCGCGCACGCTTGCAGAAAATAGCCAGCGTCATTACCCCACGTTATGACATCGGTAAAACAGCAAGTGAAATACTGATTGCCAGATTGGCAGGTAAAGACGCGCCGGACAGCGTTAATCTGGCCTACCAGATATATTATGGTGATACGTTATAGTTATCGATGGAATAGCAATATTCCATTTTATTCTTATGTTGATGAATTTGGTTATGAGGCTTATTAATTGCTATTGAGTATATTCCATGGTCTGAATAAGCAATGAGCAAAACGTTTCGCTTAATATGGGATGGAAAGAGATATTATTTTTAAAATAATACTGGTGTCCGATGGCTGATGTATGACATAAATAGCAGCCTACGGACCTCACATTAAGGATAACGCATTGTGAAGAATCTCATTGCTGAGCTACTGGTGAAACTGGCACAGAAGGAAGAGGAAGCAAAGGAATTAACGGCCCAGGTTGAGGCGCTGGAAGTGGTCGTCACCGCGCTGTTGCGTCATATGGCGCAGGATGCCCAGCAGGCATTAATCAACGATATTGAGCAGGCAATCGAGCAGGCAAGCCCTGGTCCGCTGGTCGATGATCGTGACACCCAGCTATTGCAGCAATATATAAAGAAGCTGTTACGGCATCCTCGTAGCTAGTCTCTGTGACAAGATATGGATGCTGTCATTTTACTGTCACATCGCTTTTATACAGTCTCCCTCGTTTTGTTTTTTAAAGTATTTTTTACATGGAGACGATAAAAGTGAAATTAAGCGCCCTGTTTATTGCCCTGATACCTCTGCTGGGCTCCCCGATTATTCATGCTGAAACGACACCCGCACCGGTTCTGGAAAATCGTGCCGCTCAGGGCGATATCACCACGCCGGGCGGAGCGCGTCGTTTAAGCGGCGATCAGACCGAGGCGCTGCGTGCTTCGTTAATCAACAAGCCGGCCAAAAATATTATTTTGCTGATTGGCGACGGGATGGGTGATTCTGAAATTACCGCCGCGCGAAATTATGCTGAAGGGGCGGGCGGTTTCTTTAAAGGTATTGACGCGCTGCCGCTGACCGGCCAGTACACTCATTATTCTCTGGATAAGAAAACCGGCAAGCCGGATTATGTTACCGACTCCGCCGCTTCCGCAACGGCCTGGACCACCGGTGTCAAAAGCTACAACGGCGCGCTGGGTGTGGATATCCATGAAAAAGATCATCAGACCATCCTTGAGCTGGCAAAAGCGGCGGGCTTAGCGACCGGTAACGTCTCAACGGCGGAGCTACAGGATGCGACCCCGGCAGCGCTGGTGGCCCACGTCACTTCGCGTAAATGCTATGGCCCAATCGTGACCAGCGAAAAATGCGCCAGCAACGCGCTGGAAAAGGGCGGTAAAGGTTCTATTACCGAACAACTGCTGAATGCCCGCGCCGACGTGACGCTGGGCGGCGGGGCGAAAACCTTCGCTGAGAGCGCGACTGCCGGTGAGTGGCAGGGTAAAACGCTGCACGATCAGGCAATCGCTCGTGGCTACCAGATTGTCACCGATGCCAGCTCTTTGAGCGCCATCAACCAGGCGAACCAGGACAAGCCGCTGTTGGGGCTCTTCTCTCAGGGCAATATGCCGGTACGCTGGGAGGGGCCGAAAGCCTCTTACCATGGCAATATCGACAAAGCCGCGGTGACCTGTACTCCGAACCCGAAACGTGATGCCTCGGTGCCGACGCTGGCGCAGATGACGGAAAAAGCTATCGACCTGCTGAGCAGCAATGAAAAAGGCTTCTTCCTGCAGGTGGAAGGCGCGTCTATCGATAAACAGGACCACGCGGCGAATCCGTGCGGTCAGATTGGTGAAACCGTCGATCTGGACGAAGCGGTGCAGAAGGCGCTGGAATTCGCCAAAAAAGATGGCAATACCCTGGTCATCGTTACCGCCGACCACGCACACTCCAGCCAGATTATTCCGGCAGACACCAAAGCTCCGGGCCTGACACAGGCGCTGAACACCAAAGACGGTTCGGTGATGGTGATGAGCTATGGCAACTCTGAAGAAGAATCGATGGAGCATACTGGCACCCAGCTGCGTATCGCCGCCTATGGCCCGCACGCCGCTAACGTGGTCGGTTTAACCGATCAGACCGATCTGTTCTACACCATGAAAGCCGCGCTAAATCTGAAATAGCTCGCCGCCGGTAGCGAATTTTCGTTACCGGCTGGTTTTTTCTCCATCAGCGACCAGACTTACAGAGATCCACTCATAGAAGGATGGTGCGATGAAAATAACATTACTTGTGACCCTACTTTTTGGCCTGGTATTTATGACAGCGGTGAGTGCCGCGGAAAAAGAGTTGACCCCACAGCAGCAGAAGATGAGCGTCTGTAATAAAGAGGCATCATCGAAGTCGTTGAAAGGGGATGAGCGTAAGACGTTTATGAGTAACTGCCTGAAGAAAGATGCCACCACGCAGGACGGCAAGGGGCTAACGCCTCAGCAGCAAAAAATGCGTGAGTGCAACGCTCAGGCGACCCAGCAGTCTCTGAAAGGGGACGATCGCAGCAAATTTATGAGCGCCTGCCTGAAAAAACAGGTGTAAGAAATAAGCGGGTGAGGGAAACCTCACCCGCAATTCGGCATTTAAATCAGGAGCGGCTTAGCTTTTCTGATTTCTCCATGCATTTGACCATTGCTTCGATAACGGCGGAGCGGAAGCCTTTCTCTTCCAGCACGCGCACGGCTTCGATTGTGGTGCCGCCAGGCGAGCAAACCATATCCTTCAGCGTACCCGGATGCTCCCCACTTTCGAGCACCATTTTGGCGGAACCCATCACCGCCTGTGCCGCAAATTTGTAAGCCTGAGCGCGCGGCATTCCACCGAGCACCGCAGCATCGGCCATCGCTTCGATAAACATAAAGACGTAGGCTGGGGCGGAGCCGCTGACGCCAACTACCGGGTGAATCATCTGCTCGGCGATCAGCTCTGCCTGGCCAAAACAGCGGAAGATAGTCAGGATTTCGGCTGTTTCTTCGGGGCTGACCAGCGCGTTTGGAGTGACCGAGGTCATGCCTGCATTGACCAGAGACGGCGTGTTGGGCATGGCGCGAACTATTTTGCGGTCATGGCCCAGCGCGCGTGCCAGCTGGTCGAGCGTTACGCCCGCGGCAATGGAAACGACCAGCGAGTCTTTATTCAGGCTGGAGGCCACGTCGCTGAGCACTTTGACCATCACTCCCGGCTTTACGGCGCCGAAAACGATATCCGCCACCTGGGCGACTTCCTGCGCGCTTTGTGCTGCATTAATGCCGTACTGGTCGTGCAGGGCCGCGACTTTGTCCGGCGACGGGGTGTAGACCCAGATTTGCCCCGGCTGAACCTGTCCGCTGGCGATCAGGCCGCCCAGGATGGCCTTGCCCATATTGCCGCAACCGATAAAGCCGATTTTCTTCTCCATCACCAATCCCCTTTGTTTTGTCATTAGCTCTCTAGCTTATCATCAAATAGCCCTCCAGGGACTTCGCCGTTTACGGCGGGGAGCCGTCAACTTGTCGCTTTCACGAAAGGCAAAAGCAGGTAACAATACGGTTTCTCTTTTTCGTCGACAGGAGCCGCAATGGCTATTTGGGTTGATGCGGACGCGTGTCCGAATGTGATTAAAGATATTTTGTTCCGTGCCGCCGAGCGCGCGCAAATCTCAATGACGCTGGTGGCTAATCAGCCGCTGCGCGTTCCACCGTCGCGTTTCATCCGCACCCTGCGCGTGGCCCAGGGGTTTGACGTAGCGGATAACGAAATCGTGCGCTTATGCGAGCCGGGAGATCTGGTTATTACGGCAGATATCCCGCTGGCAGCTGAAGTTCTGGAAAAGGGCGGCGCGGCGCTGAATCCGCGCGGTGAGCGTTATAGCGAGGCAACTATTCGCGAGCGTCTGACGATGCGCGACTTTATGGAAACGATGCGGGCCAGCGGCGTGCAGACCGGCGGCCCGGATAGTTTATCCCAGCGCGACCGACAACAGTTTGCCGCCGCGCTGGAGAAATGGCTGTTAGAGGTCAAACGACAGCAGAATTAAACCCAGCTATCGTCGTCGCTGCCGAAATCGCTATCGTCGCCAAAACCGGCGTCGAAATCGGAATTATAAGCACTGTTATCGGCAAGGAACTGTCCATCATCCTGGCGGAAGGTATCGTCTGCCGCGCTGGTGTCCTGTGCCTGGCTAAGGTCCGGCTGCGGTTTGTCTTCAATAATATTGACGATCTCCTGTGGGTGCGAACCGCTGAACATATTCGTCAGCATATTCCCGAGCACCACACCGCCAGCAACGCCTGCCGCCGTTTGCAGCGCGCCTGCCATAAATCCCCCGCCGCTGCGTGCTGCCGCCTGCGGAGCATAGTTTTGCGCCTGCTGGGCGTACTGCGGCTGCGCGTTAGCCTGCGGCCGGCCGTATTGCTCTGCGCCAGGAATCGGGTCGGAGCCGCGAGACTGGCCGCCACCAAACAGTCCAGAGAGAAATCCGCCGCTGCTTGGTTTCGCCGCCTGAAGCTGCGTCACCTGACTTTCCAGCGCCTGAATGCGATCGTTGAGCTGTTTGATAGCCGCCTCCTGAATCAGGATAGTTTGCGCCATATAGTAGGGGGCGGAAGGCTGCTCGCTGACGTGCTGGGCAATCCGCTCTTCAGCGCTGGCATCGCGGGATGCGCTGCGGGTCTCGGCCTCTTTCAGCCGGGAAAACAGTCCATCAATAAGGCGTTGCTCTTCAGATTGCATAATACATTCCTCAGTCATACTAATTAATGAGCGTCAGAGTCTCTCTGAACGACCCATGTTGTAAATATGTTGCCGCGTAAAGCTATGCAGAAATGTGTTACTGTTTACGCCAGACTGCGAACAAAAAATAACTTTTGCGGGAAAGTAAAGCTGGCATAACACCAAATGCAATGATAAGTTTACATGTAAAGTCCTTTCAAATACTAAGGTGAAAGGGTTTGTAGATGGTGTGTAACGTTTATTTTACGGATGTCATTGAGTGAGTTTGCGGTACCATTGTTTCTCTTTTCGCTTTCTTTATATCCGCAAAACGCGGAACCAAGGGGTCTTCGGTAATGGCACAGCTAATTTTTCTTGTCGGGCCTCGCGGCTGCGGTAAAACAACCATCGGTCACGCGCTGGCGCAAGTTCGCAGTTTCCAGTTCGCTGACACGGACCATGAGCTGCAGGAACATGAGCAGCGCACGGTCGCGGCTATCGTCGAGCAGGAAGGCTGGGAACGTTTTCGCGCGCTGGAAACTCAGGCTCTGGAAAGAGTCGCGCAGCCGGCGACGATTATCGCCACCGGTGGCGGCATTATTCTTAGTGAATACAATCGTCAGTTTATGCGCGAGAACGGCGTAGTGATTTATCTGGAAGCCTCGGTTTCTGCGCTGATTGACCGCCTCGAAGCCTATCCGAAAGCTGAGCAGCGTCCGACGCTGACCGGGAAACCCATTCGCGATGAAGTGGGTGAGGTGTTGGCGCAGAGAGAAGCGCTGTATCGTGCTGCCGCGCATCATATTATTAATGCCACCGTATCGCCGGATGAAGTGGTTGAGCAGATTATGGCGACGGTTTGCGGGGCGACCTACAGCAGTTAAGATTTTGCTTACGGTAAACGGATCGGCAGCGCCTATACTTTAAAATTCTTAAAGTAGAAAAAGGAAGCGTTATGCCGACCAGACCTCCATATCCAAGAGAAGCGCGTATCGTTGCTGTTGAAAAAGGGCCGGAAGGTCAATCGGTGACATGGTATGAACTACGCGCTGATCATCCCACGCCCAATTCGCTTATCAGCGAACATCCCTCAGAACAAGAAGCGCGAGATGCAAAACAGCGCTACGAAGATCCTGACAAATCATAATTTCCCTATTAATGTCCGGGACTCACTCTGAAAAGAACCGTTACCGGGCATCTATCACATTTTTAATCTATTAACAGTACTAATGATTACCTAAGTTACGGATTTTCAGGAGCGTTTCTAACGCTTCTGGAATCTTTACATTCCATAGCGGCGTTAACCTGCTACGCTTCTCGACGGTTGATTTTTAGTCACCATGGGGCAGATGTTGTTAATAGAAGCCTGTTTTTAAACAGCGGTACTGAAAAGGTACATGATATGAGTAGTGCATCGATGGCTATTTTGACCATTGGGGTAGTACCGGTGGCGGAGATGTTGCCGCTTTTAACCGAGCATATCAGGGAAGATCAAATCACCCACATTAGCCTGCTTGGCAAAATGGCGCGTGAAGAGGTTATGCAGGAGTATGCCGTGGAATCCGGCGAAGAGGCGTTACTGACCTTGCTGAGCGATAATCAAATTGCGCAGGTCTCTCGGCAAAAGGTAGAGCGGGATTTGCGTAGTGCTATCGCGATGCTCGACAAACAAAATTACGATCTTATTTTACTGATGAGTACCCATCCTTTTCGCGGCTTTGCGGCGAATAATGCGATCCTGCTCGAACCGCAAAGGATCATCCCGCCGCTGGTGGCATCCATTGTTGACGGTCACCAGGTTGGGGTGATTGTTCCGGTTGAAGAGATTTTGCCGCTACAGCAGGAGAAATGGCAGGTGTTAGAAAATACACCGCTGTATGCCATCTCCAATCCTGTTAGCGGTAGCAAAGATGATTTACTGGCCGCGGCCAGGGAGTTGATAGCGCAAGGGGCTGATGTACTGATGCTGGATTGTCTGTGCTACCACCAGCAGCATCGTGACGTGTTACAAAAAGCGCTGGATATTCCGGTTCTGTTGTCAAATGTGCTGGTTTCCCGACTGGCGGCAGAACTATTAGTTTAACCTGATGTAACGCGTTAATTTTACGTGACAGGGGCAAGGAGCGCCCCCTATATTGTGCCTTCAACACCAGATCATAAGGGCGAGTTTATGCTTCAAAGCAATGAATACTTTGACGGAAAAGTAAAATCTATTGGCTTCACCAGCAGCAGTACCGGTCGTGCGAGCGTGGGCGTGATGGCGGAAGGGGAATATACCTTTGGCACCGCGCAGCCCGAAGAGATGACCGTGGTTAGCGGTGCGCTGAACGTGCTTCTGCCGGGTGAGACCGAGTGGAAAGTGTATGCCGCCGGTGAAGTATTCAACGTTCCGGGGAATAGCGAGTTTAATCTGCAGGTGGCTGAACCAACTTCCTATCTGTGCCGCTATCTGTAAGACAAATATCCTTCCTGCTCAGGCAGGAAGGAATGAGTGAGATTAACGCTGCGCTTCGCCGCCTAATCCTTCCACCAGATTCTGAATGAGTGCGGCCAGTTCGCCGGTCATCAGAATAAAGTCCGCATCAAAGCGCTGAGCGAAATCTTCCCGGTCGATATCTTCATTCTGATCGCGCAACTCATCACAGAACTTCAGGCGTTTAATCGAACCATCATCGCACATCAGGAACTGAATACGCTGCTGCCAGTCGAGAGCCAGCTTGGTGACTACTTTACCGGCTTCAATGTGCACGGCAATTTCGTCGCTGACCAGATCCTGTTTCTTCGCGCGGATCACGCCACCATCTTCCAGCATTGCTTTCAGCTCGGCTTCATCCAGCAACTGGAAGCCCTGAGCCACGGTACCGGAACGAACCCACTCGGTGAGCGTCAGCTCGATCGGGTTTTCCAGCGCCAGCGGGACGACCGGCAGTGAGCCCAGGGTTTTACGCAGCAGCGCCAGCGTATCTTCCGCTTTTTTGGCGCTGGCGCAGTCCACCATGATCAACCCGTTGACAGTATCGATCCACATCATGGTCTGGCTGAAACGGCTGAAAGCGCGCGGCAGCAGAGAGTGCAGCACTTCGTCTTTCAGTGAGTCTTTCTCGGTTTTCTTTAGCTTGCGGCCCTGCTCGGCTTCCAGCTTAAAGATCTTCGCTTCCAGCGCCTGTTTGATCACCGGCGACGGCAGGATCTTTTCTTCTTTACGTGCGCAGATAACTATCTGGCCATTTGCCGTATGCGTCAGCGCATCGCTGTGCGATCCCATCGGCGAAACCCAACCAGTTTTGGCCATATCCTGGCTGCCACACGGGGTAAATGTCAGCTCGGCCAGCTGTTTTTCCATCTCCTCGGCACGTAAGGAAATGTCGCGGCTGAGACGATAAACCATTAAATTTTTGAACCACAGCATGATAATTTCCACGGCTTTGTCGTTAAATCCAGCGGGCATGATAGCGAATTGTCGCTATGCTTGCATTGTTAATCGGGGAGAGGAATTTACAGTGCGCATTGGGATTGATTTAGGCGGGACCAAAACGGAAGTTATCGCGTTGAGCGACCGGGGAGAGCAACTATTTCGCCATCGCCTGCCTACGCCAAGGGATGATTATCATCAGACGATAGAGACAATTGCCTCGCTGGTAGAGATGGCTGAGCGGGCTACGGGGCAGCGCGGCACGGTTGGTATGGGGATCCCCGGCTCGATTTCGCCCTATACCGGCGTGGTCAAAAATGCCAACTCGACCTGGCTCAACGGCCAGCCGTTTGATAAAGATCTCAGTCAGCGCCTGAATCGCGAAGTGCGTCTGGCAAATGATGCCAACTGCCTGGCGGTATCGGAAGCCGTAGACGGCGCGGCGGCCGGAGCGCAAACGGTATTTGCGGTGATTATCGGTACCGGCTGCGGTTCCGGCGTGGCGCTAAATGGGCGTGCCCATATTGGTGGTAACGGTACGGCTGGCGAGTGGGGGCACAATCCGCTGCCGTGGATGGATGAAGACGAATTGCGCTATCGCGCGCAAGTGCCGTGCTACTGCGGCAAGCAGGGCTGTATCGAAACCTTTATTTCCGGCACCGGTTTTGCTACCGATTATCAGCGGCTGAGCGGTAATCCGCTGAAAGGCCGCGAGATTATGCTGCGCGTCGATGAGCATGATCCGCTGGCTGAACTGGCGCTGAGCCGCTATGAAATGCGGCTGGCGAAGTCGTTGGCTCACGTGGTGAATATTCTCGACCCGGACGTCATTGTGCTGGGCGGGGGGATGAGCAATATCGAGCGGTTGTATCAAACGCTACCGAATCTGCTGAAACTCTGGGTCTTCGGTGGCGAGTGCGAGACGCCGATTCGCCAGGCGATGCACGGTGATTCCAGCGGCGTGCGCGGCGCGGCCTGGTTGTGGCCGCTGTAAATAATGAGCCCGTTGCGCGGTCGGTGCTGCGCAACGGATGTTGGTTGCTTACAGGTCCGGGATCTCTTCCAGAGCATAGTAAATCGTAAGCCCCAGTTTTTCTCCTTCCTGAATATCCAGATCTGCCCCTTTGGATTCGCCCGGCATCCGCAAAATAGCGTTACAACGGCTAATCAAACGGTGCGCGACGGGATAGAGATACTCCTCGCTAATCGCATCGCCAATCTCCTTTGAACCTGCCGCTTTGGCAACAGGTAAAGCTAACCATTCGCCGACCACGGGGATATGACCTTTTTGGTAAACGCTTAGCGCAACCTGCGCCATGTTGTTCAGGTTAGCGTCGATTAATTCCGGACGATTATTGGTGCCGCTGCGTACCGGGCCGGCGATCAAAATAAGAGAGCTTTTCATGTTTAAGACCTTCTTGATGCGTGAAAGGGAGTGCTGTTGAAGGTTTCCTTTCCTGTGGCACTTTCCGTCAGTCAAAACTGTTTATGCATGAATTTGCACGGAATGCATGATTAACAGTCATAATTGAGTTTTAAGATAAACTATCATGCAAGTTCGTGCAGTATCAAGATTAATCGTGAATGGAATGGTTGTATGTAATGCGCCGAACGGCAAAATGCGGCCTCTCCCCGAAGGAAGGGGCCTTTTATGAGGATATTGATGGGGGAGAACTACTCGACGGCGAAGGTTTTATCCAGGCGGCTATAGCCCAGCCCGTTGATTTTTTTAACTTTAATTTGTACCGGGATGCGCTCTTTCATCGCCTCGACGTGGCTAATCACGCCGATGACCTTGCCGCTGGCGTTAAGCGCATCCAGCGCATCCAGCGCGGTATCAAGGGTTTCGCTATCCAGAGTACCGAATCCCTCATCAAGAAATAGCGAATCAATCCGCGTTTTGTGGCTCACCAGGTCGGACAGCGCCAGCGCCAGCGCGAGGCTAACGAGGAAGCTCTCGCCACCGGAAAGGGTCCGCGTGTCGCGCACCGCGTCCGCCTGCCAGGTATCGACCACTTCCAGCTCCAGCGCCTCACTGGCTTTACGTTGCAACAGATAGCGACCATGCAGGCGGTTGAGCTGATGGTTGGCCAGCCACACCAGATTATCCAGCGTCAGCCCCTGGGCGAATTTACGGAATTTATCGCCCTCTTTGGAGCCGATAAGCGAGTTCAGCCACGCCCAGTCCTCCACTTCCTGAGCCGCGCGTTCCATCTCCTGACGCAGCGCCTGCTGACGCTGCTGGTTTTCGCTATTCTGCTTCAGCTGTTGGCGAATCTCGCCCTGACGGGCACTGTTCTCGCGCAGTAGCGACGCCAGTTGCTGAAGTTTTTCCTGTACTTGCTCAAGCGGCTGGCTGATGTCCGTTTCTGCTGGCGGTTGCTGACTGTGGCTATCCAGCGTTTCGCGGGCCCGTAGCGCCAGCGCCTGATTCTGCTGTAGCGTGCTCTCCAGCGTCTGCTTCAACCGTTCGAGGCGCTGGCGCGTCTCTTCATCCAGCAGTGCGGCAAGGAATGCCTGCTGGTCGGCGAACGGACTGGCGGCCAGCGCGGCGCTGAACTGTTTTTCGGTCTCAGTTAGCTGAGTTTGCTGCTGATTTTCCTGCTGCCCCAGCGTTTGCCACTGGCTCTGAAGCGCCAGGCAGTCGTCGTGCACCTGACGCCAGCCTTCCAGCGGCGCGGGCTCGGCCTGTTGCTCGGTTTCCGGTAGCGCTTCCAGTAGCGGCGTCAACTGCTGGAGCTGCTCCTGAAGAGCAGTGGCTTCGTTCTGTTTGTTTTGCCAGCTGCGGGTCTCTTCTTCCCGCAGCGCTAACCAGTTCGTAGCCTGGTCCGGGGCGGGTAAGCTCAGAGCAAACGCGCTCAGCTCAGCCGCCAGTGCGACGCTGCGCTGCTCTTGTTCTTGCTGAAGCTGTTGCAGCTGCTGCTGGCACTCCTGCTGCTGGGCCTGCCAGTTCAAGCGTTGTTGGTGTTGATATAGCCGCTGTTCATGCTCTTGCTGCGCATCCAGCCAGCCGGGAATATCATCCTTTGGCTTCAGGTCGATATTTAATCCGGTGATCGTCTCCTGCCATTGTGATGTGAGCGCTTGCTCCTGTTGGAGAAGGGATGCTTTCTCGGCGGTCTCTCTTTGCTGCTGTTTAAGCAGCGCATCCAGCTCGCCGCGAAGCTGTGCCCCGGCCTCTGCTAACTGTTTAACTTCACGCTCTAGCGCATCACGACGCGCTTGGTTTACGCCGGGAACCAGCGCCTGATACTCGGCGATAGCCGGATGCTGTTCGGAACCGCAGAGCGGGCACGGCGAGCCGGGCTGGAGACGGGCACGATCGGCCTCAAGTCCGGCAATCCGCGCCTCCATTTCACATAGGGCTTTCACATCGCTGAACTGCTGGTTCTTCTCTTTATAGGCCTGTCTGCGCTGGGCCAGAGTCGCTTCCAGCTTTTCCTGTTCCTGTTTGCTGGCCTGTTCGGTGGCATTTAGCTGTAATAACCGTTGGCTGAGCGGTTGTAGCTGGCTATAGAGAGAAGAAAGCTGCTGACGCAGAGGCCGGGCCTTTGTGTGCTGCGTCAACTCGAGGGCCACTTGTTCGGCATCCAGCGTTAGCGTGGCACAAGGGAGTTCAGCCAGCCTGCGGGTCGTTTCCGTCAGGCGCTGTTGCAGGGTGGATTGCTGCTGCGCATCGCGGGCCTGCTGTTGAAACGCTGCCCGCCAGCCCGCCAGCGCATTTCCCCACTGCTGATAGCGGTCGTGCTCTTTTAGCCATGCGGATAGCGTGTGCTGGTGGGCGCGCAGGCGTTCGGACTGCTGCTGGGCGGCGAGGCGAATGCCTGCCCGCAGCCGTAGCCGTTCATGTAAGCGAGTATTTACTTCTTCTCTCTGGTGGCGGGTTTGCGCCAGCGCGGCAGCTTGTTCCTGCTGGCGCGTCCAATGCGGGCGCAAGTGTTCGGCGGGCTGCGCATTGCGCAGTGCGGTCAGCTGCGGCTGCGCCTGTTCGAGCGCAGACTGCGCCTCGCGCAGCATGGCCTGGGCCTTCAGATTTTCTGCCGTCAGCTCTTCACGACGCATCAGCCATTGGCGGGCGTTTTGCAGGCAGGTTTGCTCGCTAACCTGCTGTTTTTCTTCATCAGTAAGTACTTGCAAACTTTGCTGGAGAACCTGCTGCTGCTCGTCACTCAGCAGCAGGACGCCGGAAGCCTGGGCCTGAAGTTTTTCCAGCTCAATGCGGGCAAGCTTATGCTTTTCAAAGACCTGTGCTGAAATCTGGCCGTAAATTTCGGTACCGGTTAGCTCTTCCAGCAGCTCGGCGCGCTCTTTGGGTTTGGCGTTGAGGAAGGCGGCGAACTGCCCCTGCGACAGCAGCATTGAGCGGGTGAAGCGACCATAATCCAGCCCGGTGAGGGTGGCGGTCATTTCCAGCTTATCTTTAACTTTATCGGCGAGGATTTTGCCGTCGTCGCAGCGCGCCAGCTCGACGCGCGGGGCCTGTAGATTACCATCCGGCTGGTTTCTCGCCCGGTTCTGGCTCCAGAAGGCGCGGTAGGCGATGCCTTTGACCTCGAACTCCACTTCTGCCAGACATTCGGCGGTGTCGCGGGTCATCAGATCATTTTGTGATTGTGACACGCTGCTCAGACGCGGGGTTTCGTGATACAGCGCGAGACAGATGGCGTCGAGCAGGGTGGTTTTTCCGGCACCGGTCGGCCCGGTAATGGCAAACAGCCCGTTGCTGGCGAACGGCTCGGCGGTGAAATCGATTTTCCATTCGCCTTTTAGCGAGTTGAGGTTTTTCAGACGTAAGCTCAGGATTTTCACAGACGATCCTCATCGTTCAGGCTATGCAGCGTCTCGTTAAACAGCTGCTCCAGGCGCAGTTGCTGCGACTCTTCCAGGGTTTCCAGCGCCAGGCGACGGGCAAACACATCTTCGACCTGCAGTTCGCTGAGCGTTTCCCGGCGCTCGCCCGCCAGAATGCGCTCGCGCTGGGCGCGACTGCGGCGCACCAGCAGCACTTCTACCGGTAGCGTTTCGGTCTGTGCCTGAATTTTGCGTTGAATATCATGCAAATACTCGTCGCTGGTGATCTCAATATCCAGCCAGACGGCGGGCTGCTGGCTATTATCTTGCCACTGATTCAACTGCTCGCTGATGCTGGCGAAATCACCCTTTAATACCGCCAGCGGCTGGGTAATGGGGACGATGAGCGGCGTGACGTCTGTTAGGCATCCGTTGGTGAAGGTCACCAGGTTGACGCTTTTGTTTTTCCCGGTTTCGTCAAAGCTCAGCGGGATGGGCGATCCGCTGTAGCGAATATGCTCGCAGCCTCCCACCACTTGCGCCCGGTGAATATGGCCAAGCGCGATGTAATCGGCAGGGGGAAAGTGGCTTGCCGGAAAGGCATCGAGGGTGCCGATATAGATTTCGCGAACCGCGTCGCTTTTGCTGGCGCCGACAGTGGTCAAATGACCGCTGGCGATAATCGGCAGCGGCTGGTCGCCGCGCAGTTCGCAGGCCTGCTGATACTGCTGCTGGTAGTAGTCGCTGATGGCGGTGAGGAGCTGCTTCTGCTTTTCACCGCTGGAGTGACCTGCCTGGCTGGTCACTAGCTCGCGCGGGCGCAGGAACGGCACAGGGCAAAAAATCGCCCCCGCTGAACCATCACGCAAGGGCAGAATAAAAGGAGCGTGACCGGCATTGGCGACTACCGTGGTTTTCAGGAAGGCGAGAATATCCCGCGATTCATTGAGGGTCGCCACCGAATCGTGGTTTCCCGCCAGTACCACCAGTTGGCAGCCGGTCTGCTGTAGCTGAACGACAAACCGGTTATACAGCTCACGCGCGTAGCTCGGCGGGGAGCCGGTATCAAAAATATCGCCCGCGACAATAATGGCATCAACTTCATGCTCCTGGGCGCTGGTCAGCAGCCAGTCGAGAAACGCCTGATGCTCAGCGGCGCGGCTTTTGCTGTAAAAATTTTGCCCAAGGTGCCAGTCAGAAGTGTGAAGGATGCGCATAGTGGTCCCGTAGCGAAAAAAGCGTAAGCGGCATTATAGCACTGGTCTTCAGTGAGTTAAGTCCGTGTCACAATTCAAAATCCCTTGTTCATCTGCCCGTCATTTTTTTCATAAATCTGTCATAAATCTGACGCATAATGGCCGCGCACTTCTATACTGATGGCTAAAAAATACAGGGTAAATAATGGCGAGAAGAATTCTGGTCGTTGAAGATGAAGCTCCAATCCGCGAAATGGTCTGCTTTGTTCTGGAGCAAAACGGCTTTCAGCCCATCGAGGCGGAAGATTTTGACAGCGCGGTCAATCAACTCAATGAACCCTGGCCTGATTTGATCCTGCTCGACTGGATGCTACCGGGTGGTTCAGGTTTACAGTTTATTAAACAGCTCAAGCGCGAAGCGATGACCCGCGAGATTCCGGTGGTGATGTTGACCGCCCGTGGTGAAGAGGAAGATCGCGTTCGCGGCCTGGAAACCGGCGCGGATGATTACATCACCAAGCCATTCTCTCCGAAAGAGCTGGTGGCGCGAATTAAAGCCGTGATGCGGCGCATTTCGCCGATGGCGGTGGAAGAGGTGATTGAAATGCAGGGGCTGAGCCTCGACCCTTCTTCACATCGCGTCATGACTGGTGAAAACCCGCTGGATATGGGGCCGACCGAGTTTAAATTATTACACTTCTTTATGACCCACCCGGAGCGTGTTTATAGCCGCGAACAGCTGCTCAACCACGTTTGGGGAACTAACGTATATGTAGAAGACAGAACGGTGGATGTACATATTCGCCGCCTGCGTAAAGCGCTGGAACATAGCGGCCATGACCGGATGGTACAAACGGTTCGCGGCACGGGATATCGTTTCTCCGCCCGTTTCTGAATCTCGACAGGAGTGTGAACCGTGCTGGAACGGCTGTCATGGAAAAGGCTGGCGCTTGAGCTTTTCTTGTGTTGTATCCCGGCCCTGATCCTCGGGGCGATTTTTGGTCACCTGCCGTGGTTTTTGCTGGCGGCGGTGACGGGTCTTCTTATTTGGCATTTCTGGAATCTTATGCGTCTGTCGTGGTGGCTGTGGGTTGACCGCAGCATGACGCCACCGCCGGGCAGCGGCAGTTGGGAACCGCTGTTGTACGGCCTGCATCAGATGCAGATGCGTAATAAAAAGCGCCGCCGCGAGCTGGGTAGTCTCATAAAGCGTTTTCGCAGCGGCGCAGAATCTCTCCCTGATGCGGTGGTTTTAACTACCGAAGAGGGCGTGATGTTCTGGTGTAATGGCCTGGCCCAGCAGACGCTTAATCTGCGCTGGCCGGACGATAACGGACAGAACATCCTTAACCTGCTGCGCTACCCGGAATTTGCCAACTACCTGAAATATCGTGATTTCTCGAAGCCTTTGAATCTGGTGTTGAATAATGCCAGGCATCTGGAAATTCGCGTGATGCCCTACAGCGACAAACAGCTGCTGATGGTGGCGCGTGATGTTACGCAGATGCATCAGCTCGAAGGAGCGCGGCGTAACTTCTTTGCCAACGTCAGCCACGAGCTGCGAACCCCGCTGACGGTGTTGCAGGGGTATCTGGAGATGATGCAGGAGCAGATACTGGAAGGGGGCACGCGCGAGAAAGCGTTACACACCATGCGCGAGCAAACCCAGCGTATGGAAGGCCTGGTTAAACAACTGCTGACGCTGTCACGAATAGAGGCCGCGCCGGTACTGGCGATGAACGATAGAATCGATGTGCCAATGATGCTGCGGGTGGTGGAGCGCGAGGCGCAAACCCTGAGTCAGCAGAAGCATGTTCTGCATTTTTCCGTCGATGAGTCGCTGAAAGTGTTGGGGAATGAAGAACAACTGCGTAGCGCGATTTCCAACCTGGTGTATAACGCGGTCAATCATACTCCGGCGGGAACGGAAATCACCGTGAGCTGGAAGCGGGCATCTCACGGCGCGTTGTTTAGCGTCGAGGATAACGGGCCGGGAATTTCTCCGGAGCATATTCCGCGCCTGACCGAACGTTTCTACCGTGTTGATAAGGCACGATCGCGGCAAACCGGCGGCAGCGGTTTGGGGCTGGCGATTGTTAAACACGCGATCAGTCATCACGACAGTCGTCTTGAAATTGAAAGCACGCTGGGCAAAGGGACGCGTTTTAGCTTCTTGCTGCCGGAACGTTTAATTGCCAAAAATGAGCCCTAGTTCCTGTCCTGTCAGCATTAGTTGCCAATGACCAGCTTCGGCTGGTCATTTTCATTTGCAGTCAATTTCGTTTTGCGTAATTAACGAACGTTTGCTGCTTTTTTGTTCGCATGATAAGCCACATGTTTTCCATCAGTCAGGTCAATCATTCTGGCTATGAAAATAGAGTTAGCATAATCATCTGCTTTTACGATCCCTCCTTGCTTTAAAACGTTATAAGCGTTTAAATTGCCCCCCTACGGTCGCAGACAGACTGTTTTTGCGTGGTAATTCAAAAAACAATTCTTTTCCACGCCGCTTTGGGAGCATATCCCGCTGAGTTTACTGACAATGGCCGCTGTATCATCCCCTAAGGGAAGGCGCGGTATTTATCCGTTTTTACAACACCACATCCACAGGCAGTAATGAATTTATGACCCATCAGTTAAAATCTCGCGACATCGTTGCGTTGGGCTTTATGACCTTCGCGCTGTTCGTCGGCGCAGGCAATATTATCTTCCCTCCGATGGTTGGCTTACAGGCTGGTGAACACGTCTGGACCGCGGCTATTGGCTTTCTGATTACCGCCGTGGGTTTACCGGTGCTAACGGTCGTGGCATTGGCGAAAGTCGGCGGCGGCGTAGAAAGCCTGAGCACGCCGATTGGTAAAGTCGCCGGTATCCTGCTGGCCGTAGTTTGCTATCTGGCTGTGGGGCCGCTGTTCGCTACTCCGCGTACCGCCACCGTCTCCTTTGAAGTGGGGATTGCCCCGCTGACCGGTGATGGCCCGCTGCCGCTGCTGATTTACAGCGTTATCTATTTTGCACTGGTGATCCTCGTTTCGCTCTATCCGGGCAAACTGCTGGATACGGTGGGGAATTTCCTCGCGCCGCTGAAAATCATTGCGCTGGTTATTCTCTCCGTTGCGGCGATTGTCTGGCCAGCCGGCCCGCTGAGTCACGCGATGGAAGCCTATCGCACTGCACCGTTTTCTAACGGCTTCGTTAACGGTTACCTGACCATGGATACCCTCGGGGCGATGGTCTTTGGTATCGTGATTGTCAACGCTGCGCGTTCCCGTGGCGTGACTGAAGCCCGTCTGTTGACCCGCTACACCGTCTGGGCTGGCCTGATGGCTGGTGTTGGCCTGACGCTGTTGTATCTGGCGCTGTTCCGCCTCGGTTCCGATAGCGGCACGCTGGTCGAGCAATCCGCCAACGGCGCGGCGATTCTGCACGCTTACGTACAGCATACCTTCGGCGGCGCGGGAAGTTTCCTGCTGGCGGCGCTGATCTTTATCGCCTGTCTGGTTACGGCGGTGGGCCTGACCTGCGCCTGCGCGGAGTTTTTCGCCCAGTACCTGCCGTTCTCTTATCGCACGCTGGTGTTTATCCTCGGCCTGTTCTCGATGGCGGTCTCCAATCTGGGGCTGAGCCACCTGATTCAGATTTCAATTCCGGTGCTGACGGCAATCTACCCGCCGTGTATCGCACTGGTTGTATTAAGCTTTACCCGCGGTTGGTGGCATAATTCGTCCCGCGTTATTGCCCCGGCCATGTTTATCAGCCTGATGTTTGGTATTATTGATGGCGTGAAAGCGTCACCGTTTGCCGACTTTATGCCATCCTGGACCGCGCGTCTGCCGCTGGCAGAACAGGGGCTGGCCTGGCTGATGCCGACCGCAGTAATGCTGATTCTGGCGGTTGTTTGGGATCGTGCCGTAGGACGTCAGGTGACATCCGGCGCACACTAAACGACGTCGAAAATTTAAGTGCTTAACCACGGGGTTTAACTTCCCGTGGTTTTTTGTTTTTTGGTTCTACCTGTCATACTTCAAGTTGCTTGTGCGTTGGCTACGCTCGCTCCCCCAGTCACATAGTCATCTATGCTCCTGGGGATTCGCTCCCTTGCCGCCTTCAAGCAACTCGAATTATTTAGGGTATATGCTCCTTTTGAACTTTGCCCCCGCAAAGGCCAGAGGGAGACAAACGGCATGGAACACGATGGAAAGTAGTAACAAGCTTAAGCGTGGGCTAAGTACCCGGCATATTCGTTTTATGGCTCTTGGTTCGGCAATCGGTACCGGGCTTTTCTATGGCTCGGCTGACGCGATTAAAATGGCGGGGCCGAGCGTCCTGCTGGCTTATATTATTGGCGGCGTCGCGGCGTATATTATCATGCGCGCGCTGGGCGAGATGTCGGTGCATAACCCTGCCGCCAGCTCGTTCTCACGCTACGCGCAGGACTACCTTGGTCCGCTGGCGGGTTACATCACTGGCTGGACCTACTGTTTTGAAATCCTGATCGTCGCCATCGCCGATGTAACAGCCTTCGGCATCTATATGGGCGTCTGGTTCCCGGCGGTGCCGCACTGGATTTGGGTGCTCAGCGTGGTGTTGATCATCTGCGCCGTCAACCTGATGAGCGTGAAGGTCTTCGGCGAGCTGGAGTTCTGGTTCTCCTTCTTCAAAGTCGCCACTATTATCATCATGATTCTGGCCGGTTTCGGCATCATTATCTGGGGTATTGGTAACGGCGGCCAGCCGACCGGCATCCATAATCTATGGAGCAACGGCGGTTTCTTCAGCAACGGCTGGCTGGGGATGGTGATGTCGTTGCAGATGGTGATGTTCGCCTACGGCGGGATTGAAATCATCGGTATTACCGCCGGTGAAGCGGAAGACCCGGAGAAATCTATTCCTCGGGCCATTAACTCGGTCCCGATGCGTATCCTGGTGTTTTACGTCGGCACGCTGTTCGTGATTATGTCTATCTACCCGTGGAATCAGGTTGGAACGAACGGTAGCCCGTTTGTCTTAACCTTCCAGCATTTGGGTATCACCTTTGCCGCCAGCATCCTGAACTTTGTGGTGCTGACCGCTTCACTGTCGGCGATTAACTCTGACGTCTTTGGCGTGGGGCGGATGCTGCACGGTATGGCGGAGCAGGGCAGCGCGCCGAAAATGTTCGCCAAAACGTCGCGCCGTGGGGTGCCGTGGGTGACGGTAATGGTGATGACCATTGCGCTGCTGTTTGCGGTCTATCTTAACTACATCATGCCAGAGAACGTCTTCCTGGTGATTGCCTCGTTGGCCACCTTCGCCACGGTGTGGGTGTGGATTATGATCCTACTGTCGCAGATTGCCTTCCGCCGCCGTCTGCCGCCGCAAGAGGCGCAGGCGCTGAAGTTTAAGGTGCCGGGCGGGGTAACGACGACGGTTATTGGGCTGATATTCCTCGTCTTTATTATTGGTCTGATTGGTTATCATCCGGATACCCGCATCTCGCTGTACGTCGGTTTTGCGTGGATTATCCTGCTGCTGGTGGGCTGGCAGTTTAAAACTCGTCGCGACCGTAAGCTGGCGAAGGCGTAGCCATTTTGTTCTCTCCTTGCCGGATACGCTCAGGCTATCCGGCAAGAGATCCCTCCACCCCCGCCATCCTCCCCCAATAATTCTGCCGATGATGAGTCATACGCCTGTACGCTGTGGCAAGGTGTGCCCATTCTGCAAAGAGAGGAATAACGATGTTGAAGGCATGGCACCTCCCGGTTGCTCCGTTTATTAAGGAACAGCAGGAACGACTGTTTATTACATTATGGCTAAGCGGCGACGATCTGCCGCCGCGGGTGACGTTGCGTGCGGAGGAGGACAACGAAGAGCTTTCGCTGCCGATGCACCGTCTGCGGCAGGAGCCGCATCCAGGCGTGGTAGCGTGGCGCGGGGAAATCAACCTCGTCAACGGGCAGCCGCGTCGGCGCTATAGCTTCAAGCTGCTGTGGGCCGACCGTCAGCTTTGGTTCACGCCGCAGGGTTTTAATCGATTCCCACCAGCGCGGCTGGAGCAGTTTGCCGTCGATGTTCCGGACAGCGGACCGCAGTGGGTGGCCGACCAGGTGTTTTACCAGATTTTCCCCGACCGTTTTGCCCGCAGCCAGTCGCGCGAGGCTGAACAGGACAAGGTTTACTATCATCACGCAGCCGGTCACGACATCGTGCGTAAAGAGTGGGATGAACCGCTCACCGGCGAGGCGGGCGGCTCCACCTTTTATGGCGGCGATCTGGATGGTATCAGCGAAAAGCTGCCGTACCTGAAGCAGCTTGGCGTCACGGCTCTGTATTTGAACCCGGTCTTTGTTGCCCCCAGCGTGCATAAATACGACACCGAAGATTACCGGCGCGTTGACCCGCAGTTTGGCGGCGATGCGGCGCTGCTGCGCCTGCGCCACAATACGCAAAAAGAGGGAATGCGTCTGATCCTTGATGGCGTATTCAACCACAGCGGTGATTCGCACGCCTGGTTTGATCGCCATCAGCGCGGTAGCGGTGGTGCCTGCCATAATGCCGATTCGCCGTGGCGCGACTGGTATAACTTCTCTCCGGAGGGCGTGGCCCATGATTGGCTGGGATATTCCAGCTTGCCGAGGCTGGATTATCGATCGGAGACCCTGGTCAATGAAATCTATGCCGGAGAAGATAGTGTGGTGCGCCACTGGCTGAAAGCGCCGTGGAGCATGGACGGCTGGCGGCTGGACGTGGTGCATATGCTGGGCGAAGGCGGCGGGGCGCGTAATAACCTGCGCCATATTGCCGGCATCACCCATGCGGCGAAGCAAGAGCAACCGGAGTCCTTTGTGTTTGGTGAGCATTTCGGCGATGCGCGACAGTGGCTACAGGCCGACGTTGAAGATTCGGCGATGAACTACCGCGGTTTTACCTTCCCGTTGTGGGGCTTTCTTGCTAATACCGATATTTCCTACGATCCGCAGAAAATCGATGCGCAAACCTGCATGGCGTGGATGGATAACTATCGTGCCGGGCTATCGCATCAGCAGCAGTTGCGGATGTTCAATCAGCTCGATAGTCACGATACCGCCCGCTTTAAGTCACTTTTGGGCAAGGATGTGGCGCGTCTGCCGCTGGCGGTGGTATGGCTGTTCAGCTGGCCAGGCGTACCGTGCATTTATTACGGTGATGAAGTCGGCGTGGATGGCAATAACGATCCGTTCTGCCGTAAGCCGTTCCCGTGGGATCCGGCATTGCAGGATGGCTGTCTGCTCGGCTTGTATAAGCGTATGAGCAAGCTGCGTAAGGCTAATCAGGCGCTGCGCTACGGCGGCTGCCAGGTGATTTATGCCGAAGAGAACGTGGTAGTGTTCGTGCGTGTCTATAAGCAGCAGCGGGTGCTGGTGGCGATTAACCGCGGCGAAGCCTGCGAGGTTGTTATTGAGGATTCACCGCTGCTTGATGTTAACAGCTGGCAGTTGAAAGAGGGAGCCGGGGCGCTGCACGACGGTGTGCTGACGCTACCCGCTATCTCGGCCAACGTGTGGTTTAGCCGTTAATGATAGAGCTGGCTCAGTCTTTCGTCCTGGAGAATGGCTTCACGCCACCAGCGCTGGGCCAGCCCGTCATTCCCGCTACGCCAGGCCATATAGGTAATATCTTTCTCACGAAACGACGTGACAGGCTTTTCCACCAGCTCGCCGCTTTCCAGCCACTGACGGGCGATATGGCGCGGTAAAAAGCCGCAGCCCAGCCCGGCGCGTAACAATTCCACTTTGCTGGCGAAGCTATCGACGCGAATTTGCGGCTGTTCATCAAGCAGATTGCTGTTAAGTGGATGGCAGTTGCGTGCGCTGTCGCTGATCACCACCGCGCGATGCAGGCTCAGCTGTTTGTTGGTCAGCGGTTGGGTGGTTTGCGCCAGTGGATGCTCCGGCGCAACGACGAAAATATTGTCCATTGTGCCGAGCATTTTCCACGACCATTCGGCAGACGTTGGCGGTTCATTAATCGCCCCGAGAATAATATCCGCTCCGTTGTGGGTGAGTTCTTCCCATGAACCGGCGAGAGTATGATGGGTAAAGTTAAGCCGGGTTTGCGGATGCAGCGAGTAGAACTCGTCGATCAGCGGTAACAGCGCATTAAAAGGGAAAGAGTCATCCAACGCGATGGCCAGATCCCGCTCCCAACCGGCGCTGAGCTGAACCGCCTGCTTTTCCAGATCTTTGGCAGCATTCAGCAACAATCGCCCCTTCTCCAGCATCATTCTGCCAGTATCGGTAAATTTAGCCCGATGTCCGGAGCGATCCAACAAGGTAATGTTCAGATCGTTCTCCAGTTTTTGGATCATGTAGCTCAGCGCGGCGGGGGTCTTAAAGAGTGACTCGGCGGCGGTGGCAAAAGAGCCATGTCTGTCCAGCGCGTCGAGAATCAGCAGGACATCAAGGTTTAAACGCATGAGTCAAATTCCAACAAAAAATAGTCTCTATGTTTTACCGAAGGCTGATATTCAATTCCAGTGAATAATTTAGAACAGTTAAGCGTAAAATTTTGATATACCCAAAATAATTCGAGTTGCTTAAAGGCGGCAAGGGAGTGAGTCCCCGGGAGCATAGATGACTATGTGACCGGGGTGAGCGAGCGCAGCCAACACATAAGCAGCTTGAAGTATGACGGGTATAAACATAAATTCATTAATATTGTGATAGATAATTTAATAGCCATAACTTTTTCTTCAGAAATAAATTAGAAAAAAAACTTTAATAACTCGTTAGAAATTACTGACTATACTCACCATGCTTTATCAGTCAGGATCCAGACAGCACAACGGCTACTGTAGTATCTTTTTAACTCATTGATTAACAGGATATGTTATGTCTATTCGTGAACTGATCGATCCCTCTAACTCTGCCCTCATTTTTATTGACCACCAGCCGCAAATGTCTTTTGGCGTGGCTAATATTGATCGCCAGACGCTGAAAAATAATACGGTGGCTCTAGCCAAAGCTGGGAAAATTTTTAATGTTCCGGTGATTTATACTTCAGTAGAAACTAAAAGCTTCAGCGGCTATATCTGGCCAGAACTGCTGGCGGTACATCCTGATGTGAAACCCATTGAACGCACGTCGATGAACTCCTGGGAAGATGCGGCTTTTGTGGCGGCGGTAAAAGCGACCGGGCGTAAAAAATTGATTATCTCCGCTTTGTGGACCGAAGTGTGCCTGACCTTTCCGGCGCTGATGGCGCTGGATGAAGGATATGAAGTTTATGTGGTGACCGATACGTCCGGCGGCACCTCGGTTGATGCCCACGAACGCTCAATTGATCGTATGGTTCAGGCCGGTGCGGTGCCGGTGACCTGGCAGCAGGTGCTGCTTGAGTATCAGCGCGACTGGTCACGCAAAGAGACCTATGACGCAGTGATGGACCTGGTGCGTGAGCACAGCGGCGCTTACGGAATGGGCGTGGATTACGCGTATACCATGGTGCATGGCGCGCCGGAGCGTCAAGCTTAAATACACTTCATCCTTCAAGCTGCCTCTTTGTTGGCTTCGTTTGCCCGCCCCGGTCACTGACTTATGTCAGCTCCCGGGGACGTACAACCCTGTCGCCTCGATGCAGCATGAATGATTTTGTGTATTGTCATTTATGGCTGATGGCGGGGTAAATCCCGTCATTACCCTGAAGCAAGGAACTCTTAATGGCGCAGCAGAAATCGGTGACCCTGGTTATCAGTCATGTACTCGACCCCGAACATGGCCAACGTTATGAAGAGTGGCTGGGTAAAATTATGCCGATTGCGGCGGAGTTTCCCGGACATCTTGGCGCCAACGTGATTCGCCCGGCCGCCGGGCAGAATTTATGGAGCGTTATCATTCGCTTTGACACCATTGAGCATCTTTACGCCTGGACGCAGTCAGAAACGCGTCGCGAGCTGGTGGCGGAAATCGCACCACTGCTGAGCGAAGGCGACCGGACCGAAGTTCGCACCGAACCGGCCTTTTGGTTTACGCCACCGACTGCCAACGTGCGCCAGCCGCTGCGCTGGAAGCAATTTTTAATCACCCTGCTGGTGATTTTCCCCAGTACCAATCTGGTGCCCACGGTAACCGGAATGCTATTGCCCTCGCTGAAGGGAAGTCTGTTACTGCATTTGATCAATGATGCCTGTGTGGTCGCGCTGGTGGTCTGGTTCTGGATGCCCATCGTGACCCGTCTGTTTGCTGGCTGGTTAAAGAAAAACTGAGTCAGCCTCCTCAAGGAGAGCGTTATGTCGCAAACTGCCACACTGATCCTGACCCACGGTCGGGTTCATACTCTCGATCGCCAAAACCCGCTTGCCGATGCGGTGGCGATCGCCAACGGTAAAATTCTCGCCGCCGGTAATCACGATCGGATCATGAGCTTTGCCGCGGAAGGAACGCAAATTATCGATCTCAAAGGCCATACGGTGATCCCCGGCCTTAACGACTCCCACCTGCACCTGATCCGCGGCGGTCTGAACTACAATCTTGAACTGCGCTGGGAGGGCGTGCCTTCGCTGGCGGACGCGCTGCGGATGCTTAAAGATCAGGCCGACCGTACGCCGTCGCCGCAGTGGGTGCGGGTGGTGGGGGGCTGGAGCGAATTCCAGTTTGCCGAACGGCGGATGCCAACCCTCGAAGAGCTGAACGACGCCGCGCCGGATACCCCGGTATTCGTTCTGCATCTCTACGATCGCGCGCTGCTTAACCGCGCAGCATTAAAGGCGGTGGGCTATACCAAAGAGACCCCGGATCCTGCTGGCGGCGAGATCGTTCGCGACGCTAAGGGTAACCCGACCGGGATGCTGATCGCCAAACCCAATGCGATGATCCTCTATTCGACGCTGGCGAAAGGGCCGAAGCTGCCGCTGGAGCTGCAGATCAACTCAACGCGTCAGTTTATGCGCGAACTGAATCGCCTTGGGCTGACCAGCGCTATCGACGCCGGAGGCGGTTTTCAGAACTACCCGGAAGATTATGAAATTATTGAGCAGTTACACGCCAAAGAGCAGATGACCGTGCGTATCGCCTATAACCTGTTTACCCAGCGACCAAAGCAGGAGCTGGAAGACTTTGAGCGCTGGACCGACATGCTCAAGCCGGGGCAGGGGACTGATTTTTACCGTGCTAACGGTGCCGGGGAGATGCTGGTCTTCTCGGCGGCGGATTTTGAAGACTTCCTCCAGCCGCGCCCGGATCTGCCGCAAGGGATGGAAGACGAGCTGGAAAGGGTGGTGCGCCATCTTGTCGAACACCGCTGGCCGTTCCGCCTGCACGCGACCTATGATGAGTCTATCAGCCGGATGCTCGACGTCTTCGAGAAGGTCAACCGCGATATTCCGTTCAACGGCCTGCACTGGTTCTTTGATCACGCGGAAACCATTACCGAGCGCAATATCGAACGCGTGAAAGCGCTGGGTGGCGGTATTGCGGTGCAGCACCGGATGGCTTTCCAGGGCGAATATTTTGTCGACCGCTACGGCAAAGATGCGGTCAAACATACCCCGCCGGTAGCGAAGATGCTTGAGCTGGACGTGCCGGTAGGATTGGGCACAGATGCCACCCGCGTGGCGAGCTACAACCCGTGGACCGCGCTGTACTGGCTGGTTTCTGGGCGGACGGTTGGCGGGATGGCGATGTACGACGAAAGCAACCGCCTGCCGCGCGACGTGGCGCTGGAATTGTGGGCCGCGGGAAGCGCGTGGTTCTCCAGCGAACAGGGTAAGAAAGGGCGAATTGAACAGGGCCAGCTTGCTGACCTGGTGGTGCTGTCCAAAGACTACTTCAGCGTCGCGGAAGAGGAAATTAAGGGAATTGAGTCGGTCCTGACGGTGGTTGACGGTAAGGTGGTTTACGCCGCCGGGCACTTCTCGCCGCTGGCTCCACCGTCAATCCCCGTGCTGCCTGAGTGGTCGCCGGTAGTGAAGGTGCCGGGACATTACCGTTCAGCGCCGCCGACGGCGTCGAAAATTGGCGCGATAGTCCAGATGCACCAGTGCTGCGGCAGCTGTGGAGTTCATGGGCATCAGCATGATATTGCGCGCAAATCGTCTATTCCGGTTGCTGATGAGCAGGCATTCTGGGGCGTGCTGGGCTGCTCTTGCTTTGCGTTTTAGTTCACGATTAACCCGCCCCGGTGTTGTCCGGCGGCGGGTTTCTCCCTGGGATGACGTCAGTCTATAAAGCCAAAATTTTCTAATAGCGGTTTTGCGAGCCAAAAAGCTCGATACGGCGTGCAATCATTTCTCGCACCGGTTTTAGCCCCTGATTGATCACTTTGCGCGGGTCGTTGACATCGTGGCCGGTATCGGCGGCAAAAATTGCTTTTACTTCCTGACACCAGGCGTACATATTTTCGGTATTGACGTTAATCTTGGCCGTACCGCAGGCGATTGCCTTACGCATGTCTTCATCGGCAATACCCGTACCTCCGTGCAGAACCAGCGGAACATTCACCAGCTCGGAAATGGCCTTCATCTCCGTAAACCCCAGTTTAGCTTTGCCTTTGTACAGTCCGTGGGTTGACCCCAGCGCCGCTGCCAGGCAATCAACCTGGGTCTCTTTGACCAGGGTATAGCACTCCTGCGGGTCAGCATATATTACTTCGGAATTGACGATCCCGTCTTCGCTGCCGGCGATGGTCCCCAACTCTGCCTCAACTGAAACGCCTTTACTGTGCGCCAGTTCGACCAGGTGGCGGGTGATAGCCAGGTTTTCGTTAAACGGCAGGTGCGAACCATCAAACATAATGGAGCTGAATCCTGCTTCGATAGCCGCCTCGCAGGCTTCCCGAGTGGTCCCATGATCCAGGTGCAGCGCTACCGGAGTATCAATATGTAAATAATCCATCGCGTTAACCACGATGTCATGGATACATTTTAATCCCAGCATATGTTTAACCGTACCGCCGGAAACCCCCAAAATAACGGGAGAGCGTAGCTGTTGCCCGGTGCTTAATACTGCACCGACCCATTCCAGATTATTGATATTGAATTGCCCTACGGCATAACCGTCCCGTAGGGCATGCTGAAGCATGTCCTTCATCGAAACTAACATAATCACCTCTGAAGTTTAATTAACAGCAATTATTCGCCAAAATATTGCTTTAAGTTTCTTTCGTAACTATTTAACGAGTTATGAACCACCGCAAGATCCGGCATGGATTCACGTACACCTTTTTTCTCAATAGAGATAGCCGCAGTCAGGCTGGCAAATAAAATAATATTATCGATATGCCACGAATAATGGACGCCGTAGGTAAATGCACCATGGAATACATCCCCTGCGCCGGTGGTATCCACGGCATTACACAGCCAGGTGGGGACAATTTGCAGCATCCCGTTCTTTAAGAACGCACAGCCTTTTTCTCCGAGGGTAATAAATGCTTCGCCACGGCAAATTTTATTTAACTCGATAAGCGCTGTTTTAATTTCAGCCTCGGTACTGAGGGCGCGATATCCCATATAGTCTCGGGCAAAGTGTTCACTGACGACAAAATAATCGGTCCAGGCCGCTAATTTAATATTGCTGTCGCGTAATGAACCGCCGTCCATAACCACTTTCGCCGCGGGCAGTTTTTTGATTAAATACTCGCTAATTTCTGCTTCATGACCATCAACTAATAGCGTTACCGGTTCTTCTGACGCAATAAGCCGTTCAGCCAAATCATCGAGCTTGAGCTTCTGGTCATAAGTCAGCGAAGGTGGCGTTTGCATTTTACGGGTAATAATCGTCCGCGAGCCCGTTAAGCGATTGACCAGTACCGACGCCAGCGGGGTGATCATTTCATCGGAGAAGACCACATGGCTGGTATCGACGCCCGCTTCGGCAAACTCATCGATAATGCGCTGACCGTAAAGATCTTTATTCAAATGACCGATGTAATAAACATCTTCACCCCATAGTCCCAGCAGCCACGCCGCATTTGCCGCCGGGCCGCCACCGCTCTCGATAAAGTCATGGCAGAAATTTTTGGTATTCTCCTGCGGCCACTCGTTAAGAAAAAAGAACTGATCAAAACATGAAAATCCAATGGACAAGATAGCCATAACAACTCCTGATTATTTTGTCAGCTGCGGGAAGAAATCCCTTCCCGCAGGGAAAAATGAAACCACTTATTCATTTTTCTTATCCGCAGTGAGCTCCTCATAGCTGAGCGTGTCACCGACTACACGAACTGAACGGAAGCAGAATGGCACCAGCAGCGCAACAATAAGCGCCAGGCAAATCAGATAGATAGTTATCTGACCAAACTGGGTGAAAGCATTCCCGATGATGATGCCCCAGACGGCGAAATCGAAGTCGGCAAATGTGCTGTTTTCAAAGCCAAGGTTGCCCAGCGCCGGGAGTAGCATCGCCGGGAGGAAAGCGAGGAATATCCCGCCGATGAACGAGGCAATCACGCAGCCGCGCTTGCCGCCAAGTTTGTCGGCAAAGACTCCGGAAGTCCCGCCGCAGAAGAAGTGCGGTACCATGCCAGGAATAATCAGCGCCATACCAAATGCGCCAAGGAACAGCATACCGACCAGACCGCCAATGAACGAGCTGATGAAGCCCACGACCACGGCGGTTGGACTAAAGGTGAAGAACACCGCGCAATCAACGGCCGGGATAGAGTTCGGTATCAGCTTCTGACTGATCCCCTGGAAGGCCGGGACCAGATCGCCGAGGATCAGCCGCACGCCGTTGTAGACGATGGCGACGCCGACGGCAAATTGCAGACCGGTCAGGATGGAGAAGATCAGCATGTTCTGATCCGTTATCGTACGCAGGTACTCTGTGCCTGCGACGGCGCTACACACAAAGTAGATGATGAACATCACGATGCCTGTGGTGACCGTAGTATCGCGCAGAAAGCCCCATTTCTCTGATATTTCGGTATCGGCGAAAGAATTGGCCGGGTTGCCGGTTTTGGTCGCAATCCAGGCTGAGATGTAATAGCCGAGGGAACCGAAGTGCCCCATCGCAATGCCGCCGTCTTCGGTGACCTGCTTGGTATAGCGTTGACCAATGGCTGGAGAAATGGCTGACCATGAGCCCAGCAGGAATCCCCCGATCAGAACCAGCATCCAGCCGCGGAATTCTGCCGCCTGTAGCACCGCCGAGAACAGACAGGCCAGGAAGAAAGAGTGGTGGCCGGTCAGAAAGATATATTTGTACTTGGTGAAACGGGCAATCACCAGGTTGAAAATAAACCCGAGCAGCAAAATACTCATGGTTTCCACACCCAGCACTTTCTGCGCGACGGAAACAATGGCCTCGTTGTTAGGGATAACGCCGCGAATATTAAATCCGGCTTCGATAATGCCGCCAAGCGGGTTCAGGTTGGCAACGATAACCCCTGCACCCGCGCTTAACATCAAATAGCCTAAAATAGGCTTTAAGGTACCGGTGAGTAATTTATTTCCGGGGGATCGCAGCGCTACTAAGCCGACAAATGCGATAATCCCCATCAGAAATGCGGGTTGACTAAATATTTCCGATAAGAAACTAAGAATAGCCTGCATGATCGTTCCCTCAATAATGATTAAGAGTGAGTCGCAGCAACTTTGGTGAGTGCTTCAGTAATATCTTCAGCGATTTTCGCTTTATGCACATAGCTGCGAATAATGGCAACGTTACAGTGCGCAGGAAATTGGTTTGCCAATTCTTTGATCGTGACATAAAGATCGGCTTTTTCACCTACGGCATTGGCAAAATCAACGGAGGCGACGTCAGCTTTGATACCTAATTCATCACATATTTTTTTGACATTATTAGCAGCCATTAATGAACTGCCAATACCGTTACCACAAACTGTTCTGATAACTAACATAATGACTACTCCATTTGCTTTTGGATGAAATGTAATACTGAATTGATGTCATTCTCCTGTTGGAGAAAACTGACAATATCTGACTCAATCAGTGAGGCTATAAGTTGGATCATTTTTATATGACTATCGGCATCCGCCCCAGCGATGGCGATGATGACGTTAACCGGATCAAACTCCTCATGACCAAAGGCGATTGGTTGTTGGGTGGTAACTAATGAAAACCCGGTTCGTAATGCGCCTTTTTCTGGTCGTGCATGCGGCATCGCCAGGCCGTAGTCGATAACAATGGCTGGACCAAAATCGCGATAGACTTCGAGCATTTCGCCGATATATTCCACCCGACAAATATTTTTCCGGACAAGCAGCGATCCAGCGAATTCGATAGCCTGCTCGGCGGTTGAAATATTCTGCTTAAGCGCAATCAATGTAGGGTCAAAAATAATTTCCATCATCCGATCCTTAATGCGTTCATATTCCTGAACTAGATCATGGACAAATATATCAACAAAAATGATGGTTCAGATCACATATGGATTTTTAAATATTGAAGTTGATCACACTGGAGTAATGTTTGAATTATTTTTTATGTAAAAAATAGATTTATTATGTTGTTTAATATCAGTCAGTTACAATTATTCTCTTTGTGCGGAAGAAAAAGACAGGACGAATGAATGGTCGAACATCTGAATTTTAAATGAAGAAGTGAGGTGTTTATCACAAATATAGGGGTATTTTTTTTACAAAGTTTGAACGGAGTATCAAAAAACGTGCAGAGGGACGATTTTAATCATTTGCGATATCAATGTTTGTATTGCGATGAGTTGAAAAGGCGAAATCGGGGCACAAAAAAGGCCCGCATCTGCGAGCCTTTTTCTGAAACGTCTGCCGATTACAGGCTGGAAACGTTCTCGGTCAGGTATTTAGCAACGCCTTCCGGAGAAGCGGCCATACCTTCTTTTCCTTTTTCCCACTGTGCCGGGCAAACTTCGCCGTGCTCTTCGTGGAACTGCAGCGCGTCAACCATGCGCAGCATTTCGTCGATGTTACGGCCCAGCGGCAGGTCGTTAACCACCTGGTGGCGAACAACGCCGTTAGCGTCAATCAGGAAAGAGCCGCGCAGGGCAACGCCTTCGTCCGGATGCTCGATACCGTACGCTTTCTGGATTTCGCGTTTGATGTCAGCAACCATCGCGTATTTAACCGGACCGATACCACCCTGGTCGACCGGGGTGTTACGCCATGCGTTGTGCACGAACTCGGAGTCGAAAGAAACGCCAACCACTTCTACGCCGCGTTTCTGGAATTCTTCATAACGCTTATCAAAAGCGATCAGTTCAGACGGGCAAACGAAGGTGAAGTCCATCGGCCAGAAGAACAGGACGGTAGCTTTACCGCTGGTGTGCTGTTTGAAATTGAATTTCTCAACGATTTCGCCGTTACCTAATACTGCTGCCGCGGTAAAATCCGGAGCCTGACGAGTAACCAGAACCATATGATTCTCCTGTTAATACTAAGGTTAATTGGAACGCAACGCGGGCAAGTATAGGGAGAGGGGCGAATGAACTCAATGGTAAGCTGACAATCGATGAGATAGGTTTTGTCTATCAATCGTTATTTAAAAGCGCTTTTCAGAATAGTCTTTTCCAGAAAAAGCGCAATCATTTATAGCTCGCGTTTTTTTGCCTGGGACATCATCTGCGGATAGAAGCGCCAGAACTGCTGCTCAAGCTGATCATAATGCGTATCCAGATCTTGCCAGGAGTCGCGCAGAGCATCTAGGCGCGGACGACGGCTGGCCATACCGTTGAGTACGTTCTGGATAAAATCCATATCCTTATAGCGCTCAAGCCAGCGCTCCGACCAGAGATACTCGTTGAGATTAACAAAGCGCGGTGGAGAATCGGGCAGGATCTGCGCTACCTGAGTATGCGCATAGCGAACGAACTCGCTCAGCGGCATCTCAGGAGAAATGCGTTCCCAGTGGTGCGACAGGAAGTGATCCCACATTACGTCGAGAGTAATCGGCGCGACGCGACGGGTCTGCGGGCGGAACCACTCGCGGGCTTCTTTCACTTCTGCCAGGTTGTCGGTCATCACATCGATACGCCGATGCATAAAAATGCCGTCAACGATATCGGCGGGGTAATCCTGTTGCGGATTGCCGCGAACAAAGTCGGCAAGCAGGTTGCCGGGTAGCGAACTGTCGGCGAGATGGGCTAAGTGCAGGTGTGCAAGAAAATTCATCGTTTAATCTTTGTCCTGAGGTGGTAACGGTTGCAGGGAGAACGCCCCGGCACTAGACTACCCGCCTCTTTATTAAGTCTGAGTTACCGTCATGCGCGTTGCCGATTTTTCCTTTGAATTACCCGAATCCCTGATTGCCCACTATCCCATGCCTGAGCGCAGTAGCTGCCGCTTGCTGTCATTAGACGGGCCGACGGGCGCGCTGACGCACGGTACTTTCACCGATTTACTCGATAAGCTCAACCCTGGAGATCTGCTGGTCTTTAACAATACCCGCGTGATCCCGGCTCGTCTGTTTGGCCGTAAAGCCAGCGGCGGCAAGATTGAAGTGCTGGTCGAGCGTATGCTTGATGATAAACGTATTCTGGCACATATTCGCGCATCTAAAGCGCCGAAACCCGGTGCCGAGCTGCTGCTCGGTGATGATGAAAGTATTAACGCCACCATGCTGGCGCGTCACGGCGCGCTGTTCGAAGTTGAATTCAATGACGCGCGCCCGGTGCTGGATATCCTCAACGCCATCGGCCATATGCCGCTGCCGCCATATATTGACCGCCCGGACGAAGATGCCGACCGCGAGCTGTATCAAACGGTCTATAGCACTAAGCCTGGCGCCGTCGCCGCGCCGACCGCGGGTCTGCACTTTGACGATCCACTGCTGGCGGCACTGCGCGAAAAAGGTATCGAAACGGCGTTCGTTACGCTACACGTGGGAGCCGGGACGTTCCAGCCAGTGCGCGTAGATTCAATCGAAGACCACATTATGCATTCCGAATATGCGGAAGTACCGCAGGATGTGGTCGACGCGGTGCTGGCGGCAAAAGCGTGCGGCAACCGGGTGATTGCCGTCGGGACGACGTCGGTTCGTTCGCTGGAAAGCGCGGCCCAGGCGGCAAAAAACGACCTGATTGAGCCTTTCTTCGACGATACGCAGATTTTTATCTATCCTGGCTATCAGTACAAAGTGATAGATGCGTTAGTGACCAACTTCCATTTGCCTGAATCGACACTGATTATGCTGGTTTCTGCCTTTGCTGGTTATCAGCACACCATGAACGCCTATAAGGCTGCTGTAGAAAAAAATTATCGCTTTTTTAGCTACGGGGACGCGATGTTTATCACGTACAATCCGCAGGCTATTTTTGAGCGTGTTGGGGAATAAGTCCGCGACACGAGTGTTTAACGTCAGACTGTTTTTCTGACGCAGGAGTAATAATGAAATTTGAGTTAGATACCACCGATGGTCGCGCTCGCCGCGGCCGTCTTGTGTTTGAGCGCGGCGTTGTTGAAACGCCAGCATTTATGCCCGTTGGCACTTACGGCACCGTAAAAGGGATGACGCCGGAGGAAGTTGAAGCGACCGGCGCGCAAATCATCCTCGGCAATACCTTCCACCTGTGGCTGCGCCCAGGCCAGGAGATTATGAAGCTGCACGGCGACCTGCACGACTTCATGCAGTGGAAAGGGCCGATTCTCACCGATTCCGGCGGTTTCCAGGTATTCAGCCTGGGCGATATTCGTAAGATCACCGAGCAGGGCGTGCACTTCCGCAACCCGATCAACGGCGATCCCATTTTCCTCGATCCAGAAAAATCGATGGAGATTCAATACGATCTCGGTTCCGACATTGTGATGATCTTCGACGAGTGTACGCCTTACCCGGCGGACTGGGATTACGCTAAACGCTCGATGGAAATGTCTCTGCGCTGGGCGAAGCGCAGCCGCGACCGTTTCGACGGTCTGGGCAACAAAAACGCGCTATTTGGCATCATTCAGGGAAGCGTTTACGAAGATTTACGTGATATCTCTGTTAAAGGTCTGGTAGATATTGGCTTTGATGGCTACGCTGTCGGCGGTTTGGCTGTTGGCGAGCCGAAGGAAGATATGCACCGTATTTTGGAGCACGTCTGCCCGCAGATCCCGGCCGATAAGCCGCGATACCTGATGGGCGTCGGTAAGCCGGAAGATCTGGTTGAAGGGGTGCGCCGCGGGATCGACATGTTCGACTGCGTCATGCCGACGCGCAACGCGCGCAACGGCCACCTGTTCGTTACCGATGGCGTGGTGAAAATCCGCAACGCGAAGCACAAGAGCGATACTGCTACGCTGGATGCGGAGTGTGATTGCTACACTTGTCGCAATTATTCACGCGCTTACTTGCATCATCTCGACCGTTGCAACGAAATATTGGGTGCGCGCCTCAATACCATTCATAACCTGCGTTATTATCAGCGCTTAATGGCTGGTTTACGCAAGGCTATCGAAGAGGGTAAATTAGAGAGCTTCGTGACCGATTTTTACCAACGTCAAGGTCGAACCGTTCCACCTTTGAACGTTGACTAATTTTAATAATGAGGGAATTTCAATGAGCTTTTTTATTTCTGATGCGGTAGCAGCAACCGGTGGCGCAGCGCAGGGCAGCCCGATGTCTCTGATTCTGATGCTGGTGGTGTTTGGTCTGATTTTTTACTTCATGATCCTGCGTCCACAGCAGAAACGTAGTAAAGAACATAAAAACCTGATGAGCTCCATCGCCAAAGGTGATGAAGTGCTGACGAACGGTGGTCTGGTCGGGCGTGTCACTAAAGTCGCTGAAAGCGGATACATTGCTATCGCGCTGAACGATACCACTGAAGTGGTTATCAAACGTGACTTCGTAGCTGCCGTTCTGCCGAAAGGCACTATGAAGGCGCTGTAATTACCCATTTTCCCTAAGGGAACTGCCGTGTTAAACCGTTATCCTTTGTGGAAGTACGTCATGCTGGTCGTCGTTATTGTCGTCGGCTTAGTGTATGCGCTTCCCAACCTGTATGGTGAGGATCCGGCTGTTCAAATCACTGGCGCGCGCGGAGTCGCCGCCAGTGAGCAAACGCTGATCCAGGTCCAGAAAACACTACAAGAAGAAAAAATTACCGCGAAGTCTGTGGCACTGGAAGAGGGCGCAATTCTTGCGCGCTTCGACACCACCGATATCCAGCTGCGCGCGCGCGAAGTGCTGATGGGCGTGCTGGGTGACAAATACGTCGTGGCGCTTAACCTTGCTCCGGCAACCCCGCGCTGGCTGGCGGCCATGTATGCTGAACCGATGAAGCTGGGCCTCGACCTGCGCGGCGGCGTGCACTTCCTGATGGAAGTCGACATGGACACCGCGTTGGGCAAACTGCAGGAACAGAATATTGACAGCCTGCGCGGCGAGCTGCGTGATAAAGGCATTCCTTACGCGACCGTGCGCAAGGAAGACAACTATGGTCTGAGCATCGCTTTCCGCGACAGCGCGGCGCGTGACCAGGCTATCTCATATCTTAGCCCTCGTCATCGCGATCTGGTTATCTCTACTCAGGGCAGCACTGGCCTGAAAGCGGTGATGACTGACGACCGTCTGAAAGAAGCCCGCGAATATGCCGTTCAGCAGAACATCAATATCCTGCGTAACCGTGTAAACCAGCTGGGCGTTGCCGAACCTCTGGTTCAGCGTCAGGGTTCCGACCGTATTGTGGTTGAGCTGCCTGGTATCCAGGATACCGCGCGTGCGAAAGAGATTCTGGGCGCGACCGCGACGCTGGAGTTCCGTCTGGTTAATACCAACGTTGATAGCTCTGCTGCTGCCTCTGGCCGCGTACCGGGCGACTCTGAAGTGAAAAACACCCGTGAAGGCCAGCCGGTTGTGCTGTACAAGCGTGTGATCCTCACCGGTGACCACATCACCGACTCGACGTCGAGCATGGATGAGTACAACCAGGCGCAGGTGAACATCTCGCTGGATAGCGCAGGTGGTAACATCATGTCTAACTTCACTAAGGACAATATCGGTAAACCGATGGCGACCCTGTTCGTGGAGTACAAAGACAGCGGTAAGAAAGATGCCAACGGTCGCGCGATTCTGGCGAAAGAGGAAGAGGTGATTAACATCGCCAACATCCAGTCTCGTCTGGGTAACAGCTTCCGTATCACCGGTATCAGCAACCCGACCGAAGCGCGTCAGCTCTCTCTGCTGCTGCGTGCCGGTGCGTTGATTGCGCCGATTCAGATTGTTGAAGAACGCACCATTGGTCCAACTCTGGGTATGCAGAATATCAAGCAGGGCCTGGAAGCGTGTCTGGCCGGTCTGGTGGTCTCCATCCTGTTCATGATCTTCTTCTACAAGAAGTTCGGCCTGATTGCGACTTCAGCGCTGATTGCTAACCTGGTGCTGATTGTCGGCATTATGTCCCTGATTCCGGGGGCGACGCTGACCATGCCGGGTATTGCGGGGATCGTCTTAACCCTTGCGGTGGCGGTCGATGCGAACGTTCTTATTAACGAACGTATTAAAGAAGAACTGAGTAACGGGCGCTCTATACAGCAGGCGATCCATGAAGGCTATGCTGGTGCTTTCAGTTCCATCTTTGATGCCAACATTACGACGCTAATCAAAGTTCTTATCCTGTACGCGGTCGGTACCGGTGCCATTAAAGGGTTTGCGATCACCACCGGTATCGGTGTTGCAACCTCAATGTTTACCGCTATCGTCGGCACCCGTGCCATCGTGAACCTGCTGTACGGCGGCAAGCGCGTTAAAAAGCTGTCTATCTGAGGAGTGCGTTGTGGCACAGGAATATACTGTTGAACAATTGAACCATGGCCGTAAAGTCTGGGACTTTATGCGCTGGGACTACTGGGCCTTTGGCATTTCAGGTTTTTTGCTGATTTTGTCCATCGCCATTATTGGCGTGCGCGGGTTTAACTGGGGTCTGGATTTCACCGGCGGTACGGTGATTGAGATTACCCTGGAAAAACCCGTCGATATGGACGAGGTGCGTGTGTCGCTGCAAAAGGCGGGCTTTGAAGAGCCGCAGCTGCAGAACTTCGGCAGCAGCCGCGACATCATGGTCCGTATGCCGCCGGTGCATGACGCCAACGGCAGTCAGGAACTGGGTAGCAAGGTCGTTAACGTGATTAACGAATCAACCAGCCAGAGCGCGACGGTCAAACGAATTGAATTCGTCGGGCCAAGCGTCGGGGCCGACCTTGCTCAGACCGGTGCGCTGGCGCTGATAGCGGCGCTGGTGTGTATCCTGATCTACGTCGGTATCCGTTTTGAATGGCGTCTGGCGGCCGGGGTTGTTATCTCATTGGCGCACGACGTGGTGATCACTATGGGCGTGCTGTCGCTGCTGCATATCGAGATTGACCTGACCATCGTGGCATCGTTGATGTCGGTCATCGGTTACTCGCTAAACGATAGCATCGTGGTATCTGACCGTATTCGTGAAAACTTCCGTAAGATTCGCCGCGGTACGCCGTACGAAATCTTCAACGTGTCGTTGACGCAGACGTTGCACCGTACCTTGATCACATCCGGGACCACCTTAATGGTTATCCTGATGCTGTATCTCTTCGGTGGCCCGATTCTGGAAGGCTTCTCGCTGACCATGTTGATTGGTGTCTCCATCGGTACGGCTTCTTCTATCTACGTGGCGTCCGCACTGGCGCTGAAGCTGGGCATGAAGCGCGAGCACATGCTGCAGCAGAAAGTCGAGAAAGAAGGGGCGGATCAGCCGTCAATTCTGCCGTAAGGTAATTGCACGTTGATAAACGAATCCCGGTCGCAAGGCCGGGATTTTTTTATTACAGTTGTCCGGATTTTGGTTACTCTCCAGTATCAGCGTGAAATGACATGGAGAATTGCCAATGGCTGTCGTAACTCTTTCCCCCGTTGCTCAACCTACCCTCTGGCACGATGTGCCTTCTGTTACTCTCAACGATGAGACTTTGCGTCAACGCAGGGCTAAAGTGCTGGCGAATATGCGTCAGCAGGCGTTAGACACGCTTATCGTGTACGCCGATAAAGAGCATGGCGGCAATTTCGAGTATCTCACCGGGTTTGTTCCCCGCTTCGAAGAGGCGCTGCTGGTGCTGCATCAGGACGGTGAGGCGGTGCTGGTGTTGGGTAATGAGAACCTCAAGCTAGCAGGATATGCCCGGCTGGATAATCGGGTCATCCACGCCCCGTGGTTTTCATTGCCCAATCAGCCGATGGAAACCACGAAAACGCTGGCGCAGTTGCTGCAGGATGCGGGAGTGATAGCGGAAAAGAGGATAGGGCTGGCCGGTTGGAAATTATTCACGGGTGTAGCTGACGACCGTTCGCAGATGTTCGATCTGCCTGCTTTTATCGTTGATGCCATTCGCCAGGCCACCGGGCCGCAGGCGAAATTAACCAACGCCACCGGCATTTTTATCAACCCGGAAAGCGGGGCGAGAATCACCAATAATGCCAATGAGCTGGCGCACTATGAGTATGGCGCCAACCTGGCCTCCACGGCTATTATGACTGCCCTTAATGCCATTGCTCCGGGTAAAACGGAAAAGCAAATTGGCGCGCTGCTGGCGGCGGAAGGCCAACCCAATAACGTGGTGATGATTGCTGCGACCGGCGATCGCTTTGCTCACGCGAATCTTTATCCTGGTGACAAGGTTATTCAGCATGGGGATAAATTCTCGCTGACCACCAGCTTCAAAGGCGGGCTAAGCAGCCGTGCTGCCTATGTGGTGGCGGATGAGAGCGAACTTGCGCCCGAAGTAGCGGATTATCTCGAGGTGGTGGCGAAGCCCTATTTTAATGCGGTGGTGACCTGGCTGGAAAATCTGCGTATCGGCATGCGTGGTGGTGATATGTATGCGCTAATCGAGCAAGTGTTGCCGAAGGCGGAGTATCACTGGCATTTGAACCCAGGACACCTGGTCGCTGATGAAGAGTGGCTGTGCTCGCCTATCGGACCCAATTCAACGGCATGCTTACAGAGTGGAATGATACTGCAAATTGACATCATTCCTTCCCGGGCGGGCTATGGTGGCGCAAGCATTGAAGATACCGTGGCGCTTGCTGATGGCGCGCTGTGTCAGGCGCTGGCGCAGAACTACCCCGAGCTTTGGCAACGTGTGGTCGCCCGCCGGAAGTATATTCGCGAGCAATTGGGTATCTTGCTTCCTGAAGAAGTGCTGCCATTTTCCAACTCTGTGGGATACCTGCGTCCGTGGCTGTTAAGCCCCGAGCGTGCGCTGATTTGCACACCCTACTGACATAATGCTGTCAGTAGCCCTGTCATACACTCCTCCTGAACCCAAACAATGGACAGGAGGATGTATGAATAACGTGATTAACTGGTTTGAGATTCCGGTTGCGGATATGGATCGTGCCGTGGCGTTTTACGAGCCAGTGATGCAGGTGACGCTGAAGCGGGAGAATATGGACTGTGCTGAAATGGCGGTATTTCCTTATCAGGATCCTGCTCCCGGCGGCGCGCTGGCAAAGTTCGACGGAGTTAAGCCTTCCGATCAGGGATGCATTATCTATCTGCATACTGACAATCTGGCGGCTACGCTCGATCGTGTAAATTCGGCGGGCGGAAGCTGTGTTTTTGGCCCGCTTGAGCTGGCGGATGATATTGGCACTATTGCCCTGTTTATTGATAGCGAGGGTAATCGGATTGGCCTTCACCAACCAGCGTAAATGAGATAACAGAAATGAGCCGACGCGCCGACCGCCTTTTTCAAATCGTCCAGATCCTGCGCGGTAGAAGGTTAACCACAGCCGGGCTACTGGCCGAGCGGCTTGGTGTGTCGGAGCGCACGATTTACCGTGATATTCGCGATCTGTCGCTCTCTGGCGTGCCGGTGGAAGGGGAGGCAGGAAGCGGCTACCGACTACTGGCGGGCTACGATTTACCTCCGCTGATGCTAACGACCCAGGAGTCCGAAGCGCTGGTGGCGGCGATTCGGATGCTGCAGACCTGGGGCGGCGCGTCGTTGTCTCAAGCGCTGGAGTCGGCGCAGGAAAAAGTGCTGGCGATTTTGCCCGCGGAGAGTCGGCGCAAGGCGGAACAGTCGCGCTTGTTTGCTCCGGACTTTGGCGCTCAGGGCTACACTAAAGACCAGTTTGATTTAGTTCATCGGGCGGTTTCTGGTCAGCAGGCGCTGGCGCTGCACTATCGTGATGAGGCCGGAAACGTGTCGCAGCGCGAAGTGCTGCCGCTGGGGCTTTTTTTCTGGGGAGAACGTTGGCTGCTGGTAACCTGGTGCGAGCTGCGTGAGGATTATCGCTGTTTTCGCCTTGATCGGTGCCTGGATATTGTCATGACCGGGCGTCATTTCAGCGAACGAGCCGATCGTTCATTGAGCGATTTTATGCGTAAGGTGAGATGCGAAGAGCGCTAATGATGAGGTATCCCCGGCGCGGACGCCGGGGAAAACAGAGCAGATTAGAAGTTGTAACCGACTACGAGGTAACCACCCCAGCCGGTAGAACGGACGTTAAAGTCGCCGTTGCCGAAGTTCAGCTTAGCGTCGTCCGCCCATTGGCCACCGTTATGCCAGTAACGCGCCACGACAGAGTAGTGCCAGTGATCGTAGTTCAGGGCCAGGATATGGCTGGAAGCGATGGAGTTGCTGGTGCGCGCATGCTTGCCGTTCATATCATAGAAGTTGTCATCGCCCAGATCGGAACCCCAGTCAAAGTTGGTGAAGCCGATATAGCTCAGTGAACCGCCCCACAGATCGGTCAGCGGCACAAAGTATTTCACTTTGAAGCGGTAGCCGTCCCACTCATTTTCGTTGGACGCTGCGTAGTTCTGCCACTGGTATTTCGCATAGACGTTCAGGGACAGACTCATCGGCAGGCCGGTATCGATATCGGTACCCAGACCCATATACCAGGTGCTCTGACGACCGGACTTGTTGCGGCCCATATCGTAGATGTAGTTGTTCGCGAAATACCACTCTTTGAACGGACCGAAGCTGAGGTCAGTACCGGTCAGTTTGTCGATAGAGAAGCGCGGCTCAATTTCCATAAACAGCGGCGAACCGTGGTTCCAGATACCTTTTGCGTCGGTGTTACCACCGAAGAAGACCGGCGCATCCATATAGCCATAGAAATCAAACCAATCTTTCTTGGCGAACGCTTCATATTCCAGATAGGTATCGTTACGGATCTGCGGCCCAAAACGGGTGTGATAGCTACCCACCACGTTTACACTCTGGTGCCACCAATCAGACAGATACTGCGGTTTGTCGTTTTCTGCCGCGCTGACAGAGAAAGATGCGGAGAGCGCAAGAGCGGCGCCCGCTGCCAGTAATGTTTTTTTCATAATGATGCCACTGTTTAAATTAAGCCTGAAGGCGTTAAAAGAATCGTCGAAGCGTTTCTAAATATTTCGTATTTCTGTGGCGTCTATTATAGGAATCATTGCTCACAAAAATATGTGTTGTTTCACATAACGAACATATACGTAATCGATTGCGTTCACGATTTTATGCATTTCTTGACAAAATGCCACTGAAATTCATAAATGCTGTCAATTTTTAGTGAACCGATCGGGAAATCTGTAAATGGATTTTCAGTACAGGGAAGCGCCGGATGTTTGTGATATCCGGCGGAAGGTGTTACTGCATATTTGCGGGCTGAATATCGTGGATACGGACAAAACCGACTTGTTCCGGCGTGACGCCATTCAGGCGCAGTGGAATATCGACGTCGCTCGGTGCCAGCGTGCTTGCCGGGGCGCTAATCAGCTGATCCTGCACGTTCACTTCCTGATAATTCTCAGTCGTACCGCTGATTTGTCCTGAAGCCACGGTTGCGCTAAATGCCGGCAGCGGATCGTTGGATTCGCCCTGAATGCGCAGCGTCAACCTGGTTCCGTCACCATCTGGCGTGATATTGAGCAGCGACATGCGCAGAGTACCGATCTGGCTGTTCAATCGCGCTGGCGTTTTTGCGTCAGGCAGCAGATAAACGCCGCGGGTCGATTTCGCATTCAGGACGTTTTGCTGGGTGATTTTTACCGTTTGCTGATTGAGCTGAGTCATTTCTTTGCTCAACGTACTCACGCTCTGGTTCATCTGGCGGACCTCGCTTTGCTGTGCACAGGCGCTGAGGGTGAAAAGGCTACCCATAATGGCCAGTTTTAAATAACGTCTTGTCATGGTTGGGATTCCGTTAACAGAGGATGCTTAATGGTAGACTGTTCAGGTAAGCGCACTATAGATCCTTTATCTCAAAAGCTCTTCCTTTGTTGTCGCGTCACTTCGCGGTAAACTACCTGTTAGTTTAATTACATGTCAGGACGCGCTATGCATTGCCCTTTCTGTTTCGCCGTAGATACCAAAGTTATCGACTCTCGTCTGGTGGGCGAGGGCTCTTCCGTGCGCCGCCGTCGCCAGTGTCTGGTCTGTAATGAACGTTTTACGACGTTTGAAGTGGCGGAGCTGGTGATGCCGCGGGTTGTAAAAAGCAACGATGTGCGTGAACCCTTCAATGAAGAAAAACTGCGTAGCGGAATGTTGAAAGCCCTGGAGAAACGTCCAGTCAGCTCTGACGACGTGGAAATGGCTGTTAACCACATTAAAACGCATCTGCGCGGGACCGGCGAGCGCGAAGTACCGAGCAAAATGATCGGCAACCTGGTGATGGAGCAGCTGAAAAAGCTCGATAAAGTGGCCTATATCCGCTTTGCTTCCGTCTATCGCAGCTTTGAAGATATCAAAGAGTTCGGCGAAGAGATCGCCCGCCTACAGGACTAAGCTATGCTGGACGAAATGTACATGGCGCGGGCGCTCAAGCTGGCCGCGCGCGGACGCTTTACCACTCATCCCAACCCGAATGTCGGCTGCGTTATCGTCAAAGATGGCGAGATCGTCGGTGAAGGTTTTCACTACCGTGCTGGCGAACCTCACGCTGAAGTCCACGCGCTGCGTATGGCCGGTGAAAAAGCCAAAGGCGCGACGGCTTACGTCACGCTGGAACCCTGCAGCCATCATGGGCGTACGCCGCCGTGCTGCGAAGCGCTGATTGCCGCGGGCGTTTCTCGTGTGGTTGCTGCGATGCAGGACCCGAATCCGCAGGTGGCGGGGCGCGGTCTGTACCGTCTGCAGCAGGAAGGCATCGACGTCAGTCACGGGCTGATGATGAACGAAGCTGAAGCGCTGAATAAAGGTTTTCTCAAGCGGATGCGTACCGGATTTCCTTATATCCAGCTTAAAATGGGCGCATCGCTGGATGGCCGTACGGCGATGGCTAGCGGTGAAAGCCAGTGGATCACCTCGCCTCAGGCGCGTCGCGACGTGCAGCGTCTGCGTGCGCAAAGCCACGCCATCCTTACCAGCAGCGCAACCGTGCTGGCGGATGACCCGGCGCTGACCGTTCGCTGGGACGAGCTCAACGCCGAAACCCAGGCCTTGTACCCACAGGAAAATCTGCGCCAGCCTTTACGGGTTGTTATCGATAGCCAGAATCGTGTGACCCCACAGCATCGCATTGTGCAGCAGGCGGGCGAGACGCTGTTTGCTCGCACTCACGAAGATGCTCGTCAGTGGCCGGAAAACGTGCGCAATCTGCTGGTTCCTGAGCATAACGACCATCTCGATCTGGTGGTGCTGATGATGCAACTGGGTAAACAGCAAATTAATAGTATTTGGGTTGAAGCGGGGCCAACGCTTGCCGGTGCGCTGTTGCAGGCCGGGCTGGTGGACGAGCTTATCGTCTACATTGCGCCTAAACTGTTAGGCACCGACGCACGCGGATTATGCGCGCTACCGGGGCTTGAGAAACTTAACCAGGCACCCCATTTCAAATTCAACGAGATACGTCATGTAGGCCCGGATATTTGCCTGCATTTAGTGAACGCTTGATTTCCCCGGACAAAAGGGAAAGCAGTGCGCCGATTAATATGATAGAATCCGCCCCCCTTGCGGGGCCAAGTGAACCCGAAGGAAGAGTATGAACATTATTGAAGCTAACGTTGCTACCCCGGACGCCCGCGTCGCCATCACCATTGCGCGTTTCAACAACTTTATCAATGACAGCCTGCTGGAAGGTGCGATTGACGCCCTGAAACGCATTGGCCAGGTCAAAGATGAAAACATTACCGTTGTTTGGGTTCCAGGTGCGTATGAGCTGCCGCTGGCGACTGACGCACTGGCGAAAACCGGTAAATATGATGCGGTGATCGCGCTGGGTACCGTTATCCGTGGCGGCACTGCGCACTTTGAATATGTGGCTGGCGGAGCAAGCAATGGCCTGGCGCATGTCGCTCAGGACAGCGGGATCCCGGTAGCCTTCGGTGTTCTGACCACTGAAAGTATTGAACAAGCCATCGAGCGTGCTGGCACCAAAGCCGGTAACAAAGGCGCTGAAGCAGCGCTGACTGCGCTGGAAATGATTAACGTATTGAAAGCCATCAAGGCCTGATTTTTGTAAGGGGAATTCCGTGAAACCTGCTGCTCGTCGCCGCGCCCGTGAGTGTGCTGTCCAGGCGCTTTACTCCTGGCAGTTGTCCAAAAACGACATCGCTGATGTCGAATACCAGTTCCTGGCGGAACAGGATGTGAAAGATGTTGACGTTCTGTATTTCCGTGAACTGCTGACCGGAGTGGCGACTAACAGCGCGTACCTCGACGGCCTGATGAAGCCGTACCTGTCCCGTCTGCTGGAAGAGCTGGGTCAGGTGGAAAAAGCGGTACTGCGAATTGCGCTGTTTGAGCTGTCAAAGCGTAGCGATGTCCCGTACAAAGTTGCGATTAACGAAGCCATTGAACTGGCGAAAACCTTTGGCGCTGAAGATAGCCACAAGTTTGTCAACGGCGTGCTGGATAAAGCAGCCCCGGTAATTCGTCCCAACAAAAAGTAAACCCCAGGGCCGGATTTGCAGATTTTCTTTCCTGCAAATCTGGCCTTATTCTTTCTTTTGCTGAGGCATAACGTATGGCATGCGGCGAATTTTCCCTGATTGCCCGTTATTTTGATCGTGTTAAAAGCGCTCGTCTTGATGTTGAAACCGGCATTGGCGACGACTGCGCGCTCCTGAATATCCCCGAGAAAAAAACGCTGGCAATCAGCACCGACACCCTGGTGGCGGGAAACCATTTTTTACCTGACATCGACCCTGCCGACCTCGCTTATAAAGCGCTGGCGGTGAATCTGAGCGACCTCGCCGCGATGGGCGCGGAACCAGCATGGTTAACGCTGGCCCTGACCCTGCCGGAAGCAGACGAAGCCTGGCTTGAAGCCTTTAGCGACAGCCTGTTTGTCCAGCTCAACTATTACGATATGCAGTTGATTGGCGGCGATACCACTCGTGGGCCGTTGTCGATGACGCTGGGTATCCACGGCTTTGTGCCGACAGGGCGCGGGCTGAAGCGCTCCGGAGCGAAGCCTGGCGACTGGATTTACGTCACCGGAACGCCGGGTGACAGCGCTGCGGGACTGGCGATTTTGCAGGACAGGCTTCAGGTTGAAGATGCGCCCGATGCTGATTACCTGCTGGCGCGCCACCTGCGTCCGCTGCCGCGCGTTCTGCAGGGGCAGGCGCTGCGCGATCTGGCAACCTCAGCTATCGATCTCTCCGATGGCTTGATTTCCGACCTGGGTCATATTCTTAACGCCAGCAGTTGCGGCGCGCGCGTCGATCTCGATGCGATGCCGTTCTCCGAGGCTTTGCAGCGTCAGGTTGAAACGGAACAGGCGTTGCGTTGGGCACTCTCCGGCGGCGAAGATTATGAGCTGTGCTTTACCGTTCCTGAACTGAACCGTGGGGCGCTGGACGTCGCCCTCGCCAATCTCGGCGCGCGTTTCACCTGTATTGGCCAGATTCTCCCGGAATCGGAAGGCCTGCAATTTATCCGCGAAGGCAAGCCTGTCACGCTCGATTTTAAGGGATATGACCATTTTGGCGCGTAGTAAAGATGTGGCGAAAAGCCGCCTGAATATGCTTAACCCCTGGCACCTGCTGGCGACGGGGTTTGGTAGCGGTCTGAGCCCAGTGGTGCCCGGAACAATGGGATCGCTGGCGTCGATTCCGTTCTGGTATCTGCTTACCTTACTCCCCTGGCAGCTCTATTCGCTGGTGGTGATGATGAGCATCTGCATCGGCGTCTATATCTGCCATCGTACGGCGAAAGATATGGGTACTCACGATCACGGCAGTATCGTCTGGGACGAGTTTGTCGGGATGTGGATAACCCTGATGGCGTTACCGACGATGGACTGGCAGTGGGTCGCCGCCGGGTTTGTGATTTTCCGTATTTTTGATATGTGGAAACCATGGCCGATCCGTTGGTTTGATCGCAACATTCACGGCGGGATGGGGATCATGGTAGACGATATCGTCGCCGGGGTGATTTCCGCCGGGGTGCTGTACGTGATTGGTCACCACTGGCCGATTGGTCTTTTCTAAGCACAGTAAACTCCAGGTCAGCAGCTTCCCGGAGGCGGTGCTGCGCACCTGTCCGGGCTACCTAATCCGCAGATCGCGCAGGACCCGTAGCCCGGCTTAGCGTAGCGCGAGCCGGGAATCTTGTGGGAACAGAGCGCTACTTGAACCCGACAATCGGGTGCGGTTTATACGGCGTCTCCAGCTTTTCAATCTGCTCCGGGGTGAGCGTTAAATCGACTGCATGTAGCAGCTCGTCCATTTGCTCCTGCCTTGATGCGCCGATAATTGGCGTGGCCACGCCGGGTTTGCTCAATAGCCAGGCCAGCGCGACCTGGGCGCGATTGGCGTCAAGCTCCTCCGCTACCTCGGCCAGGTTGTTGGCAATCAACTCATCGTTTTCATCCGTTGCGTTGTAGAGCGCCTTACCGACTTCATCCGATACCAGTCGGGCGGTCGTTTCTCCCCAGGGACGAGTCAGGCGACCGCGCGCCAGTGGGCTCCACGGCATCACCGCGACGCCTTCGCGGCTGCACAGCGGCAACATCTCATTTTCTTCTTCGCGGTAAATCAGGTTGTAGTGATCCTGCATGGTCACGAAGCGCGCCCAGTTGTTTTGCTCCTGCAACATCAGAGCCTGAGCGAACTGCCGGGCATGCATCGACGACGCGCCGATATAGCGAGCCTTACCCGCCTTAACCACATCGTTTAGCGCCTCCAGGGTCTCTTCGATGGGCGTGCTGTAATCCCAGCGATGGATTTGCAGTAGATCGACATACTCCATGCCGAGGCGGCGCAGGCTATCGTCAATGGAACGCAGAATCTGCGCCCGCGACAGGCCCTGCGGTAGATCACCCACCTGATGATAAACCTTGGTAGCAACGATAACCGAGTCGCGGCGGGCATACTCACGCAGCGCGCGGCCGAGGATCTCCTCACTGCTGCCGTCAGAATAGTTGTTTGAGGTGTCGAAAAAATTAATGCCGCCTTCCAGAGCGTGCTTTATCAGCAGGCGGCTGCTCTCTTCCGGTAAGGTCCAGGCATGGTTACCGCGATCCGGTTCACCGAAGGTCATACAGCCAAGGCAAAGCCGGGAAACACGCAGATCGGTATCGCCAAGGGGAATGTAATGCATAATGCGCTCCTGCTACTTTAAAGGGTATCCTTTAAGCATAGCAGGAGCACCAGGAGGGATTATGCTAGCCAGGTATTGATTTTGGCTTCTATACCAGCGGCATCCAGGCCGAGCTCGGCGTGAACTTCTTCCTGAGTCCCTTGTGGGATAAAGAAATCAGGCAGGCCCAGATTCAGCACCGGCACCACACGGCGACGGGCCATCAGCAGTTCATTCACGCCGCTACCCGCGCCACCCATAATGGCGTTCTCTTCCAGGGTCACCAGCACGTCATGTTCTGCGGCAAGCTGTAGGACCAGCGACTCGTCCAGCGGTTTGGCAAAGCGCATATCCACCAGCGTGGCGTTAAGATTTTCCGCCGCTTTTGCCGCTTGCGGCAGAAGCGTGCCGAAGTTCAGAATTGCGATTTTCTCGCCTTCACGTTTCACCACGCCTTTACCGATAGGCAGTGAGGTCAGCGGCTCAAACGTAGCTCCGGTGCCGGAGCCACGCGGGTAGCGCACCGCGCTCGGACCCTCGTTATAGTGATAACCGGTGTACAGCATCTGGCGGCATTCGTTCTCATCACTCGGGGTCATAATGACCATATCCGGAATGCAGCGCAGGAAGGAGATATCAAACGCGCCCTGATGGGTCTGACCATCTGCGCCGACAATCCCCGCGCGGTCAATAGCGAACAGCACCGGCAGCTTCTGGATGGCGACATCGTGAATCACCTGATCATAGGCGCGCTGCAGGAAGGTAGAGTAAATTGCGACCACTGGCTTGTAGCCGCCAATCGCCAGCCCGGCGGCAAAGGTCACCGCGTGCTGCTCAGCAATCGCTACGTCGAAATACTGGTCGGGATATTTTTTTGAAAACTCGACCATCCCGGACCCTTCGCGCATCGCTGGCGTAACGGCCATCAGTTTGTCGTCCTTGGCCGCGGTTTCGCACAGCCAGTCGCCGAAGATTTTTGAGTAAGAGGGGAGGCCGCCGCTGCTTTTTGGCAGCACGCCGCTGGTGTGGTCGAATTTAGGCACCGCATGGAAGGTTATCGGGTCTTTTTCGGCTGGCTCATAGCCACGACCTTTTTTGGTCATAATATGCAGGAACTGCGGCCCCTTAAGGTCGCGCATGTTCTTCAGCGTATTGACCAGACCGATAACATCATGACCGTCCACCGGCCCAATGTAGTTAAAGCCCAGCTCTTCAAACAGCGTCCCCGGAACCACCATCCCTTTGATGTGTTCCTCGGTGCGTTTGAGCAGCTCTTTAATCGGCGGTACGCCAGAGAAAACCTTTTTGCCGCCTTCGCGCAGCGTGGAGTAGAGTTTTCCAGAAAGCAGTTGCGCCAGATGGTTGTTTAGCGCGCCCACATTTTCGGAAATCGACATTTCATTGTCGTTGAGCACCACCAGCAGATCGGGTTTGATATCGCCCGCGTGGTTCATTGCTTCAAACGCCATCCCGGCGGTGATTGCCCCGTCGCCGATCACGCAGACCGCACGGCGCTGCTTATCTTCTTTCGCGGCGGCGATAGCGATGCCGATCCCGGCAGAGATAGAGGTAGAAGAGTGGCCGACGCTCAGGACGTCATACTCACTTTCTCCGCGCCACGGGAAGGGATGCAGGCCGCCTTTCTGGCGAATAGTGCCGATTTTGTCACGGCGACCGGTCAGAATTTTATGCGGGTAGGCCTGGTGGCCGACGTCCCAGATAAGACGGTCGAACGGCGTGTTATAGACGTAGTGCAGCGCCACGGTTAGCTCTACCGTGCCGAGACCAGAAGCAAAATGCCCGCTGGAACGGCTGACGCTGTCCAGCAGATAACGGCGCAGTTCATCGCACAGTTTCGGTAGGCTATCTTTCGGCAACAAACGCAACTCCTGGGTGGAATCCACCAGCGCCAGGGTCGGGTATTTGGCAATATCAAAACTCATCAGAGACTCATTTATTGTTTATTTATCACGCTGAATTATGTAATTCGCGAGCGCTTCCAGTGCCGTAGTATCCAGAGATTGCGCGGCCAGCTCATTTAGCGACTGGCGGGCGTCGGTAATCAGGTCATGGGCCTTTTTCCGGGCTTGCTCAAGTCCCAGGAGAGCGGGGTAGGTACTTTTTCCCAACTGCTGGTCGGCTCCCTGACGTTTGCCAAGGGTCGCAGTATCCCCTACCACGTCGAGAATGTCATCCTGGACCTGGAAGGCGAGACCTATATTTTCTGCGTATCGATCGAGCGCGGGTAGCGCTTTACGTCCCGCTTCACCCGCACTCAGCGCGCCCATACGTACTGCCGCGCGAATGAGCGCTCCGGTTTTGTGGCGATGGATGCGTTCCAGCGCCTGCAGGTCAACCTGATGGCCTTCCGCCTCCAGATCCAGCGCCTGACCGCCGCACATTCCGGCGATGCCGCTAGCCTGCGCCAGTTCAGAAATCATTGCCAGACGATTGCGGTCCGCGACTTCTGGCATCGGCGCATCACTCAGTATAGAAAACGCCAGCGTTTGTAGCGCGTCCCCGGCAAGAATTGCGTTCGCTTCACCGAATTTTATATGGCAGGTCGGCTGGCCGCGGCGTAAATCGTCATCATCCATGGCCGGCAGGTCGTCGTGTATCAGTGAGTAAGCATGAATACATTCGACGGCAGCGGCAGGGGCATCCAGCGTGGTACGGCTAACGCTAAACATGTCGCCAGTAGCGTAAACCAGAAATGGACGCAGGCGTTTGCCGCCTAATAATGCACCGTACTGCATCGCTTCGACCAGCGGAGTGTTCTGAAAGGGCTGCGGGGCGATAAAGCGGCGCAGCGCTTCATTGGCCTGCTCAACGCATGCCTGTAGCTGTTGCGGGAAGTTCATTTATTCAGCGTCCGGCGTAAAAGGCGTAAGCGGCGCGTCTTCGCTATCCGCCAGCAAAATTTGTACGCGCTGTTCGGCCTGCTGCAGTTTTGCTTGCCCCTGGCGGGCCAGCTGTATTCCGCGCTCAAATTCGCCGAGTGCGTCTTCTAACGGTAGTGAGCCGCTTTCCAGACGAGTGACTATTTGCTCCAGCTCGCCCAGGGCGGTTTCAAAGCTGGCCGGGGCTTCATTTTTCTTTGGCATAGTGAATATAGACTCTTGTTATGTCTCGATGGCTATCAATATGGTAACGAAGTCGAGCGGTTAATCAAATAACGCGCAATGCCAGGTGGAAAGCGTCCAATAGTGGTATACTCCGCGCCCTGGATGCAGACGCCGGTTGCGCCTGTACAACTTTTTATGCTCAAAGCCCAGTCGGGCTTGCCAACGAACTATTGTCGCCATGAAGTTTATCATTAAATTGTTCCCGGAAATCACCATCAAAAGCCAATCTGTGCGATTGCGCTTCATTAAAATCTTAACCGGGAACATTCGTAACGTTCTCAAAAACTATGATGAGACGCTTGCCGTCGTTCGTCATTGGGATCATATCGAAGTCCGGGCAAAAGATGAAAATCAGCGCCTGGCTATTCGCGATGCGCTGACGCGTATTCCGGGTATTCACCATATTCTGGAAGTCGAAGACGTTCCTTTCACCTCGCTGCACGATATTTTCGAGCAGACGCTGCCGCTGTGGCGTGAAACGCTGGAAGGTAAGACCTTCTGTGTGCGCGTCAAACGTCGCGGTAAGCATGAGTTTACCTCTATCGAAGTTGAACGCTACGTCGGCGGCGGTCTTAACCAGCACATTGAAACGGCGCGCGTAAAGCTGACTGACCCCGATGTCACGGTAAACCTGGAGATCGAAAACGATCGTCTGCTGCTGGTAAAAGGGCGTTATGAAGGTATCGGCGGTTATCCCATCGGTACTCAGGAAGATGTGCTGTCGCTGATTTCCGGCGGTTTCGACTCCGGCGTTTCCAGCTATATGCTGATGCGTCGTGGCTGCCGTGTGCACTACTGCTTCTTTAATCTCGGCGGCGCTGCGCATGAAATCGGCGTACGTCAGGTGGCGCATTATCTGTGGAACCGCTTCGGCAGCTCCCACCGCGTGCGTTTTGTGGCGATTAATTTCGAGCCAGTGGTAGGCGAAATTCTTGAGAAAGTCGACGACGGCCAGATGGGCGTCGTGCTCAAACGTATGATGGTCCGTGCGGCGTCGAAAGTCGCTGAGCGCTACGGCGTGCAGGCGCTGGTAACCGGCGAAGCGCTGGGTCAGGTTTCCAGCCAGACGCTGACCAATCTGCGCTTAATCGACAACGTCTCTGATACGCTGATCCTGCGTCCGCTGATCTCACACGATAAAGAGCACATCATTAATCTGGCACGTGAAATCGGCACCGAAGATTTTGCCCGCACGATGCCGGAATACTGCGGCGTTATCTCGAAGAGCCCGACCGTGAAAGCGGTGAAGGCGAAGATCGAAGCGGAAGAAGAAAACTTCGATTTCAGCATCCTTGAGAAAGTGGTGGCGGAAGCGAATAACATTGATATTCGCGATATTGCCCAGCAGACCGAGCAGGACGTAGTGGAAGTGGAAACCGTCAGCGGTTTCGGCCCTAACGACGTTATCCTCGATATTCGTTCTGTTGATGAGCAGGATGAAAGGCCGCTGAAGGTAGAGGGTATCGATGTGGTTTCCCTGCCGTTCTACAAGCTGAGCACTAAATTCGGCGATCTCGACCAGAGTAAAACCTGGCTGCTGTGGTGCGAACGTGGCGTCATGAGCCGCCTGCAGGCGCTGTATTTGCGTGAGCAGGGCTTTGAGAATGTTAAGGTGTATCGCCCGTAGATTTTCCTGACGCAGGCGTAAGCATTGAAAACGGCAACCCTGGATTGGGTTGCTGTTTTGCATTTACTCGTAATAGTTATAAATTCCCGCCGCCATCACCAACTGTGATGCGACTTCATGGGCTTTTTCACGCCCAACCAGCAAATCAATGATCTTCAGTGCGAAATCAATTGATGTTCCCGGCCCCTGACTGGTGAGCAGGTTAACCCGCGGGTCCCAGACGACGCGTTTGTCTTGCCATTGTTCGGTGGGGATTTGCTCTTTCAGCGTGGGAAAACCGGTCATATTGCCGATTGGGAAGAGGTTATGCGGTACCAGCACGGTGGCCGCCGCGGCGCAGATCGCCGCGACAATACGCCCGGAAAGATGAAACTGGCGTACCGTTTCTACCAGCAGCGGGCTATCGCGGAAGCACTCTGCACCTTTAATCCCGCCAGGCAGAACGATGATGTCAAAATCGCCGTCGGCAACTTCGACCAGCGGCGCATCTGCCAGCAGTTTGACGCCGCGCGAACAAACGATCGTCAGGTTACCATCGCTGGCGACGCTTGCTGTAGTGACTTTTACGCCGCCGCGAACGAGTAAATCGATGGTGGTGACCGCTTCGGTCTCTTCGCTACCAGGGGCGAGGCAAATCAGTGCCGACGCGCTCATATTCATTCTCCTTACGCTTAACCTGTTCAAATAGGCGGGCATTTTCCGGTACGGCTATGCCGTGGGCACGGGCGCGTTTGAGTAAAAAACCGGTGATATAATCGATTTCCGTATGGCGCTGGGCGAGAATATCCTGCAGCATTGAGGATGTATTTTCTGCCGTACTTTCAATGACCTGATGAATATAGAATAACAGGTTTTCCGGCGAGGTATGCATCCCTTCACGTTCCATGACCGCGGCGACTTCATAACAGATAGCGGCAACCTCTTGCGGATATTTACGTAATTCACCGTTCTGGCAATTTTTTAGCGCCGTCAGCGGGTTAATGACGCAATTTACCGCCAGCTTACTCCAGGTTGCGGGATAAATATTGTTATGCCAGGCGACGTCGGGCAGCACGCCCTGTAAGACATCGGCAAGGTGACTGTAGTCCTGCGGATAAACTTTTGCCGGGCCAATATGGCTGGTACCGTTGGCAACGTGGACGATAACGTTGCCATCGCGTCGGGCTGCCTGGGTGGTCGAGGCCATCAGCAGCGGCTGTTTGACGCTCTTAAGCTCATCAACGGTACCCATGCCGTTATGCATTAATAAGATAGGTGATGAAACAGGTAGGATTTCGCTGAGATTTTTCACCGCATTGGAGACCTGCCAGGCCTTGAGCGTGACCAGCAGCAGGTCGCTGCTGGCGAGAAAATCAGGATCGTTAGCGGTGAATGATTCATTAAACACACTACCGTCGGTTTCAATCACATTAACACTACAGAATGGCTGTGGGACGCGTAACCAGCCCTGGACTTCATGTCCGTGTTTGTACAGCGCAGTTAGCCATAACTGTCCCAGTGCACCGCATCCGAGTACGGTTACTTTCATTATTCCTCCTCACCTGTAAGTGCAGCATCAGGTGCTCATGGCTAAAGTATAGCGTTATCAGTTATCCTTTCGGGATAACAAGTTGAGTTATGTCGCGTTGTGGGTATTATGCAACGCAAAAGAAACGGAAGGAGAGGAAAAGATGCCATCTTTCGATATTGTCTCTGAAGTCGATCTTCAGGAAGTTCGAAACGCTGTAGAGAACGCAACCCGTGAAGTTGAGTCGCGTTTCGATTTTCGTAACGTTGAAGCGAGCTTTGAGCTGAACGAAAAAAACGAGACCATCAAGGTCCTCAGCGAATCTGATTTCCAGATTAATCAGCTGCTGGATATTCTGCGCGCCAAGCTGCTAAAACGCGGAATTGAAGGTAGTTCTATCGAGGTGCCGGATGAGTTCGTGCACAGCGGTAAAACTTGGTTTGTTGATGCGAAGCTGAAGCAGGGCATTGAGAGCTCGATGCAGAAGAAAATCGTCAAACTGATTAAAGACAGCAAGCTGAAGGTGCAGGCGCAGATCCAGGGCGAAGAAATTCGCGTGACAGGTAAAGCGCGTGACGATCTGCAGGCGGTCATGGCGCTGGTGCGCGGCGGTGATTTAGGCCAGCCGTTCCAGTTCAAAAACTTCCGCGATTAATATATTGATATTGCTGTGTTTTGTAGGCCGGGCAAAGCGTTAATCGCTGCCCGGCTAAACACGAGCATCAGCCAGAAGCGGGTTACCCCGCTTTTTTTACGTCCCTTTGATGGCCTGCTCAACCTCAAAGCGATTAGTCAATTTACTGTCGATTTTGATGTACACCGAACGCTCTTCCGCAACCACCAGAGCCTCTTTTACACCTTCTTTAGCTTGCAAGCGCGCCTGCAACATTGCATCGGCTACAACATCGTCTGGAATTTCTACTCGTAAACTGCTGACATATGGCGGCTCGCTCATGGTGCTGGCTACCAGTAACCACAGCATAGACAGCAATGCTCCGAGCAGGAATACGGTTTGCGAGTCAAAGAAGCCATCCACCCAACCGCCGAGAGCCCCGCCAATTGCCACGCCGAGGAATTGGCTAGTGGAGTAGATTCCCATTGCGGTGCCTTTATATCCGGCAGGTGATTCTTTACTGATTAACGAGGGCAGTAGCGCTTCCAGCAGGTTGAACGCAAGGAAGAACAGTTGAACGCCGGCCACCAACTCCCAGAAGTATCCCCCAGCTCCCCAAAGGACAATTTCAGCTATCAGCAAAATAGCCACGCACAGCATGAATACGCGCTTCATTTTGCGCTTCACTTCGGCGTAGATAATAAACGGTACCACGGCGACAAATGAGACCAGCATGGTGACCAGATAGATTTTCCAGTGCTCAGCGGCAGGGAATCCGGCGGCCTCCAGCTGACCCGGAAGGGCGACGAAGGTGGACATCAGCATGATGTGCAGGCACATAATGCCGAAATTAAGCTTCAGCAGCTTTGGCTCCGCAAGCACTTTACGAAAGCAGCCTTTTACCATCCCGGACTCGCGATTCAGCACGTGATTGTGGCTGTTAGGCACCACCCACAGAGTGAGCAAAATACCGAGCGTCGCCAGGACGGCAATCATCCAGAACAGGGCATGCAGGCCAAGCTGATGAGTAACAATAGGCCCGAGAACCATAGCGATAGCAAAGGTGACGCCGAAGCTGACGCCAATAAAAGCCATGGCTTTGGTACGATTCTGCTCGCGGGTTAAATCAGAAAGCAGCGCCATCACCGCCGCGGCAATCGCGCCGGAGCCTTGTAGCGCGCGGCCAAGAATGATGCCCCAGATGGAGTCAGATAGGGCGGCGATAATACTGCCGATAACGAAGATTAACAGGCCGCCGACGATCAGCGGTTTACGACCAATTCGGTCAGAAAGCAGGCCGAAAGGCACCTGAAATATCGCTTGAGCCAGCCCATAGATACCAATAGCCAGACCAATGAGTGCTTCACTTGCGCCCTGTAACGCCATGCCATAGGTGGTCAGAACCGGGAGGACCATAAACATGCCAAGCATGCGCAGAGAAAATACGGTCCCCAAACCCCAGGTCGCGCGCAGCTCGCCTGGCGTCATTTTGTTATCGTTCATTACCACCTCAATATAAAAACTGCGACTAGTGTAGTGGGGGGAACCTAAAGCGTAAATAAATGTTTGTTTAACAGATATTACGGCAGTGTTGCATGATGAGGTAGGTGGGGTAGAGAGAGAAAGAAACCAGTGGAGGAGCCTCCACTGGCGTGCAGAGATTATTGGCAGTTGAAGTCAACCCACTGACCGCCTGCATCGGCGGATTTAACGCACTGTTCAACCCAGTAAACGCCGTGGAGTCCGGCTTCGACGTTCGGATACCAGAAAGTCTCCAGGAATTCACGATCGCCGCGATCCATTGCGTCCATGGCGATAGCGTAGCGGCGGTAGAGGTTAGCCCAGGCCTCGAACAATCCTTCCGGATGGCCTCCGCCGATACGATCGTCCGCCAGCGCTTGCTGACTCAGATAGGGCATCCCGCGCTCAAGAACGCGTGCCGGTTCGCCCTGTACCTCATAGCTGAGCTGATTCGGGCGCTCATCCCACCATTCGATACTGGCTTTTTCCCCGATAACGCGCACTTTCTGCGAGTGCATTGCGCCGCTATTGACTGCGCTGGTCCATAGAGAACCGACTGCGCCATTGTTATATTCCATCAGTACAAAGGCGTTATCTTCCAGCGGGGCGCGGGATTTGACAAAGCTCTGTCGTGAGCACATCAGCCGGGTGATGTTGAGATTTGGCACCATCGTTTCCGCAATAAACAGCGGGTGAGTTGCCAAATCCCCTAGCACATAGCTTGGCCCTGCATATTTTGGCGTCACGCGCCAGCGGGTAGATTCAGCCTGCAGTTCGACGGCTTCATTATGAAAACCGTGGGCAAACTGCATATTAATAATGCGGATCTCACCGAGCATCCCTTCGGCGATCATCTGCCGTGCCTGCTGGATCATCTGGTGTCCGGCATAGCCGTAGGTCACACCGATGATTTTATTCTGCTTTTTACTCAGCGCCAGCAGTTCGCGGGCTTCATCGGCGGTAAAGCACAGCGGTTTTTCACAGACAACGTGCAGCCCGGCTTCCAGCGCCGCTTTGGTGATGGCGAAGTGGGTATTATTTGGCGTGGTCACCGAAACGGCCTCAATACCGTCAGGACGTTTGGCCTCTTCTGCAAACAATGTTTGATAATCGGCGTAGCAACGCTCTGGAGCGATTCCGAGCTGCTCGCCAAATTGACGCCCGCGCTCGGCATCTATATCGAGCGCACCGGCCAGCAGGGTAAAGACATTGTCGCGTAGCGCCGCGCAGCGGTGGCTATAGCCAATTTGGCTGGTACCGCCGCCGCCGACCATTCCCCAGCGCAGGGAGCGAGATAAGGGTTTCATGCCGTTTAACATGATGGTGCTCTCCTTTATAGATACTACGGATTTCAGAGGTTCGTGTATCCGCGCTTTTAGAGCGCAGGTGTGGTTTCTGGGCAATTCCAGAACAGGTTTTACATTTCTCCACGGGCTTCGCGTTCTTTCAGCTCCTGCATGATCTGCGGGTATTGCTTATCCAGCCGGTAAAACAGCAGCGTAATAATGACCAGGATCCACAGGAAGAAAGAGCCGTAGAGGTAAACGTTGTTAATCATGTCGATAGCGCTTTGCGGCTGAACGCCGGAGCCGCTACTGGAGCTGACGTAGCCCGCCATACTCAACAGGCCGGAGATAACCGCAGCGGCAACACCCGCGCCGAGCTTCGTTCCGACGGAACCGGCGGAAAAAATCATTCCTTCTTGCCTCACGCGAGTTTTCCACTGGCCGAACTCAACGGCATCGCCGCAGAAGCCGAACAGCACGGCGTTCAGCGGCGCGAAGCCAATACCGCGAATAATCGCGTTCGCCAGCGCCCAGTGATAATCATCGGAGTTAAACATAAACAGCACCTGCCCGATGGTCGCCAGCACAATGCCGCATAATGCAACATTGCGCTTACCGTATTTGCGGATGGGGACGGAACTGAGGAAGGTGAAAATGATGATACAGGACGTTTCGGCAACGAAAATGGAGCTATAGAAGGTATCGTCACCCAGTACGTAGCGGCAGTAGTAAGGCAACGCGATCCCAACCACGGTGTAGTAAACACTCTGTGCTGTCCACAGGATTGCGCTGGCCCAGAAGTACTGGTTACGAAAGAGCGCGGAGAGCTGTTTTTTAACAGGGATATTCCCCTGTTTTTCTCGCGCTTTGATAACGACTTTCTCTTCACATTTGTAGAAGCAGAACAGCAGCAACAGCAGTGCCAGAAAGGCCCAGATAGACATGGTTTTGATCCATGCGGCCTGATCGTCGCCGAAATATTTCACCAGTGGCAATGTACAAGCTACAGCGAGAATGCGACCGAACGGCGACATCGACATTCTGGTGATGCTGAGCATATCCCTTTCCCATGAGTCGCGAGTCATCATGGCGGAAAGGCTGCCGTAGGGAAGGTTGATAGCGGTGTAGCACACGGTGGTACAGAAGTTATAAGCCACCAGCAAATAAAGAAACTGTAGCGTGCTGGTGGTTTGCGGAACGGTAAATAACAGGATCGCGGAAACGGCATAGGGAACGCTCATCCAGAGCAGCCAGGGACGCGATTTACCCCAGCGGGAGTTGGTGCGTTCGACCATCAAACCCATTATTACATCGGAAACGCCGTCAAACAGACGGGAGATCAGCATCACCAGGCCGACGGTGGCGATGCTGATTCCTACGTAGTCGGTATAGAACAGGGTTAATACGGTGCCAATCATGCCAAAGACGACGTTGCAGGCGGTATCGCCGCCGCCGTAAGCAATGCGGGTGGTCCAGGTTAGCTTATCGCCGCGCGCCGCTGCGGGGGAGAGAAGGATCTGCTGTTCACTCATGGTCTATTCCTTTGTCGGGGGACAAGTAAGTACCTCAGTGCCAGTTCCGCCGGCACAACCTTATCCTGAATGTCAGCCAGAACATATGGAAATATTTATTTCATTTCAATGGTTATTTGAAATTTAATTTCTGTATATGCGAGGGGGATCGAAAAATGAAAATATTGCGACAGTGATTTTACATTCACAACCATTAAATTAAGTTGATTGATAAGGTTATTAATCAGGTTTTTGATGAGTTATTTATTTGCTTTCTGTATTGAATTGGCGCTTTTTAAGCGGAAAATTGAGAGGTGAATCGATAATTCTAGTGGGCGTATTTTTTCATTTGATAAATAAATGAAATTTATTTTTCTTTAATTGATGAGGCAAGCACGATGCCAGGCCGTGCCTGCCTGAACTTAACGTTTTATTGCGTGCTCCTGATAGCCGTTGCGGATGTGGTGGATTTTGTCGTTGAATCGGCGGCAAAAATGCCTTTGGCAGTGAGTCCGGCCACAGTAATCGCGGCGGGGATCCCCAGAATTAAAAATACGCTCTCGAAACTGAGATCCAGCGCCAGCATTTCAGCCCCGGCAAAGGCGCTGAGGATCGCGCCCATACGGCCCACGCCGTGCATCCAACTAGAGCCTGTGGCTCGTGCCTCAGTCGGATAATAGCGGGCGGAGAGCGCGTTCATACCGGTATTCGCGCCGTTCAGGCAGGCTCCGCTGATAAACGCCAGCAGGCAGATGAGCGCAAAGCTTGCCGCCGCATAGCCCATTGCCATCGTGAACAGACCGCCGACTGCGTAAATCAGCCCGAGCGCCCGATGCGGGTTGATCCGGTCCATCAGCCAGCCTGCAAACAGCGAACCAATGGTTCCGCCCGCCTGATACATCGCCGTCATCACCGCAGCCTGGCTGACCGTCAGGCCGACCTCTTTGACCAGCGTCGGCAGCCAGCTGCCGAGGAGATAGACCAGAAACAGCCCCATAAAGTAGACCAGCCACAGCATCAGCGATCCGAATCGGTACTGGCGGGAGAGCACGATACGCATCGCGTTACCATTCACGGGCTGTGTCGGGAAGGTAAACTGGGCATCATCGGCGATTTGCCCGGGGTAGAGGCGTCGTAAAATTGTCCGAATACGTTCGGCCGGTGCGCGTTTAACCACCAGAAAGCGCACCGATTCAGGTAACAGCCAAATAAGTACCGGAGCGAATAGCACCGGAAGAATGCCGCCGAGCATCATCAGCGAGTGCCAGCCAAACTGTGGGATCAGCCATGATGCGGAGAAACCGCCTGCCGCCGCGCCAAAAGTGAAACCACAAAAAATGACTGTGATAAGAAACGAGCGCTGGCGTTCCGGGGCGTATTCCGACACGAGAGTACCGATATTCGGCATTGCGGCACCTAATCCCAGTCCGGTCATAAAACGAAAGAACATCATCTGCTCAATGTTTTGTGAAAAGGCGGTGGCAATGGTCCAGAAACCGAAGAAAAAGACGCTATTGATGATGATTTTTTTCCGCCCCAGCCAGTCGGCAAGCGGGCCGGAGAAGATAGCGCCAAGCGCCAGGCCGATCAGCGCGGCGCTAATTACAAAGCCGAGTTCGTGATTGCTCACTCCCCACTCTTGTTTGAGCGTCGGGGCGATAAACCCCATGATGGCGATATCAAAACCGTCCAGAGCAATCACGCAGAAGCCTAAAAACACCACCAGTTTCTGGAAGCGGCTGAGCGGGTTAGTGTTAATTAACTCCCTGACGTCCAGGCGTTGAGTCTGTGTCATGGGATTCTCCTTATGCGCAAGGGCGCAGATAAGACTGCGCGGCATTGAACAGTAACTGGGCACGAGTGAGCGCAGGCAGCGCGCCCTGGTCACCGCTTAAGGGAACTTCCAGGGAGACCGGCAGCGTGTCTGGAAGCGCCGCCATCAGACCTCGCAGATCAAGCCCGCCTTCGCCGGGGACTTTACGTGCTGCACGGGCCTGATAAATCAGCTCTTGTTCATCAACGGGCAGCTGCGGCGAGGCATCACAAAGCTGCATATAGTTGAGGCAATTTTGCGGCAGCGTGGCAAGCGTGGAGAGCGACTCGCCCGCTCGCCAGAAGTGGATAGCATCGATCAGAATGCCGATATCCGAGCGACCGCTGGCGTTGATCAACGACCGGGCCTGGGCGATGGTGCGCAAATGGGTCCAGGGCATCGGTTCCAGATTCATGGTTAAACCATACTCCTGGCCGGCCTCGGCGAGTCTGGCCAGGTTGTCTGCGCTGCGTGCCTGATTTTCATCATTTCCGGCGACCAGTACCTGCCTGGCCCCCAGGCGCGCGGCGGTATCGAGGAATAATTGCAGACGGGCATTGAGTGAAAAATCTGGCGTCAGGCGAACAATTTCGACGTCCGAGACGCGAATGCCGGTTTCCATCAGCGCCGACAGAGTGTCGCGCACGGCAGGAGTATTACCGAGCATGTCGTAATCCGGGTCGGAGGGTGTGGCGGGAAGCAGGCGCAGGCCGACGTGGGTAAATCCGGTTTGTGCCGCGATCCGCACCTGTTCCGGTGGCGGGACGTCGAGTAGGGTAAGCGCGGCGAGTGACAGGGTTCGCATGTTCATAAAGGACTCCAGTACAGTTGCAGGTGGTTGTTGTTATGTGTATTGCCGTCCCTGGTAAGATGTCGTTTACTACATTGTTTTTGTTATGTTTACTGCCAGTTTTTTACCGACCAGATAGCCAAAGGTCATGGCCGGTCCGAGCGTGATACCGCCGCTGGGATAGAATCCCTGCATCACGCTCGACATATCGTTGCCGATAGCGTAAAGGCCAGGAATCGGTTGCTGTTGAGCATTCAGTACCTGTGCGTTTTCATCAGTTTTCAGTCCGCTGAAGGAGCCCAGAGAACCGGGAAGAATACGCACGGCATAAAAAGGTGCATGGCGCAGCTCGCCGAGGGTCGGATGGCCGGAATGGCTGGCATCACCCTGTGCGCGGTTGTATGCTGACGCGCCGCGCTGAAAATCCTCGTCTTCTCCTTTGTTGGCAAAGCCGTTAAAGCGGGCTACTGTTTCCGTTAATTGCCGCGGATCGATTGCACACTGTTGTGCCAGTGCCTCCAGCGTTTCGCCGCTTTGCAGGTAGCCGGTTCGTAACCAGGCTGTCGGTGAAAAGGGAAAGGGGCGCGCGTGGCCTAACCCATAGCGGTGCAGCGCACGACTGTCTGCTATCAGCCACGCCTGCGGCGCTTCGCCCGGTGGAGTCGCATCCAGCAGAGCGGCAATAAAATCGTGATAGGAGTTAGCCTCGTTGGCGAAGCGTTTGCCGTTGGGCAGAACGGCGATAAAGCCTGGCTTGGCGCGTTCAACCAGATGCGGGAATACCAGTTGCAGACCGCTAGCGAGCGTGACGCGCGAAACCGGTGCCCATGCCATGGCGTGTCTGAGTGAGTCATCAAACTGGCCTCCAGCTGATTCGCCGAGCCGAATGCCATCACCCTGATTACCCGGCGGTGCAGCGGAAAAATGACCGTAGCCGCTGGCGGCATGAGGCACATTTTGCGCCAGGCGCTGCCTGTCGTGAGGAAATCCACCGCAGGCGAGGATCACCGCCCCGGCGCGAACGTCTATCTCACCGCTGTCGCTGCGCAATACCGCACCCTCTATGCCTTTGTCGGAAGTGAGCAGTCGTTCTACCGGCGCGTTAAGCTGAAAATTAACCCCGGAATCCAACGCCGAACGCAGCAGGCGAGCAACCAGCGCATTGCCGTTAACCAGATGTTGCCCGCGCCCGGTGCGAAGCCGCTGCCAGCCGTGGCGTAACAGGCGGCGGGTTGCGTATATCGCCGAGCGCGGCGAGCGGGTGGCGTTAAAAAAATGCGCCATGTCCGTGCCGCCAGCGATGCCCATGCCCGCGAGGCTGATGGTTTCCAACGGCGGACGCAGGCGATGCAGCCAGTCACCGAGTAAGCGCCCGTCAAAAGGCTGCGCGGTGACCGAACGTCCACCCTGCGCATAGCCCGGCGAATTGTGGAAGTCCGGCATTTTGCTGCCGGATAGAAACTGTACCACCGTGTGACGTCGGAAGAAGTCAATCATCTCCGGGCCGTACTTTAAGAAAGTGAGCAGGCGAGCGTCGGCAGGTTGCCCATCCATCTCATGCCGGAGATAGGTGAGCGGCTCATCGAGATCTTCTTCAATGCCCTCCTCGCGCGCCAGCGGATTGCGTGGGATCCACAGCCATCCGCCGGACCACGCGCTGGTGCCGCCAATCACTGACTCTTTTTCGGCAACCAGCACGCTGGCACCGCCTAGCGCGGCGGTGACGGCGGCAGTGAGACCCGCCGCGCCGGAGCCGACCACCAGAACATCCACGTTCATCTGCCCGCTCATGCCTGACTCCTTATTGCAGTGGTGAAAAATCAGTGGGGCGCAGGAGAACCGACTCCAGGCGTTCGACGGCCGCCAGCTCGCGGTTCTTGCGTGAGAAAGTGAGCCAGCGTTCGTCTTGCGCCATTCGCGCGCGGCGCACCAGACGATCGTCGAGGCTCTCGTAGGCCCAGATATGCACCACCTGATTGACCACGCCAATTTCGGTGAAGAAAAAGCCGATCAGCTTGCCGAGGTGCTCGGTCTGGACGGCGTAAGCGTCGCTTTTGTACAGCGCCAGCCAGTCGGCCATTTTCAGCGGATTGATGGTGTAGGTACGTTTTTCATAAATCATGGTTTTCTCCAGTTTACAGTGCGTGTTGTTGTGCCATGTGGCTGGCTGAGAGGTAGCCGAAGGTTAGCGCCGGGCCGAGGGTGATGCCGGGGCCGGGATAGGTTCCGGCCATGATCGAATCCATATCGTTGCCGACGGCATAGAGCCCTTTAATAGGCAGGCCTTGTTGATTAACCACCTGGGCATCGGCGGTGGTGACCAGCCCGCGTGAGGTCCCGAGATCGCCGGTATAGAGCGTAACGGCATAAAATGGCGCGTTCGTTAGCGGGGCGTTACAGGCGTTTGGCTGGTGGCTCGGATCGCCCATCGCGCGGTTATAGCTGTTACCGCCTTTGGCAAACTCAGGGTCAAGTCCCTCGGCGGCATCGTGGTTATAGCGGGTCACCGTGTCGTTGAGCGCCTGCGGGTCCAGCCCGATCTGTTGCGCCAGCTCAGCAAGAGAATCGGCTTTGCGCAGATAACCTGCTTTCACCAGCGCATCGTTATTCACCGGGGCCGGTCGCGCCAGGCCGAGGCCGTAGCGCTTCATGGCCTGGGCATCGCAAATCAGAAAGCAGGGCGCATTTTCAGCCCGGCTTTGCATGGCGCTGGCAAAGTGGTGATAGGAGTTCGATTCGTTGACGAAGCGCACCGCACGTTGGTTGACGGCGATAACGCCGGGCTTAGCCCGGTCGGTGACGAGATGGGGAAAGCGCTCTTCAGTACCGTCAGGACGACGTAAAACCGATACCGGGGCCCAGAAAAAGTTGGAGGATAAGTCCGCGCCTTCGCGGGCGTGAACTGTTGCCGCCAGGCGAAACGCAGCACCGTCGTTGGCGCCAGGCGACATGGTGTAGTGCTCGCGGGTTTTGGGCCGATATTGCTCGGCCAGCTCACCTGCGGCAAACCCTCCGGCAGCCAGCACCACGCCGCAGCGGGCTTCCAGGGTTTGCTTCTGACCATCATGCTCAATCTCGACGCCGGTCACTTCACCGTTACGTTCGGTAAGCGAAAGCACGTTGACGTTGAGCTTGAGGGTCATGCCTTTACGAAAGGCGAGTGTCGCCATGCGGGCGATCAGTGCATTGCCCATTGCCAGTCGGGTACCGCGATGATGCTTCAGGCGGTCGCGACCGTAGCGCAGCAGCAGCTTGCTACAATGCGACAGCGAACGCAGGGAACGACGCATATCGAGAAAGTGCTGGATATCAACGCGGTTAACCATCATCCCGCCAAACAGCAGCATCCCCGGCGGCGGCGCGCGCAGGTCGCGAAAATGCTCTCCCAGCTCCCGACCGTCATACTCCACCACTTCCAGCGCCCGGCCTACATCAACGGCACCGGGCTCATCCGGGTAGTAATCCGGCGAGAGCGGGCGCAGGCTATATTTCACCGCTCCCTCTTTTTCCAGAAACGCCAGCGCCTCGCGACCGGAAGTGACAAAGGCGTCGACCAGATCCTGGCGATAGTTTTGTTCGCCGATAATGGTATGCAGGTAGGTTTTAATCTCCTGTGAAGGGCTATTTTTTGCCGGTTTCCGTGCCTGATCGCTATCGTGGATCCATACTGCACCGCCGGAAATTGCCGAGGTACCGCCAAACTGAGGAGCTTTTTCCAGCATCAGTACCGACAGCCCTTTACAGCAGGCAGTCACTGCGGCGGCAAAGCCCGCGGCGCCGCTGCCGATGACAATGACATCCCAGCTTTTCATGCCGCCGCTCCTTGTTCATGCGGGATTGCGCCAATGAACTCTCCCATCAGCTTCATCTGTGCCAGCGCCATTTCCGGCCCGGTCTGGATGACGCAGCCGCGATGTTGAGCAAAAATGAGTAATGGTGTCATTACCGGTGCGGTGACTACGTCCGCGACGTGAGTTGATGACTGGAGAGTTTCCAGTAGCGCCTGCGGTAGCGGTAAGGGATCAAAACCGGTCATTCCCGCCGGGGAGCCGTTTACCACTAAATCAAGGTCCGCGAGCGTTGCGGGCAGCTCGGTGAGATGAACCTGTGGAAAATGGGTTGCCAGACGATTGTGTAGTAACTGAAGGGTTGCCGGATTCTGGTCATAAAGCGCCAACTGGCTGATGCCTGCTTCGCAGAGTCCCCACGCAATTGCGCTGCCGACGCCGCCGCAGCCGGAGAGCAGCGCGCTTTTACCCGCGGCATTGAATCCGTGCGCCTGAGCGGCGAGTTGAAAGCCGACGCCATCGAGCATATCGCCCTGTAAACGACCATCTGCCAGCTTGCGAATCACATTCACGGCGTTGAGGTGACGAGCGCGCGGCGTTAGCTCATCCACCAGCGAGGCGGCACGCTGTTTATGCGGGACGGTGACCAGCACGCCGCTCATGTTGTGCCATCCGCGTAGCGTTTTCAGGTAATCGGCGACGGCTTCGGGGGCGATATCGACCGGGATCATGACGCTGTCCATCTGCTGGTCAGCGAAGTAGCGGTTAAAGTTCTCCGGCGATTTAACCTGGGTAATCGGATGGCCGATAACGGCGACAACCTGGGTGAATCCACTGACCATTTCAAACCTCATTTTGTTAAATGAATGTTGTGAAAGTATTTCAGTGGAAGCTGAGAGCGACAACGCAGAATTCGGCCATATTGGTTGTTAATCGCACCATCACTGCGATAATCGCGCTAAACTGATTGTATTGTTGCGAAAGTGTGAACAACTATGCAAAACGAAATACATTCCCGCGATCTGATCGTCGGCCTGCAAAAAGGACTGGCGCTGATTCAGCTGTTCTCTAAAGAGTTTCCAAGGCTCACCGTACCGCAGGCGGCGAAAATGAGTGGGTTGACGCAAAGCGCGGCGCGGCGGTTTCTTCTCACACTGCTGCACGATCGCTATTTGCAGACTGACGGACGCTATTACTGGCTAACGCCCAAAGCGTTACGTCTGGGGCAGGCGTATGTTGATTCCGCCCAGTTCCCGCGCATGGTGCGGCCCATTGTTGAGTACATTGCCAGCCGAACCGAAGAACATGCCTCGGTCGGCGTGATTGATGATGATGAACTGGTGTACATCGCTCGCAGCAAACATACGCCGTTTAACTCGACCTCCGTGCGTCTGGGGGAGAGGGTGCCGATTTACTGTACTGCCGGAGGGCGGCTGTGGCTGGCTTCGTTGCCGGAAGCTGAATGCGAAGCCGTATTGCAACGGATTAGGCGCGAGCAGCGAACGCCGTATACGGTGACGGACGTCGCGGCGCTGATGGAGAAAATCGCCCTGGTTCGTCGCCAGGGATATGCCTCTATTGAGCAGGAGTTTGAAATAGGCATGCTGGTACTGGCGGTACCGTTGTCTGACAGGGAGGGGACTTACTGGGGAGCGCTGAGCTTAACCAGTCATCTGTCGCGTACTTCCCTTGAGGCATTGTGTCGAGACCATCTTGATTTGCTGTACAGCGCCCAGGCGATGCTGGTGGGGTAATGACTGCGAGGAGCGTTGGGCAGGTTTCAGCACCTGCCCGTTGTACTATTACGCGTTAGCGCCGTCGATAAAGCTGTTCCAGTCAGCTCCCGCGTTATTGACGAAATTTGACCAGCTATTTGCCGCGGTGTTCACAAAGCCATTCCAGTTGTTCGAACCGGCTGACACGAAGGTGTTCCAGTTCGATTGACCGATAACAAACTTGCCAAACTCTACCGCGCTGTCAATGACGAAGTTGGCGAAGGCAGCACCCGAGGTGGCAACAAACGATCCAAACCCCAGCCCGGAGTTCACTACAAAATTCGTAAAGCCGGTGGCAGCGTTCATCAGATTAAAACCACCTGAAACATATTCCATTTCGCTGAATGTTAACTCTTTCATTTTTATTCCCTTATAAAACGGATTGCTATAAGTGAGCCACTCGCTCACCGTGAAAGACTAACACCGTTAAATAAAGGCAAACCAGCCAGAGACTTAAGCATGATACTGATTTATTTATTATTTTTATGTGAACCTAATGAGCGAACGACTAATGATGGTTTTACCGGATATGAAATGATGTCGGTGATTTTTCATCTGAAGTGAATTCAGGTAGGGGAGGGGGAGTCAGACTGGCGGACAAAAAAACAGCCTCCGGTCTTGCGAGCGGAGGCTGTTGAGCGGTTGCTGAATGTGGTCTTATCTGACCATCGTCAGCAGGTTATGTGAATCTGGCACCATGAAGTCAACGGACATCATCACTGATAGCGCGGTAATGGCAACGATGGAAAAGACGAACAGCTTGCGCGCCCAGACTTTATCATCCACCACTTTATAACCGCGCAGCGCCATCCCGAGCCACCAGACGCTCACTGCCGCAGCGACAACCAGATATTTATATCCAGCGTAGCCCCCCAGAGAGAGCATCAGCGTCGCGACGGCGAAAGCGATGATGTAAACGGTGATATGGTTTTTAGCCACTGAAATGCCTTTCACTACCGGCAGAACCGGAATATTCGCCGCCTGATAATCCTTGAAGCGGAAAATCGCGATGGCGTAAGAGTGAGGCATCTGCCACAGGCTGAAAATAGCCAGCAGAATGGCGGCACCGCTGTCAAAGTCACCGGTCACTGCGCAGTAGCCAATCACCGGCGGCGCAGCGCCGGAGAGAGAGCCAATCAGCGTGCCGTAGACGGAGTGGCGCTTCATGTACAGGCTGTAAACGCCGACATAAACGACAAACCCCATCACTCCCAGCCAGCAGGCCAATGGGTTAGCGCCAAACCACAGGAGCATGAAGCCAGCAATACCCAGCAGGGTGGCGTATACCAGCGACGTTTTTGGCGAGATCAGCCCTTTGACCAGCACCCGGTTTTTCGTCCGTTCCATCTTTCTGTCGATATCACGGTCGATATAGTTGTTGAAAACACAACCCGAGGCGACCACCAGGGAGACTCCAAGGAGCGTCCAGATGAACAGCGGATAGTCGATGTGGCCTTTGGAGGCCAGCAGGAAACCGCCGATCACGGAGATCAGGTTGCCAAAAATGATGCCTGGTTTCGTTACTTGCAGGTATTGCTTAAACATACTCGCCGCTCTTAGTGCATCATCATGTTGTAGTTCAGGTTCCACATAATCCAGATGGAGCCGACAACTACGATAGCAATGATGATTACGGTGAAGATAAATGCGGTCAGGTTCCAACCTTCGTCCGACTTACTGTTCATGTGCAGGAAGTACACGAGATGTACCACAATCTGCACAACTGCAGTAATCAGGATGGTTCCCAGAATAACCGCATGCGATGCGGAGCCACTCATAACCATAGCAAACGGAATAACCGTCAGAATGATCGACAGGATAAAACCTGTCATGTAGCTCTTTACGCTGCCGTGAGAAGCGCCGTTATGATCGCTAGAATGACTCATTACATTGCCCCCATCAGATAGACTACAGAGAACACGCAGATCCACACTACGTCCAGGAAGTGCCAGAACAGGCTCAGGCACATGATACGGGTGCGGTTAGTGCTGGTCAGGCCGCGACGTGAAACCTGTACCATCAGCACCGCCATCCAGATAAGACCCGAGGTCACGTGCAGACCGTGGGTGCCGACCAGCGCGAAGAATGCTGACAGGAATCCGCTGCGATCCGGGCCCATACCTTCAACAATCAGGTGATGGAATTCATAGATTTCCATCGCGATGAACCCTGCCCCGAAGAGGAAGGTCAGCGCCAGCCAGGAAACCACCTGGCTCTTGTTGTTTTTGTACATGGCGATCGCCGCCATGCCGTAGGTGATGGAGCTGAACAGCAGCAGAGCGGTTTCAACCAGAACGAACGGCAGTTCGAAAATATCTTTACCTGTCGGGCCGCCCGCCGTGCCGTTCACCAGAACGGCATAGGTTGCGAACAGAGTGGCGAAGATAATGCAGTCGCTCATCAGGTAGATCCAGAAACCGAATACCTTCATCGGTCCTGTATCATGGTGCCCGTGTTCGTGCGCGTGGGCGTTATGCGCAAGAGTATCAGTTGCCATTTTTCAGCCCTGCTTTGTTAATCTCATCGAAATGCTGATTTTCCAGTTTTTCGACTACTGCAACCGGCACGTAGTAATCCACGTCCTCGTCAAAGCTCTTAATAATCCAGGTCACCAGGATACCGACGAAGCTTGCAATCGCCATCCACCAGATGTGCCAGATCATTGCGAAACCAAACACCGTTGCGAAAGCAGCAATAACGATGCCCGCGCCGCTGTTTTTCGGCATATGAATCTCTTCATAGCCTGCTGGTTTCTTATACGCATCGCCTTTTTCTTTCATTTCCCAGAACGCATCGCGCTCGTGGATGTTCGGAACAATAGCGAAGTTATAGAACGGCGGAGGAGAAGAGGTTGCCCACTCCAGAGTACGGCCGCCCCATGGGTCACCAGTCAGGTCGCGGTTCTGTTCGCGATCGCGGATGGACACATAGAACTGAATCAGCTGGCAAAGAATACCGCAGGCGATCAGCGCTGCACCGCAAGCTGCAACAACCAGCATTGGATGGAACTGCGGGTCAATCTGCTGGCTCAGGCGACGGGTCATACCCATAAAGCCCAGCACGTACAGCGGCATAAATGCAACGAAGAAGCCGATGATCCACAACCAGAAAGCGCGTTTGCCCCAGGTTTCGTTCAGCGTAAAGCCAAAGGCTTTCGGCCACCAGTAGGTCAGACCTGCGAAGCAACCGAACACCACGCCGCCGATGATGACGTTATGGAAGTGTGCGATCAGGAACAGACTGTTGTGCAGCACGAAGTCTGCGCCCGGTACCGCCAGCAGAACGCCGGTCATACCACCTACAGAGAAGGTCACGATAAAGCCAATCGTCCACAGCATTGCAGAGTTGAAGACGATGCGGCCCTGGTACATGGTAAACAGCCAGTTGAAGATCTTAACCCCGGTCGGGATGGCGATAATCATGGTGGTAATACCGAAGAAGGCGTTTACGTTCGCGCCCGCACCCATAGTAAAGAAGTGGTGCAGCCAAACGATGAACGACAGAACGGTAATACACACTGTTGCCCATACCAGTGAGGTATAGCCAAACAGACGCTTACGCGAGAAGGTTGCAGCGATTTCGGAGAAGACACCGAATACTGGCAGAACCAGGATATACACTTCCGGGTGGCCCCAGGCCCAAATCAGGTTGATGTACATCATCATGTTGCCACCCATATCGTTGGTAAAGAAATGGGTGCCCAGGTAGCGGTCCAGGGTCAGCAGCGCGACGGTGACGGTCAGAATTGGGAAGGAGGCGATAATCAGGATGTTGGCGCACAGAGATGCCCAGGTAAATACCGGCATCTTGAACATGGTCATGCCAGGGGCACGCATCTTGATAATCGTCACGAAGAAGTTAATACCGGTTAACGTGGTACCAATACCGGAGAGCTGAAGCGCCCAGATCCAGTAATCGACCCCGACTCCCGGACTGTACTCGATTCCCGATAGCGGCGGATAGGCCAGCCAACCGGTCTGCGCGAATTCACCGACGCCCAGAGAGAGGTTAACCAGAATCACGCCCACAACGGTGAACCAGAAGCTCAGGTTGTTAAGGAATGGGAAGGCAACGTCGCGCGCACCGATCTGCAGTGGAACCACCAGGTTCATCAGACCGATAACAAACGGCATCGCTACGAAGAAGATCATGATAACGCCGTGGGCGGTAAAGATCTGATCGTAGTGGTGAGGCGGCAGGAAGCCTGCTTCCCCGGCCGAGGCCAGCACTTGCTGGCTACGCATCATTACGGCGTCAGCAAAGCCACGCAGCAACATCACGATTGCTACGATAACGTACATGATACCGAGACGTTTGTGGTCAACCGAAGTCAGCCACTCGTTCCAAAGGTAGGACCACTTACCGAAGTAAGTGATGGCAGCCAGAAGCGCCAGTCCCCCAATGATAATTGCAGCCACCGTAACCATAACAATGGGTTCATGGTAGGGCACTGCATCCAGTGTAAGTTTTCCGAACATCGTTTTCTTCCTCGGCCCCTTAGTGAGCGGTTTCCGCGTGGCTCATGTCCATGCCTTCCATTCCTTCGTGCGCTGCGTGCTCGCCTTCAGGTTGGGACATATCCATGCTCTTACCGTGAGACATAAATTTGTTAACAACATCTTTGAACAAATCAGGTTTCACGTTAGAGAAGTATTCCACTTTGTTGTATTCGCTAGGCGCTGCCAGTTTGTCGAACGTATCCATAGAATCCATGGCATTCGCAGACTGTTTTGCTTTCGCTACCCACTGATCGAAGGTTGCACGATCCGGCGTGGCGATAGCTTTGAACTTCATTCCAGAGAAGCCCGGGCCGCTATAGCTGGCGGAGATACCGTCGTAAGTACCAGCTTCGTTCGCAATGAGGTGCAGCTGAGTCTGCATCCCGGCCATTGCGTAAATCTGGCTGCCTAAACGTGGGATAAAGAACGAGTTCATCACGGAATTGGAGGTCACTTTAAAGTGTACCGGTACGTTCGCCGGGAAGGCGATTTCGTTGACGGTAGCAATACCTTGTTCCGGATAGATGAAGAACCATTTCCAGTCCATCGAAACGACTTCGATAACGATTGGTTTTTCATCGTGAGCAAGCGGTTTGCTTGGCTCTAATGCGTGAGTTGTTTTCCAGGTCAGAACGGCCAGGAACAGGATGATTAGAATAGGAACCGTCCAGACCACAGCTTCAACTTTGTTGGAGTGTGACCAGTTCGGGCTATACTTCGCATCTTTATTGCTCGCACGATACTTCCAGGCAAATCCTACTGCCATCAAGACGGCTGGAATAACGACAATCATCATCAGGCCAAAGGCCGTCAGAATCAGAGAGCGTTGCTCCAGTCCAATCTGTCCTTTTGGGTCGAGGAGCGCAGAATCACAACCACTGAGTAATACAGTACCTGCGATTAATGACATCCATCCCAAACTTTTATTGTATTTCCTAAGTCTCATTGAACGACCTCAATTCCACGGAATCTGGTGGCGCTTAAAGTGTACGGGCATTTTACGGGAAGGTTGCATTACTGTAAACATCATTGGATCTGTGTCTGTTCCGTGTTAGCGGCTTCTGCTTGGTTTGTCACATATGTTACGGAGTGTGACGTAATAGCTTGCAAAGCTTGATTTATGCGGGATTGATAGCGAAAGCGATAAGAATGGAGTGACTTATAAGAGAATGAGTATAACCATGCGTAAAATAAAACAAATAATTAACAATTACGCATCAAATAAAAGACGTGATAAAAGCGGAAAAATAAATTACGCGAGCTGAATCGGTTAAATTTTTTATAAAACAGAATGAAAGTTGTCAATAATTTCCAGAAATCTAAAACGCACAAAACAACAAATGAAGTATGATGAATATAAAATCGTTAATAAGACGTTATAATTACGTTTCGTAATTACAACGTCCCCTAACGTTTCCTGGATGATTTAAATCAGCTCAGTTTTGCGTAACGCCAGATAATCAAGGAGAGCACCGAGCAAAATACCGCCAACGGCTGTTAGCACGGCGATCTCCAGCAGGCCAGCAAGGAAGGAAAAGTTGGTGTAATCCAGCGCATTTAGCACCAGTAAAAGCAGCCATATTGACAGCATCAAACATCCTATCGCCAGAATCATTAATGCCAGCGAATAAGTCTGCGGAAAGTGCGTGCGTGGCATGAAACTCTCCGAGCGCTGGGTATGTTCCAGCGTGCGTCGGCAGACCAGCAGCAGCAAAATCCCCGGCACAGCGGCAACCACAGAGAAGAGATAGAACGTAGGCCAGCCGTGCGCTTCAACAAACCAACCCGCAATAGGGCCGACGTACACGCGCCCGACGGCGGAAAGTGCGGAGAGCAGCGCAAATTGCGTGGCTGAGAAGGATTTATTGCACAGCGTCATCAGCAGCGCGACGAATGCCGCCGTACCCATCCCGCCGCACAGGTTTTCGAAAAACACCGCTGTCGCCATCGAGAAAAGGTGTTTATCGGTAATCGATAGCAGCCAGTAACCGGCGTTGGATACTCCCTGCAAGAGACCAAAAATGAACAGCGCACGGAACAGCGTCAGGCGCTGCATTAATACTCCACCATACAGTGCGCCAACAATGGTGGCGAACAGGCCCAGCGTTTTATTGACCATACCCACTTCGCCAGCATCGAAGCCGACGCCGCGAATCAGGAACGTTGTGGTCAGGCTCATGGCAAAGGCATCGCCAAGCTTATAAAGGACGATCAGCAGCAGTATCAACCAGGCGTTATTGCGCCCAAAGAAGTCACGCAGCGGCGCGGCAACGGCCTGCTCCAGCGTTTTTGGCACCGGAATGACGTCGCTGGGCTCCGGGGCTAATAGGGTGGCGATGATGCAGGGGATCAGCAGTGCGGCCATCAGCCAGTACATCCCCTGCCAGCCTAACCAGCGATCGGCAAGCCAAAGGGCGAGACCGCCGGAAACCAGCATCCCCAGGCGATAGCCCAGTACGCTAATCGCCGCGCCGGTACCGCGTTCTTCCGCTGCCAGCACATCCGTTTTCCACGCATCGAAGACGATATCCTGAGAGGCGGAGCAGAAGGCGATAACCACCGCCAGCGCCGCCATCCAGCGCAGTTGCGTGGACGGCTCAAGGAATCCCATTGCCGCAATAGCGATAAGTAACAGGAACTGGGTAGCTAACAGCCAGCCGCGACGACGACCAAGAAAAGGCGGTGTGTAGCGGTCCATCAGCGGCGACCAAAGAAACTTAAAGACGTAGGCCTGGCCGACGAGGGAGAAAAAACCAATCGTTTTTAGATCGATATTCTCAACGGTCATCCAGGCTTGCAGCGTACCGGATGTGAGGGCGAGGGGTAACCCAGAAGCAAAGCCAAGGATCAGCAAAATGGCCGATTTAGGCTGCGTGAAAATGCGTAAGTAATGATTGGACATAAGGTATATAGCGCAGACCCGGCGTGAGGCCGGGTCTGCGGTTAATTAACGAGCGTTTTGTTTGATGAAATCGTGAATACTGGTGTCCTGTGCCATATCGGCAATGGTATCGGTCAGGACGCTATTGACCGCGTTGGCGATATTCTGGTTGGAGGCCTGGAATGCGCCTTCAACGGTGTAGCTGGCACGATAGTTTTTGTTCATTTTATTGCCGTTTGCAGCGGTCGCGATGATCGCAATATCGGCTTTGGTTGCGATGTTGTAACGCACGTTGCCCTGGGAGACGTCAGCGTACAATTTGTTAACGATAATTTGCAGATCAACAGCGCCGTTCGGACCAATCATATAGCCGCGAGAGGTCATCTGTTTTTCCAGCACTTCCTGCAGTAAGAAACGCAGGTCGCGGGAGGCCGTCAGCGTGACCTGCTGGTTGTCGCGAGTAACTTTTGCCAGCGCTTGGTCCGGACGCTGATCGGCGCCGTTGATGCTGACGGTCACGCCCATCAGGCTTGGATCCTGCTGCGGCAGGGTGATTTTTGGTGAAACATCAATAGTGGTCGGCGGAGTGGCGCATCCGGCCAGCATAAACAGCGCGACCAAAGGAAAAAGAATTTTCTTAAACATGTTCAGGGTCTCAACGCGTGGTGGAGTGGTAATTGAGGAAATTCCCGTCATCATAACATCGCCAACGGCAAGGGGAAGTAGCAACGCATGTAAATTCATCGTCTTGTGCGTTTTCTGTTCTTGCCTCATTTATTATCATGATTTTGGCGGTTGTCCTGACGGACTGAGTGAGTAAACCCGATACTTTTGAATGAAAATATCGGAGGAATGCTAATTTTTTGTTGTTTTCCCCTAATGGAAGCGGTAAAAGCGGCTAACATTTAAAGGGAATGGCGGCAATACAGCGTTGTCGGAGGAGAAAATTCATGATGATACGTGAACAGATCGAAGCAAAACTTAGAGCAGCGTTCGACCCGGTGTATCTTGAAGTCGTGGATGAAAGTTATCGCCACAACGTTCCTGCGGGCTCTGAAAGTCATTTTAAAGTGGTGTTGGTGAGCGATCGCTTCCTTGGCGAGCGTTTTCTCAATCGTCATCGCATGATTTATGGGACGTTGACAGAGGAACTCTCAAGCACCGTGCATGCTCTGGCGCTGCATACCTATACGATTAAAGAGTGGGAAGGACTGCAGGATACCATCTTCGCTTCTCCTCCTTGTCGCGGAGCTGGAAGTATCGCGTAGAAATCGCATTTGCAACCGCTGGAGCTTTTCCAGTATGTTGCGTGAAGATTTATCAGAAAACGGCCTACGGGCCGTTTTGTTTTGCCTGGAAAACATTCAGCTTGAGCGTTTTTACAGGCAGATTTGCTCGGGAAATGTGAAAAATGCCGCAACAGTGGGCGACAACCGTTCTCGACTCACAAAAGTGATGCCGCTATAATGCCGCGTCTTTTATTATGAATGTCTTCGGGATGATTCTGACGACAGGGAATGTGTTTCTGATTTGAAGAGGGCATCCCGGTTCTGCGAAGCAACCTACACGCGCTTCCAGAGTTGACCGAGCACTGTGATTTTTTTGAGGTAACAAGATGCAAGTTTCAGTTGAAACCACTCAGGGCCTTGGGCGCCGTGTAACGATTACTATCGCCGCTGACAGCATCGAGAATGCTGTCAAAAGCGAGCTGGTCAACGTAGCGAAAAAAGTTCGCATTGACGGCTTCCGTAAAGGCAAAGTGCCGATGAATGTCGTTGCTCAGCGTTATGGCGCTTCTGTTCGCCAGGACGTGCTGGGTGACCTGATGAGCCGCAACTTTGTTGACGCGATCATCAAAGAGAAGATTAATCCGGCTGGCGCACCGAACTACGTTCCGGGCGAATACAAGCTGGGTGAAGATTTCACCTACGCAGTAGAGTTCGAAGTCTATCCGGAAGTTGAACTGCAGGGCCTGGAAGCAATCGAAGTTGAAAAACCGGTTGTTGAAGTCACTGACGCTGACGTTGATACCATGCTGGATACCCTGCGCAAGCAGCAGGCTAACTGGAAAGATAAAGACGGCGCTGTTGATGCAGAAGATCGTGTCACCGTTGACTTCACCGGTTCCGTTGACGGCGAAGAGTTCGAAGGCGGCAAAGCGTCTGACTTCGTGCTGGCTATGGGCCAGGGTCGTATGATCCCAGGCTTTGAAGACGGTATTAAAGGCCACAAAGCGGGCGAAGAATTCACTATCGACGTGACCTTCCCGGAAGAGTACCACGCAGAAAACCTGAAAGGTAAAGCGGCTAAATTCGTTATCAACCTGAAGAAAGTTGAAGAACGTGAACTGCCGGAACTGACTGAAGAATTCATCAAGCGTTTCGGCGTTGAAGATGGTTCTGTAGCGGGTCTGCGCGCTGAAGTGCGTAAAAACATGGAGCGCGAGCTGAAAGGCGCAGTACGTAACCGCGTTAAGTCTCAGGCTATCGAAGGTCTGGTAAAAGCTAACGATATCGACGTACCGTCTGCACTGATCGACAGCGAAATCGACGTTCTGCGTCGCCAGGCTGCTCAGCGCTTTGGTGGTAACGAGCAACAGGCTCTGGAACTGCCGCGTGAACTGTTCGAAGAACAGGCTAAACGCCGCGTTGTTGTTGGTCTGCTGCTGGGCGAAGTGATTCGTACCCACGAGCTGAAAGCTGACGAAGATCGCGTAAAAGGCCTGATCGAAGAGATGGCTTCTGCTTACGAAGATCCGAAAGAAGTTGTTGAGTTCTACAGCAAAAACAAAGAGCTGATGGACAACATGCGCAACGTCGCGCTGGAAGAGCAGGCTGTTGAAGCCGTGCTGGCGAAAGCTAAAGTGTCTGAAGCGGCCACTTCCTTCAGCGAGCTGATGAACCAGCAGGCGTAATTTCGCCCCAAGGTTTAAGGTTTGAGCAAAAACCCGTTGCCGAAAGGCGGCGGGTTTTTTATTGCAATGATAGCCTTAGGATGAGTGCGAAAAGCCGATTTCAGTGATAGCGTTACGCCAAAAGGTTGTTATGCTTGAATTATGGCAACGCCATCCCCATAACCGAGAGACGTAACTGCATCGGCATGATCATGCTTTGTCATAAAGTATGCATATATGCACTTCTGCCTGAGGCAGAAATTCTGGCTGATAATCCGTCCATAAGGTTACAATCAGTGCAGCGGTTTTTTTCAAATTAATCCAGGAGACGGAAATGTCATACAGTGGCGAACGAGATAACTTTGCACCCCATATGGCCCTGGTGCCGATGGTCATTGAACAGACCTCACGCGGCGAACGTTCATTTGATATTTACTCCCGTCTGCTCAAGGAGCGCGTCATTTTTATGACCGGCCAGGTAGAAGACCACATGGCTAACCTGATCGTGGCGCAGATGCTGTTTCTGGAAGCGGAAAACCCGGAAAAAGATATCTACCTGTACATTAACTCGCCGGGGGGGGTGATCACCGCCGGGATGTCTATCTACGACACCATGCAGTTTATTAAGCCGGACGTCAGCACCATCTGTATGGGGCAGGCGTGCTCAATGGGCGCGTTCCTGCTGACTGCCGGGGCGAAAGATAAACGTTTCTGTCTGCCAAATTCCCGTGTGATGATTCACCAGCCGCTGGGCGGCTACCAGGGCCAGGCGACGGATATTGAAATCCACGCCCGTGAAATCCTGAAAGTGAAAGGGCGCATGAATGAACTGATGGCGCACCATACGGGTCAATCCCTTGAGCAGATCGAGCGCGACACTGAGCGTGACCGCTTCCTTTCTGCCTCGGAAGCAGTGGAATACGGCCTCGTCGACTCCATTTTGACTCATCGTAATTGATGCCCCTGGCGCAAGGGTGCCGCTATACTTGTTTGAAAGAGGGCGGCACAACGCTTGCGAGCGGCTTGCGCCTGAGAATGGCATTTGCGTCGTCGTGTGCGGCACAAAGAACTTAATAAGAGGTTTGGACTCATGACAGATAAACGCAAAGATGGTTCGGGCAAACTGTTGTACTGCTCTTTTTGCGGCAAAAGCCAGCATGAAGTGCGTAAGCTAATCGCCGGGCCATCCGTGTATATCTGCGACGAATGCGTTGATTTATGTAACGACATCATTCGCGAAGAAATCAAAGAAGTCGCGCCGCATCGCGAGCGCAGTGCACTGCCGACTCCGCACGAAATTCGCCACCATCTTGACGATTATGTTATCGGCCAGGAACCGGCGAAAAAAGTGTTGGCAGTGGCGGTATACAACCACTACAAACGTCTGCGTAATGGCGACACCAGCAATGGCGTTGAATTGGGTAAAAGTAACATTCTGCTGATCGGGCCGACCGGTTCCGGTAAAACGCTGCTGGCGGAAACGCTGGCGCGCCTGTTGGATGTTCCGTTCACCATGGCTGATGCGACCACCCTGACCGAAGCCGGTTATGTGGGTGAAGACGTTGAGAACATCATCCAGAAGCTGTTGCAGAAGTGCGATTACGACGTGCAGAAAGCGCAGCGCGGCATTGTCTATATCGATGAGATCGACAAGATTTCCCGTAAATCGGATAACCCGTCGATTACCCGCGATGTTTCTGGCGAAGGCGTGCAGCAGGCGCTGCTGAAGCTTATCGAAGGCACCGTTGCTGCCGTACCGCCGCAGGGCGGGCGTAAGCATCCGCAGCAGGAGTTCTTGCAGGTTGATACCTCCAAGATTCTGTTTATCTGCGGTGGCGCATTTGCCGGGCTGGATAAAGTCATTTCCCATCGCGTAGAAACCGGTTCAGGTATTGGTTTCGGCGCGACGGTTAAGGCTAAATCCGACAAAGCCAGCGAAGGCGAGCTGCTGTCTCAGGTTGAGCCGGAAGATCTGATCAAATTTGGTCTGATTCCGGAATTCATCGGTCGTCTGCCGGTAGTGGCAACGCTGACAGAGCTGAGCGAAGAAGCGCTGATTCAGATCCTGAAAGAGCCGAAAAACGCCCTGACCAAGCAGTATCAGGCGTTGTTCAACCTGGAAGGGGCTGAACTGGAGTTCCGCGAAGAAGCACTGGACGCCATCGCTAAGAAAGCGATGGCGCGTAAAACCGGTGCTCGTGGCCTGCGTTCCATTGTCGAAGCTGCGTTGCTTGATACCATGTACGATCTTCCATCAATGGAAGATGTCGAAAAAGTGGTTATCGACGCATCAGTCATCGACGGGCAAAGCAAGCCGCTGCTGATTTACGGTAAACCGGAAGCGCAACAAGCATCTGGTGAATAATTAGCCAACTTGCTCAAGCAGTTAACCAAAAAGGGGGGATTTTATCTCCCCTTTTATTTTTCCTGCATTCCCGCCGTTGAATGTGTGGAATACATCCCCATATACTGGTTTACATATTAACGGCGACGCGTCGTTGAATTGCGTCGTCGGCTACCTGGCGGACTTTAAACTAAGAGAGAGCTCTATGAATCCTGAGCGTTCTGAACGCATTGAAATCCCCGTATTGCCGTTGCGCGATGTGGTGGTTTATCCGCACATGGTCATACCCCTGTTTGTAGGGCGGGAAAAATCTATCCGTTGTCTCGAAGCGGCCATGGACCATGATAAAAAAATCATGTTGGTTGCGCAGAAAGAAGCGTCGACGGATGAGCCGGGTGTAAACGATCTTTTCACCGTCGGGACCGTGGCGTCTATTTTGCAAATGCTGAAGCTTCCGGACGGTACGGTAAAAGTACTGGTCGAAGGTTTGCAGCGTGCGCGTATTTCTGCACTGTCTGATAACGGCGAGCATTTTTCGGCGAAAGCGGAATATCTTGAATCGCCGGCGATTGACGAGCGCGAGCAGGAAGTACTGGTTCGTACCGCTATCAGCCAGTTCGAAGGCTACATCAAGCTGAACAAAAAAATCCCACCAGAAGTGCTGACGTCGCTCAATAGCATCGACGATCCTGCACGCCTGGCGGATACCATCGCTGCGCATATGCCGCTGAAGCTGGCGGACAAACAGTCCGTGCTGGAGATGTCCGACGTTAACGAACGTCTGGAATATCTGATGGCGATGATGGAGTCAGAAATCGATCTGCTGCAGGTTGAAAAGCGTATTCGCAACCGCGTGAAAAAGCAGATGGAGAAATCTCAGCGCGAGTATTACCTGAATGAGCAAATGAAAGCCATTCAAAAAGAGCTCGGCGAGATGGACGACGCCCCGGACGAAAACGAAGCGCTGAAGCGTAAGATCGACGCGGCGAAAATGCCGAAAGAGGCAAAAGAAAAAACCGAAGCGGAACTGCAAAAACTGAAGATGATGTCCCCGATGTCGGCGGAAGCGACCGTCGTTCGTGGCTACATCGACTGGATGGTGCAGGTGCCGTGGAACGCCCGCAGCAAGGTAAAAAAAGATCTGCGTCAGGCGCAGGAGATCCTCGACACCGACCACTACGGTCTGGAGCGCGTGAAGGATCGTATTCTTGAGTACCTTGCAGTGCAAAGCCGCGTAAACAAACTCAAAGGGCCGATCCTGTGCCTGGTTGGGCCGCCGGGGGTGGGTAAAACCTCTCTGGGCCAATCCATCGCCAAAGCAACCGGACGTAAATACGTGCGTATGGCGCTGGGCGGCGTGCGTGATGAAGCGGAAATCCGTGGTCACCGTCGTACCTACATTGGCTCTATGCCGGGCAAACTTATCCAGAAGATGGCGAAAGTGGGCGTTAAAAACCCGCTGTTCCTGCTCGATGAGATTGACAAAATGTCCTCCGACATGCGCGGCGATCCGGCCTCGGCATTGCTGGAAGTCCTGGATCCGGAACAGAACGTGGCCTTTAACGACCACTATCTGGAAGTGGATTACGATCTCAGCGACGTGATGTTTGTTGCGACCTCTAACTCCATGAACATTCCGGCACCGCTGCTGGACCGTATGGAAGTGATTCGTCTCTCCGGCTATACCGAAGATGAAAAGCTGAACATCGCTAAACGTCACCTGTTGTCGAAACAGATTGAGCGTAACGCGCTGAAGAAAGGCGAACTGACGGTTGATGATAGCGCTATTGTTGGCATCATTCGTTATTACACCCGTGAAGCTGGGGTGCGTGGTCTGGAACGTGAAATCTCTAAACTGTGCCGTAAGGCGGTTAAACAGCTGTTGCTGGATAAGACGCTGAAACACATCGAGATTAACGGCGACAACCTGCATGATTTCCTTGGCGTACAGCGCTATGACTATGGCCGTGCGGATAACGAAAACCGTGTCGGTCAGGTGACCGGCCTGGCGTGGACGGAAGTGGGTGGCGATCTGCTGACTATTGAAACCGCCTGCGTCCCAGGTAAAGGCAAATTGACCTATACCGGATCGCTCGGTGAAGTCATGCAGGAATCCATCCAGGCAGCGTTGACCGTGGTGCGTTCGCGTGCGGATAAGCTGGGAATTAACTCAGATTTTTACGAAAAACGCGATATCCACGTTCACGTACCGGAAGGGGCAACGCCGAAAGATGGTCCAAGCGCCGGTATTGCGATGTGTACCGCGCTGGTTTCCTGTCTGACGGGGAATCCGGTGCGTGCCGATGTGGCAATGACCGGGGAAATTACCCTGCGCGGTCTGGTGCTGCCAATTGGTGGTCTGAAGGAAAAACTGCTGGCTGCACATCGCGGCGGTATTAAGACTGTTCTGATTCCTGATGAAAATAAACGTGACCTTGAAGAAATTCCAGATAACGTTATTGCCGATTTAGATATCCATCCGGTGAAACGAATCGAGGAAGTTCTGGCACTTGCGCTGCAGAACGAACCGTTCGGCATGGAAGTCGTCACGGCAAAATAGTGACTTTGCGCAAATAGCGCTAAGAAAAATAGGGCTGGTAAGTAAATTCGCACTTGCCAGCCTTTTTTTGTATCGCTAACTTAGATCGCTGGCAGGGGGGTCATTTACAACGCTGTTGTAAGGGCATGACAGTCCTGATATAACTGCTGCGCGGTCGCACCACGAAGGATTCTGGTGCGATATAAATTATAAAGAGAGGAAGAGAACAGTGAATAAATCTCAACTGATTGACAAAATTGCTGCTGGTGCGGACATTTCTAAAGCCGCAGCTGGACGTGCGTTAGATGCTTTAATCGCTTCTGTTACTGAATCTCTGCAGGCTGGGGATGACGTTGCGCTGGTAGGGTTTGGTACTTTTGCTGTTAAAGAGCGCGCCGCCCGTACTGGCCGCAATCCGCAAACAGGTAAAGAAATCACCATCGCCGCTGCTAAAGTACCGGGTTTCCGTGCAGGTAAAGCGCTGAAAGACGCGGTAAACTGATCGACTTCCCCACTGGGGTCTGTGACGAAGTACAAGGGCGCATCGTGAGATGTGCCTTTTTTATTTGCCAGAATGCGACTTAATGTGAGTTTATACGCACTTGTGGGCTGACAATCACCCTGTTTTCTTGTCAAAATACGTCCTCACGCGCAGTAGCCATCACATGCTATGCTGCGCGAGCAAAAGTCATCTACAGCGGAGCGTTGTTACACCATGATGGACAACCTACGCACGGCCGCCAATAGCGTCGTGCTCAAGATTATTTTCGGTATCATTATTGTCTCGTTCATTTTGACCGGGGTGAGTGGTTACCTGATTGGCGGTGGTAACAACTATGCCGCGAAAATTAATGACCAGGAGATTGGTCGCGCCCAATTTGAAAATGCCGTTGCCAGCGAACGTAATCGCATGCAGCAGCAGCTTGGCGATCAGTTCTCTGAACTGGCGGCCAATGAAAATTACATGAAGACCATGCGCCAGCAGGTGCTGAATCGTCTGATTGACGAGGCGCTGCTTGACCAGTATGCCCGTGAACTCGGTCTTAATGTCAGTGACGACCAGGTTAAGCAGGCCATCTTCCAGACCCAGGCTTTCCAGGCTGATGGCAAATTTGATAACGAGCGCTTCAGCCGTATCGTTAATCAGATGGGTATGACGACGGACCAGTATGCGCAAGCGCTGCGTAACCAGTTGACCACGCAGCAACTGGTTACCGCTGTAGCGGGTACCGACTTTATGCTGCCGGGCGAATCCGATCAGCTGGCGGCACTGGTTTCCCAACAGCGCGTGGTGCGTGAAGCAACCATCGACGTGAACGCGCTGGCGGCGAAGCAGTCCGTAACCGACGACGAAATCAACGCTTACTATCAGCAGAATCAGGCGCGTTTTATGTCGCCGGAGCAGTTCCGCGTAAGCTACATCCAGATGGATGCCGCTAGCATGCAGGAAAACGTCTCTGACGAAGAAATTCAGTCATGGTATGACCAGCATCAGGATCAGTTCACTCAGCCGCAGCGTAACCGCTACAGCATCATTCAGACCAAGACTGAAGCGGATGCTCAGGCGGTGCTTGATGAGCTGAAGAAGGGGGCTGATTTCGCCACCCTGGCGAAAGAAAAGTCCACCGATATCATCTCTGCTCGTAACGGCGGCGATATGGGGTGGCTGGAAGATGCAGCGACCGTGCCTGAGCTGAAAGATGCGGGCCTGAAAGACAAAGGTCAGCTGTCTGGCGTAATTAAATCTTCCGTAGGTTTCCTGGTGGCGCGCCTTGATGACGTTCAGGCAGCACAGGTTAAACCGCTGGCTGACGTGCGCGCTGATATCGCGGCGAAGGTGAAACAGGATAAAGCACTGGACGCTTACTATGCGCTACAGCAGAAAGTGAGCGATGCGGCGAGCAACGATAACGAGTCTTTGGCAGGTGCCGCACAGGTTGCCGGATTGAAAGTCGTTGAAACCGGCTGGTTTGGTCGTGACAACCTTCCGCAAGAGCTGAACTTCAAACCGGTTTCTGACGCTATCTTCAACGGTGGTTTGGTTGGTGAAAGCGGTACTCCTGGTAGTAACTCCGACATCATCACCGTTGATGGCGATCGTGCATTTGTTCTGCGCGTTAGCGAGCATAAACCAGAAGCGGTGAAACCGCTGGCGGATGTGAAAGCGCAGGTCAGCGATATCGTTAAGCACAGCAAGGCGGAGCAGCAGGCTAAACTGGACGCCGACAAGCTTCTGGTGGCGCTTAAAGAGGGCAAAGGCGATGAGGCGATGAAAGCCGCTGGCCTGAGCTTCGGCGCTCCGCAGACGCTGTCCCGCACCGGTCAGGAAGCGCTGAGCCAGGCAGTATTTGCACTGCCGTTGCCGCAGTCGGGCAAACCGAGCTACGGTGTGAGTTCTGATATGCAAGGCAACGTTGTACTGCTGGCGCTGGACGAAGTGAAAGCAGGCACGATGCCGGAAGAGCAGAAAAAAGCGATGGTTCAGGGGATCACCCAGAATAACGCTCAAATCGCTTTTGAAGCGCTGATGAGTAACCTGCGTAAAGCAGCGAAAATTAAGCTCGGTGACATCATCGATCAGCAGCAATAATTTCGCGTAGCTTCGCAAAAACAAGTAACGTGATGTAATTCTTAAAGGCCGCTTTCGCGGCCTTTTCCATTTCTGCATTTTGCCTTTTGTACTCTTTTTCTCCACTCGCTATCGTGCCCTTGCTGTCAACAAACAAGGAGATAACAGCATGAAACGAGGAATGAGAACGCTTATTGCCGCCGCCGTACTGGTTTGCGCGGCGGGGAGTCAGGTGGTTTTAGCCGCGCCTTCGAGTGGTAAAGCGTCGGTGACGACGAGTAAGGAGAGTGTGCAAACGCCGCAGGTGAAAGCCCCTGATGCGATAAACGCGGCTGATAGTGAAGGAACCAGGGTTAGTATTAATAACGCCAGTGCAGAAGAACTCGCCCAGGCTTTGAATGGCGTTGGCATAAAGAAAGCGCAGGCTATCGTGAGCTATCGCGAGGAATACGGACCGTTTAAAACCGTTGACGATCTTAAACAGGTTCCGGGGATGGGCAACTCGCTGGTGGAGAGAAATCTGTCCCATCTGAAGCTATAAATTTTCAGTTGAAGTTTGCACAGTCGTAAATATTTGCCAGACTGAAGAGGTCGCACAAGTGGTGTGACCTCTGACCTCAAAATAACAATTCAAGTAAGGCATTTGCGCTATGCAGACACAAATCAAAGTTCGTGGCTATCATCTGGATGTTTACCAGCATGTGAATAATGCACGCTATCTGGAGTTTCTCGAAGAGGCGCGCTGGGATGGGCTGGAAAATAGCGCTACCTTTCACTGGATGACCGCGCACAACATCGCCTTCGTGGTGGTGAACATCAATATCAACTACCGCCGACCGGCGGTATTGGGTGATGTTCTTACCGTCACCAGCAAGCTGGAGCAGTTGAATGGGAAAAGCGGGACGTTAAGCCAGGTTGTGACCCTGAACCCTAACGGAGAAGTGGTCGCTGATGCGCTCATCACCTTTGTCTGCATTGATTTAAAAACGCAGAAAGCGCTGCCGCTTGAAGGTGAACTACGTGAAAAGCTCGATCAAATGAATTTACGCTAACATAGCTTCCGCTTTCTTCCCGGTGGCGCTGCGCTGACCGGGCTACGGGTTCACAGTCGCCAGCAGGCCGGTAGCCCGGACAAGGCGCGTCGAGCGCCGCCTCCGGGGAAATAGCTGATTACTTCAGCCCGGTTTTTTGCTTCATTACCGCCATAATACCCGGCTTATCAGCCTCATATTGATTCAGCCCGTTAGCGCGAAGATGACAGGCGGCACATTGTCCGCAGCCGTCGCCTTTAATGCCGTTATAGCAGGTCAGGGTTTCCTGGCGCACCAGATCTAACTGACCCCAATAATCGGCCAGGGCCCAGGTCTCGGCTTTATTCAGCCACATCAGCGGCGTCTCAAAGCGGATCTCCTTTGCCATTCCCAGGCTAACCGCGTGGTGCAGCGCTTTTACAAACTCATCGCGGCAGTCCGGGTAGCCCGAAAAATCGGTCTCGCAAACGCCGGTAATAATCGCTTCCGCCTTAACCTGATATGCGTAAATCGCCGTCAGAGTTAAAAACAGAATGTTGCGTCCGGGCACGAAGGTATTGGGAATACCGTTGGCATCCGGTTCATAATCCGGCACCGGGATGCTATCGCGAGTTAAACTGCTGATCGCCAGTTCGTTAAGCAGGGTGACATCAAGCACTTTATGAGCGACCGCCCCCAGTTTCATCGCCAGCTCACGAGCGACATCAATCTCGGCGCGATGGCGTTGGCCATAATCAAACGTGACGCAATGCACTTCATCATACTGTTGCAGAGCCTGCACCAGGCAGGTCGTCGAATCCTGTCCTCCACTGAAGACAACTACGGCGCGTTTCATGGTAATTCCTGACTATCAATGTAAAGGGGATATGGTAGCGCCTGATGAGCGTGGCGACCAGCTCTGTCACGGCGTTGATGCCGGGAGCCAGGCGCTGGCAAAATCAAACCAGCCACGAGCGTTCAGACGCAGGCCGTTGACGCCCGGCGGAGCGCTAATACGATAATTATAATTAAATAGCGGCGTCATGATGGCGTCATCCATCAGGTTGTTAAACACATTGCGCAACGCTTCGTTGCGGCTGCGTTCGTCCGGTAGCGCCTGCACGGCATCGAGAGTGGCCTGTAAGTGGGCATATTGTGCCCCGGTCAACAAATTAGGCCACAGTGCATCGCAGCGTAACCACTGTTCCAGCGTGTACTCAGGCGCTTCGCCTATCAGACGATCGCCCATCATCAGGTCCGCTTTCGCAAACTGCTGGCAGCCATCCCAGTTTTTAGCATCGTGAAAAATAATTGTTAACTCGCAGCCTAATGTCGCCAGTCGTTGCCTGAGCTGCTCTGCCATGGCGTGTAGTTCTACGGGAAGGTGATAGAGCAGGATGAGTTTCTCTGGCAGCGATATATCAAGATTTTCCGGCCCTTGCGGAATAGACCAGCCGGGCAGCACCTCATTGCTGGGAGCGATCAGATCTTCGTCCAGGGGGAGGGTTTCCAGTAGCGTTGAATGATGAATTAACGACACCAGCCGCTGAGCCTGCGCTTTGCTTAGGCGATGGCTCTGACGCAGAGTCAGATAGCAAAAACCGAGGCTAATACTATTGCTGACCTGCCGTAAATTGGCCAACTCATCGGGGTCGCCAATCGTTATCTGCACCGGATGACGGCAACTGGTGCCCAGATCCCGCTCAAATAACTGCGGAGTGATCCAGAACTCAACGGCCTGAATCAAAGGATGGCTAAGGTGATAACGCGGATGATTTTCTAGTCGTACAAGCTCCGGGCTAAATAGCTTCAGGCGGAAGGGCCCGCTACCAATGGCCGGATTGTCCGGATGCGCCAACACGCTACAGTAGCTCGCCAGGCGAAACGGTAGCCAAAAATCCGCCCGATGCAGGGTGATTGTCAGACATTGGGCATGAGTGACGCTAATCTCGCTGATGCTGGCGAATAGCGTTCGCAGCGCGGGGAGTTCCAGTAGCATGAGTAGCTGCTGGCGTAGTTGTGATGTCTCAACAGGATCGCCGTTATGCCAGAATAGCGTGGAACGGATATAAAAATTCCAGCGTAGGCCATCAGATGAGACTTCCCAATGGTGCGCTAAATCTCCCATTGGACCGGTACTTAGCGCATCAAATCGGGCCAGGCCAGAAAAAATCTGCCCGGCCAGATGTTGTTCAGCCCGTCCGGGTAAAAAACCAGGGCGCAGAGGTTCCAGCGGGCGATAGTAAGGAATACGTAGCGTGGGCGTATTGTTTTGCCATTGCCCCCCAAGAAAAGGATAGAGCAGCGCTTTGAGTTCCACCGGTGCAAGCTGGGCCAGCTCAAGCGCATTCTGCTGCTGCCCTTTATTTAACGCCTGCTCCATCATCTCATTGCGTAGCGTCTCCGGCGCTTTATAAAACTGGAGTTGCCCGCGTTTTCCGCGACCAGAGCTGGCTTGCCAGCTTAACCAGCCAGCCTCCTGTGCCTGGCGCAACAGCGTACGAATATGGCGCTCGCTACAAAAACAGCGTTCCGCCAGTTCGCCAACGGTGACCTGCTGCGGCTCGCCTTGGGAGGGTTGCCAGAGGCGCTGGTACTGATTCAGGCGATTTAATAGCCTCATCTTCGCTTTATCCTGATGTTTACCTAAAAACCCGGAACAATAAAATTCATCTATTCACTATTACTTCCGTATATCTCAGGCAATACTGCAACACAAGCAAAATCCACCACGCTTCGGGGAATAGAATATGGCAAGACTGGCTGCATTTGATATGGACGGTACGTTACTGATGCCGGACCATCGTCTGGGGGAAAAAACGCTTTCGACGCTCAAACGCCTGCGCGATCGTGATATCACCCTGACGTTTGCTACCGGTCGCCATGCGCTGGAAATGCGCCATGTTATTGGCGAGTTCTCGCTTGATGCCTTTCTCATCACTGGTAACGGAACGCGCATTCACTCTCTTGAGGGGGAAGAGCTGCATCGTCGCGATCTCGCTCCGGAAGTGGCGGAAGAGGTATTGCATAGTGTCTGGGAAACGACGGCCAGCATGCATATCTTTAATGACAATGGCTGGTTTACCGGGCGCGAAATCCCAGAAATGCTGAAGGCGCATGTCTATAGCGGCTTCCATTATCAGCTTCGCGATCCGAAACGCATGCCAGCGCATCAGGTAACCAAGATCTGCTTCTGTGGCGATCATGACGATCTGCGTCGGTTGCGGATCCAACTGAACGAAGCGCTGGGGGCTAGCGCGCATTTGTGCTTTTCAGCGATGGATTGCCTGGAAGTGCTGCCGACGGGATGTAACAAAGGTTCTGCGCTGGCGGTGCTGAGCCTGCATCTCGGCCTGACGTTGCAGGACTGCATGGCGTTTGGTGACGCTATGAACGACCGGGAAATGCTTGGCAGCGTCGGGCGCGGCGTGATTATGGGCAATGCCATGGCTCAACTCAAAGCACAGTTACCTCACCTACCGATTATTGGCGACTGCCGCCATCAGGCTGTCTCCCACTTTTTGACGCATTGGCTGGATAATCCTGATCTTCCTTATTCCCCCGAATAGAGAGACCCTACCAGCGAGCCAGATCTCTTGTGATATCTGGCTTTTTTTATTTTACGTGCAGCATTTCGGCGATTTTTGCCTGCCATGGGGCGATATCGCCGATATTGGCTGCTACCCACTGCGGGTTGTAATAGCTTTCCAGGTAGCGTTCGCCGCTGTCGCACAGTAACGTGACGATGGAGCCAGTGCGGCCTTCTTCGCGCATACGTACGGCCAGTTGCAGTACGCCCCACATATTGGTGCCGGTTGACGCTCCAACCTTACGCCCGAGCAGCGTTTCCAGCCACAGTGCGGTGGCGACGCTGGCGGCATCCGGCACGCGCAGCATCTCGTCGACCACATCGGGAATAAATGAAGGTTCGACGCGCGGGCGACCAATACCTTCAATTTTGCTACCGACCGGGCTGCGCAGGCTGGCATCGCGGCTTTGCCAGTAATCCATGAATACGGAGTTTTGCGGGTCAACCACCATCAGCCTGGTATCGTAGCCCTGGCTGCGAATATAGCGGCCAATGGTGGCTGAGGTACCGCCGGTACCCGCGCTCATCACGATATATGATGGCTGCGGGTGCGGTTCATGGGTCATCTGGCGGAAGATGCTGTCGGCGATATTATTGTTGCCCCGCCAGTCGGTGGCGCGCTCGGCAAAGGTAAACTGATCCATATAATGACCGTTCAGCTCGCGAGCCAGCGTTTCGGACGCGGCATAGATTTCGCAGGCGCTATCGACAAAATGGCAGCGGCCGCCGTAGAACTCAATTTGCTCAATTTTGCGCTTTGCGGTGCATGAGGGCATAACGGCAATAAACGGCAGACCCAGCAGTCGAGCGAAGTAAGCTTCCGAGACGGCAGTCGAACCCGAAGAGGACTCAATAATCGTCGTCCCTTCTTTAATCCAGCCGTTGCACAACCCATAGAGAAACAGCGAACGCGCCAGACGATGCTTCAGGCTACCGGTTGGATGAGTACTCTCATCTTTAAGGTAGATTTGAATCCCGGTGAATCCCGGCAGCGCCAGACGAATAAGGTGCGTGTCGGCGGAACGCTGATAATCGGCATTAATTTCACTAATCGCGTGTTTTATCCAGGCGCTGTTCATCTTGATTTCCTGTTTGTCATTTTGTGCCCAGCTTAACGGAAATCGAAGGAAAAATTGTTGCCATTTAGCCTTTCAATTACAATAAAAGGAGTAAAATTTTCTCCTGAGGCGCATAATGTTAGATAAAATTGACCGCAAGCTGCTTTCTCTACTACAAACCGACTGTACCCTCTCTTTGCAGGCGCTGGCTGATGCCGTTAATCTGACCACCACGCCCTGTTGGAAACGCCTGAAACGTCTGGAAGACGAAGGTATTCTCCGCGGGCGCGTCGCTCTGCTGGACGCTGAAAAGGTTGGACTTGGCCTGACGGCGTTTGTGCTGATTAAGACTCAGCACCACAGTAGCGACTGGTACTGCCGTTTTGTCAGCGAGGTCTCGCAAATGGCGGAGGTACTCGGCTTCTGGCGTATGGCGGGGGAATATGACTACCTGCTGCGGGTTCAGGTCGCTGACATGAAAAACTATGACAATTTTTATAAACGTCTGGTTAACAGCGTGCCGGGCCTGTCGGATGTCACTTCGAGTTTCGCCATGGAACAGATAAAATACACCACAGCCTTGCCTATTGATTAACGGCATCCGCCGCTACGAATTACATACTCAGGATTTAACTGCTTGCGATTATTTGCTCAACTTAGCTGGTATTTCCGCCGGGAGTGGCGTCGTTACCTCGGCGCTATTGCTCTGCTGATCATCATTGCCATCCTACAACTGGTACCGCCGAAAGTGGTCGGCATCGTGGTTGACGGTGTCACGAAACAACATTACACCGCGGAAAAGGTGTGGATGTGGATCGGTCTGCTGGTGGTTATTGCGGTGATGGTTTACCTGCTGCGCTACGTCTGGCGCGTGCTGCTGTTCGGTGCTTCCTATCAGCTGGCCGTCGAACTGCGTGAAGATTTCTATCGCCAGCTCAGTCGCCAGCATCCGGCTTTTTACCTGCGTCATCGCACCGGGGACCTGATTGCTCGGGCGACTAACGACGTTGACCGGGTCGTTTTTGCCGCGGGGGAAGGGGTGTTGACGTTAGTTGACTCCATGGTGATGGGCTGCGCGGTGCTGATTGTGATGTCCACGCAAATCAGCTGGCAGTTAACCCTGCTGGCGCTGCTGCCGATGCCGATTATGGCGCTGGCAATTAAGCGTAACGGTGATGCGCTGCATGAGCGCTTTCGCGTAGCGCAGGCAGCATTCTCCAGCCTGAACGACCGTACTCAGGAGAGCCTCACCAGCATCCGTATGATCAAAGCCTTTGGCCTTGAAGATCGGCAATCGGCGCAGTTCGCCGCCGATGCTGCGGATACCGGGGCGAAAAATATGCGCGTGGCGCGCATCGATGCCCGCTTTGATCCGACTATCTATATTGCGATTGGTACCGCGAATTTGCTCGCGATCGGTGGTGGTAGCTGGATGGTGCTGCAAGGCAGCATGACCCTGGGTCAGCTGACCAGCTTTATTATGTACCTTGGCCTGATGATTTGGCCGATGCTGGCGCTGGCGTGGATGTTTAATATCGTCGAGCGCGGGAGTGCTGCCTATTCGCGCATTCGTACCATGCTGGAAGAGGCTCCGGTAGTTAAAGACGGAAGCGAACCTGCACCTGAAGGCCGCGGGACGCTCAACGTAGCCGTTCGCGAATTTATCTATCCGCAGGCGCATAAATCCTCACTGGAAAAGGTCAACTTTACGCTACAGCCTGGTCAAATGCTGGGGATATGTGGGCCGACGGGTGCCGGTAAAAGTACCATTCTGGCGTTGATTCAGCGTCATTTCGATGTAACCGATGGGGATATCTGTTTCCACGGCGTTCCCCTGACCCGACTCCAGTTGGATAGCTGGCGCGCCCGGCTGGCGGTGGTGAATCAGACCCCGTTTTTATTTTCCGATACCGTCGCCAGCAATATCGCGCTGGGTAGACCGGACGCTACGCAGGAGCAAATCGAACACGTAGCGCGGCTCGCCAGCGTACATGAGGATATTCTGCGCCTGCCGCAGGGATATAACACCGAGGTCGGTGAGCGCGGCGTGATGCTTTCTGGTGGGCAGAAGCAGCGCATTTCCATAGCCCGCGCGCTGCTGCTGGAGGCCGAGATCCTGATTCTTGATGATGCGCTCTCGGCAGTGGATGGCCGTACGGAGCATCAAATTTTGCATAACCTGCGACAGTGGGGTGAGGGGAGAACGGTGATCATCAGCGCCCATCGCTTATCGGCGTTGACTGAGGCCAGCGAGATTCTGGTGATGCAGCATGGGCACGTTGCCCAGCGTGGTCGCCACGAAGCCCTGGCCGCACAGCCTGGCTGGTATCGCGATATGTATCGCTATCAGCAGCTCGAAGCGGCGCTGGATGATGTTGTGCAGGAGCACGAGGAGGTCACCGGTGCGTAGTTTCACTCAACTCTGGCCGACGTTAAAACGCCTGCTGGCCTACGGTTCCCCGTGGCGGAAACAGCTGATGATTGCCGTTGCCATCATGTGGGTAGCGGCGGTGGCTGAGGTCAGCGGCCCGCTGCTGATCAGCTACTTCATCGATAATATGGTGGCGAAGAATTCTCTGCCGCTGAAGCTGGTTAGCGGCCTTGCGGTGGCCTATCTTGGCTTGCAACTTCTGGCTGCTGGCCTGCATTACTGTCAGTCACTGCTGTTTAACCGTGCGGCGGTTGGCGTTGTGCAGCAACTGCGCAGTGACGTGATGGATGCCGCGCTGCGCCAGCCGCTCAGCGAGTTTGATACTCAACCGGTGGGGCAGCTTATTTCGCGAGTCACCAACGATACTGAGGTTATCCGCGATCTGTACGTGACCGTGGTGGCAACGGTGTTGCGCAGCGCCGCACTGATTGGCGCGATGCTGGTGGCGATGTTCAGCCTTGACTGGCGGATGGCGCTGGTGGCGATCGCTATCTTCCCGGCGGTGTTGATCGTGATGATGATTTATCAGCGCTACAGCACGCCAATCGTCAGGCGGGTTCGCGCTTGGCTGGCGGATATCAACGATGGCTTCAACGAAGTAATTAACGGTATGGGCGTCATTCAGCAGTTCCGCCAGCAGGCGCGGTTCGGCGAACGGATGCGCGAGGCCAGCTATGCGCACTACCTGGCGCGGATGCAAACTTTGCGCCTTGACGGTTTCCTGTTACGCCCGCTGCTGAGCCTGTTCTCTTCACTGATCCTCTGCGGCCTGCTGATGCTGTTTGGCTTCAGCAGCACCGGGACCATCGAAGTGGGGGTCCTCTACGCCTTTATTAGCTACCTTGGTCGTTTGAACGAACCGCTGATCGAACTGACAACTCAACAGTCGATGCTACAGCAGGCGGTTGTGGCGGGGGAGCGAGTTTTCGAACTGATGGACAGGCCGCGTCAGGCGTGGGGAGAGGATAGCGAACCACTGCGTAGCGGGGCCGTCAGTATCGATAATGTCTCTTTTGCCTACCGCGATGACAGTCTGGTATTGCAGGATATCAATCTTGATATCCCGTCCCGCAGCTTCGTGGCGCTGGTCGGTCATACTGGTAGTGGCAAAAGTACTCTGGCTAGCCTGATGATGGGCTACTACCCGTTGACCAAAGGTGAAATTCGTATCGATGGCCGTCCGCTCTCTTCATTAAGCCACAGCGCGCTGCGTCAGGGAATTGCGATGGTACAGCAGGACCCTGTGGTACTGGCCGATACCTTCTATGCCAACGTTACCCTCGGTCGTGATATCAGCGAAGAGCAGGTTTGGGAGGCGCTGGAAGCGGTGCAGTTGGCAGAGCTGGCCCGCGAAATGGAAGACGGGATTTATACGCAACTGGGCGAGCAGGGGAACAATCTCTCCGTTGGTCAGAAGCAGCTGCTGGCGCTGGCGCGGGTGCTGGTTGATACCCCGCAGGTGCTGATCCTTGATGAAGCAACGGCCAATATCGACTCAGGTACTGAGCAGGCGATCCAGCAGGCCCTGGCGCGGGTTCGCGAGCACACTACGCTGGTGGTGATCGCACACCGTTTATCGACCATCGTTGAGGCCGATACTATCCTGGTGCTGCATCGCGGCCAGGCCGTAGAGCGCGGGAATCATCAACAGCTGCTGGCGGCAAAAGGTCGTTACTGGCAGATGTACCAGCTGCAGCTGGCTGGCGAAGAGCTGGCGGCCAGCGCGCAGGAAGAGTCGCTTATTGCCTGATGCACCATGAGCAGGCAGCGCGGGTTTGGCGGTTTGCGGTGGTGCAAAAACGTCACATATCACGCACTGAAATGGTGCATTTTTAGGCGGACATAGCGTTTTTCCGCTTCGTTTCAAGCGATTTCTTTTCTTTCTCCCTTCAGAAGGGCCGCTTTGCGGTCCTTTTTCATTTCTGGCATAGCCCTTGCTTTATTCCCTATGTGTTAGCCGTGGCCATTACCGAATTCTGACTGGAGGGGACTTATGAAGCTGGTTACCGTGGTAATCAAACCATTCAAACTGGAAGACGTGCGTGAAGCATTATCTTCGATGGGAATTCAGGGCCTGACGGTCACTGAAGTAAAAGGGTTCGGCCGTCAGAAAGGCCATGCGGAACTTTATCGCGGCGCCGAATACAGCGTCAATTTTTTACCGAAGGTGAAGATTGATGTGGCCATTGCCGACGATCAGCTCGATGAGGTCGTCGATGTCATTAGTAAAGCGGCTTATACCGGAAAAATTGGCGACGGCAAAATCTTTGTCGCCGAGTTGCAGCGCGTCATTCGCATCCGTACCGGCGAATCTGACGAAGCGGCACTGTAACTTTCAGACCACACAGTGATGGGGAACGAAACAATGAAGATAGCAACAATGAAAACAGGTCTGGGAGCGCTGGCGCTTCTTCCGGGGTTGGCAATGGCCGCTCCGGCAGTAGCGGATAAAGCCGACAACGCCTTTATGATGATTTGCACCGCACTGGTGCTGTTTATGACCATTCCGGGCATCGCGCTGTTCTATGGCGGCCTGATTCGCGGTAAAAACGTTCTCTCCATGCTGACTCAGGTTATTGTGACTTTTGCGCTGGTCTGTGTGCTGTGGGTGGTTTACGGATATACATTAGCTTTCGGCACTGGCGGCAGCTTCTTCGGTAGCTTTGACTGGGTCATGCTGAAGAATATTGAACTCAAAGCGCTGATGGGCAGCTTCTATCAATATATTCACGTTGCTTTCCAGGGCTCTTTTGCCTGTATCACCGTCGGCCTGATTGTTGGCGCGCTGGCGGAACGGATCCGTTTCTCTGCGGTATTGATTTTCGTGGTGGTGTGGATGACGCTCTCCTATGTGCCGATTGCGCATATGGTCTGGGGCGGTGGTCTGCTCGCAACGCATGGTGCGCTGGACTTCGCGGGTGGTACCGTTGTACATATCAACGCCGCCGTCGCCGGGTTGGTGGGTGCTTACATGATGGGCAAACGCGTTGGCTTCGGCAAAGAAGCGTTCAAGCCGCATAACTTGCCGATGGTCTTCACCGGTACCGCGATCCTCTACGTTGGTTGGTTTGGCTTCAACGCCGGTTCTGCTGGCGCGGCGAACGAAATTGCGGGCCTGGCTTTCGTCAACACCGTGGTGGCGACTGCGGCGGCTATCCTGGCGTGGACCTTCGGTGAATGGGTTACCCGCGGTAAGCCATCTCTGCTGGGCGCATGTTCTGGGGCGATTGCAGGGCTGGTTGGGGTTACACCAGCATGTGGCTATATCGGCGTCGGTGGTTCTTTGATTGTCGGTATCGCGGCGGGTCTGGCCGGTCTGTGGGGCGTCACCGTACTGAAACGCTGGTTGCGTGTTGATGACCCGTGCGATGTGTTCGGCGTGCACGGTGTCTGCGGTATCGTCGGCTGTATCCTGACCGGCATCTTTGCCGCAACCTCTCTGGGCGGCGTCGGTTACGCAGAAGGCGTGACCATGGGCCATCAGGTTCTGGTACAGCTGGAAAGCATCGCCATCACCATCGTCTGGTCCGGCATCGTCGCGTTCATTGGCTACAAAGTTGCTGATATGACCGTTGGCCTGCGCGTACCGGAAGATCAGGAACGCGAAGGTCTGGATGTGAACAGCCACGGCGAGAACGCCTACAACGCCTGATAAATAGCGTTATCTCCTGAAGCAACATAGCCTCCCTTAGGGGAGGCTATGTTTTTTTACGCGTTGCGGTTGCGCATGACCCCTTCCTGTACCGTCGAAGCCACCAGAGTGCCGTCCTGGGTATAGAACTCCCCGCGTACAAAACCACGAGCGCTGGAGGCCGATGTGCTTTCAACGCTATAAAGCAACCATTCGTTAATATTGAACGGACGATGGAACCACATTGAATGATCGATAGTGGCAACCTGCATTCCCGGCTCAAGAAATCCCACGCCGTGCGGCTGCAGAGCTACTGGCAGGAAGTTGAAGTCTGAAGCATAGCCCAGTAAATACTGATGAATACGGAGATCCTCCGGTACTGCGCCGTTAGCGCGGATCCACACCTGACGCGTTGGTTGTGCAACGTGGCCTTTCAGCGGGTTATGGAATTCAGCCGGACGAATCTCCAGTGGTTTATCGCAGAGAAACTTATCTTTAACCTGCGGCGGCAGTAAATGGGCCAGCTTGCGGGCAATATCTGTTTCAGAAGGGAGGTCGTCCGGCGCAGGAGCTGACGGCATCGGTTTCTGATGTTCGTAGCCGGACTCCGGGGCCTGGAAAGAGGCTGTCATGTAGAAAATCGGCTTACCGTTCTGAATGGCCGCGACTCGCCGGGCGCTGAAGCTATTGCCATCACGCAGGACTTCCACATCATAGATTATCGGTTTCTGGCTATCGCCGGGCCGCAGAAAATAGCTATGAAATGAGTGAATCAGGCGTTCAGTGGGGACTGTCTCTTTTGCCGCATACAATGCCTGACCAACCACCTGGCCACCAAAAACCTGGCGCAATCCCAGATCTTCGCTCTGCCCGCGGAATAGCCCTTCTTCAATTTTTTCCAGATTTAACAATGCCAGCAGATTGGATAGTGCCTGACTCATAGTGACCCTCAATCAATGATAACTGCCTTGTGCAGCGCGTAATTGAGGCAAAGTATAACCTGGAATCGCAAGTGGTCCGATGGGTGTAATAATCTGAATATGAGCTCCTTTCCAGGAAGAGATCTGAGATCTGTGCCACACTTATTCACGATACTAATGTCCTGTCCCTGATTCTGGCAGGATGTACTCCTGTTACAGTAGGGATGAAAAGGAGAACATAATGAAATTTGCCTATATGTTAAGTGCCTTAGCCGTAGCGGCTACGTTGACCGCCTGTGCGAATAATCACAACGGCAATGCAGCAAATCAAACGGCAGCGCCCGATCCTTATGGCATTGCCTCACTGAGCTCCTCGCAGCAGCAGCCTAACGTTTCCGGGACAATCAATATTAGACAGCGCGTGGCGTTGCCGCCGGACGCAGTATTGACCGTCACCTTGTCAGATGCATCTCTGGCTGATGCTCCAGCGCACGTGTTGGCGCAAAAAGCGGTAAGGACGGAAGGGAAGCAGGCGCCGTTTAACTTTGTGCTGCCTTACAACCAGGCAGACATTAAGCCTAACGCACGCATTTTGTTAAGTTCTGCAATTACTGTGAATGGTCAGCTGATGTTTATCACTGATACCGTGCAAACGGTGATAAACCAGGGGGGCAATCGTGCCGATCTATTACTGGTGCCGGTCCAGCAGACGGCTGTTCCGGTAGCCAACGCTGCCCCTGTCGCGCAATAAAATCATCAGCGCCCCTGTTCAGGGGCCTTTTTTTGCCTCTAATAAATCCAACGGTAGTGCTGTAGGTCAATATGACCGCTACCGGAAACCTGCACGCCTTCCGCCAGTAGCGCCTGTCGTTGACGTTGCAGATCGGGACCAGTCAGAGAGATGTCCCCGTGACGATTGACCACCCGATGCCAGGGGAGAGTAGAGCCTTCCGGTAGACGCTTTAACACTCCCCCGACCTGGCGTGCAGCGCGCGGCGAGCCTGCCAAATGGGCAATGTCGCCATAGGTGGCAACGTAGCCTTCCGGTATCGAGGCGATTATCTGCCAGACCCGCTGTGGAAAGGTATCGTGAGAATCCATGGTACGTCCTGTTGCCGGAAAACGTTCAGGATAAGCGTTGGACGGTAGACTGTACAGATGACGACTCAAGCCGATTTTGCAACGGTAAATTCCAGAGCCAGGCCAAGGATCTGCATACCATGGATATTTTCGTTCGGGGTATTGCTCAGCAGGCTTTCAAGAAACTTCAGGCGTTTGGACTGAGCGTTAATGATAAGCTTAGCCCGCATCGCCGGGAGCTTAAGCGTTGATATCGGGTACACCAGGCGGCCGCTAACTTCGATGGGCAACTTGCGCAGTTCAACGTGCTGGAGCACGCCGACGCTGGAGTAAAGCAGCGCAACCGGCGTCACAGCCAGCAGTTGGGCATCGCTAATCGTGATGAAATCCAGCATCAGTTCTGGGCGCAGGAAGTTTAAACCGTGGAAAGGAACGGTGACTTCGTCGATAGGGGGCATCGCCAGGGTGGTGATTAAACGCGGTAATTCACTCATTCAGGTACCATTGGGATAACGTATTGATTAAAAAGGATACAAAGTATGTATGGTATTATGAATGACGACGGGAAATTGTGCTGAGAGTATGCTCGCAATCTCTTTATTTCACCCCGCTGAAGTGTATCGATAAGTATCCTGTGATACTCATTTGCTGGTTTTGCGCAATAAATCAGCAGCCGATCGGCAGCAGCTTGCAATTCACTGGTTCAGCAGGGATAATGCGCCAGCGCGTTAGGTAACTAGCGCTCTCAATGGGGGCTCTGTTGGTTCTCCCGCAACGCTACTCTGTTTACCAGGTCAGATCCGGAAGGAAGCAGCCAGAGCAGACGACGTGTGTGCCGGGATGTAGCTGGCAGGGCCCCCACCCATTTCTGGGTCTCAAAATTTTCTATCCCACAGTAAAATTGTGATTTTTCCCTTTCTCAATATTTAATATCCACAGTTATTTTGTGTATTTTATTTTATTCCTAAAATGCCTGGTTCTTATGCCAAAAAATTATTATGTCATAAAATTGAAATTTAACTGAAATATTAATGTCATTTTCGTGTCATATATGGCGTGCAAATTAGTTATGGGAAAATGTTGTTAGATATAAGCTGGAAATATATCTCTGGATCAGCATGTTAACTTCGTGTATTAATTATATGATAATTTTATTTCACGGGAAGCGTGATTATGACCACTGTGGTTCTGAACGTAAAAATTGATAGCGAGTTAAAAGAAAAACTGCGTCAGTATGCGGAAGAAAATAACGAGAATTTAGGGACGGCGACGGAGAAACTGCTGTTGCTAGCTTTTCAGGTAGTGGATTCAGCAGACGAGGCGGGGGTTTCGGAAGAAGATATCGATAGCCAGCATACCGAAGAGGAAACGTCTCCATTAACCCCTAAAGAAATCAAAGCATTACGTAAAATTCTGAAGAAGAGAAAATGAAACAACAACTCTCTACAGCCAGCAACTATAGCGAAGCCTGCGACATGCTACGGTCCGGCTACGTTAAGCATGTACGTCTGAACTGGAATATTGGTAGCGATGAGTTTTTTCGCATTGCATCCGATTGGTGTGATACCGGTGCAAAAATTAAAAAAGATGAAGATGGTTTTATTATATCGCTAAAAGGTTTTGCGATTCCGCGCCAGCATTGATGAAATTATTTCATTTTTGTCATCGGACTGACATGTCGTAATGACAAGATTGAATGGCAATTTTATAAAAACATCTCATATGCATCATGGATGATGGTTTTTGACGGGCTGGCTCCAGCCCGTCGATATTTTATTATATGATTTTCCGCAGGCGAAAATTATCCTTCTGTTCCGTAAGGCTATGCCATAGCGGCTGCAGCGTATTGAAGGCGTTGCGTAGTTCCTCATCAGACAGCGTGAAGGGCAAACGTAAATAACGGTCAAATGCGCCTGCCAGACCGAAACGCGTTCCTGTTCCGATATGAATCCCGCGACTTTCTGCCCGCACCGAAAACAGTGTCGCCAGCATTCCTGGTAATTCCACCCAAAAAGAGAGCCCTCCCTCGGGCAACGTAAAACGCCAATGCGGGAAAAACTCAGCCATCAGTTTGCCACACATGTCCCTGCGGGCGGCCAGCATCGTCCGGCGTGATGGTAACAGCGTTTTTTCATTTTCCAGTAACCAGCAGCAGGCCAGTTGCTCCAGCAGCGGAGAGCCCAGATCGAGGGAGTCGCGTGCCTGGACCAGCGATGCAATGGTTCGTGAAGACGCGCGGATCCAGCCTATGCGCAACCCTCCCCAAAAACTTTTCCCTGCAGAGCCGATAGTGATTACCGGCGCGTCCGGATTAAACGTCGCTAATGGAGGCGGTGGTGGGGCGTCGTACCATAAATCGACCATCGTCTCATCGATCACCAGAGTAGTGCGGGTTTGCGCCGCGATATCGGCAACCCGCTGGCGCGTGGCGCTATCCATACAACGACCAGTGGGGTTATGAAAGTCGGGCATCAGCCAGGCCAGTCGCGGGGCCGTTTGCGCGATCGTCGCTGCCAGACCGTCGCAATCCCATCCCTGCGCTGGTAACGCGACGCCAACCGGGCGGCACGATGCTCCCTGAATTGCGCTGATCGCCATGGGGTAAGTCGGCGCATCTACTACCACGCGATCTCCTGGCCCGGTTAATAAACGCAGCACCAGAGCAAATCCGCTTAGCGCTCCATTGACGATCATCACTTCGTCACTGCGCGTCGGCAGGCCGCGCTCGCTATAGCGGTGGGCGATCGCTTCGCGAAGAAGCGGCAGGCCTTGCTGATCGTAACCGGTATTGGATAAATGCTGAGGCATGATCTTGAGAGCCTGACTGTAGGCTTGATGGATCTCAGGTCCAGCGCTGAGCGCAGCAACGGCCAGATTGACTGACAACGGGTCCGGCGTTTTGGCTGCCATATTTACGGGGCGTTCCGGCAGAGCGATCCGCGATCCGCTGCCCTGGCGACTGTAGAGATAGCCCTCTTCTCGCAGTTGTCCGAGCGCGCTGGCAACCGTGGTGCGGCTGATATTCAGAGCGGCTGCCAGTTCACGTTCGCCGGGTAGCCTGGTTTCCAAAGCCAGGCGACCATCGAGGATTAGCAGGCGTAGAGCTTCAGCTAACTGACGCCAGAGCGGCGTACGGGAGGCGGATTCTTGCCAGTTACCGAGCAATCTGACCAGCGATTGTGAACCAAAGCGACGAGGTGACATAGCAATCCACTTTTTTAAAACTGGCCATTAATTATCAATCCATTTTTGCTGATGATAAAGAAAATCGCAATTATTAAAGAGGTAAAAAATGGTACGTCGCCTGTTGCAACTTTACATCGGTCTGGTCCTGTATGGCGTATCGACTGCGTTATTTGTTCATGCCAATCTTGGGGCCGATCCGTGGGATGTTTTTCATCTGGGGATAGGTAAACAGTTCGAGCTCGATTTTGGCACGGTTATGATTCTGACAGGCGCGGCAGTGCTGCTGTTGTGGATCCCGCTACGGCAAATGCCGGGTCTGGGTACAGTGAGTAATGTGGTTGTGTTAGGGCTGGCGGCAAATGCCACCCTGGCGGTGTTGCCGCCTATAGAGTCGCTCGTGGCGAGCAGCCTGCTGCTGGTGGGAGCTATCGTACTGAATGCACTGGCAACTGGCATGTATATTGGTGCCGGTTTCGGCCCGGGTCCTCGCGATGGTCTTATGACTGGCCTGCATGCACGTACAGGGTGGTCGTTGCGCGGCATTCGTACGGCGATTGAAGTATCGGTTCTGCTGATTGGCTGGCTATTAGGCGGTAAATTTGGCGTAGGTACCGTACTTTATGCGTTAACGATTGGGCCACTGATTCAGCTGTGCTTGCCGTGGTTTCGCCAGCCAATTACGCGCAAAGCGTCGGCAAAACGCAGTGAGGTTATTTCCTGATTTTAAGCCGTCATCAAGTGCAAAGACTAAACTTATCAATTCAGATACAGCCGGGTTCTCCGGCTGTGCTGTTCACTTCGGAGAATTAACTCATGAAGTACGTTGATGGTTTTGTTGTTGCCGTACCGGCGGAAAATAAGGAGGCATACCGCGAAATGGCAGCAAAGGCCGCGCCACTCTTTAAAGAGTTTGGCGCGCTGCGCGTGGTGGAGTGTTGGGCGGATGATGTCCCCGATGGAAAGTTGACCGACTTCCGTATGGCAGTGAAAGCTGAAGATGATGAAGAGGTGGTGTTTAGCTGGATTGAATATGCTTCGAAAGAAGCCAGGGATGCCGCCAACGCCAAAATGATGGCCGATCCGCGGATGAAAGAGTTCGGCGATAATATGTCATTTGACGGTAAACGAATGATTTTCGGCGGTTTCGCACCGCTACTGGATGAGTAATTCATCTCTGCCATCCCCGCAGCCAGTGGGGATGGCAATAGCTTCGTTACAAACTACTCCAGCCATGCAGCATCATATAGAAACCCACCACGATAATCAGCGTGCCGGAAATCCACGGTGCTTTTCGCGACAGATTGTTCAGCCCCGGCCAGCGGTTGGCGACGTGTTTCACGCTTAAAGCCGCAATCGCGCCAGAGGCGACTAAGGTAAGCGCCAGCCCCACGCTAAACCCCAACACCAGCGTCGCTCCCAGCGAGAATTTTTTCAACTGCAGGCAAATGAGCAATACGGTAATTGATGCCGGACAGGGGATTAAACCACCCGTTAGCCCGAATAACATGATTTGCCCGGTGGTGACTTGTTGTCCGTTAAAGCGACGATTGATCTCTTCTGCATGCGCTCGCTGGTGCGCGTCCTGCCAGTCGGAGGCAACCAGCGGACCTTGATGGGGGGGAGAGTTGTATTCATGTGGATGGTGATGATCATGATGATGTTCATGTTCATGTTCATGTTCATGTTCATGCGGGCGAGATTCGCGCCAGGTTCGCCACAGCATCCAGCAGGCGATCAGTACGATAAGGATCCCTGAAATCAGCTGAAACCAGGGTTCTGATGTCTGCGCGTCCCAGCCGCGACCAAACCATAAACCCGCCATTGCCACCAGCCAGACGACCGCCGTATGCGATATGGTTGCAGCTAGCCCCAGCAGTACCGCCTGCTTCAACGTGCCACGCACCGCCACAATAAATGCCGCCATCATTGTTTTAGAGTGCCCCGGCTCGAGGCCGTGCAGTGCGCCGAGCAGAATGGCGCTGGGTATAAATAACCAGGCATTGCCTTGCTGCAAAAGTGAAGTGAAATCGTTCATAACCAGCTCCCGCTAAAAGTGATCGTATGCTACTCCCCCCTAGTACATAAATACTACCCCCCAGTAGAAAAATACTCCGGGGGAGTAGAGCATGTTATGCTGTTGTCATTCCATACAAAGGCCTTTAGCGGCAAAAATTGACTCATTGAAGAGTGGATCGCGATATGTCACATACCGTTCGTCACAAGAAGATGTTATTGACCAGATTGAAGAAAATTCAGGGGCAAAGTGCGGCGCTGGAGAAAATGCTCAATCGGGAACATGAATGCGCAGAGGTGTTGCAGCAGCTTGCGGCGATCCGCGGGGCGGTCAACGGTATGATGTTGCAGGTCATCCAGGGCCACTTAACGGACCATGTCGTTAAAGAACCAGAAGAAAGCCAGCGTGAAGCCGACCTTGAAGTGGTCATGCAGGTGGTCAAATCCTACCTGAAGTGAATTCAGGCGCGATTTTCATCAGGCTCTGTGGGGGGGGCTTTGAGGTTATTCTCTGCCCACAGGATAAACTTCTCTTTCGGCAGAGCCTTGCTGTAAAGCCAGCCTTGGGCATATTGCACACCATGATCGCGCAGCCAGTCGCGCTGGCTTTCGGTTTCCACACCTTCCGCGACGGTCGCCAGATTAAGCGCTTTCGCCATCTCGATAATGTGCGGCGTAAGCGGTTTGTACTCCAGCGTATCGACAAACGATTTATCGATTTTCAGAGTATCAACGTCCAGTTTTTGCAAATAGCTCAGGCTGGAGTAGCCGGTACCGAAATCATCAATGGAGATACGATGCCCTGCCTTGCGGTAGCCCGCGATAACCGGCAGGGTGATTTGCGGATCAACAAAACCGCGTTCGGTAATTTCCAGGATGATTTGCTGGGCATGGATATTCCAGATAAGAAGCTGTTCGCGTAAAAGCTGCGGCAGCTTTGGCGAACGCAAGTCATCGACCGACAGATTAATCGCAATATGGATATCCGGACGCTGGCGTAACCAGGGGCCAAGGTCGGCAAAGATTTTTCTGACAATATCTTCCGTTAAGCGGGTGATAAGCCCGGTCTGCTCGGCAAGCGGAATAAAAATATCCGGCGATAAAAAGCTACCATCCGGTTGCTGCCAGCGCGCCAGCGCTTCAGCGCCGACGATTTTTCCACTTTGTAGCGAAATTATGGGTTGGTAATACACCTGAATGGCGTTGGAGTGCAGGGCGTCCAGCATCCCGTAGCGCGGTGAGCGTAATCTTCTTAACAAGCGAAGAAGCAGGAACGAGGTCAGCAGGCTAGTGAATAAACCAATCGGTAGCCACAGTATCAGCTGCTGATGGAGTTTTTTCTGTAATGGCAGTGTGGATGACCAGGTGGCGATAGCCAGACCCAGCTCAGGAATGGTGTGAATACGATAAACGGTATTATTGAGAGTCAGCGTATCGGCATCCAGGCGTTTAATTTTCGCCCAGGCTACCGCATCGAGCGGCTTACTGCTGATAATAATCTGATTGCGCTTGGTTCCGAACAAGAGAGTGTGAATCTCTTCCTGGCCTAATGGAATCACATCAATAAACGAAGTGGGATCAATCATCACCACATGATGCTCGCTGCCCATTGCCGTCATTTTATGTTGCAGGCCCAGGTCGTTAACCGATGTAAGCCAGGCACGATAGCCGTCGCTAGTGATGTGATCAGGTACCGGAAAGGTTACTGAAACCTGGTGATCTTCAAGAGAAGAGCACTGCGGAATGCCATCGCGTAACCACAGAACCTCCTGCACGTAGCGATGGGTATAGGCAATGCGCCGCATTTCGAGTAAGTGCTGTGGGCTACAGGTGGCTGCTGTGTGGGTATCCGCTTCCCTGAGCGCTTCCCGTGCCTGGTCGGCTACCTGCTGGACGCGCTCCAGAACGCGGGCGGAAAAATTATCCAGTTCGGTGTAAAACTGCATTTTGGCCTGCTGGGTTGCTAACCAGATACTCAGGACTATGGGCAAAATAATGGCAAGTATTAGTACCCCTGTAACCAGACTCACTTGATGCCGGGTCGTCATGAGTATTTCCTTAATTCATCGAGGGGTTCGATGAGTATACGCGAAAGATAAAAAACGTAGTGGTCAGGAAATCAGAGTTGCGCGGGATAAAAAAGCCCGAATCGCGAGATACCGACGATTTCGGGCAAACAGTGGATGATCCGCGGCGCTTAACGCTTTGAGCGATGCGGAGAAAAACGAGGGCTAGCATGCTGACAATAAGGGTTATCAGCATATATTCATATTCTAAAGCGTAATCATGACAGCCAGATGTTGTGCTTAATGGGCATCCGGTGCAGAGATATCGGCGCTAATCCGCAGGTCATTTTCATCGAACACCATGCAGTAGCGGTCGTCGAACGCAACGCTAATTTTCTGCCATGGGCGGAAATGAACGTCGCCGGGCAGCAGGATTTTGACGTTATCATGGCCATAACACTGACCGAACAGATAGGTATTGTTGCCCAGTCTCTCGACCACTTCACATTGAAACTCAACGACGGTCCCTGTGTTCACATTCGTTGAGAGATGTTCAGGGCGAATACCGAGCGTAACGGGGGCACCTGGCTGCAGCGGCGAGGTAGTGATATTGAGCGTCAGGTGGTGATCTTGCGCCATCTTCACGCTGAGCTGACCTGGTTGCCAGGCGGTCACCGCGGCGGGAAGGAAGTTCATTTTCGGTGAACCGATAAATCCTGCAACGAATTTATTGACCGGATTGTAATACAGCGACATCGGTGAGCCCATCTGCTCAACTTTGCCGTAGTTCATCACGACTATTTTATCGGCCAGAGTCATTGCTTCGACCTGATCGTGGGTGACATAGACCATGGTGGTCTTGAGTTCGTGGTGTAGTTTGGCGATATGCAGGCGCATCTCGACGCGTAATTCAGCATCAAGGTTAGAGAGCGGTTCATCAAACATAAACACTCGCGGATTGCGCACAATAGCGCGGCCAATCGCCACGCGCTGGCGCTGACCACCTGAGAGCTGTTTAGGTTTACGATCCAGCAGATGTGAAAGCTGCAGCGTTTTTGCCACCATCTCAACCTGACGGCGAATTTCATCTTTCGGGACTTTATTGACCTTAAGGCCATAGCCCATATTTTCCGCAACCGTCATATGCGGATAAAGCGCGTAAGACTGAAATACCATCGCTACGCCACGATGGGCTGGAACCACGTCGTTCATCACTTCATCGCCAATCAGCACTTCACCGTCGCTGACCTCCTCGAGTCCGGCAATCATGCGCAGTAGCGTAGATTTACCGCAGCCGGACGGGCCGACGAAAACCGCAAATTCACCATCTTCAATATCAAGATTTACCTGATGCAGCGTCACTGTACTGCCGAACCGCTTGGTGACATTCCTCAGTCGTATATTGGACATCAACATTCCCCGGGTTAGTAGCCGTTGTTTGCCGTTGGGATTAGGGCTGTAATGTGGTTTTGTATAACGTATAACAATTCAGCCTGACGATGCTCAACGACACTAAAGTCATGTGATGACTATAACTTCCAGCGTTTTTGCGCCATACAGTGATGTTTCATTTCTGCAATCATGATCACACAACTGGCAGCTTTCAGTAGTTTTATCCGCATTCAAAGCGTAGCGTATAACAAATTCAATGTGACGGAGGTTTTCGTTATGAATCACCGTTTATCAGTAGATTCAAACATTACAAAAAGTCGTACCATTCAATAAAAACCATTTAATTGTTATACCTTCACATGAGGTTGATAATGAAAAAGAACACTCTTGCTGCACTGATCCTTACCACTTTGTCTGCCGGGCAGTTAGTGAGCCTGCAGGCGCACGCGGCTGGGCAGCTCAACGTCTGGGAAGACATTAAGAAATCTGACGGTATCAAAACCGCGGTGAGTGATTTTGAAAAGCAGTACAACGTTAAGGTGAATGTGCAGGAGATGCCTTACGCCCAGCAGCTGGAAAAGCTGCGCCTCGATGGCCCGGCGGGTATTGGCCCTGATGTACTGGTTATCCCGAACGATCAGCTAGGCGGCGCGGTTGTACAGGGGCTTTTATCGCCTTTGACGCTGGACCAGGCAAAACAAGACGTTTTCACACCTGCGTCAATCAACGCTTTCCACATGGATAATGTGTTGTACGGCGTGCCGAAAGCGGTGGAAACCCTGGTGCTGATTTACAACAAAGACCTGATTGCCCAGCCGCTGGATAGCCTGCAGGCGTGGTTCGACTATTCGAAAAAACAGCGCGAAGAGGGCAAATACGGCCTGTTGGCGAAGTTTGATCAGATCTATTACAGCTGGGGCGCTATCGGGCCAATGGGCGGCTACATCTTCGGCAAGAACGACAAAGGTGGTTTTAACCCGCAGGACGTTGGCCTGAATAAACCTGGCGCGGTGGAAGCGGTCACCTTCCTGAAAAAATTCTATGCCGAAAAGGTTTTCCCGGCCGGGATCCTTGGGGACAACGGACTGAATGCTATCGATTCACTGTTCACCGAGAAGAAAGCGGCGGCAGTGATTAACGGTCCTTGGGCCTTCCAGCCGTATGAAGCGGCAGGCATCAACTACGGGGTCGTGCCGCTACCAACGCTGCCGGACGGTAAACCAATGAGCTCCTTCCTCGGTGTGAAAGGTTATGTCGTCTCGACGTGGAGCAAAGACAAAGCTCTGGCGCAGCAGTTCATCGAATTCATCAACCAGCCGCAGTACGTGAAAGCGCGCTATATCGCGACCGGCGAAATCCCGCCGTTGAAAGCGATGATTGACGATCCGGTGATTAAGAATGACGAAAAGGCCAGCGCGGTGGCCGTGCAGTCGGCGCGGGCGACGGCGATGCCTGGCATTCCGGAAATGGGCGAAGTCTGGGGTCCGACGAATGCCGCTCTGGAGCTGAGCCTGACCGGGAAACAGGATCCGCAGGCGGCGCTTGATGGGGCTGAGAAGCAGATCAAGATGCAGATCGAAGCGATGCAGGCCAGCAATCAATAATCAAGTGATGTAACAGAACGGGAGGTACTCCTCCCGTTTTCAGAAGGAGTCGTGTGTGATTATCAATCCCAGCGAAAATATTGCCGAGGTGCGCGGCGCAGGACGCCATGCGTGGTGCGGCCTGTTGCTGGCTATCGTGCCGGGTTTTGGGCAGTTTTATCACCGTCAGTGGTTGAAGGGGATTGTTTTCCTGGTGCTGCTGAGTAGCTTTATAAGCGTTTTTTATGATTTTCTCAGCGAGGGCTTATGGGGGCTATATACCTTAGGCGAAGAGGTACCGCGGGATAATTCTATTTTCCTGCTGGCGGAAGGGATTATCAGCGTACTGATTGTCGCCTTTGGCCTGCTGGTCTATTTTCTCTCGCTGCGCGATGCCTGGGTAAATGGCAAAAAGCGCGATGAGGGCATGGCGCTAAATAGCGTGCGCAAGCAGTATCAGATGCTGCTCAGAGACGGTTTTCCCTATCTGATGATTAGCCCCGGCTTTATTCTGCTGGTGTTTGTCGTCATCTTCCCGATTTTGTTTGGTTTTGCCATTGCCTTTACCAACTACAACCTTTACCACACGCCGCCGGCGAAGCTGGTGGATTGGGTCGGGTTCAAAAACTTCATCAACATCTTCACATTATCCATCTGGCGCTCAACCTTCTTTGATGTGTTGCAGTGGACAGTGGTGTGGACTTTACTGGCGACGACGTTGCAATGTACCGTCGGTGTGCTGCTGGCCATTCTGGTCAACCAGAAAGATCTGCGCTTTAAGCCGATGATTCGTACTATTTTTATTCTGCCGTGGGCGGTGCCGGGGTTCGTGACAATTCTGGTTTTTGCCGGGATGTTCAACGATTCGTTCGGGGTGATTAATAACGCGATTTTATCCTTCTTCGGCATCAGCCCGAAGGCGTGGCTGACCGATCCGTTCTGGACCAAGACTGCGCTGATCATGATGCAGACCTGGCTGGGCTTCCCGTTTGTCTTTGCCATGACTACCGGCGTACTGCAGGCGATACCGGACGATCTTTATGAAGCGGCCACCATGGACGGCGCAAGCGCGTATACCCGCCTGCGCACCATTACTCTGCCGCTGGTGCTGTACTCGATTGCGCCGATCATCATCACCCAGTACACCTTCAACTTTAACAACTTCAACATCATCTATCTGTTCAACAACGGCGGCCCTGCGGTGGCGGGTTCCAATGCTGGGGGTACGGATATTCTGGTGTCGTGGATTTATAAATTGACGATGTCGTCTTCGCAATACGCCATCGCGGCCACCATTACGATCCTGCTGTCGATTTTCGTTGTCGGCCTGGCGTTGTGGCAGTTCCGCGCCACTAAATCCTTCAAAAACGACGACATGGCGTAAGGGAAGCAAATGGCTAAATCACCGAGTATTAAACGCGAAAAGTGGATTCGCCTGTCACTGACCTGGCTGGTGGTAATCCTGGTGTCGACGATCATCATCTACCCGTTGGTATGGACGGTAGGGGCATCACTGAACGCCGGGAATAGTCTGCTGAGTACGTCGATTATTCCAGAGAACCTGTCGTTCCAGCATTACGCCGACCTGTTTAATGGCAATGTGAACTACCTGACCTGGTACTGGAATTCGATGAAGATCAGTTTCATGACCATGGTGCTGACCTTAATCAGCGTGAGCTTCACCGCCTACGCGTTCTCTCGTTTTCGTTTCAAAGGACGACAGAATGGGCTGATGCTGTTCCTGTTACTACAGATGATCCCGCAGTTCTCGGCGCTCATTGCGATCTTTGTTTTGTCGCAGTTGCTGGGGCTGATCAACAGCCATCTGGCGCTGGTGCTGATCTACGTTGGTGGCATGATCCCGATGAATACCTGGCTTATGAAGGGATATCTGGATGCGATCCCTAAAGATCTGGATGAGTCCGCACGTATGGATGGTGCCAGCAGCTTCCGCATTTTTTTCGAAATCATCATGCCGCTGTCAAAGCCGATCCTCGCGGTGGTGGCGCTGTTCTCGTTCACCGGCCCGCTGGGGGATTTTATTCTCTCCAGCACTATCCTGCGTACCCCGGATAAGTACACGCTGCCGATCGGCCTGTACAACCTGGTAGCGCAGAAAATGGGTGCCAGCTACACCACTTATGCAGCGGGAGCGGTGCTGATTGCCGTCCCGGTCGCGATTCTCTATCTGGCGCTGCAAAAATACTTTGTTTCCGGCCTGACCTCTGGCAGTACAAAAGGATAACCTCATGAAAAGATTAACACCCGCGTGGCTTGCTGTTTCTCTGGCATGCTGTTTCTCCGCCAGTACGTTTGCCGCCGATGCGCTGCAAACCAAGGCGTTCAACAATATGCCCGCTGATTTTATTAAAGGTGCGGATATTTCCACGTTGCTGGATGCGGAAAAGCACGGGGTAAAGTTTTATAACCACAATAATCAGCAGCAGGATCCGATCGCGATTTTGAAGGCTGATGGCGTGAATTATGTTCGCCTGCGTCTGTGGGTTGATCCTAAAGATGCTCAGGGTCAGGGCTACGGTGGCGGTGATAACGATCTGGCGGCGACGCTGGTGCTGGCGAAACGTGCAAAAGCGCAGGGTATGAAGCTGCTGCTCGATTTCCACTACAGCGATTTCTGGACCGACCCGGGTAAGCAGTACAAGCCGAAGGCCTGGGATAAAATGGACTATCCGCAGCTGAAAACCACCATCCACGACTACACCCGCGACACGATTGCCCGCTTTAAACAGGAAGGCGTGCTGCCGGATATGGTGCAGATCGGTAACGAGATTAACGGCGGTATGCTGTGGCCGGAGGGTAAAAGCTGGGGGCAGGGCGGTGGTGAATTCGATCGCCTCGCAGGACTGCTTAACGCGGCTATTGATGGCCTGAAAGAAAATCTCACCGGCGGCGAGCAGGTGAAAATTATGCTTCATCTGGCGGAAGGAACCAAAAACGATACCTTCCGCTGGTGGTTTGATGAAATCAGCAAGCGCAACGTGCCTTACGACATTATCGGTCTGTCGATGTACACCTACTGGAATGGCCCGATTAGCGCGTTGAAAGCCAATATGGACGATATCAGCAAGCGCTATAACAAAGACGTGATTGTTGTTGAGGCTGCCTACGCTTATACCCTGGAGAACTGCGATAACGCGGAAAATAGTTTCCAGGCGAAAGAGGAAAAGGATGGCGGTTATCCGGCGACCGTACAAGGGCAATATAATTATATTCACGATTTAATGCAGGCCGTTATCGACGTGCCGGAACATCGCGGAAAAGGTATTTTTTATTGGGAGCCGACATGGATCGCCGTGCCGGGAAATACCTGGGCGACACCTGCCGGAATGAAATATATCCACGATGAGTGGAAAGAGGGCAATGCCCGGGAAAATCAGGCGCTGTTTGATTGCCAGGGAAAAGCATTGCCATCGATGAAGGTATTTAATTAATCATTCAGCTTTAAACTTCAGGATGTTTATTATGAAAAAATTTGCGCCTTTAAGTCCTAAGGTTAATGCGCTATTGCATGGCGCTGACTATAACCCGGAGCAGTGGGAGAATTATCCCGATATTATCGACAAAGATATTGCCATGATGCAGCAGGCAAAATGTAATGTGATGTCGGTGGGGATATTTAGCTGGGCGAAGCTTGAACCTCAGGAAGGCGTATTTGAGTTTGGCTGGCTGGACAGTATTCTCGATAAACTGTATGCCGCCGGAATTCATGTCTATCTCGCCACCCCGAGCGGCGCGCGTCCGGCGTGGATGTCGCAGAAGTATCCTCAGGTGCTACGCGTTGGTCGCGATCGGGTGCCTGCACTGCACGGTGGACGCCATAACCACTGCATGTCATCACCGGTTTATCGTGAGAAAACCCTGAAAATCAACACGCTGCTGGCTGAACGTTATTCGCAGCACCCGGCGGTGCTGGGCTGGCATATCTCCAACGAATACGGTGGTGAGTGCCACTGCGGACTGTGTCAGGAGCGGTTCCGTGACTGGCTGAAGGCGCGTTATGAAACCCTGGATAATCTCAACCACGCGTGGTGGAGCACTTTCTGGAGTCATACTTACAGCGACTGGTCGCAGATTGAATCTCCAGCCCCGCAGGGGGAAGTCTCAATTCATGGTCTTAACCTTGACTGGCATCGTTTCAACACCGCGCAGGTGACTGACTTCTGCCACCATGAAGTTGCCCCTCTGAAGGCAGCGAATGCTGAACTGCCGGTGACAACCAACTTCATGGAGTATTTTTACGATTACGACTACTGGCAGTTGGCACAGGCGCTGGACTTCATCTCATGGGATAGCTATCCCATGTGGCACCGTGACAAAGATGAAACCACGCTGGCTTGCTATACCGCCATGTATCACGACATGATGCGCAGCCTGAAGGGCGGTAAACCGTTTGTGCTGATGGAATCCACGCCGAGCTCTACCAACTGGCAGCCGACCAGCAAACTGAAGAAGCCGGGAATGCATATTCTCTCTTCTATGCAGGCCGTCGCGCACGGTGCCGATTCGGTGCAGTATTTCCAGTGGCGCAAGAGTCGTGGTTCGGTAGAAAAATTCCACGGGGCGATTATCGATCACGTAGGCCACCTGGATACTCGAGTAGGCCGTGAAGTGACTAAGCTCGGCGATATGTTAAGCAAGTTGCCGGGCGTGGTGGGTTGCCGGACGGATGCCAAAGTGGCGATTATCTTCGACCAGCAAAACCGCTGGGCGCTGGATGATGCCCAGGGACCGCGTAATCTCGGGATGGAGTATGAAAATACCGTCAACGAACACTATCGTCCATTCTGGGAGCAGGGGATCGCCGTCGATATTATTGATGCGGATGTTGACCTGAGCGCCTATCAGCTGGTTATTGCACCTATGTTGTACATGGTACGCGAGGGATTCGCCGAGCGCGCCGAAGATTTCGTTGCCAACGGCGGTCAGTTAGTTACAACATACTGGACGGGTATCGTTAACGAAACTGATCTGTGCCATCTCGGCGGCTTCCCTGGCCCATTACGTAAGCTGCTGGGCATTTGGGCGGAAGAAATCGACTGCCTGAACGATGGTGAATATAATCTGGTGCAAGGACTGGCGGGGAATAAAGGCGGATTGCAGGGGCCGTATCAGGTACGCCACCTGTGTGAACTGATTCATACTGAAGCCGCGCAGCCGCTGGCGACATACCGCGATGATTTTTATGCCGGAAGACCAGCGGTTACCGTCAATCACTTCGGTAAAGGTAAGGCCTGGCACGTTGCTTCACGTAACGATCTTGCCTTCCAGCGCGATTTCTTCGCTACCATAAGCAAAGAGTTGGCGCTGCCGCGTGCCGTTGAGGCTGATTTGCCGCCGGGGGTCGTGGCAACTGCGCGAACTGATGGCGAAACCACTTATGTATTCCTGCAAAACTACAGTACCCAGCAACATAGCATTACGCTGCCGCAGGGTTACCAGGATAGCCTGACCGGTGCGGCGCTGAACGCGCCATTGACCTTAACAGCATGGGATTGCCGTATCCTTAGCCGTAACGCGTAATTCCTCTCCACCCGCGCCTGCTCATTGAGCAGGCGTTTTTTTATCTGCTTATCAGGAGTCTATTATGGTGAGTTTAAAATCCTTTCTGAATTATTTCTCCCAACCCCGCACCGCAGTGCCTTTGAGTACAACGGAGCAACAACAGATTGAATCTTTGATTCAGGCTTTCGGCGGTGAGTCGAATATTATTCATGTTGATGCTTGTATTACCCGTTTACGCGTCACGGTGAATAACCTGGCGATTGTTGATTCTCAGGCATTACAGCAGCAGGGTGCGCTGGGGGTTATTATTTTGGGGCAGCAGGTGCATGCTATTTTCGGTAAGCAGTCGGATGCTTTACGACAATTACTTGACGAGCACTTTGCAAGTCGTAAATAAAATAAAACGGGATAACGCAATAATGGGTTATCCCGAAAATATAACAAGTTATTCAATGGCAATAATCATTACCGGAGGGTAATTAACGACCTTGCAGTTGGAGAGGAAACGGTTTAAATTTTATTACCACCAGGCTTCTACCTGGACACCAAAGTTCCACGTATTGTTAGCAGTTTGATCTTCAAATGGTTTGCCATTTTCAGAATCATTCAAATATGAAGCGAAAATACGCAGTTCCGGACGTGACATAAAGTCAGGGCCATCGGCCAGGCCCAGCGCAATGGTGTATTTTTCACCGGCCTGTTTATACTCGGAGTTGTTCTTGTAGCTGTCTTTTTGATAGAAACCGCCGACTTCGCCAATCAGGCGCACGTACTCGGTAAACTGATACTGCCCGCGAGCGACCAGCGACAGCATACGCGTTTTATCCGTGTATTCAGTAATGTTGTCCGCAGAACCCCAGGTCAGAACATGGTTAATCGAGAACTTGTCGGTAATCGGAATTAAACCGGTATTAATAACGCGATATCCGGTGGCGTCATTGACGTAGTTCCACATATCGTACCAACCGCCGCCCTGGGAGACCATGTTCTGCGCCAACCCTTTGTTGGCGTACTGCAGTACCGTTTTGTTGTAGCCACCCAGCATATCCTGGCTAATCTCACCGGTCAGCATGACGCCATTTTCAGCATCATACAGTCCGCCGTAGGTATCCTGCTTTTTAGTGGTGTTCGGCATTGCGTAGTCGATACCAAATTCCGTCCAGGCACCAGACCACGGTTTCCAGCCAGCGTAGCGCAGGTCGAGATAGTTAATGTTTACATCACTGTCGCCATCGACGCGGTAATCAACGTCATTCGCGTCGCCGCGGATCCAGGCAAAGGAGACGGCCCCAGGACCTAGAGTGTAGTTTTCAAGTCCCGCACCGGAGCCGGAAATGTTCCAGTATTTGGTATCGATGATGTGTAGATCATGGCGCTGATAGTAGCGTTTACCGCCCCAAATGACCGCATTTGGATCGCCAGGGACCAGGCCTTTAATTTGAAGGTTCAACTGGCGTAGACCAAACTGCGCATCGTCATCCAGCGTGGTTTCGTTATCGTTGGAGCCGTCAGAGACCATGCTGACCATGCTATCGAGGTAGAAACTAACATCGTTTTTCTTGTAGACCTCTGAGCCTAACTCCAGCTCACCATAGGTATCAGATTCGTTACCCAGACGGCCTATTTTGTTTTTTTGCCATTCAGCCTGACTACCGTCACCGGAGACCCCAACCCCGGCGCGCATATAACCATGAAAATCGATACCTGGGACAGCGGCGGAAGCAGCCAACACGGATGGTGAAATCAGCGCAGCGGCCAACGCAACGGAGAGTGTGCGCAGCGTAGTGTTCATGTCTATCCTCTTATTTTTGTATTACGTTCACATAACCGATGTCATAAAATGCCTAAACCTAAATTCAGGCAATTGAATGATCGCCATAGTGTGATTAACTGCAAATAAATAGGCGTATTTTGTTACAGATGGTGAGTCCATTCACAATTCAATGTATTGTGAGCGTCGTACTTTTTATGGCGATTGTCATCAGGGGAATGTTGCTGTGAGCGTTTTTTCATATTGCCCCTGTTACAATCCAGGGATAACAACATAAGGAACCGGACCATGAAGTCTAAAAGCGCGACTTTAGAAGACGTTGCCCGCCACGCGGGCGTCTCCTATCAGACCGTGTCCAGGGTACTCAATAAGTCTGCTAATGTATCCAAAGCCACGCGTAGCAAGGTGGAAAAATCTATTGAGGAGCTGCGCTATGTGCCTAATCGCCTTGCACAGCAGCTGGTAGGTAAGCAGAGCCATACTGTCGGCCTGGTGACGATTTCTCTGGCTTTACACGCTCCTTCACAAGTTGCGGCAGCGGTAAAACGCTATGCCAATGTTGAAGGCTATCAGGTACTCATCTCAATGATTGATGAGAGCGTCAACCAAAGTATCCAGGATTCTATCAATGAGCTGAAGTCGCAACTGGTGAACAAGGTTATTATCAACGTGCCGCTGGAGACCGAAGAAGCCCAGAAAATCGCCGCTGATAACGACGACATTGTCTGTCTCTTTTTGGATGTTGACCCCTATAGCTCGGTGTTTAACGTTTCGTTCAATCCAGCGGATGGCACCCGAGCCAGCGTCAAATATCTCTATGAGATGGGGCACCGTGAGATAGCCCTGTTAGCCGGACCGGAAAGCTCGGTGTCAGCGAAATTACGTTTGAAAAGCTGGATGGAAACGCTTGAGGGTTATGGCCTGCAACCTGTCACAGTGGTTCGTGGCAACTGGGATGCACAGAGTGGTTACGCCGGTGCGCTGCAAATGCTGCGCGAGACACCGAACTTCACCGCAGTGCTGGTGGGAAACGATCAGATGGCATTGGGTGTGCTGAGCGCTTTTCATCAGCATCAGGTGCCGATCCCGGGGGAGAAATCGGTGATTGGTTACGATGATACCTATGAAAGTTCATTCTTCTATCCGGCGCTGACGACCGTTTCGCTAGACCTCGATTTACAAGGAAAAGAGGCTGTGCGTCGCATCCTTGATAGCGGTGATAATGAAACGCTGCATACTTCTTCGATTCTCCCCGCGCGACTGGTTATTCGCCACTCTACCGGGCCGAAAACGGAGCCCGGTAAAGATCTGCAGTCCATAGCCGAACAGCTGCGGGCGTTAGCGCATCAGCTGAATCCCTAATCCGCAACGGGCGGCCTGCGTCGCCCATTACCCTTTTCGTTCTCATGGTTGATCTTTGTATTAACTCGGCGTACCGTATTGTTATGTTATAACGTAATGATCGAGGTCGCTATGAAACCCAACATTCATCCGCACTATCGTACCGTGGTCTTTCACGACACCAGTGCCAACGAATTCTTTAAAGTCGGTTCAACCATCAGGACCGAGCGTGAGATTGAGCTCGAAGGTGAGACGTATCCGTACGTGACGCTTGATGTGTCATCCAAATCGCATCCGTATTACACCGGTAAACAGAAGGCTTTCAATAATGAAGGCAGCACCGCACGCCTCCGCCAGCGCTTCGGTGGTTTTATTGATGCGAAAAGGAGCAAATAATGCAGGTACTCAACTCGTTACGTAGCGCCAAACAGCGTCACCCGGATTGTCAGATAGTTAAGCGCAAAGGGCGGCTGTACGTGATTTGCAAAAGCAATCCCCGCTTTAAAGCCGTGCAGGGACGCAAGAAAAGACGTTAACTTACCCGTTTGCGAAAGCTCTCCAGCGTGCGCAACTGTTGGCCGTCGTTGAAGTTGTCGGCGGCCAGCCACTGCTGCATAGCGTTATCAATCTGTGGCCATTCGTCATCGATAATGGAAAACCAGTCGGTATCGCGGTTGTGGCCTTTTATCACCAGAGCCTGACGAAAACGCCCCTCATACTGAAACCCCAGACGTAGCGCTGCCCGGCGTGAGGGTTCGTTCAGGCTATTACATTTCCATTCATAGCGGCGGTAGCCGAGAATATCAAAAACGTAACGCATCAGCAGCCACTGCGCTTCGGTTGCCATCGCCGTCCGGCTTAGTAACGGTGAGAAGTGGACATGACCGACTTCAACAACGCCGTTTTTTGCATCAATTCTCATCAGCGCCAGCGACCCGACGGGTCGACCTGTCCGCTCGTCAATCACCGCAAAGTGAATGGGATCGGCCAGTCCGGCAACGCTATCAATCCACGTACGGTACTCCTCAACGCTGTTATCTGGTTCGCGCAGCAACCATGTCCAACTGCGTGTATCTGGGGCTAGCTGATGGGCGGCGAACAGTGCGCTGGCGTGTTGTGTATTTAAAGGCTCAAGGTGGCAAAAACGCCCTTGCAGATTTTGTTTTTCGGGGTGGGGCCGAGGTTGCCAATCGGGCAGGGCAGTACCAACAGGTTGATTAAACTGGTTAAGGAGGCTCATGCGGTTTTCCTTGTTTGGGCGAATGCAATGAGATTAAGAGCTTATTGGTTCTATAAAAAGTACCAAGGGTGTATGTTTTTATGGTGCCACGAGGAGCCGCGATGAATATTCCAGACGATGCGTTTTTTACTTTGTTGGAGCACGGCCTGCGTAGCAGAGGGGGTGAGACCTTGCAGCGTGCGCTGTATCAACTGTTGCGTGAGGCCGTTTTGCAGGGGCGACTGGCAGGCAATAGCCGTTTACCTGGCTCACGTGCTATGGCTCAGCGGTTGGGGCTTTCGCGTAACACGATCAACAGCGCGCTTGAGCAATTGGCCATCGAGGGCTATTTGCTACGCAGCCGTCAGGGGACGCACGTAGCGCCTTTGACGTCTCAGGGAGAGCGTGATGTTGCGGTGCACGCAATCGCGCTTCCTGAGCGCTTACAGGAGTTGCCTGGGGGCACGCGGCGTGATTCACCCACGTTGCTCTTTACGCCGGGAATGCCTGCGGTTAACTATTTTCCTCTTCCCCTCTGGCGTCGGCTTCTCGACAGAATATTGCGTGAAGAGGGAACCGCATTGCTGGGCTATGGTGACCCGCAAGGTGAACCTGCTCTGCGCGAGGCGATTGCCCGTCATCTGGCGCTATCGCGAGGGATTCGCTGCGATGTCCGACAAATTGTGATTACGGAAGGTGCGCTGGAAGGTATCAATTTATGCACGCATCTGCTGAGCGAAGCTGGGGATACCGCCTGGGTGGAAGAACCTGGCTACCTGGGGGTAAAAAGTATGTTTCTCAAAGCCGGACTTCATATGAAAGGTGTACCAGTGGATTGTGAAGGCATGCGGCCTGATATGAGTGATGAGAGTAAGGCCCCGCGATTGATCTTCACTTCACCTTCACATCAATATCCCTGTGGAGCAGTCATGAGCGCAGGGAGACGACTGGCGCTACTGGAGTATGCACGCCAGCATAATACGTGGATTATTGAAGATGATTACGACAGCGAGTTTCGCTACAGCGGCGAACCGATTCCTGCAATGTTGGGAATGGTCAAACAGGCACCGGTAGTGTATCTCGGGACCTTCAGCAAAACGTTGTTTCCCGCGCTACGCATTGGCTTTGTGGTGATGCCCTCGGCGTTGGCTGATGCGGCTCAGGGAGCGATTGGTGCACTATTGCGCGGTGGACACCGGGTGGAGCAGCGGGCGTTGGCGTTATTTATCGAAGAGGGACACTACGCGCGCCATCTTGCGGCCATGCGTCGTTTGTATCGTAAACGTCAGCAGCAATTACGGGAGATTTTGGCAGAGGAGCTTAAGGTACCTTATGAGCTCTTTGGTGGAGAAGGTGGGTTGCATTTGACGGTAGCTATCGAAGGCATTGATGATGAAGCACTTGTTCAGCTGGCTCGCCAGTTTCAGCAGGCACCAGCGGCATTAAGCCGTTTTTATCTTGATGCTAAAAATGCGAAAAGTGGACTGGTTTTGGGCTACGGTAATACGTCCGCTTCGCATTTCATTCCTGCGGTGCGGACGCTCAATCGTCTTATTACGCAGTGCCGGCGCGGGTAAGGGAAAACACATCGTAAAACGAAAGTTCACCCTTGGTATCGACCATTTTTTGCAACTGAGCCTTTTGTTCACCGGCGACGTGCGGTGATTGCAGGATTCTCTCGATCAGTTGGCCCGGGACGTACCGCGTGTTATACCACTCGCCGTTGTAACAAACGCGAAAGTCCAGTACATCAATGTCTTCATAGCGATAGCGCGGATAGACGTCAAAGAAGAAGAAGCCGTTGAGCAGGACGAACAGCACGATTAACAGCCAGACAGAATCTACCAATGTTTCTGAACGTAGCATCACGATGAGCGTAGCCAGGAAGGCGGCATACATTGCGACAAACAGCCATGGATGATTGCGAATAAAGCTAATACTAAAACGCGGACGGTTGTCGCGTTTCTCCTTTACATTAAGCTCATCAATGGTGTTCTTCAGCAGCAGCTGTATTTCTGTCATCTTATTCCCCAAATTCTGCTAAGAGCCCGGCTGCATGCTTGAAGAACAAGATGCAATTTGGGCTCAGCCTGAAGGCTATTTTATGTTGCGTAAATCACAGGGAAAAGTAACAGATCAGTTGCGAAAAAGCATAACAGTTACAGTCCTTCGCTTGGCAGCATTTTTATGATTTGTGCTGGGTTTCCGCCAACGACGGCATTCGCGGGGACATTTTTCACCACCACGGAGCCGGACGCAATGACGGCATTGTCGCCAATCGTGATTCCGGGATTGATGACTGCCCGACCGCCAATCCAGACATTGTGACCGATGACCACCGGTTTGCCGTACTCTTTACCGCTGTTGCGTTCGATGGCATCCAGTGGATGAGTTGCAGTGTAGATATGCACGCCGGGAGCCAGCATACAGTTATCACCAATATGAATTGGGCAGACATCCAGCATGACGCAATCAAAGTTAGCGTAGAAATTTTTACCCGGGAAAATATTGTAACCATAGTCACAGCGGAAAGTGGGTTCAATATAGGCATCATTAGCTTGACCAAAGAGATCGGCCAGTAATGATTTGCGTAATTCACGCTCTTCCGGTGCTGAATGATTGTAACGATGCAGCAGTTGCCTGGCACGCAGACGGTCTGCTCGCAAGGTAGCATCACCGGGTAGATACAGCTCACCGGCAATCATTTTATGTTTCTCTTCACTCATGGGGCTTTCCTTATCGTAAATGCCGCCATAGTATAAAAGAAACCGGTTTCATATGCGCCACTTGCTAATATGTGTGATTGATATCACAATTATTGCTGTTGAAGGGGGAGGCGCTACCTGTTGCTTGTCTTTCATTTGAAATATATTAGCGGATAAATTTCCAAACTGAGGGAGGGATTTTGTCGTACAGTTTATTCATCGTCAATTCAGCAAGACGATGGTCGGCTGCTGAGTAAAATACCGTCAGTTCATTATCAGGAAGTTCATATTTGTTTTTTTCAATTACGCGTTCCAGCGTATCAATTGTCTGACAGCGTCGTAAACGCATCAAATAGTCTATTTTGGTTAATGTTTTATCAGACATAAATTCACCTTTTGATTGTAATAATACTAACAAGAAAGACTTGCCGGGTTTTCCCTACTGGCGTTCACGAAGCAACGAAATAACCGGTTGCCTGATTTGCGCCATTTCTGTAGATCTGCTGTGTTAATGCCGTAGTTGCTGAACAGCACGAAAGTGTCATCCAGGTATTCGTCAAGCTGAGTAATCAGTTTATTATCCTCAGCATACTTAATTTTATAATTAAGTGCGAATGCGGCAATGTGCTCGATCAATTCATTTAGTTGAAGATTGACAGCCGAAGTCGGGTCATTAACCCAGCCATGGTTGCTCTCATCAAGGTTTGCAAGACAGTCATGATACAGGGTTTCGCAGAGAAATTTAAGCTGCGCAATATCATGTCTTTTTGGCGAGTATTCGTCCATAAAACATCCCCTTTTAAGTGGTTTAAACGACGACTAACAGCACCGTTGTGGGATGAACACGACTAACAGACCTGACACATACAATGTAATCTTGCTGTTTTAACTATAATCCACTCTCAAAAAGATTTCACCGTGCTATTACGAAAAATTACAATTATCACGGTTAATTTATCTTAAACACTGTGCGCTTTATTATATAGCAACATTAGTTTCAACGGAAAAAATGAAAGCAAACCTTATATTTCATCGGGTTAGCTGAGTATTTTAGTGGTTGTTGTCGGACAACCATACACAATGTCAGTGATTGAGAATATTCTGAGTTAGGTCGGGGCGACAAATCAGTGGATGAAAAAAACAGAGATATATGGCAGAACTCATCATTAAATATTATATAACAGGCTACAAAATAAACAATGACAATGAGTGCGCTTAATATAGATAGAAAAGGAAAGGGCCGCAAATGCGGCCCTTAGAGGGGAGATTAGTGATGCTCAACCGTATGGCTGTGCTCAATATCTTCATTTCTCTTGCTAAAACGGCGGCGAACCACCACGAAGAATACTGGTACAAAGAAAATAGCCAGAACCGTCGCGGTCACCATCCCGCCCATTACGCCAGTACCTACGGCGTTCTGTGCACCGGAGCCTGCCCCAGAGCTAATAACCAGCGGCATTACCCCCAGGATAAATGCCAGTGAGGTCATCAGGATCGGACGCAGACGCATACGTACCGCTTCGAGCGTCGCTTCAATCAGGCCTTTACCTTCTTTATCCATTAGGTCTTTGGCGAATTCAACGATAAGAATCGCGTTCTTCGCCGACAGACCAATGGTTGTTAGCAGACCAACCTGGAAGTAGACGTCATTAGTCAGCCCGCGGAAAGTTGCCGCCAGCAGTGCACCAACAACCCCGAGCGGAACGACCAGCATGACCGAGAACGGAATTGACCAACTCTCATACAATGCCGCCAGGCACAGGAATACGACAATCAGCGAGATCGCGTAGAGCGCAGGTGCCTGGTTGCCGGACAACCGTTCCTGATAGGACATACCGGTCCAGTCGTAGCCAATACCAGAAGGCAGTTTGCCCGCCAGCTCCTCCATCAGGTTCATCGCTTCACCGGTACTCTTACCAGGCGTTGCTTGACCGAGGATTTCCATTGATGGCAGACCGTTATAGCGTTCCAGACGTGGAGAGCCATATTCCCAGCGTGAAGTGGAGAAGGCGGAGAACGGCACCATCTGTCCATCGCTACCGCGCACGTACCAGTTGCCGATATCTTCCGGCAGCATACGGTATTTGGCTTCGGACATGATATAGACTTTCTTGACGCGACCACGGTCGATAAAGTCGTTGACATAGCTACCACCCCAGGCGGAACCCAATGTGGTGTTGATGTCGCTAATCGAAACGCCGAGAGCCTGCGCTTTTTCCTGATCGATATCGACTTTAAACTGCGGTGTATCTTCCAGGCCGTTTGGACGAACGCCACTTAATACATCAGGATGCTGCGCAATCATGCCAAAGAGCTGGTTACGCGCCTGAGTGAGTTTTTCGTGACCCAATCCACCCTGATCGATCAGCTGGAAGTCAAAGCCGGTAGCAGTACCCAGTTCGACAATGGCTGGCAGGTTAAAGGCGAAGACCATTGCGTCTTTAATCTGCGAGAAGTAGCCCATTGCACGGCCGGTGATCGCTTCAACCTTGTTCTCTTCGCCAGGACGTTGGCTCCAGTCCTTCAGGGAGACGAACGCGATACCGGTGTTTTGTCCGCGGCCCGCGAAGCCAAAGCCGTTAACGGCGAATACTGATTCAACGTTGTTCTTCTCATGAGTGAGATAGTAGTCGGTCATCTCATCAAGAACTTTCTGCGTACGTTCCTGCGTTGCACCAGCCGGGAGCTGTGCCATGCTGAGGAACACACCCTGATCTTCGTCTGGCAGGAAGGAACTTGGCAGACGCACGAACAGCCAGGCCATTCCCACTACGATGATCAGATACAGCACCAGATAACGACCGGTACTGCGCAGAATGTTGCCTACGCTATCGGTGTAATGATGTGTGCTCTTATCAAACATGCGGTTAAACCAGCCAAAGAAGCCGGTCGTTGCACCATGGCTGCCTTTCGCGACGGGTTTTAGCATCGTGGCGCAAAGCGCCGGGGTCAGGATCAGCGCTACCAGTACCGACAGCGCCATGGCCGAAACGATAGTGATAGAGAACTGACGATAAATCGCACCAGTAGAGCCGCCGAAGAAGGCCATCGGGATAAACACTGCCGAAAGCACCATCGCGATACCCACCAGTGCGCCCTGAATCTGGCCCATTGATTTACGCGTTGCCTCCTTCGGCGGTAGCCCTTCCTCAGCCATAACACGCTCGACGTTTTCCACCACCACGATGGCGTCATCCACGAGTAGACCGATTGCGAGCACCATACCAAACATGGTGAGGGTGTTTATCGAGAAACCGAACAGAGCGAGGATAGCAAACGTCCCCAGCAAGACGACCGGTACAGCGATAGTTGGGATCAGCGTCGCGCGGAAGTTCTGCAGGAACAGATACATAACCAGGAACACCAGGATGATCGCTTCAACCAGCGTTTTCACCACTTCGTGAATAGAGATCTGTACGAATGGCGTGGTGTCATACGGATAAACAATCTTCATGCCGGAAGGGAAGAACGGCTCCATCTTCACCAGCTCAGCACGAATGGCGTTAGCGGTATCGAGGGCGTTCGCACCGGTCGCCAGTTTAATCCCCAGACCGGAAGCCGGCTGGCCGTTAAACTTCGCGATGACATCGTAGTTTTCACCACCCAGCTCGATCTTCGCAACATCGCGCAGACGAACCTGAGAGCCATCCGGGTTGACTTTCAGCAGAATGTTGCCGAACTCTTCGGTGTTGGTCAGACGAGTCTGCGCCACGATAGAAGCGTTCAACTGCTGGCCTTTCACCGGTGGCGTACCGCCTAACTGACCCGCTGCAACCTGGGCGTTCTGTGCTTTCAGGGCGCTAATAACGTCAACCGGCGTTAGCTGGAAGTTGTTCAGTTTGTTCGGGTCCATCCAGATACGCATGGCATATTGGGAACCAAACAACTGCACGTCACCAACGCCGCTGGTACGACTAATCGTATCCTTCATGTTGGCGGCAACATAGTCAGAAATGTCATCCTGATTCATGGTGCCATCGGTATTGATAACGCCGACAACCATCAGGAAGCTGCTGGATGCCTTTTCAACGCTAATACCCTGTTGCTGTACTTCCTGCGGCAACAACGGCGTCGCAAGCGCTAGCTTGTTCTGAACCTGTACCTGGGCGATATCCGGATCGGTACCGGATTCGAAGGTGAGGGTAATCGTCGCTGTACCGGTGGAGTCGCCATTTGAAGACATGTACATCAGGTGATCGATACCGTTCATGTTCTGTTCGATAACCTGGGTTACGGTGTTCTGCACGGTTTCCGCATCAGCACCGGGGTACATGGCTGTGATGGAAATTGCCGGTGGCGCAATCGTTGGATATTGCGCTATCGGCAACTTGAGGATCGAAAGTCCCCCAGCCAGCATGATAATAATGGCGATCACCCATGCAAATATGGGGCGATCGATAAAGAAATTAGGCATGTCTTAACGGCTCCTGTTTAAGTTAAGACTTGGGTTGTTCTGACTGAGCATTGCCAGCGGCTTGCTGTTTATCGTCAGAAACGACTTCCTGCGCTTTTACCTGTACGCCTGGTTTGATTTTTTGCAGACCAGTGATGATCACGCGATCGCCCGTTTTCAAACCTTCAGTGACCAGCCATTTGTCGCCAATTGCCTGAGTCGCGGTAATCTGACGGACTTCGACTTTATCGCCTTCGCCAACAACCATGGCGCTCGCATCACCGCGTGGCGTACGAGTTACGCCCTGCTGAGGAACCAGCATAGCATCAGGATTTACACCTTCTTCCAGACGTGCACGGACGAACATTCCAGGTAGCAGAGTGTGATCCGGGTTGGGGAAGATAGCGCGCAGCGTGATAGAGCCGGTAGTCTGGTCAACGGTGACGTCGGAAAACTCCAGCGTACCGCCCTGCGGGTATTTCAGACCGTCGTTAGTGACCAGCTCAACCTTCGCTTTACCGTTTTCCTGCTGCAGTTTGCCGTTGGCTAACTCTTGTTTTAAACGCAGAAAATCATTGCTTGATTGAGTCACGTCGACATAAATAGGATCAAGCTGCTGCACGGTAGCCAGCGCGGTGGTTTGGCCGTTTTGCACCAGGGCGCCTTCGGTTACAGCGGATTTACCAATGCGACCGCTGATAGGAGAGGTGACTTTGGTGTATGCCAGATTGATGCGTGCAGTTTCTACAGCAGCTTTGGCGGCGACCACTGCAGCATTACTCTGCTGAGCGGTTGCAACGGCAGTATCGTAATCCTGTTGGCTAATGTACTTAGTGCCTAACAGTTTCTGATAACGTTTTACCGTCAACTGGTCCATATTTGCCGCGGCTTGCGCTTTTGCTAAATCGCCCTTTGCGCTTTCATAGGTGGCCTGATAGGTCGCCGGATCAATTTGATAAAGAGACACGCCAGCCTGAATATCGCTACCTTCAGTGAAGTTACGTTTCAGAATAATGCCACTGACCTGAGGGCGAACTTCCGCAACGCGATAAGCGCTGGTGCGACCTGGCAGTTCAGTTGTGATTTGTAGCGGAGCGGATTTGAGCGTCACAATACCGACTTCCGGCATTTGTTGGGCCCCTTGCTGAGCCGGTTTGTCGTCACATCCTGTTAGCGCTAAGCTGCCTGAGAGCATCAGAACGACCGCCAGAGGCGTTAACCCTCTGTTTTTGTTCATATGTAAACCTCGAGTGTCCAATTTCAAATTGTTCAGTGGCTCAATCGACCACAAACCCACTGCTGTGTTTCTATTATGGTCATGCTATGGTACATACATTCACAAATGTATGTAAACGTAACCTCTGTAAACTCATCGACCTATGGCACGAAAAACCAAACAACAGGCGCTTGAGACCCGGCAACATATTCTGGATGTTGCTCTGCGTTTGTTTTCGCAGCAAGGCGTATCATCCACCTCGTTGGCAGCAATTGCAAAAGCCGCTGGCGTGACGAGAGGGGCTATCTACTGGCATTTCAAAAATAAATCAGATTTATTTAATGAAATATGGGTACTTTCTGAAGCCAGTATTAGTGACCTCGAAGTTGAGTATCGGGCAAAATTCCCTAACGATCCACTGTCAGTTGTGCGTGAGATCTTAGTCTATGTTCTTGAAGCAACAGTGACAGACAAACGCAGGCGGTTGATGATGGAGATCATCTTCCATAAATGTGAATTTGTAGGTGAAATGGTCACGCTTCAACAAGCACAGCGTAGCATTTGTCTGGAGAGCTACGATCGTATCGAACAAACGTTGCAAGACTGCATTGCAGCGAAAATGCTGCCTGCCAATTTGCTTACCCGTCGGGCGGCTATTTTAATGCGTAGCTATCTTTCGGGCCTGATGGAAAACTGGCTGCTGGCACCGAATGCCTTCGATCTGCAAAAAGATGCGCGAGAGTACGTCGCGACGCTGCTCGAAATGTATCAATTCTGCCCTTCTCTACGGGCTCCAGAAGGAATCGAAGCTTAAGAGCGTCAGCAGAGAAATAGCCAATATTTCCTGCTTTTCGCCGCTATTCGCGCGATGTCATAAGTGCTATTCTTCGCGCTGCGACGATCCCCGGTATTCTCCGGCTTTTGCAACCACTCATGTTAACACTATGCTGCATACTATCCGTTGGCGAAATGCCATATCCGCTTTTATTTTTACCCTGATTTTTTTCGTCGGCTGTATCAGCGTCAACCAGGCGCTAGCGGCTGATTTACCTGAACGTGCTGAAGTCCAAAGCCAACTCAACACGCTGAGTAAGCAAAAAGATCTGACCCCGCAGGATAAGCTGGTTCAGCAGGACCTGACTCAGACACTGGAAACTCTCGATAAAATTGAACGCATAAAGTCGGAAACGGCCCAACTGCGTCAGCAGGTCGCTCAGGCTCCTGCGAAAATGAATCAGGCAATCGATAGCCTGAACGCATTGAGCGATGTTACTGATGATGAGGCGACGCGAAAAACGTTGAGTTCATTGTCACTGCGTCAGCTGGAATCGCGGGTTTCTCAGACGCTGGACGATCTGCAAAATGCACAGAACGATCTGGCAACTTATAACAGCCAGTTAGTCTCCCTGCAGACGCAGCCGGAGCGCGTGCAAAATGCGATGTATTCCGCTTCTCAGCAGCTCCAGCAAATCCGTAATCGCCTGAATGGCACTTCGACAGGTGATGAAGCGTTGCGTCCCACTCAGCAGAATTTGCTGCTGGTACAGCAGGCTTTACTGAACGCGCAGATCGATCAGCAGCGCAAAAGTCTGGAAGGCAACACGGTGCTGCAGGATACCCTGCAAAAGCAGCGTGATTATGTTACCGCCAATAGTAACCGTTTACAGCATCAGCTTCAGTTATTGCAAGAAGCCGTCAACAGTAAGCGTTTAACGCTCACTGAGAAGACTGCTCAGGAGGCGGTTTCTCCAGATGAAGCAGCAAAGATTCAGACTAACCCGCTGGTGAAACAAGAGCTGGATATTAACCATCAGCTTAGTGAAAAACTTATTTCAGCAACGGAAAACGGCAATCAGCTGGTCCAGCGTAATATCAAGGTAAAGACCTGGCTCGATCGCGCTTTACAGTCTGAACGCGATATTAAAGAGCAGATCTCGGTGCTGAAAGGCAGCCTGCTACTGTCGCGCATTCTTTACCAGCAACAACAGACGTTGCCCTCGGCGGACGAATTGAGCGATATGACTAACCGCATCGCTGACCTGCGCCTTGAGCAGTTTGAGGTTAACCAGCAGCGAGACGCATTGTTCCAGAGTGATGCTTACGTTGCGAAGCTGGAAGAAGGGCACAGCAGCGATGTTAACCCCGAAGTGCATGATGCTCTGCTGGAGCTGATTGATATGCGCCGGGAGCTGCTCGATCAGTTTAATAAACAGCTTGGTAATCAGTTGATGATGGCGATTAACCTGCAAATCAACCAGCAGCAGTTAATGAGCGTCTCGACCAACCTCAAAGCCATCCTGACGCAGCAGATTTTCTGGGTAAATAGTAACCGTCCGATGGATTGGGAATGGATTAAAGCCTTCCCGGAAGCGCTGCAAGGTCAGTTTAAGGCGATGAAAATCACCGTAAACTGGGAAAAGGCCTGGCCTGCGGTATTTATTGCATTTCTCGCCGGTTTGCCGCTATTGCTGATTGCCGGGCTGATTCGCTGGCGTCTGAAATGGCTTAAAGCGTATCAGGCGAAGCTGGCATCGCAGGTGGGACAATTACGCAATGACACTCAGCTTCATACGCCGAAAGCGATTCTCATCGATCTGATTCGAGCGCTACCGGTGGTGTTGCTGATTCTGGCCATTGGTCTGATTCTGCTAACGATGCAGCTGAATATCAGCGATTTGCTGTGGGCCTATAGCAAAAAGCTGGCGATATTCTGGCTGGTATTTGGCTTGTGCTGGAAGGTGCTGGAAAAAGACGGCGTGGCGGTGAGCCACTTTAATATGCCGTCACAGTTGACCAGCCACTGGCGGCGGCAAATTGTGCGCGTCAGCCTTGCGCTACTGCCGCTGAATTTCTGGTCGGTGATGTCGGAACTGTCGCCACTGCATTTGATGGACGATGTGCTGGGGCAGTTTGTTATTTTCCTCAACCTGCTGCTGATAGCGGTGCTCGTCTGGCCAATATTTCGTGAAAGCTGGCGAGATAAAGAGTCCCACGGCCTGCGTCTAATCACCGTGACCGTACTGTCGATTGTGCCGATTGCGTTGATGATTCTGACGGCAACGGGCTACTTCTACACCACGCTGCGTCTTGCGGGTCGCTGGATTGAAACCGTTTATCTGGTGATGTTGTGGAATCTACTTTATCAGACCGTGCTGCGCGGTTTGAGCGTAGCCGCCAGACGCATCGCCTGGCGTCGGGCGCTGGCGCGCCGTCAGCACCTGGTTAAAGAAGGGGCCGAAGGCGCTGAGCCACAGGAGGAACCGACGATCGCACTGGAGCAGGTGAACCAGCAGACGCTGCGTATTACGATGTTGGTAATGATCGCGCTGTTCGGCGTGCTGTTCTGGGCTATTTGGTCGGATCTCATCACCGTTTTTGCTTATCTCGACAGTATTACGCTTTGGCACTACAACGGTACAGAGGCCGGGGTCAGTGTCATAAAAAGCGTCACCATGGGCAGCTTGCTGTTTGCGATTGTGGCGTCCATGGTGGCCTGGGCGTTAATTCGCAACCTACCAGGGCTACTGGAAGTCCTGGTGCTCTCCCGGTTGAATATGCGTCAGGGGGCGTCATATGCGATTACCACGATCCTGAACTACGCCATTATTGTTATTGGCGCGATGACGGTCTTTGGTTCGTTGGGCGTTTCGTGGGATAAGCTGCAGTGGTTGGCAGCAGCGCTGTCGGTTGGTTTGGGCTTCGGCCTGCAGGAAATTTTTGGTAACTTTGTCTCCGGCCTGATTATCTTGTTCGAACGCCCGGTACGTATTGGCGATACGGTGACCATCGGTACGTTCTCCGGCACCGTTAGCAAGATTCGTATCCGTGCTACCACGATTACCGATTTCGACCGTAAAGAGGTCATTATCCCCAATAAGGCCTTCGTTACGGAGCGCCTCATCAACTGGTCGCTTTCCGACACCGTGACCCGCGTCGTCATCCGCCTGGGCGTGGCCTATGGTTCCGACCTGGATAAGGTGAAAGAAGTTCTGCTACAGGCTGCGCACGAGCATCCTAAAGTGATGCAAGAGCCCGCGCCGTCGGTCTTCTTTACTACCTTTGGTGCCAGTACGCTCGATCACGAACTGCGCCTGTACGTGCGCGAACTGCGCGATCGTAGCTACGCGGTAGATGAATTAAACCGTGCTATCGATCGCTTGTGTCGGGAGAATGATATCAATATCGCCTTTAACCAACTGGAAGTTCATTTGCGTAATGAGAAGGGCGATGAAATCACTGAGGTGAAGCGTGATGCAAATGGGGGCGATACTTCGCCAGCGATAGGCTAAGCATAATAGGGCGGTAGGTTCTCCGCCCCTTAGGTTTTAATGGCTGAGCGAGGAGAGTTCTTCCTGGCTCAGGCCTGTTATCTCCATAACCATACTGGGCTCCAGTCCGTTGGCGAGCATTTTCAGGGCAATGCTGCGCGAGAGTTCCTGGCGGCCTTCCAGTAAACCTTCCTGTCTGCCTTTTTTACGACCTTTCTCTTCCAGCCATTCGGCAATCGTCATCAGTAGCTCCTTATGCCTGGGCGACTGTTTCGCCAGCTCGCGAATGAGAGGCCCGGGCTTTTCCGTGGTTCCCGCCTGCAGCATATAGCTGATGAGCGTATTAATCTGCGTTTCCGTCAGATATCCCTGCGCCAGCAGCGTAATTAACATCGGCTGAAGCTCGGCCAGATCGCGCTGGCGGATATGTTTTTGCAGCAGCTCCAGCATCGCCATACGCTGGTGACGGACGATTTGATTATCTGGCATAACGGTCAGGTCCACCAGCGGAAAATCGCCGCTGTAAAGCTCACTGGCAAGTTCGGGGTCGTCAAAAAGATGATGCCAGTTGAGCGTGTGCGGCCAGGGACTAATGGAACCGTGATAAAACAGAATTGGCACCACCAGCGGTAGCGTATCGTGGCCCGCATCGAGGTGGCGCTGCATGGCGGCAAGCGCATAGCGCATCAGGCGAAAGGCCATAAGTTTGTCGGGTGAACTCTGATGCTCAATGAGCGCATAGATATATCCAGCGCCATGCTGAGTTTGCAGGGAATAGAGGATATCGGAGTAGCTGGCCCGCAGATCTTCTTCAATAAAGCTTCCGCAAGCCAGCTGTAGCGTATCCAGATCGCAAATACGTAAAAACTGTGCCGGAAGATAGAGTTGTAAGAAATCGCGCGCGACCTCTTTCTGGGTCAACATCTGGCGAAAAATAGCATCGTGCGGTGTGTGTGAGAATCGTTCCATGAGTATCATCCATCGTTGTAAGGGGCAGGCGATGACTCTGCCACTTGCAACGATGTGACTACAGACTACTCTTGCGCGTTTTGCGAGGCTTCTTCCGCACTTTCTACTTTGTTTTCATAGTCACGACGAATAATCTCCAGCGCAGCTAGCACGGTTTGTGCGGGGACCTTATTCTCTTCAAGCAACATAATTAAATCGACGGCTAGCTTGACCTCGTCTGATGCGTTTTCCAGCGACATATTTCTTCCTCCACTTAGCGGGTTAAACGTGCCAGTACGTTTTCGATTTTCTCCAGCGCGTCACGACAACGGGCCAGCCGCCCTGCGTAGGCGTCCACTTCTTTAGCCAACCGTTGCTGTTCATCTAGGGTTGTGGCTTGCGCGAGCTGACGCTGGCGATCGTTTCTCATCGCCAGCAGCCTGCGTTCGTATTCCTGATGCTGCAGACGTCGGCGCTGCCAGCGGTTTAGAGTGGGCGAAGCGCTATCCCAGTTGCGTAGCGACCATGTTGCCGTTTCCCGGCTGATAGCGGCGATCTGGGCAACGAGACGTTCCGCCAACCAGGTGACCTGCGGCAGTTGCTGGCGTTCGGCTGCCTGCTGTAGTTCGGCGAAGCATTCTTTGGCTTCATCCAGATAAGTCTGCATTTGCGTGCTGCGGGTGCGGAACAGTTGGCGATCAAAGCGTGGGCTGAGCGTCGCGTGATCCGCCAGTGGCGCAACTTGCGTTGCCAGCGCTGCCAGTTGATTTTCCAGCGAGTGTAAAAGCCGGGCCGTTTTCAAATAACTCCTCCCTACCCAGATAAACAACTGTGCTACATTAGCGTTATCTTTTTGATAACGATTCGCATTATGCCACGTATTATTTTAATCATCATTGGCTGGCTGGCGGTAGCATTAGGAACGCTGGGCGTGTTTTTACCCTTATTGCCAACGACGCCGTTTATCCTGCTTGCGGCCTGGTGTTTTGCCCGCTCGTCGCCGCGCTTTCACCACTGGCTACTGTATCGTTCGTGGTTTGGTGGTTACCTGCGCCATTGGCAGAAATACCGCGCTATGCCGCCTGGCGCTAAACCTCGGGCGGTGGTGATGATTTTGCTGACCTTTGCCATTTCCTTGTGGCTGGTTAATCTTACGTGGGTGCGCATCTTGCTGCTGGTGATTCTCACCTGTCTGCTGATATTTATGTGGCGCATTCCGGTGGTTGATGCAAAGCAACAAAAGCACTGATGCGCAATAATGATGGTTGCAATTGTCGCTGACAGACAGTAAATTCTGGCGTTTTCGAGCGCGGGTACGACTGGTCAAAGGTTAAACAAATGTTTCTTTGGCCCGTTTGTCATGCCCGTGAGTAACACCGTTTTAATCAGGCATAAACTTATGACCGCAACTGCACAGCAGCTTGAATATCTGAAGAACAGCATCCAAAGCATCCAGGACTACCCGAAGCCTGGTATCCTTTTCCGTGATGTCACCAGTTTGCTGGAAGACCCAAAAGCCTACGCGCTTAGCATTGAACTGCTGGCAGAGCGCTACAAAGACGCGGGTATTACCAAAGTGGTGGGCACCGAAGCGCGTGGTTTCCTGTTTGGCGCACCGGTTGCGCTGGCGCTGGGCGTAGGCTTTGTTCCAGTGCGCAAGCCGCGTAAGTTGCCGCGTGAAACCATCGCGGAGAGCTACGAGCTCGAATACGGTACCGATCAGCTGGAAATCCATGTTGATGCCATTAAAGAAGGCGACAAGGTATTGGTGGTTGACGACCTGCTGGCGACCGGCGGCACCATCGATGCGACCGTGAAGCTGATCCGTCGTCTGGGCGGTGAAGTACATGATGCAGCCTTTATTATCAATCTGTTTGATCTGGGCGGCGAACAGCGCCTGGAGAAGTTGGGAATCAACAGCTACAGCCTGGTTCCCTTCCCGGGCCACTAAGCATTTCCCGACACATAGCCTCGCTGATTGGGCGGGGCTGTGATAGCATGGCCCCCTCGTGATTTCACCTTCCAGCGTTTCAGAGCCAGCCCATGAGTTATCAGGTCTTAGCCCGTAAATGGCGCCCACAAACCTTTGCTGACGTCGTCGGCCAGGAACATGTGCTGACCGCACTGGCGAACGGCTTATCGTTAGGGCGCATTCATCACGCATATCTCTTTTCCGGCACCCGCGGGGTGGGTAAAACCTCCATCGCTCGTTTATTGGCGAAAGGGTTAAACTGTGAAACCGGCGTTACCGCCACGCCTTGTGGCGTCTGCGATAACTGCCGAGAAATAGAACAAGGGCGTTTTGTCGATCTGATCGAGATCGATGCCGCCTCGCGCACCAAAGTCGAAGATACCCGCGATTTGCTGGATAACGTCCAGTACGCACCGGCCCGTGGTCGCTTCAAGGTCTATCTGATCGATGAAGTCCACATGCTGTCGCGCCACAGCTTCAACGCGTTGCTAAAAACGCTAGAGGAGCCACCTGCGCACGTTAAATTCCTGCTAGCAACGACCGATCCGCAAAAGCTGCCGGTCACTATTCTTTCCCGCTGCCTGCAGTTTCATCTCAAGGCGCTGGATGTTGAACAGATCCGTCATCAGTTAGAGCATATTCTCGGTGAAGAACAGATTGCTTTTGAGCCTCGGGCGCTGCAACTGCTCGCGCGCGCGGCTGATGGAAGCCTGCGCGATGCGTTGAGCCTGACGGATCAGGCTATTGCCAGCGGCGATGGCCACCTGACCGCAGAATCTGTCAGCACCATGCTTGGCACTCTTGACGACGATCAGGCGCTCTCGCTAATTGAAGCGCTAGTGGCTGCTGACGGCGAACGCGTGATGGCAGGCGTCAATGAGGCGGCTGCTCGCGGCGTGGAGTGGGAAGCCCTGTTGGTCGAGATGCAAAGTTTGCTGCACCGTATTGCAATGGTTCAGCTCTCGCCGTCGGCGCTCGGCGCGGATATGGCTGCCGTAGAGCTGCGGATGCGCGAGCTGGCACGAACCGTACCGCCAACCGACGTTCAGCTTTACTATCAGACGTTGTTGATTGGCCGCAAAGAGCTACCGTACGCGCCGGACAGACGCATGGGTGTTGAAATGACGCTTCTGCGGGCGCTGGCATTCCATCCGCGCATGCCGTTGCCGGAACCGGAAGCCCCTCCGGCGCAGAGTATCCCGGTCGCACCTGTACAGCAGGCCGCCCCGGTATCCGCTCAGCAGCCACCGCAGAATCTGCCGCAGACGACCAGCCAGGTGCTGGCAGCCCGCAGTCAGCTTCAGCGTAGCCAGGGAGCACCCAGCCCAAAAAAGAGTGAACCGGCAGCCGCTTCCCGCGCGCGGCCGGTGAATAACGCTGCGCTGGAACGACTGAGTTCGATTACCGAGCGCGTACAGGCGCGTCCGGCAGCTGCCGCTCTGGAGCAAGCTCCGGCGAAAAAAGAAGCTTACCGTTGGAAATCGACGATGGTTGTTGAAACGGTAAAAGAAGAAGTTGCAACGCCGAAAGCGCTGAAAAAAGCACTGGAGCACGAAAAAACCCCGGAACTGGCGGCGAAGCTGGCAGTCGAGGCGGTCGAACGCGATAGCTGGGCGGCGGAAGTTAACCAGCTCGCGGTGCCAAAACTGGTGGAGCAGGTGGCACTAAATGCGTGGAAAGAGCAGGACGGCAACCGCGTCTGCCTGCATCTGCGTCCGAGCCAGCGTCATCTGAACTCTGCAGGCGCGCAGCAAAAGCTGGCGGAAGCGCTGGGTATTTTGTACGGTACGCCGGTTGAATTGACCATCGTGGAAGATGATAATCCCGCGATGCGCACGCCGCTTGAGTGGCGGCAGGCAATTTATGAAGAAAAGCTCACGCAGGCGCGTGAAGCGATTATTGCGGATAACAACATCCAGACGCTGCGCCGGTTCTTTGATGCGGACCTGGATGAAGAAAGTATTCGCCCCATTTGATTGCGAGTTAAACTTGCGATCATCATCCTTAACGACGACTTACTGAGAGAGAAGCCTATGTTTGGTGGAAAAGGCGGTCTGGGTAACCTGATGAAGCAGGCCCAGCAGATGCAAGAAAAAATGCAGCAGATGCAGGAAGAAGTGGCCAAGCTGGAAGTGACCGGTGAATCCGGTGCTGGCCTGGTAAAAGTAACCATCAACGGTGCGCACAACTGCCGTCGCGTTGAAATTGACCCAAGCCTGCTGGAAGACGACAAAGACATGCTGGAAGATCTGGTGGCTGCTGCATTCAACGATGCCGCTCGCCGCATTGAGGAGACCCAGAAAGAAAAAATGGCTTCTGTTTCTTCCGGTATGCAACTGCCGCCAGGCTTTAAGATGCCGTTCTGATGCAAACCAGTCCGCTGTTAACTCAGCTGATGGAAGCGCTGCGCTGCCTGCCGGGCGTTGGCCCAAAGTCGGCGCAGCGTATGGCGTTTACCCTGCTGCAGCGTGACCGCAGCGGCGGGATGCGCCTTGCGCAGGCGCTAACGCGCGCGATGTCGGAAATCGGCCACTGCGCCGATTGCCGCACCTTCACTGAACAGGAAGTGTGCAACATTTGCAGCAACCCGCGCCGTAAGGAAAATGGTCAGCTCTGCGTGGTGGAGAGTCCAGCGGACATCTACGCTATTGAGCAGACCGGGCAATTTTCTGGTCGTTATTTCGTATTGATGGGCCACCTGTCGCCGCTCGATGGTATCGGGCCGGATGATATCGGGCTCGATCGTCTGGAACAGCGTCTGCGTGACGAATCGATGCAGGAAGTGATCCTCGCGACCAATCCTACGGTCGAGGGGGAAGCTACTGCCAATTATATCGCCGAGCTCTGCGCGCAGTATGACGTAGAAGCGAGTCGTATCGCCCATGGCGTACCGGTTGGCGGCGAACTGGAAATGGTTGATGGCACCACGCTGTCCCACTCCCTCGCCGGACGGCATAAGATTCGTTTTTAACCAAACGGAGGCGCTTTTCGGGGCCTCCGCTTGAAAATTCTCCCCTCTGTCCCCATCTCACACTCAACGGTTTTTTTACCATTAACAATGGCATTGTTGAGGTTGATTTAGATGAAAGGACAAGAAACTCGTGGTTTTCAGTCAGAGGTAAAACAGCTTCTGCACCTGATGATCCATTCTCTTTATTCCAATAAAGAAATTTTCCTGCGTGAACTGATTTCCAACGCCTCCGATGCGGCCGATAAGCTGCGCTTTCGCGCGCTGTCGCAGCCGGATCTGTATGAAGGCGACGGCGAGCTGCGCGTGCGTGTTTCATTTGATAAAGACAACCGCACCCTGACCATCGCCGATAACGGAATCGGTATGAACCGTGATGAAGTTATCGATCACCTGGGGACGATTGCGAAATCCGGAACCAAATCATTCCTTGAATCAATGGGCTCCGATCAGGCGAAAGACAGTCAGCTGATCGGCCAGTTCGGCGTAGGCTTCTATTCGGCGTTTATTGTCGCTGACAAAGTCACCGTGCGTACCCGCGCGGCGGGCGATAGCGCCGAAAACGGCGTATTCTGGGAATCTGCTGGTGAAGGCGATTATACGGTTGCCGACATCACTAAAGCCGATCGCGGAACGGAGATCACGCTGCACCTGCGCGAAGGTGAGGACGATTTCCTCAACGACTGGCGCGTGCGTTCGATCATCAGCAAATACTCCGATCACATTGCGCTGCCGGTTGAGATTGAAAAGCAGGAAGAGGTTGACGGCGAAACCGTTATCTCCTGGGAGAAAATTAACAAAGCTCAGGCGCTGTGGACCCGCAATAAGTCGGAAATTAAAGACGACGAATACAACGAATTCTATAAGCACATTGCTCATGACTACAGCGATCCGTTGACCTGGAGCCACAACCGCGTAGAAGGTAAGCAGGAGTACACCAGCCTGCTGTATATCCCGTCGCAGGCGCCCTGGGATATGTGGAATCGCGATCACAAACATGGTTTGAAGCTGTACGTGCAGCGCGTCTTCATTATGGATGACGCCGAGCAGTTTATGCCGAATTACCTGCGCTTTGTGCGCGGCCTTGTTGATTCTAGCGATCTGCCGCTGAACGTATCGCGTGAAATCCTCCAGGATAGCAGCGTAACCCGCAACCTGCGCACTGCGTTGAGTAAGCGCGCGCTGCAGATGCTGGAAAAACTGGCGAAAGACGACGCGGAGAAATATCAGACCTTCTGGCAGCAGTTTGGCCTGGCGCTGAAAGAAGGCCCGGCGGAAGACAACGCCAACCTGCAGACTATCGCCAAACTTCTGCGCTTTGCCAGCACGCATACCGATTCCGCTGCGCAGACCGTGTCGCTGGAAGAGTACGTATCGCGCATGAAAGAAGGGCAGGAGAAGATTTATTACATCACTGCCGACAGCTACGCCGCTGCGAAGAGCAGCCCGCATCTGGAGCTGCTGCGTAAGAAAGGCATCGAAGTTCTGCTGCTTTCCGATCGCATCGACGAGTGGATGATGAGCTATCTGACCGAGTTCGATGGTAAGCCGTTCCAGTCGGTCGCGAAAGCTGATGAGTCGCTGGATAAGCTGACGGATGAAGTGGATGAAACCACCAAAGAAGCCGAGAAGGCGCTGGAGCCGTTCGTTGAGCGAGCGAAAACGCTGCTGGGCGATCGAGTGAAAGAAGTCCGTCTGACCCATCGTCTGACCGATACACCCGCTATCGTCACGACTGATGCAGATGAAATGAGTACCCAGATGGCAAAACTTTTTGCCGCAGCGGGCCAGGCTGCGCCGGAAGTGAAATATATCTTTGAACTGAACCCGGTCCACCCGCTGGTGAAACGCGCGGCCGATACTCAGGACGATGCGCAGTTCGGCGAATGGGTTGAGCTGCTTCTCGATCAGGCGCTGCTGGCCGAGCGCGGGACTCTGGAAGATCCTAACCAGTTTATCCGCCGTATGAACCAGCTGCTGGCGTCGTAATCTTTACCCTCACCCTAACCCTAACCCTCTCCCTGAAGGTAGAGGGGACTGGCCCGGCGCTGGCTTGCTGGCACTGAGCTGATTTTCGCCCTCTCCCTGTGGGAGAGGGCCGGGGTGAGGGCATCCAACCGCACTCTACGTAAAATATCTCACCATTAACCGTTTCAGCCGCCCCACCTTCCTTGAGCCATCCGCGTTCTGGTGGTATGGTTTAGCGCTTTTTGAAGAATTGAATCAACTTTTGAGGGGATTTTCGTAATGCGTATTATTCTGCTTGGCGCTCCGGGCGCGGGTAAAGGAACTCAGGCTCAGTTCATCATGGAGAAATACGGTATTCCGCAAATCTCCACCGGCGACATGCTGCGTGCCGCGGTGAAATCTGGCTCCGAGCTGGGCAAACAAGCAAAAGACATCATGGATGCCGGTAAGCTGGTGACCGACGAACTGGTTATCGCCCTGGTCAAAGAGCGTATTACTCAGGAAGATTGCCGTAACGGCTTCCTGCTGGATGGCTTCCCGCGCACTATTCCGCAGGCTGACGCCATGAAAGAAGCAGGCATCGCCGTTGATTACGTTCTGGAATTTGACGTTCCCGACGAGCTGATCGTTGACCGTATTATCGGTCGCCGCGTCCACGCCGCTTCCGGCCGCGTTTACCACATCAAATTTAATCCGCCAAAAGTTGAAGGCAAAGACGACGTGACCGGCGAAGAGCTGACCACCCGTAAAGACGATCAGGAAGAGACCGTGCGTAAGCGTCTGGTTGAGTATCATCAGATGACGGCTCCGCTGATCGGCTACTATCAGAAAGAAGCCGAAGCGGGCAACACTCAATACGCGAAAGTCGACGGCACCAAAGCGGTGGCTGACGTTCGCGTAGAACTGGAAAAAATCCTCGGTTAATCCAGTCCGTTCTCATCCTGCAACTGCGGGATGAGAACTCCTCTCATATTACCTTTTTCTATGATTGGTTCCGTTTAGCGCCATTTCAGCTACAATTGTCAGCGATTCAAATGGTTAAGAGGCGGTAATGCATCAGACGAAAACAGGTATCTTATTAGCCAATTTAGGCACCCCCGATGCGCCCACGCCCGATGCGGTGAAGCGCTATCTGCGACAATTTCTTAGCGACAAGCGGGTGGTGGATACCTCTCGTCTGTTGTGGTGGCCGCTGCTGCGCGGTGTGATACTGCCTCTGCGCGCGCCCCGAGTTGCCAAACTCTATCAGTCTATCTGGATGGAAGAGGGGTCGCCGCTGATGGTCTACAGTCGTCGTCAGCAGCAGGCGCTGGCAGAACGCCTTCCGGATACCCCCGTTGCGCTGGGGATGAGCTATGGCTCGCCGTCGCTGGAAGGCGCAGTGGATGAACTCATGGAGCAGGGCGTTGACCATATTGTGGTGCTCCCGCTCTATCCGCAGTACTCCTGTTCCACCGTGGCGGCCGTGTGGGATGAACTGGCGCGAATTCTTGCTAAAAAGCGGTTGATTCCAGGCGTTTCTTTTATTCGCGATTATGCCGACGATGTGGATTATATCCACGCGCTGGCCGCCAGCGTTCGCGCTTCGTTTGCAGTGCATGGCGAACCGGATTTACTCCTGCTCTCCTATCATGGGATACCGCAGCGTTATGCCCATGAAGGGGATAGCTATCCGCAGCGCTGCCGCGACACGACACGTGAGCTGGTTTCTGCTCTGGGGCTCCCTCCGGACCGCGTGATGATGACTTTTCAGTCGCGCTTTGGCCGCGAACCCTGGCTGACACCCTACACCGACGAAACGTTGAAAATGCTCGGTGAGAAGGGCGTGAAGCATGTTCAGGTTATCTGCCCGGGCTTTTCCGCTGATTGTCTGGAAACGCTGGAAGAGATAGCGGTACAGAACCGGGAATTTTTCCTTGAAGCCGGTGGGCAGCAATATGAATATATTCCTGCACTTAACGCGGACTCCGCGCATATCGAAATGATGGTTAACCTGACAGCAACCTATCGCTGATCGCGCCTGTCGCGGGGAGTATGCTACTATTTCCCGCTTGTTCACTGTCCATAAACCATCACTATGAAATTTCCCGGTAAACGCAAGTCTAAACACTACTTTCCCGTCAACGCTCGCGATCCGCTGCTGCAACAAATTCAGCCAGAAAATGAGTCTAACGTCGCCTGGGTGGTTGGTATCGATCAAACGCTGGTGGATATCGAAGCGAAAGTGGATGAGTCGTTTATCGTACGCTACGGTCTGAGCGCCGGTCATTCGCTGGTGATTGAAGATGATGTTGCTGAGGCGCTGTATCAGGAGCTGGTACGCAATGACCTGATCACCCATCAGTTTGCCGGTGGCACCATTGGTAATACCATGCACAACTACTCGGTGCTGGCGGATGATCGCTCGGTTTTGCTTGGCGTCATGTGCAGCAATATAGAAATTGGTGGCTACGCCTATCGCTATTTATGTAATACCTCCAGCCGAACCGATTTGAACTACCTGCAAGGCGTAGAGGGCGCGATTGGCCGCTGCTTTACGCTGATTAGCGATTCCGGCGAGCGAACCTTTGCGATTAGTCCCGGCCATATGAATAAGCTGCGTCCGGAAAGTATCCCGGAAGCCGTTATTGCCGGAGCATCCGCGCTGGTACTGACCTCCTATCTCGTGCGCTGCAAACCGGGCGAGCCGATGCCGGACGCTACGATGAAAGCCATCGAATATGCGAAAAAGCATGACGTGCCGGTGGTCCTGACGCTAGGTACTAAATATGTGATTGTCGATAACCCAGAGTGGTGGCAGCAGTTTCTGAAAGAACACGTTTCGATTCTGGCGATGAACGAAGAGGAAGCGCAAGCGCTGACGGGGATCTCTGATCCGCTATTGGCTTCGGATAAGGCGCTGGAGTGGGTTGACCTGGTGCTGTGTACCGCCGGTCCTGCCGGGCTCTATATGGCGAGCTTTACCGAGGATGAGGCTAAGCGCAAAACTCAGCATCCGCTACTGCCTGGGGCCATTGCTGAGTTCAACCAGTATGAATTCAGCCGCGCGATGCGCCACCAGGATTGCGAAAAACCGCTGCGTATTTTCTCGCACATCGCCCCGTATATGGGCGGACCGGAGAAGATCATGAATACCAACGGCGCAGGCGACGGCGCGCTGGCGGCACTGCTGCACGATATTACCGCCAATAACTATCACCGTAATAACGTGCCGAACTCCAGTAAGCACAAGTGCAAGTGGCTGACCTATTCATCGCTGGCCCAGGTATGCAAATACGCTAACCGTGTGAGTTATCAGGTGCTGAATCAGCACTCGCCGCGCCTGACCCGCGGTCTGCCGGAGCGTGAAGATAGCCTGGAAGAGGCCTACTGGGAGCGTTAATTTACGCCAGGCGACACAGAAAAAAGACGATGAAAAATAAGCCCCGATAAAGCGCTGCTCACCGGGGCTAAAACTATTAACCAGTAACCAGTTCACCTGCTGGCGGTGTTTCCAGTAGTTTTATCATCGCGCGGGCAATTTCACGCTCGCCCATCACCACCTGATTCGCGCCGCGTTCAATAATGTATTCCACTTCATCGTCATAGTGGGCGCGGGCGATGATCTCGATATTTGGGCACTTCTCGCGTGCCGAAGCCACGATTTCCCCGGCTTCATAGCCGTTAGGTATGGTCAGCAGCAGCCAGCGGGCGCAGTCCAGATGCGCCAGATTCATAATTTCTTCATTGGCAGCGTTGCCCAAAACCGCGCGAATACCCCGTGCACGCAGCTCGTCTACGCGGGTACGTGATGTTTCGATAACCACCAACGGTATTCCCTGGGCCATCAGTTTTTCGCCAAGCAGGCTGCCAACGCGGCCGAAACCGACCAGCAGCGCATGGTTGCAGATATCGACCGGGATCTGTTTCTCTTCTTCCAGAACTTCTTCCAGCGTCTGCTCGTCCAGCGTTTCGGTTTTATCGAGGTATTTTTCCAGCAGAGTAAACAGAATCGGGTTGAGCATAATCGAGATTATCGCCCCGGCAAGCACCAGATTCTGCCCGGCCTGCGGTAGCAGATTCAGCGCCATGCCCAGCCCGGCGAGAATAAAGGCGAACTCCCCGATTTGCGCGAGGCTGGCGGCGATAGTCAGGGCGGTTCGCGGCGAGTGACCGAACATTCGCACCAGGAAGAAGGCCGCGGCCGACTTACCAAAGATAATAATAGCCAGCGTCGCCAGTACCGCCAGCGGCTGCTCTACCAGGATCATTGGGTCAAAGAGCATGCCGACAGAGACAAAGAACAGCACGGCGAACGCATCACGCAGCGGTAGCGTATCGTGGGCCGCGCGGTGGCTGAGCTCGGATTCATTGAGCACCATCCCGGCGAAGAAGGCACCCAGGGCGAAGGAGACATCAAACAGTTCGACCGCACCGAAGGCAATGCCGAGCGCCAGCGCCAGCACTGACAGCGTAAACAGCTCGCGTGAGCCGGTCGCCGCGCTACGTGACATAATCCACGGCACCAGGCGGCGGCCTACCAGCATCATAATTGCGATAAAGGCGACGACTTTCCCAATGGTGATACCCATATCGACAGCCAGAGAAGCCAGGCCAACGTCGCCTTTCTCCGTCATACCTGCGACGGCCGGTAGCAGGACCAGCGTCAGCACCATCACCAGATCTTCAACAATCAGCCAACCGATGGCGATTTGCCCCCGCTGACTATCAATAAGCTGTCGTTCTTCCAACGCGCGCAGCAGCACCACGGTACTGGCGGTAGAAAGACACAAACCGAAGACGATGCCGGTCATCAGCGACCAGCCAAGCATTGCCGAGAGCGCCATACCCATCAGCGTCGCCACAGCTATCTGGGCGATGGCGCCGGGAATAGCGATGGCCTTTACCGCCATCAAATCTTTTAAGGAGAAGTGCAGACCCACGCCGAACATCAGCAGGATCACGCCAAGCTCGGCCAGTTCAGGCGCCAGCTTGGTATCAGCAACGAAGCCAGGGGTAAAAGGTCCGGCCAGCACGCCCGCTAATAAATATCCCACCAGAGGAGAAATACGTAGCTTATTGGCAATCATGCCGAGAATAAAGGCGAGCACAAGGCCGCCGACAATGGTGGTGATTAGCGGTGTTGCGTGGTGCATTCCGTCTCCTTGCAGTGGTGAGCTGATCCATTTTCGGTATAAAAACCAAAAAACCGAGTAATAGTTTATGACAGTTTCAGCGGTTTTGTTTATGAATAATTGTTGAATTTTGCAGAAAAGTGGAATTAATCCGCAAAAAAGCACAGACAGCAAAATGGCAGAAGATAATGCGGGGTGATGCTGATGGGGGAAGGGGTTGCGGCAGCCAAAGTTTCACTTTGGCTGCCGGATATTTACGATTTTTGGTGGTTATTAGGAAGAAATATCGTCAGGATGCCGAGAAGAGGTAGGAAAGCACAGATTTTATAGACCAGGTCGATACTGGTATGGTCAGCTAACAGCCCCAGCACCGCGGCTCCGAGTCCGCCCATGCCAAATGCAAAACCGAAGAACAGACCAGAAACCATGCCAATACGGCCCGGCAGTAGCTCCTGTGCGTAGACCAAAATGGCGGAAAAGGCCGATGCGAGGATAAAACCAATGATCACCGTCAAAATACCGGTCCATTCCAATGTGGCGTAGGGTAAAACAAGGGTAAACGGTGCAACGCCAAGGATAGAGCCCCAAATAACATATTTTCGCCCAATTTTATCGCCCAAAGGCCCGCCAATTACCGTCCCGGCGGCTACAGCAAAAAGGAAGGCGAACAGGTGAAATTGGGCGTTTTGCACCGATAATCCGAATTTTTGCATCAGATAAAAGGTGTAATAGCTGCTAATGCTCGCCATATAGAAGTATTTCGAGAAAATCAGCATTAACAGGATGCTAACTGCAAGAATCACTTTGTTTTTCGGCAACGGATTAACAATTACCGGTTTTGGTTTACCTTTGTTCATACGATGCTGGGCGGAATACCAGCGACTAATTTGCGCCAGCACCACGATGGCCAGCAGCGCAGCCAGTACAAACCAGCCAACATTACCTTTGCCATACGGGGCGATAATGAGAGCGGCGAGTAGCGGCCCTAACGAGCTACCAAAATTACCGCCAACCTGGAATATTGACTGCGCCAGGCCATGGCGTCCGCCCGAGGCCATTCGCGCAACACGAGAAGATTCCGGGTGAAACACCGACGAGCCGGTACCCACTAGCGCAGCGGCCAACAGAACCATTCCGAAGCTTCCGGAGATCGCCAGCAGCACCAGACCGCAAAGCGTAAAGCACATGCCAATGGGCAGCGACCACGGCATCGGGTGCTTGTCGGTCAGATAGCCAACCACCGGCTGCAACAGTGACGATGCCAACTGGAAGGTGAGGGTGATCATCCCAATCTGTACGAAGGACAGGGAAAACTCGGCCTGTAGCAGCGGGTAGATAGCCAGGATGAGCGACTGGATCATATCGTTTAGCAAATGAGAGAGGCTGATGGCCCCCAGTATGCGAAACGAGGTGCGTGCTTTTTGCGGCGCGGCAGCGGGGCCGGATAAGGGTTGTGCGGTCTGATTCATTGCCATAGGTTCACTTAAGTGTTTTTTATAGAGGATGCAGGTGGAATTATTATCTGCCTAACATACCTGCCCCTAAGGTTTGAATAAAGTCTCATTTCTGAAAACAAAGTTGTCTAATTCACCAACTCGCTATACTTTCGGCACTTGTTACTTTGTCAGGGAGAGAAATATGCAATTGATCAAACGGGGCGTTGCGCTGGCATTATTCACCGCGCTATCGCTGGGAAGCCTGTCAGCACAGGCTTATGAGCAGGATAAAACCTACAAAATTACCATCCTGCATACTAACGATCATCATGGTCACTTCTGGCGTAGCGATTACGGCGAATATGGGCTGTCTGCACAAAAAACGCTGGTGGACGGTATTCGTAAAGAGGTAGCAGCAGAGGGCGGCAGCGTGTTGTTGCTCTCCGGCGGCGATATTAATACCGGCGTGCCTGAGTCTGATTTACAGGATGCGGAGCCCGATTTTCGCGGTATGAACCTGGTTGGCTACGATGCGATGGCGGTGGGTAACCATGAGTTTGATAATCCGCTTAGCGTACTGCGTCAGCAGGAAAAATGGGCGAAGTTTCCGTTCCTCTCCGCCAATATTTACCAGAAAAGCACTGGTGAGCGTCTGTTTAAACCGTGGGCGCTGTTTAAACGCGGTGGACTGAATATTGCGGTCATCGGCCTGACGACCGACGATACGGCTAAAATTGGTAATCCTGAGTACTTTACGGATATCGAATTCCGTAAACCGGCGGAAGAAGCCAAGCTGGTGATTCAAGAACTTCAGCAGAATGAAAAGCCGGATGTCATTCTGGCGACCACCCATATGGGCCATTATGACAACGGCGACCATGGTTCCAATGCGCCGGGCGATGTAGAGATGGCGCGCAGCCTGCCCGCAGGATCGCTGGCGATGATTGTCGGTGGTCACTCTCAGGACCCGGTATGTATGGCGTCTGAGAATAAAAAGCAGGTGGATTATGTGCCGGGCAGCCCATGTGCGCCGGACAAACAGAACGGGATCTGGATTGTACAAGCCCACGAGTGGGGAAAATATGTTGGCCGCGCGGACTTTGAATTCCGCAACGGCGAAATGAAGCTGGTGCACTATCAGCTGATCCCGGTCAACCTGAAGAAGAAGATCACTTACGATAACGGTGAGAGCGAGCGTGTGCTCTACACGCCGCAAATCGCCGAAAACCCACAGATGCTTTCCTTGTTGACGCCGTTCCAGAATAAAGGTAAGGCGCAGCTGCAGGTGAAAATTGGCAGCGTGAACGGGCATCTGGAGGGCGATCGCAGCAAAGTTCGTTTCGTGCAAACCAATATGGGTCGTCTGCTGCTGGCAGCGCAAATGGCGCGTAGTAATGCTGACTTTGCGGTGATGAGCGGCGGCGGGGTGCGTGATTCTATCGAAGCGGGTGATATTACCTATAAAGACGTGATGAAGGTGCAACCCTTCGGCAACGTGCTGGTGTATGTCGATATGAGCGGCAAGGAAGTGACAGAGTATCTGACCGCTGTGGCGCAAATGAAGCCAGATTCAGGCGCGTATCCGCAGTTTGCTAACGTTGGTTTTGTGGCTAAAGACGGCAAGCTTAACGATTTGACCATCAAGGGCGAGCCGGTAGACCCAGCGAAAACCTACCGTATGGCAACCCTGAGCTTTAACGCTACCGGCGGCGATGGTTATCCGCACATCGATACTAAACCGGGCTATGTCAATACCGGTTTTATCGACGCCGAAGTGCTGAAGGAGTACATCCAGAAAAACTCTCCGCTGGATGTTGGCGCATTTGAGCCGAAAGGCGAGGTGAGCTGGCAGTAACGTCTGAAACTCCCCGGTGGCGCTTACGCTGACCGGGGCTACGGGTTTGCAGCCGTCTGTGGATTGGTAGCCCGGATAAGGCGCGTCAAGCGCCGCCTCCGGGATTGTCCTCTGAGATAAACCAGGGGTTAATCGCGCCGCGCGATATCTGCGAATTTCGCGTCAAGGATCTTCGCCAGATCGCTGGCCGCCAGCTCAATATCCAGCCCGCGCTTGCCGCCAGAAATAAAAATGGTGGCAAACGCCTGGGCCGGAGCGTCAATTACCGTCGGCAGGCGTTTTTTCTGCCCAAGCGGGCTGATACCGCCCACCAGATAGCCGGTGACGCGTTGCGCAACCATCGGGTCCGCCATATCCACTTTCTTTGCGCCTAAGGCTTTCGCCACCTTTTTCAAATCCAGCTGACCGGCAACCGGGGTCACCGCGACGGCAAGATGCTTCATATCGCCATTGACCGCGACCAGCAGCGTCTTATAAACCTGGTCGGCGTTTAGCCCCAGCTTACGTACGACCTCGTCACCAAAATTGGTTTCGGTAGGATCATGGTCGTAACTATGGATGTTAAAAGCGATTTTGTTTTTTTCGAGTAACTTAACGGCGGGAGTCATCGTTATCCTTCTTACCAACCGATTTGATGTGGCATAAGCATACGCCCGACGGTTGTCTAAAAAATAGTATCATCTTGCGCAATAGTGTTGGCAGTGATGGTCACTTTGAGCGACAATCAAGCGATCCGAGGTGCAAATCTCGGGATAATAATAATGATGAAATTCCTCTTTGACGGGCCAATAGAAATATTGGCCATTTTTTTACGTCAACATATCCGGCAGATTCCCTTCTCCGTACAAATGCAGCGCCCCTACGGCTACTACGTAGCGCCCCGGCGGCAGCGCCAGCAGCGTTTCGCGCCAGGCCAGGTTGCGCTGATGCATCAGCACATCATATAGCGACTGGCTAAAGGTCGTTGGCAGCACGGTTGCACCTTTTGACGGTGGCTGCTCCAGCCACCAGCCGATCATCACCTGTAACAGACGGGCGTTAGTGCGCCAGTGGGTCAGCGTATCCTCCAGCAGAGCCATTCCGCCGTCTGGAAGGTTGCGCAACAGGGCGATTTGGCTGTCGGCCCCCTCCAGTTCCATCACCCGAATATTGCTCTCGCGGGCCGCCATTAGCAGCTGGTAATCAATACCATAATCCGCTCTTAGCCCCAGCTTTTGCGCCTGGGTGGCCTGCAACACCATTGCTACCTGCCACAGCGGCTGGCTATCAAATAGCGCGATAGACAGGCCCATCTCTCCCGCTCGCTCTTCCAGTTCAGCGAGCTGGGATGCGCTCAGGCGTTCCGCCAGCGGTGGATAAGAGGGAAGGTTGCTGAACGGCGTTTCGCTGCCGGTAATATCCGCTTCAACAATCAGCGCATCGGCCTGGCGAATCAGTTTCAGCAGTCGTGCTGGAGGCGGCGACATATCGCGGGTGCCCATATGAATACTGCCGACCAGGTGCAAATAGCGTTCGCCGGGAAGAGTGACATCCAGCGCGGGCCAGGAATAAGACGAGCCGACAGCGGCTTGCCACAGCATTTTTATTCGGTTTAACAGGCCCATACGTGCTCCGTAGTGTGAAGAACTCATGCTAGCGCGTGGGGGGCAGAGGCGCAATAGGGCTAAGGGAACGCGACGGAAGATACGTTTTTCAATGTCATAAAAATAACAAAAAAAATTGATGCTCTGGTTTTTTATAATTCTTGTAATGGCCTTGTGATGGTGATTATTAATTAAAATCAAATATATATGTTTAGTTGCGCAAGTCTCGAATGGTGCTTTTTTCTCAAAAAAGTCTCAATTGTGATAATAAAATAAAAAATCTGTAACGAAAGATAAACAAAGCGCTTCTATATTGGCCCCTTCAATTTTTGGGGGGAGTGTCATGCGTAACTGGAGTGAGCCTAAAAAGAATAAAGCCCATATCGAACTGATCCCGATGATCGATGTGATGATGTTTTTACTGGTCTTCTTTGTCCTGATTAGCCTGAATGTGATCCCGGCTCTGGGCTTGAAAACACAGCTGCCGTCGGCCAGCAGCGCCCAACAGCTTAAGCCGCAGAAAAAAGCCATTATCACCCTCGGCGCCGGTGATCAGCTGCAGCTGGATGGCCAGCCGCTGGTTCTTGATGCGCTGGTCAATACCCTGAAGCAACAGCAGCAGGAAAACCAAACCACCACCATTATCGTCAACAGCGATAAAGAGGTCGCGGTGGAACGCCTGGTCGCAGTGATGGATACCTTGCGTCAGGGCGGTTTCTTCTCCATTTCCATCGCCACACGGAAGCAGTGATATGTATCTGCTTTATCGCTCACGTCACGTTGTTAGCTGGTTACCCGCGATAGTCATCGCCGGATGTTTACTGTTCGTCAGCCAGAAGGCAGTCCTGCAGGTGAAACCGCATTATGACGATACGGTGATGGAACTGTCGCTGGCCGAACCCGAGCCACCGCAGCCTGAACCTGTCCCGGAACCGCAGCCAGAGCCGCCGCCGGAACCCCAACCTGAGCCGGAACCGGAGCCGATTGCCGAGCCTGTCGTTCCTGCCCCGGAACCGATTATCCAGGCCAAACCGGTTGTTAAACCCAAACCTAAGCCGAAGCCAAAACCGGTTCAGGAGAAAGCAGTGAAGCCGCAGGAGCGCGTGGCTCCGCAGCCCGCCGTCTTGCGCAGTACGGTGGTGAGTAAACCCGCGGCGCCGCCCTCTCCTCCGGCGCCGAAAGCGAACGCACAAGCGGTGGAAAGCGGCTATCTGCAGGTGCTGCGCCGCGAGCTGGAGCAGCGCAAACGCTACCCGAGCGGCCGTCAGGCTTCGCTGGAGCGCCCGCAGGGCAACGTCGAGGTGTGGCTGGAGGTCGACCGCAGCGGCAGAGTGCTGGCTTCAGGTATTGCCAACAAAGCGCCGAGCATGCTGCTCAATCGTGCGGCGCTGAGCTCCTTACAAAGTATCAGTCAGTTGAAGCCCTTTCCTGAAGAGGCTTTTGCTGGACAAAGAAGCAAAAGATTTACCGCGACGTTTAATTATCAGGCGCCATAAAGCCTAATTAATCATTTGTTTTTTATAGGAAAAGAAATGAAGAACTTTCGTTATTCTGGGATTGCGTTAGCTGTGGTGTCGGCATTGTTATCGGGTTCCTCGCTGGCGGCGGAAAGTAGCGATGTGGGGGAGATTAACGTCAAAGGGCAGTCGCTCGGCGGCGGTCTGATGGTGCAGGAGGACAGCAGCAAAGCGCGCTCCACTTTGACCAAAGAAGCGATGGATAAAGCGCCGGGTGCCAGCAATGCCATCGACATGCTGAAATATACGCCGGGTATGAACGTTAACAGTAATGACGCCAGCGGCCTGAGCGGCATCGACTACACCATGCGTGGGATGAACTCGGATCAAATCGGTCTGTCGATGGACGGCATCCCGATTAACGACTCGGGTAACTACGCGGTCTATCCGAACCTGTTGGGCGATGCGGAAAACCTTGAGCAGATCTTTGTTACTCAGGGATCTTCTGAAGCAGACGGCCCGCATATCGGATCCAGCGGCGGTAACATTGGCCTCGTCACAAAGCGCCCATCCAAAGAGTTCGGCGGCTTCGTCAAGCAAACGCTGGGCAGCAATAATCTCAGCAAAACTTTCGCCCGCCTGGAGACCGGTGAGTACAACGGTTTTAGCAACTGGCTCTCTTACTCGCACACTGAAGCCAAAAAATGGCGCGGAGAAGGACGTAACTATTCCGATAAGTTCGAGATGAACTCGCTTTATGAGGACGGGAACGGCAACAGCAGTAACCTGATCATGAAGTACAACCGTCAGGATAACAGCAACTACAACACCCTAAGCAAAGCGCAGTTTGACGAAGACCCGCGTCAGGACTACTCGACGTCGCCGGTCTATAACAACAAAGGTCAGCTGAGCAAATATTACAAGCTCAACCGTAACCCGTTTGAAACCTTTACTCTCTCTTTCTCACAAAGATTGCAGCTGCGCGACAATCTTGCGTTGACCGTTCAGCCCTATTACTACTGGGGTAACGGCGGCAGTTTTACCGGGCAAACGGCCTCGGTACTGTCGAATACTTCTGATAAAGCCGGGCAGTACGACCTGAGCAATTTAAGTTCCAATACTTACTACCGACCTTCGTGGACCCAGACCTGGCGACCGGGTGTCACCACTAAGCTTAAGTGGGACATTAACGATGAGCACAGCCTGGATATTGGCTACTGGTATGAGCGAGCGCGCCAGTCGCAGACCCAGCCGTTTATCAGCATTCAGGATGACGGCAACCCGGCGAACGTCTCCGGTAAACCGGGCGGTTCCGATCAGGTGAAAGATGCCAACGGCAACACGGTGCAAGGCCGTAACCAGTACACCGTCACTCCGGCGCAAAAAGTATGGCTTCAGGATACCTGGTTTGTGACGCCGGACTGGACGCTGGTGGGCGGGCTGGCGTACCAGTACGTCGAACGTAAAGGCGATAACAAAGGCAGCCTGTATAACGCCCCGGAAAAACGTAATGCGACCTACCATGAATTCCTGCCGAACTTTAGCATCAGCTATAAGCCGGATATGGAAAACCAACTGTTCTATAACCTGACGCGCAACATGCGTACGCCGCCAAACTACGTGCTCTACAACGTCGGCGATTCAATCAACACCAAGCCGGAGCTGAGCTGGAACCACGAGCTGGGCTGGCGTTTCCAGCGTGAAGATATGCTGCTGAGCGCTACGCTTTTCTACATGCGCTATACCGACCGTCAGATTTCGACCACCAATGCGGACGGCGACTACGAAATGATGAATATCGGCAGCGTCGAAAGCAAAGGCGTAGAGCTGGAGTGGAGCGGTAAGCTACCGTACAACTTCAACTACTACACCTCTTATACCTACACCCATTCCGAACAAAAGGATGACATTGTCAGCAACGGCGGTCATCCGCTGCCAACGGCGGGCAAAACGGTGCCGAACGTACCGAAAAACATGCTCAACGCGTCGCTGGGTTATGACGATGGCCTCTATTACGGCAGCTTTGGCGGCAAATACGTCAGCTCGTTCTATGGCGATTTGACCAACGATGAAAAAATCGGCGGGCGCACGGTGTTTGATGTCTCCGCAGGCGTTCATCTGCCGGTGGATAAAAAGATTGTCAAAAATGCCACCCTGCGTTTTGGCATCGATAACCTGTTCGATAAACAGTACCTGACCTCCGTACGCTCGACGACCTTTAACGCGGCACCTTACGACGGCGTGAGGGCCAGCACCCCGTATTACAACGTCGGCGAAGAGCGCACCTTTAGCGTTTCGCTGGAAGCTACCTTTTAATTAACCGGAGGGCACTTTGATGGATGCCAACCTGATTCACGACATTATTTTCTACGTTATGTATGCCGCGCTGGCGATCGCCGTGGTGATTCTGGTGGAACGCGGGCTCTATTTTTCATGGGCCCAGCGTCAGGCGCAGCGCTTTGAAAAGGCGCTGACGCCGGAGGTCCGCCGCGTGTCGGACCTGCCGGAATCGCTGACCAGTCGTAGCAGTCTTCCGCTGACCCTTATTCTGCCGGTGCTGGAGAAAAAGCAGACGGCGGAAGACCGGGAAGCGATGAGCGATCTGATTGATGCTCAGTATTTGCTGAGTAAACCGCAGATGTCGCGCGGGCTATGGATGCTCGAAACCGTCGTCACCGCCGCGCCGCTGCTTGGCCTGCTGGGTACGATTCTGGGGATTATGGATACCTTTAAGGCGCTCTCCGCCTCGGGCGTCTCTGATGCCAGCATGGTTTCCGCCGGGATGGGCACTGCGCTGTACGCCACCGGCCTGGGGATTGCGATAGCGCTGCTGTGCCTTGTGGGTAATAACTACCTGCAAAGCCGCATGGAACGCATTAACGAACTGCTGAAGGTGCTGCTGATCCGCGCCGGAAGTCCGGCTAGTCGTCCGGAGCAGGGCAGCAACCGCTGGGAAGGTCGTGAGGCGCAGCGCTATGCCTGATTATCGTCGATGCGGGTGGCCGGGAGGCCGCCTGATGAGCCTGGTCGCGGGTGCCTGGATACTGCTAAGTCTGCCCGCACAGGCGGCGTTTTCGATACCGGGTTATGAGCTGGTGTATAACGCACCGCAGGAAACCACGCTACAGGATAGTGATTTGCGCAATGCTGCCGAAGTCTGGCAGCAGATGTTTGATGCGGCGCACAACCATATCGATGTTGCACAGTTTTACGTGGCAAATGAAAAAGGCTCTCTGCTGGACGGCGTGCTGAATCATCTGCGGGCAGCCAGTGAACGCGGGGTGAAAATTCGTTTTCTGATGGAGGAGAAAGGCATTGGCCTGTCGACGCCGGAAACGCTGGCGGCGCTGAAAACGATCCCGAATCTGGAGCTGCGAATTATTCCGTTCCATCGGCTGACTGGGGGGATTGTCCACGCCAAGTATCTGTTGGTGGATGGTAAAGAAGCCTTTGTCGGCAGCCAGAATTTTGACTGGCGCGCGCTGGAGCAGATTCAGGAAACCGGTCTGCGCATCAGCGATGCGCAAGCGGTACGGCAGATTCAGGCTATTTTCGATCAGGACTGGCAGGCGCAGGCCCTGCTTGCAGAAAATAAACCGGTGCCGAAGCTGGCATGGCAGGCTGCGGAATCAGCCCCGCAGGGCAATTATCTGGTTGCCAGCCCGCGTGATTACAACCCGAGCGGGGTGATCGATTCGCAGGCTGAACTGCCGCGTCTGCTGGCCAATGCGAAGTCGCGGATCCGGGTGCAGGTGATGGACTACGCGCCGCTCTCATGGGGTGAGAAGGGAAACAGACCTTTCTATGCCCCCATTGATAACGCCCTGCGCAGCGCGGCGGCTCGCGGCGTGCAGGTTGAGCTGATGGTTGCCAGCTGGAATCTGAAAAAGCCGGAGGTGTTCTGGTTAAAGAGCCTATCGCTGGTGCCTAACGTTCAGCTAAAGGTAGTGACTATTCCTCCCGCCAGCCGGGGATTTATCCCGTTTGCGAGGGTGGTGCACAGTAAACTGATGACTATCGACGGTTCGACGGCGTGGGTGGGAACCAGCAACTGGAGCGGGGGCTATTTTGATAACTCACGCAACCTTGAGCTGGTGCTGAATAGCGTGCCGATGGCAGAGCGCGTGGACGCGCTTTACAGTCAGCTATGGAACAGCCGCTACGCGGAGCCGATCAAAGTTGACTTTGATTATCCGACCCCGCATCCAGGTCGCGAGCACGAATAGAAAATCGGGGCGGTTTTCTCCCTCTCCTGGCGAAGTCTCTTGATCAGATCTTCTGATCAAGAGACTTCGCCAGGTGATACCCTTCAACGAGCCCCTGAAGTCTGAATCAGCCTTCCCACATAACTGCCCAGCCTGTGCGTTTACTGTCATACCTCCGTCCCATCTTCGCCAGCGCCAGATACGCAGCCCTCAACACCAATATCGTGAGGCGGGGACCTCACGAATGGTATTGGCATGTCTGATACCGGACGCGGTCGCTTGGTTAAGCGCCAGGTGGTCGTCTTTGCTTCCCTTTCTGTGCAGAGACCTTCCGTGGTTTGTCGGCGACGTTGTACTCCCGAAAAATGACCGCGAGATGCCGATGATTAAAGATTACGAAACTCATTACCCCCAAAAGCATAACCATCCAGCATAAGAAAATTTTCACTCCACCAATCCCACTGAATAACATGATGACGGACATACCAAATCCAGGAAACCAGGAGATGGCAACAGTTGCCGCACAGACTGCGGATAGCCACCTCAGGGAAGAGATGCTCAGAAACGAGCCGAAGAAAAAGAGCGCGACCACAGGACCAAACGCTGCGACTAAGACTGCGTACCCAGGCTCTTTTGCCATAAACATCAAATCAAAAGGTAAGGCCAGCATACTGTGTCTCTGCAGATGTGATTTCCAGTAACGGCTTTTGCTGATAACCCATAATTTTTGCTATCAGTAGCGCAGGGAATTCATTAATGCCGATGTTGTAGAGCGTGACACTTTCATTAAAAAACTCGCGTCGGTCAGCAATCTGCTCTTCCAGCACAGAAATACGCTGCTGGAGTTGAATAAAACCACGATTTGCTTTTAATTGCGGATAATTTTCCGCAACAGCAAACAGACCTTTTAATGCATGGTTTAATTCATTGCTTAATCTGACTTTATCTTCAGATCTGTTACTGGCAAACCATGCAGTACGAAGCTGAGTCAGCTGTAGCAGTGTAGCTTTTTCATATTCAGTACTGGCTTTTACGACCTTTAATAATTCGGGTAATTCATCGACCCTCTGCTTGAGCAGCACATCAATGTTGGCGAAAGATTGATCAACATTGTGATGCAGCATAACCAGCCTGTTATACAGCGACACCAGCATGCTGACACATCCGATAGCGACGAAAACGATGATGAAAAATGCGAGTAAGCTATTCATTGTGAAGAGTCTGAAAGAGAAGAGAATACATCAAGGAATGGCAGCAATTGAGAATAATGTATCACCACTTGCCGGTGTTGCACGTCGACAGGGAGTCCCAGGATTAATGCAATGAACAATGCTGTTGCGACACAATAATAGCGGGCGCGACCCAGCAGCACATTGAGCTTGCCACGTCGTTTCAGGGTGTGAACGGGTGCGATACCGAAAACCCGGCGTAGCGAGTCACGCCGAATAACTATCTGATTATCTCGTCTCACAGCTTGCCCGATAAGCAGATATTCTTCTCCGGCTTCAAGACGATATTCACGCGATATTTGACGACCGCGGTGCTTCTCTTCACTTACCGGGAGCAAATAAAAATCGAGGTTCTCGGCCACAATCTGCGCTTTGCCCGTTCCATCGTCGAGGGCAAAAGCACTGCACTGCTTCTCTTCATGCACCAGTCGGTAACGAGGTTGCCCATGAGTATCATGCTCTTTTTCTGTGACCGTATGGTAAAAGCCAATGCAGTGCTTGCCGCTCATTGGGGCTCGAATCATTTTTTGGCTGACAAGTTTACCCTCCAGTTCAACGAGGCCCGAAGCCATTGAGCGAACTTTGCTGGTGGGCAGATTTTTCTGGTAACGCATAAAGCGTCGTTGTGGTGTGGGAAGCATAAATGTAAATGCTATCACGGCGACAAAAATGAGGATGCCTGAGGTGCCAGAGAAGGGAAACAGTAAAAACAATCCTGCCAGGAAGGCAATAACTAAAGTTTTTAAAAAGAATTGAAAGGAAAACTTTTGCCGCATAAGGTCAACGTTCCTGTTGAATTATGATCATCCTGATCGAAGTAGGTACATTATTATCTACACATTCGATGGATATGTCACTTACTCATGGGAAATTGTATCTGTTTATAGAAAAAACAGGCCCGATGAGCGTTAATAGCGGGCCTGCTGAGGAATATAATTTAAGAAAATGTGAAGTGATGATGTCTGATTTATTGGGATAACGTTTGTCGCAAGCTCTCCTCTGATTGCGTATTAAGCAGCGTTTCCAGCCGATTGTTCTCATCCAGCAAATTCACCAACTGCTGTATTGTACCGATATGCTGCTCGCTATTGGCGGCCGCCAGTACCACCATTAAACCCACGCTATCTCCGCCAGGAAAGGTCACTTCATCGCCGAGACTCAGCAGTGACAGCACACTCGTTTTGCTCAGTACACCTTCGTCTGGACGGGTATGGGGTAAGGCAAACTCCGGTGTTAGCACGTACCATGGCCCAGTCTTTTCCGTTGCTGCGATGATGTTTTCTGCATAACTGGTGTGAATCAGGCCTTGTTCCTCTAGCGGCGACAGGCAATACGGTCCAGTCCGTGCAACACGTCGCGAACCGGGAGGCGGCAAAAAGCCCGGCGTCCACGATGTCACTACTGCCTGATGCACGGCATCTGCGCTGATGCCGTATTTACTTTTTAGCGCCCGGCTGTTACCGGATTCGGTAGCCCCCATAAAGTGATTGATGTCCGTTGAGTCTGGTAACCACAGGAAGAGATGGGAGATATTTGAATAGCCTGATGGTACGGCGTTTAGCTGGGGGGAGTATAGAAGTCCGTTGACACAGGTAGATATCAACAGACTTTATTGGGTCCTCCCGGTGGGAGAGGGTCGGGGTGAGGGCATCAGCGTGCACATTTTCCCCTCACCCTAACCCTCTCCCCAAAGGGGCGAGGGGATCATCCTACGCGGGATGATGGTGAACGGAATCTGCCTTATGACTTCGGCTTAAAGCGCAGCAACCGGTTAGCATTACTCACGACCGTAATTGAGGAGAGCGCCATTGCCGCTCCGGCGACTACCGGGTTGAGCAGGGTTCCGGTCAGTGGCCACAGGATCCCGGCGGCAATCGGAATGCCCAGCGAGTTATAAACAAACGCCCCCAGCAGGTTCTGCTTCATATTACGCAGCGTCGCTTTTGATATTTCCAGCGCATCGGCGACGCCGTTCAGGCTATGGCGCATCAGGGTGATAGCCGCCGTTTCAATGGCCACATCGCTGCCGCCGCCCATGGCGATACCGACATCGGCCTGCGCCAACGCAGGTGCATCGTTGATACCGTCGCCAACCATCGCCACCTGATGCCCCTGACTTTGCAGACGCTTAATGGCATCGGCTTTACCGTCCGGTAGCACTCCGGCAATCACCTCATCAATGCCCGCTTCTTTGGCAATGGCGTTGGCGGTGGTCGGGTTATCCCCGGTCAACATCACCAGCCGATAGCCCTGACGATGCAATCTGGCAAGTGCCGCCACGCTATCTTCACGTAGCGGATCGCGAATGGCGAACAGTGCCGCCGCCTGACCATCGACTGCCAGCAGCACCGGCGTTGCCCCTTGCGAAGCCTGAGCGGTCATTTCGCTTTCTATTTCGGCGGTCAGCACATTGTTCTCATTGAGTAACGCCTGATTGCCGAGCAGCAGGCTATAACCTTCGACTTCACCGCTGACGCCCAGCCCGCGCAGGGTACGGAAATTATTAACCACCGGCAGCGAGTTGCCAGCAGCTTTATCGAGAATCGCCCGCGCCAGCGGATGGCTGGAACCTTGCTCCAGCGCGGCGGCCAGGCGCAGAGCGCTTGTTTCATCAATCGCGGCAAAGGTTTTTATCGCCACCACCTGCGGCTTACCTTCGGTCAAGGTGCCAGTTTTATCAAAGACCAGCGTATCCAGGGTGCTGGCTCGCTGTAGGGCATCGGCATCACGAACCAGCACGCCGTATTCCGCTGCGCGACCTACGCCGGAGATAATCGACATCGGCGTCGCCAGCCCCAGCGCACACGGACAGGCGATGATCAGTACCGTAGTGGCGATCACCAGGGTATAAACGATTTGCGGCGCCGGGCCGAAAAAGTACCAGATCGCGGCGCTGAACAGCGCAATCGCTACCACCGCAGGGACGAACACGGCGGAGATTTTGTCTGCCAGTTGGCCAATTTCCGGTTTGCTGCTTTGTGCCTGGCGCACCATACGGATGATTCGCGCCAGAGTGGTCTGGCTGCCGACGGCGCTGGCGGTAAACAGCACGCTGCCGTCCTGCACCACGGTCCCGGCGTGAATGGCGTCAGCGTTGCCTTTTTGCTGCGGTATTGGTTCACCGGTCAACATGGCTTCATCAAACCAGGCTTCGCCCTGGCTAATCACGCCGTCAACCGGGACGCGATCGCCGGTGGTCAGGCGCAGGGTCATTCCTGCCTGAACTTCCGCCAGCGGTAGATCTTTTTCGCCTTCGTCGGTGACGACCCGCGCTGACGGCGGGGTTAAATCGAGCAATTTTTCCAGCGCTTTAGAAGAACGCTGACGCGCACGCGCTTCCAGCATATGGCCGAGGTTAATCAGGCCGATAATCATTGCGCTGGCTTCATAATAGAGGTGGCGGGCTTCCATTGGGAACCACTGTGGCCACAGGTTGACGCTCATCGAGTAGAGCCAGGCGACCCCGGTACCCAGCGCCACCAGCGTATCCATGGTGGCAGTACCGTTCTTCAGGCTTTTCCATGCGCTGCGGTAGAAATGACCGCCAGCAAAGACCATCACCGCCAGGGTAATAAGGCCGATAACCAGCCACAGCGAACGGTTGTCATCGCTGACCATCATATTGTCGCCGATCATCCCCCAGCCCATCACCGGGATACCGACCAGCAGGGCGACAATGGCCTGCCAGCGGAAGCGTTTCATGGTGGCGACGGCGGTCTCCTGCTGGCGCTCGCGACGTTCGAGATCATCTTCGATGGCCTCCGCGCCGTAGCCTGCTTTCTCCACCGCCTGGACTAATTCTGCTGCGGACGCGCTGCCCATCACCAGCGCAGTGCGTTCCGCAAGGTTGACCCGCGCCTGCGAGACGCCCGGTACCGCGGCAAGCGCGTTTTGTACCCGGGAGACGCAGCTGGCGCAGCTCATGCCGTTGATTAACAGTTGTTGGCTGTCATCCTCGTCACGGGCTGCCGGAAGCTCAGAGGTGGCCGCTGTCAGCGCTTCCGACGGGATTGATGATTCTGCCAGCGGTTTAGCCTTTGGGTGGCTGAGCTCCGCGCCGTATCCGGCCTGTTTGATAGTTTCAATCAGCGATTCAGCGCTGGCGCTGCCCGTTACGTGGGCTTCGGTAACGGTAACGTCCGCCTGTTCTACATCAGGACGCTGTTCCAGACTTTCTTTCACGCGTTTAACGCAGTGGCCGCAGGAGAGGCCATCAAGCGCCAGGTCAATAGTATGAGACATGGTTTTGACTCCTTGGTTTAACAACTGTGCTTAAGCTTAAACCTTCCAGCAACTGGAAGGTCAAGCGTTAATCCTGGTGATTTTTATCGCCTGCCCCCCACGTTAAATAAGGAATAGCGGATAAAAGAGCGACCAGCGTAAAATGGCAGGCTTGCTCGCTGATAATTATCCCCAGGCCAACCCCATAACACTCAAATATGAATGTACGGTCTCAGTGTTTTTTGTTTGCAGAAAGAGCTTATTTACAGGGCGAACCGGATGCCGACCCTGATTGAGGAAAAGGGAAGGTGTTTCACGCAGTATCCCGGGAGAAGAGAAGTGCAAACTCATTACGATAATCTTAAAGTTTCTCGCACCGCGTCGGTGGAGGAGATTAAGAAAGCGTATAAACGCCTTATTTTTATTCACCATCCGGATCGCCATCCGCCTGAACTAAAAGATGAAAAAACCAAAATCATCCAGCTATTAAATGAAGCCTGGCGTACCCTTGCCGATCCGGCACTGCGCGCCCAGCACGATGCGTGGATTGCTCAGCAGGAGAATCGGGAAAACAGCGCATTCACACAACACGATCGCCAGCGTGAACGCCAGCAGGAAGAGCGCGCCTATCGTGATTTCTGGCAGAAGATGGAAGCCGAATGGGAAGAAGAGTATCAACTGCAAAAGCGTAAAGAGGAGTGGATGCACCAACGACGCAAGCAGGATCCTGATTACTCTTACCAGGCGAAAGCCAGTGAAGCCTATACCGCAGCGGAAGAGATATTTGGTAAAGGCAAAGATTTTGTTAAACAGAAAGGCGCGCCGGTGGTGAACGCCGGAAAAAGACTGATCGTGCGAATTTTTAAATTCACCCTTGGCCTGGTGGTGCTGCTTATTGTCATTGGGGTAGTTAGAGTGATTGGCCGTGAAGTCAGTAAAACGGCAGTTGAAAGCGTGGTAAATACGCCAGCACCGGTTATTAGCCAGGAAACAGCCAGTAATAATTTTATGCGCTCGCTGCTGAGTAATGAAGGTGAGGTCAGGCAAAAAGCTGGCTCTTCCTATAAAAATAAAGGCCTGAGCTTAGGGGATATTTTCATTGATGGTCATTCACTGGTCTATGAAATTCATTACTACTCTCAGAGTGCAAATATTACGCTAAACCCAGCGGCATTTGTGGCGAAAACGATTGTCGATAATAGCCCCGCGTATAATGGCCAAAATCCCTGGAGCATTATGTGCCCGCATATTGGGAATTATATGGATGCCAGTACGTTTTTTCCGGCCGATGGTGCCATGATTTATCGCTATATTAATGATTACAATAATGATGTTCGCGTATTGCCGGTTTCCTTCTCCCTGATATGCCAGCAGACTGCGCTATAGTTTTTATGATGATTGGCGCTAGAATAACGGAGTAGCACCGTTGGCTGTTCCGTCAGGAGGAAACATGAATATTAGCGATGTGGCGAAAAAAACCGGCTTAACCAGTAAAGCGATTCGTTTTTACGAAGAGAAGGGGCTGGTGACGCCGCCGCTGCGTAGCGAAAACGGCTACCGTAGCTACAGCCAGCAGCATCTGAATGAGCTGACGTTGCTACGGCAGGCCCGCCAGGTGGGATTTAATCTCGAAGAGTGCCGCGAGCTGGTATTTCTGTTCAACGATCCCTCCCGGCACAGCGCCGACGTGAAACGCCGGACGCTGGAGAAGGTGGCGGAGATTGAGCGTCATATCAACGAGCTGCAAAGTATGCGTGCGCAACTGCTGACGCTGGCGGAGTCCTGCCCCGGCGATGACAGCGCGGATTGCCCGATAATCGATAATCTCTCAGGCTGCTGTCATCGCAAGGCGCAGGCTTAGCGCCGCGCTGGGTTGAGCATAAAGACCACTGTGCCGCGGTAATAGAGGGAGTCATTCAACTGCATTTCCGCCTGCCGATCGCGACTGCCGTTTTGTACCAGCCCGAGCTTGAATGGAATACGCAGTCGGCTGAGCGCGGGGAGATAGTCCTGATAATTCGCCACCGTGTGGCGTCCTTGATAGCTTTGCACTACCAGTTCATCAACCGCAAGCGCGTTCAGTGTGGCAATATCACCGGTTTTGGCCCAGTCCAGCAGGCCTGTTACCCCCAGTGCGAACTCAGGCGGCAGCTGCTGGCGTAGCTGTTGCAAAAACTGGGCGTAGTCGGCGAGCTGATATGTGGCTGCGTCAAAATCAACCTGCAGACCAACCACCTGATTGCCAGCCGCCCGCCAACGCTGCATCAGGCGTACGATCCGTGGCACAATCGTCTGCGGTACATCAAGTGTGGTAAATCGGACGGTAAGCCAGATTGCGGGAAACGTCAGGCGGCTGACTGGCAAGCCGAGGCGCTGGAATATTACCTCACCAGCGCGCGTCAGCACCTCGCCCTGATGCAGATACACTGTCTGCGCGTTCTGCAGATCGTTGCTGGCTTTCACCCCGGACCACAGCCAGAAGGCAGAATGCTGGCGCGCATCAACGCGCTCCGCCGCCTGCGCTGGCCCGGACAGCAGCGCGATTACCAGTAATATTTGAGTTTTTGTGCCCACGGGCTTCCCGGATACTGCGTTTTCAACTGCGTGAACCAGCCCTTACGCTGCAGTTTTTCGACATCTTCGCCGCCGCATTCGTTGCTACCGGAGGGGGCGTAACAGAGAATCGCCCGATAGAGCGCATAGCTTTTATCTTCCGGCTCCGCTTTCGGCGAGGTGATAATCTGCTGGTAATAGCTTTGGCGATCGTACTGTCCCAGAGGCTGCTCGCGGTCGATGGCGGTCTCGAGCATATCGTTGCCGGATTGGTCTTTCCATAGATCAACATGCGTCTGCGTGGTGCGAAAGAACTCGCCCAGGCAGTTAAGCTCATGGGCATCGTCGGCGTTTTTACTGAGCACTGCGACGGTGTCATCCAGGCTGCGGCAGGCATAGCCGGCTTCGGTCGCCTCGCCATTCCAGTCGAAGTTGCTAAGGTTGACGTCGTTAAAGGCCTCGCCGATTACTGGCTGGGTAATTGCGGTAGCGAGCTTTTTGTCGTTCAGCCAGTCGCTGAAACGACTTTCCGTGAGATCCCGCACCAGCAGCGTATGCAGAGCGATAGTACGTTCTTCATTGTTGGGACCTTTGGCTGCCTGTTGGCGTAGCAGTTCTGGCGAGGCCTGGGTTTTAAGCACTCGGGAGCGAAAGCGTAGATTGGTCACCTGGCTATCAGCGGCAAAAATAGCTGCCGCGTTACCGCTGTAGACCAGTGTTGCCGCCAGTTTTGCCTGGGTATACTGCTGTTGCTCGGGGTTTTGGCTAAGTTGTAGCAGCTGCTGCCAAAAATCGCGCGCCGCGGGCCACTGTTTTTGTCCCATTAGCGCTTCGCCGTAGAGGACCTGTTCGCTGAAGGCGAGAATATCATTCGCCGGCAGCGTTTTCGCCGCCGTGACAGCCTGCAGGATGGCGGCATCGTTGCCCGTTGCGCTCCACAGCTGCAGCTGTAGGTCGCGCCATAGCGGCAGATTTCCGCTCTTCTCAAACACGGCTTTGCTGGCGTCAAGCTGTGCCTGGGTTAAGGTCGGCTTATTGTCAGCATTCAGGCGCAGGGCGCGGAGAAGTTCGACATAGCTGACCTGCGGTGCGTCCGGGAATGCTGCCAGAACGGGCTGCGCGTAGAACGGCATGCCAAAGACATTATCATATTCACTCACCAATCTACGCAGCTCCCCGGCGTCGGCAGCTTGCCGGAAGGCCTGCTCATAGAATCCGGCCAGCTGCGGCCACGCCTGCAGATACCAGTTAATGCGGCGCAACATGTTGCGCGCGGAGTCGGCATAAAGCCCTGCGGGCCAGCGCTGCAAATAGAGTTGTGCTTCTTTTTGCGCTTGTGCGGCATCATCACGATTGATCCGCGCGATATCAAAATCGCCGTACTGCCCAACGCTGTTCTGGCTACTCTTGTTGAGCGCCGTGCGCATCAGCATATATTGCGCGGTCTCGGTCAGCCAGGGTTGCTTACTTTCCAGCAACAGGGTGAAATCTTGGGTCGCGGCGGTGTAATTGCCGTCATAGAAGTGGGCGATGCCGGAAAGGTAATAAGCGAATAAGTCGGCGTCCGCATCTGCCGGGAAGCTATTGAGGATATCAGCGACTGCGGTGATATTGGCGCCATAAAACAGTTTCAGCCGCGCCAGCGCCAGGTCATGACGCTGCTGCGGGGTCACAGAGGGTGCGGCCAGCAGGGCGTCGTTGAACTGGCTGACGGCGGCAAGGGTGTTGCTGACAAAACGGTTTTCCAGTTCATAGTCGGATGTTCCCAGCCGTTCAGCCGAACCGGCTACCATGACCTGCGCGGGATCGATATTCAGCGCCGCCATTTGTCGGGTAAAGGTTTCGTCTTCGCTTTGTGCAGGCGGCGCGGGAGGCGGCGGCGCGCTATCCCACTCAGGATGCCAGGCGAAGTAAACATCACGGGTACGGCTGACATCAGCGGGAATGGCCTGAACGGGCAGGGCGAAAGATTTCGCTTCGCTCAGCAGGCGCAACAGATTATCGCGAGAATCGTTTTCAGGGGTGAGGATTGGGTCGCCTTTTAACAGGCATAGCTCGTCGCTCCACGAGCAATCTTCGATATCAGAAGAAGCATATGCCTGGGCGGCTGCCGCGAGCAGGGCGCAGAGCGAAAGGGTAAACGTTGTCTTCCTGACCATGACGGGTGTCCTGTGGCGTGATTATCGTGATACGACTCTTATATGTAGGGTTATGCCCTCAACGGCGATGACTTCAACCTTGCTTCCCGCCGCGAGGTCGTCATCGGCAATCACCGGCCATGAGCTATCGCCAACGCGCACGTGCCCGTGGCCGTTGACCAGCGCGGTTTCCAGCGTGAAGCGACGGCCAATCAGCTGCAGTCCACGCTGATTGAGCTGGGCGTCTGCGGGTTTCTGGCGCTTGACGCTGTTACGCAACCAACGTGACCACAGCCAGGCTGCCAGCAGGGTCAGCACGGCGAACAGTGTTCCTTGCCACTCCCAGCTAAACGGTAGCATCCAGATTAACAAGCCGGTAATGACCCCGGCGATGCCGCTCCACAGCAGATAACCGTTGCCGCCAAGCATTTCCGCCGCCAGCAGCAGCCCGCCGAGGCTGAGCCAGAAAATATGCGGATGGGCAATAATCATCTCAATCATGATTTTTTCCGGTCGCCAGCGCCTTCTTTAATCAGCTCGCTTATCCCGGCGATGGAGCCCATTAGGCTGGTGGCATCAAGCGGCATCAGCACCACTTTACTGTTGTTGGCGGCACCAATCTGCTGTAGCGCGTCGGTATATTTCTGCGCGACAAAGTAGTTGATCGCCTGAATATCGCCTTCGGCAATCGCCGTAGAAACCATCTGCGTGGCGCGGGCTTCCGCTTCGGCAGAACGTTCGCGGGCCTCAGCTTGTAAAAACGCTGACTGGCGCTCACCTTCGGCTTTAAGGATCTGTGATTGCTTTTCACCTTCCGCTTTCAGGATCTCAGCCTGACGCACCCCTTCGGCTTCAAGGATATAGGCGCGTTTGGTTCGTTCGGCCTTCATCTGGGCGTTCATTGAGGAGATCAGTTCAGCCGGTGGGCGCACGTCGCGGATCTCAACGCGGGTAATTTTAATCCCCCACGGGTTCGTCGCTTCGTCGACGATATGCAGCAGGCGGGTATTGATGCTGTCGCGCTGGGAGAGCATTTCATCGAGCTCCATAGAGCCCAGTACGGTACGAATATTGGTCATCGCCAGGTTGATGATGGCCAGCTCCAGATTACTAACCTCATAAGCGGCTTTCGGCGCGTCGATAACCTGAATAAAGCACACCGCATCGATGGTAACGTTGGCGTTATCGCGCGAAATGACCTCCTGCGAAGGGATGTCGAGGACCTGCTCCATCATGTTAATTTTGCGCCCGACGCGATCCATAAACGGCACAACAAGGTTTAAGCCTGGCTGAAGCGTTTTCGTATAGCGACCAAAGCGTTCGACGGTCCACTGAAATCCCTGAGGGACGATTTTTACACCGGCAATAACGATAACCAGTGCGACGAAAATAAGAATGGGGATAAAAACCAGCATCAAAAACCTCCTGTCTTGTTGCCTGTTGGCGCGCCGAGAGCGTGGCGCATGTTTAACCAGAGTATATCTTTCCGCGCATCCAGGTGAAAGAAAACTGGAGTAAACTAGCGTCGTTGTGGAAAAAATAGGAAAAATAATGACGGTAAGTAATGCTATTTTGCACCTGGAAGGTGTGGGGTTTCAGGCCGACGATGTGGTGATTCTCAACGAGGTTAATCTTCAGCTCAGAGCCGGGGAATTTAAACTGATTACCGGACCTTCCGGTTGTGGGAAAAGCACGCTATTAAAAATTATCGCCTCGCTGCTCAGTCCAATCTCAGGGCGGATTTTTTTTGAAGGTAAGGATATTAATACCTTATCGCCGGAAACCTACCGCCAGCAGGTTTCATACTGCGCGCAGACACCCGCGCTATTTGGTGATTCGGTGTATGACAATCTGGTCTTTCCGTGGCAAATCCGCAATAAACAGCCGGATCAGAAAGCCCTGGTGGCCGATCTGCTGCGCTTTGGGCTGGCGGAAAACACGCTGGAAAAATCAATCAATGAACTTTCCGGCGGGGAAAAGCAGCGCGTGTCATTGATTCGTAATCTGCAATTTTTACCGCAGGTGTTGTTGCTTGATGAAATTACCAGCGCGCTGGACGAGAGCAATAAAAGTAATGTGAATGACATTATCCATCGCTATGTGACGGAAAAAAATATTGCCGTGCTGTGGGTGACTCACGATCAAAATGAAATCGCTCATGCGGATGAAGTGATTACGCTCCAGCCTGCCGCAGGGAAAGTTCAGGAGGTGAAAAATGAATGGGCATAATATTACCAATGAGTCGCTGGCGTTATCCATGGTTCTGGTGCTGGTGGCGATTGTGGTCAGCTATCGGGAAAAGTTGGCGCTGGAAAAAGATATTATCTGGAGTATTTGCCGGGCGATTGTGCAACTGATTATCGTCGGCTACGTGCTGAAATATATCTTTAACGTTAATCATGCCGTACTGACGTTGCTGATGGTGCTGTTTATCTGCTTTAACGCGGCGTGGAATGCGAAAAAACGCAGCAAATATATCGATAAAGCTTTTTTGTCTTCTTTTATTGCGATAACTACCGGGGCCGGGTTAACCCTGGCGGTACTGGTCTTTTCCGGGTCGATTGCTTTTGTGCCGATGCAGGTGATTCCGATTGCCGGGATGGTCGCCGGAAACGCGATGGTGGCGGTGGGGCTGTGTTACAACAATATGGGCCAGCGTTTTAGCAGCGAGCAGCAGCAGATTCAGGAGAAATTGAGCCTGGGGGCTACGCCGAAGATGGCTTCCGCAAGGTTGATTCGCGATAGCATTCGCGCCGCGCTGATCCCGACGGTGGACTCGGCGAAAACGGTTGGATTAGTGAGTTTGCCGGGGATGATGTCAGGCTTGATTTTTGCCGGAATTGACCCGGTAAAAGCGATTAAGTATCAGATTATGGTGACGTTTATGCTGCTATCGACCGCCAGCCTGTCAACGATTATCGCCGGGTATCTGACCTACCTCAAGTTCTTCAACGCTCGCCATCAACTGGTGGTGACGCAGTTGAAAAAGCGCCCGTAAGCTTTCACCGGGTTGCGGCTCGCAGACGGCGGTGAACTCGTAGCCCGGTCAGCGCAGCGCCACCGGGAAGATGCCACGCCTGGGTATCAGACCCGGCACATTTCCCGGAGGCGATGCTGCGCATCTGTCCGGGCTACCGGCTCGCAGACGGTAGCCCGGTCAGCACCACCGGGGTCTTGACTATTAATAAAGCAGTGAATAGAGCTGACGGCGGTACTTCGCTGCCAGCGCGTCTCCGGTACCGAGTGCGGCGAGGATCTCCTGAAGCATCTTACGAACCTCACCGTTTCCTGCGTCCAAATCTTTTTGCAGATGGCTGAACAACAGCGCCAGAGCTTCTTCGTTGCGCCCAACCTGATGTAGCTGCAATGCTAACTGGGAAGCCAGCGCCGCGTCTTCCGGGTTTTGTTCAACCTGCTGCTGCAACTGCTGAATTTCCGGCGTATCGGCGGCTTTTTTCAGCAGCTCAATCTGCGCCACCAGTCCCTGATAACGGGTATCCTGATCCTGCAACGGCACGGTTTTTAACACGGCTTCCGCTTCATCGGAACGGTGCAGCGCGATCAGCGTTTCCGCCAGCAGCAGGCCAATTTGGCTCTCCTGATTCGACAATTGCCAGGCATCTTTCAGTAGCGGCAACGCCTCGGCGTAGTTCTCTTCCTGCATCAGTGCCATGGCCTGCTGCGCCTTCAGCTCCTCTTCGCGCGGCAGGAATTTATCCAGCAGCGCACGAACCGCTTCTTCCGGCTGCGGGCCTTCGAATCCGTCGACCGGCTGACCGTTCTGGAACAGGTATACCGTAGGAATCGCGCGCAGGCCAAACTGTGAAGCCAGCATTTGCTCGGCGTCGCAATCAACTTTTGCCAGAGTAAACAGACCGTTGTACTGCGTGGCCAGGCTTTCCAGCACCGGCGTCAGCTGTTCGCAGTGTTGGCTGCGAGCGGACCAGAAATAGAACAGCACTGGCGTAGTCGCGGATTGCTGCAGCGTTTGGTGTAGGTTGGCTTCGGTAATATTGATAATATTTTGTGCGGACATGAGCGAATCTCTTTAGTCGATACTTATCTGGATATATGGGGGCAGCGCCAGGTGCTTCAACTCAGCCCTGGATAATTTTGTCCATCGCGCGGGTTGGCAGCAGGCGTTTAAGCAGGGCCACCGCGTGCGTCACCAGGGTCACCGGGTAGCGCAGTTTCGGTTTATCGCTGACAAATGCATGGCGTACCTTTTCCACTACCGCTTCCGGCCCAAGGGTAAAACGAGCGGCAATACCCGGGTTTTCCACCGGTTTATCGGCCTGAGTCTGGTTAACGTTGGTGGTAAATTGGGTGCGGATAGGGCCAGGCTCAATCAGGCTGACCTTAACCCCGCTATGGCGCAGTTCCATACGCAGGGCGTCGGACCAGGCTTCCAGCGCATATTTACTGGCGGCATAGGCGCCGCGACCCGGGCTGGAGATAATCCCCATTACCGATGACGTCATGACAATACGCCCTTCGCCGTGCGGCTCCATCGCCGGAAGCAGCAGCATCGTTAACTGATGCGCGCCGAAAAAATTGGCGGAAAACTGCTGCTCCATCTGCTGACGGCTGATGGTTGGCAGCGGGCCGTAGACGCCGTATCCCGCGTTATTAAACAAGCCATACAGGCGATTGTCTGTCAGGGCGATAACCTCTGCGGCGGCGCGCTCCACGCTCTGCGGATCGTCAAGATCCAGCAAAATACCGGTCAGTCCCAGCTCCTGCATCCGCGCGACATCGTCCGTTTTGCGGCAGGCGGCCAGCACGTTAAAGCCCTGGCGCTTTAAATCCAGCGCGCTTTCAAGGCCAATTCCGCTGGAACATCCTGTAACTAAAACCGATTTTTGCATAACTTTACCTGCAAACGACTCCCGGCTGTCAGGAGTCATGATTAACTAAGGGAGCCAAACGCGTGGCCATCCAGTCGGCGATAAACGGCTGGGCATCGCGATTAGGGTGAATTCCATCGTCCTGCATCCACTGCGGTTTCAGATAAACCTCTTCCATAAAAAAGGGCAGCAGAGGAATATCGAACTCTTTGGCCAGTGCCGGATAGATTGCGCTAAAGGCTTCATTATAACGGCGACCATAGTTAGCGGGCAGGCGAATTTGCATCAGTAACGGCTCGGCGTTCGCCGCTTTGATATCCTGAATAATGGTACGCAGGGTCTGCTCTGTCTGCTGCGGCGGGAAACCGCGCAGACCGTCGTTGCCGCCCAGCTCAACCAGCACCCAGCGCGGCTGATGCTGTTTGAGCAACGTCGGAAGCCTTGCCAGCCCCTGCTGCGAGGTATCGCCGCTGATGCTGGCGTTAACCACTGGCGTTTTGGTCTGCCACTTATCGTTAAGCAGCGCAGGCCAGGCGGTATTGCCCGCCATTCGATAACCGGCGCTCAGACTGTCGCCGAGAACCAACAGCGTGTCGGCCGCCATCGCGCGGCAGGTAAACAGGACCAGAAACAGGAAAGGCAAATGCCAGCGGAAAACATACTTGAAGTTCATCATCTTAAGAAATCCGTCGGTCAGGGTGAGCATCAGCTTTCCATCCTTACCGGAGTTGAGCTGGTTGTCAAACAGGGGCAGACCATTGCCCTGATTGGCGAGTCGGGTTCCGGTAAATCGACGCTGCTGGCGATCCTCGCCGGGCTGGACGACGGCAGCAGCGGTGAAGTCTCGCTGCTCGGACAACCGCTACATCAGATGGACGAAGAGGCGCGAGCGAAGCTGCGCGCTAAGCACGTCGGCTTTGTTTTTCAATCTTTTATGCTGATACCCACCCTCAACGCCCTCGAAAACGTCGAGCTTCCGGCGTTGCTGCGCGGTGAAAGCGACAGCCAGAGCCGCGGTAGCGCCCGCGCGTTGCTGGAACAGCTGGGGCTGGGAAAACGTCTGCATCATCTACCGGTACAGCTTTCCGGAGGCGAACAGCAGCGTGTCGCGCTGGCCCGTGCGTTTAATGGTCGTCCGGAACTGCTGTTCGCCGATGAACCCACCGGCAATCTTGACCGACACACCGGAGATAAAATCGCCGACCTGCTGTTTTCACTGAATCGCGAGCACGGTACCACGCTGATTTTAGTCACCCATGACCCGCTGCTGGCGGCGCGCTGCGACCGGCGGCTGCGCCTGGTGGATGGTCTGTTGCAGGAGGAAGCATGATTGCCCGCTGGTTCTGGCGAGAATGGCGCTCGCCGTCGCTGCTGATTGTCTGGCTGGCGCTGAGCCTGGCGGTGGCCTGCGTGCTGGCGCTGGGTTCGATAAGCGACCGCATGGAGAAAGGGCTTAGCCAACAGAGCCGCGAATTTATGGCCGGAGACCGCACGCTGCGTAGCTCGCGCGAGGTCCCAGCCGCATGGATTGACGAAGCGCGTCGGCTCGGTTTAACCGTTGGCGAGCAGCTGAACTTCGCCACTATGACCTTTTCCGGCGATACGCCGCAGCTGGCGGAGGTGAAAGCGGTTGACGACACCTATCCGCTATATGGTCAGCTGCAAACCCAGCCGCCGGGTCTGAAGCCGCAGGCCGGAAGCGTGCTGCTGGCACCGCGATTGATGGCGCTGTTGAATCTGAAAACCGGCGAAACCATTGACGTGGGGGACGCCACGCTGCGCATTGCCGGGGAGGTCATTCAGGAGCCTGATGCCGGGTTTAACCCCTTCCAGATGGCGCCACGGCTGATGATGAATACCGCTGATGTGGCGAAAACCGGCGCGGTGCAGCCCGGTAGTCGCGTCTCGTGGCGCTATAAATATGCCGGAACTCCGCAGCAACTGGCGGACTATGAAAAGTGGCTGCTGCCAAAGCTGGGGCCGGAACATCGCTGGATCGGCCTTGAGCAGGATGATAGCGCATTAGGTAAATCGCTGGAGCGCTCGCAGCAGTTTTTGCTGCTCTCGGCGCTGTTAACGCTGCTGTTGGCGGTTGCCGCGGTGGCGGTGGCGATGAGCCATTACTGCCGCAGCCGTTACGATCTGGTGGCGATCCTCAAAACCCTCGGTGCCGGGCGGACACAGCTGCGCAAGCTGATTGTCGGGCAATGGCTGATGCTGCTGGCGCTGGCGGTGATTGCCGGTGGGGCGATGGGCGTCGGACTGGAAAATATCCTGCTGGTGATGCTTAAGCCGGTGCTCCCGGCGGCGCTTCCGGCAGCAAGCGCCTGGCCGTGGCTGTGGGCGATTGGCGCGATGGTGGTGATTTCCCTGCTGGTCGGGCTGCGTCCTTATCGGCTGCTGCTGGCGACGCTGCCGTTGCGGGTGCTGCGTCAGGATGTGGTGGCTAACGTCTGGCCGCTGAAGTTCTATATCCCGCTGGTCTGCGTAATTGTTGTCGGGCTGCTGGCGTTGCTGATGGGCGGCAGTCCACTGCTGTGGGCGGTACTGGCGGGGGCGGTGGTGCTGGCGCTGCTGTGTGGCCTGGCGGGGTGGGGCGTCCTGTGGTTACTGAAGCGCGTGACGCTGAAAGCGCTGCCGCTGCGTCTGGCTGTCAACCGCCTGCTGCGTCAGCCGTGGTCGACGCTAAGCCAGCTGGCGGCCTTCTCGCTGTCGTTTATGCTGCTGGCCTTGCTGCTGGTGTTGCGCGGCGATCTGCTTGACCGCTGGCAGCAACAGCTGCCGCCGGAAAGCCCTAATTACTTCTTAATCAACATCGCGCCGGAGCAGGTGGTGCCGGTGAAAACGTTCCTCGCCGAGCATCAGACTCGCGCGACCGAGTTCTACCCGATTGTGCGTGCCCGCCTGACGAAAATTAACGGTCAGGAAGCTGCAGGTAATAAAGATGAAGCATTGAATCGCGAGCTGAACCTCACCTGGAGCAGCGAGAGACCGGATCATAATCCGCTGGTAGCTGGAAGCTGGCCGCCGAAAGCGGGCGAGGTCTCGATTGAAGAGGGGCTGGCGCAGCGGCTGAGCATTAAGCTCGGCGATAGCGTGGCCTTTACCGGCGATACTCAGGATTTTAGCGCCAAAGTGACCAGCGTGCGCAAAGTCGACTGGGAGAGTCTGCGGCCGAACTTCTTCTTTATCTTCCCGCAGGGGGCGCTCGATGGACAGCCACAAAGCTGGCTGACCAGCTTCCGCTGGGATAACGGCAACGGGATGCTGACGCAGCTCAACCGCGAGTTCCCGACCGTCAGCCTGCTGGATATTGGGGCGATTTTGCAGCAGATTGGTCAGGTGCTGACTCAGGTAAGCCGCGCGCTGGAGGTGATGGTGATTCTGGTGACGGCCTGCGGTGTCTTGTTGCTGCTGGCTCAGGTGCAGGTGGGAATGCGTCAGCGCTATCAGGAGCTGGTGGTCTGGCGCACGCTGGGGGCAGGGAAGTCTCTGCTGCGCACCACGCTGTGGGCTGAATTTGCCCTGCTGGGCGTGGTTTCCGGCGTGGTGGCGGCGATTGGCGCAGAGGTGGCGCTGGCGCTGCTGCAAACCAAAATCTTTGATTTCCCGTGGTCTCCGGACTGGCGGCTGTGGGTAATGCTGCCGCTCTGCGGGGCGATACTGCTGTCGCTGTGCGGCGGCTGGCTGGGGTTGCGTTTGCTAAAAGGCAAAGCGCTGTTCCGCCAGTTTAGTCAGGGATAGGGCGCGCGCTCGATCGAAACGTAACCTGATGATATTGAGGAAACTGTAGGCCGGGTCAGGCGGTTTGCCGCCGCCCGGCAAGAATACGAGCACAATTGCTAAATTATCGAAATTACAGATGACCGTGGTTTATCGCAGTCAGCGGCTCATTAACGTCGAAGATTTTGCAGATAACCTCATCCACCCCCAGAGACTTCAGGCGCGCGGTGTGCTTATTGAGGTAAGCAAGCGCGGTCTCTTCATCCTGGAAAAGATAAATTCCGCCTGCTTCATGATTCTGTTCGCTTTCAGTCCAAACCTTCCAGATAAACCCCGGTTCCTGATTAATTGACTCGGCCAGCTCCACAAGCTGACGGGACATCTCGCTACCGAAGGGTCCGTTAAAGGCAAAGTGCAGCTGCAGTAGTTTTTTCGACATAGTTCCTCCTTGGATGGTGTACAGCGGTAATGCTTCATTTTAGTGACACAAGGGTGAAATTATCACCACTTATTTTTTAACGGCACGAAATGCTAAGTCACTGATTTTTAACCGCACGAAACATTAAAAAACCAACAACACGGCATGCTAAATCGCAGTTAATATTCAACTGGCAAATATAAGGTTGCTTATTAATCAAGGAAAAAGTATGGCACATAAAATCAAAGCGCTGGCGATATCGATCGGCGCAGCCCTGGCGTTAACCTCCTTTGCATCCCAGGCTGAAATTACGCTATTAAAACAAGACCCTCAAGCGGGCGATCCGTTAAGTCGACTGAACTTCACCGTCGGCGGGAGTATTCGTCCGCAGTTCAATATGATGTCCGGCGATGGCGATAAAGGCTCTTATAAACGTAACGGTTTCGACGGCGGCACCCGTTTCCGCTTCGCGGCTGACTACTATCTGTTTGATGATATTAGCTGGATCAGCTACTACGAGCTGGGTGTCAATATTCCGGCGCTCTTCGACTGGGATAACCACTATGCCGAAGGCGCAAACGACACCAGCCGCCGTATGCTCTACACCGGCCTGAAAAGCGATACCTGGGGGACGTTAACTTACGGTCAGCAGAACAGCGTTTATTACGATGTGGTGGGCGTGAAAACCGATATCTGGGATTACGACATGGTCGGTCAGGCTCCGGGCAACGGGATCAACGGCGATTACGATGGATCTTACCGTTCACGCAATATGCTGAAATATAAGAAAACCGTCGGTGACGTCGATCTCTATGCTTCTTATCTGTTTGAAGACAGCGAATATCTGCCGGGCAACGGTCTGCGCTATAAGCGTAAAGGCGGCGGCTCCATCGGTGCGGATTACCACATCATGAAGGACCTGACCTGGGGCACAGCGTGGAACTATACCCGCGCCGATATGCGTAACCCGTCAAATTCGGACAGCAAATCTTACGACCAGAATATCGTCGGTACCGCGCTGAGCTGGACGCCGGATAACTGGACCTTCTCCTTCGGCGGCGGTTGGTATCAAAACTTCCTGACCACCAAGAAAACCGATGTACACAACTACTTCGCGGGCGATGCCTGGGGGATTGAGTACTTTGCCGGTTATAAATTCCCGATTGGTCAGTATGCGCTGAAATCTATTCAGCCGTACTTTATGGGCGACCGCCTGCAATACGTGAATGGTCGCAACTACCAGCGCATTGATAACGGCGTCGGCGTGAGCTTCCAGCTGGATTACGGCTTCCGCGTTGATTACGAACACGTCTTCACGTCCAGCACCGACAACCTGGGCGATATGAATCTGGTGCGACTGCGCTACGACTTCTAAGTTGTGGCAGCTCCCCGGTGGCGCGATGCGTCGGTTTTCTCCCTCTCCCCAAAAGGGAGAGGGGATCACTCCTCTGCACTTTTTAGCCAGGCAGCGAGCTGGTTTTCTCCCTCTCCCTGTGGGAGAGGGCCGGGGTGAGGGCATTGGGGGACTTTTCCCCCTCACCCTAACTCTCTCCCCAAAAGGGAGAGGGGATCACTCCTCTGCACTTTTTAGCCAGACGGCGAGCTGGTTTTCTCCCTCTCCCTGTGGGAGAGGGTCGGGGTGAGGGCATTGGGAGACTTTCCCCCCCTCACCATCATCCTCTCCTCAAAAGAGATAGGAGATCATTCTTCTGCACTTTTTAACCAGGCGGCGACTTCCTGCCAGCTGCCGCGAAAGATAATCTTCTCCGCCTTTTTCCCGAGCTGATAGCGGTACATTGGATCGTAATACTCGTTCAGCAAGGGAACCAGCCAGCCAAAATGGACATCGGTGCTGCCGGTATGCTGCTGCTCAGCCAGCGCCTCATTAAGCAGAGCGGTGAGCTGGGCAAAACGCTGTAACCCCAGGCGGCGGCGAATGGCGAACAGACCATGATGCAGATATTCGCTGTACTCTTGCCACCCAGGTTCCTCGCCATATGCGTCAATAAACTCACGATGCATCCGCGTGAAATACTCCTCGCGCAGCCGCTCAAGACGGATCTCAAACGGGTCCTCCACCACCGCCAGCGGCGACTGCGCCATACGCAGACGCATACACTCCGGCAGATGATTCGCGCCAATCATATGCCCTTCATCTTCCAGCACCCAGCACGTCTGCTGCGCGGACTTTTTAAGCATCGCCACCGCCAGGTGATTTTCAAAGGTGGCCTGCTGATGCTGCTCCTGCAAAGTCCGGCCAAACGAAGAGCCGCGATGATGAGCGAGGCCCTCGAGATCGATACCGTCAGGTTGGGCGCAGACCAGCTGGGTTTTTCCGTTACCGGTACAGCCGCCGATTAGCACGATAGGGCGCTGCACCAGCTCTTCGGTGAGCTGAATAGCCGCCTGGCGCAGTGCTTTATAACCGCCAACGATCAGCGGGTAATCAACGCCCGCTTCTTTCAGCCACTGCTGCACGATATGCGAACGCTGGCCGCCGCGGGCACAGCACAGATAGCCATCGGGATGGCGCGCGCAGGCCTCTTTCCATGCGGCAAGGCGGCTGGCGCGAACCTCGCCGTTCACCAGCTGGTGGCCCAGTGCGAGCGCGGCTTCCGCGCCCTGGCGCTTGTAGCAGGTGCCGACGGCGGCGCGTTCGTCATCGTTCATTAGTGGCAAATTGACTGCCGCAGGCATTGCGCTTTGCCTGAACTCAATGGGGGCGCGCACGTCAATCAGCTGCGTATCGCTGGCAAGAATCTGTCGAATATTCTGTGGTACTAATTCCATCATCCAAACCGTTAATCAATCCTGACGCGTCGCTCGACGCGATAATCCGTCTATTGTACGCGGTGAGCGGAATGCTGGATTGATTTTTCACGGTGTATCGCTGAATAGCGTCAGGAATCCCTGAATTTCCGGGGCGGAATGGCTGAACAGCGAGGCGATATCCTGCACCGCTTTGCCGGGATGATCTTTGCGCCAGGCGAGGCTGAGAGGCGAAGGCGGGCGCATGGCCGGAATTTGCCGGGCAATAAGCTCGCCGCGGGCGATAAGCGGCTGGCACAGCGGCTCGGGTAAAAAACCAATACCGACGCCTGCGATATGCGCCGCGACTTTGGTTTCAATATCCGGAACGATAATCTCTTTTTGCCCCGGCAGACGCCAGGCGACGCGCTTGGTCAACCGGCGGGCGCTGTCCTCAATATTCACCGCCGGATAGCGACGCAGCTGGGCTTCCGATAGCGGATCGGCTTGCTGGCTTAAGGGGTGATGCGGCGACATCACAAACAGCCAGGTCACTTCGCCCAGCGGATTAACCGCAATGTTTTCCGATAAGGGTTCGGTGCCGGTTACGCCAATCGCCAGCGAAAAGTCATCGTGCAGAAGCGTATCCCAGACGCCCATATAAATTTGGCGTGAAAAGTGAAATTGCGTAAAGGGGTAGCGTTGAGTGAGCCAGGAGAGCAGCCGCGCAATCGCGCTGGGGTCGTACATCAGGTTGTTGACGACAATATTGACCTGACGCTCAACGCCGTCGTTAATCTGCTGCAGTTCTCCGGGCATGCTGTCAATCCAGCCCAGCCACTCTCTGGCCTGCGCCAGCAGATGCATTCCCGCCGGGGTTAGCAGGACGCTGCGGGTGGTACGACTAAAGAGCGCCACGCCGGTGTTATCTTCCAGCAGCTTAATGCGATAGCTGATGGTGGCGGTGGTTTTGTACAGTTTTTCCGCTGCTCTGGAGAAGCTGCCGGTCTCCGCGACGCTCACAAATGTGCGCAGTGTTTCGGGATCTAGCATCGCCAATTTCCTCGTTATTTAATAATTCACCCCTGATTTTTAAGTATTTTTTCATAATATCCTTTTCAATAATGTGGCTTAAATCAGGTTTTGGAAAATTATTCCAACTTATAGTTGATGTCACTTTTAGATGACTCTGGATTGACCGCTACTGACATTACCCGCGATGTGTAAGACGGTAGAACAGTTTTTAATGACTAAGGAAAATGCAATGAAGCTTGAAGTATTGCCGCTGACGCGCGAAGCATTCCGCCTCTATGGAGATGTTATCGAAACGCAAGGACAAGATTTTTTCCATATTAATGATGGCAAAGTGCAGCGCTTTCACGATCTGGCGAAGGTCGAGACGCTCCAGCAGGATCGGACGCTGATCAGCATTAATCGCGCCCAGCCAGCGGTGCTGCCGATTGTGGTGACCGAACTGGAACGCCATCCGTTAGGCACCCAGGCGTTTATGCCTATGAATGGCGAAGCCTTTGTCGTGGTGGTCGCGGCGGGGGGCGATGAGCCGGATATGAACACCCTGCGGGCCTTTATCTCTAACGGCTGTCAGGGCGTCAATTATCACCGCAATGTCTGGCATCACCCACTGTTTGCCTGGCAAACCGAAACTGATTTTTTAACTGTCGATCGCGGTGGAAAAGATAACTGTGATGTCGTGGAGATCCCGACCGTGGAGTTGAGCTTTGCGTGAGGTTGCACGTGACGCTACCGATTATCTTGCATAACATGTGGGCGCTTACACACTATTTATGCTCAGGTTTTGAGCCGGAGATAATCGAGGTATGACAGAAGTTAGAAGGCGCGGAAGGCCGGGCCAGCAGGAGCCGACCGCGCAAAAAGGCGCACAGGCGCTGGAGAGAGGGATCGCGATACTGCAATACCTTGAAAAGAGCGGCGGCAGTTCGTCGGTTAGCGATATTTCCCTGAATCTGGACTTACCGTTATCGACCACCTTTCGCCTGCTGAAGGTGCTGGAAGGCGCAGATTTTGTGTATCAGGACAGTCAGTTAGGCTGGTGGCACATCGGTCTTGGCGCATTTAACATCGGCTCGGCGTATATCCATAACCGGGATGTTTTATCAGTAGGCGGGCCGTTTATGCGCCGATTGATGCTGATGTCGGGCGAGACGGTCAACGTGGCCATTCGCAACGGTAACGAAGCGGTGTTGATTGGTCAGCAGGAGTGCAAATCGATGGTCAGGATGTGCGCTCCGCTGGGAAGTCGATTGCCGCTGCACGCGTCGGGGGCGGGGAAAGCGCTGCTGTATCCGCTGTCAGCAGAAGAGCTGATAGATGTCATCGTGAAGACCGGGTTGCAGCAATTTACGCCGACGACCATTGTCGATTTACCCGCGCTACAGCGCAATCTGGATGAGGCAAAAGTCAGCGGCTACTGCATCGACCAGGAGGAGCACGTGACAGGATTAAACTGTATTGCTTCAGCGGTTTACGATGATGTGGGGAGCGTAGTGGCGGCCATTTCGATTTCCGGGCCCGCTTCCAGACTCACTGCGGACCGCTTTGTCAGCCAGGGAGAGCTGGTGAGGGAGACCGCAAGGAATATCAGTACGGCGTTGGGTCTTAAAACTCAGGCGGATTGATAGCAGATTCGACCCGCTCGCAGGAGCGGGACTTTTTTGGTTGTATTCAAATTTGGAAAATTTTTCCAACATAGTGAGGTAGTGAAAATGGCAACAATGAGAGCCGTCGACGCGGCAATGTATATACTTGAAAAAGAAGGGGTTAACACCGCATTTGGCGTGCCTGGCGCGGCCATTAACCCTTTCTACTCAGCGATGCGCAAGCACGGCGGTATTCGTCATATCCTGGCCCGCCACGTAGAGGGCGCGTCGCATATGGCGGAAGGCTATACGCGCGCCACTGCCGGTAACATCGGCGTATGCCTGGGAACATCCGGCCCGGCGGGTACGGATATGATTACCGCTCTTTACTCTGCCTCCGCCGATTCCATTCCCATTCTGTGCATTACCGGTCAGGCACCGCGCGCTCGTCTGCATAAAGAGGATTTCCAGGCGGTGGATATTGAATCTATCGCCAAGCCGGTCACCAAGATGGCGGTGACCGTACGTGAAGCGGCGCTGGTGCCGGGCGTGCTGCAGCAGGCTTTCCACCTGATGCGTTCCGGCAGACCGGGTCCGGTGCTGATCGACCTGCCTTATGATGTCCAGGTGGCGGAAATCGAGTTCGATCCTGAGCTGTATTCGCCGCTCCCGGCTTATAAACCTGTCGCCACGCGTCCACAAATTGAACGTGCGCTGGCGATGTTACTGATGGCGGAGCGCCCGGTGATTGTCGCCGGTGGCGGGGTGATTAACGCCGACGCCGCGGCGCTGTTGCAGCAATTTGCGGAAATCACCCATGTACCGGTGATCCCGACGCTGATGGGCTGGGGCTGTATCCCGGACGACCACGAGCTGATGGCGGGAATGGTTGGTTTACAGACTGCGCATCGCTACGGTAACGCCACGCTGTTGGCCTCCGACCTGGTGTTTGGTATCGGCAACCGCTTTGCTAACCGTCATACCGGTTCGGTAGAGAAGTACACCGCAGGGCGCAAAATCATCCACATTGATATCGAACCCACGCAGATTGGCCGTGTATTGTGCCCGGATTTAGGCATTGTCTCCGATGCGAAAGCCGCGTTAACCCAACTGGTGGAAATCGCGCAGCAGATGCAAAAAGAGGGCCGCCTGCCGCGCCGTGAGAGCTGGGTAGATGAGTGCCAGCAACGCAAACGTACGCTGCTGCGTAAAACGCACTTCGATAACGTGCCGGTTAAACCGCAGCGCGTCTACGAAGAGATGAACAAATCCTTTGGCCGCGACGTGTGTTACGTCACCACTATCGGTTTGTCGCAAATCGCTGCCGCGCAGATGCTGCACGTATTTAAAGACCGCCACTGGATCAACTGTGGTCAGGCGGGGCCGCTGGGCTGGACGCTTCCTGCCGCATTGGGCGTGTGTGCCGCCGATCCTGAACGCAACGTAGTGGCGATCTCCGGCGACTTCGACTTCCAGTTCATGATTGAAGAGCTGGCGGTAGGTGCGCAGTTCAATATCCCTTACGTTCACGTGCTGGTGAACAACGCCTACCTGGGCTTAATTCGTCAGTCGCAGCGCGCGTTTGACATGGATTACTGCGTCCAACTGGCGTTTGAAAATATTAATTCCAGCGAAGTCAACGGTTATGGCGTTGACCACGTGAAGGTCGCTGAAGGCCTCGGTTGTAAAGCGATCCGCGTCATCAAACCTGAAGACATTGCGCCAGCATTTGAACAGGCGAAAGCGTGGATGAAAGAGTATCGCGTCCCGGTAGTCGTGGAAGTGATCCTTGAGCGCGTCACCAATATCTCGATGGGCAGCGAGCTGGATAACGTCATGGAATTCGAAGACGTTGCCGACAGCGCCATCGATGCGCCGACCGAAACCTGCTTTATGAAATATGAATAAATGAGGTGAACCTATGTTGCGCTTTTCTGCCAACCTATCAATGTTATTTCTGGAATATGATTTTTTGGACCGCTTTGAGAAAGCGGCAGCCTGCGGTTTTCGCGCCGTTGAATTTATGTTCCCGTATGACTATGCGCCCGAGGTATTAAAGCAAAAGCTGAGCGACAACCAGCTGGAGCATACCTTACATAACCTACCCGCTGGCGACTGGGCGGCAGGGGAGCGCGGCATTGCCTGTATTCCCGGCCGCGAAGCGGAATTTCGCGAAGGCGTTGATGCCGCTATCCGCTACGCCAAAGCGCTGGGCAATCGCAAAATCAACTGTCTGGTCGGTAAAACGCCGATGGGCTATCGCGAAGAGCACATTCGCGCGACGCTGGTGGCGAATTTACGCTTTGCCGCCGCTGCGCTGGCCCAGGAAGGCATCCTTCTGCTGATTGAGCCGATTAATTATTTCGATATGCCGGGTTTTTATTTGAATACGACTCATCAGGCGCTGGCGCTGATTGATGAAGTGGGCAGCGATAATCTGAAAATCCAGTACGATATTTACCATATGCAGCGCATGGAAGGGGAATTAACCCATACGATGCAAACTTATGCCAATCGTATTGGCCATTTACAGATTGCCGATAACCCAAACCGCGGCGAGCCGGGAACCGGTGAAATTAATTATGATTATCTTTTTAAATTTATCGATAAATCAAGTTATGACGGCTGGGTTGGCTGTGAATATAAACCGTTGAGCACCACTGAAGCAGGTCTGACATGGTTTAATCACTACCGTTAATTCTTAATTTACCCGTCATACTTCAAGTTGCTTGTGCGTCGGCTGCATTCACTCACCCCAGTCACTTACTTCTGTAAGCTCCAGGGGATTCGCTCTCTTGCCGCCTTCATGCAACTCGAATTATTTAGGGTATATATCGTTGGGCAGTATTTATTATTCCATTTCCAGGAAGGGATAACTATTGCCCAAATAAATCGAAACAGAAATTCTAAGAGGACACTTATGAAACTGGGATTTATTGGTCTGGGTATTATGGGCACCCCGATGGCGATTCGCCTCGCTAAAGCAGGCCACGCTCTGCATGTCACCACCATTGGCCCGGTTGCCGACGAGCTGCTTTTGCAGGGCGCACAGCATCTGGCCACCGCAGAGCAGGTCGCGGAGCAATCTGAGATTATTTTTATTATGGTCCCGGATACCCCGCAGGTTGCCGAAGTGCTGTTTGGTGAACACGGCTGCGCCAAAGCGGCGCTGAAGGGAAAAACGCTTGTTGATATGAGCTCTATCTCGCCGATTGAAACCAAGCGCTTTGCCCAGCAGATTCGGGATTTAGGCGCGGATTATCTGGATGCGCCGGTTTCCGGCGGCGAAATCGGCGCGCGCGAAGGCACGCTCTCGATTATGGTTGGCGGTGAAGAAAGCGTGTTTAATCGCGTGAAGCCGCTGTTCGATATTTTGGGGAAAAATATCACCCTCGTCGGCGGCAATGGCGACGGGCAAACCTGTAAAGTCGCCAATCAGATTATCGTGGCGCTGAATATCGAAGCGGTCTCTGAAGCGCTGGTTTTTGCTTCGAAAGCCGGTGCCGATCCCGCTCGCGTACGTCAGGCGCTGATGGGCGGCTTCGCGTCTTCGCGCATTCTGGAAGTGCATGGCGAAAGAATGCTGAACCGGACGTTTAATCCGGGCTTTAAAATTTCGCTGCACCAGAAGGACCTTAATCTTGCACTGCAAAGTGCGAAAGCGCTGGCGATTAATTTACCGAATACCGCAACCTGTCAGGAGCTATTTAACACCTGTGCCGCAAACGGTGGCAGTGAATTAGATCACTCGTCTTTAGTTCAGGCCCTGGAATTAATGGCAAATCATAAAATATCTTAATAAGAAAATGCTGCCGGTTCAGGCAGCATTTCTAAACCTCTGTGGTGAGTTTATGGATACTAACAATAAAACGGGTATCGACTATTGGAAGAAAATAGTCGTGGTAATGAGTCTGGGTTGGGTGGCGATATGGATTTACCGAACCGTATTAACGCCTATTTACCCTGAAATTCAGGCCTCGCTGGGCAACGTCAGCAATGCTGAAATTGGCGCAATTGCCAGCTTCTATTTTCTTGCCTACTGCGGAATGCAAATTCCCTGTGGAATTCTGGTTGATAAGCTGGGCCAGAAAATTATGCTGATGTGTGGTTTCTCACTGTTCATTATCGGCACGCTGAGCATCGCTAATGCAGGAAATCTGACGCTAATTTATATAGGTTCGTTGCTGGCCGGTGCGGGCTGCGCTTCCTTCTTTAGCTCTGCCTATTCGCTGTCGTCAGCTAACGTACCGCAGGAACGCCGGGCGCTGGCTAACGCCATCATCAACAGCGGCTCCGCCATTGGGATGGGGATTGGCCTGATTGGCTCGAGCATCCTGGTCAAAAGTATGCATATGGCCTGGCAAAACGTGTTGTTTATTGTCGCCGCGATTCTGGTGATGATGCTCTGCGTCTTTACCCTGGTGATTCGTCGCAAGCTGAAAGAGCCAGCCGCAGAGGTCAATAAAAATAGCGCCGTGGCGTCAGCACCCGTTGAGGATAAATCAGCACCGCTGTTTTCCCCGCTGCTATGCAGCGTCTACTTTCTCTATTTTTGCACCTGCTACGGCTATTATCTGATCGTCACCTGGCTGCCTTCTTATCTGCAAACCGAACGCGGGTTTGACGGCGGCGCCATTGGTCTTGCTTCAGCGCTGGTGGCGGTGGTCGGGGTTCCGGGCGCGCTGTTCTTTAGTCATCTCTCGGATAAATTCCGCGACAGTAAAGTCAAAGTGATCCTCGGGCTGGAGATCGTCGCCGCCGCGATGCTGATGTTTACCGTTCTGTCACCGAATACCACCATGCTGATGATTAGCCTGGTGCTTTACGGCCTACTGGGCAAAATGGCCGTTGACCCGATTCTGATCTCGTTTGTCTCCGAACAGGCGTCAGCGAAAACATTAGGTCGCGCCTTCAGCTTATTTAATTTCTTTGGTATGAGCTCAGCAGTGGTTGCACCGACGCTCACCGGTTTTATTTCCGACCTGACTGGATCAAAAGAAATTAGTTTTGTGATGTCTGCCGGGTTAGTTATCACCGGAACATTAGTGTTTGCGCTGATTACTTTGCGTAAGAACAAAATACAGCCTAAGACAATCCCAGTATAATAAAAATAATAATCATAATAATAAGTTTTTTGTTCCACATAGCTAAACCTATTTACAAACGTAATCCGATGCGTATTAAGAGGGAATTATGGAACAAACACAAGATCTATATAAAGCCAGAGGTTACAGCGACGATCTATTACCAAAAGTAGAATCGCAGCGTAACTGGAAAACATTTAACTACTTTACTTTATGGATGGGCTCCGTACACAACGTACCTAATTATGTGATGGTTGGCGGGTTTTTTATTCTTGGTCTGTCAACGTTTAGTATTATGATGGCGATAATATTAAGTGCATTTATTATTGCGCTGGTGATGGTGTTTAATGGTGCCGCCGGGAGTAAATATGGCGTACCGTTTGCCATGATATTAAGAGCCTCTTATGGCGTGCGCGGGGCATTATTACCCGGACTGCTCAGAGGCGGCATTGCGGCGATTATGTGGTTTGGCTTGCAATGCTACGCAGGATCGCTGGCCTTTCTGATCTTATTAGGAAAACTGTGGCCGTCGTTTCTGACGCTCGGCGGTGATTTCAAGCTGCTGGGGCTGTCGCTACCGGGGCTGATCGCCTTTCTGGTTTTCTGGTTGATTAACGTTGGTATTGGTTTTGGTGGCGGAAAAGTTCTCAATAAATTCACCGCGATACTGAATCCCTGTATCTATATTGTCTTCGGCGGCATGGCAATCTGGGCTATCTCGTTGGTAGGGATCGGTCCGATCCTCGACTACCTGCCGACCGGAGTGGCAAAAGCGGAACATACTGGCTTCTTGTTCCTGGTGGTGATTAACGCGGTCGTCGCCGTATGGGCGGCCCCTGCGGTGAGCGCATCGGACTTTACCCAGAACGCGCGCTCGTTTCGCGATCAGGCTCTTGGCCAAACGCTTGGCTTAGTGGTGGCTTATATTCTGTTTGCAGTCGCCGGGGTGTGCATTATCGCCGGAGCCAGTATCCATTACGGCATGGATACCTGGAACGTGTTGGATATTGTGCAGAAATGGGACAGCCTGTTTGCCTCATTCTTTGCGGTACTGGTGATATTAATGACCACGATTTCGACCAACGCCACCGGTAATATTATTCCGGCGGGTTATCAAATCGCGGCGATTGCCCCAAGTAAACTGACGTATAAAAACGGCGTGCTCATCGCCAGTATTATTAGTCTGCTGATCTGTCCATGGAAATTAATGGAAAACCAGGACAGCATTTATCTCTTCCTTGATATTATCGGCGGCATGCTTGGCCCGGTTATTGGGGTGATGATGGCGCACTATTTTGTCGTGATGCGCGGGCAAATTAATCTTGATGAGCTGTATACTGCGCCCGGTGATTATAAATATTTTGATAATGGCTTTAACGTTACTGCATTTATTGTCACGATTGTGGCGGTTATTTTGTCGCTGGGTGGGAAGTTTATTCCGCTACTGGAGCCATTCTCACGAGTGTCATGGTTTGTTGGCGTTATTGTCGCCTTTGCGGCGTACTCATTACTGAAAAAACGGACGCTGCCGAATAATATTTCTCGCCCGGGTGTGGCTAACTGATTTTATTATTGCCAGGAAGATTTATTTCATGGATGAAGAATTAATACCCAAAGCCATTCGTATTGCAACCTGCGTGGATGCAAGCAGAAGTATGGCGGGTTACTCGTCTGTACACATACAAGGAGTTTTATATGTCTTTTGATTTAATCATTAAAAACGGCACCGTTATTCTGGAAAACGAATCTCGGGTGGTGGATATCGCGGTTACCGACGGCAAAATCGCTGCTATCGGTGAAAACCTTGGCGAAGCAAAGCAGGTGATGGATGCTTCGGGCCTGATCGTTTCGCCGGGGATGGTCGATGCGCATACGCATATTTCTGAACCGGGCCGTACCCATTGGGAAGGTTACGAGACCGGCACTCGCGCGGCGGCAAAAGGCGGCATCACCACGATGATTGAAATGCCGTTGAACCAGCTGCCAGCTACCGTCGATCGTGAAACTATCGAGCTGAAATTTGACGCCGCGAAGGGCAAGCTGACCATTGACGCCGCGCAGCTTGGCGGCCTGGTTTCCTACAATCTGGATCGTCTGCACGAGCTGGATGAAGTGGGTGTGGTCGGCTTCAAATGCTTCGTTGCCACCTGCGGTGACCGTGGAATCGATAATGATTTCCGCGATGTTAACGACTGGCAGTTCTTCAAAGGCGTGCAAAAGCTGGCCGAGATGAAGCAAACCGTGCTGGTGCACTGCGAAAACGCGCTGATCTGCGATGAACTGGGCGAAGAGGCGAAAAGGGAAGGCCGCGTGACTGCCCATGATTACGTCGCGTCGCGTCCGGTATTTACTGAAGTAGAAGCTATTCGCCGCATTCTGTACCTGGCGAAAGTCGCCGGTTGCCGCCTGCACGTGTGCCACGTTAGCAGCCCGGAAGGGGTTGCCGAAGTGACGCGCGCCCGTCAGGAAGGCCAGGACGTCACCTGTGAATCCTGCCCACACTACTTTGTACTGGATACCGATCAGTTCGAAGAGATTGGCACCCTGACGAAGTGCTCTCCGCCGATTCGCGATGCGGAAAACCAGAAAGGTCTGTGGGAGAAGCTGTTCAACGGCGAAATCGACTGCCTGGTCTCCGACCACTCTCCGTGCCCGCCGGAAATGAAGGCTGGCAACATCATGCAGGCCTGGGGCGGGATTGCCGGTCTGCAAAGCTGCATGGACGTGATGTTCGACGAAGCGGTGCAGAAGCGCGGCATGCCTCTGCCGCAGTTTGCTCGCCTGATGGCGACTAACGCTGCCGATATTTTCGGCCTTAAGCATAAAGGTCGTATTGCTCCGGGCAAAGATGCCGACCTGGTGTTTATCCAGCCGAACAGCAGCTACGTCCTGCAGACGGAAGACCTTGAATATCGCCATAAAGTTAGCCCGTACGTGGGGCGTAAGATTGGCGCGCGTATCACTAAAACCATCCTGCGCGGCGATGTGATTTATGACATCGAGCAGGGCTTCCCGCATGCGCCGAAAGGGAAATTTATCCTTAAGCATCAGCAGTAATGGACGAATAAACAGCTGGGGATGGTTTTCTCCCTCTCCCTTTGGGAGAGGGCCGGGGTGAGGGCATTTGTGGGCATATTTCCCCTCACCCTAACCCTCTCCCCAAAAGGGGAGAGGGGACCGTTCCTCGCCCCATTCTATATTTAGCGCCTGTTTAACGGCAGGCGCTTTTTCAGGATTTCATCATGGTGGTATTTCCGCTAACTAAACGAAACACCCTGGCGGGATTTCAATGGTTCTTCTTTATTTTCTGCAACACCGTTGTGGTACCGCCGACATTACAATCCGCTTTTCAGCTTCCGGCCAGCGCGCTGATTACGCTCACCCAATATGGTTTTATCACCACCGGTCTGGCCTGCCTGGCGCAGGCGATATCAGGTCACCGGCGCGCCATTATGGAGGGCCCGACGGGACTCTGGTGGAGCACGATCCTCACCGTTACCGTCGGCGAAGCCGCGCGCGGCACCCCGTTCGACAGCATTGCGACCAGCCTCGCGGTCGGCATATTTCTTTCAGCTGTGTTAACTATCATCATTGGCGTCAGCGGCATCGGCCATCGCCTGGCTAAACTCTTCAGCCCGACGGTAATGGTCTTTTTTATGCTGCTGCTCGGCGCGCAGCTCACGACTATCTTTTTCAAAGGCATGCTCGGGCTGCCTTTTAGCTCGACGCAGGCCAACGTGGCGATTCAACTGGCACCATTCGGCCTCGCGTTGGCGGTGATGACCCTGGTGCTGGGGATGATTATTTTCCTCCCGGACGGCATTGCCCGCTACGCCTTGCTGGTGGGGACGCTGGTGGGATGGGCAGGCTGGTATCTGCTGTTCCGTACTCCGCCCGCCACGGCGGCATCCGGCCCGATTCATTGGCAATGGTTTCCTCTGGGCTACGGCGGCGAATTACGTCCCGGTATTATTCTGACGGCATTGTTGGCGGGGCTGGTGAATATTACCAACACCTACGGGGCCATCCGTGGCACCGACGTTTTTTACCCTGAACAGGGAGCCAGCAATACCCGCTATCGACGTAGTTTTATTATTTCCGGATTGATGACGCTCATTACGGTGCCGCTCAGCGTGGTGCCGTTTTCGCCGTTTGTCTCATCAATTGGTTTATTAACCCAAACCGGAGAAACCTCGCGCCAGCCGTTTATTATCGGCTGCCTGTGCTGTCTGCTGGTTGGGTTATTTACGCCGCTGACCCATTTTTTTACCACCCTGCCGCTGCCAATTAGCAGCGCGGTGATGCTGGTCTCTTATCTGCCGTTGTTATATTCCAGTTTATCTTTCAGCAAGCAAATTACCTTCACTGCACGAAATATCTACCGGCTGGCTCTGCCGCTATTTGTCGGCATTTTTTTAATGGGTCTTCCGCCGGTCTATCTCCAGACGCTGCCTCTGACTATCCGCCCTCTATTGGGTAACGGCTTATTAATTGGCGTGCTGCTGGCGGTGGTTATGGAAAATCTCATTCCCTGGGATCGTATTAAATGATGACATCAATAAAGGATGAACCATGAAAATTATTATTGCACCGGACTCTTTCAAAGAAAGCGTCAGCGCCAGCCGCTGCGCCCAGGCGATTAAAGCGGGTTTTGTCTCTATTTTTCCGCAGGCGGAGTACGTCTGCCTGCCGATTGCCGACGGCGGCGAGGGAACGGTTGAGGCGATGGTTGAGGCCACCGAGGGCAAAATGGTGATGCTGCCGGTGATGGGGCCGATGGGGGATTTTGTTGGAGCCTTCTATGGCCTGAGCGGTGACGGTCAAACCGCATTTATTGAAATGGCGGCAGCCAGCGGGCTGATGCTGGTCCCGGTCGGGGAGCGTAACCCTATGCGGGCCACCAGTTACGGCACCGGGGAGTTGATTCGCCACGCGCTGGACGCCGGGGTTCGCCATATTATCCTCGGTATTGGCGGCAGCGCCACGGTTGACGGCGGAATGGGGATGGCCCAGGCGCTGGGTGCACGCTTCCTTGATAACATCGGTGAGAGCGTCGGACTCGGCGGTGGCGCATTAGAGCGGCTGGTGCAGATAGATTTGCGCGATCTTGACCCGCGCCTTAGCGAATGCCGGATCGACGTCGCTTGCGATGTTGATAACCCGCTGCTTGGCACACGCGGCGCGGCGGCGGTGTTTGGGCCGCAGAAGGGAGCCTGCGCACGAATGGTCGAAGCCCTTGAGCGCGGATTAGAAAACTATGCTCAGGTGCTGCTGGAGGCAACCGGTCAGGATGTGACGACGATTGTCGGCGGCGGCGCGGCCGGGGGGATGGGCGTGGCGGCCTGCGTGTTCCTCAACGCGGCGCTGAAGCCGGGCATCGATATCGTCATTGAAGCCGTTCATCTGGAGGAGGCGCTGCGCGATGCGGATCTGGTGATTACCGGTGAGGGGCGGATTGATTCGCAGACCGTTGGCGGTAAAGCACCGATTGGCGTGGCGCGGATTGCCAAAAAGCACGGTATCCCGGTTATCGGTATTGCGGGCGTGTTGGGCGATGGCGTCGAAGCGGTTCACCAGCACGGTATTGATGCGGTATTCAGCATTTTGCCCGCGCTCGCGCCGCTGGATGAAGTATTGGATTGCGGAGAGCAGAACCTTTACGCCAGCGCGCGCAATATTGCCTGTGCGATCAGGCTTGGCCAGAACATTCCCGCCTGAACAAAAAATGCCACGGTTCTCACCGTGGCAAAATCCAACATAGCTAAACAAAAAAAATTTTATGAGATGGGTAACAAATCCGTCTTTGCTATTGCGCCTGCCTTTCGCCGGGTGGCGGCTGACGCCTTACCCGGCCTGGGAAAGCGACGAGATTTACCCGTAGGCCCACGCAAGCGAAGCGCCGCCGGGCAATACATCAGATCTCAACGTCGCGATGGCAATCTTTCGAGTAGATATAGCTAAACGCCTCGCGCCCGACGCCATATCCCGCCTGCAGTGAATAAGCGCCCATAAAGATATAATCGCCTTTTTTCACCGGTACCCAGTTGTTGTCGAGGTTATAAACGCCCTGGCCGGAAAGAATATAAGCACCGTGCTCCTGCACGTGGGTTTCGATATAACCGTGGCTGGCACCCGGTTCGAAAGAGAGAATGTGCATATTCATATCGAAACCCAGCTCTTTCGGCAGGAAATCGATCAGAATAACGTCTTCCATCCCTTCATAATGAATCCGCTCAAGCTGGCTGACGTTACCAGTGACCAGATAAGGCGCATGATTTTCAACCGGAATATAGCGGCGCTTGTAAAGGAATAGCTGGCTGTCGCCTGCATAGTTATTAACGAACGTCACTTTCTCGCCCGGTGGGCAATACAAATAGCCGCCCTCGGTCAGCGGGAGAGTTTTGCCTTGCGCCTGGGCGGTGATTTCACCCTGAATCACATACAGGAAGGTTTCAATTCCTTTGCCGCCAAAGCCGCTCTGATTACCGCCGTTGTCATGCAGCGTGACCAGATAATCAACAAAGGTTGCGCCTAATTTCGGCGTCGACAGAATCGTCACATCGCAGTTATCAAATCCCGGAATAATATTTTTGACCAGGCCATCCGGCGTCAGCAGCGCGTAATTACCGTGGCGCACGATGGAACGGCTGGCCAGTAAATCGTCGCGATAACCCACTACATTATTTAAATATCCCATTATTTTTTCCTTATTCAGTCCAGGCCAGTTGATGCAACATTAATGCGAGGGTATTCACGCCTTCCGCCAGATCGTCGATATGCGTGCTTTCCGCCGGGTTATGGCTAATACCCTTTATGCTCGGCATAAAGATCATGCAGGTCGGGAAGCAGGGGGCGAAAATTTGCGCGTCATGCCCCGCGCCGCTGTGCATCACGCGGAAATTAACCTTCTCTTTTTCGCAAAGCGCGGTGAGCTGGGTGACCAGCGCTTTGTCCATCGGTACCGGGGCTTCATCCATCCACAGATCGATCTCGATGCCGATCTCCATTTCCTGACAGATCCGCCGCATATCGGCTTCGATCACTTCGGTAAATGCCGTTAATTCAAACGCATCGGTATGGCGGCAGTCCATGGTAAAGACCGTTTTACCCGGTACCACGTTGACGGTGTTCGGCTGCGGGTCGACCTTACCGAAGGTCAGAACCAGCGGGTCGCCGTGGGCTTTTGCCTTGGCGATAGATTCACAGCAGATGCGGCTGAAGGCGTGGATGGTATCGCGGCGGTAGCCCATTGGGGTGGTGCCCGCATGGTTGGATTCGCCGTTAAGGGTGATGGTGTAACGGCGCTGTCCGACGATGGCGTTGACCACGCCGATGGACTGCTTGTTGGTTTCCAGTACGCGGCCCTGTTCGATATGCAGTTCAACGAAGGCCTTAATATCGCGGCGCGGGGCCAGCGGCGCGGCGGGTAGCGTGAAACCGCATTGCTTCATGGCATCAACAAAAGCCACGCCTTTGGTATCTTTGATATCGCGAACGTCCGCTGGGTTGGCGATGCCGACGATATTTTTGCTGCCCCAGAACACATAAGGGAAGCGGCTGCCTTCTTCTTCCGCTAACGCCAGCACTTCGACGGTACGCAGCGGCGCGCCGTAGGTCTCTTTCAGCCAACGTACCGCCAGCCACGCCGCCAGCGCGCCGAACTGGCCGTCAAGATTACCGCCGTTGACCACGCTATCAATATGCGAGCCGCTAAGGATAACTTCGTCGGGAAAGCGCGTACCGGGCAGGCGGCCATACAAGTTGCCGACCTCATCAAAGCGCGTCTCCAGCCCGCTTTCGCTCATCTTTTGTTTGAACGCCTGCTGTGCCTGTAGCCATTCCGGCGAGTAGAGCAGGCGGGTTATGCCCCCGGTTGGGTCAGCGCCGAAAGAGGAAAGCCACGGCAACGTCTCTTCAATTGCCTGTCGAAAATAATTAGCCATACGCAACTCCTGTATCTTAATTTATTGAGCAAAAGGGGAATTGGTTTCATAAGAGCGGTTATATAAAGCGTCCGAAACCAGATAGTCATAAATCTCATCAACGATATCGATACCGTCGACGGCGCTGTTTTTCTCGTTGATATCCAGGTTCTGCCCCGGGTAATAAACCTGGTTAAATCCGGGGGCTGGCGTAATGGCGTTTAATTCGCGCATGGTGTCGCTGATATGCTGGCGGAATAACGCGCTGGAGGAGAAAAATTCCGGGTTGATAACGATATGCAGCTGGCCGAGTTCGCGTCCCTGGCTCAGGTTGTCATACATTGAGCTGACCTGACGGCCAAAGGGAAGGTTGAGCAAAATGCCGGAGAGCACATCGATCATCATCATCAGGCCGTAGCCTTTCGGTCCCGCAGCCGGCAGCAGGGCGTGAACGGCAAACGGGTCGCTGGTCGGCGCGCCGTTTTTATCCACCGCCCAGCTATCGGGGATGGTTTCATGACGCGAGCGGGCGTCGAGAATTTTCCCCCAGGCCTGCACGGTAGTGGCCATATCGAAGGTGATAATATCGTCGCCCTCGCCGGGTGCGGCAAAGGCTAGCGGATTGGTGCCGTAATAGATTTCCGCACCGCCAAAAGGGACCACCATCGGGTCTGACTGACACAGCGAAAGCCCAATAAACCCGGCGCGGGCCGCCTGCTGTGCGAAGTAAGAGATCGCGCCGCTATGCCCCATGCGCCGAATGCCAACCACGGCCACGCCGTTTTCCCGGGCGATTTCTATCGCCTGTTCCATACCCATTTTGGCGGCGACCTGACCGGCGGCGTTATCGGCATGCAAAATCCCGCTGCAGGGGCCGCTCTTTTCAAAGGTGAAGGTGGGGTTACGATTGGTTCCGCCTTTTGAAATACGCTCCGCATAATATTCAACGCGAACCGCGCCGTGCGAATGAATTCCCCTGGCATCGGCATAAACCAGCACGTCGGCAATAATATCCGCGTGATGATGAGTAAGCCCTGCTGTGTTCAGCTTATTGGCAATAAGCTGATGAAGTGTTTCCCGACTGACTTTCATCTGTCTTCCTTTTAACGACGGTGTAGAGCCTGACTGACGACTAAAATACGGGGAAAATAAACTTAAATTGTGATCTGTACGGGTAAAAATAGTTAGTTAGATTTTATTTGATAATCACCGTCGGTTTATCAGAAGGGACCCGGTTAATCTATTCATTGAAAATTACACACTAATGTCCAGGGGTTTATTTGAAAGCATCGTGTAATAATTTCCATGTGATATTGGTCACGCCACCAATAATTTTATATCGCTAGCCTGATTGCAGATTAACCATGCTCATTCAATTGCAATGGGTGCAATTATTGGGGAGTTATTATGATCCATGCCTTTATTAAAAAGGGCTGTTTTCAGGATTCAGTCAGTTTAATGATTATTTCAAGAAAACTGAGTGAGTCAGAAAATGTCGACGATGTTTCGGTCATGATGGGAACACCGGCCAATAAATCGCTGCTGGAAACCACCGGTTTCTGGCACGACGATTTTGCCACGGCGACGCCGAACGATATTTGCGTGGCGATCCGCACCGATTGCGCCGATACGGCGGTAACGGAAATGATTGTCGCCCTTCTGGATTAAGCGTTAACCGCGCTGGCGCAGGGGAGTGGGCAAAGCCAAAGCCTCAGCGTGGTTCGTCGCTGGCAAAGTGCCACGCAAAAGCTGCCGCAGGCCAATATGACCTTGATTTCCGTCGCCGGAGAGTATGCTGCGGAGTTAGCCCACCAGGCGCTCAGCAGTGAGAAAAACGTGATGATTTTCTCCGACAACGTCACGCTGGAGGACGAAATCGCCCTCAAAAAACGTGCTCGTGATAAAGGGTTGCTGGTGATGGGGCCGGACTGCGGCACCGCCATGATCGCCGGAACCCCGCTGGCTTTCGCCAACGTCACGCCGGACGGCAATATCGGCGTGATTGGCGCATCCGGTACCGGCATTCAGGAACTGGTCTCGCAAATTGTCCTCGGCGGGGAAGGGATCAGCCATGCGATTGGTCTCGGCGGACGAGACCTCAGCGCTGAAGTGGGCGGCATCAGCGCACAGACGGCGCTGGAAATGCTGACCCAGGACGGGCAGAGCCAGGTGCTGGCCTTTGTCTCGAAGCCACCCGCCGAGGCGGTGCGCCAGAAGATGATTAGCGCCATGAAGCGCAGCGCCAAGCCGGTGGTGGCGCTGTTTCTCGGCTATGCGCCGAAAGCTACCCGCGATGAGAACGTCTGGTTTGCCCGCACGCTGGATGAGGCCGGACGCCTGGCCTGCCTGCTGGCGCGAGTGGTGCGCCATCAGGAAACCCTGACCGCGGTGGCGGGAAAACAGATTCGCGGTTTGTACACTGGCGGCACGCTGGCCGCGGAATCCGCCGGGCTGCTCGCTGAACGGCTGGACATCACCCCTGACGAACATCATCCGCAGGGCATGATGCTCAATGCGCAGGGCCACCAGATCGTCGACCTCGGCGATGATTTTTACACCGTTGGCCGCCCGCATCCGATGATCGATCCCTCCCTGCGCAACCAGTTGATTGCCGAACTGGGCGAGCAAACGCAGGTCGGCGTGCTGCTGCTGGACGTGGTGATTGGCTACGGTGCGACCGCCGACCCTGCCGAATCGCTGGTGGAGGCCTGCCTGCGGGCGTGGGCCGTCAGAGACGAGCGCCATCCGCTGTATATCGTCGCCACGGTGACCGGTACCGAAACCGACCCGCAGTGTCGTTCCCGCCAGATAGCCGCTCTTGAAGATGCGGGGATTGTGGTAGTCGATAGTCTTCCTGAAGCCACCCTGCTCGCCAGCGCGCTGATTAGCCCGCAACGAATGGCCGAACTGGCCCCGCGCGCCACCCTGCTGGACGGCGTGGCGGTGATCAACGCTGGCCTGCGCAGCTTCGCGCTCGATTTACAGTCCGCCGGAACGCCGGTTGTCCACTATCAGTGGGCACCGATCGCCGGGGGGAATAAGAAACTGGCTCGTTTATTAGAACGTTTGCAATAAGAGGTCTCTATGTTTACATCAGTGGCGCAGGCCAATGACGCAGTAATAGAACGAATTCGTAATGCACGTCCGCACTGGCTGGATGTGAAGCCGGCGGGTTCTTTAATCGGGGCGCTGAATCAGAACAAAACGTTGCTCCACGCCGGGCCGCCGATGCGCTGGCAGGAGATGACCGGCCCGATGAAGGGGGCCTGCATTGGCGCATGCTTATTCGAAGGCTGGGCGCAGGATGAAAAAACGGCCCATGCGATGCTGGAAGGCGGCGAGATTACCTTTATTCCCTGCCACCACGTTAACGCCGTGGGGCCGATGGGCGGCATTACTTCGCCAAATATGCCGATGCTGGTGGTGGAGAACATCGCCGAGGGCAACCGCGCGTATTGCAACCTGAATGAAGGGATTGGCAAGGTGATGCGTTTCGGCGCTTACGGCGAAGATGTTCAGCAGCGCCTGCGCTGGATGCGCGATGTGCTGATGCCGGTTCTGAGCGCGGCGCTGAAACAGATGGATCGCGGTATCGACCTGACCGCGATGATGGCGCAGGGCATCACCATGGGCGATGAGTTCCACCAGCGTAATATCGCTACCTCCGCGCTGCTGATGCGCACGCTGGCGCCGCATCTGGCGCGCCTCAACCATGACAAACAGCAGATTGCTGAAGTGATGGACTTCCTTGCCATTACCGATCAGTTCTTCCTTAACCTGGCGATGGCCTACTGCAAAGCGGCGATGGATAGCGGGGCACAAATTCGTGCGGGCAGTATCGTTACCGCGATGACCCGCAACGGCGATATGTTCGGTATCCGCGTCAGCGGGCTGGGCGACCGTTGGTTTACCGCGCCGGTCAATACGCCGCAGGGGCTATTTTTCACCGGCTTTTCTCAGGAGCAGGCCAACCCGGATATGGGCGATAGCGCGATTACCGAAACCTTCGGTATCGGTGGTGCGGCAATGATCGCGGCCCCAGGCGTGACGCGTTTTGTCGGCGCGGGCGGCATGGAAGCGGCGAAATCCGTTTCCGAGGAGATGGCGGAAATCTTCCTGGAGCGCAATATGCAGCTGCAAATTCCGGGCTGGGATTTCCAGGGAGCCTGTCTGGGTCTCGATATTCGTCGGGTGGTAGAAACCGGCATTACTCCGCTGATCAACACCGGCATCGCCCACAAAGAGGCGGGGATCGGCCAGATTGGCGCCGGGACCGTCAGAGCGCCGCTGGCCTGTTTCGAACTGGCGCTGGAAGCGCTGGCGGACGAGCTGGGCGTGAGCTGAGGAGGCGCGATGGAGACTATTCGTCCGCTGATAGGCAGCGTCGATGCGCCGGACCATCGCCAGCCCTGGCGAACCGGCGGCCTCTGGCAACGCACTATCAATCTCTATGTTGAAGGCGGCGCTCTGCTGACGCTTCATCATCAGGGGCAGGGGGTGAGCCCTGGCGGATGGGTATTACGCCATCGCGATTTTATCCGCTTACACGCGGCGCTGCGGGCGGGGGCGTTGCCGCTTGCGCGGGATAACGGCATTCAGGTCGATAGCCTTTTGTTGTCGCCGCCGCGCCGGCGCTGCTCCCTGCGGCCTCGCTCTCATCCCGATGGCGCTCACTTGCCGAAAGCGCTGGTGGATCGCCCGGAAGAGACCGGGCTGTTCGGACCGCTGTCGCAGGCGACCCGTCTGCCGCAGCACCCTGAGCTGCGTCAGCTGCGCCACTGTTTTGCCTCCGCCCTGACCGGGAGCGCCGTCGACTGGCGATTGTGGTTGGGAAAGGGGCCGGGCCTGACGCCGAGCCTGGACGATATGCTGATTGGTATGATGCTGGCGTCGTGGTGCGCGGGGCAGATGTCGCGCCATGGCGGACGCACGTTTTTTCGTGCTTCCGGCGATCTGCATGCGACGACGACCCAGGTGAGCGTCAACTATTTACGCTACGCCAGCGAGGGTCGTTTTGCCTCGCCGCTGATGCATTTCGCGCATGCTCTTCAACGCCGACGCCGCATTGAACCCGCCGTCGAGGCTCTGCTGGCGATGGGCCACACCTCCGGCGCGGATACCCTGCTGGGATTCTGGTTGGCGCAACACATTATCTAAGGAAAAATCATGAAAACGCTGGTGGTTGCCCTCGGCGGCAACGCTTTATTGCAGCGCGGGGAAGCGCTGACGGTGGAAAATCAGTATCGCAATATTGATAGCGCGGTTCCGGCGCTGGCGCGTCTGGCGCAAAATTACCGGCTGGCCATTGTTCACGGCAACGGGCCGCAGGTGGGCTTGCTGTCGCTGCAAAACCTGGCCTATGGCGATGTTGAGCCTTATCCGCTGGATGTGCTGGTGGCGGAGAGCCAGGGGATGATTGGCTATATGCTGGCCCAGCGTCTGGCGCAGGAGCCAGAGATGCCGCTGGTGTCGACGGTGATGACGCGTATTACGGTAGCCTCGAACGATCCGGCTTTTTCATCCCCGGAGAAGTTTATTGGCCCGGTTTACGACCCGGAGCTTCAGGCGCAGCTGGAGAGCGAGTACGGCTGGACGATGAAGCGCGACGGTAAGTACCTGCGCCGGGTGGTTCCTTCGCCGACGCCGGTGAGGATTGAGGAGAGCGAGTCGATTGAGCGCCTGCTGGGCGAAGGTCACGCGGTGATTTGCTGCGGCGGCGGGGGAATTCCGGTGCTGGAGAGCGGGCAGGGCGCGGAGGCGGTGATTGATAAAGACCTCGCTGCCGCGCTGCTGGCAGAGCAGATTAATGCTGATGGCCTGGTGATCCTCACCGACGCCGACGCGGTGTATGAGCACTGGGGCACGCCGATGCAGCGACCGATCCGCGAAGCAACGCCGGAAGAGCTGGCTCCGTTTGCCCGCGACGATGGCGCGATGGGGCCCAAAATCGCGGCGGTAAGCGGCTACGTCCGCCGCCGGGGCAAGCGAGCGTGGATAGGCGCGCTGTCGCGCATCGATGACACCCTGGCCGGGCTGGCGGGAACCTGCATCAAGCCCTGATGCGTGGCTATTGTGCGCGCTTTCCCCGGGGGCGGCGCTAACGCGCCTTGCCCGGGCTACGGGTTCACAGTTGTCTGCGGGCTGGTAGCCCGGACAGATGCGTAGCATCGCCTCCGGGAAAATACCCGAAGAATCCGTGCGCATAGAGGGTTTTATAGCCCGGCTAAGGCGCAGCGCGCCGCAAGCCGGGATGACGGGCAAGATTATGCGAGCTGCGCCTGTGCCCAAACGATACCGCTGATATACTCCGGCGGCAGCAACGGCTTTAACGCTTCCAGCGTCGCGCTCAGGCGGTCGGTATCGTTATCGGTCAGGTTCAGGTGCCCGACCTTACGGCCCGGACGCACTTCTTTGTCGTACCAGTGCAGATGCACCAGCGGCAGCTTTAGCCAGGCATAATTCAGATCGGTACCGATCAGGTTGATCATCACCGAAGGGCTATTCACCACCGGCGGCGGTAGCGGCAGGCTGGTAATCGCCCGCAAATGCAGTTCGAACTGACTAATAGACGCTCCGTTCTGCGTCCAGTGGCCGCTGTTATGCACGCGCGGCGCTAGCTCGTTAATCAGCAACCCTTCCGGAGTGATAAAGCACTCCATCGCCATCACGCCGACATAGCCTAGCTCATGCATAACCGCCGACAGCATCGACTCTGCTTGCTCCTGCTGCTTCGCGTTCGCCTGCGGGAAGGCGACGCTGGTGCGCAAAATGCCGTCCTGATGCAGGTTGCGGGTCAGCGGATAGAAGACTGTGCTGCCGTCGTGGGCGCGAGCGCCAACCAGCGACACTTCGCCGGAGAAGTTAATTCCCTGCTCGACGATACACTCGCCGTAGTTATCATCCGGCAACTGAGCGGTTTCGTTCTCCCGCAAACGCCACTGGCCGCGACCATCGTAGCCACCCACCCGGCGCTTAACGATAGCCAGCTCGCCAAGGCGAGCAAATACCGCTGGCCACTCGCTTTTATCCGCCAGAAGCTGCCACGGCGCGGTGGCGAGCCCCAACTTATCGAACAGCTGCTTTTGCGTCAGACGATCGGCGATAATCGGGAAGACGTCTCGGTTGACGAAGGCGGAATGACGCGCCAGCTCGCGGGTCAGAGCGGTTTCCGGCCAGCGTTCGATTTCAGCGGTAATCACGCTTTGCTGAAATGGCACCGCTTCCGGGTCGGCATCAAGACCGACCGGCCAGACCGCGATACCCAGCGGCTCACCGGCCTGACGCAGCATTCGGCCTAGTTGACCGTTACCGAGAACGCAAACCTGCTTCATGCCGCACCCCGCGGGTCCGGATTCTCCAGCACTTCATCGGTCTGCGCCTGACGCCAGGCGCTGAGGCGTTGGTGCAGTTCTGCATCATGCTGGGCGAGGATCTGTGCGGCCAGCAGGGCCGCGTTGGCGGCTCCGGCTTTACCGATCGCCAGCGTGCCAACCGGAATGCCGCGCGGCATCTGAACAATGGAGTAGAGGCTGTCAACGCCGCTTAATGCCGCGCTCTGAACCGGCACGCCTAAAACCGGCACCAGGGTTTTCGCCGCAATCATGCCCGGCAAATGCGCCGCGCCGCCCGCACCGGCAATAATCACCTGAAAACCGTTCTCTTCTGCGCTTTCGGCGAAGCTAAACAGTTTATCGGGAGTGCGATGTGCGGAGACCACGTCGACATGGTACGGAACGTTCAGGGCATCAAGGATTTCTGCGGTAAATTGCATGGTAGCCCAGTCGCTTTTGGACCCCATCACGATGGCGATACGCGCCGAATTATTGCGGGAAGACATGCGTCTTAAAACTCCTGTGGGTGTGTTTCACACTGCTTTAGAGGCCACAGAGAATAGCATGAACTCCCGGCGAGGAAAACGGTTGCGTGCGCGTGGTTAGCCGTCTTTTGTCTCGGTTGTCGACGATGAAGTACGTTGTTTATTGGCCTTTATCTCATTCATGATACAAGTGATAAGCAGCACTAACCCCCAAGGGAGCATTATGGTACCCATTATCAGTAAATAGATTTGTACCAGCCGCCCATCGTGGGGCCGGGTACAGAGCAAATAAATAGCATAGAAATAGATCGCCCACACCAGCATTGCACACCAGACAAATGCCAGTGTGTTGCCGATAGCGACGCCGATTAAGGCAATATAGCTTACACCTAACGGATTGAGGATCGCGATGATCATTCCCCAAATCAGGGGCTGACTCCATTTTTGCATTTTCATTCCTTGAAAGTGGTTTGGCTGAAAATTAACCTGGCGGTTAAAGGTTAATACAGCAATTCTGTTGCCTGGAGGGGATTTTTCGGAATTGTGCTTGCAGGATGCTAGAAAGGGAAGTGAATCAGCTCGACGTCTTCTGGCGTCACTTTGACCATTGAGCCTTCGCTATGCCATGCGCCGAGAACCACGCGATAAGCGGCTTTGCCGTTGGCTTGTAGCTGATGAACGGCGGGACGGTGCGTATGCCCGTGAATCAGCCACTGGACGTGATGTTTCTCCATCGCGTCAACCACCGCTTGCGGGTTCACATCCATAATTTCCATCGATTTACTGCTGTTGGCGGCTTTGCTGTCGGCGCGCATTTTAGCGGCAATACGGCGGCGGATAAACAGTGGTAAGGCCAGAAACAGGCGCTGGATCCAGGGATTGTGGACTTTCGCGCGAAACGCCAGATAGCCCGCGTCATCGGTGCAAAGGGTATCGCCGTGCATAATCAGCACGTTGCGCCCGTAGAGGTCGAGAACCTTCTCTTCCGGCAGCAGAGTCATGGCGCTTTCGCGGGCAAAACGCTGGCCGACGAGAAAATCGCGGTTGCCGTGGATAAAGTAGCAGGGGACACCGGAGTTGACTAATGCTTTGATTGCGGCGGAGATTTGCTGATGCAGCGGGTTTGGATCGTCATCACCAATCCAGGCTTCAAACAGATCGCCGAGAATGTACAGAGCGTCCGCCTTGCGGGCTTCACCCTGTAAAAAGCGCAGAAAACCGGCGGTAATCGCCGGTTCTTCCGTTTGCAGATGCAAATCCGCAATAAAAAGTGTCGCCACGAATTACTCGCTGACGGTGACGCTTTTGATCACAACATCTTCTTTCGGCACATCCTGGTGCATGCCGCTGCGGCCAGTGGAGACCGATTTGATTTTGTCGACCACGTCCAGACCCTCAACGACTTCTGCGAATACGCAGTAGCCCCAACCCTGCAGGCTTTCGCCGGAGAAGTTCAGGAAGTCGTTATCGGCGACGTTGATAAAGAACTGTGCGGTAGCGGAGTGAGGCGCCTGAGTACGGGCCATCGCCAGGGTACCGCGGGTGTTTTTCAGACCGTTGTTCGCTTCGTTCTGAATCGGGGATTTGGTGGTTTTCTGATTCATACCCGGCTCAAAACCGCCGCCCTGAATCATAAAGCCGTTGATAACACGGTGGAAAATGGTGTTGTCGTAGAAACCTTCACGACAGTAGTCCAGGAAGTTTTTAACTGTTTCCGGCGCTTTGTCGTCAAATGTTTTGATTACGATATCGCCATGATTGGTGTGGAAAGTTACCATTTGTGCATCCTGTTCCGATGATTGTGGTGCCTGCACCCGGAGTCGGGCGAGATATAGGGGGCTGTTATAGCATAACCGCGGGGTTGGATCACCTTGCAATGTGTGCTGCTTCGGGGTTGAATTAAGGTTAGAATACGCGACTTATAACCACACACGTCTACACGGAATCTTCGATGTTAAAAATTTTTAATACACTGACGCGCCAAAAAGAAGAATTTAAACCTATCCATGCCGGGGAAGTTGGCATGTACGTGTGTGGTATTACCGTTTACGACCTCTGTCACATCGGCCATGGCCGTACTTTTGTCTCTTTTGACGTGGTTGCCCGCTATCTGCGTTTTCTCGGCTATCAGCTGAAATACGTGCGCAACATTACCGATATCGACGACAAAATCATTAAGCGCGCTAATGAAAACGGCGAAAGCTTTGTCGCGCTGGTGGATCGCATGATTGCCGAGATGCACAAAGACTTCGATGCGCTGAATATTCTGCGCCCGGATCTCGAGCCGCGTGCAACGCACCATATCCCGGAAATCATTGAGATTACTGAGCAGCTGATCGCTAAAGGTCATGCGTATGTCGCAGACAACGGAGACGTGATGTTCGACGTCCCGACCGACCCGAACTACGGTCAGCTGTCGCGCCAGGACCTCGACCAGCTACAGGCTGGCGCGCGCGTTGATGTGGTTGACGTCAAGCATAACCCGATGGACTTTGTGCTGTGGAAGATGTCGAAAGAGGGCGAGCCGAGCTGGCCGTCGCCGTGGGGCGCGGGCCGTCCGGGCTGGCACATCGAGTGTTCAGCGATGAACTGCAAACAGCTGGGCAACCATTTTGATATTCACGGCGGCGGTTCGGATCTGATGTTCCCGCACCATGAAAACGAAATCGCCCAGTCCACCTGCGCCCACGACGGCGAGTACGTTAATTACTGGATGCACTCCGGGATGGTGATGGTTGACCGCGAGAAGATGTCAAAATCGCTGGGCAACTTCTTTACCGTGCGCGATGTGCTCAAGTACTACGACGCGGAGACCATTCGCTACTTCCTGATGTCCGGCCACTATCGTAGCCAACTGAACTATAGTGAAGAGAACCTCAAGCAGGCGCGTTCTGCGCTGGAGCGCCTGTACACCGCGCTGCGCGGGACCGACAAAACCGCGCAGCCTGCCGGTGGCGAGGCGTTCGAAGCGCGCTTTATCGAAGCGATGGACGACGATTTCAACACCCCGGAAGCCTACTCTGCACTGTTCGATATGGCGCGTGAAGTGAACCGCCTGAAGGCCGAAGATGCCGCCGCGGCCAACGCCATGGCTGCGCATATGCGTAAGCTCGCCTCGGTGCTGGGCCTGCTGGAGCAGGAGCCTGATGCCTTCCTGCAAAGCGGTGCGCAGGCTGACGACGGAGAAGTGGCTGAAATTGAGTCTTTGATCCAACAGCGTCTGGATGCGCGTAAAGCGAAAGATTGGGCGGCGGCGGATGCCGCGCGTGACCGTCTCAACGAGATGGGCATCGTGCTGGAAGATGGCCCGCAGGGCACCACCTGGCGTCGTAAGTAATCTCTTATTTGAAATTAAGGCCGCTTTACTGCGGCCTTATCATTTAAATAAACCCCGGTAAGCACAAATTCTCTGAATTCAATTCTTTACAGTTTCTTTCCGGCTTCTGTATGCCCACAAACACAGCGTCAGAACGGCTCCAAGGCATAAAGGCACGGCGGCGTGGGTAATGATGGTTGGCATATCCCGTTATCCTGAGCAAATAATTGCCATTATCGCCTCTGGCGTCAGGTAAAGGCATTCCCCTGATTCTGATTTTGGGCAAATGAATGGATCGGCGCGCTGATTTTTTGCATTGCGACCATTCCTGTTCGTTCGCTAACGCGCTAGCGTGAAGCTAAATATCATAAGGGAGAAGACGTATGCAGAAGGTGGCGTTGGTTACCGGGGGCAGTAAAGGCATTGGCTATGCGGCGGCGCAGGCCCTGTATCAGATGGGCTACGCGGTCATCGTGGTGGCACGTAACGAGCAGCAGCTCACTGAGTGCGCAGAGGGGCTGGACGCTGAACGATTTATTCCGATTGCCGCAGACGTCACTGACCCGCAGCAGGTTGAGGCGCTTTTTCAGCGCGTCCACGAGCAGTTTGGTCGTCTGGATCTGCTGTTTAACAATGCAGGCAATAACACCCCGGCAAAATCGATTGAAGAGATCTCGTTTGATGAGTGGCAGAGGGTATTTAATCTCAACGTGCACGCCAGCTTCCTCTGTGCCAAAGAAGCTATCAAGATAATGAAACAGCAGCAGCCGATGGGCGGGCGGATTATTAACAACGCTTCTATTTCTGCAACCACCCCGCGCTTGTATAGCGCGCCGTATACCGCCTCGAAGCACGCGATTACTGGGCTGACAAAATCCATCGCGCTCGACTGTCGACAATATAATATCGCCTGCGGGCAGATTAACGTTGGCAATGCCGAGACGCAGCTTTCGGCGCGGATGCGCAAAGGCGTTTATCAGGCTAACGGCACGATTGCGCCAGAGGCGATGATGGATGTGGCCGATGTTGCGGCGGCGATTCAGATGATTGCGGCGCTGCCGCCAACCACTAACGTACTGGAGCTGACGATCATGGCCAACGAGATGCCGTTCGTCGGGCGGGGATAAAATTAAGGCGCCGGTTGTGGCGCCTTTGCTTTTTACTCGGTAACGGTAATGCTTTGACCTTCAAAGCTCACCGTTTGACCGGCGACGATTTTGCAACGCTTGCGGGTTTCAACCGCGCCGTCGACTTTGACCAGACCGTCGGCAATGGCGATTTTCGCCTGTGCGCCGCTTTCGCTCCAGCCTTCCAGCTTCAGCAGATCGCAGAGTTCAACGTGCGGGTGTTTGCCCAGAGAGAAGTTCGCCATCTTAGGCCTCCTTAATATCGTGATACTCTTCGCACGCCTGTAGCGTGTTCTGAATGAGGGTGGCTACGGTCATCGGGCCGACGCCGCCAGGAACCGGCGTGATGTAAGACGCGCGCGCGGCGGCATCTTCATAGACCACGTCGCCAACCACTTTGCCGCTTTCCAGGCGGTTAATGCCAACATCAACCACAATCGCGCCTTCTTTAATCCATTCGCCCGGAATAAAGCCTGGTTTACCGACCGCGACGATCAGCAGGTCGGCATTTTCGACGTGATGGCGCAGGTTTTTGGTAAAGCGATGGGTCACGGTCGTGGTGCAACCTGCTAACAGCAGCTCCATGCTCATCGGGCGCCCGACAATGTTGGATGCGCCGATCACGACTGCGTTCAGGCCGTAGGTATCGATGTTGTAACGTTCAAGCAGGGTCACGATGCCGCGCGGGGTACATGGACGCAGGCGCGGTGCGCGCTGGCACAGACGACCGACGTTGTACGGATGGAAACCGTCGACGTCTTTATCCGGCGAAATGCGTTCCAGGACTTTGACATTATCAATGCCGGCAGGGAGCGGTAGCTGGACCAGAATACCGTCGATGGCGTTATCGGCATTCAGCGTGTCGATAAGCTCCAGCAGCTCCGCTTCGCTGGTGGTTTCCGGGAGATCGTACGAGCGGGAGACGAAGCCTACCTCTTCACACGCTTTGCGCTTGCTGCCGACATAAATCTGTGAGGCCGGGTTGCTGCCGACCAGCACGACGGCTAACCCTGGCGCGCGTTTTCCTGCCTCAACGCGAGCCTTTACTTTTTCCGCAACCTCAGAGCGTACCTGCTGCGCAATCGTTTTACCGTCAATAATTTTTGCTGCCATCAGAGAGAGGATTCCATCTGTATCTTTACGAAAGGGGGATGGCGATATTTTGTCAGAAGCCAGCCCCGCTGTCAGTCTTCGTTTGAGATTTTATCTTTCTTTAGCCGCCGTCAGGCAAGAATTGCGGATAGATTTGCTTAATTTTCAGGCAAAGAGGGTAATGGTTGCCGCCAACTCCATTTATTTCACTGAAGGTGAGATAAAACCGCCCTGAACTTCAGGAGCATAGCTATGAGAATCCTTCTAATGCTATCGCGCCAATCATTGGTTGTCATAAATAATGCCGCTTCTGGTAAAGCTCATCGGTGAGTGAACCCCGCGCAGAAATAAAGCAGAAGCCGCATGATTCTGGCTGTTAGCTTACGGTTAATACCCGGTCTTCACGAGAAAGAAAGTTCGTAAACCGTAGTTAACGATCACGCTTGAACGCTTTACTGGTGAGTGGGCTTAGGTATCGTAACACGTTGCCAGACGATGTTGTGGTAGGCGGAGGACTGATGGTTGTAGCAGGTTTCACTATTTGGATTTCACCTAATCTGCGCCACATTAACTAAAGGATGGACGCTATAAAAAATATAGCCAGAGGTTGGTCTGGAGAGTATAGGGTTACACTAGAATAATAATCTCGGGTAGAGCGACCTTGAATGCCTGCATTAAGCGCTTTAACTAACGAGCATAGCCTCTCGTTGAGAGATACAAAACAGTACATTACGAACTTGAATTCTTAAGGGGAGATAATTTGTAAAATTTCATAACATCCTCAATGTTCATCTTCCCAATGATATGCTCATCTGAGTTTTTAAAGAAAATCATTACATTGCTACCATGGCTTTTTACAATTGAGATACTCTCCTTATTAATCAAGTAACTGCAACCGTCTACGCTTTCTATATAGAGCACGATGAATATCCTTATGCTTTGCACTCATTTTGTTTTTACAGGATTAAGCATTTTTTCACTATCGCAAAAGGAATCCTAAGAATGAAAACCTATTGCTCTGGAATTCGCACGTTTCCTTTAATTTCTTGTCAGTCAATGGGTTCCTTCTTTTTTATTGACATAAGAAGCCAGAACTATGAGTGAATTAGTGAGGAAATTTAATGTCCCTTACGTTTAAATATTTAGTGTTTACAGAGATATTTGTCATTTCAATCCGACTTCATATAAGGGCTGAGTAATCGTTCAGAAAATGTGAGTTTCATTTTTTTGCAACGAGACCCATTAGAGATATTAAACCATGAAAAAATTCTATCACTATAGTAATAAAATTTTTGTCTGAATTTATAAGTTAAAATGGGGCGGGTTATCGCATGGTTTCGAGAAATATCTTAAAAAATGATAAAGCCATCGGGGCGGTTGCTGTGAGATTTCGGATAAGAACATTTGAGTATCTCATATAAATATATTTTGACGCTGCGTCAATCGGTTGTGCTAATGCCAGGGCACCCTTAAACTCGCTAAATACATCGGTGTGGCCACTGATATCAATGAACTCAGTCTGTACAAATCCCCGTTCTACGCCTGGAGAAGCAAACAGCATCAGCAAATGACGACCACCGAACGTGAAAGCGAATTTGCTGCTGAAAATGCCGGTCTCAAACGTCAGTCCTGCTATCAGTTTTCGTTTGAGATTTTATCTTTCTTTGGCGTAACAGTTGATGGAACACGTTCTTAGTCGTGCCGTAACGAGAGTAAAAAAAGAGTATTGGGTCATAATGGAAGTTACGTACAGAAACATGCACCTGGATAAATTTTGTACTGCTTTGGCTGCATAACCAGACAGGTTATGCAGCCAAGCGCAGTTTCACGGCAAAATACATTGACTCATCAGGCGTGCACCGTATAATTCCCGGCGATTGCACATCATGAAGTTCTCACTTCTCAGTGCGCCCTTAGCTCAGTTGGATAGAGCAACGGCCTTCTAAGCCGTAGGTCACAGGTTCGAGCCCTGTAGGGCGTACCATTTTCAAGTCAACACACCTCTACTGAATTCTCTTTTTATCCTTTATACTCCCTGATATTACTGGATTTTTCTGTCACGAGTTCTATCGAAGTCAACTCAGTTCTACCTAAATCAAGTGGTAGCTGGGGGCCTTTGAGGGGGCTCATCTCGTTCAATGGAAATTAGGGGCCCCATATGCCACTAAATGCACGACAGATAGACACTGCAAAACCAAAGGAGAAGGAGTACAAACTTACTGATGGTGGTGGGTTGTATTTGCTGGTAAAACCTAACGGCGCAAAGTATTGGCGTTTGAAGTACCGATTTTTTGGGAAAGAGAAAAAGCTTTCTATCGGTGTTTACCCAGATATCTCTTTGGCTGATGCTCGCCTGAAGCGAGAAGAAGCACGGAAGGTTATTGCTTTGGGTGGTGACCCGGGAGAAGAAAAGAAAGCAGAAAAATTGGCTAAAAAAGCCAGTGTTGAAAATACCTTCAAAGCGATTGCGCTGGAATGGCATGAATACAAGCGTCCTAACTGGTCGAAAGGCTACGCTGAAGATCTGATGGAAGCGTTTGAGAACGATATTTTTCCTGATATCGGTAAACGACCCATTGCTGAGATTACGCCGCTAGAAGTGCTCAATTCGCTCCGTAAATTAGAAAAGCGAGGCGTCCTCGATAAGTTGCGTAAAATTCGTCAGGCCTGCAATCAGGTTTTTCGCTATGCCATTGTCACTGGCAGGGCTGAAACAAACCCAGCCTCTGAACTAGCCAGCGCACTGACTGCGCCTAAGTCTACCAATTATCCCCACCTGCTAGCTGGTGAATTACCTGATTTCTTACAAGCTCTTGCTGCGTATTCAGGTAGCCCGATAACTCGGCTTGCCACACGCATTTTGATGCTGACTGGCGTTCGCACTATCGAGCTTCGTCAGGCAGAGTGGAAGGAGTTTGATTTCGGTAAGCGAGTGTGGGAGGTGCCAGTAGAAAGGATGAAGATGCGCCGCCCGCATTTGGTCCCCTTATCTGATCAAGTTGTGGCGTCACTTCGTGAAATTCAGGCAGTTACTGGTCGTTACAATCTGGTTTTCCCTGGTCGTAACGACATCACAAAACCAATGAGTGAAGCGAGCATCAATCAAGTACTAAAAAGAGTTGGTTATCACGGAAGGGCTACCGGGCATGGTTTCAGGCATACGATGAGTACGATCTTGCACGAAAAGGGCTATAACACGGCGTGGATCGAGTTACAGCTTGCACATGTTGATAAGAACACTATCCGTGGTACTTACAACCATGCTCAATATCTGGAGCAGCGTAGGGAGATGTTGCAGTGGTATGCAAATTATATTGACTCTTTAGCAAACAGGACTGTGATGCAAGGAGTGTTTGATAAAACAGCGTGAAGACCCAATTGATTATTTAATTACTAAATAACCATTAACGATAAAATTACCTATGAGAAGGCATCCGTTCAGTAACGTTCGGATGCCTTTTTGCTTTTAACAACTGTAAATCAGGAGAATAAGAAATGACTACGATATGCCCGGAATGTGGTTCTGACCGTGTAAGTGAACGTAATATTGGGAGGAAGGCAGGAAGTATCGCTGGAGGTGTGGCTGGAGCACTTAGCGGCGCAGGTACAGGGGCTGCAATCGGCTCTGTTGTGCCAGTTCTGGGGACTGCGGCCGGGGCCGTTATTGGTGCTGTGTTTGGGAGATTTGTGGCTGGTGCAACTGCAGGAGCAGTTACCGGCTCAGCCCTTGATGGACTCGTGTTTGACAGATATGAGTGTGGCGATTGTAGTCATACCTTTGACTAGAAGGTTATGAGAAATTTCATATCCTTATGTTTTTAATGAATAAAAAATACCCACTACTTGCCTCATCAATTTTAATACACCACATGCCCCGCATAAACCGATCTACAAAAACGATCGATATCATTATAATGATAGCTGAGAGCTATCAAATATATAAAATTGATCGCTTATATCGATAGATTGCGCAGATCAATTATTGAAATTCGATCGGTAATAACAATTTTACCTGCACTCGTAACCTCCCTATCTTAGAAAGGATTTGATTAGAATCAGGCTAGGATTCTCATCGGGTGACAATAAGGAGATGCACCATGCGCCTATAGCAAGGATGTTTCAATGCGGCAGGTATAAGTCTGCCCATCCATTCAACATGTTTATCGGACAAAGTGACGGCATTAAACCACCACTTCAATGATTTATTGTTATTTTTCAAGGAGCCAACGATGGCATTTATTCTTTTAATTTTGTGGATCGGAGCATCGATAGTTATTGGTAAATTGGCTCAGGCCAGTGGCCGTTCGTTCTTCATATGGTTTGTTATCAGTATGCTTATAGACCCCATATTTGGTGCGATTCTTTTTGCTGTAGTCGTGAGGTCAAAATGAAACCAGACAGAGTTAAGAGGCTTTTTAAAGCCTATCTTGGTATTGGCTTTTTATTCATGTTACTTGTTTGTACAGGGATTGTTGTTTTGTTAGGTCAATAAGGGAAATGATTACGTATTTTAATAATTATTTTATATTTACTGCCATCCTCCCCTCCGGTTCAACACTCTTGATGTATATCAGTATAACGTTCTCTGTAATATTTCGGCTATTATGTAAAGATAAGGAATTATCATGATAAACTATTATGAATATCTTGAACTGGATATGAATGCCAGCGTTGATGAATTAAACCATGCGATACAAAAAGTAAGTGAACGTGATGATGCAGATTTAAAATTCATCCGTGAAATGAAATCTATTTTGTTAAACGATGAAGCCAGGGTTCTGTATAATAACAAATTGATTTCTTTTATTGTTGGCGATCGTAAAAAGTCTGATTTGGTAAGCGCTGAGAATATTCGTGAATTATTAAATATAGACAACTCGTCGTTACATGAAAAATATATCTGGATTGCAACGGGATTGTTTGTTGTCGGCGTTTTATCCGCATGTTTGTTTAGTTTAGCTGTCAACTATACGGTTAATCTGTTCGTTATGATTGCCCTGGTTATTTTGTTCTATATGGACTGGAAGCTACTGGATAAACATGGTAAGGCAAGCTTTTCAAAATGGTGGATTCTTTTTTCGCCAGTTTATATTGCTAAACGTTGTAAAGCCGTTGGTCAGGGGAAAATGCTGTTGCTGGTCTGGCTTGGGATCTGGGTTGTATATGGTATCGGGAACTTTGCGTTCAATGGTAGCAAAGCGATGCTGGAACGTACAGCATGCGAGGTGGTAACGGATATCTATCATAAACAGTTACGTCAATATTCACAGCAATGTGAGAACGTAACGTTAACTGAAAGTGAAGGGAAACAGCACTATGGATTTGCTCAACTTAGTGATGGTAAAACTAAAGATATTACCGTGACAGAACAATCAGATGGTAAGATTGTTGTATATATTGAATAGGAATTTTTGAGGGAAAGCACTTACCTTTGGGGTAAGTGCTTTTTATATATTATTTATTTTTTTTGGGTGGTTTTTATGAAGTTTTCAAATGGAATTAAATATGTGGCTGCTCTGGGGGTAATTACTATCTCCTGTTCAGTAATGGCATCACCTTATGGAGATTCAGATGTCTTGTTCGGGTGTTTTATAAAAGGTAAAACCACTAAAGAGGTGGCTGTGTTAAGGAATAATAATGAGATCACTTATTTATTCGGTAAATCGGACATTAACGGAGGTGGTGGGGTTATTCCTGAAATCACTCTGGTAAAAAATGTGAGTCAGTTAAGTCAGTCCTGGAATTACAGTCGGGCTGAGGGGGTGTCGATACATACATTGAACATACCAGAAAACGAGTATACTTACTCTATTTCCTATATCGATGATGGAAAAAATACTGATGGGGAAATAACTATTTTAAAACAGGGAAAAGAAATCAGTACGATAAAATGCGATGATATCTGGGAACAACATCTGGGTGACAGCAATATGATGCATGGTATCCCCGATGAACATTCAGACAATATTAACGAATATGTAAGTAATAAATCCAACTCAAAATCAGAGAAGATACCATCTCAATCACCTGTTAAGATCAAAATAGAAGATACCACTTACAACTTCAAAGGTAATGTCAGTGCTGAGCACACTATAAGAAGACATGCTTATGTTTATGGTTTGAAGGATAGTGTAACGATTACTGGTTTAAGTATAGACCGTGGTAGTTGTTATCGGTGGAATACCCGACCAGTAACTCTGGGCTATGGTAAGGGTACAGATTTCTCTCTTGTTATCAGTCAAAAGGTTGCCTATGCAAACTCCGGGTGGAACTGGGTTGAGATGAATAATAAATACTCAAAATGTATGTGGACTGAAATTGAAATTAAAACCGATAGCGGTAATTATAATTTTAATCTTTCAAGATAAGTGGGAATAGAGTATTCTACACCTATATATACAAATGCTTAATCGCAAAATTTGATGAATAAGCATTTGTTGATATTTTATTTATTCCTAATGCAAGTCTATCTATATTACTAGTCGCTTGATGATGTAAGTGCAGATTACTTCAATGCTTGAATATTTGGATGTGCAGAGATTGGTATCACAGTTGTTAGGGAAGGTGCGAACAAGTCCCTGATATGAGATCATGTTTGTCATCTGGAGCCATGGAACAGGGTTCATCATGAGTCATCAACTTACCTTCGCCGACAGTGAATTCAGCAGTAAGCGCCGTCAGACCAGAAAAGAGATTTTCTTGTCCCGTATGGAGCAGATTCTGCCATGGCAAAACATGGTGGAAGTCATCGAGCCGTTTTACCCCAAGGCTGGTAATGGCCGGCGACCTTATCCGCTGGAAACCATGCTACGCATTCACTGCATGCAGCATTGGTACAACCTGAGCGATGGCGCGATGGAAGATGCTCTGTACGAAATCGCCTCCATGCGTCGGTTTGCCCGGTTATCCCTGGATAGCGCCTTGCCTGACCGCACCACCATCATGAATTTCCGCCACCTGCTGGAGCAGCATCAACTGGCCCGCCAATTGTTCAAGACCATCAATCGCTGGCTGGCCGAAGCAGGCGTCATGATGACTCAAGGCACCTTGGTCGATGCCACCATCATTGAGGCACCCAGCTCGACCAAGAACAAAGAGCAGCAACGCGATCCGGAGATGCATCAGACCAAGAAAGGCAATCAGTGGCACTTTGGCATGAAGGCCCACATTGGTGTCGATGCCAAGAGTGGCCTGACCCACAGCCTAGTCACCACCGCGGCCAACGAGCATGACCTCAATCAGCTGGGTAATCTGCTGCATGGAGAGGAGCAATTTGTCTCAGCCGATGCCGGCTACCAAGGGGCGCCACAGCGCGAGGAGCTGGCCGAGGTGGATGTGGACTGGCTGATCGCCGAGCGCCCCGGCAAGGTAAGAACCTTGAAACAGCATCCACGCAAGAACAAAACGGCCATCAACATCGAATACATGAAAGCCAGCATCCGGGCCAAGGTGGAGCACCCATTTCGCATCATCAAGCGACAGTTCGGCTTCGTGAAAGCCAGATACAAGGGGTTGCTGAAAAACGATAACCAACTGGCGATGTTATTCACGCTGGCCAACCTGTTTCGGGCGGACCAAATGATACGTCAGTGGGAGAGATCTCACTAAAAACTGGGGATAACGCCTTAAATGGCGAAGAAACGGTCTAAATAGGCTGATTCAAGGCATTTACGGGAGAAAAAATCGGCTCAAACATGAAGAAATGAAATGACTGAGTCAGCCGAGAAGAATTTCCCCGCTTATTCGCACCTTCCTTAGCTTACTATCTTGCTTCGAACCGAGAAAAGAGTATTTATCCATTTGGAGATAAAATATTTCCTAATTGATACAATTGTATAGCGTCATAGAAATACTATTCGGTAATAAATCCTCTGTCTAAAATTAATCTGAATTGGAACTAAAAATATGCTTAAACAAATATCCAAAATATAACTTAATGTTTGTAATTATCACAATAATGTTTTTATGATTGTAAGTGAAAAATTTAAGCCGTAACAAATACAGTATCTACAATATCGATTTTTAACAGTTACATCAGTCAAACTTTAGCATGGCGAAGCTATTGCATTGATTGAAAAACTAAAATAACAAAGTGATTGTTTAATGAATTCTCTAGGAAATTAAAAAGACTAAGCCGTATTTATTTATACTTTTAATACGGCTATGTATGTAATTTAAATTAATCTATATCTTTACTTCATTTATTCTTTTTTGAAAGCTATCCATGAATATTTTTTCTCCAAACCCCATTACTAACCCAGCAGAAAATGCCAATATTGGATCACTTTCAATATTAGCTGAGTTAAAATTACCTAGTTGAATAATAATTACTCCCGCCTTCATCAGTAATGCAAGAGACATAGAGAAAATAATTATAAATATAATGCGAGAATAAATACTGATACTGTCACTTAAAATTGGGATAATTTCACTAAATTCAATCTTCTGAGTTCTGAATGCAAGTGAGAGCCAACATCCAGCACTAGCACCCATGCCAACTAATATCAATTTTGAAATATAAATTACATAAATATTTGTCTGAGAATTGACAATTCCTAAGTAAATTAAAAAACTTAAAAAAAACGGGATGAGAATTATTTTTAAATATCTTATTAAGATACTACTCCTGAGATATGGGGCTTTTTCATATAGAAGTTCTTGCTTAATTTTATCAATGCTATTCTGAGCAAGGATACATTGTGTTATATTTCCATTAAATGCAAGATCTGCAACAATAAATACTCTTTCATAATAGAAATTATACATTGAGTGATCATCGGCACAAAGCCGCTGCAGGACGAGCATAAATAACTCAATGTCATCTTTTAACTTGACAATGGCATCAGGGAATTCACTTACGTCATCCTCAACCTTGAAGAAGATATCTTTTAATTCATTATCAACTTCATATTTTGAGACCGTAAAATATTTATCATTTCCCATAAGTTATTTCCCGCAGAATCGGCATACTGATTTTGGTAAGGTAGGATTTTCTCTGCCCGTTATTGAAAACATTATCCCTAAACTGATCTTGTTTTTTAATATATCAATGCTTTTTTTTATTTCATCAATTTCTACCTGAGAAGCTTTCAGGCATGAAGCCGACTTTAAAGCGTCTAAACGATAAATAATTTGTTCAAAATCGTAAACCACTTCAGACTTCTTCATTATACTCTTACCTCATCACGGATAGTGATATCTTGAAATACAACACCTAAAGCTATTAAACTCTGACTCATTTCATTATATATCTTAGTGGCTTTTTTTGTTGGATCTTCGATTGTAATTATGACAGAAAATGGAATACCATCCAAAGGATGTGATACACCATCTCGAACTTGAGATGTAACCCTTAAACGCCAGTTTGATGAATTTCCAAATCCATTTTTACTGTATCTCTCATAAACTTTAGATGGCCACCATTTGAAACCGTGGTCAATCAGATTTTTTTCAAAATTAAGATCTGAACCAAGTCTATTATCCCAAATAGAATTAACAGCTTTGCTAAAATTACTTTCTGTTTTTTTTATTTTTTCTTGTTGTAAGGATGCATCAATATTAACTCTAATATATTCTTGACCATACTGCCTATCAATTGTTGGTGTATATACTAAAGACATTTTAACTTTCCCTTTACATTTTCTTGTTGCAGTTATCAGAGATTCTGGCCATATAAAGTTAAACTCAGCTACTTGTCCTTTTTTAATAATATCTTCAAAAATAAAAGTGAAGGAAGCTTCATCTCTATTTATAATATTAGAAGAATCACTTGGGAACCCGAATCCAACAAAGTCCTTGGCCTCTTTACCTAGGTTTTTTGAAGATAAACAATCAGGTATTTTTGCACTGTGAATTAGTAGTGCTTTGAGTGTATTTGTGTTAAGACTTTCATTTGATTTAAAATCAATTGTAGCGATCGATTTTGCTATATGTGGTGCTGCTAAACTAGTACCATGAGAGTTTAAGCATAAATGATTGTTTCCATCGAGTGTCACATAACAAGAATTATTTGGATCACCAATTCCACCAATATGCACTAAGTCAGGCTTTATTCCGTAAGCTGTCGCCGGTCCTCTTCGTGTATATCTTGTGGGTGCCTGAAAGGTTATTAATTCATTTTCGATATGATTGACAGATCCCACAGATAAGGATGTTACCGAATCAGCAGGCTGCAGAACTTTATCTTGTTGTTGAAATCTTGCAAGCATACGGAAAACTTGCTCTTCTGTTTTAGGCCACTCGCTCCGATATTTTTTATCTTCCAGGTTACCTACCGAAATAACAAATATTACGTTAAGTTTATTTGATATTTCATCAATCCTTGCTGCTAAGAAACTATACTCACTGTTGGATACAATTTGTTGAAAATTAATACTCATACTTATTACACGAAAACCATTTTCTCTGGCAGCTTGAACCTCAAGATATAACCAATCTGTAAATTCAGCTAGCGTTTCGAAATGATCTTCGAAACTGTACTTATCGGCTGGCAACCAGATATCATATATTTCACAACCATCCTCTTCTAAATAATCATAGTTAGAATTTAAATGTTTTGAGCCAATTAAAATGCTAGCCATTTCATCTGCATGATAATCTTCGATAATTTCTGAACCCAGTGCATCTGATTTATCATTTACCCAAGTGGATAGAATGCTGCTTCTTATTCCTTTGTCTATTAATATTACTTTTGGATATGATTGATTAGCTAATTTCTTAGGGAATGTAGTTAATTTTTTTTCGATGTCAATATTCTTTTTTGCAACTGTGAAAATTGGTGAAAGGTAATATTTTCTTACTATGGGATTAATTTTTAATTCCCGCAGCAATTCAATAACATCGGTGTTAGAATTATTCTTTGGGAAGAGTGTAATTATGTTATCCGAGAAAAACCTCGATTCAGTGACGAATTCAATAGTTGGGAACCTCGACTTTAGTTCATCCACAAGGTTTTTATAAATTAAAGAAATTTCACCATCGCTTAACGTTTCATTTTTCCTGGCAGTGAACAATTCAACGATAATTTCTCGTTTATTCTTAAGTAACTCTTGAGCAAACTCGATATCGCTCATTATAGACTTATCATTACCTGTATATAATTCAATATTTTCAATCGCACTAACTTCGCTTCGTAATTTTCCTACTTTAGGAACAATTTCTCCATTCTTATTAAATTTTATCTCAGATTGAACCTTAGCTTGGGAGATGCGTTCAACCAAACTTGGTAAGGATTTTTCATTAACCTGAACGTATATCTCACCAATATCACCACCACCGATTACTGGGTATTTATAATTAAATACTGCAGATGTAGGCCTGTGGCTTTTAGCTATAGCATCTTCTTTTAATGAAACTTTTATCGTTGCAAATTTTTTATTTTTCCTTTCTTGTATCTGCTGAGATATCAATGAAGTTTTAAGTATCAGTTTAGTTTTGTGACGAGCAAATGCAGCGTCATCTCCGTGGAAAAAATCTTTATTATCTCCGCCGGGAATGACTTCAGGACTATAGATATATTTTTTGCTGTTTTTTATCTTCAATATATTTTTTTTATTCATTTTTATCTTTCACCCATCTTGATATAGTACTCTTATGCTTTCCAATAAGATTAGATACATCTTGTATTGAATAATCATGTTTGGTTATAAGGTTTTTTGCTAATTCATGCTCTGAACCTGAAAGAATAGATTTTGTTATATCATTGTTATAATTTGCATTAATTACGAAATAAGCTTTAATTGCATTATACAGATCTACAGTTTTGCATTCATTTATGATGGTGAATCGTTTTATAAATTCAATGCAGTTTTTTATTTCTGCTGGTGTAAAACCATCCAGAATTATATTTAAAAATGTAAGATCACCATTCGATATGATCATAGGTGAAATATAAGCTGATATTATTTTCTCGCGAATTAACTTTGTCGGTTTAGGTATTTTTATCTTATTCTGAAAACGTCTCCAGACGGCAGGATCTAACAAGTTTTCATGATTTGTCGTAGCGATTACTATACCGCTTTCTTTTCTTCTGTCTAAGCATTGAAGAAGAGTATTTACAACTCTTTTTATTTCACCTACTTCTTTACTGTCATCTCTATATTTTGCTATAGCATCAAATTCATCTAATAAAAGAATGCAATTATATCTTTCAACAAAATCGAAAAGAGATGATATATTCCTTGCACTAGTTCCTAAGTAGGATGACAACATAGCATCCAGTCTTGCTGAGACTAAGGGGAGATTAAGTTTTGCTGCTAAGTGCTTTGCTAATTCAGTTTTACCTGTCCCTGGTTCGCCAAAGAAAAGGCAACTATAACTGGGTTGTATTCCATTCACTCTTAGACGTTCCGCATGTTCCCATTCAGCTAAAATACCATCAATAGCGCTTGTAATATTGTCATCAAAGAAATGAAATTCTTGGAAATCATTGATTTCTTTAGGAAACAAAACCTCAGCTAAAGGCATGCTATTTTCTTTATCAACTGGTAAAGGTGTAGATACAGTCATTTCACTTTTACCGGAAAGGAAGCCCTTGCTCCAAGTTATTTTCTTGTTGTCTAAAGTAAGATTTTTCTTCGTATCAGCTTTATCCACTAGAGCACTAAGTGCTCTAGCCTCAACAATCAAACCATCTTTTTGAAGTGTATCTCTCAGTTTGAGAACTGCTTTGATCACTTCGCGTGAGGGATCGTCTTTTAAAGCAAAACGACAGATTGTGGCTATTAGGTTCATGTACTTAGTCATTTTATCATTTCTTGGGTATTTGTTGCATTTTATTGCAACTATACACCTTAAAAAAGAATCAAAAAAGAGATTTTGTGCAACTATTTTCGATATGATGGAATGTTGTCCACTTTTATATTTCTCTATGGAAAGGGTAATTATCCAACAAAGATTGATGGACGTTATATAATGGTGGAGTTGTAATATTATATATAATTCAATGTGATAGACTGATTTCGTTAGCTTGATCTAGATAATTCTTATACAGAGGACATATGCTGCATTTTCTTAGCATTTGCTCCATTGTAGACCACGTCCAGTTATCTTGAGTGATAAAAGATTCAGTTTACCATGATGATCGTGAAGATGATTAGGTTAGAATCTGACCCTAAATCCTGCTGCATTCAGAAATACAATTCCGGCATGATAAGCTCTTCCCCCTTAGCGGAGGTTATGCCGCTTCAAATCATCATTAATAATTTTCCGTACATAAACAGGTTCCTTACCGCCAGACGACACGCAGGTAAACGCCGTCCTTGTGCAGGCAGGCTCGCTATGTGTGAATGACGGATATATTCAGAAGAGATGAGAAGCTGCAATGGCGATCAGACGTTACATTGGCTTAGATTTGTAATATCACCCGTGATTTGCCACCCGATGATCTTATTGATTCAGTTTACGTCAAGCGTACCCGCCATCGACTGAAGGCGCAGGGTTTTAGCGCAGTATGGTGAAGCGTTCAGAATACAGGCATCGGTACCCAGCCTGATAACAACTGAGCAAGTCCTCTGGTCTGGCCTTCCTCAGTGCATTCGCTAATCCGATGACTTGTTTAACTGGTAATCTTTAGTGACAGCACCCTGAGCAGAGCCAGGATTCACAACTGAAGGACGTACCCAGATCAAGCGCTCGCCAAGGCGGCGAATATGCCCCCTGCGCAGATGCATACGCTTTGTATGTGCCCCTACACCGATACCTTTACCCGTTGAGTTTGTTCGTTGTTCATCCGTAATCTGCAGCACTTTGTAGGTAAAACGGGGCCTCACTGCGGGCTCTAGTACATTAACTCGCTTGCCTCTCACCCATTGCGTTTTTCTGGTGTTCGATGGCGCCAGTTCATCCACCACCACGTTTGCGCAGTTCAGAATACTGCAGGCGTTGATGAATGCCTGTAACTCATCCCGGGAGTTGATGATAATATCTGCAAAAAGCTTATCGCGGCTTCCCAGTACAGATTCTGTCTGGCTGGCAATCTCTGGCAGGATCACCACAGGTTCAGCCTTGTATTGTTTCATGCGCGTTCTGGACACCAGACCCGCGTCCTGTAATGAGGCCACAGCCAGTCTTGTCGCCCCCGGACGGGAGGTTAAATCAGAAACGTTATTGAGCGTGTTGTCATAGGGGTAAAAGAGCCCGCCGTAACTCGGGTGCCAGCGCTTATCATCATCAACCCAGTAGACAGAGCACACAAAAACTCCGCCCTCCGGAAAACGCTCAAGCATCCGGTTAATTCCAGGTACAGGCTCCAGGTCCACTTTCGCTTCCCAGCACAATGCGATCCGCTTAGTTGAACGTAGGGACTGTTTATCAAAATAGGTCTCGGGCGTCCCCTCTTTTTCCCATGGGATTTCAAACACGACTACCGGGTAAGGCAAATGAGCCATATCCAGATGCGTCTGCCGCAGATCTTCAGGCGCAATAAAGTCAGCACAATTTGGCAGGATGAATTTAACGCTGCTCTCCAGCAGGTTTATCACATTGCGCAGAACGTAAGCTGAATACGGCGCTTCATGCAGACAATTACGTTCCAGCGCCCGCAGATCATCGATCGCAGAAGATGTGTAGTTTAATGGCGTTATCGCTTCTCTGGTCATTTGTACTCCCTGAAGAGTTGTACTTCGATGCTGTCGTGGCTGATCACTTTATCTTAATGTATTTGTTATTTTTAAAAGAATTAACCAAATCCTTCTTCATCTGTTCAACCAGCCCATCAGCATACGCCCGGGCTATTTCCATCCCTTTCGATTTAGCTATGATGAGCAAAGACGTCACATCATTTTCCCTTCCACAATTGGCACAGACGACAAAACTGTGACCAGGAGGTGAGTAATCCGTGTAAGGTAAGGCGAACTGCTCCGAGCGGCAGAATGCACAACGCAAGCGGATCGTTTCTTTAAGATCGTCCATCATCCCATCAGACCAGGCAGCGAACCAGCAAGACCGCCCACGATAGATCCGACCAGCGGGTGTTCCAGAAACTTAGCCAGGCGGCTCCTGGCTTCCTGCTTGTCTTCATCAGAAGCTGAAGACGTCTCGATCTGCTGAAGCAACTGGTTAAATACGTTGTGGATGTTTTGTGTGTTACCGTTGCCAACCTGCGCTGGCCCATGAACATTTAGCGTAGCAATCTGCATACTGGCCCCTAACTCGTATGAGCGATTTTTCCCGTGTTTAACTGAGATAGCACGACTCTGACCTTCTTCTGTCAGGGAGACATCCTGAAAGCCACCATAATCCTTACGCACAAGAGAACGGGAATGACAGATATTGATGATTTTGAACAAATACTCTTCTGGCCAGTGAAGCAGCTCGTCAATAGCAATGCGATCGTTCTGGCTCGTATCGAATCCAAATGAAACGGTTTTGATCGTTTCTCCGAGGTTCTCCATGTCGTCGTTCATGTACGTCAAAAGGGCATCAATATCAGACTGAATTTTATCTGCGTCCATGTGTAGCCTTATTTAGTGTTCTGGTGAAAAAAGAAGCATTATACATCTGGTGCAGCCAGGCGGTAAGCCCTGATGCAATTAATGATCTGGTAGCTCTGATGATGCCGTTGTTCCTGCCGCTCTGCCAGCAATGGGGCTCCTGATGACTACTATACAATCTGCAGAGCCACTGAGGAATTAACGTAAGCGTTAAGTGAGCGCCGTATTGACGATTATTTATTAGTGAGTTCTACGTTCCATGGCTGCAGTTCTGCCACTTTGTTGCTGGGCCACTCCGGCAGTACACTCAGGATATGGCGAAGGTAAGCTTCCGGATCGATACCATTGAGCCTGCATGTTCCGATGAGACCATACAGCAGGGCTCCGCGCTCGCCGCCATGATCGCTGCCGAAGAAGATATAGTTTTTCTTTCCCAGACATACTGCACGTAATGCCCGCTCAGCGGCGTTGTTATCAGGTTCTGCCAGGCCATCATCACAGTAGTTGCACAGCGCATCCCACTGGTTCAGAGCATAAGCGAACGCTTCACCCAGACGGGACTTTTTCGATAGAGTCGTTCTTTTTTCTACCAGACTCTCATGCAGGGATGCCAGTAGCGGCTTGCTTTGGGATTGTCTGGCTACTACTAACTCAACTGTCGGAAGGCTGCGTAACCACAAGCACCGATAGCCTGCATACCTGCGCATGTGCCAGCGGCTGTTCCAGCAACAACTGGCCGGAGGCGTCAGCAGCTTATTGCCGGAACCGCCCGTCTGGCGGAAGCTAGAGCCGGGACCTGCGGCGAGCATGATAATGCTGGGCGCGTTCATGAGGACGGGGTCTGTCAGTTGTGATGGGGTATTATTCCTCGCTTTCGGGGGAAGATCTAATGCAGAAGTACTTTACTATGAAGGCGAGAGTTTACATCCATTTCTGATCCGCAGATACCTTAACGGGATGTTATAAACTGATAAACATTGACCTTGATAGAGGGCTCCCGCCACGCGTCATGCTATTCTTACTCGTAGTTTCTCCAACGAATTCAGTACAATGTACATTGATAAATTTTTAACTGAATATGATGAGTCGCTGACCGGCGAGATGAATATCGACCCTTTGGGCCAACTGGTTATCTGGTCATCCTGGGGACAGGACCTCTTTCACGGACGCATCACTTCTATTGCCAATGATGTCAGGCAGTATACGCTCAACCTGCTGCACCACAGCGTCATCCGAAAAATAATGCTGGATGATGCTGTGCAAACCGCTGGCGCGATGAAAATACGCTATCCCAAAAAGCAGCTCAAAGAGTTTATCGCGGCAAGCCTTATCCACCTGGAGAATATTTATATTTATTCGATGCTGGGGGCAGAACAGGGCGACGTAACGCTTGCGGGGGTGCAGGGGATTAATAAGGCCAGGGCAAAATGGCATACCTCAGATAAGAACCCTCAGCTCACTTTTGGCCATCAGAAGGAAAGTGAACTGCTGACAAACCAGCTTGCGCTCGGTACTAACGGCCGCTATAAATCGCCAATGATCAGTATGCGTTTTTTCACGACGACCTACGACTATGATCTGCCGGATAGTAAGCCTGTATGGGAGGCCGCTGAAGCCTTTATTCGCCATGTCCCCGAGTTACACCAACTGCATGCTGATGTACTGACCTATCTTAAGTCGCTGATGTGTGAAGCAAGCAAGGATGCCCTGACGCCCTTCTTCAGTAAAATTCCAGACAGTCTTAAAACTCTCTACGCCAGCGCATTTCGCAACCCTAAACATGTGGGCAACTACTCGCAGGCATTCTGGCTCGCCAGAACCGGGCTCAATAAAAATGGTGCAGGTGCCATTTATCGGGTACTGGAGCGAGAACGAAAATACCCTGAGCAATCACTTTTGCCGATTTCGAGTGTTTTTCTTGAAGCCTGGAAGAATGCCGATGCAACGATGGAAATGGAAGAATGCGAGCGGCAAACGCTGGGATACATTATTGAGGCAGAACCGTTTCTGTCTTTAATTGACCTGATGTTCACAGGACTAAGGCGGCAGAACCAGCAGAGCCTCGGCGACTTCGCGCTATTCTGGCAGCGGAACGGACTGACGACTCAGAGTTTACCTAAACTGTCGATGAGTCTTGAGCGAAACAATGAGCTGGTGGCGTCGCTTTCCGGTACGCCCAACAGACGCTTTCGGCAACTGCTTGCGCTAGCCAGTGGGCCGTCTCTGGAGGAGCAGGTGCGTGGGCTGCTGGCGTATCATAGTGGATTGATGGAAGCACGTGGGCAGTTTCCATGGCTTATGCTTGAAGGCAATATCATCTCGCTGCAGACTCCACCTGTAGCTATTGATCAGGAACGTAAAAGTAGCGATTGGGTAAACCATTATTACATACCGCAATTCCGTCATTTACTGGATGGATTATGGGGAGATGAAGCGTGAAGCTCCTTGATGCGTTTAAAGAGCAAATAGCGCAGATGGGGCCGCTGAAGCGAGTCTGGCTTACGACCTTTAATCTTGATATCGCGTTTGTCGAAAGCCGGATTCTTCCCGCCATTCTGGATATGGACCCACCTGTAGGCCGCATGGACTATGAAGGGCTACAGCGGGCATTAAATGAAAGCAATATTGATTTTCGTGTTTATTGCGATCCGCGAATGATCGCCCTGGATAAACCTAAAAGAACCTCAATTGCAGTTTATCCCGTGTCGGTGCGTAAGCTTGCTGTGGATGAAGCATTATATCTGGACGGGGAGCGCAGCCTGTTTCATCCCAAGGTGTTTTACCTTGAAGGTAAGAACAAGAAAATTGTCCTCGGTGCCGGAAGCGCGAATCTTACGCTCAGCGGCTGGGGGCGGAATCAGGAAGCCGTGGACTTTCGGATGGTTTCCAGCAATGCGCAGTATCAGCAGATAAAACAGTTTTTCATGGGACTTGATGAGGAGCCTAGCCAGGACATATTGCCTGCAGATGGTGACATACTCTATGGTGACGATCCAAAGTGGTCGTTTATTCACAGCCTCAGCGAGTTCACGCTGATGGATGCGCTAATCGCGAATGGTGAACTGACAACGCTCAGCGTCTGGTCTCCTTATCTTGCCGATAACTTGCCTGCTCTGATAGCAAAGTTGGCAGGGCCTTATCTGCGCGTTGAGCTTGTGCCCGACCTTGCTGCAGGTCAATTCATTCGTACCCGCTGGGGAGAGGAGCTGCAGGCGTTAATTGCGGCACAGAGATTGACGTTATTTAAACCTCCCGCCGAACGTGATCCGCGATTAATGATGACGCACGCCAAGCTGTGGCTGGCAGAGAGTTCAACGGGCCGTCACCTTGCGATAGGCTCATGGAACTTCACCGGACCGGGCTGCAGTAGCCTGAAGATAAAGGGGAGAAACGTTGAAGCCGGGATCGTACATCCCGTCAGCAAGCGGACCACATTGTGCTCGACGGTGTGGGCCGTGAATGAGGGAGATTTTGCCAGTGAAGAATTGCTGGAAGAGGAGGCCCTGGTACCAGGTAGTCTCCCGCCTTTCGACTTGACGGTTATTTTTGACTGGCAGCACTGCGAATACAGGCTTACCGGAAAGTGGTTTCTCGGCAAGCCGAAGGAGGGGCACCGGCTGCTTCTGCCCGGGATCAAAAAACCGGTCAGACTTACCTGGAACACAGCTGACGGTACGCTGGCATCTCCTTTGCTGATAGATGTCGAGCAAAGCGCAGCGCTGCTGGATAGCCCTTTCTACACGCTGCGTAAAACCGGTGAAGCGGACTGGACAGGGACTATTGTTGAAGCGGGCTCAGAATATCGCCGCGTCCTGCGCTTTAAATCACTGGACGATATTCTCGACAGTTATATGAATTCCTCCGAACCTGAACAAAGCGATAATCTGATACTCCGCAGCGTGGCAGGTCAGGATGAATTATTCAGCGAGGAGAGCGACGAGACAGGGGTCCTAAGCCCGGAAGCTACCAGCTACTTCCGGCTGTTTCAGGCAATACGGCTACGCAGTAAAGCGTTATCAGCCATGGATAATAGAGAACAACTACACCGTCGCCTGTTCAGCGAACCCGGTTGTTTGCTGGAACTGGCAGAAATGGTCAAAGCGCGAGTTGAAAAGGAACCCGCGTCAGTGTTCAACTGGTTTCTGACACATGAGGTCAATAGCATGGCTGCTCTGGCACAGGCGCGATTTGATGATATCAATAAAGAAAATGCATCGAGCACCGCAGATATTTCCCCGCATCAGTGGAGCTCACTGCGCGTTCCTCCCCCACCTCTGAAGGGGAAAAAAAGTACCCAACGTTATCTGGATATCATCCGTAAAGAGTGTGGATATGATAACTAAACAACCTCAGCCTGTTACGCCTCATTGTATCTCAGAAAAGATGAACTTTGATGTAGCCGACCCCTTATGGAGTTACGAAACGTGCAGCACCAGCATGGCTGCAAAGCAGGCTGAAGGCGTAGCGGGCCTGTGGAATTTGCTTGCTGAGCAGCGGGTAGCGCTGCTTGCGGATGAAGTGGGTATGGGAAAGACCTATCAGGCAATAGCAGTGATGCTGCTAAGGTGGCAGGAGAAGCCTGATGCACGCATTCTGGTCATGGCCCCAAACTCGACACTGTGTAACAACTGGAAAACAGAGTTCACTACCTTTATTCATAAGCATCTTAGAATGAAAGATAACCCCTTTACTTCTTATAAGGGAAAGGAAAAATACGCGCCGCAGTTTCATGGTCGGCTGAAAGAACTGAGCGCAGCTGTTAAAGAAAAGTCACACCATTTCTTTCTGACCACTATCTATTCGTTGAGCGGACTGGTACCGAAGGATGAAAAAGACAATGCATTTTTTGTCGCTGAGAAGTATGGGGAGATATATCGGCAGGAAATAAAAGACGCTCTCGGTGGTACGGGTTTTGATTTAATTATCATCGACGAAGCCCACTATTTCCGCAACCGTAATGACAGCCAGCGAGCTGCTGCGGCACGTACTTTCTTTGGGGAAGGGAAAGACCGACTGGCCCGAAATGCACTGCTTCTGACCGCAACGCCAAATCATTCTGCGGCACGGAATATATACGATATATTAAGTTACTTCACAGATATTACGCTGAAGTATGACATGGATGATGTACGTTCTTTGATGGAGAATTTCGCCATCCGTCGATTGCGGAAGATGTGCGGGAGCGATAATCAGCATTACAGTAAATATGCATATCGTCGGGAGCAGGCAATTGCCGCCAGCTTTTCTGGTAGCGCTGAGGCAGAGCTGTTTTTTGCTTTTTATCAAAAAAAACTGGTTGAAGAACTGGATAAAGAGAACAAAGGCAGCGGCGACAAGCGGATGATGTATGGATACCTGGAGGGTTTTGAATCCACTGGCAATATTGAGAATGAGCAGGATGAACATGATAATGAACATACTCAAACTGATTTTAGCCGGGCGCTGGATTCGTCTCTGTTAACCGGGCTGACGCGGCAGTTTCATGATGTTTACCACCGTTTTCCGGATCATCCCAAATACGATGTACTGGTCAATGAGTGTATGTCCGACGATCCCTTTGCATCTCAGGCACTATATAGCCGCAAGCATTTGGTCTTTGTCCGCCGTATCCCGTCGGTGCGCGAGATAACTCAGCGTATTAATGCTCGCTATGATGAGATGATGGCTGAGCGATTGATTCGGCTTTGGCAACTGCCGCCGGAGGCGTTGGAGAAGTGGCGCAGTACGCGCTGGTCCCGGGAAGAGTATGAAAACCTTATATCGGAAAAGACTATCAATTCTCAGGATACAGATGAGCCTGCAGAGGAGTGCTTACTGGACGATGATAGCGAAGAAAATGAAGCAAAGCTTTCCAGCAGGATCGCGGCGCTTTTCGTGACCAAAACGAGTGGCATACTGCGGCGCACGGACTGCAGTAACGTCAGCCTGCGCTTTCGCCGTCCGGAGAGTTTGTTATCGCTGTTTCTGGAACCTGCCCGCGATGGTATTTCGGCAACTTATACACAGTATTATCGCAGAGAGTCCGGAGAGCGGATGCGTGATAGCTACAGTGATGCCGCGAGGGATATTCGTCAGGAAATGCTGGTGGAGTTTGTTTCAAACTATGCCCACCCGATGCCTACGGCCTGGGGAATTATGTTCGATTTACTTCCTGAGCAGCATCAACATCAGATCAGGACATGGAAAGCGCAGCCGAACGGCATGGCGATAGTCGAGAACCTTGCCAACTATCTGCGCATTGGCTACCTGTTTGCCAGCCCGGTGATGGTCGAACTTTACTGTTGGTTTACTGAATTTAACCGTGTATCCCAGCGCGGCGATGCCCAGCAGCGCTATCTGCAATTTATTGAATGGGTGACGCCGAAATTCAAGGATTCGCTGATACTGCGTTATTTCTCGGCAGCCATCCAAACGTTTGAAACGCTGTGTGAGAAGATTGTTGGCCAGCCGCTTGATAATAGCCTTTACGCCTGGCGCGAACTCAGCAGCCTGAACAGTCCGGCATGGTACGCCAGCGGTGAGTCTCACAACCGTGAGCGGCTTATACGCGGATTTAACTCGCCATTCTTCCCGGATGTGCTTGTGGCGACTTCGGTGATGCAGGAAGGCGTAAATCTGCATCTGCAATGCCATAAAGTCCATCATTACGGCATTGCCTGGACTCCCGGCGATAATGAGCAGAGGAATGGTCGCGTCGATCGCCTCTTTGGCCGCGTGAATATGCTGCTTAAAGAGAGCAGTAATGCCGAGATGGTTATTAATTATCCTTATCTCGCAAGCTCATTCGATCAGGATCAACTGGCTTCATTCATTCACCATAAGTACGTCGTGGAGGAAAAACTGGATAACTGTGAAACGCAGAGTTTCAATCGAGAAATTGATACGAAAGAGAGTACATCGGGCTGGCGTCGGTGGCTACGGAAGCCTGTCAGGGATCGCGAAGTTGAAGATCCTTACCCGGCAAAGTTTGGTCACCAGTAGTGGCGTTATTAATTTTCTGGGAAATAAACCTCGCCTCTCTAACAGAGACATCAGCCATGGCGGAATATTTCCGGAATACTGGAAGCACTACTGACTGGCGCAAACTGCTGAAGCTGGTACCCCTTATAATGTATTGCGTCAGGGTATCGATACTCTGACGCATATCGAGTGTTTTGTGTGCTAGCCAGATGGGTTTCAATTTTAGTAGAGGGACCAGACTCTCATCATGCCATCATAAAAGCATCCAAATCGTCCGCATTTTTGATAATTTTGTTTTTATCGACACCGTAAGCTTGTGCCAGCGTAATGCTTGCTTCCAGCAACTGGCGGTTGTTTTCCACGTTGAAGGCTGCAGTTGTCAGCTCACCTAATGCCTCAAACTCGGACAGAATACGCTTAAGCGCCCGCTGCTCAATGTCATTCAAACGGCGGTTGAAATCGTCCATTTTCGCCTGCAAGGCCTGGCTGGTTTTGCCATCCAGATTTTTGGCAACAGTGACCAGAAACTTTCCTGAGATAGATCCAATCAGTGCTCCCAATACAGGCACAGGGATTAATGTCTGGCCAGCAATGGTCATAGCGCCCACAATGGCTGATTCAGCGCAGACTATAAGCCCGAGATCGGTAAACTCATTGAGATCTATCTCACCACGCTGATAAGACATAGTAAGACTTCCTACCCCCTTGGTTGCGGTAACTAATGCGCTGGCGAAGGGGGCTCCCATTGAGGCGTAATTTGTCAGGGTGTAAATAGCCCCTGCGGACACGCCCCCTATAGCTGCTCCTTTCAGCGTATCCAGCCCTACGTCCTGCCAGTCCTCTGTATCGAATTCGCCACGGAAGATATTTTTACCGTCTTGATACTTGCGGTAAATACCCGTACCGAGAGCAAAAGTGGCCCCGAAGGCTGCCCCCATAACCGTAGCTCGCATGGCTTCGTTGAGCGAAGGCTGGTGTTCTTCAACGATTTCGGCTTTTTTTACCTCATTTTTCTCAGCTAATTCCTGGTCATGTTTATCGAGTGTTTCATCGATTTTCCCCCACTGGACATCTTTATAATTAGAGTCTCCTGGACGTACAACGTCCGCAAATGATCGGCCGGTTGCGTTTTCAATTTCTGCAACCTTTTCCCTGATGGCCCGCAGACTTCTCTCATTCATTCCCTCAACAGGTTTCCCGTCGATAACATCCTGTATCGTTTGCCAGGTATCTTTCGGGATATGGTAAAACGCTTTGTTTTGGGTGAAGTCAGGGTAGTCTTCCATGTGTTTCAGGACATGTGTCAGATTACTATTGATGCCGTTTATGAATTTTGATTGCACTTCAACGCCATCAATTAAATAGTCCGCAGGGGCCGTCCGGCCAACCCCGTCGAATGTTGCGCGAAAAGCGGACTCATCCTGTAGTCTCTCTTCGAGCGCCTGACGGGCGTTACGCACACCTACTTCTACTTGCTCGGCAATTTCACCATGCTTGGTACCTGTGGAGCCTAGTATGGTGTTGGGTGAGGCGATAAAATCACGAACCTTCAGCATTTGCTCGCCCGCATTCTCAAACGCACGAGCTTGCCTCTCTAATTCGAATATTTCGTCCTGCATCCTGGTCTGATTGAGTGCATTAACAGCACTACCGATAATCTGATCACTTACAGCATCATGGCGGTCAATAATTTTCATCACTGAATTTTCTTGTTGATCAGTTTTGATAATGCATGGATATGGTTAATCAATGCCCCGAGTTGATCTTTCTGATGCGCATTAAACTGGTTGTAGTCACGCGGTGCGGTCTTCTCCAGCCCATCAATAATGCTTTCAGTGCCATGATAATGCTCAGATGTTAGTGCCTTCAATTTATTCGCACCACGTTCCATTACCAGCAATTCGCTAGTTTTAGCCCGAATATGACGCTCTTCCTGCTGAGCTTTGTCAATAATTTTGCCGTTCTTACGACGAGCCAGAAGAGTGCCCCCTGCAATACCTGCAACTCCGATCCCCCAACCGATGGGACCTGCCAGCGCTAGCAGCGCACCGCCTGCAGACATACCACCGCCGCCAGCTGCTAAAGCCCCCCCGCCAAGCCATGCCAGTGCTGCATTTGTAGCTGCAGCACCGCTCAATGTGGCAATTGCAGTTCCGGTTGATGCTGTACCAAAGGTCGTAGCGACTGCCAGCGCTGCCGTAGGTGCAAATGCTGCAACACCGGCTCCGACGGCAACTCCCGCCGTTGCAGTCCCTTTACCAACGTGCGATGTGCGATATTCCTCCTCTAGGGAAGGTGCGAACAAGTCCCTGATATGAGATCATGTTTGTCATCTGGAGCCATGGAACAGGGTTCATCATGAGTCATCAACTTACCTTCGCCGACAGTGAATTCAGCAGTAAGCGCCGTCAGACCAGAAAAGAGATTTTCTTGTCCCGTATGGAGCAGATTCTGCCATGGCAAAACATGGTGGAAGTCATCGAGCCGTTTTACCCCAAGGCTGGTAATGGCCGGCGACCTTATCCGCTGGAAACCATGCTACGCATTCACTGCATGCAGCATTGGTACAACCTGAGCGATGGCGCGATGGAAGATGCTCTGTACGAAATCGCCTCCATGCGTCGGTTTGCCCGGTTATCCCTGGATAGCGCCTTGCCTGACCGCACCACCATCATGAATTTCCGCCACCTGCTGGAGCAGCATCAACTGGCCCGCCAATTGTTCAAGACCATCAATCGCTGGCTGGCCGAAGCAGGCGTCATGATGACTCAAGGCACCTTGGTCGATGCCACCATCATTGAGGCACCCAGCTCGACCAAGAACAAAGAGCAGCAACGCGATCCGGAGATGCATCAGACCAAGAAAGGCAATCAGTGGCACTTTGGCATGAAGGCCCACATTGGTGTCGATGCCAAGAGTGGCCTGACCCACAGCCTAGTCACCACCGCGGCCAACGAGCATGACCTCAATCAGCTGGGTAATCTGCTGCATGGAGAGGAGCAATTTGTCTCAGCCGATGCCGGCTACCAAGGGGCGCCACAGCGCGAGGAGCTGGCCGAGGTGGATGTGGACTGGCTGATCGCCGAGCGCCCCGGCAAGGTAAGAACCTTGAAACAGCATCCACGCAAGAACAAAACGGCCATCAACATCGAATACATGAAAGCCAGCATCCGGGCCAAGGTGGAGCACCCATTTCGCATCATCAAGCGACAGTTCGGCTTCGTGAAAGCCAGATACAAGGGGTTGCTGAAAAACGATAACCAACTGGCGATGTTATTCACGCTGGCCAACCTGTTTCGGGCGGACCAAATGATACGTCAGTGGGAGAGATCTCACTAAAAACTGGGGATAACGCCTTAAATGGCGAAGAAACGGTCTAAATAGGCTGATTCAAGGCATTTACGGGAGAAAAAATCGGCTCAAACATGAAGAAATGAAATGACTGAGTCAGCCGAGAAGAATTTCCCCGCTTATTCGCACCTTCCCTAGTTTTTCAACAACATTGTCGAACTCAACAATTTCTGCTTTTAGTTCACTCCAGGATTTATCGAATTCTTTTGGTTTATTTGCCAGTTGACTCACATAGTTTTCGACGTGTGTAATAAGTTGTTCACTGCATTTCTGACGCAACAGGAAGAGATTTGTAATCTCTTCCTGCGTCCTTTTTGCCTGAGTCTCATAACGGTCAGTTGCATTTTTAAGTTTGGATAAAGCGGTTTCTCTTTCGGATCCACGTAACATTTTTTTACTCCTGCTGTATGTCGTCTAAATTATTCCTATATTTGACCCTATATATCCAGATATTTTTACTCTCTTACGGTTGCGATAACTTTCTGCGTATATATTCCTGTGGTGACTGATATCCCAGTGCACTATGCGGATGACGTTTGTTGTAATGAATGAACACCACCGCCGGATTTATCACCGCAGCCAGGCTGTCCGGATTCGCCATGATGCCGATGCAGTCCCGTTTTATCATCTTCACGAAGCTTTCTGCTATTTCGTTGATTTCTGGGCTGCTCACCGCTGTTGTGCATGGCTCCAGATTCAGATCTCTGGCGAACTTCCGCGTTTCATGTGCGGTATACGCTGAACCGTTATCCGTCAGCCACTGCACCGGTATGTCCAGTAACCTGTACGCGACGATATCCGTAACTCGGCATGTCGCTGATGATATTGAGGATGTCAGACTGTATCCCAGCGTCAACTTCGTCATTACGCCGGGTACAGCATCTGTCCTGTCAGACGGCTGAACGGTTACCATGTAGGTGGACTACGTGGGAGACATTCATACTCGGCTCCATCGTCTGCTGGATAATGGCGATTTTCTCCTGAGGAGTCTTACACTTACGGGCTTATTGCCCTAACAGGATCTCGGTCATCTCAAAATTAGCGCCAGTGTTAGACAAATATTCAAGCCTATCTCTTATCTGAAGATACAGCTACTGTCTGTTTAAGGAGTCTACATCACTGTCCGCTATCGTCACTGTTGGTAGACCTGGAAAATTTATATTAAAAGATTATTCACTCCAAATGCCAAAAAAGAAAGTTCGACAATGTCAACCCCCAATCAATAGGATTATCCTATTTTTTTAAATTAAACAATAGGTTATGAGGGCGTTTTTTTAAGAAAAATACGATTCCAGCATGGGATAATAAATTAAAATTTTGGCTGTTTTTGGATTAGGGAGTCAATATGTCTGAGGGAGTTTCTAAAAAGTCCAAATATGAAATTATTGCAATTCTGAGAGATGAACTCAGGATTCAATCTAAATTGTACTTCTATTGTAATGGTATAAAACACCAGTCGACACTAAAAAAAGTAGAAGGTAATTTTTTCTATATAAAACCATCCACCTCTCATCCAGGTCTTCCTAAAGAGAGCATTTTTTATTTTATCATCCACAGCCCATTAGGGAAAATAGAATTCACAACCAACAATCGAATCACTGACAAAAGAAATTCAAACAATCTTCTATGCTTCATTATTCCTGAATCATTATCAATACTACAACGAAGGACATCACCAAGAATTAACGTTAGGTACGAAAGTCAGTTTTATTGCTCTGGAAGATACAGAAGTGGCACTATTTATAAATATCACTTGAATGATATATCAGAAGGTGGTTGCTCGTTTATATCCCTGGAACCTTTGCATAGTTTTATTAGAAGTGGAAATAAACTTGAAAACTCAGAGTTAAATCTTGGGGAGTACGGACGAATCCTTGTTAATTTAAAAATAAAACATATATCCGAAACAAATAACCACAAACAATGTGATGCAACAAACTTCAGGGTATCTTGCATGTTTTATTACGAAAGTGAAGAAAAAAAAGAGGAAATAGAAGAAATAATTGTCAAATTGATAATTGATAGAAAAATAAAAAACAGGCGAGTCTTGGTTTAATTCACTTGACGAAATAAAATTTCAAAAAAACACAATCACTTTAACCTAAATCAACATTAATGCAATAGTACGCAAGATGTTTTTATGATAAAGATAATCAACAGGAAATTTTACCCCATTGGAAAACATATTGCTTTATACTGACGACAATATCATCGGACAATCAATCCACGATTATATGGTTGATAACGAAAAAAACATCACCACCCTTAACTTCCAGGATATGGTTAAGGGAGTCATCACACCATCGACCACTACCGTTATTATCAACACTATCCATAAGGATATATCTGCAGCCACAACTGTCGCATTGCTTAACTCCCTGCGCAAGCGTCTTACGCACTGCGCGTTGCTGGTTTTAATTGTAAAAAGTGACCTCTCCAGACTGTTTCGGGAGTTGCTTGATATTAATAATTTATTGATTTTGAATGAAAAATCGTCTTTATCAGATTTCTCTGCCATCATCAACAGACCTTTAACCGCCGATGGCTGTCAGGGATTATGTACCCGGCGTACGCTAACCTCCAGGGAACTTCAGGTTCTGGAGTTAATCATTGCCTGCAACAACAATAAAAGAATCGCATTACTCCTCGATATTGATCACAAAACGGTACACAGCCATAAGGTACATATTATGAAGAAGCTGGGGATGAATAACTCACGGATAATGAATAAAAGGATAGTCAATATGTATCGGTGCTGAAGCCAAAAATATGTGGGTGACCAATCAAAAGCCGCTAATTCATTGGCAACCTTCCTTTAATAATCATTCCCATCGACACAAACCTCACCTATAATAATATTATCTTCTGTTTACCTTCGGCCTGATTTTTGACGAGAGATAATGAACGCGACGCTATTTTCCAATCATAACTTATCACGTAACGATATATCCGTTCGTTATGTCTTTCAAAAGATGTTTTCCCCAAAAGGTACGCTCGTCGCCGTTGAGTGCCTGAGTCGTTTCGATAGCCTGCCTATCTCTCCAGAAAACTTCTTCCGCTATGCCAATACGGGATTGCGCGAGAGCATATTCATGGAGCAGCTGGCGCTCATTGAAAAACATAAACAGTGGTTTAATAAAAACGGCATCTCTGCAACAATCAATGTTGATGACCATATACTCAACATATTGCTAAGATCGGAGATTAAAAACCTCGTTGACCACATTGGCTGCGTTCACTTTGAGGTAACAGAAAACTCGAATAAATTATTGAACAATGCTCTTGCTACCTGGAGCGATCCACAAAGCACGACGCTCTGGCTCGATGATTTTGGCTCAGGCAATGCGGGTATTAATGCGATTCGAAGTTACCATTTTGATTATGTCAAAATCGATAAAGACTTCTTCTGGCATTTAATGCAAAAAGATTCTGGCCGACCGCTGATGGATGCACTGATCACCTTTCTTTCCCGTAACCACCATAATGTGATTATTGAAGGCGTAGAAAGCGAAGCGCACAAGAAGTGGTTACAGGGCATGGAGTGGTTTGCTATTCAGGGACACTACTGGAAGGAAGTCAGCATTGAACAACTGGTCAAAGAAGATATCAAGGTTTAAAAAAATGCCGGAGCATTCCGGCATCAATATTAACATTCGCGCAATAAAGTCAATCAATCACTCAATTATAAACTAACTCCCAGGTCGCCCAACTGGTCAACGGACCACTGGTCGCTTTTTCCGGCGCGGGCGTAACGTAGCCAATGTAATAAGTAAATATCCCGCCATCCACCGCCTTTTCCACCAGAGGCACCCGGTTTTGCTGCGGGTCAGCCGGGACAATTTTATTGCTTTTGTCCAGCGTATTATTATCGTTGGTCGCCAGCGCCAGAAAAATATGGCTGGCACCGTCCGCGCGCGTATTCGCCAGATAACCGGCGTTTTCATTACTGACGAAATTGACCATAAACCCATCAATCCAGCGCACACTCACCATCCGAACTTCATCTTTATCCGCCGCGCCACCATCATGGCGAAGCTGGCAGTTTGAGAGTTCCAGAGTGAAAGGCTGCGGTTTCATAAATGCCCCCGCCCCGCGTTCGTGTACTTCCGCCAGGCTAACCGGTGCCAGCCAGACGCTACCGCTGCCCGCATTGTTGCCGCCGTTGAGCGCCACGCTACAGGAGATATCGGTCACCCGACCGGCAAAATCTACCCGCCCTTGTTCATAATTCGTCTCAAAACCCCACGCCGAAGAGGCCACTAGCGCCCCGCCCATCAAAGTCAGTTGGATGAGTCTTTTGCTATTTTTATACTGTGCTGAATCACTCATTCCCGCCTCCCGAATTAATCGTACGTCAGGTTAAAGATCATGTGCGACTCCACCTCACCGGTACTGGTGGTCGGCGCATATTGATAGAACCGCGCATGGAGAGGCAGGGTGATATAGCGAGTTTCCTGCGTGCGCAAGCTCCCGATGCTGTATTTTTTGTTAAATTCCAGCGGAGTGCCGTCCTTTAAAACCTGAATACCTATACCTTGTGCAAGTGAGGTGCCGGATTTTTCGTTCAGCAGCGCCCCGCGAGTCAAGGCAGTCCCCGTGGCCAACGTGCCGGAGAAAGAAGTCTGGATATTGGCGTATCCCGACTCGCTTAACCCGCCGCTGCACTGTAGCTCAATATTAAAATCCTTACCCCCGGCGGTCGTGCCAACGCCGCTAAGGTCGCTGCGCTTGATGGTGCCGACATCAACGTTCATATTTTTGCCGCTCAGGATGGTACACGAGGGCGAAACCACGGTTATCGCATTGGCGCTAAGCATTGTTTCCAGGATTGGGTTATTACCGCTTTCCCAGTCGTAGGAGGTATATTTACCCGCCGCCAGTGTGCCGCTGCCAGTCACGCTTGCCGTTTTGATCACCTCCAGGGTGAAGCGAGAACCCTCCAGCGAGTAGCTGGTGGTCCGGCTGATGGTGGATGAGAAAACATCTGGATAGGTAATATTCACCGTTGCGCCGCCGCGGCTAAAGCGCAAGCCAATACCGGGCACATTGGTGGAATAAATTTTATTTCCCAGATCGGTGGATCCTGTCGAGACAATCTTCGCTGCAAAACGGTTGGTACCGGCCGTACAGCTGTAGCTCGCTCCCCCCGGTGCCGACATTGTCCAGTCACGGGCAACGATCGTTGATCCTACAGGCAGATCTGGCGGAACGACGATTCGCCCAACAACCATATCTAAGGTCACCGTCGGTTGCGAAAGGCGCGTACAGGCAGCCCATGCCGACGTTGTCCCCAGCGCCATTAAGCCAATAAAAAGCGTCAGTTTTTTACTTAGCGACATAGCGTTTCCTTTGTTTTTTCCTGACTCAAATCCACCGAACATTGTCCACCGCTCCACTTAACCGTGGCCTTCGGTGCGCTGGCGTCGCTGATAAACATCATGCTGCCCTGTCCTACCACGCCGATTTCCTTTCCGGTAGCGCCAAATATCGTGGCACCGAACGGTAGAGGCTGACCATTCGCTTGACGCACCTGCAACGTAATGTTGTTTTGCACCGTGGTATCGAAGGAGACCTTGACCACGCTGCCTTCCCACGGCACCACCTGCGCCACGGTACGATCAAAGGCGACATCGTCGTTGCTGCCCTTCGGGTCAATTTCAACGGAGTTAATCCGGTAAGGCCGCAGATACGGCAGGATGGCGTAACCATTGCTGTCAATACGGGTTCCCGGCGAGCCGGGCAACATCGCGCCAGCGGCATCCTTCGCTTCGATCAGCGCCATGGTGGTGCCACTTTCCGGCGAGAACACCACGCCGTGGCGATGGGCAATCAGCGTTCCGCTGGCACCGACGCCGCTCTGGCGATACCCTTCGCCCTGGCTATAGCTGCCGTTCAGCGTGGTCCACGGAGTACGGTAGCTGCCGTTCAGCGCCACATCATGCTGACCGCCGGTAGACGTGGTTGTCGACACGCCGTAGTTGAGGTTGTTTTCGCTATCCAGCGAACCGTTGACGCCAATTTGTGAACTGGCGAAGCGTGAATTATTAAACGAGGTATTTGACGTCAGGTTAGCGGTACGGTTTTCACCGAACCACAGCGGGTAGCTGAAGTTGAGCGAAACGCGATCGTCGCGACGGTGGCCAGAGCTATCCGGGGTATAGACACGCTGCGCGCCCACCGACCACGAGAGCCGGCCGTACATGTTGTTGTAACTAAACTGGTACTGCTTCTCCGTTCCCGAACGGTTCCAGTAATCCGCCACCCGGCCGCTCAGATAAAAACCGCCCCAGCCATCCGGCAGGTTCTGGTTAACGGTAAAGGTCATACCGTTTTTTTGCCGCCACACGGTGTAGTTGCTGTTACGGTTCTTTTCCTGATCGACCGCATACAGCGCGTCGTTCAGGTTGTAATAGCCTTTGGTGGAGTAGCGATATGCCGCCAGCACGATGCTGGTCTGGGTTTCGGTAAACATGCGGTTAAAGGTGGCGCGATAGCTTTGCCCCTGCTCGTCGAGGGTGTCGCTCTTCAGCCGTGAATGCGTAACGTCGAATGACAGCGCGCCGATGCCGGTGTTCATCCCGGTTCCCAGCAGGAACGCCTGGTAGTCATCAAAACCAGTGACGCCGGTATAGCCGGTAAACAGGTTATTTAAACCGTGCTGCCAGGTTCCCTGGTAGAGCATCGGCTTATTACGCAACGAACTGTCGTCGACTTTACCGGCAGAGAGCGCATAGCGGGTCATTCCTGGACGCAGTAATTGCGCCACCGAGGCGTAAGGCACGCTAAACACTTCAACCGTACCATCGGCTTCTTTAACCGAAACTTCAAGGTCACTACCGTAGCCGGAAGGGTAAACATCCTGCAGGGTAAACGGCCCCGGCGGCACCGTGGTCTGATAGATAATATTGCTGCCCTGACGAACCGTGACCAGGGCGTTACTTTGCGCTACGCCGCGAATTTCCGGGGCGTAGGAGCGCATGCCGTCCGGGAACATATTGTCATCGGTCGCCAGGCTTACCCCGCGCATGCCGATGGTGTCGAAGAATTCGCCGTTGGTAAAAATCTGACCGCCGCTGACTATCGAGTTAATCTGCGGAATGGGCCGCTGCAGGTAGGTCTGGTTGCTGTTCCAGTGGGCTTTTCCCTGCTGCTGCTGCCAGTTCAGGTTACCGATATGCTTGAGCAGCCAGCCGTCCCACGACAGGCCCGCGTTAACACCCAGATAAGCACTGCTGTTATCAGAACCGTTGGACGACGAGCTGTGGCTGTTCCAGGCGTTTGCCATCCAGCCTAAATTCAGCGCCGCAACGCCTTTATCCCAGAACTCCGGGCTGACGAAGTTTTTAAGGCGCTGATCTTCGTAGATTTGTGGTACGGATATATCCAGTCGCAGGGAGGACTGGATCAGAGTATCTTTAACATTCTCTTCGTTGCGCCACTCCTGCAGGCGTCCGCAGAAGCCCTCTTTCTCGCTGAGCTGCGGGTTGAATTTTTCAGGCGAGATCCCGTATTGCATCAGCATCGCTTTGGTATAGCAGACGCCCATTTTGCCGTCTTTACCGGCGGTGATTTTCAGGTCGTAGCGCCCTTTCCATTCGCCGTTGGTATACACATCAAGTGAATAGACGCCTTCGCTGATAGCGCTGGTAGAAAAGCGCGACAGATCGACCTTTTCGCGACTGCCAACGATAAAACCATCGTTAAACTGATAGACCGTTCCCGGGTTTTCCTCTCCGCTGGAAAATGGCGGAAAGCAGCACAGCGCAACTGCAATGGCCGTGCTTAATCTTCCCGGGCAGATTGACCTCTGCTTCATGATCGTTTCCCTTATTTGACGGCAACTTTCACTGCAACATCTGCGCCATAGTCATTAATGTTGTTAACGGTCAGGGTCTCGCCTTTACTCACTGCGGAAGAAAGGGCGATGGTCTGGCTGGACTGCGGGGCAAACATCACCGTTTTGCTGTTCAGCGCTTTGCCGCCGTCGCGGGAGATACGGCTGACGGTGACATAAAATGGCGTCGGATTACTGACGGACAAATTGTTACCGTTTGCGGAAAGGACTAATTTTTCTGCCGCCGCATCGCGGTTGCCTAATCCGTTGGGACGATAGATAAACTTAAAGCGCGAACGAATCGCCAGTTGCAGAACATTCTGCCCTTCGTTTTTCTGGCTCGCCTCGACTGGCGGTATTTCCAGAAGGTTTAGCCACCACAGCGTTTCTTTATCTTTAGCGAGTCCCGCATTACTGCCGAGCTTAATACGCAGGGTCTGGCCGCTTTTCGCGTCAACGCGGGAAATAGGTGGGGTGATAATAAATGGCGTCGTAATAGTGTCCGGCGTCGCGTCGGCATTACCGTTATCCAGCCAGGCTTGTGCCAGCGCCGGACGGTCGGCGGTGTTGGAGAGCTGCACCGTTATTTCTTTTTCATTTCCTGGATAAATAAAGCGGGTGCCGTTAACAATAATATTATTGGCATGGGCCGCAAAACTAAAAATGAAACAGAAAAAAAGGGCAATACGCTTCATGCTGACCTCAGAATAAAAAATAAGCGGCAGCAGTGGCCGCTTTATTATTGTTTTATGCCGCCCCGGCGCGAGGCGGCTTTATCTCTCAGTCGATATTACTGATAGGTAATTTGGTAAGTCGCGTAGCTGTTAACCACACCGGTGGTAACCGTTGCCGGGGTGCTGGTTACATAACCAACGTAGTAAGTGAAGCGTGCGCCATCCTTAACGGCGGAATCGTCACCAGTCGCTTTAGGCTGGTTGTCATCGCCTGGGATAATTTTGTTAGTGATCGTATCGCTGGTAGATAAAGCCAGTTGGATATTTTCCGCGCCTGCGGCTTCAGTATTTGCCAGGTAGCCCTGTTGTGTGGAGGTTCCACCAGCCAGCAGGTTACCGCCGGTCCAGTTCACGCCCAGTTTGCTCACATCGTCTTGTTTTGTACCGTCAGCAGCCTGACAGTCAGATACATCGATGGTGAAAGTTTTTGGTTTAAGTAAGGTATCTTGTGTGCCTGGCGCTTTAACTTCCGTTAAAGTCACCGGAGCCAGATAAACGTTAGCATTGCTGCCCTGGCCGTTTACGGAAACAGTACAAGAGACGTCGGTAACTTTACCGAAGAAATTAACCTGACCGCCGCCTACATTGGTATCAGCAGCATTTGCCGCAGCCATACCAAAAAACGCAGTCGCCATCGCAGCAGAGAGAAGAACCTTTTTCATTGTCATTTCCTTGTCAGAGTGAATTAAGTATCAATGAGCAAACAGTTAATTCGCACAAAAGTCAGAAGCGATATGCGATGCTCACTTGTGCAACTGTTAATAGAAACTTCGACTGACCGGAAGCCGCAATATTTAAGGCGTCAGGAACGGATTCTATAAAAGAATTCGTCGATGCTGTCGGCGTCAAAGAATGCTATTTCGAAATTAAATATACATTTTTTTACAACTTGATTGAGACTGTTTTATGGATTGACACCTATTAATAAATAAAAAAACAATCAGCATTTCCAATCAAATACGCATTGACTTTTGTCAAACGCCATGAAAAACATGGTAATCGATTGATTTTTATAGATTATAATTACATAGCTATAATTTTAATGATGTTTAAAATCACAATGGCATGGGTAAGCCAGTTTATTCAAAGCGCACTGGTCGAAAAGAATTACTCCAGACAGTGGCGAACATTCCGGCCTGCCTGATTAGTGTCGAAGCGTGCACTGGGGCATTTTACTGGCAGCATGAGTTTTAAAAATTGGGACATAAAGTAAAAGTTATCAGTCCTCAGTATGTAAAACACTTTACCCGCCCTGAACTCCGGGCACACTGTAGGTGATATCAGTCACTCTGACCTGATCTGATCTGATTAGGCTTTACCACGGTAAATTCACGCTGCACGCGATTAGGGGCAATGACCGAAGGTTTGGGCCATCCGGCGTGGAGATTTATAGCCACGTACCGCTTTGATCCGGTTCAGTTGCATAATGCGATCTACACGATTTTTAACGCAGGTTTCACCGATTTCGCTCAGATAACCATTAACCCGATGATAACCATACATGCCGCAACTCAGTGTATATGAGTCTCGGATGAGCGTCAGTAGGCGTTCATTGTCTTTATCGTGTCCGGAAACAGGGTTATGCAACGACGGCAGCGGTATCGAGAGTCACAGGAAGTAGCTGAGGACTCTCTGAAGAAGATAATAGCAGCTTTCCCTCGCGCCATTGCTGGCGCGATTTGCCTGAGCGATATGGCCCAAGGAAGACCTTTTATAACCGTTTTAACCGATGGTCTAAATCGGGAGCAATTAACATTATTTTCAACAGATTACTTTCTTCTCTTGATGCCCATGGTCTCGTTGACTGGTCCACGACTGCGCTGGATGGCAGCAAAATCCGAGTACTCAGGTGCGCCGCTGGTGCGCAAATAAACATTCCGATATCACCGGAGATAATGGACTGGGTCGCTCTCGCGGTGGTTTTGGCACCAAAATCCATTTGGCGACAGACGGAAGTGGTCTGCCGTTAAATATCGTACTGAGTCCCGGTCAGGCTCACGAAAGCCAGTTTGCACAACGTCTTCTGGATGGTATTGGTATTCAACGCCAGAACGGCTGCATGAAACGTCGTGGCCATGCAGTGCTGGCTGACAAAGCCTACTCCGAGCATATATTACATAAAGAACTGAAAAGAAAGGGGATAAAAACGGTCCCCCCGAAAAACCAATGAAAAAATGGCAGCAGATAGTCGTTCACAACTTAATCGAGATGCCTACCGCAATCGCAACGTTGTTGAGCGGTGTATTGGGTGCCTGAAAGAATACTGCCGCATTGCCACACGTTACGTCAAAATGGCGAGGAATTATCTGGCGATGGTGAAACTGGGGTGTATCCGGCTGTTTTACAAAGGGTATGTAATTAAGGGATACAGCCTCGTTTGATGTTCATTTTGCCCTCCCCGGGCGTTAAAAGAACATCTGAATTACACTCTCATAAACTGCTGGGTGTCCTGGCACAAATTACCTTGCATGAGCATACTTAATCACTCCTTGCTCGGTAGTTTTTGCATGCGCTATCGGGTGAGGCGATCAAACGACAACCTTACGAGCATTTTTACTACTGGCAAGTTCACCAGTGGCTAACTTGCTAACCTTTCTTAAAGCAGCATTAAAAGCAATCACGGTAACTGGACTGTCACGGTTTTTGACGCGGTTTGAATGGCTCTGAAACACAAAAACATCTTGAGGATACGTCTCTCTTCTACGTTCCAGTATCGCGCAAACAGGCGCGCTTAACTCAATCCGTTTTGCTTTTATTCTTCCTTTCACTCGCAGATAAGCAGAACCTCTTTCAATGTCTGTATAACGAAGATCAATCAATCTACCAACACTTTGACCAGTATAAAAAATTACCGCCCATAAATCAGACCAAGTATCCGATACATGAACCAGATTGCTATTAATAGTTAAAAATTTCTTGAAACTTATTGCTTTCTTGTCTTTCACAACCAGAACATTCCCATAACCAAAACACTTATTATCCTAAACATCGTACCTCTGCAAAACTACCTATGTTTTGGATGGCTAATGGTCGCCGTAAAGTATTTGTAAACCGTCTTTACCCCTAACTGAGAAGGATGGCAGTACCGTTGGCGAGTGCCGGTAACCTCCGCTGTCAGTTTGGTATGGTGCCACTGACGGCAGCAACACTACGGACAATTGCAGGTGACAACTCCGAACGCACGAAAAACGAAACTGCATTAGTATCGCTCTGTGACGTTGAAATTTCCGACCCGAGCCTCTTTATCCAGGCGTGAAAACTGTGGGTGGTGATACAGAGACGTATTGCAACGCCTGAAATAGAATGACCGCTATTAACAACCTGTCTGACTGCTTCAACTTTAAACTCTTCGGGATAACGCTTAATGCCCGCAGGTATTTATATTTGAGCCATCTTGAATGACATCTCAGATGTATGTTAAACCTATTGTGATTCAGTGTTGGGCTGCTTAGTGAGCATCAAAGGAATTTAGGGAAGGTGCGAATAAGCGGGGAAATTCTTCTCGGCTGACTCAGTCATTTCATTTCTTCATGTTTGAGCCGATTTTTTCTCCCGTAAATGCCTTGAATCAGCCTATTTAGACCGTTTCTTCGCCATTTAAGGCGTTATCCCCAGTTTTTAGTGAGATCTCTCCCACTGACGTATCATTTGGTCCGCCCGAAACAGGTTGGCCAGCGTGAATAACATCGCCAGTTGGTTATCGTTTTTCAGCAACCCCTTGTATCTGGCTTTCACGAAGCCGAACTGTCGCTTGATGATGCGAAATGGGTGCTCCACCTTGGCCCGGATGCTGGCTTTCATGTATTCGATGTTGATGGCCGTTTTGTTCTTGCGTGGATGCTGTTTCAAGGTTCTTACCTTGCCGGGGCGCTCGGCGATCAGCCAGTCCACATCCACCTCGGCCAGCTCCTCGCGCTGTGGCGCCCCTTGGTAGCCGGCATCGGCTGAGACAAATTGCTCCTCTCCATGCAGCAGATTACCCAGCTGATTGAGGTCATGCTCGTTGGCCGCGGTGGTGACTAGGCTGTGGGTCAGGCCACTCTTGGCATCGACACCAATGTGGGCCTTCATGCCAAAGTGCCACTGATTGCCTTTCTTGGTCTGATGCATCTCCGGATCGCGTTGCTGCTCTTTGTTCTTGGTCGAGCTGGGTGCCTCAATGATGGTGGCATCGACCAAGGTGCCTTGAGTCATCATGACGCCTGCTTCGGCCAGCCAGCGATTGATGGTCTTGAACAATTGGCGGGCCAGTTGATGCTGCTCCAGCAGGTGGCGGAAATTCATGATGGTGGTGCGGTCAGGCAAGGCGCTATCCAGGGATAACCGGGCAAACCGACGCATGGAGGCGATTTCGTACAGAGCATCTTCCATCGCGCCATCGCTCAGGTTGTACCAATGCTGCATGCAGTGAATGCGTAGCATGGTTTCCAGCGGATAAGGTCGCCGGCCATTACCAGCCTTGGGGTAAAACGGCTCGATGACTTCCACCATGTTTTGCCATGGCAGAATCTGCTCCATACGGGACAAGAAAATCTCTTTTCTGGTCTGACGGCGCTTACTGCTGAATTCACTGTCGGCGAAGGTAAGTTGATGACTCATGATGAACCCTGTTCCATGGCTCCAGATGACAAACATGATCTCATATCAGGGACTTGTTCGCACCTTCCCTATAGCGATTAACGGCACAATTAATGCAAAAAACGCCATAGTCGGTGCTGGAAATTTTACATTTGATAATAGTACTGGCGCAATGACCTCTGCCGGGAAATCCGCCACGGTAATGCAAACATTGTTCCCTGAATACAGCGTCGACATCAGCAATCTCGGCGGTATTAAGGCGAACAGCATTAGTATGGTTGGCAATAATCTGGGCTTCGGCGTACGTAATAAAGGTACTATTGTTGCAAATACTACTCTTGCCATGACCAGCAACGGTTCACTGACCAATGAAGGTTCCATTGCCAGCAACGGTTACGTAACTCAGTTGGTTTCCGCAGGCGAGCTGAAAAATACGGGCACCATTGCAACCAAAAACCTCGCAATCATTAATAGCTATGGCAAACTGAATAACAGCGGTACCATTAGCAGCACATCGCAAATGTCCGTCGCTGCTGCAGACAATCTGTCTAATTCAGGAACCATCAGTGCGACAAATCTCCTGTCTGTTGCTACCAATGGTAATCTGGACACTACCTATAACTCCTGGTTAGGATCAGATAACCAGGTGGCAGTCACTGCGCTGGGCAATATCGATAACGGCGGATCTATCCGGGCCAAAAATACGACCGTAACGTTCGGTGGCGACACGCTAAAAGTCACCGGAGATATTATGGGGTCAACCACCGCACTGGTTCAGGCATCGAAAAATGGCAGCGCTACTAGCGGTGAAATTACCAACTCAGGAACAATTTCTGGCGGCAATGTTACGGTTAACACCAACGGCAGCCTGATTACTAACTATGCAAGCGTACTCAAAGCGACTGAATCTCTGACAACTCAGAGCTATTGGTTGAACAATAACGGTGGTATTCAGGGTTATGGCGCAACCATGAACATAAATAATACTGTGACCAGCAACAGCGGGCATATCATGGGTGACACATTATCTCTCAAAACCTACCTGGACATGGTTAATACAGGGACGATTGAGACCAAAGGCAATCTGACTATCAACACCCAAAACAATGGTAAACTCACTAACGAGGGTACAATCAAAGCGGGAAATACGCTGACGCTAAGCGCTAAACAAGTCGTTAATGGGACTTATAAGTGCGGCTTCCTCAATTTACGAACCTGCGGCAAAAACGGTACGCTATCCGCCAACAAGCTGATTCTGAACTCCTCGCATAAATACGCTTCTAATATGGGCGGCATTCAGAATTTTAAAGCGACTGAAATAAATACCAAATAAGTCGATTATTAAAAGACACGGTGATATTACCGTGTCTTTTAGCCAACGCAGGCCACTTTTTTATGGTTCAAACGGCCGTCTCTGAAACTGATCGTGCCCGCATTTTGGGCAGCGTGGCAGTACATCTGGGGTATAGACCGGCAGATGATAATGACACTTCTCACACACCAAATTTCCCAGTCCCACCACTTCACCACTGTGGTAAACGCCGTGATGGCTGAGATCCTGGAACACCTCACGCCACTCGAGCTGAGTTTTATCCGTTATATCCGCCAGTTCCTGCCACAAGCTCTCTTTAATCACGCGCATAAAGACGCTATCGGTGAGTTCATCCTGACTCTCTTCATAGCTGAGCGCGAACTCCTCCAGATCACGTCTGACAGCACGGATAACGTTCTCGATTTCGCTCTGCGTTAACTCGCCGGACTGGCTAATTTTAACCCTGGCCTGCTCCACCAGCGCATCTATATCGCGTTCTCCATTGCGTAACCGCTCGCTAAGCGTCGACACCAGCTCTCGGTAGAATTGAGCAACCTTGTTCATCATTTCGCCTCCGGTGTGGTTAACTTCTTATAATAATAGACGTTATTTTCCCGGTGCTTTGCCAGTTAGCCCACATAGTCGTGAAATTTTCTCCGCCGCTTTCATCCATGGAAAGTGTGCGAAAGGCTGTTTTGACGTTGGCGTTTGGGCTATGCTATGCCGATCTGAAATAACACATCCATTGGCTACGCTTTGTAGCTGTATTGAACACAGGACCACTGGCTGCCATGCAAGAGCAATACCGCCCGGAAGAGATAGAATCGAAAGTCCAGCTTCACTGGGACGATAATCGTACATTTGAAGTAACTGAAGACGAGAGCAAAGAGAAGTATTACTGCCTGTCGATGCTTCCTTATCCTTCTGGTCGACTACACATGGGCCACGTGCGCAACTACACCATCGGCGACGTGATTGCTCGTTACCAGCGTATGCTGGGCAAAAACGTACTTCAGCCTATCGGCTGGGATGCATTCGGTCTGCCTGCTGAAGGTGCAGCGGTAAAAAATAACACTGCTCCGGCCCCGTGGACCTACGACAACATCGCCTACATGAAAAACCAGCTGAAAAAGCTGGGATTCGGCTATGACTGGAGTCGTGAAGTTGCGACCTGTACCCCGGAATATTACCGCTGGGAGCAGAAGTTCTTCACCGAACTGTATAAAAAAGGTCTGGTCTATAAAAAGACCTCAGCCGTTAACTGGTGTCCGAACGATCAAACCGTTCTCGCCAACGAACAGGTTATCGATGGCTGCTGCTGGCGCTGCGATACCAAAGTTGAGCGTAAAGAGATCCCGCAGTGGTTTATCAAAATCACCGCCTACGCGGACGAGTTGCTGAACGATCTGGATAACCTGGATCACTGGCCAGACACCGTGAAGACCATGCAGCGCAACTGGATTGGTCGCTCTGAAGGCGTCGAAATCTCCTTCGACGTGAACGAGTATGCTGACAAGCTGACGGTCTATACCACCCGTCCTGACACCTTTATGGGTTGCACCTACCTGGCCGTTGCAGCGGGTCACCCGCTGGCGCAGCAGGCTGCTGCCAACAACCCAGCGCTGGCTGCCTTTATTGACGAATGCCGCAATACCAAAGTTGCCGAAGCGGATATGGCGACCATGGAGAAAAAAGGCATTGATACCGGCTTTAAGGCAATTCACCCGCTGACCGGCGAAGCCATCCCGGTATGGGCGGCAAACTTTGTGCTGATGGAATACGGTACTGGCGCAGTGATGGCCGTTCCGGGCCACGATCAGCGCGACTACGAGTTCGCCAGCAAATACGGCCTGGACATTAAGCCGGTTATTCTGGCTGCTGACGGGTCTGAACCTGATCTGTCCGCTCAGGCGATGACTGACAAAGGCGCGCTGTTTAACTCTGGTGAGTTCAGCGGTCTTGATCACGCAGCAGGCTTCAACGCTATCGCTGACAAACTGGCTTCTCTCGGCGTTGGCAAACGTAAGATCAACTACCGCCTGCGTGACTGGGGTGTATCCCGTCAGCGCTACTGGGGCGCGCCGATCCCAATGGTCACCCTGGAAGATGGCACCGTAATGCCAACGCCGGAAGATCAGCTGCCGGTTATCCTGCCGGAAGATGTGGTGATGGATGGGATCACCAGCCCAATCAAGGCCGACCCTGAGTGGGCGAAAACCACCGTCAACGGTCAGCCAGCGCTGCGTGAAACCGATACTTTCGACACCTTTATGGAGTCTTCCTGGTACTACGCGCGCTATACATGTCCGCAGTACGACGAGGGAATGCTGGACCCTAAAGCGGCGAACTACTGGCTGCCGGTTGATATTTATATTGGCGGTATCGAACACGCCATCATGCACCTGCTCTACTTCCGCTTCTTCCACAAGCTGATGCGCGATGCGGGCATGGTTAACTCCGACGAACCGGCTAAACAACTGCTGTGTCAGGGGATGGTGCTGGCGGATGCCTTCTACTACGTCGGCGAAAACGGCGAGCGCAACTGGGTTTCCCCGAAAGACGCGACCGTGGAACGTGACGAGAAAGGCCGTATCGTTAAAGCCTTCGACCCGCAAGGCCGCGAGCTGGTGTATACCGGCATGAGCAAGATGTCTAAGTCAAAAAACAACGGCATCGACCCACAGGAAATGGTTGAACGTTACGGCGCGGATACCGTGCGCCTGTTTATGATGTTCGCCTCTCCAGCAGACATGACTCTCGAGTGGCAGGAGTCTGGCGTAGAAGGTGCTAACCGCTTCCTGAAGCGCGTCTGGAAACTGGTTTACGAACACACCACCCAGGGGGCTGTTGCCGCGCTGGATGTTGCCAGCCTGAGCGAAGATCAGAAAGCGCTGCGCCGCGACGTGCATAAAACGATTGCCAAAGTAACCGATGATATCGGCCGTCGTCAGACCTTCAACACCGCCATTGCGGCGATTATGGAGCTGATGAACAAGCTGGCGAAAGCGCCGCAGGAAAGCGAACAGGATCGCGCGCTGATGCGTGAGGCTCTGCTGGCGGTCGTGCGTATGCTCAACCCGTTCACCCCTCATGCCAGCTTTACTCTGTGGCAGGAGCTGGGCGGCGAAGGCGACATTGACAATACGCCGTGGCCGGTCGCTGATGAAGGCGCGATGGTTGAAAACACCACCCTGGTCGTCGTCCAAGTAAATGGTAAAGTTCGTGGTAAAATTACCGTTGCGGTGGATGCAACCGAAGAGCAGGTTCGTGAACGTGCTGGTCAGGAACATCTGGTCGCGAAATATCTTGACGGTGTGACCGTGCGTAAAGTCATTTACGTTCCGGGTAAACTGCTCAATCTGGTCGTTGGCTAAGCGCGGGAGGAAGCGTGCGATATCTGGCAACATTGGTGTTATCTCTGGCGGTGTTAATCACCGCTGGTTGCGGCTGGCATCTACGTAGTACTACGCAGGTTCCAACCGCAATGAAAACCATGATCCTCCAGTCGGGCGATCCGAATGGTCCATTAAGTCGTGCGGTCCGTAATCAGCTGCGTCTGAACGGTATCGAACTGGTCGATGCCAGCACTTTGCGCAAAGATATTCCTTCTTTGCGTCTGGAATCATCGTCGATTCAGAAAGATACAGCATCTATTTTCCAGGATGGCCGTACCGCAGAATATCAAATGGTGATGACGGTGAATGCCAGCGTGCTGATCCCGGGCCATGATATCTATCCGATCACGACCAAAGTCTATCGCTCGTTCTTCGATAACCCGCAGGCGGCGTTAGCGAAAGATGCTGAGCAGGACATGATCATCCAGGAGATGTACGATAAAGCCGCGGAACAACTGATCCGTAAGCTGCCAAGCGTTCATGTCGCGGATGTCGAAGCCACAAAAGAGGATGAGAAGCCGGTCGCCACGACCCCAGCATCTTCAACCTCCGGCAACCGCGTCTCCACTACGCTGGGTAACTGATGATTCGGTTGTACCCGGAACAGCTCCGCGCGCAGCTCACTGAAGGGCTGCGCGCGGCCTATCTGCTGCTTGGCAACGACCCACTGCTGTTGCAGGAAAGTCAGGACGCGATACGCGAAGCCGCTGCTGCCCAGGGCTTTATCGAACACCACTCCGCCACTATTGATGCCAGCACCGACTGGTCTGCCCTGTTCTCTCTGAGCCAGGCGATGAGCCTGTTTGCCAGTCGTCAAACGCTGCTGCTGATACTGCCGGAAAACGGCCCTAATGCCGCCATCAATGAACAGCTGGCGACGCTTGTCGGCATGCTTCACGACGACTTATTGCTGATTGTTCGTGGCAATAAGCTAACAAAAGCTCAGGAAAACGCCGCGTGGGTGACAACCCTTGCCAATCGTGCGGTACAAGTGAGCTGCCAGACGCCGGAATATGCCCAGCTACCGCGCTGGCTCGCCGCACGCGCAAAACAAAATAATCTGCAGCTTGATGACGCAGCCAGCCAACTGTTGTGCTACTGCTATGAAGGCAATCTGCTGGCACTGGCGCAGGCCCTCGAACGTCTGTCATTACTGTGGCCTGACGGCAAACTGACGCTACCGCGCGTTGAACAGGCGGTGAATGATGCCGCTCATTTCACCCCTTATCACTGGGTTGATGCGTTACTGGCAGGCAAAAGTAAGCGCGTCCTGCACGTGCTGCAACAACTGCGTCTGGAAGGCAGCGAACCGGCAATTCTACTGCGAACACTCCAGCGTGAGCTGCTGCTGCTGGTGAACCTGAAACGACAATCTGCTCATACTCCGCTGCGTTCGTTATTCGATAAGCATCGGGTGTGGCAGAATCGCCGGCAACTGGTCAGCGATGCTCTCGCTCGCCTCAGTGCCGACCAGTTACGTCAGGCCGTCACGTTATTGACCCGTGCAGAACTCACCTTCAAGCAGGATTACGGACACTCCGTCTGGCCCGAGCTGGAAAGTCTCTCTTTGTTGCTCTGCCATAAAGCACTGGCAGACGTTTTTATTGATGGTTGATATGACTCAGTTGCAGGCTATGTACGGCGGCACCTTCGATCCGGTGCACTATGGTCACCTTAAACCGGTGGAAATTCTGGCTAACCAAATCGGTCTGAATAAAGTCATTATTGTACCCAACAATGTGCCGCCGCACCGCCCGCAGCCCGAGGCCACCAGCGACCAGCGTAGGCACATGCTGGAGCTTGCCATCGCCGATAAGCCTTTGTTTATCCTTGACGATCGTGAACTTAAACGTGATACACCGTCATATTCGGCGCAAACATTGCGGGAGTGGCGCCAGGAGCAAGGGCCGAAACGACCGCTGGCCTTTGTTATTGGCCAGGATTCGCTTCTCACCTTTACCACCTGGCACGACTATGAAAGCATTCTTGATAACGTTCATTTGATCGTTTGCCGGCGTCCGGGCTATCCGCTGGCAATGGATTGCGAACAAGATCAGCTGTGGCTGGACAAACATCTGACCCACGATGTTGAGCGCCTGCACAGCAGCCCGGCAGGCGTTATCTATCTGGCCGAGACGCCATGGTTTGATATCTCGGCGACAATAATCCGCCAGCGTCTTGAGACGGGTGAATCCTGCGCCGATATGCTGCCAGCAGCAGTACTGGACTATATCCGCCAGCAAAAGCTTTATTGTTGACCCGGCGCTGGCGATGCCGCTGATAAACAGAGTATCGTTGTGCTTCGTCTCTTTTCTCATTAGCGAGGTTAATCATGAAATTATGGTTAGTTCGTCACGGTGAAACCGAGGCCAACGTCGCGGGCCTGTACAGCGGGCATGCTCCAACTTCATTAACCGAACGTGGCGTCAGGCAAGCGCACGCCCTGGGAAAGCGCCTTCATGCTGTCCCCTTCCAGCGCGTATTTTGTAGTGAACTCGAACGAACCCAACGCACGGCCAGCCTGCTGCTTGGCGAACGAGAAATTCCCCAACACTGTTTTCCCGAACTCAATGAAATGTTCTTTGGCGACTGGGAAATGCGCCATCATCGGGATTTACAGCATGAGGATGCGGAAAACTACGCCGCCTGGTGCGCCGACTGGCAGCACGCGGCTCCCACCAACGGTGAAGGCTTTCAAGCGTTTGCCCAGCGGGTTTCCGGCTTTACCGCCACTCTCCCTCAGTATCAACAGCTTGAGCATCTGTTAATCGTCGGTCATCAGGGCGTCCTTAGCCTGTTGATTGCCCAATTGCTCAACATGCCGGCGGCCTCAATGTGGCACTTCCCCATCGAGCATGGCGCATGGAGCATGGTCGATATCCAACCAGATTTCGCCACGCTTCGGGTGCTAAATAGCCAGGCCGTTTGGCTAGCGGAAGAAGAATTGCGCGCAGACCATTGACAGGCCAAAGCAGGCTGTTATTCTCCGCAGCCAGGCTGCACCCGCCATTTGAAGTTTGCAGAAATTGTTTTACAAAAATGGCGATGCAATCATCGGCGATGGATGGGATGATAGCCGCCTTCACCGCCTGTCTATCGACATTTATCCCGACTTTGTCACCAGTTCGGGTATACTGTCAGGCTGTTTATTATTATCACACTTCACACTCACCCAGGGGGAACTCTTGCAGGGTAAAGCACTCCAGGATTTTGTTATCGACAAAATTGATGACCTGAAAGGTCAGGACATCGTAGCCATTGACGTTCATGGCAAATCCAGCATTACAGATTGCATGGTTATCTGCACAGGCACCTCCACGCGCCATGTTATGTCCATCGCCGATCACGTTGTGCAAGAATCTCGCGCCGCCGGTATGCTGCCGCTGGGCGTTGAAGGTGAAGCCGCCGCCGATTGGATTGTTGTGGATCTTGGCGACGTTATGGTTCACGTCATGCAGGAAGAGAGCCGTCGTTTGTACGAGCTGGAAAAACTCTGGAGTTAATGCGTGAAGCTGCACCTGGTGGCCGTTGGCACCAAAATGCCGGACTGGGTTCAGACCGGCTTTAGCGAGTATCTGCGCCGTTTTCCAAAAGATATGCCGTTCGAACTGGTGGAGATCCCCGCCGGTAAACGCGGTAAAAATGCTGACATCAAGCGCATCCTTGAAAAAGAAGGGGAAATGATGTTGGCGGCCGCAGGAAAAAACCGCATCGTGACCCTGGATATCCCGGGGAAACCATGGGATACGCCACAGTTGGCGCGCGAACTGGAGCGCTGGAAACAGGATGGCCGCGACGTCAGCCTGCTCATCGGCGGCCCGGAAGGCCTTTCTCCAGCTTGTAAAGCGGCAGCGGAACAAAGTTGGTCGCTCTCAACGCTCACATTACCTCACCCGCTGGTTCGCGTACTGGTGGCCGAGAGTCTTTATCGGGCGTGGAGCATTACCACCAACCACCCTTACCACCGTGAGTAATGATGACCAGGGTAGACTAAGCAGCGAATGAAATTACAGAATTCTTTCCGCGACTATACGGCTGAATCCTCGCTGTTTGTGCGCCGGGCGCTGGTCGCTTTTTTGGGGATTTTGCTGCTTACCGGCGTACTGATCGCCAACCTTTATAACGTGCAAATTGTGCGTTACACAGACTATCAAACACGCTCGAACGAAAACCGCATCAAGCTGGTCCCTATTCCGCCGAGTCGCGGCATTATTTACGATCGCAACGGTACGCCGCTGGCGCTTAACCGCACAATTTACCAGTTGGAAATGATGCCGGAGAAGGTTGATAACGTACAGCAGACGCTGGATGCGCTGCGTGACGTCATCGATTTGACCGATGACGATGTGGCGAACTTTAAAAAAGAGCGCTCGCGCTCGCATCGCTTTACCTCTATTCCGGTGAAAGTGAACCTTACCGAAGTCCAGGTGGCTCGTTTCGCGGTTAACCAGTACCGCTTCCCCGGCGTGGAAGTCAAAGGCTATAAACGCCGTTACTATCCCTATAATTCCGCCCTTACCCACGTTATCGGCTACGTCTCTAAAATTAACGATAAAGACGTCGATCGCCTGGATAAAGAGGGGAAGCTGGCTAACTATGCCTCGACGCATGACATCGGTAAACTCGGTATTGAGCGCTACTATGAAGATGTGCTGCACGGGGAAACCGGCTATGAAGAGGTCGAGGTTAACAACCGTGGTCGCGTGATTCGTCAGCTTAAGGAAGTGCCACCGCAGGCCGGGCGCGATATCTATTTAACGCTCGACCTGAAACTACAGCAGTATATTGAAACGCTGCTCGCGGGAAGCCGCGCGGCCGTCGTTGTAACCGACCCACGAACCGGCGCGATCCTCGCATTGGTATCGACTCCAAGCTACGATCCGAATCTGTTCGTTGACGGCATCTCCAGTAAAGATTATTCAGGGCTGCTCAACGATCCGAATACGCCGCTGGTCAACCGCGCGACTCAAGGGGTATATCCTCCTGCCTCGACGGTTAAACCCTACGTCGCAGTCTCAGCGCTCAGCGCGGGCGTGATCACCCGTAATACCAGCCTGTTTGACCCCGGCTGGTGGCAACTGCCAGGCTCAGATAAGCGCTATCGCGACTGGAAGAAGTGGGGCCACGGGCATCTGAACGTCACCAAAGCGCTGGAAGAATCCGCCGATACCTATTTCTATCAGGTTGCTTACGATATGGGTATCGATCGCCTGTCCGAATGGATGAGCAAATTCGGGTACGGTCACTATACTGGCGTTGATCTCTCTGAAGAACGCTCCGGCAATATGCCTACCCGTGAGTGGAAGCTCAAACGCTTCAAGAAGCCGTGGTATCAGGGCGATACTATTCCGGTCGGCATCGGTCAGGGCTACTGGACCGCAACGCCTATTCAGATGAACAAAGCGCTGATGATCCTGATTAACGACGGTGTCGTCAAAGTGCCGCACCTGCTGCAAAGCACGGTTGAAGATGGCAAACCAGTACCATGGGTACAGCCGCACGAACCGCCGGTCGGCGATATTCACTCTGGTTTTTGGGAAATCGCCAAAGACGGAATGTATGGCGTAGCCAACCGTGGAAACGGTACTGCACATAAATATTTCGCCAGCGCGCCGTATAAAATTGCGGCGAAATCGGGCACCGCCCAGGTCTTTGGCCTGAAAGCCAATGAAACCTATAACGCGCACCGAATCGCAGAACGCCTGCGTGACCACAAACTCATGACGGCATTTGCCCCTTATAACAACCCCCAGGTTGCCGTTGCAATCATTCTCGAGAACGGCGGCGCAGGGCCTGCAGTCGGTACCATTATGCGCCAGATTCTCGATCATATAATGCTGGGCGATAACAACACCAATCTGCCGAGTGAAAATCCGGCGGTAACGGCTGGGGAGGATCAATAATGACGGATAATCCAAACAAAAAATCGCTATGGGATAAAATCCATCTCGATCCCACCATGCTGCTTATCCTGCTGGCACTACTGACCTATAGCGCGCTGGTTATCTGGAGTGCTAGCGGTCAGGACATGGGCATGATGGAGCGCAAAATCGGCCAGATCGCCATGGGCGTCGTTATCATGATCGTCATGGCGCAGATCCCGCCGCGTGTGTATGAGGGCTGGGCTCCCTACCTCTACATCGTCTGTATTATCCTGCTGGTGGCGGTGGATGCCTTTGGCGCAATTTCCAAAGGGGCGCAGCGCTGGCTGGATCTCGGTATCGTCCGTTTTCAGCCCTCGGAAATCGCGAAGATTGCCGTACCGCTGATGGTGGCGCGCTTTATCAACCGCGATGTTTGTCCACCATCGCTAAAGAATACCGCTATTGCGCTGGTGCTGATTTTCTTACCCACGCTGCTGGTTGCCGCGCAGCCTGACCTCGGAACCTCGATCCTGGTGGCGCTGTCCGGCCTGTTCGTCCTGTTCTTGTCTGGGCTGAGCTGGCGTCTGATCGGCATTGCGGTGGTACTGGTCGCCGCCTTTATCCCCATCTTGTGGTTCTTCCTGATGCATGATTATCAGCGCCAGCGCGTGATGATGCTGCTCGACCCGGAAACCGATCCGCTCGGCGCGGGCTACCACATTATTCAATCAAAAATCGCAATCGGATCCGGTGGACTACGCGGAAAAGGTTGGCTGCACGGCACCCAGTCGCAGCTGGAATTCTTACCGGAGCGCCATACCGACTTTATCTTTGCCGTTCTGGCTGAGGAGCTGGGGCTGATTGGCGTACTGATCCTGCTGGCGCTGTATATTTTGCTTATCATGCGTGGGCTATGGATCGCCTCTCAGGCGCAAACCACCTTTGGTCGGGTTATGGCTGGGGGTTTAATGTTGATTTTATTCGTTTATGTCTTCGTAAATATTGGTATGGTAAGTGGTATTTTACCAGTGGTGGGGGTACCTTTGCCGCTGGTCAGCTACGGGGGCTCTGCCCTAATCGTATTGATGGCCGGGTTTGGTATCGTCATGTCGATCCATACTCATAGAAAAATGTTGTCGAAAAGCGTTTAAGGGGTTCGCGATGCGTAAGCAATGGCTGGGGATCTGCATAGCAGCAGGGCTGCTGGCGGCATGTCAGAGTGATGACGTTCAACAGAAAACGGTCAGCACTCCACAGCCGGCCGTTTGTAATGGACCAACTGTGGAAATCAGCGGTGCGGATCCACAGTATGAAACGCCTAACGCAACGGCGAATCAAGACTACGAACGCGATGGCAAAAGTTATAAAATCGTCCAGGATCCCTCTAACTTTACCCAGGCTGGTTTTGCCGCGATTTACGATGCAGAGCCGAACAGCAACCTGACCGCCTCAGGGGAAGCCTTCGATCCGACGCAGCTCACCGCCGCGCATCCGACGTTACCGATCCCAAGCTACGCGCGGATAACAAACCTCGCCAACGGGCGAATGATCGTGGTACGCATCAACGATCGCGGACCTTACGGCAACGATCGCGTCATCTCGCTTTCACGTGCCTCAGCCGATCGTCTGAATACCTCGAACAATACCAAAGTGCGTATCGATCCGATCGTCGTCGCCCCAGATGGCTCACTTTCCGGCCCCGGTATGGCCTGTACGACCGTTGCTAAACAGACCTACGCCCTGCCCGCACGTCCGAATCTTGATGGTGATAACGGCGCGGCCATCGGTCAACCCGCGCAAACTGATGTTCATGCCATCAGCAACTCAACGTTAAAGCCAGAAGATAGCACCGGCGCACCGGTAAACAGCGGCGGGTTTCTTGGCGCGCCAACGCCGCTGAACAGTGGGGTGCTGGAAAGCAGTGAGCCAGTTGTTCAAACCGCGCCAGTTACTGCTCCAGGCTCAGTCCAGGGCGGCGTAGCGCCTGCCGTAGCGGCGACTGCTGCGGTAACACCAGCGGCTGCCACCACCAGCGGCGACTTCGTCGTACAGGTGGGTGCCGTCAGCGATCAGGCCCGTGCGCAGCAGTATCAGCAGCGCCTGAGCCAGCAATTCTCCGTACCCGGCCGCGTGATGCAAAACGGCGCGGTATGGCGTATTCAATTGGGTCCATTCAGCAGCAAAGGGCAAGCCAGCACGGTTCAACAACGCCTGCAAAGCGAAGCTCAGCTGCAATCATTTATTACTCGCGCCAACTAAACGCGTCGGGCTGTTGTCCTCCGCTCACCACGCATGACAAAGTCATTAACAAAGTCATGCGCAATGTCGGATGCTGGCCCGCAGTGCATTTGCTATAGTAAGGCACTTTTTTTAACTCCATCACGGATGCCGTTGTTCAGACCATGAAGACCTCTTTCACCGCTCGTTTACTTGTTACGGCGCTCTCCGTGGCAGCGCTATCCTCAGCTGCCCGCGCCGATGACCTGAATATCAAAACTATGATCCCTGGCGCCCCGCAGATTGATGCCGAATCCTGGGTTCTTATCGATTACAACTCAGGCAAGGTATTGGCTGAAAATAACGCCGATTCCCGTCGCGACCCGGCGAGTCTGACCAAGATGATGACCAGCTATGTTATTGGTCAGGCGATGAAAGCGGGCAAGTTTAAAGAATCCGATCTGGTCACCGTTGGTAACGATGCGTGGGCGACCGGTAACCCAGTCTTTAAAGGCTCCTCACTGATGTTCCTTAAGCCTGGTATGCAGGTACCGGTTTCCCAGCTGATCCGCGGTATTAACCTGCAGTCAGGTAATGACGCCTGTGTGGCGATGGCCGACTATGTCGCTGGTAGCCAGGATGCCTTCGTCGGCCTGATGAATAACTACGTTAACGCTCTGGGTCTGAAGAACACCCATTTCCAGACCGTTCATGGCCTGGATGCCGATGGTCAGTTCAGCTCGGCGCGTGATATGGCGCTGATTGGCCAGGCGCTGATCCGCGATGTGCCGAACGAATACACCATCTACAAAGAAAAAGAGTTCACCTTTAACGGGATTCGCCAGCTCAACCGTAACGGCCTGCTGTGGGATAAAAGTCTGAGCGTCGACGGCATTAAAACGGGCCACACGGACAAAGCGGGCTATAATCTCGTGGCTTCGGCAACCGAAGGCCAGATGCGCCTGATCTCAGCCGTGATGGGTGGACGTACCTATAAAGGCCGTGAGTCCGAGAGCAAAAAACTGCTGACCTGGGGCTTCCGCTTCTTTGAAACCGTTAACCCGATTAAAGCCGGGAAAGAGTTCGCCTCTGAACCCGCCTGGTTTGGTGATAACGATCGCGCCTCCCTCGGTGTGGACAAAGACGTTTATCTGACTATCCCTCGTGGTCGTATGAAAGACCTGAAAGCCAGCTATGTCCTGAACAATGCCGAACTGCACGCGCCGCTGCAGAAAAACCAGGTTGTTGGCACCATTAATTTCCAGTTGGACGGTAAAACTATCGATCAGCGCCCGCTGGTCGTACTGCAGGAAATTCCGGAAGGCAATTTCTTCGGCAAAATCATTGATTACATTAAGTTAATGTTCCATCACTGGTTTGGTTAAAAATCGAACACTTGAAAGTGTGATTAGCGTCCCCATATACTAGGTATCCTGATAACTCCCACACGCCGTGGGAGTTATTATTTTTTGTTGTAACACCGGAGCTGACATGAAAACCAAACTTAACGAACTGCTTGAATTCCCTACCCCTTTTACTTACAAAGTAATGGGACAGGCGTTGCCGGAGCTGGTTGACCAGGTGGTTGAAGTGGTACAGCGCCATGCACCAGGTGATTACTCTCCGACGGTAAAACCCAGCAGCAAAGGCAACTACCACTCGGTCTCCATCACGATTAACGCCACACATATCGAGCAGGTAGAAACCCTGTACGAAGAGTTGGGCAATATTGAAATCGTGCGAATGGTGCTGTAAACCGATTGCTTGACCCGGCCTTTGTGCCGGGTAATCCTCTCTTTCTCGCTGTGATATACTCCCCACTCAAGTTATTCTCTCTCTGCGGAGACGTTGTTTTGCAGCACAATAAAATCCTCATCCGCCAACTCGGCCTGCAACCTTACGAACCTATCTCGCAGGCAATGCATGAGTTCACCGACACTCGCGACGACTCCACCCTGGATGAAATCTGGTTGGTCGAGCATCATCCAGTGTTCACTCAGGGCCAGGCCGGAAAAGCCGAACATGTTCTTGTTCCTGGCGATATCCCAGTGATTCAAAGTGACCGTGGCGGGCAGGTTACCTATCATGGTCCCGGGCAGCAGGTGATGTACGTCCTGCTGAACCTTAAGCGCCGTAAGCTGGGCGTACGTGAGCTGGTCACCCTTTTAGAGCAAACCGTCGTGAATACGCTAGCAGAATCTGGCATTGAGTCGCACCCTCGCGCCGATGCTCCCGGCGTCTATGTCGGCGAGCAAAAAATCTGCTCTCTGGGCCTGCGGATCCGTAGAGGTTGCTCATTCCACGGTCTGGCGTTGAATATCGCCATGGATCTGTCACCATTCCTGCGAATTAACCCATGTGGTTATGCTGGTATGGAAATGACCCAAATGCGTCAGTGGCAGCCGAATGCTCGTCCAGAAACCGTTGCTCCGCAATTGGCCGCGAATCTGTTGGCGCTGCTCAATAATCCACCGTACGAATACATTTCAGTCCGGTAATGATTACGTCCCGTGGTCGCGGGACGTCACATTTCCCTCTCACAACAAATTAAGTCTTTATATTTGCTGTGTATTATCACGAACCAGAATGAGTCTGGTCGTTATAATGATGCTATTCACCATTATCGGAAATATAGAGTGGAAGAAAATAACGCTCCAGCAGAACCAACTGACCCACAAGATGATCGCCACGGGCGGCAGATGTTTCGCATTTTGCGTAACATAGACCTGAACTTACTGACCATTTTTGAAGCCGTTTATGTGCATAAAGGCATCGTTAATGCGGCAAAGGTGCTCAACATCACCCCCTCAGCGATCAGTCAATCAATCAACAAACTGCGAGCACTCTTCCCCGATCCGCTATTTATTCGCAAAGGCCAGGGCGTAACGCCTACCGCCTATGCAACGCATCTTCATCAGCATATTAGTCAGGGAATGGAGGCTTTTCTCAACGCGCTGGATTTAACCGGTGATACGCACCAGGAGCGAGTGATAACCATCGCGACCTCTCCGGCTATCGGAGCGTTGATAATGCCGGTAATTACCAAAAAACTGAGAGCCGTCTTTCCTCAGGTATTGCTGCATAATATCGCCATCAACGACGCCGTCAGCCAGCTGAATCAGCGTCAGGTCGATCTGTTGATCGACAGCTTCGCGCACGCCGGGCTGTCGATTACACATCATGTGTTATTTCAGGATAGTGTGCACATATACTGCCGGGCAGGCCATCCAGCGTTAAAAATGCCGGCAACTCCAGAAAACCTTCGCCAATATGAATTCGCGCTGCTGCAACCTGAGCACCATCGCTATGCGACAATTCTGCGTCGCCTGCATGAACACCTGGGCGAGCGCCGCTGCGGCTTCAGTAGCTACAATTTGTTAACTCAGGCCGCACTGGTCAGTGAAAGCGAGATGCTGGGGCTGATTACTTCCGGGATGTTCTCCCTGGTAGAGCGCATATGGCCGTTAAAAATGCTTGATTTCCCACCTTTACAGGCAGAAAAAATTGATATTTCGCTACATTACAATAAGCTCAGCGCGCAAGAACCCTTATTGAAAGAGATTGTAGAGACCATTCGCCAGGCCTTTTAGGTGATAAAGCACGTGAGGGAAAAGCATAAAACAACAACTATTTTACAATTTGCCGTGTTACCAGGCTGCTTTCTGCCCCGCATCAATGGTATACTGCCTGCGCTTAATTCAAAAATAGTTGATAAATACAACATTTTCTTGAATTGATTCGCTTTCCTTCGTGACTCGCAACTGGAACACGCACGCTATGAGTAAACCCATTGTGATGGAACGCGGTGTTAAATACCGCGACGCCGATAAAATGGCCCTTATCCCGGTGAAAAACGTGGCAACTGAGCGTGAAGCTCTGCTCAGAAAACCGGAATGGATGAAAATCAAACTTCCGGCTGACTCGTCCCGTATCCAGGGGATCAAGGCAGCGATGCGTAAGAACGGCCTGCACTCTGTGTGCGAAGAAGCCTCTTGCCCGAACCTCGCGGAATGTTTTAACCACGGAACGGCGACTTTTATGATTCTGGGTGCCATCTGTACCCGTCGTTGTCCGTTCTGCGACGTGGCGCACGGACGCCCGGTCACTCCAGACGCCAACGAACCGCAAAAGCTGGCGCAAACTATTGCCGACATGGCTCTGCGTTACGTTGTGGTGACTTCCGTTGACCGTGACGATCTGCGCGATGGCGGAGCTCAGCATTTTGCCGACTGCATCAGCGCTATTCGCGAGAAAAATCCGACCATCAAAATTGAAACCCTGGTTCCGGACTTCCGCGGTCGTATGGATCGTGCTTTGGAAATCCTCCAGGCGACACCGCCGGATGTGTTTAACCATAACCTGGAAAACGTGCCGCGCCTGTATCGCCAGGTTCGCCCGGGAGCCGATTACAACTGGTCTCTGAAGCTGCTGGAGCGTTTTAAAGAAGCACATCCGGAGATCCCGACTAAATCGGGTTTGATGGTTGGTTTAGGTGAAACGAACGCCGAAATCGTTGAAGTGATGCGCGATCTACGTCGTCACGGCGTCACGATGCTAACTTTAGGTCAATATTTGCAGCCAAGCCGTCATCACCTGCCGGTACAGCGTTATGTTAGCCCTGATGAGTTCGAAGAGATGAAAGGTGAAGCCATGGCAATGGGCTTTACCCACGCCGCCTGCGGGCCGTTCGTTCGCTCGTCCTATCATGCTGACCTGCAAGCCAAAGGTATGGAAGTGAAGTAAACCATACCTCGACTGCTGCGTGAAACCTGGTAGCGCAGCAGTTTACTTTTCTGTTCTGCTATTCCCGAAATTCCCCATTGAAATGAATTAACCCAGCGCGGTAACAGTTGGTTGCATCTTTTTAGGCGAAATAACGTATATATAACAAAAAGAGGCCGCAACGACTAACGCTGCGGCCTCTTTGCCGTCCAGGTTCACACCTGTCGGCAGCGTGCTCCCCTCCACCGGGAAGCACGAAGTGAATTACTCTTTATGAGAGAGTTTCTGTGCCGGGATCTCTTCCTCTGCACTGGTTTTCTTCGCACTATCATCGTCATCGTTCATGGCCTTTTTAAAGCCTTTGATGGCCGAGCCCAGGTCTCCACCCAGCGTGCGTAATTTTTTGGTACCAAACACTAAAATAATCAGCGCTGCGACTACCAGCAGTTTGGTAATACTAATCTCACCCATAGCTAACCTTCTTCTCTAATACAAGCTGCGAATACGCCATCATACACGCATACAATTAACGGCTATTTGACGCGCGGACACAATAGCAATCTGTAACAAGGTGAATCAAGCCTTGTTAAAAAAACGTCATAATAATTGCGGTGGCGCAAAGCGACGATTCTGCAACACCGGCAAGCGTTCCCGTACCAGCTGAAGATAATCAGCTGAAAGCTCAGCAAAAATCAACTGCGGCTGTTCTCCAGCCCCAGCGATCGTCGTTCCAAGAGGATCAACAATACGACTCTGTCCAATATTGCGGGTTCCGCACTCACCTGCCGCGATAATATAACAGGTAGTATCCAGCGCCCGCGCCGCCAGCAACGTCGACCAATGATGTTCCTTCAGCGGCCCTTTCACCCACGCAGTGGGTAATACTAAGAGTTGCGCCCCGCTGAGCGCTAGCGACAGCGCCAGTTCAGGAAAACGCAAATCGTAGCAGGTCATCAGCCCGACGCGCATCCCATCAACCTCAATAAGCGGCGGAATTTGCTGTCCGGCATCGACCAACCGGGATTCCTGAATATTGAAAGCATCATACAGGTGTAGCTTCTGATATTGCGCAATAATCTTACCCTGACGTAAAGCCACCAGCGTGTTAGTTGCCCGCCCCTCGCCTGAAGGCACGTGCAAAGTCAGCACCGTCGTCAGCACGCTGTTTTTACTTTCCGCCAGCAGTAACTGTAAAAAGCCACCATCCAGGAGTTGGGCTGATTTAACCGATAAATCCGCATCGTTGTCATCTCGAGCAAGTAGCGCTTCTGGTAATACCAATAACGAAGCCCCCCTCCCGACAGCCTGACGCATCAGCACGACGCAAGTCTGCGCATTGGTCGTCCAGTCTGGCGTTACGGCAAATTGTCCGGCAGCAACAAGCATCTTTTCTCTCCCATCAGGTAATTCATAGCCAGCAAGGTATTTCGCGCGCTACACTCGAAGTTTAGTATCAATCAATGAACAGGGAATGACCGTGTTGCAACTCCTTTTGGCTGTATTTCTTGGCGGCGGCACCGGCAGCGTTTTACGCTGGTGGCTGGGTATGAAGCTTAATCCCATGCACCACGCTCTCCCCATTGGTACTCTTACTGCTAACCTGCTAGGGGCGTTTATTATCGGAGCCGGTCTGGCCTGGTTTAATCGCCTGACGGGTATCGATCCGATGTGGAAGCTGCTTATCACCACCGGCTTTTGCGGCGGACTGACAACCTTCTCCACATTTTCCGCCGAAGTGGTGTTTCTTCTGCAGCAGGGGCGCTTTAGCTGGGCATTGCTGAATATCGTCGTCAACTTATTAGGCTCGTTTGCCATGACGGCAGCGGCATTCTGGCTATTTTCTCAGGCCGCAAGCCGCTAACTACAGGAAAAAAAAAACCCGCTAAGAGCGGGTTTTTATATTCTACTGACGCGTTGCTTAGATAGGCATTACGTTTGCAGCAGAAGGGCCTTTGGCACCGTTAGTGATTTCGAACTCTACACGCTGACCTTCAGCCAGAGTTTTGAAACCGTTGGACTGGATTGCAGAGAAATGTACGAATACATCTTTGCTGCCATCTTCCGGAGTAATGAAACCGAATCCTTTGGACTCATTAAACCACTTAACGTTACCTTTAATCTTAGACATCAAAATTACCTTTATATGAAAAAATCGACACTAATACTGTGTCGGGCATCAGTACACCAATTGTGGTACCTTTTGTCCAGCGCAACTTTGCTAAAAAGTGATAAAAGTCTCTATCTTTTTGTAGACATATAACTTTAGTTATTGTTTTTTCAGAACATAGTCCGCTTATCACTTTTGTTGCAATGCAATGCCGCGCTGGTTAAAACTGGATGCGCGCCCACGCAAAGTAAACGTTACCGTTGTTATAGGTACCTGGAATATAGGTCATTTGGAATGTTGCAGGACCGTAACCAATGGAGGCCAGAGGCAGCACAACTGGAATAGGGATATAGTTCCAGTTATCACGCGCCGTTACGCCAAGGGTATAGCCTAAACCAAGATGGAAGTTATCGTCAGCCAACGGACGCCAGGTTTTTTCCCAACCGTAGCCGCCAATGGGCTCCCATTTGTTATAGGAGTCTTTGAAGGCCATGAGGTAAATACCATTCCAGTTCCCTTTATCATCCCAACGCGAAATGCCGAAGCCCGCCCCCCAGGGACGTTCGTTATACTTATCCGTTTTTTCTTTATCGTAGGCGAAACGAGCATGCCAGGTCACCGCCGGTATGAAAAGATCGTAGTGCTCAGGCTCATTCCAGGTCTGCGCAATGTTATCACTTAGCGTGTTGTAACCATCGCGCAGCGTTGAGCTAAACGATGCGTTAGCAGTAGTGGATGAGAGCAGCAGTCCCAGGCATCCAAGAAAAAAACATGTAAATCGACTCAGCATTAACACTTCTCTATTACCAGTATCATTTTTAAAGCGGGTTAAGATAGCAAATATAAACTTAATAATACCTTAACGGAATTAGGCAAACTCTTGATTTGTCCGGTACAAAAATCTGAAAATCATCACGTCTGGCGTTTTGGCCACGTCCCCATTGTACGGCAATTAGGGTATTCTCACCGATTTATTGATTTGCATCAGCGAGTTCAGCCCGTTTTTTAGGCACATTCGCTCACTTAATTTTTTCTTCGCTTTATTTATCAGCAGATTCTTTGGGTTAATGGTTTAGGGGTAAAAGATGCTTACGCTAGTAGAGATCCTCATTGGGATTGTGGTCATTGTGGGCGTCGCCCGCTATATCATTAAAGGCTATTCAGCCACCGGCGTGTTGTTCGTCGGCGGTTTAGTATTACTCATCGCCAGCGCACTAATGGGGCATAAGATTCTACCTGGTGATGCAAAGAGCACTGGTTACTCCGCCACAGATATTATCGAATACGTCAAGATTCTGCTCATGAGCCGCGGCGGCGACCTCGGCATGATGATAATGATGCTCTGTGGTTTCGCGACCTACATGACGCATATTGGTGCCAACGACATGGTAGTGAAACTGGCCTCAAAGCCGCTGCGCTATATTAACTCTCCATACCTGTTAATGATCGCCGCCTATTTCGTGGCCTGCCTGATGTCGCTGGCAGTCTCTTCAGCGACCGGTCTCGGCGTGCTGTTGATGGCAACCCTGTTCCCGGTGATGGTCAACGTCGGCATTAGTCGCGGCGCAGCAGCCGCTATTTGCGCCTCTCCAGCAGCGATCATTCTCTCCCCCACTTCTGGCGACGTGGTGCTAGCCGCCAAAGCCGCCGAAATGCCGTTGATAGACTTTGCCTTTAAAACCACCCTGCCTATTTCCATTGTGGCCATCATCAGCATGGCTATCGCCCACTTTTTCTGGCAGCGCTATCTCGATAAAAAAGAAAATGCCTCGCACGAAATGCTGGATGTGAACGAGATAACCACCACAGCCCCTGCTTTTTACGCCATCCTGCCGTTTACACCGATCATTGGCGTACTGATTTTCGACGGTAAATGGGGTCCGGAACTACACATCATCACGATCCTCGTTCTCTGCATGCTGTTGGCCGCAGTACTAGAATTCTTTCGCGGCTTTAATACCAAAAACGTGTTTAATGGGCTGGAAGCCGCTTACCGAGGTATGGCGGATGCTTTTGCTGGCGTAGTCATGCTGCTGGTTGCCGCAGGCGTCTTTGCCCAAGGGCTGAGCACCATTGGTTTTATCAATGGCCTGATTTCTATCGCCACCTCATTTGGTTCAGCCAGCATTGTCCTGATGCTGGTATTGGTGATACTGACAATGCTAGCGGCGATGACCACCGGTTCCGGCAACGCACCATTCTATGCCTTCGTTGAGATGATCCCGAAGCTGGCACACTCTTCCGGAATCAATCCCGCTTATCTTTCCATCCCGATGCTGCAGGCGTCTAACCTTGGACGAACTATTTCACCCGTCTCCGGCGTGGTGGTCGCGGTTGCCGGGATGGCAAAAATATCACCTTTTGAAGTGGTTAAACGCACCTCAGTCCCCGTTCTGGTTGGGCTGTTGGTCGTTATAGTCGCTACCGAAATTTTGGTCCCGGGCAGTGCTATTCACTAGCCGTGAAACCACGCGAAAAGGCGCCTGTTGGCGCCTTTTTTATGCTTTAATAACTCAATGTTATTAATGACCGTCAGTCATCAGGAATAAAAATGTTCAGGAAGGATTTCGTCGCCATTGCTCTGTTGCTTATTTCTACTCAGGCCAGTGCAGACCCGCTAATAGCAACGCAATACGGCGATTTCGACCGCTACGTGCTGGCCCTCTCCTGGCAAACGGGATTCTGCCAAAGTATGCATGACAAAAACCGTAGCGAGCCGGATGAGTGTCGTTTACAGCAAGAAAGCGCAAATAAAGCCGATTTCCTGACCGTACACGGGTTATGGCCCAGTTTGCCAAAATCCATCGCCGCACGCGGCGTAGACGAACGTCGCTGGATGCGTTATGGCTGCGCGACACGTCCACTCCCTAACATGCCAGAAGCCAAAGCCGGAAGAAAATGCCAGGCAGCGGAAACCGGTCTGTCGCTAGAGATGGCGAATAAACTCAACGGTGTGATGCCAGGTTCCGGTGGCAATTCGTGCCTTGAACGCTATGAATATGCCAAACACGGCATTTGCTTCGGTTTTGATCCCGATAACTACTTCGGCGCTATGGTTCGTCTGAACGGTGAAGTCAAACAGAGTGCTCTGGGGGTATTCCTCGCGCAACACTATGGGCAAACCGTGAGCCGTGAGGGTTTCGATGCCGCAGTCGCGCAATCCTTTGGAAAACAGAACGTTAAAGCGTTTAAATTAACCTGCAGCGGCAACCCTGCCTATCTGACCGAGATGCAAATCTCGATCAAAGCCGCAGCCATAAATGCCCCACTTTCCGCAGATTCATTTTTGCCTCAGCCCCATCCGGGTAACTGCGGTAAGCAATTTGTATTAGATAAAGTGGGTAGCTAAAGGAAGCAGACTCTGATGCCGTTATCATAAATTTCATATGGCTCAGCTATTGATCATTGATGAATGTGCGTTTAATCACTTCAAACCATCGACAAGTCTCAGTATGATGAGAGGACATTAACCCTTGCCATTTTCGGCGAGGGTTTTCTTTTACGGATAGGTTCCTGGATAACATGGAGTATGCGATGACCAGACCCGCAATCATCATTAATGAACTCGATGCAGAACGCATCGACCGACTGCTGGAACAACCGGCTTTCGCCAACTCTCCGGTGGCGGATGCATTGAACGACGAACTGGACCGGGCACAGATGCTCGCCCCGGAAGCCATGCCGCATGATGTCGTCAGCATGAATAGCCAGGTCAGATTTCGCGATTTAACAACGGGTGAAGAACGCGTACGTACGCTGGTTTTCCCCTCTCAGGTCACGGATAGCGCTACGCAGCTATCGGTCATGGCCCCGGTCGGCGCAGCCCTACTGGGCCTGAAGGTTGGTGGTACCATTCACTGGGAATTACCCGGCGGCACCTCAACGCATCTTGAAGTACTGGAACTACTGTACCAACCGGAAGCCGCAGGCGATTATCACCGTTAATCTCCCTACTGCCTGAGGCGTTTCGCGCTTTATTCAGAGGATGTATTCGCATCCTCTTTCTGCATATTTCACTGCCCTTGCTGCTTTTGACAAATTTTTACCCCCTCCTCTACCCGATCTGACAGTTTTGCGACCTGAATGGCACAATATTCTCCTATAATATGTTGATATAGAAACCAACGAACAAGGAGGAAGCATATGTACAAGACGATCATTATGCCTGTTGATGTTTTTGAGATGGAGCTGAGCGATAAAGCCGTCCGCCATGCGGAGTTTTTAGCCCAGCAGGACGGGGTTATCCATCTCCTTCACGTACTTCCCGGTTCATCAAGCTTCACAATGAGTCGCTTCACAGCAGACCTGCGTCGCTTTGAAGAACATTTACAGCATGAAGCAGAAACCCGTCTACAAACGATGGCCGGGCATTTCAGCATTGATCCATCGCGAATCAAGACGCATGTCCGTTTCGGCACCGTGCGTGATATGGTCAATGAACTAGCAAATGAAATTAAAGCCGATGTAGTGGTAATTGGTTCACGCAACCCTTCAATCAGCACGCATCTGCTGGGTTCCAACGCCTCAAGTGTGATTCGCCACGCCCATATCCCGGTAATGGTTGTTAGGTAAGCTGAACGTGATTGAGATAAAAAAGAGGCTACCCCAGGGTAGCCTCTTTACTTTGCAGGTTTGGTCTTACTTTATTATGAATTATGCAATCGTAGTGCGAATCAGGTAATCGAACGCGCTCAGGGACGCTTTCGCACCTTCGCCCGTGGCGATAATAATCTGTTTGTACGGTACGGTGGTGCAGTCACCGGCAGCAAAGACGCCCTTCACGTTGGTTTCACATTTCGCATCAATGATGATTTCACCCATGCGGTTACGTTCAACTGCGCCTTCCAACCAGTTGGTATTCGGCAGCAGACCGATTTGCACGAAAATCCCGGACAGCGCCACGTGATGCTCATCGCCGCTAACACGGTCACGATACTGCAAACCGGTTACCTTACTACCGTCACCCACCACTTCCGTGGTTTGTGCATTCAGAATAATATCGACATTCTTCAGGCTGCGAACTTTATCCTGTAACACCTGATCCGCCTTCATTTCCGGCGCAAACTCAAGCAGAGTCACATGTTCAACAACTCCGGCGAGATCAATCGCCGCTTCAACGCCTGAGTTACCGCCGCCGATAACCGCAACGCGCTTACCTTTAAACAGCGGGCCATCGCAGTGTGGGCAATAGGTTACGCCTTTAGTACGATACTGATCTTCGCCTGGCACGTTCATGTTACGCCATTTCGCACCGGTCGCAATAATAACGCTACGCGCTTTCAGCACCGCGCCAGAGGCGGTCTCAATCTGATGCAGACCCCCTTCAACGGTAGCCGGAATCAGTTTAGATGCGCTCTGAGAGTCAATAACATCGACATCATATTCATTGACGTGCGCTTTCAAAGCGCCAGCCAGTTTCTGGCCTTCGGTTTTCGGCACTGAGATATAGTTTTCGATATCTACGGTATCCAGCACCTGGCCGCCAAAACGTTCCCCCATCAGGCCAGTACGAATACCTTTACGTGCGGAGTACACCGCCGCCGCCGCACCTGAAGGGCCGGAGCCAACAATTAGCACATCATAAGCTTCACGTTTGTTCAGCTCTTCCGCCGCGCGTTTTTCCGCGCCGGTATCGACTTTGGCAACGATCTCGCTCAGCGTCATACGACCCTGGCCAAATTCCTGACCGTTCATAAATACTGCCGGAACGCCCATCACGTTGCGATCGGTGATTTCGTTCTGGAACGTGCCGCCATCAATTGCCGTATGCTTGATGCGCGGGTTCAGTACCGCCATCAGGTTCAGCGCCTGAACAACATCCGGGCAGTTATGGCAGGTCAGTGAATAATAGGTTTCAAACTCAAAATCACCGTCGATATCGCGTATCTGCTCCAACAACGTCTGCGCTTCTTTTGAAGGATGACCGCCCATCCACAGCAATGCTAAAACTAAAGAGGTGAATTCATGTCCCAGCGGAGAACCAGCAAAGCGCGGCCCCTGCTGTGAACCCGGATTCGTAATCAGGAAAGAAGGCTTGCGCACGGGCAGGCTATTTTCTTCTTTAAAGGTGACTTTGTCTGACAGTTCAGCAATTTCAGCCAGCAGTTCCCTGATTTCTGCCGATTTAGCGCCGTCATCCAGCGTGGCAATCAGCTCAACAGGTTTAGTCAGTTTCTCAAGATAAGCCTTGAGCTGGGTTTTCATGTTGGTGTCGAGCATTTTTAATCTCCTGGGCTAAAAACATCATCATGCAAACGGCCTGGTCCAGGCTGCCTGAATGCGCTTGCATCATAGTGTTGGAATAAAACGGGCGCGGCGCACCCGCTTGAGGATTAATTCGCCAGTATTTCGCGTGACAGGAAGGCAGCAAGCTTATGAATCCCCGGGAGCTTACATAAGTAAGTGACCGGGGTGATTAAGCGAAGCCAACACACCTGTAGCGCGAAAGACGCTGCAAATTTTAGATCTTACCGACCAGATCTAAAGAAGGAGCTAAAGTCGCTTCACCTTCTTTCCACTTAGCCGGGCAAACTTCACCTGGGTGAGAAGCTACGTACTGAGCAGCTTTGATTTTACGCAGCAGGTCAGACGCATCACGGCCGATACCTTCAGCGGTAACTTCGATTGCCTGGATAATACCCTGCGGGTCGACAACGAAGGTTGCACGATCTGCCAGACCTTCATCTTCACGCATATTCTCGAAGTTACGGGTAAGGGCGCCAGTCGGGTCACCGATCATCGCGTATTTGATTTTCGCGATGGTATCAGAGCTACCGTGCCATGCTTTGTGGGTAAAATGAGTGTCAGTAGAAACGGAGTACACATCGACCCCCAGCTTCTGCAGCTCTTCGTAATGGTCCGCAACGTCGCCTAATTCAGTCGGGCATACGAAGGTGAAGTCAGCCGGGTAGAAGAAGAAGACGCTCCAGCGGCCTTCGGTATCTTTCTCGGTAACTTCGATGAATTCACCGTTTTTGAATGCCTGGTTTTTAAAAGGTTTGATTTTGGTATTAATTAAGGACATCTATACTTCCTCCGTGTTTTCGTTGAGGTCTAAGTTAACGAATTTTTCCTGACTCGACCAATGCGTTTGCATTATCAAATCAATAAGCGTTATCTAACAACCGGAACAAGACAACTTTGTGAACCTATCAATGCGATCGCAGCCTTACGCCGCTTTTCACATCATATGTTGCTGAAAAGTAAAAAGGCCGCCCAATCAGGCGGCCCCGTTACCTGAAATACCCGCAGGTAGATTCAGCGCCAGGCTGACTGGCTATGTGTTGCGCTCTACACCTTAATGTAACAGCATAGGGATTACATCACCCGCGGGCTTAAAGGGCAATCTACCCAGTTCCAGGTCCTACCTATGGCTGCAATAGGTTTTACCACTATACTTACTCTACCCATTGATTTAACAAGGAATGATCATGTTAAAACGTCTGTTTTTCCTCAGTCTTTTACCCTTATGCAGCTATGCCGAGGATCTTCCCGCCCCCGTAAAAGCAATTGAAAAACAGGGTATTACCATCATTAAGTCCTTCGAAGCGCCTGGCGGAGTAAAAGGTTGGTTAGGAAAATATCAGGATATGGGCGTCGCCATCTATCTAACGCCTGATGGCAAGCACGCCATTTCAGGCTATATGTATGATGAGAAGGGTACCAACCTCAGCGAACAGTTATTTCAGAAAGAGCTGTATACGCCTGCAGGCCAGGTGATGTGGAAAAAGCTGGAGGGAGCCAGTTGGCTTCTTGACGGCAAAAAAGAGGCTCCCATTATCCTGTACGTATTTGCTGACCCGTTCTGCCCCTACTGCAAACAATTCTGGCAACAGGCTCGTCCGTGGGTAGACGCAGGAAAAGTTCAGTTGCGCACCCTCTTAGTCGGTGTCATCAAACCTGAAAGCCCAGCTGCGGCGGCAGCGATTCTTGCCAGCAAAGATCCGGCGAAGACCTGGCACGACTATGAACAATCCGGCGGTAAGATGCGGCTGGATGTGCCAACGTCCATTCAGCCAGAACAAATGAAGGTACTTAATTTCAACCAGCAATTAATGGATGAACTCGGTGCTAACGTGACCCCTGCTATTTATTATATGAATAAAGAAAATACACTTCAGCAAGCGATCGGGCTTCCAGATAAAGAAAAACTACAGATTATGATGGGTGCAAAGTAAGCATTCTTAAACTAACGCATTCTGCCTGGTTTGCCAGTACACAAAAGGATCTGGCGGAATGCGCTTCTGTGGTATATATTTAGATAAACTTAATGCAATGCTTAGTTTTAAATAATAAAAAAATGAATAATCACACAGTGAATATCATGCAAGCACATAATAATCCCTTTTTTACTCTCGCCAACTTAACAGGACGTTGATAATGGCTAATCTTTACGATCTCAAAAAATTTGACCTTAACCTATTGGTTATTTTCGAATGCATTTACCAGAATTTAAGTATCAGTAAAGCAGCGGAAACCCTCTTTATTACCCCTTCAGCGGTCAGTCAGTCACTACAGCGCCTGCGAAATCAACTTAATGACCCGCTGTTTGTCCGCTCTGGTAAAGGGATAACGCCCACGACGGTAGGCGTTAACCTGCATCATCATCTGGAAAAAAATCTTAACCAGCTCGAACAAACCATCAATATCACCAATCGTTCCGAGTTAAGAAAACGCCTCGTTGTTTATTCGCCGCAACTTTTTATCACCCCAAAAACAACAAATTTAATTCATATGTTATTAGATGATTCACATCTTCATGTTGAACATCACGATCTTTTGGCGTCGGGGGAATCCGTCGAGAGCTTGCTATCCTACCGTAAAGCCGATCTGATATTTAGTACCTCGTCGCTATCATCCCGGGCCACGGTGTGCAAACCTATTCAGGAACTCGAGATTTCGCTTGTTTGCAATGAGAACCACCCTCGATTAGCGTCGCTAACGACAACTAAAGCCATACTTCAGGAGAGCTTCACGTATTATCTTTCTAATGACCTGGGGGCTAAATCCTTTCAGAGTCAGGCAGCAGGTCTTCTGGCTGATAGAAAAATCTCTTTTAGTAGCGACTCCTACATCGCGATTCTTAATGTTATTCAGCAAACTAATTTAATTGGTTTTGTACCGACCTGCATTCTGGAACATATAAGTTTCAAAAATAAATTTAGAATTATAGATACTCCTTTCAAAATCCCAACAGTCATGATTCACATGCTTTACAATCGCGTTAATCTTGATGATCCCAACTTCATGAAATTCATCAATGATTGCGAGACAAATAGTATTTTTGCATGATTAACAGCCATGCATCACCAATATGAATGATAACTAATATCTTGATTAAGAAAGAAATATAATGTAACTACACAGTATCTTTGATATCAAAGGAATAATGGCTGTGTCTTTTATAAAACTTCCATTACCAGAATCCGTTCTGCAAGCCAGTCAGCAGCGAATAGAGTGGGTAATGGAAAACTTCTCTCGCATTTGCGTCTCCTTTTCCGGCGGAAAAGACTCCACAACCATGCTGCACCTCACCGCGCAGCATGCTCGTCAAACAGGTAAAAAGATTTGCGTTCTATTTATTGACTGGGAAGCGCAATTTTCCTGTACCATTGCCCACTGCGAAAAGATGCGCGAAGAATATCACGACGTCATTGAACAATTTTATTGGGTGGCATTACCTTTAACGACCCAAAACTCCCTCACCCAATTTAATCCAGAATGGCAATGCTGGGAACCCGGCACTCCCTGGGTCCGGCAGCCTCCAGAGGATGCTATAACCGACCCTGGCTATTTCTCGTTTTACCAACCAGGAATGAGCTTTGAAACCTTCGTCCGTGAGTTCGCCGACTGGTTTTCACAAAATCGCCCCGCAGCGGTTTTGGTCGGTATCCGCGCCGATGAATCCCTGAATCGTTTTATCACTATCTCTTCCCAACGCAAACTGCGCTTTGCTGACGACAAACCCTGGACCACCTCAGCACCCGGCGGTCACGCGTGGTATATCTACCCTATCTACGACTGGAAGACCGCCGATATCTGGACCTGGTTTGGCAAAAGCGGTCTGACCTACAACCCACTCTATAACCTGATGTACCAGGCAGGCGTCCCGTTACGCTATATGCGGATCTGCGAGCCCTTCGGCCCGGAACAGCGCCAGGGGCTATGGCTTTATCATGTATTAGAACCCGAGCGCTGGGCCGCGATGTGTCAACGCGTCAGCGGCGTGCACTGCGGCGGCGTCTACGCCGGGCACGATAATAAGTTCTACGGGCATCGCAAGATGGATAAACCCGAGCATCATACCTGGAAAAGCTACGCCCTGTTTTTGCTCGACAGCATGCCGGAGAAAACAGCGGAGCATTATCGCAATAAAATTGCCGTCTATCTCCATTGGTATCAAAAACAAGGGATGATGGATATTCCCGACACCCAGGCGGCAGATATCGGCTCCAAAGACATTCCTTCATGGCGGCGCATCTGCAAGGTGCTATTGAACAATGATTACTGGTGCCGCCAGCTCTCTTTTAGCCCAACCAAATCTAATCAATATAAACGCTACCGTGAGCGTATGAATCAAAAGCGTCAGCAATGGGGGATATTATGCAACGACAATTAATTCAAGAACTTGAATGCTATCTTCAGTCATTGAGGGGAGAGGAGGAAAAGATTACAGCACTTAACGCCTTTCGCCAGATTTTACATGAATATAGTCCATTCAAATCACAACCCGTCGATTGCGTATTATGGGTCAAGCAGGAGACCGTTACGCCTAATGATTACAACCCAAACAACCTTGCTCCGCCGGAAAAAAGGCTGCTATTCACCTCCCTGGAAACAGATGGTTTTACTCAGCCCATCGTGGTGCTGAAACAGGGACAGGAACACTACTCGATTGTCGATGGTTTTCATCGCCACGAGCTAGCCAACGGCAAAGCAGCGCTGAAAAAACGACTGAAAGGCTATCTCCCCGTCACCTGTCTGGAGAGCAGTACCGCTAAGCGCGACTCCCTGATGGCTGCCACCATTCGCCACAACCGGGCGCGCGGGCGTCATCAGATTCATGCAATGTCGGAGATTGTCCAGGAGCTGGCGCATCTCGGCTGGTCAGACGATAAAATCGGCAAAGAATTAGGAATGGACTCAGATGAAGTATTACGCCTGAAGCAAATCAACGGTCTGGTGGAGATGTTCGGCGACCGTCAATTCTCTCAGGCATGGACCGTTAAATAGCTACAAACGACACAGGCGTTCTGCCGCAGCCAGCAGCGTTGCTGGCTGTTTCGCGAAGCACAGGCGAATCAGCTTATGCGGGAACGGGTCAGCGCAGAATACCGACAGCGGAATCGCCGCCACGCCAATTTCTGTGGTTAGCCAGCGGCAAAAACTCACATCATCCAGATCCGAGATTGCGCTGTAGTCCGCCAGCAGGAAATAAGTCCCTTCACAGGGCAAAATTTCAAGACGGCTAGTACGCAGCGCATCAATAAACAGATCCCGACGCTCGCGGTAAAACTCCGGTAGCTGACGATAGTGCTCCGGTTCGCTGCGCAGCATATCGGCAATCGCCAGCTGAGCAGGCGTATTGACGGCAAACGTCAGATACTGATGCACTTTACGCAGTTCAGCGCTAATGGCGGCAGGCGCCACGCAGTAACCCACCTTCCAGCCGGTCATGTGAAAAGTTTTGCCGAATGAAGAAACCGCCACCGCCCGTTCGCGCAGCTGCGGATGCGCCAGCACGCTGGCATGTCCTTCGGCGGCAAAGCAGATATGTTCATAAACTTCATCGCTAATCACATAGATTTCACGATCGGCAACCGCCTGCCACAGAGCAGCGAAATCTTCGCGCTGCCATACCGTCGCCGACGGATTGTGCGGGGTATTGAGGATAACCAGCCGGGTTTTGTCGCTAAGCGTTTCGGCAAACTGCTGCCAGTCAACGCGAAAATGAGGGGGCTGGAGAGCAATACGCTTGAGCACACCGCCCGACAGCTCAATCGCTGGGGCATAGCTATCATAGCTCGGGTCAAAGCAGATAACTTCGTCACCGGTGCGCACCAGCGCTGTAATCGCCGCATACAGCGCTTCCGTCGCCCCAGCAGTGACAGTCACGTCGCTGTTAGCATCGGGGCGGTAACCGTACAACTCTTCGGTTTTGTCGACTATCGCTTCGCGTAGCGCCGCCACGCCGGTCATCGGTGCATACTGGTTGGCCCCCTGCGCAACATGATACGCCAGCCGCTCCTGCAAAAAGCGCGGGCCATCAAAATCCGGAAAGCCCTGCGACAGGTTAATCGCCTGATGCTGCTGAGCCAGGGCGCTCATTTGGGTAAAAATAGTGGTGCCTAATGAAGGGAGTTTACTCTCAGGAATCAGTGGCTTATTGCTCATTCTTTTTGTACCGTCTGTGATGCTGTTGTTGAAGCCACTATAACACGATGCTAATATTTGGCAATCAAGACGCTTAGACGTCTAAATGATAATGTTATTTCGCTTATGATTTAAATGCAGCTAACAACACAACGCCACCGTCAGCACGACCCACCGCTCACTCTGGAGAACTCATGATCCGCGCTATCGTGACCGATATTGAAGGCACCACCAGCGACATTCGCTTCGTCCATAACGTCCTGTTTCCCTACGCCCGCGAACGCCTGGCCGGCTTCGTTACCGCTCAGCAGTTTGTCGAGCCGGTAAAGACCATCCTCGATAACCTGCGCGAAGAGATAGCCGAGCCTGGAGCCAGCACCGCGCTGCTTATCGACACCCTATTTGCCTTTATGGATGAAGACCGCAAATCTACCGCTCTGAAGGCGCTACAGGGAATTATCTGGCGCGACGGCTATGTGAACGGCGACTTCACCGGCCACCTTTATCCGGATGTTCTTCCGGTACTGGAAAAATGGAAGTCTCAGGGTGTTGATTTGTATGTATATTCCTCAGGCTCCGTTGCCGCGCAGAAATTGTTATTTGGCTACAGCGATGAAGGTGATATTACTCATTTGTTCAACGGCTATTTCGATACCCTGGTAGGCGCTAAGCGTGAAGTGCAGTCCTACCGCAATATTGCTGAGCAACTGGGGCACCCTCCTGCCGCGATCCTGTTCCTGTCCGATATCCATCAGGAGCTGGATGCCGCAGAAGAAGCCGGTTTCCGTACCGTACAACTTGTGCGCGGCGACCGCGACCCGGCCAGCCATCATCCGCAAGTTCAGCGTTTTGACGATATTCATCCGGAGCAGATCCCAGCATGAGCGCATTAACCATTTTTTCCGTGAAAGACCCGCAAACCCCGCTCTGGCACAGCACCAACGCCGAAGAGATCCAGCAACAGCTCAACGCCAAAGGCGTACGTTTCGAGCGCTGGCAGGCCGACCGCGATTTAGGCGCGGCACCGACTTCAGAAACGGTCATTGCTGCCTATCAGCATGCAATTGATAAGCTGGTTGCAGAGAAAGGCTACCAGAGCTGGGACGTGATCAGCCTGCGCGCGGATAACCCGCAGAAAGATGCGCTGCGGGAAAAATTCCTTAATGAACATACTCATGGAGAAGACGAAGTGCGCTTCTTCGTCGAAGGCGCCGGTCTGTTTTGCCTGCATATTGGCGATGAGGTGTTTCAGGTCCTGTGCGAAAAGAACGATTTGATTTCCGTCCCTGCGCACACGCCGCACTGGTTTGACATGGGGTCAGAACCGAACTTCACCGCGATCCGCATTTTCGATAACCCGGAAGGCTGGATCGCCCAGTTTACCGGCGACGATATCGCCAGCGCCTACCCGCGCCTGGCATAACGCCAGAATTTAGTTTCCCGGAGGCGCATGGCGCGCCTTGTCCGGGTTACCCACCCCGTAGGCCGGGCAAGGCGCCAGCCGCCGCCCGGCAATTCCCGGCACCTAAGCCCGAAGAAACCTCGGTGGATCGAAAGCGGTCACCGGTGGCAGTACATCACGCCACGGTTCAATTTCCACCCAGCAACTTTGGGCGCTACAGCCCTGCCCCAGCCGCGAGCTTCCGCGATCTTCAGTTAACACGTTAGGATTACCGTGCTTATCCAGCGAACCCTTTTCATTTGGGTCCAGCGGATCGTACCAGGCTCCGGTCGACATCTGCACTACGCCTGGCAAAATCTGTTCGCTAAGATGTACCCCGGCCAGAATCGCCCCACGGGCGTTATAAACCTTCACCACGCTGCCTTCGCTAATGTCCCTCGCCTGCGCATCCAGCGGGTGCATCCACAACGGCTCACGCCCCTGAATTTTTGTCGCCCGGCTTACGCTACCGTGATCGTACTGACTATGTAACCGGGTACGCGGCTGGCTGGAGAGCAGATGCAGCGGCCAGCGCGCTGCTTCTTGCCGTTGCCAGGCCGCCTCCTGCTCATCCCACCATGGGTGACCGGGGCATTCACGATAGCCAAATCCGGCGATAGTTTCGGAAAATAGCTCAATCTTGCCGGACGGCGTAGAGAGCGGATAGCGCTGCGGGTCGGCGCGAAAATCGGCCAGAAATACCTGCGGTTTTTCAGGCGTGCTGTATTCCAGTACCCCTTGTTGCCAGAACGCCTCGAACGACGGCAGCTCAATTCCCTCTTCCCGGGCGCGTGGTCGCGACTCTTCATAGATTTGCCGTAGCCACTGCCCGGCATCACGTCCTTCGCTAAAGCGCTCGCCGCAGCTCAGCCTTTCGGCAAGGTCGCAGAAGATGGCGTAATCGTCGCGCGCTTCGCCTACCGGCGGGATCTGCGCGCTCATGGCAATCATAAAGCCGTCGTGGCCGCCGCTGCCGATATCTTCCCGCTCAAGCGAGGTGGTGACCGGCAGAACGATATCGGAGAATTTGGCCTGCGCGGTCCAGTACTGTTCATGTACCACGACGGTTTCCGGCCGCCGCCAGGCTTCACACAGACGGTTAATATCCTGGTGATGATGAAACGCGTTGCCGCCCGCCCAGTAAACCAGGCGAATATCGGGATAGCGCAAATGCTGACCGTCAAACTCATAGGCTTCGCCCGGATGCAGCAGCATATCGGAGAGCCGCGCCACCGGGATCACGCTGTTCACCGCGTTTTTGCCAGCCGGAAGACGTGGGCCGGAAAACGCTTTACGCGCCGCTCCCGCCAGATTGGTACAGGCATAACCAAATCCCAGCCCGCCGCCCGGCGTACCAATTTGCCCCAGCAGCGCGGTGAGCGCTACCGTTGCCCAGTAAGCCTGCTCGCCCTGACGCGCCCGCTGAATGGACCAGGAAATATTCACCATCGTGCGCTTGCTGGCCATCTCACGTGCCAGCGCAATAATCTGCGGAGCGTCAGTGCCGGTTATCACCGCCGCCCACTCCGGCGTTTTCGCGACGCCGTCACTCTCCCCTATCAGGTAGGCGCGATAAGTTGCAAAGCCCACCGTATGGCTGGCGACAAAGCCGCTGTCGTACAGGGATTCGTTAATCAGAACGTAACAGAGCGCCAGCAACAGAGCGGTATCGGTCCCCGGACGAACGGCAAGCCACTCGGCGCTCTCCACGGCGCTCAGATCATTACGCACCGGGCTGATATTGACGAAACGCGTTCCCTGCTCCTGCATCTTCTCCAGCCAGTATTTCAGCATATGGTCGTTGGCGCCGCCGCCGTTGACCTGCGAATTACGCAGCGGCAGGCCGCCAATCGCCACAAACAGCTGGCACTCCCGCGCCAGGTCGGAGAAATGGGTATGCTGACGGTGCAGTGGGCTTAGCGGCCCGAGGATATGCGGCAGAATGCGTTCACCCGCCGCGCTGCTGTAGGTGTTGGTGCTGGCGGTATAGCCGCCGAATGACTTGAGGAAACGGTGCAACTGGCTTTGGGCATGGTGAAAACGCCCGGCGCTGGCCCAGCCGTAGGAACCGCCGAAAATGGCTTCATTGCCGCAGCGCGCTTTGACCGACTTCAGCTCGCGGGCCAGTAGGTCGAGCGCCACCTCCCAACTCACTTCTACAAACGGCTCTTTGCCACGACCCTCTCGCGAAGCCGGGCCATTTTGCAGGTAACCCGCGCGTACCGCCGGGCGACGAATTCGCGTCTTGCTGGTGACCGCATCGGGCAGCGACTGACCGATACTGGAGGGATTTTTATCCCAGGGCACCGGCGTCACCGTATCAATCTTGCCGTCGCGAGCCTGTACTTGCCAGGTTCCCCAGTGCATCACGGTCAGATTATGTTGTTTTCTCATATTGTCTGTTTTTTCTCACCCGATAAAGGTCGCCATAATAAAGCGCGCGAATCTTGGGAATAAAATACGTATCACCATACAATCTGCTACAGAGAAAGGATTCTCCACGCAGAATAGGTCTACGTTATTCCAGGATGCGATATATTACAGCGACAGAATAATTATAATTACGTAGCAATCTTTATTTGAATAAATAAGACTTGCAAGCAAATTAAATCCACAAAATAAAAATGGATAAAATCGCATCATGAAATATTTTCAGGTTGCAGATGACAAATTTACGTTTTCCTCAGGCAAATCTGCGATATAACATTGTTGATATAACTTAGACATATTTTGTATTTGAGGTTGCATGGCTGTTATTGTCATGCTACTGCTCCGCAGCCACCTCCATCACAGGACCATAATAAGAATGTCGCAGAAAATGAAATTATTGCCCATCGCGCTGGGTCTGCTCTCGCTCGCCTCCGTTAACGCCCTGGCGGCCGATGCCTTATCGCTTCAGGGGAAAACTATCGGCGTCGCCGTTGTCGGCACGCAGCACTTCTGGGATCGTGAAGCCTATAAAGGTGCGACCGAAGAGGTAGAGAAACTGGGCGGTAAAGTGATCGGCGTCGACGGTGGCCGTGACAACCAGGTTCATGCCAATAACCACGATATTTTGCTGTCGCGCAAAGTTGATGCGGTAATTAGCATTCTGGGCGATAGCGCTGTTGAGCCTAAATTCAAAGCGCTGCGCGATGCGGGCATTCCGGTATTTACCGTTGACCACGTTTCAAAATACTCCGTCAATAACACCACTTCCGATAACTACACATTAGGCTCGACCATTGGTCGTTATATGGCCGATGAGCTAGGCGGCAAAGGCAACGTTGCAGTATTTAACGCCTTCTCCAGCTCCCTGCGTATTTGCGGCATTCGTTATGACCAGTGGAAATATGTCCTTAAGGATTACCCGGATATTCATATTATTCAGCCAGAGCTGGCAGAACAGTTTGCCAACTCACCGGAAGATGCGCGTAAGAAAACCCTCGAACTGCTGAGCCAATATCCAAAAGGTAAGCTCGACGCCATCCATGTTGCCTGCTGGGATCAGCCCGCTATCGGTATTGTCCAGGCGCTGGAAGAGACCGGGCGCGATAAAGACGTCAAAGTCACCGCCATCGATGCCGGCCCGGAAACGCTGGAAATCATGGCCGAGCCGGGCAGCCCGTTCGTTGCCAACGTCGCTCAGCAGCCGCACCTGATCGGCCAGACCTCTGCCGACAACGTCGCCCGCTACTTCGACAAGCAGAAACTGCCGGTACAAACCTTTATCCCGGTGGTCCCGGTGAAAGGCCCGCAGGAAGCGAAAGCGGTCTACAAACAGCTGGGATATGGCGAACTGCAGTGATCACTCAATCTACCGGCGGGGCCAATCCCGCCGCTGGTCTGGCGATGAACCAGATCAGCAAAAGCTTTGCCAACGTGACTGCATTAAATGCGGTCACGCTGCTTCTGAACCCTGGCGAAATTCACGGCCTGATCGGCGAGAACGGCGCGGGAAAATCGACGCTAATTAAAATTCTTGCGGGCGTCTATCAGGCCGATAGCGGCAACGCCACGCTCGACGGCGCACCCCTGCCGCTCGGTAATCCGGCGGCTATTGAAGCGCTGGGCATTCGCGTCATTCACCAGGAGCTCAACCTGATCCCGCACTTTACCGTCACGGAATCGGTGTTCCTCGGCCAGGAGTACCGCACCCGCTGGGGCGCGCTGGACCGACGGCGGATGAATGCCGCGACCGAGGCGTTTTTCCGCGACAGCTGGCAACTGGAAATCAATCCGCGCCGCCTGATCCGCGATCTCAGCCTTGCCGAGCGCAAGCTGGTACAAATCGCCCGAGCGCTGATTGACGGCGCGGCAAAGTTGGTAGTGTTCGACGAACCCACCGCGCCGCTGGAAGCACAGGAAGCCAGCCTGGTCTCGTCGGCCATCTTGCGCCTTCGCGAGCAAGGGATCGCGATTCTTTATATTTCCCATTATCTCAACGAAATCGCCGCCCTTTGCGATCGCGGCACGGTGCTGCGTAACGGCGAGGTTGTCGGCTATCCCGACCGGGACCTCCTGCAGAATACCGATGCGCTAATCAAAATGATGGTCGGGCGCGATATCGAACAGCTCTATACCCCGCGTCAGAGCAGCGCTCAGGCAGTCGATACCGCCGTACCGGTGCTGTCGGTTCGCCATCTCAGCGACGGCACGCAATTAAACGATATTAGCTTTGATATTCAACCGGGCGAGATCGTCGGCGTGGCGGGTCTGCTTGGCGCAGGGCGCGACGTGCTGGTCGATCTTCTCTACGGGCTGCGCCGCGCCCGTAGCGGCACGATTAACATCGACGGCGAGCCGAAACGACTGCGCACGCCCTATCAGGCCACCCGCGCCGGGCTGGCGCTGGTCCCGCGCGACCGTCGCCATCAGGGGCTGATTCTCCCCTTCTCTACTGCCGACAATATTAACCTTGCCTCGCTGCCGGATACCGCCACCTTCGGCTGGGAACACCGAGGGCGGGCACTGGAAAAAGCGCACAGCTGGATTGAACAGCTCTCCATCCGCCCCGGTCGCCCGGAACTGCCGGTGCGCTTCATGAGCGGCGGCAACCAGCAAAAGGCGATTCTCGCCCGCTGGCTGGGCACAGACGCGCGGCTATTTATTCTTGATGAACCCACGCTCGGGGTCGATATCGGCGCGCGCAGCGATATTTATCAGCGCACGCGCGAACTGGCGGAGCGCGGTCGCGGCGTGCTGGTTTCTTCCAGCGACGCGCCGGAACTGCTGGGCCTTTGCGACCGCATCCTGGTGATGTGGCGCGGCGAGCTGGTGGCCAATCTTCCGACCCAGGGGCTGACGCTGGACGCCCTGCTGGTGACGATCAACGGTGGACAGGAACAACAGGTATGAGTGCAGGTATCCAGCGCCGCCCCCTTGCGGGCATAACGACGCTAATCGAAAAATTCCCCCTGATTCTCTTTTTCGCGCTGCTGGTCTGGCTCAGCCTCCAGTCGCCGTTTTTTTTAAGCTGGCAAAATATCAGCATGATGCTGGTGCAGAGCGTGCCGCTGGCGATCCTCTGCTTCGGTCTGGTGTGCGTGATTGCCGTCGGCGGCGATGACGTGGTTTCCGGCGGCATCGACCTCTCGCTGCCCGCCATCGCGGTGCTCGGCGTAGCGCTGCTGAGCCTCGGCATGACGGAGTGGAATACCCCTTACCTGCTGCTGTTTTTACTGCTGATTGCCGTCTGCCTGGCCTGCGGTGCGGTCAACGCCACCCTGGTGCTGGCGGCGGGCCTGCCGCCGCTGCTGGCAACCCTGTCAACCTCCGTCGCCTTCACCGGGCTGACTGACCTGCTGACCGGGCAGCGGCGCATCGCGGTAAACGACCCGCTGATGGTGGCCTTTCGCGATAACAACCTGTTCGGCATCCCGTGGCCGCTTATCTACCTGCTGGCGGTCTTCGCGCTGTTTCAGTTTCTGCTCCATCACTCCCGCTTTGGCCAGCATTTACAGGCGGTAGGCGGCAACCGCGATATGGCGCAGATGAGCGGACTCAATGTGCGCCGTTTGACCATCATCGTCTGGCTACTGGCGGGGATCGCCGCCGGTCTGGCGATTTTACCGCTGCTCAGCCAGGGCTCCGGCAGCTCCAGCGGCACGGCAACGCCGTTGTTGCTGGAAACCGTCCTCGCCACCTTTATCGGCGCGGCGTTCTCGCGGCGTCGCGTGGTCACCATCTGGGGCGCGCTGCTCGGCGCGGTGCTGGTCAACGCGCTCTCTAACGGGCTCGGCCTGCTGGGGGTAAACATTTTCTGGATGGGCGCGATTAAAGGCGGCCTGATCCTCGTAGTGCTGGCGGCTTCGGCGGTCAGACATAAAGGAGGCAACTGATGAGCCAGTTGACGCTCAAGACCCCATCAACGGGGCAAACCGCAGCGAATCCGCTGGCGTGGCTGTCGCGGGCAGGATTCGGCGTGATTACTCTGCTGGCGATTGCCCTGTTCGGCTGGGCAAATCCGGTTTTTTTGACCTTTGATAACTGGGCGAATCTGCTGCAGGGCAGCGCGATCCTGCTGATTGTGGCGATGGCGATGACCCTTATCGTCAGCGCCGGGGCGATTGATCTCTCCGTCGGCGTGGCGCTTGATTTTGGCGCGGCTTTTGCGCTGGTGGCGCTGAAAACCTGGCACCTGCCGTGGCAGGCTGCGGTCGGCTGCGCGCTGCTCGGTGGGGTGATTATTGGCCTGCTGAACGCCTTCCTGATCCTTATCTGCCAGATTCGCCCGTTCCTCGCCACCCTCGGCACCTGGTTTATCGCCAGCAGCGCCGAGCGCATTTATACCGACGGCGGCGGCTCCATCTCTTATCGCCGGATGGCACCGGAATATCACGATCTGGCAGTCGGCAATATCGCCGGAATTCCAACGCCGGTGGTGATTGTGCTGGTGCTGTGGCTGGCGGCGTGGCTGATTACCGAACGTACGCTGTTCGGCAAATACGTTCGCGCTATCGGTCAGAACGGCGAAGCGGCGCGTATCGCCGGAATTCGCGACCGCCGCACCATGCTGTGGGTGCTGGTGGCGGCCTCCGCCCTGTGCGCCGTCGGCGGCGTTATCCTTTCCGCCAACTTGCGCCAGTTTACGCCGCTGGCCGGTCAGGCCTATCTGATGGACGCTATCGCCGCGGTATTTATCGGCACCGCCTTTAACCGACTGGGCCGGGTCAGCATCGCCGGAACCCTCGGCGGCGTGCTGTTCCTCGCGATTATTGATAACGGCCTGAACCTGATGGGGCTTAACTATCTGGTGAAAGATGCGCTGGTTGGCGTGATTCTGGTCGTTGCGCTGGCCCTTTCCTTCTGGCAGGCGCGCCTGCGTCAAACCCATCGTTAAGCGGAGCTCTCATGGCAACCTTTGACGCCGCCTTTGTCGGCCTGACTATTCTTGATATCGCCGGTCGCCCGGTTATCGACATCCCGCCGCGCGGCGGGGTGGCCTTTATTGAACAGATTCGCCTTAATCCCGCAGGAACCGCCGCAGGGGCCAACATTAACGCAGCCAAGCTGGGGATTCGTACCGCAGCGGTAGCCTGTCTGGGCAAAGATGAAAAAGCTGATTTTATCCTCGCCAGCTATGCGCGGCTGGGCATTGACTGCTCGCAGATCCAGCGCACGGCACTGAAGGAAACGTCGGCAACCATTCTACCCATCCGCCCCAACGGCGAGCGCCCGGCGCTGCACTGCCGGGGAGCTTCCGATGTCCTTTTCATCCGCGAAGAGGAGTTTGATGCGATTCTTGACTGCCGCTTCCTGCACCACGGCGGCACCGGCCTGCTGGCGGCGATGGACCAGGGGCAAAGCGCCCTTTTGCTGCAAGCGGCAAAGGCTCGCGGCGTCACCACCAGCTTTGATTTAATCGCGCCCAATGAGCACACCCTCGATCTGCTGCGCCCGCTGCTGCCGTCGGTGGACTACTTTATGCCTTCTCTTGAGGAGGCCGCGTATCTCTCTGGACAGGCGCAGCCGGAAACGATCGCCCGCTTCTTCTTCGAACTTGGCGTCGGGACCTGCATTCTGAAAGAGGGTGAAAACGGCTCCTGGCTGCTGACCCGCGACGGCGCAGTCGAGCATATCGCGCCGTACCGGGTCGATGCTGTCGACACCACCGGCTGCGGCGACAGCTACTGCGGCGGCTTTATTGCCGCGCTGGCCCGTGGATTAAGCGTCAAAGAGGCATGTGAGGTGGCCTCCGCCGTCGCCGCGCTGGTGGCGACTGGCATGGGATCGGATGCGGGCGTGGTCGACTGGGAGCACACGCTGGCATTTATGGCGGCTAACCGTCGCTGACAAAAAGCGTCGCCGCCGCATCTCGCGGCGGCTGAAAAGGCTTAACGCCACTGATAGAGCAGCGGCTCCCCGGCAACATAGCGCTGAAGGTCGGCAGCAATCATCGCCGTATGTTTAACGATGCTTTCTCTCGTCGCCCCGGCGATATGCGGGGTGATAATCACGTTATCAAACTCGGTGACAAACGGATGGTCGCGCCACAGCGGCTCGCGATGGTATACATCCAACGCCGCGCCGCCCAGCGGGCCGTGGCGCAGTGCGTTAATTAACGCTTCTTCATCCACCACCGCGGCACGAGAGGTATTAATCAGCAGCGCCCCCGGCTTCATGCTATTCAACAACTGCGCGTTCACCAGGCCATCGCTGTGCGGGCCGCTACTCAGATGCAGGCTGACAATATCCGCCTCACGGAACAGACCCTCAAGCGTCGTTTTCTGTAGCCCCGGCTCGTTGATATCCTCGGCGGCGACAAACGGGTCCACCACCAGCACCGCCATGCCAAAGGCGCGGGCGATACGCGCCACGCGGCGGCCAATATTGCCATATCCGATCAGCCCCAGGGTTTTATTGCGCAGCTCGCTGCCTTTAAACACTTCATAAGGACTTTCCGGGCTGACGTCCCACACCACATCGCGGCGCAGCCCGCTCTGGGTGGCCTGGGCGGCGTTCTCGGCGTTAGTGAATTCACCGAGCTTCAGCGCCGCGTGCGATTGCGGAATATGCCGCGCCAGACTCAGCATCAGCCCCAGCGTCAGCTCTGCTGCAGCGTCCGCGTTGCGGCCCGGCGTATAGAGTACGCGGATATCGCGCGCCTGCGCGGCTTTGGTATCAATATTCACCGGGTTGGCGCGGGTGCAGGCGATGACCTGCAGACGCGGGCAGGCGGCAATCACCTCTTCCGTCACATCATCGTAGCTGGTCACCAGCACGTCAGCGTCGTGGGCCAGCTCAATCAGTTGGCCAGCGCTCAGCTTCGGTTTACCCAGCGCCCAACCTTCCACCTGCAGTTCACCCAGTTGCTGAAATGCACTGAGGTCGCCGGCGTGTTCGGCGGTAAAAACAATTTTCATATGCGTTGTTCCTGAGAAATACGTTGAAGCGCCTCGTGGCGGGCCTGCCAGACCGGGAGCATCTGCTCGCGCAGCAGGCGATAAACCGGATACAGAGCGGCATAACGGCTATGCGCTTGCGGATTAGGTTGATAACGAGTCTGCTCAAGCGCGGGGTAGCGGGTCAGCGCATCGACGCTGCGAGCCGCCAGAATCGCCGCTCCGCGCGCGCTAAGCTCGTTAAAAGTACTGGAAACCACCGTTCTGCCGGTGCAGTCGGCAATAATTTGCAGCCAGGTCGCTGACGCCGCCCCGCCGCCGGTCAGGTACAGCTCACCACCCTGCGGATAGCCCTGAAGCGAGTCGACGATAGCGTAAGCCAGTCCTTCAAACACCGCCCGCTGTAGCTGCGCGCGAGTGGTGTGCTGGCTAATACCAAAATACCCGGCCCGCGCTTCGGGACTAAAGAACGGCGCGCGTTCGCCGTTGAGATAGGGCTGCCAGAAGACGCCGCCGCTGCTCGGCTCAACGCTGGCGATGCTCTGTTCCAGCTGCTGTAAATCGGGATTCAGCGAAATCTGCTGCTGGAGCCAGTCGATATTTGGCGTTCCGGCCTGCATCGGAAAAAGGTTAATAAAGCTGCCCGCCTCGGTGTGGGTGACGTAGCGCGTCCCCTCGTTGACCGTTTGACGACCATGGCAGACGATGCCTGTGCAGCAGGTGGTGCCGAGAATGGTATAGATGTCGCCGTCGTTCACCGCGCCGCAGCCCAGCGCTGCGCTGCACACATCGAGCGCGCCAGCCGCCACCGGCGTCGCAACGGGAAGCCCGGTCAGCGCCGCGACCTCTTCGCGCAGCGTACCTGCCTGCGCGTCCGGTGCCAGCAGCGGCGGGAACAGATGGGCTAAACCCGCCAGCCCCATCTCATTGAGCACGACCCCGGATAATGTTCCGCTCTGCTGGTTTAGCAAAGAGGTACTGGCATCGGTGAGATCCAGCGCCGCAACGCCGGTGAGGCGAAAGCGGATCCAGTCCTTAGCGAAAAACAGATAGCGGGCCGCCGCCAGCCGTTCGGGCTGATGATGTTTGAGCCAGCATAGCTGCATGCTGGTGTTGCAGGGTTGCAGATGGGTGCCGGTATCGTCAAAGAAACGGCGGTCAAAACCGGGGCGGTTGAGCAGTTCGCTCATCAGCTCGCGGCTGCGGGTATCGCTCCACAGGATACCCGGCCCAACCGGTTCGCCCTCGGCGTCGCTAAGCCAAACGCCTTCGCCCTGCCCGGCAAGGCCTATTGCGCGTAAACGCCCTTTTTGCAGCGCCGGATGCTGAGCAATCTCGCGCAGAATCACCACCACCGACTGCCACAGCTGGGCCATATCCTGTTCGGCATAACCGTTAGCCGACAGGCGCGGGCCGGTATTCTGCGCCACGTTGGCGCACGCCTGAAAATGTTCATCAAACAGCACCGCTTTGACCCGCGAGGTGCCGATATCGATTCCGAGATAAAAATCCATGCCTGACCCGTTAGTGGAGAGAAATTTAGTCGCGCTCGTAGCGGCGACGCATCAGCTCGCACTCGAACAGAAACTCCAGTCCTTCCAGCTGACGACGGGCCTCGTTAATGTCTTTGCCCCAGCAGGTCAGGCCGTGGCCGCGCAGCAGGAAGCCGTAGCGCAGCGGGTTGGTCTGCGCATAGTCTTCAATGCGCGCCGCCAGGGCGTCGATATCCTGGTCGTTATCGAAAATCGCCACCGGTACGGTATCAAGGTGGCTATGCTGACCGGTCAGGGTTTTCTGCATCTCATAACCCTGCAGCGCCAGGGTGTCGCTTTTTTCAATGCGCGATAGCACGGTGGCGTTGACGGTATGCACGTGCAGCACAAAGTTGGCCTCCGGGAACAGGCGATACACCAGGGTATGCAGGCCGGTTTCGGCGGAAGGTTTACGCCCGGAAGGCGCTTTATTGCTGGCGATCTCAACCTGGAGGAAATCTTCTGTCGTCAGGCTGCCTTTATCGCGTCCCGACTCGCTGAGCCAGCACCAGGTCTCGTCCTGACGCACCGACATATTGCCGCCGGTGGCCGGTGCCCAGCCTTTCGCGCCGATCCAATGACAGGTGGTGACCAGTTGCGCGAGTCTTTCTTGCCACATAGCAGTTCCTTAGTTTAGCGATGTTATATTTAGCCGTCTAAATGGCTATTCACCCGATACTAACACCGCCAAGTCTAGTGAACAATATTTCAGAAAAGACTTACATTAGTAATGGTTATAATAGAATTGCATATGAAATTACTTTTTTAACAATAAAGAAATTGAATGTCTTCATGATGCCAACATTACCCACCATATGCTGCCAAAAAGATAGGGGATCGTTCCGCCAGGAAACGGCGCAAAATTGGCATCATTTGTCGATTCAGCCCTCCCTGTAGGTCGGGTAAGACGCCAGCCGCCACCCGACAGGAATGCGCGCAATAGCTCAATCCCACTGCTCCACGGCGGTGCAAAACATGTCACAGTGCACACATTTATGGCAAACATCGGCTAAATAACGCCATTTTATGTGCATAGTGCCCATACATCAGTGTTACCCCTGCCCCGATTTTGTTGGCATATCTCTTGCTATCTCTCTGGCATCGCCATTCGGATAGCCACTCAGAGGTTCCACAATGTCAAACAGCAATGATTTTCCGCTCGTCGAAGCGCCTGCCTCAGGGCGCAAAGGCGTATTTTCGATCTCCATGGTCCTGTTCAGCTTTACCTTTTTTACCGGCACGATGTTCGCGGGCGGCAAGCTTGGCGTCTCTTTTTCGATTGTGAACCTGCTATGGATTGCGGTTATCGGTAACTTTCTGCTGGCGCTATACGCCGCATCGCTCGGCTGGATTGCCGCGCGCAGCGGGCTGAATACCGTGCTGATGGGGCGTTTTTGCTTCGGGGAAATCGGCAGCAAGCTAGCCGATTTTATTCTCGGTTTCGCCGAACTGGGCTGGTACGCCTGGGGTACCGCGACGGTCGCCATCTCGCTGGTCAAAATCCTCGCCCTGCCCGAGGCTATGACCATTCCGCTGATGATCCTGTTCGGGATCCTGTTCTGCGTCACCGCGCTGGTGGGCTACAAGGGGCTGGATGCGCTATCGCGCGTGTCGGTGCCGCTGATGTTTATTCTGCTGGTCGTTTCTATGTATCTTGCCGCCCATCATGCCGGGGGCTGGCAGGCGATGACCAAAATCGAACCGGGCGAAACCATGACCTGGTCGGCGGCGATCACCATGGTGTTCGGCACCTTCGCCAGCGGCGCAACCCAGGCGACGAACTGGACTAGACTGGCCAACTCCAGCCGCACCGCTATCGTCGCCAGTATGAGTAGCTTCCTCGTCGGCAACGGGTTGATGATTGTTGCCGGGGCGTGGTGCGCTATCGTCTACCAGCAGGCCGACATTGTAGAAGTGCTGATTTTGCAGGGGCTGTCCGTCGCCGCGGTGGTGATGCTGTGCCTCAACCTGCTGACGATTCAGGGGCCGACTATCTATAACGTCTCGGCTGCCGCCTGCCATCTGCTGCGCAGCGAACGCCGCCGTACCCTGACCGTGGTCGCCGCTGGCGTCGGCATTCTGCTGGCCATTGGCGGGATGTACGAAATGCTGATCCCGTTCCTGGTGCTGCTAGGTAGTATCATCCCGCCTATCGGCGGCGTCATTCTCGCCGACTATTGGTTCTATCGCGGCGGGCGCTATCCGCTGCTGCAAACCGCCCGTTTACCGCGCTTTAACTGGTTGGGGCTCAGTGCCTACGCCGTCGGCGCGGTGGTGGCTTACCTGTCGCCGTGGATTGCGCCGCTGGTGGGGATTTCCGTCTCCGCGCTGGTCTACATCGCTCTGACCCGCCTGAGCAAACGCCAGCCCGCCGCTGACTCAGTTGCGGAACAGTAACCATGAGCCTGACGGTCAATGAAATCCTCGCGCTGGACGGGCTCTCCGCCATGCGCCTGCGCGCGGGTAAACAGGGCCTCCAGCTGGCGGTTCGCTGGTACTACGTGGCGGAAAATGAAAATATCGCTGAGTGGATCATGGGCGGGGAACTGGTGTTTATCACCGGGATCAACCATCCCCGCGATGAAGACAACCTGATTCATTTGCTGATGGAAGGCAAGCAGCGCGGGATCGCCGGAATGGTGATCCTGACCGGCGACGCTTATATCCACACGATCCCGCCGCGGCTGATCGTGCTGGCCGACGAGCTGGGCATTCCGCTGATCGAGCAGCCCTATCTGCTGAAGATGGTGATTGTGACCGAGCGCATCGGCACCGCGCTGGTACGCAGCGAGAATGCCCTGCAATCACAGCGCGATATTCTACTGCAGCTGCTAACCGGCGATTATCCCGACCTGCAAATCCTGCATCAGCGTGCGCTCCACCAGCAGCTGGATTTTACCCGCCCGCTGCGGGTGGCGGCACTGCGACTTGAGGGGATAGCGCGCCTGTTTCGCCAGTTTCCGCCCGAGCAGGCCGAAGCCTGGCTCCAGCAGGCCCGCCGCACCGTGCGCCAGCGCTTGCAGCAGCAGCTCAATCAGCAGGGCAACCCTTTTCCGCTGGTCGAGCGCAGCAATATGTTTCTCTTTCTGATCCCGGACGAGGAAGGCGAGTTTTATCAACAGAAAAAGTGGTTGGAGCAGTGGTTGCTGGCGCTGGCGGAAAGCGATGATAAGTTATCGCTGCTGTGTGGCCTTTCCGCACCGGTGCAGCAGCTGCAGGGCTATCCGCGCGCGCTGTCGCAGGCGCGTCAGGCGCTGGATCTTAGCGATACTTTGCGCCCGGCCCAACGCATCAGCGACTACCAGCAACTGGGCTTTATCAAACTGCTTTCCGCCGTCGGCGACCCCACCCTGCTAACCGACTTTATGCATGGCACCCTCGGCTGCCTGATCGAACCCGATCGCAAAAGCCCGTGGCTGTTAATGGAGACTCTGGAAACGCTGCTTCAGGAGAGCGGCAACGTAGTCAGGGCCGCCGAGCTGTTGGGGATTCACCGCAACACGCTGCATCAGCGCATCCAACGAATTGAAAAGCTGACAGGCTATCCGGTCAGCCATCCGCAATTTCATCTCAACGCCTCGGTCGCTTTAGCTATCTGGCGTATGTCGCAAAACCATTTACGGGAACAACCATGAAAATTATCAACGCGCGCCTGCGCCATAAAGAAGCGCTCTATACCCTGGATCTCCAGGACGGTTTGATTAAAAGCATCACCGCGCAGGCCGCCGCACAGGCGGTTGAGGCCAACGATATCGACGCGCAGCAAAAGCTGGTGATCCCGCCGTTTGTCGAACCGCATATCCACCTCGACGCCACCCTGACGGCGGGCGAACCGGAGTGGAATATGAGCGGCACGCTGTTTGAGGGCATCGCCCGCTGGAGCCAGCGTAAAGAGAGCGTCACGGTAGAAGATACGCGCCAGCGCGCGCTGAAAACGATCGGTATGCTGCGCGATAACGGCGTACAGCACGTACGTACCCATATTGATGTCACCGACCCCTCTCTGACGGCGCTGGAAGCCATGCTAAGGGTGAAAAAAGAGGCGGCCCATCTTATCGACCTGCAAATCGTCGCCTTCCCGCAGGAGGGCATCGAATCCTTCCCCGGCGGGCGCGAGCTGATGACCCGCGCTATCGAGATGGGAGCTGACGTGGTTGGCGGCATTCCGCACTACGAAAATACCCGCGACAAGGGCGTTAGCTCAGTGATGTTTTTGATGGATCTGGCCCAGCGCCACGGCTGCCTGGTGGACGTGCACTGCGATGAAATTGACGACCCGCAGTCACGTTTTCTGGAAGTGCTGGCGGAAGAAGCCCGGGTTCGCGGCATGGGCGCGCAGGTCACCGCCAGCCATACCTGCGCGATGGGCTCTTACGATAACGCCTACTGTTCGAAGCTGTTCCGCCTGTTAAAAGCCTCGGGGATCAGCTTTATCTCCTGCCCGACCGAAAGCATTCACCTGCAGGGGCGCTTTGATACCTGGCCGAAACGGCGTGGCGTGACGCGGGTGGCGGAGCTGGACCGCGCCGGGATCAACGTCTGCTTTGCTCAGGACTCCATTCAGGATCCGTGGTATCCGCTGGGCAACGGCAATATCATGCGCATCCTCGACGCCGGGCTGCACATCTGCCATATGCTGGGGTATGAAGATTTGCAGCGCTGCCTCGATCTCATTACCGATAACAGCGCCCGCGCGCTGTGCCTGGGCGATAACTACGGTATTGCCGAAGGGCGTCCGGCGAACCTGCTGATCCTTGATGCGGAAAATGATTATGAAGCCGTGCGCCGCCAGGCCAAAGTGCTGACCTCCATTCGCCATGGCGACATTATTTTGCAGCGCCAGCCGGAACAGATTTGCTATCCAAACTGATGTGTTAAACACCCGGCGGGTTAATCTGCCGGGCTAAAAATCACTGATGCGCTCCGGCCCTGCGCCGCTCACCTTCATCATGGCGGAAAAATGCTGCTGGATAAGCTGCGCCTTGAGCGGCTTAAACTGCGGGTCGTGCCAGTGGTCATGAAATTCATGCGGATCGTTATCTAAATCAAACAACTCCCCCTCTTCAGCATCGTGATAAACATTCAGCTTATAGCGGCCATCAAAATACATACTGCCGCGCGAACCGATGCTGCCGGGAAAGCCAAGCGCGTCAAAATATTCGCTCAGCACATAGGGCTTATGCTGATGCAGCGCGCTGTCACCGTTGAGCAAAGCGTACAGTGACAGTCCCTGGTTCTGCGCGGGCACCGGTAGCCCCGCGCTCTCCAGCAGCGTCGCTGGAATATCTACCAGCTCGACTAAGGCATTCGAGCGCCTCTGCGGCGCGAAACGCTGCGGCCACGAAACGATCAGTGGCACGTGCACCAGCCCTTCATAAAAGCGGCAGCCTTTGTAGAGTAGGCCGTGATCGCCCAGCATCTCTCCGTGATCGCTCATAAAGATAACCAGCGTATTCTGCCGCTGCCCGCTCTCATCAAGCAGCGAGGTCAGGCTGCCGACCAAATCGTCTATCTGAGCTATCATGGCGAAATAGGCCGCGCGAATGGCCTTCGCATCCCAGGATTCCGGCGGCGTGTCATGGCTGCCTTGCAGGCTTTCCCCCTCTACCGCCACGTTCGGATTGACAGCCTTTTTGGTCTGCTGGTCAACCCGCGTAAAGCGCGCCTGATGGGCCAGATCGCTTTCGGCAAACAGCGGTGGGCGAATGGCATCCGCATCAATACGCTGCAAATACGCCTGCGGTGGGTCAAACGGCGGATGCGGATCGTAGAGGTTAATGCTGAGGAACCACGGCGACTGCTGATGGCGGGAGATAAATTCTCGCGCCCGCTCTGTCGCCCAGGTGGTCTGGTGAAATTCCGCCTCAACTCCCGGATAAATCGCGCCCTGCGCGTGGGCGTATAGCGCCTGCGGATCGACACCTTTCTCTTCCAACCACGCCTGATAATCGTGGCCCTCCGGCCAGTCCGGGTGCGGATGCTGACTCCAGTAAAACTCATCGTAACCATCGTCGGGGCGTTGCTCTACGCCGTGCTGGCTGGCGGAAAGATGCAACTTACCAATCAGCCCGGTGCGATATCCCGCCTGCTGAAATGAACGAGGCAACAGATGCAGGTGCTCGGGAAAGCGGCGGTTGCCGTTGCGCTGTATTTGATACGCAATCGGGTACATTCCGGTCAGAAACGATGCCCGGCTGGGGGTACAAATTGGACTTTGCACATAGGCGCGTTCAAACAGCACTCCGGCAGCGGCAAGGTTATCAATGTGCGGCGTCTGCGCCCCGGGCGTCCCGAGGCAGGAAAGCGTATCCCAACGCTGCTGGTCGGTACATATCCATAAAATATTCGGCTGATTCATGGGCTATCGCTTACTGTTTATGGCCCGCATGTCAGCGGGCCGTCACGCCGAGGGTTAAACCTCGGAAGAAACGTCCCGGGGCGTTAACCCTAGCCGCTCAAAGGCTTCCGGCGGCGCATCATTTTTCGCCATTAAATCGACCATTAACTCGCTAAGCTGCTGCTCAACCACCGGGTCGTACAGCGGAGCAAGCTGCCCCGGGTCCTCAGCCAGGTCGTACAGGCGGGTCTCTTTTTCCAGGAGCGACCCCGGGCCGTAGTTGTTATACATCGGCGAGGTATCGATAACCGGCACTTTCAGCAGTGGAACGCCTTTGGTGAAGGGGAAAGGTGCAGCCAGCGTGGTATCCGCCAGCTCTTCGGTGCTAAAACGCGAGGTGATATGCGTTGGCATCAACGTGTACTGGTAAATCTCCTGCTCGCTGAGGTTTTCCGGGTAGCGGTGGTAGGTATAGCGGCCATCGGTCACGTTGACCGCCCCGCCGAAATAGCCAAAGAGAATGCCCTCCCGCAGCGCCCGATCCTGCGCCACAACCGGCAGCAGCGAGTGTCCTTGCATCTCCGCCGGCCTTTTCGCGCCGTGAATATCAAGGAAGGTGGCGGCAAGGTCCGGCGTCTGGGTCAGAGCCTGCCTGCGCTGCCCGGCAAAGTGCGCGTACTCAGGATGGTGAATAAACAGCGGAATATGCGCCACTTCCTCGTACATATTCATGCGGTTTTTCGCCCAAAAGTCATGCTCGCCCAGTAGGAAACCGTGGTCGGTGGAGAGCACCAGCGCGGTGTCCTTCCACAGGTCGTGTTGATCAAAATAATCCAGCACATCGCCAAGCAGCGAATCGCACAGCGCAATTAGCCGATAGTAATTGGCGCGAAGTTCCTCGCCCTCTTCCGGTAATTCATCGACGCGACCATAGCGCGGCCAGTCAAGAACCGGCCCGGTCCAGTCGGTGTTAATCACATTATAAAAACGCTCCGGGGCGGTAAATGGCTCATGCGGATCGAAGGTTTCAATTTGTAGGAACCAGTTGTCGGCATGGCGGTTGGTATCCAGAAACTCCAGGCCACGGGCAAAGCATTGCACCGAGGGAAAGTCTTTCTCTTCGCGGATATACTCCCGGTTGATGATATTCCGCGCTTTTAAATCCCGCCGTCCGTTTGAAAACTGCGAGGGATGATATTTTTCCCGCAGGCGCTCCCAGTGCGGCTGCACCATCGCCTTCCACGGGTCGCCCTCCTGGCCGCGAATAAACTCAAACGAATCATAACGGTTATGATAGGTCGCTCCGCCATCTTCGAAATAGTGGTTATGATCGGTGATCAGATGGCTGTAGACCCCCTGCTGATACAACAGCTCAGGGAAAGAGTTATCAAAGGGCTCCAGCGGCCCCCAACTACGGTGCAAAAAACTCAGGCGACCGGTCTGCATATCGCGTCTGGCGGGCATACAAGGCATGCTGCCGACATAGTGGCGATCGAACGCCACCGAGCGTTGCGCCAGACGGTCAAAGTTCGGTGTTGGCACATGCTGGCCGCCGTAAGGCGACAGAGCCAGCCGGTTTAGTGAATCAAACAGCAGGAAGACGGTACGCATTATTACTCCTTAGTCAGGGGAATTCTTTCGCCGCTTTCGGCATCAAACAGGTGAATGTGGCGAACATCCGGCAGCAGGCGGATGCTATCGCCCGGCTGGAGTTCAAGCCGCTGGCGGAAGGTACAAGTCAGGATTTCGCCGCCCAGACGGGCGTTGACCAGGGTCTCCACGCCGGTGGGCTCGGTAACGTCAACCTCAGCGGGCAGACCATCAGCAGAATTGAGGACAAAGTGCTCCGGTCGGATGGCGTAAATCAGCGCCCTTCCGGCAAGATGCGCCAGGTTATCCGCCAGCGGCAGAAGCAGACCGGAATCGCTGACAAAACCTTCGCCATCGTTAGAAATGCGACCGGCTACGCGGTTGATCTCCGGCGAACCAATAAATGAGGCGACAAACAGGTTACAAGGCCGGTCGTACAGCTCCAGCGGGGTCGCCACTTGTTCAATACGCCCCTGATTCATAATGGCGATCCGATCGGCGAGGGTCATCGCTTCTATTTGATCGTGGGTCACGTAGATCATCGTGGCGTCCAGCTGTTGGTGGAGTTTTTTGATCTCAAGGCGCATATCCACCCGCAGCTTGGCATCGAGGTTCGACAGCGGCTCATCGAACAAAAAGACCTCGGGGTTGCGCACCATCGCCCGACCTATTGCCACCCGCTGGCGCTGACCGCCGGAGAGCTCGCGCGGTTGACGCGCCAGCAGCGGCGTAAGCTGTAGCGCTTCGGCAGTAGCGTTGACCCGCCCGGTAATTTCCTGTTTTTTCACCCCTTTGATCTTCAGCGAAAAGCCCATGTTCTCCGCCACGCTCATATGCGGATAAAGCGCATAGTTCTGGAAAACCATGGCAATATCGCGCTCGCTGGCGGGTATCTCATTGATATCGCTCCCCTGGAGCAAAATTCGCCCATTCTCAACCTCCTCCAGCCCGGCGATCATCCGTAATAGTGTGGATTTTCCGCAGCCGGAAGGGCCGACGAGGACAATAAACTCCCGCTTTTCAATATGCAGATCGATATTCTGCAAGACCGTGACGTTGCCGTATTTCTTATTGACGCTCTCGATTGCAACCGCGCTCATTGGATTTTCCTTTTTAATGTCATGCCTTCACCGCGCCGGACAGTAATCCTTTGATGATAAAGCGCTGGCCCACCACGAGCAGCAGCAGTACCGGAATCGAAACCAGCAGGGATGAAGAGGCCATTTCCGCATAGCGAATCTGTTCATTTTGCGAAAAAGCAGTGATGTATACGGGCAGAGTTCGCGCCTGCTCCGAACTGAGAATTAACGCTATCGGAAAGTCATTCCACACAAACAGCAGCACCAGAATCGTCGTTGCGGTCATACCGGATCTAATCAGCGGTACGAAAACGTAGCGAAAGCGTTGCCAGTGGCTACAGCCGTCAACGCTGGCGGCATCCAGCAGCTCTTTGGGGATCTCGCGGGCAAACGTCACGCCCAGCCAGAGCGCCATGGGTAGCCAGGCGGCCACGCTGGCGATAATGATGGCAATCCGCGTGTCGTAGAGGCCCAGCTGGCGAAAAAGATTGAACCAGGAACCCACAAAGGTCACCACCGGCAACAGGTTGAACAGCAGGCACCAGCCAAGCAGAACCGCCCCTAACGCGGGAGGCAGCTTACGTACGGTGGTCAGCGCGTAGGCGGAAAACAGCGTCACGGCGACGATAATCGCGGTCGTGGTCAGCGTAATCACCACGCTGTTGACGAAATAAGCGCTAAACATCGAGCCGGGGTCGAATAACAGCTCACGCAAAGTATTCAGCGTCGGCGTAAACACAAAACGGGCGAGCAGAATATCGATTTGCTTTTTAAATGCGGTGCTCAATAACCAGATAAAAGGAAACAGCACCAGCACGGCGTACAACGTGATTGCGGCGCCACGACCAGCCGTAAACAACCGGGCGCGCCCGCGTAGCGATAGCAGCATCAGCTTATCCTCCGCTTACGTAAGCTCATCAATACCACCAGCAGCAGAGCAATAATGAAGAAGGTAAACAGGGACATCACTGCCCCCAGCCCCTCACGGTCCTCAATAAAAAAGGCGCGATAAATGGAGTAGCTGACCATCTCGGTGGCAGTACCTGGCCCCCCTTTGGTGAGCAGATAGATTTCATCAAAGACCTTGAACGAGAAGATGATGCGCAGCATCAGGGTTATCAATAACGCTGGCCACATCATGGGTAAAATGACGAAACGCAGGCGCTGCCAGCGGCTGCAACCATCCAGTTGGGCAGCCTCCAACACCTCGCGGGGCAGCGCCTTCAGGCCCGCAAGCAGCAGCAGGAAGGAAAACGGCGTCCAGTGCCAGACATCAACCACAATCACCGATAGAAACGCCAGCGATGGTGTTCCCAACCAGTCAGGCGGTACGATATCCAGTTGACTCAGTACCACGTTAAGCACCCCAGAGTCGTTGTTGAGTATCAGTCGCCACATCGCACCGATTACGATGGGAGAAATCACAATCGGCAGCAGCAGGATGGTTGTCAGTAAACGCGGCTCTTTCTTCATATCGTTAACCGCCAGCGCCAGCGCAAAACCGATAACAACTTGCAGCGTCACGGCAATAACAGAAAACGCCAGCGTATTGACCAGCCCCGGCCAGTAGTAGGGATTGGCGAGAAAAGCGCGAATATTATCCAGTCCAACAAACCGGGTGACGGCGCGTCCATCCTGCCAGCTCACCTCCTGGGTGATCAGGCTGAAAAGATGGATCACTGGGGTAACCATCAACGCGGCAATAATGACAATCAGCGGCGTCAATGCTAGCCACGGCCACCAGTCACGACGTTGATACCGCGAAGGGGCTATGGACCGGGGCACGGAGAGCGGTTGTCCAGACATGGCGATTATCCTTTGCTCGCGGCATCATCAGGCAGATCCGGCGGAAGCTGCGTTTGATAACCCGCCGCCGACAGCAGCTGATATACCTGATGTGCGGCGGTATTCAGCGCCTTCTCCGCCGACTGTTCGCCACTTAGCGCTTTGTAAAGCTGGAGCCCCAGCAGCGCGTTGATCTGGGCGGACTCCTTAACCGGGCTAATAATCTGCGCCTCGGCGGTCGCTTCCGTCAGCGAAGGTAAGAAGTTGAGCGGGTCTTTTGCAACGCCCACCAGGTCGGAACGTACCGGCACACCGCCAGATTCATACAGATAAACCTGACTGGACTGTTCTTCATACCATTTGAAGAAATCCAGCGCCGCCTGCTTGTTTGCCGCCGGAATATTCTGTGGGATACCGCCAACCCAGTGTCCTGCGGCATAAACACCCTTAGCTCCAGCGGGATGAGGAATAACCGTAACGCCATACTTGTCCGTAACGATGGAGCTATCCGGATTGCTCAGCGGGCCCCGGGCCGCCGCCACAATATTCGCCTGCGCGGCCTTCCCGGTGGCGAAAAGCTGAATTAACTCCCCCTGGGTTAATGCGCCAGGATTGCTGTAACCCGCTTTGGCAATGGCGATATAGTATTTAAGCCCACGCAACGTTTCCGGGCTATTGAGGATAATATTAAAATCACCTTCACGCGGATCCTTAAATATCCCACCACCGGCAGAGAGCAGAAAGGGTGAAATATCAAAAACGATATCCTGCGGACCACCACGAATCAAAAAACCATTCTGGCGCGGCGGCTGATGCAGTTTTTTGGTGTTTTCGGTTAATTCTCCCCACGTTTTCGGCGGGGTCAGTCCGGCCTTCTGGTAAATATCTTTGCGATAATAAAACAGCTGCGGATTCGCGGTAACCGGGAAGGTATAGAGATCGCCGGATTGTTTATTGAAAACCTTGCGCGCATTGTCCCAGTAAAGCGCATCGCCAAATGTCAGTACCTGCTCAGGCAGGCGATAATCGGCCTCAATGCTTTTAATCGGCGTAAGAAAACCGCCACCGTAGAACTCTCCTAACCAGTTGATATCTATCATAGTGATATCATAGACACCCTCCTTCGCCCGCACCGAACTGCGAATTTTATCGAGTAATCCGCCGTAGGGTACCGCATCAATGCTGACGTTATTTCCGGTGTCATGATTATATTTTTCGACTGTTTTTTTAAAGCCATCGAGCCATGGCGACTGGTTGATAACGATTTTAACATTGGCCGCATAGGCCGTAGATAAAGAAGGCAACGCCAGCATAGTTAATATCGCCGCGCCGGAAATATGCAAAAAATGGTTTCTTGCCACAGGTTTGACTCCGCAAGTTATAAATCGAACAATATTTATATTCAGCCCTGGTAATACAGATGAAATTAGCTTGCGGAAATAATTGCTGTCTATAACGCAGATAGCATAACTTATGCGTCACATGAATATGCTATAAAAAGAGAGTTTAGTTTTTTGTTTTATAAAGAATTTTTATTTTAGCCACACATATATCTATATTATTACAATGCTTAGTGAAATAAATGATTAGGAATAATATATATCAAAAGCTGACAGGGAAAGAGCGCCAACCCTCTGCTCGCCCGGGGATTTATGTGGTACCTTCTTACTACTTTTCGTTGCCGACCATGGCTCCCTGAGAACAACCCGTACCCTGACACTATGAGCGAAAAAAAATGGATTAAGGCTGAGGACGTTGCCCGACTCGCAGGCGTCTCTCGTTCGGCGGTTTCCCGTACCTTTACGCCCGGCGCATCGGTGGCGGATAAAACCCGGCAGAAAGTTCTCGCCGCTGCGGAAACACTCGGCTATCAGGTCAATATCATCGCCCGCACGATGATTACCGGCAGCAGCAATTTTATCGGCATCGTCACCGCCGGATTTGATAACCCGTTTCGCAGCAAGCTATTGTCGCCGCTGGTTCACCAGCTGGCGCTCAACGGCTTTATGCCGCTGCTGATGAACGCCGACGATCCGCAGCAGCTTGCTCCGTCGCTTAAACAGCTGCTGAGCTACCACGTCGCAGGGGTCATTATCACCTCCGGGGCACCGCCGCTGTCGCTGGCGGAAGAGTATCTGGAGCGAAAAATCCCGGTGACGCTTATCAACCGTCACGCCGACTTAACCGGCTGCGACCGCGTTTGCAGCGATAACGCCCAGGGAGCGAAACTGGTCGCCGATTTATTTACCCAGCGTCAGTGGCAACAGGCCGGTTTTATTGGCGAAAATCTGGATAACTTCAGCACCCGGCAGCGCTACGAAGCGTTTGTCGCCCATACTCAAGGTATGGACGTTGCCGCGCATTTCTGCGAAAGCGGCGGTTATCAGGCAGGCTTTGCCGCCGCCAGGCAGCTGCTCGCCGAACATCCGCAGCTCCAGGCACTATTTTGCGCCACTGATATGCTGGCGCTCGGCGCGCTGGATGGCCTGCGGGCAGATAACCCCTCCGCGCCCCTGCCGGCGATTATTGGCTTCGATGATATCCCCCAGGCCGACTGGCAACCCTACCAGCTCACCACCGTGCAGCAGAATACCGCCCTGCTCGCCCATCACGCGGTGGATCTACTGGTCACGAGGATCGCCAAATTCAGCCTGCCCTCGCGCCACCGCGAAGTACCCGTGAAATTAATCATTCGTCAAAGCGCAAAATGAAAATTTCATTTTATGCAGATGCGATCACAGAATAATCTTTAAGATCCCTCCACACTCATTTCGCCCTTCGGGGCTATTTTTTACACGCAAAATGCACACGTGTGCAAAATGGAGAATAAGCATGAAACCTCTGGAATCAGACGCTCTGCAAGCCCGCTATCGCCTGGCCTGCGAGCTGGCTAAGGCTGGTGCGGAATTAGCTTTCGAATACTATCAACAGCGCGACCGGCTGGCGGTGGATCATAAAGGCAATGATCTACAGGACGTGGTCAGCGTCGCCGATAAGCGGGTCGAAGAGTTTGTTAAGCAACGCATTATCAGCGCATTCCCGCAGGATGGTTTTCTTGGCGAGGAGAGCGGAACGCAGATGCCCGACGCCCGCGTGCTGTGGGTGGTCGATCCTATCGACGGCACCAGCTGCTTTCTTAACGGCCTGCATACCTGGTGTCTTTCGCTGGCTATCGTCGCCGACGGCGAACCGGTTATCGGCGTGGTGTATGACCCCAACCATCGCGAGCTGTTCCACGCCCTGAAAGGCCAGGGCGCGTGGCTCAATGACGCGCCTATCACGCCGCATCCGGCAACCACGGTCAAAGAGGGAGTCATGGGCGTCGGCACCTCACACCGCGTGACGCCTGCTCTCTTCCTGCCTTTCCTCGATGCGCTGCTCAGCGACGGCGGCATGTTTATCCGCAACGGCTCCGGGGCATTAATGAGCGCGTGGGCGGCAGCGGGACGCTTAATCGGCTACTACGAACCGCATATGAATCCGTGGGATGGCCTGCCGGGGCTGGTGCTGATGCGCGAAGCAGGCGGCCTCACCAATGACTATCTGGCAGCGGATGGCATTCGCAATGGCAACCCGCTGCTGCTGGCCAGTAAAACGCTCTACCCACAATTAAAAAACATGCTTTGCCACCCATTACCTTAACCCGTATGGGGTCAGGCTTTATCTGATTATGTACTCTACACAAAGACGATAATCCCTCACGGACGAACCACATCAATCAGTCAGGCCTCCGACCTTCGGAGATAACACAATGTCTGGAATTATTGCGTTTTTTCGGGCCTTACCGCCCAAAGCAGGCGTGCAATTTGATGAGAAACGTTTTCGTTTTGTGCGCTGGCAAACCTTTATTGCCATGACCCTGGCGTACGTCACGTTCTATGTTTGCCGACTGTCGTTTACCGTCGCCAAGAGCGCGCTGGTTGAGCTTGGCATAACCCCGACCGAGCTTGGCATGATCGGCTCAACGCTGTTTTTTAGCTACGCCATCGGCAAACTGGTGAACGGTTTTATCGCCGATCATGCCAACGTCGTGCGCTATATGAGCCTCGGGCTGCTGCTGAGCGCCGGGATGAACCTGATGATGGGAATGACCACCAATGCCATGCTGCTGGCCATCTTCTGGGGGATCAACGGCTGGGCGCAATCGATGGGCGTCGGCCCGTGCGCGGTGTCGCTGGCGCGCTGGTACGGCTGTAAAGAGAGGGGCACCTTTTACGCCATCTGGTCAACGGCGCATAACATCGGCGAAGCGATGACCTATATGGTGATCGCGGCGGTGATTGCCGGGTTCGGCTGGCAGATGGGCTATCTCTCAACCGCCGCGCTCGGTGTCGCCGGGATCGTGCTGTTGCTGTTGTTTATGCGAGATTCCCCGCAAAGCAGCGGCTTTCCGTCAATCAACGTGATTCGCGATGAACCGCTGGAGGAGACCGAAGCGCGCGGCTCGGTGTTTAAAAACCAGCTGCTGGCGCTGCGCAATCCGGCCTTGTGGACGCTGGCGCTGGCCTCGGCGTTTATGTATATCGACCGCTATGCGGTGAACTCGTGGGGGATCTTCTTCCTTGAGCAGGATAAAGGCTATTCCACCCTGGAGGCGTCAGGCATTGTCGGGGTCAACGCTATTGCCGGGATTGCCGGAACCATTATCGCCGGGATGCTCTCCGATCGCTTCTTCCCGCGTAACCGCAGCGTGATGGCCGGGTTTATCAGCCTGCTCAACACCGCAGGCTTCGCGCTAATGCTCTGGTCGCCGCACGGCTACTACAGCGATATTCTGGCGATGATTATTTTCGGCGCGACCATCGGCGCATTGACCTGCTTCCTCGGCGGATTAATTGCCGTCGATATCTCATCGCGCAAAGCCGCAGGCGCAGCGCTCGGCACCATCGGTATCGCCAGCTACGCGGGGGCCGGCCTCGGCGAGTTTCTGACCGGGATAATCATCGACAAAACGGCAATTATCGAAAACGGTAAAACGCTGTACGACTTCAGTGCGCTGTCGCTGTTTTGGGTGGGCACCGGCCTGATGTCCGCGCTATTCTGTTTTACCACCGCCGCGATTGTCGCAAGGCGACACGCGATAGAACGTCAGACTTCATTCTCTTCATAACTCTTTAACCCATAAGGAAGATCTTATGATGCCTGTACGACATCAGGTTTTGCTACGCCTGCTGCTTGCCTGCGCCCTGCCGCTGCTGGCGGCCCCGGGCCACGCTGCTGCGCAATATCAACTGGAAAAAGTGGTTGAACTCAGCCGCCATGGTATTCGCCCGCCAACGCCAGGCAACAGGGAGGCCATCGAGGCGGCAACCCAGCGCCCGTGGACTCAGTGGACCACTCACGACGGCGAATTGACCGGCCATGGCTATGCCGCGGTGGTGAATAAAGGGCGCGAAGAAGGCGCACACTATCGCCAGCTCGGCCTGCTGACGGCGGGCTGCCCGGCGAGCGGAGAGATTTACGTTCGCGCCAGCCCCTTGCAGCGCACGCGAGCCACCGCACAAGCGCTGGTTGATGGCGCATTTCCCGGCTGCGGCGTAGAGATTCATTACGTCAGCACCGACGCCGACCCGCTGTTTCAGACCGATAAGTTTGCCGCCACGCAAACCGACCCCGCTCGCCAGCTGGCGGAGGTGAAAGCGAAAGCCGGAGATCTGGCAAAACGTCGACAGGCGCTGGCTCCGGCGATTCAGCGACTGAAAAAGGCGGTCTGCGTTCCCGATAAGCCCTGCCCGGTGTTCGAGCTGCCGTGGCAGGTCGAACAGAGCAAAAGCGGAAAAACGTCGATTAGCGGGCTGAGCGTGATGGCAAATATGGTCGAGACGCTGCGCCTGGGCTGGAGCGAAAACCTGCCGCTCAGCCAGTTGGCGTGGGGCAACATCACCCGTGCCAGCCAGATAACCGCCCTGCTGCCGCTGCTCACGGAAAACTACGACCTGAGCAACGACGTTTTTTATACCGCGCAAAAACGCGGGTCGATTCTGCTCAACGCCATGCTTGAAGGAGTAAAAGAAGGCGCAACGCCGAACGTGCGCTGGCTGCTGCTGGTGGCCCACGATACCAATATCGCCATGGTGCGCACGCTGATGGATTTTAGCTGGCAGCTACCGGGATACAGCCGGGGTAATATCCCACCGGGCAGCAGCCTGGTGCTGGAACGCTGGCGCGATACCCACAGCGGTCAACGCTACCTGCGCGTCTACTTCCAGGCGCAGAGTCTGGACGATTTACGCCGTCTGCAAACGCCGGACAGCCAGCACCCGATGCTGCGCCAGGAGTGGCGTCAGTCGGGTTGCCAGACGACTGATGTCGGGACGCTGTGCCCTTATCAGGCAGCGCTGACGGCGCTGGGCCAGCATATCGACCGGCAGTCCGCTCCGGCTGTCGAGATGGTGCTGCCATGATTTAATTATCGTGCCCGCACGCTTGTCAGGTGGCGGCTGGCACGCGATTCATATATCAAACCGGGCATCACTCCCGTAGGCCCGGTAAGGCGCCAGCCGCCACCGGGCAATATCGATATGCGAAGCCGCGAAGGCCGCTTCGCGTTTTGATTCAGGCCTTTTCTGGCTTGAACGCCCCGGCTGCAACCTGCGCCGGGGTCACCACGCCAGTATCCAGCACCCAGCCGCTAATCAGAGCGGCGGGCGTCACGTCGAACGCCGGATTATAAACCGCCGCGTCTTTCGGCGCCCACTGCACCGCGCCAAAACTTCCAGCGACGCCGGTCACTTCCGCCGCCGCCCGCTGCTCAATCGGAATCGCCGCGCCGTTCGGGCAATGACGGTCAAGGGTGGTCCGCGGCGCAGCCACGTAAAACGGGATCTGGTGATACTTCGCCAGCACCGCCAGCGAATAGGTGCCGATTTTATTCGCTACGTCGCCGTTGGCGGCAATACGGTCAGCGCCGACCCAAACCGCATCGACCTGCCCCTGCGCCATCAGGCTGGCAGCCATCGAATCGGTAATCAGTCGATACGGCACGCCCAGCTCACCCAGCTCCCAGGCCGTGAGGCGTCCGCCCTGTAACAGAGGACGCGTTTCATCCACCCATACGTTCGCCACTTTCCCCTGCTCGTGCGCCAGCGCAATCACCCCCAGCGCGGTACCCACCCCTGCCGTCGCCAGACCGCCGGTATTACAGTGGGTTAACAGGCGGCTGCCCGGCGTGACCAGGGCGCTGCCAGCTTCGGCAATATGGGCGCAAAGCTGCTTATCTTCAGCGATCAGGCGCAGCGCTTCCGCTTCCAGCGCCTGGGGATAGTTCTCTTCCGCCAGCGCCAGCTTCATACGATCGAGATTATTCATCAGGTTTACCGCCGTCGGACGCGCCGCGCGCAGCGTCTCCAGCGCCTGATTCAGCTCATCACGGGTCAGACCGCGCTTCCCCAACAGCGCCAGCAGCAGGCTGGCGGAAAGGCCAATCAACGGCGCGCCGCGCACCCGTAGGGCGTGAATGTGGTCAACCAGCAGCGCCACGTTATCCGCCGCCAGCCAGCGTTTTTCCTGCGGTAGAGCCTGCTGGTCAAGAATAAAGAGCTGATTTTCGCTTACCCGCAGGCTGGTGGTCTGTAGTGTCTGCATTTAGTTAAATCCCTGTTGCGTTGTTGTATCACATTGTGTCAGGATGGAATCCAGAAGTATAGACGTCTGAACGGCTTAATCAGAATTTTGAGGATCAAGGCAATGTCGCAATACCATACTTTCACCGCCACCGATGCGGTGGCTTACGCACAACAATTTGGCGGTCTCGATAACCCGTCAGAACTGGTGTCCGCACAGGAAGTGGGCGACGGCAACCTCAATCTGGTATTTAAAATCTTTGATAACCAGGGCGTCAGCCGGGTTATCGTTAAGCAGGCCTTACCCTACGTGCGCTGCGTCGGGGAGTCCTGGCCGCTAACGCTCGACCGCGCCCGCCTTGAGGCGCAAACCCTGGTCGCTCACTATCAGCACTGCCCGCAGCACACGGTGCAAATTCTGCATTTTGATCCCGAGCTGGCGGTGATGGTGATGGAAGATCTCTCCGATCACCGTATCTGGCGTGGCGAACTGATTAACAACATTTACTACCCGCAGGCGGCCAGCCAGCTGGGGGAATACCTGGCCCAGGCGCTGTTTCACACCAGCGACTTTTATCTGCATCCGCATGAGAAAAAGGCCCAGGTGGCACAATTTATTAACCCAGAGATGTGCGAAATCACCGAGGACCTGTTCTTTAACGATCCGTATCAGGTTCACGAACGCAATAATTACCCCGCTGCGCTGGAAGCCGATGTCGCCGCCCTGCGCGACGATGCCCAGCTAAAGCTGGCGGTTGCCGCGCTGAAGCACCGCTTTTTCTCCCATGCTGAAGCGCTGCTGCACGGCGATATCCACAGCGGCTCGATATTCGTCGCCGAAGGCAGCTTTAAAGCTATCGACGCCGAGTTTGGCTATTTCGGGCCGATTGGTTTTGATATCGGCACCGCCATCGGCAACCTGCTGCTCAACTACTGCGGCCTGCCAGGGCATTTAGGTATTCGCGATGCCGCCGCCGCCCGCGAACAGCGTCTGAGCGATATTCAGCAGTTCTGGAATACCTTCGCCGAGCGTTTCCAGGCGCTGGCGGCGGAGAAAACCCGCGACGCTGCGCTGGCTTACCCCGGCTATGCCTCCACGTTCCTGAAGAAAGCGTGGGCTGATGCTATTGGCTTCTGCGGCACCGAGCTGATTCGCCGCAGCGTCGGACTATCGCACGTGGCGGATATCGACACTATTCAGGACGAAGCTATGCGCCATGAATGCCTGCGCCACGCTATCACGCTGGGTAAAGCGCTGATTGTGCTTGCCGATCGCATCGACAGCGTCGATGAGCTGATTGCGCGAATTCGTCAGTACGGTTAATGAGTATCAAGCGCCACCTCCGGGGATTTCCCCACTCCCCCGGAGGCGATGCTGCACATCAGTCCGGGCTACCAAACCCGCAAACCGGACAGGCGCAACGCGCCGCCTCCGGGAAATATTCCTACCCCAGATACTCAATCACCGACAGCCCACCGTTGTAATCGGTGCTGTAGATAATCCCCTGCGCATCAACAAACACATCGCAGGACTGAATCACCCGCGGGCGGCCCGGGCGGGTATCCATCATTTTTGCCGGAGCGGCAGGCACCAGCGCCCCGGTTTCCACCGGTCGATAAGGGTTAGATATATCGTAAGCGCGAACGCCCGCATTCTGGTAAGTGGCGAAAATCAGCGTTGAGCTGACAAAGCTGCCGGGACGATTCTCATGCAGGTTATGCGGGCCGAAATGCGCCCCTTTCGCCACATAGTCGGTCTCATCCGGCTGCGGGAAAGTCGAGATACTCACCGGGTTTGTCGGGTCGCGAATATCAAACAGCCAGATCAGCTTCTCGCCATCCTGCTGGTTATCCAGCACCGCTTCATCAAGCACCACCAGCAGATCGCGGTCCGGTAGCGGTAGAGCGGTGTGGGTACCGCCGCCAAACGGCGGGCTCCAGTTGCGATGGCTAATCAGCTTCGGCTGCGCGCGGTCTTTGACATCCAGCAGCGTCAGACCGCCGTCGCGCCAGCTACCGTAGGCGGTGTCCCCGGCGATAATCGCGTGATGCAGGGCATAGCGCTTACCTTCGGGCCACTGCGGAGTTTCCCCCGCCGCCTGATTCATTCCCGGCAGCCACCAGCGCCCGGCGACTTCAGGTTTACGCGGATCGGCCAGATCGATGGTCAGGAAAATATAATCGCTAAAACCGTCGATCAGCGCGGAAACGTAGGCCCAGCGTCCACCGACGTACCAGATCCGGTGAATACCGATCCCGTTGAGCGACAGGAAGCTGATTTCGCGCGGTTTATCCGGCGTCGAAATATCAAAAATTCGTAGCCCGGCGCTCCAGCCCTTATCCTGCACGTCGCTGACCGTCTCGCCCACCGAGCGGGTGTAGTAAACCTTTTCGTCGGCAAAACGGGTATCGGCAAACAGATCCCGGGCGTTGATCACCAGCAGCAGATCGTCATGGGCCTGCAAATGGACGTTCCAGGTACCGGGCGGCGCGGCAATGTAATTGACCGTTCGCGGATTTTTCGGATCGCGCACGTCAACCACCGAAAAGCCTTGCGACACCATATGGCCGATATAAGCAAAGCCGCCGTGCACCATCAACTGGACGCCATCCGGGCGTCCCCCCTGTTCGCTATGCCCAATCAGCCGCATATTGCGGCTGTATTCGGGGGTGGGTAATGCAGTCACGTTAGCTCCTGTTGCCGGGTGGCGCTGGTTTTCCCCCTCTCCCCGTGGGAGAGGGTCGGGGTGAGGGCACCAGACAACCACCGGACGCTATTATTTGTTTTTCGCTTCCAGAGTGGCGAACCACGGGGCGATAAAGTCTTCGGTCTGGCCCCAGCCCGGAATAATTTTACCCAGCGAGGCGACGTTCACCGCTCCCGGCTGCGCCGCCAGCAGCGCCTGCGGGATCGCCGCGGCTTTAAAGTCGTAGGTGGCCGGAGTCGCCTCACCAGCAATCTTATTGGCGATCAGACGCACGTTGGTCGCGCCGATAAGCTTCGGATCCACCGCCACGCTCACCTTCCACGGGCTGCCTGATTCGCGCATCAGTTGCAGATCCTGGTTAGAAATATCGATGCTGTAGAGCTTGATCTCGGTGCGGCCATTCTCTTTCAGCGCTTTATAAGCGCCCTGGCTGAAGGCATCCCAGGTGCCCCAGATAGCATCAATTTTGCCTTTCGGGTATTTGGCTAAGATCGCGCCGACTTTGTTGGCGGTATCGCCCTGCACGTCAGAAGAGACGGCGCCAATCGACTCCAGCTCCTTGATGCCGGGATTTTGCTTAAGCAATGTCTGGTAAGCGGCCTGACGGCGCTCCATCGGCGGGAAGCCTGCGACCCACAGCTTGACGATATTGGCTTTGCCGTTGAAGTCTTTCACCAGTTGGCCAAAGGAGAGTTCGGTCAGCGAGGCGTCATCCTGCTGGGTGACGGTCACGCCCGGAATTTCGCCGTTGACTGCGGTATCGAAGACCGAGACTTTAATCCCTGCATCCACGGCTTTTTTCACCAGCGCGGTGGCGTAAGGGTCGCGCCCCTGGGAAAGGATAATGCCGTCATATTTCTGGCTAATCGCCTGGTTAACGAAGTCCTGAAATTTGGCATCATCACCGTTGCTGAGGAAGGTGCTGATTTTAAAACCGAGCTTTTTACCTTCCTGAATCGCCCCGGAGACAAACTGGGTGGTGTTATCGTCAGAGCCCAAATTACGGATCACCGCGATGCGAATCGGGCCGCTATGTTCGGCAATCGCCGCCGGAACCGGCGTCGGGGTTTCAGCAAAGGCCACCGCAGAGTTGAACAACCCCAGCGCGATGAGTGAAAGCGTTATCTTTTTCATAGTGTTTACCCTGTAAAATTTTAAGTGCGGCGCTGAAAATAGGTCAGTGCCAGTGCGCCAGCCAGTACCAGCCCTTTAATAATGTCCATTGCGTAATACGGCACCGAGAGCATCACCAGGCCGTTGGAGAGCACGCCCAGAATCACCGCCCCCACCAGCGTACCGAGTGCGTTTGGTTTACCGGAACCGGCCAGCGAAAAGCCGATCCACGCCGCCGCGACCGCATCCATCAGATAGCCGCTACCGGCATTCACCTGCGATGAACCGATACGCGAAGCCAGAAGAATGCCGCCCAGCCCTGCCAGCAGAGAAGCAATGACGTAGGCCGCCACTTTGTAGCGAGTGATCCGCAGGCCAGACAGGCGCGCCGCTTCCGGGTTGCCGCCGATGGCGTACATCCGCCGTCCGTGAGTGGTAAAAGAGAGTGCCAGCTGGGCGATAACGGTCACCACCAGCATAATGATCACGATAGTCGGCACCTGCCCCAGTAAACCAAACGCTGCCGGAATCGCACCTTCCGCCATATCGCCGCTCGGCAGCACCATGTTTTCGGTGATTGATCCGCCGTAGCTGTAGGTCATCGCCACCCCCTGAATCACGAACAGGCTGGCGAGCGTCGCCAGCATGTCGGGAATACGCAGGATCACGATCAGAAAAGCATTAAACAGCCCAACTAAAGTACAGAGCGCCAGGGTGATAAGGATCGCCTCGGTAGTACCAAAGCCGTGCCAGACGAACAGCGAAATCACCAGCGCGTTGGCCAGCGAGGCGGTTGATCCCACCGACAAATCAAAACCGCCGATAGTCAGCGATATCGACACGCCGATGGCGATCACCGTCACGATGGCGATGGATCGCAGGATGTTGATGATGTTAAACGGGTCGAGGAAGTTGTCCGACGCGAGGCCAAAAACGGCGATCAGCAGAACAACGGTCAGCAACATGCCCCATTTGTAGAGAAAATCAAAAAATCGCTGACGGCCCAATACCGTCGCGTTAACTGTCAGGGCCTTACTCACGCTGCTGCTCCTCCGGTGGAGTAATAAAGAATGTTCTCTTCCCGGGCCTCTGCGCCCGGAATTTCCGCCACGATGCGCCCATCCCACAGCACACAAATGCGATCGCACAGGCCGACCAGCTCAGAGAATTCGCCTGAGGCGTAAATCACCCCTTTGCCTTCCCGCGCCAGGCCATCAATCAGATTGAATAGATCCGTTTTGGCTTTCACATCGACGCCTTTGGTCGGCTCATCAAAAATCAGCACGTTGGCGTTGCCACGCAGCCATTTACCAATCGCTACCTTTTGCTGATTGCCGCCGGAGAGGCGGCGCAGGGTCTGCGCCGGTCCGGAAGTGCGAATACCCACCCGCGCAATGACTTCTTCCGCCCAGCGCCAGGCCTGACGATGACCAAACAGGCTCCAGCGGGAAAAGCTGTTATCGGCGCTGACCGCCAGATTCATCGCCACCGGCTCCTCGATAAAAATCCCCTCTTTGCGCCGCTCTTCCGGCACCAGCGCCAGACCGCGTGCCACCGAATCCGCCGGATCGCGCGGTCGCCAGGGCTGGTTGTTCAGCTCTCCATGCGTCAGGCGGCTTTTGCTGGCACCAAACAGCGCCTTGCACAGTTCCGTTTTCCCGGCCCCAGCCAGCCCGGCAATACCGAGAATTTCCCCCTTGCGCAGGCGCAGGGAGATATCCTGCAGCAACCCTTCGTCGTGCAGCCCTTCAACCTGCAACAGCACCTCATCGCTGTGCGGCGGACGCTTCGGCGGAAAGATATCGCTCAGCTCATGGCCGAGCATCTTCTCGACGATCTGCTCACCGCTCAGTTCAGCCATCGGCCCGCTCTCAATCAGGCGACCGTCGCGCAGCACCGTTAGGGTGTCGCAAATCGCCTTCAGCTCATGAATACGATGCGAGATAAACACCACGCCAATCCCCTGCTGCTGCAGGCGGCGAACCACCGCAAACAGGCGTTCGCTTTCGTTCTGGTCCAGCGGCGCGGTGGGTTCGTCGAGGATAAGAAAACGGCAATGATGCGACAGGGCGCGGGCCAGCAGAATTTGCTGTTTTTCCGCCAGCGTGCAGCTATCGATTGAACGCCGCACGTCGAGGGTGACGTCCAACTGGGCCAGCGCTTCGCGCGCCAGTTGACGCAGTCGTCCCCAGCGAAAGGCGATCCCGGGTTCCGCCAGCCTGTCGAGCATAATGTTTTCGGCGATGCTCAGGCCCGGAACCAGCGCAACATCTACCTCCTGCTGCACCAGATGAATACCCAGCTGTTTGGCATCGCGCGGCGAGCGAATACTCACCGGCTGATTGTTGATCACCACTTCGCCTTCGTAATGCGCGTGCGTACCGCACAGCACCGCCATTAGCGTCGATTTACCCGCGCCGTTAGCCCCGGTGAGCGCATGCACCGAACCACCCTTCAGGGTGAATGCCACGTTGCTCAGCGCCCGGAAGCCAGAAAAGGCCAGGCTAATGTTTTGCATCTCAAGGCGATTGCCGGTCATCCCCTGTACCCTGTCGATTAATCTTCTGATTTAATGAATTTTTCATAGCCGCCCTTGACTGACAAATGCATAAAAGGCATAAGATAAAGCGAAATAATATTAGCCATCCGGATGTCCAGACATAACATCAGGTTAGCGAAACACAACAAGGACAGCATTTATGAGTCACAGCGATATCCGCGTGGTCCCCGGCCCCGCCAACTACTACTCCCATCCCGGCAGCCTGGCCCGACTGCATGATTTTTATAGCGAAGAGCAGCTTTCACGGGCGGTATGGGTTTACGGCGAGCGGGCTATCGCTGGCGCGCAGGATTTCCTGCCGGAAGCGTTTAACGCGCCTGGAGCCAAAAGAATCTTATTTAAAGGTCATTGCAGCGAAAGCGACGTCAGAGAACTGGCCCGCGAGTCTGGTGACGATCGGTCAGTGGTGATTGGCGTCGGCGGCGGCGCGTTGCTGGATACCGCTAAAGCGCTGGCCCGCCGCCTCGGCCTGCCGGTAGTGGCGATCCCCACCATCGCCGCCACCTGCGCAGCGTGGACGCCGCTGTCGGTGTGGTACAACGACGCCGGTCAGGCGCTGCAGTTTGAAATCTTCGACGACGCCAACTTCCTCGTGCTGGTGGAGCCGCAAATTATCCTCAACGCACCGGCGGAATATCTGCTGGCGGGTATCGGCGATACGCTGGCGAAGTGGTATGAAGCGGTGGTGCTGGCCCCGCAGCCGGAGACGCTGCCGCTCACCGTACGCCTCGGCATCAACGGCGCGCTGGCGATCCGCGATGTGCTGCTGGAAAGCAGCGAAACCGCGCTGGCCGACCAGCAGCGCGGCGAGCTGACTCAGGCTTTCCGCGATGTGGTAGACGCGGTTATCGCCGGCGGCGGTATGGTCGGCGGATTAGGCGAGCGCTACACTCGCGTCGCCGCCGCCCATGCGGTGCACAATGGCCTGACGGTGCTGCCGCAGACCGAGAAATATCTGCATGGAACCAAAGTCGCCTACGGCATTCTGGTACAGAGCGCCCTGCTTGGTCAGGACGATGTGCTGGCGCAGCTGGTGCAGGCGTATCAGCGCTTTAACCTGCCGACCACCCTGGCAGCGCTGGAGGTCGATATCAACAACCGCCAGGAGCTGGATAAAGTCATCGCTCATACCCTGCGCCCGGTGGAGTCCATCCATTTCCTGCCGGTTGAGCTGAACGCCGAAACCCTGCGCGCGGCGTTCGAAAAAGTCGAACGCTTCGCCGGTTAATTCCCCCGTTTAATTCGCCTCTGCCGCCCGGCGGAGGCGATTTCGAGTCGCCTCGCAAAGCCAATGTTTCTGTCTTCGTAAGATGATGACTCTGCGCTATCGTACCCTCATAAGAAATTCAGAATTTATCTAATAATCTTATTATTTTCTTATATTCAATCAAGGTGTACAGTGGAGGTACATAGCATGATCATCTGGTCAAAAGTTGCAAAAAAGGAACTGGCAAATATCGATTATCGCTATCAGGAGCGAATCAAAAGCAGGTTAGCAGATTTAGGCGACCGTTCAGCTCCACGGCCCGATGTCAGAAAATTGATTAAGCCAGAGAATCATTACCGCCTTCGGGTGGGGGATTATCGGATCATCTTCACTCGTCAGGGGCTGACGCTTAGAGACCTGTTTATCGTGTCCATAAAACGCAGAACCTCAACGACCTATTTGCACGAGGAGAATACGCCCTATGGCTGTTCAGATAATTAAGGATGATGAAGGGAAAGCGCAGTACGCCGTGATCCCCTACGACGAATACTTCCATATGTGCTTGCAGCTAGCCGAACTGGATGATGAAACGGCAGCGGATTTTGAAGATATTCCGGTAGAACACGATATCTATGATGACGTGATGCTGCCGGGTGACGTCTGCGACATCATGGATAAAGAGAAAGTCAGCCTGCAGGCCGCCTGGCGCATCCTGCGCGGTCTGTCGCAGCAGGAAGTCGCCGACAAGCTCGGCATTAGCCAGTCTGCAGTTTCCCAGCTGGAAGCTATCGACTCCCGCCCGCAAAAGCGCACTCGCGAAAAGCTGGCGGCAATTTACGGCTGCACGCAAGAGCAAATCAGCCTGTATCTGCCGAAAGAGGGTTAACTCCCGTACGAAGTAAGATTAACGGCTATGACCTGAGCCGTTAATCTTTACTTATGCCGAAGACGCTATTTCTTGTCAGAACTACAGCTTTGCACCCGCTCCGGGAAAATGGTCTGCAAAGTACTGGAGAGCTTTGTCCATTCGCTGCTCATCCGCTGCGCCTGTTCAGCGGTTAATACCGCCCCCTGCTTCTTAATCAAATCTGATTCTACTTTGGCGTAATGAATCAGAACGGAATCGACATTCTTATATTTATCGCTCGCCAGCATATTCTTCATGGCGTTGATATTGGCAGTACCATCGTCAACAAAAACAACGGACTGATATTGACGCTGCGTTTTATCGAGCAAGAAATCCAGAATCACGCCTTTATCCTGCCCGGATGACAGCATGATGCCGTTGCCATAAATATAAGAGCGTTTCAGTCTGCCCTCATAAAGAGGCGCATCGGTTGCATTAAGCGGCTTAAGTGGTGAAGCACTAAAATTGATACCGTTCTTTTTCAGCTCACGCTCAGTAGCATAGCGGGTATCAGGCGCGCGCGAGGTCAGCGCGAAAACGCTGTGCTTCTCTTGCCAGGATTTCATCTGCGCCGCTAACCCGGGGTCGGTCAACGTCATGGTGCCAATATTATAAAGCAGCGCAATGGAATCTTCGTATAAGCAAGAGACCTTCTGGTCAGCACTGGGTTTCAACGGTAGCTTGTTGGTTTGCCATTGATACCAGATATCGCCGCCCACTTCGAGTTGGCTAGTCAGGACCGTATTATCAATATCAAATACCAGTAAGACATTTTCTGGCTGATAACGTGCGTCCTTCTCTTTAATAATATTCCCAACGGTTTCATACGAATCTGATTCAACCGTTGTCACCTCCGCCAGAGAGAGAGGAACATAGCTTAATAAGGATAAAGCAATAGCGTACCGGTAGACTTTAATCATAACAGTCCCTTATTTAATTATATTAACTTTAAATTTAGAAAGTATAAGTTAAACCCATACGATAACGGCCTTGACGTTCATCGGTGGTTTTATCGGTACCACGATAATCGGCAATACTGACGTAAGGTACCCATGAACCAAATTTGTATCCGACTTTAAATGAGGCAGTATAGTTTTCGTTGCCATTATCCCAGGTAATATAGCCATTGTTATAATAAACAAGATTCAGCTGATACTGGAAATTACTATTATCCGGGCGATAATCAACCCACAGATCGTAACGCCGGTTATTGCGATCATCGTTACCATAGCCTTTTGATTTACTGGTGGCTTTATCCATGTCATAACGGAAACGACCGGAGACGCGCCAGGCTTTGCTAAAGTTATAACCCGCAGATAAACCATACTCGTAGGTGGTCCAGTATTCGGTAGAATCTAACCAGAACATCGGCTCCAGCCAGAAGTTTTTATCATCCAGTGGCTTAAAACGGTAAACAATAGAAAGGCCGGAACCGTTGTTATTAAACTGCGACGGGTCCCATTTATCCTTATTGCCTTCCTGAGTGTTGTAACGTAATTCACCCATTAACCCGATACCGTTACTAAAGAAGGTCCCGAACTCAACGCGGTCGGCATGGGTTCTTTTCTTATCTAAATATTCGTGACGATAATCGATAAAACCATGCGGCTGTTCAGCGTAAACGCTGTGCGCCGCCAGACCGGTCAATACAATGAATGCTACTGGAATTATCCTTTTCATGATCTACCCCTATCATAATTATCTGGTTGATGTAAGTTGTTCGTATCTTTTAGCAAATCTCGCGCGAAGCGCTGGAGAGTGAGCGGACTTCTGTGCGATAGCAAAAAAATCAATATCATCACTGATAACTGCTGTGCATATTTTTTCTAAAAGCGTTTTCTGAATATCCTTTGCAACAAATGAGGCTTCAATCGCCATCATCGAAATATCAATTAGCTCCGCGCGTTGAAAACCGAATGAATCCATGGCAAATTGGTATTCTTTTAATATATCCGTTGAACAAATACCAGCATCGTCCGTATTAAGATTTAGCCTCACGCCGCTACCATAAAGCGCTCTTATTGGATGAGTACTATTCCCCTGCTGGATGTCAGTAATCAGCAAATGGTTACTGGTTAATGAGACTTCGAGTAATATTTCTTTCTCAACAAGTTCCGCAATAAGCTCCGGACACTCGATGGCGCGAATACCGTGACCAATACGCGAGGCACCGGCAGTCAGCGCCTCTTTTACACTTTGCGCACCGCAAATTTCTCCGGCGTGTAAAGAGCCACGCAGACCTTGCTGATAGAGCATATTGAGAGAAGGAACATAGTGACTAAAACGATGCATACCTTCATGGCCGGCAACATTAACGCCAACAATATAAGGGTCAGGATGGTTCATAAAAAGCTCCACAACCGCAGCCGCTCGCTCTATTCCATCATGCCTGATAAGAACAACATGCAGGCGGGTGACCGTACCATATTGTTCCTCAGCGTCTTTAATTGCCCTGGTTACCTCATGCAAACAGGTAAGATAATTGCTCTCACCGTCGCCACCGCCAACCCTCATCATATGGTCCGGAGAAATAAGCTGTTCACAATAGATCATGCCTGCCTGTGCATTGCGTGAGATAAAATCCGCCGTCACCAGATAATAATCTTCCGGCGTTTTAATCAATGATGAAATAAAATCATAAACTTTTATAAAGTGTGCAAAGTCTGATTTATCCCACGCATAATCATAATCACCAGGAACTGCACAGCGCCTGATATATTCATCTGAAATTGCAATCCCATTTTTTCTTGATAAGTGCACAGCTAAATTTGCCGTCACCGCCCCTTCCAAATGTTCATGTAAAATAACCTTTGGTATTGATAACACTATTATTACCCTTAATAATATTTCATTAACCAATAAATTGCATAATAACGTGATAACCCTTACTACCAAGATAGACGCCAACAATACCAATAATTCCCGGCAGCACCGGTGGCGCAGGTATTGGAAGTTTGAAAATGCTAAAGATAAGCCCGGTGACAATACCTACCAAAAGCGCAATAAACACCTCAGACATACAAAATCCCTATGTAAAATAAAAAACCGACTTCCTTTGTAAGAAAAGAGCCTCTATATATTCGGTTAGTCATCTCTACCAGGATTGTTCATGGTAAAAAGTATACAATGAAAAATTGGTAGATACCACCATAGCAAAAGAACAAGTCGTGATACAGTTCACATTCGCAAGCAAAAGAAAAAATGTTTAAAATACAAACAATTAATATCAATCACCTCTTCAGAATCGGCTTCAATTGCATCAAAATCTAAAAACCACTACAGTTAGAACATCATTGGTACCAACCACGGAACGAAAAAAACATGTCAGGCCTGTCTTCCCCTTCGAGCAATGATTCACAGTCATTAAAATATCTGGATCTGTTCACTATCATTAAAGAAAAAATCGATAACTATGAATGGCCAGAAAATGAAACCATTCCCACAGAACGCGAGCTAGCTGAGCGCTATCAAACCAGTCGAACTACAGTTCGCAAAGCAATCGAACATTTACGCCAAAAAGGATATCTGCATAGCGAGCATGGTCGCGGGACATTCGTTCTTCCTGAACTCAGCCGCCGTTCCCAGCGCCAGCTTCATGGGTTCACCGATGATATCCTCGCGCGTAAAGGAACGCCAAAGCAGCAGATCCTTGAATTTGGCTTCGTTTCCGTTAATGAACCTATTCGTAATGCATTACAGCTTTCCGGCCACACTCGCGTTTTGCGAATTAAGAGAGTTCGTTTCGACAACACGACCCCAATGGGCATTCAAACAACCTATCTTCCTATCGATGAAAATAATGCTTTTACCGAAGAGGAGCTGCTTGAATTTGGTTCCCTGTATAAGCTACTGGCACAAAAAATGGGACTTGAACTGCTTGAAGCTTATGAAACGATTAGCGCTCGCCAGCCCTCTTCCGCAGAGGCTTCACTGCTCGAACTCTCCGTTCATGATGTCGTTCTGACCTGCACCAGAGTCACACTTTCCGTTAACAGAAAACCGATGGAATATGTCGAAATGATCTATCCTGCCAGCCGTTATTCCTACGAAATTAAAATCACTAAAGACAGCTTCAACCACAAATAAACCTTTCCCCCCCTGAGCATGGCATTCTCCTCTCAGGGGGAAATTATTCTGCTACTTCAGTACATCATTCACATCCTGGAACAGATAGAATTTCGTATTTTGATGCGGCTGAAAATTATTATCCGAAACAAATATCAACGTCTTTTTGCCATCGTTCAGCGGACCGAAGGTGACGCCTTCTATGCAGTCCGGTGCATTCGTCACATCAGAGAAATCAATGAGCAACTTTTTCACCGCGGGTTGAATGATGCTCCGCTTCTCAACCTGCGCCAGCGATTTAATCTCTTTGATATCCGTACTTGCCGTAGTATCCGCCAGCCATACCTTGATGGAAAAATCCCAGTCGTTAAACCCTTCGGAAGCATTACGTCCAGACCGCTCAACCACCAGCAGTTTATTTTCATTAAGCGCTAAAACTTCCGACACGCCGTTATCGTTAATCCCAAACGTCGAGATATGAGCCACAGGGTCAACGTTGTAGAGGAAAGACTTTTCCAGTTCGGGCTTCTTATCACCGCCGTGATAGCGGAACTTTAAAATCCGCGCCGGGCTTGAGTTCATTGGCGAGGCCAGCGGACCATCTTGTTTTAATGCCCCTTCAGCCGCCACGAACAGATATTGATTATCCGGGGTAAACGAAAGTCCTTCCCAGGAAATGCCGCTGCGAAATCCTTCGGGATCCTCTTTTTTACTATCAACCGAATACCCCTCAGGAAAGACAGCGCTCAGGTCTTCAACGAATTTGCCGGTTAACGTGCTTTTACGCAGCGGGCTACCGGCTTCAGAGGTCCAGAGCAGCTGATTTTCTGGGGTGATGACCATCCCTTCCGCATCGACAAATCCCTTTTTAAACGCTTCGCCACCGGCATCAAGAAGATCGTACTGCTGTTCGACGACAACATCCTTAATACCTGCGATAGAGAGATCGATTTTCAGTTTATAGAAACGCGGTTTACCTTCCGTTGGGGTATTCCGGCTGTCAGAAATAGCATAAAAACGCTGCTCGCCTTCATGCCAGCGAATTGCCGAGAGTCCACCAAAGGGCACATTCTTCCAGGTAAATGACGTCGGTATCGTATACTCGCCAAGAAATTTAAGGCCCGATTCATTGGCAACAGAGTACGTTGAAAAACCCAGTAATATTGAAAGTGCAGTACCGGATAATAAAATATTTTTAATATTCAAAACCTACTCCTTTCCTTTTGCGGATGAAATAAACTGGCTAATTTCGTCAATGCTGGCCAAATGTCCTCTGGCACCTATCTGCATAATATTCAGCGCGGCGGCAGCACTGGCAAACTCAATCGCTGGCGCTAATTTATAGTTATTAGCATAAGTGTAAATAAAGGAGGCGTTAAAGGTATCGCCTGCGCCAGTGGTATCAATAACCGGGATCTTAAAACCAGAATGACGTGCTTCTTCCCGCTCGCTGACCGCAATAACCCCATCGGCACCGCAGGTCACCACCAGCGCAGACAGCGAATATTTGCGGCGTAGCGCATGCAGCACCGGCCATTCCGGGTCGCAATTGCAGCTAGCGGTAAAACCATCCTGGTTGAATATAGCGATATCGGCGAGACTTAATATTTTCTCCAACTGCTCTTTATCACTAGCAATATGCGGCTCAATATCGACCGCTACCAGGGTATTATGCTCATGGGCATATTGTGCCTGAATCGCATATTTTTCGAGGTCGCCCGGCATGGTGTACATAATTTTGCTTTCAGCAATCGCGGTAAACGCCGTCTGCTGATCCCATTCGCAATTACCCCCCGGAGCATAGATTAATGACTTCTCACCGCTCTCATCGAGAATAATAATCGCCATATTAGGATCCTGACCTGGGTTGATCTTGATATAGCGAGTATCAACACCGTGACGATTAAAATCATCGACAATGAGCTGACCATAGCGATCGTCGCCAGCGCTGGATAATGAAACCACCTTCAGCCCCAGCGTTGACATCATGCACGCGCTATTCGCTACGGTGCCGCCCACATTTTCGGATATTTTTTTGCCAACGACTTTGTCATCATTTCCCGGCAGCCTGGGCACCCGAAAAACCAAATCAATGTTGCCACTTCCGACCGCAACGACATCATATTTTTTTATCATTTTATATCCTCGAATGTAACGCGCTCTCCACCCATTGCGACGTAACGCTCCGCCAGTGTTAAAGAGAGTTGGAAAAGCAGCAGCATATTTCGCTGTAAATAATCATGTACTCTGAAATTCCCTGGCGGCGCAAAGCAATATGACAATGCCCCCTGGCGGATCAAACGCTGCTGAATAGAGGAACACAGTGCCTGGTCTTTATCTTTTTCGGGAAACATGACCACAAGATGCTGTTGATTGGCCTGGTTGAGCCTTAGTGCATGGCAATACTCTTCAATGGGGAAAAAACTGGCCTCGATTTGCGGCCCACAGGCCATCAGGTTCGATGACAGATACGCCATCCCCCAGGTTATCCCGTTGCCCAGAAAAATCACCCGACGGGAGAAAAATGCCTCAGCATACTTCGTCAGCCATGTCTGCCACTGCACGTTTTCCCAATCCTGAGACAAATGTGGAATATCGACATTGGTTATTTCTGGCACCGCCGTTTTCGCCTGAATAATCCGCTCAGCAAGCTTCATTAATAAAAAAAGCGTTGCGGAACTACTTTGGGTCGGCATCCCTTTTTTACATGCCTGTGTAAACAGCATTCGCGACGATAAGTTAGCAAACGGGCTTCCCGGTGAGTTGGTCATCCCAACAACCCCGGCTTTCATCGTGAGCGCGTGAGCAAACGCATCGAGAACCGGAGAAGGTCTGCCGCTGGCGCTGATGACAACCACCAGCGAACCAGCGCTAAAATGCGCCGCTGACAGGCCCAGGAAGGTAAACGACTGCACGGCGCGGCATCGAATCGCCCCACAACGATTTAGATATGCCTCTACCATCAGCGCAATGGCGTACGAATCACCGGATCCCACCAGGTACAGCTTTTCCAGCGCGGCAAAATCAATATCCGCTAATGCCTCCAGACCATCAGACTGAGACTGCATCGCGGATAGCAGACCGGAGATCCCGGCAATTTCTTGCCGGGTGCAGGACAATGGCATGATGACCTTATCTTCCCTATCCGCTCTCATTTTTCGTTAACCCTTCAGCGATTCCATGGCCAGCTTCGTCAGTCCGGCAGCAATCTCCGGCAGATTAAAGTCGCGACTGTTTACGGAGTTGAAAAACGCATACTGCTCTTTCGGCAGCGCGTCGAATCCCTTCCAGGCACCCGCAATCGCCCCGGCCATCGTAGCAATACTGTCCGTGTCGTTACCGACATTACTTGCGGCGACAATGGTCTCCCACGGACGCCCCTCGCAAAAGACCAGCAGACCAATTGCCGCCGGGATAGACTCATGTGCCGCCACGGAGTTACCGATATAGCCTTCAATCTCATACAGGCATTTTTCCAGTGAATCCGCTTCGCGGGCGATTTTTACCGCCAGTCGGGTGCGCATTTCAATGGAAGGACCGGCGACGCAGCGCGCATGTTTTTTCGCCAGCGATTCGCCATAGCGTGCACCTTCCAGGGTGGCGTCAATGATCTCATCCAGCGTGGTATCAACCACCATTGCCTGAGAAGTTGCGCCCGCAATTGCACAGGCACTGGCAATAGCGATATTGGTATCATGCGAGGGAATGCAGGTCAGCAGCGCCAGGTCACAGGCTTTAGTGAGCTGACCCGGATAGATCAATCCAGCAGGGGCCACGCGCATTCCCGCGCCGTTAGTGGTACCCACGTTCGGTGCCTGGCGGGTCGAGGTTCCAATGCGCCCAATCGTATTGGTAGGGTAACCCTCGCGCAGCGCTTTCACGACCTGCTCTGTCGTCGGCCCTTTGTACATAGCGTAAGGCATCATATCGGCCCAGCGCAGCAGCGCAGCTTTCCAGTCATCGTTGGTGAACTGCCCATAGCCCGCAGCAATCAACGCTTCCGCTAAAACATACATCTGGCTTGAGTCGTCGGTGATTAAACCCGCCACACCCTTTAGTGAACCGGCAAAAGTATCCAGTGGCGGCTCGACAAACTTGTCTAACCAACCGCCCCACTTCTGTTTAATCTCATCGATGCTATACAATTCCGTCGCCGCGCCGAGCGCATCGCCCATCCCCGCACACGCCAGCGCCCCGAAAATTTTGTTGTAAACCACCGAATCGCATCCAACTAAAGCCATATAAATATCCTTAATAGTCATAGAGGTAAGAGCCCGATCCGGCTAACTGACCGGTTACTGATTTTGCGCTAGCAGAATCAGGCCCTCATTCATTAATATCACTCTGAAAACCAAAATTGGTAGATACCAATAAAGCCACCATTCATAAATAACAAGAATAAAAAGCGCACAATTTTGTGATGAATATCAAAATAAATTTACACAAATCAATAAATATCAATTGCTTACAAAAAAAATCCAATGAACATCTCAAAAGACATTGATTTTTATTGTGGTAGATACCAATTTAGTGATATTACTTTTAATGAACTGCGGCGACGCCTCAAACACTCTCGTATCAGGACATGTGAGACTATGAAACTTTCAATCGGGGAAAAGATTGGCTTTGGTGCTGGTGATATGGCTATCGCTATCGTAATGATGTCGATGGCGATGATTATTACCTATTTCTATACGGACGTTTACGGCCTGACCCCTGGCGATTTGGGGATTCTGCTGATTGGCGTACGCTTTATCGATGCGGTTATCGACCCATTAATTGGCATGATGACCGACAAGACAGAGAGTCGCTGGGGAAGATACCGTCCTTATCTGCTGTTTTTCTCCATCCCCTTCGGAATAACCATCTGGATGATGTTCACCACGCCAGATTTCGATTATACCGGCAAGCTTATCTGGGCCTGGGGCTCCTACATTGCGCTGACGCTAACCTATACGTTTATCTCAATCCCTTACGTTTCACTCATCGGCGTTATTACCGACGATCCTAAAGAGCGCCTGAGCGCGAACAGCTATCGCTTTGTGATGACCAAAATCGCTATGTTTTTAGTCACCATCATCGTGCCGATGGCAGCGCTGTACTTTGGCAAAAACAACCTGGCCAGCGGTTACCAACTGGCAATGGGCTCCATGGGGATTGTGTCGACGCTACTGTGTATTTGCTGCTTCTTCACGGTAAAAGAGCGTATTACGCATAAAACCGAGTACATCCATTTTCCGACTCAGTTCAAGAATCTGATGAAGAACGACCAGTGGCTAATTCTCGGCGTCTCAATAGCGCTGATCATGTTTGGCGGCATCGTACGTAACTCGGTCGCAGCTTATTACGCCAAGTACTACTTGCATGGCGGCAACGAGCTGATTTCTCCGTTCCTGACCACCGGTGTTGTGGCGTCCGTTATGGCAATGCTGCTGGCCGGGACGATTGCTCGCTACTACGACAAAATCAAAATGTTCCGTTATACCCAGTTGCTAACCTTCGTCGCCGGGGTTGCCATGTACTTCGTCGTTGGCGAGCAGAACATTTATCTGGCATTTGTTTTCTTCTTCATCATTACGCTATTGGGCGATATGCAGCTTCCGGTGTACTGGGCATCAATTGCAGAAGCAGTGGACTATGGTGAGGTGAAAACCGGCACCCGAGTTTCCGGGCTGGCGTTTGGCGGGATCCTGTTCTTCCAGAAGCTGGGTATGGGGCTGGCGGGCGGGTTTATCGGCTTTTCGCTGAGCTTCTTCGGCTATCAGGCGGATGTCGAACAGTCGCCGTCATCGTTGCTGGGCATCACCCTGATGATGACGCTGATCCCGTCCGTATTTAACCTGATCGTCGGTCTGTTTATGAAAAAATATGTGATCAACGATCAGTACTACGAAGGCATCAAACAGAAGCTGGCGCAGGGTGATACGGCGTAAAAAAGAAAAAGGCTTCAGAATCTGAAGCTCGAGACTGATGACAAACCAGGTTTAAAGATTGTGCTCGCGTTTCTGCCGGGCGGCGGCTGACGCCTTGCCCGGCCTACAAAACTCGCAATATCAATAAATTGTGCATTTTTCGTAGGCCCGGTAAGGCGCTAGCCGCCACCGGGCAATTCCAGCCAAGTGCACTTTGTCAGTAATCTGAGGCTTCAGAATCTGAAGCCCTTTTTATTAACAGCACTTCGCCCCGCCTTTGCCGCCGTAGCGCGCATCCTGGCGTTCGCGGAAAAACTCTTCGTAGGTCATCGGCGTCTGCTCAGGGTGAGTGGCGCGAATGTGCTCGACGTAGTTGTCGTAATCCGGGACGCCAATCATCATTTTCGCCGCCTGACCTAAATATTTTCCTGCTTTTGAAAGAGTATCGAACATATTTACCTCTAACCATTGCCCCTTTCCCATTCAGGAAAGGGGCTAACTCTATTAGTGCGCGCGTTTAGCCTGAGCCACCAGGTTGTCTGCATCAGCAGGCATCGCCTGGTAAGGGGTCTCTTTCGCCGTCGGTTTGTCCTCTTTCAGCGCCGCCAGCGCGGTTTTAATTGAGAACAGCGCCAGCACCACCACCACGACCATAAAGAAGATGGTCAGACCGGCGTCCAGACGGTTATTAAACACCAGCTGCGCCAGCTGCGATTCGGTATACTGCGGCGGGATGTTGCCGCTGTCGATCATCGCCTGGAACTTGTTGGCAATCGCCAGGAAACCGACTTTGGTATCGGTGCTGAATGACTTCTGCCAGCCTGCCGTCAGGGTACAAATCAGCAGCCAGGAAGTTGGCAGCAGCGCCACCCACGCATAGCGCTGGCGTTTCATCTTAAACAGTACCACCGCACAGAGCATCAGCGCCATCCCTGCCAGCATCTGGTTGGCGATACCAAACAGCGGCCACAGGGTGTTAATGCCGCCGAGCGGGTCGACAACGCCCTGATGCAGGAAGTAACCCCACGCCAGTACGCATAGCCCGGTCGCCAGAAGGTTAGCCGGAAGCGAACTGGTTTTCTTCAGCCCCGGGCTTATCACTCCCAGCAGATCCTGAAGCATAAAGCGCGCTGCACGCGTCCCGGCGTCCACCGCCGTGAGGATAAACAGCGCCTCAAACAAAATCGCGAAGTGATACCAGAAGGAGACGTCCATCAGCCCACCCAGCGAGCCGTGCAGGATGTAGGCCATCCCCACCGCTAGCGTCGGCGCGCCGCCCGCACGGGAGATAATCGACTGCTCACCTACTTCTTTAGCAATCTGGCTGAGGGTATCAGGCGTAATGGTAAAGCCCCAACTGCTCACCACCTGCGCCGCCGATGCCACCACATCGGTGACGCCCGCCGGAGCCAGCACTGCCATCGGGCTGTTCATGGCGAAGTAGACGCCCGGGTCGATAATACAGGCCGCCACCAGCGCCATAATCGCCACGAAGGACTCCATCAGCATGCCGCCGTAGCCGATAAAGCAGGCCTGGCCTTCGTTGGCCAGCATTTTCGGCGTGGTGCCGGAGGCGATCAGGGCATGGAAGCCGGAGACCGCGCCGCAGGCGATAGTGATAAACAGGAACGGGAACATACTGCCGCTCCAGACCGGACCGGTGCCATCAATAAACTTGGTGAGCGCGGGCATCGTCAGGGTTGGGCGCATAATCAGGATACCGATCGCCAGACCGACGATGGTGCCGATTTTGAGGAAAGTGGAGAGGTAGTCGCGCGGTGCCAGCAGCAGCCACACCGGCAGGACGGCGGCGATAAAGCCGTAGCCCACCAGAATCCAGGTCAGCTGTACGCCGGTATAATCAAACCACGGTGCCCAGGTTGGGCTTTCCGCCACCCAGCCGCCGGAGATAATGGCGAATACCAGCATCACCAGGCCAATCACCGATACCTCGCCGATGCGACCCGGGCGCAGATAGCGAATATAGATACCCATAAATATCGCCAGCGGGATGGTGAAGGCCACGGTGTAAGTCCCCCACGGGCTGTGGGTCAGCGCTTTCACCACGATCATTGCCAGCACCGCGAGGATGATCACCATGATCATAAAACAGGCCACCAGCGCCAGTACCCCAGCGGTGGGCCCCATCTCCTCCTTGACCAGCTCGCCAAGCGAACGCCCGTCGCGTCGGGTAGAGACGAACAGCACCATAAAGTCCTGCACCGCCCCGGCCAGCACTACGCCCGCGAGGATCCAGATCATCCCCGGCAGGTAGCCCATTTGCGCTGCCAGCACCGGCCCGACCAGCGGGCCTGCTCCGGCAATCGCCGCAAAATGGTGACCGAACAGCACTTTTTTGTCGGTCGGGACATAGTCGAGACCGTCGTTGTGACGCACCGCAGGCGTCATCCGCGTCGGGTCAACTCCCAGCACGTTTTTTGCGATATACAGGCCATAGAAACGATAGGCGATCAGATACACGCAGACTGCCGCGACGACAATCCATAGCGCGTTGATCTGTTCACCCCGGTTTAACGCGATATAACCAAGGGCAAAGGCTCCGATAACGGAGAGCAGTGTCCAGATAAGGTATTTCCCTGAATTATTCATCATTGTGTTCCACAGGTAGGGTAATCAGGATGTTACAATTTGTTTCTAGAACACAATATGGATTTTAACAACTTAGAAACGATGCAGATGTCGCCTGACGGCAATGATTTATCTCACATTGCTAGCGAGATCACTTCTGACAGGAAAATGAATGAAAATGGAGATGGATATTCTGTAGCTGCACCACGATGTGTTTCCCGGAGGCGGCGCGTTGCGCCTGTCCGGGCTACCCCACCCGACAGCCACCAAACCGCACGGTCCCGTAGCCCGGACAGATGCGCAGCATCGCCTCCGGGACAATATTCCGCACAGCTGCCACGGTAGCCCGTAGCCCGGCGAAGGCGTTCACGCCGCAAGCCGGGAACAGGCTATGCCTCAGCCGAGGACCGCCGTGCCCAGACGGCAGGTACAGCAGCGCCGGCCCCGCTCGTCAAATACGGCAATCTCCCAGCTCTGGCCCTGGCGTCCGAGGTGCAGCGGACGGCACTCGCCGCGCACTTTGCCGCTGGAAACCGCCCGGTGATGGGTGGCGTTGAGCTCGGTCCCCACCACGCACTGGCCCTCTTCGGTCATCAACCACCCGGCCATTGAGCCGAGGGTTTCCGCCAGCGCCGCCGATGCGCCTCCGTGTAACAAGCCAAAAGGCTGATGAGTACGGCCGTCGACCGGCATTTCGGCCTCTAGCACGCCCTCCTCAATCCGGGTATAGACGATACCCAGATGCGCCACCATCGTATTCGCGCTGGTCGCGTTAAGCTCATCCAGTGTTAGCTGACGTTTCCAGGCCATTTATGCCCCCAGCGTTGAGCCACCGTCCACCACGATATCCTGCAGCGTGATGTGGCTGGCGTGACCAGAAGCAAGGAACAGAATCGTGTTGGCAATTTCCTGCGGACGGGCGATTTTCCCTAGCGGAATGCCCAGCTTAAACTGCTCGCCGAAACCGCGAATACGCTGCTGTTCAGCGTCGTCGCTGACCCACAGCGTTCGCTGCATATCAGTATCCGTCGATCCAGGAGAAACCAGATTACAGCGCACGCCGCTGTCCGCCAGCTCAAGGCCGACGGTCAGCGCCAGGCTCTTCAGCGCCGCTTTCGAAGCGCCGTAAGCGCTCATGCCGATACGCGGGGTATGTGCGGCGTCGGAAGCCACGGTGACAATCGCCCCGCCCTTCTGGCGGCGAAACTGCGCCATCGTCTGCTGGAACAGGTTAAACGCCCCGCCGACGTTGACGGCGAAGGTCTGCTGCCAGTCTTCCAGACTCAGCGTATCGGTCGCCCCCATGCGCAAAATCCCGGCGGCATTGACCAGCACATCCAGTCGCTCGATATTATCCAGCAGACGACCGCAGACCTGCGCCACCTGCTGCGCATCGGCAACGTTCAGCGTCTCGGTGGCGAAAGGATAATTGTCGCCTTCAAACGCCAGGTCAAAACCGGTCACGGTCGCGCCAGCCTCAACAAACGCCAGCGCGGTCGCATAGCCGATGCCTTTACCCGCACCGGTGATCCACACGGTCTGTCCGTGAAAATCTAATCCAGCCATTATTTCACCTCGCGGGAAAGCAGCGCCCACCAGGCATCAATGGTCGGATTTTTCGCCAGCACCACGAAGTCGATATCGCCATGAACCTTACGCCAGCGGGCGGCCAGCGCCATCATGCGCACCGAATCCAGACCGTAGTCGATCAGGTTTTCATCATCCATTGGCTCGTCGGATTCATCCAGCAGCGGCAGCACCAGCGCGCGCAGCGCGGCTTTCGACGCCGGTAGCGGCAGCAGCTCTTCGGTCATCACCACCCGACCGGAGCGACCCGCGACGTATTTCAGCGCCATCAGGTGCTCTTCACGGCTGAAATCAGCCAGCGCATCGGCAACGAAGAACGGCTTAATATCGCGCATAAACGCGTCGGTCGCCGTCGTCATACAGCCGATATGGGCGTAAACACCGGTGATGATCAGCTGGTCACGACCGGCTTCTTTCAGCATCTCTTCCAGCGGTGAACGATGGAATGCGCTGTAGCGCCACTTCACCAGCACGGTGTCGTTGTCGTCCGGCGCAAGTGCAGCGATCACCTGCTGCTGTTCCGGCGAGCGGGTCAGGCCCGGCCCCCACATATCGTTCAGCAGCGCGCGGTCTTCATCGCTCTGCTCTTTTGGCTGAGCGGTGTAAAACACCGGAATGTTATTCTGTTTGCAGAAATCGCGCAGGGCAGCGATGTTGGCCACCACTTTCTCCATCATTGCGCTGTTTTCGCCCCAAAAATTGAGGAAATATTCCTGCATATCGTGGATTAACAGCGCGGCACGGGACGGCTCAAATGCCCAGTTCACTTTGTTCGCCGGGATATCGCTGGCTTCCGGCAGCGCGTAAGCCTGTAATTTAGGGATTGCCATTCTGTCTTCTCCTTCAGCCCAGCTTGCGTTCAGCCAGCCACTGACGTAATTGTTTTTTATCGACTTTGCCCACCGGCGTCAGCGGCAGCGCGTCAACGCACTCCACGCGGTCCGGAAGTTTAAATTCTGCGACCCCTTGTTCACGCAGGAAGCGGCGAACCGCCACCGCGCGCAGAGGTTCTTTGACCACCAGATATGCACAGCTTTTTTCGCCCAGCAGGCTGTCTTCCATGCTGACCAGCGCAACGTGGATCACCGCAGGATGGCGCAGCAGCAGGTTTTCGATCTCTTCCGCCGCGATCTTTTCACCGCCGCGGTTGATCTGATCTTTTTCCCGACCCTGCACGGTGATGTAGCCATCCTCGTCGATCGAAATCAGATCGCCCGAGCAGTAGAAACCATCGGCATCAAACGCTTCGGCGTTGTGCTGCGGGCTTTTGTAGTAGCCGCGGAAGGTATAGGGTCCACGGGTCATCAGGCGCCCCACTTCACCGCGCGGCAGCGGATTACCATCGGCATCGGCCACCCACACTTCATCATCCGGACACATCGGGCAGCCCTGGGTGTTGATAATGCGCTCCGGGCTGTCGTTGAGGCGGGTATAGTTCACCAGCCCTTCAGCCATGCCGAAGACCTGCTGAAGCTGGCAACCAATTTCCGCCGGAATACGGGCGGCGAGCGTCGCGGACAGGCGCGCTCCGCCAACCTGTAAAAGCTGCAGCGATTGCAGTTGGGCATTGCTGCCGGAGTCATGGATCTCCTGTAGCCACAAGCTCACCGCAGGCGGCACCAGCGAGGTCAGGTTGATTTGGTGTTTTTCAATCAGCGGGAAACACAGCGTCGCGCTCGGGTCATGCGCCAGCACCACCACGCCACCGGCGAGGAATACACCTAATGAACCCGGAGAACTCATCGCATAGTTGTGGGCGGCGGGAAGCGCGTTCAGATAGCGCGTTTCGGCGCTCACACCGCACAGTTCATTACTGCGGCGAATGCTGTAGTCATAATCGTTATGGGTGCGCGGGATCAGCTTCGGCGTACCGGTACTGCCGCCGGAAAGCTGGAAAAACGCCACTTCATCGGCAGGCGTCGGATTCGCCACGAAATTATCGGCCGGTTGTTCAATGGCCGCCGTCAGGCTCTGTTCGCCGCTGTCGTTCAGCAGCAGCGCCACGCGTACCGACGGATGCTGCTCAACAAACGCGTTAAGAAAAGCATCATCAGCAAACAGCGCGTGTTCGCGGTCGGCAATCAGCAGCGCGGGTTCAATCTGGGTGGCATAGGCATTCAGCTCGCTACGTTGATGGCTGAACAACGCGTTAACCGGCGCAACGCCAATACGCAGTAGCGCAAACAGAGTGATATAAAATTCCGCAACGTTACCCAGTTGCACCAGCGCCGTTTCGCCGCGCTTCAGGCCCTGACGTTGTAGCGAGAAGCCAAGGTTATCCACCAGACGGTTGAATTCGCGATAGCTGTACTGTTTGTCGCCTTCGATAATCGCGATGGCGTCATTTTCCGCATGGCGAGTAATCAGATTGGTGAGCGGCAGATCCTGCCAGTAACCTTTTTGCCGATAGCGGGCCGCGAAATCTTCCGGCCAGCGATTAAATTCAATCATCATAATCCCTTATTGCAAGCCGAATACGTTCAGCATGGTGGTCAGTTTGACGCCGGTTTCGCGCCACTCGCCCAGCGGCGAAGAGGCCGGGACGATGCCTGCGCCAGCAAACAGGCGCAACGTGTGCTGATGCAGACGGGCGCAGCGAATCGTCACCACCCACTCGCCGTTACCTTCGTCATCGCACCAGCCGACAATGCCGCCAAACAGTTGGCGGTCAAACGGCTCCAGTTCGTTAATCAGGCGTTTCGCCACCTGATGCGGGAAACCGCTCAGCGCTGGCGTCGGGTGCAGCAGGCAGGCGAGCGACATGGCGTTTTCTTTTGCCAGCGCGGTCCCCTGAATCTGCGTCGCCAGATGCCACAGGGTGGGCGTAGTGGTCAGTTGCGGGAAGTCCGGCAGAGAGAGTTCGCTGCTGCGCGGCGTTAATACGGCTTTCATCGCCTGAGTCACCAGGTCGTGCTCATGACGGTCTTTTGCCGACGCCAGCAGCTTATGCCCCGCTTCGCGATCCAGCACATCGTCCGGCTGACGGCGGGCCGAACCGGCCAGCGGCACCGAGCTAAAATGCGCCCCTTCTTTACGCAGCAGCAGTTCCGGGCTGGCGCCCAGCAGCACGCCGCCGTCTGATAACGGCACGTGAAAGTTAAAGCTGGCCGGGTTCTGGGCGATCAGTCGCTCAAGCAGCGCCCCGCTATCAACCCGTTCGCGAGTGGTGATATCAATCAGGCGTGACAGGACAACTTTGTCCACTTCCGGCGTCGCGGTCAGGGCCGCTGCGCGCTCAACCATCGCCATAAAGGTGTCCTGCTCGGGAATTTCCCGACGCTGCACCACGTCCATTGGCGTCTGGCTTGATGCATAACGCGCGGACTGCTGTTTTTGGGTGCGAGAAAAGTCTTCCCAGCGCTCAGGGATGAACAGCTCGGACGGCTCGTTGGTATCAAACGGGATAGCGCCAACCATCACCGGCTTTGCAATCCCCGCAGCACGCGCCTCTTTAAACGCAGCCGCCATCTTGCTCTGGAACTCACCGGCCAGATTGTCGCCATCGGCGGCGGGATGCGAAAAGCGGCTAAAGCAGCCAGACGTTCTGAAACTGCGGTACGGCGACATAAAGAAGAAGCTTTCCGGCGACAGGGTCATTTTTTTCTCCCGAACATCCTCAGCCAAAGACGTTTCCATATCATCCTCCAAAAAAACGATAAAGATATTACGAATAATTATCATTTATATTTTGGTTGGCTAACCTAAAAGGTATTGCTCTACATGTCAACCATACAGGTAGCATGTTGTGCTACTTATACCCGTCATACTTCAAGTTGCAGGTGTGTTGACTGCGTTCGCTCACCCGAATCACTTACTACAGTAAGCTCATCGGGATTCGTTCACTTGCCGCCTTCCTGCAACTCGAATTATTAGGGTATAGACTTGCATCCACGCGGCGCAAAGCTGAAAATGAGAAGCATTTATCACAACTTAATCAGGATGCGAATACGTGAATTTCTCCACTTTTTGCCGCCGTACTCTCTTCGCCAGCGGTCTGGCGATTTTAGGAATTAGCTCAGCGCTGGCGGCAGACTGGCCGCGCCAGATTACCGACAGCCGCGGAACACATACGCTGGAAAGCCAGCCGCTGCGCATTGTCTCCACCAGCGTGACGCTAACCGGCTCGCTACTGGCAATTGACGCGCCGGTCGTCGCCAGCGGGGCCACCACGCCCAATAACCGCGTCGCCGATAGTCAGGGTTTTCTGCGTCAGTGGAGCGATGTGGCGAAAGAACGCAAATTGTCGCGACTTTATATTGGCGAGCCGAGCGCCGAAGCCGTTGCAGCCCAGATGCCGGACCTGATACTGATTAGCGCCACCGGCGGTGATTCGGCAATGACGCTCTACGATCAGCTTTCCACCATCGCCCCGACGCTCATCATTAACTACGATGATAAAAGCTGGCAGGCGCTGCTGACCCAACTGGGGAATATCACCGGCCATGAAAAACAGGCCGCCGGGAGAATTGCTGAATTTGATAAACGGCTGGCGGCGCTGAAAGAAAAGATGAAGCTACCGCCGCAGCCAGTCACCGCGCTGGTCTACACCGCAGCGGCCCACAGCGCCAATATCTGGACCAAAGAATCCGCTCAAGGACAGATGCTCGAACAGCTGGGCTTTACCCTCGCCGACCTGCCCGCCGGGCTACATGCCAGCCAGAGCCAGGGGAAACGCCATGATATTGTGCAGTTGGGTGGGGAGAATTTAGCCGCCGGGCTTAACGGCAAGAGCCTGTTCCTGTTCGCCGGTGACCAAAAAGACGCCGATGCGATTTACGCCAACCCGCTGCTGTCGCACCTGCCTGCGGTCGAAGGAAAACGCGTTTATCCGCTGGGGACCGAAACCTTCCGCCTTGATTACTACAGCGCCCTGCTGGTGCTGCAACGGTTATCAACGCTCTTTGGTTAACATCATCGTCCCGGCGCATGCCGCCGGGATATCATCAAACATCATTCCCAACATCATCCCTTTGTTATAAAAATACTTTCTTATTTATATCCAGCCCAAACACCTCATCGCCATCACTCTTTCCTCAGCCTAAATATCATCGTTTTTTGTGTTGTTTTGTGATTAGCCCTGGGCAGCCAGTTAGCCGATTATCTGCTCCACACCACTCACGGTGAGCATTCACAGCAAAAGGAAATTAACGTGGCAACCAGCAAATTGATTAAGGGCGATACCCTTACTGAAACCAGCAACGCAGCTGATGGTTTTAACCCGGCAACAGAGGTCAGCAACTATAGCTACACTTCTGCCCGCGTCACAAAACCGGTTTACAACAAATACAAAGCCTCTACCACCAAACCAAAAGTCTTCGGTTACTACACCGACTGGTCCCAATACGATGGCCGCCTACAAGGTGGAGATTCGAAAGATAACCGTGGTCGTGGTTACGATCTGACCAATATATCCCCTACAGCATACGATAAAATCATTTTCGGTTTCGTCGGTGTAACTGGCTTCCATAAAAATGATGGTCTGTGGCGCGATGTGGTTGCCGAAGGCGCAGAGCAGTGCGGTAAAGTTCAGTACGAACCAACCTTCCTCGATCCGTGGGGCGACTTCCAGTCCTACGTTAACGTTGGTCACTCTGTAAGCGGCTGGGACGTTGATCCGAAAACCGTAACCCAGACCAACACCAAAGGCCTGCTTGGTGGTCTGCGTGACCTGCAGGCAAAAGCTAAACAGCAGAACCACGATCTGGTGCTGTCCACGAGCATCGGCGGCTGGACCATGAGTAACGGTTTCCACGAAACCGCAGCTTCTGACGCTGCGCGTAAAGTCTTCGCCAAAGGCGTGGTGAAACTGTTCAAACAGTTCCCGATGTTCAGCGAAGTGGATATCGACTGGGAATACCCGAACCATGAAGGCGCAGGTAACCCTTGCGGCCCGGAAGATGGTGAAAACTATGCCCTGCTGATTGGTGAACTGCGCAAACAGCTGGATTCCGCAGGCCTGAGTAATGTGAAAATCTCTATCGCCAGCTCTGCTGTGGTTAAGACGTTCGGTTATTCCAACGTTAAAGCGCTGCTGAATGCCGGTCTGCACGGCATCAACCTGATGACCTATGACTTCTTCGGTACTCCGTGGGCGGAAACGCTTGCACACCATTCTAATCTGAAAGCGGTGGAGAAAGACGGCTGGGCAATCAACACTATTGTTGAGCATCTGCTGTCCGAAGGCTTCCCGGCTGAACGCATCAACATCGGTTATGCAGGCTATACCCGTAACGGCCGCAGCGCTGAGCTGGAGTCACTGTCTCCGCTGAAAGGCACCTATAACGCAGGCACTGGCGATACTACTGGTACGTTTGAATCTGGTACCAACGAATGGTACGACGTGATTTATAACTACCTGGATCTGGAAAACCAGAAAGGCCGTAACGGCTTCAACGTCTACACCGACCAGGTTGCCGATGCTGACTACCTGTACAACCCGGAAAGCAAGCTGTTCATGTCTCTGGATACCCCGCGTTCAGTGAAGGCGAAGGGTGAATACGCAGCGAAGTTGGGTCTGGGCGGGATGTTCACCTGGACTATCGATCAGGACAACGGCGTGCTGCTTAACGCCGCTCGTGAAGGTCTGGGCTACGAAATTTCTTCCGAAGTTGTCGATATGGAACCGTTCTATTTCGAAGGTATTAACGTAGAAGAAGCGGAAGAAGAGCAGGAAGAAGACGATCAGACTCCGACTAAAATCAACCACGCGCCGAATGCAGCCATCGAGTTACTGATCGTTGGCGGCTCCCGCGTGCGTCTTTCCGGCGAAAAATCGTCTGATGAAGATCAAGACGACTTAACCTACAGCTGGGGCGTGCCTGCGGCTATCGATCTGGCGGACAAAACCACTGCGACCATCGAGTTCAATGTTCCGGAAGTGACCGTGGATACCGAATTCACCTTCACTCTGTTCGTTCGCGATACCTGGGGCGAGCCGTCAACACAGCAGCGCTTTTTGCTCTCCGTTGTCGCCGCGGCATCTCAGAATGACGAAGGCGAAGATGAGTCCGAAGAGCAGAACGATGATGAAGCTGCAGACGACCAGGATAACACCGACGATCAGCCTCAACCAGCAGATGACGATGTCGTTCCGTCTGATGAAACCACTCCTTACCCGCTGTGGGATACCAATGCCGTTTATGGCGGAAACTGGGGTACGTTTGAAACCGTGAGCTGGAAAGGCCATAACTACCAGGTTAAATGGTGGTCTATGGGCGACCAGCCGGACACGAACTGCGATCAGTTCGCGGTCTGGACCGACCTTGGCGCGTACTAAGCGTTAACCCTCACTGACGAGTGATAGCAAGCCCCGGAGCCATCCGGGGCTTGCTACTGATATTGTGCTCGCATTTCTGCCGGGCGGCGGCTAGCGCCTTGCACGGCCTACAAAAACCGCAATAACATCAGCATCTAACATTGATGGTAACCTACAAACGATACCAAACCCGATGGCGTCCGTAGGCCGGATAAGGCCTTGTGCCGCCATCCGGCATTGCCTCCGAAGCTGATGATATCCACCGGGTTATCTATAACACTTAGCTTTCCGTCACGACTTCTGGTCGCTGAAAACGGCGCAATTCACGCAACAGGCCCACCAGCACAACGCCCACAATGACCAGCGCCCAGCCGCTAGCGCTCGCCGAAGCCACCGGCGTCAGAATCGCACCCAGACCGCCGAGCAGCGCCGCGCCGATCGCATCGCCGGTCACGTTCTGCGCTGTCCACAAGCCGTTGATACGACCGAGCATGTTTTCCGGAGTTTGCGTCTGAATCAACGTATATTGCAGCAGCGAGCTTATCGCGCTCAGCCAGCCAAACACCGCCAGGCACAGCGCGCCAAGTTCCCACATCGGCATCAGACTGAATAGCGCAATCGCCACAAACGAGCCAACGGTGGTTGCCAACATCAGCACGCCGGGCTTCGCCGTCTGCGCCAGCTGCCCGCTGGTCAACGCCCCCAGTGCCGCCCCCAGAGGGATCGCGGCGTACAGCAGGCCAATCTGCGATGTCGACATCTGCCAGCTTCCGGCCAGCGCCGGATAGAGCACACGAACCGCGCTCGCCATCGTCAGCAAACCGCCGAGCAGCGCGATGCCGCCGATAAGCGGGCTGTTAAACAGGAATTTCACTCCCGCCAGCAGCGATTTCAGCGGATGTTCACGCGGCTGCGGAGGCGGCGCTAACTGCGGTAAACGCAGCAGCGTCAGAGTGGTAATAAAGGTCCCGGCCGCCGCCAGACCGTAGTTCCAGGCTACCCCGCCGGTGGCCAGCAGCAGGCCACCAATCATCGGCGAAATCACCGACCCCAGACGCACCGTCAACATGGTGATCGCCCCCGCCTGCATCAGGTTTTCCCGCCCGACCAGCGCCGGAGTCGCCGCCAGCAGCGCAGTCACGCCAATGGAGGCAAACAGGCCGTCCCAGATCCCCAGCAGATAGATAGCAATTAGTGACGGCTCCGGCAGCATGGCGTTCAGGCACAGGCCGACAAACCCAATCCCACAGGTACCGCGCGCCAGCAGAATCAAGCGCTTGCGCTCATAGCGGTCGGCCAGCACACCGCCCACCATCAAGCCAACAAACATCGAAGCGCCGGTTAAGGTGACCGACAGCCCAACCTGCCAGGTCGAGTGGGTCATCATCTGGATTTGTACCGGGATCGCTACGCCCAGCAGGCCAAGCGACAGAATTGAGATAAAGCGGGCGATAAAGACGGCGCGAAAGGCCGGATGAGTTTTCAGCAGGCTGAGATTCAGCAGCCGGGATTGTCGGTTCATGACAGCGCCTTGTTATTATTTTCCATACCATTTTTATGGGTGCACATGCTAACATAACCGAATAGAATCGATAACGATAATTACTATCATTATCATGTCAGGGATGTAAGCCATGTCGTCTTCCATGACCACGGCGCGCGCCTTTGCCGTGCCGGGTCTTTTGATCGTTTTAACCATCGCCGTTGCGCTCAGCCTGTTGATTGGCGCGAAACCCCTGCCGTTTAGCGTCGTCGTTGATGCTTTTACCGGTACCTGCCAAAGCGCCGATTGCACCATCGTCCTTGATGCCCGACTGCCGCGAACCCTCGCCGGACTGCTGGCGGGCGCCGCGCTGGGCCTCGCCGGGGCGCTGATGCAAACCCTGACCCGCAACCCGCTGGCCGACCCGGGGATCCTCGGCGTCAACTCCGGCGCCAGCTTTGCTATCGTGCTCGGCGCGGCGCTGTTTGGTATCTCTTCGCCACAGGAACAACTGCTGATGGCCTTTTGCGGCGCGTTCGGCGCATCGTTATTGGTGGCCTTTACCGGCAGCCAGGGCGGCGGTCAGCTTAGCCCGGTTCGCCTGACCCTCGCGGGTGTGGCTCTGGCGGCGGTGCTCGAAGGCCTTTCCAGCGGTATCGCCCTGCTTAACCCCGACGTCTACGATCAACTGCGCTTCTGGCAAGCGGGTTCACTGGACGTGCGCACGCTGCAAACCCTGAAAATCGTCCTGATCCCGGTGTTGATTGCCGGTCTCGTTTCGCTGCTGCTCAGCCGGGCGCTCAATAGCCTCAGTCTCGGCAACGATACGGCGACCGCGCTCGGCAGCCGGGTCGCGCGTACTCAACTGATTGGGCTGCTGGCGATTACCGTCCTGTGCGGTAGCGCCACGGCAGTCGTTGGGCCAATTGCCTTTATCGGCCTGATGATGCCGCATATGGCCCGCTGGCTGGTGGGAGCCGATCATCGCTGGTCGCTGCCGGTCACCCTGCTGGCCACTCCTGCCCTGCTCTTGTTTGCCGATGTGCTTGGCCGCCTGCTGGTTCCCGGCGAGCTTCGTGTATCGGTGGTCAGCGCCTTTATCGGCGCACCGGTTCTGATCTGGCTGGTGCGCCGCCAGCCGCGCGGAGGTGGAATGTGATTGCCCCTTCTCGCCGCCTGATTTTTAGCTGCCTGCTGCTGGTGATCGCCAGCGTGCTGGTCTCCCTGTGGGGGCTCGGCACCGGCCTGGTACCGTTAAGCGTTGAGCAAGTTATCTCCGCGCTGATTGGCGATGCGCCGCGCAACGTCACCATGGTGGTGACCGAATGGCGTCTGCCGCGCGTGCTGATGGCGCTGCTGATCGGTGCCGCGCTCGGCGTCAGCGGGGCGATTTTCCAGTCGCTGACCCGCAACCCGTTGGGCAGCCCGGACGTCATGGGCTTTAACACCGGTGCCTGGAGCGGCGTGCTGGTGGCGATGGTCATGTTTGGCCAGAACCTGGCGGCTATCGCCATGGCGGCAATGGCTGGCGGCATCCTCACCGCGCTGGTGGTGTGGCTGCTGGCCTGGCGCAACGGCATTGAGACCTTTCGCCTGATTATTATCGGCATCGGCATCCGCGCCATGCTGGTGGCGTTCAACACCTGGCTGCTGCTGCGCGCCTCGCTGGAAACCGCGCTCTCAGCCGGGTTATGGTATGCCGGTTCCCTTAACGGCCTGACCTGGGGCAAAACCTGGCCCTCTGCGCCGCTGATTCTGCTGATGCTGGTTTTTGCCGCACTGCTGGCGCGACGCATGCGGTTGCTGGAGATGGGCGACGATACCGCCTGCGCGTTGGGCGTGCGGGTTGAGCGTTCGCGCCTGCTGATGATGCTGGTCGGGGTGGTGCTTACCGCCGCCGCCACCGCGCTTGCCGGGCCAATTTCATTTATCGCCCTGGTAGCGCCGCATATCGCGCGCCGCCTTAGCGGTACCGCTCGCTGGGGCCTGACTCAATCCGCGCTGTGCGGCGCGCTGGTGCTGGCGCTCTCTGACTACTGCGCGCAGCGCCTGTTTATGCCTTATCAGTTACCGGTGGGCGTGGTGACCGTCAGCCTCGGCGGTATCTACCTCATTGCGTTGTTAATTCAGGAGTCCCGCAAAAAATGACCGCTGTAACTTCCCGTTTGCGCGGCGACCAGTTGACCCTGGCGTACGGCAAAAAGACCATCGCCGAATCGCTGAACGTGACCATTCCCGATGGACATTTTACCGCCATTATTGGCCCTAACGGTTGCGGTAAATCGACGCTGCTGCGCACCCTTAGTCGTCTGATGACGCCGACCAGCGGTCATGTCTGGCTCGATGGTGAGCAGATCCAGCATTACGCCAGTAAAGAGGTCGCCAAACGCATCGGCCTGCTGGCGCAAAACGCCACCACGCCGGGCGATATCACCGTTCAGGAGCTGGTGGCTCGTGGGCGCTATCCGCACCAACCGATGTTTACTCGTTGGCGCAAAGAGGATGAAGAGGCGGTCAGCAAGGCGATGAAAGCCACCGGGATCACCGACCTGGCGCTGCAAAGCGTCGATACGCTCTCAGGCGGCCAGCGTCAGCGGGCGTGGATTGCTATGGTGCTGGCTCAGGAGACGGCCATTATGCTGCTCGACGAGCCGACCACCTGGCTCGACATCAGCCATCAGATCGATCTGCTGGAACTGCTGAGCGAGCTGAATCGGGAGAAGGGATATACGCTGGCGGCGGTGCTGCATGACCTGAACCAGGCCTGCCGCTATGCCACCCATTTGATTGCCCTGCGCGATGGCAAAATCGTCGCGGAAGGCGCGCCGAAAGAGATTGTTAACGCGGAGCTGATCGAGAAAATTTACGGCCTGCGCTGTACGATCATTGAAGATCCGGTGGCGCATACGCCGCTGGTGGTGCCGCTGGGTAAAAGCGGGAATAGTCGATAACAGGTGAGTGAAATCCTGTTTCTCAGAAGCATCTGGAATATGGCCCCGCTCTCTGCGGGGAAATATAACAAAATTGCGATCTGCATCACATAACCATTCTGGTTTATGAAGCGTTGCTGGTTATAATTCACTAAGAATTATCCTGGTTAATAAATATCAAAGAAGGACTTCATAAACATTCTTGATATTTTAGCCGCCAGAATGACACCAATGAATACTATTCACAGGCCCATCAATCCCTTACAAAAAAAATTACCAACACCATGTCAGATATTTAAAAACAGGTTCAATACCTACTCCCATAAAAATATCCGGAGATTATCATGATACGTGGTTTTTCTCTCAACAATCAATTTATTAACTATCTAAAATTTCATACTGAACAACTCGTGAACGTTATTGAGTCCACGCGACTTGTCGTTTACCCACCCAATCCATATGATCGTTTTAACACCGTTAAGTCTTGTTTAAACGGGGAAGATTTAACTATTAATAAAATATTTGCTCTCGAGCAAGAACTGGTTCAGTTATACCCCGATGAATTCATTCCCTATCTATACCAGGAGACAAAAGATCGATATATTAAAGTATTACCGAACGAGGCCCTGGATAAAATAAAACAACTAGAAACACCTCTCCCCCTAAACAATCAACCAGCAGAATTACGAAACAGGATGACATCACTCTACGGCTACTTACAAAAATATTATTTTTTTATTAATGAACGTGAGCATTTCATTCGCGAAATGAAAACTAATTTTATCGCAATGCTGTTTATACTGGCAATCCTCACATTATTAGCAAGCATCTGGTGTTTTCACTATCAGGATAGTTTGCAGCTATCTTTAATGTTCGGGATGGTCTGCGGTGGATATCTCGGCGCAATTATCAGCACCGTTCGTCGGATACAGACAATGGCTGATGCACCCATTGATGGAGTCGATCGTGAGGCGATATTACTCAAAATTTATCAAGGCAAGCGAGGGATATATTTATCCATCTTATTAGGTGCATGTGCTCCATTCGTTATCTATTTACTTTTACGTTTCGTCCCAGCTGATAAAGGAATTGTTATTTTCGGCATAAGCTTCCTTCCTGTTTTCAGTGATCCACCAATTCATATTCAGCCAACGATTAGTGAGTTATATCTCACACCACTCCTCAGGGATACAAAAGACATTGCTAAAATACTATTCATTTCCATTCTCAGCGGTTTTTCTGAACGTTTAATCCCTGATGTACTGGATCGTATTTCCACCGAATTAAACAATCAATTTAAAAATCAAAATAGCCAACAGAGGAATTAGTGATGGGTAACTGGAAAGGTATCGTTGGATTAAATTTCAACACAATAGAATTCGACCATTATTGTCACGCTTTGCATTGGACACAGTGGCGACCTTCATTCATCGTATTACATAATACAAGCTCACCAACGCTAACTCAGCGTCCGCATGGTTTTACTCATCAGCATATGGAAAATCTTGAAGATTATTATAAAAACAAGATGCATTGGTCTGCGGGACCTCATCTTTTCATTGATGACAAACAAATCTGGGTATTTTGCCCACTAAATTTATCCGGCGTCCATTCACCATCCTATAATAAGTTAGCGCTCGGTATTGAAATGCTGGGGGATTATAATATTGATGAATTTAATAGCGGTCGCGGCCTTCTGGTACAACAAAATACCATCGCAGCGATGACATCGCTTTCCGCTGTTTTAGGTCTCGATCCGCAAACTATGAAGCTCCACAAAGAAGACCCAATCACCACACATAAAGGCTGCCCGGGAAAACATGTCGTAAAAGAACAGATCATCAGCGCAGTAACTAAACTTCTACAGCAGCGCCATCAGGGCGAGCATTTATTCCCAGGGTGACCAAGATACTGTGCCAGCTAAATGCTCCGGACACCCGGATTGCTGCATAATATATTATGCCTCAATCCGGGTTACTATCATTTACCCCAAAATCTCCCTGACTACCGGGCCGATCGCCTCAAAGGCCTGTGGAGAGATAATATCCACATGGGCGCAATCCTGGCTAAAGACCTCCAGCTCACCAACCCATGGCCCCCAGACCACCTGCGGATCCATTCCAGCCTGACGGGTTTTCTCCGCCACGAATAGCGTCGCTTTACCGTCAAACTTCGCGCTGTGGGCGGTAGTCAGCAAGCGTACTGCATCGGCATAGTTGCCTTCGATAACTCTGAATAGCTCGCCGGAAGCCTGCCCCTGCTGAGCGGCAAGAAACGCCTCACGTTCCCGTTCGATCTCCGCCAGCACCTCAGGATCCAGACCGTTAGCCTCTTTCTCCGCCCAGTTCTGCGTTTCCGGCGGCCAGGTGTCCAGCAGCCCGAGGAACGCCACCGCTTCGCCGCGCTGACGTAAACGGGCGGCAATGCCCTGCGCCAGCGTGCCGCCGAGCGAATAACCGAACAGGTAATAAGGGCCGTGCGGTTGCTGCTTAAGCAAGGTTTGCAGATGATGCTCGCAGACCGCATCCAGATCCGCCGCCGTCGCCATTGGTCCCTGCGGTCGCGGCGACTGAATGCCGGTGATAGACCAGTGCGGACTTAAATAACGCGCCAGCACGCTGAACTGCCAGGCAAAACCAGAAGCAGGATGGAAGCAGAACAGCGTCGGGCCATCGCTCGCTCGCAGCGGCAGTATCGTGTCGAAGCCCAGGCGCTGCACCTGCTCATCGCTGAGATCCGAAGCCAGCAGCGCGCTCAGCTTGCCGACGGTCGAGGCGACCATCACCTGCCCCGGCGTCACCTGACGTTCCAGCTCGCGGCTCAGCAGCGCCGCCAGGCGCATTGCCAGCAGCGAATGACCACCTAAAGCGAAGAAATCAGCTTCAATATCGTTTACTTCGCAACCCAGCAGCTGACTGAACGCCGTTGCCACGGTGCTTTCAATCCCCGGCTTCGGCGGACGACCGCTGCGCTCGCGGCTTAGCGTCGGCAGCGGCAGCGCTTTGCGATCCAGCTTGCCGTTAGCGCTCAGCGGCAGCTCCGGTAATTGAATCAGCACAACCGGCACCATATGCGGTGGCAGCTGTTCCCCCAGCCGCGCTTTGAGCGCGGCGGTATCCAGCGGCAGGCCAGATTCAGTAACCAGATAGCCCACCAGCTGACGAGCATCGCCGCCAGTGGCTGCCACCTGGTTGAAAACGCAGGCATGAGTCACCGCCTGCGCGACGTCCGGCAACTCCGACATCACGCGATCGATTTCGCCCAGCTCAATACGCTGACCGCGAATTTTCAGCTGATCGTCGCTGCGCCCGAGATACTCCACCGCGCCGAAATCCTGCCAACGGGCAACGTCGCCAGTGCGATACATGCGCTCGCCCGGTGCGTAAGGGTCGGCAATAAAGCGGCTGGCGGTTAAATCAGGACGCCCCAGGTAGCCCTGCGCCAGCTGAATGCCGGTCAGGTAGAGATCTCCCGCCACGCCCGGCGGTACCGGGCGCATCGACGCATCCAGAATACGCAAACCGGTATTCCATACCGGCCAGCCAATCGGCACGCTGGTGCCGGTGACCGCCGCCAGTTCAGGCCCGCAGGCCGGATACCAACTGACGTCCACTGCCGCTTCCGTCGGGCCGTACAGATTATGCAATGGCGCGCCGGTCAGCGATTCCCACTCCCGGCACAGCGCCGTCGGCAGCGCTTCACCGCTGCAGAATACCCGCCGCAGGGTTTGACAGGAGGCGACATTTTGCGCATCCAACGAAGCAACAAACGCCGCCAGCATCGACGGCACAAAGTGGGTCGTGGTCACGCCGTAGCGGGCGAAGAACCGCTGCATCGCCAGCGGGTCGCGATGGGCCTCAGGCTCGGCCATCACCAACTGCGCACCGGCAATAAACGGCCACCAGAACTCCCATACCGAGACATCAAAACTGCACGGCGTTTTCTGCGCCACTACGTCGTCAGCACAGAGCGGATAGTGGTTCTGCATCCACAGCAGGCGGTTGACGATGGCGGTTTGCCCGACCATCACCCCTTTAGGACGTCCGGTAGAGCCGGAGGTAAAGATGATATAAGCGGTATGGTCAGGCTGAGATATGGCCAGCGGTGCAGCGTCACTCGCTTCCAGCGGCTGCTGGTAACAGAGACTTTCCAGGTTGGGGATATCGCTAAAGCGCGCCAACTGATCCTCAGAAGTAATCAGTAGCGATGGACGCGCATCTTCCAGCATCATTCGCAGACGATCGTCAGGATAACCGGTATCCAGCGGCAGCCACGCGGCCCCGGCTTCGACAATGCCGTGCAGCGCCAGGGTCAGGAACACCGAACGCGGCAGCGCCACCGCCACGCTATCGCCCGGTTTAACCCCGCGTGCGCGCAGCAATTCCGCCAGCGCCACCACCTGCTGGCGCATCTCTTTGTAGCTAAACTGCCAGTTGGCATCCACCAGCGCCGGGGCATCCGGGGTTTTCGCTGCCTGCTCCGCCACCAGCGCGCTCAGCGTGGTGGAAGGCAGAGCAACGCCGGTATTGTTGACCTGCTCCAGTTGCGTTATTTCCGCCGCCGATAGCATATTCGCGTCGCCGCAGCGCAGGCCCGGATGGTCAGCAAACTGCGTCAGCAGCGCGGAGAGCCGGGCGATATGCCCGCGCAGCGTCTGTTCATCGTAACGCTGTTTATTGGCCAGAATCTCCAGTGACAGACCGCCCGCTTCGTCCGGGAACAGCGCCAGCTCAAGGTCATTGACCGGGCCGGTCGCCAGAGTGTGGGTTATCGCCTGCACGCCGTCGATATCCAGCTGATAATCGAAAACTTTTATATTGAGCACCGGGCCAAATAGCGGCTCATCACCCGCCGCCTTGCCGCTGTCGCGGACGATCTGCTCGGCGTCATAGCGCTGGTGGCGGCGCATTTTTTTCAGCTGCCCGGCAAGGCGCGTTGCCAGCTCGGGCAGCGTTTCCTGCGCGTCAATATTGACCGCCAGCGGCAGGACGTTCAGTACCGGTCCGGTTGCGGTTAGCGCCGCCGACCCCATGCGGCGCATAAAGATAAAGCCCGCCGCGTAATCCATTCGGCTGCACAGTCGCCCCAACCACAGGGTGGTCAGCGCCAGCGCCAGATCCGCACGCTGACACTGCGGAGCACTCGCTGCCAGACGGCTAAAGACGCCAGCATCGACCTCCAGCTTCATGCGCCAGATATCGGTGCCGCTCGCCCTTCCCGCCAGCGGCGCGGCAGACAGCGAAGCCGGAGACGGTAGCGCTTTACGCTGCGCCTGCCAGAACTGTTTGTCACGCTGCCAGGCGTCGCTACCGTAGTAGCGTTGATACTCTTCCACGACTTCCGCAAAGGGAGTAAACGGCGAAACAGGCGTTTCTTCACCCCGCTGCCAGGCGCGATAAATTGCAGCGATCTGGCGAGTAATCGCCGGGAAACTGAAGCCATCGACCAACAAATGGTGATAACGCTGATACCAGTACCAGCGATTATCTCCTACCCGTAACAGCTGATGGCAGACCAGCGGATTGCCGCCGTCTACGCGCAGATTCTGCCCGAGGTCGGCATGCATCAGCGCCAGCGCGGCGGCGTGCGGGTCGCTCGCGGCGCGCAGATCCTGATAATCCGGTTCGGCAAACACATGAGTTTCATCGACCCACTGCCAGGCTTCGCCGTTATCTTCACAAAAACGCATGCTGAGGGTATCGGCCTGCGACAGTCCGGTAACAATCGCCCGTCCGAGCAGAACCGGGTCGATCTCACCGCGCAGTTCTACATAGTGGGCGACGCTCCAGGCACCGGGTAGCGTCGAGAGGCGCTCCGCCATCCAGATCCCCGGCTGTGCCGCAACCAGCGGTAAACGAGTGGTCATCATCAGCTCCTTAGGACGCGTGGTGCGCGGGGGTGAGGGTGGACCAGTTCGCCGCCAGCCAGGCGTTGCACGCTTCTAGCGACTGCGGCTGGCACTCCACCGCCCAGCCTTCCGGCAGCGAGCAGTGGTGTGGCCACAGGCTAAACTGCTGTAATTCGTTGCGCAGAATGTAAAACTGCCCTTGCGGATTATCGAAGGGGTTACTGAATTGCATTTCAAATTCCTCGTAAAGCGCGCTTTGCTACTCTTCGCGGCATAAAGGCTGCCACAGCTGGATTAACCCCGCGGTCAGCCCGCCGCGCCAGCAAAGCGCATCATGCCCGCCGTCAACCTGACGCCAGAAAATCGTCTGCTGTTCCAGATGCGTGAGAAGCGCCTGGTTTGCACGAAAAATAATCGGCTCGCGAATACCGGCTTCCAGCCAGATTCGCAGCCCTTGCGGGTGTAACTCGCCGCGGCTTAGGCGATCAATCAGCAGTCCCGTCTGTACCCCACCGCGATGCGGCCACCAGTAGGAACCTGACTGGCTAAGCACGCAGCCAAAGCGCTGCGGCCAGTAGAGCGCGGCGAACATTGAGGCCAGGCCACCAAAGCTCTGGCCTGCCACCACGGTTCGGTCAGCGCAATCGCTGAAAGGGGCCATCTGACGAACTAACGGCAGCAGCTCTTCCTGAACCGCCAGCCAGAACGCTTCATTGCAGGGAAGCTCTTCGCCGCGATGCTGGTTATCAATCACGTCAATCAGCAGATAAACCGCCTGCGGTAGCCGCTCTTCACGGGTTAATCCTGCCAGCGGCGACCATATTGGCATGCTTTCGGTCCAGAACTGGCCATCAAGCAGAATAGCCAGAGGGCGCTCTTGCGGATTCGCATCACCGGTAGCGTAAACCCAGATCCGTCGCGTATTGCCGAGGCGCTGACTCTGCCACTCAATGCAGACCGGCGGCTGATAAGGTTCATCGCGCAGCGCCCAGCCCGGTTGTTCCGGGGCTTCAGGCAGCTCCAGCGCAGACACCGCATGACCGCGGCCGCCCTTCCAGCTTTGTGGATTGAGCGGGTCGGAGATCGCGCGCGGCAGCAGTTTGCGCCAGCCTTCACGCAGCAGCGTGCGGTCCGGGCTATCGCCGTTAAAAAGCTCAGGGGAAAAGTCGTTATCGCGCTCGGAGGGAACAAAACAGTAGCTCCCGCGCCAGGTGGGTGAGAGCGTGGTTTGCCAGAACCAGGCATCGGTACCGGGAACGCGTTGCAGCGTCTGCGGCAGCGAATTTTTATGATGATCGGTGACGCCGGTGATGTAAATCCATACCCGCTGGATCGTCGAGGAGGCCTCGCTGCCCGCCGGGTCTCGCCACCAGAACGTCACCCGATACGCGTCGTCAACGGCCTCAATCTGCGGGCCGGAGAGGCTTTGCCACCAGTCGTCACTTCCTGTCTTTTGCATTCCTTTTTTAACCTTATGTTTATCGTGACATTTATCAACAAACGTATCAATAAACGTAATATTTATTGATAATATTATTGATAACTATTTTCATTTGCAATAGCGTATTAGCGCGCTGTGGGAAGCGCGTCTTTCAAAATTAAACATGTCAGAGATGGCTTATTTAGAGCCAGGACAGCAGGCGTCATTGTTGCCGGCAGTTTGAACACGGACAGCGCGGAGAACCCGGAGCGTACATAGAGTACGCGAGGAGTACGAGCACTGCCCAGGTCCAAACTGGCAAATAAAATAGCCTGCTGCCGGGTTCTTAGTCAGCGACGGAGTGCCTGTGCCCTCTACTGGCAACATTGATACCGCCTCCCCTCCCGACGGGAAAGGGCTTTTGGGGAAGGTGGCGACGAAAAGCAGGATTTACAATGAATAACAGGATCAAATCCCTGGCCTTGCTGGTCAATCTGGGAATCTATGGGGCTGCTTTTCCGCTGAGCGCGGCGGAAACCTCCTCTGATAGCAAAGCCGCAACCGCTGACGAAACCATGGTCGTTACCGCTGCCGAACAGAACCTTCAGGCTCCAGGCGTCTCAACCATCACCGCCGATGAAATCCGTAAACGTCCGCCTGCGCGCGACGTATCTGAAATTATCCGCACCATGCCGGGCGTTAACCTGACTGGCAACTCCACCAGCGGCCAGCGCGGCAACAATCGCCAGATTGATATTCGCGGCATGGGCCCGGAAAACACCCTGATCCTGATTGATGGTAAGCCCGTAACCAGCCGTAACTCCGTGCGCCAGGGCTGGCGTGGCGAACGTGATACCCGCGGTGATACCGGCTGGGTTCCGCCGGAAATGATCGAGCGCATTGAAGTCCTGCGCGGTCCGGCTGCCGCACGCTACGGTAACGGCGCGGCGGGCGGTGTCGTGAATATCATCACCAAAAAAGGCGGCGATGAGTGGCACGGTTCATGGGACACATATTTCAATGTACCAGAACATAAAGATGAAGGTTCCACCAAACGAACCAATTTTAGTCTTAATGGGCCGATGGGTGGGGATTTCAGCTTCCGGTTGTACGGCAACCTAGATAAAACCCAAGCCGACGCATGGGATATCAACCAAGGGCATCAATCTGCACGAGCAGGAACTTATTCCACTACACTCCCTGCTGGGCGAGAAGGTGTGATTAATAAAGATATCAATGGTTCCGTCCGTTGGGATTTCGCTCCAATGCAGTCTCTAGAGTTTGAGGCTGGCTATAGTCGCCAGGGCAATCTGTACGCGGGAGATACCCAGAACACTAACTCTGACGCGTATACTCGCTCCAAATACGGCGATGAAACAAATCGTATGTATCGCCAAAACTATTCTTTGACATGGAATGGTGGCTGGAATAACGGAGTTACAACCAGTAACTGGGTACAATATGAACACACGCGTAACACGCGAATTCCTGAAGGACTCGCCGGGGGGACAGAAGGCAAGTTCAATGAAAAAGCCAGCGAATCTTTTGTTGATACCGATCTTGATGACGTTATGCTGCACAGTGAAATCAGCATACCTTTCGACCTTTTGGTGAACCAAAATCTGACGCTTGGAACTGAATGGAACCAACAGCGGATGAAAGACTTGAGCTCCAATAGTCAGCCGCTAACCGGTAACAATACTGGCGGTGCGATTCCCGGCGTAGATTCAACAAATCGCAGCCCATACTCAAAAGCAGAAATTTTTTCTCTGTTTGCAGAGAACAATATGGAAGTAACCGAGAGCACCATGCTAACTCCGGCGCTGCGCTTCGATCACCATAGCATCGTTGGTAATAACTGGAGCCCGTCACTAAATCTGTCTCAAGGTCTGGGCGATGACTTTACTCTGAAAATGGGTATCGCTCGCGCTTATAAAGCACCAAGTCTATACCAGACCAACCCAAACTATATTTTATACAGTAAGGGCCAAGGCTGTTATGCCAGTGCCGGTGGCTGCTATCTACAAGGTAATGATGATCTGAAGGCCGAAACCAGCATCAATAAAGAAATCGGTCTTGAGTTTAAACGTGATGGTTGGCTGGCTGGCATTACTTGGTTCCGTAACGATTACCGGAATAAAATTGAAGCGGGCTATGCTCCCATTGACAAAAATGACAGTGGAACCGATCTGTATCAATGGGAGAATGTGCCAAAAGCCGTTGTTGAAGGCCTTGAGGGGACATTAAACGTACCGGTAAGTGAAACGGTGAACTGGACCAATAACATCACCTATATGCTGAAAAGCGAGAACAAAACAACCGGCGATCGCTTATCGATTGTTCCAGAGTATACGTTGAATTCGACCCTTAGCTGGCAGGCTCGTGATGACCTTTCAGTACAATCCACCTTTACTTGGTACGGTAAACAACAACCCAAAAAATACAACTACAAAGGACAACCCGCAGTTGGTCCAGAAACTGCTGAAGTTAGCCCTTATAGCATCGTTGGCCTAAGCGCGACGTGGGATCTAACCAAAAATGTCAGCCTGACCGGCGGCGTGGATAATGTCTTTGATAAGCGTCAGTGGCGCGCAGGTAACGCACAAACAACTGGCGATCTTGCAGGTGCAAACTACATAGCTGGCGCAGGTGCGTATACCTACAACGAACCGGGCCGTACTTGGTATATGAGCGTCAATACCCACTTCTGATTGCTCAGCTTGATCTCCTCCGCCCTCTTCTCATAGAGGGCGGACGGGAGAATCTGCTAACATTCCACGATGCAAATCCAACACTCAATCATTCAGCTTGCGGGTCATTCACTTCAGCGGGTGGATTTCGACCCGGCGACCTTTCAGCCTGAAGATCTGTTCTGGCTCCCGCATCACGCCCTGCTAGCCGACTGTGCCCGCAAGCGGCAGAGCGAACATCTTGCCGGGCGTATTGCGGCGGTTTATGCGCTACAGGAAGTGGGAGAGAAAAGCGTTCCTGCCATTGGCGACCAGCGCCAGCCCCTATGGCCCACCCCGTGGTACGGCAGCATCAGCCACAGCAAACAGACCGCGCTGGCGGTAGTTTCTGCCCAGCCGGTCGGCATTGATATCGAAAGGATCATGACGCCTTCGCTGGCGGCAGATCTGGAAAGCAGTATCGTCAACGCAGCGGAAAAAAGAGTTCTGGATGACAGTGGTTTACCTCCTGAGCTGGCGCTGACGCTGGCGTTTTCGGCGAAAGAGAGCGCGTTTAAGGCCTGCCATGTGGACGTACAAGCCGGAAGAGGTTTTACCGATTTTGAGTTGGTGTATATAAAGGAAGAAATTTTGCTTCTTCGGCTATCCGCTAAAGAGTTTAGGCTGCAATGGATTAAGGCCGGAGAATTTGTTATTACGCTTTGCACGTCGTAAAAGGTGCCGTTTTAGACACCGTGCTCGTATTTCTGCCGGGCGGCGGCTGACGCCTTGCCCGGCCTACAAACACCACGACATCATCATGTTGCGCTTTCTTTGTAGGCCCGGTAAGGCGCTAGCCGCCACCGGGCAATTCCAGAGACATACACTTTTCTACAAGCTGAAATCAACGCATCTTCTGCGCCAGTTCAGCAATAGAGGCCGCATCAAAACCGTGATGTTTACGCAGCCAGCCGCGATCTGCCGCAGCCGCATACTCACCATCCGGGATCCCCAGGCGCTTGAGCTTAATACCGACGCCCGCTTCCGCCAGCACTTCCGCCACCAGGCTACCCAGTCCGCCGTTGACGTTATGCTCTTCCACCGTAATCACCGCTTTGCATGGCTTCAGCGCTGCCAGCAGCGCGGCGGTATCACAAGGGCGGATTGAAGGCACGCTCACCACTTTAGCCTGAACCCCGGCATCGGCCAGAATCTGCGCCGCATCGACAATTTCATGCACCGTAGAGCCAGTTGCTACCAACGCGATATCTTCGCCTTCGCGCAGTGTCACTACCGCACCTGGCGCAAACTGATAATTTTCGTCGTGCAGCTCCGGCAACGCCTTGCCATCGAGGCGAATATAAACCGGCCCCTGATAGCGAATGGCGTAATCGATAATCTGCCGACATTCACGCGGTGAAGAAGGGGCAAAAATCTGGATATTACCGAAGCCGCGCATCACCGCCAGATCGTCAATCGCGTGGTGGGTACTCGCCAGCGGGCCGTAGCTGGCCCCGGCGTTGAGGCCAAATAGCTTAACGTTGGTGTTGTTGTAGCAAACGTCGACTTTAATTTGCTCGTTAGCGCGGGAAATCAGGAACGGCGCGGCGTTACAGGTCACCGCAACTTTTCCGCCCAGCGCCAGGCCAGCTGCTGTGCCGACCATACTCTGCTCGGCGATGCCCACATTAACCAGGCGGCCAGGGAATTGTTTAATAAATGGGGCGATTTTTGCCGTTGAGGTTGAGTCAGCTACCACCGGCACCAGATCAACACCGCTTTCAACTGCATCAATAAACGCTTCAACCATCACGCTCGCCAGGTGTTCTGCATTACTCATCTTTCAATTCCTCCAGTGCCAGTGCAATTTCTTCGCCTTTCGGTACCCGGTGGTGCCATTCCGGACGCCCCTGGATAAAGGAAATACCGGCACCTTTTGTGGTGTTGGCGATAATAACGTTCGGTTTACCTTCCTGCTTCAGCCCTTCCAGAGTCGCCACCACCGACGCCATGTCGTTGCCCTGGCACTCGGTTACCGTCATGCCGAAGGCTTTCCATTTATCGGCCAGCGGATCGGTATTCATAATTTCACGGGTCGGCCCAGCCAGCTGGAGGTTGTTCTTGTCATTAATGATGACGAGGTTATCAAGCCCATAGTGCGCCGCGGCCAGAGCCGCTTCCCAGTTGCTGCCTTCAGCCAGTTCGCCATCGCCGGTAATTAAAAAGATGCGGCGGGAGCTGTTGCTTTTCTTCGCAGCCAGCGCCAGCCCCACCGCAACAGGCAAACCGTGGCCCAGCGCGCCGGTGTTGAGTTCGATGCCCGGCGTTTTTTGACGTACAGGGTGGCCAGGAAGATGAGAGTTGGCATGCTGATAGGTATCCAGCCAGTCAACGGGGAAGAAACCCGCTTCGGCCAATACGCAGTAGTAGCAACCCACCGCGTGGCCTTTCGACTGGATGTAGATATCACGCTGATCGTCAGCAATACGGTCCGGCGCAACGTTCATAATGCGGAAGTAGAGCGCGGTAATCAGTTCAACCTGAGACAGGTCGGCTCCGGTGTGCCCACCCGCAGGGCTGTTGGCATTCAATCTGACGATATGGCGACGAACGGCGCGGGCTTTACGCTCAAGTGCCTGGACATCATAGCTATAGGGATTCATTTAATACCTCTGAATTTATTTTCAACTTGGAATATTTATTCCGTCAGGGACTAAAAAAACCAGACATCCCCAGGCAACGCATCGCAAGGCTTACGCCGCTGCATCATACTCAGGAACATTCTGCCTCCTTACCACCAGGCCTGACTGCGCCTGGGTACTTTTCAGTTGACCTGAAATCATCATGAATATATATTCAACAATGACTCTTTATTCAATTATGCAGCCACTGTTCTGTTTTTGTCCATAGCTGTTTTTGAGGATTGGCGAAAGTTAGATATCCATCACACTTAACTGTCTTTTCTTTTCGCGTATGATGATGAGCTCTAAGATAATGGCTGCACGTAAATGATTTTCGGGGAAATATATGGCTAAGCAGGATGAACAACGGCTATTAGTTAAGATTGCCACTCTTTACTATCTTGAAGGACGAAAGCAGTCCGATATCGCTCAACTTCTCTCGCTTTCTCAGTCATTTATCTCCCGAGCGATTACCCGTTGCCAAAAGGAAGGCGTGGTCAAAATTAGCGTTGTTCAGCCATCCAATATTTTCCTCAATCTTGAAAAAGGTCTCGAGGATCGCTACGGAATTAAACAAGCCATCGTGGTGGATACCGAAGAGGACGCGAACGATCACACCATCAAGCGCGCCATTGGTTCCGCCGCCGCCCACTATCTGGAAACGCGATTACGCCCAAAAGACCTGATTGGCGTCTCCTCCTGGAGTTCGACCATTCGTGCGATGGTCGATGAAGTTCACGCGCAAAATCTGAAGGCCAACGGCGTGATTCAACTGCTGGGTGGCGTAGGACCAAACGGTAATGTCCAGGCAACGATCCTCACCCAGACCCTGGCGCATCATCTTAACTGTGATGCCTGGCTGCTTCCTTCCCAAAGCATTGAAGGCTCAACGGAGGAGAAAAATCGTCTCGTTGCCAGCAAAGATGTCGCCGATGTCATTGCCCGCTTTGACGAAGTCGATATTGCCATCGTCGGCATTGGCATCCTCGAGCCTTCGCAACTGCTTAAAACGTCGGGGAACTACTATCACGAAGATATGCTTCAGGTGCTGGCTGCACGCGGCGCGGTCGGAGACATTTGCCTGCACTACTACGACAAAAACGGCAAAGCGGTGTTACGCGATGATGAAGATCCTGTTATCGGCATGGCGCTGGAAAAAGTGAAGAAGTGCCCCAACGTAGTGGCCCTTGCCGGCGGCAGCGATAAGGTTGCGGCTATCAAAGGTGCGCTATCAGGCGGTTATATCGATGTGTTAATTACTGACTACCCCACCGCACGCCTGCTTATCGCGGGTTAACTTCCTCATTCCAACACTTTCCCACAGCCTTTACGCTTTCCAGGAAGCGTAAAGGTAATGCAAATAAATATTTATATTTCAATACGATAAATGCGTTAACCTGCTCTCTTTTTCACTCATTGTCAGATGCTCCACCGAACGGATAAGTGTGATTGCCAGCACAATTGATAACTTTTCCTGTAGCCCGATGGGAAGTTTCTGGCTAAGGTATCAAATAAATAATCACTATCGAATATATATTCAGTGATTAAAAAAGTGAAAACGAATTGTCACATCATGGCCTGCTAAGAAGCAATGCGATAAAGAGGAATGCCGACTCTTCCCCCTCCGCGCCAGGACGAAGTGTGACTCAGGAGACTACCTAATGCAGGCAACACGTAAAGAGTTCATCATTGCACTGGACGAAGGCACCACCAACGCCAAAGCCGTCGTGCTCGATAGCCGCGGTGACGTGGTAGTGAAATTCTCACAGCCGCTGGCGATTCAAACGCCGCGCGATGGTTGGGTCGAGCAATCGGGAGAAGTTCTGGTCGAAGCCTCACTCGACGTTATCGCTAAAGCGGTTGAACACGTCGGTGCAGAGAACGTCGCCGCATTGGCCATCAGCAACCAGCGCGAGACCGCCATAGGTTGGTATCGCCAGAGCGGTAAACCCATTAACGCCGCCATCACCTGGCAGTGTACCCGTAGCGCCGCGTTTTGCGATGAACTACGCCGCGACAACAAAGAGCAGCAAATCAAAACCACCACTGGCCTGCCGATTGCGCCTTTGTTCTCGGCCTCAAAAATGCGCTGGCTGCTGGAATCCATTCCTGAGGGCCGCATGTTGGCTGAACGCGGAGAAATCTGCCTCGGCACCATCGACAGCTGGCTGCTGTGGAATTTAACCCAGGGCGAAGCGTTCCATTGCGATCACTCCAATGCTGCACGCACCCAATTGCTGAATCTGCAAACCGGGCAGTGGGACGACGAGATGCTGGCGCTGTTCCAGATCCCTCGCGCTGCGCTGCCGGAAATTAAACCTTCCAGCGGATTATTTGGCTATACCCGCGGGCTGAACAATATCCCTGACGGTATCCCAGTGATGGCGATGGTGGGTGATTCCCACGCCGCGCTGTTTGGTCACGCGCTTGGCGAACTGGGCTGCGTTAAAGCCACCTACGGCACGGGGTCATCAGTGATGGCGCCGGTAAAATCCGCACAGTGCGATATCGACGCACTGGCCACCACCATCGCCTGGCACGACGGCGACAGCATCACCTACGGACTAGAAGGTAATATTCCGCATACCGGCGATGCCGTGGCGTGGATGGCCGACAGCACCGGCCTAAGCGAGCTTTCTGATGCCGAGTTGGCTCACGAACTCAATACCCTCCCCGCCTCCGTGGACTCTACGCTGGGCGTCTATTTTGTGCCAGCCCTTACCGGACTTGGCGCACCATGGTGGGATGACAGCGCCCGCGGCGTGATTTGCGGTCTGAGCCGCGGCGTTAAACGCGCACACCTGATTCGCGCCGCGCTGGAGTCCATTACCTATCAAATCGCCGATGTTGTTGTCGCCATGCGTCAGCAGGATGACTTCCACCTGGCGGCATTAATGGTCGACGGCGGCCCAACGAAAAATGATTGGTTAATGCAGTATCAGGCCGACCTGCTGGGATGCCCGGTGATGCGCAGCGATGTTGCCGAACTCTCGGCGATTGGCGCAGCCCTTCTGGCCCGCAAAGCCCTGAACCCAGGCTCGGTGACCGACCTGAAAGCCTTCTTAACCGAACATAGCGAATTTATCCCCGATATGGCCCGCCACCAGCGCCTGCAGAAAAGATGGCAGGAGTGGCGCCATGCGGTGAACAGAACATTATGGAAACCGGCAACGTCCGCCTGACGCCCACCAGGGAATCTCGTGTGTGACGAACCTTAATCATCAACAGAAGGAGACCCCCGGCCCATAAACTTGATTTTCAGGCCTTACGTTGTTTCACCGTACCCGACAATAACAACCAAGAGAGAAAATTGTCATGAAATTACGTTTAACGCTTTTAACAGCCGCTACCCTGACCGCTTTTTCTTTTGCCGCCCAGGCAGCAGAAAAAGGCACCATAATGATCATGGTAAACTCGCTGGATAATCCGTATTACGCTTCTGAAGCCAAAGGCGCCAGTGAGAAAGCAAAAGAGCTGGGATACCAGACCACCATTCTTTCGCATGGCGAAGATGTAAAAAAACAGAATGAACTGATCGATACCGCCATCGGTAAAAAAGTTCAGGGCATTATTCTGGATAATGCTGACTCTACCGCCAGCGTCGCGGCGATTGAAAAAGCGAAAAAAGCCGGTATTCCAGTGGTATTAATCAACCGCGAAATCCCTGTCGATGACGTCGCCCTTGAGCAGATTACCCATAATAACTTCCAGGCCGGTTCTGAAGTCGCCAACGTATTTGTTGAGAAGATGGCAGAGAAAGGAAAATATGCCGAACTGACCTGTAACCTTGCGGATAATAACTGCGTTACCCGCTCTAAATCTTTCCACCAGGTTATCGACCAATACCCGGATATGGTCAGCGTGGCGAAGCAAGATGCCAAAGGGACGTTGATCGATGGCAAACGCATTATGGACAGTATTCTGCAAGCGCACCCTGACGTGAAGGGCGTAATTTGCGGCAACGGTCCTGTCGCTCTTGGCGCAATTGCCGCGCTGAAAGCCGCCAATCGCACCGATGTCGTAGTTGTTGGTATCGATGGTAGCAACGACGAACGCGATGCGGTGAAAGCCGGAACCCTGCAGGCGACGGTGATGCTCCAGGCCCAGGCTATCGCCGCTCAGGGCGTGACCGATCTGGATAACTACCTGCAAAAAGGTGAAAAACCAGCGAAGCAGCGCGTGATGTTCCGCGGGATTCTGATCACTCAAGACAATGCAGACAAAGTTCAGGACTTCAATATCAAGTCCTGAGTTCGGGTTGTTGCGCCCCTACGGGGGCGCATAGGAGAGTATTATGTTTAAAAAAACCTGGCTGGCGCTGGCCGTTCTTACGCTTGGAGGCTGCCGTATTGTCTCTCAGCAAGAGCTGGCCGATCTTAAATCCCCGCCCAATCCGCACATGACGAGTATTGACAAAACATGGCAGGACCAGATCGTTCCACAGGTCGTTGCCAGGGCTCGTCCCGTTGCCGAGTTGATGACCGCCCTGCGCGCGGCGAAAGATTTCGACAGCGCCTGCAAAACGTTAGGCTATCGCGCTCAGGATGAGAATCCATGCGTTTTTTACGTCAAAGTTGAAGGTAATATCAGCAAAATTGATTCTGCTTCCCGTAGCGGAAAAATGACCATTCAGGATCTCAGCGGCAGCAACGTGGTGGTGCAAATTGGCCCAACGCTGCGCGGGACGTTATTACGCGACGGCTATCAAGGTGCCAGCTATCAGGACTTTAACGACCAAGTACTGTTTGGCGAATATGGTCGGGCGATTAACGAACATGCGGTCAATATGATTCAAGCGGCACAGGTGAAAACCGGCGAAACGACACAGGTATATGGCGTGTTTTCAGCCTGGGATATTCCGCAGACCATTCCTGATATTACGCCAGCGAAAATTGTTCGTGCGGGAGGACAATAACATGCAGCGGCAAGAACTCGTCAATTCCCAACCAGTCGAATCTGAAGTTATTATCGAAACCCGCGGATTGTCTCGCGTTTATCCAGGCGTTATTGCCTTAGGGAAGGTGCGAATAAGCGGGGAAATTCTTCTCGGCTGACTCAGTCATTTCATTTCTTCATGTTTGAGCCGATTTTTTCTCCCGTAAATGCCTTGAATCAGCCTATTTAGACCGTTTCTTCGCCATTTAAGGCGTTATCCCCAGTTTTTAGTGAGATCTCTCCCACTGACGTATCATTTGGTCCGCCCGAAACAGGTTGGCCAGCGTGAATAACATCGCCAGTTGGTTATCGTTTTTCAGCAACCCCTTGTATCTGGCTTTCACGAAGCCGAACTGTCGCTTGATGATGCGAAATGGGTGCTCCACCTTGGCCCGGATGCTGGCTTTCATGTATTCGATGTTGATGGCCGTTTTGTTCTTGCGTGGATGCTGTTTCAAGGTTCTTACCTTGCCGGGGCGCTCGGCGATCAGCCAGTCCACATCCACCTCGGCCAGCTCCTCGCGCTGTGGCGCCCCTTGGTAGCCGGCATCGGCTGAGACAAATTGCTCCTCTCCATGCAGCAGATTACCCAGCTGATTGAGGTCATGCTCGTTGGCCGCGGTGGTGACTAGGCTGTGGGTCAGGCCACTCTTGGCATCGACACCAATGTGGGCCTTCATGCCAAAGTGCCACTGATTGCCTTTCTTGGTCTGATGCATCTCCGGATCGCGTTGCTGCTCTTTGTTCTTGGTCGAGCTGGGTGCCTCAATGATGGTGGCATCGACCAAGGTGCCTTGAGTCATCATGACGCCTGCTTCGGCCAGCCAGCGATTGATGGTCTTGAACAATTGGCGGGCCAGTTGATGCTGCTCCAGCAGGTGGCGGAAATTCATGATGGTGGTGCGGTCAGGCAAGGCGCTATCCAGGGATAACCGGGCAAACCGACGCATGGAGGCGATTTCGTACAGAGCATCTTCCATCGCGCCATCGCTCAGGTTGTACCAATGCTGCATGCAGTGAATGCGTAGCATGGTTTCCAGCGGATAAGGTCGCCGGCCATTACCAGCCTTGGGGTAAAACGGCTCGATGACTTCCACCATGTTTTGCCATGGCAGAATCTGCTCCATACGGGACAAGAAAATCTCTTTTCTGGTCTGACGGCGCTTACTGCTGAATTCACTGTCGGCGAAGGTAAGTTGATGACTCATGATGAACCCTGTTCCATGGCTCCAGATGACAAACATGATCTCATATCAGGGACTTGTTCGCACCTTCCCTAGGCGTCTCGTCGGCGGCGGCATTTGGCGCAGCGCTGGCGATTGTGTTGGGAATCGGTATCCCCGGCATTCCTGACCAGTGGTTTATCTCGGCCAATGCCTTTATCTTTGCTCTGCTGGCGGCGCTGCTGCTGGACGGCATTACGCGCTGGACGCAGGTCGCCACCTCCGGAGTCATTCTGTTTGGTATCGCGCTGGTATTTACCTTTAATGCGCTGGTGTCGATGCTGCAGTTTGTCGCCAACGAAGATACTCTCCAGGGGCTGGTATTCTGGACCATGGGCAGTATTGACCGTGCCTCCTGGCAAAAAGTGGGGATTTTGCTGGCCGTGCTGGCGGTGGTGATGCCGCTATCAATGCTCAGTTCGTGGAAGCTGACCGCACTGCGCCTCGGTGAAGACAGGGCGATCAGCTTTGGTATCAACGTGCGCCGACTGCGCCTGACGACGCTGCTGCGCATCAGCATTCTGTCGGCAATTTCGGTAGCATTTGTTGGCCCAATCGGCTTTATCGGCCTTGTGGCTCCGCATATCGCCAGGCTGATTTTCGGGGAAGATCACCGTTTTTATCTCCCGGCCAGCGCGCTTATCGGTGCGCTGGTGCTGTCGCTGGCCTCGGTTGCCTCAAAAAATCTCATCCCCGGCGCGATTATTCCGGTCGGTATTGTAACCTCCCTGGTGGGAGTCCCTTTCTTCCTGAGCATCATTTTGCGCCACCGGGGGCACGTATGAGCCATCTTTTATCCGGGCTGGCGCTGTCCCATTTCAGCGCCGGCTATCCCAAACGTCAGGTGATTCACGATCTGACCGTACCGCAGCTACCGCGCGGCAAAATTACCGCGCTGCTCGGCCCCAACGGCAGCGGAAAATCCACGCTGATGCGGGCGATGGCCGGGCTGGGACCGAGCAGCGGCGAACTGTCGCTTGATGGCGAGAACCTGCTGGCGCTGCCCTTTGCTCGCCGCGCGGAAAAAGTGGTCTATCTGCCCCAAACGCTGCCCGCAGGCGTGCATTTGCACGTACTGGAGTCGATTATCGTCGCCCAGCGCGCAGCCGGAGGACTGCACAATCCGAAAAACCAGTCGCAGGTGATGTCTCTGCTGCGCCAGCTAGGTATTGAGCATCTGGCGCTGAGCTACCTCGATCAGCTTTCTGGCGGCCAGAAGCAGCTTGTCGGCCTGGCGCAATCGCTTATTCGTCAGCCTTCCCTGCTGCTGCTGGACGAGCCGCTTAGCGCGCTGGATTTAAACTACCAGTTCCACGTGATGGATCTGGTACGCAAAGAGACGCAAAAGCGCAATATCATTACTTTGGTGGTGGTCCACGATATCAATATCGCCTTGCGCCACGCGGATCATGTGTTGATGCTGAAAGAGGGGCAGCTACTTGGGGATGGTGCGCCAGCCGAGGTCATTACTCCGCAGACCCTGGCCGCCGTTTACGGCGTGCGCGGGCGTATCGAGCCTTGTTCTCAAGGAGTGATGCAGGTGATTATCGATGGGCTGGTGGCAGGCGTTTAGGTCGCTGTTGCCGCGACCCGGTGTTTGCAGAGGGTTGCACCGGTATGTTGGTTTCTTTGTCCCACGTTTGTGTTTTGAGCGACAGGTAGCTGTAACCCAGCCTTATCAAATGCAGCAGGACGGGGATTTTAACGCGGGTATCTTCGGTAAATTTCATCATATTCCCTGTTTTATCATTTTGTTGCGCTCCGAGCCATGCAGCGGCTACTGCCTGAGAGCGATATATACCCTAAATAATTCGAGTTGCAGGAAGGCGGCAAGTGAGTGAATCCCCGGGAACTTACTAAAGTAAGTGACTGGGGTGAGCGAACGTAGCCAACGCATCTGCAACTTGAAGTATGACGGGTATACGACGAGTATTATTTAGCTTTGCGCCTATGTTACACGTTCCGCTTAAACTGATTGAATAGATTTGAGTTTGCCTGTCTGTCGTAATCAGAGGTTTATATTTTTTGTGATGTGTCGATTGAAAGGCGACATATCGCAAAATAATCAAACTCTATGTTGTTATGCGTTTCTGGAGTGAAAGGATATTTCAGCAGATCCCTGCCTCATCCCCTCCCAGATAACGCGCATGCAAAAATGCGGAGCTGACAGCATCAATGTCATTTCCTGCCACGCCGTGCTCCTCAAAATGATTACGCCATTCCCTGACTACGCGCCAGATACTGTCAATTTCCGCAATGGCATCTACCCGGTTTAAACCAAAACGCTCACACCACGAAAGCGCATTAACCAGCGTGGCTTCTTTACCCAACGCGCCTACGCCAAGGTGCAGACGACGATGGAGGGAATGAACGGGACGAGGAACGACATCGTATAAGGGGCTAATACGCCATGCGAGATTGACGGCGCGTTGAGGCTCTTGCGCCCCTCTGACAGGCGTTTGCTCTGTTGACTCCATCAGGACAAAGCCATGATTGCGTAAATGGTCATCGTCATTGTTGACTAAAATATTGAAGACCATACGGCGGTAAAGTTCTTTCAAATCATCAGCGAGGCTGGCCGCAGCAAGATGGCGGCGCATGGCATCTGCCAGTTCAGCATAGCTGCTTTCTATCGATGCCATCTCATGGATGTTCATTAGGGTCAGTGCAGACACAAAATGGCGTCGCCCGGTGGTATCTCCTGCCCCCACACGGTCAAAACGCTTAATCAGCATCGCGAAGCGTCCCGTGCCGATCTCTTCGAGGCGCGTCTCAGGAACATGGAGCCCTGCTGCATGCGCTAGTCTTAAGGTTGCATGTTCAATTGCCGGGTAACAAAAACCCCGGTCGCTACGGGAAGAGAACTTCGCCAGCCAGTGGCTACCATCCTCAATCACCACGGTCGCTTTTGGGCGCATTCCTCCCATGCTGGATCCCGCATCAAATATCCCGTGCAGATTCGCGGGCAAAGGTAAACCATTCTCGATCCTCTCGGCAGCATCTAACAGATATCCGAGTGATTTGATATCCGTCGAAGCCGCTAACTCTCTGGCCGGTTCACCATCGGGAGTGATATCTAATGCCCCGGTCCGGTTTGGCCCAGCTTCAAGAAGATACACTGACTCCGGTAATGCGTTCGCCGGAACCCGCTTTTTGGCTTCAATGACGCGGCGACCCCATGCATCAGGCGCGGCATCACGGATCCCGCCAAACAACGCTGACTCTTGCGCAAACAACGCCTGTCCGGCCACCTGCTGCCCTTGTAGCATCCCCAGCCCGACGGGATCGATTTCAATTGCCCCATTGCGTTTCAGGTACTTCAGGCCATAGACAAAGCGCGATGCCCGAAGCTCAATACCTTCTTCCTGCAACTGCAATTTACCGGCAGGAACAGGCTGAGTTGCTCCCGGCAAAAACGCATGCACCATTAACGTCTGTTCAGAAATCATACTCTTCCAGTTCCTTGTTACTGAGTGGCCTTGCACGGCGAGGCCGACTCGCGATTTCCTGAGCATCAACCACGTTATCTTTTTTAGTCAGCACGTCCGCCAACGTCGCGCCAGGGCGGATAACGCTGAGGTAACGCAGGATTTGGCCTATTGCAACACCTGCATCGCCATTTTCAATGCGGCTCACCGTGTTACGACTCAGATTTGCACGTATGGCAACTTCTGACTGAAGCATTTTGCGGGCAACTCGACTACGCGCCAGCGTTCGCCCCAACGTAACTAGCTGGAGATGTTGTTCTGAAGAGAGTAATTCTTGCTGCGATCGCTTCACTTTGCACCTTAAAACAATCATTAACATTACTATGCTATATTTTAGGTGCACCTGAGCAAAATTCAACCTAAAAATCTGATAGCCGTTCGTATATCACTATTCATGCACCTTAAAACAGGCGTAAACTGAAAATTGCATGTTTTAAGGTGCATAAATGGTATCCACATCTCTTACCGGCATGTCATTCCTCTGAGGAACCCCATGCAACTGAGAGCGTCCATATGCCCTTTGTTCACCCGCTTTTTAAGGCTGGCAGCCTACCGTGGACTATTGAATTCAAAGAGAGCGTATTTCCGATAACTTTTTCAATTGAGAGAGATATTCCGGGTTATTATCCATCAACCAATGCAATACCTTGGCATTATCAAGGATCTTCGTTATATGTGATTTTATGATAACTAACTAAAGATTATTGCCACCATAATCATCACTTAATTTTTCTGTATCAATCTGAGCGGCAGCCATTTCTCTCTCTAACCTTTAGCGAAAATTTAGATTTCTCCGGTGGTGTCAATTTCAACAGTAAACAACTACTGGCAATGAAAACCTGTCTGGAGAACTATATTGGCGATCGCTATGGTTTTGATGTCTCCGTTAAAGAACCGGCAGATTTAAAGGACGATCCTGAATACGCAGGCCTGAAAGTGGATAAATGGCAGGTTTCTATTATTACTGCGCCACAACGTCAGGATCTCCCCAGTCAACGGATCAAAATCGAAGTGGCGAATATTCCTTCTTATTCGCGAGAGCCTAAAGCCTTACAGGCAAATTATAACTTTCTGCCCAAAGGCTATTTCGACACGCTGGTATTAGCCGAAACGCTGGATGAAATCATGGCTGATAAGTTAATTACCCCTGACGGCTGAAACCCCGTAGCGCAGCACAAGCAGGGAAAGTATCCGGGGTCATATATCCCGACCAGCGCAACATCACTGAGAAAACCGCCAGACTTCCCGGATCGTCACTCTTCTGCGAGCGCGATCTCGTTTTCATGCCCTGGCTCGCACTTTTCCGTATGTGACGTTCCCCTCATTCTGTTGCTATGTTTTAATAAGCTAAACCGGTTTAACTAAGTTTAGCTATGGAGAATTTTCAGCATGAATGCAAAAGTTTGGGTTCTGGGAGATGCGGTAGTCGACCTGCTGCCGGAAAGCGAGGGCCGCCTGCTGCAGTGTCCCGGCGGCGCGCCGGCTAACGTGGCGGTGGGTATCGCTCGCCTTGGCGGCAACAGCGGCTTTATCGGGCGCGTCGGCGACGATCCGTTTGGCCGCTTTATGCGCCATACCCTGCAACAGGAGCAGGTCGACATTAGCCATATGCGCCTCGATGGCCAGCACCGCACCTCCACCGTAGTCGTCGACCTTGACGACCAGGGCGAGCGAACCTTCACCTTCATGGTACGCCCCAGCGCGGATCTGTTCCTGGAGGAAGCAGATCTCCCGCAGTTTGCCGCCAGACAGTGGCTACACGTCTGTTCCATCGCGCTGAGCGCCGAACCCAGCCGCAGCACCACCTTCGCGGCGATGGAGAAGATCAAACTTGCCGGCGGCCGGGTGAGCTTTGACCCCAATATCCGCCCGGACCTCTGGCAGGATCAGGGCCTGCTGCACGCCTGCCTCGATCGCGCCCTGCGGCTGGCAAACGTGGTGAAGCTCTCCGAAGAAGAGCTGGTATTTATCAGTGGTAGTGATGATTTAGCGCAGGGGATCGCCAACGTCGTCGAGCGATATCAACCTGAACTCCTGCTTGTGACTCAGGGCAAAGCAGGCGTACTCGCCGCATTCCAGCAACAGTTCATCCACTTCAACGCCAAACCTGTCGTGAGCGTAGATACCACCGGCGCGGGCGATGCTTTTGTTGCCGGACTGCTTGCTAGCCTTGCCGCCAACGGAATGCCGACGGATATTGGCGAGCTGGAACCCACGCTCACCCTGGCACAAACCTGTGGCGCACTGGCAACAACGGCGAAAGGCGCGATGACCGCGTTGCCTTATCAGCACGATCTTAATCGCCAGTTTTGATCCTTTAGGCCGCCCAGCGCGGCCCACTTTGTTGCATCCATCACAATTATTAAACCGGTTTAGCAAATTCCATTTCAAAATGTTAAAGGTCGTGTTTAACATAGCACCTAAACCGGTTTAGCAAACACACTATTTTCAATTTTCCTTTTGGGATGCAACCAGCATGTATAGAAAAAGCACACTCGCGGTTCTTATCGCTTTGCTAACCGGCGCCGCCTCAGCCCATGCGCAAACGGACCTCAGCAGTATCGAAGCCCGCTTGATCGCAATGGAAAAACGCCTGCAGGAAGCGGAAAACAGAGCGCAAACGGCAGAAAATCGCGCCGAGTCGGCGGAGAAAAAAGTCCAGCAGCTCACGACACAGCAGCAAAAAACCCAGGACAGCACCCAGGAAGTGGCTCAGCGAACCGCCAAACTGGAGAAGAAAGCCGACGAGAAAAGCGGCTTTGAGTTCCACGGCTACGCCCGCTCCGGCCTGTTGATGAACGATGCGGCATCCAGCAGCAAAAGCGGCCCCTACCTGACGCCAGCCGGGGAAACCGGCGGTGCCATCGGTCGCTTAGGCAACGAAGCCGACACCTACGTCGAGTTGAACCTTGAACATAAACAGACGCTGGATAACGGCGCGACCACCCGCTTTAAAGCGATGCTGGCGGATGGACAAAAAACCTATAACGACTGGTCGGCCGACTCCAGCGACCTGAATATTCGTCAGGCGTTCGCTGAACTTGGCAGCTTACCGAGCTTCGAAGGGCCATTTAAAGGCTCCACGCTATGGGCAGGTAAACGCTTTGACCGCGACAACTTTGATATCCACTGGCTCGATTCCGACGTGGTGTTCCTCGCGGGCACCGGCGGCGGTATCTACGACGTGAAGTGGAACGACAGCATTCGCAGCAACTTCTCCCTTTACGGGCGTAACTTCGGCGATCTGGAAGACATTGATAACAATGTGCAGAACTACATTCTGAGCATGAACCACTTTATCGGCCCGGTGCAGGTGATGGTCAGCGGCCTGCGGGCGAAAGATAACGACGACCGTAAAGATGCCAACGGCGATACCATTCAGACTGACGCCGCTAACAATGGCGTCCACGCGCTGGTTGGCCTGCATAACGACAGCTTCTACGGCCTGCGTGAAGGCAGCAGCAAAACCGCCCTGCTCTACGGTCACGGTCTGGGCGCAGAAGTCAAAGGTATCGGCTCGGATGGCGCGCTACTCTCAGACGCCAATACCTGGCGTTTCGCCACCTACGGCACCACGCCGCTTAGCGAGCGCTGGCACCTCGCCCCAGCGGTGTTGGCGCAAAGCAGCAAAGACCGCTATGCCAAAGGCGATAGCTACGAGTGGGTCACCTTCAACATGCGCCTGATCCAGGAGATCACCCAGAACTTCGCCCTCGCTTACGAAGGCAGCTACCAATACATGGATCTGCATCCCGAAGGCTACAAAGATCGCAACGCGGTGAACGGCAGTTTCTATAAACTCACCTTCGCCCCAACGTTTAAAGTCGGCGACATCGGCGATTTCTTCAACCGTCCCGAGCTGCGCCTGTTCGCGACCTGGATGGACTGGAGCAAAAAACTGGATAACTACGCCAGCGACGACGCCTTCGGCAGCAGCGGTTTCAACGCGGGCGGCGAGTGGAATTTTGGTATCCAGATGGAAACCTGGTTCTGACGGTTAGTACCTGACGACAGATATCTCCGGGGCGACAAGCCCCGGACACAATAACGACGCAGAGACTGCGCCCCCGTAAACACGGGGCGACAATACGAAAATTATTACGCATTCAGAGGGTATTATGGATTTTGAACAGATTTCCCGCTCGCTGCTTCCGCTTCTGGGAGGCAAGGAAAATATCGCCAGCGCCGCGCACTGCGCCACGCGTCTGCGCCTGGTGCTGGTCGATGATTCGCTGGCCGATCAGCAGGCCATCGGCAAAATTGAAGGGGTTAAAGGCTGTTTCCGTAACGCCGGGCAGATGCAGATTATTTTCGGCACCGGGGTGGTGAATAAAGTCTACGCTGCCTTTATTCAGGCGGCAGGGATTGGTGAATCCAGCAAATCGGAAGCCGCCGACATCGCAGCGAAAAAGCTTAATCCTTTCCAGCGTATCGCCCGTCTGTTATCAAACATCTTCGTGCCGATTATCCCGGCTATCGTCGCCTCCGGCCTGTTGATGGGCCTGCTTGGGATGGTCAAAACCTACGGCTGGGTCGACCCGAGCAACGCCATCTACATCATTCTGGATATGTGCAGCTCGGCGGCATTTATTATTCTGCCGATCCTGATTGGCTTCACCGCCGCCCGCGAATTCGGCGGTAACCCTTATCTCGGTGCGACGCTCGGCGGCATACTGACCCACCCGGCTCTCACCAATGCCTGGGGCGTGGCCGCAGGTTTCCACAGCATGAACTTCTTCGGCCTTGAGATTGCGATGATCGGCTACCAGGGCACGGTGTTCCCGGTGCTGCTGGCGGTGTGGTTTATGAGCATCGTTGAGAAGCAGCTGCGTCGTGTGATCCCCGACGCGTTGGATCTGATCCTCACACCGTTCCTGACGGTGATTATTTCCGGTTTTATCGCCCTGCTGATTATCGGCCCGGCCGGTCGCGCCCTCGGCGACGGAATTTCGTTTATCCTTAGCACCCTGATTACTCACGCCGGTTGGCTGGCCGGACTGCTGTTTGGCGGCCTCTACTCGGTTATCGTCATTACCGGGATTCACCACAGCTTCCACGCCATCGAAGCCGGGCTGCTGGGCAATCCGTCCATCGGCGTCAACTTCCTGCTGCCGATTTGGGCGATGGCCAACGTCGCTCAGGGCGGTGCTTGTCTGGCGGTATGGTTTAAAACCAAAGACGCCAAAATTAAAGCCATTACTCTACCGTCGGCGTTTTCCGCCATGCTGGGCATCACTGAAGCGGCGATTTTTGGTATTAACCTACGCTTTGTGAAACCGTTTATCGCGGCGCTTATCGGTGGCGCGGCGGGCGGCGCGTGGGTGGTATCCATGCATGTCTATATGACCGCGGTAGGCCTGACGGCAATCCCCGGCATGGCTATCGTGCAGGCCAGCTCGCTGCTGAACTATATTATCGGGATGGTTATCGCCTTTGGCGTTGCCTTTGTCGTCTCGCTGGTACTGAAATACAACACGGACGCTGAATAATGTCACTTCCATCACGCCTGCCTGCGATTTTGCAGGCCGTTATGCAGGGCCAGCCGCGCGCGCTGGCCGATAACCACTATCCCCGCTGGCACCATGCGCCGGTAACCGGGCTGATGAACGACCCTAACGGCTTTGTTGAGTTTGCCGGGCGCTATCATCTGTTTTATCAGTGGAACCCGCTCGCCTGTGATCATAAGTTCAAGTGCTGGGCGCACTGGAGTTCTGCCGATCTGCTGCACTGGCAGCATGAACCGATCGCCCTGATGCCGGACGAAGAGTACGACCGCAACGGCTGCTACTCCGGCAGCGCGGTGGATAATGACGGCACGCTAACGCTGTGCTACACCGGCAACGTCAAATTCGATGATGGTAGCCGAACCGCCTGGCAGTGCCTGGCGACGGAAAACGCCGACGGCACTTTCACTAAGCTCGGCCCGGTATTACCTCTGCCGGAGGGCTACACCGGCCACGTACGCGACCCGAAAGTCTGGCAGCATGAAGGCCGCTGGTACATGGTGCTGGGCGCGCAGGATCGGCAAAAGCGCGGTAAGGTGCTGCTGTTCAGCTCCGCAAATCTCCATGAGTGGACGAGCGAGGGCGAAATTGCCGGTTACGGCATCAATGACCTGCACGACGCGGGCTATATGTGGGAGTGCCCGGACCTGTTCCCGCTCGGCGACCAGCATATTCTAATTTGCTGCCCGCAGGGCATCCCCCGCGAGGAAACGCGCTTTCTTAACACCTACCCGGCAGTGTGGATGGCGGGTGATTTCGACTACGGCCGCGCCGCTTTCAAACACGGCGAACTTCACGAGCTGGACGCCGGATTCGAGTTTTACGCCCCGCAAACCATGCAGACCAGCGATGGCCGCCGCCTGCTGGTCGGCTGGATGGGCGTGCCGGACGGCGAAGAGATGCGCCAGCCGACGCTGGCTAACGGCTGGATCCATCAGATGACCTGCCTGCGCGAACTGGAGTTTGTCGACGGCAAGCTCTATCAGCGCCCACTGCGTGAACTCACCGCCCTGCGCGGCGAAGCGCACGGCTGGCAGGACAGCCCTCTGCCGCTGACGCCGATGGAAATCAGCCTCGAAACCGCAAGCGACGACGCGTTAAGCGTCGATTTCGGCGGCGCGTTGACGCTTGAGCGCGATACCCGCGGGATCCGTCTGGCGCGACGCAGCCTTGCCAGCGATGAAACGCACTATCGCTACTGGCGCGGCGAGGTGCGCTCACTGCGAATTTTCATCGACCAGTCGAGCGTGGAAATTTTCATCAATGACGGCGAAGGGGTGATGAGCAGTCGCTACTTCCCGACTTATCCGGCGCTGCTGACTTTCACGGGCAGCAAGCCGGGCGCATTCTGTTACTGGTCGCTGCGCACATGCATGATAGAATAAGCGTTTTGCTTTCAGGCTCATGGCGTCGTGATGAAAACCAAACGCGTTACCATTAAAGATATCGCCGAACTGGCGGGCGTTTCCAAAGCGACCGCCAGCCTGGTGCTGAACGGGCGTGGCAAAGAGCTGCGCGTGGCGCAGGAAACGCGCGAGCGCGTGCAGGCGATTGCCCGCGAGCAGCACTATCAGCCGAGCATTCATGCCCGCTCGCTGCGCGATAACCGTAGCCACACCATCGGACTGGTGGTGCCGGAGATCACCAACTACGGCTTTGCGGTCTTTTCCCATGAGCTTGAGATGCTGTGCCGCGAGGCGGGCGTCCAGCTGCTTATTTCTTGTACCGACGAAAATCCCGGTCAGGAGAGCATGGTGGTGAACAATATGATTGCCCGTCAGGTCGACGGGCTGATCGTTGCCTCCTGCATGCATAACGATGCCGACTATCTGAAGCTCAGCGAGCAGCTGCCGGTGGTGCTGTTTGACCGCTGCCCTAATGAAAGCGGCCTGCCGCTGGTGATGACCGATTCAATTACCCCGACGGCAGAGCTGATTTCTCGTATCGCGCCGTCGCATAGCGATGAGTTCTGGTTTTTAGGCGGTCAGCCTCGCCTGTCGCCATCACGCGACCGTCTGGCGGGATTCACTCAGGGCCTGGCCCAGGCGGGTATCGAACTGCCTCCGGAATGGGTGATCAACGGCAACTATCATCCCAGCTCCGGCTATGAGATGTTCGCTGCCCTCTGCGCGCGTCTCGGCCGGCCGCCAAAGGCGCTGTTTACTGCAGCCTGCGGGCTACTGGAAGGGGTACTGCGCTACATGAGCCAGCACCATTTGCTGGATTCAGACATCCATCTGGCGAGCTTCGACGATCACTATCTCTACGATTCGCTGTCGCTGCGTATTGATACCGTACAGCAGGACAACCGCCAGCTGGCCTGGCACTGCTACGACCTGATAAGCCAGTTGATTGACGGCAACACGCCAGAGCCCCTACAGCGCTACCTGCCCGCAGCGCTGCAGTTTCGTCATCGTTGAAATAACGCGGCATCGGATACCCGTTTTAGACACCGTGCCCGGATTTTTGCCGGGTGGCGGCTGACGCCTTACCCGGCCTACAAAACCGATAATATGCTCAGGCGAATTGGGGAAACGCGCACTTTTATCCCCAGAATAGAAAACACTCACGCATCCAGCCCGCTGATTCGCACCAGGTGCACGGTGAGCCATAGCAGTTCGTTGCCGCCGAGGGTGATATCGAGCTGGGCCTTAACGTAATCGCGGATCAGCAGCGCGCAGCGGTAGGCTTCCGGATACTCCTTAATCACCTGCACCAGCAGAAAACTGTCCCGCGCGCCGTCCAGCTCCCCCTCTTGCAAACGCTGGAGGAAGAACTGCATATGGACCAGAAAGCGCGAGTAGTTAATCGATTCGGTGTCTATCTGCTGCTTAAAGTGGTACTGCACAAGATTAAAAATATCCTTCAGCATTTTCACCGACTGCATGGTCTGCGCCACGTCGTCGCCCTCGCTCTGGCCGTTCACCAGATGAAATGCGATATTCCCGGCTTCCTCTTCCGGCAGCTCAATCCCGTACTGCTGGCGAATTATCGTCACCGCTTCGCTGGCGACGCGAAACTGCTGTGGGTAAAAACGCCTGACTTCCGGCAGCAGGCGGTTTTGAATGGCGATCCCTTTGCGACTGCGTTCAATAGCAAACGTCAGGTGGTCGGCGAGGGTAAAGAAAATCTGCTCGCGAACCTTACTGGCAAGCTGCATATTGGCGCGGGAAATAATCATCGCCGCCATTTCGATGACCTCATCCGGAATGGTGGAGAGCGCTTCAAGATAACCGCTGCGCACGCCGAGCGTCTGGGTCACAAACAGCTTCTCTATCATCTGCGGGGCAATCTCATCCCCCGGTCGGCTGTTGAAGCCAATACCTTTTCCCATGACGATAACCTCCCGGTTATCGTCATCCATGGAGAGCACCAGGCTATTATTGAGCACCTTTTGAACAATCATCACAGAGACTCGTCGTGGTTACCGTTTTGCGTAATGACATCCTTATACCACCAGAAGCTGCGTTTGCGGATCCTTTGCAGACTCTTCAGGTCGTCCTCGCCTCGATCGACGTAGATAAAACCGTAGCGCTTGGCGTAGCCCTGATGCGTGCTGACCACGTCAATCGCCGCCCACGGGCAGTAGCCCATCAGCTCGACGCCATCGGCAATCGCCAGGCGCATTTGTTCAATATGCGCCTGTAAGAACGCGATACGATAATCATCATTCACCGTCCCATCATGCTCCAGCTTATCCGGCGCGCCCATGCCGTTTTCGCTGATCAGAATCGGCAGGCCGTAGCGCTCGCACACTTTGCGCAGCGTCAGGCGTAGCCCCACCGGGTCGACCACCCAGCCGTAAGGGGTTTTACCCACCCAAGGATTTTCCGCAGGCCGATAAACCCCCTCTTCGCCCAGCATAATTTGCTGATCACCCGCGCGCGGCGCAACGTCCGCGCCGTCGCCCCGACTGGCGGCAATCGTCGCGGTGGAGTAGTAGTTAATGGCGATAAAATCCGGCCGCCCCTGCTGCAAAATCAACGCATCTTCTGGCTGCATTTCCGGCGCGAGGCCGCGATCCTGTAAATACGACCACGCTAAGGCGTTGTAGCGGCCATGCACCGCCACATCCAAAAAGCTCCAGCAGCGCAGCGTTTCCCAGTTATGCGCGGCGATGGCATCTTCCGGTTTGCAGCTTTCGGCGTACATCGAAGTGGTGTTTATCGCCGGGCCGATGCGCAGCCCGGGAAACTCGCGGTGGCAAAGGGCAAAGATCTGCGCCTGGGCCAGCATCATATGGTGATTCTGCTGGTACAGCGCTTTCTTGTCCGGCAGCTCACGATCCGCAGGCACACCAATCGCGCCAGGGTGCAGGATCATGGTGTTCTGCTCGTTAATCGTCAGCCACAGCGGGACTTTATCGGCAAACTCGCTGAACAGCAGCCGGGCATAGCGCACAAACGCCTCCCCGGTTTTGCGGTTTAGCCAGCCGCCTTTTAGCTCCAGCGCCCAGGGCAGGTCGAAGTGGTACAGAGTGACAATCGGCGTAATGCCGTGGCGCGTCAGGGCGTCAATCAGGCGATGATAAAAGGCCAGCCCGGCTGAATTCACCGCGCCGTCGCCGTCCGGGATGACCCGCGACCAGGCCACCGAAAAGCGATAGGCCTTCAGCCCCATTTGCGCCATCAGCGCGACGTCCTCTTCTACACGATGATAGTGGTCGCTGGCGATACGAAAGTCCGCCGTTCCCGGCGGGTGGCTGAGCATATCAACCACTGACGGTCCTTTACCGTCTTCATTCCACGCGCCCTCGACCTGATAGGCTGAGGTGGACGCCCCCCACAAAAAACCGTCCGGGAACTGCGCTTTGTTTTGATAAATCATGCCTGCGCCTCCTTAGTGGATTGCACCATCAGCTGTTCGCCGTAGTCGACCTGCGCGGCGGCGGTCAGGCGCAGTGAGTGCTGCTCGTCACCGTTGACCACAATCACCGGAGTAATCAGGTCATACCCGGCCTGTTCGATAGCGGGAATATCAAAGCGGATCAGTTCCTGCCCGGCTTCCACCTTATCGCCCACTTTCAGCACGGAGCTAAAGTGCTGGCCGTTAAGATTAACCGTGTCGATACCAATATGGATTAGCAGCTCAAGCCCGCTTTCGCTTTGCAGACCCACCGCGTGACACGATGGCAGGAACATCATCACCGTGCCGCTAAACGGCGCGCGCAGTACCCCTTCCTGTGGACGAATCGCCAGGCCCTCACCCAGCAGACCGCCGGAAAAGACATCATCATTCACTTCACTCAACGCCACCACCTGGCCGCGCAGCGGGCTGAGCACTTCAATCTCACCCTCACTTTTCGGGCTAACCACAGGCTGCGGCGCCTCGCTGACCTCTTCTTGATCCTCAGGCGTATCTTTAAAGGCGATAAACCAGGTCAGGGTAAAGGTCACCACGATAGAAATCGCGCAGGTCACCAGCGCATGGACGATGTTCATCGGGTTTTCGCCAATAAACGCCGGCAGCGCCGCGAGGCCTGGAGAGACAAACGCGTAGCGCACCAGCCCGCTCACCCCGGCATAAACCCCGGCGCAGCCGCCGCCGATCATCGCGGCAATCAGCACGCGGCGGAACTTGAGTAGCACCCCGTACAGCGCCGGTTCGGTGATCCCCAGCAGCGCGGTAAAACCCGATGACGAAGCCAACTGGCGCAGGTTGCTATTTTTGGTTTTCAGCGCCACGCACAGCGTCGCCGCGCCCATCGCCACGTTTGACGCCAGCATCCCCGGTCCGTTAATCATCTCGTAACCGCTTTTACTCAGCTGTCCGGTGGCGATTGGCGTCATCGCCCAGGCGGTGCCGGTAATAATCAGGAAGGGTTGCAGGGTTCCCATCAGCATCGGGATCAACCAGCTGGCGTGGCGGTCGATTGCGCCCGCGCCTGCGGCGACCAGATCGTTAAGCAAAATGCCCGCCGGGCCGACAACCACCAGCGCCAACGGCGCGGTGATCAACAGAATCAGCATTGGCTTAACGAAGAATTTGATAATCGAGGGTGAGACCTTTTCGGCAAAGCGCTCTACCCACGACATCAGCCACACCGTCAGAATAATCGGCAGCACCGATCCGGCGTAATCGGAAAGCAGAACGTTGATGCCGGCAAAATCGACCGCTTTACCGGCAGCCATCATCTGGCCGATGCCCGGGTGCAGCAGCACGCCCGCAAGGGTCATCGCCAGAATGGGGTTACATTCGAACTTCAGCGACGCCCCGTAAGCCAGCAGTACCGGCAGGAAGAAGAACGCGGCATCGGCAATAATGTTGAGCAGCTGATACGTCGAACTGGTTTCGCTAATCACGCCGGTTAGCTTAAGAATGGCCAGCAGCGCCTTGATCATCCCCGCGCCGGTAATCGCCGGGATCACCGGGGTGAAGGTGGTCGAAATAACGCTGATAATGCGTGCGAAAATGCCGGTCGGTTTGGCGTTTTTGTCGCCGCTTGCCGGACTTTTCTTCTCCGGCAGCGCCTTATTAAGCAGGCGATAAACCTGCTGCACCTCATTGCCAATCACAATCTGGAACTGGCCGCCCTTCTCCACCACGCTTATCACGCCGGGGATAGTGCCAATCTGCGCATCGTTAACCTTTGCGCGGTCGTTGAACTCCATACGCAAGCGGGTCGCGCAATGGGTGAGCATTCGGATATTCTCCGCACCGCCCACCGCGTGGAGGATTTTGTCTGCTGTTTCGTTATAGTTCATAGTGTTCCCTGGTGTTGGGGCAAAAAAAAAGACCAAAACAGAGACGCTCCCCTTGGCGGGAGAGCATTTCTATTTTGGTCTTGCCTGCTTTCGCAGTAGCACGCCATCATAAAAATGGGTTATTTCGGCGGATTATCTAAGCGGCTTTGCTGTATTTCAATCACCAGCGGGTAAAAATGTGATCTTGATTGAGTAAATTCTTAAGTAAATATCAACCGAGAGCCTGCTGACGCAGCCAGCTCTGCAATAGCTTAGCGTTTGGCGTCATATCGCTATCCTGACGCACGCAGAGGTAGTAATCCCGGCCATCATCTATCGCCGAATCGAAGATTTTCACCAGCTCGCCGCTCTTCAGATAGGGGGCGATCAGCGGCTCGCGCATCAGAGCGCAGCCCAATCCAGCCTGTACGCCGGCCAGAGTCAGCAGGCCATCCTCAAATAATGGCCCCGTCGAGCGCGGTGGACGCTTTACCCCCTGCTGCACAAACCACTGGTTCCAGGTCGTGCGCTCCTCGTCGTGCAGCAGCGGCATCTGCAATAGCTGCTCCGGGGTATCAATATGCCCATGCAGGCGCAAAAAGGCCTGGCTGCATACCGGCACCATTCTGCCGGAAATCAGCTTTTCGCTCTGATAACCCACCCAGTGGCCGTTGCCAAAGCGGATCGACATATCGGAGGCGTCGCTAAGGTAGTTACGGTGGTTGGCGTAAACCACGTTGATTTCAGTGTTCGGATTGGCATGCACGAACGACGGCAGACGGGGAATAAACCAGCCCATGCCAAACAGCGGGATCAGGCTGATCGTCACCTGCTGGGTTTGCACCTGATCGACCAGATGCTCAGTGGCCTGGCGCAGCACGTTAAACGCCGCGCGGATCGAGCGATAATACTCCCGCCCCTGCTGGCTGAGAGTCAGCCGCCGCCCCTGGCGTTCGGTGAGCGGGATCTGCAAATAACCTTCCAGTACCTTCAGCTGATGGCTTACCGCCGAGGGTGAAATCGCCAGCTCCTGCGCCGCCAGGGTCACGCTACCCAGCCGCGCAATCGCCTCAAATGCGCGCACCGCCCGCAGCGGCGGATCGTTGACTAAAGTGCTCTCCGACCAGCTAACCGGCCCTTCTGATTGTTCTGTTTTTTTCATATGTTGATTTTCTTAGCGCATTACCAGATCCAGCACATTCTTTAATTATATTAAAAATCATAAAGATAGTTAACCACACTTTTATAATAAGAAAGAATATATGCGTATTTTACAATTTAATTCATTTGTTGGATGGTAGCTGTTATTTGAGCATCTTGTCGGAAGAATCAGTTGGACACACTCATACAACAAATTATCAACGGGGTCATGCTCGGCAGCATTTACGCCCTGATTGCGCTGGGCTACACCATGGTGTACGGCATTCTGCGCATTATTAACTTTGCCCACGGCGATATTCTGATGGTCGGCGCGCTGACCACGCTCTCCGGGATGAACGCGCTTAATGCCCATTTTCCCGGCCTGCCGCCGCTGGCGCAGCTGGGGCTGGCACTGCTGCTGGCCATGGCGGTGTGCGCCCTGCTGGCGATGGCGGTCGAGCGTTTTGCCTACCGTCGCCTGCGCAACGCGCCGCGCCTGGCGCCGTTGATCTCAGGGATCGGCGTTTCAGTTCTGCTGCAAACCGTGGCGATGATCGTCTGGTCGCGCAATCCGCTGATGTTTCCACAGATCCTGCCGATGGACCCGATAGCCGTGACCCACGGCAGCGAAGCGCATCCTCCGGCGATCGTGACCGTTACCGGCATGGTCACCGTCGCGCTGGCCCTGGCGGTCATGCTCGGCCTGTGGCTGCTGGTGGAGTACACCCGCTTAGGACGCGGCATGCGCGCGGTGGCGGAAAACCCACGTATCGCCACGCTGATGGGCGTAAACCCTAACGCCATTATCGCCCTCACTTTCGCCATTGGCGGCGTATTCGCCGCTCTGGCCGGCGTGATGATGGCCAGCAACTACGGCAATGCCAGCTTCTCAATGGGATTTCTGCCCGGCATTAAAGCCTTTACCGCCGCGGTGCTCGGCGGCATCGGTAATATTCGCGGCGCGATGATCGGCGGCCTGCTGCTGGGGCTTATCGAATCCCTCGGCGCGGGCTATCTCGGCGACCTGACCAACGGCGTTTTCGGCAGCAACTATCAGGATATCTTCGCCTTTATGGTGCTGATTCTGGTGCTGGTTTTCCGCCCTGCCGGTTTACTCGGCGAACGCGTCGCGCATCGGGCCTAGGAGATAACAATGACAACAGCACAACTCGATACGCCCATCGTCTCCCGCCGCTTCTGGTCCGGGATGACCCTGTTCGTCTGCGCGCTGCTGGTCGCGCCGATGGTCGCCAGCCAGCTTGGCGGCAACTACTGGGTACGGGTTATCGACTTCGCCCTGCTCTATATCATGCTGGCGCTGGGTCTGAATATCGTGGTCGGCTACACCGGCCTGCTGGATATGGGGTTTATCGCCTTCTACGCCGTCGGCGCGTATCTGGCGGCGCTGCTGGCCTCGCCGCACCTGCTGGATGTGTTCCCGATTTTAAATAGCTGGTTTCCGGACGGCCTGCACACCTCGTGGCTGGTGATTATTCCGCTTGCCGCGCTGGTGGCGGCGGGCTGCGGTATCGTACTGGGCGCGCCGACGCTGAAGCTGCGCGGCGACTACCTGGCGATTGTCACTCTTGGCTTCGGCGAAATTATCCGCATCCTGATGCGCAACCTCGACCGTCCGGTCAACATCACCAACGGCGCAAAAGGCATCTCCGGGGTTGATTCACTGCATCTGTTCGGCCTCAAGTTTAGCGGCGTCTATCACTGGTTCGGTTTTAAAGTCCCGGCACTGTGGTTGTGGTACTACCTGCTAATGCTGGTCATCGTGGCGATTATTTTTGTCTGCCTGCGTCTACAGCATTCGCGCATCGGTCGCGCCTGGCACGCCATCCGCGAGGATGAAGATGTCGCCCGGGCGATGGGGATCAATCTGCGTAACTACAAGCTGCTGGCTTTCGCTATCGGTGCTTCTTTTGGCGGCGTGGCGGGCGCGCTGTTCGGCGCATTTCAGGGCTTCGTTTCGCCGGAATCCTTCACGCTACAGGAGTCGATTGCGGTGCTGGCGATGGTGGTGCTCGGCGGGATGGGGCATATCCCCGGAGTGATCCTCGGCGCGGTGTTGCTGACCGCGCTGCCGGAACTGCTGCGTAGCCAGGCCGCGCCGGTACAGCAGGCGCTGTTTGGCGAAGTGCTGATTGACCCGGAAATATTGCGCCAGCTGTTTTACGGCCTGGCGCTGGTTGGGGTGATGCTACTGCGTCCTCAGGGCATCTGGCCCGCACGTCATAAAGGAGCGAAAGCATGAGCCTGCTAAGCGTGCGCCATATGACGAAACGCTTCGGCGGCCTGACGGCAGTCGACAACGTGTCGCTCACCATCAACGAGGGTGAAATCTACGGCCTGATCGGCCCCAACGGCGCAGGAAAAACCACCTGTTTTAACCTGATTACCGGGCTTTACCCGGCGGACAGCGGCGAATTCGCTATCGGCGGGGAAGCCTATTTCCCGAAGAATATTGAGAAAGTCACCGCCGCAGGCATCGCCCGCACCTTCCAGAACGTGCGGTTGTTTAACGAAATGTCGGTGCTGGAAAACGTGATGGTGGGCCGCCACGTGCGCACCCGCAACGGTCTATGGGCCGCGCTCTCCCGCCATAAACGCGCTCGCGCCGAAGAGGCGCAGACCCGCGAGCTGGCGTGGCACTGGCTGGACTATACCGGCATCGCGCAGTTCGCCCACTATCGCGCCTGCGACCTCGCCTACGGCCACCAGCGGCGTCTGGAAATTGCCCGCGCGCTGGCTACCGACCCGCGTCTGCTGGCGCTGGATGAACCGGCTGCCGGGATGAACGCCGCCGAGAAAATGGCCCTTGGCGAACTACTGCTGCGCATTCGCGATGACGGCAAAACGCTGCTGATGATTGAGCACGACGTCAAACTGGTGATGGGGATCTGCGATCGCCTGATGGTGCTGGATTATGGCAAAACGTTAACCAGCGGCACGCCGGAAACCGTACGCCGCGATCCGGCGGTGATCGCCGCCTGGCTGGGAGGCAATGTCCATGTCTGATCTATTAACCGTCAACCAGTTAGGTGTTCATTACGGCGGTATCCAGGCGGTGCGCGACGTCTCTTTCAGCGTGAAAGAGGGTGAGCAGACCACGCTGATTGGCGCCAACGGGGCGGGCAAAAGCTCAACCGTCCGCGCCATTACCGGGCTGGAACCCTTTAGCGGCGACATTCTGTTTAACGGCAAGCCGATACGCAAACGCCGGGCCGAATCCCTGCTGCGTGAAGGGCTGGTGATGGTGCCGGAAGGTCGCGGCATCTTCGCGCGCATGACGGTGCTGGAAAACCTGCAAATGGGCGCGTGGCTGCGACGCGACGCGGCGGCGGTCAAACAGGAGATGCGTGCCATTTTCGAAAACTTTCCGCGCCTCGCCGAACGCCAGCATCAGCTGGCGGGGCTGCTCTCCGGCGGCGAACAGCAGCTGCTGGCGCTTAACCGCGCCCTGCTCAGCCAGCCGCGTCTGCTGATCCTCGACGAACCCTCGATGGGCCTGGCGCCGCTAATGGTCGAAAACATTTTTCGCGTCATCGCCACCCTGCGCCAGCGCGGCGTCGCTCTGCTGCTGATTGAGCAGAACGCACGCCTGGCTCTTGAGGCCACCGACAGCGCCTGGGTGATGGACAGCGGCAGCATCGTCGAGCGCGGTCCATCGCAGACGCTGCTGGCCGATGACCGTATTGCACAGATTTATTTGGGCGAAATGCCCGTTTAACACACCAACCAGCATCAGGGAAAAACAATGAAAACAGTAAAAATCAGTGCGCTCAGCGCCGCTATTCTGCTCAGTGGTTTTGCCTCATCCGCCGCGTGGTCTGCGGCCAGCGAAACCGTCATTATCGGCCTGGCAGGCCCGCTGACCGGCCCTTCCGCACGTATTGGCAAGGACCTGGAAAACGGCGCGCAGCTGGCGATTGACGATATCAACAAGCAGCACCCGACCATCGGCGGCAAGGCAGTAACCTTCAAGCTGCAATCGGAAGACGATCAGTCGGACCCGCGAACCGCCGTTGCCGTCGCCCAGCGTCTGGTCGATAGCGGCGTCGCGGGCGTGGTCGGTCACTGGAATACCGGCACCAGCATTCCTGCCGCGCGGGTTTACCACGATGCGGGTATCGCCCAGGTTGCGCCGGTCGCCACCGGGCACGCCTATACCAAACAGGGCTTCGACACCAGCTTTCGCGTGATGGGCCACGATGATGACGGCGGCCAGTTTGCCGGTCAGTACGCAGTGCAAACCCTGAAGGCCAAACGCATTGCGGTTATCGATGACCGTACCGCCTTCGGCCAGGGGCTGGCGGATGAGTTTATTAAGTCGCTGGAAGCGCAGGGAATCAAAATCGTTGACCGCCAGTACGTCGATGACAAAACCGTCGATTTCAGCGCGGTACTGACCGCGATCCGCAGCAAAAACGCCGACCTGATTTTCTTCGGCGGCGTCGATAGCCAGGCTGCTCCGCTGGCTCGCCGCATTAAACAGCTGGGCATGAACTCCACCCTGATGGGCGCGGGCGGCTTCGTTAGCCAGACATTCCTCCAGTTGGCGCAGAAAGAGGGCGACGGCGTGGTGGCGCTGGAGCCGGGGCTGCCGGTCGAACAGATGCCGGGCGGTAAGGCCTTTGAGCAGGCTTACCAGTCGCGCTATCACACCCATATCGAGCTGCATGCGCCGTTCGCCTATGACGCCACCCGCGTGCTGGTTGCGGCGATGGAAAAAGCCGACTCCGTCGACCCGGCCGACTACCTGCCCGCGCTGCGCGCCATTAGCTATTCCGGGGTCACCGGACAAATCGCCTTTGATAAAGAGGGCAACCTGAAATCGCCAACCTTTACCGTCTACAAAGTCGTCGACGGTAAATGGCAGCCGCAAACCGTACTCGGCGGCGCAACAACGAAGTAACGCAGTGAGGCAATGTGATGAGTGATAATAATGAGCTGGGCATTCTCGCCCGCCGCAAAATTGAAGCAGAAATAATCAAGCCGATTTACGACATCCTGGTGCGCGAGATAGGTAAAGCTCGCGCCCAGGCCGTTATCGGCGAAGCGATTGAAAACGCCGCCATTGAGGCGGGAAAAGCGTTTGCCAGCCAGGAGCCGAACGGCGCGGATATCCAGAGCTTTGTCGCCCTGCAGTATCTGTGGGAGAAAGATAACGCCCTGGAGGTCAAGGTGCTGGACGCCGACGACCAGCAGTATAACTACAACGTCAACCGCTGCCGCTACGCCGAGATGTACCACGAAATGGGGCTGGGCGAAATTGGCCACCTGCTCTCCTGCGCCCGCGACGACAAGTTTATCGTCGGCTACGCCCCGGACGTGGAGCTGACCCGCACCACCACCATTATGCAGGGTGGAAAGTGCTGCGACTTCCGTTATCGCGTGAAAAAGGACCAGCCATGATAACCGTCAACGGCGAACGTCTGTGGTCGACGCTCAACGAGATGGCCCTTATCGGCGCGACGCCGGCGGGCGGCGTAACCCGGCTGACGCTGAGCGACGAGGACCGCCAGGCGCGCGACCTGCTGCGCCAGTGGGCGCAGGAAGCCGGTTTTTCCTGCGAAGTCGATAGCATGGGCAATATGTTTATTCGCCGCGCCGGTAAAAATTCGCAGCTTGCTCCGGTGCTGACCGGTTCGCACGTTGATTCTCAGCCGCTCGGCGGCCGCTATGACGGGATTTACGGCGTGCTGGCCGGACTGGAGGCGCTGCGCAAGTTAAACGATCTCGGCGTTGAGACCGAACGCGATATCGTGCTGGTGAACTGGACCAACGAAGAAGGGGCGCGCTTTGCCCCGGCAATGCTGGCATCCGGCGTCTGGGCCGGACAGTTTAGCGAAGCCTATGCGCTCGCCCGTGAAGATCGCGACGGCATCAGCGTCGGCGAGGCGCTGGAGGCTATCGGCTATCGCGGCGAAAGCCCGACGGCCGCCTTCCCGCTGCACGCCTGCTACGAAGTACATATCGAACAGGGGCCGATTCTGGAAGAAGAAGGCATTGATATCGGCCTCGTCCATGCGGCAATGGGTCAGCGCTGGTTCAACGTCACGCTGGAGGGTTTTTCCGCCCACGCCGGAACCACGCCGATGGGCAGCCGCCGCGATGCGTTGACTGCTTTCGCCGAGCTGGCGCTGGCGGTTGAGCAAATCGGCATCGCGCACAACCCCGACGGCCGGGCGACGATTGGTATGGCGCAGGTGATCCCGGGATCGCGTAACGTGGTGCCGGGCCGCGTGATGTGCAGCGTCGAGTTTCGCCATCCGCAAACCGCAGCGCTGGAAGCGATGGAGCAATCTCTTCATGGCGCTGCTGACGCGCTGGCGGCGCGCGGCGTGACGGCAAACGTCGAGCGTATTTTCGATTATGCGCCGATTGCCTTTGACGCCGGGTGCCTGGGGCGCAGCCAGCGAGCGGCAGAAGCACTGGGCTACAGCGCCAGGACCATGGTTTCTGGTGCCGGTCACGATACCTGCTATATCAGCAAGGTCGCGCCCGCCAGCATGATTTTCATCCCCTGCGAGAAAGGGATTAGCCATAACGAGGCGGAGAATATTCTGCCCGCGTGGGCGGAGAAAGGGGCCAACGTGCTGCTCAACAGTTTGCGCCTTGCTGCCGATGAGCAGGAGCCGGGTAGCGCGTAAACGAGCAACCAGCCCGCAGCCATTCACGCTGCGGGCTATCTTTGAGTTAATGCTTCTTGCGGTTACGCCGCATATCGATGGTCACCGCCGCGACGATAATGATGCCTTTGATAATATCCTGCACGTAGGCGTCGACGCCGACAAAGGTAAACCCGCTTTTAATCAGGCCGAGGATCATCGCGCCGATTAAGGTCCCGGTAATGCGCCCCACCCCGCCCATCAGGCTGCTGCCGCCAATGACCGCTGCGGCAATCGCATCCAGCTCATAGGACATTCCCATGCTCGACTGCCCGCTGCTGACGCGCGCCGCCAGCACCACGCCCGCGAGGCCGGAGAGCGCCCCGGCGATGGTATAGACGATCACCAGGTACTTATTCACGTTAATACCGGAGACCTTCGCCGACGTCATATTGCCGCCGATGGCGTACACGTATTTGCCATAGCGGGTATGTTTCAGGGCAATGTGAAATACCGCGGCGACGACGAAGAAAATAATCACCGGCATCGCCCCCTGGCCGATAGCGGTAAAGCTGTCGGATAAGAAGCTAATCGGGTTGCCCTGGGTGTAATACTGCGCGAGGCCGCGCGCCGACACCATCATCCCCAACGTCGCGATAAACGGCGGAATACCGGTGCGGGTGACGAGAAACCCGTTGGTTAATCCGCACAGCAGACCGACGCCAATCCCGGCACCAATCGGAATAACCGCAGGCATATTGACCAGCGACGGGAACATCGGCGTCAGGCTGTCGGAGGTTTGCGCGAGGCTTGCCGCCACCACGGCGGCAAGGGCAATGACCGAGCCTGAAGAGAGGTCAATCCCGGTGGTAATAATGACCTGCGTCACCCCCACCGCGATAATGCCGATAATCGCCACTTGCAGAACAATTAATATCAGGCGGTTGGTATTCATTAAAAAGGACTGGTCGCGCACGTACCAACCGGCAATTTCAAAAGTCAGGGCAATCACCAGCATGACGATAAATATTCCGGTATCTTTCGGCAGTCGGTGGCGTAATTGCCCAAAGAAAGAGGGCTTATCATTGACCGGGGTCGCCGTTATTTTCATATTGCTCATTCTCTGTGCCTCAATGGGATGCCAACGACAAAATGGTTTCCTGATCGGCGTCCTCTTTATCGAGAATGCCGGTAATACGCCCTTCATGCATCACCATCACCCGGTCGCTCATGCCGAGAATTTCAGGTAATTCAGAAGAGACCATAATCACCGCCACGCCACGGTTCGCCAGTTCGCTAATCAGATGATAAATTTCCGCTTTCGCCCCCACGTCGATTCCGCGCGTTGGCTCATCGAGAATCAGTATTTTCGGCTGGGCTAAAAGCCAGCGGGCAATCAGCACTTTTTGCTGATTACCGCCGCTGAGGTTATTAATAATCTGATCCATCGTTGGGGTTTTAATATTCAGGCGGCGGATTTGCTCCATGCAGTCTTCGGCCATTTTGAGATGCTGAACAAAGCCGGTTTTACCGATATATTCCGGCATTTTGACGATGCTCATATTCTCCAGTACCGATAACACCAGAAACAGACCGGACTTTTTGCGGTCTTCGGTGAGCAGCGCCATGCCTTTTTCGATGGCCGTTGACGGCGAATCGATATTAACTGGCATACCGTCTATCAGTACTTCGCCGCTATCGGCTTGCTCCATGCCAAACAGGCTCTCCATCACTTCGCTGCGTCCAGCTCCCACCAGCCCGGCCACGCCAAGGATTTCACCACGGCGCACGCTAAAGTTAATATCGTGAAAAAACCCTTTACGCGTCAAATTGCGCACCGTCAGCACCTCTTCGCCAATGGTGTTATTAAACTTGGGAAAGAGCTGGGTTAGCTCCCGGCCAACCATCTGAGTAATCAGCGACTGGCGGGTAAACTCGGTGGTATTTTGACTGCCCACCCAGGTGCCATCGCGAAATACGCTGATTTCATCGGTAATCGCGAATATCTCGTCCATCTTATGGCTGATGTAAATAATGGCTTTTCCCTGCTGGCGCAAATCGCGAATAATCGTAAACAGGTGCGCCACTTCGCTCTCGGTTAATGCCGAGGTCGGCTCATCCATAATCACAATATCCGCGTTCCAGGAAACCGCTTTGGCAATTTCCACCATCTGCTGGGCGGCGATACTTAACTCCCCCACCAGCCGGTCAGCGGATAAACGGATATTCAGTTTATTCAGCAGTTCCTGAGTCTGGCGGGTAAGCTGGCGATGATCGACAAAGCCATATTTCATCGGCTCACGGCCCAGCCAGATATTTTCCGCCACCGTCATATGCGGCACCAGATTAAGCTCCTGGTGGATCATCGAGATCCCGGAGCGCAGCGCGTCCATCGTATCCTGAAACTGGACCGGCTCTCCTTTGACGCGGATCGCGCCTTTATCGGGGCGGTAGATCCCGATAAGGCATTTCATTAACGTCGATTTCCCGGCGCCGTTTTCGCCCATTAGCGCGTGCACCGTCCCCGGGCGCACGCGTAATGAGACATTGTCGAGCGCCTTCACGCCAGGGAAGAATTTGCTGATACCTTCGGCTTCAAGTGCAAAAGCGTTCATACGTCCACCTCCAAACCACTGAGCAATTATTTCTGGTTGCGGTTCACAAACTCAGCCATGTTGTCTTTGGTGATCAGTTGGTAAGGAACGTCGATGATCTTTTCCACTTTCTCGCCGTTCGCCAGCTTCACCGCGGCGTCGACTGCACCTTCACCCTGCCCTTTCGCGTCCTGGAAAATGGTGGCGATCATCTTGCCGTTTTTGAGCATTTGCAGCGCATCGGGCGTGCCGTCCACCCCAGCGATAAGAATGTGGTTCGGGTTTTTACCCAGCGCCTGCAGCGCACCGATGGCCATTTCATCGTTGTTGGACGCGATGGCCTGAATATCATCACCGCTGGTCATCCAGTTGCTGACCACATCAACGGCGTCGTTACGCATAAATTTAGCGGTCTGTTTTTGCACAATTTTGATATCCGGGTACTTCGCCACCACCTCTTCGACGCCTTTGGTGCGGTCGCGAGTCGATTCATTCGCCAGGTCGCCGAGCAGAATGGCGACGTTGCCTTTACCGTTCATCGCCTTGGCTAACGCTTCCATCTGTAAGCGCCCCGCCAACACGGAATCAGAGCCGACATAGGCCATTTTGTCGGTCAGCTGCGCCTGCGGGCGGCGGTTCACAAAGACCAGCGGAATCCCCGCTTTGGTGGCCTGGTCCATAATTGGCTTCACCGCGTTGGTGTCGACCGGGTTGACGATAATCACATCGACGCCCTGGCCAATAAAATTTTGCACCTGCTGTAGCTGCTGCGAGACGTCACCTTTGGCATCTTCCACCTGCGACTTAACGCCGTCTTTTTGCATCTCTTTTTGCATGGCGGTGCGCAGAATCGTCAGGAAGTTGTCATCAAATAGCGCCATGGACACACCGACCGAAATATCTTTCGCCATCACGACCGCTGGCAGCATGCAGGCTATCAAAGAGGCAACAACCGTTTTCTTGATATTCATAGTTGATCCTTTATTTACAGGTACATCGGTTAGGTAAGATAAAATGAAAAATTAGTTTCATTAATTGTGCATTAAGCGCCTGCTTTTTCAGCTTTTCGAAAAAACGGACCGCACGCTGGCGCATTTTTCACTGTTGATCGGAATCACAAAATTCAGTTGTTTTAGAATGTGTTTTTGAAACATCAGTCCATTTATTACGGAAGAAACATTCCAGACCATTTATTTCATTAACAACGTATATGAAACTTTTATAAGTAAATAACTGAAATGAAAATTTTAAAACCGCGCGTTAACAGAACTTTGACACACATCTAACATTGATGCATAAATGCGCAAAAAATGAGAGGCAGGCGACGATTTGGGGCGCTGTGAGACAAGCCTTGCGGGGAGTTCAAAAAGAAGAATAAGAGCGCTCAGTCGACGTTTTCAGCGCTATAGAGGATAAATTCGACCCTACCATCGCTAAAAAGATCCGGTTGATAGCCGGTCTCAAGATGGCGCAGAGCCAGCTCCACCGCCAGCTGGGCGTGCTGGCGAGGGTTTTGATCGAGCGTCAAGGCCATTCCACCCTGCGCCAACTGCTCACGGGTTGTACTGTATCGTTCATGGGTAATCCAGCAGCATTCGCCATAGCGACGATGGCGGGCCAGAGCCTGCGCCACCTGCGTATTGCCAAGGCCGGTATTGTAGATGCCGACGACATCGCGATTGCGGTTCAGGGCTTTCTCCAGCAGGCGGTCGATTTGCTGTCGGTTATCCTCCCCCGCCAGTACCTCGCCCAGTTGTAGATGAGGAAAACGCTGGCTAATCACATCGCGAAAGCCCTGAATACGCGAGCGATGGGCGCTGAAGTCCTGGCGACCGCTAAGCATCAGCACTTCGCCGGAACGATGGGCCATCAGTCCCATCATCATGCCTGCGGTGCGCCCCGCCTGCTGCTGATTAATCCCCACGTGACAGAGCCTCTGCGCTTGCGGAAGGTCGGTGACCAGCGTAATCACCGGCACGTTTACCTCCCGGCACTGACGCAGCGCCTCGTAGACCCGCGGATGTTCGTTGCCAAAGACAATGATCGCATGGCGCTTTTTACTGCTGCGGATAATGCTTTTCGCCAGTTTTTCCGGTTCTGATTCCGCCACCAGCGTGCGGTGCAGCGTAAGACGACGATAGCCAAGACTATCCGCCACGTCGGCGAAATCCTGCGTCAGGCGGGAGAAAAAAAGCGAATCATTGGCGCTGAGGAGCACTTCGATTTGCCACGGTAGGCGACGCTCTTGTGGCAAAATCCGCTTCAGCCCGGCTTCACGAGCCGCCTGCAACACTCTGCGGGTGGTTTCCGGCGATACGCCACCGCGCTCGTTGAGCACCCGATCAACTGTCGCCACGCCAACGCCAATCTGCTTAGCCAGTTCCTCCAGCGAAATGCTTTTCATCGCTCCCCTCACCATGATGGAAATCCATCAAAACGCCTGTGTCGGTCAGTGTAGCAAACGGATTACTTTGGCAGCGGTAAATCCCTTTTGCTGGAGAAGAAAAATGACCTGCATTCGTTTTGCACTGTTAGGCAGCGGTTTTATCGGCCAGGTTCACGCCGCCAGCCTTGCTCGCCATGAACATACCGTTCTGGCCATGGTGGCTGATGCCGACCCCGATCGGGCGAAGGCGCTGGCCTCCCGTTACGGCGCGCGGGCGGTCACCGTCGCTGACGCCATCAATAGCGATGCGATTGATGCAGTGCTGATCGCCAGCTCAACCCCATCACACGCGGAGCTGCTGGAGGCCTCAGCGCGCGCCGGGAAAGCCGTCTACTGCGAAAAACCCATCGATCTTTCGCTGGCTCGCGCACGTGAGGTTGTCGAGAAAGTGCTGCCGCTCAAAGTGCCGGTAACCGTGGGGTTTAACCGCCGCTTCGACACCAGCCACCAGCAGCTGCGCCGCCAGGTTGAGGCCGGAGCTATCGGCAAAATCGAGCTGGTACAGATGGTGTGCCGGGCATCGGTTATGCCGCCGCTGGAGTATCTGCGCAGCTCCGGCGGTCAGATGCGCGATCAGGCGATTCACTTTTTTGACCTGCTGCGTTTTCTTACCGGCGATGAAGTGACGACCGTCGCCGCCATGGGGGGCGCACTGGCGATGCCGGAGATCGCCGGGTTCGATGATGTTGACACCTCCATTCTGCTGCTGAGAATGCGCGGCGGCGGGCTGGCACAGCTGGACAATACCCGGCGTACCGGCCACGGCTACGATGAACGCGTTAGCCTGCTCGGAGCGGATGGCGTGGTAGAGTCCGGCAGTCAGACATCACGCGGCGTGACGCTGTGGCAAGGAGATCGCTGCATTCAGCCCGGTCTGTATCCGGACTGGTTCAGCCGTGTCCAGGGTTCGTATTATCAGCATCTGGATGCTTTTGTCCGGTCGCTGCGTGGAGAAAACGTACCGGATCTGCCGGGGCTGCTGGACGGTTTGCAGGCGCAGGCTATCGCTGAAGCCGCCGTTATTTCATTGCAACATGGGCAATTTGTTAACGTTGAACAACTGGCGTAAACAAAGCCCCGTATGCTCGCAAGCGTATGGGGCCGTCCCGCACTATCGCCGCTCTTCGTTAAACACGACGCCAATCTGCCGCCGCACTTCGTCCATCACGCGGAGATTGTTCAGCACCAGGCTTAGAGGACGAATCGGCGAATTCGTTAAACCCTGCCCGATGCACCAGGCAAAATGCTCGGCCTGATAAAACAGCTGGTCATAGCGATTACGCGGCTCTTCCCAGCGCAGCACATTGCCGCCCTGGCTGGCGGCGAGGGTAAAATTCCCCGGCGCGTAAAACTGTCCATCAAGGGTCAGGGTCGCATCGCGCCCGGCCACCACCGCGCCGCCCGGCGTATTGCTGAATAAAGTCGTGTTCAGCAATCCTTGTAAGCCGTTCTCCCAGTTGAAAAGCATTGAAATTTGACCATTAACGCCGCCCTGAGCGGGACGACCACGGGCAACAATATCCTGCGGCACGCCGCCAACCATCACGCTGAACGAGGTCAGATAGCTGCCAAGATCCATCATCGGGCCGCCGGCGAGGTCGGCATTAAAAATGCGATGATCCGGCGTAAAGAACTCCCCGTGATCGGCGAGCAGCGTGTGCAGTTCGCCCAATACGCCGTCATCCAGCAGTTGGCGAATCACGTCATATTTCGGCGCGTAGTCGCACCACATCGCCTCCATCGCCAACTTGCCCCGCTTTGCCGCTTCGGCTTGTAGCGCGGCCCCTTCCCGCCGGTTCAGCGCAAAGGATTTCTCAATCAGCACATGTTTACCCGCTTTTAGCACCCGCAGCCCATCGGGGAAATGATGGTTGTGCGGTGTGGCGATATAAACCGCATCAATATCCGGATGCGCCAGCATCTCATCCACCTGAGCGTAAGCCTGAGGGATCGCCCACTGTGCAGCAAAACTGTCGGCCTTTTGTTGCGTGCGCGAGGCCACGGCGACAACCTGCTGACGGCTGTGCTCTTTTAATGATTTAACAAAGCGTTCAGCAATCCAGCCAGGACCAATAATCCCCCAGCGCAGAACAGGGACAGATTGCGCGGCGTGATGGCGCGGTTTCGGTAACTGAGACGGGAACATAGCGGCTCCTTGTTTTTATGGGGTATACGCAGAGGACACTATAAGCAGGCGCAGAGGTGGAGGAGTAACGGATTAATGATGGAATTCCATCATTAATAAATGCCTTGTCAAAATAGAGGGAGTCGCGGATAGTCCGGGCTGCTAATCACTATCAAGGAGCCTGAGATGATTAAAACTTCGTGGCGTAAAAGCGCCCTGATTACCGCCGCCCTGCCTTTATTGCTCTGTAGCAGTTCATTATGGGCCAATGTCGATGCTATTCAGCAGAAGCTGACTGATTTAGAAAAAAGCTCCGGCGGCAGGTTGGGCGTGGCGCTGATTAATACTAGAGATAATTCTCAAATCTTATATCGCGGAGATGAACGTTTTGCCATGTGCAGCACCGGTAAAGTGATGGCCGCCGCCGCGGTGTTAAAGCAAAGCGAAGCCGATAATCAAGTATTGAATAAAAGGCTGGAGATTAAGAAATCAGATTTGGTGGTCTGGAGTCCGGTGACCGAAAAACATCTGCAGAGCGGAATGACGCTGGCGGAATTAAGCGCCGCAACCCTGCAATATAGCGACAATACCGCGATGAATAAGATGATTGGTTATCTTGGCGGACCAGACAAAGTGACCGCATTCGCCCGCAGCATTGGTGATGTCACTTTTCGTCTTGATCGTACGGAGCCTGCGCTAAACACCGCGATTCCGGGTGATGAACGCGATACCACCACGCCGCTGGCGATGGCCGAAAGCCTGCACAAGCTGACGCTGGGTAATGCGCTGGGTGAACAACAGCGCGCACAGTTAGTGACATGGTTGAAAGGCAACACCACCGGCGGGCAGAGCATTCGTGCGGGCCTGCCTGCAAGCTGGGTCGTGGGAGATAAAACCGGAGCCGGTGATTACGGCACGACCAATGATATCGCCGTTATCTGGCCGGAAAATCATGCCCCGCTGGTGTTAGTGACTTATTTCACCCAACCACAGCAGGATGCGAAAAGCCGCAAAGAGGTATTAGCCGCAGCGGCAAAAATTGTGACCGAAGGGCTGTAGCCGGACAGCCGTATCGGCGTTGTTTCTCCCCGGCTTGCGCTGCGCTTAGCCAGGCTACAGGTTCATCACCGTTTGTGGGCCAGTAGCCCGGATAAGGCGCTTGCGCCGCAATCCGGGGAAAGCCGAACGCTCATGTTGAAATATTAATCCGTGATTTTAAACGTCAGTGCATAGGTGCTGGTTTTACCTTCATCACGCGCCCCCCCCATCTGATAAACCCGCACGGTATATTTTCCACCAGCAGCAAGACGTTGCTCAAAAACATCGCCGCTCATTGATCCGTTATAAATCACCTCGTTAGCCGGTGTGATCACGTTAAAATAAGGATGCGGCCATTGGCTCTTCATGCTGATATGCATCATCTGGCCCGCTTTTGCCATCAGCGTAAAATCATGACTATCATCACCGGTCACGGTACTTTTTATTATCGTGCCGTTGCTGCCTTTATCAAAACGAACGGCATTGCTGTTTATTTTATCACTCGCTATTAATGATACTGACGTTAATAAACAACTAACACAGATCATGCCACCAACAATTAACTTTAAATTTTTCATTTAATTAACACCTTATGTTTTTTATGCGCGCTGTTATAGCACATAAGGTGTCAGGAGTAAGCTGCTTCGAAATATTGTCCACCGTTTTTACGGTTTAAAATCCAGCGCGGCATTTTTTAAATTTTGATATGCCCGTTCACTCGGAAATGGTGGAAACTTCGTACGTAATACAGCATCGTACATCACCGCACAAAACTCTGAACGCTCGCCTTCTACCTTCAAACCTGTCAGCTCTGCTTGACGGTTTAAAGACATACGCAAAGTACAGACGTCACCGCGATATTTTTCCCAATCAGGGATGTGCTCCCTAATAGCCTGTTGCAAGGCAAAAAGATAACCACTTAGATTTTCGCTATTTGCATCATCAGGCGGAAGAGTCAGGGTATCCGACTGCGCAGCGCGCTGATTCATCTCCTGAATAAGCTGCGTTTGAGAGGGACTCTTTGTCTGCGTCCCCTGACAGCCGGAAAGCAGCCATACGCCAGCCACCAGAGCGAGTAGATATGTTACTTTTTTCATGATGTATCCTTACACAAAAGAGGCCGCTTCAAATCATCGGCGACGAAATACTATTCTCGCGTCTCCTGACGATGGAGTAAATCCTGATAAATCGTCGTTAATATCCCTCCCGGACGAAACCCTTTTTTGATCCATTGCGTCACCTGGCCGGTCGCGGCGTGCTGGGTCGCCAGCAACATTCCCGAGTCCTGTCGCGGGTTGTGAATCTGGCGGGTCACCAGCAATTTCTTCTCCATCGCTTCATGCGCCATATAATCCGGCAGAAATCCGATCCCTTCACCGAGGATCTGGCACTGGCATTTGGTATTAAAGTCCGGCACCAGGATCGCCTCCTGACCGTGCAGCAGCCAGCCCACCTTTTTATTAATAGTGCTGGCGGTATCCTCAACCATGATATTGGGGTAAAGGCGCAGCTGGCTTTCGGAAATCGGCTCCGGCATAAACGCCAACGGATGATCCGGAGCAATAGCAAACACCCAGCGGATCGCACCGATCTCGGTGTAGTCAATACCGCCTCCGTCGAGCAAAGTATCCGGCGCGCCGATAGCGATATTCGCCTGATTATTAATCATCGAGTCCCAGACGCCGTTATAGACCTCGGTGGTCACGGTTATCTGGCAGGTAGGAAACTGCTTTTTCAACACCTGCAGCAGCCGTGCCGTGTGGCGCGGCGTATAGAGCAACTGATTAATACAGATGCGCACCCGCGCTTCAATTCCCTGAGAGATGGTATCGATACTGCGCTTGATAGCGTGAAAATCATTCAACAGGTCAGTGGCTTTGCGAAAAAGATAAAAGCCGGATTCGGTCAACTCAATGCTGCGGGTATTGCGGGTAAAAAGCACCACGTCCAGCCCCGCCTCCATCCGCTTGATGGTATAGCTGATGGCTGAGGTGGTCAGCCCCAGCTCATCCGCGGCTTTACTAAAGCTGCCAAAACGTGCCGCCGTGGTAAACGCCAGCAGGTTCTCTTCAGTAAAAATGGAATTCATGTGCTGCTCCTGCTTTTATTTACCCATATATGCCCTAAATAATTCGAGTTGCAGGAAGGCGGCAAGGAAGAGAGTCCCCAGGAGCTTACTGAAGTAAGTGACTGGGGTGAGCTGACGCAGCCAACACACATGCAACTTGAAGTATGACGGGTATAGCTGAAGAATGTATTGGCAGTACTGATGCCAGGGCAACCATTTTTGAATATCTTTTAAAAACTCTCGGCTTATTACACGTTCTCCTTCGACGTCGCCTCGCTGAGTTTTCGCCCGCTATACTCGGAAATAAAGCCCACGCAGTTACCCGCCAGGAACCCCAACAACGTCACCGTCCAGTTCAGTCCGGTGGCGAAAAATAGCGTCATGCCTAAGAAACCGCCGGGAATAAAAGAAGTCAGGGCAAACCGTCCCTGCCAGACGATAACCGCCGAAAACGGCACTGTGGTAATTACGCTGGCCCAGAAGCCCGAAATTCCCGTGGCTGAAGCAATCATCCCCGCGGCCAGCGCGGCGAGATACGCCCAGATGGCCCCGGAATAGTTAACGAAGAGGCTCTTTACCCAGCCTTCTTTACCGCCGCCCGCCGCGTAAAAACTGCAAAAGGCAACAAAGCCAATGGTACCGAGTAATTCCCAACCGTGTTGCAGCCCAACGTGCGAGGAAATCAGCTGCCAGACGCCAGCGCAGATGCCAACCGTAATCCCCGTAGCGGTGAGTCCGTTCATATCTTTCTCCTCTTAATAAAATGGCCTGATGAAGTATTTCAGCGAGGAAACTATATCGAAACAAAACCCGATTGAGTTAAGGGACAAAGAGGGAAAGAAACAAACGTTGCACCAACGCACAGTCTGCATCGATTATTAAATAATATTCAACAATCAACCTGATTATGGCGAATAAAATTTAAGCGGGTTCTTTTCTCAGAATTTCGTTGCTATTCTCAGACCATCAATAAACAGCCACAAAAATCAGGGGAATGATAATGAGCACACCAAATCTGCTGAATGAATATCTACTGGCTGCTGAACTGGGTAATTTACATCAATTAAAAACCTGTCTAACACAAGGTGTCGATATTAATGCCAGCAATCGCCAGGGACAAACGGCCATTACGCTGGCAAGTCTTAATCAACATTATGACTGCGTCTCTGTGTTAATTTCCGCTGGAGTCGATATTAATCAGCAGGACAGGACCTGCCTCAATCCTTTTTTACTCAGTTGCCTGAATAACGATATTAAATTGCTGCAATTAATACTCCCCGCAAAGCCGGATCTGAACTGTTTAACCCGGTTTGGCGGCGTGGGCCTGACGCCTGCCTGCGAAAAAGGCCATATTGAGATCGTTAAAATACTGCTGGCCGAGACCGATATTAACGTCAACCACACCAACTTTGTTGGCTGGACGCCGCTGCTGGAAGCGATCGTTCTCAATGACGGCGGTCCAACGCAGCAGGCCATCGTTAAGCTGCTGCTGGAGCACGACGCCAGCCCGCATATGACCGATAAATATGGCAAAACCCCGCTGGAGCTGGCTCGGGAGAAAGGGTTTGAAGAGATTGCCCAGTTGCTAATTTCTGCGGGAGCATAAACAGGAGCAGAGCTATCGACACCTTCACACCACGATGTGTGCAAGCGCTAACTGCGGATGAGGGTTTTCTCTGTGCGCGCGGTAGCGGACGGATTGAACAGGTCTTTTCCCGGGCGGTCAATATCTGGCTCCCGACAGAGCAGCAGCTCCTGACGCTGCTTGGCGAAGGCTACGATAACGCCCCCAACAGCTGTAGGTTAGCGCTCACACACTTAAACACCCTGTTCCGGCCAGGTGAAACGGTCGAATTTAGTGATTCGGGCATCAGCGTTGGCAAGAATATCTGGATAAATACCGGTACCTGCCTTCGCTGGCAGACGCCGAAAATGACGCTGAATACCGCGCGATTTGGGGCTATCCCCTGGTCACGCTGGCAAGAGTTTATTCACCTGCAACTCCATGAGGATGAAACGTTATTTCTCTATCGCGGCGACAATCCTTTTTATCGGGAGCTCGCCAGTGAATTGCAAGAGCGACGGAAAAGATTACTTAACGCCATTACGCAAAAACAAAACATCACTCAGGCGGTTAGCCAGATGATTGGGTTAGGAATTGGCCTGACGCCGTCAGCGGATGATTACCTGGTAGGGCTAAGTATTATTTTATTTATTACCGGCCACCCGGCAGAAAAATACCGGGAAGCATTTTTAACTGCACTACAACGTGCCAAAAATAATACTACGCAGCTGAGTGCAATAACGTTAGAAGCTGCTTTACAGCAGCGTTATCGCGAAAGTATTGCCATCTTGATTAACCAGATAATTAATCAGGTGGACCATTTTTCTATTCAGACCATTGCCGAGATTAAAAATATTGGCTCAAGTTCCGGCTGCGACATGCTGTATGGCATAGCGGACGCCTGCGCGCTGAGCCAAACCTACGGAGGGAATTATGTCAGTCAAAATAGTTATTAAAAAGAACACGTATTTTGATTCCGTGTCGCTGATGTCGATATCGACACGCGCCAACCAACTCGACGGCGTCGAGCAGGCGTTTGTGGCGATGGCGACCGAGATGAACAAGGGCGTGCTGAAGAATCTCGGGCTGCTGACGACAGAGCTTGATGAGGCGAAAAACGGCGATCTGATGATTGTTATCAACGGCAAAGACGGTGCCGATAACGAGCAGACGCTGGCGGCTATTGAAGAATTATTCACTAAAAAGGCCGACAGCGGCTCGCACGAAGCGCGCTACGCCACCCTTGCCAGCGCCAAAAAGCATATACCCGAGAGCAACCTGGCGGTGATTTCGGTCAACGGTCTGTTCGCCGCCCGCGAAGCGCGTCAGGCGCTGAAAAATGACCTCAACGTGATGCTGTTCTCCGACAACGTGTCGATTGAAGATGAGCTGGCGCTTAAGCAGTTGGCGCATGAAAAAGGGTTACTGATGATGGGCCCGGACTGCGGCACCGCCATCATCAACGGCGCGGCGCTGTGCTTTGGCAACGCAGTGCGACGCGGCAATATCGGCATTATTGGCGCATCCGGCACCGGCAGCCAGGAACTGAGCGTGCGCATTCACGACTTCGGCGGCGGCATCTCACAGCTGATCGGCACCGGCGGACGCGACCTGAGTGAAAAAATTGGCGGGCTGATGATGCTCGACGCCATCGCCATGCTGGAAAACGATCCGCAAACTGAAATCATCGCGCTGGTCTCTAAACCGCCCGCCCCTGCGGTGGCACGTAAAGTACTGGAACGCGCACGAAGCTGCCGTAAACCGGTGGTCGCCTGCTTCCTCGGTCGCGCTGAGCCTCCGGCTGATGAACAAGGGCTACAGTTTGCGCGCGGGACCAAAGAAGCGGCGCTGAAAGCGGTTCTGCTGAGCGGCGTAAAAAAAGAATCTTTAGACCTGCACCCGCTGAACGAGAAGCTGATTGCCGAGGTTCGTACGCAGCTCACGCCACAGCAAAAATATATTCGCGGCCTGTTCTGCGGCGGCACCCTGTGCGATGAAACGATGTTTGCGGTGATGGAAAAACACGCTGACGTTTACAGCAATATTCAGCCCGACCCAACCTTCCGTCTGACTGACATTAACCGCAGCGTCAAGCATACCTTCCTCGATTTCGGTGATGACGATTTCACCAACGGCAAGCCGCATCCGATGATCGACCCGACCAACCGCATCAGCCGTCTGCTCCAGGAAGCGCGCGATCCTGAAGTCGGCGTCATCGTGATGGACTTCGTGCTCGGTTTTGGCTCGCACGAGGATCCGGTTGGCGTGATGCTAGATGCAATCAAAGAGGCGAAAGCGATCGCCGCCGCCGAAGGGCGAGAGCTTGCGATCCTCGGCTACGTGCTGGGGACCGATCTTGATACGCCATCGCTGGAAAAACAGCGCCAGATGTTAAGCGACGCGGGCGTCATTCTGGCGAGCAGCAGCACCAATACCGGATTGCTGGCGCGTGAATTTATCTGCAAAGGGGAGAACGCCTGATGAGCCAGTTATTTAACCAACCGTTGAACGTGATTAACGTCGGTATCGCCATGTTTAGCGACGATCTGAAAAAGCAGCATGTTAATGTCACCCAGCTCGACTGGACGCCGCCGGGCCAGGGCAATATGCAGATTGTTAACGCACTGGATAGCATCGCCGACTCGCCGCTGGCGGAGAAAATCGCCGCCGCCAACCAGCAGGCGCTGGAGCGTATTATTCAGTCCCACCCGGTGCTGATTGGCTTTGATCAGGCGATTAACGTCGTTCCTGGCATGACGCCGAAAACGATTCTCCACGCCGGTCCGCCGGTGAAGTGGGAAAATATGTGCGGCGCAATGAAAGGCGCAGTCACCGGGGCGCTGGTGTTTGAAGGGCTGGCGAAGGATATCGATGAAGCGGCGGTACTGGCGGCTTCCGGCGAAATCACCTTCTCGCCGTGCCACGAGCATGATTGCGTGGGGTCGATGGCGGGTGTGACCTCCGCTTCGATGTTTATGCATATCGTCGAGAACAAAACTTACGGCAACATCGCTTATACCAACATGAGCGAGCAGATGGCGAAGATCCTGCGCATGGGGGCCAACGACCAGAGCGTGATCGACCGTCTGAACTGGATGCGTGACGTACAGGGCCCGATGCTGCGCGACGCGATGAAAATCATCGGCGAGATCGACCTGCGCTTAATGCTGGCGCAGGCGCTGCATATGGGCGACGAGTGCCACAACCGCAACAACGCGGGCACCACGCTGCTGATTCAGGCGCTAACGCCAGGGATTATTCAGGCGGGTTACTCCGTTGAGCAGCAGCGCGAAGTGTTTGAATTCGTCGCCAGCAGCGACTACTTCTCCGGCCCGACGTGGATGGCAATGTGTAAAGCGGCGATGGACGCAGCGCACGGCATCGAATACAGCACCGTGGTTACCACCATGGCGCGCAACGGCGTCGAGTTCGGCCTGCGGGTCAGCGGCCTGCCGGGGCAATGGTTTACCGGCCCGGCGCAGCAGGTGATTGGCCCAATGTTTGCCGGATATAAGCCGGAAGACTCGGGTCTGGATATTGGCGATAGCGCGATTACCGAAACCTACGGCATCGGCGGTTTTGCGATGGCGACGGCCCCGGCTATCGTGGCGCTGGTGGGCGGTACGGTGGAAGAGGCTATCGATTTCTCCCGCCAGATGCGCGAAATCACGCTGGGCGAGAACCCGAACGTCACCATCCCGCTGCTCGGTTTTATGGGCGTACCGACGGCTATCGACATCACCCGCGTCGGCAGCAGCGGCATTCTGCCAGTGATTAACACCGCTATTGCGCATAAAGATGCGGGCATCGGCATGATTGGCGCCGGGATCGTGCACCCGCCGTTCGCCTGCTTCGAGAAGGCGATTTTAAGCTGGTGCGAACGCTACAACAGATAACGGACGGTCCCCTCTCCCTTTAAAAGGGAGAGGGAGCAAACCCAACAACAATAATCACATCACCTTCTGCACTGGATACCTACACCATGAAAGAACTTGTGGTCGTTGCCATTGGTGGCAACAGCATAATCAAAGACAACGCCAGCCAGTCGATTGAACATCAGGCGCAGGCGGTGAAAGCGGTCGCCAATACGGTGCTGGAGATGCTGGCATCGGATTACAACGTGGTGCTCACCCATGGCAACGGACCGCAGGTGGGGCTGGATTTACGCCGCGCCGAAATCGCCCATGAGCGCGAGGGTCTGCCGCTCACCCCGCTGGCCAACTGCGTCGCCGATACTCAGGGCGGGATCGGCTATCTTATTCAACAAGCGCTGAACAACCGTCTCGCCGAACGCGGCGAACAAAAAGCGGTGACGGTGGTGACGCAAGTGGAGGTGGATAAAAACGATCCTGGTTTTGCCCATCCGACCAAACCCATCGGCGCGTTCTTTAATGAAAACCAGCGTGATGAGCTTCTGCAGGCCCATCCAGACTGGCGATTTGTCGAAGACTCAGGACGCGGTTACCGTCGGGTCGTGGCTTCTCCTGAGCCGCAACGCATCGTCGAGGCCGCAGCTATCAAAACCCTGACTCAGCAAGGTTTTATCGTGATTGGCGCAGGCGGCGGCGGTATTCCGGTGGTGCGCAGTGAGCAGGGGGATTATCAGAGCGTCGATGCGGTGATCGACAAAGATCTCTCCACCGCCCTGCTGGCCCGCGAGATCCGCGCCGATATTCTGGTTATCACCACCGGCGTTGAAAAAGTCTGTATCCATTTTGGTCAACCCAATCAGCAGGCGCTGGGCACAACCCCCGTCAGCGAAATGACCCGCTATATGCAGGAAGGTCATTTCCCGGCGGGCAGTATGCTGCCAAAAATCGTCGCCAGCCTCGCGTTCCTGCAACACGGCGGCAAACGGGTCATCATTACCACGCCGGAACTCCTGGCCGCCGCGCTGCGCGGGGAAACCGGAACCCATATCGTGCATGACTAAAATAAAAAGGAAGAGAGATGAATAGAGATAATAGCCGCCGGGAGTTTCTCAGCCAGAGCGGTAAGATGGTCACCGCTGCCGCCCTGTTCGGTGGGGCTGTTCCGGCCGCCTATGCCGCAAACAGCCAGACTCCGGCGAGCACCTGCGAAAATAAAAGCATCAATCGCATCGCCAACAACCACTACTATCTCGACAACGTCCTGCTGGAAAGCGGCTTTGAGTATGAGAACGGGGTTGCAGTGCACACCCGCACCGAACGGCAAACGCTGGAGATTCGCGACGGCAAAATAGCGGCGCTGCTAAGCAATAAAAGCCATCCCGATGCCGCCCTTCCCCACTATGACGCAGGTGGCAAGCTGATGCTGCCGGCGATGCGCGATATGCATATTCACCTGGATAAAACCTTTTACGGTGGCCCGTGGCGATCGCTGAACCGCCCGGCGGGCACCACGATTCAGGATATGATCAAGCTGGAGCAGAAGCTGCTGCCCGAGCTACAGCCTTACACACAAGCCCATGCCGAAAAGTTGATCGACCTGATCCAGTCTAAAGGCTCCACCATCGCCCGCAGCCACTGTAATATTGAGCCGGTATCTGGGCTGAAAAATCTCGAAAATCTTCAGGCGGTGCTGGCGCGACGTCAGGCGGGTTTTGCATGTGAGATCGTCGCCTTTCCACAGCACGGGCTGCTGCTGTCAAAATCAGAACCGCTGGTGCGTGAAGCCATGCAGGCCGGTGCGCACTATGTTGGTGGGCTGGATCCGACCAGCGTCGACGGCGCGATGGAGAAATCGCTCGATACCATGTTCCAGATTGCGCTCGATTACGATAAAGGCGTCGATATTCACCTGCACGAGACCAGCCCGGCGGGCATAGAGGCGGTGAATTATATGGTGGAAACCGTCGAGAAAACGCCGGAACTAAAGGGCAAGCTAACCATCAGCCACGCCTTCGCGCTGGCGATGATGAATGAGCAGCAGGTAGATGAAATCGCCACGCGTATGGCGGCGCAGCAAATCACCATTGCCTCCACCGTGCCCATCGGCACGCTGCATATGCCGCTCAAACAGCTGCGTGATAAAGGCGTCTTTGTGATGACCGGTACCGATAGCGTTATCGATCACTGGTCGCCCTATGGCCTCGGCGACATGCTGGAAAAAGCTAACCTTTACGCCCAGCTCTATATTCGCCCCAATGAGCAGACGCTGTCGCGTTCGCTGGCCATCGCCACCGGCAACGTGCTGCCGCTCAACGATAAGGGCGAGCGCGTCTGGCCTAAGGCGCAAGATGAAGCCAGCTTCGTGCTGGTTGACGCTTCCTGTTCCGCCGAGGCGGTGGCGCGAATTTCGCCGCGTACCGCGACCTTCCATAAAGGCAATATGGTGTGGGGCAGCGTCGGATAAATGCCCCTGTAGACGCAAAAACCCGGCACCAGGCCGGGGTTGAGACTGATGACAAACCCTAAAAAGAGTACGGACGATCCCCTCGCCCCTCCGGGGAGAGGGTTAGGGTGAGGGGTAAATATGCTGATTAATCAGATTGTTATAACCCTCACCCGGCCCTCTCCCTGAAAGGGAGAGGGAGAAAAACGAACCCTCATTCACTTTTAAGCACGTTTGTCAGCAGTCCCAACCCCGGCACCAGGCCGGAGTTGGTTTTATTGCGCTAGCGCTTATTTTACCGGACGCATGGCCGGGAACAGGATCACATCGCGGATGGTGTGGCTGTTGGTAAACAGCATCACCATACGGTCGATACCAATCCCCAGACCCGCCGTCGGCGGCAGGCCATATTCCAGCGCGGTGACGTAGTCTTCGTCGTAGAACATCGCTTCGTCATCCCCCGCTGCTTTGGCGTTAACCTGATCGAGGAAACGCTGCGCCTGGTCTTCGGCATCGTTCAGCTCGCTAAAGCCGTTGCCGATTTCACGCCCGCCAATAAAGAACTCAAAGCGGTCGGTGATTTCCGGGTTCACATCGTTGCGGCGCGCCAGCGGCGAAACTTCTGCCGGATACTCGGTGATAAAGGTCGGCTGGATCAGGTGCGCTTCCGCCACTTCGTCGAAGATCTCGGTGACAATACGCCCCAGCCCCCAGCTTTTCTCCACGTGAACACCGATGGATTCCGCCAGCGCTTTCGCCGCGTCGAAGTTATCCAAATCCGCCATCTCGGTTTCAGGACGGTGTTTCTTAATCGCTTCGCGCATGGTCAGTTTTTCAAACGGCTTGCCGAAGTCGAACACCTGGTCGCCGTACGGCACTTCAGTTTTACCCAGTACGGTTTGCGCCAGAGTACGGAACAGCGATTCGGTCAGTTCGATCAGATCTTTGTAATCTGCATACGCCATATAGAGTTCCATCATGGTGAACTCTGGATTGTGGCGCACGGAAATACCTTCGTTACGGAAATTACGGTTGATCTCGAAAACCCGTTCGAAGCCGCCGACCACCAGCCGTTTCAGGTATAGCTCCGGCGCGATGCGCAGGTACATGTCCAGATCGAGGGCATTATGATGGGTGATAAACGGACGTGCCGAAGCACCGCCGGGGATCACCTGCATCATCGGGGTTTCCACTTCCATAAAGCCGCGCGCAACCATAAATTGACGCATAGTCGCGAGGATCTGCGAACGCACCTTAAAAGTGTGGCGCGACTCTTCATTGGAGATCAGATCGAGATAACGCTGACGATAGCGCGCTTCCTGATCCTGTAAGCCGTGGAATTTGTCCGGCAGCGGGCGCAGCGCTTTGGTCAGCAGGCGCAGCTCGGTGCAGTGGATAGAGAGTTCGCCGGTCTGGGTTTTGAACAGCTTACCGCGGGCGGCGATGATGTCGCCGAGGTCCCATTTCTTAAACTGCTCGTTATAGACGCCTTCCGGCAGGTCGTCGCGGGCGACGTATAGCTGAATACGCCCGCCGACATCCTGTAAGGTGACGAAAGAGGCTTTACCCATGATACGGCGGGTCATCATGCGGCCAGCAACGGCAACTTCGACGTTCAGAGAGGTGAGTTCGTCGTTGTCCTTACCATCGAATTCAGCATGGAGCTGGTCAGAGGTATGGTCGCGGCGAAAATCGTTCGGGAACGCCACGCCCTGCTCGCGCAGCGCGGCCAGTTTTTCACGACGGGTTTTCAGTTCATTATTAAGGTCAATTGCCTCATCGGCACCTTGTGCTTGTTGTTCAGACATGTTGGTTCCTCATAACCCTGCTTGCAAACTTGCTTCGATAAATTGAACCAGGTCACTATCCAGCGCGGCCTGTCTCGGGTGGTAGCACCGGAGAACAATCTTAACGAACCTGGTTTCACTTCCGGCTGAATTCACTCAGCCATCGTTTCACTAACGATTTTTTGTCTTCGGCTTCCGCGCTCGCCAGAATATCCTCCTCCTGATTATTGAACGGTGCAAGGAGCGGTTTTCGCTCCGCTATTGGGTATGCCCCCGGAGGCGGTGCTGCGCACCTGTCCGGGCTACAAAACCCTCGGGCCATTCTTGTAGCCCGGACAGGCGCTACGCGCCGCCTCCGGGAACTTCACCGGCAGCCGCGCGACGCCTGCCCACGCTAAAGGTGGCGACGAAGGCGATAATGACAATCACCGCCACGCAGCCCAGCGTCCACTCGCCCATTTGCGCAAAGAAATGCTGATACGCGACAATCGCCGTATCGCTGATTTGCGACTCTGTGGTCTGCTGCGCCACCACGCCCGCCAGCCAGTTGGCCACCGCGCCGGTCGCCAGCATATAAATCCCGGTCAGCACGCCGGTCACGCCGGGCATATTGAGACGGGTGATTTGCGCCATCGCCACCGGATCGATAAACAGCTCGGCAAAGCCCATCAGCGCCAGGCCAGCCACCATCATGCCCATCGATGCCTGCCCTTGCGCCGCACCATGGCGTGCGTTAAGCGCCAGCAGCATAAAACCGCAGCCCATCAGCACCAGACCGAAGGCGAACTTCAGCCATACGCGCAGTGCAGAACGGGTGCTGCCTTCGGGACGCATCAGCCACGCCAGCACGACGCCCGCCGCCATCACCGCGACGGCGTTGACCGACTGGAACAGCGCGGTAGGCACTTCGATATTCAGCAAGCGACGATTAACAAAGTGGTCGATAAACAGGCTTATCGAGCTACCGCCCTGCTGCGCCAACACCCAGAACAGCGTACCGGTCAACATCAACAGAACGATTTGCCACAGCGCGCGGCGGTGTTCGGGGGATTTGATCATAATGCGCGCCACCATCTGGGCGGCGAAAACGCAGACAATCGCCAGCAGATAGCCGGACCAGTTATTCTCCAGCAGTAGCGTGAAAAACACCGGCGCGACGCAGAGCATCACCACCAGCCAGCCCCAGGTCGGCAGCACAAACTTCACCGTCCGCAGCGCCTGTTTATCAACGCCGCGCGTATTGCGGAAGTAGCGGCTACCGCTTAAGAAAATCATCAGACCGGCAAACATACCGATCCCCGCCAGCGCAAAGCCGACATGCCAGCCGTACCACTGCGCCGCCAGCCCGCAGGCGATAGGCGCGGCGATAGAACCAACGTTACCGGCGGCGTACAGCAGCGAGAAACCTCCGTCGCGGCGATGGTCATCAACAGCGTAAAGTTCGCCCAGCAGGCAGCTAATATTGGATTTGAACAGACCATAGCCGCAGATAATGATCGCCAGCGCGAGATACAGGCTCCAGATAGAATCGGACTCGATGCCCAGCACCACATGGCCGAGGGTCATCAGCAGCGCGCCGGCAATCACCGCCGTGCGATTGCCGAGCAGGCGGTCGGCAAGCCAGCCGCCGAGAATGGGGGTAACGTAAACCAGGGAGGCGTAAGCGCTGAACAGGCTGATGGCGTGGCTGTCATCAAAACCAAGCTGATGGGTGAGATAGAGGATGAGTAAGGCACGCATGCCGTAAAAGCTGAAATATTCCCAGATTTGGATCGCTACGATGTAGTAAATCGCGCGCGGCTGTGAGGGTGTTTTCATGGGTTCTCCTTGCAGCGTGAAAAAAGGGAAGTGGCAAGCCACTTCCCTGTTGTGCATCGATTATTTATTGTTTTCGTCTTTCAGCACTTTAACGGTGTAACGACCATCAGCCTGGCGATAGGCACCGTGGATATCGGTTTCGAAGCCCGGATAGTGAGCGCCGATTTCGCACAGCATCTGCAGAAACTCCAGCACCGGACGGCTCTCTTCGGTGATCATCTCACCCGGCATCACCAGCGGAACTCCCGGAGGATACGGCAGGATCATATTGGCGTTAACGCGACCGACCATCTCTTCGAGATAAACCTCTTCAGTCTGACCGTGCAGCTCTTTTTGGAACGCAGCGTATGGCGTGATCATCATCGCTGGCAGCACTTCGAATGCGCGGAACATCAGGTCCGGCAGGTTGTGATGCTCAACCAGTTTATGAATGTTCTGCGCCAGTTCCTGGACACGCATGTTTTCATAGAACTCAGGATCTTCACGGTACAGCGACGGCAGCATGTTTTTCACCCGCAGGTTCAGGTCGAACGCGCGTTTGAAGTCGGTCAGCGCGCGCAGCAGGCTGAGCGCTTTGGTTTTGTCGATACCGATGCTGAACAGGAACAGCAGGTTGTACGGACCGGTTTTTTCGACCACGATACCGTGTTCGTCGAGGTATTTCGCCACGATGCTGGCCGGAATACCGAACTCATCCATGGTGCCGTCTTTCTTCATCCCCGGGGTCAGCAGCGTGACTTTGATCGGGTCGAGGTACATGTGTTCGTTGTCGATGTTTTTGAAACCGTGCCATGCGCTGTCGGAGCGCAGCGGCCAGCATTCAGCGCCATCGATATGTTCCGGCTGCCAGACGTCGAAGAACCACCCTTCAGACTCGCCTTTCAGACGTTTAATCTCTTTACGGAACTTGATAGAACGCTCGATAGAACCGTCGATCAGGCGCTTACCGGCGTTGCCTTTCATCATTGCCGCTGCAGTTTCGGTAGAAGCCACCACGCCGTAGTGCGGAGAGGTGGTGGTATGCATCATGTAGGCTTCGTTAAAGGTTTCTTCGTTAACGTCGCCTTTAATGTGGATCATCGAAGCCTGGGAGAACGCCGCCAGCAGTTTGTGCGTGGACTGGGTTTCGTAAATCACTTTCCCTTCAACGCGACCGCCGCTCATCCCGCATTTACCGGCGTAAATCGGTGAGAAGTTGGTGTAAGGCACCCATGCTGAGTCAAAGTGGATGGATTTCACATCCAGGGTTTTCTTGATGAAGTCGGTGTTGTACAGCAGACCATCATAGGTGGAGTTGGTGATTACCGCGTGCACCGGCCAGGTGGCGTTCGGGGTCTCTTTCACGCGTTTGGCGATAGTCGCATGCTGGAATTCGCTCTGCGGGATACCGCCGAGGATGCCGTAAGCGTTACGCGTCGGACGGAAGTAGATTGGCGTAATGTCGCTCATCATCATCAGATGGGTCAGCGATTTGTGGCAGTTACGGTCAATCAGTACGGTGCTACCGGCCGGCGCGGAGTACATCCCGACGATTTTGTTCGCGGTTGAGGTCCCGTTGGTCACCATATAGCTACGTTCAGCATTGAAGACGCGAGCGATGTACTCTTCCGCTTCTTTGTGCGGGCCGCTGTGATCAAGCAGAGAACCCAGTTCAGAAACCGAAATCGAGACATCGGATTTCATGGTGTTGGAGCCAAAGAAATCATAGAAGATGCTGCCGACCGGGCTTTTCTGGAACGCGGTACCGCCCATGTGGCCTGGGGTACAGAAGGTGTATTTGCCTTCACGCACATATTTGAACAGCGCTTTAGTCAGCGGCGGCAGAATGGTGTCGATATATTCGTCAGTGTTCTGTTTGATTTTGTCGGCGATATCATTCGCCGCGCCCAGCGCATACTCGAAGAAGCGAACCTGCATACGCAGATCGTTGAGGCTTACGTCCAGAGTGGAGTAAGTGTTAGCGAAGGCGTACAACGGCATGTATTCGTTCAGTTTGCTGATTTCTTCGCACAGTTCGAGATTGTATTTATCCCAGTCGAAGATAACGCCGCACAGACGCGCATTGTTTTCGATAAGTTTTAATAAGTCGTCACGGTCGTTCGGGTAGACAATACGGAAGTCCAGACGTTCGAGGGCGCGATGCAGTTCACGGATGGGCTCTTCTTTGAAGTAAACACCCATGTGATTCATGATTGCGATAACGTTCATAGTCAAATCTCCAGATAAAGAAAGCCCCTCCCGCCACGTCGTGACAGGTGATGGAAGGAGCCTCAGGAATAGGGTTACTGATTAATGCGCGTTGGCGGTGTTGTTATCAGCGGAATCGTTGTTGCTCTGGCGCTGGTGCATTTTGCGACCGTAGAACATCAGGATAATCAGGCTGACGATAAAGGTACCGGCCAGTTCGAAGGAGCTTGCACCCATCAGGGCGATGAAGCAGAACCCGCAGCCAAGGACTGAACAAATCAGGCTGACGAGGTTACGAATGTTGATGCCTTCGAAGCGAATCAGGTCAACGCAGGAGTAGAAGTAAGGCAGCATGGTCAGCAGAACCGCGATACCGGTCAGCTCACCGAACAGGTCGGACGCTTTACCACCGCTGGAGTTCATCAGGGTGATGAGCACCATCAGAACGGTCATTTTCACTGCGGCCAGCAGCAGGCCTTTTTTCGGGTTACCGTTTTTATCCAGTTCACCGTAGATTTTCGGGAAGTTGCCATCGTTAGCCGCACGTACACCGGCCTGGCCGACCAGCATCATCCAGGAACCGAGAGAAGTCAGACACGCAAAGGCGGTGAAAGCGGAAACCAGCGGAGCAGCCCAGCCACCGAGGATAGTCGAAGCACTCACGGCAAACGGCGCACCGGAAGCGGCCATTTCAGAGGCAGGGTACATACCGGCGATAACCTGAGTGGCGGCGATATAAACGATACCTGCCAGCGCGGTTCCCAGCATGGTGGCCAGCGGAACGGTACGTTTCGGGTTTTTCACCATCCCGGTGCTCACGGCAGCGGATTCAACACCCACGAAGGCCCACAGGCAGAGCAGGATACTTTTGATAACCGCGTGGCTATCTGTCGTAGTAGAGGTATTCCAGTTCGCCTGATAGGTGGCAACGTCAAACCAGTGCCAACCAATAACCGCCGTCATAACTACCGGAATAAGTACCAGTACCAAACCAATTGTCGTCAGGCGGCTCACCCAGGTCCCACCGAGCATATTCACAAAAGTAAATATCCACACGATGGCAATACAGGCGATACCGGCGGGGATTGGATTATTCAGTACCGGGAAGAATGTAGAGAGATAAGATACGGCGGTAATACCGATTGCCAGATTACCAATCCAGTTTGCGTGATAATAAAGGACGCCGGTTTGAAAACCGAATGCCGGAGATATTTCACCCGCATAGGCAATTGGACCACCCTGCTGCGGGTTTTTGGTCGCCAGTCGGGCATAGACATAAGCCAGAGACATTGCGCCAATAATAGATATCACCCAACCCCAGATGGCGATAGAACCGATACTCGCCAGGTTCGCAGGTAATAGTGCAATACCGCTCCCCATCATATTACCGGCGACGACGCCGGTACAGGCAAATAGCCCGATCTTCTTGGCAGAACTCATGTTTGCTTTTCTCCTAAGTTTATTTGGGAGGTACAGATCATGATGATGAACCTTTTATTGACCCGACCAACTGCCAACAAGATTACGGATTAGTACGAGATAAGTCCTAAAGATAAAGTGAAATAACGACAAACATCAGACAAATGACATTTTGACCTTTTTCGCGCAACATATCAGGATGACAAGTTGATATCAAAAAAAGATAAACATTGAATATTTACAGTAAGTTAGGAAGATTCCCGCATGTTGAAATTGTGTTGCAAACAGGCTGAAAATTGCTATAGATACATAACAACAGAGATGCTCATGAGAAACATAAGATTAACCTCATCATGCTCAAAACCACGAGCATGGTGAGGGTTTACTTATTCTGAAGAGAGGAAGTTATCGAGATAGGGAACAACGCGGGTCACTGAGGTCTGAAATACCGCATTTTCAATCCAGTAAAACGTATTCTCACCTGGACGCAAATTGAACGCAGTGAGATAAGCATCAGCCGCTTCCCGGTTTTGCCCTTTCATTTCGTAGACCTTACCGAGCAGCACATAGTTCATCCACGACATTTCCAGGTCAATGCCGGTATTAATGGCATTGTAGGCTTCATCCACCTTGCCTTTACCCAGCATATCGACGGTTTTAATTTGATAGAATACTGCCATATCTTTAATCCCAGGCATATTACCCACTCGGGTTATTTCGCTATAAAGATCGGCCAGTTGTTTTTCATCCAGCGGCTGCTGCGAATGGCGTAATACATCTACCAGCGCTTTTTCCGCATAAGCATAAGTAAAGTCCGGTGACTGTTTATTAACGTCCTCCAGCAGAATGCTGGCCTTACCGAGGGAATCGACATCGCCGTACATTAATAGCTGATGGGCCTGATAGAAATGCGTGAGCGCCATACTTTGCGAGGGTTGATATTGCTTGAGCATCTCCTGCATTCGCTCTGGCCACGGCTGTTTCAGCGCCTCCGACAGGCTGCTCAGCAGGTCGTTTTGAATCGACAGCTGGTTGTCGTTGGTGACGAAGTAGCGCTTATCCATCATCGTTGAGCCGTCGGCGTTATCCACCACTTTGACCGACATAAAGCACTGCTGAGCGCGATAGTGGCGCTGGTTGACAAACTCAATGGTCAGCGTTTTTCCGGAACTGCTCGGCTCATTAATGTTGTAGTTGGTTTTATCGTGCACCATAAAGGTGGAAAAGGTGTTCAGCGAGGTGGTGATCAAGCTCCCTAAGCCAATGGCGTAGGAGTGTTGTGATGCCCAGTTGTTGCAGGTATTGCCATTGATCAGATGAATATCAACATCGCGCGGGTTAAGCAGCAACCGCGTTTTAGTCACCGGGGGACGGGACTCAAGGGTCGATAGCGCCACCAACGCCACGCAGCTGCCGAGGGCCAGCAGGAACAGCCCCCAGACGATAAAGGTGCTAATCCGCTTACGTTTTTCAGGTTTTGCGGGCGGCGCAATCTCTGGCGTAACCGCATCCGGTTGTGGAGAGTGCGTCGGCGTTTCCGATATCGCCATCGCGGTTTCAGCAGGGAGCTCCGGCGTCAGCCCCTCCCCCTCTTCCGCACACCAGATAACCGGCACCGTCAGCTTATAACCACGTTTGGGTACGGTAGCAATGTATTCAAGGCTGCTATCGTCGCCATCTTTTAGCGATTTACGTAACTCGGAAATGCTTTGCGTCACGACGTGACTGGTCACAACGTTACGGGTCCAGACGTTGTCGATAAGCTCATCCCTGCTGAGCACTTCACCAGGGTGACGGGCAAAGAAAACCAGAAGATCGATTAAGCGCGGTTCGAGAGTAAGCTGACGCCCTTTGCGGCTAATTTGGTTAACAGAAGGAGTAACCAGCCATTCTCCAACGCGAACAACAGGTTGTTGCATAAAAAAAAGCCCCAGGACGAAAAGGGAAAGGCGCGATGATAACACATTTGTCTTATCTATTTATGCCGGAACGTTTAAGCCGAGCCGCAGTGGCAATAAACCTAAAGCAAACTGTCGACATAGAGTAAATGTAGCAGACCTGGTTTTCTGTTTGCCTTTCGCGCAGATATCGTCTGCACATAACCAATAACAAAATGCCAACCAGCCATTATCGAAAAAATAGTTGAAGTAGATCACATAAACAAAACCGAAGCCGTTTTTTTTTGCGTATTTTTATGCACGGCGCTGCATAAACATGTGTGATTTTTCTTTTCTTCTGCCCAGACCACCGTTAAAAGTGTTTCATCCGATGACGGGGTTTTATCCCTAATGCTTAGGCGGGATAATAACATCGCTCCTGTACCGCACACTTAATAAGGTTTTTGTATGTGCAAATATTTATATTTATTTCAGAACGACTTCACTTTGATTCATGCAATAAACCCTGCATAATATCTATTTTGATTATTCGTGCGCCGTTTTTTTATTGATTAAAATCAATAAACCCTGGAACTATTAGAATCAGAATGCACGCAAATCTTCTTTGAGCCGATAAATATGGAAAACAATAGCCGAGCATGGCCACATATTAGACGCATCACGCATATCATGATGGTATGCCAACGTAGCTGCTTTGATTTTCATATCTTCAATTCTAAATAACCCTTCTTTTATGGTGTGAACTGGACATCTGCTCCGTCGCACGCTGCTTTCTTTATTCTTACTATACAAATAGTTATCAGAATAGAAAATGCACCTCGCTGCACCCTTTGCGTGATGTTTTTTCAGCGTAGCCAGGATCTTTCAATATCCTGAGCCATTCTGCTGTGCTTATTTTTGTATCGAAAAAAATAAAGTAGCCCAATAAAAAATGATTCCGTTATTCCCTTTTCCGGCGACCAATAAGCCGGAGGCACCTTTTTATCTAAAATACTGATTGAGATTGTTTATGAACCCGTTTAATAACAAAATCGCCGTTAGCCCCGCTATGACATCCTGCTTTGCCAGCCGCAGAGAAAACTGCGATGTTCGCAGTACGGATTTTACCGACGTCTCCGCCGTGGTTCTCTCGGTTGCCGATGCCACCAACGGCATTCTGAAAACCATCGAAGGCACGGGTTTTGGCCTGCCGGTGTTCGTCGCCGTGTGCTGTGAAGATACGTTACCGGCAGATATCCTGCCCCGCGTGACCGGCGTTTTTGAACTTTGTGACGACAATGCGGAATATTACGGTAAACAGCTGGATGCCGCCGCCGATCGTTATGAAAGCGAAATGCTGCCGCCGTTTTTTAGCCGCATGGTCGATTATGTCGGTAAAGGCTACGCCGCATTTGACTGCCCGGGGCACCAGGGCGGGCAGTTCTATCGCCGCCACCCTGCCGGTCGCCAGTTTTTCGACTGGTTTGGCGAAACGCTTTTCCGCTCCGATTTATGTAACGCCGACGTCGCTCTGGGCGATCTGCTGATTCACGAAGGCGCAGCCTGCGCAGCTCAGCAGCACGCGGCAAAAGTCTTTAACGCCGACAAAACCTACTTCGTCCTTAACGGGACTTCTTCCTCAAACAAAGTGGTCCTGAATGCGCTGCTGGCGCAGGGCGATCTGGTACTGTTTGACCGTAATAACCACAAGTCAAACCACCACGGTGCGCTGCTGCAGGCAGGCGCGACGCCGGTTTATCTGGAAACGGCCCGTAACCCGTTTGGCTTTATCGGCGGTATCGATTCCCACTGTTTCGAAGAAAAATATCTGCGTAAATTAGTCGAAGAAGTGGCTCCTGAGCGTAAAAATAATCAGCGTCCGTTCCGCCTGGCGATTATTCAGTTGGGCACTTATGACGGCACGATTTACAACGCTCGTCAGGTGGTCGATAAAATCGGTCATCTGTGCGACTACATCCTGTTTGACTCAGCGTGGGTGGGTTACGAACAGTTTATTCCGATGATGAAAGAGTGCTCCCCACTGCTGCTGGAGCTGAACGAAAACGATCCGGGCATTCTGGTCACTCAGTCGGTGCACAAACAGCAGGCCGGTTTCTCTCAGACGTCGCAGATTCACAAAAAAGACAGTCATATCAAAGGCCAGCCTCGTTACGTTAGCCATAAACGTATGAATAACGCCTTTATGATGCACGCCTCCACCAGCCCGTTCTATCCGCTGTTCGCCGCGCTGGACGTCAACGCCAAAATGCACTCCGGCGAGAGCGGTAAGCGCCTGTGGCTGGACTGCGTGAAGTTTGGTATCGAAGCCCGCAAGCTGATTCTGGAACTGTGCCAGCACATCCGTCCGTTTGTGCCGCCGATGGTTGAGGGTAAAAAATGGCAGGATTATGATACTGAAGTCATGGCCAATGACGTCCGCTTCTTTAACTTTATCCCGGGCCAGCGCTGGCATGCCTTTGACGGTTACGCCGAAGATCAATATTTCGTCGATCCTTGCAAGCTGATGCTGACGACGCCGGGTATCAATGCAGAAACCGGGGAATATGAACCCTTCGGCGTTCCGGCAACCATTCTGGCGAACTTCCTGCGTGAAAACGGCATTGTTCCAGAAAAATGCGACCTGAACTCGATTCTGTTCCTGCTTACTCCAGCAGAAGACATGGCTAAAATGCGTCATCTGGTGGCGCAGATTGCCCGCTTTGAGCGTTTGCTGGAAGAAGATGCACCGCTATCTGAGGTTTTACCCGCGCTGTATGCGAACTATGAAGAGCGTTATCGCGGCTATACTTTACGCCAGTTATGCCAGGAAATGCATGACCTCTACGTCAGCTACGATGTGAAACAGCTGCAAAAAGAGATGTTCCGTAAAGATTATTTCCCACGCGTGGCGATGAACCCGCAGCAGGCCAATATGGAATTTGTTCGCGGCAACGTTGAGCTGGTCGCGCTAAAAGATATTGAAGGCCAAATTGCGGCTGAAGGCGCACTTCCTTACCCGCCGGGCGTATTGTGCGTAGTGCCTGGTGAAATTTGGGGCGGCGCGGTTCAACGTTATTTCCTCGCGCTGGAAGAGGGTATTAATCTGCTGCCTGGCTTCGCCCCTGAATTACAGGGTGTTTATATTCAGGAAGATGCCGACGGCCGCAAACGCGCTTATGGGCATGTTATCAAGCGTTAATATCCAATAAACATCAATAATTAATCTATTGCCGTCGTGATATTTAACTCCGTCGGCAATAGCTGCCCGTACAACATATTTAGAATATATACCCTAAATAATTCGAGTTGCTTAAAGGCGGCAAGGGAGTGAGTCCCCAGGAGCATAGATAACTATGTGACTGGGGGGGAATGAGCGTAGCCAACACATAAGCAACTTGAAGTATGACGGGTATATCACTGTACCGATATATGAGGTTATAGGATTATGAGTACGTCAAAAAATAAAATGGGCGTGGTTCAGCTCACTATTCTGACCGCCGTTAATATGATGGGGTCAGGGATTATTATGCTGCCAACGAAACTGGCGGAAGTCGGCACGATTTCTATCGTGTCATGGTTGGTGACGGCCGTCGGTTCAATGGCGCTGGCTTATGCCTTCGCCAAATGCGGTATGTTCAGCCGTAAAGCGGGAGGCATGGGCGGATACGCGGAATACTCCTTCGGTAAATCCGGTAACTTTATGGCCAACTACACCTACGGCGTCTCGCTGCTGATCGCCAACGTCGCGATTGCGATTTCCGCCGTCGGCTACGGTACCGAGCTGATGGGAGTGAGCCTCTCCCCCTTTGCGATTTGCCTGGCGACGATCGCCGTGCTGTGGATTTGCACCGTGGCTAACTTTGGCGGCGCGAAGATCACCGGTCAGATCAGCGGCGTCACCGTATGGGGCGTGATTATCCCGGTTGTCGGCCTGTCCGTTATCGGCTGGTACTGGTTTAGTCCGGAAATGTATGTTGCTTCCTGGAACCCGCATCATATCCCGACCTTCGGCGCGGTTGGTTCTTCTATCGCCATGACGTTGTGGGCGTTCCTTGGCCTGGAATCCGCCTGTGCGAATACCGATGTCGTGGAAAACCCTGAGCGTAACGTTCCTATCGCGGTTCTCGGCGGCACCCTCGGCGCAGCCGTTATCTATATTGTTTCCACCAACGTGATTGCCGGTATCGTGCCGAATCTGGACCTGGCGAACTCCAGCGCGCCGTTTGGCCTGGCGTTTGCTCATATGTTCAATCCGACCGTAGGTAAAGTCATCATGGCATTGATGGTGATGTCCTGCTGCGGCTCTCTGCTGGGCTGGCAGTTCACCATTGCCCAGGTATTTAAGTCCTCTTCTGATGCGGGTTATTTCCCGAAAGTGTTCTCCAAAGTGACCCGAACCGAAGCGCCGGTGAAAGGCATGCTGGTTATCGTGGTGATTCAGACCGTGCTGTCGCTGATGACCATTAGCCCGTCGTTAAATAAGCAGTTTAACGTGCTGGTAGACCTGGCGGTGGTGACCAATATTATCCCGTATATTCTTTCCATGGCCGCGCTGGTGATTATTCAGAAAGTCGCGAAAGTCGAGCCAGGCAAAGCGCGCATTGCGAATATTATTGCCTTTATCGGCGCACTTTACAGTTTTTACGCCCTGTACTCTTCCGGTGATGAAGCGATGATGTACGGCGCGATAGTCACCTTTATTGGCTGGACCCTGTACGGCTTTATTTCGCCGAAATTTGAAATGAACAACGCGGCTTAATTCACTCTCGCCGGGGGATGCCCCGGCCCACGCATTTTTAATAGCCTATCCCAGTAGGCGTTATTGTCGCAGGCAGTTTGAACACGGACAGCGCGGAAAAACCGGAGCGTACACGGAGTACGTGAGGATTTTGAGCACTGCCCAGGTTCAAAATGGCAAGTAAAATAGCCCTAATGGGACAGGCTCTAAGGATTAAGATATGGCTCTATGGCAGGCAACGTTTATTTTTGAAAAACGCGAATACGATGATGAGTTCTATACGCTGGATAGGCAAATTGAGCAGGCGACGCTGCAATCAACAGGCTATCTGGGAATGGAGAGTTTTCGCAGCGCCGATGGAAAACGCCTGATCAATAACTATTACTGGTCAGAGAGAGAAGGAATGGACGCGAGCATTAACGACGCTCACCATTTGCAGGCCAAACAGAAAAGCGCCCAGTGGATCGCCGGGTATCAGGTGATTATCGCGCAAATTGAATCAACCCATAACCACCAGCTTGAGCACCCACTGCAATCCTTTTCCCATCGTTAACTGGCGGTTGGCGATTCATCGGCAAATTTGTGACCGGGGCAAGGGTTAGGCATGACAACCATCGCCCATTCCCCGGAATATGCTACTTTTAGGACGCCTGACAGAGATCGGGCCGCCGAACAGAGGGCCGGAACATTAGCGCCTCACCCGTAGCGTAAAAGGAATGCCGACGATGACCTACAAATTAGTTACGCAGATTGTGCACAATGACGTCTTAAGAAATAGCTTTATTGACCTGGCGATAAAAACTTTCGATCTCTCCTTTAAAGAGTGGTATCGCAAGGGATACTGGAGCGACGCCTATATTCCTTATGCTTTGGTGAGCAACAATAAAGTGATTGCCAACGCCTCCGCCAACATTATTGACCTGGTCTGGCAAGGTGAACCCCGGCGCTATATTCAAATCGGTACCGTGATGACCGATGTCGATCACCGCAATAAGGGGCTGGCCGGTCAGTTGGTTAATCAGATTCTGCGCGACTGGCAGGATAAAGCTGAGGCATTTTTCCTGTTCGCCAACCCGACAACCGTGGATTTTTATCCAAAATTTGGCTTCGAGCGCACCGACGAACACCAATATATTATGCCGGTGATGCCCGCTGCAGGCGATTTTCGCAAGCTGGATATGGACCAACCGGAAGACGTGGCGCTATTGCAGCAGTACTATCAAAAATCGAATCCGTTTTCACAACTGCGGATAGAGGATAACTTCGGTTTATTGATGTTCTACTGCTCCGCCTTTATGAAGCACTTTGTCTATTACTCAGAGAAAAATCAGGCCATCGCCATTGCGATGCAAAACGGCCCGGCGCTGATCTGCTTTGATATTTTCTGCGACGACGGACGCTCTCTTTCGACCATTATTAATCAGCTTGCCGACAAAAATACCTACCAGGCGATTCTCGGCTTTACGCCGAAAGAGAACCGGGTTGGCGAATACGAAACAATTGAGGGAGAAGATATTTTGTTTATCTACGGACAAAAAGAAAATATCTTCAAAGAGAATAAACTGATGTTCCCACTGTTATCCCACGCCTGAATCTGAGCAGCAGCCGTATCCCGATGGCTGCTGCACTTCACTTCTCAGCCTCTGCAGCCTGCAGTTTTCTTCCGACCAGCTACAAAATATAGCGACTGGTATATGATAATGAAAATCGTTATCATCAGAAATAAATAATTACATCTGGCATTAGATTTTAATTAAAACGCTTTAAAAAGAGCCAGAACACGCTAATAACGGTACACCGTCCGTTAGCCGTGAGCACTGTCATCAATTTACCTTATGGATAAAGGAGAGATGACACATGGGCACGCATACCGCCGCTCAACAATACGCTTTAACCGACCAGCCGGAACAGGCTGAGTCAGAGTACTTTTCAGGGATCCCCACCCTTCTCGTCGGCCTGTGCTGCCTGCTTCCGCTCAGCGCAATTGCAGCAGAAGCCGAAGAGCAGGAGAAGAAACGCGCAGATAGCAGCTATCAGGATCAGGAGTTAATGATCGTCACTGGCGAGAAAACTGCCCGCTCGTTGCTCGATACCGGCTCAAGCGTTGAAGTGTTCGATAGTCGACGCATCGACAGCATGCCGGGAGCCGAAACGGTTTCTGACCTGATGCGCATGACCGCTAACACCGTCGATATCGGCATCGGTAACGATCTGCCCACCGTGCGCGGGGTGGATGGTTCCGGGCCCAGCACCGGGGCCGGAGCGTTTCTTAGCGGTACCCGCCCGCGCCTGGGGCTTTCTCTCGATGGCCGTTCCCTGACCTATAACGAGCAGGCTTACGGCCCGCAATCGCTGTGGGATATGGAGCGTGTGGAGATTTTCCGCGGGCCACAAAGCTATATTCAGGGACGCAATGCCATCGCGGGGGCTATCGTGATGACCTCGAAAGACCCGGATTTTGGTTGGGAGAGCGCCTTCAAAGGCGGTGCGGGTAATCAGCATTCTTCTCAGCTTGCGGCGATGGTCAACGCCCCGCTGATTGAAGAACAGCTGGCCTTGCGCGCCAGCGTCGATCGCCAGCGGCGGCGCAGCGATATCGATTTACCGGCTTACGATCCGGTTGGCGACCCGAGCGAGGTACAAACCACTAACGCCCGTGCCAAGCTGCTGTTTAACCCGGCGGGCCTGCGCAATCTCACTACCAAGCTCACCTTCAACCACTCTGATAGCGGAGCGCCGCAAAACGAAAGTCTTAACCCAATGCAGCACCCAACCAACCCCCGCCACGACTGGCGACGGGCGGTGTTTAAAAGCAACGTCAATAGCGGTATCTGGGATCTTGCCTGGGAAGGCGATGACGGCCTGCGGCTGGAAAACCGCTTTATTTACACCGGATTCCACATTAACCGCTACGTCGCCGACGGCCTGCCAAAAGCCAAAATTGACGGCAGCGAACTCCATGTCGAACCCGTCGTGCACTTCGGCAATAGCGACAGCCGCCTACGGGGATTTGCCGGATTACGCTATTTCGACGCCTCGCAGGATGAGTCGGTCTATATCTTTGGCGGTTCCACCTTTACCGATGACACCCGCACCAGTTCCGCCTACGGCGAGCTAACCTGGGCGGTCACGCCGCAAGTGGATATTACTACCTCCACCCGCTTTGAGCGCGAACACCGCAAACGTCTCGGCGGCAGCCAAAGCGTGCGCATTGATTTTGACGAAACCTATAACGTCTTTTTACCGAAACTGGACGTCGCCTGGAAACCGGAGGCCAATCAGACCTGGGGGGCACGCGTCGCGCGCGGCTATAACGCCGGGGGCGCAGGGATCACGCTGAGCGCACCGATCACCAGCTACACCTATGACTCGGAATACGTCTGGAACTATGAGCTTTATACCCGCCATGCTCTCAATGACGGCAACGTGGTGCTCACTGGTAACCTTTTTTATAACGACTACAAGGACATGCAGCTCCCCTATTATCTTGCCGCCAACTCTACGGTAATCCGTAATGCCGATAAGGTTGAAACCTGGGGTGCAGAGATGGGAGCCACCTGGACACCGCGTTGGGATCTGGAGCTTTCCGGCAATATCGGTTTACTGAAAACCAAAATTGCCGAATTCCCCGGCAGCGGCGTTGAAGGTCACGAGCTGGCCCGCGCTCCTGCGTATACCGCCAACGTCGGCGCCGCCTGGCAGGTTGCCAGCGGCTGGGAGCTGAGCGGCAACGTCGCCTTCTCCGACTCCTACTACTCCGCCTACGACAACGACTCACGCGGTCGCATTGGCTCCTACTGGTCAGCGAACGCCCAGCTGGCTTACACCTTTATGTACGGTCGGGCGACGTTGTTCGCGCAAAACCTGTTTGATTCCGATCGCAAGGTGATGGTCAGCGGCAACGATGTCTATACCGCCATTCAGCAGCGCTCACGCCTGATTGGTGCCGCCGTGGAATTACGCTTTTAACGAACACCTAAATTGGAGATAACAGGATGTCTGGGATCCACTTTCGTTTATTTACCGCCTTGCTGATGGCAACGGCGACATTCGCTCAGGCGCAGGAGACGCTTATCAAGCCGGAGGATATTCATCGCGCCGCCGTCGCGCCAGCGGTGGTTGAGCTGGCCTGGAGCGCAAAACAAAATGCGCTTTTTGTCAGCTCTCCGGACTGGAAAGATGAGAAAAAATCGACCGTCTTGCGCCTTGACCCGCAAACCCTGGCAAAGCAGGCTACCATCCCGATGGATGTCAAAGGCTTTGGGGTCGCGTTGGATGACGAGCATAACCGCCTGTATCTGACTGAAGGCTTCAACGGCAGCGTAGGGATAGTCGATACCGCCGCCAACCGCAGCCTCGGGTCGATAAAATTACAAGATGAGGTCAATATCGAATCCGCCTGGCGTAAAGCGGGCATGAGCGGCGAGCGCCTCGATTTTATGCTCGCCGAGCTTAAACGTTTCAAAATCAGCGAAGGCCATCTGTATAAAGTCCGCGAGGCGCGATTCGATGCGCAAACCGGACGCCTGTTCCTGCCGGGCCTCGGCTACGGCGTGGATAGCGTACTATTCGTCGTCGATACCCGCAGCGGCAAGCTGGAGAAAACGCTTCCCGGCTTCGGTTTCTATGCTGTCGGTATCGCGCTGGATGAAAAAGGACGCCGTGTGTTCGTCTCGAACATGCAGGGTCAGTTGATGACCGTCAATGCCGATACTCTGGAGATCGCTGGCAAGCGCGAGATCCAGGCCGATCAGCTACTGAACCTGGTATATGACCGGAAAAACGATCGTATTCTCGGCGTTGACCAGGGGATCGATCGCGATAAATACCGTAACTATCACCTGAAAGAGGCGTATACCCGCCGCAGCAGCGGGCATCGCCTGTTCGCCCTGAACGCGCAGGACGGCAAACTACTGACCAGCGTCGAGACCCAGGAAGTGCCGATTTCCCTGCTGCTTGATGAAAAGAAAGAACGGGTTTATGTGACCAATCGCGGCGGCGTGCGGGTGGAAAAAGGCGCGGGCTCGCTTTCCGTCTTTGATAGTAAAACGCTGGCTCATCTGCAAACCCTTCCGCTGCTTCCACACCCAAACAGCCTGGCGCTGGATAGCAAAGCGCGCGCGCTGTTTGTCACCGTGAAAAACGACGGTGCGGCAGCAAAAGCCAATACCGAAGAAAGCGTAGTACGAATTCCGCTGCGTTGATGTTTGATTGTGGCCCGGCTTTCTGTCGGGCCTTCATTGCGCCACCAGCCACTGTTCAAACGCCTGTAGCGCCGCTTCATTGATCCCGTTTGCCAGCGGCTTCACCAGACAGAAGCGCTTCCTCAGACTGCTGGCTATCGGCCACGGAGCAACCAGTAACCCGTTTTCCAGCTCTTTTTCGATATAAGCATGCGGCACCAGCGCAACGCCCTGTCCGGCCAGCGCGGCGGCAATCGCCATTTCATGCAGATCGTAACGTACACCCTGCGCCGGATTATCCAGCGCGATGGCGCACTCTTCAGCGTAGCGAGGCCAGGCGTCGGGGTTCTGCCGTCGATGAATGCGCGGTAGTTCATTCAGCAGGCTGGCGATATCCCCTCTCATCAGTAACGCGGGATGGCATACCGGAACCAGCCGTTCCTCAAACAGAAATTGCATACGCATTCCGGCCCACGCCGGGTGTTCAAAGTGAACCGCCGCATCGAAACCGCTGCCGGTGATGATAAACGGATCGGTTCTGACCGCGATATTCAATGTGATATCAAGATTTTTTTGCTGAAAGTCCCCTAAACGAGGGATCAGCCAGCGGCTGGCAAATGTCGGCGGCGCGGCAATCTCCAGGCTTCGGCTGCCGTTCGTTGCGCCCATCAGATACTGGGTATCTCGTTCAAGCCGCTCCAGAGTTTCGCGCACATGGTGCGCATAGCGCGCACCGTTCGGGTTCAGCCGCACCCTGCTTCCCGTCCGTTCAAAAAGCTGGCAGTTCAACAGAGACTCCAGCCGGGCAATTTGTCGACTGATAGCCCCTTCGGTGAGCGACAGCTCGAGCGCCGCGCGGGCAAAATTGCCATGCCGGGCCGCAGCCTCAAAGGCCTGAAGAGAAGCGCTACTGGGGAGTTTCTTTCGCATTCTGGCAATCTCGGTTTTAGTGACTAAATATCATTGAGCAGTGAAAGAATATCGCTTCCGACCGCTAAATACAGAACGTAGCATGATCAAACGTCACTCTATTGATTTCTTTATCCTGCAAAAGGTATGTATGCACAATCCCTCATTTATTTTCCGTCAGATTGGCGATTTTCTGGTTACCGCCCTTAGCGATGGCAGCATGGCCGCCAGCCTGGCGCTGCTGTCCGGTATAGATAGCCATGACGCCGGGGAAATCCAGCGCTCTGCGGGCATAACTGACCCCGGTAATATTGACATTAATGGTTATCTTATCCGTGGGAGAGGACGAACCATTTTGGTGGATGCAGGTACGGGAGGACTGAATAATGCGGGCGGCGTATTGCTGGAAAGTCTGCAGGCCGCAGGCGTCGCGACGAAAGATATTGATACCGTGCTGTTGACCCACGCGCACCCGGATCATATCGGCGGCCTGCTGGATGCGAGCGGGGCGCCAGTCTATCCCAACGCCCGGCTGCATCTTCACCCTCTGGAAGCCGAATACTGGCAGGATGACTACATGCTAAAACGGGCCAATGAACGGGGGCAGCGTAACTTCGCCCTCGCCCGCCGCACGCTTGACGCCTGGGCGCACAACCTCAGTTTTCTGGATAATCGTGAAGTGGTCGAGGGTATTCGTCCGCTCTGGCTACCCGGCCATACCCCCGGGCACAGCGGATTTCGCATCGATTCGGCTCATCAAAGCCTGCTGATTTGGGGCGATATCGTCCATTTTCCACATATTCAGGCCGCACAGCCCGCAGTCGCAATTGCTTTTGATTGCGATCCTTCACAAGCGCAAATGACGCGAGAGAAGATTTTTGCTCAGGCCGCAAGCGAAAACCTGCTGATTGCCGGTATGCATCTGGGGCCCGCTGGATTTGCCCACATCGTGCCGTCTTTGAGGGGATATCGTATCGAATACTCTACCCCCCAATAATGGGGGATTTTTTACCTTTCCCCACTCACTTTTTCTTACTGACGAAATATTTTTTCGGCTGGCGAAAGATTGACCTTACTCGCGTTTATTTTCCAGTGAAAATATAAAATACAATTTCATTTTTAATGAAGTTTGGTTTTGTTTTTCCATAAAATATGACATTAAGGAAAATCCATGCGCAATAGCTTCAAACCTTCACGCTATATGCTGGCACTCACCCTCGCTCTGGCCGGGGTGGCAAGCGGCTGTAATGACAACAGCGGCGCGAATGATAACCACCAGGATGCGCCCGCTTCCGCGCCGCAGAATGTGATGGTTCCGATACTTTCTGCCGATGAAAACAGCCTGGTGCTGGTCTGGGAAAAACCGGAGTCAGAGACGGAGCAGGTCGTGGACTACGTTATCTATCGTGACGGCGAGCGGTTGGGTAGCGCAAGAGACAATCAGAACCACTATTCCCCGGCAAAGCCCTATATTGATAACTTTTACCAGCGCGTTGCCAGCGACGGCTGGCAGCAGCCAATCGACCTGCGTACTTATACCGTCGGCGGCCTGAAGCCGGATACGGAATATGAATTTACGGTACGCGCGGTCTATGCCGAGGGTAAAGAATCCCCGGATAGCGCCGTAATTAAAGCGCGAACCAGAAAAACGCCGCACATCATAGAGGCCAAAACGTTCGGTGCAAAGGACGATGGCACGACGCTAAACACCCAGGCTTTGCAGCAGGCGATTGATAGCTGCACCGTCGCGCAATATCCGCAGGGCTGCAAAGTGGTGATTTCCGGCGGCGAATTCAAAACCGGTGCCCTCTTCCTGCATAGCGACATGACGCTGGAGATTGCCGCAGGAACCACGCTCCTCGGTTCGGAAGATCCGGCTCAATATCCGCTGGAAAAAGGCTATTACCTCTATCCCTACAGCGATCATCCGCAGCCTCGTCGCCCGCCATCATTAATTAACGTGCTGGAAAGCAACGATAAAGGCGAATCCCCTGCCGGAACGTTTCGCAATATTCGCATTGTCGGTAAAGGCACTATTGACGGCAACGGCTGGACCCGGGGCGTAAAAAACGGCGGCGAGGCGACGATTACCGATGAACTGGGTAACGAGTTACCGCAGTACCGCGCGAGCAATGCTAAAAAAGTCAGCACAGATGGCATTCTGGCAAAAAATCAGACCGAGGAAGCCATCGGCGAAGGCGTTGAAAGCAATAGCGCCTATAAAAATCGCCGTTCCAGCCTGATGACCCTGCGCGGCGTGCAAAATCTCTACCTTGCCGGACTCACCATTCGTAACCCCGCCTTCCACGGCGTGATGGCGCTTGAGTCGGAAAACATTACCCTTAACGGGCTGATCCATCAGACTTTTGATGGCAATAATGCCGACGGCGTGGAGTTCGGCAATAGTCAAAACGCTTTAGTCTTCAATAACTTTTTCGACACCGGAGATGATTGCGTCAACTTTGCCGCCGGGTTTGGTAAAGGGGCGGAAACCTTCCATCAAAAACCACAAAGCGGGGCCTGGATCTTTAATAACTATTTCCGCAAAGGCCACGGTGCCGTGGTGACCGGCAGCCATACCGGAGCATGGATCGAGAAAGTTCGCGCCGAGGATAACGTCATGTATATGACCGATGTCGGCCTGCGCATGAAGAGTCGCCCCTACTATGGCGGCGGCGTGCGCGATGTACTGTTCCGCAATAACGCGATGCAGGATATCGCTAAAGAACCGTTTGTTTTTACGATTAAATACAGCGCGGATGTGAATGATACGACGCCAGCCGATGAGCCCGCTCAGTTCCGCGATGTTCAGGTACAGAACGTCACCGTTGACGGTACTTCGGCGAAAAATAGCATTCTGGTGGATGGGATGACCATCGCCGAAATGGCGGAGTCATTTGGGCTAACTTACTCTCGCGATGCTTATCACCAGAATTTGCGTTTTTCCAACGTCAAATTCCGCAATACCAAAGCCACCAGTATCTCTTTCCTCCACGACAGTCAGTTTGATGAAGTGACGTTCGCCAACACGCCGCAGGTCTGGGAATTCTTCGCGGTAAATGACGTCACGCTCGCCGATAGCCTTCATCAGCAGACCATCACCAGCGGTGAGAATGACAAAGTGACTCTGGAAGGGGCAACGAAGTAATATCGTTCCCGGCGGCGCGAGTCGTCGGGGATTTTCAGTAATTCAAAACACAACGAATATCCGCCGCTCATCTATCCATAGTAAAGACACAGGTCATAGCCGGTGCATTAAGTGTTCCCCAGACTATATAGTCTCTACTTTTGGTAAAGATAAATATGGGCGATTTTCCTGATAGCCCCATTATATCGTAGATTGGCATAACAAGGTTATCAGGAGCATCTCCATGTTTATTATCACGTCGCTCCCCGGGCTGGATTTTGTATCGCCCTTCGCCTACCTCCAGATAATCAAAAGTAATATCCTGAGAAAGATAGTAAGATTCATCGCCATCGACTATTTTTCCCGACAACGCAATATAGCCAGTGTTATTACTCATATCAAATAAAACACGACCATCAAAGGTATATGAATCGTTCAACGATGAAATAGTATAAAAAATACTTGCCTCATATGTTTTTATTTTATTTTTCCTGCTCAAAAAATCTAATAAATAAAAAACAATAGCAATTACTGCACAGCACAAAAAAACAGAGTATAGATAGAATTTATTCTTAATCACGTTGCCTCCATTTATTTGCATAGACATTATTACAGTAGATGATTTTATTGCTTATGCTATCCATAGGGCAAAATGAGGAAAATATTTCTCCAGACCGACCATGAAGTACGCTTCTTTGGACATAAATTATCAACCTGGCTGGATTGCTCTGACAATACTCAAGCAGGCCTGGATGATGCATAGTCAGAACATTAATAATTTTCCCCTGCATACTCTCTGGAATCTGGACGTAAGATTTTATGTGGCACTGTCCAATACGAGTCAGGTTATCTGATTCTTTCGCCAGGATCGATGTTGCAGCAACTTCATATTTTATGGCAAAAATAAAAATCAGGCTGCATACAAGAGCCATAGCTCCACCGAGTTTCAGGTGACGAAACCTTCCTGGAGAGGAGACGCCCTTAACGGCTTCATCACATCGTTTTATTTTGATCTCTGCTGAGAGAGAGAAGCCAGCGCCGGGGATTGTCAAAATAGTATTATCTATTCCCGTTAAGGATGATAACTTCTTTCTGAGAATACTAATATACTGATTTAAAGAGGAGTTTGATGCTGCGTGCCCCCGCGACTCCCACACCCTCTCTAATAGGCTTTGCCGGGACACAACCTCACCATGAGATGCAATCAGTATCGCCAGAATATGATTAGCCGTTTTTGTTAACTGGTGTTTTTCCGTTACGCCAATATCGATATGAATGAGTTTACCCGACCCAGAGTTATAAAATACTTTGTTTTCGATTAAGTACTTCATAATGATTCTGCATCCTGTGAACACCACGGTTGCTGCGGCAAGAGAAGTCCATGGCATATTCAGCCCTGCCGCATCCCGGGAAGATTGAAGTAATGTATCGTGTTGGTAAATCAATAGTATCAATAAAAGCATACTAAATGTTATACAGTTAATTACTTTATTTTAATTATGTGTGCAGCCTCAAAATTATGGGCGCATAAGAAACAATAACCTACACATTTAAACGATTTAGAATAATTAAAAACAAAAACATACATTAAGTATCAAACCATCACACTTTACAGCGATTAAAACCTAATAAAAAACAGTTAAATTTCACGTAAAAATTCTTTTTCAAATTAAAATTACATTATAAATATTTAAAAATTAATCTATTGAACCTTTTACATCTATAATTATTGATAAATAAATTCCGCATTGAATTAATGGCCTCTTCTTTATATATTTTAAAACAAGAACACTCAGTCACTTCATGCAGATAATCTGTTGAATTTGACTTAGTAAGTAACATTAATAATTAAGAGGAAAATCATGCATAGCTATCGTTGGGCCAAATTCCTTATTGCTGGCGCAAGGTATAATGACAGTCATTTATTGCTCGTAGAGTTTTATATCCACCATGAGTTAGATGGCATCATTAAACCTGGAATTTGCAGGAACAGACAATGGATATTGAGCCATTTAGTTAATGGTTCAACCCTGTTCACTCTGAATCAGAATAATAACAAATGGGAAAAGAAAGACAGAGTAATTCTCAATCAGGTCGCGGGTAGATATTATATCAGAACCCATCCATCTCCTCATCCTGGGGATGATATCGGTTATCATTTTGCACAAGGCTGCATGATTTAACCGGATATATAACATCTCTATTTTTAACTACAGGTTTAATACGAATGTGGCGAATATGTTCAATTTTAGACATTACCCGTAGTAACCATGAGAGGCCATTGATATTAATCGTAGATGAAAAAATGCATCTGCGTATTGTCAGACCTCACCTCTCATGCGAACAAATAAGAAAGATAAGTATTGAAAAGCTTGAGGAGATTATCATCAGAGAATTAAACTAGCCTGCACTATCCGTGAATAACCACGACCGTAATATCAAATTTTCGCGTTTGGCATTACAGTGCTTCCCCATACGCCAATAAGCTGCGTATGGGGCTAGCGCCTATCGCTTCAGCCAACTCAATGTTCAAGAGCAATTGCACAAACGTGCTCAACATGAGTAAGATCGTGGTACAAGTCGGGTAAGGTCATCTTTTTACGAATGACAACTTTTAAGTTAACCTCTATTTTCCCTTTTTTAATATCTCTGATGGTAATGTTTTCAATGATATTCTTTTGCTGATGAATGCGTGTTATCAAATTTTCAAGCGCATCGCGTTCATCAAGAATGACTCGAACTTTCACTTTACCTGGAAATTGATTCTTAGTTTGTAAGAAAATGATAAATGGACTCAATTTTATTGCCAATAAAAATAACCCTGTAGCAAAGAATGCGTGAAAATAAAAACCGGCACCGCAGGCGATTCCCATCCCGGCAGATGCCCAGACGATTGCCGCTGTCGTGAGGCCAGAAATAGCATCGTCGTGTCGGTGCAGAATCACTCCCGCCCCCAGAAAACCCACGCCACTGATAATCTGAGCCGCCAGACGCATTGGATCGCTACGAATATTCATCGAAATTTCTGCATAGTATTCAGCTGACTGTATTGAAACAACAGTTAACACGCAGCTGGCGACAGACAAAATGACACAAGTTTTGAATCCGACGGGTTTCCCTTTCGATTCTCTTTCAAGGCCAATAATGCCTCCCAGAATAAACGCAATGCTGATTTTGACGATCGTAACTAACGGTAAAAAACCTTGTTCATTGATAATGGCGGCCAGATTATTCATGCAATTACCTTAATGAGACATCCTCAATAATTCAGGAATTTGCTTTTTTCAGGGAGAGATCTGTTTTGCGTTTTGAAAGATCATCCCGGAAGAAAATCAGGAAGAAGACGCTCACCACCGCGGCAACACCGGCAGAAACTAACCAGAATGTCTCCCATTGCGGTAAAGCCTCAGGACCTTGTTCAGTCACGGTACTGTTAAAGATCTGCCCGCATACGGTAGAGGCGAACAGTAGGCCCACGCCGTTGGAGACGATAAATCGCAAACTTTGGGCTTGCGCTTTAATCTCTGGCGCGGCTTTACGGTCAACATAAATATCGCCCACGGTAAAGAAAAAGTCCCAGCAGAAACCCTGTAACATCAAACCGATCAGCACAAACATCATGTTGGCATCCAGAGAGGCATGGGCAAACAACAGCGTACGAATGATCCAGCAAACAGCGCCAAGCATCAGAGTGATTTTGAAGCCTGCTTTCAGTAGGAAGAACGACAGGAGGAACATGAAAACGACTTCACAGGCAATGCCTACCTGCATCATTGTTGCAGCGTTATCAAAACCAAGTGCTTTTAAAAAGACGGGAATATAGGCGGAGTAAGCAGTTTTTGGGATCATCAGTACAAAAATACTGAGCATCAGAACCGTAAAGCTACGATCTTTGAAGAGTGCCAGAGCATCCAGACATAAGAGATCGCGAAGGGTAAAGGCACTCCCTTTAGCTCTTGGCGGAGTATTCGGTAACGTAAAGCAATATAGGCCAAGAACGACACCGGAGGCTGACGCAATATACCAGGTGATGGTGTTGCCGGAAAAGCCCATTTCACCAATAATAAAGCCGATAACCATAAAGCCAAATGTGCCGAAAACACGTATAAACGGGAAGTATTTTACCCCGTTAATATGGCTGAAACTGATACTATTTGCCAGCGCAGTTGTTGGATAAAAAAGTAGTCCAACGAGAAAAATCATGGTCAGCGTCATGCCCGTGTTTTGTGCTTCGATGAACTGCGGAACAAACAACAGAATGCCAGCATTAATTAAATGCAGGATCGCCATGACTTTTTGAGATGAAAAAAAACGGTCGGCTACCATGCCAATAAATAAAGGTGAGAGAATGGTCGCCAGTCCAAGTAAGGCATAGGATGAACCAATTATGGTCGCCATACCATAGGTGCTTAATACCAGCCCCATGGTCATATTCCATGCCCCCTGCATAAAGTACTGTATGAACATCATAATCAACAGGCGTGGTGTTTTATTAAGGTCCATATTGCATATCCTTTATTGATTGATGCTCAGGTTAAGCCCATCCCAGGCGACAAGAATGTTCTCTTTATCGCACACCGCCACGAGCTCATCATGTAGCAGGCCGCCGCTGTGTGAAATATGTGAGACGATGAGTTTACTTTTTTTATTAAGGCAGCCCAGCTCTGCAAGCCTGTCTCTGGCGGCGAAGACCGTTTCCAGACTCATATGGTTATTTGTACGATTGTCGCCATTAAAGCCGTAGGTACATTCGAGAACGGCCAAATCAATTTTTTTCCCTTCCAGCCACTGCCAGGTAAGCTCAGGAAACCAGCCAGAGTCATGGCCGTAGAAAATTGACTGACCTTCTTTTTCGATAAACCAGGTATAACAAAGCTCCCATTTGGCATGGTTAGCCAGCAATGGGGTAATACGATATCCACGGGTTTCAACCGTCACGAAGGGCACCAGGCAATGAAAAGCAAATCTTTCAGCGCTGTAACCCGGCAAAACCTCTGCCGCACCGTTAATGGCGCGATCATTCCCAAAGATATGTAGCGGATGAGTAATTTCAAATCCGTAACCTTCCATTCGGCTAAAAAGATCGCCGACGTTGAAATGATCGGGATGAGTATGGGTAAACAGTAGCGACCTGATCTCCGTTGCGTCCAGACCCTCACGAAGCAGTTGCTGGCTGAATTCAGGCGCGACATCAATCAACAGTTCATCATCAATAATCGCTGATGAGTGTGTACGTAAGTCTTTTCCTTTACGTATGCGAGCGTGTTGACAGTGCTCACAGCGGCAAAAAGGATTAGGTATCCCTTCAGATGCTGCCGTTCCCAGAAAATGGATCTTCATAATTTCCCTCTTATCACAAACGTAATGCTGTTTTTTTAATCGATAATGTAATAAAACGTAATTGGAACGTGTCAATTATCATTCTACTCTTTCACGCAAACAACGATCTTTTCTCCCAGAAGTGATCCCCTTCAAGGATTTATTATTTTTATTAATAATTTCATTACGTTGTAATTTAAACCACATCATTAAGTGATTTAGCCTTAAGTAGATCGAGAATTTTTAGAGTAAAAATGACTCAATTTTATTTTGTAACGTTCAAATAATATCAACTACGATAGTTTCCGGATGAACGCCGTGCTAGCATCGAAGCATCAAAGAAAGGATGTAAAAATGCCAACTATCAAAGACATAGCAAGAATTGCCGGTGTTTCGCACGGAACCGTCTCTAATGTTCTCAATGGCAGAGGAAATGTGAGCGTTGAAAAGATTGAAGCGGTTCAACGCGCAGCTAAGGAAGTTGGCTATCAGTTAAATGCACAGGCGCAATCGCTGAGGGCCAGCAAAAGCCAAGGGATAGCGCTGATTTTGCCGGATATTAATACGGAGCAGTACTATCAGCTTTATCGGGGTTTACACCAGGTCTGTAAGCCTTCGTTAAGCGAACCATTGGATCTTTATCTGACGAATGACCTATCCAATCTGGAACTGGAGATTCTGCAAACGCTGACGGCGAAGTCTTACCAGACTATTGTCACCGTCAGTTGCCTGAGCAATAGCCAACCCTATTACGAAGTGCTCAAACTGCCTGCGGAGAATATTCTTTTTGCATATCGGCAACCTGCTGGGGCTGAATATTACTTCAGTCTGGATTACGCGACTGCGGGTGAAGAAATAGCAAAAAGGGCGTTGATGCAGCAACCGAGCCATATCGGCGTTTTCTGCGAACCGCTTGAATACGCTCACAGCACATGTTTTATTCAGGCGATACAGGAAACATGCCGAGCGTTGAGTCCGCAAACTAAACTCACGATTTTACCGGCACTCGCCAGTGAATCGAACACCGTCGCATTTGATTTTTTCCGCGGGGCACCACCTGATCTTTTTATCGTTCAGAATAGTGATAAAACGCGTGCATTGACGCAAGCAGCCTGGTTTGGTAGTTCCCGGTCCTGTCCACCAGTACTGCAATTGAGTGATAATCTGCCTGCTGCTTTTGAGGGCGTCACAAGCTACCAGATGGATTATGGTCGCCTGGGGACATCAATGGCTTCCCACATTCGTCAGCCCAAAAACCAGGATAAGCATCGCATTCTGACCAATTGCGGTTTTTCTTTGAATGGCCAGTTCGTACAGCCGCCTGAAGCCGAGGCAGCGCTGAATATGTTGATTTTGCCTAGTCCCTCAACCGATGCGCTGAAGAAACTATTACCCCACCTTTATCGCCAGACTGGCATTAAGGTAAATCTCGCGGTTTATCCTTATGATGAAGTATTTGAAATTCTCTCCCACCTTCATCTGCATCCCTATTACGATCTGCTACGAATCGATATGGCTTGTTTTCCCTGGTTTGCAGAGAAAGTTTTATTACCTCTGGAGTCTGTTTCCCCTACCCTTCCGCTACTCCTGGATAACTTCTCTGAGCAAATTCAGCAGCACTTCGGCCTGGTGAATGGGACCGCTTGGGCAATTCCTTTTGATGCTAGTATGCAGCTCCTGTTTTACCGACGCGATCTCTTTGAGGATGCGACGATAAAACGGATGTTTTATGAAACAACGGGTAAAGAATTAACGCTGCCTGAGAACTTTGCACAATTCGATGAAATAGCGGCTTTCTTCAGTAAGCTGCATCAACCTGATAACCGGCTGCGTCCGATGGGAACGGCAATAACACTGGGTAGTTCAGGGCTTATTGCCACCGAATATCTGCTGCGTTATTACGCTCTCGGCGGACGTCTGGTGCGTGAAGGTGAACCCGTGCAGCTGGATGCTTCACTTGCCGCAATCGCTCTTGATCAGTACCTGCAACAGCTTTCCTTCGCGGTGAACCTACCCGGAGAATGGTGGAGTGACGCTGTTAAACAGTTTGAGCGCGGAAATCTTGCCATGCTGATTATGTATCTCAACTTGTTCAATGACGTTGCACATACGGCCATTGCCCCTACAATCGGCTATGCTCAGGTTCCGGGACAGATTCCACAGCTGGGAGGGGGGTCTATTGGCATGTCCCGCTACAGTAAAAAGAAAAAACAGGTTGAGCAGTTCTTCCACTGGCTCTATTCCGATGAAATTGCGCGCCATCTGGTTCTGTTAGGAGGGAACAGCGCCTGGTCCGGAATCAGCCACGATCAAAACGTTCTCAACGTCTATCCGTGGTTTAATTTATTGAATGAAAAAGGAATGTCAGGAATCAGGGAATCTCAGGGGAATAAAGGGGTGCCCTTTAACCTACGACAGGCAGAGATTATTATCGGACAAGGCGTAACGAACGCGATTAATGGCATTATGGATGTCTCCCAGGCCGTGGAATACATTAATGCACGGATAAAAAATGAAACCGGCAGCTAGCAATATGAAAATGTTCACCTCTTATTTGTACTAACAGATTTTATTCTGCCTGTAATGCTCACGCTTTTACCTACGTGAGCATTAGGCCCTGGAATAGTGAGGATACCGCGGTTACATCAGATTTCATTCTGATGAAGCCGGAAAACCGCTTTCTTTAGCAAACCAGACCGCCAGGAATGTGACGATCAGCAACACTAGCAGTGCGGGAGAGAATGCGCCCACGCCGATGTGGCCCAGCAGCACGCCGCCAACAATACCTCCGCTGGCAATAGCAACATTCCAGACCGTCACCAACATCGACTGCGCAACATCCGCAGCCTCGCCAGCGCTCCTGGCCAGCGCGGTCTGAAATAAGGTTGCTGAGCCACCGAAAGCCAATCCCCAGACGCCCACAGCAACATAAACCGCAGTAGCATGGGTACCGGCTATACCCAATATCAAAGCCGTAAGTCCGAATAAAACCGTGCTTACCAGAGTTAGCGTACGCAGATAGCGAATTTCCGTTTGTAGTGGCACAGTAAAGGCTGATTTGCATCATTTACCCCTGCTTTTCTGGCTGCGAACTTCTTAATCAAGTTGCCAATCGAGTCCTTATCGATAAAGACAATGAACACACTGGCGATATAAGCGAGATTGCTGCTCAGACCAATAAAGCCGAGAGGGGCATGGATGAACCACGCGATCATCGCGCATATAACCGCGTCTATCAACGTCTTGACCATGGTGCCACCGTTATAGCGGCCCCGTAACGCCATGATGAAAGCCAGTATTACACCGATACCCTACCCTTAGCTGCCAGCAGAGCGTCGATGAAATCTTGTTTATAGGGCATTTTCATAGGCCTCACCTCCGTGATTACGAATGGGGTTGTATTTAAAAGGGGTTAAGCCCGCCGGGCTGGATTTATCAATAAAGCACGTCGTAGATGATTCACGCGGGACCTGATAATAAAAAAGCCATGCAAATGTATAGCCCTTTAATTTGGGAGGTTATTTACAAAATGTAACTGAGTCGGTATCTTCGACTTCCGGACAAAAAAACATATACCGGAACCGGATCTAAACATAACTGCCTTGCCTGCATGAAACCATGTGGGCATTTTTTTATGAAAAAGACCCGCCGAAGCGAGTCTGCTACTACTGTTTCTTTGTTTGTATTGGTTATGGCGCCGGTGCCTCCCGGTGAGCATGCATGCCCCAGCAAACATATCTCATGCTGCATTTACAGGGTTTTCGCTCTATTAGCTGGACGCCGCTCCACACAGGTGGATTCACCATGCTGATACTTTACATTGTTCATAAAAAAACCACATCATGTTGTTTTATATGTGATTTTCATGTCAGGATGTCAAGTTTTTTCAGATTAATATGCATCTGCCGCCGGGTAACGACAGTCACTAGTATAAAAAAAGCCTGCTGATTGAGCAGGCTAACAGGTAGGTGTCATGGCAGGTTCAAACAGAAGCATCATCATCCTGTTAGTTCGAGCTACCGATTTATCAGGAAAGAAGTTGGTCTCTGTTTGCCCCATATAACTTTAGCCCAAATAAAAATAACTGTGTCAGAGTTAGGATTTTTCAAGATGCACTCACAACCTAAGCAGAACGAATAACAACATATAATTATTGAGCCCACCAAGGTACTTTTGTCTTACATTGACGTGCTCAAGGTTAGAATAGAAAGGGAACGCAAATGCCCGGTCTTAAAAGTATAAAACCCGCACTGTCAGCGGGTTTTAATGCTTGTTGCTCAGTTTATCTAAACCCTGAATTTAGTGAAACCTCAGCATCAGGTTCATGCGTTATCCTGTTTCGGAGGTCACGGCGAATTATCTCAATAGACCAGAACCATACTAAGTGACCAACTATCTCTGAAACGTTTTCATACCATGGCAGGTCAAAAAGAGGTGGTGTTAATCCCATAAGCGGGAATGAAATCATATGGACAAACAGCTGTGCAAGTGCACCAGCCAGCAGCCCCTGCCACAATTTAATCTTAGGAAACACTTCTGCAACAACACAATATCCTACGGCGAAAACGATGGAGAAGATGATGTGTGTCACACCAACCCAGTTAAACGCATGCTCAGCAAAGGTATAAACAGCCGCATTAGGATCAGCTACTCCCAGCCAATCGCGTAAAAAAATGTATGGTGGGTTAAGGAAGTTCCTAGAGCAGTCTATTTGGTCAGCAGCACGAATAAGTGACTCGGGTCCACACGCGCTGGTAAACATGTCGACAGGACTGCGTGGTGGAAGGGGGACTTCAGCGCCCCATTTTACAAATGCCGAAACCACACCCGAAATTAGCCCAACAAACAAAGCAACGCCATAACGCCGCCTGCGAGGTTCCGTCTGTACAAAAAAGTCTTTTAACGCCATAAAACCACCACTTAAAGGAAAAATTTACAGTTCCTTAATATTCCTTAAGTTGGATGCGTATCATTTTGATTGAGATCACGGTTTGCATTCTACTTGCACAAAATTTGTTTTCTTACTTAAACCTTCAAATAGTAGTACTGATTAATTTGGGCATGCTCGTCACTGAGAACTTTTAAGTGTCGTACAACATGTCTCTTCTCGAGAGCCCTGACCGGATTGCAGAAACAAAAAGCCCCGGCCAAATCCCCTTACCTCACAACTCGCCTGGCATGCATTGCGGCCCTTAACTCACTGTAGTGGAACAATAAAATTGGCCACCAGATTAAAGGTGATATTCTCACCTCAACATAAAACAGGTGACTTAATGAACAAGAAAACTAAGCGTACTTTCACCCCTGAGTTCAGGCTGGAATGTGCCCAGCTGATTGTTGATAAGGGCTACTCATATCGACAAGCCAGTGGCGATGAGTGTCGGTTCTACCACGCTTGAGAGCTGGGTGCGCCAGCTCAGGCGAGAGCGTCAGGGGATTACGCCTTCTGCAACCTCCATTACTGCAGAGCAGCAACGTAAACAGAATGGTGACGGTTTTGGGGCATCCCTGTCTTACAATTTCGACAGCAGTCCGGTGACCCTGGTTGGTGCATACGCTAAATCTGATCGTACTGACTTACAGAATTCTCAGGCACTGGGTTATGGCAGCAACGCAGAAGCATGGGTGACGGGGATAAAATACGACGCTAATGATATCTATCTGGCGGTCATGTACAGCGTTGCGCAAAACATGACACCGATCGGCAGTAAAGGTTTTGCTAACACGTCCAAAAACGTCGAGGCGGTTGCTCAGTACCAGTTTGACTTTGGCCTGCGTCCGTCCCTGGGTTACGTTCAGACCAAAGGTAAAGATCTGGAGCATGGCTACGGCGACCAGGACCTGGTGAAATATTTTGATGTTGGCATGACCTACTACTTCAACAAAAACTTCTCAGCGATGGTCGATTACAAAATCAACCAGATTGATAAATCTGCATTCACCCGTTATGCAGGTATCAGCACCGATGACGTCGTTGCTGTTGGTGTGACGTATCAGTTCTAGCACTCCGGAATATCCTCCCGGGTCAGAAAGACGGGAGGATATTTATATGCTCAGACAAGCCCCGCAGAGCGGAGTGGTGCCGGAGAAAAGATTCCAACTTACAGCCTGTCGGAGCCTCATTCGCGATCCCTCCTCGTTGTGACGGCTGAAGCCATGGTGAACAATACCAAGGCACACCGACTATCATCAGGCGGTACTTATCGCCCCAGCTCCCACGAATGTATCCTACGCCATCAGCGTCGCCTCTCGGCCAAGGCCTGATAAACACCTTCAGGCCACCGGTGACAGCTTTGTAGTCCTTCCTGGCTGTTACGCACCATATGGATAATGCACAACTAGATAAGATCAGCTTCGTTTTTAAGACCTTTAGCCAGTTAACTAGCCAGCGCTTTGAATCGCCACGGATAATCTGGATATTTCTTAGTTATTGATAATATTAATTATTATATTCCGTCAGTGGCATCTAATCACTCAAGCCATGCCGACACTTACTGTTATAAAAATTTCGATGTAATCAAAAATATCGCTGCGGGCTTCTCTTTGAGCCATTTTAAATGACTCTGAGGAGTCTGTTAAACCCGTGAGGATTCAAAAGTTTGACTTATACAGCCCCTAAGTCATAAGTTGACTCAAATCAAAGATGCATTTTATTTAAACCTTTAAGGCTGGACGTTTCATACCTTCATATGTAAGTGTAATTGATACTAATTATTATTATCATACTCATTCATAGGGTCAATGATGCGTATCACAACACTTTCTCGAGGGGCATTAGTACTCTCTGCCCTGCCATTGTTTATTGCAGGTGCCGTTTCAGCAGCCACAGTATCCACCGCACAAAACAAAACCAGCAAAGAAGAGACCCTTGTCGTTACGGCGAACCGCTCGGAAAGCAGCCTCTGGGAAAGCCCGGCAACCATTCAGGTCATCGATCATCAGACGTTACAAAACTCCACCAGTACCTCAATTGCTGATGACCTGCAGGATATTCCGGGTGTTGAAGTCACTGATAATGCGCTGGCAGGACGTAAGCAGATCCGTATTCGCGGTGAAGCCTCTTCCCGCGTGCTGATTCTGATCGATGGTCAGGAGGTCACCTATCAGCGCGCCGGGGACAACTACGGCGTTGGCCTTCTGATTGACGAATCAGCGCTGGAGCGCATCGAAGTGGTAAAAGGCCCTTACTCTGTACTGTACGGCTCTCAGGCCATCGGCGGCGTGGTGAATTTTATCACCAAAAAAGGCGGCGATAAGCCCGTCGCCGGGACGGTGAAAGCGGTCTACAACTCCTCAACCGCCAGTTGGGAAGAGTCCGCCGCTGCCTGGGGCAGTATCGGCCAGTTTGATTACCGTATTAACGGCAGTTATTCCGATCAGGGCGACCGCAAGACACCGGACGGTCGTCTGCCGAATACCCACAACCGTAACAACAGCCAGGCTGTTTGGCTGGGTTATAACCTCGATAACCAGCATTTTGGCCTGTCGCTTGACCGCTACAGGCTCTCCACCCAGACCTATTTTGAAGATCCAGACGGCGAATACGATGCCTTCAGCGTGAAGATTCCGAAGCTGGAACGTGAAAAAGTCGGCTTGTTCTACGATATGGACGTGGGCGGTGACTATCTGAAAAAAATCCATATTGATGCCTATCAGCAGACTATTGAGCGTCAGTTTGAGAATGAGGTGAAAACAACACAGCCCATACCAAGCCCGATGATTCAGGCATTAACAGTGCATAATCAGACCCAGACCCGTGATAAGCAGTACACTCAGGGCATCACACTACAGAGCAATTTCTCTCTTCCGGCCAATAACGAGCTGGTTCTGGGCGCGCAGTACAAGCGCGACCGCGTCTCCCAAACCTCGGACGGCAACACGACGAATAAATCTGTCACCGGATTCATCAATACCGAAACGCAGACCCGCTCCTACTACGAGTCCGAGCAGAGCAATACCTCCCTGTTTGCACAAAATGACTGGCGCTTTGCGGATAACTGGACATGGACACTGGGCGCTCGCCAGTACTGGCTTTCTTCAAAACTAACCCGCGGCGACGGACAATCCACGGCTTCGGGCATCAGCAGCGACACCTCTATCCCGAAACAGTCGACGAACGACAGCGAGCTGGTCACCTCAACCAGCCTGCGTTACTCCGGTTTTGACAACATTGAACTGCGCGCCGCCTTTGCCCAGGGTTACGTCTTCCCGACGCTCTCCCAGCTGTTTATGCAAACGGCTGCGGGTGGCGGTACCACCTACGGCAACCCGAATTTGAAAGCTGAACACTCCAACAACTTCGAACTGGGTATACGTTACAACGACAATCTGTGGCTGGTTGACGGGGCGGTCTATTACTCGGAAGCAAAAGACTATATTGCCAGCATCGCCTGCTCTGGCCAGGCACTGTGCAACGGCAACACTACCTCCTCACGCGGCGGATATTACTACTACGATAATATCAACAAAGCCAAAACCTGGGGTATGGAGCTGAGTGCGGAATATAACGGCTGGGTTGTTTCACCTTACGTTAGCGGCAACCTGATCCACCGTCAGTACGAAGGCCAGACGCTGAAAACCACCAATACTGGCGAACCCAGCGTCAACGGCCGCATCGGGGTGAAACACACGCTGATGCTGAGTCAGGCTAATGTGACCTCCGATGTCTTTATCCGCGCAGCTTCAAGCGCCAAAGATGACACTGGCAGCAAAGAAGTCCGCACGCCTGGCTGGGCGACGCTGAACCTCGCGGTCAACACCGAATTCGGCACTGAAGACCAGTATCAGGTCAATCTGGCCCTCAACAACCTGGCCGATAAACGCTACCGCACGGCGCACGAATCTATTCCTGCGGCGGGCTTTAATGCGGCTATCGGCTTTGCGTGGAACTTCTGATGATTAAAAAAATAGCCATTGGACTGCTGGCTCTTACCTGTGCGCTAAGCGCCCAGGCTGCCGGGCGCATTGTGGTGGCGGGCGGTTCGCTCACCGAACTAATTTATGCGATAGGCGCAGGTAACCACGTGGTTGGAGTGGATGAAACCACCTCTTACCCGCCGGAAACCGCCGCGCTTCCACATATTGGTTACTGGAAACAGCTCAGTAGCGAAAGCATTTTGTCACTGCGCCCGGACCGCTTTATTACCTGGCAGGACGCCGGTCCGCAGCTGGTGTTCGATCAACTGCGGTCGCAGAAAGTCGATGTCGTCACCCTGCCGCGCGTCCCGGCAACTGTCGAGCAGATGTACGCCAACATCCACACGCTGGCGAAAACGCTGAGCGTTGAAGAACAAGGTAACGCGCTGATTAACGATATCCGCCAGCGTCTGGAAAAAGTGGCGCAGAGCAGCGTCAGCAAATCAGCACCAGTCAAAGCGCTGTTTATCCTCAGCGCGGGCGGCAGCGCGCCGCAGGTGGCGGGTCAGGGTAGCGTAGCCGACGCCATTATGACGCTCGCTGGCGCCCAGAATGTGGCGCAGCATCCACAGTATCGCAGCTACAGTGCTGAGGCGCTGATTGCCGCCAATCCGCAGGTGATCATCGTGACCTCACAGATGGTTGAAGGCGACATCAACCGCCTGAGCACAATTGCCGGGATCACTCGTACCGCTGCGTGGAAAAACAAACGGATCATTATTCTCGATCAGGCGCTAATCCTGGGGATGGGTCCACGCGTTGCCGACGCCGTTGAAACGCTGCACAGCCAGTTTTGGCCAAACTAAAGGACGTTGAAAAATCCGTTATGCTGAATATGACATACGAGCTGGATCTCACCCCGCACTTTGCGCTTGAGGGCAGTCAACCCTTCAAAGACCGCCGGGCCACTATGCCATGGCGCGGTGCAATCCCGATTGCTAAAGAGCAAATGGAGCAGACCTGGCTGGAGGTGCTAAGCCACACAACACCGTCGCGTAAGCGCCTGCTGTATCTGCATATTCCGTTTTGTGCGACCCACTGCACCTTCTGCGGTTTTTACCAGAACCGCTACGAAGAAGATCACTGCTCGCGCTACACCGATGCGCTGCTGCGTGAGATTGAGATGGAAGCCGACAGCGTGCTGCATCAGTCCGCACCAATTCACGCGGTCTATTTTGGCGGCGGCACACCGTCTGCACTCTCAGCGCGCGACCTGGCGCGGATTATCACCGCTTTACGCGAGAGGCTGCCGCTGGCGCCGGACTGTGAGATAACCATTGAAGGGCGAGTGCTGAACTTCAACGACGCGCGCATCAACGCTTGTCTCGACGCTGGAGCCAACCGTTTTTCTATAGGTATTCAGTCATTTAACAGCAGAATTCGTAAAAAGATGGCCCGCACCTCCGACGGCCCGACCGCCATCGCCTTTATGGAAGGACTGGTGCGACGTGACCGTGCGGCGGTGGTATGCGACCTGCTATTTGGCCTGCCGGGGCAGAATGCCAGACTATGGGGGGAGGATCTGACCATCGCCCGCGATATCGGCCTCGACGGCGTCGACCTCTACGCCCTCAACCTGCTGCCCAACACACCGCTCGGTAAAGCAGTTGAGAACGGCCGCACCAGCGTGCCGCAACCCGCCGAGCGCCGTGACCTCTATCTTCAGGGCTGCGACTTTATGGACCAGGCCGGCTGGCGCTGTATCAGCAACAGCCACTGGGCGCGCACCACCCGCGAACGCAACCTCTACAACCTGCTGATCAAGCAAGGCGCAGACTGCCTGGCGCTGGGTTCCGGCGCGGGTGGCTCGGTGAACGGCTATTCGTGGATGGTCGACCGCAACCTGAACAGCTGGCACGAATCAATCGCCGCAGGCAAAAAGCCGCTGATGATGATGATGCGCACCGCTGACCGCGGGTTCCAGTGGCGCCATACGCTGCAGTCCGGCGTTGAAACCGCGCGCGTTCCGCTGGAAGCACTCACGCCGCACGCCGTTCGCCTTGTCCCGCTGCTGGCACAGTGGCACCGCGCCGGGCTGACACTAGATGACTCAACCTGCCTGCGTCTGACCAATGAAGGACGCTTCTGGGCAAGCAATATTTTACAGTCTCTTGATGAACTGATTCAGGAGCTTAACGCACCGCACATTGCGGTAGAAACCCCATAGCTGGAGTTAATGATGAGCAACCTTTCTCTGCAGGACTTTTTGAAAACCGAGCCAGACGGCACTCTGGAAGCTATCGCCGGGCAGTACAATACCACCCTGCTGGAGGTGGTAAAAAACGTGCCGTCCCACACCCTGGTAACCGGCGACAAGTTTGATACTGTCTGGGATACTGTTTGTGAATGGGGCAAGGTCACCACACTGGTTCACTCCGCCGATGTAATTCTGGAGTTTACCGGCGAGCTTCCGTCAGGCTTCCACCGGCACGGCTACTTCAACCTGCGCGGTAAAAAAGGCATGACCGGCCATATTAAGGCCGAAAACTGCACCCATATTGCCCTCGTTGAGCGCAAATTTATGGCCATGGATACCGCCTCCATTCTGTTCTTCAACGCGGCGGGCAGCGCGATGTTCAAAATCTTCCTTGGTCGCGACGAGCACCGTCAGCTGCTGAGCGAGCAGGTTGACGCCTTCCGCACTCTGGCCACCGTGCTGAAAGGGGAAGCTTGATGAGCCCATGGTTGATTTTCGGGGCGGGTGGTCAAGGCGTTGGGGCGCTGACGGTCGAGCGAGCGCTGGCAGAAAAACGCCCGGTCATCGCGCTGGTGCGTAACCCGGAAGCCGCCGTTCGCCTGGAAGCAAAAGGCGTTCAGGTCGTGATTGGCGATGCCTGCAATGCCGAGAGCGTAGCACAGGCCTGCCAGGCAGCAGGCCCGGCAGCGACGGTGATTTCCACGATGGGCGGCGCGCAAGACTATCAGGCGCACCGTACGGTGATTGATGAAGCGGAGAAAGCGGGCATTCGCCGCATGATCCTCGTTTCATCGCTGGGTTGCGGAGAGAGTTGGCAGTTCCTTTCGGATCGCGCCAAAGCGGCATTTGGTCAGGCCGTTCGGGAAAAAAGCCTCGCGGAAAGCTGGCTGCAAACCAGCACGCTGGACTACGCCATTCTGCGCCCGGGCGGATTGCTGAACGGAGACGCTACCGGCAAAGCGCAACGCTTCCAGCAGCAGGAAGTACACGGTTTTGTCCAGCGTGCCGACGTGGCCGCGCATATTCAGGCTCTGGACGCTGACCCGGCACTAAACCAACAGGCTTACAGTCTGGTTCAACCGGACCTTAAACCGGTTTAATCTCGTCGCGACGCTGCCAGGCAGCACCGCATCGATGTTATGGAGATTCGCGTGTTCAGGGATTCACACTCTTCCTTCAGCGTATTTATCGGCCTGTTGCTGATGCTTGCGGCCCTCATACTTGTGGGGGCCAGCCAGGGGGCGCTAAAAATCACCTTTGCCTCCTTGCTGGATGAGCAGTATCGCGATATCTGGCTCAATATTCGTCTGCCGCGCGTGCTGCTGGCTGTACTGGTGGGCGGCGCGCTGGCAACGGCTGGGGTCATTATGCAGGGATTATTCCGCAACCCAATGGCCGACCCTGGCCTGCTCGGTGTCAGCAGCGGCTCGGCGCTGATGGTCGGCGTGGCAATTATCTTCCCAATTTCTTTACCGGCAATTGTGATGCTGTATGAACAGATGATCTTTGCCGTCGCCGGTAGCCTGGTGGTCTGCGCAGTCATCTTTCTGATCAACATGCGCCAAAGCCACAGCGGTATGATGCAACTGTTGCTGGCAGGTATCGCTATCAACGCTCTATGTGGCGCGGCTATTGGCGTACTGAGCTACGTCGGCGATGAACAGCAACTGCGCCAATTGACACTCTGGATGATGGGCAGCCTGGGGCAAGCACAGTGGCCTACGCTGCTTGTTGCCGCCTCGTTTGCCCTCCCGGCTATAATCGCCACTGGCTGGCTCGCCAGCACGCTAAATCTCTTGCAACTGGGTGATGAAGAGGCTCACTACCTCGGCATCAACGTTAAACGTAAGCGCCAGCAGTTGCTGTTGCTCAGCTCGCTGCTCGTCGGTGCCGCCGTCTCGGTGAGCGGCGTTATTGGTTTCATCGGCCTGGTGGTCCCCCACCTGATCCGTATGAGCATCGGCGCTGACCACCGCTGGCTGCTGCCCTGTTCCACCCTCGCAGGTGCCTGCCTGCTGTTGGTTGCAGACACGCTGGCTCGCACGCTGGTACAGCCTGCTGAAATGCCGGTAGGTCTGTTGACCAGCCTGATCGGCGGCCCGTACTTTTTATGGCTTATTCTGCGAACACGGAGAGCGCTATGATTGATGCCCGGAACCTTACCTACAGCCTCAATGGGCGTCGCCTGACGAATAACGTCTCACTGACGCTGCCCGGCGGTGAAATCGTGGCGATTCTGGGGCCTAACGGCGCGGGCAAGTCAACCTTACTACGCCAGCTTACCGGCTATTTGCAACCGGACAGTGGTCACTGCTCACTGTTTGGGAGGCCATTAAACGGGTGGCCGACGGCGGAGCTAGCGAAGGTACGCGCGGTAATGCGGCAGAACTTTCATATGGCGTTTCCATTCACCGTTTTAGAGGTGATCCGCATGGGCCGCCACCCGCATTGTACCCGTAACTCTCGCGATGAGACTGAACATATTATGACGCTGTGCGGCTGCAGCGAATTGGCATCACGCGACTATCGCCACCTCTCCGGCGGCGAACAGCAGCGGGTGCAGCTGGCGCGGTTGCTGGTCCAGTTGTGGGATCCGGAACCGTCGCCAAAATGGCTGTTTCTGGACGAACCGACGTCGGCGCTGGATATTCACCATCAGCAGCATCTGTTCCGTCTGCTACGCCAACTGGTACAGGAACGACACTTTAACGTCTGTTGCGTGCTGCACGACCTTAACCTGGCCGCGCGCTACGCCGACCGAATCATCCTGCTGGAAAAAGGTCTGGTGATTCATAATGGAACCCCGCAGGAAGTACTGACTGAGCCCGTACTGAAAAGTCTCTACCAGACTGAAATTACTGTCACCAGCGCCCATGATTCAACACCTGTTATTCTGTTAGAAAAATGAATATTAAAGGGGCAAAGTTTGCAAATGTTCATAACTATTTAAAAATCGAATAAAAGTAAAAGAGACCAGTAAATTTTTCTCAGGCAAAGATAAAGTGCTATATCAAATTAGCGGTTATGCATTGAACTGATATTATTGCTCTGGCCTATGTAATTACAGCAATGAATTAATGATTGAAAATCTGTGGGATGATAATATTTGCGTTGCGATACTGTTTCTAATTGTATTTAATCCTGTAAATCCTAAATATTTTATAGTATTACAAAGTTAGGCTATAGAATATAATCAATCAGCCATCCGTTTGTTAATGCGGAAGGCTGACAATATTTTATATTTACTCGAACGTACCTCTGACACAGGACTTACCGTCGAAAACCATACATCTACCGCGAGCGCAAACTTTCTTAATATGTATTTTCGGTGTCAAAGCCAGGATATCTGCATTATAAAAAGCGAAGAGTTCTGGCATTATTACAGGTCTCATCAAGATGAGATACCAGTTATTCTGTTTACTGTAAATAATATTTTATTACTGCGATTGTGATTACATGTCATTAATGCAACACACGATATAATAGATACTAAAGATAAACTTGTAGAATGGATTCATCTTCAATTCAAATTTAAACTCATTTAAAGCGTAAGCCTGTAACACTGATTTCGATTTGAATGCCCTTATAATAATCACTGTCGATGCAAGAGAAAGTTGTGTGGAGAGATAATCAAATACAGTCATGTCCTTGCTTATTGCTAAACTAATATCTGATAATAACTAGCCAGATCCCCTAGCGATATCGAACCATAGTGGATAGTCTTTAGGACAAACTCACTTTTCATTTCCTCGGCTAATTTTGGCTGATTCAGAAATAGCCACATAATGGAATAAATACCACCAGTGACAACGGACAATAATACAAAGTTCATGACCTTAGTATCGATTTTATTTTTCAATAAATTTATATTGTTCATTATTAATTTTCCAACGGAAGGTTGAGATACCTTTTTTGGTTTCAATCAGAGCTTCACGAGGTCTGCATTTGCCATAATCACTGTCAGAAGAAACCGTATCTGGCCCGTTGTCCATCCGTATCTTCGGCGGATATCCTCGGTTTACCTCTATCCTGTCCAGCTCTCTCACAACCCGCTGCGCCGGGATCTTCAAGTCAATTTAGATCACCAGTGCTTTACGGTTAAACTCATCCATCACGTTGAAGATCCGGAAGCTTCTGCCACAGACCAGCGCAACATGCATAAAGTCTGTCGACCAACTCTGGTTTAGTGCCACAGGTGTTGCCAGTGGTTCCGGGTTACGCATAGGTAGAAGTTGATTTCCCTTACGACGAAAACTCATTTCAGGCAGTAGATCCGGTGAATGCGCTTATGGTTCCAGCTGTTGTCCTGCCTGCGCAGAAACTGAAAGAGCTTCTTAATACCATACCGCGGGTACGCTCTGCCAGCTCAGTTAATACCTGGATAAGCAGTTCATCACGCTCGTTATCAAGGCGATAGAAATACACTTTCCTGCTCAACAATAAAACCCTGCATACCTGGCGTATGCTCATCGAGAATATCTCTTTCTGATAGCTGACGAGTTCACGCTTTATCGCTGGTTTTAAAGTTTTTTTCGATGACATCTTTAAGTGCCCGACATTCAATCATGAGATCAGAAAACATTAGTTTCAGCAGATGGTTTTCTTCCTCGAGGTCTTTCATCTTTTTAAAATCATAAGCTTCGATACCACCATACTTTGTTTTCCAGTTGTAGTACAAGACTTCAGAGATACAGGCTTCACGCATGACGATCTCCTTAGGAGACATAATCAGTATGTCGGAAGCTCTCAAAAATTGAATAGACAGTTTTACCGGGAGGCTTACACATTTTTTCTTTAATGTTCAATTTTATTCTGCCTAAACTACATTTCCTTTCAAATATGTTCTATGAATAACGAAATACTAAGCGACATCACTTTTATACTAAATTCTTATATTAGCAATATTTTACTCAATTGTTCACGGACAAAAAATGAGTTTTCATATGAACTACAGGCATTGAGTTAAATCAAAACAACTTCAGACACAAAAAAAAATTTTTTTTGTATTTATGTAACAGATCAATATCAAAAGATAATTATCACATATTGAAAGGAGATTATTGAACTAAAAGTCATCGATAAAATTTAACTATTCAGACTATAAATAATTAGTTATAAATCATTTTGTAAAAACAGGAAAATTCACTTATAAAATTCAATAAGTTATAGATAATAACCATATATTCCATTAAATGGGATTTTTCTTCCATAAAAAAATCTTAAGTAAATACTAATAATTTCAAATTGGTTTAAACGATCAAAAAATTGCAATTGATATCCCAAAGCTATCACAGGCAACTAATCGATCGATAATAACGATTGTATTAAAAGTTTTTTTTAGGTTATTTTTTATTAAGATGGATTAAAGCGAGAATACCATGAGAAATATTTTCATTTCAGATAACATTTGGTTCCTCCAGGGAATTAAGGGCTTAGAGAAAGCTATTTCATGCAAACTTCACTTACTAGAAGCATATAGCTGTTGTTTAGATATAGATATCTCATCAAAAAATGATTTAGTTATCTTAAATATATCAAATAACAATCTTCGCCATAAAATATTAAATTATCACAAGCTTAATAAATGCAAATGTATAATTCTCACCAGCCATGAAAACACCAAAGAAGTGAGGGTAACTGAAAACTTCCCATGGATTATTTCAGATCGTATAAAGATTATGGATTTATTAATTATACTGAACAGAGCAAGCAATAAAAGGTTTAGTTTAAGAAATATCCACCCCTTAGAAAAAGAAATTTTCACAAAATTAAATGAAGGTTTCCCAATAAAAGAACTTGCAGAATCATTAGGCGTAACCTCAAAGTACATTTATTCACTTAAAATAATATTACTGAGAAATTGCGGTTTCCAAAATATACATCCAGGCGCAGTACTTCTTTACAAAGACATTATGGACTGGAGGGCGAAAAATAGTGAAAGAATCACAAAAATAATTTAAAGATATTCTAAGAGCGTACAAAAATAAAGTTAAGAATCTCTTTGACTTCAGATTATAAATTTCTTTCAGCGTACTTATTTAGAATTCTTGGTCAAACCAGGAATTAAAAGCGTTTATCTTATGGATGAAAATAGATGAAATTATTGAGATGTGTAGATTTTGATAAAGTTGATTCACATATTATGGAGCTTAGCAAAGCAACAGAAAGTCATTTTAGATGGTTAGTACATATTATAGAATGCATTGCTAGGGACGAATTTATCTCAGCAGACATATTTAATAAAGAATCATATAAATATTGTAGTTTCGGACGATGGTTGAAATCCTTTTTTACGTCTGAGCATCAAGACTACAATTATCTTCAAAGCATCAATGATAGCCATATAAAACTACACCAAACATGCAGGACATTATTACTCACGATTAAACAAGAAAGAAACCGAGACACATTATTATTAAATTTTGAAAATTCTCTTTTGGAATTTATAGGGAAACTTGATAAATACAAAGAGCATTTATTAAAATTGCGTTCCTCATATGATTTTTTGACAGGGCTTCCTTCACGCAAACTTCTTGATGAGTATTTCACTGGGTCCAGATATAAAAAAAATGATGAAATCACTTATCTTCTACTGTTGGATATTGATTACTTCAAGATGATAAACGACAGTTACGGTCATTTAGCTGGTGATTTAGTTTTGAAATACTTTGCCAAACACTTAAGAAGCTTGATTAGAAATACAGACATGGTTTTCCGGTATGGAGGTGAAGAATTTATAATACTTCTTAATGTAATTTCAGATAAAAAGGCTTGTTATGCTGCTGAGCGTATACGTAAGAAAATTATCAATTTAGATTTTCATTTTAAAGATGAAATAATTAATATCACATTTACCGCTGGACTTGTAAAAGTCTTGCCAATGGAGGCTTTGGAAGAATCGATTAGAAAAGCTGACCAAGCTCTCTATGAAGGGAAATCCTCTGGAAGAAACTGCACTATGTTTTTAAGTGGTAATGGCAGGATTTCAAAAATAAGATAATCAACTTTAAAATAAAATAACTGAACTCACTATGCCTTTTTAATTAAAAAACATTACACAAATCATATCCAAATAATTATATTACTGGCACACTTGACTTTCTAACCAAGATTCTAAGATTAATATCTTTCATATAAATATGCAAGAGCTATATATAAGCATCTATAGATCATGGTTTGTATTAACGCTTTAGCTTTCTAATATGAAATTCATAATAAAATATTATGGTGTTTTTTTTAAATTGACTGTATCTGAAGTTATCTATCAACCAACTTATGTAAAAGCAAAACTTGAAGGTAAATCACATCTGAATTATTTATTAAAATTTTAAATTTTTAGCTATATGCATATAAAATAAGCAGGACTCATGTGCATTTTTTAATTATACATACTCCCTCATTTCCTAAACACAACAAAATAATTACCGCACAGCATCTTTCTTATTACCATGGCTGAGAGTTTGAAATTGTAACATTAGCATAGAAATCATTACTAATAACTATTTACATTTGGATATTTTAGTTGCTTAACAGAACTCACAATAATGACAAATAGATTACAAAGGTAGTATAGGATTAATCGCAACCTTAATGAAAAAAATTTAATTAGTGAATGCACGTCAAGAAAAAACCTGTATTTCTACGTATTAATCTTTATCCTAAATCTATCTTAGTAACTATCCAGGCGCGTCTTATGAGACGACTATTTTTTCTCTGGGGGATAAGGAAGCACTCTGCTTTGACATACTTCTCTCCTTGCTCAGTAAGATACTCCAATAAATCAATTGCCCTACGCATACTGATATTAAAATTTGTACAAACATCATTAACAGTCACCGGCTTCTTTTGACACAATGCCCAGTATGCAATAATTATATAAAGGGGGGCCTCCTCAAAAATGGTTCCGATAACTTCTGCTGGGACTTTATAGGGTTGTGGCTTTCGAGAACACTTCCATTTTTTCATGATTTATACTCTGACATATTAATACAAGATGGAAATTTAAACTGTATTACAAAAATGAAAATGATATTAACACCATATCATTAATCTCACTCAATTATAAATACTAATGATCACAAGTACCTTGTACAAAATCAATTTATGCATCATCAGTTTTAAAAACCCCTCATAATCTTTAAAGCCTTAAGAAACTTCACGCAATAAACCTCATAAAGAATCATATTCAATCAATAAATCTGCATCTTAAACATCAAATATTTGATATTAAAACCCCACCAACTAACCTTGAATTATTTAAAATCCACTAGATTAACAGATTTCAATTTATTGGCATACAATCATTCACTTTGCATTCAAACGTATACATTATAATTTTTATTTAAACACCCTCCCCACATATAAAATTAAACGTTAAAGCTCACAACCCAGTGATTCATACTTAAAGTTTACGAGATGAAGGCTTCTTGCCCCCTCTTCAATTCAAGATAAAATTAATTTTGTATTTTTCTGAGCCCCACAAAAATAATTCATAATATCTTCAGCGATGATACCTTATTTTTTGCATGTAATAATATCGTTTACTTGATATTTCATACAGTAAAACAAATATAAAAAATTGAATTACTATCGTATACTCATATACATGAGTTCAATCGTTAGCATATATACTCATGATCATATTTATTTATAATGCATCACTATTTAATTTATTGAATTCACCATGTAACCTCAACATAGCCGCTCACTTTTATACATAACCTCTATTATCTCAAAACGTTCACACTTAAACTGAAGATATACCTCAATTACAATTAAAACTTATCTTACCTGAACATTAAATATATTTTCGAATCTACAAATCAATGAGTAAATGAAGATAGACTGACAATTTTTTTTGATATATTATGAACCCCTCTTTGATAAAATAACGTATCACGCCACCTTCTTGATATTAAAACCCCACTTAACAAATCCATTAATCAAGGACTAATTGAATTTATTTTAAATATGCTCAATCTATCTAAAATAACAACTCCAGGGCTTGTAGCCATTAACAAAAAGTTTCTTGCGCCAGGTTTTAGCGCTATTTTTAGAACAAGCTTAGTTATAAATCGCAGCTCCCATGTTTTACTTGGCGTCATGAATTCAATAATTCAATGCAAGGCGGCGCCCCTTAATTACATAACCTTCGATAAAACAGTGCGATTACGATAGGTATCACGATCGAATTGTGAACGTCCGTCCAGCGCCATTTTTTTATTATATTTTCGCAGGATAACTTCTTTATACCTTTAATTTCAAATCGTGACGTATTGCATGACGTGAGTACGGTTCATCAGCCAACACTCTTAACCACGACGTTTCATGCTGCCGCTCTAACGCTGAACACCAATGGCGTCCAGAAGACGCAATGCAAACTGGCTTTTATGAGCCTGACCCGAGCCTAACACAATGTTCAACAGGAGACCGTTTCCATCTGTCGCCAGATGGATTTTGGTGCCAAAACCACTTCGAGAGCGACCAAGGCTGTTATCTCAGACGATATCGGGATGTTTTTTGGACACCAGCCAATTGAGCGTCCGGATAACCATGGAATTACACAGCCTCACGCTCGATGAGGCCTGCGCATTTCTGCAAATATCCAGACCTACCGCCACTAACTGGATACGCTCAGGCCGCCTGCAAGCCACACGAAAAGACCCCACCAAACCAAAATCCCCTTTCCTCACTACTCGCCAGGCATGCATTGCGGCCCTCAACTCACCGCTGCATACTATCGACGTGAGCGCGGGTGATGCACATAAGAGGATCGCAAATGTCCATCTTCCGCAGCGGTGAAATATAGTACGCCTCGTACCCGCTCCCGGGCGGGAAGCGAATTAAGGAATCTCTTGGGACAGCGGACAAGCGGCAAGCACAGGAGTTGCACGACAAAAGAAAGGCCGAACTCTGGCGAGTAGACAGACTCGGTGACTTTCCTGATGTGACTTTTGAAGAATCTTGCTTGCGCTGGCTGGAAGAGAAAGCAGACAAAAAATCGGTCGATACTAATAAAGGCCGGATGGGATTCTGGCTTGAGCATTTTGAAGGAGTAAGGATAAAGGATATCACTGAGGCGAAGATTTACGCCGCGGTGAGCAGGATGCAAAACAGGAAAGCAAAGGAGATATGGCAGCAGAAAGTTGAATCTGCAAAGAGGAAGGGTAAGGAAGCGCCAGTATTTGAGCCCAAGCCGGTCACGACATCGACAAAGGTAAAGCATCTGGCGTTGATGAAAGCTATCCTGCGAGCCGCAGAGCGCGACTGGAAATGGCTGGAGAAAGCGCCAGTCATCAAGATACCGTCAGTGAGAAATAAGCGCGTTCGGTGGCTTGAGCATGAAGAGGCGAAAAGGCTGATTGATGAATGTCCGGAACCGCTAAAGTCGGTTGTTAAGTTTGCGCTGGCAACCGGCCTGCGTCGGTCGAACATCATCAATCTGGAATGGCAGCAAATCGACATGCAGCGTCGCGTTGCCTGGGTTAACCCGGAAGACAGCAAATCAAACCGCGCTATTGGCGTGGCGCTGAATGAGACTGCATGCAAGACGATACGTGTGCAGATAGGCAATCATAATAAATGGGTGTTCGTTCACACGAAAGCATGGCATCGACCGGATCGCTCATTAACGCCAGCGGTAAGGAAAATGCGAGTTGACGACAACCGGGCGTGGAACTCAGCATGCAAACGGGCAGGAATTGAAGACTTCCGATTTCATGACCTGAGACATACGTGGGCCAGTTGGTTAATTCAGTCGGGCGTTCTGCTTTCTGTACTTCAGGAAATGGGTGGATGGGAAAGCATCGAAATGGTCCGCCGATATGCTCACCTGGCACCTAATCATTTAACGGAGCATGCGCGGCAAATTGACTCTATTTTTGAGGAAGATGTTCCAAATATGTCCCACAAGGAAAAATCAGCAGTCGGAGGAAGTTGATAAGTAGTTGATTCTTAATGGTACCCTACAGGATTCGAATAGAAGCCTTGCAACCCTTGCTATAACTGGATATTTTTCTGTTCGAAAAACTCAGGAGCCCCCAATTAGGCCCCCAATCGTATTTCGCTGAAAAAACAAACGATTTCGAATCTGATGATTATAACTGTAAATCACTGTGCTGCCAGCATCCCCGGATAGTGCTTCGCTACGATGTTGTTCATCTTCTCTACCAGATCCATACGCTTAAACGAGATATGACCACTACCCTTTTGGAAAAGGCGAATAGTGAAGAGATCATCTCCGAATACCTGCAGTCGTGGATTATCGCGAATGAAATCCATCAGTCGGATAGTCACATCGTGCCGGTTATCGGGAATGGTTTTACCATCCAGCAGGAACAACATGCGCTCCAGATCGGCTAACTGGTCACGCCGCCAGCCCCAGCTCAGGTTATAGCCCCATTTATCGTACTTCACCAGATTGTTAACGATAATCTTCTTGCCGAAGTAACAGGGGTTATTGGTTTTGTAATCCCAGCTTAATCCCCTGAACACATTGATGATGCCACGCTCGAAGACCTCCTGTTTGTTGAGATGAAGTTGCTCAAAGGTACTCAGGATATTCGCTTCGCTGATTGCTGGGAGATCGCCCTCTTCGAGGTTCTTAGCCCACTGGCTACGCGCCTCAGCATCCATCAATGTCAGCATCCCTGACTTCAACATCAGATCGCGCCAGATGCTGCAGTCGATATTGCGGGTGATGACTGGCATCGCTTTATCTACAGGTTGCACCAACCAGCAGTCGAAAGAATGGCCCTGCCGCATCACCCAATGATTAGCTACGTCGCCACCAATCCCGAGAGTAAGTTGGGAAACGTCATCAAGCTGACGAATTAGCGCCTCAATCCGTGTCAGTGCAGCATTACGGCCTGTGACAATACGTTCAATGCTGGTGGAGCAAATCACACCGGTGTGCCCGGTTAATACTTCGGGTTCATTAACATTTTGCGCGACCATTATTTCTCTCCTTTATAGTCAGAAAAACACCAGCCGGTCAGGGCTGGTATTGATGTACTTGCGGGATGCGGTTCGTTTCATCCACATCATTGCTTTTCTGAAGTGCTGGCCTGCGGATACTGTCCCCGGGTAATGGCTGTCACCTCTTTATACGTGCCACGGTTCATCAGCCCCGTAGCCTTTCTGGCCCGGAGGATATCAATCGCCGTAATAAACGGAGACTGCTCCCTGATGCTGAAGCCTGGACGGTCAGTGCGGACCAGTTCGTACTTCTCTACAATAAAATTCAGGGCATCGGCCAGCGAGATACCCGCGTCGATATGTTGCTGAATCACCTGTTCATCACTGAACGGCGTATCGCTAAGCGTGAGGCCATAATGGTGTTCCAGCAGGCAGGTCAGCAGAGTCTGCCAGACACCAGCGGGAGAGGGACGTGACGATGCCGCCCGCATTAAAGGGGATGATTTGGTTTGCATAAACGTTATCTCTTTACTGGGAAGATGTGTGCGCTGAAGGGCGAAGTATTACAGTGTTATGCCGTGGCGACGGGAGTGGGATAAATCGCGATATAAACGTAGCCGTGCGAACCGAGCGTATCGGCTTCGCAGGTCAGACCTTTTGCATACAGCGTAACGCGGTGCTTGTGCCGTGGATTCAGTTCACCGCTGGTGAGCATTAACTCCAGTTGTTTCATCAATACCGGGAAAGCCTGGTCAAGGTGGCGCAAATCCGCATCGCAGAACTGACCATCAAAGTTCGCACGGTCAGCCAGATAATGCAGGGAGTTTCCCTCCTGGACCAGACGGGCACCAAAACACGGGGAGACACTGCGCCTGAGCCCCCACCAGGGTTCGCTGATATCATGCGTTGTTATCGTGGTTTTCTTCGACAAAATGTAGTTCTCCTTAATCGTGAATTAATTCAGGCTTACGCTGCGTAATACGACATACGGGCCGTTGCAGTCCTGGCGGCGCTCAGCGAATACGGCCAGTACCCCGCTGATATCTTCCACCTCGCGACCGGCATAGTGGCAGATACTGCCGGACCACGCGTACTTCCCCGTACAGAAGCGAAATAACCGGGACCGGGGATGCTGGCGGTATATCGCCATTGCCTGACGCTTACTGATAATTTTCATTAATACTCCTCCCTTATAACCAGCCCCGTTCAGCAAACGAGACGATATCCATTCCGCCGATGACGAGGTGGTCCAGGAGACGCACACCCACAAGGTCCAGAGCGTTCTTCAGACGCTCTGTCACCCGTCTGTCAGCCTGACTGGGTTCGGCATGACCTGAAGGATGACAGTGAGCAACAATCACCGCTGCCGCATTGTATTTCAGGGAGGCTTTCACCACTTCCCGTGGATGGACTTCGGTATGGCTGATGGTGCCTTTGAACAGCGTTTCGTGCGTAATCAGCCGGTGCTGGTTATCCAGCAGCATCAGAACAAATGCCTCTCTTTCCTCCATGGTCAGCTGAAGCCGTAACCAGTCACGTACTGAGCTGCTGGAGGTAAACGATGCGCCGGGCTCACGTAACTGGCGCTCCAGCAGAGCCAGCGCCTCGCGAATGGTCTGTTGTGCTGATGACGTCAGTTCATATGCAAACAACGGTAACTGTTTTTCCATGGTGCAGTACCTCAGTCGATGATGTGCATAATGGCGTTGCACTCAGGGTGGTTCAGCGCATAGTCGCGCAGACGGTAATAGTGTTCCGTCATGGCATCGCACTCCGTGCGGCAGGCATGGTGGCTGTAAGCCATCAGACAGGCCGCAATACCCGCAGCTTCAGCGCTCATTTCAGCCCCGTTACCATTCAGGATATTGAACAGCGACCAGGGACCGTCACTCTCTTCCGGAGCCATGAAAGCGCCACCGTTGCTGAGAGTGTAAAAAGCCCAGACGCCACCGTTGTAATCCGCACACAACCGGTCCATCCAGGCAAAGATGCGGGGTTCGAGGGTTATCCACTGCGGGATACGACCAAAATGCTGAGGCCAGAAACGAAGGCGCTGTTCATCTTTAACAGATATGGCACAAAGAGTGTCTGTCGGAATGGTGTTATCCGTTAATGCGTTGTTCATGATTAATGACTCCGGAAATAAAAAAGCCAGCCGGTCAGGGCTGGCGGGAGAGGATGAGACTGAAGTCTGTTAAGACCGGTCAGGACCTGCGGATGCCATAACGTGCGATGTAGCGATTCAGCATCACTCCGGCTTCAGGTTCAAAGTTCCATGCCCGCCAGACCATCACACCTTCACAACGGATAACCAGGCGAAAATGCGTCCCCTGGTCGTCTTCAATGGCGATATTGTCATATTGCGCTGCGATGGTTGATGCCTGCTCACGCGTAAACGGGCCGGAGGGAAGGTGTGGGTGAGTTTCTGTGTTCACGGGTATGTTTCTCCGCATCGAAGTCATGCCTGCCCCAGCAGTTCGAGCATATTCTCTGCCATCACCCACAGCGCACGGTTAAGCTTCACATCGCCGTCGATACCGTTCACAGCACGGGTACGGTTGCTTCGCCCCTGCGCGGTACGCCCCGCCAGCCCTCCCTTCATCAGATTCTCCTGCACCCGCTGATATACGGTCCAGAGGTCGTTGTTACGGTCTTCGTAACGACGCGGCGTCAGTATCTGAGCAGTAGTGACGGGCTGGTGGTCGTCTCCAAAACGATAGTGCAGAGCAGCTCTCGCCATCGCCTGCTGCGCTGGTGGCGGTAACAGAGCCGACTGCATGGCATCACGTCTCTCTTCCACCCGGTCGAATATCCCCAGTACCTCATAAGCCCCTTCAATAACTTTCTCCACCACATTCCCTTTATGCGGCACCCGCACTTCACCGAATGACTGCCCACAGACCAGCCCGTTGGTACAGACACCACGAAACAATCCCGGCAGCATCTGATAGCTGGATGAGCCATCATGTGAATTGAGGAGGATAATTTCGGGAACCTGATGCCCGGTAAGTTGCCCGGTACGACGCAGGCGCAACATATGTTTGGTGTGCTCCCGTCGGCCCTGGTCACGTACGCGGGTCTGGCAGGCAAAGAAAGGCTCAAAACCTTCCCGCTGCAGATTCTCAAGAATAGTGATGGTCGGTATCCAGGTATATCGGTCACTGCGGGATTCGTGTTTATTCTCACTAAAAACACTGGGGACGTAATGCATTAATTCTTCACGGGTTAACGGGCGGTCACGCCGTACCTGATTTACCCGTCCAAAACGACTGGCTAGTTTCATGATGAGTTCCTTAATTTATCTGTTTGCACCAAACCGCTTAATCTCCAAAGAATAGATATATGCTTCGAGGAATAACGGATTCTCACCAAAGTAATATAGGTTCAAATTCATCCATAATTTAATAAAAAAAGCCCAAACATTATATGTGATAACTCCAGAGCAATTTGATGACTAAAAAGGTATAAAAATCACAAACATCTTTAATTCCTTCCTTTATTGCAATTTCAACCCCAGACTAAAGAACAGTGGCGTTTGTCTATGTATGCATATAGATTTGTATATAGGTTATATGATACATATCGACACATATAAACCAATACCTGTAGATTAATAAACATGAGAACATATGTAATTCAATACATTGAAACCAACAAACATTCCATCATTAATACAACAATGTTCATGCATATAACTCGGCAAGTAAACATATACCGCATGCATAATGCATATGAACAATACAAGCGTAGATCAAGTAATTCAATTAAATAATCAGCTCTACTACGACTAATACTTACGAAATATAAAAAGGAAATAAATAGTATGTACGAATATATCACCTCTCACGGAAAATTGAATCAATACCATTTAAAGAAAATAGAACAGACTATTGATAAAGCATTGAGTGAACACCCAAGAGTATTGGCTGTAAGAGTAGATTTACATACTCCGGTTCTCCAGCCATTAAATGACATGCCTGATGAGGCTAATTTTGCAAGGACAGATTCATCAGTAATATCCCGCTTTACGGATTCTCTGAAAGCAAAAATTTCACATCATCTTAACAAACGGGAGAAAGAGGGAAAGCGAGTTCGTAAGACATCATTACGCGTTGTCTGGGCCAGAGAGTTTGTACCTGATTCACATAAAAAACATTATCACGTATTACTTTTACTCAACGGGGACACTTTCAATACACTGGGAGCGTACGATAGTAAAAAAGGTACACTCCTCCGCCTTATACGTGAGTCATGGATGAGTGCTGTCAGTTTCATATACCCCCCCGATAAAGAGTTAGTCCACACGCCCAGGAATCCTTGTTATTACCTGAATGCAAAAGACGGTAAGCAAAGTGAGTCATATTGCTCTCTGATTTACCGGACAAGTTACTTTGCAAAAAAGAAAAGCAAATGCTTTACAGATGGTGAACGTAATTTTGGATGTAGCTTTAAATAATGGCATCACAAATCATCTATTTACCCATGAGTAAAACAGACCAGTACAGGGCTGTTCATGACTCATATCTGTACAGTATCAGGTAGCAAAACAATCCTGACTAAAAAATATCAATCCAAATAAAGCTAATTTGGCCTGATGGTTTTCTGGTGTATTCCAAATAGCAGCCAGGTAGCATATTCTCATTACCGGAAGGAGATATCCTTTAAATAAACCTGACATGAGAGATAAGATATGAGTGTTGGATGTTCGCTTAATGATAGAAATAACAATCCTGTAAATTTTTTTCCTCCCATTTTAAGAGATGCCGTGGAGGAGATAGAAAGAGAACTACAGGCTCCGGTAGAACTCATTGAAACAGTTGTTCTGGCTGCTGTATCACTGGCATGCCAGGGGGTAATAAAAATACAACATCCAGACGGGAGAGTGAGCCCTTGCCCAATGTATTACACCGTTATTGCTGACTCTGGAGAGAGAAAAAGTGCCGTATTTAAATTAGTCACACAACCATTTTTTGATTTTGAAAAGGAATCACGTCAAAAATATACGTTATTAATGCTGGATTACAATGCAGAACTTCAGTCATGGAAAAGTCAGGAGAAAGCACTATTGAAAGTGATTAGTAAAAAAACCGAGAAAGGAATTGATGTTGAATACGATACTCAGAGCATGAAAGAGCTTTACCGAAAAAAACCGCAACCACCCGCATTGCATAAGTTGATCTACAGTGATACGACACCAGAAGCGCTACAGCAGGGACTCTGCAGTCATGTGCCTTCATCGAGTCTTATGTCGGATGAGGCCGGTATTTTCTTCAAAGGACGTGCAAAGAATAACCTGGGATTTTTAAACCTTTTATGGGATGGAGCTCCGTTTGATATAGAACGAAAAAGTGGCAGATGTAGTATGGATGAATGTATGTTTACAATGTTATTAATGATTCAGTCCAGTGAGTTTAAAAAATATATCAAACTTCAGGGGGATTATGCAGTAGGCTCAGGGTTTCTGTCCCGTTTTATGATAACCGGAGTAACTTCAAAAAGAGGTCACCGCAGCTCTGTTAAGAATAACAGTAAAAGTAACACCATCAGGTTTCATGACAGAATAAAGGAACTACTGCTGCTTTCTGAAGAGAGGTACAAAAATAATGAAAAGCATAAATATCTATACTTATCCGAAGAGGCTCAGTCAGCACTCGGTTTAGTATATAAACATATTGAATCACGTATACTTAAAGACAGAGAGAAACATCCTGTTGTAGAAGGCATGTTGTCTAAGATGCCTGAAAATATTGTCAGACTGGCTGGGGTTTTTCATCTTTTTAGTGATGAGCACGGAAATGAAATATCTGAAAGAACCATTCAGGCAGGTGCGAAAACAGCGTATTTTTATTATCAACAGGCTCTTGATGCTATCTCATCATGCTCAGATTCAATAGAGCATAACGCTGATATATTGTACAAATGGTTATTAAAATACAAGGATCCTGATGTTAATTACCCTCAAATATTAAACACTCCCACCATTCTGAATAAAATGATAGTAAGGAGAAAAGGCCCATATGCTCTAAGAAACTCAAGAAAACTTAACGATGCGCTAGCTTATCTGGAAGAAGATGAGAAAATAAGAATTGAAAAAATTAAAAATAGTAATGGCAGCACCAGCGAAATAATACATATCCATCGTCATTGATGTCAACTGCACTGCTATCAGTTGCTACCAGTAGCAACTGATAGCAGTGATTAAGATATGTTGAATATTTCAAATGGAGTGGCAATAAATTGATATATATGATGTTTTTGAAAATATATAAAAACTTTTTTTATAAAAATATTATTTTCAGGGATGGTGTTCCAGGCGGGAAAAACATCAGTTATCACTGTCACCTCCGGACATTATCATATTAATTTTATACTATTCTAAGTTTGCAAAGAAAAATAATGCCCTTCCCTGGTCAAGTGTTAAGCACACTTGTGAATACATGAGATATGGAAGGGCATTGGAGGTGCAAAAAGTTATTTTTAACTCAATTAATTAACGCTTATTCTTATTTCGAATAAATTTATCATAATTGTCCCGCAGGTCGTCCAATAACCATTTATCGATTCTATTACGTAATGTGTTTTGGAAGGTGCGAACAAGTCCCTGATATGAGATCATGTTTGTCATCTGGAGCCATGGAACAGGGTTCATCATGAGTCATCAACTTACCTTCGCCGACAGTGAATTCAGCAGTAAGCGCCGTCAGACCAGAAAAGAGATTTTCTTGTCCCGTATGGAGCAGATTCTGCCATGGCAAAACATGGTGGAAGTCATCGAGCCGTTTTACCCCAAGGCTGGTAATGGCCGGCGACCTTATCCGCTGGAAACCATGCTACGCATTCACTGCATGCAGCATTGGTACAACCTGAGCGATGGCGCGATGGAAGATGCTCTGTACGAAATCGCCTCCATGCGTCGGTTTGCCCGGTTATCCCTGGATAGCGCCTTGCCTGACCGCACCACCATCATGAATTTCCGCCACCTGCTGGAGCAGCATCAACTGGCCCGCCAATTGTTCAAGACCATCAATCGCTGGCTGGCCGAAGCAGGCGTCATGATGACTCAAGGCACCTTGGTCGATGCCACCATCATTGAGGCACCCAGCTCGACCAAGAACAAAGAGCAGCAACGCGATCCGGAGATGCATCAGACCAAGAAAGGCAATCAGTGGCACTTTGGCATGAAGGCCCACATTGGTGTCGATGCCAAGAGTGGCCTGACCCACAGCCTAGTCACCACCGCGGCCAACGAGCATGACCTCAATCAGCTGGGTAATCTGCTGCATGGAGAGGAGCAATTTGTCTCAGCCGATGCCGGCTACCAAGGGGCGCCACAGCGCGAGGAGCTGGCCGAGGTGGATGTGGACTGGCTGATCGCCGAGCGCCCCGGCAAGGTAAGAACCTTGAAACAGCATCCACGCAAGAACAAAACGGCCATCAACATCGAATACATGAAAGCCAGCATCCGGGCCAAGGTGGAGCACCCATTTCGCATCATCAAGCGACAGTTCGGCTTCGTGAAAGCCAGATACAAGGGGTTGCTGAAAAACGATAACCAACTGGCGATGTTATTCACGCTGGCCAACCTGTTTCGGGCGGACCAAATGATACGTCAGTGGGAGAGATCTCACTAAAAACTGGGGATAACGCCTTAAATGGCGAAGAAACGGTCTAAATAGGCTGATTCAAGGCATTTACGGGAGAAAAAATCGGCTCAAACATGAAGAAATGAAATGACTGAGTCAGCCGAGAAGAATTTCCCCGCTTATTCGCACCTTCCCTAAGCGCTGCCACCAGCATGACGTAAGAAAGTTTGAATTTAAACATTAAATTTATACCTTTAAATATTATTGGATGAGAAAATTAACAATTAGTGAGTTTGAATAAATGACAGTACTAATATCTCCATTTTAATGAAAAGCCGAGATTAAGCGGATCGGTATGAAAGCTATCGGGTTTGGTAAGTGGCGTGCTAATGAAAAAATCATACTGAGTGGATAGTAACTCTCCACGGAGCCCGCTTACTGCACCTGATATGACTTTTCCTTTTTTGTATTGCTCCTCGCCGGTAATACGGCCAATATCCAGGCCTAAATAAAACTGTTGGCCGGGGAGGGGAGAGTCCCAAATAAAATCGTTGCTCCAGTACCAACCCTGGTTACCAGAAAGGGTATTCTCGCCATCGAAACCACGTACAGTCCAACGGTTGCCAATATTGAATTTATTATCGGTAGATAATATGTCGGGGCTAAATTGGGCACTGATATGCGGAGCGTAGCTGAATCGATCGCCGGTCAGGTCAAATTTCATAAAGGCCTGGATATCCATATGAACCACGCGTGAAAGTTTGCTATAGAGCCCGGCTTTCTCCTCCGGAGTGGGCGTGGAGCTTAGCCAGGGCAAACTACGCTGTACGCCCAGGCTGGCATCGACGATCTTTTTATCAAAGTAACGCTGCTGGCGTAAGGTTAGCTCCCAAACCGGATTTTGCTTGCGCATTACGCTGAGTTCACTACCGCCAAAATAGTAGTGCGATGTGCTCTTTGCTATGCGGGCGTCCAGCGTTGTTTTCTGTTGCCGAGTATGTGAAAGCAGGCGCGACAGCGTTGCACTGGCATAACGGTTTTTGCTTTTATATTCAGTAACCGAGTAGTTACCCTTAAACTGTTGAAGATATTCACTCTGTGAGCCGTAGAGGCTTAATGACCAGTAGCCAAAGGGGATGGAGTAATAAAGGCTGCTATTCTGGTTGCCATCATCATGTTGATTGAATTCAACGTCACCGCCGGCTGAGAAGTACAAAATGTCATTCAGGGTGGTTAAATCATAAAGATAAAGTGCACCACCGCCCTGGTAACGTCCGCTGGCGCGACTTCCGGCGTCATCCAGCCAGGCGCCAATTTGCCATTTCTTTGTCAAATCACGCGTGAGTTGAATATCACTCTCAGCGTTTTTTTGTCCGGGAACAATTTTCATTCGAGCTGATGAACCAGGGGTACGCTGCAGGTTAGCCATTCCTTGTTCAAGATCGGTCAGCTTCAGTATGTCTCCGCTGGCAGAGGGAATTGAGTTCCATAGGCTGGTTGCTGCTCTATTGTCCGCAGACCAGGTGATGTCACCAATGTGACCATAGGTGAGCGTAATTTTCAGGATTCCACCCTTCAGGGATTGTGAAGGAACATCAATAAGCGAAGTGATATAACCCTGAGTAATTAATTCGTTTTGTAAGGTTGCAGTGAGTATGCGTATACCTGCAATGCCCAGGCATTGGTGTTCCGCTTGGATAGCAATGCCACCTAATAGACGCTGGGTTAATTTTTCATCCTCGGAAATGATGTCGACCTTATTGATATATTGGCACGTTGTCTCCGATGGAAAGACTAATTTATGTTTATAGGAGCCAGATCGTGATGACTGATATTCCTGTTGCTCAGGTTTTAATGCGCTTTGGCGTGCTTTATCCTGCTCAGTCTGGTTGGTATGGCTGGTGGATACATTCGCGAAGGTGGATGCTGAAAGAAATAGATAAATCAAAATAACGTTGAGCAGTTTTTTTTGGTTTTTTTTCATGAAGCAATGTCCATTTGTTTCATTTGATAAGTATACCCCAGCTTGCCTATCTCCGACTTGGGGCTATTTTGTCAGTAAGGCGAATCAGGTGCTCACTCTTTAAGAATTTTATTTTTTATAAATCGCTAAAATAAATCACTTAACGATATACTCGGCGTCGTTGTAAAAAGTTGCGCTATGTTAGCTATACGAGATTATTCAGGCTACGATACAAAACCTGAATTTTATTTGAATTGATTATTTCATCTTGTGAATTATTACAGATGAGATTTGATATATAACATGTGATTATTTTTACTTTAATATTCAATCATATTGAATATGAGTGAGGGCGGCGTGTACTTACGTACACGCCTGAAATTTAGTGCAGAATTTTTGCGAGGAAATCTTTAGCTCGTTCGGATTGAGGATTAGCGAAGAAGGCTTCTTTATCAGCATCTTCGACAATTTTCCCTTCATCCATAAAGATCACCCGGTTGGCCACTTTGCGGGCAAAGCCCATTTCATGGGTCACCACCATCATGGTCATTCCTTCATTAGCCAGTTCAACCATGACGTCCAGTACTTCGTTAATCATCTCCGGGTCAAGCGCAGAGGTGGGTTCGTCAAACAGCATCGCAATAGGGTCCATACACAGCGCCCGGGCAATCGCCACACGCTGTTGTTGACCGCCGGAAAGCTGGGCTGGAAATTTATCTGCATGAGCTGAGAGACCTACACGCTCCAGTAATTTTAACCCTTTGGCGCGGGAAGCGGCTTTATCGCGATTAAGCACCTTGACCTGAGCCAGCGTCAGATTTTCGATAATCGACAGATGTGGGAACAGTTCAAAGTGCTGGAACACCATCCCAACGCGGGAGCGAAGTTTGGCCAGATTGGTTTTTTTATCATTAACCCTGGTGCCGTCAACGATGATTTCACCTTGTTGAATGGGTTCCAGACCGTTAACGGTTTTAATCAGCGTTGATTTGCCCGAACCCGATGGCCCGCAAACGACCACAACTTCGCCTTTTTTCACTTCCGTGGAGCAATCGGTCAGCACCTGAAAGTGACCATACCATTTTGAAACATTTTTCAGGGTAATCATTACACAGTCCTTTTCTTCAACCAGCTGACCAACAACGATGCGCTGAGACTAATAACAAAATATACGGCCCCTGCGAACAGGACCATTTCAACCTGGGTTCCGTCGCGCTCGCCGATAGTGGAGGCGGTGCGAAAGAAGTCTGCCAGACTCAGGACGTAGACCAGTGAGGTATCCTGAAATAGAACAATACCTTGGGTGAGCAGCAGTGGCACCATGGCGCGAAACGCTTGCGGTAAAATAATCAGCTTCATGGATTGCCAGTGGGTCATCCCCAGCGCTAGCGCGGCGCTGGACTGGCCGCGTGAGATACTCTGAATACCGGCACGTATAATTTCCGAGTAGTACGCCGCTTCAAACATGGAGAATGCAATCATCGCGGATATCAGGCGAATGTCGGTTTTCGGCGACAATCCCAGCACGTTTTGCAGGAAGCCCGGAACAATCAGATAAAACCACAGCAGGACCATCACCAGCGGGATAGAGCGAAAAACGTTAACATAGGTTTTAGCAAACCATGCCAGCGGGAGGAAGCTCGACAGGCGCATAACGGCCAGAATTGTTCCCCAGACAATCCCGATAACAATCGCGATAACGGTGATTTTTAGCGTGATAACCAGGCCAGCCAAAAGGTATGGCATGGAGGGAATAATGGAACTCCAGTCAAAATCGTACATCATTTGCCTCCCAAATTGCCCGGCAGGCGAACTTTACGTTCAACCACATACATTACCAGCATAATAATTGCGTTGATGAACACGTAGGCGAGAGTGATGGCGGTAAACGATTCCCAGGCGTGAGCCGAGTAATCCAGCAGCTTACCCGCTTGTGCGGCCATATCTGCGAGCCCGATGGTGGAGGCGATAGCCGAGTTTTTCACCAGGTTCATCATTTCAGAAGTCATTGGTGGCACGATAACGCGGTAGGCGTTAGGCAGCAGAACATAGCGGTAGGTTTGCGGCAGCGTCAGCCCCATTGCCAGCCCGGCGTTTTTCTGTCCACGCGGCAGCGACTGAATGCCAGAGCGGACCTGTTCACAGACGCGAGCGGCAGTGAATAATCCTAGACACAACATGGAAGAGACAAAGAACTGAATATTCGGATCCAGCTCGGACTTAAACCACATGCCAAGGTCTTCCGGCAGCAGTTCAGGTACCACCAGATACCAGGTGAAGAATTGCACAATAAGCGGGACGTTACGGAAGAGTTCAACGTAACAGGTACCGATACTTGATAACAGGCGATTGGGAACGGTGCGTAAAATACCGAATAGTGAACCGACGAAGAAGGCGATAATCCAGGCCGTTACCGACAGTGCGACGGTGACCTGAAAACCGCTCCAAAGCCAGCCTAAATAGGTGGTGTTGCCGAACGGGGCCTGTTGCAGGAATATGCCCCAGTTCCAGTCTATTGACATAAATGACTCCTGGAAAAAAAAGGGTAGCAGCGCTACCCTCGAAGATTGTTGCTCAGCTTGTTGCGGTATTCACGGCGGCTGGGGAACGACCAGCCACCGTATAGTCTGTCCGTGCTGTAGTAACAATCGGGAGGGCAGGATTTCCCGCCCCTTGTTTTTTTTAATTAGTTAAGAGCTTTGTCGTTTGGTGATTTGAATAGCGCTTTCATCTCTTCAGAGAGTTCGAAATTCATATTCAGGTTCTTCGGCGGAATTGGGTTTTTGAACCATTTGTCGAACCATTTTGCCGCTTCGCCAGAGGTCTGGGCCTGGGCGACGGTTTCGTCTACCAGCGTTTTGAACTGCGGATCGTCTTTACGCAGCATACAGCCGTAGGCTTCCTGAGACTGAGCGGTGCCTACAATCTCCCAGTTATCCGGTTTCTTCGCTTTTGCTCGCTCACCGGCCAGCAGCGCGTCATCCATCATAAAGGCCACTGCACGACCGCTTTCCAGGGTGCGGAAAGAGTCGCCATGGTCTTTCGCACTGATGATGCGCATATTCATTTTTTTCTCATCGTTCAACTTATGCAGCAGAATTTCTGAGGTCGTTCCCGACGTCACAACAACGGCTTTATCCTTCAGGTCCGGGAAGTCTTTAATCGCACCGCCTTTTTTCACCAGCAGGCGCGTACCGACCACAAAGATCGTGTCGGAGAAGGCCGCTTGTTTTTGCCGTTCGAGGTTGTTAGTCGTGGAGCCGCATTCAAAATCAAAAGTACCGTTTTGCAGCAGCGGGATACGGTTTTGCGAGGTGACCGGAATCAGTTTTACCTGCAGGTCAGGTTTGTTCAGCTTCTTCTTGATAGCATCAACAATGGCATTGGAGTAGTCCTGAGAATAGCCGACGACTTGCTGCTTGTTGTCATAGTAAGAAAACGGAACGGAGGATTCACGGTGGCCAACGACGATCACGCCGTTTTTGGCAATTTTATCCAGAGTGCTCTGCCCGGTGGCAGGTGCAGCATCTTCTGCATGCGCCGCGCTGGCGGTCAGACCTATGGTCAGCATTGCTGCGGCGAGTTTACATAATTGCATATCCGACTCCTTATCCTCAGCGTCATTGACGCTATTGATACCCATTGTGAGTGTGTGTGCTTTTTATTGCTGCCATCTTTGCGTGCAGCATTTGTATGTGTTTGTTAGCATTTAGTTTGGCTTAATGTAAAGATTTTGCTCTTATATTGTTGATTTTTGCGAGGCATACCGCACCAATAAGAGGCATAAATCCTTTGCTGCACTGTTTAAGTGCTGCTCTTGCTCCGTGTCGGTGCAAGCGTGTGGCCAGTAGACGAATGCAATTCATCTCTAAGATTTATTTTGCAATTCACGTGCCAGAACCTGGTGAAGTAAGCTGAATTGAGTGAGATATCACCCTGTTCACATCGGCATAAGTTGATTTCTAAGTTAAAATAGCGGTCTTGTTAGCGTTCATATTTTCAGGGAAGAAAATCGCTATGGCTGCACAACATTTCAACTCGCCTTCTTTCGTCGTCGTGAAGATCCCTTATGTAACATTTCTCCTTATTGCCCTGAACGTGGTTTGGTTTGGCTATTTTTCTCGATCATCTGTGGATGGTGATATTAATCACGCGACGCTGATTCACTTAGGTGCAAACGTTGCGGCGCTAACGTTAACCGGCGAATCCTGGCGACTGGTTGCCAGCCTTTTTCTCCATGGCTCTTTTTCTCATCTGTTCTTGAATATGCTTGCTCTGGCGGTTATTGGCGCTGTTGCTGAAAGATTGCTGGGCAGGTGGCGTCTGTTGGTTGTGTACTTGCTATCCGGCTCTTTCGGTTCTCTCGTGAGCGCCTGCTATGCACTGAGCGACCGGGGGACTGGTGGTGAAACTGTCATCCATTTTTTGTCTTTAGCGCCGCAGGTGATTATCAGCATCGGTGCGTCCGGCGCCATTATGGGGCTGGCCGGTGCATCAATAGTCTCGCTGGTTTTTGCCGATCCTGCTGCTCGCAGTGAAAACGACCGGCGGGTGCTGTATTCGACCCTTGGAATGGTCGTGCTAACGCTGTTGTACGGTACTCAGCAGGAGGTGGACAACGCCAGCCATATTGGCGGCCTGTGCGCCGGCGCGGTTATTGGTTTTGCAATAGTCCTGATTCAGATGGGCTCGAGTAAAAAGCTGCTTCTGGATGCATTCCTCTTTTGCGGCTGCTGCGCGCTGTTGCTGGGCGGGACGTGGCTTGCGCAGCGGCAGATTGATGAATCGGACCTGGAGGTCAGGGCGAGCCTGCGTGATGAGTTTTATCCCCTGTCCGTTGAGAAAGAGCGGCAGCAGAGAAGAAAGGTGCTGGCTGATGAACGTGAAAAGCATATGACCAGGCTGCCAGAGCCGGTAAGCAATGAGGAAGCCCGCGGCACGACACTGGCTGAGATACCTGACATTAACGACATCGCGCTGAGTAAGGACGGAAAGACGCTGTACGCGGCGGTTGAGGATAACAACACCATCACGGTTTACAGCCTGGAACAGCATAAAATTCTGAGAACGTTTACCGGTACGGTAAGGGCTGCAAATTACAAAGGGCGCTGTAGTGATTGTGGCGATCGAGGGGTCAGGGCGCTGAAGCTTAGTCCGGATGAAACGCGACTCTATGCGACAGGGTTTGAACCGGATTCATTGTCGGTGATTCGGGTGGCGACGGGGGAAGTTATTCAGACTATCGCAACGGGGCGTAGCCCGGACGCGATGGTGATTTCTCGCGACGGTAAGCGTGCCTGGGTAATGAACCGGACCAGCAACACTATTTCAGCTATTGACCTTACTTCATATCAGCCGAGCGGCGATATTCCGCTGGGAACATACGACGGAGCAGGTAAGAGTGGTGGCTCTAACATAAGGCCAATTGCGCTCTCGTCGGATGAAAAAACGCTTTTGGTCCCCGATATGGGGAGAAGCGATATCGTGCGCATTGATACCAGTACCCACCAGAAGGTGGATTATCCGGCGGGGGATACCCAGGGGACGACGAGCGTTGTCGGTTTTCGCCCGGAAACGGGTGAGGTTATTTTTGCCGATAGCTTGGGAATTTCACGGATTGGCCAGACATCACAGCAGCCGAAGCTACTGGCTCAATGGTGCAGCCGAAGTATCTATTCTGCTGAAGCGATAAGCCCGGATGGTCGATATATCGCGCTATCGACCTATGGGCTGGAAGGTTATATCGTTCTGCTCAGCGTGGATGCGAGCCAGGTTGTGGGGGTTTACCCTGCCAGCCGCGCAAGGCAAGTTCGGTTTTCAGCCGATGGCAAGCAGATATATGTGTTGGGGGCAAAGGCGCTGACGGTGCTGGATCGCGATAAGTCGCTTGCTCCGAGGGAGCTCGTTCGTCATCCGCAGTATGGTGACGTAGCCTGTCTTCCTGATGTTGACTAATGGGACATGGGGGGAAGAGCGTTCGTTTCCCCCCATTTTGCTTACTGCTTGCGAGCTCGCAGGCTCATCAGTAGTGCACCAAAACCAAACAGGATGGTCAGCGCCCACAGCGGCCAGTTCCCCGTACGGGCGTACGGTGTCAGACCAGACGTCGGGGTCACTTTGGTGGTCAATACGGCACGAGTAAACTGCGGGATCATCTCCTGAATTTCACCGCGTGGGCCGATGACGGCAGTAATGCCATTATTTGTGCTGCGCAGCAGCGGACGGGCCAGCTCCAGCGCGCGCATCCGCGCCATCTGGAAGTGCTGCCACGGACCGATAGATTTCCCGAACCACGCATCGTTAGAGATGGTCAACAGGAAGTCAGTATCCGGGCGGAAGTTATCGCGCACCTGTTCGCCAAGAATAATTTCATAGCAAATGGCCGCCGTCAGACGCATGTTATGAGCGACAAGCTGTGGCTGCACGTAAGTACCACGGCTGAAAGAGGACATCGGTAGATCGAAGAACGGAGCCAGCGGACGCAGGATCGATTCCAGCGGTACAAACTCGCCAAACGGCACCAGGTGGTTCTTGTTGTAGCGATTCTTCGAGTCGTAGCTGTAAGGATTGTCTTTGCCCAGGGTAATAATCGTGTTGTAGGTATCGTAGCGATTTTGCGCGTTCAGACGCGCATCGACGATGCCGGTGATCAGTGAGCTGTTTTTCGACCTAAGTAGATCGTCCAACGTGCTGAGGAAACGCTGCTGGTTGATTTCCAGATCCGGAATTGCCGACTCCGGCCAGATGATGAGCTGAGATTTGCCCATTTGCGGCTGGGTGAGATCCAGATAAGTTTCCAGCGTTCTGGCCAGGTGGCCCTCATTCCACTTTATCTCCTGAGGAATATCCCCTTGTACCAGCGAGACCTGAGTGGCTCGCTCCGGTAGCAACTGGTACCACTGAATGTAACGCAGCGGGAAGGGCAGGGCGAACAGCACTACGGCGGCGATCAGCGGTTTCCAGCTACGCTGCATAAGCGCCAGTACCAGCAGGCCACTGACAACCATCAGCAGGAAGTTTATCGCCTCAACGCCCATAACAGGGGCCAGACCTTTCAGGGGCCCGTCAATCTGGCTGTAGCCAAATTGCAGCCATGGGAAACCGGTTAATACCCAACCGCGCAGGAATTCGGTAATTTGCCACATTACCGGTGCAGCGACAGCCACGCGTATCCAACTGGTTTTCGGCCACAGGCGCGAAAGAATACCGGCGAATAACCCGGTATAAAGGGACAAATAAGCCGCCAGCAGAACAACCAGGAAAACGTTGACCGGCCCCGGCATCCCGCCGAACTGCGCGATGCTGACGTAGACCCAGTTAATCCCGGAACCAAACAGGCCTAGCCCCCAGAAATAACCAATAGCGGCGCTTTGCACCGGTCGACGATTAAGGGTTAAACCTTGCAAACCGATTAGCGAAATAATCGCCGCTGGCCAGAAATCATAAGGTGAAAAAGCCAGCGTTCCGCTGGCTCCGAATAACAACGCCAGCAGCAGGCGTACGCGCTGGCGTTCAATAAGAGAGGCAAATACCATTTAGGTTAATCGTCCCGTTGGATTAGTCTTCCAGCTTCGGCTGAGGCGCGTCATCAGGAAGTTTTACATGTACCTGAATAATACGTCTGCTGTCAGCCATTGCGACCTTGAATTGGTAACCATCAATGTCGATAGATTCACCGCGGGCTGGCAGATGACCAAATGCCTGCATCACCAGTCCGCCGATGGTGTCGACCTCTTCGTCGCTGAAGTGGGTTCCGTAGGCTTCGTTGAAGTCTTCGATTGAGGCGAGCGCGCGTACCGTCCACGTGTGGCGGCTCAGTTGACGAAAATCGATATCTTCTTCTTCATCGTATTCGTCTTCGATCTCGCCGACGATCAGTTCAAGGATGTCTTCAATGGTCACCAGACCCGAGACGCCACCAAACTCATCGATAACGATAGCCATATGATAACGCTGGGAGCGGAACTCTTTCAGCATGCGGTCAACCCGCTTGCTTTCAGGCACGACAACCGCCGGGCGCAACACTTTTTCCATGCTGAAGGCTTCCGAGTCGCTGCGCATAAACGGCAGCAGATCTTTGGCCATCAGAATCCCTTCAATGTGATCTTTATCTTCGCTGATCACCGGGAAACGCGAGTGGGCTGATTCGATGATGACATCGAGGCACTCGTCCAGCGTCTGGTTGCGTTTCAGGGTAATCATCTGCGAGCGAGGGATCATGATGTCGCGGACGCGTTGGTCGGCGATATCCATTACCCCTTCGAGCATATCGCGCGTGTCTTCGTCGATAAGATCGTTTTGTCCGGAATCACGGATCAGCGCCAGTAGTTCGTCACGATTTTTGGGTTCACCGTGAAAGAGCTGGCTGAGTAACAGGGAGAAAAATCCCTTTTTGCTGTTTACTGTGTCGCTACTGTGTGAATTGTCGTCGCTCATGGCGTCGTATGGGTTCTCATGTTGGTTAAATAGTCGCTCGTCACGCGTATACTCAGCGTCCGGCATAGCGGCCAGTCGCCGGCAAAGCCGGCGGCAGGTTATTCCTTCTCGGCAATGTACGGATCCTCATAGCCCAGAGCAAGCATTATCTCTGTTTCGAGGGATTCCATCTCTTCCGCTTCTTCGTCAACGATATGGTCGTAGCCCAAAAGATGCAGACTACCGTGGACAACCATATGCGCCCAGTGCGCTTCCAGCGGTTTGTTTTGCTCTTTTGCTTCCTGCTCGACGACCTGACGGCAGATGACCAGATCGCCAAGCAGTGGTAATTCGATGCCCGGAGGGGCTTCGAACGGGAAAGACAGCACGTTAGTCGGCTTGTCCTTCCCGCGATAGGTCATATTCAGCTCATGGCTTTCCGCTTCATCGACCAGACGGATCGTGACTTCCGACTCTTCCTGGAACTGCGGGATGACGGTATCGACCCAGCGTTGAAACTGCGCCTCATCCGGCATACCGCTGTTATCTGCGCAAGCCAACTGTAAATCGAGAATAACCTGACTCATTTGTGTTCCTGCTCCTGGGCTTCGCGTTTGCGCTCGGCGGCCTGTTCTGCTTTACGTTTTTGGTCCGCTTCTTCCCACGCTTCATAGGCATTAACGATGCGGGCGACAACCGGATGGCGCACCACGTCCTCGCTATGGAAGAAGTTGAAGCTAATCTCATCGACTTCGGCCAGCACTTCAATCGCGTGGCGCAGGCCGGATTTGGTGCTGCGCGGCAGGTCAATCTGCGTCACGTCGCCGGTAATAACCGCTTTGGAGTTAAAACCAATACGGGTCAGGAACATCTTCATCTGTTCGATGGTAGTGTTCTGGCTCTCATCAAGGATGATAAAGGCATCGTTCAGCGTACGACCGCGCATATAGGCCAGCGGCGCGACTTCAATCACGTTGCGCTCAATCAGCTTCTCGACTTTCTCAAAACCGAGCATCTCGAACAGCGCGTCGTACAGCGGGCGCAGGTACGGGTCGACTTTCTGACTCAAATCGCCAGGCAGGAAGCCCAGCTTTTCCCCGGCTTCAACGGCCGGACGGGTCAGCAGAATACGGCGAACATCCTGACGCTCCAGCGCGTCGACGGCAGCAGCAACTGCAAGGTAGGTTTTCCCGGTCCCGGCAGGACCAACGCCGAAGGTAATATCGTGGTCAAGAATATTGGCAATATACTGCGCCTGATTCGGCGTGCGCGGTTTGATCACGCCACGCTTAGTTTTGATATTGATGGCCTTGCCGAAGTCCGGCACGCTTTCGGCGCTTTGCTCCAGCACGCGGGCTTCTTTGATCGCCAAGTGAATTTGTTCTGGTTCAATATCCTGAAGTTCGCCGCGCATCGGTGCAGTATCGACATACAGGCTGCGCAGGATATCCGCCGCAGCGGTGACGCAAATCGGGCGACCGGTTATTTTAAAGTGATTGTCACGACGATTAATCTCGATGCCGAGACGGCGTTCCAGCTGTTTAATGTTGTCATCAAACGGGCCGCAAAGGCTCAGCAGACGGGCATTATCAGCTGGCTCAAGGGTGATTTCGCGAGTGTCTGTGTTCAAACTGTTCCTCTTATGCATAGGTAGCCGGAAGGTAAACGTTCACCGGCCTGTCAGGAAATTATTCACGTCATCGGAATATGGCGCAAGCATCGCTGTAGATATTGGGTTCAGGAGAGGAAATACAAGGCCTGCCGGAGTCGGCAGGCCTGAACGGATTATGGCTGGTAGATACCGACGCCAAGATCGTTTTCTTTACGGGTACGAGCAATCACCGATTCCGGCGTTTCTGCGATGCGCAGGCCCATTTCGTCTTCGGTACGTACCACTTTACCGCGCAGAGAGTTTGTCCAGACGTCGGTGATTTCGACATCGACAAACTTGCCAATCATCTCAGGTGAACCTTCGAAGTTGACCACGCGGTTATTCTCGGTACGGCCGGAAAGCTCCATAACGCTTTTACGTGAAGTGCCCTCCACCAGAATACGCTGCACGGTGCCGAGCATACGACGGCTCCATGCCGTTGCCTGCTGGTTGATTCGCTCCTGCAGAATATACAGGCGCTGTTTCTTATCTTCTTCCGGTACGTCATCGACCATATCGGCTGCCGGGGTGCCCGGGCGCGCGGAGAAGATAAAGCTGTAGCTCATGTCGAAATTCACATCCGCAATCAACTTCATGGTCTGCTCGAAATCCTGGGTGGTTTCACCAGGGAAGCCGACGATGAAGTCGGAGCTAATCTGAATATCAGGACGTGCCGCGCGCAGTTTGCGGATAATCGCTTTGTATTCCAGAGCCGTATGGGTGCGCCCCATAAGATTCAGCACGCGGTCAGAACCGCTCTGCACCGGCAGATGCAGGAAGCTCACCAGCTCTGGTGTATCGCGATAAACCTCAATAATGTCATCGGTGAATTCGATCGGATGACTGGTGGTAAAACGAATCCGGTCAATACCGTCGATCGCCGCAACCAGGCGCAGAAGATCGGCAAAACTGCCTGGGGTGCCATCGTAGTTTTCACCGCGCCAGGCGTTCACGTTCTGCCCGAGCAGGTTAACTTCACGCACGCCCTGAGCCGCGAGCTGTGCGATTTCAAACAGAATATCGTCGCTCGGGCGGCTGACTTCTTCACCGCGAGTGTAAGGCACCACGCAATAGGTGCAATATTTGTTGCAGCCTTCCATGATCGAAACAAATGCGCTTGGCCCGTCGGCACGGGGTTCCGGCAGACGATCGAATTTTTCGATTTCCGGGAAGCTGATATCGACAACCGGGCTGCGATTACCGCGTACGGAGTTGATCATTTCCGGCAGGCGGTGCAGGGTCTGCGGCCCGAAAATAATATCGACATAGTGAGCGCGCTGGCGAATATGATCGCCTTCCTGAGAAGCCACACAGCCGCCAACGCCAATGATCAGGTTGGGGTTTTTCTCTTTCAGCAGTTTCCAGCGACCGAGCTGATGGAAAACTTTTTCCTGGGCCTTCTCACGGATTGAGCAGGTATTGAGCAGCAGCACATCCGCTTCTTCTGCCACTTCAGTGAGTTGAAACCCGTGCGTGGCATCCAGCAGATCGGCCATCTTTGATGAATCGTATTCGTTCATCTGACAGCCCCAGGTTTTAATATGGAGTTTTTTTGTCATCGACTTGCTCATGCTTAATTAGGTATACCCAAAGTCAGCGTCTTCACCGGATGTTGCTCTGCAATGTGAAGGGTGACGGATATAAAGCCAGGATTGCAGGGCGCGTATTGTAATGCTTTGACCGCGCCCTGACCAGTACGACCGCAATCACCGCAAGGTGAATAAAAATCCGGTAAACTCAAGGGATTCGAGTTTAAGGATAATAGCCATGACAATTCATGCAACAGATGTCGTTATCGTCGGCGGCGGAATGGTTGGCGGCGCCCTGGCATTGGGGCTGGCACAGCGCGGCTTTACGGTGACGGTGATTGAAAAAAATGCGCCGCCAACTTTTGATGCGACCTCGGTTCCAGATGTGCGTATTTCGGCAATCAGCGCTTCATCCGTAGGATTACTGAAAAGTCTGGGTGTCTGGGATTCAGTTCGGGTGATGCGCGCCCATGCTTATCGTCAACTAGAGACTTGGGAGTGGGAAAGTGCCCATGTTGCCTTTAATGCGGCAGAACTAGAGCTGCCTGAGCTGGGCTACATGGTGGAAAATAACGTCCTCCAGCTTGCTTTATGGCAGGCGCTGGAAGCCCATGCGCAAGTCTCTCTTCATGTGGGAGCGTCATTGAAGGAAATGCGCCACGAAGAAACGCATGCTTCACTAACGTTGACTGATGATAATCAGTACGACGCACGACTGGTTATTGGCGCGGACGGCGCTAACTCGCAGGTACGGCAACTGGCGGGAATCGGCGTCCAGGCGTGGCAGTATCAGCAATCCTGCATGTTGATAAGCGTGCAGTGCGTGGACGATCCCGGTGATAGTACCTGGCAGCAGTTCACTCCAACGGGACCGCGCGCATTTTTACCGCTGTTCGACCATTGGGCTTCACTCGTGTGGTACGATACGCCCGCGCGGATCCGCCAACTGCAGGGAATGAATATGGCTCAGCTGCAGCAAGAAATTGCCCGCCATTTCCCGTCTCGTCTGGGTGAGGTTACACCGCTAAGCGCGGGTGCATTCCCGCTGACCCGGCGCCACGCGCTGCAATACGTTAAGCCGGGATTGGCGCTGGTGGGCGACGCCGCGCACACCATTCATCCGCTGGCGGGGCAGGGGGTGAATTTAGGCTATCGTGATGTTGATGCGCTGCTGGATATTCTTTCTCGTGCGCGCGAGCATGGTGAAGAGTGGGCCAGTCTGCCTGTACTCAAGCGCTACCAGGCCCGGCGCAGAGCAGATAACCTGATTATGCAAACGGGGATGGATCTGTTTTATGCCGGGTTCAGCAACGATCTGGCACCAATCCGTATGCTGCGAAATATCGGTCTGATGGCTGCCGGGCGAGCTGGTGTCCTGAAGCGACAGGCACTGAAGTACGCGTTGGGGTTATAAACAAGACGTTCCCGGCTTGTGCTGAGCCGGGCGACGAAATGATGTGTGTGATGTAAACGTCAGAAAGCAAAAAGCCCGCCGAAGCGAGCTTTTTGCTATTAAGTGGCTGGGGTACGAGGATTCGAACCTCGGAATGCTGGTATCAGAAACCAGAGCCTTACCGCTTGGCGATACCCCAACGGGTGCGCCCACAATGTGAGCGACTTTTAAAATTGGCTGGGGTACGAGGATTCGAACCTCGGAATGCTGGTATCAGAAACCAGAGCCTTACCGCTTGGCGATACCCCAACAATTTTTTTGGATTTATCGAACTAAATCAATAAGTCCTTGTATGGTGGCTACGACGGGATTCGAACCTGTGACCCCATCATTATGAGTGATGTGCTCTAACCAGCTGAGCTACGTAGCCAAAATCTTATCATATTCTTCGATGGCTGGGGTACCTGGATTCGAACCAGGGAATGCCGGTATCAAAAACCGGTGCCTTACCGCTTGGCGATACCCCAATACCGTCGCGGTGAACCGCAAACATCGAAGAAATATGGCTGGGGTACCTGGATTCGAACCAGGGAATGCCGGTATCAAAAACCGGTGCCTTACCGCTTGGCGATACCCCAACAAAAAACTTTTACTTGCAACGCGAAAGAGTAAATGGTGCGGGAGGCGAGACTTGAACTCGCACACCTTGCGGCGCCAGAACCTAAATCTGGTGCGTCTACCAATTTCGCCACTCCCGCAAAATATGGTGGCTACGACGGGATTTGAACCTGTGACCCCATCATTATGAGTGATGTGCTCTAACCAGCTGAGCTACGTAGCCATCTTTTTTTCGCGCTACCTTATCGGCGTTGCGGGGCGCATTATGCGTATTGAGCCTTAAAGCGTCAACCCCTTTTTCATCGAAAATGGGCTGAAAACGACTGTTTGGTTAGGTTGCGAACAGCGTGATGTAATAATCGGCAATTATTGGTTATTTATCGTTTTTAATGATTTGCATAAGGCATAAAAAAAACGGACCCCGTAGGATCCGTTTTAGATATTGATGGTTATTTAGTAAGCCGACTGGTGCACGCCGACTGCGCGTCCTGATGGATCGTTCATGGTTTTGAACGACTCATCCCACTCAATGGCTTTCGCTGAAGAACAGGCAACGGACGGGCCACCGGGTACACATTCCGCAGCGCTGGGTACCGGGAATAATTCTTCAAAGATCTCACGATACAGATACGCTTCTTTTGACGATGGCGTGTTGTACGGGAAACGGAAGCTGGCCGTTTCCAGCTGCTGATCGGAAATCTGTTCTGCCGCGACTTCTTTGAGCGTATCGATCCAGCTGTAACCTACACCGTCAGAAAACTGCTCTTTCTGGCGCCAGGCGACGCTTGCCGGCAGGTAGGATTCAAAACATTCACGCAGAACATGTTTTTCCATTTTGCCGTTGCCGCACATTTTATCCTGCGGGTTAATGCGCATTGCCACGTCGAGGAACTTCTTATCCAGGAACGGTACGCGTGCTTCAACGCCCCAGGCTGACATCGCTTTGTTGGCGCGGGCGCAGTCAAACATATGCAGCGCCTGCAGCTTACGTACGGTCTCTTCATGCAATTCTTTGGCGTTTGGTGCTTTATGGAAATAGAGGTAGCCGCCAAACACTTCATCAGAACCTTCGCCGGACAGTACCATCTTGATGCCCATCGCTTTGATTTTACGTGACATCAGATACATTGGCGTCGAAGCGCGAATGGTGGTCACATCGTAGGTTTCGATGTGATAAATAACATCACGAATCGCGTCTAAACCTTCCTGTACGGTAAAGTGAATCTCGTGGTGCACGGTACCCAGATGGTTAGCGACTTCCTGCGCAGCTTTCAGGTCAGGTGCGCCTTCCAGGCCCACGGCGAAGGAGTGAAGCTGCGGCCACCAGGCTTCTGATTTTTCCTGATCTTCAACGCGGCGAGCGGCATATTTTTTGGTGATAGCGGAAATAACCGATGAATCAAGGCCGCCGGACAGCAGTACACCGTAAGGAACATCTGACATCAGGTGGCTTTTTACCGATTCTTCCAGCGCCTGACGCAGTTCATTTTTATCAGTAACATTGTCTTTGACTGCGTCATAGTCGAACCAGTCACGCTGATAATACTGGCGGATTTCGCCATCTTTGCTCCACAGGTAACTGCCCGCCGGGAACTCTTTAATAGTGCGGCAGACCGGAACCAGTGCTTTCATTTCTGAAGCAACGTAGAAGTTGCCGTGCTCGTCATGACCCATATACAGCGGGATGATCCCGATATGGTCGCGGCCAATCAGATATGCGTCTTGTTCGCTGTCATACAGAGCGAATGCAAACATCCCCTGCAGGTCGTCCAGGAAGTCCGGCCCTTTTTCCTGATACAGCGCCAGGATGACTTCACAGTCTGAACCAGTCTGGAATTCATAGCGATCGCCGTATTCTGCGCGCAGCGCCTGGTGGTTGTAGATTTCACCATTGACGGCCAGGGCGTGAGTTTTTTGGGCATTGTATAGCGGCTGCGCACCAGCGTTAACGTCAACGATAGACAGACGCTCATGCGCCAGAATGGCTTTATCGCATGCGAAAACACCGGACCAGTCCGGACCGCGGTGGCGCATCAGGCGGGAAAGTTCCAGTGCCTTTTTACGCAGTTCGACCGCGTCAGTTTTAATATCCAGTACGCCAAAAATTGAACACATAGCCTTCTCCGTTACCCTGTCTTGTTTAATGTTGTGCAGGCTGCGTCTTATTGCGAAGCCTCAGTGCATGCTTAAGAAAATGCCGCAAAGGAGCGGGGCGCGCAAGGGGTTTACGGTCGAGAAAAGAAATAATGCAACTACTGTTGCTGAATAATGAAAAAAGATTATGTTTTGAACGCTTTTATTGATGAATGTTTAGTGATAATGCATTTTTATTAGAGGAAGGTGTTTTTTGGTCGCTTAGAAATGAAGAACCACGCCCGGGGACGTGGTTTTGATCAGAAAATATCAATTTCTGCGACGGAGGGGTAAATCCATGATGGTCGGAATGGCATGCTGTCGATATCGTCGAGCGTGGCGATCCCAGAAAGCACCAGAATGGTTTCCAGGCCCGCCTGAAAGCCTGCCAGAATATCCGTGCGCAAGTTATCGCCGACGATGACTGTTTGCTCAGAGTGCGCCTGCATTTTGTTTAGCGCTGAACGGATAATCCACGGGCTGGGTTTGCCGACATAGAACGGCTGACGGCCTGAGATTTTCTCGATGCCGGCGCACAGCGCACCGCAGGCTGGATAATATCCGCGACCGTGAGTATCCGGGTTGGTGGCGATAAAACGCGCGCCGTTGGCAACAAAAAAAGCGGCCTTATGCATCATCTCCCAGTTAAAGGAGCGGGTTTCGCCGACGATAACGAAGTCAGGGTTAACGTCGGTGATGGTAAAGCCGGCTTTATACAGTTCATGGATCAGCGCGCCTTCACCCACCACGTAGGCTTTCTTGCCTTCCTGACGACGCAGAAAATCCGCAGTCGCCATAGCTGAGGTATAAAAAGCGGTATCCGGCACATCAATTCCCGCAGTCGCAAAGCGGTTCGCCAGATCCTGACCGGTTTGTGAAGGGTAGTTGGTCAGCATCACCAGCGGCATCTCTTTTTCGAGAATGCGCTTGATAAATTCAGCGGCGCCCGGCACAGCCACATTGTCGTGCATCAGCACGCCGTCAATATCACAAATTACGTTTTGAATGGTCATGGACAGTCCGACATCGTTGGAGAAAGGCGAAACTATAAAGCGGCTTTAACTTTCCAGCAAATGCTGGAGCAGGATCCCATTGAGCATCGCGCGCTTGACCAGAGCAAAAGCGCCGATCGCTGAGCGATGATCGAGAGTGGATCGCACCACCGGCAGATTTTTACGAAATGCCTTTAGCGCCTGATTATTGATGCAGCTTTCAATCGCTGGCAGCAGGACTTTTTCCGCTTCGACGATTTCACCGGCAATGACCACTTTTTGCGGATTAAACAGGTTAATCGCAATGGCGATGGTTTTACCCAGATGGCGACCGACATGTTCGATAACCTCACAGGCCAGCGCATCACCTTTATTCGCCGCTTTACAGATAGTTTTAATGGTGCAGTCATCTATTGAAATTTTGCTCTGATAGCCCTGTTCCAGTAAATGACGAACGCGATGCTCAATGGCGGCATTGGCAGCAATGGTTTCCAGACAGCCAAAGTTACCGCAGTGGCAGCGCTCGCCCAGCGGATCGACCTGGATATGCCCGATTTCACCAACGTTGCCATTGCGGCCGATAAAGGTACGACCATTGGAAATAATTCCCGCACCAGTCCCGCGGTGTACTCGCACTAAAATGGAGTCCTCGCAATCATGACTCGCACCAAAATAGTGCTCTGCCAGCGCGAGACTGCGGATATCGTGACCAACGAAGCAGGTTAGTTTAAAACGTGCTTCCAGCGCCTCAACTAACCCCCAGTTTTCAACCTGAATATGGGGCATATAGCGAATAACGCCACTTTCAGGGTCAACCAGGCCCGGTAGAATGACCGAGATAGCAATCAGCTCACGGATTTTACGCTGGCAGCCTTCCATAAAGGAGGCGATGATGTTCAGCAGCGCATGCTCCAGGGTTTCCTGGGTTCTTTCCGGAAGTGGGTAATGCTCTTCTTCGAGGGTTTTGCTGCTTAAATCATACAGCGTCAGGGTGGCGTCATAGCGGCCAAGGCGCACGCCAATTGCGTGGAAATTGCGGGTTTCGGCAATAATCGAGATCGCGCGACGGCCCCCGGTGGAGGCCTGCTGATCGACTTCTTTGATCAGGCCGCGTTCAATCAGTTGACGCGTAATTTTGGTTACGCTGGCAGGGGCAAGCTGGCTTTGTTCCGCAATCTGAATACGCGAGATTGGGCCGTGCTGATCAATCAACCGATAGACGGCCGCGCTGTTCAGCTGTTTTACGAGATCGACGTTACCAATTTGAGCTTGTCCGCCTGCTGTCATACTTTTACTTACTCAGTGACGACCTCGTTACCATTAACGATGGTCTTGGTGATTTTATAATCGCGGGTGAATGCGGTCAGGTTAGCGACCATCCCCGGAGCAATGCTGCCTAATTGTTTGTCCACGCCAATCGCGCGAGCAGGATAGAGAGTTGCCATACGCAACACTTCGTCCAGCGCTATGCCGCAATGTTCGACGAGGTTACGTACCCCTTCAATCATGGTCAGCGAAGAACCGCTAAGGGTGCCGTTTTCATCTACGCACAATCCATTCCGGTAGTATATTGTTTTACCAGCAAAAATGAACTGTTCAATATTGGCACCTGCCGGTGCTGTCGCGTCGGTCACGAGGCACAGTTTGTCGCCTTTCAGGCGCTTAGCGAGACGGACGTTGGCGTAATCGACATGTAGACCATCCACGATAATGCCGCAGTAAATATCCGGTTCGTCGAAAATCGCGCCCGCCAGACCCGGCTCGCGGCCAGTAATATAAGGCATCGCGTTAAACAGATGGGTGGCGAAAGTAATGCCAGAACGGAAGCCGATTTTCGCTTCTTTCAGCGTGGCGTTGGAATGGCCTGCGGAAACGATAATACCTGCAGCGACCAGCTTGCGGATCACTTCTGGCTCAACGCGCTCTGGGGCGAGCGTGAGTTTGGTAATCACATCCGCGTTTTCGCACAGAAAGTCGACCAGCGCGGCATCCGGTTTACGTACGTAGTCCGGGTTATGCGTGCCTTTCTTAACAATGTTCAGCCACGGACCTTCGAGATGCAGGCCCAGAGCCTGGTTCGGATGCTTTTGCAGATATTCGCGCATTACGCGAACGCCCTGTTTCATCAGGTCATCGCTGGCGGTAATGAGCGTGGGTAAGTAGCTGGTGCAGCCGGAGCGCTGGTTAGCCTCCTGCATAATTTCCAGCGTTTCAACGGTGACGGCATCGGGTGTGTCGTTAAACTGCACGCCGCCGCAGCCGTTCAGCTGTACGTCGATAAAACCGGGAGCAAGAATGGCGCCATCAACCGAGCGTTGTTCAATCCCGGTGGGTAAATCAGTCAGCGGACAGATACGTTCGATAAGGCCATTGGCGATAACGATCGCATGGTCATCCAGAATTTCATGACCGGTATAAATCCGGCCTTGGGTTAATGCATACATTACGACCCCCGGTTGTCAAAAATGGTTGTCCCGCGGGGGCGGCCGCGGGACGAGACTACATTACAGACCTTTGATGTTTTCAGCTTCTAATTCGTTGAAATATTTCAAGGTCTTAACTTTCAGTTCCATCGTAGACGGCTCGTCGCAGACCACAACCGCTTTCGGGTGTAGTTGCAGACAGGTAATGGTCCACATATGGTTAACGTTGCCTTCAACCGCTGCCTGCAGCGCCAGCGCTTTCTGACCCCCCAACACCAGAATCATCACTTCTTCTGCATCGAGCAGAGTACCTACGCCAACGGTTAGCGCGTATTTAGGCACCTGGTCTACGTCACCGTCAAAGAAACGGGAGTTTGCTATACGGGTATCATGAGTCAGGGTTTTAATGCGGGTACGGGAAGCCAGCGAAGAGGCCGGTTCATTAAACGCGATGTGCCCATCGTTGCCTACGCCGCCCATGAACAGGTTGATTTTGCCGTAAGAACGAATTTTTTCTTCATAACGACGGCATTCAGCATCGATATCAGGCGCATTACCATTCAGCAGATTAATGTTTTCTGCCAGAATATCAACGTGATCAAAGAAGTTGCGGTGCATAAAGCTATGATAGCTTTCCGGATGTTCTTTCGGCAGACCAACATACTCATCCATGTTAAAAGTGACGACATGCTTAAAGCTGACCTGGCCTGCTTTGTGCATCTCAACCAGCGCTTTGTAAGCCGTCAGCGGGGTGCCGCCGGTTGGCAGACCCAGTACAAACGGACGATCCGCCGTAGGATTGAACGCATTGATGCGATTAACGATGTGGCGGGCAGCCCATTTACCGACTTGCTCAGCTGTTACCAGGGGGATCAGTCTCATTGTTCACCTCTATAGTTAAATTAGAACCTGGCGGATTGGCGCCAGCATACTATTAAGAGTATTGCAGTAACTGCGTCGGCTGGGGTCAATCCGTGTTGATTTTTTGAATGATAAAATAAGTTTTCGTTGTTAGCCAGTAAAAGGCGGGGGTTAATACGATATTTGGTGACTATTGTCACAAAAAATGCCCATTTAATTTGCGAGACGAATTAATTTTTCAGACACTTTGCAGGTAAGTTAAAAATTTAACCAAGTTACACAATAATAAAGTGGCTTTGAATGAGCCTTATCGGGGTCTCATAGGGGGAATAAGATGAATATTTTAGGTTTTTTTCAGCGACTCGGTAGGGCGTTACAACTCCCTATTGCAGTGCTGCCAGTCGCCGCGCTGCTGCTGCGATTCGGTCAGCCCGATCTGCTTAACATACCGTTCATTGCACAGGCGGGCGGGTCAATCTTTGATAACCTGGCGCTGATTTTTGCTATCGGTGTTGCCTCCAGCTGGTCTAAAGACAGCGCGGGTGCAGCAGCGCTGGCCGGTGCAGTAGGTTACTTCGTCCTGACCAAAGCGATGGTCACCATTAACCCTGCTATTAACATGGGTGTCCTGGCGGGTATTATTACTGGTCTGGTGGCGGGTGCGACTTACAACCGCTGGTCGGGCATCAAATTGCCTGACTTCCTGAGCTTCTTTGGTGGCAAACGCTTTGTACCAATCGCTACCGGCTTCTTCTGTCTGGTGCTGGCGGCTATCTTCGGTTATGTATGGCCTCCGGTGCAGAACGCCATTCATGCAGGCGGAGAATGGATCGTCGGCGCTGGCGCGCTGGGTTCTGGTATCTTCGGTTTCATCAACCGTCTGCTGATCCCAACCGGTCTGCATCAGGTTCTGAACACCATTGCCTGGTTCCAGATTGGTGAATTCACTAACGCCGCAGGTGCGGTATTCCACGGTGACATCAACCGCTTCTACGCGGGTGACGGCACGGCGGGGATGTTCATGTCCGGCTTCTTCCCGATCATGATGTTCGGTCTGCCGGGTGCTGCGCTGGCGATGTACTTCGCGGCCCCTAAAGAACGTCGTCCAATGGTCGGCGGTATGCTGCTGTCTGTCGCAATTACCGCATTCCTGACCGGTGTTACCGAGCCGCTGGAATTCCTGTTCATGTTCCTGGCGCCGTTGCTGTATCTCCTGCACGCCATCCTGACCGGTATCAGCCTGTTCGTTGCGACAGCGCTGGGCATCCATGCGGGCTTCTCTTTCTCCGCAGGTGCTATCGACTATGTTCTGATGTACAGCCTGCCAGCAGCCAGTAAAAACGTCTGGATGCTGATTGTTATGGGCGTGGTGTTCTTCGTCATTTACTTCCTGCTGTTCAGTGCGGTTATCCGTATGTTCAACCTGAAAACGCCGGGTCGTGAAGATAAAACCGATGACGTGGTGACTGAGGAAGCAAACAGCAATACCGAAGAAGGTTTGACTCAACTGGCAACCAACTACATCGCAGCGGTTGGCGGTACGGATAACCTGAAAGCGATTGATGCGTGTATTACTCGTCTGCGTCTGACCGTTGCAGACTCTGCACTGGTTAACGATGCGGCCTGTAAGCGCCTGGGCGCTTCGGGTGTGGTTAAACTGAACAAACAGACCATTCAGGTTATCGTGGGTGCGAAAGCTGAATCCGTTGGTGATGAAATGAAGAAAGTGGTTGCGCGTGGCCCGGTTGCGGCGACATCTGCCTCTTCTGCTCATAGCGCACCTGTTGCATCAGTTGCTAAACCACAGGCCGTGGCGAATGCGAAGACCGTGGAAACGCTGGTTTCGCCAATTACCGGTGACATTGTGGCTCTTGAGCAGGTTCCGGACGAAGCGTTTGCCAGCAAAGCCGTCGGCGACGGTGTGGCGGTGAAACCGACGGACAAGATTGTTGTTGCTCCGGCTGCTGGCACGGTGGTGAAGATCTTTAACACCAACCATGCATTCTGCCTGGAAACTGAAAATGGCGCGGAAATCGTTGTCCATATGGGTATCGATACCGTCGCGCTTAACGGTCAGGGCTTTAAACGTCTGGTGGAAGAGGGGGCTGAAGTGAAAGCAGGCCAGCCGATTCTGGAACTGGATCTTGAATTCCTGAATGCTAATGCGCGTTCCATGATTAGCCCGGTGGTGTGCAGCAACAGCGACGACTACAGCGCGCTGGTTATTCAGGCAACCGGTAAGGTTGTAGCAGGTCAGACACCGCTGTACGAAATTAAAGGCAAGTAAGGCTCCTGAGTAGAGTTTATGCCTCAAGCGGCGCAGCGAAATCTGCGCCGCTTTTTTTTAGTGCAAATAACCTCAATATTTCCGTTTGATACCTTTTTTGCGTAACTAAAGGTTGTCAGCCTCTTCGGCTTATAAGATCATACGCCGTTATACGTTGTTTACGCTTTGAGGAACCCGCGATGAGTGAGGCAGAAGCCCGCCCGACTAACTTTATTCGTCAGATAATCGATGAAGATCTGGCTACTGGTAAGCACACCACTGTTCATACCCGTTTTCCACCGGAACCGAATGGTTATCTGCACATTGGCCATGCGAAGTCTATTTGTCTGAACTTTGGTATCGCCCAGGATTACCAGGGTCAATGCAACCTGCGTTTCGATGACACCAACCCGGTGAAGGAAGATATCGAGTACGTTGAGTCGATTAAAAACGACGTGCAGTGGTTAGGTTTCCACTGGTCCGGGGACGTTTGCTACTCGTCTGACTATTTCGATCAGCTGCATCAGTATGCGGTTGAGCTGATCAACAAAGGCCTTGCCTATGTTGATGAACTGTCGGCGGAAGAGATTCGCGAATATCGCGGCACGCTGAAAGCGCCGGGTAAAAACAGCCCGTATCGCGATCGCAGCGTAGAAGAGAACCTGGCGCTGTTTGAAAAAATGCGTACCGGCGGTTTTGAAGAAGGTAAAGCCTGCCTGCGTGCAAAAATTGATATGGCTTCTCCGTTTATCGTCATGCGCGATCCGGTGCTGTACCGCATTAAGTTTGCCGATCACCATCAGACCGGAAGCAAGTGGTGCATCTATCCGATGTACGACTTTACCCACTGCATCAGTGATGCGCTGGAAGGGATTACTCATTCCCTGTGCACCCTTGAGTTCCAGGATAACCGCCGTCTGTACGATTGGGTGCTGGATAACATCAGCATCCCCGTGCATCCGCGTCAGTATGAATTCTCGCGTCTTAACCTCGAATACACCGTGATGTCCAAGCGCAAGCTGAATCAGCTGGTGACCGAGAAGCACGTTGAAGGTTGGGATGACCCGCGTATGCCGACGATCTCCGGTCTGCGTCGTCGCGGTTATACCGCTGAATCCATCCGTGAGTTCTGCAAACGCATCGGCGTGACCAAACAAGACAACACCATTGAAATCGCTTCGCTGGAATCCTGCATTCGTGAGGATTTGAACGAAAACGCTCCGCGCGCGATGGCCGTTATCGACCCGGTTAAATTGGTTATCGAAAACTATCCGCAGAGCGGCAGCGAAATGGTAACGATGCCGAATCATCCGAGCAAACCGGAGATGGGTAGCCGTGAAGTGCCATTTAGCGCCGAAATTTGGATCGATCGCGCGGATTTCCGTGAAGAGGCGAACAAGCAGTACAAGCGTCTGGTGCTGGGCAAAGAAGTCCGTCTGCGTAATGCTTACGTTATCAAAGCCGAGCGCGTAGAGAAGGACGTGGAAGGTAATATCACTACTATTTTCTGTACCTACGATGCTGACACCCTGAGCAAAGATCCGGCCGATGGTCGCAAGGTTAAGGGCGTGATTCACTGGGTGAGCGCAGCACATGCGCTGCCGGTAGAGATTCGTCTCTACGATCGTCTGTTCAGCGTGCCAAATCCCGGTGCTGCTGATGATTTCCTGTCGGTCATGAACCCGGAATCGCTGATTATCAAGCAGGGTTTTGCTGAACCAAGCCTGGCGCAGGCGCAGCCTGAAAAAGCATACCAGTTTGAGCGAGAAGGTTACTTCTGCCTCGACAGCCGCTATGCAACCGCAACCAATTTGGTATTTAACCGTACCGTTGGTCTGCGTGACACCTGGGCGAAAGTCGGCGCGTAGTTATCCGCCATTAATGAGAACGCCGCAAACAGCGGCGTTTTTTTTTATTTCAGAATCAGGGGATTAAATTGTCATATTTTCGCGATGCGAATTAATCTTGTTTACAGATTGTAAAAATTACGACTGTTTATCCCTTCGGTCATCCACTATAAAAACATCTAATCGCTTTCATTACGCCTGTTTTTTCTGATATAGCAAGCACTTCCACGTCAAATGCATGACTTCTACGACTGAAACAAAAAGACATAGATTATGTGCGCTTTGTCATAATCTTCATCTTTGGTCACCGAAAGAGATTGATAATTCGCGTCACGAAAAATAGTCTATACCCAGTGGTTATGCGGATTTTACCGCTCCACTTTTTAAGCAGTTTTATTTTATTTTTTTCGCTAGTTGCCCTTGGTAGCTGCGTTTTTAAAAAGTCAAAGAGGATATGCATATGCGTACGTTTAGTGGCAAACGTAGTACGCTGGCGCTGGCTATCGCCGGTGTGACAGCACTGTCAGGTTTTGCAATGGTACCGGATGCGAAAGCAGAAGGGTTCATTGATGATTCAACGTTAACCGGCGGCATCTATTACTGGCAGCGTGAGCGTGACCGTAAAGATCTGAATCCAACGGTAGATCGAGTTGCCCCGGATGGCACTAAGTATAAGGAAAAAAACCCGAACTATAAGTCTTATCAGACGAACCTTTCTCATTCCACCTGGAACGCCAACCTGGATTTCCAGTCTGGTTATGCTGCCGACATGTTCGGTATTGATATCGCCGCCTTTACCGCCATCGAAATGGGCGAAAGCGGTGACAGCGGCCACCCGAACGAAATCGCTTTCTCCTCGCGCAATAAAACTTATGATGAAGACTATTCCGGTGATAAGAGCGGGATCAGTCTGTACAAAGCAGCCGCCAAATTTAAATTTGGCCCGGCATGGGCACGTGCAGGCTATATCCAGCCTACCGGTCAAACATTGCTGGCTCCGCACTGGAGCTTTATGCCGGGTACTTACCAGGGTGCTGAAGCCGGTGCCAACTTTGATTATGGTGATACGGGCGCGCTGAGTTTCTCCTATATGTGGACAAACGAATATAAAGCACCGTGGCACATCGAAATGGACGAGTTCTACCAGAACGATAAGAAAACCAAGGTTGATTATCTCCACTCTCTCGGCGCCAAGTATGATTTTAAAAATGACCTCGTGCTGGAAGCCGCATTTGGCCAGGCACAGGGTTACATCGACCAGTATTTCGCTAAGGGAAGGTGCGAATAAGCGGGGAAATTCTTCTCGGCTGACTCAGTCATTTCATTTCTTCATGTTTGAGCCGATTTTTTCTCCCGTAAATGCCTTGAATCAGCCTATTTAGACCGTTTCTTCGCCATTTAAGGCGTTATCCCCAGTTTTTAGTGAGATCTCTCCCACTGACGTATCATTTGGTCCGCCCGAAACAGGTTGGCCAGCGTGAATAACATCGCCAGTTGGTTATCGTTTTTCAGCAACCCCTTGTATCTGGCTTTCACGAAGCCGAACTGTCGCTTGATGATGCGAAATGGGTGCTCCACCTTGGCCCGGATGCTGGCTTTCATGTATTCGATGTTGATGGCCGTTTTGTTCTTGCGTGGATGCTGTTTCAAGGTTCTTACCTTGCCGGGGCGCTCGGCGATCAGCCAGTCCACATCCACCTCGGCCAGCTCCTCGCGCTGTGGCGCCCCTTGGTAGCCGGCATCGGCTGAGACAAATTGCTCCTCTCCATGCAGCAGATTACCCAGCTGATTGAGGTCATGCTCGTTGGCCGCGGTGGTGACTAGGCTGTGGGTCAGGCCACTCTTGGCATCGACACCAATGTGGGCCTTCATGCCAAAGTGCCACTGATTGCCTTTCTTGGTCTGATGCATCTCCGGATCGCGTTGCTGCTCTTTGTTCTTGGTCGAGCTGGGTGCCTCAATGATGGTGGCATCGACCAAGGTGCCTTGAGTCATCATGACGCCTGCTTCGGCCAGCCAGCGATTGATGGTCTTGAACAATTGGCGGGCCAGTTGATGCTGCTCCAGCAGGTGGCGGAAATTCATGATGGTGGTGCGGTCAGGCAAGGCGCTATCCAGGGATAACCGGGCAAACCGACGCATGGAGGCGATTTCGTACAGAGCATCTTCCATCGCGCCATCGCTCAGGTTGTACCAATGCTGCATGCAGTGAATGCGTAGCATGGTTTCCAGCGGATAAGGTCGCCGGCCATTACCAGCCTTGGGGTAAAACGGCTCGATGACTTCCACCATGTTTTGCCATGGCAGAATCTGCTCCATACGGGACAAGAAAATCTCTTTTCTGGTCTGACGGCGCTTACTGCTGAATTCACTGTCGGCGAAGGTAAGTTGATGACTCATGATGAACCCTGTTCCATGGCTCCAGATGACAAACATGATCTCATATCAGGGACTTGTTCGCACCTTCCCTAAGGCCAGCTACAAATTTGATATCGCAGGCACGCCGCTAAACACCAGCTACCAGTTCTACGGTACTCGCGATAAAGTCAGTAACGGCGGGGCGAACGATATTTATGATGGTACCGCCTGGCTGCAGGCATTGACCTTTGGCTATAAAGTTGCCGATGTTCTCGACCTGCGCCTGGAAGGAACCTGGGTTAAAGCCGATGGTCAGCAGGGCTACTTCCTGCAACGTATGACGCCGACTTACGCCTCATCTAACGGTCGTCTCGATGTCTGGTGGGATAACCGCTCTGACTTCAACGCCAACGGTGAAAAAGCGGTGTTCTTCGGTGCGATGTATGACATGAAGAACTGGAATATGCCGGGTTGGGCCTTCGGCGCGTCCTACGTTTATGCATGGGATGCAAAACCAGGAAAAATGTCTTCTCCTGATGCTTACTACAACCCTGACAAACGTCTGGAAGAGTCAGCCTACAGCCTGGATGCGATGTACACCGTACAGGAAGGACGTGCGAAGGGTACGCTGTTTAAACTGCACTTTACTCAATACGACAACCACTCCGATATCCCAAGCTGGAGCGGCGGCTACGGCAACATCTTCCAGGATGAGCGCGACGTGAAGTTCATGGTTATTGCTCCATTTACCATTTTCTGATGCCAGTGCGGCGGGCATGAGCCTGCCGCAATTTCCCGAGGTCGATTATGAAGAAGCTATTGCTTGTCGCTATTATGGCGGCAGGTCTGGTTGCCTGCACGCAGTCGCCAGCGCCGAAAGAGGATTCAAAGTTAAAAGATGCCTACAGCGCCTGTATTAATACTGCTGAAGGTAACCCAGATAAAGTCGAAGCCTGCCAGAGCGTATTAGACGTTCTGAAGCAAGAGAAGCAGCATCAGCAGTTCGCCACCCAGGAAAGCGTGCGAGTACTGGATTACCAGCAATGTATCCAGGCGCGTAAAACCGGTAACGATCAGGCTGTACAGTCGCGCTGTGACCAGATTTGGAAAGAGATTCGTAGCAACAACACGAAACCCTGATTTTTACTTTTCGTAGCCATAAAAAAAGCCAACCATCAGGTTGGCTTTTTGCTGCTTACGCAACGGGGAATTACTTTTCCACCGCGTCGTGGGCATGTTCATCTTCGCGGCAATCGCCTTCTGCACAGTGACCGTACAGGTACAGGCTGTGGTTGGTGAGGCGAATACCGTGTCGGGAGGCAATCTCACGCTGACGAGCTTCAATTGAGTCATCGCTAAATTCGATCACTTTGCCGCAATCGAGGCAAATCAGGTGATCATGATGATGCTGCTGCGTCAGTTCGAAAACGGATTTACCACCTTCGAAATTATGACGAGTGACGATGCCGGCGTCGTCGAACTGGTTCAGTACGCGGTAGACGGTGGCCAGGCCAATCTCTTCACCCATATCAATCAGGCGTTTATATAAGTCTTCCGCACTGACATGATGGTTATCCGGTTCCTGCAGGACTTCCAGGATTTTTAATCGCGGAAGTGTTACTTTCAGGCCAGCCTTCTTTAATGCGGTATTGTTGTCAGTCATGCGGAATCTGTCCTGTTGCTAAACGATCTACTTCCATCAGCGGAAGTAATACAGAGAATCACCCGATGTAATGCGTCTCATTATAGAACTGCCATGGTGAAATGAAAACTGCAAGCATCGGGCCTTGTATGCTGTCAAAAACGAGGCACTGGCTACAAAGTGCTTCACGTGACCTCGTTAAATCAGAGGACATTGTACAGATATGTGATTAAAAGTTAAAAACTTGTAGCTATAACTTTGATTGCTTTTATCTATTAATTCGGCGAAATCTGACGATAACGCCGTTTAGACTCAGGCATTCTTGATTTCTTCGAGGTGCAGCTCTTCAGAAATCTGTTTTACCCATTTTTCCACGCGTTCGTTAGTCAGTTCTGGCTGACGGTCTTCGTCGATGGCCAGACCCACGAAGTGGTCATCATCTGCCAGACCTTTAGATGCTTCGAAATGATATCCAGCAGTCGGCCAGTGACCAACGATAGTGGCGCCGCGCGGTTCAATGATGTCGCGAATGGTACCCAGCGCATCACAGAAGTACTCAGCGTAGTCTTCCTGATCGCCGCAGCCAAACAGCGCGACCAGTTTGCCGTTGAAATCGACTTCTTCCAGCGTCGGGAAGAAATCATCCCAGTCACACTGTGCTTCACCGTAGTACCAGGTTGGGATGCCGAGCAGCAGAATATCGTGAGCTTGCAGATCTTCTTTGCTGCTCTTGGCAATGTCGCGAACATCAGCAACATCTTTACCAAGCTGCTTTTGAATCATTTTTGCAATATTTTCGGTGTTGCCGGTGTCGCTGCCAAAAAAGATGCCGATGATTGCCATGAGTAAAATAACCTCTTGAAACTTAATGATGTGGTAGGGACTTAAATGCCCACAGATAGGGGCAATGATAGCAGAACTGAGAAGGGCGCGGAAACAGCAATCACGCCCGACTGCACACTCTGCTACATGAAAGCTTATTTTTTGAGGGTTTTAGGCTTTATCCTGGCTGCGCAGGGCCGCCAGTTGGTTCATCAGCATCTCTTCAATAAGATCGCTGCGGTTCATGTTGCGGGCTTCGGCCAGCTCATTGAGCGCATCAACCGCATCGGCATTGAGCTTCAGCTCAACGCGCTTCAAACCGCGAACTTTATCGCGCTTGAGCTGATTGCGTTTATTGATACGCAGCTGTTCGTCGCGTGAAAGCGGATTGGTTTTCGGTCTACCCGGCCGACGCTCGGTTGCGAACAAATCTAATGTCGTACGGTCCGTTTGTTCTTTTGCCATGATTCAGAGTGACTTCGGGGGAAACAAGCTGTCGGGCATAGCCGACGCAGATAGCCCGCCATAATACATCAGGCGAGGGGCTGCGCCAACGACCGCGGGCATTCTGCCGCGCGGTCGGGCAGATTTTAGCCAGTTACGCGGCTATGGAGGTCAAATAACGGCGTATTGCCCGTAAAACGGCCTCTGGTTTTTCTGCATGTACCCAATGTCCGGCTCCGGCAATCACATGGGCCCGTGCCTGGGGGAATTGAGCCAGCAGAGCCTCACGGTAGGCATCGGTTACGTAGGGTGAGTTACCGCCGGGGATAAACTGCGCCGGATGCGGCCAGGCGGGGATGGTTTGCCAGCCGACGATATTGTCATATTGCTCCCACAATACCGGCACGTTAAACCGCCACTGACCGTCCACAAAGGATTTCAGCAGGAACTGAATGACGCCTTCTTCATGAAGGTGTTCGCGCATAACCGTCGCTGCCTGCTGGCGAGTGGCCGCGTGGGCGTCGGTCACGGCATTGATGGCGGCGAAGATTTCATCATGGCGACGAACGTGATAATCCACAGGGGCAATATCTATCGCAACCAGGCCCGCAATGCGCTCCGGGGCCAGCGCGCTCAGCGCCATGACCGCCTTGCCGCCCATTGAGTGACCAATAAAGGTCGCTTTTTCTATTTGGTATTCATTGAGAGTATCAATCAAATCCTGAGCCATCGCGGCATAGGTCATCTCTGGTGCGCGCGGGGAAAGACCGTGATTTCGCATATCGACCTGTAAAATATCGTAGTCAGCGACCAGATCGCGGGCGAGGATCCCAAGGTTATCCAGACTGCCAAAAAGGCCATGGACCAGGACGATAGGGGGATTATTGTGCGGATTCTGTGCAGATTGCGCTCGGCTATTTAATTTCATGGCAAAGTTCTTTTTTTCGCTCCGTCGGGTTAGGGTATTATGTTGGACATTCTGCCATCCGGCTGCAAGACCCGGAAGATTTCCGAGTTTTACCGCCATCCTGGTTTGACGCTATCCGCGGTTGGGATTTGTCCTTATAATCCCGACAACTTGTATTCAGAAAAGATATCGTACTGGATTAAGATGAAAACAATTGAAGTTGATGATGAACTCTATAGCTATATTGCCAGCCACACCAAGCATATTGGCGAGAGTGCATCCGACATTTTACGGCGCATGTTGAAGTTTTCCGCCGTTTCCCAGCCTGCCGCACCAGTAGCGAAAGTCGTTCCGGCTCCGGCGCCAACGCCTGTCGTTGAAGTGAAACCCGCCAATCCTCTGAAGGATAAAGTCCGCGCCATGCGCGAGCTGCTGCTATCTGATGAGTACGCCGAACAAAAACGCGCGGTAAACCGTTTCATGCTGGTTCTGACTACCCTCTACTCCTTAGACAGCAAAGGCTTTGCGGAGGCGACCGAGTCTCTGCATGGGCGCACTCGCGTCTATTTCGCTGAAGATGAGCGGACGCTACAGAAAAATGGTAATCAGACAAAACCTAAGCAGGTTCCGGGCACGCCGTGGTGGGTTATTACAAATACCAATACCGGCCGCAAATGCAGCATGATTGAACATATCATGCAGTCAATGCAGTTCCCTGCTGAATTGATCGAAAAGGTTTGCGGTACGATCTAGTCATTTAACTTTTGCACCAGAAGGATCAGGCAATGGCAATCGATAAGCGCGCAGGTCAACCTGCGCAACAGAGTGATTTGATTAACGTCGCCCAACTGACCGCCCAGTACTATGTGCTGAAGCCAGAAGTGGGCAATGCGGAACATGCTGTGAAGTTTGGCACCTCCGGCCACCGCGGCAGCGCGGCGCGCCACAACTTCAACGAGCAGCATATTCTGGCGATTGCCCAGGCAATTGCTGAAGACCGCGCAAAGAACGGGATCACCGGCCCATGCTACGTCGGGAAGGACACCCACGCGCTATCCGAACCTGCTTTCATTTCCGTATTGGAAGTGCTGGCGGCGAACGGTGTTGATGTCATCGTTCAGGAAAATAACGGTTTCACCCCGACGCCGGCGATTTCTAATGCGATTCTGGTGCACAACAAGAAAGGCGGCCCACAGGCTGACGGCATCGTCATTACTCCGTCCCATAACCCGCCGGAAGACGGTGGTATCAAGTACAATCTGCCGAACGGTGGCCCGGCTGATACCAACGTGACTAAAGTTGTTGAAAATCGCGCTAACGAACTGCTGGCTGCTGGCCTGCAAGGCGTGAAGCGTATTTCTCTTGATGCGGCGCTGGCTTCAGGGCATGTGAAAGAGCAGGATTTGGTGCAGCCGTTTATCGAAGGGCTGGCGGATATCGTCGATATGGCGGCTATCCAGAAAGCGGGCCTGACGCTGGGTGTTGATCCGCTTGGTGGCTCCGGTATTGAGTACTGGAAACGCATTGCTGAGTACTACAAGCTGAACCTGACTATCGTTAACGATAATGTCGATCAGACTTTCCGCTTTATGCACCTCGATAAAGACGGCGCGATCCGTATGGACTGCTCCTCCGAGTGCGCCATGGCGGGCCTGCTGGCGCTGCGCGACAAGTTCGACCTGGCCTTCGCTAACGACCCGGATTACGACCGTCACGGTATCGTGACGCCTGCCGGGTTAATGAACCCGAACCACTACCTGGCAGTGGCGATTAACTACCTGTTCCAGCATCGTCCGCAGTGGGGCAAAGATGTTGCTGTCGGTAAGACTCTGGTCTCCTCGGCAATGATCGATCGCGTAGTGAATGATTTGGGCCGCAAGCTGGTGGAAGTACCGGTTGGTTTTAAATGGTTCGTTGATGGTCTGTTTGACGGTAGCTTCGGCTTCGGCGGCGAAGAGAGCGCGGGCGCTTCGTTCCTGCGCTTCGACGGCACGCCGTGGTCTACCGACAAAGACGGCATCATCATGTGCCTGCTGGCGGCGGAAATCACCGCCGTAACCGGGAAAAATCCGCAGCAGCACTATGATGAACTGGCAGCACGCTTCGGCGCGCCAAGCTACAACCGTCTGCAGGCTTCTGCAACTTCTGCCCAGAAAGCAGCGTTGTCTAAGCTCTCTCCGGAAATGGTAAGCGCCAGCACGCTGGCAGGTGACCCGATCACCGCGCGCCTGACTGCGGCTCCGGGCAACGGTGCGGCAATTGGCGGTCTGAAGGTGATGACCGAGAACGGCTGGTTTGCCGCGCGTCCGTCAGGTACTGAAGACGCTTACAAAATCTACTGTGAAAGCTTCCTTGGCGCTGAGCATCGTCAGCAGATTGAGAAAGAAGCGGTGGAGATTGTCAGCGAAGTGCTGAAAAACGCGTAATTATTAGCCATGATAATCAGGCCCTTTTTAGGGCCTGTTTTTTTCGCAAGGAGTGCGATGAAACTGAAACGCAAAAAAGTCTTTTGGTTTTGGGCTGGGATGGATCTTTTTTATCTCATTGAGTTTGTCGGCTGGAATCTCTATCACCGGCGCGTACCGTTCTACGACGATATCCTCGCATATCTCCAACTTCTGCATACCTACGGCTCAGCCGCCGCGTGGCTGTTTCCGCTTAATTTCTTGTTGATAACCAGCATTCCCGTGTCGATGGTTCTTTTCTTGCGTCAGAGCCGTTATGCCCTGTGGCTGACGTGGGCGCAAACGCCATTGCGTCTGGTCTTTATGCTGCCGTCGCTTTCGCTGGTGTTATGGATGCTGCGTGAAATGGGGTTCAAGGGGATAGCGTTCTTTATCGGGCTCTTACTGCTCTCGGAAGCGGCGAAAGTGGTGACGCTGTGGCGCTGCCGTATGGTTTGACCACGAGGTTATTTGACCTGCTATTACGACAATACAGATTATGTGCATCCTGCGGTGACTGAATCGGGCACAAACGGGTATTATTTTTTTGACCGAGTTTGCCCATTCTATTGATTGACGTTGAGTGCCGGGGCATTAATGAAGTTATATTTTGCTACCTTTATCACAAAATCCCATCTTAAAAAATGCAACTTACTTTAAATGTATGACTGACTTCAAATTAAAAAAAGCTGAACGCTTGTTTTGATTTTGTATGATTTGAATCACTTAATGATATGGATGATTTTGTTACATTTATGTCATTAAATCCTGGATGCTTTCTTGAGAACTTATATGTTACAAGTTAAACGTCACTCATTAATTCTGGAATTTGTCGTTGAAAATGGTTGCGCTAGAGTCAATGAATTGTCGCGAATATTTGGTGTGTCTCCGGAAACTATTCGCCGAGATTTAACTGTGCTTGCCAAAAATAAAAAATTAGTCCGTAGCTTTGGCGGTGCGATGATTTCAGAAAATAATACATCATTTTTAGATGTGGATAATCCCACAAATAATGGGAATTTTGTCGATAAAGCTGAAGCATTTATTAAGCGAACAAAAGAGCAACCAGAGCGAAAAATGCGCATTGCCAAAAGCGCATTACAGTACATTCATGAGCATGAATGCATTATTATGGATAATAGTAGTTCATGCTGGTTTTTAGCACGGCAGTTGCCCGATATCGAACTGACGGTAATTACCAATTCATTAAATATTATTCAGACATTAGCCTGCCGAAAGAAAATAAGAATTGTCAGCGTGGGTGGTGAGTATTCTGAAAGACACGGCGATTTTCATGGGCCGGTAGCTGAATTTATTATAAATAACTTTAAGGTCAATAAACTGTTCTTTTCTTGCCAGGGCCTTGATTCTGGCCTGGAAATCAAAGATAGCAATGAAGTCAACGTGCGTCTGAAACAAGAAATGCTGAAAGTGGCCGACCAAAAAATTCTGATGGTCGATAGCAGTAAGTTTGAGCGCTATTCATTATATAAAATATGCGACCTCGCAGATATTGATGTTCTTATTACTAATAAGCTACCAAAGGATATCTATCGTCAGAAATGCCTTGAAATCGTAGAGACCAGTTAAACTCTCTACGTAATAATACATTTGCATCATCATCTCACGACTCTTGTGCCAGGTGGAGGATAATTGCGTCAGCAATACTATCCATCTTCATTACTTATCCGAAAATGAGGTTTACGATGGAACAATTACCTGAAGATATGAAAGCTGTTGTGTGCCATGGTCCCCAGGATTATCGCTTTGAAAAGATTACGCGCCCGGTAGCACAAGAAAAAGAAGTGGTTATTAAAGTTGATGGCTGTGGAATATGTGCTGGTGATTGCAAAGCCCAGGACGGCGCACCGATGTTTTGGGGTGAAAACCCGTGGGTGAAAACGCCAGTGGTGCCAGGACATGAATTCTATGGCCGGGTTGCTGAATTAGGCCCCGGCTCGGCAGAAAAATATAAATTAAAAATTGGCGATCGTATTCTGGCGGAGCAGATTGTACCTTGTCATGAATGTCGTTTCTGTAAAACCGGGAAATACTGGATGTGTGAAACCCATGATATTTATGGTTTTCAAAAGGATGTTGCCGATGGTGGTATGGCTGAATATATGCGCTTCTCCGAAAGAGCGATTATTCACAAAATTCCCGAGTCATTAAGCGAAGAAGATGCAGCGCTTATCGAACCGATGGCCTGTGCTATCCATACGGTACGCCGTGGGGATATCGATCTGGATGATGTTGTTGTTATCGCTGGTGCTGGCCCGCTGGGTCTGTGCATGGTACAGGTCGCGCATCTTAAGACGCCGAAAAAGCTGGTTGTGATCGACACCATGGAAGACCGTCTGGCGCTGGCGAAAGAGTTTGGGGCGGATGTGGTTATCAATGCGGCCAAAGAAGACGCCATTGCCATTGTTAAAGCCATGACTGAAGGCTACGGTTGTGACGTCTACATTGAAGCTACCGGCGCGCCGATTGGCGTTACTCAGGGACTGGAGATGATTCGTAAGCTAGGTCGTTTTGTCGAGTTCAGTGTGTTTGGTAAAGAAACCACCGCCGACTGGTCGATCATTGGCGACCGCAAAGAGCTGGATATTCGCGGTGCGCATCTTGGCCCGTACAGCTATGAAATCGCCATCGATCTCTTTGAGCGCGGCCTGCTGACTGCAAAAGGCGTTGTCACTCATTTCTATTCTATCGATGAGTGGAAAGCGGCGTTTGAAATGGCAAAATCGCTCGATTCTATCAAGGTCGTTATTAAGCCATAAAACGTAATTCTTAAATATACCCGTCATACTTCAAGTTGCATGTGTGTTGGCTGCGCTCGTTCACCCGAATCACTTACCATAGTAAGCTCATCGGGATTCACTCTCTTGCCGCCTTCCTGCAACTCAAATTATTTAGGGTATAGCACCATTTATTTTAATTATCATCCGCTTTGAAATGAATGGCGGCTAAATAAATACTGGATTTGTATCATGGTGATAACTGGGGTAAATATCGGTGGCCTGGTGAAGTCTACCGGTCATTAATTTATTGCTCAGGCTATCAGGCAACATTCGTACCATGAAAACGCTAAAGGATAATCTTTATCCTTTAGCGCATAACTCAAAAAGGAGATATTGAATGCCTGTAAAATTGAATACGAAAGCATTACTCTCAGGACTTCTGGCGATGAGTATGGTCGCCTGCGTTAATGCTAAGCCGCTAACTATCGGTATGTCGTTCCAGGAATTGAATAACGAATATTTTGTCACCATGAAAGAGTCGCTTGAACAGTCGGCAAAAGATATTAATGCCACTGTATATACTGCGGATGCTGCGCATGATGTCTCCAAGCAGATTAGCGACGTTGAGGATATGCTGCAGAAGAAAATTGATATTCTGCTGATCAACCCGGCTGACAGCGTAGGCGCGGAAACGGCGGTTCTGGCGGCGAAAAAAGCAGGTGTGGTGGTGGTAGCGATTGATGCTCAGGCAAACGGGCCTATTGACTCATTTGTCGGTTCCAAAAACTATGACGCGGGCTTTATTGCCGGTGAGCATTTAGCCAAAGCACTGGGTGATAAAGGCAATGTAGCGATTCTCGATGGTATTCCCGTGGTGCCTATTCTGGAACGCGTTCGTGGTTTTGAAGATGCGATGAAGAAGCATCCTAATATTAAAGTCATTACCAAACTGAACGGCAAGCAAGAACGCGATACCTCCATGAGCGTGACGGAAAATATGTTGCAATCCAATCCAACGCTCAACGGTATTTTCAGCGTTAATGACGTTGGCTCTCTTGGTGCGCTGGCGGCTATTCAGTCTTCCGGTCGTGATGTGAAATTAGTTAGCGTTGACGGTTCGCCGGAAGCGGTAGCTGAAATTGCCAAAGGCACTACACCATTTATTGCGACCGCCGCGCAGTTCCCGCGCGACCAGTTACGTATTGGTTTAGGTATTGCTCTGGCTAAACACTGGGGCGCGAATATTCCGAAAGAGATTCCTGTTGATGTGAAGCTTATTGATAAAACAAACGCCAAAGATTTCCATTGGTAAGAGCGTTATTACTCCATAACGGCTCGCGATTGAGTTCGTGGGCCGTCGTGGATTCTTATTAAAGTATGGCGCGATATATTATCGTGCCGTCATGGAGCGATGTTCATGCCCAGCTTACTGGAAGTCAAAAATGTCAGTAAAAGCTTCCCCGGAGTCAAGGCGCTCGATAATGTCAATATTACCCTTGGGCGAGGGGAGGTGCATGCTTTACTCGGTGAAAATGGCGCAGGTAAATCCACGTTGATGAAAATCCTCTGTGGGATATATCAACCGGATACTGGCAACATTTTTATTGATGGCAAGCAGCAGCATTTTCATAATTATCGCGATGCCATTCAGTGCGGTGTTGGGATTATTTTTCAGGAATTTTCTCTTATTCCCTATCTTAATGCCTATGAGAATATTTTTCTCAATCGCGAGAAAGTGAATCCATTTGGTTTATTAGACCGTAAAACCATGCGCCGCGAGGCACTCAGGATCTTTAAAGAGCTCGGCGTGACGCTGGATCCCGATGAGCAAATTTGCCATCTCAGCGTGGCTGAGCAGCAGTTCGTGGAAATTGCCAAAGCGCTCTCGCTGGATGCCCGTATTCTGATCCTCGATGAACCGACTGCCACCTTAACCCCAAGCGAAGCCGAACACCTTTTTCGCGTGATGCGCGATTTAAAAGCGAAAGGCGTGGGCATGTTCTTCATCTCTCACCATCTTGAGGAAATCTACGAGATTTGCGACAGCCTGAGCATCTTGCGTGATGGGAAATACATCGGTTCAGCGAAGGTTGATGATATCGATCTCGCGGAGATGATCCAGATGATGGTTGGCCGCGAGGTGGAGAATATTTATCCGGAGAGACGGATGCTGGAGAATCATGATCTTCTGCTGGACGCGGAAATTCAGCTTACCGAAAGCAGCAAAGTGAACCGATTAACGCTGCGCAAAGGCGAAATCTTAGGCCTCGCCGGGCTGGTGGGGTCAGGGCGTTCAGAAGCGATTCTGGCGCTGACCGGCGCGGACAAATGCTTTAAAAAACATGTCCGTCTGGCAGGGAAAGAGGTCTCGATAAAGTCCACCGATCAGGCTCTGCGCTTGGGCATTGGCCTATTGCCTGAAAGCCGTAAAACTCAGGGGCTGGTGCTAGGTTTTTCAGTTAAAGATAATATCTGGCTCAACAAGCATACTTGCCACTATTCGCTTATTCGCGATGGCGAAGAGCGTAAAACGGCTGAGCATTTAATTCGTCACGTTGGGGTAAAAACGCCGGATGCCTTTACCGCCGTCGGAACATTAAGCGGTGGTAATCAGCAGAAAGTCGTTATTTCCCGCTGGTTAAATCATGATGTCAATATTTTGATTTTTGATGAGCCAACTCGCGGTATTGATGTAGGGGCTAAATCTGAAATCTATCAAATTATGCGCAATCTTACCGAGCAAGGTATTTCGATAATTATGATTTCATCGGAGTTACCGGAAGTGATTGGCGTTAGCGACCGCGTCATGGTTTTCCGCGATGGCGATATCGTTGCCGAACTTGAAAATGAAAATATCAATTCCACGGTCATTATGCTGCATGCCGCCGGTAATATTATTTAGGGAGTCTTAAATGAGTAATGAAAATGCATCATTAGCGCCAGTTGCATCTCCTGATAAAAATAAAAAAATCCTCCATGGATTATTAAAGATGCCCGCGTTCCTGCCGTTTGTCGGTCTGGTATTACTGTTTTCCTGTATGGCTATTTTTAATGATTACTTTTTAACAGTAGATAACCTCTCGACCGTCGCCCGCCAGGTTTCAATTAATGCCATTATCGCCATCGGAATGACGTTTGCGATTCTGACCGGCGGTATCGACCTCTCCGTCGGCGCGGTGATGGCGCTGGCCGGTACGCTGATGGCGGGGTTAATGAAGTATTATGGCTTAGACCCATGGTTAGCCATCCTTATCGGCTTGTGTTCCGGTGTGGCTTTTGGCGCGATTAACGGCTTTTTAACCGCTTATGGCAAGATGCCGCCCATTATCGTCACTCTCGGGGCGATGATTATTGCCAAGGGCCTGGCGCTGATTTATACCGGTGGCTATCCCATCTCTGGATTACCTGATTCATTTGCCTTTTGGGGCCGTGAATATCTGTTCGGTATTCAGGTGCCGATTATTCTGATGGTGGTTTTATATATCATCTTTTATATCGTCCTGAACCATATGCCGTTCGGTCGCTATGTCTACTCCCTGGGGGGGAACGAAGAGGCGGCACGCCTGAGCGGCCTGCGGGTAAAATATTATAAGTTGCTGGTCTACGTTATTAGTGGTTTTACCGCCAGTTTCGCCGGGCTTATTTTTACCTCGCGCGTCATGAGCGGTCAGCCTAATGCCGGCGTTGGTTTTGAACTGGATGCTATTGCCGCAGTTGTGCTCGGCGGCGCGTCTATTGCCGGTGGGCGAGGAATGATTATTGGTACGTTAATTGGCGCGATGATGCTCGGGGTACTGAATAATGGCTTAAATCTTCTGGGGATCTCGCCTTATGTCCAGTACGTAGTGAAAGGGCTCATTATTTGGGGTGCTACTTTTATTAGTTCTGCCAGACGTTAAGAGCCTATCTCATTAGGGCTATTTTGCTTGCCACTTTGAACCTGGGCAGTGCTCAGAATCCTCACGTACTACGTGTACGCTCCGGTTCTTGCGCGCTGTCCGTGTTCAAACTGTCTGCGCCAATAACGCCTACTGGGATAGGCTTTAAATCATTTTCATTGTGGGGTGAAGGGATATGAATTTTATCGGAGTCGATATCGGCGGGACGGTAACCAAAGCCGGTATCTATAATGAACTAGGGCAAGAGATCCACGTCGCGTCGCAATATGCGCAGGTGTTATCCGATCAACCGGGTTTTACCGAGCGAAATATGCATGAGCTTTGGGATACCGTATGTAACGTCATTAAAAAAGTGATGTATGAAAGCCAGGTGCCACCGTTAAGTATTGGCGGGATCGGTTTTTCCTCGCACGGTAAGGGGCTTTACGCGATTGATAAAAAAGGCGAGCCGGTACGCAATGGAATTATTTCATCTGATACCCGGGCGCTTGAGTTTGTCAAAAAATGGTACCGCGAAGGTATCGACAAACTGGCCTATCCAAAAGGATTACAGCAGCTGTGGACCGGACATCCGGTGTCGCTGCTGGCGTGGCTTAAAGAGTATGAACCGGCCAATTACGACAGAATCGATGCCGTTTTGATGGTCCACGACTACATCCGTTTCCGCCTGACCGGCGAAGCGACGGCAGAAATCACCAATATCTCCGGCAGTAATTTTTATAACCAGTTCACCTCCCGCTACGACAGCGACATGATGGCGCTATTTGGTATTGAGGAAGTGGTGGATAAAACCGCGCCGGTGGTGAACTCAACGGATTGCGTGGGTCACATTACCCTGCAGGCATCACTGGACTGCGGGTTGTGTCCTGGCACGCCAGTCTTCGGCGGCTTTTTCGATGTGGTTGCCTCCGCCGTTTCTTCGGGGATTGATCGGGCCGATACCCTCAGTGCGGTGGCAGGAACGTGGAGTATTGCCACCTCGGTGACGGATAATATTATTGCCAGCGACTTTCCCTATATCTGGGGGAAATATTGTATTCCGGGGAAATATTTTGTTCATGAAGGCAGCCCTACCTCGGCGAGTAATCTCTCCTGGTTTGTGAAACAGTTCTTTCCTGACGATGACCGCTGCTATGAGCATTTCGAAAGCTGGATTGCAGAAGATACCGACAGCAATCTGGTCTTTTTACCGTATCTGTTTGGTTCCAATCTGGCGATGGATCTCCCCGGTGCGCTGGTCGGCCTGGCGGGTCATCACACCAAAAAAGACATTATTGCGGCCATCTATCGCGGGATCGTCTTTTCCCACCTGGTGCACCAGGACCGCATTATTGAACTCAATCAGGATATTCAAAAAATCCGCTTCACCGGCGGGCCGAGCCAGTCGAAAGGCTGGACGCAGATGTACGCCGATGCCTCCAACCTCCCTCTGGAAGTGGTGGATATTGAACAGGCCGGATGTCGCGCGGCTGCATTATGCGCGGCTGCTGGAACCGGTGCCTATGCCAACTTCAGCGAAGCTATCCAGGCGACGCAGCCGGAAGTCGTTTGTTACCAGCCGGATGCCAAACGACATCAGCAGCTGCGTGAAGGCTATGACCGCTACTTGCAGGTCGCACAGAGCCTGGCCAATGCGACGGGAGCTGCGCGATGAAACCCAGACTTGGTATTTATGAAAAGGCACTCCCTGTCGCGCTGGACTGGCCAAAACGCTTCGAACTGGCAGCAAATCTGGAGTTTGATTTCCTCGAAATCTCTGTCGATGAGAGTCCGGAACGCCAGGCCCGACTGCGCTGGAATCGGGGCCAGAGGCTGGCGTTCGTTGCCGACAAAATCAACAGCGGCATCGATGTGCCGAGCATGTGCCTCTCCGCGCATCGCAGCCATCCTTTTGGCAGCGTCAACCGTGACACCCGGTTAAAGGCGCGCGAACTGATGCTTGATGCGCTGGACTTTGCCAGCCACGTCGGGATCCGCAATATCCAGCTGGCAGGCTATGACGTTTACTACGAATCCTCCTCCGCGCAAACTCGCGAATATTTTATTGAAGGGATTAACTGGGCGGTTGCTGAAGCGGCGAAGGCGCAAATCATGTTGTCGATGGAGATCATGGACACCGCCTTTATGAGCAATATCTCCCGCTGGCTGGATCTGGAGCGCAAGATATGTAGCCCGTGGTTCTGCGTCTATCCGGACGTTGGCAACCTAAGCGCGTGGCAAAACGATGTTCCTGAAGAGTTGAGTAAGGGCATTCATAAAATCAGCGCCATCCATTTGAAGGACACCCAGCCCGTTTCACACGCCTCGCTGGGGCAGTTCCGCGATGTGCCGTTCGGCACCGGCTGCGTGGATTTCAGCGAGATCTTCCGTTCGCTTGCCGCGCTGAACTATCGCGGCGCATGGTTGATTGAGATGTGGGCCAAAAATGACGGGCTGGATAGCGAGAGAATTGCCGAGGCCAAAGCGTGGTTAACGGATAAATACCAGCAGGGTTTTCTTGCCCCGCAGCATGAAGTTAATGTGAATTCAGGAGTGAAGTATGCTGGATAAACTCAAGCAGACGGTTCTTGACGCCAATCTGGCGCTGCCGAAATTTAATCTTGTCACCTTTACCTGGGGCAACGTCAGCGGTATCGATCGCGATGCGGGGCTGGTGGTGATTAAGCCTTCCGGCGTGGAATACGATGTGATGTCGGCTGACGATATGGTGGTGGTTGAACTGGCGACCGGGCGAGTGGTGGAAGGGCGCTATAAACCCTCATCCGATACCCCGACGCATCTTGAACTGTATAAAGCGTTTAGCGGTGTGGGTGGGATCGTGCATACCCATTCGCGCCACGCGACGATTTGGGCGCAGTCGGGCAGGCCGCTGCTGGCGATGGGGACGACGCATGCCGACTACTTTTATGGTCCGATCCCCTGCACCCGTCCCTTGAGCGATGATGAAATTCGCGGCGATTATGAAACCAATACCGGCCACGTGATTATTGAAACGTTCAGGACGCAGGATATCGAACCGCTCAGCGTGCCTGCCGCACTGGTGCATGGTCACGGCCCTTTTGCGTGGGGAAAAGATCCGGCGAATGCAGTGCATAATGCGGTGGTGCTGGAAGAGATTGCCTACATGAATATGTGGACCCGGCAGTTGGTGAGCGAGGAGCAGCCGGTATCTACGACGCTGCTGGATAAGCACTATTTACGTAAGCATGGGGCAGGAGCCTATTACGGGCAATAATCGTGGGAATCTCCCGGAGGCGACGCGATGCGCCTGTCCGGGCTACCTGATCGGCAGACGGCGCTGAATCCGTAGCCCGGCCAAGTGCAGCGCCGCCGGGTTGAACCCCCGGAGGCGGCGTGATGCGCCTGTCCGGGCAACCTGATCGCCAGACGGCGGTGAACCCGTAGCCCGGCCAAGCGCAGCGCCGCCGGGAAACAATCGACACGCGATCGCAACCTGGGGCAACGGCTACGGCATAAACCGGTAGCCGATCCCCGTTTCGGTCAGCAAATGCTGCGGTCGCGCCGGGTCAACCTCCAGCTTTTGCCGCAGGTGTCCCATATAAATCCGCAGATAGTGGCTGTGCTCCACCGCATTCGGTCCCCAAACCTGATTGAGCAACTGACGCTGGGTCAGCACCTTACCGGGATTATTCAACAGCACCGCCAGCAGGCGAAACTCAATTGGCGTCAGATGGATCTCTTCGTCGCCACGTACGATGCGGCGGGCGGGAATATCAACTTCGATATTGGCAAAGCGCACCAGCGGCTCGTCGGCCTGAGCGCCAGCATGGCGGCGCAGCGCCACGCGTAAACGCGCCTGTAGCTCGCCAATACCAAAAGGTTTACTCAGATAGTCATCGGCACCGGCGTCGAGAGCGGCGATTTTATCCAGTTCCTCGGTGCGCGCCGACAGCACGATAATCGGCATTTGGCTCCACTGGCGAACCTCGCGAATAAACGCGTTGCCGTCACCATCGGGCAGACCAAGATCGAGAATGACTAAATCCGGCTTGCGGGTGGCGGCCTCAATCAGCCCGCGTTGCAGCGTTTCCGCTTCAAATACCCGCATGCCGTCGGCTTCCAGCGCGGTGCGCAGAAAGCGGCGGATAGCGTTTTCGTCTTCGATGATCAAAACGTTAATCACATTTCCTCGGCTAACTCTTTCAGTTCAGGGGGCGCTTCTCGCGGCAGTGTAACACGGAAACAGGCACCGCCTTCCTGACGCGTCGCGCCGCTGATCGTCCCGCCGTGGACTTCGACAATGGCCTCACAAATCGCCAGCCCCAGCCCCACGCCGGGAATTGCTGACTCCTTATTGCCGCGAGCGAACTTATCAAAGATAGCCTGTTCCTGCCCCGCAGGGATACCGGGCCCGTTATCCCACACCTCCAGAAACAAATTATGCGGGTCGGTATGCGCCGCAATGCCGATTTGTGCTTGCGGCCCGGCGTATTTCACCGCATTTTCCAGCAGATTAATTAGCACCCGTTCAAATAGCGGCCCGTCGACGTGCACCAGCAGCAGCGGGTCCGGCAGCGCAAGCTGAATATGCCGACCGCCGAGACCCGGCTCCAGCATACGCAAAGCGCTGCCGACCACCTCTTCCAGGGTTAACCACTCTTTATGCAAATTAAAGCCACCAGACTGAATCCGCGCCATATCGAGCAGATTATTGACCAGCCGGGTGGTGTTCAGCACATGCTGGCGAATCTCATTGGCCTGCGGGGCATGTTTCGAACCCTCGCTGGCGAGATCGAGCGTCAGGATCTCCGCCTGACCAAACAGCACCGTCAGCGGGGTGCGCAAATCATGTGACAGCGCTGCCAGCAGCGAGTTGCGCAGGCTTTCGCGTTCGCTGTTCATCCGGGCCTGCTCTTCGCTGGCGGTTAACGTCAGCCGCTCCAGCGCGCTGGCAACCAGCAGGGTGAAGGTTTCCAGCAGACGCTGTTGTTCGGGGATCATGAGCTGGCGCAAATTATCCGGTTCTACCACCAGCAATCCCCAGGTACGGGCGGCGCTTTTTAGCGGCAGAATCTGATAGGGCACGCCGGGCAGGGTGTCGGTACCGGCTCCGGCGGGCTGGCCTTTATCGAAGCTCCAGCGGGCAATGGCGTCATCCCAGGTGATGGCTGCGGTTTGCTGGGTTAGCGGCGAGAGTCTTCCGGCATCATCGGGCAGCAGCAGCTGGCTGCGCGCCTGAAACGTCGAGGCAATAAATCGCTCGCTGGTGGTGGCGATATCCTCATGGCTGCGGCCCACCGCCAGCGCTTTTGACATTTCGTAAAGATGACGGGTGCGCCGTTCTCGATAGCGCGCCACTCGAGCCTGGTAACGTACGCCAGCGGTCAGATTACCAATCAGCAGCCCGACGGTCAGCATCACGCCAAAGGTCAGCAGATACTGCACATCGGAAACCGCCAGCGTACCGCGCGGCGCAACAAAGAACAGGTCAAAGCTGACCACGTTAATCACCGTCGCCAGTACCGACGGCCAACGGCCATACACGAGGGCGATAATCACCACCCCGAGCAGATACAGCATCACCAGGTTGGCGGCTTCGAAGGCCATTAGCCACTGCATCGCGACGACGGTAATGACCGCGCACAGCGCGATGGCGACCACGCAGCCCTGAACCTGCAAACGCCATTTTTCCATCGCCGTGCGGCCATCGCTGGCGCGAGCGGGCAGAGGGGCGGTTTTTTCATCCAACGCGATGACGACCAGATCGAGATCCGGCGCGTGCCGGGCCAGACGATCGGCGAAACCGCTGCGATCCCACCAGCGTCTTTTTTGCTGGCGGCCAATCACTATTTTGCCGAGGTTATGCTCGCGAGCGTAGTGCAGAACGGCCTTCTCTTCGGAAGGATCGGAGAGCGTGGCGGTTTCTGCCCCCAGCTCCTGCGCCAGCCTGAGCGCGGCGAGAATCGCCCGTCGCTTTGCTTCCGGCAGCCGGTGCAGAGAGGGGGTTTCAACGTAAACTGCATGCCAGACGCTGCCCAGGCGAGCCGCCAGTCGGGCGGCAGCGCGAACCAGCTTTTCGCTGCCGGTATTATGGCCAATGCACAGCAAAATGGCGTCGCGGGTGTGCCAGACCTTTTCCTGTCCCTGACGGTCGCGCCAGGCGCGCATCTGCTCATCAACCCGATCGGCGGTGCGGCGCAACGCCAGCTCGCGCAGGGCAATCAGGTTGCCCTTGCGAAAGAAGTTCTCAATCGCTCGCTCGGCCTGACCGCCGATATAGACTTTACCTTCATTGAGCCGCTGGCGCAGATCGTCCGGGGGAAGGTCGACCAGCACCACATCGTCGGCGGCGTCGAAGAATGGGTCGGGGACGGTTTCGCGTACCTGTACGCCGGTGATGCCGCTGACCACATCGTTAAGGCTTTCCAGATGCTGGACGTTGACGGTAGTAAAAACGTCGATGCCGGCTTCGAGCAGCTCTTCGACGTCCTGCCAGCGTTTGGGATGGCGTGAGCCGGGCGCGTTGCTGTGCGCCAGCTCATCCACCAGGATCAGCGCCGGACGGCGGGCCAGCGCGCCGTCAAGGTCAAACTCTTTAACGTAGCGCCCGCGATGGGAAAGGCGGCGCAGGGGGAGGGTGCTCAGCCCCTCAAGCATCGCCGCCGTCTCTTTACGCCCATGGGTTTCCGCCACGCCAACCAGAATATCCAGCCCCTGGGCGCGCAGCCGCTGCGCTTCCGCCAGCATCGCCCAGGTTTTACCCACCCCCGCGCAGGCGCCAAAAAATACCTTCAGTTTTCCGCGATGCGCAGAGGCGGTGTGTTGTAACAGGCGGTCAGGGTCCGGACGCAGCGGCTCGTCACTCATTTCACTTATCCTTCAGGGCATCCAGCGACATATTCAGCTGCAGTATATTTACCACAGGTTGACCGAGAAAACTGAGCAACGGTTTTTGCGTTGCGTCATTAACCAACTGGCTCACCTGTTCAACGCTGAGCTGTCGTGCTTTGGCGACGCGAGGTACCTGCCACAGCGCGGCGGCCGGGGTCAGGCTGTAATCCAGCCCGCTCGCTGAAGCGGTCACCAGTTCAACCGGTACCGTCGGATTCGCATCCGGGTTGGCGTCGCGCAGGGCCTGCACCCGTTCGCTGATGGCTTTATCCAGCGCCGGATTGCTGGCGGCAAGGTTGCTGCCGCCGGAAGCCAACGGGTTATCCGCTACCTCCGCCGTGGCGGAAGGGCGGCCCTGGAAATAGCCCGCAGCGGTAAAGTTCTGCCCGATCAAGCGGGAACCACGCACTTCGCCTTCAATGCGCACTAGCGAGCCGTTGGCCTGCTGCGGAAACCACCACTGTCCCAGCGCGGTGGTTAATAGCGGATAGACGCCGCCGGTGATGAGCGTCAACAGAATAAAAAGTACAAGGGCCGGACGAATTATTGACATGATTATCTCCTTACAGCAGCCCGGTCAGGGTCAGTAACAGGTCGATGGCTTTGATACCAATAAACGGCACCAGCAGCCCGCCGAGACCGTAGACCCACAGATTACGGCGCAGCATCGCCGAGGCCGACAGCGGCTTATAGCTCACGCCTTTCAGCGCCAGCGGGATCAGAAAGACGATAATCAGCGCGTTAAAAATCACCGCGCTTAAAATCGCCGAGGAGGGCGAGTGCAGATGCATCACGTTAAGCATCGCCAGCGGTGGATAGACGGCGGCAAACGCGGCCGGAATAATGGCGAAATATTTCGCCACGTCGTTGGCGATACTGAAGGTGGTTAAAGAGCCACGGGTCATCAGCATCTGTTTGCCGATATGCACCACTTCAATCAATTTGGTCGGGTTGGAGTCGAGGTCAACCATGTTGCCAGCCTCTTTTGCCGCTTGGGTGCCGGAGTTCATCGCCACCGCCACGTCGGCCTGCGCCAGCGCCGGGGCATCGTTGGTACCGTCACCGGTCATCGCCACCAGTCGTCCTTCGGATTGATACTGGCGGATCAGCGCCAGCTTGGCTTCCGGCGTGGCTTCGGCAAGGAAGTCGTCCACTCCGGCCTCTGCGGCAATGGCGGCGGCGGTCAGGCGGTTATCGCCAGTGATCATCACCGTTTTAATCCCCATTTTACGCAGTTGAGCAAAACGCTCTTTAATGCCGCCTTTGACGATATCTTTGAGTGAAATAATCCCCAGCACCCGCTCGCCTTCGGCAACCACCAGCGGCGTTGCGCCGAGGCGTGCGACCTCTTCAACCTGTTTTTCGACATCGGCCGGGAAGTGACCGCCGTTGGCTTCCACGTGGCGACGAATGGCATCCACCGAACCTTTGCGGATCATGCGTTGGTCGATGTTGATACCGCTCATCCGGGTCTGGGCGGTAAACGGCACGAAGGTGGCGTGCAGTGATTGCAGATCGCGCTCGCGCAGATTAAAGCGCTGCTTCGCCAGTACCACGATACTGCGGCCTTCCGGGGTTTCATCTGCCAGCGAAGAGAGCTGGGCGGCATCGGCAAGGGTTTTTTCCTCCACGCCCTGGGCGGGCAGGAACGCTGAGGCCTGGCGGTTGCCAAGGGTGATGGTACCGGTTTTGTCCAACAGCAGCACGTCAACATCACCCGCCGCTTCTACCGCGCGCCCGCTGGTGGCGATCACGTTAGCGCCGAGCATCCGGCTCATCCCGGCGACGCCGATGGCTGACAGCAGGCCGCCGATAGTGGTGGGGATCAGGCACACCAGTAGCGCCACCAGTACCGTCACGCTGACCGCGTTACCGCTCCATGCTGAGAACGGCCAGATGGTGGCGGTGGCCAGCAGGAATACCAGAGTCAGGGCGATAAGCAGGATCGTCAGCGCGATTTCGTTTGGCGTTTTGCGACGCTGAGCCCCTTCAACCATGGCGATCATCCGGTCAAGGAAGGTTTCGCCGGGGTTAACGCTACAGCGGATCACCAGCCAGTCGGAAAGAATACGCGTCCCGCCGGTCACCGAGGCGAAGTCGCCGCCAGATTCACGGATAACCGGCGCTGATTCGCCGGTTATGGCGCTTTCATCTACCGACGCGCCGCCTTCGAGAACTTCGCCATCGCAGGGAATAATATCCCCCGCCTCGACCAGCACCACGTCGCCTTTGCGCAGCTCTTCGGCGGGAACGTGATCAATTTGCGCATCGTGCTGTGGGGCGCGTAGCTTGCGGGCAAACGAGGTCTTTTGTACCCCTTTAAGGCTGTTGGCCTGCGCTTTACTGCGGCCTTCAGCCATCGCTTCGGCGAAGTTGGCAAACAGTACGGTGAACCACAGCCAGATACTGACGGTGGCGGTAAACCCGGCGCTACCCGCGATCTGTCCGCTGGCCATGGCGATGGCGAGCAGGGTGGTTAACAAGCTGCCAATCCAGACGATAAACATCACCGGGTTACGCCACTGTACTGACGGGCTAAGTTTTTTCACTGCGTCCAGCAGCGCCTGGCGCACCAGCGTCGGCTCCAGCAAGGCTAATGGTTTGCGACTCATAACAGGTTGCTCCGCAATCGCTTAAAGTAAGGAAAAGTGTTCCGCCAGCGGGCCGAGTGCCAGCGCGGGAATAAAGGTCAGTGCGCCAACCAGCAGTACGGTGCCGATCAGCAGGCCGATAAACAGCACGTCATGCGTGGCGAGCGTACCGGTACCGGTGGGCTGAATTTTCTTGTTCACCAGCGAACCGGCAATCGCCATCACTGGGATAATGACCGCGAAGCGACCGACCAGCATGCAGAATGCCAGCAGCAGATTCCAGAACGGCGTTGCTGCGCTTAAGCCACCGAAGGCGCTGCCGTTGTTATTCGCCGCTGAGGTGACGGCGTATAGCACTTCGCTGAAGCCGTGCGGACCAGGGTTAAACATCCCCGCGCGCCCGGCCTCGGTCATCATCGCCAGCGCTGTGCCGAGCAGCACCAGCGTTGGCGTAACCAGAATGGCCAGCGCAATCATCTTCATTTCGCGGACATCGATTTTCTTACCGAGGTACTCCGGCGTGCGGCCAATCATCAGCCCGGCGATAAATACCGCCAGCATGACGAACAGCAGCATGCCGTATAGTCCCGAGCCAACGCCGCCGAACACCACTTCGCCAATCTGCATTAACCACATTGGCACCATCCCGCCCAGTGCGGTAAAGGAGTCATGCATCGCGTTGACCGCCCCGCAGGAGGCGGCGGTAGTGACCACGGCGAACAGGCTACTGGCGAGAATACCGAAGCGGCTCTCTTTGCCTTCCATATTTAGACTGCTGTCGGCACCAAGGCTTAACAGGTGCGGGTTGCCGCGAGTTTCGGCCCACATGACGACCGCCACGCAGACGATGAAGATAAGCGTCATTGCCCACAGAATTGCCCGTCCCTGACGGCGGTCGCCCACTACCTCACCGAAGGCAAAACACAGAGCCGCCGGGATCAAAAAGATCGCCAGCATCTGCACCATGTTGGTCAGCGCGGTCGGGTTTTCAAACGGGTGCGCCGAGTTGGCGTTAAAGAAGCCGCCGCCGTTGGTACCAAGCATTTTAATCGCTTCCTGCGAGGCGACCGGCCCCATCGGCAGCATCTGGCGTACCCCTTCCAGCGACGTAAAACCCTGATACGGCGCAAAGCTCTGCGGCACGCCCTGCTGAATAAAGAACAGCGCAATCAGCAGTGAAATGGGCAGCAGCAGCCAGAGGGTGATGCGAGTCAGATCGACCCAGGCATTGCCAAGTGTGCTGACTTTTTGCCGGGCGTAAGCGCGGGTAAGGGCAAAGACCACCGCGATGCCGGTGGCGGCGGAGAGGAAGTTTTGTACTGCCAGCCCCGCCATTTGGCTGAGGTAGCTCATGGTGGCTTCCCCGCCGTAGGCCTGCCAGTTGGTGTTGCTGACAAAGCTCACCGCCGTATTCAGCGCCAGATCCCAGGACAAGCCGGGCAGATGCTGCGGATTAAGCGGCAGGGAGCCCTGGAACATCAGCAACGCAAACAGCGCCACCAGACCCAGCGCGTTAAACAGCAGGATGGCGAGTAAGTATTGATACCAGTTCATCTCCTGCGAACGAATGCCCGCAGCCCGCCATAATCCGCGTTCGATACCGGCAAGTCCCGGTAACGGGACATCGTTGATCATGGTCGCCAGCGCTGTTCCCAGCGGACGAGCCAGGAGCATCAGCAGCAGAATAAAGCTCGCGATGAGTAAAAATCCTTGAGCGGCCATCAGAATGCCTCCGCGTGTATCAGGGCATAAACCAGATAAACCAGCAACAGGAACACCAGCGCTACGCCAGCGATTACGCCTGCAGTCACAATCCACCTCCGGGTGTCTTTTTGATTTACGAGGAGGATAGAAAGTCGGGCGCAAAGATTTCGCAAAAATTAGCTGCAAGGGTGTAAAAAAAATATAAAAATCACCAATCCCTTAATTTAACTAATGGTTAGTATTATTTTAACTTTTATGTAACTAAGTTACCGGATGAATGTAAATAAAAGCTAAATAAGTGCTTTTTAGTGGTCGGATGAGTAGTAAAATTACAGCCAAAGCGGTACTATTTTAACCAGAGACACATTGATACTTTACCGGCGTTGATTGCCGGCCTGACAAAGGGGAGAGAAATTATGGCGTTGTACAAAACTTATCCTGCTCACGTAATCTTCGCGCGTCGCACTTTCGCCGTTGTGGCTGGCGTGGCGGCGCTTCCGGTGATGCTGTTCTGGAAAGACCGTGCCCGTTTTTACAGCTGGCTGCACCGCGTGTGGTCAAAAACCAGCGACCAGCCGGTATGGATGGCGCAGGCGGAAAAAGCCTCCGCAGATTTTTACTGATATCCACATATCGTCTGAACGCTGTAAGCCGCCGGTTTCCCCCGGCGGTTTTTTTTTGCCTGTTGTGGCTTACACTTATTACTTCTGATGATACAAGGAGAAGTGATGAGCGACACCTGGCTGGAAGACGATAGCAAAACCCGTATTTACACCTTACGTGAACTGGATAATCTGCGCCGCGATGGGCTGACCCGGGGCAAATTGGTGGATTTTCATAGCCGCTACAAGCTGATACTGCTGGCGCATTCACAACCTGAATACCGCCAGATTGGGCCTTTTGTGGCAGCCATGGCCGACTGGCCTTCGCTGGACGCCTTCTTTGACGCCTATCGTGAGCGTCTGGAGAAGCTGCTGGCCCATCCGTCTACCCGGCAAAATCACACCAATGTCCTGATGCACGTTCAGGGTTATTTCCGCGAACATCTCACTGCCCAACAGAAGCAGGCGTTGACTGCACTTATCGACGACTATCGTTTGGGAAAAGAGCCGCTGCTGGCGCCGGTGAATCAGCTCAAACACTATCTGACCGAGTTCCCGGACGCTTATCTCTCCGGGCAGCGCTACTTTACCGGCTGGCCGCAAGCGCTGGACGAATAAAAAATCACTGATTGCAGGAGTTTTATGGCCACCCATCTGGTCTGGTTTCGCGCGGATTTGCGCGTTCACGATAACCTGGCGCTTGCTGCTGCCTGTCGCGATCCTCATGCTCGCGTGGTGGCGTTGTTTATCGCCACGCCGGGACAATGGCGTCAGCACGGCATGGCGTCGCGTCAGGCGGCATTTATTGTCAGTCATCTTGATAGCTTACAAATGGCGCTGGCCGAGCGGGGGATCCCGCTGCTCATTGAACATGCGGAGGACTTCGCCGCCAGCGTGACGCTGCTATCTGAAGTCTGTAAGCAGCAGCAGGTCAGCCATCTTTTCTACAATTACCAGTATGAAATTAATGAACGCCAGCGCGATGCGTTAGTCGAGAAAAACTTACAAGGCGTGATATGTCAGGGCTTTGATGACAGTGTGCTGTTACCGCCCGGCAGCGTGCTGACCGGCAATCGCGAAATGTATAAGGTGTTTACACCGTTTAAAAATGCCTTTATTCGCCGCTTAAAGGAGGCGCTGCCGGAGTGCGTTGCTGCGCCGAAAGCCCGCGTCGGTGGGGCAATAGATTCAACGACTGACGTGAAAATAGACTATTCGCAGACGCCGTTTGATAGCGACCTGTTTGCTGCGGATGAAAAAGCCGCTATCAATCAGCTACGCCGTTTTTGCCAGCAGAAGGCCGCCGATTATGATGAGCAGCGCGACCTTCCGGCCATCGAGGGGACCAGCCGCCTGTCGCCGTGCCTGGCAGTCGGCGTGCTCTCACCGCGTCAGTGCCTGCATCGCCTGCTGGTGGAGCAGCCGCGAGCGCTGGAGGGTGAAGCGGGGGCGGTGTGGCTCAACGAACTTATCTGGCGCGAGTTTTATCGCCATCTGATGGTTTACTACCCGAATTTGTGTAAAGGACGACCTTTTATCGCCTGGACCGATAACGTGGCGTGGTTGGATGATAAATCCGCGCTGCAGGCCTGGCAGCGCGGGCAAACCGGTTTCCCGATTGTTGATGCCGCCATGCGTCAGCTTAATTCTACTGGGTGGATGCATAACCGCTTGCGGATGATTGTCGCCAGCTTCCTGGTGAAAGACCTGCGAATCGACTGGCGATTGGGGGAGCGCTACTTTATCGAACAGCTGATTGATGGCGACCTGGCGGCGAACAATGGCGGCTGGCAGTGGGCGGCGTCAACCGGTACCGATGCTGCGCCCTATTTCCGCATTTTTAACCCGACGACCCAGGGAGAGCGGTTTGATAAATCCGGGCAGTTTATTCGTCACTGGTTGCCGGAGCTGGCCGATGTACCGGAGAAAGCGGTGCATCAACCGTGGCTGTGGGCGGAGAAAAATAGCGTGACGCTGGATTACCCGCGCCCGATTGTCGATCACAAACAGGCGCGACTGGAGACGCTGGCGGCCTGGGAGGCCGCCAGAGAAATTAAGACTCCAGCGCCAGACGACGAGCCCTGACCTTCACGGAGTGGTACAGCCAGATAACCAGCACCAGGCCGACGCAGGCCAGCGAGCCCCAGGTGATCTGGCTGAACACCTCGATGTAGGCGTTAATGGAGTAGTTGACGGCCCCGGCGGCGTCGAACGAACCCTGCGAGGTTTGATCGGCAATTACCCCCGCCAGATAGTTGGCGATGGCCCCGGAGAGCAGCATATAGATGCCGGTCAGTACGCCGGTCACGCCGGGGATCTCAATACGGGTAATTTGCGACATCGCCACCGGGTCGATAAACAGCTCGGCGAAACCCATTACCGCCAACCCCAGCACCATCAGCGGCATTGAGGATTGCCCGTAAGCCGCCGACCAGCGCGCGCTCAGCGTCAGGATACAAAAACCGGCGCTCATCAGACCGAGGCCCAGCGCGAACTTGCCCCAGATACGCACGGTACGGTTGCCGTTGATATTTTCTTTCACCAGCCACGCCAGCACGACCCCGCAGAGCATGACCGCAAAGGCGTTGACCGACTGGAACATCGCCGTCGGTATCTCGTAACTCATAACATGGCGGTTCACAAAGCGGTCGATATACAGGCTAATTGAGCTGCCGCCCTGCTGCGCAAATGCCCAAAACAGCAGGCTGAAGCAGGTCAGCACCATAATCAGGCGCAGCTCTTTACGCTGTTTGGCAGTCTCTGCGCGCAGGTAGATACGCGCCAGAACCGTCAGGCCAATAATCGTCGCCACAATTAGCGCATACACCGACCACTCCTGCCAGAACAGCACGGTAATCAACAACGGCGCCGTGACCAGCAGTACCAGCAGCCAGGCCCAGTTTGGCAACACGAAATTCCGCGCCCGCAGCGCTTCGCGATTCACGCCCCGGGTGTGACGGAAGTGATGATTACCGCAAAGGAAAATGACCAGCCCGGCGATCATCCCGACTGCCGCCAGGGCGAAGCCCATTGCCCAACTGTACTCTTCCTGTACGTAGCCACAGGCGATTGGCGCAATGATCGACCCCACGTTACCCGCGGCATACATCAGCGAGAAGCCGCCATCGCGACGCGGATCGGTGGGTTCGTACAGTTCGCCGAGCAGACAGCTGACGTTGGATTTAAACAGCCCGTAGCCGCAGACGATAATCGCCAGCGACAGATAGAGGAAGGTGGGCGCGACTTCGCTGGCCCCGAGCACCAGATGACCGACAGCCATCAACAGGGCGCCAATAATCACCGCCATGCGGTTGCCGAGCAGCTTATCGGCCAGAAAGCCGCCGAGAATAGGGGTAACGTAAACCAGAGAACAGTAGGCGCTGAACAGTTCGTACGCATGGTTATCGTCATACTTAAGCTGATTGGTGAGATACAAAATCAGCAGTGCGCGCATACCGTAAAAACTGAAATATTCCCAGATTTGCAGCGCGACGACGTAATAAATCGCCCGCGGCTGTGAAGATGATGTGTTCATTTAACGTTCTGTCCTGCCATAAAAAGGAAAGTCGATCTTTCTGCATGAATAGCCATTAGCTAGTGATATTCATGGCCTTATAGGCTTTCTGGTTATTTAATATGCTGTAATAGTGCATAAATATACACGAATGCGCGAAGAGGGGAGTAGACAAATCGCGGGATTTTGCTAAAAGTCAAAACAGACGCCGAAGCGGCAGAACTATCGACGGAGCGGGCGGATAACGCTATGTTATTCCTTTGCATTACACGAAGACCTGATGGAGCGATAATGAAAAATAGCGAACTGGAACAACTGATTAATGAAAAACTGAATAGCGCGGCCATCAGCGATTACGCACCCAATGGGTTACAGGTGGAAGGGCGCGAGACGGTGCAAAAAATCGTGACCGGCGTGACCGCCAGCCAGGCGCTGCTTGATGAAGCCGTGCGCCTGGAGGCCGATGCGGTGATTGTTCATCATGGTTATTTCTGGAAAGGCGAATCGCCCATTATTCGCGGCATGAAGCGCAACCGTCTTAAAACGCTGTTGGCTAACGATATCAACCTCTATGGCTGGCACCTTCCGCTTGATGCTCACCCGGAGCTGGGTAATAACGCTCAGTTGGCTTCATTACTTGGCATTAATGTGATGGGCGAAATCGAGCCGCTGGTGCCATGGGGTGAACTGTCGATGGCGGTATCCGGGCTGGAGCTGGCCTCGTGGATTGAAGCGCGGCTGGGGCGTAAACCGCTGTGGAGCGGTGATACCGGGCCGGACAAAGTGACCCGCGTGGCGTGGTGCACCGGCGGCGGCCAGAGCTTTATCGATAGCGCGGCCCGTTTTGGCGTTGATGCGTTTATTACCGGTGAAGTTTCGGAGCAAACCATCCACTCGGCGCGCGAACAGGGGCTGCATTTCTATGCCGCCGGCCATCATGCCACCGAGCGCGGCGGTATTCGCGCGTTAAGCGAATGGTTGACGGAAAACACCGAACTGGATGTCACGTTTATTGATATTCCGAACCCGGCTTGATGAACGGAGGCAAAAGTGCAGCGAGCGCGTTGTTATTTGTTAGGTGAAACGGCAGTCGTACTGGAGCTTGAACCTCCGGTGACGTTGGAGAGCCAGAAACGGATCTGGCGTTTAGCCCAGCGGCTGATTGGTCATACCGAGGTGGTGGAAGCCGTTCCGGGCATGAACAACATTACCGTGATATTGCGTAACCCCCAGCGAACGGCGTGGGATGCGATTGAGCGTTTGCAGCTCTGGTGGGAGGAGTGCGACACGCTTGAGCCGCAATCGCGGGAGATTTCGGTTCCGGTGGTTTACGGCGGCGAAGGGGGGCCGGATCTGGGAGAGGTGGCTCGCCACAGCGGCCTGAGCGAAAAGCAGGTGGTTGAACTGCACTCGTCGGTGGAGTACGTGGTGTGGTTCCTCGGCTTCCAGCCGGGCTTCCCGTACTTTGGCGGCCTGCCGGAGCAGCTGGCGATGCCGCGCCGGGCTGAGCCGCGTCTGCTGGTACCCGCTGGTTCTGTCGGTATCGGCGGGGCGCAAACCGGGATCTACCCGCTGGCCACGCCGGGCGGCTGGCAGCTTCTGGGCCATACGCCGCTGGCGCTGTTTGATCCGAAGCGCAAGGAACCGGTACTGCTGCGTTCCGGTGACCGGGTGCGTTTCGTGCCGCAAAAGGAGGGCGTATGTTGAAGATTATCCGTGCCGGGATGTATACCTCGGTACAGGACGGCGGGCGTGAAGGGTTACGCCAGCTGGGTATCAGCCGCTGCGGCGCGATGGATAAACCGGCGCTGGTTATCGCCAATCTGCTGGTCGGTAATGGGGCCAACGCCGCAGCGCTGGAAATCACCCTGGGCCAGGTGGACATTCAGTTTGCCCGCGATGCCTGGTTTGCATTGACCGGTGCCGCCTGTGAAGCGACGCTGGATGGTCAACCGGTCTGGCTGGGCTGGCGCGTGGCAGCAAAAGCGGGTCAACGATTGGTACTCAAAACGCCGCGGATCGGCATTCGCAGCTATCTGGCGGTGGCGGGAGGGATTGCGGTACCGAAAGTCCTCGGCTCGCGCAGTACCGATCTGAAAGTGGGAATTGGCGGCCTTGAGGGGCGACGGTTGCAGGACGGTGACCAGCTAAAACTGGGGAAATCGACGAAGCAGTTCAGCACACCGCGTGGCGTAAAACAGTTGCCCGTGGGTAACTGGATCCGTGCCTTGCCGGGTCCGGAGTACCATGAGTTTGATAGCGCGTCGCAGCAAGCTTTCTGGCGCTCGCCGTGGCAGCTTAGCCCGCAGAGCAACCGGATGGGCTATCGCCTGCAAGGGCAGCCTTTGGTGCGTACCACCAATCGGGAGATGTTTTCCCACGGCCTGCTGCCCGGCGTGGTGCAGGTTCCGCATAACGGCCAGCCTATCGTGCTGATGAACGATGCGCAGACTACCGGCGGCTATCCGCGCATTGCCAGCATTATCGAAGCCGATATGTATCAGCTAGCGCAAATACCGCTCGGCCAACCGATTCACTTTGTCCCCTGTACGCTGGAAGAGGCGCTGAAAGCCCGCGCCGATCAGCAGCGTTATCTGGAGCAACTGGCGTGGAAACTGAACGATGAAAATTGACTTGAATGCCGACCTCGGCGAAGGCTGTGGTAACGACAGCGCGTTATTACAACTGGTTTCGTCCGCCAATATCGCCTGCGGCTTCCACGCAGGGGATGCCGTGATGATGCATCAGTGCGTCCGGGAAGCGCTAAAGTACGGCGTTGCCGTGGGCGCGCATCCCAGCTTTCCTGACCGGGAGAATTTTGGCCGCACGGCCATGCAGTTACCGCCGGAGACGGTTTATGCGCAGACGCTGTATCAGGTTGGTGCGCTGGCGGCGATGGTTCGTGCGGAAGGTGGCACGCTCCAGCACGTCAAACCTCACGGTATGCTCTACAACCAGGCAGCAAAAGACCCGCAGCTGGCGGACGCTATCGCCAGAGCTGTCCGCGATCTCGATTCGGCGCTGGTGCTGGTGGGGCTGGCGGGCAGTGAACTGATCCGCGCCGGGCAGCACTATCGCCTGACCACGCGGCAGGAAGTTTTTGCCGATCGCGGCTATCAGGCTGATGGCAACCTGGTACCGCGCACGCAGCCGGGAGCGCTTATCGATAGCGAAGAGCAGGCGCTGGCGCAGACCCTGGAAATGGTGCAACACAATCGGGTACGCAGCGTTACCGGAGAGTGGGCGCATGTGATGGCAGAAACCGTCTGTTTACATGGCGATGGGGAACATGCATTAGTTTTTGCGCGCCGCTTGCGTGCGGCGTTTGCCGGGCGCAATATACAGGTCAGCGCTGAAATAGAAGAATAAAAACAATATTATCAGTTAGTTAAAAACAAACAACAATTCACAACATACAGGATGTTACTATGGGAGAGTCAGTATCCCTCTGGCCGTTGATCGGTATTGCCGCGATCGTGGTCGGATTCGTTTTGCGTTTTAACCCGGTGCTGGTGGTGATTATCTCCGGCATCGTCACCGGTCTGGCGGCCCATATGCCGGTTGCCACCATTCTTGAAAAGCTGGGTGAAGGGTTCCTTAATACCCGCAACCTACCGCTTATCCTGCTGTTGCCGCTGGCGGTTATTGGCCTGTTGGAGCGGCACGGCCTGAAAGAACGTGCGCAGGCGTGGATCGCGAAGATCCAAAGCGCTACGTCTGGTCGTCTGCTGATCGTCTACTTGTTTATCCGTGAAGTGACCGCCGCGCTCGGGTTGACCAGCCTGGGTGGTCATCCCCAAATGGTGCGCCCGCTGCTGGCGCCGATGGCGGAGGGGGCTGCGGAGAAAGTCCACGGGCCGCTGCCCGGCGCAATTCGCTATCGTTTACGCGCCATGTCGGCCGCGACCGATAACGTCGGCTTATTTTTCGGTGAGGATATTTTCGTCGCCTTCGGTGCGATTATCTTTATGCATAACTTCATGCTGGAGTCGGGCGGTATTCAGACCGAACCGCTGCATATCGCCTTGTGGGGGATCCCGACGGCGGTCTGCGCCTTCTTGATTCACTCCGCACGCCTGTGGCGGCTGGATCATCAGATACAGCGTGAATTGAAGAAGATCAATGCTGGCCGGACTGAAGGCGGTGCGGCATGAACTTCCAACAAAACTATCTCTACTGGCTTGCGGGCGTCATTTTGCTGATTGTGGCGGTGATGTCATGGCGGGATAAAGCGAATCCGCGCCGTCTGACTACCGGTTTGTTCTGGGGTCTGTACGGTGTTGTATTCCTGTTTGGTGACTGGACATACCAACTGTTCGGCGATAAACGCACCGTTAATATTGCCGTTGGCTGCGTGGTCGTGGTGCTGGCGCTGATTGCCGGTTTTGGCGGCGTGAAGCTGGGAAAATATCATCAACGTTCGCCTGAAGAGCGTACTGAGAGCGCGACCCGCCTCGGTAACCGGCTGTTCTATCCGGCACTGGCGATTCCGGTGGTGACGGTCGTCGGTGTTTTATTGTTTAACAATCTGCCGTCGTTACAAGTGATGGTATTTGGCGCGGGTAACCACTCTACGCTGATTACTCTCTTCTCAATGACGCTCGGAACGTTGATCGGTCTGGCGATGGCTATTCGAATGACCCATGAAACGGCAGCGCAACCGTTACAGGAAGCGCGTCGTCTGCTGGATTCGGTCGGCTGGGCGTTTATTTTACCGCAGATCCTCGCGGTTCTCGGGCTGCTGTTTACCGCTGCGGGCGTTGGCAATAGCATCTCCTGGCTGACGCAGAACTATCTGGCGGTAGACAGCCGGTTTATCGCCGTTGCCGTCTATACCATTGGCATGGCGCTGCTGACGATGATCATGGGTAACGCTTTTGCCGCGTTCCCCATTATTACCGCAGGGGTCGGCATTCCCATTCTGGTGCTTCAGCATGGCGGTAACCCGGCGGTGATGGCGGCGATTGGTATGTTTTCCGGCTATTGCGGCACCCTGATGACGCCAATGGCGGCCAACTTTAATATCGTTCCGGCAGCGTTGCTGGATTTGCCGGATAAAAATGCGGTCATTAAGGCGCAGATACCGACTGGCGTACTGCTGCTTACCGTTAACGTCTTTTTGCTCTATTTCCTGATGTTCCTGTAAGGAGGGATCATGGCTGGCGTATTGATTACCGGTTTCGAGCCGTTTGGCGGCGAGGCGGTTAACCCTTCGTGGGAAGTGGTAAAGCAACTGGATGGCGTTATCATTGCCGGACAGCCTGTGGTGGCACGGCAGCTGCCGTGCGTTTTTGGCGAAGCTCTCACGGTATTAAATGCCGCGCTGGATGAGCTGGATCCCGTCTTGACCCTTGCCGTTGGTCAGGCGGGAGGACGCGTCGATATTACCGTCGAACGGGTGGCGATTAACGTCGATGATGCGCGGATCCCGGACAATAAAGGTTTGCAGCCGATCGACGTGCCGATTATTGCCGATGGTCCGGCGGCCTACTTCAGCTCGTTGCCGATCAAAGCGATCGTCTCCGCGCTGCGTGGTCGTGGGATCCCTGCATCGGTATCGCAAACGGCGGGAACCTTTGTCTGCAACCATGTGATGTACGGTCTGCTGCATGGACTGCGTGCAAAGGCAGGCGCAAAGGGCGGCTTTATCCATATTCCCTATCTGCCGGAGCAGGCTGCGGCCCATCCTGGTGAAGCGAGTATGGCGGTAGAAACGGTGCGTGTAGCGCTGGAAACGGCTATCGCTGTCGCCCTGCAACAGGGCGATGACGTGAAAATCGGTGGCGGCGCCACGCACTAAACAGAAGGACATGATTATGCCGGAAGGCCCGGAAATCCGCCGCGCGGCGGATAGCCTGGAGGCGGCGATCAAAGGCGAACCCCTCACGCGAGCGTGGTTCGCCTTTCCGCAATTACAATCTTATCAATCTCAACTGGTCGGTCAGCAGGTCACGCGCATTGAAACTCGCGGTAAGGCGCTGTTGACTCATTTCTCCGGTGGGCTGACGCTTTATAGCCATAATCAGCTGTACGGCGTCTGGCGGGTGGTCGAGGCTGAGTCTCAGCCTGAGACGACCCGCATTCTGCGCGTCAGGCTACAGACGGCGCACAAGGCCATTTTGCTCTATAGCGCCTCCGATATTGAGATGCTGACCCCGGAACAGCTCGCTCAGCATCCGTTTTTGCTGCGGGTGGGGCCGGATGTACTCGATATGACCCTCACTGTTGAACAGGTCAAAGAGCGGCTTCTGTCGACGAAATTTCGCAACCGTCAATTCTCCGGGCTGCTGCTGGATCAAGCGTTTCTTGCGGGATTGGGGAATTATCTGCGCGTTGAGATCCTCTGGCAGGTGGGATTAACCGGGCGTCATAAAGCCTCTGAGCTGGATGACAAACAGCTTGATGCGCTGGCCCACGCGCTGCTCGATATCCCGCGTTTGTCTTACAACACGCGCGGTCTGGTGGATGAAAATAAACATCACGGTGCGCTGTTTCGTTTTAAGGTTTTCCATCGTGAAGGGGAGGCCTGCGAGCGCTGCGGCGGGATTATTGAGAGAACCATGCTGTCGTCGCGACCGTTTTACTGGTGCCCGGGGTGTCAGCACTAGCTATATGCCTGTTTTCGTAGGCCCGGTAAGGCGCTAGCCGCCACCGGGCAATTCCAGCTAGGTGAAATTTGTCAGCCATAAAAAAACGCGCCATCAGGCGCGTTTTTTATCTTCGCAATATCAGGCTTAGTATTTGATATCGTTTTTGAAATCGCGTTTTTCGTAGCCGGTGTACAGCTGACGTGGACGGGCGATTTTCATGCCGTCGGTGTGCATTTCGTTCCAGTGTGCAATCCAGCCCACAGTACGCGCCATCGCGAAGATAACGGTAAACATGGAAGATGGGATGCCCATCGCTTTCAGAATGATACCGGAGTAGAAATCGACGTTCGGGTAAAGTTTCTTCTCGATGAAGTACGGGTCGTTGAGCGCAATGTGCTCAAGCTCCATTGCCACTTCCAGCAGATCGTCTTTGGTACCCAGCTCTTTCAGCACTTCATGGCAGGTTTCACGCATCACGGTGGCGCGCGGGTCATAGTTTTTATAAACACGGTGACCAAAGCCCATCAGGCGGAAAGAGTCATTTTTGTCTTTCGCACGACGCACAAATTCCGGAATGTGTTTAACCGAGCTGATCTCTTCCAGCATTTTCAGCGCTGCTTCGTTGGCGCCGCCGTGTGCCGGTCCCCACAGGGAAGCAATACCCGCAGCGATACAGGCGAATGGGTTCGCGCCAGAAGAGCCTGCGGTACGCACGGTGGATGTTGAGGCGTTCTGTTCGTGATCGGCATGCAGGATCAGGATACGGTCCATGGCGCGTTCCAGTATCGGGTTCACTTCATACTTTTCACACGGCGTGGAGAACATCATATTCAGGAAGTTACCCGCGTAGGAGAGGTCATTGCGCGGATAAACGAAAGGCTGGCCGATTGAATACTTGTAACACATCGCCGCCATAGTCGGCATTTTGGAAAGCAGGCGGAATGCGGCGATATCGCGGTGGCGTGGGTTATTCACATCCAGCGAATCGTGATAAAACGCAGCCAACGCACCGGTGATACCGCACATCACGGCCATCGGGTGAGAGTCGCGACGGAATGCGTGGAACAGACGGGTGATCTGCTCGTGAATCATGGTGTGGCGGGTAACGATAGTTTTGAATTCGTCGTACTGAGCCTGGGTCGGTTTTTCGCCATTCAGCAGGATGTAGCACACTTCCAGGTAGTTGGAATCGGTCGCTAACTGATCGATCGGGAAACCGCGGTGCAGCAGGATACCTTCATCACCGTCGATAAAGGTGATTTTAGATTCACATGATGCGGTTGAGGTGAAACCAGGGTCAAAAGTAAATACGCCTTTTGAACCAAGACTACGAATATCAATAACATCCTGACCGAGAGTGCCTTTTAGCACATCCAGTTCAATAGCAGCATCACCACCCAGGGTGATTTTTGCTTTAGCATCAGACATTTATGGTCTCCTTAGCGCCTTTATTGCTTAAGGCTGCCGGGTGGTGGATTTGCATTCGGCCCGTAGCGGATGACGTTACCAGTTTGTTATGTTGCACATCGCTCTGCGTCGCGAAAAGGGCAGGGTACAGAGCAAGGGCGCTTGATGGTAAGTCTTCAGTCTACGTTGAAACAACAGCAAATCAGCGTTTTAGCAGCCCGAATTTTATAAACTATATACCACTAATAACTGTCCTGATTACATCGGTCAATACTCTCTCACTGTTACATAACTTATTCGCAGGTAAAAGAGTGACCCCATAACTTTTGCCTATCATCGCATTTATCTGGTAATGGTTGTAACAATAATGTTTAATATTTGTCAAATCAGATGATTAAATTTTAAAAATATGTTGTTATCGTGACATTGATCACTGTTCGGGAGAAAACCCGACAAACTATATGTAGGTTAATTGTAATGATTTTGTGAACGGCCTATACTGCCGCCAGGTCTCCGGAACACCCTGCAATCCCGAGCCACCCAGCGTTATTTTGTCAGATTTGAACTCTTGAAAAGGGGTTTTAATATGACTTCAGGTTATAGATAAGGACGCTGTCTGACCCGCAAGCAGACCGGAGGAAGGAAACAATAAGAACAGCATGTGGGCGTTATTCATGGTAAGAAATGTGAAAAAACAAAGACCTGTCAATCTGGATCTACAAACGATCCGGTTCCCAATCACGGCGATAGCGTCCATTCTCCATCGCGTATCCGGAGTGATCACTTTTGTGGCGGTCGGGATTCTGCTTTGGTTGTTGGGCACCAGCCTTTCCTCTCCAGAAGGTTTCCTCACGGCGGCATCCATCATGGATAGCTTCTTTGTGAAGTTCATCATGTGGGGCATTTTAACCGCGCTGGCTTATCACGCAGTGGTGGGTATTCGCCACCTGCTGATGGATTTTGGCTATCTTGAAGAAACCCTCGAAGTAGGGACACGCTCCGCCAAGATTTCTTTTGTTATTACTGTCGTGCTTTCACTTCTCGCAGGAGTACTCGTATGGTAAGCAACGCCTCAGCACTAGGACGCAACGGCGTACATGACTTTATTCTGGTCCGTGCTACCGCCATCGTCCTCACCCTATACATCATCTACATGGTCGGCTTCTTTGCCACCACCGGTGAAATTTCATGGGAAGTCTGGACGGGCTTTTTCTCCTCCGCGTTCACTAAAGTCTTCACCCTGCTGGCTCTCGTCTCCATTCTGATCCACGCCTGGATCGGTATGTGGCAGGTGTTAACGGACTACGTTAAACCACTGGCTGTACGTTTGGTTCTGCAACTGCTTATCGTGGTTGCGCTGGTGGCTTACGTTCTTTATGGATTTGTTGTGGTGTGGGGTGTGTAATGAAATTGCCTGTCAGAGAATTTGATGCAGTTGTGATTGGTGCCGGTGGCGCAGGTATGCGCGCGGCGCTGCAAATTTCCCAGAGCGGCCAGACCTGTGCGCTGCTCTCCAAAGTTTTCCCGACCCGTTCCCATACCGTTTCCGCGCAGGGTGGCATCACCGTGGCGCTCGGTAATACCCATGAAGATAACTGGGAATGGCACATGTACGACACCGTAAAAGGGTCGGACTATATTGGTGACCAGGACGCCATTGAATATATGTGCAAAACCGGTCCGGAAGCGATTCTTGAACTGGATCATATGGGCCTGCCGTTCTCTCGTCTCGACGATGGCACCATCTATCAACGTCCGTTTGGCGGCCAGTCGAAAAACTTCGGCGGCGAGCAGGCGGCACGTACCGCAGCGGCGGCTGACCGTACTGGTCACGCCTTACTGCACACGCTGTATCAGCAGAACCTGAAAAACCACACCACTATTTTCTCTGAGTGGTATGCGCTCGATCTGGTGAAAAATGCCGATGGCGCCGTGGTCGGTTGTACCGCCCTGTGTATCGAAACCGGTGAAGTGGTCTACTTCAAAGCCCGCGCAACCGTGCTGGCGACCGGCGGCGCAGGCCGTATTTACCAGTCCACCACCAACGCGCATATCAATACCGGTGACGGCGTTGGTATGGCAATCCGCGCCGGTGTGCCGGTGCAGGATATGGAGATGTGGCAGTTCCACCCAACCGGTATCGCCGGGGCTGGGGTTCTGGTCACCGAAGGCTGCCGTGGTGAAGGCGGATACCTGCTGAATAAACACGGCGAGCGCTTTATGGAGCGCTATGCCCCGAATGCGAAAGACCTGGCGGGTCGTGACGTGGTGGCGCGTTCCATCATGATCGAAATCCGCGAAGGCCGCGGCTGCGACGGTCCATGGGGCCCGCACGCGAAGCTGAAACTCGACCATCTGGGTAAAGAAGTTCTCGAATCCCGTCTGCCGGGTATCCTTGAGCTCTCCCGTACCTTCGCCCACGTTGACCCGGTGAAAGAGCCGATTCCGGTCATTCCAACCTGCCACTACATGATGGGCGGTATTCCGACCCGCGTAAGCGGCCAGGCGCTGACCGTGAACGAGCAGGGTGAAGACGTGGTGATTCCGGGGCTGTTCGCGGTGGGTGAAATCGCCTGCGTATCGGTCCACGGAGCTAACCGTCTGGGCGGCAACTCGCTGCTTGACCTGGTGGTCTTTGGCCGCGCGGTCGGTCTGCATCTGCAAGAATCTATTGCTGAGCAAGGCGAACTTCGCGATGCAACAGAAGAAGAGATTGATGCTTCTCTGGAGCGCCTGAACCGCTGGAACGGCAACCGTAACGGTGAAGACCCGGTCGAAATCCGCAAAGCGCTGCAAGAATGTATGCAGCACAACTTCTCGGTATTCCGTGAAGGTGATGCGATGGCGAAAGGTCTTGAGCAACTGAAAGCTATCCGCGAGCGCCTGAAAAATGCCCGTCTGGATGACACTTCCAGCGAGTTCAACACCCAGCGCGTTGAGTGCCTGGAGCTGGATAACCTGATGGAAACCGCTTACGCAACTGCGGTATCTGCAAACTTCCGTACTGAAAGCCGTGGCGCGCATAGCCGCTTCGACTATCCGGATCGTGATGATGCGAACTGGCTGTGTCATTCCCTGTATCTGCCAGAATCGGAATCCATGACTCGACGTCAAGTCAATATGGAACCGAAACTGCGTCCGGCATTCCCGCCGAAGATTCGTACTTATTAATGCGGAGACAGGAATATGAAACTCGAGTTTTCAGTTTATCGTTATAACCCGGACGTAGACGATGCTCCGCATATGCAGGATTACACCCTGGAAGCGGAAGAAGGTCGCGACATGATGCTGCTCGATGCGCTGATGCAGTTGAAAGAAAAAGATCCGTCGTTGTCGTTCCGTCGTTCCTGCCGTGAAGGGGTTTGTGGCTCCGACGGCCTGAACATGAACGGCAAAAATGGTCTGGCCTGTATCACGCCGATCTCCGCGCTGAATAAGCCAGGTAAGAAAATTGTTATCCGTCCGCTACCAGGGTTGCCAGTTATTCGCGATTTGGTTGTAGACATGGGGCAATTCTATGCACAATATGAGAAGATTAAGCCTTACTTGTTGAATAATGGGCAAAATCCTCCGGCTCGCGAGCATCTGCAGATGCCAGAGCAGCGTGAGAAACTTGATGGTTTGTACGAGTGTATTCTCTGCGCATGTTGTTCGACGTCTTGCCCGTCGTTCTGGTGGAACCCTGACAAGTTTGTCGGCCCGGCCGGTCTGCTGGCGGCGTATCGCTTCCTGATTGACAGCCGCGATACCGAAACCGACAGCCGTCTTGAAGGGTTGAGCGATGCTTTCAGCGTATTCCGCTGTCACAGCATTATGAACTGCGTCAGTGTTTGTCCTAAGGGTCTGAACCCGACGCGCGCCATCGGCCACATCAAGTCGATGCTGTTGCAGCGCAGTGCATAAGTAGTCAGAGGGGAGCGCTGTTCCCCTCACCCTAACCCTCTCCCAAAGGGAGAGGGGACAGATAGCAGGAAATCTTTAAAAACCGCCAAATATGTACCAGTAATCAAGGCGTTCAGAGCGAGGTAAGGCGGCAACTGAACGTATCCCCGGGAGCATAGTGAACTATGTGACCGGGGTAAGTGAAGGCAGCCAACGCAACCGCAGCCTGAACGCCGAAGATTAATGGCAGTTTTTAAAGGTTCCTTAGCGGAAGAAACCACAACTCCTCCGCAAAAAGTGAACCCCGGCACGTACAACTTCTGTGCGTGGTAGTTTCTACGGCGAAATAAGCATATAAATGCTTAAGGGATCACGATGCAGAACGGCGCAATGAAAGCCTGGCTGGACTCTTCTTACCTCTCTGGTTCTAACCAGAGCTGGATAGAACAGCTCTATGAAGACTTCTTAACCGATCCTGACTCTGTTGACGCCAACTGGCGTTCTATGTTCCAGCAGTTACCTGGCACCGGAGTCAAACCGGATCAATTTCATTCCAAAACGCGTGATTATTTCCGCCGCCTGGCGAAGGATGCCTCACGTTACACTTCTTCGATTTCCGACCCTGACACCAATGTGAAGCAGGTTAAAGTCCTGCAGCTCATCAACGCATACCGCTTCCGTGGTCACCAGCATGCGAATCTCGATCCGCTGGGACTGTGGCAGCAAGAGAGAGTGGCGGATCTTGATCCGGCTTACCACGATCTGACCGAGGCCGATTTCCAGGAAATCTATAACGTAGGTTCTTTTGCCATCGGTAAAGATACGATGAAGCTGGGCGATCTGGTTTCCGCCCTCAAGCAAACCTACTGCGGCTCCATCGGCGCGGAATACATGCACATTACCTCTACCGAAGAAAAACGCTGGATCCAGCAGCGTATCGAGTCGGTAGCTGGCAAAGCGAGCTTCAGCGCAGAAGAGAAAAAACGCTTCCTGAGCGAGCTGACCGCAGCGGAAGGCCTGGAGCGCTACCTCGGGGCTAAATTCCCCGGCGCAAAACGTTTCTCGCTGGAAGGCGGCGATGCGTTAATCCCAATGCTCAAAGAGATTATCCGCCACGCGGGTAAGAGCGGCACCCGCGAAGTGGTGCTGGGTATGGCGCACCGTGGTCGTCTGAACGTACTGGTCAACGTGCTGGGTAAAAAACCACAGGACCTGTTCGACGAGTTCGCTGGCAAACATAAAGAACACCTCGGCACCGGCGACGTGAAGTACCACATGGGCTTCTCTTCCGATATGGAAACCGAAGGCGGTCTGGTGCACCTGGCGTTGGCGTTTAACCCATCGCACCTGGAAATCGTCAGCCCGGTAGTTATTGGTTCCGTACGCGCTCGCCTTGACCGTCTGGACGAGCCGAGCAGCAACAAAGTTCTGCCGATTACCATTCACGGTGACGCCGCAGTCACCGGGCAGGGCGTGGTTCAGGAAACCCTGAACATGTCCAAAGCGCGCGGCTATGAAGTGGGCGGTACCGTCCGTATCGTTATTAACAACCAGGTGGGCTTCACCACTTCCAACCCACTGGATGCGCGTTCTACCCCGTACTGCACCGATATCGGTAAAATGGTGCAATCGCCGATTTTCCACGTTAATGCGGATGACCCGGAAGCCGTCGCTTTCGTTACCCGACTGGCGCTGGATTTCCGCAACACCTTCAAGCGTGATGTCTTTATCGACCTGTTCTGCTATCGCCGTCATGGCCATAACGAAGCCGATGAGCCGAGTGCAACTCAGCCGTTGATGTATCAGAAAATCAAAAAGCATCCGACGCCGCGCAAAATCTATGCTGACAAGCTGGAAGCCGATAAAGTCGCGACGCTGGAAGACGCTACCGAGCAGGTTAACCTCTACCGCGACGCGCTGGATGCTGGCGAATGCGTGGTGCAGGAGTGGCGTCCGATGAACATGCACTCCTTTACCTGGTCCCCGTACCTCAACCACGAGTGGGATGAGAGCTACCCGGACAAAGTTGAGCCTAAGCGTCTGCAGGAGCTGGCTAAGCGCATCAGCACCGTGCCGGAAGGCATTGAAATGCAGTCCCGCGTGGCGAAGATTTACGGCGATCGCCAGTCAATGGCCGCCGGTGAGAAGCTGTTCGACTGGGGCGGCGCGGAAAACCTCGCCTACGCCACCATGGTTGATGAAGGAATTTCCGTGCGCTTGTCGGGTGAAGACTCCGGGCGCGGCACCTTCTTCCACCGCCATGCGGTGATCCATAACCAGAAAAATGGTTCGACTTATACGCCGCTGCAGCACGTTCACAACGGTCAGGGTCACTTCAAGGTTTGGGACTCCGTCCTGTCTGAAGAAGCCGTTCTGGCGTTTGAATACGGTTATGCCACCGCTGAGCCGCGTACCCTGACCATCTGGGAAGCGCAGTTTGGTGACTTCGCCAACGGCGCGCAGGTGGTTATCGACCAGTTCATCAGCTCCGGTGAGCAGAAATGGGGCCGTATGTGCGGCCTGGTGATGCTGCTGCCGCACGGCTACGAAGGCCAGGGGCCGGAACACTCCTCCGCGCGTCTGGAGCGTTATCTGCAGCTTTGCGCTGAGCAAAATATGCAGGTCTGCGTACCTTCAACTCCGGCGCAGGTTTACCATATGCTGCGTCGTCAGGCGCTGCGCGGTATGCGTCGTCCGCTGATCGTAATGTCACCGAAATCTCTGCTGCGTCACCCACTGGCGGTGTCGAGCATGGACGAACTGGCGAACGGCACCTTCCAACCGGCTATCGGAGAAATCGACGACCTCGACCCGAAAGCGGTGAAGCGCGTTGTGCTGTGCTCTGGTAAGGTTTACTACGACCTGCTGGAACAGCGCCGCAAGAACGACCAAAAAGATGTTGCTATCGTTCGCGTAGAGCAGCTCTATCCGTTCCCGCATCAGGCGGTACAGGAAGCGCTGAAACCTTATGCGCACGTGCATGAATTTGTCTGGTGCCAGGAAGAACCGCTCAACCAGGGCGCGTGGTACTGCAGCCAGCATCACTTCCGCGAAGTGATTCCGTTTGGGGCTTCTCTGCGTTATGCAGGCCGCCCGGCCTCCGCCTCTCCGGCGGTAGGATACTTGTCCGTTCACCAGAAACAGCAACAAGATCTGGTCAATGACGCGCTGAACGTCGATTAATTAAAGGATACATAATGAGTAGCGTAGATATTCTGGTTCCCGATCTGCCTGAGTCCGTAGCTGACGCGACGGTTGCGACCTGGCATAAAAAACCGGGCGATAGCGTCCAGCGTGATGAAGTGCTGGTAGAAATCGAAACTGACAAAGTGGTACTGGAAGTACCGGCATCAGCGGACGGCATTCTGGAAGCAGTGCTGGAAGATGAAGGCGCCACCGTGCTGTCTCGTCAGATCCTCGGTCGCCTGCGTGAAGGCAACAGCGCGGGCAAAGAGTCCGGCGAGAAAGCCGACGCCAAAGAGTCTACCCCGGCTCAGCGTCAGCAAGCGTCTCTGGAAGAACAAAGCAACGACGCGCTGAGCCCGGCGATTCGTCGCCTGCTGGCTGAACACAATCTCGACGCGGCGGCCATTAAAGGCACCGGCGTTGGCGGCCGCCTGACCCGTGAAGATGTTGAGAAACATCTGGCAAGCGCTCCGGCTAAAGCGGAAGCGAAAGCCCCGGCAGCAGCTACCACCGCAGCGGCTCCGGCAGCACAACTGGGCCATCGCTCTGAAAAACGTGTGCCGATGACCCGTCTGCGCAAACGCGTTGCTGAGCGTCTGCTGGAAGCGAAGAACTCTACCGCCATGCTGACGACCTTCAACGAAGTCAACATGAAGCCGATTATGGATCTGCGTAAGCAGTACGGCGACGCGTTTGAAAAACGTCACGGTATCCGCCTGGGCTTCATGTCCTTCTACGTGAAGGCGGTCGTTGAAGCGCTGAAACGCTATCCGGAAGTGAACGCTTCAATTGATGGCGATGACGTGGTTTACCACAACTATTTCGATGTCAGCATGGCGGTCTCCACGCCGCGCGGCCTGGTGACCCCGGTCCTGCGCGATGTCGACCTGCTGGGCATGGCGGACATCGAGAAGAATATTAAAGAGTTGGCACTGAAAGGCCGCGACGGCAAGCTGACCGTAGATGACCTGATCGGCGGTAATTTCACTATTACCAACGGCGGCGTATTCGGTTCTCTGATGTCCACGCCAATCATCAACCCACCGCAGAGCGCTATTTTGGGTATGCATGCCATTAAAGACCGTCCGATGGCGGTCAATGGTAAGGTAGAAATTCTGCCGATGATGTACCTGGCGCTCTCCTACGACCACCGTCTGATCGACGGACGTGAATCGGTAGGCTTCCTGGTGGCGATTAAAGATCTGCTGGAAGACCCGACTCGTCTGCTGCTGGACGTGTAGTCAGCAAGAGTATTACCTACCGTAGGCCGGATAAGGCGTTTACGCCGCCATCCGGCATTGATGAGATGCCTGATGGCGACGCTCGTGCGTCTTATCAGGCCTACAGGTTTAAGATAATTATTCCCTGAAGGATGGACTGAACACATGAACTTACATGAATATCAGGCAAAACAACTCTTTGCCCGCTATGGCTTACCGGCGCCGGTGGGTTATGCCTGTACTACTCCGCGTGAAGCAGAAGAAGCCGCTTCAAAAATCGGCGCGGGTCCGTGGGTAGTGAAATGTCAGGTTCACGCTGGTGGCCGCGGCAAAGCGGGCGGTGTGAAAGTGGTTAACAGCAAAGAAGACATTCGCGCCTTTGCTGAACATTGGCTGGGCAAACGCCTGGTGACCTACCAGACAGATGCCAACGGCCAGCCGGTTAACCAGATCCTGGTTGAAGCGGCGACCGATATCGCTAAAGAACTGTACCTTGGCGCTGTGGTTGACCGTAGCTCCCGTCGCGTGGTCTTTATGGCCTCTACCGAAGGTGGCGTGGAAATCGAAAAAGTGGCGGAAGAGACCCCGCACCTGATCCACAAAATTGCTATCGATCCGCTGGCGGGCCCGATGCCTTACCAGGGTCGTGAGCTGGCGTTCAAACTGGGTCTGGAAGGTAAGCAGGTTCAGCAGTTCACCAAAATCTTTATGGGCCTGGCGACCATTTTCCTTGAGCGTGACCTGGCGCTGATCGAAATCAACCCGCTGGTTATCACTAAGCAAGGCGACCTGATCTGCCTCGACGGCAAACTGGGCGCTGACGGCAACGCGCTGTTCCGCCAGCCTGATCTGCGCGAAATGCGCGACCAGTCTCAGGAAGACCCGCGCGAAGCGCAGGCAGCACAGTGGGAACTGAACTACGTCGCGCTGGACGGCAACATCGGCTGTATGGTTAACGGCGCAGGCCTGGCGATGGGTACCATGGACATCGTTAAGCTGCACGGCGGCGAACCAGCTAACTTCCTCGACGTTGGCGGTGGTGCGACCAAAGAGCGCGTGACCGAAGCGTTCAAAATCATCCTCTCTGATGACAACGTGAAAGCGGTTCTGGTTAACATCTTCGGCGGTATCGTTCGTTGTGACCTGATTGCTGACGGTATCATCGGCGCGGTTGCCGAAGTGGGCGTTAACGTCCCGGTGGTTGTTCGTCTGGAAGGTAACAACGCCGAACTGGGCGCGAAAAAACTGGCTGACAGCGGCCTGAATATTATTGCAGCGAAAAGTCTGACGGATGCAGCTCAGCAGGTTGTTGCCGCAGTGGAGGGGAAATAATGTCCGTTTTAATTAATAAAGATACCAAGGTTATCTGCCAGGGCTTCACCGGTAGCCAGGGGACTTTCCACTCTGAACAAGCGATTGCTTACGGTACCCAAATGGTTGGCGGCGTGACGCCAGGCAAAGGCGGCACTTCTCACCTGGGCCTGCCGGTGTTCAACACCGTGCGTGAAGCGGTAGACGCGACCGGCGCGACTGCATCGGTAATCTACGTTCCGGCACCGTTCTGCAAAGACTCCATTCTGGAAGCGATCGATGCAGGCATCAAACTGATTATCACCATCACCGAAGGTATCCCGACGCTGGATATGCTGACCGTGAAGGTGAAGCTTGATGAAGCCGGCGTGCGCATGATTGGCCCGAACTGCCCGGGCGTTATCACCCCAGGCGAATGCAAAATCGGCATCATGCCGGGCCACATTCACAAGCCGGGCAAAGTGGGCATCGTTTCCCGCTCTGGTACCCTGACTTACGAAGCGGTTAAGCAGACTACTGACTACGGTTTCGGCCAGTCCACCTGCGTGGGCATCGGCGGCGACCCGATCCCGGGCTCTAACTTTATCGATATCCTGAAGCTGTTCCAGGAAGATCCGCAGACCGAAGCGATCGTGATGATCGGTGAGATCGGCGGCAGCGCGGAAGAAGAAGCGGCCGCTTATATCAAAGATCACGTGACCAAACCGGTTGTTGGCTATATCGCCGGTGTGACCGCGCCGAAAGGCAAACGTATGGGTCACGCGGGCGCGATCATCGCGGGTGGTAAAGGGACGGCGGATGAGAAGTTCGCAGCTCTTGAAGCCGCAGGCGTGAAAACCGTTCGCAGCCTGGCCGATATCGGCGAAGCGCTGAAATCAGTCATTAAGTAATAAAGTAAAAAAACAGCCCTGACTATCTGCATGGTCAAGGGCTGGTCCAGTTTCGACATGGTTGGCCATCTGATGATGGCCTTTTTTTTGCCTGTAACTCAGCTTTCCGCCAGCGCCTTCAGCCAGCGAATGCCGCTTTCCGGCGAGGTCATCACCGGCACCGGCGGGGCAGGGAGCTGCTGTAACACCCGCGCCATCGAGGCCTGCGCCAGCATCACCACATCCGCCTGGGTAAACGCGCTCTTTAATCCTTCGCTGACGATACGGTCGTGGGTGTCCATATCGCCTGCCAGCAGCGCATGGAAGGCTTCTTCCATTAATATCGGTGTGATAGTGCGCTGCTGACCGCTTTCCTGGACTTTGCGCTGCACGTAATCCAACGTCGGCTTCAGCGTGGTGGCGACGGTTGCCAGCACGGCAATACGCTCGCCTTTACTGATGGCCTCTTCCACCATCGCGCAATCAATACGCGCAAGCTGGAGCGGGGTCATAAACTGGCACTGTTCGACCGCGGTGCCAATTGAGGAGCAGGCGGTAATAAAGATGTCGCAATCCGCTTTTTCGGCGATATGCACATAGTCGGCGATGCGGGCGGCAATATTTGGCGATACGCCTCCGGCCTTCATCACCTGTTTAATCATGGACTCTTCGACCAGGTGCATCACCTCGACTTCCGGCATGATGTCGGCAATTAGCTGCTGCATCATGGCGAGGGTGGCGGCACTGGTGTGCAACATAGCGACTTTTTTCATTGGGCAATCTCCTTAAGCAAATTTTCCGCAACGGCTATTGCCGCATCATGATCTTCCTGTGCTGACAGGCCGCCGACCGCGACGGCGCCCAGGCATTTGCCGTCATACAGAATTGGAACTCCGCCGGGCAGGGCGGTAAAACGCGGGTCGGCAAAATAACCAATATCTAACTGTTCTTTTTGCAGGCGCTGCAAAAATGCCTGGGTGGTGCAGCCTAAGCGACTGCTGGTGCGCGCTTTGCGCTGGGTCAGCTCAATGGTTAACAGTTTGGCGCTATCCATGCGGGCAAAGCTCAGTAGCTCCCCGCTGGCATCGCACACCGCCACGCTTAGCGGGCGATTTGCGTAACGATTTTCGGCGAGGGTGAGCGCACTCTCCACGGCACGTATTGCTTGCTGTAAGGTCAGAGTAGTCATCATGAATTATCCTTTTGAAAGATGTTCAGAAACGGGCTGATGTGTCTGTTGAGCGGCCGCCGCCTGTGCCTGGCGGGCATCTTTTTTGCGCCAGTAGTTGGCGAGCAGCGAGCCGCTGACGTTGCCAAGCGGGGTCATTACCGCCGAGGCAAGGCCGACGGTCGCCAGTTTGCCCATGGCTGCGGCAAGCCCTGACGCCATGCCGCCGTTTTGCAGGCCGACTTCAAAGGCCACGGTGCGGGCGGACTGTACATCCATGCGGAAGATCCAGCGGCTCATCAGGTAGCCAATCAGGAAGCCGCCGAGGTTATGCATCAGCATGGCGAAGCAGAGCAGGAAGCCGACCTGCACCAGGTTGTCGCGCCCTGCGGCAGCGGCAGTAGTCGTGAAGAAAATAATCCCGATCATTGAGATGGTCGGCATAATCTTCTTAATGCTCTCGACGCGACCGTACAGCCAGTTGTAGAACAGCGCCCAGACGAGACCGCCTGCGACAAAATTCAGCACCACCGCGTACATTTGCGCTTCTGCGCTGGCGGAGCCGAATTGTGCGTCCCAGCCACCGGCGCTCATATACAGCAGCCACAGAGCGCCAATCCCGGCCAGAATCTGCACGGTTCGACGGCCGCGTACGCCAGCGTATGTTTTCAGGTAGTCATGTAAAATCGCCGCGCCGATAGGGATGAGCACGATTTTCACCACGTCCATCACCATCGCGGTGAGCTGAATATCGATCATGGAACCGGCCAGCAAATTCACCCATAGCGGCGTCATCACTGTTGCCGCCAGCGTCGAAACCGCGGCGATGGAAACGGCCAGCGCCAGGTTGGCGTTAGCGATATACACCATTACCGTCGAAGAGAGGCCGCTCGGACAGGCGCCGATCAGCAGAATACCCACCGCCACTTCAGGCGGAAAATCAAAGATCAGGGTAATGCTCAGGCCAAGTAGCGGCATGATCACGAAGTGGCAGAAGGTGCCGATAAATACCGCCCACGGCATTTTGGCGACGTCGATAAAATCCTGGATCGTCAACTTGGTGCCCATGCTGAACATGGTGGCCTGGATAACCAAAAACACGATCCATTTATGGGTGATATTGAAACCGCCCCAGACGATCAGGTCTGTAGACCATGTCATCGCGGCGACAAAACCGGCGATGATCCACAACGTAAATTGATAGCTGCGCAAACCCGGCCAGTAACCCGCGCCTGCCGCAAACCCGGCAGTGAACATCACCAGTCCGGGCTGCCAGAGAGCGGGAGATTGCATCATCGCGCCAATCGCCGCCAGCGCGATACCTGCGATGCTGACGCCGAGCCCGGCTTTATGTATAACGCTCGTCATAGTCATAATGAAATGTCCTTCCTCGTTATTGCTGCCGGGGCGGAATGGCTAACATTTGCCGCGCGATTTCTGGCGTGGCGACTTTTTTATCCATGCTACGAATCAACGTGGCAAGTTTGGCGACCTGCTGGTAATTATGTTCAGCGCGTTCTTCAGCGCTTAAATAATAACTGTCTTCAAAACCGATACGCACTTCGCTGGCACCCATGCCAACCGCAGCGGCAATAATATCGAAGTTCTTTCTGCCGAAATGGGTAATTCCCCATAACGCATCGCGCGGGATCATACTGCGCAGAGCAATTAAGGCATCAACGGTGGCAGGGGTGCTGCCGCGATGTCCCAGGACGATATTAAATAACATCGGCTGTTTAAATTTAATATTATCTTGCAGTGCGAGGATGTTATTAATCATGCCAATTTCGAAAATTTCAAATTCCGGAATAATATTGCGCGCGGTAATTTGCCGGGAGCAATATTCGACATCCGGACCGGGATTAAAATAGACCACATCGCCGAGATTGACGGAGCCGACGTTCAGCGAGGCCATTTCCACGCCGGGGCAGGTCAGCGGGGCGCAGCGTTCAGCGATGGACATCGCTGAAACACCGCCGGTTGAGGCCTGAATAATCAGGTCTGAGTGGCGCATCACGCAGTCGATGGTCGCCTGAAAATCGCGGGTGTCCGGGGTCAGGTGTCCCTGTTGATCGCGAACGTGTAAATGAACAATGGCCGCGCCGTGTTCTACGCTGGCGAGTATTTCCTGCGCCAGTTCTTCAGGTATCACTCTGGGGCAATCCGCGGCCACGGGCGCCAGCGAGATAATAACGGTATCCGACATATATTCCTCCGGTACAGAGATAGCAATATTAAAATTATAGGTAAGGCGTTATCCAGCGTAATGATTCAGGTCCTGATGTTGACGGCTGATATTCACAGCCGATCCAGTCCTGATAATTCAGTTGTGCAATAAAATCGAAAATCCACTTTTCATTTAATTCTCCCGTTCCTGGTTCATGACGATAAGGAACAGAGGCAATCTGAAAGTGTTTTATCAATGGGAAATAACATTCAATATTTTTTACCACATCGCCGTGAATTTTCTGGCAGTGGTAAATATCAAACTGCAAGCCGATGTTTTTCCGGCCGACCTCGCGAATAATGGATTCGGCCAGTGGGAAGTTATCAATCATATAGCCCGGCATATCCTGCGGATTTAATGGCTCAATCAGTACGTCAATTCCCGTTTCCGCCATTACATCACAGGCGCTGCGCAATCTGGCGATCAGAAGAGTGCGCTGAGCGTTGAGGGTAAGATCATCACAGCGCAGGCCCGACATCACGTGAACCCGGCGGCAGCCTAACGCTGTGGCATATTCCCGGGCCATATTCAGGCTGTAGCGAAACTCCTCATCGCGGCCCGGTAACGCCGCCAGCCCCCGTTCACCCTGCTGCCAGTGGCCTGCCGGGGCGTTCATTAGCACTACCGGCAGGCTGGTTTGCCCTTGAGCTACCAGCAACGTCTCCAGCGGATGCTGCCAGAGAAACAGCCCCTCCACGCCGCGAAAACCCGCGTCTTTTGCCGCCTGAAAGCGTGCTGCTATTGGCAATTCAGTAAACAACCAGTCAAGGTTAGCCGCTAATTTCAGCATGATGTTTCCCCTCCCGGCTATCGACCAGGTGCAGTTTTACCCCCTGATTGGCGATGGCTTGTTGCGCGTCATCCGGCAGCTGATTGTCAGAAATAATATCGGTTAGCTGATCCAGACCGCAGATATGGAACATCCCGTACTTGCCAAATTTACTGCTGTCGCAGACCAGTACCCGGCGGCGGGAAACGGTGAGCACCGCCTCTTTGACCGAGGCTATGCCTTCGCTGGGGGTCGACATGCCGCGCTCGGTATCCCACGACGATGAGCTGAGAAACGCCACGTCGATATTAATGGTGCGTAAAAAGCTGGCCGCACTTTTGCCAAGGCTTGAGCGGTTGCGCTGATCCACCAGACCGCCTGTGTGATAGAGGGTGATATGCGGCATGTCCATCAGGTAGTGGCTGATGGAGAAGTCGTTCGTCACCACGGTCAGGTTAAAACAGTGGCTGGCGGCCACCGCTTTCGCTACTTCGAACAGCGAGGTTCCGGCATCCAGATACAGCGTTTGCCCCGGTTCAATCAGCATGGCGGCAAGCTGACCCATTTTGCGTTTTACCTCATGATGCAGTTCCGCCTTTTCCCGCCACGGCAGCTCGGACTTCAGCAGGTTATTGAGCTTCACGCCGCCGTTAATCGAGATAACTTTGCCTTCTTCTTCCAGCAGTTGAATATCGCGGCGCACGGTCATATGCGACACGCTCATCAAGTCCGCCAGCTCATTAAATGAGGCGACGTTTTTTTCATGAACGTAGCGATAGATAAAGTCACGTCGTTGTTCGGGGATCATCATCTCATCTCACGCTCGCCGGGATTGTTCGAGTTCGGCTACCGCTTCTTCTGAAAGCGGTACGTAACCGAGCGGTTTTAAGGTCAACCAGATGCGGGCGCTGTCTTCCAGCTCCTCGGCGTTAAATACCGCTTCGCGCAGCGAGCGACCGCTGACGACCGGGCCGTGGTTGGCCAGCAGCGCCGCCGTGTGGTCAGCGGCGATTTCGCTAAGCGCGCTGGCAATGCCTTCATGTCCAGGTTTGAAGTAGGGCAGCAGCGGTAATTTTCCGACGCGCATCACGTAGTATGGCGTTAGCGGCGGCAGGCAGTTTTCCGGTGTTTCACATGGCAGACAAGAGAGCGCGGTCAACCACGGCGAATGCAGATGAACCACTGCTCCGCAGGAGGGACGGTGGCGATACCATGCCAAATGCATCGGCACCTCTTTCGACGGTTTGTCGCCGCTGAGATGCACGCCGTTGGCATCCAGTTTGCTCAGCGTTGCGGCGTCAAGTTCTCCCAGACAGGAGTTGGTTGGGGTGACCAGATAACCGCCATCCGCGAGCTTAACGCTCAGGTTGCCGGAACCGCCGCTGCTGTAGCCGCGCATAAATAGAGAGCGACCATAATGGACGAGCTGCTCGCGAAGTTGTTGCTCACTCACCTGGCTCATGATGTGTACTCCTGGGCGGTAAAAAAGAAATCTTCGTCGCCAAAATTGCCTGACTTCAACGCCAGCGCCAGTTCGGCGGAGAAGACCCATGGAACCCCCGGGGCGATGGCCTTGCCGACGGACAGTCGCGTTACCTGTAGCGCTTCCACGATGGTGCCGGATGTCTCGCCACCAGCAACAATAAAGGTGTTCACGCCTGCGGCCTGGAGCTTCGCGCTCAGCCGGGCAAACGTATGTTCAATCGCCTGGCTGGCGGGCTGCTCGCCATACTCTTGCTGAATGCGTTTTAGCGCATCAGGTGGCTGGGTGGCGTAAATCAGCGGCGCATGTGGGTCGCTGATATGCGACATGGCCCACTGCGATAGCTCATCGGTATAGCGTTCGGCGTCCGACAGGCAACGTGCTACGTCGAGCAAACAAGAGGCCGCTGCCGTTTTATAGCGATTGACCTGACGGTTGCTCATCGCCGAACAGCTCCCGGAAAAGACCACCGCTTTGACGGGGCGCGGAAAGTCCTGTGGTGGCGATGTCTGCTGAGCACCAGCGTTGGCGGCCAGCGCGCCGCCGAGCCCGGAACCTCCGGCTAACAAGGGAGAGTCGTGCAGCGCCTGGGCTAGCGTGTGGAGATCGGCTTCGTCCAGCGTATCGACAATCACGTGGCGTTTTCCTTCAGCTTTAAGGCTGGTCAGCGTGTAAGTGACTGCTTGCACACCGCTGCGAATGGTATTGAGATCAATATTGCCAACGGCGTTTGGCGTTTGCGCGGACAGCAGGCGTGACAAATTGGCATCGGTCATCGGATTAAGCGGATGCTTTTCCATGCCGGACTCGTTCAATAGAACACCGTTGACAAACAGATGACCGTGCACCACCGTGCGTCCGTTTTGCGGCAGAGCGGGGCAATGAACGATAAGCGGGAGCTGCATTGCTTCCATCAGGGCATCGCTCACCGGGCCAATATTGCCGTGTGGTGTGGAGTCAAACGTTGAGCAGTATTTGAAATAGACTTGCCTGACGCCTGCGTTTTGTTTTAGCCACCGGGCGCAAGCCAGCGATTGGGCGACGGCCTGCTCTGCGGGCAGAGAGCGGCTTTTCAGCGAGATAACAATGGCATCAACTTCTTCGTTCCACTGCTGCGTAAGGTCGGGCATTCCGGGCAATAGCGCGACTCGCCAGCCCTGTTGTGCCATAAAACTTGCGATATCCGTTGCGCCGGTAAAATCGTCGGCGATAACCCCTGTTGTGACGGCCATGACTCCACTCCGTTCAAATTGTTTACTGATTGAGCATATTATTCAGTAGTCGCTTTCACATTCACATGATGATTCTCACAAACAAGAACATCATGTAAATGTATTAAAAATATGTAATCATTTGAAATATAATAGTTATTGCTTCTTCGGTGACAGAATCATGCTCACAACATTCTGTGAATATTCGTTAAAGTTTGAGAAGGGTTGTTTAGGGACGTTTGCATGAACATTGGGTTGATCATGCATTTTGATCATATTCATCTGCGAAAATGAGATTATTTTTTGCGTTTAAGGTCATTCTTTTGATGCGCTAAATTCTGCATATTAGCGGCTGACTATCAGGCTACTGGAGAATAATGTGCAGCAAAGAGACAGGGATGATGAACACCGGTTTTTCTCTTCGTTGGCAACGACCTTTTCTCGTGCAACCGGTCTGGTCGCCGTGGTGATTGATACCCGCGGGGAGCGATTGCCTGACCGCTATGCAGGGTTAAATTTCTTTTCACTGCCCCTCATGTGTTTTGAAAAAATGTGGGGATATATTATTTGTGACCACAGTAAGGCCACCGACAATAGTCATCGATTGGCGGCAGAAAGATTACTTCATTTTATTGTGAATAACGTCACGCCGGTTGAGGGGATAAAAGCGATCGCGAATAAGCAATCTCGCCGAAATAGTGATTTTTATTATACGCAACGTGCACCGCATGAAATAAAAATGGCCTCTGCCCTACGTTATATTGATGAGCATTTATATGATGAGTTGTCTCTCGAATCGGTAGCGGCACATGTTTGCCTGAGCGCCAATTACTTTAGTCGCTTTTTTAAAAAGCAGCAGGGGGTGAATTTCAAAGTCTGGGTGAGCCAGAAGAGAATGCAGCGAGCCGGGGAACTGCTTGGCGATCCTGCGTATTCGATAGATGGCGTCGCCCGAAAGCTTCAGTACGCACAAACCAGCTACTTTTGTCGAGTGTTCCGCATGGCACATCGCACTACGCCACAATCGTTCCGCCAGCAGTCTCTCTCGTCATCGTCATAGCCCATACCGGGGCAGGATAAAGGTAAGACAGATTTTTCCTGAAGCACTCATAATGTGTCCCCGGTCGCTGAAAATTTTAATTTATAGCTGGTAGCTGAAAATTAATTTTTTCCCCCCTCAGGATGACTTCGATAATAAACAAGTTAACGTGAAAAAATATTGACAACTTATTGACGCTATTTGCGGGTCAGACACCCTGTTTAAATTGTGTTTATTGAGATGTCTGGGTATTATTGGTTATTATTTGATCACTACTAATATGCATTAATCATGGAATAGATCAATGACATCTGACGCGATAATAAAATATAACTCTCGGGGATAACCTGATGTCCTTGCGCGCTTTTTTTATTCTTTAAACAATTTTTGCACGCCGTAAATGGAAGACGTTATGAGAGGAAAAATCCCCAAAACTGAATTGCTGGTGACCTTTGAAGTTGTGGCTCGCCATGAAAGCTATACCCGAGCAGCGGAAGAGTTAGCTTTAACACAAAGCGCCGTGTTCAGACAAGTCACGGCGCTGGAGGATTTCCTCCATACGTCATTATTTAATCATGCGAAAAAAAGGATTTTTTTAAATGCGGCGGGCAAGCATTATTTGACCATCGTTAAGGAAACGCTTAACAAGCTGGAGCGTGATACCAATTCAATTATGACCTGGCAGCCGACGGTGCAGGTTCTTGAACTGGCAGTGAACCCCACCTTTAGCACCCACTGGTTAATCCCTAATCTGCGTGAGTTTAATAAATTAAACCCGGGTATTATCGTCAATATTCATTCGCTGGCTAATATTGGCGATTTTCTCAGCCGTGAGTACGATGCCGCCATCATGCGCGAGGATTTTTGCTCGCCGTGGACGGAGGTTGAGTACTTATTCGAAGAGGAGATCCTGCCGGTATGCGGCTGCGGGCTACTATCAGACCCTGGTCAAAAGCTGGCGGTCGAGGAATTGCTGGGTGAATTTCCGCTGCTGCATCAAAGCACACGCATTCACGGCTGGCAGGAGTGGTTCGCGTTGTCGAATATCACCAGCGCGCAGATTAATATCGGCCCGCGTTTTGACCTGCTATCGATGCTGATTGCGGCGGTGCGTTCGAATCTGGGGGTGGCGCTGCTACCGCGCTTTGCCATTCAGCACGATCTCGATAGCGGCGAGATGGTGATTCCTTGCGATGTGCCGATTCGCACCGGAAATCGTTTTATTATGACGTGGCAGGAAGATAAAGCGGAATCCCGGCATTTACAGGTATTCCGCGACTGGTTATTGCATAAATCGCTGGTGTCGGCTACTTGATGGCACCGGTTCAGGCTACCTGCTCACAGACGGCGGTGAACCTGTAGCCCGGTCAGCGCAGCGCCACCGGGACGAAGCAGCGCAGACGTATCAGGTTTGGCATATTTCCCGGAGGCGGCGCTTGACGCGCCTGTCCGGGCTACCGGCCCGCAGACGGCAGTGGGCCCGTAGCCCGGCTAAGCGCAGCGCGAGCCGGGAGAAAAGCGAATCGGATAAAACTACCAGTCGATGCCCACTTGTGCCTGAATACCGCTATCAAACGCGTGCTTCACCGGGCGAAGTTCACTCACCGTATCGGCAAGATCCAGCAATCGGGCGTGACAGCCGCGTCCGGTGATAATCACGCTCTGCTGTGGCGGACGATCCACGATTGCGGCAATCACCTCCTCTGTATCCAGATAGTGATACGCCAGCATATAGGTGAGCTCATCCAGGACCAACAGATCGTAGTGCGGGTCGGCCAGCATGCGCTTGCTCTCCTGCCATACCGCCGTTGCCGCCTGAATATCGGCCTCCCGGTTTTGCGTTTCCCAGGTAAAGCCGGTGCCCATAATGTGAAATTCCACGCCCAGCGGATGCAGCGTGTTGTATTCACCGTTATCCCACTGGCCTTTAATAAACTGCGCGACGCCGACGATTTTGCCGTGCCCGACGGCGCGCGTCGCGGTACCAAAGGCGGCGGTGGACTTGCCTTTGCCGTTTCCGGTGAAGACGATCAGAACGCCTTTTTTCTCCGTCGCCGCCGCCACTCGGGTATCGACCTGCTCTTTCAGCTTCTGCTGGCGCAGGCGGTGGCGGTCGGTATTTCCTCGCGCTTGCATATTCGCTCCTTAATGTCCGGCCGGACAGGTTGCGCAGCGATGCTGCTGCTCAAACTGGCTGAAGAAGTTATTCCCTTTGTCATCCACCAGCACAAAGGCGGGCAGATTTTCAACTTCCATCATCCACACCGCTTCCATCCCCAGTTCGGGATACTCAAGGCAATGCAGGCTCTTGATATACTGCTGCGTCAGCAGGGCCGCCGCACCGCCAATGCTGCCGAGGTTAAATCCCCGATGTTTTTGGCAGGCGTCGGTCACCTGCTGGCTGCGGTTACCTTTGGAGAGCATGATCAGGCTGCCGCCCGCCGCCTGGAAAGCATCGACATAACCGTCCATACGTCCGCCGGTAGTGGGCCCCATTGATCCGCAGGCCTGATTGTCCGGGGTTTTCGCCGGGCCTGCGTAATAGACGATATGGTTTTTCATGTATTCCGGCATCGGCTCGCCGTTATCCAGACGTTCTTTGATCTTGGCATGGGCGATATCGCGGGCGACGACAATTGGCCCGCTCAGCGACAATCGGGTACCGACCGGCAGGGTAGACATGTTGCGCAGGATCTCATGCAGCGGTCGGTTCAGGTTGAGCTGTACGGTTTGGCCGCTGTTTTCCACGCGGCAGGATTCGGGAATAAATTTACCCGGGTTATGTTCCAGTTTCTCCAGCCAGATGCCGTGCTTGTTGATTTTCGCTTTGATATTACGGTCGGCGGAGCAGGAGAGAGCCATGGCGATCGGACAGGAGCCGCCGTGACGCGGCAGGCGAATGACGCGAATATCGTGGGCGAAGTATTTACCGCCAAACTGCGCGCCGATGCCGAATTCGCGGCTGGCGTTGAGCAACGTGGTTTCCATCGCGGTATCACGAAACGCCTGGCCTAATTCGTTCCCTTCGGTGGGCAGGTTATCGTAGTATTTCGTTGAGGCCAGCTTTGCCACCTTCAGCGCCTGGTCGGCGGAGAGGCCGCCCACAACAAAAGCGATGTGATACGGCGGACAGGCGGCGGTGCCCAGCGATTTCATTTTTTCGGTCAGGAAAGCGGTGAGTTTCTCCGGCTGTAGAATCGATTTGGTTTCCTGAAATAGCGCCGCTTTGTTGGCCGAGCCACCGCCTTTATTGACGAACAGGAAGCGATATTCGCTGCCTGGCGTAGCGCTGATGTCAATCTGCGCGGGCAGGTTGGTATGGGTATTCACTTCGGTGTACATATCCAGCGGCGCGTTTTGCGAGTAGCGAAGATTGTTTTCCTGAAACGTGGTGTAGATGCCCTTGCTTAAGGCTTCGGCATCGTCGCAACCGGTCCAGACGTTCTGGCCTTTACTCGCCACAATGGTTGCGGTGCCGGTGTCCTGGCAGTTTGGCAGCACGCCTTTGGCTGAGACTTCGGCATTGCGCAGCAGCTGGAGAGCGACGTACTTATCGTTACTGCTGGCCTGCGGGTCGCGCAAAATGCTGGCAATCTGTTTTAAATGCCCGCTGCGCAGGAAAAATGAAGCCTCATAAAACGCCTGCTGAGATAACAGAGTTAACGCCTCTGGCGCGACTTTGATGACTTCTTCCCCATCTAACTCCGTCACCGTAACGTATTGACTGCTCAGTAATTCATACTCTGTATTATCTTTGCTTTGAACAAAGAGTTCCTGCCAGACAAAGGGTTTAGACATTTTACGTCTCACTATTTTGCTAAAAAGAGATTGGCCTGGGTCGCATGGGCGACATATTCGATGGTCTGCTGGGCGCGAACGCTGTTACCGGCTTCATCCAGCGGGGGAGAGTAGACCGCAATGGCGTATTGTCCTGGCACCACGGCAACCATTCCGCCGCCAACGCCGGATTTCGCCGGGATGCCCACGGTGTACAGCCATTTGCCGCTGCCGTCATATAGTCCAGCGATGGCCATTTCTGCCAGCACCTGCGGGACATAGTTTTCATTTAGCAACTGCTTGCCGTTGAAGGGGGATTGGCCTTTATTGGCGAGTACGGCCCCCATTTTGGCGAGCTGCTCAACGGTGATATCCACCGAGCACTGGCGGGTATAAATTTCGACGGCTTCCTGGGTATCGCCATAGAAGCTGTTATAAGAGTTCATCAGCATCGCCAGCGCCTGGTTATGCTGGTTAGTTTCCATTTCGGATTTGAATACCGGCTCGTTAACGGTGAGTGAGGCATCGGCCCAGGCGTTGAGATTGTTGAGGATTTTATTCCAGCGATCGGTTTTGTCTTTTGCTTCAACCAGGCTGACGGTGCTCATGGCTCCTGCATTGACTAACGGATTCTCAGGGGCCCCTTTGGTTAATTCCACCGCTAAGCCGGAGTTGAAGGGCAGGCCGGTGGCATTGGCACCGAGTTTATCTAAAACCTCCTGCGGCCCGCGCTGCTCCATCGCCAGTGCCAGCGTGAAGACTTTGCTCAGGGACTCCATCGGAAACGCTTTTTTCACGTCGCCGACCTGATAAATTTTGCCGTCGACCGTGGCAAGGGTGATGGCGAAATTGTCAGGACTGTAGGTCGCCAGGGCAGGGATGTAGTTGGCGACTTTACCGTCGTGGTTACTTTTATATTTCTGGTGCGCCTGTTCGATAATACTGGCGTAATCCGGCGCGTTCTGCGCCAGTGTCGTGGCGCTAAACAGTAAGCTGGCAGTTAAGATGCACGTGCTGAGAAATTTTACATTCATGGTGCAACCCTGTTGGTGTGGTTGGGAGAACCCAGACCGGAAATATCCTGTAGGCCGGATCAGGCGTTCACGCCGCCATCCGGCATTGACGTGGCATAATTGCCGGATGGCGACGCTAGCGCGTCTTATCCGGCCTACGGTTCGTTGTCAGGACAGAGCAACTTCTGAAGGTTCGGTCGCAGGACGTTCATGCTCCGGCGTTTTGGCTGGCGCTTTGCCACGACAGCCTTCACCGAAGTGTTCGCCTTCCCAACGGCCAACAATGGCTGCACCCATGGCGTTACTCATGACGTTGGTGGCAGAACGGCCCATATCGAGGAACGGATCGACGCCCATCAACAGGATCAGACCGGCTTCCGGAATGTTGAACTGGTTCAGGGTGGCGGCGATAACCACCATTGAGGCGCGCGGCACGCCCGCCATTCCCTTCGAGGTCAGCATCAGGATCAGCAGCATGGTGATCTGCTCGCCCATCCCGAGATGGACATTACAAGCTTGGGCGATAAACACCGTGGCAAACGAGCAGTAGGCCATCGAGCCGACGAGGTTAAAGGAGTAGCCAATCGGCAGAACGAAGCTGGCAATTTTGGAAGAGACGCCAAATTTTTCCAGCTTATCCAGCGTGCCAGGGAAGGCGGCTTCTGAGCTGGATGTGGTGAAGGCCAACAGCGCGGGTTCGAGGATCGCTTTGGTCAGACGGCCAATGCACGGACCGACAATCATCGTCGACAGGCCAATCAGGATCGCCCACAGCATACCCAGAGTCAGGTAGAACTCACCCATAAAGATCCCGGCGCTGACCATCACGCCCAGGCCACGTTCGGCAATCAGCCCGGAGATAGCGGCGAAAACGGTCAGTGGCGCAAACAGCATGACGTAGCCAGTCAGCTTCAACATTACGTGGACCAGCGAGTCGAGTACCTTCACGATCGGCTCGGCTTTTTCGCCGATTGCCGCCAGGCTGCAGCCAAGGAAGATTGAGAACACGACAATTTGCAGGATTTCGTTACGCGCCATCGCATCAACGATGCTGGTGGGCACCGCATGAGAGATAAACACTTTCAGCGTGAACGGTTCTGACTGCACGGCCGCGACGGCTCCGGCGTCGTGGGCCACGAAGTTGATGCCTGCACCCGGCTGGAACATATTGACGATCACCAGACCCAGCGCAATCGACAGTAGGGAAGCACAAATAAACAGGAAAAAGGTTTTAGAGAATATACGCCCGAGCGTTTTCGCATCGCCCATTTTGGCAATACCGACGACCAGAGTAGAAATAACCAACGGGGCGATGATCATTTTTACCATGCGTAAAAATATGGTGGTAAAAATGGAAATATCCTGCGCGTACGACTTTGCTGTATCAGCCGAGGCCATATTATTAATAGCCACCCCGGCAATCATGCCGAGTATCAGGCCTAATATGATCATTTTGGTTAAACTAATTTTCTTCATTGTGACTCCATCGGATAAAGGTTGGATTTGGTGTAGGGTGACGTGCGCCTGAGCCAGCACAGCAGCTCAGGCGCACGCCTGTTGTGACCAACCGCATGGATAATTCGAAGCACGGTGATACAGCTGAATTCGGTGCTCCAATGGCTGTTATTGTGTTTTTTTCTACAGATCGAACTCAATACTTAATAATGGGGCGTGCTGCTGCGCGCCATATACATCATTGTCACCGACGTTGCCGGAAATAATATCGCGAGGCATGACGATTTTTACCGCATTAGCCGGATCAAACCACACAATGCGATGAATAAAATCAGGCTTTACGTTATATAATCCAGCAATAAGCTGCGGCGTTAATTGTTCCGAACGTTTTACCCGCTGATAATCTTCCTGGGTTTTAAATAAAATATCTAAAACCAGTTCGTACGGTCCGGCGTTTTTGGAACGAATGACCTGCGCCAGCGAGCATATGGATTGTTTCATGCCTGAACTCCTTCTGGCGTCACCTGTTCAATGTGGAAATCAAAACGCAGCGCGTCGCTGGCTTCAATCAGGTGATAGATAGAGAACTCATACACCGGCCCGCTTTGAATATCAGACGGCGAGAACGGGAAGGCGAGGTTGCCCGCAGTTGCAATGCGATTTTCATAGCCGTAGTGCAGCAGGGTAGAGCGCACCAGCGAACAGACGCTATTGGCGATATCCTGAGTTGGCGCGACCACATCCAGCAAAATCCCTAGCTCGTGTCCGGCGGTTTTCATCGGCTCATGGTTGCCCATCACGCCGTTCTTACCGTACAGGTGGAACGTCATGCGGATACTGTCGTCAGTCAGCGAGAGGTTGCGCGCCACGCTGGCTTGTACCTCTTCGAGAATGTTATCGATCCCGGCAATCATGATCGGGTCGCGCGTTCCGGCAATGGTCAGGCAGCGGAAGCCGACCTGACGAGCACCTTCCAGCTTCAGTGCGAACGGTGTTTCTTCGTGACGTGAACCGCTGACGTAGACTTCGCCCTCGTTGACGGCTTTGAAGGTACACCCTTTCAGGTTCAGCACACCGCCAGGGCCCGGCAGAAAGTACGGATCGGACTTCTCATACAAGGTATGCGCCGCCGCGGAGGTTTCGGTGAACTTACGCTTTGGATTGAACGCTTTCAGCGTAAAGCCGTGGTCGTCGATAATCCCCATGGCGCAGTCGGAACCGGAACCCGGCGTGGCGGCAATGGCCGCACATTCAAGGATCTTGCCGCAGTGCAGCGCCAGCCCTTCATCGAAACCCTGCATAATTGGCAGGGCGGCAAAGCAGGCCGGATCGTAAGCGCGTCCACCTAAAACCACCTGCGCACCGGCTTTCAGCGCCCGCTGGAAAGGTTCGATCCCCATCTGCGCGACGATGTAGGTGCTCTCTTCGATAGCCTCGTGAGTCAGTTCCGGAACAAAATCCAGCGCGGTAATTTTGCCGTTATCCAGCGCCTGATGAACAACTTCTTTATCAACATCAGATGGGATTAGCGCCATCGAGAAAGACAGTTTTTCTTCCTGCGCAATCTCATGGATTATCTGACGACACCACTCCAGATGCGGGGCCGCGCCAGAACCGCCGGCGGTGCCAATGACGACTGGAATGTTGTTTTTCACGCCAGCGACGATCATATAGCGCAGATCGCGTTTCACTCCGGCCCTGTCGGTAAAGGGTTTACCTGCCCCCAGGTAGTGGGGGCCGGGATCGGATGAACCTGCGTCAACGGCGATAAGATCTGGCGACTCTTCCATGGCTTTACGAAAACTCTCTTCCGGGAAGCCATAACCCAGAATAGCCGTAGGCGATAAGATCTTAAATGTACGAGCCATCTCTTAATCCTTAGTCTGCAACAGCGCGATGGTGCGGTTCATTTCGTTAAACACGATGTTGAGACCTTCATCGAAGCCCATGCCTGGTTTGATCAGCATGCGCATAGGACGTGCGGCCAGCGCGACGTGTACGCAGGTGCGGGCGCTGATCTCGGTTTCGTTGCAGGTACCGCCCTGATAGGCTTCCATCGCGTGTTTGTTGCAGTACAGCACCGCGTCCACGATGTTGTGAATACCGCCAAGATCCGGGGTTTTTATCTGCACCATGTGGCAGCTACCGGCATCGGTGAAATCAACGATGTCCTGATAGGTATTGCACCATTCGTCGGCGACAATCTTCACGCCGGAACCCAGACGAGTCAGCTCTTTAGTGATGGCGGTCAGCATACGGATCTGATCCGGTTTGTTACCGGCATCTACCGGGCCTTCTATATAGAGCGGCAGACCTTGCGCTTCTTTCTCCAGGCTGGCGATATAGTCGGCGCAGCGCACCGGGTCCATATCGAAGATCAGACCGATGGTGCCGTAGACATCAATGTGCAGCGTCGGGTGATAGCGTGGGCTGGTACGCAGGCTGAGGATTCGGTCGGACAACCAGCGCACATACTCACGCAATTTTTCGCCTTTAAAGCCCAGCTTCTCTTCCACATTGTTGATCAGCGCGTGCGGCAGCACGTCCACGCCTTTGAGGATCATCTTGTCGACGGCGATGTAGCGGTCATCGCCGCTCTGACCAAATAAAGGAATCGCTTCCGGGATGCACGGCAGCTGCCACTCGTCGCAAACCACTTCCGCCTTCAGGCGACCGCTTGCCAGCGCGGTGGCGTCGAGCAGCGCCTGAGACAGGCCGTAGCGGACGGCGGTATGCAGCAGATTGCCGTCGATACGCAGCTTGTCGAAGAAGCGGGCGTTCGGCAGGAACGCATCGACATCGCGGCCTTCGAGCAGCGGTTTGATATGATCATTGAGGAACGGGATAAAGTTTTCCGCCAGGAACAGCGGATCGCGGCCGCCCGCGCCGGAGTACTGTACGGCGGCGCAATCACCGACTGCCACCGCGCCATTTTCCAGAATCAGCTGTACCGAGACGCACTCGCCCGCCTGGCGCACCGACGTAAAGCCCGGGGTAACCGGCGCGCCGGTATACATGAATCCATCATGACCCGCGCCATTTTTAATCGCCTGCTGGTCGTCAAAATAGAATGAAGAGTAGCCAGCGGTAAAAAGGGCCTGTTTAATTTTCATTATGGTCTTCCTATTAATTTACTGTGGGATACAGCGTTGATGTCATCAACAACCATCTGGAATGAAGGCTTGCGTCCTTCGAAATTCGCACGCTCGGCGACGTAATCATGGTGCAGGGCGAGAATGTCTTTTGGCAGCGGAACCGCGCCGGCTTCAAGCACGCGAATGGCGCCTGAGTTATCGCGAACCGGCAGGATTTTGCCCGCGTTACAAGAGGCCGGAGCGAAAGGCACATCCAGCACGCCGGCTTCGAAAGCCAGTACCGTGCCGCGAGCGATATCGCCGTTGCCCAGTTCGAAAACTCTCTTCAGTACGGCGCGAACTTCGCTCTTGATCAGGTCTACTTCCTGTTCAACGGCAGCGCATGGCGGAAATTTCTGGTCGCTGACCATGTTGAGCATCTGGCGCGAGGCTCTCAGACCCTGGGCGTTTGCTGCGGCGGTCGGAATGCCGAAGGCTTCGTGCGGGCTCTTGGTAATCACTTTGGTCGCGCCGGACATACCGGCCACCGCCGCGCCCCAGGAGATAATGGCGAACGCTTTCGATTCATCTTCCGGGAAGCCGCCCATCCACTGGTGGAAGACGGTACTCAGCTCATAATCGTCGAAGCCGTAATTGCCGAAGTATTCGTGCGACAGTTCGCGCAGGGATTGAATCGCCGCGATATCCTGCGTCAGGCTACCGACCTGGCCGTAGCCGACGGTGATGGATTTCACGCCCTGTTCCAGCGCCAGCAGACCTTCGATAATCGCCACCGAGTGGGACATAAACGGTGGGATCAGCGTGCCGGTCAGTGGGCCAAACGGCTCGCGGTTAATGCGGATGCCGTGTTCTTCATACAGGCCCATCAGGCGGTCGCAGTACTGCCAGTCACGAATTGATTTTTCCAGGGTGACGCGCTTGGCGTAAGGGATGTTATAGGAGATACCGCCGCCTTCGTAGCTGGTAAAGCCGCTGGCCATTGATATTTCAGCTAACAGACGCGCATCCGGCGTGCCGTGGCGCACCTGAACCGGTTTTTCCAGCGACTCGGTCATTCTACGGCATTCAGCGACGCCGTGGTTGACCACCGGCAGGCCGTTCAGTTTGGACGTTCCCGCTTCGATGGATTTTTGAATCCCAATCGCCGCCTCTTCATAACGGTTCAGACGGGTATAGGCATCAATGGTGCTGGGCAGCAGGTCGCACTCTACCTGCAGCGTTTTAAGCAGTTCGATGTGCTCATCCATGAGTGCTACGCCCGCGCGCGGCTGGCTCAAGGTTTTCCCTTCCTGATCGGCTTTCAGCAGGGCGTGAGAAAAGCGTTTTTTCTCAGGAATGGTTTGCTGGTACTTCACGCCATCTTCGAATTTCTCAACATCTTTCCCGGTCTGCCAGGTCTGCAATACCTGATGCCGCTCGGTCATGAATTCATCATGGGTTAGCTTTTTATTGCGGAGTTCCATTCGTCGTTGCCTTAAATTTTATAGGGTTAAACACTGAATGCTGGTGCGGGCGGCAAGTTCTGGGTAGAGCCTGGCAACGTTTGCCAGTAGAGGAAGCAGGCCTTTAGCATCGCGGTAATATTCAAACTGAGTGGGTAAGAGAATGCGTCTGCCGTCGTCGTCCAGCTCGCGGTACTTCAGCCAGCTATGGATGTCGAACTGGCTGGCGCGGGAGAGCCATCCGCCGGAACCGACGACTTTGCGTACGGTGGTCAGGTCGCGGCCCATCTGTAAATCGACGTTGCCCACGCAGGTGCAAACCTGTTTTTTGGTGCCCGCGTGGCGTTCGCTGGCGTAGCCGACGCACAGTCCGGCGAGCAGGGAGTCGAAGAATGTCTCTTCGGCGCCTTGCGGCAGATAATCGGGATGGGCGACCAGATGGCGCAGATAGCCGTAAAAGGCCTCCTGACGTTCCGGCTGTTGAGCAAAGACCACCTTCACCAGCTCATGAGTGCTTTCGCCAACCACTACCGCTGAGACGCGCATTCCGAGATCGCCCTCTACCGTGCGTTTAACAAACGGTTCAGGAACCCCGTGCAGGACGGTATCGGGTGAGAGGGTGTTCGCGCTGGCGGAATAGACATCGGTGGTGGCGCCGCCCATGTCGATCAGCATGAACTCTTTCCATGCGCTGTCGTAGTCGCTGATGGCTTTGACCAGCTCATAAACGGTCCACGGGGTCGGCATCGGCTCTTCACCGGTTTCACCGACGATCACGTCCAGCCCTTTACCTTTGACGATACGCGACAAGAACACATCGCAAATTGCTTTGCGGGCAGCGTAAGGATTCGGGTGATCGAGGTCGGGCAGAATGTTGTCCACCGTGGTCAGATCTTTATGCCCCAGGATAGCCTGCACGTCGTCCTGAATATCACGATTTCCGGCGTAGATAATGGCGCAGTCGAGCGTTGACTCTGCCAGCGCATGGGCATTGGCCAGGCCGTAGCTCTCTTCGCCGCCGTCCGTTCCGCCGGTAAATAGCAGGATATCCGGCGGCGAGGCCTCCAGCGACTCGATATCGTGGCGGTTGAGTTTATACGAGTAGTACTGGGCGATTTTCGCCCCCGCCGAGTGGGCGGTCACCTTTGCAGATTCCAGGGTGATGGATGGCACCAGCCCCATGGCAGCGACGGCAAGACCGCCTTTTGCCGACGAGGAATACTTTAGCGTCACTTCACCGCTATTGAGCAGGGGACGAGCATCGGCAACGTTTAGCACCTGATTCAGGCTGGCAAAAAAACCGTCTGCCAGGTGATGCGTAGTGGTCGGGGTCAGAACGTGGTTAACCAGCGTTAATGCATCTCCCTCCTTCGCGAAGAGGGCTGCTTTGGTCCACGTCGAGCCGATATCGACAGAGACGGTCTGCATCAGATAGCCTCTTCCAGGCAGCGCTGCTCGACGCCGTGGCGCTGATTTATGTCATTGGCCATGAGCTGGCAGACATCTTCAAGATCGTGGCTTGGAGCGAAGACGCGGTTAAAGCCCATCTCTTTGAATTTAGCTTCAATATCGGCAAAATCGTGTTTGCCGACGACCAGATTACCGCCGACGAAGAGGAGAATGTCGCCAATACCGCGTTCGATGCAGCGTTCGCGCAGTCCCAGGCAGTCGATATCGCCGTGACCGTAAATGGATGACACGACAATGGCGTCAGCACCGGTTTCGATGGCGGCATCAATATATTCATCCTGGCTTACCATCACCCCCAGATTGATTACGCGAAAATCATGGCCAGTAAAAACGCGGTCCAGAACTTTATTACCTACTGCATGGCAGTCAGCACCAATGACGCCAATAACAAGTGTTGATTTCTTCATGGGTAATCCTCTGTAGGGCTGATGGTCTAAAATAAAAACGACTTTTAATATTTAGCAGCGTTGATTCCGGCTGCCTGTTAATAGGGCTGGAGTGTCTGTGGTTAGTAGGGGGGAAGCAATTGATCTATTTTCAGAATATCTTTCGAAAAACTCTCGTTTTTGATTTTTGTTTTTAAAGTCGTTAAATATCATATGGTTATATTTTTATTTTTACACCGAGGTATTGTTGCTTAGCGTGGGTCTAATAAATGCGTTGTGATGTTTGTGAGCAAGGTCTTATTTTGTTTTTAGTTAATTGGTCTTTTTTTTAATAAGTAAGGGATACAATTCTTTAAATTGTTTTGTGAGCCGCATAACGGAATTTAGACAGTCGTTTATATATACAAAAAATCAAATTGTTATATTAAAGATAAAAAATGGCGATATGTGATTTTTATATTTCATTTTTGTTGGCGAGTACGAAGAGGGCGTAAATCGACCCGATGAACATCGTCAGGGGGAAAAGGGCGCTTTGTCGATAGCGAGGCTGGGGAAGTCGTTCTGACTGCAGAGGAGGGGGCTGTTATGCAGTGCATTTACTTGAGAATGAGATAGTTACGCAGGTGTGTTAATTAAAGGTAAAATCAATGATAAATAAAATAAGTAAAAAATATAGGGTGCTGACTTGATAAAAAAAATCTGTGAGCTACACGTCATTATCAGTTTATGGCTCAGTTTTGACTGCTATTCTTCCGCTCATTAAATTCCGCTCCGGGATTAAATAAATCGACTATCATTTTCAGTAACCGATGATACTGTTGTAAAACATATCGTTAACCTTGGATTTACTAGAGGTGAACAAGATAAACATAATTAACATTTAAAATGAAAATTGATTTAAATCAATGTTTAAAACTTGGAAAAGAATATGAAATGGAGTTAAATTGTCGCGGATCAAATTGACCGAAAACCGGTATTTTCGCTATAAATTGATCGCCGTCGAAAACTGCAAATTTATCTCAATAAAAACCTATTTATTGTAAGGGTTTTGCGGCGTAATATAATCACGGGATCAATTTGGGTGTTTTGTTAACATGTTTGTAACTTTTCACGACTACCGTTTCCTGATTCCTGGCGAAACGGCGGTGGCGATAAGACGCAAATAAATTTGTGTATTGGGGCATGCGTGTGACCCTTTCTAACGGGGTTCACTCTCGGAGTCTTCATGCGATGAGCAAGGAGTCATGATGTTAGATATAGTCGAACTGTCGCGCTTACAGTTTGCCTTGACCGCGATGTACCACTTCCTTTTTGTGCCACTGACGCTCGGTATGGCGTTCCTGCTGGCCATTATGGAAACGGTCTACGTCCTTTCCGGCAAACAGATTTATAAAGATATGACCAAATTCTGGGGCAAGTTGTTTGGTATCAACTTCGCTTTGGGTGTGGCAACCGGTCTGACCATGGAGTTCCAGTTCGGGACTAACTGGTCTTACTACTCTCACTATGTGGGCGATATCTTCGGTGCGCCGCTGGCCATTGAAGGTCTGATGGCCTTCTTCCTCGAATCTACCTTTGTAGGTCTGTTCTTCTTCGGTTGGGATCGTCTGGGCAAAGTTCAGCACATGGCGGTGACCTGGCTGGTGGCGCTGGGTTCCAACCTGTCAGCACTGTGGATCCTCGTTGCTAACGGCTGGATGCAGAACCCGATTGCGTCGGACTTCAACTTTGAAACCATGCGTATGGAAATGGTCAGCTTCTCTGAGCTGGTCCTGAACCCTGTCGCTCAGGTTAAGTTTGTCCACACCGTTGCTTCTGGCTACGTTTGCGGCGCGATGTTCGTCCTCGGCATCAGCTCCTACTATATGCTGCGCGGCCGTGACTTCGCTTTTGCTAAGCGTTCCTTCGCTATCGCTGCCAGCTTCGGTATGGCGGCTATCCTTTCCGTTATCGTTCTCGGTGATGAATCCGGTTACGAAATGGGCGACGTGCAGAAAACCAAACTCGCGGCTATCGAAGCCGAATGGGAAACGCAGCCGGCTCCGGCTTCCTTTACCCTGTTTGGTATTCCCGATCAGGATGCGCAGGAAAACCACTTCGCGATTCAAATCCCTTACGCGTTGGGCATCATTGCCACTCGCTCCGTGGATAAACAGGTTACCGGCCTGAAAGACCTGATGATTCAGCACGAAGAGCGTATCCGTAACGGGATGAAAGCCTACTCGCTGCTGGAACAACTGCGCGCTGGTTCAACCGACCAAACCGTTCGCGATCGGTTTAACGATGTTAAGAAAGATCTTGGTTATGGTCTGCTGCTGAAACGCTATACCGAAAACGTCGCTGACGCGACGGAAGAGCAGATTGCTAAGGCGACCAAAGACTCCATTCCTGCTGTTGCGCCGCTCTATTTTGCCTTCCGTATCATGGTGGCATGCGGCATCCTGATGCTGGCGATCATTGCGGTTTCCTTCTGGACGGTTATCCGTAACCAGATAGGCGAGAAAAAATGGCTGCTGCGCATCGCGCTGTATTCCATTCCTCTGCCGTGGATTGCTATCGAATCCGGTTGGTTCGTGGCGGAATATGGCCGTCAGCCGTGGGCGATAGGTGAGGTGCTACCAACGGCCGTCGCTAACTCGTCGCTGACCGCGGGCGACCTGATCTTCTCGATGCTGCTGATTTGTGGTCTGTATACCCTGTTCCTGGTGGCGGAGCTGTACCTGATGTTCAAATTCGCGCGCCGTGGCCCAAGCAGCCTGAAAACCGGTCGTTACCACTTTGAGCAGTCTTCCGCGACTACTCAGCCGGCACGCTAAGACAGGAGTCGTCAAATGATCGATTATGAAGTATTGCGTTTTATCTGGTGGCTGCTGATTGGTGTACTGCTGATTGGTTTTGCTGTCGCCGATGGCTTCGACATGGGGGTGGGCATGCTCACCCGTTTCCTCGGTCGTAACGACACCGAGCGTCGAATTATGATTAACTCCATTGCCCCACACTGGGACGGAAACCAGGTATGGCTGATCACCGCGGGTGGCGCACTGTTTGCTGCCTGGCCGGCGGTTTATGCTGCTGCCTTCTCCGGCTTCTACGTGGCAATGGTGCTGGTGCTGGCGTCTTTATTTTTCCGTCCGGTTGGTTTCGACTACCGTTCGAAGATTGAAGACACCCGCTGGCGTAACATGTGGGACTGGGGAATTTTCATCGGTAGCTTCGTGCCGCCGCTGGTGATTGGTGTGGCTTTCGGTAACCTGCTTCAGGGCGTTCCGTTCCATATGGACGAATATATGCGCCTGTACTACACCGGTAACTTCTTCCAACTGCTGAACCCGTTTGGTCTGCTGGCCGGTATTGTTAGCGTGGCGATGATCCTGACCCAGGGCGCAACCTATCTGCAAATGCGTACCGTCGGTGAACTGCACCTGCGCACTCGCTCCGTTTCTACGATTGCGGCGCTGGTGACGTTGGTTTGCTTCGCGCTGGCGGGTGTTTGGGTTTACTACGGTATCGATGGCTATGTGGTGAAGTCCGTCATGGATCATACTGCCCCATCTAACCCGCTGACCAAAGAAGTGGCGCGTGAAGCTGGTGCCTGGATGGTGAACTTTAACAATATGCCAGCGCTGTGGGCGATTCCTGTCCTGGGCGTGGTGCTGCCGCTGCTGACCGTCATCTCGACGAAAGCAGATAAAGGCGCCTGGGCGTTCCTGTTCTCTTCCCTGACGCTGGCTTGCATCATCCTGACCGCTGGTATTGCGATGTTCCCGTTCGTCATGCCATCAAGCACTATGATGAACGTTAGCCTGACCATGTGGGATGCGACTTCCAGCCAGATGACGCTGAACCTGATGACTTACGTGGCGATTGTGTTTGTACCGATTATTCTGGCTTACACCACCTGGTGTTACTGGAAAATGTTCGGACGCATCACTCGCGAAGACATTGAAAAGAACACCCACTCGCTGTACTAAGGTAAGGAGCTATATATATGTGGTATTTCGCATGGATTTTAGGAACGCTTCTTGCTTGTGCCTTTGGAGTGATTACCGCGTTGGCGCTAGAGCACGTGGAAGCTACCAAAGCAGGTAAAGAAGAACACTGATGAGTATTATCGCTACTCTGTATGCGATAATGGACAAGCGCCCGTTAAGGGCGCTTTCCTTATTGATGGCGCTGGCGTTAGCTGGCTGTATCTTCTGGGATCCGTCGCGCTTTGCGGCGAAAACCAGCGAGCTGGAAATCTGGCATGGTTTCCTGCTGATGTGGGCGGTTTGTACCGGCGTTATCCACGGCGTGGGTTTTCGTCCGCGTGCTATTCACTGGCAGGGAATTTTTTGTCCACTCATCGCTGATATTGTGCTCGTTTTGGGCCTGTTCTTTTTCTTCTTTTGAATAAGAAATCTCTGTTAATCATATGGGCTTGCATAAGCCCATAAAAATTTACTCGCCGTTTACTTTCTCCCATTCCAAACCACGATTCCCGCGCGTATAGTAGCGAAGTTTGAAAGCACTAATCTTTTGTTGCATTACCGGGATGTAAAGTGAATACAACGCTGTTTCGATGGCCGGTTCGGGTCTATTACGAAGACACCGACGCCGGTGGTGTGGTTTACCACGCCAGCTACGTCGCTTTTTATGAAAGAGCACGCACAGAGATGCTGCGCCACCATCACTTCAGTCAGCAGGTTTTGCTGGCTGAACGAGTTGCCTTCGTGGTTCGCAAAATGACTCTGGAGTATTTTGCGCCCGCCAGACTCGACGACATGCTCGAAATCCAGACGGAAATAACCTCGATGCGAGGCACCTCTTTGGTTTTCACGCAGCGAATCGTCAACGCCGAGAACGTCGTTTTGAATGAAGCTGAGGTTCTTATCGTGTGCGTTGATCCACTCTTAATGAAGCCTCGTGCGCTTCCCAAGTCTATTGTCGCGGAGTTTAAGCAGTGACTGACATGAATATCCTTGATTTGTTCCTGAAGGCGAGCCTTCTGGTTAAACTTATCATGTTGATTTTGATTGGTTTTTCTATCGCTTCCTGGGCCATTATTATTCAGAGAACGCGTATCCTCAATTCGGCATCGCGTGAAGCTGAGGCGTTTGAAGATAAATTCTGGTCCGGTATTGAGCTTTCTCGCCTGTATCAGGAGAGCCAGGGCCGTCGCGATAATCTGAGCGGTTCGGAACAAATCTTCTACAGCGGTTTCAAAGAATTTGCCCGGTTACATCGTGCCAATAGCCATGCGCCAGAGGCCGTCGTTGAAGGGGCATCGCGAGCCATGCGCATTTCCATGAACCGCGAACTGGAAACGCTGGAAACGCATATTCCATTCCTCGGGACGGTGGGTTCCATCAGCCCGTATATTGGTCTGTTTGGTACCGTGTGGGGGATCATGCATGCCTTTATCGCGCTGGGCGCGGTAAAACAAGCCACGCTGCAAATGGTAGCACCGGGTATCGCCGAAGCGCTGATCGCTACGGCAATCGGCCTGTTTGCCGCTATTCCTGCGGTTATGGCCTATAACCGTCTGAACCAGCGAGTGAACAAACTTGAACTGAACTACGACAACTTTATGGAAGAGTTCACCGCCATTCTGCACCGTCAGGCGTTTACCAGCAGCGAAAGCAATAAGGGGTAAGCCATGGCCAGAGCACGTGGACGCGGACGTCGCGAACTGAAGTCCGAGATCAACATCGTTCCGCTGCTGGATGTCCTGTTGGTGCTGTTGCTGATCTTTATGGCGACAGCGCCGATCATTACGCAAAGCGTAGAGGTCGACCTGCCGGACGCAACGGAATCGCAAGCGGTGAAAAGCAACGACGATCCACCGGTGATTGTTGAAGTTTCCGGAGTAGGGCAGTACAGCGTGAAAGTGGGCCCGGAAACGCTGTCGCAGCTGCCGCCGGAACAGGTTATTGCCGAAGCCAGACGCCGACTTGAGGCGAATGAGAAAACGGTATTCCTGATCGGTGGCGCCAAAGAGGTGCCTTACGATGAAATTATTAAAGCGCTTAACCTGTTGCATAGCGCAGGGGTTAAATCGGTTGGCTTGATGACCAAGCCGATCTAATCGCTCGAGATATGTGCGCCCGCCAGAATGTTGGCTATGAGCTGAAAGCAGATCGTAGCCATGCAGATATAGCGGGCACAGGCGAACAGTTTTTGGGAACCGATAGTGTCAAAGGCAACCGAACAAAACGACAAGCTTAAACGAGCGATCATAGTTTCAGTCGCGCTGCACATCGTATTGATAGCGCTGCTGATCTGGAGTTCGTTTGATGAGCATCTGGATGCTTCAGCCGGCGGTGGCGGCGGTTCTTCTATTGATGCGGTAATGGTCGATCCGGGAGCGGTTGTGAATAATTACAACCGCCAACAGCAACAGCAGGCCAGCGCCCGTCGCGCCGCCGAGCAGCGGGAAAAGCAGGCTCAGCAGCAGGCGGAAGAGCTACGTGAAAAACAGGCCGCCGAGCAGGAAAGGCTGAAACAACTGGAACAAGATCGACTGCAGGCGCAGGAAGCGGCTAAAGAAGCGAAAGAACAACAGAAACAGGCCGAACAGGCTGCAGCAGAAGCTGCTGCAGCGGCGAAGGCCAAAGCGGACGCCCAGGCGAAAGAGGCGCAGGAAACGGCTGCTAAAGCTGCTGCTGACGCCAAAGCGAAGGCCGACGCTCAGGCTAAAGTCGCCGAAGCTGCTGCGGCAAAAGCGGCGGCTGATGCGAAGAAACAGGCAGAAGCGGAAGCCGCGAAAGCGGCCGCGGACGCACAGAAGAAAGCCGAAGCCGATGCGGCGAAGAAAGCTCAGCAAGAAGCCGAGAAGAAAGCGCAGCAGCAGGCAGAGAAGAAAGCTCAACAGGAAGCGGCTAAACAGGCAGCTGCTGAAAAAGCCGCTGCAGATAAAGCCGCGGAAAAAGCTGCCGCCCAGAAAGCTGCTGCTGATAAAGCGGCAGCCGATAAAGCCGCCGCAGCGGAAAAAGCCGCAGCCGAGAAAGCAGCAGCAGCCAAAGCTGCCGCTGCAGAAAAGGCCGCAGCGGATAAAGCCGCTAAAGCTGCTGCCGCTAAGGCCGCAGCTGCCAAGAAAGCCGCTGCTGCGAAAGAAGCTGATGGTGTTGACAGCCTGCTCGGTGACCTGAGCTCCGGTAAGAATGCGCCGAAAGGTAATACCAGCGGTAGCGCTGGGGGCTCTGCACCTGCTAAAGGAAGTAAGCAGGGGCAGGGTGGGGCATCTCAGGCTGAGATTAACAACTATAGTCAACTGGTTCAGAATGCGATTAGAGGCCATCTCTATGACTGGGATACCTATAAGGGCAAAACCTGTACTTTGCGTGTGAACCTGGCTCAGGATGGAACATTGTTAAGTGTGAAATCGGAAGGTGGCGATCCGGCGTTCTGTCAGCAAATGCTGGCGGCGACGAACCGGATGACGAAGTTTCCTAAACCGCCGTCGCAGGCTATTTATGAAACATTCAAAAACGCGCCACTGGACTTTAAGCCATAAGTGAGATCTTCCCCGTTTATGCGGGGAAAACAAACTTCGGTAGTCCCAGGGTTTTGGTAGTTTTGTGTATTTGAGTTTGTTAACATTCTGCTAAATTATCGTGGGCTTTCCGCCTGGATAAGGGAGATATGATGAAGCAGGCATTACGAGTAGCATTTGGTTTTTTAATGCTGTGGGCGGCAGTGCTGCACGCAGAAGTACGCATCGAGATTACCCAAGGGGTCGACTCGGCACGCCCAATTGGCGTTGTGCCGTTCCAGTGGGCGGGGCAGGGTGCTGCACCGGAAGATATCGGCGGTATCGTAGCGGCTGACCTGCGTAACAGCGGTAAGTTTAATCCGCTCGATCGCTCGCGTTTGCCTCAGCAGCCGGGTAGCGCTCAGGAAGTGCAGCCTGCGGCATGGTCTGCGCTCGGTGTTGACGCCGTGGTCGTTGGCCAGGTTACGCAAAACCCGGACGGTTCTTATAACGTCGCTTACCAGCTGGTGGATACCGGCGGTGCGCCGGGTACCGTCCTTGCGCAAAACTCATTCAAAGTGACTAAGCAGTATCTGCGCTATGCTGCGCACGCTGCTAGTGATGCGGTATTTGAGAAGCTGACCGGTATTAAGGGCGCCTTCCGTACCCGCATCGCTTACGTTGTGCAGACCAACGGCGGTCAGTTCCCGTATGAGCTGCGCGTATCTGACTACGATGGCTACAACCAGTTCCTCGTCCACCGTTCCACCCAGCCGTTGATGTCTCCGGCCTGGTCTCCTGACGGCGCGAAACTGGCTTATGTGACCTTTGAAAGCGGTCGCTCTGCGCTGGTCGTTCAGACTCTGGCTAACGGCTCTGTGCGTCAGATTGCTTCGTTCCCGCAGCACAACGGCGCGCCGTCGTTCTCTCCGGATGGCAGCAAACTGGCCTTCGCCCTGTCGAAAACCGGTAGCCTGAACCTGTACGTGATGGATCTGGGTTCTGGTCAGATGCGTCAGGTCACCAACGGTCGCAGCAACAACACCGAACCAACCTGGTTCCCGGATAGTCAAAACCTGGCCTTCACTTCTGACCAGGCCGGTCGTCCGCAGGTGTATAAAGTCAATATTAATGGCGGCACGCCGCAGCGTATTACCTGGGAAGGTTCACAAAACCAGGACGCAGACGTGAGCGCAGATGGTAAAACTATGGTAATGGTTAGCTCGGCCGGTGGTCAGCAGCACATTGCTAAGCAAGATCTGGAAGCGGGTGGTGTGCAGGTTCTGTCATCAACGTTTTTAGATGAAACGCCAAGTCTGGCACCAAACGGCACTATGGTAATCTACAGCTCTTCTCAGGGGATGGGATCCGTACTGAATTTGGTTTCTACAGATGGGCGTTTCAAAGCGCGTCTTCCGGCAACTGATGGACAGGTAAAATCACCTGCCTGGTCGCCGTATCTGTGATAATAAATAATTGATTATTAAAGGAATCAAAGAAATGCAACTGAACAAAGTGCTGAAAGGGCTGATGATCGCTCTGCCGGTTATGGCAATCGCGGCGTGTTCTTCTAACAAGAACGCAAGCAACGACCAGAGCGGTGAAGGCATGCTGGGTGCCGGCACTGGTATGGACGGTAACGCGAACGGCGGCAACATGTCTTCCGAAGAGCAGGCTCGTCTGCAGATGCAACAGCTGCAGCAGAACAATATCGTTTACTTCGATCTGGACAAATACGATATCCGTTCTGACTTCGCTGCAATGCTGGACGCGCACGCTAACTTCCTGCGTAGCAACCCATCCTATAAAGTGACTGTAGAAGGTCATGCGGATGAGCGTGGTACTCCGGAATATAACATCGCTCTGGGTGAGCGTCGTGCTAACGCCGTTAAGATGTATCTGCAGGGCAAAGGTGTTTCTGCTGACCAGATCTCCATCGTTTCTTACGGTAAAGAAAAACCTGCAGTACTGGGCCACGACGAAGCGGCTTACGCCAAAAACCGTCGCGCCGTACTGGTTTACTAAGAGAATTGCATGAGCAGTAACTTCAGACATCATCTGTTGAGTCTGTCGTTACTGGTTGGCATAGCGGCCCCTTGGGCCGCTTTTGCTCAGGCGCCAATCAGTAGTGTCGGCTCAGGCTCGGTCGAAGACCGCGTCACTCAACTCGAGCGTATTTCTAATGCTCACAGCCAGCTTTTAACCCAACTCCAGCAACAACTCTCTGATAATCAGTCCGATATTGATTCCCTGCGTGGTCAAATTCAGGAAAGTCAGTATCAGCTAAATCAGGTTGTTGAGCGCCAGAAGCAGATTTTGCTGCAGATCGATGGTCTGAGCAGCGGATCAGGTGCAACAGGAGCACAGACGCAGACATCTGCGGGCGATCAGGGGGCTGCGGCCACCACGACTGCGCCAGCGGCTTCGTCAGGCGCTCCGGCGCAGACGGGCGATGCGAACACGGATTATAATGCGGCTATCGCCCTGGTTAAGGATTCTTCTCGCCAGGACGATGCCCTTGCGGCATTTCAGAACTTCGTCAAGAAGTACCCTGATTCAACTTATCAGCCGAATGCCAACTACTGGCTCGGTCAGTTGAATTACAACAAGGGTAAAAAAGACGATGCAGCGTATTATTTCGCTTCTGTGGTGAAAAACTACCCAAAATCCCCGAAGGCACCCGATGCGATGTTTAAAGTCGGCGTGATCATGCAGGACAAAGGTGACACGGCAAAAGCGAAGGCGGTTTACCAGCAGGTGGTCAGTAAATTTCCTGGCACCGATGGGGCAAAACAAGCGCAAAAACGCCTTAACGCTCTCGGATGATTATGGCATGACCAGAAATCGCGTTATTTCTGGTCTTGTCGCATGAATCCTAAGCAGTTAAGTGATCTTTATCTAAATTTTTGTTGCGCTGAATTCTGAAATCAGTAATATATGCCGCCGTTGCCAAGGGATATCGAATATGCCCAAAGCGACAAAAATAGTGGGTCGTTAGCTCAGTTGGTAGAGCAGTTGACTTTTAATCAATTGGTCGCAGGTTCGAATCCTGCACGACCCACCACTAAAAGATGTATCCAGCGCAGTATCGGGTGATTAGCTCAGCTGGGAGAGCACCTCCCTTACAAGGAGGGGGTCGGCGGTTCGATCCCGTCATCACCCACCACTCGGGTCGTTAGCTCAGTTGGTAGAGCAGTTGACTTTTAATCAATTGGTCGCAGGTTCGAATCCTGCACGACCCACCAATTTCAATTGGTGACGAGTGAAGAAAGATTCAGGAAGTACCCGAGCGGGTCGTTAGCTCAGTTGGTAGAGCAGTTGACTTTTAATCAATTGGTCGCAGGTTCGAATCCTGCACGACCCACCATCCTGAATACTTCAAGCAGTAAAATCCCGCAAGGGGTCGTTAGCTCAGTTGGTAGAGCAGTTGACTTTTAATCAATTGGTCGCAGGTTCGAATCCTGCACGACCCACCAATGTAAAAAAGCGCCCTAAAGGCGCTTTTTTGCTATCTGCGATATACAAGATTCGAACCTGCAGCAGGTTCGAGTCGAACGAAGAGAGACAACGGAGCCGTCTGCGGCGACGGCCCGAAGGGCGAGCGAAGCGAGTCATCCTGCACGACCCACCAATGTAAAAAAACGCCCTAAAGGCGCTTTTTTGCTATCTGCCATTCCTCAAAAATTATAACCATCCACAATACCTTAATGCTGCGCCATTCCACCGTCGCGCTGGGCTTACCGTGGCTACAATTGGCACAGGCCAGTAGCCCGGACAGATGCGAAGGTTCGTACGTTCTTCGGGTTTGGTAGCCCGGACAGATGCGAAGCATCGCCTCCGGGAAATGCTGTCTGGTGAACAAATTCCTCACGACATTTTCTGTACAATCGGCTATCTTGTTTAGCATATAAAACACCATGACCGTTTGAAGACCATTGATGGGCATATTAACGGTCTTTGAGTTAAGCCAGTAAAACGAGACTGCAAGATGAGCGTAATGTTTAACCCGGAATCGGCGATTTATCCTTTTCCTCCGAAGCCAATGCCGTTAAACCGCGATGAGAAGCATTTTTATCGTGAAAAAATAAAACGTCTGCTTCGCGAGCGCGATGCGGTGATGGTTGCCCACTACTACACCGACCCGGAAATTCAGCAACTGGCCGAAGAAACCGGCGGCTGTATCTCCGACTCCCTGGAGATGGCGCGCTTCGGCGCTCGCCATTCCGCCTCAACGCTATTGGTTGCTGGCGTGCGCTTTATGGGTGAAACGGCAAAAATCCTCAGCCCGGAAAAAACCATCCTGATGCCCACGTTGCATGCGGAATGTTCGCTTGATCTGGGCTGCCCGATTGAGGAATTTAACGCGTTCTGCGACGCCCACCCGGATCGCACCGTGGTGGTTTATGCCAATACTTCAGCGGCGGTGAAAGCGCGCGCTGATTGGGTTGTCACCTCCAGTATCGCCGTGGAACTCATTGAGCATCTGGATAGCATGGGTGAAAAAATCATCTGGGCGCCGGATCGCCATTTAGGCAGCTACGTACAAAAACAGACCGGTGCCGATGTCCTTTGCTGGCAAGGTGCCTGTATTGTTCATGATGAATTCAAAACTCAAGCTCTGGCAAGAATGAAGGCGCTTTACCCAAATGCCGCTGTACTTGTCCATCCGGAATCACCGCAATCGATTGTCGATATGGCCGACGCCGTGGGTTCTACAAGTCAGTTAATCAACGCGGCTAAAACGCTGCCACACAAGCAGCTGATTGTGGCGACCGATCGCGGTATTTTCTACAAAATGCAGCAGGAGGTACCGGAAAAAGAGCTGCTGGAAGCGCCGACGGCGGGCGAAGGGGCAACCTGTCGCAGTTGTGCACACTGCCCGTGGATGGCGATGAATGGCCTGAAAGCGATTGCTGAAGGGCTGGAGCGGGGAGGAGTCGAACATGAAATTCATGTTGATGAGAAACTGCGTACCGGCGCGTTAGTTCCGCTGAACAGAATGCTCGATTTTGCGGCTACACTTCGGGGATAACTCATTACCGCGTCACAGCACGCTCTGGGGATAAGATGGATTTTTTTAGTACGCAGAACATATTAGTGCACATCCCCATTGGCGCCGGGGGATATGACTTATCGTGGATTGAAGCAGTTGGCACCGTTGCAGGCCTGCTATGCATCTGGTTGGCAAGCCTGGAGAAGATCAGTAACTATGCGTTTGGGCTGATCAACGTCACTCTGTTTGCCATTATTTTCTTCCAGATTCAGCTCTATGCCAGCCTGTTGTTGCAGATATTTTTCTTCGCCGCCAACGTTTACGGCTGGTATGCCTGGTCACGGCAAACCAGCGATAATCAGGCGGAGCTGCAAATACGCTGGCTACCGCTGCCTAAAGCGCTGGGTTGGCTGGCGGCCTGTGTGGCCGCTATTGGCTTAATGACGGTGTTTATCAACCCGGTCTTTGCCTTCCTGACGCGCATTGCCGTTGTGCTCATGCAAACGCTGGGGTTGCAGGTGGCGATGCCGGAGCTGCAGCCCGACGCGTTCCCATTCTGGGACTCGTGCATGATGGTGTTGTCGATTGCGGCGATGATTCTGATGACGCGTAAGTATGTTGAGAACTGGCTGCTGTGGGTGATTATCAACGTCATTAGCGTAGTTATTTTCGCGCTCCAGGGCGTATATGCGATGTCGCTCGAATATCTGCTTCTGACCTTTATCGCACTCAACGGCAGCCGGATGTGGATTAACAGCGCGCGTGAGCGCGGTTCTCACGCGTTTTCTCGTTAGTGATGGTGATGATGCTCATGCCCGGCGTGCGACATGTTCAGACGGCACTCCGGGCCGCTACAGGGCTGATACTCCATCTGCACCGTAACGTGTTCAATCGCATATTTGTGCTGTAAGAAATGCAGAATGCGCTCCAGCAGGCCATCGTGATCGTGCGGCGGCACTACCTGAACATGCAGCGTCATCACCGTTTTCTCACCCACCAGCCAGGCATGAACATGATGAACGTCGCGCACTTCCGGTATTGAGCGGCGTAAGTCGCGCTTGAGTGCATCGACATCAAGCGAACGCGGCGCACCTTCCAGAAGTTCATTGATACTCTCCTGAAGCAAACGCCAGGCGCTACGCAAAACCAAACACGAAACCAGCACGGAGAGAATCGGGTCGATTGGCGTCCAGCCGGTGGTAAGAATCACTATTGCGGCGATTATCGCTCCGACGGAACCGAGTAAATCCCCCAGTACGTGCAGAGCGGCGGCCCGCACGTTGAGGTTACGTTCCTCGCCGCCGCGATGCAGGATCCAGAATGCCAGGATATTGGCCAACAACCCGGCAACGGCGATGATCATCATCGTTTTACCGGCAACCGGTTGAGGATGATGAAAGCGCTGGATGGCCTCCCAGACGATCAGGATGGTAATCACCACCAGGGCTATTGCGTTGAGAAATGCCGCCAGCGTGGTCAGCCGCAGCCAGCCAAAGGTGTGGCGCGTATTCGGTGGACGGCGGGCAAAGTGAACGGCTAAAAAAGCGAATAGCAAAGCTGCCGCGTCGGTAAGCATATGCCCGGCATCGGCCAGCAGTGCCAATGAGCCTGAGAGCAGTCCGCCAGCGACTTCAACCAGCATGAATCCGGCGGTTATACAGAACGCCAGCAGCAGGCGGCGAGCATTATTATCTTCAGGTTGTTGAGCAGGAGTATGCGAGTGTGAGTGCCCCATGGCGCCATCCCTACGTTATTATTTTCCCTATTACTTTAAGACAACATCGCGCTCTTAGTTTAACAAAATGCAAAAGGAGAGCCTGAGCTCTCCTCAATTATCAACATCACACGACGATTACTGGGTGGTGCCGTCAGTTTTACTGGCATCATCCTGGCCGACTTTTTTATCGGTATCCGGACAACGACCATCTTTACACATCGAGTTTTTATGCACTTCATCGCTCGACATGCCGTCATGGTTCATGTTTGAGCCATCGGGGTGGAGCATTGTGCCGCTGGTATTGCCGGAACCAGTATTAATGTTGCCGTTGTCCACATTGTTAGGCGCGACGTTCTCGCGTGCGTCAGGTGCGACCTGTCCGGCATCGGCTGCCGAGTTGGCCTGTCCGTTATTAGATTGCGCGCCAGTATCGGCGGCAAGAACCGCGCCGCTGGCCAGGCTCAGGGTTGCTGCGAGGAGAAGGCTGGTGAGTTTGTTCGTTTTCATTAGATGCTCCTGTTATGGTCGATTTGTCGGATAACGCTTCCAACAGTGCATTTATCAGAGGCTTAGCTCGCGATGGTTAAAGGCTCGGTATCAGCGAACGGCATAATATATAATGCTGAATGCTAAAGAAAATTAAGTTCTAACAGTTAAAAATTGTAGTTTATGGCCATCATTCCGCTACTTTATGGTCGAATTTAGCCTAATTCCAGGAGTATTCTGTCGGTGCTGTAAAATCACGTTTACACTTTTTGACTGAAGAGATAGATTGGAGGGATTGCATTTAACTAGATAGGTATGGCAACGCTGGAAATAAGATGAATTATCAGAACGATGACTTACGCATTAAAGAGATCAACGAATTATTACCTCCCGTTGCGCTCCTGGAGAAATTCCCTGCTACCGAAAATGCGGCTAATACCGTTGCGCATGCTCGCAAAGCGATCCATCAGATCCTGAAAGGTAATGACGATCGCCTGCTGGTGGTGATTGGTCCGTGTTCCATTCACGATCCGGCGGCGGCGAAAGAGTATGCTGAACGTCTGCTTAAGCTTCGTGAAGAGCTGAAGGGTGAGCTAGAAATTGTGATGCGCGTTTATTTTGAAAAACCGCGTACCACGGTGGGCTGGAAAGGGCTGATTAACGATCCGCATATGGATAACAGCTTCCGCATCAATGATGGCCTACGAATTGCGCGTAAGCTGCTGCTGGATATCAATGACAGCGGGTTGCCTGCTGCCGGGGAATTCCTCGATATGATCACCCCGCAGTATCTTGCCGATCTGATGAGCTGGGGAGCGATTGGCGCGCGTACCACCGAGTCTCAGGTGCATCGCGAACTCTCTTCCGGCCTCTCTTGCCCGGTGGGCTTCAAAAACGGTACCGACGGGACGATTAAAGTCGCGATTGACGCGATTAATGCTGCCGGTGCGCCGCACTGCTTCCTGTCGGTGACCAAGTGGGGTCATTCGGCTATCGTGAACACCAGCGGTAACAGCGATTGCCATATCATCCTGCGCGGCGGTAAAGAGCCGAACTATAGCGCACAGCACGTCGCTGAAGTGAAGGTTGGTCTGGCGAAAGCGGGTCTTCCTGCTCAGATCATGATTGATTTCAGCCATGCCAACTCCAGCAAGCAGTTTAAAAAGCAGATGGATGTCGGCGTGGATGTCTGTCAGCAGGTTGCCGGCGGCGAACAGTCGATTATGGGCGTGATGATTGAAAGCCACCTGGTGGAAGGTAATCAGAACCTCGAAAGCGGCGAGCCGCTGACCTACGGCAAAAGTATTACCGATGCCTGCATCGGCTGGGAAGATACCGATGTTATCCTGCGTCAACTGGCGGATGCGGTAAAAGCGCGTCGTGGCTAGCTGAAGCGTTTTCCAGGTTATAAAAACCGGCTAATGAAGCCGGTTTTTTTGTATTTAATTTTCTTTAATCACAAAGGGTTAATTCCGCGTTTAAAACTTTTGAGATGATTGAAATCAAATTTTTACATATTTGTCGATCGTAGTATAAAATTTTACATAACGACAGATATTAATCATGAATAAATCCATCCAAGTGGCATCTTTCTTCCCTTTGCTCCTTACTCTGGCACCACAAAGCACCTTCGCTGCAACCTCCCCGGAAGAGGTCATGGTTGTGACTAGCAAACCTTCAGATGATTCGACGCATGCTGCATCTGGCTCCGGATTCAAAACTAATGATATCGATATCGGACCGCTGGGAAACAGAAGCTGGGTTGAGACGCCGTATTCCACAACGACCGTCACCAAAGAGATGATTGAAAACCAGCAGGCGCACAGCGTGAGCGAATTGCTGAAGTATTCTCCCAGCACGCAGATGCAGGCGCGCGGTGGAATGGATGTCGGCAGACCGCAAAGCCGGGGCATGCAGGGTAGTGTTGTCGCGAATAGCCGACTTGATGGCTTAAATATTGTCTCCACAACGGCATTTCCGGTCGAAATGCTTGAGCGACTGGACGTTCTTAATAGCTTAACCGGGGCGCTTTATGGCCCGGCAAGCCCGGCAGGACAGTTTAATTTTGTCGCTAAACGTCCTACACAAGAGACGCTGCGCAAAGTTACCCTGGGTTATCAAAGTCGTAGCGCCTTCACCGGTCAGGCTGATCTAGGCGGACATTTCGATGATGAAAACCGCTTTGGCTATCGCGTCAATGCGTTGAACCAGGAAGGTGAGGGTAACCTGGATGACAGTACGCTGCGTCGCAAACTGCTTTCCGTTGCTCTGGACTGGAATATTCAGCCGGGAACTCAGCTGCAGCTGGATGCCAGCCACTATGAGTTTATTCAAAAGGGGTATCCAGGCAGCTTTAGCTATGGCCCTGGGATCAAACTGCCTTCCGCACCCGATGGGAAAAATAAGAATCTCGCACTCAGTACCGCCGGTAATGACCTGACGACCGACACCGTGAGCACGCGACTGATTCATTATTTCAATGATGACTGGTCATTGACTGCAGGGGTGGGCTGGCAGCAGGCGGACCGCGCAATGCGTAGCGTTTCCAGCAAAATAATCAATAATCAGGGCGATATCAGCCGTTCAATGAAAGACTCCACGGCGGCGGGACGTTTCCGGGTGTTGAGCAATACCGCGACGTTAAGCGGGCATGTGGATACGGGCTCTATCGGTCATGATATTGCGCTCTCGACTACCGGTTACGTCTGGTCGATCTATGGCGCAAAAGGGACCGGAGCGACGTATAACTGGGGAACGACCAATATGTATCATCCGTCGGAAATGTACGAACAGGGGGATGGCAAAATCAACACTAACGGCTCGCGCTATAAATCCAGTGTTAATACTCAGCAGAGCATTACGATTGGGGATACCGTGACGCTGACGCCGAAGTGGTCCGCCATGTTCTACCTCAGTCAGAGCTGGATCCAGTCAAAAAATTACGATAAAAGCGGTGATAAAACGGCTCAAATTGATGAAAACGGCCTGAGCCCGAATGCGGCGGTAATGTATAAAATTACGCCGAATGTGATGGCCTATGTGAGCTATGCAGAATCCCTGGAACAGGGGGGAACGGCGCCGACGAACAGTGATATTAAAAATGCCGGACAAACCCTCGACCCATATCGTAGTAAACAGTATGAGATGGGGCTAAAAGCCGATATAGCGGGGATGAACCTTGGTGCAGCGCTGTTCCGCCTTGAGCGCCCTTTTGCATACGTAGATCCTAATGACAATGTGTATAAAGATCAGGGGAACCAGGTTAACAACGGGCTGGAACTCACCGCATCCGGCAACGTCTGGCAAGGGCTGAACATCTATAGCGGCGTAACGTTCCTTAATCCGAAGCTGAAAGATACCGTCAGCGATTCCACCAGCGATAAGCAGGTTGTTGGGGTACCTAAAGTGCAGGCAAACCTGCTGGCGGAATACAGTTTACCGTCGATGCCGCAGTGGGTTTATAGCGCGAACGTTCATTATACCGGGAAGCGCGCGGCTAACGATACCAACACCGCGTGGGCCAGCAGCTATACCACTTGGGATCTAGGTACTCGTTACACTACCAAAATCAACAACCTGCCGACGACCTTCCGTGTGGCCGTGAACAACGTGTTCGACAAGCATTATTGGGCATCAATTTTCCCGTCAGGTACAGATGGTGACAATGGCTCGCCGAGCGCCTTTATTGGCAGCGGGCGAGAGGTGCGCGCCACTGTAACCTTTGATTTTTAAGGGGTAAGTGATGATGTTTAATCATGTTTTCGCGGTTCTGGTCTGGCTGGTTGCGGGAGGTGTGTTTGCTGCGCAACCGCACAGCGACGTTCGCATCGCTTCACCGTGGCCTGCGCAGAATACCATCATTACCATGCTGGGCTATGGCGATAACATCGTCGGTACGTCGATGGTCGCCAAAAAGATCCCGTTGTTTCGTCAGAGTTTGCCGCGCATTGATGATGTTGCTGCTGTAAGCGTGAATAGTGGCCATGAACTTGATCCTGAGCAGATTATTTCATTAGGTACCCAACTGCTGTTTGTGCCGAAATCGATGACCGTGCCGAAGCAAGCGCTGCTTGAGCAGGCAGGCGTGCGGGTTTTGGCTTTTGAGGCTAACTCAATGCCGGCTCTGACCTCAAGGATTCAAAAAACGGCAGATGTGCTGGGGCCTGATGCTCAGGAAAAAGCGAAACGCTACCAGCACTATTTTGAGCAGAATGTAGCGCTGGTGAAAGAGCGCCTGAAAGATGTGCCGCCGAATGAGCGCGTTGCGGTGTATCACAGTATGGGAAACCCGCTGACCACAACCGGAAAACCATCGCTTAACCAGGACTGGATGGAGCTTGCTGGCGCAAGGAACATTGCTGAAAACTGGTTTACGAATAAACCGAATCGTGCCGGGGAAGTGCCGCTTGAGCGAATTGTTGCGGCGAATCCAGCAGTTATCGTGGCGATGAATAAGCGCGATGCTGATACGATTATGACCTCTCCTCAGTGGTCACAGGTTGATGCTGTACTCAACCATCGTGTTTACGTGAATCCGAAAGGGATGTTTTGGTGGTGTAGAGAGACCAGCGAGGAGGCCATGCAGTTCCTCTGGTTGGCTAAAATGCTCTACCCCCAGCGCTTTACCGATGTGGATATGGATCTGGAAACGCGTCTTTTTTATCAGCAATTCTTTGGCATAACGCTCAATGATGCGCAGATTAACGATGTGCTCAACCCGCCGAAATAGGCCGACCTCGAAGGATTGTTATGTCGCAACCTACTGATGAGAGGTCGTTAGAGTCGATTAGCCGTCGCTATCGCCTGATCGTACGCAAACGGCTACTGTTGGCGCTAGGGATAGCGCTGGCAATTATCGTGTCGCTGCTGCTGGACTTTACATTTGGTCCGGCAGGCTTGTCTCTTACTGAACTCTGGCAAAGCCTTTTGCATCCGGCGAGCGTCAGTCCTGGGACGCGGATTATTGTCTGGCAGATCCGTTTGCCTTATGCGCTGATGGCGCTGTTAGTGGGTATGGCGCTTGGTCTGGCGGGTGCTGAAATGCAAACTATCCTGAATAACCCGCTGGCCAGCCCATTCACTCTTGGGGTGTCATCCGCGGCGGCATTCGGCGCAGCGTTAGCCATTATATTGGGGATTAGCATTCCTGGAGTGCCGTCATCGTGGGCTATTCCGGCGAATGCGTTTGTTTTTGCCTTATTGTCCGCACTGCTGCTGGATGGGATTACCCGCTGGACCCGCGTCGCCACCTCCGGGGTAGTGCTGTTTGGTATTGCACTGGTTTTTACCTTCAATGCCCTGGTGTCGATGATGCAGTTTATTGCCGATGAAGACACCTTGCAGGGACTGGTGTTCTGGACGATGGGCAGCCTGGCGCGAGCATCATGGGAAAAATTGCTCACCCTGGCGCTGGCGTTTGTTATGGTCATGATGTGGTCAATGCGCAGCGCCTGGCAGCTTACGGCGCTACGTCTCGGGGAAGATCGGGCCATGAGCTTTGGCATTGATGTACGCCGCCTGCGTTTATCTTCGTTGCTGCGTATTAGCTTACTGTCGGCGCTATCGGTTGCGTTTGTCGGTCCTATCGGTTTTATCGGGCTTGTAGCGCCGCATATTGCGCGCATGCTATTTGGCGAAGACCATCGCTTTTTTCTACCCGGTAGCGTGTTGACCGGTGGGCTGGTGCTTTCACTGGCTTCTATTGCGTCTAAGAATATTTTCCCTGGCATTATTATTCCCGTCGGAATCGTTACCTCGTTAGTTGGCGTACCGTTTTTCCTGAGCATTATTGTGCGCCATCGCGGGAGTATGTCATGAGCGGCCTGAGTCTTCGGGGAATCAACGCCGGGTACCTTAAAAGGCCGGTGATCCGCAATCTGAATATTTCAGAGCTCCCTTGCGGAAAAATCACCGTTCTTTTGGGGCCTAATGGCTGTGGGAAATCGACTCTGCTACGTTCATTGGCCGGGCTGAACAAAGCGTATGGCGAAGTGCTATTGGCAGGAGAAAACCTGCTATCGCTATCTTTTGCCGAACGCGCAAAGAAAGTGGTGTTTTTACCGCAGTCGCTGCCGCAGGGCGTCCACCTACAGGTACTGGAATCAATTGTTGTTGCTCAGCGCGCATCGGGTGATCGGGAGCCTCGCCACAGAGAAGCACAGGCTCTGACATTGCTGGATCAGCTTGGTATTGCTCATTTATCGTTGCGCTATCTTGACCAACTTTCCGGCGGCCAGCGGCAGCTGGTAGGGCTTGCGCAATCGCTCATCCGCCACCCGCAGCTGTTATTACTGGATGAGCCTCTTAGCGCACTCGATCTGAATTATCAATTTCACGTGATGGATTTAATCGCGAGGGAGACCCGCGCACGAAATATGGTCACGCTGGTTGTGGTGCATGATATCAACATCGCTTTGCAGCATGGCGAACATGTTCTGATGCTTAAAGAAGGGGAGCTGGTGGCAAGCGGTGCGCCGGAGGCGGTGATTACAACTGAAAATTTGGCGGAAGTGTTCAATGTGCAAAGTCGAGTTGAGCGCTGTTCTCAGGGAAGGTCACAAGTGATTCTGGACGGGGTTATCAGGGTATAGAAGCAACCGGATAGCTTGAGCTATCCGGTAAATTAATTACTTGGCTTTACCCTGGTTCGCAACGGCAGCGGCTTTCGCGGCGATTTCGTCGGCGTTACCCAGATAGTAATGTTTGATAGGTTTGAAGTTTTCGTCGAACTCATAGACCAGCGGTACGCCAGTTGGGATGTTCAGTTCGAGGATCTCGGCTTCGCCCATGTTGTCGAGGTACTTCACCAGCGCACGCAGGGAGTTACCATGAGCGGCGATAATTACGCGCTCACCGCTTTTCAGACGCGGCAGAATGGTTTCGTTCCAGTAAGGCACAACGCGGTCGATAGTCAGCGCCAGGCTTTCGGTAGTTGGCAGTTCTGCATCGGTCAGTTTTGCGTAACGCGGATCGTGGCCCGGATAGCGCTCATCGTCTTTGGTCAGCTCCGGCGGCGTTACCGCAAAGCCGCGACGCCACTGCTTAACCTGCTCGTCACCGTATTTTTCAGCGGTTTCTGCTTTGTTCAGACCCTGCAGCGCACCGTAATGACGCTCGTTCAGTTTCCAGGATTTCTCAACCGGCAGCCAGGCCTGATCCAGCTCATCCAGTACGTTCCACAGGGTGTGGATGGCACGTTTCAGCACAGAGGTATAAGCAAAATCGAAGCTGAAGCCTTCTTCTTTCAGCAGCTTACCGGCTGCTTTTGCTTCACCAACGCCTTTTTCAGACAGGTCAACGTCATACCAACCGGTGAAACGGTTTTCGTTGTTCCATTGGCTTTCGCCGTGACGAACGAGTACCAGCTTAGTTACAGCCATTCTCTTACTCCTCAAGCTTTATTTGAATGATAACAATTCTCATTATATTGCTGTGATTTACCTCACGGCAATGCTTATCCCTAACCATAGCGAAAATAGTGGCTCAGTGTAAGATGCTTGTAAAATTGAGGTTATGTTTTTGTCTGTAAGTGGCGTATTTTTCAGCGAAAGGATAAAAAAACCCTCCATCAGGAGGGCTTGGGATTATTTCGCAATAAACTGATATTCCGTCAGGCTGACGTACTCTTCCCCGGGGCGTAGAACGCAATCCGGCTGCGGCCATTCCGGATGGTTCGGCGAATCCGGCAGGAACTCGCTCTCCAGCGCCAGACCTTGCCAGTCATCGTACGGTTGCGCCGTACGTGACGGCGTGCCGCCCAGATAGTTGCCGGAGTAGAATTGCAGAGCCGGAGCGGAGGTATAGACCGTCATCTGCAGTTTTTCATCCTGCGACCAGACGTGAGCCGCCGGGCTGTTGGCATCGCCCAGCGCCTGAAGCAGGAACGCGTGGTCGTAGCCTTTTACTTTTTGCTGGTCTTCGTCGCGCAAGAAATCATCTGCCAGCACCTTCGGCGTGCGGAAATCGAAGCTGGTCAGGGTAACGTTTTGTAGATCGCCCCCCGGAATGCCATCGCTCTCTACCGGCAAATAAACATCAGCGAAAATCTGCAGCCTGTGGTTGCGCACGTCGCTCTGCACGCCATCGAGGTTGAAATAGACGTGGTTGGTCAGATTCACCGGGCAGGGCTGATCAACGGTGGCGCGATATTCGATGGAGATCCGATTATCGTCGGTCAGGCGATAGTGCGCCGTTGCCGTCAGATTACCGGGGAATCCCTGATCGCCATCGTTAGATGAGAGTGAAAATAGCGCGTGGCGAGCATCAGCGCTGACAATCTGCCAGCGGCGCTTATCAAAACCCTCTGGCCCGCCGTGCAGCTGATGGCCCGCTTCGTTGGACGGGGTCAGATTGACGGTGCAACCATCCAGCGTAAAGCGGCTGTTAGCGATGCGGTTAGCGTAACGACCGACAGAGGCACCGAGATAGGCGGCCTGGCGCGTATAGTCACCAGGGGTCGCGCAGCCGAGCAGCGCTTCGCGCACGCTGCCGTCAGCAAGAGTCACTTTAGCTGAGAGCAGCGTGGCACCCCAATCCATGACGGTGACCGTCATCCCCGCGTCGTTACGCAGGGTGAGGAGATTCCACGGCTGGCCGTCCGGCGCCAGTTCCGTTGTTTGGTTTAGCATTGTCCAGCTCCCTGAGACGGTTTGCACACGTAGAACGTTTCTTTAATACCGGTTTTTGCTTCGTACTCTTTGGCAACGGCCTGCTGCACGGTATCGACCAGATCTTCCGGGATCAGCGCCACAATACAGCCGCCGAAACCGCCGCCGGTCATACGCACGCCGCCTTTGTCGCCGATGGTCGCCTTGACGATGTCCACCAGGGTATCGATCTGCGGAACGGTGATTTCAAAATCATCGCGCATTGAGGCGTGAGATTCCGCCATCAGTTCGCCCATCCGCTGCAGATCGCCTTTTTCCAGCGCCACTGCGGCTTCTACGGTACGGGCGTTCTCGGTCAGGACGTGGCGAACGCGTTTGGCGACGACCGGGTCAAGCTCGTGGGCAACGGCGCTGAACTCTTCCAGGGTCACATCGCGCAGAGCGGGCTGCTGGAAGAAGCGAGCGCCGGTTTCGCACTGTTCGCGGCGCGTGTTGTATTCGCTGCCGACCAGGGTACGTTTAAAGTTACTGTTGATAATCACCACCGCGACGCCTTTCGGCATCGAGACTGCTTTAGTCCCTAAGGAGCGGCAGTCGATCAGAAGAGCGTGGTCTTTTTTACCCAGTGCGGAGATGAGCTGGTCCATGATGCCGCAGTTACAGCCAACAAACTGGTTTTCCGCTTCCTGACCGTTCAGCGCAATCTGCGCGCCGTCGAGCGGCAGGTGATAAAGCTGCTGGAACACGGTGCCGACGGCAACTTCTAGTGAAGCCGAGGAGCTTAATCCTGCGCCCTGCGGTACGTTGCCGCTGATAACCAGGTCCGCGCCGCCGAAGTTGTTATTCCGCTGCTGGAGATGTTTCACCACGCCGCGAACATAGTTCGACCACTGCTGGGTATCGTGGCGGGTAATCTGCGAATCCAGAGAGAATTCATCGGTCTGATTGTCGTAATCGGCGGCAATCACCCGCACGGTACGATCGTCGCGCGGCGAGCAACTGATGACCGTCTGGTAATCAATTGCGCAAGGCAGCACGAATCCATCGTTATAGTCGGTATGTTCGCCAATCAGGTTAACGCGGCCAGGGGCCTGGATAACGTGGCTGGCTGGATAGCCAAACTTTTCAGCAAACAGGGCTTGGGTTTTCTCTTTCAGACTCATGGTTATACTCCGGATTCGCGAAAATGGACGTCGCTCACAGCGCGCAGACGTTCAGCAGCCTGCTCGGCCGTCAGATCACGCTGGGTTTCAGCCAGCATTTCATAGCCGACCATAAATTTGCGCACCGTGGCGGAGCGCAGCAGCGGCGGATAAAAATGTGCATGCAGCTGCCAGTGATTATTCTCTTCATCGTTAAACGGCGCGCCGTGCCAGCCCATCGAGTAGGGGAATGAGCACTGGAACAGGTTGTCGTAACGGCTGGTCAGCTTTTTCAACGCCAGCGCAAGATCGCTGCGCTGGTCGTCGGTTAAATCGGTCAGACGCTGGATGTGCGCTTTTGGCAGCAGCAGCGTCTCGAAAGGCCACGCTGCCCAGTAGGGAACCACGGCGAGCCAGTGTTCGGTCTCGACGATAGTACGGCTACCGTCGGCTGATTCACGCTGCACGTAATCCACCAGCATCGGCACGCCGTGCTCGGTGAAGTACGCTTTTTGCAGACGATCTTCGCGTTCCGCTTCATTCGGCAGGAAGCTGTTTGCCCACACCTGGCCATGCGGGTGCGGGTTGGAACAGCCCATCGCCGCACCTTTATTTTCAAAGACCTGGACCCATGGATAGGTTTTTCCGAGGTCCGCAGTCTGTTCTTGCCACGTTTTAACCACGCCTTCCAGCGCTTCAACGCTCAGTTCCGGCAGCGTTTTGCTGTGGTCTGGCGAGAAACAGATGACCCGGCTGGTGCCGCGGGCGCTCTGACAGCGCATCAGCGGGTCGTCGCTTTCCGGGGCATCAGGGGTATCGGTCATCAAAGCCGCAAAGTCATTGGTAAAAACAAACGTACCGGTGTAGTTCGGGTTGGTGTCACCGGTGACGCGGGTATTACCCGGGCACAGGAAGCAGTCCGGATCGTGCGCGGGCAACGTTTGCTTTGCCGGCGTTTCCTGCGCCCCCTGCCAGGGGCGCTTGGCGCGATGCGGAGAAACCAGAATCCACTGCCCGGTTAACGGGTTATAACGACGATGTGGATGGTCGACGGGGTTAAATACGCTCATGAAGGTTCCTTAGTCTGGATAACCCTGCGGATGACGGGACTGCCAGTGCCAGGTGTCCTGCGCCATTTCGTCAAGGTTGCGCGTCACGCGCCAGTTCAGATCGCGATCGGCCTTTTCAGCGTCCGCCCAGTAGGCCGGGAGGTCGCCGTCGCGGCGTGGCGCGAAGTGGTAGTTAATCGGTTTACCGCAGGCTTTGCTGAAGGCATTGACCACGTCAAGTACGCTGCTGCCGACGCCTGCGCCAAGGTTGTAGATATGCACGCCTGCTTTATCAGCCAGTTTTTCCATTGCCGCGACGTGGCCGTCGGCAAGGTCCATCACGTGAATGTAGTCACGCACGCCGGTGCCGTCTTCGGTCGGGTAATCGTTGCCAAAGACCGCCAGTGATTCGCGACGGCCTACAGCAACCTGCGCAATGTACGGCATCAGGTTGTTCGGGATCCCCTGCGGGTCTTCACCCATGTCGCCCGACGGATGTGCGCCAACCGGGTTGAAGTAGCGCAGCAGGGCGATGCTCCAATCAGGTTGTGCTTTTTGCAGGTCCGTCAAGATCTGCTCAACCATCAGCTTACTTTTGCCGTACGGGCTTTGCGGAGTGCCGGTCGGGAAGCTTTCGACATAAGGGATCTTCGGCTGATCGCCGTAAACGGTAGCGGAAGAGCTGAAAATAAAGTTTTTCACGCCGGCAGCACGCATGGCGGAAACTAATTTCAGTGTGCCGGTTACGTTATTGTCGTAATATTCCAGCGGCTTAGCGACGGACTCTCCGACGGCTTTCAGACCGGCGAAATGGATCACGGCTTCAATCGCGTGATCGTGAAGAATCTCCGTCATCAGCGCTTCATTACGAATATCGCCTTCGACAAAGGTGGCATTTTTCCCGCCGAGACGTTCAATGATTGGCAATACGCTGCGCTTACTGTTGCAGAGATTGTCGAGAATAATCACTTCATGCCCCTGCAGTAGCAGTTGAACGCAGGTATGACTTCCAATGTAACCGCTACCACCTGTAACCAGTACTTTCATGATTCGCTCCAATAGGCTTATCGTGTGAGAAGAAGATAGCATACCAAAGATGGGAAAAGTGTGACACAGGCCAAATTGGTGGAATCGTTTACACTAAAATTATCAATGCGCACACTGAAGATTTTATTGTTTTAAAACAGGGGAATGATGTGGCGTATTGATCTTTTTCCGAAAAAAAACAGGGATCCGCAGACCCCTGAATCAGGTCAATTTGTCAGCGGTCCCACTTCGTAAGTGTAACCGTCTCCACTGCTCACAAACGCCAGACGGTGGGTAATACAGTCCGGGGCATCCTCGGCATGGTGAGAAACAAACAGTAGCTGAGTTGCCCCTTCGCTAATCAGCACATCGACAAAACGGCGCACCAGTTGGCGGTTGAGCGGGTCTAGCCCCTGTAGCGGTTCATCAAGGATCAGCAGGGTAGGGTGTTTGACCAGCGCGCGGACGATCAGCGCCAGTCGCTGTTGTCCCCAGGAGAGACTATGAAACGGCGCATCGGCAGTGCGCTTGTCGATCCCGAGGATATCCAGCCAGTTTTGCACCAGCTTGTGCTGCTTGTCGGAAACGGCCTGATAGATGCCTATCGAGTCGAAATAGCCTGAGAGAATCACGTTACGCACGTTGGTGCTGACGCGGTATTCAAGGTGCAGGCTGCTGCTGACGTAACCAATATGCTTCTTAATATCCCAGATGGTTTCCCCGCTGCCGCGACGGCGGCCAAACAGCGTCAGGTCGTTGCTGTACCCCTGCGGATGATCGCCGGTCACCAGGCTGAGCAGCGTGGATTTACCGGCGCCGTTGGGGCCGACTATCTGCCAGTGTTCTCCGGGGTTTACCGTCCAGTTCAGGTGGTTAATGATCGGCCGATCGTTATAAGAAACCATGCCGTCGTTAAGCACAATGCGCGGTGCGTTATCCTCCAGCGCGTGACGTGCCGCCGGGGCATCCGGTTCCGGCAGGGTCATGCCGTCAAGTTTTTCGCTATGCGCCAACTGGGCAATCAGCGCCTGTTGCAGCAAGGCCTGCTTTTCGCCAGTTTCGCTCAGTACGCAATCCGCCAGCACACCGGCAAACTGCACGAACGCCGGGATCTCATCAAAACGGTTAAGTACCAATACCAGAGTGATACCTTCACCGTTTAGCGTCGCCAGTAGCTCGGCTAACTGCTGGCGCGATGCTACGTCGAGTCCGTCGAACGGCTCATCAAGAATGAGCAGATCCGGGTTGCCCATTAGCGCCTGACACAGCAGCGTTTTGCGCGTTTCACCAGTGGAGAGGTATTTAAAGCGGCGCTGGAGCAGGCTGGTGATACCAAATTGTTCGGCAAGGCGGGCACAGCGGGATGAATCTTTAAACTCATCCTGGATGATTTCTGCGGTGGTGCGTCCGGTGTCTTCTTCACCGGGGCTAAGCAAATCGGTGTTGTTGCGCTGCCACTCATCGCTGACCAGCTTTTGCAACTGTTCAAAAGAGAGGCGGGTGATGCGCGAAAACGCGCTCTCGCGCTGGCCGCTAAGCAGCGTTAGCTCGCCGGACAGCGCCCGGGCGAGGGCAGATTTCCCGCTGCCGTTGCTGCCGACGAAGGCCCAGCTTTCGCCAGCCTGCACGCTGAGGTGCTCAATATTTAACGTTTTTGTGTCGCTCAGGCGAAACGTGCCTTGCGAAATTTGCAATGATGACATTGTGTATCCCACTTTTTGCAGCAATTTGCATCAGGGATACGTCTTCACGGCCGGAATGTCAATGCCGTTAGCACAACGTGGCGAGAATGATGCGATCGGCATTGAAATAGGCTATCGCTTCCGCGCCTTCCGTCAGATCGCGTGTCTCCTCCACCGGCAGGGTGGCGCAAAGGCTCTGACCATCCGGGAGTGCCATCAGTACTTCGCTCTGCTCCGGCCCGCGCTCAATATGACTGATGCACCCGGCCAGTTGGTTATCGGCCTGCTGGGCCAGCGCGCGATCCTGAGTGATACCGACCCACGGTGCCTTCAGCAGCACCAGCACTTCCTGACCCTCATCAAGGCCCAGACGCTCGGCGCTTTGCGCGGTAATGGCGACTTTAAAGCGGGTTTGTCCGTCGGCCAGTAGCACTTCAACATGCTGCTGCACTTGCTGGTGGTCGCGCCCGGTAATGGTGCCAAACCACTGGTTGCGCGCGCTGGTCTGGAGAGAGAAGCGAGAAATCGCCGCCAGCAGGCTGTCGAGGGGGAGTGCGTCATCATCGCTCAGGACATCAAACGCTTTCTGCTGAATCTGCGCTAACAGGTCGTAAAGCTGAATCAGCCGCTGCCCGTAACGGGTGAGGACCGCGCCGCCACCGCCTTTGCCGCCGGTAGCGCGATCGACCAGGGTTTGCTCGCTCAGCTGATTCATTTCATTAATGGCATCCCAGGCGCTTTTATAGCTGATGCCGGCGTTTTTTGCCCCCTGACTAATGGAGCCAGTCTGGTCAATCTGCTTCAGCAGGGCGATACGGCGGGGATCGGCGAACAGGCGCTGCTGTAATTTTAGGGTAAGAAGAATTTCGGCCTGCATAATCATATCCTGTTGAAAAAGGGTATTGTGACCGATAGCGGTTATCTTGCAAGATGCATCTGCGGCGAATGTCTGCCAGGCATCGCACAAATCGGGCGTGTTTTTCCGGCCGAAACGGTTACAATTAAACATTCGTATTTTCTGGAGCCAACCATGTTAGAGCTATTGAAAAGTCTGGTGTTTGCCGTTGTGATGGTCCCCGTGGTGATGGCTATCATCCTCGGGCTGATCTACGGTCTGGGCGAAGTGTTTAACCTCTTCTCCGGAGCAGGCCATAAAGACAACAGGCCGCAAAACCACTGATTCCCGCGCCCGGTTCTACCGGGCGTTTTTATTTGTCCCCTCAATTGATCCGCCTCTAATTACCCCTAATTTGCTCTGGGAAAACCCCAACCTTATCGCTATATTATCTCCTACATAACGCACTCACAGGAGTTTCAGATGGCAGGTCAATGGTTACGCTTTTTTGCCGGAGCAACGTTAACGCTCAGTGTTGCGGGTCACGCGCTGGCGGAAGATGGCAAAATCACCGTGTTCGCGGCGGCATCGCTGACTAACGCAATGCAGGATATCGCTAAAGAGTATAAGAAAGAGAAGAACGTTGATGTTGTTTCTTCGTTTGCTTCTTCATCGACTCTGGCACGACAGATTGAAGCGGGTGCGCCTGCAGATCTGTTTATCTCTGCTGACCAAAAATGGATGGACTACGCGGTTGAGAAAAAGAGCATTGATACGGCGACACGCGCCACTCTGCTGGGCAATAGCCTGGTGGTCGTTGCGCCGAAAGCCAGCGCTCAGGGCGATATCACCATCAATGATAAAACCGACTGGACCAGCCTGCTGAAAGGGGGGCGTCTGGCGGTTGGCGATCCGGAGCATGTGCCTGCAGGTATCTATGCCAAAGAAGCACTGCAAAAACTGGGTGCCTGGGAAACTCTGTCGCCGAAGCTGGCTCCGGCGGAAGACGTGCGCGGTGCGCTGGCGCTGGTCGAGCGTAGCGAAGCCCCGCTGGGTATTGTTTACGGCTCTGATGCCGTTGCCAGTAAAGGCGTGAAAGTTGTCGGTACCTTCCCGGAAGATTCCCACAAGAAAGTGGAATATCCGCTGGCTATCGTTGATGGACATAAAAATGCGACGGTTAGCGCATTTTATGACTATCTGAAAGGACCGGAAGCTTCGGCCATCTTTAAACGTTACGGATTTACTACCCACTAATGTTCTTAAGCGATCCCGAATGGCAGGCGGTACTGCTGAGCCTGAAAGTTTCATCCCTGGCGGTGGTGTTCAGCTTACCTTTTGGGATCTTTTTTTCCTGGCTGCTGGTTCGACGGGATTTCCCCGGCAAAGCGCTACTCGATAGCATCCTCCACTTGCCGCTGGTATTGCCGCCGGTGGTGGTGGGCTATCTGTTATTGATTGCCATGGGACGGCGTGGTTTTATCGGCAGTTGGCTTTATGACTGGTTTGGTCTGAGCTTTGCCTTTAGCTGGCGCGGCGCGGTGCTGGCGGCGGCGGTGATGTCCTTTCCACTGATGGTGCGGGCTATACGCCTGGCGCTGGAAGGAGTTGATATTAAGCTGGAGCAGGCGGCACGCACGCTTGGCGCGGGCCGCTGGCGGGTGTTTTTCACCATTACCCTACCTTTAACGCTTCCGGGAATTATTGTTGGTACCGTGCTGGCTTTCGCCCGTTCGCTGGGCGAATTTGGTGCAACCATTACCTTTGTTTCCAATATTCCCGGCGAAACGCGTACTATCCCTTCAGCAATGTATACCCTGATTCAGACCCCCGGCGGCGAAGGTGCGGCAGCACGGCTGTGTTTGATTTCGATTGTGCTGGCGCTGATATCGCTGCTGATTTCTGAATGGCTGGCCCGGCTTAGCCGCAAACGGATGGGGAAATAATCATGCTCGAGCTCGATTTCACCCAGACGCTGGGCACCCACTGTTTGCAGATCTGTGAGACGCTCCCCGCCAGCGGCATTACGGCGGTTTTCGGCGTTTCTGGTGCCGGGAAAACTTCGCTGATTAACGCCATCAGCGGCCTGACGCGCCCGCAGCAGGGGCGTATCGTGCTTAACGGCAGAGTGCTTAATGATGTCGAAAAGCGTATCTGTCTGGCGCCGGAAAAACGGCGCATTGGCTATGTCTTTCAGGACGCGCGCCTGTTTCCGCACTACAAGGTGCGCGGCAATCTGAAGTACGGCATGGCGAAGAGTATGGCCGAACAGTTCGATAAGCTGGTCGATCTGCTCGGCATCGCGCCGCTGCTTGACAGGCTACCGGGAGGGCTATCCGGTGGGGAAAAACAACGCGTGGCGATTGGCCGGGCATTACTCACCGCACCGGAGCTGCTGTTGCTTGATGAACCTCTGGCTTCGCTGGATATTCCACGTAAACGCGAGCTGCTGCCCTATCTGCAACGTCTGGCGCGAGAGATTAACATCCCGATGCTCTACGTCAGCCATTCACTGGATGAGATTCAGCATCTGGCGGATAAAGTGCTGGTGCTGGAAGAGGGGAAAGTAAAAGCTTTTGGTGACCTGGAAGCGGTGTGGAGCAGCAGCATAATGCACCCCTGGCTACCGCAGGATCAGCAAAGCACCATTCTCAATGTGACCATTGCCGCTCAGCATCCACAGTATGCGATGACCGCCCTGGCGCTCGGCGACCAGCAGATATGGGTCAATCAGCTCGACAGGCCGCAGGGTGAAGCGGCGCGGATACGCATTCAGGCTTCGGATGTGTCACTGGTCCTGCAGCCAGGGCAGCAAACCAGCATCCGTAATATTTTGCCCGCACAGGTGATGCAGTGCATCGAAAGTAACGGTCAGGTTGAGGTCAGGCTTGAAATTAGCGGTCGTACGCTGTGGGCGCGTATCAGCCCGTGGGCCCGTGATGACCTGGGCATAACCCCAGGCCAGCAGCTGTACGCGCAAATTAAAAGCGTGTCGATCGCCGCCTGATTACAGCAGATGGCGGTTGATGTAGTCGGCGATGCTGGTGGTTTCGTTTTCACCAATCACCACGTTGGCGCGCGCTTTGACGTCATCGACCGCGTTGCCCATCGCCACGCCAGTACCGGCGGCTTCCAGCATGCTCAGATCGTTGTAGTTATCGCCAAAAGCGATCACGTCCTGCATCGACAAGCCCTGTGCCGCCACCCACTGCGCAAGGCGTTTGCCTTTGCTGTTGCCTTCGCGGGCGATATCAACCTGATCGTGCCATGACCATTCACATTCCAGACCCAGCGTCTGACCAACATGCTGGGCAAAGCGCTGTAGCTTAGCGGTATCTTCATCGGTCAGCGCGAATTTCCATACGGCCTTAACTTCGCGGGCCGCCTGCGCCAGCGAGTTGACCTGAGTGAATACCGGACGCTGTTCGACCGGCAGAGATTGCGACCAGTTGGCGGTGCGCACGACGTGTCCGGTCGGCTGTTCGTAAAGCATGGCGTCATCAACGTACATCAGGCCGTGGATATCATGCTCGTTCAGCATATCCGTCAGGCTCAGGGCTTTGTCGACTGGCATCGGATCGGATTCCAGAACCTTTTTTGCATGATAATCATACAAATAAGTGCCATTACAACAAATTGCAGGTGTATCCAGAGCCAGTGCCTGATAAAAAGGATGGATAGCGACGTGATGTCGGCCGGTGACGACGATCACCTGGTATCCCGCGTCTCTGGCGCGAGCCAGTGCGTCGAGCGAGGCGGGAAGGATTGTTTTTTTTCCGGTCAATAGGGTGCCGTCTAAATCCAGGGCAATCACGCGTGAGGTCATGTGTTGTTTCCGGTTAATGGTGAAAAGTGAGCAGGCTATGATGGTACACCGCTGTGCCATTCGGGCAAACTTTTCAGCATCTACCGCTAAAAGAGTCGATACACTTGATCCTTCTGGCTGCTGCGAGGCAACCTGAATCATGTAGTGTATGCGTATTGTGTTTTTCAGCGCGTCGTTAGTCTGAAAAATGAAATTTCCACGAGCAGTGAGGAAAGGAGTATTCATGAAACAAACCGTTTATACCGCCAGCCCGGAAAGCCAGCAGATCCACGTCTGGAATCTGGATGTTGAGGGGAAACTGACGCTGGTGCAGGTTGTTGACGCCCCAGGTCAGGTGCAGCCGATGGTGGTGAGCCCGAACAAAGAGTATCTCTACGTCGGCGTGCGTCCGGAGTTTCGCGTACTGGCTTACCGCATTGCCCCCGATAATGGCGCTCTGACCTTTGCCGGCGAAGCCGCGCTGCCGGGTAGCCCGACGCATATTTCTACCGATCATCAGGGACGCTTTGTCTTTAGCGCCTCTTATAATTCGGGCTGCGTAAGCGTCACGCCGCTGACCGATGGCCTGCCGGGTGAAACGGTGAGCGTTATTGAAGGTCTGGAAGGGTGCCACTCGGCAAATATCTCCCCGGATAACCGCACCTTATGGGTTCCGGCGCTGAAGCAGGATCGTGTCTGCCTGTTTACCCTGAGTGATGATGGTTTCCTCGTTGCGCAGGAACCGGCTGAAGTGACCACCGTTGAAGGCGCGGGTCCGCGTCATATGGTGTTCCATCCGAACCAGCAGTACGGTTACTGCGTCAATGAGCTTAATAGCTCTGTTGACGTCTGGGAGCTGAAAGATCCGTACGGCAAAATCGAGTGCGTGCAGACGCTGGACATGATGCCTTCTGATTTCACCGGTGTTCGCTGGGCGGCGGATATCCATCTCACCCCGGATGGTCGTCACCTCTACGCCTGCGATCGTACCGCCAGTATTATCACCATCTTCAGCGTCTCCGAAGACGGCAGCGTGTTGTCCATTGAGGGCTATCAGCCCACCGAAGCACAACCGCGTGGCTTTAACCTCGATCACAGCGGCAAATACCTGATTGCCGCTGGTCAGAAATCGCATCATGTCGCGGTATATGAAATCGAAGGTGAGCAGGGCCTGTTGCAAGAAAAAGGGCGCTATGCCGTCGGCCAGGGTCCTATGTGGGTAGTGGTTAACGCATACTAAGGCTGTGGGTTATGACTGAAAACCTCGCTACGGCGAGGTTTTTTTATCTCTCTAATTCATCTTAGCTTCACTAATAAAAGCTATTTCTTTCGTCATTTTCGTGAGTTAAGCCATACAACATGGACTTTGTATTAGCTGAAGTGAGCGTTTGCTCACGCTCTTTCGGGGAAAGACAAGAGGATCTCCTGCGCTTTCAATCCCTCACATTCATGCTTTTCCAGGATTTTTCTACCAGGGATAAACACCTGGATAATAGTTCTGTCAGAACGACGACGGTCAAACGGAGTTTTATTTTTTTAAGTAAAGCAATTTATGTTTTTCTATAGTTTTTTGTGCTGGATAAGACACGGTTCTAAGTAAGTAAATCTATATGAGAAAAGTCTCATTTAAAGTGTTTTTTTAACAAAACATTGATAATTTTCCTTAATTAGGATTTTTCTTGTGTAAATAAATGTTGCAACTTTTAATTTTATATTTCTATGTATTTTAAAGTATTTTAACCATGTGAAGAGGATATTTCTTGCGATATTTCAACCGCCAGGGTGGAGAGGAGAAAAAAACAAACTGGCACAACAAAATGTGCTTAAAATACGATCAAACTGATCGATGGTCGTACAATGTTTATCTTTTAATTGTTGCTGAGATGTTAATTTCAATCAATGTAAATGATCTAGGTCAACTAAACTTCATTATAAAATTTTATGTTTTTTTAACTAAAAAAACATTGTAAAAGACCATTTTAAGATATATTGGCACTATCAAATATTAATAAATAAAATAGACAATCCCTCCTTAAATAAATTATTAAGATATAAATGCAGTTGAATTTTCCTATTATTGCGCATCAATGAATTGCTGTATATTATTGTTATGGAATTTAGATGATATTGTTCTTTTCCTATTTCTTAAGAATTAAGGAAGTAGTGTTAATTGTTTCAATATCATTTTTATGTTGTTGTACATCTTAACCCAAATAGGGAACTATATATGCGTAATTATAAATATGCTATTTCAGCATTAGCTCTGGGATTGTCTTCAGTCGTAGCAACTTCCGCTTCTGCTGCGGACGGTACCATTACTATTAATGGGCTGGTCACTGACACCACATGCACTATTTCTATCGATGGTGGTAATACTGATGCAACAGTAACACTGCCGACTGTCTCAGTTTCCTCCTTGGCTTCTACAGGAGCAACAGCTGGAGCAACACCTTTCAATATTTCACTATCTGGTTGTACAGGCCTGTCTTTAAAAACTGCAAGTACCTACTTTGAGCCTGGCGCTTATGTTGATAGCCAGACTGGTCGCTTGAATATTGATACTACTGCTCCAGATGCCGCGGGTAATGTGCAAGTGCAATTATTGAATGCCGATCGTAACGCTATTGTTGCTGGTGCTTCAGTAGCGAATGGTCAGAATGATATCCCAGTAGATATCAGCTCTGGTGCCGGTATTCTTAATTACTATGCTCAGTATTATGCAACCGATCTTTCTACTGCGGGCTCTGTAACCACTCAGGTTGATTACACCATGGTTTACGAGTAATTGATTCATGGGAGTAAAAGCAACTGTTTTTACTCCCATCAATGATGAGGTTCTTTGATGTTAAAAAAAATCCCCCACTGTTTTATTTTAATTGCATCTTTTTTTATCTCTGTCTCAGCTTTGGCTGATGTTGCTATTAATGGGACGAGAATTGTTTTTAATGCAAAAGATAAAGAGTCGGTTGTGCAATTAAAAAATAATGGTAAGAATCCTTATCTATTACAATTATGGATTGATGATGGTAATCCTAAATCCAGACCAGGTGAGGTAAACGTACCATTTGTTATCACCCCTCCTGTTGTACGTATTGACCCCGAAAAAGGGCAGGCAGTGAGAGTTATGTTCACTGGCGCTATCCTTCCTCAGGACAGGGAATCATTGTACTGGTTTAATATGCTGGAAGTACCGCCAAAACCTACGAAGATGATCGAAGCTGGCTCTAATCTTCTGCAACTAGCATTTCGTACGCGGATAAAATTATTTTATCGTCCTGCTAATCTCGAATACAGCGTACTGGAGTCGTATAAAAAACTTAGATTTAAAAGAAATGGTAATACTTTAAATGTTAAAAATGACTCTCCTTATTTTATTACGTTAAGTAGCGTAGAGATTCGCAGGGCAAAGGGTTCTGCGGTAGCGGCTGTTGTTGAGAGTTTCCCTCAACGCATGATTGCACCTAAAGGGGAGATGAATCTCCAGTTAGTAACTAAAAAATCAGAGAGGCTGGACGGTCTCACTCTATTTTACAGTGTGATCAATGATTATGGAGGAGAAACAAAGAATGAGCAGACACTGCAAAGTAAATAAAAAGCATTCCTCTTCAATTTGTTTAACTCAGATAGCACAGTTTGTTATTGTATCAATTTTTATTTCTCAGGTAGCAATAGCGCAACAAAATGATGATGTTATTTTTAATAGTGAGTTTATGCGCTCTGCTATTGATGTCAGTGCCTATTCTCAAGGGAATCCTGTTGCCAGTGGTAACTATGCCGTCGATCTTTATGTTAATGAAAAATGGAAAGGGTATGTCAATGTTAAATTTGCAAAGGATAGTTTGCAGTCAGCGATAGCCAGACCTTGCTTTAATATTAAATTGATTTCTATGGCCGGAATAGATTTGGCTAAAATTAACCCTGATGTTTTACAGGGATTAAAAGCAGATGAAGCCTGTGTGCGTACTGAAGATATTTATCCGGATCTTGTCGCAAACTTTGATGTGGCTACACAGCGTATTAACGTACAGTCTCCTCAAACCTATTTACTACGCCATGCGCGCGGCTATGTCAGTCCTGAACTTTGGGATAATGGAATTACGGCGGCAACGTTGCAATATGATTATAACGCCTATCATTCTGACATGTCGGGGTCTGATTCTCTCTCAACCCAATATCTTGGACTTAGGGGCGGAATTAACTGGGATGTATGGCGCCTGCGCTACCGAGGCTCGTTTAACTGGAACGAAGGAAAAGGTTGGGGCTATGACAATGCCAATACCTATCTCGAACGCGCGATTGTTCCGTTACGTAGTAAATTGGTGGTGGGAGAATCATCAACTGACGGACAAGTCTTCGACAGCGTTGGCTTCCGCGGCGTAATGATGACCTCTGACGATCGCATGTATATGGATTCTCAACGTGGATACGCGCCAATAATTAATGGCATTGCCAACACCACTGCTCTGGTACGTATCAGTCAGAGAGGTATGCGAATTTATGAAACAACCGTACCACCGGGACCTTTCACGATTGATGATCTATACCCCACCGGGACAGGTGGCGATTTGCTGGTCACAATAAAAGAAGCTGATGGCAGCGAACGCAGTTTCACCGTGACTTACGCGTCAATTGCTGAACTTTTACGTCCGGGCACTACTCGTTATACCCTAATGGGGGGGCGTTACCATAATTCGACTGTAAATGAAAATCCGAATATCCTGATGGGAACTCTGCATCATGGCTTTTCAAACCTCATCACCGGATATTCTGGCATGCTGGGTGCTGAGAATTATCAGTCGATTGCTGGCGGTGTCGCTTTAAATACTTCAATTGGTGCAATCTCAACGGATATAACCCATGCACGCAGCTCGTTTCATGATGACATAAAGCGTGAAGGGCAAAGTATTCGCTTCTCTTTCGCCAAAATATTGCCGGTTGTGAATACCAACGTCACACTTGCCAGTTACCGCTATTCTAGTTCCGGGTATTATAGTATTGATGACGCAATGATGTTGCGTGATGGTCAGCAGCGTAACTATAGCTGGTTTAACGATACGGTTAACCGTAAAAACCGCGTACAGATAAGCGCAACGCAAACGATTAATGATACCTGGGGAAGTTTTAATCTCAGTGCGAGCACTCAGGACTACTGGAATCGAAGTGGGCATGATACGGAATATCAGTTCGGTTATACAAATTCATTTAAACATTTCAATTTGAATATAAATGGCAGTAGAACCCGCGATCTGCTGAAAGATAAATGGGATAATAAAATTGCCATTGGTATTTCTCTACCCCTTGGTGAAAGTGGGCGTTCGGCTTATCTCAACTCGACTTTTATTCAAGAACGAGACCATAGTGGTATTCAAAATTCCATTGCCGGAACGACCGGTGAAAATCGCCAGTTTACCTATAGTGCTTTTGGCAACGTTGACCACTATAAGCAAAGCGGCACTAAAACGACCGGAGGAGTAAGCGGCAACTGGGCATCTCCATGGAGTAGCGTTGGGGCTAATGTTTCGACAGGAAGTGGTTACCAACAGTATGGAATGAACTTATCTGGCGGCGTCGTGGCATGGCAAAATGGTGTGGTTTTCACCCCTATGATGGGCGATACGATGGCGATTATTGAGGCTGATGATGCCGCTGGAGCAAGAATAACCAACAACAATAGTCTGAGTTTAAATCGCTACGGTAAAGCGGCGGTGCCTTATTTAACGCCGTATCGTCAGAATACTATAGAACTCGATCCTAAAGGGTTATCGAACGATATTTCTCTGGATGTGACCAGTCAGAATATTGTACCAACAGCAGGGGCGGTAGTATTGATGAAGTATAAGACAGATGTTGGTCATTCTATGCTTCTGGCATTAAGTCACCCCACAGAAGAATTACCGTTTGGTTCTGCGATTATGGATGAAAACAATCGCTCTGTTGGTTATGTCACACAAGGGGGACAGGCTTTTGTTAGAGTTAAAAAAGAAACAGGAAAACTCCATGTGAAATGGGGTGACCACGGTAAACAAACATGTTCATTTGCCTACGTACTACCTGCTAAGCCAGCAGGAACAGGTGCTGGTTTGCCACAGGCTAATGCGGTTTGCCAATAACAGGAGAGTGCATAATGATAAAAATAGTCCGTATCTTGGTTTTGCACTTATTAGCCTTCGCTGGCGCGATTGGGTATGCAAGGGCCGATGGTACTTGGGTCAACTGCATAAGAACCAGCGGTTATTATCAATATTTTGATTCGACAACAGTGCAGGTGGGTAAAGATGCTGCAGTGGGTGATTTGCTGGGTAACTGGATGACTTCATCGAACCCTACCGCATGGACTTGCAAACACGTCACTAATTATCAGAGTTATACGGTACCAATGGCGGTTCAAGGATACCCTCCTTATAGTGTTTGGGGAACGATGCAGATCGATGGCCAAACTTATAATGTTTATGATACGGCGGTAAAGGATGGATTAGGTTATGTGGCACGCTGGCGTTATACCGTTAAAGGTCAGTTAAGCGATTGGTACCCATTAACTATCTCTACCGGGGGTAACCAGACACCTTCACAATTATTTAATGTTAGCTATGACGACGATAATTCATGGAATATTGGTGTAGATGTGCAGGTCAGGTTTGTGAAAACTAAGCCATCATTAACAGCAGGTTCAACTTCACTTTTTGATCCAATGTATATGCGACATTATCAGATTTATGATGGCAGAACCTCTGTCGGTAGCGGGACATATATGATTGCCCAGTTTCGTGCCGGTGGGTTAGTTATCTCGACAACGGGTGGGACCTGTACAACGTCTGATGTTAATGTGAATCTTCCTCCAGCCAGTCGTGCAAGTTTTACTGGAGTGGGCTATACCACATCAAGGAAAGATTTTGATCTGGTATTCACAAAGTGTCCGGCTGGTTTAGCGAGTATTAGTTATCTCTTTACGCCAACAACAGCAATAATTGATAACTCTCAAGGCGTATTTGCTATCAGTTCAACATCCAGCGCGAGTGGTGTCGGAATTCAATTATTGAATGCTCAGGATGCACCCTTGTCGTTTAATAATTCATATTTGCTAACTGATTATGACCCCTCGGCCGATAATGCAACCTATACAGTTCCATTGCGTGCTGGGTTGTATCAAACGGAAGAGAGTGTTTCTTCCGGGGGAATTAATGGGGCGGTTACTTTCACTTTGAGTTATAAATAAAAATTGTTATCAGGAATTCGCATTATGATCTTTTTTGTTAAAATTTTGTTTGTCACGTTATTGTTCGCCGTTTGTTCACAAGCATCTGCGGCCACATATATTAATTTTACTCGACTCATTCTCAATGAAAATGAACGGGAAGTGACATTTAGAATTAAAAATGAAGGTGATAATGCGGTTCTTATGCAACTCTGGACCGACCGGGATAACATCATGGATAAGCCTGAATCGATAAAGGCGCCATTTATGATTTTACCACCCGTATTCCGCCTGAACGGGATGGATTCGCGTACCGCGCGACTTCAACTTATCGATAATGAAGAATCATTACCAAAAAATAAGGAATCCTTATTTTGGCTAAATGCTTTGGAGATCCCACAAAAAGCTAAGGGTACAACAGACGAGGTTTTACTACAGGTTGCTTTTCGGACACGGATAAAGATATTTTATCGTCCAGTAGCTATATCTCAGATTAATACTGAGAAAGAAATTGAAAAAATTAAAGCAATTAAAATAAATTGTGATGATAGCGAGTGTATTCGTCTTGAAAATAGAACTCCGTTTCATTACTCTTTATTGAAAATTAGCCTGGGTAGCGGTAAGGAGATAATTGATTTGCCACAAGATGGTCTGCTATTTCCTTTCTCATCACTGGATATACCATCAGGAAAGATAGCTCTGGTAAATGAAAGTATAAAGTCGTTTACCTGGATAGATGATTATGGCGTAGAGCGTATTAGCTTGAAATAATGAGAGGGATAACACCATGTTGGGATTTAACTCATCATTACTGCGCTATAAATTTATTTATCTGACAAAAAATGTATATGATGGAATTGCAGTGCATGCAGTTTTTAAAGAGTTACTTTTTTCATCTGAGCTGAAGAGTGAGCTACAAGAAGACATTCCTTTTCATCTTATTGATAAATACATAAAATTCATTCCATTCTCATCAAGGAATTTTGATATTTGTAAGGTGCGTAGCAAGCATTTTGAGAATGATATTATTTTTTCTGTTAAATGGCAGGATGATAAAAGAGTTATACTTAGCAATGTACTATTTTTTGTTGACATGTATAACCCTGATAAAACCTCTATGCTACATCTGGCGGGACGTAACGACCTTGATGTTATTAAAGGGAGAATGGAAATTTTCTTAATGCACTGTCATGCTGTTATTACGGAGAATAAAAAAAAGTATAATAATTGCTTCCTGTTTACCCTCCGCGAGCAGCAAATAGTTTTCCATCTACTGGAGGGACTCTCTGTTAAGGAGATAGCGCGTGAATTTGGCGTTAGTGATAAGTTGATTTATAGAGATCGGGATACGTTAGTTCGCAAACTGATTATGCAACAAGATCCTATTCTTTACCGGAGATTGAGAAACCTTGCCTTGTTACGCGCAAAACAAGATCCTGTTTTGCATCACTACTGATCTATTTGACAACAGTAATATGCTGAAAAATGTCTGCCAACGTAGTGAGTAAAATAGTGTAGGGGAAGAGCAAGTTCGAAAGTTACGCTAACGCCAGGGAAATATCATTATATTAGAATATTCATATAATAGTGATGCTATTTTTTAAGCCGCATCAGCAGTCTGAAACCTCGCCCAGGCGAGGTTTTTTATGCCAGATGCAATGGCTATTTTACTCGCATCCGATATTCAATCATGCCGCTTTTATCCGCTACCCAGTTATACAGACGCTGGCCGCGAAGGTTGGTTTCATGGGTGTGCCAGTACAGGCTGGCAGCGTGGCGTTTACGCGCCTGCTGCTGAACATATTCAATCAACTGTTTACCGATCTGCTTGCCCCGAACCTCTGGGTTAACGAACAGGTCTTCCAGATAGCAGTAGTCGCTTTCGGCCCAGGTGGTGCGATGGAACAGGTAATGCACCAGCCCAACTATCGCTCCTTCATGCTTTGCTACGGCGCAAAACATCGGTTCAATGGGATTTAAAAAACGGCTCCAGGTCAATTGCGTCACGGCTTCCGGGATATCGACGCGGTAAAATACCTGGTAGCTTTTCCACAGCGGCAACCACTGGGCAAAGTCGCTCTCGGTTGCGGGTTCGATGGTGATTTGAGATAAATTCATAGTGGTCCTTATTTTTTAAAAATGGGAGTTTTGTCCTCACTGAGCGCCATGTTAGAAGTTCTTATGGTTCCTAAAAAGTGACACTTTCTATATATTTGTAGGATCCACTTTTACCTTCAAGATATCCCTCATAGCTATGGCAAAACCAGTTGCGCCTCTCTTTCAGTACCTGTTATTACAACGCGGGATCATCAAAGATCAGGTTTATCACGCCCTGCGTAACGCTATCCTTGATGGTCGTTTGACGGCGGGTTCAAAAGTTCCCTCAAGCCGTGCGCTGGCTGAGATGATGGCGATCTCCAGGAATTCGGTTATCTCGGGTTTCGATCGCCTGATGGATGAGGGGTATCTGGTGACGCGCAAGGGCGCGGGCACATTTGTCTGCCAACATATCCCGGATAACTTCATAAGCGAGCATTATTCACCAGCGGCACCTGAAGCGGCGGCATCTGCTATCGGGCAGCTCAACCCCGATATCTCGGCATTGATACCCTCATGGTCCGAAAGCCAGAAGAGTGGGGGGATGAACCGGGTTTTTGCGGTGGGTATCGGCTGTACCGATCTCTTTCCTCACGCTTTATGGGGACGATTGCTGGGGCGCGTCTGGCGACAGTCGCATCGTGAACTGGGAATGCACACCACGCCTTACGGATATCTACCGTTGCGACGAGCTATCAGTCACTATATTCAGGCGACTCGTGGGGTAAATTGTCATGAAGATCAAATTATTATCGTCAATGGTATTCAACAGGCGCTGACGATCACCACTCAGGCATTGCTGGTACCGGGTGATGAGGTTTGGCTGGATGACCCTGGATACAACGGCGCTCGCGGTGCATTCGCCGCCAGAGGAGTCTCCGTCCGGCCCGTTCGTGTTGATGGCGATGGCATGGATATTCAGGATGGAATATTGCACTACCCAGGGGCGAAACTGGTCTATACCGCGCCCTCGCATCAGTTTCCGCTCAGCGGAACTCTCAGCCTGCCGAGAAGGCTTGCCTTACTGGAATGGGCAGAAGCCCATCGGGCCTGGATTTTCGAAGATGACTACAACAGTGAGTTTCGCTACGCCGCCCGTTCATTACAGGCTTTGCAGGGGCTAGATAAACATCAGCGGGTTATCTATTCCGGGACATTCTCTAAGATGATGTACCCGGAATTTCGCCTTGGTTTTTTGGTGGTGCCTGAGCATTTACGCGAACAGTTTGCCATCACCAAGTATTACACCGATCTTAGTAGTGGCTATCTGGAACAGGCGGTTCTGGCGCGTTTTCTCAGTGAGGGGCACTACGCCAGCCATGTTCGACGTATCCGCAAAGCCTGTTTTGAGCGCAAAAGTGCGCTGGAGGCGGCGATTGAGCACTATTTTCCTGGACGTATGGCGGTTCATCCGACGGATTCGGGCGTTCATTTAGTCTGCTGGCTGCTGAATGGTATAAAAGCCAAAGAAGTGGAAGACAAGGCTCGTCGGATAGGCTTAGGTGTACAGACCTTTGAGCGATACTGTCAGCGGGCGATGGCGAGAGAGGGGATTTTACTCGGTTTTGCCAACCATCCGCCGGAGGTCCTGGTCGATGGAGTCAGGCGTCTGGCTGCGGTGCTTTAGCGCGTGGTAATGTGTTTTTATATTCAGTCTTATAAAAAGGCTGATTAAATATTGCATATATTTATTTAATATCCGTCTCCTGTTGTGGATTTTATACCTGGCAACAGGAGGCGAATTTTAGGCGGAATTATACTACAGGCGGGTTTTATTTCTATCCTCAGGCCCTGTCTAACCGTTATTCCACCTATTAACAATAGCGGACTTCCTTGTTTCATTAATTCCTGTCGCTATCTTAGATATCATCCATGGTATAACTTACGACGATTTCCAGCGTCTTACGGATAACATCTGCGGTCACCACATCGCTGGTCGTCTCAAGGGCATTAATTAACCAGAATATAATAGCCTTATTACTGAGATGCCCTTCAGTGGCAAGGATACTACTAATGGCCAGGGACATTACTGCAGATTCATCGATCAGCCTGTCGCCTGCATTACGGAAATATTCAGACAGTGCGGTATCGTTCAGGCCTGCGTAGATATCTGATTGCTGGTGCATAGTCTGTCTCATCATATTCTCAACTTTGTTAATTAAAGAATCGACCGTTAAAGGTCAGTGCATTTTATCTGTACCAGATTGCGAAGGGGAACCAAATAAAGAATTTGGATCATCCCAATAATTTTTCGCACCTGAAGTACCCAGAGACTTTTTCTTACTACGGAGAGCTACCATATTATTAATTTCATCAATAATATGCCCAATTGTATCTCGCCTTTTTTTATCCGTTTCACCAACCTGCATCGATTGGAGTTTATTGACTAAAGCCTGAGTATTGATCGGCCCGTTGTATTTGAGTAGAGAGAGGACAGCCTCTCCAATCAGTACATCTGCTAATTGTTCAATCTCACCACTATTCATAACTGTATCTCTGATTACCGTTATCTCCATGACTGGAAATTTCGTTTGAGGTCGATGCGCTGATTAAGTATTGGCATCATCCGTGAAATCAGACTCTTCAGTGTCGACTTTAATCACCAGATTACTGCTGGCACGCTTAATCCTATCGCTCAAAGAGCATTCCGATTAGCGTTTGATAGTGGTTCTCTTCTTCAGGTTTAGAAGCGACTTCCAGGCGACTCAATAGCTTTGTACACAGGGATTTACGATTCAGATTTCGTCCTTCATTAAGAATATCCATCACAATCTGTCCCAGCGTTTCCTGCTGTGAAGGCAAAGAGGCTTTATTGAAATAATGGGCAATAGCGCTAGCCGTATCGGGAATATAATTGTTCTGCTGCATATGTGCTCCTGTCAGTTCAATTCTCAGTAAACTTGCGATTAAAGTTATACAATGATTGGCAACTTGTACACAGAAAATGAAAAAACATGTTAACTTTTTTGATATTTTTTATAACTTATTGTTTTTTAATGATTTAATTTCTTTGTGCTACTTTGGTGTTAGCATGAGCTAGATGTACGGGTTGTACAGGTGTGCGTTGCGCCGAGAATGCCAGTCAAAAGAAGATGTTAACGTAATTTATTTGTTAATAATCCTGAGTTTTTTACAGAACTTAAGGCAATAGACCTGCTACTGTAATATCTCAATAGCTTTATCTCTTCTCTTGGAAAATTCATGCTCACTACCATCATTTATCGCAGTCACATCTGCGACAACGTGTCTCTTAAATCGCTCGAAAGCATGGTTGCTGTAGCAAATGTAAAAAATGGTCAGGAAAACGTGTCCGGTATTTTGCTTTTTAACGGCACCCATTTTTTTCAACTATTAGAAGGGCCTGAAGAGAAGGTTGAGGAAATCTATCGTCATATCTGTGAAGATCCGCGCCACCATAATCTAGTCGAGCTGTTAAGAGATCATGGGCCAGTGCGTCGATTTGGTAAAATCGGTATGGAACTCTTTGACTTACGAGAGTATGACCGTGATGAAGTTCTGCAAATTGTTCTGGATAGAGGCACTACAAAATATCAACTAACGTATGATGACAGAGCCCTGCATTTTTTCCGCACTTTCGTTGAAGCAACGGAAAAGGAAAACTATTACGAAATCCCTGCGGCAGAAAGCTGGGACTTTGTGAAAGAGGACGTTGCTTTTTACCCAGAAACCCCGCTTGCTGCGGCCGAGTGCAGCTTTGCTTTTCAGCCGGTGATCGACCCGTTTGCCAAAGAAATAGTCTCTTTTGAAGCGCTGTTGCGTACTAATTCCGGTAATTCGCCAGCGGTCTATTTTGATGGGATGTCTCGAGAGGAAGTTTACTGGACGGATCTGAACAGCAAGCGTATTGCCTTTGCCATGGCGGGACGTTTGCGGCTGCGCGGACGCACGCTGTCAATCAATCTTCTACCGATGACTTTGGTGAACGTTCCCGGCGCGGTTGAATTCCTGTTAGCTGAAATCGAAGCGAATGGTTTAATTTCCGAACAGATTATTGTCGAATTTACCGAGAGTGAAGCCATTTCCCGTATCGATGAATTCACTGATTCTGTACGTAAGCTTAAGTCTGCAGGTATCCGCGTGGCAATTGATCACTTCGGTGCCGGGTTTGCCGGGCTGTTACTGCTGGCCCAGTTTCAGCCGGACCGCATTAAAATTAATCGTCAACTGGTTAAGGATATCCATAAGCACGGGCCAAAACAGGCTATCGTACAGGCTATCATTAAATGCTGTAACTCGCTGGAGATTGCCGTCTCAGCTGTCGGTATTGAGCGTCCCGAAGAGTGGATGTGGTTGGAATCAGCAGGCATTGCGCACTTTCAGGGCAATTTGTTTGCCAGCCCATGTCTGGGAGGAATTCCTGCGGTGGCATGGCCTGAGAAAAAAGCGTCCTGGGAGCTCCTTTAAATTTTGTGCGGGGTAAAGTGCGTAATTACGCTAGAAAAACCGTACAGAACAGGAAAATAATACTCATTTTGTGACCTAAACATTGGTGCCTGACCTGCTATATTTTAACTGTACAAGAAAAGTTAATTGTACAACCCAGCTAAATTAGTTAATTTAGTCAGGACAGTACTACAGGTAGAGGCGCTAATGGCTTATTACAGTATCGGCGAAGTCGCCGAACGTTGCGGAATCAACCCGGTTACTTTGCGTGCCTGGCAGCGGAGATATGGTTTGCTGAAGCCGCAGAGAAGCGAGGGAGGGCACCGGCAGTTTGACGAGGAGGACGTTCAGCGTATCGAGGAGATCAAGCGCTGGATCGATCGTGGTGTCTCGGTTGGTAAGGTTAAAGCGTTGTTGGAAGGCCATCAGCCGGAATCACAAGATGCTGCCATTCTGCTCCAGGAAGAAATGATGGCACTTCTGCGTGTTGTACAACCTTCAAAGTTACGCACCCGAATCATGTCCCTCAGCCACGAATATCCCGCAGATAAACTGATTGACCGCCTCTTTGTGCCTGTACGTAGTAAATTAAACCTCGACCAGAACACCTCGCTGGCTATCGTCAGTATGCTGGATGGAATTTTGATCGATTGTGTAGCGCTTATCCTTGCAGAATCGCGTAAAAAAGTCGGTAAAGAGACTCTGTTAGTTGGTTGGGGGAATGAAGACCGTGCACGTTTGTGGCTGGAGGCGTGGCGTTTGTCCCAGCGAGCCTGGCATGTTAACGTTCTGGCTGAACCGCTTGATTCTCCTCGCCCGGAACTGTTCCCTGGACAGCACATTTTTGTCTGGACCGGCCGTGCATTATCTCCTTTGCAGGCGGAATTACTCAGCCACTGGCAAAGTCAGGGGTTTACCATCGAGTTTCATGGGGGTTAATAGGGAAATTGAAGTCAGCAGCGGAACATGCGTTTTTTTTTATATTCCGCCGCTTTTGCTTTTTTAGATATTTTAACTTGACCTAACGATAAAATATTAAGAATTGAGCTGTGACCAGGCTTTGAACGTTTCGCTACGGCTAATGTTAAAAAAGTCTGTACGCCCGGAGCAGCCTAATTTTTTAATCAACGTCAGACGGATTTGATAAATCGTTTTAATATGCAAGTTCAGTGACTTTCCGATATTAACCATCGCTTCACCATCGTTCATTAAGCGGATAACCGCTTTCTCACGGCTGGTAAGAATAATACCCTCGGATTCGCCATCCGGTTTTTTACCATACAGCGTTGGTCGGAGAATAAACGATTTTATTTCAGCTGGCGTGGAGCGCGCGGAGATTCTGAACATTGGAATTTCACTTAAGAAGTTTAAGTCATTACCATCCGTAAGCAGAACAAAGCGAACCCTCCGTTGGTCATACTTATGATTTAACACAGAATAATAGTTGTCGCTGGTGAAGAAAACGTATTTCCCATGAAAACAGCCCGGTGATAGTGAATCAAGAATAAGCTGTAAACCCTGACGGAGAAGGTTATTATTAATCCAAAGATCGTAATGATTAAAAAAGAAATCTGGTTTGTCGCTATTCATTTGACCTCCGAGCCTGGGTCGTTAGTTGCTGTATGTTTGTCTGCTAAATGTCGCGCTTAGTGATGATTTTTTCCGTATAACATATGCAGTATTTGCATATACAAATCAGCGAGAATTTCATTTTTCTCAATATTCAGGCGGTGCTGAACCTCGATGATTAAACGCTCATTACTCACCGTTTCGTTTTTAATCTGCACCATATGCTCGATGTTTTTTAGCAAAGCAGAGTTAGGAATAAACTCTGCGGGAATAGTGTTTTTAATCTGCATGATATATCTCAAGCTGCATTCAATAATTAATCAACCAACAAAGCCGATTGATAACAATCATCTTTGTTATTCAGTTTTTCACCATATCAAGAGAAATGGTGTGCAATTTTTAAGTCATAAGGATGCTGTAATGCAGAGAAATTAAAACTTACGTTTTAACTATAGTCATGATTTTGTACTTGTACAGTTTTTGCAGGTTATTTTGTACTTATAGATTATTTTTTTTGTTTTTAAATTATAGGTGATTGTTTTTATTGTTATTTTTATGATTAAAAACTTGTACAACGTGGGGATTTAGCAACCAGGATGAACTATCCTGACGATGGTGGTGGAAGGGAAAAGGGGATAGAGCCTGAAGGGAGCGGAGAGAAAAGGGGGAATGGCTCCCCCTTCAAGTTTATAACCGTTACTGCTTCGGCTCAGCGACAACAAAACTTCCCACGCCGCGGTTATTGTATTCCCACATGCGGTTGAAGTTAGCATCGTTCAGATTGCGCTGCGGGTTGCCTTTGTCATCGGCAGTGCCGGTATTACCGCTAAACGGACGGTTTGAACCCACGGCATCGGCCCACGGTCTGGCCATATTAAAGCCTTCATTAATGACGCTATCGCGGATAACGACCTGGCCATTGGTATTGCCGTCAACGTCCAGAGAGCGACCCAACTGCGCTACGCCATCGCCGTAAGCTGTGAAGCGACTGTTGATCGCCAGGAACCCGTAGTTCACGCTCTTCAGGGTTGCTGGCGCGAAAACGTAGGCTTCTTTCTGGGTACGCGAGTTCACAACGCGGAAATCGGTATTATCAAACACCACTGCCCCACGGCCGGAAACAATATCGACATCGCCTTCAATATAGCTGTTGCTGACCAGAGTACGGGTCTGGCGGTTATCCTGCAGACGGTTCTGTACGCCGCTATTGGTCACAAAGAAGGTGTTCTGACGACCAAGGATATTGACGTTGTTAATCTGCACCTGATCGCCATCGGTGCGCAGAGCGACGGCCTGGTGGGTGCCCGCGTCAACGCTGTCGCCGAGATCGTTGGCGATCGTCAGGTTCTGCAACTGCAGGCCGTTATTCTGCGACCAGAATACCGCCGAGCACATTACGCCAATAGTCGCGGTACGTTTGCTCTGGCAGTTGTCGAACATATACCACGCTGGTTTGCCCGGCATATATTTGCCGCCCGGATTGACCAGGTGACGCCAGGTGGTCGAATCGATTTCTGAATCAATCGGATGGACGATTTTGACGTCGAGCGGCTTCTCGCCGGTGCCATACAGAGTCAGCGCGCCCGGGGCCGCCGGAACATACACGGTGCCGGTATATTCACCCGGCATGATGGCAATAAACTGGCGACGGTTGGAGTGACGGGTAATCGCTGCGTCAACCGCGGCCTGAATAGTGGTGTGGGTCACACCCTGGGTTCCCGCAGGCCCGACGACAAAATCAGGCTGCGCCGGCAGGCTAATGGCAGACGGGTGCCAGGCCTGGGCGTTAGGATCTAGAGACTGGAAATAACTCGCCGTTGAGAAGTTTTTCGCCTCATCAGCGGTTAAAACAGGACGAGAAGCCGTGCCCGGCGCAGTCTGCGTTGAGGGCTGTTGATCGGCAGGCGTCGAGCTACAGGCGGACAACGTCACGCCAAAGGCCAGCGCCAGCGCCATGCGGGAAACGGAAAATGTGTTCATGTTGCTCCGGGCAAGAATCAATCAAATAGATATACCCTGAATTGAAGTATGACGGGTATAAGTCCTTTAAAGCCTGCTGTTTTATACCAAGTTAAGCGAAACGGGAAGACATAGCGCAAAAAAGTTGCTGCTTTTGTATAGCAGGAACCGGGAATGGGTCGCGTTTGGTCACAAATAAATAACATTCATCCTTGCTTTTGTTGACATTTCACGCAGGATCAAAATAAATGTCTATACAACCCATGACAAGTTGACCGCTATGACTGAAGCCACCTCCGAACGTGTAATCTGGCGAAACGCCCGTCTCGCTACCCTGAATCCTGACCACTCACAACCTTATGGCCTGCTGGAGCATCACGCGCTGCTGGTGCGCAATGGTCGCATTGAGGCCGTTGTTGCCGATAACGAGGCGCCCGCAGGGCGAAGTATCGATCTCGGTGGCAGACTTCTGACGCCGGGGTTAATTGATTGCCATACTCACTTGATATTCGGCGGTAGTAGGGCGCAGGAGTGGGAGCAGCGCCTCAATGGTGTTTCCTACCAGACTATTAGCGCCAACGGCGGCGGTATTAACTCAACGGTGCGCGCTACCCGGGAAAGCAGCGAAGCGGAACTGTTGGAACTGGCCCGACGGCGTCTGGAGAGGCTGCTGCGTGAAGGCGTCACCACTCTGGAGATTAAATCCGGCTACGGGTTAGACCTTGAAAACGAACGCAAGATGCTGCGAGTCGTGCAACAGCTCGCCGCAAACCATGCCGTCGAGATTTCGCCAACGCTGCTCGCCGCTCACGCCACGCCGCCGGAATATAAAGGCGACCCGGATGGCTACATTAATCTGGTTTGCGAAGCGATTCTGCCCACGCTGTGGGAAGAGGGGTTGTTCGAAAGCGTCGATGCCTTTTGTGAAAACGTCGGTTTTAGTCCGGTGCAAACCGAGCGGGTTTACAGTACGGCCCAGGCATTGGGGATTCCGGTTAAAGGGCACGTTGAGCAGCTCTCTTCGCAGGGCGGCGCTGAGTTGGTGAGCCGCTATAAAGGCCTTTCCGCCGACCATATTGAATATTTGACGCCAGAGGGAGTCGCGGCAATGAGCCGCAGCGGCACCGTGGCGGTGCTCCTGCCCGGCGCGTTCTATTTTCTTAACGAAACCCGTAAACCGCCGGTTGAGCTGCTGCGTGAATATCACGTGCCAATGGCGGTAGCGACGGACTACAACCCTGGCACCAGCCCCTTTGCCAGCCTGCATCTGGCGATGAATATGGCCTGTGTGAAATTTGGCTTAACGCCGGAGGAGGCGTGGGCAGGGGTTACCCGTCATGCGGCGCAGGCGCTGGGCCGTCAGGCGAGCCACGGGCAGCTGGCCGCAGGCTTTGTTGCCGATTTTGCTATCTGGGATGCCGAACATCCGGTGGAAATGGTTTATGAACCGGGGCGCAGCCCGCTGTGGCAGCGCGTCGTTCGAGGAGAAATCGCATGAAGCTTTGGCAATCTACGCCCGCAGCACTGTGGCAGGGGCGCGATGACAGCGCGGAAGCGGCTAACGCACTACGCTTGTTTCAAACCATCGCGCGGGCTGAACGTTTTGCACCTGAAGCGCTGGTGGGTGATATTGCCCTGCTGGGATTCGCCTGCGATGAAGGGGTCCGGCGCAATAAAGGGCGCACCGGGGCCGAAAAGGGACCTGAAACCTTGCGCCGGGCGCTGGCGAACATGGCCAGTCACCAGGGGCATGACCGCTGCGTTGATATGGGAACCATCAGCGCAGTGGGTGAGGGACTGGAAGAGGCTCAGCAGGCGCTGCGCGAAGCGGTTACTGCCTGTCAACGCGCAGGCAAACGCACGCTGGTATTAGGCGGCGGGCACGAGACGGCTTTCGGCCACGGTGCCGGGGTGCTGGATGCGTTTCCTGACGAGAAAGTCGGCATCATTAACCTCGATGCGCACCTTGATTTGCGTTTTGCCGACCAGGCCAGCTCCGGTACGCCGTTCCGCCAGTTGGCGCTGGCCTGCGAAGCGCAGCAGCGAGGCTTCCATTACACCTGTATCGGCGTAAGCCGCGCCGCCAATACCCAGGCGCTGTGGGATGAGGCCGCCCGCCGCGAGGTGATGATTATTGAGGATCTCGATGTTCTCGCATCTTTTGAGGCGCGAGTTATCCCGGAAATCACGCGTAATATCACTTGTTACGATCGCCTTTATCTGACTATTGATCTGGATGTGATGCCCGCGCGTGAAATGCCGGCGGTCTCCGCGCCTGCTGCGCTCGGTATCCCGCTGGCAACGCTGCTGCGCATTGTTGAGCCGCTGTGCCGCAGCGGTAAGCTCCAGGCGGTGGATTTAGTAGAATTTAATCCGCAATATGATATCGATAGTCAAGGGGCCCGCGCGGCAGCGCGTCTGGCATGGCAAATCGCCCATTGGTGGCATTAGCGATTCGGTATATTCTGGACGTTTCGCCGCCCATTAGCACAAGGAAAGCCCGGCTATGTTCTCACCGCAACCTCGTTCCGCACCCGCGCCATTCTATGAAAAGGTGAAACAGGCGATCAGCGAAAAGATCCACAGCGGCGTCTGGCGTGTGCACGATCGTATTCCTTCGGAGGCGGAGCTGGTGGCGCAGTTTGGCTTCAGCCGCATGACCATCAACCGGGCGCTGCGCGAGCTGACCGACGAGGGCCTGCTGGTGCGACTTCAGGGCGTTGGTACCTTCGTGGCGGAGCCTAAAGGGCAGTCGGCGCTGTTTGAAGTGCGCAGTATCGCTGACGAAATTACCTCCCGCCACCATCAGCACCGCTGTCAGGTATTGCTGCTGGAGGAGACTCAGGCCGACCTGATTCAGGCCACGGCGCTGAACGTGGCGGTCGGTACGCGGATTTTTCATTCGCAGATGGTGCATTTTGAAAATGATGTTCCGGTACAGATTGAAGACCGCTGCGTTAACGCCGCCGTCGTACCGGACTATCTGCGCCAGGACTATACCACCACTACGCCTCACGACTATTTGTCGCTGATTGCCCCCTTAACCGAGGGGGAGCACATCGTTGAAGCAGTGCAGGCCACCGCGGAGGAGTGCGTGCTGCTGCATATCCATGCCCACGATCCGTGCCTGCTGATTCGCCGCCGTACCTGGTCCACCACCCATATCGTCTCCCATGCGCGCCTGCTTTTTCCCGGTAGCCGCTATCGCCTGCAGGGCCACTTTGGTTCCTGATCTTTACGCGCGTTGGCAAAATGTGATTGCTGACGCAATATAACAAAAATGTATCATTTGTGTTAAATCCTGGCTTGCGCATGCTTGTATAGACAAGTATATGTATCTACGTACACAACGTTAATTGTCAGGAGAAACCCCCGATGTCGCAAAGCAAATACCGCCAGCAGGACGTACGTGCACCGCGTGGCACAACGTTAAATGCGAAGAGCTGGCTGACCGAAGCTCCGCTGCGTATGCTCATGAACAACCTCGACCCGGATGTCGCCGAAAACCCGCATGAGCTGGTGGTGTACGGTGGTATTGGACGCGCGGCGCGCAACTGGGAATGCTACGACGCCATCGTGAAGGCGCTGAAAGATCTGGAGAGCGATGAGACCCTGTTGGTGCAGTCCGGCAAGCCGGTGGGCGTATTCAAAACCCACGAAAACTCGCCGCGCGTACTGATCGCTAACTCCAACCTGGTTCCGCACTGGGCGACCTGGGAACACTTTAATGAACTCGATGCTAAAGGTCTGGCAATGTACGGCCAGATGACCGCCGGCAGTTGGATCTATATCGGTAGCCAGGGCATCGTGCAGGGTACCTATGAAACCTTCGTTGAGGCCGGTCGCCAGCACTATCAGGGCAGTCTGAAGGGGCGTTGGGTATTAACAGCGGGCCTGGGCGGCATGGGTGGCGCGCAGCCGCTGGCCGCAACCTTAGCGGGTGCCTGCTCGCTGAATATTGAATGCCAGCAGAGCCGTATCGATTTCCGCCTGCGTACCCGCTACGTTGATGAACAGGCGACTTCGCTGGATGATGCCCTGGCGCGCATCAAAAAATACACCGCTGAAGGCCGGGCGATCTCTATCGCCCTGTGCGGTAACGCGGCAGACATCGTACCGGAAATGGTCAAGCGCGGCGTGCGCCCGGATATGGTGACCGACCAGACCAGCGCCCACGACCCGCTGCACGGCTATCTGCCGAAAGGCTGGAGCTGGGAAGAGTATCAGGTGAAAGCCGAATCAGACCCGCAGGGCACCATCCTGGCGGCGAAGCGTTCAATGGCCGACCACGTGCAGGCGATGCTGGCCTTCCACGAAATGGGCGTGCCGACGTTTGACTACGGCAACAACATTCGCCAGATGGCCCAGGAGATGGGCGTTGGTAACGCCTTTGACTTCCCAGGCTTCGTTCCCGCCTATATTCGCCCGCTGTTCTGCCGGGGCATCGGTCCGTTCCGCTGGGTCGCCCTGTCCGGTGACCCGCAGGATATCTATAAAACCGATGCTAAAGTCAAAGAGATCGTGAAAGACGATAAGCATCTGCATCACTGGCTGGATATGGCCCGCGAGCGCATCAGCTTCCAGGGCTTACCGGCGCGTATCTGCTGGGTGGGGCTGGAGTGGCGGCAGAAGCTGGGCCTCGCGTTTAACGAAATGGTGCGCAGTGGTGAAGTCTCCGCGCCAATCGTCATTGGCCGCGACCACCTTGATTCCGGTTCCGTCGCCAGCCCGAACCGCGAGACGGAGTCGATGCGCGATGGCTCCGATGCGGTTTCCGACTGGCCGCTGCTCAACGCGTTGTTGAATACTGCGAGCGGTGCGACCTGGGTGTCGCTGCACCATGGCGGCGGAGTAGGGATGGGCTTCTCGCAGCACTCCGGCATGGTTATCGTCTGTGATGGTACCGACGAAGCGGCGGCGCGCATTGCCCGCGTCCTGCACAACGATCCGGCGACTGGCGTGATGCGCCATGCCGATGCGGGCTACGACATTGCTATTGAATGCGCAGCAGAACAAGGTTTGAATCTTCCGATGGTGGCAGCAACGCAGGGGCATGCTAAATGAACGCTTTAACACTGATTCCGGGTCAACTCAGCCTGTCGCAGCTGCGCGATGTCTATAGCCAGCCGCTCAACATCACCCTCGACGAGAGCGCCTTTGCAGCCATTGACGATAGCGTCGCCTGCGTCAACGCGATTCTGGCGGAAGGCCGCACCGCGTATGGCATTAACACCGGTTTTGGCCTGCTGGCGCAAACCCGCATCTCCACCGAAGATCTCGAAAATCTTCAGCGCTCGCTGGTGTTGTCGCACGCGGCGGGGATTGGCGAACCGCTGGATGATGACCTGGCGCGTCTGATTATGGTGCTGAAAATTAACAGCCTGTCGCGCGGCTTTTCCGGGATCCGCCTGAGCGTGATTCAGGCGCTGATAGGTCTGGTGAATGAGGGCGTGACGCCGTGGATCCCGGCGAAAGGCTCGGTCGGCGCATCTGGCGACCTCGCGCCGCTGGCGCATATGTCTTTAACGCTGCTGGGCGAAGGAAAAGCGCGGGTGCGCGGCGGCGAATGGCTACCGGCAACCGAGGCGCTGCGCATCGCGGGCCTTGAGCCGATTACCCTGGCGGCAAAAGAGGGACTGGCGCTGCTCAACGGCACTCAGGCATCAACGGCGTTTGCCCTGCGCGGCCTGTTTGAAGCCGAAGATTTGTTTGCATCCGCTGTAGTCTGCGGCGCGTTAACCACCGAAGCGGCGCTGGGATCGCGTCGTCCGTTTGACCCGCGTATTCATGAAGCACGCGGTCAGCGCGGGCAGATTGACGCGGCGGCGCTCTATCGCCATCTGTTGACTGACGATAGCGCCATTTCGCAGTCGCACCATAACTGCACCAAGGTTCAGGACCCGTACTCTCTGCGCTGCCAGCCGCAGGTGATGGGTGCCTGCCTGACCCAGCTTCGCCAGGCGGCGGAAGTGCTGCTGGTTGAAGCCAACGCGGTCTCCGATAACCCGCTTGTGTTTGCCAGCGAAAACGACGTGATTTCCGGCGGTAACTTCCACGCTGAGCCGGTGGCGATGGCGGCGGACAATATCGCGCTGGCGATTGCCGAAATCGGATCGCTTTCGGAGCGCCGTATCGCCCTGATGATGGACAGCCATATGTCGCAGCTGCCGCCGTTCCTGGTCAAAAACGGCGGCGTCAACTCCGGCTTTATGATTGCCCAGGTCACCGCCGCGGCGCTGGCCAGCGAAAACAAAGCACTGTCGCATCCGCACAGCGTGGACAGCCTGCCGACTTCAGCTAACCAGGAGGACCACGTCTCGATGGCTCCGGCTGCCGGTCGTCGCCTGTGGGCGATGGCGGAAAACACGCGCGGCGTGCTGGCCGTTGAGTGGCTGGCTTCCGTGCAGGGGCTGGATATGCGCGAAGGCCTGGCCAGCAGTCCGCTGCTGGAAGAGGCGCGCCACCTGCTGCGCGAGCGAGTCACGCACTACACCGAAGATCGCTTCTTTGCCCCGGATATTGAAAACGCTATTGCGCTTCTGGCGGAGCGTCACCTGACGCGGCTGCTGCCTGGCGTGCTCTCAGACCAACACTAAACCATCGCTGTTCTCTGTACCTGCGCCGGGAGGATCTCTCCTCCCGGTCACCCTACACGCATATTTGTCGTCGTATAAAAACTATCAGGACACTTGCATATGCAACAACAGAACAAGCCACACCTGCTGCGCGGGCTGAACGCCCGTCACATTCGCTTCATCGCGCTCGGTTCCGCTATCGGTACCGGGCTGTTTTATGGTTCCGCATCGGCGATTAAGGCCGCCGGGCCGGCGGTACTGCTGGCCTATTTGATCGGCGGCGCGGCGGTGTTTATCGTTATGCGCGCGCTCGGGGAGATGGCGGTGCGTAACCCCGTTTCCGGCTCCTTCGGCAGCTACGCGCGCCAGTATCTTGGCCCGCTGGCCGGGTTTATTACCGGCTGGACCTACACCTTCGAAATGGTGATTGTCGCCCTGGCGGACGTCACCGCCTTCGGCATCTATATGGGGCTGTGGTACCCCGACGTTCCGCGCTGGATCTGGGTGCTGAGCATTATCTTTTTTATCGGCGCCATGAACCTGTGCAGCGTACGCGTTTTCGGCGAGATGGAGTTCTGGCTGTCGCTGATTAAAGTGGTGGCGATTATTGCCATGATTGTGGCGGGCGGCAGCATTATTTTCTTCGGTTTCGGTAACGCTTTCCCGGCAACCGGGCTGGAAAATTTATGGAGCCACGGCGGCTTTGCGCCTAATGGCTGGGAGGGCATTATCGCCTCGCTCGGCATAGTGATGTTCGCCTTCGGCGGCGTGGAAATTATCGGCGTGACCGCAGCCGAAGCGAAGAACCCTCAGAAGGTGATCCCGCAGGCGATTAATACTATCCCGCTGCGTATCGTGCTGTTCTATGTTTGCACCCTGGCGATTCTGATGGCGATTTTCCCGTGGAATAGCTTCGGCGAGCGGGGCAGTCCGTTCGTGCTGATTTTTGATGGCCTGGGCATCCCGGCGGCAGCCACCATCCTTAATATCATTGTGATCAGCGCCAGTATTTCGGCGATTAACAGCGATATTTTCGGCGCGGGGCGCATGATGTACGGCATGGCGAAAGAGGGGCTGGCACCGAAGAGCTTCCAGCGCATCGCCAGCAACGGCGTGCCGTGGATGACGGTGGTGGTGATGGGGGTGGCGCTGCTGGCAGCGGTGGTGCTGAACTATCTGATGCCGGAGCAGGTATTTGTGCTGATCGCCTCGCTGGCGGCCTTCGCCACGGTGTGGGTCTGGCTGATGATCCTGCTGGCGCACTTTGCGATGCGTCGTAGTTTGTCTGAAGAAGAGCGTCGTAACATCGCTTTCCCGGTACCGTTCTGGCCGGTTGCGCCGCTGCTGACCCTGCTGTTTATGGGGCTGGTGATCGCAGTGCTGGGGATGGTGGAGGAGACGCGGATTGCGCTGATCGCCGGTCTGGTATGGCTCGGCCTGCTGACGGTGGTGTGGTTCGCGCGGGTCAGAAAAAACGCCGTGCTGGCGGTGACGGAGTAGTCAATCTTCCCGGAGGCGGTGCTGTGCACCTGTCCGGGCTACAAAACCCGCAAACCGCGCGGACCCGTAGCCTGGACATCCGGGATCGTTAGCTAAACAGGGCGGTAATCGACGAGCTGCCGAGGCTGTGAAAATGGACGTTAAAGCCCACCATCGCACCGCTGGCACCCGCGTCAACATCAATTTTATCAACATCCAGCGCGTGGACGGTGAAGATATAGCGGTGGGTCTCGCCCTTCGGTGGCGCCGCGCCGCCGTATCCCGCCTGACCAAAATCGGTACGGGTCTGAATGGCCTCTTCAGGCAGGTCCGCCAGACCGGAACCGGCTCCCTGCGGTAACACTCGAGTATCGGCAGGAAGGTTGGCCACAATCCAGTGCCACCAGCCGGATCCGGTTGGCGCATCAGGATCGTAACAGGTCACCACAAAGCTCTTGGTTCCCGCCGGGACATCATCCCACGCCAGATGCGGCGAAATATTATCGCCATCGTAGCCCATGCCGTTGAATACATGACGATTGGGCAGCTTTGCGCCATCCAGCAAATCATGACTGATTAATTTCATCGCCTCTCCTCAGGTTAATCTACTGATTAGCAAAGAAGTGTAGCGTGTGAGGCGAATCATTACCGTCTCTTATTCGCTAAAAAATGTTTCTTCCTGTACTGCGGCGTTAACCGCCTGGGTCAGACGGGTCAGCTGTTCTGGGGTAATGATATACGGCGGCATCAGATAGATCAGGCGTCCGAATGGGCGGATCCACACGCCCTGGTCGACGAAAAAGCGCTGGAGCGCTGCCATATTCACCGGCCTGCGGGTCTCGACCACGCCAATCGCCCCAAGCACGCGGACATCGGCAACCAGCGCGGATTCTCTTGCCGGGGCCAGCTCGGTTTTCAGCTGTGTTTCTATCGCCGCCACCTGCTGTTGCCACTCACCGCTTGCCAGCAGACGCAGGCTCTCCGCCCCTACCGCGCAGGCCAGCGGGTTGCCCATAAAAGTCGGGCCGTGCATAAAGCAGCCTGCTTCACCGTTGCTGATGGTTTCCGCTACCTGGCGGGTGGTCAGCGTGGCGGAGAGGGTCATGGTGCCGCCGGTTAGCGCTTTGCCGAGGCACAGAATATCTGCCGCGATGCCTGCGTGCTCGCAGGCGAACAGCTTGCCAGTGCGGCCAAATCCGGTGGCAATCTCATCGGCAATCAGCAGTATGCCCTCGCGGTCGCACATTTTGCGGATCCGCTTGAGCCACTCGGGATGATACATCCGCATTCCGCCTGCGCCCTGGACAATCGGTTCCACAATAACCGCCGCGATTTCATGGCGATGGGCGGCCATCAGACGAGCGAACGGCACCATATCCAGCTCATCCCATTCACCATCGAAGCGGCTTTGCGGCGCCGGGGCGAACAGGTTATCCGGCAGATAACCTTGCCACAGACTGTGCATCGAATTATCCGGATCGCAGACCGACATCGCGCCGAAGGTGTCGCCGTGATAGCCGTTGCGGAAGGTGAGAAAGCGCTGACGCGGCTCGCCCTTTGCCTGCCAGTACTGGAGCGCCATTTTCATCGCCACTTCAACGGCAACGGAACCGGAATCAGCGAGGAACACGCATTCAAGAGATTCCGGGGTCATCGCCACGAGCTGGCGGCACAGCGCGACGGCGGAAGGGTGAGTGATCCCGCCAAACATCACGTGCGACATCTGGTCAATCTGCGCTTTCATCGCCGCGTTCAGCCGCGGGTGATTGTAGCCATGAATCGCCGCCCACCAGGACGACATGCCGTCAACTAACTGCTCGCCACCGGCAAGGGTCAACTCGCAGCCGTGGGCGGCCACCACCGGATAGACCGGCAGTGGGGAAGTCATTGAAGTGTAAGGGTGCCAGATGTGGCGCCGATCGAAAGCGAGATCGTCCATTGTCATAATCGACTTGTAAACCATTTTGAAAACATTTAGGTTTACGAGTATAAACCGAACCGACAATTAACAAAACTTTTTTGGAGAGGCTAATGGCTCACCACACCCGCTGGACAATGTCACAAGTTACTGAGTTGTTTAATAAACCCTTCCTGGATTTACTGTTTGAAGCACAGCAGACCCACCGTCAGCACTTCGACCCGCGTCAGGTTCAGGTCAGCACGCTGCTGTCGATTAAAACCGGTGCCTGCCCGGAAGATTGCAAATACTGCCCGCAAAGCGCGCGCTACAAAACCGGTCTCGAATCAGAACGCCTGATGGAGGTCGAGCAGGTGCTGGAGTCGGCACGGCAGGCGAAAAAAGCCGGTTCAACCCGCTTCTGCATGGGGGCGGCGTGGAAGAACCCTAACGATCGCGATATGCCGTACCTCGAGCAGATGGTGAAAGGGGTGAAGGAGATGGGGCTGGAGGCCTGCATGACGCTCGGTACCCTTAACGACAGCCAGGCGCAGCGGCTCGCCGGCGCCGGTCTGGATTACTACAACCACAACCTTGATACCTCGCCGCAGTTCTACGGCAATGTCATCACTACCCGCACCTACCAGGAGCGCCTCGATACCCTCGACAAAGTGCGCGATGCCGGGATCAAAGTATGCTCTGGCGGTATCGTCGGCTTAGGCGAAACGGTTAAAGATCGCGCCGGATTGCTGCTGCAATTAGCGAACCTGCCGACCCCGCCGGAAAGCGTGCCGATCAACATGCTGGTGAAGGTCAAAGGCACGCCAATGGCGGATAACGACGACGTTGATGCTTTTGATTTTATTCGCACTATCGCCATCGCACGCATCATGATGCCGACCTCGCACGTGCGCCTCTCCGCCGGGCGCGAGCAGATGAACGAACAAACCCAGGCGATGTGCTTTATGGCCGGGGCCAACTCGATTTTCTACGGCTGCAAACTGCTGACTACGCCCAACCCGGAAGAGGACAAAGATCTGCAGCTGTTCCGCAAACTGGGGATTAACCCGCAGCAAACCGCGGTGCTGGAAGGCGATAACGCCCAGCAGCAGCGCCTGGAGCAGGTGTTGATGAATCCTGATACCGAGGAATATTACAACGCGGCGGCGCTATGAGCTGGCAGCAGCGTATCGAGCAGGCGCTGGAAGAGCGGCAGGCGGCGGACGCTCTGCGGTGCCGTCAGCCGGTGACGCAGGGAGCCGGTCGTTGGCTCACCCGCGAAGGCCAGCGCTGGCTCAATTTTTCCAGTAACGATTATCTTGGCCTCAGCCAGCATCCGGCGATCGTCAAAGCCTGGCAGGAAGGCGCGGAGCGCTATGGCGTCGGCAGCGGCGGCTCCGGTCACGTCAGTGGCTATAGCGAGGCGCATTGCGCACTGGAAGAGCAGCTTGCCGACTGGCTGGGCTACCCGCGCGCGCTGTTGTTTATTTCAGGCTTTGCCGCCAATCAGGCGGTGATTGCCGCGCTGGCGGGCAAAGAAGATCGGATTGTTGCCGATCGCCTCAGCCATGCTTCGCTTCTTGAAGCCGCTAATCTCAGTCCGGCACAGCTGCGGCGCTTTCAGCACAATGACGCCCGGCATCTTGAAGAGCTGCTGGCGAAACCGCTATCCGGTCAACAGTTGGTGGTGACCGAAGGGATTTTCAGTATGGATGGTGATAGCGCTCCGCTGACGGATATCCAGCGGGCGACGCGGGCGGCTGAGGCGCTCCTGCTGGTGGACGACGCGCACGGCATCGGCGTGGTCGGCGAAGAGGGGCGAGGCAGTTGCGATAGCCAGCAGGTACATCCGGATCTGCTGATTGTTACCTTCGGCAAAGCTTTTGGCGTGAGCGGCGCGGCGGTACTGTGTAGCGAGGCGCTGGCGGATTATCTGTTGCAGTTTGCCCGTCATCTGATTTACAGCACCGCCATGCCTCCGGCGCAGGCGGTGGCCCTCAGCGCTGCGCTGGGCGTGATTCGTAGCGACGACGGTCAGCAGCGGCGGGAGAAGCTGGCCCGTCATATTACCGATTTTCGCCGCCAAATGGCCGACTATCCCGGTGAACTCACGCAATCCATCAGCGCAATCCAGCCGTTGATCGTCGGCGACAATGCCCGTGCGCTGCGGCTGGCGGCGCGCCTGCGTGAACAGGGCTGCTGGGTGACGGCCATCCGTCCGCCGACAGTCCCTGTTGGTAGCGCGCGCTTGCGCCTGACGCTGACGGCGGCCCATGAATCCGCCGATATCGCCCGCCTGCTGGAGGTGCTGCATGACGGCGGTGAATAAACGCGCGGTAGCAGCGGCGTTTGGTCGCGCGGCGGGCCATTACTCTCAGCATGATGAATTGCAACGTCTGAGTGCCTCCCGGCTGCTGGAGCAGCTCGATATAAAAACCTTCCCCGAGGTACTGGATGCGGGCTGTGGCCCCGGCAGCATAAGCCGCTTCTGGCGCGAGGCCGGGTGCCGGGTGACGGCTCTGGATCTCTCCGTTGAGATGCTGGCGCAAGCCCGGTGCGGAGACTGCGCTGATCGCTACGTCGAAGGGGATATCGAAGCGCTACCGCTGGCGGAGAGCTGCGTCGACCTGGCGTGGAGCAACCTTGCGGTTCAGTGGTGCGACAATCTTGCCACTGCCATTAATGAGCTGTATCGGGTCGTGCGACCCGGCGGTCGGGTGGCGTTTAGCACTTTGCTGGCAGGTTCGCTGCCGGAGCTGAATCAGGCGTGGCGAGCTATTGATGAACAGCCGCATGCTAACCGTTTTCTCAGCGAGCAGGCGGTACGCCAGACGCTGGTTGGTCGCCGCGCTACCGGTCATGTCCATGCCATCACTCTGCCGTTTGCCGATGCGCTCAGCGCGATGCGTTCGCTTAAAGGCATTGGCGCGACCCATTTGCATCAGGGCCGCAGCGCCACACCGCTCAGTCGTGGCAAACTGCGCCAGCTTCAACTGGCCTGGCCGCAGCAGCAGGGGTTATGCCCGCTGACGTACCATCTTTTTACAGGAGTCATCGAACGTGATTAAACGCTTCTTTGTGACCGGAACCGACACCGAAGTCGGTAAAACCGTCACCAGCTGCGCTCTGCTACAGGCGGCCAATCGCGCAGGATTCAATAGCGCGGGCTATAAGCCGGTCGCTTCCGGCAGCGAAAACACGGCGCAAGGGCTGCGCAACGACGATGCGCTGGCTTTACAACGCAATAGCCGGGTGACATTGCGCTACGAACAGGTCAATCCATTCACTTTTGCTGAACCGACGTCGCCGCATATTGTCAGCGCCGATGAAGGCAGGCCGATTGATGCCGCGTCGCTTTCTGCGGGCCTGCGCGGTCTGGAAGCATTGTCTGATTGGGTGCTGGTGGAAGGCGCGGGGGGCTGGTTTACGCCGCTTTCAGAAACGCTGACCTTTGCCGACTGGGTAGAGCAAGAGCAGTTACCGGTGATTTTAGTGGTGGGCGTTAAGCTGGGGTGCATTAACCATGCGATGCTCACCGCTCAGGCGGTGATTCAGGCCGGGCTGCCGTTGGCCGGATGGGTTGCCAACGACATCCAGCCGCCGGGCAAGCGCCATCTTGAGTATCTGGCGACGCTAAAACGCGTACTGCCCGCGCCGTTTCTTGGTGAGATCCCGTGGCTGGCGGATGTGGCACAGCGTGAGGATCTCGGCCACTATCTCGATCTCAGCGTGCTGGATCGGGCGTCATCCACTGCGCCAGCAGCGGCGCATCCAGCTGGATAACATCCCCTTGGGCGACGCTGCGACCGCAGTGCAGCAGGCAGAAACTGTCCGCGACCCGGCGAATAAACGGCAGGTGCTGCTCGGCGATCAGCACCGTCAGGCCGATATCGCGGTTCAGACGAACCAGCAGGTCGCCTAATTTGTGCAGAAAACGTTGCCCGCCAGCGCGCGAGGGTTCATCAAGGATCAGCAGGCGCGGGCGGGTTATCAGCGCCCGGGCCAGCGCCAACTGGTACTGATCATCAGCCGTTAGCGTAATGCCTTTGCTTTGCCGCAGCGTATAGAGTTCCGGAAACAGATCGTAAATCTCCCCGGCCACCGCTGACGCGGATTCGCCGCCTGCCGCGAGGGCAATATGCAGATTCTCCTCCACGCTCAGTTGCGAAAAGATGCGTTTGTCCTGCGGGACGTAGCCGATACCGATAGCGCTACGCGATTGCGCGGAGAGCGGCATCAGGTCATAGGGCGCAGCCCCCGCGTCCTGCCAGGTCATACTTCCGCTGGCCACCGGGAGGTGCCCGGTAATACAGTTAACGAGGGTGGTTTTCCCCATCCCCTCACGCCCCATTACGCAAGTACATTTCCCCGGCCTGAGCTCAAGGTCAACATTCCACAGCGTGTGCTGGCTTCCGTAATAGTGGTTCACGGCACGTAGACTCAACATAGACGTTTTCTCCTTTCCTGGGATAGCGGGCGACAAGAAGATTCTGCAAATCCCTTGCCAGGAAAAAGAACTCTCGGTATTTGCTGACAAATACAGGGGCGGCATGGTGAAAGTGAAGAGGGTTACGGCAGACCTTGCACTTTCCCGGTGCCAGAGCGCTGAAATGTGGTGCAAAAAATAATAGAAAATCCAGCTATTCTTTGCCGATAAATCGCAAAAAAAATTCAATAAATTTTTTTAGCAGGTGTTTTGCCCCATTCAGTGATTTCGGCCGGGTGGCACAGGTCATGGGCTGCAGACAGTTATCCACTATTCCTGTGGATAACCTTGTGCATTAGAGTTAGAGAACTTGCGGTAAGCTAGAGATTACGCGGCCTGCGGGCAAATTGACGCGAAACCCATCTTTTCTTAAATATTGTTAAATATCAATTAATTAAATAAAATCAATGGCTGTAAAAAAAGTGTCACCGACTGCCACAAAAGATTCATCCCCTTGCTTGACAAATGTTAAATGCCAAAAGTTTCTGGGGATAACCCTATTGATTGGTGGATTATCCCGCAAGGCGGCTTTTTTTCGTCCGCGATGGCGGTAAAAAAGACAAATCTGGAGATATACGATAGTATGATACTGTTTTTATATCCAGTATTATTTATTGGCAAAAGTTGAACTGAAGGGTAGAATTAAACACCTGCCGTTCAACCCTTCTTCAGGTCCTGATTGATGAGTAAACCGTTCAAGCTGCATTCTGCTTTCCGTCCCTCTGGCGACCAGCCGGAAGCCATTCGTCGCCTGGAAGAGGGGCTGGAAGATGGCCTGGCGCATCAAACGCTGCTCGGCGTAACCGGTTCGGGTAAAACGTTTACCATCGCCAACGTTATTGCCGATCTACAACGCCCGACGATGGTGCTGGCACCTAACAAAACGCTGGCGGCGCAGCTTTACGGTGAGATGAAAGAGTTCTTCCCGGAGAACGCGGTGGAGTATTTCGTCTCTTACTACGATTATTATCAGCCCGAAGCCTATGTGCCGAGCTCGGATACCTTCATTGAGAAGGACGCGTCGGTTAACGAACATATTGAACAGATGCGCCTGTCGGCGACCAAAGCGTTGCTTGAGCGTCGCGATGTAGTGGTGGTGGCATCGGTTTCCGCCATCTACGGTCTGGGCGATCCGGACCTGTACCTGAAGATGATGCTGCACCTCACCGTCGGCATGATAATCGACCAGCGCGCCATTCTGCGTCGTCTGGCCGAACTGCAATATACCCGCAACGATCAGGCCTTCCAGCGCGGTACCTTCCGCGTTCGCGGCGAAGTTATCGATATCTTCCCGGCGGAGTCTGACGATATCGCGCTGCGTATCGAGCTATTCGACGAGGAAGTTGAGCGCCTGTCGCTGTTCGACCCGCTGACCGGCCACGTGGAATCGACGATCCCACGCTATACCGTCTATCCCAAAACGCACTACGTCACCCCGCGTGAACGTATCGTCCAGGCGATGGAAGAGATTAAAGTTGAGCTGGCTGACCGGCGCAAGGTGCTGCTGGAGAACAACAAGCTGCTGGAAGAACAGCGCCTGAGTCAGCGTACCCAGTTCGATCTCGAAATGATGAATGAACTGGGCTACTGCTCAGGGATTGAAAACTACTCGCGCTATCTCTCGGGGCGCGGGCCGGGCGAGCCGCCACCGACGCTGTTCGACTACCTGCCTGCTGATGGCCTGCTGGTTATTGATGAATCCCATGTCACTATTCCGCAAATTGGCGGCATGTATCGTGGTGACCGGGCGCGTAAAGAGACGCTGGTGGAGTACGGCTTCCGTTTGCCGTCGGCGCTGGACAACCGTCCGATGAAGTTTGAAGAGTTTGAAGCCCTCGCGCCGCAGACCATTTATGTTTCGGCAACGCCTGGGGCCTATGAGCTGGATAAATCCGGCGACGAAGTGGTGGACCAGGTAGTCCGTCCGACGGGGCTGCTTGACCCGGTGATTGAAGTGCGTCCGGTGGGAACCCAGGTGGACGACCTGCTCTCGGAAATTCGTATTCGCACCGCGATTAACGAGCGCGTGCTGGTCACCACCCTGACCAAGCGGATGGCGGAAGATTTAACCGAGTATCTGGAAGAGCATGGTGAGCGGGTGCGCTACCTGCACTCAGATATCGATACCGTGGAACGTATGGAAATTATCCGCGACCTGCGTCTGGGCGAGTTTGACGTGCTGGTCGGGATCAACCTGTTGCGTGAAGGCTTAGACATGCCGGAAGTGTCGCTGGTGGCTATTCTGGATGCCGACAAAGAGGGCTTCCTGCGCTCGGAGCGCTCGCTGATTCAGACTATTGGCCGTGCGGCGCGTAACATCAACGGTAAGGCGATTCTTTATGGCGACAGGATAACTGCGTCGATGGCCAGAGCGATTGATGAAACCGAGCGTCGTCGTGAGAAGCAGCAACGTTACAATGAAGAGCACGGTATTACGCCTACGGGACTCAATAAGAAAGTGGTTGATATTCTGGCGCTGGGTCAGAATATTGCGAAAACCAAAACCAAGGGACGCGGCAAGTTCCGCTCGCCGGTTGAAGCTGATGCGGTGGAACTGACCCTGACGCCGAAAGCGCTACAGCAGAAAATTCGCGAGCTGGAAGGGCAGATGATGCAGCATGCGCAAAACCTGGAGTTCGAAGAGGCGGCGCAAATTCGCGACCAGCTTCATCAGCTGCGCGATCTGTTTATCGCTGCGTCGTAGCCGTTTGCGAAATAGAGGCTGGGGCGTGCTTATCTGGACCTGATGCATTGGTCTGACGTCTCCCCAGGCTACGAGTTCACAGCAGTCTGCGGGCCGGTAGCCCGGACAGATGCGCAGCATCGCCTCCGGGAAATGTGCTGGATCAGATGCCTGCGGGTGGCTTCATCCCGGGGGCGGCGCTCGACGCGCCTTGCCCGGGCTACGGGTTCACAGCCGTCTGAGGTCCGGGATTTTCAGTCACGGGTTCAGTCCCGTTTTTCCGTGGCCCTTAATGTTGGCTTAATATTGTTCGGCGAAACTATCCTCAATCTACTGAGGATAGCGCCATGCAAAAATTAACCTTCCGCGAATACCTGGCAGTTACCTGCGCCTTTGTTATTGTCGTTGCCTTCTTCCATCAGTGGGTGCTGACGTTCTGACGGGACGTTTTAGGGAAGAGCACCCAGGCGCGAACTCCTGGGCCGGGTTGACGGTTATGTAAAAAGAACTGGGCATCGTGTAACTGGGCGATGCGGGTTACGATACTGAGCCCCAGACCAATACCACCGTAGCGGCTGTCCATGCGTACAAACGCTTTGCTCAATTCACCGCTTTTTGCTTCATCAATTCCCGGACCTTCATCTTCCACCGCCAGAATTGACGTCAGGCCAGGCTTTATCGACACGCGAATCGTCGACCCGGCAGGGCTGTAACGATGCGCGTTTTCCACCAGGTTACGTAAAATCACCCGCACCAGCGTAGCGTCGCCTGACACAATCGCCTCACCACTTCCTTCGTCAAGCACCAGCTTCTGTTGCCGCTGTGCCAGCATCGCCTGTAGCTCATCTTGTAGCGGTTCGACAACATCCTCTTTCAGCGCCACTTGCTGATAGCTCCCGGCGGAAAATGACTGGCCGACGCGCGCCAACTGAAGCAATTGATTGATGCTGTTGGTCATTTGATCGAGCCGCTGAATCAGCGGGTCTACGCTGACGCTATGGACTTTTGCCAGCAGCTCCAGATGCAGACGCAGCCCGGCAAGCGGCGTGCGCAGTTCATGGGCGACGTCGGCGGTAAACAGGCGCTCGCGATCCAGCGTCAGATTCAGGCGAGAAACCAGCTGATTGATTGCGCTAGTCACTGCGGTAACTTCCGGCACTGACTCTTTCAGCGTAATCGGCTGGAGATTGTCTGGGGTGCGACTCTCCAGCTCTTCTTGCAGTCGGGACAGCGGCTTGGTGATTTTTTTGACCGCCAGCAGGCTGATATACAGCGCCAGGCCGATAATCAACAGGCTTGGGATCAATAGGCTGGCGACCGCTTCCCGAACTTCATGCTCAACATGCTTTTGGTTGTTGTGCCCCTCAATGGCGCTGGCCACCAGTAGCTGGATCTGTTCCTGGCTTTCATGCCACAGCCAGAACACGCTAATCAACTGACAAACCGCCAGAATAGCGCCGATAGTCAGCAGTAGCCGATGGCGCATGGTCCAGTTTGCATTAACGAACAGCGACATATCGTTATTCCACTTCAGTATTGTTGACCAACATATAGCCGAAACCCCGGACGGTGCGGATCCGCGCTTTACCCACCTTATCGCGCAGATTGTGGATATGCACCTCCAGGGTGTTGGTGGCCGGCTCGTTATCCCAGCTATAAATATCGTTGTAGAGAATTTCGCGGTGTACCGGGCTGCCCGCTTTCATCATCAGGCGTGAGAGCAGGGCGTACTCTTTCGGCGTTAAATCAAGGGACTGCTCGCCGAGCCAGACCAGACGGCGGGTGACGTTCAGGCGCAAATTACCCACGGTCAGCTCATTATCCCCCTGATTGTTGTGACGACGCAGCAGGGCACGAATGCGCGCGTTCAACTCTTCAAGAGCGAAAGGTTTTACCAGATAGTCATCCGCGCCGGTATCCAGGCCGCTGATGCGGTCATCAACGGTATCGCGGGCGGTGAGGATCAGCACTGGCTGACTAAACTTCTCCCGACGCATGCGCGCCAGGAAATGCAGGCCGTCCTCATCCGGTAGCCCCAAATCGAGAATGATAAGGCTGTAGTGATTGCTGGCCAGAGAGAGCGCCGCTTCGTGGGCAGTCGACACGCCGTCGCACACGTAGCCCTCGCTTTGCATCGCCAGAATTAATCCTTGTAACAGGAGCGCATCGTCTTCAATGACTAAAATTTTCATCGGCCTGCCTCTCTGCATGGCGTTAAAATATCATCTGTTGCCTGATACTCATGGGTCTGAACCCCGAGCAGGCCGAGTAGGGTGGAGAAGAGATTATCCTGCGAATACGGTTGTGTTTTCGCTTTTTGCTGCAAACACTGTTCGGATACGCCATAGCGCTGTTGATAATCCGGCGACAGCCACAGCAGCATCGGTACATGCTTTTGCGTATCAGGCGCAATGGACCACGGCAGACCGTGTAAATAAACCCCATCTTCCCCCAGCGATTCGCCGTGGTCCGAGAGGTACACCAGGCTGGTGGTAAATTTATCCTGCTTCGACTGCAATAATTTTATCGCTTTATCGACCACATAATCGACATACAAAATTGTATTGTCGTAGGTGTTGGTGAGCTGCTGCTGAGTGCAACCCTGTATCTCATTGGTGTCGCAGGTCGGTGTGAACTGTTTGAACTGCGGCGGATAGCGATTGTAATAGGTCGGACCGTGGCTGCCGATAGTATGCAAAACGATAATCCCGTCCTGTTGCAAACCGTCGATGTAGCTCTCCAGATTATGGAACAACACTTCATCGTAGCACTCGCCATCAATGCACTGACCGCTCAGATTGAGCTTGGTCACGTTCTGGTTCGGAACCCGGTCGCAGGCCCCTTTGCAGCCGCCATCGTTGTCGCTCCACAGTACCTTAACTCCTGCGCGTTGCAGGATATCCAGTACTCCCTCCTGATGCTGCGCCAACTCTTCATCATAGTGGGCTCGCGGCATATTAGAGAACATGCACGGCACGGAAACTGCCGTGGCGGTGCCGCAGGAAGTGGTATTCGGGAAATAGACCACATTATCTTGCTTCAGACGCGGGTTGGTTTCGCGGGAATAGCCGTTGAGCGAAAAGTTCGCCGCTCTTGAGGTTTCGCCTAACACGACAATGGTCAGGTTTTTCTTCGCTGCGTTGCGCATTTCCGGCTTCTGCACGGCGTCTGTGCCAATTCTTACCAGCGGCAGATTGGCCATTCTGTTATGTGCATGCCAGGAATTCATCGCCACAATACTGTTCGACGGACTCAAAGATTTCACCAGCTCTTTGTTATTGCGAAACACCGAGGCGTAATCTTTATAAAACAGTGCGGCGACCAGAATAATCAACAGTGCTGAAACCACGATGCTGAGCAGGCGCACGGCGACGCCTCGCCATAACGTTTGCGGTTTACGAATTTTAACCCACCAGGCGACAGCTACCGCCAGAACCCCGGAAAGGCCGAGGATCAGAACCATTTTGCTGGAGAGCAGGGCGAAACTTTCGGCGGGGGTGGTATCGAAAATATTGGTGATCATTCCCCGGTCTATCACCACGCCGAAGGTCCAGATAAAATACTGAGCTGAGGCGCTCAGCAAGATAAACAGGCTAATAACCAGACGGTCAAGCTTCAGGAACGAGGCGATGGTGGTAATGATGTTCATCACGCTAATTGCCACTATCGGCATGCTGAGGAACACCAGCCAGTTGTGCAGGCCGTTGACCGGCAGCAGGGTAAATACCTGACGATAGAAGGCGAGATTCAGTACCAGCCCAATATAGCAGGCAAACAGAATCAGATAGGTTGTACGGCTAACCACCGGCCGACGTAAAGAAAATAGTGACATAGCGACGTCCACGTAAAGAGATGGTCGCTATGTTGCCGATGTTTTTTTAAGACAACCTTAAGATTTTAAGCCTGGCTGGATTGGTGGCCAGAATAACGCTGCCTTGAGAATTAGCCTAACTCCTGGATCGCTTTTTCCAGCGCGCTGCGTAATAGCTGCCGATCGTGGCGATAAGGGACATCGCTGGCGTCCAGCGGCGTCTGGATAACCACCCGATGTTCAATACCTGTGGTGTCCGCTTTCGGGCCGATCACTAACGCGTCAATCACCCGCTTGCCGATATGCTGCTCCATAATGGCCACCCGGTCCGCCAGCGCCAGGCTGGCGGCAGGGCTATGTTCTTTACCGAGGTTGTCAATAAACACCATCGGTGCGGGCGTGCGGCGCAGCGCCTGCGCCATCTCATCGAGCAAGATAATGGGCATCAGGCTGGTATAGAAGCTACCTGGTCCGATAAGAATTAAATCGGCTTCGGCAATAGCCTCTATCGCTTCGCGAGTGGTGGGAACCGGTGGGGAGAGCATCAGTTCGCGCGGCACGCAGGCGAGCTGGTCAATATTCACTTCGCCGTATACTTCATGCCCTTCGTGGTCAATCGCCATCAGATCGACCGGTTGTTCCGACATGGGAATCAGCAGCGCGTCGACTTTAAGCAGATTTCTGATCAAATTGATCGCTTCAAGAGGCCGCACGCTCAGGTGATCGAGCGCTTTTAACATCAGATTTCCGAGGTTATGCCCGGACAGCTCACCGTTACCGCTAAAACGATATTCAAACATCGCCGACGCCACGCTGGGTTCGGCAATAAGCTGATTAATACAGTTGCGCATGTCTCCCCAGGCGATGCCACCTTCCGCGCGGCGAATTCGTCCTGTGGAACCGCCGTTATCGGTGGTGGTGACAATACCGGTCAGGCGTGAGCCAAGGGAGGAGAGTGATGACATTACCCGGCCCAGCCCATGTCCGCCGCCCAGAGCCACAACGCGATCAAGATCGGCGAAAGTACGATTGCGCATAAAAATCCCTTCTATCAATTAATCGGGCTCACAGTAACCGATCTCTTGTTAAAAAACGATGCCCGGCCTCTGACATCTATTGTGTAGCACGCTCTGGACATGGCTATTTGCTAAAAGTGGGGGTGTCACACAGTGATAATATTAGCCGGTAATTCAGCCCGCTTTCCCGGCGTGAGTTAATTCTCTGCCGCCTGGCGACAGAAACTCTTCTGTATTTTCAACTGAATCGACCTGAGTTAATTATGGAAACACTGTCTGAGCTGGATATCCCCGTTCGGTATGGCCAGCCAAAAATTAGGGTTTACCTGAATCGTCATGGAGAAGAGAAATCGTTTCTGTACTCACATTGCGATTATCAGGGCGCGCCTGCGGACGGTGGTGTGCCCTGGCTGTCAATTAAGCAGGGAAATGGCAGAGCGGGGCTTCTCTCTGTCACCGGGGAGTGGATTATTGCGCCACGCTTTGATGATGTTCGCGCGTTTAATCGCGATGGAGTGGCGCGGGTTTGCGACGGCGGTAGATGGGGGATCGTCAACCGCGTGGGTGAGCAGGTCATTCCTTGCACTTACCACACCCTGACCCCGACGGTGGGTGGCTTGTCCATCGGCAAGACTCAACAAGGTCAATTCCTGCTGTTGAACGTCAACGGCGAACGGTCGGAGATTCAGTTACCCCACGCAGAGGCTCTTGAAAGGGAGTGGTTTGATGAATTCAGCCCCAGCGGTATGGCCTGCTTTCATCGTCTGGCGGGAAACCGTATTTTCACGGGCTACATTAACACCCACGGTGAGTTTACCTTTTCGATTCGCGAAGGAAATGGCGAGAGTTTTTCAGACCAGGGTATCGCCCCTTTTTCAGATGAATCAGGCCAGTACGGGCTGATTGATAAGCGCGGTGGCTGGGTTGTCGAGCCTGTTTACGATCTTATTTCTCACTATGATACCAGCGGTTTTTGTTGTGCCCAGCGCTGGCGCGGCGAAGAGCTGTGCGCATTTTACAATGCTCACGGCGAACGGGTGCTGGAAATTGAAACGACAGAGGTACCAAAAATCGCTCACGGCATCGTCCGGACCGGCGGTAAAGGTGGTCTCTACGTCAGCTATAGCCATCTCGGGAACGGTAAATCACTGACTTCGACGTTATTGAGCTACGGTACCGATTTTTACCCGGTGGGCGCAGCTATCGTGAGAACAGTCGAAGGGCAATGGGGCATTCTGACGGCGCAGGGTAAATTTATTCATCAGCGACGGTGGATGGAACCGGTCGTCGATACGCAAAACGCTATTGCTGGTTTTGCCAGCAGCAATACGGCAGTGTTTATTATCTCCCGCCATGAGCTTGAGTACGTAGATCCTGAAGGGAAGACGGTAGCGACGCTTTCGTTTGATCGGGCGCAGCAAACCGCCGTTCTGAAAAATGCTCAACAGCAGGTTATCCGCATCTTCGATGATCAGAAAGTCTGGATGCCTTATCTCTTCTTTAGTATTTCACCGGCGGAAATTTACCCTGGCGCAACGCTTGGTGATGCGGTTAACGCGCTGATTGCGGCCAGGCCCCGTCCTTTTGTGCTGGTGAATAAAATTAGCGGCAGCGGGGCGCAGTTCGCAGGCGAGGAGTATGACTTTGACGCTGACAGAGTCGAAAAGGATGACATAAAGTTTGGTGCAATTATCACGCTTGCCGACGTCTATTACACAGAAGATGAGTGGGGAGAGTATGATTTTCTGGAGTCTGACTACGCCGATAACATCAAAAAGCATTATCAGGATTTAAAGGCGCGCCTGACTCTGCTGTTCGGTGCGCCTGTTGATGAATGGGAAGGACATTACTGCAAATGGCGGCTAGTGAAACGCCGGGGGCTGTTAACACTACACCACTACCTTGAATACGGCGATGGCGACTTTGAAAAGCAGGTAGTGTTGTATATCGACGATAATGACGCGGGATGACAAGGCCCGGAAGGCCTTGTCATCATTAAGCTTAGCGTCAGGGGCTGATTTTATTGCGATTTTCTGTCACGGAGGTATTGGTTTTGAGTGCTCTGCAACGTGCCGCCAGATCGTCAAAAGGCTGGCCCTCCTCAGGAGATTCCAGTCCGTCATAAACCTCGCAGGGTAGAGTGAGGTCAGCATCGTTGAAATACCACCAGGGCGGTTCTGACGCACAAATCGTCATCTCTTTTACGCGCCACTGCCCGGCGGTTTTATTCAGGATGACCCACAGCATTTTATCAAGCTCGGCTTCGCAATCTTTCGCCAGCGACCAGTCGAGCTTTTGCCCCTCAGGTGCGACGATTTCCCCGACCAGAATGGCCCATTCGTTGCTGATATTTAAGCGATCGACTTTTATACGTACCGCCTGTCCGGCCTGGCTTGCAGCCTGTGGACGAAGGGCGTCCAGAATGGCTTTTCTTTCCGTGCCCTCAATCAGTTTCGCTGAGGACAAAATAAGCTTGCTGTTGTCATGTCCGGTCTCGGCATGCTCAAGTTTGCCGGTACACGGCTCGGCGGCGAAAATGGAGCTGCTACAAAGCGTGAGCATGGCCAGGATAACGTGAAGAGATCGGCTCATCGTAATGTTGCGTCCTTTGTAGACCGATTGTTAACTGTTAACTTATTATTTTCATTGAATAAGTCTCTTTCCTTGCTTCTGCGGCGAGAATATCACTTTTTGCTGGGTAACCATAAAATACCTGACGGTTTTGTATCGGGTGGAGGGCGAATAGCAGAACGAGGGATTACGCTGTGTTCTCACTAACTTAGCGTAAAAAAAGCTATATATTTCCGCTATATACATCGTTACATAACGAAATGTGGGTATGGCGAAACCACACTTAACGCGCTACTATTTGGTGTAACCCACTAACACTCTAGCCTCTGTGCCTGTGTCGCAAGATATGGTGCTTTGGCCGTGACAGCCCCGGTTGTCGCCAGGGCGCGGAAAGAAATGACCGCGTCTCCCGTATTTGGAAAGGTGTCTATGGCTTCACAGCTTACCGATGCATTTGCGCGGAAGTTTTACTATCTGCGCCTGTCTATTACCGACGTGTGTAACTTTCGTTGCACCTACTGTCTGCCCGATGGCTACAAGCCCGGCGTCGTCACCAATAAAGGCTTTCTCAGCGTCGATGAAGTTCGTCGCGTCACGCGTGCATTTTCAGCACTCGGCACGGAAAAGGTGCGCCTGACCGGTGGTGAACCTTCGCTACGTCGTGATTTTACCGACATTATTGCCGCCGTGCGGGAAAATCCCTCTATTCGTCAGATTGCGGTGACCACCAACGGCTATCGGCTGGCGCGCGATGTTGAAAACTGGCGCGATGCTGGGTTGACGGCGATTAACGTCAGCGTGGATAGCCTCGATGCCCGCCAGTTTCACGCCATTACCGGCCAGGATAAATTTCGCCAGGTAATGGAGGGCATCGATGCCGCTTTTGCTGCTGGCTTTGAGAAAGTTAAAGTCAACACCGTGCTGATGCGCGACGTTAACCATCATCAGCTCGACACCTTTCTGGCGTGGATCCAACCGCGCCGCATTCAACTGCGTTTTATTGAGCTGATGGAAACCGGCGAGGGTAGCGACCTGTTCCACCGCCATCATATCTCAGGCATGGTGCTGCGCGACGAGCTGCTGCGCCGCGGCTGGATCCATCAGATCCGCCAGCGTAGCGACGGCCCGGCGCAGGTCTTTTGCCATCCGGATTATGCCGGTGAAATCGGCCTGATCATGCCGTATGAGAAAGATTTCTGCGCCACCTGCAACCGCCTGCGCGTCTCTTCCGTTGGCAAACTGCACCTGTGCCTGTTTGGCGAAGGTGGCGTTGATCTGCGCGATCTGCTCGCTGAAGAAGCGCAGCAGGCAGAACTGGAAGCGCGGATTTCTGAAGCGTTAACGCATAAAAAACAAACCCATTTCCTGCATCAGGGCAACACCGGTATTACGCAGAACCTGTCGTATATTGGCGGATAATTCATTTTAAGGAGCGAACAGATGAGTCAGGCCAGCGCTGAGTTTATCCCGACCCGTATTGCAATTCTTACCGTTTCAAATCGACGTGGCGAAGAGGACGATACCTCCGGTCACTGGCTGCGCGATGCGGCGCAGGAAGCGGGGCACACCGTCGTCGATAAGGCGATAGTTAAAGAGAACCGTTATGCTATTCGCGCCCAGGTCTCGGCGTGGATCGCCAGCGATGACGTGCAGGTGGTGTTGATCACCGGCGGCACCGGTTTTACCGAGGGCGATCAGGCGCCGGAAGCGCTGCTGCCGCTGTTTGACCGCGAAGTTGAAGGCTTCAGCGAAGTGTTCCGCATGCTCTCTTTTGAAGAGATTGGTACTTCGACCCTGCAATCCCGTGCCGTTGCCGGGGTGGCGAACCGCACGCTGATTTTCGCGATGCCCGGCTCAACCAAAGCTTGCCATACCGCGTGGGACAATATTATTGCGCCGCAGCTCGATGCCCGCACCCGTCCGTGCAACTTTATCTCTCATCTTAAGAAGTAATTTATGTCGCAACTGACCCATATTAACGCCGCGGGCGAAGCGCACATGGTTGATGTCTCGGCGAAAGCGGAGACGGTTCGCGAAGCGCGTGCCGAGGCCTACGTTGAAATGCAGGCGACGACGCTTGCCATGATTATCGACGGCAGCCATCACAAAGGCGACGTTTTCGCCACCGCACGAATCGCCGGGATCCAGGCGGCCAAACGTACCTGGGAGCTGATCCCGCTGTGCCACCCGCTGATGTTGAGCAAAGTTGAAGTCAATCTACAGGCGCAGCCGGAACATAACCGGGTGCGCATCGAATCCTTGTGCCGTTTGACCGGTAAAACAGGCGTGGAAATGGAAGCGTTGACTGCCGCTTCCGTCGCCGCGCTGACGATTTACGATATGTGTAAAGCGGTGCAGAAAGATATGGTGATTGGTCCGATGCGCCTGCTGGCGAAGAGCGGCGGCAAGTCCGGCGATTTCAGAGTGGAAGATGCCCATGATTAACGTTCTATTTTTTGCTCAGGTGCGCGAACTGCTCGGCACCGATTCCCTGACTCTCGAGCCGAACGGGCTTTCCACGGTTGAAGCCGTTCGCCAACAGTTGGTTGCGCGAGGCGACCGCTGGGCGCTGGCGCTGGAAGAGGGCAAGCTGCTGGCGGCGGTGAATCAGACGCTGACCTCGTTTGATCATCCGCTGGTAGCCGGTGATGAAGTGGCATTCTTCCCGCCGGTTACCGGAGGTTAAGATGACGCAAACTCGTATTGTGGTCAGCCATGAGCGTTTTAAGGTTGGCGACGAATATCCCTGGCTTGCTGAACGCGATGAAGACGGCGCGGTGGTGACTTTCACCGGCAAAGTACGCAACCATAACCTGGGCGATAGCGTGAAAGCGCTGACTCTTGAGCACTATCCCGGTATGACCGAAAAGTCGTTGGCGGAAATTGTTGAACTGGCGCGCGAGCGCTGGCCGCTGGGGCGGGTAACGGTGATTCACCGCATCGGGGAAATGTGGCCCGGCGAAGAAATTGTCTTTGTCGGCGTCACCAGCGCCCATCGCAGCAGTGCGTTTGCGGCCGGGGAATTCATTATGGATTATCTGAAAACTCGAGCCCCGTTCTGGAAGCGTGAAGCAACGCCGGAAGGGGAGCGCTGGGTCGATGCGCGGGATAGCGACAGACAGGCGGCAGAACGCTGGTAGTGTGGTACGCTTAGAGGATAAATTTCGTTAATCAGGAGATAGTCATGGACAGATACCCTCGTTCCGATTCAATCGTGCAGGGCCGCAGCGGCCTGCAAACTTATATGGCGCAGGTTTATGGCTGGATGACGGTCGGGCTGCTGCTCACTGCGTTTATCGCGTGGTTTGCCGCTAATACCCCAGCGGTCATGATGTTTGTGTTTTCCAGCAAAATCACCTTTTACGGGCTGATTATCGCACAGCTGGGGCTGGTCTTCGTGCTCTCTGGCATGGTGCAACGGCTCAGCGCCGGGATGGCGACGACGCTGTTTATGCTCTATTCGGCGCTAACTGGATTAACGCTATCCAGCATTTTCATCGTCTATACCTACTCGTCAATCGCCAGCACTTTTGTGGTTGCAGGCGGTATGTTTGGCGCGATGAGCCTCTACGGTTATACCACCAAACGCGATCTCAGCGGCTTCGGCAATATGCTGTTTATGGGGCTGATTGGTATTTTACTGGCATCACTGGTCAACTTCTGGCTGAAGAGCGAAGCGCTGATGTGGGCAGTGACCTATATCGGGGTGGTTATCTTCGTCGGCTTAACGGCTTATGACACCCAGAAGCTGAAAAACATTGGCGAGCAGATTGATGTTCGCGATGCGTCAATGCTGCGTAAATACTCGATTCTTGGCGCTCTGACGCTGTATCTGGACTTTATCAACCTGTTCCTGATGCTGCTGCGTATTTTCGGCAACCGCCGCTAAACCCTTCCCGGATTGCAGAGAGCGGCGGACCCGGGAACAAACCGCACGAAACTGTAGCCCCGGTCAACGCGACCGGGGAATTTCCACTACTCTCCCGCCAGCTTGCGCTCATTCTTTTGCCGCAGCTTTTTCGCCCGACTCTCCAACAGTAGATAAGCCACTGTTGCCAGCAGCAGCGGCATAAAATAGTACAGCGCACGATAAGCGAGCAGGGCGGCAATAATCGCTCCGCGCGAGATATCTTCCCCCGAGAGCATGGCGATAAATACCGCTTCGAGCACGCCAATCCCGGCGGGGATATGCACGATGACCCCGGCAATACTGCTCACCAACAGCACCCCGAGCACGAGGAAGTAGTCAACCTGTTGGCCTAACAGCAGCCAGATTATTGCCCCCATCGCCATCCAGTTCAGGGTGGAAACTGCCATCTGCAACAGCGCGAATCGCCAGGAAGGCAGCACCAGGCGCTGGCCTTTTATCGTCAGATGACGCTTTTTGGCAAAAGCGCAGGCCCACAGATAAAACGCGGAAATCAGCAGCAAAACGATGCCCAGAATTTGCAGCGATTGTTGGCTGATATACCAGCGTTCGGGGACTTGTACCATTCCGGAGCTAAAGATGATGCCGCCGAGCAGAATATAGCCCAGCCAGTTGGTGGTGATGCTCAGCGAAAAGATGCGGGTAATGGTTCCACCGCTTAGGCCCAGACGCGAGTAGAGCCGGTAGCGCATGCCGATACCGCCCACCCAGGTGCTCAGCGTCAGGTTAAAGGCGTAGCAAATAAATGACACCAGCATCACCTGACGCTTCGCCAGTTTGTGACCACAATAAGCGCGTCCTAGCAGATCGTAGCAGCCGTAGATCAGGTAGCTGGCGATAACCAGCCCTATCGCGCTGAGCAAGGCGGTGCGGTTGTAATCGCGAATAACTTTCCACACTTCCTGCCAGTTAATTTTTTGCGCATAGACCACGAGAAGCACCGCAACGGCGATAAAAAACAGCACCGTGAGGATTTTTTTCGCCATCCGCCAGCGAGGGTGCGATTTCGCCATCAGGGTTTGACCTCCTGGTTTTCCGTCTCTACGCGATCCTGCGTTTCTATTTCTGGCTGTACCGGTGGCTGAACGCGCGACAGGAGCGGGGTGTGGGCCGGTAGCCAGCCCACCCAGGCCGGAAAGTGGCGCAGGAAGTGGAACGCCAGCACGCTAACGCCAAGCCGCCACCAGGTCCGTTTCGACAAAATGCTTTTATCAACCTGACGACAGTCGTTGGCAATCAGGCCGTTGAGATTGTCGCGCAGCGTCTGGTTAAATTCGCGGTCGTGGATAATCAGGTTGGCTTCCAGATTCAGCGACAGGCTAAGCGGGTCGAGGTTGCTGGAGCCGACGGTGGCCCAGTGGTCGTCCGCCAGCGCCACTTTGCCGTGTAGCGGGCGGCGGCGATATTCGAAAATCTGCACGCCGCCCTTCACCAGATAGTGATAGAGCAGGCGCGCGCCAAATTTGACTATCGGGATATCCGGCTCACCCTGCACGATTAATTTGACGCTAACGCCGCGGCGGGCGGCGTTGCGCATGGCGTGCAGCAGCCGATAGCCTGGAAAGAAGTAGGCGTTGGCGATAATCACTTCCCGGCGCGCGCTGGTCAGCATCTTCAGATAGTGACGTTCGATATCGTCGCGGTGCTCCTGGTTATCTCGCCAGATAAATAGCGCCTGGGCTTCGCCGGGATTACGGTTGATTTCAGGCTTATGCCGACGACGACGCCACCAGCGGCGCGTGGCTTCGCTTGTGGGCAGGTTTTCAAGTTCAAATTGCAGGATATCGAGCACCACCGGGCCCTCAACCTGAACGGCGTAATCCTGTTTGGCCTCCGGGCCGTAGTCGGTCATATGTTCTGCAGAGTAGTTAATTCCGCCGACAAAGGCGACAACGTCGTCGATAACGACGATTTTTCGGTGCATCCGGCGAAACAGGTTGGTGCGCATACCGAGCAGGCGCGGGCGCGGATCGTAGTAGCGGAAAATGACCCCCGCCGAGGTTAGCTCGCCGACAAAATCATCGCTTAAATCGGGCGAGCCGTAACCGTCCAGCAGCACTTCAACGCGCACCCCGCGCTGGGCGGCCTTAAGCAACACGGCATGGAGCTGCCTGCCGACGTCATCCTCAAACCAGATAAAAGATTCGAGAATGACCCGCTGCTGTGCGCGGCCAATCGCGGAAAAGACCGCCGGATAATAATTGTCGCCGTTTTCTAATAGCTGAATGCGGTTTCCTTCCTGCCAGCTGCATTTCACAGATGTATCTCCACGCTAAGCGGTGCATGATCGGACAAATGACGCCACTGTTTCAGGGCTAGCGTCTTCGGCTGGCTGGCGTGCGCATTTTTGACGTAGATGCGATCGAGGCGCAGCAGCGGGAAGTTGACCGGGAAAGTACGCGCCGGACGCCCTCTGGCGCGGGTGAAGATCTCCTCCAGCCCGGCCTGGGCTTTTAGCTGCCGATTAGCCTGCTGTCGCCAGTCGTTAAAATCACCTGCGACCACCACCGGGTCGCCCGCAGGCAAACTGTTCACCCAATCCGCCAGCATGGTCATCTGAGCCTGGCGCTGATTCGCGCGCAGTCCCAGATGCACGCAAATCAGATGAAGGGTTATCCCGCTTTCTGGCGGTACGATGCGGCAGTAGAGCAGACCGCGTTTTTCACTATCGCCGACGGATACATCAAGATTCTGGTAATGCGCGATGGGAAAACGCGAGAGCACCGCATTGCCATGATGCCCTTGTGGATAGACCGCGTTACGCCCGTAGGCGAAATCGTTCCATATTGTGTCGGCAAGGAATTCATAGTGTGGGGTCTCCGGCCAGTTCTTAATATTCAGCGGATGAATTTCATGCGCCCCCATCACCTCCTGCAAGCAAACGATATCGGCATTGACGCTGCGTACCGCTTCGCGCAATTCAGGCAAAATAAAGCGGCGATTAAACGCATTAAAGCCTTTATGGGTGTTAATTGTTAGCACGTTCAACGAAAATCGCGGCGTTTGTTCGTCCATATTTCTCCAGTCAATGTCACTTTCCTGAATGAAATAGTGTAGTAGAGGTCACAAAAAGATGCGGTGATACGGAATTTTCCGTAAAGTGCGGTACTCTGAGTAGCAGAGAAAAATCCTTCAGGAGAGAAGCCATGAAGTGGCAACAACGTGTACGCGTCGCAACGGGTCTTAGTTGCTGGCAGATTATGTTGCATCTACTGGTCGTGGCAGTACTGGTGATGGGTTGGATGAGCGGCGCGCTGGTTCGCGTCGGACTAGGTTTGTGCGTGCTGTACGGCGTCACGTTACTGTCGATGCTGTTTTTGCAGCGTCATCACGAAGAGCGCTGGCGTGATGTAGGTGATTTCCTAGAAGAACTCACCACCACCTGGTACTTCGGTGCGGCGGTTATCGCGCTATGGCTGTTGTCGCGCGTGCTGCACAATAACCTGCTGCTGGCCCTCGCCGGGCTGGTGATATTGGCAGGCCCGGCAGTGGTTTCGTTGCTGGCGAAAGATAAAAAATTACGCGATCTTTCTGCGGAACATCGCATACGCCGCTGAGCCGGTAGTGGCCGCTATGACCAATAGCGGCCACAAACTTCCCCACACAATCTCCAGACTCGCATCCTTCAGATAGATTTGCTTAGTGATATCAGTAAAGTGACGAATGGGGTTTACCCACGTTAAATTCTGTAGCCATACTGGCATATTCTCCACTGGCGAAACGTATCCGGACAGCAGGATCGCCGGCATCATAAAGACGAACACGCCAATAAATGCCTGCTGCTGCGTGGAGCACAGCGATGAAATCAGCAGCCCGAATCCTACCAGCGATAGCCCGTAAACAATCATCGTAAAGTAAAACAGCAGTAGCGATCCGGCGAAGGGGATTTGATAGGCCCAGATGCCGATCCCCAGCACGATGCTCGCCTGAAGAGTGGCGACAATCAGTGCAGGAACCGCTTTGCCAATAAAAATCTGCCAGGTCGCCAGTGGTGAAACCAGTAGCTGGTCGAGAGTGCCCTGCTCACGCTCGCGGGCTACGGATAGCGAGGTGACGATCATCACGCCGATGGTGGTGATCATGGCGATCAGCGACGGAACCACGAACCATTTATAGTCGAGGTTCGGGTTATACCAGTTGCGCACCACCAGCTCGCTGTTGTTCGGCTTCGCTTTACCTTCCAGCAGATCCTGCTGATAGTTTTTAACGATCTGCTGGAGGTAATTGGCGGCAATCTGCGCGCTGTTGGAGTTACGTCCGTCGAGCAAAAGCTGGAGCGGGGCGGTTTGGTTAGTGTCGAGATTACGTGAGAAATCTGCCGGGAAGCGCACGACCAGCAGCGCTTTTTGTTCATCGATGGTGGGTCTAATCTCCTGCGGGCTTTTCAGCAGCAGGACATGGGTGAAGGCTTTGGCGCGGGCGAAGCGCTGGGTTAGCTCCACCGCATGCTTGCCGCTATCTTCGTTGTAGATAGCGATGGTGGCGTTAGTCACCTCCAGCGTGGCGGCGAACGGAAACAGCAGTACCTGAATCAGCACTGGCATAATTAAAATCGCCCGCGTCTGCGGTTCACGCAACAGCGATTGCAGCTCTTTGCGGATTAGTGTCCATAAGCGATGAAACATATCTATTCTCTCTTTGTGATCCCCGGAGGCGGTGCTGGCGCACCTGTCCGGGCTACAAATTCAAACCCCTGCGGCCCTGGTAGCCCGGGCAAGGCGCTTGCGCCGCCCCCGGGGAAAGCGTGCAGGAAAGTTAATCCAGACGCCGCTTGGTTTTTATCCACGTCAGGCCGATAAACATTACCGCTGAGGCGATTAAAAACATCGTGTTCACCAGCAGCACTACGGGAATATTGCCCGCCAAAAACAGGCTTTGCAGAGTGCTGGCAAAATAGCGCGCCGGGATCACGTAGGTCACCGCGCGGATCACCGCTGGCATACTGTCTATCTGGAAAATAAACCCGGATAGCATAATCGATGGCAGAAATGCGGCATTCAGCGCCACCTGGGCGGCGTTAAACTGGTTGCGGGTAATGGTGGAAATCAGCAGCCCCATTCCCAGCGTGCTCAGCAAAAACAGGCTGGTGATAAAAAACAGAATCACCAGCGAACCGCGAAAGGGCACGCCGAGAATAAACACCGCCACCAGCATGCACAGCAGCATCGCCAGCATGCCGAGGAAATAGTAGGGGATCAGCTTGCACAGCAGTAGCTCGGCGCGGGTAATCTCGGTCGACAGCAGCGCCTCCATGGTGCCGCGCTCCCATTCGCGAGCCACCACCAGCGAGGTCAGGATCGCGCCGACCACAGTCATGATGATGGTAATCGCGCCGGGGATAATAAAATGTTGGCTAATGGCGGCCGGGTTAAACCAATAGCGCATCTGCACATCAATCAGCGGCTCGAAGGTTTCACCCCGATCTTCCGCCCGCTGCTGTTGCCAGATTTGCCAGATGCCTTCGATATAGCCCTGGGCGAAGTTGGCGGTATTCGGTTCGCTGCCGTCGGTGATAAGCTGGATTGGCGCATTGTCGCCGGGACGGGCCATCTTCTGGTCAAAATCCACCGGCACCACCACCAGCGCGCGGATCCGCCCGGCCTGCATCATTTGAATCAGTTGCTGGCGGTTGTCGCTGATGGTGGCGTCGATATAGGGCGAACCGGTCATGGTATGGACGAAATCCAGTGCCTCTTCGCTCTGCTGTTCCAGCAACACGCCGACTCGCAGTTTGCTGGAGTCGAGGTTAATACCGTAGCCAAAGATAAACAGCAGCAGCAGCGGGATCACCACCGCAATCAGCCAACTGCTGGGGTCGCGGACGATCTGCCGCGTCTCCTTGACGCACAGGGCGCGCACGCGCCGCCATGCCAGGATTTTAGCGCTCACTGGCGTTCTCCTTATCCCAGTCATGGATGAGGGTAATAAATGCCTGTTCCATCGTCGGGTCAGGCTGTTCATCATCCGCCGCCATTGCTTTGAGATCGTCCGGCGTGCCGCTGGCGATAAGTTTGCCGCGATAGACCAGACCAATACGGTCGCAATACTCCGCTTCATCCATAAAGTGGGTGGTGACCATTACGGTCACTCCCTTATCCACCATGCTGTTGATATGCAGCCAGAACTCCCGGCGGGTGAGGGGATCGACGCCCGAAGTTGGCTCGTCAAGGAACAGAATATCCGGCTCATGCATCAGAGAACAGGCCAGCGCCAGGCGCTGCTTATAGCCGAGCGGCAGGTCGTCGGCGGCCTGCCGGGCGATACTTTTCAGGCCAAACGCCTCGCTCATGCTGGCGATTTTTTCGTTCTGCGCTTTGCCGCGCAGGCCATAAACGCCGGAGAAAAAGCGCAGGTTCTGCTCAACGGTGAGGTTGCCATACAGCGAAAATTTCTGTGCCATATAGCCCAGATGCTGGCGTGCCTTGCCAGAGCTGACTTTGAGGTCCATCCCCAGCACCAGTGCTTTGCCGGAGGTGGGGACCAGCAGGCCGCACATCATCTTAAAGGTGGTGGACTTGCCCGCGCCGTTAGGGCCGAGGAGTCCGAAGATTTCTCCACGCTTGACCTGAAAATCGACGTGGTCGGTGGCGGCAAAATCACCAAATTTTTTGGTCAGGGTTAGTGCTTCAATCACCGTGTCGTCATGGGAGCCTTCCACGGTGTGGATAATTTTTCCCAGCGGCGATTCAGCCGTACCCGCGCCGCCCAGCAGGTCGATGAACGCATCTTCAAAGCGCGGCGCGGTTTCAGCTACCTCCAGCGGCGGCATGTCGGCTGCGTTTTGCACTTCGCGGATATTGGCCTCTTTTTTGAGGATCAGACGCACCGATTTGCCCTGAATCACGCCATCGCTCACCTGCGGCAGCTTCAGCGCCCGCTGTAGCAGGCGGCGGTTATTTTCCTCGGTGCTGGAGATCAAAAAGCTGCGTCCAGCCATGGTCTGCGTCAGCTCTTTGGGCGCGCCCTGATACAACAGCTGTCCTTCGTTCATCAGCAGCACGTCGCGGCACTGTTCGGCTTCGTCGAGATAGGAGGTGCTCCAGAGGATCAGCATTCCATCGCCCGCCAGCTCGTGGACCATTTGCCACAGTTCGCGGCGCGAGATGGGGTCAACGCCGACGCCGGGTTCGTCCAGCAGCAGCACTTTCGGTTCACCGACGAGGGTGCAGGCGAGGCCGAGTTTCTGCTTCATACCGCCGGAGAGCTTGCCCGCCAGACGGCCAGTAAAGGGGCCCAAAGAGGTAAACTCCAGCAGCCGGGCGAAGGTTTTCTCCCGTGCTTCGCCGGTGACGCTGCGCAGGTCGGCGTAGAGGGTCAGGTTTTCCATCACCGTCAGATCTTCATACAGGCCAAATTTCTGCGGCATATAACCGAGCACCGCGTGCAGGGCGCTATCGTCGGCAATGGGGTCAAAACCAATGACCTGTGCGCTGCCGCTGTCGGCTTTGAGCAAACCGGCGAGCATACGCATCAGGGTGGTTTTCCCCGCGCCATCGGGGCCAACCAGCCCGGTCACATAGCCGGAGTGAATGGTGCAGTCCAGCGGCGCGACGGCCGGGCGGTCCATGCCGGCGAAACGCCGGGTCAGCCCGCGCAGCGTGATAACGTCTTCGCTCATTGGCTGTTTCCGTTGCTGAAAGCGACGGTCACCGGCATCCCCTGACGCAGCGCGCCGTCGGCATCGGTGACCACAATCCGCAGGCGATAAACCAAGTCGGTGCGCAGGTCCGGGGTCTCGACGGTTTTCGGCGTAAATTCAGCCGCAGGAGAGACAAAGCCGATTTTGCCACGGTAAGGTTGATTCGGACGGCTATCGGTATAGAGCAAGACTTCACGCCCCGGTTGGGCCTGGCCGAGATTTTTTTCATCGATGTAGGCGCGTACCCAAACCGGATGGGTTAATGATAGCGTCATCACCGTGCCGCCTGCGCTGAGCATACTGCCTGGCTCCACGGCGCGGGTCATCAGGGTGCCGTCGGACGGCGCGGTCAGCGTGGTATCGTGCAGATCGAGTTTCGCCTGCGCCAGCGCGGCCTGAGCCTGTTCGAGGCTGGCTTTGGCCTGGGCTATCTCCTGCGGACGGTTACCGGCGCGGTACTGGCGCAGTTTATCCTGTGCTGATTTCAGCGTGGCCTGTGCCTGGTCGCGTGAGGAGCGCGCGTTTTCAAGGTCATTCGCGGAGATAGCGCTGCTTTTACGCAGCCCCAGCTGGCGTTGATAGAAGTTCTGCGCATAGGCGTAAGCCGCTTGGGCCTGGTTAACCGCGGCGGCGGCCTGGGCAATTTCTTCCGAGCGATAGCCCGCCATCATTAGGTCGTACTGCGCCTGGGCCGTAGAAACGTTGGCCTGCGCCTGCTGGAGGGCATTTTCATAAGGGGCGCGATCCAGCTCGCCCAGCGTTTGCCCGGTTTTAATCGCATCGCCCTCATCGACGCTTAGCGACGCCAGCCGTCCTCCCACCCGGAAGCTCAGGTTAACGGTACGAATATCCACGTTGCCATACAGGGTGAGCGCTTTTTGCTGGCTGCTTTGATACCACCACCAGCCGCCGCCAATGACAGCAGCCATCAGGAGAAGCAGTAGAACGACGATGAGCGGTTTTTTCATGACTCCAGACTCCTTTGCGATAATCCTTGCAGAACGAAATCAACGTGGCAGGTGATGACCTGAATGATTTGCTCGGTTTTTTCTTGATCAAACTCAGCCCAACCGGCGCGACGCAGCACCGTTTCCCGAACAAGACGAAACGCGAGAACTTCCCCCAGCAGCGCGTGGGTGTGAAGGATCATTTGCGTGCTGTCTGCGTTAAGGCCGGTATAAGCGGCGATTAAACGGGTTAGGTGGCAGTGTAGCGGAGCAATGACCTGGTCGTGGATGAGCTGATAGGCGGGCGTCGGCGACAACTGCTCGCGGGAGATGAATTTGCTCAAATTGACCGTGTCTTCCTGGGTCAGCAGTAAAATCATATTCTGGCAGGCGTGTAGAATTAGAGTACGCATTGCGGCTTTATCCGCAGCGGGCTGGGCCAGCAGTTCCTCTGCCGCCTGCGCATGGGGGCGAAAATTATTGCCGATAAAGTCGGCAATCCACTGGGCGCAGGCGAGGTACAAATCGTCCTTCGAACCGAAATAGTAGGTGATAGCGGCGATATTCTGTCCGGCCTGAGCGGCGATATCGCGGGTTGTGGCGTGCTGGCCGTATTCGCCGAACTGGGCGATAGCGGCAGCGATAAGCTGGCTTTTAGCCTGCTCGCCTTTGCTGGTAATGGGGGTCGTTGTCATCGCGCTAAAAAAGTTAATCAATCGATTGATTAAGAGTATGACCAATTCGCGAAACTGTCCACAATGGTGAATACTTAATTCATCGCAGCGCAAGCGAGCATTATTTTGCAGATAAAACGCTGGGGGATATTTTATGCGGTTCGTCACAAAATCTGCTAGACTGCGCCACTTCATGGCATTGTGGTTTTTGCCATCTCTTTCGCAATAATCTCCCTGAAGACTACGCCTGTGACGGGCCGGGGCGGTTCGGAGTTGTTATGTCTTTTGATTCCCTTGGCCTGAATCCTGAAATCCTGCGCGCGGTCGCTGAACAGGGCTATGTTGAGCCAACCCCTATCCAGCAGAAGGCTATTCCTGCGGTATTACAGGGTCGCGATCTGATGGCCAGCGCCCAGACCGGCACCGGTAAAACGGCAGGCTTTACGTTGCCGCTGCTTCAGCATCTGATCCAACAAGAACCGCATGCTAAAGGTCGTCGCCCGGTGCGCGCTTTGATCCTGACTCCAACGCGCGAGCTGGCAGCTCAGATTGGCGAGAACGTACGGGATTACAGCAAGTATCTGAATATTCGTTCGCTGGTCGTCTTCGGCGGGGTAAGCATTAACCCGCAGATGATGAAGCTGCGCAGCGGTGTCGATATTTTGGTGGCCACGCCGGGACGTCTGCTGGATCTTGAACATCAGAATGCCGTCAGCCTGGATAAGGTTGAAGTGCTGGTACTGGATGAAGCCGACCGTATGCTGGATATGGGCTTTATTCACGATATTCGCCGCGTGCTGGCGAAACTGCCTGCGAAACGCCAGAACCTGCTGTTCTCTGCAACCTTCTCTGACGACATTAAATCGTTGGCGGAAAAACTGCTGCATAACCCGCTGGAAATTGAAGTTGCCCGCCGTAACACCGCCTCTGAGCAGGTGAGCCAGTTAGTGCATTTTGTTGATAAAAAACGCAAGCGCGAGCTGCTGTCGCAGATGATCGGCGAAGGTAACTGGCAGCAGGTGCTGGTCTTTACCCGCACCAAGCACGGCGCAAACCATCTGGCAGAGCAGCTTAATAAAGATGGTATTCGCAGCGCCGCAATCCACGGTAACAAAAGCCAGGGCGCGCGTACTCGCGCATTGGCTGACTTTAAATCCGGTGGCATCCGCGTGCTGGTGGCAACCGACATCGCCGCTCGCGGTCTGGATATCGAAGAGTTGCCGCACGTAGTGAACTACGAACTGCCAAACGTACCGGAAGATTATGTGCACCGCATCGGCCGTACCGGTCGCGCGGCTGCAACTGGCGAAGCGCTGTCGCTGGTCTGCGTTGACGAGCATAAGCTGTTGCATGATATCGAACGCTTGCTGAAAAAAGAGATCCCACGTATCGCCATCGCGGGCTATGAACCGGATCCTTCCATCAAAGCCGAGCCGATTCAGAACGGTCGCCAGCAGCAGCGTGGCGGTGGTCGCGGTGGCCAAAGCCAGGGGCGTAGCCAGCAGTCTGCTCCGCGCCGCAACGATGGTGAAGCGCCGAAAGCACGCACTGCAGACGGTAAACCTCCACGCCGTCGTCGCCCGCGCAAACCGGCGTCGGCTGAGTAACGGTATTACCTCATTCCTGTAGTTATCGCGGTGGTTGAGCGACCAGTGCCTCAGGTTTGTTTATCCGGGCAAGAATCTTTGCCCGGAACTCCCTCCGCTCGTGTCAAACCTCGAGCGTGATTCCAGTTTGTTTAGAAAGACGTTCCTTCCGTTAGCGAAAAAATGGCACAATAGTGGCTGTTTATACAGTATTCAGGTTCTCTCATGGCTTTGACCGCTGCGCTAAAAGCGCAAATTGCCGCCTGGTATAAGGCGCTTCAGGAACAGATTCCGGACTTTATTCCCCGTCCCCCGCAGCGGCAGATGATCGCTGATGTTGCGAAGACGCTTGCCGGGGAAGAGGGGCGACATCTGGCGATTGAGGCTCCCACTGGCGTCGGCAAAACCTTGTCATACCTGATCCCCGGCATCGCGATTGCCCGTGAAGAGCAAAAAACGCTGGTAGTCAGCACCGCCAATGTGGCGCTGCAGGACCAGATCTACAGTAAAGACCTGCCGCTGCTGCGTAAAATTATTCCTGACCTGCGATTTACCGCGGCCTTTGGTCGTGGGCGCTACGTTTGTACGCGTAACCTGGCCGCTCTCGGCAGTACGGACCCGACACAGCAGGATCTGCTCGCCTTCCTTGATGACGACCTCACACCGAATAACCAGGCAGAACAGAAGCTGTGCGCGACGCTTAAAACGGATCTTGATAGTTATAAATGGGATGGCCTGCGCGATCACACCGATAAAAACATAGATGATTCGTTGTGGAGCCGTCTGAGCACCGATAAAGCCAGCTGCCTGAATCGCAACTGCCACTATTATCGCGAATGTCCATTTTTCGTCGCCCGGCGAGAAATTCAGGAAGCCGAAGTGGTGGTGGCAAACCATGCGCTGGTCATGGCGGCAATGGAGAGCGAGGCGGTGCTGCCGGATCCGAAAAATTTACTGCTGGTGCTTGATGAAGGCCACCACCTGCCGGATGTCGCCCGAGATGCGCTGGAAATGAGCGCTGAAATCACCGCTCCGTGGTATCGCCTGCAGTTGGATCTATTCACTAAGCTGGTTGCCACCTGCATGGAACAGTTCCGGCCTAAAACCACACCGCCATTGGCGAATCCTGAACGCCTGAACGCGCACTGCGAGGAGCTGTTTGAGCTTATCTCCTCGCTAAATAATATTCTTAACCTGTATATGCCTGCGGGTCAGGAAGCGGAACACCGCTTTCCGATGGGCGAGCTGCCGCAGGAAGTTATGGAGATCTGCCAGCGGCTGGCAAAACTGACGGAAACGTTGCGCGGGCTGGCGGAGCTGTTCCTCAACGATCTTGGCGAAAAAACAGGCAGTCATGATGTGGTGCGTCTACACCGGGTTCTGCTGCAGATGAACCGCGCGCTGGGGATGTTTGAGAGTCAGAGCAAACTGTGGCGTCTGGCATCGTTGGCGCAATCTTCAGGCGCGCCGGTGACCAAATGGGCCACCCGCGACCTGCGTGACGGTCAGATGCATATCTGGTTCCACTGTGTGGGGATCCGCGTCAGCGATCAGCTGGAAAGGCTGCTCTGGCGCAGCGTCCCGCATATTGTTGTCACTTCGGCGACGCTACGTTCGCTGAATAGCTTTTCTCGCTTGCAGGAGATGAGCGGACTGAAAGAGAAGGCGGGAGACCGCTTTGTGGCGCTGGATTCGCCGTTTAACCACGTCGAACAGGGTAAAATTGTCATCCCGCAGATGCACTACGAACCGCTTATTGACCACGAAGAACAGCATATCGCCGAGATGGCGGCTTACTTTCGCGAGCAGGTTGAGAGTAAAAAGCATCTTGGCATGCTGGTGCTGTTTGCCAGCGGAAGAGCGATGCAGCGTTTTCTTGAGCACGTGACTGATTTGCGCTTGCTGCTTCTGGTGCAGGGTGATAAGCCGCGCTATCGGCTGGTGGAACTGCACCGTAAGCGCGTTGAAGGTGGAGAACGAAGCGTGCTGGTCGGGCTGCAATCCTTTGCCGAAGGGCTCGATTTAAAAGGCGAGCTGCTGAGCCAGGTTCACATCCACAAAATCGCCTTCCCGCCGATAGACAGCCCGGTGGTGATTACCGAAGGCGAATGGCTCAAAAGCCTCAATCGCTATCCGTTCGAAGTTCAAAGTCTGCCGAGTGCTTCCTTCAACCTGATTCAGCAGGTGGGTCGCCTGATCCGTAGCCATAGCTGCTGGGGGGAAGTGGTGATTTACGACAAGCGACTGTTGACCAAAAACTACGGCCAACGCTTATTGAATGCATTACCCGTATTTCCGATAGAGCAGCCTGCCGTCCCTGAGGTTATAGTAAAAACTAAAGCAAAACCGACGCGTCGCAAACGGCGTTAATGGTGCAATGTCGACGATGTGAGAAGCTCAAAGGAGCCTTCGATGGACTACAGCAAGATCATTAAAGAAATTGGGCGGGGGAAAAACCACGCCCGTGACCTGGATGTCGAAACGGCCCGCGCGCTCTATTCGCGGATGCTTAGCGGCGAAGTGCCTGAGCTCGAACTGGGCGGCATCCTTATCGCCCTGCGCATCAAGGGTGAAGGCGAAGCGGAGATGAAGGGCTTCTACGAGGCGATGCAGCAGCAGACGCTAAGCCTGACGCCGCCGCCAGGCAAACCTATGCCGATTGTCATCCCCAGCTATAACGGCGCGCGCAAACAGGCAAACCTGACTCCGCTGATCGCCATCCTGCTGCACAAACTCGGTTTCCCGGTGGTGGTGCACGGCGTGAGTCATGATCCAACCCGCGTGCTCACAGAAACGATTTTCGAGCTGATGGGGATTCCTGCCACGCAACACGCGGGTCAGGCCCAGGCGCGATTGGACAGCCATCAGCCGGTTTACATCCCGATAGGTGCGCTTTGTCCAGCGCTGGAGAAACAGTTAGCGATACGCTGGCGTATGGGCGTGCGCAACAGTGCGCACACGCTGGCCAAGCTGGCGACGCCGTTCGCGGAAGATGCGGCGCTGCGTCTGTCGAGCGTCTCTCATCCGGAATACGTCACCCGAGTGGCGAAATTCTTTACTGAAATCGGCGGACGGGCATTGCTGATGCACGGTACTGAAGGTGAAGTCTATGCTAATCCGCAACGCTGCCCGCAGATTAGCCTGATTGATGCCGCTGGAACGCGTGTACTGAACGAGCGTCAGGATATGGGTACAGCGCAGGCTGTTGCGCTACCAGAGTCAAAAGACCCGGAGGTTACCGCGCGCTGGATTGAACGCTGTGTGACAGGGAGCGAACCGCTACCCCTGTCGCTGAGAATCCAGCTGGCCTGCTGTCTGGTGGCTGCCGGGGAAGCAGCCACCCTGGAACAGGGACTGGCAAAAGTGGCTGAGCACTGGTAATCATCGCCGCCATCGTAGGTGGCGCTGCTTTACTCAGTGATTTCCAGCGACGTGAAATCGAACTTACTGCCATCAAAGAGCCCCTGGCTGGTTAGCTTGAGCGCTGGGATAACCGGTAGTGATAAAAATGCCATCTGGATAAAAGGTTCGTCGGGAAGAGTGCCGCAGAGTTTACCTGCAGCTTTGAGCGAACCTATTTGCTGCGCCAGCGTTTGTGCCGTTTGGGTGCTCATTAACCCGGCGACAGGTAGCGGCAAATGAGCTGCTACCTGGTTATGATGCACGACGCACAATCCGCCGCCGGTGGAGATAACCTGATTTACCGCTGTGGCCATTTCTTGCGCACTACGTCCAATAACAACGATGTTATGGCTGTCATGGCTGACGGTTGCCGCCAGCGCCCCTTCACGCAAACCAAAGCCGCTTAGTAGACCGCAGGCGGGCGGGGTTTGCTTGCCATAACGTTCCAGGACGCTGATAAAGCAGATATCTTCTCGATCAAATCCTTCCTCTGTATACAGGCTCTCTCCATTGCCGGTGATCAGCTCGTTAGGAATGGCCTCAATCACGCGATAGCGCCTTCCGGGAGTGAAATCGAAGGAAAAGTCGGTGGCTGATACCGGCTGGCGTGCAACCGTGTTGCCTAAGGGGGGACGCGTTTTTGCTAACGTTGCAGACTCGGCGTGCAGTAATGCGTGTTCATCGACAGGCATTCCCTTAATAAACACTTGCTGTACCTCAACTTGCTGAGGATTGCTAAGCAGGACGATATCCGCTTGTTTTCCCGGTGCCAGCAGTCCGAGATGTTTCAGGCCGAAATGGCGTGCGGCTGACCAGCTGGCAATACGGTAAGCGACATGCAGCGGCACATTATGTTGGTTAATAAGGCGGCGGATAAGCGCGTCGATATGGCCTTCATGGGCAATTTCCCAGGGATTACGATCGTCGGTACAAAGCATACATTGTGGGCTGTTCATTTCATTGATTAACGGCGCGAGCGAATCGAGATTTCGCGCAGCGGATCCTTCGCGGATCATTAACCCCATTCCAGCCTGTAGCTTTTCACGGCCCTCTTGTTGGGAATAGCTTTCATGGCAGTTTTCGACGCCAGCAGCAACATATGCATTAAGCGCTTTACCGCTCAGTCCCGGGCAATGACCGTCTATCGTCAGAGTACGGAACGCGTCTATTTTATCCGCAATTTCGCGCTCTCCGGCGATAACGCCGGGATAGTCCATTACCTCCGCGAGCCCGGTGACCAGAGGATGGTCGTGCCAGCGGAGCATTTGTTCAAGGGTAAAGTCGGCGCCGTTTAAATCGCAACCTTTCAGGGCAGGGACGCAGGAGCTAACCTGAATATACTGATTTTGTTGTGCCAGTTCGGCGCAGCGAATAAACCAGGCGAAGCCGGATTCCCCCATCACATTGACGATTTCATGGGGATCGCAAACGATGGTTGTCAGGCCGCGCGGCAGAGTTGCCGTTTCAAAAGCAACGGGGGTCATCATGCTCGATTCAATATGCAAATGGGCATCAACAAAGCCAGGTACTGCTGTTGCTCCGCGGGCATCGACACGCTGGTGAGTCGGAGCATCGGCATACTCTGGGCCAATACCGGCAATATGCTGGTTTTTTATCACTATGGGGCCTGCGAAACTCCCGCCATTAATTAAATCAAGTACAGTGACATTATCAATAATATAATCTGCAACACCCTCTCCACGTGATACGGCGAGCAATTCTTGTCTGTTTTGACGACTAATCTGGTGATGTTTAAAGTTAATTCTATTTATCATTTTATTTTCTCATTTTGATTTATCAAATTGATTCTTTAATTATCATTTTATCATCTGTGGTGGTTTTTTATTTTATCGGCAAATAGATTTTTACGATGTGATAACTATCACTGAATTATGAGTTAGGTATGATTTAAAAAGAGTAAAGTCAGTGGATGTATCATGAAGTTATTCTTCATCAGCGGATGAAAAACATGAAAAATGAACACAGCGAAAACACTCATCAGAGTACTAGGGAAGGTGCGAATAAGCGGGGAAATTCTTCTCGGCTGACTCAGTCATTTCATTTCTTCATGTTTGAGCCGATTTTTTCTCCCGTAAATGCCTTGAATCAGCCTATTTAGACCGTTTCTTCGCCATTTAAGGCGTTATCCCCAGTTTTTAGTGAGATCTCTCCCACTGACGTATCATTTGGTCCGCCCGAAACAGGTTGGCCAGCGTGAATAACATCGCCAGTTGGTTATCGTTTTTCAGCAACCCCTTGTATCTGGCTTTCACGAAGCCGAACTGTCGCTTGATGATGCGAAATGGGTGCTCCACCTTGGCCCGGATGCTGGCTTTCATGTATTCGATGTTGATGGCCGTTTTGTTCTTGCGTGGATGCTGTTTCAAGGTTCTTACCTTGCCGGGGCGCTCGGCGATCAGCCAGTCCACATCCACCTCGGCCAGCTCCTCGCGCTGTGGCGCCCCTTGGTAGCCGGCATCGGCTGAGACAAATTGCTCCTCTCCATGCAGCAGATTACCCAGCTGATTGAGGTCATGCTCGTTGGCCGCGGTGGTGACTAGGCTGTGGGTCAGGCCACTCTTGGCATCGACACCAATGTGGGCCTTCATGCCAAAGTGCCACTGATTGCCTTTCTTGGTCTGATGCATCTCCGGATCGCGTTGCTGCTCTTTGTTCTTGGTCGAGCTGGGTGCCTCAATGATGGTGGCATCGACCAAGGTGCCTTGAGTCATCATGACGCCTGCTTCGGCCAGCCAGCGATTGATGGTCTTGAACAATTGGCGGGCCAGTTGATGCTGCTCCAGCAGGTGGCGGAAATTCATGATGGTGGTGCGGTCAGGCAAGGCGCTATCCAGGGATAACCGGGCAAACCGACGCATGGAGGCGATTTCGTACAGAGCATCTTCCATCGCGCCATCGCTCAGGTTGTACCAATGCTGCATGCAGTGAATGCGTAGCATGGTTTCCAGCGGATAAGGTCGCCGGCCATTACCAGCCTTGGGGTAAAACGGCTCGATGACTTCCACCATGTTTTGCCATGGCAGAATCTGCTCCATACGGGACAAGAAAATCTCTTTTCTGGTCTGACGGCGCTTACTGCTGAATTCACTGTCGGCGAAGGTAAGTTGATGACTCATGATGAACCCTGTTCCATGGCTCCAGATGACAAACATGATCTCATATCAGGGACTTGTTCGCACCTTCCTTAGTTGCCATTGGCGACTTGAGTTCGCACAGCGTGTTATTAGGGATTGTTGGTTTTTTTATTATTGCCGTTCTCTCTTCACGAAATTTCCATGCTGCAGTGCTGGTTTCAATTGTCGTCACATCATGTTGTGGTTTATTTTTTGGTGATGTTCATTTTAATGGTGTTTATTCCACACCGTCTGGTATCAGCGGGGTGATCGGCGAAGTGGATATACGAGGTGCATTATCGCTGGATCTGGCCGGTATTATTTTCTCATTCATGCTGATTAATCTATTTGATTCTTCAGGGACGCTAATCGGCGTGACGGATAAAGCGGGTTTAATTGGCAAAGATGGCAAGTTCCCTAATATGCATAAGGCGCTGTATGTTGACAGTTTGAGCTCAGTGGCCGGTGCTTTTATTGGTACTTCATCGGTGACCGCTTATATCGAAAGTACGGCCGGTGTGTCGGTAGGAGGCAGGACCGGTCTTACAGCGGTGGTTGTCGGCGTTTTGTTTTTGCTGGTGATGTTTTTTTCGCCGCTGGCTGAAATAGTGCCGGGATATGCAACGGCTGGAGCATTAATTTTCGTTGGCGTGTTGATGACATCCAGCCTCGCCCGTATTGACTGGGATGATTTTACCGAGTCAGTTCCGGCTTTTATTACGGCGGTAATGATGCCTTTCACGTTCTCTATCACCGAGGGGATTGCGCTTGGTTTTCTGGCTTACTGCATTATGAAGATCTTCTGTGGCAGATGGCGTGAGCTGAATCTGTGCGTCATTGCGGTTGCAATGCTGTTTGCGTTGAAAATTATTCTTGTTGATTAAAAAAAAGCCCGTCCAGTGGGATGGACGGGCAAGGCAAGGGTATTAAAGGGTCTTACAGGGTTGAAACAGTGGCATTACAGGGTCTTACTTGCTACAGGAATTTGTGGCGATTATTTATAGATAACCGCGGTACCGCTAATTTTGTTCGCGGTGTTAGCAGAGGTGATGCTGTAGCCGGTTGCGCCAGCTGCTTCGGCTTTCTCTGCCAGTTTAGCTTCCAGACCATCCAGCGTCGTTGCGCCTTCAGCGGAAACCACACCGATTTTGTTCATGCTTTCTGCCTGGGCCGATGTTACCGGCTGAGCGGCGAAAGCACCAAAGGACAGAGCGGAAAGGGCGATGGCGGCGGCAGCATATTTGATAGTTTTCATAATTAATCTCTCGCAGGTTGTCTTGTACAGGTGACGATGTTTCGTCGATGTGAGAAGTATCACGGTTTTGAGCGAGAGATAAAATCGAAGGAAATTAACAATCTCAATCTAATTTTTTGAACGATTATTAATTTATTGAATATTAATAAATTATTTTAGCCCGCGAAGAGAAAACGGGTTGAAGCGAAGTTCAGGGGGCGGTAAGGGCACATTTTGCCACTCAGTTTGCCAAAAAACGTGCGCGAAAAGATAACGCGATCTGCGGTAATGAACGGTAAATGACGGTCAGCGAAGCTGGCTATCTTTAGATCCACGGCGATTATATCCTGAAAATGTATTGTTATGTAAATCTTTATCTTGTTGGCACTTTACGCAGTATCTCACCCCCGGAACCGCTTGCCGACGCGCTTCCGGAATCGGCTCTCCGCACTCTTCACAAAATTTGTTGCTTTCACCCGATGAAAGCTCATTTCGCGCCCGCGCGATGGCATCATTAATGGTGCTGTCGATTTGCTCCTGCACGGCGTCGTCATTTGCCCAGCCTGATGCCATGGTTCACCTCGTTATCTCGTTGACTGTCAGTATAGAGAATATGGGGATAAAAAATGACCAGACAAGGCTTAGATCTCTGACCATTCGCGCAGCAGGTTATGGTACAGATTAAGCAGAGAGAGCACTTCGTCGCTTTCACCGTGGCGGCTTTTTAACTTCTGAATATTGCCATCCAGATCAAACAGCATGGCGCGGTGCTTATCGTCGCGGATCATGGATTGAACCCATAAGAATGAGGCCACGCGGGTACCCACTGTAACGGGAGTGACGCAGTGCAGGCTACTTGAAGGATAGAGTACCAGGTCGCCAGCCGGGAGCTTAACCGAGTGCTGGCCGTAGGTGTCGTTAACCACCAGCTCGCCGCCCTCGTAGCTTTCCGGGGCGGATAAAAAGAGGGTGGCGGAGAGATCGGTACGCATCCAGCCGCCCTGGGCCTGACTGCGCACCGCACCATCAACGTGAAATCCATAAGTTTCACTCTGCTGATAGCGGTTAAACAGCGGGCTGGAAAGGGTTTTTGGCAGCGCGGCGGCAAAAAACAGCGAACTGCGATTCAGCGCTGCGACGACCGTTGCCTGAAGTTCGCCATACAAGCTGCTGCGGGTGTCTACCTGCTGGTTATTTTTGACCTGAGCGCCCTGATCGCCAGTAGTTACGCGGCCGTCAACCCAATCGGCTTGTTGGAGCTGGGTGGTGAAATAGTCTACTTCCTGTGGGCTAAGGACGGCGGGGATATGGTACATCATGATTTTGTCTCCTGAAGAAACGGGGCGTTGCCGCCCCATCGTGGATCAGAAATGCATATTGGCGGTTAACAAGAAGGTCCGTGGTTCCCCCGGATGATAGCGGTAACCGCTCTTATTAATAGAGGCAACATAGTCGGTATCAAACAGGTTATAGACGTTCAGCTGCAGGTCGAGATTACGGTTAATACGATAACCCACCTTGGCATCCGCTACCCAGTAGCCTTCGGTATAGGACGGCGTACCGACTGCGCCGTCGCTGCCGCGATGCATACTGCCAACGTAGCGTGCGCCAGCGCCAACGGAGATAGCCTCAGTGGCCTGATATTGGCTCCAGACGGTAAATGCGTGCTCTGGCGTATACGGTAGCGCGCTGGTGCCATCCTGAGCGGTATTCGCGCCTTCGCTAATGCTGGCGCGCTGTTGGGTATAACCGCCGATAACCTGCCAGTCAGGAGTAATATTACCGGCCAGAGAGATCTCATAGCCTTCCACGCGTTTCTTACCGTACTGTGAATAAGTGCCGTCGTCGTTCTGTTCGACTTCGTTTTCAATATCAGTACGGAAGAGGGCGGCGGTCAGCAGCAGGCGCTTGTCCATGAGCTCCCACTTGGTTCCGACTTCGCTGGTTTTTGCTTTCTGCGGTTTAAAGTCGGTACGGTTGGCGCTGTTGCCGGTACCACTTTGTGCGAGGGTGAAGTTGCTGCCTCCCGGCGGCTGCTGAGAAACGGCGTAGTTGACGTAGATATTGCCGTTATCGGTCAGATGATACAGTGCACCGGCTTTCCAGTTCACCAGGTTACCGCTGGTGGAGGTATCGACGGTGGTGACCGGTGTATTTTTCTCTACGCCCGTCGGGCAGGCGATAGCACCGCGTCCGGTACCGCCGCACAGGCTCGCGCTATCGTATTTGGTCTGGTAATTATCCAGACGGATCCCGCCGTTAAGTTCGAAGTCCTGAGTAATTTGCAGGGTGTCGAAGGCATAAACGCCGAAGGTATCCGTTTGCCCGTTTGCCCGTTGGCGTTGGCGCCGCTGCGGTCCAGGCCGCCGATGGAGATATCGCTGTTCGGGTGATAAATGTTCACCGCCGGCGGCGTTAGCGGATAAACCCCGTAGTTGGTCTGCGTTTCGCGGGTGAATTCCACACCGGTGCTGACGTCATGGCCGATGGAGCCGGTGTAGAACTTCGAGGTCAGGTTAGTCTGGTTAGTGAGGATCTTGTTGCTGGTGTCTTTGGTGTTTGCCAGACGTGACCAGGTCCAGGTGCCAACATCATCAGGGTTAGGCTGGATGATGTTCGTCGCCCCACCCATCACCGCGGTCATCAGATAATCCTGTTTCACGCGAGACCAGCGGGTCGTGTTCCGAATGGTCGTGGTGTCGCTCAGATCGTGTTCGAAGCGCATCGTCACGGTATCGGTGGTGGAATCATCGTAGTCGGAATTGGTGCCGTAGAAGTTGCTGGTGGCGACTTTACCGGAGTGATTCAGCGCCGAGGTGCTGGCGTTGGGGGCGGAATACCCTGGCAGACCGATAGTTGGAATGCCGCCATCTGGCGTATTGTGCTGGGTCACGTGCAGATAGTTCAGGTACAAGCGGGTCTCAGTGCCGAGACCGAACGCCGCCGATGGCGCCACGCCGTAACGCTCGTTTTTCACCTTGTCGCGGCCTGCATCGTGAGTTTTTTCACCCATCAGATTCAGGCGCACCGCGCTGGTTTCGCCAATGGTCTCGTTGATATCCAGCGTGCCGCGACGGAACCAGGCGCTACCCACGCTGGCTGAAGCATCGATACCGGAGTCCAGACGCGGCTGTTTGCTGATCATATTGATTGAACCGGTCGGCGCGCTGCGACCGTAGTCGGAACCAGACGGCCCCTTGATGACCTCAACCTGTTCAGTGTTGAAGGTATCGCGGCTGACGCTGCCGATATCGCGAATACCGTCGACGTAAATACTGTTGGAGGTATCCGCTCCGCGCATGTAGATGGCGTCGCCGGTGGTGGAGTTGCCATTTTCACCAGCAAAGAACGCGCCCACGCCGGGAACGTTCTTCAGCGCATCGGTGAGGTTGGTGACGCCCTGATCCTTCATCACCTGCTCAGAGACAACGGTGACCGTTCGCGTGGTATCGGCGATCGGACGAGAAAACTTAGGATCGGCGGAGTGAGTCGGCGCATACAGCGATGGAGTTTGCGCTTCGACCACCAGCGTTTCGCCAGCATTCTTTTCAGTGCTGTCCGCTGCAAGCACCTGACCGGTCGGAGAGAGACTCAGGCATAAACCGGTGAAGATTGTCAGTGAGTTGAAACTGCTGAACGGCAAATTGTTATTTTTTTCCATATCAATAAGTGACTTATAGTTTTAATTAGGCCATAACGACCGCAGACGAAGCGATGCTTCGCCCCGACCACTGCAGGTGATTTTTAACAAAAGCAATGCTTTTGATAATGATTGTGATAATCATTATCAAACAACGGCCGAATTTTTATCACTCATTTATAAAAAAATAAATACATTTATTTACATTGACTGGATTTTTTCTACATAAAGAAGGGGCGTTATGGGCGAGGATAAAAGCGGAACGAGCCCAACCTGGATGTGGGCCCTCTACCCGTCATACTTCAAGCTGCTTATGTGTTGGCTGCGCTCGCTCACCCCGGTCACATAGTTATCTATGCTCCCGGGGACTCACTCCCTTGCCGCCTTTAAGCAACTTGAATTATTTAGGGTATATATTGCAGTTCGCGTAGTTTAGGATGAAGGGGTTAGCGTGCGTCCGGACGAACAAGATCAAAGCGCAAGCTTTCATCGATGCCGTAATAAGCACTGGGGCCTCCGGCGCGCAAAATCGGCTGGGCTTTAGCGGTCTGGTAAATCCCTTCCTCCAGCAGCGACTCGTCGATATGCACCGCCACCACTTCGCCCAGCACCAGCCAGCTTTCAACCGCCATGCCGTCGGCGGTGGTCAGCTGGATGCACTGCGAGAGGCGACATTCGAAGTTCACCGGGCTTTCGGCAACCCGTGGGGCGCTGACAATACGGCTGGCAGCGGGCGTGAGCCCGGCGCGTGAAAATTCATCCTCATTACGCGGTATACTGGCGGACGTTTCGTTCATCGCTACCGCCAGAGGACGAGTGGCCAGGTTCCAGACGAACTCTTTAGTTTCGACGATATTCTGCACGCTATCTTTCCAGCCGCTGCTGGCAAAACCGATAATTGGTGGCCGATAGTTAAAGCAGTTAAAAAAACTGTAGGGTGCGAGATTGCGCTGCCCGCTGCTATCCAGCGAGGCGATCCAGCCGATGGGCCGAGGCCCGATAATGGCATTAAGCGGGTCGTGCGGCAGACCGTGTCCGTGCGAAGGTTGATAGAAGTACATACGACACCCATGACGAAAGAGTAGATATCCAGACTCACTTATTTACCGCGCCGCCGTCAACGGGTATCTTACGCGGCTGTTCAAAGGAGATTGCCATGAAAGCCCAGAAACCGGGGTTACACCCGCGTAACCGCCACCACCAACGCTACGATTTGCCCGCATTGTGCCAGGCCCACCCTGAGCTTCAGGCCTTTATCACTCTCAATCCGGTGGGTGAGCAGACCATCGACTTTGCCAACCCGCTGGCGGTGAAGGCGCTGAATAAAGCGCTGCTGGCGCACTTTTACGCGGTGAAACACTGGGATATCCCTGAGGGCTTTCTCTGCCCGCCTGTGCCGGGAAGAGCTGATTACATTCATCACCTCGCCGATTTGCTGGCGCTGGACACCGGGACTATTCCCTCGCAGGCCAGCATTCTTGATATTGGCGTCGGCGCAAATTGCATCTATCCACTGATTGGCGTGCACGAATACGGTTGGCGTTTTACCGGCAGTGAAACGCATGCTGAGGCTTTCGCGAGCGCGCAGGCTATCGTCAACGGCAACCCTGGATTGACTCGCCAGATTCGCCTGCGTCGCCAAAAAGATACCAAAGCGATTTTGACCGGCATTATTCATAAAAACGAAACTTACGACGCGACCCTGTGCAACCCGCCGTTCCATGATTCCGCCGCCAGCGCGCGGGAAGGCGGCGAGCGCAAGCGTCGCAATCTGGGACTGGGCGAAGATAGCGTAACCAACTTTGGCGGCCAGCAGCAGGAGCTGTGGTGCGAGGGAGGCGAGGTAGCCTTTATCACTCAGATGATTCAGGAGAGCCAGCAGTTTGGCCGTCAGGTTAAGTGGTTTACCTCACTGGTTTCCCGCGGCGACAATTTGCCGCTGCTGTATCGCGCGCTGACCGACGTCGGCGCGGTAAAAGTGGTGAAAAAAGAGATGGCCCAGGGCAACAAGCAAAGCCGCTTTATCGCCTGGACCTTTATGGACGAAGCCAAACGCCGCCGTCCGTTTTAATCTGCTATAACGTCGGCTCCGCAGGAGTCGGCGGCCCGACAGGTACCGGTGTTGGTAGCACCTGATAAGTCTGCACCGGTGCGCGGACGCCAGCGAGGTCGAAATGTCTTTTCACCTGGGTATCGAGGGCAAAACGAACCGTCCACTGCTTCAACGGCAGGGTGGTGAAGGTGACCCGCAGGGTGAAGGCGGTATTGCTCAAGCCCACCAGTCCGGCGAAAGAGGGTTCGCCAATGATCAGCCCGCGAACCTCTTCCTGCGCCATCACTTCCGCTACCGCCTCTTTCAATGCCTGATTGGCCTTATCCAGACTCTCCTGTCGGTCAACATCATAGTTGGCGACCACTGAGCCGATGCCGCGCACGAAGTTGGCGAAGGTGGTTATCGAAGACCACGGAATAATATGATAGGCACCGGTATCCTGGCGCACGCCGACCGAGCGAATCGACATCCGTTCCACCGTGCCGGTTAACGGTCCAATAGTGACCAAATCGCCGGTATTCATGCCGTTTTCAAACTGGATAAAAATCCCGGTAATAATATCTTTGACCAGAGTTTGCGCACCGAACGAAATCGCGAGGCCCAACGCCCCGGCACCGGCCAGCAGCGGGGCGATGTTCACCCCCACTTCCGAAAGCAGGATCATCACCGTAATGGTGCTGATCACCACCGCCAGCGCGTTGCGAAACAGCGTCAGTAGCGTCCGGGCGCGGGTGCTCGGCAGCGGGCGACCGTGAATATCCGACGCCAGGCGGTTCTCTATCAGACTGGCGAGCAGCGTCCAGCCAATCGCCGAGAAGAACAGGATCAGCGCGATGCGAATCAGAACATCTACCGCTTTTTGCCCGCTACCGTTATGGATCCAGCTCCAAAAATCGAACAGCCCCCAGGCGCTGAGCAGCAGCATGATCGCCACGCAGACCGTTAATATCCGCGCGACTTTTAGCGAAGCGGATATCCAGCTGTTAAGCCGCTTTTGCAGCTCGGGATAATTGCGTTGGGTTTCTGGCGACAATGTGATGGTTTTGGCAATCCAGCGCGACAAGATGCCAGAAACCAGCGCAGCAGCGCCGATAATCGCCAGACTGCGTAACGTCGCGCCCATCATAAATTTCAGGCTATTGCCGGGGTCGAACAGCGAGAAGAAAAACAGCACGATAAAGTAGGCGCACGCCAGCCAGTGCCAGATCAGGGCAAAGGCGCGGATAAACAAACTGAAGAAGGCCAATGAACGATCGGCAAGCTGAATAAGCCCCTGAGTAATCAATGCCTTATTGTGAAAAATTAGGTACAGCGCCCACAGGGTAATACACAGCATAATCATGACGTTGGCCAGCGCGCCAACCTGGACGTTGACCTGATTGGAAATAATGGGAACCGCGACGATCAGGCCGTAGCCAATCAGGCTACTCAGGGCGCTCAGGCGCAAATTCCAGTATTTCGCTGCCTCATTGCTGAGATTGAACGGCCGTAGTTCAGGGATCCGTGGACAGAAAATAACCCGCAGAAGGGCTTTGAAAAACTCAATCAGCGCGAAAGCGTTGAGAAACAGGCTTTGCTGAAAAGCGATAGTGGAATTATTGCCGTTGAGGCGATCGCTTAAAAGCTGGCCGACGAATAGGGTTAGCGCGAGCAGGAGCAGGTCAAAGATAAAAGCCCCGGCAATGGTTGAGGGGAGCTGGAGCCAGTTGCTGCGATCGCGGTTTTTATGCCGTCCCCAGTGGCCCATTTTACGATACAGAGGCAAGGCCGCCAGGCGCACCAGCCACCAGAAGGCAAAAACCAGCCCTGCGAGTAGTAAAAAGTGCCAGGCGGCGTTACTGAACGTTTCTGAATTGAAGGGTTTATGCGGAGAACCGGTGATGTTACGCCAGAGCTGGGAGAAACGTGACGAGAGCTGCTCGCCGTATTCGCGGCTGATTTGGGTAACGTTTTCCAGCACCGTGGTCTCATCTTCGACTTCGGGCGGCGTCAGCTTTGGCGTGCTGGCGGGCGGAGGCGTGGCGGCGGCTTTACGCAACTGGTCGATAAGCTCCTGACGAGCATCGGTGTTTTCGAGCACGTCGGCCAGCGCGCCGTAGGCGGCTTTCTTCTGCTCAAGATCGGGCTCGCTGCTGCCGGGCTGGTCAGTCGTGGCAGCCGGCACGCCGGGCAGCGTTGCGGCGAATAGCGGGGTGGTAAACAGCATGGCGAGCAGTAACAGAATCCGCAGCACAGGCACCTCCATTGCATCTCAAACCAATAAGTATAGAAGACGAGATCTGGAGGGTGAGGTTGGGATGATTCTGGAAAGCGGCTCTTCCACGAATGGGGAGAGCCGTTGGGCATCAGGCTACGTGCTGCAAAAACTCGCGCAGGCGCGGGCTTGGCGGGTTCTTAACCAGTACCTGCGGATCGCCATCTTCTGCGATACGTCCTTTATCGATAAAGATCAGGCGCGAAGCCACTTTTTCGGCAAAGCCAATTTCGTGGGTGACGATGACCATGGTCATGCCTTCTTCGGCCAGATCCTGCATCACTTTTAGCACTTCGTGGCGCAGTTCGGGGTCCAGCGCAGATGTCGGCTCATCAAACAGCATCATTTTCGGCTTCACGGCCAGCGCGCGGGCAATCGCCACGCGCTGCTGCTGACCGCCGGAAAGCTCAGAAGGATAGTGGTGTGCACGCTCCGCCAGCCCCACTTTTTCCAGCAGCTCTTTCGCCAGCTTTTCCGCCGCCGCTTTACTGGCACCGCGAACGCGCAGCGGGCCAAACATGACGTTTTCCAGCGCCGTCAAATGCGGGAACAGATAAAACTGCTGGAACACCATGCCTGCTTCCTGACGAATCAGTCGCTCGTCGACTTTAGGATCGTTGACCTTCAGGCCATCGACGATCAGCTCGCCGCTGGTAATCTCTTCAAGTTTGTTGATACAGCGCAGCAGGGTTGATTTACCGGACCCGGACGGCCCGATAATGACCACCACTTCGCCCTGGCTGATCTTCAGATCGATATCATGCAGCACTTTAGTTGGGCCAAAATGCTTGGAAACGTTTTTAAATTCAATCACAGGATTTTCATCCTTCTTTCGAGACGACGCAGAACAAAGCTCAGCACCAGGGTGATGATCAGATAAATGACGGCAACGGCGCTCCAGATTTCCAGCGCGCGGAAGTTACCGGCAATGATTTCCTGGCCCTGGCGGGTCAGTTCGGCAACGCCGATGACGATAAACAGCGAAGTATCCTTGATGCTGATAATCCACTGGTTGCCCAGCGGCGGCAGCATGCGGCGTAGCGCCAGCGGCAGGATCACGTGGCGAATAGTTTCCCGACGTGAAAGGCCGAGCGCCAGGCCCGCTTCGCGAAAGCCTTTGTGAATGGACAACACCGCGCCGCGGGTGATTTCCGCAATATAGGCACCGGAGTTGATCATAATGGTGACTACCGCTGCAGAGAACGGATCAATACGTAAATCGCTAAACGCCATCGGCAGGGCGAAGTAGATAAACATCACCTGCACCACAATCGGGGTGCCGCGAATGATTTCGATAAAAACCAGCGCGGTGTGATTGGCTATCCAACCGCCGAAACAGCGGGCGAAACCAGCCACCAGGCCGATTATCAGGCCGCCGACCAGGCCGAGGACGGAAATCCACAGCGTCATTTTGGCGCCTTCCAGCAAAATTGGAATGGCGGGCCAGATGGCACTCCAGTCAAACTGCATAAATGTGTTCCTGTTACCGTGTCGAAAACAGAGGTAGACCCTCTGAGAAAACCATTCAGGCCTGCTTATCAGCAGGCCTGGAAGAGAAAACGCTCATTATTATTTTGGTTCAGTACCGAACCATTTTTTATAAATTTCGTTGTAAGTGCCGTTTTCACGCAGCGTTTTCAGCGCGCCGTTCACTTTTTCACGCAGTTCATCGCTGCCTTTCGGGAAGGCGATACCGTAGTCTTGCGCTTCCAGTGAATCACCGACCGCTTTGAACTTGCCGTTGCCCGCAGTTTTGATGAAGTAAAGAATGTTCGGCGTATCGTGCAGTACCGCATCAGCGCGACCGGTGCCCAGTTCCATATAGGCGTTGTCGATGTTCGGGAACTGACGCAGATCTTTGGTTTTGATATTGGCTTTCGCGTAGTCAACGGAGCCGGTACCGCCTTTCACGGCCACCACTTTACCGTTCAAATCTTTAACATCTTTGATGTCATTATTATTGGCGTTGACCATCACCAGCAGACCGCTTTTGTAATAGCCATCAGAGAAGTCGATTGCTTTTTTACGTTCTTCAGTGATGGTAATTCCCGCCAGCGCGAGGTCGATATTTTTGGTTTGCAGCGCCGGAATAATGCCGCTGAAGTCCATTGGCTTCAGGGTATAGTCCAGCTTCAGCTCTTTGGCGACGGCAGCCCACAAGTCGACGTCGAAACCAACGTACTTATCGCCCTGCTTGAATTCGAACGGAACAAATGCCGTATCGGTCGCGACAATCAGTTTATCAGCGGCGTGAGAAGAAACCGCAAAAGCCAGGGTCAGTGCAGCCAGTGAAACTTTAAATACAGACTTCATAGCATTTCCTTTTTTATCCACGGGATGATCCCCTGCGAGAACGAAACGAATAGTCTTATGAAAAAATCGTGCCAGTTTTACAACTTGTTGTTTTACAACAACCAGGATGAATCTCATTGCACGCTTTTGATAACGGATAACGCTAATTGCACCATTGTGGGGCGTTGTTTTGGTGCATCATAAGCACATCGCATAACAAGAGCATTTTTAACGCAAAACCAGAGGGGAAAACAATCTCGCCGTAACGATTGTGTGAGGTGATTATTACAATTGATTTACTTTGGTGCGTATTTTGAACACTTTAGTGCACTGATGTGGTGCATTAAGGCGATTGAGGTGGTGGAACAAAAAAAAGCCGCCAGCGGGGCTGACGGCAGTTGGCATTACTCGATATTGGCTTCGATGAACCACAGGAATTTATCCAGGTCACGGGAAGCAGCGGTAAAGATATCTGCAGTATCTTCATCTTTTGCTTCTTCGATGGCTTTACGCACGTCGTTAGCGACGATAGCGTAGCGATCGGCCAGCTCTTTCAGATGGTCCTGCACGCTATGGATATCCAGCGGGTAGCTTTTCAGCGGGCTTTTGCTATTGATGACCTGAGTGGTCCCCAGCGCCACGCCGCCAAGCTGTACGGCACGTTCAGCCATGGTATCAAGATGGTCGACTAGCGCGGTGCGAAAGCCGTCCAGCATTTCATGAACGGCAATGAAGTTTGCACCGCGCATATTCCAGTGAGCCTGCTTGGTAATCAACGACAGGTCAATGAACTGGATCACCTGGCGATTCAGCAGCTCAACGGTCGCCTTCTTCGCGCTATCTGCGACGTCGTTACGGGTATAGAGCAGATTCGTTGCTTTAGTTTTAACCAGTTTTGCGGTACTCATAGTTTCATATCCTCTTGATATTTGTACTCGTCATACTTCAAATTTGAACTATGCGAGCGTCTCGTCCCAATAACTTGCGGAATTAAGTATAGCAACGGATATGAAGTTTGCAGTGGCGGTAGTCTCTATCGGTCTGATAGCACAGGTCTGTTGGACGGTTTTTATATCGTATAAATCAATTAACTAAGGCTCTGCGTGATGGGTTGTCATCAAGCAGAGCCTGCGATCAGTTAATGTCGACTTCTTTTATTTTACTTTCCCGACGCATCGTCAAAGTGGAGCCCATTGAGGCGAGGATAATTGCCCCCAGCGCCAGCGTTTGCACGAGGGTTAGCATCTCGCCAAGAAACACCATCCCGGAAAGCGCGGCAAGGGCCGGTTCCATGCTCATCAGCGTGCCAAATGTTTTGCTGGGCATGCGGGTAAGGGCGATCATCTCCAGCGAGTAGGGCAGAGCGGTCGACAAAATAGCGATCCCGAGCCCTGGCAACAGTAGCGCCCACTGAAATAACGTATCGCTGGCCTGAATCATCCCTATCGGCACGAAAACCACTGCGGCGATAAGCGAACCCATCGCCACCGTTGCCGGGCCGTGCTCTTCCCCGGCACGCTGGCCGGTGAGAATGTAGACTGCCCAGCAGGCTCCTGCCCCAAGCGCCAACAGCGCGCCCATTGGATCTATCTGCGAAACGTCTTGCCCCAGCGGCAGCAGGAACCACAGTCCGAGCACCGCCAGAGCCACCCACACAAAGTCCAGCGGGCGGCGAGAGCCAAACAATGCCACGGCCAGCGGCCCGGTAAACTCCAGCGCGACCGCAACTCCCAGCGGGATATGTTGAATCGATAAATAAAACAGGTAGTTCATCGCGCCAAGCGACAGACCGTATAACAGCAGCGGTAAACGCTGCTCCGGGGCGAAACGCAAGCGCCAGGGCTTGAAGACCACCACCAGGATTAAGGTTCCCAGGGCCAGACGTAGGGCGGTGACGCCAGGTGCACCCACTAATGGGAACAACGATTTCGCGAGCGATGCGCCGCTCTGGATGGAAATCATGGCGATGATAATAACCAGTATCGGCAACCATGCCGGTACTTTGCGGGACGAGCCGGGCATCCTTTCTCCTGTCAAATTTTGTCAAACGCGGTAAAGGTTCCAGTGTAAAGGAATTACCCGGCGGCGGTTTAGCTAATGTTGAAATAATCCGCCCCGGGAGCAGTACAATGAGATGAGGTGAGAAGATAAATTCACCAGATGATTAGGAATAATCTGGATGCATATCGGGCGCTTTGTGAGCCTTAATATGTATGTATCCGCTAAAAAAGGTTGTTTTCCAGTTTGTTATAGAAGTGTGGAAACTTTTGGTTACATGAAAAAGTACGTTAGACAGTGTAAAGTGAAAAGAGTTTCCCAAAAGTTTTTGATATATTTAAGACTTAGGACTTATTAGAAACACATTTGAGGTGGTTATGAATAAAATTGCACGTTTTTCAGCACTGGCCGTTGTACTGGCTGCATCCGTAGGCACCACTGCTTTCGCTGCAACGTCTACCGTTACCGGTGGTTACGCTCAGAGCGACATGCAGGGCGAAGCGAACAAAGCAGGTGGTTTCAACCTGAAATACCGCTACGAGCAAGACAATAACCCGCTGGGCGTTATCGGTTCTTTCACCTATACCGCTAAAGATCGTACCGAAGATGGCGTTTACAAGAAAGGCCAGTACTACGGTATCACCGCTGGTCCGGCTTACCGTCTGAATGACTGGGCAAGCATCTACGGTGTAGTGGGTGTTGGTTACGGTAAATTCCAGGACAACAGCTACCCGAACAAATCTGATATGAGCGACTACGGTTTCTCTTACGGTGCTGGCCTGCAGTTCAACCCGATCGAAAACGTTGCTCTGGACTTCTCCTACGAGCAGTCACGCATTCGTAACGTTGACGTTGGCACCTGGATTGCTGGCGTAGGTTACCGCTTCTAATCACTTCGGTGATGTAAAAAATCCGCCTCGAGGGGCGGATTTTTTTTGCCTGCGATTTCAGGTCGCCAGACTTAATTGACGGTGAAAGCGTCGGTGCCCAAATGGGTGTAGTCCACTTTCTTCAGCTGGAAGTTGGTGATGTACGTCGCCCCGGCTTTCTGCTCGGAGATAAAACGATAGCGCGGAGTAATCTCCTGAGCGCTGATCCCGGTCCACTGCGAGAAGAAGCTGAGGAAATCATTGGCCGAGCGCCGCGCTTTAATGACCTTATGCGCTTTATCGTCGCTGGACAGCACCATAAACGGCACCTGGAAGTTCTGCTGATACTTATCATCGTGCGCCAGATACTGCACCTCTTTCCCACGCTCCTTGAACGCCAGACCATGATCGGAAAAATAGGTCATCGAGAAAGTGTCGCCGGAGTTTTGTAGCTGGCTATAAAGATTGCTCAGCAGCGTATCGGTTTGCGTCATGGTGTAGAGATAGCAGGAGGTCTCTTTCGACTGAACGAAAACGGTGTATTTTCCCTTGGTGCGATCGCAGGCCTGCGGGTGCGAGCCCATCAGATGCAGGACAATCAGCTGCGGCTGGGTACGACGGGTGGCAAGCACCTGTGCGGTAAGTTTTAAGAGCTGCTCATCCTGGGTATTTTTATTGGCTTCAAAATCGCCATTTTTGAGGAACTGCACTTCATCAGCGCGTTTGGCGATACTGGCAATTGCCGTGTCGTATTCGCCAATCTGTCCCTGATTCGAGAACCACCAGGTCTGAAAACCGGCGCGGTTGGCGAGGGTGACAAAGTTATCCTGAAACTGCGGCTTGTCATCGACGACGCGGTTGAGCGTTAAACCGAGCGACTTCTGCGTTGAACCGCTGGCGGCGATGTAGTCATTAAACAGATAACCTTTTACCGAACTGGCAAACGGCGTGTTATCCCAATGGCCGCCGAAGGCGCCGAGCGCATCGCGGCGTGCGCTTTCTCCGATGACCACCACGTACAGATGATATTTTGGCTTCACCGCCAGCACGTGCCAACTATCTTTTATGTTTGCCAGTTGGGCCATCCGCGCTTGTTCATCCAGCACTTCATTATTATTCACCACCACATCTTTCACGAAGCGCACGGCAGGATAGCCGGTGTCGATAACCTTAAAGACGCCGCCCCATGCGAGGTTTTGCACCGGTTGCAGGAAGAAAATGCCGATGCAGAATAGCAGGCCGAGGGTGTCGATTTTACCCCAGCGCGTTGACGCTTGCGGTTTGCGGCGCACGGCAATCACGCCGAGCGCAAAGATGAACACGCCTAATAGATAGCTGTACCACGGAAAGATGGTCAGGATCTCGGTGGACTCTTCAATATTGGTGGCATGCAGCGCCAGCAGCGTATTGAAATTTGGCGCGCCGTAGGCCTGGCCAAAAGGATAGTACATGGCTGCTAACAGCGAATAAGCGCCAATCACCACTTTTTGCGCACGCGGAAAGCTCCGCCATAGCAGATGCAGTACGCAGGTAAAAGCAACGGTATAGAGCAGGCTAAAATCGTAGCCAAGCGCCAGGTTAATAAACAGCGATTGTAAAAAGTAGAATCCTGTCCATGGGTTCAGTACCACTCCGCGGGCGACCAGCGTTTCTTTCAGCGTGACATTCATAATAAACAATCAAAAAAGAGCCATGTGCGTCCCCTGGCATCAAGGGGTAAAACCTGCTGGACAGTGCCTGAAGAGGGTCTCTGCGAGCCGCAGTAGTGGCAGGGCTGACAAAAGATAGGGCTTGCAAATGTTAAGGTCAACTATCCATAACAGATTGTTTTGGGAGGATGCTTACAAAACTTGAAAAAAGTCGCAGAAATACGGAGGAACCAGACAGTTTGGCGGGGAATTGTGGCAGAAAAATGAAGCGGCGTACCGCGACGCCGCATTAGTTTTTCGGTTTATCCTGCTGAGGTTTGCCGTTGATCAGATCGCACAGCATACCGACAAGCATTAACCGAACTTTAAAAGGGGAATGAGTAAACACGTTTAAGCACCTCTTGAATTCGTTCATGGTGACCTCCTGTAATTTCGTCCTTCGCTCCTTGAAGGATGTGTGTATTACATACAGATATAGCACAGGCTATATTGTATAGCTATGGCTAAAACGTTAAATTTTTGTTCTCTGTGCACGATCCATTACAATGGGGGTCCTTTTAGATGATGCTTGATGCGTCACAGGAATGAGGAAGCACAATGAACCGTCGCGCAGTTAAGCCAATAACTAAAAAAGTGACGCAGCTAGTGAATGTCGAAGAACACGTTGAAGGGTTTCGTCAGGTGCGCGAGGCGCATCGTCGGGAGTTAATTGATGACTACGTCGAGCTTATCTCCGATCTGATCCTCGAAGTGGGTGAGGCTCGTCAGGTAGATATGGCCGCACGTCTTGGCGTTTCGCAGCCAACGGTTGCGAAGATGTTAAAACGTCTGGCGAGCGTTGGGCTGATCGAACAGATCCCGTGGCGAGGGATCTTTTTAACTCCTGAAGGCGAGAAGTTGGCGCACGAGAGTCGTGAACGTCACCAGATCGTCGAAAACTTTTTACTGGTGATTGGGGTCAGCCCGGAGATAGCCCGTCGCGATGCCGAAGGGATGGAGCACCATGTTAGCGAAGAGACGCTGGCGATGTTTAAACAGTTTACCCTTAAGCAGGGGTCGCAAGGGGAATGAATCTCGTCTTTGTTCAGTCGTTGGCCCGCGACCGCTTTTTACATCTGCTGCTGATTGTTGGCGTTGTTTTAAGCTTTTTTGTCCCGTTTGCACCCAGAAGCTGGCTTCACGCCATTGACTGGCACACGATTATTACTCTTAGCGGGCTGATGCTACTGACCAAAGGCATCGAACTTAGCGGCTACTTTGATGTGCTCGGCCGCAAAATGGCGCGCCGTTTTGTGACCGAGCGCCAGTTAGCCATTTTTATGGTGCTGGCCGCCGCGCTACTTTCCACTTTCTTAACCAATGATGTCGCGCTGTTTATCGTCGTGCCGCTTACGCTGACGTTAAAAAAATGGTGCGCTATTCCAACCAGCCGATTAATTATTTTTGAAGCGCTGGCGGTCAACGCCGGGTCTTTATTGACACCTATCGGCAATCCGCAAAACATCCTGCTGTGGGGGCGTTCCGGCCTCTCTTTCCCGGCTTTCATCGGTCAAATGCTGCCCCTGGCGGCGGCGATGATGATCACTCTGCTGGCGCTGTGCTGGTTCTGTTTTCCTGCGAAGCCCCTTAACTATCAGAGTAGCGACAGATCGCCTTCATGGCGGCCGAAGCTGGTCTGGGGCTGCCTGGCGTTCTATCTGGTCTTTTTGACCGCCTTAGAGCTGAAGCAAGAGCTGTGGGGGCTGGTGCTGATTGCGCTGGGTTTTCTGCTGCTGGCGCGGGCGGTGATTATTAACGTCGACTGGTCGCTGCTGCTGGTCTTTATGGCGATGTTCATTGACGTTCACCTGCTGACCCAGCTCCCGGTTCTACAGCATGCGCTCAACGGCGTCGGACAGCTTTCTGCCGGAGGGTTATGGCTGACGACGATTGGCTTGTCGCAGTTTATCAGCAACGTTCCGGCGACTATTTTACTGCTTAACTACGTTCCGCCTTCGGTGCTGCTGGCCTGGGCGGTCAACGTGGGCGGTTTTGGCCTGCTGCCGGGCTCTCTGGCGAACCTGATTGCGCTGCGCATGGCGGGCGATCGCCGTATCTGGTGGCGCTTCCATCTCTATTCTCTACCCATGCTGCTGTGGGCGGCGCTGGTGGGCTACGGGTTACTGCAACGCTGATTTTCAGAGAATTGGGCAAGAAACAAACAGGAACGCCACATTCGCACTCTTCGACTCCGGGGTATAACTATTCCCGGCAGTTAATCATCCTGATTAAGGAGAGTTCTATGCGATATCAAAAACTGGGCCATACCGGCCTGTTTGTTTCTGAGCTGTGCCTGGGCACCATGACCTTCGGTGGAGAAGGCGGCCTGTGGGGGAAAGTGGGTCAATTGCGTCAGGCGGAAGCGGAACAGCTGGTGGGCAGCGCGCTGGATGCGGGGATTAACTTTATCGACACCGCTGACGTCTATTCTGAAGGGCGTTCGGAAGAGATCACCGGCCAGGCGCTGAAGAATCTGAAAGTGCCGCGGGAAAACGTGGTGGTGGCCACCAAAGTATTTGGTGAAACCGGCACCGCGGGCGTCAATTCACGCGGCAGCTCGCGCTATCACATTATTGGCAGCGTAAAAGAGAGCCTGCGACGCCTTCAGCTCGATCATATCGATCTCTATCAACTGCACGGTTTCGATCCGGCAACGCCTATCGAAGAGACGCTGTATGCGCTGGATAATTTGGTGCAGCAGGGTCACGTCCGCTATATCGGCGTGTCGAACTGGGCCGCATGGCAAATCGCTAAAGCGCTGGGGATTTCCGAGCGGCTTGGGCTGGCGCGCTTTGCCTCGTTGCAGGCTTACTACACCATCGCCGGGCGCGATCTTGAGCGTGAACTGGTGCCGATGATGCAAAGCGAAGGGCTGGGATTGATGGTCTGGAGCCCGCTGGCTGGCGGCCTGCTCAGCGGGAAATATGATCGCGATGGACAGTCCGCAAGCGGCGGTCGCCGTCAGGAATTTGATTTCCCACCGGTGAACAAGACGCGAGCTTTTGACTGCATTGATGTGATGCGTGGAATCGCCGAGGCTAAAGGCGTTTCAGTGGCACAAATCGCGCTGGCCTGGCTGCTGCATCAACCGGCGGTGAGCAGCGTGATCATCGGCGCGAAGCGTGCGGATCAGTTGGCAGACAACCTCGCAGCAACCGCGATTCACCTCAGTGACGTCGAACTGGAACAGCTGGATGCGGTCAGCGCGCTGCCGCGGGAGTATCCGGGCTGGATGCTGGAGCGCCAGGGTGAATACCGTCGGGGTCAGCTCGCGCAGCAGTAACGTTCCATTTCTTCAGCTTTCTATAAGCCAGATCGTGCAGACCACGATCTGGCTTTTTTATACGCAGCACTCACAAAAACGATCCGCAAATTTGCTTGATAACGTAAATTCGTTTATATGACTAGTCATAAAATCAATATGACTAGTCATAAGGTGCGAATCATGAATAAAACACTACCGGCAGGTTTTCTATGGGGTAACTCGGTCTCCAGTATGCAAACCGAAGGGGCGTGGAATGAAGGCGGTAAGGGGATGTCGGTCTACGATATCCGCCAGCCCGCGGAATTTGCTTCCGACTGGAAGGTCGCCACCGACTCTTACCACCGCTACCGGGAAGATTTTGACCTCATGAAAGATTTGGGGATGAACTGCTACCGCTTCCAGATTGCCTGGAGCCGCGTCTGCCCGCAAGGCGATGGCGAATTCAACGAAGAGGGTATCGACTTCTATCACCAGTTTATTGATGAGCTGATCGCCCGCGGCATCGAGCCGATGATCTGTCTCTATCACTTCGATATGCCGCTGTCGCTGGCGGAGCGCTACAACGGTTTCACCGACCCCCGCGTAATGGAGGCCTTTATCCGCTACGGGCAGAAGATGATCGACTGCTTTGGCGATAAGGTGAAGTGGTGGCTGACCTTTAATGAACAGAATCTCTACCATATGCCGGACGCGTTTCTGATTTCAGGCTATATGCGCGGAGAGAAAACCCTGCGCGAGCTCTATCAGATTCAGCACCATGTGATGATGGCCCACGTCCATCTGACGCAGTATCTGCACCAGAGCAAACCGCAGTGCCTGATGGGCGGTATGCTGGCCCACGCGCTGGTTTATCCGGCAACCTGCAAACCGCGTGATATGCTCTGCGCCCAGCAGCTTGATGAGTTCCTAAACCAGAACCTGCTGCGCGCATACGCCGGGGAGGGCTACAGCCCGGAAGTGATGCATGTCGTGGCCCGCGAAGGCTTCGACGATATTTATCGCGAAGAGGATCTGGCGCTGATGGCGACGGTAAAAATCGACTATCTGGCCTTTAGCTACTATGCCAGTAAAGCCCTCGACAGCGATGCGATTCCGCCGGGCACCCCGGTGAACAACTACATGCAGTATGGTGATAAAAAGAATGAATATCTGCAGGCCACCGAGTGGAACTGGCAGATTGACCCTGTGGGCTTTCGCATGATCATTACCCGCTACTACAACGACTGGCGGCTGCCTGTATTCCCGATTGAAAATGGTATTGGGGTGATTGAATCCTGGGATGGCGAAAACGAAGTGGCTGACGATTATCGCATTGCCTATCATCGCGATCATATCAACGCTATGAAAGAAGCGATGTTTGAGGATGGCGCGCAGGTGATTGGCTACCTGGGCTGGGGATTGATCGACATTCTCAGCTCACAGGGCGATATGCGTAAACGCTACGGGGTTGTTTACGTGAATCGTGAAAACCACGATCTGAAAGACCTCAAACGCGTACCGAAGAAAAGCTATGCCTGGTTGAAGCGGGCTATTCACAGCAACGGCGAAGAGATGTAACGGCGCGTCAGGCGGGCAGATAGTGTATTCTGCCCGCCAGCCACCATCAGCAAAGCAAAAGGATCGGGCAATGACGGCCAAATATCTGAATATCGCGCGGGAAATTAAAAAGCGCATCATCAGCCAGCAGTATCCGGCCAGCGCGCCATTACCCGACCAGTTCGCGTTAGCGGCGGAATTCAGCACCAGCAGGATGACCATCCAGCAGGCGATGCGTCAGCTTATCGTCGAAGGACTTATCTACACCCGTAAGGGGCAGGGCACCTTTGTGCGCAAGAATTTTCTCCAGCTTTCGCAATGGGAGCTGCCAGGCAGCGACTATTTTGGCGCGACGAAAACCTGGGAACATTTAGGGGAAGTGACCAGCCGGGTGATTCGCTTTGAGCTGCGTTTTCCCAGCGAGAAAGAGCAAACGTCGCTGCTGATCGACGCCGACGCCCCGGTCTATGATTTCGTTCGTCTGCGCCTGCTCAACGACGAACCCGTATCGCTGGATTTGACCGTGATGCCCGTTGCGCTGGTGCCCGGCCTGAATAAAAGCCATCTGGAAAGCTCGGTGTTTCGCTACGTGCAGGAGACGCTGGGGCTAAAAATGATGGGGTCGTATCGCGTAGTGCGGGCGATAAAACCGCAAGATCTGGATAAGGAGCATCTCAACTGCGAGGTGAGCGATCCGGTCTTAGAGGTTGAGCAGGTTATCTATCTGGAGGATGGGACTCCGCTGGAGTATGCCCATTGCCACTACCGCTACGATCATGGCGGCATTATTCTGGTCAATAACGGATAAAAAAATGGCGGGCACCAGGCCCGCCGTTCTGTTTTTTCTTATCAGCTTAGTTCAGGCGCACCGGCATACCGGAACGGTTCTGAATGGCCTGATCAACCACGCTCTGATCAACATCCGTCTGTCCAGTAATAGCCTGCACTGACTTGGTCAGGTTAATCGGCACGATTTCACCGTCCTGGAACTGTGCTTCTGTGGTGGACAGCGGGTTGTGAACTTCAATGAAGCGGCTGCCGTCAGGCTCGGTGGTGGCTTTTACCGGCTCATCGATAAACTCAACGCGGGTGCCGACTGGCACGTTGTCAAACAGGAATTTGATATCTTCGTTACGCAGACGCACGCAGCCGTGGCTCACGCGCAGACCGATACCGAAGTTGGCGTTAGTACCGTGGATGGCGTACAGACGGCCGATATACAGCGCGTACAGGCCCATCGGGTTATCCGGACCTGCCGGGACAACGGCTGGCAGCGGTTCACCTGCGGCAATATACTCAGCGTGCATTTTGGCGGTTGGGGTCCAGGTCGGGCCCGCTTTTTTACGCTCAACTTTAGTCACCCAGTTGATCGGCGTATCTTTACCCAACTGACCGATACCGATAGGCAGCACGATCACAGTGTTGGTGCCTTTCGGATAGTAGTACAGGCGCATTTCCGCGCTGTTGATAACGATACCTTCATGCACGGTGTCCGGCAAAATCAGCTGCTGCGGGATATTCAGTACGGTACCGCCCTTTGGCAGGAAGGTGTCCACGCCAGGGTTGGCTTCCAACATGTTGGATAAGCCCATCTGATATTCGGCGGCAAAGTATTCCAGCGGCTGCTTGTTGCCTTCCGGGATGGTGATGACCTGGTTTTGGCCAATCAGACGGCTGCCATCGGTAGGCAGTGGATAGGTTACAGCAGAAGCTGTGTTGCAAAAGCCCACGATGGCGAAGGCTGCCGCGAAGAGAGTCGATAATTTCATATTCTTTATGTCGTTGGCGAAAACAATGCCACACAGGCCTTTGTCAGATTAAACAGGGAGTCGATGGGAGCGCATTATATGTGCATTCCGGCAAACAGGTAAATGAGATGTGTACGAAATCACATTTTTTTCCCCGTGCTGTTTTGAGTGTAGCCTGCGGGCGTTGGTTGTTGTCGCAATTTGTGGCATCCAGGCCGGAGGGGACTACCCCTCCAGAAGTCTTGATTGAAGCGCTTCTCGCGCCTGCGGCGTGAGCTGATACTCCTTTTCCAGCCAGCTATCAACGCTGGCATATCGCTCATTAATTGCGCCGAGCGCGGCGGCGAGATATGACTCCTGCACCGTCATCATTTCGGCCAGATTTTGCCGCCCGCGAGTGGTCAGCTCATCGCCGAGCGATTCAAGCATAAAATCTTCGACCTGGGTCAGCATGCCGTGGGTGAGCAGGTACTCTTCCATCACCGTATGGGTATCACAGCCGAGGGCCAGCAGCGTCAGGGCGCAGCCGACGCCGGTACGGTCTTTACCCACCGCGCAGTGCTGCAGCAGCGCGCCATCGAAAGGCTCCATCAGCCATCCGGTGAGCTGGCGATAGGCGGCATTATTAAACGGCAGCTGGCGATAAAGTTCGATCATAAACTGCTCGCCGTTCAGGGCATTCAGCGTCGAGGCATTCAGCTCTGTCACTTTCGCATTGACATCGCGAACGTGCGGGTTGGCGGGAGCGTTGAGATAGTGCGCCAGTTCGTTCAGCTTATCGGGGCTACGATTCACTTCAGCCGGGTCGCGATAGTCAATTACCCGGCTAAGAGGGATAGTATCCAGGTGACTTAAGTCATCGTGGGTCATCATATGCAACGAGCCCGAGCGCAGCAGTTTACCTGAACGCACGCGGCGACCGTCGGCGGTGCGCTGACCGCCCAGGTCACGAAAGTTGATACCGCCCTGTAGCGATAAGAAAGCCGGATGGCGGGAGAGAGTGGTCATAGGTTCCTTCCGAATTTATGGAGAAAAATTACGCATCAAGCAGTGTAACCGCGCAATATGACAATGACCCTAACACAAGCGTCCGCTACGATTTTATTACGACCCGTGAAAAGTGAAGCATTTGCTGGCATAATGTCTGGTTCATCACACTTCTCATTCTCTATTTTCAGGATAACCCCGTGCTAGTATCCAGCAACGTCACCATGCAGTTCGGCAGTAAGCCGCTGTTCGAAAACATTTCCGTCAAATTTGGCGGCGGCAACCGTTACGGCCTGATTGGGGCCAACGGTAGCGGTAAATCGACCTTTATGAAGATCCTCGGCGGCGATCTGGAACCGACGCTTGGCAACGTCTCCCTCGATCCAAACGAACGTATCGGTAAACTGCGTCAGGATCAGTTCGCGTTTGAAGAGTTCAGCGTGCTGGATACGGTTATCATGGGCCACGGCGAGCTGTGGGAAGTGAAGCAGGAGCGCGATCGTATCTACGCTCTGGCGGAGATGAGCGAAGAGGACGGCTACAAAGTGGCTGACCTCGAAGTGCTGTACGGCGAGATGGACGGCTATTCTGCCGAAGCGCGCGCCGGTGAGCTGCTGCTGGGCGTCGGCATTCCGGTGGAACAGCATTACGGTCCGATGAGCGAAGTTGCTCCCGGCTGGAAACTGCGTGTGCTGCTGGCTCAGGCGCTGTTCTCTAATCCGGACATCCTGCTGCTCGATGAACCGACGAACAACCTCGACATCGACACCATTCGCTGGCTGGAGCAGACGTTGAACGAGCGCGACAGCACCATGATCATCATTTCGCACGACCGTCACTTCCTCAACATGGTTTGTACCCACATGGCGGATCTCGACTACGGCGAGCTGCGCGTGTACGCCGGTAACTATGATGAATACATGACTGCCGCTACTCAGGCCCGCGAGCGTCTGTTGTCTGATAACGCTAAGAAAAAAGCGCAGATTGCCGATCTGCAATCCTTCGTCAGCCGCTTTAGCGCCAACGCCTCTAAATCACGCCAGGCGACTTCTCGCGCCCGTCAGATTGATAAAATCAAACTTGATGAAGTGAAAGCCTCCAGCCGTCAAAACCCGTTCATTCGCTTTGAGCAGGATAAGAAACTGTTCCGTAACGCGCTGGCAGTCGAAGAGCTGGCGAAAGGTTTTGATAACAACCCGCTGTTTAAAAAATTCAATCTGCTGCTGGAAGTGGGCGAGAAGATTGCCATTCTTGGCGCCAACGGCGTGGGTAAATCTACCATGCTGAAAACGCTGGTCGGTGAGCTGACGCCGGATAACGGTACCGTTAAATGGTCCGAAAACGCGCAGATTGGTTACTACGCGCAGGATCATGAATACGAATTTGAAAATGACCTGACGGTATTTGACTGGATGAGCCAGTGGAAACAGGAAGGCGATGACGAGCAGGTGGTGCGCAGCTTCCTCGGCCGTCTGCTGTTCAGCCAGGACGATATCAAGAAGCCTGCAAAAGTACTTTCCGGTGGTGAGAAGGGCCGTATGCTGTTCGGTAAGCTGATGATGCAGAAGCCGAACATCCTGGTCATGGATGAACCGACCAACCACCTGGATATGGAATCGATTGAATCGCTGAACATGGCGCTGGAGATGTATCAGGGCACCCTGATCTTCGTCTCCCACGACCGCGAATTCGTCAGTTCGCTGGCAACCCGCGTGATCGAAATTACGCCTGAGCGCGTGGTGGACTTCACCGGTAACTACGAAGATTATCTGCGCAGTAAAGGCGTCGAATAATTTTCCCGTTGTTTGCCCCGGATGACGGCGCTAGCGCGCCTTATCCGGGCTACCGGCCCACAGACGGCGGTGAACTTGTAGCCCGGGCAAGGCGCGTCAAGCGCCGCCCCCGGGAGCAGAGCGCAGAGTGGTTGAATTTCCCGGAGGCGTTGCTGTGCCTCCGACGGTAGCGCGAAAAAAGCCTATTGCTCCTGTTCTCTCTCCCGGTGGGAGAAGGGCAGTCTTGGGGCTCCAGATCGCACTACACCAGCCACTCGTTCCTTTCTTCACCATTCACCAGCAGTCGGCGTTTTTCTCCCGCCGGTAATGACACTTTCAGCATTTTCCACGCCGGACGATAATCCCCACTAGCGTTGACCTTCAGGTTGATAGTCGCACCATCACACACCATCTCCCACTCCAGCCACAGCGCATTGCCTTCTTTATAGCCCCAGCTTTCGCCATCATCTTCAAACAACAGTCCGTTGGCTGAACCCACGCCTTTCAGCGGGAACAGCTTCAGTTCGCGGCTATCATCTTTATGCGCATCGACGTAGGTAATGCGCTCGCTCATCGGCAAGCCAGCCCCAGCCCGCACCAGCAACGGTAGTTTTTCCAGCGGCGCATCAAGCATTATCCACTGACCGCCAGAGAACCATTCGCTACTATAAAAATCGTACCAGCCGGATTCGTTGTCTGGTAACCAGACGCGGCGCTGACGCTGGCCTTGTTCGACTACGCTGGCGACCAGGATATCGCGACCGAGAAGAAAGTCATCGCACTCTTCAAAGGTCTGTTGATCGTGCTCGTGGTCGAGAAACGTTGGGCGTAACATCGGTTCATCATCGGCATGCGCCTGCCATAACAGGGTATAAAGATACGGGAGCAGACGATAACGCAGTTCAACCGCTCCGCGAATTGCTGGCGTGATGGCCGGATACATCCATGGTTCGTTTACCGTCTGGTCATCATTCCAGGAATGGATAGTAAAGCGTGGATGCATTATCCCATTCAGCACCCAGCGAACGAACAGCTCCGCGTCAGGTTTATCACCGGAAAAACCACCAACGTCGTGGCCGAGGTTGTAGAGGCCAGATAAACTCATCCCAAGCCCCATACGAGTGTTGTAGCGCAATGTGTCCCAGTTGGTCCGGTTATCACCACTCCAGGTCTGAACATAACGCTGCATTCCGGCGCAGCCGGAACGAGAGATCAGATATGGCCGTTTTTCCGGCGCGAAACGCTGTTGGGCTTCAAGCGAGGCGCGTATCATCAATAAAGGCATAACCGGGCGGATATGCTTGATGGCAATTTCGTGGCCGAAGCCGTGGCAGCGCGCCTCTCCATCCCATACCTCAAACTCGTTATTGTCATTCCACGTTGAGTCAATTCCCATCTCCAGCAGTTGGGTGGTGACTCCCTCCTGCCACCAGGCGACGGTCTGCGGATTGGTGAAGTCAAGGTGAGAACCTTCGTCATCCCAAAAACTGGACCGTTCCGGGGCATCATTTTCTGAATCGCGAATGAATAACCCTTTTTCGGCGACTTCGTTATAGCGCGGGTGGTCCTGTAGCAGACAAGGTTTAATATTGGCCGCTAGCTTAAGCCCGGCATCGTGGAACGCCTTACTCATCACTTTTGGCTGCGGCACTTTGTCGTAGTTCCAGTTAAATACGTAGCGCTTACCGTTGATTGAGGTATAGCCGGATGAGAGCTGGAACGAATCGCACGGAATAGCGTGCTCATCACACAGGCGGATAAAGTTCATCAGCTGGTTTTGTGCGTCAGGGGCATCGGTGTAATGCATGGTGGAACCGCTGTAGCCGAGGCTCCATTTTGGTCCGAATAAGGTTTTACCGGTCAGGCGTACAAACGCTTTAGTCACATCCAACACGCGCTTACCGGTAAACATGTAGTAATCGATATCACCTGCTTCTGCCTGCCAACGGCGATAAGCGGTGTGATAGTTGTCGATTTCGTTGCCCAGATCCAGCCAGCTACTGCTTAGGTTGTCGTAGAACAGACCATAGCTGATGTCGCTGCGTTGAGCGATGGTAAAAGGAATATGTTTGTACAAAGGGTCGGTGCTCACGGCGTTGTAGCCCATTGCGTCGAGGTTACGCATTTCGTAACGCTTACCGGTACGTTGCAGATCGCCCGCTTTATCTCCAAGGCCGTAAAAACGTTCGTCTTTGCGGCGACTCTGGTAGTGCGCCACGCCGTCGCCGTGGGCGTTAACCAAATAAGCGCTGGTTGGGCGGTCATTCACCAACGATTGCCATTGACCTGCATCGTCCCGATAACTCCACTCCAGCCACAACGGCTGGTGCACCGTGACGCGTAGCTGCTGGGTGGCGATGGTCAGGCTGTCGTCCTGCTGTGTGAGAACCCAGTCAGGTAGAGTAAAACCGCTGAGATCCTCGCGCTGGCGTCCTTCCCAGGGGACATCCTGCTCCGGGGCAATACTCCAGGTGCGTTCCAGCGCCAGCTCGCCTTTCCGTTTTAGCAATACGCGGAACAGGTTTTCTTCCAGCACATACAGGCATAGTGTGTGCATTCCATCGACAGTCAGTTCAACGTGATGTGCCAGTTGTTGTTGCAATGTCCAGTGTTTGAGCGTTTTCATCATTTATATCCACTTTCAAGCGCGCTTGGCGCGGCGTTCAGCAATAAATGCTACCAGGAAAAAAGCGCCAATCAGGTCAAAGAACCCCATGGCGATAAATAGCGGATTGAAGCCGATTTTGTCGGCTGTCACTCCGATTAATAAAGAGAACAGGAAGCTGGCAATCCAGGCGGCGGATCCGCGCATCCCGTTGACGGTTGCCATCTGGCCTTTATCAAACGATTCCACAACCAGGGCGCTAAGCATGCAGGAGATTATCTGATGGCCGAAGCCGCCGATTGAGATCAGTACGATGGTGATATAGGGATCGCGGGTAATGGCGACGAGACCCAGTGAAATCATTAGAAACGCGCCGGTAACCGAGCTGGCAACTACTGAGTTAACTCGTGTGCAGCCAAACCAACGGGTATACAACCTGGTCAGATAACCACTGGCGACGCTACCGATATCAGCGGCGAGAAATGGCAGCCAGGCGAACATCGCGATTTGTTTCAGATCCATGCCGTGTTCTTTTGCCAGATACAGCGGTACCCAGAAACTGAGGACTGCCCAGGCCGGTTCCGCCATAAACGCAGGGATCGCAATCCCGTAAAAACGTTTGTTTTTACCAACGGTTTTCAGCGCGGTGAGGAACGGTAGCTTCACGGCCGGTGCTTCGTTATCCTGCTGAATATACTTCAGTTCGTCCTGGCTAAGATTCGGGTGTTTTTCCGGGTTATGATAAAACGCCCACCAAAGCACGACCCACAAAAGCGCCAGCCCACCGGTGAACATGAATGCGCCCTGCCAGCCGAATGAAGCGTGTGCGAAGTAGATAATTGGCGGCGCCAACATTGCGCCGACGGAGAAGCCGACGCCAGCCCAACCTGCCGCGATCGGACGCTCGGATTTTGGAAACCACTCACCTAGCGTTTTGGCGTTTGCTGGCGTTGCCGCCGCTTCAGCGCCACCCATGAAAAAACGCAGAATTGCCAGGTGCAGCCAGCTCCCCGCGCCAGCATGGGCAATGCAAGCGATAGCCCACAGCGTGGCACAGATCATAAAGCCGAGCTTGAGACCAATCACGTCGATGAGCCAACCACATAGCGGCTGGAAAATGGTGTATGCCAGTTGAAAAGCGCCGACTATCCACGAGTACTGCTCGGTAGTAATACCGAGAGAGGTTTTTAATTCCGGGGCGATAATCCCCAACGAGTTGCGTGTGATGTAGTTAACGGTAACGCCCAGTAAAAACAGCACCAGCACCCACCAGCGTAGATTCTTCACTATGCGGCGTGATTTACTCGCCGCCATATCATTATTGAGGCCTTGGCTCATAGAACTCTCCACGAGACATATAGTAGGAAAATTGACCAACCCACTTCCTGAGTGATCGCTAAACGTTTGTATTTCGTTGTTTGCTAATGTTTTAGCTCCACCATCATTGGTTGACTAATTTTGAAAGTTGGTGGACCAATTCAGGCTAAGGGAGAAAGAGGGTGGGCAATAGCGGCAATTCTGCAAATTTTTTCATGGAACGATCGGGATCGCAGTAATTCATCGCCAATTCGCTTAAAAATATTCACATTCTGAATATGAAAATTTTTTCATAATCAAATTAGAGCGCGATCACAAAATGGACAAAAAGCTCAAAGTGAGCGAAATAGCGGGGCGTACAGGGCTGTCGGTCAGTACCGTATCGCGTGTGCTGGCAGGTAAAGCGAACACCAGCGTGAAGGCGCGGCAGAAGGTACTGGACTGCGCTCGCGAACTGGGAGTCATGGAAGGTATCGCCGCCGGAAGAATGCTGCTTAATAATCTGGTGGTATTCGCCCCGCAGCGGGCTTTTGATGAGCGGACGGACATTTACTACTATCGCGTTATTCAGAGCATTAATACCGCGCTGATGCCGCACGAGGTTCATTTGCGCTATTGCGCTCTGGAAGAGAATGACAGCGATGCCAATTTGTTTTTGCATCGCATGCATGAAGTATCGACCCAGGCCGCTATTTTGCTGGGTATTGACGATCCGCATATTCACGATCTGGCGGCCGATCTGGCGAAACCTTGCGTGATGATTAACTGCCACGATGCGGGAATGCGCATACCTTCCGTGGCGCCGGATCATCGACTGATTGGCCAATTTGCCGCCCGCTATCTGTTTGATATGGGACATCAGGCGATCATGAATGTGATGTGCCTGCGTCGCTATACCATGGAGCTGCGCTTGCTGGGGATCAAGCAGGCATGGCGCGCGCGTAATTTGAGCTTTGTTGATAGCATGGATTTGATCGATGTGGCCAATTTCAGCGCCAGGGATACCGAAGAAAAAGTTGGCGAGTGGCTGGATCAACGCGGCGATAGCCCGCTACCGACGGCATTTCTGGTTGGCGGTGATTTTATGGCGGCAGGTACTATCGCTGCCTTACAAAAACGCGGTTTACGCGTGCCGCAGGATATTTCCGTCATGAGTATCGACGGCTTTAATCTGGCAGCGATTCAGGATGTGCCGCTAACCGCCGTACATGTCCCGCGCGATGAATTGGGGGTTGAAGCGGTACATTTACTACAGCAGAAGCTGATTCGTCCTGATGCGCCGCACGGTTCTTTATTGCTGCATGGCACATTGGCGGTACGTGATTCGGTACGGCGGATACGTGCTGGTAACCGCCGCACCGCCGTGGAACCAAAGGGGCTATATGACGATTAATCAACCATCCCCAGCGCCCGCTTGCCGTGGATATTTAAATCATCCAGGGTAAAGCGGTCTTTCCAGTCGGCTTCATAATCTTCACGCGGGAAATCTCCCGGCGAAGCGCCTTTCTCCAGCGCCGCTTTGACCTTCTGCGCATAGGCGAGATTTTTCTCGCACATCGGCGCGGCGGGGATGTACATTACGTTGCCCCAGCCCTGCTGGTTGTCCACCGGCGCGACCGAGTGGATTACGTCGCAGTGCCACCACACCGAATCGCCCGCATTTAGCGCAGGAATAGAGCTTAAGGCTTTAATCAGCAGCGGATGCCATTTTTCCGAAATAGGCAGCACCTTGCCCGGTGCGACGCCGCACAGTTCATCATCCGGCACATCGTCGAGCAGAGGGCGCAACAGCACATAGGCCATCGCTTCAGGAATTGGCACCACGTGCAGCAGGCCCTGATCGGGGATCATATCGGAGAGCGCGGTCCAGCCCTGGAAGGTACGGAACACTGAGCATTTGGTGGTGTTATCGACGGTATACTCCTCCACCTCAGTACGATGCGCCGCATCCCACGGATCGTAAGCGTCGATATTGCCGTTAAAAACGTCAGCAAAGACTTGCTGATAAGCCGGCAGCAGCCAACGCTCCAGCGCGCCGGAATCGGTATGTGCGCCAAGGCCTTTCGACGTGGTTCCCGGCGGGCGGCGGCGAATGCGGTCAGGATAAATCACGCTCACATCCGGGTCGAACCACTGCTTACCGTCGCGGTTAAAAGTCCACAGGCGGTTGAGGAAAGATTGCACGGCAGCCATTTCGTTGCTCTGGCGAGCCTGCATTTGCGTCTGTGACCAGTAAATCGGATAAATTTCCGGGCGCGAAGCATCCAGCGAGCCGAAAAAGGTGTCGCCGGGGCCTTTATAGACGTCGTCGAAATGGTTGAGGTCGAGATACTCCAGCATTGAGTTATCCCACGCCAGCGCCTGATCGCGAGAGAAATGACCTTTGATGACCGCGCAGCCGCGACGCTTGATAGCTTCGCGCTGGGCATCCGTTACCAGGCCCTGCGCAATATCGCTGAACGGAATGACCGGCCAGACATCCTGGCCGTTGGCTTTGAGGGCGTCAATTTCCTCCAGGCGTGCGGTGATGCGCGCCGTCAGCCGATCGAACACCGCCTGCACGTCACCGATCTGCGCGCGCAGCTCCTGCTTAATCTGGCGGATTGCCGCTTTATGGTCGGCGGGTAGTGTTTCACAGGTATGGGTAACAGCCATGATGACCCCTCACCTTTCATTCGAAAGTAATAAATCTTACAAACGTTAATTTAAGTTAAAATTAAGTTAATGCAAGTTTAAAATTATGCGGAGGTGCACAAAACGGAAAACCGGAGCAGAAAAGCCCCGGTGAGAGATCATTCGTTGAAAGGGGGAGCATGGTCGAGGACGGCCTGAATAACATTTAGCGCGCCGCCATGGTTGTTGTCATCGGTGGCGAAACGGGACACCGCTTTGATGCTCTCAGCGGCGTTATCCATGGCAAAGGAGTATTTCACCAGCTTTAACATCTCCGTATCGTTCGCGCTATCACCAATGGCCACGCAGGCCTGCGGGGAGATGTTCCAGCGCTTCAGCAGGCGGCTAATGCCGTTGGCTTTATGCAGGCCAGGGATAATTAAATCGACGAAGCCAAAGCCGCTGGTGACCGGTTTCATGATGCCGTCCAGCGAGACGTGCAGTTTGTCGATAAGCAGCGGGATTTCGCTATCCGGCAGGTTAAGCGAAAACTTAAACAGCTTATCGTCAATATCGTGGTAGTTGCTGATGCGCTGCAGGCGATGGTAGTGCTTTGACATCAGCGCGACAAAGGCGTCGGGGGCGCGGTCGCTGACGTAAGCGCTTTCAAGGCCGCAGGCGACGAAGTTGAGCTGCGGGTCTTTGAGCAATTCACCAATCACTATCTGGGATTCGTGGCGGGTGAGTTCGCCGTGAAACAGCTGTTGACCGTGTTCATATACCAGCGCGCCGTTTTCGGCAACGAAGGAGATCTGCTCGCGGATTTCCGGGAAAAATGAGATCAGCTGGTAGTACTGGTTGCCGCTGGCGACAACGAATTCGATACCCTGCTGTTGGAGTTGCGCGAACTGCGCGAGAAAACGCGAGCGGTCATACTGCTTGGCGTCATTGAGAAAAGTTCCGTCCATATCGGTGACGATAACTTTAACAATCATAACAAATGCTCCTGGCTTAACTTCGACCAGCAACATTCTAATTACAATGTGATGTGGAGCACAAATTTATTTCGAATGAAAGTTTGCGTTCACCAATGTGCAGGAGAAAATCCCCGGGTTGCGGCGTAAACGCCTTACCCGGGCTACCGGCTGTCCGGGCTACGGGGCTTGTGCCGTCGGGTAGCCCGGACAGGCGCAACGCGCCGCCTCCGGGGGATTTAACTTACAGCGTATGCTCGGTACGGGCGATAATATCGTCCTGGGCATCCGGCGACAGGGCGGTAAAGAACGCCGAGTATCCGGCGACGCGGACGACTAAATCGCGGTACTGGTCAGGGTGTTTCTTCGCTTCCAGCAGCGTCTCGCGCGACACGATGTTGTACTGAATATGCCAGCCTTTGTGTACCTCAAAGAAGGTACGCAGTAGCACCATCAGTTTCTGCTTATCGGACTCGTTTTCAAGCGTTGCCGGGTTCAGCTTCTGGTTCAACAGTACGCCGCCAAGAATCGAGCCGGTGGGCAGTTTACCCACTGAACTGATAACCGCGGTTGGCCCCAGATGGTCGGTACCGGAAGCCGGGCTCGCCCCTTCCGCCAGCGGTGAATGCGCTTTACGGCCATCCGGCGTCGCCATGGTCTGCGCGCCGAACGGGACGTTCGCGGAGATGGAGGAGGTCCCGGCGTAGTAGTTGCCGCCAATCGGGCCGCGACCGTAGCGCGGGTTGTGATACTGCTTCAGCTCATCGATATAGGTCTGGTAAGCGCGGGCCAGCAGGATATCAACGCTATCTTCGTCGTTGCCGTATTTCGGCGCGCCGTTGATTAAGCGCTGGCGCAACTGCTCGTGGGTCAAGCCTTCAAAGTCTTCAGCCAGCGCTTTTGCCAGCTCTTGCTGTCCAATGACGCCCTGATCGAACACCAGTTTCTTCACCGCTACCAGGCTGTTGCCGAGGTTAGCGATACCGACCTGCAGACCGGAAACCCAGTCATATTTAGCGCCGCCCTGCTTGATACTCTTCGCGCGCTCGATACAGTCATCAACCAGCGCCGAGCAGAGAATATCGTGCACGTTCTCTTCCAGCATGGTGTCGACCACATACTCAATCTCGATAGATTTGCGCGTGTAGTAGCGGATCTGCGTATCCCAGTCGGCCAGCACCTGGTCGAAGTTATCAAAGTTACCTTTCGACAGCGCGTGCGTTTGCGGCAGGAAAACTTCACCGCTGGTGGCATCGCGGCCGCCTTCCAGCGTCGCCAGCATTACGCGGGCAAAGTTGATAAAGCTCATCCCGGTGCAGCGATAGCCCCACTTGCCGCCGACCGCGGTTTCGATGCAGCCGATAGCGGCATAATCGTAGGCGTCCTGCGGCTCAATGCCGAGCTTGATAAATTCCGGAATAACGATTTCGTCGTTGTTGAACGCCGGCATCCCGAAGCCGCAGCGAATCACCTGCACGCAGGCGTCGAGGAAGTCGTTGCTCATGCCCGCGTGGTAACGCACGCTGAGGTTTGGCTGCGTAGAACGCAGGCGACCGCAGGATTCTAGAATCGCGTAGGAGAGCGGGTTCACTGCATCTTGCGCGACGCCGTCTACCAGATTTTGACCGCCGATGGTGACGTTCTGATACAGCGGGCTACCGGCGGAGGCTTTAGAGTGCGAGCCGGAGCGAATTTTGTTCACTTCCAGCAGCTTCAGCCAGCAGCAGTGCAGCAACTCAATGGCGTGCTCGCGGTCCAGAGATTGCTCAAGCTCGACATCGCGGCGATAGTACGGGTAGAGATACTGGTCCATGCGGCCAAAAGAGACCGAGTGACCGTTGGATTCGACCTGCAGAATCAGCTGAATGAAATAGCACAGCTGCAGCGCCTGCCAGAAGGTCTTAGGCGGTTCGTGGGCGATAATGTCGCAGTTCTCGGCAATGGCCAACAGCTCGTCGCGACGGGATTCACGGGTCTCCGTCGCCGCCATGCTGCGCGCCAGCTCAGCGAAGCGCTTGCTGTGCTCGCTCACTGCTTCCAGCACGATATCAATGGCTTTCAGGAACTGCTCGCCGTGCAGGTCTTCCAGTACTGTCAGGTTGATGCGAGAACGGCGCTCGGCGACTTTAGCGCGCATCCCGTCAAGGCCTTTTTCCAGCAGCAGTGGATAGTTGACAGCCAGGTGCGCATCGCCGGAGGTCATATTACCTTCGGCTTTAATAATCCCGGTTGCGAGCAGCGCTTTTTGCTCATCGGTGAACATCCCGTAGCAACGATCCTGTACGGTCTGGCCACGCCACCACGGACACACTTCGTGCAGTACGCGTTTGTTCTCTTCGCTGACCGCAAAGCCTGCGCCGGGGCGATCGGCCAGGTCATCGATCTCTTTTTCAATCCAGCTAACCGTATACTCCGGGAAGATTGGCGCGGCGCGGACTTCGCTTGCCTGGTTACCGACAACCAGTTCGTCATGTTTGATCCAGATAGTGCGTTCCGCCAGGTGATGGGCCAGCGCCAGCGCGCGGCGTACCGGAATCGGTTTATCCAGATGCTGCTGATAGGCTTCAGTATAGTGCTGGGCGCGCTCGGTACAGACCGGCGGCTTGACGATATGCACCAGCGCCATTTTATGTGCCTGAATGCGCGGGCTTAGGGTATCCAGTTTCAACGTTGTCATAAGGTTATCCTCGTAGAGTCGCCGTTAAACCTTTGCTCTGAGCGTAATGCTGCGCGAAGGCGAGCAGCTCGGGGGCAGCAAGCGGTTTGTCCGGAGCGGTATAGGGCTGACTGAGTAATTGGTATTTGTTCATTCCCAGCGTGTGATACGGCAGGAAGTGGATCTCGCCGACCTTTAAGCGGTCAGCGGCAAAATCGGTTATGGCGGTAATATCGCTTTCATTGGCGTTAAAGCCCTGAATCAGCGGCACGCGAATAATGATTTTTTTCCCGGCCTGCGCCACGCGTTGCAGATTATCCAGCACCCGGCGAGCACTGCCGTCGGTCCACTGCTGGAAAATAGCTTCATTGACATGTTTAAGGTCGGCGAGGAACAGGTCGATAAAGGGTAAAGAAGGCTCAACGTATTTCCATGGTACGTGCAGACAGGTTTCGACGGCGGTATGAATCCCTGCGTTGTGGCTGGCTTCAAACAGCTGGCGGGCCAGATCCGGGTTCATAAACGGCTCGCCGCCGGAGAGAGTGACGCCGCCGCCGCTGCGATCGTAAAACGGTTTATCGCGCAATACCTTCGCCATAATCTCTTCGACGTTTTTCTCTTCGCCGCACACCGTCAACGCCGTAGTCGGACAGCAGTCGCGCAGCTTGCTGATATGTGCATCGGTGAGCTTTTCTCGATGGATTATCAGGCCATCCAGTTTGCGGGTAATAACGTCCGGCGCCGCCTGCTGGCAGAGGTCGCAGCCGTCAAGACACAAGCGCGCGTCATACAGCAGATCCGCCGTGCGGGCGCGGCTTTCCGGGTTCTGACACCAGCGGCAGCCCAATGAACACCCTTTAAGGAATACGACGGTGCGGATCCCTGGGCCGTCATGGGTGGAGTAACGCTGAATGTTGAAGATCATGATTTACCCTCTTCTTTGCATATGAAGATTAAATTACTTTCGAATGAAAGTTGTATTGATATAAATCAACAAGCAGAGTGGGGGATAAAAGCGGGAGCAAAAAAGTTGCGAGCGGTCACAAATAATCCGGCGGTAAGGCCCGCCGGAGAAGGGTTAAGGTGTACCACACACCTCACACTGTGGATTACGCATCAGTTTCATTTCGCGAAACTGGCAGCGCATGGCGTCGTACATAACTATTTTACCCGTAGCAGGGCTGCCGTAACGGGTCAGAACCTTGATGGCTTCCATTGCCTGAAGCGAACCGATGGTACCGACCAGCGGCGCCATCACTCCGGCTTCGACGCAGGTAAGGGCGTTTTCGCCAAACAGACGGCTCAGGCAGCGGTAGCAGGGCTCATCTTCCTGATACGTAAAGACGCTGATTTGCCCTTCCATACGAATCGCCGCGCCGGAGACCAGCGGGGTTTTATGCCGGAAACACCCGGCATTGAGCTGGTTGCGAATAGCGACGTTGTCGGTACAGTCGAGCACCAGATCGTGGGCGGCGATTTGCGCCCACAGCGCTTCTTCATCCAGCAGCGCGTTTAGCGGCGTGAGCTGAACGTTGGGGTTAATGCGCGCAAGCGTAGCGCGGGCGGAGTCAACCTTCGGCTGGCCGATGGTGGCATCGCTGTGCAGAGTCTGGCGCTGGAGGTTAGAGAGCGACACGGTGTCGAAATCAAGCAGGGTAAGCTGGCCAACGCCAGCTGCCGCCAGATACTGCGCGGCGGCGCAGCCCAATCCGCCGAGGCCAACCACCAGCACACTGGAGGCTTTTAGCTGCTCCTGGCCGTCAAAATCGAAATTGCGCAGGATGATTTGCCGGTTGTAGCGCAGCATCTCTGCATCGCTCAGCTCCACGCCCATTACAGCCCCCCGAAAAGATGGTTAAAGGGCTCAACTTCTACCCATTCACCCGCTTCAACGTTATCGCGCTCGCGTTCCAGCACGATAAAACAGTTGCCGAGGCTGAATGAACTGAAGATGTGCGAACCCTGATGACCGGTGCTGCTAACGATCAGTTCACCGTCCGGGTTGCGTTGCAGTACGCCGCGCTGAAAATCGAGGCGCCCCGGCGATTTTTTCAGCCGTGAAGCGGCGCGTACGCGCAGGCGCATCGGCTGGGTCTGTCCGACGTTGCCGGAGAGTTTTGCCAGCAGCGGCTGCACCAGTTGATAAAAAGTCAGCGCAGCGGAAACCGGGTTGCCCGGCAGACCGCAGAACCAGCTGTGGTTGAGCTTGCCGAAAGCGAAAGGTTTGCCCGGCTTGATTGCCAGCTTCCAGAAGCCGATTTTCCCCAGCTCTTCGAGGATCTCTTTGGTGTAATCTGCTTCGCCGACGGAGACGCCGCCGGAGCTAATCACCACATCGGCCTGCTGGTCAGCCTGAATAAAGACTTCGCGTAGTTTGGCCGGGTCGTCGGGAATAATGCCGAGGTTAACGACCTCACAGCCCAGCTCTTGCAGCATCAGGTGTACCGCCAGGCGGTTGGTGTCGTAAATCTGCCCGTCGGCAAGCGGTTGTCCTGGAAGCTGAAGCTCATCGCCGGTGGAGAATACCGCAACGCGCACTTTACGCACCACGTCGACTTCTGCAACCCCCAGAGAAGCCAGCACCGGCAGTTCGGCGACGGTCAGGCGGGTTCCTGCAGGGAAGACGACCGCACCGTTAGCAATATCTTCGCCACGACGACGAATATTTTGCCCACTTTTTACCGGAGCGATAAAGCGCACTTCGCCGTCTGTTTGTTCGGTTTGCTCCTGCATCACCACCGCGTCGCAGCCTTCCGGTATCGGCGCCCCGGTCATAATGCGGATACAGGTGCCTGCGGGCCAGACGTCGTTAAAAGGCTGACCGGCAAAAGCCTTGCCTGCCACCGGCAGCACCGCGCCATCGGTGAGTTCAGCCAGGCGAACGGCGTAACCGTCCATCGCTGAGTTATCAAAACCAGGAACGTCGAGAGGCGAAACGAGATCATGGGCGGTCACGCGCGAAAAGGCCTGCAACAGCGGTACGGTTTCCGTCGCATTCAGCGGCATAATGCGATTGAGCATCTGGGTCAGGGCTGTGTCGAGTGGCATCAGTCCGGCGGTAAAATCCATGGGTTTCTCCTGCGGGCAAACATCGAAAACGCCTATTATACCCTAAATAATTCGAGTTGCAGGCAGGCGGCGACGTAGGGAACCCCCGGGAGCTTACTTCAGTAAGTGACTGGGGTGAGCGACAAATCTGTCTGGAACAGATTTGAACGCCGTATCCGGCGGCCCGTTAGGGCGAGGCTCATGGATGAGCCGAGTAACAAAGCCAACGCACATGCAACTTGAAGTATGACGGGTATATGGCAGAAAAGAGAAGCAGGCTATATCCCACCTGGGTACAAGCTTTACATCACCGCCTGCTCTTTCTATATTCAAAAATGGTATAGGACAGTCAGCAAGATAATGATATTTATACACGTTATCCTTCAAGCTGCCTCTTTGTTGGCTGTGCTCAGAAACCCCAGTCACATAGTTATCTATGCTCCCGGGGATTTCTTCTCTTGCCGCCTCGATGCATCTCGAATGATGGTGTGTATATACACTTTATCGTTAAGGAATGGCGTAATGGGCAAGGCGGTTATAGCAATTCATGGCGGCGCCGGGGCAATTACCCGCGCGCAGTTGACGCCGGAACGCGAGCGGGAGTACGTGGCGGCGCTGTCGGCGATTGTCGATAGCGGGCAAAAAATGCTGGCGGCCGGGGCCAGCGCGCTGGATGCGGTAACCGAAGCGGTGCGACTGCTGGAGGAGTGTCCGTTATTTAACGCCGGTATAGGCTCCGTATTTACCCGCGATACCACTCATGAACTCGATGCCTGCGTCATGGATGGTTACAGTTTACAGGCGGGAGCGGTGGCCGGAGTTAAGCATTTACGTAATCCGGTGCTGGCGGCGCGTCTGGTGCTGGAGCAAAGCCCGCATGTGCTGATGATTGGTGAGGGCGCAGAAGATTTTGCCGCTTCCCACGGTATGAAGCGGGTGGATAACGCCCTGTTTTCGACTCCTGAGCGCCTGTTGCAGCTACGTCAGGCGCAGGAGGGCGATGATATCGTGCTCGATCACCATGCTGCCCCGTTGGATGAGAGGCATAAAATGGGCACCGTCGGCGCGGTGGCGCTGGATCTGGCGGGTAATCTCGCGGCGGCAACCTCCACCGGCGGAATGACCAATAAGCTGCCGGGACGCGTCGGCGATAGCCCGCTGCCGGGAGCTGGCTGCTATGCCAATAACGCCAGCGTTGCCGTCTCTTGTACCGGTACCGGCGAGGTGTTTATGCGCACCCTGGCAGCCTATGATATTTCGGCGCTGATGGAGTACAGCAATCTCAGTTTGCACGACGCGTGCGAGCGGGTGGTGATGGAGAAACTCCCGGCGCTGGGCGGCAGCGGCGGTCTGATTGCGGTCGACAGAGAAGGCAACGTAGTATTGCCATTTAATAGCGAAGGTATGTACCGTGCCTGGTGCTACGCGGGCGATACGCCCACGATTGGAATTTATCGCGAATAAGAGGAAAGGGCGTTGCCGCATAGTCTGGAAATCGATGCTAATGATGTTCTGCTGGTACGCGATCTGAACGTTTCGTTTACTCAGCAGCAGCAGGCTTTTTCTGCCGTTCGTCACCTCTCGTTCACACTACGGCGCGGCGAGACGCTGGCGATTGTCGGTGAGTCTGGATCGGGTAAATCGGTAACGTCGCTGGCGCTGATGCGTCTGCTTGATTCGGCGACCAGCGAAGTGCGCAGCGATCAACTGCTGCTACGTCGCCGCAATCGGCAGGTGATTGAACTTAGCGAACAGTCTGATGCCGATATGCGCAGCGTGCGCGGTGCGGATATGGCGATGATTTTTCAGGAGCCGATGACCTCGCTGAACCCGGTGTTCACCATCGGTGAGCAGATCGCTGAATCAATACGATTGCATCAGGGGTTAAAGCATGATGAGGCGCTGCGTGAGGCCAAAAAGATGCTCGATCAGGTGCGGATCCCGGAAGCTGAAGCGATGCTGTCGCGTTATCCGCATCAGCTTTCCGGTGGGATGCGTCAGCGCGTGATGATCGCCATGGCGCTGTCGTGCCGTCCGGCGGTGCTGATTGCCGACGAACCCACGACCGCGCTGGATGTGACTATCCAGGCGCAGATTTTACAGCTGATTGCCGTCCTGCAAAAAGAGATGGCGATGGGCGTTATCTTTATTACCCACGATATGGGCGTGGTCGCCGATATTGCCGACCGGGTGCTGGTGATGTATCGCGGTGAGGCGGTGGAAACAGGCAGCGTCGAAGAGATTTTCCGTGCGCCAAAACACCCCTATACCCAGGCGCTGCTGGCGGCGGTACCGCGATTGGGTGCGATGCGCGGCAGCGATTTGCCGCGTCGCTTCCCACTCTTCAACCAAAGCGCGCCGGAAGAGGGTCTGAATACCGTTGTTGCTGGAGAACCCATTCTTAAAGTCCGCGATCTGGTGGCGCGCTTTCCGCTACGCAGCGGCATTCTCAACCGCGTTACCCGCGAGGTACATGCGGTGCAAAAAGTCAGCTTTGATTTATGGCCTGGCGAAACCTTAAGCCTGGTGGGCGAGTCCGGTTGTGGTAAATCTACCACCGGGCGGGCGTTGCTGCGGCTAGTGGAAACCCAGGGTGGGAGTATTACGTTTAACGGTCAGCGTATTGATACGCTGGCAGGCAGTAAGCTTCAGGCGCTGCGCCGTGATATTCAGTTTATCTTCCAGGATCCTTACGCTTCTCTCGACCCACGGCAAACGGTGGGGTATTCGATTATGGAGCCGCTGCGCGTGCATCGGCTGCTGGAAGGTGATGCCGCGAGAGAGCGAGTGGCCTGGCTGCTGGAGCGCGTCGGGCTGGAGCCGGAGCACGCATGGCGCTATCCACACGAGTTTTCCGGCGGCCAGCGGCAGCGCATCTGTATTGCCCGCGCGCTGGCGCTCAATCCAAAGGTGGTTATCGCCGACGAATCGGTATCGGCGCTGGACGTGTCGATTCGCGCGCAAATCATCAACTTGATGCTCGATTTACAGCGCGAAATGGGCATCGCGTTTCTGTTTATTTCCCACGACATGGCGGTGGTTGAACGCATCAGCCACCGCGTGGCGGTGATGTATCGCGGGCGGATTGTTGAGATTGGCCCGCGGCGCGCCGTGTTCGAAAACCCGCAGCACCCCTATACCCGTAAATTGATGGCTGCCGTACCGGTTGCCGACCCGGCGCATCGTCACCCGCAGCGCGTGCTGCTCTCTGACGAGCTGCCGGGCAATATCTACAAGCGGGGAGAAGAGGGGATCAGTACGCCGTTACAACAGGTAGGCCCGGGACATTTTGTCGCCAGAGAACCCGCCGCTGACGTACTGGCACGATAACAACGACACCAATAACGCAGCATTTCAGGAGAACAACATGACTCAACGCGTTTCAGGCAAATGGCTGTTGGCGCTGGGCGTCGCTTCGGCGCTGGCGACAACTCCGGCCTTTGCCGCAAAAGATATAGTGGTAGCGGTCGGTTCTAACTTCACGACCCTCGACCCATACGATGCTAACGACACGCTGTCGCAGGCGGTGGCTAAGTCCTTCTATCAAGGGCTATTTGGCCTTGATAAAGAGATGAAATTGCAGAATGTGCTGGCGGAGAGCTACACCGTTTCCCCGGACGGGCTTGTGTATACCGTTAAGCTGCATCCGGGCGTGAAGTTCCAGGACGGTACCGAGTTTAATGCCGAAGCGGTGAAGGCTAACCTCGATCGCGCCAGCAATCCGGAAAATCATCTCAAGCGCTATAACCTGTATAAAAATATCGCCAGCACCGAAGCTGTAGATCCGACAACGGTGAAAATCACGCTTAAACAGCCTTTCTCCGCGTTTATCAATATCCTGGCCCACCCGGCGACGGCGATGATTTCCCCGGCAGCGCTGAAGAAATACGGTAAAGAGATTGGTTTTCATCCGGTGGGTACCGGGCCTTATCAGCTCGATACCTGGAACCAGACCGATTTTGTTAAAGTGACGAAGTTCGCCGGTTACTGGCAGCAGGGGTTGCCGAAGCTGGATTCCATTACCTGGCGTCCGGTGGTGGATAACAATACCCGTGCGGCAATGTTGCAGACCGGTGAAGCGCAATTTGCTTTCCCGATCCCTTACGAGCAGGCGCCGCTGCTGGAGAAAAACAGCAAGCTGGAGCTGGTGGCCAGCCCGTCAATTATGCAGCGCTATATCAGCATGAACGTGACGCAAAAACCGTTTGATAATCCGAAAGTGCGCGAAGCGATTAACTACGCCATCAACCGTCAGGCGCTGGTGAAAGTGGCCTTTGCGGGCTATGCCACCCCGGCGACCGGCGTGGTGCCGCCCTCTATTGCCTATGCTGAAAGCTACACCGCGTGGCCGTATGACCCGGCTAAAGCGCGTGAGCTGCTGAAAGAAGCGGGATATCCTAACGGTTTCAACACCACCCTGTGGTCGTCGCATAATCACAGCACGGCGCAGAAAGTGCTGCAATTTACCCAGCAGCAGCTGGCGCAGGTGGGCATCAAGGCGCAGCTGACGGCGATGGATGCGGGCCAGCGCGCAGCGGAAGTGGAAGGTAAAGGGCAGAAAGAGAGCGGCGTGCGGATGTTCTATACCGGCTGGACGGCCTCAACCGGTGAAGCCGATTGGGCGCTGTCGCCGCTGTTTGCCTCGCAAAACTGGCCGCCGACCCTGTTCAACACGGCTTTCTACAGCAATCCTCAGGTCGATAAAGACCTCAACGAGGCGTTGAAAACGACCGACGTGAAGGAAAAAACGCGGCTGTATAAAGACGCGCAGGATACTATCTGGAAAGAGTCGCCGTGGGTGCCGCTGGTGGTGGAAAAACTGGTCTCAGCGCACAGTAAAAACCTGACTGGTTTTTATATCCAGCCGGATACCGGGTTTAGCTTTGAACAGGCGGATCTTAAGTAGAGAACTGTATACCCTAAATAATTCGAGTTACAGGACAAAACGGTTAACCGTTTTGAACAGCGCCTGCGCTGGCCCCAAAGGGGTGAGGCCGCAGGCCGAATCACGCGGCAAGCTCGTGAGTCCCCAGGAGCATAGATAACTATGTGACTGGGGTGAACGAGTGCAGCCAACGCACCTGAAACTTGAAGTATGACGGGTATATCTCCCCGGGCGCAGGCCGCGGGGACTTCACGCAAGGAGAAGCATGCTCAATTATGTGATTAAACGCCTGCTGGGGCTGATCCCTACGCTGCTGATTGTGGCGGTGTTGGTGTTTCTGTTCGTGCATATGCTGCCCGGCGATCCGGCGCGGCTAATTGCCGGGCCGGAAGCCGATGCGCAGGTGGTTGGAATGGTCCGCCAGCAACTGGGGCTCGATCAGCCGCTGTACGTGCAGTTCTGGCACTATATCACCAATATTTTGCAGGGAGATTTCGGCACCTCGATGGCTTCGCGCCGTCCGGTAAGCAGCGAAATCGCCAGCCGGTTTATGCCGACGTTCTGGCTAACGCTCGCCAGCATGAGTTGGGCGGTGGTGTTTGGTATGGCGGCGGGAATTGTGGCGGCAGTCTGGCGTAACCGCTGGCCGGATCGTTTAGGCATGGCGCTGGCGGTGACCGGGATCTCATTCCCGGCGTTTGCGCTCGGCATGCTGCTGATGCAGGTGTTTTCCGTTGAACTGGGCTGGCTGCCGACGGTGGGCGCCGACAGCTGGCGGCACTATATTTTGCCTTCGTTGACGCTCGGAGCGGCGGTAGCGGCGGTGATGGCGCGCTTTACCCGCGCCTCGTTCGTCGATGTTCTGCATGAAGACTACATGCGCACTGCCCGGGCGAAAGGGGTTAGTGAGACGCTGGTGGTGCTTAAGCACGGCCTGCGCAATGCGATGATCCCGGTGGTCACCATGATGGGGTTACAGTTCGGCTTTCTGCTCGGTGGTTCAATCGTGGTGGAGAAGGTCTTTAACTGGCCTGGGCTTGGGCGTTTGCTGGTGGACTCCGTCGAGATGCGCGACTATCCGGTGATTCAGGCGGAAGTGCTGCTGTTTTCGCTGGAGTTTATTCTTATCAATTTAGTGGTGGATGTACTCTATGCCGCCATTAACCCGGCTATCAGGTACAAGTAAGGTGCGATTGCTCAACTGGAGAAGACAAGCGGTTATCAACGCGATGCCGGGGATTAAACCCGGGCAGATACGCACGCCGTGGCATGAGTTCTGGCGACGTTTTCGTCGCCAGCCGGTGGCGATGGGAGCGGGGATATTTGTTCTGCTGCTGATTGCGGTTGCGGTCGTTGCGCCGTGGATTGCGCCGTTCGACGCGGAAAACTACTTTGATTACGATCGGCTTAACGACGGTCCGTCAATGATGCACTGGTTCGGTGTCGATTCATTAGGGCGGGATATTTTTAGTCGGGTGCTGGTAGGGGCGCAGATCTCGCTGGCTGCCGGGGTGTTCGCGGTATTGATCGGCGCGGTCATTGGCACCGTGCTCGGACTGTTGGCCGGATATTACGAAGGCTGGTGGGATCGCATCATTATGCGCATCTGCGACGTGCTGTTTGCGTTCCCCGGTATTCTGCTGGCGATCGCCGTCGTGGCAGTGATGGGCAGCGGGATGTCGAACGTCATCATTGCGGTGGCGATCTTTTCAATCCCGGCGTTTGCCCGTCTGGTGCGCGGCAACACGCTGGTGCTCAAGCAGCAAACCTTTATTGAGTCGGCGCGCAGCATCGGCGCCAGCGACGCTAATATTCTGTTTAGCCATATCTTGCCCGGCACGGTATCGTCGATTGTGGTCTATTTCACCATGCGCATCGGGGTATCCATTATCTCCGCCGCCAGCCTTTCATTTCTAGGGCTTGGCGCGCAGCCGCCGACCCCTGAGTGGGGCGCGATGCTGAATGAGGCGCGAGCGGATATGGTGATGGCTCCGCACGTGGCGCTGTTCCCGGCGATCGCCATTTTCCTGACGGTACTGGCGTTTAATCTGCTAGGGGACGGCCTGCGCGATGCGCTGGATCCGAAGATAAAGGGGTAGGCGTTCGAGGGTTTTGTTGCCCGGATAAGGTGCGTTAGCGCCGCAATCCGGGATACATTCAGAGGAAGGAATTAAACCCGGCTGCCCCACAGGTCGTATTCATCGGCGTGTTCGACTTTCACCCGCACAACGTCACCCGGTTTAACTTTGCTTTCGCCATTCAGGTAGACCGCGCCGTCGATTTCCGGAGCATCCGCCATGCTGCGGCCAATCGCGCCTTCTTCATCAACTTCATCGATCAGGACCATAATTTCGCGGCCCACTTTTTCTTGCAGGCGCTCGGCGGAGATCTGCTGTTGAAGTTGCATAAAGCGGTTCCAGCGCTCTTCTTTAACCTCTTCTGGCACCTGGTCCGCCAGTTCGTTAGCGGTCGCACCTTCCACCGGGCTGTATTTGAAGCAGCCAACGCGGTCGAGACGGGCCTCTTTCAGGAAGTCGAGCAGCATCTGGAAATCTTCTTCCGTTTCGCCCGGGAAGCCGACGATAAAGGTCGAGCGCAGGGTCAGCTCAGGGCAGACTTCGCGCCACTGTTTGATACGCGCCAGCTGACGGTCAGCGGAGCCAGGGCGTTTCATCATTTTGAGAATACGCGGGCTGGCGTGCTGTAGCGGGATATCCAGATACGGCAGAATTTTGCCTTCCGCCATCAGCGGGATGACATCATCAACATGCGGATACGGGTAGACGTAGTGCAGGCGCACCCAGATACCGAGCTTAGCCAGCTCTTCGCACAGGCTTACCATGTTGGTTTTCACCGGCATACCGTTATGGAAGCCGCTGCGATGCTTGACATCAACGCCGTAGGCGGAGGTGTCCTGAGAAATCACCAGCAGCTCTTTGACCCCGGCATCGGCCAGGCGTTTGGCTTCCGCCAGCACTTCACCAATCGGACGGCTGACCAGGTCGCCGCGCATTGACGGGATAATGCAGAAGGTGCAGCGATGGTTGCAGCCTTCAGAAATTTTTAAATAGGCGTAATGACGCGGCGTCAGCTTAACACCCTGTTCCGGCACCAGGCTCAGGAACGGGTTATGTTTTGGCTTCGGCGCGTAGTGGTGGACGTGTTCCAGCACCTGCTCGTAGCTGTGCGGGCCGGTAATTTCCAGCACCTTCGGATGGACTTCACGGATCTGATCTTCTTTCGCGCCCAGGCAACCGGTGACAATCACTTTGCCGTTTTCTTTCAGCGCTTCGCCAATCGCTTCCAGCGACTCCTGCACGGCGCTATCAATAAAGCCGCAGGTGTTTACGATAACCATATCGGCGTTATCGTAGGTTGGAACCACGTCATACCCTTCGGTGCGCAGTTCGGTCAGGATACGTTCTGAGTCCACGAGATTTTTCGGGCAGCCCAGAGAGACAAAGCCGATTTTCGGCTGATGGGTGACATTGCTCATAGCTTAAAAAGTGTTCAATTATTGGAATGGTCAGGGCAGGGATTTTACAGATCTTTGGGGAAAAGAGTATAGCAACGACATGCTTAATGATGAAAAAGCCCGGGAGAATATCCCGGGCGCGAAAATTACTGCGCTTGCGTCACCCCTGTACCTGGCGCTGTTCCGGGGGAAGTCGGCTCCCGGTTATCGCGAAGGGTAAATATCGAGATCAGTGTAAACAGCCCGGCGATGCCGCCCAGAATGTAATACGTGTGCGCAAAGCCAATGGTGTCGTACAAATATCCCGCCAATGGTGAGTAAATCGCGGTGGCGATAGAGGCAACAAACAGCACCAGCAGGTAGACCGTCGATGACAGCTTGTTGTCGAAGTTGGCGGCGATAAATTTAAACACCGAAACCAGAATCAGCGGTTTTTCCAGCGCATGCATCATTTTGACTGCGCCGATCCACACCGGACCAAGCGGGATAGCAGAGCCGACGATACGCACTGACATAATCAGCCCGGCAATGATCAACGCCCACTTCGCGCCGGTGCGGTTAACAAACCACGGCATCAGGCATAAAAACAGCGTTTCGCCGCACACCTGAATGGAAGCCAGAATCCCGTACCAACGGTTGCCTTCTTCCGGCGTCGGAAACTGCAGAGAAAAGTATTGAGCGAACTGCTGGTCATAGGTGTCGTAGATTTGCGTAACAAAAAGGGTAAACACCAACAGCATCCAGAACTGACCGTTCTTCGCCAGTTCCAGGGCATGCGAAACTTTCAACGCGCTGGTTTTTTGCATTTCCGCTTCGGTCAATTCGACCTTAGTCAGCATAAAACAGATTGCCGCGATAACGATGGCGAAGCTGGCCAGCCAGAAAGCAAGGTTCGGATTGCTGTCGATATATTTGCCGACGATCCACGCTGCAGCCGCCCAGCCTAACGATCCCCACATCCGCACGCGACCATATTCGAACTGATAGCGGCGCGAGATTTTATCGATATACGAATCAATCACCCCGCAGCCGGAGTTGAAAATAATCCCCAGGTATACCCCGCCAAGCAGTGCCCCTAGCCAGAAGCTGTGTACCAGTAGCGGCGCATATAAATAGATAAAGAACGGGCCAACCGGCAGCAGCATTGCGACCAGGATCCAGATCAGCCGCTTTTTCAGGCCAAACTTGTCGGAAATAAAACCGAAGAAGGGCTGCATCAGCAAGGCGATAAAGGCATTGACCGAATAGAGCAGGCCGGTTTTGGTCGCACTAATCCCGAGGTGTTGAGTGGTCCAGATAACAAAAAACGCCATGGTCGATGACCAGGCGAACAGATAGAGGAAATCGAAAAGACTCAACAAGATATAGTTTCTTTTGCCGGGCGTAATCATTTCAGTTCCTTCAAGCGATAGAGATAAAGGTTGCAAACAGGATCGAGCTGCTTGCTGTTGTTTTTGAATGTTATACGTAATACATTTATTGGCATGATATGACACCCGGCAGGCTTTTCAGGCAATAAGCATTACGCTGTTTTGTGATCATTGCTGCAATAAATGATTGTTCATCGCCAGATTGAAAATTGTATTTTTATGAGAGCGTATAACATTTTTATTGTTTTTTGCTTTGGGGGCTGTCTGAACGCAGGGAAGGATTTTACCTATCGTTGTAACATTGTAAATGATGTTAATGGACTGGTATTTATTGATCTCTCTCATCGTTTTGTACGAAAAATGACCATATTATAGTTATGGTAAAGGACGACAGAGGAGGAGCTATGATGACTGTTGACAAACTATATCGTAACCTTATGAATAAGCTGATTAATGCCAATATTGATCTTGATGCTTATTTGCAGTTGCGAAAAGCGAAAGGCTATATGTCGGTCAGCGAAAATGACCATCTGCGTGATAACCTGTTTGAACTGTGTCATGAAATGCGTGAACGCGCTCCGCGCTTGCAGCACGCCATCGCGCCGGAGGAGAAGGAAGCCCTGCGACTTGCGGGTGAAGCCATCGCCTCTGCGGCGGTATGCCTGATGACCGGGCATCATGATTGCCCATCCTACATTGCGATTAACGTAGATAAGCTGGAACGCTGCCTGGCAGTATTGACGCTAAATATTCATAAATTGAATGATTCTGCGCCTATTCACCCTGCCTGAGATAAGGGGGAGCCTGCTCCCCCTGATTAATGTTATGTAAAAATCTCTTCCCGCCTCCCCACGCTGGCTACCCTTATCCCATTGCTGACAAAAGGAGAGTGCCATGCGCCAGACCGTCAACCTGATAGCCCTTACCGCGTTGTTGTTACCCGCCGCAACCTTTGCCGCCCAGGAGCGCGTAGAGGTGTTGCTGAATCAGCTTGAACACCCGTGGGCGCTGGCCTTTCTGCCTGACGATAAAGGCATACTGATAACCCTGCGCGGCGGCGAGCTTAAGATCTGGCAACCGAACAAAGGGCTGTCTTCGGCGTTATCTGGCGTTCCGCAGGTATGGGCCAACGGTCAGGGTGGGCTGCTGGACGTCGTATTAGCGCCGGACTTTTCCCAGTCGCGACGCGTCTGGCTGAGCTATGCCGAAGGCGGCGATGATGGTAAAGCGGGGACCGCCGTCGGCTATGGGCGATTAAGCGATGATCTCAAGCGCCTGGAAAACTTCCAGGTCGTATTCCGCCAACAGCCAAAACTCTCTATCGGCAACCATTTCGGCGGACGGATGGTGTTTGACGGCCACGGGTATCTGTTTATCGGACTTGGGGAAAATAACCAGCGTTCGACAGCTCAGGATCTGGATAAGCTTCAGGGAAAAGTGGTCCGTCTGACGGCTGATGGCAAAGTCCCCACTGATAACCCTTTTGTCGGTAAGCCGGGCGTCAAGCCGGAAATCTGGTCTTACGGTATTCGTAATCCGCAGGGGATGGCGATGAATCCGTGGAGCGATACGCTGTGGTTGAATGAACACGGTCCACGCGGGGGTGATGAGATTAATATCCCGCAAAAGGGGAAAAACTACGGCTGGCCGCTGGCGACGCACGGCATCAATTACAGCGGTCTGCCGATACCGGAAGCCAAAGGCAAGGCGGTGGCGGGAACCGAAGCTCCGCTGTTTGTTTGGGAAAAATCTCCGGCGGTGAGCGGGATGGCTTTTTACGACGCAACGACCTTCCCGCAGTGGCAACACCGGTTGTTTATCGGTGCGCTGAAGGATCAGTCGCTGATTGTATTGAAGGTGGATGGCGATAAAGCCACTGAAGAGGAACGCATTTTGGCCGATCGCGGGAAGCGCATCCGTGATGTGCGCGTTGGACCCGACGGTTATCTGTATGTGTTAACCGACGAGTTCAACGGCGAACTGCTGAAGGTGAGTCCGGCAGGCTAAATCAGGTGACCGGGATCATCACTACATTGCGCCAGGCCTGACGCTCGTTAATCTGCTGATACCAGCGCTGCAGGTGCGGGCGCGGTTGCCAGGTTTTTACGCTTTCCAACAGGTTGTATACGAACGGCGCGACGGCAATATCGCCCAAGCCGAAGGCATCTCCTGAGAGCCACGGATGGTGCGCCAGTTCATCATCAAGAATGGCGAACAGCGCCTCGCAAGCGGCAATGCCCGCTTCAATTGCGACGGGATCGCGCTTTTCCGGCGGTGTTCTGACCAGCCCCATCAAAATGGGCCGATGAGCAGGAGAGAGCGAACCGTTGGACCAGTCCATCCATTTGTCACCCTGGGCACGCAATGCCGGCGACTCTACCCACAGGCGATTCTGACCATATTGCGCGGCCAGATAGCGAATAATAGTATTCGATTCCCAAAGCACGATGTCGGTGGACTCATCTTTTAACAGCGGCACCAGGCCATTGGGGTTCATGGCCAGATACGCCGGGTCATGGTTCAGGCCGAACTCCAGTCCCGCCAGAATTTGCTGATACGGGAGATCGAGCTCTTCCAGCACCCAGCGCACTTTCTTCACATTGGTCGAGTTATTTCTGCCCCATAGCGTAATCATATCCGCTCCTGCCTTTTATTTAGCCGCCATTGCAGCGTGATGAGCATTCATGTTGGAATAAAGTTAATATTCCGGCAAGTGATTTTATTCTACTGAAACTAAACGTTTTTTATGCCTACTACCTTGCGTTTGGGGCATCCTTGGGACACAACGTCAGAAAAACTACTGTTCAGCATTTCCACCTGGTTGCGGTCCATCTCTCCGATCCACTTCGAGTAAATCTCATAAACCATCTTCGCGTTCTCGTGGCCCATTTGCCCGGCGATGAAAGACGGGTTAGCTCCGGCAGTTAAAAGCCAGCATGCGAACGTGTGGCGCGACTGGTAAGGGCGTCTGCTCCTGATTCCCGCCTTCTTTAATCCCGCCTCCCAACTATACCCCAGAGACTGAGAGCCGTAATACTTCGTTTCCCCGCGCCAGTTTTTGGGCGGGATAAACACGAATCGCAATTTTTGTTGTTCAGTTAAGCCATGTTCTCGGTGATGAAAAGTGATTTCGGTTTTGCTTAATGCGCCAGTTAGCTTGAATTGCTCACGTAAGGCGTTCAGCGCAGGCTCAAGCAGGGTTACAGTTCTGTTCCCCGCTTCGGTTTTGGGTGGCACAAACAGCCCCTCATTAGTTTGATTACGCCTGACGTGAAGCTCACCCTTATCAAGATCTACATCCTCCCAGGCTAAAGCTGTTAGCTCGCCATGCCGAAGACCCGTAAAGATAGCTGTAGTCCAGAGCAAAGCATGCCGAGGAGTTAGCGCTTTTATAAATCCCTCGAACTCGCTCTGAAGAAGCGGATCCGGGTCTCTCCTGGAGCGCTTGAGCATCTTTATACCTTCGTGAGGGGTATGCTCGATAAAGCCGCTCAGGTTCGCCAGTTTGAGCAACGCAGTCAGGTTGTTCATCAGGCCGTTGACCGTGGATACAGCGCGACCTTTTCTTTTAAGCCAGGGCGCGTGATCGCTAAAGGTGTTACCAGTTAATAGCGCGTTCCTGTAATTCAACAGGTCGGTATGCTGAATATCCGCAATATGCGTATTACTTCCAACAATAGCGCAAAGTGTTGCTATACGTGATTCTGCGCCTCTGTATGACGCAGCTGAGACCTCAAGCTTTTTGGCATTAAGATAAACTTTGCACAATTCGCCGAAGGTTTTAATTTTTTGTGTTGTGGTGAATTTTTTAAGCGCCTTTGATTCAGGAAAGTGCTCTGCATAGTCAAATTTACCTTGCTGAATCTCACTCATAATTAAAGCACGGAGATTGCCAGCTTTTTTTATATTGCTATTTGATACAGTCCAGCCCCGCAAAACTTCGCGGCAACGTATGCCGCGATATAGAAAGCTAATTCTTATTCCTTTCCCATGCAGCTCTACGCCAGCAGGCATATTCATTATGTTTCCCCGACAAGCCTATTAATCCTGGTGTAGTTGTAGAGAAGCGTTACCCTTCCTTCTGAAGCCTTTGGATCTGGTGGGTGCTTCTTATAATGAATACCCTCGATCCATCTCCCCTCCCGGTAAGATTTAATTTGCCGGGGAGTCATATACATCTTCGCTACAATTCCCTTTTCCATCACCCATTCATCTTCTTGAGTAATATCGGCCATAAATAACCTCATGGCCGGGAAACTATAATCAGTTCCCCGGTTTAATGTTGATTATTGGAAATCAGTTCAGTGCGTACGGTCGTATTCTGCAATTGCTTCCATAGCTTCATCGGCGGTATATAGAGATGCAGGGTGAGTAATTCCTCTGATAAAGTCATCGCGGTCGCGTTGGCGATGCCTTAGCTCCAGTTCCGCAATGCGGGCCTCAGCCTCTTTGAGCTTTTTGGTCAGCCTGTCATGACCATCAACAATCTTCAGAGCCTCGCGGTTCATGCATTCCTCTGCCCGCTCTATGGCATTGCGAAGTTCACGGGTGCTTACAACACGCTTGTTCATTTCGCAGAGGTTATGCAGTGGAGCAAAGAACTCACGACGCACCAGTCGTGCGGCGACGATAATCAGGATGCTGCCGGACTCTCTGGCAACCTCCGGGGTAAGTTCGGTGATATTCATGCTGCACCCCCAAATATCCATTGATTACCCGCGTGAGCCTGGAACTTGCACGACGTATCCGGCAACAGAAGTTCCTGAACCACTTCACCGGTTTCAACGTAGTAATAATTGCTGTCGGTAACGTTGTTAATGAATAGAGCCTCACGCTCGTGCTCAGTCATTCCACCAATGATTTTCATCACCTTCTTAGTGATCGGGCGGAAATCCGGTTCTACACCTGCCAGCTTTGCTGCTGCGTAGTTGTGATGCCCGTCCATCAGGATGGTGTACTGAACCCCACGTAAAATGATGGGATAGACAGCCACTATGAACCGTTTAAAGCGCAGCGCTCTGTCTGCCACTTTCGACCTGTCCAGATAGCGCTGGCTGCTGATAAGTTGGCCTTTGATGATGCTCATGCCGCCACCTTGTGCGCTTCCGCATCGAACTTCCGGCCTTGATACCAACCGCGACGCAGCCAGCGACGGATGGTGCGCATAGCCTTTGCATCACCACGTACGGGCTCAGGGAAACCGCCGTATTTCACTGTTTTAGGTCCACGCTTGCGCTCTGACTGCATCATTCCGCACTCAATGATGTGATCGCGGTAGAAGGCCAGCCACTGCTTGCGATTACAGACAGGGCAAGGAATGTCACCACCATTCGTCAGCATGCCATCTTCGTATGCGTCGCAATCCCACAGATAACCATCGCAGCAAAGGCTATCCGGGTAATGCGCACCAAATTCATAACCTTGATATCCGCAGCTCATAAGGTTCCCTCCGTCGCATCCTGATAACCTTCAGGAACAAGGAAATTGAAAACACCGTGTGGACGCAGGCCCGTATTGAAAAAGCTCAATCGCCCCTTCATGGGTACGAATCGCAGCGGCTTCGCGTAGTTCAACTGAATTCCGACCGGGCCGAAAAACCACGGCGAGTCACTGAGTCGGGTGGTTCCGTCGATGCGGACAACCCCAACGATGCCGCCCAGCTGGAAGTTGTTGGCGGAAGGCATCATAAGTGCCACTTCTCGGCCGTTCGTCCTCTCCAGAATGCTACGAGCTTCTTTTACCTCGTCCACAGTAGGCCGTTTGCTTGAGGCGTGAATGAGTACCGGCCCACGGTATTTCGTGTCCCAATTTCGGTTCTCAATATCTTTGTATCCGTTAATGATGAGCCACGCCCACGGCTGGCGTATAGAGAGAGCTTTCATATTTCGTCCTCCAATTATTTATTCCACGCCGCCGGTCGTAATTGAAATCCTGCCGGTCTTTTTGGTAATGAGTTTCGGAATGAAGATTTTGCAGCCGTAAGTGTTTCTTTCTTCTTTTGCTTCTCATTACATACAGGGCGGTAATAGGCATTCTTACGATAAGCGCCTTTACCAAATGGGCGATATTGCAACTCTTCGCGTGCAAAGGAGCCGCCGCAGCCATAGCAGTGGTGTGTTTCGGTTTCCATATTTATTCCTGCGTTAAGGTGTGTGGATACCTGCCATTTAAGGCATTAATTCATTTATTCGATAATTAAAATGAAACTTCGGTATTTACTTTATATTGACCTGTAAGCAAGTCAGCATCTACGGAAATTAAATCTCCGTACAGGTCATAATTTAAAATAACATCACGAAATTGAAGTCCTGAAAGCGCATCCGTACGACCACAAAACATACGGTCTTCTTCGTGCTTGGTTGCTTCATGAATATCTTTTATTGACGCCATGGCATCAGACCACATGCAACTGTTACCAATGAACTGCGCAATAGCGAGTTTGCTTTGAGCTGCTTTAACCATCGGGTTGCTTTGCAGAAAATTAGCCATTGAACACCCCCGTAACATGTAGAATTTTGATGATCGTCGCTGACCAGGCAACAAGGCAGATAGCCAGAACAATTACCAGTGAACGAATGCCGTTTCTGCTCATATTCCTACCCTCTTATTGGTGCCGAACCTTCCCCCGGTATATCCTGACGGTTCCTACACCTACGGACCGAAGGAGGTTCGACATGTCTAATCTCGATGCACTTGAGCTAGCAAAAAACTACTTATCCCGAACAACTGAGCCACTAACCCCAATCGAATACCTGTCAAGGCTTCTGGACCTTGAGGGGGAATTCGAAGCCCTCCTCAGGGAGTCTGGTGATTTCGGGGTGCTTGATGACGAGACCTTTATTCGCCTTCACAACGAAGAGTTCGGTCACCTTTCTCCAGGTGATTACTGAGCGTCTTTAAAATCACACGTGCAGTAATTTCTGCTGCCTCTGTAATTTCACTTTCAGTCTTCCCAGCCAGAACCAACGCTATTGTTACGTCGCACACTGGCTGGGAAATCTTCTGGTTAATCAACTGAGCAATTCGGAAATTGCGGGTTTCTGGGCTGATTTCTGATGCCTTTTTCATTTCTGCTCCTATTGATTGATGTGACATGTCACACCTCGTTAGTTGACCCTTATCGCCGGGTAGCGGAACGTTTATCTATGGCACCGTTGTGGTGTTGATGGGTTAAATCTACTGCAAAATATTGTTGGTTGCAACTGTATTTTGTTGTTGTTTGGTGGGGGACCATTCGGCCAGAGCGGGAGTGACCGTATGGGGCAGGGAGGGGTTCGTGGTATGCTCATAAAAACGTCAAAGAGGATTGTGGATATGGACTACGAAGAAGCCGCGCAGCTGCGCTATCAGGAGATGTGTCGCATTGTCGGGGATGTCGTGTTTGCTATGGTTGCCGAAGGTCATGAAACCAAGCGGGTAGCCATAGCAGACGTGATAAGAACGGAGATTGCAAAGGGGCTGGATAAGTGGGATTTGGATCAGATTCAGGTGATGGAACTGGCGGTGAAGCTGCTGGAAGAGTAGGGCAAAGAAAACCCGGCGCGGGGGACCGGGTTTAGAAATGCTTACTAGTGTGCGTGCCTGAATTTATGCTTCAAAGCCAGCAATTTCATCGCAATTCCGGTTACTAGCAAGGTATGATTCGGAATCTTTGATGCCTTGTTAAGCATAGTGCCAATAACTAAAGATATAGCTAAGGATACCCCAACTCCAGAGAGAACAAACACTGAAATTATGGGATTTCTTGCCATATACATTTGCATCAGTACACCAAAAAACTCATCAAATTCTTTACTGTTTTCCTTCGCTAACTGCTCTGGTTGAAACTTGTTGGACGCTAGGGCAAAAATGACGAAAAACGGGGTAAGCACTGCAAATAAAGGCAGTGCAAACCAATTTCTGAACAGGCGATAGTTAAGAAACATTTTCGTTTTCTCTTTTTCAGAGATGTTATCGTCATCCAGAAAGCCTTCCAGCATTTCAACCGCTCGCCTCTGATGCTTCAATGCACTCTTACGACATAGGATCCAGTAGGCCAAAACGCCAACGCATATAGCTAGTGCATACAGCCAGTTTGTCATTTTTTGCCCTCCTTTTTCCTTTTCCGTTTCGCGTTTGAATCTTTTGCCCTTCGATCCAACTCGGTTTCAGTTGTTTTGAGTCTACCCCAAGTGTAGATGAAGTAAATAGCGATGGTAGGCAAAGAAAGAATCAGTAAACAACCCAAAAGCGGATGTCTATCATCAATTTTCTGCCAGGCATTGCTGAGGGCATCAATGGATTTAGAAACAATATCGTCGCCAACATCCAATTTAAAAAGAGAGAAGCCCATTGTAATCCTTTATAAACAACGAGTTGCTGCAATGATGAATCACCGCACCCCGTAACCCAAACATCTAATCTTTTTGTTAAGCTTTATTGCCCTTCTGGGCTGCAAGCCACCGGGCAACGGTCTTATCCATTGTCTCTTTGCGATCTTTCATTTCAGACAGCATTTGCTGCTGGTCTTCTTCCGGGAACGCATTGAAGGTTTTAAGCAGGTCCAATTGCATTGGGCCTAGCTTCATTGCGTCTGGAGTCACCACCTGATCGCCTTCGTCAGGAGGGAGCATGAACCAGTAGGGTGGATGACCTGTAACTTTTACAAGGCTATCAATACTGGCGGGCTTTGGAGTGGATTTTCCGTTAACCCACTGCTGCACAGTTTGCTGTGTCACACCTATTCTACGGGCGAGTTCTGCCTGACTCCATCCCGTCTCTTTCAGGAGCCTGCTAAGCCGGTACATTGAAATTTCTATAGCTTTCATCATTGGTAAATTTTACAGGGAATGCTTGTATTTATCATCACAAGAAATAACTGTTGACCATCAACAAGAGTATCTTGTACTCTTCATCTTGTTAACTTGGAGACTTGGTGAATGAAAGAAGAATTAAGAAACAAAATTACCCAGCGCTTTTCTCAAGCTGAAATTGGTCGGCGCCTGGGTTGTATGCAGCAATCGGTGTCGCTCTGGTTAAGTACCAAAGTTCCAGCCGCACGGGTAATCCAGCTTTGTGAGCTTATGGAGTGGAGCATTACGCCTCATGAGTTACGCCCTGATATTTATCCCAAAACTACCGATGGTTTGCCTGTAGGGATGAATGTACCTGAGAAACAAGAAGGAGTCTGATTAATGGAAATCAAACACGAGCATGTAGAAATGGTTCTGCTGGTCTGGGCTGCTGAAGTCGGTCAGGCATACGCAGCCAACGCTATTACTGAAGAGTATGTGCGTTCAGGTGGGACTGAGCTTCGCCTGGTTCCGGGCAAAACGTGGGCCAATCAGCAGAATATCTTCCACCGCTGGCTGAAAGGTGAAACCGAACAGCAGCGTGAAAAAATCCGTCTGCTGCTTCCGTCAATCCTGCGCGTTCTGCCGCGTGAAATTCGGCATCGTCTGAGCATCTACGACACGATTGAGCGTCGGGCTTTGCTGTCGGCTCAGTATGCAATCGGAACGGCGATTGATGCTCATGATGACGCGATTGAAGCACTGTACAGCAAGGCGTACCAGCATCGCGCTGTTGAAGTAACGAAATACCACTGATTCCGGAGGTGACTATGTGTAACCAGTCTGCTGCTGAATTGATTGCTCGCCTGAAACGGGCCTATCCGGCGTATGTGCCCTCTGAAGGAGATTGTGCAAACAACGGCATCCCTAAGGCCGGCACACGCTTTCAGCACAGGCACAAGGGCCACACGGTGACGGTAATCAGTGCGACTAAAAAAGATGTTTCATACCGCAAAGCCTGCGGGGCTATTGGCTGGGTGGGATTGAGAGAGTTTTTACGGCAACACAATGAGGTTTCGGAATGAACAATCAGGTCTTTGAAATTGTTCAGGCCATGTCGGGGCAGGGGAACTGCATCACGATCCCCGGACCGTATCTGGATTTCTTTGCAGGAGACAGGCAACAGCATTTGCTGGCGGCCATTCTCAATCAGCTGGTGTTCTGGTCGGGTAAGTCGAGCCTGGAAAATGGCTGGTTTTACAAAGAGCATGCAGCGCTTGCGAAAGAGGTTCGCGCTAAAGATGGTGATGTGGTCAGAAAGGCAATGTTCAAGATTACAGAGCAGTACCTGTCGGGGGTTATTGAGGAAGAACTTCGACAGGTAAGCGGTACACCGAAGAAGCATTACCGGGTCGATCAGGATGCACTAATCGCCAAAATATTCCCGCAAGGGGGAAATTCAAATAAACCATTGAAAGATATGGATACGGCTCAAGAGCCGAATGGAAACGGCTTAAGAGCCGAATCAAAGCAAGTTGTTGAAAGTAATGGAAACGGCTCTCAAGCCGAATGCATTCGTCCCAAGAGCCGAATGGAAACGGCCCAAGAGCCGAATCCTGGAAACGGCTCTCAAGCCGAATCCTATCTCTATACAGATCTTAAAAACAGATCACTACATACAGATCATAAAAACCACGCGGGAGAGATTCTTCCTGTGGATAACTTTGCAGAATCAGGACGTGAAACGGTCATCCCTGAGATGGAAATCCCGGATGCAACCGAAGACAGCAACCTGGCTACCGATGACGATTTCGATCTCGCGATTTGGTTCTGGTCGACCATCATCGAGATGTACGAACGCGCCGCCGAATTCGACGGAACTCTGGCAAAACCGAGAGAGCCAAACTTTGTCGCATGGGCCCAAGAGGTTCGCCTGCTTCGCCAGGAGCATGGATGTAGCCACGACCAAATTCGCACCATGATTGAGCGCATTCAGCGCGATCAGTTCTGGTGCCCAAAAGTTCAAACCATGAAGACATTACGCAACAAATGGCCAGAGCTGGCACTGAAGCTGTGCCCGGTAAATCTCGCAACCGGCGGCAACCTCGGTTTTAGCGGCAAAGTTCAGGCAGATATTCCCAAGGGTTTCAGGGGCTAAGGAGATTTTAATGAAATTACAGAAATGCCCTGATTGCGGCGCAGCACCTGAGTTTCACTGGAAAGATTATACGTTTGGATCCTGCTCTGGTGCGCTGAAATGTCCTAACGACCATTACCGAATCCAGCATAGTTACTGGGCTGGTGGAAAGAGAAAAGCCAGACAGGCCCTGGAACAAAAATGGGCTGCGGCGGTTAACAAAAACGAGGTGAGCAATGGAAAACCTGACTGATATCCTGAAAGCGATGGGTAAAGCCACTACCAGAGAAATAGCGGCGCGAATGAAGATTGAGCCTATCGAAGCGCTTAACCTGCTCCGTGAACTTGAAGAGCTTGAGAAGGTAGCCAGCACCAACGGCTACTGGAATCTGGTAATACCGTTTACGCCTGAAGTTAAACCGAAAGTTGCCGCTACCCCTAAACCAGTTTCACGCGCCAAGAATACCGCTAAGACAAAAGCACCACGCCACCCGGAGCGTCTGGATCCTGATGCTGAGCTTGAGAAGGTTTCGGAACTACTCCGCAAGAATGACCGCATGACCGCCGCTGATATTGGTAAGGCGCTGAGTCGCGACTCTCGCGGCATGATTTCTACACTGTGCGTACTGGAGAAGCGGGGCCGCATTGTGAAGAACGGGACAGGAAAGGGCGTTACATGGAGCTTGCCAGAGTCCACTGAAGAGCCAGTGCTGCCGGTTGAGTCTAAGCCCACTCAGGCGCAGGAATTCATTAATACAATCCCGGTGCTTATCAAGCCCCAGAATGAAACAGTCATCCCGACGCTGGCGCAAGTCGCGAAAGAAATCCGGCAAGCCAAAACAAAATTAAACCGCCTGCAGAAGTTGCGCGAAACCATACGTGAGCTTGGCAAGCACAAGAAATTCATTCAGCAGGTAATGGGGGCGTAAACATGGCTAAGAATTCAATCGACGCATACGGTGCCAGCGGCAAAACCAACGTTCTGATGTTTGAACCTGAAAAATTGCATCTGGTCACTGATAAGGCCCACCCGCTTTACGATGAACGTATTCACTTACCTCTCAGTGAAGCCATGGTGCTGAACATCATGGACCAGGGTGTTCTGGAGCCGATTATTGTCTGGAAAGACCCTGAAACCGGGCTGTCCTGTGTGGTCGATGGCCGTCAACGTGTCCGTCATACCCTGGAGGCTAACAGCCGTCTGGCAAAAGAGGGTAAAACCCCGCTGCTGGTTCCGGCAGTTACTAAACGCGGTTCAGCTGTACGCATGGCTCAGGCGATGGTCAGCGCAAACGAAATCCGCCAAGCCGATACACCGCTGGGCAGAGCCAAAAAAATGGCTGATGCGCTGGAGCGCGGGCATGATGAGGAAGACCTCGCGCTGATGTTCGGTGTCAGCGTCCCCACTGTACGCGCAACCCTATCACTGCTGGATGCCACTCAGGCAGTCAAAGACGCTGTAGAGTCCGGCACAGTAACAGTTACCCAGGCGCGTCAACTGGCATCACTGAAACCCGAAGAACAGCGGGAAAAGGTAGCCGAAATCGAAGCGGCAACTGCTGGCACTACCGGCCATGAAAAAGCGCGTCGCCAGCGTCAGGTGCTGGGCGATAAGAAACCACGCATTAAAACCCGCAAAGAAATAACCAAAGCCCTCGAGGGCGCCAGTGGAGATTACGCTGATGCTCTGCGCTGGGTGTTAGGGGAGGCTGTATGAATATTGAAACAGTAATCGAGCTCATTCAGTCGCTGGAGTCTGCGGGCGAGCTGTCGATCAGAGAGCAGAAGTTCCTGAAGCTGGCGAAAGCGTACCAGCAGCTGGCTGCGGAGAATGTGGTGCTGAAGGAAAGCCGAAATAATTTGGCTGAATTCATCCATGAAGAACTTGATGCTGATTACCCGCTGAATATGAATCTGGAAACCCATGCCACCGATCACATCGTAGCCGGGATTAAGGCTGATGGCCGCGTTGAAGGTGCACACTTCGTTGCTAATAGGATGCTGGCTGCTTGGGATGCAGGTTTTATCGAAGACACAGCCAAAAACGCTGCCGATATCGCTCGCATGATTCTCACCTCAACCGAGTTTATGGCAGATGCACCAGAGGGTGATTTCGACCGTTCTTTTGCTGATGGCATCCTGGAAGATATCGCCCAGCAGATGCGCGTGGAGGCCAAATGAGCATGAGCAACAGAAAAGCCAGAGCGCTCCTGTCCAGAGGTGGGAAACACTGGTACCTGCGGAAATGGGTGAGGGTAAGCAATCGCCGCTCAGTCGGCCTGGTGCATTCCGGTAGGCACGTAATGGGTCGTAAGGATAAAAACTCTGCTGCTCAGAACCGCTGGAAAAACCACACACACCGCACGGAGCGTGCAGCATGACAACTGATATCACCGAAATGGCGCAGAGAGCCAGAATCAACGCTGAGTGTGGTGAGCATCTTTCCCCAGCGGAGACCATGGAGCTGGTAGAGGCGCTGGAGAAGGCGCAGACAAAAGCGATTGAGCAGGGACGTACTGCCTGTGAGTTGTTCGACGAGGTTACTGCTCTGCGCCAGCGCATCGCCGAGCTGGAGTCCCGCACCATCACCGTGAAGCAAGGCGAGGTTCTGGTTACTGTGGCCGGTTTTACAGGCTGTGGTAAGAGCGCGATTGCTGGCGAAATTGAGATTGCCATGAAGGCTATCGGAGTGCCTGTGACCTGGGCTAATGGCGACGCCGAAAAACGGATGACTGGTGCTGACTGGCTTACCGCCATCGAGATGTATAAGCCCACCGTGCGCATTGTTGAGGTAAATATTCCTCGCGCCGCTGGCATCAAGGTGGAGGATGAGTGATGTTCAAAATCGAAAGTTCCGAACAACGCCTCAAGAGGGTTCTCACAGAAAACGCCGGAAAATTCACCATCGACGAAGACGGCTCTATTCATACCAACTGGCAGCATCCAGAGGTACAGGCAACTATGCGCAGGCACTTTGAGGCGCTCAGCAAAATTAAGGTGGACCGGAAATGAGCGAATTTTCACGAGAAACACTACTCAACATTATCGAGACTGACCATGTGCAATGCGGTGAGGCTTCGGCATTGGCCCGCATGGCGCTGGCCGCAATGGACTGCGAGCCGGTGGCGTACACCGACGAAGCAGAATTATGTTTCGTCAATGATATGGCCTGCATGTGGACAAAGGGGATGGGGATTAACGAAGTCCCACTCTATCGCCACGCGCAGCCAGCGCCGGTAGTGCCGGAAGATGTGCAGCGGGATGCTAAACGTTGGCGCGCATTGCTGGGAAGTGCCCGCATCCGAATTATTGGTTCGGCTGGATTCGATGCAACAGCGCACCCTGGCGAAAATCCTGATTATCGACATTTTGGCATGGAAATCTGGACGCATTATCCCAACTGGTTGCACGAGAAGAACGAGTACGGAATTGACACACTGACGCAATATGCTGACGCCATGCTCAGCGGAGGTAAGTCATGAAATTCGAAGAATGGTTATCGCAACAAAACGGCGTCATTGAGGTTGATTGCGGCTGTGTTACCACAGAAGCTTTTTATCACTGGATGCGCGTAGCTTATGAGGCTGGCAACTCTCCGGCGATTCCGGATGGTTCAAAAGAAGCGCTATCGGAAGCCGTCGCAGCGATTTATTTCACGGACAGCACCGATTATCTACCCGCCCTGTATTCAGTGGTGAACGCGTTATCGCCGGAGGTATTCGCCCAACTTTTAAGTAATGAGAAGGCTGCGTTTGATGCAACCAGATTGGCAGCTGCCCCGCAGGAGGTGAAAGGTGAGCATCAAATCAGGGATGAGATGGACATGGGCGCCAGAATAACAAGCCATCGGTTTAAGGTCTGACGCATGCCTTACAAACTCGAATCCGTAAAACGTAAACATGCTATTTGCTATCAACAAATCTAAGGTTTGTTATTTATGCGAATGATAACGAGGAAAAAGCCAGCCTTCACCGAGCTGTATCAAACCGGCGTATTAACGCGCATAGCCGCGGTAAAAAGTCCTGATGGTGGCGGCTGGCGGTTATTTGGTCTTTGGCGCGATAAGGAAATCGCGGTTTTTGTCGAGGCTGCGCGCGGAGGCGTTCGGGAGTGGGCTGGCCTGGACTATCTCGCCAGTTTCTGCGCAAGTTGCGGAATCAGCCTGTGGGAGATTCATAACAAGGTCGAACAAAAGTTACCAAATTGATAGCTCACATACAGCAAGCTGATTTATAATAATCACATCGGCTGAACACCGAATCTATGGCGCCATCACCGGAGTAAAGTGATGACGCAAAAACGCAGCAACGCCATTTCACACCGTGCCCTTGAGCGCGGTGTCTCTGTTCATCTGCGCCCAGGTGGTGCAGCATGAAATTACCTCGCCGCAAATGCAAAATCTGTAATGAGTGGTTTTATCCCGCTTACCCCAATATTCGCTGGTGCAGCCCCGAGCACGGAACAGCTCTAGCTATTCAACTGCATGAGAAAAAGAAAGCCAAAGAACGTTCTCAGGAACACCAACAGCAACGCCAGCAGCACAAAAAAGAGCGTGCTCTCTGGCGTCAGCGTAAAGATGCAGTAAAACCCCTCAAGCACTGGATTGATTACACCCAAAGAACGGTTAACGATATTTGCCGCGAAACGGCTCTGGCGAACGGTGAGGGCTGCATTTCTTGCGACACTCACAATGCCAACGCATGGCACGCCGGGCACTACCGGACGACCGCCGCCGCTGGTCACCTTCGCTTTAACCGCATCAACATCAACCTTCAATGCGACGTCTGTAATACCCATAAATCCGGGAATATCGAAGCTTATCGCGCAGGGCTGGTTAAGAAATACGGTGAAACTGCCGTCCAAGAGCTGGAAAACAACAATACCCCGCACCGCTGGACAGGCGAAGAGTTGAAGGCAATCAGGCTCGAAGCGCTGGCAGACTTACGCGCCCTGAAAAAAGCGCAGGAGGCTGCATGACTAATTCTTACTGCGAATCCCTCACGACTCAGCGCAATGCACCATCCCATTATTTAAAAGAGGTTGGTGACCAGTGGCGAACGCCGGATCCGCTTTTCTGGGGTATCAATGCGATGTTTGGCCCGTTGATGCTGGACCTGTTCGCTGATGATAGCAACGCAAAATGCCCTGTCTGGTACACGGCAGAAGATAATGCGCTGACACAGGACTGGTCGGAAATGCTGGACTTAATCGGTGGCGCAGCCTTTGGCAATCCACCGTATAGCCGCTCTCAATACCACGAAAAGCAAGCCATCACTGGCATGACTCACATCATGAACTACGCAGCAGCGCAACGAGAGAAGGGCGGCCGCTATGTTTTCCTGGTGAAATCCGCAACGAGCGAAACGTGGTGGCCGGAAGACGCGGATCATGTCTGCTTTATCCGTGGGCGAATTGGTTTCGATCTGCCTGTCTGGTTTAACCCTGCCAACGACAAACAAAGGCCGACCAGCGCATTTTTCGCTGGTGCCATAGCTGTGTTTGATAAGACCTGGCGAGGCGAGAAATTCAGCTATATCAACCGCACCGAACTGGAAGCGAAAGGCTACGCATTTATGGCGCTGGCACAGTTTGCTATTGATAAGAAGGTGACCGCATGAGCCGTGACGCAATAGAGCGGATCCGCTACCGCTGGATGAAGCTTCGCCTTTGCCGTCATCGCGGCACTGTATTGGTTGACTACCGCATACTGAAAAACTTTATACGCACCTGCCAGATCCGGGGAGAGACAGCATGACTCCAATGCAACGCCGTAGACATAATGCGGCCCTTAATGAGGTTGCCCTGGCTACGCATAAGCGCTATCTGGGGCGGGCAAAACTCTTGACCGGCATACAATCAGGCTGGATTAAATCATTGCTTACCGTATGGGGTGATACCATGCGCGGTGAGGCTGCGCCCCGATTACCAAGAAGCCATGAGTGCTGGCGAGTTATCAGAGGAGAACGCTGGTCTGATAAATCACTTGAGCGCTTTACTGCGGCAATTAAGCAGGCGAGGGAGGAAGGTTATCGCGGTCAGCATGCGTTAAATAGAGCACACGCAATTTTATGGCCGAAACCCACTACCAGCATAATAGATACCGCTATAAGAGATGATGATGCGGATTTCGTTGAGGAGTGTGTGTTAAAGGCATTCGACATAACGGATCCGGTTTATATCGTAGGGATGAGTTTTTACACCACTCGTAAAAAAGTCGCGGATATTGCCCGTGAGCTGGAGCGGGCAGCTCCATGGCTGACGTTCAAGATGGCAAAGGATCGTGTTAACTGGTGCTTGCAGGTATTTCAGGCGAAAACATTTTTGTCAGCCCGGCAAAGCCTGAAAGCCCAGGAAGATTAATGTCCAAGAGCCCACTTAAGTGGGCTTTTATGGGGCTTTGCAGGTAACGTTAGCTGCCTTTCGGGTAAAAATCACTTAAATAATGAGTAAACAGATAGTCCAAACTCACGCGCCAAATCATTTTGCTTCCGGTCATGAAGTATCTTCTGACAAAGGTTAAATCTAGGGCTAAATAACTTCCGCAAATTTAGGCTGCTTAATTTCTTGTGTAACAGATGAAATGGTTTGCGCCCTTTGCTTGAGAATAGCTTTCGTCTCATGATAATGCTGGGCTGTGGCCGTTTCGATGAAGTCCACATCATCACCAGCGATCTCAAAAACGGCATTTTTGATGTCATTCAGACTTACATTGAAAAACTCTTTACGTCTGTTAATAAGGTTAGTGCGTTGGTCATTGAAGCGCTGATGAAGTTTATTTTCCATAGAGGGGGCATCCTCGCTGAAGATCATCGCATGAACATCAAACAAAAAAGGCACTGAGGCGCTACCTAGTTCATCTACACGATCTTGTGGGTCAAGGCGACGCGTCATACCAATTTTGAAAACATCCTCACCAAAAGAACCAATATTAGATATAATGTAAACGTGTCCGCGCTTAGTTTGCTGAGCCATAGAAAGCGCTTTTTGACCTTTTAGTAACGCCTCTTCGAGGGCATTTTCCAATTCCATAACTTTTTCTTGGTGCTTTGCAGCTTGCTCGGCAGTCATTTGGGCTAGCTTCGACTCCATTTCTTTACGGGCTCTATCCAAGGCTTTTGTGGCGCGACGCTCTTCTTCCTCAGCTTCACGAAGTGCGCGTTCGATTTCAGCTTGCGCTCGTTTTTCCTCAGCCATCTGAGCGCGGATTTCTCGCTGCTCTTCGCGTTCTTCTTGTTTTCTCAGGCGATATTCATGGGTAAGGTGTAGTTCATCAATTTTCATATCTAAAAATGCGCGATTGATATAAATCTGGTTAACTTCATTCATCTTATTCAGTGCATCGAATGCTTTATAGATTCTTTGCTCCATCTGATGCACGTTTTTGAATGTGCAGTTTGCAATAGCTGCATCACATTCACTATTGAATGCTCGGGCTGTCATTTGAATTCCGCGAGTGGTCATTTTACGACCTTCACTTTTGGAACCACCTACCGTCCATTCGGTTGGGCAGTGAATTGCACCAAATTTAGTTTTGTCACGCAGCAGGTTTTTTTGTCGATCACGACATGCTTTGATCGCATCCTGAAAACTAGTCGAAGTATCAAAATCAAAGTGTGGTGCATAGAAACCCATGTCGGCAAATTCCATATCATCTCTATAAATTGACAGGGCTTCTTCCAATTCATCGTAAGTTATTTTTTTCTCGCGGTAGGAGTTGCGTAGTTCGTCGATCTGTTGTTCAATTTCTGCGCGTTTGGCTTTTTGTGTTTCTACAGAGGCCAGCGCCTCGGCATTCATGCGCCTGGATGCAATGCGAGCATCAGACAAAAGATCTTCTGCGCGTAAGGTAATAGATTTTGCATCAGCATTACTGGCAACTATTGTACTGGCCGCTTCAACTTTCGCTTCATCCAAAATTCTCTGTGAATCAGCTTCGAGCTCTTGTGCGGCTTGTTTGGCGATACTCACAATGCGATTTGCTTCGGCTTCAGCATCGGCAATTGTTGCGTAACGTTCAAGGCGAGCAGACTTTTCAGCAGAATCAGCTTTAGCTGATTTTAATTTTATTATGCTAACCACGAGCATGCCTAGAACAACGATGAACAATACCGCCACGATAATTGAGTAATACATTAATTCCATTAACTTATCCCCATGAGTAATTATTTGATGCGCATGTTATTTTTTATCTGTTTTGTTGCTATTTTTGCGAATGTGATTCCCTGGCGCCACCTCATCCGAAGGGGGCGAATTAAGCTCTGGCTTATTAATAAAGGTAAGCGAGACTGAAGCTATTGCATCCACCATGGACTGAAGTTCTTTTACCCGCTCAGCTACAGCTTGAATCGATACGGGACTAGTCTTGTTATTATTATGAATCTCTAACCAGCGCTGAATCGCAGCAATTATTTCAGCGTTGATTGAGCGATGGTTTTCGGCAGCTAACTCAGTAAGTTGTTGTTTTATCTTTGCTGGCATACGCACATTAAATTGCGGGTCTGTTCTGGCCATGCCTACTCCTCATAAATTTTTTGACATAGTAGAACGGTGATAGTACGCTTTCAATGGTAGCACGGTAATATAACGGAGGTGGGATGATAGGAGCACGTAAACTACCGCAGTTTAACCTGCGATGGCCGCAAAAAGATCTCGACTTGATAAGGAGGGTGGCGGAGGAAAATGGATGCTCAGCAAATTCAGAAATTTATCGGAGGGTGATGGAAAGCCTGAAGAAAGAAGGTCGGAGCACTGCTTAAAAGTTGAAGCCCCAACTACTTGCGATAGTCAGGGCTTCGGTATCAACAAACCACCTAGGAATATTGACATGACAAGTTTAGCAATAGCAGATCGTACAATCAACGTGCCTTTTCATGGCTCAAATCTTTTTATGGTTAGCTTCAACAATGAACCTTACGTACCGATGAAACCAGTCGTTGAAGGTATGGGTATGGTGTGGGCTGCTCAGTTTGTTAAGTTAAAACAGAGGTTTGCTAAAGGTGTTTCGGAAATCGAAATACCTTCCGCTGGTGGTAAGCAAGCGATGACATGCCTTGCTTTTCGTAAGTTTGCAGCTTGGCTTTCCAGTATTAACCCCAACAAAGTTCGCCAGGAAATCCGAGAAAAGGTAATTCAGTACCAGGAAGAATGCGATGATGTTCTTTACGAATACTGGACGAAGGGCGAAATCAAAAAACCTCGAAAAGCCGTGAAAACGCTACCAGGTAAAATCACCGCCGATCAGCAAGAAGCTATAAAGCAGTTAGTTCTGACTCGTGGACATGCGTTACCGAAGGAAAATCAGGCGCGAGCCATTATCACGATGTGGTCGTCGCTGAAATCTCACTTTGGTTGCAGCTATAAGGAAATCAGCGAAGAGCAGTTCACCGAAGCGCTTTCAATCGCTGCACGCGTAACGCTTGAGGGTGAACTGATTCCCGCTCAACAAAAATCAGTTACTCTTTCCGCGCCGGGACGCTACCAGTTGCTGCAAACGATTGAGGCAAATCAGGTGGTGGAAAGCCAGCTGATAGGCCCAAATCAATTCTGCGCCACTAAGGACGAATTCACCTCAATGTTGCGGTGGTGCGGATACGTGGTGACACGCCCTGAAGACCTGATGAAGCTTACGGCCGTAGAGCTGACCGAGTACATCCAGAAGTGCATGGTAAGGCGTAGAGAATGGCTCTCTACCCAGAATGCATAACACCGTATTTAGCAAATCGTGCTTATTTTTCAATTATCAGTTGATTTCAGGTCTAAAAATTAGATAATTCCTTCATGCTTGGCAGAGCTGCGCCACTCGGCAGCGACAAAAAGCGACAATTTGAATATAACGAGAACCCCGCCAGCGCGGGGTTTTTGCTTTCCGGCGATACGACAGGGGTATTCGCGAGATGCATTGCATCAGTACCCCTGTCACATCGTCGTATTGCAACTTAAACCAACCAAAAACGGTAGGTTCCATATTTGTTAATTTAAGGTAAAAAGTTGCCGTGAAGTTACCTGGTCAACCTCCAGACCGGGGCGGAAGTTGTCAGCCAGAGATGGAGTTAAAAGGCCGCAGACCACGGTATGACAAGCCAACGGTCTTCCGAAGCAATTCGGCTTCACGAACATTCACATTTATTTGTACTAAACATACTTTCGCCTGCTCGCTGCAGGCTTTTTTTTACGGATGACCTCTTTAATCATATGGCATGAGAGTGGTATTTGACTGCAAAACAATTTGATAATAAATTGTTAATGTGGTGAATCCCCCTATGCGGAGGGGCATTGCCAGTCTGATATGTTTTTTTGCGCATTGCGAGTCGTCTGTGGACTGGCGGCGACTTACCGGGAGGCACCCGGCACCACACCTAATAAAAAATGATGATAGCTGTAAGGCCCACTTCGGTGGGCTTTTTCTTTGGGCAAAAAAAAAGCCCGCATGGTTTCATGCAGGCAAGGCAGTTACATTTAGATTTTGTCCCGGTATATGTTTTTTTGTCCGGAAGTCGAAAGATACTGTCTCGAATACATTTTGTAAATAACGGATTCAAATCACAAGGCCATGCATTTGCATGGCTTTTTTCATTTGTGCCGCCAGAACGTCATTCACTCTGTGCTTTGTCGTTAATCCATCTGGCGGCCTTTCTAATTTCCCCTCGCACTGAGAGGACTCACAGCAATAGAGGGGGCTAAATGTCCGATCCTGTTTCTGCCACAACGATAGCGGCTGGTGGACTGTTCGGCGCCAGCCTATTCGGCCTGGCAACTGGTATTGATTACGGCGTGGTATTTGGTGCGTTTGCTGGTGCGGTGTTCTATGTCGCAACGGCGGTGAATATTAGCCGCATAAAGCTGGTGAGCTATTTCATCACTTCATTCATATTCGGTGTGATTGGTGCTCCTCTGCTGGGGTCGTACTTCTCAAAGTGGACTGGTTACAACGACAGGCCGCTTGATGCACTCGGCGCCGTAATCGTTGCAGCTATAGCCATTAAATTGCTGACTTTCGTAAACAGTCAGGACCTGGGTAGCCTGTTTGGGATTCTCTCTCGCTTACGTGGAGGAGGGACAAGCAATGGTAACAAGTGATCCGAGCGCAATCATCAATGCGGTGATCTGCGCTGTAATTGTTGTTGCGTTGATGTTCTACCGACGCGACGGTTCAAGACACCGCCCCATGATATCGCTGATGGCTTACTTCACTGTGCTGGTTTATGCCAGCATCCCTTTCCGTTTCCTGTTTGGCTTGTACGAGTCATCCCACTGGCTGGTGGTACTAGCGAACATTCTTATCTGCGGCGCGGTTCTCTGGTTCAGGGGGAATGTGGCGCGACTGGTTGATGCACTGAGGCACTGATGAATAAATCACAATTCCAGAAGGCGGCCGGTATCAGCGCCGGGTTAGCTGCGCGCTGGTTTCCCCACATTGATGCTGCGATGAAAGAATTCGGTATCACAGCTCCACTCGATCAGGCGATGTTCATTGCCCAGATGGGGCATGAATCGGGAGGCTTTACCCGGCTGGTGGAAAATCTGAACTATGCAGCAGATAGCCTTGTGCCTACGTTCGGTAAACACCGTATCACCGCCCAGCAGGCCGCCGCACTCGGCAGAACGGCAACGCAACCAGCTAATCAGCGAGCAATCGCGAATCTGGTGTATGGGGGCGAGTGGGGAAAAAAGAATCTCGGTAATCAGGTTGCCGGTGATGGCTGGAAATATCGCGGTCGCGGCCTGAAACAAGTTACGGGCTTGAGCAACTATCGCAGCTGCGGACAGGCGCTGAAGCTTGACCTTGTTACCCAGCCTGAGCTGCTGGAGCAGGACGAAAATGCCGCACGCTCCGCTGCATGGTTCTTTGCTACCAGCGGATGCCTTGTGTATTCCGGCGATGTTGAACGTATCACGATCATCATCAACGGCGGTAAAAACGGTCTTGATGACCGCCGTCGCCGCTTCAATCAGGCAAAAGCCGTACTGGTGGTGTGACATGCAATTGAGACTGTTTGTAGTTATTTCGGTTCTTCTTCTTTCAGCATGTGACTCCGGGCCAGAGCCAGCCAAATCAACGATGGTTGTTTCCTCTCAACTTTCTTCGGATGCTGACCGCATCAGAGTGACAAAAATGTCTGAATTTCGTGATGAGCTTGCATATGGGAGCTGGCGAGGTGTCTACCTCATTCAGGATAAGCAGACCGGACAGGAATACATCGGTATCAGCGGTATTGGAATTTCTGAGGTAGGTGCGCATAGCCAGATGGTTGGAAAAGTTTCGCAATCAGTAAGGGATGAACGATGAGCTTAGAAATTATTGCCGGACTGGTGGTTGTCATCCTAGGCGCCATTGCTGGAGCGTTCGGCATCGGCCACACACGCGGAACCAGCAAAGCGGAAGCCAAAGCCGAGCAGCAGCGAACCAAAGAGAACGCCGCCGCTAACGTCGCCGTGGCAGAACGGAAGGCGCAAGCAACTAAAGAGGCCAGCAATGTACAGCAGACTGTTAGCCATATGCCTGATGACGATGTTGATCGCGAGCTGCGCGAAAGATTTACCCGCAAAACCTGAAGTCATCGATACTGCCTGCAGCTGGGTGCGCATCATCTACCTGACTGACCACGATATCGATGTTCTCGACCGCCAGACAAAGCGCGACATTCTGGCGCACAACAAATCAGTGCAGGCTAACTGCCCGCAACAGTAAAGAGAGGAATGTATGACAGTAGTTCTAACAGCTAAACAGATTGAAGACCTCGCCGACTTTGCGAAAAAGGACGGACAACCGCAATACACCATCACTACCGGCACTATTCCTGAGTTTGAAGCTGAAGACGGTAGCACCATCCCGGAGTATCACGGTTTGATTGCCTATTCTGATTCGCTTGAGCATGGTGTTTTGCAACTGTGTGAGTAGGGCATTACAGGAGCCATTCTACAGAGTGGCTTCGATAATGCTGGAGGAATCTTATGGCAACGATTAGGGATTTATCCCGGCAGCTAAAGCAGTTGCAAAAGCAAATCCCTTTCGCTACGGCGCAGGCTATGACATCGGTAGTAAGGGATATCGCTGCAGCGCAAAAAGTGGCGCTGGGACGAAAGCTGGAATCGCCGACGCCTTTCACAGTTAATGCTGTGGGCTCATCGGGGGCCAGAAAGAATAACCTCCGCGCGAAAGTTTATGTGCGTGATATCGCCGCTGAGTATCTGGAGCCATTCGAGTTTGGCGGCGAGCATAAGCTGAACAGCCAGGCACTGCTCAACCCGAAGAACATCAAACTGAACAAGTACGGCAACATGCCGCGCAATAAGCTGTCGCAGTTGAAAGCGAAGCCCAATGTGTTCGTCGGTGAGGTCAATGGCGTAGATGCTGTTTGGCAAAGACGTAAACCAATGAAGGCGAAAAAGAAACGCGCTAAGCGCTCAGCAAATGGTACGCGTCGACCAAAGCGGAAACAGCGCGCTCCTAAGCTGCTGCTGAGGTTTGGCGATGCGTTGCCCGTAACGCCAGTGCTCGGGTACATGGACCGCTCACGGGCTATGGCGGAAGCATTGATGCCCGGTGCGCTGAGCCGTGCCATCGCAGAAGCGATCAGGACAGCAAAATAAGCAAGGTGATGAAATGTCGAAACAAAGGAAAAAGAAAACCACAGAATCTGCAAATTCTGCGGTTGGATGTAAGATTGATTCAGCGTGGCTGAATAGAGCGCAGAGAGAACTAATGCATTTACTGATTAATGCAGGACATTCTTAATTATCTCTTCGATATTTTTCTGGTGCTCAGTCGTAGAAGTGTCAATACCTTTTGCTATCTGGTTCAGCACTGTAACAATAGTGTCTCTGTTCATTACGTCCTGCTCCAGTAACTCAGCCGTTCGACGAAAAGAATCGGCTACCAAACCCTTTGATATACCAGCCTGTTCAGCGAACAGCAGCGACAGATGCACGGTTGCCGTTTGTTGTCCGGCAAGCATTGCTACGATGAGATCGAGTTGCTCTTTGGTCATAATCTTTTCCTTTAAGTGAAGCGCTCCACCTGCTCGTGGCGCGCCTCTTGAAAATACCCGACTCGATGTGGGCTTTCATCATCCGCTTACAAAAAATGGGTCCTTCCTGAGACTTTTGTAAGGCACGGGCATTGCGCGCCGCAGTGTTTTCCTAGCTACAGGTTTTCAAATTTGGGTAACAGGTAACAGTTACATTTTGTTTCATCTTCTGGTTTGTCACTGTTTATAAAAAACTTTCTCAAAAAAAATCTGTTACATGGGTTGTTACCTTTCTTCATGGGTAACAGATTTGGGTAACAGGTGCAGGTAACACAGAGGTAACAATGAACCAGTCGGATTTTGCAAAGCTCCACGGCGTCAGTCGTAAAACGGTCACGATGTGGAAAAGCAGGGGATGGCTGATCATGTCCGGTGATGACATTGATGTTAGCGCCTCGAATGCCCAGCTTGAAAAATACAGAAAAACAATTAACCGGACGGGTAAGGACAATACCGTCGTTCCCATTAAAAAGAATCCCATTCCGTTACCGTCTAAAGATAAAAATGCGGATGAAGGGGGCGATCCGTCACTGGAAAGTATTGCCAGGGAATTACTCCTGGAGAACGGGGCTGAGTTATCGCTGGATGAAGCGCGTCGTGTAAAAGAAAACTACTTAGCATTACTGACAAAATTAGAGTTTCAGCAAAAAGATGGTCAGCTCATTGAAATGACCGTAGCCGAGGAGGTTCTTTTCAACGCCTTTCGCCAACAGCGTGATGCCTGGCTCAACTGGCCATCAAGAGTGGCGCCGTTGATGGCTGCTGATCTTGGCGTGCCAGCGGACAGGATGACAGAGGTGCTGATTGAACATGTCCACAAACATATCTCAGTCCTCGGAGAACCAGAATTTAACCCGGCAGAAGACTGAGCGACTTCAGCTTAGTGCCAGAAAGGGGTGGATGCCGCCGCCGCGTATCAGCGTACCGCAATGGGCGGATGATTACCGAAAGCTGGCTAAAGAAGCGGGCAGCACCTCCGGTAACTGGGAGACCTCGACCGTAGAGATTGCCCGTGGCCCGATGCTGGCGGCGACCGAATCCGGCGTGCATGTCATTACGGTAATGTGCTGCACGCAGCTGATGAAAACGGCATTGCTGGAAAACCTGTTCGGCTATTTCGCTCACCTCGACCCATGCCCGATTTTGCTCCTGCAGCCGAAAGAAGAGGCAGCAGAGCAGTTTTCAAAAGAGCGTATCAGCCCACTGGTGCGGGTGACGCCGGTACTACGGAAAATCATCGGCGACTCAAAACAGAAGAGTTCGAAAGAAACCATCCTCTATAAAGCGTTTACCGGCGGATTTCTGGCGCTGGCTGGCGCCGGCAGTCCGGATAACCTGGCACGCCGACCTATCCGCGTTCTGCTGGCGGATGAGGTGGATAAATACCCGATTACCCGCGAGGGGGATCCGATCACCCTGGCGGAGGAGCGAACTGCAACGTTTGGCCTGACCTGGCTTTCTGTCCGCGCCTGTTCGCCGACCGTTGAGGACGAAAGCCGGATTGCCGACAGCTATGCCGAATCTGATCAGCGCCGGGCCTCTGTGGTTTGTCCGCACTGCGGGCATCGGCAGTTTCCGGATTTTTTCAAACACGTTCAGTGGCCGAAAGAGGGTGATAAACACCTGACAAAATCAGCCATGATCCACTGTGAGTGCTGCGGTGCAGGATGGTCTGAAGGAGAGCGCCTCCGGGCGTTACAAACCATTCGCTGGCACCAGACCCGGCCATTTGAGTGCTGTGGCTCACGCCACTCCCCGTTGCTTGAGTACGATCAGGTCTGGCGGGCGAATGATGAAAATAGCGTGGATGCTGTCTGGAAATGGTCAGAATCACCACGGCATGCAGTCTACCGGGCGATTTGCCCGGATTGCGGCAACGAGGCAGTCGACAACCACCACGCCGGCTATCAGGCCTCAAAACTGTTTAGCCCCTGGCAGAAAGATAAACCGTCGGATATCGCGGGAAAATATCTCAAGGCGAAGGGGGATCCAGATAAAGAACAAGCCTGGTGGAATACCCAGATGGGTTTGCCACACAGACCCAACCACGGAAAACAACTGCCGGTTGATATCTTACTGGCGCGTCGTGAAGTCTTCCCGGCTTCTGTTCCCGATGGTGTAGCGTTGTTAACTGCAGGCGTTGATACGCAGGATGACCGCTTCGAAATAACCATCACCGGGTGGGGCCGCGATGAGGAATCCTGGTCGGTTTCTCACGATGTTATCTATGGCGATCTGGAAACGGATGAACCATGGAAGCGTCTCGATGCGTACCTGAAGCAAATCTGGCGCCGGGGTGACGGTCGAGGTCTGAACATCATGGCGACATGCATGGACTCCGGCGGGCACCATACCCAGAAAGTCTACGAGTTTGCCAAAGAGCGCCTGGGTCGTCGTGTATGGGCGATCAAAGGTGAGTCTGCTCAAAGTGGCAGGCGTAACCCGGTCTGGCCGACAAAGCGCCCTTCGTCGAAAAGCAAAGCCAGTTTCCGTCCGATAATCATTGGTGTGAACTCTGCCAAGGATGTGGTGCGCGGAAGATTACATCTGGAACCTCCCGAGCCAGGAAAGCCTGCTGCAGGTTATATGCATTTTCCTGATGATCGTGATTTGGGGTATTTCAACCAGCTGTTGGCCGAACGACTTGTTTATAAAGTCACTGCAGGCCAACGTTACAGCATTTGGGACCCGATACCAGGTAGGGCGAACGAAGCGCTTGACTGCCTGGTCTACAGCTACGCCGCACTGTGTGGGCTCAAACATATGGGGTTAAAGCTCAATGTTCGGGCCTCAAACCTTGAAGCTAATCCTGATAAGTTCCTGCCGGCACTTGCCGTACCAGAAGAAAAAATCAGCTACGAGTTGCCCGGCGCGGTTATTGAAGAACCCGCGCCAGTTAAGCGTAAGCAAATCTCTAAACTCCTGCCGCAATAAGGAAAACCATGTTCAACCGAAACACCAGTCTGCTGGCTGGAATGAGTGATGATCAGGCGCGTGCAGCACTGGCTAAAGCTCAGGCTGCTTACGTTGACTTAGCAGCCGGGAGCCATGGTGTTTCGTTTTCCTATACACAGGGTGACGGAACACGCTCCGTGTCCTATCAACAAACCACACTGTCAGAACTATTAGGGCTAATTCAGCTTCTACAGGCGTATCTGGGTATTGTCGTGAGGCCACGTAAGCCAGTGAGGTTTCGATTCTGATGAATAAAGTACAAATACTTGGTCCGGATGGTACCCCGTATCGCGCACCGCGGCCCAGTATGCTGACGGGCGGCAGCCGGGTACCTTATGACGCCGCCGATTCATTTAGTGATCAGCTGGCGAACTGGCAGCCGGCGCTATGGTCGCCAGACAATGAAATCAACATCTATCGCGATCGTATCGTTTCGCGTGCCCGAGATTTGGTACGTAACGATGGTTGGGCGAATGGCGCTGTTACCCGCCTTCTGGATAACGCTGTCGGTGCCAATTTCAGGCCCATCATGAAACCCGATTACCGGGTGCTGCGTATGGTCACCGGTAATAAAGCCTTTGATTCAACATGGGCAGAAGAGTACGGCAAAGCGCTGGAGGCGCACTGGCGAACCTGGGCGTACGACACAGGGAGGTACTGCGATGTTGAACGCAAATTAACCGTGCCTCAGATGTTGCGCCTGGCCTTTCGCCACAAGCTGATTGACGGGGACGCGCTGATGGTACTCCAGTACCGGCCTGACCGGCTGGGACGGGGCAGGGGACGATATGCCACCACGGTTCAGGTCGTCGATCCTGACAGGCTAAGTAACCCACAGCAGAATTTCGACATGCCAAATATTCGCGGCGGCGTGGAGATTGATGCGGACGGTGCACCGGTTGCTTATCACATCCGCGAGGCGCATATCGGCGACTGGTGGAGTGGCGCCAAAACTATGACCTGGCGACGCATACCCCGCGAAACGAACTGGGGACGTCCGCATGTTGTCCATGATTTCGATCATGAGCGGGGAGCCCAGCACCGTGGCAATGGCATCCTGACACCTGTCATTCAGCGGCTGAAGATGCTAGTGAAATACGACCAGAGCGAACTGGAAGCCGCTATTTTGAATGCCATTTTTGCAGCCTATATCGAGTCACCGTACGATTCCGAAATGGTTCAGGCTGCGATGGGGGAAAGCTTTGACGACACCAGTCTTGGAGCCTATCAGGACGGCCGTGTGGAGTTTCACAATGACCGCCGACTGACCCTGCAAAACGGCGCCCGGATGCCGATTCTTTATCCCGGTGAAAAAATCACAACGGTTAACGCCGCACGGCCGTACAGCAACTTTGAAGTATTTGAATCCGCTGTGCTGCGTAATTTCTCGTCCGGTACCGGGCTTTCTCCGCAACAGGTTACACAGGACTGGTCTGATGTTAACTACAGCTCCGCTCGTTCGTCCTTACTGGAAGCCTGGAAGACACTGACACGGCGACGGGATGATTTTTCCATGGGGACGGCGCAGCCTGTTCTGACGGCGTTTGTTGAGGAAGTTCACGACAATGAAGACCTGCCGTTGCCTTCAGGTGCGCCTGATTTTGTCGAGGCCCGTGCCGCCTATTCCCGCGCGCGCTGGATGGGGCCGGGACGGGGCTGGGTAGACCCGGTTGCTGAGAAAAAAGGCGCCATTCTGGGTCTGGATGCAGGGCTTTCCACGCTTGAAATTGAAGTGGGGGAAAACGTCGGTGAGGACTGGGAGGAGGTGCTTGATCAGCGTCAGTTGGAGATTGAATCCTGCCTGAAGCGTGGCCTTCCATTACCCAGTTGGGCGCAGGCGGATCAGTTCGCCAGCGAGACAATCAAAGATCCGGAGGAAAAGTGAATCTACCCCATCTGGCTCAGCGGCTGTTTAATACGCCGCTGGCTCTTCACCCAAATAAAGCCGAGGTCATCATGGCCGCGGTTATGGACCGGTTTGGTATAAGCAGAATCGAATCCTCTCTGGCGATGGAAGACGATGACTGGTACGGCTACGACGGCAACCGCAGTCGGGAGTCAAAGCGTGATCCTGGATACGACAACGTAGGCGGGATTGCTGTTATCCCGGTTTGCGGCACTCTGGTTCAAAAGCTGGGATGCCTGAGGCCGTATAGCGGCATGACCGGTTATGACGGCATCCGCCAGTCATTTCTGACCGCGCTGGCCGACCCGGAAGTTAACGGCATCTGCCTGGATATTGATTCGCCCGGCGGTGAAGTGGCCGGGTGCTTTGATCTCGTGGATGAAATCTACAACGCCCGGGGCACGAAACCCATCCATGCCATTCTGACCGAAAATGCGTATTCCGCAGCGTATGCGATTGCCAGCGCAGCTGACCGTATTTCCGTTCCCAGAACCGGCGGTGTGGGTTCAGTCGGCGTCATCACCATGCATCTGGACTGGACGCAGCGAATTAAAGACGACGGTCTGAAAGTGACGATCATTACCTTCGGAAGTCGTAAAGCAGAAGGCTCGCCATTACGGGAACTCTCTGAAGAGGCCTTCAATGCCATCCAGCAGGACATTAACGCGATGGGGGAATTGTTTGTGAATACCGTCGCCAGGAATCGCGGGATTAGCGCGAAGGTGATTAAAAGTACTCAGGCTGCCTGTTTTATGGCTGCTGATGGTGTGGAAATTGGACTGGCTGATGAGGTGTGTACGCCTGATGCTGCATTCAGACATTTACTCGAAAAAACAGGAGCCTGAAATGGCAAAGAAACCATTTAGTTTTGCACACCTTCTCGGACGTGGCGCGTCGGCATCCGAAGAGGAAGAGGATAAAAAGGCCAAAAAGGCGAAAGCGCGTCGCGCGGAAGAAGACGAGCGCGATGATGATGCGGAAGACGATGAGCGTGACGACGACGCTGAAGAAGACGAACGCGACGACGATGCGGAAGATGAAGGCGACGATCCGGATGCTTCCGAAGAGGATGATTCCGACGATGACGACGACCGCAAAGAAGGCAAAGCGGCTAAAAGTGCCCGCATTGCTGAGCGTAAACGTTGCGCCCGCATCTTCGGCAGTAAGCACGCCGCGGCAAATCCGTCACTGGCCGCTTCACTCGCATTCAATACCGGGATGAGCTCTTCCGCCGCTATCGATGTTCTGGCATCCACGGCGCCAGCCTCGCAACCACAGGCAACGCGCGGGCGCTCTCTCGATCAGCGTATGCAGGAAAGCCATGATGTCCGGCTTGGGCAGGATGGAGGGAAACCAGCCAGCGGTAAATCGGCACTGGTGAGCAAAATGACCAGTCTCTACAACTCCACTAAAGGAGAGAAATAATGGATCAGTTTGGTCAGAATCAGTTCGCCCCGGGTATGAAAAGCTCGTTGTTTTTACCCGACCAGCTTATTGCGGGCACGCTCCAGCTGGTTACCGATTCCGGCATTATTACCGGCGGTACCTATAAGCGCGGAACGGTACTGGGGATGGTCACCGCCAGCGGGAAGTATAAACTGAGTGTGAAGACGGCAACCGATGGTAGCGAAACTCCGGTGGCGATTCTGGTTGATAATGTTGATGCGTTAACTGCAGATCAGAACGGCGGCCTGTACCTGATGGGCGAGTTCAACCAGAACCACATTATCTTTGATAACTCCTGGACCGTTCCGGCATTGAAAGCTGCTCTACGTCCGCTGGCTATTTTCCTGAAAGACAGTATCCAGGCTCCTGTAGCCGCTTCCTGATTTAACCCTCTTGCCACCTGATTCAATGCTTTAAAAGGCAGGGGCTGACTCATTCCAATCTTTGCCAGCGCATAGCTGGCATTATAAAGAGACTGAATATGGACAATATTTTTGATACCAGTGTGCTGGTAGGGGTAGTACCCAACCTGATGACCAGCCAGAACTGGTTACTGGATCGCTTCTTCCCGAATGTCGTGACTTATGAGACCGAAGAGGTGGCGATTGACGTTGATGTTGGTCTGCGTCGTATGGCGCCGTTTGTCTCTCCACTGGTAGAAGGCAAGATTGTAGAAAGCCGTAAATACCAGACTAATACCTTTAAACCTGCCTATATCAAGGATTTGCGTGCGCCAGACCTTCGCAAACCTATTCGCCGTCAGATTGGTGAACGTATTGGCGGTGAATTTACTGCCGGTGAGCGTGAAATGCTCAACCTGCAGTTCGAAATGGCAGACCAGATCGACATGATTCAACGTCGTCTGGAATGGATGGCCTCCAGCGCGCTGGTATCTGGTACGGTAACTGTCGCCGGTGAAGGATATGAAACCAAAGTTGTTAACTTTGGGCGATCTTCAGATTTGACGATTACTTTGAGCGGCGCTGATAAATGGCCTCAGTCTGTCGCTGCCGGAGCAACGAATACCCAGCCCTCTGATGATATTGAAGAGTGGCAGACTCTCATCCTGAAGAACTCAGGTGCAGTGCCAACTGACCTTGTTTTCACTAACAAATCATGGCGGGCATTCCGTCTGGATACCACCATCAAAGATAACGCCATCACTTTCCCTGCGCTAAGTCCGTTTGGTAACCAGGTTAATGCTGGCGCTCAGGTGAATAAAGGTGCGGTCTATAAAGGACGCTGGGGTAACTTTGATCTCTGGTTGTATAACGACTGGTACATTGACCCGCTGGATAATGTTGAAAAACCCATGATCCCGGATGGCGCTGTCATTATGAGCGGCGCTGACCTGATGGGGACCCGCGCCTTTGGCGTCATTCTGGATCCGGAGTTCAACTATGGCCCGCTGGCGTACGCACCCAAGTCCTGGGTTGAAAAGAATCCAGCACAACGCCTCATCCTGATGCAGTCCTCCCCGCTGGTTATTCCGAGCCGGGTGAACGCATCCCTCTGCGCAACGGTGGTCTGATATGGCTAAAACAACCAAAACCGGGTCGGTGGATGACCTGAATGCGGAAGGCACCGCCGAAGAAGGCCTGAATGTTGACGATCTGAATGCAGGCGGCATCGTTCAGGATAACCAACAGCATGACGAAAAAGACGGTGATTCAGTAGAGGATGCGGATAGCGATGAAGATGAAACCGCTGCCCCTGAATACGTAGTTCTGAAGGGGAACTGCATTCGCCATGACGGCGAGATTTACCGCGAAAATCTGCGTATTCCGGTCTCCGGTAAGGACGCCGAACGTCTGCTGGCTGCAGGTGTGATCGCCGATGTTCAGGTTCTTCGGCAGCGTGCGTTATCTGCTGCGCGTGGCGTGAAAATTACTACGGAGTAAGCGCGATGGGAGTGGACTGGGATTTACACCTGTTGAGTCCGCTACATGGCGTCTTCGGCGATGAACACGAGTACCGTCCCAAAGACGGTACTACTCCTTTCACGATTAACGGCATTTTTGACCGTGGGTATGCCCAGGCTGCTGAAAACCTCGATGGCGACTCAGTGATTAACACGTCCAGTCCGATGCTCGGTGTGCGTGATGCCGAGTTCCGCCAGTTGGGTAAACCTCAGCCTGAAGTATCGGACCGGGTGTTTATTAAAACCGTCGGTGGCCACGTCATTAATCAGTTATTCGTGGTGGCCAATGTCGAGCCTGACAGTCATGGCGGATCCCGCCTTGTTCTCAATGTGGTGAAAACACGATGAATGCATCAGCTATTCGCAAAATGGTGGTGACGGCGTTGTCCGGTCACACCGATGCCGGCGACCGCGTTTATTCGCCGCGGGACTGGCCAACCTCAGCAGCGCTCTATCCGGCGCTGCTGGTTCAGACCCCGTTCGACCATAAAAAGGCGCAGGGGCGGAATACGCCGGCGTTCACCACGGTGACCACCGTCCGTATCACTGGCCGCGTACAGGAATATGACGGGGAAACCGATGATGATGGCGCCATGCGGGCAGAGGTGGCTCTGGAGGACCTGCGCGAGCAGGTGGAAAGGGCGGTCATCAACAGCTACGAGCTCACCCGTAAAATCCAGAAGTACGCGGAAGTCCGTTCGACGATTAATGTTGACGGCGAGGGGGAAGCGCATTTGGGCCAGCTGCTGTTCGAAATCGATATCGAACATTATCAGGGGCCGGAAGATTTTTATCCCATCAACCCGCCTCCGCTGGAGGGGATCGATATCACCGTTGAAATGCCGGATGGCACCCCGCGCCCGCGCCTCAGTATTAACCTGCAGGAGTAATCAATGTTTGTAAAACCAAAAGACGGGCTTAGCGTTCGCTGCCCCGTCCGGGGAGAGCCTTTGCCCCAAGAGGGCGGGGAAGTTCCGGATAATACGTTCTGGCGCCGCCGGTTAAAGGATGGCGATGTCAGCCTGGTGCTGGAAAAAGGTGTGAAGAACACCGCTAAAAAAGAGGACGCTTAAATGACCGTTCCGTTTTCACGCGTACCCGGTAACCTCCGGCCGCCGTTGTTTTACGTCGAGTTCGACAACTCCATGGCCAATACGGCGACGGCGACGCAACGAACATTGCTGATTGGCCAGATGCTGGCTGCTGGTTCGACGCAGGTCAATATTCCCGTTAAAGTTTCCTCCGCCAATGGTGTTAGTGAACTGACCGGCAAGGGCTCGCAGTTGCATGGCATGATGACGGCCTATCAGAAGAATGATACGTCCGCTGAAATCTGGATCCTGCCGCTGGCGGACGACTCCGGGTCAATGACGGCCGCGAAGGGGAGTATTAAGGTTGCGTCACAGGCGTCAGAGACGGGCGTAATCTCTCTCTACCTCGCGGGGATCCGCGTGCAGCTCACCGTGCTGGCAACCGATACACCGGCGCAAATTGCGGCGGCACTGGTGGCTGCTATCGCCAAAAAAACCGACCTCCCGGTAACCGCTGCCGTAAAATCTGATGCGACGGATACGGTTGAACTGACGGCTAAAAATGCGGGGCTCCTCGGTAACGGGATTGATATTCGCCTCAACTATCTGGGGACGCAGGGTGGTGAAGTGACGCCGACTGGTCTGACGTTGACGGTGACAGCCATGACGGGCGGCGCAGGCGCGCCGGATTTTGTGGATGCCCTCGGCAACCTGCAGGATAAAACGTTCGATTTCATCATCAATCCCTACGACGATACGGCCTCTCTTGATGCCATGAAGGCGTTCCTGAACGACGCTTCCGGCCGCTGGGCGTGGGATAAGCAGCTCTACGGGCACGCCTTTGGAACAACATCGGGAACCTATGCTGAGTTGGGTACGAAAGGTGAGGCCCGAAATAACCAGCATGAAACACTGCTGGGTGTCTATCGCTCTCCAACGCCTCGTTATATCTGGTCTGCCGCGCTGACTGGCGCCATTGCCCCGAGTCTGCGTAATGATCCGGGCCGTCCGCTGCAGAGCCTGCCAGTTTATGGCGTGCTGGCGCCTGATCTGCAGGACCGTTTCGAACTCACTGAGCGTAACAACCTGCTGTACAGCGGCATTTCAACGTATACCGTCGCCGACGACGGAACGGTCAACGTGGAAAACATCATCACCACCTACCAGAAAAACAGTTACGGCGATGAAGACGACAGCTACCTGCAGGTGGAAACGTTGTTCAGTCTGATGTTCGTGACCCGCTATCTGCGCACGGCAGTGACAAGCAAGTTTGGGCGTATGAAACTGGCCGCCGACGGTACCCGTTTTGCACCCGGCCAGCCGATTGTCACGCCCAACATCATCAAAGCTGACCAGATCGCCGTATACCAGACACTGGTGTTTAACGGTTATGCCCAGGATGCTGAAGCGTTCGCGAAAAATATTATCGTGGAACAAAATGCGTCCAATCCGAACCGCGTTGACGTGCTGTGGCCGGGAACGCTCATCAATCAGCTGCGCATTTTTGCGCTGCTTAACCAGTTCCGCCTGCAGGCGCAGTCAACAGATACAGGAGCATAAATCATGGCTGATACCTCAAACCGCCTGGCTGGCACCGCCTACGTCACTGTGGACGGTGTTTCAGTCATGGTGGAGGGTTCCTTTAAATACCAGCCGTCTACTGTTAACCGCTCGACGCTGACGGGTATGGATGGTGTTCATGGTTATAAGGAAAAACCGGTTGCCGGGTATATTTCAGCACGTCTGCGTGACAGCGGCGGCACCAGTATCCGGGGTTTTAACGGGCAGACCAACGTTAACGTGATTGCCGAACTGGCGAACGGGAAAACGATTATTGGTCGCGCGCTCTGGACGGTAAACGTTCAGGAAGTGGAAAGCGAAGATGCAGTGTTCGATGTTCGCTGGGAAGGCCGCGACGTTACGGAGAATTAATGTATGGCAGAATTAGAACGTACGAAGACCATTATTCTGACCGTCCCCCTGGACGATACCGCGCAAAAAATACGTTATGAGCAACTGGAGCTGCAGGCCCCCACGCTGACTCAGGTTGAGAAGTTCTACGAAAAACAGGAATCCTCCACCTCGATTGCTGCAATGCGCTTGCTGATCGCCCTTGTGGCAGACACCCGGGAAAGCGTACTGGCGCCGATGGACTATGTGGATTTCTGCAAGTGTAAGGAGTATCTGCTCGGTTTTTTGAACTGGAAGCCCTGACCGCGTGGCAGGAGGTGGCGGCGGACGTCACCTTCTATTTCGGGTGGAGCGACGAACGGGCGTGGGGTATGACCCAGAAACGGCTGCTCTGGTGGGTGGCGCAGGCAAACCGAATCAATAAACTGAAGTCCGGAGGTCAGGACGATGAGTAACTCATTCGATTTCGAGCTGATTGCGGACGACAGGGTCAGCGCCACCATTGATGAAATCAACGAGGCCATTAAAAACCTGCTCCCTCAACTGGATGAGACGCAGGAAAAGCTTAACCTCGGCGGTGATGAGACGGTTGATAGTCTGGATGATGTCGGCGGACGACTGGATAAAATGGCCCGTAGTGCACGGGATAACGTCCAGTTCATCGGAGATATCATTCCTCCACTGAAGATCGTCGGTGAGCTGGCAGATAAAGTGGCTACCTTTGGCGCGGCCGGCGTTGTCGGATACGGCATAAAAAAGGTTGCCGACGGTTTCAGGGACGCGGCAAAAGAGGCTTACAACCTCGAAACACACGCGCAGAACACCGCTATGAGCGTTAAAGATTTCTCGGCACTATCCGGGGCATTACGTATTCTTGGTACAGATAGTGAGACCGCAGCCGCATCAATTGAGAGCGTCTTTAAATCCCTGAATGAGGCCGCCAGCGGGTCTAATGCGGGAGTTACGGGCGCGATGGCGCAAATTGGCGCTCAGATAGTCAAAAATAAAGATGGCTCCCTTGATCTGCTGAGCACACTTAACTCTATTTCCGGCGCCCTTCAAAACTGGAGCCCATCGCAACAAAAATCATTCGCTAATGCTGTCGGGCTAACCCCTGAGATGTTGACACTGTTACGTGAAGGCTCAAAGTATGCCGGACTGTTGGCAAAAGCAGAGAAGTTTGGCCTGACTGTTGACCCAGAACTAAATAAACAACTTTCTGATGTCAACGTGACGATGAATGAGTTGGGTGCTGCCTGGGATGGGCTAATCAATAAGGCAGAAAAAAAGGTTCTGAAATTTGTCATGTCTGACGGATCCGTTAAGAACGGACTGGAAGGTATAACAGACTTGCTCATCAACGGTGATTTTACTGCTCTGTCTCACGCAGTGGGCTTTATCAATACCGATGAGGCTGAAAAGTTACGTCGCATCCAGGGCAATAAAGACCTTTATAATACACTGAGCCGAAGCGAACGTGGGGCGGTTGATGCCGGCTTTATGACGGATGCTGTTCGTAAACGTTATGATGCCGAGTATGGCGCGATGGATGCGGCAGATCGCTTACGTAGCGACATGTCGGTGATAATGCCGCAAAATGTCCCCGGTAATGAAAAAATACCTTATCGACAAAACGACAACACCAGCCAGTATGACGATCTCCTCAGCGAGGCGGGTAGAAAGTACGGCGTTGACCCCCGCCTATTGAAAGCCATCATGAAGCAAGAATCTGCTGGCGACCCATATGCTGTTAGTCGAGCCGGAGCCCGCGGACTTATGCAGATTATGCCTTCTAATTTTAAGTCAACCGGGATTACAGACTGGACCGATCCCCGACAGAATATTTATGCTGGCGCGCAGATTATGGCGGAAAACATGCAGAATGCAGGGGGTAACATCCCGTTAGCGTTACGCTACTATAATGGTGGCTATGATAAGCGTCGCTGGGGGCGGGAGAATGCAGCTTATCCCGGTGCGGTTTTGGGACATTATCAGAATATTATCAGCGGCGATTCTGGGGGTACCTCATCTGGCAGCATTATTCAATCCGCGCAGAATACAGGCCCTGTATCTGTGAACGACATTACCAAATCATTCAAAAGCGCTATGGAAGATAACAAGCTGAAGCTCGAAATTACCATGGTCAGTGAGAAGGGGGATCGGAAGGTTTTTGAAAGCCAGGATGGTGGGCGGATAACGCTACCCATGAGCTATTAGTGATAGATGACAAAGTTTGCATGGAGAGGCAAACTATCAACACCCTGGGTAATAATTAAAAGGTTGGTTGATATGAGTGTTTATCAAGGTATCATTGTCTTGTTGGTATTGTTCGTTATTTGCCTGATTATGTCTTTTGGAAAAGTAAAGAGCAGAAAACGGACCTTAGCAAGAATTATCACTAGCTGTATCTTTGTTGTGTTTGTCGGAGTTTTCGCACTGTTCAAAAATGAATTATCTGAATTGGATAAATGCAAACAAAGCTACCATGGTTTTTATGTCAGTAATTCTTTGTGTTACAACACAACAAATGTGTCCCATGATTACCTAGAAGGGCATGGGGTTAACATTTCTGCAGTTATGTACTTATCCGAGAAAACAGCGGAGATAATAACGACAGATGGTCGCACTATAATAGTTGCCAAGTCGCCTGATGGCTTCTCCTTCTTTCCGCAGCGTTAGTTTCAGTAAAGATATCTATCACCGCAAACCGCTACAATGTTGGCGGTTTTTTTATACCTGGAGTTCAAATGCCGATTATTCAGGATGCGATTTCGTCGCTGATGGGCGGCGACGCCAGTGATGACTGGCAGAGTAAGTTGCAACCCTCCAGTTTCCGGGGTGTCCCGTTTGCCGTTATTGCTGAGGAAGGCAGTCACGGACGCCGGCAGGCAGTACATGAGTACCCCTATCGCGACACTGCCTGGATAGAGGATATGGGACGCGGTGTCCGTCGGATTGTTATTCGTGGCTTCCTCATTCAGGACAGTCAGATGTATGGCGGCGGGGATGTTATTACCCAGCGTCAGGCGCTCATCACTGCATGTGAAGAGAAAGGCGCAGGCACATTGATTCACCCGACTCTGGGTGAAATGACGGTGGCTATACCGGAAAACGGGCTTCGGCTTTCCGGTTCTGCAGATGCAGGCCGTGTTTTTGAATTCACGTTGATGGCGATCGAGTCAGGGCTAAAGGTTTTTGCGGTCACCGGCAGCAGTGCGGCAGGAAAATCTGTTCGCACAAATTACCTGAAGTTGGTCAGCACCACTGTATTAAGCACCATCGCACGGATTAAAGGTGAAGTCCGTGGCGTGACGCAGGCGATAAAAACCATCAGGAACACGATCGCTTTCTGGACAAATATGGTGGACAGCACCACCAATGAAGTGACGAATGTCAGCAACGTTCTCAAATCAACGTTCGGTAATCAGCGCTACGGGCGCTATAGCAAGGGGGAAGTAGGTGGCAGCTCATCAGGTGTAAACGGTAGCATCTCTGCCGATGACACCGATGATTTTGAATCACTTTCCGCGCAGGTATCAGCCAGCGCTATCATGGACCGTCAGGGGATTTTTGATACCGTCACCGGACTGAATAGCTCTGCCACGGTTGATGAGTTTGTGCAACGTACTGCTGACGTTATCAACGCTATCCTCAACTGCACCGGTGGTGTTAATGAGCGGATAACTGCGCTGGAGGAGTTGGCCAACGCCACCAGTTCAGAATATCAGCAGTCGTCAGCTGGCGCGGATATAGCGGAAAGCGTCAATGTTCTCATCATTGTTCTGTGCAGCGGGGCAATGGCGGCAGCGGCCGCTGAATCAAACCCGACGAGTCGCAACGAAGCAGAGCAGATAACCCGCCGGGTTTCAGACCAACTGGATGCTGCCCTACTGGCGACAGGTGACCGCGCCGACGATGAACTCTACAGTTCATTGTTGCTGGTCAGGTCGTCATTTCTCGACACCATGTCGTCGCTTTCAGCCAGTTTAAGCGAGCTCATGCAGTTCAATTCCGCGCAACCACTCCCCGCGCTGACGCTGGCTAATCGGTTATATCAGAATGTTGGGCGCGCTGATGAGCTGATTCAGGAATCAGACGTACCGCACCCGGCGTTTATGCCTGTTTCGATGAGGGTGTTACGACAATGAGCGATGATCAGGATGTAGTCACGCTGACAGTCGGTGACAAAAAAATAGAGGGCTGGGATTCAGCCCGCGTAACGCGATCTGTTGAGCGCTTCCCGTCTGATTTTAGCCTAGGACTTCTGGACTATTACCCGGGCACCTACGAAAAGCAGCTGGTGGTTGAGGGGGCGCCCTGTGAAGTTCATTTCGGTGAGGACCCGGTGATAACGGGTTATGTTGACAGCTGGGAACCCGCGATAACGAGAGCCCGGCATGAGGTACAGGCGAACGGACGCAGCAAATGTCAGGATCTGGTGGACTGTTCTGCCGAGTGGCCTAACAACGTCATCAACCGAAGTAATGCGCTGAATATCGCTTCCCGTCTGGCTTCATGGTACGGCATTAAAGTTTCATCCGATGTGGATGATATGGTGGAGGTGCCTCAGTTCACGATTAACTGGGGGGAGTCGCCACAGGAAATCATCGAGCGAGTATCCAGGTGGTCGGCGCTACTCTATTACGATTTGCCCGACGGAAACCTGCTGCTCACGCGCGTAGGAACCCGACGGGCGGCCAGTGGAGTGGCGGAAGGCGAGAACGTCGAGCAGGCGTACTACCGCGCCGATATGTCGGAACGATTCTCTGATTATGTTGGCGTTTCGATGAGCGTTTCGCCGATCGCCGGATTTTCTCCTGATACGGCCTATGATTCGGTGACGCTGGCCACCGCCCGGGATCCTGAGGCGGCCGGTATGCGATACCGCAAACGCATCGTTATCGTTGAAAGCACGCTGATGGCGTCGCGGCAGGCGCAGCGCGCCATCGACTGGGAGATGAACCGCCGTTATGGCCGTTCGAAGCAGTTAAGCGTCACAGTAGACAGTTGGCGGGATAAGGCCGGGAAGCTGTGGGAGCCAAATACGCTGATCCCGGTGAATCTCCCCACCCTCAGGTTACCAAACACTGAATTGCTGATAGCCGAAGTCACGTTTATGCGGGACAGCGATGGTACGCATGCCCGGTTGACGCTGATGCCGCCAGAGGCGTTTGCGGTGCAGCCCTATGCATTTTACCAGCAGATAGCAGGATTCAGCCAATGAACCAGTTTCGACATATTGCAAACCGTATTGCCAGCATGCTGGGCGTGGGGCGAGTTACTGCGATGCAGGACGGCGGTGGAACCCAGTCCGTGCAGTATCAGACCCCGCTCGAGGTCGCCAGCGCCCACCGGCTGGCCGAATTTGGGTTTTCCTCCGGGCTTCCCGTTGGTACCGATGTCGTGCTGGCGTTCCTGGGCGGTGATCGTTCGAACCCGGTAGTCATCGCGACCAACCATCAGGGGTACCGCCATTCAGATCTGACCCCCGGTGAAACGGTAATGTACAACCAGTGGGGTCTGTACATCCAGTTGACGGAGGACGGTATCAGCATCGATGCAAAAGGCCAGGACGTCACCGTCAATAACGCAAAAAATCTGACAGCTACCGCGACAGAACAGGTGAAACTCATTACACCTAAATTACTGGTTACCGGTGATGTGATTGATAACTGTGAAACCAACGACAAAACTCTGAAACAACTACGGGACGCATATAACGAGCACGATCACGAAGTGAAAGGGGTTGAACAAGGTAACGACGCCGTAACCAGCGAGAAACCGGGGGAACAGGTATGAGTGATATTTCATCATTCTGGAATGTCGATGCGCTTCATGCTGACTGGCGTACCGATCCTGGCGCGCTGGAAACCGGCAATGATCTGCAAACTGCAATCATCCTCAGTTTGTTCACAGATCGCCTTGCCCGCCGGGACGACGCTTATGACGGTAGTGATCGCCGCGGCTGGTGGGGAGACTCAGACGCCGATACGCAACTGGGTAGCCGGCTGTGGTTGCTGCGTCGAGAAAAACTGACGACCAATGTTGCCATACGGGCAGAAGAGTACGCAAAAGAGGCCCTTGACTGGCTGAAAGGCGATGGTGTGGTCAGTGATATCAGTTGCACAACGCAGATCGTTATCCCGAACAGACTCAACCTGATTATTCGTTATCTGCCGCCGAATGGAGACTGGCAGGAGAGCGCATTTTTCTGGATCTGGGAGCAAATAAATAATGCCGTTTAAACGAAAAACGCTGAGTGAGCTGCGCGAAGAAAACCGGCAGTTTATGCAGGCAGAACTTAAAAATGTCGGTGCCTTGCTTCGCTTCGGAAATCTGAAGGTCATAGCGGATATGGATGCCGGCATGTCACATCTTCACTATGCGTACCTGGATTATATTGCCCTGCAGACGAACCCGTTCACCTCTACCGGCGAATGGCTGGCGGGCTGGATGGCTCTTAAACAGATCTATCGGAAAGCGGCCACAGCTTCCCGGTCACCGGTACTAAAGGCCACGGGAACTGTTGGGGCAGTTCTTCCTGCGGGTACTGTTCTGAACCGATCCGATGGTTATCAGTATGTCACTGATTCGGAGCTGACCATATCAGCCGCGAAAACCGGCACCACTTCTGCCACGGCTGTTTTGCCCGATATATCTGACGACGTAAGTGGCGGCGGAAGCGCAGGCAACGCTGATGCCGGCACATTGCTGACGCTGGATGCCAACGTGTCAGGTATCGATAATACGCTGACACTGATCGAGGCGGCAAGCGGCGGGGCAGACATCGAGAATGAAGATAATTTCCGGCAGCGCGGGCTGCAGGCATACCAGAACCCGCCTCAGGGTGGAAGTGACGCCGATTATAAAAAATGGGCGCTGGAAATCTCTGGCGTAACCCGTGCATGGGTAAAGCGGCGCGGAATGGGGGCGGGTACCGTCGTTATTTACATTATGTGTGATGGCAATGACACGACGAATAACGGTTTCCCGGTCGGGGCCGATGGGGTGTCATCGCTTGAAGACTGGGGTGCAATAAAAGCGACCGGCGATCAGGGAAGGGTGGCGGATTATATTTATCCTCTCCAGGCTGATACCGCGATTATTTACGCCTGCTCTCCAATAGAAAAAGTTGTCGACTTCACCATCTCAGGGATCCCGGACACAGACTCCGACACAGTGCAGGCAATAAAAGACGCTATTAATTTGCTATTTTTTGACAACGGAACGCCGGACGGGTCAGGAAAAATATATCTCTCAGATATTAACGGTGCGATTAGTCAGGTCGCCGGCACGACGGGATATGTGCTGGAATCACCCTCCCAGAACATCATTTTAGGGACGGGTGAGCTGCCATTGCTGGGGGCGGTTGATTTCACATGAGCCTTTATTCTGTTGATGACTATACGCGTGCTTTGGTTTCACTGTTGCCCACCGGCCTTGCATGGCCCCGTGATGTTGAAAGTACACAGTACGCGACGGTCAAATCTCTTGCACATTCATTTGCACGTTCTGACACTGATTCATTGGCGCTATTGTCAGGTGGCTTTCCTTCAACAGCACTGATGATGCTTTACGAATGGGAGCGTACACTCGGACTGCCTGATGATTGTGCTATTGGCGAAATTGATAGTATTGGCGCTCGCCAGAGAGCTGTTGTTTCAAAACTCATCAGCACTGGCGGCTTAAATCGTAATTACTACATCACTATAGCGGCTGCATTGGGTTATGACGTTACGATTATGCTGTTTCGCCCTGCAATGTGCGGAATGTCAGTATGTGGAGATGCAATAAATGGTGATGAATGGCCATATACCTGGCAGATAAACGTACCGGGTTCAACAGTAAGGTATGCGTACTCGGGGGAAACATATTGCGGTGACCCCCTGGCTTCGTGGGGTGATAAACAACTGGAATGTTCAATTAACAAGATAGCTCCTTCACATATTAATATCATTTTTACGTATGGACTGGAAGCTGAAATGAACACACCTTCATATCAGTCTGAATTTGACCGGTTAATGAATTATGTCTGGCCCGCCTTTGAGATCTAAATACTAATTTCTCATTATTTTATATTAAAGGTTGTAATATATGTTGAAGATAAGTGACGTAGAACCAGTTACGGCGCTGGATGGATTATTTACGGATGGTAAAATTTCTGGCGGCATTCCTCCAACTCGCCTTGTTGCGGCATGGTTTAATTCTGTACAGACTGAGTTAGGGAAGGTGCGAACAAGTCCCTGATATGAGATCATGTTTGTCATCTGGAGCCATGGAACAGGGTTCATCATGAGTCATCAACTTACCTTCGCCGACAGTGAATTCAGCAGTAAGCGCCGTCAGACCAGAAAAGAGATTTTCTTGTCCCGTATGGAGCAGATTCTGCCATGGCAAAACATGGTGGAAGTCATCGAGCCGTTTTACCCCAAGGCTGGTAATGGCCGGCGACCTTATCCGCTGGAAACCATGCTACGCATTCACTGCATGCAGCATTGGTACAACCTGAGCGATGGCGCGATGGAAGATGCTCTGTACGAAATCGCCTCCATGCGTCGGTTTGCCCGGTTATCCCTGGATAGCGCCTTGCCTGACCGCACCACCATCATGAATTTCCGCCACCTGCTGGAGCAGCATCAACTGGCCCGCCAATTGTTCAAGACCATCAATCGCTGGCTGGCCGAAGCAGGCGTCATGATGACTCAAGGCACCTTGGTCGATGCCACCATCATTGAGGCACCCAGCTCGACCAAGAACAAAGAGCAGCAACGCGATCCGGAGATGCATCAGACCAAGAAAGGCAATCAGTGGCACTTTGGCATGAAGGCCCACATTGGTGTCGATGCCAAGAGTGGCCTGACCCACAGCCTAGTCACCACCGCGGCCAACGAGCATGACCTCAATCAGCTGGGTAATCTGCTGCATGGAGAGGAGCAATTTGTCTCAGCCGATGCCGGCTACCAAGGGGCGCCACAGCGCGAGGAGCTGGCCGAGGTGGATGTGGACTGGCTGATCGCCGAGCGCCCCGGCAAGGTAAGAACCTTGAAACAGCATCCACGCAAGAACAAAACGGCCATCAACATCGAATACATGAAAGCCAGCATCCGGGCCAAGGTGGAGCACCCATTTCGCATCATCAAGCGACAGTTCGGCTTCGTGAAAGCCAGATACAAGGGGTTGCTGAAAAACGATAACCAACTGGCGATGTTATTCACGCTGGCCAACCTGTTTCGGGCGGACCAAATGATACGTCAGTGGGAGAGATCTCACTAAAAACTGGGGATAACGCCTTAAATGGCGAAGAAACGGTCTAAATAGGCTGATTCAAGGCATTTACGGGAGAAAAAATCGGCTCAAACATGAAGAAATGAAATGACTGAGTCAGCCGAGAAGAATTTCCCCGCTTATTCGCACCTTCCCTAGTTAATGTGGTCGAGGGGGCCGGGATTGCAATAAACCCTGAAGACTCTGCACAGGTACTTGAGGCAATAAAGAAACTGGCTTTATCAGCAATGCCAACAATACCTGTCACCAGCGTAAACAGCAAAACAGGGGATGTTAACTTGAGCGCTGGAGATGTTGGAGCTTATCCCTCAACGGGCGGCGATTTGAGTGGCTCGATAAACGCAGCAGGGCTGGTATCCGAAGCAGGGCAGAGAGTATACAGCCCAAACAACCCACCTCCGCAATCCTTTATCACAAGTGGTATTGCAAATATTGGGGTTGGCGCTGTTGGCTCCTACGCAATTCTTAGAAATATGGTCTTAAATTCGACGATTAATCCCGGTGACGTTGTTAACGGAAGTCAGCTCATTTACTCCGGTGTTACAGCCTACGGAGGTGAGTCTGGTGGTGACTGGGCAAGAATCACTGAGGGAACTGCTGTTTCTGGTTCGTGGCGATGCATGGGGTTTGTCGTTAATACTGACAGACATTATGGCGTCTCATTATTCTTAAGGATTGCATAATGAAATATACAGACGTAAAAAATTTATCATATGCAAATGAGGATAAAACTCTTATCATCTGCGATGTTAAGTTTGAGTTGCTTTCTGATTACATTCCCTTTGCTGCATCGCCTGATGATACAGAAGATCACGGCAGAAGCATTTACAATGAATGCATTGCGGGTAACTATGGAAACATTGGAGATTACACTTCACCCGTTATTGATTATATCTTGTTAGCGGAGTATCGGCGTGATTCGCTCTTATCTTCTGCTAGTGATAAAATAAAAGACTGGCGCACAGAACTTGAGCTCGAAATCATTTCAGATGATGACAAAGTGAAGCTTGTTAAATGGATGGTCTATATCAAAGACTTAAAGTCTATAGATTTAACCCGTATTAAGAATAAAGCAGAATATGAATCTGTAAGTTGGGTAGAGATGCCCGAGTAAAGGTATTGTTATATTTTTATTCTTCTCATGCTAATAAACAATTTTATTTGGCTGGATAGTCTGGCCAATACGAGGTTGACTATATGTCAGAATTGACCCCTCCGCTGGGTACAGCAAGCTTCGATATCCTGAGAACCAATATCGAAAATATGGACATTGCCTTGAATGGAGATGGAGAAATATGGACAGATCGCGGCGGAAAAGAACGAACTACGTGGCAGGGTGTATTAAAACAAAACGCCGATGCAATTGAAAAAACCCGCGAAAATCTTATTCCCCTGAGCAAGCAGTACATGACGCTTGAAGCGGCCCAGGCAGATATCGCGAATATCTCTGAGGGTTCGACCACTTATGTGCGCAGCGCGGATGGAAGTTCGCTGGCAGATGAGTACATTAACAACGCCGGGACGCTGACAGCGACCGGGAGAAAGATGCTTTCTCAGGAATCCGTAGAGCCACTGTTAAAGCTGCTGGAACTGATCACCTTCATTTCAGACGATGAATATGAAGGTTCCGGCGTTGATTCAGCCGGAATGGACACTGCTGGTCGCTGGTTGTGGAAGTGGATAACGGATGTTTTGTGGTTAAAGAATCTCGTCGTGACGGGGGATTTAACTGCTGCGAAGGCTGAGGTAAAAGAGATTAATGCCGGACAGGTCACTATCAACGGTATTCCTTTAAAAAGCGTTGATAACGTCGACTACCTCGATTCAGATGAGTACGCCGGGGCGCTATTTGACAGCGCATTAGTGTCGGAAAATCTGCGCTGGCTGATGGGCTGGATTGGTGACCGGGCATTCTTTAAGAATGTGACGCTGGGCTCACTGCTGGCCCGTATCATCGATGTTGACAGCCTGACAATCGCTGGCGTGCCGTATCAGTCGTATTTAGCGGACGCATCCGAATTTGAAGGCAGCGTGCTCATGTCCGGCCTTCTGGATGAGAACAACCGTATTATCAGCGGTCTGTCGGAAAATGGCGGGACGTATCCTAAGGAAGAGGACAACTTCCGCGCATTCGTTGATGACAAAAACCTCAAGGTGCTGAGTACCCGCACCGCCAGAATGGCGGTATTTGCCACAGATACCGACTTCACTAATGTTCGTAACGAATCCGACTATTTCGTTTTTAATTCCCCCTCATCAGATGCCGTCGCCGGAGAAATCATGTGCCCATACAATGCCTGGCTGCCTGTTTCAGAGTACGGGCGTAAAACGCTCGCGCTATGGGGGCATTCGTTCATCGGGAACAACACTTCATTCAGTTTAAAGCTCAGCCAGTTGACCGGATATCCCGCCTACAACTTCGGGCGCTCCGGCGCGACGTCGGTCGCGATCGCACTCAGGAACGGCGCTTATACCAAAAACTACCAGCCTGCAGGGGGCGTCATCCCGGCGACAGGCGATGTGACGCTGACGCCAGCTCAGCCTGGGCCATTGCAGATTGTTGGCGATGTTGCTGCGGAAGACGGTCTGAAATGCTCCCTTGCCGGTGTTGATGGTGTCATTAACTGGACCGGAACGGAGATGGTATTCAGCCGTTCAGAAGCAGGGAGTACTGTCAGTGTCACCGGGCCGACGCCGTTGGTGGTTTATCCCTATACCACCCGAGAAATCGGCGATATTCCGCTGGCGACCCGTTACGACCAGCACCGCGAGTCTGTAAACATTCTGTGGATCGGCAGAAATAACGCTTCATCCATCATGCAAATCCTCGCTGATATGAAGGCCATCACTGACAAGCTGGCACGACAGAACCGGCGCTTTGTTGTGTTACCAGAATTCCCGATAGCCAGCGAAGTGATCGGCACGACCGGCCAGGCACAGGTCATGTACCTGAATTCAGAGCTGAAGCGGCTTTACCCCGGAAACTACTGTGAAATTAACGGTGTTGACCTGCTGCTGAACTTCAAAAATCACCACAACCCGGATTATCACCAGGACGTGGAAGATATTGCCAACGGCATCACCCCAACGTCCTTACGGCAGGACACCCTGCATCCCAGCCAAAGCCTGCGCCCTAATGCGCTGTTTATCGGCACTGAAGTCAACGCAATTTTCGTTCATCAATTCATGGTCAGCAAAGGCTGGCTGTAAAGGGAGTAATAAACATGACAGCAGGTCCTTTTGAGAAACGTGGAAATGTCACTCTGGCGAGTGGTGAATATCTATACCGTGATGCGGCTATTAACGATGCGTGTCGCTTGTTGCTGGATTTTGGTCGCACCTGGCCGGGCGGAAATAAAACATCCGGCTACAGCAAGGATGATATTGTGAAAAATCTTTGCTATACAAATGATGCAGCAACAGTCGGTAACGCAATGAGCTATGATGGTGGCGGCATTAAGTCATCTGGTAATTATCTGGATCGCATCCTGCTTCCAGACAGCGCCATACTTTCAGCGTCATGCACCCGGCAGCTTATTACTCTGACATTTAAATTACCCGTCACCGGATATGATCCCCAGAATACCGCACGACAATGTGCCTTATTTTCAGTAGGTAATGGGCCCACCTCTGCAACAGCACTCTCAGGCATTCTTGCAAACAGTAATGCCGCTGGCGCACTGAATAACATGCAGTTCCAGGCGTGGGGGGCGTGGTGGGATGGTTCTGGTGGTGTGGATACCGCTGTGAAAGCTGCGCTGGGGACAGTCACGCAGGTAGCGATGTATGCCTATAAGGTCAGTGATACACAGGTTAAGAGCCAGATTTTTGTTAACGGCTCCCCGGTCGTTGAAAAGGCAATCGCTAACTCAGCAGCGCGCCCAACGGAGTTTACGAAGGTTCAACTTTTGAGCGGCAGTTGGGCTTCTGCATCCGGTGGCACTGTGGGAACAATCTATCGCGCCGCCGTTTACGACATGACAAGTACAGATGTGAATCCGGCAGATATTGTTGCTCTGGATTATTCTCGCAATCATTCGCGCTTTAGCTAACAACAACTTGCGGCTGTCATGAAAATTGATAGCCGCACATCATTCAACGATATGAGGCAGGATGATAGCCCTGTTTGAAGGGGCGCTGTGATTAACCGTACCTTAACCACTGTTCCCTTAAATTAACATCTGAGATAATAACCTCACGAATAATAGATGAAAGATTGGTTAACTGTGAGTAGTAAGAAAACGTTAACGTTTGCGCAATTTTTGGTAATAAATAGTCAACTTGCCAACATATCAGATACTTGGGCTGATTTGTGGGCATTGATTTTCCATACGAGCCTTAGTGCGGGCAGGCTGCTGTCGCTTCGTTACGATGACATAGATGGCAATTCGATACTGATACGAGAGAGGGGGAGGCTGAAAGCGCTGCGCGTTGAAATTCCACCTACGGTGATGGCGATGATAGCCCGGCGACGGGAAAGGCATCCAGAGGATATTTTTGTGTTCCAGAGCCATTCAAATCGTGTGAAGAACGAATGTCGGCCAGTAACACTCATTGCGTTCAATGCTGCGTTGAGGCATGCGTCTAAATCACTACCCGCAGTGACTGTAAGCAGTAGTAGTGCAAGAAATATCACAAGTTAAGCGCCCCACCCAGTAGCCGTGTCGCAAATTATTATATAAAGCGTATTGCGTGCAAACTCACCACCAACTCCCGAAGCCCTTCTCTTTGGTGAGCTGTTTTTTGGGGCAGATTTTGGGGCAAAATGACGCTTGGGGCACGGTTTGGGGCAATCAAATGTCTGTATTTGTCTGCATTTGTCCAGAAGTCAATCACTCTATATCTTTGAAAATGAAGCAGATCATTGAATTTGCTAAACTATTTTTTTGCATGCCATAATAAAGTTAATATATAGGCAACCACGATCAAAAAAATTGCTCTGTTTGCGGCAGGGCGTGAGGTTATTGCGTAAACTTTAAAAACTTTACCAACTCGCTGTTTCTTTAAGGTCATTTGTACGCTTTACTCACCGGCTGCTGCGGCGCCGAAAGAGTGTTGCGGCATATTTTTGTTTGGAAAGGATACTTGGGTGGCTCTTATGACGCATGATGCTTTTTCCCTTCGCGGCCTCGCGGCAGGCTGCGCGCTTTTACTTCTCGTTGCGCCTGCGGTGCAGGCTGCGGAACAACTCCCCGATGCGCCGTCGATTGACGCGCGAGCCTGGATCCTGATGGACTATGCCAGCGGCAAAGTGCTCAGCGAAGGCAATGCTGATGAAAAACTCGACCCGGCGAGCCTGACCAAAATCATGACCAGCTACGTCGTCGGTCAGGCGTTAAAGGCGGGTAAGATTAAGTCCACCGACATGGTGACCATCGGGCGTGATGCGTGGGCAACCGGTAACCCGGCGCTGCGCGGTTCGTCGGTGATGTTCCTTAAGCCGGGCATGCAGGTCTCGGTCGAAGACCTGAATAAGGGCGTAATCATTCAGTCCGGCAACGATGCCAGCATCGCGATTGCCGACTACGTGGCGGGAAGTCAGGATGCGTTTGTCAGCCTGATGAACGGTTATGCGCAGAAGATGGGCCTGACTAATACCACCTTTATGACCGTGCACGGTCTGGATGCGCCGGGGCAGTTCAGTACCGCTCGTGATATGGCGCTGCTGACTAAAGCGATGATCCATGACGTGCCGGAAGAGTACGCCATTCATAAAGAAAAAGAGTTCACTTTTAACAAAATTCGTCAGCCAAACCGCAACCGGCTGCTGTGGAGCACCAGTTTTAATGCCGACGGCGTGAAAACAGGGACCACCGCAGGTGCGGGTTATAACCTGGTTTCCTCCGCAACGCAGGGCAATGATATGCGCCTGATTGCCGTGGTACTTGGAACTAAAACTGACCGCATCCGTTTTAATGAGTCAGAAAAACTGCTGACCTGGGGCTTCCGCTTCTATGAAACCGTAACGCCGATTAAACCGGATGCCACCTTTATTACCCAACGCGTCTGGTTTGGTGATAGCAGCGAAGCGAAGTTAGGCGCGGGCGAGGCCGGTTCCATTACGCTGCCGAAAGGACAGCTGAAAAACCTGAAGGCCAGCTACACCCTGAACGAAACGCAGCTGACCGCGCCGCTGACCAAAGGCCAGGTCGTGGGTACTATCGACTTTAAACTCAATGATAAGACCATTGAGCAGCGACCTCTGATAGTGATGGAAGCGGTAAACGAAGGTGGCTTCTTTAGCCGGATGGTTGATTTCGTGCTGATGAAACTGCACGGCTGGTTCGGTAGCTGGTTCTCTTAAGATGCAGGCCGCGCCCTGCGGGGCGCGGTTAGTAGAGTAGTGAAATCTGTTTTTCTTTCGCCAGCGCCTGTAGGTCGTCATCCGGACAAACGTCGCTGGCAATCACATCAAACTGCGCTAAATCACCCATTCTCGCCGGTCGAACTTTACCGAATTTACTGTGATCGACCACCAGCACGTGGTAGCGAGCGCTTTTCATCGCCCAGTGTTTGACCGGTAGCTCTTCCAGATTAAAACAGGTTGCGCCCTGCTCGCAGTCAATTCCGGCCGCTGAATAAAACGCGATATCCGGGCAAAGATGGCTCAGCGTATCCTGAAGGCTCAGCGGTTTAAAAATCGCGTTGCTGGCGTGGAATTCGCCGCCGCATAAAATCGCCCGACACTGGGGCTTATCCTGAAGGGAAAGAAAGGTATTGAGCGAATAGCACACGCCAGTAAAGGGCAGGGCGTTGTCGATGGCGTCGATGATCCACGGCGTGGTCGTTCCGCAGTCGAAAAAGGCCATCTGATGAGGTTCTAACAGTTTGGCGGCGTGGCGGGCGGCGCGTCGCTTCTCATCGACCAGGCGCGTTTTTTGGTCGCTTAACAGATAGTGCGTGGCGCTACGCGGCTCCAGCACAATGTAACCGCCGAGCAGCACCACCGGACCATTATGACCATTGAGATCGCGACGAATGGTCATTTCTGACACACCAAGCAGGGTTGCTGCTTCTTTTAGATGGAGTTTATCACTGCGCTTGAGTGCCTGAATAAGCTGGCTGATGCGTTCGTCACGACGAGTTTCCATATTCCCTCTAAGCTCAAAGCGCCCTGCATCGACAGGGCGTCAGCGGCGATTTTACCTGCCGAAAGAGGGTTAGTCACGCGGTGGAATAGCGCCGTGACTACGCGATGGGTTTCTCAGGAATAAGATTATCCGCGCACCCAGCCTTTGCGGATTGGCAACGAAAAAAACAGGCGGTACAGCCGCTGTAGATGCTGGTAAAGGCTATGTCCTCCGCTATGCCACAATAGCTGGGCGCTAAGGCAAGCGCTCATGGCGGTCAGCAGTCCACCCAGCATGTCCATCGGCCAGTGGACGCCGAGATAAACCCGGGACCAGGCGATTGCGCAGGCGATACCGAGGAGCAATGCGCCAGACCACAGTCGATGCCAGAACATAAAGGCCAGCGCAAAGGTAAAGCAGATGGTGCCGTGGTTGCTCGGGAAAGAGTTATTCGACGAATGGTGCAGGAAGTTATAGCCGACACCGGCGGCAAACGGACGTTCGTGTGGAAAGAGAAGGCCGAATATCCATGAAAGCGTGAGGCTAATAGCTAACGCCATCATGACCTTAAATACCAACTGGCGCTGATTAGGCCCCCATAGCCATAGGGCTAATACGAGTAATGGCACAAGAATAATCAGGTCTTTGGCAATAAAAGTCGCCACTTCAATCGCCCACCACGGGGAATCAGGCGTTGCATTGAGCAATGCAAACAGCGCGTAGTTGATATTTTCCAGCATACATCCAGGCTCTTTAGTCCGTCAGCAATAAGCCGCCTACCTTAAAAAAGGGTGGCGATGAGGTAAAGCAGTATTGTCTTAATTATCAGTTTGTTATGAATTTATACGTATTTGTGCCTTCGTTAACAGACTGCAATGGAGAGTATATAGCCTGTAATCTAATTGAAACATAAACGAAATATATACAGTTGGCTTTTCATTTGCTGATGGCGATGTTGTTACCTGAGTGGCGCTATTTTTCGTTGTCGCTCACAATTCGCTATCTCACCGGCTCGACTTTCATTAAACTTTGCGCGGTTTTATTTAAATAAGAGATTTCATGCAGAATTATTCGCTTTCGGGCAAGCGCCTCGGACGTCAGGCCTTGCTGTTTCCGCTGTGCCTGGTGCTATACGAATTTTCCACTTATATCGGCAACGACATGATCCAACCGGGAATGCTCTCGGTGGTGGAAGAGTTCGGCGTTGGCAATGAGTGGGTTCCGACCTCGATGACCGCTTATCTGGCCGGCGGTATGTTTTTACAGTGGCTGCTGGGGCCGCTGTCGGACCGTATCGGCCGTCGTCCGGTGATGCTGACCGGCGTTGTGTGGTTTATCGTGACCTGCCTGGCGACGCTGTTGGCGCAAACTATTGAGCAGTTTACGCTGCTGCGCTTTTTGCAGGGCATTAGCCTCTGTTTTATCGGCGCAGTGGGCTATGCAGCGATTCAGGAGTCTTTCGAAGAGGCGGTCTGTATCAAAATTACTGCCCTGATGGCCAACGTTGCGCTGATTGCGCCGCTTCTCGGGCCGCTGGTGGGGGCTGCCTGGGTTCATGTTCTGCCGTGGGAAATGATGTTTGTCCTGTTCGCCGTGTTGGCGGCTATTGCTTTCGTTGGCCTACAGCGGGCGATGCCGGAAACCGCCACCCGGATGGGCGAGAAACTGTCGGTAAAAGAGTTGGGGCGCGATTACCGTGAGGTGCTGAAAAACCTGCGTTTTGTAGCCGGAGCGCTGGCGACCGGTTTTGTCAGCCTGCCGTTGCTGGCCTGGATTGCCCAATCGCCAGTGATTATTATCAGCGGCGAGAAGGCGACCAGTTATGAATATGGCCTGCTACAGGTACCGATTTTTGGCGCGTTGATTGCCGGTAATCTGGTGCTGGCGCGCCAGACTTCACGCAAAACGGTGCGTTCGCTAATTATTCTCGGCGGCTGGCCGATTATGATTGGCCTGCTGATCTCCGCGGTGGCGACGGTGGCTTCAACCCACGCCTATCTGTGGATGACCGCAGGGCTGAGCGTTTACGCGTTCGGGATTGGTCTGGCCAACGCCGGACTGGTTCGCCTGACGTTATTTGCCAGCGAGATGAGTAAGGGGACGGTGTCGGCGGCGATGGGGATGCTGCAGATGCTGATCTTTACCGTTGGCATTGAAGTCAGTAAGCATGCTTATGAATCTGGCGGTAGCGGGATTTTCAGCTTGTTAAACTTACTGAGCGGGGTGCTGTGGCTGGCAATGACGGTCTACTTCCTGAAGGATAAGAGCGTGGGAAGCTCCCACGATCCTCAGTGACTTTCAAAATGACCCGCTACGACGTTAAGCGCCGCAGCGGGTCATTCCTCAGGCGAACGGCGCTTCGCGATTAAGCACTTTATCAATAATATGCAGCACGCCTTCCTCGTTGTTGTGCGGCGCATCATATCTAGCAACGGCTTTCACCGGGGCTGCGGCGTTTGCCATCGCAAAACCGAAACCGGCGTGTTGCAGCATTTCAATATCGTTTCCGCCGTCGCCGAACGCGACGACTTCATGGTTTTCAATGCCCCAGCGCTCTTGCAAAATACGCAAGCCGTTGGCTTTGTGTACGCCAGGAATAATCAGGTCAATGCTACCGTAGCCGGTGGCGACGGCAGTGACCATGTCGCCCAGCGCAGCGTGCAGTTTCGGCTGCATCTGCGGGATTAAGTGATCCGGTACGTTGAGGCCGAATTTCAGAATCACATCATCAATCTGATTAAAGTCGTCGACCAGTTCAAGGCGATGATAATACTTCGCTGCGATCGCCTTCAGTTCATCGTTATATTGATTGAGGGTGTAAGCGCTGCGTTTACCGCAGGCGATAATTTCAATGTCAGTCAGCGTTTGCAGATGATCGATGACGGTATTGAAATGCGCTTTTGGTATTTGGCAGTTAAACACATCGTCCCCGGCGCTGACCACCCAGCCGCCGTTTTCGGCGACAAAAGCAATCTCATTGGCTACCTCAGGGAAGAACGAAATCAACTGGTAATACTGGTTGCCGCTGGCCACGACGAAGCGGATGTCTTGTTCACGCATTCGCTGGTATTGGGCAAGGAAGCGCTGGCGGTTATAGGTTTTGGCATCGCTTAAGAAGGTGCCATCCATGTCTACCGCAATCAATTTGATGCTCATTAACTGTTCTCCAAAACAGGTTCAGGTTGTGGTTTCGCCACCGCGCGGGCGACCAGTGCTGCCACCAGGACCAGCGCCAGCACGACCATCATCGCACTGCGCAGGCCAAAATGTTCGCCAAGGAAGCCCAGCAGCGGCGGGCCGACGAGGAAGGCGAGGTAGCCGGTGATCGCCACGATGCTAACACGCTTCGGCGCATCGGGCCCGGTATCGCTGGCGGCGGAAATAGTCAGCGGGAAGCCCAGCGAAGCGCCGAGGCCCCATAACAGCACGGAAATGCCGGCGACCCACGGACTATCGACAAAAATAATCAGCGCAATGCCCAGCGCGCCCATCACCGCGCTGGCGCGAACGACGGTTACCCGGCTGTAGCGGTCGATAAACCAACCGCCGGTAAAGCGACCGATGGTCATTCCGAGCGTGAAGCCTGCGTAAATCAAAGAGCCGGAGGTTGGGCTGAAGCCATGACCATCCACCATTAGCAGCGGTAACCAGTCGTTGGCGGAACCTTCGGCAAAGGCCATCGCCAGCACGATTAACCCAATGAGTAACAGTTGGGTATCACGCCAGACCGGCAGTCCTTTTCCTTCGTTGCGTGCGGCTTCTGCAGCATTTTTGCCGGTACCGTCGGGGATGGCGCGAATGGCGATGGCGATAGGGAGGATAGCCACCAGCGCCGCCAGCAGAATATGCGGCGCGGCGGGCAGGCCGAAACCGGTGACCGCCATGCCAATTCCTGCACCGATCAGCGTGCCGAAGCTGTAGAAACCATGCATCATCGGCAGGACGGTTTTATTCATTTCACGTTCAACGGCAGCGCCTTCAACGTTAATTGCCACCTCGGCTGAGCCAAAGCTGGCACCAAAGATGGCCAGCCCAAGAGCAAATAGAACGGCTGATGTAAACCACAGCGCGACGCTGAGCACCAGCATCCCTACCACCGCGCAGGACATGGTGGCGCGAATGACTTTACGGGTGCCGAAACGATTGACCAGCCACGCAGAGCAGAGAATTCCGCTCATTGAACCTATCGATAGTCCAAATAATACAATCCCCATTTCCGCCGTGGATAGCGTCAGTAAATCGCGTATCGCTGGCGTGCGGGTTGCCCATGAGGCCATGAGTAATCCGGGAATAAAAAAGAACATGAAGAGCGCCCACAGCCGTAGCTGGAGGGCTCTGCGGGAGGTTTGTGCTGTCATCCGTAAATGCCCGTGAGTGAAGAGATGGAGACAACAGTAGCAAGGTTGTGTACATTTGTACATATAGGTTGCTTACTGCTGGCCGCTTTTTTATTGACCTCAATGACTCGATTCAGCCTGAGGGATATCTTAAGCGCGTGCCGTGAGAGTATGCGTCCATTTGAATAAAAGAGGGAAACTTATGGCTCGTCGACCGAACGACCCACAGCGTCGGGAGCGCATTTTGCAGGCGACGCTGGACACGATTGCTATACATGGAATTCATGCGGTCACGCATCGCAAAATCGCCAGCTGTGCCGGTGTTCCACTGGGCTCGCTGACTTACTATTTCAGCGGTATTGAGGCGCTGGTCGAAGAAGCATTCAGCGTATTTACCGGCCAGATGTCGGTACAGTATCAGCAGTTCTTCGCGAACGTAAGCAACCGTGAAGAGGCGTGTGACGCCATTGCTGAGCTGATTTTTAGCGCCCAGGTTACCACCGCGCGCAATATGGAACTGATGTACCAGCTTTACGCCTTTTGCAGCAGCCAGCCGAATTTAAAAGCAGTGATGCAGAACTGGATGTTACGCAGCCAGCAAACCCTCGAGCAGTGGTTTGAACCGGCAACGGCCCGCGGGCTGGATGCCTTCATTGAGGGTATGACGCTACATTTCGTGACCGACAGAGCGCCGCTATCAAGAGAAGCGATTCGGCTGATGGTGGGAAGGCTGGCGGGGGAGTGAGCGGGGCGCAGAAAACAAAAAACCCATCAACCTTGAACCTAAGCGGCGGGGTTGATGGGCTCCACAAAATGGGGACATCAAAGAAAAGCAGTGGCACTACTTATGACTGATGCCAGCAAAAAAAGTTCTGAGAATATGCGTTTTTTTCTGAAAAATTTACTGTAGCCCTGGCCAGATGATGACAATTAGCGTACCTGCCAGGGTTAACAACACGTTAGCGATAGCATAGGTCCCGGCGTACCCCAGCGCCGGAATGTTGCTGCGCGCGGTGTCGCTGATAATTTCCATCGCTGGCGCACAGGTGCGGGCTCCCATCATCGCGCCGAATAGCATTGCGCGGTTCATGCGCAGGACGTACGCGCCGAACAGGAAGCAGATAACCACCGGCACCAGGCTGACGATGAGACCCGCTGCCAGCATCTGGCCACCGACGGCGCCCAGGCCGTTATTAATCCCCGCACCCGCGCTGAGGCCGACACCGGCCATAAACACCATCAATCCGAACTCTTTCACCATATTCAGCGCCCCCTGGGGGATATAGCCGAACGTCGGATGGTTAGCTCGCAGGAAGCCGAGCATGATCCCGGCAAACAGCAGACCGGCGGCGTTACCGATGCCGAAGCTGAACGAACTGAACTGGAAGGTGATCATGCCGATCATCAGGCCGACGATGAAGAAGGCGCAGAAGGCGAGCAGGTCGGTCACCTGGCTGTGAATAGAGATAAAGCCGATACGGTCTGCGACAGTTTTAACGCGACGCGCGTCGCCGCTGACCTGTAACACATCGCCCTTATTAAGCACCACGTTATCGTCAATGGGCATTTCGATTTGGCTGCGGATCACGCGGTTTAAGAAGCAACCGTGATCGGTCAGCTTCAGCTGCGCCAGACGACGGCCAACGGCATTGTGATTTTTTACCACGATCTCTTCGGTGACGATGCGCATGTCCAGCAGGTCGCGGTCGAAGACCTCTTTGCCGTTACGAAAGCTCGGGTCGAGACGGGCATGGGCATCCGGGTAGCCCACCAGCGCGATATCATCGCCCATCTGCAACACCGCGTCACCGTCTGGGTTGGCGAGAATACCGTTACGGCGAATTCGCTCGATATAGCAGCCGGTCTGGCGATAAATACCCAGCTCGCGCAGGTTTTTGCCGTCTGCCCATGCCACCAGCTCCGGGCCGACGCGATAGGCGCGGATCACCGGCAGATAGACCTTGCGCCGGGAATCGTTATCGAGGCCACGTTCACGGGCGATTTGCTGGGCGCTGGTTTGCAAATCCTGGTGCTGTAGTTTGGGCATATAGCGAGCGCCAACAATCAGGCTCACCAGGCCAACCAGGTAGGTCAGAGCGTAGCCAAGACTCAGGTGATCGAGTGAGGCGGCGAGCTGCTCGCTGGACATGCCGAAGTGGCGTAGCGTATCGCCAGCGCCGACCAGCACCGGGGTTGAGGTCATTGCCCCGGCGAGCATCCCGGCCGTCAGGCCGATATCCCAGCCGAACAGCTTACCCAGACCCATGGCGATCAGCATTGCGCTACCGACCATTACCAGAGCCAGCATCAGGTAATTTTTCCCATCGCGAAAAAAAATAGAAAAAAAGTTGGGACCCGCTTCCACGCCGACACAAAAAATAAACAGCATAAAGCCGAGATTTAGGGCATCAGTGTTAATACTAAAATGTTGCTGGCCTAATAATAACGAAACGACTAAAACGCCAATGGAATTACCAAGTTGTACTGACCCGAGACGCAGTTTCCCGAGGCAAAGACCTAATGCAAGAACAACGAACAATAACAGGATGTAATTCCCGTTTAACAAATCTGCGACGTTTATATTCACGAAAGCCAACTTCTCATTTACTAGTAAGTTGTTGAAGGAAATGGTTATTTGGTCTAAGGTTGCTCCAGTGTTCGCGCTGTCACGAACGCTATTCTGGCATCCCGTTATAACCAGCAAAATATAGTCGATAGTTTAATCCTTCCTGGAGGCTTCGGCTAGTAACAATCGTTTTTGCACTGGCGGGATCTTTAATTGGAATGGACTGCCAGAATCTTTATCTGACTGGACGAAGTGGAAGTTGGTTAGAGGCAAAATCAGGAGGATGTAGTGAAATCTGAGCGTGCTTGGGCCGGTATTATCTGTGGGTTCTTTCTATTTATTGTGGTTTGTTTATCGCTGCTGTTACATATGAAAGGTGCCTTTCGGGCTACCGGTAATCCCGAGCTCGGGCTACTGTTTTTTTTACTCCCCGGCGCTGCGGCAAGCTGCCTCTCACCTGGACAGCGGGTTATTCGTCCCCTTATCGGCGCGATGCTGGCGGCCCCCATTTGTCTGGTGGTAATGCGGCTTTTCTTTGTGACTCAGCGTTCTTTCTGGCAGGAGCTGGCGTGGTTGTTTAGCGCGGTGTTCTGGTGCGCGCTTGGCGCATTATGCTTTCTGTTTATTTGCGCCTGGCTTGATACCAGACGCAAGCACTCATCAGAAGATTGAGCCGTCTCAGGCAAACAGACCCAAATTCTCTTTCGCCCAGGCTTCAAAATCCGTGCAGCCGCCGATGTGTTTCTGATCGACAAAAATCTGCGGTACGGTTTCTACCGGCTTGCCCACGGTTTTTTCCAGATCGGCTTTGCTGATGCCTTCGGCGTGGATATCAATGTAGCGATAGTTGAAATCATCACGCTCATTGGTCAACTTTTCAGCCAGTTCTTTGGCGCGAACGCAATACGGACAACCTGGACGACCAAAAATTACGGTAAACATCGTTTCTCTCCTTAAATCTCAGCCTGATGGCGAATGGGGCGTATCATGACGCGTTATGCCGACGAGGGAAAGAAGGTTCTGCCTTTTGCTTCGATGGTTTAGGGCTATGTTTGATAAATACTCTGGCGATGAAACCGCTATACTGGCCCTGTTGCGTGACCCGTTATCGCTGGGTTGTGCGAATTATTTGGACCGGAGGAGTGTTATGCGATCGCCCGCTGCATTGCCAAAAAGCGTGCTGGTGGTTGAGATTCTCGGCATGGTGTTGTTGACGCTGGCCTGGCTCTCGCTCAATCAGTACGTCAGTCTACCCGCGCCGTTTTCCAGCCCGACGGCTGCGCTATTGATGATCTTCGCGGGGATCCTGCTGATGCTCCCGGCCGCCGTGGCGTTAATGTGGCGGGTGGCGAAAGTGATTGCCCCGCAGTTGACGCAAACCAAAACCCCACCTTCTTCCTTGTCTGACAGAGAAAAACGAGATGACGCCGACCATTGAGCTGCTGCGTAGCCACCGTTCTATTCGCCATTTTACCGACGCGCCTATCAGTGATGAACAGCGCGCTGCGATTATTGCCGGTGCACAGGGGGCTTCCAGCTCCAGTTTTTTACAATGTACCTCAATCATTCGTGTTACCGATGCACAGCTGCGTCAACAGCTGGTGACAATGAGCGGCGGTCAGAAGCACGTGGCGCAGGCTGCCGAGTTCTGGGTGTTCTGCGCCGATTTTAACCGCAATCAGCAAATTTGCCCCGATGCCCAACTGGGACTGGCGGAACAGTTGCTGCTGGGTTGCGTTGATACCGCGATTATGGCGCAGAATGCGCTGGTGGCGGCAGAGTCTCTGGGGTTGGGCGGTGTCTATATCGGCGGCTTGCGCAACAATATTGATGCAGTGACCGAACTGCTGAAGCTGCCGCAGCACGTACTGCCGCTGTTTGGCCTGTGCCTTGGCTGGCCTGCGGATAACCCGGACGTAAAACCGCGCATGCCATCGGAGATGCTGGTGCACGAAAACAGCTATCAGCCGCTAGACGATGCGATACTTAGCGAATATGACGAGCAGCTGGCGCAGTATTATCTGTCACGTGGGAGCAACACGCGTCGTGATACCTGGAGCGACCATATCCGTCGTACTATTGTTAAAGAGAGTCGCCCGTTTATTCTTGAATATTTGCATAAGCAGGGATGGGCTACGCGCTGATTGCGTGTAAACTGCCCCGGCCTGACGCCAGGCGATTTTGCAAGGTCAGCGTAAATTTGAGTCGTTGTTAGCTATCAAAGGCCCGCCAAAGCGGGTCTTTTCGCAGAGGTACAGGGTGAAAATTGCCATATTATCCCGGGATGGAACGCTTTATTCATGTCGACGCCTGCGTGAAGCCGCGCATAAACGCGGTCATCAGGTCGAAATCCTCGATCCACTTTCTTGCTATATGAACGTCAGTCCGGTGGCCTCATCGATTCACTATAAAGGCCGCCAGCTACCGCATTTCGATGCTGTGATCCCTCGCATCGGTTCAGCGATCACCTATTACGGCACCGCCGCGCTGCGTCAGTTTGAGCTGCTGGGCAGCTATCCGCTGAATGAGTCTGTCGCTATTACGCGCGCCCGTGACAAGCTGCGCTCGCTACAGCTGCTGGCGCGTCAGGGGATCGACCTGCCGCTCACCGGGATTGCCCATTCACCGGATGATACCAGCGACCTGATCGCGATGGTGGGCGGCGCGCCGCTGGTGGTAAAACTGGTGGAAGGTACGCAGGGCATCGGCGTGGTGCTGGCCGAAACCCGCCAGGCGGCGGAGAGCGTGATTGACGCGTTTCGCGGTCTGAACGCCCATATTCTGGTGCAGGAGTATATCGCCGAGGCGAAAGGTCGGGATGTGCGCTGCCTGGTGGTGGGCAATGAAGTGGTGGCGGCGATTGAACGCCGGGCGAAGGAGGGCGACTTCCGTTCCAATCTGCATCGCGGTGGCGTGGCGACGGTCGCGACCATCAGCGAGCAGGAGCGAGAAATGGCGATTAAAGCCACGCAAACGCTGGGGTTGGATGTGGCGGGCGTCGATATTTTGCGTGCTACGCGCGGCCCGCTGGTGATGGAAGTGAATGCTTCTCCAGGCCTGGAGGGCGTTGAAACCACAACGGGGGCGGATATTGCCGGGCGAATGATTGACTGGATTGAGCGTCAGGCAACACCGGGGTTTTGTCTGAAAATGGGAGGTTAGTTTCCTTTCACGACAGCGTCATGGTACACGACGCTTTTTTTGCGTAAGCTATGGCGTCGCATTTTTTCACAGCAAGAGGTCACAGGTCATATGGATTCACTGGTCGTTCCGGGTCTTGATACGTTACGTCAATGGCTCGACGAATTGGGCATCAGCTTTTTTGAGTGTGATTCCTGCCAGGCGCTACATCTGCCGCATATGCAGAATTTCGAAGGCATTTTTGATGCCAAACTCGACCTGGTGGACAACGTGGTACTCTTTTCCGCACTGGCGGAAGTTAAGCCTTCTGCGCTGCTGCCGCTCTCTGCCGATCTTTCAGCGATTAACGCCAGTTCGTTGACCGTGAAGGCTTTTCTCGATATTCAGGATGATAATCTGCCGAAACTGGTGGTGTGCCAGGCGCTGATCGTCGGTGTCGGTATTACCTTTGATCAGTTCGCGTGGTTTTTCCGTCAGAGCGAAGAACAGATTTCAATGGTTATGCTCGAAGCCAGCGCCAATCAGGTGTTGTATAAGCCTGAGGAAGAAGAGCCCGTCGCTGAGAATATCCAGTACCATTTTCTTCACTAAGCCTGTCGAAAAATAGCGCAGCCACTGCCATAGCGGCTGCGTATTTCCCGCTTTTATTCTGCCATTAACCTTTCTTTAAAGAATTTTTCACCGCCATTCTGCCGCTTTCGGCTTATCACGTAGACCGTTATTGCATAAAAAATTGATAAAAGGCGTTTTTTTACCTGGGCTATAGCCTCTTATTCTGGCTACAGTTATTCTGACGATGCTTCCAGTTGCGGGCAACCATTCCGGGAGAGGTCCTCTCTCCTTTTCTTAGGCAATGAAAAAATATGCATGATTATTGCATGCAAACAAGTGCGTATATTCAGCCCGCTTGTTAACGGGCATTGAGAAGGAATAAGAGATATGACCGCCTTTGGTAAAAAATGGTTAACAGGTCTGGTTACGGGTGCGCTGATGGCCGTTTCTGCCGGTTCGCTCGCAGCTGAACAAAAAACCCTGCATGTTTATAACTGGTCTGATTATATTGCGCCGGATACGGTAGCGAATTTTGAGAAAGAGACCGGTATTAAAGTGGTGTATGACGTTTTTGATTCCAACGAAGTGCTGGAAGGCAAACTCATGGCGGGCAGCACCGGCTTTGACCTGGTGGTGCCGTCAGCGAGCTTCCTTGAACGACAGCTGGCGGCAGGGGTTTTCCAGCCGCTGGATAAGAGCAAGCTCCCCAACTGGAAAAATCTCGATCCGGAAGTGCTGAAGCTGGTGGCGAAGCACGACCCGGACAATAAATACGCGATACCGTACCTGTGGGCGACTACCGGTATTGGCTACAACGTGGATAAAGTCAAAGCCGTGCTGGGCAAAGATGTACCGCTGGACAGCTGGGATCTGGTGATGAAGCCGGAAAACCTGGAGAAACTGAAAAGCTGCGGCGTCTCATTCCTTGATGCTCCGGAAGAGATTTTCGCCACCGTGCTGAACTATCTCGGCAAAGATCCGAATAGCAGTAAAGCCGATGATTACACTGGCCCGGCGACCGACCTGCTGCTTAAGCTGCGTCCGAACATCCGCTATTTCCACTCCTCGCAGTACATCAATGACCTTGCCAACGGCGATATCTGCGTTGCTATCGGCTGGGCGGGTGACGTATGGCAGGCGGCTAATCGGGCGAAAGAAGCGAAGAACGGCGTAAACGTCTCCTACTTTATTCCGAAGGAGGGAGCGCTGGCGTTCTTTGATGTCTTCGCCATGCCTGCGGATGCCAAAAATAAAGATGAGGCTTATCAGTTCCTTAATTATCTGATGCGTCCTGATGTTATCGCGCATATTAGCGATCACGTTTATTACGCTAACGGTAACAAAGCCTCTACGCCGCTGGTTAGCGAAGAGATTCGTAATAACCCGGCAATTTATCCACCAGCTGACGTATTCGCCAAGCTGTTCACCCTGAAAGTACAGGATCCAAAAATCGACCGTGTGCGTACTCGCGCATGGACAAAAGTGAAAAGCGGGAAATAACGACTTTTAATACCGTTGTCCGGTGGCGTTAATGCTACCGGGCCTACAAAACCCGTAGGCCGGGCAAGCGTTAGCGCTGCCCGGCGATACGCACCATAACAGTGCGTTTGCACCAGTTTTGATTTCTGCCGGAGAACACCCCGTGAATGACGCAATCCCCCGCCCGCAGGCAAAAGCCCCCAAAGCGCTGACCCCGCTACTGGAAATTCGTAATTTAACCAAGTCGTTTGATGGGCAGCACGCCGTCGACGATGTCAATCTCACCATTTACAAAGGCGAAATCTTTGCCCTGCTGGGCGCATCCGGCTGCGGTAAATCGACCTTGCTGCGCATGCTGGCGGGTTTTGAACAGCCAACAGCTGGGCAGATTGTTCTCGATGGCGTCGACCTGGCGCGGGTGCCGCCGTATCAGCGGCCTATCAACATGATGTTTCAGTCCTACGCGCTGTTTCCGCATATGACGGTCGAGCAGAATATCGCCTTTGGCCTCAAGCAGGACAGATTACCGAAAGCGGAAATCACCAGTCGGGTGCAGGAGATGCTGGCGCTGGTGCATATGCAGGAGTTCGCGAAGCGCAAACCGCATCAGCTCTCTGGTGGCCAGCGCCAGCGCGTGGCGCTGGCCCGTAGCCTGGCGAAAAGACCGAAGCTGCTGTTGCTCGATGAGCCGATGGGGGCGCTGGATAAAAAGCTGCGCGACAGGATGCAGCTGGAAGTGGTCGATATTCTCGAGCGCGTCGGCGTCACCTGCGTGATGGTGACCCACGATCAGGAAGAAGCGATGACCATGGCGGGACGCATCGCCATTATGAACCGCGGCAAGTTTGTGCAAATTGGCGAGCCGGAGGAGATTTACGAGCATCCAACCACCCGCTATAGCGCGGAGTTTATCGGTTCGGTCAACGTCTTCGAAGGGCTGGTGAAAGAGCGTCAGGAAGATGGACTGGTGCTGGATTCGCCGGGTCTGACGCATCCATTGAAAGTAGACCCTGACGCCTCCGTGGTGGATAACGTCCCTGTGTGGGTAGCTCTGCGCCCGGAAAAAATCATGCTCTGCGAAGATCCGCCTGCGGATGGCTACAACTTTGCGGTGGGCGAAGTTATCTATATCGCCTATCTCGGCGACCTGTCTATCTACCATGTACGCCTGAAAAGCGGGCAGATGATCAGCGCCCAGTTACAAAACGAACACCGCTACCGCAAAGGTGCGCCGACGTGGGGCGATGAGGTTCGTTTGTGCTGGGACGCCGATAGCTGCGTCGTGCTGACGGTGTAAGGAGAGGGCGATGAGTACATTAGAACCTCCGTCAGGCGCGAAAAAGCCGGGCGGTTTTGCGCTGTGGCTGGCGCGCCTGCAAATGGCTCACGGGCGCAAACTGGTGATTGCGCTACCTTACGTGTGGCTGATTTTGCTGTTTCTGCTGCCGTTCCTGATTGTGTTTAAAATCAGCCTGGCGGAAATGGCGCGGGCGATCCCGCCTTATACCGATCTGCTGGAATGGGCTGACGGCCAGCTGACGCTGACGCTGAATCTTGGCAATTTCCTGCAGCTTACCGACGATCCGCTCTATTTCGAAGCGTATTTGCAGTCGCTTCAGGTGGCGGGGATCTCGACGTTCTGCTGCCTGCTGATGGGCTACCCGCTAGCGTGGGCGGTCGCGCACAGTAAACCATCAACGCGCAACATCCTGCTGCTGCTGGTTATCCTGCCATCGTGGACGTCGTTCCTGATCCGCGTCTATGCCTGGATGGGACTGCTGAAAAGCAACGGTGTGCTGAATAACTTCCTGTTGTGGCTGGGGGTTATCGATCAGCCGCTGGAGATCCTGCATACCAACCTTGCGGTCTATATCGGCATTGTATACGCCTATCTGCCGTTTATGGTGCTGCCGATTTATACCGCTCTGACGCGTATCGATTACTCACTGGTCGAGGCGTCGCTGGATCTGGGGGCGCGTCCGCTGAAAACCTTCTTCCAGGTCATTGTTCCGCTGACCAAAGGCGGCATTATCGCCGGGTCGATGCTGGTGTTTATTCCGGCGGTAGGGGAGTTCGTGATTCCGGAACTGTTGGGCGGCCCGGACAGCATTATGATTGGCCGCGTGCTGTGGCAGGAATTCTTTAATAACCGTGACTGGCCGGTGGCCTCGGCGGTAGCGATTGTGATGCTGTTGCTGCTGATCGTACCGATCATGTGGTTCCACAAGCATCAGCAAAAACAGGGAGGAGAACACGGATGAGTGATTTGCCGGTAGTCCGTTCGCCGTGGCGAATTTTAATTCTGGTGCTTGGCTTTACCTTCCTGTACGCGCCGATGCTCATGCTGGTGATTTACTCGTTCAACAGCTCGAAGCTGGTGACGGTCTGGGCCGGGTGGTCGACGCGCTGGTATCGCGAGCTGTTTCATGACGATGCGATGATGAGCGCGGTGGGACTGAGCCTGACCATTGCCGCCTGCGCCGCGACGGCGGCGGTGATCCTCGGTACCATTGCCGCGGTGGTGATGGTGCGTTTTGGTCGCTTTCGCGGTTCAAACGGTTTTGCCTTTATGATTACCGCGCCGCTGGTAATGCCTGATGTGATAACCGGTTTGTCGCTGCTGCTGCTGTTTGTGGCGCTGGGGCACTCTATTGGCTGGCCGTCGGATCGCGGAATGCTGACCATCTGGCTGGCGCACGTCACCTTTTGTACCGCTTACGTGGCGGTGGTAATTTCGTCGCGTCTGCGCGAGCTGGACCACTCTATCGAAGAGGCGGCAATGGATCTGGGGGCTGCGCCGCTGAAGGTCTTTTTCGTCATTACGCTGCCGATGATTATGCCGGCAGTGGTCTCCGGCTGGCTGCTGGCGTTTACCTTGTCTCTGGACGATTTGGTGATTGCCAGCTTTGTTTCCGGGCCGGGCGCGACGACGTTGCCGATGCTGGTCTTCTCCAGCGTGCGCATGGGCGTGAACCCGGAGATTAACGCCCTGGCGACCTTAATCCTCGGCGTGGTCGGAATTGTCGGTTTTATCGCCTGGTATTTGATGGCGCGCGCAGAAAAGCAGCGGGTGCGCGATATTCAGCGTGCAAGAAGGGGCTGAACCACCTATACCCGTCATACTTCAAGTTGCTTATGTGTTGGCTACGCTCACTCACCCCAGTCTCATAGTTATCTATGCTCCTGGGGACTCCCCCCCTTGCCGCCTTTAAGCAACTCGAATTATTTAGGGTATAATATCTGCAATAGAGTTAACATCGGCGCCGCATTTGTGGCGCCGTTTTCATGGAAGACTTTACGTTGGGATTGTTTACAAAAACGCACTCGTCTCATGCTCGTCTTAACGTTCCTGCACTGGTGCAGGTGGCGGCTTTCGCCATTATTTTGATCCGTGGTCTGGATCTGTTGATGATCCTCAATCAGCTTGGCGTCAGAGGGATCGCGGAATTTATCCATCGCAGCGTGCAGACGTGGCCGTTGACGTTGGTCTTTCTCTCAAGTCTGGTGCTGGTGTTCGTTGAAATCTGGTGTGCGTTTTCGCTGGTAAAAGGGCGTAACTGGGCGCGCTGGCTGTATCTGCTGACTCAGGTTATCGTCATCGGCTATCTGTGGGCCGCATCGTTAGGTTACGGTTATCCCGAGCTATTTAGCATCGCCGGAGAATCGAAGCGCGAAATCTTCCGCTCGCTGATGATGCAAAAACTGCCGGATTTGCTGGTGCTGGTGCTGCTGTTTGTCCCGGCCCCGTGTCGACGCTTTTTCCGTTTACAGTAACGGTGATACAATCCCCGCCCCTGTTTTTTTGAAGGTCTTCTTATGCACTGCGCACTTTATGACGCGGGCCGCTGTCGCTCCTGTCAGTGGCTGGAACTACCGGTACCGCAACAGCTCGCCGATAAAATGGCCGACCTGCATAGGCTGTTGGCGGAGAGTCCGGTAGCTAACTGGTGCGCACCGGTTTGTGGCCCGGAAGCCGGGTTTCGCAACAAAGCCAAAATGGTGGTCAGCGGCAGCGTTGAGCGTCCGCTCCTTGGCATGCTGCACCGCGATGGTACCCCGGAAGATCTCACCGATTGCCCGCTATATCCCGAAAGTTTTGCGCCAGTGTTTGCCGCGCTTAAACCGTTTATCGCCCGCGCCGGACTCACGCCCTATAACGTTGCCCGCAAACGCGGCGAGCTGAAGTATATTCTGCTTACCGAAAGCCAGCAGGACAGCAGCATGATGCTGCGCTTTGTCCTGCGCTCAGAGGCCAAACTTGGCCAACTGCGCGCCGCGCTGCCGGAGCTACAGGCTCAGTTGCCGCAGTTGAAAGTGATTACCGCCAACATTCAGCCGGTGCATATGGCGATAATGGAAGGGGAGCAGGAAATTTTCCTTACTGGCCAGCAGGCGCTGGCGGAAAATTTCAACGGCGTGCCGCTGTGGATCCGCCCGCAAAGTTTCTTTCAGACTAACCCGGTGGTTGCCAGCCAGCTGTACGCCACCGCTCGCGACTGGGTGCGCGGGCTGCCGGTCAACCATATGTGGGATCTGTTCTGCGGAGTCGGCGGTTTTGGCCTGCACTGCGCTACGCCGCAGATGCGTTTGACCGGAATTGAAATTGCTCCGGAGGCTATTGCCTGCGCGAAGCAGTCGGCGGCGGAGCTTGGCTTGCATAACCTGCATTTTCAGGCGCTCGACTCCACGCAGTTCGCCACTGGCGAAGGGGAAGTTCCCGAGCTGGTGCTGGTGAATCCGCCGCGTCGTGGTATCGGCAACGAGTTGTGTGACTACTTAAGCCGCATGGCACCCGGCTTTATCATCTACTCCAGCTGTAACGCCCGGACGATGGCGAAAGATATCGCCCGCCTGACCGGCTACCGAGTTGAGCGCGTCCAGCTGTTCGATATGTTTCCCCATACCGCCCACTATGAGGTGCTGACCCTGCTGGTTCGCGAAGTTTAAACAAAATGTGAACTCTTCAGCAGGCGAAGATCGGGTAAGCTTGGCTAATCAGAATGTATGAAAAGCGGAGTGCTGCCGGTGGCTAAGAGAATTCTGTTGGTTGAAGATGATGAGGATATTGCCGCGCTGCTGCGCCTGAATCTGCAGGATGAGGGGTATCAGATTGTCCACGAGGCGGACGGGGCGCAGGCGCTACAGTGGCTGGAGAAAGAGAGCTGGGATGCGGTGATTCTCGACCTGATGCTGCCCAACGTTGATGGTCTGGAAATCTGTCGGCGCATTCGCCAGCAAACTCGTTACCTGCCGGTGATTATTATCAGCGCTCGCGCCAGCGAAACCCAGCGCGTGCAGGGGCTGGAAATGGGTGCGGATGATTACCTTGCTAAACCCTTTTCAATTCTCGAACTAACCGCCAGAGTGAAAGCGGTGTTTCGCCGCCAGGAGGCGATGGGCCAGAATCTGTTGATGGATGCCGGGCGCATCGTCAGCCATGGTCTGAGCATCGACCCCTTGTCCCGCGAAGTGAAGCTGCGCGGCGAGGCGATCGATCTCACGCCGCGAGAGTTTGACCTGCTGTACTACTTTGCCCGCCACCCGGGCGAGGTCTTTTCCCGTCTTGCGCTGCTTGATCAAGTTTGGGGCTACCAGCATGACGGCTATGAGCATACGGTCAATACCCATATCAACCGCCTGCGAACTAAAATCGAACGCGACCCGACTGAACCTGACATCATCCTGACCGTCTGGGGAAAAGGCTATAAGTTCGCCGTGGAGCGCAAAGAGGCGCTGTCATGATCCACCGTCTCAGCCTCAGCCAGCGCCTGGCGTTGGTTTTCACCTCGCTGCTGCTGCTCTGCGCCATCGCCGTGTGCCTGATCCAGCTTTACAGCAGCGCGCAATATGGCAATGCGATGGTGCAGCGCCTCTCTGCCGGACTGGCGCAACAAATTGCCGCCCGCGAACCGCTTCTGGACTCTCAGGGGCAGGTTGATCGCCAGATGCTGAAACCACTTTTCGACCGGCTGATGACCTTTAACCCAAGCGTCGAGCTGTATCTGGTTTCACCCGACGGCGAGCTGCTGGCCGACGCTGCGCCGCCGGGTCATATCAAGCGTCAGCGTATTGGTCTGGACCCGGTACAAACTTTTCTCTCCGGCGGCACGTGGCCGATTTATGGCGACGACCCGCGCAGTATCGACCAGCAAAAAGTGTTTAGCGTCGCGCCGCTAAGGCAGGACGGCCAGCTGCGCGGCTATCTGTATATCATTTTACAGGGTGAAACCTTTAATGAACTGGCGGCGAGCGCCTGGCAGAAAACCTTGTGGAGCCTGTTATTGTGGACCCTGTTGCTGGTGGCTGCCCTTGGCCTGCTGGCGGGCGGCCTTGCCTGGTATTGGGTAACGCGCCCGGTGCGCCAGCTTACCGCGTTGGTGGCAACGGATGAAAAAGACAGCATTCGCGCGATTAAAGCGCTGGCGGCGCAAACCCCTGAAGCGAATCCGGGCAATGAAGTCGCCGTGCTGCATAACCGCTTTATCGAACTGGCCCGCCAGATTGCCGGACAGTGGGATCGCCTGGCTGATAGCGATCGCCAGCGTCGCGAATTCGTCGCCAATATCTCTCACGACCTGCGCACGCCGCTGACCTCGTTGCTGGGCTATCTGGAAACATTGACCCTTAAGGCCGATCGACTCACGGTGGAGGAGAACAAACAGTATCTGAACATCGCGCTACGTCAGGGGAATAAAGTTCGCCATCTTTCTCAGCAGCTGTTTGAGTTGGCCCGCCTGGAGCACGGGGGGATTAAGCCGCAGCCGGAGAAGTTTGCACTGGCTGAGCTGGTGCAGGACGTGGCGCAAAAGTTCGATTTGACGATCGCCACGCGAAAAATTGCTTTGCAGCTGGAGCTGTCGGAGGGGTTGCCGCCGGTTGTCGCGGACCTGTCGATGATCGAACGGGTGCTGACTAATCTACTCGATAACGCCCTGCGGCATACTCCGGAAGGCGGCGTGATTCGCCTGACGGCGCGTCGGTCAGGGCCGGAGTTTATCGTTGAGGTCGCGGATAGCGGGCCGGGAGTGGCTGGTGAGCTACGGGCAACGTTGTTTGAACGGCCTTCGGTACTTGAGCCTGGCGCGCAAAGTGCATTGCGGGGAGGGTTAGGGTTGATGATTGTGCGCAGGATGCTACAGCTACACGGCGGCGATATATGCCTTCTGGAAGCACCGGCAGGGGCCTGTTTTCAGTTTACCCTGCCGGTTTAAGGTTCCTGGTTTGTTGACCGGCTCTGTCCAGGTCGTGTGGTTGCACATTATCATCCCGGGGGCGGCCGCTTGATGCGCCTTGCCCGGGCTACAGGTTCACAGTCGCCTCGGGGAAGGATTACTCCGGGAACCACTGGTTGCTGATTTTCTGGTAGGTCCCGTCGGCTTTAATTGCCTTCAGTGCGTTATTCAGTTTTTCCAGCAGCGCTTTGTTATCCGGGCGTACCGCAATGCCAAGGCCGGTGCCGAAGTATTGCGGGTCGGTCACTTTCGGCGTCGCTACGCCCAGCTGCGGGTTGGTTTTCAGCCATTCGTTAACCACGGCGGTATCGCCAAATACTCCATCAATACGGCCATTTTTCAGGTCAATAAATGCATTCTGGTAGCTATCGTAGGCCACGGTTTTCACTTCAGGATGTTTATCCTGCAGGTATTTCTGATGCGTAGTGCCATTTTCCATGCCGATGCGCTTGCCTTTCAGATCGTCGAAAGAGTGGAAGGCATCTTTCTTCGAAATAACCAGCGCGGAGTTGGCGTAGTACGGGTCAGTAAACGCCACCTGCTTGCTGCGCTCCGGCGTGATGTCCATACCGGAAATCACCGCATCATATTTCTTGAATTTGAGCGCCGGGATCAGGCTGTCAAAAGCGTGGTTGGTAAAGGTACACTCGGCCTGCATCTGTTTGCATAGCGCGTTTGCCAGGTCGATGTCGAAACCGGCGATCTGGTTGTTGGCGTCCATCGATTCAAACGGTGGGTAAGTCGCTGAAACGCCAAAGCTGATTTTTTCTGCGGCGGCGGCGCCAAAGGCGAAAGAGGTAAGCAGTGCAGCCAGAACTAACTTTTTCATCGTCAAACTCCCGTCGGTCAATCTTATGATGTTGTGCCGTATTTGCGGCTGGGTCTAACAATGCCATTAAATGAATTTATATGCAATAAACATGGATATTTATTTTAATGTGAATAAAAAAAGACGGACAAGTCATTGGGCTTGTCCGTCCTCGTTTTGCTAATTATGCATTTCGCTGGAGCGGTTAGTTGCGTCGCTCAAATGCCAATGCTTTATGTTCAACCACCCGCATCAGCAGCGTCAGCAGGCCGTTGACGATGAGATAGACAATCCCGGCGGCGCCGAACACCATCACGTCATAGGTGCGCCCATAGAGCAGCTGGCTATGGCCCATCACTTCCATCAGCGTGATGGTGTAGGCCAGAGAGGTACTCTTGAACACCAGCACCACTTCGTTGGAGTAAGAGGAGAGGGCGCGCTTAAAAGCGTACGGCAGCAGAATCGCCAGGGTATCCTTTTTGCTCATCCCCAGCGCGCCGCAGGATTGCCACTGACCGTCAGGAATAGCGCGAATAGCACCATAAAACAGCTGCGTGGTATAAGCGGCGCTATTCAGCGAAAGGGCAATCAGCGCGCAGAGCCATGGCTCGGAAATCAGGTGCCAGATTGCCGGATATTCCTGCAGCGACGGGAACTGGCCCGGGCCGTAGTAAATCAGGAAGATCTGCACCAGCAGCGGCGTGCCGGTAAATAGCGTGATGTAGCCGCGAACAATCCATACCAACACCGGCGTTTTGAGCGTCAGGACGATGGTAAAAATCAGCGACAAAATCAGCGCCACCGCGATGGATGCCGCAGTCAGCGTCAGGCTGGTGTGCAGTCCTTTCAACAGTTCGGGTAAATAATCAAGCATCAGCCTGGACTCCTTTCGAAGCGCGTCGCACGCTGGTCAATACGTTTGAGGATGTACTGACTTAACAGGGTGATGACCAGATAGATTGCCGCCGCGATGATGTACCAGTTAAACGGCTCCTGAGTACGGGTGGCGATACTTTTGGTTTGCAGCATAAGATCGTTGACGCTGATAAGGCTGACTAACGCGGTATCCTTCAGCAGCACCAGCCACTGATTGCCGAGTCCCGGCAACGCATGACGCCACATTTGCGGCATCACCAGACGGAAGAAAATGGCGGATTTGGATAACCCCAGCGCCTGACCGGATTCCCACTGTCCCTGAGGGACTGCTTTTAGCGCCCCGCGCAGAGTCTGCGACGCATAAGCGGCGTAGAGCAGAGAGAGGGCAATGGCCCCGCAGAGGAACGGGCTGACGTCGAAGTTTTCAATTTCCATCTGCACAGGGATCTGCGCAAAGCCGAGATTGATCGTAAAGCCGTCAGAAAGAATGAGCAGCAGCTGCGAGGAGCCAAAATAGATAAACAGAACCACCAGAATTTCCGGTAGTCCGCGCAAAAGGGTGACAATGCCGGTTGCGAGCCAGGCGACGGGACGCAGCTTCACCGACTCGAGGACGGCAAACAGCATCGCCAGCACCAGACCGATGATCAGGGCGCAAACGGCAAGGCCGACGGTCATCCCGGCGGCGCTTGCTAATGGAAAAAATTCGTTCATTCAGCGTTACTTCTGGAACCATTTGTTATAGATAGACTGGTAAGTCCCATCGCTCTTCACTTTTTCCAGCGCAGCGTTGAATTTCTGCTGCAGCTCGGTATTACCCTGGCGCAGCGCAATGCCGAGACCGGTGCCGAAGTAGTCTTTGTCGGTGACTTTGTCGCCCACTGCTCCCAGCTTCGGATTGCTCTTCAGCCATTCGGTGACGACAGCGGTATCGCCGAAGACGGCGTCAATGCGACCGTTTTGCAGATCCAGCTTCGCGTTCTGGTAGCTGTCGTAAGGGACGGTGGTGATTTCCGGGTGCTTATCGGTGATGAATTTCTGGTGAGTCGTGCCGTTCTGGACGCCGACTTTTTTGCCTTTAAGCTGATCGATACTGGTGAATTTACCCTGCTGACCGACGAACAGCGCTGAGTTCTCGTAATATGGCGTGGTGAACAACACCTGTTTTTCACGCTCAGGGGTGATGTCCATCCCGGCCATTACCGCATCGAAACGGCGGAACTTGAGGCTTGGGATCAGGCTGTCGAAAGCCTGGTTGGTAAAGGTGCAGGTGGCATCAATCTCTTTACACAGCGCGTTGGCCAAATCGACATCGAATCCGACGATTTTGTTATTAGCATCAATCGCTTCAAACGGAGGATAGGAAGCCTCGGTGGCGAAACGAATGGTCTGGGCTGCGGTGGCGGAGAGGCTCATGCCCGCAAGAAGAGCGGCAATCAGTACTTTTTTCATCGTCATTTCCCCGAAAACATCAATGTGAAAGATAGTTTTTAAACGCGTCGGTTTGCGGATGCGTAAAGCAGTCAGCATCCCCTTGTTCGACGATATAGCCATTTTCCATATACACCACGCGGCTCGCGGTTTTACGCGCCACTTCCACCTCGTGGGTGACGATAACCTGCGTGATGCCGGTTTCAGCCAGTTCGCGAATAATGCTGACGATCTGAGCGGTGATTTCTGGATCGAGCGCCGCCGTTGGTTCATCAAACAGCAGAATCTGCGGTTCCATCATCAGCGCGCGGGCAATGGCGACACGCTGCTGCTGGCCGCCGGAAAGATGCAGTGGATAGCGATCGCTGTAGGGTTTCAGGCGCAGACGTTCGAGCAGCTTTTCGGCGCGGGCCAAAGCCTGATCCTTGCTTAAGCCGAGTACACGGCAGGGGGCTTCAATCAGGTTTTGCTGCACGGTCAGATGCGGCCACAGATTGTACTGTTGGAAAACCATACCGACGTTCTGGCGCAGCTCACGAATGGCTTTGTCAGAAGGCGCTTTGGTAAAGTCGAAATGATTCCCGGCAATGTGCAGGGTACCGGAACGCGGCATCTCCAGCAGGTTGAGTACGCGAAGCAGCGAGCTTTTACCGGCACCACTAGGGCCGAGCAGCACCAGCGTTTCCCCCTGCGGGCAATCCAGCGTGATGTCGAACAGCGCCTGGTGTGCGCCGTAGAAGCAGTTAATGCCGTTTAGTTTAATACTCATCTGGGCAGTCTGATACAAATAGCAATTGAGGCCGCAAATAGTACCTTTGGCAGAATAGTTATGCAATATTTATGCGTTAAAAGTTAAATGTAAACCACGTTTACATTTAAAGGTAGCACAAAATATGGCTTCGTGAAGGCGAGGGGAGTAAATGTCGGTATTACTGGAAGGAATACCGACATTTTACCGGGGTTATTAATCTGGCAGAGTCAGTTCAACGCCCAACTCAGCGTTTTTCGAGACTCTGACGCAGGCTACCTGCTGGCGCATGGGAGTTATTACCGAGGTAACGGACGTCATCCACGGCCCAGCACTGGCCTTCCTGAATCATCAGTACTTCGTCTTTCCAGCTTTGCGTCCCCTGTTTCAGCTCAACGCGCAGCGGAATATTACGCGCATCGCGATTAGGGATCGTGGAGGCGCTGGCGACATCGGCACTGTCGGCAGGCGTTGTGCTGCTGGAGAACAGGTTAGACTGCAGCAGGGTATTGTTTGACGGGTCCTGACGCGCGTCGTTCAGCAATTTCGCCAGATCGTCGCTCAGATACGGACGCAGCGCCGTCAGATCGCTGTTGCGATTCTGCACCTGGTAATCATAAAACTTCTGCGCCACGTCATCCGGACCGCCTTCGACGCAAGGGCCGCTGCGGGTGCCGTTATCTTTGTAGGCAGGCGTGACGGTGGTACAGGCGCTGAGCGCCAGCGCGCAGGGGAGGACTAATGCAAGAACTTTGTAGCGCATGATGATTTCCTTATAAGCTCACTACGTTAGAATATCTTTTCAAGCATAGTGTATCAGATAGGGATTGTGCTTGACCCTTAGAGCTAACGCATTGAACGCTAAAGAAGGAGTTTCATCATGCAATTCTCAACCACCCCGACCCTGGAAGGTCAGCCCATTATCGAATACTGCGGCGTCGTCACGGGGGAAGCGATTCTCGGTGCCAACGTATTCCGCGATTTTTTTGCCAGCATTCGCGATATCGTCGGCGGTCGTTCCGGTGCCTATGAGAAAGAGTTGCGTAAGGCGCGGGAAATCGCTTTCGAAGAGATGGGCGAGCAGGCGAAATCGCTGGGTGCGGATGCGATAGTCGGTATCGATATTGATTACGAAACCGTCGGTAAAGACAGCAGCATGCTGATGGTGAGCGTCAGCGGCACTGCGGTGAAGACCCGGCGATGAGAATTTGCCGGGCTGGCGTCCTGCTCGCGCTGCTGTTGGCGGGCTGTGCCACGGAAAAAGGGATTGTCGATCGCGACGGCTATCAGCTGGATACGCGCCACCCGGCTCAGGCGGCTTATCCGCGCATCAAGGTGCTGGTGATTCACTACACCGCCGATGATTTTGACGTTTCGCTGGCGACGCTAACGGATAATCAGGTGAGTTCCCACTACCTGATCCCAGAGAAACCGCCGCGGCATAATGGCAAGCCGCGGATCTGGCAACTGGTACCGGAAGAAGATCTGGCCTGGCATGCAGGCATCAGTTTCTGGCGCGGAAGTACGCGCATTAACGATACTTCGATTGGCATTGAGCTGGAGAATCGCGGCTGGCAAAAAACGGCAGGGGTAAAAAGCTTCACGCCGTTTAATCCGGCGCAGATTGACGCCCTGATCCCGTTGGCAAAAGATATTATCGCCCGCTACCACATTGCGCCGCAGAACGTTGTTGCCCATGCAGACATTGCCCCGCAGCGTAAAGACGATCCGGGGCCGCTTTTCCCGTGGCACAGGCTGGCGGAGCAGGGGATAGGCGCATGGCCGGATGCGCAGCGGGTGGCGTTTTATCTGCAAGGCCGCCCGTCATACGAACCAGTGGATACGGCAGAGCTGCTGGATGTACTGTCGCGCTACGGCTATCAGGTGACGCCGGAAATGACCCCAGCGCAGCAGAAGCGGGTGATTATGGCATTCCAGATGCACTTCCGCCCCGCGCGCTGGGATGGCGTTGCCGATGCCCAAACGCTGGCGATTGCTGAAGCGCTGCTGGAAAAGTACGGGCGGGGTTAGAGGTGCAGTTTACCGTGGTCTTTTAGCCATGCGGCGGTACGGATGATGCCTCCATCCATTGTCACCACCGGCTGGTAGCCTAGCTCCTGCTGGGCGCGGGTGATGTCGAGAGTGAAATCAAAGTTCAGCTTGGAGACGCCGTAGTGGGTGAATGCGGGCTCTTTAGCTGACTTATTGCCAAAGTGCTCCATGCTGCGGGCGATGATATCCAGCATTGGATAAGGGACCGAACGGATGCGGCACTTAATCCCCAGCTCATTAATAAGCTTCTGCACAATGCTGTGCAGGTTTTGCGGTTCGCCGTTGGTGATGTTGTAGGCGCGAGCCGAAGGCAGACGGTCGCACTGCGGTTGGCTGGCGAGCCACATCGCGTGCACTGCGTTTTCATAATAGGTCATGTCCACCAGCGCGCTGCCGCCGCGCGGCAACAGAACGCTGCCGTAGTGCTGCATCATCTGCGCCAGGCGCGGGATAAACACCTTATCATGCGGGCCAAACAGGCTCTGCGGGCGCAAAATCGTAAAACGGGTATTCGGGTTAGCTTGGGCCAGCAAATTGATCACCTCTTCGCTTGCCGCTTTACTGCGGGCAAACTCGTTGGCGAACCGGTTTGGGCGAAAATCTTCCTGAATATCGCGATGATGGTGATAATCAAAATAGAGCGATGGCGAAGAGATATGTACGAAGTTGCGCACACCCCAGGCGACCGCCCATTCACCGAGGCGACGGGTGGCGCGAACGTTGGCTAAATCGAAGGCCTGCTGGGTGCCCCACGGCGAGGTAAAGCTGGAGCAGTGCCACAGGGTATCGATACCGGCGAGCATCACTTTGGCCTGCGAGGAGACCAGCTCGGTTAAGTCTGCGGGAACGAACTTGGCGCCCATTTTGCACAGAAGCTTGCCCATCGCTTCGTTTCGTCCGGTCGCTCTGACGCTGATGCCCTTGTTACGCAGATATTCCACCGCGTTGCGGCCTAACCCGCTGGTCGCACCGGTAACCAGTACCTTCATATCGATCCACTGTCCCACAAAAGAATTTCGTGCGCATTTTTCCGTGATTCTGACTGTGATGCAATGGGAATCATGAAAGAATTCGCTACATACATACCCGTCATACTTCAAGTTGCATGTGTGTTGGCCGCGTTCGTTCACCCCAGTCACTTACCAGTGTAAGCTCCTGGGGATTCGCTCACTTGCCGCCTTCCTGCAACTCGAATTATTTAGGGTATAGCCGATTGCGAGCAAAGAATTGCCGGGGGCGGGCCTACGCGATCCGCGTATGACATCAAGCCCGTAGCCAGCCAGGGCAACCGGCCCGCAGACGATTGTGAACCGTAGGCCGTGTAAGGCGCTAGCCGCCGCCCGGCAAAAATGCGGGCACGTTAGTTAAAACGGGCTTGTCATCAATCCGGGGTGTCGGTGATTTGCTCCGCCAGCCGGGCGATGCGCCGCGCCATGCCGCGAAAAATAAACAGATGCGCCGGGATCATCAGCAGCCAATAGAACAGGCCTGGCATACCGTGCGGATGCCACCAGGCGCGAACGTCCAGCTCGCGATGATCGCCTTTATCGCGCAGGGTAAAACTCAGGCGACCAAGGCCGGGGGCTTTCATGCCAAATAACAGCGTGAGCTGTTTTTCTGGCTCGACGATAATCACTTTCCAGCTGTCCACCGCGTCGCCGGTCTGCAGATATTCTTTTTCCGGGCGGCCTTTTGCCAGCCGATGGCCGACTAGTAAATCCATCGCGCCGCGAGTTTTCCACAGGACGTTACCGAAGAAGTAGCCCTCTTTGCCGCCAATTTGGTTGACCACCTTCCACAGCGCGTCCAGGCTGGCAGGCGTGTTAACGGTACAGCCCGCCTGTTTCGGGAAGTAGCCGTATTCCGGCCGCCAGCGGGCGAAGGCCTGCGCATCGTAGCCCCAGTCGCTGGAGTTCACCAGTTGCTCCTCTTCTTTCAGCGTGCGGCGCACTGCCTCATCGAAGGAGATGAGCGGTTGGGGAATGAGCGCCCGCAGAGAGTGGTCGTCGGCGATCAGGTCATGTTTCAGACCCTGGATCAGCGCTTTGGCGATGGTGGGCGGCACCGAAGTAATGACGTTGAGAAACCACACCGAAATCCAACTGGTCGGGAAGGGGATGGGGATCAGCAGACGGTGCTTGCCGCTAACCGCCATAAAACGGGTGAACTGCTGCTGATAGCTTAAAACCTCCGGCCCGGCGGCTTCAAAAACACGATGCTCGTGGGCGGGATGATTAAGCAACTGCACCAGATAGTAGAGCAAATTTTCCAGCGCAATCGGGGTTGTGCGCGAGCGCACCCAGCGCGGCGGCGTCAGTACCGGCAGGTTGTAAACCATATCGCGCATCACTTCGAAGGCGGCGGAACCCGCCCCGACGATAATGCCCGCCCTGACTTCAGTCACCGGAACGCTCGATTCGCGTAGCAGGTCGGCGGTGACCTGGCGGGCGCGCAGATGGTCGGATTGCTCTTGTTCCGCAACCTGAAGTGAACTCAGGAAAATCACTTCGCGGACCGGGACCTGGCGTAGGGCGTTGCGCACGTTCAGCGCAACCTGACGCTCATGACGGATAAAGTCGCCGCCTTCGCCCATTCCGTGAACCAGGTAGTAGACGGTATCGGCCTGCGCCAGCAGAGCGGGGAGCGCGTCTGGTTGGTTTAAATCGAGCTGATGACACTCGACGCCGGGGAGGTTCTGTTTTTTGAGCCTGTCGATATGGCGTGCCGCCGCCAGCACCGGAAAACCTTGCTCGCTGAGCCTTTTAACCAAATGCTGGCCGATATAACCGCTGGCGCCAAGCACCAGAATTCGTTGCGACACGCCGGACTCCTTAACGATTCAGAAACGCCTGCCAGTGGTTCACCACCTCGGCAAGCTGCTGACGATTCACGTCAATATGCGTCACCAGACGCACGGCCGTTGAGGCGTTGATCAACACGCCGTGCTCGCGCAAATGTTCACCCAGCGCGGCATGTTCTTCGCCGACGCGAATAAACAGCATGTTGGTATCATGGCGCATAACGTCAGCGCCGATAGCGCGCAGTTGCTCCGCCATCCATGCGGCGTTGTCGTGATCTTCTTTTAAACGCTCGACGTTATTCTGCAAGGCATACAGACCCGCCGCCGCCAGAATCCCCGCCTGGCGCATCCCGCCGCCGACCATTTTTCGCCAGCGGATAGCGCGGTGAATGTACTCCTGGCTCCCCACCAGCAGCGAGCCTATCGGCGCACCGAGGCCTTTTGACAGGCAGATAGTGAATGAATCGCAGTACTGCGTGATATCGCGCAGCTCGCAGCCGTAATCCACTACGGCGTTGAAAATACGCGCACCGTCAACGTGCAGCCCCAGGCCGCGTTCACGGGTGAATTCCCATGCTTCTTTAAGATATTCACGCGGCAGCACTTTGCCATTATGAGTGTTTTCAAGGGTGAGCAGGCGAGTGGGGGCGAAATGGATATCGTCCGGCTTAATCTTCGCGGCGACTTTATCCAGCGGCAGGGAGCCATCTGCAGCGGCGTCGATCGGTTGCGGTTGGATGCTGCCGAGCACCGCTGCGCCGCCGGCTTCGTAGAGATAGTTATGTGCGCCCTGGCCGACGATATACTCTTCGCCGCGCTGGCAGTGGCTGAGTAAGCCCACGAGGTTGGCCTGGGTGCCGGTCGGCAGGAAGATAGCCGCTTCTTTGCCAGCCAGTTCTGCGGCGTAGCGCTGAAGTTTATTTACCGTCGGGTCATCGCCATAAACATCGTCCCCGACCGGGGCGGCCATCATCGCTTCCAGCATGGCGCGGCCCGGGCGGGTGACGGTATCACTGCGTAAATCAATCATATAAATTCCTTCTCAAGAGTTGTCTTCAATTTGTACCGGAAGTTCCAGGCTTACGCCACTCTGGAGAAGGAAAAGTCCGTTTAATCGATATTCTCCCCCAGCCCGGCATTAATCAACGCCTGCAAATTGACCATTTCCGCCGCTTTTCCGGCGGGCAGGCGCAGGATTATCTCATCCCCGCGGCTGACGCCGAGGCCGAGGAGCTTCATTAAACTGCCCGCATTGACGAAGCGCTCCGGATGCCGCGTATGGGCAATCTCCACCGGGAAATCCAGTGCCTTAACGGTTTTGACTAACTGCGCCGCAGGGCGGGCATGCAGGCCGCTAGGGTTGCGAATGCGAATATGTGCTTGTAGATAATTCACGATATCACTCCTCGGTCAGGCGCATTTTTGTGCCAGTCGCTGTAAATTCTCCAGGCTGATGGCCAGGCTATCGAGCGGGTTGCCAGGGCAGATATCCTGTTCAACGGCGTAATATTCAACGCCGTAGCGCTCACCCCATTGCAGGATGGGCAGGAAATCAATACTTCCACGGCCAATTTCGGCTAACGACTCCGGGTAGCCGAGTGCCGGGTCGGCATAGATATCCTTCAGATGCAGGATGGGGATGCGGTATGGATATTTTTCGATACAGCTAAGCGGATCGAACCCGGCATATTTGACCCAGTAGGTGTCAATCTCCGGATACAGACAGCGGTTATTTTCTGGCGCCATCAGATAGTCGTGGGCGACGAGCCCATCCACCTGCGACTGAAACTCAAACTCGTGATTGTGATATCCGACGCGCCAGCCGAGCTTCGCGAGCTTATCGGCAACGCCCAGCAGCTGCGATTTAATCTCCCGGTAGCCCGACTCATTCTGTCGCTCCGGTTCGAGATAATGACAAAACATGGTCTTTGTGCCGAACAGCAACCCTTCGTAAACCACCGCATCCAGGTCATTGACCATTCTCTGCGGGCTGATATGCATTCCCGGGACCTTCAGATTGGTTTCGCGCAAGGCATCTTTGACTTCCTCCGCGCTGTGCCCGCGCAGGCCATCTATTTGCACCGCTTTCCAGCCCATTTTTTTAACTTCACGTAATGTCCCGGCGAAGTCCTCAGTGAGCGCGTGACGCAGGGTATAGAGCTGTACGGCAAATTTTCCGTTGTTCATGTTTTGTCTCCTGTTTCCAGCCAGTTAAGTTCCTCTGTCGTTAGCGTTAACGCCGCCGCGCGCAGGCAATCTGCTAATTCAGCAGGGGTTTCAGGGCCGATGATTGCCGCACAGGGGAAGGGGCGGGCCAGTACCCAGGCGAGGGCGATATTGATGGCGTTGACGTTTTTATGCTGTGCCAGCTGTTGAGCGCGGCTCAACCGTTGCCAGTTGTCATCAAAGCAAAAAGCGTCGACCATCTCTTGTTCCTGCGGCAGTCGATTTGGACCGTACAGCCCGGAAAAAAAGCCTCCGGCTTGCGATGACCAGGCAATCAGCGGGAGCTGCGTTTGCTGATGCCACTGCTGCATCTGCGGGTCGGCGCTAACACATCCTGGCCAGCGGGGGACCCGGCTTTGCGCAAGGCTTAACTGCGGACTGTTAAAACTCAATGGCGTAAGTCCGTTGTGCGCAATAAAATTCTGCGCCTCGGTGATCCTCGCCTGAGACCAGTTTGACACGCCAATAGCGCGGATCCTGCCCTTAAGGACATGTTCATGCAGGCAGGACATTAACGATGAAACGTCGACGCTGGGATCGTCACGATGCAGGGCATACAGGTCGATATAGTCCGTTTGCAGTTGTTCAAGACTGGTGAAAATGTCTTCATCGATGGCGGGTGGAGAAATGCGTGAGCGATCGGGCTCCTCGCGCGTGGGGTGACCGCCTTTTGTGGCTATCCGCACCTGCTTGCGTAGGCCGCGTTGTGCAATCCAGTCGCCTAATACCGTCTCGCTGGCGCGGTAGTGGCGTGCAACATCAAACGTGTTACCGCCAGCGGCGAAGAAGGCGTCCAGCAGGGCAAAGGCTTCCTCCCGGCGATCCTTACATAAGCAGTTCGCTGAGCCCAGCACCAGTTGGCTACAGGAGAAGGTGAACGGTTTGCCATCGCGCCAGCCGCGCAGCGCTATCTGTTTCATCGTATCGCCTCCTGAGTGATGTTGGCGCGAGGAATAACCCTGTCCGTCCAGAAGGTTGTTTGCGGTAAATCACGCAGCAGGCTGGCGGGGAAATGTGGGCTAACCGGCGTGTTGATAAACCGTTCAGCGATGTCAGTTTTGTGATCACCGGTGATCATCAGCAAAATCTGTCGCGCCGTGCGCAGTTGCTGAATGCCCAGAGTGATGCCCTGCGTGACCGGCTGCGGACGGTTGAAATATTTCGGGGCGATGGTGCGGGTGACCTCATCCAGCGGTTCGATATGGCTGTTTTGCTCGCCATTGACGCCCGGTTCGTTGAAACCGATATGACCATTCATGCCCACCCCGAGCACAACCAGATCCAGGCCACCATGGGCGGCGATGACCGCGTCGATTCTTCGGCATTCATTTTGCAAATCCGCCGCTTGACCGTCAAAGAACACGATCTGTTCGTTCCTTAACGCCAGAGGCTGAAATAACTCATCGCTCAGCGTTTGCAGGCAGCTGCCGACGTCCTCGCGGCCAAGGCCGATCCACTCATCAAGGCTGACAAAGCGGCAGCGGCTAAAATCCGCCAGGCCCGCCTGCTGTGCGGCGACGCAGGCGCGAAACACGGGCAGCGTGGTTTCTCCCCCCGCCAGACATAACAGGCTATCGGGCCGCTCCTGTAGCTGTGCCGCAATGCGTAAGCTGATGGCTTGCGCCAGTTGATCCGCCGTGTCTTGGTGATAAATATGCATACTCAGCTCCTTATTTCTCAATCAAAAATCCAGGTCCAGGCTGTCGAAGGCTGCCTGACGGCTATCCTGCTGCTGCGTTTTCTGCAGCAGGCTGCGTTCGTAGAGCCGAAAGAAGGGGTAGTAGACGAGGGTGGCGATGCCGAGGATGGCAAATCCCAGAATAACCGCACGCCAGTCCATGGTTGAGAGGTACTGCGCCAGCGGAATGGGCGTTGCGCCGACGTTGGTGACCGGCGGGCGAACCCAACCCCAATGGAAGATGTACCAGCTTATGACGCCAATCGTCGGCGTACCCAGCACAAAGGGGATAAAGAACCACGGGTTCCAGGCGACGGGCAGGCCGAAAACCACGGGTTCGGAGATAGTAAAAATAGCCGGGACCACGGCGGCTTTACCGACGGCGCGTAGCTCCTGCGAACGGCTGCGCAACGATAAAATGACCAATGCGCCAGTGATGCCTGAGCCGGAAAAGCCGAGGAAATAATCCCAGAAATTCGGCGCAAACACGTGTGGGATCGGCGCGCCCGCGGCGAATGCAGCCGCATTTTCAGACAGGTACTGGGTCATAAAGGGCAGAACCACGCCGACGATAATGGCGTAGCCGTTCAGGCCGATAAACCAGAAAATCATCTCCAGAAACGAGATCAGAAAGACGGCCTGCGGGGTATCGATGCTGTTGAAGGCCGGGGCCAGCAGGCTCATCAGCACCTGCGGCAGGATCAACCCTCCGGACAGATTAGCGACCACCCCATGCACTACGGTGGCGGCGATCAGCGAAACCAGCAGTGGGATAATCGATTCAAATGTTTGTGCGATACCTGCGGGCAGGCCGTTGATGCGAATGGTGATGCGCTTGCGAATAAATAGCGCCATTAGCTCAACGGTGCCGAGTGAGGCGATCAGCGCGACGAATAGTCCTCGTGAATCGAGGTAATCCGTCACCATTTTGCCATCGACGATGCTCACGTTCAGCATCAGGGTCGCCATCATCGAACCGGTGATCGCGGGCAGGATTGGGACCTGCATTTGCTGGGCGTGGTGCCACGCTACCGAGGCGGCACAATAAATAGACAGCAGGCCAAAGGTAAACTGAAAAGGGAGGCTAATCAGGTCGTTGTAATGGTTGAACCACAGGCGAACGGCACTATCCTGAGGGAACATGCCGCCAATCCCCATTAACATCAGCGAGATGGAGCCGACCATTAATACCGCCATCAGCGCGATCATGCCATTTTTGATGGAGGAGATATGCCGCTGGCGTTCTATCCGGGCCGCTATCGGCGTTAACCAGTGCTCCAGCCAGGTGATAAAGGTGTTTGCCCGGCTCATGCGTTTATCTCCTGACCCAGGCGCAGCAGAATGGCGGTTTTCAGAATATTGCCGCCGTTTACAGTGCCGTAATCCCGGACGTCGATAACCCCAATCGGCCGCTGGTGTTCACGGCAAATCGCTTCCAGTTCCGCCAGGCGGTGTTTGATTTGCGGCCCCAGCAGCACGACGTCAAACTCGCTGATTTTCTCGACCAATAATCCGGCCGGATGGGCCTCAATATTGATCTTAATGGCGCGTAACTTTTCGCTATCGGCGGCAATAGCGCGCATTTTACTCACCATGACGCCGGTAGACGCGCCCAGGTTACAAACCAGCAGAATATTAAGATGCGTTAACGTTGAAAGATTCATCGCGGGCTCCGTTTAGGTGCTGATAGATTTCGATAAATTCCTGGAAAAGGGTGTGTGCCAGCAGGGCATTCATGAGCGAATCCTGTGCGTGGGCGAGTAGAGTGGAATAGCTTGCGCAGGCACCTTCGCTTTCGGCGACCAGTAAACGCGTATGCGAATTGTGGCCTTCATTCAGGCTTGCGTTGGCCTCCTGCATCAAGCGGGTGGCTTCAGAAAACTGCTGTGCCTTGCTGCACGCCAGCGCCTGATGCATTTTGCTAAGCGCATCACCGGCGCAGGCAATAATCTGGAAACTGATCTCTTCGGTATCAATGGTCGAGGTATTCACGGTGCCTCCTGTATTGCGGTATTTGTTCAAACATTCAAACATCCGAATGTTTGAACAAGATAGAGAATCGGGTATACTGGCGTCCATAGGCTTGATCACATTTTCATCAAAAAGTGGGTGTTAATTCAGCATGAGATGAGTGTGGATCTCTGGCATAACGAAATTCGATAATTAAGACGTGTGGGCGGGAGAGAAACGTGGACGAACTGGAAAGTGCTAACCCATTGTATGTTCAAATAGCTCTGGATCTGAAAGGACGGATAGAACGTGGGGAGTTTAGAGTGGGCGACATGCTGCCCAGCGAAGGTGAGCTGGTGGGGCAGTATAGCGGCGGGCGGGCGACACTGCGGGCGGCCGTAGAGATGCTGGCGGAAAGAGGGTATGTGGTAAAAAAACAGGGGGTCGGGACGCGAGTCACCTGTCCGCCGATTGAAGCCCGACGTCATCAGCCGCTGAGTTTTTCGGAGAATATGGCCCAGCATAGCCTGAAAGCCAGTACCTCTATCCTCACGTTCACGCAGCAGTTGGCGAATGCCGAACAGCAGCAAAAGCTGCATCTTTCGGCCAGTGATTTAGTGATATTTATGGTGCGTCTGCGCTTTACTAATAGTCTTCCTGCGCTGTATGAAGAGACCTGTCTGCCGTTGGCGCTGTTTCCAGATTTACAACGTGAGGAAGTGGAAACGATGGGACTGTATAACGTGCTGGGAGAACGATTTTACTTGCTGAGCATCGCGGCGCAGGAGAGCTATTTCCCCTGCCTGCCGGAGGCGGATATGGCGAAGAAGCTGGATATCCCTTCCGGCCAGCCCTGCATGCGCGTTGAGCGTCTGGCATCCCGGCGCAAAGATAACGTTCCGTTTGAATTTACGCGAGGATGGGCCAATAGCGAGCGCTACCCGCTGACGTTTCGTTTCGTCAGTGGATAAACGCCCGCAGCCGCGAGTTAACGCAGCCAGTTGGTTTTCGCCAGATCGAGTACTTCGTCGCCGCGTCCGCTGATAATCGCCCGAAGCATATACAGGCTGAAACCTTTGGCCTGCTCCAGCTTGATTTGCGGCGGGATCGCCAGCTCTTCTTTGGCGACGACCACATCCACCAGCACCGGGCCGTCGGTGCTGAAGGCGGTTTGCAGCGCTTCGTCAACGTCCGCCGCGTTTTCTACGCGAATGCCTTTGATACCGCAGGCTTCGGCGATGCGGGCAAAGTTGGTGTCGTGCAGCTCGGTACCATCGGTGAGATAGCCTCCGGCTTTCATCTCCATGGCCACGAAGCCGAGAATGCTGTTATTGAAAATGATAATTTTCACTGGCAGCTTCATCTGCGCCAGCGAGAGAAAATCCCCCATCAGCATACTAAAGCCGCCATCGCCGCACATCGCGACCACCTGACGTTCCGGAGCCGTGGCTTTCGCACCGATGGCCTGCGGCATGGCGTTGGCCATTGATCCATGGTTGAACGAACCCAGCAGGCGGCGTTTACCGTTCATCTTCAGATAACGTGCGGCCCAGACGGTCGGCGTACCGACGTCGCAGGTAAAAATGGCGTCGTCGTCGGCAAAGTGGCTAATCTGTTGCGCCAGGTACTGCGGGTGGATGGTTTTCTCGCTGGGTTTCGCCAGATCATCAAGCCCTTTACGCGCATCGCGATAGTGTTCCAGCGCCTTATCGAGGAACTTGCGGTCTGTTTTCTCTTCCAGATGCGGTAGTAGCGCCCTGAGGGTGGATTTAATATCGCCAACCAGCGCCATATCGACTTTGCTATGCGCGCCAATACTGCCCGGATTAATGTCGATCTGAATGATTTTGGCGTCCGTCGGATAGAAGGCGCGATAGGGGAATTGGGTGCCGAGCAGCACCAGAGTATCGGCGTTCATCATGGTGTGGAAACCGGAGGAGAAGCCGATCAGCCCGGTCATGCCGACATCGTAGGGGTTGTCGTATTCCACATGCTCTTTCCCGCGCAGGGCGTGGACGATGGGGGCTTTTAGCTTGGCGGCGAACTCCACCAGCTCTTTATGCGCGCCGGCGCAGCCGCTGCCGCACATCAGGGCGATATTGCTTGAGTAGCGCAGCAACTGGGCCAGCTTTTTGAGTTCTTCTTCCTGCGGGATCACTTCTGGCAGCGGCGCGTGATACCAGTGGCTACTGGCGCTTTCCGGCGCGGCTTTTAGCGCCACGTCGCCAGGCAGCACCACGACTGATACCCCGCGGTTAATTACCGCTTTGCGCATGGCGATAGCCAGCACCTGCGGGATTTGCTCCGGGGAGGAGACCAGTTCGCAGTAGTGGCTGCATTCGCGGAATAACTCCTGTGGGTGGGTTTCCTGGAAATAACCGCTGCCGATTTCGCTGGATGGAATATGGGCGGCGATAGCCAGCACCGGAACGTGATTGCGATGGCAGTCGAAAAGACCGTTAATCAGGTGCAGGTTGCCCGGCCCGCAGGAACCGGCGCACACCGCCAGCTCGCCGGTCAGCTGTGCTTCCGCTCCGGCGGCGAAGGCGGCAACTTCTTCATGGCGCGTGGGCATCCAGTCAATGGTTCCCATCCGGTTCAGGCTGTCGCTTAAACCATTGAGAGAATCTCCGGTAACGCCCCAAATACGCTTAACGCCAGCCTGTTCAAGAGTTTTAGCAATATATGCCGCCACGGTCTGTTTCATGGTTCTCCATCTCCTTTTTGTGATAACGCTTACAAGCTTAGATGAATCTGGCCGTTACGCCCGCTGCTGCCCCTCATTTTCAGCTGGTTTCATTAGGCGAAAATTCCGATAATGTGTGTACACATAAAGTGGTAAACAGGAATCATTTCAAATGGTTAAATCGCTGTTAAATTCAGTTAATAAAATGCTATCCCATGACGACTTCGGCAAACTCTTGTTACGACTTGCCGTCGGCGGGCTGATGCTGTTTCACGGGTTGCATAAGTTATTTGATGGCGTAGGGGGAATCAGCAATATGCTGGTGGCAAAAGGATTGCCGGGTTTTATCGCTTATGGCGTATTAGTGGGCGAGGTGGTTGCACCTTGTCTGTTGATTCTGGGAATTCTGACGCGTCCGGCGGCGCTGGTGCTGGCGTTTACAATGGTCGTCGCCTGGCTGATGGTCGGGACAGGCAAAACCTTCGCGCTGGACGCGGTAGGGGCCTGGGCCATTGAAAGTCTGGTCTATTTCTTTATCGGCGCGCTGGCGGTGGCGTTTCTGGGCGCGGGGCGTTACGCCGTGGCAGGAAATTCGGCCTGGCGGTAGGTTCGATCGAGTCTTTTCCATCACCCTGGCTGCGTCTCGTATGCCAGGGTTTTTATTTATGCTCCCTCAGACCCTCTTTTTGAACGGCTTTATAAGTTATTGATTTTTAACTCTTGTTTGAAGGCGTTTAGAAAAAGGGGGAAAAGGGGTTTTTATTGATTATTGTTTTATTAAACAATAAGGTAGAAGAGTCTGGTTGGAGTTCACTGCCGTACAGGCAGCTTAGAAACGTTGAGTTTCGGGAGCCGCGGTTTTGACGTTGTTCACTGCCGTACAGGCAGCATTAGCCAATGCAATGACAAACCATTGTGCTCGCATCATTGCCGGATGGCGGCTAGCGCCTTATCCGGCCTACAAAAACAAGCAATATCAAAATATTATGCATTACCTGTAGGCCCGTGCAAGCGAAGCGCCGCCGGGCAATTTCAAAAGGGCGCACAGGTGTTAGTCGTTTAGAAGGGAAAATGCTACCCGACGGTTCGCCGGGTAGCATGGGCTATTGTTAACGTGAAGAATCAAGCCAGGACTAAATCGCCCTGCGGGTGACAGGAGCAGGCCAGCACATAGCCATCGGCAACTTCCGCATCGGTCAGCGTCATGGTGCTGCTGACCGTATACTCGCCGGAAACAACTTTCGTTTTGCAGCAGCCGCAAACGCCCGCGCGACAGGCAACGGTCACCGGAACCTTATTACTCTCCAGCGCATCCAGCAGCGTGGTACCAACCGGCGCGTAGAACTCTTTCGCTGGCTGAAGCTTGGTGAACTTCAGGCCGCTGGTGGCGGCTTCGGCTACTGGCGTAAAGAACTGCTCTTTAAAGAAGCGCGTCACGCCAAGCGCTTTCACTTCTTTTTCGACCAGGTCCATATACGGTGCCGGGCCGCAGGTCATTACGGTACGTGAGGTTAAATCCGGCACGCTTTGCAGTAGCTCAGTGGTTAGTCGACCGGGAACAAAGCCGTGGGTTGCGTTGTTTTCCGCCACCAGAGTGACCGGATACTGACGCCATTCGTCGGCAAAAATCACATCCTGCGGCGAACGCACGTTGAAGATCACCTGGACATCGGCCTGTGGGCGGTACTTCGCCAACCAGCGGCGCATTGACATAATCGGCGTTACGCCGCAGCCGGCAGCCAGCATCAGGAACTTGTCTTCTGCTTTATCCTCACAGGTGAATTCACCCATCGCATCAGACAGCCAGATATAGTCGCCGCGCTTCACGTCTCGGGTTAGCCACTGCGAACCGGCACCCTCGTCAATCCGGCGAACGGTCAGCGTAATGTACTCGCTAACGCCCGGCGTTGAAGAGAGGGTGTAAGCACGCAGGGTTTCCGCCGAGTTACGCACGCTGACCAGCGCATACTGTCCGGCACGATACGGGTAGTAATCGTGGCACAGTAACGAAATTGTCCAGACGTCCGGCGTCTCCTGGTGAACGTGATGGACCTGCATCCGCCATGGGCACTGATTGGTTGGCAAAGTCATGCTAATACTCCTTATGCGCTCAGCAACTGCTTCATGTCTTCTTCAACGGTGGTCACGGAACGCAGACCAAATTTCTCGTTGAGAACTGCCAGCAGGTCCGGAGTGAAGAAGCCAGGCGCAGTCGGGCCGGTGACGATGTTTTTTACGCCCAGGGACAGCAGGGTCAGCAGAATCACGATTGCCTTCTGCTCAAACCAGGAGAGCACCAGAGACAGCGGTAGGTCATTTACGCCGCAGCCCAGTTTTTCCGCCAGGGTGACCGCCAGGATTATGGCCGAATAAGCATCGTTACACTGACCGGCATCCACCAGACGCGGCAGGCCTTCGATGTCGCCGAAATCCAGTTTGTTGAAACGGTATTTACCGCAGGCCAGGGTCAGGATCAGGCAGTCGTCCGGTACGCTGGTGGCGAAGTCGGTGAAGTAATTACGTTCACCGCGCGCGCCGTCGCAACCGCCGACGAGGAAGATATGACGCAGTTTTTCGCGGCTGACCAGGTCAATCAGGGTATCAGCAGCGCCCAGCAGAGTTTGACGGCCGAAACCGACGGTAATCAGGTGCGGAATTTCGCTATACGGGAAGCCCGCCATCTGCTGCGCCTGGGTGATAACCGGCGCGAAGTCATCGCCTTCCAGGTGGCTTACGTCCGGCCAGCCGACGATGCTGCGGGTCCAGATACGGTCATCGTACGCGCCAACGGTTGGGTCGATGATGCAGTTAGAGGTCATCACGATAGGGCCCGGGAAGCGGGCGAATTCCACCTGCTGGTTCTGCCAGCCGCTGCCGTAGTTACCAATCAGATGTTTGAATTTACGCAGCTCCGGGTAACCGTGCGCTGGCAGCATTTCGCCGTGGGTGTAGACGTTAACGCCGGTGCCTTCGGTTTGTACCAACAGGTTGTACAAGTCTTTCAGGTCGTGACCAGAGATCAGGATGCATTTACCTTCGGTCGCTTTGACGTTGACCTGAGTTGGTGTCGGGTGGCCGTATTTGGTGGTTTCACCCGCGTCCAGAATGCTCATCACTTTGAAGTTCATCTGGCCGATTTCCATTGAGCACTCCAGCAGAGCGTTCATATCGGAAGGCCAGGTGCCCAGCCACGCCATAATCTTGTGGTACTGGGCGTAGATATCGTTGTCGTACTGCCCGAGAACGTGCGCGTGCTCCATGTAAGCTGCCGCGCCTTTCAGGCCGTACAGGCACAGCAGGCGCAGGCCGAGAATGTTCTCGCCAATCGCCGCTTTGTCTTTATTCGGGGTAAATTCTGCCGCCTGACGCTGCAGGTCGCCCAGATCGTCGCTGACCAGATGCAGGTCGGCCATCGGGTTGGTGACCACGGCGTTGGTATCAATGTTTAGACACTGAGCTTTAAGCGCGTCGCGCATGGCAATAGCTTCACGAGCGTAGCCAACGATACGCGGGGAGTCGAAGTTAACGTTGGTTAGCGTGGAGAAGAAGGCACGCGGCGCAAAGTTATCAATTTCATGATCGATGATGCCGTATTCACGAGCTTTAACCGCCCATGCGGACAGGCCTTGCAGAGAAGCAATCAGCAGATCCTGCAGATCGGACGTTTCGGCTGTTTTCCCGCACATACCCTGCGCGTAAGAGCAGCCGTTCCCTGCCGGGGTACGGATGGTTTGTTCACATTGCACACAAAACATGGTCACACCTTTTTTAAAGTTATATTTAATATACATGTTTAAGGTTATGCCCGAGCGAGCGTAGAGAAAAGGTATTTCTGATACAACTTACAGGGATATTGATTTAGCGCAAAATTGGCGGTAGAGACCTACCGCCAGAGGAGTATTAAGCGGAGAACAATGCCATCAAAATTGGCACCAGCAGGCTGAGGATAAAGCCGTGAACAATCGCCGCCGGGACGATTTCCACGCCGCCGGAACGCTGTAATACCGGCAACGTAAAGTCCATTGACGTCGCGCCGCACAGACCTAATGCTGTTGAACGACTACGGCGCACGAGGCCGGGAATAAGCATAATGGCCAGCAGTTCTCGGGCGAGATCGTTAAAGAATGCGGCACTGCCAATTACCGGCCCGTAGGATTCGGTCAGCAGGATCCCGGAGAGGGAATACCAGCCGAATCCGGAAGCCATTGCCAGACCAGTTTTCAGCGGCAGATCGAGAATAAAAGCGTTGATGACGCCGCCCAATAATGAGCTGACCATCACCACTACCGCGACAATCATGCCGCGACGATTAAGCACAATTTGCCGCAGCGTCATTCCATTATTTCGTAGCTGAATGCCGATGAGGAATAAAAGGAAGATCAGCGTATATTCGCTGGCCTCGGTGGCGTGTTGTAAAAAAGACAGGCCGCTCAGACCAACGAGGAAACCAACCAGCACAACGCCGCACAGTTGAAGGGATTCCAGAGCCATGGCGATACGCGAGGGTAATTTTTCCTGGCGATGCTTATTTTGCCACGGCATTTTCTGCTCCAGCCACATCAGGGCTGCAATATTGCACAGCATAATAATGACCACGCTGACCGCTGCATAATGCAGGATCGCCAGCAGGTTGCTGGCCAGATTATCGAGAAAGGCGAGGCTAATCCCCATGAAAAAGAGGATAACGTAGACAATCCAGCTTAGAAGTCGTGTGATAAGTTTAAGGGCGGACGGCTGATGGAGAGGAATAAGGTAGCCTACGACCAACGGCAGTAGAATGATGAGTAATCCCGAAAACATGAACGACATGGTCCTTGCAGAATGAAAATAGCGTCACTGACACTACCCAAATCCCCGGACTGAGTAAAGTAGTCGAAAGAAAGAAAGGCCCGACAATGCCGGGCCTGGGGGGAAATTAATTGCGTTTTTCCAGCAGGGTGCGATAGAGCACGCCGCCGAGAATGCCGCCAATAATCGGCATGACCCAGAATAACCACAGCTGCTGCAATGCCCAACCGCCCTGGAAAATAGCCACCGCGGTGCTACGCGCCGGGTTAACGGAGGTATTGGTAACTGGAATACTGATCAGGTGAATTAAGGTCAGCGCCAGACCAATAGCGATAGGTGCAAATCCAGCCGGTGCATTTTTATCTGTCGCGCCGTGAATAACCAGCAAGAAACCGCAGGTCAGGACAATCTCAATAACAATGGCGGAAAGCATTGAGAAACCGCCAGGAGAATGTTCGCCGTAACCGTTAGACGCGAATCCGCTGGCGGCGGCGTCAAAGCCGGCCTTACCGCTGGCGACAACATACAGAATAGCAGCGGCGATAATACCGCCGACAACCTGGGCGATAATATAACCAATAACGTCTTTGGCCGGAAAACGACCACCGGCCCATAACCCTAAAGTCACCGCTGGGTTAAAGTGCCCGCCGGAAATATGACCGACGGCATACGCCATGGTTAAAACGGTCAAACCGAAGGCCAGTGCGACACCGGCAAAACCAATTCCCAGCTCTGGGAATGCTGCAGCCAAAACAGCGCTACCGCAACCACCGAATACCAGCCAGAATGTACCAAAGCATTCTGCTGCTAATTTTCTAAACATAACCACCTCAATAAAAAACATAAACAAGCACGAACTATCGTGCCGGCCTTTATTTATCGACACAAAGAATCACGATTAAAATAAAGCGTCGCTATTCTAGGGACGATTGCCATCCGGGGACTAGTTAAATAAATTGATGTAATTTGATTTAGAACAAGGTGATGGTATTCCTTTTGCCATGATGAATTCTTAAAAGTGTAGAGCAAAAATGATTAAAATAACGGTTTTTAATGATGAATTATTTTCTGAAATAAGTGACATCTGCAGAATCACATTCTGAATTCTTACGCCGGGGAGATGGAGTCCCCAGACGCTCCGGGAGTGTCATGTTCCCGCTTGCCTCGCTATACTGCTGATAACTGAAGGAGAAAGTGATCACAGAGCGGAGGATATATGCATCTTGAGCGCGTCGAAATTGTCGGTTTTCGCGGTATCAATCGCTTATCGTTGATGCTTGAGCAAAACAACGTACTGATTGGCGAAAACGCATGGGGTAAATCGAGCCTGCTGGATGCTCTGACGCTGCTTTTGTCGCCGGAGTTTGATCTCTACCATTTTGTCCGCGAGGATTTTTGGTTTCCGCCCGGAGATGTTCAGGGGCGCGAGCGTCACCTGCATATCATTCTGACTTTCCGTGAAAATGAACCTGGTCGCCACCGTGTTCGGCGCTATCGCCCTCTAAGCGACTGCTGGGTACCCTGCGATGATGGCTACCAGCGGGTTTTCTATCGCCTGGAAGGGGAGCTTGCCGATGACGATAGCGTCATGACCCTGCGTAGCTTTATTAACGGCGAAGGGGAAGCGCTGGATCTGGAAGATATCGATGAGCTGGCCCGTCACCTGGTACGACTGATGCCGGTGCTGCGCCTGCGTGACGCGCGTTTTATGCGGCGGATCCATAACGACACCGTACCGCATTCGCCGCAGATTGAGATTACCGCTCGCCAGCTTGATTTTCTCTCTCGTGAACTGGTTCATCATCCGCAAAATTTAACCGATGGCCAGATACGTCAGGGCCTCTCGGCGATGGTGCAGTTGCTGGAACACTATTTCGCCGAGCAAAGCAGCGCGCAATCGCGTAACCGTCTGATGCGTCGCCATTCACATGATGAACAGCGCAGCTGGCGCTATCTGGATATTATTAACCGCATGATCGACAAACCTGGTGGCCGCAGCCATCGGGTGATTTTGCTGGGTTTGTTTTCTACCCTATTGCAGGCCAAAGGCACGGTAAGGCTCGATCGCGATGCGCGACCGCTGCTGTTGGTTGAGGACCCTGAAACCCGTTTGCATCCCATCATGCTGTCCGTCGCCTGGCATTTGCTGAACTTGCTACCGTTGCAGCGAATAACTACCACTAATTCCGGCGAACTGCTGTCGCTAACGCCCGTCGAGCACGTTTGTCGTCTGGTGCGAGAATCCTCCCGGGTATCCGCCTGGCGGCTTGGCCCTGGCGGAATGAATGCCGAAGACAGTCGGCGCATCGCGTTTCATATCCGTTTTAATCGTTCCTCGTCGCTATTTGCCCGCTGCTGGCTGCTGGTAGAAGGGGAGACGGAAACCTGGGTTATCAACGAGCTGGCCCGCCAGTGTGGTCATCACTTTGATGCGGAAGGTGTCAAGGTCATTGAGTTTGCCCAGTCTGGGTTAAAACCGCTAATCAAATTCGCCCGGCGAATGGGAATTGAGTGGCATGTATTGGTAGATGGTGATGAAGCTGGGAAGAAATATGCCGCGACGGTTCGTGGGCTGCTGAACGACGACAGGACTCTTGAGCGCGATCATTTGACGACGTTACCGGCGATGGATATGGAGCATTTTATGTATCGCCAGGGGTTCGATAGCGTTTATCACCGGGTGGCGCAGTTGCCGATGAATATTCCTATGAACATGCGGCGGGTGATAACCAAAGCTATTCATCGTTCGTCAAAACCAGATCTGGCGATTGAAGTGGCAATGGAGGCCGGGCGTCGTGGCGTTGATGCCATTCCTGCGCTGCTGAAAAAAATGTTCTCTCGCGTGCTGTGGCTGGCTCGCGGGCGGGCAGATTAATCTGTTTTATCGGTGCCGGGCACCCGTCCGGCACTCCCTTCTTCTTACCTTTGCTTCAACTCCAGTTAAACAAAAATTAAGCACAGCTAAAAATGAGAGTTATGTTGTTTGCAGGTTTCGATAGAATCGTCGTCTGGATCTGCGGGTTAAAACATCGGGAATTTTTATGAAATTAAATGGAAAGCGCAGGAAAGTCTGGTGGCTGCTGGCGATAGTCGTGCTGGCCCTCGCCGTCTGGGGATGGCGAATACTGAATGCGCCGTTGCCGCAGTATCAAACGCTGGTAGTGCGTAAAGGCGACCTGCAGCAGAGCGTACTGGCGACGGGTAAGCTGGATGCGTTACAAAAAGTGGACGTTGGCGCGCAGGTGAGTGGGCAGCTACAAACGCTGCGCGTCGAGATTGGTGACAAGGTGAAAAAAGATCAACTGCTGGGGGTTATCGACCCGGAGCAGGCGCAAAACCAGATTAAAGAAGTTGAGGCGACGCTGATGGAGCTGCGGGCGCAACTGAATCAGGCGCGAGCTGAACGTAAGCTCTCTGAAGTCACTCTGGGCCGCCAGCAGCAGCTGGCGCAACGGCAGCTGGTTTCACGCCAGGACCTGGATACTGCGGCGACTGATTTAGCGGTAAAAGAGGCGCAAATCGGCACGATTGAAGCGCAAATTCAGCGCAATCAGGCAACGCTGGATACAGCGAAAACTAACCTCGACTACACAAAAATTCTGGCACCCATGTCCGGGGAAGTGACGCAAATCACTACCCTACAAGGGCAGACGGTTATCGCCGCCCAGCAGGCGCCGAATATTTTGACTCTCGCAGACCTCAGCACCATGCTGGTGAAAGCGCAGGTTTCCGAAGCGGATGTGATTCATCTTAAGCCAGGACAAAAGGCCTGGTTTACCGTGCTGGGCGACCCGCTCACTCGCTATGAAGGAACGCTGAAGGATATTCTTCCGACCCCGGAAAAGGTCAATGACGCCATTTTCTATTATGCCCGTTTCGAAGTGCCGAACCCGCAGGGTATTCTGCGCCTGGAGATGACCGCTCAGGTGCATATCCAGCTCTCTGAAGTGAAAAACGTGATCACGATTCCACTGAGTGCGCTAGGCGATGCCATCGGCGATAACCGCTACCACGTGCGTCTGCTGCGAAACGGCGAAGCCAAAGAGCGTGAAATCGTCATTGATGCGCGTAATGACACCGATGTGGCGGTGGTAAAAGGGCTGGAAGAGGGCGATGAAGTGATTATCGGCGAAGGCGCGACTGGAGCGGTGAAATGACGGCGCTGCTGGAGCTGCGTGATATCCGCCGCAGCTATCCATCCGGGGGAGGCAGCGTCGATGTGCTAAAAGGCATCACGTTGAGCATTGCCGCCGGAGAGATGGTGGCGATCGTCGGAGCATCCGGGTCTGGTAAATCCACGCTGATGAATATTCTGGGCTGTCTGGATAAGCCCACCAGCGGCACTTACCAGGTGGCGGGGACGGATGTCGCCCGTCTTAACGGCGATGAGCTGGCGCGTCTGCGGCGGGAACATTTTGGTTTTATCTTCCAGCGTTATCATCTGTTATCACATCTGACTGCGGCACAGAACGTGGAGGTCCCGGCAGTCTATGCCGGAGCGGAGCGTAAAGCGCGCCTTGCCCGGGCTCATGAGCTGCTGGTGCGGCTGGGGCTTGGCGACAGGGCCGAATATCAGCCTTCGCAGCTTTCCGGTGGCCAGCAGCAGCGAGTGAGTATTGCTCGCGCCTTAATGAACGGCGGCGAAGTGATCCTGGCGGATGAACCTACCGGCGCCCTGGACAGTCGTTCAGGTGAAGAAGTCATGGGGATCCTTCACCAGCTGAAAGCGCAGGGACATACGGTGATTATCGTCACCCATGACCCGCAGGTGGCGGCGCAGGCGGAGCGGGTTATCGAAATCCACGATGGCGAAATCGTGCGTAATCCTCCCGCCCTGAGTTCCGCGCAAAGCGGCGTGCTGCGCCAGCGCACAGCGGCTGAGCCTTCGGCATGGCGTCAGTTCAGCAGCGGCTTTCGTGAGGCGCTGGTGATGGCCTGGCGGGCGATGGCGGCGAATAAAATGCGCACCCTGCTGACGATGCTCGGGATCATCATCGGCATTGCGTCAGTCGTGTCAATTGTGGTGGTGGGCGATGCGGCCAAGCAGATGGTGCTGGCGGATATTCGCGCTATTGGCACGAATACCATCGATGTTTATCCCGGCAAGGATTTCGGTGATGACGATCCCCGCTATCAGCAAGCGCTGAAGTACGATGACCTGCTGGCGATTCAGAAACAGCCGTGGGTCAGTTCGGCGACGCCGGCGGTATCAAAAAGCCTACGCCTGCGGGCGAACAATATTGACGTCGCCGCCAGCGCAGAGGGCGTGGGGGCGCAATATTTTAACGTCTACGGCATGACCTTTAGCGAAGGTAACACTTTCAATGAGCTACAGTTAAATAGCCGCGCGCAGGTGGTGGTGCTTGATAGTAATGCGCGTCGACAGCTGTTTCCGCATAAAGCTCAGGTGGTTGGTGAAGTCATTCTGGTGGGCAATATGCCCGCGACGGTGATTGGCGTCGCAGCAGAAAAACAGTCGATGTTTGGCAGCAGTAAAATTTTGCGCGTTTGGTTGCCCTATACCACAATGGCTGGCCGGGTCATGGGGCAGTCGTGGCTAAACTCAATCACCGTGCGCCTGCGGGATGGTTATGACAGCACGATTGCCGAGCAGCAGTTATTGCGTTTACTGGAACTCCGCCACGGCAAAAAAGATGTCTTCACCTGGAATATGGACAACATCTTGAAAACCGCAGAACGGACCACACATACATTACAGCTGTTTCTGACGCTGGTGGCGGTGATTGCGCTGGTGGTCGGCGGGATTGGCGTGATGAACATCATGCTGGTCTCGGTGACTGAACGCACGAGAGAAATTGGCATCCGTATGGCGGTCGGGGCGCGAGCCAGCGATGTGCTGCAACAATTTTTGATTGAGGCGGTGCTGGTTTGCCTGGTCGGCGGCGCGCTGGGCGTGACGCTATCATTGCTGATAGCCTTTGTGCTGCAACTGTTTTTACCCGGCTGGGAGATTGGTTTCTCACCGCTGGCGTTATTAACCGCATTTTTATGTTCAACGCTGACCGGGGTTTTATTTGGCTGGCTACCGGCGCGCAACGCCGCGCGACTGGATCCTGTTGATGCGCTGGCCCGCGAGTAGTGATAAAAAAATGCCAGTCAGAAGGACTGGCATTTTACTGGCGGGATGTACACAATGAAGCAAAAGAGTTATGCGGCCGTTTCCGTTTCTTCTACTTCTACAGGGACAATCACGCTGGCGTGATTACCTTTTGGCCCCTGGTGAACATCAAACCGAACGGCTTGTCCGGCTTTTAGCGTTCTGTAACCATCCATCTGGATGGTGGAGTAATGGGCGAAAATGTCTTCGCCGCCGCCCTCAGGGCAAATAAAACCGAACCCTTTGGCATTGTTGAACCACTTAACAGTACCCATTTCCATACTTCGACATCCTTCGTAAATCTTATAAGTAAGATGGAATGAACCGGTAGTGGAGTGGCGAGTTGTTCATTTGCTCGCCAACTCTCGCCACTACAATTTAGAGAAATCAGGAAATGCGTCAAGCAATTGACGATGGGGAACGGTGAAAAATGCGTCAAAATTTGAAGCAGTTAACGCTATTGCCGGGGAATGTGACAGACATCGCGGATGGAAGTAATAGATGATAGTTATCTATGATCTATTGTAGATTTGTGATGTGCATAGCCTCTGGTCATCGACAGGCGGCCGCCTGTTGGCAACAGCAACCGATGATGAACACTGACGATGAGTAAGAGAGACTGGTTAGACTTCGATCAGCTAGTAGAGGACGAAGTTAAAGATGCGCTTAAACCGCCATCTATGTATAAAGTGATATTGGTCAATGATGACTACACTCCAATGGAGTTTGTTATTGACGTGTTACAAAAATTCTTTTCTTATGATGTTGAACGTGCAACGCAACTGATGCTTACAGTTCACTATCAAGGTAAAGCGATTTGCGGCGTGTTTACCGCAGAAGTCGCGGAAACCAAAGTTGCGATGGTGAGCGAATACGCGAGGGAGAACGAGCATCCGTTGTTGTGTACGCTAGAAAAAGCCTGAATTCAGGCAACGAAAATTGGGGGAGGTGCCTATGCTCAATCAAGAACTGGAACTCAGTTTAAACATGGCTTTCGCCAGAGCGCGCGAGCACCGTCATGAGTTCATGACCGTCGAGCACTTGTTGCTGGCGCTGCTTAGCAACCCTTCGGCCCGCGAAGCGCTTGAAGCGTGTTCCGTGGACCTGGTCGCGCTGCGTCAGGAACTTGAAGCCTTCATCGAACAGACCACACCCGTTCTGCCTGCAACGGAAGAAGAGCGCGATACTCAGCCGACGCTGAGCTTCCAGCGCGTGTTGCAGCGTGCCGTTTTCCATGTTCAGTCTTCTGGTCGTAGCGAAGTCACCGGCGCCAATGTGCTGGTTGCGATTTTCAGCGAACAGGAATCCCAGGCGGCATACCTGCTGCGTAAACATGAAGTCAGCCGACTTGATGTGGTGAACTTCATCTCTCACGGTACGCGTAAAGACGAGCCGAGCCAGTCTTCCGATAACAGCGGAAGTCAGCCCAGCAGCAGCGAAGAGCAAGCAGGCGGGGAGGATCGTATGGAAAACTTCACCACCAACCTCAATCAGCTTGCCCGCGTTGGCGGTATCGACCCGCTGATCGGTCGCGAGAAAGAGCTGGAACGCGCTATTCAGGTACTGTGCCGTCGTCGTAAAAACAACCCGCTGCTGGTGGGGGAATCCGGTGTCGGTAAAACCGCCATTGCTGAAGGGCTTGCCTGGCGTATCGTGCAGGGCGACGTACCGGAAGTGATGGCTGATTGCACTATCTACTCGCTGGATATCGGCTCACTGCTGGCTGGCACCAAATACCGCGGCGATTTTGAAAAACGTTTCAAAGCGCTGCTTAAACAGCTGGAACAAGATACCAGCAGCATTCTGTTCATTGATGAAATCCACACCATTATCGGTGCAGGCGCCGCTTCTGGCGGGCAGGTCGATGCCGCTAACCTGATTAAGCCGCTGCTCTCCAGCGGTAAAATTCGGGTTATGGGGTCGACGACCTACCAGGAGTTCAGCAATATCTTTGAAAAAGATCGCGCGCTGGCGCGTCGTTTCCAGAAAATTGATATTACCGAACCTTCCGTGGAAGAGACGGTGCAGATTATCAACGGCCTGAAGCCGAAGTACGAAGCGCACCACGACGTGCGTTATACCGCGAAAGCGGTGCGTGCGGCGGTCGAGCTGGCGGTGAAATATATTAACGATCGTCATCTGCCGGATAAGGCAATTGACGTGATTGACGAAGCCGGTGCGCGTGCGCGCTTAATGCCGGTCAGCAAGCGTAAAAAAACGGTCAACGTGGCGGATATCGAATCCGTAGTCGCGCGCATTGCGCGTATTCCTGAGAAGAGCGTTTCCCGCAGCGATCGCGATACGCTGAAAAACCTCAGCGATCGTCTGAAAATGCTGGTCTTTGGCCAGGATAAGGCGATTGAAGCGTTAACCGAAGCCATCAAGATGGCGCGCGCCGGGCTGGGTCATGATCATAAACCTGTTGGTTCTTTCCTGTTTGCCGGGCCGACCGGGGTTGGGAAAACCGAGGTGACCGTGCAGTTGGCGAAGTCGCTGGGTATTGAACTGCTGCGGTTTGATATGTCCGAATATATGGAACGTCACACCGTCAGCCGTTTAATCGGTGCGCCTCCGGGCTACGTTGGTTTCGATCAGGGCGGGCTGCTGACCGATGCGGTTATCAAACATCCGCACGCGGTGCTGCTGCTTGATGAAATCGAAAAAGCGCACCCTGACGTCTTTAACCTGCTGCTGCAGGTAATGGACAATGGTACGCTGACCGATAATAACGGCCGCAAAGCGGATTTCCGCAACGTGGTGCTGGTGATGACCACCAACGCCGGGGTGCGTGAAACCGAGCGTAAATCCATTGGCCTTATCCATCAGGACAACAGTCCGGATGCGATGGATGAGATCAAGAAGATCTTTACGCCGGAGTTCCGCAACCGTCTCGACAACATTATCTGGTTCGATCATCTGTCTACGACGGTTATTCATCAGGTGGTGGATAAGTTTATCGTCGAGCTGCAGGTTCAACTGGATCAGAAAGGCGTGTCTTTGGAAGTCAGCCAGGAAGCTCGCGATTGGCTGGCAGAGAAAGGCTACGACCGGGCCATGGGCGCGCGTCCAATGGCGCGGGTGATTCAGGACAACCTGAAGAAACCGCTGGCCAACGAGCTGCTGTTTGGCTCACTGGTTGACGGCGGTCAGGTGACCGTTGAGCTGGATAAAGAGAAAAATGCGTTGACCTACGAGTTCCAGAGTGCGCAGAAGCACAAACCGGAAGCGGCGCATTAATATGCTCTTGTGTTAAATACGGGAAACCGGCCTCAGGGCCGGTTTTTTGCTATTGTCGTCTACTACCGCTCTGGCGCACACGGTTATATACTTTTTATCCTGCTACATAGCCACTGAGCATTTTCACAAAACGCTCAACGGGCCAATCTTTAATATCCGATACTTGCCCATCGCCAATCTCGACAAGTCTTAGAGCCCCGGACTCATCGTGGATAACATCGATTGAATAAAAAGGGCTGCTAATACGAGCTGCGATCTCAGTGACCTCCGTTGGAATATCGTCATCTGGCGAATGGACTTGCCCATGGAGGACAAAAAAACGTTTCTCGCTTTTAGTATCAAATTGCTCCACTCGTCGCAGACAGATACCTCCCTCTATTTCCCCCCGATACTGCTTTAGCAAGCCGATGATTTCGCGAATTTCTTGTGAGTTTCGGGCGATTGAACCACGAGAGGTGGTTAGCGACTTAACGTAGTCCTTCACAAAGTAAGCAGGCCAGTGCCTTTCACTGGTTAGCGCGTCAAAGTCAGCATCGGGGTGAGTCACAATGGTTTCCGGCGTCACGTCCCGACAACTCTCATACCATCCCGGTAAATGGTGGCAGCGCAGATACTCCTGGCTTGAGGTTAACAAGCGGGAGCCTTTCTTATCTACCGCACGTGATAAGCCTTCGTATTCATCCTGACGCAGCATCCATCCGCGCCATAAGACCGGAGTATTGGCCAGGAAGTGCGATGAGAAGCGATATTCCCCCAGCGCTGCGGCCTCTGAGGAGAGCAGGAGGCAGTGGATATTACTCTGGCAAGCATAGGTATATTCGGTTAAGAATGTTTCATCAGGCTGTGACGGATGAAGCATATCGTTGGGGTAGATGATTTGCAGCGCGCTCATGTGCGTATCCTTTCTCACTAAGGCAATATGGCCATAATCCACACTCATTCTATGGGCATAAGGATACGACAGTCAAAACCGGGAAGAAGAGGGAATAGCAGAAATGAAAAGGCCGGGAAATATCCCGGCCTTCAGCATCTGGCGCCTTAGGGGCGAAAACGATCAGCGACTACGGAAGACAATGCGGCCTTTGCTCAGGTCGTACGGGGTTAGCTCAACAGTCACTTTGTCGCCCGTCAGAATGCGGATGTAGTTTTTACGCATTTTACCGGAAATATGCGCAGTTACCACGTGACCGTTTTCCAGTTCTACGCGGAACATTGTGTTAGGCAACGTGTCAAGTACGGTGCCCTGCATTTCAATATTGTCTTCTTTGGCCATCTAGTCCTCTGGGGTATCACTACCGTAGTTTTGAACCGGCAAGATAATGCCGAAGTTCAGCAAGTAAGTAAAGTTTTACGTCAAATCGCCGAAGTAGTTTTGGCGTATTGCCCGGAATTCACGCGGATAAACCGCATGACAGGCGCAAACGTAAAGGGGAGTGACAGAACGATGGGCGTTATCTGACTCTTATTATTCCCAAACGGCGGCGGGGCAACAGGCAGAAGCTACTCTACCGCGCAATTATACCATCCCAACAAAAAATGTGCTGAAAACATTTATACTTCGCCCGTAAATAGCATCCGAGGCACCCAAAATCGCTCTGGAAGACGATAAGTTCGCAGTACAGAGAGATAATCCAGATAATCGCGGCGGGGAATTTCTACCGCGCCCAACGATGCCGTATGATTATTGAGCACCTGGCAATCAATTAATTTTCCGCCTTCCTGCATAAACGCCTGGCTAAATACCAGCAGCGCGGTTTTAGAGGCATTTTCCGCACGACTAAACATCGACTCACCGCAAAAGAGTGCACCCTGCGCTACGCCATACATACCGCCGACCAGCTCATCTCCTTGCCATACTTCAATAGAGTGGGCATGGCCTAGCTCATGAAGCTGGTGATAGGCCTGAACAATAGCGGGCGTTATCCATGTCCCCTCATCGCGATGGTCGGCGCAGCCTTCAATCACCTGCCCAAAAGCGTGATTCAGAGTGACACGATACGGTGAGCGCTGGTGAAAGCGCTTCATGCTGCGGCTGAGGTGAAATTTCTCCGGCCACAGTACCGCACGAGGGTCTGGCGACCACCATAAAATGGGATCGCCGGGCGAAAACCAGGGAAAAATACCGCGCTGATAGGCCATAAGTAAACGCGCCGGGCTGAGATCGCCGCCTAGCGCTAATAAGCCATTGGGTTCGCGCAGTGCGCCTTCCGGCGAAGGGAAGGCGATGGAATGATGAGAGAGCTGAACCAGCCGCATTTTTACCTCAACACATCAGGCGATGATTCAATAGTAGCCTACAGGCGCTGCTTAAACTGGTAGTAACGCCCCTGTTCAGCCAGCAGTTCTGCGTGACTACCTTGCTCAATAATTTTGCCGTTGTCCATGACTATTATCTGATTAAAACGCGCCAATCCGCGCAGTCGGTGGGTAACCATCAACACGGTTTTGTCACGCATCACTTCGGCCAGTAAATCAAGGATTTGGCTTTCTGTCGTCGCGTCGAGGCCTTCGGTTGGTTCGTCAAGCAGCATGAGCGGCGCATCATGTAACAGGGCCCTGGCGATAGCCAGCCTGCGCAATTCGCCGCCGGAAAGTTGACGTCCGCCTTCACCCAGCCAGCTATTGAGGCCGCTGTCTTCCAGTAATTTCCCCAGGCCAACGCGCTCCAGCGTTTCTGAAAGCTGTGCATCGCTGGACTGCGGCGATGCCAGCAGCAGGTTGTCACGCAGCGTGGCGCTAAACAGATGCACGCGCTGCGGCACGACGCTCATTGCCTGACGCAACGTTGTCTCATCAAGCTGAGTTAGCGGCTGATGGTTGAGTAAAATTTCACCCTGAGCCGGATCCCAGGCGCGGGTCAGTAGCTGTAATAGAGTCGATTTACCGCAGCCGGTGCGGCCCAGAATGGCGATATGCTCCCCGGCCTTGACCTGCAGTGAAACATTATCCAGCGCAGGGGAGGGTTGCTGTGGATAGCTGAAGGTGACCTGATTTAAGGTTAACGCGACCTGCTCCAGCTTCTGACCTTCACCTTGCGTAAAGGTCACTTCCGGCTCTTGCTCGGTAATTTGCGTGATGCGTTTTGCCGAGGCGATAACCTGTCCCATATGCTGAAATGCACCGGTTACTGGCGCTAACGCTTCGAATGCCGCCAGCGCACAGAAGACAAACAAGGCAATTAGCGCGCCAGGCTGAGTATTACCGCCGACGCCCGCCGAGGCGAGCCATAGCATAGCGATGATCGCAATACCGCCAATCAGCAGCATTAACGCCTGGGAGAGTGCGGTAAGTTCTGCCTGGCGACGCTGTGCATCCTGCCAGCGGACTTCGGTTTTCTCCATCTGCTCCCGGTAGCGATCGCTGGCATTGAACAGCATCAGTTCAGCCTGGCCTTGAAGCCATGCAGTGAGCTGCTGTCGATACTGGCCACGCAGCTGGGTCATACTTTCACCTGCGGGTTTACCGGCGCGATAGAACAGCGGTGGCAGTACCAGTAGGGTGAGCAGCATAATGCCGCCGAGGGTCAGGGCCAGCGGCACATCCAGTACGCTCAGACCCGCAGTTACCACCAGGATCACCACCAGGGCTCCCACCAGCGGCGATATCACACGCAAATAGAGATGGTCCAGAGTATCGACGTCGGCAACGACCCGGTTGAGTAGTTCGCCCTGACGAAAACGAGCCAGTCCGGCGGGGGAGAGCGGCAGAAGCTTACTGAAGGTAAATACGCGCAGATGCTGGAGAACACGGAAGGTGGCGTCGTGGCTGACCAGACGCTCGAAGTAGCGTCCTGCGGTACGAATAATAGCCGCGCCGCGTACACCAGCGGCAGGCAGCATATAGTTAAAACTGTAGATGCCTGCCACGCCGACAACGGCGGATGCCGACAGGAACCAGCCTGAGAGCGTCAGCAAACCAATGCTGGCCAGCAGCGTAACGATCGCCAGTACAACGCCGAGCATCAGCAGCCATTTGTGCCGTTTGTAGAGCGCCAGGTAAGGCAATAATGCGCGCATTTAAATCTCCTCCTGACGGTGAGCGAGCAGGGTAGCAAAAGGGCCACCTGCGGTTGCCAACTGCGAATAACGGCCCTGCTCGACAATTTGGCCATCCTGCATAACCCAGATGGCGTCCCAATTTGCCAGGCCTTCCAGTTGATGGGTCACCATCAACGTGGTTTGTTGGGTTGAGGCATTGGTGAGGGCCTGCATCACTCGCTGTTCGCTATGCGCATCAAGGCTGGCGGCGGGTTCATCCAGCAGCAGCATACGGCAAGGAACCAGCAGCGCGCGCGCAACGGCGACACGCTGGGCCTGCCCAACAGACAAACGACCGGCCTGATCGCCGACAGAAGTATTAATGCCCTGGGGCAGGAGAGAGACAAATTCGCTGACCCAGGCCTTATCCAGCGCCAGTTGAAGCTGGGCCTCTGTGGCTTCGGGCCATGCCAACAGAACGTTTTCGCGCAGCGTTGCAGCGGGTAACTGTGGGTTTTGTCCAACCCAGCTCAGAAGGCGCCGCCAGCGGTCGGCGTCCAGAGTATGTAGCTCAACGCCATTGACTTTGAGAGACCCCTCATAGGGAAGAAAACCAGTCAAGGTATTGAGAAGAGAACTTTTGCCGGAGCCGCTCTGACCAACCAGGACCACGCGCTCACCTGCGCGCAATGAAAAGTTCAGCGGCCCGGCCAGCACTTTACCTTCAGGCGATTTAATAACCAGATCGCGCGCTTCAAGGCTCACCATTTCATTGTCGCTCAATACTTTTTCACCACGCTCGGCCTGTGCCAGCGGTGCTTCCATAAAGGTTTTCAGGCTATCCGCAGCGCCAATGGCCTGGGCTTTTGCGTGATAGAAAGTGCCTAAATCGCGCAGCGGCTGGAAAAACTCCGGGGCCAAAATTAACGCCAGAAAGCCGGACATTAAGGTCACGCCGACGCCGTAATGGCCAAAATTGAGCTCCCCAAGGTAGGAGAAACCAAAGTAGACAGCGACGAGAGCGATAGAGAGCGAGGTGAAAAACTCCAGAACGCCGGAAGAGAGAAAGGCCAGACGCAGTACTTCCATCGTCCGTTGGCGGAAATCCTGGGAGGCTTCACGAATATTGTCCGTTTCTGCTTCGCCGCGATGAAAAATTCGCAGCGTTTCCATCCCTCGCAGGCGGTCGAGGAAATGGCCGCTTAATCGCGCCAGAGCAAGGAAGTTACGCCGATTGGCATCAGCCGCCCCCATTCCCACCAGCGCCATAAACAGCGGAATAAGCGGCGCGGTACCCAGCAGAATGAGCGCCGCAGCCCAGTTAATCGGGAAAATGGTGATGACAATTAATAACGGCACGCAGGCTGCCAGCGTCATCTGTGGCAAATAACGCGCGTAGTAGTCATGCATATCGTCAATTTGTTCAAGAATCAGCGTGGCCCAACTTCCCGCGGGTTTGCCCTGAATCCATGCCGGGCCTGCTTGCTGCAGACGATCCAGAACCTGGCGGCGGATCTCAACGCGGATGTGTTGTCCTGTTTGAAAGCCGACTCGTTCGCGTAGCCATACCACCCAGGCGCGAAGCACGATGGTCAGCGCTAGCAACGTAAAGGGCAGCAACAGCGCCGTGGCGGGGATATTTTCCATGATCATACGATGGAGTATCCGCGCGAGGAACCAGGCCTGGGCAACGATCAGCAGACCGCTAATGACACCGAGTGCACGGGAAATCATCAACCAGCGACGGGAGATAATACTTTGATCTTTTAACCAACGGGTTAACTCTTGTTGACGGGTTTTATTCATTGCGCGCTTAGCAGGTGTAGTTATGAGTTTTTTGGGCTCGGCAATGTTACAACGGGGCAAAAATAAAGGCGACTTTTCGTCGCCTTCTTTACCTTTGTTACTGACTTGTAAAGATTATTTACAAGCGTCGGCTAAACCATCCAGATAACGCTCGGCATCCAGCGCGGCCATACAGCCTGTACCGGCTGAAGTAATGGCCTGACGATAGATATGATCCATCACGTCACCGGCAGCGAAGACGCCCGGAATACTGGTCTGGGTTGCATTACCGTGGATACCGGACTGAACTTTGATGTAGCCGTTTTCCAGCTCCAGTTGACCTGCAAAAATCGCTGTGTTCGGACTGTGGCCGATAGCGACAAATAGCCCCGCGACTTCCAGCGATTCAACATTGTCAGTATTCTGCGTATCGCGCAGGCGAAGACCGCTCACGCCCATCTGATCGCCCGTTACCTCTTCCAGCGTACGGTGGGTATGCAGCACGATATTGCCACTTGCCACTTTATCCATCAGGCGCTTGATAAGGATTTTTTCCGCACGGAAGCCGTCACGGCGGTGGATCAGGTGGACTTCGGAAGCGATGTTAGACAGATACAGCGCTTCTTCTACTGCGGTATTGCCGCCGCCGATAACGGCAACTTTCTGGTTGCGATAGAAGAAGCCGTCGCAGGTGGCGCAGGCGGAAACGCCGCGACCTTTAAAGGCTTCTTCGGATGGCAGTCCCAGATAGCGCGCGGACGCACCGGTAGCGATAATCAGCGCATCGCAGGTATATTCGCCGCTGTCACCCACCAGGCGGAATGGACGGTTTTGCAGATCGACGCTGTTGATATGATCGAAAATAATTTCGGTCTCAAACTTGGTGGCGTGTTCGTGCATGCGCTCCATCAGCAGCGGTCCGGTCAGATCGCTTGGATCACCAGGCCAGTTTTCCACTTCCGTCGTGGTGGTCAGCTGACCGCCTTTTTCCATTCCGGTAATCAGTACCGGCTGAAGATTTGCGCGCGCTGCGTAGACCGCAGCGGTATATCCCGCAGGTCCAGAACCAAGAATAAGCAGTTTACTGTGTTTGGCCGTGCCCATGAGAACCCCATAATTTATTGGCATACATGTGCTGGATTGTAGGGAATTTGTTGTCGTAAAAAAAGAGCGCAGCGGTTTTGTTAACGATATGTGCAATAGAAGCTGCCGATGAATTGGCGATTTAACGAACGAAGAATATAACTAATTCTACTGTCAGCGGGACAATTATAAGAGGAAAACATGAGAATCAACGGGGGAGGATAATGAATATCTGGCATCTTGTACTAAAAATCGATGTTTTGCTTTGACAATCCCCTGTGCTTTTGCGAAAACATTCATGGAAGAAGAAAAGCAGTGTTTCGCGTGTGGCGAATTTTCATGCACGCAAATGCCATTTTTATCCGGGTCAGCGAAATCTACGCATGGTGTGGACAGACGCCATGCGTGATGTCGGTGGCTGCCTTCAGGCAACGGACTTCTCACGTACCCCTGGGTTACCCAATGTCGTACGGGTAATAACAGGATGGACTCTGGCAGTGAAGGCCAGGGTCAGAACAGGAGTAGGGAAGGAATACAGAGAGACAATAATAATGGTAGATAGCAAGAAGCGCCCTGGCAAAGATCTCGACCGCATCGATCGTAATATTTTGAATGAATTGCAAAAAGACGGGCGTATTTCCAACGTCGAGCTTTCTAAACGGGTGGGACTTTCTCCGACGCCTTGCCTTGAGCGTGTGCGTCGACTGGAAAGACAGGGTTTTATTCAGGGCTATACAGCGCTGCTCAACCCGCATTATCTGGATGCATCACTTCTGGTATTTGTTGAGATTACTCTGAATCGTGGCGCGCCGGATGTGTTTGAGCAATTTAACTCCGCTGTGCAAAAACTTGAAGAAATTCAAGAGTGTCATCTGGTATCCGGAGATTTCGACTATCTGTTGAAAACCCGCGTACCGGATATGTCAGCGTATCGTAAGTTACTGGGCGAGACCTTGCTGCGCCTACCGGGCGTAAATGACACCCGTACCTACGTGGTAATGGAAGAAGTCAAGCAAAGTAATCGTCTGGTAATCAAGACGCGCTAACACGGAACAGGTGCAAAATCGACGTAGTTTGATTACACTCCTGTTAATCCATACAGCAACAGTGCCGGGGAGACCCGGCACTGTTGTCCGTTTTAGCTGCAGGCAGGAAACAGCCTGATACCTGGAGAGCCTTTCTTGAGCCAGGAATACACTGAAGACAAAGAAGTCAAATTTACAAAGCTTAGTAGTGGGCGTCGACTCCTTGAGGCGTTACTCATTCTTTGCTCCCTTTTTGCCATCTGGTTGATGGCGGCCTTACTCAGCTTTAATCCCTCGGATCCGAGCTGGTCACAAACTGCATGGCACGAACCTATCCATAACATAGGTGGAATACCAGGCGCCTGGCTTGCCGATACGCTATTTTTCATTTTTGGCGTAATGGCATACACCATCCCGGTCATCATCATCGGTGGCTGCTGGTTTGCATGGCGTCATCAGGAAAACGACGAATATATTGACTACTTCGCCGTGTCATTACGCTTGATTGGTGCATTAGCACTGATCCTCACCTCGTGTGGGCTGGCGGCCATTAATGCTGATGATATCTGGTATTTCGCCTCTGGTGGCGTGATTGGTAGTCTGCTGAGCACCACGCTAAAGCCGTTGCTCCACAGCAGCGGTGGGACGATCGCGCTGCTATGTATCTGGGCGGCTGGTCTGACGCTGTTTACCGGCTGGTCCTGGGTTAGCATCGCTGAAAAGCTAGGCGGCGCGATCCTTTCGGTATTAACTTTCGCCAGCAACCGTACCCGTCGCGACGATACCTGGGTCGATGAAGGGGAATATGAAGATGATGAAGATGAATATGAAGACGATGATTCTGCGAAACCGCAAGAGTCGCGTCGTGCACGAATTTTACGTAGCGCTTTAGCACGCCGTCAGCGCCTGGCTGAGAAGTTTTCCAACCCGATGGGGCGCAAGACCGATGCGGCGTTGTTCTCCGGCAGGCGTATGGATGATGCCGAAGAAGACGTTCAGTACAGCGCTAGCGGCGCACCCGTGGCGGCTGAAGACGTACTTTTCTCTGGATCCAGCGCTGCGCGTCCGGCGGATGCTGATGATGTACTATTTTCTGGCGCTAGCGCGGCACGGCCGGGTGATTTTGACCCATACGATCCGCTGCTGAATGGCCACAGCGTTGCCGACCCGGTTGCAACCGCTGCATTGGCAACCAGCGCGCCGCAAGCGTGGGCTGAGCCAGTGGCAGGACATGAGGCCCAGCCAACGTATCAATCCGAACCTGCTTACCAGCCGCAGCATGCATATCAGCCGGAACAGGCCCCGATGCAGCAGCCAGCTTATCAGCCTGAACCCGCTTACCAGCCGCAGAACGTGTATCAGCCGGAACAGGCCCCGATGCAGCAGCCAGCTTATCAGCCTGAACCCGCTTACCAGCCGCAGAACGTGTATCAGCCGGAACAGGCCCCGATGCAGCAGCCAGCTTATCAGTCGGAGCCCGCTTACCAGCCGCAGCAGGCGTATCAGCCGGAACAGGCCCCGATGCAGCAGCCAGCTTATCAGCCTGAGCCCGCTTACCAGCCGCAGCATGCATATCAGCCGGAACAGGCCCCGATGCAGCAGCCAGCTTATCAGTCGGAGCCCGCTTACCAGCCGCAGCAGGCGTATCAGCCTGAACAGGCCCCGATGCAGCAGCCAGCTTATCAGCCTGAGCCGTACGCTCCCGCTCCTGTCGTGGAGCCTGAGGCCCCGCAAGAGGAAGTGAAGCCGCAGCGTCCGCCTATGTATTACTTTGAAGAGGTTGAAGAGAAGCGCGCGCGTGAACGTGAACAGCTTGCCGCGTGGTATCAGCCCATTCCAGAGCCTGTTAGCCCGGTAGCGACAAAACCGATCGCGCCGCCAACGCCATCGCCGGTTGATGCCGCAGTAGTCAGCACGCTGGCTGCAGGCGTCCATCAGGCAACTGGCGCAGGTGCCGCTAGCGCTGTGGTGGCTTCCGCCGCATCTGCGGCGTCCAGCGCTGCGCCGTTATTTAGCCCCGTATCTGGTGGTCCTCGCGTGCAGGTAAAAGAGGGCATAGGTCCGAAATTGCCGCGCCCAAATCGTGTTCGTGTGCCAACGCGTCGTGAGCTCGCCTCCTATGGCATTAAACTGCCATCGCAACGAATGGCTGAGGAACGTGCTCGTCAGGCTGAGCACCAGCACTACGATGATGAGCCATTAACCGATGAAGAAGTTGCTGAACTTGAGCAGGGTGAACTGGCGCGTCAGTTTGCCGCCTCTCAAAACCAGCGTTATAGCGAAACCTACGGTGCTGACGTTGCAGATGAAGTAGAGGATGATGAAGATTCTGTCGCTGAGGCCGAACTCGCTCGTCAGTTTGCTGCGACTCAGCAGCAGCGCTATGCAAGCGAACAACCACCGGGTTCTCATCCGTTCTCTCCGGCAGATTATGAATTTTCGCCGATGAAAGCGTTAGTTGATGATACGCCGAGCGAGCCGATGTTCACGCCGATGCCGGAAGTGCAACAGCCTGCTCATCAGTATCAGCAGCCAATCCAGCATCAGCAGCCTGTACATCATGCGACACATCCGCAGATGCCTCAGCAACAGATGCCGCCTCAGCCTGTGCAGCAGCAGGTTTATCAGCCGGTTCAACAGCAACCGGTACAGCATCCGCAAATGGCTCCTCAGATGACGCAGGTTCCAGGTGGTTATCCGCAGCAGCCTGCGCCTCAGAGTCATGTGGCGCAACAGCCAGTACCACAGCCGCAGGAAAGTCTGATTCATCCGCTGTTGATGCGTAATGGCGATAGCCGTCCGCTACAAAAACCGACTACGCTACTGCCGTCTTTAGATCTGCTGACGCCGCCGCCGTCTGAAGTTGAGCCAGTCGATACTTTCGCGCTGGAGCAAATGGCGCGGCTGGTCGAAGCGCGTCTGGCTGATTTCCGCATCAAAGCCGATGTGGTGAACTACTCGCCAGGCCCGGTTATCACCCGCTTTGAGCTGAATCTGGCTCCTGGGGTGAAAGCAGCGCGAATTTCCAACTTGTCGCGAGATTTGGCGCGTTCGCTGTCTACCGCCGCTGTGCGCGTCGTGGAAGTTATTCCAGGCAAGCCTTATGTGGGTCTGGAACTGCCGAACAAAAAGCGTCAGACCGTTTACCTGCGCGAAGTGCTGGATTGTGCGAAATTCCGCGACAATCCTTCGCCGCTGACCGTTGTTCTGGGTAAAGATATTGCAGGCGAACCGGTTACCGCTGATTTGGCAAAAATGCCGCACCTGCTGGTCGCCGGTACCACCGGTTCCGGTAAATCGGTCGGGGTCAACGCCATGATCCTCAGCATGCTCTATAAAGCGCAGCCGGAAGATGTGAAATTCATCATGATCGACCCGAAAATGCTAGAGCTGTCGGTTTATGAAGGGATCCCGCATCTGTTGACGGAAGTCGTTACGGATATGAAAGATGCAGCCAACGCATTGCGCTGGAGCGTTAATGAGATGGAACGTCGTTATAAGCTCATGTCTGCTCTGGGCGTGCGTAACCTGGCGGGCTACAACGAGAAAATTGCTGAAGCCGCACGCATGGGACGGCCAATTCCCGATCCGTACTGGAAACCCGGCGATAGCATGGATGCCACCCATCCGGTGCTGAAAAAAGAGCCTTACATTGTGGTTCTGGTCGATGAATTTGCTGACCTGATGATGACCGTCGGCAAGAAAGTAGAAGAGCTGATTGCTCGTCTGGCGCAGAAGGCGCGTGCCGCAGGGATTCATCTGGTACTGGCGACCCAGCGCCCTTCGGTTGACGTTATTACCGGCCTTATCAAAGCGAACATTCCGACGCGTATTGCCTTTACCGTGTCGAGTAAAATTGACTCGCGCACCATCCTTGACCAGGGCGGAGCGGAATCACTGCTGGGGATGGGCGATATGCTCTATTCGGCGCCAAACTCGACGATCCCAGTGCGTGTTCATGGTGCCTTTGTTCGCGACGAGGAAGTGCATGCTGTGGTTCAGGACTGGAAAGCTCGTGGACGTCCGCAGTATGTTGATGGAATTACCTCCGATAGCGAGAGCGAAGGCAGCGGCGGTGGCTACGAGGGCGGCGAAGAGCTTGATCCGCTATTCGATCAGGCCGTCAACTTTGTAACCGAAAAACGCAAAGCCTCTATTTCCGGGGTGCAGCGTCAGTTCCGCATCGGCTATAACCGTGCTGCGCGTATCATCGAACAGATGGAAGCTCAGGGCATTGTTAGCGAACAAGGTCATAATGGTAACCGTGAAGTGCTGGCTCCGCCGCCTTTCGAGTAACGGCAAAGTTGGGTAAATAAGTGAAAATCAGCCTGTTCTGCTGTTACGCCGCCGTTGGCGGTCCTACATTAGGAGCAGAAGAGGCTCCCGCGTCGGGAGTGACGCACATTAAGGACGCACATTAAGGAATAACAATGAAAAAACTCGCAATCACCTGTGCATTACTGTCCGGTTTTGTCGTAAGCCAGGTATGGGCGGATGCCGCCAGCGATTTAAAAAGCCGCCTTGATAAAGTGAGCAGTTTCCACTCCAGCTTCACGCAGAAAGTGACCGATGGTAGCGGCAATGCCGTGCAGGACGGGCAGGGTGACCTGTGGGTCAAGCGCCCAAATCTATTCAACTGGCATATGACTCAGCCGGATGAAAGCGTGCTGGTTTCTGATGGTAAAACCCTGTGGTTCTACAACCCATTTGTCGAGCAGGCTACCGCCACCTGGCTGAAAGACGCCACCAGCAACACGCCGTTTATGCTGATTGCCCGTAACCAGTCCAGCGACTGGCAGAACTACAACATCAAACAGAATGGTGATGATTTTGTTCTGACGCCGAAAAACGGCAGTGGTAACCTGAAGCAGTTCACCATCAACGTCGGCCGTGACGGTACGATTCATCAGTTCAGCGCCGTGGAACAGGACGATCAACGCAGCAGCTATCAGCTGAAATCGCAACAAAATGGTGCTATCGACGCATCTAAGTTCACCTTTACGCCGCCGCAAGGGGTTACGGTGGACGATCAACGTAAGTAGAGGCGAATGTGGGCAATCTGTCGCTCGATTTTTCCGACAACGCATTTCAACCACTGGCCGCCCGTATGCGGCCAGAAAATTTAGCACAGTACATTGGCCAGCAGCATCTGCTGGCAACCGGTAAGCCGTTGCCGAGGGCAATTGAAGCCGGTCATCTGCACTCCATGATCCTGTGGGGACCGCCGGGTACCGGAAAAACTACGCTGGCTGAGGTCATTGCCCGCTATGCCAGCGCCGACGTAGAACGCATCTCGGCAGTGACCTCCGGCGTGAAAGAGATCCGTGAGGCCATTGAGCGGGCGCGTCAAAACCGCAACGCAGGCCGCCGCACGATCCTGTTTGTCGACGAAGTTCACCGTTTCAATAAAAGTCAGCAGGATGCCTTTCTGCCGCATATTGAAGACGGGACCATCACCTTTATCGGCGCGACAACGGAAAACCCTTCCTTTGAACTCAACTCTGCACTGCTATCTCGCGCACGTGTTTATTTGCTGAAATCGTTAACCAGCGATGATATTGAGCAGGTGCTTCACCAGGCAATGAGCGACAAGACGCGCGGCTACGGCGGGCAAAATATCGTTCTGCCGGACGAGACGCGCAAGGCCATTGCCGATCTGGTAAACGGTGATGCGCGCCGGGCGCTGAATACTCTGGAAATGATGGCCGATATGGCCGAAACCGATGCTTCCGGTAATCGAGTGCTGAACGTTGAGTTGTTGACAGAAATTGCCGGAGAACGCAGCGCGCGGTTTGATAATAAAGGCGACCGTTTCTACGATTTAATCTCCGCACTACACAAATCGGTTCGCGGGAGCGCACCGGACGCGGCCCTGTACTGGTATGCGCGAATTATTACTGCCGGTGGCGATCCGCTGTATGTGGCTCGGCGCTGTCTGGCGATTGCTTCGGAAGACGTCGGCAATGCCGACCCGCGGGCGATGCAGGTCGCCATTTCCGCCTGGGACTGCTTCACCCGCGTCGGCCCTGCTGAAGGCGAGCGGGCGATTGCGCAGGCGATTGTCTATCTTGCCTGCGCGCCAAAAAGCAACGCGGTTTACACGGCATTTAAAGCGGCGATGGCTGATGCTCGCGAGCGTCCTGACTATGATGTACCGGTGCATTTGCGTAATGCACCAACCAAACTGATGAAAGAAATGGGCTACGGGCAAGAGTATCGCTATGCGCACGATGAACCCAATGCTTATGCCGCGGGAGAGCAGTATTTCCCGCAGGAAATGGCACAAACACGCTATTATCAGCCGACAAACCGGGGCCTGGAAGGCAAAATAGGCGAAAAGCTCGCCTGGTTAACCGAACAGGATCAAAATAGCCCGATAAAACGCTACCGATAATTGGGGCGTTGCGGTAAGGTTGTCACAATATTTCCGTGGTCGCATCTGCGGCCATTTTTCTTTATTAATTCGATAAGCACAGGATAAGCATGCTCGATCCCAATCTGCTGCGTACCGAGCCAGACGCAGTCGCAGAAAAACTGGCACGCCGGGGCTATAAGCTGGATGTAGATAAACTTCGCGCTCTGGAAGAGCGTCGTAAAGTTCTGCAGGTTCAAACTGAAAACCTGCAGGCGGAGCGCAACTCCCGATCGAAATCCATAGGCCAGGCGAAAGCGCGTGGGGAAGATATCGAGCCATTACGCCTGGAAGTGAATAAGCTCGGTGAACAGCTCGATGCTGCGAAGGCCGAACTGGATACACTACTGGCGGAAATCCGTGATATCGCGCTGACTATCCCTAATATCCCGCACGACGATGTTCCGGCCGGTCGCGATGAAAACGATAACGTTGAAGTTAGCCGCTGGGGTACGCCGCGTGAGTTTGATTTTGACGTTCGCGATCACGTGACGCTGGGCGAAATGCACGGAGGCCTGGACTTTGCCGCCGCCGTGAAGCTGACCGGTTCCCGTTTTGTGGTGATGAAAGGCCAACTGGCTCGCCTGCATCGCGCGCTGGCGCAGTTTATGCTGGACCTGCACACTGAACAGCACGGCTATAGTGAAAACTATGTTCCGTATCTGGTTAACCAGGAGACGCTGTACGGTACGGGTCAGTTGCCGAAATTCGCCGGTGATCTGTTCCACACTCGTCCGCTGGAAGAAGAAGCGGACAGCAGCAACTACGCGCTGATCCCGACGGCGGAAGTCCCGCTGACCAACCTGGTTCGTGATGAGATCATCGACGAAGACGATCTGCCGATCAAAATGACCGCGCATACGCCATGCTTCCGCTCCGAAGCGGGCTCCTACGGTCGTGACACTCGCGGCCTGATCCGTATGCACCAGTTTGACAAAGTTGAAATGGTACAGATCGTGCGTCCGGAAGATTCAATGGTGGCGCTGGAAGAAATGACCGGGCATGCGGAAAAAGTTCTGCAATTACTGGGTCTGCCGTATCGTAAAGTGGCTTTGTGCACTGGTGATATGGGCTTTAGTGCATGCAAAACCTACGATCTGGAAGTGTGGGTTCCGGCGCAGAACACCTACCGCGAAATTTCTTCCTGCTCCAACGTCGGGGATTTCCAGGCGCGTCGCATGCAGGCTCGCTGCCGCAGCAAGTCTGATAAGAAAACTCGCCTGGTGCACACGCTGAACGGCTCTGGCCTGGCGGTCGGACGCACGCTGGTCGCCCTGATGGAGAACTATCAGCAGACTGATGGCCGCATTGAGATCCCGGAAATTCTGCGCCCGTATATGCGCGGCCTCGAATTCATCGGCTGATTTTCGATAATCGTCCTAAAAGCGCCTTCAGGCGCTTTTTTTTTACCCCCTTCTTGATACCGGGCAATAATCGCCTCAGTGAATACGAAGATACTCCCTTTGGATTAACCAGTATAAAAAACTAATAAAGGCTAATTTAGTTATATATTAATCTATATAGCGGTTTTCAGTTAATTGTGAGCAACCAAAGCGAGTATCTATGAAAACCAAAACCCCCGATGCTTTACTGGCTGCCGAGGTGAGCCGGCGTGGTTTAATGAAAACCACGGCGATTGGCGGGCTGGCGATGGCCAGTAGCGCTTTTACCTTACCCTTCGCGCGCATTGCCTGTGCTGCGGACACCCAAATTCCTGTTAGCGAAACGGTCACCTGGAGCGCCTGTACGGTTAACTGTGGTAGCCGCTGTCCGCTGCGTATGCATGTGGTTGATGGCGAAATCAAATATGTCGAGACCGATAATCTCGGCGATGATAACTATGATGGTCTGCACCAGGTTCGCGCCTGTCTGCGCGGTCGCTCGATGCGTCGGCGCGTCTATAATCCCGATCGCCTGAAATATCCGATGAAGCGCGTTGGCAAACGTGGTGAAGGTAAGTTTGAGCGCATCAGTTGGGAGGAAGCGTTCGATACTATTGCCAGCAATATGCAGCGCTTGATTAAAGACTACGGTAACGAATCGATCTATCTGAACTACGGTACCGGAACACTGGGTGGTACCTTGACGCGTTCCTGGCCACCGGGGAAAACCCTGATTGCCCGCCTGATGAACTGCTGCGGCGGTTATCTCAATCATTACGGCGACTACTCTACCGCACAAATTGCCGCGGGCCTGAATTACACCTACGGCGGCTGGGCTGATGGCAATAGCCCTTCGGATATCGAAAACAGTAAGCTAGTGGTGCTGTTTGGCAACAACCCCGGTGAAACCCGAATGAGCGGCGGCGGGGTGACCTACTACCTGGAGCAGGCGCGAGAGAAATCTAATGCCCGGCTGATCATTATCGATCCTCGCTACACCGATACCGGCGCCGGACGTGAAGACGAGTGGATCCCCATCCGACCTGGTACTGATGCCGCACTGATTTCCGCGCTAGCGTGGGTGATGATTAGCGAAAATCTCGTTGATCAGCCTTTCCTGGATAAGTACTGCGTAGGCTATGACGAGAAAACGTTGCCGGAAGGTGCGCCAGCCAATGGCCACTATAAGGCCTATATTCTCGGTCAGGGCAAAGATGGTATTGCGAAAACCCCTGAGTGGGCGTCGACGATTACCGGCATCCCGCAGGCGCGTATTGTGCAACTGGCGCGTGAGATTGCTGGTGCCAAGCCTGCCTACATTTCTCAGGGCTGGGGCCCGCAGCGTCACGCCAACGGTGAGCTGGTTTCCCGTGCAATCTCTATGCTGGCAATTTTGACGGGCAACGTAGGGATCAACGGCGGGAATACCGGTGCACGTGAAGGTTCATATTCGCTGCCATTTGAGCGCATGCCAACGCTGAACAACCCGATCGAGACCAGCATTTCCATGTTTATGTGGACCGATGCTATTGAACGCGGGACCGAAATGACCGCGCTGCGCGACGGCGTGCGCGGCAAAGATAAGCTCGATGTGCCCATCAAAATGGTCTGGAACTATGCCGGTAACTGCCTGGTTAACCAGCACTCAGAAATTAACCGTACCCATGAGATCCTGCAGGATGACAAAAAGTGCGAGATGATCGTGGTCATCGATTGCCATATGACCTCGTCGGCGAAATATGCCGATATTCTGCTGCCGGATTGTACGGCTTCGGAACAGATGGATTTTGCCCTGGATGCTTCCTGCGGCAACATGTCTTACGTTATTTTTGCCGACCAGGCGATCAAACCTCGCTTTGAGTGCAAGACCATCTACGACATGACGACGGAACTGGCAAAACGCATGGGCGTTGAGCAACAGTTTACGCAAGGGCGTACTCAGGAAGAGTGGTTACGTCATCTCTATGAGCAATCCCGTAAAGCGATTCCTGAGCTATTGCCGTTTGATGAATTCCGTAAACAAGGAATGTTCAAACAGCGCGATCCTGAAGGGCATCACGTAGCCTACAAGGCTTTCCGCGAGGATCCAGTGGCTAACCCGTTAACCACTCCGTCAGGGAAAATAGAGATTTACTCTGCACAGCTAGCGGAGATTGCTGCGACCTGGGAGCTAAAAGAAGAAGACGTTATCGATCCGCTGCCGATCTATAGCCCAGGGTTCGAAAACTATAACGATCCTTTGACTAAAAATTATCCGCTACAACTTACCGGTTTCCACTACAAAGCGCGCACCCACTCAACCTACGGCAACGTTGATGTACTGCAAGCCGCTTGCCGTCAGGAGATGTGGATTAACCCACTCGATGCGAAGAAACGCGGGATCGCCAATGGCGAACGTATCCGCATTTTCAACGACCGTGGTGAAGTGCATATCGAAGCTAAAGTGACACCGCGAATGATGCCTGGCGTTGTCGCGTTGGGAGAGGGGGCCTGGTACAACCCGGATGCAGGTCGCGTGGATCAGGCGGGCAGCATTAACGTGCTGACCACCCAACGCCCATCGCCGCTGGCGAAAGGCAACCCATCGCATACCAACCTTGTCCAGGTTGAAAAGCTGTAAGGAGTGACCGATGACAACTCAATATGGATTTTTTATTGATTCCGCCCGTTGCACCGGTTGCAAAACCTGCGAACTGGCTTGTAAAGACTACAAAAATCTCACGCCGGATGTGAGCTTCCGCCGCATTTACGAATACGCCGGTGGCGACTGGCAGGAAGATAACGGCGTCTGGCAGCAAAACGTTTTTGCCTACTATCTCTCTATCGCCTGTAACCATTGTGAGGATCCGGCCTGTACCAAGGTTTGTCCAAGCGGTGCGATGCACAAGCGTGAAGATGGCTTTGTGGTGGTGGATGAAGATGTGTGTATTGGCTGTCGCTATTGCCATATGGCCTGTCCGTACGGTGCGCCACAGTACAATGTGGCGAAAGGGCATATGACCAAGTGTGATGGTTGCCATGAACGCGTAGCGGAAGGCAAAAAACCGATCTGCGTGGAATCTTGTCCGCTGCGCGCGCTCGATTTTGGCCCTATTGAAGAACTGCGTAAAAAACACGGTCAGTTGGCTGCTGTTGCGCCGCTACCTGCCGCGCATTTCACTAAGCCGAGCATTGTAATAAAACCTAACGCCAACAGCCGTCCGTGTGGTGATACCACCGGCTATCTGGCCAACCCGAAGGAGGTGTGAAATGGGGAGTGGATGGCATGAATGGCCGTTGATGATTTTCACGGTCTTTGGTCAATGCGTTGTGGGGGGCTTTATTGTGCTGGCCCTTGCGCTAATGAAGGGTGACCTTTCGCAAGAGCAGCAGCAGCGAGTGGTGTGGAGCATGTTCGGCCTGTGGGTGCTGATGGGGATTGGCTTTATTGCCTCGACCCTGCATCTGGGGTCGCCGATGCGTGCTTTTAATTCGTTGAACCGCGTGGGGGCTTCGTCGCTCAGTAATGAAATCGCCAGCGGGGCGCTGTTCTTTGCCGTTGGTGGTATTGGCTGGCTGTTAGCGGTGGTCAATAAGCTACCATCGGGACTGCGTAGCCTCTGGCTGGTTATTACTATGGTGCTGGGGGTCATCTTCGTCTGGATGATGGTTCGCGTGTATAACACCATTGATACGGTGCCTACCTGGTACACTGTCTGGACGCCGCTTAGCTTCTTCCTGACGCTGTTTATCGGCGGCCCACTGCTGGGGTATCTGCTGTTGCGCGTTGCAGGCGTTGATGGTTGGGCGATGCGTCTGCTACCTGCAGTGACTCTGCTGGCGCTGGTGGTTAGCGTGACCGTTGTGCTGATGCAGGGGAGCGAGCTGGCCACCATTCATAGCTCTATTCAGCAGGCCTCGGCGCTGGTGCCGGATTACGGCTCGCTGATGGCCTGGCGTGTCGTTGCGCTGGTGCTGGCGCTGGTATGCTGGATTACTCCACAGCTCAAAGGTTATCAGCCTGCCTTACCGCTGCTGGGTCTGGCATTTGTGCTGGTTCTGGTGGGTGAGATGATTGGCCGCGGCGTCTTCTATGGTCTGCATATGACCGTTGGGATGGCTATCGCCAGTTAATAATCTTTATCGCGCCAGAAATAAGTACTCTGGCGCGATAAAAAGTGCTGCTGATTCATGAAATATTTCTACTGACATTCCCGCCTCTTTTTTCTAATAAATTAATAAAAACAATGGAATAATATAAATAACCATTCTGTTGTCGAACCGCTGGATAAAAAACTTCTATCGTTCGCCCGCAAACCGCGTCAGGCCTGACTTCAGGTGGATTGACAATGTTTACAGCAGTGGCATGATGCGCACGAAATCTGAACTCCATCACGGTTTATACCCATGACCATCTACACCCGGCCAGTGCAAATGTTGCTCTGTGGCCTGCTTTTATTGACCCTGGCAATAGCGGTTTTAAATACGCTCGTCCCGCTTTGGCTCGCCCATGAAAATATGCCTACCTGGCAGGTTGGGATGGTGGGATCGTCCTATTTCACTGGCAACCTGGTGGGAACGCTGTTGGCCGGATGGGTGATTAAGCGTCTGGGTTTTAACCGTAGCTATTATCTGGCATCGATGATTTTTGCCGTTGGCTGCGTGGGTCTTGGTATCACTATTGGCTTCTGGACGTGGTTTAGCTGGCGTTTCATCGCGGGCGTGGGCTGCGCGATGATTTGGGTGGTAGTTGAGAGCGCGCTGGTCTGTAGCGGCACCTCACGTAGCCGTGGTCGCCTGCTGGCGGCGTATATGATGATTTATTATGTCGGCACGGTGCTGGGCCAATTAATGGTCAGCAAACTGCCGACGGATTTGATGAGCGTACTACCGTGGGTGACTGCGCTGGCCCTTGCGGGCATTCTGCCGCTGCTGTTCACCCGCGTGGCAAATCAAGCTGATGAGCAACATGAACCCGCACGTATCTGGCCAATGTTAAGGCTGCGCCAGGCGCGTCACGGAGTTAACGGCTGCATTATCTCCGGCATAGTCCTCGGTTCATTGTACGGACTGATGCCGCTATGGCTGAACCATAAGGGCGTCAGCGATTCGGGCATCGGCTTTTGGATGGCGGTGATGGTAAGCGCGGGTATTGTTGGGCAGTGGCCCATTGGTCGACTGGCCGATCGCTATGGCCGCCTGATGGTCCTGCGTGTCCAGGTTTTTGTGGTGATTCTGGGCTGTCTGGCTATGCTAAGCCAAGCCGCAATGGCGCCTGCGCTGTTCGTGCTTGGCGCTTCCGGCTTCACGCTCTACCCAGTCGCTATGGCCTGGGCTTGTGAAAAAGTGGAACGTCATCAGCTGGTGGCGATGAACCAGGCGCTGTTGATGAGCTACACCGTTGGTAGCCTGCTTGGTCCGACGCTTACCGCCATGCTGATGCAAAATTTCTCAGACAATCTGCTGTTTATCATGATTGCCAGCGTCTCCTTTATCTACCTTCTGACGCTGCTGCGCAAAGCCGGACATCATCCGACCCCGGTGGCGCACGCCTGATTCAAGCAATAGTCAGGGGATACATCCCCTGACTATTGGTGAGAAGCGATAAGCGCCGCAAACTGGGCCCTATCCTGAACCGTAGTGAATTGTTGTAGCCTGTCCCCCTCATCCAGCCAGCACACTAACCGCTGGATCGTTTGAATATGCTGTTCGCTATCCGCTGCCGCCAGCACCACTATCAGCCGTATACCGGGATAGCCGGGAAATTCAACGCCTTCTTCGCAACAAAGCAACGAAAGTACACTGCTCTGGCTTAACACGCCTTCTTGCGGACGCGCGTGCGGTAGCGCAAATTCCGGGCTGAGTATGTACCAGGGACCGTGTTGTTCCGTGGCACTGATAATTGCCTGAGCATAACTTTCGGTGATTTTTCCTTGCTGTTCGAGAGGACGGCAGGCGAGATGAATGGCATTGCGCCAGTCCAGACCGCTACTGGCATACTGACAGGCGGAAAATAACGCATTTTCCATATTGGACCTCTTTAATAACGGAGCCGATCGGCAATGCGATCGGCTTGCGTGACGGTTAACGAAGTGCGTTCAACAGCGCCTCGCCCGAGATACCATATTTCGCTTTCAGTTGCCTGCTATTACCCGATTCAGTAAACGTATCCTGCGTCCCCAGTCGTGCAAGACGGGCAGAGTGAGCCGCCTGCGCCATGGTTTCAGCAATCAACCCACCGAGACCGCCGTTGACGCTGTGATTTTCCAGTGTGGCGATGAGCGGGCAGTCTTCGACCAGCTGATAAAATGCCTGCTGATTGAAAGGCTTGAGCGTAGCCACATGAATTAGCTTGCCCTTTTTGCCGCTGGCGAGCAGTTTTTCGTAGCCGTCGGTAGCCTGCTCGAGCACGGTTCCTTCGAAGATAATGGCGAAATCGTTGCCGCTGTCGGCGATGGCGGCGATATCGGTCACCCGCGGGATCGCGCTCTTATCGCGAACCGGCATCGGCTCTCGCGCGACGCGGATATAGACTGGCCCATTAATTTTCGCGGCTTGTTCAAAGGCTTCGGCAATTTCTTCGGCATCAGCAGGCGTCAGAATAGTCAAGCCAGGCAGTACGCGGGTTAACGCCAGATCTTCCAGCGCGTGATGCGATGCGCCGTCCGGGCCATCATCCATGCCGGGATGGCTGCCGACGAGCTTGATATTCGCTTTGGCATAGCAGGCCTGCCGCAGCTGAGTCCAGGCGGTTCCGGTTACGAACATCGCAAAGTTGACATAGAAGGGCATAAAGCCCTCCAGCGCCTGACCGACCGCAAAGCTCATAGCGGAACCTTCCGCAATGCCCATTTCGAAAAAGGCTTCAGGGTAGATTGCCTGAAACTGGTCGGTACGCGTTGAGCTGGCTAAGTCGCTGTCAATGGCAACGACAGGATAGCCTTTTTCTTTCAGGGCAATCAGGGCATTACCGATCTCATCACGGGGTGCTTTCATCACTGTAACTCCTCCATTGCCTGCTGATACTGTTCTTTACTTGGGGTTTTTGAGTGCCAGTCGCCGTTGTTTTCCATGTAGCTGACGCCGGAACCTTTCGTGGTGTGTGCCACGATGGCAATTGGCTTGCCTTTCAGATGGCGGGATAACATCAGGGTGTCGGCCACCTGATGCATATCATTGCCGTTATGAAGCTCAAGTACGTGCCAGCCAAAGCCGCGGATTTTATCCGCCAGCGGTTCGAGGTTAACGATTTCGTTGACCGGATCGTGAGAAGAGAAGCCGTTGTAGTCGATAATGGCAACCAGGTTATCCATCTTCATATGCCCGGCCTGCTGCAAGGTTTCCCAGATTTGCCCCTCATGCATTTCGCCATCGCCAATAATGGCAAATACTCGATGGGGATCGTCGTGCCGTTTTTTTGCCGCTGCCATACCGAAAGCAATGGATAGCCCCTGACCCAACAGGCCGGTCGTTGCATCGACATCCGGCAGCGATTTTATGCTGGGGTGCCCCTGCAGACGTGAGTTAATCTGGCGGAACGTACTAAACTCGCTGCGATCGATTTTTCCTTTTTGGTACAGCATGGCGTACTGCGCAGCGACGGCATGCCCTTTGCTCATCACCACTCGCGAACGTGGAGAGGCTGTCAGATCGACTTCTTGATAATAGAGCCAGGTCAGAATGTCGATGATCGATAACGCTCCGCCTGGATGACCGATTCCGGACTCGTAAATCATGGTGACTATCTCGCGGCGAGCGGCGAGCGCATGAGATTTCAGTTCATCAATGTTCATGTTTTTTCCTTCTTATGGCAGCATTTTACCGATGTAGTACACAACCAGGCCCAGGGCAACGAAGTCGGTTTCCGGGAAGCTGGTGCCTGACAGACCCACGGACTCCATAATCGGGTAAATCAGCGCAGGGCCAATGCCGATGAGGATCCCGGTGACGAAGCTTCCCGCAATCGCACCTTTCCAGCCGCCAGAGGCATTACCAAATACCGCAGCGGTGGCACCGATGAAGAAATAAGGAATGGCTACGGGGATAATGACGGTTTGCCCCAAAATCGCGAGAAAGCCCATCACTACCAGCCCGCCAACAAACGAAGAGATAAATCCCAGAACCGTGGCGGTGGGGGCATACGGGAAGACCACTGGACAGTCGAGCGCGGGTTTGGCGTTAGGAATAAACTTCTCCGAGATCCCCAGGAAGGCCGGGACAATCTCTGACAGCAGCAGACGTACGCCGGTAATAATGATGTACAGCGACGCGGTGAAGGTCAGCGACTGGAAGAGGGGATAAACCAGCCAATGCATTCCACCTGCTGCAGCGGTTACCGCCTCTTTCCCGGCAGCGAGTGCGGCGATGTAGTAGAAAATACTCACCGAGATCGACACAGCGACGATGTAATCCTTAAAGATCCCCAACCAGCCGGGAAGGTTCAGCTTTTCGGTGGATTGTTTAGGATCGCCGACCTTTGAACCGATCCAGCCGGATGCGGCGTAAGCCAGAGTCACGTAGTGCCCCATCGCGATTTCATCGTTACCGGTGATCTTTCGCATCCAGGGTTGCGCAATCGCCGGATAAAGACAGGCCGCCAGACCTAATAAAACGGAGCCGACAATAATGGTCGTCATGTCGCTATAGCCGAGCGCTTTCAGCGTGACGGTAAGCAGCGCGGAGAGATAAAGGTTATGTTGTCCGGTAAGAAAGATGTATTTAAACGGCGTGACGCGTGCAAAGAACAGGTTCCAGCCAAAGCCGATCACCATGATAAGCGACACGCACATTGCGAATTTGGTTTGCGCCAGCCCGGTTAGTGCTTCCGCGAGCGGCATAACACCTTTTAAACCAAATCCATCGCTAAATAACGTCTGAAAATTACCCAGAGAGGTCACCGCGAGCCCGGCACCACCGGCGAACACCAAAAAGCCGACGATAGTTTTGAAGGTGCCGGAAAGGACTTTTTCAATCGGCTTACGTTGGATTAACAAGCCGATTAATGCGATAAAGCCAACTAAAAGTGGGGTTACGCCCAGAATGTCGAATACAATAAATCTGAGGAGATCCATATTGCCTCCGGGAGAGGTTAGTTGCTTTGAACGACGCGAGTGAGGGCAGATTCCATTTCTTCACTATTCATCAGATCGGTAATGCCGATAGCTCTGAATCCGGCTGCTTCGACTTCATCGGTGAGATCGCGCATAGTGATGACGAAATCAATGTCTCGCCAGGTCCTCAGACCCGAAAGGACATCGTGTTCCAGATCGATATCCCAGCCATGTTTGTCGATAATTTTTTGGGCTTTGATTTTGAGCATTAACGAGCTACCCATACCGGTACGACAGACTATGAGACCTTTCATGAGATGTTCTCCTGTTTGTAAAAATAATTATTTTTATTTATTTGTATGAGATAATAATTATTATCTTTACCGCAGGACGAAAGATGTGACTGTGTTTGCATTTTGAGCAAATAAGGCAAAAAATGAGCCAGATAGACAATAACTTGTTGATAAGCATAAGAAATGGAGCTTCGGGGCTAAGCCCGATACTGGAGAAAGTCGGCCGCTTTATTACGGAAAATCCTGATTTTGTGATGCGTCACACGATTTCAGAACTGGCTGACTCCATTGATACCAGTGAGGGGAGTATCACCCGTTTTTGTCGGGCTTTCGGCTTTAAAGGCTTTTCGGATTTCAGAACGGCGCTGGCGATGGAGCAGGGTGCTGCACGCTCAGAAGACAATGGCAATGAAGAGATCGCCCCAGTACTGGCGAGCATCCGCGACAGTAATGCCATTGTTGATAATCAGGAGCTGAAAGCCGCCGCAGACTGGCTTAATTCGCTGAACAACATTGCTATTTATGCTGTAGGTACGGCGGTGCCGGTCGCGTTGTTCCTGCAAACGAATTTAATCAATATGGGTAAAGCGGCAAGTTTTGTCGATCGCTCTTATCCGGCGGCGATGCCGCTGCTGGCTGATAATCAAAAAATCGGCATTATTGTCATTCATACCGAGCAGGCATCGGCGGACATGATGCAGGCCCTGTCTCTGGCAAAACAGCAGGGGGTTAAAATATTATCGCTAACGCGTGGGACGTTTACGCCGTTAGCCCGCCTGTCTGACTGGAACCTTCAGGCAGCCGTTGCTTTGCAAGGGGAAGGGGAATCGGGGTTTGCCGAAATAGCGGGCGCGATGATGGTGGCTGATCGGATCCTGAGCGCGCTGGAAGAACAGGATGAGCGCTATGCCGAATACCGCAAAGCGCACCAGAAACGTATTTTCTCGATTGAGAGCGTGGCGAATAAGCTGTCGGAATATTTTATGTCCTGACGCCAGTCACTTGCAAAATCCCCAGGTAATTCAAGGTTTACCGGGGGATATTTTGTTTAGTACATCACCTTATGACCGTACTGCTCAAGGATACCCTTCACGCGCTCCATGGTCTCTTTCTTCGGCGGATGAACGCCATCTAGCTTGTACTCTTCGCCCATTGCGACCCATTTATGCTTGCCCAGCTCGTGATACGGCAGCAGCTCGATTTTTTCGACATTGCCCATATCGCGGGTAAACTCGCCCAGACGATGAGCGGAGTCGTCGTCGTCCGACCAGCCCGGAACCACAACGTAGCGGATCCAGACGTTAATGTTTTTATTAGATAGATAGCGCGCAAACTCCAGCGTACGGTGGTTAGAAACACCAACCAGGTTCTGGTGGATTTCGTCGTTCATCTGTTTGAGATCGAGCATCACCAGGTCGGTCACTTCCAACAGTTCATCAATAACCGGGTCGTAGCGGCGCACAAAACCGTTGGTGTCGAGACAAGTATGAATGCCTTCTTTCCTACAGGCGCGGAACCAGTCGCGAACGAATTCAGCCTGCAAAATAGCTTCGCCGCCGGATGCCGTCACTCCGCCTCCGGAAGCGTTCATGAAGTGGCGATAGGTCACCACTTCTTTCATGAGCTCTTCAACGGTGATTTCTTTACCGCCGTGGGTATCCCAGGTATCACGGTTATGACAATACAGGCAGCGCATCAGGCAGCCCTGGAAGAAGGTGATAAAACGGATCCCCGGGCCATCGACGGTGCCACAGGATTCAAAGGAGTGAATGCGACCAATAGTTGACATTGCAGTGATATCTCCAGATTCGGCCCGTTCGGGGCCTGTGGATGCACAGCTCAAACCGGCTGTGTTAAGTCTGTTTTGGCGGTTATCCATTGAGTATAGACAGCAGACAAAAGAGACTATGGCAGAGAGGAGTGCTAAAAAGGCCCCACTTGCGTGGAGCCTTTATTGTACGCGTTTTCAGTCAGACAGGGAATTACATGGTCTGAGTGAAGGTACGAGTGATAACGTCCTGCTGTTGTTCTTTAGTCAGGGAGTTAAAACGTACTGCGTAGCCAGATACACGAATGGTCAGCTGCGGATATTTTTCCGGGTTTTCCATCGCGTCGAGCAGCATTTCGCGGTTCATGACGTTGACGTTCAGATGCTGACCGCCTTCGATGGAAGCTTCGTGGTGGAAGTAACCATCCATCAGGCCTGCCAGGTTAGTTTTACGAACTTCGTCGTCTTTACCCAGCGCGTTCGGAACGATAGAGAAGGTATAGGAGATACCATCTTTCGCGTAAGCAAACGGCAGTTTAGCAACGGAGGTCAGAGAGGCAACAGCACCTTTCTGGTCACGGCCGTGCATCGGGTTAGCACCTGGTCCGAACGGAGCGCCGGCGCGACGACCGTCAGGGGTGTTACCGGTTTTCTTACCATACACAACGTTAGAGGTGATGGTCAGAACTGACTGAGTCGGGATAGCGTTACGGTACATGGTCAGTTTCTGAATTTTCTTCATGAAACGTTCAACCAGGTCAACCGCCATGTCATCTACGCGAGGGTCGTTGTTACCAAACTGCGGGTATTCGCCTTCGATTTCGAAGTCAACAGCCAGACCGTTTTCATCACGAACCGGTTTAACTTTCGCATATTTGATTGCAGACAGGGAGTCAGCAGCAACGGACAGGCCAGCGATACCACATGCCATGGTGCGGATAACATCACGGTCGTGCAGCGCCATCAGAGAAGCTTCGTAGCTGTACTTGTCATGCATGTAATGGATGATGTTCAGCGCAGTGACGTACTGTTTTGCCAGCCAATCCATAAAGTGATCCATACGATCCATCACTTCATCAAAGTTCAGAAGATCGCCTTTGATCGGTTCAGATTTAGGACCAACCTGCATTTTCAGTTTTTCATCAACGCCGCCGTTGATTGCGTACAGCATGGTTTTCGCCAGGTTTGCACGAGCACCGAAGAACTGCATTTGCTTACCAACAACCATTGGGCTTACACAACAAGCGATAGCGTAGTCATCGTTGTTGAAGTCCGGACGCATCAGGTCATCGTTCTCATACTGCAGAGAAGAGGTATCGATGGACACTTTAGCAGCGTATTTTTTGAAGCTCAGCGGCAGTTTTTCAGACCACAGGATAGTGATGTTCGGCTCCGGAGACGGCCCCATAGTGTACAGGGTGTTCAGGAAGCGGAAGCTGTTCTTGGTTACCAGCGTACGGCCATCAACGCCCATACCACCGATAGATTCAGTTGCCCAAATCGGGTCACCGGAGAACAGTTCATCATATTCAGGAGTACGCAGGAAACGAACCATACGCAGTTTCATGACCAGGTGGTCAATCATTTCCTGAGCGTCTTGTTCGGTGATTTTACCTGCTTTCAGGTCACGTTCGATGAAGATATCCAGGAAGCTGGAAGTACGACCGAAGGACATTGCCGCGCCGTTCTGAGATTTAACGGCAGCCAGGTAACCGAAGTAGGTCCACTGGATTGCTTCCTGAGCAGTTTTTGCCGGAGCAGAGATATCGCAGCCATATTTTGCTGCCATTTCTTTGATCTGACCCAGTGCACGGTGCTGTTCAGAGATTTCTTCACGCAGACGAATAGTTGCTTCCAGATTTACGCCATTTTCCAGATCGGATTGCAGAGACAGGAACTGCGCGTATTTGTCTTTCATCAGGAAGTCGATACCGTACAGCGCAACGCGACGGTAGTCACCGATGATACGACCACGACCGTAGGCATCCGGCAGACCGGTCAGAACGCCAGATTTACGGCAGTTCAGGATGTCTTTGGTGTAAACATCGAATACGCCCTGGTTATGGGTTTTGCGGTATTCGGTGAAGATTTTTTTCAGCATTGGGTCCAGCTCGCGATCGTACGCTTTGCAAGAACCTTCAACCATTTTAATGCCGCCGAACGGGATAATCGCACGTTTCAACGGAGCTTCAGTCTGCAGACCAACGATTTTCTCGAGAGCTTTCTCGATGTAGCCAGCGTCATGAGAAGTGATGGTGGATGCAAGGGAAGTGTCAAAATCAACAGGCGCGTGAGTGCGGTTTTCCTGTTTAACACCTTCCATTACGTTGTCCCATAGCTTGGTGGTCGCGTCAGTTGCGCCAGCCAGGAAGGACTCGTCACCTTCGTACGGGGTATAGTTTTTCTGGATAAAGTCGCGGACGTTGACTTCTTTCTGCCAGTCACCTTTCGCAAAACCTTCCCAGGCTGTAGCTAACTTTTCATTAAGCTCGGACATGTAACACCTACCTTCTTAAGTGGATTTTTTATTTACTGCCTGAAACAACCCTTAGTGATGGTCGTCGCCACGCAGGTAAATGACCCAGTATGTCAACCCAACCAGCAGACCACCGCCGATGATGTTCCCGATAGTTACCGGAATCAGGTTATCAGTGATGAAGTTCATGACGGTTAAGTGAGAGAAACTTTCCGGAGTTGAACCGACCGCGGTCCAGAATTCCGGGCTTGCAAAGTCGCGGATTATGATGCCCATCGGGATCATAAACATATTAGCGATACTGTGCTCGAATCCGCTGGCAACAAACATTGCCACCGGTAAAACCATGATCATGGCTTTATCCATCAGGCTACGGCCGGAGTAACTCATCCATACCGCAAGGCAGACCATCAGGTTTGCCAGGATACCCAGGCACACGGCTTCAATAAAAGTATGGTGCATTTTGTGGTCGGCGGTTTGCAGGACGTTAAGTCCCCATTGACCGTTGGCGGTCATATATTCGCCTGAAAGCCACATCAATAACACAAACAGTAAGCAGCCGATCAGGTTACCAACATAGACGTTGAGCCAGTTTTTTGCCAGTTGACCCCATGTAATTCGTCCGCTGGCTTTCGCCACGACGATAAGTACGGTTGAGGTAAACAGGTCGGCACCGCAAATGACGCAGAGAATCAAACCTAGTGAGAAGCAGACGCCCCCAATCAGTTTGGCAACACCGAAAGGCATCCCAGCGGCACCGGTTGTTGCCGTAATATAGAAAACAAAAGCGATAGAGATGAAGACACCAGCGGTAATAGCCAGATAAAACGTCTTTATCGGATGCTTTGTCGCTTTATAGACACCCGCTTCTTCGGCAACTTTCGCCATTGCAGCAGGGAGTAAAAGATCAAAAGGGTTGTCAGCTTTCACACTAACTCTCTCTTTATGTAAGTTGGCGGTGAGATACTAACAAAGCATTATAGAAGGGAATTTGATGTAGATCATATCCTACCGGAACTATAGGCCTTTTTAGTGTATGGTTTTGGCTTTGAATGCGTATAACCTATTGTTTTTTATGTGAAAAATAAATTTTAAATTTTGCAAATTATGTTGATATTTTCATTTTTGCCCTCTGTAGCGGTTAATTAAAATGGGGTATTTTTATTAAAACTAACAATATTCTCAGCGATTATTCGTTATTTTTTACTATTAATTAACTTTGTTGCCACAAATAATCGAGGGCTTGCGAAAAACGTAAAAAAACGGGGTCACAACTGACCCCGTGATGCTGACATTCTGATAGATAAAGAGGCGTTATTTAACCCAGAATTCTGCTTTTGCGCGCTGCAACTTTTCATAGGCCTTCAGTAAAGACTGATGAGCCGGGAAAGCCAGCAGATCGCTGTCTACGGTCTGCAAACCGTAGAAAGGAGCTTCGCCGCTAAGCGCGGCGCTGGCGGCTTCTACTGCTTCAACGCCGTACATACGCACAAAGGCGTTCAGGTATTGCAGCGGCTGGCGCTCTTCTTCCTGGCTGAGCAACAGTAGCGTTTGCAGGCAACGGTAGTAATTAGCGCGTTCAGCGCTAAATATTGAAGCATTGAACTCCATGGTCCATTCGGTCCAGATCAAGGCTTGCTCAATATCACCGCCCGCCAGCGCCAGCATCGCTTTTAACTCACCAATGCGTAGCGTGTACCAACCATTATCTTTGCCAGTCGCCAGGCCAAGCAGCTCGCGAACGCGGGTGAAATCATCAAGGCCTTCATCGTCCATTTGTTCGATAAGCGCCAGATAATCTTCTTTTTCCCACTCGCTTCCCGGCAGGGAAAGAATAGTTTCCCGCAGGTGTGCACCCATGCTGTTGTTCGCCAGCCAGAGATCTTCCGCCGGGTAGATATCGGACATGCCCGGAACGATGATTCGGCAAGCGTAGACGCTCAGGTGTTCGTAATCGGCGATATAAACTTCTTTATCTTCTTGTTTGAAGATAGCCATCAGGGTGGCGAACTCTTCATCCGTCGTTCCGGAGAAGCTCCAGTCCACGAATGGGTAGTCGGCATCCTGCTTAAACATATCCCAGGAGATCAGACCGCTGGAATCGATAAAGTGAGTCTCAAGATTGGCGTGTTCGGCAACTTCTTCATCATCGAAGGTCGGCGGCGTAAAGACGTCGAGATCTTTCAGGCTGCGGCCTTGCAGTAACTCGGTAACGGTACGTTCCAGCGCGACGCCGAAATCAGGGTGCGCGCCGAAAGACGCAAAACAAGTTCCGTTAGCCGGGTTAAACAGCACAACGCAGATAACCGGATATTTGCCGCCCAGTGAACCGTCATAAGCGAAAATCGGGAAACCTTCGGCTTCCAGTTTATTAATCGACTCCACAACGCCCGGATAACGCGCCATCACCTCCGCCGGAATTTCCGGCAGGCTGATGCTTTCAGCAATAATGCGATTTTTAATATGACGTTCAAATACTTCTGACAGGCCTTGAACGCGGGCTTCGTTACGGGTGTTGCCCGCAGACATGCCATTCGAAACGTACAGGTTGCCAATGATATTCATCGGAATATAAATCGTCTCGCCGTCAGACTGGCGAGTGAACGGCAGACCGCACACGCCGCGATCGTCATTACCTGATTGCAGATCCACCAGCATGCTGGCAGTTAACTGATCGTCAGGATCGTAGAACGCACGCAGGCGGGCATCTAGCAAGCCTTCCGGCACTTCATCATCGTCGGTTAGCGGGAACCATTTTTCATTCGGATAGTGAACGAAAGGGCCGTTAGCGATGGTGTCGCCCAGCCAGAAATCGGCGAAGAAGTAGTTAGTGGAGAGACGCTCGAAGTATTCCCCCAACGCGGAAGCCAGCGCGGCTTTTTTGGTTGCGCCCTTACCGTTGGTGAAACACAAGGCGCACTCTTTATCGCGGATGTGCACTGACCAGACGTGCGGTACCGGGTTGAGCCATGAGGCCTCTTCAATATCAAATCCGAGGTCGAGCAATTTTTTCTGGAAGCGGGCGATGGAATCTTCCAGGGCGGCATCTTTGCCGGTAATAAATGTTTGAGTCATGGCAATCACTTTTATCGTACGTAAAGCGCGCAATCATACGGGTTTTAGATGACAGGTGCTATCTCCATCGTCTGGCTATGCTTATGTCACTCGATAACTGTTCAGGCGTTAACCATGAAGACTTTTGATTGGCATCGTATGGCACTGGATAAGGTGCCAGTGGAATTTCTTGCCGAGGTGGCGTTACGTAGCCTCTATACCTTCGTGCTGGTATTTATTTTCCTTAAAATCACCGGGCGGCGCGGCGTTCGACAGATGTCGTTGTTTGAAGTACTGATTATTCTGACCCTCGGCTCGGCGGCGGGTGATGTCGCATTCTATGATGATGTCCCCATGCTGCCAGTGCTGGCCGTTTTTATCACCCTGGCGCTCCTGTACCGGCTAGTCATGTGGCTGATGGGGCACAGTGAAAAGCTGGAGGATTTACTCGAAGGTAAGCCGATTGTGGTGGTGGAAAACGGTGAGCTGGCGTGGGAAAAACTCCAGGCGGAAAACATGACCGAATTTGAGTTTTTTATGGAGCTTCGCACCAACGGCGTGGAGCAACTGGGGCAGGTACGGCTGGCTATTCTGGAAACCAACGGACAAATTAGCCTTTATTACTACCCGGATCCGGATGTTAAAGCCGGACTTTCTATTCTACCTTCACGCTTTACTGAGCGTTTTACTACCGTTCCGCAGGATGATGAGTACGCCTGCGTCCGCTGTAGTGCAATCCTTACGCTTCGTGCCGGGGATAAGCAATTATGCCCGCGCTGTGCAAATGCAGAATGGTCGAAGGTCAGTCGAGCAAAAAGAGTCACCTGACAGCAATTATGTCGGTTATATGACGTCAAGCTGGCAGATTCTTTTGTGTGAGCGAGGCCGCATTTTGCCACTGTTCAGTTTTAGCCGTTGCGGTACGTGTCACTGAATGATAAAACCGATAGCCACAGGAATAACTTATGCCCGCGACGGTTCGCGGGCAAATAACATAGCAACGTGGTGAGGGTAAATGGCTCAGGTCTATAACTTCAGTTCGGGCCCGGCAATGCTGCCGGCGGAAGTACTCAAACTGGCGCAGCAGGAGCTGTGCGACTGGAACGGTTTGGGGACGTCGGTGATGGAAATCAGCCACCGTGGGAAAGAGTTCATTAAGGTGGCTGAAGAGGCGGAACAGGATTTTCGCTCCCTGCTCAATATTCCTTCCAACTACAAAGTTTTATTCTGTCATGGCGGCGGCCGCGGGCAGTTTGCTGGCATCCCGCTGAACCTGCTTGGCGATAAAACCGTTGCCGACTACGTTGATGCTGGTTACTGGGCCGCCAGCGCGGTTAAAGAAGCGCATAAATACTGTAATCCGAACGTAATCGACGCCAAAATCACCGTTGACGGCCTGCGCGCGGTTAAACCAATGAGCGAATGGCAACTGACGCCTGGCGCTGCGTACCTGCACTACTGCCCGAATGAAACCATTGATGGAATTGCCATCGAAGAAGCGCCGAACTTTGCTGACGATGTGATAGTCACGGCGGATTTATCTTCGACTATTTTATCTCGTGAAATCGACGTTAGCCGTTATGGCGTGATCTACGCTGGTGCGCAGAAAAACATCGGTCCGGCCGGTTTGACGCTGATTATTGTTCGCGAAGATCTGCTGGGTAAAGCCAACGTAGCCTGCCCGTCGATTCTTGACTATTCCATCCTGGCTGAGAATGACTCGATGTTCAACACGCCGCCGACATTTGCCTGGTATCTGTCAGGCCTGGTGTTTAAGTGGCTGAAAGAGCAGGGCGGCGTCGCCGTGATGGATAAAATTAACCAGCAAAAAGCCGACTTATTATATGGCGTGATTGATCGCAGTGGTTTCTATCGCAATGACGTTGCTGTGGCGAACCGCTCTCGCATGAACGTGCCGTTCCAACTGGCGGATAGCGCTCTTGACAAGTTGTTCCTTGAAGAGTCTTTTGCAGCCGGTCTGCATGCGTTGAAAGGTCACCGCGTCGTGGGCGGCATGCGAGCCTCCATTTATAATGCGATGCCGTTGGCCGGTGTGAAGGCGCTAACTGACTTTATGCAGGACTTCGAACGCCGTCACGGTTAATCGTTGCCTTGTTTTTCATCCCCGCAGCCAGCCTGCGGGGTTTTTATTCTGTTTGTTTGAGAGTTGAGTTTAATGGAATCCCTGACGTTACAACCCATCGCACGTGTAGATGGCACTATTAACCTGCCCGGGTCCAAAAGTGTCTCCAATCGTGCCTTGCTGCTGGCGGCATTAGCTGATGGCACTACGGTGCTGACCAATTTGCTGGACAGCGACGATGTACGCCACATGCTGAATGCCCTCAACACCCTGGGAGTTCATTATACCCTGTCCTCCGATCGTACTCGTTGCGAAGTGACAGGTAACGGGGGCCCACTACAGTCTGACCAGGCGCTGGAACTGTTCCTCGGTAACGCCGGGACCGCAATGCGCCCGCTGGCGGCGGCGTTATGCCTGGGTAGCAATAATATTGTGCTGACCGGTGAGCCGCGAATGAAAGAGCGTCCGATTGGCCACCTGGTTGATGCGCTGCGTCAGGGCGGCGCGCAAATCGATTATCTGGAGCAGGAAAACTATCCGCCTCTGCGTCTGCGCGGTGGTTTCAACGGTGGTCATGTTGAAGTTGACGGCAGCGTTTCCAGCCAGTTCCTCACTGCGCTGTTGATGACCGCGCCGTTGGCTCCGCAGGATACCGTTATTACTATTAAAGGCGAGTTGGTTTCTAAACCTTACATTGATATCACGCTCAACCTGATGAAGACGTTTGGCGTTGAGGTTGAAAACCAGTCTTATCAGCGTTTTGTGGTACGCGGCAATCAGCAGTATCAATCACCAGGCGACTATCTGGTTGAGGGGGACGCCTCTTCGGCATCCTATTTCCTCGCTGCTGGCGCGATTAAGGGCGGTACGGTGAAAGTGACCGGTATCGGTCGTAACAGCGTGCAGGGCGATATTCGTTTCGCCGATGTGCTGGAGAAAATGGGCGCAACCGTTACCTGGGGGGACGATTTTATTGCCTGTACTCATGGCGAGCTGAACGCCATTGATATGGACATGAATCATATCCCGGATGCTGCGATGACTATCGCCACTGCCGCGTTGTTTGCGAAAGGTACCACCACGCTGCGCAACATTTATAACTGGCGTGTCAAAGAGACCGACCGCCTGTTTGCTATGGCAACAGAGCTGCGTAAAGTGGGCGCTGAAGTTGAAGAGGGTGAGGATTACATCCGCATCACGCCACCTGCGAAGCTGCAGTTTGCAGACATCGGTACCTATAACGACCACCGCATGGCGATGTGTTTTTCGTTGGTGGCGCTTTCCGATACCCCAGTCACGATCCTCGATCCGAAGTGTACGGCGAAAACTTTCCCGGATTACTTTGAGCAACTGGCGCGTATCAGCACACTGGCTTGAATGACGCAAGTCCTATAAAAACGCCGGCCAGGAGGTCGGCGTTTTTTTTACGTGCTTGTCGGCAGATAAACTAAATGCTAGCCTTGATTGCTTGTAAATATATGATTTATAAGCAATTAATATGAAAAATCAATGGATGATTGATATGAGAAATACAAAATTAATGCTGGCTTTAGCTGTTTCTGCCACGTTGTTGGCAGGTTGTAAAAATATGCAAGGTGTGGATACCAACGCCCTGGTCAATTCCGGGATGACGGCCTACAAAGCAGCGACCCTCTCTGACGCTGAAGTCAAAACACTTTCCGATGATGCCTGTAAGCAAATGGATGGCGAAAATCAACTGGCGGGCTCTTCAAGCAAGTACACCAAACGCCTGAATAAAATTGCCAAAGCGTTAGGCAATAATATCGATGGCACCCCGGTGAACTACAAAGTTTACGTGACATCAGACGTGAATGCCTGGGCAATGGCTAACGGCTGCGTGCGCGTCTATAGCGGTCTGATGGACATGATGACCGATAATGAAGTCGAAGGCGTACTGGGCCATGAACTGGGTCACGTTGCGCTGGGTCACTCGCGTAAAGCGATGCAAACCGCTTATGCAACTATCGCCGCGCGTGATGCTGTTTCAGCAACTGGTGGAGCGGCTGCGAGTTTGTCTAAATCTCAGTTGGGTGATATCGCCGAGGGAATGATTAACTCAGCCTTCTCCCGTTCTCAGGAATCGGATGCCGATGATTTCTCTTACGACCTGATGAAAAAACGTAAGATCAGCACCCAAGGCCTGGTGGGAAGCTTCGACAAACTGGCCAGCCTTGACGCCGGACATAGTAAATCTTTGTTCGATTCACACCCGCCTTCAGCTGAACGTGCGCAGCATATTCGCGACCGCATCGCCGCTGATAAAAAGTAAAACTTCGCCCCAATTCGGGCTGATGCTCCATCAGCCCGCTATAATTGCGTAATTCTTCTGCATTCCATTTCCTGTTGTCCGTAATTTGCAAGCAACACTCACTTTCCGTCGTATAGATGCGTATAATGCGCGGCGTTTATATATTTATGCGCCTTGCTGAAGGAGAAAAAGATGACGGTAGCTGTTCCGGTAATCACCATTGATGGGCCTGGCGGTGCGGGTAAGGGCACATTGTGCAAGGCAATGGCGGAAACGCTGGGCTGGCATCTGCTGGATTCTGGGGCGATTTATCGTGTTCTGGCTCTGGCGGCATTGCATCACCACGTAGATGTTGAATCTGAAGACGCGCTGGTTCCACTGGCCGCGCATCTGGATGTGCGTTTTGTTTCTACTAACGGTAGCCTGGAAGTGGTTCTTGAAGGCGAGGATGTTAGTGCTGAAATTCGCACTCAGGAAGTGGCCAATACGGCATCAAAAGTGGCCGCTTTCCCACGCGTAAGAGAAGCATTGCTGCGCCGTCAGCGCGCCTTCCGCGATCTCCCCGGCCTGATTGCCGACGGGCGTGATATGGGGACCGTAGTGTTCCCTGATGCGCCGGTGAAAATTTTCCTTGATGCCTCAGCGGAAGAACGTGCTCAGCGCCGCATGCTCCAGTTGCAGGAGAAGGGCTTTAGTGTTAACTTTGATCGCCTTTTATCCGAGATAAAAGAACGCGATGACCGCGATCGTAATCGCACAGTGGCGCCGCTTGTCCCGGCAGCCGATGCTTTAGTTCTTGATTCCACAGAACTAAACATTGAGCAAGTGATTGAAAAAGCGCTACAATATGCGCGCGAAAAACTGGCAGTCGCTTAATTGTTCATCGGTGAAGCGCAATAGCCTCCGAATTTTAGCAGTACCCCCGCAGCAATGGAGTGTTAGCGGGTATGTTAAACAACCCCATCCGGCATGGAGCCAGGTGGACGTTAAATATGAAACCTGAAGATTAAACATGACAGAATCTTTTGCTCAACTATTTGAAGAATCCTTAAAAACAATCGAAACCCGTCCGGGTTCCATCGTTCGTGGTGTTGTTGTTGCTATCGACAAAGATATCGTACTGGTTGACGCCGGTCTGAAATCTGAGTCTGCCATTCCGGCAGAGCAGTTCAAAAACGCCCAGGGCGAGCTGGAAATCCAGGTTGGTGACGAAGTTGACGTTGCTCTGGATGCAGTAGAAGACGGCTTCGGTGAAACCCTGCTGTCCCGTGAAAAAGCTAAACGTCACGAAGCTTGGATCACGCTGGAAAAAGCTTACGAAGAAGCTGAAACTGTAGTCGGTGTTATCAACGGCAAAGTTAAAGGTGGCTTCACTGTTGAGCTGAATGGTATTCGTGCGTTCCTGCCAGGCTCCCTGGTAGACGTTCGTCCGGTGCGCGACACGCTGCACCTGGAAGGCAAAGAGCTTGAATTCAAAGTCATCAAGCTGGACCAGAAACGTAACAACGTTGTTGTTTCTCGTCGTGCCGTTATCGAGTCCGAAAACAGCGCAGAACGCGATCAGCTGCTGGAAAACCTGCAGGAAGGCATGGAAGTCAAAGGTATCGTTAAGAACCTCACTGACTACGGTGCATTCGTTGATCTGGGTGGCGTTGACGGCCTGCTGCACATCACCGATATGGCATGGAAACGCGTTAAGCATCCGAGCGAAATCGTAAACGTTGGCGACGAAATCACTGTTAAAGTGCTGAAGTTCGACCGCGAGCGTACTCGTGTATCTCTGGGCCTGAAACAGCTGGGCGAAGATCCATGGGTAGCTATCGCTAAGCGTTATCCGGAAGGTACCAAACTGACTGGTCGCGTGACCAACCTGACCGACTACGGCTGCTTCGTTGAAATCGAAGAAGGCGTTGAAGGCCTGGTTCACGTTTCCGAAATGGATTGGACCAACAAAAACATCCACCCATCCAAAGTTGTTAACGTTGGTGACGTAGTGGAAGTTATGGTTCTGGATATCGACGAAGAACGTCGTCGTATCTCCCTGGGCCTGAAGCAGTGCAAAAACAACCCATGGCAGCAGTTCGCGGAAACCCACAACAAGGGCGACCGTGTTGAAGGTAAAATCAAGTCTATCACTGACTTCGGTATCTTCATCGGCCTGGACGGCGGCATCGACGGCCTGGTTCACCTGTCTGACATCTCCTGGAACGTTGCAGGCGAAGAAGCAGTACGTGAATACAAAAAAGGCGACGAAATCGCAGCAGTTGTTCTGCAGGTTGACGCAGAACGTGAGCGTATCTCTCTGGGCGTTAAACAGCTCGCAGAAGATCCGTTCAACAACTGGGTTGCACTGAACAAGAAAGGCGCAATCGTAAACGGTAAAGTGACTGCAGTTGACGCTAAAGGCGCAACCGTAGAACTGGCTGACGGCGTTGAAGGTTACCTGCGCGCTTCTGAAGCTTCACGTGACCGCGTTGAAGATGCAACTCTGGTTCTGAGCGTAGGCGACGACGTTGAAGCTAAATTCACTGGCGTCGATCGTAAGAACCGTGCAATCAGCCTGTCTGTTCGTGCTAAAGACGAAGCTGATGAGAAAGATGCTATCGCTACTGTTAACAAACAGGAAGAAGCAGGTTTCTCTAACAACGCAATGGCTGAAGCTTTCAAAGCAGCTAAAGGCGAGTAATCTTAGTCTTTCGGGTTACAACAACCTGAATTATGACGAGTTTACTTGACAGATTGCAGGATTCGTCCTGTAATCAAGCACAAAGGGCGGCTACGGCCGCCCTTGTTTAAGCTGTTAGATAACTTTGCCTTGAAGGAAACCGGAGGAATAATGACCAAGTCAGAATTGATAGAAAGACTTGCCAGCCAGCAATCTCACATTCCTGCGAAAGCAGTAGAAGATGCTGTTAAAGAAATGCTGGAGCATATGGCCTCAACGCTTGCTCAAGGTGAGCGCATTGAAATCCGCGGTTTCGGCAGCTTCTCTTTGCATTATCGAGCACCCCGCACCGGGCGTAATCCAAAAACTGGCGATAAAGTTGAACTGGAAGGTAAGTACGTTCCACACTTTAAACCAGGTAAAGAATTACGTGACCGCGCCAATATTTACGAAGAGTAAGTTTCGCTGAGCGGCGACAACATACTTAAACGTTGAAAAAGCACCTTCGGGTGCTTTTTTTTGTACTTTCTCCATCTCTCCTCGCAAAACACAGGTCGTTTTCTGGTAACAGAGTAAATTCACTGGAAAGCACCATACAACTCATCTACGCCGTGTGAGACATATCTTCTATTTGGCGCGACACTTCTGCCGACAAGGAGGTGTCAATGCGTTTACCACAACTCGCTGGCTGTGTGATTGTCGGTATCTTACCGCTGCTCTGGTTACCCGTTTTGCCCGGACGCTTTGTTGTCTGGGGACTCATTGCCCTTGCATTACTTATTGCGCAATGCCGTCACGGCACTGCGCAATATGTCGCGTTGATAATGTTGTTCCTGGTTTGGGGGATACTCAGTGCCCGACAGGTGTTATGGCCAACCGAAACATTACTAGACAGAAATCGACAGGTTGAAATTGAACTTACCGCAACCGATGGACAGACAGCCCATCTGGGAAAGATCGTTCGTCTGGATGGGCGGCGGCTATTTCCCGCTCCTGGAGTGAGTCTCTACGGCAACTATCTACCTGAAACACCCTGCGCGGGTCAGGTCTGGGCAATGACGCTTCGCGCTCGCCCGGTTCACGGACAACTCAACGATGGCGGATTTGATAGTCAACGCTATGCCTTGTCGCAGCATCGCCCGCTGACTGGACGATTTCTTACCGCCGAAGCCCGGGACAGACGCTGTAGTTTGCGGGCACGCTATCTGGCATCGCTAAACCAAACACTTGATACATTACCATGGCGGTCGGTGATACTAGGATTAGGCATGGGAGAGCGTCTGGCCGTTCCTCGTGAGATTAAGACTTTGATGCAGGAAACCGGCACGTCGCATCTGATGGCGATTTCGGGTTTACATATTGCGCTGGGGGCTTCGCTTGGTTGGTTATTACTGAGAGGGCTGCAGTTCTTTCTCCCATGCCGCTGGCTTAGCTGGCGGGCACCGTTGCTTATTGGCCTGGGATGCGCCATCTTCTACTCCTGGCTGACGGGTATGCAACCGCCTGCATTGCGTACCTGCGCCGCATTAGCCGTCGGCTGCTGGCTCCGGTTATCCGGTAAACGCTGGTCGCCGTGGCAAATATGGTGTTGCTGCCTTGGCGCGATTTTGTTCGCTGACCCGTTAGCTGTTTTATCCGAAAGCCTGTGGTTATCAGCGTTTGCCGTCGCTGCGTTGATATTCTGGTACCAGTTGGCGCCGATTTCACTTCGTGAAAGGCATTGGTTGCTACGTCAGATACTTGCGCTGTGTCATTTGCAGATTGGATTGATGTTCTTACTTATCCCCATCCAAATTGCTCTCTTTCATGGCATCAGTATGACTTCCATCATCGCCAATCTGATTGCTGTGCCCTTGGTTACCTTCGTTGTTGTCCCGCTGATTCTGGTAGCAATGCTGTTGCATCTTTGCGGGCCGATATTTGTAGAGATGGCCTTGTGGCAACTGACGGACCGGATTCTGGCCGCGTTATTCTGGTCATTACGCCAGCTGCCACCCGGTTGGTTGGGCCTGGATGTTCGCTGGCTTGGCGTAAGCATAATACCCTGGCTGGCATTGATAGCCTGGCGCTTTCATGCCTGGCGGACGCTACCTGCGCTTTGTTTAGGGTGCCTTGTGTTATTGAGTCGGCCTTTTGGGCGTAATACCGACGCTAATGAATGGCGAGTGACGATGTTGGATGTGGGGCAGGGGCTGGCTATGGTTATTGAACGTCAGGGAGCGGCGCTTCTCTATGATACCGGGCTGGCGTGGCCTGACGGTGATAGTGGTCAGCAAATTATTATCCCCTGGTTGCGTTGGCATCATTTGCAACCGGAGGGGATCATTCTGAGCCATGAACATCTCGATCATCGCGGTGGATTGAATTCGATACAGAAAGCATGGCCGCAACTATGGGTTCGTAGCCCGTTGGGCTGGGCGGGGTATTTAGCCTGTCAGCGCGGTGAAACCTGGCAATGGAGAGGGTTAACTTTTCGTGCTCTGTGGCCACTGCCGGGAGCGACAAAGCAGGGAAATAATCGTTCCTGCGTAGTGCGAATTGATGACGGCAAGCACAGTATTCTGCTTACGGGTGATATCGAAACCCCTGCGGAAATGGCGATGATCAGCCACTATTGGCAGCATCTTGCGTCTACACTTATCCAGGTTCCGCATCACGGTAGCAATACCTCGTCAGGGACAGCTTTACTTCAGAGCGTGGGAGGCGAAGCGGCGCTTGCCTCAGCTTCACGCTTTAACGCATGGCGGATGCCCTCCAGTAAAGTGATTCAGCGTTATCGGAACCTGGGTTATCAATGGTTCGATACCCCGCACCAGGGGCAAATTACGGTTGTTTTTTCCACAGATAGTTGGCAAATCCATGGCTTACGGGATCAAGTTTTACCTCGTTGGTATCATCAGTGGTTTGGCGGGAAGGCGTAGAACGGGTAGAATATGCGGCTATTTCAACACAAGCTGGTTTATTGAATGCAGAACGATAAAGATCTCTCCACGTGGCAGACCTTCCGCCGACTCTGGCCGATTATAGCGCCGTTTAAACCCGGGCTAATCGTTGCGGCAGTGGCGCTAGTGCTTAACGCGGCTAGTGATACCTTCATGCTATCGCTTCTTAAACCGTTATTGGATGATGGTTTTGGTAAAACGGATCGCTCAGTGCTGATATGGATGCCGCTGGTGGTTATCGGGCTGATGATTCTGCGCGGTGTTACCAGCTACGTTTCGAGCTATTGTATCTCATGGGTCTCAGGCAAAGTCGTTATGACTATGCGCCGCCGTTTATTCAGCCACATGATGGGAATGCCGGTCTCCTTCTTTGACAAACAGTCCACCGGTACGTTGTTATCTCGTATTACCTATGATTCCGAACAGGTCGCATCCTCTTCTTCCAGCGCGCTGATCACTGTCGTGCGTGAAGGAGCATCGATTATCGGCCTGTTTATCATGATGTTCTATTACAGCTGGCAGCTCTCGGTGATTCTTATCGTGCTCGCGCCGATTGTGTCGATCGCTATCCGCGTGGTGTCGAAGCGTTTTCGTAACATCAGTAAGAATATGCAGAACACGATGGGCCAGGTGACGACCAGCGCAGAGCAAATGCTGAAAGGGCATAAAGAAGTGCTGATGTTTGGTGGTCAGAAGGTGGAAACCAAGCGTTTTGATAAGGTCAGTAACAAGATGCGTCTGCAAGGGATGAAAATGGTCTCTGCGTCCTCTATTTCGGATCCGATCATTCAGCTGATAGCCTCTCTGGCGCTGGCTTTTGTGCTTTATGCTGCGAGCTTCCCGAGCGTAATGGAGACGCTGACTGCCGGTACCATCACCGTTGTCTTCTCCTCAATGATTGCTTTAATGCGTCCTTTAAAGTCGCTAACTAACGTCAATGCCCAGTTCCAGCGTGGGATGGCGGCGTGCCAGACGCTTTTCGCTATCCTTGATTCCGAGCAGGAGAAAGACGAAGGCAAGCTGGAGATCGCGCGCGCGAAGGGCAATCTGGAATTTAAAAACGTCACCTTCAGATACCCAGGACGCGAAGTTGCTGCGCTGCGCAATATCGACCTGAACATACCCGAAGGGAAAACTGTGGCGCTGGTTGGGCGTTCAGGTTCAGGTAAATCGACTATCGCCAGCCTTATCACGCGTTTCTACGATGTCGATGAAGGCCAGATATTGCTGGACGGTCATGACCTGCGCGAGTACACGCTGACTTCCCTGCGCGATCAGGTTGCGCTGGTGTCGCAAAATGTCCACCTCTTTAACGATACGGTGGCAAATAACATTGCCTATGCGCGTACTGAAGAGTACAGCCGTGAGCAGATTGAAGAAGCGGCACGCATGGCTTACGCCATGGACTTTATTAACAAAATGGATAATGGCCTCGATACGATTATCGGTGAAAACGGCGTGATGCTCTCCGGCGGACAGCGCCAGCGTATTGCTATCGCGCGCGCGCTGCTGCGTAACAGCCCGATTCTGATTCTCGACGAAGCCACATCGGCGCTGGATACTGAATCCGAACGTGCTATCCAGGCTGCGCTGGACGAACTGCAGAAAAACCGCACCTCTCTGGTTATCGCTCACCGCCTGTCGACGATTGAGCAAGCTGACGAGATCGTGGTGGTGGAAGATGGCCAAATCGTTGAGCGCGGTAGCCATACCGATCTGCTGGAGCATAAGGGCGTTTACGCTCAACTGCATAAGATGCAATTCGGCGCATGATTGCTCGCATCTGGTCCGGTGAATCGCCTTTATGGTGGTTGTTGCTGCCGCTCTCCTGGCTATATGGCCTGGTGAGCGGGTTAATACGGCTTAGCTATAAGCTGGGATGGCGCAAAGCCTGGCGAGCGCCGGTCCCGATCGTGGTGGTGGGAAACCTGACCGCCGGCGGTAATGGTAAAACGCCGGTTGTGATCTGGCTGGTGGAGCAGCTCCAGCAGCGCGGCATTCGCGTTGGCGTTGTTTCTCGCGGCTACGGCGGTAAAGCGGCAAGCTATCCGCTCGTGTTGAATACTGATACCGGTACTGTTGAAGCAGGCGATGAGCCGGTACTGATTCGCCAGCGTACCGGTGCACCAGTTGCCGTCTCTCCATCTCGTAGCGATGCGGTTCAGGCTTTACTGGCAGCAAACGATCTGCAGATTATCGTCACTGATGATGGTCTACAGCACTACAAGCTGGCGCGTGATAAAGAAATCGTGGTGATAGACGGCGTGCGCCGTTTTGGCAACGGCTGGTGGCTGCCCGCCGGACCGATGCGCGAGCGTGCCTCACGTTTACACAGCGTGGATGCGATTATCGTTAATGGCGGCGTGGCCCGACCGGGAGAGATCCCGATGCAGCTCCGTCCTGGACTGGCGGTGAATCTGCTGACTGGCGAACGTCGAAACGTCGCGGCATTCGACAATGTGGTGGCGATGGCAGGAATCGGTCACCCGCCGCGTTTTTTTGCCACGCTTAAGAGCTGTGGCGTGCAGCCAGTGAAAACGGTGGCCTTAGCCGATCATCAGGCATTGAATCAAAGCGACGTCGCTGCCCTGGCGACGTCACAGCAAACCCTGCTGATGACCGAAAAAGACGCGGTCAAATGCCGGGAGTTTGCGCAAGCTAACTGGTGGTATTTACCCGTCGACGCCATAATGGCTGATGAACGCGCACAGCGGCTGCTCACGGACTTAGTTACGCTGGCGCAACGTTAGTTTTGCCATACCGTTGCGCTGGAGCCCTTAATGGAGAACCTGCATGTCGGTATTGTCCCTCTCGCTTAAAGAAGCCCGCCATCTCCATCTTGCCGCGCAGGGGCTGCTGAAAAAGCCCAGCCGTCGCGCGCGACCCGAAGATATTTTGCAGACTATCCAGCAGATGTCTTTACTGCAAATCGACACCATTAACGTTGTCGCCCGTAGCCCATACCTGGTGCTTTTTAGCCGCCTCGGTCACTATCAACAGGGCTGGCTGGATGAGGCGCTACGCACTGGTGAACTGATGGAGTACTGGGCTCATGAGGCCTGCTTTTTACCGCGTAGTGACTTTTCGCTGGTGCGTCACCGCATGCTGACGCCGGATAAAATGGGCTGGAAGTATCATAAAGAGTGGATGGAAGAACATGCCGAGAGCATTCAGGAATTACTGAATCATATCGCTGAAAACGGCCCGGTCCGCTCAGCAGATTTCGAGCATCCGCGCAAAGGCACCAGCGGCTGGTGGGAGTGGAAACCGCATAAACGTCACCTTGAAGGTTTATTTACCGCTGGTGAAGTTATGGTTGTCGAACGGCGCAATTTTCAGCGGGTTTATGACCTGATGCATCGGGTAATGCCGCACTGGAATGATGAGCGGGATGGGCTTTCGCAAGAGCAGGCAGAAGACATTATGTTGCGCAACAGCGCCCGTAGCCTGGGGATTTTTCGCCCGCAGTGGCTGGCGGATTATTATCGCTTGCGCCAACCCTCGCTACCTGGTTTGCTGGCGAAATGGCAGGAAGAAGGGCTGGTGGTACCGGTGAATGTAGAAGCGCTGGGTGAAATGTGGCTCCATCGCGATGCGCTAGCGCAACGGGAGTCAGCACCTGGCGGCAGACTGTCTGCCAGCCATAGCGCCGTACTTTCGCCTTTCGATCCGGTCGTATGGGATCGTAAACGGGCTGAACAGCTGTTTAACTTTAGCTATCGGCTGGAGTGCTACACGCCCGCACCGAAGCGCCAGTTCGGCTATTTTGTTTTACCGCTTCTGCACCAGGGAAAGCTGGTGGGGCGGATGGATAGCAAAATGCATCGCAAAACCGGGATACTGGAAATTTTCTCACTATGGCTGGAGGATGGCGTCAAGCTGACATCGGGGCTGGAGAAGGGATTAAAACGGGCGATTGATGATTTCGCCCGCTGGCAGGACGCGACGCAGGTGGCCTGCGGGCAGCTGCCGGCGGAGCTCTTTACCGTGCAACGGCAGGGTTGGGAAATTGACGCCGCCTGAGCCTGCGTGTGGTATGCTTCTGCGGAATCTATTCGGTCCATCTGGAGGAATCATGGATCATCGTTTACTTGAAATTATCGCCTGTCCGGTTTGTAACGGTAAGCTGTATTACAGCCAGGATAAGCAAGAACTGATCTGCAAACTTGATAGCCTGGCTTTCCCGCTGCGAGACGGCATTCCTGTACTGTTAGAAACTGAAGCCCGTCCGCTTGCCGTAGAAGAGAGCCAGTCATGAGCTTCGTGGTTATCATTCCCGCGCGTTTTGCTTCGACTCGCCTGCCGGGAAAACCGCTCCAGGATATCAATGGCAAACCGATGATTGTCCATGTGCTGGAGCGTGCACGTGAGTCCGGGGCCGACCGTATCATCGTTGCTACCGACCATCCGGACGTTGCCCGTGCGGTTGAAGCTGCCGGTGGTGAAGTATGTATGACGCGTGAAGATCATCAATCCGGTACCGAGCGCCTTGCCGAGGTGGTCGAGAAATGCGCCTTTGGTGACGACACTATCATCGTTAACATTCAGGGCGATGAGCCGATGATTCCGCCGGCGATAGTGCGTCAGGTCGCTGAAAATCTGGCCGCCAGCACCAGCGGTATGGCAACCTTAGCGGTACCAATCCATGATTCCGAAGAAGCATTCAATCCGAATGCGGTGAAGGTCGTGATGGACGCTGCGGGCTACGCGCTCTATTTCTCCCGCGCCACCATCCCGTGGGATCGCGATCGTTTTGCTCAATCCCGCGAAACTATCGGCGACTCTCTGCTGCGCCATATCGGTATTTACGGCTATCGCGCCGGTTTCATTCGTCGCTACGTCAGCTGGGCGCCAAGTCCGCTGGAGCAGATTGAAATGCTGGAGCAGCTGCGTGTGCTATGGTACGGCGAAAAAATCCATGTTGCGGTGGCTGAAGTGGTTCCAGGTACGGGCGTTGATACGCCGGAAGATCTGGAACGCGTTCGCGCGGAGTTGCGTTAATCTTTTCATCCCCTCCGTCTGGAGGGGATATATTCAGGCCGTTTTTCCATACTTTTTGCGGCAATTTTGATCTTACCCGATGACAACCCCGTAGCAGACGCTCATTATGAAACCGGTAGTATTCATAGGGGTAATCTGAAATGGAACAGTTGCGTACCGAACTGAGCCATCTGCTTGGTGAAAAACTAAGCCGCGTGGAGTGCGTCAGCGAAAAGCCTTCGTCGGCGCTGTGGTCGCTATATGATGCTCAAGGAAACCCAATGCCGCTGCTGGCGCGAAGTTTTACGACGCCGGGTATAGCGCGTCAGCTGGCGTGGAAAATCTCGACTCTGGCGCGTAGTGGAACCGTACGCATGCCGGTTGTCTATGGCGTGATGACGCATGAAGAGCAACCTGGGCCCGATGTCCTGCTGATTGAACGACTGCGTGGCGTTTCCGTTGAGGCACCCACCCGTACCCCGGAACGCTGGGAACAATTGCAGGAGCAAATCGTTGAAGCGCTACTGGCCTGGCATCGGCAGGATAGCGGTGGTTGCGTAGGGATGGTTGATAGCACTCAGGAAAACCTCTGGCCGCACTGGTATCGCCAACGGATCGAGGTGTTATGGAGCACGCTGAATCTCTATCAGGATACCGGCCTGACCATGCAGGACAAGCGTATTTTGTTCCGTACTCGCGAATGCCTTGCAGATCTGTTTAAAGACTTTAATGATAACTGTGTTCTGGTGCACGGTAGCTTTACGCTGCGCAGCATGCTGAAAGATGCGCGTAGCGATCAGCTGCTGGCGATGGTGGGGCCGGGCATGATGCTGTGGGCTCCGCGTGAATTTGAGTTATTTCGTCTGGCCGATGGTGGGCAAGGAGAGCAGCTATTGTGGCACTATCTGCGTCGTGCGCCGGTAGCTGAGGCTTTTCTCTGGCGGCGCTGGTTGTATCTGTTGTGGGATGAAGTGGAAAACCTGGTGAATACCGGGCGCTTTGATCGCGCCCGTTTCGACCTTGCGGCAAAATCAATTTTGCCCTGGCTCGCCTGAGGATCCTTTTAACCACTGCCAGATGCGGCCTAACGTTTCGTAGCCAACCCGATCGCTATGCATCAGCCACACGGGGGACGGAATTGCGCGTTCCCACGGATTGAGTGGTGACTCGATCGCCAACTGGTTGGCGGGGGCGGGTAAAGGGTTCAGTCCGGCCTGACGAAAGAAAATCATCGCTCGCGGCAGGTGTGAGGCGGAGGTCACCAGCAGGAATGGGGCATCGCTAATCGCTTCTTTCACCGCCGCGGCCTCTTCTTCAGTATCTTTGGGTTTATCCAGCACGATAATTTCGCTGCGCGGTATGCCCAGACTCTCTGCAACTCTGGCGCTGGTTTCTGCGGAACTCATCGGGTTAGTTTTTGCTCTCCCGCCAGTAAAGATCAATTTTGCACCCGGGTTTGCATACCACAGGCGGATCCCCTCCGCTAACCGCGGCAAGCTATTGCTGATGAGGTTTGAACTGGGAGCCCACTCAGGGTTCCACGTGTAGCCTCCGCCGAGCACAACCACGTACTGCACGCGCTCTTCGCCGCGCCACGTCGGGTATTTATCCTCAATAGGTTTGAGCAAACTGTCGGCCACGGGTTGCAGGCTAAGAAGCAACAACAGTAGCCAGCCGAGGCTCACGCAGAGCTTGCCGGTGCGTTGGAAACGGCTAAACCACAGCAACGCTATCCCCAGGGCGATAAGCAATAACAAGAGGGGGAGCGGGAGCATCATGCCGCCTAAAAACTTTTTCAGCGTAAAAAGCATGCCGGATGGTTCCTTTTTAACCATATAACCAAAGATATGCCCGGATCTTATAACAGATCGCTCCATTCTCCGCGCGGGTATGACAAAATAGCGGCTTTGTGTTGGCGTGTGGAGTCATCCGTGAAGGATCGTAATTTCGATGATATTGCTGATAAGCTCTCGCGCAATATCTACGGTACCACCAAGGGCCAGCTGCGGCAGGCGATCCTCTGGCAGGATCTGCAACCGCTGCTCAGCCAGATGGGGCCGGGACCACTGCGGGTTCTTGACGCGGGCGGCGGCGAAGGGCAAACGGCAATCAAAGTGGCGGAAATGGGCCACCATGTCACATTATGCGATCTTTCCGGCGAAATGGTGGCTCGTGCCCGACAGGCTGCTACCGATAAAGGTGTGATCGACAACATGCATTTTGTACAATGCGCAGCTCAGGATATTGAGCAGCATTTGGAAAGTCCTGTCGATCTGATACTGTTTCATGCGGTGCTGGAATGGGTAGCCGAGCCGCAGGCGATGCTGCGTACGCTGTGGTCAATGTTACGTCCCGGCGGCGCGTTGTCGCTCATGTTCTACAATGCTAACGGTCTATTGATGCGCAATATCGTTGTCGGAAATTTAGACTATGTGCAATTAGGTATGCCGAAAAAGAAAAAACGCACGCTATCGCCGGATTACCCGCGCGATCCGCAGCAGGTTTATGGCTGGCTGGAAGAAATTGGCTGGCAGATTACCGGTAAGACCGGCGTGCGAGTGTTTCATGATTATCTGCGTGAAAAACGCCAACAGCACGACAAGTTTGCGGCGCTACTGGAGCTGGAAACGCGCTACTGTCGCCAGGAGCCGTATATCAGCCTGGGTCGTTACATTCATGTCACCGCGCTTAAGCCGCAGATGCAAGGATAAACTATGAGTGAATTTTCCCAGACAGTCCCCGAACTGGTTGCCTGGGCCAGGAAAAATGATTTTTCTATTTCGCTGCCGGTCGACAGACTCTCTTTCCTGCTGGCGATTGCCACGCTGAACGGTGAGCGGATGGAAGGGGAAATGACCGAGGGAGAACTGGTGGACGCGTTCCGCCACGTCAGTGATGCGTTTGAGCAGACCAGCGAAACCATCAGCCAGCGTGCCAATAATGCCATTAATGATATGGTGCGCCAGCGTCTGCTGAACCGCTTTACCAGCGAAATTACCGAAGGCAATGCCATTTATCGCCTGACGCCTTTAGGCATCGGCATTACCGATTACTATATTCGCCAGCGTGAGTTCTCCACCCTGCGTCTGTCGATGCAGCTATCGATCGTTGCCGGTGAGCTAAAGCGTGCCGCTGACTCTGCAGAAGAGGGGGGCGATGAGTTCCACTGGCACCGTAATGTGTTCGCACCGCTGAAATACTCGGTAGCGGAAATTTTCGACAGTATCGATCTCACCCAACGAATCATGGACGAACAGCAGCAGTTGGTGAAAGACGACATTGCTCAGCTGTTGAACAAAGACTGGCGGGCGGCGATTTCCAGCTGTGAACTGTTGCTGTCGGAAACCTCCGGTACTCTGCGTGAACTGCAGGATACGCTGGATGCAGCCGGCGATAAGCTGCAGGCAAACCTGCTGCGCATTCAGGATTCGACCATGGCCCGCGACGATCTTAACTTCGTCGATCGCCTGGTTTTCGATCTGCAAAGCAAGCTGGACCGTATCGTCAGTTGGGGCCAACAGGCTATTGACCTGTGGATTGGCTACGATCGCCACGTGCACAAGTTTATCCGTACCGCGATTGATATGGATAAGAACCGCGTCTTCGCTCAGCGCCTGCGTCAGTCGGTTCAGACCTACTTTGATTCACCGTGGGCACTCACTCATGCTAGCGCCGATCGCCTGCTTGATATGCGTGATGAAGAGATGGCGCTGCATGATGAAGAGGTAACCGGGGAACTTCCTGCGGATCTTGAGTACGAAGAGTTTAACGAAATTCGCGAGCAGCTTGCGGCGCTCATCGAATCTCAACTGGCGATTTATAAAGATAAAGGCCTGCCGCTGGATCTCGGTCTGGTGGTACGCGAATATCTGGCGCAGTATCCGCGCGCGCGCCACTTTGACGTTGCGCGAATCGTTGTCGACCAGGCGGTACGTTTGGGCGTAGCGCAAGCAGATTTCACCGGACTGCCAGCCAAATGGCAGCCGATTAATGATTACGGAGCCAAGGTACAGGCGCATGTCATCGACAAATATTGAACAAGTGATGCCGGTTAAACTGGCGCAAGCGTTGGCTAATCCGTTATTCCCGGCGCTGGATAGCGCCCTGCGCGCGGGCCGTCACGTCGGTCTCGACGAGCTGGATAATCACGCCTTTTTAATGGATTTTCAGGATTACCTGGAAGAGTTTTATGCTCGCTATAACGTTGAGCTGATTCGCGCGCCGGAGGGGTTTTTCTATCTGCGCCCGCGTTCCACCACGCTTATCCCGCGATCGGTGCTCTCCGAGCTGGATATGATGGTGGGTAAAATTCTTTGCTACCTCTACCTGAGCCCGGAACGTCTGGCGAATGAAGGTATCTTCACCCAGCAGGAGCTTTATGATGAGCTGCTGACTCTGGCGGATGAAGCGAAACTGCTGAAGCTGGTGAATAACCGCTCCACAGGTTCCGACCTTGACCGTCAGAAACTGCAGGAAAAAATGCGCGCCTCGCTTAACCGTCTGCGCCGTCTTGGCATGGTGTGGTTTATGGGCCATGACAGCAGCAAATTCCGCATCACTGAATCGGTCTTCCGCTTCGGGGCTGACGTACGTGCTGGAGACGATCCACGCGAAGCGCAGCTGCGCATGATCCGCGACGGCGAAGCCATGGCGCTGGAAAATCGCCTGCAGCTCAATGATGAGAATGAAGAGAATCAGCCGGATAGCGGGGAGGAAGAGTAATGATTGAACGCGGTAAATTTCGCTCGCTGACGCTGGTTAACTGGAACGGTTTTTTTGCCCGTACTTTTGATCTCGATGAACTGGTGACCACGCTTTCGGGCGGTAACGGTGCCGGTAAATCCACAACCATGGCGGCTTTCGTTACGGCGCTGATCCCGGACCTTACGCTGCTGCACTTCCGTAACACCACGGAAGCCGGGGCCACCAGCGGTTCGCGCGACAAAGGTCTGCACGGTAAGCTGCGCGCCGGGGTTTGTTACTCAGTGCTGGACGTTATCAACTCTCGTCACCAGCGCGTGGTGGTTGGGGTTCGTCTACAGCAGGTCGCTGGTCGCGATCGTAAAGTCGATATCAAACCTTTTGCGATTCAGGGCCTGCCGACCTCCATTCAGCCGACTCAGTTGCTAACTGAAACCCTTAACGAACGCCAGGCGCGTGTCGTTACGCTCAACGAGCTGAAAGATAAACTCGAAGCGATGGAAGGGGTGCAGTTCAAGCAGTTCAATTCTATCACCGAATATCACTCGCTGATGTTTGACCTGGGCGTGGTGGCTCGTCGCCTGCGTTCGGCCTCGGACCGTAGCAAATACTATCGCCTGATCGAAGCCTCTCTGTACGGCGGGATTTCGAGCACCATTACCCGTTCGCTGCGCGACTACCTGCTGCCGGAAAACAGCGGCGTACGTAAAGCGTTCCAGGATATGGAAGCGGCGCTGCGCGAAAACCGCATGACGCTGGAAGCGATTCGCGTCACGCAGTCTGACCGCGATCTGTTCAAACATCTGATCAGCGAAGCCACCAACTACGTGGCGGCTGACTATATGCGTCACGCCAACGAGCGACGCATTCATCTCGACAAAGCGCTGGAATACCGCCGGGATCTGTTTACTTCCCGCGCCCAGCTTGCCGCCGAGCAGTACAAGCACGTCGATATGGCGCGCGAACTGCAGGAACATAACGGGGCGGAAGGCGATCTGGAAGCCGATTACCAGGCTGCCAGCGACCACCTGAACCTGGTGCAAACCGCTCTGCGCCAGCAGGAAAAAATCGAGCGCTATGAAGCGGATCTTGATGAGCTGCAGATTCGCCTCGAAGAACAAAATGAAGTGGTGGCGGAAGCTTCTGACCAGCAGGAAGAGAACGAAGCCCGCGCCGAAGCCGCAGAGCTGGAAGTGGATGAGCTGAAAAACCAGCTGGCCGACTACCAGCAGGCGCTGGATGTGCAGCAGACTCGTGCGATTCAGTATAACCAGGCGCTGCAGGCGCTGGAGCGGGCAAAAGCCCTCTGCCATCTGCCGGACTTAACCCCGGAAAGCGCCGACGAGTGGCTGGAAACCTTCCAGGCGAAAGAGCAGGAAGCGACGGAGAAAATGCTGTCGCTGGACCAGAAAATGAGCGTGGCGCAAACCGCGCACAGCCAGTTCGAGCAGGCGTATCAGCTGGTGGCATCGATCAACGGCCCGCTGGCGCGTAACGAGGCCTGGGACGTAGCACGCGAACTGCTGCGCGATGGCGTCAATCAGCGGCATCAGGCTGAGCAGGCCCACGGGCTGCGCAGTCGCCTGACTGAGCTTGAACAGCGCCTGCGTGAGCAGCAGGATGCCGAGCGCCAGCTGACCGAGTTCTGCAAACGTCAGGGCAAACGCTACGATATCGACGAGCTGGAAGCCCTGCATCAGGAATTGGAAGCCCGTATTGCTTCGTTGTCTGACAGCGTCTCTTCCGCCAGTGAACGGCGCATGACCCTGCGTCAGGAACTGGAGCAGCTGCAATCGCGCACCCAGACTCTGATGCGCCGCGCGCCAATCTGGCTGGCAGCGCAGAACAGCCTCAACCAGCTTTGCGAGCAGAGCGGTGAGCAGTTTGAATCAAGCCAGGACGTCACTGAATATCTCCAGCAGTTGCTGGAGCGTGAACGCGAGGCCATCGTCGAGCGTGACGAAGTCGGTGCCCGCAAGCGCGCTATCGACGATGAAATTGAGCGTCTCAGTCAGCCGGGCGGCTCTGAAGATCAGCGCCTGAATGCGCTAGCCGAGCGTTTCGGCGGCGTGCTGCTGTCAGAAATCTATGATGACGTTAGCCTCGACGATGCGCCGTATTACTCCGCGCTATACGGACCGTCCCGCCACGCGATTGTGGTACCGGACCTGTCGCGCATTGCTGAACAGCTGGAAGGGCTGGAAGATTGTCCGGAAGATCTCTATCTGATCGAGGGGGATCCGCAGTCGTTTGATGACAGCGTATTCAGCGTCGATGAGCTGGAAAAAGCGGTTGTCGTTAAGATTGCCGATCGCCAGTGGCGCTATTCACGCTTCCCGACGCTGCCGCTGTTTGGCCGCGCCGCGCGCGAAAGTCGCGTTGAAACGCTGCACGCTGAGCGTGAAGGTCTGTCAGAACGTTTTGCGACGCTGTCGTTTGATGTGCAGAAAACTCAGCGTTTGCATCAGGCGTTCAGCCGCTTTATCGGCAACCATCTGGCGGTGGCCTTCGAGGATGATCCGGAAGAAGAAATCCGCAAACTCAATACCCGACGTGGCGAGCTTGAACGCGCGCTGAGCGCGCATGAGAGCGATAACCAGCAGAATCGGGTACAGTACGAGCAGGCGAAAGAGGGCGTTTCGGCGCTCAACCGTCTGCTACCGCGCCTGAATCTGCTGGCCGACGACTCGCTGGCCGATCGTGTTGATGAAATCCAGGAGCGTCTTGATGAAGCGCAGGAAGCCGCGCGTTTCGTCCAGCAGCATGGAAACCAACTGGCGAAACTGGAGCCGATGGTTTCCGTTCTCCAGAGCGACCCGGAACAGTTTGAACAGTTAAAAGAAGATTACGCGTATTCGCAGCAGACTCAACGCGATGCGCGTCAGCAGGCGTTTGCGCTGACCGAAGTGGTGCAGCGCCGTGCCCACTTTAGCTACTCGGATTCAGCAGAGATGCTGAGTGGAAATAGCGATCTGAACGAGAAGCTGCGTCAGCGTCTTGAGCAGGCGGAAGCGGAACGCGCCCGAACTCGTGAAGCGCTACGTACCCACGCCGCGCAGCTCAACCAGTACAACCAGGTACTGGCGTCGCTGAAGAGCTCGTACGACACCAAAAAAGAGCTGCTCAACGATCTGCATAAAGAATTGCAGGATATCGGCGTACGCGCTGATGCGGGTGCTGAAGAGCGCGCCCGTCTGCGTCGTGACGAGCTGCATGCTCAGCTCAGCAACAACCGTTCGCGGCGTAATCAGCTCGAGAAAGCGTTGACCTTCTGCGAAGCAGAAATGGATAACCTGACCCGCAAGCTGCGTAAGCTGGAGCGCGATTACTGCGAAATGCGCGAACAGGTGGTGAGCGCCAAAGCGGGCTGGTGCGCGGTGATGCGCCTGGTGAAAGACAACGGCGTAGAACGTCGTCTGCATCGCCGTGAGCTGGCTTACCTTTCTGCTGACGAGCTGCGTTCAATGTCGGATAAGGCGCTCGGAGCGCTGCGTCTGGCGGTATCGGATAACGAGCATCTACGCGATGTACTGCGTGTTTCTGAAGATCCGAAGCGCCCGGAACGTAAAATTCAGTTCTTCGTCGCCGTCTATCAGCATCTGCGCGAGCGTATCCGCCAGGACATCATCCGTACCGACGATCCGGTCGAAGCGATTGAGCAGATGGAGATTGAACTCAGCCGTCTGACGGAAGAGCTGACCAACCGTGAGCAGAAGCTGGCCATCAGCTCCCGTAGCGTGGCCAATATCATCCGCAAGACCATCCAGCGCGAGCAGAACCGTATTCGTATGCTCAACCAGGGGCTGCAGAGCGTCTCCTTCGGTCAGGTCAACAGCGTGCGTCTGAACGTCAATGTACGGGAGACCCACTCGACGCTGCTGGACGTGTTGTCTGAGCAGCACGAGCAGCATCAGGACCTGTTTAACAGCAACCGTCTGACCTTCTCGGAAGCGTTGGCGAAGCTGTATCAGCGCCTGAACCCGCAGATAGATATGGGCCAGCGCACGCCGCAAACCATTGGCGAGGAGCTGCTCGATTACCGTAACTATCTGGAGATGGAAGTCGAAGTTAACCGTGGTTCTGACGGCTGGCTGCGTGCGGAATCCGGGGCGTTGTCAACTGGTGAGGCTATCGGTACCGGGATGTCGATTCTGGTGATGGTGGTGCAAAGCTGGGAAGATGAATCCCTGCGCCTGCGCGGCAAAGATATCTCGCCGTGTCGTCTGCTGTTCCTTGATGAAGCGGCGCGTCTGGATGCCCGTTCTATCGCCACGCTGTTCGAGCTGTGCGATCGTCTGGAAATGCAGTTGATTATCGCGGCACCTGAAAATATCAGCCCGGAAAAAGGGACGACTTACAAACTGGTGCGTAAAGTGGTGAATAACCACGAGCATGTGCATGTCGTTGGGCTGCGTGGCTTTGCCCCACAGCTACCTGAAACGCTGCCGGGAACGGCTGATGCTTCGTAGGTCTATTCGGTGACCAGTCAAAGGGCGGCATGATGTCGCCCTTTTTGTTATCCGTTCCTGTATTTTAGGATTGTATAATCTTTTAACTTCTTTACATTTGGGAAGGCAAAAGCGTTTTCGTCTTCATATACTGAAAGTGAGCCCCAATTTTGCGGGCGGCAATGTGTTAACAGGGGGCAAGGGATGTTGCTAAAGAAATGGTATGGTCGTCAATTGTCGGTGCTCAGCCTGAGCCTGGCTTTTGCATTTGCTCCACTGTTCAATGTCCAGGCCGAAGAGCCTGAAGTTGTACCAACAGACAGCTCTGCAACTATCGGAGAGCTCTCTTCTGCGCTGGGCCAGAGCGAAGGCCAATCTGCGGCGGTCGCCAAAATGGCCGGTGAGCAGGCGCTTCCCGCCGATGCGGCGATAAAAAGCCGTGCCGATATTCAGGCCGTTCTGCCGTCCGGTTATCAGCCGGTATTTATGAATCCACTGGTATCGCTGTATGCGGCCAGGGACATGAAACCGATGTGGGATAATCGTGAGGCGGTGCAGGCGTTTCAACAACAACTGGCTGAAGTCGCTATCGCCGGTTTTCAACCGCAGTTCACTAAATGGGTAGAGCTGCTGACCGACCCGGCGGTCAACGGCCTGGCGCGTGATGTTGTCTTATCAGATGCCATGATGGGTTATTTGCATTTTATTAGCGGTATTCCGACACAGGGGAATCGCTGGCTGTATGGCACAAAACCGTACACGATGTCGACGCCGCCGCTATCAGTCATTAACCTGTGGCAACAGGCTCTGGATAACGGTTCGCTACCGCAGTTTATCGCCGGTCTTTCGCCACAGCATCCGCAGTATGCCGCTATGCACCAGGCGCTATTAGCCCAGGTTGCCGATTCGCGTCCATGGCCGCAGCTCACCAGTAAGGCATCGCTGCGTCCTGGAGAGTGGAGCAACGATGCAGGCGCGCTGCGTGAAATTTTACAGCGCACTGGCATGCTGGATGATTCTGCCAAAATTGCTTTGCCTGGCGATGATGTTGTTAGCCCATCCGCTGAGAAAACGGCCAAAAGCAGCGGTCGCGGCGTTTACGATCGGCAATTAGTTGAAGGTGTTAAGCGCTTCCAGGCGTGGCAAGGTTTAGGGGCTGATGGGGTCATTGGCCCGGCAACTCGTGATTGGCTTAATGTTTCACCAGCGCAGCGTGCAGGCGTGCTGGCGTTGAATATTCAGCGTTTGCGCTTGCTGCCAGGCAACTTGTCGACCGGAATTATGGTCAATATCCCGGCGTTTTCGCTGGTCTACTACCAGGATGGCAGCCAGGTGCTGGCATCGCGGGTTATCGTTGGCCGTCCGGATCGCAAAACGCCGATGATGAGCAGCGCGCTGAACAACGTGGTGGTTAACCCGCCGTGGAATGTGCCGCCGACGCTGGCGCGTAAAGATATTCTGCCGAAGGTGCGCAATAATCCAGGCTATCTTGAGCAGCATGGTTATACGCTTATGCGCGGCTGGAACAGTAAAGAAGCGATTGATCCGTGGCAGGTTGATTGGGAGACCATAACGGCATCGAATTTACCGTTCCGCTTCCAGCAAGCACCTGGTGCGCGTAATTCGCTGGGGCGTTATAAATTTAATATGCCGAGTTCGGATGCTATCTATTTGCACGATACGCCGAACCATAATCTGTTCCAGAGAGACGGTCGAGCGTTGAGCTCCGGATGCGTGCGCGTTAATAAAGCTTCCGAGCTGGCGAATATGCTGCTGCAGGATGCTGGCTGGAACGATGCGCGAATTTCAGATGCGCTCAAGCAGGGCAATACCCGCTACGTGAATATTCGCCAGAATATCCCGGTGAATCTCTATTATTTGACCGCCTTTGTTGGTACGGATGGACGTACACAATATCGAACAGATATTTACAATTACGATCTCACCGCGCGATCCAGCGCACAAATCCTGCCTAAAGCTGAACAATTAATCAGATAAATGAAGTAGTTCAACGGATTCGGTTGTCCTATCTTTGTGTGAAAACGGGCCTTGTTGTCTGCAAGGCCCGAGTTTACTGGGGTTGGGCTACCTTGACGTTGGCAATAATGCCCGGTAAGGTGCCTTTCGTGCGCCAGAAGTGCATATACATATAATCCTGCAAATGCGTGTGGCGGTAAGCAGCAAATTCTCTGTGGCTGATATTTATTGGCTGTCAGGGAGGTGAGCGCGTGCTGGCGGCTAACAGGCGGATTGCGGGAAAAGTATATTACGATTCATTTACCTGTAGACCTGATTATCATGGACAAATTTGACGCTAATCGCCGCAAACTGCTGGCGTTAGGTGGAGCTGCGCTCGGTGCTGCTGCCATTCTGCCTGCGCCGGCATTTGCCACCCTCTCGACCCCCCGACCGCGTATTTTGACGCTGAACAACCTGCATACTGGTGAATCACTCAAGGCGGAGTTTTTCGATGGCAGAGGCTATATTCAGGATGAATTAGCAAGACTTAATCATTTTTTCCGCGACTACCGCGCGAATAAAATTAAATCCATCGATCCTGGTTTGTTCGATCAACTCTATCGCTTGCAGGGATTAATTGGCACCAACAAGCCTGTCCAGCTCATCTCTGGTTATCGTTCCCTCGATACTAATGATGAACTTCGGGCACGAAGCCGTGGTGTGGCGAAGCATAGCTACCACACTAAGGGCCAGGCTATGGATTTTCATATTGAAGGCATTTCGTTAAGCAATGTTCGCAAAGCGGCGTTATCTATGCGCACAGGTGGTGTAGGATATTACCCACGTAGCAACTTTGTGCATATTGATACCGGGCCGGTACGGCACTGGTAACGAAAGGAGCATCATGAACTATCGTATTATTCCGGTTACCGCGTTCGCGCAGAACTGTTCTTTGATCTGGTGTGAACAAACCCGGCTGGCGGCTCTGGTCGATCCTGGCGGTGACGCTGAGCGAATCAAACAGGAAGTGACGGCGGCAGGTGTTAGCCTGATGCAGATCCTGCTCACTCACGGTCATCTCGATCACGTAGGCGCCGCGGCGGAACTGGCACAACATTACGGCGTGCCGATTATCGGTCCGGAAAAAGAAGATGAGTTCTGGCTGGAAGGATTACCCGCGCAAAGCCGGATGTTTGGTCTGGATGAGTGCCAGCCGCTACAACCGGATCGCTGGTTGAATGAGGGCGATGTGGTTAGCGTGGGGAATATTTCCCTGCAGGTGTTGCATTGCCCAGGCCACACCCCCGGGCACGTGGTCTTCTTTGACGATGCTTCCAGACTACTGATTTCTGGTGATGTGATTTTCAAAGGCGGAGTAGGGCGTAGCGACTTCCCGCGCGGCGATCATAATCAGTTGATCGAGGCGATAAAACGCAAATTATTGCCGCTGGGCGATGACGTGTCGTTTATTCCCGGTCACGGTCCTATGTCGACTCTGGGCTATGAGCGCCTGCATAATCCTTTTCTGCAGGATGAAATGCCGGTCTGGTAATGATGCCGGATTGAAGGATGTAAAAAAGGCCGCAGATGCGGCCTTTTGTTTTTTTTAAGACAAGGTTAGAGCACGGCAACAATCGCTTCGCACAGCGGGGCCATGTTGTCCGGTGTCATACCGGCGACGTTAATACGCCCGGATGCCACGGCGTAAATCGCGAACTCTTCACGCAGACGCAGAACCTGCTCTTTGGTCAGGCCGCTGAACGAGAACATCCCGTTCTGCTGAATGATGAAGGAGAAATCGCGGCTCGCGCCTTTCTCTTGCAGGGTATTTACGAACAGCAGACGCATGCGCTGAATACGCTGGCGCATATCGGTTAGCTCTTGTTCCCAGATAGCGCGCAGCGCGTCATTGCTGAGAATCGTCGCCACTATCGAAGCACCGTGAGCCGGTGGGTTAGAGTAGTTAGCGCGAATAACGGACTTCATCTGGCTGAAAGCACGGTCTACCGTTTCCTGGTCAGCAGCAACCAGCGTACAGGCGCCAACGCGTTCATTGTACAGGCCGAAGTTCTTCGAGTAGGAGCTCGCAACCAGCAGCTCTTTATGCAGCGCGGCAAACGCACGCAGGCCTTCAGCATCTTCTTCCAGACCACGAGCAAAACCCTGATAGGCGAAGTCAAACAGCGGCAGCCAGCCTTTCTCTACGGACAGCTGCGCCAGCTGTTGCCACTGCTCCAGCGTTGGATCGATACCGGTTGGGTTGTGGCAGCAGCCGTGGAACAGTACGACATCGCCCGCCTGCGCTTCGTTCAGGCTGACCAGCAGACCGTCGAAGTCGAGACGGTGGTTAGCCGCATCGTAGTAAGCGTATTCGCAAACTTCCAGCCCGGCTGAGTTAAACACACTTTTGTGGTTCGGCCAGCTAGGGTTGCTCACCCAAATGCGTTTAGCATCGGTATTCTTCGCCAGGAAGTCTGCGGCAACGCGCAGGCCACCGGTACCGCCTGGAGTCTGGGCGGTACGCGCGCGTTTATCATTAATAATCGCGCTTCCTTTGCCAAACAGGAGCTCCTGGGTGCAACGACCAAATTCTGGAATACCGTCGATGCCCAGATAATTCTTGGTGGTTTCATTTTCCAGCAGATATTGCTCTGCTTTTTTCACGCTGGTCAGGACTGGTGTCTTACCTGTTTCATCTTTATAAACACCAATTCCAAGGTTAATTTTTGTTGGGCGGTCATCGGCACGAAATAGATCGGCCAGGCCCAAAATAGGGTCGGCGGGGGCGGCAGTAATTTTCTCAAACATGACGAGGTTCCATTGTGATTACTGAAGGGAAATCCGCTATCAGGGTAACGGGAGATTTACAAATTGCCAACCGTTTGCGACTAAAAGCGAGAAGGTTTTCAAAAGTTACGATCTTCATCTTAGGAACGCAGAAAAGCAGGACCGAAGTCCTGCTTTTTAGGCATATCACGAAGGGGTGTACTGCTGATTAGAACTGGTAAACGATACCCACTGCAGCCTGGTCGTCGGTAGCAACGCCAGCAGCTTTGGTGTAGTCGTTGTCGTCCAGCTGGTTGAATTTATACGCAGCGTAAACGTTCATGTTCTTGTTGAAGTAGTACCAGGTACCCACTTCGACGTATTTAACCAGGTCAGCATCGCCGCCGGAGAAGCCAGCGCGAGAGCGCAGGTCTTTACCTTTAGTCTGGACGTAACCGATGGACGGACGCAGACCGAAGTCGAACTGATACTGAACAACAGCTTCGAAGTTCTGAGTTTTACCCGCGAAGTAGTTACCATCGCTGCTTTCCGGAGTCATGTTGTAAGTCTGGGAGTACATAACTGCAGCGTAGACGTTGTTCGCGTCGTACTTAGCGGAGGTTGCCCATGCTTCAGCTTTATTGCCGTTTTTATCAGCTTTCTGATCGCCAGTACGGCTGGAGTTAGCGTAGCCTGCGGACAGCGCAACGCCGTTGTCAAACGCGTAAGTAGCCGCGGTGCTGAAGCCGTCGCCATTTTGTTTCTTAACGTCGCGGTCTTTGTTTTTACCCTGATACTGCAGCGCGAAGCTCAGGCCATCAACCAGGCCGAAGAAGTCAGAGTTACGGTAAGTTGCCACGCCGTTAGTACGGGCAGTCATAAAGTTGTCGGTGTAGCTCCAGCCGTCGCCGCCCCATTCAACCAGCATATCGGTTGCAGCTTCAACGTCGTAGATAGCGCCGTAGTTACGACCGTAGTCGAATGAACCGTATTCACCTGCTTTTAAGCCTGCGAAAGCCAGACGAGTTTTTGTGGTCTGTTTACCTTCAACATTGGACGCATCCATGTTGTATTCCCACTGGCCATAACCGATCAGCTGTTCGTTGATTTGGGTTTCGCCTTTCAGGCCGATACGGGCGTAGGTGGTGTCGTCGCTGCTGGTGTCACCGTTAGTGGTCCAGACGTGCTCGCCAACCATTTTTCCGTAAAAGTCCAGTTTGTTGCCGTTTTTGTTATAGATTTCTGCAGCGTTAGCTGCACCGGCTACCAGCAGGGCAGGAATTACCGCTGCCAGAATTTTGCGCTTCATCATTATTTATTACCCTCATTTATATTTTTATATGAACACTTGCCACTGCCGCCAATAAGTTCTGTCAATAAAAATTTACGGAACTATTGATGATAGTTTGGTGTCTGGAGGCATCTTTCCATCCAGAACAACGTTTCGCTAGCCGGAAAATGCTACCAATGTCGCATATGAGTAACCAAAGGAAACTGTGTGTAACTAAATGTGTATTTAAGGGAACTTTGTGAACTCAATCAACATTCCGCTCTGATTTACCGATAAAACTCACTCTTCATATATATCTATATGAATTAATTATGATTAATTTAGATAAGAGAGCATTCATGCATTTTCTGTCACTATTTTGCTTCTTTTTTATTCAGTTCCTGTCTTTGCAAGTTGTGCGGCTGCTGGTTGAAAAATGAGCAAAATAATCAGCCGGTTTGGCAATTTATGAACATAAGGTGCGGTTTTTGTGTCCGCAGGGTATCGAAATAGTGCGTAACATAAATGTGACTAAACAAGGTTGATGTTTAAGTTTCCTGACAAAAGAGGTTGCGGCTCCGTAGTGACGTAGGGTTTCACGGACATAATTTTATGCTGCTGGTGAGTCCGGTAAGACCGCAAGCCGGCGCATTTTTCGTCTTAGAATCGCCAATCCGACTCTCGTCACAATTCCGAATGACGGGATTATTTGTCCAGTAAAAGCATTATTTCTCTGATAACAACGATCGCTTCCCCGCAGCCATAATTTCTCTCGTTAACTATCACGAGGAGCTTGAAATGAGTAAAAAATTGATTGCAGTCTGCGCATGCCCGATGGGGCTGGCCCATACCTTTATGGCGGCGCAGGCGCTGGAAGAAGCGGCGATTGAAGCCGGATATGAAGTGAAAATTGAAACCCAGGGGGCGGATGGTATTCAAAACCGCCTGACGGCGCAGGATATCGCCGAAGCGACGTTAATTATCCATTCTGTCGCCGTAACACCAGAAGACAACGAGCGCTTTGAGACCCGCGACGTCTATGAAATCACGCTACAGGATGCGATCAAAAATGCCGCCGGAATCATTAAAGAAATTGAAGAGATGCTTGCCGCAGAACAACAATAATTGTCGACAGGGATACACGTATGGCCATTAAAAAACGCAGTGCAACCGTTGTGCCTGGCGCATCAGGGGCGGCCGCGGTTATAAAAAATCCTCAGGCCTCCCGCAACAGCTTCTGGGGCGAATTACCGCAGCATGTGATGTCGGGAATTTCGCGCATGGTACCGACGTTAATTATGGGTGGGGTGATCCTCGCCTTTTCCCAATTGATTGCCTATAGCTGGCTGAAAATTCCCGCTGACATCGGCATTATGGATGCGCTTAACAGCGGTAAATTCGACGGTTTTAACCTTTCATTACTCAAGTTTGCGTGGCTATCGCAATCTTTCGGCGGTGTGCTGTTTGGCTTTGCTATTCCGATGTTTGCTGCCTTTGTCGCTAACTCCATCGGCGGCAAGCTGGCGTTTCCTGCGGGGTTTATCGGCGGCCTGATGTCCACCCAGCCCACGCAACTGCTCAATTTTGACCCGACAAGCCTGCAATGGGTGACGAGCGCACCTGTGCCATCAACCTTCATTGGTGCGCTGATTATTTCGGTTGTCGCCGGGTATCTGGTGAAGTGGATGAACCAAAAAATCCAGCTTCCCGGTTTCCTGCTGGCGTTCAAAACTACCTTTTTACTGCCCATTCTCTCCGCAGTTTTCGTCATGCTGGCGATGTATTACGTGATTACGCCGTTCGGCGGCTGGATCAACGGCGGCATTCGCGCGCTGCTGACGGCGGCGGGAGAGAAGGGCACGTTGATGTACGCGATGGGAATTTCGGCGGCAACGGCTATCGACCTCGGCGGCCCAATCAACAAAGCGGCGGGATTTGTGGCGTTCAGCTTCACCACCGATCACGTGCTGCCGGTGACCGCGCGTTCTATCGCTATCGTTATTCCGCCAATTGGTCTGGGGCTGGCGACGATAATCGATCGTCGCTTAACGGGCAAACGCTTGTTTAGCGCCCAGCTCTATCCGCAAGGTAAAACGGCAATGTTCCTCGCCTTTATGGGGATCAGCGAAGGGGCGATTCCGTTCGCGCTGGAAAGCCCGATCACCGCTATTCCGTCGTATATGGTGGGTGCGATTGTGGGCTCGACCACTGCGGTATGGCTGGGGGCGGTGCAGTGGTTCCCGGAATCGGCTATCTGGGCATGGCCGCTGGTCAGCAATCTCGGCGTTTATATGGCGGGGATCCTGTTGGGGGCGGTGATTACGGCGCTGATGGTCGTCTTCTTACGCAATATGATGTACCGCAGAGGCAAGTTGCTGATCGAAAGCCTCTAATTTTAATGGATTGCCATCATGACCTTACTTGCATCACTGCGCGAATGGCTAGAGGCGCAGCAACTGGATGCGGTGCTGATTTCGTCGCGACAGAATAAGCAGCCGCATCTGGGGATCTCCAGTAGTTCTGGGTTTGTGTTTGTCAGCCGCCAAAGTGCGCATATCCTGGTCGATTCCCGCTACTACGCTGACGTCGAGGCTCGCGTCAGCGGTTATCAACTTCACTTGCTCGGCGGCGAGCAGACGATGACGACCGTCGTGAACCCGCTCATCGATGCCGAAAAACTGAAATCGGTGGGATTTGAAGGTGAGCAGGTTAGCTGGGAAACGGCGCGCGCATGGCAGGAGGCATTATCGGTCAGGCTGGTGAGCGCCCCTCTCGATACGCTAAGACGGATTAAAACGGTGGAAGAAATCGCCTGCATTCGAGAAGCCTGTCGGATTGCTGATGTGAGTGTGGAACATATCCGCCGCTTTATTCAGCCAGGTCTGCGTGAGAGGGAGATAGCCGCCGAGCTGGAGTGGTTTATGCGGATGCAAGGGGCGGAAAAAGCCTCATTCGATACCATCGTCGCCAGCGGCTGGCGCGGTGCGCTACCGCATGGGAAAGCCAGCGACAAGCGCGTTGAGGCAGGGGAGTTTATCACCCTGGATTTCGGGGCGCAGTATCGTGGCTATTGCTCTGATATGACGCGCACTTTTTTGCTGCCCGGAGCAGGCGTGGCGCAAGAGAACCCGCTTTGGCCTGTCTATCAGATTGTGCTTGAGGCCCAGCTCGCGGCGGTAGCGGCGATTCGTCCGGGCGTGCGCTGTTGCGAGGTGGACGCCGCCGCGCGTCAGGTTATATCCGCAGCGGGCTATGGTGACTATTTTGGCCACAATACCGGACACGCCATTGGAATTGAGGTGCATGAAGACCCGCGTTTTTCACCAGCGGATACCACGGTGCTGGAAGCTGGCATGCTGCTGACCGTCGAGCCTGGTATTTATCTTCCAGAACAGGGCGGCGTGCGCATTGAAGATGTAGTGCTGGTGACGCCAGACGGTGCCGAGGTGCTCTACGCCATGCCAAAAACCGTGTTACTGACAGGAGTCGCGTAATGGATTTATCGCTATTGAAAGCGCTGAGCGAGGCGGATGCAATTGCCTCCTCGGAGCAGGAGGTGCGCCAGATTTTACTGGCGGAAGCGGAGAGCCTACATAAAGAGGTGCGTTTCGATGGTTTGGGATCGGTGCTGATCCGCCTGAATCAATCGGACGGTCCAAAAGTGATGATCTGCGCGCACATGGATGAAGTGGGATTTATCGTGCGCAGCATCTCGGCTGAAGGGGCGATTGACGTGCTGCCGGTGGGCAACGTGCGAACGGCGGCGCGTCAGCTCCAGCCGGTGCGAATCACCACTCGTAAGGGTGGCAAAATCCCCGGGTTGCTTGACGGTGAACGTAGCGGGAATGAGGTTGGCGCACTGCGCGTCGATATCGGCGCTCGCTCTTATGATGAGGTTATTCAGGCGGGGGTTTATCCCGGAGATCGGGTGACCTTCGACTCTGCACTTCAGGAACTGCCGCATCAGCGGGTGATGGGTAAAGCCTTTGACGACCGGCTGGGATGCTATCTGTTAATCAGCCTGCTGCGCGAATGGCATGCAACGGAGCTGCCCGCGGAAATCTGGCTGGTAGCCAGTTCCAGCGAAGAAGTTGGGTTGCGCGGTGGACAAACGGTGGCCCGTGCGGTCGCACCGGATGTTGCCATTGTGCTGGACACCGCCTGCTGGGCTAAAAACTTCGATTATGGCGCAGCAAACCATCGACAAATTGGCAAGGGACCGATGCTGGTGCTTGCCGACAAATCGTTAATTGCGCCGCCTAAACTGACCGCCTGGGTAGAGAGCGTCGCCGCAGAGATCAACGTGCCGCTTCAACTGGATATGTTCAGCAATGGCGGAACGGATGGCGGGGCGGTTCATCTGAGCGGAACCGGGATCCCGACGGTGGTGATAGGGCCGGCCACTCGTCATGGACACTGTGCCGTATCAATTGCCGATTGCCGGGACATTAACTGGACGCACCAACTTTTATCGGCCCTTATTACTCGTCTTACGCGCGAGACGGTGGCTCATTTGCAGGATTTCAGATGATTTCCTCGCGCTAATCAGGAGCGGTTATGTTAACGATTCAATTTCTCTGCCCGTTGCCAAACGGTCTGCACGCGCGCCCCGCGTGGGAGCTGAAAGAGCAGTGTGGCCAGTGGCAAAGCGACATCACGTTTATCAATCATCGCCACAACGCGCGGGCGGATGCGAAAAGCTCGCTGGCGCTGATTGGTACCGGTACGTTGTTTAATGACAGCTGTAGCTTGAGCATTAACGGCAGCGATGAAGAGCAGGCCAGAAGATCGCTGGAGGATTATCTTCAGCACCGCTTTATTGACAGCGACAGCGTCCAGCCGACGGCAGCCGAACTGGAGGCGCACCCGCTGCCGCGTTCCCTGACTCGTCTAAACCCGGACGTTCTGTACGGTACGGTGCTGGCAACCGGCGTTGGCTCGGGTGAGCTTGTTTTGTGGCAGAGCGATAGCCTGGACTGCTTTCGGGCGATCCCGGCGAATGCGCAAGATAACACCCGGCTGGAACATAGTCTGGCGACGCTTGCGGAACAGCTTAATCAACAGCTGCGTGAACGTGACGGTGAGAGTAAAACCATTCTCAGCGCGCATCTGTCGCTTATTCAGGATGATGAGTTTGCGGGCAACATTCGCCGCCTGATGGTTGAACAGCAAAAGGGGCTGGGCGCGGCGATTATTGCCAATATGGAGGAGGTGTGCGACAAGCTCTCGGCATCTGCCAGCGACTACCTGCGCGAACGGGTGAGCGATATCCGTGATATCAGCGAACAGCTACTGCATATCACCTGGCCCGAGCGGCGTCCGCGCAATGCGCTGGTCTTGAATCAGCCGACGATCCTTGTGGCAGAAGACCTGACGCCAAGCCAGTTTTTGAGCCTTGATTTACAGCATCTGTCCGGGATGATTCTGGAGAAAACCGGGCGCACCTCGCATACTCTGATTCTGGCTCGCGCCTCTGCCATCCCGGTGCTGAGCGGATTGCCGCTGGAGGCTATCGGGCGTTATGCCGGTAAGCCTGCGGTGCTGGATGCCCAGTGCGGCGTGCTGGCTATTAATCCGGATGCCGCCGTCAGTGGTTATTATGCGGTCGCCCAAAATCTGGCGGGTAAGCGTCAGCAGCGCCAGGCGCGAGATGCCGCCCAGCCTGGACTGTCGCGAGATAATCAGCGTATTGATATCGCGGCGAACATTGGCACTGCGCTGGAGGCCCCAGGCGCATTTGTTAACGGCGCTGAAGGTATCGGTCTGTTTCGTACAGAAATGCTGTTTATGGACCGCGACAGCGCCCCGGACGAACAGGAGCAGTTTGAGGCCTACCAGCAGGTATTGCTGGCGGCCGGTGAGAAAACGGTGATTTTTCGCACTATGGATATTGGTGGTGATAAAAATATACCCTATCTCAAGATCCCACAGGAGGATAACCCGTTCCTTGGCTATCGCGCGGTGCGTATTTACCCTGAGTTCGCCGGATTGTTTCGTACCCAACTTCGCGCTGTCCTGCGGGCGGCCACGTTTGGCAACGCGCAGTTGATGATCCCAATGGTCCACAGCCTCGATCAGATTTTATGGGTCAAGAGCGAGCTGCAAAAAGCGATAGCAGAGCTGAAAACAGAAGGCTTACGCCACGTAGAGGCTCTTGCGCTGGGCATCATGGTTGAAGTGCCTTCGGTTTGCTACATCATCGATCACTTCTGCGATGAGGTGGATTTCTTCAGCATCGGCTCGAACGATATGACGCAATATTTGTACGCCGTCGATCGTAATAATCCGCGCGTCTCAACGCTGTATAATCCGATTACGCCCTCATTCCTGCGTATGCTACAACAGATTATCCGCGTGGCGCATCAGCATGGAAAATGGGTTGGTATATGCGGCGAGCTGGGCGGTGAACGCCGCTATTTGCCGTTGCTTCTCGGGCTGGAGCTGGATGAGCTCAGTATGAGCAGTCCGCGTATTCCGGCAGTGAAAAGCCAGCTGCGTCAGCTCGATAGCCAGGCCTGCCGGGAGCTGGCGTTGCGGGCGTGCGAATGTCGCAGTGCGCAGGAGATCGAGGAATTGCTCAATCAGTTCGCGCCGCAAGACGATGTCCGTCCACTACTGGCGCGGGAAAATATCTTCGTCGGCGAAGCGCTCACCAACAAAGAGCAGGTCATTCAGTTCCTGTGCGGTAACCTCGGCGTTAACGGGCGTACCGAACATCCGTTTGAGCTGGAAGAGGATGTCTGGCAGCGTGAGGAGATTGTCACTACGGCGGTCGGGTTTGGCGTGGCGATACCGCATACAAAATCACAGTGGATTCGCCACTCCAGCATCAGCATTGCTCGCCTCACTCAGCCCATCGACTGGCAGTCAGAAATGGGAGAGGTGGAGCTGGTCATTATGTTGACGCTCGGTGCTGACGAAGGTATTAACCATGTGAAGGTCTTTTCGCAGCTGGCGCGCAAACTGGTGAATAAAAACTTCCGTCAGTCGCTGTTCGCTGCTGAAAATGCCGAAAGTATTTTGGCGCTGCTGGAAGCGGAGTTGACGTTCTGATACTCAAACATCGGCTTTACTGAAACCGAGCGCAGTAATCCCCCGGCGTCAGGCCAAACTGGCGCCGGAAAAGCCGGCTAAAATAGTCGCTGTCGTGATATCCGCACCGCTGCGCCACTTCGCTGATCGGCAGATGATACTTCTGTAGAATAATACGCGCTCTGGACATTCGTACCCAACGGACATATTCCACAAAACTCATCGTTCCATGCTGAGCAAAAAGCTTAGATAGATGGTTTGGCGTGATATTGAAAAACTGCGCCACGCTTTCGCGGCTTAGCGGCTGGGCATAGTTATCCTGCACCCAGTTACACATGCTGTGATAGAGAAATTCCGAACGCGGGCGATGCGTATCAGGACGCGCATTCACCACGCCCCGGCACAGATGCAACAGGCTGAGCACCAGCGGTTGAATGATATCCTGGAGCTGAGGGGAGCGGCTGAGGTGAGTTAGCGCAGTAAGCATGGCCTCACCTTCGCCGCGCTGCGGGTGCGGCAGCTCAATACGGCGCACCGGGCGCAATAGAGACGCAGTGCGGTTATCGTAAAACGACAAGCCCAGCCAGGCCGGAGCAAACACCAGACTTAGCAGCATCACGGGTTTATCGCTGATGGGCAGGTTGGCCGCTCGGGCGGGAATAAACAACATTTCGCCTTCGGTGAGGCTGTGCTGCTGTTTCTCCAGTTGATTGCCGTATTCGCCGCGCAGGACGATATCAAGGCGTGGAAGCTCAATGCACAAGCTCCCCGTTGGCAGCGATACGGGCTGGGTGGCAAACCACACGCGGCCAAGGCGCTGCGGGTTAAGTACAAGGCCGCTGAAGAGATCGGCAAAAAATTGTTGATCTGCTGGTAAGCCTGGTTCTTTCATTGCCCGCTCTCATATGATAACTGCATTAATTATTTGAACTTTTTCACTTTACTCCCACCATGTGAAATTTCAAATTGCAGAATTTTACGTTTATCGATACGGGATGCATCAACGAAAAAGGCCAGCTTGCGCTGGCCTTTGGCTGTCATGAAGATAAATCAGAATGTTGCGTTACGCGGGGTACGTGGGAACGGGATAACATCACGCACGTTCTGCACGCCGGTTACGTAAGCGATCAGGCGCTCGAAGCCCAGACCGAAGCCTGAGTGCGGCACGGTGCCGTAACGACGCAGGTCGCGATACCACCAGTAGTCTTCTTTATTAAGACCCATTTCCGCCATACGCGCGTCAAGCACGTCCAGACGCTCTTCACGCTGTGAGCCGCCGATGATTTCGCCGATGCCCGGAGCCAGGACGTCCATGGCGGCAACGGTTTTACCATCTTCGTTAAGACGCATGTAGAACGCCTTGATCTCTTTCGGATAGTTTTTGACAACCACCGGCGCTTTAAAGTGCTCTTCAGCAAGATAGCGTTCGTGCTCGGAGGAGAGATCCACGCCCCAGTACACCGGGTTCTCAAACTGCTTACCGCAGTTTTCCAGGATGGTGACCGCGTCAGTGTAATCGACCTGTGCGAAATCAGCGGAAACGAAACGCTGCAGACGATCGACCGCGTCTTTATCCACACGCTCGGCAAAGAACTGCATGTCGTCAGCGCGCTCGGTCAGCACCGCCTGGAAAACGTACTTCAGCATCGCTTCCGCCAGACCTGCAACATCGTTCAGGTTAGCAAAGGCGACTTCCGGCTCCAGCATCCAGAACTCTGCCAGGTGGCGGGTGGTATTAGAGTTTTCCGCACGGAAAGTCGGGCCGAAGGTGTAGATTTTTGACAGCGCACAGGCATAGGTTTCGCCGTTCAGCTGGCCGGAAACGGTCAGGAAGGCTTCTTTGCCGAAGAAATCTTTGTCGTAATCAACTTTGCCCTGATCGTTGCGCGGCAGGTTTTCCAGGTCCAGCGTCGAAACGCGGAACATCTCGCCAGCGCCTTCGGTATCGGAAGCAGTAATCAGCGGGGTGGAAACCCAGAAGAATCCCTGCTCGTCAAAGAAACGGTGCAGCGCCTGTGCCAGCGTGTGACGCACGCGGGCAACCGCGCCAATCAGGTTAGTACGCGGGCGCAGGTGAGCGACTTCACGCAGGTACTCGATGCTGTGGCGTTTTGCCGCCATCGGGTAGGTATCCGGGTCTTCAACCCAGCCGGTGACTTCAACATTGCTGGCCTGAATTTCGAAGCTCTGGCCCTGGCCCTGAGAGGCCACGACTTTACCGGTGACGATGACCGAGCAACCGGTGGTCAGGCGCAGCACTTCCTGATTGTAATTGGGAAGAGAATTACTGATGACGGCCTGTACAGGATCAAAGCAGGAACCGTCATAGACGGCGAGGAAAGAAAAGCCAGCTTTAGAATCTCGGCGGGTACGCACCCATCCGCGCACGGTGACTTCGCTGTCAACGGCAACGCGGCCCTGGAGTACGTCGGCTACAGGCACAACGCTCATAATAGTCTCTCTTTATAGTCCAATAGAAAAATCTGTATCCCCCTTCAGTGGGGGGATATCTATGTTACCTGTCATCTTCCATCAGACAAGCAGATTTCGCACGAGAAGGGGGAGTTTTAGTAAATAAATGGCGAGAGCGCTTTAATTTCTCACTCTTACGATTGGCGAGGAAGTCATTCAATCATCACCGTCATCTCTTGCTTGGCGTTTTGCATCGAAACGATGGTTCTGAACGACTTAATATTTCCCGAGGCGAAAAAAAGATCACGAGTCAGAACCTCATATTCCGCCATGTCGCGGACGTTAACTACCAGCAGAAAATCAAAATCTCCCGTGACATAGTAAACCTGCTGAACCTGTGGGCAGTTAACAAACCTTTGTTTGTCCTCCTCTAATAAGTCGAGCCGTTCATTTTCAATGGTCACCTGCACCATGATGGTGATAGGGCGACCCACTTTGCTGGCATCCACTATGCTGACGTTAGTTTTAACCACACCCGCTTCTTCCAGCGCAGCAATACGTCGATTGACCGCTGAAGGAGAAAGGCTGACGAGATCGGCAATTTCTCGCTGCGAGAGCCGGTTGCTATGCTGCAAATGTTGCAGAATTTTTTTATCCCAGGCGTCGAGTTTCATAACCGCGTTACCCTCAATTATTGTGAGATACATCACCTCATGCAATTTTGTTGCGTCTCAACCCTTATTAAGGGTGAATATTGCGCATTAAGAGGCAATTTTGCGTCATTTAATTGCCTTGCGCAGTGTACCATCTTGATGAGTGAGGGAAAGAGGTGAATGAATGATTTTATCTTTGCTTCTTATTATCCACATTGCATTGCAGATTATTTTGTAATGTCTGTAACTGGACGTCTTTTTTGTTATGCGAAACCTTTTTCTTTTTTATTCTCAGAGCAGGGTTGCGCTATAAAGATGTTGCCAGCGGCTTATGAACATGGAGATGAAGGTATATTTATGATGGATGTTATTAAGTGCCAATTAAATCCACGAAGAAAAATATATGGCGAGGGCGTCAACCTTAGCTTGTTGAATGAATCTGTTGGCCATGAGGTTCTGGCGTTTCATCAGAAATTTCCGGACTATTGTGTCACCCCTTTACGTAGTTTACCGCATCTTAGTCAACGTTTAGGGCTTAGCTCAATTCACGTGAAAGATGAATCTCAGCGTTTTGGTCTTAATGCATTTAAAGGTTTGGGTGGCTCTTATGCGGTTGGAAAATATCTGGCAGAAAAATTAGGCCAGAATATTAATACACTATCGTTTTCTTCATTAAATTCTCCTGAAATTAAGGCAAGGATAAAAAATATCGTTTTTGTTACGGCTACCGATGGCAATCATGGTCGTGGGGTTGCATGGGCAGCAGAACAGCTGGGACTGCAGGCGGTAGTGTATATGCCAAAAGGCTCATCGCTTATCCGTGCGCAGAATATTCGCCACCATGGTGCCGAATGTTCGATAACCGATCTTAACTACGACGATACCGTCCGTCTGGCCAATAAAATGGCACAAGAAAAAGGTTGGGTATTGTTGCAGGATACCGCCTGGCAGGGATATGAACAGATCCCTACCTGGATAATGCAGGGTTATATGACTCTGGCTATTGAGGCCTGGGAGCAACTCACGAAAAGTGGATCACCACTGCCAACGCATCTTATTTTACAGGCTGGGGTCGGTTCTTTTGCTGGCAGCATCATGGGCTACTTCCTTGAGAAAATGAAAACCCGAGCGCCCAAAATCATTATCGTTGAACCACATAAAGCAAACTGTCTTTACCGTTCCTCCGTCGTTAATGATGGACAACCACATAGCGTGGGCGGCGATATGGCAACGCTGATGGCGGGGCTGGCCTGTGGCGAACCCAATATCACCAGTTGGCCGATGATTCGCGATTACGCATCCTGTTTTATCTCTGCTGACGATAGCTTAGCGGCTAACGGGATGCGTATTCTGGCTTCTCCTCGCCCGGGAACTGATACTCCTTTTATATCAGGGGAGTCGGGCGCTATTGGTACTGGACTTATTTATGAATTAATGAGCCGTGAAGACTATAGGGGGATTATCGAAGCTTTGCAGCTTAATACGGACTCTCATGTTTTGCTAATTAGTACAGAAGGTGATACCTCTCCGGATATCTATGAGGATATTGTCTGGTTCGGTCGTAACGGTTGAAGCAGCAGCCGTAGTTGATAAAAGGGCCATTTTCCTACCCTACAGGCCCTAATAAAAACGTTCTGGTAATAAATAAAATATGCCATAAGGCATAATAAATAAGAGAACACTATCGATGAAAAATAATACGGCTCCGATAAGTAATGAATTAATAGATCCGAAAAAATGGCATGGTGAGGATACCATTTGGGTATTGGGGTTATTTGGCACAGCAATCGGTGCCGGGGTGCTTTTCTTACCCATTAATGCTGGGATAGGCGGCTTTTGGCCACTGCTTATTGTATTTGCACTAGCTTTTCCCATTACCTATTTAGCACACCGTGGACTGGCTCGCTTTATTTACTCATCCACTACACCCGAAAGTACTATAACTGATGTCATTGGTGAGCATTTTGGCTTACGGGCTGGTAAGATTTTTACCATTATCTATTTTTTCGCCATTTATACCATTCTGATTATGTATGCGGTGGCGATAACCAATACCGCGCAGAGTTTTATAACCCATCAGTTAGGTCTGTCGGAACCGCCTCGAGCGCTGGTCTCCCTGGTGTTAATACTTGGGCTGATGTTTATTGTTCGCCTCGGACAGCGGCTGATTATGCGAGTGATGAGTGCTCTGGTATATCCCTTTATCGCTTCGCTGATTTTTATGGCGCTCTTTCTTATTCCGCACTGGAACGGTGCAATTTTTGACAGTGTGGACCTAAGTTCCACAACCACCGGGCAAGGTGTTCTACTGACGTTATGGATGACTTTCCCGGTACTGGTCATGTCGTTTAACCACTATCCGATTATTTCACCCATGGTGGTTCGCCAGAAACAACTTTATGGTGTTGCCGCCGCCGATGCTAAATGCGGACAGATCCAGCGTCGTGGGATTTTGCTGATGGTGGGTGTGGTACTGTTTTTTGTTCTAAGCTGCGTTTTAAGCCTGTCGCCACAGCAACTGGCTGAAGCAAAAGTGCAAAACCTGTCGATTCTTTCTTATCTCGCCAACCATTTTGATACCCCGGTTATTGCCTGGCTGTCGCCGATAATCGCCTTCGTAGCGATTACCAAATCATTTTTAGGCCACTATATCGGTGCTTATGAATCCCTGCGTGACATGATTATCGAAGCCGCAGCAAGCAGAGATAAGAAGCCGGGAATCAAAACGGTTAATGCTGCAATCTTCGTTTTCATGATTCTGACCTGCTGGTTTGCCGCTTATAAAAATCCCAGCATCCTTGGCATTATCGAGAGCATCAGCGGCCCTACCGGTGCGGCAATCCTGCTACTGCTGCCGATGTACGCCATTCACAAATTGCCGGTACTCGCTCCCTACAGAGGCAAAATCAGCAATGTCTTTGTCACCGTTATCGGCCTGATTACCGTCTCGGCCATTTTTTATGGAATGGCCCGCTAACCACACGTTAACCGAGAGATATTTATATGAGTCAGCATCTGGAAATAAACGGCCAACGGTTTGTCGATTCACTCTTTGAGTTGGGCCAGCATGGCGCGCTGGAAGGTGGGGGCGTATGCCGGTTGGCGGCGACGCCGGAAGATAAAGCAGGAAGAGATTTTGTTGTCGATAAAATGCAGGCGCTGGGATTAAGCGTGAAAATTGATGCAATTGGTAACGTCACCGGTATTTACGCCGGGCAGCAGGAGTTGCCGATGGTAATGATGGGCTCACACATCGACACCGTGGGAACCGGAGGATTATACGATGGCAATTATGGCGTAATGGCCGGGCTTGAGGTCATCACGACGCTGAAGGAGGCGGGTATCCGCCCGCTGCGACCGCTTGCCGTCACTTTTTTTACCAATGAAGAAGGGGTTCGCTTTCAGCCAGACATGATGGGAAGCGTGGTCTTCGCCGGCGAATATCCGCTGGAAACTGCTTTGGCAGCGAAAGACCTGGACGGTATTACGCTTGATGAGTCCCTGATCGCGATAGGCTATAAGGGCGACCTTGCGCCGGGCGATATGGTGGTTGATAGCTATATTGAGCTGCATATTGAACAAGGGCCGATTCTGGATAAAGAAGGAACGGATATCGGCGTCGTCACCGGCGTTCAGGGAATTTCATGGCATGAATTTACGCTGACGGGTGTTTCCAACCACGCAGGAACTACGCCGATGGCAATGCGCCATGATGCCGGACTTGCTGCTGCGAAGATTGCCGTGTTTGCCCGAGAACTGGCACAGAAGTTTGCGGGGGACCAAGTGTCTACCGTTGGGCATATGACCTTCAAACCCAACCTTATCAATGTTATCCCCAATCACGTGGTGATGTCAGTGGACTTACGCAATACCGATAATGAGGAATTAAAGCGTGCGGAAAGGCAACTGCTGAGTTTTGTTGAAAAAACGGCGCAAGAAGAGGGCATAAGTATTACCACGCGCTCTTTGGTGCGATTTAATCCGGTCATTTTTGCTGATGAAATCGTTGATGCTGTTGAAAAAGAGGCGCAGATGCAGGGGCTAAGCCACCGTCGATTGCCGAGCGGAGCAGGGCACGACGCGCAGTTTATGGCTTCTGTCTGCCCGGCTGGGATGATCTTTGTGCCATGCGTTGGCGGCATCAGTCATAACGTTAAAGAACATACCGAATCTCATGATCTTATCGCCGGAGCAAATGTGCTGTTACAGGTGGTGCTCAAACGTGCCGAAAGATCCCTTTGAAAGGAGCTAAAAATGAATCAGGAACAGTTAAAACAGCAGCTTATTGCATGGCGTCATCACTTGCATGCACATCCGGAAAGCGCTTTTGAAGAGTTCAAAACGTCGGCGTTTATCGCTGAAAAGCTTGAACAAATGGGTATTGAAGTACACAGAGATATCGGTCAAACCGGGTTGGTCGGCATTTTAAAATGCGGCGATGGCGACGGTGTTATCGCTATCAGGGCCGATATTGATTCCATTCAGCTTACCGAGCAGGGCGATGTATCCTACCGTTCACTCAGATCTGAAAGAATGCATGGCTGCGGTCACGATGGTCATACCTGTATCGCGCTGGGGGCGGCGCAGCTATTGCTGCAACGGAAAAACTTTAACGGCACAGTGTGTTTTGTCTTCCAGCCTGCGGAAGAACCGGGCTACGGTGCCAGAGCGATGATAGATGATGGGCTTCTGGAAAAATTTGGTATTCAGGAAATTTACGGTCTGCACAATATGCCGGGGATGAAAGCCGGGACCATTGCGACACGCGTCGGTGGAATCATGGCCAGTGAAGACAATTTTGTTATTCGCATTAAAGGGCAGGGTTCGCATGCCGCGCGTCCGCATATGAGCAAAGACCCGCTGGTTATCGCTGCAGAAATTATTCTTGCGCTACAAACCATTGTCTCCCGGAATATGGATCCCAACGTTCCGGCAGTAGTTTCTTGTACCGAACTGCATACCGACGGCATTCGTAACGCAATACCAACTCATGTTGAAATTAAAGGCGATACCCGTAGCTATTCTCCACAGGTGCAGAAACTACTGGAGGAGCGGATGCGTACTATTAGCGAGGCAATTTGTGCTATGCACGGTGCGCAATGTGAGTTTTCTTATACCCATGAATTTGCGCCGACGGTTAACTGGCAGTCCTGCGTGGACGTGGCGGTTAATGCAGCCAGAGGGGTAGTAGGGGAAAAAAATGTCGATGGTAATGTACAGCAAATGATGATTTCTGAAGATTTTGGCGCTTTTTTGCAGGCGATACCCGGGTGCTTTGTCTTTTTAGGCAATGGCGATGAGTCAGATGCTAAAGGAAATATTCCGTTGCATAACGCCTGTTACGATTTTAATGATGAGATTTTACTAACCGGTGCGGAATATTTTGCCGAAGTTATCCGAACCCGTTTGCCGCAATAAACCGCAATTAATAACAAATACGAGACTGATGACAAACCTGCTTTAGCTATGGTGTTCGCATTTCTGCCGGGTGGCGGCTAACGCCTTACCCGGCCTACAAAAACCATAATGTCATCAGGTTATGAGTTTTCCGTCGGCCCGTGCAAGCGAAGCGCCGCCTGGCAATTCCAGAAAAGCTCACTTTGTCAGTAATCTGATACGTCCGCAGTTGCGGATGTATTTTCCTTTTTGAACTTAACTGGCTTTTTTAATCGGCGGCAGGTCAAACGCCTTGCGCAGCGCGCGCACGAACGCTTTATCGTGACAAATGGTTTTCCCCGGACTGTCGGAAAGTTTCGCCACCGGCTTACCGTTGCACTCCACTAACTTGATAACGATATTCAGCGGCTTAACCTGCGGAATATCGCAGGTCAGACGGGTACCGATACCAAAGCTCAGATTCACCCGCGATGAGAAGTGGCGATATAAGTCGACCGCTTTCGTCTGGTCGAGATTATCGGAAAACACCAACACTTTACTTAGCGGGTCAATGCCCAGTTTTTGGTAGTGGGCAATTGCTTTCTCGCCCCATTCAACCGGATCTCCGGAATCATGGCGTAGTCCCTGATAGCGGGTCGCAAATTCCGGGCCGAAATCACGCAGGAAAGCATCCATTGTAATGCAGTCGGTCAGGGCGATACCCAACTGGTCAGGATACTCTTCCAGCCAGGCGGCGAGAGCGGCGCGTTGGCTACTGGCAAGATTTGGGCTGATTTGCTGATGCGCCTGGAACCATTCATGCGCCTGGGTTCCCATCGGCGTCAGGTCCAGACGACGCGCCAGATCGTAGTTGCTGGTGCCGACAAACCATGTCTCCTGCTGCAAGCGCTTAACAATGGCCTGCTGCACTTCGCGCGAAAATCGGCGGCGGGTACCGAAATCCATCAGGCGGAAGCCGGACATATCAATATCCGCGGTGAAATGGTTGAAATCGATAAGCTTTTGCTCGAGGGTTTCCAGCGCTAAATCAACGCTAATTTCAGGTGAACGATAATGATGGACCAGCTCGCTTATCACCGCCAGCAGCGGAACTTCCCACATGATAACTTCACGCCATGGGCCTGAGAGGCGAATATTGAGCTTACCGTTATCATTAGTGACGGAAACCTGGCGCGGGTCATAGCGGAAGTCGCGCAGCCAGTCGAGGTAGTCTTGCGAAAAGAAGGGCAGGCTCGACAACCAGTGATATTCATCGTCCTGTAACTTCAGGCCGCGCATCGTCTCAACCTGTTCGCGAATCGCATCGGCATAGATGCCGAGCAAATCGTCCCCACGGCAGCGGAACTCTGCCGCGACCTGTACATCATTGTAGCGGTGGAAGACAGCCTGCTGCATGTGCAGCTTGTAGGCATCCGTATCAAGCAGCGAGTGCAGTACAGGAGAAGTGAATTGGGTCATGGTGCGCAGTAGCATCCTCTCACTGGAGCGTTTCCATCAAAACCAAAGCGGTAAAAGGAGCCGAAGTATACCTGTAATACCCGACTCTGTCCCGCGGCGACGGCTGATGACGACGCTGACGGTCATTTGCGAGGCCTAGTTTAATATATTGAACACGCATCACACCACAAGCTTTGCGCCTGGTCGAGTGCATTTCGTGCCTCTCATGTTATCAAAATGTAGCAATTTTCATGTTTGGCATTGAAAAGATGAAGATTCTGCATAGCGAGATTTGCGCAACAGGAATAGACTGAGTCGACACTTTACAGGACACGCTAAAGGTTTTTTTATGACACAACAGCCCCAAGCCAAATACCGCCACGACTACCGTGCGCCGGATTATCTGATTAGCGATATTGATTTGACCTTTGACCTGGATGCCGCGAAAACCGTTGTTACGGCTGAGAGCAAGGTCTCCCGCCACGCGGCTACGTCTGATGTGCCATTGCGTCTGGATGGCGAAGACCTGACGTTGGTCTCTCTGCTGGTTGATGGCCAACCGTGGAGCGACTACAAGGAAGAAAATAACCAGCTGGTAATTTGCGGGTTGCCGGAACATTTCACCCTGACCATCGTCAACGAAATTAGCCCGGCGGCCAATACCGCGCTGGAAGGGCTGTATCAGTCGGGTGAAGCGCTGTGTACCCAGTGCGAAGCGGAAGGTTTCCGCCATATTACCTGGTATCTGGACCGCCCGGACGTTCTGGCGCGCTTCACCACCAAAATCATCGCCGATAAAACAAAATATCCGTTCCTGCTCTCTAACGGTAACCGCGTGGCTCAGGGCGAGCTGGAAAACGGTCGCCACTGGATTCAGTGGCAGGATCCGTTCCCGAAACCGTGCTACCTGTTTGCGCTGGTGGCTGGTGATTTCGATGTCCTGCGCGATACCTTCAAAACCCGCTCCGGGCGCGAAGTGGCGCTGGAACTGTACGTTGACCGCGGCAACCTTGACCGCGCCCCGTGGGCGATGACCTCGCTGCAAAACTCCATGAAGTGGGACGAAACGCGCTTTGGTCTCGAGTATGACCTCGACATCTATATGATTGTCGCCGTCGACTTCTTTAACATGGGGGCGATGGAGAACAAAGGGCTTAACGTCTTTAACTCCAAATACGTGCTGGCGCGTACCGATACCGCGACCGATAAAGACTATCTGGATATCGAACGCGTTATTGGCCATGAATATTTCCATAACTGGACCGGCAACCGCGTGACCTGCCGCGACTGGTTCCAGCTCAGCCTGAAAGAAGGCCTGACCGTTTTCCGCGATCAGGAGTTCAGCTCTGACCTTGGCTCGCGAGCGGTTAACCGCATCAATAATGTGCGCACCATGCGCGGTATGCAGTTCGCTGAAGACGCCAGCCCGATGGCGCATCCGATCCGCCCGGATATGGTTATCGAAATGAACAACTTCTACACCCTGACGGTGTATGAGAAGGGTGCGGAAGTGATTCGTATGCTGCACACTCTGCTGGGTGAAGAGAATTTCCAGAAAGGGATGCAGCTGTACTTTGAACGCCACGACGGCAGCGCCGCCACCTGCGACGATTTTGTTCAGGCGATGGAGGATGCTTCCAATGTTGACCTGTCCCACTTCCGCCGCTGGTATAGCCAGTCCGGTACGCCGATTGTCGCCGTTCATGACGATTACAACCCGGAAACGGAACAGTACACGCTGACCATCAGCCAGCGCACGCCGCCGACGTCTGAACAGGCAGAGAAGCTGCCGCTGCACATTCCGTTCGACATTGAACTTTATGATAACGAAGGAAAAGTGATTCCGTTGCAGAAAGGCGGTCATCCGGTACATCACGTGCTGAATGTGACCCAGGCGGAGCAGACCTTTGTTTTCGATAACGTTTACTTCCAGCCGGTACCCGCGCTGCTTTGTGAATTCTCTGCGCCAGTGAAACTGGAGTACAAGTGGAGCGATCAGCAGCTCACTTTCCTGATGCGCCACGCGCGTAACGATTTCTCCCGTTGGGATGCGGCACAGAGCCTGTTGGCGACTTATATCAAGCTCAACGTTAACCGCCATCAGCAGGGACAACCGCTGTCGTTGCCTGTCCACGTTGCCGATGCATTCCGGGCAATTCTGCTGGATGAGAAGATCGATCCGGCGCTGGCGGCAGAGATTTTGACCCTGCCTTCAGCCAACGAAATCGCCGAGCTGTTCGCGACTATTGACCCGATCGCTATCTCGGCGGTGCGCGAGGCGCTCACCCGTACGTTGGCGAAAGAGCTGGCAGACGAGTTCCTGGTGATTTACAACGCCAATAAGCTCGACAGCTATCGCGTTGAACATGCCGATATCGGCAAGCGCGCTCTGCGTAATACCTGTCTGCGTTATCTGGCGTTTGGCGATGCGGAGCTGGCGGATAAGCTGGTTACCGCGCAGTATCATCATGCCGACAACATGACCGATGCGCTGGCAGCGCTGTCGGCGGCAGTCGCGGCTCAGCTGCCGTGCCGCGATGCCCTGATGCAGGAGTATGACGACAAATGGCACCAGGACGGCCTGGTGATGGACAAATGGTTTATCCTGCAGTCCACCAGCCCGGCGGATAACGTGCTGGAGACGGTACGTAGCTTGCTGAATCATCGTTCATTTAGTCTGAGCAACCCGAACCGCATCCGTTCGCTGATTGGTGCTTTTGCCGGCAGCAACCCGGCGGCATTCCACGCTGAAGACGGTAGCGGCTATCAGTTCCTGGTTGAGATGCTGACTGAACTGAACAGCCGCAATCCGCAGGTTGCCTCACGTCTGATTGAGCCGTTGATTCGCCTGAAACGCTATGATGAGAAGCGTCAGGCGCTGATGCGCGCGGCGCTGGAGCAGTTGAAAGGCCTGGAGAATCTTTCCGGGGATCTGTTCGAGAAAATCAGCAAAGCGCTGGCGTAACGCCAGCGCGAGTCCAAACCTGTAGCCCCGCGAAGCACAGTGCGAGCGGGGAAACGTCGCAGTCGTTAACCGTGACTCACTAAGCGCGGCGAGGATTCACTCTTGCCGCGCTGCATCACCCGATTCAATACTTCCGCTTCCAGTTCGGCCAGCTTCGCTGAGCCTGTGCGTCTGGGCCGAGGAATATCTACCAGCAGATCCAGGCCAATTTTCCCTTCTTCAATTAGCAAAACGCGATCGGCCATGGCCACCGCCTCGCTGACGTCATGGGTCACCAGCAGGACGGTAAATCCATGCTCCTGCCACAGCGAAACGATCAGATCCTGCATTTCCAGGCGAGTTAACGCGTCCAGCGCACCCAGCGGCTCATCAAGCAGTAATAATCCAGGGCGATGAATTAACGCACGGGCCAGCGCCACACGCTGTTTCTGCCCGCCGGAAAGCGCCGCAGGCCATTCACTGGCGCGATCCTCCAGACCGACGCTCGCCAGCGCCTTAAGCGCAGCCTCACGCCACTGGCCTTTCAGCCCGAGGCCAACATTGTCGATAACCGTTTTCCACGGCAGCAGGCGCGAATCCTGGAACATCATGCGGGTATCGTCCTGAATCTGCGCCAGTGGCGTTGAGCCTGCCAGCAGCTGACCGCCATTGGGCTTTTCCAGCCCGGCCAGCAACCGCAGCAGGGTACTCTTACCACCACCGCTGCGCCCAACCACCGCGACGAATTGCCCGGTGGGAATATGAAGATCGAGTTCATTCAGGATCGTGTTGCTACCATAACGCTTGCTCACGCCGTTAAGCAGCAGCGGGATCCCCGGATTAAGACGCGCAGTCGTCATGCGTTAGCCTCCTGAAGGTGATAAGCCGGATTCCAGCGCAGCCAGACGCGTTCCAGAAGCTGGGCGCTGAAGTCGGCCAGTTTGCCGAGAATGGCATAAAGAATAATGGCAACCACCACGACATCGGTTTGCAGAAACTCTCGGGCGTTCATCGCCAGGTAGCCGATACCGGCGTTAGCAGAGATAGTTTCGGCAACAATCAGCGTTAACCACATCAGGCCAAGCGCAAAGCGAATGCCGACCATAATAGAGGGGAGTGCGCCGGGGAGGATCACATGACGGAACAGAGCAACGCCGGATAAACCGTAGCTACGGGCCATCTCGACCAGTCCTCTGTCGATGTTGCGGATCCCGTGCCAGGTATTGATATAAATTGGGAACATCGTCCCCAGCGCCACGAGGAAGATTTTGGCGCTCTCATCGATACCGAACCACAAGATAACCAGCGGGATCAGCGCAAGATGCGGCACATTACGCAGCATCTGAATGGAGGTATCCAGCAGGCGTTCACCCCAGCGCGACAGGCCGCTGATTAATCCCAGAACCAGGCCAATGGATCCACCGATGCTGAAACCAATCAATGCTCGCCATGAGCTTATCGCCAGATGTTGCCAAAGTTCACCGCTGGCGGAGAGCGTCCAGAAAGCCTTCAGTACCCCTTCCGGCGACGGCAAAATGCGGGTGGATAGCCAGCCCATCGAAGAGGCGAATTGCCAGATAATCACGCTGCCCACCGGCAGAAGCCAGGGGGCCACGCGTATCAGGAATTTTTGCGAAAGGGTCGCCATGATGTGTTCCTTTTATTTCCGTGTGAGCGTCAACGTTAGCCTTTAAACATGCTCTACCCGTTGCAAGCTTTTCAGCGCCGGAGCCCGGCTACTGGGGCGATGAAGTGCCTGCCAGAAGGTTTCCAACGCCAGGTCGAGTCGACCTTGCAGGTTTGGGGTAAATTGCGGTTTATGTTGATAATCTGTCACCTGACTATCATCAGCAAAGACGCCATGAAGGATCTCCTGGGCTTTCAACGCATTGAGTACCGGTTTTAAGGCGTAATCGACCGCCAGCATATGCGCGATAGTCCCGCCAGTAGCCAGCGGCAGAACGATTTTGCCTTCCAGCGCACGCTCTGGCAGCAGGTCGAGTAGCGTCTTCAACGCGCCGGAAAAAGAGGCTTTATAAACCGGGGTGGCGATAATCAGCCCGTCCGCACCAGCAAGCTGTTCATTCAGCGCATGCAGAGCGGGGTTATCAAAGCGTGCGTAGAGCAGGTCTTCCGGGGCAAAATTTTGCAGATGCCAGTGGCAGACTTCGATATCCGCAGCGGAGAGTGTCTCTCTGGCGTATTCCAGAAGCGCGCTGGAGCGGGAAGGGTAACGCGGGCTACCCGCAAGTGTTATGACTCGCATACTCTCTCCTTATAACTAAATATTTTCATTTATCTATAATTGATAACATTTAGCTGCAGTGTGACAGAGCGCTTTTATTTCCCTAAATGATTTATCCAGCGTTGAATTGTCAGAAAGTGCATAAAGAGGGAGATAAAAGTAAACGTTTGCGTCTGAGATGCGATTTTTTGTCGCAGGTCAATTCCCTTTCCGGGGTGGATCGCACATAATACGCCCCCGGTTTGCACACCGGGAATCCAGGAGAGTTCATGTACTACCCCTTCGTTCGTAAAGCCCTTTTTCAGCTCGATCCTGAGCGCGCTCATGAAGTAACCTTTCAACAACTACGCCGTGTTTCAGGCACACCGCTGGAAATGTTGGTTCGCCAGAAGGTACCGACAAAGCCGGTAACCTGCATGGGGCTCACATTTAAGAATCCGCTGGGTCTGGCCGCCGGGCTGGATAAAAATGGCGAGTGCATTGATGCGCTCGGCGCAATGGGTTTTGGCTCAATTGAAATTGGTACCGTGACGCCGCGTCCGCAGCCGGGCAACGATAAGCCGAGGATCTTCCGTCTGGTCGATGCCGAAGGTTTGATCAACCGAATGGGCTTTAATAACCACGGCGTTGATAACCTGGTTGAGAACGTGAAAAAGGCCCATTTTGACGGGATCCTGGGGATTAACATTGGTAAAAATAAAGATACCCCAGTTGAACAAGGCAAAGATGATTATCTGATTTGTATGGATAAAATCTATGCCTACGCCGGATATATCGCCATTAATATCTCTTCGCCGAATACCCCTGGCCTGCGTACTTTGCAATACGGTGATGCGCTGGATGATTTACTTTCCGGTATTAAAAATAAGCAACGCGAACTGCAAGAGAAGCACCAGAAATATGTCCCCGTGGCGGTGAAGATCGCGCCGGATCTTTCTGTTGAGGAATTGATCCAGGTTGCCGATAGTCTGGTTCGGCATAATATTGATGGGGTGATTGCGACTAATACCACGTTGGATCGGTCGCTGGTTCAGGGCATGAAAAATTGCGACGAAACTGGCGGGCTTAGCGGTCGTCCTTTACAGCTGAAGAGTACAGAAATTATCCGTATGCTTTCAGCGGAATTACAGGGCCGCCTGCCCATTATCGGAGTTGGTGGTATTGACTCGGTGATTGCAGCGCGTGAAAAGATTGCTGCGGGCGCTACATTGGTGCAGATTTATTCCGGATTTATTTTTAAAGGTCCGCCACTGATTAAAGAAATTGTTACCCATATCTAATCTTTTCCCTTCTTATATCCTACCAGGGCTTTATTTATAGCCCTGGTTGTTTTATATTCCTTCATTGTTGCTTATTTAGACATTTTAGTCTTTTCTTAATTTTGGAAATATTCTGTAGCAGTTTACCTGTTAATTACAGATGGAAGTGATAGAGGACGGGGGAAGAAATGCGGATTAAACCTGACGATAATTGGCGTTGGTATTACGATGAAGAGCACGATCGTATGATGCTCGATTTGGCTAATGGCATGTTATTTCGTTCACGTTTCGCACGCCGAATGCTGACCCCCGACGCCTTTGCTCCGTCCGGATTTTGCGTCGATGATGCCGCGCTTTATTTTTCATTTGAAGAAAAATGCCGCGACCTTGAATTATCAAAAGAGCAGCGCGCTGAATTAGTATTGAATGCGCTGGTCGCTATTCGCTTTCTCAAGCCGCAGATGCCGAAAAGCTGGCATTTCACTACCCATGAAGAGTGCTGGCAGCCCGGCGGCGGCGATGCTGCCAGCGCCTGGCTTAGCGATACCGGGCAGCAGGTGAATCTGTTGGTGGTTGAAGCTGGTGAAAACGCGGCATTATGTCTTTTAGCGCAGCCCGGCCTGACGCTTGCCGGGCGGGTTATGCAGCTTGGCGACGTGATTAAAATCATGAATGACCGGTTGCAGCCAGCGCCGGGTGCAGCCAGCTACAGCCTGGGCCAGGCAGTTTAAGGCGCTAGCCGTAGTGCGGTTTTTGGCACGCAACTGCAGCACAGAATGGTGCCATCTGTACCAATCGCATTTTTCTTCAGCGCACTAACTTCTCCTTCTTCCAGTCGGATGCGGCAGCTGCCGCAAATGCCCGCCCGGCAGGAATAAGGAACGCGGATCCCCTGTTGCTCCAACTGCTCCAGCAAAATTTGCTGATTGTTGCCGGTAAAACTTAACCCTTGCCACTCAATCTCTACCGTTGCGTCCTGTTGAGCATCGGGCATCCGCGTATCGTCGCTATCGCCGGCGCCGTAGGCTTTTGCCGGTCCTCGGGCCAGTACTTCCAATTCATCACCTACGCGGATCACGCCGCTATTACGGGCGATTATATTCTGACCGAAATCGACATCACCGTTATCCAGCGCAGTGCGAAAACCTTGCAGTGTGGTTAAGGGTTCACCAGAAGGGTGCTTTTGTCCGCGTTCCGGGCTGACGGTCGTAAACACGCAGCGGCTGCACGGTTTTGCCACATCAAAAACAACCTCGCCGATACGTACGACTTTCCAGGTATCTTCCTCCCAGGCCGTCGCGCCAGTGACCAGCATATTCGGGCGAAATTGTTCTATGCTTACGCTGGCTGGGCAGCGATTTTGTAAATCGCGCAGGGAGGCTTCATTCGCTAAAAGGTAGGGAAAACCATCGGCGAAGGAGAGGGGAACGGCATCATGGCGTTTCACCCGACGGCTGAGTTGTGGCCCCAGCCAGCGAAGCTGAACGCTACGATTAAAGAAGCCGCTTAACCACTGGTTAACTGACGCCGGCGCAACCAGGGCAGTAAAATGGTTGCCCCAGACTTCAGTTGGTTCTTGCTGCGGGGCGAAATCGCTGAAGAGCACCATCGCGCTGCTGCCGTCCGGGGCCGTCAGATGGAGGCCATCGTGGAGCGGAGCGGGGATAAACTTAACCATTTGTGGAAACTGACGAGCGGTAATGAAGGTGCCATCGGTTTCCGTCACCATAAATATACGATCGAAGGCCAGACCACTGATGCCTGCGTAGGCGTGACTCACGCCAATTCCCCGCATCGATTTAACGGGATGAATAAAAAGTCGCGAAAGCGTTACCATACGCTGCCCCTGGGTTCAAAAATAAGCCTTTAACTTTATGACATAGGGCACATATTGGCTATAATGCGCACCAATTTTCTTTTAGTAAAAGTGACGATATGAATTCTCTGTTTGCCAGTACGGCTCGTGGGCTTGAAGAGCTGTTAAAAACTGAACTGGAAGGGCTTGGCGCGGTGGACTGCCAGGTAGTCCAGGGCGGGGTCCATTTTCAGGGAGATACGCGCCTGCTGTATCAAAGCCTGATGTGGAGTCGGCTGGCTTCGCGGATCATGCTGCCGCTGGGTCAGTGCAGCGTGTATAGCGATCTGGACCTTTACCTCGGCGTACAGGCCATTCCATGGACGGAGATTTTCACCCCAGACGCCACTTTCGCCGTGCACTTTAGCGGGCTTAACGAAGAGATTCGTAACAGTCAGTACGGCGCATTGAAGGTCAAAGATGCCATTGTTGATAGCTTTACGCGTAAGAATCTGCCGCGTCCTAATGTCGATCGTGAAAGCCCCGATCTGCGCATCAACGTCTGGCTGAATAAAGAAACCGCACATATTTCTTTAGATCTTAGCGGCGAGGGTTTGCATCTGCGCGGCTACCGCGATGGCACCGGTATGGCGCCGATCAAAGAGAGCCTGGCTGCGGCTATCGTGATGCGTTCAGGTTGGGCTCCGGGGACACCGCTGCTTGATCCGATGTGCGGCTCCGGCACGCTGCTGATTGAAGCTGCTATGCTGGCAACCGACCGTGCGCCGGGTTTACACCGCGGTCATTGGGGCTTTGGCGGCTGGGCGCAGCACGATGATGCTATCTGGAAAGAGGTGAAAGCCGAAGCGCAAACCCGCGCCCGTCAGGGTCTGGCGGCGTATGAATCCCGTTTCTACGGTTCTGACATTGATGCGCGGGTGATTGAACGTGCGCGCAGCAACGCCCGTCGTGCTGGCATTGGCGAACTGGTGACGTTCGAGGTTAAAGATGTTGCCAAACTGGACAATCCGCTGCCGAAAGGGCCTTACGGTACGGTTATCAGTAACCCGCCATACGGCGAGCGTCTGGAGAGCGAACCGGCGCTGATTGCTCTGCATAGCCTGCTGGGCCGGATCATGAAAAATCAGTTCGGCGGTTGGAACCTCTCTTTGTTCAGCGCCTCGCCTGATCTGCTCAGCTGTTTGCAATTACGCGCTGATAAGCAGTTCAAAGCCAAAAACGGCCCGCTAGACTGTGTGCAGAAGAACTATCATCTCGCCGAAAGCGAGGGCGGAAAAACCGCGACGCTGGCGGAAGATTTCGCCAACCGTCTGCGTAAGAACCTGAAAAAATATGAGAAGTGGGCACGTCAGGAAGGTATCGAGTGCTATCGCCTTTATGATGCCGACCTCCCGGAATATAACGTAGCCATTGACCGCTACGGCGAGTGGGTGGTGGTGCAGGAGTATGCTCCGCCGAAAACCGTGGACGCACACAAAGCGCGTCAGCGTCTGTTTGATATTATCGCCGCCACGATTGCCGTGCTGGGGATTGCACCGAATAAGCTGGTGCTAAAAACCCGTGAACGGCAGAAAGGGAAAAACCAGTATCAGAAAATGGCTGAGAAGGGTGATTTCCTTGAAGTGCAGGAGTATAACGCGCGTCTGTGGGTCAATCTGACCGACTACCTGGATACTGGCCTGTTCCTTGACCACCGCATTGCTCGTCGCATGCTGGGTGAGATGAGCAAAGGCAAGGACTTCCTCAATCTTTTCGCCTACACCGGCAGCGCGAGCGTACATGCAGGCCTCGGCGGCGCGCGCTCTACCACGACGGTCGATATGTCGCGCACTTATCTCGAATGGGCGGAGCGCAACCTGCGCCTCAACGGCTTAACCGGTCGCGCGCATCGTTTGATGCAGGCCGATGTACTGGGCTGGCTACGTGAGAGCACCGAACAGTTTGATCTGATCTTCATTGATCCGCCGACCTTCTCTAACTCTAAGCGCATGGAAGACGCGTTTGACGTACAGCGCGACCATCTGCGTCTGATGACCGATCTAAAACGTCTTCTGCGTAAAGGCGGCACGATTATGTTCTCGAACAACAAACGCGGTTTCCGTATGGATCATGACGGGTTAGCGCAACTGGGCCTGAAGGCGCAGGAGATTACGCAAAAAACGCAATCTCAAGATTTTGCCCGCAACCGTCAGATTCACAACTGCTGGCTGATCACCTCAGCCTGAAAGGAATAAAGAATGTCATTAATTAGTATGCACGGCGCCTGGCTTTCATTCAGCGATGCGCCGCTGCTGGATAATGCTGAACTGCATATCGAAGATAACGAACGCGTGTGCCTGGTAGGGCGTAACGGTGCGGGTAAATCGACTCTGATGAAGATCCTCAACCGTGAACAGGGTCTTGATGACGGGCGCATTATTTATGAGCTGGATCTGGTTGTCGCGCGTCTGCAGCAGGATCCGCCGCGTAACATTACCGGAACCGTTTACGACTTCGTTGCGGAAGGGATTGCCGAACAGGCGGCCTACCTCAAAGGCTATCATGATGCTTCACAACTGGTGATGACCGACCCGAGCGACAAGAACTTAAACGAACTGGCACGCTTTCAGGAGCAGCTTGATAATTTAGGGCTCTGGCAGCTGGATAGCCGTATTAATGAAGTGCTTGAGCAGCTCAATCTGGATCCTAACGCCGAGCTCTCCTCGCTCTCCGGTGGCTGGCTGCGTAAGGCGGCCCTGGGGCGCGCACTGGTCAGCGGGCCGCGCGTGCTGCTGCTGGATGAACCGACTAACCACCTCGATATCGAAACTATCGACTGGCTGGAAGGTTTCCTGAAGATGTTCAAAGGCACCATTATTTTTATCTCGCACGACCGTTCCTTTATTCGCAATATGGCGACGCGGATTGTCGATCTCGATCGCGGTAAGCTGGTGACCTATCCAGGCAATTACGATCAATATTTGTTAGATAAAGAAGAAGCGCTGCGCGTTGAAGACCTACAGAATGCTGAATTCGACCGCAAGCTGGCGCAGGAAGAAGTCTGGATCCGTCAGGGGATTAAAGCCCGTCGTACCCGTAATGAAGGGCGCGTGCGCGCATTGAAAGCGATGCGCCGCGAACGCGGTGAGCGTCGTGAAGTGATGGGTAGTGCGAAGATGCAGGTCGAAGAGGCCGCGCGTTCGGGCAAAATTGTCTTCGAAATGGAGAACGTTAACTACCAGGTTGATGGCAAGGTGCTGGTGAAGGATTTTACCGCCCAGATCCAGCGCGGTGATAAGATTGCGCTGATTGGTCCGAACGGCTGTGGTAAAACCACGCTGTTGAAACTGATGCTCGGCCAGCTGAAGGCAGATAGCGGGCGTATCCACGTGGGTACCAAGCTGGAAGTTGCCTATTTCGACCAACACCGTGCAGAGCTTGACCCGGACAAAACGGTGATGGACAACCTGGCGGAAGGCAAACAGGAAGTGATGGTAAACGGCAAACCGCGCCATGTACTGGGCTACCTGCAGGACTTTATGTTCCATCCAAAACGCGCCATGACGCCAGTGCGTGCACTGTCCGGCGGTGAGCGTAACCGTCTGCTGCTGGCGCGCCTGTTCCTCAAGCCCAGTAACCTGTTGATCCTCGATGAACCGACAAACGATCTGGATGTCGAAACCCTGGAACTGTTGGAAGAGTTAGTCGACGGCTATCAGGGCACCGTGATGCTGGTCAGCCACGACCGTCAGTTTGTTGATAACACCGTAACCGAGTGCTGGATCTTTGAAGGGGAAGGGAGAATTGGTCAATATGTTGGCGGTTATCACGATGCCCGAGGTCAGCAATCTCAGTATCTGGCACAAAAGCAGTCAGTTGCCAAAAAAACGGTAGAAGTTGCTCAACCGAAAGCAGAAAGTGTCAAACGCGCGGCCAGCAAACTAAGCTATAACCTGCAGCGCGAACTGGAACAACTGCCGCAGAAACTGGAAGAGCTTGAGGCCCAATTGCAGACTCTGCAGGAGCAGGTTGCCGATCCTTCTTTCTTTGGTCAGTCGCATGATCATACGCAGCAGGTGCTGGCGCAGATGAGCGAAGCGGAGCAGGCGCTGGAAACTGCCTTCGAACGCTGGGAATATCTTGAAGGATTAAAAAACGGCGCATAAGCTGAGGAGTTTTCATGTGCGATCATCATCATGCTGCGCGGCATATTCTGTGCCGACAATGTGATCTGCTGGTGGCTTTGCCGCAGCTGGAGCATCGCCAGAAAGCTGCGTGTCCGCGCTGCGGAACGACATTGACGACTTCGTGGGACGCGCCTCGGCAGCGTCCCACTGCCTATGCGCTGGTCGCATTGTTTATGCTGCTGCTGGCAAACCTGTTTCCTTTCATCTACATGAAGGTCGGTGGCATCAGTAGCGAAATTGAGCTGCTGGAAATCCCTAATGTTCTTTTTACCGAGGATTACGCCAGCCTTGGCACCTTCTTTTTACTCTTTGTGCAACTGGTGCCGGCTTTCTGCCTTATCACCATCCTGCTGCTGGTAAACCGTGTACGCATTCCTTCCGGCCTAAAAGCATTTCTGGCACGGATCCTGTTTCACCTCAAAACCTGGGGAATGGCGGAAATCTTCCTCGCCGGAGTCCTGGTCAGCTTTGTTAAGCTGATGGCCTACGGTGATATTGGTATCGGTTTAAGCTTTATTCCCTGGTGTATGTTTTGCGTATTGCAGCTACGCACATTCCAGTGCGTGGACCGCCGTTGGCTGTGGGACGACATTGCGCCAATGCCGTTGATTAAACAGCCATTGAAAGTCGGTGTTTCCGGCCTTCGCCAGGGACTGCGTTCATGCTCATGCTGTACGGCAGTTTTACCCGTTGACGAAGCCGTATGCCCGCGCTGTCATACCAAAGGAACCGCTCGACGTAAAAACAGTCTGCAATGGACGCTGGCGCTGCTGATGACGTCGATAATCCTCTATATGCCAGCCAATATTCTGCCGATCATGATTACCGATCTGCTGGGCGATAAAATGCCCTCCACCATTATGGCGGGGGTGATCCTGCTGTGGAGCGAGGGATCATATCCGGTGGCGATGGTGATATTTATCGCCAGCATTATGGTGCCAACGTTAAAAATGATCGCTATTGGCTGGCTGTGCTGGAATGCCAGCGGCAAAGGATCGCGTGACTCTGAGCGCATGCACCTGATTTATGAAGTTGTCGAATTCGTCGGCCGCTGGTCGATGATCGATGTTTTTGTCATCGCAGTCCTCTCAGCTCTGGTGCGCATCGGCGGATTGATGAATATCTATCCGGCGATCGGAGCGGTGATGTTTGCGCTGGTCGTTGTTATGACAATGTTCTCGGCCATGACGTTTGACCCTCGTTTGTTGTGGGACCGTGAGCCAGATCCAAGCCATGAGGAAAGACTGCAGCATGGAAAATAAGAGCGGAGAAGCGAAAGTGCAAAAGGTGAAGAACTGGTCACCGGTGTGGATCTTCCCAATAGTCACGGCGCTTATCGGCGCATGGATTCTATTTTATCACTATAGCCATCAGGGGCCGGAGGTGACGTTAATCACCACCAATGCTGAAGGTATTGAAGGGGGTAAAACCCGAATTAAAAGCCGTAGCGTTGATGTTGGCGTGATAGAAAGCGCAACGCTGACTGATGACCTGACTCACGTAGAAATTAAAGCCCGGCTGAATTCAGGCATGGAAAAATTGCTACATAAGGATTCGGTTTTTTGGGTGGTCAAACCGCAGGTCGGGCGTGAAGGAATTAGCGGGCTAGGCACGTTATTATCCGGTGCTTATATCGAATTGCAGCCTGGCTCTAAAGGCTCTGTGCCTGCGCAATATCCGCTGCTGGATTCACCCCCTTTGGCTTCCCCTGACGCTAAAGGCATTCGCATTTTACTGGAAAGCAGTAAAGCGGGTCAGCTTTCTCCTGGCGATCCGGTGCTCTTTCGGGGTTATCGCGTCGGTTCAGTCGAAACCAGCACCTTTGATGCGCAAAAACGCAATATCACCTACCAGCTGTTTATCAGCGCGCCAAACGATCGTCTGGTGACCAACAACGTGCGTTTCTGGAAAGACAGCGGTATCGCGGTGGATCTTACCGCTGCGGGTATGCGTGTTGAAATGGGATCGCTGTCAACTCTGTTTGGCGGCGGCGTCAGCTTTGATATTCCTGAGGGGTTACCGTTAGGAGAGCCGGTAGCGAATAAAACCGAATATCACCTTTTCGACGATCAACGAAGCATTCAGGATTCGGTCTTTACCCAGCATATCGACTACGTGATGTTCTTTAAAGATTCTATCCGCGGCCTGCAGCCTGGCGCACCGGTTGAGTTTCGCGGTATTCGCCTCGGAACCGTAGGTAAAGTGCCGTTCTTTATCCCTGGGCTGAAACAGAATCTAAACGACGATTACCGCATCCCGGTTGAAGTGCGAATTGAACCAGAACGTTTGATCACTCAGTTAGGCGGCGATCCAGACATTCGCAAGCATATCGATGATCTGATGAATCGTGGGCTGCGTGGTTCCCTCAAAACGGGCAATTTGGTAACCGGTGCGCTGTATATCGATCTCGACTTCTATCCGAAAGCGCCTGCGCGCGGCAAGATTCAGGAGTTTGGTGGTTATCCGATCATACCGACTGTGAGCGGTGGCCTGGCGCAGATCCAGCAGCGTCTGATGGATGCCCTGGATAAGATTAACAATCTGCCGATTAATCCTCTGCTGGAGCAGGCAACCAGTACGCTGGCGCAAAGCGAGAAGACCATGCAGCACGTGCAAACGACGCTGGATAGCCTGAATAAGATAACTTCAAGCCAGTCCATGCAGCAGCTGCCGGGCGATATGCAGAGCACATTGCGTGAACTGAATCGTAGTATGCAAGGCTTCCAGCCGGGCTCTGCGGCATACAATAAGATGGTGGCGGATATGCAGCGCCTGGATCAGGTTCTTCGTGAATTGCAACCGGTACTGAAAACGCTCAACGACAAGAGCAATGCGCTGGTATTTGAGGCGAAGGATAAAAAAGATCCGCAGCCAAAGGGAGCGAAATAATGAAAAGATGGCTAATAGCGGCGGCAGTATGCGCGCTGACCGCGTGCAGCAGTGGTGGTGAGAGCAAAACGTACTACCAGCTTCCGGTGGTACAGAGTGGCGCACAAAGCGCCGCTCACCAAAGCAAAAATTTGCTGTGGGTTGAACAAGTCAGCATTCCTGATTATTTGGCGGGTAATGGCGTGGTTTACCAGACCACTGACGTCCAGTATGTGATCGCCAATAACAATCTGTGGGCGAGCCCGCTCGATCAGCAACTGCGTACCACGCTGGTGGCGAATCTTAGCAACCAGCTGCCGGGCTGGGTGGTGGCCTCTCAGCCTTTAGGGAGCGAGCAGGATACGCTAAACGTGTCCGTTAGCGGATTTCACGGTCGTTACGATGGCCGGGTGATCGTTAGCGGTGAGTGGTTGTTGAAGCATCAGGGGCAGCTGATTAAGCGTCCGTTCAACATTGAGCTTAAGCAACAGCAGGATGGTTATGACGCAATGGTTAAAACCCTCGCTCAGGCCTGGACTCAGGAAGCGACTGCAATTGCCAGCGAGTTGAATCGCCTGCCATAAGCAAAATTAATAAAAGTAAAAAGCCGCTGCGGGTAACAAAATCGCAGCGGCTTTTTTATTTGTCTCATCAGCTTGTTAACTTGTGCCGGTTCACATTTTTTGTACAAATGAACTTTCATGTAGCTCACAAATATGACAATGGCGTGAATTTTGCGCATTGACGCTGTCTCTGATTCGCGGTATTCGTTAACCGTGGTTGCGTATTTAGTGACCATTGTTTTCTTTTCCACCAGATCAAAGAATGAGGGAAACGAGGCATGAAGAGACAAAAACGAGATCGCCTGGAACGGGCACATCAACGTGGATATCAAGCCGGTATTACCGGAAGATCGAAAGAAATGTGTCCTTATCAGACCTTGAATCAAAGGTCCTGGTGGCTAGGAGGCTGGCGAGAAGCCATGGAGGACAGGGTGCAAATTGCCTGACTGTCTCTTTAAAAATGAAGCCTCCGCTGTGCGGGGGCTTCGCCTTTTAAAGTGTCACTGTTTTATCAGAACGCAGAGGTGTCCTGGAATAAACCCACTTTCAGATCGGTTGCGGTGTAGATCAGACGATCGTCAACCAGTACTTCACCATCCGCCAGGCCCATAATCAAACGACGGTTTATCACGCGTTTGAAATGAATGCGGTAGGTCACTTTCTTAGCCGTTGGCAGTACCTGGCCGGTGAGTTTAACTTCACCTACGCCTAACGCACGCCCTTTACCCTCGCCGCCTAACCAGCCCAGGTAGAAGCCAACCAGTTGCCACATGGCATCCAGGCCCAGGCAGCCAGGCATAACCGGATCGCCAATGAAGTGGCAACCGAAGAACCACAGGTCAGGGTTAATATCGAGTTCTGCCTCAACATAACCTTTATCGTAGTTACCACCGGTTTCGGTCATCTTGATGACGCGGTCCATCATCAGCATATTTGGCGCTGGTAACTGTGGGCCTTTAGCGCCAAACAGTTCCCCACGGCCAGAGGCAAGAAGATCTTCTTTTGTATAGGATTCGCGTTTATCTACCATGTTTTCAGTAAGCCTTATTTTGAGTTCGGGACGCAGGATAGCTAACACGTGTACGCTGAACAAGTCCGATCAGTTAGAACCTGAACCGCCTAACCAGCGCAGCGGCCACGGAAAGCGATGGCGACCTTCTTGTTGTGTCGCCTGTGCAATCCGCTCCTGGATGGTTTGCCGTAAAGTTTGTCCTTCTCCATCCCACAATAGTTGGGTCAGAAGGGATAATGCTTCAGTGACGTCATCAATGGCCCAGATAAAGAACTGTTCCTCAGCAACGGCTTGTTGTAGCTCCTTTGCCAAACTCAGATGACGGACGTTGGCGGCTGGAATAATGACGCCCTGTTTACCGGTTAAACCACGCTGCTGGCATATAGCAAAGAAACCTTCAATTTTCTCATTGAGTCCACCAACAGGTTGTACACGACCAAACTGATCGACAGAGCCGGTGATAGCAATACTCTGGTTAATGGGAACATTGGCCAGCGAACTGATTAATGCGCACAGTTCAGCCATGGAGGCGCTATCGCCATCCACTTCACTGTAGGATTGCTCAAAGGTTAACGAGGCGGTGAAGGGGAGTTGTTGATCAAGCTCCAGCTCAGCCATCAAAAACGCCTGCATGATCATCATGCCTTTCGCATGGATATTGCCACCCAACTCAGCCTTGCGTTCGACGTCAATAAACTCACCATCGCCAATGTGAACAACGCAGCTAATGCGAGACGGTTCGCCGAATGCGCGCGGATGGCCTGGGAATTCAATAACCGATAGCGCGTTGATTTGGCCGATGCATTCGCCTTCGGTCTCAATGAGGATTTGCTCTTGTAGGATTTCGTCCTGAATCCGCTCCGCGAGATAGCCTTCGCGCCACTCACGACGTTCCAGCATGGTTTGCATCTCTTCGGCGCTAATCTCTTCACCTTCACAGAAGGCCGCCGCCTCCTTAAGCTGGCGCGCAATCCATAGCAAACACAGCGGTAGGGTAGCCTGATCGCCAGTGTAACGTGCACCTTCCTGAATCAACAGCGGCCAGGTTTCGGCAGCTAACCCAGGTAGTTCGAGTTGGTGTGCGTTTTGCCAGACCCACTGACACCATTGTTTCAGGGTGTCGGCATCGACAATTTGTAAATTGTCTTCGTATTCGCTGTAAATAGCCTGGGCAGAAAGCTCGGGTTCCATCTCCTGGAAATCTGCTAGTGATTCCCGCTCGCCAACCAGAATGACTTTCAGGTTGAGTGGCATTGAGGGGATGCTAACCGGAAGAGGGCGGGACTCATCGATTGACAGCCAGTCAAAACGCTGGCGGGTAATCATATTTTTTAGCCGCATCCACAGCAGGGGCTGAGCCAGCAATGCGCGCAGGGAGATGATCAATACACCACCGTTGGCACGATGAACCAGACCTGGTTGCAGGCTAATTTCACCATTAAACTGGCGTACGCAGCCAAAGAGTTGCTCTGCTTCTACCCAGTCGGCTGCTTCAACCGGCGCGATGCTCGCGAAATTATCTTCTGCGGCTTGTGCCGGGATGCTGGTGATGTTTCCACCATCAATCTGATAACGTACGCCATAAAGCGGTTCAGATGGTTGATGTAAAGTACGAGTTTCGTTCGCCAACCATTGCAGATACTCTGGCTCTTCTGGTGCTTTAACCAGCATGAACGGCGAAATGGCTGGAGTCACCAGAAGTTGCTCCAGGGCATAGAATAAGCGGGGTTGCAGTTCGCCAGAGAGAGATGCCTCTGCTTGTGCTAAGTCGGCTTGTGCAAACAGCGCCTGATAACTTTCCGTATCAGGAGCGAGGTCGTTTCGGGTAAGTTTCGTAATGGTCAAAGTCGCTGTTTTTTAGTCAGATGTAAAACGCGCGATTATACATTATGCGGCGTCTGAGCACACGAGTGATTGCGTTGGTCGCAGTGATAACGAATCTACCCACATCACGAAAGATGATTTATTCTCAGCAGATCAAGAAAAAACTGATATCCTGAAAAGAGTTACACGGTCACATTGAGATCGCAATGAAATATCAACAACTGGAAAATCTTGAAAGCGGTTGGAAATGGACATATCTGGTAAAAAAGTGCCGGGAAGGTGAACCGATAACCCGCTACATTGAAGCCAGCGCTGCACAAGCTGCGGTCGATGTCTTACTCACGCTCGAAAATGAACCTGTTCTGGTGAATACCTGGATTGAGCAGCATATGAATCCAGAGTTAGCGAACCGTATGAAGCAGACTATACGCGCACGTCGCAAGCGACATTTTAACGCGGAGCATCAGCATACTCGTAAAAAATCTATCGATCTGGAGTTCATGGTCTGGCAGCGGCTGGCAGGTCTGGCACAAAGGCGGGGTATGACCCTGTCGGAAACGATCGTACAGCTGATTGAGGATGCTGAACATAAAGAAAAATATGCCAGTAAAATGTCCAGTTTGAAGCATGACTTGCAAGTGTTGCTGGGTAAAGAGTAGCCATTAAATTAAGAACTAAAGTGAGTGTTGGTATTCCGCTGGTTTGTTGCTTTAAACATGAATTTAATACAAAAAAAACCCCGCATCAGCGGGGTTTTTTATTAACGCGATAACTTAAGCCTGTGGCTGAGTTACTACGTCTTTGTAGCCTTTAACTTCGATCTCTACGCGACGATCTGGACCCAGGCAGTCGATCAGAGCTGCACGAGCTTTCACGTTGTCACAGGTGTTGCCAGTAACCGGGTTGGATTCACCCATACCACGAGCGGAGATTTTGCTAGACGGGATACCTTTAGACACCAGGTAATCAACAACGGACTGAGCACGTTTCTCAGACAGCTGCTGGTTGTAGGCATCAGAACCGATACGGTCAGTGTAGCCCAGAACAACCGCGGAACCGTCTTTCGGATCCATGTTGCTCAGCTGGGTGTACAGCTGATCCAGAGCCTGCTGGCCTTCCGGTTTCAGGGTAGATTTGTTGAAGTTGAACAGAACGTCAGACTTCAGGGTGAAGTGCTTGGTAGTCACTTCAGGAGCCGGGGCCGGGGCCGGAGCTACAACCGGAGCAACATCTTCCTGACCGAAGCGGTAGGAAACACCTAAGCTCAGCATGCCGTTATCAGGACGGGTACCAACGGTGCCTGCGTCGCCGATGTTGTTAACCCACTGGTATTCCAGACGGGTTGCGATGTCACGAGTAACAGCCCACTCTAAGCCGCCCGCGAATACTGGGGAAACGCCAGTGTCGTGTTCGCTGCGAGAAACGCCGTTAGAAGCGTAGTTGCCTTTAGCGTCTGCACGCCAAACCATACCACCCAGACGGGTATAGATATCCAGATCGTCAGTGATCGGATAACCCAGTTTAGCAGTCAGCTGAACGCCCTGAGCTTTGAAAGCACCGTTATCAACGCTGCCTTTGTAAGCCATACGGCCCAGCCAGTCGTAACCCATTTCGAAGCCGAGGTACGGGTTAACCTGGTAGCCACCAAACGCGCCAGCACCCAGTTGATCGTTACGAACCGGACCGTTGTTGCCTTTGAAACCGTTACCGTAGAAACCGGTGTCGTGATACTGGGACCAGCCCAGTTTAGCACCTGCATACCAGGTGTTATCTTTCGGAGCGGCCTGCGCTACGGTAGCGAAGCCAGCCAGTGCCACTGCAATCGCGATAGCTGTCTTTTTCATTTTTTGCGCCTCATTATCATCCAAAATTCGCCATGAAGGTACAAAAGACCTCACGGTTAAATCCTTCACCCGGGGCGTGACTTGTTGTTAACTATGCTGATACATGCAGCGAAAGCCGATCACCCCTGGCGATGTAAAGTCTACAACTTAGTTAGAAACTTACAAGTGTGAACTCCGTCAGGCATATGAAAAAAAAGGGTTGTGTACCCAATGTTTAACAACGTAGGGTTGAATTTCATATGGCAAAAAAAGTCGCGAGACCGCATCAGACAGGCATTTTAACAAAAACGGGCATTAAAAAATTAAGCCATCCACCAGGGCAAAAAAAATTCCAGGATTAATCCTAAATTCATTTAATGATACACGTTTGAGTGAATTTTTAGCCCAGAAAGTTGTCTGCCTGGCTGACCAGTATTCCTCACTGGACGCATGATGAACCCCATTGCATGACCCTCTTGCGCAGCGACAACCAGTCGTTCATGTTCTTCAACTGTGAGTTCATCTGACAACCAGCCAATCACAACACTATAATTACCGGTACGCAGTGCGCGGATCATGGATTCTAGTGTGTTGTTGGGCGACATTTGGCTGATCTGCATCACCTTTGATAACGGTAAACCTGAGGACTGTACCCATTCGCGGCTCAGTTTCTGCTGAGGCGTTAGCCACAGCTGCCAGCGCGATTGCTGACCAAGTTGCTGTAATAGAGGAAGCAATAATAGTTGCGTCATCATGGGTTGATCTTCGCGATAGACAATTTCACTGATCAGCCCATTGGTTGGGTGTTCGACTGCGTCATGAGCGTGACGGCGTACTGAAGTAGAAGTCAGTGGTGAACGATTTGCGTGAGCTGAAGTAAACATAGTCTATCCCGCCTGTGGGTTACTGTATGTATGTACAGTATATGCGACAGGTAAAAAGATCAACCACATTTTCTCTTCTGTTGACTGAAATCTGTACTTCATTTTTCCCCTTCAGATCGGCAGATTGGCGAGTATGACTTGATGTCGGTATGCATATGATGTGAATTCATGGTTGAAAACATTTTAACTTGAGTGAATTTTTCTCCCCTGTAAGAGTGTTATCCGTTTTGGATGTACTACCGATGCTAAGTATTCTGGTTTCTTTTGTTATTAATATTTATCAAATACTTTACCTTTCGGCATTTTGACTTCATTGAGCGATATTTTTTTGAAAGCGGCTCGCAAAAACATAAGTTGGTTAAAATGAAGACATAATTCATCTTGCCGCATCAAGAGAAGTCACTTATTTTCTTAATTAGCGGATCCGTTAACGAAACTATTTTTTATTTACATGATTAACAAAGGAATAATCATGAAGAAATTTCCAGGTCTACGGATTCAACAGTTCCGGAAGTGCTTGTCATCATTAGGAAAAATAAGTTGTCGGCCTTTATTTGGCGGCTATAGTCTGGCGATAGATAATACCGTTTTTGCTATGGTTGCTGAGGGGGAAATTTATCTTAGGGTTTGTGAGCAGAGTGCGGAGTATCGCGTTGAACATAAAACCCCTCTTTTGATAATGCGAAAGAATGGTCGACCAGCTGCACTGAAATATTATCATATAGATGAAGCGCTTTGGCGTGACAGCAATATGCTTTTCCAGCTATCAGTTTTTTCATTTCAGACCGCACGTAATGAAAAGCAAAAGCAGAAAAGCTCAGGGAGATTAAAAAATTTGCCAAATATTAGTTTCCACATGGAGCTGCAGTTGATTAATTCAGGCATTCCTGATGAAAAAACGTTGCGCGAAATTGGAGCGAAAAAAGCCTGGCTGAGGCTATTAAGATTGAATAAAGCGCTAACGGTCAATGTGCTTTATTCGTTAGCTGGGGCAATCAATGGTGTGCATGCCGCCACACTCCCGATGCAACTGCGTCAGGACCTCGAAGAGTGGGCGGTAGAACAGCAACGAGAGATAGAGACTTACTCAGGTTGAACCTCGACCTGTCGCTGTAGCCGACATATTTCTGGCAGCAGCGCCAGCAGTAATCCAATTTGCTGGAGCACCAAAGGCTCTTTGCTGTCAGCTCGAGGATCAAGGTGCTGGATCCGGGTCTGCAAGCTTGCCAAAGCTTGCTGTACCCGCAGTTCATCAGAGGGTGTATGGTGCAGCGCATCATCAACATAGCAAACGGCATCGTCCAGCAGCGCCAGAATATCCGGTGTTGTCAGTTTTTCCCGATGGGCACCCAACGCTGAAATATAGCTGGTAAAAGTATGGTTCAGACACAGTAAGCGGAATGCGGTTTCTCGCATCGCTGAGTCAGCTCTGGGTTCAGTGGACAAATTTGAGACTACTGATGCCAGTTCACCGTCTCGGTTATGCGCCGCACGCCGTGCGATACGATAAGCCAGGCGGTTGTCACGTCCCTGATGATATTGCTCAAGAATGGCATCCAGATATCGGCAGTTGGCGTTGATTGCCTGTTCGAGGACTCGCGGTAAATTGCGAAATTTCCAGTCGGGCCAAATAAAACTTACGGCCGCCCAGGCGATCGCACAACCGATCAATGTGTCAAATATACGTGGTAAGGCGACTTCAAAGCCTTCACCCAGCAGGTTAAAGCACAACAGGACCAGCAGGGTAATAAACATCGTTGCGTGGGCGTATTGTACGTTGCGAAAAGCAAAGAACAGCACGCCAGTCAGAACAATCAGAAGTAGCTGGCCTTCTACTGAAGGTACCAGGAGCAGGATCGGGAGTCCTATCGCAACCCCAACCAGCGTACCGATTATTCTTAACGCCAGCCGGTGGCGCGTGGCGTTGTAGTTTGGCTGGCAAACAAACAGGCTGGTCAGCAATATCCAGTAGCCGTGGTTCAGCCCGGTAAGCTGAATAAAGGCGTAGCCCGCGCACAGGACTAACGACATCCGAACCGCGTGACGGAATAGAGCTGACTCCGGTGACATGTTATTGCGCAAACGTAGCCAGATATCGCTAAAACCGTTAGGTTGATCGTCAGCGAGCAGATTTTCAGTATTGTTATTGGTCTGTACGGTAGTCTGTACGGATTCAATGGTCGCCAACTGGGCATCTATCGCTCGCAGGTTATTGAGCAAAAAGCCGAGCGCTTTAAGCTGTTCCGTAGGTGCTCCGCTAGCCCGTACGCGATCGAGTGCGGCATCAAGATGCATAAATGCCCGTTCAAAGTGGGCATCGTGTTGATAGGGTTCGCGTAGCAGGATAGCGCGTGAGAGTTTTTGGCATGCCTGCGCCTGCATAGACAACATACGCTGAAAGCGAAACATCACGTCGCTATAGCGAAAGTGGTCGCGCAACGTTTGGTACTGAATATGCGATGAGCTGGCGCGTTCGTGAATATCCTGAGCCACGAAGTAATACTGCAAAGTGCGGCGGGTACCGCGCTGGCCGCGATCGCCGCGTAGACGAGTCAGCAGAGAGACTTTGGTCTGATTCAGCGTGGTAACTAGCTGGCCGTTGGCTATTGCCAGATCGTACAGCGGCGCCTGGCTTTCATCTTCGATATCCGGATCAAACAGCCGCGATTTAAGCTCCAGATAGTGAGCCAACTGCTCGTAACTGCGGGCCAGATTGTCCTGAAGAGGGCGGATAGGGAAGATAAGATGTCCGGCTAGGGTAAGTAAGTTATACCAGACCGCACCGGCTAACAAAAACAACGGCTGGAGGTACCAATGGCTGTAAAGCGTTACGCCCAGCATGGTATAGATAGCAATTAATAAAGCACCAAAGGCGATTGTTGCATAGCGTTGTCCTAATCCACCGAGCAAAATAAAGCCTATAGTGGAGAGGGTCAGGCCAATCGCAAACAGCCAGGGCCAGGGAAAGAGAAGCTCCACCGATGCCGAAGCGATAAAGAAGCACACCAGAGTGATGGCCAGATTGCGCAGACGTCCTGTCAGGCGGTCATCAAGGTCAGTCAACGCCGCAGCCACTACTCCGAGTGTTAAGGGAATAGTCAGTTTTACTTCACCAATCCACCATGGAAATGCAGTCGTGCCGCAGAGTGCGATAAAGATCCTGATGTTATATAACCAGGCGCTGTTCCAGGTATAGCGGCGTAGCAGGGGGCTAAGCATTTCTTTGTTCCATCCAATTACTGAAAGCGGCGACGGGCATTGGCTTCACGCGCGGCGCGGGCGGTCTCAACAGAAACGACTCGACGGCCCACTGGCCACAAGGCAATTGCGGCGATTTTAAAATTGGCGATACCGACCGGGATGCCGATGATGGTCACACATTGTGCAATACCACAGAAGATATGCATCAGACATAACCACCAGCCAAAGAAAATAAACCATAATATATTCAGTAGCGTACCGCCCGCGTTCAACAGGCTATTCTTTCCTTGAGGTTCAAGTTCATCAACATGAATCGCTTCATTTCCGTATGGCAGCAAAGAGAGCTTGGTAATCTCCCAGCAGGAACGCGTGAGCGGTAGTGTAAAGATCAAAATGATACTCACCAGTGTTGCCAGCAGCCAGCCGAGCGTGGTGGCGAAACCGCCAAGGATAAAGTTTAAAATATTCAGAATGGTACGCATAAACCCTCTGTTTAATCCTGTGGATAATAAGACCCGCCCATTGTAGCGTTTTTTACGCTGGAGCACTCGGCCACTGGCGGTTAAACTTAAAAACAACCAACCTGATTGAAATTCGACATTATATGGAACTTAAAGCGACAACATTAGGCAAACGCATGGCGCAGCATCCTTATGACAGGGTGCAACTCCTCAATGCCGGAGTAAAGGTTTCCGGCGACAGCCATGAGTATCTTATACCTTTCAATCAGTTATTGTCGGTTCATTGCAAGCGCGGACTGGTATGGGGCGAACTGGAATTTGTCCTGCCAGATGATAAAGTTGTGCGTTTGCATGGCACCGAATGGAACGACACGCAGCGTTTTTATCATCATCTGAATACTCTCTGGCAGCAGTGGAGCGCGGAAATGAGCGACATTGCTGCCGATCTACTTCGCCAGCAGTTGGCAGAAGTGGCGCGTTCAAGCGCTGAGGGTAAATGGCTAACTCGCCAGCAGGTGACTGATATTCAGAGTAAAATCCGAAGTGCGCTAAGTGGATTACCAATGCCGACCGGTCGCCTTGAGGCTTTCGATAACTGCCGTGAACTGTGGCGGCAGTGCCTGGGCTGGCTGAGTGATACGGAAAAGGCCAGGCTCGCTCATAATCAGGCATTTACTGAATCGATGCTGGAACAGTACCGTGGCTTTTTTGCGAGCGTGGAATCATCGCCACTGAACCCGGCGCAAGCCCGTGCGGTGGTGAACGGTGAGCGATCGTTATTAGTTCTGGCCGGTGCCGGAAGCGGTAAGACCTCCGTTTTGGTGGCGCGTGCGGGCTGGTTACTGACGCGTGGCGAAGCCGCAGCCGACCAGATCCTGCTGTTGGCATTTGGTCGCCAGGCGGCACAGGAGATGGATGAACGTATCCGTGAGCGTTTGAGCACAGAAGAGATATCCGCTCGTACTTTTCACTCCCTGGCCCTGCATATTATTCAGCAAGGCAGTAAAAAAGTGCCAACGATCAGTAAGCTGGAAAGCGATACCGCTACCCGACAAAAGCTATTAGTGCAGAGCTGGCAGCAGCAGTGTCAGGAGAAAAAAGCGCAGGCGAAAGGTTGGCGGTTGTGGCTGGAAGAGGAGATGGACTGGCAGATTCCGGAAGGGGATTTCTGGCAGGACAAAAAGCTCCAGCGTCGGGTGGCGAGTCGCCTCGACCGTTGGGTCAGCTTGATGCGAATGCACGGAGGATCGCAGGCCGAGATGATTGCGGGGGCGCCGGAAGAGGTGCGCGATCTCTTTGGCAAACGGGTCAAGCTGATGGCACCGTTGCTCAAAGCGTGGAAAACGGCGTTAAAAGATGAGAATGCCGTCGATTTTTCCGGCCTGATTCATCAGGCGATTAATATTCTTGATAAAGGGCGGTTTGTCAGTCCATGGAAACATATTTTGGTTGATGAGTTTCAGGATATCTCTCCGCAGCGTGCATCATTGTTGGCAGCGTTGCGTCGGCAAAATACGCAGACCACGCTATTTGCCGTCGGCGATGACTGGCAGGCTATCTATCGTTTCAGCGGCGCTCAACTTTCCCTGACGACGGCCTTTAATCACTATTTTGGTGAAGGTGACTGTTGCGCGCTGGATACCACCTACCGCTTTAATGGCCGGATAGGCGAAGTAGCCAACGAGTTTATTCAGCAAAATCCACACCAGTTAACCAAACCGTTAAATAGCCTGGTCGCAGGGGATAAAAAGGCAGTGACATTATTGGCCGAGGACAAACTCGACGAGTTGCTGGATAAACTGAGCGGCTATGTCAAACGCGAACAGCGAATTTTGCTGCTGGCCCGTTACCATCATTTGAAACCTACGGCGTTGGAGAAAGCCGCAACACGCTGGCCGCACCTGCAGCTTGATTTTATGACTATCCATGCCAGCAAAGGGCAACAGGCGGATTACGTTATTGTTTTGGGGCTTCAGGATGGGGATGATGCATTTCCGGCACCGGCGCGTGAATCGATAATGGAGCAGGCATTGTTACCGCAACCGGAAGATTTTCCTGATGCCGAAGAACGACGTTTGCTGTACGTCGCAATCACCCGTGCTCGTTTACGCGTTTGGCTGCTATTTAACAAACAACAACCTTCACCGTTTGTCGAAATGTTAGAGGCGCTGGATGTACCAATAGCGAGAAAACCATAACAACTGGCGGCCTGGCCGCCAGCGCGGTTTATTTCAGACGATCGGCGAGATAGCGCTGATAATCCGGGATCAGAATATCAACAGGATCGCTGAAGTGTGGAGACTGAATAATAAAGTCAGCGGTAGAAGCATTGGTAGCGACCGGGATGTTCCATACCGTTGCCAGACGTAATAGGGCTTTAACATCCGGGTCGTGCGGCACCGCATTCAGCGGGTCCCAGAAGAAAATTAGCACATCTATTTTACCTTCCGAAATCAGTGCGCCCACCTGCTGGTCGCCGCCCATTGGACCACTCAGAAGTGCCTGAACCTCAAGCCCGGTTGCGCGGGCTACGAGGTTACCGGTCGTGCCGGTTGCTGATAGCGTATGTTGAGCCAGCAGTTGCTGGTGGCGCCCAACCCATTTCATCAGCATATCTTTACAGTGATCGTGAGCAACCAGCGCGATATGTTTGCGCGCGGGTAATGTACGTATTGTCAGTTCCATTATTTCATTCCACATTTTGGCCTGCAGACAGATTACTGGAAGTGGCTGCTGCTGCAAGCGCCAGGGTGAAAAAATTTGATGTATCTGTAGGTTAGAGTGGATGGCTGGTTCAGCCGGATTAGCATACACTTGGGCTAAATAGCAGGAGGATGAAGATGAAAGAGAACGATATTGCAGGAATTCTGACCTCGACTCGGACCATTGCGCTGGTGGGCGCGAGTGACAAACCTGACCGTCCAAGCTACCGGGTGATGAAATATCTTCTGGAGCAGGGGTACCACGTCATCCCAGTTTCCCCCAAGGTTGCGGGCACTACGCTACTGGGGCAAAAAGGATATGCAACGCTTGCCGATGTGCCGGAAAAAGTAGACATGGTCGATGTTTTCCGCAATTCGGAAGCGGCGTGGGGCGTTGCGCAGGAGGCCGTGGCTATTGGGGCGAAAACGCTGTGGTTGCAGTTGGGCGTTATAAATGAGCAGGCCGCGGTTCTGGCGCGTGATGCCGGGCTTAATGTGGTGATGGATCGCTGTCCGGCAATTGAGATCCCACGACTAGGATTAGCCAGATAAATCCAAAGCCGCGCAAGGCGGCAATGCTGAGCAGTTAAGGAACGGTTGACCGAGTTTAACTGCGGCACAATAACGGCTTCCATGAAAGGGAGCCGTTTTCTTTACCGATATTTATTAAGTTATTTATGGTAAGTGTTTTAATTAAAACTACATCGAAACGTTTCTTTATTTTAAAGTAAAACGAACGCCAGTCTGAATTTTACTTTTACGCGTTGTCTTCCCGTTTTTAACTGGCAAGTTTTGTCTCTTTTTCTTTCCTTATTCTTAAAATTTCCTCCGCCAGGCGATTTATTTTTCTTAATAAATCACTGTGAATATAGGGATTATCTGTTATGATTTTTTTTTAAACTTTAAAAAAACTGTTGCTTTTTATCTATTATTTACATGACTAATATCACAGATATTTTTGAATCAGTGATTAAATGGATGTTTCTCAATATGAGAAATGTATTATTCATGATTTTATCTTTATTGTAATAACCGTGAGTAACCGTTTTTATTATGGTCATTATTAACATCTCAAAATGTAAGTATATTATTTTAATTGTATGTAAAATAACGTTTTTATTTTATTTCAGGATGTAATTTTCTTATTTTGTCATGCCCTTGCGGGACTCCAGGAACTGGTATATCTAATAAGATGCATTATTAAGAATTATCTCATATCTCTGACTGCGTCTTCATCTCAAGGGTGCAACCTGATGAAAAATATAAATGTGACAGTGAAAGAAACGGGTGTCGAACGCACCGTTGATGGCAATCTAGTTAATCTAAATACGCAGTCAGTGGTTCTCCTGCATGTCAAGCGTGAAGAAATTAGTTCATATGCCCGGCAAGGTAATGATCTTGTTCTAAAACTCCATAACGGTGACACCGTTACAATTAAAAACTTTTTCGTTGTGGATGAGCATGGACAGCACAGTGACCTGGTTCTTATGGACGATGAGACGGGCGCATTATGGTGGCTGGAGGGCGCTGGTACTGATGGTGCCCATTATTCACTGATTAGCGATCTTTCAGAAGTCATTGCTACCGGTGGTGCAGGGCAAAGCATTGCCGGCTGGGCCATGGCGGGTGCGGCTCTACTGGGCATTGCGGCGATGTTTGCCGGTACTTCAAATAAAGATCACCACTCCTCAATTTCTCCTGATGATTCAGATTCTGATAGTGACTCAGATAGCGACAGTGATGCGGATTCGGATAGTGACTCCGATGCCGATAGCGATGCGGATTCTGACAGCGACTCGGACTCCGACAGTGACTCTGATGCCGACAGCGATGCGGACTCTGACAGCGACTCGGACTCCGACAGCGACTCGGATTCAGACAGCGATTCGGACTCTGACAGTGACTCGGATTCCGACAGCGACTCTGACAGCGATGCAGATTCGGATAGCGACTCAGATACAGAATTACCTACCGCGGCCCAGAACATAACGGTCAATGACAATGTGGGGCCTATCACCGGCGTGCTGCATTCCGGTGATGTCACCGATGATACGACCCCGGAGATTAAAGGGACGGCGGAAGCTGGCACCACGATAACGATTTATGACGGTGATACCGTACTAGGTTCTGTCGTTGTAGGTGAAGATGGGCACTGGAGTTTCACTTTGCCGGAACTGAGCGAGGGTACTCACAGCCTGAGCGCTACGGTGACCGATAAAGCCGGAAACGTCAGCGAGCGTTCGCCAGCCTTTGTGCTGACGATAGACACAACTGCGCCGGATGCCAGCGATCTTCAGGTAACCGACGATGTTAACCAGCACACCGGTCCGCTGGTCAGCGGGGATCTGACCAACGACGCCACGCCGACCCTGAGCGGCACGGCGGAAGCGGGCAGTACAGTCACAATTTACGACGGCGATACCGTGCTGGGCACCGTGATTGCGGGCGAAGACGGTCACTGGAGCTATACCCCGGCAGCGCTGGGGGATGGTGCGCACAGCCTGAGCACCACGGTGACGGATAAAGCCGGGAACACCAGCGGGCACTCGCCAGCCTTTGAGCTGACGGTGGACACGGAGGTGGCCCCGGTCAGCGATCTGGTGGTGACCGACGACGTTAATCAGCACACCGGCCCGCTGAGCAGCGGGGACCTGACCAACGACGCCACGCCGACCCTGAGCGGCACGGCGGAAGCGGGTTCCACGGTAACGATCTACGATGGCGACACCGTGCTGGGCACGGTCGTGGCAGGTGAGGACGGTCACTGGAGCTATACCCCGGCAGCGCTGGGGGACGGTGCCCACAGCCTGAGCACCACGGTGACCGATAAGGCCGGGAACACCAGCGGGCACTCGCCAGCCTTTGAGCTGACGGTGGACACGGAGGTGGTCCCGGTCAGCGATCTTGTGGTGACCGACGACGTTAACCAGCACACCGGCCCGCTGAGCAGCGGGGATCTGACCAACGACGCGACACCGACCCTAAGCGGCACGGCGGAAGCGGGTTCCACGGTAACGATCTACGATGGCGATACCGTGCTGGGCACGGTCGTAGCAGGTGAGGACGGCCACTGGAGTTTTACCCCGGCAGCGCTGGGGGACGGTGCCCATAGCCTGAGCACCACGGTGACGGATAAAGCCGGGAACACCAGCGGGCACTCTCCGGCCTTTGAGCTGACGGTGGACACGGAGGTGGCTCCGGTCAGCGATCTGCAGGTGTTTGATAATGCAGGCGAAGAAACAGGTATTCTGAACAATGGCAACGTCACTGATGATGACACGCCAACGTTGAGCGGCACGGCAGAAGCCGGTAGTACAGTCACAATTTACGACGGCGATACCGTGCTGGGTACCGTGATTGCGGGCGAAGACGGCCACTGGAGCTTTACCCCGGATGCGCTGAGTGAGGGCACTCACAATTTGAGCACCACGGTGACCGATCTGGCCGGGAACGTGAGTGAGCGTTCTCCGATATTTGAATTGATAGTCGATCTCAGTGATGACTCGGATGCTGATGCTGACAGCGACTCCGATAGCGATTCCGATTCGGACAGCGATGCAGACTCTGACAGCGATGCGGATTCTGACAGTGACTCCGACTCTGACAGCGATTCGGATTCTGACAGTGACTCGGATTCTGACAGCGACTCGGATTCCGACAGCGACTCCGACTCCGATAGTGACTCGGATTCTGACAGTGACTCGGATTCGGACAGCGATTCCGACTCTGACAGCGATTCGGATTCTGACAGTGACTCGGATTCTGACAGCGACTCGGATTCCGACAGCGACTCCGATAGTGACTCGGATTCTGACAGTGACTCGGATTCGGACAGCGATTCCGACTCTGACAGTGATTCGGATTCGGACAGCGACTCGGACTCTGACAGTGACTCGGATAGCGACAGCGATTCTGATTCCGACAGCGACTCGGACTCTGACAGCGACTCCGATTCCGACAGTGACTCGGATTCAGATAGCGACTCGGATTCCGACAGCGATTCGGACTCTGACAGTGACTCGGATTCGGACAGCGATTCTGACTCTGACAGCGATTCCGACGCCGACAGTGACTCGGATTCTGACAGCGATTCGGACTCTGACAGTGACTCGGATTCTGACAGCGATTCCGACTCCGACAGCGACTCGGATTCAGACAGCGATTCGGACTCTGACAGCGACTCGGATTCTGACAGCGATTCCGACTCCGACAGCGACTCGGATTCTGACAGCGATTCGGACTCTGACAGCGATTCGGATTCTGACAGCGACTCGGACTCTGACAGTGATTCGGATTCCGACAGTGACTCGGATTCGGACAGCGATTCTGACTCTGACAGTGACTCGGATTCGGACAGCGACTCGGACTCTGACAGTGATTCGGATTCCGACAGTGACTCGGATTCGGACAGCGATTCTGACTCTGACAGCGACTCGGATTCAGACAGCGACTCGGATTCCGACAGTGACTCGGATTCGGACAGCGACTCGGACTCTGACAGTGACTCGGATTCGGACAGCGATTCTGACTCTGACAGTGACTCGGATTCAGACAGCGATTCCGACTCTGACAGCGACTCGGACTCCGACAGTGACTCCGACTCGGACAGTGATTCGGATTCGGACAGCGATTCTGACTCTGACAGTGACTCGGATTCAGACAGCGATTCCGACTCTGACAGCGACTCGGACTCCGACAGTGACTCCGACTCGGACAGCGATTCGGATTCGGACAGTGATTCGGATTCGGACAGCGATTCGGATTCGGACAGTGATTCGGATTCGGACAGTGATTCGGATTCGACAGTGATTCGGATTCTGACAGTGACTCGGATTCGATTCTGACTCTGACAGTGACTCGGATTCGGACAGCGACTCGGACTCTGACAGTGATTCGGATTCCGACAGTGACTCGGATTCGGACAGCGATTCTGACTCTGACAGCGACTCGGATTCAGACAGCGACTCGGATTCCGACAGTGACTCGGATTCGGACAGCGACTCGGACTCTGACAGTGACTCGGATTCGGACAGCGATTCTGACTCTGACAGTGACTCGGATTCAGACAGCGATTCGGACTCTGACAGCGACTCGGACTCTGACAGCGACTCGGATTCGGACAGTGATTCGGATTCGGACAGCGATTCGGACTCTGACAGCGACTCGGATTCTGACAGCGACTCGGACTCTGACAGCGACTCGGACTCGACAGTGACTCGGACTCGGACAGCGATTCGGATCGACAGTGATTCGGACTCGGACAGCGATTCGGACTCGACAGTGACTCGGATTCGGACAGCGATTCTCGACTCTGACAGCGACTCGGACTCGACAGTGACGGACTTCGGACAGCGATTCGATTCGACAGTGATTCGGATTCGGACAGCGATTCGGATTCGGACAGTGATTCGGATTCGGACAGTGATTCGGATTCGGACAGTGATTCGGATTCGACAGCGATGACACAGTGATTCGGATTCGGACAGCGATTCGGATTCTGACAGTGACTCGGATTCGGACAGCGATTCTGACTCGGACAGCGACTCGGATTCGGACAGCGATTCTGACTCTGACAGCGATTCGGATTCGGACAGCGATTCGGACTCTGACAGCGACTCGGACTCTGACAGCGACTCGGATTCCGACAGTGACTCGGATTCGGACAGCGATTCTGACTCTGACAGCGACTCGGATTCCGACAGCGACTCGGATTCTGACAGCGACTCGGACTCTGACAGCGACTCGGATTCCGACAGTGACTCGGATTCCGACAGTGACTCCGACTCTGACAGCGACTCGGATAGCGACAGCGATTCGGATTCTGACAGCGATTCGACTCTGACAGCGACTCGGACTCCGACAGCGACTCGGATTCTGACACAGCGACTCGGACTCTGACAGCGACTCGGACAGCGACTCGGACTCTGACAGTGACTCGGATTCGGACAGCGATTCGGACTCTGACAGCGACTCGGACTCCGACAGCGATTCGGATTCTGACAGCGACTCGGATTCCGACAGCGACTCGGACTCGGACAGCGACTCGGATAGCGACAGCGATTCGGATTCGGACAGCGACTCGGACTCTGACAGCGATTCCGACTCCGACAGCGATGCGGACTCTGACAGTGACTCGGATTCGGACAGCGATTCTGACTCTGACAGCGACTCGGACTCTGACAGCGATTCGGACTCCGACAGCGATTCGGATTCGGACAGCGATTCGGACTCCGACAGCGATTCGGATTCGGACAGCGACTCGGATTCGGACAGCGATTCGACAGCGACTCGGACTCGGATTCGACAGCGACTCGGATTCTGACAGCGATTCGGACTCCGACAGCGACTCGGATTCGGACAGCGATTCGGACTCTGACAGCGACTCGGATTCGGACAGCGATTCGGACTCTGACAGCGACTCGGATCGGCGATTCGGACTCTGACAGCGACTCGATGATTCTCAGCGATTCTCTGACAGCGACTCGGATTCGGACAGCGACTCGGACTCCGACAGCGATTCGGATTCGGACAGCGATTCGGACTCCGACAGCGATTCGGATTCGGACAGCGATTCTGACTCTGACAGCGACTCGGATTCTGACAGCGACTCGGACTCTGACAGTGACTCGGATTCGGACAGCGATTCTGATTCCGACAGTGACTCGGATTCGGACAGCGATTCTGATTCTGACAGTGACTCGGATTCCGACAGCGACTCGGACTCGGACAGCGATTCCGATTCTGACAGCGATCGACTGACTCGGATTCCGACAGCGACTCGGACTCGGACAGCGATTCCGATTCTGACAGCGACTCCGATTCGGACAGCGACTCGGATTCTGACAGTGATTCAGACTCTGACAGTGATTCGGATTCTGACAGTGATTCGGATTCTGACAGTGACTCGGATTCGACAGCGATTCGGACTCCGACAGCGACTCGGATTCGGACAGCGACTCGGATTCGCGACAGCGATTCGGACTCTGACAGCGACTCGGATTCGGACAGCGATTCGGATTCGGACAGCGATTCTGACTCTGACAGCGACTCGGACTCTGACAGTGACTCGGATTCCGACAGCGACTCGGACTCTGACAGTGACTCGGATTCTGACAGCGACTCGGATTCGGACAGCGATTCGGATTCAGACAGCGATTCTGACTCTGACAGTGACTCGGATTCGGACAGCGATTCGGATTCGGACAGTGATTCGGATTCGGACAGCGATGCGGATTCTGACAGTGACTCGGATTCTGACAGTGATTCGGATTCGGACAGCGATGCGGATTCTGACAGCGATTCTGATTCCGACAGTGACTCGGATTCTGACAGCGATTCTGACTCTGACAGCGACTCGGATTCAGACAGCGACTCGGACAGCGACTCGGATTCAGACAGCGACTCGGACTCGGACAGCGATTCCGATTCCGACAGTGACTCGGATTCGGACAGCGATTCGGATTCTGACAGCGACTCGGATTCTGACAGCGACTCGGATTCTGACAGTGACTCGGATTCGGACAGCGATTCGGACTCCGACAGCGACTCGGATAGCGACAGCGACTCGGATTCGGACAGCGATTCGGATTCGGACAGCGATTCTGACTCTGACAGCGATTCTGACTCTGATAGTGATTCGGATTCGGACAGTGATTCTGACTCTGACAGCGACTCGGACTCGGACAGCGATTCGGACTCTGACAGCGACTCGGATTCCGATAGCGACTCGGACTCTGACAGCGATTCTGATTCTGACAGCGATTCGGACTCCGACAGCGATTCGGACTCTGACAGTGACTCGGATAGCGACAGTGATTCCGACGCCGACAGCGACTCGGACTCCGACAGTGACTCCGACTCTGACAGCGACTCGGATTCGGACAGCGATTCCGACGCCGATAGTGACTCGGACTCTGACAGCGACTCGGATTCGGACAGCGATTCGGATTCTGACAGTGACTCCGACTCTGACAGCGATTCGGATTCTGACAGCGACTCGGATTCTGACAGTGACTCGGATTCGGACAGCGATGCGGACTCTGACAGCGACTCGGATTCGGACAGCGACTCTGATTCTGACAGTGACTCGGATTCTGACAGCGATTCCGATTCGGACAGCGATGCGGACTCGGACAGCGACTCGGATTCTGACAGCGATGCGGATTCCGACAGCGACTCGGACTCTGACAGTGATGCCGATTCCGACAGCGATTCCGACTCGGACAGTGACTCGGATTCGGACAGCGATTCTGACTCGGACAGTGACTCGGATTCGGACAGCGATTCTGACTCGGATTCTGACAGTGATTCCGACTCTGACAGCGATTCTGACTCTGACAGTGACTCGGATTCCGACAGCGATTCTGATTCGGACAGCGACTCGGATTCCGATAGCGACTCGGACTCGGACAGCGACTCGGATTCTGACAGCGACTCCGACTCTGATAGTGACTCGGATTCTGACAGCGATTCGGACTCCGACAGCGATTCGGACTCTGACAGCGATTCGGACTCTGACAGTGATTCGGATTCGGACAGCGATGCGGACTCTGACAGCGATTCTGACTCTGACAGCGATTCGGATTCGGACAGCGACTCGGACTCTGACAGCGATTCGGATTCGGACAGTGACTCGGACTCTGACAGCGATTCTGATTCCGACAGCGACTCGGACTCTGACAGCGATTCTGATTCCGACAGCGACTCGGACTCTGACAGCGATTCTGATTCCGACAGCGACTCGGACTCTGACAGCGATTCTGATTCCGACAGCGACTCGGACTCTGACAGCGATTCTGATTCCGACAGCGACTCGGATTCTGACAGTGACTCGGATTCTGACAGCGACTCGGACTCGGACAGCGACTCGGATTCTGACAGCGACTCCGATTCAGACAGTGACTCGGATAGCGACAGCGATTCCGACTCTGACAGCGACTCGGATTCTGACAGCGACTCCGATTCAGACAGTGACTCGGATAGCGACAGCGATTCCGACTCTGACAGCGACTCGGATTCTGACAGCGACTCGGACTCTGACAGCGACTCGGATTCTGACAGTGATTCCGACTCTGACAGTGACTCGGATTCGGACAGCGATTCTGACTCTGACAGCGACTCCGATTCCGACAGTGACTCGGATTCTGACAGCGATTCCGACTCCGACAGCGATTCGGACTCCGACAGCGATTCTGATTCCGACAGTGATTCGGATTCTGACAGCGACTCGGATTCGGATAGTGATTCGGATTCAGACAGCGATGTCGAGGCTATCCCAGATAGCAACAGCCCGGACGTTGTGGCACTGGAAGGTAACCTGAACAGTTACGGCGGCACCAGCGGCCAACTGGTTGGCGTGACGTTACTCAGCTCCGTGGATGTCTCACTGCTGTCGGGTAGTAACTTCCGCTTCAGCGTTGGCTCTGGAACCGTCGAAGATATGACGGTATCGGTGAGCGGTAACTCGCTGTTAACGGTTAGCGGATTACTGACCACGATCGTCAACCTGCTGGGGGCTGGAAACACGCTGAACGCCGATCTCTCGGTCGTGAATACCGCTACCGGTGAAGTGGTAGCGATTGCGGCAAATAGCGTGTCTATCTCGGCGAGCCTGATTGGCGGACTCACCTATAGCGGCACGGCGTCGTTCGCGAACCTGCCGGCAGGCGATTACACCATGGTCATCTCTTCGCCGAATAGTACCGGCACCCTGGTATCGCTGATAAACGCGCTGGCTGCGGCTCAGGTGGCAACCTTCGTCAACGTTGATGTGACGGACTCCGTAGGCTACAGCGTTGGGGCCATTGAAGGCAATGTGCTGGATACCACATCCAGCGGGGATATGGCGGACAGCGGCAGCGGAATCACGGTCACAAGTGCAGTCTCTGATTCGGTTCAGGGGTCAACTGCCGTGACGGTCACCAGCGGTGGTGTGAATGTGGCAGGCGCTTACGGCGTGCTGACGATTCACTCTGATGGTAGCTATAGCTACCAGTTGACCAAAGGTGGAGCTGCCATCGGTAAATCGGATGTCTTTAGCTACACCATTACTGATGCCGGGGGCCATACCTCCACAACATCGTTGACTATCAACATTGGTGGAAATATCGAGCCGGCGCAGGCCAATCCGGATACGCAGGATACGGATCTGACTGCGACGTTCGACACGCTCAATGGAGAAAGTGGCACTATCGGGCAGCTTGTCGGGGTTTCGCTGCTTGGTTCGGTCAGCGTATCTGCCCTCAATGGTAATAGCTTTGATTTTGATGTGGCCGCTGGTTCGAATGAAAAAGTGCAGCTTGCTGTTTCAGGAAGTGCCGGGCTCAGTGTGGCGGCGATCCTGAGCCTGCTGGGCGGCGCCTCGTCCTTTACGGCGGATCTCTCTATCGTCGATAAGACTACCGGATTGGTTGTTGAAGTGCTGTCGAATGCGGTCAGCATTAATGCGAGCGGTATTAACCTGGTCTATAGCGGAGGCGGCTGGACTTCCATGTTGCCTACAGGCTCCTACACGGCAATTGTCTCTTCACCATCGACAACAGGGATCCTGAAATCACTGCTGGACCTGAACCTGGGGACCTATGTCAACGTATCGGTCGCTGATTCTCAGGGGTATCACACGGATAGCCTTGCGGGTAACGTGCTGCAAAGCGACGTTGGTGGTGACGTTGCGGATACCGGGGTGAATATTAAGGTGGCGAGCGTAACGGCTACTTCGGTTAACGGATCCGAACCCGTGTCGGTAAGCAGCAGCGGAACGACGATAGCGGGCGCATGGGGATCGTTGACCATCCATAGCGACGGTAGCTATACCTATCAGCCTTATGGCGGTGTGAATAGCGTCGGTAAATCGGAGGTCTTTACCTACACCATCACCGATAGTTTGGGCCACACGGCGAGCACCACGCTGACGATCGATATTGACAGCCCGGCGTCGCTGGCGGTGAATGATGTGGTTGCGCTGAATGTCGCTACGGCGCTGGCAACGTCTGTTCCGGCTAGCATCAACGCGGCGAATCTGGCCTCTTCCGGAGCTTCAGGGACGGGGTCGACGAAGACTATCAACTTTAGCGTTGCTGCAGGGCATGAGCAGGATAATACGTCTCTGGCGCTGAGTTTGTCGGGCAAAACGAACAGTGGGTTAGCGAGCGGCACAATAACTTTCGCAGGCACGGTGATCCTCTATCATCTGGTTGATAATGGTAGCGGCGGTACAACCAGCGTGGAAGTCTGGCGGGATACGTATTCAAAAGGGGTATTCTCCCTCCTGGGGGCGACGAGTTCAGACAGCGTGACACTCTCTGTCGGTAGCCTGGCGGAAGGGAACTATACATTGAGCCTGCAAAATAACGTGACAGCGGGAACTGCTTCCACTTATACCCTCGGAGGTGCGGTAACGGGGGTAGTGATTGATACTGTCACTCACTACACGGTGGCAGGAACCAACGTTAGCGGGAACATCCAGAACGGAAACAACTCAGGCGGTACGGAGGATTTCCATGGCGTACTGTATGCCTCATACACCGTCGCCGGACATACTTCCACTGGCAGCGCCGAATCCTGGACCTTCAACAGTAACGGCAGTATCACCACCAGCAACGGTAGTGCAGTAAGCGGAACCAGCGTCACAATTTTCGGTGATTATGGCAATCTGACGATGGCGAATAACGGCTCTTATACCTACAGTCTGAAGGCAGGTATGGATGTCTCGACGATAACGCATAAGGAGGTCTTTGCGTACACGGTGAACGACAGCAATGGCGTTTCGTCCGGGGCGACACTGACCATCGATCTGCATCCGCAGATTACCGGCAGCATTAATGGCGATGATATCCACAGTACCGCTTATAACGATACCTTCACCATGGGGGTCGGGGCCGATACGGTGGTTTACAACCTGTTGGCTGATGACAATACCGGCGGCAACGGCAGCGATACCTGGAAGGACTTCTCGGTAGCGCAAGGGGACCACATAGATGTATCGGCGCTGCTGGTCGGCTGGGATGGAAACAGTAGTAGCCTGGGCAACTATGTCACTCTGAGCTACGTCGGCAGTAATACGGTGGTATCAATCGACCGCGACGGTGGGGCTGGCAACCATCAATCAACAACCTTAATTACGCTGGAAGGGGTACATATCAATACGCTCAACGAGCTGCTTGATACCAATAACTCCAACTAAGGCGTGTTACACCGATGACAGCACAGGGAAGTGCTGTCGAGGTTATTTTATCGCGGAGGAATGAATTCGGGCAGTGAACCGGGAAATAGCAGACTACTATTAAATAAAAACAATGATGCGGAAATCATAATATCCGTTTTTCAGTGCGTGCTTTCTGAAGGGTAAATTTGATGCGCCTATTTAAACAAAAAGGGATTGTCATAACCTGCGGCTATGCCGCCTTATTTATTTCACTCAATCCTGCATTTGTGGTGAATGCAGAAAGCTCATATTTAATGCCGAATGATATTAGTAGCCAGCGCTTAACCGATAGCCAGCAGATAGCGGGGTACAATGAAGAGATTATTAATAACCAAACCCGAATATCCGGCCCGCTTGATATTAAAAAAGCGGTGAAAAATGCAGTCAACTGGCATCCATCTATTACTCAGGAGGTGAGCAAGCTCCAGGAAATGGCGCAAAAAGTAGATGTGGCGAAGGCCAAATATTACCCGCAAATTAGTGCGGGTATGAATAATGGTTATACAAACTCTTATTCTGATGCCGGATATACACCATCACTGGTGGTATCGGTATCGCAAATGCTCTACGACTTCGGCAAAGTTTCCAGTTCGGTCAGAGCCGCAGATTCCGGCGTGGCCCAACAGCAGGCCACTGTCATGCTGAATATCGATCAGGTTGCTCATGATACCGCCGGGGCGGTGGTGCAGGTGCAGGGCTACCAAAAGCTGGTTGATATCGCAAAAGCACAGGTCGATTCGCTTAAACAGATTGGCGACCTTATTCGTCAGCGCAACGATGCGGGCGCGTCTTCGTTATCGGATGTTGTGCAAACCGATACCCGCGTGGAAGGGGCGCAATCTACGCTCTTGCAATATAAGGCGGCACTCGAACGCTGGAAAGCCACGCTAGCGACCTATATCGGCATCGGCGGGATCGCCACGGTAACGGATGAGGTGCCTCCGGGGATGGATGCCGCTTGTGCGGTATCCAAAATTGATTATCGTTCTGTTCCCGCAGTATTAGCCGCGCTGGCTCAGGCAGGCCAGGCTCAGGCGCAGTTGGATAACGCCAACGCGCAAATGCTGCCGACCATCTCCCTTGAACCTGAGGTCACGCACTACCTCAACGACAATTACGCCAACAGCGCGGCGCTCAATAAAACGCAATATTCCGCCTGGGTTAAGGTTCAGATGCCTATCTATCAGGGCGGGGCGATGACCGCCTCCCGCGACGCTGCCCAGCAAGGCCTGGCGGCGGCTAATGCGGCGATTAGAACTGCGCAACTGGACGCCAGCCAGAAACTGAACGCCTCTCGCGATGAAGCCGTTAACCTTGCCCAATCGCTGGGTATTCAGAAACGCCAGCAGCAGCTAGGGGAGCAAACCCGGGCGCTGTACCAGGATCAATATCTCCAGCTGGGTTCGCGCCCGCTGCTGGATCTGCTCAACGTCGATCAGGAAATTTACCAGGCCAGATTTAGCCAGGTCCTGACGGAATCGCAACTGCGCTCCCTTGAACTGGACTGCCTGTTTAGTACCGGCAAGATGCGCACGGTGTTCGCGCTGGAAAATCAAAATATCCAGGGCGTGGAGATCCGCCCATGACCACTCAAAATGAACGCGAAGGGGTGCCGCATTTGCTCGATTGGGCCAATGCCATCGCCTTTATCGCTAACCACTACCGGCAAAGCTTTTCACCCGGAACGCTGCATGCCGCCGCCGAGTGGGCAACGCAGAAGACCCTGCCGGAGGCGCTCCGGCATCTGGCGCGCCATGCCGGGCTAAACTGCCAGTTTTTATCCGCCACCGACCAGCGAATGTCGGCCTGGCGTCTGCCGCTGGTCATTCAGCTTCGCGATGGGCAGATTGCGGTTATTGAAAGCTTTGACGTGAACAATGCGGTCGGAGTGCGGTTTGTGAAAGAGCTTTCGCTGCTCAGCTATTGCCCGCTGGAAACCCTGCTGCCGGAAATAGAACAAACAATTGCTTTTCGCCCGTCGGCGCCGGAAAAGGACATTCGCAGCGAAAGCTATTTGACCCGCTTCCAGCCGGACTGGTTGCGCAAGATCGTTCTGAAAGATATTCGCCCCTATATGCATGTGATGCTGGCTTCGTTCGCCATTAACGTCCTGGCGCTGAGCGGCATTCTTTTTTCGATGCAGGTTTATGACCGGGTGATCCCGGCGCAATCTTATCCCACCTTATATGTCTTGTTCAGCGGCGTGGTACTGGCGGCGATATTTGCCTTTGCGTTGAAGATCATGCGCGGGCACGTGACGGATCTGCTCGGTAAACGTGGGGATATTCGCGTATCGGACCGGGTTTTCGGTCACGCGTTACGCCTGAAAAACAACGCGGTGCCGCGCTCGACAGGGAGCTTTATTTCGCAGATCCGCGAACTTGAGCAGGTGCGCGAAATGATGACCTCAACGATGATGACTATCGTGGCGGACCTGCCGTTCTTTTTACTCTTCCAGGTGGTGCTGTTTATTGTCTCGCCGTGGCTGAGCTGGATTGCGCCGGTAGCGACGCTCCTGATGATCCTTCCTGGCCTGTTATTGCAGCGTAAGCTCGCCGCGCTGGCAAATAAGAACCAACACGAAAACACCTTACGTAACGCTATTCTGGTGGAAAGTATTCAGGGCCTGCAGGATATCAAAATGATGCAGGCGGAAAGTCGCTTTTTGCATCAGTGGAACAGCTATATCGCCATTACCGCCGAGTCCGGTGTCAAAACGCGCAAGCTGACTCACGGCCTGGTGAGCTGGGGAATGTCGGTACAAAACCTGCTCTATGCCGTGGTGGTGGTGGTCGGTGCGCCGCTGGTGATCAGCGGCGATATCACCACCGGGGCGATGGTGGCGGCATCGATGTTATCGACCCGCATGGTGGCGCCGATGACCGCGTTGTGTGGCGTGCTTGCCCGCTGGCAGCAGGTGAAAACGGCGAAAGCCAGCCTCGACAATCTGATGGCGCTACCGGTGGAGGGCGGCCAGGACGAACCCCGCGTTCATCGCGCTGTGCTGCACGGCAACTACGAGTTTCGTCAGGCGGAATTTCGCTATGGCCTTAACGACGCCACTGTCCCCCTGCGCATTAACCAATTATCAATTAAAGCCGGAGAGAAAATCGCCATTCTCGGGCGTATCGGTGCCGGTAAATCAACCTTGTTACAGGCGATGATGGGCAACGTCGAGCTGGCTTCCGGCGAGCTGCGCCTGGATGACCTGAGCCTGCCGCAGATCGATCTTGCGGATATTCGCCGCAACGCCACCTTGTTGACTCAGGAAGCGCGTCTGTTCCACGGCACGCTGCGTGAAAACCTGATGCTTGGACGCCCGGCAGCGACCGATGATGAAATCTTCTCGCTGTTGACTTTGTGCGGCGCGCTGGAGTTTGTGCGCAAACTGCCCCTTGGTCTTGAACACGTCATTATGGAGGGCGGGCTGGGGCTTTCCGGCGGTCAGCGGCAGTCACTGCTGCTCGCAAGAACGCTGCTGCGCGACCCGAACATCATCCTGCTCGATGAACCGACCTCGTTTTTTGACGAGCGCACGGAAAAAGCCTTTGTGGATCAGTTGGCGCAATGGGCCGGAGAGAGAACGATGATTATCGCCACCCATAAAGCCGCAGTCCTTAATATTGTTGATCGGATTCTGGTTATTCAGGACGGACAGCTGGCGCTGGATAAACCGAAAGCAACCGTTTTTGAACAAGAGAAAGCTCGCGCTCAGGTGGTGAACATATGAATAAGCCGGGCAATGTTGTATTACCAGCGCTGACTGATAACGACCCGGTCGCGCTGCTGCCGGATAGCGAAGAAGATGAAGCGAAGATCGTCAAATCGCGTCGGTTAATTTTGGTATTGGCAATGATGCTACTTGTCGGTGGCGTCTGGGCATGGTTCGCGGTGCTGGACGAAGTCTCCACGGGCACCGGCAAAGTGATCCCCAGCTCCCGCGAGCAGGTGATACAGACTCTCGATGGCGGCATTTTAACCGAGCTGAACGTGCGAGAAGGTAGCAAGGTTAAAGCCGGGCAGGTAGTGGCTCGTCTTGACCCGACCCGCAGCGAATCAAACGTCGGCGAAAGCCAGGCGAAGTACCGCGCTTCGCTGGCCGCCAGCATTCGCTTAACCGCTGAGGTTAACAACCAGCCGCTGGTGTTTCCCGACACGCTGAAAGCCTGGCCTGCGCTGTTGGCGGAAGAGACTCGCCTGTACCATAGCCGTAAGGATCAGCTGATCAAATCCACGCGTCAACTGGATGAATCGCTGAAGCTGGTCAATAGCGAACTGGCCATTACCGAGAAGCTGGCGAAAACCGGAGCGGCGAGCAATGTTGAAGTGCTGCGCCTGCGCCAGCAGGTGGCGGATATTGGCTTTAAAAAAATCGATATCAATACGCGCTATTTTGTTGACGCTCGTGAACAGCTATCAAAAGCCAATGCCGACATCGCCAGCCTGGCGGAAGTGATTAAAGGCCGCGCCGATTCGGTCACCCGCTTAACGGTGCGTTCGCCGGTGCAGGGGATTGTTAAAAATATCAAGGTCAACACCATTGGTGGGGTTATTGCGCCCAACGGTGAGTTAATGGAAATTGTCCCCATTGACGGACGTTTATTAATTGAAGCACGGATCTCACCGCGCGATATCGCGTTTATTCATCCTGATCAGCAGGCGCTGGTAAAAATTACCGCTTATGATTATGCCATCTACGGTGCGCTGGAAGGTGTGGTGGAAACAATCTCACCGGACACGACCCAGGATGAGGCTAAACCGGATATTTACTACTATCGGGTGTTTATTCGCACCGATCACGATTACCTGGAAAATAAACACGGCAAACGCTTTTTAATTGGTCCAGGGATGATTGCCACCGTCGATATTAAGACCGGTGAAAAAACGGTGATGGATTATCTGGTTAAACCGTTTAATCGGGCAAAAGAAGCTCTAAGGGAACGCTAATAGGATTGCTGACGGAACCACTCGGTCAGGGCGACGAGTCCAGGCGATATTGGTTTTCGTAGGTCGAGTAAGGCGTAAGCCGCCACCCGACAATAATGTGGCGCAATATCCAAAACGGATTTGTCGGCAGTCACTAATAATAATTTTTTAAACATGCAATGCAGTTTTGAATATACGGAGAGGGAAAGATGGCGCTAAGCGATTTACTACAACATGCCTGCTTTCAGGCCAAAAAATTAACATCCGCCGCATTGCCCTCTGATTATCCGGCATGGGTTATCTTCTTTAGCGTCAGCGATGGCAAAGAGCGCGCGCATGTGCACATAGCGACAGGAACCAGCTTCGATCTCGCCTGGCTGGCAGGGGCTCGAGCCTTGCAAGCGTGGCGTAAGAAACAAGACAACGAGCCGCAATGGCTGCGCGTCGACGTGGTGGACAGCGTTGAAAAGCTGAGCTGGCAATCGCTCAGTGAAAAATTCCTCATTACCAAGCGCAACTATTTCCGCTTCGGCCTCGCGTTTGACCCGCAGTTTAGCTGCGCAATGCTCGAACAAGAGATTGCCGGAAACGCGCTGCTTTATGATGGTGATAACGGCGTGGTCGCGCCGAATAGCGTTAATCTGCAAAACTACGCCCAGCGGCGGTTTAAGCAAGAGCTCAACTGGCCAGAAGACCCACAGCAGCCTTTCTGGCGTTTCAAAACTCAGGGTGTCTTCTGCGATCGCTTTGGCGCAAAAGTGATTGAACATGACGGGCGGGGCTCCGGCTATCGCACGATTGGTGAAAACTGGCAGGATGAGTGCCTGGGCGAGGTGATTAAAAAAGGCACCGATTATTTAGCCCGCCAGGTAAAGAAAGACGGCCTCTATCATTACGGCTGGTTTCCCTGTTTCGACCGGCCAGTTCGCTCTTATAACGCGCTGCGCCATGCCAGTTCCACCTATTCGCTGATTGAAGGCTGGGAGGCCACGCGCCAGCCCGCGGTACGTGAGGCGATAGACCGGGCGATTGCGTATCTGGTGAGTCACCTGATTGAAGTCCGCACGCTGGACGATGGCCGCGAGGCCGCATTTCTGTGCGACATTGGCGACGAGATCAAACTCGGCGGCAACGCCGTCAGCATTCTGGCGCTGGTGAAGTACACCGAAGTCACTGGGGACAAGCAATATCTGCCGCTGATGGCGCAACTCGCGACCGGGCTTGCGTTTATGCAGGATCCGCTCAGCGGCGAGTTTGTCCATGTACTGAACAGCAAAGATCTGTCGCTGAAAGCCAAATTCCGCATCATCTATTACGATGGTGAAGCCGCTTTTGCCTTAATGCGCCTGTACGGCCTGACCAAAGAAGCACAGTGGCTGGAGATGGTGGAAAAAGCTTTCGCCTACTTCATTAAAAATAAACACTGGCAGCATCACGATCATTGGCTGAGCTACTGCGTCAACGAGTTGACCCGCTTTCGCCCGGAAGAGAAGTACTTTCGCTTTGGCCTGAGCAACGTGCGCGATCATCTTGATTTCGTGCTCCATCGCGTCACGACCTATCCTACGCTGCTTGAACTCATGATGGCGGCGTCTGAAATGGTGACCCGGCTGGATGCGTCGCCGGAGCATCGGCATTTGCTGAATGATTTTGACCAGCAGAAGTTCTGGCAGGCGCTGGAAACCCGTGCCCGCTATCTGTTGAACGGCTTTTTCTGGCCCGAACTGGCGATGTTCTTTAAAAATCCCGCGCGGATCGTTAACAGCTTCTTTATTCGCCACCACAGCTATCGCGTGCGAATTGATGATGTGGAGCACTATCTTTCCGGTTTTATTGCTTATCAGAAATATCATTTAGCGGCAAAAAAGCCGCCGCTCCAGCAGGACGACGCATTGCAGTCGAATAACGCGACCCCTGTTTTCCTGCTGGAGATGCTGCGCGATGTTGGCAATGGTATCGAAGTGGCGGCTATGCGCCGGGCGAAACTGTTTACCGAACATCTGCGCACCGTACCGTGGCTAATTACCACGACGTGGGATCCCGCGTTACCGAAAACGGTAAAAGCGCTGAAAGCTCGCGGCGCGCTACCCGAAGAGGTGTCGGTTTATAATATTTATCAGTGGCTAAGTGACTGCCGGGAGATGAAGATACTCACCGCGCTGGCACCGTTAGCGGGTAATATTGAACTCAGGCACGCTGTAAATCCCGATGCGGATCTGCCAGTGGGTAAAAACAATTATCTGCAGCGCCCTCAGGGAAATATCATTGAGGATTATCTTGATTGCGCGGGGAATATTCTTTTGCGCAAATGCTATGACGAGAAAAAAGCCAATGTGCAGTTAAGCTATCTTGAAATTGCCCTGGCGAACGGTGAAATGAAACGCTTTGCGCAAGAGGAAGCATTTTTCTCCTGGATGCTGGAAACCATGCTGGCGGGAAGAGGGAGCTGGCACTTTATTGTCGATAAGAATAAAACGTGGAAAAACTTTGTCTGCTCGCGCCCAGCCCAGCGTATGACGTGCTCGCTGAGCGCTATCATTCACTCTCATCACCAGTTGTCCAACGGTGAGCTGAAAAGCTCGTACCGGCATATTTTGCAACAACCGGACCTTGTGGATACGCTAATTATCTTGACCGATGAACAGTGGCAAGACTTGCAACAAGAAGGATTCCCGCACAAGCAAATGGCGGTGATTCCAAACCACCTGGATAACAGCAATATCCCTGCGGCCCCACAGAAAATTCCTTCACAAACGGTGATCTACCTGGCGCGCTATTCAGCGGAGAAACAGCATACCTTGCTGTTGAGCGCATTTCGCCAGGTTGTGGCGGCGATCCCTGGCGCGCAGTTGCATACCTATGGCGTTGGGCCGCTGCGGCGCAACTTAAGTGCACAGGTGGCGGAGTGGGGGCTTGAGCAGGCGATCCATATTAACGGCTTTACGTCGGATATCGCCCTGGCGCATAAAACGGCCTGCTGCACGGTGCTTTGCTCGACCCAGGAGGGGCAGTCTATTTCTGCCGTTGAAGCGATGGCCTACGGCACGCCGCTGATTAGTTTTGCGATTAAATACGGTCCGCGCGATATCCTGCAGGATATGCAGGCCGGGATTCTGGTGCCCTGCGGTGATGAAGACGCTTTGGCGGCGGCGTTGATAAAAGTCATCTCCGACAAAGCGTTGCAGCAAAGTATGCAGCAAGCTGCGCTGAGTAACGCTCAGCGCTATTACGCCAGCGCCATTGCCAGGCGCTGGGCGGCATGGCAGGAGGCAAGCGAGCGGTTGATCGTTGATGATGAGGAACCGTTGGTCGGAACTGGTCGGGCGGCTAACGTTGGATAGCCGTGCTCTTCGGTTTCGTTCGGAGGCGCGATGAGGCGAATCATCGCGCTGCTGCTGGCATCCTGCTGCTGCTCGCCGCTTGCGGCCCGCGATGTGCTGCAGGTTTCCCGCTGCGTGCCCGGTGCTTTGCTCCACGAGCATCGACTGGAAAAAGTGCACGTAGTGGATGACTTTCATATTTACTACAGCCTGCAGGGTAAGGATGCCCTGCAATATCCGCAGGATAGCCTCGGGGGAGGCGTGCCGGATGTGATAACGGATATCGGAAGCCAGCTCCAGGCGGCGCAATATCTTTATACTACGCTGCTGGGGTTACATTCACCGCTGCAGCAGAAGATCTACGCCCAGGCCCGGCAGATTAATATCTACCTGCTGACTCTCCCAAAAGGCAACGGTCTGGCCTTCGATCGCGTAGCGGCGGAAACCATGAACGATGGCACTCTGCTTCCCTGCGGATTAAAAATTGTGCTTAACGCTGCGCTACAGCCCGCACGTAACGTTACTCCTGCCCACGAGCTTTTCCATTTGTACCAGTACGGCTACGCGGTGTTTAAACAAAAATGGTATCTGGAAGGGATGGCGCGCTGGATGGAAAATGCGTTCAGGCCCGCAGAAAAAAGAATCGCGCCGTTAGCTGAACTTCCTGCTTGCGAGAGTAACTTTTCTCGTGGCTATAATGCGGCGGCCTTCTGGGCTAGCTACGCACAGCACGCTTTCCCGGCGATAATCTTGCCGAATAAGGTGCTGGCATATCGCTATGTTGATGGCAGCCCGGTGTTTAAAATCCAGTCGCTGCCAGGGGGAGAGATGCTGCGGCCATTTTTTCAACAGTTAGCGCAAAGCAGCGCAGGTATTTCCCGCGAAATGAAGCTGGCTAATACCCGCTGGACTGAGAAACAGCAGCGGGACGAACAGTTCAACAGTCTGATTTGCCAGGCGCTGGTAAATACCGTCATAAAATGACAGGCAATAAAAGACCCGCAGCGCGGGTTTTTAGATCAGTTACGCAGTCTTGGCGCCTGAAGCTGCTGACGAATCGTTCTGGCCAGTTCATCCATTGAGGGTTGTTCAGGGTGTTCGTCGCTGGGTTCGCTGCTTAGCTGCGCTTCCGCAAGGTAAGTGTGAATCGGTTGCCCATCATCGTCTTCCATAACCACGTGATACCATGGGGCCATGCGCAGTTCGTCGTTAGCGGCGATTTCGTCCTCTTCCGGCTCCGTGAGCGAGTACTCAGGATCGACATCCACAATGACGCCCAGGTAACCCAGGAGCGTGTGGCGAACCTGTTGGCCGATACCGAATTTGCTGGCTATCATAAGCACCTCCTGGGAAACGTGATTACCCGCTATACCTGTCATACTTCAAGCTGCATGTGCGTTGGCTTTCCTCGCTCACCCCAGTCACTTACTTGAGTAAGCTCCTGGGGATGTAACGCGGGACATCCTTGTCCCTCACCAGAGGCAGCCTTCGGCTGTTCAAATTCGTTCCCGACGAATTTGTCCCTGCGTCGCCGTCTTCCTGCAACTCGAATTATTTAGGGTATAAATGCGGGCAGATTCTCCACTTTTCAACTTACATGATGCGACAGGCAACCCCTTTCAGATACAGCCCTTCCGGGTAGGTTGCAATCACCGGGTGATCGGCAGCCTGACGGAACTGCTCTATAAATTGTACATCACGCCCGGCATCCAGGGCGGCATCGGCGATGATTTTCTGAAATAAATCGGTGGTCATCAGGCCGGAGCAGGAGAAGGTCAGCAGCACGCCGCCGGGGTTCAACAACTGGATCGCCAGCATGTTGATGTCTTTATAGCCGCGGCAGGCGCCCATCAGCTGGCTTTTGTTTTCAACGAACTTCGGCGGGTCCATCACAATAACATCGAACTTTTCGCCTTGATCGCGATATTTACGCAGCAGCTTGAAGACGTCATCACGGACAAATTCCGCTTTCGATAGATCCAGCTTATTCAGCTCAACGTTCTGTTTTGCGACGTCCAGCGCTTCCTGTGAGGTGTCAACGCTGACCACCTGACTGCAGCCGCCCATCAACGCGGAAATGGCAAAACCACCGGTATAGGAGAAGCAGTTCAGCACGCGCTTATCCGCAACATAACGACGCGTCGCCAGACGGCTGTCGCGCTGGTCGAGGTAATAACCGGTTTTGTGACCACCCTGAATATCCACCAACAGCTGCATACCATGTTCGGTAATTGGCAGCAGGGCAGGCGGCAGTTCGCCGACGACCGGCCCCTGCGCCAGATCCAAACCCTCTTTTTTGCGCACCGCGACGTCGCTGCGATCGTAGATAGAGCAGTTCGGGAACAGCGTTTGCAGCGCGCTAACGATAGGCGCACGCTGATATTCCGCACCGGCGCTCAGCAGCTGCAGAACAAAAAAGTCGCCAAAACGGTCGATAGTCACGCCCGGCAGGCCGTCGGATTCACCGGCAATCAGACGATAACTATCAAGGCCGTCGCGGGCCGCCAGCCACTCGCGCCAGGTCTGCGCCTGTTGCAGGCGACGTTCGAAGAAGGCGTTGTCGATGGTTTCATCGCGATCAAAGCTCCAGACGCGGGCGCGGATCTGTGAAGAAGGTGAGAACGCCCCGCGGGCCAGCCATTTTCCCTGCGAATCAACGATATCGATGGTTTCACCGGAGCGGGCTTTACCTTCCATCCGGGCGACAGCACCGGAGAAAATCCATGGATGGCGACGCAGCAGGGATTTCTCGCGTCCTTTGGTTAACACTAAGCGGGGGAAAACGGAATCTGTCATGGGGCTACCTTTAAGCAACAGGGATGTCGGCACCGAAAAATGGCGCGTAGGTTAGCACAAGTGGCCGATGCAAGCACCATTCCACCGGTATTGACAGGTGAGCGTTTCGGCACAAAACACAGGCGCTTTGGCACAATAAAAATCACGCCAGGATCTTACAGTGTTTTCCTCACGCATGGAGGAAAACACAATGAAAACAGAATTAAAATTAGCGGCCGCGATAATAGCTATGATGAGCGGCGTGGCGACTGCCGCCCCCTTTAGCGTCAGCAGTGCGGATATGCGCGAAGGCGCGACTCTGGCGCAGGCGCACTGGTTTGGCGGCTTTGGCTGCTCAGGCGGAAATATCTCACCGCAAATCGCCTGGAAAAATGCGCCTGCGGGCACCCGCAGTTTTGCAGTGACCGCTTACGACCCGGATGCGCCAACCGGCAGCGGCTGGTGGCACTGGACGGTCGTCAATATCGCCGAACAGGTGGCGAGTTTGCCCGCTGGCGCTGGCGACAAAAATAACGCTAAACTGCCTGCTGGGGCGGTACAAGGGCGTAATGACTTTGGTTATGCAGGTTTTGGCGGCGCGTGTCCGCCTGCCGGAGACAAACCTCATCGCTATCGCTTTACGGTGTGGGCGCTTGATACGCCGACATTACCCATTGATGCCCAGGCTAGCGGGGCGTTAGTCGGTTTTATGTTGCATAGCCACGTAATCGCCAGCGCGGAATTAACAGCGATGGCCGGGCGATAAACAAAAATAAGGGCAGCCTGATGCGGAGTATCAATTTTCAGCATAATGCTTTAACGGCGGCGGAAATCACCACCCGGCGATTATGCAAGCTGCATCGCGTCACGCTGTTTTCACCTGCGCTCTGTCGGGTAAATCGTGGCAGTAAGGTGATTGTGCAGGGCGTCAGCCAGATGCTGGCGACCCCGCAGCAGCTGATTATTCTGCCTGCCGATGTTGAGCTTGAAGTGATCAATCAGCCGGAAAATGGGCTATTTTGCTCCGATCTTCTTTCATTAACTCCGGAACTGCTGGCGGATTTTAAGGCTCTCTATATGAACGAGCCGCAGGCCGGGCGTCTGACATCGCTGTGCGCGCCGCTGGCCCCTGAACTGACGTTTATGTGGCAGAACGTCCTGCAGGCGGTACGCGGAGGGCTTTCCGCCCAGTTACAGCATCATCAGGCAATGGGATTGCTGTTGGCGCTGTATCAGGCAGGATACGCCGGACCCTTGCTCAACGAGCGGCAGCAGGATTTAACCGGTCAGGTCAGGCAAATTATCATGCTGTCGCCAGCCGAGACGTGGAGTGTGGCGAAAGTCGCTAAAATGCTGTTTCTGGGCGAATCGACGCTGCGCCGCCGCCTGCAACAGGAGTCACGGAGCTTCCGCCAGATAGTGGAAGAGGTGCGTATGGCCTACGCGCTGGGGCAATTACAGTCGACGTCGCGGCCCATTGGTGAAATTGCGCTAAACAGCGGCTACCTGTGCGGATCGCGTTTTACCGCCCGTTTTCGCCAGCACTATGGCGTATTGCCCAAGCATGTCCGCTGAAAGAATTTGCTATCCTCAGTATTGAGTCATTAGCCGAAAAGGAGAGGGAACATGGCAACGATTTGCACGATGGCGTGGGTATACGGTTCCGTTCAGGGTGTCGGCTTTCGCTATTCAACCCAGCGTGAGGCGCTACGGCTCGGGCTAACGGGTTATGCGCGTAATCTTGATGACGGTGGCGTAGAGGTTCTCGCCTGTGGCGAATCTCAGCAGGTGGATAAGTTAATTGACTGGCTGAAGGCCGGTGGGCCACGCAGCGCGCGGGTCGACAGAGTGCTGACAGAACCCCATCAACCCACCAGAGAGTGGCAAAAATTCGCCATTCTGTATTAGATGCATTTGACCGGTTTGGGCAGCCCGGCAATCTTTGTCGCCTGCTTAGCCGGGCCTTTCGGGAACAGACGGTAAAGGTAGCGGCTGTTGCCTTTCTCTTCGCCGAACTTATTCGCCATCGCTTTCACCAACATACGAATGGCCGGTGAAGTATTGAACTCCAGGTAAAAGTCGCGCACAAAGCGCACCACTTCCCAATGCTCGGCGGACAGGGTAATCCCTTCCTGCTCAGCGATAACTATCGCCATCGCTTCATTCCACTGGGTGGTATCTTTCAGATAACCGTCGTTATCGGTCTCAATTTCATTGTCTTCAAAGATAAACATAATTTTTCACATACCGCTGAAACTGGCGGCAGTGTAGCAAAAAATAAGGCCCCGCATAAGCGGGGCCTCGGAACTGCCGGGGAGAAGGTTAGTCTCTGCTGGCGAAGCCAAGGATGCTCAGCAAGCTGACGAAGATGTTGTACAGCGAGACGTACAGGCTAACGGTCGCACGGATGTAGTTGGTTTCACCGCCGCGGATGATGTTGCTGGTCTCAAACAGGATGGCGCCTGAAGAAATCAGGATAAACACCGCGCTGATCGCCAGGTGCAGAGCCGGCAACTGCAGGAAAATGTTGGCGACCATACCGATAAGTACGACCACCACGCCCGCCATCAGCATCCCGCCAAGGAAGGACATATCTTTGCGCGTGGTCAGCACGTAGGCCGAGCAGCAGAAGAACACCAGCGCGGTACCGCCCAGCGCCAGACCAATCAAATCGCCCATGCCCGCAGACAGGTAAGCGTTAAGCATTGGCCCCAGGATATAACCCAGGAAGCCAGTAAAGGCGAACGCCGACAGAATGCCGACAGGCTTATTCGCCGTTTTATAGGTCAGGAACATCAGGCCATACATACCGACCAGCGTCAAAATCAGACCCGGAGAAGGTAGCATTAGCACCGTGCTGGCCGTCGCCGTAATGGCGGAGAATGCCAGCGTCAGGCTAAGCAGGAAATAGGTGTTTCGCAGAACTTTGTGCGTGCTGAGCAGCGATGAACGGTCACGCGACGATGTAATTATACGATCCATGAGTCACTCTCTTATGACAGATGTAATTAATAACCAAGCATAAAAAAAGCAGAGCTGAAGCCATAGTGCTTTTACCCATCTTTACTTAGCCCTGAACGGCTTTATATAGCATATTATTCCGTAAAATATCACGTGAATAGCATGTTCGTATGTTCAGTTTGAAGAATTAGATCTAAATCTGATAAGTAACTGAAAAATATTGTGTTATCGCCATTCTGCGACTAAGTCTGGAGAGGGTACAAACCAAACGTAATAAAGGCAAGGGATATGAAATCACAAAAATATAATCACATCACACGTGTGCTACTGGCGGTCGGCCTGTTCTCAATGGCAATCCCGGCGCAGGCCGCCCAGGTGCCGCCGGGAACGGTATTGGCAGAGAAGCAGGAATTAGTCAGAAATAACGGTAGCGAGCCATCATCGCTGGATCCGCATAAAGTCGAAAGTGACGTTGAGTTTAATATCCTCAGCGATCTCTTTGAAGGATTGGTCAGCGTTTCACCGGCGGGGGAGATCCAGCCTCGACTGGCGGAAAAATGGGAAAATAAGGATAACACCGTCTGGACATTTCATTTACGTCCAGGCGTAACCTGGTCCGACGGTTCGGCAATCACCGCGCAGGATGTTGTCTGGAGCTGGCAGCGCCTGGTCTCACCGCTTACCGCTTCCCCTTATGCGAGTTATCCTGGCAACATTCATATCGTCAACGCTGCGGAGATCGCGCGGGGGCAAAAAACGCCCGAGACGCTGGGGGTGAAAGCCATTGATGACACGACTCTTGAGGTAACTTTGAATCAGCCGAATGCGGCGTTCCTGGCAATGCTGGCACACCCTTCGATGGTTCCACTCGATAAAGTGCTCATCGCGCGTTATGGCGATAAGTGGACTAAGCCGGAGCATATGGTGACCAGCGGTCCCTATAAGCTCTCAACCTGGGTAGTGAATGAGCGCATTGTGGCCGAGCGCAATCCGCGCTACTGGGACAATGCGCATACCGTTATCAATAAGGTGACATATTTGCCGATAAGCTCCGAAGCTGCCGATGTGAACCGCTATAAAGCTGGTGAGATCGACATAGTGTATACCGTGCCGATTAACCAGTTTGCTCAGCTTAAAAAAACCATGGGCGATCAACTGAATGTTTCGCCGCAGCTGGCAACCTACTATTACGAGTTTAATACCACCCGTCCGCCGTTTAACGATCCCCGTGTACGTCGCGCGCTGAATATGGCGCTCGACAAAGATATTATCGCCGAGAAAGTGCTGGGGCAGGGACAGCGTCCGGCGTGGCTTATCAGTCAGCCGGAAGTTGGTGGAGTCAAACTGCAAAACCCGGAGTACGCCAGCTGGCCGCGCGATAAACGTATTGCCGAGGCGAAAAAGCTACTGAATGAGGCGGGCTATAATGAGGCTCATCCACTGATGTTTAATCTGCTCTACAACACTTCGGAATCGCACCAGAGAATTGCCATTGCTGCCAGTTCGATGTGGAAAAAGAATCTTGGCGTTGAGGTCAAGCTGCAAAACCAGGAGTGGAAGACCATGCTCGATACCATGCATACGCATAATTTTGACGCTGTGCGCTATTCGTGGATTGCCGATTATGATGACGCGGCGACTTTCCTTAATAACTTCCGTACTGGCGATAGTGAAAACACTACTCAATACAGCAATCCTGCCTACGATGAGGCGCTGCATAATGCGGCCAAAGCGGCTGATGCGGCGACCCGAGGTAAGTTCTACCAGCAGGCCGAGGATATGTTGGGGCAGGATGTACCTGCCGTTCCGGTTTATCACTACGTGCGTACACACTTGGTGAAGCCGTGGGTGGGTGGGTTCACGCCTGACAAGCTGGGGTATTACTACACCAAAGATATGTACATCAAAAAACACTAACGATGAGAGGGTGGTTTGCGCTGAAATTCTGCGCAAACCGCCTGAATTTCAGGCGAATAGCACGATTTTGTTTATTTTTAAGGCGGTTGAATAAAATCGTGCTTTACAGCCCGAACGGAGGTGTTTATAGTGCGCCTCATTGGAAGCGTGGCCGAGCGGTTGAAGGCACCGGTCTTGAAAACCGGCGACCCGAAAGGGTTCTAGAGTTCGAATCTCTACGCTTCCGCCAAATCTAAACCCCAAGCTATTATTTAGCTTGGGTTTTTTCGTTTTATACGGTTTCTGATGTGCTGTTCCCAGCTTTGAGCCATCGTGTCTCACTCAATGCTGCTGCGGATGTTACAGATGATGATCATCATGACTGTTTTGGTGGTTCGAGCAGGTAGCTGCCGCAATGATGTTTTCATCTTTTGTTGATGGCTCACGGCGGCAGCGTATAAGAGCGGACATTCAAATATCGGATTAAATACATCGTTAAATAACAGCGAGAGATCTTTCTAAAGCTATTTGCGGGTTGAGTAGCGCAATTCATCGACCAGCAGGCTAAACGCCGGCGTCGGCTGACGGTGACTCGGATAGTAAAGATGGTAACCGGAGTAGGGTTCACACCATTCTTCAAGAACGCGAACAAGCCTCCCGCAAGCGACATAAGGTTCAAGCTGGGCTTCTGGCAGGTACGCCAGTCCTCGCCCCTCAAGTGCCGCTCTCAGTATCATACTTCCGGTGTTAAAGACCAGCTGGCCGTCAACCCGTACATTTAGCTCTCGTCCATCTTTCTCAAACTCCCACGCATAAAGCCCACCATGCCCGGAAAGACGCAGATTTATACAGCTATGATCCGTGAGTTCCTGCGGAGTTACTGGAGCTGCCCTGTTACTGAAATATTCAGGCGATCCTGCCACCGCCATCCGCATATCAGGCGCAATACGAACCGCAATCATGTCTTTGGCAATGGTTTCCCCGGGGCGTACGCCGGCATCAAAACGATCTCTTACGATATCCGTCAGGCCATAATCCGTCAGGATTTCGACTTTAATATCGGGATAGTTTTTAACCAGGCGCGCCACCGCTGGCCAAAGCACCGACTCTGCGGCATATTCCGTAGCCGTAAGACGTATGGTACCAGCTGGCTTATCCCGTAATTCGCTCAGCACCATCAGTTGGCGCTGGATATCCTCGAGATGTGGCCCGATGGAGGCCATTAACCGCTCTCCGGCTTCTGTCGGCACGACCCGACGCGTCGTTCGGTTGAGTAACCGAAGCCCCAACTGAGCCTCAAGTCCGCGAACCGTCTGGCTTAGCGCGGACTGTGAAACGCCCAGCCGCTTTGCCGCTCGCGTAAAGTTTTGCTCTCTGGCAACCACCATAAATGCAGCGAGGTCATTCAGGTTCTGTTCGGACATTAAGAAGCTCTCCTTATAATTTCAATCTCATTTTAGCCTCTAATCACTTAATAAGTCCTTCGATATACTACTTTCGTTCACTAAATAACCATGCGTATCTTTTGAAGCAAGCAGATCATTATCAGCAACCAGCGAGGCTAAAGATGAAAGCAATTATTGCAGCAGCGGCCATGTCCGTTTTGGGGGCAGCGCAGGTTTGCGCTGAAAGTATTGAGATCCGTCGTAACGGCCAGACCCCTTCTGTCGTCGGCAAGGCAGATAACTTTTCAGGCCATGCGGTTGTCAGCCCGTTATTACCGCCTAACGAGTCGACGCGAGCCAGTCTGGGCCAGGTGGATTTCGCCCCGGGCGCGCGCACCGCGTGGCATACCCATCCCGCCGGGCAACTGCTGATCGTCACAACAGGCAAAGGGTGGGTTCAGGAAGAGGGTAAGGTTCGCCAGGATATTGCCCCGGGTGATGTCATCTGGATCCCTGCTACGGTCCGCCACTGGCATGGCGCCACGTCGACGTCCCCCATGAGTCACCTGGCCATGACGTATAGGGTGGAGGGTAAAAACGTGGACTGGCAGGAGCTTGTCTCTGACGAGCAATATCATTAACCCTGAAGGTCACGCTGCGTCTAAACAGGGCAATGGATCGTCGCATTGGTAATCAGCCAGCCTGATGACGTGGACGTTAACGAAATATTTTCCCGGCCGATAGCTCAGATTTATTAACCTCCGACAGGCGCGCCCGATTTTCCGGGGGTTAATACCATCTGGAAATAAGAAAAGCAGTCCTGATTAACAGCATTTTTGCACACGGGAAATTCTTACTGGAATTTCCTGAGGGCTACATCGTGCCCGAAAAATAAAAAACACCTATACCCGTCATACTTCAAGTTGCATGTGCGTTGGCTTTCCTCGCTCGCCCCAGTCACTTACTTCAGTAAGCTCCTGGAGACTCACTGCGTCGCCGCCTTCCTGCAACTCGAATTATTTAGGGTCTATGCGACATTCCGTTCATTAAAAGGTAAATGGCTGATTTATATGTCTGTAAAACATTATCACAATGCCTCCAGCGCTTCGGTCGTCGCAACGCTGATGCCAGTAATGGCCGCAGTCCTGGTCGGCTTTATCATTATCGGCGTGGCGCTGCCCGTCCTGCCGCTACATGTCAAAAATGACCTGGGTTTCGCAACGTTTATCGTGGGCCTGGTCGCCGGAGCACAGTTCGCGGCATCGCTTATTTCCCGCGTGTGGGCCGGGAGCTATTCCGACAGGCGCGGCGCCAAAAAAGGCGTGGTAGTCGGACTCATCGCCGCTGCCGTATCAGGGGGGATATACCAGGTGTCGCTCTGGCTGGTCGGTATTCCGCTACTGTCGGTAGCCGTCTTGCTTGCCGGGCGTGCGATCCTTGGTGGGGCGGAAAGTTTCATCATTACCGGCGCAGTGGCGTGGGGGTTGGCTCTGGTGGACAAAGAGCATGCTGGCAAGGTCATCGCCTGGATGGGCACCGCGATGTTTGCCGCTATGGCGCTCGGCGGGCCTGTTGGCTCACTGCTTTATGACGCGTTTGGCTTTGAGGCGATCGCACTTCTGACGCTGTTGCTTCCGTTGCTGGTGCTGATATATCTAGCACGCATGCCCGCAGTGGCACCTCATCAGCATGCAGCACAGGCTTCCTTTGGCTCAGTCATGCATGCGGTGTGGTTACCCGGCCTGGGCGCCGCGCTGGCCAGCACGGGCTACTGCGCTATTCTGGCCTTCAGTTCTCTTTATTACAGTGCTATGCACTGGCAGCCCGTCTGGATGGCGTTTACCGCCTTTGGCGTTGCGCTGATTATTGCCCGAACGGTTGCCGGACATCTGCCGGATCGTTTTGGCGGGGCGCGTATCGCTTTGATTTTTGTCCTCGTCCAGACCGCCGGAATGTTGCTGATTTGGCTTGCCAGTACTTCGCTAGTTGCCTCTGTAGGGGCCGCATTTGCAGGTTTCGGCTACTCATTGGTCTATCCGGGACTCGGTATTGAAGCCATTAGCGGCTCAAGCCCTCATAACCGGGGCATGGTCATGGGGATCTACACGGCATTCCTCGACGTGGCGATGGCTGTCGGCAGTCCCGCCCTTGGCTGGGTTGGCGGGCGTCTGGGGGTTAATGCCATATTCCTGACCGGCGCGCTGGTTGTGCTCTCCACGGCGGTTGTTGCATACCTGCTGATGAAACGCTCTGCATTAGCTAAACGAAAACCGGCCTGAAAAGGCTTAGAGCCTATCCCATTAGGGCTATCTCGCTTGCCATTTTGAACCTGGGCAGTGCTCAGAATCCTCACGTACTACGTGTACGCTCCGGTTCTTCCGCGCTGTCCGTGCTCAAACTGTCTGCGCCAATAACGCCTACTGGGATAGGCTCAGTTGTCCGAAGATTTATTCTTCCTCGGATATACCACTCCGTTTGTATTAACACCTTTGATTAATTCAGGAGATACCATGAAACAACATGCCAAAGGGAAATTAAAAACGCTGGCCGCACTGGCAATATTAGGCGTGACTCTAGGGATGGGAACCACCGTAGCCGCGGCTGCGGATATGTCCCATGGAGCAGACAATTTCTATAAAAGCGATAAAGTGAATTCGGCAACCGTTAAATTCAAAAATATTTATGGTATGGAAGTCACCGGCACGTTGTTTACCCCCCAAAATATGGATGCAGGGAAGAAATATAATGCCCTGATTGTTGGCCATCCTTTTGCCGCAGTAAGGCAGCAGGCTGCGAATCTCTATGCCACGAAAATGGCGGAAGCCGGTTTTGTCACTCTGTCTTTTGATCAGTCCTTCTGGGGAGAAAGTGCCGGCTCTCCGCGTGGGGCCGTGCTGCCTGATGTTTATGCTGAAAACTTCAGCGCCGCCGTTGATTTCCTGGGGACGCGCCCCTTTGTGGATCGGGACAACATTGGCGTGATTGGCATCTGCGGTAGCGGTGGTTTTGCCATCGCGGCGACAAAGGTGGATCCGCGTATTAAGGCTCTCGCCACCGTCAGCATGTACGATATGGGCGAATATTTCCGCACTGGTTTGAACCATGAGCGAACTGTGGAAATGAGAAACAGAGACCTGGCCGCCGCAGCTGAACAGCGTTACAAGACGTTTGAAACCGGTCAGCCCGTTTACGGGCCGGGGCAAAACGATCCGGTCTTTATTGAAGGTAAAGAGTCTAATGACTTTTATCAGACGGAGCGCGGAAAAGTGGCATCTAACGATCGCCGGTCTACCCCTGCGACTTACGCTAAATTTATGAACTTCCATCCGTTTATTGACATCGAGTCCATATCACCACGCCCGATACTGTTTGTTGTTGGTGACTCTGCGCCTTCCCGAACCTATACCGACACGGCATATAAGATGGCGGCAGAGCCGAAAGCGCTCGTGGAGATCAAAGGGGCTAACCGTATTGATTTGTATGACCGCGTTGAGTTGATACCGTGGGATAAGCTGGTCTCATTCTTTAATACCAATCTGAATTCCAATAAATAACATCTTATTTAAACGGCACAGCTTTTCGTGCCGTTATCACTAACAATATAAAAATGGAGAATTTTATGATTAAACCTATTTTGCTTGCTCTGGTTTCACTGACCGCCGTGTCATTCTCGTCAATAGCTTCTGAGGCTGAGGGTATTAAGGTGAAAATCACTGCTGGAGACCAGATAATGACGGCAACATTTTATGATAATGCAACCACCCGGGCGCTGGTTTCCCGATTCCCGCTGACGCTGCCGATGGAAGATTTATACAACCGGGAGATGTGTTATCGCTTCCCCGACGCTTTACCGGCCAATGAACAGCAAACCAGCGGATATGAAGTGGGTGATATCGTCTACTGGGCGCCTCGCCACAGCTTTGTCATCATGTATGAACAAAACAATGAACGAATCAGCCATCTTCAGAAGGTTGGACGTATTCACTCTGGTGTAGGGCTTTTCAGGCGTACTGGCAACACTGATGTGACATTCGAAATTGCAAACTAACGCGCAATTTACTACCGCGAACGGTTAGATTTTCAGGGTATCAATAACGATACGCAGGGCGGGGGACACGTTGCGATGAGGATAATAAAGAAACAACCCCTCCATTCTTACGCTGTAACGCTGCAACACCCTGATAAGCTTACCTTGCTCCAAATCATCAGCAACCAGCTCGACAGGGATATAGGCCAGCCCCAGACCCAGCCGGGCGGCTTCTGCTTCCATATAGCTGTCAGATAAGGCCCATTGCCCTTCAGGTCGATGAGTGATTTTTTTATCATCCTGGTTGAGTTCCCATTGGTATAGGCTTCCGTCGGCAAACTGATAGGCGATACAGGGGTGCGTCTTTAAATCCGCCGGGGTTTGCGGAAAGCCGTAGCGCCGAAAATGCTCAGGGGTACCTACAATGGCCATTTCCATATCGGGCGTAATGCGTACTGCAACCATACCCTGGCCCACTTCGGGTCCCAGACGGATGCCCGCGTCGAATCTTTCCTCGATAATATCGACGAACCGGCTCTCATTCATCAGCTCAAGCCTGATATCAGGATAGCGCTGTTTAAATACCGAAAGCTTTGGCAGCAGGCATTTATCAATAGCGTGCTGGCTGGCATTGATACGGACCGTGCCGGAGGGCGTTTCACGATAGTGCGCCAGCGTGGCAAGCCCAAGGTCTAATGTATCAAACCCCGACTCTGTCTTCTGGTAGAGCTGCTCTCCGGCTTGCGTCAGCGACAGCTTGCGCGTGGTACGCACCAGAAGCTGGACACCCAATCTCTCTTCAAGCTCACGAACAGATCGACTAATCCCTGATTGAGCAAGCCCAAGCCGTTGCGCCGCAGCGGTAAAACTACCTTCTCTTACCACCTGCATAAACAGATAAAGCTCGTTGTAGTTCTCTCTTTTCGCCATTGATTATCACTCGCCATACACAGCATTAATTTATAACAATATGGTATTAATCTTAGCAGCTATAGCCCTCTAATCAGCACTAATTCTGCTAACTATAATGAGCCCATCTAAACAAAGCGCAGCAGCGTTGTCCGTAAGAAACCTGTATCTCTCTCTTGTTTTTCATGGGGATTTTTCATGAATGCTATCGCCCGAACGCTAAAAACCGCTATGCCTGCCATGCTGCTATTCGCATCATTAAGTGGAGTAACGACAATGAGTTATGCCGATTCAAATAATCCAAATACCCCCGTTTCCATGATCGAAAAATGGGATAAGACCTTCGCCGAGAGCAATAAAGTCGATCACCGTAAGGTCTCGTTTCAGAACCGATATGGCATCACGTTAGTGGGCGATCTTTATCTTCCAAAAGATCGGGGCGATCGCAAGCTGGCGGCGATTGCCGTCAGTGGGCCTTTTGGCGCGGTGAAGGAGCAATCCAGCGGTCTGTATGCGCAGACTCTGGCAGAGCAGGGGTTTGTTACGCTGGCTTTTGATCCGTCTTATACGGGGGAAAGCGGCGGTTATCCACGTAACGTCGCTTCACCGGATATCAACACAGAAGATTTCAGCGCGGCGGTGGATTTCTTAGGATTACAAAAAGAGGTGGATCGCAATCGTATCGGGCTGCTCGGTATTTGCGGCTGGGGCGGCATGGCGTTAAATGACGCCGCGATGGACACCCGCGTCAAAGCGGTGGCCACCAGCGTGATGTACGACATGAGCCGGGCAATGGGTCATGGCGTGGGCGATGGCAAAGACCGTTATTCAACCACTGACCGCCATGCTGTACTGCAGTATCTGAATGAACAGCGCTGGAAAGATGCGGAAAGTGGGACGTTCGCACACGCTGGCCATGATGTTAACGTCGACAGCAACGGTAAGGCCAGCGCGGGCGAACGTATCCTGCCTGAGGTGTTACCGGCGGATCCTCATCCGATAGTGAAAGAGTTCTTTGATTACTACCGCATGCCGCGCGGTTTCCACGCGCGTTCCGTTAACTCGACCGGGGCGTGGACGGCAACGATGCCGCTGTCGTTTATGAATATGCCGCTGCTGAGCTACGCCAGTGAAATCACCATTCCGACGCTTATTGTGACCGGTGAAAAAGCGCATTCACGCTATTTTGCTGAAGATGCTTACAAGGCCGTCGGTAGCAAAGACAAAGAGCTGGTGGTGGTTCCGGGCGCAAACCATGTGGACCTGTACGATAACGTTGCTGGAAAAATACCTTTCGCGAAGTTTGAACAGTTTTTCAAAACCAACCTGAAATAAACCCCGTTATTGAATTAATGAAAGGCCACCTGTCTACACGGGTGGCTTTAATTCTTATCATCATGAAAGCTGAATATGTCGACATTAAATCAAACAACATCGCAGAATAATCAGCACGCGTATTGGGGCGGTATTTTTGCCATGACTCTGTGCGTCTTTGTTTTGATTGCATCGGAATTTATGCCCGTTAGCCTGCTCACCCCTATCGCCCGAGATTTGGGCGTGACGGAGGGGCTGGCAGGTCAGGGGATTGCCATCTCCGGCGCGCTGGCGGTCCTGACCAGCCTGACTATTTCGACGCTTGCCGGAAATGTGAACCGCAAATACCTGCTGATGGGGATGACGGTGCTGATGGCAATATCGGGGATTATTATCGCACTGGCCTCCAGTTATCTTGTGTATATGGCAGGCCGGGCCCTGATTGGCATTGCGATTGGTGGATTCTGGTCGATGTCAGCGGCAACGGCGATTCGCCTGGTGCCACAGCATCAGGTCGCGCGTGCACTAGGTATTTTCAATGGAGGCAATGCGCTGGCGACGGTAGTGGCAGCGCCGTTGGGGAGCTATTTGGGGGCAACCATCGGATGGCGAGGCGCTTTTTTATGCCTGGTTCCCGTAGCTGTTGTGGCCCTTATCTGGCAGTGTTTAAGTCTGCCGGGTATGAACGGCAATAAAAGCACTGCATCACGTGGATCCGTATTCCGCCTGTTCAGTCGTCCTGTTGTCTCCATTGGCATGCTAGCCTGTGGCCTGTTCTTTATGGGGCAGTTTGCCTTATTTACCTACGTGCGCCCGTTCCTGGAGACGGTGACGCGGGTCGATACCTCCGGCTTGTCCCTGATTCTGCTGGTTATCGGAGTGGCGGGTTTTATTGGCACGCTGATTGTCTCGACGTTCCTCAATGCGAAATTCTACCCCACGCTGATGGCTATTCCTGGGTTGATGGCCGTTATTGCCATCGCCCTGATTCTGACCGGACACAGTATCTGGATTGTCGCCCTGCTGTTAGGCCTCTGGGGGATGTTGGCAACCGCCGTGCCAACAGGGTGGTGGACATGGATTGCCCGCACGCTTCCCGATGATGCAGAAGCGGGAGGCGGACTGATGGTCGCGGTAATTCAGCTCTCTATTGCTCTTGGCTCAACCGCAGGTGGCATGGTGTTTGACCACCTTGGTTGGCAGAGCGCTTTTGCAATGAGTAGCATGTTGCTCCTGACCGCCGTCGTGCTGACATTTTTCACCTCACGCCAGAGAGCCAGCGCGCCTTAGTCAAATCGCCTACAACCGAACGGTAATACTCGTTCGGCTGTATCGCTATTTCTCAGAGTCAGCCCGAGTTATTCTGAAAATAAACAGCCATAGCAGGAATCGAGTGGTCAGGGAAAATAAGATAATGATGGATAAATAGCCCGCATAAAAAGCGAAGGCAGACTCATCGTAATCGAAAAAAGAAAAATCAACCTGCATCAGCAAATACGATAGATAGTCTCCGTTTAGAAAACAGTAGGCTCCGTGTAGCGCGACGATGAAAAAAATAACCGGCATGGTGACATTCGCGAAACCAGAGCTTTCAGTAATATGCATGATGCGACAGAAAAACGTCGCCAGCATTTTCCAGTGCAAGCCGATATGTATGGCGAGAATGAGCATGCCCCAGTGTACTGCCGTCATATGGGCCTTCCTGACCCATATTTGCGGATGATGAAACGGTAGGTCAGGAAGCAGGTGACGTGAGAGCATCATCCCGGAAACAAGCGCTGTCAGGATAATCACCAACGTCGCCACGTTAATGGTTCTGTTAATGAAGACCATCCCGGTAGGGAGCTTCGGCGACAGCGACCACAATCGATGCTTGTTGAGATATAAATGCAGAAAAATGGTCAGCGTAAAGAGAAGCCCCGCCCATTCATGCAATATTTCACCGTGAAGATGAAATCCCATAAGCACAAGCAGTAACAAAGCCATCAGCGCATCCAGCATGACCTGAAACAGATAGACTCTTTTCATCTTGATTAAGGTTGCGGATGGACTTGTTTAACCCATTGTTCGACTTGTTGCGGTATGTCGGGGCGTGCAATATCGCTGCGCGATATAGTGAGGGCGCGAGTGATTAATTTCGCCTGTGGCTGCATGCGGGCTATTTCGCGCAGGGAATCCGCTAACCGACTCCCTCCATGAGTGGTAAAGAGAACGATATTTTTGCCAGAAAAGTCATTTTGCTCGAAGAGGGTATAGATCACCATGGGCATGGTGTACCACCAGATAGGATAACCGACGTAAATCGTGTCGTAATTATTGAGGTCAGGAAGCGGTGTTTTTAACGCAGGTCTGGCTTTGGATTGTTGTTCCTTTTCGGCAGCACGCAGCAGCGCATCGTGCTGGCGGGGGTAGGGTTCTGCAGTTTCAATGCGGAACAGGTCGCCCTGAGTCTGCTTCTCGATGAGCTGCGCAACGTACTGAGTGCTGCCGGTCTCCGGCGTCAGCTTTTGCAATACGCTGGCACCGGAAAATCCATCCACTGCGTTAGCGGCCATCTCCTCCGGCTGAGAGAAATAGACAATCAACGTCCGGGACGGCACGGTAATATTCTCCGATGCGAAAGCGGCCGACCCCGTCAGCCCGATGACCATCATCGTCAGAAATGCGCTAATTACTGCTCTCATTATGTTTATTCCCTCAATCAGCAAACGTCAGGTACTTAACGTTATTCTGGCGTAAGCCACCTGTCGTCAGGCTGACGGTCTTCTGACAATTTTGTCAGTCGGCGCGGCTTTGTTGAATAAATCGAACTTTTGCTGAGTTGAAGGCTCAGATCACGCATCTTCCCGACAACGCAGACCGTTCCGTGGCAAAGCAAAAGTTCAAAATCACCAACTGGCCCACCTACAATAAAGCCCTCATCAACCGTGGCTCCATAACTTTCTGGCTGGATGATAAAGCTATTCAGGCCTGGTATGAGTCAGCAACACCTTCTTCACGAGGCAGACCTCAGCGCTATTCTGATCTCGCCATCACCACCGTTCTGGTCATTAAACGCGTGTTCAGGTTGACCCTGCGGGCTGCACAGGGTTTTATTGATTCCATTTTTACACTGATGAATGTTCCGTTGCGCTGCCCGGATTACACCAGTGTCAGCAAGCGCGCAAAGTCGGTTAATGTCAGTTTCAAAACGTTCACCCGGGGTGAAATCGCGCATCTGGTGATTGATTCCACCGGGCTGAAGGTCTTTGGTGAAGGCGAATGGAAAGTCAAAAAACATGGCCAGGAACGCCGTCGTATATGGCGAAAGTTGCATCTCGCCGTTGACAGTAAAACACATGAAATCATCTGCGCTGACCTGTCGCTGAACAATGTGACGGACTCAGAAGCCTTCCCGGGTCTTATCCGGCAGACTCACAGAAAAATCAGGGCAGCATCGGCAGACGGCGCTTACGACACCCGGCTCTGTCACGATGAACTGCGGCGTAAGAAAATCAGCGCGCTTATCCCACCCCGAAAAGGTGCGGGGTACTGGCCCGGTGAATATGCAGACCGTAACCGTGCAGTGGCTAATCAGCGAATGACCGGGAGTAATGCGCGGTGGAAATGGACAACAGATTACAACCGTCGCTCGATAGCGGAAACGGCGATGTACCGGGTAAAACAGCTGTTCGGGGGTTCACTGACGCTGCGTGACTACGATGGTCAGGTTGCGGAGGCTATGGCCCTGGTACGAGCGCTGAACAAAATGACGAAAGCAGGTATGCCTGAAAGCGTGCGTATTGCCTGAAAACACAACCCGCTACGGGGGAGACTTACCCGAAATCTGATTTATTCAACAAAGCCGCATTGGTCTTGAGGGTTCAATGGCGAGCTCTCAGGGCGTGGGTATCAAGGAAATGGTGCGAATTGCCAGCCAATTATCGCAGGGAAGCATAACGTTTGAGCTTTATCCCGACGCTAAGCTTGGTAACGGCCCGAAAATGATCGAAATGGTTCAGCAGGGCGAACTCGATATCTTTCTCGGCGGTGCGGGGTATTTCGCTTCACTCGACGGGCGGATCAATATTTTTGATATTCCTTATCTCTTCGAAAACGTTGAACAGGCCTACCAGATAATGGATAGCGAACTCGGGCGTGAAATGCTCGATGTGCTGGATAATAACGATCTGAAAGGATTGAGTTTTTGGGAGAACGGTATCCGTTCATTTACCAACAACGTTAAGCCCATCAATCATCCCGATGATTTTAAGGGATTGAAGATTCGCACGATGCCAGGCAATCAGGTTCATGAGGCGCTATGGCAAGGCGTCGGTATCGCTACGCTACCGCTTCCGTCAGGGGCTATCTATGCGGCGATTCAGGAAGGGAGAATCAATAGCCAGGAGCATCCGGTTTCGGTTATTTACGCACGAAAATTGTATGAAGTGCAGAACTACCTCTCGCTAACACGCCATATGTATGGCCCTCTGATTCAGGTGATGAACCACGCCAGATTCACTTCCCTTGAGAAGCAGGAACAAGATATTTTGCTCAGCGCTTCTTTGGCCGGTGCGGTGGCAACGCGCAATTTTTCTAATGAAAATGAAGCGATGTTCCTTGAAGAGATGAAGCGTGCGGGATTGCGGGTTAATGAGGTCGATGCCAAAGCGTTCAGAGAAGTGATGAAACCGGCTATCGAGCATGAGTTTATTGCGAAAAACGGTGATGAGTGGTTGAAGAAGATAAATGCTATGCTGGCAGGCAACGGTAGATAAGGACGGCAGCATCCCGCTTACCCGAAATCTTATGCGACAGGTATTTGATGCAACCAAAGATGAAGTTAGCGCTCTGGCTCACGCTGGACGAGGTTCAGGAGTTTCTCGGCGTCCGTCCGCAAACCATATATGCCTATGTGAGCCGGGGGCTCATCTCATCGCACCCGGACCCCGAGAACACGCGGCGTAGTCTGTATAGCGCGGAAAACATCCATAACCTGAAACAGAAAAAACAGCAGGGAAGAAAGCGTGAAACCCTCGCCGTTAACACCCTGTTTGGTACCGAGCCGAGTATTCCCACCGCCATCTCAACTTTTGCGAAAGGTCATTTGTACTATCGCGGAAAAAACGTCATTTCGTTCTCTGAGAGCGCAACGCTGGAGGACACGGCGCGTTTGCTGTGGAACGCTGAAATCACCAGCGGGTTTTCGGTCCCCACCCGCGATTATCCTCTCACTCCTCCTGAGCGGTCGCATGCGTTTATCGCGCTGGCCTCGGCAACGGCGTCGGGCCATTCGACTCATGCGCGAACGCTTAAGGTTCTTCATGCTGAAGCCGCGACGCTGGTGGGACACCTGGCAGCGACGTTTGGTGCGGTAAATCATCCCGAAATGTTGATTCACCAGCGTCTGGCGATGGGGTGGGGAGTGGAACAAGAGGTGGCGGACATCTTTCGCCGGGCAATGGTGCTGCTGGCCGATCATGAATTGACCAGTTCCGCGTTCTCATCGCGAATCGCGGCTTCCAACGGCGCATCGTTACCCGCCTGTCTACTTACCGGGCTGGCGACGTTTACCGGGCCATTACACGGTGATGCAACCCAGCGCGTTAAGGCGCTTTTTGATGAGGTTGAGCACTCCAGTGCCGATCGAGTGGTTAACCGCTATCTCACCTCGGCGATCCCTATCCCGGGGTTCGGGCATCATCTTTATCCCGATGGCGATCCGCGCGCAGTGGCGTTGCTGGAAGCGTTCGAGCCGCCGGAGGAGATCGCGAAATTTATTGAAAAGGTGATTACCCTAACCGGGCTGCTGCCCAATATTGATGTTGTCCTTGCTGCCCTGGTGACCCGTTATCGTCTTCTGGGCGATGCGGCGTTTGCGCTGTTTTCAATCGCCCGAAGCGTCGGTTTACTGGCGCATGCGATGGAGCAAATCAACACCGGCAAGGTGATTCGACCACGTGGACGATACGTGGGGCCTGAGTTAGAGTCAGCAAGCGATGCATCATCTTTGGCTGGTGCCGGGAAAGGGTGCCACTTTTCTCGCCAGTAAGCGGGACCATCAATTTATTTGATGCATTCTGTTAAACAAACGATATTTATTCTCACCTGGTAATGCGTAGAGTAGAGGAATTACACGGCAGAAATCGGCTTTTTCCACTTGATACGACGCTCGGCCTGCCTGTCACTCCCCTGAAAACCAGGATGAACATGTCATGAAAAAGATCGGTTTTTTGTCATTTGGTCACTGGACGCCGTCGCCGCAGTCAGCAACCCGTTCGGCTGCTGACGCGCTGCTGCAATCCATCGATCTGGCCGTTGCTGCCGAAGAGTTGGGCGCAGACGGCGCCTATTTTAGGGTGCATCACTTTGCCCGTCAGCTTGCTTCTCCTTTTCCGCTGCTGGCCGCAATAGGCGCGAAGACTAAGCGTATTGAAATCGGCACCGGCGTTATCGATATGCGCTATGAAAACCCGCTCTATATGGCCGAGGATGCGGGCGCGGCGGATCTGATCGCCGGCGGACGTTTACAGTTGGGGATCAGTCGGGGCTCCCCGGAGCAGGTCATTGATGGCTGGCGCTATTTTGGTTACGTCCCTGCTGAAGGGGAAAACGAATCTGACATGGCGCGCCGCCACACCGAAGTGCTGTTGGATGTGCTGCGTGGAGAAGGCTTTGCCAAACCCAATCCGCAGCCCATGTTTCCAAATCCGCCGGGCCTGCTGCGCCCTGAGCCTCACTCCGCAGGGCTACGTGAACGAATCTGGTGGGGGGCGGGCTCAAATGCAACCGCTGAATGGGCGGCAAAACTGGGGATGAACCTGCAAAGCTCGACGCTGAAAAACGATGAAACAGGTGAGCCGTTTCATATTCAGCAGGCAAAGCAGATCCGCGCATATCGTGAGGCCTGGGCACAGGCGGGGCATACGCATACGCCGCGAGTTTCGGTTAGTCGGAGTATTTTTGCACTGATGGACGATCGCGATCGGGCATATTTTGGCTCAAGCCGTGATACCAGCGATCAGGTCGGTTTCCTTGACGAGAAAACCCGGGCCATTTTTGGCCGCAGCTACGCCGCGGAACCGGACAAGCTGATCGAACAGCTGAAACAGGATGAAGCGATCGCCGAAGCGGATACGTTACTACTGACCGTGCCGAATCAACTGGGTGTGGATTACAACGTACATGTTATTGAATCCATTTTGAAACATGTTGCTCCGGCAATGGGCTGGCGCGACGCGTAAAGCTGAAATAAATAACGCCCCGCAGGCTTTACGTGATGTGGGGCGAAACGTTTATGGCTTAGCCCGGGGCTGTAGCTGATAGACCCACGCGGTCACGCGCTGACCATCATGGATAGTGACTTCAACGGCAATGCGATCGTAACCCTCTTCGAATTCATCCAGCATTGGCCAGTGGTCGTTAAGGTTATCGGACTGGAACAGATAGCCCTCGACCCGCGGCCCACGGCTATCAAGCACGATCCCCGGAAAATCTGCCGCCGCTCCCCAGCCACGTTCAAAAAAAGTGCCCGTTACGTAACCTGGTAGCCACTCTCCGCCAATATCTTGCAGAATATGGGCATTAACGTGACCCGGGCGTAGGGTGCCGTAGACAAATAAGCGTTCCATAAACTCTCCAACTGATAACTGAAAACCCAGGGGGCTCAAAAAGGACTGGGGGCCAAATGGCCATGGTTACAGCAATTTATATCAGATAGCGGAGCGCTTTCAGATTTTTCTCTTTAGATATTATTTACATGACTGATGATTCTGGGTATGATGCGCGCCGCTAATGAGTATTAACCCTTTCGGGAATTTACTCATTACATATAACCGCCATTAGCTCATCTGGAAGAGCGAACGACATACGTTGTAGGGAACGGGGTTCGAGGCCTCGATGGCGGCCCAATGCCGACTTAGCTCAGTAGGTAGAGCAACTGACTTGTAATCAGTAGGTCACCAGTTCGATTCCGGTAGTCGGCACCATTCATTATCCATTCTGCATAGATGCTTAGTTTTAAGCCTCTGACTATCCCGCCGTGGCTGCATAAGACAAACAGCAAAAAATCTCTATTTCAACAATTTCTGCAAAATTCACCACTACGATCTACATATTGAATTCGTATAAATCATGCGATTACTCTGTGAATAATCGTGGTTGAGAATTTACTTATTAGGATTTAGTCGCGTACTTTTCAGAAATTTCACCACTTTTTATATGGTATTATCCTTTGTTCAAGGAGTGAACGAAGGGAAAAATAATGCTGCACCGTTATGCCGTTTTCTCCAGAAAACATAATACGCTTCATATTGTTATGCTTTTTTCCATATTAATAATAAGTTTCATACATTTGAGCGTACTGCTGGAAACAGATAACACATGGCTGTTTTGGCCGATGATGATTTATCTACCCATTTTTTTTCTTTGGCGGAAAGTCTCCGTGTTACGAAGCAGGATCGCTGATTAATGTGCTGGTGGAGTTGCCTACATGAATGAAAACACAACATCAAAACCAACCTCTGAACAGAAAGTTATTCAACCTGTATTACGAAAAGTCGACCTCAATCTATTGACTATTTTTGATACCGTCATGCAGGAACAAAGCTTAACCAAAGCGGCGCAAACGCTGGGGATGTCTCAGCCTGCGGTCAGCAGCGCGGTTTCTCGGCTAAAAGTACTGTTTAAAGACGAACTGTTTGTCCGCAACGGCCGTGGGATTAAACCGACAGACCGTGCATTTCAGCTTTTCATTTCGGTGCGCCGCGCGCTGCAGCTGGTGCAAAATGAACTGCCCGATACCCTTTTTGACCCGCTGGACTGTGAACGTATTTATAATTTGTGCGTTTGTAGCCCGCTGGATAACTATCTGACCCCGCTGATATTTAATAAGATTAGTGAGATCGCGCCAAGGGTAAGTCTGTCGTTTAAATCCTCGTTGAGCCAACAGGTCACGAACCAGCTGCGCTATCAGGAAGTTGAGTTTGTTCTTGATTACAACAAGTTTAACCATCCTGAATTCACCAGCATCCCGTTGTTTAACGATGAAATGGTGCTAGTGGCCCGCCGAAATCATCCGCGCATTTCAGGACCGCTGACCGAACAGGAAATTTATCAGGAACAGCATGCCTCCGTGGCGTTGGATCGCTACGCGTCGTTCAGCCACCCCTGGTATAGCTCGGAAGAGCAGCAGGCCTGCGTTGCTTTTCACGGTAATGCGATGGTCAGCGTACTGAGCGTCGTGTCACAAACTAATATGGTCGCCATTGCCCCAGAATGGTTAGCCAGGGAATTTGAAGAACAATTTGAACTGCAACTGCTGACTTTGCCATTAGAAATGAGCAGCCGCACCTGCTATCTCTCATGGCACGAAACTGCCGGTCAGGACAGAAGCCATCGCTGGATGGCGGAATTGTTGATTAAAATTTGCCAGCGTTAAGTTTATCCGCTGCGGATTTTTCATTTATACAACCCGGTCAGATACCGGGTTTTATTTTTTTCTCCGCATCGATGGCGGTCGGACATGAAGAATCATCCTGTCCTTAAACTATCTGCATGCATCTCAAGAAAAATTTTCTGATATTTAATGATGATGACTAATTAACAGGCATCAGGAATACGCTGTTTCTGTTATCCAGGATAAATCCACGCTTTTTCAACTTCCAGGAATTCTCAGGTTTTTTTCTTCTCGAAACGTGATTTAAGTCACGTTTATATTTTAAGAGAAAACCTTCTATTTTGATGTCGTTTAACCATTCGCGAGTTATGTTTTTTATCTTGAGATATAATGAAAAATTATGTTTCAACTGTTATTGTCAAGATTTATTAATGTATTTTCAACTAAAACCACAATGTCTAAAAGACGTGAAGAGCATGGCGCTTCTGGCTATCGATGATGAGTGGGGTTATCGTCAGGATAAAGAATAAAAAATAGTGCTAATGATTACATTTAGTATTCATATGCCAGATGTAATAGAATAAACCAATAGGTTGTGGTTATTGATTGATTTCAATCCATTGCTTCTAACGATTATGAACTTCATGTTTTTTCAGTATAAATTTAATCGCAGAAAACATAAGAATATTCTCTGGCCATGGAGTGGCCATGTATTCTTATGCTCGAAAAATCAAGGAGGGATGAATGAGGTGTTATCTTATTTCTGATGATAACTATTTTCTTTTAGGGGCCGAGGAGACGCTTAGAAATAATAATATTGTTGCAGAAGCTATTAGTATCAATAATCCACCACCTTACTATCAACTTCATACGTTGAAGCACAACGATATTGTTGTTGTTGCCGTGGAGGATGTATTCGCCCGCAGACAGTTAATTGAAACGGCAATTGGGGTTCCAGGGCGGATAGTTTTTATGCCATCGTTAACTAATGTCGTTGAGACATTCCGGGAGTTGCCGTGGATTCTGCCGATGAAAACAGGGCTCCGTCGTTTTATTCAGGTTCTTGAAATGTTGATGGCTAAGCTATTGCTTCCAAAGTATGTAAATCATGAGCATTTAATGATTATGGACAGTATTTGCCGTCCTGAATTGCTGGCCAGTATTCAGTTAACGAAAAAAATGACGGTGAAAAGTTTATCTCAACGTAAACGGCGGTTACTAAAACGATATGGTTTAAGTGACTCCAATTGTTATGGCGATTTTTTATGCCGGGATATTCTGTCAATAAGAAAAAAATATTTAGATAAAAATAATAACACCAGATAACCCTTTATCTCTATGACGAGGATAAATCCATTCCTGCATGATGCGGTTATCACCGCAGCAGCAAGTGCTGGAATACGCCTGCTTAGTCAGGTCAGCATCATCACAACCTAATGAAAATGGAGTTTTTATGAAAACTAAACGCGCGTTACTCTCTATTGCATTATCTGCCTTTATTTTTTCCGCCAGCTCCATGGCGGCATCTGATAATACCATCACGTTCCTGGGGGAGGTAACCGATCAAACTTGTTCAGTCTCGGTAAATGGCGCAACAGCATCGCCTATTGTTCTGTTACCAACCGTATCGATTGCCGATCTGACGACGAACACTACCGCCGGCGCGACAACGTTTGATATCGGCGTCAGCGATTGTGCGCCTTCATCTACCGGCGTCACTATTGCTTCAGTATTTGTGGGTAATAACGTTGGACCAACGGGCAATCTGGCCAACACGATTGATGGTAGCGCTGGCGACGTAGAAATCCAGGTAATGAACCTGGATGACAGTAACCCACAGCCTATTGATTTCAGCAATGTCTTTAATGGTGCTGATGATTTATCGCTGGACCCGAATGAAACATCCGCTACCGCTACTTATACCGCGCAATATTACTCATCCGGCGCGCCTGCAGCCGGTACGGTTAAAGCATCAATGCAGTACGCTATTTCCTATCCGTAACGCTAAGCAAGGGCGGAGTCATATCCGCCCAATCTCATCTTAGGGAATGCCAGATGAATATAAATAACTATGGACTGCTTTTTTACTCTTTTATCTTTTTGTTTATTTCTGCGGGGTACGGCCTGCAGGCAAACGCCAGCGTGGTGATGAGCGGTACCCGTATTATTTATAATGCGGCAGATAAGTCCAGAGATATCCAGTTAAAAAATAGAGATGGTTTTCCTTATGTCGTAACCACATGGTTTGATAACGGCAACGTTGATGATGGTCCGGAGAAATCCGCGACGGTCCCATTTCTGGCCACTCCCCCGGTTTTTCGTATTCAGGCCAATGAAGGACAGATTATTCGTCTGGTATCAACGCAAGTACAATCACTTCCTAAGGACCGGGAATCCTTATTCTATTTTAATTTTATGCAGGTGCCGCCCTCTAACATTGGTGAGGCACAAAATGAATCATCAAAACAAAACGGTATATTGATCCTGCTACGCAACCGGGTCAAATTATTTTATCGCCCTTCAGGATTATCCGGAAACCCGCAAAAAGTACTTGAAAATATTAAGGTCGCCAGGACGACTAAAGGAAATAAAACGGGCGTCACGATAACCAATAATCAGCCTTACCATATTACTGTTGCTGCCTTGACCCCTTCTGGTACCTCAAGCATATGGCAGCGCGAAAACGACATGATTGCGCCATTTAGCCATGAAACCTTTTTCTTTTCTGGCGGGAGAATATCGGAGGCCAGCGGTATACGAATCTCATTGATTAACGACCAGGGAGCCAGAATCAGTGAACATTTCTCGTTCTGATATTCTCCGTCTCCTGAGTCACGCGTTCATACCGGGTAAGTTGAATACGCTCGCGATAGCGACGTTATTATCTCCACCTCTGCTGGCTGAATACTATTTTGATCCGGCCTTATTACAAGGGTCACGTTATGGCGCAGGCCTGGATCTGGCGCGTTTCAGCGAAGCGGGAAACGGTTTGTCAGGCGGGGAATATGTGCTGGATATCTACCTGAATGGACAACTGATTCGCGCAAAACAGCCTCTCACTGTGGGAACGGCTCCCGAGTCTGCGCGTCTTGAACCCTGTTTATCGCAGGACATTATCGCGATCAGCGCTATTCGCCTGAACCCACAGACCCGTGCTTCTGAGGCCCATTGCTTATTTTTAAGCGAACTCGGGCCCACGGTAAACTGGGAGGTCAGTCTACCAAAGCTCCGCCTGAATTTGGTCGTCCCCCAGGCCGGGCTGTATCACACGCCGCGCGGCTATATCCCCGTCTCTGAATGGGATGCGGGGGCGACGGCGCTTTATCTGCGGCACAATACCAATTTTTCGCATAGCGAAAACACACAGGCGCATTTTCGCTATAACTACCTCTGGAGCAATATTAATAGCGGATTGAATCTTGGACTCTGGCAGCTCCGCCATCAGGGGAACCTGCGCTATGTGGACAACAGCCTCTCAGGTTCACAGTATAAGTACAATCCCGTCAAAACATGGGTCCAGCGACCGCTCCCGCAGTTGAATAGTCTTATCTCTATTGGCGATAACTACACCAGTTCCAGCATGTTCGGTAGCCTGTCGTTCAATGGCATTAAGTTAGGCACCGACCAGCGTATGTGGCCGCAGGGTAAGCGTGGCTATGCGCCGGAAGTCCGCGGCGTAGCCGCCACCTCAGCTCGCGTCGTGGTGCGTCAGCAGGGAAGGGTGATTTACGAAACAACCGTATCTCCCGGCGCTTTTGTCATTAACGATCTGTTCAGCACTCGTGGTCAGGGCGACCTTAACGTTGATGTTGTCGAAGCAAACGGTCAGATTTCTACTTTTACCGTACCTTACTCAGCGGTTCCTGACTCGGTTCGCCCCGGCAACTGGAGCTACGAACTGTCAACGGGATATGTCCGTCACTACTACAACGTGGAAAATACTTTTTTCGAAGGCGTCCTGCAGCACGGTATTAATAATTATCTCACCGGCAACATTGGTGGCCGTATTGCTGACAAATATGCTGCGGGTTTATTCGGCGGCGTGGTGGCGACATCCATGGGTGCCTTCGGTCTTAACGCCGTATATTCCAATGCGCGAGTTGAGCAAGATGACCGTCAGCAGGGCTGGCGAGCTGAAGCCAGCTACAGCAAAACGTTTACTACCGGCACGAACTTATCGCTGGCTGCCTATCGCTATTCCACCAGAGGCTACCGTGATTTGCAGGATGTACTGGGGGTCAGAAAGCAGAATAAAGGTCACGATATTTACACCTCCGATACGCTTAACCAGCGCAGCAACTTTTCCGCCACTATCAGTCAGCAGATGGGGGAGTGGGGAATGCTCAATCTCAGCGGGAGCACGGCGGATTATTATCACGATACGTCAAGGCTGACCCAGCTTCAGCTTGGTTACAGCAAAAGCTGGCGCGGCGTTAGCTTTAATTTCAATGCCTCCCGCCAGCGCAGTACGCGCTCAAACCGTTATAACACCAGCGTCAACGACGCGGATTATGACGCCAGTACCCAACGTAAATACACCGAGAATGTGTTCTCCCTGGGGGTCTCCATTCCACTGGACTTTGGTTCCAGCCGCTCTCAACTAAATTTCGACATGAACCGCAGCCGCGACACGCGCTCCGCCATGGTGGGGGTAAGTGGAACCGCAGGAGAGAAAAGTACTTTCTCGTACTCAACTTACGCTGGTATCGATAGCCATGATAATGACGGTGGCAGCACCACTTTCGGCGGCAACGTCGAACGGCGAACATCCTTTGGTGCTTTGCGCGCGTCGGCATCGAAAGGAGACGGGTACCGGCAGTATGGAATAGGTACCTCCGGAACCGTGGTACTGCATAGCGGCGGCGTGACCGCAGGTCCTTATACCAGCGAAACATTTGCACTAGTCGAGGCATCCGGTGCCAGAGGCGCCGTTGTGCGCAACGGTCAGGGGGCGACAGTGGATCGCTTTGGCTACGCGCTGCTGCCTTCCGTGACGCCATATCGTTACAACAGTGTCAGCCTGGAGAGCCAGGAGATGAATGCCGATGCTGAGCTTCAGGGCGGCAGTCAGCGCGTGGCTCCTTACGCCGGGGCTATCGCACACGTGAAGTTCGATACCATCAGCGGCAAGCCGGCCCTTATCAATACTTCCCTGAAAAATGGTGAGCTGCCGCCGATGGGAGCGGACGTGATGAACAGCGACGGCGATGTTATCGGCATGGTCGGTCAGGGAGGACAAATTTATGCCCGGCTGGCACCGCTATCCGGGATGCTTGTTGTGAAGTGGGGTGAAAACAAAGGCCAGCAGTGCCGGGTACGTTACCAACTGCCGGGGCAGGCGGATATGCTGCTCTATCAACTGACGCTGCCCTGCCATCAGGAGTAATTGAGAATGATGAAATATGCACTGATTATTTCCAGCGCTCTGCTGGCGACGACGTCAACGAGAGCAGCCTGTGTGAAAGTCACTAGTGTTAATGCGCTTTCTCAGCAAGCCGTTGATGCAGGCTATACCGCCGCCAGCTGGATTGGCGTAGGCGATACTGATGTTCAGGGCAATTTGGGGCTACCGGGTATTATCTCGCTTAGTAAAGGCAGCGGATTTCAGCCGGAAGGGACGCTATTGGGCAGCTCTATTTCCAGTTTTGTCCCCAATGGACGAACCGCAGGCATCAGCGCAAACCAAATTATGTTTCGTTGCGATATCTCCGATATTGGCGCGGTATACGAGTATTACGCCACGAATGGCGACGATCCCTGGGGAGGCAATGTTGCGGTACCGGGGATAGAAGGCGCCTATTACACCTACGTCAAGAACGTCGGCGTCAGGCTGACTAATTTAAAAACGGGAGAATACTATTCGCGTTACTGGAAAAGCCGCGTTATCCCCGAAAACGAAATGTATAACGACGGGACCTACATTTATATTCCGGCCAGCGCGTTTAGCGACGTCCAGATAGAGCTATTTAAGGTTGATGCTGCCGCGAGAGGGGCCGATGGATCCAATCGTTACGGCTATATCTACCCCGGGCCTGCGGGTTACATCGCTTTTCACGGTGGAGGGATGAGCCCTGCCCTGTATGACAACGCGGATAGCGCTTCAATCTATAGTGGCTGGTCTGGCGGCTCCGCCTCCCATTGGCCTGGCGGCTGGTCGCTTACTAAGCAGACGATGTTCACCAGAGGCGCGGCATGTCGGATCAGCGATTATCCCGCCACTGTCGCAATTCCTACGATGAGTATCGCCGAGCTCAACAATAATGGCCGCAGCCAGGCGGCGTTCAACGTCAGCGTCGAGTGTGAGAATGGCGCAGTCTCCGGAACTCAGACCTCTACAGCTACGGCAGCGTATGTGGCTATGGGATTTATGATTAATAACGCTACCGCAGCCAGAGCCGCGAACGAGCTAGGGCTAACGACGGGGGCAGGGGCCTATACCTGGCTGCTGGACAATAACTACGGAACCAACGGCGTTGCATCCGGCGTCGGAATTCGTATTTACAGTGACAAATTAGCTGGTCAGCCGTTGAACCTTTTACCCGCTCTTAGTGCGATAGGCACGGGGCACGATGGCGGCTGGTACGGGTATCAGGAGCTAACCGACTCAATCTCTTCTGACACCACTGATTTGTACTCGGGAAATTTTACCGCCTCTTTGGAAGCCATAACTAATGAAACAGTCACTTCAGGATCCGTTTATGCACAGCTTCAAGTGGTGGTCAGTTTTCAGTAGCGGGTCTGCAATAGGTACGTTGCTGTTGTTGCTTCTGATGAACGGACAACCCGCGTTGGCCGTTGTCAATACCGAGGTCACCCGGGTGATATTCAATGCCGGGGAGAGCAGCGCTTCTCTGGCGTTAGCCAACACCGAGAAGCACCCCACGCTGGTGCAGGTCTGGGCAGATAACGGGAATTTGCAGGCTTCGCCTGACAGCAACAGCACGCCAATCGTTGTGCTACCGCCTGTTTTCAGAATGCGCCCCGCAGAGATCCGTTCGCTGAAATTACTGCTCGTCGACCGGGAAAAACTTGCCCAGGATCGCGAAGCGCTGTTCTGGTTGAATATCTACCAGATCCCGCCAATGAACGATGGCGAGCGGCACCAAACGCATAAAGTTGTACTGCCGCTGCGTATCCGCATGAAAGTCTTTGTGCGTCCGCAGGGGGTGGGTTCGCTAAAGGAAAAAGAGGGTGAGCGATTGTCCTTTGCTTTTCACTCATCAGCCCGGCAATTAACGATTGATAACCCGACGCCGTGGCATATGACGATTGGAAAACTACAATGCGCTGGCTATCGAAGTGGGGTAATAATGGTCGCGCCTAAAACCCGAACCCCAATAACTCTGCAGGGGGCGGGCGGTGACTGCCGCACCGTCAGCTATGAATTGCTTAATGATGATGGCAACCCTTGGGAATATCGCGAGCGTATTGTTGACTCTCTATTTTGAGATTGAATGTCGAATATAGCCTATTATTATCCAGCGGGGCTGATGCCTGAACCAAGAGACGATGCGGATGTACAGAAAAATGAAGTGCGCAATGGCGACTGCCGCTTTGTTTGCCTCGGCGACGCTCGTGCAGGCGGATGAAATCAATCTCTATTCAGTTAATACCGGCTCATGGATTTATCATTTGTCGAACAACCACGGGCAGTACACTGAAGGTTTTGATAACCAGTTTGCCTCCGTTGAGCGCAAGTTCTCTGAGGACTCAAAGTACAGCCTGCTGGCCGGGACGATGAAAAACAGCTTTGACGACCGCTGCATTGCGCTTGGCGTGCGCCGCGACTGGGTATCCTTCGGCAACGGTTGGGTATTTAAGGGCATTTACGGCTACGTGGGTGAATTCTTCTTCGATGCTTTTGAGCACTGCGGTGACCATGGTTCTTATAAGGATTTTAAAGATGCCACCGGGATTGGTTTTTCTCCCTATATTTATCATGGTTTTCAGTACAACTTTACCGATTACTTTGGCATTGAAACCGGGATTATTATCCCGTCCGTTTTTGTCGTCAGCATACAGTGGAGTTTTCGCTAATTAAGCGTGTATTCTGTATCACGCCATTGCGATGATGATCATGTTTTTAATTAATGGCTGTAAAAAGTTAAGTCATCTTAAGGTTATTTTAATGTTCATTATTTCCATTCTTTTTTAAAAGAATTTTCCCACCCTCAAGTATCCGCATTCAGTATATTTCACTCTTTTTATTAGATAGTAATTGTTTTCATTATCATTAACATTTCACTGTGTTTTAATCCTTTCCGCCGGCTGGTTAGTTTAATTTGCCCACATATACTAAGAGCCTACCCCATTAGGCTACTTTATTTGCCATTTTGGCCCTGGGCAGTGCTCACAATCCTCACGTACTACGTGTACGCTCCGGTTGTTCCGCGCTGTCCGTGTCCAAACTGACTACAACAATTACGCCTACTGGGATAGGCTCTAAGGATTAGCTTATGCGTTTTCGCTTATCGTTTTATTGCACCGCTGCGTTGCTTGCTTCTTCTGCATTTCTTGCCCCGCAGGTTATGGCTGCTGACAGCAGCGAGGGAATTGTCGTCTATAACGCGCAGCATGAAAATCTGGTTAAGTCATGGGTGGATGGCTTTACTAAAGAGACGGGAATTAAAGTGACGCTGCGTAACGGCGGCGATAGCGAGCTGGGGAATCAGCTGGTGCAGGAGGGGTCTGCCTCCCCGGCGGATGTCTTCCTGACGGAAAACTCTCCGGCGATGGTGCTGGTGGATAACGCGAAGCTGTTTGCAGCGCTGGCGCCTGAAACTCTCAAGCAGGTTGCGCCGGAATATCGCCCTGAACATGGACGCTGGATTGGCATTGCCGCCCGCAGTACCGTATTCGTCTATAACCCGGCAAAAATCAGTGAAGCGCAGCTGCCAAAATCGCTGATGGATCTGGCGCAGCCGGAGTGGAAAGGCCGCTGGGGCGCTTCGCCATCGGGCGCAGATTTCCAGGCTATCGTCAGTGCGATGTTGGCGCTGAAGGGGGAGCAGGCTACGCTCGAATGGCTCAAAGCGATGAAAACCAATTTCGTGGCCTACAAAGGCAACAGCACGGTGATGAAGGCGGTGAATGCCGGTCAGATTGATGGCGGCGTTATCTACCATTACTACCGCTTTGTCGATCAGGCGAAAACCGGCGAGAACAGCAACAACACCCGTCTCTACTACTTTAAAAACCAGGACCCGGGCGCTTTTGTCAGCATTTCCGGCGGTGGCGTTCTGGCTTCCAGCAAACATCAGGAACAGGCGCAGGCCTTTATCAAGTGGATAACCGGCAAGCAGGGCCAGGAAGAGCTGCGTACCAACAACGCCTTTGAATATGCCGTGGGCGTTAACGCCGCATCCAACACAAAATTGACGCCGCTGAAAGACCTGGATGCGCCGAAGGTTGAGCCGTCTTCACTGAACAGCAAAAAAGTGGTCGATTTGATGACCCAGGCTGGCCTGCTGTAATCGCCAGATAAAGTGAATACGCCATGTCTTCTCTGAGTTTCGCGCTCGGGAAAAAAGCACAACGCCTGCCCGAGCGCAGGCGTCCTGCCTTTCCGATGATCGCTTTAGCTATTCTGTTTTCCCTGATGGCGCTGCTGCCGCTGGGATTTGTCGTTGCCGTAGGCATTGAAACCGGTTGGCAGACTATCAAAACGCTGGTATTTCGCCCGCGCGTCGGTGAGCTGCTGAGTAATACCCTGTGGCTTATTGCGCTGACGCTACCGCTTTGCATTGCGCTGGGCGTTGCTCTGGCCTGGTTCACGGAGCGGACCTTGCTGGCCGGGCGGCGAGTCTGGTCGGTGCTGTCGGTTGCGCCGCTGGCGATCCCGGCCTTCGTGCAAAGCTACGCCTGGGTCAGCGCGGTGCCCTCATTGCACGGTCTTTCCGCCGGGGTGTTCCTTTCGCTGCTGGCCTATTACCCGTTTATCTATATGCCGGTTGCCGCGGTATTGCGCCGTCTGGATCCCACGCTGGAAGATGTCGCCGCCTCATTAGGCTCGCCGCCGTGGCGCGTCTTTTTCCGCGTGGTTTTGCCGCAGCTCAGGCTGGCGATATGCGGCGGCGCGCTGCTGGTGGCGCTGCACCTGCTGGCGGAGTACGGCCTGTTTGCGATGGTCCGCTTTGATACCTTCACGACCGCTATTTACGACCAGTTCCAGTCGACCTTCAGCGGCCCGGCGGCGAATATGCTGGCCGGGGTGCTGGCGCTCTGCTGTCTGGCCATTCTACTGCTGGAAGGGGCATCGCGGGGCAAAGCGCGCTATGCCAGAATTGGGTCAGGAGCCGCGCGCGAACAAAAACGCTGGCGGCTGAGCCTGCGGGTGGCGATCCCTCTACAGCTCGCGCTGCTGGCGCTGGTTATTCTGGCGCTGGGCGTTCCGCTGATGGTGCTCTGCCGCTGGCTATGGCTGGGCGGAATGGCGAGCTGGATGAACGCCGACCTTTGGCACTCTCTGCGGCAAACGCTATTTCTTGGCGCGGTGGGCGCTCTCCTCACCACCGCCTGCGCGGTCCCCATCGCCTGGCTGGGCGTTCGCTACCCGCAGCGTCTTTTTCGCCTGCTGGAGGGGTGTAACTACGTGACCAGCTCTCTGCCCGGCATCGTTACGGCGCTGGCGCTGGTGACGGTCACCATTCACTACGCGCGACCCATCTATCAAACTGAAGTCACGCTGTTCCTGGCATACCTGCTGATGTTTATGCCCAGAGCGCTTATCAACCTGCGCGCCGGGATCGCTCAGGCCCCGGTCGAGCTGGAAAACGTCGCCCGCAGTTTAGGCCGCAGCCCCGGTCGGGCGCTGTGGAGCGTGACGATGCGCCTGGCGGCGCCGGGCGCGGCGGCGGGGGCGGCGCTGGTATTCCTCGGTATCACTAATGAACTGACCGCCACGCTGCTGCTTTCTCCGCTCGGTACCCGCACGCTCTCAACCGGCTTCTGGGCCTTAACCAGCGAGATTGATTATGTCGCCGCCGCGCCTTACGCGATGCTGATGATTCTGCTGTCGCTGCCGCTGACCGGTATTCTCTATGTACAGTCGAAAAAAATCGCAGGCCTGTAAAATGCTCGAACTCTCCTCAATCTCAAAATCTTTTGCCGGTACGCGCGTGCTCGATGGCCTGAATCTGACGGTGGCCGCAGGCAGCCGGACGGCGATTGTCGGCCCCTCCGGCTCCGGTAAAACTACGCTGCTGCGGATCCTCGCGGGCTTCGAAACCCCGGACAGCGGGCGCATCGTGTTGCAGGGGCGAACGCTGTTTACGCAGGGGACATTTATCCCGGCCCACCTGCGTGGGGTGGGCTTTGTTCCGCAGGAAGGCGCGCTGTTCCCCCATCTTAACGTTGCGGACAATATTGCCTGGGGTCTGGACGGCAGTCGTCAGGAGAAATACCTGCGGGTGGCGGCGCTGATGGATATGGTGTCGCTGGATAGCCAGCTATCGAACCACTGGCCGCATGAAATCTCCGGCGGTCAGCAGCAGCGCGTCGCTCTGGCGCGCGCGCTGGCCCAGCGGCCCGCGCTGATGCTGCTGGATGAACCTTTCTCGGCCCTCGATACCGGGCTGCGTGCGACCACGCGTAAAGCCACGGCGGACCTCCTGGAACAGGCTGGGGTCGCATCGATCCTGGTGACCCACGATCAGAACGAGGCGCTCTCCTTTGCCAGCCAGGTTGCGGTGATGCGTCAGGGGCGTTTTGCTCAGGTCGGGACACCGTTTGAGGTCTACAGCCATCCCGTTGATGAAGAGACCGCGCTATTTCTCGGCGATGCGCTGATGCTGCCTGCCGAGCTTCGCGGCGGACGCGCGAGCTGCGCGATTGGCGAAGTATTCACCGACAATCCTGATGCCGTCGGACAGGGGCGGGTGATGCTGCGCCCGGAACAATTAGTTATTTCCTCCTGCCCGGCAGATAAAAAGCCTCTGACCATCCGCGACGTCGATTTTACCGGCCACCTGTCAACGTTAACCCTGACGATTCCCGGTCAACATGAACCGCTGATCGTCAAAACCGTCAGCCAGCACGGCTGGAGAGTGGGGGCGGCGGTGCGAATCGACGTCGTGGGCAAGGCGCGAGTCTTTGTTGGTTAACGTCGCAAAGTCATAAATCAATGCACAGATTTGCCGACCGACTGCGCGAGCAGCACAGGGCAATCTGCTGCGCGCTGGCGGATTTCTCCGCCTCCGACTGCACGGTGTCGCGATGATCGACAACCCCGTCGATGACCGGCGTCAGGCAGGCACCGCAAATCCCCATTTCACAGGAGAGCGGGACGGCGACGCCGTTCTCCTGGAGTACCTGAGCAATGGTTTTATCCGGGGGTACCGGCCACTGTTCGCCCGATGATGCCAGCGTCACGTTAAAGGTTTCTCCCTCCTGAGCACCGGCTGGCATTACGATGGGCTGAAAGGCTTCGCTATGGATCAGAGCTTCGGTCCAGCCTTTTTCCCGCGCCACCCGACGCGCGGTGGCCATAAAACCCTCTGGCCCGCAGAGATATATCGGATGCCCGTTATGCGCATCCTTCAGCGCTGCGGCCAAGTTGTGCCGGGCGCTATCCTCTTCGCAAGAGCTATGAATCACCACGCTTTCTGCGCTGAACCGCTGCTGCAGCTCGCGTACAAACGCCCCCTGTTGGCGGTTTTTCAGATAATAATGCAGCGTAAACGGTACGCCCTCTGCGCCCAGCCTGAGCGCCATCGCATACAGTGGCGTAATCCCAATCCCGGCGGCCAGCAGCGTCACCCGTTCCGCCGCGTGTAAATGAAACAGGTTTCGCGGGTAGGAAATCAGCAGCGTCTGGCCGGGACGCAGTTGCTGATGAATATAGCGCGAGCCGCCGCGGGATGTTTTCTCCAGCGCTACGCAAATCAGGTATCCGTCATCGGGACTTTCAGGGCCGGTAAGCGAATACTGGCGGATAATCCCGCAGGGCAGATGTACATCAATATGCGCGCCGGGCTGCCAGCCGGGGAGCGGTTGACCGTTCTGCGCTACCAGCCTGACGGCGAGGCTTTGACTCCCCTGACGCCAGAGACCGTCAACGATAACCTCTATTATATCGCTCATGATGATTCTCCACTCAGACGAGGAAAAAGTCGCCGAAGCCCATTTTCTTCAGCCCGCGCCGATAGGCGATAGAGCTGCGATCGGCGGGGATATGCGCTTCGAGGGTTAAATCCAGCGGTAATCTTTCCGGGCGCTGGGTCTCCACCATCAGGCGATCTTCCTCAAAGACGCGCAGGTTAAACGCGTGGACATCTTCCACCGGCACGTGAAGGTCGAAATTGCGTGCGATGGGTGCGAACATCCGGGTTATCCGCGAGGAAACCGGTGAGGCGGCGTTCATAATTACCAGCCTGGCGTCACCGGGGAAATGAATCGTCAGGGTGGCGGTAAACGGCAGATGCATCTCGTAACGGCGCAGCCACTGGAAGCCTTCCGGCGCGCGAAATTCGGAGCTGGCGGGATAGTTGCCGACCGAACTCCAGTAATCGGCGATAAAACCAAACGCCGTTTCCTGCGGATTGTAGTTCGGTACCACCTGATTATCCGGGTCGGCGAAGGTATCGGTATGGATCCACGCAAAATGGGCGACATCAAGAAAGCCCTCTACCTGGCGGCCCGCAAAGCCGTTGACTTCAAATGCCGGACAGTTAATTTGCTGGAAGCCGTCGTCGTGCCAGTGCGGCATCACCGGCAGCGGCAGGGGATTTTCCGGGTCGAAGGCCAGGCAGGTCCAGATCAGACCATAGCGCTCCTCCACCGCAAAAGAGGTGAGGTTAAGCTTTGCCGGTACCGGCTGGTCAGGACTGGAAGGGATGCGGTTGCAGCGGCCATCTTCGCCGAAGCGCAGGCCATGGTAAGGGCAGACGATCCCTTCCTCATCATGAAAACCGAGCGTCAGCGGCACGCCGCGATGGGGGCAGACGTCGCGAGCGACCACCACCTGGCCCTTAATTCGATAGATAACCAGCTGCTCATCAAGCAGGACGGCTTTCACCGGCGCGGGGCCGATATCGCAGGCGCGGGCGACCGGGTGCCAGCATTTTGCCAGGCGCAGCCAGTCTTCAGGCTCAAAGGTGCAATGGGCGGGTGGGGTGGGTTGTTGTCTGTTCATGGCTTCTCTTCCTGCTCACAAAAACATTTGTTTAATTGTTGTGGGTTTATTGTTGCCATATTAGGGTGTTGACATCCATCGCCATTAATTCAGTTAGCTGTTGCAAAAAAGAGAACAGGTACCCATGAGCCCATTTTCGCGTTTTGCTCTCTATTTTGCCGAAGTAGCCCGCAGCGGCAGCCTGCGGCGGGCGGCGGAAAAACTGCATATTTCCGCCTCGGCGATTAACCGGCAAATTTTGCAGGCGGAAGAAGCCTTCGGCACGCCGCTGTTTGAGCGCCTGCCGGAAGGGCTGCGCATGACCACCGCCGGAGAGTTGCTGTACAACGACCTGTTGCGCTGGCAAAAGGAGTTTCATCTGACGCGGCAGAAGTTTGATGAGCTGCAGGGGCTGAAGCGCGGTACCGTTAGCGTTGGTATGGTGCAGGCGCTGGCGGAAGGGTGCTTTGCCGCCGCGCTGGCGGAGATCATCGCCAGCTGGCAGTGGCTGGAGCTGAATTTGCAGGTAGCGGATAGCCACACCGTCAGTCAGAAAGTGCGGCAAGCGGATCTCGATTTCGGCCTGATTCTGGACCCCGAAGGCCAGGCCGGGCTAAGCGTGCTGGCCTTTGCAGAGCTGGAGATGGGCGTGGTGATGCGCCCGGATCGTCCCCAGGCGCATGCTGCGATGCTCTCATTGGGTGAGCTAAGCGAGGAGCGGCATATTCTTCCCGGCGCGCCGCTGATCGTTCATGAGCGGGTTGCGATGCTCTATCGGCATTATGATTTTTCCCCGGCGAACAGCATCAGCTGCAACGATATCCGGCTGATTAAGTCGCTGGTGCTCAAAGGCAGCGGCGTGACCATCCTCAGCCGCCTGGACGTGCTGGATGAGGTAAAAAGCGGGCTGTTGGCGTTTGTCCCGCTACGCAACAAGCTGCTGAGACCGTTGACTCTGGCCCTGTGCACGGCCCCTTCACGCCAGCTTTCCCGCCCGGCGCAAATGGCGATTCAGAAACTCACTGCGGTGATGGAGGAGATGCAAATTCCGTCCTCTGCGAACGAGTAGCCCGGCCTGAAATCCTCCCCGGTGGTGCTGCGCTTACCGGGGCTACGGGTTCACCGCCGTCTGCGGGCTGGTAGCCCGGACAGGCGCAACGCGCCGCCTCCGGGAATGTGCCTAACCTGAAATTTCCTGCAACCTGTTTCCCCGGTGGCGCTGCGGCTTCCCGGGCTACGGGTTTATTGCCGTCTGCAACCCGGGAAGGGAGCTGATGCCAACATCTTTACCCTAACGGGCCGCCCTGAATGGTTTCGCACAGGCCGTTGATAATCCGCTCGCCGGTCTCGGTTTGCAGCTCCTGGTACCAGGCTTGCGTCTGCGCCATATCTTTGCCATGGGTCACATCACAACGTTTACGCGCTTTTAGCACCAGGTCGCGAACCCGGTCGCGGCGCAGCGCTTCATATTGCTGCAATACCCCGGCAATATCGTGGCTCTGGCGGAACAGATCTCCCAGCACCACCGCATCTTCCATCGCCGCGCAGCCGCCCTGACCGATATCCGGGGTGGTGCTGTGCCCGGCGTCGCCCAGCAGGGCGACCTTACCGCGGACCAGCTTATCAAACGGCTCAATATCATGGATTTCAATCCGGTTGGTGGTCTGCGGATCGAGAGCGGCAATCAGCTTCTGCACCTGCGGCGCCCAATCGCTGAAATAACGGCTGAGATCCGCGCGCAACGTGTTGCGATCCTCAGCAAGCCCTGCCGGAAGCGGAACATCAAAGAAAAAGTAAAACCGCCCATCAGAAACCGGCATCAGCGACACGCGTTTGCCCTCGCCGACAAAGGTCGTCCACTGATTACCCGGCGCAATCACCTCATCGATTTCTACCAGACCATTCCAGTTAACGTAGCCCGCGTAGCGCCGCTCCGGGCTAAAGCCGAGGACGTAAGGGCGCAGCGCTGAATGGCTACCGTCGGCGGCAATTAAAAAATCCCCCTCAGCCATCGACCTGTCGGTAAACCAGACGCGAACGCCGTCGGCGTGTTCTTCGCAGCGGGTGACCCGTTTACCAAACTGCACGGCATCGCGCCCCCAGAAGTCGAGCATTTCTCGCTGTAGCTCGGCGCGGGACACCGGGCAGGGACGACCTCCGGTGCGTTCCACCAGCGGAGCAAGGCTGAACTGGGTAAGGTTCTCTCCCTGCAGGTAATCCTTGTAAGCCAGAAAATGCATCGGGCCGCCGTAGTTCTCGATAATCTCGCCCATGCCTAAATGCTGCATACACTTCACGCCGTTGGGCCAGATAGAGATAGCCGCGCCCACCGGCTTAATTTCTTTAACTGCTTCAAACACTTCGCAGTCTATGCCTGCATTTTTCAGCGCCACCGCCGCGCTCAGGCCGCCAATTCCGCCGCCGATAACTAATGCTTTCATTTACTTCTCCTTTGCCTGGGTCGTTATTGACTTGAGCAATTTGCGTACCACCCTGCTGAACGGCGATATTTACGGCAAAGGGCGACGTAAATGCGCCAAAGTAGTGCGTTTTGCCACCGCGAGTGCCTTTTTATGAATCAAAAATTGCTAATTGAGTTATGGGGAATCTATTGTTTCATGTGGGGGAGGTTTGGCGTGATTTATGCAGGGTTCAGGTTGTGAGTGAGGCTAAAGGAGCCACTATGATTTCTCTGGAACGCTTTAATCAGCTCAATCAAGACGGTGCTCGCGCTGTGCTTCAGCCCTGCGTAGCGCTTCCAATCTGGTCAGCGTCGCTGATACAGGCACGACCATTTGCGAATTTTGCCGTGCTGCTCAGCACCGCGCAGCAGTTGATGCAGGAGTGGGGGGAAGCGGAATTGAACGAGGCGCTGAGCGCTCATCCGCGCATCGGCGAGAAGCCCTCAGGGCAAGAGGCGCATGCGGCGCTCTCCCGTCAGGAACAAGGGAGCGTTAACGATCGCGATGCCCGGCTGAGCCAGGCGCTGAAAGAGGGCAATGCCCGCTACGAAGCGCGGTTTGGTAGGGTCTTTTTGATTCGCGCCAAAGGGCGCAGCGGGGATGAGATCTTAGCGATGCTGTCGCGTCGTTTGCGTAATAGCGATAGCGAAGAAGTACAGGATGCGTTAGCGCAGCTGCGCGAAATCACCTTATTAAGACTGGAAGGAGTTATTGACGAATGAGCACGTTAAGCACCCATATTCTGGATATCTCAACCGGCCGCCCGGCGCAGGGCGTTAAGGTTGTGCTGGAGCGAGAAGGGGCGCGGATTGCCAGCGGCGTGACCGATAGTCATGGCCGCATTGGCGAACTGGGGGCCGGGCCGCTGGCGGTGGGGTCTTACCGGCTGATTGCCGAAATTGGCGAATGGTTTTCCGCCAGCGGGCGCGAGACGCTGTATCTGAACGCGCAGATTGATTTTGCCATCCGCGAGGCGGCGGACGACCATTTTCATCTACCGTTTTTAATCGCTCCCGGCGGCTGGTCGACCTATCGCGGCAGCTAAATTCCCCCGGAGGTGGCGCTGTAGTTTGGTAGCCCGGGTAAGGCGCTTGCGCCGCGACCCGGGAAAAAGCTACTCCGCTATTGCATCACCCCATACGCGCTCGCCGTTCACCCACGTCTCGCTGATATTACGCTCATCGCCCAGGGTCATCAGGACGAACAGCTGCTCATAGATATCTTTGCAACGCCCGTTGCGTAAGCGCTGAAGCGGCGTGACCGCCGGATCGATAACCACAAAATCGGCTTCTTTTCCAGGCTGGAAATTACCAATCTTCTCATCGAGACGCAGGGCGCGCGCGCCGCCGAGAGTGGCATGGTAGAACGCTTCGCTGGCGCGCAGGCGATAGCTTTGCAACTGGCTCACTTTATACGCCTCGCCGAGAGTGCGCAGCATACTGAACGTCGTGCCTGCGCCAACATCGCTACCGATACCCATCCGCACCTTTTTCTGCCAGCAGGTCGGCAAACGAAACAGTCCGCTGCCGAGAAACAGGTTTGAGGTCGGGCAAAAGGCCAGCGCCGAACCGGTATCGTGCAGGCACTGCCACTCTGCATCCGCTAGATGAATACCGTGGGCGAATACGCTGCGCTCGCCGGTCAACCGATAGTGATGGTAAACATCAAGATAGTGCTCATGTTCCGGCCACAGGCTTTTCACCCAAGCGACTTCGTTGAGGTTTTCGCTCAGGTGGGTATGCAGCCAGGTATCGGGAAACTCTTCCCGCAGCTGCTGCACCGCCGCCAGCAGCTCCGGCGTCGAGGTTGGCGCGAAGCGTGGCGTAATGGCGTAGCCAAGGCGGCCGCGCTGGTGCCAGCGCTGGATCAGCTCGCGAGTTTGTCGGTAGCTTTGCTCTGCGCTTTCGCTCAGATAATCCGGCGCGTGGCGGTCCATCATCACTTTCCCGGCGAGCAGGCGCATATTCAGCCGTAGCGCTTCGCTAAACAGCGCATCGACCGATTGCGGATGCAAAGTGCAAAATACCAGCGCGGTGGTGGTGCCGTGACTCAGCAACTGGTTAACGAAAAATTGCGCGATCTCCGCGGCGTAGTCGGCGTCGGCAAACTGGCTCTCCACCGGAAACGTGTAGGTAGTGAGCCACTCCAGTAGCTGCTCGCCGAATGCGCCAATCATTTCGGTCTGCGGATAGTGCACGTGGGCATCGACAAAGCCGGGGAGCAGCAGCTTACCGCGCAGGTCGCGATAGCCCTTCAGCGGATGCAAATATTGTTCGCCCTCCTGCCAGGGCAGCAGCGCCTGAATGCACCCGTCCCGGAGAAACAAAATACCATCCTCCAGATAGCGCGCGTGGCGGGCGATATCGTCAGCGCTATCGGCAACAGCGGCGATATCGAAAAATGCGCCGCGAACTGCGGCATGGTAGTCCATCATCTTGGCTGCCTTGTGGATTAGCGAAAGGATAGGTTAATTGAGCAAGATTGATGCCAGTTTGCGCAGGAGGAGAACCGCCGCGACAGGATGCCGCGGCGGGGGAAGGAGAATCACTCTTTCTGGGCGAGGGGGCTAAAACCGGCAGTGGCGCCGACCCGTTCATCGCGGGCAATCCAGCGATAGGCCGCGCCGCTCAGGAATACGCCGATAAACCAGCTAAAGTTAGCCACTTCGTGCAGGGCTGGAATAAAGCTGATGATCAGACCAATAGCGACGGAGGGCACCAGCGCGGCGATAGCTTTCGGGTTAAAGCCGTTGCGGTACCAGTACTGGCCTTTTGGCGTGTCGTCGAACAGGTCGTTGACCGAAACCTGCCCGCGCTTAATGATGTAGAAATCGACGATCAGGATACCGAACAGCGGGCCGATAAACGCCCCCAGCACGTCGAGGGTATAGTGGATAAGCTCCGGTGAGTTAAACAGGTTCCACGGCGTCAGCAGAATTGACCCGACGGCGGCAATCATCCCTCCGGTACGGAAGCTGATTTTCTGCGGCGAGCAGTTTGAGAAATCGAATGCCGGAGAGACAAAGTTAGCCACGATATTAATCCCGATGGTGGCGGTGATCATGGTCAGCAGGCCAATGGCGACCGCCAGATCGTTGCCCACGCGGCTGACGGTTTCAATCGGGTCGGTGATCATGCGGCCAAACAGCGACTGGGTGCCGGAAACAATCACTACGGTCACGATAGAGAACAGCAGGAAGTTGAACGGCAGGCCCCAGCGGTTGCCGCGGCGGATCTCGCCCATGCTTTTACCGTAGCGCGAGAAATCACCAAAGTTGAGCAGCGGGCCGGAGAAGTAGGAGACCACCAGCGCGGTGGCGGTGATCATCTGCCAGGTTTGCTCCCCGGCGCTCAGCGATTTGCTGGCGAGGGTAAAGGAGATCCCGTCAAAACCGGTTTTGTATACAATCCATCCCGCTAACGCCAGCATCACTACGTAGACCGCCGGACCGGCAATATCGATAAAGCGCTTAATGGCGCTCATCCCGTGCCAGAACACCATTGCCTGCAGTAGCCACATGGTGGCGAAGCACAGCCAGCCCAGATGCGACAGGCCAAGGAAGCTGGCTTCGGTGAGCGTCGACAGCGACGGAAAGAATTTCAGCAGCACCAGCATCAGCGCGTTGGCCGCCAGATAGGTTTGAATACCGTACCACGCGAAGGCGATAAGTCCGCGGATCACCGCCGGAATATTGGCCCCGAAGACGCCAAACGCCTGACGACAAATCACCGCGTAGGGGACACCTGCCATCTGGCTGGGCTTCGCCACCAGATTCGCGCACAGCTGAACGATACAAATCCCCACCAGCAGGCACAGCAGCACCTGCCAGCTTGCCAGGCCAAGAGTAAAGAAGCTCGCGGCAACCACATAACCCCCCATGCTGTGCACATCCGACATCCAGAAAGAAAAGATGTTGTACCAGCTCCAGTTCTGGTCGCGCGTCGGCGCCAGATCCTCATTGCAAAGTCGTGGGCTGTATCCAGCGTGGGGATCAGCGGCCTTAACCTGGTGCGTATTTTGTGTATTTGGCATGAAACCTGCTCCTGTAAATGAAAACCCGTTTAAATGGATTGCAGAGGCTGTTGCAGGATTCAGGCCAAAATAGTTAATTTTGTATGCAAGAATTTATTTTTATGTATACGATTTGGCATTAAAAAGTAAAAATCGGAGTGGTTAATGAACAACCAACATCGCCTGCAGGCCGCGCCAGAGCTGCATGACAAAGACGAATCAATCTATCAGGCGCTGATGACCGCTATCGTTGAGCATCAGCTGCCGCCGGGAAGTAAACTGCCGGAAGAGGCCCTGGCGGAGGTGTTTGGCGTGAGCCGCACGGGGATCAGAAAAGTGCTGCAACGGCTCGCCACTGTGCAAATGGTCACTTTGACGCCCAAACGTGGTGCACAGGTCGCCAGTCCGACGGTAGAAGAAGCGCAGGAGATCTTTCGCACTCGCGCGTTGCTGGAGGTGGCGAATTTGCCGGATGTGCTGGCGCGCTGCCAGCCGCCGCATCTGGCGGCGCTGGAAACCATTACCCGTCAGGAGCAGCTGGCGCACGAAAGCTATAACGGCCCGGCGGCGATCCGCTACTCCGCCGAGTTTCATATCCAGCTACAGGCGATTTCCGGCAATCAAGTGCTCACCGAGATGGTGACCCGCCTGAGCCAGCGCTCTTCATTAGTTATCGCGGCGTGGGGATCGCCTTGGCGTCAGGGCTGCCGCTGTGACGATCATGAACAGCTTATTCAGCTATTACGCGACAAAGCGCTGCAGCCTCTGAGCGATGCGCTAACGCACCATTTTGAACATATCGTCGCCAGCCTCTGCTTTGAGCGTTCTGGCGTGACCTTACCTGATTTTGCCCGGCTATTTGCCGATTATAAGGAGCCGTAATGGCCGCTATTTGTATACAAGTGATAAATCCCAATACCAGCCCCGGGATGACGGAAACCATCGGTGCCGCCGCGCGGGCGGTTGCCGCGCCGGGAACCGAAATTCTGGCGGTCTGCCCGAGCGAGGGCGTGCCGTCAATTGAGGGGCATTTGTAATGGCTCAATAGTAATGTCCGCCTGTGGCTCAATTCAGATGTCCGCGCTATGGTAAGCTTCACTGGTCCGTTTAAACTACCGGGAGGCATATCATGAGCGCAGAAAGCTCAGGAGTGTTTACTTTGAAAGAGATCAACCGGATCAAGATTATACAGGACGTCATTGAACGTCGCATCACAACGCGCCGTGCGGCCGAGCACCTCGGTATCAGCGACAGGCAATGCCGCAGACTTCTTGCCCGTTACCGTGAAGGCGGACCGCTTGGTATGGCCAGCAGACGATGTGGCATGCGTGGTAACCGCCAGTTGCCACCCGGGCTCGCAGATCAGGCTCTGGAACTGATCAAGACGCGTTATGCTGATTTCGGTCCGACTCTGGCGCGTGAAAAGCTCGAAGAACTCCACGGACTGTTTCTTGGCAAAGAAACTGTCCGGCGCATCATGGTGCGGGCTGGCTTATGGGTTCCCCGTAAACAACGTGCCGCAAGGATCCCTCAACCACGGTACCGGCGTCCGTGTACTGGTGAGCTGATACAAATAGATGGCTGTGATCACGACTGGTTTGAAGGCCGTGGCCCGGCCTGCACCGCGCTGGTCTATGTTGATGATGCAACCAGCAAACTGATGGAACTGTTGTTTGTTAAATCGGAGTCCACGTTTTCTTACTTCGAAGCCACGCGGCGCTATATCGATAAGCATGGTAAACCGCTGGCACTGTACAGCGATAAAGCCGGTGTTTTTCGTGTTAACAATAAACACGCCACAGGCGGAGACGGGCATACTCAGTTTGGGCGAGCCATGCATGAACTGAACATCCAGACTATCTGTGCAGAAACCAGTCCCGCCAAAGGGCGTGTAGAACGAGCTCACCTCACTTTACAGGATCGTCTGGTCAAAGAGCTGCGGTTACAGGGCATTTGTTCAATGGAGGCTGCAAATGACTTCGCTGAGGCCTATATGGCTGACTATAACCGCCGTTTTGGCAAAGTACCGCGACATGATTTTGACGTACACCGTGCTGTAGAACATGATGAGGACCTGGGGCTTATTTTCACTGTTCGTGAAAAACGTAAAGTCTCAAAATCGTTGACGATACAATATGATAAAATGTTGTACCTGATTGAAGACAGCGAACTGAGTCGCCGTGCAATAGGTAAATATATCGATGTGTATCACTATCCTGATGGCAGAAAAGAGCTGCGCCTGAACGGTACGCTACTTCCCTACTCTACCTACGACCGACTGTCAGAAATCGACCAGGGCGCGATTGTCGATAACAAGCGTCTTGGCCGAACCCTGGAGTTTATCAGTCTGGTGCAGAGCAAGCGGGATAACACGCGCTCTCAGTCAATTCCCGCTGGAGATGGCCCTTCCCGACGACGGCCAAAGCAGGAAGGGAAGAAATCCCAGCGCTCACTGGATAATGATGACATGCTCGAAGCACTCAAACAGCTTCAGTCACGTTCAGAGGACATTTTTGGTAAAAGAGCCCGCTGATGGTACTCACTGGCCGGACAGTGGTTGCTCACCAGTTGATATTGTCCGGCCAGACCCATGATGTATTATTCATTTCGTTCAGCATCTTTATGTCCTGCTTTTCACGGGCATACTTACCCCATAATGAATGAAAAGAACGAACAATACTGATTAACTGCTTTTTTCTTTGCTCCGGAGATAGGCTGATAAAATAGCAGCACCTGCTGTCAATATTATCCTCAATGAAATTAAAATCAGAGTCTGATGCATATTTTACTGTTAGCATAATATCATTCGACGTTGTTCTCTCAGACTCTGTTAATGCTGATTCTATCAGGTATTCAAAGGCATACATGACAGACAGCTGGTTTTTGTCTGTCTGAATATAACCCATTGAGTTTCTGAGTATTGAGGACTGTACCAGGACCAGAGGCCATAAAAGCTCAACACCATAAAGCTTATATGTATCATGTTGATCATACTGATGTTGCTCAACACGACGATTACCTTCCCGTGCTTTACGAATATCATAGGCAAGGGATAACATAAATCCGTCTTTAACTTTAATCAGTGGGCTTTCATCCACGATGTAATGAATGAGTTCATGTAATTCATTCAGGGCTTCTGAATCTCCCCACAGTATAAAACCTGCATTGTTCGGCGTTAACTCGTATCGAAGCATGGGCTCAATCATCCTGTTGTTTCAGTCGGAGGAAAGTCTATCAGTAAAGAGAATGAGAGATCAAAGTGGTCATTTTAATTGAGCTGGATAACGGACATTTCAATTGAGCCTTGACAGCATTTTGATGAAGCCATTGCCGCCGTCGGCGTGCTCGAGCAGATTAAAGCCGGTCGTCAACTGGGGGTGGATGGTCACGTGATTGCCTGCTTCGGCGACCCGGGTCTGCTGGCAGCGCGCGAGCTAGCGCAAGGGCCGGTGGTGGGGATTGCGGAAGCGGCGATGCATATGGCGACGCTGGTCGCCACCCGTTTCTCCATCGTGACCACGCTACCGCGCACCTTAATTATCGCTCGTCATCTCCTGCATCAGTATGGTTTTCACGACCACTGCGCCGCGCTGCACGCGATTGATTTACCGGTGCTGGCGCTGGAAGACGGCAGCGGTCTGGCCCAGGAGAAGGTGCGCGCGCGTTGTATTCAGGCGCTAAAGGAGGATGGCTGCGGGGCTATCGTGCTGGGCTGCGGCGGGATGGCGACGATCGCTCAGGAGCTGACTCGCGAGCTGCGCGTGCCGGTAATTGATGGCGTCAGCGCGGCGGTCAAAATGGTTGAGTCGCTGGTGGCGTTAGGTCTGTCTACCAGCAAGCACGGCGATCTGGCCTTTCCCGAAGCTAAGGCGTTGAGCGGCAAATTTCAGGCATTAAATCCATTTTAAATTGAAGAGGTGGCAGATGGCATTTTGGGCAGACGATTATCCGCGCGACCTGCGCGGCTACGGCGGGCAGCCGCCGCATGCGCAGTGGCCGAACAACGCGCGGGTTGCCGTGCAGTTTGTTTTGAACTACGAAGAAGGTTCGGAAAACCATGTGCTGCACGGTGATGCCGGTTCCGAACAGTTTCTGTCCGACATTATCGGTGCTGCCAGCTATCCTGACCGCCATATGTCGATGGATTCATTATATGAGTACGGCAGCCGTGCGGGTTTCTGGCGCATCCATAATGAGTTCAGCAAGCGTGGACTGCCGCTGACCGTGTTCGGCGTCGCCATGGCGCTGGTGCGTCATCCCGAGGTGGTCGAGGCGATTAAAGCGGCGAACTATGACGTGGTTAGCCACGGCTGGCGCTGGATCCATTACCAGAATATGCCCATTGAGCAGGAGCGGGAGCATCTGAATAAAGCGGTGCAGGTGTTAACCGATCTGTTTGGCAAACCGCCCACCGGCTGGTACACCGGGCGCGATAGCCCCAATACCCGCCAATTGGTGGTTGAACACGGCGGTTTTGATTATGACAGCGATTATTACGGCGACGATTTGCCGTTCTGGAGCGAAGTGGCGTGCAGCGACGGTACGCGTAAGCCGCATCTGATCGTGCCTTATACCCTCGACGCCAACGATATGCGCTTCGCCACTGCCCAAGGGTTCAATACCGCCGAGCAGTTTTACACCTATCTGAAAGACAGCTTCGATGTGCTGTATGAAGAGGGGGCCAGCGCGCCGAAGATGATGTCCATCGGCATGCACTGCCGCCTGCTTGGGCGTCCGGGCCGCTTCCGTGCCCTGCAGCGTTTCCTTGATTATGTTCAGCAGCACGACCAGGTTTGGGTCTGTACCCGTCAGCAGATTGCCGACCACTGGCGCGAATTTCATCCGTTTGGTGGGTAACGTTGTTCCCCGGGTCGCAGGTGCTAGTGAACCCCGTGGTTAAGGTAAGTACGGGCACGGAATGCTCCCTCTCGCTTTGAGGGTGATATCCCCGGAGACGGCGCGTTGCGCCTGTCCGGGCTACCGGATCACAGTATTTAGCCCGGGAAGCCGTGGCGCCACCGGGAAATGCACAAGGATTTAACTCATCAAACTGACCTGGGCGGCGACGATGCGCCAGCCAAAGGGGAAACGCACCCAGGTTTGCTGCTGGCGGCCAATGCGCTCGCTGCCTTCGCGGGTGAATTCCGTGCTGCACACCGCGTAATCTTCACCGAAAGTGGTGATGGTGGTGTGTCGCAGTTCGCGCTGCAAACCGGCGGCAGGACGGGCGGCGCGGAAGGCGCGAATTTCATCGATGCCGTATAAATTTTCCCCGGCTCCCAGCCGCACCGTGCGCTTATCGTGCCAGAACAGCTCATCCAGCACCGCAATATCATTGCTCACCAGCGCCTCCTCATAGCGGTAAAACGCCGCCGTTACCTCGGCGAGGACGAGCGGGCGGTTAATATGCTCTTGCGTCATCATGCAGCTATCTCCGCAGGTCGGGCATCGGTCATGCCCATCTCTTCCAGCGCCCGCGCCACGCGCAGGCAGGCTTGTTCGTTAAACGGCGCGGCAATTAATTGCAGACCAATCGGCTGCCCGCTCGCCGTGCGCAGCGGTACCGTGGTCACCGGTAAACCCAGGAAAGAGATAGGTTGGGTCAGCATTCCCATACTGGCGCGAATGGGTAGCGGCTGGCCGTTGATCTCCATCGTCTGCGCGCCGATGAGCGTGGCGCTGCAAGGCGTCGCCGGGGCGATCAGCACATCGGCGTGGGCGAACAGGGCTTTAAATGCCAGCTGCGCGTGGCGGCGGAAGCGCTGGGCCTGGAGATACCAGGACGCTGGAATCATCGCCCCTGCCAGCAGGCGCTCGCGGGAGTTTGGCTCAAAACGTTCAGGTTCGCGGCGCAGGGCGGGCAGGTACTGATTTCCCCCCTCAGAGGCACTCATAATAAACGCCGCCGACCGGGCCAGTTCGGCCTCCGGGAAGATCAGCTCTTCATGCGCCCCAAGCGCCTGGGCTACGCGGGCGACAGCGGTACGCGCATCACTATCGCACCAGGTTGAAAAATAGCCGCCGAGGGTGGCGCAGCGCAGGCCTTCCAGGCCCCGCGGCAGCAGATTCGCCGTGCGCTCGCTGGCCTTGTCAGCCTGAAAACCATCGGCGGGATCGCGGCCCTGTAGCGCGTCATAAACCGCTGAAAGGTCGCAAACGCTGCGGGCAAACGGGCCGATGTGGTCAAGGCTGGCGACGAACGGATGGCTACCGGAGCGCGACAAGCGGCCAAAGGTTGGCTTCAGGCCAAATATCCCGCACAGCGAGGCCGGGACGCGAATAGAGCCGTTGGTATCGCTCCCCAGCGAAAAATGCACCAGCCCGGCGGCCACCGCTGCCGCCGATCCGCCTGAAGAACCTCCGGCGATCCGCGAAAGATCGTGCGGGTTATGCGTCGCCCCGTAGTGGCTATTTTCGGTGGTAAAACCGTAGGCGTAGGCATCCATATTCAGCATGCCGGATAGCAGCGCGCCCGCGCTATGCAGCTGGCGTACCGCCCAACTATCGGCAGTCGCCGCAGGACGGTCGCTCAGCAGCTGCGCTCCGGCAAGGGTCGTGTGTCCGGCGACATCAAACAGATTTTTCACCGCATAGGGAACGCCAGCCAGCGCGGGCAGAGGCTTTTTTTCCCGCCGCAGGGTGTCGATATTCTCCGCCTCTGCCAGCATTCGCTTTTCGCTGACGTGGGTCCAGGCGTTGATTTGCGGGTTAACGCGGGCGATGTTCTCCAGCGTATGGCGGGCAATCTCTTTGGCGCTGAGTTCACCGCTGGTCAGCGCGCGCTGTATTTCGTGAATCGTCATTTCATTGAGCTTCATGCTTTATACACTCCGGCAATTTCGATGCGCTCGTCGAGGGGAAAGGCCAGCAGCGGCCCGGCCATCGCCGCAATGCGGCTGAACTGCACTCTGAGCTCTGCGCGGCGTTCTTCGTCCAGCTCCAGCGCCAGCAACTGTTCCATTTGTGTGAGATAAGCGTCCCATTCATTGTGCGGTGTGTTCATTATCTGCTCCTAATATCCGGCGGCGGAGCCGTTGCTGCGCGGATCGCTGGCCCCCTCAAACAGGCCATTGGGGTGGCGAACAATTGCCCCGGCGTGGCCCATGGCTTCGCTAAAATCGGCCAGAACTTCAACGTCGTGCCCCAGCTCGCGCAGTTGGGCGATGCTTTCAGCGCTGAAGCGGCCCTCCAGCTTGAGTGAGTCAGAGGTTTGTCCCCAGGTGCGCCCCAGCAGCCAGCGCGGCCGGGTGATGCTCTCCTGCAGTGGCGCATTTTGCATTACGTAGCGGGTGAAGATGGCGGCCTGGGTTTGCGGCTGGCCGTCGCCGCCCATCGAGCCATAAACCATCACCCGGCCATCGTTTAGCCGTGCGGCGGCGGGATTCAGGGTATGGAACGGTTGCTTACCGGGGGCCAGCGCCAGCAGGTGGCTCGGGTCAAGGCTGAACGACGCTCCACGGTTCTGCCAGACGATCCCGCTATCCGGCAGCACCACGCCGCTGCCGAACTCGTGGTAGAGGCTCTGGATAAAGGAAACCGCAAGGCCGTTTTTATCGATTACGCCCATCCACACCGTATCGCCCGGACCTTTGCCTGCGCCCCACGGAGCGGCCTGCTGGTCGTTGATTTTATCCGCCAGCGGCTGTAGCGCGGTGGGTTCCAGCAGGCTTTGAATATCGACATCCAGGTGGCGCGGGTCGGTGATATGCGCGTCGCGCAGACCGAAGGCCAGCTTGGTCGCCTCAACAATGCGGTGGACGGTCATCGCCTCGTCGGCCTCGGCCATCGCCAGCCGGTCGGTAATGCCGAGAATGGCCAGCGAAACCAGCCCCTGAGTCGGCGGCGCGAGGTTCCACAGTTCGCCGTGCTGATGAGCGAGCCTCAATGGCTGCGGACGGCGGGCGCGATGCTGCTGCAGGTCGCTGAGGGTCACCGGCAGCCCGTACTTTTCCGTGCCGCGAGCCAGATGCTCCGCCAGGGGCCCACGATAGAAGCTGTCTAATCCTTCCTCTGTTAAACGACGCAAGGTGTTCGCCAATGCCGGTTGTAAAAAGCGGCTGCCGGCTTTCGGCGGCTGGCCGTCGACCAGATACGTTTCGGCAAAGCCGGGCTGGTCGCGCAGCTCGCTGAATTTACCGGCGGTTGCGCTGGCCTGCGAGGCGGTGACCGGGATGCCGTTTGCCGCGTAGCCGATGGCGTCCTCCAGCAGGCGCGCCAGCGGCAGCTCTCTTGCGGTTAAATCGCGCGAAATCTTCAGCGCTTCATCCCAGCCGCTAACGGTTCCCGCCACGGTCAGCGCTGCCTGCGGGCCACGATGGGGAATGTGCGCCAGCCCGGCATAGGCCTGCGGCGTTGCCCGCGAACCCGCCGCGCCGCTGGCGTCGATGGCAATGGGGTCGCCCTCGGGCGGGACGATAAGCCAGAAACCATCGCCACCGAGTCCGTTCATATGCGGGTAAACCACGGCAATCGTCGCGGCGGCGGCGACCATGGCTTCGATCGCGCTTCCCCGTTCGCGCAGAACCGCCAGCGCGCTTTGGCTGGCCAGATGATGGGGGGCGACCGCCATCCCATGGGCGGCAACATGACTTTGCATGGAGTGTCCTCAATTAACAGAATCGTTTGCTGAGGGTTGCAAAAGCTGTTCCATGTCTGAACGTAAAGTTTCAACCGCTGCCGACACCGCGCATTTTTTGCGGAACTGGCATGCATTATGAAAGCGGATACGGTTATGATGCGGTGAAACGAAAGTTACAGAGGTCTTATGCAACAGCTTGATGAACGACTAAAAGAGCAGTACGCGTCTTTATCGCCCCAGGAGCAGCGGGTGGCGGATTTTATTTTCGATCATTTTGATGACCTGATTAGTTACAACAGCGCAGAGCTGGCACAGCTTAGCGGCGTATCGAAGGCCACGGTCAGCCGTCTGTTCAAGCGTCTGGGCTATGAGAAATATAAAGATATGCGCGATGAGCTGCGCACGCTGCGCCAGAGCGGCATGCCGCTGACCGACAACCGCGATGCGGTGCAGGGCAATACGCTGCTGGCGCGCCATTATAAACAGGAGATGGCGAACCTGACCCAGTGGGTCAACGCGCTGGATGTGCAGCAGTTCGCCGAGGCGATTCAGGCGCTGGTTGCCGCCCGGCGTATTGTTATTGTCGGCATGCGCAATGCTTATCCTGCGGCGCTGCACCTGCGCCAGCAGCTATTACAGGCGCGTGGGCAGGTGCAAATATTGCCGCAGCCGGGGCAAAGCTTAAGCGAAGAGCTGGTGGATTTAACCGCCGAGGATCTGGTGGTGGTGATGGCGTTTCGCCGCCGCCCGCGAATCATTCGCCCACTGTTGCAGCAGCTACAGAGCAGCGGGATCCCGGTTCTGCTGATGTGCGAGCCGCAGGCTCATGGCCTGTTTCCGCTCGCGCGCTGGCAGCTCTGCGCGCCGCTGGATAGCGTATCGGCCTACGACAGCTACGCCTCGGTCAACAGCCTGATCAATCTGCTGGCGAACGCTTTCCTGCATGAAATCCTCGATAAAGGGCGTCCGCGCATTCACGACATAGCGACCCTTTACCAACAACTGGACGAACTTGAACAACGATAATGGGGCGCCAGCGTGGTGCTTTGCATAGTTTCGGTGCACTAAAATAACGAGGAGACGCACCTCCGTTTCCTCTTAATTCATCTCTTTCTCTTTTATTCCCTGCGGTTAACTGAATTTTGGTGAATAGCTTAACGCTGAGATTTATCTGGCACATTAGTTGCAAAAGTGACTTTAAAGAATCTTTTGTTTCATGCTAACGTAACGGGTAAACATCATGAAGAAACTGTTGATCGCACTGGCCGGGGCCGCTTGTCTGTTAACCAACCTGTCGGCGGCGAAGGCTGACCAGCTCCAGGATATTGAAAAACGCGGCGTTATCCGCATTGCGGTGCCGCAGGATTTCCCGCCGTTTGGCTCGGTGGGTACCGACCTTCAGCCGCAGGGCTACGACATCGACATGGCGCGCTACCTCGCCAAAGAGATGAAACTCAAATTGCAGCTGGTGCCGGTCACCAGCGCCAACCGCGTACCTTATCTGCAAACCGATAAGGTGGATCTGGTGATTTCCAGCCTCGGTAAAAACGCCGAACGCGAGAAGGTGATTGATTTTAGCCGCGCCTACGCGCCGTTCTTCCTCGGCGTGTTTGGCCCAAAAGGCGCTGAGCTGAAAGACCCGGCGGCGCTGAGCGGGAAAAGCGTTGGCGTGACCCGCGGCGCGGTGGAAGACATGGTGCTGACCAGCGTAGCGCCGAAAGAGGCGCAGATTAAGCGCTACGAAGATAACAACACCACGCTGTCGGCGTATCTTTCCGGCCAGGTGCAGTATGTGGCGACCGGCAACCTGGTGGTGGCGGCTATCTCGCGGCAGAACGCGGATAAAGCGCCGGTGCCGAGCTTTATGCTGAAAGATTCGCCGTGCTTTATCGGGCTGAAAAAGAATGAACCGGCGCTGAAAGCGAAAGTGGATGCGCTGATTGAGCAAGGCGTCAAAGACGGCACGCTGAACGATTTGTCTGAAAAGTGGCTGAAAGCGCCGCTGCCTGCCAACCTTGGCGCGTAAGGCCCGGGCATGACGGAGCAACTTCATTTTTCTGAGCTCTGGCCGCACTGGCCGGAGCTGCTGGCGGGGCTGTGGGTGACCATTCAGCTGACGGTGCTGGCGACCATCGGCGGCCTGACGATAGGCATTTTGGGCGCGGCTATCCGCAGCGGGCGCACCTCGTGGTTCAGCCGAATTTGGGGCGGGTATGTCGAACTGATTCGCAACACGCCGTTTGTGGTTCAGCTATTTTTTATCGTCTTCGGCTTACCGAATCTGGGGCTAAAGATGACGGCGGGCGAGGCCGCGCTGCTGGCGATGGTGGTGAACCTCGGGGCCTACAGTACCGAGATCGTGCGCGCCGGAATTCAGGTGACGCCGAAAGGGCAGTGGGAGGCAGGGCGCGTGCTGGGATTGACCCGAACGCAGACCTTTATTCAGGTGATTTTGCCGCCCGCGCTACAGCGTATTTATCCGGCGCTGGTTAGCCAGTGCATTATCGTGATGCTCGGTTCATCGGTGGTGTCGCAGGTCTCTTATGAAGAGCTGACCTTCGCCGCCAACCTGATTCAGTCGCGCACCTTCCTCAGCTTTGAGGTGTATCTGGTGACGACGGGCATTTATTTAGTGCTGTCGATAACGATGCGCCAGTTGCTGATGGCGACAGGGCGTAAATGGCTGGGGGTGCAGGCATGATGACCACCTTTACCGATTGGGATATTGTCCGCAATCTGCTGCTCGCCGGGCGCTGGACGGTGCTGCTGTCGCTGGTGGCGTTTATCGGCGGTGCGCTGGTCACTCTGCCGTTATTGCTGCTGCGTATGACCGGTGGACGCCAGGTCAAACGTCTGATCCGCGGCTATATCGAGCTGTTTCAGGGAACGCCGCTGCTGATGCAGCTGTTTCTGGCTTTTTTCGGCGTGGCGCTGTTCGGCATTGACGTTTCGGCATGGACCGCGGCGTCGCTGGCGCTAACGTTTTACACCAGCGCCTTTTTGCTCGATATCTGGTTTGGCAGCATTCGCGCTCTACCAAAAGGGCAGTGGGAAGCTTCGCGCTGTCTGGGGTTGAGCTTTGGTCAGACTCTATTTCGGGTGGTAGCCCCGCAGGCGCTGCGGATCGCTATCGCCCCGACGGTGGGTTTTGCCGTCCAGGTGATTAAGGGCACGGCGCTGGCGTCGATTATCGGCTTCGTCGAGCTGACGAAAGCGGGAACGATGCTGACCAACGTGACGTATCAGCCGTTTAAAGTCTTTGCGCTGGTGGCGCTGGGCTACTTCATTCTGTGTTACCCGCTGTCCCGCTACAGCCGTTATCTGGAGAACAAATTCAATGCCTCTCATCACCATTAATCAGATGCAGAAGTATTACGGCGATAACCACGTGCTCAAGGGTGTCGATCTGGATATCGATATGGGCGAAGTTATCTCGATTATCGGCCGCAGCGGGTCCGGCAAAAGCACGCTGCTGCGTTGCATTAATGGTCTTGAAGGCTATCAGGACGGCAGCATTAAGCTCGGCGGGATGACCATTACCGACCGCGATTCCCAGGCGCGGGAAATCAGCCGTTCTATCGGCATGGTGTTCCAGAACTTTAACCTGTTCCCGCATATGACGGCGCTGGAAAACGTTATGCTGGCACCGCGCCGGGTACTGAAAAAGAGCGCCGCCGAGTGCCGCGAACTGGCCCAGCGGATGCTGGAGAAAGTCGGGCTTGGCGACCGGCTTGATTACTACCCGTCCAGTCTTTCCGGCGGCCAGCAGCAGCGCGTGGCGATTGCCCGGGCGCTGGCGATGTCGCCAAAAGTTTTACTCTGTGACGAGATAACCTCGGCGCTGGACCCGGAGCTGGTTGGCGAAGTGCTCAAAGTGCTGGAGCAGCTGGCAGCGGAGGGAATGACGCTGATTCTCGTGACCCATGAAATGAATTTTGCCCGCGAAGTGGGCGACCGCGTAGTGTTTATGCATCAGGGACGGGTCTGGGAGCAGGGCGACAGCAAAACGCTGTTTGCCAACCCGCAGACCAGCGAGCTGAAGCAGTTTATTTCATCCGTGCGCGGCCTCAATCAATAAGGACTTAAAGATGGATATCACTCAGTTTTCGCAAATCAACCCGCCGTCGCGCCTGCTGATGGGGCCTGGCCCGATTAACGCCGACCCGCGCGTGCTGCGCGCCATGTCGAGCCAGCTTATTGGCCAGTATGACCCGGCGATGACCCACTATATGAATGAGGTCATGGCGCTGTACCGTGGCGTATTTCGGACCGAAAACCGCTGGACGATGCTGGTGGACGGAACCTCTCGGGCGGGGATTGAGGCGATTCTGATTTCGGCTATTCGTCCCGGCGACAAGGTACTGGTGCCGGTATTTGGTCGCTTTGGTCATCTGCTGTGTGAAATCGCCCGCCGCTGCCGGGCGGAAGTACACACCATTGAAGTGCCGTGGGGTGAGGTGTTTACCCCGGATCAGGTTGAAGATGCCATCAAACGCGTGCGCCCGCGTCTGCTGCTAACGGTACAGGGCGATACCTCCACCACCATGCTGCAGCCGCTGGCGGAGCTGGGGGAAATCTGCCGCCGCTACGACGTGCTGTTTTACACCGACGCCACCGCCTCGCTGGGCGGTAACCCGCTGGAAACCGATGCCTGGCAGCTGGATGCGGTGTCGGCGGGGATGCAAAAATGCCTCGGCGGCCCGTCCGGCACCTCGCCGGTGACGCTCAGCGCGCGCATGGAAGAGGCCATTCGCCGCCGTAAATGCGTGGAAGAGGGGATCCGTACCGATGCCCATCGCGACGGTGACGAAGAGATGATCTACTCCAACTACTTCGACCTTGGCATGGTTATGGATTACTGGGGGCCGGAGCGCCTGAACCACCATACCGAAGCCACTTCGGCGCTGTTTGCTGCCCGCGAATGCGCGCGTCTGATCCTGCAGGAAGGTCTGGATAACGGTATCGCCCGCCATAAATTGCACGGTGACGCGCTGGTAAAAGGCATCCAGGCGATGGGGCTGGAGACCTTCGGCGATCTGAAACATAAGATGAACAACGTGCTGGGGGTGGTGATCCCGCAGGGGATCAACGGCGACCAGGCGCGCAAGCTGATGCTGGAAGATTTCGGCATTGAAATCGGTACCTCGTTTGGCCCGCTGCACGGCAAAGTGTGGCGTATCGGCACCATGGGCTACAACGCGCGTAAGGATTGCGTGATGACCACCCTCAGCGCGCTGGAGTCGGTGCTCAACTATCTCAAATTCTCGACCACTCAGGGCGCAGCGATGCAGGCGGCGTGGGATCACTATCGCAGCGAGAGCGCGCAATGAGTCAAACAACACGCCAGCAGGCGGAGATGCAGCAGGCCGCAGCGCGGGTCATGGCCCGTGCCGATGAGCTGGCCGCAATCAGCGAAACGCCGGAGGGATTGACCCGGGTTTATTTGTCGCCCCAGCATCTGCAGGCCAACCAGCAGGCGGCGCTATGGATGACCCAGGCCGGAATGACCGTCTGGCAGGACAGCGTCGGCAATATTTGCGGGCGCTACGAAGGGGAACAGGAAGGCGCGCCGGCTATCCTGCTGGGGTCGCACCTTGATACCGTGCGCAATGCCGGGCGCTACGATGGCATGCTCGGCGTACTGACGGCGATTGAGGTGGTGCACAGCTTGCACCGGCAGGGGCGGCGGCTGAAAAAGGCTATCGAGATTGTCGGTTTTTGCGATGAAGAGGGGACGCGGTTTGGCATTACGCTGCTTGGCAGCCGCGGGCTGACCGGTACCTGGCCTGAGAGCTGGCTGGCGCAGACCGATGCCGATGGCGTCAGCGTGGCGCAAGCGATGGTGCTGGCCGGGCTGGATCCGGCGCGTATTCACCTTGCTGCCCGCAGCCAGGAGGAGATTGCCGCCTATCTGGAGTTGCATATCGAGCAGGGGCCGTGTCTGGAGCAGGAAGGTCTGGCGCTGGGCGTGGTGGAGGCTATCAACGGCGCACGCCGCCTGAACTGCTGCTTTACCGGCGAGGCAGGGCACGCCGGGACGGTGCCGATGAGTCATCGCAAAGATGCGCTGGCCGCCGCCGCCGAGTGGATGGTGCTGGTCGAGACCCTGACCCGCGAGCAGGGTGGGAATCTGGTTGCTACGGTAGGGACGCTGCGCTGCGCCCCTGGCGCGGTTAACGTGATCCCCGGCGAAGTGACGCTGACCCTCGATATTCGCGGGCCGAACGACCAGCCGCTCGATGCGCTGTTGAGCAGGCTACTCGCGAGTGCGCAGGAAATTGCCGCTCGTCGCCAGCTGCAATTCAGCGCCGAAGAGTTTTACCGCATTGCCGCCACCGCCTGCGATAGCGAATTGCAGCGGGTATTAAGCGAGGCGGTGCAGGAGGTGCAGGGGCGTTCAGTTAGCCTGCCGAGCGGCGCCGGGCATGATGCCATCGCTATCGCCGAACGCTGGCCGTCAGCGATGCTGTTTGTGCGCTGCAAAGGCGGCATCAGCCACCACCCCGCCGAGTCGGTTACCGCCGACGATGTGGCGCTGGCGATAGACGCATACTCGCGCGCGGTGTTGAAGCTGTAAACGGATCCCGGAGGCGATGCTGCGCATCTGTCTGGGCTACTCGATCGCAGACGGTTATAAACCTGTAGCCCGGTTAAGCGCAGCGCGAGCCGGGGATAGCTTCAGCGCTGCGTCTCCCTCCTGTGCTCTTGCAATTAAGACACTCGCAGCCATCTGACCGATCACTCTTTGGTTTTGAAAGGGGCCTGATGCAATAACAATCTCAAATTAAATGTTTGATAGGGTGAATCTCAGATGCCCTCCTGCAAACATCACTTCGATAATAATTTCATATAATCCCAACCCACCAAACCTGGAAACCACCTCCCACAGTCCAAAAAAGTCCTCCCCAACCCGCACCGATAGCTAAATCCCTATCAGGAGAACCCTATACCATCCGCGGCACTGACTTCGTCGCCATGGACTGGTAGTACGTTGGAAAAATTCCGCGGGGTCAGTCCACTCTCTCTTTCGCTGATATCCCCCATTTACGGGCAATGCGCCTTTAAAGTTCGCTCGAACACCGTTGGCTGGTATGCTTAACACATGGTAAGCCACGTTGTTGAGAGACCTACCCATGCCTGAACGCGAAAAAAATATCAATATTCAACCACTCTCCGCTATTTCCCGAACGCATTTTCTTCCCGCACTGCTGACGATCGTTGCCGTATCCGGCCTGTGTGCATTTGTATCGCCGCCGCTGGGGCCCTGGAGCGTGATTTTGTCTAACCCTGGAATGTATATCGACCTCCTGGCGCTGCTTTTTCTGCTGTTTATATTGTGGAGTTCAACCAAAGTACGCATGAACCACGTGGCGGTTAACTGGGTACGCTACGGACTGCTGCTGTGGATTGCCGGGGGAACGTTTGACCTGATGGACGAAATCTTCCGCCAGCCGCGCTGGATGGGCTACTACTGTGAAGACCTCTTGCGCCTGTCCGGGATGCTGCTGACCGCTATCGGGATCTACAAAATCATCGAGCGTATTAATCTTCTGTACGTCGATGCGCGTTCTCAATCGCTGAAGGATGAGCTGACCCAGTTGCCAAACCGCCGCTTCTTTATCGACACCATCCGTGAGAAAGAGGGGCATCCGCTGGCGTTAATGATTGTCGATATCGATTTCTTTAAGAAAATCAATGACACCTACGGCCATCTGGTGGGCGATGAAGTATTGTTTGCCCTCGGTAAGCAGCTGGCGAAGCTCACCAGCGATAAGGTGTTGCCATCGAGGATCGGCGGAGAAGAGTTCGCCATTATTGTTGATGGCCTGTCGGCGCAGGAAGTTGATGAACTGGCGCAGTCAATTTTGCAAAATGCCCGCGCAATCCTGATTAATCACGATAATCCGCTGTCGATCAGCATTGGCGTGGGCCTGCGCAAACAGGATGAACCGCAGAATGAGTTTATTAAAAAGGTCGATGACGCGCTCTACAAGGCGAAAAATAGCGGTCGCGGGCGCGTGGAGTGGGCCGCATAGCGCGGCCTGAGTTATCCCTGCTGCGCGCTGCGGCAGTGACGGCGATATTCGGAAGGCGAGCGCTCGGTATAGCGTTTAAACACCCGGCAGAAATAGTTGCTGTCGACGAATCCGCAGTTATGGGCGATCTCTTTTACTTTCAGATCGTAGCCGCGCAGCAGCTTTTTCGCTTTCTCCAGGCGCACGCTGGTGAGGAATTCGTTGAAGCCGACGGAACCTGATTTCTGGAAAATATGCGAAAGATAGTTAGGCGTGATATGAAAGCGTTTCGCTACCGACTCGCGGGTCAGGGGTTGGCTGAGATGCTCTTCCAGATAATCCTGCACTGCCATAAACAGATCGCGGCTACGGCTGACCCGCATCTCCAGGCCAACCAGTTGCTCAAGGCAGTGGCTCAAGAGCGCAGAGACCACCAGCCTGGCGGTCACCGGGTCAGGCTGTAAGCAGATTTCATTAAGCGACAGTAGCAGGTAGGAGCCCACGCGTGGCCCGAGGCGAGCGACGTTCTGCTTTTCCGTTCGCAGCTGTTTGCCATCCCAGTATTGAACGCAAAACCCGAGCTTCTGGCGGCCAAACAGGATGCTTAGCGTTGATGCCGGTCCGGTCCATTCCGGCTGGGTCCATTTCCCCGCCTGGACGTAAAGCACCTGCGAGGTGGATAGCATCGTCTCCGACAGCGGCAAGCCATTTTCCTTCAGTTCACCCTCCAGCACGATTTCCAGCCGCGGAAAAGGCACTTTAAACGCCAGCGCAGGCTCGGAGATATCCGGCTCGGGAAACCTGACGTGCAGATTATCCTTCTGATTTACTAAGCGATTTAAAATGTCTGCCAGATCGTCAATCATCCCGTGGACCTTAGAATAGAGCTATTATCCTGTTGATTATAATCTATTTTATCAGCAGTGATTTGTCCTGTATCAGACTACCCCGGTATTGACCGCCCTGGCGAGTCTCAGGTCGTGACTGGATTTTGATAGCCATCACACTTTTCCCTACCGCGTACGCTTGTCCAGTTTTTCGTAGTTTTGGCCTCATGTATTCCCGGTCGGCACAGATTAGAGTTTGTTTTGTGTTATCGATAAGTTAAGGAATATAAATATGGAACAACAATCTGCGGTTTATCTGGAAGCGCTGGGGGCGAACGTTGCGCTGACCCCGGAAATGAAACAGGAACTGGATACCCTGGGCTACACCGTCGTGCATAACGTGGCGGACCCGGAGTGGCTGGAGGCAATGCGTACGCTTATCGATGCTATCGTCGAGAAAGAGGGTGATAACCTCGCGATTGAGCACCATCAGGAGGCGACGGCAACGCGGATTGCCAATCTGATTAATAAAGGAGTGGTTTGGGAGAAAGTCTGGTCCCATCCGCTGGTCCTTTCTGCCTGTCAGTATATTTTTCAGGGCGATTTTAAAGTCTCCAGCCTGAACGCGCGGGAAGCGCTGTTTAACGGTGGCCATCAGCCGCTGCATGCGGACTGGAAAAAGCCGCGTCCGGATTTCCCGAAAGTGCATCTGGTTAATGCTATCTGGGCTATTGATGATCTAAGTGCGGAAAACGGCGCACCGCGCATTATTCCTGGAACGCACCACCGACCTGAGCTGCCGGAAGAGGTATTGGATAATCCAGAGCTGACGCATCCTGATGAGGTGGTGTTTGCCGCGCCAGCGGGTAGCGTAATGATTTACAACGCCCATGCCTGGCACGGCGGGACGCGCAACCGTATCGGCAGCAGAAGGCGCGTATTGCACAGTTTGTATATCGACCGCGAAGATACCGCACAGCAGGATCAGCAGCGTTGGCTGACGCCGGAAACCGCCAGCCGCCTGACGCCTGCGCAGAAATGGCTGCTGGGTGTGGAGTAAATCTGAAGTTGTTGAGCACGTTGTTCCCGGAGGCGGTGCTGTGCACCTGTCCGGGCTACAGAATCGCTGAGCACCGATAGCCCGGACTGGCGCGTTAAGCGCCGCCTCCGGGATTTGCCTCACTCAAGGGATCTCAATATAGACCACCGGCTTTTTCATAATGCATTTCACCGCCTCGACAATCTGCTGCGGCTGCAACAAGAAGGTTTTGATGCTGGTCTTAATGGTGCGGATGCCGCTAAAGCGTTTGGCATCGTCAATCTCAATATCCGTCACCAGCAGAACGACATCGACATGGGCAATATCGTCCGCCGTGATTTTGTTCTCAACCCCCAACGCTCCTTGCGTTTCAATTTTGATATTCCATTTCTCATGGTGGCCGACCTTTTCCAGGCGCTCGGCTGCCATATAAGTGTGAGCGACACCGCTTACGCAGGCCGTTACGGCAACGATATTGAAATCCATAGCATCCTCCAGGCGTTATCCGCCGATGGTCACGCTAAAACCAGCCTGTTCAGCCAGCGTCTTGAATGGTTGAATCTCAGATTCTTCAGGTGCTTTAATCATCGACATCGACCATGTTTTTCCCAGTAAGTGATATTTTGGTTCGCCGTATTGATGGAACGGTAGAAGATGAATTTCGGGCAGCTTAAACGGGGCCAAAAACGCCAGGATCTGGCGGAAATTCTCTTCATCAAGCGTAAAACCCGGAATTAACGGCACCCGAGGAATGATGTGAATATTGGCTTCCACCAGGCGGGTGAAGTTATCCAGCACCCGTGGCATATTCATCAATAGCTGCCCTCGGGCCTGCGCTTCATCCATAATTTTAAGATCAAATAAGACTTCATCACACTCTTTCGCCAGCGGGAAAAAACGGCTGAACGCGGTATCGCCAGCCGTTTCAATCGCGGTTCTGATCCCCCACTCGCGTAAACGGCGCAGAAGACGAGTGGCAAACTCGGCCTGCATCAGCACTTCGCCTCCCGATAGGGTGACGCCGCCGCCGGAGGCGCGGAAGAAGACCTCGTCTTTTAGCACTTCCTTCAGCAGATTATCCAGCGTGACGTCGCGACCAATTTGCTCCCATGCGCCGGAAGGGCACTCGACAACATCCTGCTGGCAGCGGGAACAGTGCAGGCATTTGCTCTCCCGGCGTACGGTCTGGATTTTCGGCGAGATCGACTCCGGGTTGGCGCACCACGGACAAGTATGCGGGCAGCCTTTAAAAAAAACGACGGTGCGGATCCCCTGACCGTCATTCAAAGAGTAGCGCTGGATGTTAAAAATGCGCGCCTTATCGGCGCGCGTTTCCATCACCTCACAGCTGATGCGCGGTGCGGCGGATAATGTCATCCTGAATCTCCTGCGACAGCTCGACAAAGAAGGCGCTGTAGCCCGCGACGCGTACCACCAGACCGGCAAAATCCTGCGGTCGCTGCTGGGCTTCGCGCAGCGTGTCGGCGTTGACCACGTTGAACTGAATATGCTGCAGCTTCAGCTTGGTGAACGCTTGTAAAAAATCGGCCAGCTTGTTCAGGCCACTGTCTCCGGCAAGCGTCGCCGGGGTGAATTTGACGTTCAGCAGCGTGCCGTTGGACAGCAGATAGTTATCCAGCTTGCTCACCGATTTGAGCACTGCGGTCGGGCCCTGAGAATCCTGGCCGACCATCGGCGACAGCCCGCCGTCCGCCAGCTGTTCCCCGGCCAGACGCCCGTCCGGGGTCGCGCCAACCACTGAACCCAGCGGCACGTGGGCGGATACGGTATATGAACCCGGCGTGAAGTGGCCGCCGCGCGGGTTCTGATACTGCTCAACTTCTTTGCAGTAGAAGCGCAGCAGGTCGGCGCTGATGTTATCCACTTCGTCGATATCGTTGCCGTATTTCTCAAAGCGGTTGATCAGACGTGCGCGGATTTTCTCGCCTTCCGGCGTCTGGAAGTTGGCTTTTAGCACCGCCATAAGCTCGGCAAAGCTTAGGCGTTTTTGCTCAAACACCATCCCTTTTAGCGCGTGCAGCGAGTCGCTGAGGTTGGCGATGCCGATGCCCTGGACTCCGGAGAAGTTATAGCGCGCGCCGCCTTCGGTAATATCTTTGCCATGCTGCACGCAATCTTCAATAAAAGAAGAGAGCAGGGGAACCGGTGCCCAGTCGCGGTGGCCAATATCGCAAATATTGCTGCCCTCGACCATCAGACGAATGTAGTAGCGTGTCTTGTCGCGGATCTGGTCAATCAGTCCGTCCCAGGTGATGTCTGGATTGCTTTCGTTCTCCAGCATCACGATTTCCATCACCTTCAGCAGGTTGAACATCGCGATATCGTGCAGGCCGTAGGTGCGCCCCGGGATCGACAGCTCAACGCAGCCGACTACCGAGTAATCCCGCGCGTCTTCCAGCGACACGCCGCGGTTGAGAAACGCCGGGATCACCACTTCATCATTAAAGATTTGCGGAATGCCGGTGCCGAGGCGAATGGTCTCTGCGGTTTTGCGCAGGAAAGGGCGGTCAATCAATTCATTGACCCGCACGCCGAGGTTCGGCTGCGGCAGGCGCACGTTCTGATAGGCGTCGAGGGACAAAAACGACAGAATATTCACCGCGCTGCGCCCGGTCTCGGTCAGGCCGCCGAGCAGGGCCGTGTAGCCGGTCGGGAAGCCCGCGAAGTAGCGTGCGCTGCTGGTGGAGCGCAGCAGAACGATATCGTTGCACTTCACCCACAGCGATTCCAGCAGCTCTTTGAGGAACTGCGGGTCCTGGCCGCGATTCAGCGACGCCTGATAATACGGCAGCATGTACTGGTCAAAGCGCCCCAGCGAAATGGAGCTGGCGTTGGATTCATATTGCAAAATGATATTCATATACCAGAAGAGCTGGCTGGCCTGCCAGAAATCCTCCGGGCGATGCACCGCGTTATGGCGGGAAATTTCGGCGATAGTTTCCAGCTCTTTACGCCGCTGTTCATCAACGCAGCTGGCGGCCATTTCATCGGCCAGCGCCGCATAGCGCAGAATATGGCGCTGAGAGGCTTCCAGCAGGATCAGCACCGCCTGATAGAAGCTGTTTTGCGGATGTTGTTTGTTTACCGCTTTAAGCTCCGCCACCAGCGCGGAAAGGCCATTTTCCAGCAGGCGAGGGTAGTCAATAATGATGTGCCCCTGGCCCTTATCGGTCTGGTTAACGCTAAAAATCTGCGTGCTGACGGCGGTTTTCACTTCATCCGTCATCTGGCTGTTGATGAAGTCCTTCATCGAGCGATTTTCCCAGTACGGGAACAGCTCTTCACGATAGATACGTTTGTCTTCTTCGCTAATGTTGAAGCGGTCCTGCGGGCGGGTCGGGAATTGATCCAGCTCTTTGAGCAGCCAGTAGGGGTCCATCTCCGGGGAGACAATCCCGGCGCGCGGTTTAATCGTCCGGTTACCGGCGATCAGTTCATCATCACGAATCGAAATCTGTACGTGGTCGAGGACCCATTCGGTCGCTTTCGCCCGGCGGATCATCACCGGCTCCCCCTCCGTCTGCTTATGGCTGGCGGTATAGAGCAGGGCGCGCTCGAGGGAGATCTCGCGCGGGTTAGCGAACAAACGGTCTTTTAAACGTTGAGTGCGATTGGTCATGATAAACTCCATGTTATTTTGCGGGGCGCAGACCGCGCCCCGCGATTTTATTCAGGCATTCTGAGAAAGGTGGCTGTCGATTTTGTTCATAATGGCTTCGGCGCGCTTAACGGCGTCGCTGATGTTGACGCGCACGATGGTTTTCCCGGCAAAACGCTCTTCGAACTTGATGCCGATATCTTTGGTCAGGATAACCATGTCGGCGCTGGCGACGTCTTCTGCCGTCAGTTCATTCTCAATGCCGATGGAGCCCTGAGTCTCGACTTTGACCTGCCAGCCCTTGGCTTTAGCTGCGCTTTCCAGCGACTCGGCGGCCATATAGGTATGTGCGACGCCAGACGGGCAAGCGGTAACGGCGATAATTTTGGTCATAAAATATTCCTTCCAGTTTTTCAGTTAATTTCGAAATCAAGATCCATCTCGTCATCAGCATTGGCGTCTGACGTCTTCTTCTTGGCAAGGGCTTTGAACAGGATGACGCAGGCTGCGCTAACGATGGCGCCAACCGCGAGACCCGCGATAAAGCCGAATTTACCTTCAACGACCGGCAGAACGATCAGTCCACCCCAACCGGCGTAGCACTGCGCGCCGAGCAGCGCGGCGGTCACACAGCCGGCGGCGGCGCCAATCATGTTGGCCGGGATCACGCGCAGCGGGTCGGCGGCGGCGAAAGGAATCGCGCCTTCGGTGACGCCAACGCATCCCATGACCAGCGCAGCTTTACCGGTTTCGCGCTCTTCAGCGGAGAAGTATTTACGGCCAATCAGCGTTGCCAGCCCCATGCCCAGCGGCGGTACGGCGATGCCAACGGCGGCAATCGCGACGACGCTGTAAACACCTTGCGAAACGCAAATCAACATAAAGGCGTAGGCAACTTTGTTTACTGGCCCGCCCATATCGAAAGCCAGCATCAGGCCCATAATGATCGCCAGCACGACGATGCTGCCTTCGCGCATCCCTTGCAGCCAGCCGGTTAAGCTGGCGGTCAGCGCGCCGATTGGTTCACCGAGGCCCCACATCATGATCCCGGCGGTAATAAAGGTGCCGATAATCGGGATAACAAAGATAGGCATCACCGAGCGCAGGACTTTGTGCACCGGGATTTTCTTCAGGTAGTAGACCACCAGGCCGCCGATCATCCCGGCAATCAGCGCGCCGAAGAAACCGGCGCCAAAGCTGTTGCCAACCCAGGCACCAATCGCGCAGGGGGCCAGCGCCGCGCGGTCGGCAATGGAGTAGCCGATATAGGCCGCCAGGAACGGCACCATTAACGTCAGACCGGCCACGCCGATATCAAACAGTTTTTTCAGATTAGGATCGGTGGCAACATCGGGCACCGCGCCCTTGCCGTACAACATGACGGAGACGGCCAGCAATATTCCTCCGGACACGACAAAGGGGATCATATGTGAAACCCCGGTCATGAGGTGCTGGCGTGTATTTTTTAGTATTTGCACCAGTTCGTTCATTGTTTTCTCCTGAGCCTGTGCGGCTCGTGACTGAGTTGATGCATCAACCTTAGAAAAAGGGCGGCTTATAAAACAGTAGAGAAAAAGTGCATTTACTGGATATTTGTAAGGCGAAAAGAAAATTGCGATCCACCTCAAATCTTAGTCCTGTGGGGTTTTTAAGCTATTTGGCTGGCGTATTTGTGATGTCGAGCATAAAAAAGATCCGTGCATACAAATATCCAGTAATTACCAGTTTTGTCGCGTAGTGGCTGGCGGATTCTTTCTTTACTTTTGAGGCAATAACGTATTTTCAGGAGGAAGGCGATGGCTCTGGTAATTGAATTCATATGTGATTTGCCCAACGGCGTACATGCGCGTCCGGCAAGCCTGGTAGAAACGCTGTGTAATACTTTTTCGTCTTCGGTCGAATGGTTGAATACCCGCAGCGAAGGGCGCGGGAATGCGAAAAGTGCGCTGGCGATTATTGGTACCAACACCATTAAGGGTGATAGCTGTCAGCTGATCATCAGCGGTCAGGATGAGCAGCAAGCGTTTGACGCGCTGTCGGCCTTTATCACCGACGAATTTCCGCACTGCGATGCGCCGTTGCCGACCGTCGATCAAATGGACGTTCAGCCGGTTCCGGAATCACTCTCTCGTCTCAACCCCACCTTGTTTCATGCGTTGCCGGTTTGCGCCGGGAGCGCGGGCGGACGGCTCACGCATCTTAAATCGCTGGATCTGCGCGATTTAGGCACGCTGCCGGCGGCGGGAAATATTGAACAAGAGCAGGCGTCGCTGGATAAAGGGTTGATGCTGCTGGTGAAAAATATTGAGTTCCGTCTGCTGGATAACGACGGCACCGCCAGCGCGATCCTTGAAGCGCATCGTTCTTTAGCGACCGATGCCTCGCTGCGCCAGCATCTGCTTGGCGGCCTGCTGACCGGCCTGAGCTGTGCTGAAGCCGTGGTGGCGACCAGCGAACATTTCTGCGCCCAGTTCAGCGCCTCCGGCAATAGCTATTTGCAGGAGCGCGTGCTGGACGTTCGCGACGTCTGCTTCCAGCTGCTACAGCATATCTACGGCGAATCTCGCTTCCCGGTGCCGGGCAAGCTGACGGAAGAGTCTATCTGTCTGGCTGATGAATTAACCCCCAGCCAGTTCCTCGAACTGGATAAAACGCTGCTCAAAGGGCTGCTGCTGCGCAGCGGTGGAACCACTTCGCACACGGTGATCCTCGCGCGCTCATTTAATATTCCGACCCTGGTGGGTGTCGATATGGATGCGCTGCTGCCGTGGGTTGATCAACAGGTGCAGATTGACGGCAACGCCGGTTTGGTGGTGGTGAAACCCGATGAAGCCGTAGCGCGCTACTATCAGCAGGAAGCGTGGGTGCAGGAGCAAATTCGCCGCCAGCAGCAGACCTGGCTGGATAAAGAAGGGCGCACGGAAGACGGTATTCGTCTGGAAGTGGCGGCGAACATTGCCCACTCGGTAGAGGCGATGTCGGCATTTAACAACGGCGCGCAGTCGGTAGGGCTGTTCCGCACCGAAATGCTCTATATGGACCGCCCGAGCGCGCCGTCGGAAAATGAACTTTACAACATCTTCTGCCAGGCGCTGGAACCGGCCAACGGACGCAGCATTATTATTCGCACCATGGATATTGGCGGCGACAAGCCGGTGGCCTATCTCAATATCCCGGCAGAGAACAACCCGTTCCTCGGCTATCGCGCGGTGCGTATTTACGAAGAGTATCAGGCGCTGTTCCGTACCCAGCTGCGGGCAATTCTGCGCGCTTCGGCGCACGGTTCGCTGAAAATCATGATCCCGATGATTTCATCAATGGAAGAGATTCTATGGGTCAAAGAGCAGCTGGCGGATGCTAAACAATCGCTGCGCAGCGAACATATTCCGTTTGATGAGAAAATCCCGCTGGGCATTATGCTCGAAGTACCTTCGGTGATGTTTATTATCGACCAGTGCTGCGAAGAGATTGATTTCTTTAGTATCGGCAGTAACGACCTGACCCAGTATCTGCTGGCGGTGGATCGCGATAACGCTAAGGTAACGCGTCACTACAATAGCCTCAATCCGGCATTCTTACGCGCGCTGGATTATGCGGTTCAGGCGGTGCATCGCCAGGGGAAATGGATTGGCCTGTGCGGCGAACTGGGAGCTAAAGGCTCGGTGCTGCCGCTGCTGGTAGGGCTGGGGCTGGATGAGCTAAGCATGAGCGCGCCGTCGATTCCGGCGACCAAAGCGCGTCTGGCGCAGCTTGATAGCCGCGCCTGCCGTCAGCTGCTTAATCAGGCGATGCAGTGCCGCACTTCACTTGAAGTCGAGCATCTGCTGGCCCAGTTCCGCATGACCCAGCAGGACGCGCCGCTGATTAGTGCCCAGTGCATTACGCTGAACAGCGACTGGCGTAGCAAAGAAGAAGTGATTAAGGGCATGACCGATAACCTGCTGCTGGCTGGGCGCTGCCGCTACCCGCGCAAGCTGGAGGCCGACCTGTGGGCCCGCGAAGCAGTGTTCTCTACCGGGTTAGGGTTTAGCTTCGCCATTCCGCACAGCAAATCGGAGCATATTGAGCAGTCAACCATCAGCGTCGCTCGTCTGGCGCAGCCGGTAGTCTGGGGCGACGATGAGGCGCAGTTTGTCATTATGCTCACGCTGAACAAGCACTCAGCTGGCGATCAGCATATGCGTATTTTCTCGCGTCTGGCGCGGCGCATTATGCATGAGGAGTTCCGCAAGGCGCTGGTGACAGCTGAGAGCAGCGAGGCGATTGCGACGCTGTTGCAGCACGAGCTGGAGCTGTAGTTCGGACTGGAAAATCTCCCCGGTGGCGCTGCGCTTACCGGGGCTACGGTTCGACATCGTCTGCGGTTTTGTAGCCCGGACAGGCGCGTCAAGGGCCGCCTCCGGGGAAAATCCCCGGTAGCGACAAATATCTTTCTGAAACAACAGAACTCGCAGCGATGCCCTGGCGCCCGCTGAAATCGGCGAACCGAAGGTCGGAAGACAAGGGCTGGCCGCCAGGGATGGCGGACAGAGGCGAATCGAGACAGTGATGTCGAGTTGAGCCGACCGCAGGCTGAGGACCGGGAGGTGAGCGCAGTGCGCAGCACCGATTTCTTTGCGGGACCGTGGGGATTGTAAAGGGGGAGACGGTTTTCTCCCCCTTTACCCGTTCACGTACCACGGTGAGACATTTTCTGCGGGATAGCGGTGAACGGAACCCCTGCACGCTTTCCCGGAGGCGGCGCGTTGCGCCTGTCCGGGCTACCATTCCCCGGAGGCGGCGCTGGCACGCCTGTCCGGGCTACTTTTATCCGGCAATGGCCTGACAAATCGCTTCGCCCACCTGCTGGGTGGAAGCGGTGCCTTTCATATCCGGCGTTTTCGGCCCGCTGGCGATGGTCTGCTCAATCGCCGCCAGAATGCCGTCATGAGCGGCCTGATAGCGTTCATCCCCGTTGCCGAGGAAATCGAGCATCATCGCCCCGGCCCAGATGGTAGCGATAGGGTTGGCGATATTTTTGCCGTAGATATCCGGCGCTGAACCGTGGACCGCCTCAAACAGCGACGGGAAGGTTCGATCCGGATTGAGATTCGCCGATGGGGCAATCCCGATGGTGCCGGTACAGGCCGGGCCGAGATCGGAGAGGATATCGCCGAACAGGTTTGAGCCGACGACCACGTCAAAACGCTCCGGCTGCAGCACAAAGCGGGCGCACAGAATATCAATATGCTGCTTATCCCACTTCACCTCCGGGTAGTGCTGCGCCATCGCCTCCACGCGTTCATCCCAGAAAGGCATACTGATGGCGAGGCCGTTGGATTTGGTTGCTGAAGTTAACGTTTTGCGCGGGCGGCTTTGCGCCAGCTCAAAGGCGTAGCGCAGGATCCGGTCCACGCCGCGGCGGGTAAACACCGACTCCTGAATCACCACTTCATGCTCGGTTCCCGGATTCACATGTCCGCCGAGGGCGGAATACTCGCCTTCGGTATTCTCGCGTACCACGTAAAAATCGATATCGCCCGGCTGCTTACCTGCCAGCGGGCAGGGAACGCCGGGAAACAGGCGCACCGGGCGCAGGTTGACGTACTGGTCAAATTCGCGGCGGAACTTCAGCAGCGAACCCCAAAGCGAAATGTGATCCGGCACGATATCCGGCCAGCCGACCGCGCCGAAGTAGATAGCATCAAACTCTTGCAACTGTGCGTGCCAGTCATCGGGCATCATTTTGCCGTGTTGCGCATAGTAATCGCAGCTGGCCCACTCAAAATGCTCAAAGCTTAACGCCATTCCCCAGCGTTCAGCGGCAGCCTGCAGTACGCGAACGCCCTCAGGCAGCACTTCTTTTCCGATGCCATCGCCGGGGATGGCGGCAATACGTAAGGTTTTATTCATCGTTGTTCTCAGTTTGCGGTAAGGGAAATTGACTTCACCTCTATCCTATAATTGACTGATTCATAATTAATCCCGTCAACTGGTGAAACATAAAACACGAATCATGAATAATCTGCCGCTGCTGAACGATTTACGCGTCTTTATGCTGGTCGCCCGCCGCGCCGGTTTTGCCGCCGCCGCTGAAGAACTGGGCGTTTCTCCGGCTTTTGTCAGCAAGCGGGTGTCGTTGCTTGAGCAGACGCTCAATGTCCAACTGCTGCACCGGACCACCCGGCGGGTCGCCATTACCGAGGAGGGCGAACGCATTTACGAATGGGGGCAGCGCATTTTGCAGGATGTCGACCAGATGATGGACGAGCTGTCCGATGTGCGGCAGGTGCCGCAGGGGACGCTGCGCATTATCAGCAGCTTCGGCTTTGGCCGTCAGGTTGTCGCCCCGGCGCTGTCCGAGCTGGCCCGCCGGTATCCGCAGCTGGAGATCCGTTTTGACGTCGCCGACCGGCTGGTGGATTTGGCCAACGAGGGAGTTGATCTGGATATTCGCGTCGGCGACGATATTGCCCCCAATCTGATTGCCCGTCAGCTTGCGACTAACCACCGTATTCTCTGCGCCTCGCCGGAATTTGTGGCTCGTCATTCGCGCCCAAAGCAGCTTAGCGATCTCGCCGCGCTGCCTTGCCTGGTGATTAAAGAGCGCGACCGGCCCTTTGGCGTCTGGCAACTGCACAGTAAAGAGGGCGAACACGCGATTAAAGTGACCGGGCCACTGTCGTCAAACCACGGCGAGATCGTTCATCAATGGTGCCTGGACGGGCAGGGGATCGCGCTGCGTTCCTGGTGGGACGTGCGTGAAAATATCGCCAGCGGCAATCTGCTGCACCTGCTGCCGGAGTACTATCAGCCCGCTAATATCTGGGCGGTCTATGTGTCGCGGCTGGCGACCTCAGCGAAGATTCGCACCACCGTAGAGTTTTTGCGTCACTACTTCCAGCAGCGCTTCCCTCAGCAGTACGTCGAGGTGAAATTGCCGACGGCGGGTGCCGTCGGCCGAGGGGATTAAACGCCGAGTCTGTCGCGCAGGCTGTAGTAGGCCGCGCCCATCGCGGTAAACGGAATGCGCAGGCTGCGCCCGCCGGGGAACGGGTAGTGCGGCAGCTTAGCGAAGGCGTCAAAGCGTTCGGCGTCGCCACGGAGCAGCTCTGAAATCAGTCTTCCGGCGAGGTGGGTACAGGTGACGCCGTGGCCGCTGTAGCCCTGCATATAGTAGATATTGTTATCGAGACGACCAAACTGCGGCATCCGCGAGAGGGTCAGCAGGAAGTTGCCGGTCCAGCGGTAGTCGATTTTCACCCCTTGCAGCTGTGGGAAGGTTTTCAGCAGCTTTGGCATTATCAGCCGCTCTACGTCGTCCGGGTCGCGTGCGCCGTACACCACGCCGCCGCCGTACAGCAGGCGGTTATCGGCGGTCAGACGATAGTAATCCAGCAGATAGTTACAATCTTCCACGCAGTAGTTTTTCGGGATCAACGAACGTGCCAGATCCTCAGACAGCGGTGCAGTAGTGACGATCTGGGTGCCGCATGGCATGCTGCGCTTCGCCAGCTCCGGTTCGACTTTATCGCCGAGATAGGCGTTACCGGCGACAATCACGTAGCGGGCGGTAACCTGACCGCGTTCGGTGGTCACCACCGCCGGGCTGGTGTGCTGAATACGGGTGACCGGCGATTGCTCGTAAACCCGACCGCCTTTCAGCCTAATCGCGTCCGCTTCGCCGATCGCCAGATTCAGCGGATGGATATGGCCGCCGCTATGGTCCAGCAGCGCGCCCGCGTAGCGATCGCTGTCTACTTCGCGACGAATAGCGCTGGCATCCAGCAGCTCCAGTTGCGTATTGCCGTAGCGCTCCCAGTTCTCTTTCTGCTCTTCGAGCGTCTCCAGCTGTTTATGATTCAGCGCGACAAACAGGCCGCCGGGGCGATAGTCGCACTGGATTTGATAGCGCTGGATGCGCTCGCGGATAATATCGCCGCCTTCAAACATCATGCTGCCGAGCATTTTCGCCGCGTCCGGGCCGTAGGTTTTCTCGATAACGTCGATATCGCGGCTGTAGGAGTTAACCAACTGACCGCCGTTGCGCCCGCTGGCGCCGAAGCCGATGCGCGCGCCTTCCAGCAGCACCACGTCGTAGCCCATTTCGGCTAAATGCAGCGCTGAGGAGAGTCCGGTATAGCCGCCGCCGACGACGCAGACGTCGCAGCTTATCGATTCGTCCAGCGTTGGAAACGGTTCATAGCGATTGGCGCTGGCGGCGTAATAGCTGGTGGTATGTTCGGTCATGATTAAGCCTCCAGGGCAATCCAGATAGTTTTCAGTTCGGTGAATTTTTCCATTGCGTGCAGAGATTTATCGCGTCCGTTGCCACTCTGTTTGTAGCCGCCAAAAGGCACGGTCATATCGCCATCGTTATAGTTATTCACGAAGACGGAGCCGGCTTTCAGGCGGCGGCTGACGCGATGGGCGCGGGAAAGATCGCGGGTCCAGACCGCTGCGCCGAGGCCGTAGCGGCTGTCGTTAGCAAGCTTCACGGCCTGCTCTTCGGTTTTAAAACGGGTCACCACCAGCACCGGGCCGAAGATCTCTTCCTGACTGAGAGGAGATGCGGGGTCGACGTCGACAAAAATGGTCGGGCCGACTGCTGCGGGCCATGGATTTTTGCGCCCGTCCAGCAGCAGCGTGCTGTGTGCTTCCCCGGCGCGAATAAAGCTGTGGACGCTGTCGGCGTGGCTGTTGTCGATAAGCATGCCCATAGTGGTATTCGGGTCGAGCGGGTTGCCCGGTTGCCAGCCTTTTGCCTGCTCTTTTAACAGCTCGAGAAACTTATCGGCGATGCTCTCTTCGAGTAGCAGGCGGGTTCCGGCAATACAGACCTGGCCCTGGTTATAGAAGATGCCGCCGGCGGTGGTATTGACCGCTTTTTGCAGGTCCGGACAGTCGGCAAAGACGATATTGGCGCTTTTGCCGCCCGCCTCCAGCCAGACGCGCTTCATATTGCTGTCGCCTGCATCTTTCAGCAACTGCTTGCCGGTGCGGGTAGAGCCGGTGAAGGTGATGACTTCAACATCCGGATGCAGCGCCAGCGCCTGACCAGCTTCATGGCCGAAACCGCTCACCACGTTGAGCACCCCGTCCGGCAGCCCGGCCTCTTTCGCCAGGCCCGCCAGACGCAGAGCGGTAAGCGGGGATTTTTCGGAAGGTTTGAGAACCACGCTGTTTCCGGCGGCCAGCGCCGGGCCAAGCTTCCAGCAGGCCAGCAGCAGCGGGAAGTTCCACGGTACTACCGCCGCAATCACGCCAATCGGTTCGCGAACGATCATCGCCAGTTCGTTGATACCGGTAGGCGCGACTTCGCCATACACTTTATCAATGGCTTCGGCGTACCAGCGAATCGCACGGGCGGCGCCGGGAATATCATCGCGCAGGCTGTGGCGAATCGGTTTGCCGGTATCCAGGGTTTCCAGCAGGGCTAGCTCTTCACGGTGAGCTTCCATTAGATCGGCGAATTTACTTAGCACTGCTTTGCGTTGAGAAGGGGATGCCTGCGACCAGTCGCCGTTCTCGAATACGCTGCGGGCGGCCTGCACCGCACGATCCACGTCGGCTTTTTTGCCGCGAGCCACTTCGGCGAGCGTCTGCTGCGCGGCAGGATCATTGGTTTCAAAAACGCTATTATCGGCGGCGGCGCTGTATTCACCGTTAATAAATAAGCGCGTCTCAATCACGAGCGTTTTTGCTTTTTCTTGCCAGTAAGCCAAGTTGTGAAAATCCATCATGACTCCTTAATAACGTAATCGGGAAAATATAAAATTTGATTATTTCTGACCCTCAGGGCGCAGGGCGTCCCCGGGATTGAGTACCGTTTAAATTGCCTATTAACAGGCATGAATTATCTGGGGCCAGCGGAATAAGTCTTTCCGCATTGCGCAAGGTGATCTGCGTTTTCTTCGCGCCGCCGGAATTAAGCTCCGACGGCGCAGGCCTGAAGAAAGCCTGAAAAATCTCAGGCTAAAAAATCAGAATGTGGTGGGGGTATGGGCACTGATAATTCGACAGATGCCTGCCGAGGTGTTGCTGAAGCTATGCGGTATGCCGGTGTTAATGGCATAGCTTTGCCCAGCCACCAGGTGATACGCCTGACCGTTAATGGTCAACACGACTTCACCCTCCAGTATGGTGCCTATCTCCTCGCCCTGATGCTTGATCCTCTCCCCGGTTGTGGTTCCAGGCTGATACGTTTCAAAAATCATCGCCAGCGTGCGGTTCGGATTTCCATTATGAACCAGCTTCATCGACACCCCCTGACTGCCGATTTCAATCAGATCGTCCTGATTGATAACCACCTGCGGTTCAGCCGGTTTTTCTGGTTCAGAAAAGAATTCCGAGAGCGACAGCCCATAGACTTTCAGCAGCTTTTGCAGCGTGCTGATGGCAGGACTGACTTTGTCCTGTTCTATGGTGCTGATGGCACTATGTGTTAACCCAGACAGTTCGGCGGCACGACGCTGTGAGAGACCCAATTGCTGGCGGATCTCTGACAAACGTTTCCCTGGCGCCAGTCCGTCATCGCTCATATTTGCATTTCCTTAACGGTAGTGGTCAGAGTCGCTGTTTTTCAGCGATATGGTTCTGACAGGCGGTGATAAAACCTTCAAACAACATCCGCGACAGGGCGTATTCGCTACTGTTCCATTCAGGATGCCACTGCACGCCAAGAGCGAAAGGATGGTCATAAACGCTAACCGCTTCCGCCAGCCCGTCCGAAGAACGAGCCTCCACGCGCAGCCGTGGACCCAGTGTTTTTGCTCCCTGTCCGTGTAACGAGTTGACCCAGAACGTGTTGCAGCCCGGTATTAACTGAGAAAGTAAACCTCCTTCCTGAACCTGGACTTCATGTGAGGGCGCATATTGCTGTTCTACAGGAAGTTCAGGATCTTCGCGGTGCTCAAGCAGTTCAGGCTGCTCGAACAGACGACGATACAGAGTCCCGCCGGTGGCGACAACCAGTTCCTGTAACCCACGGCAGATGGCGAAAATGGGGATGCGCCTTTCGAGCGCGGCGTTGATCAGCGCCATGCTCAGAAGATCACGCCCGGGATCGGCGTCAGGCTCATCGCCGTTTTCACCATAAAGGTGCGGCTGCACGTTGCTCGGGCTGCCAGGCAGATAAATGCCATCCAGTTTAGGCAGTAACGTAGAAAGCAGGTCCGGTTCCGCTAACGCGTGCGGTAGGGCAATGGGTAACCCTCCGGCGTGAACAATCGCATTCAGGTACTTCTCTTGCAGAGTTTGGGTCTGGTGACCCTTAAGCCTGTTCCGACACATCACCACGCCAATAACTGGCTTGTACATTATATTTTCCATGATCGCCCTCACAAAGTGGACTAAATTATGACCGGATTAGCGGGTAAAACGGCCATTTCGTTCAATATTTTCTCAATCTAGCAGTGGAAATAGCCATTTGCAAACTTAATTTAACATTTGACAAACAATTTGTTTGCATACACATTCGAATGGTGGACATTATATTTAACAGTGCTTTTTCAGGGTCCGAAACTAAAACAACGGCGGTGAATCATGGAAACCAATATCGTAGAAGTTGAGAATTTTGTTCAGCAGTCGGAAGAGAGACGGGTAAGCGCATTCACTCATGAAGTGAGGCGCTACCTCGAGCGTTACCCGAATACGCAATACGTCGATGTCTTGTTGACCGACCTGAACGGCTGTTTCCGCGGCAAGCGTATTCCAGTCTCCAGCCTGAGTAAGCTGGAGAAAGGGTGCTATTTCCCGGCTTCGGTGTTCGCGATGGACATCCTTGGCAACGTAGTGGAAGAAGCGGGTCTCGGCCAGGAGATGGGCGAGCCGGATTGCACCTGCGTGCCGGTGCTGGGTACCTTAACGCCCTCGGCGGCGGACCCGGAATATATCGGTCAGGTGCTGTTGACCATGGTTGATGAAGATGGCGCTCCCTTTGACGTTGAGCCGCGGAACGTTCTGAACCGACTCTGGCAGCAGCTACGCCAGCGCGGACTGTTCCCCGTGGTAGCGGTAGAGCTGGAGTTCTATTTACTTGACCGCAAGCGCGATGCCGAAGGCTACCTGCAGCCGCCGTGCGCGCCGGGGACAGGCGATCGCAATACCCAGAGCCAGGTTTACTCCGTTGATAACCTCAACCACTTTGCCGATGTCCTTAACGATATTGATGAAATCGCCCAGCTTCAGCTGATCCCGGCCGACGGCGCGGTGGCGGAAGCCTCTCCTGGTCAGTTTGAAATCAACCTGCATCATACCGATAACGTGCTGGACGCCTGCGATGACGCGTTGGCGCTAAAACGCCTCGTGCGTTTGATGGCCGAGAAGCATAAGATGCACGCCACTTTTATGGCGAAACCCTATGAAGAGCACGCCGGTAGCGGGATGCATATCCATATCAGCATGCAGAACAACAAAGGCGAGAACGTGCTGGCGGAAGCTGATGGCGAAGATTCCGCGATGTTAAAACGTGCGCTCGCCGGGATGATTGACCTGATGCCGGCCTCGATGGCGCTGCTGGCGCCGAACGTGAACTCGTATCGCCGCTTCCAGCCGGGAATGTACGTGCCGACCCAGGCGTCGTGGGGGCATAACAACCGGACGGTGGCGCTGCGTATTCCGTGCGGCGATCGCCATAACCATCGCGTGGAGTATCGCGTGGCCGGGGCGGATGCCAACCCGTATCTGGTGATGGCGGCGATTTTTGCCGGTATTTTGCACGGTCTGGATAACACGCTGCCGCTACAGGAAGAGGTGGAAGGCAACGGTCTGGAGCAAGATGGCCTGCCGTTCCCGATTCGCCAGAGCGATGCGCTGTGGGAGTTTATGCAAAACGATCATCTGCGCGAGCGGCTTGGCGAGCGTTTCTGTCATGTTTATCACGCCTGTAAACATGACGAACTACTGCAGTTTGAGCGTCTGATTACCGAAACTGAAATTGAGTGGATGTTGAAAAACGCCTGATTGCCGCCCCGCAAGGGGCATCTTAGTTTTACCACAAGTAGCATCATACGGCCTGAGCGGAGCCTGGTCGGACGTTTGTGCTGGGAGCCCAGCCATTTCCCGGATGCCGCGTTAAGGAGCGCAGGCGGCAACGGGCTTCAGTTAACGACACAGTGTGTGACGAGGAAAGTGAGATGATGCAGATGTTCAAATATCCGCAGGGAGAAGGGGGCCGTCATGGCCGCATGGAGTGCGCAGCCACCGCCGCTGGTCGGTTCTTTTTACCTTCTGATTTGCCATTAACCCCGTTGCGAAGTTGGTTTGTTTTCCGGTCATTACGACCGCAAACCCAGGTTTGCAGCGGGGGAAATGACAATGGCTATTAACACCTCTCTTGACAACGCTCCTGAAAAGGGCAAACCCGGGCTGCGCAAATCGCTCAAGCTGTGGCAGGTAGTGATGATGGGTCTGGCCTACCTGACCCCGATGACGGTGTTTGATACCTTCGGAATTGTTTCCGGCATCAGCAACGGCCACGTACCGGCTTCCTATCTGCTGGCGCTGGCGGGTGTGCTGTTTACCGCCATTAGCTACGGCAAGCTGGTGCGCCAGTTTCCGCAGGCGGGATCGGCTTACACCTATGCACAGAAGTCGATCAGCCCGCATGTTGGTTTTATGGTTGGCTGGTCGTCGCTGCTGGATTATCTGTTCCTGCCGATGATCAACGTTTTGCTGGCGAAGATTTATCTCTCCGCGCTGTTTCCGGAAGTACCGCCCTGGGTGTGGGTGGTGACGTTTGTGGCGATCCTCACCGCGGCGAACCTGAAAAGCGTCAACCTGGTGGCGAACTTCAACACTCTGTTCGTGCTGGTGCAGATCTCGATTATGGTGGTCTTTATCGTGCTGGTGGTGCAGGGGCTGCATAAAGGGGAAGGGGTCGGTACCGTCTGGTCGCTCCAGCCGTTTATTAGCCAGAATGCGCACTTGATCCCGATTATTACCGGGGCGACGATAGTCTGTTTTTCATTCCTTGGTTTTGATGCGGTGACTACCCTTTCCGAAGAAACACCGGACGCCGCGCGGGTGATCCCGAAGGCGATTTTCCTTACCGCCGTCTACGGAGGGGTGATATTTATCGCTGCATCGTTCTTTATGCAGCTCTTTTTCCCCGATATTAGCCGTTTTAAAGACCCGGATGCGGCGCTGCCGGAAATTGCTCTGTACGTTGGCGGCAAGCTGTTCCAGTCGATTTTCCTGTGCACGACGTTTGTTAATACCCTGGCATCAGGACTGGCTTCGCACGCCAGTGTCTCACGGCTGCTGTATGTGATGGGCCGCGATAACGTTTTCCCGGAGCGCATTTTTGGCTACGTCCACCCGAAATGGCGCACCCCGGCGCTGAACGTCATTATGGTCGGGATTGTTGCGCTGTCGGCGCTGTTCTTCGATCTGGTCACCGCCACGGCGCTGATTAATTTCGGCGCGCTGGTGGCATTCACCTTCGTTAATTTGTCGGTGTACAACCACTTCTGGCGGCGTAAAGGCTACAACAAAACGTGGAAAGATCGTTTTCACTATCTGCTGTTGCCGATGGTTGGTGCGCTGACGGTAGGGGTATTGTGGGTGAATCTGGAGGCGACATCGCTGACGCTCGGTCTGGTGTGGGCGGGCCTGGGTTTACTCTATCTGACTTATCTCACCCGCCGATTCCGCAAACCGCCGCCGCAGTTTGATGGAGCCAAAGCGGAACAGGCCTGGGAATCGTAACGATTTTTTACGCCGACACAAAGGCAGGCGAGCAAGCCTGCCTTCTTTTTTGTCATTATCGTTTGAAATCAGGCGGGCCGGTAAAAATAGTAGGGGCAGAAGGTAAGAATAGTGAGGATGTATTATTTCTTTTTCTTATGAATTGGTAGTTGTCCAGCGCGTCGATCCTTGATATAGGACACCAGGCTGTAGAGGGCTACCCCCAGCAAAACTACCGCGACGATAAAGAGCAGGATACCTGACATAGATTAACCTAATGTTATGTTTAACATGAAGAAAAAATACCGTGATATCGAGATAATAGCATCGGGATATTTCTTAAAGATGACCCGATGAGTCAGACAACAATGGACTGCCAGTAAAGCTATTAACTTATTATTTACATGAATAAATGTGAAGTGTAAAGCATTGGGGTGGTTAAAAAGTAAACTGAGTTACACACCTTTAAGCGAATTTACAGACGCGAGTCCGGCAGGCTGCTAATCTTGGCCCGCTTAAATATGGGTGAGAGTAATAAATGGGTAATAAGCATATCGTCGGTCTTGTTGGGCTGGCGCTGGTGGTGACTTCCTTTAGTAGCCTGGCTGATTCCGATCGCCAGTCAATTCGTGAACGTATTGTCGATCAGGTTTTAAAACCCTGCGAAGGTAAAAAGGCGGGAGATAAAGTACTGATAATCGACCATCGCGGTGGTGAGCATGAAGCCATCTGTACGCTGGCGGCGGTGCCGCTACCGGAGTAACGGCCGCTGCGAAAGTTATAGATTCCCCGTGCCGCCATCGACCAACAGTTCTGTCCCGACAACATAGCTGGATTCATCCGAGGCCAGGAACAACGCGGCTTTCGCCAGCTCCTGCGCTGTGCCCATTCGGCCCAGCGGAACCAGATGCTCGATCTCCGCCTGTAGGCTTTCGAGCGCCTCGGCGCTGAGCCCCAGTTTATCCAGCGCCGGAGTCCGTACCGGGCCAGGGCTCAGGCCGTTAACGCGGATCCCCCGCGACAGCAGCTCGCCGGACAGCGTACGCGCCAGTGATAGCAGACCGGCTTTACTGGCGGCATAAGCGCTGCTGGTCGGCAAGCCGATATGGACGCTTACCGAACCGCACAGAATGACCGACGCCGGGTTTGCCAGCAGCGGCAGCAGCGCCTGTAGCAAGAAAAAGGGGCCTTTCAGATTGATGTTCATCAGCCGATCCCAGCGCTCTTCATTCCATTCGCCGAGCTCGCCATGGGTTACGTCTCCGGCGTTGATAAACACCGCATCAAGCCGTGACCATCGGCTGTTCAGCGTTTCCGCCAGCTGACGTTGCCCGCCGATATCCCCTGCATCGGCGGTAATAACCCACGCCTTCTCACCCAGTATCGTCCGCGCCTGTTCAAGTACGACGGGGTTGCGCCCGGTGACCGCAACATGGGCTCCTTCAGAGAGAAATTCCTGCGCGGTGGCAAGACCGATGCCGCTGGTACCGCCGGTAATCAAGGTAAATTTTCCTGCTAAACGTCCCATATTTTCACTCCTCTTGCGTGACTGGAAAAATCACTATAAGTACATTAGTATCCAAAGGGTACCAGGTACCAATTGGGTACTAATGAACAAAAAGGTGTGCTATGGCGGAAATCGCGGCGCGGGCAACGCAAAAAAATTTGCCGCAAGAATCTTGTCCCATGACCGACTTCGTCAATATGATTGCCGGGAAATGGGCGATTCCGATCCTCTATCGGTTGATTGTGCTTAACGTGCCGGTGCGCTTCAGCGAACTGCTGCGCGCGGTATCGCCGATTACGCAAAAAGAACTCACCCGCCAACTGCGCCTGTTTGAGCAGCGCGGGCTGGTGTCGCGCCACGTCTATGCGGAGATTCCACCACGGGTTGAATATCAGATAACCGACCTGGGGCTGTCAATGCGCAGCGCGCTGCAACCGCTGGCGGAGTGGATGCGGCAGAACGGGCATCAGTTAAAACGCTAGAAAAATCGTCTTGTTAGCGAGTTTGCGAGCCATTGCCCGGAAAAATGTCATAAATTTGTCACAATTAAGGCGATGATAATCACTGACTGAGGGTTAAGGGATGAGAAAAAGTCTACTCGCCGCCGCCGTGGCAGGCGTTGTACTACTGTCCGCAGGCGTCCAGGCGCAGGAACAGACCGCACCGGAAGGGTACCAGCTGCAACAGGTGCTGATCATGAGTCGTCATAACCTGCGCGCGCCGTTGGCGAACAACGGCAGCGTACTGGAGCAGTCAACGCCGAAGTCCTGGCCGGAGTGGGATGTACCCGGCGGCCAGTTGACCACCAAGGGTGGGGTGCTGGAAGTTTATATGGGGCACTATATGCGCGAATGGCTGGCGCAGCAGGGGCTGGTAACCAGCGGCGAGTGCCCGCCGGAGAACGCGGTTTATGCGTATGCAAATAGTCTGCAACGCACCGTCGCCACCGCGCAGTTCTTTATAACCGGCGCGTTTCCCGGCTGCGGCGTAACGGTGCATCATCAGGAAAAAATGGGCACCATGGACCCAACCTTCAACCCGGTGATCACTGATGATTCCGCCGCCTTCAGCGAAAAGGCCGTGCAGGCGATGGAAAAAGAGCGGCAGGGAATGCAGTTGGGCGAAAGCTATAAGCTGCTGGAGGAGATGACGGATTATCGCAATTCGCCTTCCTGCAAAGAGAAACAGCAGTGCTCGCTGAGCGATGGTAAAGATACCTTTAGCGCCAAATATCAGCAGGAGCCGGGCGTATCCGGGCCGTTGAAGGTCGGCAACTCGCTGGTTGACGCCTTTACGCTGCAATACTACGAAGGTTTCCCCAAAGATCAGGTGGCGTGGGGGGAAATCAAAAGCGATAAGCAGTGGCAGGTGCTGTCGAAGCTGAAAAACGGTTACCAGGATAGCCTGTTTACTTCCCCAGAAGTAGCGCGCAACGTGGCTAAACCGCTGGTCAAATACATTGATAACGCGCTGGTGGGTGATGCAACAAAGGCAGCGAAAGTGACGCTGCTGGTAGGCCATGACTCCAATATCGCCTCGCTGCTGACGGCGCTGGATTTTAAACCTTATCAGCTGCATAACCAGTATGAGCGCACGCCGATTGGCGGCAAGCTGGTGTTCCAGCGCTGGCACGATAACAGCGGCAACCGCGATTTGATGAAAATTGAGTATGTCTATCAAAGTACCGAGCAGTTGCGCAATGCCGACGCGCTGACCCTGCAATCACCGCCGCAGCGGGTGACGCTAGCGCTGAACGGGTGTCCGGTTGATGATAACGGCTTCTGTCCGATGGATACCTTCAAAAAGGCGATGGCCGAGGCGACGAAGTAACGAAGGTAATAAAAAACCCGGAGCAATCCGGGTTTTGCAGCTGACGGTTGAGCAAGACTTTGTAGCCCGGACAGGCGCAACGCGCCGCCTCCGGGAAGCTCATGCAATAACTCCCGGAGGCGGTACTGCGTACCTGTCCGGGCTACAACGACAGATAGTCAGACGTTTTTGCGCTCAATGGTTTGCTCGCCCCAGAACAGGGAATCTTTATCCGTTTTGGCGAAAGCGCGGGGCAACACTTCATCGCTGCCTTCTTCCCAGATTTTCTCCGCAAGCTTCTCATCGTAATTGGCTAATTCAAAAATTGCCTCGGCAATTTCGGGAGAGGTATTGCGTAAACTTGCCCATTCACCCACGCGGTGGGCTTTAGCTTCTTGAGTCGGCATGCTTTTCCTCCTAACCGTTTAATTTAACCGCCAGACCGGCGACATGTTCACCCTGATAGCGGGCAATCGCCAATTCTTCTTCGCTTGGCTGACGAGAACCATCGCCACCGGCAATGGTTGTTGCACCGTATGGCGTACCGCCGCGAACCTGCGACACATCAAACAGCTCCTGGGCACCGTAGCCAATCGGCACAATAATCATCCCGTGATGGGCAAGGGTGGTCCAGGTGGAGGTAATGGTTTGCTCCTGACCGCCGCCGGTACCGGTCGAACTGAATACGCTGGCCAGCTTGCCGTACAGCGCGCCGGATGCCCACAGGCCGCCGGTCTGATCAAGGAAGGTGCGCATCTGTCCGGACATGTTGCCGAAACGAGTTGGGGTACCAAAGATGATGGCGTCATACTCTGCCAGCTCCTGTGGCGTGGCAACGGGGGCGTTTTGTGTTTTCCCGCCTGCTTTGGCAAAAATCTCTGCCTGCATGGTTTCCGGCACGCGCTTCACGACCACTTCGACACCGTCAACTCGGTTTGCCCCTTCAGCGACGGCATGCGCCATGGTCTCGATGTGTCCATACATTGAATAATAAAGCACCAGAATCTTAGCCATTTGCATCACTCCTCGGTTGCGTTATAGACCAGTTACTTGACTGGCTACCTTTAAAGATAAGACCTCTGGCGAAGAGTGCAAATGCAACAATCATTTGTTTGATTTATAACAAAATTGCAAAGATTAAAGGTTGTTGCAAAAAGATACATATTTAACCCGACGTTTTTCGGCAATCATAAGAGGCGCTTAGCGAACGCCCGGCATGGCAATGGTCGTTCTTATGGAAAATCTATTTCAGGATGTGACTATATCCATTGAGCAGGGTTTTCATTCGCTAACCTTAAAGGCACGCGATACGACACCTGTATCGTGGAGGCTACGGTCTTGTGATTCACTAATGCAGCATGTATGGAGGTCCATAATGGCAAACCATCGTGGCGGTGCCGGCAACTTTGCCGAAGACCGTGAAAGAGCATCAGAAGCCGGTCGTAAAGGTGGCCAGCATAGCGGGGGGAACTTTAAAAACGATCCCCAGCGTGCTTCCGAAGCTGGCAAGAAAGGAGGGAAAAACAGTCACGGCAACCGTGAGAGTTAGCGGTTAATCTGACTGTTTCCTGATGGGGGTTAATCTCCCGGGCCCGACCCCATCACCCTCGCCGCCGACATGTTGTCGGCGGTTTTTTTATGGGTGAATGGTTGCCTCTGCGGGGGGCAGACTGCACACTAGCGGGCTATTTATTATGATTGGCTGTGTGATGTCTTCGTTTAAATTCTCCCTTACCCGCCAGGAAGCCATCCTGCTTGTTATCACCATGTTCTGGGGTGGTACGTTTCTCGCCGTTCAGTATGCGGTGACGCTAAGCGGGCCGCTGTTCTTCGTCGGACTGCGTTTTGGTACCGCCGCGCTGGCGGTCGCTTTACTGTCGCTGCGTACATTACGCGGCCTGACATGGCTGGAGCTAAAAGCGGGCGTGGCGATAGGTATCTCGATTGCGCTGGGCTACGGACTGCAAACCTGGGGGTTGCAGTCGATCTCCAGCAGTAAATCGGCGTTTATTACCGCCATGTACGTGCCGCTAGTGCCGCTATTGCAATGGCTGTTCCTCAGACGGATGCCGGGGATGATGTCCTGCGTAGGTATTGTGCTGGCGTTTATCGGCCTGATCCTGCTGGCCGGCCCGGAGAGTAACCTGCTGGCGCTGGGTGTCGGCGAGATGATCACTCTTGCCAGCGCGGTGGCGATTGCGGCAGAAATTATTCTGATTAGCGCCTGGGCGGGGAAGGTGGATATTCGCCGGGTGACGGTAGTTCAGCTGGCGACGGCGTCGCTGGTGGCGTTTGCTGGTATGGCCCCAGTTGGAGAAAGCATTCCGCCGATGACGCCGGGGCTGATTGGCGTTGCGCTGGGATTAGGCATCTTCAGCGCCATTATTCAGGTGACCATGAACTGGGCGCAGCGCAGCGTGTCGCCGACGCGGGCAACGCTGATTTACACCGGAGAACCGGTGTGGGCGGGGTTGTTTGGCCGTATTGCCGGAGAGCGTTTGCCGCTGCTGGCGCTGGTGGGCTGCGTGTTTATTCTGGCGGGCGTGCTGGTTAGCGAGCTGAAGTGGAAGCGGAAAAAGATCCTGCCGCCAGAGAAGCTCCCGGATGGCGGCGTGAACGCCTTATCCGGGATGAGGGATCGTGCCGAACCTTAGCTGAGTATTCCCGGAGGCGGTGCTGCGCACCTGTCCGGGCTACCAGATCGCAGACGGCGATGGACCTGTAGCCCGGGCAAGGCGCCCTGCGCCGCCCCGGGAGCACAGCGCAGGATGGTATAATTTCCCGGAGGCGGTGCTGCGCACCTGTCCGGTCTACCAGATCGCAGACGGCGGTGGACCTGTAGCCCGGGCAAGGCGCCCTGCGCCGCCCCCGGGAGCACAGCGCAGGATGGCATAATTTCCCGGAGGCGATGCTGCGCATCTGTCCGGGCTACAGGTACGTGCCAGCGGGTTAAACAGGGGTGACGTCAGGTTGTTTGACTTCATGCTGACGGCGGTTAAGCAGGGCGTGGAGCAGAATCGCGCCGAATGTCGCCGTACCGATCCCGCCGAGGGTAAAGCCGCCCAGCGATAGCGCAAAATCACCCGCGCCCAGTACCAGCGTCACAGCGACCATAATCAGATTGCCGTTCTGGCTCAAATCCACCCGGTTTTGTACCCAAATCCGCGCACCCGCGACGGCAATCAAACCAAACACCACAATGGATGCGCCGCCGATAACCGGCCCGGGAATGGTGTGGATCAGCGCACCGAATTTCGGCGAAAATCCGAGCAGCATCGCAATCACCGCCGCCGCGACGAACACCAGCGTGGAGTACACTTTGGTCACCGCCATCACGCCGATATTCTCTGCATAGGTCGTGACGCCGCTGCCGCCAACCGAACCTGAAAGCATGGTTGCCAGCCCGTCGCCGACGAACGCGCGCCCCATATACGGGTCCATATTGCGCCCGGTCATCCCGGCAACCGCCTTCAGGTGGCCGAGGTTTTCCGCTACCAGAATCACTGCGACCGGTGCGATCAGCATCATCGCCTGGCTGTTAAACGTCGGAGTGGTAACCTGCGGCATGCCAAACCACGCCGCCTGCTCAAGCAGGCCAAAATCGAGCGGCTTGCCCAGCCCAAGCACGTTCGCCAGCAGCGCGTAGAGCGCGCAGGCGACAATCAGCCCAACGAGGATCAGCAGCCGCTGCAGCATCCCGCGGGTAAACACTGCTACCAGGCCGATGCACAGAACGGTCAGCACCGCCATCCAGCCGTCGAACGGCGTTGCCGACACGCTGCGCACCGCGATGGGCGCGAGGTTCAGGCCAATCGCCATCACTACCGCGCCGGTAACGACCGGCGGCATCATCCGCTCAATCCAGCGGGTGCCGATCTTCATCACTACCAGGCCAATCAGGGTATAAACCAGCCCGCAGATAATAATGCCGCCCAGCGCGACGCTCAGGTGTGGGTTCAGCCCCTGACCGTTGAAACCGGTGACGGCGATGACCACGCCGACGAAGGCGGCACTGGAGCCAAGATAGCTCGGCACGCGCCCGCCGGTAACCAAAAAGAACAGCAACGTACCAACGCCTGACATTAGGATCGACAGGTTGGGATCCAGTCCCATCAGGATTGGCATCAACACGGTTGCGCCAAACATCGCCACCGCGTGCTGAACGCCCATCACCACGGTTTGCCCGGCAGACAGCCGTTCATCGGGAGCGACGACGCCGGACGCGGCGGAGGGGGAGGTTAACTGCCAGCGAGGAAAATCGAAGAGAGCCATGATGAGATCCTGGGTTTAAGGTTAACAGGCCGGGCGCATTAGCGTGTGGTAGCCGCGGTCGAACCACATCAGTCCGCGCGGGTCCGGATGGCGAACAATTGCCGCCACTTCACAAAACAGAATGTCGTGAGTCCCGACGCTAACAATCTGGCTGATGCGGCAGTCAAAGCTCACTAGCGCCTGTTCCAGACGCGGGCAGCCGGTCGCTCCGGTTTGCCAGTCGGCGGCGGCGAAGCGCTCCGCCATCGGCGTTTTGCCGCCAAACATGTTCGATAATCCCTCCTGGCCGGCCGCCAGCGTGTTGACGCACAGCGCTTGGTGCTGGCTGAATATCGGCCAGACCGAGGCTGAGCGATTCAGACACACCAGCAGCGTGGGCGGCGCGTCGGTGACGCTGCAGACGGCGCTGGCGGTAAACCCCGCGCGGCCTGCCGGGCCATCGGTGGTAATAATGTTAACTGCTGCACCGACGTGGGCCATGGCGTCGCGAAAGCTTTGTTTATCGGTAATAGACATGCGGGCTCCTTATGCCAGCTGGCAGGCATCATCAAAGGGCAGACGCGGCAGGCGAGCGTACAGTTTGCTGGTATCGCCGTAGCCGATATTAATCAGCAGGTTGCTTTTCCAGCCGCCGTCGGCAAAAAACGCCGCATCGACCTTTTCGCGATCGAAACCCGACATTGGACCGGTATCCAGGCCCAACGCCCGACAGGCGAAAATCAGATATGCCGCCTGTAATGAGCTGTTGCGAAAGGCCGTCTCTTCCGCCAGCTGTGGACTGGAGGTGAACCAACTACGGGCGTCACCGTGGGGAAACAGCTCCGGCAGGCGGTCATAGAACGCGCTGTCCCAGGCCACAATCGCGGTGACCGGGGCCTGCATGGTCTTCTCCAGATTGCCGCTGGACAGGGTCGGGCGCAGTGTCTCTTTGCCCTCCGGGGTGCGGATAAAAACGATACGCGCCGGTGAGCAGTTGGCGGAGGTGGGCCCCATTTTCATCAAGGCGTAGATTTCACGCAGCTGGTCGTCGGTGACCGGTTTGTCCAGCCAGCCGTTGTGGGTTCGGGCATCGGTAAACAGCGTGGCGCAGGCGGCCAGGCTAATGGCTTCGCTCATAGATTCTCCTTGGTAACGGGCAGCAGGCTGGCCAGCCCGTCGCATAAAATAGGGTTAAAGTTGGCGGTGTCAGTGACGTTACAGGCGTGGCCGCCCCAGGCCATTTCCACCCGTTGGCTGGCGGGGATTGCCGCTTGCAGCACGCGGGAGCAGGAGGCCGGAACCAGCAGATCGTCAGCCGCGCTGATAATGAGCGTCGGGCAGGTTATTGCCGCTGCCCGCCGTGAAAAGTCGGCCTGCTTAAGGGCATTGAGTCGTTTGAGCAGATTATCTTTGCCCTGAAAATGGCTGATGGCGAGCGCGTCTTCGGCCTCGAGGCGCGGCAGGCGCGCGGCCATCCACTCCGCCGGATAGAGAAACAGCGGCTGCGCTTCGACCCATGCCTGAGCGCCGCCCGCGTGCAGCAGGCGCTCGCGCACCAGAAAGCAGCGACGGGTATGCGGGGAGAGCGTCAGCCAGCCGTTAATCAGCACGAGGGCGCTGACCGATTCGGGAAAATCCAGCGCCAGCTGCAGGCCAATCAGCGCGCCCAGCGCGTGACCGACCAGGGCAAAACGTGAAACTCCCGCCTCTTGCAGCGCCGCGTACAGCTCCTGCGCCATGGTCGCCATGCTGTAGCCTGCGGGCAGCGGGCCGCTGTTTTCACCGGTGCCGTTATGGTCATAGCTCACCAGTTGATACCGTGTTTCCAGCACCGCCCGCTGCGCCAGCCAGTAGCCGCCCGCGCCGCCGAGCCCGGCGCTCAGCACCACCACCGGCGCGCCCGGATAAGGCGGCGGGGAGATATTGAGCTTAATCATGCCGGTTTCCCGATATGCGCGACGGTCGCTATCTCTACCAGCGCTTCAGGCTTCACCAGCCCGCACTGAATGCAGAAACGCGCCGGTTTATCGCCGGGGAAGAATTCAGCGTAGACCTCGTTAATCGCGGCGTAGTTTTTCCAGTCGGTGATAAAGATGCTGTTGAAGGTCACATCCTCCATACTGCCCCCCGCCGTCTCGATAACGCTCTTGATGGTGTCGAGCACGTGACGGGTTTGCGCCTTTGGGTCGCCGATATAAACCACGTTGTTTTGCTTATCAAACGGCAGCGTGCCGGAGACGTAAACCACGCCGTCGGCCAGCGTACCGGGGACAAAAGGCGCGATAGGCGTGGTGGTGCCTGGCGGAATAATTACCTGTTTAGGCATAACGTTTCTCCTCCGGGAATGAGAGCGGTGCTGCGGGCTCAAGGGCCGAGCAGAAGCTGGCGACGTCGCTGACCCAACCAAAGAAGGTTTCAATATTGAACAGCGCCGCCTGCTGGGCGAACGACGGCCCGGCCTGGTGGGTGGCATCTTCAAGCACGATGCCGAAATATTCGAGGAAGAAGCCGTCGCGCAGGGTCGATTCCACGCAAACGTTGGTGGCGATCCCGGTGAACACCAGATGGCGAATGCCGCGACTGCGCAGGATGCTGTCGAGCGCGGTGTTGAAGAAACCGCTGTAGCGCGGTTTTGGCAGCACGATATCGCCCGGTAGCGGCTTAAGCTGATCGACCAGCTGATAGTCCCAGCCGCCTTTTGCCAGCAGTTTGCCCTGCAGCTCAGGGTTTTTACGCATGGTTTTCAGCGCGTTGGATTTATGAAAATTCGGTGAGCCGGGGCCACCGGCTTCTACATACTGGTCGTCCCATCCGTTCTGGAACCAGATAATCAGCATTCCGGCGGCGCGCGCGGCGGCAACGGCGGTGTTGATATTGTCGATTACCGGTCGGGTGGCGGAAACGTCAAATCCGGCGAGGTCAAGATAACCCCCAACGCTGGCGTAGGCGTTTTGCATATCCACCACGATCAGCGCGCTCTGCTGCGGCGCAAAGGTCAGGGATTCCGGGCGAGCGGGAAGGGTAATCATCAGGCAACCTCTTGAGTGAGTGTGGCGATATGGTCGCGGCAGCGCATCAGCGGCTGAATGCGCTGACCAAAGGCTTCGATGCCGATAAGGAAATCATCAAACGTCAACAGCACGCCGTCGGTGCCGGGGACAGCCGCCACTTCGTCGAGCATGCGGGCGACGTTGGCGTAAGAGCCGACGAGAGTACCCATATTGATGTTGACCGCCGAGGTGGGGTCAGCCATCTGGCGGACGTTAGTGTCGCTGCCGGAGCGGGTATCTTTCTGGCTCTGTTCGGTCAGCCATGCCAGCGCTTCTTCATCTGCGCCATCTTTGTAGTGCTCCCATTTGGCGCGGGCCGCCTCATCGGTTTCATCGGCAATCACCATAAACAGCACGTAGGAGCCGACATCGCGGCCGGTTTTTTCCGCTGCCCGCATCATCCGCGCTGCGGTGGGTGCGAAGGCGGCAGGGGTGTTAACCCCTTTCCCGAAGCAGAAGTTGTAGTCGGCGTGCTGGGCGGAGAACGCCATTCCAGCATCGCTCTGCCCGGCGCAGATCACTTTCATCGGCTGCGACGGCTGCGGGCTAACGCGACAATCGTTCATGGTGAAGTAGTCGCCCTTAAAGTCGCTGCGCCCGGTGCCCCACAGGTCGCGCAGAACCTGGACATATTCAGTGAGATAGTCGTAGCGGCTGGCGAAGTAATCATCCCCCGGCCACATGCCCATCTGCTCATATTCCGGTTTTTGCCAACCGGTCACCAGATTGACGCCGAAGCGCCCGCCGGAGATAGAGTCGATAGTCGAGGCCATACGGGCGACGATTGCCGGGGGCAGCGTCAGCGTGGCGGCGGTGGCGTAGATCTGAATGCGCGAGGTGACTGCCGCTAGCCCGGCCATCAAGGTGAAGGATTCAAGGTTGTGATCCCAAAATTCAGTTTTGCCGCCGAAACCGCGCAGTTTGATCATTGAAAGGGCGAAATCGAAATTATAGTGCTCGGCTTTCTGCACGATGGCCTTATTCAGCTCGAACGTCGGCATGTACTGGGGAGCATGGGTGGAAATCAGCCAGCCGTTATTACCAATCGGAACGAAGACACCAATTTTCATACCTACCTCTGCATGTCGTTGAACAAGAAGTCGCGCGGCGCTGCATCCTGCATCTCCTTTGGTCGCCCCGTGTCAAAGGTAAAGCAAAGGCGATGCCAGTTTTGCAAAGGCTAATGTTATTAATGTGTTGCTGAGTGGTTGCTGAAAATAACAGCGAAAAAGTAGACTAAATGGTCAAAATCAGTGCACGAAAAAACCGCAGTCATGCGCAATCGAGGTGCAGAGAGTCGTGTCGGCGTTGGGCTTTTGCTATGCTGATGGCGTAAAAAGAAGGAGATAATCAATGGCACAGGGCGCCGTGAAAAAGACCGGAAAACGTTCACTGGCGGTGAGCGCGAAAAAAGAGGCTATTCTGGCCGCTGCGCTGGACGCGTTCTCGCAGTTTGGTATCCACGGTACGCGCCTTGAGCAGGTCGCCGAGCTGGCCGGGGTGTCAAAAACCAATTTGCTCTATTACTACCCATCGAAAGAGGCGCTGTATATTGCCGTGCTGCAGCAGATTCTGGCTATCTGGCTGGCGCCGCTGAAGGCCTTTCGTGAAGATATCAGCCCGCTGGTGGCGATTGGTGAATATATTCGCCTGAAGCTGGAGGTGTCGCGCGATCACCCGCAGGCGTCGAAGCTGTTTTGCCTGGAGATGCTTCAGGGCGCACCGTTGCTGATGGGCGAGCTGACCGGCGATTTAAAAGCGCTGGTGGATGAGAAATCGGCGATTGTTTCCGGCTGGGTCGAGAGCGGCAAGCTGGCGCCGGTCGACCCGCAGCATCTGATTTTTATGATTTGGGCGACCACCCAGCATTACGCCGATTTCGCTACTCAGGTTGAGGCGGTGACCGGCGCAACGCTGCGCGATGAGGCATTCTTTCAGCAAACCGTCGATAACGTGCAGCGGATGATTATCGAAGGGATTCGCCTGCGTTAATTGGCGGGTGGGAGAGGGCAGCTTTGATCGCCATCTTCGCACTGTAGCAGCGAGGCAAGGAACGACTCGCGCTCAACGGTTTTATCGGACATGCACTGGTTGATCAGCATCGGCTGTACGCTGCCGCCGTCTGCGCCGGAGGCGAGGAATTTGCAGTCGTCATCGCGCAGCGTAATCCATGCCAGCTGCGCTTTTTTGAGTAATTCCTGCTGCTTGCCGGAGGCGCGCTTCAGTGCTTCCTGATAGGTTTCATTCAGTTTTTTATCCGCCGCCTGGTATTGGGCGGCGGTGCACTGATTCATCTCCGTTTGATTGCTGGCGTTATTGCATTCGTCCGCCAGCGCATGAGTGCTTGCCAGCAGCGCGGTAAGCGCGAGTAAAGTGCGTTTCATTGTTCAACTCCCATAAAAAAAGCTCCCGTCCGGGAGCCTTAATTAACCACAGCCTGCGCCTGGTGTCATCAGCTGACGTTGATGCCGGTCTGTTTTCCCGGGGGCGGCGCCTTGCCCGGACTACGGGCTGCGATCTGGTAGCCCGGACAGATGCGCAGCATCGCCTCCGGGAAATGGTGCTGTTCTGCGCGATGCTCCCGGGGGCGGCGCAGGGCGCCTGCCCGGGCTACGGGTCCACCACCGTCTGCCGGGTAAGGCGTTAGCCGCAACCCGGGGGGCTTTAACCAATCGTCATCAGGCTGGCGTTACCGCCTGCCGCGGCGGTATTGACGCTGAGCGAACGTTCAATATAGAGGCGTTCCAGCAACAGATTGTTCTCGCCGCGGGCGAAGCCCTGCACCGAAACAATCGCGCCATCGCGTGCCGCTACCTGTTCGCACAGTTCCCGCAGCTGATCGGAGTCGCCGTGATAGATAACCGCATCGAAAGGTTCGGTCATCAGGGTTTCCGTTTTGGCAAAGTGGATGCGTTCGCTGACTTCGCGCGGCAGCTTTTTCGCCAGTTCGCGCTGGAGAGGCGCATCTGGCCACAGCACTTCACAACCGACGGCGGTAACGCCCGCCAACTGGGTCAGCGCATCCTGCTCGTTATCGGCCACGCACAGCACCCGGTCGCGCGGCATAAAGGTCAGGGTGTTGCGCTCGCCGGTTGGCCCCGGCAGCAGACGCTGTGTTCCGGCCTGTGCCTGTTCGCTGAACGCCTGGCACAGGGCCTTCAGCTCCGGTCGATCTGCCGCCCACTGCTGTAGCGCAACCAGCGGTTTTTCCAGCAGCGTTTTCAACTGGGCATCCAGCGGGCGCTCGGCGTCCTGGCGGGCGAGGGTGATCCCGACGGCGTTTTGCGGACGGCTGGAGAGTAGGCGGTACAGGTACAGCGGGCCGCCTGCTTTCGGACCGGTACCCGACAGCCCTTCGCCGCCGAACGGCTGCACGCCGACTACCGCGCCGACCATATTGCGGTTGACGTACAGGTTGCCGACGTTAGCGCTGCCGGTCACCTGAGCGATCGTCTCGTCGATACGGGTATGCACGCCGAGGGTCAGGCCGTAGCCGGAAGCGTTAATCTGCTCGACCAGTTGATCCAGTTCGTTGCGGTTATAGCGCACCACATGCAGCACCGGGCCGAAGACCTCTTTTTTCAGCTCGTCAAAGCTGTCGAGTTCGATAAGCGTTGGCGGAACAAAGGTACCGCTGGTCCATTCGCGGGAATCTTCTCCATTTTCGCGCACCGCCTGGAAAACTTTGCGCCCTTTGGCGCGCAAAGTCTGGATATGGCGCTCGATGTTCTCTTTGGCTTCGGCATCGATCACCGGTCCGATATCGGTAGTCAGACGGCCCGGATTGCCCATCCGGCATTCGGCCATCGCACCGCGCAGCATGGTCAGCGTATGCTCGGCGATGTCGTCCTGCAGGCACAGCACGCGCAGGGCGGAGCAGCGTTGACCTGCGCTGTCGAACGCCGAGGCGAGTACGTCGATCACTACCTGCTCAGTCAGGGCCGAGGAGTCGACGATCATCGCGTTCATGCCGCCGGTTTCGGCGATAAGCGGCGTCGGGCGACCCTGCGCGTCAAGACGGCTAGCGATATTGCGTTGTAATAAGGTGGCGACTTCGGTCGATCCGGTAAACATCACGCCGCGCACGCGCTCATCAGAAGTTAATGCAGCGCCGACGGTTTCCCCACGCCCCGGCAGCAGTTGAATAACGCCCGGCGGCACGCCTGCTTCCAGCAGGATCGCCACGCCCTGAGCGGCGATAAGCGGCGTCTGCTCGGCGGGTTTCGCCAGAACGGTGTTGCCCGCCGCCAGCGCGGCGGCTATCTGGCCGGTAAAGATCGCCAGCGGGAAGTTCCACGGGCTGATACACACCACCGGGCCCAACGGGCGATGGGTTTCGTTATCAAAATCGTCGCGCACCTGTCCCGCGTAATAGTGCAGGAAATCCACCGCTTCGCGCACTTCGGCGATGGCGTTGCTGAAGGTTTTACCCGCTTCGCGCACCAGGATGCCCATCAGAGTCGGCATCTGGCTTTCCATCAGTATGGCGGCGCGTTCAAGGATGGCCGCGCGCTCCTGCGGAGGGGTGGCGAACCAGATTGGCGCATTGTTGACCGCGTTGCTCAGCGCCTGCTGAACTTCAGCCTCGCTGGCTTCACGCACGTGACCGACAATATCTTTTGGCTCCGCCGGGTTAATCACCGCCTGCGTTTCGCCTTCGCCAACCGGTTGTTCCAGCATCGGCAGCGCCTGCCATTTATGCAGGGCGCTATTTAATAAAGAAGAGGAGAGGGAGGCCAGGCGATGTTCGTTGGCCAGATCCAGACCGGCAGAGTTGCTGCGGCCTTTGCCGTACAGATCGCGCGGTAGCGGAATTTTCGGATGCGGCAGGCCGGTCTGACCTTCCTGCTGTGCCAGTTTTTCCACGGCGGTTACCGGGTCGGCAACCAGTTCATCCAGCGGCAGGGTATTATCGGCAATACGGTTAACGAATGAGGTGTTAGCGCCGTTTTCAAGCAGACGACGCACCAGATACGCCAGCAGCGTTTCGTGGGTGCCGACCGGGGCATAAATACGGCACGGACGGTTGAGCTTGCCGTCGGCGACGGGGCCTGTGACCTGCTCATACAGCGGCTCACCCATGCCGTGCAGGCACTGGAATTCGTACTGTCCCGGATAGTAGTTCTGCCCGGCGAGTTGATAAATCGCTGCCAGTGTATGGGCGTTGTGGGTTGCGAACTGCGGATAAATCAGGTTCGGTACTGCCAGCAGTTTCTTCGCGCAGGCCAGATAAGACACGTCGGTGTAGACCTTGCGGGTATAGACCGGATAGCCTTCGAGGCCATCCATCTGCGCGCGTTTGATCTCGCTGTCCCAGTAAGCGCCTTTCACCAGGCGGATCATCAGACGACGGCGGCTTCGCGTGGCGAGGTCGATCAGGTAGTCAATGACAAACGGGCAGCGTTTCTGGTAGGCCTGGATAACAAAGCCAATGCCGTTCCAGCCCGCCAGTTCCGGCTCAAAACAGAGTTTTTCCAGCAGATCGAGAGAGATCTCCAGACGGTCTGCCTCTTCGGCGTCGATGTTGATGCCAATATCGTACTGGCGCGCCAGCAGGGTCAGGGACTTCAGGCGCGGGTAAAGCTCTTCCATCGCGCGATCGTACTGAGCGCGGCTATAGCGCGGGTGCAGCGCGGAGAGCTTAATTGAGATCCCCGGACCTTCATAAATTCCGCGCCCGTTCGAGGCTTTGCCGATGGCGTGAATCGCCTGCTGATAGGAGACCATATAGGCCTGAGCATCGTCGGCGGTTAACGCCGCCTCGCCGAGCATATCGTAGGAGTAGCGGAAACCTTTATCTTCCAGCTTGCGGGCGTTAGCCAGCGCCTCAGCAATGGTTTCGCCGGTAACAAACTGCTCACCCATCAGCCGCATCGCCATATCGACGCCTTTGCGGATCAGCGGTTCGCCGCTCTTACCGATAATGCGGTTCAGCGAGCGCGACAGGCTGGTTTCGTTATGCGTAGAGACCAGTTTGCCGGTAAACAGCAGCCCCCAGGTGGCGGCGTTGACGAACAGCGACGGGCTGCGGCCGATATGCGACTGCCAGTTGCCGTTGCTGATTTTGTCGCGAATTAGCGCATCACGGGTGGCTTTGTCGGGGATGCGCAGCAGCGCTTCCGCCAGGCACATCAGAGCCACGCCTTCCTGTGAGGAGAGCGAGAATTCCTGCAACAGGCTTTGCACCATGCCGGCGCGACCGCTGGCGGTTTTCTGATTACGCAGCTTTTCTGCCAGTTGATAAGCCAGCTTGTGCGCCTGTTCGCCCAGGTTTTGCGGCAGACGGGCCTGCTCCAGCAGCATCGGCACGGCATCGGTTTCGGCCCAGCGCCAGGCGGCGGTAATGGAAGCGCGGGAGACGGACTGCGGCAGGATCTGCTCGGCGAATTCAAGGAACGGCTGATAAGGCTCGTCGCCCGGAGTGCCTGTCTCATCGCTTTCGTTAGCCGCGCCAGCGAGCAGCGCTGGCAGCTCCGGAAGCGTCTCGTCGTTTTCCAGCTTTTCCAGATAGTTGAAGATGGCCTGTTTAATCAGCCAGTGCGGCGTGCGGTCAATACGGCTCGCCGCGGATTTAATGCGTTCGCGCGTCGCGTCGTCAAGTTTTACACCCATGGTGGTGGTGCCCATGTCAGGAACTCCTGTTATTGGTCATTCGCTTCATCCTTCAACCTGCCTCTTTGTTGGCTGCATTTGTGCGCCCTGGTCACATAGTTATCTATGCTCCCAGGGACTTACAAATTTGCCGCCTCGACGCAGATTGAATGATTTTGCGAATTCGCTTCTGTGCAGTTATGCGGTTGCGTAGAAATATCTATCATGTTGCAACTTTGTGCAACCTTGTTAATTGAGAATTGTGTGGCAGGCTGAAAATTGCTTTGATTGTTAAATTTTATGGTGAAAGTGGTAGGTATTTATTCCCTGTATATGAGGGGCGTTATATGCGTGAGTTAACACTTTTGCGTGGTGCAACCGCTAAAAACGTGAGAGAGTGCAACCTATAACAAAATGAAGTTTGGTCCCGGAAGTATTTCGTGTAAATGCTGTGTTAAATCGTTTGTGAAAAAACAAAGCTTCCGTCAGGATACGGTCGCCCAATACAACCAATATGCCATTACCCCGTTCCGGTAGTGGAAAAAACGACAAAGTTGGACGCTGTCGACAAAAAATTCTGGAGATTTTTGCATGGCTATTAGCACACCCATGTTGGTGACTTTTACTGTTTATATTTTTGGCATGGTACTCATTGGTTTTATTGCCTGGCGATCGACCAAGAACTTTGATGATTATATCCTTGGCGGCCGTAGCCTTGGCCCATTTGTTACGGCGCTCTCCGCCGGGGCCTCGGATATGAGCGGCTGGCTGTTAATGGGATTGCCGGGGGCGATATTTATTTCCGGTATTTCCGAAAGCTGGATTGCCATTGGCCTGACGCTGGGCGCATGGGTTAACTGGAAGCTGGTGGCGGGGCGTTTACGTGTTCACACCGAGGTCAATAATAACGCGCTGACGCTGCCGGATTATTTCACCGGCCGTTTTGAGGACACCAGCCGGGTGCTGAGGATTATTTCAGCGCTGGTTATTCTGCTGTTCTTCACGATTTATTGCGCATCCGGCATTGTCGCTGGCGCTCGTCTATTTGAAAGCACCTTCGGGATGAGCTACGAAACCGCACTGTGGGCCGGTGCGGCGGCAACCATTATTTATACCTTCGTTGGTGGTTTCCTCGCGGTGAGCTGGACCGATACCGTTCAGGCCAGCCTGATGATATTTGCCCTGATTCTGACTCCGGTCATGGTGATTATTTCCGTCGGTGGTTTTGGCGATTCCCTGGAAGTCATTAAACAAAAGAGCATTGAGAACGTCGATATGCTCAAAGGGTTGAACTTTGTGGCGATTATTTCGCTGATGGGCTGGGGTCTGGGCTATTTCGGTCAGCCGCATATTCTGGCGCGCTTTATGGCGGCGGATTCGCACCATAGCATCGTTCATGCCCGTCGCATCAGCATGACCTGGATGATCCTCTGCCTGGCGGGCGCGGTTGCCGTCGGTTTCTTCGGTATCGCTTACTTTAATAACAATCCGGGCGTTGCGGGCGCGGTGAATCAAAACGCCGAACGGGTGTTTATCGAACTGGCGCAGATTCTGTTTAACCCGTGGATTGCCGGGATCCTGCTGTCGGCGATTCTGGCGGCGGTGATGTCGACCCTGAGCTGCCAGCTGCTGGTGTGCTCCAGCGCGATTACCGAAGATCTGTATAAAGCGTTCCTGCGCAAAAATGCCGGTCAAAAAGAGCTGGTGTGGGTAGGGCGCTTTATGGTGCTGGTGGTGGCATTGGTGTCCATCGCCCTGGCGGCAAACCCGGAGAACCGCGTGCTGGGTCTGGTGAGCTACGCCTGGGCAGGCTTCGGTGCGGCGTTTGGCCCGGTGGTGCTGTTCTCGGTGATGTGGTCGCGAATGACGCGTAACGGCGCGCTGGCCGGGATGATCATCGGCGCAGTGACGGTGATTGTCTGGAAGCAGTTTGGTTGGCTGGGCCTGTATGAAATCATTCCTGGTTTTATCTTCGGTAGCCTGGGGATTGTGGTATTCAGTCTGCTGGGGAAAGCGCCGTCGGCAGAAATGCAAAGACGCTTTGCCGAAGCGGACGCGCATTATCATACTGCGCCGCCGGTACGTGCTACTGCGCAGTAATCCTCTGAATTGACCTCAAGCCCGCGTTCTGCGGGCTTTGTTATTTGTGCCTCTTGCTAATTGCTTGAAAATACGCTGATATCTCAGCACAAATAACAACGAGGGTAGCAAAATGAATTTCAGACAGGGTGCGCTGGCGCTGGTACTGGCAGGGATATTAAGCGGCTGCGTGGCGCCTGCCGCGAAGACGGCCCCGGCGGCAGACGCTAACGCCTGCCCGGCGGATAACGCCATGGTGCAGACGACGCTTTATTTCGGCTTAAGCCGTCCTGCGGGGAAAGATATTACCGCTCAGGAGTGGCAGCAGTTCGTGGACCGCGACGTGACGCCGCGCTTTCGCGATGGCCTGACGGTATTTGATGCGCGCGGTCAGTGGTTGGGCAATGACGGCACCGTCGCGCGCGAGCAGAGCAAGGCGCTGATGCTGATCCATGGCAAAGAGGCGAAGAGCGAAGAGGGGATTGAGGCGCTGCGCAATACTTACAAATCACGTTTTGCGCAGGAGTCGGTGATGCGCGTTGACCAGCCGGTCTGCGTACATTTTTAAACGGTGCCCTGATGGAGTTTCCCGGAGGCGATACTGCGTATCTGTCCGGGCTACAACCCCAGACCGCACGCACCCCTTAGCCCGGGCAAGGCGCTTTGCGCCGCCCCCGGGAAAACAGGCCAGCATTGAAGCCAACATTCAACGATTATAGTACCAGCCCCGCGAAGCTTGCGGAGAGCAAACTCACCAGCGTTGCGCCATACACCAGGCGCAGGCCGAAGCGGGAAACAATATTTCCCTGCTGCTCATTCAGTCCTTTAATCGCCCCGGCAATAATGCCGATAGAGGCGAAGTTGGCGAAAGAGACCAGGAAGACCGACAAAATGCCCAGCCCGCGCGGCGTCATGCTGGCGGCAATTTTTTGCAGCTCAATCATGGCGACGAATTCATTCGCCACCAGCTTGGTCGCCATTATGCTGCCCGCATTAAGTGCATCGCTTAGCGGGATACCAATCAGCCACGCCAGCGGATAAAAAACGTAACCAAGGATCTGCTGGAAGCTCAGGCCAAATATCATGGCGAACAGCGCATTAATCGCGCTAATTAAGGCTATAAAACCAATCAGCATAGCCAAAATAATCATCGCGACTTTGAAACCGGCAAGAATATATTCACCGAGCATTTCAAAGAAGCTCTGAGATTCGTGCATCTTTTCGAGCTTAATTTCCTCCTCGCTGCCGGGACGCGTTGGGTTAATTATCGACAGCACGATAAAGGTGCTGAACATATTCAGAATCAGCGCCGCCACAACATATTTCGCATCGAGCATACTCATGTAAGCGCCGACGATCGACAACGAAACCGTCGACATTGCGGTGGCTGACATAGTGAACAGACGGCGAGAGGAGAGGTCCCCGAGCACTCCTTTATAGGCAATAAAGTTTTCCGATTGCCCGAGGATCAGTGAGCTGACCGCGTTAAAGGATTCCAGCTTGCCCATACCGTTAATCTTTGACAGCAGGGTACCAATCAAGCGAATGAAAATGGGGAGAATACGCCAGTGCTGAAGAATACCGATCAGCGCTGAGATAAAGATAATGGGGCAAAGTACGCCGAGGAAAATAAACGCCAGGCCTTTTTCGCCCATGCCGCCAAATACAAAATTGGTCCCTTCGGCGGCGAAACCGAGCAGTGATTCAAAGAAGCCAGCAATATTTTTAACCAACCACAGGCCGCTTTCGGCGTGGAGAAAAAAGAAAGCCAGGGCAATTTCAATAATAATTAACTGGATAATATAGCGGATGCGGATTTTTTGTCGGTCATAGCTGGCGAGCCAGGCGAGGCCCAGAATAACCGCCAGCGCCAGCAGGAAGTGCAAAAATTGAGTCATGTTGTTCATTTCGCAGGTCAATTAGGCCGCCATTTAGCCACAGCCGTCGGACCGGGTAAATATCCGTCGTGAAAAAATCCCTTATCCTGTGGTTTTCCAGGATGCCAGGCAGATAATCCCGCAAGTCATTATTTGTTAGCGATTAATTTACAACTCGTCATCATTCTCTACACATTTCACTTGTGTTTCTGATTATTGTAATGATAATCACTATCAGAAATATTTACCTATCTTTGCATCAATTGACTGCGGTTCACATTTAAGGGTGTCGGCATGTTTGTCCCATTTCTCATCATGTTACGTGAAGGCCTGGAAGCAGCGCTGATTGTCAGCCTGATCGCCAGCTATCTGAAACGCACTCAGCGCGGCAACTGGATAGGCGTAATGTGGATTGGCGTGTTCCTCGCGGCGGCGCTTTGCCTTGGTCTGGGGATCTTTATCAACGAAACAACCGGCGAATTTCCGCAGCGCGAACAGGAGCTGTTCGAAGGCATTGTGGCGGTGATCGCCGTGTGCATTCTGACCTGGATGGTGTTCTGGATGCGTAAAGTGTCGCGCAACGTGAAGCAGCAGCTTGAGCAGGCGGTCGACAATGCCCTTCAGCGCGGTAACAACCACGGCTGGGCGCTGGTGATGATGGTCTTTTTCGCCGTGGCTCGTGAAGGTCTGGAATCGGTGTTCTTCCTGTTGGCCGCTTTCCAGCAGGATGTGGGAATCTGGCCGCCGATCGGCGCTATGTTGGGTCTGGCAACCGCAATTATTTTAGGGTTCCTGATCTACTGGGGCGGTATTCGCATGAATCTCGGCGTGTTTTTCAAATGGACCAGCTTATTTATTCTGCTGGTGGCCGCGGGGCTGGCGGCGGGGGCTATCCGCGCTTTCCATGAGGCCGGTTTGTGGAATCACTTCCAGGATGTCGCCTTCGATCTGAGCAACGTTCTTTCTACGCATACGCTATTTGGCACGCTGCTGGAGGGGATTTTTGGCTATCAGGAAACGCCGACCATCAGTGAAGTGGCGGTCTACTTTATCTATTTGATCCCGGCGCTGGTGCTGTTCATTCTGCCGCCGAGCAATAAAACCACTGCATCCCGAGCTGCTTAGTTGGGCATCGCGGATTGAAATAGTTACAACATACTTATCGAAAGGGATGGTCATCACCATGAATCAATTTCGCCGTAATGCGTTGCAGCTCGCCTTCGCTGCGCTGTTCAGCTCTGCCTTTTATGCCCAGGCTGCAGATATCCCGCAGGTCAAAGTGACCGTCACCGACAAACAGTGTGAGCCGATGAACGTCACCGTGAAAGCGGGCAAAACCCAGTTCATCATTCAGAACCACAGCCAGAAAGCGCTGGAGTGGGAAATTCTGAAAGGCGTGATGGTGGTGGAAGAGCGCGAGAATATCGCTCCTGGTTTTACGCAAAAGCTGACGGCGAACCTGCAGCCTGGCGAATATGACATGACCTGCGGCCTGTTGACTAACCCGAAAGGTAAGCTGACGGTGACCGGTGAAGCCACCAAAGACGCTGCCAAAGCTGATGCGCTGCTCAGCTTGGGTGAAGCTATTACCGCCTATAAAGCCTACGTTACCGCTGAGACCGCTGAACTGGTTAGCGGCACCAAAGCCTTTACCGATGCGGTGAAAGCGGGGGATATCGAGAAGGCAAAAGCCCTCTACGCGCCGACGCGTCAGCACTATGAACGCATTGAACCCATTGCCGAGCTGTTCTCTGACCTCGACGGCAGTATTGATGCCCGTGAAGATGACTACGAGAAAAAAGCAGAAGATCCGAAGTTCACCGGCTTCCACCGTCTGGAAAAAGCGCTGTTTGGCGATAACAGCGTCAAAGGAATGGATAAATATGCCGATCAGCTGAACACCGATGTTCTCGACCTGCAAAAACGCATCAGCGAACTGGCTTTCCCTCCATCAAAAGTGGTCGGCGGCGCAGCTGGTTTGATTGAAGAAGTGGCGGCCAGCAAAATCAGCGGTGAAGAAGATCGCTACAGCCATACCGACCTGTGGGACTTCCAGGCCAACATTGACGGCGCGCAGAAAATTGTCGACCTGCTGCGTCCGCAACTGCAAAAAGAGAACAGTACGCTGCTGGCGAAAGTGGATGCCAACTTCAAGAAAGTGGATAGCATCCTGAGCAAATACCGCACTAAAGACGGCTTTGAGACCTACGACAAGCTGACGGATGCGGATCGCAATGCGCTGAAAGGCCCGATCACCACTCTGGCGGAAGATCTGGCACAACTGCGCGGGATCCTCGGTCTGGACTAAGTCGATGGCAGAGCAAAAGTATGATGTCAATGAACCGTCGCGTCGGCGGTTATTAAAAGGGATCGGTGCGCTTGGCGGCGCGCTGGCGATTACCGGTGGCTGCCCGGTGGCGCACGCGGCAAAAGACAACAGCTCTCCGGGGACGTTGTCGCCAAATGCGCGCATGGAAGCGCAGCCGTTTTATGGCCCGCATCAGGCGGGTGTGCTGACGCCACAGCAGACGTCGATGATGGTTGTCGCTTTCGATGTGTTGGCTAGCGATAAAGCAGACCTTGAACGTCTGTTTCGCCTGCTGACTCAGCGTATTGCCTTTTTGACCAAAGGTGGGCCAGCGCCGGAGACGCCAAACCCGCGTTTGCCACCGATGGATTCAGGGATTCTGGGGCCGTGGATCGCCCCGGATAACCTGACGGTGACCGTGTCGGTTGGTCATTCGCTGTTTGACGAGCGTTTTGGCCTGGCCAACCGCGCGCCGAAAAAGCTGCAAAAGATGACGCGTTTTCCGAATGACTCTCTGGATGCTGCACTTTGCCACGGCGACCTGCTGCTGCAAATTTGCGCGAATACTCAGGATACGGTGATACATGCTTTGCGGGATGTGATTAAGCACACCCCGGACCTGCTCAGCGTACGCTGGAAGCGGGAAGGCTTCATTTCCGATAGCGCCGCGCGCAGTAAAGGTAAAGAGACGCCGGTTAATCTGCTGGGCTTTAAAGACGGTACCGCTAATCCTGTCAGTACCGATAACGCGCTGATGGATAAAGTGGTGTGGGTTACTGCCGACCAGGAAGAGCCTGTGTGGGCAACGGGCGGCAGTTATCAGGCAGCGCGTATTATTCAGTTTCATGTCGAGTTCTGGGATCGCACGCCGCTTAAAGAGCAGCAGACGATTTTTGGTCGCGATAAGCACAGCGGGGCACCGTTGGGTATGCAGCACGAGCACGATGTGCCGGATTACAGTAAGGACCCGGACGGTGACACCATTGCGCTCGATAGTCATATTCGTCTGGCCAATCCGCGCACTCTGGAGACCGAGTCCAGCCTGATGATGCGCCGGGGCTACAGCTATTCGCTGGGGGTGACTAACTCAGGCCAGCTGGATATGGGGCTGCTGTTTGTCTGCTATCAGCACGATCTGGAAAAAGGCTTTCTGACGGTGCAAAAGCGCCTGAACGGAGAAGCGCTGGAAGAGTACGTTAAGCCGATCGGCGGGGGCTATTTCTTTGTTCTGCCGGGAGTTATCGACAGTCAGCACTATCTTGGGCAATCGCTGCTCGAAGCCTGACGCTCCTGCCCGTAAGGGCAGGGCGTTTTCTGCTGTTTTTCCATTCTTTTTTTGTATTTCCTGCCTTGTTTAATTTTTCTGTAATCTTAATGTCGGAAACTCCAAACAGCTGCAGTGAGAATTATTTGTTGTCTTTTTGTGAAAAATAAGTTGCATTAAGAATTATTTTTGATGTACTTATTAAAGACGCGGTAGTTCCCGGCAGTGATGTCGTCTCACTATGGAGATCGCGAATGCCCGATTGCTGTAACGGAAAACGTCAAACCTCATACCGTACTTATCAGCACGGGGGCCACATTTCCGGCCGCGATTCCCACACCCCAAATTTATCCCCCACTACAACAGAAAACTCGAACCCAGACAGGGTGCGCGGTGCGCGTAGCCGTGACCCGTTGTCAATTCGACAGGCAAGCAATGGCTTACAAGGAAGCCAAACCTCAATCGTTCGTGCGCATAATCGCGTCGATGTTGACGCGTGTGATGTAAACCAACAACGCAAGGTGCTATCCATGGGAAGACAAAAAGCAGTGACCAAAGCTCGTCGTGAGGCCAAACGTGTGCTGAGACAGGATTCGCGCAGCCATAAACAGCGCGAAGAAGAATCGGTCACATCGCTTGTGCAAATGAGTGGCGTAGAAGCAATTGGTATGGCGCGGGATAGTCGTGATGCATCGCCAATTGAAGCGCGCAATGACGCTCAGGCGCATTATTTGAATGCCATCGACAATAAACAGCTGATCTTTGCGACAGGCGAGGCCGGGTGCGGGAAGACCTGGATTAGTGCGGCAAAAGCAGCTGAAGCCCTGATCCATAAGGATGTGGACAGAATTATTGTTACCCGTCCCGTTCTGCAAGCCGACGAAGATCTCGGCTTCTTACCGGGAGATATCGCCGAGAAATTCGCTCCCTATTTTCGACCGGTTTATGACGTGCTGGTGAAGAGGTTGGGCGCTTCCTTTATGCAATACTGCCTGCGTCCGGAAATTGGCAAGGTGGAAATCGCTCCGTTCGCTTATATGCGCGGACGTACATTTGAAAATGCGGTCGTGATTTTGGACGAGGCCCAGAACGTGACTGCTGCGCAAATGAAAATGTTTTTGACCCGCCTCGGGGAGAACGTGACGGTTATCGTCAATGGCGACATTACCCAGTGTGATTTACCCTCTGGCGTGAGGTCTGGCCTGGTCGATGCGCTGGCGCGTTTTGAAGAAGATGAGATGGTGGGCGTGGTGCGCTTCACGACCGATGACTGCGTGCGCTCGACGCTTTGTCAGCGCGCGCTTAAAGCCTACTACTGATTGTTTTTGAGCTTGCAAAGCCCGGGAAGACCGGGCTTTGTTTTTGCTGGTTTAAAGCAAGTTCCGCAGCGGGGGAGCGGCCATGGTGGCTTCGAAAGGAATAATATCGACTTTCGCGACGCCCGATTGCTGGAACGGATCCTGACTCAGCCAGGCCCTTAGCAAATCCATGTTATCGCCTTTTGCCAGAATGACTCCGCCAGATCTGGGGATCTTACGCCCTGAAGCAAGAAACAATCCGTCAGCGTAGCCTTTTTTAAGCCATTCCACGTGTGCGGAAAGCTGCGCGTCAACTTCATCTAACGGTTTAACGTAAGTCAGAACAATAACTGCAATGGTGCTCATTTGGATGTCCATCTTTTATATGGGTATATAAAAGTAGCATGCGGAGAGTTGCGGGTGATAGTAGGCCGAATGCAGTTTCTGGATGGTGCAACAGGCGAAAAAAAAGCCCGTACTTGCGTACGAGCTCTTCTTAAAATATGGCGGTGAGAGAGGGGTTCGAACCCTCGATACGTTGCCGTATACACACTTTCCAGGCGTGCTCCTTCAGCCACTCGGACACCTCACCATATTGTTTCGCTGCTCACCTTAGGTGGGCAACGGGGCGCTACTATAGGGAGTTGCGCTAAAACGGTCAAGCAGTATTTACTCTTTCTTTACCGTTCGGTCAAGCAATGAACACTACCCCGCCGTCGGGCGGCAGGGCAGGCATTTTAACGCTGTGAATCAAGCTGTTCGTTGTTTTTCACCACGTCCTGCGCTTTGGCGTAGCTCTCGATCAGTAACTGGTATGCCGGGAAGATTTTGGTATAAACCTCAGCCCACTCTGCGGCATCCGGGCGATTCCAGGTACGCTGTAGCTCGGAAGCGACCGCGGCGGTATCCATTGGCACCACGCCTGCCTGAACCACGCGGGCGAGGGTGATTTCCTGCGCCATTTTGCTGTAGGTACCGGAAGCGTCAATCACGGCGAAGACTTTATAACCATCGGCAACGGCGGCAATGGACGGGAACGCCATGCAGACGCTGGTAATGGTTCCGGCGATAATCAACGTTTTACGCCCGGTTGCTTTTACTGCGTCTACGAATTCCGGGTTATCCCAGGCGTTGATCTCGCCCTTACGCGCAATATATTTCGCGTGCGGTGCGTTCTGGTGAATCTCCGGGATCAGTGGGCCGTTTGGCCCCTGCGGGACTGATGCCGTGGTGATCACCGGGATCCCTGCTAATGACGCCATTTTTGCCAAGGCAGCGGCGCGGGCTCGCAGTTCCGGCATCGGCATGTCGCCGACGGTCTGAAACAGGCCGCTCTGATGGTCAATCAACAACATGGCGGTATCATTCACATCAATCACCGGACGAGAACCGTTAAAGTTAGCTGGAGTCGACATACTATTCACCTCTGTAATATTAGATTTGGCCGAAGCGGCCGCTGTTAAAATCACGAACGGCTTCCGCGATTTGCGCTTTGGTATTCATCACAAATGGGCCGTAACCGACAATGGGTTCCTGTAGTGGCTCGCCGGCCATCAGCAAGACTTTCGCGTTGGAACTCGCCTCAAGATGGAGTGATTCCCCTTTCTGGCTGAGCACCACCAGTTGGCCTTCACGGGCGCTTCCCTCTCCGTTCACCTTAACTTCACCTTCCAGCACGACCAGCGCGGTGCTCCAGCCATCGGGCTGATGCAGCGTTATGTCCTGACCCTGATTAAGCTGCAGGTCCCAGACATTGAGCGGTGAAAAGGTATGCGCCGGTCCGACAACATCGCCGTAGCGGCCCGCAATGACCCGCATACGACCCGCGTTATCGGGCAGAGCAACGACAGGGATCGTATCAGCGGTGATGCTCTGGTATCCCGGATGCGTCATCTTGTCTTTTGCCGGAAGGTTGACCCAGAGCTGAATCATTTTCAGCTCGCCGCCGGTTCGGGTGAAATTCGCCGAGTGGAACTCTTCGTGCAGTATTCCGGCACCTGCCGTCATCCACTGCACATCACCGGGGCCAATAACGCCGCCTCGGCCGGTAGAATCTCGGTGCTCTACTTCCCCTGAATACACGACGGTGACGGTTTCAAATCCACGATGCGGATGCTCACCAACGCCGCGTTTCTCTGTCCCTGCCGGGAAGTGGTGCGGGCCAGCATAGTCAAGCAGCAGGAAGGGGCTTAGCTGTTCGCCGTGAGTCTGATAAGAGAACATCGAGCGAACCGGGAAACCGTCGCCTACCCAGTGCTGCGAGGGGGCGGTATAGATGCCAGTAATCTGTTTCATGGTGGTCTCCTGCATGTCTGTTTCTGATGTGAATAAGCATATATTCAGTTCTAATTGCCCGGTAGATAGTGAAAATGGCCTATACTGTTCTAAAAATGGAACGATGGAGGAAGGATGCAGGATCTCAATGATTTAGCCTGGTTTGTCCAGGTGGTCGATCACGGCGGTTTTGCTGCGGCAGGGAGAGCGCTCGATCAGCCTAAATCAAAATTAAGCCGCCGGATTGCTCAGCTTGAAGAACGTCTCGGGGTGCGTCTGATTCAGCGTACTACCCGGCAGTTTGCGGTGACCGAGGTCGGACATACCTTTTATCAACACTGCAAAGCGATGTTGATAGAGGCGGAGGCGGCTGAACAGGCGGTGGAAACGCTGCGTTCAGAGCCGTGCGGCAGCGTGAAGCTGACCTGCCCGGTGACGCTTTTACATGTGCACATCGGCCCGATGCTGGCGCGGTTTATGCAGCGTCATCCGGGGGTAACGCTATTATTGGAAGCGACGAACCGGCGGGTTGATGTAGTGGGGGAAGGCGTTGATGTGGCTATTCGCGTGCGGCCAAGGCCTATAGAAGATAGCGATCTGGTGATGCGCGTATTGGCCGACCGCGGGCATCGGCTGGTGGCGAGTCCAGCGTTAGTTGAGCGGCTGGGCGTGCCCCAGGCACCGTCTGAACTCAGCGAGTGGCCGGGATTAAGTATCGGTGCAGGAAAACATCAACATCACTGGCAATTAACCGGCCCCGAGGGCGCGCGGGCGGAGGTCTATTTCGCTCCCCGGATGGTGACAACGGATATGCTGGCGCTGCGAGAAGCGGCGGTTGCCGGAGTTGGCGTGGTGCAGCTTCCTTTATTAATGGTGCGCGATCAGCTGGCGGCAGGGGAACTGGTGGTTGTGCTTGATGAGTGGCAACCGCGCAGAGAGGTGATCCATGCGGTTTTTGCTTCACGTCGTGGTCTACTGCCGTCGGTCAGGGCGCTGGTTGATTTCCTGAGCGAAGAGTATCAGCGGATGGAGGAGGATTAGGATTTGATAAAATCCGTAAGGAGCAGCGCTGTCAGAAGATAGTCTGAAGCCGCAGAAGACTGGCTGTTCCCGGAGGCGGCGCGATGCGCCTGTCCGGGCTACCGGGTGGTGGGGGGCAATATGCGAAAAAAAAGCCCGTACTTGCGTACGAGCTCTTCTTAAAATATGGCGGTGAGGGAGGGATTCGAACCCTCGATACGTTGCCGTATACACACTTTCCAGGCGTGCTCCTTCAGCCACTCGGACACCTCACCATATTGTCATTCCCTTTGCTGCCGGGAACGGGCGCTAATTTAGGGAAATACGTAAGTCTCGTCAATCAACTTTTTTAAAAAACCGTGCGTTTAGCCAAACTTCAAGCAACTTGCTTTCTAAATGCGCGAGAATCGATTTTTTTGTCACCATTTCTTTTTTAACACGATAGCCAGACGAAATTTGCTATGCTGACAAACCAATAGAAAACAACGAATAAAACACGACGCTAACCTAACCTGCCTGGGGCGTCGGCTATCAGGAGCCATCATGGAGATTATCTTTTACCACCCGACGTTTGACACTTCGTACTGGATTACGGAGCTGGAGAAACAACTGCCCGGTTCGCGAGTGCGCGAGTGGAAACCGGGCGATAACCAACCCGCCGACTATGCGCTGGTCTGGCATCCTCCGGTAGAAATGTTGCAAGGGCGTGACTTAAAGGCTGTCTTTGCCCTTGGTGCTGGCGTCGATTCAATCCTTAGCAAGCTGCGGGAACATCCGGAAATGCTGCCGCTGTCGATTCCGTTATTCCGTCTGGAAGACACCGGCATGGGCTTGCAGATGCAAGAGTATGCGGTGAGCCAGGTCCTGCACTGGTTCCGTCGTTTTGATGATTACCAGGCATTAAAGCAGGAAGCCCGCTGGCAGCCTCTGGATGAGTATCATCGCGAGGAGTTTACTATCGGGATTATGGGCGCGGGCGTGCTCGGCGCTAAAGTGGCAGAAGGGCTGCAAGCGTGGGGATTTCCGCTGCGCAGCTGGAGCCGTAGCCGTAAGTCCTGGCCGCAGGTGACGAGTTTTGCTGGGGCAGAAGAACTGGGCGAATTTCTGAGCAGCACTCGTGTGCTGATTAACCTGTTGCCTAACACTGCGGAAACCGTTGGCATTATTGATAAAACGCTGTTGGCGCAGCTTCCGGATAATAGCTATGTGCTGAATCTGGCGCGTGGAGTTCATGTGGTTGAAGACGATCTGCTGGCGGCGCTGGATAGCGGTAAGCTTAAAGGGGCTATGCTCGACGTGTTCAGCCGCGAACCATTACCGAAAGAGAGCCCACTTTGGGCGCATCCACGGGTTGCGATGACGCCTCATGTTGCAGCTGTCACCCGGCCTCAGGAAGCCATTGCTTATATTGCAGGAACTATCGGCCAACTGGAACGAGGCGAAACGGTAAGCGGGCAGGTCGATCGCCAGCGAGGATACTAAGAGATAACCCCGCTGCGGCGGGGTTTTTGCTGATCATGAGCGCATATTCCTGCTATTCTTGCCACAAACAGAGAAGGAGAATGTGATGTATCCTGTTGACCTGCACATGCATACCATTGCCAGCACCCACGCTTACAGTACCCTGCACGATTATATTGCCGAAGCAAAGCGTAAGGGGATCAAACTCTTTGCCATTACCGACCATGGCCCTGACATGGCTGATGCGCCACATTACTGGCATTTCATTAACATGCGCATCTGGCCGCGGCTGGTGGACGGCATTGGCATTCTGCGCGGCATTGAAGCCAACATCAAAAATACACAGGGCGAAATAGACTGTACTGGGCCAATGCTCACCTCTCTGGACCTGATTATTGCAGGTTTCCACGAGCCGGTGTTCCCGCCTCAGGATAAAGCGACTCATACGGAGGCGATGATCGCCACCATGGCCAGCGGCGCAGTGCATATTATTAGTCATCCCGGTAATCCCAAATTCCCCGTTGATGTCCCGGCCATTGCTGCTGCGGCGGCGAAATACCATGTTGCGCTGGAGATCAATAACTCATCTTTTGTCTCATCGCGCATTGGAAGTGAAGATAATTGCCGTGCCGTCGCGCAGGCCGTGCGTGATGCCGGAGGTTGGGTTGCGCTGGGGTCGGATTCCCATACCGCATTCACGCTGGGCGAATTTACCGAATGCCGTAAGATCCTTGATGCCGTTGATTTCCCGGAGGATCGCATCCTTAACGTGACACCCCGGCGTATGCTTGATTTCCTTGAATCACGAGGAATGGCGGCGATCCCTGAATTTGCTGAACTTTAATTTGAATAACTGGAAGAAATGAATGAACGAGTTTTCTATCCTCTGCCGCGTGCTGGGTTCACTGTACAACCGTCAGCCGCAGGACCCGCTGCTGGTCCCGCTATTTACCCTTATTCGTGAAGGGAAGCTGGCGGCGAGCTGGCCGCTGGAGCAGGATGAGCTGCTGGAGCGTCTGCAAAAGAGTTGTGATATGCAGTCGCTGGCCGCCGAATATAATGCCCTGTTTGTTGGCGAAGAGTGCAGCGTTGCGCCTTACCGTAGCGCATGGGTAGAAGGGGCGACAGAAGCTGAAGTTCGCGGTTTTCTGAGTGCACACGGGATCCCAACCGGAGAAAGCGCAACGGATCATATCGGATCGTTGCTGTTGGCTGCCTCATGGCTGGAAGATCATGCCACTGAGGATGAAAGCGAGACTCTGGAAACGCTGTTTGCCGATTACATTCTGCCATGGTGTGGGGCCTTCCTTGGTAAAGTTGAAGCGCATGCGACTACGCCATTCTGGCGTACCATGGCGCCGCTGACCCGCGAAGCTCTCTCTGCAATGTGGGATGAACTGCAGGAAGAAAATGAGCAATAATTTGTGATGTAAATCACAAAATTAATGCAACACAAAATTAGACATCTCACATAATGTGTTCTATGTCGCATTTGCCAGGTGCGTATCTGCTATGATGCGCACTATGAACATACTCTTCGCAATCGCATTAACGACTGGCATTCTCTCCGGAATTTGGGGATGGGTGGCTGTCGCGCTTGGCCTGCTGAGCTGGGCGGGTTTCCTCGGCTGCACCGCTTACTTTGCCTGTCCGCAAGGTGGGTTAAAAGGGCTGCTCATTTCCACCTGTACGGTCATGAGCGGCGTGATATGGGCGCTGGTGATTATTTATGGCAGCGCGCTGGCGCCGCAGTTGGAAATCCTGAGCTATGTGATGACAGGTATCGTGGCGTTTCTGATGTGCATACAGGCGCGTCAGCTGCTGCTCTCCTTCGTACCCGGTACGTTTATTGGTGCATGCGCGACGTTTGCGACCAACGGCGACTGGCGTTTGGCGGTACCTTCGCTGGCATTGGGCCTGGTCTTTGGCTACGCTATGAAAAATAGCGGACTGTGGCTGGCGGCGCGAGCCGCGAAAAATAAAGCACTGGCTAACGAAAACAGCTAATCACGTATAAACCACACGCTTTACCTTAAAACAGGGCTTCAGGTCCTGTTTTTTTGTGTCCGGAATTCCTTTCATTAAACCTCCCTCCCGTCTACACGTTCTTGAGTCACTGTACCGTCAGTCAGTGAATCGATTTTGTTAACAATATTGCTATAAATGAAATTAACTTGTTTTTGTTTTGTTAATATAAATGCGTTAGTTGTAAGTGGATGTGACTCGATGCACTCATGGATGGCTTGTGCTTTTTGATAGCTATGCAGATATGCCGAGGAGTTTTATCATGAAAAAATATCAATGCGCGTTAGTTGCTGCTTTATGTGTTTTGCCCACGTTATTTAGCCCGGCCATGGCGGAGCAGGTGCAGGCTGGCGTCATCCATTTCTACGGGCAGGTTGTAGAAGCACCTTGCCAACTCAATGCAACAGACAATCAGGTTGTTATGGATTGCCCACGGGCGAAGACGGTACGGATATCAGCTCAGCAGCTTGAAAAAGGAAATATTCACAACGAAAACATCCGCTCGGCGCAGTTAAGATACATTAACCCGCAACGTACCCTCGCTATTCTGGACGTCGATTATCGGTAACAACTAGCCCCCAGGCTTTCGTCCCGGGGGCTATCATGCCATATTATCCTCAAGTATTTATCCTTAGACGTATGCCGACAGGAGGAGAAATGGCTGTTCAACCTGAGGTTATTCTCGGCGACATTACAACGCTCGCGGTCGATGTTATCGTCAACGCCGCAAACCCTTCATTGCTTGGCGGCGGTGGGGTAGACGGCGCGATTCATCGCGCTGCCGGCCCTGAACTGCTGGCTGCCTGTAAAATCGTTCTTCAACAGCAGGGAGAATGCCCACCAGGTCATGCAGTCATTACCGTCGCGGGAAATCTACCTGCCAGCGCGGTCATTCACACCGTAGGGCCAATTTGGCACGGCGGCGACCGGCAGGAGGCAGAGTTGCTGGCAGATGCTTATAAAAATAGCCTGCTATTGGCTTCAGCAAATAACTATCGCTCAATTGCATTTCCCGCTATCAGCACTGGCGTTTATGGGTATCCTAAAGAGGCTGCGGCAGAAATTGCCGTACGCACGGTAAATGCGTTTCTCACTCGCTACAACCCTCTGGAACGCGTCATTTTTGTCTGTTTCGATGCTGAAACGGCTGGCATTTATACCCGATTGCTTCAGACGCAGTAGTTCGTTATACAGATCCCTTGCAGGAATAAGATATGATAGTTTCCCGCATTCGCAGGAAATTATCATCACTGGAGATTTACGCGTGGTTGAAGGGAAAGTACTGCATAAACAACAGATTCGCCGTGCGGAAATTGTGGCTGCAGCACAGAAATGTTTGGCGGAAAAGGGACTGCATGGCGCCTCCGTTGCGGACATTGCGCGTCAGGCTGGTCTGAGCGTAGGGCAGTTGTATCGTATCTTTGCCAGTAAAGAAGAGATCGTTGAAGCGATCGTCAGTGAAATAGTCAATGCCAGGGTTGGCGAGATGGTGGACGGAAACCATGATTTGGTCCGGATGGCCTCAGTTTTAGCCGGCGTGATCCCAGCGACCGATGACACAAAGACTGATAATTATCTGTTGATGGAAATTAACGCGGAAGCATCCAGAAATCCCCGCCTGCGCGAAATTATGCATCAAGCCGATCGTCGTCTGAAAGAAGAGGGCGGGCGACTGACCCGACACTATCATCCTGAAATGAGCGCAGAACAAATTAATGTCGCCTGTGAATTTATCGCGATCTTAACTGAAGGTGCAGCCTATCGGTGTGAACTGGCAACGACCTCGACAGTTGATAAGACGGCGATGGAGGCGCTTTACCGCAACGTATTTCATCTGTTGTTCATGAAAGAGTAGAGCTGCCGAACGCAAAATACACGGCAGCTTTTGACTTTATCAACCCGCTGAAATCTGTGGTTTAGCTGTTTTTTGTTGGAACTTCCCGGAGAAAAGGAAGCGCAGGAGCGGTATCCGCAGATGGATTTCATACAGAATCAGCGCAATCCCAACAACAAAGACCAGTCCGGTAATAAACCCTAAGGTATTTGATTTAATCACCGGGGTTATCCATGCGCCATAGAGTAAGGTCAGCGGATGGTGAACCAAATAGATAAAGAGTGACGCGTTGACGAAATAGGTGACTCGCGCGGACTGGAAGTTCAGCAACCGGTGACCAAGGGAAAAGACGACGTTGACCATCCACAGGCCAAGGACCATGGTGATGACGTATTCCGTTTCATACATCCAGCCATCGCCAGACCCATACTGCTGATTCAGGCGGTAGGCGATAAAGCCCAGCAGCGCCCCAACAAAGCACCAGGGTGATGAGGTGGTGAACATCGCTTTCAGGCGTGAGTTAATAAACGTCTGGGCGCCAAGAATAAAGAAAGGCAGATAGAAAAGCGTCTGCATGACAATAAAGTTGAACAGGCCATTACTGAGAACAGGCGGGTAAACCATAAACAGGGTGCGACGAATCACCGCATACAGTACGCCGAGCGCCAGAAAAATCATCGATAGCTGGCCCATTGTGACGGTGTCACTGAAGGTGGGGGCGGTGTCAGAACGTCGACTTGTCAGCCATTTAAACAGCACAATACCTAGCGTCGTCAGCACAACCAGCACCAGTAAAAACCATAGATGTGAAATTAATTCCCAGGCCAGGGTGTTAAACTTGTCATATCCTGAGAGGGTATGCCAGTTTCCAGCCTTGCCGTTGACGTACTGCAGCATAATAAACTGCGGCAAGGTCAGTAGCGGAATGGCGGTTAGCATGGGAATGCCTACGCGCTCAACGCGCACTTTCCACCATTTCTTAAGCGGATAGCGCAGAAAAAGCATGTAGGAAAAATAACCGGAAATCACAAAGAAGACCTGCATCCGAAAGGCATGGATGAAGTCGTTGAACAACGTCAACCACCATGAAGGTTCTACGCTATTAACATGCCAGCTGTGGCTGGAGTAGATGAGCGAGATGTGAAAAGGAATTCCCAGCAGCATCAGCCAGGCGCGGATGCTATCGAAAAAATATTCACGCTGTACTGGAGTATTATTCATACAATTTCGCTACATTCTCAGACAATTCGTCTTATCACTCAACGTGATAACCTTTAAATTCTTTGCAACCCTACATGAACTCTGGGTATCTGTCTCCAGGATAAGCACGCAAAGTGCAAGTGGGACAGTGAACTGTTTATTCCCTGTGCCGCCAGGCTGAACAATGCAGGGATTATGTTGTCGGATTGCCCGAGTTTCCATTAAAATAGATCGGATCGATTTAAGCACACAAAGGGGGAAGTGCTTACTTATATGAAACATAAACCACAGATGATGAAAATGCGTTGGTTAAGCGCAGCCGTAATGTTGTCCCTGTGTACTTCATCTGCATGGGCATTCAGCATTGATGACGTCGCAAAAGAGGCTCAAACGTTAGCTGGCAAAGGCTATGAAGCGCCGAAAAGTAACCTGCCCTCTGCTTTCCGCGATATGAAGTATGCGGATTATCAGCAAATTCAGTTTAATCACGATAAAGCCTATTGGAATAATCTTAAAAGCCCGTTCAAGCTTGAGTTTTACCACCAGGGGATGTATTTCGACACGCCGGTCACCATTAATGAAGTGACTGCGACCAGCGTGCGTAAAATTAAATATAACCCGGATTATTTCAATTTTGGTAATGTTCAGCACGACAAAGACACGGTTAAAGACCTGGGCTTTGCTGGCTTTAAAGTCCTGTATCCGATCAATAGCAAAGATAAGAACGACGAAATTGTCAGCATGCTCGGAGCAAGCTACTTCCGCGTACTGGGTCAGGGCCAGGTTTATGGGCTTTCTGCCCGTGGACTTGCTATCGATACTGCACTGCCTTCTGGCGAAGAATTCCCGCGTTTTCGTGAGTTTTGGATCGAACGTCCGAAAGCCACGGATAAACGCCTGACGATTTATGCGCTGCTGGATTCCCCGCGCGCAACCGGAGCCTATCGCTTTGTAGTGATGCCGGGCCGTGACACCGTTGTTGACGTGCAATCGAAGGTCTACCTGCGCGACAAAGTGGGCAAGCTGGGCGTTGCTCCGCTGACCAGCATGTTCCTGTTTGGGCCGCACCAGCCGTCTCCGACGACCAACTATCGCCCGGCGCTGCATGATTCCAACGGTCTCTCTATCCTCGCCGGAAATGGTGAATGGATTTGGCGTCCACTGAATAATCCAAAACATTTGGCCGTCAGCAGCTATGCGATGGAAAACCCGCAAGGCTTTGGCCTGCTGCAGCGTGGCCGCCAGTTCTCTCGTTTCGAGGATCTTGACGATCGCTACGACCTGCGTCCAAGCGCGTGGATCACGCCAAAAGGCGACTGGGGTAAAGGTAAAATCGAACTGGTTGAAATTCCGACCAATGACGAGACCAACGATAATATCGTCACCTACTGGACGCCGGACCAATTGCCGGAGCCAGGCAAAGAGATGAACTTCAAATACACCATCACCTTCAGTCGCGATGAAGACAAACTGCATGCGCCAGATAACGCGTATGTGATGCAGACTCGTCGTTCCACTGGTGACGTGAAGCAATCGAATCTGATTCGCCAGCCGGATGGTACCATCGCCTTTATCGTCGATTTTACCGGCACTGAGATGAAAAAACTGCCCGCTGACACCGCGATAACCGCTCAGGCAAGCATCGGCGATAACGCTGAAATCGTTGAAAATACGGTGCGCTATAACCCGGTAACTAAAGGCTGGCGTATGATCCTGCGCGTGAAAGTAAAAGATCCGAAGAAAACGACGGAAATGCGCGCTGCGCTGGTCAATGCCGATCAGACGTTGAGTGAAACCTGGAGCTATCAGCTGCCTGCTAATGAATAAGATAACGAAGTACATCGACGCATTGCCGCTGTCGGATGCAGAAAAAGCCGCGTTGCCTGACGCCAGCCTGCAGGCCGTACATGAAGCACTGGACGCTGAACATCATGTCTATAAGCGTGAAGATGACTCGCCGCTGGGGTCAGTAAAATCACGACTGGAACACAGCTGGCCGGATTCACTGGCCGGTGACCAGTTGATGAAGGATGATGAAGGGCGTACTCAGTTGAATGCGATGCCGAAGGCAAAACGTTCCTCTATGTTCCCGGACCCCTGGCGTACTAACCCGGTCGGGCGCTTTTGGGACCGGCTGCGTGGGCGCGATGTCACCCCGCGCTATCTTTCTCGTCTGACGAAAGAAGAGCAGGAGAGTGAGCAGAAATGGCGTACCGTCGGCTCGATTCGTCGCTACATTCTGCTGTTGTTGACGCTGGCGCAGACCGTCGTGGCGACCTGGTACATGAAAACTATTCTGCCTTATCAGGGCTGGGCGCTGATCAACCCGGCAGATATGGTAGGGCAGAACCTGTGGGTCTCCTTTATGCAACTGCTGCCGTATGTGCTGCAGTCGGGGATTCTGATTCTGTTCGCCGTGCTTTTCTGCTGGGTTTCCGCTGGGTTCTGGACGGCGCTGATGGGCTTCCTGCAACTGCTAATTGGGCGTGATAAATACAGTATCTCTGCTTCGACGGTGGGGGATGAGGCGCTGAACCCGGAGCATCGCACGGCGCTCATTATGCCTATCTGCAACGAAGACGTTGATCGTGTTTTCGCTGGTCTGCGTGCAACCTGGGAATCGGTAAAAGCTTCCGGGAATGCTGAGCACTTTGACGTCTATATCCTCAGCGATAGCTACAACCCGGATATTTGCGTGGCTGAGCAAAAAGCGTGGATGGAGCTGATTGCTGAAGTGCAGGGCGAAGGGCAGATATTCTATCGCCGCCGCCGCCGCCGCGTGAAACGTAAAAGCGGCAACATCGATGATTTCTGCCGCCGCTGGGGTAGTCAGTATAGCTATATGGTCGTGCTGGATGCCGACTCAGTGATGAGCGGTGAATGCTTGAGCGGTCTGGTGCGCTTGATGGAAGCGAATCCGAATGCCGGTATTATCCAGTCATCCCCGCGCGCATCCGGTATGGATACGCTCTACGCTCGCTGCCAGCAGTTTGCCACCCGCGTTTACGGTCCGTTGTTCACCGCAGGCCTGCACTTCTGGCAGTTAGGTGAATCGCACTACTGGGGCCATAACGCTATCATTCGCGTAAAACCTTTTATCGAGCATTGTGCCCTGGCACCGTTGCCTGGTGAGGGTAACTTCGCAGGCTCGATTCTGTCGCACGACTTCGTTGAAGCTGCATTGATGCGTCGTGCCGGGTGGGGGGTATGGATTGCCTACGATCTCCCTGGCTCTTATGAAGAGCTGCCGCCAAACCTGCTGGACGAACTGAAGCGCGATCGTCGCTGGTGTCAGGGAAACCTGATGAACTTCCGCCTGTTCCTGGTTAAGGGGATGCACCCGGTTCACCGCGCGGTATTCCTGACTGGTGTCATGTCCTATCTGTCGGCACCGCTGTGGTTTATGTTCCTTGCGCTCTCAACCGCTTTGCAGGTGGTGCATGCATTGACCGAACCGCAATACTTCCTGCAGCCGCGACAGCTGTTCCCGGTCTGGCCACAGTGGCGTCCGGAGCTGGCTATCGCGCTTTTTGCGTCAACGATGGTGCTGTTGTTCCTGCCGAAGCTGCTGAGTATCATTCTGGTATGGTGCAAAGGTTCGAAAGAGTACGGTGGATTCCTCCGCGTCACTCTTTCGCTGCTGCTGGAAGTGCTCTTCTCAGTACTGCTGGCGCCGGTGCGTATGTTGTTCCACACCGTGTTTGTGGTCAGTGCGTTTCTCGGTTGGGAAGTAGTCTGGAACTCACCGCAGCGCGATGATGACTCGACTCCGTGGGGCGAGGCGTTTATGCGCCATGGTTCACAGATGCTGCTGGGGCTGGTCTGGGCGGTCGGTATGGCGTGGTTGGATCTGCGTTTCCTGTTCTGGCTGGCGCCGATTGTGGTTTCGCTGATTCTGTCGCCGTTCGTGTCGGCACTCTCCAGCCGTGCCACGCTAGGTCTGCGCAGTAAGCGCTGTAAGCTATTCCTGATCCCGGAAGAGTATTCGCCACCGCAGGTGCTGAAAGATACCGATGCGTACTTGACGCTGAATCGTCAGCGCTCTCTGGACGATGGTTTTATGCATGCCGTGTTTAATCCATCATTCAACGCATTGGCAACGGCAATGGCAACTGCGCGTCACCGCCATGGTCATATTCTGGATATCGCCCGTGAACGTCATGTCGAGCAGGCATTGAACGAGACGCCGGATAAACTCAATCGCGATCGTCGTCTGGTGTTGCTGAGCGACCCGGTTACAATGTCGCGTTTGCACTATCGCGTGTGGGCCGCGCCGGAGAAATACTCTTCGTGGGTGGATACCTACCAGCAATTGACGTTGAATCCGTTGGCGTTGAAAGTGAAGTAAGCCGTACGTAAAGGAAAATACCGGCAAAAATGCCGGTATTTTTTTACCTGAAAATAGAGGTTATAGATGAGAGTTTTACTGGTTATCGCCATGACGCTGGTTCTCAGCGGCTGCGGTAGCATTATCAGTCGTACGGTGCCGGGGCAGGGACATGGAAACCAGTATTATCCCGGCGTACAGTGGGATGTGCGTGATTCCTCATGGCGCTATATCACGATTCTCGATCAGCCCTTTTCGCTGGTGTTTGATACGCTATTGCTGCCGCTGGACGCCAGCCATGGCCCCTACAATTAATTAGCGTTCATCCCATTCATCGGCAGCGGCCTGGCCCTCTTCGGTATCAAGAGAGGGTTCGAGCTGAAATTCACCTTCGTCCCACTCATGCAGCGTATTTTCTTCCAGCCACTCCTGACGTAGCTCAATCTCATCATAGTCACCATCAAAAACGCTTTGCGCTGCCTGGCCGCGAAGTATTGGCAAACATTCGCCTTGCTCATCTTCATCGGCAAAAAATTCTGCTTGCCAGGCGATATCCCCATCTTGCAGCACGTATTTTTGAATATTTAATTGCTCGACGTTGGCGCTCTCTTCGTCGCTATCCGGATTATTAACAAGAAACTCTTCGCGGGCCGCATCGATAGCTTCTTCGAGCGTGGCATAGAACATCGAATCCTTTGGCATGGCTAACCCCCTAAGAAGAATAGAAATGAACACGATTCAATCTATAGAAGTCAGTTGGCAAAGCGTCAAGGGAGGTGACCCCCTTCGCGTTATTAATTTACTGAATGATTGCCGGAACTCGCGTCGTCCGTGGGTGAAACACGGCGCGGACGACGCAGAGTGAGGGTAGAGTAAACCGCGTTGAACAGAACCACGCAGGCGGTGACTAAAAAGACCGCGCGAAAACCGTAATTGGCGGAAACCGATGCGCCAATCAATGGACCCGTCACGTTGCCAATATCGCGGAACGATTGGTTATAGCTGAAGATTCGTCCGGCAATTTGGCTGGTAGAGTTATATACCAGCAGCGTTTGTACGGCGGGCAGTAGCGCACCGTCGGCGGCACCCAACAGGAAACGCAGAATCCCAAGCTGCAATGGTGTCTGGACGAACGACATCGGTATCAACAGTAGAACCGAAATCACCAGGGCGACAACCAAGATTTTTTCCGGGCCAATTCGGTCGCCGAGCTTCCCTAATCGAGGGGCGCTGAGGAGGGCGGCGATACCGGGTACCGAGGCAATCATGCCGCTGATGAACGCAATATTGCTGACGTTACCGGCCAGATCGCGCACGTATAGCGTCAGAATTGGCGCAATTGAGCCAGTGGCAACCTGGATAATTAATGAGGTTACAAACAGGCTTAGGACCAGTTTGGGATTTTTCAGCGAAGAGAAAACATCTTTCGCACTGAGCATCTCTTTTTTGCTGACCGCGACGAAATTCTCGCGAATGAGGGACAGGGTAAACAAGAAGCAGATAAACAGAACAGCCGCAGTCATAAAAAAGACGGTACGCAATCCCCAGTGGTCGGCCAGGAAACCGCCAGCCAGAGGCCCAAGCAGCGCGCCGCTAACTGCGCCCGTTGACAGCGTACCAAGTGCCCAACCACTTTTATGCCGGGGGATTTGGGTCGCTATCAGGGCATTGGCATTGGGAATGAACCCACCCAACAGGCCCAACAGCGCGCGCAAGATCAGAAATTGCCAGATATTCTGCGCCAGCCCCATCAGCAACATGACAATAGCCATACCGAGCGCAGAACGCAGCAGCATAATTTTGCGCCCTTTACGATCAGCAAGGCCGCCCCAGAACGGTGAGGCAATTGCAGAGAATAAAAAGGTGATACTGAAGACTATCCCCGACCACATGTTGAGGGCGCTATGACCGGTTACGCCGAGCTGTTCAACGTAGAGAGGAAGAAAAGGCATCACCAGGCTAAACGCGGCGCCGGTTAAAAAGCAGCCGAGCCAGGTCACGGTGAGATTGCGTTTCCAGTTAATCGGGGTATCAGCAGAGGGCATAGGATTCCACTGACCTGCGAAGCAGGTCAAATAATTGAAAATATGAGCTTGCTAATTATGCGCCTGAGAAATGATCGTCGCAATGGACGACAGCTTTTAAAGCTAAAACAGGTCCAGAGTCTGCTCGCCAATCCCTACATCTGCGCTCAGATGTGGGATCGGGGCATTTGCCGGATCAATAACGAGAGGGGACGCCAGGTGGACGAGTCTTGAAGCGACGGTGCATCCACATGTATTGCTCTGGGGCCATCAGAATGCATTTCTCGACGATTTTATTCATCCAGATAGCCGTTGTCTCGGCATCGTCCAGGGGCGGATCGCATTCCGGCGGCAGCATAATCAGCTCATAACCTTTACCGTCAGGTTTGCGACGAGGCACGAACGGGACAATGCAGGCTTTCGACATTTTTGCCAGCATCCAGGTTCCTGAGGTTGTGGCAGCCTGATCGACCGCGAAAAAGGGAGCAAACACGCTGGCTGCCGGGCCGTAATCGTGATCCGGTGCGTACCAGATCACATCCCCTCTCTTCAGTGCGCGGATCATGCCTTTTAGATCCTTGCGGTCAATCATATCTTTGTTGGAACGTAATCGCCCCCACGTCTGCAGCCAGTCGATAAGCGGATTGTCGTTTGGGCGGTAGACGCCGATACCTGGCTCATTCATACCGAACATGCGCGCACCCATCTCCAGCGTCAGGAAGTGGATGCCAATAAGCAGAATACCGCGATTCTGTGCCTGTACGGCCCGAATATGTTCAACGCCAATGGAATCGGTCCAGCGCGCGATACGCCTGGCTGGCCAGAACCAGGCCATGCCGGTCTCCATTAAACCCATACCGACAGATTCAAAGTTGGCAACCACCATCCGGCGGCGCTCTTGCTCGCTCATTTCGGGAAAACAGAGTTCCAGATTGCGAGAGGCTATTTTAGCCCGGCGACGCATCAGGCGTCTGGCCAGGTGGCCCAGCCCGGTACCAAGGCGGTAAATCACCGGATAAGGAAGTTGTACGACCAACCAAAGCAGGCCAACGCCAAACCAAAGTAACCAATAACGTGGATGCAGCAACGCTGCAGAAAATTTAGGTAAATGGGTCATCTCATACCTGTTCTATTAAGCAACGCGTTCCATTATCGCATTTTTTTATACATCAGCCAAAATGACAGTCTCTGAAGGCATTTATTGTTAATAGTCATTAATGTGGATGAGAGAAATGTAGCTCAAAATGTGGGGATGTAAATTGTTGGTGTTTGCTATATGATGCCCGCCGTTTATTGACCCATTGATTATGCCGAGCAGGTACACCATGCCAGTGTTACATAACCGCATTTCAAATGAGACGTTAAAAGCGCAAATGTTGGCTGAAACCGAGCCGCGCACGACGATCTCATTTTATAAGTATTTCACCATTATCGATCCGAAAGCGACCCGTGATGCGCTGTGGCTAGCGCTGACCAAATTGAACGTTTTTGGACGCATTTACCTGGCCCATGAGGGTATTAACGCACAGATCAGCGTTCCGCAGAGTCGAGTCGATGCGTTACGTGAATTTTTGTATGGCTTTGACCCGGCACTGAAAGGCCTGCGCCTCAATATCGCCCTGGACGACGATGGTAAATCCTTCTGGGTTCTGCGCCTCAAAGTTCGTGACCGCATTGTCGCTGACGGTATTGATGATCCAACGTTTGATGCTTCAGACGTGGGAGATTATCTGAAGGCCGCGGAAGTGAATGCGATGCTTGATGATCCAGACGCGGTCTTTATCGATATGCGTAACCATTACGAATTCGAAGTTGGTCATTTTGATAATGCGCTGGAAATTCCAGCGGATACTTTCCGCGATCAGTTGCCGAAAGCCGTCGAAATGATGCAGGAACATAAAGATAAAAAGATCGTTATGTACTGCACCGGCGGGATTCGCTGTGAAAAAGCCAGCGCCTGGATGAAGCATAACGGCTTCAGTAAAGTCTGGCATATTGAAGGCGGTATAATCGAGTACGCCCGCCGCGCCCGCGAGCAGGGGCTCCCGGTACGCTTTGTCGGTAAGAATTTTGTTTTTGATGAGCGTATGGGCGAGCGGATCTCAGACGATGTGATCGCTCATTGTCATCAGTGCGGTACATCCTGCGATAGCCATACCAACTGTCTGAACGATGGCTGTCACCTGCTGTTTATTCAGTGTCCGGACTGCGCGGAAAAATTTGCCGGGTGCTGCAGCGAAGCCTGTATGGAAGAGCATAAGCTGCCGGAAGAGGAGCAGCGGAAACTGCGTGCCGGGCGCGAAAATGGCAATAAAATCTTCAATAAATCTCGCGGTCGTCTGAACACCAGGTTAGGGATCCCGGATCCTGAGTCTTCAGAAAAACCATAACCAGATGAGATCGATAATCGCCAGTAGAAGCCACAGCGCCAGATAAATCATAAAATGCTCGCGGACGTTGTTAACCAGTAATTCAAACAGGCGACGCATAAAATCTCTCAATGATTAACGGCCTCAATCGAGGCCGTTGTTTTTGGCACGGTTGCAGAACCGCAGAGTTGGCTATTATTGCTGAAAGCGAGCCAGCAAAAAGGGTGTCAGATCAAACTCAGAAGGTTCACCAAGTGCGAACTGTACGGCAAGTTCTCCCAGTACCGGAGCGAATTTAAAGCCGTGTCCGCTTAACCCGGTAATCAAGAGCGTATTGGGCTGTTCGGGAAGAGTATCAATAATGAAGTCTTCATCAGCCGTATTATCGTAGGTACAGGATGCGCCATGGAGACAGCCGCCGATACCGGGCAATACGTTGCGCAGAAAGTTGAAAGATTCGGAGCCATCAGTAGCAACAGCGCCGAAGGGTACGCGCTCTTCGGGGGCTGAAATGAGCTGCCCCCCGTTATGTTTGCCTATTTTCAACTCATTGTCTTCGGCCGGGAAACCGTAATATTGATCGCCATTGGGTAATTCGCCCGTAAACGCCGGGAAGTTATTCTTGGTACTGTAGCGGCCATCGGCCTGAAACCAGGCAAAAATCTTTCTGACCGGTTGAACAGGCAGATTTGGTAGCAGGCGAGTGGCCCAGGTTCCGGCGCTGACTAGCAGTTTTTTACCGCTGTATTCACCATCTACTGTTTCTACGGTTATACCGTTCGGTTGATGATGAATGGCGGAGACCGGGCAATTGAATAGCTGGGCCGCGCCCGCTTCACGGGCGAGGCGGATCCAGGTCTCAATAGCCAGCTCGCTGCGCAATATACCGGATGCCGGTTCAAATATCGCCTGATAATCATGTGGTACACGGATTTCCGGCCAGCGAGCCATAACGGCCTGGCCATCCATTTCTTCGATATTGAGCTGGAATTGGCGCGCGCTGTTGGCAACGTTGCGCAGAAATTCGGAGTTTGCGGGCCCAAGATTAATGACCCCCGTGCGTTCAAAAACGGCTTCACCGCTGGTGGCGGCAAATTCATCCCACATTTTTTGTGCTCGTAGCACCAGAGGGACATACCTTTCGCCTTCGCCATAGGCGTGACGAATGAGGCGCGTGTTACCGTGATGGCTGCCTTCCTGATGTGGAGGCTGATGTGAATCTATCATCAGAACGTTAAGCCCTGCCTGTCGCGCATAATAGCCTGCGGCGGAGCCAACGGAGCCGCTACCGATAATGATGAGGTCATATTGCATGGTGAGTTCCGGGTTATTGCTTTATTAGCAGGGTAATTAACAACCCGCTGTTATACAAGTCCGAAAATAGTTCAGGCACCCATAGGTGCCTGTTCAGTGAATATTTAGACATTAGTGCGTTATTGCTAATGTCTGCGATACTCATTTTCCTGGTATTCGCCGGATTCAATCTTCGCAATACCTGCTTCCAGAATAGAAATAAACTGACGTGCGACGTCCGTTGTTAGCCATAGCGTCTGGCCAATTTCTGCGTCTCTACTGCTTTCTTGAGCGGGGTTTTGGTAGTGCAGGCGCAACATCAGCGCATCGTAGCTATCCACGGTGCTGATGTCCCATCCAACGAGGGGATGGGTCTGGATGACTTCATTATTCTTTTCCATCATAACCCCTTCTTCATATGTTAAAAGACAACAGTTCTCGAGGTTTAATGCATATTTTCTGAAGCAAATTAATTATATCAGTAGTCAAGAGTAAACTCGAGAAATTAAACGAAATAGAGATACATACACCACTGATTGCTGATTTTTTGTGCGCACAAGGCTTCATTCTTCGTTATTTTATAAGGGTGTAAGCGGGGGCAATAGGGAATGTCTGAGTATGAAAAGAATAAAAAAGCCGGGGCGACCCGGCAAAAAGTTGCACAATGAGGGAGCAAATTTAATTGACTAGTCGCGGACAAACCAATCGTCGGCGCTTTCCCAGGTTTCTTGCAGGATTTCGCTAATCCGGTCTTTATCTTCTTTCAAACCGCCGATGACCGACAAATTGTTATTGGCCGCATATCGGACCGTCACCTGACTTGACATCGAAGGGAACTGTTGATCGATACGCCGCGAGAGTTCATTGTTCAGCGCTTCTAAGGCGCCGCTGGGTAAGGCTGTAGATTTGGCGATAGACACTTCAATGCGCATAATTGCCCCCTGTGTAATATACTGTTTATTTATACAGTATCATTTGCACGTTTACAACAGGGAGCGCGGGATTTATTTTTTCATCGTCCAGCGCACGGTTTCTCCGGCGAGGAACGGCACCAGTGAATCGCCTGGCAGCGAGATACTCTCTACCACTGTGCTTTCCTCACGCACCAGTTCAACATAGGTTTCGTTGACCGGCAGACCATAGAAACGTGGGCCATTAAGTGAACAAAAAGCTTCAAAGTGCTGTAGGGCATTCATCTCTTCAAACACCGTCGCGTAACTTCCCAACGCGGTTGGCGCGTTGAAACAGCCTGCGCAGCCGCAACTGGCCTCCTTGCGGTGACGGGCATGCGGCGCGGAGTCGGTGCCAAGGAAGGCTCGCTTGAAACCGCTGGCGACCAGTTCACGCAGTGCCTGCTGGTGGATATTGCGTTTCAAAATCGGTAGACAGTATAGGTGAGGGCGCACGCCGCCAACCAGCATATGGTTGCGGTTAAACATCAGATGCTGAGGGGTAATGGTGGCCGCCAGCAGGTCGTTACCATCGCGTACATACTCAGCGGCGTCTTTCGTGGTGATGTGTTCGAAGACAACCTTCAGGCCGGGCAGACGCTGGCGCAGAGGATCCATGACCGTGTCAATAAAGCGTGCTTCTCTGTCGAAAATATCGATATCAGAGTGGGTGACTTCACCGTGAACCAGCAGCGGCATGCCCAGTTTTTCCATACGCTCAAGCACTGGCATGATGGCATCGGTGCTGGTAACGCCATGGCTGGAGTTGGTCGTGGCATTGGCCGGATAGAGTTTGGCGGCAGTAAACACGCCCTCGTTAAATCCGCGTTCCAGTTCTGCCGGGTCGAGTGTATCGGTCAGATAGCAGGTCATTAGCGGTGTAAAATCATGATCCGCAGGGACGGCATCAAGAATACGCTGGCGGTAGGCGATGGCGGCTTTTACTGTGGTGACAGGAGGGACCAGATTCGGCATCACGATCGCCCGGCCATAAAATTCACTGGTATAAGGCACGACGGTTTTTAACATATCGTCATCGCGCAGATGAATATGCCAGTCGTCAGGGCGGCGGATTTTCAATACCTGGGATTGTGCTGTCATGGAAGGCTCCGGCTAATAAGTTCAGTCATCAGGGCTGTTTTTGCCGGGCACTAAGGATAAGCGTAAACGTTTTCCTTTGCATCAATTTCCGTAAAAAAACGGGCGCTGAAGCGCCCGAAAAATTAATTGGTGAAGGGGATGATGATCTCCCCAGGTTTCACCTCGATACCTTTAGCATACTTTTTCGCCAATGCTTCACCAGTGCTGGCATCTTCGCGCAGCACGTAAGCGGGCTGTTGATTGAAGTAGCTACGTAGTGATTGATTGAGATAGGGGATTAGCGTTTGGACGACAGACTGCAGCTTCTCAGGGTGGACTCTCGCATCAACAACTTCCATCTCCTGCAAGAAAATGGCCCCCTTCTCTTTATTAAATATCGGTAGCGCCTTGAGCTTCAGATCAATGGTTGCTTTCTGGTTACCGAATAATGAATTCAGATCTAAATTCGCCACTCCGCTTAGCGTCACTTTGTTCGGTTCTTCACGACCAATGGCGCTGGTAAGGTTTTTCAGCTCAATGTGGGCATCCGCTACGCCAGGCAGGCCAATATCCTTGGCGAAGTGATTACGTTTCTGCAGCGCCTGGTTGATTTCCTGCTCGCTAACTGAATATTGCGTAAGCTGGTTACAGCCGCTCAGAAGGCCGCTAACAATAAGCGCGGCCGCGATAAACATCTTTTTCATTGGGTTCCTTAATGTCATGCCATAGGTTCATCCTGACACAAAGCAGCATGGCCTACCAGCACGGGAGGTGCTAGCGGAAAAGACTGAAAAAGAAGCGAGGTGGCAGCGAACGACCAAACCTTTCGCTGCCTTAGGTCTAAATGGCCATAGATGACAGTAAATTAATCTGCGTCTGTTTGGCCATATTATCGCGGTAGGCGGCGACGCGACTTGGCCAGCTCACACCTGCGACCAGCGTCAGGCTGCGCAGCAGCGGAAAGAGATGAATATCATCTTCAGACAGTTCCCCATTAACGGCGTTCGGCTGAACTATCAGTTTATCCAGCGCCCGCAGATCGTCACTGATGTTCTTAACCAGCCCGGGGGAATGTGCGAGATGATCGGCAAAACTGCCAATTGACGCTTCTTTCTTATTCACAAAATAAGCGCGCGCTTCAGGCGTAGAGAATTCATCAAAGGCAGACTTTGCGAAACGCGGCATCAGCAGGCGGTTGGCATAGGTGTTGACTTTACGCAACCAAGTTTCAATCGCCGGATTACGCGGGCCGGTGAGCAGCGGTTGGCGATCCAGTTTATCGACGTAATGCACGATATCCATGCTTTCCGGCATGTAGCGACTGTCGTCTTTTTGCAGAATAGGCACCATCTTCTGACCGATCATTCGGGTCGGGGTTGATTCATCATCCTCCAGAATCGTGATCAGTTCGACGGGGATATTCTTCAGGCCGAAAATCATGCGGGCTTTAAGGCAGAATGGGCAGTGATCGTAGATATATAACTTCACGTTTCTCCTCCATAGTGACTGAGTGTCCTTAATTCATTATGGAAGAGAAACGAGGGTCCGGCAACTCAGGTGCGCGGTTCCAGCATTCCTGAGGTCGAACGTTTCGGGCTGAACTGCCACCACAGCGCGATAAACGTTGCAAAGCCGATGATGCCTAACATCAACCACGGTAGCTCAGGTTGTCCGGCGGCTTTACCAGCGTCAAAAAGCCAGCCTCCGCCGGCATAACCGAAGGCACCGCCAAAGGCTAATCCTAAGCGGCTAAAGCCCATGTAGCTACCTCTGGCTCTGGCATCCGCCAGCGAAGCCCCCAGCGTTTCACGTGCAGGTTCAGCAATAATAGAACCTATATAAAAGATGCAAATCAGCGTAAACAGTTGCTGTAGATTGCTGCTTAAGCCAATCGGCATCATGGCCAGCGTCATGACCAACAGGCCGGCCATCAAACGATGTTCAAGGCGAAAGCGTTTTTCACTCCAGCGGGCAATCGGATAAAGCAGGGTTAGTGAAATAGCCGCTTCAATGGCATACATCCATTTTACCGCTGATGGAGAACCGGCAATGTCGTTGACCATGATTGGCAGCATTAACATGACCTGAACCGCCAGCATATAGTAGCCCGTCAGCGTCAGAACATAGGTGACAAAGCGTTTGTCACGGAGTACCCGACCCAGCCCTTCACGCACGGGTGTTTTCACCGTAGAGAGTTTCCAGGCGGGAAGATACCAGGCGTTAAATGCCGCACAGACGATGAACAACGCAGCCCCGGCGCTACAAACCAGACGAAAATCATATTGCAACAGCCAGCTGCCTAACAGCGCGCCGATTACCGCTCCTGCGCTGTCCTGCATCATCAGAATAGAGAAAAAGCGGCCGCGCTGATGCGGGCGCACAAGTTTGACCACCAGGGCTGCTCGCGGCGGGTCGAATAGGGTGCCGCCAAGGCCGGAGAGAATGCAGGATAGCCATAATACCCACGGTTCATGGGCGACGGCCATGGCAGCAAAACCGCCGGCTCGCATCAGCATGCCGGTGACAATCATGGGTTTGGCGCCGAAACGGTCGGCAACCGCGCCGCCAAAGATACCTAATCCTTGCTGCACCAGCTGGCGCAGGCCGAGCGCGATCCCGACCATGAGTGCTGCCCAGCCCATTTGATCGACAAAGCGAATAGAGATCAGCGGAAATACGACAAAAAAGCCGAGCACCACCAGCATGTTATCGACTAACAGGAAATATTTACCCAGGCTCCGTGCCTGCGATACGCGGGACATTTCCCCTCCAGGGAAAAATAAGGATAAGCTCTGACATTCTGCGGGGTAGAAGGTTATTTTCCCAGCTAACTTGCGACAATATTTTTTTATCAAAATGCAAGAACGATAGAGGCTATTCATCGAAAAGCGGAGGTGGTGCAGAAAATGGTATGTTGCTGTTTTCACACTGCCGCGCAGGACAGGTATAGTAAAGTGAGCAAGTATTGCGTCAGGGGAACAGGAGAGGGGAATGTTTGGCTATCGCAGTAACGTACCGAAGGTGCGTTTGACGACGGACCGGCTGGTGGTACGCCTGGTTCACGATCGTGACGCCTGGCGTCTGGCCGATTATTACGCGGAGAATAAAGGGTTCTTAAAACCCTGGGAGCCAGTGCGCGATGACAGCCACTGTTACCCTTCCGGTTGGCAGGCGCGTTTGTCGATGATCTCGGAGTTTCATAAGCAAGGTTCGGCATTTTATTTTGCTCTGCTTGATGAGGAAGAAAAAGAAATTGTCGGCGTGGCGAATTTTTCCAATGTCGTGCGCGGGTCGTTTCACGCCTGTTATCTCGGTTATTCCATCGGTGAGAAAAGGCAGGGACAGGGACTGATGTTCGAAGCATTAACTTCGGCCATTCGCTATATGCAACGCACGCAACATATCCACCGCATAATGGCAAACTATATGCCGCATAATCAGCGCAGCGGCGATTTACTGGCGCGTTTGGGCTTTGAAAAAGAGGGTTACGCCAAAGATTATCTGCTGATCGATGGGCAGTGGCGCGATCATGTATTGACGGCGTTGACGACACCGGACTGGATCCCGGGTCGCTAAGGAGACACCATGAAATATCAGTTAACCGCGCATGAAGCGCGCGTCATTGGCTGCCTGTTGGAAAAACAGGTCACCACGCCGGAGCAATATCCTCTATCGGTTAATGCGGTCGTGACCGCGTGTAATCAGAAAACGAACCGTGAGCCGGTGATGTCGTTAAGTGAGAGCGATGTTCAGGACCTCCTTGATACGCTAGTGAAACGGCACTACTTGCGCACGGTGAGTGGGTTCGGCAACCGGGTGACCAAATATGAACAACGTTTCTGCAACTCTGAGTTTGGCGATCTGAAATTAACCTCTGCCGAGGTGGCTATCGTCACCACACTACTTTTGCGCGGCGCGCAGACGCCTGGTGAACTCCGGGGACGAGCACAACGGATGCATGAGTTCAGCGATATGGCGGAAGTTGAAAACGTTCTTGAAAACCTGGCTAAACGCGAAGACGGTCCGTATGTCGCGCGCTTGCCGCGTGAGCCGGGAAAACGTGAAAGTCGCTATATGCATCTCTTCTGCGATGATATGGATTCACTTATCACCGCAGTGGAAGCCGTTTCACCGCCGGGTGATGATCTTCAGGCCCGTGTTGAGGTTCTGGAAGAGGAAGTGGCAGAGCTAAAAGCGCGGCTGGATTCACTGCTGGCTCATCTGGGAGATTAAGCATGTCGGCAAAACTACGCGTAGGTGTTGTTGGTTTAGGGGGGATCGCACAAAAGGCCTGGCTGCCGGTGCTGGGGGCCGCGGACGGCTGGACGCTACAGGCGGCGTGGTCCCGTGGAAAAGAAAAAGCGTTGCCTGTCTGCGAAACCTGGCGTATTCCCTATGCCGATTCACTAGAGCAACTGGCAGCACAGTGTGACGCTGTATTCGTGCACACTTCAACGGCTTCACATTATGAAATTGTGAGCCAACTGCTCAATGCTGGAGTTCATGTCTGCGTTGATAAACCGCTGGCGGATAAGCTTAGCGATGCGGAGTCGCTGGTAGAACTGGCAGCCCGGCGTAACCTAACGCTGATGGTGGGTTTTAACCGTCGTTTTGCGCCGCTGTATCGTGAACTAAAAGCGCAATTGAGCAATGCGGCCTCGCTGCGAATGGATAAGCACCGCAGCGACAGCGTGGGCCACGATCTGCGCTTTACTCTGTTGGATGACTATTTACATGTTGTCGATACAGCATTGTGGCTGGCAGGTGATAAGGTGCGTTTGAGCAGCGGAACGCTGCAAACGACGGCGCAAGGTGAAATGCTTTACGCGGAACATCATTTCAGCTCCGCACAAATTCAGGTCACAACCAGCATGCACCGTCGCGGCGGTAGCCAGCGGGAGTGGGTGCAGGCGGTGACCGACGGTGGACTCTATGAAGTGCGGGATATGCGAGAGTGGCAAGAAGAGCGTGGGCTCGGCGTAATACAACGTCCGGTTCCCGGCTGGCAAACGACTCTGGAACAACGTGGATTTGCCGGCTGTGCGCGCCATTTTATTGAATGTGTGCAAAATCAGACGGTTCCCGAAACCGCAGGCGAACAGGCGCTGTTGGCCCAGCGCATTGTGGAAAAACTCTGGCGCGAGGCGATGAGTGAATAACCCGTTGTAACATCTGGCAGTAGTATTTCATCATGAACTCGGTAGACTATCGCCACTTTCCAGCGCCCGCATTTGCGGGCGTTTTACTCCAGGGTTGTGGAATTACACGTTAATGAATCTTTTAAAATCACTGGCGGCAGTCAGTTCGATGACCATGTTTTCGCGCGTGTTGGGTTTTGCGCGTGATGCGATTGTCGCTCGTATTTTTGGTGCAGGAATGGCAACCGATGCCTTCTTCGTCGCGTTCAAGTTGCCAAACCTTTTACGGCGTATTTTTGCTGAGGGCGCGTTCTCTCAGGCTTTTGTGCCAATTCTTGCCGAATATAAAAGCAAGCAGGGCGAAGACGCGACTCGCGTTTTTGTATCCTATGTCTCTGGGTTACTGACGCTGATACTGGCTTTGGTGACCGTTGCCGGTATGCTTGCGGCACCGTGGGTGATTACCGTGACGGCGCCAGGGTTTGCTGATTCGCCTGATAAGTTCTTGCTGACGACTCAGCTGCTGCGCATCACTTTCCCCTATATTCTGTTGATTTCACTGGCTTCTTTGGTTGGGGCGATTCTCAACACCTGGAACCGTTTTTCGGTACCTGCTTTTGCCCCAACTTTCCTCAACGTGAGCATGATTGGTTTTGCGTTGTTTGCTGCGCCGTACTTTAATCCGCCGATGCTGGCCATGGCGTGGGCGGTGACGGTTGGCGGTGTTTTGCAGCTCGCCTATCAGCTGCCGCACTTGAAAAAAATCGGTATGCTGGTGCTACCGCGAATTAATCTCAAAGATGCGGGAGCCGTACGGGTAGTTAAGCAGATGGGTCCGGCAATTCTTGGCGTATCCGTCAGCCAGATATCTCTGATCATTAACACTATTTTTGCCTCGTTTTTGGTCTCCGGGTCCGTTTCCTGGATGTATTACGCCGATCGCCTGATGGAGTTCCCATCCGGCGTGCTGGGTGTGGCGCTAGGGACCATCCTCCTGCCTTCGCTGTCCAAGAGTTTCGCCAGCGGCAACCATGATGAGTACTGCCGGTTGATGGATTGGGGATTGCGCCTGTGTTTCCTGCTCGCGCTGCCCAGCGCAGTGGCGTTAGGGATACTTGCCAAGCCGCTTACCGTTGCGTTGTTCCAGTATGGCAAATTTACCGCCTTTGATGCGGCGATGACGCAACGTGCGTTGGTGGCATATTCCGTTGGCCTGATGGGACTGATTGTTGTGAAAGTGCTGGCTCCCGGCTTCTATTCGCGTCAGGACATCAAAACGCCGGTAAAAATAGCGATAGTCACGCTTATTATGACGCAGGTAATGAACCTGGCATTTATTGGCCCACTGAAGCACGCGGGTCTGTCATTATCGATTGGCCTGGCTGCCTGCCTTAACGCCGCATTGTTGTACTGGCAATTGCGCAAGCAGAAAATTTTCACTCCTCAGCCGGGCTGGTTCCTGTTCCTGTTGCGCTTGGTGGTTGCGGTAGTGGTGATGGCTGCGGCGCTGCTCGGCATGATGTACGTGATGCCTGAGTGGTCGCTGGGGACGATGCCATTGCGTCTGCTGCGTTTGATGGCGGTTGTTGCGGTTGGCGTCATTGCCTACTTCGCGACGCTATTGCTGCTGGGCTTTCGCGTGAAAGAGTTCGCTCGGCGCACGGTCTGAGCCGGTTGACCAGAATAAAAAGCCGCTCTGCAATCTATGCAGAGCGGCTTTTTTTACCTAACGGTACGCTGTGCCGAGACGACCCGGGCGCTTTCCAGCAAGCGGATCCCAAGAGCAATCGCACCGGTAATGACCGCCAGCGTCACCACGCCACTCCAGCCCGCCGCTACATACAGTTTGCTGCCCAGGACGGAGCCCAGTGACATACCAATAAATACCCCGGTGAACAGCAGCGCGTTCAGGCGACCACGTGCCTGAGGTTCCAGACCATAAACCAGATTCTGGTGGGCCACGAGGCTCGATTGCAACCCGAGGTCAAAGCCGATAGCCGAGATGGCTATCAGGATCAGCTGGCCGTGCGGCGGCAGTATCGGTAGCAGGAACATCAGAGCAAAAGAGATGGTAACCAGTGCGGCACCCAATTGTGTGACCTTTTCTGCCCCAAATTTATCGGCGAGGCCGCCGGCCAGCGGTGCGGCGAGCGCCCCGGCGGCACCGGCAATACCAAACCCGCCGGCTACCGCGCTCCCCATTTGATAATGCGCCAGCAACATGACCGCCAGCGTTGACCAGAATGCGCTGAAGGCAATAGAAAGGAAACCCTGAGCAAATGCGGCGCGACGCAGTGCCGGATAGCGTTGCCACAGATGCGCCATAGATTTCATCAACTGCGGGTAGCTTAGGGTTGAGTGAATTTCAAAGCGTGGCAGCACGCGCCACATGACCAGGCCAATCAGCGCGATACTGACAGCTGCGGCCTGATACATCACTCTCCAGCCGAACAGGGCACCGACTAATCCGCTGACGGTTCGCGAGAGCAGGATCCCCAGCAGCAGGCCGGTCATAACCGTGCCCACCATTTTCCCTTGTTTGCCCGCCGGAGCCAGGATGGCCGCAGCCGGTACGATATCCTGGGCCATTGTTGCCGCCATGCCGATAAGCAGGCTGACAACCAACAGTGAAGTCAGTTGGCCAGTCAGGCTACACAACAGCAAAAGCACTGCCAGTGCGACGCTTTTCATCAGAATCAGCGTCCTGCGATCGTGGCGGTCGCCAAGCGGGAGAAGAAAAAGAATGCCCAGCGCGTAGCCCGCTTGCGTTAGGGTTGGAACCAGCCCCATACCCTCTATGCTCAGATGCAGGTTAGCCCCCATCAGCGGCAGTAGCGGTTGAGCGTAATAGATTGAGGCGACGCTGAAGCCTGCGCCCAGGGCGAGTATAAAAATAACCCATCCGGCGGCGCGAGAAGTGAGTGGAGTTGGTGTCATGATGAATTCCTCGTAGAAGCGATGGCGCTATTTTTCCCGGAATAGGGTTGGCGTGGTAGATAGACCGGTGGTAAAACGGTTATACGTATAGCGTATAGGCAAAAGAAAAATGAAGAAGCAGGAGCGTATAGATCGTATAGAACTGATGCGAACTTTTATTCGTATCGTTGAGGCTGGTTCTCTCTCAGCGGCAGCTGTACAGATGAATACGACTCAGGCAACGGTAAGTCGACGATTACAGTCTCTGGAAGGCCTGCTTGGCGCGAAGCTGATTCTACGTACCACCCATGCGATGAAGTTAACCGATGACGGTGAGCGCTGTTATCAGCATGCGCGGCAGGTTGTAGATGCCTGGCTGGCACTGGAAGACGATCTACGCATTACGGACGATCGGCCGGTTGGCGTATTGCGGGTAAGGGCGCCACACGCGTTTGGTCAGCAGCAACTATTAGGACCATTAGTCGGATTTCTACAGCGCTACCCGCAGCTGTCAGTGGAGTGGATGCTGAATGATAAGACAGTAGACTTTCTCAGTGACGGTATCGACTGCGCGATTCGTGTAGGCGCTGAAGTCGATCCAGCGACGGTGTCGGTACAGTTGGCTGTGGTTCCACGTAGCGTTGTTGCCTCACCGTCATTACTGGCGAACTCTCCGACCTTAAAGACTCCACAGGAGATGTCGGCACTGCCGTGGGTAGCAATCAGTACATTTTATCAGCATGAAGTGATGCTGCAATCTGAGACCGACGGTCGGCAAATTACCTTTGCTATTGCCCCCTGTCTGAGTACCGATAGCGTACATGTGGCACGCAATACCGCGCTGGCTGGGCTGGGAGTAGCGATAGTCTCAAGCTGGGCAGTTGCGGAAGATATTGCCGTCGGGCGGCTGGTTGAACTGTTTCCGCAGTGGAGAGCTTCTTCGCTACCGGTGCATCTGGTTTATCCGTGGGCGCGTTATTATCCGACACGGCTGCGTAAGTTTCTTGATTTGATGCGAGAGGTGATGCCGCAGGTAGCAGGGATGCAGCAGCCGAAAGGGGAATAAAAAAAGACCGGCACAAAGGCCGGTCTTTTTAGGTGCGGGACTTACTCTACAGGTTGCGGACGAGTAGGCCCAGCTGACGCCTGGTGGGTTGCACTGTGTCCGCCTGCCGCACCCTTACCATCAAAGGCGAAGTCCGGACGGACCCAGTCACTGTGGCGCGGTGCTTCCGACTCATAAGCTGGTGCAGGTGCGCGCGTCATCGGCGCGGTAGCGCTGCGATTAGCTACAACGACAACCGGGGCAACAACAACCGCTTCAGACTCAGCTTCAACAACCGGTTCTGCTACAGGTGCTGGCTGCGCAGTTACAGGAATTTCTTCTACCACAGCAACGTCTTCTACTGCGGCAGGTTCTTCTGCAACCACCAGCTCTTCTGGTTCGACAGTTTGTTCTGTAACTGCTTCTACGGCTTCAGCGACGACAGTTTCAGCCACGACCTCATCTGTTGACGCGATCAGCTGCGGCTGTTCATCAACCGGCGCGGCGATAACTTCCGGATGAGTTGTTTCGACAACCGGAACTTCAGGTTCGCTGATGGCGACTTGCGGCTCAGCGGTAATGACCTGCTCCGCAACGCTCTCTTCGACCACCGCCGGTGTCACAACTTCAGCGACAACAGGTTCTGCAACAACAGCTGGCAAAACAACAGGTTCTACCGCTGCAGTCGTGAACTCCTGAACCTGAGCTTCTTCTTGCTGCGGGTCCTGCGGGCGAACGACTGGGTAACGGATCCACACCTTACCTGACGCCATTTCCGGCGATGCACAGGCTACAGTGAGCGGCATCGGGGATTGAGTCGGGTAACGCTCGTCACGATAGCGACGACGACGCTGACCACTTACGCGCAGATGGCGAGGGGAGCGACGTGAGCGGCGCGGCATACCGTTAGATTCACGAGCATCGGCTTCGCGTGTATCAATGCTTTCGTCGTTCTCAGCGACAGTTTCAACAACAACCGCTGGCAGATCGACTTTTGCTAGCTCCGTACGCGGCGCGACGATTTCCGGCTGCGCAGCTTCAACCGTTTCAACAACCTGCTCGGCAGCAGCAGATTCAACACGAACCTTCTGTGCCAACTGGCGCGGTTTGCGACGTGGCATTGTCTGAACGCGTTCTTCCTGCTCGCTTTCCTGCACGACAGGTTCTTCAAGAGCCTGTGTTTTCGCTTCTTGTGGAGCCTGACGTTTATCATCATTACGACGACGGTTACGCTCGCGACGAGGTTGTTGCTCGTCACGGACTTTGCCTTTCTCCGCATCTTCACCGGTAGTCTGGCGAGGTTCACGCGCCTCGACGTTCTGCTGCTTCTCGCGGCGATTGCGGCGGTTTTCTTCGCGAGACTCGCGAGACTCCCGACCTTCGCCGTTATCAGCACGATTGTCCCGGTTATCACGATTGTCACGATTATCGCGACGATCGTTGCGATCGCGTCGGTTATTCGAACGCGGTTTACGGCGCTCTTGCTGACGTTCTGTTTTCTCTTCCGCTTTAGCTTCTACCTGAACTTCCGCTGGTTTGGCTTCTTCTGCGCCGGAGAACATGTTTTTCAACGCGCTGAAGAAGCGCGATACCAGGCCAGGCTGAGCCGGTGCAGCCGCTTTAGGCGTAGCAGATGCCGCTGGAGTGCTAGCCGCTGGTGAGCTGGTTGGTTCATCCTGTGCAGGAGCAGGCGGTGCATCTGGCATCACAAAAGCAGCCAGTGCAGGTTGTTCTGGAAGCTTGCGCTCTGGCGGCTCTTCATCAGAAGGCATCGCCATCTCTTCTTCGTGCAGTTTCGGCAGCAGATAGCTCAGAGTCGAGGTTTCTTCACCTTTACGCACGCGCAGTACAGAGTAGTGCGGGGTTTGCATCTCATCGTTCGGGACGATGATGACGCGTATATCGGTCTGACGAGTTTCAATGGCGCTTACCGCAGCACGTTTTTCGTTCAGCAGGTAAGAAGCAATCGGTACCGGCACGATAGCGTGGACTTCTTTGGTGTTCTCTTTCAGCGCTTCTTCTTCAATCAGACGAAGAATGGAGAGCGACAGCGACTCGTTGTCACGTACTGTTCCGGTGCCTGAACAGCGCGGGCAGACGTGATGGCTGGACTCGCCAAGCGATGGGCTCAGGCGCTGACGGGACATCTCCAGCAGACCAAAGCGAGAAATGTGGCTGATCTGAATACGCGCACGATCCTGGCGCACCGCTTCGCGCAGGCGGTTTTCAACCGCGCGCTGGTGGCGTACTGGCGTCATGTCGATGAAGTCGATAACGATCAGGCCGCCGAGGTCACGCAGGCGCAGTTGGCGAGCGATTTCATCCGCTGCTTCCAGGTTAGTGTTGAACGCGGTTTCTTCGATATCGCCGCCGCGGGTCGCGCGTGCGGAGTTGATATCAATTGCGGTCAGTGCTTCGGTGCTATCGATAACGATAGAACCGCCGGAAGGCAGGCGAACTTCACGCTGGAAAGCAGATTCAATCTGTGACTCAATCTGATAGTGACTGAACAACGGGATTTCACCGGTGTACAGTTTGATTTTGCTGCTGAAATCCGGACGGCCCAGCGCTGCGATATGCTGGCGAGCCAGCTCAAGCACTTTCGGGTTGTCGATAAGGATTTCGCCAATATCCTGACGCAGGTAATCACGGAAAGCGCGCACGATAACGTTGCTTTCCTGGTGGATCAGAAATGGCGCAGGGCGGCTTTCGGCTGCTTTCTTGATAGCTTCCCAGTGCTTCAGGCGGAAACTTAAGTCCCACTGCAGAGCTTCAGCGGATTTGCCGACGCCTGCGGTGCGTACGATAAGCCCCATGCCTTCTGGCAGCTCAAGACTAGCCAGCGCTTCTTTTAACTCGGTACGATCGTCACCCTCGATACGGCGTGAAATACCGCCAGCGCGTGGGTTGTTCGGCATCAGCACCAGATAGCTACCCGCCAGGCTGATAAAGGTGGTGAGGGCGGCCCCTTTGTTGCCACGCTCTTCTTTATCAATCTGAACGATCACTTCCTGGCCTTCACGCAGCACGTCCTTAATGTTAGGGCGGCCATGAGAGTTGTAGTTGGCAGGGAAGTATTCGCGGGCGATTTCTTTGAGGGGGAGGAAACCATGACGCTCGGCACCGTAATCAACAAACGCGGCTTCGAGGCTAGGTTCAATGCGAGTGATTTTGCCTTTGTAGATGTTCGCTTTTTTCTGTTCGTGCCCGGGGCTTTCAATATCCAGGTCGTACAGGCGCTGCCCATCAACAAGGGCGACGCGCAACTCTTCCTGCTGAGTTGCGTTGATTAACATTCTTTTCATCGTAACTTACTCATTATTCTTACATTGACGACTAAGCTACGGGCAGAGTAACGCCTTACCGGGGGAAACCGATGGCCTCGAGTCTGGTTCACGTCGCCAACCTCACGGTTGTCGCGCGCTTAAGAGGCGCAGAGTGTCGGTCGCCTGTATTTCAAACGGAAACACAGTGCAATTATCAGGGGAACTGCCTGGGATGTATCACCAGAGAAGATTCCATTTATACCCATTGTTTTTCACGTTGCAGGCGTGTTGGCTTAACCTGCTCATCTCAATCATTTGACTCAGATGAGCTCCCGGGAATCCCGGAGTTGACGCCTTCCTGCGACGTAAAATCCATAGAGCCTGTACCGGTAAGGACTGCAACCCGCAGCCCGCTAACTGTCTGAAAGATCAATACGTCTTACGCCATTGCTGCGTGGATGATCGGTCAGACAAAATTGGTCATTCCGCTAATTTCTTGTTCTAACAAGGTTCAGCACGGAAAACTGCATCATTATTCCATTGCTAAGCTTGTTATAGCAAGTTGACTTTTACCTTTTATCATCCGGTTACTCACAGTTTCTTCACCAGCGTATACAGATTGTTCTAATAACAAACAAAACGACGATGAAGCATGCGATGCAATCCAGATAATGATAAATATAAGCATATAAAAATGAGTGGCGCTAATGCGTCGGGCTATTTAGAATCGCGCACCATGAAAACTGAGACCCCAAGCGTAAAAATGGTTGCCATTGCGGATGATGACGCAGGACAACGTATCGACAACTTTTTGCGTACGCAACTCAAAGGCGTACCGAAGAGCATGATTTATCGCATCTTGCGTAAAGGCGAGGTGCGGGTGAACAAAAAACGTGTTAAGCCGGAATACAAACTGGAAGCCGGTGACGAAGTTCGTATCCCTCCGGTGCGGGTGGCGGAAAGGGAAGAAGAAGCAGTATCCCCGCATCTGCAAAAAGTGGCCGCCCTGGCGGACGTCATTCTCTATGAAGATGATCACATTCTGGTGCTCAATAAGCCTTCAGGTACAGCGGTGCATGGCGGTAGCGGTCTGAGCTTTGGCGTGATCGAAGGTCTGCGTGCGTTGCGCCCGGAGGCTCGCTTCCTGGAACTGGTTCATCGTCTCGATCGGGATACGTCTGGCGTTTTGCTGGTTGCGAAAAAGCGTTCAGCGCTGCGTTCGCTGCATGAGCAACTGCGCGATAAAGGAATGCAGAAAGATTATCTGGCCCTGGTGCGCGGACAGTGGCAGTCGCATACCAAAGTGGTGCAGGCTCCTCTGCTGAAAAATATTCTGCAAAGTGGCGAGCGTATTGTTCGGGTCAATCAGGAGGGCAAACCTTCAGAGACCCGTTTTAAGGTGGAAGAACGTTATACCCATGCGACGCTAGTGCGCTGTAGCCCGGTAACCGGTCGTACCCATCAGATTCGTGTGCATACACAATATGCCGGTCACCCGATAGCCTTTGACGATCGTTACGGCGACCGTGAATTCGACAAGCAACTGGCAGGAACCGGCCTTAACCGTCTGTTCCTGCATGCCGCAGCGCTGAAATTTACGCATCCGGGAACCGGGGAAGTTATGCGTGTCGAAGCGCCTTTAGATAATCAGCTTAAGCGCTGCCTACAGGTTTTGCGTAACGCAAAGTAATGTGTATCAGGCTCAGGATTTGAGCCACTTATCAAGCCATGGGAAAACCTCGTCCTGTTGCGCTTTATAAAAAACGTGGTCAAGTTCTGGCCACGTTTTCGTTTCCAGCCCTACGTATTTTGCGATGCCCATACTTTATGGACTTTGGCGAAGGCGTCGTTGACCCCTTTTAAGCTGCTGAGAAAATCGACGGTACGCAAATCTTCATAAGCCACTTCACCTGCCAGCGAGTGTCCAGGATTAAAATAGTTACTGACCAGCAAAGCGCTTGTCGGGCTAACTGCTGAGAATTAACTGACCTTTTCCACCTTGTCTCATGATATTTAATCAATGCATGCAACAATTATTTATTCTATATATAAAAAATACACAACAAAGTATCTCACATTTTATTTATATTACTGATAGAGACGGCGTCACTTTGTTTTGGATTTCACTCTTCAATAAGAGATATAGCGCATGATCTTTATAAAATAGGGAGTTCTCCCTATAGAAAATAGTAAGGATAGCTGCTTTTTTTGATTTTTAATTTTTGATATGGTTTTGATATATAAGGGTTAATTTATTTTTTCATGTTAGTCGGTATAGCTGTGCGACATATACTCCTCAACAATGTAGATACATTTTAAATACAGTGGTGACATTGGCTGGGCTTTTTTTTGAAAAACAACTGAATCGTTTTTGCTAAATGTGATGCACTTCGTAGAAAAGAATAAATTTACTTTTATTGATATGAAGTTGCGATTTTTCGTATCTATATAATTACGTTTTTTAAACACATGTGCATCTATTGGCCTACAACTGAAAGGATTGACGCTGGGGATATGCTATGAATAACTCACGACGCTTGGTATATCTCTTAAGCGGCCCTATCATTTTTATTGTGGCTATCCTGCTTTTTTCACATAACCTGACAACCCCAGGCGCACAGGCTGTCGGTACCTTGCTGTGGATGATCTTTTGGTGGGTTACCCGCCCGGTGCATGTTGCTGTAACCAGCCTCCTGCCAATTATTATCAACGCGCTCTTTAATATTGTGCCGATGGGGAGCATTACGGCCCAGTATTGGTCCGATAGCATCATCCTTATTTTTGGTTCGGGACTGCTGTGCATCCCCTGGGCTTCGATTGGTTTAGATCGACGGGTTGCTTTAAAAGTTCTTTCTCTCATCGGGCCATCAATGAAGTCGCAGATTACGGTCTGGTTGCTTGCCAGCATCGTCGCTTCAACCATTCTCCCGAATGTGATGGTTTGCGCATTGTTTACACCTATAGCTATCGCCATGCTGGCAGCGTCAGGTTATGACGATATACCTTCATGTAAACCAGCGGTTCCAATCCTGTTGGCGATTGGCTGGGGGGTTGGTATTGGTGGTGTAGGGAGTCCTCTGGGGGGGGCGATGAACCTTGCGGCTATCTCAATTCTTGAAGAGCGTATTGGTCACGAGTTTATGTACGTTGACTGGCTCATTCGTATGGCACCGTTTTACATCATTATTTCGACTGTCAGCCTTGCCTGTATGCTGCTGATGCCGATGAAAGTTAAAATGCTAAATGGAACGCGCGAGTACTTTGAAAAGAATTACCGCGAACTCGGACCGATGACGCGTGATGAGAAAGTCTGTGCTTCGCTGTTCATTTTAGGCCTGATTGGCGCTTTTGCGCGTCCTCTGTATGCACCTATTTTTCCAGCACTGTCCCCTGCTCATTTATATCTGATTCTTGGTTGCCTCTGCTTTGTGATAACTACGGTCAAAAAAGGACCGATGCTGACCTGGGAGATGGCGCAACAAGAGACCATGTGGGGAATGCTGATTCTCTTTGGCGGTGGTTTAGCGTTAGGAAAATTGGTGAATGACTCTGGTGCAAGCGTTGGAATCGCCAGTCTTATCTCACAACTATCGCTCGATGGCGGACTGCTTACCATCATTGTATTTGTGGTTCTGGCCCGCATCATTTCTGAATCAACAAACTCAACTGCCTCAGCCGCTGTCGTACTGCCTATTGTCCTTGGATTTACCACCAAGCTTGGTTTGAATCCTATTCCCTACTGGTTTATTACCGTGATGGCCTTCAACGCAGAATTTATGCTGCCCATCAGCGTTCGGGCAATCCCTGTAGCCTATGGTCTGGATGCCAGGGCTATGTTCAAAGGAGGAAGCCTGATGGCTCTCATCCATATCATATTTGTGGTGATTGTCGGTTATACATGCTTGAAATTTTGGCCTGCGTTCAGCCAACTCTCAGATTTTATGAAATAAGTACGCCCAGGCCAAATTTATGATTTTTAGGGCAGGGGAAGAAGAGATATTCATATCTTTTAATTACTGAAAATAGAAGGGAAGATGATGAAAAGCTTTAACTTTAAAATACCGCAAAGCATTGAGTTTGGTATCGGCTGCCTAAATAAACTGCCGCAAATCTTAAAGGAAAATCATTCTGAAAATGTGCTCTTGATTTCCGACCCCGGTCTCGAAGGTCTTGGGGTAGTAAAAAAGATAGAAGATATTATTGCTTCAGCGGGAATTCATCATACCACCTGGTTGGGAGTAATTCCGAATCCGACCGTAGACGTCGTAAATGAAGCAACTGCGGTCTACAAGAAATGTGGTGCAACGAGTATTGTGGCGCTCGGCGGAGGCAGTTCGATAGATGTTGCGAAAGCAGTGGGAGTATTAGGGAAGGTGCGAACAAGTCCCTGATATGAGATCATGTTTGTCATCTGGAGCCATGGAACAGGGTTCATCATGAGTCATCAACTTACCTTCGCCGACAGTGAATTCAGCAGTAAGCGCCGTCAGACCAGAAAAGAGATTTTCTTGTCCCGTATGGAGCAGATTCTGCCATGGCAAAACATGGTGGAAGTCATCGAGCCGTTTTACCCCAAGGCTGGTAATGGCCGGCGACCTTATCCGCTGGAAACCATGCTACGCATTCACTGCATGCAGCATTGGTACAACCTGAGCGATGGCGCGATGGAAGATGCTCTGTACGAAATCGCCTCCATGCGTCGGTTTGCCCGGTTATCCCTGGATAGCGCCTTGCCTGACCGCACCACCATCATGAATTTCCGCCACCTGCTGGAGCAGCATCAACTGGCCCGCCAATTGTTCAAGACCATCAATCGCTGGCTGGCCGAAGCAGGCGTCATGATGACTCAAGGCACCTTGGTCGATGCCACCATCATTGAGGCACCCAGCTCGACCAAGAACAAAGAGCAGCAACGCGATCCGGAGATGCATCAGACCAAGAAAGGCAATCAGTGGCACTTTGGCATGAAGGCCCACATTGGTGTCGATGCCAAGAGTGGCCTGACCCACAGCCTAGTCACCACCGCGGCCAACGAGCATGACCTCAATCAGCTGGGTAATCTGCTGCATGGAGAGGAGCAATTTGTCTCAGCCGATGCCGGCTACCAAGGGGCGCCACAGCGCGAGGAGCTGGCCGAGGTGGATGTGGACTGGCTGATCGCCGAGCGCCCCGGCAAGGTAAGAACCTTGAAACAGCATCCACGCAAGAACAAAACGGCCATCAACATCGAATACATGAAAGCCAGCATCCGGGCCAAGGTGGAGCACCCATTTCGCATCATCAAGCGACAGTTCGGCTTCGTGAAAGCCAGATACAAGGGGTTGCTGAAAAACGATAACCAACTGGCGATGTTATTCACGCTGGCCAACCTGTTTCGGGCGGACCAAATGATACGTCAGTGGGAGAGATCTCACTAAAAACTGGGGATAACGCCTTAAATGGCGAAGAAACGGTCTAAATAGGCTGATTCAAGGCATTTACGGGAGAAAAAATCGGCTCAAACATGAAGAAATGAAATGACTGAGTCAGCCGAGAAGAATTTCCCCGCTTATTCGCACCTTCCCTAAAGAGTTCGCACTTGAGTTAATCGAAGTTCAGTACGTGAAGATGAATAACCCTACCAAACTAAAAGACAAAGGCACCGTTGCGGTGCGTAACGGTCGTGGTTTTGGCGGTGAAAGCCTGACTCTTGGCGGCGTCGATCGTGAGGGGAATGATGCGACTAACGATCTGACGATGCTGATGCTGGAAGGTTCAGCCCATACACGAATGATGAACCCGTGGGTTTGTGTTCGCATGCATGAAAATACGCCTTATGAATTAAAAATTAAGACCGTTGAGTGCATCCGCGCAGGTTACGGACATCCGAAGCTATTCAATGATGCACCTTCTATTAAGGGGATGCTGCGCAAGGGAATGACTCTTGAAGAGGCCAGAGATTACTGCGTTGTTGGCTGCGTCGAGCTGGATTTAGCGGGTAAAGAGTATGGCTGGCATGATGCGGCTTATGTGAATACGCCTAAAATGATGGAAATGGTGGTCAACGGTGGCCGCAGCCTTAGTACCGGAGAGCAACTGGGGCCTGATACCGGTAGCCTGGATACCTACAAGAGCTTTGATGAAGTTCTGGCAAGCGTCGATCAACAGTTTGAATACTGGACCGATCAAATGTGCAGCAGTTTGAATATTATCGACAATGCACATCGCGAGCTGAAGCCTGTTCCCTACGTCTCCGCTTTCTATGAAGACTGTATGATTTCAGGTAAGGATCTGACTGAAGGCGGTGCGAAGTACAACGGTATTGCTCCGCAGGCGGCGGGTATGGCGACCTGTGCGGACAGTCTGGCTACCATTAAACAGCTGGTGTTCGACGAGAAGCGGTATAGCGGTGCTGAGATGCTGCAGGCAGTAAAGGATAACTGGGTCGGCCACGAAAAACTGTATGCATTGGTCAATAGTTCGAAGGTGCGACACTACGGCAACGATGATGATTATGCGGATGATCTGTTCAAATTCATGTTTGAATGCTACTGCCGTCATATTAGCGGTAGAAAGACGCCGCGCGGGGGAGAATTCAGTCCAGGCGTTTATTCCGTGAATGCCAACGTCGGCATGGGTCTGAACACAAATGCTTCTATTGATGGACGTAAAAAATTTGAGCCTATCTCCGATAATATGGGGCCAGTTCACACTGACGGCGGCTCTCATGACATCTGCGGGCCAACAGCGTTAGTCAACTCATTAACCAAAGTTGACCATAGCCTGGCGACCAACGGTACTCTGATGAATCTTCGATTCCCACAAGAAGCGGTGGCTGGAGTCGAAGGGCGCGATAATCTGCTGAGTTTTATTGATGAGTATATTGCCAAGCAGGCGATGCACGTTCAGTTCAATATCATGAGCTCGGCAACCATGCGCGCCGCGCAGAAAAAGCCGGAGGATTATAAAGACATGCTGGTTCGCGTTGCGGGTTATAGCGCTTATTTTGTCGAACTCGGCAAACCGTTACAGAAAGATTTGATTCAGCGCACTGAACTTCATTTCTGATAATGACGTGCAGCATGTTGTGGGAAGTCTATTAATTTTGTGTCATCCCTGAGATATGGCTTTTACATCTCCGGGACAACAAAAGAGAGGCCGACCCACATCCTGACTTCTCTGGTTTGGTGGGAAAAAAGCCAGAGATAATGCGAGTGTCTTTATATCCAGGGCGGATATTATGAGTTTCAATACTGATTTTATACTTGTCGGCCTGATGCAAATTGTCGGTTTTTTTGTTCAGGGATGTACCGGATTTGGCTGTACCGTTATCGCGGCATCAGTGACTAACGGTTTACTAGGAACGTCGGTAGGGGTACCTTATGGTACGTTGATTACCTTACCTTTTTTATATTTTCTGGCGGTCAGAACCTGGCGCGATGTTTCCTGGAAAGATTTAGGGAAAATAGTCGCCCTGTGCGTTCCGGGAATATTAGTCGGTAACTATTTATTTTATAGAATTAGTCCCAATGTAGCGAAAATCTGTATTGGCGCAATGGTCACGATTATTGCAGTAATGAACATTTACAAGCATATCGTCAATCCATTGTTCTTTAAAAAAGCAGAAGCTATTAATGTGCCAGATACGACAGCGAAAAAATGCTTTCGTTATGGTTGTCTTATTTTAGGTGGTGTTGTGCACGGTGCGTTCACTATCGGTGGGCCACTGATCACCGTTTACACGATTGAAGCGGTGAAGGAGAAAGAAAAATTTCGTAATACCATGAATATGGTATGGGTGGTATTTAACACCTGGAACGCATTTAACCAGTATCGTAATGGCGCATGGACGGAACATCTTGGGGGCGCTCTGACTATCGGTTTCCCGATGGCGGCGATCGGCTTCTTTCTGGGAATGGCCTTCCTGCAGCGTATTAATAAGGAGACGTTCCTGCGCATCGTGTATTGCGTGCTGTTATTTGTCGGCGGCAACATGCTGTTTACCAGCCTGATGGCCCTTGCGTAAAATGAGGTCGTTATGGGATCGGGAGGATATTAAAACCTCCGATCCCATTTTAACGCCTGCTTATGTGAGTAAGGGGTTAAATCCTTCCCGGCGGAGCATTTGACATAAGGCGATTAACGGTAGGCCGACCAGTGCATTTGGGTCGCGGCCTTCAAGACGTTCAAAAAGCGTGATACCTAATCCTTCGCTTTTGAAACTTCCAGCGCATTGCAGTGGGTTTTCTTTGCGCACATAGCTGTCAATTTCCTGGTCGCTTAAACGGCGGAAATGAACGTCAAAGGGTTCGCATTCGGTCTGTAAATGACCATTAGCTGAATTGTACAGCGCCAGACCGGTGTAGAAGGTCACGATGGTGCCGCTGGCTTTCTTTAACTGGCGATGGGCGTTTTCTTCGGTATGTGGTTTGCCAGTGATTTCACCATCCAGGACGCAAACCTGATCAGAACCTATAATAAGGTGGTGTGGAAAGCGTTCGGCGAGGGCTTGCGCCTTTGCTTGTGCCAGACGCATCACCAACTGGCGTGCCGATTCACCCGGCAGCGGCGTTTCATCAACGTCTGGAGCTGCGCATTCAAAAGGCACTGAAAGCTTCTCCAGCAGCATTCGCCGCCATGGAGAGGTTGACGCCAGGATCAGTTCAGACATATTTTTTCATCCACATGTAGCGCTTCGCAGAGCATCATTTTAAACTATGCGCCGCAATGTGTGCGAATAATTGGCAAAAGGCAACCTGAGGCTGCCTTTTTCTTTGACTCTATGACATTACAAAGTTAATATGCGCGCCCTATGCAAAAGGTAAAATTACCCCTGACTCTCGATCCGGTTCGCACGGCTCAAAAACGCTTAGATTACCAAGGTATCTATACCCGTGATCAAGTTGTGCGTGTCGCCGATTCTGTTGTCAGCGTGGACAGCGATGTGGAATGCAGCATATCGTTCGCTATTGATAATCAGCGCCTTGCCGTGATAAACGGCGATGCAACGGTGTCGGTAACCCTCGAATGCCAGCGTTGCGGGAAACCGTTCCCTTATCATGTCCACACAACGTATTGTTTCAGCCCCGTCAGAAATGACGAACAGGCGGAAGCACTGCCGGAAGCGTATGAGCCGATTGAGGTTAACGAATTCGGTGAAATCGATCTGCAGGCGCTCGTTGAAGATGAAATTATCCTCTTCTTGCCTGTAGTTCCGGTGCATGATTCTGAACACTGTGAAGTGTCCGACGCGGACATGGTCTTTGGCGAACTGCCTGAAGAGGCACAAAAACCAAACCCATTTGCCGTATTAGCCAGCTTAAAGCATAAGTAATTGAGGAGTAAGGTCCATGGCCGTACAACAGAATAAACCAACCCGTTCCAAACGTGGCATGCGTCGTTCCCATGACGCTCTGACCGCAGTCACCAGCCTGTCTGTAGACAAAACTTCTGGTGAGAAACACCTGCGTCACCACATCACTGCCGACGGTTTCTACCGCGGTCGCAAGGTAATCGCTAAGTAATCACGCATTACTCCATGGATTTCGCGTTGCAAGAAGACGCAAGCGAGAGAAGCACCCGGAGCATAGCTCACTATGTGACTGGTGTGAACGAGCGCAGTCAACGCACTTGCAGCGTGAAAGACGAAGAGTAAAAGCGTGATGAAGCTTAGTGAGGATTTCCCCGGGTAACTGGGGAATAACCAAACCGAGCAGCGACGATATCTTGACACATCTAACCCTGGCGTTAGATGTCATGGGGGGAGATTTCGGACCCTCCGTGACGGTGCCTGCAGCATTGCAGGCACTGAACTCTAATTCACAACTCACACTTCTTTTAGTCGGCGATCCCGACACTATCACGCCATTACTAGCCAAAGCTGATTTTGAACAACGTTCACGTCTGCAGGTGATTCCTGCGCAGTCAGTTATTGCCAGTGATGCGCGACCCGCACAAGCGATCCGCGCCAGTCGCGGTAGCTCAATGCGCGTGGCGCTGGAGTTAGTGAAAGAAGGGCGGGCGCAGGCCTGCGTTAGCGCGGGCAATACCGGGGCGCTGATGGGGCTGGCGAAACTGTTGCTCAAACCCATCGAAGGGATTGAGCGTCCTGCGCTGGTAACGATGTTGCCGCATCAGCAGAAGGGCAAAACGGTGGTGCTGGATTTAGGCGCTAACGTAGATTGCGATAGTACGATGCTGGTGCAGTTTGCGGTGATGGGGGCAGTTTTAGCCGAAGAGGTTATCGGTATTCAAAATCCCCGAGTTGCATTACTGAACATTGGCGAAGAAGAGATGAAAGGTCTCAGCAGTATTCGCGATGCGGCGGCGGTTTTGAAAACCTTGCCAACCCTCAACTATATTGGCTATCTGGAAGCCAACGAATTGTTGACGGGTAAGACGGATGTTTTGGTTTGTGATGGATTCACGGGCAACGTCACATTAAAAACGATGGAAGGTGTTGTCAGAATGTTCCTTTCACTGTTGAAATCACAGGGAGAGGGGAAAAAAAGGTCGTGGTGGCTGCTTTTATTAAAGCGTTGGTTACAAAAAAGCCTGTCGAGGCGATTCAGTCACCTCAACCCCGACCAGTATAATGGCGCCTGTCTGTTAGGATTGCGCGGTTCCGTGATTAAAAGTCACGGTGCTGCCAATCAGCGCGCCTTTAGCGTAGCGATAGAGCAGGCAGTGCAGGCGGTGCAGCGGCAGATCCCTCAGCGGATTGCCGCTCGCCTGGAATCTTTATACCCTACAGGTTTCGAACTGCCTGAGGGCGGCAGAAGCGGGAGTTCCGGTTCTCAGACTGGGATAACTGGTAACGACTGATGCCCGGTAGTTTGAGTAACCCAGGTATATTACCCAAGAGTGACTGAGCGTACATGTATACGAAGATTGTTGGTACCGGCAGTTATCTGCCTGAGCACGTGCGTACGAACGCTGAATTAGAAAACATGGTAGATACGTCTGACGAGTGGATTGTCACTCGTACAGGTATCCGTGAGCGTCGTATTGCCGCACCGAATGAAACAGTTGCTACGATGGGCTTTGCAGCCGCTAAGAATGCACTGGACATGGCGGGCGTTAAGCCGGAACAAATTGGTCTGATTATTGTTGCGACCACCTCCGGTACCCATGCATTTCCAAGTTCTGCTTGCCAGGTTCAATCGATGCTGGGCATTAAAGGTTGTCCGGCGTTTGACGTTGCTGCTGCATGTGCGGGTTTCACCTACGCGCTGAGCGTCGCCGATCAATACGTTAAAAACGGTGCGGTTGATTACGCGCTGGTCATTGGTGCGGATGTGCTGGCGCGAACCTGCGATCCGACCGATCGTGGAACCATCATCATCTTTGGCGATGGCGCTGGTGCGGTTGTGCTGGGCGCTTCTGAAGAACCGGGTATTATCTCTACGCATCTGCATGCGGATGGTAGCTACGGTGAACTGCTGACGCTGCCGAATGCCGATCGCGTTGATCCTGACAACTCAATTTATCTGACGATGGCGGGCAACGAAGTCTTTAAAGTTGCCGTGACCGAACTGGCGCATATCGTTGATGAGACCCTGGCGGCGAATAACCTCGAGCGTTCTGCGCTGGATTGGCTGGTGCCGCATCAGGCCAACCTGCGTATTATCAGCGCCACGGCGAAAAAGCTGGGGATGTCGATGGATAACGTGGTGGTTACTCTCGACAGACATGGTAATACTTCAGCAGCCTCTGTTCCTTGCGCGCTGGATGAGGCCGTTCGCGATGGCCGCATACAGCGTGGTCAGCTCATTCTGCTGGAAGCCTTTGGTGGTGGTTTCACCTGGGGTTCCGCGCTGGTTCGTTTTTAGTATAAGGATTTAAACATGACGCAATTTGCTTTTGTGTTCCCGGGACAGGGCTCTCAGACCGTCGGGATGCTGTCCGATATGGCAGCCGCTTACCCGGTAGTCGAAGAGACATTCCGTGAAGCCTCTGCGGCGTTGGGTTACGATCTGTGGGCGCTTGTACAGCAAGGCCCTGCGGAAGAACTGAACAAAACCTGGCAGACACAACCGGCGCTGCTGACAGCATCCGTCGCGTTGTATCGCGTCTGGCAGCAGCAGGGCGGTCAAGCACCGGCGCTGTTGGCGGGTCATAGCCTGGGTGAGTATTCTGCACTGGTCTGTGCGGGCGTTATCGATTTTGCCGATGCGGTGCGTCTGGTTGAGATGCGTGGCAAATTCATGCAGGAAGCCGTACCAGAAGGTACCGGCGCAATGTCAGCTATCATTGGTCTTGACGATGCATCAATTGCGAAAGCCTGTGAAGAGTCTGCTGAAGGTCAGGTGGTTTCTCCGGTAAACTTTAATTCGCCGGGACAGGTTGTTATTGCCGGTAACAAAGAAGCCGTAGAGCGCGCTGGCGCAGCGTGTAAAGCTGCGGGCGCCAAACGTGCGTTGCCGCTGCCGGTCAGCGTGCCGTCCCACTGTGCATTGATGAAGCCTGCTGCTGAAAAATTGGCCGTTGAATTACAAAAAATCACCTTTAACGCGCCGACTGTTCAGGTTGTGAACAATGTTGACGTGAAGTGTGAAACTACACCTGATGCTATCCGTGATGCATTGATCCGCCAGCTGTATAGCCCGGTTCAGTGGACCAAAACCGTTGAGTTTATGGCGTCACAGGGCGTTGAGCATCTGTATGAAGTGGGCCCAGGTAAAGTCCTCACTGGCCTGACTAAACGTATTGTTGACACCCTGACCGCCTCCGCGCTTAACGAGCCGGCGGCCATGTCTGCGGCGCTTGAGCAATAAAAGAGGAAAACCATGAGTTTTGAAGGAAAAATCGCGCTGGTTACCGGTGCAAGTCGCGGGATTGGCCGCGCAATTGCTGAAACGCTCGTTGCCCGTGGCGCGAAAGTTATCGGTACTGCAACCAGCGAAAGCGGTGCGCAGGCGATCAGCGATTATTTAGGTGCCAATGGCAAAGGTCTGCTGTTGAATGTGACCGATCCGGCATCTATCGAATCTGTTCTGGGAAATATTCGCGCAGAATTTGGTGAAGTTGATATCCTGGTGAACAATGCCGGGATTACTCGTGATAACCTGTTAATGCGCATGAAAGATGATGAGTGGAACGATATTATCGAAACCAACCTGTCATCTGTTTTCCGTCTGTCAAAAGCGGTAATGCGCGCTATGATGAAAAAGCGTCATGGACGTATTATCACTATCGGTTCTGTGGTTGGTACCATGGGAAATGCAGGTCAGGCCAACTACGCTGCGGCGAAAGCGGGTCTGATTGGCTTCAGTAAATCACTGGCTCGCGAAGTTGCGTCACGCGGTATTACTGTAAACGTTGTTGCTCCGGGCTTTATTGAAACGGACATGACACGTGCGCTGACCGATGAGCAGCGTGCGGGTACTCTGGCAGCAGTTCCTGCGGGGCGCCTCGGCTCTCCAAATGAAATCGCCAGTGCGGTTGCATTTTTAGCTTCTGACGAAGCGAGTTACATCACCGGTGAAACTTTGCACGTCAACGGCGGGATGTATATGGTCTGACCGAGATTTGTGCAAAACGCTCAGGAACCGCGCAGTCCGTGCGATTCACAGTAATGTTTTGTGCAAAATGATTTGCGTTATGAGGGCAAAAAGCCGCAAAATAGCGTAAAATCGTGGTAAGACCTGCCGGGATTTAGTTGCAAATTTTTCAACATTTTATACACTACGAAAACCATCGCGAAAGCGAGTTTTGATAGGAAATTTAAGAGTATGAGCACTATCGAAGAACGCGTTAAGAAAATTATCGGCGAACAGCTGGGCGTTAAGCAGGAAGAAGTTACCAACAATGCTTCCTTCGTTGAAGACCTGGGCGCTGATTCTCTTGACACCGTTGAGCTGGTAATGGCTCTGGAAGAAGAGTTTGATACTGAGATTCCGGACGAAGAAGCTGAGAAAATCACTACTGTTCAGGCTGCCATTGATTACATCAACGGTCACCAGGCGTAAGTGAACATCTCCAGGCGGTCATTCGACCGCCTGAGTTTTATCTACATTTTGTCCCACAAGAATCTATTTTCCCTCCCTGGAGGACAACCGTGTCTAAGCGTCGTGTAGTTGTGACCGGACTGGGCATGTTGTCTCCTGTCGGCAATACCGTAGAGTCTACCTGGAAAGCTCTCCTTGCCGGTCAGAGTGGCATCAGCCTGATCGACCATTTCGATACTAGCGCCTATGCAACGAAATTTGCTGGCTTAGTAAAGGATTTTAACTGTGATGATTTCATCTCGCGCAAAGAACAGCGCAAGATGGACGCATTCATTCAATATGGAATTGTCGCTGGCATTCAGGCCATGCAGGATTCTGGCCTTGAAGTGACGGAAGAGAATGCTACCCGCATCGGTGCCGCTATTGGTTCTGGTATTGGCGGACTTGGCTTGATCGAAGAAAACCACAGTTCGCTGGTAAAAGGCGGACCGCGTAAGATCAGCCCATTCTTTGTTCCTTCCACAATTGTTAACATGGTGGCCGGACATTTGACCATCATGTTTGGTCTGCGTGGACCGAGTATTTCCATCGCGACCGCTTGCACTTCGGGCGTACACAACATTGGTCAAGCCGCGCGCATTATCGCCTACGGCGATGCTGACGCAATGGTTGCCGGTGGTGCAGAAAAAGCCAGTACCCCACTGGGCGTTGGTGGGTTTGGTGCAGCACGTGCGCTCTCCACTCGTAATGACAGCCCTCAGGCGGCAAGCCGTCCGTGGGACAAAGAGCGTGATGGTTTTGTGCTGGGTGATGGCGCGGGAATGGTCGTGCTGGAAGAGTACGAACATGCCAAAAAACGCGGTGCGAAAATCTACGCTGAAATCGTCGGCTTTGGTATGAGCAGCGATGCCTACCATATGACTTCGCCGCCGGAAGATGGCGCTGGAGCGGCACTGGCGATGGTTAACGCTATCCGTGATGCGGGTATCGATGCAGGCCAGATTGGCTACGTCAACGCGCACGGTACCTCAACGCCTGCTGGCGATAAAGCGGAAGCGCAGGCCGTTAAGTCTGTCTTCGGTGATGCCGCCGGCCGCGTAATGGTCAGCTCGACTAAATCAATGACCGGCCACTTGCTCGGTGCCGCGGGTGCAGTAGAGTCTATCTACTCTATCCTGGCGCTGCGCGATCAAGCTGTTCCGCCAACTATCAATCTGGATAACCCGGATGATGGTTGCGACCTCGACTTCGTCCCGCACGAAGCACGCCAGGTTAGCGGTATGGAGTATACCTTGTGTAACTCCTTCGGCTTCGGTGGTACAAATGGTTCGCTGATCTTTAAAAAGGTCTGATGCGCGCCTGGCGCAACATTAGTTATGCCGTTAATGCCCATCAAAAATTGGCCCGCTTGTCGGGCCTTTTTTATTCGGTTTTCTCCGCTTGTACCGTATCTTTCCTCCTGCGACACTGACCGACCAGCGATAAGGAGTCCTTTATGTTTTTGATAAATGGCACTGAAAGTGAAACGCTTGCGGTCAACGATCGCGGCGTGCAGTTCGGTGATGGTTGTTTTACGACAGCTCGAATAATTGGGGGCCGTGTACAATATCTGCCTGCTCATCTGGCGCGCCTGCAAACCACCTGTGAAAGACTCTTTATTACCTTTAGCGACTGGAAAGTATTAGCCGAGGAGATGCAACGTCTGGCGCAGCCGTGTCAGGAGGGGGTTCTGAAGGTGATGATCACTCGTGGCGCCGGCGGGCGTGGATACAGCACTGTGGGCTGCACAAACCCTACCCGAATTCTTAGCGTGTCGCCATATCCTGCCCATTATGCCCGCTGGCGAGAAGAAGGGGTTTCTGTGTCGCTAAGTCCCATGCGGCTGGGACGTAATCCTTCTCTTGCCGGACTAAAACACCTTAATCGCCTGGAGCAGGTACTGATCCGCTCTCATCTTGAGCAGACGGACGCTGATGAAGCACTGGTTCTTGACAGTGAAGGGTGGCTTACGGAATGCTGTGCCGCGAACGTATTCTGGCGTAAAGGATTTGATGTTTTTACCCCGCGCCTCGATCAGGCGGGAGTAAACGGTATTATGCGCCAGCACATTCTCGCAACGCTGGCACCATCGCCGTTTCGCGTTGTCGAAGTGACTACGCGCCCCGATGCGCTACACGAAGCCGACGAAGTGCTTATCTGTAACGCATTAATGCCGCTGGTGCCGGTTCGCCGTTGGGACGACACATGTTGGTCCGCGCGCGAGCTTTACCATTTTTTAGCCCCATTGTGTGAGCTGTCTGATTAGTCATGAAGAAAATGTTACGTTTCATCCTGTTGCTGGTAGTGGTGCTGGGCATTGCTGCGGGCGTCGGCATGTGGAAAGTTCGCCAATTGGCGGATAGCAAGTTACTCATTAAAGAAGAGACCATCTTTACTCTTGAAACGGGCACCGGGCGCATCGCGCTGGGCCAACAGCTTTACGGTGATAAAGTCATTAACCGGCCACGGGTGTTCCAGTGGTTGCTGCGTATTGAACCTGAGCTCTCCCACTTTAAAGCCGGGACATATCGTTTCACGCCAGGTATGACGGTACGTGAGATGCTGCAACTTTTGGCCAGTGGGAAAGAAGCCCAGTTTCCGCTGCGCTTTGTCGAAGGTATGCGGGTAAGCGACTATCTGCGACAGCTTCGCGATGCGCCTTATGTGAAACATACGCTGGCGGATGACAGCTATGAAACCGTCGCGAAGGCCCTTGATCTGGAGCATGCGGACTGGGTGGAGGGTTGGTTCTGGCCGGATACCTGGATGTATACCGCCAATACCAGCGATGTGGCGATCCTTAAGCGAGCGCATCAGAAAATGGTTGCTGCTGTTGAGAAAGCCTGGGAAGGGCGGATGGATAATCTGCCGTATAAAGATCAGAACCAACTGCTGACAATGGCCTCCATTATTGAAAAAGAGACGGCGGTGTCTGAAGAGCGCGATCGCGTGGCATCGGTCTTTATCAATCGCTTGCGTATTGGCATGCGTCTGCAAACCGATCCGACCGTGATTTATGGGATGGGTGAGAGTTATAATGGCAAGTTAACGCGTAAAGACCTGGAAACCCCAACGGCTTACAATACTTATGTCATTAACGGCATGCCGCCAGGGCCTATCGCCGCACCGGGAGAGGCTTCTCTGAATGCCGCTGCCCATCCGGCAAAAACGCCGTATCTCTATTTTGTCGCCGACGGAAAAGGGGGTCATACGTTCAATACCAATCTGACCAGCCACAACCGTTCGGTGCAGGATTATCTGAAAGTACTAAAGGAAAAAAATGCGCAGTAACTATATCGTCATCGAGGGCCTGGAAGGCGCAGGGAAGACCACCGCACGTAATCTGGTGGTAGAGACGCTAAAACAGCTGGGCGTTAGCGATATGGTGTTCACCCGCGAGCCGGGCGGCACCATTCTGGCCGAGAAGCTGCGCAGCCTGGTTCTGGATATTCAGTCAACCGGCGATGAAGTTATCAATGACAAAGCCGAAGTGCTGATGTTTTATGCGGCTCGCGTGCAGTTGGTTGAAACAGTGATTAAACCGGCGCTGGCTCGCGGTCAGTGGGTGATCGGCGATCGTCATGATCTCTCTACTCAGGCCTATCAGGGCGGTGGTCGTGGTATCGATCAAACCATGCTGGCAACCTTACGTGATGCGGTGCTGGGCGATTTTCGTCCCAACTTGACCCTTTATCTTGATGTGACGCCTGCGGTGGGACTCAAGCGCGCTCGCGCTCGTGGTGATCTTGATCGTATCGAACAGGAATCCCTGGATTTCTTCAACCGTACCCGCGCACGCTACCTTGAGCTGGCCGCACTTGACCCCAGCATTCGCACCGTGGACGCCACGCAGCCGCTGGAAGCTGTGGAACGTGATATTCGTGCGGTAGTGAGCCAATGGGTGGCGGAGCTGCGCGCATGAAATGGTATCCGTGGTTACGCCCGTCTTTCGAACAGCTAGTTTCCAGCTACCAGGCAGGACGGGGTCACCATGCGCTACTGGTCCAGGCATTGCCGGGCATGGGGAGCGATGCGTTGATTTATGCGCTGTGTCGCTTCCTGATGTGCCGGCAACCGGAAGGGCATAAAAGCTGTGGCCATTGCCGCAGCTGTCAGTTGATGCAGGCGGGCACTCATCCTGATTATTATGCGTTGACTCCTGAAAAGGGGAAGAGTTCGCTCGGTATTGATGCCGTGCGCGACGTCAACGAAAAGCTCTATGAACACGCCCGGCTGGGCGGCGCGAAGGTGATATGGATCGGTGATGCCGCCATGCTAACTGACGCGGCGGCCAACGCGTTGCTGAAAACGCTGGAGGAACCGCCGGAGAATACCTGGTTCTTCCTCGCTTGCCAGGAACCCGCGCGTTTGCTGGCGACGTTGCGCAGTCGATGCCGTTTACATCACCTCACACCGCCTCCGGAATCGTACGCGCTGGCGTGGTTAGAGCGTGAAGTGACAATGTCACAAGATGCATTGCTTGCTGCTCTGCGTCTTAGTGCGAATGCGCCAGCGGCAGCTCTGGAGCTGCTCCAGGATGCGCACTGGACTGCGCGCCAACAGCTTTGTCAGGCGCTGGCAAACGTTTTAACTCAGGGTGACTGGCTGACGCTGCTACCCATTTTAAATCACGAACAGGCCGCAGTTCGCCTGCATTGGCTGGCATCGCTGCTGGTTGATGCGCAAAAAAGACAGCAGGGGATTACGCTTGTCAGTAACCCGGACGTCTGGACGCTGGTAAATCAACTGGCCCAGATGCTCCCTGCCGCACGTTTACAAGCGATAGCGCGCGACGTGAGCTTCTGCCGCGAGCAGCTATTAAACGTTGTTGGTGTTAACCGCGAACTACTGCTAACCGAGCGCCTTCTGCGCTGGGAACATTACCTGCAACCGGGGGCGGTACTTCCCGTATCCCATCTCTGAGAGAGACATCATGTTTTTAGTCGACTCCCATTGCCACCTTGATGGCCTGGATTATCAAACGCTGCATAAAAATGTGGACGATGTGCTGGCAAAAGCCGCCGCGCGCGATGTGAAGTTTTGCCTTGCGGTTGCCACGACGCTACCAGGGTATCGCAGTATGCGCGAGCTGGTGGGACAGAGTGGCAGCGTTGCTTTCTCCTGTGGCGTGCATCCGTTAAATCAGGATGAAGAGTACGACGTCGAGGAGCTGCGCAAACTAGCGGCGGAAGAGGGGGTAGTGGCGATGGGTGAAACCGGGCTGGATTATTTCTACACGCCAGAAACCAAAACACGTCAACAGACGTCGTTCCGCGATCATATTCGTATCGGGCGGGAACTTAACAAGCCGGTTATTGTGCATACTCGTGATGCCCGCGCCGATACGCTGGCAATTTTACGCGAAGAAAAAGTGACGGATTGCGGTGGCGTACTACACTGTTTCACTGAGGATAGAGAGACAGCGGGTAAGCTGCTGGACATGGGGTTCTATATCTCGTTTTCCGGTATTGTGACGTTCCGCAATGCAGAACAGCTGCGCGATGCCGCGCGTTATGTGCCTCTCGACCGCCTGTTGGTGGAGACCGATTCGCCGTATCTGGCGCCGGTACCGCACCGTGGTAAAGAGAACCAACCGGCGATGGTTCGTGACGTTGCTGAGTACATGGCGGTTCTGAAAGGTGTCTCGCTGGATACGCTGGCGCAACGGACCACGGAAAACTTTGCAACGCTTTTTCATATTGACCCCGCCCGGCTACAACCTGCCTGATCTTCCTTATTATTTTAAGGCTCGTAATTAATACTCAAAGCGAGTAAAGTTCACCGCCACAAATGGGGCGGTGAAGCTTTTTTGGCAACATTCAGACACGTGTTATGTAAAACAGTGTAAGTTTTTACCTGAAGGCTGATTGAAACGTGATAGCCGTCAAACAATCATTCCGCTAATTATTTTACTCTGTGTAATAAATAAAGGACGCTTAGACGTCCTGTCCACGGCGCGGTTCTCCCCCCGGGCCAATGCGTGAAAACGTAAAAAAAAGCACCAAATACTCAGGAGCACTCTCAATTATGTTTAAGAATGCATTTGCTAACCTGCAGAAGGTCGGTAAATCGCTGATGCTACCGGTATCCGTACTGCCTATCGCAGGTATCCTGCTGGGCGTCGGTTCCGCAAACTTCAGCTGGCTGCCAGAAGTCGTTTCACATGTTATGGCAGAAGCGGGCGGTTCGGTCTTCGCCAATATGCCGCTGATTTTCGCTATCGGTGTTGCGCTAGGCTTCACCAATAACGATGGCGTATCTGCGCTGGCATCGGTTGTCGCTTACGGCATCATGGTGAAAACCATGGCGGTGGTAGCGCCTCTGGTTCTGCATTTACCTGCTGAAGAGATTGCGGCTAAACACCTTGCAGATACCGGCGTACTGGGCGGTATTATTGCGGGCGCGATCGCGGCGTACATGTTTAATCGCTTCTACCGTATTAAGCTGCCTGAGTATCTGGGCTTCTTCGCCGGTAAACGTTTCGTGCCGATCATTTCTGGTCTGACCGCGATCTTTATGGGCATCGTGCTCTCCTTCATTTGGCCGCCGATCGGTACTGCTATCCAGACGTTCTCTCAGTGGGCTGCTTATCAGAACCCGGTTGTCGCGTTTGGTATCTACGGCTTCATCGAGCGCTGCCTGGTGCCGTTTGGTCTGCACCACATCTGGAACGTTCCATTCCAGATGCAAATTGGTGAATACACCAATGCGGCAGGTCAGGTGTTCCACGGCGACATCCCTCGTTACATGGCTGGCGACCCGACTGCGGGCAAACTGTCCGGCGGCTTCCTGTTCAAAATGTACGGTCTGCCGGCTGCTGCCATCGCTATCTGGCACTCTGCTAAACCGGAAAACCGCGCGAAAGTGGGCGGTATCATGATCTCCGCAGCGTTGACCTCGTTCCTGACCGGTATCACCGAGCCGATCGAGTTCTCCTTCATGTTCGTTGCACCGATCCTGTACATCATCCACGCGATTCTGGCAGGCCTGGCATTCCCAATCTGTATCCTGCTGGGTATGCGTGACGGTACTTCGTTCTCTCACGGTCTGATCGACTTTATCGTTCTGTCCGGTAACAGCAGCAAACTGTGGCTGTTCCCGATAGTCGGTATTTGCTACGCGATTATTTACTACGTGGTATTCCGCGTGTTGATCAAAGCGCTGGACCTGAAAACGCCGGGTCGTGAAGATTCAACTGAAGACAGCAAAGTTGGCGCGACCAGCGAAATGGCTCCGGCCCTGATTGCAGCCTTCGGCGGTAAAGAAAACATTACTAACCTCGACGCATGTATCACCCGTCTGCGCGTTAGCGTGGCGGATGTAGCGAAAGTTGATCAGGCTGGCCTGAAAAAACTGGGCGCTGCTGGCGTTGTTGTTGCAGGTTCAGGTGTTCAGGCAATCTTCGGTACCAAATCCGATAACCTGAAAACTGAAATGGATGAGTACATCCGTAGCAACTAAGTTGTGATGTGGGGAGACTAAGGCAGCCAAATGGCTGCCTTTTTTAATGGATAACGTAAAAAAGGGAGCCGATTGGCTCCCGAAACATTGACCGCGAATCAGAACTGATAGCTGGCGGTAATGCTGAAGTTGCGCGGTTCGCCGTACACAATCGAGCCGTCGATGTTGGTATCGTAGGTTTTGTCGAACAGGTTATTGACGTTGCCCTGTAAGGCAAAGTTTTTGCTGACCTGGTAACGGGTAAACAAATCCACCAGCGCGTAGCTGCCTTGTTCCGCACGGAAAGTACCGTAAGGGGTAGCGGTATCTTTATAAACACGGTTTTGCCAGTTAACGCCGCCGCCGACGGTCAGAGCAGGCATCACCGGCAGGCGATAGCTGGTGAACAGCTTGACGCTGGTACGCGGCAAGTTAGGGTTCACCGCGTTGCCTTCATTATCCTCGGCAACAAAGCGAGTCGCGCCGAAGGTCATCTGCCAGTTATCGGTAAGCGCGCCGTTGATTTCGAACTCCACCCCTTTGCTTACGGTACCATTGACGGTTTTATAGGCCGCCTCGCCGTTGCTGCCAGGGATTTGCCCGCCGGTTGCCTGGCCGAGGTTATCCTGTTCGATGCGGAATATGGAGAGGGTGGTGGTCAGACGGCTGTCCATCCAGTCGGACTTCAGGCCGACTTCATAGTTATTACCGGTAACCGGGGTCAGATATTTACCGGAACTATCACGCTTATTCTGCGGCTGGAAAACGGAGGTGTAGCTGGTGTAGGCCGACCAGTTATCGTTGATGTCGTAAACCAGACCGGCGTACGGCGTAGTATGGTTTTTCTCCATATTGTAGGTCAGCGTCTCGATACTCCAGTTGTTATAACGGACGCCAAGGATCAAGTGCAGCGGATCAAGCAGGGAGATACGAGTCGCCGCATATACCGATTTCATTCGCGTGGTATCGTCCTGCGCCAGGCTCTGCGGTCCCCAGTTGGTTTCCGGGAAGCTGGCACTATTAAAGTCATAGAAATTACCGATCTCATCCGGAAATACGTTTGCCCAGGAGCTGAAGTAGCGGTTATTTTGCTTGCTGTAGCTGCCGCCAATCATCAGGTTGTGCTGGCGACCAAACAGGTCGTAGCCGCCATCTGCAAACAAATCCACGGCGTCGACTTTACGCTTGCCGCTGTTCCAGCCGGTCCCGCCAACGTAGGTAAAGCTCGGACCGTAATTGCCATAAGGCCCCACCAGCATCCCGGTCTCTTTATTGACGTACGCATCGACGTACATCATTTTGCTGTCGAACTTGACCTCGGAGTGGGTCGCGTTCATCGTCGCCTGCCAGGTATCGGCAAAGCGCTGTTTTAGCGTGACGAAAACTTTGTTGATCTCTTTGTCGTTATAAGCCCAATCAGGGGCGGTGCTATGAGAACGGTCGTAGTGGTTTTTGCTGCCATCGGTATTCCAGCGCGGCAGACCACCCCATGTTGGGCTATTCACGTCGATACGCTGATATTCGTAGCCAGCGGATAAGCTGGTTGAGGTCCCGAGGTCAGCATCAAGAATGCCGGAGAAGAAGGTTTTTTCGCTATTATAACGATCGAGCCACGAGTCGTTATTTTGATAGCCCGCGATAATACGCGCACGCACGTTGCCGTCTTCGGTCAGCGGGCTTTGCATATCAGCAACATAGCGCTGCTTGTTCCAGCTACCGTACTCCGCAGAGACATTGCCTTTAAACTCGCGGCTGGTGGCGTGTTTACGAATCATGTTGATTGACGCGGCCGGGTTGCCCGTACCTGTCAGCAGGCCATTGGCGCCACGCACGACTTCCACTCGCTCGAAGAGCGCCATATCGGTAAGGGCGTCACCCAGATTCCAGCGGGATTCAAACCAGGTCGGAATACCATCGACCATGTAGTTGTCAATTTGAAAGCCGCGAGAGTAGTAGCTGGTGCGATCGGAGTCTGCCTGGCTGCTGCTGATCCCGGTCGTGTGATCCATCACGTCGCCAAGGGTTTGCAACTGCTGATCCTGCATCCGTTGCTCGGTGATAATGCTGACCGATTGTGGGATATCGCGCTGGGCCATTTCCATCTTGGTCCCGGCAGAGGTGGTTTTGACGCTGTAATCCTGCTCTTGAGCACTGGAAGCGGTATCTGTGGAACCTTCTACAATGAGAGTTTCTTCGGACTTACTGGCGGCCTGGCCGAGGTCAGGAAAGAGCGCCAGCGCTATGCCCATGGCAAGCAGAGATGTCGCAATATGCCCATCCCGGGTGTTGGTGGAGAGAGACATCATAAACCCTTGATCATATGATAATTATTATTCGCCGAGGCTCTGTGACCGCGGTCGATCGAAAGCGCGTTGCATTCAATGTGAATACAAATGAGAAATATACGCATTAATATTTAATATGTAAACAGAGGTAAAATGTGTGTGGTGAATGGTTTTGGGTGGGCTAGTGAAAATGGCGAACATGCGAAATGATTAATCAGTCAGCAGCTAAGTCCTTTGTCGCGTAAGAAAAAACGCTTTCAGGTTGAAAGAGTGGGAGTAACTCGCTCATACTCTTAAGCGAATCCTGTGCATCCGCGTTTATCTGCAGGGGCAGGCCAGAGCACGGTATAAAAATTAATAAGGAATCAGTCATGGCAGAAGAAACGATTTTCAGCAAAATCATTCGCCGGGAGATCCCGTCGGATATTGTTTATCAGGACGAGCTGGTCACCGCTTTTCGCGATATCTCCCCGCAGGCGCCGACCCATATTCTGATCATTCCTAATATCCTGATTCCAACCGTCAACGATGTGACTACGGAGCATGAACTGGCTCTTGGCCGGATGATGACCGTTGCGGCGAAAATTGCCCGCGACGAGGGGCTTGCAGACGATGGCTACCGTCTGATCGTCAACTGCAATCGCCACGGGGGTCAGGAGGTCTACCATATCCACATGCATCTGCTGGGCGGGCGTCCATTAGGTCCAATGCTGGCCCACAAAGGTTAATACCCATGCGCGCAGCCCATTTCGGCGCACTTCTGGCCGCGACGCTCCTGGCTGGATGCAGTTCGCATCCGGAAATACCGGTCAGCGATCAGCAAAGTCTGGTGATGGAATCTAACGTACTGGCGGCGGGGATTAGCGCTGAAGTACCGACGGTGACCGCCTCAGAGATACAAGCGACGGCGACCACAAGACTATTTAATGAGCGCCAGGTACCCGTGACCGTGCATTATCGCTTTTTCTGGTATGACGCCAGAGGGTTGGAGATGCATCCACTTGAGCCGGCGCGCAGCATAACGGTTCCCGCGCACTCCTCGGTCACGCTTTACGGCAGCGCCAATATTCTGGGGGCGCACAAGGCCCGACTTTATCTTTATCTGTAAGAGGTCATCGTAATGATTAAAATGTGTCGCTATGCACTTGTTACCGCACTGGCGATATTCCTTGCCGGGTGCGTAGGGCCAGGTCAGCAGCCCGCTCCCGTTGAGGAAGCACAGCCAAAACCGCAGCAGCCTGTTCAGCCGCAGCCGACTGTGCCAAGTATTCCTGTGATACCTACGCAGCCAGGCCCAATTGAACATGGCGAGGAGCCAGCGCAACCGGCCCCGCGCGTGCGTCATTATGACTGGAGCAGCGCAGTGCAGCCGATGGTTGGACAAATGCTGCAAGCGGGCGGCGTGACAGCAGGTAGTATTCTGCTGATTGATAGCGTAAACAACCGCACCAACGGCACGTTGAACGCCGCTGAGGCGACAACCGCGTTACACAACGCGCTGTCGGGTAACGGTAAATTTACCCTCGTATCGCAGCAGCAGCTCGGCGTCGCCAAACAGCAGCTTGGCCTGTCGCCACAGGATAGCCTCGGCAGCCGCAGTAAGGCGATGGGTATTGCCCGTACCGTTGGCGCACAGTATGTGCTCTATTCCAACGCGACCGGCAACGTCAACTCGCCTGAGCTGAAAATGCAACTGATGCTGGTGCAAACTGGCGAAATTATCTGGTCAGGTAAAGGTGCGGTTCAGCAACAATAAGCTTACGCGCGACGAAGTGCTGTCGCGCTTTTTTCCTGGTTTTTCACCTATCGCCGCGCTGACTGAAAACGGTCTGAGCGGCGGCAGTTGTGTCATCAGCGATGGTCGCCAAAGATTGGTTCTGCGCCAGCCGCATGATGTGCAGGCGCCAATCTGTCATTTTCGTCGCCAGTACCATGCGCTCTCCCGTCTCCCTGCTACGCTTGCTCCGGCTCCGCTTTTTTATTCTCCTGCCTGGATGGTGGTGGAATATTTCATCGGTGACGTGGCAAACGCACTGCCGGAGTGTCCGGCGCTTGCGGGGTTACTGTATCATCTGCACCGGCAACCACGCTTTGGCTGGCGTATTACGCTGAGCCCATTGCTTGAGCTTTACTGGCAGCAGTGCGATTCCGCCCGGCGCACGCCGTTATGGTTACGCTGGCATAAGCAACTGTTGCTACGCGGCGAACCTCGGCCGTTGCGTCTCGCGCCATTACATATGGATGTTCACGCGGGCAATATTGTCCATAGCGAGGGTGGGCTGCGGCTTATTGATTGGGAGTATGCCGGGGATGGTGATATCGCGCTGGAGCTGGCTGCGGTATGGATTGAGCCCGTGGCGCACCGCCAGCTAGCGGCAGAGTACGCGAGGCTGGCGCATATTGATGAGCTTCAGCTATGGCGACAAATACAGCGCTGGCGTCCATGGGTACGTCTGCTGATGGCAGGCTGGTATGAGCGACGCTGGCAACAAACCGGCGATCGACAGTTTATTGCGCTGGCGAATGAGATATGGCGTCAGCTAGAGAAAGAATAAAAAGATAAGAGAGGTATGTGTGGGCCCGGTAATGTTGGATGTCGAAGGTTTTGAACTGGATGCGGAAGAGCGTGAGATTCTGGCGCATCCCTTAGTTGGCGGGCTAATCCTGTTTACCCGCAACTACCACGATCCAGCGCAGTTACGCGAGCTGGTTCGCCAGATCCGCGAGGCTTCTCGCAACCATCTGGTGGTGGCGGTTGACCAGGAAGGCGGTCGCGTGCAGCGTTTCCGCGAGGGTTTTACCCGCCTACCGGCGGCGCAATCCTTTGCCGCGCTGCTCGGCATGGAAGAGGGCGGTAAGCTGGTAGAAGAGGCCGGTTGGCTGATGGCCAGCGAAATGATCGCCATGGATATCGATATTAGCTTTGCACCGGTGCTGGACGTTGGGCATATCAGCGCCGCCATCGGCGAACGTTCTTATCATGAAGACCCCGACAAAGCGCTGGCGATAGCCCGTCATTTTATTGACGGAATGCACGGTGCGGGAATGAAAACTACCGGTAAGCACTTCCCCGGTCACGGTGCGGTGACCGCAGATTCACACAAAGAGACGCCGCGTGACCCGCGCGCGCAAGCGGAGATTCGCGCTAAAGATATGGCGGTGTTCCGCACGCTTATCACTGAGCAGCGGCTGGATGCCATTATGCCTGCTCACGTTATTTACAGCGACGTTGACCCGCGTCCGGCCAGCGGTTCAGCGCACTGGCTGAAGACGGTTCTGCGCGGTGAACTGGGCTTTGACGGGGTTATTTTCTCTGACGATCTGTCGATGGAAGGGGCGGCGATTATGGGCAGCTATGCCGAGCGTGGGCAGGCATCGCTGGATGCGGGTTGCGATATGATCCTGGTCTGCAATAATCGTAAAGGTGCGGTCAGCGTGCTGGATAACCTGTCGCCGATCAAAACAGAGTGTGTTACGAAATTGTATCATAAAGGTTCTTTTAGTCGTCAGGAGTTAAGGGATTCCGCCCGCTGGAAAACGATAAGCGCGCAGCTCGAACAGCTTCACGAGCGCTGGCAAGAGGCGAAATCCGCGTAATAAACCTGAAAGGCGTTGTTGTCTGGTGAGGATGCGATGATTATCTATTTACATGGTTTTGACTCAAACAGCCCCGGTAACCATGAGAAGGTGCTTCAGCTACAGTTTATCGACCCAGACGTCCGGTTGATTAGCTACAGCACGCGGCATCCCAAACATGATATGCAGCACTTGTTGAAAGAGGTCGACAAGATGCTACAGCTGAGCGCTGACGATCGCCCGCTGATTTGCGGCGTGGGCCTTGGCGGTTTCTGGGCGGAGCGGATTGGCTTTCTTTGCGATATCCGCCAGGCCATTCTGAACCCGAATTTGTTCCCCAATGAAAATATGGAAGGCAAGATTGACCGGCCTGAAGAGTATGCGGATATCGCCACTAAGTGCGTGAATAACTTCCGTGAAAAAAATCGCGATCGTTGCCTGGTAGTGCTCTCGCGTCAGGACGAAGCGCTGAATAGCCAGCGTTCGGCGGATTTGCTGCATCATTACTACGAGATCATCTGGGATGAAGAGCAGACCCACAAGTTTAAAAATATCTCTCCTCATCTTCAGCGAATAAAAGCCTTTAAAACCCTCGGCTGATCCTCCTCCAGCCCGCAGTGTGAAAACACCGCGGGCTTTTTTTATCCAGTTATGCGACTGTGCGCTCAAAAAATATGCGGTAAAACTTGATGCATATCAATTTTGGTATGACCAATGCACCGTTCATGTTATTCTCGATCTCGTTGGATGGTTTCATTGCTGTAACCTGCTGTTAATTAAAGGCTATTGTTATAACTTTTAATTAACAATTGGTTAATAATTTTAGGGGGTTGTGTGACTACACCAATGAAAAAAATAGTGATTGTAGGTGGTGGGGCCGGTGGGCTGGAGCTGGCGACTCAGTTGGGTAAAAAGTTGGGTCGTAATAAAAAAGCCAAAATAACGCTGGTCGATCGCAATCATAGCCACCTGTGGAAACCGCTGCTGCATGAAGTGGCAACCGGTTCACTTGATGAAGGTGTAGATGCGCTGAGCTATCTGGCTCATGCGCGTAACCATGGCTTCCAGTTCCAACTGGGTTCGGTGATGGATATCAACCGTGAAGCGAAGACCATCACCCTTGCCGAAGTGCATAACGAGAAAGGCGAACTGCTGGTTGCCGAGCGCAAGTTGCATTACGACACGCTGGTCATGGCGTTGGGAAGCACTTCTAACGACTTCAACACCCCAGGCGTAAAAGAGAACTGTATTTTCCTCGACAACCCGCATCAGGCGCGCCGTTTCCACCAGGAAATGCTGGATCTGTTCCTGAAGTATTCTGCGAATCTCGGCGCGAACGGCAAAGTGAATATCGCCATCGTCGGCGGCGGCGCGACCGGCGTGGAGCTTTCTGCTGAACTGCACAATGCGGTAAAACAGCTGCACAGCTACGGTTACAAAGGACTGACTAACGAAGCGCTGAACGTGACGCTGGTGGAAGCCGGGGAGCGCATTCTGCCTGCACTGCCGCCGCGCATTTCTGGCGCTGCGCACAGCGAGCTGACCAAGCTTGGCGTTCGCGTGTTGACTAAAACCATGGTCACCAGCGCCGATGCTAACGGTCTGCACACCAAAGACGGTGAATTTATTGACGCTGACCTGATGGTCTGGGCGGCAGGGATTAAAGCACCGGACTTTATGAAAGAGATTGGTGGTCTGGAAACTAACCGCATCAACCAACTGGTGGTTGAGCCGACGCTGCAGACCACGCGCGATCAGGACATCTACGCAATCGGCGACTGCGCTTCCTGCGCCCGTCCGGAAGGTGGTTTTGTGCCGCCGCGCGCCCAGGCTGCACACCAGATGGCGAGCTGCGCCCTGCACAATATTCTGGCGCAAATGAAAGGCAAACCGCTGAAATCTTATACCTATAAAGATCACGGTTCGCTGGTGTCGCTCTCTAACTATTCCACCGTCGGAAGCCTGATGGGCAACCTGATGCGCGGTTCTATGATGATCGAAGGGCGCATCGCGCGTTTCGTGTACATCTCTCTGTACCGTATGCACCAGATTGCGCTGCACGGCTACTTTAAAACCGGCCTGATGATGCTGGTTGGCCGTATCAACCGTATTATTCGTCCGCGTCTGAAGCTGCATTAATGACCGACGGGCGGCAGAACCTGATGTGATGGTTTTGCCGCCCGGTGTATCTATAGCTCAATTCCAGAATATCCTTCTGCCTTATCCCCAAAACCTTCTCGGATTCCTCTGAATCCTGTTGTTTTCCTGTGTTTTTAATCCGCTTCTTATTTGCAAGCCCTGTGTCCCGATCGCAGAATTACAGGCAATAGCAATGAAGGAGGATCTCCCGTGAATAAATCGATGTTGGCGGGTATAGGAATCGGCGTGGCCGCGGCGCTGGGCGTTGCAGCCGTTGCTGGTCTTAACGTGTTAGATCGTGGCCCACAATACGCGCAGGTGGTGTCCAGTACGCCGATAAAAGAGAGCGTTAAAACGCCACGCCAGGAGTGCCGAAACGTCACCGTGACCCATCGTCGCCCGGTGCAGGATGAAAACCGTATCGCGGGTTCCGTATTAGGTGCAGTCGCCGGTGGCGTTATTGGCCATCAGTTTGGCGGCGGACGTGGTCGTGATGTTGCTACCGTGGTCGGTGCGCTGGGCGGCGGCTACGCCGGTAACCAGATACAGGGATCGATGCAGGAAGGGGATACCTACACCACTACCCAGCAGCGCTGTAAAACGGTGTACGACAAATCGGAAAAAATGCTCGGTTATGACGTCACTTATAAAATCGGCGACCAGCAGGGTAAAATCCGCATGGATCGCGACCCCGGAACGCAAATTCCGCTGGACGGTAATGGTCAGCTGATTCTGACTAATAAAGCGTAAAAAAGATGTTTATTTCTATTAGCCCCTCCGTCTGAGGGGCTTTTTTATCAGAAGCTCAGTGCGTAGTTCAGGCCAAAGGTGCGACCGCGTCCTTTGTACTCATATAAAGAGCTGCTGCCGTAGGTTGGGCTGTAAAGCAGCGGTGCGCGCTGGCCCCAGATGGTGACATAGTCTTCATTGAGCAGGTTTTCAATGCTGAAGGTTAGCTTGCCGAGAGGAAGCGCGTAGCTGCCGATAAAGTCCACGGTGTTATAGCCATCGAGCTTATTGCCGCTGGCATCGCTGATATCAAATACCTGTTGGCTTTGTACCCGTAGCGACCATGGTTCCGGCGCCCAGCCGACCCAGGCGGTGGCTTTTGAAGGCGACGCGAGCGTAACATCCCATTTTTTCCAGCTGCCCTCACTCTTCACCTGAGATTTCAGTACGTTAAAGTTGGCCCCGGCGCTCCAGTCGCTATCAGGGAAGAAGTAGTCTACCGCTCCCTCAAGTCCATAAATACGGCGTTTGTCAGACTCGACGTCGATAGTCATATCGGTACGGTTAACGACGATGGTCTTATCCGAGGTGGAGTAGTAAGCCGCCAACTGAGTGCGTAGATTATCACCGGTGTAGCGCCAGCCGAGCTCGTAAGAGTTGACTTTAATTCCCTGCAATGGCGAATCGCCGACGTTAACGCTTGAAAGCAGAGGCAGATGACCGTTGACCGCTGCGCCATATTTGCCAATGCCGTAATATTTGCCCGGATCCGGCAGCTCAACGCCCTGGGAGAAGTTAAACCAGGTTTGCTGACGGTCGGTAAGGTGGGCAACAATCCCGGCGTTAAATAAGAAGTTGTCGTAATCGGTTTTACCACCCGGAATCGCATCCGCCGAGCTGGCTTTGCCGTTGGCGACATCCTGCTGCTGGGCGTAGCCGACAAAATCATCGACCTTATTTTCCGTCCACTGGTAGCGCACACCGCCGCTAATGGTGAAGATATCGTTCAGGTCATAGCTGGACTGCAGGAAAGGTGCCAGGTTGGTAATGCTGTAGCTCGGATAACGACCGGTAGTATAAATCGACTGATTATTCAGGCCGCCGGAAGGCATCGATTGCCCCAGGTCGAAGAACATCTGGTTGGCGTTGAATGTTTCGTGATCGGCATCCAGCCCCCAGGTCAGATCCCAGCCGTCCAGCGGCTGGCTATTCAGGGTTATCTTCGCGCCATATTGATCGGTATCCTGCTTTGAGGAAGAGAAGCTGCTGACCTGGCCTTTACTCAGCGTAGGGAAGGGGTAAAAGGTCAGGGATTCATCACGATAGTAGATTTGGCTGACCAGGTTCTGACCAAAGAAGTCAGCATCTGAGTACTGCAAGCTAATCAAGTGGCGTTCGGTGCCGGGGACGCGGTCGGAATTAAGACCGTCAGTGGTGAAGGCTTTACCGTCGCCGGTCACCGCCGACATATTTTTCCCCAGATACAGTCCGTAGTCGTCTCCCTGACTTTTATAGTATTGCGTGACCAGCTGGAGCTGACGGTTATTGTCAATTTCGATGGTTCCCGTTCCCATCACGTCCAGGCGATCCGAGTGCTGAAGCCCGGTCTGGGTATTATCGAGGATCAGCGCATCGTTGTTGCCGTCATACCAGCCGCCAAAGCGTTGATAGGCTACGGACAAGCGGCCAGATGCGTGGTCGGTTCCACCACTCACCGCCGTCGCGACGCGCTCATCATGATCGTTGCTATTAGCAAAGCCGGTTTTGCCGCCCAGCTCCAGATCGACCTGGCGCTCCTGTTGGCCCTTTTTGGTGACGATATTGATAAGACCGCCGGTACTGCCGCCGCCGTACAGCGATGTTGCCCCGGAGATCACCTCGATGTGCTCAATGTTGAAAGGATCGATAGAGTCGAGCTGACGGCTGTCGGTACGGGAAGAGTTAAGGCGAACGCCGTCAATCAGCACCACGATCGCGCGACCGCGCATATTCATTCCGTAGTTAGTACGTCCCTGGCTGCTGACGTCGATGCCGGGGATCAGCTGCGCCAGTACGTCTTTGAACTCTTTACCGCCCTGAACCTGTTGTTCAATTTCCTGGCCTTCGATAACCCAGGTGGTCTGGGCCATTTCAGCGACGGTACGGTGTGTACGGTTGGCGCTGACGATCATGTTGTCATCAGCGGCCCAGGCGGGGAGGGCGGTTGCCAGCAGCAGTGGGTTAAGCACCCAGAGACGCGTTTTCATGCTCATTCCTTTTATGAGTTTACGATATCGTTGTTTTAGTTTTCCGGTACGGGCGCACCGGTTGTTACAAGGTGAAATAAACAGAAATGTTTAAGGCTGAAGTTTGCCCGTATTGATTATTGTTATCAATATCATTCGCGTGAAATATAGAAATAAGCTATTGAAAGCATTACTGAATGTATGGATAAAGGGGAGGGAACCGGTGGAGAACCACCGGTAAGAGAGCGCTAGTGCTGAAGAACCTGCGGCCAAAGACGCATCGTGGTCTCGGCAATTTGCATGATTTTAGTGAAATCTGCACCTTCGCGGGCGCTGATTGACATGCCCTGCAATACGCAGCTTAAGAACTGCGCCAGTTGGCTCACGTCGCCGTCAGACGGAAGCTCGCCGCGCAGCTGCCGCTGCTGTAGAAATTGCGTCAATGCCTGTTCCTGCATGGCATGCCGCGATTTAAGCGTATTGGCGATATCGGTAGACGAGGCCGCCAGCGCTGCAGAGGCGTTGACCATAAAGCAGCCTGCGGGCGTTTCTTTGCTGGTAAAGCAGGTGGCGACAGCGGTGAAGTAATCGCGCAATGCCTGATCGACGGTTTTGCCCTCATCAAACAGCAATGCTTCGTGTTTGGCGGCAAAGCGAGAGATGTAGCGATCCAGCACTGCGCGAAACAACCCCTCTTTATTCACGAATTCTGCATAGAGCGTTGGCGCTTTTGCGCCCGTCGCCTCCACCAGATCGGCAAGAGAGGTGGCTTCATAGCCGTGCTGCCAGAAGAGTGTCATGGCCTTATCCAGCGCCGCGTCCCTGTCGAACACTTTAGGTCGGCCACGGCTTTTTTTTACGCAACCTTGAACGTCAGTTGTCATGGTGCCGTTGTACCTGTGTTGGTTTGTTGAAAGGGCATTATAAAAATAAACGTCGTGGGCTGCCAGTGATGTTGCTCTAAAAATAAATAATTCATATATGTATGAATTTTAAGTTTTTTATAAATAGTTAAACGGTCGTTATAAAAATGGTTTGACGTGTGATGTGGATCACATTATTATTTATCTATCGATCGTTAAGTTAATTCGTTCGACCCTACAAAAACATTCATCTGCATAGGTATAATAATCATGAAAAACGTTAAAACATTGGCCATCGCCGCTGTTCTTAGCTCGCTCTCTTTCGCAAGCTTTGCCGCTGTTGAAGTTCAGTCAACCCCGGCAGGCCAGCATAAAATTGGCACCGTTTCCGCTTCCGCCGGGACCAACCTGGGTTCTCTGGAAGATCAGCTGGCGCAAAAGGCTGAAGAAATGGGCGCAAGCTCTTATCGTATTACTTCGGTAACCGGTCCTAACACCCTTCACGGGACTGCGGTTATCTACAAATAATTTTTTGTACCCTGTCATGCCACTGACAAAACGCGGACCTGACCCCTTCAGCAGCCCGCGTTAGCAAGAAATATGTTGTACCCTGTTTGATTATTGCTACAAAAAAACCGCCAGCACGTTTGTGTCAGGCGGTTTTTTTATATCTGTTTTCAGGAGGCTATAGCGATTGCGTGCTGCCACCATGGTGACGCGTCACGTCAACCGGCATACCTGAACGCAGCGTCATTGCGCGCTCCATAACATCCTCATCGGTTAACTGGGTCTGCTTAAAGGCCTGCATGCTGTCGTTAAGCGTAATAGGCAGCGTCTGCGGATCGTCATCAATGTGTTTGGACAGCGGCTGGTGAATTTCAACCAGACGTGTACCGTCCGGCTCGACAGAGGCTTTAATCGGCGTATTGATAATGGTGACCTTAGTGCCCGGCGTTATCTTGCTATACAACGTTTTGATATCGTCATCGCGCAGGCGGATGCAGCCGGAGCTGACGCGCATACCGATGCCGAAATCAGCGTTAGTGCCATGAAGCAGATAGACGCCGCCGTAGGCTGCCAGACGAATGGCGTGGTGGCCCATCGGGTTATCTGGCCCGGCAGGCATGACGGCGGGCAGGTCAATGCCCATTGCTTTATAGCGGGCGCGAATATTGGCCGTCGGCGTCCAGGTCGGGTTTGCGCGCTTGTCGGAAACGGTAGTGACCATCGTTGGCGTAATGGTATCGCCGCCCAACTGACCAATGCCGATAGGATAGACGGTGACCTCGCTTTTACCCGGCGGATAGTAGTAGAGGCGCAGCTCGGCAAGGTTAAGGACTAACCCTTCGCGCGGCGCTTCAGGTAACAGGGTTTGTAGCGGAATTGTCAGCACGCTGCCCGCTCGCGGAACGTAAGGATCAACGCCAGGGTTCGCTTGTAGCAGCGCCAGAAAACCGACATTGTACTTTTTGGCAATGGCTTCCAGGGAACCGCCGTTATTTTCGACGACGTGAAACTGATTTTGCCCAACCAGCCGGCTGCCCGGAGGCGGCAGCGGCCAGGTATTGGCGCGGGCGGGTAGCGCCAGCGCGGCGGCGATGGCAATCATCCCCAACCAAATTGAAATACGCGAAAAGCTTTTCATCACGCTAATTCCATATAATGTAAGTGGTTATTTTTATACGTAAAGTCTTGCGCATTATGGCGTAGCGAGTGTTGGGAAGTGCAGGGGGATTGCAAAATGTTTGTAAATTTTGCAGAGCATGTTGGAGGGCCGGGATACGGCGTCCAGGCCGTATCCCGAATACCGCTAAGCGGTGGTGTTTTCTTCCAGTTGACGCATAAACTGACGCACCCAGTCCATCCGCGTTTTACGCTCGGCAAGGTCCTGCATAAACTTCAGCCGCGTCGGGCCATCAAGTCGATAGTGCTGAGGCTGTTTCTGCAATAAACCAATTAGCCACATGGGGTTAACGTGATTCTTCTCGTTAAACTCAACGGTACCGCCTTTTTCGTTGCTCTCCAGTTTGCGGATCCCTAGCTTCTGCGCCTGCTGGCGTAAACGGGCGATATCGAGCAGGTTTCTTGCCGGATCCGGCAGTTGGCCGAAGCGATCGATAAGCTCAACCTTGATCTCCTCCAGCTCGTTTTCATTTTTCGCGCTGGCAATGCGCTTGTAGAACGACAGGCGAGTATTCACGTCCGGGATAAAGTCGTCCGGCAGCAGTGACGGCATCCGCAGCTCAACTTCCGTCTGCTGGCTGGTGAGATCTTCCAGAGAGGGTTCACGCCCGGCTTTCAGCGCATCGACGGCGTTTTCCAGCAGCTCCATATACAGCGAGAAGCCGATGGTTTCCATCGAACCGCTCTGATCTTCGCCCAGTAGTTCACCCGCGCCGCGAATTTCGAGGTCATGGGTCGCCAGCGCGAACCCGGCGCCGAGATCTTCCAGCGACGCGATAGCCTCAAGGCGTTTTTGCGCATCGGTAGTCATCGCTTTCGGATGCGGCGTCAGCAGCCAGGCATAGGCCTGATGGTGCGAACGACCAACACGACCGCGCAGCTGGTGCAGCTGCGCCAGACCAAAGTGGTCGGCGCGTTCGATAATAATGGTGTTGGCGGTGGGAATGTCGATCCCGGTTTCGATGATGGTGGTGCACACCAGCACGTTAAAGCGCTGGTGGTGGAAATCATTCATCACTCGCTCCAGCTCGCGCTCGCGCATCTGCCCGTGGCCGATAGCGATACGTGCTTCCGGTACCAGCTCTGCCAGCTTGTCTGCCGCTTTCTGGATGTTTTCGACATCATTAAAGAGATAGTAAACCTGGCCGCCGCGCAGCACTTCGCGCAGGATAGCCTCACGTACCACCAGAGCATCATATTCGCGCACAAAGGTTTTGACCGCCAGACGGCGGGCCGGCGGCGTGGCAATGATCGACAGATCGCGCATTCCGCTCATCGCCATATTCAGGGTTCGCGGAATCGGCGTGGCGGTCAGGGTCAGGATATCGACGTCGGCGCGCATTGCCTTGATGCGCTCTTTGTGGCGCACGCCGAATCGGTGCTCTTCATCGACAATCAGCAGGCCAAGATCGCGCAGCTTAACGTCCGGTTGCAGCAGCTTATGGGTGCCGATAAGTATGTCGACTTTCCCTTCAGCGACCTGTTCGAGGATCTGCGCCTGTTCTTTGGCGCTTCTGAAACGCGAGAGCATCTCGATGCGCACCGGCCAGTTGGCGAAGCGATCGCGGAAGTTATCAAAGTGCTGCTGGGCGAGCAGGGTGGTCGGCACCAGCACCGCCACCTGCTTATGGTTTTCAACCGCCAGAAAAGCGGCGCGCATGGCGACTTCAGTTTTACCAAAGCCCACATCGCCACAGACCAGACGGTCCATTGCCAGCGGCTGGCACATATCGCTTAACACGGCGTTGATGGCCTGCGCTTGATCCGGTGTGGTTTCGAACGGGAAGCCGTCGCAGAATAGCTGGTACTGCTCTTTATCATGTTTAAACGCGTAGCCTGCTTTTGCTGCTCGCTGGGCGTAAATATCCAGCAGCTCGGCGGCCACATCACGCACCTTCTCGGCGGCTTTCTGCCGCGCGCGCGCCCAAACGTCGCCGCCCAGTTTATGCAGCGGCGCGTTCTCTTCCGCGCCACCGGCGTAGCGGCTAATCAGATGCAGCGACGACACCGGCACGTACAGTTTGGCGTCGTTGGCGTAGGTCAGCATCAGGTATTCGCCATTAATGCCGCCCGCTTCAAGGGTGGTCATTCCGGCGTAGCGGCCTACGCCATGCTCAAGATGCACCACCGGCTGGCCAATATGCAGCTCCGCCAGGTTGCGGATCAAGGTGTCCGGGTTAATGGTGCGCCGTGAATCCTGGCGGCGACGGGCAACGCGTTCGCCCAGAAGGTCACTTTCGCAAATCAGCGCCAGATTACGCTGGCTGTCGATAAAACCATGTTCCGCCGCGCCGATCATCAGGTAGCGGCCATTACCGGTAGCGTCTTCAAGGCGTTGAATATATTTCGGCGCCACCTTAATTCGCGCCAGCATTTCGCCCAGCGTTTCGCGACGGCCTTCGCTTTCCACAGAGAAAATCACTGGCCCGCTGAAGGATTCAAGGAAGCGGCGCAGGTTATCCAGCGGCGCTTTGTTCTGCGCCTGAATTGCCAGTTCGGGTAATGTCTGATAACCAAGGTTGGTATTGGCGGCTTTCTCTGCCAGACGCTCGGTTTTAAGCTGCACGCGCGGCCATTTTTTTAGCTCGCTAAACAGCTCATCGCTACGCAGCCATAGCATCTCAGGTGGCAGAAGAGGGCGCATCGGGTCGACGCCGCGATTTTCAAAGCGGGCGCGGGTTTCATTCTGGAATCGTTCGGCGCTGGCCTCCAGATCGCCAGTGTTCACAATCAGCGTTTTGGCCGGGAAATAGCTGAACAGCGGCGGTAGCGGCTCGTTAAAAAACAGCGGCTGCCAGTATTCGATCCCCGCCGGCAGCGTGCCTTTACTGACCTGCTGGTAAATATGTTCGGCGTCGCGTTTCACGTCGAAGCGGTCGCGCCATTGGCTGCGGAAGAGTTCGATAGCGGCCTGGTCAATCGGAAATTCATGCGCAGGTAGCAAATTAATGGCGGCGACTTCTTCCAGCGTGCGCTGGCTGTCGACGTCGAACAGACGCAGGCTGTCGATTTCGTCATCAAAAAAGTCAAGGCGATAAGGCTGCTCGCTACCCATGGGGTACAGGTCAAGCAGCGCCCCGCGCGTGGCGTATTCACCGTGCTCCATCACCTGATCGACATGGCGATAACCGGCGCTATCGAGCTGCGAGCGCAGCGCATCCCGCGACAGACGCTGGCCTTTTTTCATCACCAGCGCATGACCATGAAGGAAATTATGCGGGCAGACGCGCTGCATCAGGGTGCTGACCGGAACGATCAGCACGCCGCGTTCCATGGTCGGAAGCTGATAAAGGGTGGCGAGACGGGAAGAGATAATATCCTGATGCGGCGAGAAGCTGTCGTAGGGGAGCGTTTCCCAGTCCGCCAGGCCTGCCACCATGCTGTCGGTAAACTGCCTGATTTCATCATTCAGCCGCAGAGCGTTTTGCATGTCCGGGGCGATAAGGATCACCGGTCCGGCGTGACGCTCGGCCATTTCCGCCACCAGCGTCGCGCAGGCCGCGCCGGTAAGTTCGCCAAGCTGGCGCTGATCGCCGGCTTTGACCGGCAGAGAGTATCGGTTTTGTTCAGGCATAGACGGTATCATAATCTCTTGGGGATTCGCTCTGCCGATATGGAGGGCAACTCGCTGATATTCAATAGTGTGATTATCCGCGATCGACCTGGATTCGCCAACCCGTATCGCAAATGTCATGTTTTGGGCAAAAATGTAACGGACTCTGATAAGCGTAAAGATAAATAAGGACTTACTTATCTATGTGGCTGTTTATATTGAGTTTTTAATGGGTTTGCTAATAAAATCGTCAGGTTTCAGACATTTACGCTGCCCATAATCGCTTATATACTCGGGCATCGGCTTCAGCAATCAGATGGATTACATGTATCAACCTGCCGCACTCTTTATTGGCCTTCGCTATATGCGCGGGCGCGCAGCTGACCGCTTCGGTCGTTTCGTCTCCTGGCTCTCGACCATTGGCATTACGCTTGGCGTAATGGCGCTGGTTACCGTGCTTTCGGTGATGAACGGCTTTGAACGCGAACTGCAAAACAACATCCTGGGGCTGATGCCACAGGCCATTCTTAGCGCCCAGCAAGGGTCCATCGATCCGCAAAAGCTGCCGGAAAGCGCGGTAAAATTACAGGGTGTTACCCGGATTGCGCCGCTGACGACCGGCGATGTGGTGCTGCAAAGCGCCCGCAGCGTGGCGGTTGGCGTAATACTGGGTATCGACCCGGCGCAAAAAGATCCTCTGACGCCATATCTGGTTAACGTCAAGCAAAGCGATCTGCAACCTGGAAAATACAACGTGATTATCGGCGAGCAGTTGGCCGGACAACTGGGGGTTAATCGCGGCGATCAGATCCGCGTGATGGTCCCCTCCGCCAGCCAGTTCACTCCGATGGGGCGGGTTCCCAGTCAGCGTCTGTTTAACGTGATCGGCACCTTTGCCGCCAGCAGTGAAGTCGATGGCTATCAGATGTTGACCAACATTGACGATGCTTCTCGCCTGATGCGCTACCCGCTGGGCAATATTACCGGCTGGCGTCTGTGGCTGAGCCAGCCTTTGCAGGTCGATACTCTCAGTCAACAAACGCTGCCGGAAGGCACTAAATGGCAGGACTGGCGCGAGCGTAAAGGCGAGCTGTTCCAGGCCGTGCGGATGGAAAAAAATATGATGGGCCTGCTGCTGAGCCTGATCATCGCCGTCGCCGCCTTCAATATCATCACCTCTCTGGGGATGATGGTGATGGAGAAACAGGGCGAGGTGGCAATTTTGCAGACCCTCGGGCTCACGCCGCGGCAAATCATGCTGGTCTTTATGGTCCAGGGGGCCAGCGCCGGGATTGTCGGTGCGCTGCTGGGGGCCGGGCTGGGCGCACTGCTCGCCAGCCAACTGAATAATTTAATGCCGATTATCGGCGCGTTCCTTGATGGCGCCGCGCTGCCGGTAGCCATTGAGCCGTTGCAGGTGATTTCCATCGCCCTGGTGGCGATGGTGCTGGCATTACTCTCTACGTTGTATCCTTCATGGCGCGCTGCCGCCACTCAACCCGCTGAGGCTTTACGTTATGAATAAGATCCTGCTGCAATGCGACAACCTGTGCAAACGCTATCAGGAAGGCACCGTGCAAACCGACGTATTGCACGATGTCAGCTTCAGCATTGAAGAGGGCGAGATGATGGCGATTGTCGGTACCTCCGGTTCCGGCAAGAGTACGCTGCTGCATCTGCTGGGTGGGCTGGATACGCCGACCTCCGGCGACGTTATTTTTTCAGGTCAATCGATGAGCCAGCTTTCTGCCGCAGCTCGTGCCGACCTGCGTAACCGCGAGCTGGGCTTTATTTATCAATTCCACCACCTGCTGCCGGATTTCACCGCCCTGGAAAACGTAGCGATGCCGCTGCTGATTGGTAAACAGAAGGCGGCGGATATCGAACGCCAGGCCAAAGCGATGCTGCGCGCAGTTGGGCTTGAGCACCGTAGCGACCACCGGCCTTCGGAGCTTTCCGGCGGCGAGCGTCAGCGCGTAGCGATTGCCCGTGCGCTGGTCAATAAACCGCGTCTGGTGCTGGCGGATGAGCCTACCGGTAACCTCGATGCCCGCAACGCCGACAGCATTTTCCAGCTTCTCGGTGAGCTGAACGTGGCCCAGCGCACTGCATTTCTGGTGGTCACCCATGACCTGCAGCTGGCAAAACGCATGAACCGCCAGCTGGAGATGCGCGATGGGCACTTGACCGCTGAACTCTCCCTGATGGGGGCCGAGTAATGGCTTCTCCGTTATCGTTATTGATTGCCCTGCGTTTTAGCCGCGGGCGGCGGCGCGGCGGGATGGTGTCGCTGATTTCGGTTATCTCAACCATCGGCATTGCGCTGGGCGTGGCGGTATTGATCGTCGGCCTGAGCGCGATGAACGGCTTTGAGCGCGAACTCAATAACCGCATTCTGGCGGTGGTCCCACATGGTGAAATTGAGCCGGTAAACCAGCCGTGGAACAACTGGAACGATGCGCTGACGAAGGTTGAAAAGGTCAAAGGCATCGTTGCCGCCGCGCCCTATATTAACTTCACCGGGCTGGTGGAGAGCGGTAGCAATATGCGGGCGATTCAGGTGAAAGGCGTCGACCCGCAGCAGGAGAGTCGTCTCAGCTCATTGCCAACGTTTGTGCAGAATAACGCCTGGGCCAGCTTCAAGGCCGGTGAGCAGCAGGTGATCCTCGGTAAGGGCGTTGCCGACGCGCTGCACGTTAAGCAGGGCGATTGGGTCTCGATCATGATCCCTAACTCCGATGCCGATCACCAACTGTTGCAACCCAAGCGCGTCAGGCTTCACGTCACTGGCATTTTGCAGCTCAGCGGTCAGCTCGATCATAGTTTTGCCATGATCCCAATGCAGGATGCGCAGCAGTATCTGGATATGGGCAGCAGCGTGACCGGTATCGCGCTTAAAGTGAACGATGTGTTTCATGCGAATACCCTGGTGCGCGACGCGGGTGAAGTGACCAACAGCTACGTTTATATCAAGAGCTGGATTGGCACCTACGGCTATATGTATCGCGACATTCAGATGATCCGCGCCATTATGTATCTGGCGATGGTGCTGGTGATCGGCGTGGCCTGCTTTAACATCGTCTCGACGCTGGTGATGGCGGTGAAGGATAAAAGCGGCGATATTGCGGTGTTGCGCACGCTTGGCGCAAAAGACGGCCTGATCCGCGCGATTTTCGTATGGTATGGTTTACTTGCCGGTTCGGTAGGGAGCCTGATTGGGGTGGCGATTGGCGTTATCTGTGCGTTCAAGCTGACCTCGATTATTAACGGGATTGAGGATCTGATCGGGCATAAATTCCTCTCCGGCGACATCTATTTTATTGACTTCCTGCCGTCAGAACTGCACTGGCTGGACGTCGTTTACGTGCTGGTGACAGCACTGTTGCTGAGTTTGCTGGCCAGCTGGTATCCCGCCCGCCGCGCCAGCCGCATTGACCCGGCGAGGGTGCTGAGTGGCCAGTAATTTATCGTCATGATCGGCTTTGCCGATGCATCAAGAGGAATTGCTGAAATGTACTATGGATTTGACATTGGCGGCAGCAAGATAGCGCTGGGCGTATTTGATAAAGAGCGGCGATTGCAGTGGGAAAAACGCATCGCCACGCCGAAAGAGAGCTACGAGGCCTTTTTACTGGCGGTGGAAGAACTGGTTCAGGAAGCCGATCAGCGTTTTGGCTGCAAGGGCTCTGTGGGAATTGGTATTCCGGGAATGCCGGAAACAGAGGACGGCACGCTGTATGCCGCCAACGTTCCCGCTGCCAGCGGCAGGCGACTGCGGGCGGATCTGAGCGAACGTCTGGGGCGCGACGTGCGCCTTGATAACGACGCTAACTGTTTTGCGCTCTCCGAAGCGTGGGACGATGAGTTTACGCAGTATCCGCTGGTGATGGGGATGATCCTCGGCACTGGCGTCGGCGGTGGTCTGGTGCTCAACGGCAAATCGATTACCGGACATCGCTATATTACCGGTGAATTCGGTCATATCCGCCTGCCGGTGGATGCGCTGGAAGTGGTGGGCCGTGATTTTCCGCTGACCCGCTGCGGTTGTGGTCAGCTTGGCTGCATCGAAAATTACCTTTCCGGTCGTGGATTTGCCTGGCTGTATGAACATTTTTATCAACAATCCTTAACTTCGCCGGAAATCGTTGCGCTCTGGCAGCAGGGCGATGCGAAAGCGCAGGAGCATGTCGAGCGCTATCTCGATCTGCTGGCGGTATGTCTGGGCAATATTTTAACCATTATTGACCCGGATCTGCTGGTGCTTGGCGGAGGATTGTCTAACTTTACGGCAATAACCGAAGGGCTGGCGCAGCGTCTGCCGCGACATCTGCTCCCTGTCGCCAGCGTGCCGCGCATTGAGCGTGCGCGTCATGGTGATGCCGGAGGCATGCGCGGTGCGGCCTTCCTTCATCTGACTCATTAATTACAGAGGTAGCTATGCAGTCGCGCCGCTTACATCGATTAAGCCGATTTCGCCGCAACAAACGTCGGTTACGTGACCGTCTGCGTCAGCGGATTTTCTTCGGTGATGATAAGGAGAACCCTGAGACGATGGAAAAACCAAGAGTCGTGGTGTTAACCGGCGCGGGCATTTCGGCGGAGTCGGGAATTAGAACTTTCCGCGCCGCCGATGGCCTGTGGGAAGAGCACCGGGTAGAAGACGTGGCGACGCCGGAAGGTTTCTCCCGTAATCCAGAGCTGGTGCAGTCGTTTTACAACGACCGTCGTCGGCAGCTGCTAAGCCCGGGCATCGTACCCAATGCGGCGCATCAGGCGCTGGCGCGGCTGGAAGAAGCTTTGGGTGATCATTTTCTGCTGGTTACTCAGAATATCGATAACCTGCACGAGCGTGCGGGTAATCATCGGGTGATACATATGCACGGTGAGCTGCTGAAAGTGCGCTGTTCGTGGAGCGGGCAGGTGCTGGAGTGGACCGGCGATGTGAAGACGGAAGACAAATGCCACTGCTGCCAGTTCCCCGCGCCGCTGCGCCCGCATGTCGTGTGGTTTGGTGAAATGCCGCTGGATATGGATGAAATCTACCTGGCGCTGGCCGAGTGCGATATTTTTATCGCCATCGGCACCTCCGGGCACGTTTATCCGGCGGCAGGGTTTGTTCATGAAGCGCGGCTACAGGGCGCGCATACGGTGGAGCTAAACCTTGAGCCAAGCCAGGTGGGCAGTGAATTTGCTGAAAAACACTATGGCCTGGCAAGCGCAGTCGTCCCGGAGTTTATCGACAAGCTGTTGAAGGGTTTTTAACGCTGCGGCTTTCTGCTGCTGGCGCGAACTTTCAGGCTGGAGGGCAGCTCAATGGCGCTCTCCAGCGTATTTCCTGCCAGCAAATCCAGCAGCGTTTTACCAGCAATCGTACCCGCTTCACTCCACGGAAACTCTACCGCAGTTAACGCAGGTGAGCAGACTGCCGCCAGCGTACCGCCGCTCAGGCTGGCCAGCGCCAGCGTATCCGGTACCTTAATCCCCGCGTTATGACAGGCCATAATACAGCCGCAGGCTAGTTCGTCTGAGGTACAGATCAGCGCATCCAGTTCGGGCCAGGTGATGCGAATATCGTTCAACAGATTGAAGCCGGTGGTGATCCCTGAAGGTAAATGCGGCGTCACTACCCGATGCGGAGAGTAGTTGATCGAAAGCATCCCGCTATTCCAGCCGCTCAATACCTGCCTGAACATCATGTTGTTCGACGCCGTACAGAGTAATCCGAGATTCTTATAGCCTGCCTGCGCCAGCGAAGTGACCAGTTTTTTTAATGCGGCGGAGTAGTCCACCCCAATGCTGACGCCGGTCGTCTCGTGGTTAATCGCGCCGATTTCTACCACCGGTATACCAGCATTTATCAGCATCTGCGCACAGCTATCGATGTTATCGATATTGAATTGAACGATCGCCGCCGGATTATAGGCCAACATCTGCTGAAAGGCCTTTTCCTCGCTTTGTCCGCCCTGGCCGGATTCGATAAACATCATCGTATAGCCTCGCGATGCGAGGACGGTTTGCAGCGTTTCTGAGGCGGCGATAACACCGGGCGATGAAAATGAGGGGACGACGCCCATCACCAGCGTTGAATCAGCAGAGGCCAGGCTGCGCGCCTGTAAATTGGGCACATAGCCGAGTTCGCTGACTGCGGCCTCAATGCGCGTGCGTAGTTCCGGGTTGACCTTTTCAGGCATGCGTAACGCGCGGGATACGGTCATGGTACTGACGCCCACCAGCTTTGCGACTTCCGCCAGCGTGATTTTGCCGGTGTTCTTTCTGCGTTTTTCTTTTGCGCCGTCATCCGCTTGTAACGTCTGCACTGATTTCCTCCTGTTTACCCAATCGCCCGGGCCTATTGTAAATGATGGCGGGCGACCAGGGCACTACTAATGCTCATTCCTACAGTCACCATCCGTATGGTTAACAAAGTTAGCGGTAACAAGTATTTTAACATTTTATCGTGTTAGCGCTAACTTTGAGATGCAGATCACGGTAAGCCACGAAAGTATTCCACTATAGTAGGCCCATATTGAAATAGAGCGAGGGATTTATGATTTCTACCTGGTTAACAGAAAAGAAGATTCAAATAGTGGATAGCGTTAGCGACTGGAAACAGGCCGTGGCTATTTCTGCGCAGCCACTGTTAGCTGATGAATCAATTAATGAACATTATATTGAAGCTATTTTTCGTAGTCATGAGGAATTAGGCCCGTATTATGTTCTGGCTCCCGGTCTGGCAATGCCTCATGCTCGTCCGGAGCAGGGTGCTAAAAAAATTGGATTATCTTTACTGCATATTAAAGAGGGTGTTTCTTTTGATGCTGATGAAAACGATCCTATCTATGTCGTGATTATGCTATGCGCAGTTTCTGGTGATGAGCACATCCGCATGATAACCGCCCTGGCGGAAATTTTCTGCGATGAGACACGTCTGGAAAGTCTGCTTAATGCATCGACGATTGAAGAAATTAACAGTGTTATCAATGAATAATGAGGTTGGTCATGAAAAAAATTCTGATTGTTTGCGGTAATGGTTTAGGCAGTAGCTTCATTGTAGAAATGAATGTCAAAAAAATCATTGCCGAGCTAGGCAAAGAGGCGGAGGTATCACATACCGATCTCACCTCGGCAAAAAGCGAATCTGCAGATATTATTTTGAGCGCTAAAGATATTGCTGAGCATCTGTCCGGACATTCCGCTCAGGTCTTTGGTTTAAATAATCTGCTGGATAATAACAAAATTAAAGAAATCCTGGTTGATAACCTTTAATTAATTCCTTGCGGCCCTACGGAGTCATTCTATGCTGCAGTTTATTATTCATGATGTGCTTGGCACACCAGCGATACTGGTCGGTCTTTTTTCTTTAATCGGTTTGTTATTACAGAAAAAAGCTATTTCTGATGTTATTTCCGGAACCCTAAAAACGATTATGGGTTTCGTGATATTAACATCCGGTGCGGCGATTATCGCCACCACGTTAACAACCTTCAGCCAGCTGTTTGAACACTCATTCCATATTCAGGGCGTGGTGCCCAACACCGATGCGATGGCCGCGCTGGCGCAGAAGAACTACGGTACGGCGACCGCGATGATTATGGTGCTGGGGATGCTGTTTAACATCGTGCTGGCACGCATTACCCCGCTGAAATATATCTTTTTGACCGGTCACCACACATTGTATATGTCGGCGATGCTGGCGGTAATCCTTTCCGTTGGCGGTCTGTCTCCTTTCTGGGTTGTTGCGCTCGGCGCGGTGATCCTCGGCGCAATGATGGTGGTTTCTCCGGCAATCCTGCAACCGTTTACCCGCAAAATTACCGGGACTGACGATCTGGCGCTGGGCCACTTTGGCTCCACTGGCTATCTGCTGTCGGCGCTGGTCGGCAAAGCGGTAGGCAAGGGCAGTCCGTCGATTGAAGAACTGAAGGTTCCTAAATCGCTGAACTTCCTGCGTGACTCATCGGTAGCCATCTCGCTGACCATGATGATTCTGTTCCTGATTCTGGTTCTGGTGGCAGGGAAATCGTTTGTTGAAACCAGCATCAGCGGTGGTCAGAACTTCATTATCTTCGCCATTATTCAGTCGCTGACCTTTGCCGCCGGGGTATGGATCATTCTTGCGGGTGTGCGCATGGTGATCGCCGAAATCGTCCCAGCCTTTAAAGGTATCGCCGATAAACTGGTTAAGGACGCTAAACCGGCGCTCGATTGCCCAACGGTATTCCCGTTCGCGCCGAATGCGGTCATCGTTGGCTTCTTATCAAGCTTTGCCGCCGGTCTGGTAAGCATGTTCCTGTGCCCGCTGTTTGGCCTGAGCGTAATAGTTCCCGGTCTGGTCCCGCATTTCTTCTGCGGCGCAACGGCGGGCGTGTACGGCAATATCTGCGGCGGTCGCCGTGGCGCCATCGCTGGCGCGTTTGCGCAAGGTTTACTGATTTCTTTCTTACCGGCCATTCTTCTGCCGCTGATGGGCGACCTGGGCTTTGCATCCACCACCTTCGGTGATGCGGATTTCGGCGTGGTCGGCATCGTGCTCGGACACGTTGTGGCCTGGTTTAATTAATTGATTTTTTTGGAGGTGGGGTATGGCAGCTAAATTTTCGCCCTCGTTGATGTGCATGGATTTAACCCAGTTCAGAGAGCAGATTACAGCGATGAACGGCAGAGCGGACTTCTATCACGTCGACATTATGGACGGCAACTACGTCAGAAACATCACGCTGTCGCCGTTCTTTATCGAGAATCTGAAAAAGATAACCGATGTGCCTGTTGATGTGCATTTGATGGTGAACCACCCGGAAGATATTATTCCGATGTGTCTTGAGGCAGGGGCGGACATTATCAGCTTCCATCCTGAGACGGCGAATAACAAAATCTTTCGTTTACTGAACCAGATTAAAGATGCAGGCCGCCGCTGTGGCGTGGTGCTGAACCCGGCGACGCCAGCGGAAGCTATTAAAGAGTACGCGCATCTGCTCGATAAAGTGACGGTGATGTCGGTGGATCCGGGTTATGCCGGGCAGAAATTTATCCCGGAATCGCTGAATAAGATTAAACAGCTGATTGCCATGCGCGAAGAGAACGGCTGGCATTATCTGACGGAGATCGATGGCTCCTGCAATGAGAAGACCTTCGGAGTGATAGCTCAAACAGGCGTTGATGTCTTTATCGTCGGCACATCCGGGCTATTTTCTCTGGCGGAAGACGTGGGAGATGCCTGGGATAATATGATGACTATCTTCGAGCGTGAGGTCAGCGCATAAAATTTACAGCATCCTCAATCGGCACGTAGATATACGTTTAAGCAGAGGTCTATTTAACCGGTCCGGCTTTCTGTTTTCCCGAATGGCAACAGTGGCGTTGAGGATGCTGTAACCCTTCTCTTTGCTTCCTGATATTCGTCGAGTTGCAGCCATAATGGTTTTGTTAGCCCCGGGGCGGGGAGGGCTACAGGGCTTGCGTTGTCGGGTAGCGCCGCACTCCGGGGAGTGCGATTATTGCTTAAGGGCGCCGCGGCGCCCTTTTTTATAACGCTTTCTGCATATTAATCACTGCCCGGGCATTTGATGCGCTGGTAGCCAGCACATCTATTACGCCGGTGCGCAGCGCGCCAAGAATGGCCGTTGATTTAGTGCTTTCCGAAGCAATAGCAATCACGCAGGGGATGGTGCGCAGTTGTTCAAGGCTTAGGCCAATAACCCGATCATTCATTACCGTATCAACCGGCGTGCCCTGAATATTGAAAAAGCTATAGCCCGCGAGATCGCCCACCACGCCCTGTTCCTGACGAGCGGTGGCTATCTCCTGCGGTGAGAACCAGCCCAGCTGCACCATAAAGCTGTTTTCGTTCATATCGCCGAGGCCAATAATGGCAACATCCGCCTTGCTGGCCTGTTCGAGCGTCGCTTTAATCAGCCGGTTTTGCATAAACGCAGAACGCAATTCCGGGGTTTCGACGTAGGCTGGAGCGTACAGCGTTTCGCTAAAGCCGTTAAATTTGCGCGCCAGGTTTCGACTGATGTGATCGGCATCGATCAGCTGGTTATCGCGCTTGGTTCCGCCGATACCGCAAATAAAGCGACAGTTGCGTTCCGGGAAAATCCCCACGTGGTTAGCGACGGCGGCGACGTTGCGCCCCTGGCCAACGGTCACGGTCATATCATTTTTGAGGATCCCGGCCAGATAGTTGCTGACCAGCGCCGCCACCTGCTGGCGCTGTTCATCCTCGTCATGATGGTCTAAGGCGATAAGCGCACGTTTGATCCCGAAATGAGAAATAAACTGCTGCTCTATCTGCGAGCTGAAGACCGGATGATATTTCACGCTGATCTCGACAATCCCTTCGTGACGGGCTTTCTTCAGCAAACGACCGACCTTAATGCGCGAGATACCAAAGCGCTTTGCAATCTCTTCCTGGGTTTGTTCCTGATCGTAATAAGCCACGGCAATTTCTGTCAGCAGCGCATAATCTGAGTCTTGTTCAGTCATAGTTATCGCCTGGTGTTTCCATCTTTGATGTCTCCTTAATACTACTGCGCCTGAAGAATAAATTCCTCTGTAACGCGTTGAACAATGTCGCAATAGCCGTTGGCATCCCATGCCGAACGACCAATAAACAGCCCATTGATATCATCCTGAAGGAGTAGTTCTACGGCATTTTGCCGATTGACGCTACCGCCGTACAACAGGGGAATGCGCTGCCCGGCCTCTGTGCCAAAGGTTTCGCATAACGCCTGGCGCAGTGCCCGGTGGATCTCTGCGGCCTGTTCCGGCGTCGCTGGGGTACCGTGTTCGCCAATGGCCCATACCGGCTCGTAGGCGACCAGAGTTTGTAAAACCTGTTCTTCGCTCAAACCATACAGGGCGATTTTCATCTGTCGTACCACGGTTTCTCGCGATACCTGCCAGCGCTTCTCGTCGGCGCTGTCGCCAATGCAGATAAGCGGCCGCAAACCGTGGCGCAGGGCGCTATGCACCTTTTGGTTAATGGCGGCATCGGTTTCATTAAATGCGCCCCGGCGTTCAGAATGGCCAAGTTCGACCAGGGTTGCGCCGGTTTCAGCCAGCATGGCGGCGGAAATTTCACCTGTCCAGGCGCCGTTTTCCGCTTCATGCATGTTCTGTGCCCCGGTCAGACAAGGGATTTGGTGCTGCTGGAGATACTGACTAACCGGATGAATAGCGGTAAAGGGAGGGATAACAAACGGCTGAATTTTCGGATGTAAAACCTCCGGTAGCCGCTCTGTCAGCGTTTCACACCAGGCCATGGCCTGAGACAACGGCTTGTTCATTTTCCAGCTGGTTCCTAACCAGATTTGTTCCATTTTTATTCTCCATAATAGATAAATCAATAGATTGTAGTGAAAGTGAGTTCGCGTAGTAGTGAGATTGAACTTTTTATCACTATGTGAACATATGTTAGATCACATTTTTTTATAAAATAAATCTATGGATTTTTTTATGTGATCTAAATCACTAATAACCTCTCAATCATCAGGTAATGTTCTGACCATATGATTCATCATTGAACATATGAACAAAAACTGATTTCCACTACGAGAGGTCCACGATGTCACAAGAGAAAAAACCCGTTGTCGCACTTACCATTGGCGATCCTGCTGGAATTGGCCCAGAGATTTCAGTCGCGACGATGATGGAAAAAAGCGTCTACGACGAGTGCAAACCTTTTTTAATTGGTTCAGTGCCTATTATCGCCAGAGCGATGAAGATCATGGGATGTGATTTCCCGATAAACAAAATTACCCATCCGCAGGAAGCTCGCTTTAGCTGGGGTACGCTGGATGTCCTGGAAACCGGTGATTACGACTGCGAGAGTATTGAATGGGGGAAAGTACAGAAGCTGGCGGGACAAATGTCGCTGGACTATGTCCTGAAATCTATCGAGCTGGGCAAAGCGGGCCTGATCGATGTGGTCTCTACCGCGCCCATTCATAAAGAAGCTATCAAGCTGGCGGGATGTAAATTACCGGGCCATACCGAAATCTATCAGGTTGAAACCAATTCGGATTACGGCCTGACGATGTTCCACGTCCACAATCTGCGCGTGTTTTTTGTCAGCCGCCATATGGCGCTGAAAGATGCCTGCGATTACGCCAATAAAGAGCGCGTGCTGGCTTGCGTACAGCAAATCCACCATGAGTTCACTGCGCTGAATATCCAGAACCCGCGCATTGCGGTGGCCGCACTGAATCCGCACGGTTCAGATAACGGTCTGTTTGGTCATGAAGAAGCCGATAACCTGATCCCGGCGGTTAAAGCGGCGCAGGACATGGGCATTAACGCCATCGGCCCGGTACCGGCAGATTCCGTTTTCCATCTTGGCAAGCTGGGCCGCTATGACGCCATCCTCTCTCTTTATCACGATCAGGGGCATATCGCCTGTAAAACCCTCGATTTTGAACGTTCCGTGACCATCACGTTCGGTTTGCCGTTTATGCGTAGCTCTGTCGATCACGGGACGGCGTTTGACATTGCAGGCACGGGTAAAGCGGGCACCGTCAGCATGCTGGAATCCACCATGGCTGCGGCGCGCTACTGGAAAATGAAAAACCACTAATCGCTGACGTTCATGCGAAGCAAAAGGGCAGAGAAATGGAAAAACATCTGTTGATTAGCAAGGGCAGTAAGGGCTGGGGTGGGCCGCTGACCATTAATATTAGCCAGGCGAAAAAGATTGCTTATATTACCGGGGGGATTTGTCCCCCGGTAGTTGAACGCCTGAGCGAGCTTACCGGCTGGCCGTCCGTTGATGTCTTTAAAAACGGCGAGCCGCCGGAAGAGGAAATTGGTCTGATGGTTATCGACTGCGGCGGCACGCTGCGCTGCGGTCTCTATCCCAAACGCGGTATTCCGACGATTAACCTGCATCCAACCGGCAAAAGCGGCCCGCTGGCGGAGTTTATTCACGAAGGAATATACGTTTCCGGCGTCACGCCAGCCTGTATCGAAATGGTCTGGCCGCAAGGAGAAGGCGGTAAGCTGGGCATCGTCGCCGACGACCTGACCGGTGCGACCACCGTTGGGGTACTGCTGGCGCGCAGCGGCTTGAAAACCGCCGCCTTTTTCGATACCGAATCTTTCGCCCGCAACGAAGTAGAGTATCCGGCGATGGTGGTTAGTAGCGACAGCCGTCCACTGCCGAAAGCGGAAGCTCAGCATCAGGTTAGCGCCGCGGTGAAGCAGCTGCAGGCGCGTGGGGCGCACTACTTTACCAAACGTATTGATACCACTCTGCGCGGCGGTATTGGTTTTGAAATCGACGCTATGCTGGAACAGCTGCCGCTGGAAACGGTTGCCGTAGTGGTCCCCGCGATGCCGCAGTCGCGCCGTATTCTGGTTGGCGGCTACTCGGTGATTGACTCCGTTGCGCTCTCGCGTACCGATGTGGCTCGCGATGTGCGTACTCCGGTGACCGAGTCGTGGGTTCCGGGGCTGTTGGCGGCGCAAACCCATCATCAGGTCGGGCATATCGCGCTGGCTTCGGTGATGAAAGGCGAGGGGCAGATTCAGCAGGATCTCCAGGAACAGCAGCAGCGCGGTGTGCGGGTCATCGTGGTCGATGCGATTACGGTTGAGGATGTCGACGCGATTGCCGGGGCGGTGGTTTCGCTGAACTGGAACGTGCTGGCGGTCGATCCGGGTCCATTTACCGAGCGGCTGGCGGTGCGTCGCGGCCTGATGCGGGAAGCGCGCAACAGCGCGTCAACGACCGCGGCAGCGGAAAACCCGCGCGGCTCGATCCTGGTCGTCGCCGGGAGCGCAACGCCGGTGACCAAAAGGCAACTCCAGCATCTGATCGCCAATGATGAAAGGGTTTGCCATATCCCAGTCGATGCCGAGCTGCTGGTCGACAAGAAAAATGCCGCTGAGATCGAAGTCAATCGCGTGGTTCAGCATGCGCGGCAGTGCGTACCGGCACAGCAGAACGCGCTGTTTGTTTTTGAATCTGCGTTAACCGGACGGTTATTGAATCTTCAGGAAGAAGAGCAGCGATTTGGCCTGGCGCACGGTCAGGCTGCGGAAAATATTAACCAGGGATTGGGGAGTATCGTGCGTGAAGTGCTTAACTGCGCATCGGGTGAAATTAAAGGTCTGTATATGACCGGCGGTGACACCATGGTGAATGTGCTGAAGGAACTCGGTGCTACCGGTATTGAAATGATTGACTATGTGATACCGCAAACCGATATGGTGCGTATTATCGGGGGCGATTATGCCGGGTTGATTTGCGTCGGCAAAGGAGGTTTAACCGGGCCGGAGGATATTATTAGTACCATTGTCGATAGAATTTATAAAGAATCACAGCAATAACCCAAAAGTCATATAACTAAAAAACGGCGTAATGGTCGTACGGGTAGTATTGCGTCGTTATCTCTGTTAAATCATAATTTATGAGTTACCCTATGAACATAAATATACTTGAGAAAATGAATAAGGTGCCAGGCGGTTTAATTATTATACCGTTGCTCGCGGCGATTCTTATTAATACCTTTGCTCCTGAAGTTCTGGGCATCGGCGGCCCGACGACCGCATTATTTAAAGTCGGTTCCAGCGCGATGATGGGCATTTTTCTGCTTATTTGTGGCACATCGATTAATATCCGCCAGGCCGGGCTGCCACTCTATAAAGGCGCGGTGCTGTTGTTCCTTAAATGCCTTGCCGGTGCGCTGGCCGTATGGGCCGCTGGGGCGATGTTTGGCCCTAATGGTTTTCTTGGCATCTCGACGCTGGCGCTGATTGCCTGCTTAACCAGCTCCAATAGCTCGCTGTATATCGCGCTGTGCAGCAACTACGGCGATGCCAGCGATGCCGGAGCTATTTCCGTCTTCTGCGTCAAAGATGGTCCGTTCGTGACCATGATGGTACTGGGCGTCAGCGGGTTGGCTAATATCCCGTTCGCCGCGCTGCTGTCGATGCTGATCCCTTTGCTGATTGGCATGCTGTGGGGCAACCTTGATGAGCGCTTCAAGCAGCTGTGCGCCGCCGCTCAACCGCTGATCATCATTATTATGTCGTTTGCTATCGGCGCAAACTCCAGTATCAATACGGTCTTTACCGCCGGTTTGTCCGGGATCTTACTGGGTATTATCTCCGCGATAACCGGCATTGTGTTCTACTTTATCTACAACTTGTTTCTGAAGAAGAAAACTGCGCTGGGTGCCGCGTTGGGGACGACTGCCGCCAGTTCGGCGCTGACCCCGGCGATGGTGGCTCAGGCTGACCCTTCTTTGGCGATGTACGTTGATGCCGCCACCGCACAGCTGGCGACGGCAAGCATTATCACCATGATCACCGCACCGATTCTGGTGGCCTGGTTCGATAAACGCCTGAAAAAGCGAGCCCCGGCCGTTGAACCGGTAAAAAAAGAAGAGAGTGAAGAGAAGGTGGCATTATCTTCTCATGCCGCAAAAGGAAACAAATAATATGACCGTGCCGTTGTATTCATTACTTATCACGGCTGTTGGGGAATATGTCGAAAACTACCTGCTGGAGCAGAAACTGATTTTATTCTCAGATTCCGTTTCTGACGATATTGCGATGTATTGCGCCGTACACCAGGGCAGTGAGCTGACGGCTGAACTGTCACCCGGGCAGATAATGAAAATAAATGAGACTATTTATCGGGTGACTGCGGTGGGCAGTGTTGCAACGGCAAATTTAAAACAGCTTGGTCATATTACATTAAATTTTGATGGCGCTATAACTGCTGAATTACCAGGGACGGTACATCTTTGTGGCAAAGCACCACAATATATCCAAACTGGCGACCGAATTTCTTTCTATAAAATCTGAATTAAGACGTACTGTTAAATTAAGGAAACTACCATGAAAACAATCGCTATTGGTGCGGATGATGCCGCCTATGCTTTCCGCGACGCTATCGTCGCTTATCTGAATGGGCAGGGAATTAACGTCGCGGATTACAGCAGCGATAAACGCCAGGGCAGTACGGTCTATCCGGACGTTGCCCATGCGGTGGCGATGTCGATTAAGCAGGGCGAGCACGATCGCGGCATTTTAATTTGCGGCACCGGTATTGGGATGAGCATTGTGGCGAATAAAGTGCCGGGTGTTCGTGCAGCCCAGTGCCACGATACCTTCTCCGCCGAACGGGCGCGCAAAAGTAATAATGCGCAGATTATTACCCTTGGGGCTCGCGTGATTGGCCCGGAGCTGGGCAAAAAAATTATTCAGGCATGGCTTGAATCCGAATATGAAGGCGGCGGCTCTGCATCGAAAGTAGAGCGTATCGATTATTACGAACACCAGCACGCCAGAGATTAATATCCGCAGTCGTAATATAAGGAACAGACTATGAGCCAGTTAGACGAGCTGAAAAAATACACCACGGTTGTCGCCGATACCGGTGATATTGAATCGATTAAAAAATTTGCCCCGCAGGATGCCACGACTAACCCTTCACTGGTGCTCAAGGCCGCACAGCTGCCGCAGTATCAGGCGCTGATTGCCGACGCTATCGGCAAAGCTCGCCAGCAGGGCGGCAGCGCACAAACGCAGCTGATTAACGCCTGCGACCAGGTGGCGGTGGATATCGGTAGCGAAGTGCTGCGCCACGTGCCGGGGCGTATCTCGACAGAAGTCGATGCCCGATTTGCCTGGGATCGCGGGATGTGCGTGTCGAAAGCACGCAAACTTATCCAGATGTACGAAAAGAACGGCATTGGGCCGGAGCGTATCCTTATCAAACTTGCCGCCACCTGGGAGGGCATTCGCGCTGCTGAAGAGCTGGAGCAGAGCGGCATCAACTGCAACCTGACCCTGCTGTTCTCTTTTGCTCAAGCACGGGCTTGTGCCGAAGCGGGCGTCTTTTTAATCTCGCCGTTTGTCGGGCGTATTTACGACTGGTATCAGAAAAATCAGCCGCAGGCGGAGTATCAGGTGGACAGCGACCCGGGCGTGGTTTCCGTGCGCCAGATTTATCAGTACTACAAGTCCCACGGCTACGACACCGTGGTAATGGGGGCCAGCTTCCGCCGCATTGAGCAGATCCAGGCGCTGGCAGGCTGCGACCGTCTAACTATCTCTCCGGCGCTGCTTGATGAACTGGCCGCCAGCGAATGTACCCTGACCCGTCAGCTGGTGCCAGGCAACGTGACGGAAACCCGCCCCAGCCCGATGACCCCGGCGGAGTTCCTCTGGTTGCATAATCAGGACCCCATGGCAGTGGATAAACTGGCGGAAGGGATCCGGTTGTTCGCGGTCGACCAGGTCAAACTGGAAAATCAGATTCAGCAGATGCTGTAAGGCGTGGGGAATATCCTGATGAACACAACCAATAATACCCGCCGCCTGTGCGCCAATGCGCTGCGTGCGCTGAGCATGGACGCGGTGCAGAAGGCAAACTCCGGCCACCCCGGGGCGCCGATGGGGATGGCGGATATTGCGGAGGTCCTGTGGCGGGACTTCCTGCGGCATAACCCGAGCAACCCGGCATGGGCCGATCGTGACCGCTTTATTCTCTCCAACGGTCACGGCTCGATGCTGATTTACAGCCTGCTGCATCTGACGGGCTACGATGTTTCGCTGAACGATTTGCAGAGTTTCCGCCAGCTGCACTCTAAAACGCCGGGCCACCCGGAAGTGGGTTACACCCCGGGTGTTGAAACCACCACCGGCCCGCTGGGGCAGGGGATTGCCAATGCGGTAGGTATGGCGATTGCGGAGAAAACCCTGTCTGCGCAGTTCAACCGCCCGGGCCACGACATTGTTGACCACTTTACGTACGTCTTTATGGGCGACGGCTGCATGATGGAAGGTATCTCTCACGAGGTATGCTCCCTGGCCGGTACCCTGAAACTGGGCAAGCTGGTGGCGTTCTATGACGACAACGGCATCTCCATCGACGGTCACGTTGAAGGCTGGTTCACCGACGACACCGCGAAGCGTTTTGAAGCCTACGGCTGGCACGTTGTTCGTGGCGTGGACGGTCACGATGCTGAGGCGATTAAACGCGCAGTGGAAGAAGCACGTGCAGTTACTGACAAACCGTCTCTGCTGATGTGCAAAACCATCATCGGTTTTGGTTCGCCGAACAAACAGGGCTCCCATGATTCCCACGGCGCGCCGCTGGGCGACGCGGAAATCGCGCTGACCCGTGAAGCGCTCGGCTGGAAGCACCCGGCCTTTGAAATCCCGTCTGATATCTATGCGCAGTGGGATGCGAAAGAAGCCGGTCAGGCAAAAGAGTCCGTCTGGAACGAGAAGTTTGCGGCATACGCGAAAGCCTTCCCGCAGGAAGCGGCAGAATTCACCCGTCGTATGAAAGGCGATATGCCGTCTGACTTCGATGCGAAAGCGAATGAGTTCATCGCTAAGCTGCAGGCGAATCCGGCGAAAATCGCCAGCCGTAAAGCATCCCAGAATGCGATCGAAGCTTTCGGTCCGTTGCTGCCTGAATTCCTCGGCGGCTCCGCTGACCTGGCACCGTCTAACCTGACCATCTGGTCCGGCTCTAAAGCCATCAACGAAGACGCCGTCGGTAACTACATCCATTACGGCGTGCGCGAATTCGGCATGACCGCGATTGCCAACGGTATCTCGCTGCACGGCGGTTTCCTGCCGTACACCTCCACCTTCCTGATGTTCGTCGAATACGCCCGTAACGCGGTGCGTATGGCGGCTCTCATGAAGCAGCGTCAGGTGATGGTCTATACCCACGACTCCATCGGTCTGGGCGAAGATGGCCCGACTCACCAGCCGGTTGAGCAGGTTGCTTCCCTGCGCGTCACGCCAAACATGTCCACATGGCGTCCGTGTGACCAGGTTGAATCCGCTATCGCGTGGAAATACGGCGTTGAGCGTCAGGACGGCCCGACCGCGCTGATTCTGTCCCGTCAGAACCTGGCGCAGCAGGAGCGTACCGAAGAGCAGCTGGCGAACGTCGCCCGCGGCGGTTACGTGCTGAAAGAGTGCGCGGGCTCGCAGCCAGAGCTGATTTTCATCGCCACCGGTTCAGAAGTAGAGCTGGCGGTAGCTGCTTACGAAAAACTGACTGCCGAAGGCGTGAAGGCGCGCGTGGTTTCCATGCCGTCTACCGACGCGTTCGACAAGCAGGATGCGGCTTACCGTGAAGCCGTGCTGCCGAAAGCAGTCTCTGCTCGCGTAGCCGTTGAAGCGGGCATCGCTGACTACTGGTTCAAATACGTGGGCCTGAACGGCGCTATCGTCGGTATGACTACCTTCGGCGAATCTGCTCCGGCTGAGCTGCTGTTTGAAGAGTTTGGCTTCACTGTCGACAACGTGGTCGCGAAGGCGAAAGCACTGTTGTAGTCCACCTCTCCCGGGCTACAGGGCCTACGTGGTCGGGTAGCCCGGGCAGGTGCGCAGCACCGCCTTCGGGAGCTTTTAATACTGTTTTGCTTCACAAAAAAGTAACATTGTGACTAACGAGGCATTATCAAATATTCATTTGTGGCATGTTCCTTAACTCAGGTAACAGAGAAGGAATATAACCATGGCCACTGAGTATGTTGACTACCTTATCCTCGGCGACGAACATCACGGCGAAACCTACCGCGATATCAAAACCCACTCTCTCCAGGTCCGTTCGAAATACTCAGCGCCGGTTCAGCGTTACGCCGCCAATACAGATTCCGCCTCCGCGCAGCCAAAAATGGTGAACTACAACGTACATGAATACCCGGCGCAAGATGGCCGATTTTATCTGGTGGCGACCAACTACCCGCTGGCGGATTTTGACGTTGAGGAAGCGCTGGTTAAATCAAGGATCCACCCGCTTAGAGCGTAACCCTTCACTATAGCCACAGCTGGCTGAAATCGGGCCAGCCCAGGGTGCTCAAATCGCGCCAGGTAAACGAATTTTCGTTAGCGAACTCCATCCAGTGGTGCAGCAGCGGAATAATCCACCGCTGGTGAGTGAGCTGATGAAAGTGTTCGTTGATACTCTGATGGGCAACATCGTCGGCCTCATTGAGAATGTGCTGAATAAGCGCCCGATGATCCTGCTGCGCTTTTTCCGGCAAATGGCGAAAGACGGGGGATGAGGCCAGCCAGTCCAGGAAAGCCGGGCTGGAAAGCGTATCCAGCATAAAATTAGTGAGCCAGACATCCGCGCTCTGCGTGTTCCCCATCGTAAATTCTTCAAAAGTGTAAACGTGCACGGTGCATTGAAAATGATGCCCGCGCAGGATATCGGCCATGGCCTGCGCAAGCTCGATAAGCTCCGGTTGACCGAAGGTGGCAATCGATACCTGACGGTGAGCGGTAAACGGTAGTGGAATATTGCCGAAATCGACTCGTCGGTGGTTCCATTCCGGTAGTAACCCTTGCGCAATCGACAGGATGCTGGCGTACTCTTGTGGAAGATTAGTGCGATCGAGCAGCGCCATGGGTTGCAGCACGTGATTGAGAAAACGCCTGCCGACATCGTCAGCGAAAAGCCCTTCGTTATCCACCAGCACAAAGCAACTCCCTTTTTCCAGCTGCCGCTCGCTAAGCGGGCGGGTATCCAGCGCCTGCTCTCCGTGTAACACCGGGATAAAACTCGTGCTGATGCTCTCCGGTGCCCAGGTAAAGATGTTGATTTCATTGAGCATTGGCCGGGCCTGATGATAATGCTCATTGCGATGGAGCGTCAGAAAGTTGCCCTGGTGCCGCTGAATGCGAAAGGGGCCGCTACAGCGCATTTCGCTGTCCCGCAGGTCGAAAATCAGAGCGGCCTGGGTCGCCAGCAGGCAGTCGAGCCGGTTCATTGAGACAGATGTTTCGACCACCAGCTGGTATTCATCGGCAGCGTAAATGGCGGATAAATCACTAAACAACGCAGCAAACCAGGGGCTCTGGCTGGCGGCGTTCAGACAGCGCGCCAACAGAGGCGCGCTTAGCCGTTCGCCGTCGGAAAAATGGGCCGTTGATTTTATATAGAACTCCCAGCGAGTAGCCTGCTCGTTGTGAGTCCAGTAATGCGCGATATCCGGGACAATTTTTCCCTGAACGCCGTCATAACGGGTCAGACCGCTTAAACACTGACGAACCAGATGTCGCTCCGTACGCCGCAGCGGGTGCAGGGGATTGAGCCGGTCAATATCGCGATAATAGGGAATACGAACGCGGGTTTCGCTATTATTTTCCTGGGCGCCGAAGCGATATTGAATAATTCGATTCAGGGCCTGTTTTTCATTGCCAATAAATTTCAGCACGTTGCCGTAGTCAAAATGGGCAATCATCTGCTCAATATTCTGGTTGATTAACGTATCCGGTGCGATCAGCAGACGCAATATCGATTGCTTACCCCGACCGCGCTGGGGCTGCCACTCTATCCAGTTTTCCTGCTGCATCCGCGTGAGGGTAATTCGCGCATTTCTTATTGAACAATCGAACAACTCGGCAATTTGCTGCACCTGGACCGGCATATCCTGGCCGACGCCGTAGCGTGCGTACAATTTGCGGAAGTGATCTTCGATATTCGCCATCAGTTTTCCGCTCTATAAAAGGAATTTTTTCCTATTTTATGCAGGAATAGCGGCTTTAAGTGTGATTGTGTTCAAAGTACTTCCTGTTTTTGGCTAAAACCGGAAGTAATAAGTGTGGCTTATTACAGTTTTTAAAAAGCATTCCACAGCAAATAATCAGTCTATTCGCAGCCTGGAGTAAACGTGTTAGTCAGAGTTGCGAAAGCAAAAAAATATTTCGGGCGAAATGACGTTCAACGATCATCAGGAGTTGCGGAATGGAAAAATTTAATTTGTTGCAAAAACTGCAAAGTATTGGTCGCTCGCTAATGATTCCTATTGCAATGTTACCGGCGGCAGGGATTTTATTGGCATTTGGTACCAGTTTACAGGATCCCAATATTGTGGCGCAGCTGCCTTTTCTGGGTGCAAATTGGTTAGTTCACACATTAAAACTTATGTCGGAGGCAGGCGGAATTATATTTGCCAATCTGCCGTTGTTATTTGCCGTCGGCGTAGCGGTGGGATTGTCAAACGATCAGGGTATTGCCGGGCTATCGGCGATAGTCGGATTTTTGATAATGAATGTCACCATCGGGCAGTTTTTAGGTATTACTGCCGAATCGGTATCTCAGGTGCGCGATTATACCTTTGTGCTGGGGATCCCATCGCTACAAACGGGGGTTTTTGGCGGGATTGTTATCGGTATTATCGCCGCATGGCTCTATAAGCGTTATTACCAGATAAGCTTGCCTTCCTGGCTGGAATTCTTTTCCGGCAAGCGCTTTGTGCCAATTATTACCTCCTTCGCAGCGCTGTTTGTTGGTTTGGTTATGGCAATCATCTGGCCTCCGGTGCAGCATGCGATTAATGGCCTGTCTAATACCATGATGAACTCCGGCCTTGGGTTCTCCGCTTTCCTGTTTGGTTTCGTAGAGCGCCTGCTGATTCCTTTTGGTTTAAACCACGTCTGGTGGCCTACCTTCTGGTTACAGTTTGGCGAATACGTTAATAAAGCCGGGCAGGTGGTTCACGGCGATCAGCTGATTTTCTTCGCGCAGTTAAAAGACCAGGTGCCGCTCACCGCCGGGACCTTTATGGCCGGCCTGACGCCAATCAAGATGTTCTGTATTCCGGCCATTGCCCTGGCGATTTATCGCTGCGCTGATGACGAAAATAAGGCGCGGGTAAAAGGCATTATGCTCTCCGGCGCGATTACTTCTATCGTCTGCGGCATTACTGAACCCGTGGAGTTCTCGTTCCTGTTCGTCGCACCGGTGCTCTACGGCATTCATGCGGTGCTTGCCGGGGTAGTATTCCTGCTGATGGAATTGTTCAGCGTTCACATTGGTCTGTCGTTCTCCGGCGGTTTAATTGACTACCTATTTTTTGGCGTACTGCCGCGCGGCGGCAACTGGTACATGGTGATTCCGGTCGGTCTGGTGATGGGCGCGGTTTATTACTTCCTGTTTAGCTGGGCAATTAAACGCTGGAATTTACTCACTCCGGGGCGTGAAAAAATATTAGCAGAAAACGGTAATAGCGCGGATGTGAAATCGGATGCGCTAATCACCAACATTATTGCCGCCTACGGTGGATTAGAGAATATGCGCAGCATTGAGGCTTGCATGTCGCGACTGCGTATTGATGTTGTCGATAAAGCTATTGTGGATAAGAACAGGCTTAAACAATTAGGCGCATCGGGAATTGTTGAGGTTGGACAGAATATTCAAAGCGTTTTTGGCATGAAATCCGACCGTTTAAAAGAAGAAATTCGCGCCGTTAAGGCGCAGCAGGAAAAGGCTGTACTTCACACTGTTCACTCTTAAAGGAGGTTCTATGAAATTACTCACGCATAGCGGTATTCCCCTGTGGCTGGATACCGATGAGGTTATGGCTCTTAAGGCACCGTTGAATTATTTAGGCTATGGACGAAAAAAAGCCGGGCAGATGGCGGGGCTACTCTGGGAATTTAGCGAAGAGAAAAAAGATACCTTGGTTTATGATGTTTATCGGGGGATTGCTTTCCCTGAAGATGAAAAAACGCTGGAAGCCGACAGGTATCGCTACGATATTACGATTGTGCTGTCCGGGCTGATTGGCAATGAGCGTAAGAAAACCAGCGGCCATTATCATGGCATTAATGAGAGCGGTAAGAATACGCACCCTGAGGTGTATGAAGTCATCAGCGGTACGGCGGCCTATGTTCTGCAAAAATCACCAGATTATTCCGTTGATCCACAAGATTTAGCGGTAGATGACATTATTATTGCCGTCGTTAAGGCCGGGCAAAGTATCATTGTTCCGCCAAATTATGGCCACTGCGCAATTAATATTGGTGACGGTCCGCTGGTATTCAGCAATCTGGCCTATGTCCCCTGTGCGATCCACTACGAACCCGTTCAGTATTATCACGGTATGAGCTGTTCGGTCTATGAAGAGAACGGTCAGTTGACGGTGGTGAAAAATAAACATTATCCACAATTGCCGAAAATACGCTTTGCCACGGTAAAAGAGAATCCACGGCTGGGGATCGTCTTTAATAAACCGGTTTATCAGAGCTATCAAGAAGACCCGCAGCGTTTTCATTTTTTGGGTAACGTTGACAGTTATGTCGATGAAATTATGTCCATGCTGGATATTCACGATGAGTTATTGCCCGTTCGGGAGGGAAGATAATGAACTCGGTAAATAACGTCATTCAGGCCAGCAACGATCTGCATCAGCTATTTAAAAAAGTGAATGCCGATGATGTACAGCATCTGGAACTGCTCATTAGCGAAGCCCCTGCGGTATTTGTTTATGGGGCCGGGCGTTCGCTGCTGATGCTTAAAGCGTTTGCGATGCGGCTGATGCATATCGGTATAAGCGTGCATATTGTTGGTGACGTCGTGACTCCGGCGTTGCGGGAAGGCGATTTGCTGCTGCTTGCCAGCGCGTCCGGTGAAACCGGTTCGCTGATTCAGGTCGCCAAAAAGGCCCGTAGTCTGGGCGGTAAAATTGTGTTGTTAAGCATCTTTCCAGAATCAACCTTAGGCCAACTGGCGGATGTCACGGTGAAGCTGCCGGCCTATACCGACAAGCTGCCGGACGGACCGGATAACGTTAAAGGCGTGCTGCCCGGCGGCAGTATGTTTGAAGAGAGCGTATTGCTGCTCGGCGATACCCTGACTTTACGTCTGGCAGAAATGAACGGCCATCTATTAACCAAAGGTTTTGCGCTGCACGCCAATCTTGAATAATCATAGGGGAATTAACATGAAATTACAGCTGGCTATTGATGAAATGACCTTAAGCGAAGCGCTGGTCTTTATTGATAAAGTTGAGAAGGATATTGATATTATTGAAGTAGGAACACCCTTTTTAATTCGTGAAGGATGCCATGCGATAAAAGCCATTAAAGAGAAATATCCGCATAAAGAAGTTTTGGCTGACGCCAAAATTATGGATGGCGGCTATTTTGAATCTGAAATGGCATTTAACGCTGGCGCTGAATATGTCACGGTATTGGGCGTGACGGATATTCTGACCATTCAGTCCTGCATTATGGCGGCGAAAGATTTCGGTAAGCAGGTGGTGGTCGATATGATTTGCGTTGATGACCTTCCGGCGCGCGTGCGCCAGCTTGAAGATGCCGGCGCCAATATGCTGGCGGTCCACACCGGTACCGACCAGCAGGCCGCGGGGCGTAAGCCGATTGACGACCTGGCGGTGATGATTGAGCACCGCCGCCATGCCAAAATCGCCGTCGCCGGGGGCATCAGCAGCAAAACGATTGCTTCCTACGCGGCGTTGAAGCCGGACGTGGTGATTGTGGGCTCTGCGATTACACACGCGGAAGACCCGGCGAAAGAAGCGCGCTTAATTGCCGACGCTCTGCGTCAGCAGGGTTAAGAAAAGAGCGGCGTTATTCAACGCCTGATACTGATGACAAACCAGATTTAAAAATTGTGCTCGCGTTTCTGCCGGGCGGCGGCTGACGCCTTGCCCGGCCTACAAAACCCACAATATCAATAAATTGTGCATTTTCGTAGGCCCGGTAAGGCGCTAGCCGCCACCGGGCAATTCCAGATGAGTGCACTTTGTCAGCAATCAGTGGCGTTATTCAACGCCTTCTTCTCGTCCATAGCCAGGTAGCCAGAAAGGTGCAGAAGCCGATAAGCACTGCCCATAGCGGAGCAATTTTGTGCAGTGAGAACCCGCCGTGACTTAAGAACAGGCACAGGGCCTGATAAAAGAGGTTGGCTATCGTCATGACCAGCGTGAACTTCAGCGCATAGCGCCAGCGGGTGGTGAAGCGGAAACACCATGTGAAGGCCATAAACGCCAGCACCCAGAAGAGAAAACCGAGCGGATGGCCGGGCAAATCGTTTTTGTAGGGCGCATCCGACGAAGCATACCAGGTGAGCGGCGGAGTGGGCTGCTGTAATAGCGCCGCCTGTAGTACGTCCTGCGCGGTATTGAGCCCCTGGAACCACAGACTATTCTGCCAGTAGGCGAGGGTGTGATTCTCAATGATTAAAGCCGCGTGACTGTCCCGTAGGCGTGACTGTGCTTTCGGGTCGCCAATCAGTTCAATCTGGCGGCTGTCGGTAGTGATAATCAGCAGCAGGAAGCCCTGATTTTCGTCAGCCAGTCGTTTTGCCGATTGCAGGAGTTGTGCTTTTTTCGCCTGCAAAAGGGTTTCTTGCGTGGTTAACAGAATAAACGGCGCGATCCCTGTTTGCTTTTTGAAACGCTCAGCGCGCTGGATAATGTCGCTCTTACTGGAGACCGTATTGGTAGTATCCGTAAAGTATCCTTCGATGTCAGGCGTTGACGCTGCGAAACCAGGATGAAATATCGAAAGACAGAACAATAGGGTAATTAACTTCTTCACTGGACTACCCTCCGTTTCTTTTTAGAGGAAGGGCGAATAAGCTGGCTCCCCGCAGTAAAAATGATGCCAATAAGACCTAAAAAACCCCATTTAAAAAAATTCATCCATGGGCTATGGATTCTGGCCTGATGCGGTTGTCCAGGAGGGTAAATAACGTCGACGGTTTCTCCTTCACTGTTTTCATAAAGGGAATTTCCGCTCTTTGATTTAAAAATGAGCGTGTAATCCGGCGTCGGGCGGAAGGCGACAACGGGACGCCAGGTGGCTTTGTTGCGTTTTGTCCCTTTGGCGTTGGGGTTGCTTCTGCGCAATTCGGTATCAACGATAATACCGGTAGTATGGATAACGTTGCTGGTAGAGCGATATTGATAATAAAAAATAGCGGCGGAGATGAGCATCATCACGATGCCAATGCTGAGGAATATATAATAAAGGACTTTACTGTCTTGTTTCATGTGTACTTATCCTTGTAACACATTAATACCCGTCATATTTCAAGCCGCATCTTTGTTGGCTGCCTGCACTTACCCCGGTCACGTACTGTTTGTACGCTCCCGGGGATGCGTTTAGTTGCCGCCGTGATGCAACTCGAACTATTTTGGGTATTAAACTTAACCGAAGCCCGGCAGGCTGGAGCGATTAACGACCCGCTTTAAGCTTTTGATAATACTCTTCATACAAGGTGCTGGCGCTGCCGACGTCGTTCTGCCACTCGCCTTTTTGAATCGTCTCGGCGTCCGGGTAGAGGGATTTATCGTTAGCGACTTCCGGGCTCAGCATCTTACGCGCGGCGAGATTTGGCGTCGGGTAGCCGATAGTTTCCGCCACCTGTTTCGCCACTTCCGGGCGCAGCAGGAAGTTGATCAGCTTCAGCGCGCCGTCGACGTTTTTGGCGTTTGCCGGGATCGACAGGCTATCCATCCAGAAGATGCCGCCTTCTTTCGGCCATACCACTTCCAGCGGCGTACCGGCCTGGCGCGCCACCCATGCAGAGCCGTTCCACACCATGCCGAGATTTACTTCGCCTTCCATATACGGGTTCGCCGGGTTATCGGAGTTGAACGCCGCCACGTTAGGCATCAGTTTTTTCAGCTCGTTATACGCCGCTTCAATCTCTTTCGGATCGGTGGTATTGCCGGAGTAGCCCAGTTTACGCAACGCGACCTGGAACACTTCGCGCGCGTCGTCGGTCAGCAGAAGGCTGCTCTTATACTCGGGCTTCCACAAATCAGCCCAACTGGTGACGCTCTTTGGATCGATTTCGTCGCTATTGACGCCAATCGCCGTCGCGCCCCAGATGTAGGGGATCGAGTAGTCGTTATTTGGATCGAACGGTTTGTTCAGCATTTCAGGATCGAGATTGCCGAAGTTGGTCAGCTTGCTTTTGTCGATCTTCTGCAGCATGCCCTCTTTACGCATTTTATCGACGAAATAGGTGGACGGCACCACCAGGTCATAAGCGCCGTCTTTGTAGGTTTTGAGCTTGGCGTACATGGTCTCGTTCGACTCGTAGGTCGAATAGATAACCTTGATGCCGGTCTCTTTGGTGAACTGCTCCAGCAGGCCCGGTGGAACATACTCGGTCCAGTTATAGAAGTAGAGCGTTTTGCTATCGTCCGCGTGCGCGGCGCTCATACCTACTGCCAGAGCCCCCGCAGCGAGCAGGTGGCGTGACCATTTTTTCATTTTAACGTCCCCTGAGTTTTATCACGTGCAATTAACTGGCTGGCAATCACCATCACCAGCGACAGAACCAACAAAATGGTCGCCAGCGCATTGACCTCTGGCGATACCCCAACTTTGACCATCGAATAAATTTTCAGCGGCAGGATTTCATAACCTGGGCCGGTCACGAACGAAGAGACCACCACGTCATCCATCGACAGAGTAAAGCTCAGCAGCCAGCCTGCTGCCACTGCGGGCAACGCCAGCGGCAGAATAATCTTGCGCAGAATGGTTATTTCACTGGCACCGAGATCTTTTGCCGCTTCCAGCATCCGCACGTCGAAGCCCTTCAGGCGCGAGAATACCGTGACGACCACAAAGGGCAGGCAGAAAGTGATATGCGAAAACAGCAGCGACCAGAAGCCGAGTTGGATGCCTATCAGCATAAACAGCACCAGCAGCGAAATCGCCATCACGATATCTGGCGACATCATCACCACAAACAGCATTCCGCTGACGAATGGCTTGCCGCGAAACCGATAGCGATACAGCGCGACGGCGGTCAGTGAACCGATAAGCGTAGCGAAAGTTGCCGACAGCACCGCCATGGTCAGCGAGTGCTGCGCTGCCTGCAGCAGGCTGTCGTTGTTCATCAACAGGCTATACCACTTGGTGGTGAAGCCTTGCCAGTTGATGCCGAAGCGTGAACTGTTAAACGAGTTGACGATCAGAATAATAATGGGGATATAGAGGTACGCGTAAATGGCGGTCATAAAGCCGCCGCGCAGCAGTCGACCGATCATTCCAGCTCCACCTTTTTATTCAGTAAACGTGCCGCGCGCCAGTAAATCAGCAGCATCAGGCCCATCACCAGGGTGAGCGTAATGCTCGTCGCCGCGCCGAAAGGCCAGTCGCGAATGTTGAGGAACTGGCTCTTAATCACGTTACCGATAAGCAGGTTTTTCGCGCCGCCCATCAGGTCAGAAACGTAGAACAGCCCCATCGCCGGGAGCATCACCAGCAGGCAGCCGGCGATAATGCCCGGCATGGTCAGCGGAATGATGATGCGGATAAAGGTTTGCAGCTTGTTGGCACCCAGATCTTTCGCCGCTTCCAGCAGCGGGCGGTCGAGCTTCTCGATGCTGGAGTAGAGTGGCATTACCATAAACGGTAGCAGAATATAGACCAGGCCGATAATCACCGCCGAGGGGGTGTACATGATGCGCAGCGGCGTATCGATAACGCCTGACCACAGCAGAAACTCGTTGAGATAACCTTTGGTGCTGAGAAAGATCTTCAGTCCGTAGATACGAATCAGTGAATTGGTCCAGAAAGGCACGATCAGCAAAAACAATAGCAGCGGACGCACTTTCTCGGGCAATCTCGCCAGAAACCAGGCAAAGGGATAGCCGAGCGCCAGGCAGGCCAGCGTCGCCAGCAGCGCCATATTCAGCGAGTGCAGAAGCACATCGTAGTAGAGCGGGTCGAGCAGGCGCGCGTAGTTATCCAGCGTAAAGACCAGCTTGACGAAATTGGTATCGTCGCGGGTCAGGAAGCTGGTGCCAATAATCATCAGGTTGGGCAGAAAGACAAACAGCACAAGCCAGCCCACGATGGTGGCAATCACCACATTTTGGAATCTACTTGTGTTCTTCATCGGCCAGCACAACCTCCCAGCTTTCTACCCAGTTAATGGCCATTTTCTGGTCGAGAGAGTGGTCAAAGTCAGGATCGTCTTCATTAAAGAATTCACTGACCATCACCATCTTGCCGTTTTCCAGCTCAACCACCGACTCCAGCGTCATGCCTTTATAGTTGCGTTCACGGATATAGCCTATCAGGCCGTCGGCCTCGTTACTGTGGTGAATCTCATCGACGCGTAGATCTTCCGGGCGCAGTAACACATTGAGCTTCTGGCCATTTTCGACGGCAAAGTTGACATAGATATTGCATTCACGGCCTTCAACGCTAGCACGTACTCGCTGTTCATCGATACGTTCGATGACCGTGGCATTGAAGAGGTTGATTTCGCCGATAAAGCTGGCGACAAACAGGTTTTTCGGCTCTTCGTAGATTTCACGTGGCGTGCCGTCCTGCTCGATTTTTCCGTCGCGCATCACCACGATGCGATCGGACATGGTTAGCGCTTCTTCCTGATCGTGAGTGACGAACACGAAAGTAATACCGAGCTTACGCTGGAGGGCTTTCAACTCGTTCTGCATCTGCTTGCGCAGTTTGTAGTCCAGCGCGGAGAGGGATTCATCAAGCAGCAGCAGACGCGGTTTATTAACCACTGCTCGGGCAATCGCTACGCGCTGCTGTTGCCCACCGGAAAGCTGATGCGGTTTACGCTGGGCAAACTCTTCAAGCTGGACCATGCGCAAAGCGTCATGGACGCGGGGGGTAATTTCCGCCGCCGGGGTTTTTTGCATGCGCAGGCCAAAGGCGACGTTCTCAAATACCGTCATGTGCGGAAAGAGCGCATAGCTTTGAAAAACGGTGTTAACGTGACGGTTTTCCGCCGGGATATGGGTGATGTCGTGATCTTCGAGATGGATATGGCCGCTATCGACGTTTTCCAGTCCGGCGATAAGACGAAGAACGGTTGTTTTACCGCAGCCAGAGGGGCCAAGCAGGGTGAGAAACTCACCGTTGTTGATGGTCAGATTGAGGTCGGATATTACCGTTTTACCATCAAAGCTTTTGCGAATTCCCGCCAGTTGAACCAGCGGCGAACGCGAACGCGGTTGTATATTCAATTTTTGACTCTGTCCCATGTAGACGCAGCGGAAAGCTTACCGATGCGGGGTTTGTGGTTAACCACCTTTGGGTTTGCACATGAAATAATAAGGGCAAGCATTCTACGGCAAACGATTGTAATCGCCAATGATTGATGCGCCACGATGAACTACCTTTACAACATTATCGTTCGAAATGGATTAAATTCTCATTTGCCGGGCTAAAAATGACCTGACGCAATATTTGTCTTTTCCGGCTTATCAATAATGTTGTCACAAAAGAAGAGGGTGGCTACATGGATAAATTGCTTGAGCGTTTTTTGCAGTACGTTTCTTTGGACACGCAATCGAAGCCTGGTGTGCGTCAGGTTCCGAGCACCGAAGGGCAGTGGAAGCTGTTACGCCTGCTCCAGGCGCAGCTGGAAGAAATGGGACTCGTCAATGTGACGCTAAGTGAGAAAGGGACAGTCATGGGCACCCTGCCGGCTAACGTCGCGGGCGATATTCCGGCCATTGGCTTTATTTCTCACGTTGATACGTCGCCAGACTTCAGCGGCAAGAACGTCAATCCGCAGATAGTTGAAAACTACCGCGGCGGTGATATTGCTCTTGGTATTGGTGACGAGGTGCTTTCTCCAGTGATGTTTCCGGTGCTGCACCAGCTGCTTGGACAGACGTTAATTACCACTGATGGTAAAACCCTGCTCGGCGCTGATGATAAAGCGGGTATTGCCGAGATTATGACCGCACTGGCAACGCTAAAGGCGAAGAACATTCCCCACGGCGATATTCGCGTGGCCTTTACCCCGGATGAAGAGGTGGGAAAAGGGGCGAAGCATTTTGACGTCGCCGCGTTTGACGCCCGCTGGGCCTATACCGTCGATGGCGGCGGCGTGGGTGAGCTGGAGTTTGAAAACTTTAACGCCGCGTCGGTGACGATTAAGATCGTCGGCAACAACGTGCATCCCGGCACCGCAAAGGGCGTGATGGTCAATGCGCTGTCGCTGGCGGCACGAATTCATGCCGAAGTGCCCGCCGATGAAGCACCGGAAACCACCGAAGGCTACGAGGGCTTCTACCATCTGGCCAGTATCAAAGGTACGGTCGATCGTGCGGATATGCACTATATCATCCGCGATTTTGACCGTAAGCAGTTTGAAGCCCGCAAACGCAAAATGATGGAGATCGCCAAGAAGGTTGGCAAAGGGCTGCACCCGGATTGCTATATTGAGCTGATTATTGAGGACAGCTATTACAATATGCATGAGAAGGTGATGGCGCACCCGCACGTGGTCGAGATTGCTCGTCAGGCGATGGTGGATTGCCATATTGAGCCGGAAATGAAGCCGATTCGTGGCGGCACCGACGGCGCGCAGCTCTCTTTTATGGGCTTACCGTGCCCGAACCTGTTTACCGGCGGCTATAACTACCACGGCAAGCATGAGTTCGTAACTCTCGAAGGCATGGAAAAAGCGGTGCAGGTGATTGTGCGTATCGCCGAGCTGACGGCAAAGCGGTAAACCGGAGCCCGGTACTGTAGGCCCGGTAAGGCGCTAGCCGCCACCGGGCAAAACAAACGGTTCGGTACGCAAACCCGGAGCTCGGCCGTAGGCCCGGTAAGGCGTTAGCCGCCACCGGGCAAACTGAGGGCTCAGTCCTCGAAGAACCAGTAACCGCTGTTGACCAGCGCCGCCAGCAGGGCGAGGAATGATGGGTCTTCCAGCGCATCGCCGAAATGGTCTGCCTTGAGCGAAAGGTGCGTTGCCATGGCATCCAGCGCCGGGCGGTGCGGGGAGTTAATTTGCTCGCCGTTGACGAACACCTCGCCATCGATACGCAGCACGCGCAGGCCACCGAGGCGCGCCAGCTTATCCCCCTGCTGCAGGGCATCGTAAATCTCATCGGGCTGATACGGCGGCTCCGGCGGCGCGACGTCCAGCTCGTGACGGGACTGAGTAATAAATTCGCCAAACCACTGCTTAAAATGCTCCGGCTGGTTAATCAGCCCGAGCATCATTTCGCGCAGGCGATCCAGCTCGGCAGGCAAAATATCCGCCGGATGCTCCCGTGACGGCACGTCCGGATCGGCGTAACGCTGGCTACCTAACTCGCGCTGTAAAACATAATCAGCAAAGCCGCTAAACAGTTCGCGGGCGTTAGGGGCGCGATAGCCAACGGAATAGTTCAGCGAGTTTTCCAGCGAATAGCCCTCATGCGGGAATCCCGGTGGAATATAGAGAATATCGCCTGGCTCCATCTCTTCATCAATAATCGCGTCAAACGGGTCAACCTGCAGCAGATCTGGGTGCGGGCAGTGCTGCTTCATCGGCACCTTTTCGCCCACGCGCCAGCGGCGGCGACCGGTGCCCTGAATGATAAATACGTCGTATTGATCGAGATGGGGACCGACGCCGCCGCCAGGGACGGAAAATGAGATCATGAGATCGTCGATGCGCCAGTCGGGCAGGGCGCGGAACGGAGCCATCAGCGCCGCTGATGGCTCGTGCCAGTTGTTTACCGCCTGTACCAACAGCGACCAGTTATTCTCGCTCAGGTGATCGTAGCTTTCAAACGGACCGTGGCTGACCTGCCATTTGCCGTCCTGGTGGCTAACCAGGCGGCTGTCGACTTCGCTCTCCATGGCCAGTCCAGCCAGCTCATCCGGGCTTAAAGGATCGACGAAATTAGCAAAGCCACGTTTCAGTACTACCGGGCGTTTTTGCCAGTAGCGCTCGATAAAGTCGGGCCAGTTCAGCGTTAATTGATAATCCATAATTATATTCCACAGCAGGTGTTTGTTAGGGATTATAACGGATGCGGCACCTGCATGATGCAGGCGCCGTTAAAAAACTGATTGTTTTAGCTTTCTTTATCGTCAGGGAGCTGGTGACCAAAAATGACTTCCATGCAGGCTCCGCCGAGTAAGCTGTCCTCGGTCAGGATGCGTCCATCATACTGTTCAACGATATCGCGGGCGACGGCGAGGCCTACGCCTTGTCCGGGGCGCAGGGTATCGGCGCGCTGACCGCGATCGAACACCGCGTTACGCAGACTCTGGGGGATCCCTGGACCGTCATCTTCAACCAGAATATGCAGGTGGTTGTCGTTGGACTGACGCACGGAGACTTCCACAAACTCCAGGCAATACTTGCAGGCGTTGTCGAGCACGTTGCCCATGACTTCCATAAAATCATTCTGTTCGCCGACGAAGCTGATTTCCGGTGAAATATCGAGGGTGATATTCACGCCTTTACGCTGATAGACCTTGTTTAGCGCCGAGGTCAGGCTATCAAGCAGTGGGGCGATTGGGTGAAGTTCGCGACTGAGGAGAGAGCCGCCGCTGCGCATGCTGGCACGATGGAGATAGTAACCAATCTGCTGCGAGATACGACTAATCTGTTCCAGCATCACCGGTTCGGCTTCATTGACGTTGAGCTTCCCGCCGCGCATCGAGCGCAGGGTGCTTTGCATCACCGCCAGCGGCGTTTTCAGGCTATGGGTCAGGTCGGTCAGGGTGGTGCGGTATTTGTCGTAGCGCTCGCGTTCACTTTTCAGCAGGCGGTTAAGGTTGCTGACCAGCCGGGTGAGCTCGCGGGTGGTGTTCGGGTTGAGCATCTCACGGTGATGCTCTTCCAGTTCACGCACCTCTTTTGCCAGCGACTCGATAGGTCGCAGGCTCCACCATGCTGCTACCCATAGTAACGGGATCACCAGCAGCAGGTTGGCCGCCAGCACGTAGATAAACCAGCTCCACACCATATAGGAACGCTTAAGTTCCACCGGAATGGTATCGACGACCACGATACTCAACTGCGGCATCGTGCTGGTGGCGGGGTAAAGATTGATCGCCACCGAGTGGGTCATCTCGGAGTCGTCATCCTCTTCACGGATAGCGTCCAGCTGTTGCTGCACTTCCAGGTTATTGTGTTGCAGCATGCTACTGCTGTCGACATCGGCCTCAATCTCATGAAAACCGTTGTTTTTCAGCCACTCCGGCTGAATGCGTTTAGTGAGCCACGGCACGTCGTGCTGTGCCCATAAGAGTTTGCCGTTGGCGTCGTAAATCAGCGTCACTGTGGGGCTTTGCATATTGAGGTTTTCGGGAATATCGACCTCAATTGTGTTGTTTTCCCACTTTGCCAGCATATAGAACAGGTTGCTCTCGCCACGTAGCAGGCGAAAAGTGGTTTTATCGAAGCTTACGCTATAGCCGACCAGCGCCACCATTCCGTAAGACAGCGACAGCACCAGCACCACAGCGGCTGTCGCCAGCAGAAAGCGGACGCGAAGCGACAGCGGCAGAATATGCCGTAGCACGCTTTTCATCCGCGAAGTTCGAACAGATAGCCCTGGCCGCGGACCGTCGTAATCACATCCTGCGGATGCTCGGCCTGGATTTTCTTGCGCAGTCTTCCCATAAGTACATCAATGGTGTGGCTTTCGCGCAGTTCGGCGTCGGGATAGAGTTGCAGCATCAGCGAGTCTTTACTGACCACTTTGCCCCGGTTACGGATCAGCGTTTCCATAATGGTGTATTCGAAAGCGGTAAGTTTGATCGGCTGGTCGTTGACCGACAGTTCACGGCGCGACAAATCAACCTGGAAAGGCGGGATGGAGATAACCTGTGAGGCCAGGCCGCTGTTACGCCGCAGCAGAGCCTGCATGCGGGCGGCGACCTCTTCGATATGAAACGGTTTGGTGACGTAGTCATCGGCCCCGGCGCTGAGAACTTCGACCTTGTCCTGCCACCCTTCACGCGCGGTGAGCACCAGAATCGGCACCGAGACGTCGTGACCGCGCCAGCGGCGAATGAGCGACAGACCGTCTTCATCCGGCAGGCCAAGATCAACAATAGCGATGTCCGGAACGTGTTCACCCAGATAGTAATCTGCTTCCTTCGCATCTTCTGCCGCATCTACCTGATGGCCCAATTCCTGCAACTGAACTTTCAGGTGATGGCGCAGCAGAGCGTTGTCCTCAACCACGAGTACGCGCATGCCAGTTCTCCATTTTATTTATGATTTGAATAGTTTAGCTCTAATTATACACTTTTAATATAAACAGCTGTTAAATAACGAGTTTTATTTAATTTTTTGCACCTCTGTTTCATGAGGCGTTAGCGGCATTCCATCCTGGGCGACCGGCATCATCAGAGGGAGCGTGTGCTGCGTCCGTTTATCGATCAGTACTGAATGACGCTCGCTGTCGGCGAAGAGATATTGTTCTCCCCACTGGCGTAACGCGACGACGATGGGGAACAGGCGCTCTCCTTTTTCCGTCAGTACGTATTCTTGATAGGCCGTACCATCTGAAGCAGCCTGAGTGGTCAGAATACCGGCATCCATCAGCTTGTGCAGACGATCGGAGAGAATATTACGGGCCATTCCGAGGCTGCGCTGGAAATCGCTGAAGCGGCGCATGCCATCAAAGGCGTCGCGAACAATCATCAACGACCAGCGGTCACCGATAATATCCACACTGCGCGCCACGGGGCAGGTCTCATTTCTCAACTTTTCACGCGACGACATTCGCTCTCCTGATATTTGGTTAATTTGGTTGCATTTTAAAACTACATCATCTAGCCTTCAACTGGTTTTGTTTTGAAACCAGAATGGTAAGGTTGGAATCATGAAAGCGTCATTGGTCTCGCCATCATTAATGGACCCGGTTGCAGTGATGCCACGCAGTCTGGTCTGGTTATTTGCCATCGCCAGCGGCTTGAGTGTGGCAAATGTGTATTACGCGCAACCGTTGCTCGACGCGTTAGCACGGAATTTTGCTATTAGCCATGCTGCCGTCGGGGGCGTGATTACGGCGACCCAGATTGGCTGCGCGCTGGCGTTGTTATTGCTGGTGCCGCTTGGTGACCGGGTGGATCGCCGCCGCCTGATGGCGATACAATTGATACTACTGATTGCCGCGCTCGCTGTGGTAAGCATGGCATCTTCTGCCCTGATGTTGTTGGTCAGCATGTTTGCCGTTGGCCTTTTGGGGACCGCGATGACTCAGGGATTAATTGCCTACGCAGCCAGCGCCGCTTTGCCCCATGAGCAGGGGCGCGTTGTCGGTGCCGCGCAAAGCGGAGTGTTTATCGGACTGCTGCTGGCGCGGGTATTTTCCGGAGGCATCAGCGATCTGCTCGGCTGGCGCGGAGTTTACATCTTTGCCGCTTTGCTGATGCTGAGCATCGCGCTGCCGTTATGGCGTCGGCTGCCAGTATTAACGGCGGTGCCAAATACCCTGAGCTACCCGCAACTGCTGACATCAATGTTGACGCTGCTGCGCGAGGAAAGAGTGCTTCAGATTCGCGGTGTGCTGGCGTTGCTGATGTTCGCTGCGTTTAATATTTTTTGGTGTGCGTTGGTGCTACCACTAAGCGCACCGCCTTTTAGCTTTTCCCACACCGAGATTGGCGCGTTAGGCCTGGTGGGGGTTATTGGGGCGCTGGCGGCGGGCCGTGCCGGGAAATGGGCCGACAGGGGATATGGCCAGCGTACCAGCGCCGCGGCTTTGGTGATTCTGCTCCTCGCCTGGTGGCCGTTATCGCTGATGGTGTGGTCACCAGCGGCGTTGCTAATGGGCATTGTGCTGTTGGATCTCGGGGGCCAGGCGCTGCATGTCACTAACCAGAGTATGATTTTCCGCACTCGTCCCGAGGCGCACAGCAGGCTGGTCGGGCTCTATATGCTGTTTTATGCCGTTGGCAGCGGTCTGGGGGCTATAAGTACAACAGCGGTGTATGCAAACGGAGGATGGCAGGGCGTTTGCCTGCTGGGGGCGTTGGTCAGCCTGTTGGCGCTGGTATTCTGGTTTGCAACCCGGGGCCAGATGGCAGGCAAATGACGGGGCGAAAATCCCCCTCTTTCCTGTGCGGAAAGAGGGGCGGAGGGCTTATTTCAGCTCGTCAACCATGGTGGTCGCGCGGCCAATATAGTTGGCTGGAGTCATCGCCTTCAGGCGAACTTTCTCATCTTCCGGCAGCGCCAGGCTGTCGATGAACTGCTGCATGCCTTCAGCGTCAACGCGCTTGCCGCGGGTCAGTTCTTTCAGCTTCTCGTACGGCTTCTCGATGCCGTAGCGACGCATCACGGTCTGAATCGGTTCGGCCAGAACTTCCCAGTTGTGGTCCAGCTCGTCCAGAAGGCGGTCCTGATTCAGCTCCAGCTTGCTCACGCCTTTTAGGGTGGACTGATAGGCGATCAGCGCGTAGCCGATACCCACGCCGAGGTTACGCAACACGGTGGAGTCGGTCAGGTCGCGCTGCCAGCGGGAAACCGGTAGCTTGCTCGCCAGGTGCTGCATCATCGCATTAGCCAGACCGAGGTTGCCTTCGGAGTTCTCGAAGTCAATCGGGTTCACTTTATGCGGCATGGTTGAAGAGCCGATTTCGCCAGCAATGGTTTTCTGCTTGAAATGGTTGAGTGCGATATAGCCCCACACGTCGCGATCGAAATCGATCAGGATGGTGTTGAAGCGTGCCATGCAGTCGAACAGCTCGGCGATGTAGTCATGTGGCTCAATCTGGGTGGTATACGGGTTCCACTGGATGCCCAACGAGGTCACAAACTCTTCGCTGAACTGGTGCCAGTCCACTTCGGGGTAGGCGACAATGTGGGCGTTGTAGTTACCGACCGCGCCGTTGATTTTACCTAGGATTTCAACCTGGTTTAGCTGACGATACTGGCGTTCCATACGGTAAGCGACGTTCGCCATCTCTTTACCCATGGTGGACGGCGTGGCCGGCTGACCGTGGGTACGGGAGAGCAGCGGGATATCGCGATACTGTACCGCGAGGTCTTTAACCGCGTCGATAAGCTTACGCCAGTAGGGCAGGATCACTTCGTCGCGCGCGGTTTTCAGCATCAGCGCGTGGGACAGATTGTTGATGTCCTCAGAGGTGCAGGCGAAGTGGATAAACTCGGAGACTGCGTGCAGCTCGGCCACATCAGCAACCTTTTCCTTGAGGAAATACTCAACCGCTTTAACGTCGTGGTTGGTGGTGCGCTCGATAGTTTTGATGCGCTCTGCATCTTCTACGCTGAAATCGGCGACAATTTTATCAAGGTAACCGATTGCGTCGGCAGCAAAAGCAGGAACTTCCTTGATCGCTGCGTGCGTGGCCAGTTTTTGCAGCCAACGAACTTCTACCTGAACACGGAATTTCAGCAAACCGAATTCGCTGAAGATGCCGCGCAGCGCGCTGACTTTATCGCCGTAGCGTCCGTCGACTGGGGAAACGGCGGTCAGTGAGGATAATTCCATAGATCATAACTCCGGGGTTAAATGAGCAAGAATTTGTTTTGCCTGGTTAACCAGACGATTACGAGAAAACATTAGCTGCAGCCGTCCGCCGCCTACCTGGTGCCAGAGCACGGCGGCGCGAATGCCCGCCAGCAGGGTGGAGCGAACTTTGGCCTGTACCTGTGGGCTTTGTAGCACGGCAGGGGAGCCGGTTACCTGAATCCGCGGGCCCAGCGGGCTAATCACATCAACGTAGATGCCCGCCATCGCGCTGAGCAGGGTTTCAGATTGCAGATCGAAATGTTCCAGCTGACGGCGCAGGCCGCCAATGCGGTCACCGAGGGTATTCATCGCCCCTTTGCTGGCAGCAAGCTTACGCTCCAGCACCATCAGGCTTAAAGTATAGCGGGTGAGTTCGGCATTCAGTCCCTGACGGCTGCTGGTGTTCAGCACGCCGATGAGGGTTTCCAGCCCGAGGCGAAGATTGGCTTCACTGCCACCGAACACCGCCAGAGTCGAATCCGGGTCGAGGTCGATGATGCTGTTCAGCGACACATGCAGGGCATCGCCATCGCAATGCCCCTGGTGCGCCAGTTCCTGAACCAGACGCGCGGCCTGGCAAACTCCGGCCAGCGCCAGCGTAATGTCATAATAATTCTTCGCCACACATTCTCCTTGTAAACCGCCGGATGCCCGATTGGTACATTCAGCGGCAAAAACGTCTGTCAGGCCTGCAGCGGCAAGCGCTGTTCAATAATACCGCCGCCGAGGCAGATTTCGCCGCTGTAGAAGACCGCTGACTGGCCAGGCGTAACGGCCGCGACCGGTTCGTCAAAGATAACTTCGATACGTTCGTCATCCAGCGCCTTCACGGTGCAGGGGATATCGGTCTGGCGATAGCGGGTTTTTACCGTGCAGCGCAGGGTGCCCGTTACCGGCTCGCGGTCGACCCAGTGCAGCTGTTGGGCAATCAGGCCAACTGACATCAGACGCGGATGCTCGTGGCCCTGGGCCACGATAAGAATATTATTCTCAACATCTTTATCGACCACGTACCACGGGTCTTCGCCACCGTCTTTGATGCCGCCAATACCCAGGCCTTTACGTTGCCCAAGCGTGTGGTACATCAAACCCTGATGCTCGCCGACTTCATCACCGTCAACGGTGATGATTTTGCCCGGCTGAGCAGGCAGGTAGCGGCCAAGGAACTCGCGGAATTTACGTTCGCCGATAAAGCAGATGCCGGTGGAGTCTTTTTTCTTCGCGGTGATTAAATCCAGCTCTTCAGCGATTTTGCGCACCTGCGGTTTTTCCAGCTCACCCACCGGGAACAGGCTTTGCGCGATCTGCTCGTGACCCAGAGTATAAAGGAAGTAGCTCTGGTCTTTATTGCCGTCGAGGCCGCGCAGCAGCTGACTCTTACCGTTGACATCGGCGCGGCGCACGTAGTGACCGGTGGCGATGTAGTCAGCACCGAGGTCTTCAGCGGCAAATTCGAGGAAGGCTTTAAATTTAATTTCTTTGTTACACAGAATATCCGGGTTCGGCGTGCGTCCGGCCTTATATTCTTCAAGGAACAGTTCGAACACGTTGTCCCAATATTCTGCGGCAAAGTTAACGGTGTGAAGCTCAATGCCGAGCTTATCGCAGACGGCTTGCGCGTCCGCCAGATCTGCTGCTGCGGTGCAATATTCCTCGCCGTCGTCTTCTTCCCAATTCTTCATGAACAGGCCTTCCACCTTATAACCTTGCTGGAGAAGCAGGTAAGCGGAAACTGAGGAATCAACCCCGCCGGACATGCCGACGATCACTTTTTTCTGGCTTTCTGACATTGGAATACTCACTACATTGAACTTCGAGGCGGCGTATTCTAGCACGCGTCTCCCGTTCAGGCACCCCCTGTGAACGGCCAGTTAAATTCGCCAATTAACGACAGAGGGTAACGTGGATCTTGCTGATAGCTGCGGATGCTCTCGGCAACTAATTGAGAACGCAGGTTTGCCGCGTTAAGGATTTCCTCAGCACTAAGCCACAGGCAGCGGTCAATATCGCTGTCATGAGGTTCAGTGGCGCACGTATCGTTAAGCTCAATGGCGAACAAAAAACGCAAAAACGGCGTGCGATCCGGGGCTATCCACTGATGCATGCGGATAAAATGCTGTGGTGTCGCGCGGATGCCGGTCTCTTCCCACAGTTCGCGTTCTGCGGCCTGCACCAGCGTTTCATCGGCCTCCAGATGCCCCGCAGGCTGGTTCCATAACGCTTTGCCATTGATCGTTTCTTCAACAACCAAAAATTTGCCTTTCGCGTGAACTACGCAGGCGACGGTGACGTGCGGTTTAAACATATTGCGTCCTTATTATGGTTCGAACCCTTCTGCGACATCCGGCCAGCGAATTTCGCCGCTGAGTTTATTAAGGCTAATGTAAGCGATAACAGGCGATGTTTCCGGGTCGCCTGCGCCGCGACACTGCGGGGACTGGTGATCTTCACGCACCATCATTTGAATCTCTTTTTCCGCATTCCAGCTTTCATAAAATATACAGCTATAGTCGTGACGTAAATTAAGCGTTACCAGGCGCGATGCTTTGTCCGTTGATAAGGGATTGATATCCTCACGGTAGCTATCGCCACGGTTTAGGGGCGTGAGCCGGGATTTTTTCAACCAGCCGCGCACGATATGGTGATCGGCGGTGTAATAAACGGCCTCGATAAAATCATCGTTGGATTGTTCCTGGACGGAAACAGTATCCCCGGGCAGGAGGAAAACGCTGCTGCTGCGACACTGTTCGTTCGGCTCGGAGTAGAACCACGCCCGGCCGGAGCCTTGTATTTGATAGTGGTTATCCTGAGCCGGAGCGAGACTTTCGCGCTGTCGCATCGCTTTATTTGCCCATATCTGACACTGGCTGCTGACGGGTAGGGGATTATTCTCCGGTGCCAATCCGGCAGCATTTACCCAGCCGGTGGCGAATTGTCCTTTGGCATCGCGAAAACGTACGTATCGATACTGCTGATCTGCAGAGTCACCCAGCGCAATACTGCGGAGTATCTCGACGTTGTCGCCAGCAATCAGAAACGCCGGGAGCGAACATTTGGCTGCGGGAGCTGAGTAGAAATGCAGTCGCCCCCCGGTTTTTACTTGGGCTGAATCATAGAGGTAATTGGCCTCTCCGGCGGCGAGACCGGCAAGGGCGTCGCAATTATCCTCTGCAAAACAAAGTGGTGAGATGCAGCAGAGACTCAATGTACCAAGAAGGGCTAAACGCATATTTTTTCTTCCCTGAAATGATCTTATGCTGCTTTGGATTGAATTATTCGACCTTTCGCCATTCGCCGTTGGTCAGCCCATCCAGCGTATAACCGCCCATCGCGTAACGAATCAAGCGCAGCGTGGGATAGCCGACGTGTGCGGTCATTCTGCGAACCTGACGGTTGCGCCCCTCATAAAGCGTGATTTTTAGCCAGCTGGTGGGGATCGACTTGCGCTCGCGGATTGGCGGATTTCGCGGCCATAGCCACGCGGGTTCCGCAACCAGCTCAACGCCGGCGGGCAGGGTCGGGCCATCATTTAATGTGACTCCGTCTCGCAGGGCGACCAGTGCCTCCTGCGTCGGCTCACCTTCAATCTGAACATAATATATCTTGCCGGTGCGTTTGCCTGGCTGAGTCAGCGCCGCCTGTAGCGCGCCGTCGTTGGTCAGTACCAGCAGGCCTTCGCTATCCCGGTCCAGCCGACCAGCAGCATAGACTCCAGCAACCGGAATAAAATCTTTTAGCGTGCTGCGCCCGGATTCATCAGTAAATTGTGGCAACACATCATATGGTTTATTGAACAAGATCACAGTTTTTGGTTGGTGTTCTTTACGTTGTCTGGTGACTTGTTGCTTGCTGAATCGCTCAACGCGATGTTTTCTAAATGAAGTTTTTTGCATGGTATTTTCAGACTCTATCAATTGCCGCATTATAGCCTAATTACGAATGCCTTTCATGGACGCAAACATTCAGGTAGTATTGACATGCTCATTACAACTTATTAACAAAAAGGTTGCTCAAACCGATTCGCATTACAGGAAGGCGACACGGACGCGAAATCTCCGGTTAGCGGGATATTCCGATGACGGGAGTGGGCGATTAAAGCCAACGCCCGGCTAGCGTGAAGAGGGAAGAGCAGAACCAGAAGCGCTCGAAGGAGAGGTTAATGGAAAGCAAAGTAGTAGTTCCGGCGGAAGGTCAAAAAATCACCCTGCAAAACGGCAAACTGAACGTCCCTCATAACCCGATAATCCCGTTCATCGAAGGCGATGGTATCGGTGTTGACGTAACCCCAGCAATGCTGAAAGTGGTTGATGCTGCCGTTGAGAAAGCCTATAAGGGCGAGCGTAAAATTTCCTGGATGGAAGTTTACACCGGCGAAAAATCGACCCAGGTTTATGGCCAGGATGTCTGGCTGCCTGCCGAAACTCTTGATCTGATTCGTGATTATCGTGTTGCTATCAAAGGCCCTCTGACCACGCCAGTTGGCGGCGGTATTCGTTCTCTGAACGTTGCTTTGCGTCAGGAACTGGACCTCTACGTTTGCCTGCGCCCGGTACGTTACTACCAGGGTACGCCGAGCCCGGTTAAACATCCTGAACTGACCGACATGGTTATCTTCCGCGAAAACTCAGAAGACATCTATGCAGGTATCGAGTGGAAAGCTGACTCAGCAGAAGCCGATAAAGTGATCAAATTCCTGCGTGATGAAATGGGCGTGAAGAAAATTCGCTTCCCGGAACATTGCGGTATTGGTATCAAGCCATGCTCTGAAGAAGGCACCAAACGCCTGGTTCGCGCTGCTCTCGAATACGCTATCACTAACGATCGCGACTCGCTGACCCTGGTGCACAAGGGCAACATCATGAAATTCACCGAAGGCGCGTTTAAAGACTGGGGCTACCAGCTGGCACGCGAAGAGTTCGGCGGTGAACTGATTGACGGCGGCCCGTGGCTGAAGATCAAAAACCCGAACACCGGGAAAGAGATCGTAGTTAAAGACGTGATCGCCGACGCCTTCCTGCAGCAGATCCTGCTGCGTCCGGCGGAATACGACGTTATCGCGTGTATGAACCTGAACGGTGACTACATCTCTGACGCCCTGGCGGCGCAGGTTGGCGGTATCGGTATCGCTCCGGGCGCGAACATCGGCGACGAGTGTGCACTGTTCGAAGCGACCCACGGTACTGCACCGAAATATGCAGGCCAGGATAAAGTGAACCCAGGTTCAATTATTCTGTCCGCTGAGATGATGCTGCGCCACATGCAGTGGTTCGAAGCCGCAGACTTAATCGTTAAGGGTACTGAAGGCGCAATCGCTGCCAAGACTGTGACCTATGACTTTGAACGTCTGATGGAAGGCGCTAAGCTGCTGAAATGTTCAGAGTTTGGCGACGCAATTATCGCGAATATGTAATCCAGAATTTGGGTTAAATAAGAACGGGAGCCGATGGGCTCCCGTTTTGTATCAGTAATAAAAAGGCTGAGCAACCTGCGGCCTTCACGTCAGTTTCTTGCTATTTAGTTTGCCACATTCGATATTGTCCCCATGCTCCCTGCTCTGTTACATACTCCTGAGGCGTTCCATCGGCAACAATATCCAGTGTTTTACGCATTCCCATACTCAGCGTAGTGCACTCATTACTCACTTTTAATTTATGCGGCCCATTATTAAGATATGCGCTCACGAACTGGTTTTGGCGCAAGAGCGCGACATCTTTACCATCAATAGAGATTAAAAACTTACATGTACCGCCGCTAGCGCTGGCAATAAATTGTTTATTTCTTGTTATTGTCACTTTTGTTTGCGGATGAGCGCTATTCGGCTTTACGACTTCCTGGTTTAGTATTTTTTCTGCCGGGCCATATGGTCTTGCGCATCCGGTAAGACCAATAACGGCGAGTGCCAAAACTATTTTTTTCATATACCTATTCCCATAAGTAAAAAATCAAGCCAATCCTATCAAGAGTGAGCAAAGCAAAAAATGATTAAACAGGCAATAATTGAGACTGTTCATCGGTAATGACAAAAATCCTGAAGGGGATAGCGATTTGCGATAATCCTAATTGAGTTACAGCATAGTGTGGCAGGTTTAGTTGGTCAGTTGCTAAAAATATGTTCTTAAAGGGGAGGCCGAATTTCTGAGTCTGGTTCCCAGAAGTATCTTTTCATGAATAATGTACTTTCTTTGCTCATAACAGACAAAGCTATACTGTCACCAAGCCCTTGAGGACCGTGAAATTTTCTCAATAGCCCTCTATTTCTGATTCATAGCAGAAGTTTCTTTTAGCGATCTATATTGAGTATAATTCGATTCCAGGACTTTCTGATAACTGCCGTGGCTACCGATATGAATCTCAATCGCTTCTGTTATTTACTCCTGGTCATCGCGGCGGTTGGAAGCCTATTCACCCCGCATTCCTGTGCCATATGGCTTCTGCTCGTCAACATCCTGACGCTGGTTGTTTACGGCGTGGATAAAATGGCGGCACGCAAGGCCTGGCGCAGAGTGCCGGAACTCACCTTGCTGGTATTTGGGGTTGTGGGAGGGTGGCCTGGCGCGATAGTGGGTCAACAACTCTTTCGCCATAAAACGCAAAAGCAGCCATTTAAAACCTACTTTATCATCAGCGTGATATTGAATATCTCAGCGATGGTTGCGGTTTACCAGTTTGATCTGTTTTCTCCTTTTTCCGCTCCCTGAATATTCACAGAGTTTTCTTTCACAGCGGTAGCCGCATGATAAATGTTTCAGATATTCCCGGTTATCTCAGGCAGTAATTGTTCGATCGCACTAATAATGCTTCTGACTCTCTGGGGGATAAAGCGGGCATCGGGATAGACGGCATAGAGGAAACGGTCAGGTAACCGCCAGGCGGGTAATACAGGAACCAACGTACCCGATCGTAACGCCCTGGCCGCGAGCGGTCGCTGCATGCCGCCGATACCGATGCCTGACTCCAGTGCCTGTAACAGCGCTTCACTGGTGTTGGCTCGGAAAACGGTATTGACCTTCACATCGATAGTCTCATCAGCAGAGATTAAGCGTAGCGGTGCTTCCTGTGCAATGCCGCTGAACCGTACATAAGGAAGTCCAGTCAACTTGCTCACAGCATCCACGGGTTTAAAGCCGGGGGCAGCAAAAAGCGCCGTTTCAATGCGCGCCAGCACGCGCGCTGCGTGTGTCTGCGGGGGCTCACTGCTGAGGCGCAGCGCGACATCAACCCCTTCAGTCACAAGGTCAGCAACGCGGTCATCAAGTGAAAGCGTAAGATGCAGCTCTGGATTCGTGGTCTGAAGCGCCAGCAGATGTGGCAAAAAGATCTGGCCCAGACCGCTCGGCAACTGCATATGTACCTTGCCTTGCCATAGATGGTCGGGGTTCAGTCGCCTCTCGGCTTCCCGCATGGCCTCCAACAAAAGCTGCATATCACGTCGATAGATTTCTCCCTGTTCAGTCAGCGCCATTACTCGCGTTGTTCGATGCAGTAATACCACGCCGAGCTCCTCCTCAAGCGCGGCAATCTGCTGGCTGACCGCCGATTGTTTGATACCGCTCTGACGGGCGGCCGCAGAAAAGGAGCCTGCTTCAGCCACGCGCAAGAAGGTGGCAATCGCATTGAGCTTATTGTTCATTTAATGATTTTTCTTATAAGTGTCATCAGTTTCATGGGATATGTGTGAAAAAAATAATATATCACACTGTATCTGTCACCTTCTCTGGAGAAGCACCATGAATAAGATGCAGCAACAAAAGGTCGCGCTGGTTGCCGGCGCCAGCGGGATTGTGGGTAGGCAACTTGTCAAAACGCTCCTGCACAATAAGTGGGAGGTTATCGGCTTGAGCCGCCAGGCGTCATCCCACCCTGATGGCATTCCGATAATCAACGTCGACTTATTGGATGCACAGCATAGCGCCCAGAGACTGCAATCCCTCTGCGGTATCACCCATATTTTTTACAGCGCCTGGATGAACGCTGCGAACTGGACAGAAATGGTTGAACCGAATGTCACCATGCTGCGCAACCTGGTGAGTAACATTGAGAAAACGGCCCCGCTACAGACCGTAAGCCTGATGCAGGGCTACAAAGTCTACGGCGCGCATCTTGGGCCATTCAAAACCCCAGCGCGCGAAAGCGATCCTGGCGTACCCGGCGCGGAATTTAATGCTGCTCAACTCGCATGGCTTAGCGATTTTCAGCATGGAAAAACGTGGCACTGGAATGCCATCAGGCCGGGCGTGGTGGGTAGCGCAGTGCCCGGTAATGTTATGAACCTCGCTTTGAGCATCGCTCTGTATGCGTCTTTGTGTAAGGCGCAGAATTTACCTTTGCGCTTTCCCGGATCGGAACAAACCTGGCACAGCATCGTTGATCATACAGATGCCGGATTGTTGGCGGAGGCGACGCTGTGGGCAGCAACCTCGCCGATGGCAGAGAATCAGGCATTTAACGTGAATAACGGTGACGTCTGGCGTTGGAGCGAGTTGTGGCCGCATATCGCGCGCTGGTTTGAGCTGGAATGCGCCCCGCCGGTCAGACTGTCATTTCACCAGTTATTTAAGGACTATCGCGCACAATGGCGCGAACTTGCCGGGAGCAGGCTGGTGGAAGCGGACATCTTGCAGCTAAACGACGGGAAGTTTGCCGATTTTGTGTTTAGCTGGAATTACGACATGTTTGGTGACGGTAGCAAATTGCGTCGGGCAGGCTTTACTCGCATGCAGGCAACCGACGACATGTTTTTCAGCCTGTTCGCGCAATTGAGATCCGCGTGTATTATCCCCTGACAAGGTATTACGCAGCAGATTGCAGCTAATGCAGGCGCTCGCTGAGATGAGGGCCTGAATGTGTCTGGACGGCGCAGTGAGGGGCTAGAAAATGACAATAAGAATTTTAAAGGAAGCGTGATGGATACAGACAAGTTAAGTTTCTGGTTGAATCGTTGGGATCTCATCGCGGACGGCAACCCATTTATCACGCATACCTCAAAGCTACTCCCGGTTAAAACAGCAGCACATGGTATTAAGGCCATGCTGAAAGTGACTGATGATGCGGATGAGCAAACCGGGAATGCACTCATGACATGGTGGGAAGGTAACGGTGCAGCAAAGGTTATTGCGCATGAAAACGAAGCAATTCTACTCGCCCGGGCGACAGGCTCTGCGTCACTGGCAACGATGTCGAGAAAAGGTCAGGATAATGAAGCCTGTCGCATTTTGTGTGCCACGGCTAACAGGCTTCATCGCCCCTCCACGAGACCATTTCCCCGGTTAACAACTCTGCATGAGTGGTTTTCTGCACTAAAACCAGCAGCTCTGAAATATGGTGGCACCCTGACAATTTGTGCGGAGACCTCAGAAGAATTGCTTTCGTCTCCACGCGATATCGTTGTGTTACATGGTGACTTACACCACGGTAATGTGCTCGATTTTGAGACGTCTGGCTGGTTGGCGATCGATCCAAAAGGGCTCATAGGTGAACGAGGGTTCGACTTTGCCAATATTTTCACTAACCCGGATCTTGATAATCCAGTGCCGTGTGTAGCGACGGTTCCGGAGATATTTAAACAACGACTAAGTATCGTTACCGAGACGGCGGGCCTGGACAGAGAGCGCCTTCTCAAATGGATCATTTCATGGTGCGGGCTATCAGCAGCATGGTCCCTCGAAAGTAACGGCGATGTATCGACAACATTAAAAGTCGCTGAGTTGGCAATTATTGCACTTGAGCAGTGAGCAGAAGCTCAACCTGACCTGCATTCGGCGCGCAAAAACTGCCAGCGACTGATATCCCTGGCGCGTTACAATCATAACCCCTCTTCAGAGAGCATCAGTCCATTGCTGAAACTCCACTCATCGGCGGTATTGAACTGAATGATCACCATGACATCATCCGGATTAATACCCAGCGCCGTATGCAGCTGCTCACATAGCGTGCGGCAGAGGTTTTTCTTCTGCTCGAATGCGCGAGGTTTACCTGCCGTGATATGGAACTGAATGAAATTGTCGCTGCGGCCACCGCTTTTATATTGGCGGTCGAACACATGCAGGTTCGCAGGTAGCCTTTCGAAAACCTGAAAGCGATCATGAGGTGGAACGGCAAATTCTCTCTCAAGGCTTTGTTGCAGAATGTCGGAAATCTGCGTTATTTGCGCGTCGCTATAACCCTGATTCAGAGTGATACGAGTGAAAGGCATCTCGTTAATCCTCTTCCAGGCATTCAAAGGCGGAAACCGCTGCAGGCCAGCCCGCGTAGAATGCCAGATGGGTGAAAACCTCAACGATTTCTTCACGGGTCACGCCATTTTGCTGGGCGAAGCGGATATGCCAGGGTAACTGCTGAACGCGGCCAAGTGCGGTCAGCGCTCCCAGCGTCACTAAGCTGCGCTCGCGTAGGGAAAGCGGTTCTCTTTTCCAGATATCATTAAAAAGTACATCCCGGCTCAATTCAGCCAGCTTCGGTGCGACGCGGGCCAGGGTTTCACGATCAAGGGATTTCGTCATCGTTCTCTCTCCGTATTGACAGTGAAGTCATTCTGGCGCGATATTTCGATCCTGAAAATTGAATTATCCGCGACTATCCATCCCGTATTTCAGGACGATAATGAATAAGCTTCCTCTTACGCTCGACCTCGACGCACTGCGCAGTTTTGTAACTGGCATTGAGTGCGGCAGCTTTGCGCAGGCAGCAAATCGCCTCTGTCGTTCAACCTCGGCGGTCAGTGCACAGCTGAAAAAACTGGAGCAACAGTGCGGCACCGAACTGGTGGTAAAGAAAGGTCGCCACCTGGAGCTGACCCATCATGGCGAGATAATCATGGGGTATGCCCGTCGTCTGCTGGTGCTAAATGATGAAGCGCTGCGGGCCCTGAATGGCGAACTGTTACAGGGTGAAATACGTATTGGTATGCAGGAAGATTTTGGCGAATCGCTTATGCCCGGAATACTTGGCGAGTTCAAGCGCCACCATCCGGGGATGCGAATGATTGCCCGCGTTGATCGCAACCGGGCGCTGCTCGAGGCGCTCAATAACAACGCGCTTGATATGGCGTTGCTCTGGCAGCCGGAGAGCGCACAACGTGACGGCAAATTGATTGCTCAGTGTCCGCTGGAGTGGATAACGCACCCACAACTGGACATCGGCACGCTGCTGGCGCAGGGCAAGCCGTTGCCGCTGGTGATGCTGGAAAGCCCGTGCCTGATGCGTTCCCGTGCCATTGATTGTCTCGACCGTGCCAACATCGCCTGGCAAGTGGTGTTTGTCAGCCACAGCCTGAGCGGTATTTGGGCAGCCTTGCAGGCGGGGCTTGGCATTACCGTGCGTACCCGTATCGGAATGCCCGGCAACTTGCGTGTGGCGGGAAGTATGCTGCCATCGCCGGGGAATCTGGGGATTACCCTGGCGCAGGGGCCGGGAAACGATGCCATTCATGGAGCAAGGGCGCTGCTGGGACAACTGATGGAAGAGACGCTATTAAATGCGATGTAAGCGCCATTCGACAGCGTCTCTGTGCAGCATTAGCGGGAGGAGAGGGGGCTAAGAACGCCACTCACTCCGTTTTTAACATCCCAAAGCTCACAATCCTTGAACGCCCCAGCTCTTTTGCCCGGTAGAGCGCCGCATCCGCCGCGCGCAACAGGCTATCGCTTTGGGTATGCTGCGGGTAGCTGGCGATGCCGATGGAGACATCAACCTGACCCATCTCAGCCAGTCCATAGCGTAAGGTCAGCAGATGTACGCTGTTATAAATATCGGTAGCACAGGCCATAGCGGCCTCTTCGTTGGTTCCGGCCAGCAGCACGAGGAACTCTTCGCCGCCGTAGCGGAAGGCCATCCCGATATCACGCACTGCACGCTGGATGATCGCGGCGACGCTTTTAATCACCAGATCGCCCGCCTCGTGGCCGTAATTATCATTGATTGCCTTAAAGTGATCGATATCGATCATCAGACAACTTAGCGGCGTACCGTTGCGCACGGCCAGATTCATCTGCGTGTGCAGAGCATCGTCAAGATGATGGCGGTTACGCAGTCCAGTGAGCGAATCGAACAGCGCTTTTTCCAGTAGCGCGTTACGTAAACGCTGGTTAGCCAACGCCAGCCCCAGCGCTTCCGCCATCAGTTCGAGATAGGCGCGAGAAGGGGCTGTGGAAGGGGTTACGTTGCGAAATGAAAGCAGGCCAATGGCTTCGCCCTGGGCAATGAGCGGCACGCACAGCGATTGGTTAGCCTGCGCTTGCGGCAGGTGGTAGCAGGCAATGTCTGGTTCGCCATTTACCGGTGGGTGGCTCAGCCCGCGCCGAACGGCCCAGCAGTTGTCGGGATGGAAAACAAGAGGTTCATCCGGCGGCGACAGCCACTGCGCGACGCAGCGCATCTGCCAGGGATCGGTATCGAGGATATAGAGTCGGCCGGGGATCTCAGGGGCGATATTCGGCGCGAACAGCTCAGCAACCTTAATGACATCCTCGAACGACTCGCAGCCTTGTAGCCGCTGAGTCATCCGCGCCAGCAGTTCCCGAATTGCCCAGTCGGCATCGCGCTCTTGCTCAAGTCGCTGCCGCGCAAGACCGTTTTCGCGGAAGATACGAATCGCCTGGGCCATATCGCCAATTTCATCTATCTGGGTAAACTGCGGCGTTTCGACGGCGTAGTCCTGGGAAGCCAGTCGCTGCACGACATCGCTCAAGCGCACGACAGGATATAACACCCGGCGTTTGAGAAGAAAACCCAGTACAAACAGGAACATCAGCGCCGTCAGCCCCACCATCACCTCGGAAAGGGTTCGCCAGATGCGCGATTTCTCCGTGGCCTCGGAAATGGTTTTATTCACCCGGCTTTCAAGCATCAGGCGAAAATGGTCAAGCTGCGTCTGCACCTGCTCAAGTTCTTGCTCGTAGGGAACGCCGTACAGTAAGTTTACCGCCTCTTTCTCTTCCCCTCGATCGGCATGCGCCAGGGCCGTTTGCTGTTCATCCTGCAATTCATCGGCTTTCTGCAAACCATCACGCAATAGCGCCAGCTCTTCAAGCGTCGCGCCATTGTCCCTGAGCTTTTCCAGCCGATGTTCAATCGCAGTTATTGCCTGAGCCTGTTGCCGATACTCCCGTAAAACATCCGGATTTTTTCTGACGATATACAGCCGGGCGAGGTCTGAAAGCTCCCAGGCTCCGTTCTCAACTTCTTCACTAAGTTGATCGAACTGTTGACGCTGTTCAACGGCGCGACGTTCGGCATTGTCCGCGCTGGAGGCCATCAGCATTGCGATGCCTGAAGCGAGGGTCAGGGCGACGGTGATCCCGTAGGCCCAGTTGGTCATGGTGGCGATTCTCACCGGATATATCCTTGCGTGCAGATGAATTAATTATATTTTTTTATAACTGCACCCTTGGTTTACCCGTACAGGCCCGACTCTCAAGAGTGCAGTGTGTTAGTAATAATAGCGTGGAGCGCTTTGGCATGCTGGTGCAATACGCGATACACGTCTTTATCCAACGCACCATTTATAACATCAGCCTCTATCAGCTGTAATGCTTGCTGAAGGCTCATTCCGTGGCGATAGGGGCGGTCTTCGGTGAGGGCGGTAAAAATATCGGCGATGGCGATAATTCGGTCCGGGAGCTGCAGATAATCCTCATTAAGATGGAGAGGATAACCGCTGCCATCCAGTTTTTCATGATGATTGGCAGCCCAGTTAATGATCTCGCCAAGTTCGCTAAAGGCGCTAAGCAGTTTACCGGTCATGTAGCTATGCTCACGAACCTGAAGTAGCTCTTCGTCATCCAGTTCACCCTGTTTTTCCAGAATCGCCAACGGGATATAGATTTTGCCAATATCATGTAAATAGCCGGCGATTTCGATTTTTTGGCACTCTAATTCCGGCAGATTTATGTAGGTTGCCAGCATTCGGGATATTTTCCCGACCATCAGACTGTGGCTGGCGGTAAAGCTGCTGTAGGTGTCTACAATTTTGGCGATTAATAAACAGATGTCTTTCAGGCCATCGATATCGATGTAAATAGCGTTAATTGGGCCGATAATCTCCAGCATCCGCTGAATATGCCCGGGGTTAAGATGCAGCCAAAAATGCTCCTTTTGGGCGAGCTGGCATAAGGTCTGGCACAGCTGCGGGTCGATCTCCTGATATAGCGCACGAAATTTATCAATGACAATGTCGGTTTGATAGGTGGTGGCAGTTTTATCGCTGGATAACAGGCGCTCAAAGACGTCGGCAAAATAAACAATATGCTGTTCGAGGCTGCCTCTGTGGCTCGGGCTAAAATGGTGGTCGCGGATAATCGGCAGAATGGGGGCCAGGGTGGCTAACCCATCTAGCATTTCGGCTCCCCGATGCTGATGCGGGTCGTCGAGATTATCTATCGCGTTGAGTGAAGCGATAACCCTTTTGTCGCCCAGCACGCCGATATCGTGCAGCAGAGCGGCGCAAAAAATGGTCTGCTGCTGCTGACGAGACAAACCGGCCGCGAGCGCAAGCTCCAGCGCAATCAGCGCCGTTCTTTGCATATGAAGATGTAATTCAGGGTTAATGATTTGTATGACGCGGGTGGCAAGCATCAATGCTGATTTTAAGGCGATACGCATCGTTTTTCTCCATCGCGTTACCCGAATTGTTTTGGTTCATTTCGCTCATCACAATGCCGATTATGTAACCATCACGCGCTTTATGCCTGTATTACAGAATTCGTTGAATAAGTTGATTCTGATTCAGAATTTTATAGCGCCCATTTTTAGCGCGTCTCTGCACCAAAGTAGCGCCAAGGGTGAATAAAAAATCCTTTTTTGTCTGATAGTTAATCATTTTTATGTTTAAAACAAAAATAAATCCTGGCAAGCCGTTTGCATTAACGCTGTGCGTGTTTGATTAATATCTATTTTGGGATGAGTAATTATGAATTTTAGAGCATTACTGGCCATTGCGTTACTGACAGTGAGTACTTTTGCATTAAGTGAGACGCGCCTGCCGCACATTGTGATCCTGGCGACCGGAGGAACCATTGCCGGCTCGGCGGCCAGCAACACCCAAACGACCGGGTATAAAGCCGGCGCGATTGGCGTACAAACGCTGATTAATGCCGTGCCTGAGATGAGCAAGGTCGCGCGCGTTGACGGTGAGCAGGTAGCCAATATTGGCAGCGAAAATATGACCAGCGATATTATTCTCAAGTTGTCAAAACGCGTTAATGAGCTGCTGGCCCGCGATGACGTAGACGGCGTCGTGATTACTCATGGAACCGATACGCTGGATGAAACGCCTTATTTCCTCAATCTGACGGTAAAAAGCAATAAGCCAGTGGTCTTCACCGCGGCAATGCGTCCGGCAACGGCCATCAGCGCCGATGGTCCGATGAATCTGCTGGAGGCGGTGACCGTGGCGGCTGATCCGCAAGCGAAAGGTCGTGGCGTGATGGTGGTTCTTAATGACCGTATCGGTGCTGCACGTTTCGTGACCAAAACGAATGCGACGACGCTGGATACCTTCAAGGCACCCGAAGAGGGCTACCTTGGTGTTATCGTCAGCGGCAAGCCGCAATTTGAAACCCGGGTGGATAAAATTCACACCGTGCGTTCTGTTTTTGACGTGCGTAACCTTAACGCACTGCCAAAAGTGGTCATTATTTATGGCTATCAGGACGATCCGGAATATATGTATGACGCGGCGATTGCGCACCATGCCGACGGCATTATCTATGCGGGTACCGGAGCGGGTTCTGTTTCCGTACGTAGCGCGGCAGGGATCGAAAAAGCGGAAAAAGCCGGTATCGTGGTGGTTCGCGCCTCGCGTACCGGTAGCGGTGTGGTACCGGTTGATGACGGCCAGCCGGGGCTGGTATCCGATTCGCTCAATCCGGCTAAAGCGCGCATTCTGCTGATGACGGCGCTGACGCAAACTAAAAATCCGCAGGTGATTCAGCAATATTTCCACACCTACTGATTATCCTCAGGTATGGCGCGTTCTGCGCCATACCTCGTATTATTTCACCACGCACATCGGGCGCTGCGATATCGGCTCTGGATGAATCTCTGCCTCCAGGCTGAAGACCTCGCGCAGCATTTCTGGCGTCAGCACCGTTTCCGCTGGGCCCTGAGCCTGCACCTGGCCCCCAGCAAGTACCACCAAATGATCGCAGTAGCGGCTGGCCTGATTAAGATCGTGCAGCACGGTGACCACGGTTTTTCCCATTAGCTGTAGCTCGCGCATCAGCTTCATTAACTCCACCTGGTGATTGATATCCAGCCAGGTTGTTGGCTCATCAAGCAGCACCAGCGGCGTATCCTGAGCCAGCAGTAGCGCCAGAAATGCCCGCTGCCGCTGACCGCCGGAAAGGGCGCTTAGTGGCTGCTCCGCCAGCCCAGCGATGCCTGTTCGTTCAAGCGCGCGCTCAATGCTCTCTCTATCCTGTGTCGAAAGCCGCCCCCATATTGGCAACCACGGGCTGCGACCATAGCTGACCAGCTCGCGCACGGTCACGCCTTCCGGTACGTGATGCTGCTGCGCAAGGAGCGCCAGCCGCCGCGCCAGTTGACGAGTCGAGATACCATTTAAGGTCTGATTACCAAGCCAAATCTCCCCAGCGTCCGGCGTCAGAAGGCGAGAAAAGCACTTCAGCAGAGTGGATTTACCGCAGCCGTTCGGCCCCAGCAGCGCGGTGATTTTCCCGCCCGGTAACGTCAGGTTGAGATTGTTAATAATGCGCTTGCCGTCATAGCCAGCGGTCAGATTTTCCGTTCGCAGTTCCATTTAACGCATTCTCACAAGTAGCCAGATAAACCAGGGCGCGCCAATAATCGCTGTCAGCACGCCTGCCGGAAGCTCCATCGGCGGGTTGAGCGTTCGCGCCAGCAGATCGGCGAGCAGCAGAACCAGCCCACCCATCAGCGCCGAAACCGGCAGTAAATAGCGATGACGTCCACCGAACAGGCGGCGAACAAGATGCGGCACGACGAGACTGATAAAAGCGATAGGGCCGCAGACCGCGACGCTGACCGAGGCGAGGGCGACCGCGAGGGTCAACGCGTAGCCGTTAAGCCAGCGAATATTGACGCCCAAGGTCCCGGCGCGATCGTGGCCCAACGCCAGCAGGTCGAGATCGCGGCTGAGAGCGAAACTCAGCGGTAGCAGCACGGTGAGCAGGGGCAGAGCGACAATCACAAACGAGCCATCTCTGGCCCACAAGCTACCGGTTAGCCACAGCAGCGCGTTATTGATTTCCTGAGGGCGCGACAGTAAAAGATAATCGGTCACGCTGGCCCAGCAGGCCGACAGCGCCACGCCGGTCAGCGCCAGGCGCATTGGGCGGGAGAAACCGGCAAGAATTATCAGCACCGTCATCGCCGTTATCCCGCCGATAAAGGCCAGCAGCGGTAGCCACAGCAGGGACAGGGAGGGTAAAAACCACAGTGCGGCGACCGACGTCAGGCTCGCCGCATGGTTAATGCCCAGAATATCTGGTGAGGCCAACGGATTACGCACAACGCCCTGAATCAGTACGCCGGAAACCGCCAGCGCGGCGCCGATTATCAGCGCCAGCACCACGCGAGGCAGGCGATATTGCATCAGTACGTAGTGATGTTCGCTACCCGGGTGCCAGCCGTCAAGCAGCGCCCGCCACGGCAGCGGGACTGCGCCCATACGCAACGAAAGCACGGTTAACAGCGCCAGAACGAGCAGTAAAAAGCTGACGCGGCGGAGTCTCATCCGCGCCTCCTGACCAGCCAGACGAAACAGGGGGCACCGACCAGCGCCAGCACCGCGCCCGCCGGGAGCTCTCCCGGCCAGGCCAGCGCTCTGGCGAGAATATCCGCTAATAGCATAAATAAAGCGCCCAGCGTGGCGCTCATGGGCAGAAGCGTACGATGATCGTGACCGGCCCAAAGCCGTGCCAGATGTGGGATCAGCAGACCGATAAAGGCGACCGGCCCGGCGACGCTGACGCAGGCCCCGGTGAGTAACAAAGCGGCGGCGTTAATCAGCAGGCGCAGACGGGGCAAGTTCACTCCCAGTGAATGGGCGGCGCTATCGCTGACGTTCAGCAAATTAAGCGCATTGGCCAACAGAAAGACACCGGGAAGAATCAATACCGTAAAAGGCAAAAGCTGCCAGAACTCTGCCCAGCGCACGTGGGAAACGCCGCCAGCCAGCCAGGTGAGAATACCGTATGCGTGATCTTCCGCCAGCAGCAGAGTTATGCGGGTCAGCGCCATGCATAGCGCCGAGAGGGCAATCCCGGCGAGGATCAGCCGATTGCGATCCAGCTCCTGACGCCAGCCGCCGCCAGCGGTCATCACCAGCATCCAACTGATTCCACCGCCGCAGGCGGCAATCAACGCCAACGAAAGCCCGGTCAGCGGTGCCGGGCTGAAGGCGCTGGTCAGCGCCATTGCCAGCGCCGCGCCGCTATTGATGCCCAGCAAAGAGGGAGAGGCCAGCGGGTTATGGGTCAGGGTTTGCAGCAGCGTGCCTGAAACAGCGAGGCTGGCCCCGAGCATCATCGCCACCAGGCTGCGAGGCAGGCGCAGATTAAGCACTAACGCCTGCGCAAGGGGAGGCGTTTTCGGCGCGAGCAAGGCGTGCAGGGCATTTAGCGGCGAAATCGGGATTGCCGAATAGCAAAACAGGCTCAGCCAGAACAGACCGATGAGCGTCAGCAGCGGCAATCCCCAGATAAAAAACGATCGACGGAACGGTCTCATGGTGCGCTATCAACCGCCTGGTGGTGGACGATTTTCACCATATCGCCAGCGATACGCTCGGCGGCAAAGATCCCGCGCATTCTTGCCCAGCTGTTGCTATCGACGGCGGCAATCTGCTGCTTTTGTTGGGCCTGTAATATTTGCCAGAGCGCGTCCTGCTGCCATTTTTTAACGATGCTTTCGGCCCGATAATGGGCCACCAGCAACCACTGCGGATTAATCGCCAGCAGCTGTTCGAGATTGATCGCCGCCATCGGCGCGCCGTTGATCGGCTGCGGAACCTTCAGGCCAAGCGCCGCCAGCACGCTGCCGGTATACGATTGCGTCGAATGAAGATTGAACTGCTGCTCGCGCGAGGTGCCAAATAGCACGCTGGCACCGGCTGGTAGCTGGCGGGCAAACGCTGCCATGGTTTGCCGATGCTGCGCCAGGCGCTGCCGCATCTCTGCTTCTTTGCCAACCGCTTTGCCAATAATCGCCGCCGACTGCAGATTTTCTTCCCAGGTTTCATTGCGTGATTTCAACAACAGTACCGGGGCAATCTGTTGCAGGGAGGCGTAAATGCCGCTATGGCGGCTGCTATCGGCAATAATCAGGTCAGGATACAGGGCGCTGATGGCTTCCAGTGAGGGCTGGGCGCGGGTACCTACCGACTGCCAGGGTTTCAGGCGCGCACGTACGTCCGGCAAAATTCGCGATGGGTCGTTATCATCGGCCACGCCCACCGGGCTGACGTCAATCGCCGCCAGCGCGTCAACAAAGGAGAGTTCGAGCACCACGATCCGCTGCGGTGTCTTATCAAGAGTTAAGATGCCGTGCTCATCCTGCACGGTGACGGCGAATGCGGGGCCTGTCAGGAATAGCAGGCCAAAAATAAACATGCGAACAATGCTAAACATAGTCAACTCCAGCTTGCCGGACAGGGCGCTTGCGCCGCTATCCGGCAACAAACCATCATCAGAATTTCATCGATCCTTGCAGATACAGCGTGCGCGGCTGACCGGCGTAAAGGCCTTTGTTGTTATCGTCGTAAGAGCGGGTGTAATACTCATGATCGAAGATGTTTTTCACCCCCAGCGCGAGGTTGAGGTTGGCCATTTGCGGGCCAAAATCATAGGCCACTCGCGCGCCCCACAGCATATAGCCAGGGATACGCCCGGTGCTGCCGTCGGCGCTCTCCTCCACGGTGTTGGCGTTATCCGCAAACTGGCTGGACTGGAAGTCGCTATTGAGGTTAAACGTCCAACTGCCGGGCTTGTAATCGACGCCAAAGGTGCCTTTGTGTTTTGGCGAGAAGGGAACCTGGTTGCCGTAGGTATCACCTTTTTCGCGGATTTCGGCGTTGACATAGGCATAACTGGCGTAGACCGAGAGGTTATCCAGGGCGGGGGAAAGTTCGCCAAGGTCGTAACGGGTTTGCGCTTCCAGGCCGCTATGACGGGTTTTACCGCGTGCGGTAACCGTGTCGTTAGTCTGGTTGGAGTCGTACTGATTATTAAAGTTAATCAGGAATAGTCCCATCTCGGCGCTCAGCGCGCCGTCGTCGTAGCGGGTGCCGACTTCCCAGGTGCGTGCTTTTTCCGGTTCCACATTGCCGCTTTGCACAGCCTTGCCAATTTGGCTGTACTGTACGGTGCCGAATGAGCCTTCTGTGTTGGCATAGATATTCCAGCTGTCGGTGAGGTGATAAAGAACGTTTAGCGCCGGGAGCGGCGCGTTATAGCTGACCTGCTCGCGGGTGCCTTTTATATTGTTGTCCTGATACGACTCGATGTGCTCAAAGCGCATGCCCGGCGTAATCGTCCAGTTGCCGATATCAATACGGTCGTCGATATACCAGGCGTGGGCTTCGGTGCCGGAGCGGGTATCGCGATCGTACGGGCTGGCGGTGCTGGGCAGCTCGCCGCTGGTGGTCGCGGTGTAATAACGCATCTCGTGGGTCGATTCATTCACATAGCGGTAGCCGACGCCGACTTCATGCGCCGATGGGCCCATCATAAAGCTCTGGCTGTAGCGTGGTTCAATGCCGCGAACCCAATATTCACGTGGCGAGAGGGTAATACGCTTGCCCTGTTCCAGATAACCGCTGCGCAGGGTGTGGGTATAGAACCCCTGAATATTAAATTTATGCTGCGCGTCCGGTTGATATTGGTAGCCAAGACTGGCGAGCTGGCGGCGTCCCCAGAAGCGGTCGTAAGGGCGGGTGGATTGCCAGCGATCGGCGTTATAGTCGGCGCGGGAGAGGCCGCCGGGCATATCGGCTTCGCCGTCGTAGTATTGCAGCAGGCTGTTAAAGGTATGCACTTCGTTGGGCGCATATTTGCTTTTCAGCATCACATCGTCGATGCGTGTCGCGCTGTGTTCGCGCCAGTCGCTGCCGCGGGTGCCGGAGTAGAGCAGGGCGGAGCCGAAACCGTTATCCGCCGTGCCGCCGATCATTAAGTTATGCGTTTCTTTCGGATTGTTTTGCGAAGAGGTAGGGCTGAGTTGCCCCTCAATGCCGCCCTCTATACCGAAATCCTGAGGAATGGCGCGGGTCACGAAGTTCACCACGCCTCCAACGCTTTGCGGCCCATAGCGCACCGCACCGGCACCGCGTACCACATCCACCGCATCCATATTACCGAGCGAGACCGGTGCCAGCGAAAGCTGCGGCTGGCCGTAAGGCGCAAAAGGCACTGGGATGCCGTCCATCAATACCGTGGAACGGCTGGCAAGGCGCGGATTGAGGCCGCGAATACCAAAGTTCATCGCCAGATCGTGACTGCCGGTACCGGTATTTTCCGGTGCATTCACGCCGGGAATTCGGTTCAGAACTTCGCGCATGGTGGTCGCGCCGGTTTTGGCGAAATCTTCCCGGCGGATAACATCACGGGCACCTGCGTGCTCAAAGACATCGTTTTCCCGGGCATCGCCGAGCCAGTCGCCCACTACGGTTAAGGTAGATTCGCTACTGATGGGCGCGGGTTCCAGCGTCCAGACGTTATTACCCAGCGCTTTTAACTGTAATCCGCTACCGTCCAGCAGCGTGTGTAATCCCTGCTCGGTTTCAAAACTGCCGTGCAGGCCGGGGCTGAGCTTACCGCGCGTCAGGCTGGCATCGGCGGAGAGCGTGATGCCGCTGCGGGCGGCATATTGGTTAAGTACGTTGTCTAAATCCCCGGCTGCAATATCAAACTGCGTGGCGGCAAATACCGGCACGGCAGTCAACCCCACTAACGGCAGCAGACTGATACGGATTGCCATCACCAGAGGCAGCGGTTTGCGTAAAACGCGTAAAGGCGTCATGAGTTCTCCATGATCGTTTTTGGTTGTATTCACCTAATAAGTCGAACGAGCAGGGGAAAAGGGACAATGGAGAATGAGAATTTTTTTGATTTTTTTTCTCAAGCCGGAATCACGGTGATCCAATAGCGGGTGACAAACTGCAATTTTATCGGCAGGGTTTGTGCGATGACCTTAAGGATGGCGTCAGGATCCCCTAACGGGAAGGTTCCGCTGAGGCGTAAATCAGCCACGGCGGGATCGCAGCGCAGTACGCCGGAGCGATAGCGGGCTACGCTGGCGACCACCTCGCTCAGTGGGGTATCACGGAAGGTTAATATTCCTTGCGTCCAGCTATCTTCACCGCCGTTAAGTGCGACCAGGGCGGCGAAGCGATCACGGGTGAACCACAGGCTTTCTCCGGCGTTGACTCTTTGCTTGCTGCCCGAAGGCAAAACCGCTTCGACGGCGTGCTGCTGCACGGCAAGTTGTGTTCCGCCCGCGAACTGGCGCACGGTGAATTCGGTTCCGAGCGCGGTTAGCAAGCCATCACGAGTCCGTACCCGGAACGGTCGCTGTTGGTTGTCGTGCGCGGTCTTAATGGCGATTTCGCCATAGCGCAGATGGACGAGGCGCTGATGAGCGTCAAAACGGACATCAGCAGCGCTTTCGGTGTTAAGTGTGAGCAGCGTGCCATCGGCAAGCCGCTGCTGGCGCGGCAGGCCCTTTGCCGTGCGGTAGTCGGCGCGTAGCCCATCAGCCAGTTCGGAATCCCATAGCTGCCAGCCGCCACCGGCAACCAGCAAAAGCAGCAGCCCTTTCAGCACCTGGCGGCGAGCCAGACGGCTATCGTGCAGCGCCCGGCTGGCCAGTCCGCCGGGCAATTGCCCCATCTGCTGACGCAGGTTTTCCACCTGTTGCCAGGCCCACTGGTGATCATTGTTCTGCTCATACCACTGTTGCCAGCGGGCTTCCTGCGTTGGGCTGACGTGACCTTCGCTCAGAACGGCGTACCAGTGCGAAGCCGAACGCAACGCCTAACGACGGGAGTCGCTCAACGCCGGGTTCACAGGCCGTTCTCCAGGCGAAAAAGCAGGCAGTGCTCGGTAGCTCTCGCCATATATTTTTTGACAGAGCTGACGGATACCGACAGACGGTTGGCGATTTCGGCGTAGGTCAGGCCTTCGAGCTGCGAGAGTAAAAATGCCTCCCGGGTTTTTACATTGAGCCCATCCAGCATGGCGTCAATTTGCTGTAACAGTTCAAGCTGGCTTTGCCGCAGCTCGGGCGAGGGGACCAGCTCTTCCGGTAGCTGCGAGAGCATGTCCAGCCATGCGCGCTCCAGCGCATTGCGGCGGAACAGGTCGATCATCACTCGTTTGGCAATTGTGCAAAGGAAAGACTTTGGATCGCGAATCGTTGCCAGCGGCTCGCCGCCCATAATTCGCACGAAGGTATCCTGCGCGACGTCATCGGCGTCAAAGGAAGATTGCAGCTTATGGGTAAGCCAGTTTTTCAGCCAGCCGTGATGGTCGCTATACAGCGAGGCAAGCGTCAACGGTGCAGCGGTAGCGGAAGGCTGGGACATGAGCGGGTTCAGAAAAATTCATCAGTGTGCCGTATGTTAATATGAGAATGGTTATCATTTCAATTGAAGCGCAATCCGCTTATCAATCATGAAGTGAATAGTTGCTATAAGTAACTGTTAAATATTGAATAGATTTTTTTACCGCCAATTACCCCTGCCATTAATGCAAATAAAATTCATTATCATTATTCCCTCGGTAATCATAATAATGTATTTATAATGCATGTTATAGATAAGGAGATTCTGATGAACGCAAGCGACAAAGCAGGGCATACCTTTTTGGCAAGTTTGGGGAAAACTCGTCTGCGCCCCGGCGGCGTGGAGGCGACCGAGTGGTTGTTTCAGCAAGCGGGATTTACTCCTGACAGCAAAGTGCTGGAGGTTGCCTGTAATATGGGTACCACTTCGATAGAGCTGGCGCAGCGTTTTCGCTGTAGCGTCTACGCTATTGATATGGATAAAGACGCGCTGGCGATAGCGCGGCAAAACATCGTCCGTGAAGGCGTGGATAATCGGGTATTAGTGATGGAGGCTAATGCTAATCGACTGCCTTTTCCTGATGGTGCCTTTGATGTAGTGATTAATGAGGCGATGCTGACGATGTATGGTGATAAAGCTAAGGAGAGGCTGGTGGCGGAATATTTTCGCGTGCTCAAACCCGGCGGTCGTTTGCTGACCCACGATATTATGTACACGCAAGAGGCGCTGGAAGAGGGGGCTCGGATGCAGTTGCAGGGCGTAGTGAAATCCAACGTGAGCCCGTTGAGCGCCGAAGGCTGGCAGGCGCTTTTTGAGCGGACAGGTTTCGATTACGTTCGTTATCACCACGGGCGGATGTCGCTAATGTCCCCCAAAGGGCTTATCAAAGATGAAGGATTCAAACAGGCGCTGAAGATTGCCTGTAATGGTTTGCTGAAGCGCGAGAATCGTCCGAGATTTTTATCGATGATGCGCTTTTTCCAAAGTCAAAAGCACCGTCTGAACTTTATCGCCTGCTGTTCAGTTAAAGGTGTAAAGGTCCAGGTGGTGAGTGAAAAATAACGCAAGGAATATGAATAACTGTCGATAAACATTATTTACTGTCAGCGGTGTAAAATAAGGTGATTCTTATTTCAGAGTGAATATCGAAAATATTTCACCTTGCATCTCTTTTTTGGCGGGTAATTCTGATTGACGGCCGTGGGGTTTTGTATTTTGGCCAGTAATGATTAGCGTGGTATTTATTGCTTATAAGGTCCAGGGAAGGGGCCGAACTTAACCTCCAGTGGTTCCCTTCTACACCGCATGGCTTCTGAGGCAGCCCATGATTTTCTGCATGCATGGCATCGAAGTTCAATGGTGCCCTGATGAATGATTAGCCTGGAAAACATTCTTTTTATAGATATTCGTAATGATTTGTTCATTTTTATTTTACATTTTGTTACAGGTGTGCTTGTATTGTGTTTTTTTATGCTGGCGTGGTTTTTTACTTGCCGGAGTGAATTTACCAGTATTATTATTGTCAGTAATGCTATACGTATCGCCTAATGACTCGATGAAGGGACTCGTTTTTTCCTTAAGCGTTACCTCATGTTTGAATGTTTACAGGAAAAACCATGTCTTGCGCTTTTAATAAAAGTCTCCTCCATCCCCGTAATTGGGGAACCTGGTTTGGCCTTGCCATACTCTGGCTCATCGTTCAATTACCCTATCCCGTTTTACATACCATCGGTACCAGCGCTGGCCGGGCATCGCGACGTTTTCTAAAACGCCGTGAACGTATCGCCCGACGTAACCTCGAACTCTGTTTTCCGGATATGTCGCCAGCGGAGCGAGACAAGCTTATTGAACAGAACTTCATGTCATTAGGGATGGGTCTGATCGAGACCGGTATGGCATGGTTCTGGAGCGATGAGCGAGTGAGAAAATGGTTTGACGTTGAAGGCATGGATAACCTCAACAACGCGATGAGTGCGGGAAAAGGGGTGATGGCTGTCGGCGTGCACTTTATGTCACTTGAATTAGGTGGTCGCACTATGGGGCTGTGTCGCCCGATGATGGCAACTTATCGCCCACATAACAGCCCGCTGATGGAGTGGGTGCAGACTCGCGGCCGTTTACGTTCCAACAAAGCGATGATTGACCGCCGCAATTTGTCTGGTCTGGTCCATGCATTGAAATCTGGCGAGGCCGTTTGGTTCGCCCCGGATCAGGATTACGGCCCCAAGGGAAGCGTGTTTGCTCCGTTCTTCTCTGTGGAACATGCGGCAACGACCAACGGTACCTACGTGCTATCTCGCTTGTCTGGTGCGAAAATGCTGACTATCAGCATGGTACGCAAGCCAGACCGCAAAGGTTACCGCCTCTATATCAGTGATGTGATGAGCGATTATCCAGGCGAAGATAAACAGGATGCGGCCAGCTATATCAATAAAGTCATTGAGAAAGAGATCCTGCGTGCGCCGGAGCAATATTTGTGGGTTCACCGCCGCTTTAAAACCCGTCCGCAGGGCGAAACTTCGCTGTATTAAGACATCCGCACTCACAGCGCTTTCAAAATGGTCTCCGTTGCGTTAACGTGCGCGGGATCATATTTTTTTGTTGTAAGCGAAGGAGTGCGTTGTGTTCGCTGAGTTTGGTGTTTTGAATTACCTGACCTATCTGGTTGGGGCTATCTTTATTATCCTGGTGCCCGGCCCGAATACCTTTTTTGTCCTCAAAACTGGCGTTGCTCACGGCGTTAAAAAGGGCTATCTGGCGGCGGCTGGCGTGTTTATTGGCGATGCGGTACTGATGTTTCTCGCTTTTGCGGGCGTCGCGACGCTTATCAAAACCACGCCAGTACTGTTCAATATTGTCCGTTACCTGGGGGCGATTTATCTACTGTGGATGGGCGGTAAGATGCTCTACGCGGTGTTAACCCAGCGCGATGGTCATTCTGCGTCTGATTCCGAACCAGGGAGCGCGATTCTTAAGCGTTCGCTGACTCTCAGCCTGACGAATCCGAAAGCCATTCTGTTTTATGTCTCTTTTTTCGTGCAGTTTATCGACGTTAATGCCAAAACCCCAGGCCTTGCGTTCTTTATTCTGGCGCTGACTCTGGAAATCATTAGCTTCTGTTACATGAGCTTCCTGATCGTCTCCGGCTCTTTTGTGACGCGCTATGTCAAAACGAAAAAGAAACTGGCGAAAATCGGCAACAGCCTTATTGGCTTAGTCTTTGTCGGTTTCGCTGCCCGTCTGGCAACCCTGCAGTCATAGTCATCAGGCCGGTACGTGCGACCGGCCCGATAGCGACTATCACTGTTTCGTAACAAAATCCCTTCAATTTTTATTGCATTGGTGTTACATATACAGCCGATTATCGCTCAGAAAAAAGGGAACCCGGATGATTCTGCAGAAACTCACCAGCAACAAAAACAGCAAGAAGTTTTTCCTGTCGATAGGGGCAGTGTTTGCCATCGCGCTTTTCGTGGTTGGCCGTGCGACCTTTGGGGGCGTGGTGAGCGAGTATAATATGCCGTACTCAGAGTGGACGACGTCAATGTTCTTCCTGCAAGGGGCTATGGTCACGGTTTATAGCATTGTGTTCACGCTGCTATTCTCTATTCCGCTGGGTTTCCTGTTTTTAGGTTCCGATCGTCAGGACTAGCGTAATGCAATAAGGCGAACCGAAGTTCGCCTTATTCAGCGTTCTGCCACCCGCCTTATTCAGCGTTCTGCCACCCGCCTTACCACCAGCCGAACTGCGTACCCGCTACAGCCACAATGGCAATGATAAGCATAATAATGGTGCTTTTTTTCATTATGCCCCGCCCGGTGCCGCATAACCGCCGACAAAAAACCAGCCCAGAAAAACAACGGCGACGATAAATATAGCCACCGGAAATAGAATGCCCAGTCTCATTGTTTTGTCCCTATAGGTGCGAAATATGCCTGACATCATACGGGATATTCACGCGTTGTATTAGTCTATATGAAAGAAAGTCCCCTGGCGGCGTGACTTCTTATCCTGATACATCGCATCGTCAGCGGCACGCAGCGCCTGTTCGACGTCCATCGTCTGAGGGTTGACGTCGATAACGCCAAAACTGGCGCCGGGGTAGTGAATACGGTTCCCGGCAAGAAAATAGGTCCCCGTTAGCTCATGGCGTAACGCGGCGATATACTCTAGCTGTTCTGCTAATTCAAGGCCCGGGCCGACAATTAAAAATTCATCTCCACCAAGGCGACCGACAATATCGCCGCTACGTACACGGGCATTGAGACGCTCGCCAATCTGAATGAGAAAACTGTCGCCACAAGGGTGACCGAATCGATCGTTTATCGCTTTAAAATCATCAAGGTCGATAAAAATCATCAGCACATTGCGCTGCTGCTCACATGCGCGCGGGAATTGAGCGGAAAGGTGCTTAAACAGCGAACGACGGTTGGGCAAACCGGTCAATTCATCGGTATAAGAGTGCATTTCAAGCGCGACGTTAGCCGTACGCAACTGTTGCACCAGCGTCTCTTTCTCAACGTAATGGGAGATGAGTTTGGCAAACAGATTCATGACCTGCTCACCCTCAAGGTTATAGGGCTGTCTTTCGCGGCTGGTTGCACACAGCGTACCGAAAAGCGAGCCATCGGTCAGGCGCACCGGAATGCTGAAGAAGGTGGCGATGCCCAAATCCTGCGCCGCAATGCACGAACGCCAGCGCTCGGCCACGTCGTTGCTGAACAGGCAGCGATCGTCCAGCGCACGCTTGCACAGCGAGTCGTTCCATGGGACGGAAAAACCTTCGGGGATCTGCATTTCGCTGCTGTTGTGCGCATACATAATCAGCTGTCGCTGCGCTTCAAAGTCGATACGCGTCAGGTAGGTGGATTCCATTCGAGTGACAAGCTCCAGCATCTCAAGTAACTGCCGCACCAATGCTTCCAGAGAGTGTTCATTGGCGAGAGTTTGTGAGACGCGGGCAAGAATAAAGTCGGACATGAATGATACGGCTCCCGAACGCTAATCGTGACTACCAGCAAATTATGCTAAAAACGACCATCAGCGCAGAGTAAACAGAGATACATAAAATTTAACACATCTGTTGGGAGAATACCTGTATCGGCACCAGGAAAAAAAGCCCCGTCGGGGGCGACGGGGAAAAACTCATTGATTATGGAATGATCTGTTCTCTGGTCAGTTCGAGAACAGGGGCTACTCTACGAGGTAAAAGTGTAGTTAAAATGGAGAAACCGTGGAGATTCAGGGCGAAAGACCGATTTGATCAATTAAGGAGTAGAAATGAAGTGGATGACAATCATGCTGCCTCTGGCGCTCGCCGGATGCGCTCAGCCTCAACAGACTCAGCCCACGCATCCGGTGGGCATGGCTAACCCGGCGTCGGTTTACTGCGAACAGCTAGGAGGCACTCAGGTGCCTGTACAAAGCCCGCAGGGCGTGCGCACGGACTGTAAGCTGCCGGGTGGCGAAACGATTGACGAATGGGACCTCTGGCGTCGCGATCATCCGGCTAAGTCGTAGCGCTTATTCCAGCGCTTCCAGCCAGGCGGCAAGCACCTGAGCATGATTTTGTCGGGTGTTTTTCGCCCCATAGAGTAGCGTCAACTGCTGCTGACGGCCCAGGGCGGCGAGGCGTGCGCCTTCATCGCGGTGGGCATCCAGTTCCTGACGATAGAGCTGACTGAAGTGAGCAAAATCGATAGTTTCGCTGTGGAAAGCCTTGCGTAAATCAGCAGACGGGGTCAGCGTTTTACACCACTCATCGTAGTTCAGCGCCTCTTTTTTAATGCCACGCGGCCACAGACGATCAACCAGCACGCGATAGCCATCGCTCTCTTCTTGTGGGTCATAAACGCGTTTACATTGAATCATCGTCACTCTCCCTTTGTTCCATCCAGTTGAGCAGTTGCGGGATCTGCCCGTCGGAAAATACCGTAATGCCGTGCTCGCGAAGCAGCGCGGCAGCAACGCCAGAGCCAGGTTTGCGCTGCCCGTTGAAGGTACCATCATAGATAAACTGGCTACCGCAGGTTGGGCTACCATCGGTCAACAATGCGGCGTCACAGCCTTCTTCTTGCGCTGCCTTCAGCGCCAGCCAGGCGGCCAGTTGATAGTGCGCAGTAACATCCTGACCATCACTTTCAACAATTTGCGCACGGTCTTGCATTACATCAGCGCCCTGAGCATTGAGGATTTCTGCCGGGAGTCGGGGGACCGGCAAACCGGCTGCCAGCTCCGGGCAGTGGATGACCAGCCGCCCCTCACGTTGCCAGCGCGCCAGGGCATCAGCCAGCTGCGCTTTGTTGCTGCCGTTATAGCGAACCTGAAAGCCCATCAGACAGGCGCTGACCAGAATTTTGCTCTTCATCTCATATCCGTAGCCATTCCTTTGCTTTATACCATACCGCCTGTCAGGCAAAATTGCGCGGGACCTGGCGTGTAAAAAATAAGGATTGTGTTCCGCCGCCGGGATCGCTAACCTGAGGCTCCTTGTGTTGCCTGATAATCGCTCTGACATAAGGATCCTGCTATGAACTCCTCTCCCTTGCGTATTGCCCTGGTTGGTGACTACAACCCTGATGTGATTGCCCATAAAGCGATTCCGCTGGCGATTGATGATGCCGCTGCCGTAATGGAGCTTGCGTTGCGCTACGACTGGCTGGCAACCAGCGAGATAAGCTCCGCCGACGATCTGGTCGACTACGATGCTATCTGGGTCGTTCCCGCCAGTCCTTATAAAAACGCCGAAGGCGCGTTTATCGCCATTCGCCACGCGCGTGAAAACAGCATTCCGTTCCTCGGTACCTGCGGCGGTTTCCAGCACGCGATCGTTGAATACGCGCGTAATGTGATGGGCTGGCAGGATGCTGCGCATGCTGAAACCGATACTGAAGGCCGGATGGTGATTGCACCGCTGAGCTGCTCACTGGTGGAAAAGACTGATGGCATTGAACTGCGTGCCAATACCCTGATCGCTCGCGCCTATGGGCGTGACAACATTGAAGAGGGTTACCACTGCAACTATGGGATTGCAGAAGACTTTGCTCGCGAGCTGGAGCAGGGCGATCTGCGGGTGACCGGCTGGGATGATGATGGCGAGATTCGGGCGGTGGAGCTGATAACGCATCCGTTCTTTGTCGCCACGCTATTCCAGCACGAGCGCAATGCGCTGGAAGGGCGCCCATCGCCGCTGGTGCACGCGTTTTTGCACGCGGCAAGCCAATAAGTAAACGCCCGGCAGCGAAAATTGCCGGGCGCTGGTGTTGCTAGCTGTTGATCTCCCGATCGCGACCGGCCAGCGCACCAAATACCGCCATTGCGATTGAAATCAGCGCCACGGCGATCAGCGGAATATGCCAGTCGCCGTTGGCATCATGAATTTTCCCCATCACCGGCGGCCCGCATGCGGCCAGCAGATAGCCAACGGCCTGCGCCATTCCCGATAGCGCGGCGGCCTGATGTGCCGAATTAGCGCGCAGGCCAATAAAGGTCAGCCCCAGAATCATGGTTGCGCCGGATCCAAAGCCGAATATCAGCGTCCATATCACCGCCTGAGCGGGCAAAAACCACAATCCGAGCGCGCTAACGGCGCACATCAGGGCGACCAGAACCGCAATACCGCGCTGATCTTTCAGCCGATGGAGAATTAGTGGAATCGCCAGCCCTGGTGCTGCGGTTGCTAACTGAAGCAGTCCGTGCAGAGATCCCGCCTGCGCCTCGCTGTAGCCAATGCTTTGCAAAATAGCGGGCAGCCAGCCGATGATGACGTAATAGACCAGCGAGTTAATACCGAGAAATAGCGTGACCTGCCAGGCCAGCGCCGAGCGCCAGATCCCGCGGTTGTGGACCGCGCCCGAATTCGTTAGCGGCGCAGGGGCCTGCTGACGCGACTGCGGCAGCCAGACAAACAGCGCCAGCAGCGGGAAAACCATCAGCATCAGCAGCGCCCCGCGCCAGCCGAGTCCGGCAAGCGCCAACGGGACCACCATCGCCGACCCCAACGCAGCGGCACCACCCATCGTCAGGGAGTAGGCACCGGTCATTTTGGCAACATGCTGCGAGAAATCGCGTTTGATTAATCCGGGCAGCAGGACGTTCCCCAGCGCAATACCGCAGCCGATAATCGTGGTGCCGATAAACAATAATGCTACGGAAGGTAGCGAGCGCAGACCGATACCCAGGCAAATCAGGATCATCGCCAGCAGCAGGCTGCGTTCAATACCGAATCGGCGTGCGACGCCCGCAGCCAGCGGTGAGACCAGGCCGAAGGCCAGCAGCGGCAGGGTCGTTAACAGGCCGGTTTGCGCGGTGGTGAGGCCATATTCGCTGCGAATTGCGTCCAGCAGCGGTGCGGCGCCGGTAAATGCAACGCGTAAGGTGGTCGCAATCAGCAAGATACCGGCAATCAATAAAAGATTACGGCGGCCGGTAGAAGATGAAACAGAATTCATGGCTATCTCAGACAAGAAAAACGAGGCGTTAACAATAGCCTGTTTGCGACCCGTTTAAATCAAGCTAAAATGACAGAATATCGCTAATATCGGACAATCTTATGATCGGACTCGGCCTGGACGGCTATGACCCGGACAGCGGCCATGAAGCGGCGCTGGCATTTCGTATTCAGGTTGTCGCGGACGAGCAGCATATTCCGCGTCATCAGCACCGCAAAGGTCAGTTGATCCTGGCGCTGCACGGGGCACTAACCTGCGAAGTGGAAAATGCCATGTTGATGGTGCCGCCGCAGTATGCGGTGTGGGTCCCTGGGCAGATACCCCATAGCAACCGGGCGACGCCGGGAGCGCAGATCTGCTTTTTGTTTATTGAACCCGGTGCGGCCCCGATGCCGAATTTCTGCTGTACGTTAAAGATTTCATCGCTGGTGCGCGAGCTTATTTTGACCATGGCCCAGCGCGGCAGGGCAGAATTGGAATCAGCGGCGATGCACCGCCTGGTGCAGGTGCTGTTTGACGAGCTACCCCAGCAGCCGCAGGAGCATTTGCAACTGCCGGTATCCGGACATCCGAAAATTCGCCAGATGGCGGAGGTCATGGCCGATGATCCCGCTCGTTGGCAAACGCTGGCGCAGTGGGCGGCGGAGTTCGCCATGAGCGAGCGTAATCTGGCGCGGCTGGTAGTGCGCGAAACGGGCCTGAGCTTTCGCCGCTGGCGGCATCAGCTGCAGCTTATCCTCGCTCTGCAGATGCTGATCCGCGGGCAAAGCGTGCAGCAGACAGCGCAGAGTCTGGGCTATGACTCCACCACCGCCTTTATCACCATGTTTAAGAAAGGGCTGGGCCAAACGCCGGGACGCTATCTCGCCAGCCTGACTACGACTTCCCTATAAATAGCGAAATGATCCCGGCGGCGATAAGCGGGCCTACCGGTACCCCGCGGAAGAGAGCAACGCCGAGTACGGTGCCGACCAGCAGCCCGGCCACCAGCTGCGGCTGCGAGCCCATCAACGCCACGCCGCGCCCGCCGAGCCATGAGACGCCGACGCCGACGGCAATCGCCAGCAGTGATTTCCAGTTAACGAACGAATGGAGCAGCGTTGAGGGCGGAAGAGTACCGCTGGCGATAGGCGCCATCACGCCGATAGTCAGAATGATAATCCCGATGGTCAGCCCCTGCTTTTCAATCCAAGGGAAGAAAGTATTAAGCGGGGTGACGCGGACGATAATTAAAACCAGTATTGAAATCGCAACGGTCGTGTTATGGCTAATAAAGCCGAGCGCCGCCAGGCCCAGCAGAATTAACAGGGTGGTGTCGAGCATGTGCAGAGGTCCTTGCCAAAATACAAAAAAAAGAGAAGCCCGTTTACTCTACGCATAATTGCGTGAGTAGACAGGCTTTTTTTAGCGCATGCTCTCTATTTCAGGCATCTGCCTGATTTATTTTACCAGCAGCGAAACCAGCGGGCTGCCTTCACGAATAAACAACGGAATAGTCTCCAGCCCGGCGGGAACTGAAATACGCTGCCCTCCCTGATAGCGCTCCCCCTGTAAATCGACCCATTGATGTTCACCCGGCAGCCAGACCTCGCGCTGACGCTGGCCTGCGTGCATGACCGGAGCGACCAGCAAATCCTGGCCAAACAGGTATTGGTCTTCGACCTGCCAGCTTTGCGCATCGTCGGGATAGTGCCAGAAGAGCGGGCGCATGAGCGGGTCGCCGTGGCGATGTGCATTGGCGTACAGTTCATCAATATAGGGACGTAACACCTCGCGGACGCCCAGCCAGCGTTGCATGATGGCGAAATTATCCTCGCCGTAGCTCCACAGCTCATTTGGCGAACCGCTGTCGCATTGAGGAATACCGTGGCGATAGCTTTCCGGCGGTTGGATCCGCGGCTCGCGATAGCCGTGCATGCGCAGAACCGGGCAGAATACGGCCCACTGGAACCAGCGGACCAATAGTTCGTGAAATGCCGGATCGTGGATATTGCCGCCCTGGAAACCACCGATATCGGTCGTCCACCATGGAATGCCCGCCAGCCCCATGTTGAGCCCGGCAGCCAACTGATTGCGAAACGAATGGAAGGAGGAGTGAACGTCGCCGGACCACGCCAGCACGCCGTAGCGCTGGCTGCCTGCCCAGCTGCAGCGCACCAGATTGACAATCTCTTCTTCACCTTGCGCACGCAGGCCATCGTAGAAGCCCTGGGCGAAATCACGCGGATAGCGGTTGCCCACTTCCAGCACCGGTCCGGCGTGATAGCGATAGTTATCGAAGTCATAGGCGCGATACTCCGGCTCGGCTTCATCCAGCCAGAACAGCTTGATCCCGTAGTCAAAATAGTTTTTCTTTACCGTATCCCAGACAAACTGCCGTGCCTGAGGATGGGTGGCGTCAAAGAAGGTGGTATTGCCCATAAAATCCAGGTTGACCTGTACGCCGCGATCGCTGGTCACCAGCCACCCTTTAGCCTTCATCTGTGGGAACAGCGGGCTGCGGGCTTCAACGGTCGGCCAGACTGAAACCATTAGCTTGATGCCCATTGATTCGAGCTCTTCTACCATCGCCTTCGGATCCGGCCAGTCGGTAGGGTCGAAACACCAGGTACCCTGATTCGGCCAGTGGAAGAAATCGATAACCATCACCGAGAGCGGAAGGCTACGGCGGCGGTATTCGCGAGCCACCTCCAGCACCTCCTGCTGGGTACGATAGCGCAATTTACACTGCCACAGGCCGCTAATGAATTCTGGTGCGGCGGGGGGCGTGCCGGTGGCTTTAGCGTACTGGCGGGTTATCTCCATTACGCTGTCACCGGCGGTTATCCAGTAGTCCATCTCCTGGGTGACGCGGGCGATCCACTGGCTGTGGTTTTTGGCAAAGCTGGCCTCGCCAACCGCTGGATTATTCCACAGCAGGCCGTAGCCGAGGCTGGATTGCACAAACGGCACGCTGGCCTGTGAGTTACGTTGCGCCAGCTCAAGAGAACAACCCTTCAGATCCAGCCACGGCTGCTGGTACTGGCCCATGCCATACAGTCTCTCATCGTGGCGGGCTTCAAAACGAACCGTTAGCTGATATTTGCCCCCAGGAAGTGGTTTAAATTCCCGGCCGTCCAGTTTCAGGGCGCTGACGTATTTGTCCTGGCTCTTTTCGCTGGCGCCGATACCAACGGTGGAACGTTGCCGCCACATCTCTTCGAGTAGCAGCTCGCCGCGCTGATTGTAAAATGCCAGCTGACCCTTAAGGTTCAACACCGCGCTGATATTGCCGTTACGCAGGGTCAGCGTTTCCGCATCCCGGGAGATTTCGGCCTGGCATGATTCTGGCGTCAGTAGCGCCTGAAGCTCCGAATTAAACTCCGGCGCACAGGTGGCGCGTACCCGCAGGCTGTTTTCGCCCCAGGGCTCAAGGCGTAAAATCTGCCGTTCGAAGCGCCATTCGATGGCGTTAGCATGCTGTATTAATTCGCTCATGGTGAGATCATCCTTTCACAAGAGATTGCGTTTTAGCCAAATTGATTTCCTGCATGGTCTGGTCATCAAGCTTGTACCAGCGCAGCGTGGCGAAGACCGCCAGCGAGAGTAGGCCGGGAACAACGGTAAACAGGGCGACGATGCAGTTCATTGCAAGTGATGTTTGTTCCGGCGCGTTGGCGACGTAGCCGCTAAAGCCCAGAGTCCAGCCGACGATAGCGCCGCTGAGGGCCATTCCCAGCTTGAGGACCGCGAGGAAGGTGGAGAATATGACGCCATCCATACGTTTACCCTGTCGCCATTCGCCGTAGTCGGCGACATCGGCCATCATTACCCACATCAGCGTGGTGGTGGCCTGATAAAGCGTGGAGATAATGAACGTCAGCGGGACCAGCACGAAAACGGATTTCGGCGCGAAGAATAGAGCGATGCTCAGCACCCCCGCCAGCACAGCGCAGTAGCCGAACATTTGAACTTTGTTGAAATTACGGGTCAGTCGTTTGGCCAGCAAGCTACCTGCGGCCTTGCCAAGAATATGCGCGCCTAGCATCCACATAAAGTAGCTGGCGCTGCCGAGGTAGTAAGTAACGAAGTACATCATCGCCCCGAGACGGATTACGCCAAAGCCAATGTTGGTCATCACCAGCACCGCGACGACCCGCCACTGATCGTTGCGCAGGAGATCGCGCAGTTCAGACAGATAGTTGTTATGGGTAGCGGGCGCTTTAATACGTTCACGGGTGTTGGCAAAGCAGATCCAGAACATAATCACCGCTGCGCTGGCCATAATCGCCATCGCCCAGCGATAGCCCGCCAGCTTATCCGCGCCGCCGAGGTACTCCGCCAGCGGCATCATGAAAAACGTCGACATTGCGCCGCCGAGCGTGGCAAGGAAGAAGCGCCAGGATTGCAGGGAGATACGTTCGTCATTATCGGGGGTGATCACCGCCCCCATCGAGCAGTAGGGAATATTGATGGCGGTATACATCAGCATCATGAAGGTGTAGCTGACGCTGGCGAAAATCATTTTGCCGGTCATATCCAGAGATTGCGGTACGGCGTAAGTCAGGAGGCAGCTCAGGCCAAATGGCAGGGCTAACCACAGCATCCACGGGCGGAATTTCCCCCAGCGCGAGCGAGTGCGGTCAGCCATATAGCCCATTGCCGGGTCGATGATGGCATCGGCGGTACGGGCGAGCAGAAACATCGTGCCGACAAAGGCTGCCGGGAGGCCCACCACATCGGTATAGTAAAACGTCAGAAAAATAATCACGTTATCCAGGCCGATATGGCTGGCCATATCCCCAAGGCCATAACTGATTTTTTCTTTACGGGTAACTTTAGTCGTCATTGATGTCACCTGGTGTCGTTAAGATACGGTTTCAGTAATTACGAGCTATAGTGTGGTTGAAGCTGGAGGGTTAACAATTGCGGGATTTGGTATCAGAATTACGTAAAATGCTTTTCGTGATACCGGTAACAAAGAATGCAAAATAAAATGCAACGTTATCGGAAATAACTCAGATAACGTTGCGATAGAGGCGAGGGAGGGGTCAGACCTCGCGGCGAAAGACCACCAGCTCGGGTTGGGCAATACGTAAATAGTCAGCGGTGTTGAGGATAATCGATTTGTCGAGCTGCCCGGCGTTGAAGGCGATTTCCGGGAAACGCTCAAATAGCAGCGGGTCGGCGACCAGACGCAGCGATGGGTGGAAGCTGAAAGGTGGAATTGCGCCAAACACGCAGGCGGTGAGAGTATCGACCTCTGCGGGGCTGGCCAGTGAGGCTTTGCTGCCGCCGATATGTTCGGCCAGGCGGGCTAAATCGGCCTGTTGATCGGCGGCAAGAATCGCCAGTACGTGTTGATTCACCCCATGACCTTTGACTTTACATACCAGCGCTTTTGCACCCTGACCCAGGGCCGTACCGCGGATCTCGGATACCGCTTCACATTTCCCGACGGCTTCATGCTCAACAACCCGGAAACGAGCATCGGATCGGTTAAGCAACTCGAGCAACTGCTGGTGGGTGCTCTGTATTACAGGCGCGTTCATGTCAGTCTGTCCTTGCGGGTTAAAGTATCCAGCTTAACCTTCTCGTGCCGGAAGTGGATGTTTTTTCTGTTTTTTATTTTCGTACAGCCGGGCATCGGCGATGTTCATCACGTCCACCAGGTTATCTCCCGACGCCATGCTGCAGGCTCCCCACGAGAAATTAACGCGTTTATTGATATCAACCGCCGTCAGGTGTTGGCGGATGCGCTCGGGAATATCCTGAGCATCTTCATTGGCGTAATCGATCAGAATCAGAAAGAACTCGTCTCCGCCCAGGCGAATACCGTAATCGCTTTTACGTATGGACGACGATATGGCCTGCGCGAGCATAACAATAGCCCGGTCGCCTTCGTTATGCCCCCAGGTATCATTAATGTATTTCAGTCGGTCGCAGTCGAGCGCCATAAACACGATGTTCACGCCCTGTTCCGTTAGCTTTTGCAGACGGGACTCAAGGATCGGGGAGAGGATTTTACGGTTGAAAAGACCGGTTAATGAATCGCTGATGTTTTCTTTGAAAACATCGGTATACAAACGGAAGTGCATCCGTACAAGATGCAGCAGTACGCCAGTAGATATCAGGTAAAACAGGAACAGCTTCCAGGAGCTAAGCAGGAAATACATCACGTCCAGCGACAGCGCGATCTGCATATTCTCTGCAACCTGATTGTTGTAGTGGGCATAGCCGAAAATATGCGTTTGGCTGCGGTGAACGATGATTTCGGTTGTTGAATCCGAGTCCGTTAAGGTGATGTCCAGATAGCGCCAGACTAAGGGGCGGTCGGCGGTATACAGGAGCTGTTCAATATCTTTGCGGGTGACATCGACCATCACGACGCCTTTGAGCAGATCCTGGTGATAGACTGGGGTCAAAAACGATAAAATATTCTGCCCTGTTATCGCGTCAACGTAGATGCTGGAAATCAGCGTACGGCCGCGAAGTAAACTATTCAGGTTAGCCTGTGAGATACCTAATTTGCCGTCGTGGAGAAAATTCCAGTTATCCAGCAAACTGTTTTTAATCTCAACTGGTGAATGAAAATAAACATATTTATTATTTAAATCAATGAAGTAGCGTAATTTTTTATCGGATTTATAAGGGCCGGTTTCGTGTCCGGGAGTGGTACTGTTACGGTCAATTGTTGTATCAAATACCTGCAAAGCGGGTAGATCGTTCACCCACGCCAGGCATGAAGTTTGATTAGCGCTGAGTGTGCCGTGAAGTAGAGGAAAGGTATACTCTGTAATATTCAGCCCGCTAACGTCACCTTTTGTTTGCATGCTGTCGCAAGCCAGCTGCGCGACGTCGGTAGAGGGAAGGGCATCTAACTTGCGAGCAAACTGGGAGATAATAAGCTGATTTTGATATTTATCGTAGAGAAAAGCGTACTCGCCTTTTTCGACGATATAGCGCATATATTCTGACATGTCCCGATGGCTGGCGACTAATTCATACACCAGAAATGAAGAGGTCAGAACAACCACGCCCGCAGAAATAAAATGGCGGAGTAATTTATTCTTTAATTTCATGATGATAGTTCCGCCAAAGTAATTGCGCTGATTTTATCATGCCCAGACTGGGTATGTCATTCAAACGGCTTACCTCCGGTGAGCAAATATTGACCGGGGATGGGGGGTAAGTAGCTTCTTAAGTATAAGGCAGCTATGAAAATTGGGTTGCCCGATGATATCCAGGCTAATTCCACAATTTACTCATTTTATCTTCAATCAGTTATGCTGGAATGACAAAAAGTATTACTATTCGTTCTGCGCCATAAACATAAGAATTTTATTTATCAAGCGAACTTTTCTTATTTTTATTAGTCCTTAGCAAGATCAGGAGAAGTACTGTTGATAGTGGTTACGAGGTTATGATGATGGAAAACACAGCGGTGCAGGTATCCCCCAGGAAGTTCAAAAAAATAAGAGAGCTGAACAGGCGCCGTAATTACTTTGTTAAGAAAGTACGCAATGTCTTGCGGGTTCATATCGCCAAAGCATTTTGGGATAATCGCAAACGCCATGATGTCGACTTGTCATCGGCTAAAACGGTTCTGATGATGCGTAATGAAGGGGCGATAGGCGATGTGGTTGTGGATTCGGCGCTGGTTAAATGCCTCCATGAGTCGGGGATGACCGTTGATTTCCTGCTGACAAAGTCAAACAGTCAGGTTATGCGGCACAATCCGCACATCCGTCGCATCTATGAAGCTGAAAATGTCAATTCCGCGGATTACCTGCGTAAATTCAAACACAATGTTCCTCAACCTGTAATTGATGAGCTTGCGAATAATAAGTACGATATTATTATTGACCCCTCGCTGTTTGATATCCCTGTACACAGAATGCTGCTGCTACGGCAAATAAAAGCTAAGTCAGTGCTGGGGTTTAATAAGTGGGCGTCGATTAACCACTACACCAAGTCCTTTGATTTTGACTGCGAAAACTGGCACGTCAGCAAGACATTTGCACTTATTGCCGATCACCTGAAGCTGGATAAAAAGCATCTGGAGTCCTATGACCTGCATATTCCGCAGGATACCTATCAGCAAGTTCGCGAGTATCTGGCCGGTTTGGATGGGCGTAAGGTGGTGATTAATATTTTTGCCGGGCATCAGGACCGCAGTTTGTCGCAGGAACAACTCGCGTCAATCATTGAAAAATTACGCTCAGATTATCCTGATATAAACATTGTCTTGCTCGATCATCGCAATGAGATCCGCATTCCTTTGCCCGAAAAGGTGAGGGTGAATCCGTTTAAAACGCTGCACCATACTATGGCGCTGATTGCACAAGCTGATTTGGTTATCTCACCGGATACTTCCGTTGTGCATATGGCGGCGGCATGGAAAAAACCGCTGATCGCCATCTATAAAGATGTGCGCATGAACAATCGGCTTTGGGCTCCTGGCTATGACAACGCGCGGCAGATCATTGTCCAGTGCGGTAAGGTGCATCAGAAGCAGAACCTCGCCAGCCTGATTATGGCTGAGATTGATTCTGACCTGCTGCCACTGACGCCGGAGTGTGAACAGGTTGGCTAAGTGAGGGTGGAAACAGCCAGCAACAACGCGTCGCTGGCTGTTTTGGATAGACTAACCGTCGGATTTTGACGTCTGCTTGTGGAACAGTTCGCGGAACACCGGATAGATATCCTCCGGGTCGCGGATATGTTGCATGGCAAAGTTCTCGAACGTTGACTGCAGGTGCTCATATTCGCGCCACAGCGTCTGATGTGCGCGTCGGGTTATCTCGATATAGCTGTAGTAACGCACAACCGGTAGAATTTTCTTCGCCAGCAATTCGTGACATAACGGCGAGTCATCAGCCCAGTTATCACCATCCGATGCTTGTGCAGCGTAGATATTCCACTGCCCCGGGTCGTAACGCTCCTTGACCACTTCATCCATCAATTTCAGGGCACTGGAGACGATCGTGCCGCCGGTTTCCTGCGAATAAAAGAATTCGTGTTCATCGACCTCTTTAGCTTGCGTATGGTGGCGTATATAAACGACATCCACGTTTTTATAGGTCCGGCTGAGAAACAGATACAGCAGGATGTAAAAACGCTTGGCCATATCCTTGGTTGCCTGATCCATCGATCCGGAGACGTCCATCAGGCAGAACATCACCGCCTGGCTTGAAGGCTCTGGTCGCTTTTCATAGTTCTTGTAGCGTAGGTCAAAAGTGTCGATAAACGGTACGCGGTCGATTTTCGCCCGTAGCTCGGCAATCTCTTTACGCAGGCGTTCCTCTTCCAGCAGCTGTGCTGGTTCGCTTTTGCTGATGATATCCAGATCTTCTTCCAGCGCGTGCAGTTGCCGACGCTTACCCGCTGTCATTGCAGTACGCCGCGCCAGCGAGTTTTGCAGCGAGCGAACGACGCTGATATTAGCCGGTACCCCGTTGGCGGTATAACCTGCACGGTGGCTCTTAAACTCCGTCAACTGCCGTTGCTGATTTTTTTTCAGGTTTGGCAGGGCCAGATCTTCAAATAACAGATCCAGATATTCATCTTTCGAAATCTGAAAGACGAATTCATCTTGTCCTTCGCCGTCGGCGCTGGCTTGTCCCTGACCGCTGCCACCACCGCCACCGCCGCCCTGTGGGCGTTCGATGCGGTCGTTTTGTACAAAGTGATCGTTACCCGGGTGCACGCGATTGCGCAGCCCGCCGCGACCCTGATGAAACATCGGCTCGTTAATATCGTCCGTTGGGATGGAGACGGACTCTCCGCTCTGAATATCAGTCACCGAGCGTTTATTGATAGCCTCGGAGATCGACTGTTTTATCTGCGCTTTATAACGGCGCAGAAAGCGCTGCCTGTTGACTGCGCTTTTGTTTTTCCCGTTCAGGCGTCGGTCTATGAACCAGGTCATATGCCCTCCTGTACTGCATTTGCCAACTGATGCCCTTGGTCATTCCGGCGGGAGCGTGTGCCCCGCAGCAGAATGTCACTGGGTATACGCAGTTTTATTAGCCCGGCAGTTATTGCCTGCCGGGCTGGTCTATCAGGATGATTTACGGACCCGCAGATACCATTCGCACAGCAGACGAACCTGCTTGCGGGTATAACCTTTCTCCATCATGCGGTCGACAAAATCATCGTGTTTCTTCTGCTCATCGGTTGACGTTTTCGCGTTGAAGGAAATGACTGGCAACAGCTCTTCGGTATTAGAGAACATTTTCTTCTCAATAACCGTGCGCAGTTTTTCGTAGCTGGTCCAGTTTGGATTACGCCCGCTGTTATGTGCTCTGGCGCGCAGCACAAAGTTGACGATCTCGTTACGGAAGTCTTTCGGATTACTGATCCCGGCCGGCTTCTCGATTTTTTCCAGTTCCGCATTCAGCGACTCGCGGTCAAACAACTGACCGGTATCCGGGTCGCGATACTCCTGATCCTGAATCCAGAAGTCGGCGTAGGTGACATAACGGTCAAAAATGTTCTGCCCATACTCAGAATAGGATTCAAGGTAGGCAGTCTGGATCTCTTTGCCGATAAACTCAGCGTATTTCGGGATCAGATAGCCTTTGAGGAACTCCAGGTAACGCTCGGATTGCTCCTGCGGGAACTGTTCGCGCTCGATTTGCTGTTCCAGGACGTAGAACAGATGTACCGGGTTAGCAGCGACCTCCGCGTGGTCGAAGTTGAATACCCGCGAAAGGATCTTAAAGGCGAAGCGGGTGGACAGGCCGTTCATCCCTTCGTCGACACCGGCATAATCGCGATACTCCTGGTAGGATTTCGCTTTCGGATCGGTATCTTTCAGGCTCTCGCCATCATAAACGCGCATTTTTGAGTAAATGCTCGAGTTTTCCGGCTCTTTCAGGCGCGACAGAATTGAGAAGCGCGATAGCGTTTCCAGGGTGCCTGGGGCACAAGGCGCATGGGTCAGTTCACTGTTGTTAAGCAGTTTTTCATAGATACGGATCTCTTCCGAGATGCGCAGGCAATAAGGCACCTTGACGATATACACACGGTCGAGGAAGGCCTCATTGTTTTTGTTATTACGGAAGGTAACCCATTCCGATTCGTTGGAGTGGGCAAGGATAATCCCGTTGAACGGCAGGGCTGAGATCCCTTCGGTGCCGTTATAGTTTCCTTCCTGAGTGGCGGTCAGCAGTGGATGCAGCACCTTAATTGGCGCTTTGAACATCTCAACGAACTCCATCAACCCTTGGTTGGCACGGCACAGGGCGCCGGAATAGCCGTAGGCATCCGGGTCATTCTGCGCGTAGTGTTCCAGCTTACGGATATCCACTTTACCCACCAGCGCGGAGATATCCTGGTTGTTCTCGTCACCCGGCTCGGTTTTGGCGATGGCAATCTGTTCCAGTATAGATGGCCAGACTTTTACCACGCGGAATTTAGTGATATCGCCGCCGAAATCATGCAGACGTTTGGCCGCCCATGGCGACATGATAGTCCCCAGATAGCGGGTAGGCACGCCGTACTCTTTCTCAAGAATCTGCGCATCTTCCTGCGGATTAAAAAGGCACAGCGGGTGATCGTTAACCGGACTGCGCTCCCCGTTGGCGCTCAGAACGTAAATCGGGACGCGCTGCATTAAGGACTTCAGGCGTTCGGCAAGCGATGATTTGCCGCCGCCCACGGGTCCCAGCAGATACAGAATTTGTTTCTTCTCTTCCAGCCCCTGAGCGGCGTGTTTTAAGTAAGAAACAATTTGCTCGATAGCATCTTCCATACCGTAAAACTCTTCAAACGCCGGATAGCGTGCGACAACCCGGTTTGAAAAGAGACGGGATAGCCTGGGTTCCAGGGCCGTATCGACCATGACCGGCTCACCGATGGCCATCAGCAATCTTTCTGCTGCGTTAGCATAAGCACTGCGATCTTGCCGACAGATGGTAAGAAACTCCTGCAGTGTGAACTCTTCGTCCTTGGCAGCTTCATAACGCTGGCGATAGTGATCGAATATATTCATGGCATGCCGTCCTTTCGTATTTAGCACAGGTTGAGAGCCGTTCATATGAATAGTGGGAGCTCCCGGAAGAGGTAAGCCGCACAACGTTCACTGATTCTCCAGCAACCCTTATGCCAGGTTGGCGAAGTCTCCGGATAACGTGCCCCGCAATTACTTCTTCTAAATTAAAGCGTAGATGCATTTGGAAAACTTGCATGGCACAGAAAATCAATTTCAATGACATATCAATAACTCATCAAGAAAAGCGACGGCTTTACTCACGTCTTGTCAACGGGCGTCATCACGCTGTCATTTTGTTGTCAGCCTGCAGTCATCTGAGGATGAGAAATTAGTTAGTTTAGTGTAATGACAGGTAAAGAATTTGAGGCATGACGTTTACAACGTTAAACTGCCTGCGCTGATTATTTGACAACAGGAATATGGATCGTGACTAAAATCAAACTTCTGGCACTTGGTGTGTTGATTGTGACTTCAGCATCCGTCGTACACGCTGAAGGGAAGTTCACTTTGGGTGCGGGTGTGGGTGTCGTCGAACATCCTTACAAGCAGTACGATGCTGATGTTTACCCGGTGCCCGTTATTAATTATGAGAGCGATAACTTCTGGTTTCGTGGTTTAGGTGGTGGTTACTACCTGTGGAATGATACCAACGATAAGCTCTCGATTACCGCCTACTGGTCGCCGATGTACTTTAAGCCGGGTGATAGCGACAGCCAGCAAATGCGTCGCCTGGATAAACGTAAATCCACAGTGATGGCCGGGCTTTCTTACGAACACCATACACAGTACGGTTTCCTGCGTACCGCCCTGGCAGGCGATACGTTGGATAACAGTAACGGCATTGTGTGGGATCTGGCCTGGCTGTATCGCTATACCAACGGTAACCTGACGCTTACGCCGGGTATTGGCGTGGAGTGGAATAGCGACAATCAGAACGAGTACTACTATGGCGTTTCGAAGCATGAATCAGATCGCAGCGGTATGCGTAGCTACGATCCGGATAGCAGCTGGAACCCGTACCTGGAGCTGTCGGCAAACTATCGTTTCCTCGGCGACTGGAGCGTATACGGCGTTGCACGCTATACCCGCCTGTCTGACGAAATCACCGATAGCCCGATGGTGGACAAATCCTGGAGCGGTGTGATTTCTACCGGGATCACTTACTCCTTCTGATTGTGCTTCTTTACAAGGCAATTCGTGCATCAAAACAGGGCGTAAAGCCCTGTTTTGCATTACGGTGGTGCAATCAAACGACAGGAGGAATTTATGGCAGAAAGGACAATACGTTTTGGTGAGCATGATGCAGTCCCGGTAATTGGTCAGGGTACCTGGTATATGGGCGAAAATCAGGCGCTGCATGCTCAGGAGGTCGCTGCACTACGTGCGGGCATCGATCTGGGGCTGACGGTTATCGACACGGCGGAAATGTACGCTGATGGCGGTGCGGAAGAGGTGGTGAGCGAAGCGATTCGCGGGCAGCGTGACCGTGTAGTGCTGGTTTCCAAAGTCTATCCCTGGAATGCTGGTGGGCGCAAAATAGCCAGCGCCTGCGAAGCCAGCCTGCGCCGCCTGAATACCGACTATCTTGATCTTTATTTGCTGCACTGGCGCGGTGATTATTCATTGCAGGAAACGGTTGAAGGCATGGAAGCGCTGGTGGCGCAGGGGAAAATTCGTCGCTGGGGCGTGTCGAATCTCGATTACGATGATATGCAGCAGCTCTGGCAGACGGACGGTGGCGATCAGTGCGCGACCAATCAGGTGCTCTACCACCTGGCTTCCCGCGGTATCGAGCATGACCTGCTGCCGTGGTGCCAGCAGCAGCGGCTGCCGGTGATGGCATATTGTCCACTGGCTCAGGCCGGACGCCTGCGCAATGGACTTTTAAATCATACCGTTGTGAAAAATATCGCTGAAGCCCGAGGCGTCACCGCCGCACAAGTGCTACTGGCGTGGGTGATTAGCCATCAGGGTGTGCTGGCTATCCCAAAAGCAGCAAGCATCGAGCACGTAGAGCAAAACGCTGCAGCGCTGGAAATTATGCTCAGTGCCGAGGAGCTGGCGCTTCTGGATAAAGCCTATCCGGCACCGGGAAGAAAAACGCCGCTGGATATGGTTTAAAGAAAAACCCCGACTCAGCGGGGCTTAAGTACCGTAGGCCGGGCAAGGCGTTGGCCGCCGCCCGGCACAAATACAAGACTATCCAATCTGGATCTTAGCGTTTCACCACGCGAATGGTTTGCGCCAGGCGCGAAGGTTTCTCTTCGCTGGCCTTCTGTGGCTCGATCGCGCAGCAGCTTTCTACACAAACGAAGGTTTTATAACCATCGTCAGGCATATCGCCCATGCTGACAGAAAGCGCCGGTCCTGGGTTCCAGCCTACCACGTTGCTGTTATGGTGATGGATAACGTCGATGTTGCGGTTCAACGCGTCGTCATGAATTACGCTGCAGGCATCCGCATTCAGATAAACGCGGTCGGTACGGTCAGGGAACGTCTGTACGCCGTCGCTTAATACACCCTCTTCGGCATTATTGACTTTATCAACGTAACGATCGCCAAGGCCGCTCACTTTCACCGCGGCGATATCACCAACATTGAAGTAGGTGTGCAGGGCGGAAGTGGTTTCAAATTCGCCGTGTGCTTCCAGCTCAATCTCACAGGTTTTACCCAGTTTGAAACGGGCTAATAGCGTGAACTCGTGCGGCCAGTACTGGCGAGTCGCATCGCTGCTTTGCAGTTCAAAGGTCAGCACCGCGCCGTTGTCGTCTTCTTTATGCGCTTTCAGCGTCCACGGCAGATTGCGCGCGAAGCCGTGTGAAGGCAGGCCTTGCTGTGCCGCTGGGCCAAACCACGGCCAGCAAATCGGTACGCCGCCGCGCAGGGCAACGCCATTTTTGAACGGTGTGTTACCGCTGAGCCACAGAACTTCTTCTTCTCCGGCAGGTTTCCAGGAGAGCAGATGAGCGCCCTGGAGGGCAAAGGAGGCTTTAACCTGCGGATGGTCAACGACGATTAGCTCAAGGTCATCAAGCTGACGGCGGGAGAGGACAGGGGTAAGCTGTTCGATAACCGGGAGGGCAAAAATTTTATTAATCATTACGCAATCCTTTATCTTCAGACAAAAAAAAGAGCGACCGAAGTCGCTCTTACAGATTACTTTCTCATCTCAACTTATTTGGAGATGTGAGCAATCAGGTCCAGAACCTTGTTGGAGTAACCCGTTTCGTTATCGTACCAGGAAACCAGTTTCACAAAGTTGTCGTTCAGAGCGATACCTGCTTTAGCATCGAATACTGAAGTGCAAACTTCGCCGTTGAAATCGGTAGATACAACGTCGTCTTCGGTGTAGCCCAGAACGCCTTTCATTGCGCCTTCGGAAGCAGCTTTGATTGCTTTCTTAATTTCTTCGTAAGAAGCAGCTTTTTCCAGACGAACGGTCAGGTCAACAACAGATACGTTAGGAGTCGGAACGCGGAACGCCATACCGGTCAGTTTGCCATTCAGTTCTGGCAGTACTTTACCTACAGCTTTAGCAGCACCGGTAGAGGACGGGATGATGTTCTGAGCTGCGCCACGACCGCCGCGCCAGTCTTTGTGAGACGGGCCATCAACGGTTTTCTGAGTTGCGGTGGTCGCGTGAACGGTAGTCATCAGACCTTCGATGATACCGAAGTTGTCGTTGATAACTTTAGCCAGCGGAGCCAGGCAGTTGGTGGTGCAGGATGCGTTAGAAACGATGTCCTGGCCTTCGTATTTGTCAAAGTTAGCGCCTTTAACAAACATCGGAGTGTTGTCTTTGGACGGGCCAGTCAGAACGACTTTTTTCGCGCCAGCAGTGATGTGTTTACGAGCAGTCTCGTCAGTCAGGAACAGACCAGTTGCTTCAGCAACTACGTCAACGCCTACTTCGTTCCACTTCAGGTTAGCCGGATCACGCTCAGCGGTAACACGGATTTTTTTACCGTTAACGATCAGATGACCGTCTTTCACTTCAACGGTACCGTTGAAACGGCCGTGAGTGGAGTCATACTTCAGCATGTATGCCATGTAGTCAGCGTCTAACAGGTCGTTGATTGCAACGATCTCGATGTCAGAACGTTCCTGAGCAGCACGGAAAACAATGCGACCGATACGGCCAAAACCGTTGATACCTACTTTGATAGTCATATATTCCACCAGCTATTTGTTAGTGAATAAAAGGTTGCCTGTAAAATTACAAAAACCTTACGCAGCGTCAAGCGGAATCGTGTCAATCATTGCGACAAATCAATCCTCAGCATACCTTTGCGCGATTGATTTACCCCACTTTCCCTTTGAGCCCAATTCCATATGGGGGCTGCGCCCGGAATTTTAAAGGGCATTAAAGATAAAAACGTGATCTTAATCACAATTGCGTAGCTGCCTTTTGGCATCGCCTAAGTTTAGAACAAAAGTTCACGCTTCATTGTTAATATTTTGTTAGAATTGACGCGAAAAGTTGTCCTTTACACAGCGAGAAGCAAGCCAATGTCGAATAAACCCTCCTCGGACGAGCTCAAAAAAGATTTGAGCGAGATGCAGTTTTACGTGACGCAGAATCACGGTACTGAACCGCCGTTCACCGGGCGGCTACTCCACAACAAACGCGATGGCGTCTATCACTGCCTGGTGTGCGATGCAGCGCTGTTTCACTCGCAAACCAAGTATGATTCGGGCTGTGGTTGGCCGAGTTTTTATGAGCCAGTCAGCGAGGACGCGATCCGTTATCTAACGGACTACTCCCACGGTATGCAGCGCACTGAAATTCGCTGCGGAAAATGCGATGCTCATCTTGGACATGTGTTCCCGGACGGTCCGCAACCCACCGGCGAGCGTTTTTGTGTTAATTCGGCGTCTTTAAGCTTCACCAATGATGAAAATGGTGAGCAAATTAAAGGTTGAAAAACCGATTCAGCAAATTATTCCAAAGCGGGGCTGGCGGAAGATGGAAATTGAACAAATTATCGATAGCATGACGCCGGAAGTTTATCAGCGTCTGGCGACGGCAGTGGAGCTGGGGAAATGGCCGGATGGCGTGGCGTTAACGGCGGAGCAGAAGGAGAACAGTCTGCAACTGGTTATGCTCTGGCAGGCCCGACACAACGTTGAAGCGCAGCATATGACTATCGATACCAACGGACAAATGGTGATGAAGAGCAAGCAGCAGCTAAAGGTTGAGTTTGGCATTACGCCTGAACCGATTGCGACGTTTAAATCCTGATAGCCTGGCCCGGCTGTTGAACGCCGGGCGCTGAAGCGTAATGAGCGCCTGGCGTTACTTCTTATTCATCATTGCTTTCAGATCGGCAAATGGGTTGTATTTTGCTTCGCCGATGTCTTTCTGCGCATCTTCGCCCGCCACCACCGTGGAGCCATACTGATCGGCTTCAGTGTATTTGGAATGTTCATGGTCGTGGCAATACAGGCACAGCATCTCCCAGTTGCTACCATCTTCCGGGTTATTGGAGTGATCGTGGTCGATATGGTGCACCGTTAACTCACGCAGGTTCGAATAAACAAATTCGCGCGAACAGCGCCCGCAGACCCAGGGAAAAATTTTTAGCGCCTTTTCGCGATAACCGACTTCAAGACGGGCGTAGTTTTTGGGGATAAAAGCCATAAGACCCCATGCCTCCTATAGAAAATGAAAAACTGCGCCAATGTCTGGCGCAGCGGATGGTGATAATCATAACCTATTGTGCCTGGCATGGCACAGAGTCGATCAGTGCTTGATCCCTAACGTCTCTGCGAGCTGTTTCGCTAACTGGTTTTGATCGTCCGCGCCGTACTCCCAGAACATCGCGCCTCCCAGGCCCTTGCTCTTGATGTACTCCGCTTTGATAGCCACCGAGCGTGGGTTCTCGTAGGAGAGGGCGAACAGCGCTTTACCGTCAGCCGACTGCACCGACAACCACGGGACCTTCGCTTCATCATCCCAGTGCTGAGTAAAACGCTTCTGCGGATCGTTGATTAGCTTCGCCACAATGTCGTTGTATTTCACATAGGTATCTTTGGTCAGATCAAAACCTAACGACTTGAACAGCTCAACTTGCTGTGCTTCGAAGTAAGGCTGCGTCGCCGGATTTTTCTGTGCATCAGGTTTGCTCCAGTCGATGCCCGGCTCGACGGCGCGTTTAGGCACCCGGCCATAGAAACCAATACCCAGGTTCATCTGGCTCGGTTTTAGACCAGCGGCAAGATAGTTATTGACTACAAAATCGGCGCTGTATTTATCCGCTGCCGCCACCGTCGGCCACTGCGTCGAGTCATACAGGTTGGAGTTGAAGTACTGGGTGCCGTACGCCATGTCGTAAGTCATCAGGTTGATGTAATCAAGCGACGGGGCAATCGCTTTCACATCCACCCAGCTTTTCGGACTCTCCGCGTTTGCGCCCACGGCAATGGTGACCAGCTTGTTATGCCCAAAGGCCGCCCGTAGCTCTTTCAGCAGGGCAGTAAAGTTATCCCGATCGGCCGGTTGGCTGGCGACCAGCCCCCATGCGCCGTTGACCGGATACTCCCAGTCGAGGTCGATACCATCAAGACCATATTTTTCAACAATCTCCTGTGCTGACTGAATAAATACCGCACGGGTCTCCTTCGTTGCCGCTGCGCCAGAGAAGCCGCGTGCCCCCCAGCCGCCGACGGAAAGCAGAACTTTCAGATTCGGATTCTGCTTACGCAATGTGGGAATTTTCTGCAAATCAGCCTGCACTTTCGGTGATAGCCAGATTTGATGCAGCTTGCTGGTGTCTTTTAGAGCGTCGTTGGTTTCGTCTTTTTCGTCGTTATAGACCAGACCAAACGAGTAGTTGAGATGGGTAATCTGGCGCACGTCCAGCTTATCGATATCGCCGCCAGGACCGGCAGTGACGTCACCACCACCGTTAAAGTAGCCGACGGACATCAGTGAGTTAGCGGAAACAACGCTCGCGCAGAGCAGGGGTAATGCTGCCAACAAAGGCAAAAGTTTCATATCTGATCCTCTTTGACTAAAAAGACATTAAAAACAAACACGCCACGGAAATGGCGTGGCGAAAAAACAACCTTAGCAGGCTAGCATCATCCACAATACAAAACTGCGAAGGTGTTCACGGCTGTACGTATAAGCGCAGCGGCACGCCTGTCGATTTTTCTTTCTTCCAATCCTCCACCTTCATGTAACACCCATTTCGCGGTATTTGTGATCCAAGTTGTGAAATGCAGATCATTATCTGTGTTTTAAAGATTTAATGTTGACCTTGAAGATGTTGTGGTTAAGTATTGGTGCCACTGATGCAAACTAAACACAAAGGAAGACGCAATGAAAGCACTGGCAAGATTTGGTAAGGCCTTTGGCGGCTATAAGATGATTGAGGTTCCGGAACCGGAATGCGGTCCGGATGACGTAGTGATTGAAATCAAAGCGGCGGCTATCTGCGGCGCGGACATGAAGCATTACAATGTCGACAGCGGTTCCGACCAGTTCAACTCCGTTCGTGGCCATGAATTTGCGGGCAACGTTGTGCGGGTGGGGGAAAAGGTCAAGGACTGGAAAGTTGGCCAGCGGGTGGTTTCTGACAACAGCGGACACGTCTGCGGCGTTTGTCCAGCCTGCGAACAAGGTGATTTTCTGTGTTGCACAGAAAAAGTGAATTTGGGTCTGGACAACAATACCTGGGGTGGTGGATTTTCGAAATACTGTCTGGTGCCGGGGGAAATCCTCAAAATTCACCGTCACGCGCTGTGGGAAATTCCGCAGGGCGTTGATTATGAAGAAGCGGCGGTGCTGGACCCCATCTGCAACGCCTACAAATCTATCGCCCAGCAATCTAAATTCCTTCCAGGCCAGGATGTGGTGGTCTTTGGTACCGGTCCATTGGGCCTCTTTTCGGTCCAGATGGCGCGCATTATGGGGGCCGTGAATATCGTGATGGTCGGGCTGGAAGAGGATGTTGCCGTACGCTTCCCGATCGCCAAAGAACTGGGCGCGACAGCTGTTGTTAACGGTTCCACCGAAGATGTGGTCGCGCGCTGCCAGGAAATCTGCGGTAAAGACAATCTGGGGCTGGTCATCGAATGCTCCGGTGCCAATATCGCCCTTAAACAATCGATCGAAATGCTGCGCCCGAATGGTGAAGTCGTTCGCGTCGGCATGGGCTTTAAACCTCTCGATTTCTCCATCAACGACATCACCGCGTGGAACAAAAGCATCATTGGTCATATGGCCTATGACTCCACGTCCTGGCGCAACGCCATTCGCCTGCTGGCCAGCGGCGCGATCAAAGTTAAACCGATGATCACTCACCGTATTGGCCTGTCGCAATGGCGCGAAGGCTTTGACGCCATGGTCGATAAAACCGCAATTAAAGTGATCATGACTTACGACTTTGATGAATAACCCCATTTATTAAAGGAAGGTTCCCGGATGGAACAGATAGCAAAACCGCACTGCGGCGCCAGGCTGGACAGGCTGCCTGACTGTCGCTGGCACTCATCGATGTTTGCCATGGTCGCCTTTGGATTACTGGTGTGCTGGAGTAATGCCGTCGGCGGATTAATTCTCGCGCAGTTAAAAGAACTTGGCTGGACCGATAATTCCACCACCGCTACGTTTTCCGCCATTACCACGGCGGGAATGTTTCTCGGCGCGCTTGCCGGGGGAATTATCGGGGATAAAACCGGGCGCAAAAATGCCTTTATCCTGTATGAAGCGATTCATATTATTGCCATGGTCGTGGGGGCGTTTTCGCCAAATATGACCTTCCTGATTGCCTGCCGTTTTGTGATGGGGGTGGGATTAGGTGCGCTGCTGGTGACTCTGTTTGCCGGGTTCACCGAATATATGCCTGGCAGAAATCGCGGTACCTGGTCCAGTAGGGTCTCGTTTATCGGTAACTGGTCTTATCCGCTGTGCTCGCTGATTGCGATGGGACTGACGCCGTTAATCAGTACTGAATGGAACTGGCGCGTGCAACTGCTGATCCCGGCGGTGCTATCGCTGATTGCCACCGCCATTGCCTGGCGCTGGTTCCCCGAGTCGCCTCGCTGGCTGGAGTCTCGTGGACGCTACGCGGAAGCCGAAAAAGTGATGCGGGCAATAGAAGAGGGCGTGGTTCAGCAGACCGGTAAGCCACTGCCGCCAGTGGTGATAGAAGATGACGGCAAGGCACCGCGCTCTGTTCCGTATTCGGCTTTATTAACCGGCGTATTACTCAAGCGCGTTATTTTAGGTTCCTTTGTTCTGATTGCCATGAACGTCGTGCAGTACACCTTAATTAACTGGCTGCCGACGATATTTATGACCCAGGGCATTAACCTGAAAGATTCCATTGTCTTAAATACCATGAGTATGTTTGGTGCGCCGTTTGGAATATTTATCGCCATGCTGGTGATGGATAAAATTCCCAGAAAGACCATGGGGGTGGGCTTATTAGTATTAATCGCCGTGCTGGGATATATCTACTCGCTGCAAACCAGCATGCTGCTGATTACGTTAATAGGCTTCTTCCTGATTACCTTTGTGTATATGTACGTTTGCTACGCCTCAGCGGTATATGTACCGGAAATATGGCCAACCGAAGCGAAACTGCGTGGCTCCGGACTGGCAAATGCGGTGGGGCGTATCAGCGGCATCGCTGCGCCTTACGCGGTCGCAGTATTGCTTAATAGTTACGGCGTGACGGGAGTGTTTGTACTGCTCGGGGCGGTCTCCATTATTGTCGCCATTGCCATCGCTACTATCGGAATTGAAACCAAAGGTGTCTCTGTCGAAAGTCTCGGTATTGATGCAGCCACCAGCAAATAATATTGATGGGAAAGAAAATGCAAAATTCAAAAGCAATATTAAAAACGCCCGGCACGATGAAGATTATCACCGCCGATATGCCGGTACCGAAAGAGCATGAAGTGCTGATTAACATTGAATATGTCGGTATTTGCGGCTCAGATGTTCATGGTTTCGAATCGGGTCCTTTTATTCCGCCAAAAGACCCCAACCAGGAAATTGGCCTCGGGCACGAATGCGCGGGTACCGTGGTGGCGGTAGGGAGTCGGGTATCCAAATTCAAACCTGGCGACCGGGTCAATATTGAGCCCGGCGTGCCGTGCGGCCACTGTCGTTATTGTCTGGAAGGTAAATACAACATCTGCCCGGATGTCGATTTTATGGCTACCCAGCCAAATTATCGCGGTGCGCTAACCCACTATCTGTGTCACCCGGAGAGCTTCACCTACAAGCTGCCCGATAATATGGACACCATGGAAGGGGCGCTGGTAGAGCCTGCGGCGGTAGGGATGCATGCCGCGATGCTGGCGGATGTTAAACCAGGGAAGAAAATCGTCATTCTGGGGGCCGGCTGTATCGGTTTAATGACTCTGCAAGCCTGTAAGTGCATGGGGGCAACCGACATTGCGGTGGTGGATGTGCTGGAAAAACGCCTGGCCATGGCCGAGAAGCTTGGGGCGACGACCGTCATCAACGGGGCAAAAGAGGACACGGTAGTCCGCTGCCAGCAATTCTCAGGCGAAATGGGGGCCGATATTGTTTTTGAAACCGCCGGTTCAGCCATCACCGTTAAGCAGGCCCCTTATCTGGTGATGCGTGGCGGCAAAATCATGATTGTCGGCACGGTACCCGGTGATTCGGCGATTAATTTCCTCAAAATTAACCGTGAAGTCTCGATTCAGACCGTCTTTCGCTATGCCAACCGCTATCCGGTCACCATTGAGGCCATCTCCTCCGGTCGTTTCGATGTGAAGTCGATGGTGACGCATATTTACGATTATGAAGATGTTCAGCGCGCGTTTGATGAATCCGTTAATAACAAACGCGACATTATTAAAGGCGTTATTAAAGTTAATCATTAATTAATTGAAAAGGGAGAAATAACCATGCTAGCAGATATTAAATATTGGGAAAACGATGCCCAGAATAAACATTATGCTATTGCCCACTTTAACGTGTGGAATGCGGAAATGTTAATGGGGGTGATTGATGCGGCGGAAGAGTCGAAATCGCCGGTAATTATCTCGTTCGGTACCGGGTTTGTCGGCAATACCTCGTTTGAAGATTTTTCGCATATGATGGTTTCTATGGCGAAAAAGGCCTCGGTACCGGTCATTACCCACTGGGATCACGGACGCAGTATGGAGATTATCCATAACGCCTGGACCCACGGCATGAACTCGCTGATGCGTGATGCTTCCGCTTTTGATTTTGAAGAAAATATTCGCCTGACCAAAGAGGCGGTCGATTTCTTCCACCCGCTGGGTATTCCGGTTGAAGCAGAGCTGGGCCATGTGGGTAATGAAACGGTCTACGAAGAGGCGCTGGCCGGTTATCACTACACTGACCCAAGCCAGGCGGCTGAGTTTGTCGAGCGTACTGGCTGTGACTCGCTGGCGGTAGCGATTGGTAACCAGCACGGCGTCTACACCTCCGAACCGAAACTGAACTTTGACGTGGTTAAACGCGTGCGCCAGGCGGTATCCGTTCCGCTGGTGCTGCATGGTGCCTCTGGTATTAGCGATGCGGATATTAAGAAAGCCATTTCATTAGGCATTTCGAAAATCAATATTCACACCGAACTGTGCCAGGCCGCGATGGTGGCGGTGCAGGAGAACCAGGACCAGCCGTTCCTGCACGTAGAGCGTGAAGTACGTAAAGCCGTAAAAGAGCGCGCGCTGGAGAAAATCAAATTGTTTGGTTCAGACGGTAAAGCGGAATGACAATATGGATAAGATCGAGGTTATTTGTATAGGGGCGGCTATTGTTGATATTCCCTTGCAGCCGGTGAGTAAAAATATCTTTGATGTAGATTCTTATCCGTTAGAACGTATTGCCATGACCACCGGGGGAGACGCGATTAATGAAGCGACGATTATTTCTCGTCTCGGTCATCGTACTGCGTTAATAAGCCGGGTAGGTGACGATGCAGCGGGTCATTTTATTGTCGACCACTGCCGTCGGGAGAATATTGATATTCAGAGCCTGAAACAGGATGCGGATATTGATACTTCCATTAACGTGGGTTTAGTCACAGCCGATGGTGAACGCACCTTTGTCACCAACCGCAACGGCAGCCTGTGGAAACTGAATATTAATGATGTTGATTTTGACCGTTTCTCGCAGGCAAAGCTGCTGTCGCTGGCAAGCATCTTTAATAGTCCCTTGCTGAACGGCAAAGCGTTAACGGCTATTTTCACTCAGGCGAAAGCGCATAAGCTCATTATCTGCGCCGATATGATTAAACCGCGGCTGAATGAAACCCTGGACGACATCCGTGAAGCGCTGAGCTATGTGGATTATCTGTTTCCCAATTTTGACGAGGCAAAACTGCTCACCGGGAAAGAGACACTGGATGAAATAGCCGACAGTTTCCTGAGCTGTGGTGTGAAAACGGTAGTCATTAAGACCGGCAAGAGAGGCTGCTTTATCAAGCGTGCTGATATGAAAATGGAGGTCCCGGCGGTGTCGGGAATTACCGCCATCGACACCATCGGCGCGGGAGATAACTTCGCCTCGGGGTTTATCTCCGCGCTGCTTGAAGGCAAACCGCTTCGCGACTGCGCGCTGTTTGCCAACGCGACGGCGGCGATATCGGTACTCAGCGTGGGTGCCACGACGGGCGTGAAAAATAGAAAGTTGGTTGAACAACTTCTCGACGAATACGAAGGGTAATAGCAGCAGATGAAAATGATTCCTTTAGGCAGTACGGATATTACGCTCTCCCGCATGGGGCTGGGCACCTGGGCCATCGGCGGCGGTCCGGCATGGAATGGCGATCTTGATTTGCAGGTGTGTATCGACACCATTCTTGAAGCGCACCGTTGCGGCATTAATCTGATTGATACCGCGCCGGGCTACAACTTCGGTAACAGCGAAGTGATTGTCGGGCAGGCGCTGAAAAAGCTGCCGCGCAGCGAGATCGTTGTTGAAACCAAATGTGGCATTGTCTGGGAGCGGGAAGGCAGCCTGTTTAACAAAGTGGGCGACCGCCAGCTGTATAAAAACCTTACGCCTGAGTCGATTCGCGAAGAGGTGGACGCCAGCCTGCAACGGCTCGGTATCGACAGCATTGATATTTATATGACCCACTGGCAGTCGGTAGAGCCTTGCTTTACGCCCATTGCGGAAACCATGGATACGCTTAACGCGCTCAAGAAAGAGGGGAAAATCCGCTCTATTGGCGCGGCGAATGTGGATGCCGGGCATATCAAGGAGTATCTCAAGCACGGCGAGCTGGATATCATCCAGGCCAAGTACAGCATCCTTGATCGGGCGCTGGAAGCTGAACTGCTGCCGCTATGCCAGCAGAATGGCATCATCGTACAGGTCTACTCACCGCTTGAGCAGGGGCTGTTGACCGGAACCATCACGCGGGATTATGTCCCTGGCGGTGCGCGGGCCAACAAAGTCTGGTTCCAGCGGGAAAATATGCTGCGGGTGATTGATATGCTCGAGCAGTGGCAGCCACTGTGCGATAAATATCGCTGCTCGATCCCGGCGCTGGCGCTGGCGTGGATTTTAAAGCAGAGTGATTTAATCACCCTGTTAAGCGGGGCGACGGCACCTGAGCAGGTACGTGAAAACGTTGAAGCCCTGACGATCTCGTTAACCGATGATGATTCATTATTGATGAGGCGAATGGCAGAGGCGTTGGATACGAAATAAGAGTGATGTTACTAACCTCTGTTTCTGTGTAAAAGAGTATTTAAATCTGTGATTCAGACATGTTCTTTTGAAAATAAACATAGCCTGTGAGATACTAAGGTCTTATTATTACTTTGCAGGAAACAGAGGTGTCATCGTGGCGGCAAAAGACAGAATTCAGGCCATTAAGCAAATGGTGGCTAATGATAAGAAAGTGGCGGTCTCTAATTTAAGCTCAATTTTTCAGGTGACTGAGGAAACCATTCGCCGCGATCTGGAAAAGCTCGAAGATGAAGGTTTTTTGACCCGAACGTATGGCGGGGCGGTATTAAATACCACTGCGCTGTCCGACAATATTCATTTTTATAAGCGCGCAAAGTCTTTCTTTGAAGAAAAACAGATTATTGCTCACAATGCATTACCGTTTATTAAAAATAAAACCACTATGGCTGCTGACTCCAGCAGTACCGCCATGGAATTATTAAAGCTGCTTAAGGAAAGAAACGACCTCACGTTATTAACCAACTCGGCGGAAGCATTTCATGAGCTTGCGCAGTCGGAAATTAAAGTGGTTTCTACCGGCGGTGAGCTGAATAAGAACACGCTATCGTTACAGGGGCGGATCACCAAAGAGATTATCAGTCGCTATCATGTTGATATCATGGTGATGAGTTGCAAAGGCCTGGACATGCAGAGCGGGGCGCTTGACTCTAATGAAGCGGAAGCGGAAATCAAGAAAACGATGATCCGTCAGGCGACAGAAGTGGCCCTATTGGTCGATCACTCTAAGTTCGATCGTAAAGCCTTTGTCCAGTTAGTCGATTTTAGTCATATTAATTATCTTATAACCAATAAGGCACCGGGTGCGGAGTGGATTGCATTTTGCAAAGAAAATAATATTCAACTCGTCTATTAACGTCAGATGAGGGTGCTGATATTATTTAAAATCGCATCGGGTTAATGCCAAAAAACTAATGATGATGGATGGCGCGGCAATTTTTATTCTGCCGCGATCGCCATACTTTATATTTTAGCTGAATTTGAGGCATCCAGATGGAACATTGTGACCCTATCGGCGCAAGATTAGATCGCTTACCCTTATCTCGATTTCATTTTCGTATTTTCGGCATTATTAGTTTCAGTTTATTAGTCACCGGTTTTCTTAGGGAAGGTGCGAATAAGCGGGGAAATTCTTCTCGGCTGACTCAGTCATTTCATTTCTTCATGTTTGAGCCGATTTTTTCTCCCGTAAATGCCTTGAATCAGCCTATTTAGACCGTTTCTTCGCCATTTAAGGCGTTATCCCCAGTTTTTAGTGAGATCTCTCCCACTGACGTATCATTTGGTCCGCCCGAAACAGGTTGGCCAGCGTGAATAACATCGCCAGTTGGTTATCGTTTTTCAGCAACCCCTTGTATCTGGCTTTCACGAAGCCGAACTGTCGCTTGATGATGCGAAATGGGTGCTCCACCTTGGCCCGGATGCTGGCTTTCATGTATTCGATGTTGATGGCCGTTTTGTTCTTGCGTGGATGCTGTTTCAAGGTTCTTACCTTGCCGGGGCGCTCGGCGATCAGCCAGTCCACATCCACCTCGGCCAGCTCCTCGCGCTGTGGCGCCCCTTGGTAGCCGGCATCGGCTGAGACAAATTGCTCCTCTCCATGCAGCAGATTACCCAGCTGATTGAGGTCATGCTCGTTGGCCGCGGTGGTGACTAGGCTGTGGGTCAGGCCACTCTTGGCATCGACACCAATGTGGGCCTTCATGCCAAAGTGCCACTGATTGCCTTTCTTGGTCTGATGCATCTCCGGATCGCGTTGCTGCTCTTTGTTCTTGGTCGAGCTGGGTGCCTCAATGATGGTGGCATCGACCAAGGTGCCTTGAGTCATCATGACGCCTGCTTCGGCCAGCCAGCGATTGATGGTCTTGAACAATTGGCGGGCCAGTTGATGCTGCTCCAGCAGGTGGCGGAAATTCATGATGGTGGTGCGGTCAGGCAAGGCGCTATCCAGGGATAACCGGGCAAACCGACGCATGGAGGCGATTTCGTACAGAGCATCTTCCATCGCGCCATCGCTCAGGTTGTACCAATGCTGCATGCAGTGAATGCGTAGCATGGTTTCCAGCGGATAAGGTCGCCGGCCATTACCAGCCTTGGGGTAAAACGGCTCGATGACTTCCACCATGTTTTGCCATGGCAGAATCTGCTCCATACGGGACAAGAAAATCTCTTTTCTGGTCTGACGGCGCTTACTGCTGAATTCACTGTCGGCGAAGGTAAGTTGATGACTCATGATGAACCCTGTTCCATGGCTCCAGATGACAAACATGATCTCATATCAGGGACTTGTTCGCACCTTCCTTAGCTATTCCGGGAACGTGGTGCTGGCAAAATTAGTCAGCAACGGCTGGTCAAATAATTATCTTAATGCCGCATTTACCTCGGCGCTGATGTTCGGCTATTTTATCGGCTCGCTGACCGGCGGTTTTATTGGCGATTATCTTGGGCGGCGCAAAGCGTTTCGCATTAACCTGCTGATTGTCGGGATCTCCGCAAGCGCGGCCTCTTTTGTCCCTAACATGTACTGGCTAATCTTTTTCCGCTGCCTGATGGGCACGGGAATGGGGGCGCTGATCATGGTCGGTTACGCCTCATTTACTGAGTTTATTCCGCCCGCCGTTCGCGGCAAATGGTCCGCACGGTTGTCATTTGTTGGCAACTGGTCGCCAATGCTATCAGCGGCAATTGGCGTCGTGGTTATTGCTTTTTTAAGCTGGCGGATGATGTTCTTGCTCGGCGGAGTGGCAATGCTGCTGGCCTGGTATCTGTCCGGTAAGTATTTTATTGAATCTCCTCGCTGGCTGGCAGGAAAGGGGCAGCGAGGCGCCGCGGAAAAACACCTCCTGGAAGTGGAAGCGCAAATCGAGAAAGAGAAGAATATTATCTTGCCAGATTTCCAGAATAGCGAACTGAAGGCGGACGAGTACCCGGAAAGCGGTTCCTTCTGGCTATTGTTTAAAGGGCAGATGCTGCAACGCACGCTGGTGGCGATTACCGTACTGATCGCGATGAATATTTCGCTTTATACCATTACGGTGTGGATCCCAACAATTTTCGTTAATTCGGGGATCGATGTGACGAAATCTATTTTAATGACGGCGATTATTATGATTGGCGCGCCGGTGGGGATTTTTATTGCGGCATTGGTTATTGACCGTTTTCCGCGGCGATTATTTGGCTCATCGCTGCTGATTATTATTGCGCTCCTTGGTTATTTCTATTCAATACAAACCGAGGAGTGGGCCATTTTGAGCTATGGCCTGGTGATGATCTTTTTCCTCTACATGTACGTTTGTTTTGCTTCGGCGGTTTACGTGCCTGAACTGTGGCCGACGCATCTTCGGCTACGTGGTTCGGGCTTTGTGAACGCCGTAGGGAGAATTGTCGCGGTGTTTACGCCCTATGGTGTGGCCGTATTGCTGACCCGCTATGGTTCAATCACCGTTTTCATTGTTCTCGGCGTGATGCTGGTGCTCTGCGCGCTAATTCTGTTTTGCTTTGGTATCGAAACTCGCAAAGTGTCGCTGGAGGAGATTTCGAGCATCGGGTGATGCTTTGCCGGTGTCCCGGAGGCGATGCTGCGCATCTGTCCGGGCTACCAAACCATGCGGGCCGGTAGCCCGGGCAAGGCGCTTTGCGCCGCTCCCGGGAGAAAGATCGTACGGTGTCAATATTGAGGTCTGACGCCAACAGAGTTACGCCTGAGTTTCTTCCCAGTCTGCCAGCGTATACAGCGTCGCGCCCGCCGCCGCCATTTCCATAAACGCGTGTGCGCTGTCCTGTGGCTGAATATTTACCCCGCGACAGCCGTCGGTAATCACGTTGACGGAATAGCCCAGATTCAGCGCATCAAGCACGGTAAACTTCACGCAGTAGTCGGTTGCCAGGCCAAGTACGGTTAGCTCGTCAATCCCACGCTCGCGCAACCACGCGTCAAGCTGGGTTTTCTGCCGATGACCGTTATCAAAAAAGGCGCTGTAGCTATCAATGACCGGGTTTTCGCCTTTATGGAACACGGCGGCAATATCCTGCTGTTTAAGCAGCGGATGCAGCGCCGCGCCTTCGCTATTCTGGATGCAGTGATCCGGCCAGAAGGTTTGCGCCAGGCCATCAAGTTCGCCCTGGGTATAGGGTTCAACCTGATGCTGGCTGGCAAAGCTGCCGTGATTCGCCGGGTGCCAGTCCTGACTGGCGACCACCGTTTCACCTCTCGCCAGACTCCATTCAATAAGCCGATTGGCGATGTCCACCGTACTATCGCCCTGCGGGACGGCAAGCGCACCGCCGGCGCAAAAATCGTTCTGTAAATCGACCAGTAACAGCGCGCGCTGGGTCATGTGCATCTCCTTACTCATCGGGGGTCAGTTCGCCACGTAGGTTTTCCTGCATTGCGCTACGGATAGCCTCAACGTCCAGATTCTGGCTCAGTAAATAGTGTAGCTTGGTCAGCGTGGCTTCAACGGTCATATCGAAACCGCTAATCACGCCTGCTTGCGCAAGGGCATTACCGGTGGCATAACCGCCCATATTCACTTTGCCGGACATACACTGAGTCAAATTAATCACCACGATGCCGCGCTGGCTGGCTTCGGTCAGCACCTGGATAAACTCGCCGTTTTGCGGAGCGTTACCTACACCATACGAGCGCAGAATGAGCGCCTTTACCGGCTGGAGCAGGAAGTTGCGTACCACATCGGCGGAAATACCGGGATAAATTGTTACCACGCCAATTGGCTGCGGGGTAATTGGGTGAACGATTAGCTCGCCCACGCCGTGCGGGGCCGGAGGCGTACCGAGGCGGCGGATATGGATCCCCGCTTCCAGCAGCGGCGCGAGGTTCGGCGACGCGAAGGCATTAAAACCATCGGCATGAGCTTTGGTGGTGCGGTTACCGCGATAGAGGCGGTTATTGAAGAACAACGACACTTCATTAATCGGGTAGTTGGCGGCGACGTACAGGGCGTTGAGCAGATTAATCTGTCCGTCAGAGCGCAGCTCGGCCAAAGGAATTTGTGACCCTGTCACAATGACTGGTTTACCCAGGTTCTCCAGCATGAATGACAGCGCCGAGGCGGTAAACGCCATGGTATCCGTGCCGTGCAGGATAACGAAGCCATCGTACTGGTCATAATGGTCACGAATGTCGTCAGCGATATGCTGCCAGTCCTCCGGCGTCATATCGGAAGAGTCCATCAGCGGGGCGTATTCGTGAATGGTGAAGTCCGGCATCTCCGGGCGGTGGAACTCGGGCATTAACGCCAGCTGACGCTGTAAATGGCCGGAAACGGGAATGTAGCCGTGTTCAGAACGCTGCATACCAATGGTACCGCCGGTATAGGCAACGTAAATAGATTTCTTCTGCATAGCATCGCTTAGGTTATATATGGACCGGCGAAGTATATACCCGACACGCCGCAAGTTGCAGGGGCGTTGGCTGCTTTTGTGTGTAATGGATGAAGTGTAAAAATGCCGCCCCGTGATTGGGGCGGCAGAGGATTAACGTATATTGGCGCAGGTTAAACAGAACGCGTAACGGTTTTGCGGATCGTTGAATGCCGCCATCTTGTCGCTTTCCGCTTTCACCGCGTTAGCCGCAGCAGCCACGGGCGCAGGCAGATACGCTTGTACCGCTGCCGGCAGCGCCGCGCGGACTGAACCGATCAGGCTATCTATCATCATTGAGAAGAAAGTGGGATCTTCCTGATAGTAATTGATATGCCACTGTTTCAGCTTCGCCAGCTCTGCAGCTTTCGCCACTGCGTCGTCAAAGTCGCCGAGGCCATCGACCAGACCGTTAGCCTTCGCATCTTCACCCGTCCAGACGTGGCCCTGAGCGATTTGGTCAATTTTCTCAGGCGTGCTCTTACGCGCGGTCGCCACCAGGGTGATGAAGCGCTTATAGCCATTTTCGATGGTCAACTGCATCAGCTGCTGCACTTCTGGCGGCAGCGCTTTGGTGGTGGAGACGTCGGCCAGCGGTGAGGTTGCCACACCGTCGGTGTGTACGCCAATCGACCCGAGCGTATTCTCGACGGTATTAATCACCCCAAAGATACCGATGGAGCCGGTGAGGGTGCTTGGGTTCGCCACAATGTAATCCGCCGGGGTTGAGATCCAGTAACCGCCGGAAGCCGCCATACCGCCCATCGACACAACGACTGGTTTACCTGCCGCTTTTGCCGCAGTCAGCTCTTCGCGAATCACCTCTGAGGCACTGACGCTGCCGCCAGGGCTGTTGACCCGCAGCACGATAGCTTTAACTTTCGGATCCAGACGCGCGTCGCGGATCTGCGCGGCGGTCGTATCGCCACCAACGTTACCCGGCGTTTCTTCGCCATCCATTATCGCGCCGTTAGCAAAGATAACGGCGATCGCGGAGCCCTGATCGGCAGGCGTTTTCACCGTGTAATCGTAGTAGCTGATAGCGCTGTAGTTGTTATCCGCTTTGCTCCAGCCAAACTGCTTGGTCAGCGCTTTTTCCACATCCGTGGAGGTGCCCAGCTCATCAACCAGCTTGTTATCCAGCGCGTATTTTGCCGTGTCGCCATCGACTTTACTCAGTCCGTCAATCACGCCCTGAGCACCTGGGAACAGCTGCTGAGCGGTAATCTGGCGGTTGGCGGCGATGGTGGTGAGGTAGTTCTGCCACAGCTCGCCAATCCAGCGGCTGTCCGCCTCGCGGGCTGCCGGAGACATATCGTCGCGAATAAACGGTTCTACCGCTGATTTATAGGTGCCGACGCGGAACACGTGGGTAGAGACTTTGAGTTTGTCGAGCAGCGATTTGTAGTACAGACCGTTGGTGGCAAAGCCGTGCAGATCCACTTCGCCCTGCGGTGAGAGCCAGATTTTATTGGCGAAGCTAGCCAGATAGTACTGACCCTGGCTGTAGCTGCTGCCAACAGCATACACTGGCTTACCGCTGTCGCGGAATTCGCGCAGCGCTTTGCCGATATACTGCATCGACGGCTGATCGCCGCCAGCAAAATTCTTCAGATCCAGCACGATACCGGTGATATTCCGGTCATCTTTCGCCTGACGAATGGTTTGCACAATATCGAACAGTGAGTTTTCCTGCAGACGATCGGAGCTGGCGCCAAACAGCTGACGACCAATAACCCCTAGTTTGCTGCTGGCCGAAGGTTTATCGACCACCACGCCGGTGATATCCATCAACAGCGCGCCGCGAGTGGTGTGCTCTGTTGTACTGCTGCTGAACTGGGCCCAGATGCCGACGCAGGCCAGCACCAGCACCAGGAAAACCACGTTCAGTGCGAGCTGGCGAATGAAGTTGAGTACTCGCCATGTCCATTTAAAAATTCCGGCGAGCAGTCGCCAAAGAGTTCGCATGTATTCTCCCTAAGCATTATCAAAAATGGGCGGACATCAGGGGCCGCCGCGTCTGGCTATCCTAAAGAGAGTGCCGACGGTTGTCAGCAGGAATCACCCGTTGGGCTGTAACAAAATCCTTGCGCATGTTAATTTTATGAAAAATCACATCACAGGAGTTATACAGATGGATGCTCTCGAACTACTGGTTAATCGCCGCAGCGCTTCGCGTCTGACCGACCCGGCTCCGGCGGGTGAACAGCTGGAAAATATTCTCCGTGCAGGCTTGCGTGCGCCGGACCATGGGACGCTACAGCCGTGGCGCTTCTTTATTATTGCCGATGAAGGGCGTGAGCGCTTTAGCCAGCTACTGGAAAAAGGTGCGGTGGCGGCAGGGGCAGATGAGAAGGCGATTGAAAAAGCCCGCAGCGCGCCGTTTCGTGCACCGCTGATTATTACCGTAGTGGCACGCTGCGAAGATCATCCAAAGGTGCCGAAATGGGAGCAGGAGATGTCGGCAGGCTGCGCGGTGATGGCCATGCAGATGGCGGCCGTCGCACAGGGCTTTAACGGCATCTGGCGCAGCGGTGCGTTAACCGAGAGCCCGGTGGTGCGCGAAGGATTTTCCTGCCGTGAGCAGGATAAAATAGTCGGTTTTCTCTATCTGGGCACGCCGCAGCTCAAAGCTTCAACCAACATAGCGCTGCCGGACAGCGCGCCGTTTGTGACGCGCTTCTGAGTCAGGCCGGGTGGCGGCTAGCGCCTGACCCGGCCTGTGCTTTGAGTCCGTAACCCGGACAAGGCGCGTCAAGCGCCGCCTCCGGGGATCCAACGGCGACGAAGTTACTTCTGCTGTTTAGCGAATTCGTCTTTCGCTTTCTGCAACTGTTGCTGGAAGGCCGGATTAGTATGCAGCGTGGCGACCACTGCTGAGCCGACAATCCGCGCCGCGTCTACGTCGCTCTGCCAGTGATAGCCGCAAATGACCCGGCTCTCACCCAGCTCAAATCCGCGTTTAAGAATTTCGTTTTGCCGCTGTGGATTGACCTCAGCCAGCACCAGCGCCGTTGCCCAACCGATAGACGTATGCCCGGAAGGATAGGATCCATTTTTCGACAGCGCATCCTGCTCGGTGGTGTTGCAGGTAGCGACACCATAAAACGCAAATGGCCGAATACGCATATACTTCTCTTTCGCGCCGCGCGTCGCCAGGTCACCAGCATCTTCAATCATATTGGTCAGTAACTTATGCAGCTCCGGCGCATCTTTCGCGGTGATGGGCGAACCGAAGGCGCCAGAGAAGGCATTGGCCACGCCGCCACCGCTCAGGTTCGCGTCTTCCACGGCTAATTTACCGCGCTCGGTGCCGCGCAATAGACGGCCTTTTTCATACATCGCCTGATCGTTTAAAAATGCGATGCTTCCTACTTCCGGTGGCGGCGGCAGCAGCGCCAGGCTATCAATGGCCTGGGCATTGGTCAGATAGTAGAGATCGGGTTTAGTGGTGACGTCGTTACCGGCTGGAGCCAGGGCGAAAGCGTTAATGGAGAAGAAACTGGCCAGGCAAAGGGCGAGAACGCGCTTTTTCATTAAAATTTCCTTACGTTGTTATATGTCCAGATGAAACAGAACTATTTTTGTCACATTTCTGTCATCTTTTAGTAAAGGTTAAAATGGCGTTAAAAAAAGGGTTCTGTATCGCAAAATCGGTTTTTTGTCTGCTTAATGAGCAACTATGCGCGATTTAGGACTGTCGTACTTATCACCTTGGCATTTGGGCGCTACCATAGCGGGATTGCAATGACAGGAGATGTCCATGAGCGAGCAAGCTATTCGTTTAACGCAATACAGCCACGGAGCCGGTTGCGGGTGTAAAATTTCCCCTAAAGTGTTGGAAACGATTCTGCAGAGTGACCGGGCGAAGTTTATCGACCCGAACCTGCTGGTGGGCAATGAGACCAGCGATGATGCCGCCGTCTATGACCTCGGCAACGGCACGTCAATTGTCAGCACCACCGACTTTTTTATGCCGATCGTCGATAGCCCGTTCGACTTCGGGCGAATTGCCGCGACCAACGCCATCAGCGATATTTTCGCGATGGGCGGTAAACCGATTATGGCGATTGCCATTCTCGGCTGGCCGATTAATACCCTGGCACCGGAAATCGCCCGTCAGGTCGTCGATGGCGGGCGCTTTGCCTGCCAGCAGGCGGGCATTGCCCTTGCGGGCGGCCACTCGATTGATGCCCCGGAACCTATTTTCGGCCTCGCGGTGACCGGCGTGGTGCCGACCGAGCGGGTGAAGAAAAACAGCACCGCTCAGGCAGGCTGCAAACTGTATCTCACTAAACCGCTGGGTATCGGCGTGCTGACTACCGCCGAGAAAAAATCGCTATTGAAGCCTGAGCATCAGGGGCTGGCGACGGAAATCATGTGCCAGATGAACCTCGTTGGTTCAGCGTTTGCCAACATTGAAGGCGTAAAAGCGATGACCGACGTCACCGGCTTTGGGCTGCTTGGCCACCTGAGCGAAGTGTGCCGTGGCGCGGGCGTGCAGGCGCATCTAACTTACGCGGATATCCCGAAACTGCCTGGTGTGGAAGCGTATATTGCCGCGGGCGCGGTACCGGGCGGTACCGGGCGTAACTTTGCCAGCTACGGTCATCTGATGGGCGAAATGCCGCAAGAGTGGCGCGATTTGCTGTGCGACCCGCAAACCTCCGGCGGTCTGTTGCTGGCGGTAACGCCGGATGCGGAAGCTGAGGTTCAGGCCGCGGCGGCTGAGTATGGTATTACGCTTGCCGCCATCGGCGAGCTGGTCACCGCCCGCGGCGGTCGCCCAATGATCGAGATCCGTTGATTTCATGCGGCTGTTTATTGCGGAAAAACCAAGTCTCGGTCGCGCCATCGCTGAGGTGTTGCCAAAACCACATCGTAAAGGCGACGGCTACATTGAGTGCGGTAACGGACAGGTGGTCACCTGGTGTATCGGCCACCTGCTGGAGCAGGCGCAGCCTGACGTCTATGACGGGCGCTATGCGCGCTGGAATCTGCTCGACCTGCCCATCGTGCCTGAGAAGTGGCAGCTTCAACCCAAACCGTCTGTGACCAAACAGCTTAACGTGATTAAGCGCTTGCTCGGCGATGCCCAGGAAGTGATTCACGCGGGTGACCCGGACAGGGAAGGTCAACTGTTGGTAGATGAGGTGCTGGATTATCTGCAACTGGCGCCGGAAAAGCGCCAGCAGGTACAGCGCTGCCTGATTAACGACCTTAACCCGCAGGCGGTGGAGCGGGCGATAAACCGCCTGCGTGCCAACAGCGAATTTATTCCGCTGTGCGTCTCGGCGCTGGCCCGAGCCCGCGCCGACTGGTTGTATGGGATCAACATGACTCGCGCCTATACCATTCTCGGGCGTAACGCGGGTTATCAGGGCGTGTTATCCGTCGGGCGCGTGCAGACCCCGGTGCTTGGCCTGGTGGTGCGCCGCGATGAAGAGATTGAAAACTTCGTCGCTAAAGATTTCTTCGACGTGAAGGCGCATATCGTCACGCCGAAGGATGAACGCTTTGTCGCTAACTGGGTGCCAAGCGAAGCCTGTGAGTCATATCAGGACGAAGAGGGGCGCTTGCTTCATCGTCCGCTTGCCGAACACGTTGTTAAGCGTATTGAAGGCCAACCGGCGACGGTTACCGCTTATAACGACAAGCGGGATTCCGAGCCTGCGCCGCTACCGTTCTCGCTTTCTGCGCTACAGATTGAAGCCGCGAAGCGCTTTGGTTTTAGCGCGCAGAACGTGCTGGATATCTGCCAGAAGCTGTATGAAACCCACAAACTCATTACCTATCCGCGTTCGGATAGCCGCTATCTGCCGGAGGAGCATTTTGCCGGTCGTCATGCGGTGCTTAACGCCATTAGCGTGCACGCGGCAGACCTGCTGCCGCAGCCGGTAGTGGACCCGGAGATCCGCAACCGCTGCTGGGATGATAAAAAGGTCGATGCGCACCATGCCATTATTCCCACCGCGCGCAGTTCGCAGGTTAAGCTCAGCGACAACGAGGAAAAGGTCTACGGCCTGGTTGCTCGTCAGTACCTGATGCAGTTTTGCCCGGATGCGGTGTTTCGCAAATGCCAGATCGATTTCGATATCGCCAACGGCAAATTTATCGCCAAAGCCCGTTTCCTGGCGGAAGCCGGTTGGCGAACGCTGCTGGGTAATAAAGAGCGCGATGAGGAAAACGACGGGACGCCTCTGCCGATAGTCGCGAAAAACGACGAGCTGCTGTGCGAAAAGGGCGAAGTCGTGGAGCGTCAGACTCAGCCGCCGCGTCATTTCACCGACGCGACGATCTTGTCGGCGATGACCGGGATAGCCCGCTTTGTGCAGGATAAGGATCTGAAGAAGATCCTGCGCGCGACTGACGGTCTGGGTACGGAGGCAACTCGCGCCGGGATTATCGAGCTGCTGTTTAAGCGCGGTTTCTTGACCAAGAAGGGGCGCTATATTCACTCAACCGATGCCGGGAAGGCGCTGTTCCATTCGCTGCCCGAAATGGCAACCCGTCCGGATATGACTGCCCACTGGGAGTCGATCCTGACGCAAATCAGCGAAAAGCAGTGCCGCTATCAGGATTTTATGCAACCGCTGGTAGGCACGCTGTTCCAGCTTATTGACCAGGCGCGCAGTACCCCGGTTCGCCGCTTCCGCGGCATTGTCGCGCCGGGCGATGGCAAGAAGAAGAGCGCTCCGCGTAAACGTACGGCGAAAAAATCACGGCCAGCAGATGAGGCGGGCGGAGAGGCAACTGCGTGAGTTTTCTCCCCCGTCGAGGGTCTGAATCGCCGGGGGAGAAAACGCAGACCAAAAATAGCATTCAATCCGTGAAATAACCTATTTTTAAATGTTCACTCTTCTCAACTTCAAATTATTATTCTTAAAGATATATTTCTTACGCTTATATATTAAATGATTGGTTTCCTATTATCTGGAACTTTATAGATAGAATTAAAGGTTTGTCATTGCTAAATGCTTTGGCTTATTCTTAAAAAGCTTATAATGGATTAATATTTTGCGCTAAAAAATTTTTTCTGGCCTATATAAACAGGGATGATAAATGATTATTGGAATAGATTTAGGTACGACAAATAGCCTGGTAGCAGTCTGGCAGAAGGGAAACGCGGTGCTGATACCTAATGCACTGGGCAAATTCCTCACTCCGAGCGTGGTGAGCGTCGATGACGACGGCATGGTGCTGGTGGGCGAGGCGGCCCGCGACCTGCAACTGGTGCGTCCGGCCAATTGCGCAGCGAACTTCAAGCGGATTATGGGCACTTCGCAGACTATTACGCTGGGGAAGCAGCTGTTTCGCCCGGAGGAGCTTTCCTCGCTGGTACTGCGTCAGCTAAAAGAAGATGCGGAGAATTATTTGGGCGAACCGGTGACTGAAGCAGTGATTAGCGTTCCTGCCTACTTTAGCGACGTGCAGCGTAAAGCGACCAAAATCGCTGCCAGCATGGCCGGATTGACCGTTGAGCGCTTAATTAACGAACCGACGGCCGCCGCGCTGGCCTATGGCTTACACAATCAGGATGATGAACATCAGTTTTTAGTCTTCGACCTTGGCGGCGGCACGTTTGATGTCTCTATCCTGGAATTATTCGACAATATTATGGAAGTGCGCGCCAGCGCCGGAGATAACTTCCTCGGCGGTGAGGATATTGTGGATATTCTGGTCGAGGCCTTTCGCCATCAGCAGGATTTCCCGGAAGAGATCGAATGGCGGGAGCCGACCCTACAACGGCAGCTACGAGTAGAAGCTGAGCGGGTTAAGCGAGCATTAAGCCTGCGTGAAACGGCCGTTTTCAGCGTGGAAATCGAGAGTGAGCGTTATCAGTGGGAAATCACCGAGGCGGATTTTGAGCTTCTGCTGGAATCGTTCTTTGCCCGTATTCGGGAACCGCTGGAAATGGCGATTCGCGACGCCCGACTGGATATCTCGCAGCTGGACCAGGTTGTTCTGGTAGGTGGAACGACGCGTATGCCGCTTATCCGCAGGCTGGTGGCGCAGCTCTTTGGTCGCCTGCCGGCAATGCATCTGAATCCGGATGAGGTGATAGCGCAGGGCGCGGCGATTCAGGCTGCACTCAAGATGCGCAAGAGCGAACTTGAGGATGTGGTGGTCACCGATGTTTGCCCTTACACCCTGGGCGTTAACACTTCAAGGTCACTGGGCCATACGCGGGAGTCGGGTTACTTTGCGCCGATAATTGAGCGCAACCGCAGTATCCCCTGCAGTCGGGTGCGGAATTTTTATACCGTTGATGACGACCAGACCAACGTTAATTTTAAAATCTACCAGGGCGAGAGCCGGATGGTGGAGGACAATATCTTTCTTGCCGAAATGTCTATTGCCGTGCCGCCAAAACCGGCGGGAGAGGTCGAAATACAAGTGCGTTTTACCTACGATATTAACGGTCTGCTTGATGTTGATATTCATGTACCGTTAACCGGCAACCGCCGCAGCCTGCTGATTGAGCAGCATCCGGGCACATTGACGGAAGAGCAGATCCAGCTGTCGCTGGCTAAACTCAGCGCGCTGAAAATTCACCCGCGCGACGAGCAGGCGAACCGAGCGCTGATGGCGCGTCTCGATCATCTCTATCAGTTGAGCCTTGGCGACGCCCGTGAATGGGTCAGCGAGTGCTCGCGGAAGTTCAGCTATCTGTTGGAAAAGCAGGAAAACGATCGGATCGCTGCTTTTCGTGAACAGGTTAATCAAATTCTCGACGGTATAGAAACGGACCGCCTGCTATGAATTGCTGGGAAATTCTGGGGTTAGCACCGGGGGCCGGGGAGCGTGAAATTAAACGCCGCTTTGCGCAGTTAGTGAAGGTCAACCGCCCGGAGGACGATCCGCAGGCGTATCAGCGGCTGCGCGATGCATATGAGCAGGCGCTGGCTTTTACGGATGATCACAGCTCGCAGCCAAATGTTGAGCCTTGCGCTACCGCGGGCGTCAGGCCGCTTGTTTTGCCGCGCGTTACGCCCGTTAGCCCGCCGCCTCCGGTTATCCGGGAGAATGGCTGGGCTGACGTGCTGGAGCTCCTGTTTGTGGAAAATCAGCGCCAGCCGGAAGCTGCCGACTCGCAGTTGGAGCAGGCGATGGTGGCTCTGGTCGCATTTGATCTGCAATCACGACTGGAATTTGAAACCACGCTGATGGCAAAGCTGGCGCGGGATCATCGTCCATTGCTGATGCTGGCGGCGGCGAAAAAGTATAAATGGTATCTGGTCGCGGATAAGACTGATACCAGCGCACACAACATCATTAATGATCATTGTCTGGTCTATCGGCGTATTGAGCAGAATATCGATCCGCTTTTTTTTAACGGCATGAGCAGCAGTGATGAAGTGGCATGCGGCGAAAAACTCTACGATATTTATGCTGCATTGCAGCATAATGCGCAGCGCCTGCAATGGTTTGATATCGCTGTACTATTGAAAATAGTCAGTTTTCCTCTTTCCTCTACATTCTTGGGTTTTTTAAGTGAAAAGATAGAGTGGGCGGTTCAGATTGAGCAAATGGCATCGACCTGGTCGTTAAGCGAACGGTTTTATTCTTTATCGCTTATTAATCATCTGGCTTATGAAAAAGTACTCGGCGCGATGGATTTAGGGAAGGTGCGAATAAGCGGGGAAATTCTTCTCGGCTGACTCAGTCATTTCATTTCTTCATGTTTGAGCCGATTTTTTCTCCCGTAAATGCCTTGAATCAGCCTATTTAGACCGTTTCTTCGCCATTTAAGGCGTTATCCCCAGTTTTTAGTGAGATCTCTCCCACTGACGTATCATTTGGTCCGCCCGAAACAGGTTGGCCAGCGTGAATAACATCGCCAGTTGGTTATCGTTTTTCAGCAACCCCTTGTATCTGGCTTTCACGAAGCCGAACTGTCGCTTGATGATGCGAAATGGGTGCTCCACCTTGGCCCGGATGCTGGCTTTCATGTATTCGATGTTGATGGCCGTTTTGTTCTTGCGTGGATGCTGTTTCAAGGTTCTTACCTTGCCGGGGCGCTCGGCGATCAGCCAGTCCACATCCACCTCGGCCAGCTCCTCGCGCTGTGGCGCCCCTTGGTAGCCGGCATCGGCTGAGACAAATTGCTCCTCTCCATGCAGCAGATTACCCAGCTGATTGAGGTCATGCTCGTTGGCCGCGGTGGTGACTAGGCTGTGGGTCAGGCCACTCTTGGCATCGACACCAATGTGGGCCTTCATGCCAAAGTGCCACTGATTGCCTTTCTTGGTCTGATGCATCTCCGGATCGCGTTGCTGCTCTTTGTTCTTGGTCGAGCTGGGTGCCTCAATGATGGTGGCATCGACCAAGGTGCCTTGAGTCATCATGACGCCTGCTTCGGCCAGCCAGCGATTGATGGTCTTGAACAATTGGCGGGCCAGTTGATGCTGCTCCAGCAGGTGGCGGAAATTCATGATGGTGGTGCGGTCAGGCAAGGCGCTATCCAGGGATAACCGGGCAAACCGACGCATGGAGGCGATTTCGTACAGAGCATCTTCCATCGCGCCATCGCTCAGGTTGTACCAATGCTGCATGCAGTGAATGCGTAGCATGGTTTCCAGCGGATAAGGTCGCCGGCCATTACCAGCCTTGGGGTAAAACGGCTCGATGACTTCCACCATGTTTTGCCATGGCAGAATCTGCTCCATACGGGACAAGAAAATCTCTTTTCTGGTCTGACGGCGCTTACTGCTGAATTCACTGTCGGCGAAGGTAAGTTGATGACTCATGATGAACCCTGTTCCATGGCTCCAGATGACAAACATGATCTCATATCAGGGACTTGTTCGCACCTTCCTTAGAATCAGGTCGTTATCACGCCTCAAAAGTGAGAGCAGTCTATATCAAAGAAGTTGAACGTGAGTATATCGTCTCTTGCTATGCGCAGGAGACAACTGAGAGTTGGGGTAGAAACTGCAACAGTATAGATATGGGTCACCCTTATCGTCATATTCGTTCCTGGCTTACGCATTCCGCAGAGCAAGGTAATGCGCATGCTCAACATCACCTCGGTTGGATTTATGAACGAGAGCGTAATAACTACCCTGCGGCACTCTGGTACGCTAAAGCGGCGGAACAAGGATTTACGCTTTCACAAAGCGCCCTGGCGCGATTGTATATCGCCGGGATCGGTATCTCTCAAGATTACCCGCTGGCTATAATGTGGTTTACCCGGGCGGCAGAGCAAAACTGTGATATCGCCATATATAATTTGGCGATCCTCTATCGTGATGGCATAGGGGTAAATCAGGATAAGAAGCTGGCGTTTGATCTGTTCCATCAGGCTGCGTGGAAGGGTAATTGGGGAGCGCAGAATGAAGTGGCGAAGATGTATGACCGGGGAGATGTTGTTGCGCAAAATTATCAGCAGGCGTTGCACTGGTATAATAAAGCAGCCGAACAAGGTCATTCCAAAGCGCAATATTGCTTAGGAAAAATCTACAGCGAAGGGATAATGACTTCTCCGGATTATCAGCGGGCGCTTTCCTGGTACAGCAAAGCGGCGGAACAGGAATATTCCGATGCGATGTTCGAACTGGGGTATCTTTATTATACCGGCGAATATGTTGCTGCTGATATTGAGCTGGCGGTTCACTGGTTTTTGGAATCGGGTCAGCAGGGCGTGTCTCAAGCGGCATTTATCCTCGCTGAGATTTATGCCACGGGTAAAGATGGAGTAAAAAAAGACGAAAGCAATGCCTGCTACTGGTATGAAAAAGCGGCTAGGTTAGGTTCCGTCGAAGCGCAGCACAGGGTCGCGGTGATGTACGCCAGCGGGACGGGCAAGGTGCAGGATTATCTTGAGGCATGGGCTTGGATCATTATTGCCGGGGGCGATAACCCGTATATTAATAAGGAAACCGTGCGGCAAAAATTATCGGATGAGGAGTTAGCAGAGGCGCAGGCAATGGCTGCGAGATATATTCGTATGTTTCAACTCCAAAAAGCGTGAATCAAGGGAAAGGAGTTCCGATATGACGTGCTGGGAAATATTAGGCCTGGAGTCGGGAGCCGAGCCGCGTGAAATTAAGCGCCGCTTTGCGCAATTAGTGAAGGTCAATCGTCCGGAGGACGATCCGCAGGCGTACCAGCGGCTAAGAAGTGCCTATGAAGCGGCTCTGAGCTGGGAAAAGAGCGATGATTTTTTCCCGGATGAAGCAGAGCGAGATAATATTCCGGTTCGTCAAGATCTTGCTGATATCCCTCAGCCGCAAATACGAACCCATCCTCGAGCGCCGGGCGCGGTGAGCGCGTCTTTGACCTGGCAAAATGTACTGGAGCGCCTGTTTCTGGCGAATGAAAAGCTCCCGGAAAATGCGCAGAAGCAGCTAGAAAGCGCTTTGTATGAACTCGAACTTCTGGACCTGAAATCGCGCATACGTTTTGAGGAGGAGCTGTTGCTCAACCTGCACCAACTATCGCGTCCGTTGCTGGTATTAGCTGCGGCAAAAACCTTCCGCTGGCACCTGGTTGCGGGAGGCGCTCAGGCCACGATCCAGACGGCGATAAACGAAGGCTGTATTCTGTATCGTAAAATTGAAAAAGAGATTGCACCTTTTTTCTTTGCCGAGATGTCGGCTAGTGATGAAGTTGAATGCGGCGATAAAATTAAAGATAGCTATTATTCCTTACGGGATAACGAGAAAAGTAAGAAGTGGTTCGATTTCGCGCTGCTGATGCAGATTGATCAGCTTCCGCTGTCGGTTTCGTTTTTATGTCAGCTCACAGAATTGGTTGAATGGTCATATAAACCGGATAAAGAACGCCGCGCGTGGTCTTTGTCCGACCGTTTTCATGCGCTGGCCGTCGTACATAAACAAAGTTATCGCAAGTTAATTACCGCGATGAACGTGCAGAATAATGGTTACGCATCGTCAATGGTGGTTAGCAGCTATCTAAGAGCTGCAGAGCAGGGCCATGTTTTTTCATATAACAAGCTCGCGGGAAAATATTATGTTGGCGCTGATGTTGAAAAAGATGGTATCCAGGCCGCATTCTGGTATATGCGTGCGGCAGAGGCGGGCCATATTTGTGCTCAGCACAATCTAGGGACTATGTATCGTGATGGTGTTGGCGTTGAAGCAAATGCGCAAGAAGCGTTTAAATGGTTTATGCAGGCCGCGCTGCAGGGTGATGACATGTCGCAATATACTGTGGGGTCTATGTATCAGTCAGGCTCTGGTGTTGAGCAGAATCAGATGTTGGCGTTTGAGTGGTATCTTAAAGCTGCTGAACAGGGGCATAACTGGTCACAGCTCGAAGTAGCAAAAATGTTACGTGACGGGATGGGGGTTGACTCAGATCTGGTTAAGGCTTTTGCCTGGTGCGTTAAAAGCGCAGAGAGTGGCTACGCTACCGCGCAAAATGAGCTGGGAATCATGTACTTTCATGGCTGGGGCGTCGCGCAGGATTATCACCAGGCCAGGAAGTGGTATCTCAAGGCGGCGGATCAGGGGGATTATACCGCGCAACATAATCTGAGTATTCTCTACCGGGATGGGCTGGGGGTGGAAAAAGATCTCCAAAAATCGTTTGAATGGTGTTATCAATCGGCCATCCTGGGCTTTGTTAATGCACAATATTCTCTTGGGCGTAAATATTATTACGGGCAGGGCATCTCGCAGAATTACACCCTGGCCTCTGAATGGTTTAGTAAAGCCGCTGAACAAAACGATTATCGTGCGCAATTTTATCTTGGTGATATGCATCGGCTCGGTGAAATTACCAACTGCGATGCGAAACAGGCGTTTTATTGGCTAAGTCTCGCGGTCGAACAGAACTACAGCCATGCACAGTTTGCCTTCGGGGCGCTCTACTTTGATGGTGTCGGTGTGGAGCAAAACAGTCGTATGGCTTTTCATTATTTCCATGCCGCAGCATTACAGGGGATGGCAGTAGCACAAAGTAACGTGGCCATTATGTTTCAAGATGGGAATGGCGTGGGTCAGGACTTCAATCAGGCATGTAAATGGTTCACGCTTGCGGCAGAAAACGGCGATAAGGGCAGCCTGTTTAACCTTGCGCAGTTGTATAAAAATCACCTTGCTGATTATCGTCAGGCTGTTTACTGGTTTACGCAGGCCTTTGAACAAGGCGAGGATATCGATGCGGCATTTATGTTGCATAAGATCTATCTGGAAGGCGGAGAGGGCGTAGAGAAGGACGAGGAGCAAGGTTTTACCTGGTGCATGCGGGCGGCGCTCAGGGGCGATAAAGAAGCTCAATATGCACTTTCTACGCTGTATCACCGTGGATGCGGGACCGAAAAAAGTAATGTCGATGCATGGGCATGGGCGCTTATTTATGGCCCAGTGGGGGCTATGCTGAGAATAAAATGGTCGATGTCACCGGAGGAAATTGCAGAGGCGCAAGCATTGGCGAAACAGTTAATCACGCAGTGTGGTCTGGAAAGCAGCTATTATCCATTGCCATAAAGAAGTTAAGTAATAAAAAAGAAACGCCCCACCTGTTTCGGTGAGGCGTTATCGGTGTCTTAAATCACACCCTGAGCCAGCATGGCGTCAGCGACCTTCACGAAACCGGCGATATTCGCGCCGCGAACGTAGTTGGTCTGCTTCGCTTCACCGCCGTATTCCACACAGGCGTGGTGGATGTCCAGCATGATGTGATGCAGGCGAGCGTCAACTTTCTCCGCTTTCCAGCCCATGCGCGCGGCGTTCTGCGCCATTTCCAGGCCAGAGGTTGCCACGCCACCGGCGTTAGCCGCTTTACCCGGCGCGAACAGGACGCCCGCTTCGAGGAACAGGTCGGTTGCCGCGATAGTGGTTGGCATGTTGGCGCCTTCCGCGACGGCCTTCACGCCGTTAGCAATCAGCTGACGGGCAGCATCGACGTCCAGCTCGTTCTGCGTTGCGCACGGCAGCGCGATATCTGCCTGTACGCCCCACGGCTGCTTGCCTTCAAGATAGGTCAGGCCGAATTCGCGGGCGTAATCGGCTACGCGACCATGGCTGCGTTCTTTAATATCGATCAGGCGGGCCAGTTTTTCTTTGGTGAAGCCAGCTTCGTCAACCACGGTGCCGTTAGAGTCGGAAGCCGTAATAACGCGCGCGCCAAGCTCCATCGCTTTCTCAATGGCATATTGCGCGACGTTGCCCGAGCCGGAAACTGCGACGCGAGCGCCTTCAAAGCCCAAACCGTGGCGTTTCAGCATTGCTTCGGTGAAGTAGATCAGGCCGTAACCGGTTGCTTCCGGACGAATCAGGCTGCCGCCGAAGGAGAGGCCTTTACCAGTGAACACACAGGCGCTGTTGTTGGAGAGCTTGCGCATCATCCCGGCCATAAAGCCCACTTCACGACCGCCTACGCCGATATCACCTGCCGGAACGTCGGTATCCGGGCCAAGATGACGATACAGTTCGGTCATCAGCGCCTGGCAGAAACGCATCACTTCGCCATCGCTCTTGCCTTTAGGATCGAAGTCGCTACCGCCTTTACCGCCGCCCATAGGCAGGGTGGTCAGGGCGTTTTTGAAGGTTTGTTCAAAACCGAGGAATTTCAGAATCGATAGGTTTACCGATGGGTGGAAACGCATACCGCCCTTGTACGGGCCGATAGCGGAGTTGAACTGCACGCGCCATGCGCGGTTTACCTGAACCTGATTACGGTCATCAACCCAAACAACGCGGAACTGGATAGCACGCTCTGGTTCAACCAGACGTTCAAGCAAATTCAGCTGACGATAGCGCGGATTTTCCTCAAGGAAAGGCCACAGGGTGGTCATCACCTCGCGGACTGCCTGAGCAAATTCAGTTTGATTTGGATCGCGCTGTTGAACGCGGGCGAGAAAACCTTCCAGAGTGCACGTCTGATCCATTGATATAAGTTCCCCTTATGATTGTGATTGCATTTATTTATTATGATTCGGCTCTTGAAAAGGCCGATTTTCCGACTATACCACCGGGAATCGTTAGTTAAGCAAGGAAAAATTGTCCAGAAAGCAAAATTTATAATTAGGCTTTGGTCATAATCAAAAACGATGACAATAGCCTGACAAAATTAGCGGGAAAGGAGAGATGCACGTTGGGCGATAAAGGCTTCCAGCAGGGGGATGTCGGCTGGCGCAAGATTGAAGGTTAAGGCTTCCTGCGGCGAGCACCAGCGTAGCTGGCTGTGGTAGTGGGCTGTTGGCTCGCAGCTAAATTGCGGGACCCACCAGGCGTGAAGGTGAATCAGGCGGGCGGAGACTTCGCGCTGATGGCTGGCGATATAGCATTGCGGTTGGGCGACGATCCCGAGTTCTTCCTGAAGCTCACGGGTCAGCGCCTGAGCTTGTGTTTCGCCTGGCTCGACTTTACCACCGGCAAATTCCCACATCCCCGGCTGGTCGGCGTGCGCAGGCCGTTGTGCCAGCAAAATTTGCCCGTTGCGTTCGATAATGGCGGCAACAACATCAATGGTTTTTAGCATGTGAATCATCGCTCTGTGCGGGATAATGGCCTATTATCACCGCCTTCCTGCCGTTCAAACAACCCTAAACCCGCTGGAGAGACTCCGTGCTTGACCGCCATTTACATCCTCGACTTAAACCCGTGCTCAACGCCATCGCCGCGCTGCTGGATCGCCCTGCAATTTCTCCCGATGGCCTGACGTTGTTTGGTTTTGCGATTGGCGTGCTGGCGCTGCCGTTCCTGGCGCTGGGCTGGTATCAGGCGGCGCTGGCGGCGATAGTATTCAACCGCCTGCTGGACGGTTTAGACGGCGCGCTGGCCCGGCGGCGCGGGCTGACCGACGCAGGCGGCTTTCTGGATATTTCGCTCGATTTCCTGTTTTACGCGCTGGTGCCGTTTGGCTTTATCCTCGCCGACCCGACGCACAATGCGTTGGCGGGCGGCTGGCTGCTGTTTGCTTTTATCGGTACCGGCAGCAGCTTTCTGGCCTTTGCTGCGCTGGCGGCGAAGCATCAGATAGATAATCCGGGCTATGCCCATAAATCGTTTTATTATATTGGCGGACTAACGGAAGGGACGGAGACCATCGCGCTGTTTGTGCTGGGCTGCCTGTTCCCTGAATGGTTTGCCTGGTTGGCGTGGATTTTTGGCGCGCTGTGCTGGCTGACGACCTTTACGCGGGTGTGGAGTGGTTATGTCACACTTAAACAGGTGGGAGTTTAGTGAGCATGTTTGATGCCGGGCGGCGGGTTCACCGTCGTCTGCGGTCCGGTAGCCCGGACAGATGCGTAGCATCGCCTCCGGGAAGCAGCACGCAGCAAAGCTGTTTCCCGGCGGCGCATGTTGCTAATAAGCGAATTACTTACTGCTGTCCGGACCGCGCTCCCCGCGAGAAACCGGGTTTTTCGGATTACTGCTCCACTCGTACCAGCCACCGTCGTACACCGAGACGTTTTGCCAGCCCATTGCCCGGGCGTACATAAACGTTTCTGAGGCGCGCCAGCCGGTGCCGCAGTAGAAAGAGACCTGCTGGCTCGGCAGAATATTCCATGATTTCCACATCGCAGCGATATCATCGGCGCTGCGCATGGTGCCGTCCGGATTATGGAAATCCTCCATGTGAGTGGAGTCGCTTCCGGCGTGCCCCCAGCGGGCACCGGCAATCTCACCCATCGGCTTGATGTAGCTGTAGCCGCTGGTGGTGCCAATAAACTCCGGCCAGGAACGAATGCTTACCAGCGAAGCGTCCTGACGATGCAGAAGGGCGCGAGCCTGTTCGGTATTGAGCATCAGCTGTGGCTGACCCGGAATCGTCGTGCCGAAATCCGGCTCGGATTTCTGTTTCGGCGGCGTTCCGCGCTCGACCGGCAGCCCGACATCGGACCAGGTTTTCCAGCCGCCATCGAGCAGGCGCACATCTTTCACCCCGGCATACAGCATGATCTGCGCCACGCGGGCTGCGGCATACACGTCTCGACCGTACAGAATCACCGTGGTGTCATGGCGAATACCGTGTTTTGCCAGCATCGCTTTAAGCTGCTCGTCGGAGACTTTATTCCACAGCGGCTCGCTTTCAACCTCGCTGGTGTCGATATAACCGGCACCCGGAATATGGTTGAGCAAATAAAACTTCGGCGCGCCCCAGGCGGCTTCAAACACCTTCCATTGTCCGGTAGGGGCTGCGGTCACCTTTTTACCCTGCTGAAGGTCGTGCAGCCACTGCGGATAAATCAGTTGCTCAAAATGCGGCAGCTTTTGCAGCCGATCTGACTGACTCAAGGCATCGCCGAGCGTGCTGAGATGGGTAAATCCGGCGGCCTGAAGCCGTGCTGCGACTTTGGCGTTGTCGTCCGCATTGCCGTACAGCGCAATCGGCGTTGTCGCCTGTAAATTATGTTGCTTAGCCCAGTCGCTGATTTGCTCGTCGCTCATGGCACCAAGCCAGTTGGCGGAAAGGTTAAGCGCTTTAGGTTCATGGCCCTGCGGGCCGTTGGCGCTTTGCGGCCAACCGTTATAGAAAGCGCTGAGACGCGTATCAATAGCGACGCCGTTTTGCTGTTGCAGGGTGGAAAGCGTGAGCGTTGGCATGGTTTCAGCGGCGAGGGTGGAAGTAGCAGCAAGCCCCATCAGTAGGGCGAGTGCGGTCAATTGAGAAACACGTTTCATCGAAATGCCCGACAGTAGAAAATTGAGCGGCAATTCTCCGCGTTATCAGTGAATAATTCTTTGCGATAGCGCAGGCTTTCAATGCCAGAGGCTCATATGCAAACAGCGCCCCCCAATGGGAGTATCCTGGCTGTCATGGGTGACCAGCACCGCAGGGATCGCCAGACGTGCCAGTTCGTCGAATACCCACTGGCGAAAGTCGGCGCGCAGGTCAACGTCGAGGCGATTAAACGGTTCATCCAGCAGCAGCGCTCGCGGTCGGGCCAGCAGGGACCGCAGCAGGCTGACCCGCGCGCGCTGGCCGCCGGAAAGCGTCGCTGGATCGCGGGAATAGAAACCCGCCAGCCCGGCGCGCTCCAGCGCCTGTTCCACCTGCGTTTTTCGCTGCATCCCTTTAATGTCTGCAGGAAGCGCTAGCAGCAGATTTTGCCCCACACTGAAGTGGTCGAACAGCAGCGCATCCTGAAACAAAATACCGATGCGTCGCCGCTCGATTGGCAAATTATCGCAGCGCTGGTTATCCAGCCATAGTTCGCCGGAGGCGCGGAAATTCTCTTCCAGCACACCCACCATCCAGGCAAACAGGGTCGACTTTCCGCTACCGGATGGCCCCATCAGCGTCAGGACTTCACCGGGAACCACTGAAAAATCCACATTGCGCAGCAGCGACTGTTTATCGAGCTCCAGGGTTAAGTTTTTGACGGTCAACATTAGCGTAATCCTTGTCGATAGCGGCCCGTCAGCCAGGCCAGCAGGGCGGTGAGGGCAAAGAAAATCGCCGGTAAAAGAAGCTGCCATAACGCCTGGGCGGCGAGGGTTGCCGTATCACCGCCGCTGCTCAGGGCCACGGCTTCGCTGGTGAGCGTTGGAATACGTCCGGCCCCCAGCCACAGAGTTGGCAGATATTGCGCGATGCTCACTGAAAAGCCAACCGCCAGCGCGGTCAACAAAGGGCGCGTTAGCGAGGGCAGAGTGACCAGCCAGAAAATGCGCCCCCGTTGCCAGCCGAGGGTGCGCGCAACCAGCACCGTGCGCGGGTCGAGACTACGCCACGCCGGGCGCAGGATAAACAGCATCCACGGCACCACCCACAGCAGATGTCCCCACAAAACGGTGAGCCACTCGCCATCCAGCCATGCATACAGCGCCAGCTGATATTGCCCGTCCGCCAGCGGTAACGCGGGCAGAACCAGCGGTAGCCAAATCCATCCACTGACGCGGGAGGGTCCAAGCTCCAGCCATAGCAGGCAAATCACCGCTCCGATAAGCGCTGAGCATATCCCCAACCATAAACTATTGCTGACGCTCTCGCTGACCGGCTGGGTATTTTGCGCGACGGCCGCGAGAAACAGGGCGCAGACCACGCCGCACAGTGGCAGGAAAATGGCGAACGTTTTCCCCGCCAGCGCTCGCGGCTGCGGTTGACGCATTCCCTCAACGCGCGGTATTCGCCGACGCCAGAGATGCCACGCGCCATATGCCCCGGTCGCCATAACGGCGAGGATCAACAGCAAGACCAGGCTGGCGATAGCGCCTTTGGCCTGCTGTGCATCATCGCCCTGGTTTAGCCATTGCCATGCCAGCACCGCCAGCGTCGGCGGGTTGCCGGGGCCGATCACCAGCGCGACGTCCACCACCGAAAGGCTCCAGGCGGTGGTCGCCAGCAGCACTATCGACAGCGACGGAAGCAGCGTCGGTAAAACCAGCCAATTCAGGCACTGCCAGCGACCATAACCGAGGCTTTTCAATACAGTGGCCTGCCCGGCCAGACGCTTCTCACCCAACAGGCCATAAACCACCCACAACAGAAAACCGCTCTCTTTAACCGCCATCGTCAGGCCCATACCGATGCCGTAGCGGTCGACCGTGGGGGATAAAAAGGGGCAGAGGCGATAGAGCCAGCCGCCCTCGGCAAACAGCAGCAGGGCAGCGGTGGCGAAAGCGATGTGGGGCACCGCCAGCAGCAGCGGAAGCCTTCTCACCAGCCGTTGCCAGCCAGTCGATGGCCAGAGTGCGGCAACAACAGTGGCGGTGATAAGCAGCGCGCCGCCAACCGACAGCAGCGTCGAAACCAGAGTCGCCGTTAACGCCTGAGTGAACTGTGGATCGGCAAACAGCGCCTGCCAGCAGGAGAGGCGCAGTGCTGGCAGCGCCATCAGTGAAGCCGCCGGGAGCAGCGGCAAATAGATCAGCGCCACCGCTCCCCAGGTTAGCAGCGTTAGTGCGTACCGTAGCGGCGCAGCCATTCCTGCTCCAGCGCATCAACCCAGGCTGCGTGCGGTTCGCCCAGCATCGGCGGCATATTTTGCGGCACAACGGCGTTAAAGGCCTGGCGCTGAGTATCCGTTAAACTCGCCGGATCCAGCACGCTGGGGTCGCCCCATATTGCCGGGTCAGCTTTGCGCAGTTGCGCTTCGGGCGAGAGCAGGAAATTGGCGACCACTTTTGCGCCCGCCGTGGCGCGTGCGTTGGCTGGGATCGCCACAAAGTGGACGTTACCGAGCATGCCCTTCGTGAAGCCAAAACCGTAGCTGTCCTCCGGTAGTTCGCCGCTGGCTGCTTTTTGCTGCGCGTGAAGCGGGTTGAAGGTCAATGAAAGCTTGAGCGTACCGCTCGTCAGCATCGTATCCATACGGGCGGGCGAGGCCGGGAAGTCGCGGCCCTGACGCCACAGCAGAGGGTGAAGATGGTCGAGATACTGCCACAGCGGCGCGGTCACGGCGGCGAAGGTGGCCTCCTGCGGCGGCTGGCTCAGGGCATCGGGTTGTTGGGTCAGCGTCAGCAGCAGTTGTTCGAGAAAAGCGGTGCCGGTGAAATCTGGCGGGCGCGGATAGGTGACGCTACCGGGATGCGCGGCGGCGAACGTCAGCAGTTCCTGCGCATTTTTGGGAGCATCAGGCGTTTGTGAGCGGCGGGCGATAAAGGTGAGCTGCGCGCCGCCCCACGGTGATTCCGCGCCGTCGGTGGGAATGGAGAAATCTTCACGTACCGGTTTTTGCGTATCGACAAAGCGCCAGTTGGGCAGCGTTTCCGCCCATTGAGTTTGCAGTAGATTTGCGCTTTTCAGAGTGCGGAAGTTTTCGCCGTTTACCCACAGCAGATCGATGGAACCACCTTGACTGCGCCCGGCCCGGGATTCGGTCTGGATGCGTTTAACTGCGTCTGCGGCGTCGGCGATATGCACGATGCGCAGGTCGATGGCGTAATCACGCTTTACTTCGCCGCTGACCCAATCGAGATAGCGGTTGACCGCCGGATCTCCACCCCAGGCGTTAAACCATACCGTCTGACCGCGGGCTTCTTGTTGTGTGGATTGCCAGTTGGCGCTGGCAGTCAATGGAGAGAGCAATAGTAAAGCCAGGATCAACAAACTGCGCATAACCACTCCTTATGGTTTTGAATCGGTTGGGATCTGGCATAGCCCCTGTGCGGGGATCGCCATCGCCGAATTAAAGCGCGCCGACAGGTTCTGTAAACCGATAAGCGCCGTGAGTTCGGTCAGCGCCTGGGCATCAAATTGCGCGGCCATTTTACTGCGCAGCGCATCGTTGACGACCGGAGGCGTCATGCTGGCGGCTTCGGCATACTCCAGTGCCAGCCGCTCACGCTCGCTGAACAATGCGCTGTTTCGCCAGTCGGCGACCGCCAGTAGCTTGTCACTGCTGCCGGTACGTTCCGCCAGCTTCATATTGGTAATATCAATACAAAACTCGCACAAGCAGAGCTGCGCAATGCGGGCGCTGACCAGCGATCGCAGTACCGGGTCGAGGGGTGAGCGTTTGCGCTCCAGATAGCCGACGAACATCGATACCAGGTAAAACACCAGCGGAATGCGCCCCCACCAGCGGATAGGGCTGAGTACTTCGCCGTAGTGGCGGCGGTGCAGCCAGGCCTGCGGGCGTAAGATCAGGGGAATTGACTTCAGGGGCGGTAAGCTCATCGTGAACTCCTCTTTTGCTGTTCAAGATAGAGGGCTTTTGCGACGACCACCACAATTGCCAGCGCAAATAGAATCGATAAACCGGTCACCAGCCAGAAGGTGCCGCCGGTGAGCAGGCTACCGGCCCAGGAGTAGACAATTGTCGCGGGTAGCTGGCCGACACCGGTGGCCAGCATAAAGTGGCGAAAGCGTATCGATGTGAGTCCGGCGGCGTAGCTCACCGGGTCGAAAGGGACGAACGGCAGCAGGCGGCAAATTAAGATGGTGTGTTTGCCGTAGCGGGTAAAAAAGCCATCCATACTCTGCAACACGCTTTTACCGGTGAGTTTCTCCACCACCTCGCGACCCAATACCCGGGCGATAAAAAAGCATAGCGCCGCGCCGGTCATGGAGCTCACCCATGAGAGCACGCCGCCCCAAAAGGCGCCGAACAGCGACGCGTTGGCGAAGGTGATCAGGAACGCGGGAAGCGGGGCGATGATAGCTTGCAGAACCATCAGTGCGAAGGAAACGAGCGCCGCCTGTGGACCCCAGGAGTCGATAAAGCGCTCAATCGCCTGCTGATCGAGTGTGGCAAAAGCCGCGAGGCTGTGCTGCATAAACGTATTTACGCCAGGTACCAGCCACCAGGCCAGCAGGGCGACGATCAGCACGATGCCGATCGCCGCCCGATAGTACGCGTTATAATTTTTCATCGTCAGCCTGTCGTTGTTCGGTATCGATTCGCCGGTAGCGGGCGTATCTTTTCGCCGCCTGTATCAGGGCAAATAAGGCCAGACCAGCGAGAGTCAGTTTAAGTACAAAGAGGGGCGTAATACCGTCGCGGAGAAGCTCGCTGGCCATCAGCGTATATATAAATATGCCGGGTAAGGTAGTGATGGCGGAAATAAAGGTAAATGACCAGAACGGAATAGCCGTCAGGCCATAGGCGTAATTTTGAATATTATAAGGGAATAACGGGATCAGCCGCGTCAGAATTAAAAAATCGGTTCCACTACGAGCGATACCTTTTTCGATTGCCTGAAATATCGCCGTCCGTCCGACATATTTTAACAGTAGATCGCGGCCCAGCCAGCGGGCAAACAGAAACGAAAGCGAAGAGGCGACGGTCGCGGCAAGCAGCGATAGTACGGTGCCCAGCAGCGGGCCAAAAATAATCCCTCCGGCAATAACCAAAATACTTCCTGGCATCAAACACAAGGTTGCGATAATAAACAGCAGAATATAGAGCGTATAGCCGAAGGTTCCGCTCTGAAGGATAACCTCGCGCAGATGATGAAAATGAGTCACCAGCTCGGTAAAACCCGACTGCTGAATAATACAGGCGACAATGCTCAATACGACCACAACAAAAAGCAGCTTATATTCTGCTTTATGACGGCTTCTTTTGCATTGGGTTCTCCTGTCTTGCGCGGGCGGTAAAAGTGCGCGCGACAGTATAATAGTTTGCCGCCGTTCACAATCTATTACCGCGGCTTTTTTGATATGGCTCAGGCTCTCCGGGGCAGAGAGCCTGATGCAGGGAGAGATTTATGGTTTGAAGGTTGCCCAAACCGGCGCGTGGTCGGACGGTTTTTCCATGCCACGAATCTCATAGTCAATGCCGGTTTCGACACAACGCTGCGCCAGCGGATTACTCGCCAGCAGCAGGTCGATACGCAGGCCGCGGTTGTCATCAAAGCCCTTCGAGCGGTAATCGAACCACGAGAAATGCTCGTTGTCCTGCGGGTTTGCATGGCGGTATGTATCGACCAGACCCCAGCCCAGCAGACGCTCCATCCATTCACGCTCTTCCGGCAGGAACGAGCATTTGCCGGTACGCAGCCAGCGCTTGCGGTTCTCTTCGCCGATACCGATATCCAAATCGGTGGGGCTGATATTCATATCGCCCATGATCAGCACCGGATTTTCTTTGTTCAGCTCGGTATCCAGGTAGTTTTGTAGATTTTGATAAAACGCCGCTTTCGCCGGGAATTTGGTTTCATGATCGCGGCTTTCACCCTGCGGGAAGTAGCCGTTAATGACCGTGACGTTGCCAAATGGGGAAGGGACTTCCGCCATGATAATGCGGCGCTGGGCCTCTTCACCGTCGTTTGGGAAACCGCGACGTACGGAGACAGGCGTTTCTTTGGTCAGAAGCGCGACGCCGTAATGACCTTTCTGCCCATGATAAAAAACGTTGTAGCCAAGCTTCGCCACGTCTTCAAGCGGAAACATATCGTCGTGAACTTTGGTTTCCTGCAGGCCGATGACGTCGGGCTGGTGTTTGTCGATGATGGCGGCCAGCTGATGCGGGCGGGCACGCAGGCCGTTGATATTAAAGGAGACAAATTTCATAGTTGCTGCCACTGTGCAAGGTGAATAGTGCAGGGATGGTAGCAGAAATTCGCCGGTCTGGCTGCGCTTAGACGTTTTATCAATTTGCGCGTAAGACCTCGCCCAATCGGGGGGGGATATAAGCGCGGTAACTGCGTAATTTTTGTTGACCTTCGTCAACATCGCTTATATTTTTCAGCGTATTTTATTAGCCCTATGAAACGCGCCTATAAATATCGATTCTATCCAACACCCGATCAGGTTGAGCTTTTGGCTCAAACGTTCGGGTGCGTGCGTTTTATCTATAACAGCATCCTTCGCTGGCGCACTGACGCGTACTATGAGCGCCAGGAGAAAATCGGCTATACGCAAGCCAGCACCCGCTTAACAGCACTGAAAAAGGAGCCAGAATTTGCCTGGCTCAACGACGTTTCCAGCGTGCCGCTACAGCAAGCCTTGCGCCACCAACAAGCCGGATTCTCAAACTTTTTCGCCGGACGTGCCAGATACCCGACATTCAAAAGCAAACGCCATAAACAGGCCGCTACGCTCACCGATGCTGCGTTTAAATACCGTGATGGCAAGTTGTACATGGCAAAGAGCAAAGCGCCTTTAGACGTGCGCTGGAGTCGCCCTTTGCCATTTGTCCCTTCCACGGTCACGATCAGCAAAGATACCGCCGGGCGGTACTTTGTTTCGTGCCTCTGCGAGTTTGAGCCTGTATCACTGCCGATCATCGCTTCCATGGTCGGTATTGATGTTGGTTTAAAAGATTTATTCGTCACCGATACCGGATTCAAGTCCGGCAATCCCCGCCATACCGCTAAATACGCGGCACGCCTGGCGCTACTCCAGCGCCGTTTAAGTAAAAAGGCCAAAGGCTCGAAAAATCGCGCCAAAGCCCGCTTAAAGGTGGCCCTACTCCACGCGAAAATTGCCGATTGCCGAATGGATGTCTTGCACAAGGCCACCCGCAAACTGATTAACGATAACCAAGTCGTTTGCGTCGAATCCCTCAAGGTGAAGAACATGCTCCGCAACCCGTCGCTATCTAAAGCGATAGCAGACGCAGGCTGGGGTGAGTTCACGCGCCAGCTGGCATATAAGGGCGAATGGGCCGGGCGTTCAGTGGTCGCAATCGACCCGTTTTTCCCGTCCTCAAAACGCTGTAGCTGTTGCGGTTTCACCCTGCAAAAGATGCCTCTTGATGTTCGTAAATGGCACTGCCCAGAATGCGGCGCAGACCATGATCGTGACGTTAACGCGGCCCGTAATATCAAAGCTGCCGGGCTGGCAGTGTTAGCCCACGGAGAGCCTGTAAATCCTGAATCGCATAAAGCGGCTTAGGTTCGGTTCCGTGAAGTGGGAATTCTCGCCCTTTAGGGCGGGGAGCAGTCAATCTGCCAATTGCTGTGGTCGGTAGCCCATAGCCCGTTTGCACAAACTGTGCACCATTCTGGAACGCGATGCGCCAAAAAAGGGCGAATATTACCGATAAATTTCGTAGAGGATCACAATTACAGAATTATATCTTACCTCTGCATAATCTTTCTTTTTTTTCCACTGCAAAAGGCTCACGTGATATTTTTATTCACTTTTTATGCATTTTGTGTGAATAAGTGGCTTTTGTAACTTGTTGATATTTCGTTGTTGACCTCGATTTATGCATTTTTTCCTCTGGCTGGCACGAACCGTGCAATCTACATTTACACCGTGATAACCATATTTATTAACATTATTTAAACTTTTTATTTACCGGAAGAGGTCGATATGTCTCAGTCAATTACGCGTAGCAACTTTGATGAATGGATGATGCCTGTATACGCGCCAGCGGCTTTTATTCCGGTACGTGGCGAAGGTTCACGCCTGTGGGATCAGCAGGGAAAAGAGTATATCGATTTTGCCGGCGGTATTGCGGTTAATGCCCTCGGCCACGCGAATCCTCAACTGGTGAAGGCACTGACCGACCAGGCGGGGAAATTCTGGCATACCGGTAACGGCTATACCAATGAACCGGTATTGCGCCTGGCTAAACAGCTGATTGACGCCACCTTTGCCGACCGGGTCTTTTTCTGTAACTCGGGGGCTGAAGCCAACGAAGCGGCGCTCAAGCTGGCGCGTAAATACGCTCACGACCATTTCGGTAGCCAGAAAAGCGGCATTGTCGCGTTCAAAAATGCCTTCCATGGCCGCACGTTGTTCACCGTTTCCGCTGGCGGCCAGCCCGCCTATTCGCAGGACTTCGCGCCGTTGCCGCCGCAAATTCAGCACGCTATTTACAACGATCTTGATTCGGCAAAAGCGCTGATTAATGACGATACCTGCGCGGTGATTGTCGAGCCAATGCAGGGGGAAGGCGGCGTAGTGCCAGCCGATCCCCATTTCCTGCGCGGTCTGCGCGAGCTATGCGATGCGCATAACGCACTGCTGATTTTCGATGAAGTGCAGACTGGCGTCGGACGCACCGGTGAGCTGTACGCCTATATGCACTATGGCGTCACGCCGGACGTGCTTTCGACCGCTAAAGCGCTGGGCGGTGGTTTCCCGATTGGCGCGCTGCTGGCTACGGAGCATTGCGCGAGCGTAATGACCGTCGGTACCCACGGCACCACCTACGGCGGCAACCCGCTGGCCTGCGCGGTGGCTGGAGAGGTGTTATCCATCGTCAATACCCCAGCCGTGCTCAACGGCGTTAAGCAGCGCCATCAGTGGTTTAGCGAACGACTCAACGCCATTAACGCGCGTTACGGCCTGTTTAAAGAGATCCGTGGTCTGGGGCTGCTGATTGGCTGCGTGCTGAAAGAGGAATATGCCGGGAAGGCGAAGGCTATCAGCAACCAGGCGGCGGAAGATGGGCTGATGATCCTGATTGCTGGTGCGAACGTGGTGCGCTTTGCGCCCGCGCTAATTGTCAGTGAAGAAGAGGTTAACAGCGGGCTGGATCGCTTTGAGCTGGCCTGCAAACACTTTCTTGCGGGGGTCTCATCATGATGGTGATCCGTCCTGTTGAAAAAGGGGATCTGCCGGGGTTGATGACCCTGGCGGGCGAGACCGGCGGCGGCCTGACGTCGCTTCCGGCTGATGAGGCGACGCTCGCTGCGCGGATTGAGCGCTCGCAGATGACCTGGCGCGGTGAGCTGCCGAAAAGCGAACAGGGCTATGTGTTCGTACTTGAGGATTGCACCAGCGGCGCGGTCGCGGGGATTTGCGCTATCGAGGTTGCCGTTGGGCTGAACGATCCTTGGTACAACTACCGCGTCGGGACCCAGGTCCATGCTTCGAAAGAGCTTAACGTCTATAACGCCTTGCCGACGCTGTTTCTCAGTAACGACCATACTGGCAGCAGCGAACTGTGTACGTTGTTTCTCGACCCGAAATGGCGCAAAGAGGGCAACGGCTACCTGCTGTCGAAATCGCGCTTTTTGTTTATGGCCGCGTTCCGCGAGCGCTTCAACGAAAAAGTGGTGGCGGAGATGCGTGGGGTTATCGATGAGCATGGCTATTCGCCGTTCTGGGAAAGCCTCGGCAAACGTTTCTTTGCGATGGAATTTTCCCGCGCTGATTACCTGTGCGGCACCGGACAAAAGGCATTTATTGCCGCGCTGATGCCGAAGCATCCGCTGTACATCGACTTTCTATCCGATGAGGCGCGCGCGGTGATCGGCGAGGTCCATCCGCAAACGGCCCCGGCCCGCGCGGTGCTGGAGAAAGAGGGCTTCCGCTATCTTAATTACGTCGACATCTTCGACGGCGGTCCGACGCTGGAGTGTGAAATTAACCGCGTCAGGGCGATTCGCAAAAGCCGGCTGGTCACCGTCGCAGAAGGAGAGCCAGCGCCTGGAGAGTGGCCAGTGTGTCTGGTCGCCAATGAGCAATATCAGCAGTTTCGCGCCATGTTAATTCACGCAGATCCGGAAACCGATCGCTTAATGTTAAGCGCGCGCGAACTCGATGCCCTGAAATGCCACGTCGGCGACCCGGTCAGACTGGTTCGCCTGTGCCCCGAGGAGAAAAAATCATGAGTTTATGGATTAATGGCGATTGGCAAAGCGGTCGCGGCCCGGCCCGAACTAAAAACAATCCGGTGAGCCAGGCGCTGCTGTGGCAGGGTAATGATGCGGATACCGAGCAGGTTACGCTGGCGGTGAGCGCTGCCCGTCAGGCGTTTCCGGCTTGGGCGCGTCAGCCCTTCGCTGCGCGTCGGACGATAGCGGAAAAGTTTGCCGCGCTGCTGGAGGCGAACAAGACGGAATTAACGGCGATCATTGCTCAGGAGACCGGCAAACCGCGCTGGGAAGCGGCAACGGAAATCACTGCGATGATCAATAAAGTGGCTATTTCAGTGAGTGCTTATCATAGCCGTACGGGAGAGGCGCAGACCGCAATGGCCGACGGAGCCGCGACGCTGCGCCACCGCCCGCATGGCGTACTGGCAGTGTTTGGCCCCTATAATTTTCCCGGACATCTGCCTAACGGGCATATTGTTCCGGCGCTGCTGGCGGGAAATACCGTGGTTTTTAAACCCAGTGAGCTGACCCCGCAGAGCGGTGAGGCGGTGGTGAGGCTGTGGGCCGAGGCGGGTCTGCCTGCGGGCGTGCTTAACCTGCTGCAGGGGGGACGTGAAACCGGCGAGGCCCTGAGCGGGCAGGCGGATATCGACGGCCTGCTGTTTACTGGCAGCTCGCATACTGGTTTCCAGCTGCACAAACAGCTGGCGGGCCAGCCGGAAAAAATTCTCGCCCTCGAAATGGGCGGCAATAATCCACTAATTGTCGATGAGCCGCAGGATATCGACGCCGCTGTCCATCTGACGATTCAGTCGGCGTTTATTACCGCCGGACAGCGCTGTACCTGCGCGCGTCGTCTGCTGGTTAAACGCGGTGAGGCGGGCGATGCGTTTCTGCAACGGCTTGTGACAGTGTCACAAAAACTCATCCCCGATGCGTGGGATGCTGACCCACAGCCGTTCCTCGGTGGGTTAATTTCAGCGCAGGCGGCGCAAAAGGTTCATCAGGCGTGGCTGGCGCATGTGGCAAACGGTGGCAAGACGCTGCTGGAGCCGCGCTTGCTGCAGGCCGGAACGTCCCTGCTGACGCCCGGCATCGTCGAGATGAGCGAGGTGGCGCAGGTGGCTGATGAAGAGGTGTTCGGCCCGCTGCTTTGTGTCTGGCGCTATGACGACTTTGACGAGGCGATTACCCTTGCCAACGCGACCCGCTTTGGGCTCTCGTGCGGGCTAATCTCCGCTGAACGCGAGAAGTTTGACCGTCTGCTGCTGGAGGCGCGGGCCGGGATTGTTAACTGGAACAAACCGCTGACCGGAGCCGCCAGCACCGCGCCGTTTGGCGGCACCGGCGCCTCCGGCAACCATCGCCCTGGCGCCTGGTATGCCGCAGACTATTGCGCCTGGCCGATGGCGAGCCTGGAGTCACCGGATTTGTCGCTACCGGCAACGCTAAGCCCAGGGCTGGATTTCCAGCAGGAGCCAACCCAATGAAAGCCTGGGAAGTGAACTTTGATGGGCTGCCGGGTCTGACCCACCACTATGCGGGATTATCGTTTGGTAACGAGGCATCGACCAAACATCGCTATCGGGTGTCGAACCCGCATCTGGCAGCGAAGCAGGGGCTAAAGAAGATGAAGGCCCTTGCTGACGCGGGCTATCCGCAGGCGCTGATCCCGCCGCAGGAGCGACCAAATTTGCCGCTGCTGCGCCAGATTGGCTTTACCGGCAGCGATGAGCAGGTGCTGGAAAAAGCGGCGTGCCAGGCCCCCGATCTATTGTCAGCGGTCAGCTCCGCCTCATCGATGTGGGTGGCGAACGCCGCCACGGTCTCGCCGTCCGCTGATTCCCTGGACGGGCGGGTGCATCTGACCGTCGCCAATCTGAATGATAAATTCCACCGCGCCAGCGAAGCGCCGACCACCGAAGCGCTGCTGCGGGCTATTTTCCCTGATGAACAGCACTTTGCGGTACACGGCGCGCTGCCTCAGGTCTCGCTGTTCGGCGACGAGGGGGCGGCAAACCATAATCGCCTCGGCGGCGAATATGGTGCGCCGGGCGTACAGCTGTTTATTTATGGTCGCCAGCAAGGGGGCGAAAGCCACCCGCAGCGCTACCCGGCGCGGCAGACGCTGGAGGCCAGCCAGGCCGTTGCCCGCCTGAACCAGGTTAATCCCCGGCAGGTGATTTTCGCCCGGCAAAATCCGGCGGTGATCGATAAAGGCGTTTTTCATAATGACGTCATCGCGGTGAGCAACCAGCAGGTGTTGTTCTGCCACGAGCAGGCGTTTGTTGATCAGCCGCAGCTGCTGCAACAGCTGGCGCAGCAGGTTCCTGGATTTACGCCTCTCGTCGTACCGGCAAGCCAGGTCTCGGTCGAAGATGCGGTGGCAACCTATCTGTTCAACAGTCAGTTGCTCAGTAAACCCGAAGGCGGGATGCGGCTGATTCTGCCGCTGGAAGCGCAGGAGCATCCGGGTGTCTGGCGCTATCTTAACCGGCTGGTGGCTGAGGATAACCCCATTGACGAGCTGCAGGTCTACGATCTGCGTGAAAGCATGGCCAACGGCGGTGGCCCCGCCTGCCTGCGCTTGCGGGTGGTGCTGAACGAAAGCGAGCTGAAGGCCGTCAATCCGGCGGTCATGATGAACGACGGGCTGTTCGCGACGCTTAATGACTGGGTGGACCGCTACTACCGCGATCGTCTGACTCAGGCGGATCTTGCCGACCCGCAGTTGCTGCGAGAAGGGCGTGAGGCGCTGGATCGCTTAACGCAAATCCTGCGCCTCGGCGCGGTCTATCCGTTCCAGCAATAAGGAGGCGTTGTGGATGACTTTCTGGCATTAACCCTGGCGGGGCGTTTACCCCACCATTTTCATGGCCAAACTGCGCACTTTCGCTGGCACTGGCTTGACTGCGGTATTTTGCAGCTTATCCCCCATGAGTCCTGCGATCGTTCGCTGGTGCTGTCAGCCGGGCTTCACGGTAATGAAACCGCACCGGTTGAAATCACTGATTTACTGCTGCGTCAGCTATTTCGCGGAGAGCTACCGCTACGCTGGCGGCTGCTGGTGATCCTCGGTAATCCACCGGCTTTGCGAGCGAACAAGCGCTATGTGCACAGTGATATCAACCGTATGTTTGGTGAGCGCTGGCGAGCGTTTAGTCCCAGTGATGAAACCGCTCGCGCCAGGCAGTTAGAACGTGCAGTGACGCGGTTTTATGCCGCAAGCTCGGGGGAACGCTGGCATTTGGATTTACACACCGCCATTCGCGGCTCGCTCCATCCTCGATTTGGCGTGCTTCCGGCGCGGGATAAACCGTGGGATGACGATTTTCTGCGCTGGCTGGGCGCGGCGGGTCTGGAAGCGCTGGTGTTTCATCAGCAACCGGGCGGCACCTTTACCCATTTCAGCTGTGAACGTTTTGCTGCGCTTTCCTGTACGCTGGAGTTAGGCAAGGCGTTACCGTTTGGCGACAACGATCTGAATCAGTTTGCTGCGACCCAACATGCGTTGGCACGTCTACTGGCGGGGGATATGACGCTGGAGGAGGGGCAAACGCCGCTGCGCTACCGGGTGATACAGCAAATCACCCGCAGCAGCGAACTGTTTCGACTGCATATGTCGGCGCAGACGCTCAACTTCACGTCGTTCACCGCCGGTACGCTGCTGGCCGAAGATGGCGATATCCGCTACGTGGTGGAAAGAGCGCAGGAATATGTGCTGTTTCCCAACCCTGGCGTTGCTTTTGGCCAGCGGGCCGGGCTGATGCTGGAGCGGTTCTAGATATTCCGTCGTCCGGTCGGGCGGCGGGGTATTGCGTAATTGGCTTTCCGCCTTAATCTTATTTTTTTGTGCGCTGAAGATTGATTGCAGATTATTCCTGGTTAAATGCTTTGTTTTTAATCTTTGCTGATTTATAATCTCCATAATTTCTCGATAAAACAGCCTGTTAATTATTTATCCTTGCAATTCTCTCCTTATTTTTCATATTTTCTCCACAATTGGCGAGAAAATGTTTTTTACACTTTCATTGTTTTACGCTTGCTCTGACTAATTGACGATAAACGTCGTAAAGTTTATCTCGTCAACACGGCAACGCGCCGTAAGAATAACGCAAAGTAAGGATTGAACTATGAAGAAGATTACTGCACTGTTTGTTGCCTCTACTCTGGCTCTGGGCGCGGCTAACCTGGCTCACGCGGCAGACGCTACCGCCACTCCAACCGACAGCAAGCCGATGATGCATCATAAAGGCAAAGGCGGCCCGCACGAAATGATGTTCAAAGGTCTGAACCTGACCGATGCGCAGAAAACGCAAATTCGCGACATCATGAAAGGCCAGCGTGAAAATATGAAGCGTCCGTCTCTGGATGAACGCCGCGCGATGCATGAACTGGTCGCCAGCGACACCTTCGATAAAGCGAAGGCGGAAGCACAGATTGATAAGATGGAAGCCCAGCACAAAGAGATGGCGCTGGCCCGTCTGGAAACCCAGAACAAGATTTACAACATTCTGACGCCGGAACAGAAAAAACAGTTTAATGCCAATTTTGAGAAGCATCTGACAGAACGTAAAGCGCCTGAAGGTAAAATGCCTGCACCAGCTGAATAACTCAGCGCGCTGACTTAAGACCGCCGGTCTTGCCCAATAATGCCAACAGGCTTTGGGCAGGGCCGGCGGTTTTTTCTTTATATATAGCCGGTTAACCGAAAAATGCCCGGTTAGTTAAACCCGATTTACCCCACGGGGTCGAGTGTGTCAGGATAGATACCCTTGGTATCATTGCAGGTGCATGCAAAATATTAATGCTGCCTGCTATTTTATGGATTTAACATATGGAAATGTATATCGGTCTGGCCATTATCGTTGTGGTACTCGTCTGGGTCGTCATGACCTATAACCGTTTTATCTCCCTGCAGCGTTTCAAAGATGAAGCCTGGAGCGGCATTGCCGTACAGCTCAAACGTCGTCACGACCTGGCACCTAATCTGCTAAGCCTGGTGAAACGCTATGCGCAGCATGAAAAGGAACTGCTGGAAGAGATATCCCGCCAGCGTGGCGAACTGGTGGGCAATACTCGTCAGATAGCGGATAACGAGCGCAGCTACGCTGGCACGCTGGGGCGCATATTTGCGCTCGGCGAAGCTTATCCTGAGCTCAGAGCCAGCGAAAACTTTCTCTCCCTGCAACAATCCCTCAGCGAAATAGAAGAGCAGTTGCAAATGGCTCGCCGCTACTTCAACGGTACGGTACGCGATTTCAATATTCTGGTGGAGTCTTTCCCCAGTCTGCTGCTTGCGCGGCTGTTTAATTTTAAAACAGAAGTGTTTTTTGAGCTGGACTCTCCCGAAGAGGCCAAATCGCCTCGGATGGAGTGATTGCATGTTCAATTTGTCCACCCGCCTGCTGCGTGTTTTCGGGCTGCTGCTGTTTTTGGCCAGTAATGCCATATTCGCTTCAGATAACGTGATTATTCTCAAAGATGCCTCGCAGCTCCCGCCAGGTGCGATCCCGGCGTATGAGCATATTCTCTCTTTTGACTCCCGGGCGCGTTTTAACCCGGATGGCAGCATGGAGATGCAAGAAAATATTAAGGTGCTTGCGCTGGGAAAAGAGATCCGCAGAGGGATTTTCCGCACGCTACCGCTGACCTGGAACCGCCAGGACGGCAAGATTTTCAGCGTTGATTATGAGATTAAATCGGTTTCGCGCGATGGTGAATATGAGCTCTATAGCCTTGATAAAGAGGCCAAAACGCTGACGTTGCGTATTGGGAGCGCACAACAAACCCTCAGGCCGGGGATCTACAATTATGAGATTCGCTATCAGATCAGTAACCATTTCAGCCGCTTTCCCGAGTGGGATGAGCTTTACTGGAACGTGACGGGAAACGACTGGGCCTGGCCGATAACCAGGGCCAGCTTTCGTCTGGAGCTGCCGGGAGCAGCCGATAATCTCAATGTAGACTCCAAAGACGCCAGGCTGCGCTCTATTGACGTGTATACCGGATTCGCAGGGACCAAGGAGCACAATGCGGAGGTTCTGCCCGACGGTAGCGTGCGTACTCTGCGGCCGCTGGCAAAAGGGGAAGGGCTGACCGTTGTCTATACCTGGCCGCGGGCGATTCTTGCTGCTGCTCCGGCACCGGAAGCCGCGTTGCCGCTGGTGCATCTCCTTATTCCGACGCTGAAGACCAGTGTGATATGGCTGCCGTTGCTACTGATGGCGTTGTACTACGGCCTTTGGTGGCGAAAACACGTGATCAAAGCCGGGCTGAGGAAGCCGCCGGTCGTGCCGCTCTTTTCGCTGCCTGCCGGGATGTCGCCTGGCTATCTGCGTTTTCTCATCCGGCGTAAATATGATGATATCGCTTTTAGTAGCGACCTTTTGGGGCTGGTAGCGAAGCGTGGGATGGCGGTGAAGGGGGACGAAAATCAATCCCATAGTCCCTGGCTTTCAGACTCGGGCGAAAAACAGATGCTGACTCGTTTGCCCGTTGAGGGGAACAGCCGCTTAAACAGCGATGATCTACAGCTATTAAGCACGCTATTTAAAGGCAAAAGAAAGAATATCGACCTCAGCGTAGCCCATCAGAAGTCGATGCAGAATGGCCGCGATCGGCAGGAGAAACGCTGTGAATCCCAGCGAGCGAAACTGTTTCGCAAATGGGCGCAGCCGCTGCGACGCTGCATCTATATTGCACTGCTGATGCCGGTGATTTGCGGTATCTGGGTTAACGTTGAGGCCGCGCTGCTCACCATCCCGGCTGCGCTCTTTATGCTGATCGGCGGGACGATGTTAACTTTTCTGCTGCGCTTTTTATGCCATCCACGGGAAATGCGGCGCGCCTGGGGGATGGGCCTGCTATTTTTTGCTGTGATCTTTGGACCTTTAGCGACGCTGGGGGGAGGGCTTTTTCTCTTCGGGATATTGCCTGTAACCCAGCTTCCTGCCGGTTATATCGGCGCGCTGCTGGCCGCGATCGTGCTATGCATTTTTGTCGGCTGGAAAACGCCTCGTTATACGCAACAGGGGCTGGATGAGTTAGCTATCGCCAAAGGGTTGAAACTGTATCTCGGCACCGCTGAAAAGCATCGTTATCAGATTATCTATCCGCCCGCACAGATGATTACCCACTTTGAAGAGCTGCTGCCGGTTGCGCTGGCGCTCGGGGTGGGGAAAACCTGGGCCGATACCTTTGCGCACTATCTGAGCAGTACCGGCGCAATGTCGGCGGCGTTTGCCAGCGCCGACTGGGGGAGCGTAAGTCACTTCAGCGAGTCCTGCCGAACGTCTTCGATGCCAACGCCCAGCAGCAGTTCAGGATCTGGCTCATCAGGCTCGAGCTACAGCGGTTCGGGATCTTCCGGCGGCGGCTCGTCCGGCGGTGGTTCGGGCGGCGGAGGCGGAGGCGGCTGGTAAATGCGGAGAAATAGCCCCGGCGTAAACCGGGGCTAATCAGCTCATAGCGGATGAAGCTTATAGCTGCCGCTGAGCAGCGGTTTGCACAATATTTTATAACCGTCATGATCAAATTTGGCCGACAGGCGCGTTAACGCTGACGCTTGCGATAGAGAATCGACGGCACCCAGCCACAGCCAGTTATGAATGATGTGATATTGCGTCATGTCACCACTGCTTTCTTCCAGCGCGACCGCGCCGGGCCACGGCCAGCATACCAACTGCATTTTTTGCATATTTTCACGCAGTCGTTGATGGTGCGCGTCTGTGCTTTCTTTACCACAGCAGGCACCCGCGCAGCGGCCCAGCGCGGAACGAAAGCAGGCGCGGCCACGGTTGAGCGGTTCCAGCCCCATAAGTCCGTAACAGAGGCGATGTTCATCGGCGATTTTTTGCAGTGCCTGGAGCGCTGCGCGGCGGTTTGCAAACAGACCATAGAGATCGTTTTGCTGTGAGAAATCCAGTTCGCTCGCGTAGACCACCTGTGGGCGGGAGTCCATCAAACGTAACGAACACAGTTGGCGGTTTTGCCGCAGGCGTTTATTAAACAAAGGCTGCTGCTCTTTGATGAGCTGCGCTTCTAATAATAAAGCGCCGAGTTCGCCCGCCGTGCGTTGCCAGGTAATACGCCGCGCCTGGCGTAGCATTGCGGCTTCGTTCGGCGTGCGCAGGTGAGACAGCACCCGACTGCGGATATTGATGCTTTTCCCGATATAAAGCGGCAGAGTCTCGCTTTCACCGTGAAACAGGTACACCCCTGGCTGCTTTGGCAGCGCTTCAAGCCATGGACGCAGGTGTTCGGGATATTCATAAATTGCTGCCGCTTCAAATTCGAGACGCGGTGCGGATTGCCTTCTTGCCACTATCACTCCTGATGCTGTTTATTTATCCAGTATAGCAGTTGCAATAAAAGGCGAGAAGGGCAAAAAACAACCCCGACCTGAGCCGGGGTGAAAGGAGAGGGGCGTTACTTTTTCCAGAAGTCGTCGAATACGGTAATCGGCGGCCGACGTTTATGTTCGGTTTTGAGATACCAGCCTTCGATGGTTTTGGCGATTTTCTCGTCCAATGTTTTGCCTTCCAGATAGTCGTCAATGTTGTCGTAGGTCACGCCCAGCGCCACTTCGTCCGGCAGGGAGGGGCGATCGTCTTCAAGATCGGCGGTCGGCAGCTTTTTATACAGATGTTCTGGACAGCCTAACTGCGCCAGCAGCTGTTTGCCCTGACGTTTGTTGAGGCGGAAAATGGGGTTAATGTCGGTACCACCATCACCGTATTTGGTGAAGAATCCAGTAATCGCTTCCGCAGCATGGTCGGTCCCGACCACCACGCCATGGGTCATCCCCGCAATACTGTACTGCGCCTTCATACGTTCACGGGCTTTTTCATTGCCGCGAACAAAGTCGCTAAGTTCGATGCCCGTTTCACGCAGTGCCTGTTCGCTGGCCAGCACAGCGCCTTTAATATTGACCGTTAATACGCGATCCGGCTGAATAAAGGCGATGGCATCCTGGCAATCCTGCTCATCCGCCTGCACGCCGTAGGGCAAACGGACGGCAATAAATTGCAAGCTGCTATCGCCCGTTTCGGCACGCAGTTCGTTGATGGCCAACTGGCACAGTTTGCCGGTCAGCGTTGAGTCCTGTCCGCCGCTGATGCCAAGAACCAGTGATTTAATAAAAGGATACGTTTGCAGGTAAGACTTGAGAAAGTCTACGCTGCGGCGTATCTCGCCTTCGACATCGATCTGGGGTTTTGCGCCCAGCGCCTGAATAATTTCTTGTTGTAGCGTCATCGCGCCCTCCGGGAAGTGAATCTGTTTGGCAATCAGCAAGGGTTTAAGCTACCTCTTTGACGGTAAAACGACAAGGATCACAGTTTTGAGTGACGCAAAAGCATGCAACCTCAAGGACATAGCTTTTATTATTGGAAAGCTCTTAATTTTTGCTCATTTCCACCTTCGGCTTGAAAAATAACGATATTTATTCCAGGCTTATTAACACGCCAAAAAAAAGAGGATGGTATATGAACAAGAATTTTGCAGGATTTCTGGGCGCAGCAGCAGTATTGACCATGCTGGCAGGGTGTACGGCCTATGACCGTACCAAAGATCAGTTCACGCAGCCGGTGGTTAAAGACGTTAAAAAAGGTATGACCCGTGCTCAGGTAACGCAAATTGCCGGTAAACCTTCATCTGAAGTCACCATGATTCATGCGCGTGGTACCTGCCAGACATACATCCTGGGTCAACGCGATGGTAAAATTGAAACCTATTTCGTTGCCTTAGACGATACGGGACACGTTATCAATTCTGGCTATCAGACCTGCGCAGAGTACGACACGGATCCGCGCAACAGCAAGTAAGATACCGCCGTATTGCTGATTTCTACGTAAGCCCGACCAGTGGTCGGGCTTTTTTATGATTTGTCATGCTTATTTAATTGCGCGAATTATTTGAGGGAAATGTGAGGGTAGTCAAAACGCGAGGTCAATGAGAGACAATTATGTTCAAGGAGGAATTATCCACGCGCTGAACGATGCCGTATACTCAATGCATAAACAATACTAATTCAAAGAAACACGTCTTACCGCCTCTCTGACATCAAGGATGCTGAGAGGATCAGGTCACACACATTGAGGAAGCGTTCATGGAAAAGAAACATATCTACCTGTTCTGTTCTGCTGGGATGTCTACATCTCTGCTGGTGTCTAAAATGCGGGCACAGGCTGAGAAGTATGAAGTGCCGGTTATTAAAGACGTTAAAAAAGGTATGACCCGTGCTCAGGTAACGCAAATTGCCGGTAAACCTTCATCTGAAGTCACCATGATTCATGCGCGTGGTACCTGCCAGACATACATCCTGGGTCAACGCGATGGTAAAATTGAAACCTATTTCGTTGCCTTAGACGATACGGGACACGTTATCAATTCTGGCTATCAGACCTGCGCAGAGTACGACACGGATCCGCGCAACAGCAAGTAAGATACCGCCGTATTGCTGATTTCTACGTAAGCCCGACCAGTGGTCGGGCTTTTTTATGATTTGTCATGCTTATTTAATTGCGCGAATTATTTGAGGGAAATGTGAGGGTAGTCAAAACGCGAGGTCAATGAGAGACAATTATGTTCAAGGAGGAATTATCCACGCGCTGAACGATGCCGTATACTCAATGCATAAACAATACTAATTCAAAGAAACACGTCTTACCGCCTCTCTGACATCAAGGATGCTGAGAGGATCAGGTCACACACATTGAGGAAGCGTTCATGGAAAAGAAACATATCTACCTGTTCTGTTCTGCTGGGATGTCTACATCTCTGCTGGTGTCTAAGGAAGGTGCGAACAAGTCCCTGATATGAGATCATGTTTGTCATCTGGAGCCATGGAACAGGGTTCATCATGAGTCATCAACTTACCTTCGCCGACAGTGAATTCAGCAGTAAGCGCCGTCAGACCAGAAAAGAGATTTTCTTGTCCCGTATGGAGCAGATTCTGCCATGGCAAAACATGGTGGAAGTCATCGAGCCGTTTTACCCCAAGGCTGGTAATGGCCGGCGACCTTATCCGCTGGAAACCATGCTACGCATTCACTGCATGCAGCATTGGTACAACCTGAGCGATGGCGCGATGGAAGATGCTCTGTACGAAATCGCCTCCATGCGTCGGTTTGCCCGGTTATCCCTGGATAGCGCCTTGCCTGACCGCACCACCATCATGAATTTCCGCCACCTGCTGGAGCAGCATCAACTGGCCCGCCAATTGTTCAAGACCATCAATCGCTGGCTGGCCGAAGCAGGCGTCATGATGACTCAAGGCACCTTGGTCGATGCCACCATCATTGAGGCACCCAGCTCGACCAAGAACAAAGAGCAGCAACGCGATCCGGAGATGCATCAGACCAAGAAAGGCAATCAGTGGCACTTTGGCATGAAGGCCCACATTGGTGTCGATGCCAAGAGTGGCCTGACCCACAGCCTAGTCACCACCGCGGCCAACGAGCATGACCTCAATCAGCTGGGTAATCTGCTGCATGGAGAGGAGCAATTTGTCTCAGCCGATGCCGGCTACCAAGGGGCGCCACAGCGCGAGGAGCTGGCCGAGGTGGATGTGGACTGGCTGATCGCCGAGCGCCCCGGCAAGGTAAGAACCTTGAAACAGCATCCACGCAAGAACAAAACGGCCATCAACATCGAATACATGAAAGCCAGCATCCGGGCCAAGGTGGAGCACCCATTTCGCATCATCAAGCGACAGTTCGGCTTCGTGAAAGCCAGATACAAGGGGTTGCTGAAAAACGATAACCAACTGGCGATGTTATTCACGCTGGCCAACCTGTTTCGGGCGGACCAAATGATACGTCAGTGGGAGAGATCTCACTAAAAACTGGGGATAACGCCTTAAATGGCGAAGAAACGGTCTAAATAGGCTGATTCAAGGCATTTACGGGAGAAAAAATCGGCTCAAACATGAAGAAATGAAATGACTGAGTCAGCCGAGAAGAATTTCCCCGCTTATTCGCACCTTCCCTATGAGTCGGGGTACAGTAGCCCAAGTTTGTTTATTAAAACATTCAAAAAGCTGACTTCGTTTACCCCCAGCAGTTATCGGAAGCATCTCACCAGTATTAATTAAGCGGGCGCGGAATATTCCGCGCGGTCTAAATATTCAAGTTAACTGTCCGTATTTACGCGGAGAGTGGGGTACGTATATGCGTAGTCCACAAGGGAGAAAATAATGAGCCAGAAATTGAAAGTCGTGACTATCGGTGGCGGCAGCAGCTATACCCCGGAATTACTGGAAGGGTTCCTGAAACGTTATCATGAACTGCCAATTACCGAACTGTGGCTGGTGGACGTCGCAGAAGGGCAGGAAAAGCTCGATATTATCCACGCCCTGTGCCAGCGCATGGTGGAAAAAGCCGGCGTGCCGATGAAAGTCTATAAAACCCTCGATCGCCGCGCGGCGCTGGAAGGGGCGGATTTCGTGACCACCCAACTGCGCGTTGGCCAACTGAAGGCGCGTGAGAAAGACGAACGCATTCCGCTGAGTCATGGTTATTTAGGCCAGGAAACCAACGGGGCGGGCGGTTTGTTTAAAGGCCTGCGCACTATTCCGGTCATTTTTGACATCGTAAAGGATGTGCAGGAAGTCTGCCCTAACGCCTGGGTGATTAACTTTACCAACCCGGCAGGTATGGTGACCGAAGCGGTCTATCGCCACACCGGATTTAAGCGCTTTATCGGCGTGTGCAATATTCCAATCGGCATGAAGATGTTTATCACCGACGTGCTGAAGCTGAGCCCGAGCGATGAGCTGAACATCGATCTGTTTGGTCTGAATCATCTGGTGTTTGTCCGCGACGTGCTGGTTAACGGCGTTTCGCGCTTTGACGAACTGCTGGACGGCGTGGCTTCCGGTCGCCTGACCGCAAACTCAGTGAAAAATATCTTTGATTTGCCGTTTAGCGAAGGGCTGATTCGCTCACTGCGCCTGATTCCGTGCTCCTATCTGCTCTACTACTTCAAGCCAAAAGAGATGCTGGCGATTGAAATGGGTGAGTACTATAAAGGCGGTGCGCGCGCACAGGTTGTGCAGAAAGTTGAGAAACAGCTGTTCGAGCTGTATAAAAATCCGGATCTGAACATCAAACCGAAAGAGCTGGAGCAGCGCGGCGGGGCATACTACTCAGACGCAGCCTGTGAAGTGATCAATGCCATCTACAATGATAAGCAGGCCGAGCACTACGTGAACGTGCCGCATCATGGCCACATTGATAACATCCCGGCCGACTGGGCGGTGGAAATGACCTGCACGTTGGGCCGTGATGGCGCGAAACCGACACCGCGCATCACGCATTTCGATGAGAAAGTGCTGGGGCTGATTTACACCATTAAGGGTTTTGAAGTGGCGGCCAGCGAAGCGGCAATCAGCGGCAAGCTGGATGATGTCCTGCTGGCGCTTAACCTGAGCCCGCTGATCCACTCCGATCGTGATGCCGAAAAGCTGGCACGGGAGATGATCCTCGCGCACGAGCAATGGCTGCCAAACTTTGCGGCGACTATCGAAAAACTGAAACAATAAAGGGAGCGGCTCATGGAACGCGTGTTGATCGTGAATGCCGATGATTTTGGCCTCAGCAAGGGGCAAAACTACGGTATTGTCGAAGCTTGCAAAAATGGTCTGGTAACCTCCACGACGGCACTGGTCAACGGCGCGGCGATCAGCCACGCCGCCCAGCTCAGCCGCTGTGTACCGGAGCTGGCGGTCGGAATGCACTTTGTCCTGACGCTGGGCGAACCGTTGTCGGCGATGCCGGGCTTAACCCGCGAAGGGCGTCTGGGTAAGTGGATTTGGCAGATGGCGGAAGAGGATAGCCTGCCGCTGGATGAAATCGCGCACGAGCTGGAGTGCCAGTATCGCCGGTTTGTCGAGCTGTTTGGCTATGAGCCGACGCATATTGATAGCCATCACCACGTGCATATGATTGCGCAGATCTACCCCATCGTGGCGGCGTTTGCACGTGAGAAGGGCGTGGCGATGCGTATCGATCGCCAGCTAGCGACCCTTTCCGGGCTGGAGCAGGATGCAGCGCGCAGCAGCGAGGGATTTGCCAGTGAATTTTATGGTGAAGCCGTTTGTGAAGGGTTGTTTTTGCAAACTCTGGAAGCATCCATCCAGCGTGACGAAAAGTCGCTGGAAGTGATGTGCCACCCGGCTTTTGTCGATAACACCATTATGGGCAGCGCTTATTGTTACCCGCGTCTGACCGAGCTGGACGTGCTGACATCTGATTCGCTGAAGTACGCGATAGCCGAACGCGGCTATCGGCTCGGAACCTATCGCGACGTATGACAAGTAAAGAGGCCCGGCATTTATGCTGGGCCTTGTTTTTTATGCAGGAATTACGGCGATTTTAGCGCTTCTTGACCACACCCGATGTGCCGCCATCAGGGTAATCAGTTCATCCATGGATTTGCCATCTATCGCGTCCGTTTCAACAATCCCTTCTTCACCCTGACTGGCGACCTGAAGCGACGTTTTACACGGTCTGGCATCACCTGCCAGCAGAATCGGCTTCAGATGTTTGTAGCCTTCCAGCAGGTAATAGTGGAAATCACCGTTGTTGCTCAGGCTTTGCAGATCGCCGCCGGGAACGATGACCGCATCTACGGTTAATGAAGGCGACCCGGCAAAAGTCCCGGCAACCGGCAGAGTGGTACCATCGTCGGCCTTCACCTCACCCATACGGGAATAGAGTAGTTTGGCATGCACTCCCTTTGCCTTGAGCGCTTTCAGCAGCACCAACAGCTCTTTGGCGACCGGACGATCGTTAAGTAACACCGCCACCACACGACCCTTCACGTCTCCACTGGGAATAGCGTACAAGCTCAGGGTAGGGTCCTTTTTCAGGCCATTAACATCCGGCGGCGGCGTGATGCTACGTTGGTCGTCAGTGAGTTCGATACCGAGATTTTTACCCACAGCCTGAGCCAGCTGCAGGTCGATATGCGCCAGTTGATCGACAACCCTCTCGCGGATCCACTCCCTGACGACTTTGCTCAGCTCAAAACTAAAAGCGTCGATAATATGCTGCTGCTCAAGTGGCGTCTGGCTGCGCCAGAACAGTAGAGGCTGAGAGTAGTATTCGCCGAACGACGGGCTGCGCTGGCGAATTTTTTCGCCGTCTACCCGCTCGGCGTAGGATTCGAATCCTCCGCGTTTAGCGGCTGGCGGCGTCTCGCGAGGCCAGTTATCGTTGATTGAGTTAGGTTCATAGTTTGCCGGGTTGGTATCAATATCCATGCGATGCATACCGTCGCGCTGGAAATTATGATACGGGCAGGTGGGCTTATTAATAGGAATCTTATGGAAATTAGGTCCGCCAAGACGGCTAATCTGCGTATCGGTATAGGAAAATAAACGGCCCTGCAGCAGCGGATCGTTGCTGAAATCTATCCCCGGCACGATGTGCCCGGGATGAAACGCAGCCTGTTCATTTTCGGCAAAGAAATTATCCGGGTTGCGATTGAGGACCATTTTCCCGACCCGTTGAACAGGGACCAGCGCTTCCGGAATAAGCTTGGTGGGGTCCAGCAGATCGAAGTCATAGGCAAACTCATCCTCCTCGGGGATGAGCTGTAGCCCCAGTTCATACTCGGGGAAATCTCCCGCTTCAATGGCTTCCCATAAATCACGACGATGGAAATCAGGATCGCGACCTGTCAGCTTCTGCGACTCATCCCACACCAGAGAGGCCTTGCCCGCTACTGGTTTCCAGTGAAAACGTACAAAGGTTGCTTTGCCTTCGGCATTTATCAGGCGGAAGGTATGGATACCGAACCCTTCCATCGTGCGATAGCTGCGGGGTAAACCGCGATCGGACATCGCCCACATTACGTTGTGCAGCGTTTCTGGCTGTAGTGATACGTAGTCCCAAAAGGTGTCATGTGCACTTTGCCCTTGCGGGACGGCCCAATGAGGTTCCGGTTTTACCGCATGGACGAAATCAGGGAATTTGAGCGCGTCCTGGATAAAGAAGATGGGGGTGTTATTGCCGACCAGATCAAAAATGCCCTCGTCGGTATAGAACTTGGTGGCGAAACCGCGAATGTCGCGCACCGTATCGGCGGACCCTGCACCGCCCTGGACAGTAGAAAAGCGCACGAACACCGGGGTTTTCTTCTCCGGGTCGGAGAGAAAATCGGCTTTGGTGATGTCGCTCAGATTTCTATAGGGCTGAAAGTAGCCGTGCGCTGCGGAGCCTCGGGCGTGGACGATCCTCTCGGGGATGCGTTCATGGTCAAAATGGGTAATTTTCTCGCGCAGGATGAAATCTTCCAGCAGCGTGGGGCCACGTTTGCCCGCACGCAGCGAGTTTTGATCGTCAGCGATACGTACGCCCTGGTTGGTGGTGAGCGCAAAATCCTCGCCGCCTTTACGGTGATTATCCAGCGCGTCAAGCTTACCGCTATGCGTATCCGGGGCTTTTATACTGCCAGGCGCGGTCGGCTCTTCACCCGGAGCGGTGGGGTGCGGCGTGGGTCGCCAGTTCTGGTCATTGGGTGCTAAAGAATCGAGACCTGGTTTCGCTTCCCGGTCATCGTGAACCGGTGACTGGTGGGTTTGTGGTTTATGGTGTTTCTCTGACATTGCTCGCTCCTGTTTTCATTACTGAAAATGGTCGTTGCTGAACCAAAACCCTTCTAACTATAGAACATCTGTTCCAGCAGATTTTATTCCAGGACTTTTACCTTTTAAGGATAATAAGCAGGGGGCGACGAAAGGGGGCGCTTTCAGCTATGATAGGGGTTTATGTTTCCCGCTTTGTTTAGTGAATCTATTTGTGATGAAACCACATCGCCAACAAAATCGTCAGGTCATTAGCTACGTGCCTCGAGTGGAGCCAGCGCCGCCGGAACACGCCGTCAAAATGGACGGTTATCGCGATGTCTGGGTGCTGCGCAATAAGTACGTCGCCTTTGTGCTGGTGGACGAACATTTTCGCCGTTCACCGCCGTTTAACGTGCCGGAAGCGGCGCAGCGCTGGGCGGAGCAGATGAGGCAGGAAGGCGAGATAGATGCCTGAGGGCGCGCGCTAAAACAAAAAAACCGCTGAGGTCATCAGCGGTTTTTTTATCTCTGAAGGCTTTATGGCCCTCTCAGATTAGCGGTGGGCCAGTTCGGCATCCTCTTCGCTATCAAGAATGGTTTTGTCGGTTTGACGCAGCCACTGGCTGGTCAGGGTACCGGCGGTCATTGAACCGCTGACGTTCAGCGCGGTACGACCCATATCAATCAGTGGTTCAACTGAAATTAACAGCGCCACCAGCGTCACCGGCAGACCCATTGCCGGCAGAACGATCAGCGCAGCAAAGGTTGCGCCGCCGCCAACGCCCGCAACGCCTGCGGAACTGACGGTGACAATGCCCACCAGGGTGGCAATCCATAGCGGATCGAACGGGTTGATACCGACGGTCGGAGCGACCATGACTGCCAGCATCGCCGGGTAAAGACCCGCACAACCGTTCTGGCCAATGGTCGCGCCGAATGATGCTGAGAAGCTGGCGATAGATTCTGGTACCCCCAGTCGGCGGGTTTGCGCTTCGACGTTCAGCGGAATAGACGCAGCGCTGGAGCGACTGGTGAAGGCGAAGGTCAGCACCGGCCACACTTTGCGGAAGTACTTCAGCGGGCTCACGCCGTTCACTGCCAGCAGCAGGCCATGCACCACGAACATAATGCCCAGGCCGAGATAGGAGGCGATAACGAAGCTGCCGAGCTTGATGATGTCCTGCAAGTTAGAGCCAGCAACCACTTTGGTCATCAGCGCCAGCACGCCATACGGCGTTAACTGCATAACCAGACGCACTAACTTCATAACCCAGCTTTGCAGCGTGTCGATGGCGGTGAGCACGCGCTGGCCTTTGGCGACGTCATCTTTCAGCAACTTCAGCGCCGCGACGCCCAGGAAGGCCGCAAAGATAACCACGCTGATAATCGACGTTGGGTTCGCGCCGGTCAGATCGGCAAACGGGTTCTTCGGTACGAAAGAGAGGATCAGCTGCGGGACGCTCAGGTCCGCCACTTTACCGGCATAGTTGCTCTGAATGGCGTTAAGACGAGCGGTTTCCGCGCTGCCTTGCACCAGCCCTTCAGCGGTCAGGCCAAACAGATTGGTAACCAGAACACCGACCAGTGCTGCAATCAGCGTGGTGAAAAGCAGGGTGCCAATGCTCAAAAAGCTGATTTTACCCAGCTGTGAAGCGTTATGCAGACGGGCGACCGCGCTCAGGATAGAGGCGAAGACCAGCGGCATAACGATCATTTGCAGCAGCTGAACATAGCCGTTGCCGACGATATTGAACCACTGGATAGAATCCTTCAGCACCTGGCTGTCGGAACCATAGATAAATTGCAGCGCCAGGCCGAAAATAACGCCGATAACCAGACCGACCAGTACTTTTTTAGCGAGGCTCCACTGTTTGTGGCGGGTTTGAGCCAGCGCCAACAGCAAAACCGCGAACACGATAACGTTCGCTATTAATGGAAAATTCATCCCCGTTCTCCTGATATCTTTTTTACCGGGTTGGTCAATAACCAACTCTTATGACGGCAAGGGTAGCAGAAGGCGTTATTCGTTACTTATATTCAAATGGAATTGATTATAACTAAATGGATAACTCGCTTGTTTATTGTCCTGCCTGGTGACTAATAAATCGATTAAAGGTGGTTTGCAGCGTGTTAATCATGCTTGATGACCAGCGCACGGCGCTATTATCGGCAAAAGTCTGCGGCATCCACACCGCATAGATGAAGAGCGCCATACACAGCGCGCGCTCTAGCTGGTTGCCTTTACGCGGTGCGAGGATAGGTAAGCGAAAGCGCCAGCGGCATGGCCAAAGCAGCGGCACTCCCGCAGGAGTCAGCATGTCGGCAAGGATATGGCTGAGATAGCCCAGCACCAGTCCCTGGACAGCGTCCGCCGGGATTATCCAGCCATCGGGCACTTTTAACGAGAACAGCGCAAGAGCGCCGAAGACAACCAGCAGGCTATGGGTGAAGCCGCGATGACCAAAGGCGCGGGCTATCGGTTTTGAAATCCAGCGTAAACGCTGCCCGAGAAATGACTTAGGGTGATCGATGTCGGGCAGCAGGCAGGTCAAAATTGCGGAAGGGACAATATGCCACCAGTCACCCTGGGCCAGCACGGGGGTTAATTCCGCGTTTTTCGCAAATACCGCACAGGCGATAGAAAAGAGAAGGTGACCTTCCGCCGTCATGATAAGAAACCCTAAACTGTCAATTCATACAGTATAGGGTTTTTATACAGTGTGCGGAAGAGGTGACGGTGTAACTCTTTGTCACAAAACCATCAACGTGCCAGCCAGCCTCCGTCAACCGCCAGAGTATAGCCACTGACGTAATCTGCTGCCTTAGAGGCGAGGAATACCACCGGCCCTTGCAGGTCATCCGGAACGCCCCAGCGCCCGGCAGGAATGCGGTCGAGGATCTCTTTACTGCGCTCGGCATCATCACGTAATTGCTGAGTGTTGTTGGTCGCCATATATCCCGGCGCGATGGCATTAACGTTGATGCGATGTCCCGCCCATTCATTAGCCATCAGGCGAGTAATGCCGAGAACGCCGCTTTTTGAGGCAGTATATGAAGGCACTCTAATGCCGCCCTGAAAGGAGAGCATTGAGGCGATGTTAATGATTTTTCCGCCATCGCCTTGCTGAATAAACTGCCGGGCGACCGCTTGCGAAAGAAAAAAGACCGATTTCAGATTCAGATTCAGGACGTCATCCCAATCTTTTTCTGAAAAATCGAGTGCATCGGTGCGGCGGATTGTGCCAGCGTTGTTGACCAAAATATCGACTCTGCCCATCGCAGCAACGGCCTGAGTGACAATCGAGCCAATCTCATCCTGGTGACTCAAATCGGCCTGGATAGCGGTGAAGCGTCGGCCCAACGCCTGAACCTTTTCCGCCGTTTCATGGGGAATTCTACGATTGACCCCGACGATATCGCACCCGGCCTGCGCAAGGCCCAGCGTCATGCCCTGGCCGAGCCCGGTATCACAACCCGTTACGATAGCGACCTTACCCGTAAGGTCAAAGGCGTTCAGTACCATATGCACCTCTGTATGCTGATTTCATGCGTTAAATAACGCCATTGAGGACAAGCATAGAGGGAGGAGGAAGAAAAAACAATTAAAAATGAAACGGTGTTTTAATTTTGTGATAATGGGATAGGGATACCATCCCATTATCACCGGATGGCTTAACCGAGCAGGTCGGTCAGGGTGAGGGATTTCAGGCTCGTTAGCTTCACATCGGCCAGCACAAAGCGAGGATCGCGGCTATTCTCTTCTTCAGGCACGACAATAGAGCGCATCCGCGCCGCTTTGCTGGCAATCATGCCGTTGACAGAATCTTCCAGCGCCACGCAGTTCAGCGGGCTGACGCCAAGTTTTTCCGCACAGTTCAGATAAACCTGTGGATGCGGTTTGCTGAACGGCAGCATTTCGGCGGAAGCGAGTGCATCAAACTGGTCGCGCAGTTCAAACATGGTGAGGACTTTTTCCAGCATCCGCAGCGGCGATGCTGAGGCCAGGCCGATTTTCAGCCCCTGCGCTTTACACATCGCCACCGCTTCCCGCGCGCCGGGCAGGAGCGGGCGTGCTTCTTCAACCAGTTGGATAGCGCGGTTGATAATTCGCGCGGTCACTTCGGCGCGATCCGGGCCTTTCCACGGCTGCTGGGCAAACCACAGGTCGACGACTAAATCGATGCGTAGCCCCAGAATATCGGGCATTTCACTGCGGCGGCTGATATCCACACCAAGGCTTGCAATCACCTCCAGCTCTGCCTTATCCCATAGCGGTTCGGAATCAATCAGTAATCCATCCATATCAAAAATTGCGGCATGAATCTGTCGCCTGGCTGACATAAGTCCCTCTCCTGTAGCGTAAGTAGATAACGAATTGGCACTCATGGTATATCATACCGCGCATTATTGGGCGAAATTCGCCGACGAAGGTAGACTTAGAGCGTATACCACCAGGCGTTTTTGGCGCAGCCACTTTGGACACGGACAGCGCGCAGAAACCGGAGCGTACATGAAGTACGTGAGGATTTTGAGCACTGCCCTGGTCCAAAGTGGCAAGTGAAATAGCCTGAGATAGGTTCTTAGAGTGGCTAGAGCGTCTTAACAAGGGGAACCCATGACGTATCAACAAGCTGGACGCATTGCAGTACTTAAACGTATTTTGGGGTGGGTGGTGTTTATTCCGGCAGTTATCTCGACGCTGATTTCGGTGCTGAAGTTTATGTACGAGCACAGCGAGAAAAAGCCGGGGATTGATGCGGTGATGATGGATTTTGCGCACGTGATGATCGAGATGATGCGCTTCAATACGCCGTTCCTAAATTTCTTTTGGTACAACTCGCCGCTCCCGGACTTTAAGCACGGCATGAATATCGGCTTCTGGATTATCTATATCCTGATCTTTGTCGGGATGGCGCTGCAGGCATCCGGCGCGCGGATGAGCCGTCAGGCGAAGTTTCTGCGTGAGGGGGTTGAGGATCAGCTGATTCTTGAGCAGGCCAGGGGGGCGGAAGGGCTGACGCGCGAGCAGATCGCCGAACGTGTCGTGGTGCCGCGTCATACTATTCTGGTGCAGTATTTCCCGCTGTACGTGCTGCCGGTGATTACCATCGTGATCGGCTACTTCTTCTTTTCTTTACTCGGTTTCCTGTAATCAGATAGCCCGGCAAGGTTGCCGGGCTATCTGCATTATTGGGCAGGCAGCGCGCGCGGCTTGCCCTGGTTATCCACCGCAACGTAGATAAACAGCGCTTCGGTTGCCTTGTAGCGTTGGCCGATTGGCTCAGACGACACTTTCTTTACCCATACTTCCATATTGATGGTCACCGAGGTATTGCCGCGCTTCACGCAGTCGGCGTAGCAACACACCACATCGCCGACCGCGACCGGACGTAAAAAGGTCATGCCGTCGACGCGTACGGTCACCACGCGACCATGGGCAATTTCTTTCGCCATAATGGCGCCGCCGATATCCATTTGCGACATCAACCAGCCGCCAAAAATATCGCCGTTGGCGTTAGTATCCGCTGGCATCGCCAGGGTGCGTAAAACCAATTCGCCCTTCGGCGCGAGATCTGTTGTTGTCATTCGGTACTCTGTACTCGTCAAAGATGATCAGGCGCGATGCTACTATGAAAAGGGCGTGGAGAGAATAGGGGGAGACGCCCGCTAATGCGGGCGTAGAGGTTTAGAAGGAGAGCGTGACGCCAGCGTAGTACGCACGACCCGGTTCGTTGTAGGTCGACGCGCCCGAGTTTTCGCGATAAAGCTGCTTATCGAACAGGTTGCTGATCCCGGCATTCAGGCGTAAATCTTTCATCAGCTGATAGTTACCGCCAATACCGACGACAGAATACGAACCGACTTCGTTGGTGGCCAGTACGCCAATCTCGTTACGAATTTCAGCGTATTCGCGCGGTTTCTGCCGACCGTACATGGTCCAGTTCACGTTGGCCGAGAGCTTGCTGTTAATCTGCCAGTCGAGCATGGTGTTGATGGTATATTTCGGAATGACGGACAGCGGGTTGCCGGTATCTTTGTTTTCCGATTTGATCATATAGGTGGCGTTGGTGCGCCAGTTCAGCGTATCGGCAATCACCGGTACCAGCAGGGTCCCTTCAAGACCTTCGACGACCGCCTTACCGCCGTTCTGCCACTGGAGAATATAATTCCCATCAGAGGTATAGCCCAACACGTCGGTACCGGAGACGATTTTGTTTTTGTAATCGTTACGGAACCAGGTGATACCGGCATTGTAGCCATTTAAGTTAAATTCAAGGCCGACCTCTTTGTTGATACTGATTTCCGGATCAAGGTTTGGGTTACCCAGCAGATAACAACCATTCCCGGTGAGGTTGGTCGGGCAGCCGTTACCGTTCGTGCGCAGCAAATAGCCATCGCTGGACTGGTACAGGTTCGGTGCTTTAAATACCCGGGCAATACCCGCTTTGACCTTAAACATATCGCCCAGATCCTGCGACAGGTTCAGGCTCGGGCTCCAGTTGCTGCCGAAATCGTTGTGATAGTCAAAACGCAGTCCGGGGATAATATTGGTGCCCGGCGTCGCTTCAATATTGTCTTCGAGATAGAGACCGGTGAGGGTGGCGCTATTTTTCGTGCTGCGCTCAGACGGGTTGCCGGAAGTGCCAGGGACTTCTTCGGTCACGCTGGTGGCCTGCATCGACGCCGGATCGTTCAAATCATCGCGATTCCACTCCATACCCAGCGTAAGCGTCTGCTCAGCCAGCCAGTTGAATGGAATATTGAGTTCGCCGGTTGAACGCCAGGATTCCAGGCGGCTGGTGGCGTATTTATCGCTATTGATCATCCCCTCTACGCGGCCGGTAGAGCCCTCCTGCAGGCGGGTATTGTTGGTTTTTTCGTAATAGACGCCCGCTTTAGACTGGCCCCAGTCCCAGATACCGTTATAGGTCAGGCCCCAGGTCTGGCGATACATGCGGTTTGTTTCCTGGCCGTATAGCGTATCGATCAGACCATTTGGGCTCATGTTGCTGTTGCTGTACTGCGTATCACCGGCGTAGATGTTGCCCTGGCGGCTGTAGGCATAGCTGAAATCGACAATCTGCTGCGGCGTGACTTTCCATGACAGCAGGGCGTTAATATCTTTATTGCGCACGCCTTCGCGGCCTGCGGCATAAGAGCCATTTTGCGCGCTATTGATGTCCCAGGCATCCGGCTCGGTTTTGTTGATATTGCCATACAGACGCATCGTCAGGGCATCCCCGGCCAGCGGTCCGTTAAGGTTAAAGTTAGCCCGGTTGGTGGAACCTTCTTTATTATTTTCCGGCTGATTGGTATAGAGCGAGAGTGAGCCATGCCAGTCGTTGGTCGGGCGCTTGGTGATGATATTGACCACGCCGCCTGCAGCGCCAGAGCCGTAGCGAGCAGCCGCGGGGCCGCGCAGAACTTCGATGCGCTCGACCATTTCCGGCGGAACCCAGTTGCTGTCGCCGCGGGTATCGCGCTCGCCGCGCCAGCTATAGCGCACCGAGTTTCTCGAACTGACGGGCACACCATCGATAAGAATCAGCGTGTTTTCCGGCCCCATGCCGCGAATATCAATCTGTCGGTTGTTGCCGCGGCTGCCGCTGGCGCTGTTGCCGGTCAGGTTAACGCCGGGCATTTTACGAATGATTTCAGACAGATCGTTAACCGGCGGATCTTTAGCAATATCTTCTGCGGTGATAATCGAGACGCCCGGCTGCTGCTTTAGCGCTTCTTCCGCGGTTCCCCGAACCACCATCGTTTCGGTATCCAATTCAGCCTCTTCGGCGAAAGCCCCTGGGCTAAGCAAACCAGCGATGGCCAGGGCCAGGGGAGTGGCGATGTGATTTTTCTGCGATCTCATTTTAAATATCCATATCAAGTCATGAAAAATTGAGATCGAGAATATCAATGATAATTATTATCATTACAATTGCGAGAGGCGAATCTCCATGAAATCCTCACAATTGCCGCAACTTTCCAGCATCTGGTAGATATCGTGAAGGAGTCGGTAAGGTTTACCGTACCGACTTGCTGGGATGTTCCTGGCCTGAAGAGATTATTTGCCCATTGTTTTATCGGTTTTCTGTTGCTGATACCACGCGGGAAGCTCTGCCAGACTAATACCCGTCGGCACATAGCCCTGTTTCAGACAGGCGACCCGCTGCGCGCGATAAATGCTGGTATATCCTGAAACCAGCCAGGCGACAGCGCAGGCTAGCGCAGCGTAAATGTCGATTTCAGAACCAAACAATTCGATTGCCATCAGCGTCGATGCTATAGGGGTGTTAGCTGCCCCAGCGAAGACGGCGACAAAGCCAATCCCGGCCAGAAAGCTCACCGGCATATGTAGCAGCGGAGCCAGCGCATTGCCAAGCGTCGCGCCGATATAAAATAGCGGCGTCACTTCTCCGCCTTTAAAACCGCTCCCTAAAGAGGTCACGGTGAAAACCAGTTTGCCGAGAAAATCCCACGGAGCTAGTGGATGCTGAAAGGCATCCACAATCACCGGTATGCCGAGGCCAATATAGCGATCGCCATGAAACAGCCAGACGGCAGCAACAATGAGCAAACCGCCGGTAAACGGGCGCATTGGCGCATAGCGAACATATTTTTTCATTAACCCGCCAATGAAATGCGTGCTGTCAGCGAAAACGCGTGCCGCCAGGCCAAAGCAGCAACCCGCGATAACCATTGCCGCCAGGGTCCAGAAGGTGAGGGGTGGAATGCTGGAAACGATATAGTGGGTGTGTTGCACCCCCCACATGATCCCGACACGATCGGCGACGATTGCGGCGACCAGACACGGGAAAATGGCGGTGTAGTTCATCCTTCCGATGGCCAGCACTTCCAGCCCAAATAGCGCGCCGGCGAGCGGAGTGCCGAAAATTGAGGAGAAACCGGCGCTGATCCCGGCCATGAGCACCGTCCGTCGCGTGTCGTCGTCGAGGCGAAAAATAGGCGTAAATTGATCGGCAATCGAGGCTCCCATCTGTACCGCAGTCCCTTCACGGCCCACTGACGCCCCGCACAGGTGCGATATCACGGTGCCGAAAAAGACCAGCGGTGCCATACGCAGGGGGATCACACATTTAGGATCGTGGACTTCTTCCAGAATGAGATTGTTACCGGCCTCCACGCGGGTGCCGTAGTGCAGATAAATCCAGCCGACGGCAAAGCCCGCGATCGGCAGCAGCCAGATAAGCCAGCGATGCGTTTCACGCGTTGCAGTAGCCCATTCAAGGGAGAAAAGAAAGAAAGCCGATGCCGTACCCGCCAGGACGGCGATGATAAAGGCGAGAAACAGCCATTTCCCGAGGAAGAAAAACAGGGTGAGTTGTGAAAATCGGGGTGCACGCATCGTTATTTCCTTAGAAGGTTAACCTTCCCGGACGCGGTGCCTGCAATACGGATATGCCTGCTCATTCCCGGTCCGGGAATAAAAAGCAGGCATCATTAGCCACATGGCGGTTCAAGAGGGAATGCCATCCTCTATACGAAATATCTTACGGCATGAACCGTTTCAGCTGAAGTTTTTTATGCGTTGTATATAAAAAGAGAGGAGAAGGCGGCACGCAGGGAATTGTGCGTGCCGAAGCGAACTTAGTGATTGTCGTCCTGCGGCATATGGCGATAGATGTAAACGCCGCTTAGCAGGGTGAACACCAGCGTCATAGCGGTTAAACCGAAGACTTTAAAGTTGACCCAGATATTCTGCGGCAACCAGAAGGCGATGTAGATATTCGCCAAACCGCAAAGAATGAAGAATACCGCCCAGGCCAGATTCAGACGCGACCAGACCTGCTGCGGTAGCGTCAGCTCTTTACCCAGCATGCGCTGGATTAGCGGCTTTTTCATTACCCACTGGCTAAACAGTAGAGCGCCAGCGAACAGAACATAGATGACCGTCACCTTCCATTTTATAAACTCATCGTTATGGAAGAAAATGGTCAGGCCACCGAAAAATGCGACCAGGACAAAGGTAATCAGCGCCATTTTCTCGACTTTGCGATAGCGCACCCAGCTATAAATCAGCACGATGGCGGTGGCGATAATCAGCGCGGTCGTTGCGGCGTAGATATCGTAGAGCTTGTAGAATGCGAAGAAGACTACCAGCGGTAAAAAATCCAGAAACTGCTTCATACATCGATTCCGTCGTTCAGAATGGGCCGGGAGCGCCCGACCCAGATTAAGTTAGTTGCGAATAAGCATATACAAGCGGAATAAATAGATCAGCAACAATGCGGAGATCAGGTTGCTGATGGTATTTATCACGATTGCGCCAACGTTTGGCGTCAGTACGGCAAAGCTGGATGCAAACAGCAGAAGTAGGGTTTTCGCCAGCAGCCAGCCGATTATCGCGGGTGCAACCAGGCGAATATTGGCCCATGCCAGACGCATACTGCTGCGCAGGGCGCTGAAAACACCCATTTTGTCCTGAACCAGCATAATTGGCGCGAATGAAAGGACGATCGCCAGCAGCACGCCAGGCACCACCACCAGCATCATCCCCATTTGCACGACAAAAGTCGTGAGCAGGATCAGCAGCAGCAGCTTTGGCAGCACTGGCGCAGAAGCACCAATCGCACGTAAGGCACTGACGCGTTGACCTGCGGAGATCATCTGAATCATCAGCAGAACGCCGCCCGCAAGGATCGCATTGCCCACCAGTCCAGAGAATGTAGAGGCTGCCGAAGCTCGTAGCAGGACCTGCTGCTGTTCCGGCGTCATACTTTGCACCAGCTCGAACAACCCGACGCTACCCGTCAGGCTATCGCCTTCGCTCAGAATCGATAATTGCTCTTCACTGGGTGAAAAGGCATGGCCAAGTACTACCGTAATAAGCGCGCACAACAATGCAATCAGCAAAATAGTGACGAACTGATTACGGAAAAAGTTTCCGGTGTCACGGTAGACGGACTTCGCCGTGATAGACATGCATTCTCCTTGAGTCTTGCAGGTGTTAACTAGCCGGCGATTGTACCGCAAATCGTGCCTGGGTAGCAGTCTCTGCTCCTGCGCGCTAAGTATATCTTTGTAAATAGAAGGCACAATCAGCGGTCCATCGCCTTAGCTCCAGTAAAAACAGAAAATTGATACGGTATGTTTATCGCTAGTTATATGAAAAAAGTGAAAATTAATCTGGATCAATAAATGTTAAATTTTCCGACTTTGTGTGATCTATGTTGGATCAAACATACTTCATTGTAGGTATATTCTTGCGCTGAATAACCATAATGAGGAAGTGGATATGAAAAAGTTAGCAGCGGCATTTGTTATTCTGGGCACTCTCTCCAGCAGCAGCGTCTGGGCGCATGAAGCTGGTGAATTTTTTATTCGCGCAGGTTCGGCAACGGTAAGGCCAACGGAAGGGGCGGGCGGTACATTGGGAAGCCTGGGGGGATTTAGCGTCAGCAATAACACGCAGCTCGGCCTGACCTTCACCTATATGGCAACCGATAATATCGGGGTTGAGCTGCTGGCCGCGACGCCGTTCCGTCATAAGGTAGGCACCGCAGCAACCGGTAATATTGCCACCGTTCACCATTTACCGCCGACCTTAATGGCGCAGTGGTACTTTGGCGATTCGAGCAGCAAGCTGCGTCCATATGTTGGTGTGGGTATCAACTACACCACCTTCTTTGACGAAGGTGTGAACGACAATGGTAAAAATCAGGGGATTTCCGATCTGAGCCTGAAAGATTCCTGGGGTGCTGCGGGTCAGGTCGGTATGGATTACCTGATTAACCGTGACTGGCTGATTAACATGTCGGTGTGGTACATGGATATCGATACTAAGGCGGACTACAAGTTGGGCGGCGTTAAGCAGCGCGACGATATACGCCTGGATCCGTGGGTGTTTATGTTCTCTGCGGGCTATCGTTTCTAAAATTTCGGCAAAGCTGGTCGCAGTATGACCAGCTCTTACTTTTTTATTCTGTAACAATCATACCGCGAATGGTTTGGCTTGATAGTGACTTACTATGAAAGGATACATTGGCCTGCGTACATCGTTTTAACAAGATCTACTCATTGCCCCATTTATTAAGGAAGTTCGCGATATCATCAATACGCTGCTCATTGATCCCTGCTTGAATGGCCATTTCTCCCTGCGCCTCCTCGCTGATTTCCTCGTTATTCATCAGGCGAGTAATCAGCAACTGAAAATAGCGGGCCAGAGGTTCACGTTCTGACTCGCTCACCGGATCTGCGGATTCGGTCGAATACTCATCAGCAATGTCATAATATTTCAGTGGTACTTCATCGTTCATCAGTTGCTCCGTAGAGTTAGTGTCAGCTGCAATGTCAGTCGCAGAATGGGTTAAATAGATTTTATTGATTTACGAAGGGATTGTCTCTCCCATTGCTGGTTAAGACAACTGGTGCGCAAGGTGTGTCAGCTATCATAAAAAAAAGCCCGCACAAGTGCGGGCAAAAATACTGGAAGCAATGTGAGCAATGTCGTACCGAATACCTGAGTTGTTTACTCAACTATTCGGTAATGAGAAAGATAATATTTCTCATTTAAGATATCAACCCCAACTTTTGTGCGGAAGCGCTTTTTTTTAATCGACGATAAAAACTGTGCGTTTCTGGCTGTCATCCTGTGGCCAGACCGTGGCAACGTCTTGAAGCCGCCGTGCAGTGGTGGCAATGGTAAATCTCCCGGCGACCGAGGCCTGCAGCATTTCCCCGGTCGCCGCCAGCAGTTGTGGCATGGACAGGCTACCAATCCCACTGCCCATCAGTTGCAACGGTGCAGAGCGTAATACCGCGCCGCTGAGCGTGATATCGGCGGCGGCAAGTGAACCGACCTGAACAAAGCGTACCGGCGCCTTCCCTGGACTATGCTTTGCCAGCGCAGGGAGCAACAGTTCAGCACTGTGACCCCACAGGTAATCGACGACGACATCAATCTGCTGCGCTGCCAGCTCCGCAAACTGCGACCGTACGGTGGCATCATCTTCGCTTAAGTTGACTATTTTATCGGCCCCGAGGGAGGCGAGCTTTAACGCGTTGCGCCCGGTGGCAATCACCTTTTTGGCCCCCAGAAAGCGGGCGATTTGTACCGCCAGCTGTCCGGCGCTACCGGTCGCACCGTTGATAAGCACCGTTTCTCCGGCCTTGAGACCCGCGCGCTTGACCAGCGCCGCCCATGCGGACATGCCCGGATTAGCCATTGCGGCGGCGGTAACGTCGTCCAGATCATCCGGCAGCGGCAGGCAGTGGTTTAGCGCGACCGGTGCCCACTGTGCCATGCTGCCCCATGGCGCGGTGGGGAAGGCGAAATAAACTCGCTGACCGTCAGGCAATGCTCCGGTGCCATCAATCCCGACGCCGAAAGGCAGGCGGCCATCAAAACTGTAATGTTTGCCGGAGGCCCGGCTTTTCACGACATGGCTGATAGCGCAGGCACGCACTTTGACCAACGCCTCATGTTCAGTGGGCTGCGGGTCGCTAAAATCGGCCCAAATCGGGCCTTGTTGCAGGTCAAAAACGACGGCTGCTTTCATAGTATTCTCTCCTGGGATGATTATGTGTAAAATGCACATATCAGTTAACGGCACTATACCCGGTTAAATAATATATGCAACATGCACATAATAATTACGATATCAGCGAGTTTCACGGTGCGCTGCTCGACATCATCAGCGTGATGAACCAGCCGGTGCGCGATGAGCAGATACTGCAGGCTGCTGGGGTTCAGCTTGATCAGATCCTCTTCCCGCTACTGGTGGCGGTAGGACGCAGGGGGCCGGTGGGGGTCGTGGAGCTGGCGGATAGCCTCGGGCGAGATTACACCACCGTCAGTCGGCAGGTGAAGAAACTGGAAGCGCAAGGGCTGGCGCAAAAGCAGCCAAACGCCAAAGACCGGCGGATTAGCGAAGTCACGCTTAGCGAAGCGGGTCAAGCTATGATCGAACGTATCTCGGTTGCAAGAACGCGGCTGATGAATCAAGTGCTGGTGGGATGGGCGCAAGAGGATGTGATGGCGCTGTTTCGTTTGACGCGCAAGTACGCGGACAGCTTACAGCAGAAATAACCGCCCGGCGCAGTGCCGGGCGGCAGGCGTGCTTAGGCCGCTTTGGTGGCGGCTTTGAGGCTCTGCACAAAGGTCTTCAGTTCAGACAGCATAGCCTGCGGGTCGTTAACGTTACGCTCAATGATTTTGACGATCGCAGAACCGGAAATCGCCCCGGCAGCGCCGGCATCAATCGCGGCGGTGACCTGCTCCGGCGCAGAGATACCAAAGCCCTGCAGCGGTGGCGCAGCGTTATATTCGGCCAGCTTTTCAATCAAATGATGCAGCGGCAGCGCGGCGCGGTTTTCCGCGCCGGTCACGCCCGCACGAGACAGCAGATAGGTATAGCCGCGACCGTAGGAAGCAATCTGGCGCAGCAGGTCGTCATCGGCATTTGGCGGGCAGATGAAAATTGGCGCGATATTATGGCGCAATGCGGCCTGGCGGAACGGTGCCGACTCTTCGACCGGTACATCGGCTACTAGCACTGAATCAACGCCCGCGCGTTCGCATGCGGCATAAAATTCATCAATGCCAGGGCTGAACACCAGGTTTGCGTACATCAGCAGGCCGATCGGGATGGTCGGGTGCTTTTGACGAATTGCCGCCAGCATTTCAAAACATTGTGCTGGCGTGACGCCTGCGGCAAATGCGCGCAGGGCTGCGCCCTGAATGGTTGGGCCGTCCGCCAGCGGGTCGGAGAATGGGATACCCAGCTCCAGCGCATCGGCACCCGCTTCAATCAGCGTATCAATAATTTTCAGCGATTGTTCCGGGTTAGGGTCGCCGAGCGTCACGAAGGGAACAAATGCGCCTTCCTGGCGAGCTTTCAGTTGTGCAAACAGCGTCTCGTAACGTTCCATCAGATTTCCCCTCGCGCTTTCAGAATATCGTGTACGGTGAAGATGTCTTTATCGCCGCGACCGGAGAGGTTAACCACCAGCAGCTGCTCTTTTTCCGGGTTCTCACGCATCATTTTCAGCACGTGCGCCAGGGCGTGGGATGATTCTAGCGCCGGGATAATCCCTTCATGACGGGAAAGTTCTTTAAAGGCATCCAGCGCCTCATCATCGGTAATTGATACGTAGTCGGCGCGACCAATGCTGTTCAGATAAGCGTGCTGCGGGCCAACTGACGGGAAGTCCAGTCCAGCGGAAATGGAGTAGGACTCCTCAATTTGCCCGTCCTCGGTCTGCATCATCGGCGATTTCATACCGAAGTAGATACCAACGCGCCCGTGCTTCAGCGGTGCGCCGTGTTCGCCGGATTCGATCCCGTGGCCCGCCGGTTCCACGCCAATCAGGCCAACAGTGGTTTCGTCGATAAAGTCGGCGAACATGCCGATAGCGTTAGAACCGCCACCGACGCAGGCGATAACCGCATCCGGCAGGCGACCTTCTTTCTCAAGAATTTGTACTTTGGTCTCTTCGCCAATCATGCGCTGGAATTCACGCACGATGGTTGGGAACGGGTGCGGGCCGGCGGCGGTCCCGAGCATATAGTGGGCTTTTTCATAGCTGCCGGACCAGTCACGCAGGGCTTCGTTACAGGCATCTTTCAGCGTTGATGAGCCGCTATGTACCGGGATCACTTCTGCACCCATCAGGCGCATACGGAAGACGTTCGGCGACTGGCGCTCGATATCTTTTGCGCCCATATAAATGCGGCATTTGAGGCCGAGCAGGGCGCTGGCGAGGGCAGAGGCTACACCATGCTGACCTGCGCCGGTTTCGGCGATGATTTCCGTTTTGCCCATCCGTTTCGCCAACAGCGCCTGACCGAGCACCTGGTTGGTTTTATGCGCGCCGCCGTGCAGCAGGTCTTCACGCTTCAGATATAGCGTGGTACGGGTACCTTCAGTGAGGTTACGGCATTTGGTCAGCGCGGTCGGGCGACCGGCGTAGTTTTTCAGCAGGTCGGTAAATTCGGCCTGAAATGCCGGGTCCTTCTGCGCGCTAACGAACGCTTCTTCAAGCTGGCGCAGGGCGGGCATCAGGATCTGCGGAACGTACATTCCGCCGAATTCGCCAAAATAGGGGTTCAGTAAAGTACTCATTGTTGCTCCTTAATATGCGCGCAGCGTTTGAAACACCGAGGCCAGTTTGCTGGCATCTTTAATACCCGGCTGTGACTCCACGCCTGAATTAAAATCGAGTCCGGCACAACCGCTTTTGGCGGCTTCTACACAGTTATCGGCGCCGAGGCCGCCTGCTAACAGCACGTTACGCAGGTCCTGACCTTGCAGCAAAGACCAGTCGAAACGCTGGCCGGTGCCGCCCTGACCGTTATCGAAAACGTATTTATCGACATGGTTCAGATTGCGTTGCGGCAGCGTTTCGCCAACGCTGAGGGCTTTCCATATTTGCACTTTGGCCGGTAACTCGGCGCGCAGGGCATCGATATAGCTCTGGTCTTCACCACCGTGCAACTGGACGGCGGCTAAGTTCAGGCTTTCAACGCGGGCGGCAACCTCTGCCACCGGCGCATTGCGAAATACGCCGACGTAGCTCAGGGGAGCGCTATCAATAACCGCTTTCGCCTGGGCTTCATTTACCGCTCGCGGCGAGGTGGGGACGAAAATCAGTCCGCCGTATACGGCGCCGGATTCATACGCGACCTGGGCATCCTGCGGACGGGTGAGGCCGCAGACCTTATTTTCGCCGAGCAGCACGCGTTTCACTGCGGTATTCAGATCGTCGTGTTCCATCAGCGCTGAACCAATCAGGAAGCCATTGGCGAAGTGGCTCAGTTCACGCACTTCGGCATAAGTATGGATGCCGGATTCGCTGATCACCGTGACGTCATGGCCGAGTCGTGGTGCCAGCGTGCGGGTGCGGTTGAGGTCAATCGACATATCGCGCAGGTCGCGGTTGTTGATACCGACCACTTTGGCCTTCAGCGCGATGGCGCGTTCCAGCTCTTCTTCATTACTGACTTCGGTCAACACGCCCATATTCAGGCTGTGCGCGACGGCGGCGAGCTGGCGATATTGTTCATCATCAAGCACCGAGAGCATCAGCAGGCAGGCATCGGCCTGATAGTAGCGCGCCAGGTAAATCTGGTAAGGATCGATGGTGAAATCCTTACACAGAATCGGCTGCGGTGCGATTTTGCTGACAATTGGCAGAAAATCGAAGCTGCCCTGGAAATATTTCTCATCGCACAGCACCGAAATAGCCGATGCGTAGTGCTTGTAGACCCCGGCGATGGTCGCCGGGTCAAAATCTTCACGAATCAAACCTTTTGACGGCGAGGCCTTTTTGCACTCGAGAATAAACGCGGTGCGGGTACCGGCAAGGGCATCGTAAAAATTGCGCTGCGTCGGCACGACGTCATTTTGAAAGCTGGCTAACGGTTGTTGTTGTTTGCGGGCTTCTACCCAAATCGCTTTGTCGGCCACTATTTTTGCTAAAACGGTCTGCATTATTTACCCTCTTGCCGCTAATGCGGTCACTTTGTCATAGGCCGCTCCGCTGCGCAGGACCTCGATGACGTGCTGTGCGTTGGCCTTCAGATCTTCGTGCCCATGTAAACGCATCAACATGGCGACGTTGGCGGCGACGGCGGCTTCGTGAGCGGCTTCACCTTTACCTTGTAGTAAGCGTGTCAGAATGTCACGGTTTTCTTCCGGCGTGCCGCCAGCCAACTGTTCCTGATGGTAAGGCGTCAGGCCAAAGTCGGCGGCGGTCAACTGATAGCTCTTGATTTCGCCGTTGTTCAGTTCAGCGACCACCGTCGGCGCGTGGAGCGACACTTCATCCATGCCGCCGCTGTGGACCACGGCAGCACGCTGATACCCCAGTACGCGCAGGGTTTCCGCAATCGGCAGCACCAGTTCCGGGCTATAAACGCCAATCAGCGCCAGCGGCGGGTGCGCCGGGTTGATCAGCGGCCCCAGCACGTTAAACAGGGTGCGGGTCTTGAGCTGCTGACGGACCGGCATCGCGTGACGGAATCCGGTGTGATACTTCGGTGCGAACAGGAAACAGACGCCCATCTCATCCAGTGCCTGGCGAGATTTATCGGCATTCATATCGAGATTAATACCGAAGGCTGCCAGCAGGTCAGATGAGCCTGATTTACTTGAAACGCTGCGATTGCCATGTTTCGCTACTTTCAGGCCGCAGGCGGCGGCAACAAAGGCGCTGGCGGTCGAAATATTGATGCTGTTGCTGCCGTCGCCGCCAGTACCAACGATATCGGCAAACAGGTAATCAGGGCGCGGGAACGGCGCGGCGTTTTCCAGCAGCGCGGTAGCGGCCCCGGCAATTTCCTGCGGATGCTCACCGCGCACTTTCATACTGACCAGCGCAGCGGCCAGTTGCTCGGGCTTGACTTCGCCGCGCACTACTGCGGAGAACAGCTGATGGCTCTCCTGCTGGCTCAGGGTCTCGGCCTGATACAGTTTTTCCAGAATTGGCTGGATAGTGTTGGTCTGCTCCAGCTTTTGCAACGCCCATGCCAGCGTTTGCTCCAGCAGGCGTGCGCCCTGGGTGGTCAGAATCGACTCTGGATGGAACTGGAAACCGCAGACGCGATCTGCATCGTGGCGCACCGCCATCACCATGCCGTTAAAGTTGGCGTTGATCGTCAACCCTGCCGGGATATTGCTGCCGACCAGCGAGTGGTAGCGCGCAACCGGCAGTGGGTTAGTCAACCCGGCAAACATCGCCTGACCATCATGTTCAATGCTTGATGCTTTACCGTGGAGGATTTCACCAGCCTGCCCGACGTAACCGCCGTAAGCTTCGACAATGGCCTGATGACCGAGGCAGATGCCGATAATCGGCAGCTTACCACGCAGTCGGGTCAGCAGTTCAGGCATGCAGCCTGCTTCGCTCGGCGTGCCCGGTCCGGGAGAAAGCATCAATACCGGGTTTTTCATGGTGCCGATGCGCTCAATCAGCGCCTGCGCCGGGACTGAGTTGCGGTAAATCACCACGTTATGGCCGTTCGAACGCAATTGGTCTGCCAGGTTATAGGTAAATGAATCGATATTATCGAGCAGCAGAATGTCGGCCATTAGAAAATCTCCTTCGCGTGATGGGCCTGGGCGATAGCGCGCAGCACCGCGCGAGCTTTATTACGGGTTTCATCCGCTTCAGATTGGGGAACGGAGTCGAGCACGATACCGGCACCGGCCTGTACCGTGGCGATGCCATCCTGCACGTAAGCAGAACGAATCACGATGCAGGTATCGAGGTCGCCGTGGGCGGTAAAGTAACCCACCGCGCCGCCGTAGCTGCCGCGGCGTTTGCCTTCAGCGGCGGCGATAAGCTGCATTGCGCGCACTTTAGGCGCACCGCTCAACGTGCCCATATTCATACAGGCGCGATAGGCGTGGAGCACGTCGAGATCGTTGCGCAGCTCGCCAACCACGCGGGAGACGAGGTGCATCACAAAGGAGTAGCGATCGACTTTGGTTAAGTCGGCCACGTAGCGGCTGCCCGGCGTGCAGATGCGGGCGAGGTCGTTACGCGCCAGGTCAACCAGCATCAGGTGTTCGGAAAGCTCTTTGTGATCGGTGCGCATCTCCAGCTCAATGCGGCTGTCGAGATCGCGGTCCAGCGAACCGTCGGTACGGCGACCGCGCGGGCGGGTTCCGGCAATCGGGTAGATCTCAATCTGGCGGCTGACGGCGTCATATTTCAGCGAGCTTTCCGGCGATGCGCCGAACAGGGTGAAATCGTTATCCTGCATAAAGAACATATACGGGCTGGGGTTGCTCTTCTTCAACACATCGTAAGCGGCGAGCGGCGACGGGCAGGGCAGCGAGAAACGGCGCGATGGCACCACCTGGAAAATTTCACCCGCGCGGATGGCGCGCTGCATTTTACGCACTACGGCACCGTACTCTTCATCACTCTGATCGCAGTCGCAGCGCATTTCGGCAACTGTTGTCACCGGCAGCGGCGCGGGCGGCTCATTCAATTGCTGACGAAGCTGGGCGATGCGCTGTAGCAGACGCTGTTTTTCATTTTCCAGCGGGGTGAACAGGCTCGCCTGGATGCGGGTGTTTTTAGTCTGATGGTCGATAACCAGCAGCGTTTCCGCCAGATAGAAACAGTAATCCGGGCAGGCGGTATCGCTTTCCAGCGGCGGCAGGTTTTCGAAGCCGGCGACCAGGTCATAAGCAAACAGTCCGCCGAAGAACATGGCTTCGCGCTCGTCCTGCGGCACGGTAACCAGCTCTTGCAACAGGCGGAAAGTGTCAAATACCGATAATGAACATAAGCGGGCGTCTTCATCAAGCAGTGCGCTGACAGGAGGGAATGTTAACACCCGCCCATTTGGCTGGCGCTGATTATCAATACCCGAAGGCAGAGTGTTATCCAGCAAATCCAGCAGCGCCGTGCCGTTAGCGGAGAGCGCCTGAATAGTGACAGTGTCACCTAGCGCGGTAATGCGCAGCGCGCTATCCACCAGCAGCAGGCTCTTTAAATCATCCTTACTGTCGATATCCGCGGATTCCAGCAGCAGGGTGGCCGGACGCGCACCGCATAGCTGGTGGAATAACGCCGTCGGGTTTTCCCGATAGATGGCGTCGCTGGTGAGAAGCTCGAGTGCCGGTTTTGATGTTTGCATTATTGTTCTCGCCTGTTCGGTATAATAATTTGTCCAATAAAAAGCCCGCTCATTGGCGGGCCGGGTATCTGTATGCTGAGTGCAAAACGCGATCACGCCGCCCGATAACAGGAGCTACGCCACCAGCCGTGCAGAGTGATAAATTGCGTTTTCATCGTTGATACCCCTTCATGTGAACTTGCGTACTAGTTAACTAGTCCGGAGGTGTAAAGTCAACCCCTGTTTGCAGATTTTATCGGTGAGTCGGTATGATGATGCGCCTGGTGAGATTATCAATAATTTGAATCACCGAAACGCAGCCAACTTTCCTGTCACTTAAAGTATGACGGGTACAGGTTTATGTCCAGCAGGAGTCATCTTGAGCAACACCAACTACGCAGTGATTTACGACCTGCACAGCCATACCATCGCCTCCGACGGGCGACTGACTCCACAAGAACTTGTTCATCGCGCTCACCAGATGCGCGTCGGCACCCTGGCGATTACCGATCATGATACCGTGGCGGCGATCCCCGCCGCCAAAGCGGAAATTGAACGTGCAGGTTTACCGCTAACGTTAATAAATGGCGTGGAGATTTCCACGTTGTGGGAAAACCACGAGATTCATATTGTCGGGCTGAATATTGATATTGCCCATCCGGCGATGACCGCGTTACTTGATGAGCAGAAAGCACGTCGCCAGCTGCGGGCTCAGCTGATTGCAGAACGGCTGGATAAAGCACGGATCCCCGGTGCCTGGGAAGGGGCGCTGAAACTGGCCGACGGCGGGGCGGTGACGCGCGGCCATTTCGCTCGTTTTTTGGTCGAAGGGGGTTATGCAAACAACATTGCTGACGTCTTTAAGAAATATCTCGCGCGTGGGAAAACCGGTTACGTTCCGCCACAGTGGTGTACAATAAAACAAGCGATTGATGTCATTCATCATTCTGGCGGCAAAGCGGTTATTGCCCATCCTGGGCGCTACGACCTCTCTGCCAAGTGGCTGAAAAGATTGTTAGCCCATTTTAGTGAGCAGGGCGGCGATGCGATGGAAGTCGCTCAATGCCAGCAGGCACCGCATGAGCGCGCACAGCTTGCTGCTTACGCCGTGCAGTTTGGCCTTCTCGCCTCCCAGGGGTCTGATTTCCATCAGCCTTGTCCGTGGATCGAGCTGGGCCGTAAACTTTGGCTACCCGCTGGCGTAGAAGGGATCTGGCGCAGTTGGGAAGTGGCCGTAGAACAAAATTGAGAGGGAAGTATGAGCCAGTTTTTTTATGTCCATCCGGAAAACCCGCAGGCGCGGTTGATAAACCAGGCGGTGGAAATTGTGCGTAAAGGCGGGGTTATCGTATATCCGACTGACTCTGGTTACGCATTAGGCTGCAAAATCGAAGATAAAGGTGCGATGGAGCGGATTTGTCGTATCCGTGATTTGCCAAACGGCCATAACTTTACCCTGATGTGCCGCGATCTATCCGAGCTGTCGACCTATTCATTCGTTGATAACGTGGCGTTCCGGTTGATTAAAAACAACACGCCGGGTAACTACACCTTCATCCTCAAAGGGACCAAAGAGGTGCCGCGTCGTTTGCTGCAGGAAAAGCGTAAAACTATCGGTATGCGCGTGCCGTCGAACCCGATTGCGCAGATGCTGCTGGAAACTCTCGGCGAGCCGATGCTCTCAACCTCACTGATGCTGCCGGGAAGCGAGTTTACCGAATCTGACCCGGAAGAGATCAAAGATCGCCTTGAGAAACAGGTGGATCTGATTATTCACGGCGGCTATCTGGGCCAGCAGCCGACCACGGTTATCGATCTTACCGAAGATGCGCCGGTGGTGGTGCGTGAAGGTGTAGGGGATGTGAAGCCGTTCTTGTAATCTCCCAATTGTTCCACGGAAGGAATAGTGATGAAATGGACATTGATGTGTCGGTTTTTTCTTTTGCTATGGCTGTTCAGTGCTCCGTTCAGCCATGCGCGTTCAGATATTTTATCCCCCTCGACAGAAGCTATTTCTCTGTTTGACGTCCAGGCCACTATGCGCCCGGACGGCGTGCTGGATGTGCAAGAAAACATTCACTTCCAGGCGCGCAACAGGCAGATTAAACACGGTTTTTTTCGCGATCTTCCGCGCATGTGGGTGCGACCAGACGGTAACGCGGCCCTGCTGACGTATCATGTTATCGGCGTGACCCGTGACGGCAAACCTGAACCCTGGCAGCTTCGCTGGCGCAGGGGGACCATGAGAATCGTCGTGGGGGATGAACAGACTCTTCTGCCGGAAGGCGACTATCGCTACCAGGTGCACTATCAGGTCAGCAACGCGTTTATTCGCGATGGCGATGATGACGTGCTTATCTGGAACGTCACCGGCGATAGCTGGTCGTTCGAAATATACCAGGTTCGCTTCGCGCTGCAGCTGGCGGATGCTCAAGGGGATCCGTTTAAGCAGATCGACTTTTTTACCAACGATTATGGCGAAAGGTTAAAAAACGGTCACCTTCTGCCGGGCGGACACATTGAGTCCCGCGAACCCTTCTACCAGCAGGATTTTACCGTACTCTATCGCTGGCCTCGGGCGCTGTTGCCTGATGCCGCAGAGCCGCAGGCGACTCATCTTCTCCCGCATCTTTTTATCCCCACGCTATCGTCGTTGATCGTCTGGATCCCCTGCGGGTTGTTGGCGGGTTATTTCTTGTTTTTATGGCTACGCAGACCTCACTTTACCCCGGTTGACGTGCCGGAGCTGACGTCAATGTCCACGGAGTTTTCGCCCGGTTATCTGCGCATGGCGGCAAAGCAGACTTATGACGATAAAGGCTTTTGCGCTGATGTGACTAACCTGATTGTGAAGGGGCGGGTGGCGCTGGAGAGTGTGTCGGGTGACAAAACGCAGCAATACCTGGTGAGGGTTCATTCGGGGGCGAGCAGAAAAAGCGATATACCGACCCAGGAAGAGCAGCTATTGATGGATCTGTTGTTCCGCAAGGGCGATAAGGTGGTGCTCAAAGGGCGCTACAATAGAACGCTGCGTAAAGCTTTTATTCGGATGGAGAAACATTATCGTCAGCAGCATAAGGGCGCGGGATATCGGCCTTTGAGCTTCCTGTTGTGTGGGATTGTGGCGATATTTGTGACTCAGGCTCTTGCTAATGCACAGAGTCCGGGCTGGACGGCCAGAACCTTAACTGCGGATTGTTTTGCGGGCCTTTTCTTCGTTCTTCCGCTTCTCTTTAGCGGCGTTAACCTGGTGGTTGAGAGCGATCTCGGCAAACCGATTCGCAAGAGTTTACTGGCAACGTTGTTCTTTCCGCTTATCGGTGGTGGCCTGATTTTTCTGCTTCTATGGGCAAAAATGGGTTTTTCGCTCTTTCAATGGTATATGCCCGCCGGATACTTCAGCGCCTGGTGCCTGACCGGTTATATCACCGCGCTGGGCTTTTGCTTGCTTCCACAGCTTACGCAATCAGGCCAGCAGCGCTTTGCCCGGGCCAGGGGGGTAATCCACTATCTGGAACGCCTGGAGGCCGCGACGTACAGCGGACGACGGCGCAAAGGCGAGTCCCGTTATCTGGATATTTCATTGCTTAGCTGGGCGGTGGCCGCAGGGTTGGGTAAGGAGTGGGCCAATCGCCTGGCTCCATCCCTGGCGGCGGCGATTAAGACGCCGGAGATAGCCAGATCCGGGATGTTGTTGTCCTTACAGGCGCATTTGAGCAGTGGGGCCTCCAGCGTTTCTGGTTTCGGCAGCGGCGGAGGATTTTCCGGCGGCGGTGCAGGAGGCGGCGGCGGAGGCGGATGGTAATATTTTTCCTGGTACGCTGAAGCTGTCTTTTCCTTCTTGAATGGAATTTGTGTATTTTTATCGACAGGTTAATAATGAAAACTATTAATTATAATAGGTGCACGATTAAATATTATGTGTGTTTTTATGATGCAGTAGCAGTGGGTTTAAAATTAACCTGAACCGTGATTTTTTATGAAATGACAGGGGCCTTAAGCCCCTTCATGATTAAATGTATATACCCGTCATACTTCAAGTTGCATGTGTGTTGGCTGCGTCAGTTCACCCCAGTCACTTCCTTGCCGCGTACTCGGCCTTCGGGGCCAGCGCAAGCGCTGTTCAAGGCACGAGTGCTTTGTCCTGCAACTCGAATTATTTAGGGTATAGATTGTGACTTTATTGTGATTATGTATCGTCTGAACCAGCGTGGGCTGAGTCAACGCAAGGAATGACGGTATGCTGAGTCATGTTGAGCAACGATTCAATTTCAGAGAGTTTGTTTCTTAGTTTTACCGGTGATGGCATATTTCTTAATGAAAGAATGCAAATATCACCTTGTGCAACCACCATGTTTATGTCGGAAATTTTGATTATCATTTCATCGTTATTGCATGTTCTTATTTTGGCGTAACACACATCACGAAGTTTGAGGTGTTCAATGTTTTTCATTTTCAAAACTCATTTTTAAAATTAGACCGGGTATATGAGCTCATTCCAGACTTTTTGTTTTTAATTGAATAATGAATCCCAAAGGGGGTAAAACGAAATGTGAATTGAGAATAATCCTAAAAATTATAAATGGCAATACAATCATTAGTGTTATTGATGAAACAGGCCGCAACCGAGCAGGCACTGACCCGCAATGATGAACTTCAACGCCTCTATGTCCCGAAAGCCTGATGACCGGCCTTTCCGGCCACAGGAAAATCCGTCAGCATGAATCATAATTGATAAGGATTGTTTGTATCCTGGTGGAAAAGCGCGGCCACATGAAACGCAAAGAAGCATTCATCTTAAAGTTCGTGTACCATGTTCGCCCACGCGAGAGGGCATGTCTCAATTGTGGCCGTTAAAACGACGCAGAACATGATATGCCTGGATGCAAAATATATATACAGAACATGGTGTTAGATCATAATTTTGATAGCGTCATGTTTTTCGAAGTATACCAGACGCCTGGGAAGGCGACACCTTAAGGATGCTCAATGAGCGAGAAATTACAAAAAGTGCTGGCCCGCGCTGGCCACGGCTCCCGCCGTGAAATTGAATCTAAAATCGAAGCTGGCCGCGTCAGCGTCGATGGCAAAATCGCTACTCTCGGCGATCGCGTTGAAATTGTCCCTGGTTTAAAAATTCGTATCGATGGTCACCTGATTTCGGTTAAAGAGTCTGCGGAACAAATCTGTCGCGTGCTGGCGTACTACAAGCCAGAAGGCGAGCTGTGTACCCGTAACGACCCGGAAGGTCGTCCGACGGTATTCGATCGTCTGCCAAAACTGCGCGGCGCGCGCTGGATTGCCGTGGGTCGTCTGGATGTAAATACCTGCGGTCTGCTGCTGTTCACCACCGACGGTGAACTGGCAAACCGCCTGATGCATCCGAGCCGTGAAGTTGAACGCGAATACGCCGTGCGCGTGTTTGGTCAGGTTGATGAAGATAAGCTTCGTCAACTGTCTCGTGGCGTACAGCTGGAAGACGGTCCGGCGGCGTTTAAAACCATCAAATTCACCGGCGGTGAAGGGATTAACCAGTGGTACAACGTGACGCTGACCGAAGGGCGTAACCGTGAAGTTCGCCGCTTGTGGGAAGCCGTTGGCGTACAGGTTAGCCGTCTGATCCGCGTTCGTTATGGTGATATTCCGCTGCCGAAGGGCCTGCCTCGCGGCGGCTATACCGAGCTGGACCTGGCGCAAACCAACTACCTGCGTGAGCTGGTGGAGTTGACGCCGGAAACCACCTCAAAAGTGGCGGTCGAGAAAGATCGTCGTCGCATGAAAGCGAACCAAATTCGTCGTGCGGTCAAGCGCCATAGCCAGGTCGGCAATAACAATAATAGCCGTCGCTCCAGCAGCCGTAATAACGGTAACGGTTAATGACTTTCGTTCCGGCGGGTAACCGCCGGAATTTTCGCTTTATTTTCTCCTGCCTGTGATATCTTTCACACTTCTGCATAAAGACAAAAAACGGGAAATTCCCGGACAAATAACGCAAAGCGCTGTGCCAGCCAACGCCATATACTGACGCCACTGATTACATAAACGGGTAGCCAAAAATGGATACAGCAGGAAAACTATCGGCAAGCTATGTGGTTATCGGCGTGAAAGAAAAAATAGGCTACGGCTTTGGTGACTTTGCCTCTAATTTATCATTCGGCTTTGTTTCACTTTTCTTATTATATTTCTATACTAACATTTACGGCATTAGCGCAGTGCAGGCGAGTTTGATTTTTGTTATTGCTCGCGTTATTGATGCTGTTTTTAATATCTTGATTGGTTTTGCTATCGATAAAACGCATAGCCGCTACGGCAAGTTACGTCCATGGTTATTATATGGATCAATACCGCTCGGTTTTTTAACCGTATTGTGTTTTGTGCCTTTTGGTGGCGAGGCGAAATTCTATTTTGCGTTGATCTCTTATACTATTTATTGTCTGGCATATACGGCGGTGAACACGCCATACTCAGCGTTAACCAACCGTTTGACTCAGCATGAAGCGTCCCGCTCATCGCTGTCGGTATACCGCTTTGTATTGGCGATTGTCGGCTATCTGATTGTTTCAACTACCGCGGATATGCTGATTTCACCGTTTGACGATAAGCAGTTGGGCTACGTTTTTGCGGTCTCTTGCTTCGCTCTGCTGGCGACTTTTTTGTTTCTTGCCTGCTTTGGGATGACTAAAGAACGGGTAGGTGAAGAAGAGGAGACGCCTGCGCCGACGTTAAGGGAAATGCTCCGCGCGGTGGCAGGTAACACACCGCTGATTAACCTGTCGCTGTTTACCGTCTTTTTCTATATTGCCTATACCGTATGGATGGCGATAGCGATCTACTTTATTAAATATATTATCGGTAATGAAGGGTTTACCTCAACCTTCTTTATGATTCAGTCTGCGGCCTATATCGTGGGTACCGTTATTTCGGAAAAAGTCATTGCGCTGATCGGTAAGAAGAAAATGACGCTGGTTGCGCTGCTGATTGGTATCTTCGGTGTGCTAATGCAATATTTTATTGCCGGCGACAATATCTGGCTGATCATGACCGGGGTATGCTTGTACAGTATTACGTTAGGGATGGGGTTTGTTTCCATGTGGTCAATGATTGCCGATACCGTTGAATATGCTGAGTGGCATCATGGTGTGCGGACTGAAGGCGCAATTTATGGCTTCTTTAATTTTATCACCAAAATAGCGATGGCGATTGGCGGCGGCTGTGCAGGGTGGATGCTGGATTATTATCATTATGATGCTGGCAATATTTCGAGCAGCGCAATCAATGGCATTAATATTTTGATGACGTTATTTCCCGGTGCGATGTTTGCGCTAAGCGCAATATTTGTCGCCTGCTATTCGCTGGATGAAAAAACCTATCGCGATATTGTGCAAAAAATCAGCCTGCGTAAACAACAGAACGCGCTTTAACCTCAGGGAGCCAGAGAGATGAATAACGATTTTAACACGACCCTCGCCGCGATGAGCGTAGAAGACAAAGTAGCGCTGCTGACAGGTAGCGGCCTGTGGCGCACGGCTTCTCTACCACAGCATGGTATTGCAGATATCGTCATGACGGACGGTACTTACGGCGTTCGTTACAGCAGTGCGCAAATTGATGGCCGTGAAAAGTGGAGCATGGATGACTTTATCTCGGTCATCACCCAGACCGCAGACCAGGCCAGCGCAGAAGAATCTGCAGCGAAGGGGGGCAGTGAAGCGCTTTTCAGCGCCTCGCTTCCGGCAACCTGCTTTCCGAATGGCTCCAGCCTGGCCTGTAGTTGGGATGTGGAGCTGGTTCATCAGATGGGGCAAGCGCTGGGGACAGAGTGTCAGCAGATGGGCGTTGGGATCCTGCTTGGCCCGGGCATCAACATTCGTCGCACTCCGCTGGCGGGCCGCGGCTATGAATATTACGCCGAAGACCCGGTAGTCAGCGGCGACATCGCCGCGGCGCTGATTAACGGCCTGCAACAGGAGGGGGTTGGTGCCAGCCTGAAGCACTTTGCAGCGAATAACTCGGAGTACCGCCGCACGGAAATGGACTCGATTATTGAAGAACGGGCGCTGCGCGAAATCTATCTGGCGGGTTTCCAGCGCGCGATTAAGAAATCCCAGCCGTGGACGGTGATGTCCTCTTACAATCGCCTTAACGGGGTGCAGACGTCCCAGGACCCGTTTTTGCTCACCCAGGTACTACGCGATGAGTGGGGATATGACGGCCTGGTGATGTCCGACTGGTACGGGATCAAGGACCGTCCGGCCTCGCTGATGGCGGGCAACGACCTGGCGATGCCGGAAACCCGACGCGATAAACAAACGTTGCTGGCGGCGATTGAATCAGGCGAGGTGCCGATGGCAGTCGTGGATCGCGCCTGTTGGCGAATGTTGACGCTGCTGGATAAAGTCCAGCGTCATCGTCGCCCGCAAACGCGCGCTGATTTTCCGGCGCACCATGCGCTGGCGCAGCAGCTGGCAGCCGAATCTATCGTCTTGCTGAAAAATGAAGATGATCTGCTGCCGCTGCGCTCAGGGAAGACGCCACGCATCGCGGTGCTGGGTAAGCCGGCGCAGGAGCCGGTGATTCAGGGCTCTGGATGCGCAACCACCGTGCCGTATCTACTGGATCGTCCGCTGGATGAAATTTTTGACCTCGCCGGGGATGATTTTAGCGTCTCCTGGGCGGTGGGTGCCCCGGACGATCTGCGCTGTGATGAACAGGCTTTGGCACAGGCCCGCGCCGTTGCGCAGGAGGCGGATGTGGCGGTGATCTTTGTCAGCACCGCCGTCGGTGAAGATGGCGAGAATGGCGATCGTCAGGACCTGAATATTCTGCCGGTTCATGAGCGGCTGATCCGGGAAGTGGCGGCGGTCCAGCCGAATGTGGTGGTGGTGCTGGCCAACAGCGATGCGGTCGTCATGCCATGGCTTGGCGAGTGTAAAGCGCTGCTGGAAACTTTCTTCGCCGGGCAGGGCATGGGCCGCGCGGTGGCGGAAATTCTCTTCGGCCAGCGTAACCCGTGCGGTAAATTAACCGTGACGGTTCCTAATTCGCTGGAAGAGACCCCCGCATGGCTGCACTATCCGGGAGAGAATCTACGCCATCACTACGGAGAAGGGCTTTTTGTCGGCTATCGTTACTACGATAAACGCCGCCTGACGCCGCTGTTTCCGTTCGGCTTTGGCTTAAGCTATACCCGATTTGTTTACGATAATATCGCGCTCTCAGCCTCCCGATTAGGGGAAAACGAGATTCTCACCGTTTCGTTTGATCTGACCAACTGCGGGGCATTCGCCGGTAAAGAGGTTGTTCAGCTATATGTGAGTGCGCCTGACGGGGAACTGATTCGTGAAGTGCAGGCATTGAAGGCGTTCAGTAAAGTGGAACTGGCCGCAGGGGAAACTCGTCGCGTGAGCCTGCAACTGCCTGTTGCCGAGCTGGCCTGTTACCACCCAGGCCTTGGAGACTGGGTGGTGACGCCGGGTCTCTGGAAGCTCCGCGTTGGTAGCTCATCCCGCGACCTGCCGCTCTGTGCTGAAATGACAGTGGACTGCCCGCCGCGCTATGTGCCGCTACGCGATGATAATTCGCTCCAGCAGCTGATCCAACAGCCGGAGGCCTTTGCCCGCGTGGTGAATCTGATCGCTGATAAGAGCCCGTTGCCGGTGGATCAGGTGCGTGAAAAGCTGATTCGACTGGCTCCGGATCTGTTCTGCGGGTTGCTGATCGCGTTGACTGAATTCTTAGCATTGGATATCGATCGTGATGAGCTCAATGCCGTGCTGGCGGGGCGTAATTAACGGCTTACGACAGGAGATTGCGCATGTTCCCTTTTTCAGTCACTCATTCTCGCGCAGTGATGCAAACCGGACGGCAAACGGTAAACAGCGGCTATGAGCTGATTGCTTTTGACGCAGAGAAGCTGAACGTGTTTGCCGCCGAGGTGCGTTACTGCGAACCTCACTGGCATCCGGCTCCGGAGCTGATTACCGTGCTGGCGGGGCGCTTTACGGTCTCCGTGGGGCAGCAATGCGTAGAGCTGGCGCAGGGGGATATGCTGTATATCAACGCTGAAGAAGTGCACTCGCTTAGCGCGGAGGAGACGGGAAGCCAACTGGTGACCGTACAGTTTTCTCCCGGCCTGTTTGATGAGTTACATCCTTCTCCACTGCTGAGTTGGTGCACTTCCGGGCAGGTTTATTCGTCAACTGACAACGACGTACATCGACGCCTGGCGGCATTACTGGAGCGGTTGATTGATAACCACCCGCCGTTTCAACGCATCGCGGCGATTTATCTGTTATTAGATGCGATAGTGACCGCCGGGAAGCCGACGCAACATGCGGAAAGTACGCTGCGTGAAGAGGCGATGATCAAGAAAGGCATTGATTTTATTAATCAGCATTTTGACCAACCGCTGACCCTGAGCGAAGTCGCCAGCCATAGCGGGATGAGCTACTCATGGTTTTCGCGGCTGTTTAAAAAGGTCAGTCGGCATAATTTCAAAGAGTATCTGACGCTGGTACGGCTGAATAAAGCCCGCACCTTACTGCGAGACACCCGAACACCAATCACCGATATCAGCCACAGCTGCGGCTTTCAGGAGCATAAATACCTGATTGCCGCATTTAATAAATACTGTGGGGTGACGCCGACCGAATATCGTAAACGCTTTGTCTCGCGGCAAAACATTCTCGAAAGCGAACTGGCTATGGGGGAAGATTGCCTGTGCCTGCCGCTTAATTATGCGTTGCTTGAACGGCTGACGCTTAGTAATCGATCCCCATCTGCGCCTTAATTCCGGCATCAAACGCGTGCTTAACAGGGCGCAATTCGCTGACGGTATCGGCCAGTTCGGTAATTTCACGATGGCAACCGCGACCGGTAATAATGACCGTTTGATGCGCAGGGCGGTTGCGCAGGGCAGTCAGCACGTCTTCCAGCGGCAGGTAGTCATAGGCCACCATGTAGGTTAGCTCGTCCAGTAAAACGAGATCCAGGCTTTCATCGGTCAGCATTCTGCGCCCATGTTCCCAGACGGCGAGGCAGGCGGCTGTGTCGCTTTCACGATCCTGAGTATTCCAGGTGAAGCCGGTGGCCATCACCTGAAATTCAACGCCGTGCGGTTCAAGCAGATTGCGCTCGCCGTTCGGCCAGGTGCCTTTAATAAACTGCACAACACCGGCCTTTTTGCCATGCCCGACGGCGCGGGTAACGGTGCCAAAAGCAGCGGTAGTTTTGCCTTTACCGTTGCCGGTAAACACAATCACAATGCCGCGTTCTTCCTGGGCTGACGCCACACGGGCATCGACCTTATCTTTTACCCGCTGCTGGCGTTCACGGTAGCGTTCATCACTCATTGTGCGATTCCTGGTTTGCGGCCCGGTTGGGCGTCAAAAGTCATTCCCGTCTTGCGACGGCTGTCGTCGCCCATCAGCCACAGATAAACCGGCATGATATCGGCAGGCGTTTTCAATTTTTGCGGATCTTCGGTTGGGAAAGCGTTGGCGCGCATTTTGGTGCGCGTGCCGCCAGGATTGATGCAGTTAACCCGCAGATGGCGGCTTTGATACTCCTCTGCCAGCACCTGCATCATGCCTTCGGTGGCAAATTTGGACGCCGCATAAGCCCCCCAGTTCGCTCGCCCCTGACGACCCACGCTGGAGGAGGTGAAGACCAGAGAACCGGACTCAGATTTGAGTAATAAAGGAAGCAATGCCTGAGTGAGCATAAAGGTGCCATTTACGTTCACCTGCATAACCTGCTGCCATACGTCCGGCTTTTGTTCATCCATTGGGCAGATATCGCCCAGCAGACCCGCGTTGTGCAGGACGCCGTCGAGGCGCGGGTAGTGAATAGCAATCTTCTGCGCCAACTGCTGGCACTCCTGCGGCGTGCAGGTCAACAGGTCAAGCGTGAACCATGGGGCAGGAATACCTCCTGCTTGCTGAATCTCTTGTGCGACGCGACGCAGCTTCTCTTCATTACGGCCAACCAGGATCACGCTGGCGCTGTAGCGGGCATAGGTCAGGGCGGCTTCACGGCCAATGCCGTCGCTGGCGCCGGTAACCAGGATGATGCGGTCCTGTAACAGGTGACGTTGCGGTTGATAATGCACGGCGACTCCTCGGGCGATCTGCTGACGATCGCGCTGGCTATTCGGTATCTTACTTTTGCGCTTTATGCCTGAAAGCGCCTGCTATTGCAATCAGCGAAACGGAAAGTCTTCGCGGAATTAATATCTTGCAACGATTTCATCGTCGCTGAAAAAAACAGGAATGCGCCTCGCATGCGACGCAAAGCACAAAGACTTCTCGCAGATGGCTGATGTACACTGTGCGTCAACGTCAGTGCTTTACACAAGGTGAAAACGTGGAATTACTTGCTCAATATGGCCTGTTTTTGGCCAAAATCGCGACCATTGTTGTCGCTATTGCGGTTGTCGTCGCCATTATTGTTAACCTGACTCAGCGCAAAAGGCAGCGCGGTGAGCTCCGGGTGACCAATCTTAGCGAGAAATATAAGGAGATGAAGGAAGAGCTGGCGGTTTCGTTGCTCGACGGCCCACAGCAAAAACTGTGGCACAAAGGGCAAAAGAAAAAGCTTAAGCAGGAAGCAAAAGCGGCAAAGGCGCGCGCGAAGTTGGGTACGGCAGAGCCAGAAGGCAAGCCGCGCGTTTGGGTGCTGGATTTTAAAGGCAGTATGGATGCTCACGAAGTCAGCAGCCTGCGTGAAGAAATTACCGCGGTGCTGGCAGCGGTGAAAGCGCGGGATCAGGTTGTTATTCGCCTGGAAAGCCCCGGCGGCGTGGTGCATGGCTATGGTCTTGCCGCTTCGCAGCTGCAGCGCCTTCGTGATAAACAGATCCCGTTAACGGTTGCGGTAGATAAAGTAGCGGCCAGCGGTGGCTACATGATGGCCTGCGTGGCAAATAAAATCGTCTCTGCGCCGTTTGCCATTCTTGGTTCTATTGGCGTCGTGGCGCAGATCCCTAATATCAACCGCTTCCTGAAAAACAAAGATATCGACATTGAACTGCATACGGCCGGACAGTACAAACGTACCCTGACGATGCTGGGCGAAAATACCGAAGAAGGGCGACAGAAATTCCGCGAAGACCTGAACGATACGCATCGTCTGTTCAAAGATTTTGTTCACCAAATGCGTCCCTCGTTGGATATCGAACAGGTGGCGACCGGCGAACATTGGTACGGTACTCAGGCGCTGGAAAAAGGCCTTGTGGACGCAGTGGAAACCAGTGATGAACTGCTGCTGGGACTGATGGATAAGCACGAGGTCATCAGCGTGCGTTATCAACAACGTAAGAAGATGCTCGACCGCTTTACCGGCAGCGCGGCTGAAAGTGCCGACAAACTGCTGCTACGATGGTGGCAACGCGGACAAAAACCGCTGATGTAAACAAAACAACGCGAGGCTCACGCCTCGCGTTGTCGTATTAGCCCGGCAGGTAATGGTTAATCTGCCAGGTGATATTTATCAGACAGCTCATGTGCGAGGTATTTGAACATATTAAATACCGCCGTACTTTTTGCCGTTGGCAGACCCTGCTCATCAAGATAAAACTCGCCGCTGAACACCAGCACGCCGTTACGCTGAACGACGTCGGTAGCCTCGATCCCGGCTAACGTATCCTCATGTTCGCGAATGAGTTTATTGGCTTTTTCAAGCAGCGTCTGGCGATCGATGGGTTGGGTTGTACCTTGCATAAATGCCTCCTGTGGTTCTTCGCCGGTAGTCTACGCCGCGCGGCGGCGAGGGGCAAATTTTCCATTAATCTTGTTGGGGGAACCGCAGAGGCCTAATAAACATCAGTTTAGTGGCGGGATTTGCTTTTGCATGCTAATAAAGTTGCGTAACGAATTTTATCAGGTACAGTGTGACGCTTTCAGCGATCTGGCAGCAGATTTGCTTGACATTCGGCCAAAAATTATTCGTGCTATGTCGCCTGGCAAGATAAAGCCAGCAAACTCAGCAATCTGGTTTTATGGATGTGAAACCAATGCAAAGGGTTGATATCCATCGACAACGACGCAACATTAAGTTGTGACGTGTCGCCAGTGGATGGTGAATCAATGTGCGATGTATTCCTGGATGAATCAAATTAGGTAAAGGTGAATATGGGTAAAGCTCTCGTTATCGTTGAGTCCCCGGCAAAAGCCAAAACGATCAATAAGTATCTGGGTAATGACTACGTGGTGAAATCCAGCGTCGGTCATATCCGCGATTTGCCGACCAGTGGCTCAGCTTCCAAAAAGAGCGCCGACTCTACCGCCACCAAAGGGGCTAAAAAGCCTAAGAAGGATGAACGTGGTGCTCTGGTCAATCGTATGGGCGTGGACCCGTGGCATGACTGGGATGCGCACTATGAAATACTTCCGGGTAAAGAAAAGGTCGTCGCGGAACTCAAGCAGTTGGCAGAAAAAGCCGACCACATCTATCTCGCAACCGACCTTGACCGCGAAGGGGAGGCCATTGCATGGCACCTGCGGGAAGTTATCGGTGGTGATGAGCAGCGCTATAGTCGCGTGGTGTTCAATGAGATCACCAAAAATGCTATCCGTCAGGCTTTTGAAAAGCCGGGCGAACTGAATATTGACCGTGTTAACGCCCAGCAGGCGCGTCGTTTTATGGACCGCGTTGTGGGTTACATGGTGTCTCCACTGTTGTGGAAAAAAATTGCTCGTGGTCTGTCCGCAGGCCGCGTTCAGTCCGTTGCCGTACGTCTGGTTGTTGAGCGCGAACGCGAAATTAAAGCGTTTGTTCCGGAAGAATTCTGGGAAATTGACGCCAACACCACCACGCCTGGTGGCGACGCGCTGGCGTTGCAGGTAACGCATAAAGCCGACAAGCCATTCCGTCCGGTGAATCGTGACGAAACTATGGCTGCGGTCAGCCTGCTGGAAAAAGCGGGTTATAGCGTCCTTGAACGCGAAGACAAGCCAACCAGCAGCAAACCTGGCGCACCATTTATTACCTCCACTCTGCAGCAGGCGGCCAGCACGCGTCTGGGCTTCGGGGTGAAGAAAACCATGATGATGGCGCAGCGTTTGTATGAAGCGGGCTACATCACCTACATGCGTACTGACTCCACCAACCTGAGTCAGGATGCAGTAAATATGGTTCGTGATTATATAGGCGATAATTTCGGCAAGAAATACCTGCCGGAAAACGCCAATCAGTACACCAGCAAAGAGAATTCGCAGGAAGCGCACGAAGCGATTCGTCCTTCCGACGTGAACGTGGTGGCGGAATCGCTGAAAGATATGGAAGCGGATGCGCAGAAACTGTATCAACTGATCTGGCGCCAGTTTGTCGCCTGTCAGATGACGCCTGCGCAATACGATTCCACCACGCTGACCGTAAAAGCGGGTGATTTTAAGCTCAAGGCGCGCGGTCGTACGCTGCGCTTTGATGGCTGGACGAAAGTGATGCCAGCGCTGCGTAAAGGCGATGAAGACAGGGTTCTGCCGGTGGTTAAACAGGGCGATAGCTTAAGCCTGGTTGAACTGCTCCCGGCACAGCACTTTACCAAACCGCCTGCGCGCTTTAGCGAAGCTTCTTTGGTTAAAGAGCTGGAAAAACGCGGTATCGGCCGTCCGTCCACCTATGCGTCGATCATTTCGACCATTCAGGATCGCGGTTATGTGCGCAGTGAAAACCGTCGTTTCTACGCAGAGAAAATGGGTGAGATCGTTACCGATCGTCTGGAAGCCAACTTCCGCGAGCTGATGAACTACGACTTTACCGCGCAGATGGAAAACAGTCTTGACCAGGTGGCTAACCACGAAGCCGAGTGGAAGAAGGTGCTCGATAGCTTCTTCGGCGACTTCACCAACCAGCTGGAAAAAGCAGAAAAAGCCCCTGAAGAGGGCGGTATGCAGCCGAACCAGATGGTGCTGACCAGCATCGACTGTCCGACCTGTAGCCGTCAGATGGGCATCCGTACCGCGACGACCGGCGTCTTCCTGGGTTGCTCAGGCTATGCGTTGTCGCCGAAAGAGCGCTGCAAGACTACCATCAACCTGGTGCCGGAAAACGAAGTGCTGAACGTGCTGGAAGGTGATGACGCCGAAACCAACGCGTTGCGCGCCAAACGTCGCTGCCAGAAATGCGGCACGGCGATGGACAGCTACCTCATCGATCCGAAACGTAAACTGCACGTCTGCGGTAATAACCCGACCTGTGATGGCTACGAGATCGAAGAGGGCGAGTTCCGCATCAAGGGCTATGATGGTCCGATCGTTGAGTGTGAAAAATGTGGTTCCGAAATGCACCTGAAGATGGGGCGTTTTGGTAAGTACATGGCTTGTACCAACGATGAGTGTAAAAATACGCGTAAGATCCTGCGTAACGGGGAAGTGGCACCACCGAAAGAAGATCCGGTTCCGCTGCCAGAACTCCCGTGCGAGAAATCAGACGCTTACTTTGTGTTGCGTGATGGCGCAGCAGGTGTTTTCCTGGCTGCGAACACCTTCCCTAAATCGCGTGAAACTCGCGCGCCGTTAGTGGAGGAGTTGTATCGCTTCCGCGATCGTCTGGCTGAGAAACTGCGTTACCTGGCCGATGCGCCGCAGCAGGATCCGGAAGGCAACAAAACAATGGTGCGTTTTAGCCGTAAGACTAAGCAACAGTACGTTGCTTCAGAGAAAGACGGTAAAGCGACAGGCTGGTCAGCCTTCTATATTGATGGCAAATGGACTGAAGCGAAGAAGTAAGCGCTATGACCGCTAAGAAGGGCCGCATCGCGGCCCTTTTTTAACATCACAGGTCACTGATCTACAACATTTAATCCTGTATTTCCCCCGCCTTATAACCGGCTTATTATTTTTCGTTAGTATCTATACACTGTAGATATAAATGATATAGTGGTTATAGCTAATCTCTTTTTTATTATCAAATCGTCTTATACATCATCGTTTTCAGGATGCGTTGTGGCGCCAGCATGGCGAGTCGCAGGGATGGTAGGGTATTGCTTGCCTGCCAGGAAGTCGCCTGAACGTAAAATGTATTAAGCGGGTTCATTTTACGCGTTATCGGATATCAGCCATGAAACTACAGCAGCTCCGCTACATCGTTGAGGTTGTTAACCATAATCTGAACGTCTCCTCTACTGCCGAAGGGCTGTATACCTCACAGCCAGGCATCAGCAAGCAGGTCCGCATGCTGGAAGATGAGCTGGGAATTCAGATTTTCGCCCGCAGCGGCAAACATTTAACTCAGGTGACTCCCGCCGGGCAGGAGATCATCCGCATTGCTCGTGAAGTATTGTCAAAAGTGGATGCGATAAAGTCGGTCGCCGGTGAACACACCTGGCCTGATAAAGGTTCGCTGTACGTTGCGACCACTCATACTCAGGCTCGCTACGCGCTCCCGGGAGTGATTAAAGGGTTTATCGAGCGCTATCCGCGCGTCTCATTGCACATGCATCAGGGCTCGCCAACGCAGATCGCTGAGGCCGTCTCGAAAGGTAATGCTGACTTTGCGATCGCGACCGAAGCGCTGCATCTCTATGATGATTTAGTCATGCTGCCGTGCTATCACTGGAACCGCTCCGTGGTTGTGACGCCGGAGCACCCGCTGGCTTCCCGAGGTTCGGTATCTATCGAGGAACTGGCGCAGTATCCGCTGGTGACCTACACCTTCGGGTTTACCGGTCGTTCCGAGCTGGACACTGCTTTTAACCGTGCCGGGTTGACGCCACGCATTGTCTTTACCGCAACCGATGCTGATGTAATAAAAACTTACGTGCGCCTGGGCCTTGGGGTAGGGGTTATTGCCAGCATGGCAGTCGATCCTGTCTCCGATCCGGATCTGGTCAAACTTGATGCCAACGATATTTTCAGCCACAGCACGACTAAAATCGGCTTCCGTCGCAGTACCTTCCTGCGAAGCTATATGTATGATTTTATTCAACGTTTCGCCCCACATCTGACGCGTGATGTCGTCGATACCGCTGTGGCATTGCGTTCAAATGAAGATATTGAAGCGATGTTCAAAGATATTAAGTTACCGGAAAAATAAGCGTAAAAATAATAATGGCATCCTCAAGGGGATGCCAAATCCTATGATGGCCTATAATTGAATATCTAAACCTCGTCTGAATCACAATTTTTGCTAACTCATCCTACCACATTTGCAAATATACCCGTCGCGATCAAAGTATTGATGAAATTTATCTTCTGAGAGGCAAATTCACTGGATTAATACTGAATCCATAATTAAGATTTATCTGTACTTAGGGAAGGTGCGAACAAGTCCCTGATATGAGATCATGTTTGTCATCTGGAGCCATGGAACAGGGTTCATCATGAGTCATCAACTTACCTTCGCCGACAGTGAATTCAGCAGTAAGCGCCGTCAGACCAGAAAAGAGATTTTCTTGTCCCGTATGGAGCAGATTCTGCCATGGCAAAACATGGTGGAAGTCATCGAGCCGTTTTACCCCAAGGCTGGTAATGGCCGGCGACCTTATCCGCTGGAAACCATGCTACGCATTCACTGCATGCAGCATTGGTACAACCTGAGCGATGGCGCGATGGAAGATGCTCTGTACGAAATCGCCTCCATGCGTCGGTTTGCCCGGTTATCCCTGGATAGCGCCTTGCCTGACCGCACCACCATCATGAATTTCCGCCACCTGCTGGAGCAGCATCAACTGGCCCGCCAATTGTTCAAGACCATCAATCGCTGGCTGGCCGAAGCAGGCGTCATGATGACTCAAGGCACCTTGGTCGATGCCACCATCATTGAGGCACCCAGCTCGACCAAGAACAAAGAGCAGCAACGCGATCCGGAGATGCATCAGACCAAGAAAGGCAATCAGTGGCACTTTGGCATGAAGGCCCACATTGGTGTCGATGCCAAGAGTGGCCTGACCCACAGCCTAGTCACCACCGCGGCCAACGAGCATGACCTCAATCAGCTGGGTAATCTGCTGCATGGAGAGGAGCAATTTGTCTCAGCCGATGCCGGCTACCAAGGGGCGCCACAGCGCGAGGAGCTGGCCGAGGTGGATGTGGACTGGCTGATCGCCGAGCGCCCCGGCAAGGTAAGAACCTTGAAACAGCATCCACGCAAGAACAAAACGGCCATCAACATCGAATACATGAAAGCCAGCATCCGGGCCAAGGTGGAGCACCCATTTCGCATCATCAAGCGACAGTTCGGCTTCGTGAAAGCCAGATACAAGGGGTTGCTGAAAAACGATAACCAACTGGCGATGTTATTCACGCTGGCCAACCTGTTTCGGGCGGACCAAATGATACGTCAGTGGGAGAGATCTCACTAAAAACTGGGGATAACGCCTTAAATGGCGAAGAAACGGTCTAAATAGGCTGATTCAAGGCATTTACGGGAGAAAAAATCGGCTCAAACATGAAGAAATGAAATGACTGAGTCAGCCGAGAAGAATTTCCCCGCTTATTCGCACCTTCCTTAGTTGTTATTAACGATTGGTGGTGAAAAAATGATTAGTGATATCGATTATATGAAGTATGCGATGTCACAGGAACGTGACAAGACTGAGATAGATCCGGTTTTGAGAAGTAAGGCCTGGAGCGCCGTTATCCTTGGGCTTGCGATGTTCTGGAGCGTCATTGCTCTGGTTGTCTGCAACGTGTGGTTACTTAACTAGAGCACATTTCCAGTCAAATTGATTGTGTCTTTTTTATGACAAACTGGATTTGAGAACTATTTCTATTCGATAAAATAACAGTCATAAGGAGTATATATTTTTTGCCTTTTTGGTCTCTCTCTATAAATTTACTCTGCTGAACTAATCGTCAAAATAGTGGCGATTAGTTCTTCTTTTGTACTCGTGTACTAATACAACTCCGCAGTAATAAAACGCACCTCATTCAAACCTTCTCAATATTTTTAGCACCCATTATTCAAAATTTCTGTCTTGATGCGTTTCATCGATTTTAGCAATTTGGGTTGTTATCAAAATGTTACGTCAAAGATGTGTTATCTTTAATAATGTCCCTGAGGAGGATCAGGGCTTGCTATCCCTATGTTAAGGAGGAGCTATGTCGTCAACCCTACGAGCCGCCAGCAAGGAAACCTTACAGGTTAATGATAAGACCTGGCATTACTACAGCTTACCGCTGGCCGCCAAAGAATTGGGCGATCTGTCACGTTTACCTAAATCGCTCAAAGTACTACTGGAGAACCTTCTGCGCTGGCAGGACGGTGATTCGGTGACCGCCGAAGATATTCACGCCCTGGCCGGATGGCTGAAAAATGCTCATGCTGATCGAGAGATCGCCTACCGACCGGCGCGTGTGCTGATGCAGGATTTTACCGGTGTTCCCGCAGTGGTGGATCTGGCAGCGATGCGTGAAGCGGTAAAACGCCTGGGAGGCGATACCGCCAAAGTGAATCCGCTCTCTCCCGTCGATCTGGTCATTGACCACTCGGTGACGGTAGACCGCTTTGGCGATGATGATGCATTTGAAGAGAACGTCCGTCTTGAGATGGAGCGTAACCACGAACGCTACGTATTTTTGCGCTGGGGACAGCAGGCGTTCAGCCGCTTCAGCGTGGTGCCGCCGGGCACCGGGATTTGCCACCAGGTTAACCTTGAGTACCTTGGCAAGGCGGTATGGAGTGAAGAGCAAAACGGCGAATGGGTGGCGTACCCGGATACCCTGGTCGGGACCGACTCGCATACTACGATGATCAATGGCCTCGGCGTACTGGGGTGGGGCGTTGGGGGCATCGAAGCGGAAGCCGCGATGCTGGGGCAGCCTGTTTCCATGCTGATCCCGGATGTTGTCGGTTTCAAGCTGAGCGGCAAGCTGCGTGAAGGTATCACTGCCACCGACCTGGTGCTAACCGTGACGCAAATGCTGCGCAAACACGGCGTAGTGGGTAAATTTGTCGAGTTCTACGGAGATGGACTTGATTCACTACCTCTGGCAGACCGTGCCACCATCGCTAATATGTCGCCGGAGTACGGCGCGACATGCGGTTTCTTCCCTATTGATGCCGTCACGCTGAGCTATATGCGCCTGACCGGGCGCAGCGAAGAGCAGGTGGCGCTGGTGGACGCCTATGCGAAAGCGCAGGGGATGTGGCGACAGCCAGGGGATGAACCGGTCTTCACCAGCTCTCTGGCGCTGGATATGGGGACCGTAGAAGCTAGCCTGGCAGGGCCGAAGCGTCCGCAGGATCGCGTTGCTTTGGGTGATGTCCCTAAAGCTTTTGCCGCCAGCGCCGAGCTGGAAGTTAACCATGCGCAGAAAGACAAACGGTCCATCGACTATACGTTGAACGGACAGCAATATTCACTGCCGGATGGTGCGGTGGCGATTGCCGCGATTACCTCATGTACCAACACTTCTAACCCCAGCGTGTTGATGGCCGCCGGCCTGCTGGCAAAAAATGCTGTCGAGCGGGGACTAAAGCCGCAGCCGTGGGTGAAGGCCTCGCTGGCGCCGGGTTCGAAAGTGGTCTCCGACTATCTGGCCCACGCAAAGTTGACGCCATTTCTTGATGAGCTGGGCTTTAACCTGGTGGGGTATGGTTGTACTACCTGTATCGGTAACTCCGGGCCGTTGCCGGATCCGATTGAGCGCGCAATCAAACAGGGCGATTTGACCGTCGGGGCCGTGCTTTCCGGTAACCGTAACTTTGAGGGCCGAATTCATCCGCTGGTGAAAACTAACTGGCTGGCCTCGCCACCTCTGGTTGTAGCTTACGCGCTGGCGGGCAATATGAACCTCGACCTAACCCGCGATCCGTTGGGCATCGGCAAAGACGATCAGCCCGTGTATCTGAAAGATATCTGGCCAAGTGGAGCAGAAGTCGCGCATGCGGTTGAGCAGGTTTCGACGGAGATGTTCCATAAGGAGTACGCCGAGGTGTTTGAAGGGACGCCCGAATGGCGGTCGATAAAAGTCGATCGCTCTGATACCTACGACTGGCAGGATGACTCAACCTATATTCGCCTGTCGCCGTTCTTTGACGACATGGGCATTGAACCCAAACAGGTAGAAGACATTCATGGCGCGCGCATTCTGGCGATGCTGGGTGACTCAGTGACGACTGACCACATTTCACCGGCGGGTAGCATCAAAGCCGATAGCCCGGCGGGTCGTTACCTTCAAAATCATGGCGTTGAACGCACCGATTTTAACTCCTACGGTTCGCGACGCGGAAACCACGAGGTGATGATGCGCGGTACGTTTGCCAATATCCGTATTCGCAACGAAATGGTGCCCGGAGTGGAAGGAGGGATGACGCGCCATCTTCCCGATAGTGAACCTGTCGCGATTTATGATGCGGCAATGTTGTACAAAGATGAAGGCACGCCGCTGGCGGTGATTGCCGGGAAAGAGTATGGCTCAGGCTCCAGCCGCGACTGGGCAGCGAAAGGACCGCGTCTACTTGGCGTCAGGGTGGTTATTGCCGAATCTTTTGAGCGTATCCACCGCTCGAACCTGATTGGGATGGGGATATTGCCGTTAGAATTCCCGCAGGGTGTTACGCGTAAAACGCTGGGACTCACTGGTGAGGAGAGGATCGATATCAGCAACCTGCAATCACTGCAGCCGGGGATGACGGTTCCGGTGACCCTAACCCGAGCAGATGGCAAACTGGACGTTATAGACTGCCGCTGTCGTATCGATACCGCCACTGAGCTGACGTACTACCAGAACGATGGCATTTTGCATTATGTCATTCGCAATATGCTATAAACAAAGAGGGCCAGCGTATGCTGGCCCTGAATTTTTCTGCCCGGATTATTTATTGAGCAAGTGCCCCATTTTGGCGGCTTTCGTATCCAGATAGTGCGCATTTTTCGGGTTACGACCCACGATCAGCGGTACGCGTTCAACAATGTTGATTCCTGCTTCGGTCAGAATTTCGACTTTCTTCGGATTGTTGGTTAACAGGCGCACTTGATCGACGTTGAGCAACTTAAACATATCGGCGCACAGCGTGAAGTCGCGCTCATCGGCGGCAAAACCGAGCTGATGGTTAGCTTCGACCGTGTCATAACCCTGATCCTGTAAAGCATAGGCGCGGATTTTGTTCAGCAGGCCAATATTGCGCCCTTCCTGACGGTGATATAGCAGGATGCCGCGGCCCTCTTCGGCAATATGCGACAATGCCGCTTCTAGCTGAAACCCGCAATCACAACGCAGACTAAAAAGGGCATCGCCCGTTAAGCACTCTGAATGTACGCGAGCCAGAACGGGGATCTGCCCCGAGATATCGCCAAAAACCAGGGCAACATGATCCTGCCCGGTTGCCAGTTCTTCAAAACCCACCATGAGAAAATCGCCCCATGGGGTTGGCAGTTTGGCTTCTGCCACACGTTTAAGCTGCATGTGATTCTCCAGATTCTATCAGCACCTGACTGTGCTTCTGTTTGCCGCTATTTTGCCACAACGGCGTGACGTTCTCCTAATTGCGCACGGCTGCTTGCGTGCAAAGCGCACAAACGAACGACTTTCCGTTATGATATCCAGGTCAATGATAAGGAGACGAGATGCTGTTGATTGCCAGACGAACCGCCGTTGGCGCGGCGCTGTTATTGGTTATGCCTGTTGTAGTCTGGATTTCCGGCTGGAAATGGCATCCAGGGTTGCCGGAAGGGGTGATGAAGCTGTTGTATTGGGTGACCGAAACGGTGACTCAACCCTGGGGCGTCATTACCCACGTTATCCTGTGCGGCTGGTTCCTGTGGTGCCTGCGTTTTCGTCTACGGGCGGCAATCGTGCTGTTTCTGATTCTGGCGGCTGCAATTTTGCTCGGGCAGGGCATGAAATCCTGGATTAAAGTTCGCGTGCAGGAGCCTCGGCCCTTCGTCATTTGGCTGGAAAAGACGCAACAAGTGCCGGTGAATCAATTCTACGCATTGAAACGTAAAGATCGCGCTAAACTGGTGCATGAGCAGTTAGCGCAAGAGCAGCAAATTCCTAAATTTCTGCGTAAGCACTGGCAGAAAGAGACTGGATTCGCTTTCCCATCCGGCCACACGATGTTTGCCGCCAGTTGGGCATTGCTCGGCGTTGGTTTGCTGTGGCCGCGGCGTCGTTGGGTCACTCTGGCGCTACTGCTAACATGGGCCACTGCGGTGATGGGCAGCCGCCTGGCGCTTGGTATGCACTGGCCGCTGGACTTGATCGTGGCAACCGTGATTTCCTGGCTGCTGGTTACCCTGGCGACCTGGCTTACGCAACGGTTTTGTGGTCCGCTATCGCCGCCGGGAGAAGAGGCTCAGGACATTAAAAAAAGGGCTGCAGCCCCGGAGTAATGTTGATTTTACCGCCATCAGGCCGCATATCCTGTACTGGCGTTGTGCATTTCCATTTCACCGCTGCGGCGAAAATGATACTTTATAGGGCTGAACGCGGGATTTTTTCGCGCAACCCACATAACGGGAAGTAATGTGAAATATTTACTCATTTTCTTACTGGTGTTAGCGATCTTTGTCATTTCAGTGACGCTGGGTGCGCAAAATGACCAGGTAGTCACTTTCAATTATTTGCTCGCGCAGGGTGAATTCCGGATTTCGACACTGCTGGCCGTCCTGTTTGCTGCTGGTTTTGCTATTGGTTGGCTGATTTGCGGCCTTTTCTGGCTGCGCGTTCGCGTCTCGCTGGCGCGTGCTGAACGTAGAATCAAGCGTCTGGAACACCAGATCGCGCCAACCAGCGCTACACCTGCGCAAGCCGGTGTTCCTGCGGTGAAGGAATAATCATTTATGTTGGAGTTGTTGTTTCTGCTTTTGCCCGTTGCCGCTGCCTACGGTTGGTATATGGGGCGCAGAAGTGCACAACAGTCCAAACAGGACGATGCGAGCCGTCTGTCACGTGATTATGTGGCGGGGGTCAACTTCCTGCTGAGCAATCAGCAGGATAAAGCCGTTGATCTATTCCTCGATATGCTGAAAGAGGATACCGGTACCGTTGAAGCCCACCTGACGCTTGGTAACCTGTTCCGCTCCCGCGGCGAGGTTGACCGGGCCATTCGCATTCACCAAAGCCTGATGGAAAGCGCTTCGTTGACGTATGACCAGCGACTGCTGGCCGTACAGCAACTCGGTCGCGACTACATGGCCGCTGGTCTGTATGACCGTGCGGAAAGCATGTTTAAACAGCTGGTGGATGAAACCGATTTTCGTCTCGGCGCCTTGCAACAGCTGCTGCAAATTTATCAGGCAACCAGCGACTGGCAGTCCGCTATCGAAATGGCAGAACGTTTGGTTAAGTTGGGCAAAGATAAACATCGCGGCGAAATTGCCAATTTTTGGTGTGAGCTTGCCTTACAGCAAATGGCGGGTAACGATCTGGATAAGGCCATGACGTTACTGAAAAAAGGTGCCGCTGCCGATCGTAATAGCGCTCGTGTCTCCATCATGATGGGCAGGGTATGGATGGAAAAGGGCGATTATGCCAAAGCGGTAGAGAGCCTGGAGCGCGTCATCGAGCAGGACAAAGAACTGGTCGGCGAAACGTTAGATATGCTGCAAACCTGTTACCAGCAGCTGGGCAAAACCGATGAGTGGGAAGCGTTTTTGCGCCGCTGCGCAGAAGAAAATACCGGGGCGACCGCTGACTTAATGTTGGCGCAAATCCTTGAACAGCGGGAAGGTATGGAGTCGGCGCAAAACTACGTCACGCGTCAGTTGGAGCGTCATCCAACGATGCGGGTGTTCCATAAGCTGATTGACTACCATATCAACGAGGCTGAAGAGGGGCGAGCGAAAGAGAGCCTGGGCGTTTTACGCCAGATGGTCGGTGAACAGGTTCGCAGTAAGCCGCGATACCGCTGCCAGAAATGTGGTTTTACCGCCCATACCCTGTACTGGCACTGTCCATCCTGTCGCTCATGGGCAACAATTAAGCCAATTCGCGGCCTTGATGGGCAGTAGATTAAAAAAAATCCGCGTTTTAGTTACAACATACTAAAGTGTTTTTTATCCTTCATTTCCTTTGGCATCGGAAGTAAACCCGCCTGGCAGGGCGGGAAATACAACCTGTCATTTTCGCCTCATCGCAGGTAGAATGCTGCCCGTTTACCTTTTTTGCGCCACACTGGCGCCCATCAACAATTAAGGTCCGGTCATGACGTCTACTGCTATATCTTCTTCCCGCGTTGTCACATCCTCTCCCATTGTTGTTGCTCTCGATTATGATAACCGTGATAAAGCGCTGGCATTTGTCGACCGCATCGACCCACGCGACTGTCGCCTGAAGGTTGGCAAAGAGATGTTTACTCTGCTGGGGCCGGAGTTTGTCCGCTGTCTGCACCAGCGTGGTTTTGAGGTTTTCCTCGACCTGAAATTTCACGATATTCCAAATACCACGGCGCGGGCGGTAGCTGCTGCGGCAGAACTCGGCGTCTGGATGGTCAACGTTCATGCCTCCGGCGGCGCGCGCATGATGACCGCCGCACGTGAAGCCTTGCTACCATTTGGTAATGATGCGCCGCTGCTGATCGCGGTGACCGTATTAACCAGTATGGAAGCCAGCGACCTACAGGATCTGGGCATTACGCTTTCCCCAGCCGATTATGCCGCGAAGCTGGCGGCGCTGACCCAGAACTGTGGCCTAGATGGCGTTGTTTGTTCAGCACAGGAAGCGGTGCGCTTCAAACGGGAACTAGGTCAGGCATTTAAGCTAGTGACGCCAGGCATTCGTCCGCAAGGCAGCGATGCAGGCGATCAGCGGAGGATCATGACGCCGGAACAGGCGCTGGCCGCTGGTGTTGATTATATGGTCATTGGTCGCCCGGTGACTCAGTCTGCCGATCCGGCCGCCACGCTAAGTAGTATTAATGCATCATTGAACAAGGGGGCGTGATGAGCGATTCCAACAGTCGTCTGGTGTATTCGACGGACAGCGGGCGTATCGATGAGCCCAAACAGGTACAAGAGCGTGCGAAAGGTGATGGCATTGTGCGCATTCAGCGCCAGACTAGCGGTCGCAAAGGCAAAGGCGTGTGCTTGATTACAGGTATCGATGAAAACGACGAGGCGCTGGCTAAGTTGGCTGCTGAACTGAAAAAGAAATGTGGCTGCGGCGGTTCAGTGAAGGATGGCGTGATTGAGATTCAGGGTGATAAGCGTGATTTACTCAAATCACTTCTCGAAGCGAAAGGTATGAAGGTTAAACTGGCGGGCGGCTAATAATAAGGCCACGATATGCGTATCGTGGCCTTAATTTTTTTGCTGGAGAATCAGTTAGCTAATATAAATTTTTATTTTATTTCGTGTGATGAATATTATTTACCTACCTGGTGACCAATAATACCGCCGACTGCGGCGCCGCCCAGCGTACCCAGGGTGCTACCGTCAGTTAACACTGCACCACCGATTGCGCCGGCACCCGCACCGATAGCGGTGTTACGATCGCGTTTAGACCAGTTAGAACAAGCGCTCAGAGACATTGCAACTGTTATTGCCAGGACCGCAGCGGCCATTTTTTTGTTCATTGAAGTCATCATAATTTTCTCCTGAATAATCTATTCACGGATACAACTTCCTATAAGCATAGCTTGTTACTTCTGCTTAAGGGGTATTCCATGAAGCTAAGTTGCGCAGGTGTTACTCTAATCACGCAGGTGATAGTCACTTCCTGTTATATCGCTAACATTAATTTTACTTTCTATAAAATTTTCAGGGAGGTAAAAAGTCTTAATTCAGGTGTCAGAAAAGTCTCAGACGAAGCATGGGCCGGGTATTTACCCGGCACAGTGAGGAGTTGCAGCGAAATAGGGAATTAGGGGTGATTAACGATATCGACAGTTAATCCGCACGCAGCCAGCCGATCGCGAACGGCATCGTTTAGGTTGTCGTCGGTAATAATGCGATTAAATCGTTCTACAGGGCCTAGCGGATAGGGGTGAACAACGCTGAACTTCGAGCTGTCGCTTAGCACAATCGCTTCACAGCCTTTTTCCAGCACCGCGTTGACGACATCGGCGCGCATCATATCCCGGCCGGTAAACCCGGTTTCAGCTTGCCAGCCATCGATACCAATAAAGGCCTTGCTGAAGTGAACTTGTTGAATGAACTGCCGCGTCAGTGGGCCAACCATACTTTCGCTGCGTTTTTGGTAAATCCCCCCCAGTAGAATGACTTCTCCGGGCGTCTCTTTAAGCAGGTGAGCGATATAGCTACTGACGGTGATGATGGTGATATCGCCACGCTCAGCAAGCGTACGGGCAAGCAGGGCGTTGCAGCTGCCGTTTTCGATAAACACCGTCTCGCCGGAAGAAACAAGCTTAGCGGCTCGCGTTGCCAGCTCTCGTTTAATAGAAAAGTTGGTCATCATGCGGGTTTCCACATCTTCGCTATCCAGAGGAACAGCGAAACCATGGGTACGTCGCAGATAGCTCTGCTTTTCCAGTAAATTCAAATCCTGGCGAATAGTGACTTCAGAGACACCGGTCATCTTCGCGAGATCGGACACGCTCATACGGCCTTTATCAATGACCATTTGCAAAATACTTTGTTGTCGGGCGTTCATAGCAACATCACAGTTAAAGGGCTATTTGAGGCTGACAATCGGCGCTGAACGGCCGACCGCGGCGATAAAGGTTTTTAGATTTCCCACGGCGCTTTAGTTTGGCCGGGCTTGGCTTCCTGTTCGTCACTAGAAAGCGCCTGCAGTTCAGCTTTTAGAATTTCCAGGTTATGAATGGCGGAGTGATAATCTCCGGCAACCAGGATATCCAGCACGGTATCAATACGTTGGGCGAGCAGGCGGGCATTCAGATCTGACATGGCGTAATCCTGGTTACAAATGTGAATAAAATCAATGATGCTAAAAACGGATGAAAAAGAGAAGCGAAAAAAACTCACAACCTAACTCATCTACTATTATTAGCGGAAAACGCGCAGGAAAACAACGGGAAGGGCCAGGATGCGGCTCCGAACGGGAGCCGCACAGGGCAGTCTATCAGGCGGCAGGACGCGCAATCACGCTGCGGGTTTCCATGCGAACTTCGGCAATCGTGACGTCGATTACGTCGGTCACTTTGTAGACGACTTCACCTTTAATCTGCACGGTACCATTTTCCTGGCTGCAAACCAGTTCATCGCGAACGGCGTGCAGGAACGGAGCCGGGATAAAGGCGACAGCACCGTTATCGACCAGACGCACGCGCATTCCACCGCGGCTGACATCAATGATTTCAGCAGCAAAACGCGTATCGGTTCCGGCTTTTGGGCTCAGATAACGGGCGTATAGCCAGTCACCGACATCGCGCTCCGCCATGCGGTTAAGACGACGGCGGTCCGCCATCTGTACCGCAACGTCATCCTGTGGACGCGCAATGGTTTCCCCTTTGATAACCGCTTTCAGCAGACGATGGTTGATCATGTCGCCGTACTTACGGATCGGTGAGGTCCAGGTCGCGTAAGCTTCGAGGCCCAGACCGAAATGAGGTCCCGGCTCGGTGCTAATTTCCGCGAACGACTGGAAGCGACGAATGCGGCTGTCGAGGAAGCCAGACGGCTGCGCGTCCAGCTCGCGACGCAGCTTGCAGAAGCCTTCGAGCGTCAGTACTTCCACCGGGTCAACGTGTACATCGTGCGTCTTCAGCAGCGCAGCCAGTTGCTCGGTGTTTGCCGGATCAAAACCGGTATGGACGTTATAGACGCCGAAACCGAGTTTATCGCGCAGCACGCGGGCAGCGCAGATATTGGCGGCAATCATCGACTCTTCAACAATGCGGTTGGCGATACGACGTGGTTCGGCAACGATATCCAGCACTTCACCTTTCTCACCCAGCACAAAGCGGTAGTCCGGGCGGTCTTTAAACACCAGCGCGTGGGTTTTACGCCATTCGCTACGGCGTAGGCAGACATCCTGCAGCAGTTTGATTTGCTGAGCGATGGCATCGCTCTCTGGCTGCCAGCTGCCGTTATTTTCCAGCCAGTCGGAAACATCATCGTAAGCCAGTTTCGCTTTGGACATGATGGTGGCAGTGAAGAATTCGATATCGTCTTCAATGGTACCGTCATCAGCCAGAATCATACGGCAGGCCAGAACCGGACGAACTTCGTTGGCGCGCAGGGAACACAGGTCGTCAGACAGCTCGCGCGGCAGCATTGGGATATTGAACCCCGGCAGATAGTTGGTAAAGGCACGAATTTTCGCCGCGTTGTCCAGCTTGCTGCCTTCAGCAATCCAGGCGGTCGGATCGGCGATAGCGACGGTCAGGTGCAGTTTACCGTCCGCGGCAAGCTCTGCGTACAGGGCATCGTCCATATCTTCGGTGCTGGCGCTGTCGATGGTCACAAAAGTCAGAGCCGTTAGGTCGCGGCGCTCCAGACCTTCGTCGAGCATTTCAGTTGCTACGCCATCCGGCGCTTCTTTTTCCAGATTGTGGCGCGCGAGGGTAACCCACCACGGTACAAAATGGTCATCGCCATAGGTGATGAACTGGGTCAGCTCGGCATAGAAGCCGCGATCGCCTTTCAGTGGATGACGGCGCATTTCAGCAACGGCCCAGTCACCCTCTTTAAAATCATGCTCAACGCCGCGAACGGCCCGGCAGGGAATGGCATCTTTCAGCAGCGGATGATCAGGAACGATGGAAAGACGGTCATCTTTCTTATGAACTTTGCCGACAAAACGCGTCAGAAAAGGCTCAACCAGCTCTTCTGGCTCAGCGCTTTCGCGTTCTTTTTCAGTATTGACCACGGCAATAATACGGTCGCCGTGCATCACTTTTTTCATTTGCGGCGGCGGAATAAAATAGCTTTTCTGCGAGTCGACTTCCAGGAAGCCAAAGCCTTTTTCCGTCCCCTTAACGACCCCTTCAACGCGCGGAGTCTGGGAATGCAGTTGCTGTTTAAGCTGCGCTAGCAGCGGGTTGTCCTGAAACATAATTTCTTATTTTCGTGGCTAAAAGAGCGGCTGACATTTTTACGCGAATATGCCTGCCTCAGCAAGCGCTGTTTCAGCATTTTACGTCTGCTGACACACATTCCCGAGGGCGATTTTCAGTCGATTCATCCAACCGCACAGCCCGCACCAGGCAAGAAGGTCGATAGCCGAAGTGCGAGAGAGTCCGTATTCAATAAGGGGAGTTAGCTGGGCGGCGCTGAAGCGGTCTGGGGCTCGGGTCAAAAGCTGGACGGCCTGTAAAATGACACGCTCCTGGGGATGTTGCAGCTCCCATGCCTGAGCGTCTGCCCCATGACCACGCAAAGCCTCAATAAGGTCTGGCAAATCCGGACATCGTGCGACCCAGGCGTTAAAGCAGCTGGTGCTACCGTTAATGCGTGCGGTTATCAGCGCCACCTGACTGACAAACTGTTGCGCGTCGCTGAGATGTGTCAGAACTTGTCCCAGCACACTAAGAGGTGGCTCCTGTGTCGCCAGCAGCGGTGCCAGTTCGAACAAACCGGGATGCTTCTGCCAGTCAGCTAACAGCGATTGACGCTCATCATTGGCGTAGTGTAAATCTGAATCGTCCAGGCCCGGCTGCCAGTCGACATCACTTGCGGCAAAAAGCGCTTCTGGCGCATCTTCCTGCTGCGGCATGCCGGGTATCCAGCGAACCGGATAACCTAATGCGGCCTGGAGTGCGGCGATAGCGCGGGCCTGAAAGCCGACAAAGCCAACAATCTGATTGATCAGAATAATATCGCGGCTGGTCAAGCCCACCTCATCCAACTGACTGCGGGATAGCGCGTTAATAACCGAAGGCGAACTGGCAAGCTGGCGAGCATATTGCGTGATCTGTGCCAGACGACGGTTGCTCTCTCGCGAAGAGTCCGGGCCGGGAAGCGGTGCCAGGCGGGCAGCATAGTGGTTACACAGGCGCTGTACGCCGTAAACCTGTGCCACGGTCAGCGCAGTACTTAGCCGGTCGTAGGCATTAAATGTTTGCAAGCGGCTCACAACCACTGTCGTCGGGAAGAAGGCATCGGCTAACTGACGGGCAGGCGCTATCCAACGCGCATGCGCCTGGAAAAGATCTTCGGGCAGAGTCAGGTCGAGTAGAAAGCGATCTTCGACATGGGCGGCTTCAGGGACGAGCGGCAATACATCCACCGGGCAGATTGTTGACTGGGTCTCATGATACCAGTGGTTTTTGCCGTTAACGCGGCGTTGCTCCATGGGGGATCCTTGTTCGGTATGTGGCAAACCACCGTTTCGCGGTTGCGCTATGCTGAACTATCCTGGCTTAACCCCGGAGCGGGAGAAAATATTGATACGTGCTAACAAATAGCGGATTGGAATAACAAAAGAAAAGTGCGGGGGAAAGCACCCTCCTCACGGACGCGAGGAGGGCAAAGAACTTATTTCAGTTCCAGCTCGTTCATTGCGGCGATGCTGAAACCACCGTCAACGTGAACGACTTCACCGGAGATGCCTGCAGACAGGTCGGAGCACAGGAATGCTGCGCTGTTACCCACGTCTTCAGTGGTGACGGTGCGGCGGATCGGAGTGACCGCTTCGCAGTGCGCCAGCATCTTACGGAAATCTTTAATGCCGGAAGCAGCCAGAGTACGAATCGGACCGGCAGAGATAGCGTTAACGCGAACGCCTTCCGGACCCATAGCGTTCGCCATGTAACGAACGTTAGCTTCGAGGGACGCTTTCGCCAGACCCATTACGTTGTAGTTCGGGATCGCGCGCTCAGCGCCCAGGTAGGACAGCGTCAGCAGGGCGGAGCCCGGGTTCAGCATACCGCGGCAGGCTTTAGCCATCGCCACAAAGCTGTAGGCGCTGATATCGTGGGCGATTTTGAAGCCTTCACGAGTGACCGCGTTAACATAATCGCCGTCCAACTGATCCGCCGGAGCGAAGCCGATAGAGTGTACGAAACCGTCGAACTTCGGCCATACCTTTTCCAGCTCGGTGAACAGAGATTCAATGCTCTCATCTTCAGCCACGTCGCACGGCAGTACGATGTTGGAACCCAGTGCCGCAGCAAATTCTTCCACACGACCTTTCAGTTTTTCGTTCTGATAGGTGAACGCCAGTTCAGCCCCTTCACGGTGCATTGCTTGCGCAATACCGTAGGCGATGGACAGTTTGCTGGCAAGGCCAGTCAACAGAATGCGCTTACCGGAAAGAAAACCCATAGCTTTAATCCTTATCGTTATTGCGTATTTTTACTTTAACAATCATTTGGTTAGCGTTGTTATTTCAAAATAACTCAAATTTAGCCGGGAATTATATCCCACTGACGACCCCTTGTGTCACGATATTTTTCTGTTGTCCCTTACGCCTTATCACGTAGGGGTTACCGTGCATACAAGAGAGTATACCCTCTGATATGACAGACATCCGTTGTTAGCGGCGTTCAATCTCGGCCAGTAAAAGCCGGGCATCTGCAGATTGCGGGAGCAGCTCTCCCGGCGACTCGCCGTGCCACCAGATCCCTGAACCGGCTGTACAGGTCTTGCCAGCCAGCTGCCAGCGACCTTGCAGCACCCAGGCGATACCTTCCGCGCCGGGCTGCTGTTGTTCTGCGACAACCGTGACCAGAGCGGCGGCGCGCGAGCGCTGAGTCATGATATTGAAATCCAGGCCGCGTCCGGAAATGCCCTCGCTGACGAGGGGCCATTCTCCGGCAAAAGCCCACGGTTGCCATAATTCAAGGCGCTGCGCGATGTTGTCGCCGTGCAGCCACAGCGGCTGCCCTTCGAGAAGGGTAATCACCCGGTCAACCTCAGGAAAGAGGGAAAACGGCCCATCGTTACTCAGGGTGGCAATACTGGCGCGCCAGATAAAAGGCGCATCAGGCGAGGGGAGGCTGACAATTTCGCGAGTTTCGCCGCCGCCGTTTTTCCACGGCGTCACGGGTAAAGAGGAAAACTGAACCGGAATAATCATCGTATTGTGCGCCTCGGATTATTTGCCGTCTTTACGCCAGGCGTCAGCCGTGAGCGCCTCGCCAAAATGCCCGGCGATAAGACGTTTGGTCAGGTCATGCAACGGCGAGGCCAGTACATCTGCGGTGCTGCCACGTTCGACCACTTCCCCCTGATGCATCACTAAAACCTGATCGCTGATATGTTTCATCATCCCCAGATGCTGGGTGACGTAGATATAGGAGATACCCTGTTTCTCCTGTAACTCCAGCATCAGATTGATTAACTGTGAACGCATCGACATATCCAGCGACGCCAGCGCCTCATCGCAAATAATCACCTTCGGGCGCAGAATTAGCGCGCGGGCCAGACCGAGGCGCTGTTTTTGCCCTGGCGCCAGCATATGCGGATAGTAACTCACATGGTCCGGCAGCAACCCGACCATACGGAGCGTTTCGATAATCTGCTTTTGTCGTGCTTCTGGCTCGAGGTCAGTATTCAGACGCAGCGGAAAATCGAGAATTTGAGAAATTCGCTGCCGTGGGTTGAGCGAAGTCGACGGGTCCTGAAAGATCATGCGAATCTGTTGGCTACGATAAGAGTAATCGCCGAATTCCAACTGATGGTCATCAATCAGCAGTTCGCCGGTGCTGGGCTCGACCATTCCGGCAAGCATTTTCGCCAGCGTTGATTTCCCTGAGCCGTTCTCGCCAATAATGGCCAGGGTCTGGCGTTCACGCAGGGTAAAGCTCAGCGGCTTGACCGCGTCTACGGTTTGTCGATGAAACCAGCCGGTACGGTAGCGAAAGGTCTTACTCAGATTGCGCACTTCAAGCAATGTTTCGACCATTTCACTCTTTCTCCATGTTCAGCGGGAAATGACAGGCGTAGAGATGGTTACGCACGCCCACCAGCCGGGGCGTTTCGATGCATTCACGCTGGGCATAGGGGCAACGCGGGCCGAGGCGGCAGCCGATCGGTAACTGTTCAAGCAATGGGATCGCCCCGGGCATGGTGTTGAGCCTGCTCTTATGCGGCAAGGCGCTACCGAAATCCGGGATTGCGCGAATCAGCGCCTGGGTATACGGGTGATGGGGGATGGTCACCAGCTCTTCGCTGGGAGCGCTCTCTACTGTCTGCCCGCAGTACATGACGTTAATTTTGTCTGCCCATTTACTCAGCATCTGCATATCGTGACTGATCAGCAAAATGGTGGTGTTGTTGTTCTGATTGAGCCGCGTCAGCAGGCGGATGATTTGCGCCTGGGTCGTCGGTTCCATGGCGTTGGTTGGCTCATCGGCGATCAGCAACCGCGGCTGGTTTGCCAGCGCGATAGCAATCATCACCTTCTGGCACTCGCCGTCAGTGAGTTCGTAGGGAAAGCTGCGCATGGCGTCTTTATGATCTTTAATCCCCACGCGGTGTAACAGCTCGATGACGCGACGTTTACGCCAGCCCAGGCGTTGCCACCAGCGACCTTTAAAGGTCCAGCCGGGGATATTTTGCTTTAACTGCTGGCCGATACGTTCGGAAGGATCAAGACAGGATTGCGGCTCCTGAAAAATCATCGATACGTTGTGGCCCACCAGCTTGCGGCGTTCACGGTTTGAGAGGCGCAGCAGGTCGATATCATCGAAGCGCATACGGTCAGCGGTCACCCGCCAGTTATCTTTGGTGACGCCGCAAATCGCTTTGGCGATTAAGCTTTTCCCTGATCCAGATTCTCCGACCAGACCGCGGATTTCGCCCTCAGCGAGGGTCAGGCTGACGCGATCGACGGCTTTGACCCAGCCTTCGTTGGTCTTGAATTCGATGGTTAAATTACGGATATCAAGTAACGGCATTATTCCACCCCGGCGATGATTGCGCGGCGGATCCCATCGCCCAGCAGGTTAACCAGCAGGACGCTTAGCATGATTGCCGCCCCCGGAAGCATCACCGTCCACGGCGCGACGTAAATCAACTCCAGCGCGTCGCCGAGCATTGCTCCCCATTCCGGAGAGGGGAGCTGAGCGCCGAGGTCGAGGAAGCCCAGCGCAGCGATATCCAGAATGGCCATCGACAGCGCGCGGGTAATCTCAGTGACCAGGCCGGAGGTAATATTCGGCAGCACCGCAAACCATAAAATGTTCAGCGTCGACGCGCCGTCGAGGCGGGCGGCGATGACGTACTCTTTTTCCAGCTCGTCATGCACCATGCTGTAAACTGAACGTACCATACGCGGCAGCAGCGCCAGCCAGACGGCGAACATGGCGTGGCTGAGGTGCGGCCCGGCAAAGGCGACGACGATTATCGCTAACAGCAGGGACGGGATCGACAGCAGAGTGTCGAGGATATGGTTCATGATGGCTGAGCGCAGGCCGTGAGTAGAACCGGCAATCACGCCCAGCACCAGACCCAGCAGGGTGGCGCTGAGGGTCACCACAAACGCGCCGCCTACCGTTGGTGCCGCCCCGCTTAGCAGTCGGCTGAGGACGTCACGGCCAAGATCGTCCGTGCCGAGGAAGAATGAGACTTCGCCGTAGCGCGACCACGACGGCGGCAATAGCTGATAGCCAAGAAATTGTTGGTCGATGCCATACGGAGCGAACCAACTGCCGAAAACGCATAACAGCACTAACGCCGCGCAGCCGTACAGACCCACCATCGCGGTCGTATCGCCATAAAATTTTCGCCATACGGTGCGCAGCGCGCCGGGCGGGCGCTTCTCCAGATAAACGCTATCGTAGGGCATACCATTCCTTATGTTTCAGTGGGTTAGCCATAGCACCCAAAATATCGGATATCACGTTTACAATGATCACTAGCGCGCCAATGACCATCACCCCCGCCGAAATAGCCGCGTAATCCTGTTGACGAATGGCGTTGATCAGCCAGCGGCCAAGACCCGGCCAGCTAAAGACCATTTCGGTAATCATCGCCAGCGTCAGCATGGTGGAAAACTGTAATCCCAGACGCGGGATCACTGGCGGAAGGGCGTTGTGCAGCACGTGACGGTGCAAAATGGTGCGCCGTGAAACGCCGCGAGTCGCTGCGGCTTTGACATAGTTCGTGTCGTAGACTTCGCTGGTGCTGATACGCATCAGGCGGATCACTTCGGTAGTCGGCGCCACCGCCAGGGTAAGCACTGGCAGCACCATATGACGCGCGGCGCTGACGATCATTTCATGACGCCACGGCGAATCAGAAAGCCAGGCGTCAATCAGCGCAAAACCGGTGACTGTCTTGACTTCATACAGCAGGTCGAAGCGCCCTGATACCGGGAACCAGCCTAACGTCAGGGAGAAGAACAGGGTCAGCAGCAGCGCCAGCCAGAAGACCGGAATAGAAAAGCCCATCAGCGCCAGGGCGCTAATCAGGGTGTCCGGCCATTTATTACGCATAATCCCTGCCAGCATACCGACGGGAATGCCGACTAACAGCGCGAAGCCGAAGGCGAGGATGCACAGCTCCATGGTGGCCGGGAAAACCTCTTTGAGCTGCTCGGAGATCAGTTGACCGTTAATGCTGGAGACGCCGAAATCCCAGTGCAGTACTCCTTCAAACCAGAACAACCAGGCGTTCCACAGCGAAGCGCCCTGTAGCGGGGCGTGCGGCGTGAAATAGCTCAGACTAAAGCCGACGAAGGTCAGCAGAAAGAGCGTAATCAGCAGCAGCAGGAAGCGGCGCAGGGTAAAAATAATCATGGTTTTTTCACCTCGTCTTCTTTCTCGCGCGAGACGCCCGCAAAGGAAGCATTGCCAAACGGGCTCAGTACCAGGCCTCTCATATCGTAACGGTAAGCCTGTAAACGCAGCGAAGAAGCCAACGGCAGTACTGGCAGTTCGTTGGCGAGAATGTGCTGCGCCTCTTTATAGGCTTCAATACGCGATGCCAGCTGCTGCGAGGTCAGCGCTTTTTGCAGCACTTCATCGAACTCGCGGTTACACCAGTGAGCGTAGTTGGTTTGCGAGGTAATCGCCGCACAGCTCAGCAGCGGGCGGAAAAAACTGTCCGGATCGTTGCTGTCCGTTGCCCAGCCAGAGAGCGTCAGATCGTGGTTCATATCCATCAATCTTGCCTCCTGGAAGCGACCTTCAACCGGCACGATAATCACCTTTACGCCAATCTGCGCCATATCCGCCTGAATAAGCTCGGCGGTTTTCAGCGGGCTGGGGTTCCAGGCTTGCGAACTGGTTGGCACCCACAGTTTGAGGGTTAGCTTTTCCAGCCCCAGCGCTTTCAGTTGGGCGCGCGCTTTCGCTGGATTGTATTCGGTAATCTTGGCGTCATTATCGTAGGCCCAGGAGGCGCGTGGCAGCATCGACGCTGCGGTTTCCGCCGTGCCGTAGTAGATTGATTGCATCAGACGCTGGTTATTAATCGCCAGCGCCAGCGCGTGGCGAACTTCTGGGTTATCAAGCGGTGGTTTCGCGGTGTTAAACGCCAGCCAGGCGATATTCATCCCTGGACGCAGGGTCAAACGCAGTCGCGGATCGTCACGCAAAATTGAGAGCTGGCTGGCGGCGGGCCAGGCCAGCACGTCGCACTCGCCGGTGAGCAATTTCGACAGGCGACCTGTCCCGCCAGAACCGAGGTCGACGACAACCTGCGGCATCAACGGCGTGCCGCGCCAGTAGGCTGAATGGCGCTGTAGCCGGATGTACTGGCCACTACGATACTCTTCCAACTGGAACGGACCGGTGCCGACCGGCTGGCGGTCAATCAGCTCCTGACGATCGCCCTGCGCCAGCTTCGCGGCATATTCCGCCGACATGACCGAGGCGTAGTGGGTCGCCAGGTGCCAAAGGAACGAGGCGTCCGGGCGTTTCAGGCGAAACTCGACGGTCTGGTTATCCAGCTTACGCACGCTTTCAACGCTGTCAGCGAACTGCAGGCTGTCGAAATAAGGGAAGCTGCTGCCGTTGACGTTATGCCACGGATGGTTGCGATTAAAAATGCGCCCGAAGGTGAAAATAACGTCGTCGGCATTGAAGTTGCGGGTGGGTTTGAACCAGGCGGTGGTCTGGAATGGCACGTTGTTGCGCAGATGGAAACGGTAGGTCGCGCCGTTATCCAGTACCTCCCAGCTTTCCGCCAGCTCTGGCACTAGACGGTAAGTATAAGGGTCGACATCAAGCAGGCGGTCGTAGAGCTGGGCGGCCAGCGTGTCGACAATCAGTCCGCTGCTGACCTTTTGCGGATTAAAAGTATTGACCTGACCGCTGACGCAATAAACAAAGCCGCTATCACGGATATCGGCGTGAGCAGGCAGCGCTGGCGCGGCAAAGGCCTGTCCGCACAGCATAGAGACGGCTGCCAGGAGAGATGACAATTTCAGGCGCATAGTATCTTTTTGATTATAGAGCAAGGCTCTATCTTATTAATATTAAATAACATTTACCACCACCTTAATTGCTTATGGAGATAATGTAAGCGATGGTTGCGTTGGTTATTTGGCCAACTAATTCAAATTTAAACCGCTTATTAACTTCGAGTATACCTCTTAAATCACCCTGCGTTTGGCGTCAGGCGAGCGAAGGTATTATGAAAAGAGATTCATATGTCCCACGGGGCGCGGGCACCCTGATTTTTGCCACATGGTATCTTTTTATTAGCGGTTTCTCCAGTTAGCCGTGTTTCCACCGCGGCTGGGCAGGGAGGGCTACAGCGGAAGGAGTTGGTTATATCGCGTGATATAATCTTTGGGGGTAATTTCAAACTCATCACCGTCGTGATGGGTGGCAACATAGGTTCGCAGTACCAGACCACTTTTTTTCTGCGTAATTTCCCAGCCTTGCAGGCGATAGGAATCCTCGGTTGAACGGATGCACAGGTCTGAAAAGATCATCATGACCGACAGCGCAGGGGCCTTATGGCCTTTCATTGTATGGATTAAGCTGACGTGCGCGGCATAGCGGCTAAGCGTCGAGGAATTAACCGGAATCATCTGTATTTTCAGTCCGTTGAATGGTCATGGCGCAGATGATAATTCACATTGAAGTATCTTGCTAGTTACAAATAATTAACCATTAATTCATCGGTAATTTAGTGACGGCGTCACTTATTTTTCTAATCCTGCGTTCGGTTCAGAGCTGGTGCTTCTTAAGCAACGCCCGTAGCTGGTGGTAGGTGAGACCGAGCAATTCCGCTGCTTGTTTCTGATTGTATTTTGCCTGCTCCAGGCTCATCTCCAGCAGGCTCTTTTCTTGCTGGTGCTGGAAGCTACGCAAATCGAGCGGCAGCGCAGGCCCGGCGTTATTTTTTTCTGCGACGACCGGTGAGGTTTGCCGTTGGTGAAAGGGATTAATGATGATGTTATCCAGCTCGCTGTCGCTGCTGCCATGGCGGTAGACCGAGCGCTCAACCACGTTTTTCAATTCGCGAATATTTCCGGGCCAGCGGTAGTTTTGCAGCGTTTCCGTCGCCCGCTCGCTAAAGCCGGGAAATAGCGGAAGTCCGAGCTCGCGGCACATCTGGATAGCAAACTGCCTGGCGAGCAGCATGATATCGCTGTGCCGCTCGCGCAGCGGCGGCAGTTGCACCACATCGAAGGCCAGCCTGTCGAGAAGGTCGGCGCGAAACAGCCCTTCTTCTACCATTAGCGGCAGATCGGCATTGGTTGCGCACACCAGGCGAACGTTAACCTGCAGCGGCTGGCTGCCACCGACGCGCTCCAGCTCGCCATATTCAATCACCCGCAGCAGTTTTTCCTGCACCAGCATCGGCGCGGTTGCCAGTTCATCAAGAAACAGGGTGCCGCCATCAGCACGTTCAAAACGCCCCGGATGGCGCTTGCTGGCGCCGGTAAACGCTCCGGCCTCGTGGCCGAACAGCTCGGAGTCGAGCAGGTTTTCATTGAGCGCGGCGCAATTTAGCGAGATAAACGGCCCCTGCCAGCGGGAAGAGAGAAAGTGCAGGCGGCTGGCGATAAGCTCTTTACCGGTACCGCGCTCGCCGATCACCAGCACAGGTTTATCCAGCGGTGCCAGCCGTGAGACCTGCTCCAGCACCTCAAGAAAGCTGTTGGCTTCGCCGAGCAGGTTGTCCTTGTATTCCGCCATGATGAATTTCGCCATTTAGTAGTGTGATTCACTAAATCACTTTAGCAATCCACTGTGCAGATAACAACCTCATCTTTTAAAATCAATGAGATAAAAAGTTGGCACGCCATTTGTATTAATCATTGCACAGGCCGATGCCTGACACCAAGAACTATGAGGATTGAAATTATGGGTATTTTTTCTCGTTTTGCCGACATCGTGAATGCCAACATCAACTCCCTGCTGGAGAAAGCGGAAGACCCGCAGAAGCTGGTTCGACTGATGATTCAGGAGATGGAGGACACGCTGGTTGAAGTCCGTTCGACCTCGGCGCGCGCGCTGGCTGAAAAGAAACAGCTGAGTCGTCGTATTGAGCAGGCCGTCGCCCAGCAGGGTGAATGGCAGGACAAAGCTGAACTGGCGTTACGTAAAGAGAAAGATGACCTGGCTCGCGCTGCGCTTATCGAAAAACAGAAGCTGACCGATCTTATTGGTAGCCTTGAACATGAAGCGCAGCTGGTTGATGAAACCCTGACGCGGATGAAAAAAGAGATCGGCGAGCTGGAAAACAAACTGAGCGAAACCCGCGCACGTCAGCAGGCGTTGATGCTGCGTCATCAGGCTGCCAACTCTTCCCGCGACGTTCGTCGTCAGCTGGATAGCGGCAAGATTGATGAGGCGATGGCGCGTTTTGAATCGTTTGAACGCCGTATCGATCATATGGAAGCCGAAGCGGAAAGCCATCGTTTTGGCAAAGACAAATCGCTGGATCAGCAGTTCGCCGACCTGAAAGCGGACGATGAAATCAGCGAGCAGTTGGCGGCGCTGAAAGCCAAAATGAATCAAAATAACCAGTAATCGTTTTTGGGCGGCACCGAGATGTGCCGCTGCCACCTGCAAGGAGTCGACATGAGCATGCTTTTTCTCGCCATCCCTTTGACGTTGTTTGTGCTGTTTGTTTTGCCGGTCTGGCTCTGGCTGCACTACAACAATCGCACCGCCAGCGGCAGCTTATCGCAGAACGAACAGCAGCGTCTGTTGCAACTGACCGATGACGCGAAGCGGATGCGCGAGCGTATTCAGGCGCTGGAAGCCATTCTTGATGCTGAGCATCCGAACTGGAGAGACCAATAATGGGCGGACTGGATTTGAGTAAAAAACTGTGGCGCATTCCGCAGCGCGGCATGGTGAAAGGGGTTTGCGCCGGTATCGCGGAGTATCTGGACGTGCCGGTGAAGCTGGTGCGCCTGATTACCGTGCTGGCAATGATTTTTGGCCTGTTCCTGTTTGTGGTCGTGGCCTACATTATTCTCTCATTCGCGTTGGATCCGATGCCGGAAAGCGAACTGAATGGTGAAAAAATGCCGAGCAGTGGAGAACTGTTGGCTGCCGCAGATAAGGAACTGGCGGCGGGGGAGCGTCGTTTACGTGAAATGGAACGTTACGTCACCTCCGATACCTTTTCGCTGCGCAGTCGTTTTCGCCAGCTGTAACTGAACGTGAGGTTAATGATGAACATGAAATGGCAGCAGGCAGGGCAAAAAGTGAAACCAGGTCTGAAATTCGCGGGCAAGCTGGTTCTGCTGACCGCGCTGCGTTATGGCCCGGCCGGCGTTGCTGGCTGGGCGGTTAAATCCGTCGCCCGTCGGCCGCTAAAAATGCTGCTGCTACTTGTTCTTGAACCCATGCTTAGTCGAGCTGCACAACGGTTTTCTAAACGTCGCGGATGGCGTATGTTATGAGTGCCTAAAAACTCAACATATCAGGATGATAAAATGCTACGAAAACTACTTCTGGGTTTAGCTCTGGCCGTCGCCTTACCGGTGTCTGCGGCGGAGCATTGGATAGATGTTCGCGTTCCGCAGCAGTATCAAAAAGAACACGTCGAAGGGGCGATTAACATCCCGTTGGCTGATATAAAAACGCGGATTGCGAGTGAAGTTCCGGATAAAAACGATACCATTAAAGTCTATTGCAACGTCGGGCGACAATCGGGTCAGGCCCAGCAGGTGCTGACCGAGATGGGCTACACTCAGGTGGTTAATGCGGGTGGTCTTAATCAGATAGATATGCCAAAAAGCGCCAGTAAGTAATCTTCAGCCCCGCGGTCGCGGGGCTAATGCAAGCCATTGATAATTAGCCGTATAGCCCCCATATTATTCTCTCTCGTTCTTCAGGCACAACAGGATGGCGATGAAGCGACTCAAAACTGAATTCAATGCGCTGGTTAATCGTGGGGTTGATCGGCATCTCCGTCTGGCCGTTACCGGTCTTAGCCGCAGCGGGAAGACCGCTTTTATCACCGCGCTGGTCAACCAACTGCTGAATATTCACACCGGGGCGCGTCTACCGCTACTTAGCGCGGTCAGAGAGGAGCGTCTGCTCGGCGTCAAGCGCGTACCGCAGCGGGACTTTGGCATTCCGCGCTTCACCTATGACGAAGGGCTGGCCCAACTGTATGGTCAGCCGCCGGTCTGGCCAACGCCCACCCGCGGCGTCAGTGAAATCCGCCTGGCGCTGCGCTATCGTTCCAACGATTCGTTGTTACGCCACTTTAAAGAGACCTCAACGCTGTATCTGGAAATCGTCGATTATCCCGGCGAGTGGCTGCTGGACCTGCCGATGCTGGCCCAGGACTATCTCACCTGGTCACGACAGATGACCGGGCTATTGCAAGGGCAGAGGGCAGAATGGTCGACGCGTTGGCGGCAGCTTTGTGAAGGGCTGGACCCGCTGGCTCCGGCCGATGAAACCCGCCTGGCGGAGATTGCCAGCGCATGGACCGATTATCTGCACACCTGTAAACGCGAAGGGATGCACTTTATTCAGCCCGGGCGCTTTGTGCTGCCAGGCGAAATGGCCGGCGCGCCTGCGCTGCAATTTTTCCCCTGGCCGGATGTTGATGCGACTGGGGAGGCCAGGCTCGCCCAGGCGGACAAACACACCAATGCCGGGATGTTGCGCGAGCGCTTTAAATACTACTGCGAGAAAGTCGTCAAAGGTTTCTATAAAGACCATTTTCTGCGCTTTGATCGGCAAATTGTGCTGGTGGACTGCCTGCAACCGCTAAATAGCGGGCCACAGGCGTTCAACGATATGCGCCTGGCGCTGACGCAGCTGATGCAAAGTTTTCACTATGGTCAGCGCACGCTGTTCCGCCGCTTGTTCTCGCCAGTTATCGATAAGCTGCTGTTTGCGGCCACCAAAGCCGATCACGTGACCATCGATCAGCACAGTAATATGGTGTCGCTGCTGCAACAGCTGATTCAGGACGCGTGGCAAAACGCGGCGTTCGAGGGGATCAGTATGGATTGCCTGGGGCTGGCGTCTATTCAGGCGACCCAGAGCGGGCTTATCGAGGTGAACGGCGAAAAGATCCCTGCGCTGCGGGGTAACCGGTTGAGCGATGGTCAGCCGCTGACCGTCTATCCCGGCGAGGTGCCCGCACGTCTGCCGGGCCAGGCATTCTGGGAGAAACAGGGCTTTCAGTTTGAAAACTTCCGTCCGCAGGTGATGGATGTTGATAAGCCGCTGCCGCATATTCGCCTCGATGCGGCGCTGGAATTTTTAATTGGAGATAAGTTGCGATGACCGAACCGTTAAAACCGCGTATCGATTTCGACGGCCCGCTGGAGGCGGAAAAGGCGCAAATTCTCAAATCCGCCCGCGCTTTTGATGACGTGGATGCCGGGAAGTTTGCTCCGGCGCGCCTTGATGTCGTGGAAGAAGAAGAGGGCGCGGCGGAAGCAGTTGTTGAATCAGTTCTGCGGCCCAAACGTAGCCTGTGGCGGAAAATGGTCAGCGCCGGGTTGACTATTTTCGGCGTGAGCGTGGTCGCGCAGGGCGTGCAGTGGACAATGACCGCCTGGCAGACGCAGGACTGGATCGCGCTTGGCAGTTGCGCTGCCGGGGCGCTGATTATTGGCGCTGGCGTCGGTTCAGTCGCGACCGAATGGCGGCGTCTGCGGCGGCTGCGTCAACGAGCGCACGAACGCGATGAGGCGCGGGATTTGATGCACAGCCATGCGGTTGGCAAAGGGCGTGCGTTTTGTGAAAAACTCGCGCAGCAGGCGGGGCTGGATCAATCGCATCCGGCGCTACAGCGCTGGTATGCGGCGATCCACGAGACGCAGAACGATCGCGAAGTGGTCAGCCTGTATGCGCAGATCGTGCAACCAGTGCTTGATGCCCAGGCACGGCGCGAAATCAGCCGCTCGGCGGCGGAATCGACGTTGATGATTGCCGTCAGCCCGCTGGCGCTGGTGGATATGGCGTTTATCGCCTGGCGTAACTTACGCCTGATCAACCGCATCGCCACGCTGTACGGCATTGAGCTGGGCTACTACAGCCGTCTGCGCCTCTTCCGTTTGGTGCTGCTGAATATCGCTTTTGCCGGGGCCAGCGAGCTGGTGCGGGAAGTGGGGATGGACTGGATGTCGCAGGATCTGGCGGCCAGGCTGTCGGCGCGCGCGGCCCAGGGTATTGGTGCCGGACTGCTGACCGCGCGGCTGGGGATTAAAGCGATGGAACTCTGTCGCCCGCTGCCATGGATCGCCGATGATAAGCCGCGGCTGGGTGATTTTCGTCGCGAGCTGATTGGTCAACTGAAAGATACCTTACAGAAGAGTAAAAACAGTCCGGAGAAATAGCGGTTTTGCGGGCTTCCCGGCTTGCAGATAGCTGTGAATCCGTAGCCCCGGTAAGGCGCTAGCCGCCACCGGGGAGAGAATCAGACGCTGCGCGCGTTGTTTCCCGGAGGCGGTGCTGGCGCACCTGTCCGGGCTACCGTCCAGCACTACGTCACCGGGGATTGATCCTGACCACACTCATTTTGTAACCACTCACTAAAGGCGAGAAAACGCGGGCGCGAGCGGTTCTCTTGCGGGCAAATCAGGTCATATCCAAACGGCGAGGGCACCTTTTCCTCGCTCAATGCCACCAGCTTACCGCTGTCGAGCAGAGGTTGAATCAGCGTCTGACGGCCCATCATCACCCCTAAACCGTTCTCCGCCATCTGAATCGCGATGGAGTGGTTATTCACGGCGTAATAACGCCCCTCAAAAGGTAAATTCGCACCCGTTTGCTGACACCATAATCGCCACTCGCTGAACTGATCCTGGACATCCGTCGATTCAGACGCGTGGATCCAGAGCACTCCTGACGATGCTCCTGCGCTCAGCGGCTGATGTTGACGCTGATATTCCGGCGAGCACACCGGGAGCAGGTTCTCACCCATCAACCGCTCTTGATAGAGATCGGGATACTGGGTCGCGCCGTAGTAAATAGCCAGATCCACACGCTCTTCGTTAAAGTCCATTACTCCGGCCCGCACGCGAAACTGTAAGTTCAACCCCGGCCACTGCGCCTGAAAGCGCAGCAGGCGCGGCATCAACCACAAATGCGCCAGCGTCGGTGCGATGCCAACATGCAGCGTCCCGCGCAGATCCTGTTCGCGAATATCTTCGATTTCATCATTAATGGCGCGCAGCGAGTGGCTTAGCGTGGTCAGCAGGCGCTTGCCTTCTTCGGTTAGCGCCAGCTTACGCGTCAGCCGGATAAACAGGCGAAAGCCGATGTGCATCTCCAGTTTGCGAATTCGGTGGCTCACCGCTCCCTGGGTGAGGTTCATTTCGTGTGCTGCGAGGGTAAAGCTAAGGTGGCGCGCGGTCACTTCAAAGGTTTGTAGTAGCGCAAGAATACTTTGTTGCTCCAGCATGGTCACTCTCCGTTATGCATTAATCATATTCATGCATGAGCCATTTTATTTCGTTTGTTCCGCCAGTTATGACGGTTTTAAATAGTTATACCCTATATCAAATGGAGATATACCATGTCAGGACTCAAAATTGTGGTGATTGGCGGCGGTTCCAGCTATACCCCGGAACTGATCGAAGGTTTACTTAAACGGCACGCTGAGATGCCGGTTAAGACGCTGTGGCTGGTCGACATTGAAGACGGCAAAGAAAAGGTGGAAATTATCGCCGGGCTGGCGCGGCGAATGATTGCCAAAGCGGGTTTGTCCATTGAAGTGGTGGCGACGCTTGACCGCGAAAGCGCCTTGCAGGGCGCGAATTTTGTCTGCTCGCAGTTCCGTGCCGGGTGCCTGGATGCGCGCATCAGCGACGAGCGCATCTCGTTAAAATATGGCCTGATTGGCCAGGAGACCAACGGGCTGGGCGGTTTTGCCAATGCCTGCCGGACAATCCCGATTGCTCTGGAGATTGCGGCAGATATGGAACGCCTGTGCCCGGACGCCTGGCTGCTGAACTTCACCAACCCATCGGGCATGGTGACGGAGGCGGTGCTGCGTCATAGCAAAATTAAAGCCGTGGGCCTGTGCAACGTGCCGGTGATTATGCAAAAGGGCGTCGCACAGCTGCTTAATTGCGCCAACGAAAATGATTTCATCATGCAGGTTGCGGGCCTGAACCACTTCATCTTCGTGCGGCAGATTCTGCATAAAGGCAAAGAGTGGCTGCCGGAAGCCATTGCGCAGATTAGCGCAGGTAACGATCCGCTGGTACCGCGCAATATTCCGCCGTTCCGCTGGCCGCAGCATCTGCTACAAGGACTGGGGATGATCCCCTGCGCCTATCTGCGTTATTACTATATGAAGGACGACATGTTGCGCCAGGAGCTGGCGGAGGCTGACGGGGAAGGGACGCGCGGAGAAGTTGTTAAACTACTGGAAAAAGAGCTGTTCGCCCAGTACAGCGACCCGAATCTGGCGGTAAAACCGAAGGCACTGGAAGGGCGCGGCGGGCAATACTATTCTGAAGCGGCCTGTGAATTGATGAACGGTATTTATAATGACAAGCGTATTATTATGCACGTTAACACGCGTAACAATGGCGCGATTAGCGGCCTGCCGGACGACTGCGCGGTTGAAGTGAGTTCGTTAATTACCGCTTCCGGCCCGCAGCCGCTGAATGTGGCGTCCTTCCCGGAAGATACGCTACGCCTGCTGCAACTGATGAAGTCTTTCGAGCGGCTGACCATCGAAGCGGCGATAACGGGTAACCGGCATACCGCCTGGCGCGCGCTGGTGCTGAACCCGCTGATCGTCAGCGGTGAGAAGCTTGAACAGGCGCTGGACGAGGTTATCGAACATAACCGGAAGCTGATGCCCGCTTTTCACCCACAATAATTCTGAGGGGGCGATGATGCCCCCAAACTGCTCATTGTAATCCCTTAACGAAGCGTCTATTGTGCGGAAATGTTAAACAAGGACATGATGACAACCGCACGTTATGGAAAAACGTAATCCTCCCTGGCTGCGATTCACTCCGGGCAGAGCGTTGCCGCGCTGGTATCGCTTTATCGCCAGGCTATTGAGCCATTTCTACTACGCTTCGATCGACTTTATTGACGAGCGTGGCCACCGTGTTTTACCGCTGGACGACGCAATTCCCACAATTCTGCTTGTCAGCCACCGTAATGGGGCGACCGACGGGTGGGTGGTTAGCCCACTGTTGCCGCATGGCCAGTTTCTTGCCTCCGTTCAACTGCTGCGATCGCTTTTTTTGCGCCTGCTATTTACCGGCATTCCGGTTGTGCGCGACAAGGATCGCATTCGCTACGGTTTTAGCCGGACGCAGGCGGGAAACCCGGTGCTGCACGCTATTGCCCATATAAAGCAGGGCGGCAGTCTGGTTATCTTTCCGGAAGGCACCAGCGAATGGAGCTATGCACCACAGCCTTATCAGCCGGGAACCGTGAAAATCATTCGCCGACTGTTGCAGGAAGGCCAGCGCTTTCGGGTGATCCCGGTAGGGAGTTTCTACCAGGCTGCGGATCGCTTTGGTTCGCGGGTCGAGCTGCTGGTTGGCGAAGCGCTGGTATTTCCCGCGCGGGAAGATAAGTCCCAGGAGGCCTGGGAAACTGAAATCTCTGAATGTGTGAGTAATGCGTTGAATCAGGTTTCGGTCAACTGCGACAGCGAGGCGACCATGGCGGACGCCGAAAGCTATGCCCACCAGCGGCGGCATAGCGAATCCTGGGCGTTGGCTTTTAAACGAGCGGCAAGCGGAACGCATGCTGAAAAACCATCTGATAAGCGGTATCGGCAAAGAAACATTTGGGCCTGCGCGCTGCAACTGCCGTTTGTGCTGGTACTTTTTCCGGTTCTGCTCTGCGCCTGGTGGGTTGGCAGAAAGGCCGACGGGCGTAATACGGTGGCCTTTTTTCGTCTGGCGAGCGGTTTTGCCGCCTCGCTGCTGTGGCTGCCCTGTTTGATTGTGCTGGGTATTCTCTTTCCCTGGCTGTGGCTGCTTTATACAGCGGCTTACCTGGGGTGGCGGCAACGTTCGGTTTGGGGGGAGGAAAACGTTTGAGCCTGATAAAGAACACCCATTTTGTCGGTTTAGCTTCCCGGAACCGTCCGGGGTATGGGATCTATTTAGCCCTGATCGCCTTGATTTGCGGGTTGGGGATTTTTTCCGCCTGGCAACTGCGTGACCCCCAATTTATTGCGCCGGTAATCGCCAGCGTGGTGGTTTGGCTGCTGTTGCTGCAATCAATGCGTTCGTCGTCGTCACGCTGGCGCAGCTGGATTGGCGTGCTGCAGTTTGCCGCCAGTTGGCTGGTTTTCCCTCTGTTTAAGGCGATTCAGCTGGCGATGCCGCGCTCAATGGATGCCAGGCTGTTAGCGGGCGATCGTTGGCTATTCGGCCGCGGATTGACTGAACGGCTGCTCGGCTGGGAGAGGGTCTGGTTAAGTGAGGTAATGAGCCTGTGCTACCTCTCGTTCTATTTCATTATTCTGCTGCCGGTGCTGTTTTGCGCTTTCCGTCGCCATGAACTTGCCAGCCGTGGTTTCTTCAATGGTCTGATGCTGATGTATCTCTTTGGATTTATCGGCTATCTACTGGTGCCCGCCGCCGGGCCGTATCTTGCCTTTCCGGACGTTTTCTCCTATCCGCCGCAAGGCGGCGCGCTGACCGCGTTGCTGGTTTCGCTGGTGGCAAGTGGCGGAACGGGTATGGACGTTTTTCCCAGCCTGCACTGCGGGATTAGTCTCTATGTGTTTGGTTATCTGCTTTTACAGCGTCGCTATTTTTGCGCGCTGTTGCTGTCGCCGCTGGTGGTGGGGTTGATCCTGGCGACGCTCTATCTGCGCTATCACTACGGTATCGATCTGATTTTTGGTGCTCTGCTGGCGTTTCTGGTGCTGGTATGGCTGCGCCGCTGCGGCTTCTCCAGCCGTAACAACATGATAAGGAAGGCATAATGCTAACGGAAGACTCGATGATTTTTACCTTTCACGATCCGCACGCCAGCGAACTGGCGCTGAGCGGGGGGAAGGGTGCCAACCTCGCGCGTCTGACCGCAGGGGGCCTGCCGGTGCCGCCCGGTCTGATTGTGTCGGCTTCTGCTTACCAGCTGTTTCTGGCGCCGCTAAGAGAGCAAATCCAGACTCTACTGCAACAATATGACGATTTCGGCATATGCAGCCGCGAAATTCAGGCACTTATTCGTCGACAAGCTTTGCCGGAAGCGCTACGCACGGCGGTAACGCAACGGCTGGACGCGCTTGGGGCGAAGGACTGGAACGTTGCTGTGCGCTCTTCAGCGACGTTTGAAGATCTGCCCGGCGCGGCTTTCGCCGGACAGCACGATACCTTGCTCAATATGCGCGGCGCTGATGCGATCCTCAACGCGGTGCGCGAATGCTACGTTTCGTTATGGCATGAACACGCCATGCGCTATCGCGCGCATCTGCAACTCGTTCACCTCGATGCCGCGATGGCGGTGGTGATCCAGCAGATGGTGGAGATGACGGAAAGCGATGCGGCTGGTGTGGCCTTTTCCATCGACCCGGTACGCGGCGAGCTGGAGCAAGTGTTGATTAACGCTTGCTTTGGATTAGGCGAGAGCGTCGTCGGCGGCGAGCGGGAGGTGGATGAATACCGCGTTGCCATGCCGCAGGGAGAAGTCACGGAACGTAGTATCGGACAAAAAACGACGATTTTGCTGAAAGACAGCCAGGGCGTACACAATGTGGTCCTGCCCGCATCCCGGCAATCGCAGAGTTCGCTTAGCGATGAACAATGTCTGACGGTGGCGAGCGTCGCCCGGCAGGCTCAGGCGTTTTTTGGTTTTCCCCAGGATATTGAATGGGCATTTTCCGGCGCTTCGTTCTATCTGCTGCAATCCCGTCCGGTCACGTTCGTGCCGGAACGCTGGACGCGCGATGAATCCGCTGAACGCTTCCCTAACGCGGTAACGCCGTTGACCTGGGATCTGGTAGAGGAAGGTTTCCATGAATCGCTCAACTTCTCTTTTTCCCTGATGGGCCTGCCTGGTTTTGGGGGGAAATGGTTTGCGGTAAAAGAGTGCTATGTCTATGGCAACCAGAATGCGGTGGAGCTGTATGCTGGCAGAATGCCCGGCGGCATCAGTTCGCTGGAGCAGCTGCGAGCGGCTCTGCCGACCCTGGCAAAGCGCTATGCCTGGGTGCAGGAGTTGCCGATCCGCTGGATGCGCGATCTGGATACCTATCTGCTGGAAATCGGCGCGTTGATGCGCGAGCCGTTGGCTAGCTACACGCTGGCGCAGTGCTGGGATTATCTGCTGCGGGTACGCGATGCGGGTAAACGTTATTTTCTGCCAAATATTGCAATTTCCCTGACCCAGCGCACCTTGTATGCCGTGCTCTTCCAGATCCTGCAAATGTCGATGCCTGCGGCAGAAGCCAAATCGATGTTCGATCTGTTGCTGTCGGTCGCCGAGACTAAAACCGGGCAAGTTAACGCTGAGCTGTGGGCGCTATCGCGGCAGGTTCGTAACGATCCAGAGCTGCTGCGGGAGTTCGCCGACACCCCGTCGCTGGCGCTTGTTTCACGTCTTAGCGCGTATCCTACGTTTGATACTGACTTCAACCAGTTTCTGCAACGCCACGGCCACCGCGAGCTGGATTTCGACGCTTATTATCCGACCTGGCTTGAAGCGCCGCATATTGTATTGGATCAGCTGAAAATGCTGGTGGAGCTGCCGGACGATGATTTGGCGGCGCAGGCGCTTAACGGCAAGCTGGCGGCTTCAGCGGCGCAGCACGCCTGGCTGGCTCAGGTGCCGGAAGATCTGCGTTACTTCGTTGAAGAGGTGACTCGCCTGGCGCGCGTTTATACCTGGCTGGACGACCTTGAGCATTATCAGACCACGCGTCTGACGCTGCCGTTCCGCAGCGGCGTGCGCGAGATGGGGGAGCGGCTGACGGCGGCGGGTATTCTGCAACAAGTGGATGATCTCTATTTCGCGTCATTCGCCGATCTTGACGCTGCGGTGGCGCAGAACGCTTTCGAAGATCTGGCCGCGCAGGTGCACGCCAATAAGTCTGCCTGGCAGGCGGCGAAACAGCGCAGTCCGTCATGGAATCTTGGCGAAGATGATGCGATCCCCGAGTTGCCGCAGGGTGAGGGATTACAGGGGATGGCTGGTAGCCCTGGCGAGGTGGAAGGTGAGGTCTTTCTGGTTCATGGGCCGGAGGAGTTTGCCGCGTTTCCCAAAGGCGCGATTCTGGTGGCTCGCACGACTAATCCTGCATGGACCTCGCTGTTTTACCGCGCGAGCGGAGTGATCACCGAAAGCGGCGGACCGTTGTCACATGGGGCGGTCACCGCGCGGGAGTTGCAGCTTCCGGCAGTGATGAGCGTGCGCGGGGTCATGACGCTGCTGGAGAATGGGATGCGGGTCAGGGTGAACGGAAGAACGGGAGTGGTCGATATTTTGCGTTAACGGAGCGGTTCGATGATGCTGCCCTCAAACCAGCATAAGGTACCTTGCCGGTTTGAGGGCTGATGACTCGTCTGAACGATTCTGGTCATGTGTCCGCTCTGAACGTATAACTTTACGGCAGAAAGGCCATTTTTCCGCCATACTGTCAATAATTGTTGACAGCTATCTTCACGCCAGCAAATAACTGTCCTATTATTCATCCGTCATTGGCCTTTTTAGGGTGAAAACTCCTATGCGTCTTGAAGTCTTTTGTGAAGACCGTCTTGGTCTGACCCGTGAATTACTCGATTTATTGGTGCTGCGTGGTATCGATCTGCGCGGTATCGATATCGACCCTATTGGCCGAATTTATCTCAATTTTGCCGAACTGGAGTTTGCCAACTTCAGCAGCCTGATGGCGGAAATTCGCCGTATTGCTGGAGTGACAGATGTGCGTACCGTGCCGTGGATGCCATCAGAACGTGAACATCTCGCACTTAGCGCACTGCTGGTGGCGATGCCGGAACCGGTGCTGTCTCTGGATACCAGGGGGAAAGTTGAACTGGCTAACCCGGCCAGCTGTCAGCTGTTTGCCCAGAGCCAGGACAAACTGCGCAGCCATCCGGTCGCGCAACTGATCACTGATTTTAACGTGCAGCGCTGGCTGGAAAATAGCCCGCAGGAATCGCATGCTGAGCATGTGGTGGTTAACGGACAGAATTTCCTGCTGGAAATCACCCCGGTCTATCTGGAAGGTGAGCACGGCGAGCGAGTGCTGACCGGTGCGGTGGCAATGCTGCGTTCAACGGTCCGCATGGGCCGACAGCTGCAAACCATGACCATTCAGGATACCAGTGCCTTTAGTCAGATCCTCGCCGTTGGTCCAAAAATGCGCCATGTCGTGGAGCAGGCCCGCAAGCTGGCAATGCTTAGCGCGCCGCTGCTGATCGTTGGCGATACCGGTACCGGCAAAGATCTGCTGGCTCAAGCCTGTCATCTGGCCAGCCCGCGCGCGGGAAAACCCTATCTGGCGCTGAACTGCGGCTCTATTCCGGAAGATGCGGTGGAAAGCGAGCTGTTTGGCGATGCGATTCAGGGTAAAAAAGGTTTCTTCGAGCAGGCGAACGGCGGCTCGGTGCTGCTGGATGAGATCGGTGAGATGTCGCCGAGAATGCAGACCAAACTGTTGCGTTTCCTCAACGATGGTACCTTCCGCCGGGTTGGCGAAGATCATGAGGTTCATGTCGACGTACGCGTGATCTGCGCCACCCAGAAAAACCTGGTGGAGCTGGTGCAGAAAGGGCTGTTCCGTGAAGATCTTTATTATCGTCTCAACGTTCTGACCCTGTATCTGCCGCCGCTACGCGACTGCCCGCAGGATATCATGCCGTTGACCGAACTGTTCGTCGCGCGCTTTGCCGATGAGCAGGGGATCCCTCGTCCTAAACTCTCTGCGGATTTAAATAGCGTATTGACGCGCTATAGCTGGCCGGGCAACGTGCGCCAGCTCAAGAACGCGGTTTATCGCGCGCTGACGCAGCTGGACGGTTTTGAACTGCGTCCGCAGGATATTCTGTTACCGGATCACGATGTGGCCTCCTTGCCTGTGGGCGAAGAAGCGATGGAAGGTTCGCTGGATGACATCACTCGCCGCTTTGAGCGCTCTGTGCTCACCCAGCTTTATCGCAACTTCCCCAGCACGCGTAAACTGGCTAAACGCCTTGGCGTCTCGCACACCGCGATCGCCAATAAACTGCGCGAGTATGGCCTGAGCCAGAAGAAAAACGACGACTAATCCTCACCACCGGCTGCTTGCGCAGCCGATTAGCGTTTCCAAAAAAGGGAGGGTTCTTCCCGTAGCATGATCTTGTATATACTCCGCTTTTACTCTTTTTCTCTCAGGAATACGCATGTGGATTTCGCGTAGTCACTTCTTTCAGTGGATGAAATTGCTGGCGCTCTCCGGTGCGCTCTCCTTTGTTTTGTTCTGGTTTCATCTCCCCGCAGCGCTGCTGCTGGGGCCGATGATTGCCGGGATTACTCTTAGCCTTCGCGGCGCAGAAATTCTCGTACCCCGCCCGTTTTTTATTGCTGCCCAGGCGATTATTGGCTGCATGATTGCCCGTAGCCTCACGCCCTCGATCTTCGGCGTTCTGTTGGCAAACTGGGCGCTGGTGCTGCTGATTCTTTTTTCCACGCTCGCCATTAGCGCGCTGGCAGGATGGCTGTTGGTGCGTTATAGCGCGTTACCAGGTGCCACCGGCGCGTGGGGAAGCTCGCCGGGCGGCGCGTCGGCGATGGTGGTTATGGCTCAGGATTACGGTGCCGATGTTCGGCTGGTGGCGTTGATGCAGTACCTGCGGGTGCTGTTCGTCGCCGGGGCCGCGGCGCTGGTCGTTCGCGTCGCTCTCGGCGGCGATGCTCAGGAGATGACCCAGCAGGTTATCTGGTTTCCTCCGATAAGCTGGCAGCTTCCGCTCACGCTATTATTGACCGCGGCGGCAGGGTGGCTGGGTCTGCGGTTGCGCTTTCCGTCGGGGGCGATGCTCTTTCCGATGTTGCTCGGCGCGCTGGTGCAGGGAGAGGGCTGGCTGGTACTGGAACTCCCGGAATGGCTGTTGGCGCTGGCCTATGCCGCCATTGGCTGGAGCGTTGGTCTAAAGTTTAATAAACAGATTTTCTTGCTGGCGCTGAAAACCTTACCGCAGATCCTGGCATCGATTGTTGGCTTGATTCTGTTGTGTGCGCTGATGGCTTTTGGATTAACGCAGGTTCTGCCGCTGGATTTTATGACTGCTTATCTGGCAACCAGTCCCGGCGGGCTGGATACGGTGGCGATTATTGCTGCAGGTACGCGGGCGGATATGTCTTTTATTATGGCGATGCAGACGCTGCGTCTGTTCACTATCTTGCTGACCGGTCCGGCGATTGCACGTTTTATCTCCTGCTATGCGGCGCGGGAATAAAAAAGCCCCCGATAAACGAGGGCTCAAGGTGCTAGCTGTGTTATTACGCTTTCAGCGCGGCCAGAGCGGCGTCGTAGTCCGGCTCTTCGGTGATTTCATTCACCAGTTGGCTGTAAACAACCTGGTCGTTTTCATCAATGACGACCACAGCGCGCGCCGCCAGACCGGCCAGCGGGCCTGCGGAGATAGCAACGCCGTAGTCGGCCAGGAACTGCGCGCCGCGCAGGGTGGACAGCGTGACAACGTTGTTCAGGCCTTCAGCGCCGCAGAAGCGAGACTGGGCAAACGGCAGGTCGGCAGAGATGCACAGCACTACGGTGTTGTCCAGTTCAGACGCCAGTTGGTTAAACTTACGTACCGATGCCGCGCAAACGCCGGTATCGATGCTTGGGAAAATGTTCAGCACTTTACGAAGGCCCGCGAACTGGCTCAGCGCGACGTCAGAGAGATCTTTGGCGACCAGCGTAAACGGCTGCGCTTTAGCGCCTGCCTGCGGAATGGTGCCTTGAACAGAAACGGGGTTGCCCTGGAAATGCACGGTTTGTGACATGGTTATCTTCCTGTTTACATATAGTTAACGTCCCGGCTAGTGTATGACATCAGTCATCAGCACGGCAAATCCTTTTAATATTTACCTGCGAGGTTCAGGGAATGCGAAATCTGCGAGTCTATGAAGAAGCCTGGCCGTTACATACTCCTTTTGTGATCGCCCGCGGCAGCCGCAGCGAGGCCAAAGTGGTGGTGGTGGAGATCGAAGAAAATGGCGTGAAAGGCGTGGGGGAATGCACGCCTTACCCCCGCTACGGCGAGAGTATCGCCTCGGTGATGGCGCAGATTATGACGATTGGCGAACAGATTGAACGCGGCATCTCGCGTGAGCAGATCCAAAACCTGCTCCCCCCGGGAGCCGCGCGTAATGCCGTCGATTGCGCGCTCTGGGATTGGCAAGCGCGCAGTGCGGGTAAGAGCATTGCTCAGCAGTCAGGTGCCATGCTGCCCAACCGGGTGGTCACCGCGCAAACGGTGGTCATTGGTACGCCTGAGCAGATGGCAGCCAGCGCGGCGGCGCTGTGGGAGAAAGGGGCCACGTTGCTGAAAGTGAAGCTTGATGATCATCTGATTAGCGAACGGCTGATAGCGATTCGCGAGGCGGTGCCGCAGGCGACGTTAATTGTTGATGCTAACGAGGCATGGCGTAGCGATGGTCTGGCTGAGCGTTGTCAGCTTCTGGCGGATATCGGCGTGGCGATGCTGGAGCAGCCGCTTCCGGCGGGGGACGATGCGGCGCTGGAGAATTTTATTCATCCGTTGCCTGTTTGTGCTGATGAAAGCTGCCATACCCGCGACAGCCTCGCGGCGTTACGTGGTCGCTACGAAATGGTCAATATTAAACTCGATAAGACCGGCGGCCTGACCGAAGCGTTGCTGTTGGCGGAGGAGGCGGAGCGACAGGGATTTGCGCGGATGCTGGGCTGTATGCTGTGTACCTCGCGAGCCATTAGCGCCGCGTTGCCACTGGTGCCGCTGGCCCGTTTTGCCGATCTTGATGGCCCAACCTGGCTGGCGGTCGATGTTGAGCCGGCGCTGCATTTCAGCACCGGCGTACTTCATCTTTGAGGATGCCAGTGCAGCAGGTTAATCATTGCCGACAGGTATTTGTCCGTGGCCTCGTCGGCGGATATTGGCGGAAATTCGGCGGTAATGCACGGCAGGCCGATATCGGCGCACCAGCTGCCAAAGGAGCCGGGCGTTTCATAGCCGACGCTGCCCACCAGCGGCAAAGTAAAGGCATCGGCGAGCCAACGTCCCAGCTCGCTGTGGCCAGGATCTTCAATGCAGGCCAGCGGATCGTGAAATGAAACGACCCAGGCGGGATGGATCTGGTGGATCAGCTCGCACAGCGCCTGGGTTTCTGGCTCTGAACCGGGCTTTTCGCCAGTGAGCAGAACCACATCACGCTGCTCTGCTGCGCTGTTCCAGCGGTAAACCGTTTCGCCTTCCTTCCAGTTCGCCGCCGGAAAATTTCGGTTCAGGTCGATTCCACGTGCGTTGGCGCGTAACCCTAGCTGACAGCCGTCGGGATTCACCGCCAGCACCACATGATGACGGCGCAGCTCCGGTTTGAGCGTGCGTAACGCGCAGGAGAGGGTGACGATTGATGAGTTTTCATCGCCGTGGGTGCCGGCAAGAATTAAACCGCTGCGGCTATCGGCCAGCGGTGCAGGGAACCACAGCAGCGGTGCGCCGAGATGAGACTGGCCGTAGCGCTGGGTTCCCGGCGGAAAAGCGCCGCGTTGAGGGCGAGGACGAGAAACGGGCATAGGGCATCCTGTTATCAGGTTATTTTGAGCAGTGTTGTGTAAAACCGTCCCGGAATCAAACAGTTTCCTGCGATCGAGAAATCAGCATATATGTCAATTTTCTATCACAAGCTGTTTGCAATTTCAGGTGATGAAACAAATAATTATCGCACTGCCAGCTCTGGTTTTTTTATTTTAAAGGGGATCTTATGAAGTATCCTGTCACATTGACATGCGGCGCGCTGTGGTTAGCCAGCGTCTCTTCTCTTGCCTGGGCGGCGGATGTCCCTCCGGGCACCGTATTAGCTGAAAAACAGATGCTGGTGCGGCACATTAAAGATGAACCCGCCACATTAGATCCCGCTAAAGCCGTGGGCCTGCCAGAAATTCAGGTGATCCGCGATCTCTTTGAAGGTTTAGTCAATCAGGACGCGAAAGGCAACCTGATTCCTGGCGTGGCGACTCGCTGGCAGAGCAATGATAACCGCGTCTGGACCTTCACCCTGCGTGACAACGCCCGCTGGTCTGACGGCACGCCGGTGACGGCAGAGGATTTTGTCTATAGCTGGCGGCGGCTGGTGGACCCAAAAACGACATCGCCGTTCGCCTGGTTTGCCGCTCTGGCGGGCATCAGCAACGCGCAAAATATTATTGATGGTAAAGCCGCACCGGATAGCCTCGGCGTCACCGCGGTGGATGCGCGGACCCTGCGCGTGCAGCTGGATAAACCGCTGCCGTGGTTCAGCAATCTGGCGGCCAGTTTCGCCTTTTATCCTGTGCAGAAAGCCAATGTGGAAAGCGGTGATAACTGGACGCGCCCGGGTAATCTGGTCGGTAACGGCGCGTATGTTTTAAAAGATCGCGTGGTGAATGAAAAGCTGGTGGTGGTTCCCAATACGCACTATTGGGATAACGCCAAAACGGTTATTCAGCAGGTTACGTTTGTGCCGATCAACCAGGAGTCGGCGGCGACCAAGCGCTATCTGGCGGGCGATATCGATATCACTGAGTCATTCCCGAAAAACCTGTATCAGAAGCTGCTGAAGGACATCCCGGGACAAGTCTATACCCCGCCGCAGCTGGGGACTTATTACTATGCGTTTAACACGCAGAAGGGGCCAACTGCCGATGAGCGCGTGCGCCTGGCGCTGAGCATGACGATTGACCGTCGTCTGATGGCAGAGAAAATTCTGGGAACCGGCGAGAAACCAGCTTGGCGCTTTACCCCGGATGTCACCGCAGGCTTCACTCCGCAGCCGGTGCAAATTGAGAGCATGAGTCAGGCCGAGCTGAATGCTCAGGCGAAAGCGCTGCTGCAGGCGGCGGGCTACGGCCCAAACCGCCCGCTGAAGCTGACTCTGCTGTATAACACCTCGGAAAATCATCAGAAAATCGCTATCGCGGTGGCGTCGATGTGGAAGAAAAACCTTGGCGTTGATGTGAAGCTGCAAAATCAGGAGTGGAAGACCTATATCGACAGTCGAAATACCGGGAATTTCGATGTGATCCGCGCCTCGTGGGTAGGGGATTACAATGAACCGTCGACTTTCCTGTCGCTACTGACCTCAACCCACAGCGGCAATATTTCGCGCTTTAACGATCCGGCCTATGACAAAATTCTGACTCAGGCAGCGCTGGAAAACTCGGAAAAAGCGCGCAACGATGATTACAACGCTGCGGAAAAAATCATTATGGCGAAAGCGCCTATCGCGCCAATTTATCAATACACCAACGGGCGTCTGATTAAACCGTGGTTGAAAGGATATCCGATAACCAACCCGGAAGATGTGGCATACAGCCGCACGATGTATATCGAGAAGCACTGATGACAAACCAGGTTTAAAGATTGTGCTCGCGTTTCTGCCGGGCGTCGGCTGACGCCTTGCCCGGCCTACAAAACCCACAATATCAATAAATTGTGCATTTTTCGTAGGCCCGGTAAGGCGCTAGCCGCCACTGGGCAATTCCAGCCAGCTGCACTTTGTCAGCAATCTGAAGCACTGATAAGTGCACCACCGCAAAACCCGCAACTGGCGCTGTTTTCAGCGCCAGTCTGTCTTTTCTAATTATCTCTTGTCGTCACCTGGTCACGTTCGTTTTATTCAACAGGAGGACTGCAGCGTTGTTACTGCTGCAACAATTCGGCAAATTTCGCCAGCCATTGCGGGTGCGCTGGCCAGGCAGGGGCGGTGACCAAATTGCCATCGACGTGCGCCTGATCGATGCCGATGTCGGCATAATGACCACCGCTGAGCCGTACTTCCGGTGCACAGGCAGGGTAGGCGCTGCAGGTGCGTCCTTTTAGTATCCCTGCTGCAGCCAGCAGTTGGGGACCGTGGCAAACTGCGGCAATCGGTTTACGTGCAGCATCAAACGCCTGTACCAGTTTGAGTACTTCAGCATTCAATCGTAGGTATTCAGGCGCGCGTCCACCGGGGATCAGCAGAGCGTCATAATCCTGTTCCTTCGCTGCGCTGAAATCGGCGTTGAGAATAAAACGATGACCAGGTTTCTCGCTATAAGTCTGGGCACCGTCAAAATCATGGATTGCAGTCATAATGTAGTCGCCTGTGATTTTGTCAGGGCAGACTGCATCAACCTGATGACCAATCATCTGCAATGCCTGAAATGGCACCATCGTTTCGTAGTCTTCAGCATAATCGCCGACCAGCATTAGAATTTTCTTGCTCATCATAACCACTCCCGTGTGAATTAGGTGTCTAAGATATAGCCTGGTAGAAGAGGGAATGCGAACCGTAGTTGGCGCAATATTGCCAGCTGAACAGAGTCTCTATAAAAATAAAGCTTGCTATCAATTGTTATCTGTGCGATCAGTAGGGGGTTGGTTTGGTACACAGACCTAAAAATAAAGCGGTTTAGTAAAGCAGTTCTCATCTCAAGCGTTATCCATAGATAATCCTTTTTTCGAGCCTCCTTATCGTTATTAATTAAATTCTGTGATGCGAACTTTTTCGCCGTAAGGCGCTGATTATTGAGGTAATATTTATGTCTGAGAAGATGACTGGTTTAGTAAAATGGTTTAACGAAAGCAAAGGTTTTGGTTTTATTTCTCCACTGGATGGCAGTAAGGATGTCTTTGTACATTTTTCTGCACTTCAGGGTGATGGTTTCAAAACCTTATTTGAAGGGCAGAAAGTTGATTTCTCTATCGAGAATGGCGCCAAAGGTCCTGCTGCTGCAAATGTCATTTTGCGCGATTAATAATTTTCTAAAATCTTTTGAACCTGCGACAAAGATGACGGTCTAAGCCCGAGTAGACAGGTTTACAAGAGAGTAGTAAAGGGTATATTGAAGCAGACGGTTCCAGTGTACCCATTTAAAATGATCGAAGGTGTATGAGAGATACGACATCCCGAATACACTTAATATTTTTGTATTAAATTTTACTTAACGTTACGTGCCGAAGGCACATTAAAAAACAAACAACATCCAAAAGATCGCTGGTGCAGTATAGATTTTAATCCGAAGAGTTTCGGGTTTATCTTTAAGAATTAATGACAATGATGTCTTTGTTATTATCGACCATTCAGAACAATGCTTTTTGCGTTGTCATTGAAAACCAGGAAAGCGTTTTCAGTTGAATATGGCTAAATGTCCCTGCGGTAGTGAATGTTGTAGCAAATAGAGGCTAACATCATGACTGACCACATTCATTTCAGGTGCCCATGCTGTCATGGGTCACAGTACAGAACATCGGCTTACGATGTGTCTGCAACAAATCCGTTTGGCGCGAAATGTATCTTTTGTAAATCTTCAATGATTACACTCGATAACATCGCCATACATATTTCTAAAAACTCAGCATCGCTGGAGTTAAGGAAATAAATCGGCCCCGGAAGGGGCCTTTTGACGTCTATAGTGTCATATCTTTTTCCGTCTCGATTAGTCATTAATTCCTTGTAATACACCAATCAGCTCCACATCCAAGTGTAACTTTCTGTATTTATTGTGTTTTTTATGGTCGAATTGCCTGCGCCTGGCTTTTGGGTTTGTTTAAATTTAAATACAATCGTGGTTTTTTATTTTGTCCTGATATGAGTAAATACTGAGTTGCGCAATTTTTACGAAAACATTATGACGTTCTATAATTGTGCTGATTGAAACTTATCAGGTATTTCTATGCACATTTTACCACCTGTTCGCCCGGAAGAGAGTATCCAACGCTTGACGGCACTGCTGGAGCCGATTGCCGAAAAAATGAAAGTAGTGCCGCGGAAACGCATCACCTGGACGCACAAAAATCAACCTCAGTTGTACCTTTTTCAGGAAGGCGAGCTTTCGATACTCAGGGCATCAGACGGCCTGCTAATTGTCACCGTTTACAACCCACATCTGTTTGGCATCGCTGAAATGATCCAGCCGGTGCGCGGCCATCAATTGCGGGCGGAAACTGAATCGACAATCCTGCGCGTCGATGCGCAAAAAGCGATGGAGGCCTTTCGTCAGCACGGGGTATGGGAAGATGTCGCCTCATTGTTGTCGTATCATACGGCCTATCTTTTTTATCGTGATGCCCTAGTGGTACAGCAACGAACCTATGCCGTCATTCGCAATCATTTAATAGAAATGAGCCTGCTCCCGGAGGGAGCTCGAATGCGCGTATCTATTCTTGATTATATTCAGGAACGCACACATTTATCCCGAAGTAGTGTATTAAATGTGCTTTCTGCGTTAAAAAGTGGTAACTACATCGTTTTTAAACGCGGTGGTTATTTGATTGAATTGAATAATTTACCTGAGCGTTTTTAGGTTGGTTGGTTTGTCCAAAATTAAATAATAAAGCGGTTATCATTGCCGCATTTATATTCTATTGTAGGCCCACTTAATTCTTAAGTATCTCATTTATTCGACAACGGGTCGACACTAGGATTTTTATGAAAAAGACGCTTATTACGTTAATTATTGCTAATGCTTTTACCGCGACCACCGCTTTTGCTGCTGCGCAGGAGGGAACCTGGTATGCGGGTTCTAAATTTGGCTGGTCGCATTATGGTGACTCAAGCTCCGATCATTCTGTCGATGTAGACCGTGATAACGTCGGCGGCGGTGTGTTTACCGGTTATCAGATTAACCCGTGGCTGGCGGTAGAAGGTGGGTATGATTATTTAGGTAATATGGGGATCAACGGTCGCCATGGTGCATCCGGTTCGCAGATGAAAAGTCAGGGATTGCAGCTCTCATTGAAAGCTAGCTACGGCCTGACCAGCGATTGGGATCTCTATGGCCGCGCAGGGCTGATGGGCTATCGCGCGGAGTCTGACGTGAATGGCCATAACCGTTTTGATACCGGCGTGCGTCCGGTGGTGGCGATTGGTACTGAGTATGCCTTTAACAACAATTGGTCGGGGCGTCTGGAGTATCAGTGGGTTAACAATGTGGGCAACGAAAACCAGATTGGCATGAGCAGCGATGTGAGCTCCGTGATGGCTGGCGTTAGCTATCGATTTGGTCAGTAAATTCAACGGACTGGAAAGAGCCCCCTTATTGCTAATAAGGGGGCTCTTTTTTATCCCTGAGTGAGTGATTGCAGAGAGTCGTTCATCTTCTGTAATCCGGCGATATTCTGCTCTTTCAGATAGTAGTTATTCATTAAGCGCATTTGATCCAATTTTGTCAGCGAAGCATAAACCCGATACGTCTGGCTATGGACATCAAAAATATCGTTAGTTTTCACATCTAACAGATAATCTGTTTTTAAACTGAATGATACATTATCAATGATTTGCTTATTTTTCTGATGCAGCATCGTTGTCGCAACCGGGTCGCTGGCTATTGGATTGTTTTGCACGACGGGGATGTGTAACGCATCTATTTTAGTTAAGGTTTTGGGAGGCTGTGAACTACAGGCCGTTAGCATTGTAGCCAGCATAACAAGGGAGAGCTTACGCATGGTATTTCCTGGTATAAATAATGGTCGTGCTTATTATCTTTTTTACCTGGAACTCTGCGAGAGATTATTTGTTTAATTTAAAATTATAAGCGTGCGGGTGGTGGAAGGAACCCGTGATTTCACGGGTTCTGCATAGCGCATACTAAACCACATTATGTTAGTGATTGAGGAATCGTACTCATTGCGAACGTGAGGATTTTCTCACCATCAAATGATGCGTAAGGCAAACTTTCGATCACTGCAATTTCTTGTTCCGAATTCAATGAGTTCATGAATTCTGGGATCTTATATTGAATATGCGGAGCGATCAAAACGCCGTCATAGGCAGGTGCTACGCTAAAGAAATTCTCAACACCAACGGCACTGATTAAAAGATCTAAACCCTGAGTATCGGCTATTTTTTGCATTTTTCTGGCAATAATTCCTGCCGTTTCGCCGAACAGGCAACATATTAATAACTTTTTCACAATTTAATCCTCGGTGAGATACCGAAGCTACATTATTCCTCCATGGCTGATGAAAATGCGCGATACGTCAATATTCTAATACTAATTTATTAGACGGCATCTTCACCATCACAGAAGCCAGAAACAAAAGCTTCTGTGATGTTGTGAATGATCGGATATGGCTATTGGGTTACTTTTTTTTGCGTGAAATCACGAAGCGATCGTCAACGCGCGTGAGCTTTGCTCCATTGGTGCAGTGCTCAATGGCAAAATTAAAAAACTCATCAGAGTCGAGTTCAAAATCCAGTTCGATTTTAATGGTTTCACTGGATTGCAGAAGCTGCTTTGCCTGTTCCAAATCACTGGCCTTGACTATTCCCATCTCTTCACCTCGTTTTAGCGCTGGTGGCGTCCGGGCTTCATCTTACGGCCTAAGTTTTACAATCATGCGACACTGGCGTTTTATTTCTGCGAAATAAGTTTTTCGGCCTTACGTAACACGATCACCATCGCTTCAGGAGACCCGATAGCGATGGTAGCCAGTGCAATCTTAATCAACGTTAGTGAAGTAGTCTCGTGCGACTGCCTCAACGTTCTTTGCATCAATGCCCGTCTTCTCCGTGATCGAGGCAATGAACGGCTTGAACTTCTCTGTCATCACATGGCCACCGTCCCAATGAGCGACGTAGAAGCGGCACTGATAGCGATAAAAGTGGAGAGTGGTGTCTCCTAACGTGTAATACATAAGAATCTCCCGTTCAGTATGTCGGATGGATCGCCACAATTTGTGAGCAAAGAGCCGATTGGCGGATTCTATCCTCCTCCCAATTGACCGAAATTTCCAGAGAGCAATACAAACCATCGGGAATACGTATAGGGGCCCCTACACAATATCGACGATATGATTAGCGTACGGATGCTAAATTCTCCACAACTTCAATGTGTTCACGTTAATGCCCTGCATGTGGCTTGATTAACGCCATTGAAGTATTGATACTGTATATAAATACAGTATGTGCAGGTGAGTTTATCATGATGTTCTACAAGCCGGTTGAATTGCGTCAGGTCATATCAATACCGTTGTTTAGCGATCTTGTCCCGTGTGGGTTTCCCAGCCCGGCGCAGGATTATATTGAGAAGGGGATTGATCTCAACGAGCTTTGTATCAGCCATCCTGCGGCGACCTATTTTGTGATGGCGACAGGCATGTCGATGGTTGATGCCGGTATTTATGAGGGTTCGCTACTGGTGGTGGATCGCAGCCTGAAAGCGACGCATGGCGATATCATCATTGCCTCGTTGGCCGGTGAATACACGGTCAAACGCCTCTGCACGCATCCCGTGATACAATTGATGCCGATGAACCCTGATTTTCCTCCGATTGAACTACACGATGGTGGTGAAGAGCTGGAGATTTTTGGCGTCGTCACGTTCAGCATTAATCGGTTTCGCTAATGTTTGCCCTGGTAGATGTGAATTCATTTTATGCCAGCTGTGAAATGGCCTTTCGCCCCGATTTGCGCGGGCGTCCGGTGGTGGTATTAAGCAATAATGATGGCTGCGTGATTGCCCGAAATAGCGATTATGTGGAATTGCAAGTAACACTGTGATGCAGATGAAGCGAACTTCATCTGACTATAATATTGATATCGTTTTCCGCAACAATCAGCATCACAGCAGGTAAACCTTCCACACTCATTTTTTGATGTAACTTTTTGATTAAATTATCATCTTCATTACTGGCTTTCGCTGAAAATCCTTGAGGATGGGAGTGCCATTCACCAACATAATCGACAACACGAGCGGTCAGCTGCTGAACCCGTTCTAATGCTTCCTTTTGTCCCTCTTCTCCTCGGACAAAGAAGGCTGGTGAGGATTTACTGTCGATAGGTTCTGGGAGCACATCAACCAGAATAATAGTCTTGTTCTTAAAATCAGTTATGCCCACAATAGCGCCCCCGGTTTCATTCGGTAGGGCCTGTAAACGGGTGTGTCTCAGTTTTTGTTCTAAGCCTTGATCGTATCTAACAATCCATTCGCCAGCAATTACAGATACCACAGGGTAAAGCTCAATTTCATGAGCGCTCACTGCACCTGAATTTTCATCAGACACCCAGATACATAATCGAGCATCATCCTTAAGGACGGTCTGCCGTAGTTGGCGCGACAGGATACCAGCATGAACGTGAATACATTCGTTAGACATACGTACAGAAATATCCCGACATCCACCACCGACCCAACGATCACCATAATTGTGCTGTAGGTGAGTGTTTCCCCACTCGCTGCTCAAAATTGCCCGGTAGTATTGCCCCTCAATTGCATCAATTCGGCACTGTCTGTCTGTATCCTCTATTAACATCACGCTGGCCTTGCCTGATGGTGTCAGAAACAGACTAACTGTTCTGGGTATATCATCTTTTAACGCTAGGGTCCTAGGCACCTCAAAGGTGGTACTGACATCCACAACTAAGTGAGCCTCATTCACAGCTCTGGCAATATCATGATCGTCATCAAGAATACTTTTATTGATCGCTCCGGGGAGAGGTTCATGTGGATAAATACTACCTGCGAGGTGCCGAAGAATATCAGTTTTAGGGTATCCAATATGATCATCAACCCCAATATGGCGGGGCAGATTATGTGGAAGGAGTTTGTCAGGATCGATAAATGTCCAGTGTCCCCAGCCGATTCGTATCCAGATATCAGCTAATGTGCCGCCAAGAGCCCCAACGCCAGCCAGAACACCATAGAAAGATGCATTATCAGAATCAACAGCAGAAATGTCTCTTGCTCGTGCAGCATTCATAGCCGAACGTATTTCGACAGGTAACAGTGGTAATTGTTGCCATTGTGTACCTCTTACGCCACCAAGTAGTCGGAAACGGTGCTGTATTCCCCGCTCATTCCTAGGGGCAAGTATGTCTAATACGCTGGCAAGTTCGTAGAGTGAGCGTTCCACGATATAGCCCATAACATCAGTACGTTCTGTTTTACCATCCCTTAAACGAGGAACCCATAGCAGAATTAGCAAACCTTCCTTTTCACCAGAGCTAGGGCGAAGACCTGTATCAGGTATAGCATCATAAACAGCATCAGCGAGTGGCTGGAGAAGTTCACTTCCCCAGGATTGAAGCTGCTCTTCCAGTTTTTTCAGATTGTCAGGATATGAAGCAACTAATGAGGCTTCAACTGGTGGGACGGCAATGGTTAATAAGCGAAATGGTCTGATGCCCTGATTAGAATGTTCAGGTACAGCCCTTAAAATTATCGGCTTACCATTGCTGACCATCTGGAGGCTGAGTTTATGAGCTGCGGCATGATTATAATCAAGATAATTCGCTGGTAAAATAAGTTGATAGGGGCTCATATAAAAAAGTTGCTCAAGAGGTTGGTCTTCTCGATGCAAACGTTGTTCAGCTGATTCTCTGAGCCACCAAAATATTCGCTCAATAAATCTTTCAGGTGTCCAGTTGCGTTCGACGGCGCTCCAAGATACATCATAAAGGCAAAGAATTTTTGGAGAGTCTGGTACACCTGCATGTTGATGAGATAAAACAGGAAAATCTTTACGCAATGCATGAACTAGGATCGGGATAGTGAACTTAGGGTTTATCTCAATAGCTAATCGTTCTTTACGACGAATGCCAGCCTTATTGCCAGAAGTTACTGTACCATCAGCAACATCAATGACTAGGTATTCCGAGCGGTCATTGTTTTGCTCAGATAAACGTAATTCTCGAACAGTTATATAGGGATGCTGTTCGCATGCTGTAAGCAATGAGATTGTTTGCGGATATAGGCTATCACGCCCCGATGAATCGAGGCGTTTACCCAATTCGAAATATTCGATCATTGGTTTATTACACCTGCCCGGGGTGCGGCTGCCGTAGCAGCGCTTGTCGCAGCAGAAACTGCACCAACAATAGCGGGAATCAATTTCCCATCTCGTGCCACTTCAAACTCAAGAACAGTTTTATCTTTAAGGTCGCCCGTGCAACTGAACCAACCATCAACATTATCCAGAATATCATCGTACTCACGTTTAGCTCGAATACACGGAGGATCATAATCGTCATCAAGTATCTGTTTGCTGCTGGAAACTATTGTCGCTCCAGAACGCGCTTGCCCTAAAGCATTACGGGCCGCATCGCAAACCAGAGCATCTTCTCCCCATTGTGACCAGCTATAATAGGAAAGTGAATGCCACGAACAATGATGTGGTGTGAGGAGAAGATCATACTCCAGCACCTCAGGATTGCTTTTGTAACGATTCCATAATCGCTCCCAGATGAGAACTTCTGCATCCCCACCGAGTAAAAAGTGCATAGGATTACGAGAATATGCGGAAGGCAGTATTTTCATATTCATAATGATACTGGATTCATTTTTAGAAAGGGCTTCTTCCAGATTTTCATCATCTTCATGTGGTGCAGGTGCCAGAAGCTGTGCAGAGAAAACGTCTGAAACTTGCCCGTCAATTCTGGTGAATGTATCTCCAGCTTTAATAAGAATGGCACTCAGATCATCCGTTTTACCGTTAATATCTTCACCCATGATAAGAATGCGATTACCGCTAAATGCGTAACCATGTTCCCGCCAGTATTTTACACGGCGCCGAGCTTCCGTATTAAATGCCTGAGCATCTTCGCAAAGTGTGTGATTTTTCGAACGACGTCGAAAAATCAATGGTGATGACCACAACTCTCGGATGATTATGCGTTTTTCTGAACGTTTCAGATGGTCATCTGGATAGTCTTCAGGACGGCCCAGCCAGAAATGTTTACGTAGACCCCCACAATGGTCCTGATCCGGATGACTCAGCATAAAGACGTCAACAAAAGGGCGATCGTTATTATCGTACTTCAATCTGTTACGTAGCGCCGAGGCAACATCAGGTGTGTCATCTTTGGGGTCATCAGCAGCAGAACGGATATGTACATCAGTCAGAATGGATGTACCCTGGGTATCAGCCAAACGCACCAGTGTCATATCACCGTTGCCGACCTGGAAAAAAGTAACTTTTGCTGCCATCGACATCTCCTTCAGGGATACGAAAGATTGAGGTTAAGAACATCTGTTGCTAAGATACATCTAGTAATTATTCGAGTCTAGTAACTATGCGTATATTTTTTAGACTCAAATTGTAAGCACAGGAAATGATTGATAAATGATTGATAAAATGGTGCGAACTGGTCATTGGGGCCAAGAGAGACGACTTGAATTCATCGATTTTCGCCTACTGTGGGAAGGTCGACTTAACCGTGCAGATATCACTACATTTTTCAGAATTTCAGTGCCGCAGGCTTCGTTAGATTTGGCTAAATATCAAGAGATTGCACCAAGAAACATGGTGTATGATCGAACTCAGAAGGCTTATGTAACTACTCCAGATTTCAAACCTGTTTTTTCAAGTTTTGACAGTAATCATTACCTGAATGAACTATTAGGGCGAGAAAATGGAATAGTGGATCCTTGTGATAGTTTCATTGGATGGGCCCCTCCGGTTGCCAGCCTTCCTCTTCCGGCTAGGAAAGTACAACCTGAAATATTGATTGATTTAATCCGGGCCATGCAAAGAGAACAGGCTTTGGTTGTTGATTATCGTTCGATGACTAATGAACCAGCGGTTCGTATGTTATACCCAACTGCATTTGCACATGATGGTCATCGGTGGCATATTCGCGCCTATTGTTTTAAATCTGCAATGTTTAAAGATTTTGTCCTTGGCAGATTCTTTAATATTATTGAATTTGTTTCCCCACCGACATCAATTCCACAAGATGTTGACTGGAATACATTTATTGATGTGGTGATAGGTCCAAACCCTAACTACGATACGAATAGACGGCTATCTATTGAGCATGATTACCAAATGGTACATGGCGAGGCGAAAATTCGGATACGTAAAGCACAATTATATTATCTTAACCGTCGGTTAAATTTGGATGTGAAAATCGATTCTTCAATAGATGATAAGCAGCAAATCATCATGCTAAGAATAGAAAAACCTGAAGATTCTATAGGATAAAGTTAACATGAATGTAACTGGTATTAATAAAAACAATAAGGAATGGATGATTGCGATAATAATTACCTACCTTTTTATTCTGTTATGTCTGGCAACATACGCTATTGGGGCTATGTCTCTGGGGTGGTTGCCTGCACCTTACGCACCATTAAGGGTGCCACTGATGTGTGGTGCCATTGCCTATATTGGTGGTTGTTTATATTGTTTTCGTGCAATTTACATCAATAAATGCATTAGAAAACAATGGGATCCAGATTGGCATGTATGGTATTTCATCCGCCCACTTACCAGTACAATTGCAGGTGCAATCAGTTACTTATTTCTTAAAGCAGGATTGTTAGTTCTGGAATCTAGCTCCAATGCAGGGTCCAGTGAAATGGGTTTCTTTGCATTGGCGTTTATTGCAGGCTTTAATGTCGATAAGTTTGTCGCGAAAATTGAGGAAGTTGCAAAGGCCGTGTGGGGGATTGAAAAAACAAGAAGTGCAACTAATCATGAGGTAAAAGACTTAGATAAAAAAGAATAACATGGGTATTCAAATTAACCGGGATATTTTTCGCTATTTTATCTTCTTTGCTTGTCTGGTGTTTCAATGTTTTTTAATTTCTCTAATAATTTGTCTATCGCACCAATATCATTATTTACTGCTGCCTGTTCATCATCCGTCAACGGGATCTCCTGCATCATTTTGAGTAAATTCTGACGCCCCTCTATATATTGCGCTTCTGATGATGATTTAGGCAGGTAGAACGAACATTTTGCACAAGCCATACGGTGTGGGCACTGTTCAAAAAAGTCATAACTACACAATCCGTGCCCAAGGTCATAATATCGCCATGGTTCTCCTTTCTGCATTTGTCCGGACGAAATTGCATCCTGATCGATCAGCACCGAAACCATACGACGGTTTCGCTCAAAGTATCCTGCTTTAGACAGAGACCCTGCCAGTTTTGTCGGTGTGATATCGATATAATGCTGTGTCGAACTGGGAGAGGAATGTCCGAGCCAGCGCTGTAACTCAAATAATCCTAGTGGTTCCCTGGCATTAAACAGCTGGCTGGCTATAGTTGCCCGCGCTCTGTGGCTAGTGATAGTTCCCCTGATATCTTTGTTTGGAACACCAGCTTTCCGACAAAGCATCGGAATTAAGGATTTATTAATATAACTCTGGCTAATCCGAGCAGCTTTATGCATAAAAAGATAACTGACAAGTTCACCCGTTTTTAAATCAAGTTGGTCTGGTTGTATATTTCGTTCTTTTTCCCAGCAATCAATGTATTCCCCTACGATTGGATCAACAGGTTTGGTGAAGGCCGTGCTGGTTTTGTTCACGGGGACATCCAGCAAACATATCCGAGAGCCGCCCTGATGTTCATCATTTTGCCAGCGTATACAGCCTGTTCGCATCCGCAAAATTTCATCACGACGCAACCCACCAAACAGCCAGAGAACACATAATGCACGAACCATAGAAAATGGGTAGCGATAGTAAAGTTGTTCACCATAATGCAGATCCTGCTCCTGCAGGTTCAACCCTGCCCAGACAAGTTTACTCCATATATCATCAGCAACGACTCTTGGTGCAGGGCCAATACTGGCCCGGATAGCGCGGGGTAAACGGAACGTTCTGACAGGATTAAATCGGACGATAATAAGCCCCCATTCCTGAAGGTCTCGAAAAAAAACTCTGATAGCCTGTAAAATCCCCGCCCGTGCAGAGGCTGTCATTAACTGGCCTATTCGATTCTGATACATATGGCGCGGTTCAGACCACTGGCCTATTTTCATTTGACACACTGCAGCTACGTATTCAAGTGCGATGTCCCGGCTCCAGTCTGCAGGAGAATGTATATCAGGGTGAGTGGCTTTCAGCCAGCGCCCACACTGCAGGATGCGGTACCATGTACTGAGTTCAGATGATGGTGCTTTAATAGCGGTTTTACGCCAGCGTTCACACCATCGCAACCATTCTTCCGGAACGTTACTGGTTGCACGATATTCCCCGTGAGGCCGTCTGCGCTCAAGAATACGATGGTCAATGCCCGCTGGGAACAGCCCCATCGCAGCAAATATCCTTGACAAGGTGGCCGCAGAGCGACGCATATAAACAGGCCCGTAAGTTATTACTCGCTTAAGTGTTTCCAGTTCCAATTTTTCAGGATCAACCTGCCGCTGACAAAGCATAGACAGCAGTAGCGCATTACGAATGTTATTGTCAGCAGCGACAAAGCCGAGGCGCTGCATGTTCTCCTGAAGCTTGTTTACCGCCGCCTCTGTCGCCGGGCGGCCAAAAACTTTGACAGAAAGCCGATAATGATAAAAGCAGCCAGCCGCCTCAAGTCGATTAAATCCGCACAGTAACCAAGCAATCGCGAGGACATACTGTCGACAATTACCACAGCTGCCATATTTTTTGCGAAATACCTCTTCACTGCTGCACAGCACTTCGAGCCAGTCGTCCTGGGTCCATGACCAGTAGTTTTTTTCCAGCCGGTGCATTTCCAGAATGATGTCATGAATTGCAGAATTGGTTGTTGTGGATGCGGCATTCATCCACTTTAATGCTGCTCTGAGTGGAATTATCAGGCGAGAAAGCCTTTGTCTTACACAGTTCGACCAGTTTTGTTTATGACGTCCAACAACATACTGAGCCAGCTTTATCAAAGTATCTCGTTCAATCGGCTGTAATTCGGGAGAACAATCCCAGTCAGGATCAGGTTGCCATACTTCGTAGTCAAAAGGGGCTGGCGCATCATATTCAGTTTTCATTGCCATCCGTATTGTCCCCCTTTAAATGGTGTAACCGATGTTCATGTATCGACGCCATACCTGCGTTAAATTTTTCCGTAAGATCACGCGCACTAAGATGGATATAAAGTAACGTTGACTGGATACTCTGATGGCCGGCAAACGTAGCGATCTCATGAATATCCCAGTCAGCTCTGGCGAGATCGGTCAGACATAGATGTCTGAAGGTATGCGTACTCAATTGGGGTAGCCCCGCCTGCATTGCCAACGACCTTACGATCTTGGACCAGGTCCACCGGGTTATTGGCGCAGTTCTGTTGCGACAGGAATAAGAAAGAAACAGTGGGCCACGGGAAGTATTTAATTGTCGCCGTTCTGCTAACCAGAGGAAATATAACTCTCCGGTTACGACAGAATAGGGCACAACCCGACCTCGCTTAGTTTTTGTCGTTTCAGCCCGAACTGTTAGCAAGCGACGAGAAGGGTCAATATCGCCGGTAGCAACGGAGCACAACTCTTCCCGGCGCAGGGCACAGTCGTACGCAAGAGATAGCATAAAACGATTACGTATTGTGGTCTGGCGGGCTGCGATAAGTAAGTTTTCCCAGTCACGGTCACTCGGTATCCATGGCAGGCGTCGCTGTGCCTGAATGAGCCCCCTGCGCCCACCTCCGCCAGGATGCCAGCTGCCTCTCATAACGGGGTTCAGTACTATTAATCCTTCTTCTCGCAGGTAGTCACAATATAATCGAACGATAGTGAGTCGATGACGAAGGCTGGCAGCCGCCAGATTGCGGGAGATATTAAGATGCCGAACATACAAAGCCAGGATCTCCCGGCTGGCTTCTGTAGGGCTCACATCATTCTGGCGACAAAAACGCAGCCAATCATCGATCCCACGGGCATAAGCTTCAACCGTATTTGGCGCCTTCAGCAAACTTTCCTGTAAGCATAACCAGCGAAAAGCTGTAGGCTCAGCCATCATGTAAGGTAAAGATGCCAGCAACGATGCACGCATACACTTTCCTTCCGAGTCAGAAAGCACAACCTAAGGATAGTCAATTCCAAATAACATATAAGCTAAACGGCTTGAGATTCCCATGGGCGCGCCGTATTTCAAAGTGAAATCTCAGTTTGAGCGTTACCAGATCGCGGTATTTAGCAGTAACTACGCACTGTATGGCGATATGTCGCACCGTGTAATGACCCTTCTTGAAGAGCTGGCCCCATCAGTTCACCAATATTCCATTGATGAAGCATTTGTGAATCTCACCGGGCTTAATCGTCCAGGGGAACTCGAGGCATTTGGTCGCCACGTGCGAACGACATTGCTCCAGTGCACTGGCTTGACGGTAGGTGTGGGAATTGGGCCGACTAAAACACTGGCTAAGCTGGCTAATTATGCAGCGAAAAGATGGCCGCAAACCGGAGGCGTGGTTGATCTCTCTTTGTTGGCCAGGCAGCGAAAACTGCTGGCTCAGGTTGAGGTCAGCGAGATCTGGGGCGTTGGTCGACGAATAGCGAAAAAGCTCAATGATATGGGTATTAAAACGGCGCTTCAGCTTGCTGAAACGCCCGCGTCGCTTATCAGAAAACATTTCAGCGTCGTGCTGGAGCGCACAGTGCGAGAGTTGTGCGGCGACCCTTGTCTTGAACCGGAAGAGTTTATGCCGACGAGGCAGCAAATCATCTGCTCGCGTTCGTTTAGCCAAAAGGTGAGCGAATATGAACCGATGCGTGAAGCAATATGCAGCCATGCGGTTCGCGCCGCCGAGAAGCTCCGTGCAGATCATCAATATTGCCGCTATGTTTCCGCCTTTATTAAAACCAGCCCGTTTGCAGGTAATGAAGTCTATTACGGTAAAGATGCCGGGACCAAAATCCAGATCCCAACGCAGGATAGCCGGGATATCGTCGCTGCGGCGATAAAGTGTCTGGATACCATCTGGCGGGAGGGGTATCGGTTTCAAAAGTGCGGCGTAATGCTGGGCGACTTCTTTAGCCAGGGGGTGGCTCAGTTGAGCTTGTTTGATGACTATCGGCCGCGAGCCAATAGCGAACAGCTCATGACGGTACTCGATCACGTTAACCAACGAGGAAAAGGGCGTCTCTGGTTTGCCGCGCAGGGAATAGAACGTGCTTGGGAGATGAAGCGAAACATGCTATCTCCGGCCTACACCACCCGTTTTAGCGATCTGATGCGGGTGAAACTGTAGACCGGATAGATTCCCCGAAGACGGCGCTGAAGCGCCTGTAACGACGGGGCATAATGTCGACACGGCGTGGCGGTTTCCCGGAGGCGCTGCTGCGCATCTGTCCTGGCTACCGGTCCGTGCTGGCTGTGGTTTTTATTGCTTGCCCGGCGATTTCCCTGGTCACAGAACCTTGCTTATTTTAGGCCAGCCAGCTCATCGGCGGTCAGCGCTAAAGTTTGCGTCATCCCGCTCTCGGCAGATTGCACCGCGGCTTCCAGTACTGCCATCACGGCGAGCGCTTCTAATGGTGATACCGGGTTGTTGATTTTCCCGGTCAGCGCATCTCGGACGTGAATATAGTACTGGCGCTGGTCGCCCTGCGGTGTACTGATTTCCTGGGTTTGGAGATCGGCATCGTAAACCACCAGACTATCGTCGTCATGGCCCCAATCTTCGCTGCCAGGAACCACACCTGCCAGTAATTGACTCTCCTGCTGGTCCGCTTTTTGTTTGACCACGCTGCCTTTATCGCCATGAATGGTAAAGCGCGATACGCCGCCGGCCACCAGCATGCTGCAGTGCAGAATCACTTTATGCTGCGGATAATTCAGCACCACATGCGCCCAATCGTTAATTTGCGCACCATCGCGCAGGGTCGCGATATTCCCCTGCACGGATTGCGGCAGGCCAAACAGCTGCAGCGCCTGGTCAATCATATGCGGGCCCAAATCAAACCACAGGCCGCTGCCCGGCACATTCTGCTCGCGCCAGCGAACGCGGACTTCCGGGCGGAAGCGGTCGAAATGCGATTCAAAATGTTTAACCTTACCGATAAGCCCCTGCTCGATAACCTGCTTAACGCTGAGATAATCACTGTCCCAGCGGCGGTTATGGAACACCGACAGCACTCGCTGCTTCTCTTTAGCAAGCGCAATCAGCTCGCGGGCTTCCTGCATATCGAGCGTAAACGGTTTGTCGACCACCACGTGCTTGCCAGAGTTTAAGGCCAGCCGGGCGAGCGGGGCGTGGGTCGCGTTTGGGGAGGCAATGACCACCAGATCGATATCCGGATGCTGAATCGCCTCTTCAGGTGAGGCAATTACGGTCACATTCGGCAAATCGCGCTTCACTTTTTCTTCATCGCGGGAAGCGACAATCGCCAGATTCAGGCCGTCAACGGATTGGATCAGCGGCGCATGGAAGGTTTTGCCGACAAAACCATAGCCAATCAGGGCGATATTGATGTTCTTAGCGTTATTCATAAGCGTCTCCGCGTCATTACGCATCAGCGATGTTGAGGTGTATTGAGCCGTTATCCTTCAACTCTTTCCACGGACGGTCGAGAAAGAGCTGATGGATATCGGTGAGTTCAGCGACCAGCCAGGGTTCGCAGTGGTTCAGTTTCATATGGTCGGCGACCAGCCAGTGTTCAGCGCTGGCCGCCAGCATGGCGCGCTTCACCTGGGCATCGGCTTCCTGGCTGGCGCTCAGGCCAAGTTCGGCATGAAGCGCGCAGGCGCCAAGAATGGCGATATCCGCACGATAGCGTTCGAGCAGCGACAGGGTGGCGTGACCGGCAAACAGGCGCTGTTGCATATCCCATTTTCCACCCAGCAGAATAAGCTGAATATCCGGGCGATCGCTTAAGTGCTGGGCAATGTCCAGAGAATGGGTAATGACCGTCATGGGGCCGGTTACCTGGCTCGCGACGGCCAGTACCGTGCTGCCTGCGTCAAGAAACAGAGTCGATCCGCTGGGGATCTTCTCGGCCACCATTTTGCCCAGGCGCTGTTTGGTATCCGCAAGCAGAGCGTTTCTGCTTTGGCGGTTCATCAACGAGAGATTCAGGGCGATAGCGCCGCCGTGATTCTTCTGTGCGAGGCCCTGTTTTTCGAGATCGGTAAGGTCGCGGCGCAGAGTATCCGCAGAAACCTGCAGCTTATCTACCAGCTCGCTGATAGTGACTTCACCCTTTTCACTAAGAATATCAAGCAGGTATTTTTGCCTGGCCGTTTTATGCATCTTTTAAATTCCGCAAAATGCTGCAATAACTCGCATAATACAGCATTTTGCGGCAAAAGAAATCGGGATGATGCGGAGGTTAGTTCAGCGCAATGCGCGCCACGATGTCAGGGCCTTTGGTTGTGTTATCCTCGTTGAAATCCTGCTTGATGGTGACGTAAAGCGTGTTGCCGTCAGGAGAAATCAGCAGGCTGTTCGGATGGCTATCGAAAGACCATGTATTTTTCAGCGCATAGCTGGTGGCGTCGAGCTGTAATACCTTTTTCGACTCGCGCTGGCTGATATAAATTTCATTGCGTTTGGCGTTGAATTTGATCCCCAGCGCATCACCCTCAAGACGTTTAATCACTTTGCCCGTACGCTCATCAAACACCAGCGTCGTTTTCGCTTTTGAATCGTCAGTCACGAACAGGCGGCCAGTCGCCGGATCTTCCGCCATGTTGAGGAACAGGTACTCTTTGCCGTCGCCCGGAGTCCAGCGTTTTTCAATTTTATTGGTGGCCGGATTAATCACCAGAATTTCGCCGCCGCCGTTAGCCGCATAGATGCGTTTGGTTAGCGGAGAGTAGATGATCCCGGTCACCCATTTGCCGGCTTTTTCAATCTGGGTTTTCAAAGTCATGGTTTTCGCGTCAACCACGGAAATGTAGCCGGGATCGGTCACGCGGCCGATGTAGAGTTGATTGTCGTGAAACAGAACTTCCCGCGCGCCAACGGGATCTCCATCCTTGTCCTTGCCCTCGAACATCAGGCGTTGCAGTACTTTCCCGCTATGGGCATCCACTTTTGAAACGCCGCCGTCCAGCGAGTTAGTGGTGTAGAAAACCTGACCGTTATCATCAACCGCCATACCAAAGTTTTTGAGATCGGTATGGGTTTCGACCGTGGTGGTCAGCGTTGTCGGGTCAAGTCGGTAGAGCATGCCGCCGTTAACGTCTTTGAACCCCTGAGCGCTGGCAACAAACAGGGCATTTTGCCCGGGTATCAGAGCCAACTCATATAAACCATCCCCCAGTTGACGCTGGACCAGAGGTGATGTGGTTTTCTGGTGGACGGCGGAAGCGGCTGGTGGCGATGTCTCTGCCATGGCCTGCAACGTGGTCAGGGTCAATGCCGTAACCAGCGCAGCGGCAAGCGTGGTTTTACGCGGGCTGAACAACGATTTCATTCTGAACTCCATCATTGGGTTTACGTGCTCTAAGGCAGAGCAACGTCGCTAAAACAAGAATGAGAATCATAATCATTTGTTTGGGTTGAGCAAATTGGCTAACGGAGTGGGAGGAGGGAGATCGCTGATTTCTAAGACCCTGGATGGGTATTTTTCAGCGGTAGTGAGTGGGAATGCGGGGTAGGGAGAGGCTAATACATTGATTTGATGTAAGTATACATTTCCTTACAGTTAACTTACAAAACACTATGAGTTTAATAAAACAAATAATTATCATTTCCATTCTCAATTGTTGCTGTTTCACGTTATTTGCGGCGCTAAACCTCATGGAATAGAGGGCTATTTCATCAGCGCTGCCGGCGCAACAGCTGCATTCACAAGAATAATTCCTGATGGAAAAAAGTTATGTTTCTCAATGGCAAGGGAAGTTCAGGGCACGCATCCATAAACAAAATAGTAAAACCGTTTACCGTTTCGCTGCTGGCGTTGGCCGTACACGCGTTTATTCACCCTGCTCAGGCAGCAGAAAATACTCAGCAGAATATGGTGGTGTACGGCAGTACTGAAAATACCGCGGATGACCCGCAGGATTACGCCGCGAAAACCACGCGTGCGGGCACCAAAATGCTGCTGGCACCGCGTGATGTGCCGCAGTCTGTCAGCATCGTTACCCAGCAGCGTATGAAGGATCAAAACCTGCAAACTATCGATGATGTACTGACCAACGCGACCGGCGTGTCATCGCAGGAAATCGACAGCGAACGTTCGTATTACTACTCTCGCGGCTTTGAAATCACCAGTTTCTCCTACGACGATATCCCCACCTCGTTGGGCGATGCGTGGAATTACGGCGATGCGGCGGAAGATACCGCTATTTACGATCGTATTGAAATTGTACGTGGCGCAACCGGGCTGATGACCGGAGCAGGCGATCCCGGCGCGACGGTGAATATGGTGCGCAAAAAAGCCGACAGCAAAACTGTAACCGGCAACGTCAGCGCCAGTTACGGGAGCTGGAACAAGCAGCGCTATGTCGGCGATTTCTCGACACCACTCAACGCCGACGGCAGCGTACGCGGACGGGTGATTGCTGGTTATCAGGATCAGGATAGCTGGCTGGATCGCTATCATAAGACCAAAAAGTTTCTTTACGGCGTCGTGGATGCAGATTTAACGGACAGGACAACGTTGTCGCTGGGCTGGGATTACCAAAAAACCAATACCGGTAATCCAACGTGGGGCGGGCTACCGAGCCTGTATAGCGACGGCTCGCGCACCCATTATGATCGCAGCACCAATACGGCAGCCGACTGGACGCGCTACGCTGTCGAATCGCGCAAGGTGTTTGCCAATCTGACCCACGACTGGGATAACGGCTGGTCATTGCGTTTCAACGGTACTCATGGCGAGCAGATGTTTAACGACACCTTGCTGTACGTGATGGGTAACCCCGATGCGACCACCGGTGAAGGTACCACCGGCTGGGGCAGTAAAGACCGCGGCAAACGGACCCTTGACTCTTTTGATACCTACGCCAGCGGGCCGTTTAATTTATTTGGCCGCCAGCATCAGCTTATGGCCGGGGCCAGCTACAGCCGACAGCACAACGCGAGCTATAGCCAGGATGGGCCGATGGATAGCGACCAGATGGGCATCTTTAATAACAACTGGAACGGCAGCGTCGCTCAGCCGGAATGGGGTGACTGGTATCTTAATGCCGATGATATTGTGCGGCAGAAATCAGCCTATACCGCCGCTCGTTTCTCTCTGGTCGATCCGCTGTCGCTCATTCTTGGCGCTCGCTATACGCAGTACAGCGCTAACGGCAGCAGTGGCGATATGCGCAAATACAACATGACGCCATACGGCGGCGTGGTCTACGACATCACGGAAAGTCTGTCGGCCTACGCCAGCTATACGTCAATATTCTCGCCACAAACTAAACGATCCGCTGATGGGGCATGGCTGTCGCCAATCACCGGCAAGAACTACGAAACCGGGCTAAAAGCCGACTGGATGGATAGCCGATTAACCACCAACTTCGCCATTTTCCGCATCGAGCAGGAGAACGCGTCGGAAGCCATCAGCGGAGTCTTTGTCAATGGCTCCAGCGAACAGGCTTATCGCGCGACAAAAGGTGCGGTGAGTAAGGGGGCGGAGTTTGAAGTTAATGGCGCGGTGACGGACAACATGCAAATGACCTTCAGCGCCACTCGCTACGTCGCTACTGATAGCAGCGGCCGCTACAACAGTTTCGCCCCGCAAACACAGCTCAAACTGTTTACCCGCTACCGTGTTCCGGTGCTGCCTGAGCTGACCGTCGGCGGCGGTGCAACCTGGCAAAACCGGGTTTATAAGGATGTGACCGGTCCGGATGGTGAAACGCAGCGTCTGTATCAGGGCAGCTATCCGCTGGTTAACCTGTTTGCGCAATACCAGTTAACGAAGCAACTGACCGTGCAGGCGAACGTCAATAACTTGTTCGATCGTGAATATTACTCGTATCTGGATGATTCGGCGGTTTATGGCGAACCCCGTAACGTTTCGGTGAGTATGAACTACATGTTTTGAAAATTTGCCCAGCCGATACTGACTATCTGCAAAGGTGGGTAACCTGGTTGGGCGTTTAAAAGCGGGTGGGTAAATGGTGAATGGCGATCAGTTTGCCATTTTCCAACTGGATATAGTTGCCCTTTTTAAGCTCAGCCAGCATTTTCATAATACTGCTGCGTGATAATCGGGTGCGGTCAAGAATGTACTGATAAGCAGCGGTACTGGCACGAATTTCGTCAGCTTCCTGAATGAGCATCAGTAACTGATAGCGTAAAATATCAAAGCTGGTAGGTGCCGTCAGCATTTCGTTATAAATGAAAAGCTTGTTAGTCACGAACATGACGTGTTTAGCTAAAAGATCCCAAACTTGTTTTTCTTCAACCAACGCCATTACTTGCTCATAAGGAAGGGTGGCGATTTCAGATTCCGTCATCGTACGTAGATGAAGATGTTCGGATAACGGTACGGTAAAACCCAATGCCAGTGGGGCGGAGAGAATACCGAGCGAGAATGCATCTTCATTACGAGCGAGCAGAAGACTCCCTTTGCGTACAAAATGGCACAGTGGCTCTGCGCTGCGGCGAAAAAAAAGTTTGCTGCCTTTAGCCATCGTGCGGAAATCCTCATCGCAAGTCACCGCGGCAAGAAGACGCGTTAGATGCGGGGAGGGAATTTTGATATCGGTGTGACGATCGTGCGCTGTCATAGATTTTTCTGGTTAATCTGACATGACATTAAATCTAGCAGAACATTGTCGTTGGACAACATAATGCCCGTTGAGAGAAAACGTTAGTACTTCATCGGGATGCCCTGTTTTATCTGTAAAAGAATGCCTCGCTCGGTCGTAATGTAGCTCCCCTTTTTTAGTTCAGCGAGGATCTTCATAATGCTGCTGCGAGAAAGAAACGTACGCGACTGGATATAATTTGCCGCCGTAATACTGTGGCGAATTTCCTCGGATTCCTGCATCAGTTCATACAGCTGAGAACGTATAATCGCGTACGAAGTTGGTGCCGAAATGCGCGTGCAGTGATCGTAAACCCTTCCCGCTGTGTAAATTAACAGATGTGACAAACTCTCCCATAAATCTCTTTCGGCAATAATTGCGTTTGCTGTAAATAAAGACAGGCAGGCAATGCGGGAAGGCTCCATCGTTTGCATATAAAGATAGTCAGCAGCCGCAAGCTGATTGCTTAAACCAAATACATAAGGAGCTGATTCCGAGTTCATCATAAAGCCATCTCGGGTGCGAAAAAGGGCAATGCTTCCCGAAAGCAACAAGTAACATTTGCGGGAGCTATCATTCTCGTAGTTAATTTTTTGTCTTGCATATGTTTCGAATATGTTGGATTCAGGTTTGAGTTGGTTGATCAGGTTTTCAATATGCTGATTAGGTTTAAAGGTTAAAGCATTGTACATACTTGTTTTCACTGTTTTTATACCGTCAGATACGTTTAACTCTCTGCTGGGAGAACGTTGTCCATGAATATGCCGATTCATTTGAGACCGAAATTATGTGCCAATATGTAGCAGGGAGTGAATATCCCTGTCGGTGTAAAATTACACCGAAAAATCACTTGAGTTGATGTGTGTATTTATATCAATATTTAAAACAGTAGTAATGATGTTGGGTTTTTTAATATTGATTCATTACGGGTTGATATCTCCTGTTTAATGTTTTTTATGGTAAGCATATTCTCATGCGTTACCTCCGACATAATGACTATTTACATACCAATATGATGAAGCAATGGAATTTCTGTGAAATATGAACTGATGAGACATACATCTAATGTTTTATTCACAGGAATATACTTAACCAAGTAAGGAGTATCACAATGAATAATAAAATAATGATCGCCGCATTCGCCGTTAGCGCCGCTTTGTCTGCAGTAAACGTTTATGCTGCTGACGGTACAATCAACTTCACCGGTGAAATTATTGACCAGGCCTGTACTGTTGATATCGGCAGTGGCAACACGATGACCGTTGACCTTGGTCGCGTAGCCCGGACTTCTTTCCAGAGTACAGGAGATGAGTCTGATTCAACGAAGTTCACGATTAAATTAATCAACTGCCCAGCTTCCGTTAGCTCGGCGAAAGTGAAATTCGATGGCGCGAATGACTTAAGCAATAGTGATTTGTTGGCTGTGACTCAGGGGGCTGCCGCGGCAACGGGGGTCGCCGTCAAATTGATGACAGCGGATAAAAGCCTACAGGGCCTGAACCAGGTCAATAGCTATAGCTATCCGCTGGTCACAACGGCTGATAACAACCTCGATTTCTATGCGTCCTACCAGGCAACTCAGGCGGTTGTTACCGCCGGTACGGCTAACGCAGTAGCTAACTTTACCGTTAACTATAACTAATTCTTTAGCGTCAAACAGGGCCGATATTCGGCCCTTACTGTCCGGAGTATTCAATGAAGTTTTTTACTGGCGTCATGATGAGCACGCTGTTAATGGCAACTATCACCTCAATATCTTACGCAGGGGTGATTATCGGCGGGACGCGCGTCATTTACGCGGGTGATAAAAAAGAGGCATCATTAAGTATTACGAACCCTGACGATTTACCCTATCTGATCCAATCCTGGATAGAGCCGCCATCCACCAGTGGAGATAAAGCGCCTTTTATTATTACGCCACCGTTGTATCGGCTGGATAAAAAACAGCAAAACGTTATGCGCATCGTACTGACCGGAAATTTAGCGCAGGATAAAGAATCTATGTTCTGGCTGAATATTAAGTCTATTCCGTCTGTCGCACCTCGGGATAACACTTTACAGGTGGCTGTCAAAACAAGAATAAAACTCATTTATCGTCCCTCCGCTCTAAATAAATCAGGCCCGGAAGAACAGGCGAATAAATTGAAATGGCAAAGAACGGGTGATCGCATTCTGGTGACCAATTCAACGCCTTACTATATGAATTTTAATGAAATAAAAGTGGGGGCGTCAAAAATTGATGATGTGACATTTGTCGCACCTGGTTCAACCAGTTCGTACAGATTGCCCTCCGGCGGAACCTCGACACAGGTTGAATTCAAAATTATTAATGACTATGGCGGAATTGGAGTGACGCATGTCGCCAGGTTATAAATAAAAAGGTCAGACGATAGCGGAAATAAAAATGATAAAAGCTATCGCAAGGGAGTTAATGCTAATGAAAGCACTGAAGCAAATATCTATATATTATCCTTCATTCCTGGCGGTTTGGATCTCGCTGGTATCGTCATCAATGTGGAATAGTGCGCAGGGCCGTGATTTCTTTAACTCGGCACTTCTTGAAATTGATAATCCCGCGATGAAAGGGGCCGATCTTTCGGCGTTTGAAAGCGGCGCTCAGGCACCGGGTACCTATCATGTTGATGTGATTATTAATGATAGTCAGGTTGATACTCGGGATATTGTGTTTTATACCGTTAAAGACGGAGGCGGGGAGGTGGTGCTTGAACCCTGCCTGACGGTTGAACAGCTGCGGAGCTATGGTGTGAAAACGGCACAATTCCCCGCTTTGTCAGGAAAAGGAGAGTGTGCAAATCTCTCTGCAATACCGCAGGCCAGCTCTGAGTTTCTATTTAATACGCAAAAACTACGGTTAAGTGTTCCACAAGCGGCGCTATCACCGGTAGCCCGAGGTTATGTTTCTCCGGAACTCTGGGATGAAGGAATTAATGCCGTCATGCTGAACTATATGTTCAGCGGAGCTAACAATTGGGCGCGCAATCAGGATAAAAACAGCAACAATCAATATGCCAATTTGCGTCCCGGTATTAATGTTGGCCCATGGCGCCTGCGTAACTATACGACCTGGAATCGAGACAGCCAGGGAACGAATAAGTGGGACACGGTTTATAGTTATGCGCAGCGTAATATTATTGCGTTAAAAGCGCAGCTAAGGAAGGTGCGAATAAGCGGGGAAATTCTTCTCGGCTGACTCAGTCATTTCATTTCTTCATGTTTGAGCCGATTTTTTCTCCCGTAAATGCCTTGAATCAGCCTATTTAGACCGTTTCTTCGCCATTTAAGGCGTTATCCCCAGTTTTTAGTGAGATCTCTCCCACTGACGTATCATTTGGTCCGCCCGAAACAGGTTGGCCAGCGTGAATAACATCGCCAGTTGGTTATCGTTTTTCAGCAACCCCTTGTATCTGGCTTTCACGAAGCCGAACTGTCGCTTGATGATGCGAAATGGGTGCTCCACCTTGGCCCGGATGCTGGCTTTCATGTATTCGATGTTGATGGCCGTTTTGTTCTTGCGTGGATGCTGTTTCAAGGTTCTTACCTTGCCGGGGCGCTCGGCGATCAGCCAGTCCACATCCACCTCGGCCAGCTCCTCGCGCTGTGGCGCCCCTTGGTAGCCGGCATCGGCTGAGACAAATTGCTCCTCTCCATGCAGCAGATTACCCAGCTGATTGAGGTCATGCTCGTTGGCCGCGGTGGTGACTAGGCTGTGGGTCAGGCCACTCTTGGCATCGACACCAATGTGGGCCTTCATGCCAAAGTGCCACTGATTGCCTTTCTTGGTCTGATGCATCTCCGGATCGCGTTGCTGCTCTTTGTTCTTGGTCGAGCTGGGTGCCTCAATGATGGTGGCATCGACCAAGGTGCCTTGAGTCATCATGACGCCTGCTTCGGCCAGCCAGCGATTGATGGTCTTGAACAATTGGCGGGCCAGTTGATGCTGCTCCAGCAGGTGGCGGAAATTCATGATGGTGGTGCGGTCAGGCAAGGCGCTATCCAGGGATAACCGGGCAAACCGACGCATGGAGGCGATTTCGTACAGAGCATCTTCCATCGCGCCATCGCTCAGGTTGTACCAATGCTGCATGCAGTGAATGCGTAGCATGGTTTCCAGCGGATAAGGTCGCCGGCCATTACCAGCCTTGGGGTAAAACGGCTCGATGACTTCCACCATGTTTTGCCATGGCAGAATCTGCTCCATACGGGACAAGAAAATCTCTTTTCTGGTCTGACGGCGCTTACTGCTGAATTCACTGTCGGCGAAGGTAAGTTGATGACTCATGATGAACCCTGTTCCATGGCTCCAGATGACAAACATGATCTCATATCAGGGACTTGTTCGCACCTTCCCTTACTGAAGTAAGTGACTGGGGTGAGCGACAAATCTGTCTGGAACAGATTTGAACGCCGTATAACGACGGCCCGCAGGGCGAGGCTCATGGATGAGCCGAGTAACAAAGCCAACGCACAAGCAACTTGAAGTATGATGGGTATAAACTTGCAAAATACACATTCTCATCTATCTTTGTTGTGCTTACGACTATGGAGGATTAAAGCATGTGTACCCATTTGCACGACAACGCTCGTCAGTACGCAGAAGAGAAAAAATGAACGGCTTCCGCTAGCCTGCCATCCCGCCAGCCTGTTTTTTGGCGGTGGCTTATAACGCGGGTTAGGCACAGTATCGCAAAGCACATCCACAACCCGCCGACGGCGGGTTCTTTTTTTCTCCCCTCCGTTTTACCTGCGAATTCAGCAGCATGCCTTGATTAACTCTTGCGTAACCGTAGTGTAAGGCTAGACTACGGAAATGTGCATGAGTTTACGGAGGTCCAGTGGACGCCATTAAGGGATCGGAACTGAACGTGCCGGATGCCGTTTTTGCATGGGTATTCGACGGGCAGGGCGGCGTTAAAACGCTGGCCGACAGCGATACCATCGATAAAGAGCATCCTTGCTGGCTGCATCTCAATTATACCCATGTTGATAGTGCGGAATGGCTGGCCTCAACGCCGCTGCTGCCCAATAACGTACGTGATGCGCTATCCGGGGAGAGCACTCGTCCCCGGGTTACGCGGATTGGTGATGGGGCGCTGATCACGCTGCGCTGTATCAACGGCAGTACCGATGAGCGGCCAGACCAACTGGTGGCAATGCGCCTTTATATGGATGAGAGTTTAATCGTCTCGACCCGGCAGCGTAAAGTCCTGGCGCTGGACGATGTGCTTGGCGATTTACGAGAGGGTAATGGTCCGACAGACGGCGGCAGCTGGCTGGTAGACGTTTGCGATGCTCTGACCGATCATGCGAGCGAGTTTATCGAGCAGCTTCACGATCGCATTATCGATCTGGAAGATGACCTCCTGGATCAGCAGGTGCCGCCGCGCGGTTTTCTGGCGCTGTTGCGTAAACAGCTTATCGTCATGCGCCGCTATATGGCTCCGCAGCGGGATGTCTATGCAAGGCTTGCCAGCGAACGTCTGCCGTGGCTAACCGATGACCAGCGGCGGCGGATGCAGGATATTGCCGAGCGCCTGGGACGCGGGCTTGATGAGATTGATAGCTGCATTGCTCGCACGGCGATTATGAGCGATGAGATAGCACAGATTATGCAGGAGTCGCTATCGCGCAGAACCTACACGATGTCGCTGATGGCGATGGTCTTTCTACCCAGCACCTTTTTAACCGGGCTGTTTGGCGTCAACCTCGGCGGCATTCCAGGCAACAGCTGGCATATGGGTTTTTCTATTTTTTGCATAATGTTAGTTGTTCTCATTGGCGGTGTTACATGGTGGTTGCATCGTAGTAAATGGCTGTAAAGAATCGCCTTTTTTCATAATGATGATGGTGAAAACCCGGCAATGTTTGAGCGAAATCAATAAACCACCTACCCATTCAGGGCAATATCTCTCTCGCAGGTGAATGCAACGTCAAGCGATGGGCGTTGCGCTCCATATTGTCTTACTTCCTTTTTTGAATTACTGCATAGCACAATTGATTCGTACGACGCCGACTTTAATGAGTCGGCTTTTTTTTGCGCTCTGTTTGTCAGCTTCTACGCTTAATTGGTGTACCCGCCCATAACCGGGAGTCAATATGCGTTATCAGCCACTGAACTCAATACCTATCTCACCTGAACCTAACGACCCGGTTCCGGTGCCCGATCCCAGACCGCGACCGCATCCGTTACCTGATCCTCCGCCTGACGATGAACCGATTAAATTGTCGCATCGCGAGCGGAGATCTGCGAGGATACGCGCCAGCAGATTGTCCGCCCTTTAATGTAATGCGAGAAATAATTGTGACCGCTTTTTCTACTCTGAATGTTTTGCCCGCCGCCCAGCTAGATAACCTGAATGAACTGGGATATCTCTCGATGACTCCGGTTCAGGCGGCGGCTTTGCCCGCGATTTTGGCCGGTAAAGATGTGCGCGTGCAGGCGAAAACCGGCAGCGGTAAAACGGCGGCATTTGGCCTCGGATTACTCCAGCATGTTGATGCGTCGCTGTTCCTGACGCAGTCGTTGGTGTTGTGCCCGACGCGTGAACTGGCGGATCAGGTCGCAGGTGAACTGCGCCGTCTGGCGCGCTTCCTGCCAAACATTAAAATTTTAACTTTGTGCGGTGGGCAGCCTTTTGGCGCGCAGCGTGATTCGCTACAGCATGCGCCGCATATTATCGTTGCCACGCCGGGGCGTTTACTCGATCACCTGCAAAAAGGCACCGTGTCGCTGGATGCCCTGCAAACGCTGGTGATGGATGAGGCAGACCGCATGCTGGATATGGGGTTTAGCGACGCCATTGACGAAGTGATCCGCTTTGCTCCGGCTTCGCGCCAGACGTTGCTGTTTTCTGCCACCTGGCCGCAAGCTATCGCGGCGATTAGCGGTCGTGTGCAGAACAATCCGCAGACCATTGAAATTGATGCCGTTGATGCCATTCCGGCTATCGAACAACAGTTCTTTGAAACTTCGCAACACGGCAAAATCGCGCTGCTGCAAAAGCTACTGAGTCAGCATCAGCCCGCCTCATGCGTGGTGTTCTGTAACACTAAAAAAGATTGTCAGGCCGTTTGCGATTCCCTGAACACTGCCGGACAAAGCGCACTGTCGCTGCATGGCGATCTTGAACAGCGCGATCGTGACCAGACGCTGGTGCGTTTTGCCAACGGTAGCTCGCGCGTGCTGGTGGCGACAGATGTTGCCGCTCGCGGATTAGATATCAAGTCGCTGGAGCTGGTGGTGAACTACGAACTGGCCTGGGATCCGGAAGTTCACGTGCATCGTATTGGTCGTACTGCCCGTGCCGGTGAAAGTGGCCTGGCAATCAGCCTCTGCGCGCCGGAAGAGGCGCAGCGCGCGAATATTCTCGCAGAAATGCTGCAAATAAAGCTGAACTGGATGAACGGTCCGGTAAATAGCAACATTGTGCCGCTACAGGCGGAAATGGCGACGTTGTGTATTGATGGCGGTAAAAAGGCCAAGATGCGCGCGGGCGATGTGCTGGGAGCGTTAACGGGTGATATCGGTCTTGATGGTGCGGACATCGGTAAAATTAACGTCCATCCGGCGCATGTTTACGTTGCCGTTCGTCAGGGCGTGGCGCATAAGGCGTTTAAGCAACTGCAAAACGGTAAAATCAAAGGTAAAGCCTGCCGGGTTCGTCTGCTGAAATAAGCGTTGAAAACGCGTCTCAGGCTGTGGCCTGAGACGCTCGTCATTATTTAACTTCCACCACGTTCAGACGCAGCTCATCGAGCTGTGCTTCGTCTTCTTCCGGTTGCCAGCCCGCAGGCTGCATCGGGATCTCTTCGCGATCGAATGCCAGATCGCCGCCGTCAACCACAGCCGAACCGTGGTTAATCCCTTTAAAGTCGAAAAGGTTGGTATCGCTGAGGTGAGATGGCACCACGTTTTGCATCGCGCTGAACATCGTTTCGATGCGTCCCGGATAGCGTTTATCCCAGTCGCGTAGCATATCACCAATCACCTGACGCTGAAGGTTAGGCTGTGAACCGCACAGGTTACACGGAATGATCGGGAACTCTTTCGCCTGAGAGAAGCGCTCGATATCTTTTTCGCGGCAGTAGGCCAGCGGGCGGATAACGATATGCTTGCCATCATCGCTCATCAGCTTCGGCGGCATGCCTTTCATCTTCCCACCGTAGAACATATTGAGGAACAGCGTTTGTAAGATGTCGTCGCGGTGGTGGCCCAGGGCGATTTTGGTCGCGCCCAGCTCCGTGGCAGTACGATAGAGGATTCCGCGGCGCAGACGAGAGCACAGCGAGCAGGTGGTTTTGCCTTCCGGGATTTTTTCTTTAACGATGCCGTAGGTGTTCTCTTCAACAATTTTGTATTCAACACCCAACTGCTCAAGATATTCCGGCAGGATATGCGCTGGGAAGCCCGGCTGTTTTTGATCGAGGTTTACCGCGACCAGCGAGAAGGAAATCGGCGCGCTTCTTTGCAGATTACGCAGGATTTCCAGCATGGTGTAGCTGTCTTTGCCACCGGAAAGGCAGACCATAATACGGTCGCCTTCCTCAATCATATTGAAATCGGCGATAGCCTCACCGACGTTGCGACGCAGGCGCTTTTGCAGCTTGTCGATGTTGTATTTTTCTTTCTTGCTAATTTCTTGATTTTGCAGCATTTAATAGTGGCTCAATTCATAGTGTGGCATACGTACCCTGACAGCGGTTGGCTGAGGATAACGATGAATTCGGTCTAACATCTACTCATTTGTATTTAGGTTGTAGAAAGGCGGCAAGCCAGGGCGGCTTGAGGGCGAAATGAACATCGCCAGCGCGTCTACACCTGAATGATGATGAGTAAAAAGTGTGGCGTGTATGGTACGGATTAGCGAGGAATATGTCAGCACATTTAAGGCAATTTAATCCGCCGGGAGTAAATATAGCAGGGCTTTGTGGCGTAGGTAAAACCGGCAGGCATCAGGCGATCCCTGCCGCAGGCGATTATTTAGCGCAATAGACGCGCGCTTCACGCGGGGTATAAATACCCAGAGTCACGAAACCCAGCAGGCCATTAACAAAAGTCTGTTGAACTTCGGTACGGACGACTTTGTCCGCGCCGCCGCACACTTTAGCTGCGTCGATTTGTTTGGCCTGGCCAATTCCGCTAACAAAGAAGTGGTGGGTGGTGACTTGCTGAGGCTGAACGGTAACGCCAGGATTTACCGTAAAGCTCTGCTGGGCGCAGCCAGAAATAGCGGTTGCGGCTAAAACTACCATCATTAACTTTTTCATATCATCCCTATAATTGTTGTATAACAAACCCTCATTGGGGAGAGGGATTTTATACAGAAAAAAGAGAAAGTAACAACTTAGTGACTGCTCCTCACCGTAAACGGCGAGGCTTCCCACTTCTCAGGCCGCAACCGTCTGTGTGACGGATTTACGCTGGCCTCCATGGGCAGATTGCACGACGAGTCCCGCCGCACATAATTCCAGTATGCCCTTACGTTCGATGTTAATCGCCGCATTAATATCCCGGTCATGTTCTACGTCGCATTCGGGGCATTGCCATATGCGCTTATATAGCGGCATTTCTGGCATTTTATATCCGCAGCAATGACAGGTTTTAGAGCTGGCGAACCATTGATCCAGTTTCACCAGATGTACACCTTTCTCTGCTGCTTTATATTCCAGTTTGGTGATGAATCCAGCCCAACCCGCATCTCCAATAGCGCGTGCCAGATTGTGGTTTTTCATCATATTGGTTGATTTTAATGTCTCTACAATTACCGCTTGGTTTTCGTCAACAATTGCGCGAGAAAGTTTGTGTTGAAAATCAGCACGGGCATTGGCTATCCGCTCATGGACGCCAGCAAGTTGTATACGGGCTTTCCGTCGGTTTGCACTGCCTTTTTTCCTACGGGATAACGCTTTATGTTTTCGTCGTAGATTGCGACTGGCATTTATGAGATGGCGAGGATTGTTAACCTTGCCACCGTCTGATTTGATGGCGTAATGGCTCAACCCCATATCAAGACCGGTGATATGGGTTATCAAAGATGGTTTTTCTTGTACTTCGATCCCATCATCACAGAGTAACGCCGCGTAGTATTTGCCGGTTGCGCTGCGACTCAACGTGATACTTTTCAGCGTACCCGTAATTTCACGATGTAAACGCGCTTCAATCGGCGAGATTTTCGGGATTTTGATCGCACCATCAAAGACTTTGATACCAACACAATGATAGCTCGATTGTCTGCCATGCTTGCGTTTGAACGCAGGGAAGCGAGTCTTTAGTTTCGGATTGAAAAAGTTGGAAAAGGCCACGTCGAGATTAATCACCGCCTGCTGCAAAGCAATAGAATCATATTCTTTAAGCCATCCATATCTGCGGGATTTTTTCGCTACTGCAAGCAGTGGTTTCAGATCTTTATGGGGGCTTAAACTCACTCCGTGCCGCTGGTAAACCTGTTTTTTGATGTACAGAGCTTTGTTGTACACAAAACGAACCGCGCCGAACTGAGTATTGAGAAACTCAGCCTGTTGCGATGTCGGGTAGATGCGTACTTTAGTAGCTCTTAACAAAGTCAGTGCTCATTAATATAATCTTTTTATTTTATCAACTTAATGGAATATATCAATTGAGTGATCAAGATGATTTATTGGAAGGTTTCCTCCGCAAGCGGCACAGTGTCAGTAAACTGGTTGTGCATCTTATTTTTACGACAAAGTATCGACGCAAGCTATTCGACGAACAGATAATCGCTCAGTTGCGCGAGGCTTTTGGCTCCGCTGCGGCAAAACTTGAATGTGAACTTATTGAAATGGATGGGGAACCAGACCATGTGCATTTACTTGTTGCTTATCCGCCAAAACTGGCTGTCAGTATAATGGTCAATAATTTGAAATCAGTATCATCACGTCTGCTACGCCAGCAGAACACACATTTACGAATGCAGAGTAAAACGGGGCTTTTGTGGTCAAGATCGTACTTTGTCTGTAGCACTGGAGGAACAACGATTGAAATGCTCAGAGCCTACGTTCAGAGTCAGTCAACGCCTGATTGATCAAAGCCCTTCGGGTTTTTCGCCTTATATCCCCGCCCGCATTGGGCGAAGGTTTACGGCGTTTTTTGCTAAATTTAATAGCATGTGAACAAATAGTCATAATATCAGCCGATATATAACGATAATTCACGGCTTAGGGTGCGGAATAAAGACAAAAAGCCCGCACGATGGCGGGCTAAGAGGGTTAACGCACGACCAGCACCGAACACTCGGCGTGGCGCACGACGGCGGCGGCGTTAGAGCCCAGCAGATAGGTGGTAATATCGGGACGGTGCGAAGAGATAATCACCAAGTCTGCGGGTAGCGATTTCGCCATCGCGAGGATTTTATCCTTCGGCGAACCTTCCGTAATGTGGAAATGGATGCGGTCTTCCGGGATATTAAACTTACTCACAATTTCCTTCAGCCGTGATTCAGATTCCGCTTTCAGGTCATCCATCGCAGGTAGCTCAGCGGTGTAGGCCATTCCCAGCGAAGCGTAATAGGGCAGGGAGGGAATGACGGTCAGGAAATGCACCTCGGCATCATCGATTCTGGCTTCTGCTTCAACATGCTTGATAACGCGGTCAGTTAATTCTGTATCGGAAATATCGATGGGCACAAGAATCATTCTGTTCATAAAACCTCCTGTTTAAGTAACCACTAAAAGTGTAGGCCATCCAGGCGATTATTGTACATTGACCACAATCACACTTTTACTATCAGGTGCAGCGGCGTTCGGTAAATTTACCTTTGATGACGCCATCGTAAAAACGACCTTTAGAAACAACTTGCAGGAAATTACGGTAAATACGCGGCGGGACACCGATATACTGCAGCGTTTGGTTATCGCGAAAGCGTATTTCAAGAATGCCAGAGGACTCGTCGTAGGCGACGGAGGTGATTCGGGAAGATTTTACGGGCTGATGATTCATAACGGGCGTCCTCTACGGCTACGGCAGTTCTTGATAGCAATATATCATTCATCGGACGACTATTTTAAGGCATTAGATATATTGTTTTGATTTGACTGTGGCTGTTGGAGGGGGAAGAGAAGGAGAGAGCCCGCCGTTGCCAGCGGGCCTTAACATTAGAACTGGTAAACCAGGCCCAATGCTACAACGTCATCAGTAGAGATGCCTCTGTTAGAATAGAAGCTGTCGTCTTCGTCCAGCAGGTTGATTTTGTAATCAACGTAGGTAGACATATTACGGTTGAAGTAATAGGTTGCGCCGACATCAGCATATTTCACCAGGTCTTTGTCGCCATCGGTATTGCTCAGGTCTTTACCTTTAGACATCAGGAAAGAAACCGCCGGGCGCAGACCGAAGTCGAACTGATACTGAGCGGTCACTTCAAAGTTCTGCGTTTTGTTCGCGACGCCGTTACCGTTGCCGTACGGAGTCATGTTGCGAGTTTCTGAATACATGGTTGCCAGATAGATGTTGTTGGCATCATATTTCAGGCCAGTCGTCCATGCTTCAGCTTTGTCGCCTCCGGCAGTGGTCTGGGTCATCTGATCGTTGGTACGGTCAGAAGAGGTGTAAGCGGCAGCGGCGCTAATACCCATACCGAAATCATAAGAAGTAGACAGACCAAAGCCGTCGCCATTCGCGTTGCGCACGCTGCGGTCGCCGTTGTTGGTGCCTTCGCCGCTACCGGCGTTTTCATTTTTACCCTGATACTGCAGGGCGAAGTTCAGACCGTTAACCAGACCGAAGAAGTCATTGTTACGGTAGGTTGCTACGCCGTTGGCGCGGCCAGCCATGAAGTTGTCAGCCTGAGAGTAGGAGTCGCCACCGAACTCTGGCAGCATATCGGTCCAACCTTCCACGTCGTACAGCACGCCATAGTTACGGCCGTAATCGAATGAACCGTAGTTAGCGAATTTCAGACCAGCAAACGCCAGACGGGTCCAGGACTGGTTGTCAGCCCCTTCGGTGTTGTTCGCCTGGACGTTGTATTCCCACTGACCGTAACCGGTCAGTTGATCGTTAATCTGGGTTTCGCCTTTGAAGCCAAGACGAACGTAAGATTGATCGCCATTTTTAGAAGAGTCATCAGAGAAATAATGCAGACCGTCTACTTTGCCATAGAGGTCCAGTTTATTTCCGTCTTTATTATAAATCTCAGCGGAATGAGCAGCGCCAGCAGCTAATAATGCCGGGATAACGAGGGCCAGTACTTTTCTTTTCATTTAGACAATCCTTTAGCTGTTTTTGTTTTAGCTTCCTCAAGGGAAGTGAACTCATGCTAAAGGAGCGAGTTAATATATGGTAAGCATCAATTGTTACGATATAAGTAAAATCTAAAACAAATAATACGAATGAAATGATGATAATTATAGTGAATGATTTTACTGAAAGCATATAAAATAAAAATTATACACATCAATATTAATGTCGTATTATCCGCCCGTTATATGCCTTTATTGTCATCCAAAAATTTTTTTTGCTGCCATCCGTTCCTGAGAATGGTTTTTATTGGTCGGTTAAATGACAAGCCCGAATTGATATTCGGGCTTTTTTTATATGCTGAAAAAACGTCCGCGGTTTAACTTTCCGTCGCTGGCTTTTCCGCCTTACCGGCCAGCTGCGCGAGGAAGTCGTAGCGTTTTTGCAGATCTTTCGTTGCATCCTTCCACAACTGCTCCGCCACTTCCGGCTGCTGTGCATTCAGGCGACGGAAACGCTGCTCGTTAAGCAACGTTTCTGCTAACGCATCTGACGGTGGACGGGAGTCAAGCGCCAGCGGAAGTTTACCCTCATCCGCACGACGCGGATCAAAGCGGTACAGCGGCCAGAATCCGGTTGCGGTCAACTGGCGCATCTGGTCGTGACTCAGGGCCAGATCGTAACCGTGCTCCTCGCAAGGACTGTAGGCGATAATCAGCGACGGTCCCGGATAAGCCTCTGCTTCCTGAATCGCTTTCACCGTCTGGTTAAGCTGAGCGCCCAGTGAAATCTGCGCGACGTACACATGGCCGTACATCATCATGCTCACGCCGAGATCTTTACGCGATTTGCGCTTACCGTGCTCACCAAACTTAGTGACCGCGCCCAGTGGGGTAGCCTTCGAGGCCTGGCCGCCGGTATTGGAGTAGCATTGGGTATCGAGCACCAGAATATTGACGTTTTCGGTCAGGCTCAGCACGTGGTCAAGACCGCCAAAGCCGATATCATAGGCCCAGCCGTCACCACCAATCAGCCAGATGGATTTCTCCACCAGCGCATCGGCGTCGGTTAACAGCTCCTTCGCCCCCTCTTCATTTGCCAGAACCTTACGCAGTTCGGCGACCTGTTCACGGCGTACCTCAGGCGTTGCTTCTGCATACAACGCGTCGTTCAGCTCTGCCGGAAGCTTACCGGAAAACTCTGACAGCAGACGCATCACGCGCTGACGATGCTGATCGACGGTAAGGCGGAAGCCTAAGCCAAATTCGGCGTTATCCTCGAACAACGAGTTGGCCCACGCCGGGCCGCGACCGTTGGCATCGGTGGTGTACGGTGTGGAAGGCAGGTTACCGCCATAGATAGATGAACAGCCCGTAGCGTTGGCGATTAACATCCGATCGCCGTACAGCTGAGTCAGCAGTTTGATATACGGCGTTTCGCCGCAGCCGGAGCAGGCCCCGGAGTATTCGAACAGCGGGCTAATCAGCTGCGACGTTCGGATATCAATACGTTCCAGCTTGCTGCGGTCAATTTCCGGCAGATTGAGGAAGTAGTCATAATTCACTTTCTCTTCTTCAACATGCTCAAGGCGTGACATCATATTGATGGCCTTGATTTCCGGGTTTTGCCGGTCTTTCGCCGGGCACACTTCGACGCACAGATTACAACCGGTGCAATCTTCCGGCGCCACCTGCAATACATATTTCTGTCCGCGCATATCGCGGGACTTCACATCCAGAGAGTGCAGGCTGGCCGGAGCGTTTTCCATCGCTTCCGGGGAGATAACTTTAGCGCGAATAGCCGAGTGCGGGCAGGCGGCGACGCAGTGGTTACACTGAGTACAAAGCTCCTCTTTCCAGATCGGGATCTCTTCGGCGATGTTGCGTTTTTCCCAACGGGTAGTGCCCATCGGCCAGGTGCCATCCGGTGGTAGAGCGGAAACCGGCAGCGCATCGCCGAGTCCGGCCAGCATCGCGGCGGTCACCGTTTTGACAAAGTCTGGCGCGGCATCGGACACCACCGGCGGGCGATTCGGGCTGTTGCCATCGACCGGCTGTAACGGCACTTCCGCCAGCGACTCGCGGGCCATCGCCAGCGCCTGCCAGTTGCGTTCGACCAGTTCCTGACCTTTGCTGCTGTAGCTTTTGGCGATAGCGCCCTGCAATTCCGCCAGCGCGCTATCGCCCGGCAGAATTTGTGTCAGATGGAAAAACGCCATCTGCATAACGGTGTTAATACGCGCGCCGAGGCTGCATTCGCGGGCGATTTTTGCCGCATTGACGATATAGAACCGCGCTTTTTTCTGATTCAACGTCGCCTGCACTTCCTGCGGCAGACGAGACCAGGCTTCATCAGCGCTGTAAGGTGTGTTGAGCAGGAAAATGCCGCCAGGCTTCAGACGTTCGACCATCTGATACTTGTCGATAAACTGGAGCTGATGACAGCCGACGAAGTCCGCCTGTGAAATCAGATAAGAAGAACGAATCGGCTTCTCGCTAACACGCAGGTGTGAAACCGTCAGGCCGCCGGCTTTTTTTGAGTCATAGACGAAATAGCCCTGCGAGAACCACGGCGTTGAGTTGCCGATAATCTTGATATTATTTTTGGTGGCCGAGACGCTGCCGTCGCTGCCGAGTCCGTAGAACAACGCTTCCAGCTTGGCTTCCGACGGCAGGGTATTTTCCACCAGCGGCAGGGAAAGGTTGGTAACGTCGTCATAGATGCCGACGGTAAAGCGCGGTTTCGGTTTGGCGGCGCTCAGTTCGCTGAAGATCGCCAGCACGCACTCCGGGCCGAACTCTTTGGAGGATAGCCCATAACGACCGCCGATGGTGCGCGGCAGAGTTTCGCGCTCGCCGCGATTGAAGGCTTCCGCCAGGGCGGTCATCACGTCGAGATACAGCGGTTCTGCCTGAGCCCCAGGTTCTTTAGTGCGGTCCAGAACTGCGACGGCGCGGGCGCTTTCCGGCAGGGCTTCCAGCAGATGAGCGGCGGAGAAGGGGCGGTAAAGACGCACTTTCAGCACGCCGACTTTTTCGCCACGGTTCAGCAGTTCTTCAACCACTTCTTCACAGGTACCAATGGCTGAGCCCATGATCACAATGACGCGTTCTGCCTGCGGATGGCCGTAGAACTCAAACGGCTTGTACTGGCGTCCGGTGGCGGCGGCGAAATCGTTCATGGCGGTTTCGACATGATCGTAGACCGCGTCGTACCACGGGTTAGTTGCTTCGCGGGATTGGAAGTAAGTATCCGGGTTGGCGGAGGTACCGCGGATCACCGGATGTTCCGGATTCAGCGCGCGCTGGCGATGTTCGTCAATTTTATCCTGCGGCAGCAGGCTACGAAGGGTATCGTCGGCCAGCGGGGCGATTTTATTGATTTCGTGCGAGGTGCGAAAACCATCGAAGAAATGAATAAATGGCACCCGGCTTTGCAGCGTGGCGATATGCGAAATCAGGGCAAAATCCTGCGCTTCCTGGACGCTGCTGGCGCAGAGCATCGCGCAGCCGGTCTGGCGCACAGCCATCACATCAGAGTGATCGCCGAAGATAGAGAGCGCGTGGGTTGCCACGGTGCGGGCTGCGACGTGCAGAACAAACGGCATCAGTTGGCCTGCCAGTTTGTACAGCGTCGGGATCATCAGCAGTAAACCCTGCGATGACGTAAAAGAGGTCGAGAGGGCGCCGGTTTGCAGCGCCCCGTGTACGGCACCAATTGCACCGGCTTCCGACTGCATTTCGACGACGCGGGGAACGTCGCCCCAGACGTTTTTCAGCCCGTTGCCAGCCCAGGCGTCCGCCTGTTCCGCCATCGTGGAGCTGGGCGTAATCGGGTAGATGGCGATAACTTCACTGGTGCGAAACGCGACTGAGGCGGCCGCACCATTACCGTCGATAGTGATCATATTCAATACTCACATTGCTTAATGTTTGATAAATATAAAATTTATGCTCAAGGACACTCCCTGAGCATTTGCTTATGTTTTTCTTGCAACCCGACATCAGCGCAACCTTACAGGATTCTTATCAATTCATTTTTGACGAGCGCTGTGTTACCCCGTTTGCGACTGCTTGTTTTAGTATAGACGCCAAAGAACCAGGCTTTTTTGATCTCCAGGCGCTACAAAATCCATAAGTTAGATAAATTAGTTCAGCTTGAGCATAGAGACTCGCGTATGGACGACACCCTACACCAAAATTGAGTGCGCCATTTTTCCATAAGTAGCAATGTTGCCGATTTTCGTTCGGCACCAGGAAGATGATGAAGCGTGGACATTGATGAAAATTACCTGTAGGTAATTTTATGAGTGTTTGCTATATTTTGCCCATCTGATGGTAAATGACGTTAAAATCGCTCCTATGGACAAATACGAAACCCGGCGGCAACGCCTGCTCTATATCCGCGATAATTTATGTGGCGGAAAAGCCGTTGATGTGGCCCGAACCATTGGTCGGGAGCCTTCTTATGTCTCACGGATGCTCTACCCCGAAGGTAAGAAGCAAAAGAAAAGGATAGCTGACGAGATGGTCGAACTTATTGAATCTTCATTCAATCTGCCGCGTGGATGGATGGACGGTATTACCGGGAGTATTGATAGCGTGGGTGAACGAGTGGAAAATTCACCACAGATACAATACGTTATTGAAGTTCTGGATGCACAAGCCAGCGCCGGACCCGGTTGTATTGTCTCAAGTGAAGTTGATGAAACCGTCAGCAGTATCACCTATGACTCCGTCGGCGCGCTCAGGCTTTTTGGTAACCGGCCCGCAGAGCATATCAAAGTGATCACGGTATCCGGCGATAGCATGTCAGGCACGATTGAAACTGGCGATTACATCTTTATTGATGTATCGAAAGATTACTTCGAAGGTGACGGCATCTATGTCTTCTCATTTAAAGGCGCGGTGCTGGTAAAACGTCTCCAGTTCACTGCCGATGGCCTGCTTGTGCATTCAGATAACAGCAAATATGCCGACTGGACGATTGGCGAAAGCCATGAACAATATCTGAAAATTATCGGCCGCGTTATCTATAGCCACAGCGTTAAACGCTTCGTGTAAATGCAGCCATCTGCACGTCAGGCGTGCAGATGCGTCGTGTCAAAGTCTTGTTGAGAATGTTCCACGGGCTCCGCTATCAGGGTTGCTTAGGCCATCGCATAGGCAACACTTGCACTCTTCCATCTCCTTTACGACTTTCCCGTCAAATGAGTTACGCATAAAAATCCCTTTTTTTCATGCAATTACAATTTTTAATAAAAAAATATACCCAGGGGTATTTATTTTTGAGTAACCTTAAGGTATCTTTGTTCTATCAACACGATTTACCTCAATCATCCTGATGATGAGATACAACGATTCAGTAATGAATCTACGTGGCTGAAAAGCCAGTTTCCTCAAATAATGAACTTTGGGATGGGGTTTTCAATAAGGCTCGTTTAAGCCAATGTCTCCGCTATGACCTTACCACCAAAGATCATTAAGGAGGCCATAATGTCCCGTCGAACCGCGTTTAAGGGTTCTGCAGCAGGCCGACGCCGTGAACGTCGCTCGCACTTGCAAAATCCTGAAGCCCTTACTGCAGACGTTCTGCATCGACCGACGCCTGGTCGCGCTCAGATTCAGGCCAAAGGAGTACATCATACGCCGGACTCTATTGATAACGCTGTGCCTATAAAATTTATTGCTCAGGATGTCATCTGGCAACGTGAAGAATACAAACGCCAAATTGAGCGAGCGGCAATTATTTATCAACAAGAGTTCGGGCATAAATATATAGAATCCGCTGATTATCTTTGCCATCGGGCGATCTATGCACTTGGTTTACAAAAAAGAAAGAAAATAACGGCGAGGTAACCGTAGTGTAAGTATGAAAAATTATTCTGCACTTCGGTATTCATCATCATCACTCACAGTGAAAGAAGGGAGGGTAAATGTCCGATCCTGTTTCCGGTACATCGCTAGTTGTTGCTGGTGGATTAATGGGAGCTGGTATGTTTGGGTTGGTAACAGGTATTGATTATGGCGTTGTTTTTGGGGCTTTTGCTGGTGCGGTATTTTATGTGGCAACTGCGGTAAATATTACCCGCTTTAGATTGGCCGCTTATTTCATGACTTCCTTTATTGTTGGTGTCCTGGGAGCCGGGTTAATCGGGACGAAACTGGCATCCTGGACAGGGTATAGTGAAAGGCCATTAGACGCGCTGGGCGCGGTGCTGATATCTGCACTTATTATTAAGATCCTCACGTTTCTGAATAATCAAGAACTAACCGATTTGTACAAAATATTAACCCGGCATAATAATGAGCGTCCGAATGGAAAATGACCTTCCTGCGCTGGTTAATTCAGTTCTCTGCGCTTTTATTACCCTGAATTTGATGTTTTATCGCCGTGCACAGCTCAGGAGATATCGGCCATGGGTATCGTGTACAGCATATTTACTCGTGATTACCTATGCCAGCATACCGTTTCGCTATTTGTTCGGATTATATGAGTCAACCCACTGGTTGGTTGTTGTAGTCAATTTTTTCGTTTTTATGGCTGTATTTCGTGCGAAAGGGAATATTGCACATTTAATTGATAAATGAGGCATGTATGAACAAAGATGACATTTTTAATACCATTTTGGATAAGGAGGGCGGTTATGTAAATCATCCGGATGATAAAGGTGGGGCGACAAACTGGGGAATTACTCAGGTGACCGCCCGGGCCCATGGCTATGATGGCGATATGCGAAAGCTGACGCGTCAGCGAGCGCTGGATATTCTCAATGCTGACTACTGGATTGCGCCCCGGTTTGATCAGGTTGCTGACATATCTGCCACTATCGCTGAAAAGTTGTGTGATGCCGGTGTCAATATGGGACCGTCATTACCGAGCAAGTGGCTTCAACGATGGCTAAATGCTTTTAATCATCGCGGAATGCTCTATCCGGATCTCATATCGGATGGAGTTATTGGCCCCAGAACCTTAAATGCGTTGAGTCTTTACCTTATCCGCAGAGGGAAAGAGGGAGAGAACGTATTACTTCGAGCACTGAATTGTAGCCAGGGACAGTATTATCTGGAGCTGGTTGAAAAGTATGATTCCAATGAATCATTTGTATATGGCTGGTTGAAGGCGAGAATAGCTATGTAATATTTAATGACGAACCTCTGAATGCGATTAACTCAAATATTTTACTACTATAATTAGTACCGTAACTGTCACCTGGAGAAAATAAATGTATACATCTAATGATTTAACTCTTTCAATGTTTTACTCATCCACTGTTGCTGAGGACAAAGGGAATAGAATTGTAACGCTCACTGTTCAAACTGTTGGGCCATCCGCGGAGATTCTACAAATCAGTAAGCTGCATTGCATTACTGATGAAAACAAAACGAAGCATTATAGTATTGGCGAGCAGTTCATTGCTAATGGCTCCGATCCTCTTCTGACTTCGATCGAAAGTTGGTGCCGTGATAACTCAGCAACTTTAATTCAAGAGTTAATGCTTGAAGTTATGGAGTTTATTTTTAGTAATGTTAACCAAAATGCGACGTGGATTGGGCAGTATGGTATGAAGGTTTTTGAAAATGAACCAGTAACAAAACGCATCCCTGATAGCGTATTGCACAATGGCAGCTCCGAAAACTCATAATAAATTAACAGGGAAAATAGTTTTGGTTTTAAAACGTGATAATTATGATGCATAACAATAAGTCATAATTAAACAAACTGATTTTTATAAAGTACATCCTAAAATTTAAATATCAATAATGGAGATATTATTATGGCTTTTGCTCTGCCTAATGGCTCGACCGTTTTTGTTGGCTCCGGCCTGAGTAATCCAGTTTCAGTCAGTACGGTTTCTAATGCCGAAGGGGCTATTTTTACCGTTGCTGAAAATCATAACCTTAAGGTTGATGATGTCGTGCTTATTTCTTCGGGATGGGGACTTATCGATGGTTTAGTTGCCAGAATCACCGCGCAAACAACGAATAGCGTAACCATTTCGGTTGTTAACTCTAGCGACAGGAATTTTTTCCCTGCTCATGCCGGTAGCGGGAAATTACAGAAAATCACTGAGTGGACTGAGATTCCACAGATTACGGAAGTCGCGCAATCAGGTGGTGAACAGCAGTATGCACAGGTACAGTTTCTGGCAGACGATCGCCAGCGTAATATTGGTACTTTTAAGGCGGCTAAAAATCAAACCTTCACGTTAGCCCATGATGCTTCATTAGCAATCTACAACGTGTTAAGCATGGCGGATCGTTATGGCCAAATTTTACCGCTACGCATGTTTGTTCCGAATGCGAAAGAGTACCGCTATTGGTCCGGTATTCCGTCGTTTGATCCGCAACCGGTGACGGCTGTGAATAGTGTTGAAACCGTACAAGTCGCGTTTTCCATTCACTCGCGGGATATTACCTTCTACAAATCGGAAGATTAATCATTTTCCTTATCTGCAGAACACAAAATAAATTCGATTAGGCTCCTGCGGGAGCCTTTTTTAAGGGTACTTATGAGCGCTATCTTCAAATTACAACCTAAACCTGTTTTTAAAGCGGATGTCATTATTCCCCGTGCTGGTGAAGACGACGGAGTACTGAATTTTACATTTAAGCATCGGCCAATAAAAGAGCTGGCAGAGCTTGAAAATATTGACGAGAAAACCGCCAGTGATTTTTTACTGGAGATCGTCGACGACTGGGCATTATCTGAACCCTGTACGCGAGAAAATATGGGAACACTGATAGATAACTATCCGGGGGCGGTTAAAGCAATAATGACCACCTATTATCAGGAGCTGACGGGGAATCGCGAAAAAAACTGATTGCGGTTGCCTCTGCATTCTATACGCCTGAACCATCAGCGGATGAGCTTAGCGCATTCGGTCTGACAGCCGAAGACTATGACGATGTTGTTATCAACGTCTGGCCTGATATCTGGCCTGCATTTGTGGTTTTTCGCGCGGCCAGCACGCAGTGGCGCACCAGCCCGGGAGGGGTCATCGGTCTGGATTATAATGTCCTAGCATGGCTCATGAGGGTTTATGATGTAGCTGACGAGGTAACCGCAATAAACGATCTTCAGATAATGGAACGGGTGGCGTTGAATATCCTGAATAAACTACAGAACTAGTTAGGATTTTCATCGGAAGGATGTTCTATTTATTAATCAAATTAAATCAGGCTATCGCCTGGTTTATTCTTTCAGGAGAAAGTCAATGGCGGGTGATACAACAATAACACTGCGCATGAATAACAGTGAGCTGGAAAAAAGCAACCGACTTCTGGATCAATATCAACAGAAAGTCACTGTTGCCAGCCGTAAAAGTGAAGAGTTTAATAAGACTTTTCGTGCTGCAACAGATATCCAGAAAAAGCATACGGATGGCCTGAAAAGGTTAATGCAGACGTTACCCCTTCCTCCAGCCAGAATGGGGCCAATACTTCAGGATATGGTAAAGAAATCTGAGGATGAGACCTACAATATCACGTCAGGTCCTAAAAGCTATTGGGATTCACTGGCGGGAATAGGTGGCCCTCCAAAAAAAGATGTGGGTAATACGCCAAAAATTTTTCTGCCAGGCGCAATTATGGAAGAGCGTTCTGACGATGATCAGGAAAAAGGGGGGAAGAGCGATTGGCTCGGCGGTTTAATGGCAGGGGCCAAAGAGGCGTGGGATAAATTCCTTAAGGATGGAGAAAACGTTCATGGCAAGCTTAAGGATTTAGCTAAAGACGCTTTTAGCTCAATGGGAAACTCGCTGGTGGAATATATAACCACAGGAAAGGCGAATTTTAGTGATTTCCTGATGACCTTTCTGAAAGGGACTCTGAAGATGCTTAGCCAATTATTGTTGGTAAAAGCCATGCAGGCTTCCTTTAACGCGATGTCGAATTCCGGCATCGGTTGGGTAGCATCCATCGGTAAAGTTTTCACTGGCCATTCCGGAGGCGGATATACCGGAGACGGTGGTAAATATGAGCCAAGAGGGATTGTTCATGGCGGCGAATTTGTTTTTACCAAAGAGGCGACCTCGGCGATAGGGATTGGCAATCTTTACGCCATGATGCGCGGCGCGCAGGGGTATGCGGGCGGCGGTTATGTGGGAACGGCATCGATGCAAGGACTGGGTTCTTCTGGTGCTGGGCCACTTACTATTCAGACCTCAGTACTTATTCAGAATCAGAGTTCAGAACCGCAATCGACCGACAATAATGGCGCGGTGAATCGCGCCTGGCAGCAGACTATCGACCGTTCAGTTCGTGCTGGCGTGGCGAATGAATTGAGGCCGGGTGGCCTTATTTGGAATGCAAATCACGCGCGTTAATTTTTTGATTCCCGGAGATGATATGGCAATAGAAACTTTTACCTGGCGAACGCAAATACAAGCGGGTTTGCAAGGAGATTTTAATTTTAACGTCCGTGAGGCTAGTTTTGGTGATGGCTACCAGCAGATCGTGGGCGATGGTATTCATTCTGAAAAACAAACCTGGCCGGTGACATTAACTGGCGAAAAGGAAGAGATATTAGCGGTACTCGAGTTTATGCGCCGCCATGTAACGAAGTCGTTTATCTGGGATTCACCAATGGGTGAGTCTGGACTTTATCGCGTCAGCCCCGACTCATTAAAGCTTTCACCGTTATCAAGTCAGGTCATGACGGTAACCGCCACATTTAACCAGGCATATGCACCATGATTACAGCTGATTATCAAAAACTTGAACCAGGGAATGAAATACGCTTGCTGGAGATTGATGGCAGCGTCTTTGGAATGGATGATGTTTTATATTTCCACGGACACAATATCGCTCATAGCGAGGCCGAGATTCTGGCAGCGGGCGGCGATGAGACTCGTTTACCTGCCAAACCCATTTGGTGGCAAGGAAATGAATATATGCCATGGCCTTGTATTATTGAAGGTATTGAGTCTACCACCAGCGGTCGGGACGCGCAGCCATCGCTTAAGGTGGCAAATATTGATGCCTCAATTACTGCTCTGTGTCTTTATTACGATGATCTGGTTCAGGCGAAGGTTACGGTGCACGATACTTTGGCAAAATATCTTGATGCACGTAATTTTCCTGAGGGGAATGCGGCTGCCGATCCCACGCAGGAAAAAAGAAAGGTCTTTTTTATTGATGCCAAAAGTGAAGAAACGAATGAAGCGATTGAGTTCACTCTTGCCAGCCCAATGGATTTGCAAGGGATCATGATCCCAACTCGCCAGCTACATTCTATTTGTACCTGGTGTATCAGAAACAAATACCGCAGTGGTGATGGTTGTGATTATACCGGTCAGCGATATTTTGATAAAAATAATATACCTGTTACCGATCCGGCGCTGGATGTCTGCAACGGTACTTTATCAGCCTGTAAATTACGCTTTGGTGAAGACAACGAGCTACCTTTTGGTGGTTTCCCCGGCACGTCTTTAATTCGGAGCTAATATGCGCCAGAAGGTTATCAGGGCTATTCAGGAGCATGCCCGGCAGGAGTATCCTCGTGAGTGCTGCGGTGCGATTGCGCAAAGAGGAAGGGTAGAACGCTATTTTCCCTGCCGTAATATTGCTGACGATCCACAAGAGCATTTTGTCCTTGCGCCGGAGGATTATGCTCAGACAGAGGATTGGGGTACCGTCACGGGGATTGTGCACAGCCACCCTGATGCTACGACCCAGCCAAGCGAATTGGATAAGGCTCAGTGTGACGCGATGTTGCTACCCTGGCATATCTTTAGCTGGCCGGAAGGTGATCTCCGCACGATTTATCCTCGGGAGGAACTGCCGTTACTGGAGCGCCCGTTTGTTCTTGGCCACTATGATTGCTGGGGATTGGTAATGAGTTATTTTCGCCAGCAGCATGGTGTCGAGTTGACGGATTATCGTGTGGATTATCCGTGGTGGGAAGATGACTACCCTGATAACTTTTACCATGATTGCTGGTATGAATGCGGATTTCGCGATTTTTCTGGCCAGCTGCAGCCCGGTGATATGATTATCATGCAGGTGCAGGCGAATAAATGGAATCACGCAGGTATTCTGCTGGAGGGAAATATGCTACTACATCATCTGTATGGTCACTTGAGTCAGCGGGTACCTTACGGTGGATACTGGCAGGAAAGAACGGTGAAGGTTTTGCGTTATAAATCGTTATGTTCGTTTGTTGTTTAAGTCCAGGAAGGAGACAGATAAATGAAAAAACTACTGCTTATCATGGCAATCGTTGGTTTAACAGGGTGTGCCACGTCGGCTGTGTCACTTGATAAAGCAAAATTAGTACCAAAAGAGAGGTTGTTTTTTTATCAGGAACCATTATCAAATGGTGCAAGGCTTACAGTTGTGCGTGATTCTGGTTTGTTGGGTAGCGCATGTTTCTATGGTTTTTATATATCAGGTAAAAGAGTTGCTAGTCTTGATATTGGTGAACGTGCAGATTTTTACATTCCAGCTGGTGAATGGATGCTTGGATATAGAGAAGAAGGTGGTATTTGCAATACAAACCGACCTTTAACTGAACGCGAGTTATATATAAAAGAAAATCAACATAAAGGCGTGAGACTTTTCCAAGCGCCGGAAGATGAAGGCGATATTAAGCCTATCTCTGTTAAATAATTTTGTTTAATCACTTAATGAATGACTATGTGAATAGTCATTCTGTGAGGCTATTTATGCAAGAACAAACAATAAAAATAGAGTTTGGAGGGGTTCTCGGTAAAAAATTCGGGAAAACTCATGTTAAACAAGTAAAAACAACATCTGAAGCAATAAGAGCACTTTGTTGTACCATTCCAGGGTTTGAAAAATTTCTTAATGATAGTAAATCAAAGGGATTAACGTATGCGATTTTTAAGGGGAAGAGAAATCTTAATAAGGATGATTTAATCTTTCCAGTAATAGATGATGTTATACGAATTATCCCTGTTGTTATAGGAAGTAAGAAAGCAGGTTTGTTGCAAACTATTTTAGGGGCGGTTTTGGTCGTTGTAGGGGTACTCGGAAGTACAATCGGCCAGGCGTGGGGAGGTGGTGCTTGGGGGCCTGTGGCGTGGAAGTTGGGGGCATCAATGATGCTTGGCGGCGTTCTTCAGATGCTCTCACCTCAGGTACCCGGATTAGCCAGCAAGCAGTCTGGCGAAAATAAAGCTTCTTATGCCTTCGGTGGCGTGACTAATACAGCGGCACAGGGATATCCGGTTCCACTGTTATATGGTAGGCGGCTTATCGGTGGCGCAATTATTTCGGCTGGAATTTATGTAGAAGACCAGCAGTAAAATATCCGGTCCCTCTCTTTTTCTGGCCACCTTCGGGTGGTTTTTTTATGGACATAATATCTATGACACAGCACCTCATTAAAGGGCGCAAGGGCGGGAGTTCGAGTCCGCGTACCCCAACGGAACAGCCAGATGATTTACAATCCGTAGCAAAAGCCAAAATTCTTATGGCGTTGGGCGAGGGCGAGTTTGCTGGCGCACTTACCGCAAAGGATATTTACCTTGACGGAACGCCGCTGGAGAATTCCGACGGTTCACAAAATTTTAGCAGTGTGGTATGGGAATTTCGCTCTGGTACTCAGGCACAGAATTATATTCAGGGGATCCCTGGTTCAGAAAATGAAATTAACGTAGGTACGGAAATATCCAGTAAAACGGCCTGGACCCATTCTTTTAGTAATACTCAGCTTTCTGCCGTGCGTCTGCGCTTAAAATGGCCATCTTTATTTAAACAAGAAGATAACGGCGATCTGATGGGTAACTCCGTGAGCTACGCTGTCGATTTGCAAACTGACGGAGGCACCTGGCAAACGGTACTGGAAAGCGCGGTTACCGGCAAAACCTCTTCCGGTTATGAACGATGCCATCGAATTGATTTACCTCGGGCTAATACGGGCTGGGTTTTGCGCCTGCGTAAGGTCACAGAAGACGTCAGTACCTCAAAAATTGGCGATGTCATGACGTTGCAAAGCTATGCTGAGATTCTCGACGCAAAATTACGTTATCCCAATACGGCCCTGCTTTACGTTGAATTTGATTCCCGTCAGTTCAATGGTTCTATCCCCAAAATTGCCTGTAGTCCTCGCGGGCGCGTTATTCGCGTTCCTGACAATTACGACCCGGAAACCCGACAATATTCGGGCATCTGGACGGGCGCGTTTAAATGGGCATGGACAGATAACCCCGCATGGATTTTTTACGATCTGATCGTTACCGATCGTTTTGGTCTGGGAAATCGTCTTACCTCAGAAAATATCGATAAATGGACGTTGTATCAGGTTGCCCGTTATTGCGACGAACCTGTGCCTGACGGTAAGGGCGGTGATGGCACCGAGCCACGCTATCTTTGTAACGTCTATATTCAGGATCGCAATGATGCCTACACGGTGTTACGTGATTTTGCAGCTATTTTCCGCGGCATGACCTGCTGGAGTGGCGATCAGGTGATAGCGTTGGCGGATATGCCTCGCGATATTGACTACACCTACACCAGAGCTAACGTGATTAATGGTCGTTTTCAATATGCCAGCAGCAGTAGCAAAACGCGCTATACCAACGCGCTGGTTTCCTGGTCCGATCCTGAGAACGAATATGCTGATGCGATGGAGCCGGTTTTTGAGCAGCCGCTGGTGGCTCGCTATGGCTTCAATCAGCTTGAACTGACGGCGATTGGCTGTACCCGTCAGTCGGAAGCTAACCGTAAAGGGCGCTGGGGGATCCTGACCAACAATAAAGATCGCGTAGTGACGTTCTCCGTCGGACTCGACGGCAATATTCCGCAACCCGGTTATGTCATTGCGGTGGCGGACGAAATGTTGGCGGGTAAAGTCAACGGGGGCCGCACTAGTAAAGTGGATGGCTGCGTCATTACGCTCGATCGTAAAACGGAAGCAAAAACTGGCGATAGGCTGTTGATGAACCTGCCGTCAGGCGTGACGCAAAGCCGGACTATTCAGGATGTCGATGGGTATATTGTCACCGTTACTACCGAATATACTGAAGTACCGGAAACAGAATGCGTTTGGGCTGTAGAATCTGACTCTCTGAAGGTTCAGCAATATCGGGTTGTGAGTGTTAAAGATAATAACGATAGTACATTCACTATTTCCGCAGCCGCTCACGATCCTGATAAATATGCGAGGATTGATACCGGCGCGGTTATCGACAGTCGACCGATCAGCGTTATTCCCCCGGGAAATCAAAGTGCGCCAGCTAATATCGTCGTTGAGTCCTATTCGGTGGTTAATCAGGGGATGAGTGTTGAAACGCTGCAGGTTCATTGGTCTGCGGTAAAAAACGCCATTTCCTACGAAGCGCAGTGGCGCCGCAATGAAGGCAACTGGGTTAATATTCCTCGCAGTTCCGTGTCATCGTTTGATGTTGTAGGTATTTACGCCGGGCGCTATACCGTGCGAGTGCGCGCTATTAATGCGGCTGAGGTTTCCAGCGGCTGGTCGTATTCTGAAGAGAAAATGCTGACCGGAAAGATCGGTATGCCTTCTGCGCCGATCGCCCTGACAACCACATCGCTGATGCATGGTGTTGAACTGAATTGGGGGTTTCCGGACGGTGCCGGTGATACCCAGAAAACGGAGTTGCAGTATAGCCCTAATCCAAACGGCAGCGGGGCGATGGCGCTGTCTGACGTGGCGTATCCGGGCAAAACGTATCAGCAGATGGGTCTGCAGATTGCCGCAACGTTCTGGTACCGGGTGCGTATTGTCGATCGTCTGGGTAACGAAAGCCCCTGGACAAGTTGGGTTCAGGGGCAGGCCAGCGATGACATTAGCGAATATTACGACCAGCTGACGGATGCTATTAAGGACACCCCTGCCTGGCAGGAAGTCCAGCGGGATATCGGAGAGGCTCACGAAGAGCTGACGAAAGCCGCCGATGCTATTCGTGAAGAAGTCGCGCAGCAGGTTACCGATATTAACCAGAGTCTTGATGAGACCGTCGCGGATATCGGTAAACAGGTTGACGGGCAGATAGAGTCGGTCAACAAGTCGATAACGGAGAATATCGACCTCGTCAATCAGACGCTCAGTGACAATATCTCGGCAGTGAACAAGAGCATCACCGAGGCTGTGAGCGACATTAATGCCTCCGTTGACCAGCAGATAACTGACGTCAACAGAACCCTGACCGAGGGGGATGCCGCGTTAAAATCCCAGCTGCAGACGGTTGAAAACAGCCTGAAACAGTCCATTGCCCAGGCGAATACGGGCTGGGACAAAGCGGTGAAACAGGAAACTGCCGACCGCATTGCGGACGTCAACGCGAAAGCGGCGCAGGCGGCAGACCAGCTGCTGAATGAAAAAATTGAGCGCGTCGCCGCCATTGATACCCTGCAGACCATTATTCAGCATGGCGACGAGTCACTGGCCCGTCAGATTTCTGAAATTTCCGCCGGTAGTGGCCAGCAGTTTGATTCATTCAGTATCTGGTACTTTGATAAAGACAACGAAGGGTGGACTGAGGACGATGCCGGTCAGGTGCCGATGCAAATCACGGATGACGGCTGGCTGAAAGCGTCGAACAGTAACTCATCCTGCCGCTCACCCAACGGGCAGAAAATCCCGTCCTCCTCTTATCGCACCATCATGCTGCGTATTAAACGCGTGGGTAACCCGGTCTGGAAAGGTCGGCTTTACTGGATTGGTGCAGAGGAAACCGGCTGGAGTGATGCCCGCTCGGTGAGTATTGCGGAGCAGGAGTTTGATGGCGATGGTATCAGCGTGGTGGCCATCTCCGATGTGAACTGGAATGCGTCCGGTACGGTCCGCCGTTTTCGTCTCGATCTGGCCCAGGGGCAGAATGCGGACAACTATTTCCTGATCCACTGGATATCGGTCGGACGACCGGCACCGGCGGCGAGTACGGCGGCGTTACGCAATGAGGAGACGGCCCGTACCCGGGCCGATGAAGCGGAGGTGCTGAAGCGCTCCACGCTGGCGGCGCAGATCAGGGGAACCACTGACAGTAACAGCCTGAGCGATTTACGCTCCGGTCTGCTGTATCAGGAAATGAACGCGCGGATCACCGCCGACCGGGCTGAAGTCGTGGCGCGGGAGTCCCTACAGACGCAGTTCAACGACAATAAATCCTCCGTGGCAGAGGAACTGAGTTCCCTGTCGACTGCGCAGGGCGCACAGGCCAGTAAAATCAGCGGGCTGGAAACCACGCTTGGGAAAAAGGCCGACGCCAGCGCCCTGCAGTCACTGACGCAAAAAGTGGAGCAGCAGGGCACCACGAGCACTTCTCAGGGCAGTTCGCTGACCTCACTGACGAACCGCGTGGGGAAAGCCGAATCGGGCGTGGCGGCAAACAGCAGTGCCATTACCGGCCTGCAGTCCAGCGTCAGCCTGCAGGATAAAACGCTGACCAGCCAGAGCCAGGCAATCACAAAGCTGCAAAACGACCTGACAACGACCAACACGAATGTGAATAAAAAGGCCGATGCGAGCGCGGTCACGGCTTTAACCAACCGGGTCACCGCGACGGAAGGAAGCCTGGCCACTCAGTCTGGCCAGCTGACGGTGCTGAAAAACTCCCTGGCTGACGGGAGCCTGATTAGCAACGGCGGAATGGATGTGGATCTGTCGTTCTGGGAGAACTCCGGGACCGGTTCGGCATTCACTTACGATTCAGGTGAAAAAGCCCTGAGAACGACCACCGGCTCCATTCGTGTTGCCAACGTCACACGTATCCCCGTCGAGGCCGATACCATTCTGACCATGTCTTTTGAGTACAGGACATCGGAAACGGTTAACAGCATATCGTCTGATACCGTCGGCGTGATAACGGATTTAGGTAATCCAATTGGCTGGTTGTCTTCTGTGTCGCCATGGCTGAGTGGGGTGACGACCAACTGGCAGACGAAAACCGTGGAACTGACCATTCCGGCCAGTTTTACCAGAAATTATGTCTATCTGCGATTTGCCGTTGGCGGGTGGGCACCGGCTACCAGTGCGCGTCTCTATATCCGTAAAGTCGATGTTTTCTCTTCGACCGGCGTGTCGAAGAAGGCAAATGCTTCGGCAGTGACTGACCTGACCAGTCGGGTCGATACGGCGGAAGGCAAGCTGACCAGCCAGAGCAGCGCGATCACTAAGCTGCAGAATGACCTGACAACGACCAACACGAATGTGAACAAAAAGGCGGATCAGAGCGCCCTGACGTCACTGACCGGTCGGGTGGAGAAGACGGAAAGTGGTCTGACCGCAGCGAACGGCAATATTACGGGATTAACGTCAGCCATCAGGGCGGTCGGCGCGGCAGGCGACGATTATATTCCCAATCCGACATTTGATGCGGCCTATGATCGAATGGGCCTGGCTGTGGTGGAATCTACAGCCTCCGGGGTTCCGGCAAACTGCCCGTATGCTTATGTTGCTAAACTGACATCCCGCGACCATACCCCGAAGATGAACAACATTCCGGCGACGGCTGGTGATGTGATTGAAATCTCGGCACTGGTTGCCTGTGGTGCTGGTACCGCAGCCTTTAACCTGTATGTGGGTCATGCGGACTCCCCGTCAGGGGGCATTACTGCCGCAAACTCGGGTGGGGCAGTTTCCGCCGCGACAGGAAAAATCTGGGTGCGTACCACATGGCGCTATACGGTCACCGCTGCGGTTGCGGCGAAGGGCTATTTCAGACCGTTCCTGCAGATTAACCAGAGTTCACCCTTTGGCACCATCTGGTATGCGACCGACTGGCACTGCCGGAACATCACGGCGGCAGCGAAGGCGCAGAGTACAGCTGATGCCACGGCGTCTGCTGTTGATTCTCTGACGACGACAGTGATCCAACAGGGAAATACGCTGACAAGCCAGAGCAGCAGCCTGACGAAGCTCGATAACACCCTCAGTACAACGCAAAATGATGTTGCTGCTATGCAAGATGATGCTGTGGCCAGCGTCGCCGTTGTAGGCAACATGCTCGTTAATAGTGGTTTTGAATTAGGGAGCAACCGCTGGACAGTCTCTGGCGCGGCGACATTTACCACGGCATCGGCTCCGCATAGCGGTAGCAGGATAGTGCGTTGTGGCGAAGGTAAAGCGGCGATTTCTCAACGCATCAATGTAAAAGCTGACCGGACCTACAGGATCGGTGTATTTACCCGTCGTAATGGGGCAGCAGTCACGGCAGACCAGTCGTATCACAAGCTGAGAATTGGTGATACCAGCGGTTCGATTCTTTCTGCGGTGAATTTTATTACGCCGGATCTACCGACGGGATCTACCTGGACAGATATTAGCGGTTCCTGGAAAGCGTCTTCAGATATGATTGTTGAGGCTGCTATCTGGTCGTCATTGTCTGCCGGTGAAATATACTTTGATGATTTTTATGTCGTTGATATTACGGACGAGAGCAGCATTGCGGCTAATGCGGGTGCAATCAGTAATCTGACAAGCCGGGTCAGCAATGCCGAAGGGACACTGACCAGCCAAAGCAGCAGCATCACGAAACTGACGAACGACCTGGCCACGACAAATGCGAACGTCAATAAAAAGGCGGATGCGAGCGCGCTGCAGACGCTGCAGAACACGGTAACGGAGCAGGGTAAGACCCTGACCAGCCAGAGCAGCAGTATCACCAGTCTTCAGAACGGACTTTCTACCGCCAACCAGAACATCACGAAGAAGGCCGACGCGTCAGCCGTCACCTCGTTAAGTAACCGTGTTACCGAAGCTGAAGGGAAGCTGACCAGCCAGAGCAACAGCATCACGCAGCTTCAGGCATCGCTGATATCCGGTAGTCTGATTGCTAACGGGGGGATGGAATCTGACCTCTCGCTATGGGTGGACTCCGGCACTGGCTCCGCGTTTACGTATGATGCCGGGGAAAAGGCGCTGAGAACGACGACAGGCTCCATTCGTGTGGCCAACCAGACCCGTATCCCGGTTGAGCCTGATACGAAATTAACCGTTACGTTTGAGCTTAAATCCTCTGAAGCGATGTCGAATATTTCCGCTGACACGATGGGGGTGATTTCTGATCTGAATAATCCGACCGACTGGCTGGCATCCACTACGGCCTGGCTAAAAGGAGTCTCGACGGCCTGGCAGACGAAAAGTATTGAGCTGACCATCCCGGCAGATTTTAGCAATAATTTTGTCTATCTCCGGTTCGCTGCGGGTAGCTGGGCACCTGCCACCAGTGCGCGACTGTTTGTCCGTCGTGTTGTCGTGTTTTCATCAAATGGTGTAGCCGGTAAAGCGGACGCCAGTGTAGTAAACGACCTGTCGTCAAAAGTCACTCAGCAAGGCAATACGCTGACCAGCCAGGGCAGCGCGATCACTAAGCTGCAAAACGACCTGACAACGACCAACACAAATGTGAACAAAAAGGCGGATCAGAGTGCCCTGACGTCACTGACCGGACGGGTAGAGAAGACGGAAAGCGGCCTGACGGCGGCGAACAGCAATATAACGGGATTAACGTCAGCCATCAGAGCTGTCGGCGCGGCGGGCGACGATTATATTCCCAATCCGACCTTTGACCCGGCATACGACCAGATGGGGCGTGTTGTCGTCGATACGTCATCGTCCGGAGTGCCCGCAGGCTGTCCTTTTAAATATGCCGCGAAGCTGGCCAGTCGCGATCATATTCCCGGCATCAATAACATTGCCGCCACTGTCGGTGACGTGATTGAATTCTCCGCGCTGGTTGCCTGCGGTGCCGGAACAGCAGTGTTTAATCTGTATGTGGGTTCAGCGGAATCCCCGACCGGGGGGATTGCTGCCGCAAACGCGGGAGGGGCTGTTTCTGCAGCGACAGGTAAAACCTGGGTACGCACCACCTGGCGCTGGACGGTCACCGCCACGGTTGCCGCGAAGGGGTATTTCAGGCCGTTCCTGCAGATTGCACAGACTTCACCATACGGCACGATCTGGTACGTCACTGACTGGCACTGCCGGAACATCACGGCGGCAGCGAAGGCGCAGAGCACCGCCGACGCCACGGCCTCTGCAGTGGATTCCCTGACGACGAAAGTCTCTCAGCAGGGCGATACGCTGTCCAGCATTGGAACCCGGACCACGGCGCTGGAGAATGGGCTGAAGACAACGAATACCAACGTCCGCAATAAGGCAGATGCGAGCGCCGTGCAAACCCTGCAGAACATGGTGACGCAGCAGGGGAAAGATATTACGTCGGCGAACAGCGCGATTACGAAATTGACCAGCGATCTATCCTCCGCAAACCAGAGTATTGCAAAAAAAGCCGAACAGGCGGCCTTGAATACTCTCAGCGGGCGCGTGACTCAGACTGAAAATAATGTGACTGCTGCCAATAGCAACATCACTTCACTGACCGCAGCCGTTCGTGCCGGAAATGCGACGGGCGATGACTATATCCCCAATCCGTCATTCGACTCGGCGTTTAATTCGATGGGGTTCACGACGGTATTGTCGACAGCGACTGGTGTTCCGTCCGGCTGTCCGTTTGCTAACGTGGCAAAATTGACATCGCGTGACCATCACCCAAACTTTGCCGCTATACCAGCTACGCTGAATGATGTGTTTGAAATGTCTGCGCTGGTTGCGTGTGGAGCGGGTGAGGCTGACTTCAATCTTTATATTGGTACCGCCACAAGCTCTAACGGTAGCGTTGGGGCACCGCTGGCCAGCGGTGGCAATACGAAAAAGACAGCAACATGGAAGCGTGCTACCTGGCGATTTACCGTAAACCAGGCAATGGTTAATCGCGGCTATATTCGTCCATTCCTGCAGATTAATCAGAACTCGCCATATGGGACTATCTGGTATGTCACTGACTGGCATTTCCGTAATATTACGGCAGCAGCGAGGGCACAGAGTACCGCTGATGCTACTGCATCTGCCGTTGATACTCTGACGACAAAAGTCACTCAACAGGGGAATACGCTGACAAACCAGGGCAGCAGCATCACAAAGCTGACGAACGACCTGGCCACCACCAATGGCAACGTTAATAAGAAAGCGGATGCGACAGCGTTGACCGCGCTGACCAACCGGGTAACGAGCGCGGAAGGGAAGCTGGACAGCCAGAGCAGCAGCATCACCAGCCTGCAGAACGGACTGACAACGGCGAATACCAATATCAGTAAGAAGGCTGATTCTTCGGCTGTCACCTCCCTGACGAATCGGGTCACGCAGGCTGAAAACAAACTGGAGAGCCAGGGCAGCAGCGTCACGTCTCTGAATAGCAGCATTGTGGCCACCCAGCAGGATGCGGATGCGGCAAAAGCGATGCCGACGAATATGCTGGCGAACAACTCGTTCGAGCGCGGTTTTGACGGCTGGAGTAACTCGGGCTGGAGCACACTGGCGGCGCAGAACCCGAAGTCTGGGAAGTACATTATCCAGGCGACTTCCGGTAACACAACTGCCTGTGACCAGGCGGTGAGTCTGACTGGAGGGCGGACGTATCGTGTCGGTGCCTGGGTACGTAAATCAGGTGACTTTGCTATCAGAGATGCCAACAACACCAAAATCAGCATCCGTAATAGCTCCGGACCCTTGAAGGATATTCCGCTAACAGCCAGCATCGGAACAGCCTGGACGCTGATTAGTGCAGACTATAAACCATCGGCTAATGCAGCTATCACCATTTCATTGAGAACCGCGTTGTCGGCGGGTTATATATATGTGGACGACGTATTCTGCATTGATGTCAGTGATGAAGTGGCCAATACCGTTAATGCTGCAGCTATCACTTCGCTGACAACGCGCGTGACCAGCGCAGAGGGGAAAATCACCTCACAGGGCCAGTCGATCACCAGCCTGCAAAACAGTCTTGGGAATAAAGCGGATGCCAGTGTTGTCACCTCGCTGACGACCCGGGTCACGAAGGCAGAAGATAAAATCGAATCGACGGCCAGCAGCCTGACCAGCCTGAACAGCACCGTCGGGACCTTGTCCTCTACCGTACAGACTCAGGGTAAAACGCTGGTCGACACCAACAATAAAATCAGCTCCATGTATTCCATCAAAGTTGAAACCAACAACGGGAAAAAAGTGGGAGCCGGTATTGTGTTGGGAAGCGATGGTGATACCAGCGACATGATCCTCTATGCCGACCGTTTCTCGCTGTTTAACCGCAACAATAAGACTGCTGTACCGGTGATGATTGCGGAAGGTAATGAGCTGTATATTGATTCGGCTCGAATTAAAAATGGCTCTATTACAAATGCAAAAGTTGGTGATATTCAGTCAAATAACTACGTAGGAGGGAGTCAGGGCTGGCGTATTACTAAATCGGGGGGGAGCGAATTTAATAACGTGGTTGTGCGTGGGGAAGTTCATGCCAGTAGTGGGAAATTCACGGGGCATATCGAAGCAACGAGTGGCTCTTTCAGCGGCACAGTTCGCGCCAAAAGTTTTGAGGGTGATATCGCTAGCATGGGGGCGTTGCCGGTTAAATCGGGTTCGGAGTGGAAGTCTAAGGCCATTCATACGGATTCTGGTGAAGCTCAATCAGCGAAAACGTATTCTGTAAGCGGACTTGTTCGTTGGACTGCAGGGATGAGTACTTCCAACACCCGCATAGAAGTATGGATTCAGGGGAGTAGAGTCTTTACCGTTACATCTATTGGAAGAGACCTGGGAGCATCGCTTATTGGTGTAATACCTTTCCATGGGGTGCGTACTGATATCTATGACCGCACAGTCACCTGTGAAGTGGTTGTATCGGGTTCCGGTACTGCAGCATTGGTTGCTGGTACAGTGACGATGAGTCGTGGTTCTGGAGGTTGGGGAACGGCTTAACAAACTGAGAATTAAATAGTTAAGGGCTATATGGCCCTCTCTTTCATACTTCAGTTGGCCAAAACTCAGCTTCTTCAAGCATTTCTTGAATGGCACGGTTGGTTTGTTCTTTTCATGTTCGCTGGCCTCCGTACTAATGGAGGTCAGCAGTATCATTGGTTTTCACCCAGCCATCAGCATCAGGAAAAATGCGATGAACACGTCTCGTCAGCTCGGAGTTGATAATCTCCTTAGCACCAACTAAATCTTCGAATTTCCGCCTGTTATAAATCAATTAATAATGGTGGTTGTTAAAATCGTTAATGGAGGAAATATTATTCTACAGCTCGTGAATATATTTTAGTTGTTATGCTTTTTTCGGCTACTGAGTTAAAAGGAGATGATATATGAGTTAATATTTAAGCAAGGTACAGGGTCTGTTATCCCTGTACCAGGCACAATCTTTATCTATGAAATAACGACCATATTAGCTGAGCAATTAGCTGGATTCAGGCGCATCAATCCACTCATCGAGAATCTGAATAAACGCGGCTATTTCATCATGATGGTAAAGATACACATCCAGTTTTTGCGCCGCTTGTCTGGCATGGGGAGTAAACTCGCTGTTGCTGACCACCATGGCCAGCAGGCAATCGTAGAATTGTTTAGCGGCGAAGACTTCCTGAATCGCTTTATTGCCAACTTTTCCCTGATAGTGTTTACACTGGACCGCCAGCCGACATCCCCGGTAATCGACCAGAATATCCAGACCGTGGTCGCCGCTGCCGCGAGTCACCTGGCAGGCGGCACCTGCTTTTTCAAAACAGCTGGCAACAAAATGCTCATAGTCGATTCCGCTTAAATGGGGGCTATAGCCTGGCGTATGCGGTTCGGGCATTTCGTCGACCACGCGCATGATCTCGCGCCTCACTATGCGTTCGAACTGCCCGGGTAAAGTGAACGCGCGATAGCTCACGCGACCAGACCCCCATACTGACTCCGCCGGGTTGTTGTCCGGCCATAGCTGATTAAGCTGCTGCTGGTGTTGTTCAATCCAGTGGTTCAGGTCGTATTTAATGACGTGTTCGAAGAAGTATTCCAGCTCGCTAAACCACTTTTCATAGTGCTCAACACCATAATCGTCGGTAACGGTCAACGTACGTTCTTTACGCTTCAGCGTATTCAGATGCGATGAATAAAGGGGAGGCAGCGCATGCGTCAGCAAATAAGCGGCAAACGCACCAGCAACCATCTCTTCTTTGGCACGCTGAAAAAAGAGGCTTGAACGCGTGAGTTGGCTATTTTTTTCGATCCAGGTTATGGCATCATCGCCCCGAAACGCGACCTCACACGCTTCCAGCCAACGATCTTCCAATTGATACTGTTTGATAAAAGGTAAAAGTGAGCTCCTGAATGTCGTAAGTTCGTCTCTGGTTTTATCTGCTTCAGATTTAAACAAATTGCGTAACATGGCGATCCTGAATTTTTACGTGCGCGTATTCATGCGCTCATTCTGCAACGCGTCGGCTACTTAAGAAATATCTCAACGTATATTTTCACGATACCCCCTATTTATTAGTGGGGCCGATTGCTTGCAGGCTTTCTCGATAAGATCAACCTTTGCGCAAAAAAATTGCTAGAAAATGTTAATACGGCGCATAAATACGTACTTTGCCTCTCGACGCCGCTCGCTGTGCTGCCTATTATTCTTGGGTTTGTTCATTTTCAGATGTATCTGAGGGGAGAGAGAATGCGAGCAGCTTTTTTAGTCGGATGTGCCGCGTTGTTACTGTCGGCGTGTAGCAGTAACGATGAACCTGTTCAGCAGGCAACAGCGGCGCACGTATCACCAGGGATGCGTGCTGCGATGAGCAGCAGCGGTGAGGCAAACTGCGCGATGGTCGGCGGCTCGTTATCGGTGGCCCGCCAGCTTGATGGCTCCGCTATCGGCATGTGCGCATTGCCAAACGGCAAGCGCTGCAGCGAGCAGGCGCTGGCAGGCGGAAGCTGCGGTAACTATTAATTCACCAGGTCGGCGAGTTTGTATACCAGCGTTTGATCGGCGGTGGCCAGCGTGAGCTGATTTTCCGTCAGGTCGACCTGTGCGCCTTCGCGCAGCATTTTACCGAGCGTAGCATCCAGCGAATTCAACTGCGGATCCGCGCATAACATTCGGGTCATTGCCAGCTCTTCAACCTTCAGCGCGCCGTCAGAGACTTTGCCCGTGCCGCTGAAACGGTTGCACATATTACCTGAAACGAACATCTTGCCAGTTATCGGCATCTTTTCGCCGAAGCTCAGCTCTAGCGGCTTATCTCCTGCTTTCAGCGGCTGCCCGTTGACGCTGGTTAGCACGAAACGATGGTGCTGAAGCTGCTCCGCTCCGGTCGACACCTTACTGTTATAGACGCAGCCCGATAGCAGCATTCCCGCCGCCAGCAGTGCAGCAAATTTGTTCATTTAATCTCCAAAAATATTTATCACATCAATAAATGAAGGGGATTGTAACTGTATCGCAGGCGATTTCTGTGGGGATTATCTGAATGTGCCCCCCCGTGAGAGGGGAGCACAAAAGGGAAAGGAAAATCAGACCAGCGCGTTCGGGCAGGTTTCGCCAGCATCCACCTGACGCAGGTTGTCGAGGGTAGTTTGCGAAATACTGATCAACGCTTCCGCGGTCAGAAACGCCTGATGGCCGGTAAACAGCACGTTGTGGCAGGCGGAGAGACGGCGGAAAACATCGTCCTGAATAACGTCGTTAGACTTATCTTCAAAGAACAGGTCACGTTCGTTCTCATACACGTCCATCCCCAGTGCGCCAATTTTCTGGTGCTTCAGGGCGTCAATCGCTGCCTGAGAGTCGATCAGCGCACCGCGACTGGTATTGATGATCATCACGCCATCTTTCATCTGATCAAAAGCGGCGTGGTTCAGCAGATGATAGTTTTCATCCGTCAGCGGGCAGTGCAGGGAGATAACATCGGACTCTCTGTACAGCGTCTCAAGATCGACATACTCCACCCCCATATCCAGCGCGGCGGCGCTTGGGTAGGGATCAAATGCCAGCAGGCGCATACCGAAGCCTTTAAGAATGCGCAGCGCGGCGACGCCGATTTTACCGGTGCCGATAACCCCTGCGGTTTTACCGTGCATGGTGAAACCGGTCAGTCCTTCCAGAGAGAAGTTAGCGTCGCGGGTACGCTGATAGGCGCGGTGAATGCGGCGGTTCAGCGACATCATCATGCCGATAGCATGCTCCGCGACCGCTTCTGGCGAGTAGGCTGGAACGCGCACCACGCGTAGCCCCAACTCTTTGGCGGCATCGAGGTCAACGTTGTTGAACCCGGCGCAGCGAAGGGCGATGTACTTCACACCGTGGGCTTTAAGTTCTTCAAGCACCGGGCGGCTACCGTCATCGTTAACGAAAATACATACCGCTTCGCAGCCGTTGGCAGTTTTCGCGGTCTTTTCGGTTAGCAGGAAGTCAAAAAATTCAAGTTCAAAGCCGTATGCATCATTAACATGCTGCAGATACTTCTTGTCGTACTGCTTCGTACTATACACAGCGATTTTCATAAGACTTTTCTCCAGTGATAATACCGTCACGGTAGCATAATTAAAATAATCTTACAAATGCTCAAAATTAGTTTAATCATCAGGTTATAATGATAATTCTAGAGCATATCGGCAGGTTCAGGAATCTCTTTGAAAGGTAATGTTTTTTACCAGATATTAAGGCTAAATGCCCCGGGGATCAGCAGCATTAGCGGCCAGAGCAAACCGGAACTGACGTTAGCGAGCTGAAAATGCCAGTGAGAAGTGCCGCTGGCGCCGGTCACCAGCGGGACGGTGGCGCGCAGCGGAGAGAGAAAACGGCCAAAAAAGACCGCCCATGCGCCGTGACGACGCAGAAACAGCTGGCCACGGGCCAGACGTTCGGCATTAAGCCAGCGAATGCGATGCAGATGGTGTCGGTAGCGGCGTCCTGCCAGCCACGAGAGCCAGAATCCGCCGATTGCGCCGAGGCTGGCGCTAAGCCACATTAGCAAGAAATGCCCGACGCTGGCGGAGGCCAGGGTACCAAACAGCAGTAGCCCGGAGGTGCCCGGTATCAGCAGCGAGATAACGGCGCAGGATTTCGTGAACGTCAGCAGGAAAACCATCAGCAATACCAATGAATAATGGCGCTGAGCGTGCTCCACCAGCGAGATAATCAACTCCACAGGATCGCCCGTTTGTGATTGCAGATGTTAATCAGTGTCGCAGGGGAAAACTAAACATCGGCTCAATAGCTTGCTGGAGAATCACGCGACGGCGACTACGCTTAAACGGGACGGAAACTTTAACTCGTAGGTCGAACGTGCCACAATAACGGCCTCTCGGCTTTTACTTATTTTGAATCAGGATATTAGCTGCCCATGAAGGGTAAATATAAAGCCGCCATCGCGCTATTATTAGCACTCGTGTTGCTACCGCTGGCTTTGTTGTTGACGCTCACCCATTGGGTCCCCACGCTGGCGGGGATCTGGCTGCCTGCCGGAACCCGGATCGCCCTGAATGACAGTCCACGCCTGACGCGCACCTCGCTGCGTATCCCCGATCTGCGCTATCTGGTGGGCGACTGCGAAATTGCTCGCGTCACTAATGCCGAGCTGTCCCGTCCCAGTCGCTGGCGTTTACATATCACTGAGCTGGATGTTAACAGCGCCTGTCTGAACAAGCTGCCGGAGAGCGAAGCCGCTCCCGGTGCGCCGAAAACCCTCGCCGAATGGCAATCGATGCTTCCTTATAGCTGGCTGACCATTGAAAACCTGCGTCTGTCGCCGTGGGAAAAATGGCAAGGGCGGCTGGTGATGTCGCTCACGCCAGAGCAGCAGGATATTGGCTATGCCGGAAAAGAGATTTCTGTTCAGGCGCGGCTGCGCGGCCAGGCGCTGACGGTCAGCAACTTTTCCGCGCGTTTAGTGGAAGATCAGGCCCCGGTGAAGTTGGTGGGCGAGTTTCATATGCCGCTGGTGCCGGACGGCTTCCCGGTCGATGGTCACCTGTTCAGCACCTTCGAGTTTACGCAAGCGCCCGGGCTGGTGGATGCCGAACTCGAGTGGCAAGAGAATCGCGGACAGCTGTTGGTTACGCCACGCGGTGAAGTGGAGCCAATGCTTGACCTGCCGTGGGAAATTACGCCCGATCGTATCGCCATCAGCGATGGCCGCTGGCACACCGAATACGCCGGTAATGCGCTGAGCGGTCGCGTCGCGCTGTCGGTAGGCAACTGGCAGCAGGGTACCGAGCAGATGCAGGTGAGCGGGCGGCTGAACGTGCTGACTCAGGGTCAGGCCGGTAAGGGTAACGCGGTGCTGAATATTGGCCCCGGTAAGTTGAGCATGGATAACAGCGACATGCCGCTCCAGTTGACCGGTGAGGCCAAGCTCGGCGATCTGATTTTTTATGCCAAACTGCCCGCACAACTGAGTGGTCCGCTTACCGCGCCGGTGCTCGATTTTCATCCCGGCGCGCTGCTGCGTTCGCGCGGGCGAGTGATTGATTCGCTCAACATTGATGAGATCCGCTGGCCGCTGGCGGGCGTTAAAGTGACCCAACAGGGCGTGGATGGTCGCTTGCAGGCCATTCTGCGCGCCCACGAGCAGGAGATGGGCGATTTTACGCTGCATCTTGACGGTCAGGCCGACAACTTTATGCCCGACCGCGGTCGCTGGCAGTGGCGCTATTGGGGTGAGGGCCATTTCACGCCGATGCAGGCGCGCTGGGATGTCAAAGGCGCAGGAGAGTGGACCGACAGCGCCATCGTGCTCAACAGCTTGTCTACGGGCTTCGATAAGCTGCAATACGGCTCCATGCTGGTCAGCACGCCGCGTTTGACGCTGGAAGAGCCGATCCACTGGCTGCGCGATGAACAGCACCCGAAACTGACCGGGGCGCTGTCGCTGGACGCCGGAAAAACCACCTTTAGCGGCGGCAGCGAATTACCGCCCTCGACGCTCAAATTTAACGTCGATGGGCGCGACCCGACCTGGTTTCAGTTCAACGGTTCATTGCATGCGCAAAGCATTGGTCCGGTGCGCGTTACCGGGCGCTGGGACGGCGAACGACTGCGTGGACAGGCGTGGTGGCCAAAACAGTCTTTAACCGTGTTCCAGCCGCTGGTGCCGCCCGAGTGGAAAATGAATCTGCGCGAAGGCGAGTTGTACGCTCAGGTGGCGTTCTCTGCCGCCGCCGATCAGGGTTTTGAAGCGGGCGGGCACGGCGTCCTGAAAGGCGGTAGCGCCTGGATGCCGGATAGCCAGATTAACGGCGTCGATTTCGTTCTGCCATTCCGCTTTAGTGAAGGTACCTGGCAGCTCGGTACCCGTCATCCGGTATCGCTACGCATTGGGGAAATCGTCAACCAGTTCACTTCGCGTAATCTGACGGCGGATCTCCAGGGCTCCTACCCGTGGAGCGAAGACGCCCCGTTGCAGCTCAGCAACGTCAGCGTCGATATACTCGGCGGCAAGCTGACCATGCAGCAGTTGCGGATGCCGCAGCATGATCCGGCGCTGCTGCGTCTGCAAAATATCTCCAGCAGCGAACTGGTTAGTGCTATCAAAGTGAAGCAGTTTGCGGTTTCCGGACCGTTTAACGGTGCGCTGCCGCTGTGGCTGAATAACGATAAATGGATAATCAAGGACGGCTGGTTCAATAATCCGGGGCCGATGACAATGCGCCTGGATAAAGATACAGCGGACGCGCTGGTGGCCGACAACGTCTCCGCTGGGGCGGCGATAAACTGGCTGCGCTATATGGAAGTCGCCACCTCGTGGACGCGCATCAACCTCGATAACCTTGGCGTACTGACGCTGAAGGCGACGATTAGCGGCACCAGCCGGGTAGAGGGCAAAAGCAACACGGTGCACTTAAACTATTCCCATGAAGAGAATATTTTTGACCTGTGGCGCAGCTTGCGTTTTGGCGACAATTTGCAAGCGTGGCTTGAACAAAATGCCAGGCTGCCCGCGCAGCGCTGTCAGGACAGTAACACCTGTAAGGAACAACAATAATGATCAAACTACTCACCGCCTTTCTGGCGACCATGCTGCTGGCCGGCTGCACGCCGCGCATTGAGATTGCGGCGTCAAAGGAGCCGATCACCATCAATATGAATGTCAAAATTGAGCATGAAATTCATATCAAGGTGGATAAAGATGTTGAGAATCTGCTCAAATCGCGTAGCGATCTGTTCTGAGGCGATTATGAGAAAACGACTGTTAACTGCGACGCTGGCGCTCGTGTTATTCAGCACTCAGGCACTGGCTTTAACCTTGAACGAAGCTCGCCAGCAGGGGCGGGTAGGCGAAACCCTCAATGGCTATCTTGAACCGCTGCGACAGGATAAAGAAACCCTGGCGTTGGTTAAACAGATTAATGCTGCGCGCAGTGAGAGCTATCAGCAGCTGGCGGATGACAACAATCTGCCAGTGGATCAGGTAGCAAAAATGGCCGGGCAGAAGCTGGTCGCCAGGGCGCAACCGGGGGAATATGTGCAGGGCCTTAACGGCAAATGGCTGAAAAAATAGCTAACGGCAGCGCTTGCGATACTCCCCCGGCGAGATGCCGAAGCGTTGCTTAAAGGCGGTAGAAAAGTGGCTATGATCGCTGAAACCCCAGCTGTAGCCAATCCCTGCCAGCTTTTCGTCATCATGTGCGCTTTGCAGCGCGCGGGCGCACAGATCGAGCCGACGATTCTTAATGTACTGCGCGACCACCAACCCCTTTTCAGCAAACAGCCGATACAGACTGCGAACCGACATCCCGGTTTCGCTGGCCAGCCACTCCGGGCGCAGGTGTTCCGCCTGAATTGACTCATCGATTAAATCCATGATTTTGCGAAACTGCTTATCGCGCCGCGATGGCTGAGCCTCCTGATGATGTAGCATCGGACGCAGCAGGCAGACAATCGCCTCCAGCGCCGCTTCGCTTTCGCTTGCTGACAGCTCGGGGCTGTTCATACTTTCTCGCAGCAGACGCTGGCTTAGCTGAACCATCGGCAGGCTTTTTGCCAGCCGGGTGGCAATGCAGATTTCGCTGCCGCGCAGTTGCTGTTCGAGCAGCGTTCTTGGTAATAACAAGGAGGCCTGACGTGAGGTCTGCTGCCAGACAATCGAGCACGGACGGGAAGCATCAATCAGCGTGATATCACCGGTTTCGAGTAGCGCCTGACGGCCATCCTGCTCGACGGTCGCCTGGCCGGAAAGCTGGAAAACGGTATAAAACCAGGCGTCGTTGTCGCGCTTAATTTCTTGCCGGGTACGATACAGATTGATGCCGCGAGCGGTAACGGTACTGACTTTCAGGCTGCCCGCATAGCTGGCGTCTATCTCACCGTGAAAATTATCATCCAGCGGACGGGCGGCGAATTGCCCGCAGACTTGATTGATTTTTGCTAACCAATGCTGGTAATCCTGCCCACGATTTGCCGTACTCATCGCGCATCTCTTGTAATAATAATGTTTTTGTATTGTTGCATTTATGGTTCTGGAGGCAAGGGCCGGAGGCGGAGTATATGAAAGAACTATTACCTGCGGCACATTTTCTGTCCGCGTAATCGGATTAATTGCGGAGCCTGTCACAGCGGCACAAGCGAATGTCACAGAGAAAAAAGCGCGAATGGCGACCCCGACTTAGACTGAAACCACTATCCGCGAACAATAAGGAAGGGGTATGTCTACATCACAGGTCGCGCTACTTGCCAGCGTGCAGCAGTTTTTAGACCGACAGCATGGTTTGTACCTCGATGGTGCTCAGCAGGCGGCCGAGAGTGAAAAGCGCTTAACCGTCTGGAACCCGGCCACCGGGCAGGCCATCGCCAGCACGGCGGATGCCAATGCCGCAGACGTCGACCGCGCGGTGATGTCTGCGTGGCGTGCGTTTGTCTCCCGCAGCTGGGCCGGGCGCACGCCCGCGGATCGCGAACGCATATTGCTGCGCTTTGCCGATCTGGTTGAACAGCATGGCGAAGAACTGGCGCAACTGGAGACCCTTGAACAGGGTAAATCAATCAACATTTCTCGCGCCTTTGAAGTGGGCTGCACCCTGAACTGGATGCGCTATACCGCCGGGCTGACCACTAAAATAAGCGGTCGAACTCTGGATGTATCTATTCCCTTCCCGCAGGGCGCGCGCTATCAGGCGTGGACCAAAAAAGAGCCGATTGGCGTCGTGGCCGGGATCGTGCCGTGGAACTTCCCGCTGATGATTGGCATGTGGAAAGTGATGCCCGCGCTGGCGGCTGGCTGCTCTATTGTCATTAAACCGTCGGAAACTACGCCGCTGACCCTGCTGCGCGTGGCGGAACTGGCAACGGAAGCGGGCGTGCCGGATGGCGTGTTCAACGTGGTCACCGGCAGCGGTGCCGAGTGCGGCGCGGCGTTAACCTCGCACCCGCAGGTGGCGAAGGTGAGCTTTACCGGCTCGACTGCCACCGGTAAACAGATTGCCCGCGTGGCCGCCGACCGCCTGACCCGCGTAATCCTGGAATTAGGCGGTAAAAACCCGGCTATCGTGCTGAAAGATGCCGATCCCCAGTGGGTGATCGAAGGGTTGATGACCGGCAGCTTCCTCAACCAAGGGCAAGTTTGCGCCGCTAGCTCACGGATTTATATCGAAGCGCCGCTGTTCGACACGCTGGTAAGCGGTTTTGAACAAGCGGTGAAATCGATGCAGGTGGGGCCAGGGATGCTGGAAACTACCCAGATTAACCCGGTGGTATCGAAAGCGCACTGCGCCAAAGTGGCGGCTTATCTTGACGAAGCCCGTCAGCAAAAAGCGGAACTGATTAGCGGTAACGTCGGCCCCGATGCGCAGGGTTTCTACATACCGCCGACGCTGGTGATTAACCCGGATGCTAACCTGCGCCTCACTCGCGAAGAGGTGTTTGGCCCGGTGGTCAACCTGGTGCGCGTTGCCGACGGCGAAGAAGCACTGCGTCTGGCCAACGACAGCGATTTTGGCCTCACCGCCAGCGTGTGGACGCGTGATTTGACTCAGGCGCTGAACTATACCGACCGTCTACAGGCGGGCACAGTGTGGGTTAACAGCCATACGTTGATTGACGCCAACCTGCCGTTTGGCGGCATGAAGCAGTCCGGTACCGGACGCGATTTTGGCCCTGACTGGCTGAATGACTGGTGCGAAACGAAATCGGTTTGCGTGCGGTATTAGCGGTATTTTTCCCGGTGGTGGCTAACGCCCTACCGGGGCTACGGCCCTGCGTGGGTGTGGTAGTTCGCACAGGTGCGATCATCAGGATAGTCGCCGTATCTCGCTCTTCGACGCCATCACTATGACATAAAAATATTAATGCCTTATATAAAATCGATAATTTCAGTTATGTCTTAATTCTCCGTATTTTTATCGCCTCTTCATTTTTCGGAGGCGATTATGCCGCTCGTTATTTATATCTTCACCCTCAGCGCGTTTGCGCTGGGTTTAGCTGAATTTGTACCCATCGGACTGACTGACGTGATGGCAAACGGATTAGGCGTGAGCATTGAACAGAGCGGTGGTGCGGTGACGGCCTATGCGCTGGGTGCCACCGTGGCCGCACCGGTTCTCACCGCGCTTACCGCGTCCTGGAGTCGTAAAAATGTGATGCTGGTGACCGCCGTGGTTTTCACGCTGGGAAGTTTCGCCGCGGCCTTTGCCGCCAATCTGACGCTGCTGTTGGCGGCGCGGTTTATCGCCGGACTGGGCCATGGACTGTTTCTCGCCGTCGCGTCAAGCACCGCCGCACGTCTGGCGGGCCCGAAAAAGGCCGGTAGCGCCGTGGCGGTAGTGTTCGGCGGATTCACGCTTGCCATGGCTATTGGCGTGCCGGCCAGCACCGTTCTGGCCGGTGTGGTGCCCTGGCGTTATGTAATGGCAGCGATTGGCCTCTTTGGTGCGATTGGCTTCTTTGGGCTGCTGTTTGGTATGAAAGATGCGCTGGCTACGCCAAAAAATGCGCAAGGCAATTCTGCGCTCAGTCATCTTGCCACGATGCTTAATCCCACCTTGCTGGCCGGGGCGCTAGTAACAGTACTGGCCTACGGCGGCTCGTTTACCGCCTATACCTATATTGCGCCACTTCTGACGACGAAAACCGGCGTGACGACGGCAACGGTCAGTATATTCATGCTGATCTACGGTGTGATGGCGGCGTTGGGTAATATCCTCGGTGGCAAAATGACTGATGCACTTGGCGTTAATCGCGCCTCGGTACTGATTGTGTTGGGGATCATTATCGTCACGGCGGGAATGTGGCTATTCAGTGGTTCGCTCTGGCTCATGGGAATTCTGGTTGCCCTGTTAGGGATGCTGACTTTTGCCGCCGTACCTGCGCTACAAGCTCGCCTTATTAGCATTGCCCAGACTCATGCGCCGCACGCTCACGGCGTAGCCGCCGGGCTCAATATCGCCGGTTTTAACTCGGGAATCGCTCTGGGTTCGGTGCTGGGAGGGATAACAATCGTTCACGCGGGTATCGTGTGGGTAGGGCTTGCTGGTGCGCTGCTCTCATTACTGGGTTTGGGATTATTGTGGTGGCAAATTACGCGTCGTCTTGCCGCTGGCGCGGAGGGTGCGGTAGCCTAATAAGCAAATTAAACGAAGAGTATCCCTGAATGAGCCATCTGACCCACCTGCGAACCTTTCTTGAAGCATACAGAACTGGCTCATTTTCCCGTGCTGCGGAGCAACTTGGGATCACCCAGCCCGCAGCCTCGCAGCATATTCAGGCGCTGGAGTCGCTGGTGGGTAAACCGCTATTCGTCCGTCAGGCTCGTGGGGTCAAGGCCACGGACGCGGCGGAAGAGCTGGCTCGGGCCGTTGCACCGTTTATTGACGGTGTGGAGGCGAAAATTGCCAGCTATCGTCCACAGGTAGATGCGGGTGGGACGGTCTATTTTGTCGGCTCCTCGGATTTTGTTTATTACCGTTTTACCCCAACCCTCGCAAAATTAATGAATGCCGGATATCGGGTGCGCTTTCACGTGGGCGACCGGGCGAGAATTTATGCCATGCTGGGGGATGACAGCGTCGACTTTGCCATTACCGCCAGCGTGCCGGATGAAAAAAATTACCACTACTGCTTGCTGCATACGGAAAGAATGCTGCTGGTGCATAGTCCTGCGTTGACCGACGCCATTGGTGTGGCGCCTGACATGACTACCCTCAGCCAACTGCCGCTGATCGCGTTTGACGAAGATCTACCGCTGATTCGAACGTTGTGGCAGACGATGTTCCATAGCGCACCGCCGTTGCAGGCGGCATTGACGATCCCGGACATGCGGGTTATCCGCCAGATGGTGATCGACGGACAGGGCTGGAGCGTGCTGCCGGATTATCATTGTGCCGATGCTTTGGCGCAGGGCAGGTTAGTCTCACCGACGCCAGTCGAGATCTCACCGACCAGTTATCTCTACCTGGTGTGGCATAAAAAGCGGGAAAACCCGCGCTTAAACCGTATCCGCGAGACCATCACCGCCGATTTTGCTTCGTAGAGGGATATCCCCGGACGCGGTTGTCCGGGAATCAGCCGTCAGTCCAGCAATGACGGATCGGCGTCGATCATTATCTGCTTCATCTCTTCGAAATGCTGACGTGAAAAGTCGGCGATACCCTCCCAATCCTGAGCGGTTTTCTCCGCCACCTCATCAGAGAGTTGCTTCAGCGGCTGCCCCGTTGACCAGGCGGTCACCAGAATCTGGCAGGCGCGCTCCAGCGTCCAGATATCATCGAATGCCTCGCCAATAGACGGGGCGGTTACCAGCACGCCGTGGTTGCCCATCAGCAGTCGACGCTTATCGGCCAGCAGCGACGCCAGTCGGGCGCCTTCCGCCGTGGTGTCTGCCATGCCGCCGTAAAGCGTATCGACGGCAACGCGGTTAAAATAGCGCGCTGTATTCTGATCGACCGGCGGGATATGCGGCGTCTCCAGGCAAGCCACGCTGGTGGTGTAAACCGGATGCAGGTGCAGCACCACCCGCACCTCCGGTAGACGCTGGTGGATTTGCCCGTGAATCGCCCACGCCGTCGCGTCTACGTCCGCCCGATGGGCGCAAGTTTCATCATCAGCATCCAGCAGCAGTAGATCGCTGGCGCGGATCCGCGAAAAGTGTTTCCACTTCGGGTTCAGCAGGAACTTTTTGCCGTCCGCCGAGATGGCCGCGCTAAAGTGGTTGGCCACTGCCTCGTGCATCCCGAGATGGGCGATGATGCGAAAGGTTGCCGCCAGGTCGATACGCGTCTGTTCTTCATAAGACCGGGCCATATAATTACTCCGCTTTTGGCATCAGGGTTTGCAGATCCTCTTGCGTCGGTGCCTGGAAGTTGTATTTCTTCAGTAACGCAGCGTATTCCGGCGTGGCGCTGTATTTCTTCAGGCCTTCTTCCAGTGCGGTTTTCACCTCACTGTTGCCTTTTTTCACCCCAAAACCGTTCAGCACCGGGTAAATCAGCGTTTCCGATGAGATAACCACCCGATCGCCAAGCTTATCAATGACGCCGCGCGCCACAGCCGCATCGGTGATTTGCGCCTCTACCGCCCGCGACAGCAGCGCCTGAGTGGTTTGCGGGTCGGTGGTGTATTCACTGAGCGCAATCGGCTTCAGGCCCTTTTTCACGCAGTAATCTGTGGAGAGCTTTTGCAATTGCGCCAACCATGAGGTGGCTCCCATGGAACCAATTTTGTGGCCGCAAAACTCTTCCGGCGTTTTCGGCTGATAATCGCTGCCTTTCAGCGCGAGGATTGCTTCGCCGCTCTTCAGATAGGGCACCATATCGATAACCTTCAAACGTTCGGCGGTGATGTACATCGACGAGTTGGTGATATCAAAACGCCCGCCCTGTAAGCCCGGAATTAAATTCGGAAAACGGGTATCAATATTCACCGCCTCGCGGCCCATGGTTTTCGCCAGTCCGGCAAGGAACTCGATGTCGAATCCGGCGGGTTTGTTGTTTTCCATATATTCATACGGAAAAAAGGTCATATCTGAACCCGCGGTGATTTTTCCCGGCTGCTGGAAGGCCAGCGCGCTAAAGGACGTCAGGGCTCCGGTGGCACAAAGAAGCAGGGCCGCAGGGCGCAAAGCATTAATACGTTTCATACAACCTCCAGGGAGTGGGCAAATTACATGCTGGCGCGATCGGTACCGGCCTGCTGGACGAAAAAGGATGCGCCGCGCGGTTTTTGCGGCAGGCGTAAATGATTAACGGTACTGCGCACCAGGCCGCTCTCTTCACCGGCAACCATCTGACCGGCATGAATGCTGGGTAGCGGATTTTCGCCATACGGCAGGGCGTCCTCCGCTGCATACACGCTGATAAACAGCGTACGCGGCAGGTCGGTTTCATTCGGGCTGGAGGCGTGGAGCAGGCGAGTGTGCATAAAACATACCGATCCCGATGGCCCAAAACAGGCTTGCGGCTGTTGGCAGTGGGCCGCTTCAACCTGCGGGTCCACCGAGCCGGTAAAGCGCGCGTTTTGCCAGTGGGACCACAGCGGTCCCTGATGGCTGCCCGGCACCACGTTGAGCGGGCCATTTTCCGGCGTCACTTCACTGACCATTAGCAGGGCGGTGATGATGTCGTCGTTACTGTGCGGGGTAAACAGAAAATCCTGATGCCATTTTACCTGCGTTGCGGTGTGCGGCAGTTTGGAGTTTATTTTGCTGTGATGAAAACGCGTTCCGCTGCCGCCGATAAGCTGACCGGCAATCGCCGCCATCTTTGAATCTAGCGCGGCGTGGCAGTAGGCGGCGGAAATCTCCGTGGGCGAACTTACCCGGCGCAGCGAAGGGTGGTGGGCCGCGTGATCGCTTTCCAGATCGAAACGCGGTCGACCGTCGAGAGTTTCCCCCCAGACTTCGCTATGCTGCCGACTCTCTTCGACCCAGGCGTCGAAATCGGCTTGCAACAGAGCGACTTCCTCTGCGTTAAGCACCTCTTCGACGACCAGAAAGCCCTGCTGATGAAACTGTTCGATTTGCCACTGCGCAATCATAATCTTCTCCTTTGAGGAACGGAGGCGTTAAGCCAAAGAGACATCTTTCAGGAAGGCATCCACGCGCGGGTGTTGGCCGTCGCGCATTGCCGCAGGCGTGTCGTCGCAGACCACGCGACCTTTTTCCATAAACACAATTCGGTCGGAAACCTTGAAGGCAAAATTCATCTCATGGGTGACGATCACCATGGTGATGCCTTCATGAGCCAGTGATTCGATAACCTGTAGCACCTCGTTAACTTTTTCCGGATCCAGCGCCGAGGTGGGTTCATCAAACAGCATAATTTGCGGGCGCATCATCAGCGCGCGGGCAATCGCCACCCGCTGCTGCTGGCCGCCGGAAAGCTGATGCGGATACTTCCACGCGTGTTCCAGCATGCCGACTTTATGCAGCAGTTCGCAGGCGTGCTGTTTCAGCTCGCCTTCGCTGGCCAGATGGTGATAGCGCGGCGCCAGCAGCAGGTTGCCGAGAACGGTCAGGTGGGGGAACAGGTTGAAGCTCTGGAATACCATGCCGATATTCTGGCGATGTTCGCTGTTCTCCATAAAACGCGGCTTCTGTTGTCCCTGCCGATCCAGGTGAATAAAAGGTTGTCCGTTGATTTTGATCTCACCGTTATCGATCTGCTCAAGACCGTTTAGCAGGCGAATCAGCGTCGTTTTACCGGAACCAGACGGGCCGATTACGGAAACCACCTCACCGGGCTGAATTTGTAGGCTGACCGCGCCCAGCACTTCGACATTGTTATAGGCTTTATGCAGCTTTGAGGCCTGTAGCGCGGGTTCCTGCGCCAAACTGACGCTGCGGGCCATCGCCGGACGCCGGACCGTCGCCAGTCGCTGCATTTCCTCATCCACCGGGCGCGTGGTTTTGCGCTGAGTGACATCGAGCCAGGTCTCCAGGCGTTTGAGCAGGAAATCAAAGACCGTGACGATCAGGATGTAATAAAACGCCACCGCCGCCATGGTCTCCATCACCAGGAAATTCTGCGAATAGAGGCGCTGGCCGACCATTAAGATTTCGGTCAGAGAGATGACTGATACCAGCGAGCTGAGCTTGACGATGGCAATATACTCATTGGCCAATGCAGGCAGGGCCACGCGCAGCGCCTGTGGGATCACCACCCGCCACTGGGTTCCGGCATAGCGCAGCCCGAGCGCGCGAGCGGCTTCGCTTTGTCCTTTAGGGATCGACAGCAGCCCGCCGCGATGGATTTCAGCGATGTAGGCGGCCTCGCTAAGTACCATCGCCAGCAGCCCTGCCCAGAACGGGTCGTTCAGCACCGGCGCAAATGACGGCAGCGCCTGGGGCATGTTGTAGACAAAAATCAGCAGCACCAGCAGCGGCATACTGCGAAACAGCCAGATATAGAGGCGGGCAGGCACATTAAACAGCTTGCGCGTCGACTGTTTTGCCAGCGCCAGAATAAATCCCAGCACAATACTGAAAGCCCAGGTCAGCAAACTTAATTTGATGACGGTCCAGGTGGCCTGCCAAAAATCGACATCGCTGAGCAGGCTTAACATATAGTTCCAGTTAAACGTCATGGGCTATTTCACTCGCCATCATTAACGGAAATTAAGGCGACTCCAATGTTCTAAAATGGGGAATCGCCAGCGTTCATATTGCAATGACACTATGCTGGCAGTATTCCACTGGAGGCAATTAGTAAATTTTTGGCCTTTAAGTTTAAAAAAACTATACAGCAATATTAACCTTAAGTAATTCAACGCAATTAATGAGAAACAGTATTGAAACAACTTAAAAACAATCACTGTTGTTTTTAACCCGAATTTCCCATGAAATGAAAATTTGCGCAATAGTGGGGCGTGTCGTGAGCCAATAAGGTGCAGAGCGAGACTTTATGGTGCAATCGGGTAAATATCACTCAAGGAATAAGAAGCGAAGAAATAGAGTTAGCGACTGGCCAATCAATATTTTAATCAAAATCGGTATGGCACGAGGCTTGCAGGTTGCATATCGGAAAACTAAGCCTGATTGCAGTAAGACAATATTTTATCAATGGTGACGCTATGAACCGATTTACCCTTAAACAGCTAAAGTATTTCGTGACGGTGGTGGAAACGGAGAGTATTGCCGAGGCCTCCCGCCAGCTGCACATTGCTCAGCCATCAATCTCGATTGCGATTAAAAACCTTGAAAGCACTTTCGACCAGCAGTTGTTTATCCGCCATCATGCGCAGGGTGTTTCCCTGACCTCTGGCGGACGGCGTTTCTACGATAAAGCTAAAGAGCTACTGCGGCTGTCGTATGAGTTTGAACAGAATTCGCGGGCGGATAAAGAGCTGGTTTCCGGGACTATTTCTGTGGGTTGCTTTGAATCCGTTGCGCCGTTGTATATGCCAAAATTGGTAGCCGGGTTTAAAAAAATGTATCCCGAAATCACCCTCCAGCTCTACGATGGCGAACAGCACGAACTGATGCATGGCCTGCACCGTGGGCGATTCGATCTGGCGCTGGTCTACGATCTGGGATTAGGGCACTCCATTCATAAAGAGCTGCTGAATGCGCCGCATAAACCTTATGCTTTGTTGCCTGCCTCTCATCCGCTGGCGCAGAAAAAATGCGTCACGCTTCAGGAGTTAAGCCGGGAACCGATGATTTTGCTCGATGCGGTTCCCAGCAAAAACTATTTTGTCTCGATATTTAAAGAGAAAGGTTATCACCCGGAAGTTGCCTACAGTTCGCCATCTATTGAAATGGTGCGCTGCATGGTCGGGCAGGGATTAGGCTTTTCGGTACTGGTTACCCGCCCGCTTTGCGATATGACCTATGATGGTGAAAAACTGGTGCAGCTAGATATTGCCGATGAAATGCCGGCATCCACATTAATTATGGCGCATCTGACAAATAATGAACCCACGCGCCCGACGCAGCTCTTTATGGATTATTGTCGCAGCATTGAGTTAACGCCGCATCAGGACTGATTATTTTATTTGGCTAACAGGATGCATTATTTTTTATTGTTTATATAGCCTCGTAAATTTCTATTCAGAGGAACGTTTTATAATATTTTACCATTTCATCACACTTACTTAACCTGAGTTCTGTCAATTCCGGCAAATAGCCGGACAACCGTGCTTGAAGGACACAGAAATGACAGAGCAGATTACAGAAATCGATACCCTAGTGGTTGGCGCGGGACAGGCAGGCGTCGCGATGAGCGAGCATCTGACCCATCACGGCGTCCCCCATCTGGTACTGGAAAAAAAACGCATCGCTGAGGCCTGGCGCAGCGGCCGCTGGGATTCGCTGGTCGCCAACGGACCCGCCTGGCACGATCGGTTTCCCGGCATGACGTTTCCTGGCTGCGATGCCGACAGTTTTGTCGCCAAAGAGCAGATCGCCGACTACTTCGCCGCTTATGCTAAAACGTTTAATGCCCCGATACGCACCGGCGTTGAGGTGTTCAGCGCTGAACGTTTAGACGGGCGTCCGGGCTTTCGCGTCGAGACATCGCAGGGAATCATCGAGGCTCAGCGCATCGTCGCCGCCACCGGGCCATTCCAGCTCCCGACGATCCCGCCTATCGCGCCGCAGGATAGCGCAGTTCATCAAACTCATTCTGCACAATATTACAATCCGCAGCAGCTCCCGGAAGGCGGCGTACTGGTGGTTGGCGCAGGCTCTTCCGGCGTGCAAATCGCTGATGAGTTACGCCGGGCAGGGCGCGCGGTGTGGTTGTCCGTCGGCGCACACGATCGCCCGCCGCGCCGCTACCGTCAGCGTGATTTTTGCTGGTGGCTGGGAGTATTAGGGCTGTGGGATGCGCCAGCCAACCAGCCAGGAAAAGAGCACGTGACGATTGCCGTCAGCGGCGCGCGGGGCGGAAATACCGTCGATTTCCGCCAGCTAGCGCACCAGGGCATTACCCTGGTTGGCCAAACCCAATCCTTTACCGAGGGGAAAGCCTTCTTCCGCGACGATCTGGCGGACAATATTCGCCTTGGTGACGCCTCCTATCTGGCGCTGCTTGATGCCGCCGATGACTATATCGCCCGCAACGGATTGACGCTGCCAGAAGAGCCGGAGGCACGCTTCTTCCTACCCGACCCTGATTGCCTGACCCAACCGCTCGCTGAACTCGACCTGCAAAAAGCGGGCGTGTGCAGCATTATTTGGGCCACCGGATATACCACAGATTACCGTTGGCTGAAGGTGAGCGCCTTCAATGAACAGCAGCGCCCGCAGCATCATCGCGGTGTCTCCAGCGAACCGGGCGTCTATTTCCTTGGCTTACCCTGGCTTTCTCGTCGTGGCTCAACCTTTATCTGGGGCGTCTGGCACGATGCGAAATATATCGCCGATCAGATTGCCATTCAGCGCCAGTATCAACACTACCAACCCTCCTGCTAACGCCTGATTTGAGGACGCAAAATATGCCAACACATACCCGCATTCGGATGTTTAACACCAAAGAGACCTACCCGAATCAGACGCTCAACAACGATCTGTGCCAGGCGGTACGCGCAGGCAATACCGTTTACGTTCGCGGCCAGGTCGGAACCGATTTTGACGGCAACCTGATAGGTCTTGGCGACCCGCGCGCTCAGGCGGAGCAGGCGATGAAAAACGTTAAGCAACTGCTGGAAGAGGCCGGAAGCGATCTGACGCATATCGTCAAAACGACGACCTACCTTATTGACCCGCGCTATCGCGAGCCGGTGTATCAGGAAGTGGGTAAATGGCTGAAAGGCGTGTTTCCGATTTCGACCGGCGTGGTGGTGTCAGCTCTCGCGCAGCCGCAGTGGCTGATGGAAATTGATGTCACGGCGGTGATACCTGATGACTGGAATGAACAGGGGGCGTTATGACCATTTCTATTTCCGCCTTGTGCCCGGAGTCAGGTCAGCTAGGGATCGCGATTAGCTCGTCGAGCATTGCCGTCGGCGCTCGCTGCCCATGGCTGCTACCTGGCGTTGGCGCGGTATCCAGCCAGAATATTACGCTGCCCGCGCTTGGGCCGCAGATCCTTGCCGGACTGGAAGCGGGGCTCCCCCCGGAGCAGGCCCTGAAGCAGGCGCTGGGCGAAGACCGGTTTAGTGATTATCGCCAGGTGGTGGTGATCGACGCCAGCGGCGAAAGCGCCGTTTTCAGCGGCGAGCATACGCTGGGTATCTGGCAGGTGGCGCAGGGCGAGAACTGCGTAGCGGCGGGAAATATGCTCGCCAACCCGCAGGTCATTATCGCTATGACGGCGGCGTTCGAAGGTGCTACCGGTGAACTGGCCAGCCGTTTGATTACGGCTCTGCAGGCGGGAATTGATGCGGGCGGCGAAGCGGGGCCGGAGCACTCGGCGGCGCTGAAAGTGGTGGAAGATTACGCCTGGCCAGTCGTTGATTTACGCGTGGACTGGGCGGAAGAGAACCCGGTGGCGGCGCTGGAAGCTTTGTGGCTGGCCTATGAGCCGCAAATGGAAGCGTACATTACCCGCGCGCTGGACCCGCGTGAAGCGCCGACCTACGGGGTGCCGGGCGATGAGTAACCGCCTGCAGGAGATTCTCGGAGAGCTGCTGGCGTTTGATACCACCAGCCGCGAGTCGAATCTGGCACTGATTACCTGGGTCGCCGACTTTTTGCACGCGCGCGGCATAACATCACAGCTGTTTTATGATGACGAAGGACGCAAAGCGAACTTGTATGCCCGAATCGGCCCGTCGGGTCCCGGCGGCGTGATGCTCTCCGGCCATACCGACGTGGTGCCGGTGGATGGCCAGGCGTGGACGGTGCCGCCGTTTGCGCTGACCGAACGCGACGAGCGCTATTACGGTCGCGGCAGCGCGGATATGAAAGGGTTTATCGGCTGCGTTCTGGCATCGCTGGAGGCGTTTCTTGCCGCGCCGCTGCGAATGCCGCTGCATCTGGCGCTTTCTTATGATGAAGAGGTCGGCTGTCTGGGCGTGCGCAGCCTGGTAGATTTTCTCCGCGCGTCGGCTGAGAAACCGGCGCTGTGCATTATCGGCGAGCCGACAGAAATGCGTCCGGTCTATGGGCACAAAGGCAAACTCGCCATGCGCTGCTGCGTGGAGGGGCACGCCTGTCACTCAGCTTATGCTCCGCAAGGGGTTAATGCGATCAGCTATGCGGCGAAGCTGATTAACCGCCTGGATACGCTGGGTGAAAACTTCGCGCAGCAACAGGACAGCCGGTTTTCCCCGCCATCGGGCACGCTGCAGGTGGGAACCCTCCACGGCGGCGCGGCGCTGAATATCGTCCCGCAATCCTGTTGGTTCGATTTTGAAATCCGCTATTTGCCCGGCACCCGACCACAGTCGGTGACAGACGCTCTGGGCGATTATGCCTGCGAGCAGCTTCTCCCGACAATGAGCAAGGTGGCGCAGAGTTGCGATATCCGTTTCCAGCCGCTGAGCCACTATCCGGGACTGTTGAGCGACCCGCAGTCGGACTTTGCCCGCTGGCTGGCGCAGTGGTGCGGCAACGACAGTTTCACAACGGTTGCCTACGGTACCGAAGGCGGCCTGTTTGATGAGGCGGGCATTGCGACGCTCATTTGCGGGCCGGGCAGCATGGAGCAGGGCCATAAGGCGGACGAGTATATCAGCATCTCCCAGACGGAACGCTGTATGGCGATGTTGAAAAACCTTTGCGCGTGGATGCGCGCCGATACCCCCGATTCTCTCACCTGATCTATCAACACAGGATGGCGACTATGCAAAACCAGCACTCCCCGCGTATTGATCAACAGACCATCGACCGCTGGCAGGCGGATGGCGTGGTGCTACTCAAGGGCGTATTTACGCCGTGGATCGAGAGCTTGTCGGGCGGCGTCGCCGCGCTGATGGCAAATCCCAGCGAGTATGGTCATGCGCGAACGGTGATCCCAAAGGACGGTTCCGCGCCGTTTTTTCAGGACTACTGCAACTGGGCGCGGATCCCGGAATTTACGGATTTTGTGTTTCAGTCTCCGGCGGCGGAAATCGCCGCGGCGCTGATGGGCTCGCAGACGGCGAAGTTTTTCCACGAACACACGCTAGTGAAACAGCCTGGCGGCAGTACCGTTACGCCATGGCATCACGATCAGCCCTATTACTGCGTGGAAGGGCGGCAGAACGTGAGCTTATGGATCCCACTGGATCCGGTGGCGGAGGAGATTTCACTGCGCTGCATTCGTGGTTCACATCTGTGGGATGACGAATTCAGCCCAACGCGGTTTAACGGTTCAAAGCTCTACGCACACACGCGCTTTAAAGAGCTGCCGGATATTGATGCCCATGAGGAGGATTATGACATTGTGAGCTGGGCGCTGGAGCCGGGCGATGCGGTGGCGTTTCATTTTCGTACGCTGCATGGGGCAAAGGGGAATTCAACCGCGCGTTCGCGCCGGGTTTTTTCCGCTCGGTGGGTGGGGGACGATGCCACTTTCGCCGATCGTGGCGGGGTGACATCGCCGCCGTTTCCAGGCCTTAAGCTGCGCGACGGCGAGCCGCTGGTCGCCGATGAATTTCCGCAGGTATGGCCACGGTAACGATGATAAGGCCGGCTGGGCAATGGGCGAGAAGCGAACATTCCCCGCGCGGCTCTTGTGGCCAGGTTGATAGGTAAACCTGGCTGCAGTAAGGCAATTTATTACGTTTAAATCTGGCGTATTAAATAATCAATAATACAAATAGAAATATACGCCATTTTTAATAAATGCAAGTATTCAGAGGATGACTGCCACAAAAATAAGATAATTCCAGAGAGGTTAAGAGTGTTTGCCTATAATGGACATTATCGCGGAAAATTCACCTTCAAATATATTCTCATTATTTACAGTTAGTTACACTTGCAATGTGATATTTTGGGCGATAAAAAATGGTTAAAATAATATCTTCTACTAATATCAAATTGTTGATTAAATTCATGCATCGTTAATTCGTATTAATTTAGATGGTTGGCTTTATATCGATTCGCCCGCAATTCAAGCGGTAGTGATAGCTGCTTCGTTTATTACCCAATTCGATGTTGCCATAGATCTGGCAGGTAAACTTCTGCTGTGGACGTTTGTGCAATACGGCTTCGGGACTAAAGAGTTATTTTAAAGGACAACGTAAATGACGAATATCTACGAATCTACCCATTTAGGCAATCAGGAACCCGCCAGGCACTTGCCTGCCGCCGCTGTAAACAGCGCAAGCGCGGTATCATGGGGGGCAATATTTGCAGGCGCAGCTGCAGCGGCTTCGTTGGCGCTGATGTTGCTTATGCTTGGCGCTGGATTAGGCCTTACCTCCATTTCCCCTTGGGAAAATCACGGCCTTGCGGCGGGTACCGTAGGCATTGCCGCTATCGCATGGCTGACATTTACACAAATCGTGGCATCAGGAATGGGGGGATACCTGGCCGGACGCCTTCGTACGAAATGGGTTGATACTCATACCAATGAAGTTTATTTTCGCGATACTGCGCATGGTTTTTTGACGTGGGCCGTTGCATTGCTTGTATCCGCAGTCCTTTTGACCACAACCATCAGTTCCCTCATCGGCGGTAGCGCAAAAGTGGTGGGCTCCGTTGCTGGGGGCGCGACGGCAACCGCCATGAATAATGCGGGAGACGAATCCTCTGTGCTGTCGAAGTCATCGATGGAGTATTTTACCCGCTCACTTTTTAAGGCGACCGGTCCCACCCCGACAGAAAACAGCGGACTTCCTGCAAATTCATCAGGTAATGACGTCATGGCAATGAATCAGCCTGCGCCGCCAAGAGCCGAGTCACCAGCGCAATTAGCAGAGGTTACGGGTATTTTTGCTAACAGTATTTATTCTGGCGCGCTTCCCCCCGATGATCTGGCCTACGTTGCACAGCTAGTGTCCCAAAATACTGGCATCAGTCAGAAAGAGGCCGAGCAACGTGTTCAGTCTGTTTATGATAAAGCGCAGGCCAATTTGAAAGAGGCAAAAAATAAAGCGCAGCAGGCCGCAGATACTGCCAGAAAAACCACTAGCTATGTCACCCTGTGGTCATTTATTTCTCTGTTAATCGGTGCGTTTGTCGCCAGCCTCTGCGCAACCTATGGCGGCCGTCAGCGTGATTTATAGCTTTCAATATTCATTATGAAGGAGGAACCTATGCGTTCAATATTGCTTTTCTTTCTGGGTGTGCCTATTCCTATCATTATTTTGATCGCGTTATTTGTGCACTAAATATTTTCCAGCACGACAGGAATACCTGATCAGAAAATATTTGCATTCCGCACATTGCCGTAAAAGCATAAATGCTCCTAGAAGGCATTTATGCTTTTTAGATTGAGTGCGAGAGCAGGGGGTTAGCGTTCACGCCTTGCCATCATCAGCGCCAGGTCGACGAGGCGGTTTGAGAATCCCCATTCGTTGTCGTACCACGCCAGAATTTTGACCATATTGCCGCCAATCACCAGCGTTGACAGACCGTCGATAATGGAAGAGCGCGGGTCACCCTGGTAGTCGCTTGAGACGAGCGGTTCATCACTATAGCCGAGGATCCCTTTCAGTGGTCCCGCTGCGGCGGCTTCACGAAACGCATTATTGACCTCTTCTGTCGTTACATCCCGCTCAAGCGTCACGGTCAGGTCGACAATGGATACCACCGGAACCGGTACGCGCAGCGAATAACCGGTTAAGCGGCCATCCAGCTCAGGGATGACTTTACCCAGCGCCTTTGCGGCGCCGCTGGAATAAGGCACTATCGACAGTGCAGCGGCGCGGGCACCACGCAGGTCTTTTTCCGGCTGGTCGTGCAGCGCCTGGCTGTTGGTGTAGGCGTGGGTGGTGTTCATCAGACCATGCTTAATACCAAAATGCTGGTGCAGAACCTGTGCGGCAGGTGCCAGGCCGTTAGTCGTACAGCTCCCGTTGCTGACAACAAAGTGTTTATCCGGGGAGTAGAGCCCATCGTTAACGCCCATCACGATGGTTAAATCGTCGTTTTTACCGGGAGCGGAGATAATCACGCGCTTTGCGCCACCGCTGTGAATATGCACCGCCGCTTTGTCATGATCTGTGAAGAAGCCGGTAGCTTCAATGACGATATCGACTTCACGCTCATGCCACGGGATGTTGGCCGGATCGCGTTCGCTGAACACGGTAATGGGTTTACCGTCAACCACCAGTTGCCCCTCACCGGCGGTAACGTCGGCGTCGAGTTTTCCGAGCAGCGAGTCGTATTTCAGCAGATGCGCCAGCGTTTTACTGTCTGTCAGATCGTTGATGGCCACAATCTGAATATCCGGGTTACCCAGTGCAGCACGCAGTACGTTACGTCCGATACGGCCAAAACCGTTAATACCGACCTTTACCATGATCAACTCCTTATCTGTTGTCTCTGGAGCTAATGTAGGCCGGTCAGCGTTTGGCGTAAATGACAAAAAAGGATCACTTTACGCCATTTTACGACAGTGAAAGCGTTGGCGATATTCACCCGGTGTGAGGTGGAGCTGTTTTTCAAACAGCCGCCGCAGGTTAATGCTGCTGCCAAATCCCGTTTGTTCGGCGATACGCTCCAGCGTCTCGTTGGTTTGCTCCAGACGCTGCCGGGCAGCGGCGAGACGGGCTTCGGCGACGTAGCGCGCCGGAGATGCGCCGGTTTCACGGGTAAATACGCGGGTGAAATTTCGCGGACTCATGGCGACTTTTTCCGCCAGTTTGTCCACGCTAAGGTCGGCGGTGAGGTTCTCAAGCAACCAGGCCAGCAGATCGTTAATAGGGCCCAGAGTGCTGGTTTGTTGAAGGTTGTAGCGGCTAAATTGCAGCTGGCCGCCGGGACGGCGCAGATACATGACGAAGTCCTGAGCGATGTCGCGCGCCAGGCTGAAGCCGTAATCCTCTTCAACCAGCGCTAGCGTCAGGTCGAAGCCGGAGCTGACCCCGCCTGAGGTCCAGATGTGTTCGTCCTGAATGTAGAGCGGACCGCCTTCGACGCGCACCTGAGGATATTCTGCCTGCAGGGTTTCCAGTAGCTTCCAGTGGGTGGTGGCGCGCCTGCCATCCAGCAGCCCGGTTTGCGCCAGCAGCATCGCACCGCCGCAAATGGAGGCAATGCGGCGAGCATGGGGAGCGGCAAGACGCAGCCAGTCAACCACCGCAATCCCTTCCTGCGGGTTTTGACCTCTGCCGGTGATAATAATGGTATCGAGAGGCTCGCGCGGGTCTATCTCATGCAGACGATGATCGGCCAGTAGATTTAAACCGGACTGACCATGGATCACCTGATGCGGCTGGGTTGTCGCTAGCTGGACCTGATAACAGATGTCCGTAGCGCCTTCCGGATGCAGACGGTTGGCCTGCATCAGAATGTCGGCAATACCTGCGGATTCAAACAACATGCCGCCATCGGGGACAATGATGAGTATTTTTTTCATGTCCTGAAAAGTAATCTTTTTACAGAATAAGTCAACAGGGCATATGCAGAGGGCATCTTTCCTGCTGCGGTGAGGTGGCTTGTGCTGGTTGTTTGATATTGAGTGGACGGGGTCGTCGGCTGATGTGCGTTGCTGGCGCAAACTTGTCCGTGGTAACGGCTAAGGGCTGCTTTGAGCGAAGCGGACTTTGCATTGTATTTAACTCACATTAATGAGCTGTACTCATAATCGCTATAAATTTATGCGCATTATCGAATTAATGCTCCACTGCTAAGATTATCCCTGTTCAGGAACGTGTCACTGAAGTCTGAAGAATCTTAGTCTGATAGTGATGACAACAGCCTTTCCCCTATTCAGGAATAGTAAAAATGACAGATAACATCATAGGAAAAGTAATTGTAATCACTGGCGCATCAAGCGGTATGGGTGAGGCGGCTGCACGTCATCTTGCTGAAAAAGGAGCAAAGGTTGTGATGGCAGCGCGGAGAATAGACCGCATAGAGGCTATTGCGAGTGAGCTCCAAAAGCAGAATAAAGAAGCAATCGCCGTCGCAACCGATGTGACGAAACTTGATGACGTAAACAACCTTATTGAGACAACAGTCAACAAATTCGGTCGTGTTGATGTGCTTATCAATAATGCCGGCCTGATGCCACTTTCCCGCCTTGAACAGGGAAATGTTGATGAATGGAATCAGATGATTGATGTCAATCTGCGCGGGGTTCTACACGGGATTGCTGCGGTGCTGCCTTATATGAAATCACAAAAAACAGGTCATATCATTAACACCGCATCTGTTGCTGCACACCTTGTCTTCCAGAGCTCAGCTGTCTATTCAGCGACAAAATTTGCTGTCCGTGCTTTAACAGAGGGTTTGCGCCAGGAAATGGCGGCACATAATATCCGTGTCACGTTAGTCTCTCCCGGTGCAGTTAAAACAGAACTGCTGGAGCATATAACAGATGAAGACGTGAAGGCGGCAAATCAGGATTACGTTGAAAATGTCGGCGTGCCAGCAGAAACCTATGCACGCATGGTAGCCTTCGCTATTAATGAACCAGAAGATGTTGGTGTGAGTGAAATTATTTTCAGACCAACGGCTCAGGAATTGTAATTAGGTTTAGTGGCGGCGACTGGAGAAAAACAACCAGAGTTTAGGCTTTCAAGTTCGGCATACCCCGTATGCCTTTTCCGTAGCCTAAAAACATGATTTTTCTTGCTCCTGACTACGCGAAATGTCCGCTCCCAGCACGAAGCAGACCCTATGTGAGGGAGTTCATTTGCCGAGAGCAGAGCAGCTATTACTTTTCGGGAAAAGGTGAGTTGTGGTTCAGGAAATGCTCAATCGAGTCGATTAAACCGGGAGCTAAGGGGAGTGCGGGTTCAGCGTATGAGGCGATATTCGCCTTGCGATCGTCCGAAGCCACCTCTTTCATAACATGGTTCATATTGGGCAGTATAACCAGGGACACTTGAGGATTCGCGGCCTTAAGCAATCTTGCATCCGTTTCTTCCACCTGGAGATCACGTTGCCCTTGTAGCACTAACACGGGTTTGGAAATCCTCGAAATGAGATGACCCGGATTATATGAAAACGCATTGATCAAAAAACCCTGAACCGCAGGATTAAAGAGACTTTGTAGTGCTGGGTGCATATTCGTAATATCGACTCGCCGCCGATGCTCCAGAGCATCAATTATCGGCAGTGCCTGCTTTAATAGTATTTCGTTTTCCGGATTAGCGTTAAGTTGCCCCCTCAACACCTCGCCCATCCGCCTCCCGGGCGTTGCGATAAGAACCACGCCGCACACATCCTCTTCTTGAGCCGAGGCAAGTGCGACTACGCCCCCTTCGCTGTGTCCTAAAACCCAAATACAGGGAGTGTGCATGTGACGTTTAAGCACGTCTACCCAGGATCGAACGTCGTCAACATAGTCAGCAATCGTCACCGCATTGGCATCCTCTACGGCCATTGCGCTAGCGAACATTCCACGTTTGTCGATACGAAGCGTCGCAAAGCCTTTGGCAGCCAGGCCTTCAGCAAGAAGTCGGTAAGGCGATGCATTCACACCAAGCGGGTTGTTTCCATCCTGATCGGTCGGTCCGGAGCCAGGAACGATAAGAACAACGGCTGTTGGTTTTGAATTCGGGGTAAGTAACGTGCCTTTCAAAGGGCCTTTTGGTCCAGCGGCATCCAGGGAAGTTTCGGAGAAGGTCACCGGTACTGCTGCCAGACTCACAAATGGGCAAGCGCTCAAAATGGCAATGGAGGCGGCAATATTCATCGGAGAGGTTCCTGTAAAATTCAGCGTACCCGTCAATTTATATTATAAATATGGCCTACTCTCCATTGATTAATACATCAGCGGCATTAGAAAAGTCCGCTGCTGGCACGGAACGGAAAGAAGCAAGGTCGCAATGCCCGTGTTCGCAGTGAGTGCATGGTTGGCCTAACCTTTACGATGCTAGTGCCGCGGCTCTAGCACCCAATGATGCTCAAAGAGTTCGAAGACTGCAGGTTGGTGGCTGATGGCCAGTACTATCGTCTGTGGTAATGCCTCTTGCAACAGCCCGAGTAGGTCAATAGCAGCCGCGTCGTCCAGATGGCTGGTTGCCTCGTCCAGACACAACAACGCAGGCTGCAATAACAGGGCGCGGGCCAACGCCAGACGTTGTTGCTCGCCGCCCGACAATACGCGCCCCCAGTCACATACCTCATCCAACCGACTGCAGAGTGATGGCAGGCCAACTTGGGTTAACACATGTCGTAGTTGCGGCGTATCCGGTGTTTGCGTCAGCGGATAGCTCAACACGCGACGTAGCGTCTCCTGCGGCAGATAGGTTTTTTGCGGCAGGCACAGCATACCTCCTGCCGGAAGACTCCATTGTCCCGATGCGGCGGGGCATAGACCAGCCAACGCGCGCAGTAGCGTCGTCTTGCCGCTACCGCTGGGTGCTGAAAGTACGGCCCATTCACCCGGTAAGAGCGTAGCTGTAAAGGGGAAAAACAAAGCTGTACCGTCGGCGTGGCGCACGGTCAGCCCGAAGATGTTCAGGGCTGTGCCTGCGCAGGGTATTGCCGGCGATATCGGTAAATGCTGCAGGCTGCTCTGGAATTCCCACAGCCGCTCTACGGTGGCGGACCATCGCGCCAGCTGGCGATAGGAGTCGATAAACCAACCAAAGGCGTCCAGCACGTAGCCGAAGGCGGCTCGGGCCTGCATGATTGCTCCCAGCGAGACCAGACGCGTCAGGTATAGTGGCAACACGGCAAATACCGGGATCATTAGGCTAAAGCGGAAGTAGAGAGTGGTAAACGTCTCCAGCCTGAACTCCTGGCCCATCAGGTGGCGCCAGTTTTTTGTGATGGTCAGAAAACGTTGCTGCATTCGCACATGCTCAGCCTCTTCCCCGCGGTAAAACGCGATCTGCTCGCCATGTTCCCGTATGCGCAACAGAGTGGCTCGGTAGTCCGCTTCAGCGTGCTGTTGTGCCACGTTGAGTCCATGCAAATGACGGCCGAACAGATGAGCCAGTACGCTGCTCAACGCAGCATAGCCCAGAGCGGTCCACACCAGATATCCGTGGATGGTTATGGTGTAGCCATCGCTGAGGTGCAGTGTGTGTACGCCGGACAGCTGCCAGAGAATGGCGATGAATGAAAACAGACGGGCGATATTTTTTACCAGCGAAAGCAACATCTCCAGACTCTGTGTAATCAACAGGTTGATGTCTTCGGCAATTCGCTGGTCCGGATTGTCCGGCTCGCTGGTCATACTAAGCCGATAGTGGGCGCCGCCTGCCAACCACATCTGCTCGAAACGCTGCGTCATTTCACGGCGGCAACGTATGATCAGCAATTTTTTAAGCCAGTTACCGCAGACGATAGTCAACACAAACAGCATGGTATAACCCGTATAGCGCAGTGCTAAAGCCGCAATAGAGGCGTGCTGGAAATAATCGGCCAACGCATCATAAAAATCTTTGCTCCAGTTGTTATACAACACGCTGATGGCTACCACCGATAACGTCAGGCCGATGATTGTCAATAGTAAAAGCCAGTGCAGGGCTGCACTGCGGGCACACCAGAAAGGGGACATCAGGTGATAAAAGCGTTTAAGTGTTTGCATCGTGTCAAGCCAGCGACCTGCCAGTGGCAGGCCGCGTTCCATTGAGAGGGAGGTCCGGCAATCAAAACGTGTATTTTGCCGTCAGCATAAAGTTGCGTGGATCGCCGTAAAAGTTGTTGCCGCCAAGGTGGCGGTTGACCAGATTGCGGTAGTAGACCTTGTCAGTCAGGTTGTTGCCCACCAGGTTAAAGCTCAGGTTATCGCTGTAGCGGTAGCTCACGTTGGCGTTCAGCAGAGTGTAACCCCCCTGATACAGTCCGTAGGTCCGGTTAATGTAGGTTGCTGTGGCGGTCTGCGCCGTCAGGCCTGCGCCGATAGTCCACTGGTTTAACTCGCCAGGCAACGTGTAGCTGCTGTACAGCTTGAACATGTGCTTCGGCGTACGCGGGCTGAATCCAGCGGCCTTTTGACTCTCCGTGGCCTCGAGGTATTTGCTGTTGGTCAGCGTGTAGCCTGCCTGAATCTGCCAGCCTTCGGTGAGCTTACCGGCTATTTCCAGCTCGACGCCCTGACTGCGCACCTTTCCCTCAGCACTGTAGCAACCGCTGTCAGCATCGACACAGACAGAGCTGTCCGGCTCGGAAAGCGCACGGTTGGACTGGATGATGCGGAACAGCGCCAGCGAGGCGTTCAGATCGCCATTCAGGAATTCGCCTTTCACACCTGTTTCATAGTTGACGCCGGTGATGGCGGGCAGAATGTTATTGCTGCTGTCCCGCTCGCTTTGCGGCTTGTAGATGTCCGCGTAGCTGAGATACCAGGTATAGTGAGTGGCAAAATCCCACAGCAGGCCGCCGTAGGGGACGAATTTATCGCGCACGTGCAGGCTGCTATGCTCGTTGGAGGCGCTATTACGGTGGTTGTCATAGTAGTAGTCATAGCTGTAAGCACTGTATCGACCACCGAGGATCAACTTCCAGTCATCCGCCAGTTCCAGTCGTGTTGTGGCGAACAGTCCGCGCTGATAAACGTTGTAACGATCGTTGTAGCGGCTGTTGTAAAGATCGAGATTCGACCAGTCAGGTTCAGCCACGGATTCTGGCTGCCAGTTGTAGATATCGACCGTAGCGGTGTTGGCGATCCTGCCAAACTCGTTGTCGAAATTTTCTTTCTGGTAATCACCGCCGAACACCAGTTCGTGGCTGCGCCCCAGCCATTCAAACGGGCCGCTCATGCTCAGGTTGTAACCCCACTGTTCGCCTTTGTTGTCGTAGCGCAGATTGTTGTTGAGTCTGCCCGTGCCCACGGCTGGATCGACCCCTGTCGTACTGTTGCCCCATGCACTGATATACCTGCCGTCGGAGCGGGAGTGGGTGTAGTTGAGGGCACTTTTCAACATCCAGTCGTTGGCAAAAATATGTTCAAGCTCAACGAACGGATTGATTTTTTGAAAACTGACGCGGTTCCAGCTAGCGCCCAGATAGGTTGAACGAGGCAGATTCAGACTGCTTTTGTCGGTGGCGAACGGAACACCATAGATGTCAGGTACCGAGCGAGTCTTCTGCCAGTTGATGCCTGCCGTCACAATGGTATCGGGGGTAAGGTCGTAGGCCAGCACGCCGTACAGCACATTGCGTTCGCTATGAATATAATCCACAAAGCTTTGTTTGTTCTGATATACGCCTACCACGCGGCCGCGCAGAGTAGCATCATCATTTAACGGCCCTGAAATATCCATTTCGCCGCGGTAGTTGTCCCAACTGCCTGCACTGACACTGCTATATCCCTGGAATTGATAAGTGGGTTTTTTACGCACCAGATTCACCGTGCCGCCAGGTTCGCCGCTCCCTTGGGTCAGGCCAGAGGCACCTCGCAGGATCTCCACCCGATCATAAATTGCCATATCGGGCGATTCGCTTGATGCCTGAAAAGCGTTCATCACGCTGTTTTGGGTGGAGGCGTTGACGCCATCCTCCTTGATGTTGTCCATCACGAACCCACGTGATTCGTATTTCACCTGAAAGCCATTCTGATTAACGACGTTAACCCCGGTACTTTGTCCCATCGCTTCGTCCAGCGAGGTGATGCTCTGGTCGTTCATGCGCTGGCGCGTCATCACGCTTACCGACTGCGGCGTTTCGCGTGGCGACAGGTTCAGCGCCGTGGCGGTATTCATACTGCGCGTGGTGTAGGATCCTGATCCCTCCGTGACGCCATTCTGATTGACGCTTGCCAACACCAGCATCTCATCGTCCGAGGAGATTTTTTCTAACACATAGGATCCGTTGGACTGTCGTACCGCCTGCAGGCCGCTGCCGACAAGTAAAATGCCAAATCCCTCTTCTACGCCATAGTTCCCCGTCAACGCTGTACCGCTCCCGGTCGCCAGACTGGCGTCGCCTGCCAGATACACCCCTGACTGAGCGGCAAACTGGCTAAGCTGCTGGTTCAACTGCCCGGCAGGAATAGCGTAGACGCGCGATGGTTGAACTGTCGCCTGTGCAAAATCAGGCGCGATCAGCAGCGGGGTACCACAGAGTAATAACCGAATGACAACCGCTAGCGGGGTGGGGGTTCGGCTTTCGCCGGATGATGAGATCAATGATGTAAGCGACATACCGATTTACCTTCTACCCAGAGTGAAAAACAAGGAGGTTTTCTAGTGAATCGAAGGAGAACGGTAAAAAGGGAACCGGGAAGATCAAAAAATTGGGGGTCAACGCTTTTCCACCGTCACCCACCAGGAAAAACGTCGGTGGATGCGCACAGGGAAAATTTGTGCCAGCATCGCCAGCGACTTGTCCGTGTCTGCCAGCGGGAACGCGCCCATCACCCGCAGATCGGCAACATTCGGGTCGCAGGCCAGATAGCCGTGTCGGTAGCGAGCCAGCTGCTTAATAATTTCGCCAAGCGGGGTGTTATTCGCCTGCAATACGCCTTGCGACCAACCAGCGTCAACATGTGCATTAGGGGATAACGCCCCCTTGCCGTAGCGATCAAAATCCAGCTGCTGGCCCGCATTGACCCGGCGTACAACGTGTCCACGCTGCGCAGAAACTTCAACGGTACCGCTGTAAACTGCCAGGTGAGTAGAGCCATCATGTTGTTCCACGCTGAAACGGGTACCCAATGCCTGCATCTGGCCTTGTTCACTTGAGACAAAAAATGGCCGCGTATCGCGAGCGGTGTCGATTAACAGGTCGCCCGATATCAGGACAATTTGCCGGCGCTGCCTATCGTAGCGCACATCAACAGCGCTGGCGGTGTTCAGCCACAGGCGCGTGCCATCCTGCAGGGTCAGCTGTTTTATTTCGCCCGTGGCGCTGTGGTAGTCAGCGGTGACGGCAAGCAGCGATTCACGCAGCGGCGTGTGGCGGTAAGTTAGCCATGAGAGCAAGGTGCCGGAAGCGAACAGCACGCTCAGTTTTAGGGCCCGGCGGCGCCTCATGACCGTTGAAGGTAACAGCAGGGTATCTGCCGCGGCTGAAGCAAGCCCACCACTCAGCGGTTGGAAACGCTGGCTGACGGTTTGCACATAACGCCAGGCGTGGCGATTCTCTTCACACGCGTCAAGCCAGGCACGCCAGCGTTGATGGATTTCAGCCTGCGGTTCGGCCTCAAGCAGTTGTGCATACCACTCTGCGGCTTGCTGCAGCGCCAGATAATCAGGTTTGTGGGGGAGGGAGTCTGTCATCGCGGCGTTAACGAGAGCCCGCAGACGGGACATCCGCTGTGGCGTCTGACAGTTCCGCTTCCAGCAATATGCAGTGAAGCATTGCTTTTGCCATGTATTTTTTCACCATTCTTTCGGAAACCTGTAAGGCCAAAGCTATTTGCGCGTAAGTCATCCCCTGAATCTGCGACATAATGAACGCGGTGCGCACTTTTTCCGGCAGGCTGCGCAGCATGGTGTCAACCTCATACAATGTTTCCAGTATCAACACTTGATGTTCAGTGGAAATCACGATGGTGTTGGCGCGGAGTTGCATCGTGTTAAGCCATGCTTTTTCTAACTCTTTGCGTCGCCACAGATCGACGCACATACCATGCGCCATTACGCTCAAATAGGCCCTCGCACCTTCGTTGCTGTCAAAACATCGGGGCTTTAGCAATAGCTGGATAAAAACATCGTGGGCCAGGTCGGCGGCATCGCTGAGGTTACCTAATCGTTTACGCAGGATCCCTCGCAACCAGCTGTGATGATGCAGGTACAGTTGATGGATTTCTGATGGAGATGAGGCATCAATGGCGGACATATCAGGTTCTCAGGTTTTCAAATTGAGTGACTTCCATCACATTTTAATTGAGAACGATTTTCATTACAATTATGAGCAAGTAAAACCCACCTCATCAGGCGCTTTTAGTGAGCAGCGGCAGACTCGTGGCATGACTTCGGGTCTTTAGATAATTGGCGCCTTTTATGAAGCCACATGGGGTGATCTTATTAATCCACTCCGATGCATCCCCATTAATGGCAATGGCGTCTAAACATTGAATAGAGACAAATCGCGCGTTTTACGTTCCAGTTCAAGCCTGATTCGGATCTCCCAGATATGAGATATCTGAAGTGGTCATTTTGGCCAATAACACGATCTTTGTTCCACGGTGACATATTCATACTCAAACCTCCTGTGATGTGGGAGATTTGAGTATGATTGTCCCTCATGAGCGAGAAACTGCCTCCTGGAGACTTGCGTATGGGCAGCCTGGTGCGGCAGATATTGTCGCGCGGAGTAATTGTTGTAAATTCGTGTGTATGAAGCGTGATGGGCGTCAGAGTGCCTCGGGTAAAAGGACGTGAATACCGTTCAGATATGCTGAAAACATACCCCCCAGCCAACAGGCGGCTGGGGGGAATAATAATGCCGTTATTTTTGGGCGGTGATTTTCGTCACTGAGCCTGTCTGAACTTTATCCCCGGTCGTACCATACATAGATACCAGATAAACGGCGCCATCAGGCCCGGCGGTAAGGTTGTTTGGAGTATTATCCATCGGGATATTAGCGACCAGTTTACCATCCTTATTCAGCACAGCTACGCTGCCGCCTGCGCGTGTGGCCGCGAAAACTTGCGACGTCAGCGGATCCCAGACGACAGATACGCCCCCGGCACCAATATAGGTATCCGCAAGTACCTTACCGTCCGCGTCAAGAACCACGACATTGTTCGTCTCCTGGGACGCGACATAAAGACGGCCAGTCTGCGGATCGCGAGCGATGTCGGTTGCGCCCTGCGCCTGAGGTACTTTCACCGTTGTACTCTTACCGGTTTTGAGATCAATCCAGCCTACCCATGGCGTATCGCGGCTAACGCCGTAGAGTTTGCCGCCAGCGCTATCGAGGGTAAGATCGGTACTGTTAAACAGGTTTTTGCCACGCTCCACCACAAACTCCAACTGACCGATGTGCTCTAGCGTTTTGGTGTCATACACTTCGACAAAACCGGTCAGAGCCGCGCTGACATAGGCCCGATTGTTGGCTTCATCAATAACCACATCGCGTGGATGCGAGACCGATCCCTCCGGGAAAACCTTCACGACGGAAAGCGTTTTTGCGTCATAGACGGTCACCGTCTCGGCAAGAGTGTTCGTCGTCCAGACCTGATTATGAACGTTATCAACACCGACGCCGAAGACACCAATCTGCTCACCTTTTTTGTCTTTAGGTAGAGTTGCCTCTGCTTCGATAGCCAGGGTTCCGGCGTTCAGTCTCATTAGGCGGCTACCATCCTTCGGGCCGCGTGCAGAGGTCACGAACAGCTTCCCGTCAGCCGACACTGCCGACTGGTAAGCTCGCTCACCGACGGACGTTGTTTGTAGCTTGAAAGCCTCCGTGTTTTTTGGCGGGACAATCTGGGACAATTTCAACATGACCTGCGAAACGCTCGCGGGATTTTGCGTAATAACAGTGAGTGGATGAAGGCCTGTAGCGGCATCGGCCGGAACGGTCAGCGGAATATTGAGATTTCCTTTTTCATCGGCAGTCAGTGGTTTTGGTGTCAGCACTTCAGTGCCATTGAGCATGGTGACGGTCGTGCCCGCCTGCAGGTTCTTTATGGCTACAACCGTTTTATCTCCAGGCTTGACGGGAACTTCCCGTGACCCGGCACGGATATTACCAGGGAAGGTAGTGGTGGCGGCTGCCCATTGGCTATCGGCGTATGCCGTTGTGGCGGTTGACATCGCAATAGTGGAGGCCAACAGCACTGACCAGACTGAAATTCTTCTCATCTTATCTCCATAAATTGTATTGATGCTGCATCTCAACGCAGCCACAGTTTTTCCCCACGCGATGAGTCTTATCTTCCGCCATGAGAACCAAGTCTTGTTTTAAGCGTGTTTAACATAGCATATTGATGCAAATAGTTATCATTACTGTTTGAGTGGTATCATAAATGCGGGGCCTTGGCTGTATAGTGGGAAAACGGGTGGCGGTTTTTGGTTGGGGGCATGCTACTGGTGGACAATAGGAGAGTTCAGACATACCAACGAAATAATCTTTCCACTCGATTTGATCATCAACATACTTGAAAGCAAGTTAACCGTTAACGGTTCGAAATGACCTTAATTTCCGTATTTGGCAGGAAACGGACGAGCTGGTTGAGCTGAAGGCCTGCTATGAGCGAAAAGCGGACTATTGATTTATATTCCGAATCGTGCTTCGTACTTAACTTAGACAACCGAACTTGAGCGCAACAGTATGATAATAAATCACTCTGGTAACCCCCATTAGTAACGAATTTTTTCTGAATAATTGAGTAGCATATTACAGAAAATATCTGTAAAAAAGAGTGTAAGCAGGAACTAAACGAGCCTTATCAACTTGGACTATATCTTACCAAATGTTTTTCAAGTAATCGGCAGAAAAAAATAATAGAGGCAATGGATAATCATGGGGAAAATATACAAAACTGAATTAATTAGTCATAACACTGATACGAGCTATATTTTGAAAGAAGCTCAAGCGTTTGACATTATATTATTCAACAATAAGACATGGTCTTTAAAAACACTTTTTGTAAAAATTGGCAGCAATAGTGGTTGGAATCATGCAGCCTTAGTTATGGATGAGCCCCCCTTTGGATCTAACAATGAAAAATGTAAATACTTGTATGAATATGCTGCCAGCGGTCAGCCTATAACTTTTCAAAAATTAGACGTTAAATTAAATAGTGAGAGATTCAATCGTATCGCTCTGATAAGGTTTAAAAACAATCCTGCAAACTTTAGTTCAGCAGAAAGAACTGAAGCTAAAAAAATAGTAATTAATGATTTTTTTAATCGAGAAGGAAGAGATGCCAGTGACTTATCGCATGGATCTGACAGTATCTCTAAAAAATTTCAATACAATGCTACAAACATTATGCATAGAGGCGTACTATCGATTGCATTAACATTAGCCATTGCTATATATTTCCTTTCCATTCTTTCGTTTTTGAACAATTGGTTTCGCGACGCCCTTCTGATTTGTTTAATTGCAACACCTTTAATAATAATCATGAAGTATTTTTTCGAATGGTTATATAGAAAAACAAATAGTGAGACCATAAAAACCCAGGCCATATGTTCAAGCTACCCACCAATGATTTTGAAATCGATAATTTATAACTCGAACACTCAAAAGTGCGAAATTGAAAAATTTGAGGATAAGTGGATAAATGGAACTCCCCCATCGCCAAAGAATTTATACTTTCTTGCTAAATCAAGTGAAGAGTGCGTAATATACAATTACAAGAAGAATTAGTAGGCAGAGCAATCATTGAAATGGCTCGAATATGTTACTTTGGCTAAGCTAAAAAAATATAGCAAGGAAGTCATATGGTTAATCCTGGATTCGTTACCCGTAAAGCGCTTGCTGGCTGGTATGATGTTCCCGCTTTCTTGCCTCAGTTCCAGTTTTATGAGAAGCACAGTGCCATCATTGAGACGAACTCGCCTGAAAAAATTCTGCCGCTGGTTACAGAATTCGATATTCATCAAGATCCCGTCATCCGGTTATTAATGTTTATGCGACAGCTCCCACAGAAATTACGGCACAGTCAGCAAAATCAGGCGGTTAATAGCTTTGGCCTGCACAGCTTTACTCTTCTGGAAAAGTCATCGTCTGAACTTTGCTACGGCTTACGAGGAAAATTCTGGCGTGCAGATTTCGGTCTGGAAAACGTGCCAGATGCTAACGATTATCAGACATCTGCAATGGCGGGTAGCGCGAAACTTTTACTGCGCTATCGGGTAGCGGAACTGAAAAAAGGTCAGTATGAGCTATGTACTGAAACGTTCATCTACTGTTCGGATAGAGTCACTCAGCTAAAAATGGCCGCGTACTGGTTGGCGATACGTGCAGGAAGCGGCTGGATTCGAATACGGACGCTCAAGGCTGTTCAGTCGAATCTGTAAGAGCCAGTCAGCGCGCCATGTATTAACGCACCTGATAATTTGCAACGTCTCTCCCTGGCACTGAGCGGACTAACTGACTGATTTGAGGTTCCGCTGTGAGGAGTGGTCGATGCTATCTTTGTCTCTCTGAACATTCTACAAGGGCTCGATGGATATGAAATTGTCAGGTGGATGTTTATGTGGGGTCATCAGATTCACAGCGATAAATCCTTCTTCCCCTCATTCCTGTTCCTGCGATATGTGCCAGAAACATACTGGCTGTCAGACCGCAGTATGGATTGAATTTGACTCCGCAGATGTTGAATGGACTGCCGAAGGGGGAACCATCGCTGTTCCGCTCATCAGCAGCTTCATCCAGGGCATTTTGCGCCCGGTGTGGGACCTCGGTCGGTGCTATTGATGACTCTCAGGTAACTGCTTTGCTGAGCGGTATATTTGACCACAACCAACGCGACTTATTTTCGCCATCATCCCATTCATTTCAAGATATGAAACCTCATTGGTGGAGAATAATTATGCCTGATATTGCTGAATAAACACTGAAGCCCTTACATGTATAGCCGTCATGATGTCACTTAAATTTGAAGGCGAGTATTAATTATGGTCTTTAGCTGTTCGTAAGGAGCGAACTACGGATGTTTTTTTGCGACAGAAAATTTACAAATTATCAGGCATTGCGTTTCTTAAATGAAAATTGTACTAAACTCTGTTTGATTCATTTAAATTTTTAACCAGAGTATACATATGATAAATAGAGAAAAACGTACCGTTAGCAGAGGCATAAATCATGTGGGTCTAACGGTTCCAAACCTGCAGCAGGCAACTGAATTTTTGCAAAAGGCATTGGATGCCAGGTTTGTTTATGACGGCCTGACCGATAGCGATTCCCCAAGAGAAGGGGCTGATACCGAAAGGCAGTTGGGCCTGACAGAAGGCTCAATGATTATCAAACAGCGGTTGCTGAGAATTGGTAATGGTCCAAATCTGGAGCTTTTTGAGATAGTAAGCAGAGAACAGGCGCAGCCGGTAGGGCTACAGGACTTTGGCTGGAACCACATTTCACTTTATGTGGACGATATACAATACGCGTTGGAAAGAGTCAGGGCAGCGGGAGGCCAGTTCCTTTCGGAAATTCATGAAAATTCGCGTCATGAAGATACCGATGGTAATGCCAGCGTATACTTTAAGGCTCCATGGGGCAGCCTGATAGAACTACAATCAATACCTAATGGTTATTATTATCCTGAAGACAGCGAAGCAGACACATGGATACCTGAGCGATAAATGATATGTTGCTGTTTTAGGACGACGCCGCACTATGATGGAGTTCCCCACAGTTCAAATTTCAGTATCAGGATTGTCCGCTTTTGGCTCACAGCGGACAAGCTCTTGGATCTGAAGGTCTGTGGAGAGCGAATAGCGGTCTTTAGAATTTGTCATGATTACCCGGATGCAGGACTATCATTGGCGTCTGATAATCAATAGAGAGCTGGTCAGGATGACCAGTTCCCTTCTTATTCATATATTACGGGCAGGCGTGCATACGTATTTACTTAATGCTCGCTCACTTTAAGGCATTGTCTTTACCATGATACCAGGTTTCAAAAACATCGGGGGTCATTGGTTTGGCAAAAAAATAGCCCTGAACTTCATCGCAGCCCAGCTTTCTTAAAATATCAACAGTACTGGCTTCCTCGACTCCTTCGGCCAGAACGATATAGTCGAGTTGCTTGAGGAGGGTGATAACGTTGCGAACAACGATGCGGCTTGCCTTGTCGTGGGCAACCTTACTCACAATAGAGCGGTCAAGCTTGATGATGTCCATCGGGATTTGTCGCAGGTAATTAATGTTGCTGTATCCCGATCCAAAGTCATCCAGAGAAATTTTAAATCCGCGTTTTTTGAGCATGTCTAGTCCGTTTAGCGCGGTCGGACTTTCAAGCATCTTCTCTGTTTCCAGACACTCCAACCCCAGCAGCGCCGGGTCAAGAGACGCATTCCGCAGTTTCTGTTCAAGCTCCTCAGCGAAATCGGGCCGAGAAAAGTCACTGGCGGCCAGATTAATTGACACTGGCAGAGTAAGTCCCTGGTCCCGCCACTCGCTCAGCTGCGCGATAGTACGATCGATAACCCAGGCCGTGAGCTCACGCATCAGGCTGGTTTTTTCGACCAGCGGGATAAATTCGCCGGGCAGGACTTCGCCGTTGGTCGGATGCTTCCATCTGACCAGCGCTTCAGCACCCGTCACGCGCCCGGTCGCCAGTGAGATTTTCGGCTGATAGACCAGATATAAGCCCTGGTTTCCCTTCAGCGTTTGTCTGAGTTCGGTCAGCAGGCTGAAATCTCTCTTTTTGCGGGTATCCAGGGCGTCATTATAGGTGGTAAAACGGTGCCCCTGGCTTATCGCCTCATGCAATGCGCTCACCGCACGACGCAGAATTTCATTCGGCGTCAGGGTGCTGTCGCAAAGCCCGGAGTCACCCATGTGAATATCCAAATCCAGGGGAACTTCCGGGCCAATCCTGGCCTGGGTTCCCTGAAGGTTTTGTGCAATGTTTTTCAGTGACAGGGCCGTAGGTTCAGGCGTAAAAAAAGCAAATCGTCCGACCGCCACGGCGTAAAGCTGGCCCGCCATGGGAAGACGTGCCTGCAGTTCGACGGTCATGTCCCGAAGTAAGTTTTCTACGGCAATCATCCCCAATGAGCGGGCCATCTCGTAGGCAAAGGGCATATCAATGCAGTCAATGATGACCAGCCGGAAGGTGCTCGCCGCCGACACCTCAATGTCCTTCAGCAGGCGCTGACGATTGGGTAATAGTGTGACGACATCGGTATAGCCTACCGAGTGCCAGGAGGCCAGGAAATCTGATATAAGCCCTGCCATCTTTTCAAAAAGATCGAGCTGCTTGTCTGAAAGTTCCCTGGGTTGAGTATCGAAGATACACAAGGTTCCTATCGGTACTCCATCCTGAGTTTTAAGTGGACACCCTGCATAAAAGCGAATGAATGGATCTTCTTTTACCGCCTGATAGTCATGAAAGGTAGGGTGCTGATGAGTGTCATGACAAATGAATGTTTTACTCTGTTTCAGGGGCTGTACGCAAAATGCCTCGCTCAGGCGGGTTTCCGTGGTGGCGATATTTTGAGCGGATTTGATATATTGCTTTTCTTCATCGAGAATAGAAACAAAGCTCATCGGCATGTTCAGCAAGTGGCATATTAGATGAGTATATTTTTTTAACGCATCATCCCGACCTTTGTCAGGATTTTTCAACAAGTCGATAGCCGCAAGTCTTTTACTTTCATCTCTACTGAGATTAGTCAACATGGTAAGACATCCTCCGGTGCAGTAGGCTTTTGGTTGTTCCACACTCGCAGGTGGCATGGATCATTCTTCCAATGGCATGTGGTAATACATACTCAGTGACCCGCCTAAACTCTCACATTAAAATGTTTCCCATTGATTGTCTCCCGGAAATGTCTCCCCAGGGCTGTCCGGTAATTCTGCCCATCAGTCAGACACTGTCATCTCACATGCTTAATGCGAGATATTTGACTAGCAGCTATGAGCGAAAAGACGAAATGAACACTTCGTATCACCAGACTACGTCGTACTAGTCAGACTCACTTTAACAGTAATCGTATTCCCAAAAAGGCCATAAAGCCTCCGCTGAGTTTATCTATAAAATGACGATATTTAATGTAAGCCTTACGTGGCCCGTCAGTTGATAATAAGCATGCAACGACTGCATACCAGAGCACATCAATAACGAATGCCATTGCGGGCAGGATGATGTACATAACAGGCTGAATATTTTTGCTCAACGCTGCGGAAAAAATACTGGCAAATACCAGCGCAGTATGGGGATTGCTGATTTGCGTAAAAAAGCCAGTCATAAAAGCTTTCGAAACGCTTACTTCCTGTGTACCGGCAGAATTATTAAAATGATTTGAAGGACGACGAAACATTTTCAACGCCAGCCATAAAAGATAGCAACCGCCTGCAACCTTAAGTCCTGTGTAAAGTGATGGGATCAGAGTCAACAGGGTGTGGAGACCTGCTAGCGCTATTGCAGCAAAAACAGACGCACCAAAACCCATACCTGCAGCAACAGATAAAGCCGTCCGTCTCGAACTGGACATTGCCATTCGGGCAACGAGAAGAAAGCTAGCTCCCGGGCTTATTGCACCAAACAGGATAGCTACGCCAATAGCAGAAACCGCGATCAAATCACCTGTCATTCATGTTTCCATCTTTAATCAGTGCCAGACAGCCCCTCATTGCGCGAACCGCATACCTAATGAACTGCTACTGGGAACAATATAACACTGTGCAAACAAAGTCCGCTTCACGCCCTGAGACATTCGACAAGCTTTTTATGGCTTCAGTAAGGGCGACTTTCGCGCTTCCAGTGTCAGCAAATATTTAGCTTCGTCGTAGCGGGTTCTGGTCTTCCAGCAGCGGTAAATGATCCTTATCCATTTAAACGCCAGAGCCCGGATTGCTGATTGATGCGATTTCCCTTTTTCTCGCTGTCTCTGGTAATAAAGTTTGGCCCAGTATGATGAATTAACCGTCTTGGCAGCCCATTCAACAAAGGTCTGCCTGACGAACTTGGCACATTGCCATCGCCAGTGAACCCATGATTTCTGGCCACTTCGTTCGGTCACCGGTGCAATACCTGCATAGTTTTGAATTTCTTCAGCGCTGTTAAACCGATCACGGTTATCACCAAGTGCAGCAAGCATACGTGGGCCCATACACGGCCCCATGCCCGGAAGTGATTTGAACAGCCCAGCATCTGGCAATGTGTCAAACAGCGTTTCGATTCGTTCGTCATAGGTTTTGATGATTTCACTCACGACTTTAATTTGTGTCGCCAGTGCTGTTGCCATCAAAGCATTAGCCTCTATAACACTCAGGTCTGTCGTCAATGGGATCGCGTTATCAATATTCGCAACACGTTGCTCGGTAAGGGCCATTGCGCGGCCACCTTTGGCATTCAGAAAGTTGCGAATCGTGTCGCGCCTGGCTCGTTTCAGTTGTTGCAGACTGGGCCACCGGATAATCAGCTCACACAACAGTAAGCTACCCCGATGTGAGAACCACTCCAGGGGCTGAGGATAATACTGTTTTAGCGTATTGATGAGTCGATTCACAAAGCGGCGTTTGTCCTCAACCAGCAGTCGACGCTGCTCAACTAACTGTTGAAGTAATCGGATATTGCCATTGTCGGGTTCTATGGCTTTTATCTTTTGGGGATAGCGTAGCATTAGCTCTAATGCTAACTCAGCATCCTGTGGATCATCCTTAGCACCGCTTGGCCAGAAGGTCTGCCGATAGCGGGCCAGTGACAACGCGTGCACAGGAAAAACAGTGACAAATGGGTACTTCTGGAGAGCATACACCACCGGGCCTTTCTTCAGCTCAAGGGCGATAGCGATCCTGCCTTTCACCTTTTGGTGCAACTCGTTGAGCCAGATATCAAGTGCTTCCGGAGTGTGTTCAACCACCTGGAATATGCGCTTGCCGTTTTTAAACTGAACGCAGACATCGTGTTTTTTATCCGCCCAGTCCAGACCAACATGAGCAGCAAACTGATTAATCGCAGTCATCACCAGCTCCTTTAAATCGAGGATTGGTATGCATTCCACGCTCTTCGAAAGAAATATAGTCAGCAGTTTTTCTGCATGCCCTGAGTATTCGTTAGCGAACGTGGAGCACTTACTGGCTCGAAAGCAAAGCGGCAATCATCAAACCACATGATTCTGGCACAATATTCGTAACCAGTAAGCGCATACCCTGAATCACTTAAAAGTGTAACTCTCAGGGTGTGAATGACTATATCTGGCACAAACCCGCTCCTAAAACAAAAAAAACGGCGCTAAACCCGGGGGATTTATCGCCGTTTAGCCTCTAATCTACCTTACTTCTTCTTCTCACCCAGCGTCGGCGTCTCATCAAAGAAGTTCCACGGTTTCAACAACGCATGCGCCCATTCCGTCGGCATAATCGGCCACTCTTCGGCACGTGCCACGTGGGTGGTACCGGTAGTGATCCACACCACGTCATCGTTATTATCGAGCGACTCATCGTCCTTCGCATACTGCCCCAGACCGGTGTCGTGAATTGAACGGTTCGGGTATTTGCCTTCCGGGTAACGCTCATCCTGATGATAGCGGGTGACCCACAGCTGCTTATCCATAAAGCTCAGACGGTGGTAAATCCACTCGTCAGGGGCGAATTTTGCGCCGGTCGCCACCGGATGCGTGCCGCCTGCATAAGGGATAATCTGGTACGAAACCGGATTGCCCATGCGGTTTTCTTTGGTGGTATTGCTCAGCAGGCGGATGGTGCCCGGGTCAAACTTCTGCGCCGCTTTCTGCTCGCTGTCGATGCTGTACTGATTCACCTGCATGGTACTGGTGCGCGGGCCGCCGCTGGTGTTTGGCTTCACTTCCGGGTCCATCGCCACCAGGGTGTTATTTTCGCCGTCGACGTCGAGATCTAAGCGGAAGTTGTAAATATGCTGGTGGGTGGTGCCGACAATATTATGGTCGATCAGCGTCCCGTAGCGGGTATCGTCTTTGGCGCTCGGATCGTGCATGGTTTTCGCCAGCACGCCTTTCACCGCTTCAATGCCGGTGGCCCCGGCGTCGATGCCGATGGTGCCGTTTTCGTGGAACACCCAGTCAAAGATATAGTCGTAGTTGCCGACGGTACTTATCCAGCGCACCACCAGTTCGCGGCGCTCGGTGCTGACGTTCGGTTTGCCCATCTCCTGGTGTTTGTACTCCGGCCCGGCGTAGCGTTCGAAGATGGCGACGGCGCGCGGAATGGTCGACGGCGCGCCGGTGTAATCGGCGATGGTTTCATCCAGCAGCACGGCGTTAGACGGCGCATCTTTGCCGCGCACGATTGGCGAGGTCAGGGTGCCCATACCGTAATCGCCGGAATCCAGATACGCTTTGAAGTACCAGCCCACGTCCGGGTCGCCGTAAGGCACGATCATCCCGCCGAGCGATCCTTCGTACATCACCTGACGTTTTTTACCGTTGTCGTTATAGGTCACGGTCGAGAGAATCGGCCCGACGCGCGAGTTCAGGCGCAGGTGGAAGTCCCAGTTCTGCCAGTGCACCATATCGCCGGTGATGGTGTAGTTTTTGCCTTCCGGTTCGATGATTTCCAGCGGTTTCACCGATTTTGCCACGCGGTCGCGGCCATCATACGGGCGTGATTGCATCGGTACCGGGATCACCGGGCCTTCTTCAATCTTGATGATTTTTTTCTGCTCAAGGTCAACGACGGCGACCAGGTTTTCAATCGGGTGCGCCCAGTAGTTACCATCGCCGGTATCAAGATAGCTGACCACTTTCAGCAGGCGCGCGTCCTGCTTCAGGCCGTCTTTACCGTCGAAGTAACCGACGGTGAGCGGGGTGGTGACGACTTTGCTGGTGTCCTGGATGCCGTGTTTTTTCAGCACGTCAGCAAATTCGGTGCTGGCGTTAATGATGTTCTGTACGCTGGCGAAATCATCAAGCAGCACCATGCCGTGCGCGTCTTTAATCGGCGTCCAGGAGAGGATCTTTTTGTTTTGCAGATCGACCACGGCTTCAATCACATGTTTACCGTCGAGCATCACCACGTCGGCGGTGCGCGGAGCGTTAACCGGCGTGCCGTTGAGGGCAAAATCCCACACCGCTTTTTTGTCCGGCTCGTGCAGGGAGATTTCGGTAAAGCGCGTGTTGGCCTGGAACTCTGGCGCGGCTTTAACAATAGTGACCGCTTCGCCAATCTCTGCTGATGACAGCGAGTTCAGCGGGTGAGGGACTTTTTCGACCTGGAAGGTCTGATCGAGCCCGGACTGGAAAACGTCGTTGATAAAGGTTTCAGATATCCACGCTTTGCCGTTTTTCATCACCACCGGCACCTGTAAGTTCAGCGACTTGCCGTTGAGGATCGCGGTTTTCGCCCCCGGCTTCACCTTCACATAGGCACCGTCTTTAATCAGGGTAAACACCTGCGCGTAATCATCCCACTGAACATCAGCGCCAAAGTCTTGCAGCGTTTTGTCCATCGGGACCATATGCGCTTCACCACCGTGGGCGAACGCCGGGCCAGTCCCGACGCAACACAGGGCGATAGCCAGCGCCATTGCGGTTTTGCGTGTCTTTTGAATCAAAGCGTTAGACATTATGACCTCATCTTATCGTTATGTTGTGCCGTGCCGGGCTTTTCGGTTCCAGTCTCTTAACCTAACAGCCAAACGTCACGAGGCGTTTGCTCACGCTTGCCAGGTTATTGGTCAGTTATGCCAGTTACAAAAAATGCCTCCGCAGAGGCATTCAGGTGATTGTGTCGGTGTTTTGCCGGATGGCGGCTTGCGCCTTATCCGGCCTACAAACTCAAATGTAGGCCCGGTAAGGCGCTAGCCGCCACCGGGCAATCGCACGGAACTTACGCAGGGAAATCCCCGTTCTGACGCGCGACCAGCGTCAAAATGGAGTACAGCGCCACCGCCTGCTGATGCTGATTGAAAATCTCCACCGACCATTCCACCACGCCGGTGGCTTTCTCGTCGGCGCTGCGCTGGCGTTTCACCGTTTTGCGTTTGCAGGTCAGGCGTACCTGAATGGTGTCGCCCGGTTTTACCGGCTCGATAAAGCGCAGGTTTTCCATGCCGTAGTTGGCGATAACCGGGCCGACGCCCGCATCAACAAACAGCCCGGCGGCGGCAGAAATCAGGAAGTAGCCGTGCACCACGCGTTCGCCAAAAATCGACTCGGCGGCGGCAATTTTGTCCATATGGGCGTAGAAGTGATCGCCGCTCAGGCAGGCAAAGTTGACGATATCTGCTTCGGTCAGCGTGCGGCGTGGGGTGAGGAGGCTGTCGCCCGGCTGGATCTCTTCAAAGTATTTGCGGAACGGGTGAATGCGGTCTTCCGCCACCTGCGCGCCGCGCACCCACTGCTGGCCGATGGCGGCGAGCATGGTCGGGCTGCCCTGAATCGCGGTGCGCTGCATGTAGTGCTTCACCGCTCGTAGGCCGCCGAGTTCTTCGCCGCCGCCCGCGCGTCCCGGGCCGCCGTGTACCAACTGCGGCAGCGGGGAGCCGTGACCGGTGGATTCCACCGATGACTCTTCGTTCAGCACCTGAATACGCCCGTGCGCCCTTGCGGCACCGAGAATAAACTGACGCGCCAAATCACCATCTGCCGTCACTAAGGTTCCCGCCAGGCTACCTTCACCGGCACGTGCCAGCGCCATCGCGTGCTCGCTATTCTGATACGGCATCAGCGTCGCCACCGGGCCAAACGCTTCAATGGCGTGTACTGCCGCCACTTCATCCGGCTGCGGGCAGAACAACAGCGTCGGCGGGAAGAATGCGCCAGCAGCGTTAAGATCGGCTTTGCCGCCCAGTAGTACTTCACATCCGGCTTCCACCAGACGATTGACGTTATCCTGTACGTCCTGACGCTGTTCGCTATTGACCAGCGCGCCCATCTTCACGCCTTCCTGCGCCGGGTCGCCGACCACCACTTTTTGCAGGCGGGCAATCAGCGCCTCGCGCACCGCGTTGACCTGCGCCTGCGGCACGATAATGCGGCGAATGGCGGTACATTTTTGCCCGGCTTTGGTGGTCATCTCGCGCACCACTTCGCGGATAAACAGCGCGAATTCCGGCTGTTCCGGCGTGACATCTTCGCCCAGCACGCAGCAGTTCAGCGAGTCCGCTTCCATGGTGAAGGGGACAGATTTCGCCACCAGATTCGGGTGAACGCGCAGCTGCTGCCCGGTTTTTGCCGAGCCGGTAAAGGTCACCACGTCCTGATGATCAAGCTGGTCGAGCAGATCCCCCGCGCCGCCGCAAATCAGGCTAATCGCGCCGTCCGGCACCAGCCCGCTGTCGACAATCGCTTTGACCATCGCCTGAGTCAGCTGCGCGGTGGCGGTGGCCGGTTTGATGATCGCGGGCATCCCGGCAAGCCAGGTTGGGGCCAGCTTTTCTAACATTCCCCAGCACGGGAAGTTAAAGGCGTTGATATGCACCGCCACGCCGGATTTTGAGGTCAGCACGTGGCGCGCGGCAAAGCCGCCCTGTTTGGACAACGCGATCAGCTCATCTTCCGGCCACAGGGTATCGTCCGGCAGCTCGCGGCTGCCCAGCCCGGCGTAGGTGAAGAGGGTGCCGATACCGCCTTCAATATCCACCCAGCTATCCGCACGCGTCGCGCCGGTCTCGGCGGAGATAGCATAGAAATCGGCCTTCAGCTCCAGCAGATGTTTCGCCACCGCTTTTAACATCGCGCTGCGTTCAATAAAGGTCATCGCCTGTAACGCTTTGCCGCCGTGCTCGATGGCGAAGCGGCGCGCCTGCGCCATATCCAGCCCTTCGCTTGTCACTTCCCACAGCGCTTCGCCGCTGATGGCGTGATGAATGGTGCGGGTGCGGCCCCGGCCGGTCTGCCAGGCGCCGGATAAATAGCTGGCTAACTGCTGCATGGTTATTCTCCAGATATGTTACGTAATCTCGCTATAAATAGTTCTTTTCTGAATCATAAAATGCAAGCCTGATTTTAATAATTTGTTAACAATGCGATCGCGAACACCTTCTCCAATAGCGACATCATCCTGTTTATAAAGGAATTGTTAAAAGCCTTTGCGGTACTCATCACAAAATGCACAAACAAAATTTGTGGTTTTATTTAACTAAGATGTAACTTTTATAAAACAAAGTGATTCGCAAAAATTGATTTGTTGAATTTATCGGAATCATAAGGTGATGACGTGACAGAAGAAAAACGCTTTGACCAGCGCATCGCGCAGGATACAGCCATCGAACCGCAGGACTGGATGCCGGACGCCTATCGCAAAACGCTGATCCGCCAGATTGGTCAGCATGCGCATTCAGAAATCGTCGGCATGCTGCCGGAAGGTAACTGGATAACCCGCGCCCCAACGCTTCGCCGCAAAGCGATTCTGCTGGCGAAAGTGCAGGATGAAGCCGGGCACGGCCTGTACCTCTACAGCGCCGCCGAAACCCTCGGCTGCGCCCGTGAAGATCTGTATCAGAAGATGCTCGACGGGCAGATGAAGTACTCCTCCATTTTTAACTACCCGACGCTCACCTGGGCGGATATCGGCGTTATCGGCTGGCTGGTCGACGGTGCGGCGATTGTCAATCAGGTGGCGCTGTGCCGTACCTCCTACGGCCCGTATGCCCGGGCGATGGTCAAAATCTGCAAAGAAGAGAGCTTCCACCAGCGTCAGGGATTTGAAGCCTGCATGGCGCTGGCGGCAGGCAGCGAAGAACAGCGTCAGATGTTACAGGACGCCATCAACCGCTTCTGGTGGCCCGCGCTGATGATGTTCGGCCCGAGCGACGGCAACTCGCCGAACAGCGCCCGCAGCATGGCGTGGAAAATCAAACTGCATTCCAACGACGAACTGCGTCAGCGCTTTGTCGACAACACAGTCCCGCAGGTGGAAATCCTCGGCATGCAGGTGCCGGACGCCGATCTGACGCTTGACGAAGCCACCGGTCACTACCGCTACGGCGAGATTGACTGGCAGGAACTTAACGAAGTCATCAACGGGCGTGGGATTTGTAACCATGAGCGTCTGGGCGCAAAACGCAAGGCCTGGGAAGAGGGGGCATGGGTGCGCGAAGCCGCGCTGGCGCATGCCGAAAAACAGCAGGCCCGCGACGCCGCCTAAGGAGAATAAAGATGAGCAAAACATACTGGCCGTTATATGAAGTGTTTGTCCGCAGCAAACAAGGTTTATCTCACCGTCACGTCGGCAGCCTTCACGCCGCCGATGACCAGATGGCGCTGGAAAACGCGCGCGATGCCTACACCCGTCGCAGCGAAGGCTGTTCGATTTGGGTGGTGAAGGCGAGCGAAATCGTTGCCTCGCAGCCGGAAGAACGCGGCGCGTTTTTCGACCCGGCAGAGAGCAAAGTCTACCGCCATCCGACGTTCTACACCGTGCCGGACGGCATGGAACATATGTGAGGCAACGATGAATAACTCAAATCCCGTTGCAACCTATGCCCTGCGTCTGGGCGATAACGGCCTGGTGCTGGCCCAGCGTTTAGGCCAATGGTGCGGTCATGCGCCGGAGCTGGAGATTGATCTGGCGCTGACCAATATTGCCCTCGATCTGCTCGGTCAGGCGCGCAATTTTCTCAGCTATGCCGCCGAGCTTAACGGCAGCGGCGACGAAGACACGCTGGCCTTTGGTCGCGATGAACGCCAGTTCCGCAATCTGCTGCTGGTCGAACAGCCGAACGGCAACTTTGCCGACACCATCGCCCGACAGTTCTTTATCGACGTCTGGCACGTGGCGCTGTTCAGCCGCCTGGTGAACAGCCGTGACGCGCAGCTTGCCGCCATCGCCGCCAAAGGGCTGAAAGAAGTGCGCTATCACCAGCGCTTTAGCCGCGGCTGGCTGGAACGTCTGGGCAACGGCACCGAACACTCGGCAAACCTGATGCAGCAGGCGGTTGATAGCCTGTGGCGTTTCACCGGCGAGCTGTTCCTGGCCGATGAGCTGGAGATCGCCTTAGTTGAGCAGGGGATCGCCGTCGATCCGCGTGAACTACAGGCCCAATGGCAGGCGACGGTGCACACCGCGTTGCTCGATTCTGGTTTGCAGATCCCGCAAGAAACGGCGTTTCGCAGCGGCGGCAAACAGGGGCTGCACAGTGAACATCTGGGGCCGATGCTGGCAGAGATGCAGTACCTGCAGCGTGCCTACCCAGGTCAGCAGTGGTAAACGGAGGTCGCTATGCAACATATTGCCGCCATCGCACCCGCAGAGGTGCACACCGTTTGGGGATTGCTAAGCGCTATCCCCGACCCGGAAGTCCCGGTGCTGACCATTACCGACCTCGGCATGGTCCGCAGTGTAGATCGTCACGGCGACGTCTGGGTGATTGGCTTCACGCCAACCTATTCCGGCTGCCCGGCAACCGAACATCTGTTAGGTGAAATTCGCGCGATGATGACCGAGCACGGCTACACGCCGGTGCACATTGTGTTGCAGCTTGAGCCACCGTGGACCACCGACTGGATGAGCCCGGACGCCCGCGAACGCCTGCGCCAGTACGGCATCAGCCCGCCGCAGGCCCACGCCTGTCACGCCGACGAGATGCCGAAGGATGTGCTCTGTCCGCGCTGCGGCAGCACCCACACTTCGCTTATCAGTGAATTCGGTTCCACGGCCTGCAAAGCGCTGTATCGCTGCGAAAGCTGCCGTGAACCCTTTGATTACTTTAAATGCATTTGAGGTCGCGATGACAACATTTCATTCGCTTACCGTGGCAAACGTTGAGCCGGAAACCCGCGATGCGGTGACCATCACTTTTGCCATTCCCGACGCGCTGCGTAATCAATACGCGTTTCGGCCGGGCCAGCATCTGACGCTGAAAACTCGCCTTGGCGGCGAAGAACTACGCCGTTGCTACTCCATCTGCCGCAGCCGCTCGCCGTCTGAAATCAGCGTGGCGGTGAAAGCCATCGACGGCGGGCGTTTCTCGCGCTTTGCCCAGAGCGATATCCAGCAGGGCATGGCATTTGAGGTGATGGTGCCGCAGGGCCACTTCGGCTACCAGCCACAGGCTGAACGGCAGGCCGAATATCTGGCAATTGCTGCTGGTTCCGGCATCACGCCGATGATGGCGATAATCGAAGCCACGCTGACGATTGAACCCGACAGCCGCTTCACTCTGATTTACGGCAACCGTAGCAGCCACAGCATGATGTTCCGCCAGGCGCTGGCTGACCTGAAAGACCGCTATCCGCAGCGTTTACAGGTGATTCATCTGTTCAGCCAGGAGTCGATGGACAGCGACCTGTTACAAGGTCGCATTGACGGCGACAAACTGCGCGCGCTGTCTGAACATCTGCTCGATTTCAGCCGCTTTGACGACGCCTTTATCTGCGGTCCGTCGGCGATGATGGACGATGCTGAAACCACGCTGTGTGCGCTGGGGATGCCGGAAAAAGCCATTCACCTCGAGCGTTTCAATACGCCGGGAACCAGCGTCAAGCGCGCCACCGGCGTCCAGGCTGAAGGACGCACGGTCACGTTGCGTCAGGACGGTCGCGAACGTCTGATTTCCCTTTCAGCGGAAGACGACAGCATTCTCGACGCCGCGCTGCGCCAGGGTGCCGACCTGCCGTTTGCCTGCAAAGGCGGCGTCTGCGCTACCTGCAAATGCAAAGTGGTGCGCGGCGAAGTAGCGATGGCGGCGAACTACAGCCTCGAAGCCGATGAACTGGCGGCGGGTTATGTGCTGAGCTGTCAGGCGCTGCCGACCAGCGGCGATGTGATAGTCGACTTTGATGCGCGGGGGATGGCATGAGCGAACTGCTGATAACCCGTCACGACCGCGTTTTACAGCTAACTCTGAACCGTCCGCAGGCGCGTAATGCGCTGAATAACGCGTTGCTGACGCAGATTGCCGAGACGCTGGAAAGTGCTTCGGCAGACTCAAGCGTTAGCGTCTGCGTGATAAGTGGTAACCCGCGCTACTTCGCGGCGGGCGCGGATCTTAATGAAATGGCGGATAAAGACCTGCCCGCCACCTTTGACGATATTCGCCCGCGCTTATGGGCGCGTATCGATACCTTCAATAAGCCGCTGATTGCGGTGGTCAACGGCTATGCGCTGGGTGCGGGCTGCGAGCTGGCGCTGCTGTGTGACCTGGTGATTGCCGGAGATAACGCGCGCTTTGGTCTGCCGGAAATCACCCTCGGCACCATGCCGGGGGCGGGCGGCACCCAGCGCCTGATTCGTAGCGTCGGCAAAGGGCTGGCCAGCCGCATGGTGCTGAGCGGTGAAACCATTGGTGCCCTACGCGCGCAGCAGGCCGGGCTGGTCAGCGATATCCATCCGGCCAACCTTTCTGACGAATACGCGCTGAAACTGGCGGCGACGATTGCCCGCCACTCGCCGCTGGCGCTGCGTGCCGCCAAGCAGTCGCTGCGTCTGGCGCAGGAAGTGAGTTTGCAGGCTGGGCTAATGCAGGAGCGCCAGCTGTTTACGCTGCTCAGCGCCACCGAAGACCGTCGCGAAGGCATCGCTGCCTTTTTAGAAAAACGCACCCCAGCTTTCAAAGGACGTTAACCGTGGACGCATTCATTCTTAGCGATATCGACCAGGGCGTGATGACGATTACCCTGAACCGCCCGGACAGGCTCAACAGCTTTAACGACGCCATGCACCAGCAGCTCTCTGAATGTCTCAAGCAGGCCGAACGCGACGACACCATTCGCTGCCTGCTGATTACCGGTGCCGGACGCGGTTTTTGCGCCGGACAGGATCTGAACGACCGCAACGTCGACCCGAGCGGCCCCGCGCCGGATTTAGGTATGTCGGTGGAGCGTTTTTATAACCCGCTGGTGCGTCGCTTAGCCGCGCTGCCCAAGCCGGTGATTTGCGCGGTCAACGGCGTGGCGGCAGGCGCCGGTGCCACGCTGGCGCTGGGCTGCGATATCGTGCTGGCGGCGCGCTCCGCCAAATTTGTGATGGCGTTCAGCAAGCTCGGCCTGGTGCCGGACTGCGGCGGTAGCTGGGTGCTGCCGCGCGTCACCACCCGTGCCCGCGCCATGGGGCTGATGCTGCTGGGCGACAGCTTAAGCGCCGAACAGGCCGCGCAGTGGGGCATGATCTGGCAGCTGGTGGATGACGCGGAACTGAAAGACACCAGCCTGACGCTGGCGCGCCATCTGGCTTCCCAGCCCACCTACGGCTTAGGACTTATCAAAAAAGCGTTGCAGCTGGCAGAAACCAACTCCCTGGATGACCAGCTTGACGTCGAGCGCGATTTCCAGCGCCTCGCCGGGCGCAGCGACGACTACCGCGAGGGCGTCAGCGCCTTCCTAGGCAAACGTCCTCCACAGTTCAGCGGGAAATAAGCCATGACGCAAACACTTCACACGGTCGCCGTGATTGGCGGTGGCACCATGGGCGCGGGCATTATTGAGGTTGCCGCCAGCGCCGGGCATTCGGTGCTGCTGTATGACATTTCTGCTGAGGCGATTACCCGTGCTATCGACGGTATCGCTCAGCGTCTGGATTCCCGCGTCAGCCGCGGAAAAATCAGCGCTGAGCAGGCGCAGACGCTGCTGGCGCGTATCACGCCAGCAACTGAACTGAATCAACTTGCCGACGCACAGCTGGTGATTGAAGCGGCGTCCGAGCGCCTGGAGATCAAACAGGCACTGTTCAGCCAGCTGGCGGAGATTTGCTCCCCGTCGACGCTGTTGACCAGCAATACCTCGTCGATTTCCATCACCGCCATTGCCGCCGGAATCAAACACCCCGAGCGCGTGGCCGGGCTGCATTTCTTTAACCCTGCGCCGGTGATGAAGCTGGTCGAAGTGGTCAGCGGGCTGGCGACCTCAACGGAAGTGGTTGAGCAACTGTGCCAGTGCGTGAGCGCGTGGGGCAAACAGCCGGTGCGCTGCCGTTCAACGCCGGGCTTTATCGTCAACCGCGTGGCGCGTCCGTTTTATGCCGAAGCCTGGCGGGCACTGGAAGAGCAGGTGGCAGCACCTGAAGTGATTGACGCCGCATTGCGCGACGGCGGCGGGTTTCCGATGGGGCCGCTGGCTTTAACCGATCTTATCGGTCAGGACGTCAATTTTGCCGTGACCTGTTCAGTGTTTAACGCCTTTTGGCAGGACCGTCGTTTTCTGCCGTCGCTGCTGCAACAGGAGCTGGCCATCGCCGGACGTCTGGGGAAGAAAAGCGGTCACGGCGTCTATCGCTGGCCTGTGGAAGCACAACCGGAACTGGCGCTGGCTGCGCTATCAGCGCAATGTGCCGCAAAGAATATTGAGCGTGACGTTGTCACCGAATTAGACGAGGTGCTGCTGCTGGAAACCACTGGCGAAACCGCGCTGGCCTTAAGCGTCCAACACAATCGCCCGGTGGTGGTGTACGACTACGCGGCGGGCGACACGGTGGTGCTGGCAAGTGCCGCCACCAATCCGCAATCCGCTACCGACAAAGCGGTTTATTTCTTCCAGCAGCAGGGCAAAAAAGTGCTACGCATTGCCGACTACCCGGGCCTGCTGGTGTGGCGCACGGTGGCGATGCTGGCGAACGAAGCGCTGGACGCAGTGCAAAAAGGCGTCGCCAGCACCGAGGACATCGATACCGCCATGCGGTTGGGCGTCAACTACCCACAGGGCCCGATTGCCTGGGGCGAGTCGCTGGGCTGGGCGCGCGTGCTGCGCCTGCTGGAAAACTTACAACAACACTACGGCGAAGAACGCTATCGCCCGAGTGCGCTGCTGCGCGAAAAAGCGCTACTGGAGATGCGTCATGAGTAACAAAGCCTGGCGCAACGCTCGCGCCATGTACGAGAACGACACCTGTGCCAAAACGCTGGGTATCAAGATTATCGAAATGGACGAAGGTTTTGCGCAGATGACCATGGCGGTGTCACCGAACATGTTAAACGGCCATCAAACCTGCCACGGTGGACAATTATTTTCGCTCGCCGATACTGCATTCGCCTACGCCTGCAACAGCCAGGGGCTGGCGGCGGTGGCCTCTGCCGCCAGCATCGATTTTCTGCGTCCGGCCTTTGTTGGTGAGCTGCTGACCGCCACCGCGCGGGTCAAGCAGCAGGGCAAGCTGACCGGCGTCTATGACATTGAAATTATCAACCAGCAGCAAAAAATCGTGGCCCTGTTTCGCGGCAAATCGCACCGCATCGGCGGCACTATTACAGGAGAAGTCTAATGCGTGACGCGTTTATTTGTGACGGCATTCGTACCCCGATTGGTCGCTACGGCGGTGCGCTGGCCGGTGTGCGCGCCGACGATCTGGCGGCCATTCCGCTGCGGGAATTACTCAGCCGTAACCCCGCGCTTGACGCCAGCGCCATCGACGATGTGATTTTCGGCTGCGCCAACCAGGCCGGGGAAGATAACCGCAACGTGGCGCATATGGCGACGCTGCTGGCGGGCTATCCGCACTCTGTGCCGGGCACCACCATCAACCGCCTGTGCGGTTCCGGGCTGGACGCGATCGGCTTTGCCGCTCGGGCGATTAAAGCCGGTGATGCGGATCTGCTGATTGCCGGTGGCGTGGAATCCATGTCCCGTGCGCCGTTTGTGATGGGCAAAGCCACCACGCCATTCCAGCGTCAGGCGGAGATGTTCGATACCACCATCGGCTGGCGTTTTGTGAACCCGCTCATGCAGCAACAATTTGGAACTGACAGCATGCCGGAAACGGCGGAGAATGTAGCTGAATTGTTAAATATCAGCCGCGAAGACCAGGACGCCTTTGCTTACCGTAGCCAGCAGCGTACCGCCAAAGCGCAGCGCGACGGTATTCTGGCGCAGGAAATTGTGCCGGTGCAGATTATCGCCAAGAAGGGCGCGGTTAGCGCGGTGCGTGATGATGAACATCCGCGTGCGGAAACTACCCTCGAACAGCTTTCTCAACTGAAAACCCCGTTTCGCAAAGGCGGCGTGATCACCGCTGGCAACGCCTCCGGCGTGAACGATGGCGCGGCGGCGATGATCATTGCCAGCGCAGAACAGGCTAGTGCGCAGGGGCTGACGCCGCGAGCGCGCATCGTGGCGATGGCCACGGCGGGCGTGGAGCCGAAGTTTATGGGGCTGGGGCCGGTGCCCGCAGTGCGTAAAGTGCTGGAGCGCGCCGGGCTGAATATTAACGATATGGATGTGATTGAACTGAACGAAGCGTTTGCCGCTCAGGCGTTAGGCGTGATGCGCCAGCTCGGTCTGGCAGATGATGCTGAACACGTGAATCCCAACGGGGGCGCCATCGCCTTAGGCCACCCGTTGGGCATGAGCGGCGTGCGCTTAGTGCTGGCAGCAACGCTGGAACTGGAACGACGCAATGGACGCTATGCGCTGTGTACGATGTGTATTGGCGTGGGCCAGGGCATTGCCCTGATCCTCGAGCGAGTGTGAGCTAATTGACCTGCGGATACCCTACAAAATGACAACTACAACAACATTAGATCCGATTGAAACTGCATCGCGTGACGAATTAGAGGCTCTGCAAACCGAACGTCTGAAGTGGACGCTCAAACGTGCCTATGAAAATGTGCCGATGTATCGCCGTAAGTTTGACGCGGCGGGCGTTCACCCGGATGATTTTCGTGAGCTGAGCGATCTGAGCAAGTTTCCCTGCACCACTAAGCAGGACCTGCGTGATAACTATCCGTTCGACACCTTCGCGGTGCCGATGGAGCAGGTGGTGCGTATCCACGCGTCGTCCGGTACCACCGGTAAACCGACTGTCGTCGGCTATACGCAAAATGATATCGACACCTGGGCCAATATCGTGGCGCGCTCCCTGCGTGCGGCGGGCGGCACGGCGAAGGACAAAATCCACGTCGCCTACGGCTACGGCCTGTTTACCGGCGGCCTGGGCGCGCATTACGGCGCGGAACGTTTAGGGGCCACGGTGATCCCGATGTCCGGTGGACAAACCGAGAAACAGGCGCAGCTGATTCGTGATTTCAAGCCTGACATGATCATGGTGACGCCGTCTTACTGCCTGAATCTGATTGAAGAACTCGAACGCCAGATGGGCGGCGACGCGCGCGGCTGCTCGCTGCGTACCGGCGTCTTTGGCGCCGAGCCGTGGACGGCGGGAATGCGCGCCGAAATCGAGCGTCGTCTGGGGATTACCGCGCTGGATATTTACGGCCTGTCCGAAGTGATGGGGCCGGGCGTGGCGATGGAATGCATTGAAACCGGCGATGGCCCGACTATCTGGGAAGACCATTTCTTCCCTGAGGTGGTCAATCCGGACGATGGCACGCCGCTGTCCGACGGCGAGCATGGTGAATTATTGTTCACCACCCTGACTAAAGAAGCGCTGCCGGTGATCCGCTATCGCACTCGCGATCTGACGCGCCTGCTGCCGGGCACCGCCCGCACTATGCGCCGGATGGATCGCATCAGTGGGCGCAGCGATGACATGCTGATTATTCGCGGCGTCAACGTCTTCCCGTCGCAGCTGGAAGAAGAGATCCTCAAGATTGAACATCTGGCCCCGCATTACCAGCTGGAAGTGGATCGCCGTGGGCATCTTGATTCACTTTCCGTGCGCGTGGAGCTAAAAGAGAGCGGTCTGGCGCTGGACCATGAGCAGCGCTGTCAGATTTGCCACCATCTGCGCCATCGCATTAAGTCGATGGTCGGGATTTCCACCGACGTCAGCATCGTTAACTGTGGCAGCATTCCTCGCTCCGAAGGTAAGGCGTGCCGGGTGTTTGATTTGCGTAAAGCTGCCGCTAACGGTTAACACCTTTTCCCGGAGGCGGCGCGTTGCGCCTGTCCGGGCTACCCGATGTCTCAAGCTCGTAGCCCGGACAGGTGCGTAGCACCGCCTCCGGGATTTCCTGTGCTATGATTCAAAAAGGACAAAAATAACAACAGAATGAATCATATGGACAAACTCGATAGCTTTATTCAGCAGGCGGTGACTGCGATGCCGGTGAGCGGCACCTCGCTTATCGCCTCGTTATACGGCGACTGCTTATCCCAGCGCGGCGGGGAAGTGTGGCTCGGCAGCGTCGCGGCACTGCTTGAAGGACTCGGCTTTGGCGAACGCTTTGTGCGCACAGCGCTGTTTCGTCTCAATAAAGAGGAGTGGCTGGACGTGGTGCGTATTGGACGCCGCAGCTTTTACCGGCTGAGCGACAAAGGTCTGCGCTTAACCCGTCGCGCCGAGAACAAAATTTATCGCGCCAGCGCCCCGGAGTGGGACGGCACCTGGCTGCTGTTACTCTCGGAAGGGTTAGAAAGAAACACCCTCGCGGAAGTCAAAAAGCAGCTGATCTGGCAGGGGTTTGGCGCGCTGGCACCAAGCCTGCTGGCCTCGCCGTCGCAAAAGCTCGCCGACGTGCAGTCCTTGCTTCACGAAGCGGGAGTGGCGGAAAATGTTATCTGTTTTGAAGCCCATTCGCCGCTGGCGCTCTCCCGCGCTGCGCTGCGTGAACGGGTTGAAGAGTGCTGGCATCTGACCGAACAAAACGCCATGTATGAGGCGTTTATCACCCTGTTTCGTCCGTTGTTGCCGCTGCTGCGTGATGCCGAGGCGGACGAACTGACGCCGGAGCGTTGCTTCCAGATTCGTCTGCTGCTGATCCATTTTTACCGCCGCGTGGTGTTAAAAGATCCGCTGTTGCCAGAGGAGCTGCTGCCTGCTCACTGGCTGGGACAAACCGCGCGTCAGCTATGTATCAATATCTATCAACGTGTCGCACCCGGGGCACAGGCCTTTGTCAGTGAAAAAAGCGAAAGCTCGGTGGGCGAACTGCCTGCGCCGGGGCCGCTCTATTATCAACGCTTTGGTGGGTTAGCCTGAAAAAGAGCTAACTCTTTGCACTGCAGGGGAAAACATTGCCGCACTGTTCCCTCGCCCCTTTGGGGAGAGGGAGCAGACCGTGCTAATACGTAACAGGAGACGCCATGCCGATTTACCAGATGGACGGAATGATCCCCGTCGTACCTAACGAAAGCTACGTTCACCCAACTGCCGTGCTGATTGGCGATGTGATTCTCGGCAAAGGAGTTTACGTTGGCCCTAACGCCAGCCTGCGCGGCGACTTTGGTCGTATCGTGGTGAAAGATGGGGCGAACATTCAGGATAACTGCGTGATGCACGGTTTTCCGGGGCAGGATACGGTAGTGGAAGAGGACGGGCATATCGGCCACGGCGCGATCCTGCACGGTTGTGTGATTGGGCGTAATGCGCTGGTTGGCATGAGCGCGGTGATTATCGACGGCGCGACCATTGGTGAAAATAGCATTGTTGGCGCGTCGGCGTTTGTGAAGGCGCGGGCTGAGATGCCCGCTAACCATCTGATCGTCGGTAGCCCGGCGAAAGCGATTCGCAGCTTAACTGAGCAGGAGCTGACGTGGAAAAAGCAGGGCACCCGTGAGTATCAGGTGCTGGTAGAACGTTGCCAGAACACGCTTTTTGAGGTGCAACCGCTGAGCGAAGCAGAGCCCGACCGTAAGCGGCTGGAGTTTGATGAAAACCTGAAGCCGAAGTCGCAGCAGTAACATGAATCCGCGCCAGAGTCTGAATTAATTCTGAAACTGGCGTTGTTATAGTAAGCGCAGTGGCGGTCGGATAGCGCTCTGATGCAGTATGGTCCTTTGCCTTATCAAGGACTGATAATGACCCTCTACTGCGTGAAACCGACGTTTCAGGCGCTGTTGCGACCGCTAATGTTCTGCCTGGCGAAGAAACAGATCACCGCTAATCAGGTTACCCTGGCCGCGATGGCACTCTCATTTCTCACCGGCGGTCTGTTGCTGCTGTTCCCCAATCCCGAACTGTTCTGGCTCCTGCCGGTCGTGCTGTTTATCCGTATGGCGCTAAATGCGCTGGACGGCATGCTGGCCCGGGAATGTCATCAGAAGACCCGGCTCGGCGCGCTGTTGAATGAATTCGGCGATGTCTTATCCGATATCGCGCTCTATCTTCCCTTTATATTATTGCCTGGCAGCAGCCCGCTGCTGGTGCTGTCGATGTTATTTTTCACCGTTTTCAGCGAATTCGCCGGGGTTCTGGCGCAGGCGATTAACGGCGTGCGAAGCTATGCGGGCCCCATGGGTAAGAGCGATCGCGCGTTGGTGTTCGGCGCCTGGGGACTGGCGCTGAGCGGCTGGCCGGAGTTGATCGCGTGGTGCAATGTCGCGTGGGGGATTGTCACGCTGCTATTGATCTGGACCATCATCAACCGCTGTCGCAGCGTGCTTCCGGGGAATCACCCATGATGCTGCTGGAAAAATCGCTGGTCGCGGTCTTCGCCGTGCTGCTGCTGGCGACGCTGATTAATGGTCTGTTGGTCTGGTGCAAACCGAATAAAGACTGGCGCGAGCTGACCCTACGCATCCGCACCTGGTGGGTGATTGTCGTTCTCTTCTCTCTGGCGCTCATCAGTCCCCGCTGGCTGGCGTTAACCTTCTTTGCGCTGGTGAGCGTGCTGGCGTTAAAGGAGTTTCTGACGCTGGTGCCTGCGCGCGATGCCGACCGGATGCCCGTACTGTGGATGTTTATCGCTATCCCCATTAACTACGGGTTAATCGGCATCGACTGGTATGGGCTGTTCATTATTTTTATTCCGGTTAATGCCTTTCTCTTTTTGCCTGCCCGGATGGTGCTGGTGGGCGAGACTCAGGGCTTCTTACACAGTGCGGCTCAGTTGCACTGGGGATTGATGACCACCGTTTTTGCCGTGAGCCATGTTGCTTTTTTGCTAATACTTCCCGCCGACGGCCTGCAAACCGGCGCGCTGCTGGTGCTGTACCTTGTTGGGCTCACCGAATTTAACGATGTCGCGCAGTATCTGTGGGGCAAATCGTTGGGGCGCATCAAGGTGACGCCAAAAGTGAGCCCGAACAAGACGCTGGCCGGGCTGCTGGGCGGGATCGGCTCTACGACACTGGCCGCACTGCTGCTGGGACCGTTAATGACGCCGCTTGGCTGGGGGATGTCGCTGTTGGCGGGGGTAATCATCGGCGTCACCGGTTTTTGCGGTGATGTGGTGATGTCGGCCGTGAAGCGTGATATTGGCGTGAAAGATAGCGGCACGCTGCTGCCGGGCCACGGCGGCATTCTTGACCGACTTGATTCACTGATTTTTACCGCACCGGTGTTTTTCCACTTTATTCGCTATTTCTGCTACTAACGCTACGACGTACACAAGGATAAAAATCTCATGGTTGAGACTCGCATTGCGCAGGAACACCACTTTGCTACCAGCGACAACACGTCGCTGTTTTATCGCTACTGGCCGGCCCTTGCTGCGGGAGCACCGCGCAAAGTGATTGTGCTGTTCCATCGGGGGCACGAGCACTCCGGGCGTTTGCAGCATATCGTCGATGAGTTAGCCATGCCTGAGGCCGATTTTTATGCATGGGACGCACGCGGTCACGGGTGCTCCCCAGGAGCGCGCGGGTTCAGTCCCTCGCTGGCGCGCTCGGTGCGCGATGTCGATGAATTTGTTCGCTTTGCGGCGGCGAATTCTCAGGCGGACATGCTGGACGTTACGGTGATTGCACAAAGCGTTGGCGCGGTGCTGGCCGCCGCCTGGGCCCATGATTATGCGCCGAATATTCGCGGCCTGGTGCTGGCTTCGCCCGCGTTTAAGGTCAAGCTCTACGTCCCGTTCGCGCGCGCGGGTCTGGGATTGATGCACAAACTGCGCGGCCTGTTTTTTGTTAATTCCTATGTAAAAGGAAAATACCTGACGCACGACCCGCAGCGCGTGGCGAGTTTTAATCAGGACCCGCTGATTGCGCGGGCGATTGCGGTCAATATTTTGCTCGATCTCTACCGCACGGCGGAGCGGCTGGTGAGCGATGCGGCGGCAATCACCTTACCGACGCTGATGCTGGTTTCCGGTGCGGATTATGTGGTTCACCGTAAGCCGCAGCGTGATTTTTACCAGCGTTTGCGTCACCCGCTGAAAGAAATGCATGTGCTGCCCGGTTTTTATCACGATACCTTGGGTGAGCGCGACCGCGCGCTGGAGTCCGGGGGCGGATAGCTGGCGGCAATTGAACGGCGGCCCGGAGCCTTACTCTTTCGACGATTTTGCTTACCGTGGTCTGCGTTATGCGATGAGGATGCTGGGGACTCAATCCGCCGGTGTACGTCTGGGTTTTACAACCGGTTTTGACTCTGGCAGCACCCTCGATTACGTCTACCGTAACCAGCCGCAGGGCAGCAGCTGGCTGGGGCGACACATCGACAAGAATTACCTGAATAGCGTTGGCTGGCGCGGTATTCGTCAGCGTAAGGTCCATCTCCAGCAGTTGATTCAGCAAGCAGTGGCGCAACTCTCAGCACAAGGCATGCCGGTGCGGGTGGTGGATATCGCCGCCGGACATGGGCGCTACGTGCTCGATGCGCTGGAGGCAGAAACGACGGTAAGCGACATTTTGCTGCGTGATTACAGCGAGCTGAACGTTGAGAAAGGCCTGCAGATGATCGCGGAACGCGGTATGTCAGCCCGCGCGCGCTTTGAGCAGGGCGATGCCTTTAACCGCGCGGAGCTGGCGGCGCTGGAACCGAAACCGACGCTGGGCATTGTCTCCGGGCTGTACGAGCTGTTCCCGGAAAATGCGCCGGTGCGTGAGTCGCTAAAAGGCCTTGCGCAGGCTATCCCGCCTGGTGGGGTGCTGATTTATACCGGCCAGCCGTGGCACCCGCAGTTAAAAACCATCGCCTGGTCGCTGACCAGCCATAAAGATGGCAAAGCGTGGGTGATGCGGGTGCGTACCCAGGGCGAAATGGATGCTCTGGTGCACGAAGCGGGCTTTGAGAAATGTACGCAGCTGATTGACGAGTGGGGGATTTTCACCGTTTCCATGGCGGTGCGTCGTGATGACTGAACGTCGTAAGGTCATGCTGCAGGCGGTTGGCTGGTTACTCTTTTTGGCTCCGTTTTTCTTCTTCACCTACGGCAAGCTGAATCTGTTTACCGCCTTTCGCGATGCTCAGCACCATGACGTTGGTAGCATCGTGTTTGGTTGGGAGTCGGCGATCCCCTTTATTCCGTGGAGCATTATTCCTTACTGGAGTCTGGATCTGTTTTACGGGCTGTCGCTGTTTGTCTGTGCGACGCGTTTTGAGCAGCGGCGGCTGGTGCACCGCCTGGTGTTAGCTTCGGTTCTCGCCTGCGTCGGATTTGCACTTTTCCCCTTGCAGTTTAGCTTTACGCGCCCGCCGGTTTCCGGCGCGGCGGGCTGGTTGTTCAGCCAGCTTGAGCAGTTTGACTTACCGTATAATCAGTCGCCATCTCTGCATATTATTCTCTGCTGGCTGCTGTGGCGTCATTTCAGCCGCCACCTTTCCGGCGGCTGGTGCAGGCTATGCAGTGGTTGGTTTTTACTGATTGCGGTTTCGGTACTGACCACCTGGCAGCATCATTTCATTGATATTGTGACCGGGCTTGCGGTGGGGATGTTAATCGACTGGATGGTGCCTTATCAAAGCCGCTGGCGCTGGCAGCAGCCGGATATAGCCCACTTCAGGCTGGCGCGGTATTACTTGCTGGGTTTTGTCCTCTGCGTATTGATCGCAATGCTGTTAATACATTGGTCCGTTTGGCTGCCGATCGTGCTGCTTTGGCCGATGCTGGCGCTGCTGATTGCCGGACGCGGCTATGGTGGGTTTGGCGCGGCGACTATGGGCAAAGATGAGCAGGGGCGACTGCCGCCAGCTGTGTACTGGTTGACGCTCCCGTGGCGCGCTGGCATGTGGTTGTCGATGTGTTGGTTCACACGCCGTCTGCCGCCGGTAAGCGCCATCGCTGCGGGCGTTTACCTCGGCAGCTATCCGCGTCTCCCGCCTGAACAACATGTGGTGCTGGATCTGACCTGTGAATTTCCGCGCAGCCGCGCCACGTTATCACGCGCCTATTATTGCGTACCGATGCTGGATCTGGTGCCGCCGGAGGAAGCCGAGCTGCGGCTGGCGGTGGCGATGCTGGAAACACTGCGCGAGGAGCAGGGTTCGGTGCTGGTTCACTGCGCGTTGGGATTGTCGCGCAGCGCGATGGTGGTGGCAGCATGGCTCTTGTGCTACGGCCATGTGGCAACGGTAGAGCAGGCGGTTTCCTCTCTGCGCCGAAGTCGCCCGCAGGTGGTGCTGACGAATGAACATATGGAGAAGCTACGGCAATGGCAGCAGAAAGTGACAATGTAACAACTGAGGCGGATCTTCAGCATCGTTTACTTCAGCACACGCTGGCCAGCTGGCGTTATCTGCTGCTGTTTGCTACTCCGCCATTGCTATGGGCGATGTTTATCGCGCCACCGGGCGTGATGCGCGCCGTCATCGTGTTGCTATGCGGGATCGTTTTTTTTGGCTGCTGGCGAATCTGGCTGGATGCACGTTATTTCACGCTCATCACGCAGGAGAATAACGAGCATGTCGGAGAGGCGCTGGCTTTTATCTGGCGGCGCGCAAGGTTGCGTGAACTGACGTTTATCGAGCGCCAGCAGGGCGTACTCAAACAGCTTCGCCGAACGCTGATGGCTGTCGCCGCAACGTGGGTGATGTGGTTAGTGGCATTAGTGGTTTGATATAAAAATCTGGTTGGGAATGAATCCCGGAGGCGGCGCGATGCGCCTGTCCGGGCTACAGACGGGCGCTGGTTTTGTAGCCCGGACAGGTGCGCAGCACCGCCTCCGGGGAAACGGCAAACCGCAACGTAGATGATGTTGATACTGGCATTAATGGCGTGAATGGTTAAGTATGTTCGCAGGCTGTTCTTTACATTCACCCTAATACAGGCTGTACGACCAATGCCTGAAGAGAGAAGACGCTATGGCTGAAAAACTGTCCGCTCAGTGCCACTGCGGCGCGGTGGCATTTACCGTTGAACTCAGCGATGGATTCAATACCATTCGGCGCTGCAACTGTTCGTACTGTCGGATGCGGGGAGCGGTGGCGGTCTCTGCTCCGCTTGCAGGAATCGATATATTACGTGGACGAGATAAGCTCACGGAGTATCGCTTTAATACTGGCGAAGCCGTGCACTTTTTTTGCTCGGTGTGCGGGATCTACACTTTTCATCAGCGGCGTTCGAATCCGCAGCAGTATGGTGTGAATGTGGCGTGCATTGAAGGGGTATCGCCTTTCGATTTTCCTTGCGTTGAGGTGAGCAATGGGATCAATCATCCAAAGGATGGGGGCGGCGGCGTGGCGGGGTATTTGCGCTACGAGAAAAAGTAAAATATGCCTCCCGCAGTGAAGCGGGAGGCGTTCAGCCTTATGCAGCAACAACGCTGTCGATGGCGGCTTTTGCGTCAGACTGCGCTTTGGAAGCCACTTCCGGACCGTAAGCGATACCTTCAGCGAACACGAAGTTCACGTCGGTGATGCCGATAAAGCCCAGGAAGGTAGACAGGTACGGCGTCACCAGGTCCGTCGGGGTATCTTTATGGATGCCACCGCGGCTGGTCACAACAACGGCGCGTTTACCAGTGACCAGACCTTCCGGACCTTTCTCGGTGTAACGGAAGGTCACGCCAGCGCGCGCCACCAGGTCGAAGTAGTTCTTCAACTGGGTTGGGATGTTGAAGTTGTACATCGGCGCGGCGATAACAATCACATCGTTTGCCTGCAGTTCAGCGATCAGCTCATCAGAAAGCGCGAGGGCTTCCTGCTGACGCGGAGTCAGCGGCGCATCGCTCGGACGCAGAGCACCAACCAGTTCGCCATCCAGTACCGGAATCGGATTTGCTGCCAGGTCGCGCACGGTGATAACGTCTTCAGCGTGCTTTTCACGCCATTGTTCAACAAAATAGTCGGACAGCTGACCAGATTGCGAGTACCCTGCCAGAATACTGGATTTCAGAACTAATACCTTGCTCATGGGTGTTTCCTTTTAATGTGATTGACGGGCTGATGCCCTGGTGCTTGTTGACACTGTATTCACAATCATGCCACAGAGAAAGCGTAATAAATCGAACTCTGTGTTCAGTTTTTTTGAACAAGGCACAAAATGTGCGGATGTGGTACTCTAACGCGATACTTCAAAAGAGATTTTTCCCGGCAGTGCGCTGCCCGATAACGCTATGACAGAACAACAAAAAATCACCTTCTCACAGCTCCTGCAACGGCTTGATGGCCTGATGTTGCGCGATAAACCGCGCTTCGCCCGTCGCCTGCACGGCGTGAAGAAGGTTAAAAATCCTGAAGCTCAACAGGCCATTCTTCAGGAGATGGCGCAAGAAATTGAACAGGCGGCAGGGAGAGTCCTGCTGCGCGAAGCCGCCCGACCAGATATTACCTATCCGGAAAACCTGCCGGTCAGCCAGAAAAAACAAGAGATTCTCGAAGCCGTACGCGACCACCAGGTGGTGATCGTGGCGGGTGAGACCGGTTCCGGTAAAACCACTCAGTTGCCGAAAATCTGTATGGAGCTGGGGCGCGGCGTCAAAGGTTTAATTGGCCATACGCAGCCGCGTCGTCTGGCGGCGCGAACCGTCGCTAACCGTATTGCTGAAGAGCTGCAAACGGAACCGGGCGGCTGTATTGGCTATAAAGTCCGCTTCAGCGACCACGTTAGCGACAACACGATGGTCAAGCTGATGACCGACGGTATTCTGCTGGCAGAGATCCAGCAGGATCGACTGCTGATGCAGTACGACACCATCATCATCGATGAAGCGCATGAGCGCAGCCTGAATATCGACTTTCTGCTCGGCTACCTGCGTGAACTGCTGCCGCGTCGTCCTGATCTGAAAATCATCATCACTTCGGCGACCATCGACCCGGAACGCTTTTCGCGCCACTTTAATAACGCGCCGATTATCGAAGTATCCGGGCGAACTTATCCGGTGGAAGTGCGCTATCGGCCAATCGTTGAAGACGCCGACGACACCGAGCGCGATCAGCTACAGGCGATTTTCGACGCCGTTGATGAGCTGGGGCGTGAAAGTGCCGGCGATATCCTGATCTTTATGAGCGGCGAGCGTGAAATTCGCGATACCGCCGATGCGCTCAATAAGCTAAATCTGCGTCATACGGAAGTGCTACCGCTGTATGCGCGGCTTTCCAATAGCGAACAGAACCGCGTGTTCCAGGCTCATAGTGGGCGGCGGATCGTGCTGGCGACCAACGTCGCGGAAACCTCGCTGACCGTACCGGGTATCAAGTACGTTATCGACCCGGGTACCGCGCGTATCAGCCGCTACAGTTTCCGCACCAAAGTGCAGCGTTTGCCGATCGAGCCGGTTTCACAGGCCTCCGCTAACCAGCGAAAAGGCCGCTGTGGTCGCGTGTCGGAAGGAATCTGTATTCGTCTCTATTCGGAAGATGACTTCCTGTCGCGCCCGGAGTTTACCGACCCGGAAATTCTGCGTACCAACCTGGCGTCCGTTATCCTGCAAATGACCGCGCTGGGGCTGGGCGATATCGCCGCGTTTCCGTTTGTTGAAGCGCCGGATAAGCGCAATATTCAGGACGGCGTGCGCCTGCTGGAAGAGCTCGGGGCGATTACAACCGACGAGCAGCAGACTGCGTATAAGCTCACGCCAATGGGCCGCCAGCTCAGCCAGTTACCGGTCGATCCGCGTCTGGCGCGGATGGTGCTGGAAGCGCAAAAACACGGTTGCGTGCGCGAGGCGATGATTATCACCTCGGCACTCTCCATTCAGGACCCGCGCGAGCGGCCGATGGATAAACAGCAGGCATCCGATGAGAAACACCGCCGTTTCCACGACAAAGAGTCTGACTTTCTGGCGTTTGTAAACCTGTGGAACTACCTCGGCGAACAGCAGAAAGCGCTGTCATCGAATCAGTTCCGCCGACAGTGCCGGGTCGATTTCCTTAACTATCTGCGCGTGCGCGAGTGGCAGGATGTTTACACCCAACTGCGTCAGGTGGTCAAAGAGCTGGGTATTCCGGTTAACAGCGAACCCGCTGAATATCGGGAAATTCACGTTGCGCTGCTGACCGGTTTGCTGTCGCATATTGGCATGAAAGACGCCGATAAGCAGGAGTTTACTGGCGCGCGTAATGCGCGTTTCTCCATCTTCCCCGGTTCCGGACTGTTTAAGAAACCGCCGAAGTGGACGATGGTTGCTGAACTGGTGGAGACCAGCCGTCTGTGGGGGCGCATTGCCGCGCGTATTGACCCGGAATGGGTTGAACCGGTGGCGCAGCATCTGATTAAACGCTCGTACAGCGAACCGCACTGGGAGCGCGCGCAGGGCGCGGTGATGGCGACCGAAAAGGTCACCGTTTACGGCCTGCCGATTGTTGCCGCGCGTAAGGTGAATTACAGCCAGATTGACCCTGCTCTGTGCCGCGAGCTGTTTATCCGCCACGCGCTGGTGGAGGGCGACTGGCAGACGCGTCACGCCTTCTTCCGCGACAACCTGAAGCTGCGCAACGAAATCGAAGAGCTGGAGCATAAATCGCGCCGCCGCGACATTCTCGTCGATGACGAAACGATGTTTGAGTTCTACGACCAGCGAATCAGCCATGACGTTGTCTCCGCGCGCCACTTCGATAAGTGGTGGAAACTGGCGAGTCGCGAGACGCCGGATCTGCTCAACTTTGAGAAGAGCATGCTGATTAAAGAGGGGGCGGAGCAGGTCAGCAAGTTGGACTATCCGAACTTCTGGCATCAGGGCAACCTGAAGCTGCGTCTCACCTATCAGTTTGAACCGGGTGCCGACGCCGACGGCGTGACGGTGCATATTCCGCTGCCTTTATTAAATCAGGTCGAAGACGCCGGATTTGAATGGCAGATCCCCGGTTTACGTCGCGAGCTGATTATCGCGCTGATTAAATCGCTGCCGAAGCCGGTTCGCCGCAACTTCGTCCCCGCGCCCAACTATGCGGAAGCGTTTTTAGGCCGCGCGACGCCGCTGGAGTTGCCGCTGCTGGATTCTCTTGAGCGGGAACTGCGCCGGATGACCGGGGTGACTATCGACCGCGAGTCCTGGCAGTGGGATCAGGTGCCCGATCACCTGAAAATCACCTTCCGGGTAGTGGATGATAAGAACAAGAAGCTGCAGGAAGGGCGTTCGCTCCAGGAGCTGAAGGATGCTCTGAAGGGCAAAGTGCAGGAGACGTTGTCCGCAGTCGCTGATGACGGTATCGAGCAGAGCGGGCTGCATATCTGGAGTTTTGGCACCCTCGCGGAGAGCTATGAGCAGAAGCGCGGCAATTATAAAGTGAAAGCGTGGCCCGCGCTGGTGGACGAACGCGACAGCGTGGCGATCAAGCTGTTTGATAATCCGCTGGAGCAGCAGCAGGCAATGTGGCGCGGTCTGCGTCGTTTACTGCTGCTGAACATTCCGTCGCCAATTAAGTATCTGCACGAGAAGCTGCCGAACAAAGCCAAGCTGGGGCTCTATTTCAACCCGTACGGTAAGGTGCTGGATCTGATTGATGACTGTATTTCCTGCGGCGTCGATAAGCTGATCGATGAAGCGGGGGGGCCGGTGTGGACGGAAGAGGGCTTTGCCGTACTGCATGAAAAAGTGCGCGCCGAGCTGAACGAGACGGTGGTGGAAATCGCCAAACAGGTCGAGCAGATTCTGACCGCGGTATTTAACGTCAACAAGCGTCTGAAAGGCCGCGTGGATATGACCATGGCGCTGGGGCTGTCGGATATCAAATCGCAGATGAGCGGGCTGGTTTATCGCGGTTTCGTTACCGGCAACGGTTTCCGCCGTCTGGGCGACACGCTGCGCTATCTGCAGGCGATTGAAAAACGTCTGGAGAAAATGGCTATCGATCCACATCGCGACCGCGTGCAGATGTTGAAGGTAGAGAGCGTCCAGCAGGCGTGGCAGCAGTGGCTGAATAAGCTGCCGCCTAACCGTTGCCAGGATGACGACGTGCAGGAAGTTCGCTGGATGATCGAGGAACTGCGCGTCAGCCTGTTCGCCCAGCAGCTCGGCACGCCGTACCCGATATCTGACAAGCGAGTTCTGCAGGCGATGGACGCAATCGTGGCCTGATGTCGTGATAATGGCGTTTTCATTCTCTTTTCGGGGAGTGAAAACGCCATGCCGACCTGATATTATTTTTTATTGCATCCATTAATGTGACTGCAAGAAGCAAAACTACGATATTAGATTATTGATTTTATCTATAGGGAAATAGATTACATATGAATAATAAATTAATAGGGCTTATTACAAGTTTAGCCGCCGTATTCTGTGCACCAGCCTCAGCCGGGGCCGGTTGCCCGGCAGAACTGCTGGCTATTAATAATTCAAATTATATTATTCTGACAAAAATGCCGCCAATGATGCCAGACGAAGATTCTCTTACCGTGCAGTTTTCTGGCCGTGGAAAGCTTTATGATTATGAGTCATCCGGCTCCATGTCTCTCTCCCGCTGCGATCTCCTGGAGAAGCAAGTCGTGCCTGCTTCTCCAGATAGATGTATGCGGGTTTATTTTCTGGTAAAGTATTATATTATGCTGTATTTATAAGAGAGTATGAAATTTAGGTTCATATGCCTGTATTGAAATTGAGAGCATTCAGCCACCTAAAAATAATTTTCTAACATGGGAGCAAATGTCTGAATTGAATTTTTATAAGAAAAAATATGAATAATACATTAAATCAGGAGTGATGTATGCTTATGGCAAACATATTAGTGTTGGTGAACATGAAAATTTTTAAATTAAGGTAGGGTATGAATAAAAAAATTGTTTATTGGAAGGGGATATGTGTTGGTGAGATGCTGTGTTCTAAAGTAGATAATTTCTTTGAGTATGGTAAATGGAAGCCTTACGTAGATGTTCCTGAGTTGTCTTTATTTTTACAGGAAATTGAAGTATTTGATGAGGCTTATGTTTGTTGTGGTAATATAGAGTGTGGTTTTATTGCTACAGTACAAGAGGTACCTTCAGATTATATAGAGGTTGTGTGTAGGGGGGTGTATCGTGATTTAAAAACGGTCATTCATACATCTGAGTATTACGAAAGTTTATCGTTTAAGAATCTATCTACTATGGTCATCTAACACTACATCGTGAATTGAGTTTATTCGCAAATTTTTGCCTTAAGCCCTGGGAGTAAAAATATTCCGTCCTCCTACGACTCGAATTATTTGGGCATATTCCCTAATATGCACTTATGTTATAAATAATAGGTTCCCGGATCCGGAATTTATGCCGCGATCCAGGCAAGCTCTGATAATTTATGCGTTCACCCACGCCAGCGTAAAGCCATCCCAGCCTTTGCTGCCTACCGTTTGCAGCGCCGTAACCGTCAGGCGCGGATCGCTGCCCATCATCTCGATAAACGCTCTTACGCCCTGAACGCGATCGTCCGTGCTGTCCGGGTTAGTCACTTCACCGTCGCGCACGACGTTATCGCCAATAATCAACGTCCCCGGACGGGAATAATGCAGAGCCCAGCGCAGATAGTTTGGGTTATTCGGCTTATCCGCATCAATAAAAATCAGGTCAAACGGCGGGCAATCGCCCAGCTTTTCGAGGGTTTCCAGCGCCGGGCCTTCCAGTACCTTAACCTTGTCATCAACGCCCGCCAGTCGGAGGTTTTCCCGCGCTACGGCGGCATGATGGGCATCGGCCTCCAGAGTGAGTAATTCGCCATCAGTGGGTAATTCTCGGGCCATCCAGATGGTGCTGTAGCCGCCAAGCGTGCCGATTTCCAGCACGCGTTTTGCGCGGGTCATTCGTACCAGCAGGGCCAGAAACTGCCCCTGGTTGGCGGCGACATCGATAGCCGGAAGCCCGGCGCGCTGGTTGTTATCGAGAACCCGCTCCAGTATCGGATCGCTGGGGATTAATGCTTCAACGAGATAATTATCTACTGCCGTCCACTGTTGCTGCATGTCAGACTTCCCGTATTACTTCCCTGGTGAATCAGACCAGCCGCCTCCCAGCGACCGGTACAAATCAATTTGTGCCAGCAGCAGGTTGTTTTTCACCTGCACCACGCTGAGTTGGGTGGAGAACAGCGTGCGCTGAGCGTCCAGCACGTCTAAGTAAGATGAGTAACCGTTGCGATAGCGATTCTGGGCGATACGCAGCGTCTCCTGGGCGACGTTCTCCTGCTCTTGTAACTCCGCCAACTGCTCGCCGTAGCGGCCAATCGCATCGAGGCTATCGTTCACCTCCTTAAACGCACTGCGCACCGTTTTCTCATAGCCGTACAGCGCCTGATTGCGCTGGGCCATCGACACATCCACCTGAGCATTTAGCGCCTGACGGTTGAGGAGCGGTGCCAAAATACTGCCGCCAATGCTCCATAAGCGTAGCGGATTATCGAGCAGATCGGGCAGGGTACGGTCCTGCATGCTGCCGGTGGCGGTAAGGTTAATTGACGGCAGCAGCTGCGCCTGCGAGGACGCCAGCGTGGCGTCGGCGGCGAGCAGTTGACGTTGGGCCTGAACGATATCCGGGCGGCGGTTAAGCAGCGTTGACGGTAGCTGTGCCGGCAGCGTCAGCGGCGTCAACTGGGCGAATTCATTGCGCTTAATGGCTCCCGGGTTAGACCCGATCAGCAGGCTAAGCGCATTTTCCTGCTGGGCGATTTGGTGCTGCAAGGGTGGGATCTGCGCCCGCGTAGAGCGCAGTTCCGAATCCGCCTGCATTAGCTCCAGACGGGAGGTGTAGCCCGTCTCAAACTGGCGTTTCGCCAGATTAAACGCATCCTCTCGCGATTTTTGCGTTTGCTGCGTCACCCGCAGCTGTTCATCCAGCGAGAGCAGAGTAACGTAGCCAACCGCCACCGACGTCGCGACGGTCAGGTTCGCCGCCGCGGCAGCGGCCTTTTGCGCCTCAAGGCTAGCCTCAGCCGCGCTGGCGGCGCTACGGTTTGCACCCCAGATATCAACATCGTAACTGGCGGTTAGCGCGCCTTTATACACCGTACTATGGACAGGCAGGCCGTTCGCTGCCGACTGCGAACGCGCGCGGGTGCCGGTTAGTCCGGCGTCAAGAGAGGGAAACAAGCTGCTGTCGGCGGCATAAACCCGCGCCTGATACTCATTCACCCGCTCGCGGGCAATCAGCACGTCGCTGTTGTAACGCAGCGCCTGATCGACATACAGATTGAGCGTGCTGTCATGAAGGTTGCTCCACCACACGCCTTCCATCGGGCTGCCTGGACCAACATCCGCGCGCCAGGCGGCGGGGATTTGTAACGTGGGGGCGGCTTGCTGGATATCGGCAGACTGACAGCCAACCAATGCGAGAATGACGGTGAGGGTGAGCGGGCGGATCATTGTTTCTCCTCCCCGCGCGTATCAATGGTGAGCTGCACCGACATCCCCGGACGCAGCCGCTGGTGGTTTTTCTGTCCCTCATCCACGGCGATACGCACCGGAATACGCTGGGCGATTTTGACAAAGTTACCGGTGGCGTTATCCGGCGAAATGGCGCTGAATTCAACGCCGGTCGCCGGGGAAATACTTTGTACTGTACCGGTGAATTTTTCGCTGTTCAGCGCATCGACGGTGAAAGTCACCCGCTGTCCCACGCGCACCTGCGCCAGCTGGGTCTCTTTTAGATTGGCGATCAGCCAGTGCTGTGGCGGTACCAGCGAGGTCAAATGCGTCCCGGCGGTGACGTAAGCGCCCAGTCGGACGGAAATCTGTCCTAGCTGGCCGTCAGTCGGAGCGACTATTCGGGTGTTTTGCAGGTCGATCTGCGCCAGCTCCAGCGCCGCTTTGGCACTGGCGACGTCGGCCACCAGCGAGTCACGGTTAACGATGGTCGATTGCAGATCCTGACGTGACATCTCAAGCGTTGCCTTCGCTTGTTCAATATCCGCATTGCCCTGCGCCGCGCTGGCGCGGGCAGAATCGCGCTCGCGAATGGAAAGGGAACCGTCGGCGGTCAGCTCCTGAACGCGTTTCAGATCCGCCTGCGTTTTAAGATTCTGCGCGCGGGCGTTTTGCAGCGCCGCTTCGTTACGCGCGATCACCGCCTCGGCGCTTTTACGCTGTTGCTGATTATTCTTCAGCGCCGCCTCTTTCATCGCCACCTGAGCTTCCGCCTGGTGAACGCGCTGGTGATAAATGCGATCGTCAATCTGAAACAGCACGTCTCCGGCTTTTACCTGATTGAAATCCTGCACCTTCACCTGAGTGATATAGCCGTTAACCTGCGGGCTAATAAAGGTAGTCTGCCCGCGCACATAGGCGTTATCGGTAAACTGGCTTTGACGGGTAAATGGCGGTAGCTGCCAGGCGTAAAGAATAACCAGTACGCCGACGATACCAATGGCGGCGGCGGTAAAAATGGATACCACGCGAATATTATTACGGGTGTTGGCCTGTTGTTTGGCCGCATCCTGCTGACTCATAACGACTCCAGAGTGAAAATTTTATTTGCTGCCCGTGGCGCGTTTCAGCGCGATACGGGCGGTAATACGCAATCTTATTAAGCGCCAGAAAACCCATACCAGCGTGGCGGCGGAAATCGCCGCCGTCAGCAGATACGTGTCATTGTAGGCGAGAATATTGGCCTGTAGCGTGGCGGCGTTTTGCAGCAGCGTGGTAGCCTGAACGTTCAGTAGCGTGCTGTCGCCAATCTGGCTTTGGTACATCTGGCTGTATTGCTGTAACCGTTCGGTGATCAGCGGATTAAGCGTGGTGAGCTGGTCGGCAAGCTGGCTGGAGTGAAACTTCTCCCGCCAGGTCTGGAAGGTGCCAAGAATGGCGGAGCCCAGCAGGCCACCGATGTTTTGGCTCATACCAAACAGTACCGAAAAACTCACCAGGTTGCGCTGATCGGCGATCACGCCGCCAATGCCCGCCAGCATCGCCGGAGCGAGGAAGAAGGCGCTGCCGAAACCGAGCAGGAACTGGCTGAACATCAGCTGTTCTGGTCGCGTGAGGATCGTCGACTGGCTGTCGAGCAGTGAGGCAATCATTATCAACGCCAGCGCCGTGGCGGTGGGCCAGTAGAGGCGCTGCGGATTTAGCGTCAGGCAGCTGGCGACAATCCCGCAGGCGATCCCGGCAAAAATAGACCAGGCCAGATTGGTCATCTGCTCATTTTGCAGGCCGACGTACTGCAGCCAGCCGATCACCCCCGTGTTTTGCTCCGCCAGCACGATACGGATCAGCAGCATAATCAGCCCGAGGCGCAGAATACTGCCACTGGAGAGCCATTTAGTATTGAGCAGCGGGTTGCTGCGGTTATGTTCAAAGGCGATAGCGGAAACAATCAACACCACTGCGCCCGCCAGCGACCAGCCAATCCACGGCGCTTCAAACCACCAGTCCAGACGCCCCAGCGACAGCACTGCGCACACCAGCGCCATCCCCGGTGCCAGCAGGCAGAAGGTGATGAAATCCTTCTTCTCGAACACTTTTTTGCGATCGCTCGGCGGCAGCTTCAGCGCCATCACGCAGGCCAGCGACACCAGCGCCAGCCCCAGTTCGAAGAAGTACAGCCCGCGCCACTCATCAATTTGCAGCAGTTCGGTAGAGAAAAGGCGGGCAAGGGGGATCGCCAGCGAGGAGCCAGTGATGCCGATAGTCAGCGCCTTTAGCCGATGGCGGGCAGGCCAGGCCTGCACCTGATAATAAATCCCTAACGAGCTGAGTGCTGCCGCCACCATGCCATGCGCCGCGCGCACCATCAGGGCTGAACTGAGGTCGTTAACGAACAGGTGGAAGAAGGTCACCAGCACGTAGAGCACCAGAAAACCTTCGGTAAAGGCGCGCAGGCCAAACTGCTGGCGGAATTTCACCAGTAGCAGGTTGATGGAGACGTTAGTCATCACGTAGACCGCCGGTAGCCAGGCGATCTCTGTCGACCAGGCGGCAAAGGTCCCCTGCAATAGCTGCAGGTTGGCAGTGACCACCGCGTTGCCCAGCGCGCCGGTCAGGCACACCAGCAGCCCGACGATTCCGTAGGCAATACGTTTTGGCGTGCTGTGAATAGGCGTTGAAGGTGAGCCGAGAATGGCCGGTTTTTCATGCGGGGCCCAGTCGTGGGGAACGTAGGGGTTACTTTTACGGCGAGGCATTATTTTTTCTCCACCTCGCGCAGCAGTTTTTCCAGCACCCGCTGGGTCTGCTGCTGTTCTTCTGGGGTAATGGCAGTGAGGATCTCCTCACGCAAACCGTCGGCCACCGTTTTCACCTGTTGATAAATCTCAAGGCCTTTGGCGGTGGCGATCAGCAGCCGTTTACGCTTATCGCGTTCGGTTTTGACCCGCTCAACCAGGCCGAGATCGACCAGTCGGTTAAGCAGCGGCACGAGGGTGGCGCTTTCGACGCCCAGCTCCTGGGCCAGCTCGCTTTGTGATAGCGGCTGTTCGTTGCGCGCAATGGCAGCAACGGCGACCCAACTGGCCTGGCTCATGCCAAGGTTTTTGAGGCGACGGTTGACCGCCAGCCGCCAGTGGTGGGCGGTCAGATATAAAAGATGGGAGAAGTTAAGCTGTCGGTTGTCCATAGGCCAGTCTGCAATATCGTTAGAGCTCTAATGATTTTAGGCCTGGCTAAAACGAGAATTCAAGCTGATTGATAAAAATCGGTTAACGGTATGTGCGCTTATTGTAGGGTGATAAGAAAACACAACCGGTTGGGCTAAGAAGGTGTTGCATTGCCTGGCGGCGCTACGCTTGCACGGGCCTACGGGAGGATGCATAACATGTTGGTACCGTGGGTTTTGTAGGCCGGATAAGGCGTTAGCCGCCATCCGGCGAAAATACGAGCAGCGAACCTAAGCCCGGCATAAACCGGGCTGAGAAGGTCAGATTATCCTGGATAAATACCGCGATCTTTACGCGCCATCAGGATACGTTCACAGGCTACGATATAGGCGGCAGTACGCAAAGAGCACTCTTTTTCAGCGGCTTTTTCGCAGACATGAACGATCGCATCGGTCATGATGCGGTCCATTTTGGCGTTGATCTCCTCTTCGCTCCAGAAGAAGCTGGCCATATCCTGCACCCATTCAAAGTAGCTCACGGTGACGCCGCCGGCGTTACAAATAACGTCCGGTACCACCACGATGCCGCGTTCGGCCAGCACATCATCGGCTTCCGGGTAGGTCGGGCCGTTAGCGCCTTCCAGTACCAGTTTGCAACTGATGGTTTCGGCGCGTTCACGCGTAATCTGGCCTTCCAGCGCCGCCGGGATCAGAATATCCATCTGCGTCGTCCAGAACTCCTCTTTGGCGATTTCGCGCGCGCCGGGGAAACCGGCAATCTGTTTGTTTTCGGCCTGCCATGCGGTCAGCGCGGCCATATCAATGCCGCCTTCATTAAACAGGGTGGCGGTGTGGTCCTGAATCACCACGATACGCGCGCCGACGCCCGCGAACAGGCGTGCCGCTTCGCTACCGACGTTGCCAAAACCTTGTAACGCGACTTTCGCGCCTTCAATTTCGATCCCGCTGCGGCGAGCCACTTCGCGTCCGGTCACAAATACGCCGCGTCCGGTGGCTTTTTCACGGCCCAGGGAGCCGCCGAGATGGATCGGCTTGCCGGTCACCACCCCGGTAATGGTGGTGCCGTGGTTCATGGAGTAGGTATCCATCATCCAGGCCATCACTTTACCGTTGGTGCCGACGTCTGGTGCCGGAATATCTTTTTGCGGCCCAATAATAATGCCGATTTCGCTGGTATAGCGGCGGGTCAGACGCTCCAGCTCACCTTCGGATAATGAGAACGGGTCGACGCGGATCCCGCCTTTAGCGCCGCCGTAAGGAATATTGACTGCAGCACACTTGATGGTCATCCAGGCAGAGAGCGCCATGACTTCATTCAGGTCTACATCCGGATGGTAGCGTACCCCGCCTTTACCTGGCCCGCGCGAGAGGTTGTGCTGGACGCGATAGCCTTCGAAATGGCGGATGGTACCGTCATCCATTTGTACCGGAATATCAACAATCAGCGCGCGTTTTGGGTGGCGCAGGGTTTCGATCCAGTAAGCGAGATCGCCCAGGTAGGGCGCGACGCGGTCGATTTGGCGCAGGTAGGTGGTCCATGGGGATGTACTACTTTCAGAAGCGTAAGATAACTTTTCCATAAGAGTCCTGTTTTGCAGTGATAATTATTTTGTTAACCGTGGAAAGAGACAGCGAGAAACTCTGTAACGAGAATGTTATCACCAATTTAATGGGACGGTATTTGGCAAAAATTCAGAATATGCTGTTGTTACGGGTGGGTTTGAGTTTTTTATGAATAAAAAAACGAGAAATAACGCCTGCTGCGGATGAATATGCATCTCTGTGCATTAAAGCCGTAGTTGTGGCTATTTATCCCTATTTATTAGAATCTTGACCCTCTTCAAAAAGTGAACAAAACGCTATGTAGATGTGTTGACTTTGTTGCATCTCAGTGGGCAGTTTTTCGGCTGCTGCCGACAACGGTGGTCCGCTGTCGGCAGCGCATTGGCTTATCGCGTCCCGGCCCGGGCGGCAATGGCGGCAGGCGCCTGCTTTATGCGGCTGGCGCAGAAAATAGCGATAAGTGAAATGACAACCGTTCCTGCCAGATACCACGCGACCGGCACCCAGTCGCCGTCATATTTTGCCAGCAGACCGGTGGCGATCAGCGGAGCGGTTCCTCCGGCAAGCGCTGCGCCCAGCTGGTAGCCGAGGGTGATACCGGTATAACGAACGTTAGCGCTGAAGATCTCTGAGCATAGTGTTCCCAGCACGGCGGTAACGGGCGCCCACAGAATGCCGAACGCAATCACCGTCGCCAGCGCAATACCCCACGTGGTGTGGGTATCCAGCAGCAGAAACCACGGCACAATAAACAGGCCAAGCAATATCACACTGAGCGTGTACATTTTTTGCCGCCCGACTTTATCTGACAAGAGTCCCATTAGTGGGATCATTACCGTGGCGACCAGCGCGCCGAGGGTGACGGCTTCCAATGCCTGGGATTTTTGATAGCTCAGCGTGGTGGTGGCATAGCTGACGACGAAGGTGGAGAAGATATAGAACGGTGCGGTTTCGACCACCTTCAGTCCGGCGGCAATCAGCACTTCACGCCAGTGAAATTTGAGCGTATCGCGCAGCGGCGCTTTCGCTACCTGGCCTGACTGTTTTACTTTCTTAAATTCCGGTGTTTCATCAATATCTTTGCGGATCCACAGACCGATAAGAACCAGCACCGAGCTCAGCAGGAAAGGGATGCGCCAGCCCCAGGAGAGAAACTGTTCTTCACTGAACAGCGTCATCAGCGAGACGATAAACGTGGCCATCAGCATACCGATGGTCACGCCAGCCTGCGGGATACTGCCGAAGAAGCCTTTGCGCTTTTCCGGTGCATATTCGTAAGCCAGCAATAGCGCGCCGCCCCATTCGCCGCCGATGCCCATCCCCTGAACGATACGTAAGGTAATCAGGAGCGCGGGTGCCCATAAACCGATCATGTCATAGGTGGGCAGCAGTCCAATGGCGACCGTTGCGCCGCCCATCAGGGAAAGCGTCAGGACCAGCGTTTTCTTGCGTCCGATCCGGTCACCGATGTGCGCGAAGACGACGCCGCCAATCGGACGGATGAAAAAGGTCAGTGAGAACGAGAGCCAGGAGAGGATTAAGCCAATCACCGGGTCGACCATCGGAAAGAAAATCTTGTTGAACACCAGCGCGGCCGCCGTGCCGTAAAGAAAATAGTCAAACCATTCAATGGCGCTGCCGGTGAGGCTGGCAATGAGCACCTTTTTGTTTTTCTTAAGGATTGATGCGGTGCTGCCGTCTTGTATTGTCATTATTCAATGTACTCCCGCCAGAATCATCACTATCAGGTGCTACCCAGCCTTTTACCGGTGCAACCTGGTGAGTGATGAGGTTATTTAATTGTTAAGAAAACTAGAGTTATGAGTTGCATTTAGCAAGTTTTGGGCGGCGAGGTGAGATGATCTTTGCGGTTTTTTATGGCAGATAGCGCGGATTTTTAGACCTGTTTTTAAACTAATACGCTAAAAAAATTGCATTTAGTGGTGAGTTATTCAGGTGCAACCACGCTGTTTTTGGACGTTTCTTGTTATTTCAATCTTGTTACAGATTCTCGTTTATTAACGATTAAAGGCCTGAGCGGTTTATGATGATGTTCAAGATGACATTGAGTGAAAAGGAGAGAGCATGTCAGAATATTTTCCATCGCTGCCGGAGGCGACATTAGACGCGGCAAACCGGTTGGGGGCCTGGCTGGCGCAAGATGATTTATCACAGGATCCGCAAATAGATGTGGTGGTACTGGCGGGCAATGCGGTGATCCCGACCATTGATTTCGCCTGCCAGCTAGCGGCACGTCATGCTGTGCCGTTACTGATCAGCGGCGGCATCGGCCATTCCACTTCATTTTTATACGACGCGGTATTGAGTGATTCTCGCTACCGGACGCTACCGGTATCGGGGCGCGCCGAGTCGCATATTCTTGCTGATATCGCTCATCAGTTCTGGCAGATTCCTCGTGAAAGGATTGTGGTGGAAGACCGCTCCACCAACTGCGGAGAGAACGCGCGCTTTACCCGACAAATGCTCGAAGAGAGAGGGATTGCACATTGCACGGGCGTGGTGATTCAAGACCCGACGATGCAGCGCAGAACGATGGCGACGTTTGCCCGCGTCTGGCAGGGGGAGGAGACCGCTGCGCCGCAATGGTACAGCACGCCGGGCTGCTCGCCTGTGCTGTGCAATAGTGATAACGGTTTAACCTTCAGTGGTGAGCAAGAGGGTCTGTGGCCGGTTGGGCGCTATCTGGCGTTAATCCTCGGCGAACTGCCGCGGCTGGCAGATAATCCGCAGGGATACGGCCCGCTGGGTAAGGGGTTTATCGCCCATGTGGATATTCCGCCGCATATTGTGCAGGCGTGGGAGACGCTGCGCGATGATCGTCTGCTGTCCGATGCGCTGAGCGCGCGAACGCTGGGTTAGATTTTTATTTCAGCAAAATGTCAGTGAAGGGGAATATTCCGTTCGCCCGCCCTCTGGCCGCCGTCCTGGCGGCCAGTCATGGATGCGCGCCTGCGTTCTCGCCAATTTTCTTGATGCGCTTAACCCCATCGCTGCCAGCCCGCATTAAAAACGTCTTATAACCAAGCGCAAATTTGCCCGTTTGCGTCAGGATTATCGCAAACGGGCATGATGTGTTATCGAATTGTGATTATCTCTGCGTCGAACTCCTCTATTTTTATGAAATAACTCACAAAAACACGCGTCCGGACTGTCGAATTGCCGTTCAGGAGATAGTTTTTAACATTAAATTCACTTGTTAAAAACAATAACTCCACAGGAGCAAACCATGACAGCACCCGTTCAACACCCTATGTACATTGACGGTCAGTTTGAATCTGGCCGCGGTGATGCTGGATTGATGTTATCAACCCGGCGACGGAAGCGCTGCTTTCGCGCATTCCTGACGGGAGCGCGGAGGATGCACAGCGGGCGATTCTGGCGGCTGAGCGGGCACAACCAGGCTGGGAAGCGCTGCCTGCTATTGAGCGGGCAGGGTGGTTGCGCAAAATTGCTGTCGGTATTCGCGAGCGGGCGGATGAAATCGCCGCGCTAATTGTCGCCGAAGGTGGGAAAATTCAGCAACTGGCGGCGGTCGAAGTCTCATTTACCGCTGATTACCTCGACTATATGGCCGAATGGGCACGCCGTTATGAAGGTGAAATTGTGCAGAGCGACCGTCCGGGCGAAAACATACTGGTCTTTAAACGCGCGCTGGGCGTAACGACCGGTATCCTGCCGTGGAACTTCCCGTTTTTCCTGATTGCCCGCAAGCTGGCTCCTGCGTTGATTACCGGCAATACCATCGTCATTAAACCGAGTGAATTTACGCCAAATAACGCCATCGCCTTTGCGCAAATCGTTCATGAGATCGGACTGCCGAAGGGAGTATTTAACCTGGTGCTGGGCCGTGGTGAAACCGTGGGCCAGGAGCTGGCGGGTAACCCGAAAGTGGCGATGGTCAGCATGACCGGCAGCGTGGTGGCGGGTGAGAAAATCATGGCCGCTGCGGCGAAAAATATCACCAAAGTTTGCCTTGAGCTGGGCGGAAAAGCGCCAGCCATCGTGATGGATGATGCGGATATCGAGCTGGCGGTCAAGGCAGTGGTGGATTCGCGTGTCATCAATACCGGGCAGGTGTGTAACTGCGTCGAGCGCGTGTATGTGCAAAAAGGGATTTACGACCGCTTCGTTAACCGACTTGGCGAAGCGATGAAAGCGGTGCAGTTTGGCGATCCGGCATCACGTGACGATATCGCCATGGGGCCGTTGATTAACGCCGCCGCGCTGGAGCGCGTTGAGCAGAAGGTGGCGAAGGCGGTCGCGCAGGGCGCCCGCGTTGCCCTTGGTGGTAAAGCGGTCGCAGGCAAGGGCTATTTTTATCCGCCGACGCTGCTGCTGGACGTGCGTCAGGAGATGGATATCGTTCATGAAGAGACGTTTGGCCCGGTACTGCCGGTGGTGGCGTTTGACACGCTCGAAGAGGCGCTGGCAATGGCCAACGACAGCGATTATGGCCTGACCTCATCTATCTATACTCGTGACCTGAATGTCGCTATGAAGGCAATAAAAGGGCTGAAGTTCGGCGAAACCTATATCAACCGCGAAAACTTTGAAGCGATGCAGGGCTTCCATGCCGGATGGCGTAAATCGGGAATTGGCGGTGCAGATGGGCGTCATGGCCTGAATGAGTATCTGCAAACTCAGGTGGTCTATTTGCAAGCCTAAGCCAGCGGGTAGCCACGCCTCCCGGAGGCGATGCTGCACATCTGTCCGGGCTACAAGTTTTGAGCCGTCTGCGGTCCCGTAGCCCGGGCAAGGCGCTTTGCGCCGCCCCCGGGAGGAAGACCGCAGGGTGTTGCAGTATCTTCCCGGAGGCGATGCTGCGCGTCTGTTCGGGCTACACGTTTTGAGTTGTCTGCGGTCCAGTAGCCCGGGCAAGGCGCTTTGCGCCGCCCCCGGGAGGAAGGCCGCAGGGTGTTGCAGCATCTTCCCGGAGGCGATGCTGCGCATCTGTCCGGGCTACAAGTTTTGAGTTGTCTGCGGTCCCGTATCCCGGGCAAGGCGCTTTGCGCCGCCCCCGGGAGGAAGGCCGCAGGGTGTTGCAGAATCTTCCCGGAGGCGATGGGGTTACGGGGAGTATGTGGTTTTTGCCGGCCATGCAAGGTACTGCTGCTCACTTGCTGTTTATTTTGCGAATTTATCCAGTACGCGAATCAGCTGGGTGACAAAGCCATATTCGTTATCGTACCAGGCCACCGTTTTAACCAACTGAACATCACCGGCTTCGGCTATCTCAAGCTGCGTGGCGTCGTAAATTGAACCGAAATGGCTACCTATCACATCTGACGAGACAATTTCCTCTTCGGTATAACCGAACGATTCATTGTTCGCCGCCGCGTTTTTCATCGCCTGATTGACCTCTTCGGCGGTGACTTTTTTCGCTAGCACGGAGACCAGTTCCGTTACCGATCCTGTTTTGGTCGGTACGCGCTGGGCATGGCCTTTTAATTTCCCGCTGAGTTCCGGGATAACCAGACCGATCGCCTTCGCAGCCCCAGTGGTATGCGGAATGATGTTTTCCGCCGCCGCGCGCGAAGCTCGCAGATCTTTACCGCGTGGGCCATCAACCAACGACTGGGTGCCGGTATAGGCGTGGATGGTGGTCATGGTGCCTAGCTTAATACCGAACGCATCGTTAAGGACTTTTGCCATCGGCGCCAGACAGTTGGTGGTGCAGGAGGCGACGGAAATAATGGTATCGTCTGCGGCCAGAGTGTCATCGTTAACGTTGTAAACGATGGTTTTCATATCGCCTGCCGGTGCGGAAATCAGCACCTTTTTCGCCCCTGCGCTCAGGTGGGCCTGCGCTTTCTCAGTGGAGGTATAAAAACCGGTACACTCGACGATCAGCTCGGCACCCACCGCTTTCCACGGAATATGTTGAGCCTCTTTTTCAGCGTACACAGTGATTTTTTTTCCATCGACGATAAGCGCATCTTCAGTAAAATCAACGCTCCATGGGAAAGGGCCGTAGTTAGAGTCATGCTTTAACAGGTAGGCCAGCACTTTTGGCGAGGTGAGGTCGTTAATGGCCACCACTTCTAAAGAACTTTCCACTTCCAACAACCGGCGTAGCACCAAACGTCCAATACGGCCAAATCCATTAATCCCAAGTTTGCTCATGGAAATCTCCTGGTAAGTTGAATTGATACGTTAAAACTTCTCCAGGCTTAGTCCAGCCATCGGGATTGGGCAACCGGACATTTGTGCAAAATGGCCAGTTGTTCGAAAAAACCATATGAAAAATTTTATGAATTCTGGAGGTTGGCGCTAACATGCTGACGGTTAATAATTTTTTGTTTCAGTTTTATTCGTTAAGGGCATATTAGCTGGGGTAGGCAGATTGTGAACAGGATTGGTCTGGCGCCAAATCAGCGACAGAAGATCATGAAGATAGCTCATGTTGTAATGAAATTAACTCGCTTTCACTCATCCAGTGGCTCTGGCATAAAATACACCATATTAACTTATTGGCAACATGAAGACCGCTGACTGAGCCAACGCCCATGCAACTTGAAGTATGACGGGTATAAATTCAGTTTTCATGTCAGGACTCAGGATGCAAAATTGCGATGAATAAAAATTTTACTTTTACGATTAAGAGCAGTATTTTCGATGAAAATTATAACCCTTCTGAAAATACGCGTATTACAACTAACTTTGCTAATTTAGCCAGAGGGCAAAATCGCCAGCAGAATTTGCGTAACACTTTATTGATGATTGACAATCGTTTCAACACGCTGGCGCACTGGGATAATCCGAAAGGCGAGCGTTATTCGCTCGAGCTTGAAATCATTTCTGTCGAGATGAGTATCGAAGCTAATGGCGACACTTTTCCGGTAATAGAAATATTAAAAACGAATATTATTGATAAAAAAACCAACGAACGTATTGAAGGCATTGTAGGGAATAATTTCTCTTCTTATGTCAGAGATTATGATTTTAGCGTGTTGCTGTTAGAACACAATAAACAGCAATCAGCATTTAGTCTTCCCGATGATTTTGGTGATTTACACGGCAATATCTTTAAATATTTTGTAAACTCAAGTGAGTACAAACATAATTTTAGCAAACCGCCGGTGATATGCCTCAGCGTATCCAATAAAAACACCTACCATCGAACAGGTAATGAGCATCCTGTGCTGGGCATTGAATACCAACAGAATGGAACGTCATTGACTGAGGGCTACTTCAAAAAAATGGGCTTGCAGGTTCGTTATTTTATGCCTGCAAATAGTGTCGCACCTTTGGCTTTTTATTTCTCAGGTGATTTACTGAGCGATTACACTAATCTTGAGCTGATTAGTACCATCAGCACGATGGAAACTTTCCAGAAAATTTATCGGCCTGAGATTTACAACGCCAACTCTGCGGCAGGGCAGTGCTATCAACCTGACCTGAATCACCAGGATCACTCACTGACAAAAATTGTTTATGACCGGGAAGAGCGTAGCCAGTTGGCTATTGAGCAGGGGAAATTTACTGAAGAGAACTTCATTAAACCGTACAAGAACATTCTCGATCAGTGGTCTGCTCAGTACGCTATTTAATTAACGATATAAGGCCAACTATTATGAAAAGATTATTACCCACTTCGACTGCGGGCAGTTTACCCAAACCTTCATGGCTCGCCGAGCCTGAGAAATTATGGTCCCCCTGGAAACTACAAAATGAAGAGTTAATTGAAGGGAAAAAGGACGCGCTGAGTTTGGCTCTGTACGATCAATTACGTGCAGGTATCGATATTGTCAGCGATGGCGAGCAAACGCGTCAGCACTTTGTGACAACGTTTATTGAGCACCTCAGCGGTGTTGATTTTGCAAAACGTGAAGTGGTGAAAATTCGCAATCGCTATGAAGCAAGCGTCCCAACCGTCACGGGTGCTGTTGAACGCCAAAAACCTGTTTTTGTTGAGGACGCGCGGTTTTTACGCCAGCTCACCAAACAACCTATTAAATGGGCGTTACCTGGGCCTATGACCATGATTGATACACTTTATGACGACCACTATAAAAGCCGCGAAAAACTGGCCTGGGAATTTGCGAAAATATTGAATCAGGAAGCCAAAGAGCTAGAGGCTGCTGGCGTCGATATTATTCAGTTTGATGAGCCGGCTTTTAATGTATTTTTTGATGAAGTGAATGACTGGGGGATCGCGGCTTTAGAAAGAGCAGTGGAAGGGCTGAAATGCGAAACGGCAGTACATATCTGCTATGGATATGGCATCAAAGCGAACACCGACTGGAAAAAGACGCTGGGCACAGAGTGGCGTCAATATGAAGAAGCATTTCCTAAGCTGCAAACATCCAGTATCGATATCATCTCACTGGAATGTCATAACTCGCGTGTTCCGATGGACCTGCTTGAGCTGATTCGCGGTAAAAAAGTGATGGTCGGGGCCATCGACGTGGCAACGAATTCTATTGAGACGCCGGAGGAGGTTGCCGACACATTACGCAAAGCCCTTCAGTTTGTCGACGCTGACAAGCTTTACCCTTCGACTAACTGCGGCATGACGCCTTTATCTCGTCAGGTAGCCGCAGGCAAACTAAATGCGTTAAGTGCAGGGGCAGAAATTATCCGCAAGGAACTCTCGGTTAAATAAATTCGCCAAATATCCTGACGACTAAACGATGCCGAAATCCTGCTTATGCAAGCAAGATTTCGGCACAGGATCATTTCAGACCTTGAGCATTTTTACCGTGGCATCCACGTCTATTTCATCTTCAGAAAAGATTAACGTCGTTCCCTGAAAAGTAGTCACCGCCAGCTTTTTCAGCGAGCGCATTTCACCCGGTTTAGCGGCTGATTTTGGCCTGATACTTCCCATCAGCGCACCTACAGACAGTACAGCGTTTTCTTTATCAATGCGGGTGTCGGCTGGCACTTCTTCGCTGTAAACCAGATAGGACTTGATCGACGTGAGCTTAATACGCTCACCCGCGATATAGATGTATTTGCTTTCCGGTATCACTTTTACCGCATAAGCGGATAAGCCCTTGTTATTGGTAGTGGGTTCGAAAGTGACGGCTGCATCTTTCTTAATCAGATCGGGATTGGCGACCTTAATCACATGAAAATAACGGTTCTCACCGTTTTCATCTTTGATAAATCCAAAGCCTTTATCTTTAAACCACGTTGTGATCGTTCCGTTCATCGCCTTACCGCCTGGTTAATCGTTTATCTACTCAGTTTTTGCAGCGCGCAGTGTAAAGCACAATGCCGATGCAGACCACGTCTTTGCTTTAAGTCTGGACGATAAATTTCGGTCAGGCCAGAAGAGGGGCTGGTGAACCCGGACGACGTCACCCCCAAATAAAACGGCGCTAACTGTTTGCTTTTAATCTGATTACATCATGTTCAGCAATAGTTTGTTAATGCTTCGTAAAAGTTAATGAATTTTTAAGGAAAGGTAGTTATGTTGACGGCATCACTGTTTCCTTAAGGGTTTTCCATGCGCGATAAATACTCCGGCCTGCAGATAGGCATCCACTGGCTGGTCTTTTTGTTAGTGATTGGCGCTTATGCGGCAATGGAGCTACGAGGCTTTTTCCCTCGGAGCGCGCGGCCGGTCATTAATATGATTCATGTCTCTTGCGGGATCTCGATCTTTGTACTGATGGTGGCGCGTCTGCTCGTACGCCTGAAATCTCCCGCACCGCCAATTGTGCCCAAACCGTCGCCGATGATGACGGGCTTTGCGCACCTCGGGCATTTGGTTATCTATCTGCTGTTTATCGCGCTGCCGGTGATTGGCATGGTGATGATGTATTATCGTGGCAATCCGTGGTTTGCTTTTGGTTTGACCATGCCCCATGCGGCAGAAAGCAACTTTGAGCTGGTGGATACGCTGAAGGGTTGGCACGAGCTGCTGGCAAACACTGGCTACTTTATTGTCGGCCTGCACGCGCTGGCGGCGCTGATGCACCATTATTTCTGGAAAGACAACACACTGCTGCGGATGATGCCGCGCAAACGCTAAACATCTTCAGACCCGCTTCGGCGGGTTTCTTGTTTCTCATGGCCCTCAAGCTCGATTAAGCGCAAATTTTCGCCGCTATGCTACGGTTAAAGCGGCGAGTTGATTTGCCTCTTTAAGTGAAAAAATATAGTATACCCCCCTATATGATTTTGAGGGCGTAACCATGCCACACTCACCTGAAGATAAAAAACGTGCCCTCAGCCGGGTACGACGCATTCGCGGCCAGGTTGAAGCGCTCGAACGGGCGCTGGAATCCGGCGAACCCTGCATGACTATCCTGCAACAGATCGCCTCTATTCGCGGTGCCGCTAACGGCCTGATGGGCGAAATGGTTGAAATTCACCTGCAAGATGAACTAGTGAGCGGCGAAACGACGCCAGACCAACGCGCCGCCAGAATGGCGGAAGTCGGCCATCTGCTACGATCCTACTTAAAATAAAATCACGACGAGGAAGAGAGAATATGAAATCACGTGCAGCAGTCGCGTTTGGCCCAGGCCAGCCGCTAAAAATCGTTGAGATTGACGTCGCACCGCCGAAAAAAGGCGAAGTGCTGGTCAAAATTACCCATACCGGCGTATGTCATACCGATGCTTTTACTCTTTCTGGCGACGATCCGGAAGGCGTTTTCCCGTCAGTACTGGGCCATGAAGGCGGCGGTATTGTGGTCGAAGTGGGTGAAGGCGTGACCAGTCTGCAACCAGGCGATCACGTGATCCCTCTGTACACCGCCGAGTGTCGCGAGTGTAAGTTCTGTAAATCGGGCAAAACCAACCTCTGTCAGGCGGTACGCGCCACTCAGGGTAAGGGGCTGATGCCAGATGGCACCACCCGTTTCTCTTATAACGGCGAGCCTATTTATCACTATATGGGCACCAGCACCTTCAGTGAATACACCGTGGTGGCCGAAATTTCTCTGGCGAAAGTTAACCCGCAGGCGCCTCTGGACAAAGTTTGTCTACTGGGCTGCGGTGTGACCACCGGTATCGGTGCGGTTCACAATACGGCGAAAGTGAAAGAGGGCGATACCGTGGCGGTCTTCGGTCTCGGTGGCATTGGCCTGGCGGTCATTCAGGGCGCGGTACAGGCGAAGGCCGGACGCATTCTGGCGGTTGACACTAACCCGGAAAAATTCACCCTCGCTAAAGAGATGGGCGCAACCGACTTTATCAACCCGAACGACTACGACAAACCGGTTCAGGATGTGATTGTTGAACTGACCGACGGCGGCGTGGACTTCAGCTTTGAGTGCATCGGTAACGTCAACGTGATGCGCGCGGCGCTGGAGTGCTGCCATAAAGGCTGGGGTGAGAGCGTGATTATTGGCGTTGCTGGCGCAGGCCAGGAGATCAAAACCCGTCCGTTCCAGTTGGTGACCGGTCGCGTCTGGCGCGGCTCGGCGTTTGGCGGCGTGAAAGGGCGCACTCAGCTGCCGGGAATGGTGGAAGAGGCGATGGCGGGCAAAATTCGCCTCGACCCGTTTATCACCCACCGTATGCCGCTGGATCAGATCAATGAAGCTTTTGACCTGATGCATGAAGGTAAATCCATTCGCACCGTCATTCATTTCGGCGAGAATTGATCTTTCGGTAAAAATAATAACCCGGGCATGCCCGGGTTATCGCTAAAGCAGAATTACTCCCGCCGCAGGTTTTCATAACCGTTTTGCCACCGCCGCTGTTCTCGTCGCTCCCGTTCACGTTGGATATCCGATTTTTCATCTTCCCACACCGAACAGTTTGGCCCGCTGAACACTTCGCAGGGCTGTTGTTTATCGGCGAGCGGATTCACGGTTTTTTCTTCCCATATCGTCGGATTGTGCAGGTCCACCTCTGGAGCCTTCAACGCCTGAGCCGATGCAGCCATTATCGACATAATGGTGCCCGCAAGCAGGCGGCAGGTTGAACGTTTCATCCATTATCCTTGTTCAGTTGTTATCATTGATAACCATTCGCAATAATAACATAGCTGAATAAAGAAAGGGCCCCGTAAGAGGCCCGTAGGATGGCGAGAAAACAGTTTTGCTATTTTGCTGACTGTTTACCGGGTGGCGGCTGGCGCCTTACCCGACCTACGAAAACCGTGGTTTCCTGTAGGCCCGTGCAAGCGTAGCGCCGCCGGGCAATTCCAGAAGAACGCAGTTTGCCAGCAATAAGGCCCCAATCGGGGCCCTTGAACTTACTTCTGCTCCGGGAGCGCGTAGGCGATGATGTAATCGCCGCGGTCCGGCGACTGGCGAGCGCCGCCAGCGTTGATGATGATGTACTGCTTGCCGGTTTTCGGCGAAACGTAGGTCATCGGGCCGGACTGACTGCCCACCGGCAGACGGGATTTCCAGATCTCTTTACCGTTGGCGGTATCAAACGCGCGCAGGTAGAAATCCTGAGTACCGGCGAAGAACAGCAGGCCGGACTGGGTAGACAGCGAAGCGCCCAGCGTCGGCATACCGATAGGGATGGGCATATGCATGCGGATCCCCAGCGGGCCGGTATCTTCAACGGTGCCGACCGGAACCTGCCACACCAGCTTGCCGGTTTTCAGATCCACAGCCGACATGGTACCGAACGGCGGTTTCTGGCACGGAATACCCAGCGGTGACAGGAAACGCTCGCGCATTGCACCAAACGGGGTACCTTCCATCGGCACGATACCCATTTCGATACCGCTGGCGTTTTTCGCCACTTTCTCGCGCGGCACCATATAGTTAGCGAGGCCAAGGCGCATATCGTTGACGAACATCAGGCTGTTATTCGGATCAACCGACACGCTGCCCCAGTTCATCCCGCCAAGCGAGCCTGGGTATTGCAGAGAACGGTCTTCGCCCGGCGGCGTAAAGATGCCCTGGTGACGCATCTCTTTAAACTGGATGCGGCACAGCAGCAGGTCGACAGGGGTTGCGCCCCACATATCGGACTCTTTTAGCGTCTCGTTGCCGATCATCGGCATACCAACGGAGTAAGGCTGAGTAGCGGAATAGCGCTCGCCTTTGATATCGCCTACCGGAACCGGACGCTCTTCCACTTTGGCCACCGGCTCACCGGTTTCGCGATTGAGCATAAAGATCATGCCCTGCTTACTGGTTTGCACCAGCACCGGGGTGGTGTCGCCTTTGCCGTCAGGTAGGTCGTACAGCAGCGGCTGAGAAGGCAGGTCAAAGTCCCACAGGTCGTGGTGAGTCGTCTGGTAGTGCCAGCGCACCTGACCGGTCGTTGCGTCAACGGCCACGATAGAAGAGCTGTATTTATCGTCAAGTGCAGTGCGCTCGCCGCCGAAGAAATCTGGCGTAGCGTTACCGGTTGGCAGATAGATCAGATTCAGCTTCGCATCATAAGACATGGCCGACCAGACGTTCGGCGTACCGCGGGTGTAGGTTTGGCCTTCCGGCGGCTCGCCGGTCAGATTCGGGTTACCCGGATCCCATGCCCACGCCAGCTTACCGGTGTGAACATCGTAAGCGCGCACAACGCCCGGAGGCTCGCCGGTGGAGAAGTTATCCGCCACGCGACCGCCAACCACGACCACATTGCCAGCGACAAGCGGCGTGGAGGTTTGTTGGTAGTAACCCGCTTTGATTTCGCCCATGCCAACGCTGAGGTCAACAATACCGTGGTCGCCGAAGGTCTCGCACAGTTTGCCGTTATCGGCATCAATGGCGATCAGGCGTGCATCGGTGGTCGGCAGAAACAGGCGACGAGAGCAGGCAGCCGGCTGTGTATCCGCAGTGGCTGTTACCTGAGCCTGGCTATCTTCGTAATAGCCTAAGCCACGGCAGCGCTGCCAGTTCGGCGCGGTGGCCTTTGAATCGTAGCGCCATTTCTCTTTGCCGCTATCAACATCCAGTGCCAGTACTTTGCTGTAAGGCGTACAAACGTAAAGTGTGTCGCCAATCTGTAGCGGGGTGTTCTGGTCTTCCGCACCGGAGCCGTTACTCTGCGGAATATCGCCAGTATGGGCGATCCAGGCGACCTGCAACTGGTCGACGTTCTGTTTGTTAATCTGGTCGAGCGCAGCGAAACGGTCGCCGTGGGTGGTGTTACCCCAGTGTTCCCAGTTTTTCTGTTGTTCGCCAGCGGCGACCGGTTTGACCGGCACCTCTTCACTGGCGCTGACCAGCGGCTGGGATTTGAACATCCAGCCGAAACTGACCAGCAGCACCACGGCGAAGATCGCCGCAAGGCTAAACGCCGGGCCTTTTTTCGCTGGTTGGCGGGAAAGGAACGGCCAGACCAGCGCAGAAAGAAAGGCCAGCACGCCGAGGGCGAACAGGCGCGAGAACAGCGGCCAGTACGTCCAGCCAGCATCGCTAATTGCCCAGATGATAGAGGCGATAAAAGCAATTGCGTACAGCACGATGCCGCCGCGACGGTTACGGAAGATGAGCAGTGAGGCGATAATCATCACCAGGCCCATAATTGCGAAATAGAAGGTGCCGCCGACGGAGGCCAGTTTTGCGCCGAGAATACCGATAGCCAGACCGATGATCAGCATCAGTCCGGCGAGAAGCCACTGCAGGATCCGGGGGAACCCTCGTGGCACGTTGCCAGTTGCCATTTTTTCTCCTTAACCACCCCTGTACAGGCGTGAACCAGATGAATCAATTTTTCAAGTGAAGTCTTTTGAATGAAGTGATTGTGGCCTTCATAAAAGCCTGTTTTTTGCTGTTATTGATTTCAAGTGAACCATTTGGTGAAATCATGGATATGATAGATCTGTTAAATAAATCTACGCAATTGTTAATGAATGATTTCGCACTAATTGATTATTTTGGTGAATGGAGTTGCGCATTCGCGTAGGGAAAGAAGTCATTATTCCCCCGGTTAACAGGACCGTCACCGGGGAAATGATTAAAGCACCAGTCAGACCGGCATGGATTTGCGAATCGCACTGAGCAAGATCTGCGTGCCTGCGGTAAGGGTGGCATCCACGCGAGTCAGAATGCCGATGGGTTCACCTGCGCCCTGGGTCGGGATGGGGAGCGCCGTCAGCAGTCCGCGGCGAAGGTCGTCTTTTACTGCGCCAGAGGGGACAAACCAGACGTAGTCGTAATCGACAGTGAGCTGGCGCGATAACGAGGCCGACAGCGTTTCAATGCAGCCTGAAGGAATTTTGCAGCCCTGACTTTGCAGCAGGGTTTCAGCGTTCTGACGCGGCAGGGTTCCTTTTGGTGACACCACCACCGGCCACTCCATCACCCGGCTCAGCGTGACCGTCTCCTGAAGCAGCGGATGCCCAGGGCGAACCACCAGCTTCAGGGATTCGAGAAACAGCAGTTCGTAGTTCAAACCACTCATTAACTCCGGGTCGGACATTCTCCCGATACCGATATCGATTTCACCCGATTTCAGCCCCGCCAGCAGCATGGTGTTGTTCATGGTCGCCACTTGCAACGTGATATCTTTTTGTTGTTGGTGATACTGACCAATTACCGAGGGTAAAACGCCCAGAGCGGCAGTAGGAAGGGCCCCAATACGCACGATGTCGCTGTTAAGACCTTCTTTGCGATTCAGCGACTGGCCCGCGGTATTGAGCGCATCAAGCACCTTAACGGCATGAGTCAGAAACTGTTCACCGACCAGCGTGAGCTGTGCACCCAGTCGCCCACGCTCAAACAGCCGCGTGCCGGTTAGCTGTTCAAGCTCATTAAGCGTCTTTGATAAAGCCGGTTGACTAAGATTTAAGGTTTCAGCCGCACGCCCAAGAGTTCCTTGTTGAGCGACGGCCACGAAGGTATGTAGATGGCGCAAGCGAATGCGCTGACTGAAAAGACCATTTTTTTGCATAATCAATGTTAAAAACAGAGGTGCGCCAGTGACAAGTAATGTTGATTAAATTTGTTAACTTCATAGCAAAATATTATTAACATTTTATCTTATTATTTTACAAGTTGATTTTGTTGAGATTGTTAAAAAGAGAGGCCCCCGGTGAGCGGGGGCATGAAAAGAAGAGAGATGCTAGATATCGAAGAAGACGGTTTCGTTCTCGCCCTGCAAATGAATATCGAAGCGGTACACGATTTCATTGCCGCGAACTTCGCGTTGCGCGATAAGAGTCTGGCGGCGCACTTCCCACTCAATCAGATTCAGTACCGGGTCGGCCTGGTTCGCATCCTGTTCATCACAGAAGTACATCCGCGTGTTGAGGCCAATGTTAATCCCCCGTGCCACTATCCATAAATTCACATGCGGTGCCATTACGCGGCCATCGCGACCGATAACGGAGCCGGGTTTAATCGTTTCAAAGCGCCAGATACCGCTGGTAAAGTCCGAGCAGCTACGCCCCCAGCCGCGAAATTCCGCATCCTGCTTTTTGTTCTGCTGCCTGTCGTCAGGGTGGTTATAACGCCCGGCGGCATTGGCCTGCCAGATCTCCAGCAGCACATCGCGTACCGGCGTCCCGGAGCCGTCAATCACCCGGCCTTCAATCGTAATGCGTTCGCCTTCGGTGGCGGGCGTGGTCAACGTCGGACCAAAGTTCTTTTCAAAGATATGAAAACCGGCGGCGTCCGGCGCAAGGCCGATGTGTACGTAAGGACCAGCGGTCTGCGAAGCGGTTTCAGGTAAAAAATCTTTCATCGGGCGGCCCCCTGAGTGCGGTTTTCGAACAACGTCGCGCGATGACCGCGCAGCACAAGGTCAAAACGGTAGGCCAGAGAGTCCAGCGGCACGGCGGCGTGGGTATCCAGCTCGGCGATTAACGTCCGAATAGCGTCATCATTATTGATGGTTTTGACGATAGGGCACTGTTTAATCAGCGGATCGCCTTCGAAATACATTTGAGTGATTAAGCGCTGCGCCCAGGCTTCGCCGGAAAGAGAGAAGTGGATATGCGCCGGTCGCCAGTCGCTCGCCTGGTTGCGCCACGGATAGGGGCCTGGCTTAATGGTGCGGAAACAGTAATAGCCGTTTTCGTCGGTCAGTACCCGGCCACAGCCGCCAAAGTTAGGGTCGATGGGAGCAAGATATTGATCTTTCTTATGCCGATAGCGACCGCCTGCGTTAGCTTGCCAGACTTCAACCAGCGTGTTTTTCATCGGACGGCCAAACCCATCGCGAACGTAGCCGTGCACAATGATGCGCTCGCCGATGGGCAAACCCTCTTTGGCATAATTAAGGATAAGATCATTATCCAGTGCGCCCAGATCATCACTGCTGAACACCGGTCCGGTAATTTCTGATAGTGAGTTTTGAAGGGAGATCAGCGCATTGCGCGGTGAACGCAGAACGCTGGTTTTATAACCCGGCGCGTAAGCGGGAGGATGGCTGTTGTAGTCGCGATGAAGAACCTCGCGCGGTGACCATTTATCGTTCATAGGGTACTCCGTTTTATCGGTAGAGGGGCATGTTGTTGTAATATCGCCATAAGCAGTGTGTGTAAATGTTTTGTTAATTTAAAGTGAAATTAAAGGGTGTTTTTCATAACCAGCGGTTATGAAGTGGTGAGCTAAAAGAAGTCGCTCAGCTATCCGCATCACAGTTTGTAAATTCTTCCCGCCGCCTGCGAGCAGCTTTCCTACACTCCAGGGAGTATTCACTGGAGGTAAGACATCATGGCGAACACCATCACGGCTGATGAGATTCGGGAACGCTTTTCACAGGCGATGTCGGCGATGTACCAGCAGGAAGTTCCCCAGTACGGGACGTTACTGGAGCTGGTGGCCGACGTTAATCTGGCAGTACTGGAAAATAACCCGAAGCTGCATGAACAACTGGCCAATGCCGATGAGCTGGCGCGGCTGAACGTTGAACGCCACGGCGCGATCCGCGTCGGAACGGCGGAGGAACTGGCGACCTTACGTCGCATGTTTGCCATCATGGGAATGTATCCCGTTAGCTATTACGATCTGTCGCAGGCCGGGGTCCCGGTTCACTCGACCGCGTTTCGGCCCATTGACGACGCGGCGCTGGCGCGCAATCCGTTTCGGGTTTTTACTTCGCTGCTACGCCTGGAGCTAATTGCTAACGTTGAGCTGCGCAATCGGGCGGCGAAAATTCTCGCCCGCCGCGATATTTTCACTCCTCGCTGTCGTGAACTGATGGCGCTTTATGAAGATAAGGGTGAATTTACCTCTGCTGAAGCACGCGAGTTTGTCAACCAGGCGCTGGAAACCTTTCGCTGGCATCGCCATGCCACCGTTGATGATAAAACCTATCACGCGCTGCATGAAGAGCACCGGCTGATTGCCGATGTGGTCTGTTTCCCCGGCTGTCATATCAATCATCTGACCCCACGCACGCTGGATATCGACCGGGTACAGGCGCTAATGCCGGAGTGCGGTATCACGCCGAAAGCGCTGATTGAAGGGCCGCCGAGGCGTGAAGTCCCGATTTTACTGCGTCAGACCAGTTTTAAGGCTCTTGAGGAGCCGGTGATGTTTGCCGGGGAGCATAAAGGCACGCACACCGCCCGCTTTGGCGAAATTGAGCAGCGCGGCATTGCGCTGACGCCGAAGGGCCGCGCCCTCTATGACCGGCTGCTCAGCGAGGCAGGGGTGGGCAAAGATAATCTTAATCACCAGCGCCATTTGCAGGAAGTCTTTAGCGCGTTCCCGGACAGCGAATTTCTGCTGCGCCAGCAGGGGCTGGCCTGGTTCCGCTACCGTCTGACCCCTTCAGGGGAAGCGCATCGCCAGGCGTTTCGACCGGGCGATGATCCGCAGCCATTAATCGAACGTGGCTGGGTGATTGCCCAGCCGATCATTTATGAAGACTTCTTACCGGTGAGCGCCGCGGGGATTTTTCAGTCGAACCTGGGCAATGAGATTCAGTCCCATAGCCACGGCAATGCCAGCCGCGAGGCCTTTGAAACGGCGCTGGGCGGCTCGGTCTATGATGAGTTTGAACTGTATCGACAGGCGGAAGAGCGCAGCAAACGACGTTGCGGTCTGCTGTGAAATCAGTACTCTGCTGGCATGAGTCGTTAAAGGAAGCAGGTCATGCAGAATCCGTCTACCCCGCTGGTGAAAACCCGGCTGGGCACCTTATCGGGCACCTCCGAAGAAGGAATACACATCTGGCGCGGCATTCCCTATGCCGCACCGCCCGTCGGCAACCTTCGCTGGCGCGCGCCGCATCCTGCCGCCCGTTGGCAGGGCGTGCGTCAGGCTGATATTTTCTCCGCTTCCAGCTGGCAGGATATTGAGTATTGCCGTGAACTTGGCGGCGGCGATCCCGGCAGCTTCTCAGAGGATTGTCTCTACCTTAACGTCTGGTCACCCGCCGCTCGGGCGCGCGCTTTACCGGTGATGGTCTGGCTGCATGGTGGAGGTTACACCATCGGCGCCGGCAGCTTGCCACCCTACGACGGTAAAGCGTTGGCTTCCCGCGAGGTGGTGGTGGTGACGGTCAACTACCGCTTGGGACATCTGGGCTTTTTTGCTCATCCAGCGCTGGAAGGCGAAGATGGCGAAAGAATCTATAATTTTGCTCTGCTCGACCAGATTGCCGCGCTGCAATGGGTTCAGGAAAACATCCATGCCTTCGGCGGCGATGCTGCCAACGTTACGCTGTTCGGCGAATCCGCCGGGGCGCGCAGCGTGCTGTCGTTGCTGACCTCGCCGAAAGCCAAAGGGTTGTTTCATAAAGCGATCGTTCAAAGCGGCTATACCTTGCCGGATCTGCCGCGCGAGAAGGCGCTGGCGAAGGGGCAGTTGATCGCTGAACATTTCGCTTTGCCGCAGGCTAGCGCCGAACAGCTTCGGGCGATCCCGGCTGAGGCGTTCTGGTCGCTGACCGCGCCGTTAACTATCGGTCCGGCACCTATCGTTGGCGATGCTGTCCTGCCGCAGCCGATGCTGGAAACGTTCTTTAGCGGACGTCAGCATCCGCTACCGGTGATGATTGGTTCAAACAGCGACGAAGCCAGCGTCATGGCGGTGTTTGGCGTCGACATCGCCGGGCAAATCCAGAAACTGCGTCGCGAACGCCGCTTTGGTCTCGGGTTAATTAAACTACTCTATCCTGGCGTCAAGGGGGATGAAGCGCTGGGACGCGAAGTGTGTCGCGACATGGCGTTTACCACGCTGGGCTACGTGGTCATGCAGGCGCAGCAGCGGGTAGGGCAGCCGTGCTGGCGCTACTGGTTTGATTATGTTGCCGAGGCCGAGCATGAAACCTATCCGCACGGCGCGTGGCACGGCAACGAAGTGGCATACGTTTTTGATAATCTCGAACTGGCTGAGCCGGTGCGTAATTATGCAAATGAACGCGATCGGGATTTTGCGGCGCAGGTTGCGGATTACTGGGTTGAATTCGCCCGGCGAGCGGGCGGCGGCTGCCAGGAGCTTTCAGGGACGGTTCGCTGGCCAGCCAGCCTGCGTGGGCGCGATCGGTTGTTGCGAATCGGGTTGCACAAGCAGGCGGGTTTTAAAGTAGAAAACCGCTTTATGCGCGCTCGATTGGCGCTGTTCCGCCGGGTCATGAAACATCATGTGACCCTGGATTAATCAGCTCTTCACGAAAGCGCGCCAGTCCGTCGGCTTTGCTTTGCGAGGATCGCACCACCAGCCGATAGCTGGCACCGGTTTTCACGCTAAGGGCAAAAGGGCGCGTCAGGCGACCGGCGCGTAAATCCTCCGCCACCAGCGTTTCGTCGGCGATAGCTATCCCCAGCCCCTGCATGGCGGCGGTTATCGCCAGATCCATTGTATCGAAATGTTGGTTTTTACTCATCGGCAGCGGTTTCTCGGGGGAGAACTGCGCCAGCCACAGCGACCAGTCGGTTTTGTCCCGCGTCGGATGTAAAAAGGTCATCCCACTCAGCGGGTTATCGCCTGCCGCCGTGCGGTTCATCACCGGCGTTAGCGCCTCTTCAAACAACAGTTCGCCCGCACTGTGGTGGCTGCCGAAGATGATCGCTGCGTCATAAGGCTCGGTTTTGAAATTAACGCTATGTTCGGTGGTAGTGGTCAGGGCGACCTGCAGTTCCGGATGGCGTTGCTCAATGGCGACCAGACGCGGTACCAGCCAGCGAATGGCGCAGGTAGGTGCTTTCAGGCGCACCACGGTTTGCTGCTGACGGGCCTGCTCTGCGACCGTCACCAGGCGGGCGAAAGCGGATTGTAGCTCCGGGTAGAGCGCGCTGCCTTGCGGGGAAAGCCGCAGCCCGCGAGCGTGGCGAACAAACAGCGGGAAACCAAACCAGCTTTCCAGTGCCGCAATCTGTCGGCTAACTGCACCCTGCGTCAGGCACAGCTCGCGGGCGGCGTGGGTTAAGTTGAGATGCCTGGCGGTGACCAGAAAGGTTTCCACGGTATTAAATGGCAGGGCGCTTCGCGACATGTCGCCTCCAGCTATGCGTTTTGATCATAACCAGTATGTCATGGCTATACCGCGCAAGTCACCCTGTCAGCGGGCGGTTCAGAGGGGGGCCAGCGGTTCACTACCCGCCACGCCAACCCACTCGTAGCGCTGAGGGAGATTAACGGGCCGATAGTCGCTTGCTGCCATGCGCCGCTTAACGGATTGGTGAATCAGCGCGCCCTCAGGAATCAACCTTGGTTCCCCTCGCGGAAGATACCAACCCAGCCAGTCCCGACGCTCACGCCACTCCCTGGCTTTCACCTTTTTTGGCAACCATTCGAGAGGGATCCAGGACAGCGTCAATGAACGATGAATTTCAGCCATTTCATCCGGCGCGGCGTAGCGATATTTACTGCCCTGGCGCGGCTTGCCGAAAACCATTTGATTAATATTGGCCTGATTCACCAGCAGGCCGTACGACCGGGCTTCTTCTATCATCCAGGCCAGCGGAAATTTTGACAGGCCGCTCTCCGTTTCCGGATATCCGCCGCCGATATCCGCATGAACGCCCGCAAACCAGACCTGTTTAACGTCCTGCGTAATATCGCTTTCAGGCTTAAAAGGTTTGACTCTAAAAGATTGGGGTTCGAGCCAGTGATGCAGTCGAAACATCCGACGCCGTTCATCGATGGCGATGGCCTGGCGAAAGCACTTCACAATGGGGTTTTTCTGGGTATAGAGCAGCTTTTCCACATCCAGCAGCAGGCCGAATTTTTTTGGGATCAGTATTGAGGAGACGGTATCCCACACGCCGATAAACTCAATCTGAATCATCCGCGTTCCGGCGACCCGTGAGAAGTGCCATGCATCGGCCAGCGCTGAAGAGGGCTGCTTGTTCTGATGAGGTGGTTCATTGCTTAAACTTGCGCGCTTGTAGGCGGCGAGGGCGTATTCGGCGAGATTCAATTGGTCTTTATTGAGAAGGCCAATCATGTTCACCATGGCCGCCAGTACGCGAACGGTGTACGCCCCACGGCTAAAGCCGAAAAGCCACACTTTATCTCCCTGAGCATAATTTTCACAAAGAAAGCGGTAGGCGCAAAGGATGTCTTTATCCAGGCCGAAACCGGTGGCGAGTTCAAACCATCCACGGACTTTTTGTCGCAACTGTTGCCAGGCGTTGTGCTGACCAATAGTGCCAATTCCAGGTTGATAATAGACGCATTGCGCTGCGTTTTTGCTCATCACCCGGTAAAGCTTTAGCACATTTGACAGCTCCGCCTTCACTTCATTACCGGTTCCATCACAACAGATAACGACATTTTTGCTCATTATTTTCTTCCTGAAATCAAAGACAAAAAAGTGCCAGGAGTATCCCTGCGGTTGGTGTTGCTTTTTAGCAGTATGCCACGGCTTGTTCCACAAATGGGACAATGCGTCTCACATTCAGCGGCTAATCCTCAGCGAGTTATTACACTATTATCAGTCCTGTTAACCATACCCGTCATACTTCAAGTTGCAGGTGTGTTGGCCGCGCTCGTTCACCCCAGTCACTTACCAGAGTAAGCTCCCGGGGATTCGCTCACTTGCCGCCTTCCTGCAACTCGAATTATTTAGGGTATAAATACCCGCCGAAGCTGCGATCTGGCGGAAAATCTGATATCGAAATGAGGAAGAGACCATGGCCAAACCGTATGTTCGTCTGGATAAAAATGATGCCGCTGTGCTGCTGGTGGATCACCAAACGGGACTGTTATCACTTGTGCGTGATATTGATCCTGATAAGTTCAAGAACAACGTCCTTGCCCTTGGCGACCTGGCGAAGTACTTCGGTCTGCCGACCATCTTAACCACCAGCTTCGAAAATGGTCCTAACGGCCCGTTGGTGCCGGAGCTGAAAGAGCAGTTCCCGGACGCGCCCTACATTGCCCGTCCTGGCAACATTAATGCCTGGGATAACGAAGATTTTGTTAAGGCCGTCAAAGCCACGGGTAAGAAGCAGCTGATTATCGCCGGCGTCGTGACCGAGGTTTGCTTGGCATTTCCGGCACTGTCGGCGATTGAAGAGGGCTTTGATGTCTTTGTGATAACCGACGCGTCCGGCACGTTTAATCCGATCACCCGCGATGCCGCATGGGATCGCATGTCGCAGGCGGGTGTGCAGTTGATGTCGTGGTTTGGCGCAGCCTGTGAGCTACATCGCGATTGGCGCAATGATGTTGAAGGTCTGGGGACCTTGTTCTCCAACCATATCCCGGACTATCGCAATCTGATGACCAGCTTTAACCTCTTAAATCAGAAATAATTTCTCTCACGGTCGGCAGCTCTGCTGGCCGTTTTCACCTTAAGCCATGATCGCTGTGCATAGCTACTATGACAACAATTCGATTGTCGCATCCCGAACCTTTGGATTGAATGCTTATGCAAATAAAGTGAAAAAGGATTAACCATGGCCCTCAGTTCTTCGGTGAGCACCCGCTCTAAACTGCCGGATGTCGGCACCACTATTTTTACCGTGATTGGTCAGCTATCCGCGCAGCATAATGCCGTAAACCTCTCTCAGGGCGCACCGAATTTCTCCTGCGACAAACACCTTGTCGAAGGCGTGACCCGGGCAATGGCGCAGGGGCATAACCAGTACGCGCCGATGACCGGTTTGCGCGTGCTGAAAGAGCGCATCGCCGAAAAAATCGCCGCGCTGTACGGCACGCATTACGATGTGGACGACGAGGTGTTGATTACCGCCAGCGCCAGTCAGGGGATCTACTCCGCCATTAGCGGGCTGGTGCATCCTGGCGATGAGGTCATCTATTTCGAGCCCTCTTTTGATAGCTATGCGCCAATCGTGCGCCTGCAAGGGGCGACGCCGGTGGCGATTAAGCTGACGGTACCGGATTTTGCCGTTAACTGGGATGAGGTTCGCGCGGCGATTACCCCACGTACGCGGATGATCATTATTAATACTCCGCACAACCCAAGCGGGCAGGTGTTTTCAGCGGATGATTTAGCCCAGCTAGCGGCGCTAACTCGCCATACCGACATTGTGATCCTGTCAGATGAAGTTTATGAACACGTGGTTTTTGATGGCGCACAGCATCACGGAATGGCGACTCACCCGGATCTGGCGGAGCGCAGCGTGATTATCTCCTCATTTGGCAAAACCTATCATGTCACCGGCTGGCGGGTGGGTTACTGTGTCGCCCCGGCTGCGCTGATGGACGAAATTTGCAAGGTGCATCAGTTTCTGATGTTTTCCGCCGATACCCCGATGCAGTATGCCTTCGCTGACCATATGCGCGACCCGCAATCCTGGCTCTCGCTGGCCTCGTTTTATCAGCAAAAGCGCGATCTGCTCGTGCAGTTGTTGGCGGACTCGTCGTTTCGGCTGCTGCCGAGTGCGGGCTCTTTCTTCCTGCTGGCGGACTACGGTCATTTCAGCGAGGAAAGCGACAGCGAGATGGTCAAACGGCTGATCACCGATTATGGCGTTGCCACGATCCCGCTGTCGGCGTTTTATACCGATGGCACTGATAACAAATTGATTCGCCTCTCTTTTGCCAAAGATGAAGCGACACTGCGGGCCGGTGCTCGGGCACTGTGTCACGTTAAGCCACGCTAAGGAGCCACCTGATGAAGATAAAAGCCTTTACCCTCGCGCTGGGGATGATTTGCACTTTTTCCTCGTTGGCGGCCAGCGAGCTGCGCTACGGCGTCGAAGCAGAATATCCACCGTTCGAAAGCCGCAACGCGGCCGGGGAACTGGTGGGATTTGATATCGAACTGGGTAATGCAATTTGCCAGGCGGCGCAGCTGAAATGCAGTTGGGTTGAAACGTCGTTTGATGCCCTGATCCCGGGGCTGGTGGCGAAGAAGTTCGATGCGATTAACTCGGCAATGAACATCACCGAGCAGCGGCGCAAGAGTATTGATTTTACGCAGCCTATTTACCGTATCCCTTCACAGCTGGTAGGCAAGGCGGATAGCGGGATGCAGGCGACGCCGGAAGGGCTGAAGGGGAAAACCATTGGCGTCCTGCAGGGATCGATTCAGGAAACCTTCGCCAAAGAGCACTGGGAAAAGCACGGCGTTACCGTCGTCGCTTATAAAGACCAGAATATGGCGTGGGCCGATCTGCTTAACGGGCGCATTGATGCCTCGCTGGTGATGTCCGCTGCCGGGCAGGCAGGGTTCCTCAGCAAACCGCAGGGCAAAGGATTTGGTTTTATCGGCAAACCGGTGTCTGACGACACTATTCTTGGCAGCGGGATTGGCTACGGCCTGCGTAAAGGGGATGAGGCGATGCAAAAACAGCTGAACGCGGCTATCGATAAAGTTCGCGCTGACGGCACCATCACGCGTCTGGCGGTCAAATACTTCCCCGGTATTGACGTCAGCGTCAAATAATCGCCATTCCCCCGAGGTCTGACCTGCGGGGGAATTCGGTCTGGTCCGGTGGACATATTTTTTTCACGCTTTTTCTGCCGCCAACAATTGGATTATCAATCGTTTTTGTCTAGAGTGAGCGACATTCACGACGCATGAGTTTGTTACGTCGCGTCTCAATTCACATATGAATAAGGATGCTTTCTCAGGCATGAACCGCAGACGTTTTCTCAAATCTTCCATGGCTGTTGCCGCCGTATGCGGAACGTCAGGAGTCGCCTCTCTGTTCAGTAAAGCCGCGTTCGCCGAGGATTCGGGAATTGCCGATGGGCTGACGCGCCGTTTTGACTACACCGTGCTGCAATCGATGGCGCATGACCTTGCCCGTCAGCCATGGGGCGGAGCGCCTCGCGATCTGCCGCCGACGCTGGCGAACCTGACCCCGCAGGCCTACAACAGCATTCAGTATGATGCGGCACACTCCCTGTGGAGCAATATCGAAGAGCGCAAGCTGGATATTCAGTTCTTCCACGTCGGCATGGGGTTCCGCCGCCGCGTGCGCATGTTCTCGCTGGATTCGCAAAGCCAGCAGGCGCGGGAAATTCACTTCCGCCCGGAGCTGTTTAAATACAATGATGCCGGCGTCGACACCAAACAGCTGGAAGGCCAGAGCGATCTCGGTTTTGCCGGGTTCCGCGTCTTTAAAGCCCCGGAGCTGGCGCGTCGTGATATCGTCGCTTTCCTCGGTGCAAGCTACTTCCGCGCGGTGGACAGTACCTACCAGTATGGTCTTTCTGCTCGTGGACTGGCTATCGACACCTTTACCGATACGCCGGAAGAGTTCCCGGATTTCACCTCTTTCTGGTTTGAAACCGCCAAACCGGGAGCGACGGTATTTACCGTATACGCACTGCTCGACAGCCCGAGCGTCACCGGGGCCTATAAGTTTGTCGTCAACTGCCAGGAAACGCAGGTGATTATGGATGTGGAAAACCACATCTATGCGCGTAAGGACATCAAACAGCTGGGCATTGCGCCGATGACCAGTATGTTCAGCTGCGGCAACAACGAACGCCGGATGTGTGACACCATCCACCCGCAAATCCACGACTCCGATCGCCTGTCTATGTGGCTGGGCAACGGCGAGTGGATTTGTCGTCCGCTGAACAACCCGCAAAAGCTGCAATTTAATGCCTACCAGGATAAGAACCCGCGCGGTTTTGGCCTGCTACAGCTGGATCGCGATTTCTCCCACTATCAGGACATTATGGGCTGGTATAACAAGCGCCCAAGCCTGTGGGTTGAACCACGTAACCAATGGGGCAAAGGGGCCGTCAGCCTGATGGAGATCCCAACCACCGGCGAAACGTTGGATAATATCGTCTGCTTCTGGCAACCGGCGAAACCGGTGAAAGCCGGGGATGAGCTGGACTTCCGCTATCGTCTCTACTGGAGCGCGCAGCCGCCGGTACGTTCCCCGCTGGCGCGGGTGATGGCGACGCGCACCGGGATGGGCGGCTTCCCGGAAGGTTGGGCGCCGGGCGAGCACTACCCGGACAAATGGACCCGTCGCTTTGCCATCGATTTTGTCGGTGGCGATCTGAAAGCTGCTGCGCCGAAGGGCATTGAGCCGGTGATTACCCTGTCGAGCGGCGAGGCGAAGCAGATAGAGATCCTCTACGTCGAACCGTTTGATGGCTATCGCATCCAGTTTGACTGGTATCCGACTTCGGATTCTACCGACCCGGTCGAGATGCGTATGTTCCTGCGCTGCCAGGGGGAGGCGATCAGCGAAACCTGGCTGTATCAGTATTTCCCGCCAGCGCCGGATAAGCGCAACTACGTTGATGATAGGGTGATGAAGTAATCGCTCCTTGTCCCGCCCGCAGAGGAGATTCTGCGGGCGTTTGCCTTTCTGTAAGAGTGCGCTATGTCTGCTGAAAACACCCCCATGCCAGAACAAATCCCCGTGACCGACGCGCTTTCCCTGCGTGCTGTTGATGAACGTCACGTCACTGAGTTGCACCAACTGGTGATTAAAAGCCAGCACTGGCTTCAGCAATCGCTGAGCTGGCCCGCTGAGGTCAGCCACGAAGATGAAACCCGTCGCCACGTGCAGGGCAACGTAATGCTGCATCAGCGCGGCTACGCCAAAATGTTTTTGCTCTTTTTGCATGAAGAGATTATCGGCGTGCTGTCGTTTAACCAGATTGAACCGATTAACAAGACCGCGTATATCGGCTACTGGATTGACGAAAGTCATAATGGACAGGGGCTGCTTTCTCAGGCGCTACAGGCTTTTATGGATTATTACGCTCGCAGCGGTACGGTTCGCCGGTTTGTGATCAAATGTCGGGTGGCGAACCATAAGAGCAACCAGGTAGCGTTACGCAATGGTTTTACGCTTGAAGGGTGTCTGAAGCAGGCCGAGTTCCTCAACGGTTCGTATGATGACCAGAATATCTACGGGCGAATTATTGATTGTGATGGGCAATAAACCCGAAGTTCTTCCCGGAGGCGATGCTGCGCATCTGTCCGGGCTACCGGCCCGCAGACGACTGTGAACCCGGGCAAGGCTTACAGAAAACCGACGATTGGCGTACGGGTAATATGCTCGTCGCCGCTAATAACCTTTGCGCCTCGAATGTGAATGGCATCGCCAGCGCTTGCCTCAACTCGTGCGCCGTCGCGAATTGCCACCTGATGTTCGATTATCACATCACCACAGATAGCCGCGTTTCCCTCTATTAACACCTCATCATCAAGCAGGATTGGCCCACCGCGCAGGTGCGCATGGCCGCCGACCATCACCCGGTGCTTAAGCAGACAGTTTCCCTCTACGATTGCATTTTCCGCGACCTGTGAGCTGTAACGCAGGGTTGGAATGGCGTCCTCTTCGCGCCCGGCGATAATCCGCGCGTTGCCATAGACTCTGGCGTTATCACAAACCCAAACATCGTTCTCGTCGTTGCCTTCCAGTCGGGCATTGTCAAAAATTTCCGCTCGATGTTCGACGAACGCGTGTTCGACAAAGGCATCACCGTAAATTTGCGCCTGATGGACAATCCGCGATGTGCTGACCGTCGCCCGCTGATAAATACGCAGGATCTTATCATTGTCGGCGGTGAGCCCCTGAGCGGCGATAATCAGGCAGTGGGGGAGGATCCGCGCGTCGTCCGCCAGATGGCAACACCCCCGAATCCGGGATGATTCTATCGTGACGTTGTCACTTATTCGCGCGTGATGGCTGATGTGTACGCTATCCAGACGGGCATTATCGCTAATGATGACGCCATGACCGATCACGCACTCGCCGGTCAACCGCGCGTTGCCCTCAATCCTCGAACCATCAAAAACGGCGCTATTGGCATCATAAATCCAGCACTCGCCGCTGTGGCTCAGCGCCTCTTCATCGTCCAGCCAGCCGCCTTCGTCCCCGACTTTCACGTCAGCGAAATCACGCAAGGCGACAATTTGCCGCAGATTTGCGCTATGTTTGTTCCCGTCCTCTTCATAGTGAAACTGGCGAACCTTCTCACTGAGGCAATATTTGCGCATCGGACTTTCTCATTACGTATGGTTAACATAAAGATAGCAAAAAACTCCGTAGCGCGTTTTTGAAGGTTCTTTTAAAATGCAACTTAAGATAAATTGAAATATTAAACAAAATGAATAAAAACCAGAATAAGAGTCAGGTATTGAGTTTACCGGCGGGTTACTTTGGCATGGTGCTAGGCATTATCGGTATGGGCTTCGCCTGGCGCTATGCCAGTACCATCTGGCCGGTGAGCCGGGCTATTGGCGACGGGCTGGTGATTCTGGCGATGGTCATTTGGGCGCTGCTGGCGGTCGCGTTTATTTCGCGGGCGCTACGTTTTCCGCATAGCGTACTGCAAGAGATGCGTCACCCGGTCGCCAGCAGCTTTGTCAGCCTTTTTCCGGCGACCACCATGCTGGTCTCTATCGGTTTTGTGCCATGGCTGCGCTCGCTATCGCTGGTCCTGTTTAGCCTTGGCGTGGTGCTACAGCTCTCCTATTCTGCCTGGCAAAGCGGCGGGTTATGGCGGGGACAACACCCCGGAGAGGCGACGACGCCGGGTCTCTACTTGCCGACAGTGGCGAACAACTTTATTAGCGCCATGGCCTGCGGCGCGCTGGGTTTTAACGACGCCGGGCTGGTATTTCTTGGCGCGGGGATCTTCTCGTGGCTCAGCCTGGAGCCGGTGATTTTGCAGCGCCTGCGCAGCGACGGCGAACTACCAACCGCCATGCGAACCTCGCTGGGCATTCAGCTGGCCCCGGCGCTGGTGGCGTGCAGCGCCTGGCTGAGCGTCAACGGTGGGGAAGCGGATACCTTTGCTAAGCTGCTATTTGGCTACGGCCTGCTCCAGTTGCTGTTTATGTTGCGCCTGATGCCGTGGTATTTGCGCCAGCCGTTTAACGCGTCGTTCTGGAGCTTCTCGTTCGGTATCTCCGCGTTGGCGACCACCGGGCTGCATCTCGGTCATACCCATCCCAACGGATTTTTTCATGCCCTGGCGATGCCGCTGTTTATCTTTACCAACGTCATTATCGGGCTGCTGCTGATTCGTACCTTCCTGCTGCTGATGCGCGGCAAACTGCTGATTCGCGTCGATCGCGACACGTTATTAAAAAATAAGGATTAACCATGACTCTTCGTGATGAAAACTACTTTACCGATAAATACGGCATGACCCGCACCCACTCGGAAGTGGTGCATGCCGCGACGCTCATCGCGCCGGGCAAGACGCTGGATCTGGGCTGCGGTAACGGGCGCAATAGCCTTTATCTGGCGGCTAATGGCTTTGACGTTACCGCATGGGATAAAAACCCGGCCAGCATCAACAATCTTGAAAGTATTCGTCAGGCGGAAGGGCTGGAGAACCTGCAGGCGGCGATTAAGGACCTTAACTCGCTGAGCTTTGACGGCGAGTATGATTTTATTCTCTCCACCGTGGTGATGATGTTCCTTGAGGCAAAGACGATCCCGGGGCTTATTGATAACATGCAGCGTTGCACTAAAGCGGGTGGATACAACCTGATCGTCGCGGCAATGGATACTGAGGACTATCCGTGCACCGTTGGCTTCCCGTTTGCCTTTAAACCGCAAGAACTGCGTAATTATTACGCGGGTTGGGAGTTCCTCAAGTACAACGAAGACGTCGGTGAACTGCATCGCACCGACGCCAACGGTAATCGCATTAAGCTGCGTTTCGCCACTATGCTGGCGCGCAAACCGATTTAACGCGCGGCCAGCAGACAGAGCTGTAACGCGGTCTGATAAGAGGCCTCAAAGGCGCGTAGCGGCAGAAACTCAAACTTCGAGTGGAAGTTGTGCGCGCCGGTAAAGAAGTTTGGTGTTAATACTCCCTTTGCCGATAGCGCCGCGCCGTCGGTGCCTCCGCGCATCGGCGTCGGTTTCGGCGTGATCCCTAAGCTTTCCATCGCCTCAAACATCAGATCGATGGCCCGGCGATCTTCGCCAATCGCATTGCTGATGTTGCTATAGGTATCGCTGACGTGGAATTCGACGCTGCCGGTTGGATACTGCGCGGCGATTTTCTGCGCCACTTCGCCAATCTGCTGCTTGCGACGGTTAAAACTTTCAAGGTCAAAATCGCGAATGCTGGCCTGTAGCAATGTGCTGTTTTGATCGCCCTGGATACCGTTAAACCAGACGTAGCCTTCGCGTCCGGCGGTATGCTCCGGGGTTTGCTGGCGGTCAAAATGGCTCATGTAATCGGTTGCCATTAGCAAGGGATTGACCAGCACACCCTTTGACGACATCGGGTGGGCGGTGACGCCGGTAAAGCGGATTTCCGCCGCTGCGGCGTTAAAGTTCTCATAGACGATTTCGCCCAGCTCGCAGCAGTCGATAGTCCAGGCGAAGTCGACGACAAAGCGGGAAAGATCCAGCGCTTTGGCCCCGCGCAGGCCAACTTCTTCATCCGGGACAAACGCGACAACGATATCGCCGTGGCGATGCTCCGCCGTCAGGTTTTCCAGCACCGTCATCACCACCGTCACGGCGGATTTATTATCGGCTCCGAGTACGCTGGTGCCGTCGCTGAAAATGATCTCTTCACCCGGATAAGCGGAGATTTCCGGATGTTCCGCCACTCGTAGCCAGATATCTTTATCAGTATTTAAACAGAGATCTTCACCCGTAAAGCGCAGAATTTGTGGATGAATATCCGGCGACAGGCCGACGTCGACGGTATCGATATGGGTAATAAAGCCAATCCGCGGCGCGCCGGGAACATTGCCTTTTTTAACCGCCGTGACGGTAGCGTGTTCGTCAATCACGATTTCATCCAGGCCCAGCTGTCGTAACTCATCGGCAAGCGCCTGCGCCATCGCGTGTTGTCCCGGCGTGGTGGGCAGGGTGGTCGCGCGCGGGTCGCTCTGGCTGGTTATCGCCAGATAGCGGAAGAAGCGCTGGGTTAATTGACTGGCTAGCGGAGATGACATAGTGATTCCTTCTTTATTTGTTTTTTCAGGTGTTTGCAATGAGGCTTTAGTGTTATGTATGAACGGTAAAACAACAAGCTATTCATTAGCTGACAAATTAAAAAGGAAAGCATATGCAACGCAGATTCACGACGCTTGCTCTGGCATTAGCCGCGCTGACGGCCAGCTCGGCTATTAGCGCAAAAACGCTGGTCTACTGTTCCGAAGGATCGCCGGAAAACTTCAACCCTCAGCTCTACACCTCTGGTACCAGCGTGGATGCCAGCGCGGTGCCTGTCTACAACCGGTTGGTCGATTTTAAGGCCGGGACCACCGAACTGCTGCCGAGCCTGGCAGAAAGTTGGGAGGTCAGCGAAGATGGCAAAGTTTATACTTTCCATTTACGTAAAGGCGTTAAGTTTCAGAGTAATAAATATTTTAAACCGACCCGTGATTTTAATGCCGACGATGTGATTTTCTCTTTTATGCGGCAAAAAGATCCTAACCATCCTTACCACAATGTCTCCAGCGGTAATTATTCCAATTTTGAAAGTCTCGAGTTTGGTCAATTAATTACCAATATCGATAAGCCGGATGAATATACGGTTCGTTTTACGCTCGCCCACGCGGAAGCGCCGTTTGTTGCCGATCTTGCCTGGTATTTCGCCTCTATTTTATCGGCGGAATATGGCGATGCGATGTTAAAAGCCGGGACGCCGGAGCGGGTGGATATGGACCCGATTGGTACCGGTCCGTTTAAACTCGCCCAGTATCAAAAAGATTCGCGCATTCTTTTTACTGCTTTCCCGGAATACTGGCAGGGGAAGGCCAATATCGACAGGCTGATCTTCAGCATTACTCCGGATGCCTCAGTACGCTATGCCAAGCTTGAGAAGAATGAGTGTCAGGTGATGCCGTTCCCCAACCCGGCTGATTTGCCGAGGATGAAAGAGAACAAAGATATCAATCTGATGAGTAAAGCGGGTCTCAATACCGGCTTCCTGGCATTTAATACCCAGAAAGCGCCCCTTGATAACGTCAAAGTTCGTCAGGCCTTAGCCATGGCGATCAATAAACCGGCGATTATTGAAGCGGTATTCCACGGTACCGGCACGGCGGCAAAAAACCTGCTGCCGCCCGGCGTGTGGAGTGCGGATAGCAATCTGAAGGATTATGAATACGATCCACAGAAGGCTAAAGCTCTGCTGGATGAATCGGGAGTTGCAGGTCCGATCACTATCGACCTGTGGGCGATGCCGGTTCAGCGTCCCTATAACCCGAACGCCAAACGTATGGCCGAGATGATTCAGGCCGACTGGGCGAAAATCGGCGTGCAGACCAAAATCACCACCTATGAGTGGGGTGAATATTTAAAGCGCGTGAAGGATGGTGAGCATCAGGCGGCGCTGATGGGCTGGACGACGGCTACCGGCGATCCGGATAACTTCTTCGGCCCGTTATTTACCTGCCAGTCGGCAAACGGCGGTTCTAACTCAGCGAAATGGTGCTATCAACCATTTGACAAGCTGATTACTGAAGCTAAATCGATAACCGATCGCCAAAAACGCGAAGCACTCTATCTCCAGGCGCAGCAAATGATGCACGACCAGATGCCAGCGGTGATGATTGCTCATTCGACTATTTTTGAACCGGTGCGTAAAAACGTTTCCGGCTATGAAATAGATCCTTTTGGCAAGCATATTTTTTATCAGGTGGATATAAAATAAATACAATGAGAACCCGCTGGCAACAGCGGGTTTATTTTATCCAGGTACTTGACGTACCACCTTTTTTGCCACAAAACTTACCCCTGTATTTTGCTATAACACGTGCCGATAGATTACATTTACAGGGATTAACCTATGCGTACTCAGTTATTTTTTAAGGTCGCCGCGCTTGCTGGCCTGTTAGCGTTGGCCGGCTGCTCATCAAAACTCGCTAAACCCGAACAATATTCCGGTTTTTTAAAAGATTACTCAAACTTAAAAGAAACCACCTCCGCTTCCGGTAAACCGGAGCTGCGCTGGATTTCTCCGGATTATAATCCGAGCAATTACGACAACGTTGTTTATAACCCGATCACTTATTATCCGGTACCAAAACCGACGACGCAGGTTGGCGAAAAGGCATTGGCCGATATCTTAAATTACACCAACAAAGAGATGAAACAGGCTATTTCCGAGCGTAAGCCGCTGGCAACCACCGCAGGTAAACGCAGCCTGATCTTCCGTGGTGCCATCACCGGCGTGGATTCCAGCAAAGAAGGCTTGCAGTTCTATGAAGTCATCCCGGTGGCAATGATTATCGCCGGTACTCAGGCGGCAACAGGCCACCGTACCATGGATACCAACCTGTACTTTGAAGGTGAGCTGATCGATGCGGCGACTAAAAAGCCGGTCATCAAAGTTGTGCGCAAAGGCGAGGGTAAAGATCTCTCCAATGAAAATACGCCGTTAACCGTCGATACCCTGAAGCAGGTTATTGATGATATGGCGATTGACGCGGTTAAATTCGACCCGAACAACCGCTAAGTCAGTTTTATCAATTAAGAAAGGCGCTATGAGTTGATAGCGCCTTTTTAATTACTGGTAGTCAGTCATCGACTGGCGGCTGAACTCGGTTTTTGTAGGTCAGGTAAGGCGCCAGCCGCCACCTGACAAGAATGCAGCACGGTCGTCCCAATTTACCTATGCCAGCCTGCGGCGCTGGAACCACTGCTCAGGACGAGCAAACATCACCAGATTCCCGACCAGAATCAGCGCCAGTCCAGCCACGGCATTGCTATGCCAGACATATCCCTCATAAAACGTCGAGATTGTCAGCGCGACCAGCGGAAACAGCAAAGTACTGTAAGCGGCTTTGCTCGCGCCAATTCGGCCCACCAGAGTGAAATAGGCGCCGAAAGCGATAACGGAACCAAATAGCGACAGATACAGCAGCGCGCCCATATAGCTGAACGTCCACTGCGGCGTAAAATTATCACCGCGTACCAGAGCAATGGCACCCATCACCAGCGTGCCGTAAAGCATGGCCCAGCTGTTGGTCGTTAACGTCTCCAGACCGCGGCGCTGGTGGCGAATGCTGAGCATATTCCCCAGCGAAAAGCCGTAGGTTCCTAGCGCGCTAAGCGCGATGCCGAATAGGAGCGACGCATTCAGGCCGTTGGCCCATAAATCATCCCAGAACAGCGTAACGATACCCGCCAGGCCCAGCGCGGCGGCCAGCCAGAAGCGACCCGGCGGCTGCTGGCGGAAAAAGAGAAAGCTGTTAATGGCGTTAAACAGCACCGCCATGGAGAATATCACCGACTCAAGGCCGGTATTGATATACGCGGCGGCGGTATAGAAACACCAGAAGTTAAAGCAGAATACGCAGCAGCCCTGTAGCAGGCAGAAGAGATGGTCGCGTGCGGCCAGCGGGCGCAGACGGCGGGTGACCAGAAGAACGGTCAGCATCGTGACGCTGGCCAATGCAAAGCGCCAGAAAATGGACACCGGCGCGGCGACCGGTCCTTGCTGCAAAAAGATAGCAATCCACGTCGTGCCCCAGATAACGACGACTAATCCGTAGAGTAATGCGTTCAAAATGTCTCTCCCGTGAGTGTTGTATCCGTCATTCTGACGCCTTAGGCTACGCCGTGCTGTCATCAGCCTGTTGCTGACTTGCAAATTCTTGCGCTTATTTTTGGTTATCGGCGGGTGAAGGCTGGTATCTGCCTGTGACTCTTCATAGACTGGATGCCTGCAGAATCTGAAATGTGAAGGCTATGGCTTACGGGACTTTCGAAACATTGCGTCAAAAAAATGCCGTGCTGCGGGAGACGGTGAAGCTTAACTCCGGTATTCAACTGGCGGCCTGGTATAACAATCTCGATACTATAACGGTACAAAGCGATCACCATACCCTGAGCTTGTATGTTGCCGATGGTTATGAAAGCTACCAGAAAACCGCTCATGGCTGGAAAAACGGCGGCGGGCCGGACCGTTTCTGTCTGATGCCGAAAGGTGATGAGAGCACCTGGGATATTCGCGGCGACCTTTCGTTTGTTCATATGTACTGCACGGACGAGCATTTGCGCCGGGTTGGTGAGCAGATTTGGGACCGCAGCCCAGCCTCATTCACCTTGCAGGAAAAAACCTTCTCCAGTGATGACAAAATTACCGCCGTCTATCGCCAGTTTCTGCTGGATAACGACTGGCAGCAACAGGCGAACCAACTCACGCTAAGCTCCGCCAGCACGTTGCTACTGACGCATCTTATCCAGAATTACTCCAACGTTCAGTGGCGTTTGCCTATCGTGACCGGCGGGCTGGCACCGCATATCTTACGCAATACTGTGGCGTGGGTTGAGGAAAATCTGGATCAGCCGCTGACGCTGGCGGATCTGGCCCGGGAAGCGGCGCTGAGCGAGTACCATTTTGCGCGGATGTTCCGCCAGTCGATGAAAATGGCACCACATCAGTACGTCATGCAGCGCCGTATGATCAAAGCGCAGGAACTCATCTGCCGAAGCGTTCTGCCATTAACTGATATTGCGATGGCCTGCGGTTTCAGCTCCGCCAGTCATTTTAGCAACCGGGTTAAAAGCGCCACCGGCCTGACGCCATCACAGCTACGGGCGGCGCAGCGTTGATAGCAGAACATAGCTGACGCCGCCGAGCATCAGTCCCCAAAAAGCAGATCCAATGCCCGCCAGCGTCACGCCGCTGGCGGTTATCAGGAAAGTCACCACCGCCGCATCGCGTTCATTTTCATGGTTTAGTGCCTGAAACAGACTGCCACCAATGGTACCGAGCAGTGCCAGCCCGGCAAGCATCTGGATCCACGCCATCGGCAGCGCTGCCATCAGCGACGTAATCGAGCCACCAAATATCCCCGCCAGCAGATAAAAAATGCCTGCCGCCGCAGCTGCAAGCCAGCGTTTTTGCGGTTCCGGATGGGCTTCCGGGCTCTGGCAAATGGCGGCGGTAATCGCCGCGATGCAGATGGAATACACGCCAAACGGTGACAGCAGCAGCGCCAGGCCGCCGGTTGCCACGATCAACGGTGAAGCGGGGACCCGATAACCCGAAGCCTGAAGCGTGGCGAAACCGGGGGCGTTTTGCGAAGCCATGGTGACGAGGAAAAAAGGCAAACCGACGCTAAGCAGCAGCGCAGGAGTAAACACCGGAGCAATATAAGAAGGGGCAACAAAACTCAAATTTATCTGTGACGTTGTCACATCTCCGTTTAGCCCGGCTACCGCACCTCCCACTAACAGTGCGGCTACCACGGCAAAGCGGGGAAACCAGACTTTGCACAATAGCCAGGCGGCCAGCATACCGCCGCATAACAGTAGATTGTCTTGCAAACTAGCGAAAGCCTGCATGCCAAAGCGCAGCAAAATCCCGGCCAGCATCGCCGCCGCCAGCGAATGGGGAATGATCTTCATCAACCGGGCAAAGAGGCCAGTGACGCCGCAAAGTACGATTAAGGCGTTGGCAAAAATAAAGACGCCAACCGCCTGCGCCAGCGTGACGCCTTGCAGGCCGCTGACCAGTAGCGCTGCACCGGGAGTTGACCAGGCCGTAAGAACAGGAACCTTTTGCCACAAGGTTAACGCCAGGGTACTGACGCCCATTCCCAGGCCTAATGCGGTCATCCAGCCCGCGATTTGCGTGGCATCGGCTCCCGCGGCGGCAGCGGCCTGCCAGATGATGGCGGCGGAGCTGGCGTAGCCGACTAATACGGCGACAAATCCGGCAAGCAGCGTCGGAAAGGGTATGGTAAATGTGCGCATGAGTATCTCTTGTGCGTTATAGCGGTCGATGTAACTTAACACTGTGCGCTATAACGTACAACTGGCTTTCTATTGGCACGGATCTGGGAAGGTAAACCGGTACTTGTAACAGCTGAATGACTATACGCCCTGTAGAATGAGGTGAATATGCGTATAATTCCCTCAGATATTATTGGGAGGTGGAATGAATATTGCGCAACATCTGTCTGCGACCCTAAAAGCGTTGCGCCAACAGCGCGGTTGGAGTCTGTCGCGACTAGCGGAAGAAACCGGCGTATCCAAAGCGATGCTGGGCCAGATTGAACGTAACGAGTCCAGCCCGACGGTCGCCACGTTGTGGAAGATTGCCACCGGCCTGAACGTGCCGTTCTCCGCGTTTATCGTGGCCGATGATACCGCCGCACCGGCCGCATTTGACCCGCAGCAGCAGGCGATGGTGGTGACGCCAATATTTCCCTGGGACCCGGTGCTACGATTTGACCATTTCTCCATTACCCTGGCCCCCGGCGCGCTGAGTGAGTCTACGCCCCATGAGCAAGGGGTTATCGAGCATGTGGTGGTGATTAGCGGCGTGCTGGATCTCTGTTTGCAAGGCGAGTGGTTGTCGTTGCAGCCCGGCGAGGGGCGGCGTTTCGCCGGTGACTTAGCCCATGCTTATCGCAATAGTAGCGTGCAGACTGCCCATTTCCATTCGCTGATCCACTACCCGAAAGAAAAATAAAAAAGCCGCGAGCGAACTCGCAGACAGGCAAATGACTGAGACAACAAATCACAACGTGACGAGGAAAATCCGGAATACGTGATAACTGTATCCTCCGGCGCTTTTTCTGGGAAATACCTTTTCCTTCAATGCTTTGCTGAAAACCGAAAATTCCCCCTGCGGCGGCGTCGGAAAATGTTTTAGTCTGCGCGTAGTTCTGACTACAATAGCCGCCATTTCGACCCCCTATAATGGATAACGACGAGCGTATGCGCCTGCAAAACCATCATCTTGAACTTCTCAGTCCTGCCCGCGATACCGCGATCGCTCGTGAAGCGATTTTACACGGTGCCGACGCGGTCTATATCGGCGGACCGGGCTTTGGCGCGCGCCACAACGCAAGCAATAGCCTGAGCGATATCGCCAGCCTGGTGCCTTTCGCCCATCGCTACGGCGCGAAAATATTCGTGACGTTGAACACCATTCTTCATGATGATGAGCTGGAACCGGCGCAGCGCCTGATTACCGACCTGTATGAAACCGGCGTGGACGCGCTGATAGTCCAGGACATGGGGGTGATGGAGCTGGATATCCCGCCGATCGAGCTGCACGCCAGTACCCAGTGCGACATTCGCAGCGTCGAGAAAGCAAAGTTTCTCTCCGACGTCGGTTTTAGCCAGATTGTTCTCGCTCGCGAGCTGAATCTTCAGCAGATCAAGACCATTTACGATAACACTGACGCGACCATTGAATTCTTTATTCACGGCGCGCTGTGCGTGGCTTATTCCGGCCAGTGCAATATTTCCCATGCGCAAACAGGGCGCAGCGCCAACCGCGGCGACTGCTCGCAGGCTTGTCGCTTACCGTATACCCTGAAAGACGATCAGGGCCGCGTCGTGGCCTATGAAAAGCATCTGCTGTCGATGAAAGATAACGACCAGACCGCCAACCTGGCGGCGCTGATCGATGCGGGCGTGCGCTCCTTCAAGATTGAAGGTCGCTACAAAGATATGAGCTACGTGAAGAACATCACCGCGCATTATCGCCAGATGCTGGATGCGATTATTGAAGATCGCGGCGATCTGGCGCGCGCTTCCGCCGGTCGCACCGAACACTTCTTTGTTCCTTCAACCGATAAAACCTTCCATCGCGGCAGTACCGACTATTTTGTTAACGCGCGTAAAGACGATATCGGCGCGTTTGACTCCCCGAAGTTTATCGGCCTGCCGGTGGGCGAAGTGCTGAAAGTGGGGAAAGATTTTCTCGACGTCGACGTGACCGAGGCGCTGACTAACGGCGATGGTCTGAACGTGATGATCAAACGTGAAATCGTCGGTTTTCGCGCCAATACGGTAGAAAAAACCGGCGAAAACCGCTATCGCGTATGGCCGAATGAAATGCCCGCCGACATGTACAAAGTGCGCCCGCACCAGCCGTTGAACCGCAACCTCGATCATAACTGGCAGCAGGCGTTGCTGAAAACCTCCAGCGAACGTCGAATCGCGGTGGATATCGAACTGAGCGGCTGGCAGGAACAGCTGGTCTTAACCATGACCAGCGAAGAGGGCGTGAGCGTTACCCACACTCTTGACGGCGAGTTTTCTGAAGCAACTCAGGCCGAGAAAGCGCTGGCGAACCTGCGCGACGGCGTGGCAAAGCTAGGCCAGACGATTTACTACTCGCGCGCTGTGCAGGTTAATTTGCCGGGGGCGCTGTTTGTGCCGAACAGTCTGCTTAATCAACTGCGTCGTGAAACGGTAGAAATGCTGGATGATGCACGACTGAAGGCCGTGGTGCGAGGAAGCCGTAAGCCGGTTTGCGTGCCGCCGCCGGCCTATCCGGAAACGCATCTGTCGTTTCTGGCGAACGTCTACAACCATAAGGCCCGCGAGTTTTATCAGCGCTATGGCGTACAGCTGATTGATGCCGCCTATGAAGCGCATGAAGAGAAGGGCGACGTGCCGGTGATGATCACCAAGCACTGTCTGCGCTTTGCCTTCAACCTGTGCCCGAAACAGGCCAAAGGTTCGATTAAGAGCTGGAAAGCGACGCCAATGCAGCTGATTCATGGCGATGAAGTGCTGACGCTGAAGTTCGATTGCCGCCCGTGTGAAATGCACGTCATTGGCAAGATGAAAAACCATATCCTGAAAATGCCGCTGCCGGGCAGTATTGTCGCTTCCGTCAGCCCGGACGATTTGCTAAAAACTCTGCCCAAGCGCAAGGGTGCCTGATAGCGGGCTCAGATTGCAGACAAAGTGCACCTCTCTGGAATTGCCCGGTGTCGGCTAACGCCTTACCGGGCCTACGGGGAATTCGTAACATGATGATATTGTAGGTTTTGTAGGCCGCGCAAGGCGCTAGCCGCCGCCCGGCAGACTTGCTGTCGGGCGGCGGAATCAAACCCTTAATCCCGCCGCCGTCATCAGCAATCGAAATCCCATGCTAACCGCCGCCAGCGCCAGTACGCTGCCGCCCCACAGGGCAATCATCCACAATGTTCTTTTAAGCCATAATCGTTGCATCAGTGGTACCCCTCGCCATGTTGAACTTTGCCGCGAAAAACGTAGTAACTCCAGAAGGTATAGCCAAGGATCACCGGCAGAATCAGCAGCGCCCCGACCAGCATAAAGCCCTGGCTCTGCGGCGGCGCGGCGGCCTGCCAGAGGGTGATGCCCGGCGGAATAATATACGGCCAGATGCTAATTCCCAGACCGCTAAAGCCGAGGAAAATCAGTCCTAGCGTCAGGACAAAAGGCAGCAGATGGCTGGCGCTATTACGCAGTGTTCGCCATAGCCAGGCGCTTATCGCGGCGACCAGCAGCGGTACCGGCAGCAGGAAGAAAAGGTTAGGCAAGCTGAACCAGCGTTGGGCTATAGACGGTTGCGCCAGCGGAGTCCAGATGCTGATTGCCGCAATAATGACCAACAGCGCCAGTAGTAGGCCGCGTGCGGCAACGCGCATTTTTCGTTGCAGCGAATTCTCGCTTTTCATCACCAGCCAGCTGGCACCCAGCAGCGCATAGGCGATGCACAGACCCAAACCGCAGAACAGAGTAAACGGTGTGAACCAGTCAAACATCCCGCCGCTGAAGCTGCGGCCGCTGACCGCGAAGCCGTTGATCACCGCGCCAACCACCATGCCCTGGGTGAAAGTCGCCAGAATCGAACCGCCCATAAAGGCTCTGTCCCAGAACGGACGGTGTGATGGCGTCGCGTTAAAACGGAATTCAAAGGCGACGCCGCGAAAAATAAGGCCAATCAGCATCAGGGTGAGCGGGATTGCCAGTGCGTCAATAATTACCGCGTAAGCCAGTGGGAAAGCGCCAAACAGCCCCGCGCCGCCGAGCACCAGCCAGGTTTCATTGCCATCCCATACCGGCGCGACGCTATTTACCATCACGTCGCGGTCTGCAGCATCCCGTGTGGTGCTGAATAAAATGCCAATCCCCAGGTCGAAGCCATCCATCACGATGTACATCAGGGTGGCAAAGACGATAATGACAAACCAGATAACCGATAAATCGATACCCATTAGTGGGACTCCTTCTGCTGTACACCGTCCGTCGCGGCGGAAAGCGGGCGTGCTGGCGTTCCTGAGGTGGCCGGTTGCGCTTCCTGCGGGCCTTTACGAATCAGGCGCAGCATATAGCTATAGCCGACGCCAAATACCGAGCTGTAAACCACGATAAAGGTCAGCAAGCTGATGGACATATGCAGATCGCCGTGAGCGGAAACGGCATCGGCGGTGCGCTGTACGCCGTAAACTACCCACGGCTGACGGCCCACCTCGGTGGTGACCCAACCCGCCAGAATGGCGATGAGCCCCGACGGTCCCATCCACAACGCAAAGCGCAGAAAGGGTTTTGAGTGATACAGACGACCACGATAGCGCAGCCACAGGGCCAGCGCGCCGAGCAGAATCATCAGCATGCCAAGCCCGGCCATCAGGCGGAATGACCAGAAAACAATGGTGGAGTTAGGTCTGTCTTCCGCGGCGAACTCCTTCAGCGCGGGGACCTGTTTATCCAGACTGTGGGTGAGGATCAGGCTACCGAGAGCCGGAATTTCCAGACCGTAGCGAGTGCGTTCCTGCTGCATATCCGGCCAGCCGAACAGCAGTAGCGGGGTCGGCTCTCCGGGAATATTCTCCCAGTGGCCCTCAATCGCGGCAATTTTGGCGGGTTGATGTTTGAGCGTGTTCAGCCCGTGCATATCGCCGATCATCGCCTGAATGGGGGCGACAATCAGCGTCATCCACAGCGCCATAGAGAACATGGCGCGCACGGCGGGCGTGTTATTGCCGCGTAGCAGATGCCACGCTGCCGACGCGCCGACGAACAGCGCGCTGCTGAGAAAAGCCGCCACCGACATATGTAGCAGGCGGTAAGGGAACGACGGATTAAAGATAACCGCGAACCAGTCCACCGGCACAACCTGGCCATTGACGATTTCAAACCCCTGCGGCGTTTGCATCCAGCTATTGGAGGCGAGGATCCAGAAGGTGGAGATAATCGTCCCCAGCGCCACCATACAGGTGGCGAAGAAGTGCAGACCAGGGCCGACACGGTTCCAGCCGAACAGCATCACGCCGAGGAACCCTGCTTCAAGAAAGAAGGCGGTCAGCACTTCGTAAGTCAGTAGCGGGCCGGTTATGCTCCCGGCGAACTCTGAAAATCCGCTCCAGTTGGTGCCGAACTGGTAGGCCATCACCAGCCCGGAAACCACGCCCATCCCGAAGTTAACGGCGAAGATTTTCGACCAGAAATGGTACAGCGAGCGCCAGGTTGGATTTTTGGTTTTTAACCATAACCCCTCCAGCACCGCCAGGTAGCTGGCCAGGCCGATGGTGATGGCGGGAAAGATAATATGAAATGACACGGTGAAGGCAAACTGGATCCGCGCCAGGTGGAATGCATCAAGACCGAACATGCAGAACTCCGCAACAAAATTGATTCAGCGCAATTCTAGGCTTCGCCCAGGCCAGGTTGCAGGAACAGAAACGCTGTTTTTCCCTATAACAGTTAGGTTCTGTTATGAAATTTTGGCAAAACGCAGGATGGATATCTCCCGGTTCGTCGGGCTACAGATTTACCGCCATCTGCGGATTGGTAGCCCGGGCAAGGCGCGTCAAGCGCCGCCCCCGGGAAAAACGCGCGGAGAATTGGTGAATTTCCCGGAGGCGATGCTGCGCATCTGTCTGGGCTACGGATTTACAGCCGCCCCCGGGAATGTGTTGTTTCACTACACACCATAACAGTTTTTATAAACTGCCATTATTTATCATCTGATATATCATTGGTTACAAGAATGATAAACCGGACCCGATGATGAAAAAGTACCAGCAGCTGGCGCAGCAGCTTACCGAACAGATTGCGCTTGGCGTATGGCTACCTGGCGACAGGCTGCCGTCGCTGCGCGAACAGGTGGTGAGCAGCGGGATGAGCTTTATGACCGTCAGCCATGCCTATCAACTGCTGGAAAGTCAGGGACGGATTATCGCCCGCCCGCAGTCCGGCTATTATGTTGCGCCGCAGCCGATCAAGCAGCGTCAGCCGGAGCCGCCCGCACAGGTAACGCGCGATGAAGCGGTGGATATCAACACCTATATTTTTGATGTGCTACAGGCCAGCAGACGAGCCTCGATGCTGCCTTTTGCCTCGGCCTTTCCCGACCCGCGGCTGTTCCCCTTGCCGCAGCTTAACCGCTCGCTGGCGCAGGTGAGCAAAACCGCCACCGCCATGAGCGTGATTGAAAACCTGCCTCCGGGTAACGATGAACTGCGTCACGCCATTGCTCGCCGCTATGCGCTGCAGGGAATGAATATCTCTCCGGACGAAATCGTGATTACCGCCGGGGCGCTGGAGGCGTTGAATCTCAGCCTGCAGGCGGTGACGGAACCGGGTGATTGGGTGGTGGTGGAAAACCCCTGTTTCTACGGCGCGCTTCAGGCACTGGAGCGGCTGCGCCTGAAGGCGCTGTCGGTGGCGACCGATGTGAAAGAGGGGATTGATCTTGCCGCGCTGGAGCAGGCGTTACAAAACTATCCGGTCAAGGCCTGTTGGCTGATGACCAACGGTCAGAACCCGCTTGGCTTCACGCTCAGCGCGGAGAAAAAAGCGCAGTTGGTCGCTTTGTTGGCGCGCTATAACGTAGTGCTGATTGAAGATGATGTTTACAGTGAACTCTATTTTGGCCGCGAGAAGCCGCTGCCGGCGAAGTACTGGGATCGTGATGACATGACGCTGCATTGCAGCTCATTTTCTAAGTGTCTGGTACCCGGGTTTCGCATCGGCTGGGTGGCGGCGGGCAAACACGCCCGGCGTATTCAGCAATTGCAGCTCATGAGCACGCTCTCCACCAGTTCGCCGATGCAGCTGGCGCTGGTGGATTATCTCTCGACCAAGCGCTATGACGCGCATTTACGGCGGTTGCGCCGACAGCTTGCCGAGCGCAAACAGCTGGCCTGGCAGGCGCTGCTTCGCCATCTTCCCGCCGAAGTCAAAATCCACCACAGCGATAGCGGCTATTTTCTCTGGCTCGAACTGCCCGCCGGGGCAGATGCGGGAGAGTTGAGCGCCCGCGCGCTGGCGTATAACATCAGCATCGCCCCGGGGAAAATGTTTTCCACCACTGCCAGCTGGACCTCGTTTTTTCGTTTTAATACCGCATGGGGCTGGGGTGAAAGAGAGGAGCAGGGTGTGAAACGGCTGGGGGAGCTGATCCGCGAGATGCTGAAGTAGCTTGAGGCGGATAACAAACCTGTTTTAGCCATGGTTCTCGCATTTCTGCCGAGTGGCGGCTAGCGCCTTACACGGCCTACAAAACCCATATTTCGGTAGGCCCGTGCAAGCGAAGCGCCGCCGGGCAATTCCAGAGGTTCGCACTTGGTTAGTCGTCTGGAGCAACTGAAGTCACTTTTGTTTATTTCCAGTCGACTATCCCGGCCCGTAAAATAAGCCGGGCATTATGCTGGTTATTATTTTATCGCGACTAACCATAGGAAATTCGCATAATCGTATTACCCCGCTAACTCCTTGTCTATAATCCACAAAGTTATCTCATGTTAATTAATTGTTGCGTAATGCGCCCTTTGTCACAACCTGAATAAATTTCCCCGGGGGCCCTAAGCGCGCCGTCTACTGTTATTAAGGGAGATATTTTTACGGCACGGCTGCCGCTAATTTTCTTGTGACAGGAGTAAGACCCGATGAGCAAAAAAATTGCCCGTGGCAGCCTTTGTGTGCTGGGTATGGCCTTCCTGACGGCGCAGGCCGCCGAGCCGCCGACGTCTCTGGATAAAGGAGAAGGGCGTCTCGATATTATCGCCTGGCCGGGATATATCGAAAGCGGCCAGACGGATAAAAGCTACGACTGGGTAACCCAGTTTGAAAAAGAGTCCGGCTGCCAGGTGAATGTGAAAACCGCCGCCACCTCCGATGAAATGGTCAGCCTGATGGCCAAAGGCGGCTACGATCTGGTGACCGCTTCCGGCGATGCGTCCCTGCGCTTGATCATGGGCAAGCGCGTGCAACCGATTAACACCGCGCTGATTGCCAACTGGAAAACCCTCGATCCGCGCGTTGAAAAAGGCGCGTGGTTTAACGTCGGCGGGAAGGTATACGGTACCCCGTATCAGTGGGGGCCCAATCTGCTGATGTACAACAGCAAAACCTTCCCGACGCCGCCGGATAGCTGGGACGTGGTATTTGTGAAACAAAATCTGCCGGACGGCAAAACCAATCAGGGGCGCGTGCAGGCCTATGACGGGCCGATTTATATTGCCGACGCCGCGCTGTTCGTCAAAGCGACCCAGCCGCAATTAGGGATTGATGACCCCTATCAGCTTACCGAAGCTCAATATCAGGCGGTGCTGAAGGTCCTGCGCGATCAGCATGGGCTGATTCACCGTTACTGGCACGACACTACCGTGCAAATGAGCGATTTTAAAAACGAAGGCGTCGTCGCTTCCAGCGCCTGGCCCTATCAGGCCAACGGTCTGAAGGCGGAAGGCCAGCCGATCGCCACCGTCTTCCCGAAAGAGGGCGTCACCGGCTGGGCGGATACCACCATGCTGCATAGCGACGCCAAACATCCGGTTTGTGCCTATAAGTGGATGAACTGGTCACTGACGCCGAAAGTTCAGGGCGACGTCGCTGCGTGGTTTGGTTCGCTGCCGGTCGTCCCGCAGGGCTGTAAAGCCAGTCCGTTGCTCGGGGAAAAAGGCTGCGAGACCAATGGCTACAATGAGTTTGCCAAAATTGCGTTCTGGAAAACACCGGTCGCTGAAGGCGGAAAATTCGTTCCTTACAGCCGCTGGACCCAGGATTACATCGCGATTATGGGCGGTCGTTAAGTCGCCGGAGGCGAAGAACATGTACGCGGTTGAGTTTGATAATGTCTCGCGCCTGTATGGCGACGTGCGGGCGGTGGATGGCGTCAGTATCGCCATTCGCGACGGTGAGTTTTTCTCGATGCTGGGGCCGTCCGGCTCCGGCAAAACCACCTGCCTGCGGTTAATCGCCGGGTTTGAACAGCTTTCCGGCGGGGCGATCCGTATTTTTGGCAAACCGGCCAGCGAACTGCCGCCGTGGCAGCGCGATGTGAATACCGTTTTTCAGGATTATGCGCTGTTTCCCCATATGTCGGTGCTCGACAACGTTGCCTACGGGCTGATGGTCAAAGGGATCGGCAAAAAGGAGCGGCATGTTCGTGCACAGGAGTCGCTGGAAAAGGTTGCGCTCGGTTTTGTCCAGGCACGCAGGCCTTCTCAGCTTTCTGGCGGTCAGCGCCAGCGGGTGGCGATTGCCAGGGCGCTGGTCAATCAGCCGCGCGTCCTGCTGCTGGATGAACCGCTCGGCGCGCTGGATTTAAAACTGCGCGAACAGATGCAGGTTGAGCTGAAAAAACTGCAACAGGCGCTGGGCATCACCTTTATTTTTGTCACCCACGATCAGGGCGAGGCGTTGTCGATGTCCGATCGCGTTGCGGTGTTTAATAACGGGCGAATTGAACAGGTTGATGCGCCGCAGGACCTCTATTTGCGGCCCAAAACAGCGTTTGTTGCCGGGTTTGTCGGGACCGCCAACGTCTTTAGCAGCGAACGTGCGCAAAAACTGTGTGCGATGGCCGGGGCATGGTCGCTACGCCCGGAACACATTCGCCTGAACGCGGCGGGGGAAATTCAGACGCAGGGCGTGGTGCAGGCGGTGCAGTATCAGGGAGCGGCGACGCGCGTCGAACTGAAGCTGACCGATGGCGAAAAGCTGCTGGTGAGCCAGGCAAATATTGATGGTCACGCTGCGTTAAACGCGCCGCCGGTGGGGCAAACGGTAATGGCTTCGTGGTCGCGAGCAGCGATGGTGCCTCTGGAAAGCGGAGGCTGACATGACCATGGTGATTCCGCCTGCTTCAACCGGTCGCTTGTCGGCATTATTCTGGCGTAAACCCTCTTTGGGCCTGTTTCTTTTGCTACTTGGCCCGCTGATGTGGTTTGGCATTGTCTATTTGGGTTCGCTGCTGACGCTGTTATGGCAAAGCTTCTATACCTTTGATGACTTTACTATGTCGGTTACCAGCGACCTGACGCTGGCTAATCTGCGGGCGCTGTTTAACCCGGCGAATTACGACATCATCCTGCGCACGCTGGTGATGGCGCTGTCGGTGACGATTGCCAGCGCGATTCTGGCGCTGCCAATGGCGTGGTACATGGCGCGCTATACCCGCGGCAAAATGAAAGCCTTTTTTTACATCGCCGTGATGCTGCCGATGTGGGCGAGCTACATCGTCAAGGCTTATGCGTGGACGCTGCTGTTAGCGAAAGATGGCGTAGCGCAGTGGTTTTTGCGCCATCTCGGGCTGGAAAGCGTGCTGAGCTTGGTACTGACCATTCCGGCCGTGGGAGGCAATACGCTTTCAACCTCGGGGCTGGGCCGTTTTCTGGTGTTCGTCTATATCTGGCTGCCGTTTATGATCCTGCCGGTGCAGGCTGCGCTGGAGCGACTGCCGCCGTCGCTGCTTCAGGCTTCCGCCGATCTTGGCGCGCGTCCGCGTCAGACTTTCCGCTACGTGGTGCTGCCGCTGGCGATCCCCGGCATTGCGGCGGGGTCGATATTTACCTTCTCGCTGACGCTGGGCGATTTTATCGTGCCGCAGTTGGTGGGGCCGCCGGGGTTCTTTATCGGCAATATGGTCTATTCCCAGCAGGGGGCGATTGGCAATATGCCGATGGCGGCTGCCTTTACCCTGGTGCCTATCGTGTTGATTGCCCTTTATCTGGCGTTCGTGAAACGTCTGGGAGCGTTTGATGCACTCTGAACGCGCACCGCTGTTCCTGAAAGTGGCAACCTGGGGAGGGGTGATATTCCTGCATTTCCCGCTGCTGATTATCGCCCTCTATGCGTTTAATACTGAAGATGCCGCCTTTAGCTTTCCGCCGCAGAGCCTGACCCTGCGCTGGTTTAGCGAAGCGGCAGGGCGTGCCGATATTATTGAATCCGTGACGTTGTCACTAAAAATAGCTGCGCTGTCCACGGCTATCGCGTTGGTACTTGGCACGCTGGCTGCAGGAGCATTATGGCGCAGCACTTTCTTTGGCAAAAACGCGGTGTCGTTGCTGCTACTGTTGCCGATTGCGCTGCCCGGCATTATTACCGGGCTTGCGCTGCTCACCGCGTTTAAGGCGGTCAACCTTGAGCCGGGTTTGCTGACCATCGTCGTGGGTCATGCGACTTTCTGCGTGGTGGTGGTGTTTAACAACGTAATTGCCCGCTTTCGCCGGACCTCGTGGAGCCAGGTGGAAGCATCAATGGATTTAGGCGCGACGGGCTGGCAAACCTTTCGTTACGTAGTGTTGCCCAATCTGGGTTCGGCGCTACTGGCGGGCGGGATGCTGGCGTTCGCCCTGTCGTTTGATGAAATTATCGTCACCACCTTTACTGCGGGACATGAACGCACGTTGCCGCTCTGGCTACTCAACCAGCTTGGTCGCCCGCGCGATGTTCCGGTGACCAACGTGGTGGCGCTGTTGGTGATGCTGGTGACGACGATACCGATTTTGGGGGCCTGGTGGCTCACCCGTGACGGCGATATGAGTGCTGAAAACGGAAAATAAAACACCGATACAGGATACGACTATGCAACATAACCTTTTAATTAACGGTAAGTTAGTGGCTGGGGAAGGCGAAATGGTGCCGGTGTTTAATCCTGCCACCGGCGAAGAGATTTTGTCGATTGCCGAAGCCACGGCGGCGCAGGTGGATGCCGCGGTTGAAGCCGCCGATGAGGCGTTTGTCAACTGGAGCCAGACCACACCGAAAACCCGTGCTGAGTATCTGCTCAAGCTGGCAGATACCATCACGGAACATGCGCAGGCGCTGGCTGAGCTGGAGTCGTTAAACTGCGGTAAGCCGTTACACTGCGTGGTGAACGATGAACTCCCGGCGGTCGCCGACGTGTTCCGCTTCTTTGCCGGGGCGGCCCGCTGCCTGCCGGGGATGGCGGCGGGTGAATACCTTGAAGGACATACCTCCATGATCCGCCGGGACCCGGTGGGCGTGGTTGCCTCTATTGCACCGTGGAACTACCCGTTGATGATGGCGGCATGGAAGCTGGCGCCCGCGCTGGCGGCAGGCAACTGCGTGGTGATCAAACCTTCAGAAATTACCCCGTTAACTGCGCTGAAGTTGGGCGAACTGGTAAAAGATATTTTTCCCGCCGGGGTACTTAACGTGCTTTTTGGTCGCGGGGCAACCGTCGGCGATCCGCTGACGGCCCACGCTAAGGTCCGAATGGTGTCATTAACCGGTTCAATTGCCACCGGGGCGCATATCATCGGCCATACTGCCTCGTCGATTAAACGTACCCATATGGAACTGGGCGGCAAAGCGCCGGTTATCGTGTTTGATGATGCGGATATTGATGCGGTGGTGGAGGGCGTGCGGACCTTTGGTTTCTACAACGCCGGGCAGGATTGTACCGCCGCCTGTCGTCTCTACGCGCAGGCAGGGATTTACGATCAACTGGTGGAAAGACTGGGCGCTGCGGTCGCCAGCCTGAAGATGGGGCCCCCGGATGATGAAACAACCGAACTGGGGCCGCTGAGCTCACAGGCGCATCTTGAAAGAGTAAGCGCCGCCGTCGATGCTGCTCGCGCGCTGCCGCATATTCAGGTGGTGACCGGCGGCAGCAAAGCACCGGGTCATGGCTACTACTATCAGCCCACGCTATTGGTGGGCGCTAAGCAAGAGGATGCGATCGTGCAGCGCGAGGTCTTTGGCCCGGTGGTGAGCGTCACGTCGTTTGAGGATGAAGAACAGGTGCTTAACTGGGCTAACGATTCGCAGTATGGCCTGGCGTCGTCGGTGTGGACTAAAGATGTTGGCAGGGCGCATCGCCTCAGCGCGCGTTTACAGTATGGCTGCACCTGGGTTAATACCCATTTTATGCTGGTCAGCGAGATGCCGCACGGCGGACAGAAACTCTCCGGCTATGGCAAGGATATGTCGATGTATGGCCTGGAAGATTACACCGTAGTCAGACACGTGATGATTAAACACGGATAGAACGAGCATGCGATATAGTTACGCGCCCTCTAAATTAGCTTGCTAATAGTTTCGATAGCAGTAAATGTTAAAACAGAGGGATTTTTTTATGAGAGTATTCTTAAACCCCTTCAAGAGCTAAGCCATCATGAGTGCCGGAGATAAGCGCCGGATGGGGTCTGTTAACCACCCTGGGTGCAGGATGTACCCCGGGCGGGTAGAGCGATATAACACCCGCCGGGAATGGCAACGACTATCAAGCCCCTGCATTGCTTGCAGGGGCTTTTTGTATGGGTTATTGCGAATGATTGAGAGCAGCGTGCAGGTGTGACTTTGGCAAATGTTGCTGCCAGGTTAAAGCGGCCTTACCCAGAAGAATAAATGACGGAGTATCGTCAATAATCAATAACACGAACGCATAATTTATTTTTATAAAATAATTATCATGCTAACGTTTTGTTTTTTTGCTCGGTAAACTCGACTGCCTACGATCGCGAAAGTAAGACACGAGATTATAAATCGCAGCGATCAGTAAAATTAACGCCACAATAAGAACGGCGATTCCCGACATGTACCACCTCAAAGAATTGAATGAGTGAAAAACAAGCATTGCATAACTTGCGTTTATGAATGTATGGTTTTATGCCAGATAACGCAAATGATATTTCCTATCATTTAAATGAAAAAATCATGCAAAACACTCACATGGATGATGGTAATAGTATGTTTATTAATTGATTTTTTGCAATTTTCATCTTGGTTCAATTCGCCAACAATCAGGAGTAATCGCATTTCATGCTAATAGTGAGATTGTCTCATCAATGCTTTAATCTTGAATACTGATGGATGTGAAGCGCTCATCTGGCTGAGAGACATGATAACCGTATTGCGTTCTCAGGTAGCAATTTCAATGTTGTGTTTAATGTGCATTTATATTTATCGATAACGCTATAGATTAAACCACATTAATATTGGTGTTATTAATTATCGGGTGCGATCGTTGTGTTTGGGGGTTATAGAAATAACGTGAGCGGTGCTTGTTATTTATCTCTGGTATTTTGAATACGCATAAATGTAACTTGTTTGTTAATTTCATATGGAGCGGCGACTTCAGGAAGGCCAGGGGGCTGGGTTTGACTTTCCATAGCCGCTCATGCGAACATTCCGCGCAATTTGTTACTTCGAAGTTGATATTGTTTTGAAAAAAATAGCATGTTTTCTATTTGTGGTCTGCGCCACGGCAACTCTTTACGGCAATTTCCCGGCTAAACATATTATTGGATGTGAAAAGCAGGGGGTACCGGAAGCTATCTGCATCGCTGCCGAGTGGGATAGTGAAAAAGTCGATCTGTTACCGGCATACAATCCTGAAAGTCTGAAGGTGCTTGCCTTGCAAAAAAGCGGGTCTGCTGCTGATGCGGGCGCTTTCAAATCGTAAAAAAGCAGCCCTTGAAGGCTGCTTTTTTAGGTTTCATCGCTGAGTAAAATCAGTAAAACCAACCAAAACGAACGGACAACAGGCTGATGAGCGCAAGTGCTGCGCCGACATTAATCAGAATGACGGTTTTGCTGGAAACATCCATAACGCCACCTTTTTGAGTAAGCCTCTACAGGTATAGTACGAGGTCAAAGATTGCGCTATCGGACAAAGCCGAATCGATCGACTTTCTGAAAATTATGCTTGCCTTTGTTTTAAGATTTCATCATCTCTGATGCACGCTGGGGTGCGAAAGAGCATTGTCTTTAGTGAAAATGCTTATCAGGGAAGGAAGAAGAAAAAATGACCGTATACCAGAAAATGCTGGTTTTTTATGCCGTTATGGGATGTATCTGTGCCGTGATAAGCTGGTTCTTAACCAAAGAGAGCCGTTGGATACGTCTGCTTGCCGCGTTGTTGATCGGCGCGACCTGGCCGTTCAGCTTCCCGATGGCGCTGCTGGTCTCGTTGTTCTGATTTAAAAATCGATAACCCGCGTTATATGATGGCTGTTTAAAAAAACAGTGATAACTAACGGATGGTCATCGATGAACAGTTTCTTTTCCTCTCAGGCTGGCGCCACCGTGCGCTGGCTCGATCTGCCCGGTCGCGGCGAACCTATTGTTTTTATTCACGGCCTGGGCTGCGCCTCTACGTATGATTATCCTCGCGTTGCCGCCGATCCCGCGCTGGCAGGTCGGCGGATGCTCCTTGTTGATTTACCCGGTTATGGCTATAGCGATAAACCGGCCTCTTTTGGCTATCGCACCGGCGATCAGGCAAAGGTGGTGGTCGAACTACTGGAACACTTAGCGCTTACACGCTGCTATTTATATGGACACAGCATGGGGGGCAGCATTGCGATTGAAGCGGCAGAACTGCTTGCTGAGCGAGTAATGGCGCTGCTGGTGGCCGAGCCGAATCTCTATCCCGGCGGAGGGATGTACAGCAGACGCATTGCTGAACAACCTGAGGAGCGCTTTATTGCTCAGGGCTACGGCGACATGCTATCGGCTGAAACATCACCCTGGGCAGGTTGCCTGCAAAACAGCGCTCCCCGGGCCGTCTGGCGCGGGGCAAGCAGCCTGGTGAAAGGTGTTACGCCTTCCTGGTTTACCCGCTTTAGCGCTTTAGCCTGCCGTAAGGCCCTGGTCTACGGCGAACTTTCTCTCCCCGCGCAGGAAGCCATTGACGTTAAAGCCGTCGGAATCCCGCTGTTTATTGTGCCCCAGGCAGGGCACTCAATGGCATGGGAAAATCCATCAGCGCTGGCCCAAACGCTGGCCGATTTTTACTTTAGCGCTGAGGCAGAACGTCAGCTTAACGATGCGGTCTCCAATAAGTCGTGACGCTTAAAATGGCAGTTCGCGCGGGCGGGTTTGCAGCGTTATCCAGCGCAGTTCGGTAAATTCGGCTATCCCCGCGCGTCCGCCAAAGCGGCCATACCCGGAAGATTTGCAGCCGCCGAACGGCATTTGCGCTTCATCATGCACGGTAGGGCCGTTGATGTGGCAAATGCCGGTTTGCAGGTTTTGCGCCAGGTTCCACGCCCGGGCGCTGTCCCGGCTGTAAACCGCCGACGAGAGGCCATATTCGCTTTCGTTGGCAACGGCCAGCGCTTGCGTTTCATCTTCAACCCGGATAATCGCTTTCACCGGGCCGAAAGACTCTTCACGCCAGATGCGCATTTCCCGGGTGACCCCATCAAGCAGTGTGGGGCGCATTTGCGTCGAACTGGCTTTGCCGCCGGTTAGCAGACGTGCGCCTTTCGCCAGCGCATCGTCTATCAGAGTATTGCAGCGGGTGACGGTTTTCATATCCACTACCGGCCCGAGAAGGCTGGCGGGGAGGGCTGCCGCTCGTTTGGCCAGCAGCAAAACAAACTCATCTGCGACGGCATTATCAATGATGATTCGCTCGGTCGACATGCAAATTTGCCCGGCATTGGCGAACGCGCCAAAAATCGCGCCTGCCGCCGCTTGTTCGAGGTCGGCGTCATCCAGCACCAGCAGCGGGGCTTTGCCACCAAGCTCAAGCACCGCCGGTTTCAGATGTTCGCCGCAGGTGCGGGCGATGATTCTCCCCACCGGCGTGGAACCGGTGAAGTTAACGCGGCGCACGGCGGGATGCGCTATCAGCGACTCCACCAGTTCAGGTGCGTCGGCGGGCGCACAGGTCAGATAGTTGACGACCCCAGCGGGAAAACCTGCTGCTGCCAGCGCATCAATAATCAGCCCTTGCGTGGCAGGCGACAGTTCTGCGCCTTTGAGGATAACCGTATTGCCGCAGGCCAACGGCGTGGCGATAGCGCGGGTCGCGAGGATTAACGGCGCGTTCCACGGTGCCATGCCGAGCACAACCCCCGCGCCCTGGCGGATACCCATTGCCAGATTTCCCGGTACGTTAGATGGGATAACCTGCCCCTCGATCTGCGTCGTCAACGCGGCGGCTTCGCGTAGAATGTCGGCGGCGAGATGGACGTTAAACCCGGCCCAGTGCGCGGTAGCACCGGTTTCCGCCGCCATAGCGGCAATAAATTTAGCCTCACGGCGCAGCATTTCCTCGGCGGCTTCCAGAAGAAGACGACGCCTCTCTACGGGGGCCGTTTCACGCCATTGTGGAAAAGCGGCGGCAGCGGCCTCCACGCAGCGACGAGCGTCGGTCAACGTTGCAGCACTGGCGACAGAAACGATCTCTTCCGTCACCGGGCTATGGCGGCTAAACGTGGCATGACCTTCGGCATCGTGCCATTGGCCGTTGGTGTACAGATTGCAGGTTATTGTCATTGTTAGCGTCTCCTGGTATGGCGATTTTGCCGAGTGTATCGGTTTGCACCGCGTCCTGGGGCGAGCGGGGCGGTAATCGCCCCCTTTTTTCCCAACCTTTCGGAGACTTCACAATTTATTGATGATGCCAATGGTGAAAAAACAGGCTTGTGTTGAATTAATCGGCGAAAACGACGTTTTCAGCATAACCTGATACCGATTGATTATTTGCCGGGGGAATATTCCTGTGCTGTTATTAAGGCTCTTATAACAATATTCATAAGGCTTATAACTATGTCTACAGGGAAAACGTTTCTTGCGCTGGCGCTAAGCGCGCTATTGCCAGCCGGTACTGCATTGGCGGCGGGGAGCGATACGCTGGTCTACTGTTCCGAAGCCTCGCCGGAATCTTTCAACCCGCAGATTGCCAGCTCAGGGCCGTCTTTTGTCGCCAGTTCGCAGGTGCTCTATAATCGCCTGATCAACTTTGACCCGGTAAAAAATACGCCGATTCCGTCACTGGCGACCGAGTGGACCGTCTCCCCGGATGGCAAAACCTGGACCTTCACCCTGCGCAAGGGCGTGCAGTTCAACAGCAATAAATACTTCAAACCGACCCGCGATTTTAACGCCGATGATGTGTTGTTCTCGGTGCTGCGTCAAAAAGACGGTAAACACCCGTACCATAATGTTTCACAAGGGAATTACGAATATTTCCACGACGTCGGGCTGGATAAGCTGATCAAAGAGGTCAAAAAGATCGATGACTATCACGTTCAGTTCGTCCTGAACGAGCCGAATGCGGCGTTCCTCGCAGATTGGGGGATGGATTTTGCGTCGATTCTTTCTGCCGAATACGGCGATGCAATGCTGAAAAAAGGCACGCCGGAGTACGTCGATACTTGGCCTATCGGCACGGGACCTTACGCGCTGCAACAATATAAAGTGGACTCGCTGATTCGCTATATCGCTAACCCGCATTACTGGGATGGTGAAGTGCCGACCAAACATCTGATCTTCTCGATCACCCCTAACGTCGAGACGCGTCTGGCGAAGCTGCAAACCAACGAATGCCAGATTATTCCTGCGCCGTCGCCGGTACAGTTCCCGGTGATTAAAAGCAATAAAGACCTGGCCCTGCATTCGGTGGAAGCGCTTAACGTCGGCTATCTGGCGTTCAATACCGAGAAAAAACCGTTTGATAACGTGCTGGCGCGTCAGGCTTTAAACTACGCGACCGATAAACAAGCGATTGTTAAAGCGGTCTTCCTGGACTCCGGTAGCGTTGCGAAATCACCGATTCCGGCCAATATGCTCGGCTACAAGAAAGATCTACCGGATTATGGCTATGACCCTGAGAAGGCGAAAGAACTGCTCAAGCAGGCTGGCCTGGAAAAGGGCGCGGAAGTGACCCTGTGGTCGATGCCGGTACAGCGCCCGTATAACCCTAACTCGCGGCGTATCGCGGAGATGATCCAGAACGACTGGAGCAAGGTTGGGATAAAAGCCAAAATTGTCACCTATGAATGGGGTGAATATCTCGCCGGAATGCGTAAAGGCGAGCACGACAGCGCGCTGTTTGGCTGGATGTCTGATAACGGCGATCCGGACAACTTCGCCGGCACCTTGCTAAGCTGCGACAACATTAAAACCGGCTCTAACGTCGCCCGCTGGTGCGATAAATCCTACGATGCGCTGGTGAAAAAGGCTATCCTGGTGAGCGACCCGCAGGAGCGCGCGAAGCTGTATGGTCAGGCGCAGGAGATTTTTTATCAGCAGGCCCCGTGGATAACCCTGGCGACCGGGAAAACCTTCTACGCGACGCGCAGCAACGTCAGCGGCTATAGCGTGAGCCTGATGGGCAGCGATTTTTCCAAAGTAAAACTGAATTAAGCCGCAAGGAGAAAAGAATGCGACATCTGGATGAAGTGATCGCCCGCGTGGATGCCACGATTGCGGAAGGCGTCATTACCCATATGAATGAACTGCTGATCGCGCTGAGCGATGACGCTGAACTGGGACGCGAAGAGCGCTATGCTCAGCAGCAGCGCTTGCGTAATGCCATCGCTCATCATGGTCGCCAGCAGCATGAAGAGCAGGAAGCGCGCCGCGAGCAGTTGACCCGTGGCGGCGAAATTCATTAAATCGCTGTTAAAACTGGTGCCTGGCCACCAGTTTTGTAGGCCGGGTAAGGCGCTAGCCGCCACCCGGCGAAAATGCGAGCACGGTGATATCTATCAGTGCTTAAAACTGGCGTCGGGCCACCAGCCAGGCGCCAATCACCAGCATCACTGCCCCGCACAGCGGGCCAACCAGGGCGCGAACCGGCACGTCGTGCGCACGGATTAGATCAATCACCAGCCCGCCAACCAGTTGACTGGCAATCAGCACCGCAATCGTGGTCGCCGCTCCGACGTTCTGGTAGCCGCTAATGCTGGCAAAAACAAAGAACGACCCCAGCAGGCCGGGAATTAACGTCCACCATTTCACGCTAACCGCCAGCTCCTGAAACCCCGCCGCGCCGTGGCGTAGCATCAGTATTGTCACGAAAATCACAATACCCACCAGCGAGTTAAGCAGCATCGCGATAAGAATAGTGGACGAGGACTGGGTAATGCGCACCATCAGCGTGTTTTGCAGCACCAGCCCAACCCCTGCGGCAATTAAACAGGCCAGGGTCAGCGTCTGGTTCATGCGCTGCCGTCCGGATCGCGACGATCGTCGAGCTGTAATTGCATAAACGTCAGATCCAGCCAACGACCAAATTTCGTGCCTACCTGCGGCATGTGTCCGGTGGTGACAAACCCCAGTGTTTCATGCAGATGCAAAGAAGCCTCATTTTGCGCTTCGATACCAGCAACCATCACGTGTTTATTCAACCGCCTGGCCTCGGCGATTAACGCAACCAGCAGGCGGCGACCCAACCCTTTACCCTGGTGATCCGGGTGAACATAGACGGAATGCTCGACGGTATGGCGAAAGCCGTCGAAGGCGCGCCAGTCACCAAATGAGGAATAGCCAGTGATGACGCTATTTTCTTCGCTGACCAGCACCGGGTAGCTGGCAAACTGGCGGGCTTCAAACCAGGCAATACGGTTGTCCGTATCGACGATTTTGTCGTTCCAGATAGCGGCGGTATGCACTACCGCGTGGTTATAGATTTCAGCGATCGCGGCGCAATCGTCTTTACTGGCATGGCGGATGGTCATGGCAAACCTCAACGTTTGTACACTATAGTAGTACGATATTATTACAATAATGTACGAAAGGCTGCATCTGCTTTAGTCATAATATTTTATTATGTCGCGTCATACCGCTCGCTACGACCGCTTGTTGCTGCCAGACGCATACACTATAGTGTCACGTTATGAATACTTTAGAAGACAACCTTAATCAGCGCATCAGCGCGCGCATCCGTATCGAACGGGAATCCCGTGGCTGGTCGCTGAGTGAACTGGCAGAGCGGGCGGGGGCGTCACGGGCGATGATCCATAAGATCGAACGCGGTGAAAGCAGCCCGACGGCGTCAATGCTTGGGCGACTCTCCGGCGCATTTGGCATCAGTATGTCAACGCTGATTGCTCGTGCGGAGATGCAGGAAGGAAAGCTGTTGCGTTTGGCGAACCAGCCAGTGTGGCGCGACCCACAGAGCCACTATCTGCGCCGCCACGTATCCCCGCGCAGTGACCTGCCCATCGATCTGGTGCAGATAGAACTCCCGGCAGGCAGCGATGTGCCGATGCCTGCGGCCTCTTATGCGCTGGCTCGCCAGCTTATCTGGCTGCAGCAGGGCGAACTGGTGTTTGTCGAAGGCAACACGCGTCACGAGATGCAGGCGGGAGACTGCCTTGAGCTTGGGCCGCCTAACGATTGCCGCTTTATTAATGAATCTGCGCAACCTTGCGTTTATCTGGTCGTTCGACTCAATCAATCTGCCTCTTAGAGCCTATCCCATTAGGGCTATTTTACTTGCCATTTTGAACTTGGGCAGTGCTCGAAATCCTCACGTACTACGTGTACGTTCCGGTTTCTCCGCGCTGTCCGTGTTCAAACTGTCTGCGCCAATAACGCCTACTGGGATAGGCTCTTAATGTCAATGCGTATTGCCGGGAAAGCAGCTAGCCTCAGTACAGACTTGTCAACAGAGGAGTTTGTTATGGCTTTTAATCCACAACGTCATCGCCGCTGGCTACTGGCGTCTCGTCCACATGGCGAGCCGACCGGGGAAAATTTCCGCCTGGAACAGGGCGATGTCGCTTCTCCTGGGCCGGGGCAGCTACTGCTGCGTACCGTTTATTTATCATTAGACCCTTATATGCGCGGGCGTATGAGCGATGCCCCGTCCTATTCGCCGCCAGTGGCAATTGGCGCGGTGATGGTGGGCGGTACCGTGAGTCGCGTCGTGACATCAAATCATGCCGATTTCCAGCCCGGAGACTGGGTGCTCAGCTACGGCGGCTGGCAGGATTATGAACTGTCAGACGGTAGCGGGCTGGTGAAGTTAGGCGATAATCCTGAGCATCCCTCCTGGGCGCTGGGGATTCTGGGGATGCCGGGCTTTACCGCCTATATGGGGCTGCTGGATATTGGTCAGCCGAAAGCGGGCGAAACGCTGGTGGTCGCCGCCGCAACCGGGCCCGTTGGCGCAACGGTCGGGCAAATCGCTAAGCTAAAAGGTTGCCGTACGGTGGGGATAGCTGGCGGTAGCGAGAAATGCCGCTATGCGGTCGAAACCTTAGGGTTCGACGTGTGTATCGACCACCGGGCGCCTGATTTTGCCGTCAAGCTGCTCGAAGCCTGCCCGCAGGGAATCGATATCTATTATGAGAACGTCGGCGGCAAAGTGTTCGACGAAGTCCTGCCGCTGTTAAACACCTCGGCCCGCGTGCCGGTTTGCGGTCTGGTCAGCGGCTACAACGCCACCGCTCTGCCGGACGGCCCGGATCGTCTGCCGCTGCTGATGGCAACAATCCTGAAAAAGCGCATTCGGATGCAGGGCTTTATTATCGGCCAGGATTACGGCCACCGCATTGCGGAGTTCCAGCAGGAGATGGGGCGCTGGGTGCAGGAAGGAAAAATCAAATACCGCGAACATGTGGTAGAAGGCCTGGAGAACGCGCCGCAGGCGCTAATCGGTCTGCTGAAGGGCGAGAACTTCGGTAAAGTGGTGGTTCGCGTCTCTCCAGATGAGTGACGTATTTCCCGGCAGGCAGTAGCGCCTGCCGGGGTTTATGACGTGAGTTACGCGTAAAACGCCAGCCGCTCGGCCAGCAGGTCAACAAACGCCTGACGGTCGACGTCGAGCATCACCGTGGCGTTCGGCTCTTTCCCGGTCAGGTTGTAGAAATCAACCACCGTCATCCCTTGAGTATATTTCCCCTGGGTTTCCACGCCGACCCAGCGTTCAATGGTGGTGAACATCTCCGGTTTCAGCAGCCAGGCAATGGTGCAAGGATCGTGCAGCGGCGCGCCGACGAAGCCCCATTTTTCATCCTTATGGTACTCAAGGAAGAAATCGAGCAGTTCGGCGACAATCGTCGAAATCGGGTTGCCAATACGGCGGAAGCGTTCGATATCTTCGGCGTGAATTTGCGCTTTATGGGTGACGTCCAGACCGGCCATCACCACCGGGATACCGGACTGAAAAACGATCTCCGCCGCTTCCGGGTCGACGTAAATATTAAATTCGACCGCCGGTTGCCAGTTACCCAACACCATCGCGCCGCCCATAATAACAATGCGGGCGATTTTGCTATGCAGTTCAGGATGGCTGTTGAGCAACAGCGCGACGTTGGTTTGCGGCCCGGTTGCCACGATTGTCACCGGCTCGGCGCTTTCACGCAGTGTTTTTGCCATCAGTTCAACGGCAGTACAGCTTTGCGCGGCAAAATCGGGTTCCGGCAGCGCCGGACCATCCAGCCCGCTTTCGCCGTGTACGTTGTCGGCGATAATCAGCTCGCGCATCAGCGGCTTGAGCGCGCCGCCGGCCACCGGGATATCCTGGCGTTTCAGCAGGGTGAGCATCCGCAGCACGTTGCGCAGAGTTTTGTCCGGCGTTTGGTTTCCAGCGGACGAGGTGACGGCTTTAACATCGAGTTCGGGTGAGGCGAGGGCAAGAACGAGAGCAATCGCGTCATCATGACCCGGATCGCAATCGATAATTACTGGCAGTGCCATGGTGGCTCCTTATTGGCGTTGTTTTGTGACAAGGGTAACGCTGTAAAACGGGATAGACGAGGCACAACGCAGGATAGTGTGATGGCGTGCACGATTGATCGCAGTTGAGTGCGGGTTGATACGATGCATGAGCTGTGGTGTTTTATCGGTGTGCACTCACGATACCGCCATGCGATGGCGCAAGAAGTTGACTCTTCCAGTGACATATACTGATCAAAGACTAATCCATACGAATTTTAATGGTTTGCTTTTCTGCTGACGGATTCTTATCCTGATGAAAACTCAAGAGGTTACCACGATGAAAGATGTTGTAGATAAATGCAGTACTAAAGGTTGCGCCATCGATGTTGGGTCGATTATTGATAATGAGGATTGCGTCTGGCAGGTTGCGAAAACTTTCCCATCACGCGAGGAGGCGGAATCTACACTGGCAGCCGTTCGCGAACGTGCTGTAGCCGCAGCGCCCGCCAGCGAGCCGCCGCAGGTTGACTATACCATTGTGGCCGCAGGTGATGAGGTGAAGCTTGATGTTTCTATCGCTTTCTCCTGCCAGGCGGAAAAGATTATTTTTGAATTGTCCTTAAGAAACATTATTTAAGGTAAAGCGCGCGTTTTGGAAATTGCCCGGTGGCGGCTGGCGCCTTACCGGGCCTACGAAAAGTACGCAGCCTGATGAGAGAAGCAACCGTTACTCAAACCGCCATGCCAGATTCAGCCCGACACCATAATTGCGACCCGGTGCCGGTTCGTAGTAGCGACCGTTGGATTCGTTAACGATAACCGATCCCGCGTAGCTGCGGTCGAACAGGTTATCGACGCGGCCAAACAGATCCATATCCACCTTGCCGTAGCTCCATTTATAGCCGGTCGTCAGGCCGACCACCGTCCAGGACGGCGCTTTGGCGGTGTTTTCATCATTAGCCATAATATCGCTCATATAGCGAATATCGCTGCCCGCGTACCAGCCTTTTTCGGGCTGATAGCCGAAGGACGCATAGCCCATATTGCGGGCTATCCCCGGAATACGATTACCTTTACAGCTCGAGTCGTCGCAGACGTTGGTGCGATAAGTCGCATCCAGCCAGGTCCACGCTGCTTTCAAACGCCAGCTATCGCCGAACTGCTGATCCAGCCCCAGCTCCATCCCCTGACGACGGGTCTTACCGGCGTTTTTATAGCTGGTACGCCCACCGCTGCTGGCGTCGACCACAATCTCATTATCGGTATCAGTCTGGAATAGCGCAGCGGTTAACAAGCCATTGCCAATACGCGCCTTGCTGCCAATTTCGACGGTTTCGTTGGTTGACGGCTGGAGACCAAAGTTCAGGCCGCCCTGGTTGCCGGAACGATACGAAAGCTCGTTAATCGTTGGCGTTTCGAAGCCGCGACCGGCGGAAACGTACAGATTCCACGCGTCGGTTACTGCATATTTTAGCGAGCCCGCTGGCAGCCACTTGTGATAGCTGGCATCGCCGCTATCATCGCCGTTGCCTGGGGTAATGTAGTAGTCATTAGAATCGAACCACACCGAGCTGTAGCGCACCCCGGCGTCCAGCGAAAGTTTCTCGGTAAGCTGCCACTGAGTTTGCAGATACGGGTCGATATTCCACATCAGATTACGTTCATTGCGGCGCAGGTCGCCCTTTTCGCCGTACTGCGGCGCGCCGTTGCTCATGACAAAGTTTTCGAAGCCTTTGCGGCGCTCGCTCATGGTTTCGTAATCGAGACCGGTGGTAAAGGTGACCGGTACCAGCAGCTCGCCGCGGTGGGTCCAGCGGGTATCAATCCCCTGATAGTGTCGGGTCAGGTCGATAACGCCGCCCGCATGGGTCGGGTTAAGCTGCGGCGCGCGTGGAATCGACTGATATTGCGTGGTTTCGCGCTCACCGGCGTACATCATTACGCTCAGATCGTCCTGCTCGCCCAGCTGGCGCTCATAGCGCAAACCGGCCTGGGTCTGTTTGATGGTTTTGCGGGTATTGTACTCATCACCTCTTGGCGACTGGCGCGGATTATTTTGCCATTCGTTATAGCTCAGGCCGCCCGCGTCATTAGCTTTAATATCCACGCTGTTAAACAGCAGGGTCAGCTTACTGACGTCATTGATGCGCACGCCGAGCTTCGCGTTGGCGAGATTCTTACGCGCGCCGCTATGGTCGCGGGAGCCGTGGGTGGTGAAGCGGTTGGTGGAAACCACGTAGTCGACGTCGCCCGCGTGCGTACCGTCACCAACAGCGCCGGTTGCTTTCATGCCGTAGTGCCAGGTACCGAAGCTACCGTAGTAGCTGCTGGCTTCGATGGTTGGCGGCTGGCTGCCGGTCTGGCTAGTGGCATTAATTACTCCGCCGGAAGAGTTGCCGTACAGCGAGGAAAAGGGGCCGCGCAGCACCTCAAGCGAGTCGAGGCTGCCAATGTCAATATTCGAGGTTTGCCCCTGACCATCGGGCATGGTGGCCGGAATACCGTCGACGTATATGCGCAGCCCGCGCACGCCGTAGGTCGAGCGGGAGCCGAAGCCGCGAATAGAAAGCTGCAGATCCTGGGCGTAGTTTTGTCGGTTTTGTACCTGGAGGCCGGGAACCGCGCCCAGCGACTCGGAGAGGTTTACGCGCGGCGCGGCCTGGCGCATTTCATCGCCGTTAACCACGCTCACGGCGGCTGGGGTATCGAGTTCAGAAACCGTAGATGGCGCAGCGGTGACGACCATGGTTTGTTCAGCGGCGCTGGCGGTTGGCGCGCTGGCAACCAGCGGCAGAAGCAGGGCGGGGAGCGCGGCGGCGCGCACGGAAAGGATTTTCATCAGAGTTACTCGCAAAACGAACCAAATGGAACATATGTATATATGTTAACTCTATTGTAAATTATTTGAAAAGACTTAACGATATTTGAGTTAACAAATAGCAGGAATTGCGTGATCACAAGGCCACTATACGTAATTAATGCTCCACATTGAGATAAATAATGATTACTATTCGCATTCCGTAAATGGCGTAAAGCAATGATTTTGCGCCCGGAAGCACTGTCGAGCAGGCACATATTTGTTTTATCAAAGGGAGTCGTTATGTCATTACGTCATCTGTCCGCGCCGCGTCTGCGCCGTTCACTGTTATTAACTTCATTGCTGCTGGCGGGGAGCTTCAGCGCTCACGCGGCGGAAGAAATGCTGCGCAAGGCCGTCGGCAAGGGCGCATACGAAATGGCTTATAGCCAGCAAGAAAATGCGCTGTGGGTGGCCACGTCTCAGAGCCGTTCGCTGGATAAAGGCGGTATCGTTTATCGTCTTGACCCGACGACCCTTGAGGTGACTCAGGTTATTCATAACGACCTGAAACCGTTCGGCGCGACCATCAACAACGCCACCCAAACCCTGTGGTTTGGCAACACCACCGACAGCACCGTGACGGCGATTGATGCCAAAACCGGCAAGGTGAAAGGGCGTCTGGTACTCGACTCCCGCGAACGTAGCGAAACCGTACGCCCGCTGGCCCCGCGTGAACTGGCGGTCAACGAGAAAACCAATACTGTCTACATCACGGGTCTCGGTAAAGAGAGCGTGATCTGGGTGGTTGATGGTGACAAGCTGACGCTGAAAGATACCATTGCTAATACTGGCGCAATGGCAACGGGCCTGGCGGTGGATGCCCAGGCCAATCGTATCTACACCACCAACGCTGATGGCGAGCTGGTGACTATCGACAGCACCAGCAACAAGATCCTGTCACGCAAAAAGCTGCAGGATGACGGCAAAGAGCACTTCTACCTGAACCTGAGCCTCGATACTGCCGGTCACCGCGCCTTTATTACCGACGGCAAACAGCCGGAAGTGCTGGTGGTTGATATTCGCGATGGCAAAGTGCTGGAGAAAATCGCCGCGCCGGAGTCTCTGGCCGTGCTGTTTAACCCGACCCGCAATGAAGCCTACGTGACGCATCGTAAAGCTGGTGAAGTGAGCGTGATTGATGGTAAGAGCTATAAAGTGGTCAAGACCTTCAAAACCCCGACTCACCCGAACAGCCTGACACTTTCCGCTGATGGTAAAACGCTGTACGTCAGCGTGAAGCAGGAATCGACTCGTCAGAAAGAAGCGACTCAGCCGGATGACGTTATCCGCATCGCGCTGTAATCTTCTCAGGAGGGGGCAACCCCTCCTGTCCCCCCCATATCACCCTCTGTTACAAACCCTTGTTAGCCTGATAAATTTAATGGTTATACACTTACCTCTTCCCTGCGAAAGCGGGACGGTGGCATTAATCCTGGAGAAAAGATGAAAAAATCATTAATGGTTGTGTGCGCTGGCGCGATGCTGGCTCTTCTGGCGGGCTGTAGCTCAAACTACGTGATGACAACAAAAAGCGGGCAGACGATTGTGACTCAGGGTAAGCCGAAGCTGGATAAAGATACCGGCATGACCAGCTATACCGATGAGTCAGGCAACCAGCGCCAGATCAACAGCAGCGATGTCGCTCAGTTGGTTGAAGATAATTAAGTACTAACAAGAGTGGTTTCAGATTGCTGACAAAGTGCACCTTTCTGGAATTGCCTGGTGGCGGCTAGCGCATTACCGGGCCTACGAAAAATGCACAATTTATTGATGTTGTGGGTTTTGTAGGCCGGGCAAGGCGTCAGCCACCGCCCGGCAGAAACGCTGGTTTGTTATCAATCTCGTTTATTGCTGTTTTCTATCCCCGGCGCGGTGCTATGAATGGCCTGCACGCGTTTACGCACGCCAAACCATCCCGCAACCAGCAACACGGCAATCAGCGGAATCGAGCCGATAGTATAAGTACCGTTCGGATAGTCGAAAGCCATTAATACCAGCACGCTCAGCAGGAACAGCAGAGTCAGCCAGGAAGTGAATGGCGCGCCCGGCATTTTGAAGCTGACGTCCGCCGCTTTGCCTTCCTTAATCGCTTTACGCAGGCGCATCTGACACACCACGATAAAGCCCCACGAAGCGATTATCCCCAGCGAAGCGACGTTAAGGACAATCTCGAATACCTGCGAAGGCACCAGATAGTTGAGGAATACCCCGACCACGTAGACCGCCAGCGTCGCCAGAATCCCGGCGTAAGGCACATGATGGCGGCTCATTTTCGACATAAACTGCGGCGCGGAACCGCCCATCGACATGGAACGCAGAATGCGCCCGGTGCAATAGAGACCGGAGTTCAGGCTGGAGAGCGCAGCGGTTAACACCACGATATTCATCACGCTGCCGATATACGGCACGCCCAGCTTCGAGAAAAAGGTGACGAACGGACTTTGCCCGGCCTGATAAGCATTCCACGGCAGCAGCAAAACCAGCAACAGCACCGAACCCACGTAGAACAGGCCGATACGCCAGATAACGCTGTTGATCGCACGTGGCACCATGGTCTGCGGGTCTTTACACTCGCCAGCAGCGGTACCAACCAGTTCGATAGAGGCGAAGGCGAAAACCACGCCCTGCACCAGCACCAGCGCGGGTAGCAGACCGTGTGGGAACAGGCCGCCGTTATCGGTAATCAGATGGAAGCCGGTGGCGTTGCCGTCCAGCGGCTTGCCGCTGCCGAGGAAAATAGTCCCAACCACCAGAAACGCCACGATCGCCAGCACTTTTATCAACGCGAACCAGAACTCCATCTCGGCGAACCATTTCACCCCGATCATGTTCATGGTGCCGACAATCGCCAGCGCGCCAAGGGCGAAAACCCACTGCGGAACATCACCAAATGCGCCCCAGTAGTGCATATACAGCGCAACGGCGGTGATATCGACAATGCCGGTCATCGCCCAGTTGATAAAGTACATCCAGCCCGCAACGTAAGCGGCTTTTTCGCCAAGGAACTCACGGGCGTAGGAGACGAAGCTGCCGCTGGAAGGGCGGTGAAGCACCAGTTCGCCCAGCGCGCGTAAAATAAAGAACGAGAACAGGCCGCAGACCAGATAAACCAGCGCCAGCGCGGGACCTGCCATCTGTAAGCGCGCGCCCGCGCCGAGGAATAAACCGGTACCGATGGCACCGCCGATGGCGATCATCTGCACCTGACGGTTGCCCATTGCCTTGTGATAACCGGACTCTTGCGAGTTCAGCCAGTGGCGTTTTGCAGCATGCTGCTCCGCCACAGTAGTGTGTTTCGTATTCATTGATATTGCTATTTTCCTGTCAATGTCCATGAGTGGTTCGTGATGCTGGCCCCCCCATCATTCTGGTGAATGAGATAAGCCAACATGGCGGAGAATCCTACACGCATCACAAAATGGACGCACGCAAAACATTAGCGGACAGCACTTGCTTAAATATCAAGGAGATCGGTTATTTTCTGACGGCAGGAGAATGGTCAGATAATTTTGCTCATCGCTTGCGACGTTATTGCGCTATTATTCTCAACCCGCGTTTTGCCCGAGAGACAACGATGAAAATCAACGTAGTAGGGACCAGCGGCGTCGGCAAATCTACCCTCGCGCGTCGGCTGGCTCAGGAACTGTCATTACCTTATATCGAAATGGATGTGCTTTACTGGCGGCCGGAGTGGCAAGGGACGCCGGATGATGAGTTTTACGCCAAACTTGCCGCTGCTCTCGACGCGCCAGGCTGGGTGTTGGACGGTAACTACAACCGCAGTCGTGCGGTGAAATGGCGTGAGGTTGATTTGGTGGTGTGGGTGGATTATAGCTTCTGGCGCACCTTCCGCCAGGCGGTATGGCGGGCGGCCTCCCGTGCAAGCCGCCGACAGGAGCTATGGCCTGGCACCGGCAATTGCGAAACCTTCCGCCGCTCCTTCTTTAGTCGGGAATCCATTATTCTCTGGACGCTAAAGACCTGGCGTAATAATCGCCAGCGCTATCTGGAGGATATGCAGGACCCACAATATCAACATATCCGCTTTGTGCGTTTGCGCAACCAACAGCAGACCGAGGCGTTAGTCCGCGAGCTTCAACAGCAATGCCGGACGTGAACCAGGAGGCGCGCCGCGCCGCCTCCGGGATTGTCTTATCATTCGATAAACTTCGCGGGCACCGCCGCCGTTAACCAAACGCCATTCTCCGCCTGATAAAACTCAATGTTCTGCTTATACATCGATAAGGCATTAATTTTCAGCACCACGGGCTTACCGTAACGTTGTCCCACCTCAGCCGCGGTTGTTTCGTTGTCGGACAGATGCACATATTGTCTGGCACCGGGAATCAACCCCTGCTCACGGATCGCATCAACAAATCGCGTTGCGGTCCCATGAAATAAAAACTCAGGCGGCGTTGTTGCAATAAACGTGATATCAACCTGTCGGGAAGAGTGCCCCTGAACCGCGCGGATGCGTTGGCCATCGGCTGAAATGGCAAAGCGCTTTTTATCGTTGTTTTCAACAATTGATTGAATGAGCTGCCTGTCGAGCTGCACGCGTTCTCTGGCCGCGCAGGCAATCAATGTGTCGATATCCGCCCAGCCTTCGTTATCCAGTCTCAGTCCGATGGCTTCGGGCTGATGGCGTAAGACATAACTTAAAAATTTACTCACTTCTGTATGTGATTTGCTCATTAAATTTAACCCTTGCTTCCTTGTTGAGGGGGAGTGATTAGCGTGCTTTCATATTACTCATAACATTGACCAATGGTTTTTTTATCAGCGATGATCCATAACGTGCGGCCAGAAGAGGCTGAAAGAGGCTGTTTCTTCGCTCCCTGTGCGCCTATAATTGCAGCCCGAATTTTGATGTTGGCAAGGAGCCGCGTGTGGCGACAATAATCAATAACGCAATGCTCGATGCCATTTTGGCTGAAGTCAGGCCGCTGATTGGGCGCGGCAAGGTGGCGGATTATATTCCGGCGCTGGCCAGCGTCAGCGGCGATAAGCTCGGCGTTGCTATCTGTACGGTGGATGGTCAACACTACAGCGCTGGTGATGCTCACGAGCGTTTCTCTATCCAATCTATCTCGAAAGTGCTGAGCCTGATAGTAGCAATGAACCACTATCAGGAAGAGGAGATCTGGCAGCGAGTGGGCAAAGATCCTTCCGGGCAGCCATTTAACTCGCTGTTGCAGCTGGAAATCGAACAGGGTAAACCGCGCAATCCGTTTATTAATGCCGGGGCGCTGGTGGTCTGCGATATGCTGCAAAGCCGTCTTAGCGCACCGCGTCAGAGAATGCTGGAAATCGTCCGTCGCCTGAGCGGCGTGAGCGATATTGCCTATGATCCGGTGGTGGCCCGTTCCGAATTTGACCACTCGGCGCGTAACGCCGCCATCGCGTGGCTGATGAAATCGTTCGGCAACTTTCATAACGATGTTGCGACGGTGCTGCAAAATTACTTCCATTACTGCTCGCTGGAGATGAGCTGTGTCGAACTGGCGCGCACGTTCTTGTTTCTTGCCGATAGCGGCATTGCTCCGCACCTTACGTCGCCGGTTATTGCACCGATTCAATCACGCCAGGTTAATGCGCTGATGATGACCAGCGGCATGTACCAGAACGCCGGTGAATTCGCCTGGCGCGTTGGTTTACCGGCGAAATCCGGCGTTGGCGGGGGGATTGTGGCTATCGTCCCGCAGGAGATGGCGATTGCGGTGTGGAGCCCGGAGCTTGACGAAGCCGGGAACTCGCTGGCCGGTATCGCTTTACTGGAAAAACTCACCCAAAAACTGGGGAGGTCGGTGTTCTGATGGTGCCAATCGACACTCTATTTTCTCGCCTTCAGCGTTCCACTTTTCGCTCCCGATTTCGCCTTGGCGTTAAGGAGCGGCAGTATTGCTATGATAAAGGGGCGGACGTTATTGACCAGCACGCCGCCGATTTTATCGGCAAGCGGTTGGCTCCTGCTGAAATACCTAACGATGGTAAACAAACCCCAATGCGTGGGCATCCGGTGTTTATTGCGCAACACGCCACCGCTACCTGCTGTCGCGGGTGTCTGGAAAAGTGGCATGCCATCCCGCAAGGACGGAGACTTAGCGAGCAAGAGCAGCGCTACGTGGTGCAGGTCATTCACCACTGGCTGGTCATCCAGATGAATTCTCCCGACCAACGCTCGCTTTAATTCATCAGGCGTCGGTGTATGCCTGATAATTATTCTCATGATATGATGCCGTGCTAACTAATTATTAACATAATAATTGCCTGAAACAATTAGACGGATAATCATGAATGTCTCCACTGTCGATTCGGTCATTCACGCTGTTTCGTGAGGAACAACCCGTGCGCGATGCGCTGGTCTTGTTCACGTTAACGCTACTGCTGCATTTCTTTGGCGCGATGCTGCGTCTGGTTCAGGAACTGTCATTCTTTTGGCCGCTGAATGCGGTAATGGCGGGTATTTTCGCACGTTATATTTGGCTAAATCGCAGTTATTTTTACGCCGTCTGTTTTGCCGCCATGCTGGTTTATGACGGTTTAACTTCGCGCTGGGGAATGGGCTTTGCTTCCTTCCTGATTAATTTCTCCAATATTGTCTTTATTGTCACCCTTGCTCAGTTGATCCTGTGGGATAAACGGCGAACGGATTCAATGCCTGGCCCGATTAACGCGCTGAGTCTGTTTTGCTATTGTTTGCTGGCGGCGTTGTTGTGTGCCGCCGTGGGTGCGCTGGGGTCGGTGGATGTTGAACGCGCCACCTTTATTCCCCAACTGGCGGACTGGTTTAGCGAACAGTTTTCAACAGCCGTGCTGATTCTGCCGTTTATTTTGACACTGACGCTGCCCTCGGCATTTGGCCGTTTTCGCTTGCGTCAGCTGCTGCCGGCTATTGCCCTGGTGTTGTCGATTATTCTCGGCGTCGCCGTTGGCGGGGCGGGAAGCATTACTTTTCCGCTACCGGCGCTGATTTGGTGTGCCATTCGGTATCCCTTGCCGCTAACCTGCCTGTTGACCTTTATTACCGGAATTAGCGAAATTTTGCTGGTGGCCAACTCGCTTATCCATCTCTCGCACGATGCGCGGATGCAGCCGTGGCAGCTCTTCTCGACCCGGCTTGGCATAGCGGCAATGCTGATTAGCCCGATTATTGTTGCCTCCAGCGTCGAAGCGATTAATAACTTGATGAAACAGCTGGCGCTGCGTGCTGATTTTGATTTCCAGACGCGCGTTTATTCCCGTTCCGGTTTAAGCGAGGCGCTGAAGCGTCGGCCATTATCATCCCAAAATCTATTAACGGTCATGGTGCTGGATATTGACGGCTTTAAACAGGTCAACGATTGTTGGGGGCATGAGTGCGGTGATTGCGTGCTGGCCCAGTTTGCACAGCAGGTGCGGCTGCTGGCGGGTGAACAGGGCATGGTGGCGCGTATTGGTGGCGAAGAGTTCGTGGTCGCGGCGTTAACGGCCTCAGAGCAGGAAGGACAACTACTGGCGGAGAAAATTCGCCAGGGCATCGAATCGCAAACCTTTACCTGGGGTCAAAGCCAGATCAAACTGACTATCAGTATGGGAATGGAGAGCCGACAGCTCGGCGCTGCGCGGGTGAACGATCTGTTTAATCAGCTATTAATGGATGCTGATGATTATATGATTCGGGCGAAAAAAGCTGGGCGTAACCGGATCTGTACGGAAAAGCTGGCTGAAAGCACGCTATAAGAAAACGCGATGATAAATATTGTTGTGTTAAATATACGTTAAAAACATAGTGGTGTGGTCGATTTCAAGGAGTTACTTATGACCACATCCTTTTCTCTGCGCACGCTGTCGCGTGACGATATTCACGAACACCTTTCTCAATTAACCGACATCCTCGTCAGTTGCGTCAGCGGCGGGGCATCGGTGAGCTTTATGCAGCCCTTTAATCCGCAAACCGCGACGGCATTCTGGCAGAGAATGGCGCAGAGCGTTGCCGCCGGGGAACGAACCATCCTCGCGGCGGTGGATGCGCAACAGCGGTTGGTCGGTACAGTACAGCTAATTACCGACCAACCGGAAAACCAACCGCATCGTGCCGACGTCGCCAAACTTCTGGTTCACCAAAATGCACGTCGACAGGGGCTGGCTAACGCACTGATGAACCGGCTGGAAGAGATCGCGCGTGAGCAGGGTAAGAGCGTTCTGGTGCTGGATACGGCGACGGGCAGTGGCGCAGAAAACTTTTATCTTCAATGCGGTTGGGAAAAAGCCGGGGAAATTCCGCGGTATGCGCTGATGCCGGACGGAGAGCTGACCGCGACATCTCTGTTCTATAAATTTCTGTAATATACCCGTCATACTTCAAGCTGCATGTGCGTTGGCTACGTTCGCTCACCCCAGTCACTTACTTCAGTAAGCTCCTGAGGATTTACTCACTTGCCGCCTTCTTGCAGCTCGAATTATTTAGGGTATAAATTTGATATTGCATACAGCTTTGATCAAAACAGGGTTTCACTCGTGTAAAAACCTGATAACTTATTGGACCAATTACTCAGGTTGTATGACTACTCTATGAGGGAACCCTTGTGAAAACATTAAACCGTCGCGATTTCCCGGGCGCGCAGTACCCTGAACGTATCATCCAGTTTGGCGAAGGAAACTTTCTGCGCGCGTTTATCGACTGGCAGATCGATCTGCTGAACGAGCATACCGACCTGAATTCTGGGGTGGTGATCGTGCGTCCGATTGAGAGTTCATTCCCGCCGTCGCTCAGCACTCAGGATGGTCTCTATACCACGATCATTCGTGGCCTGAATGAGAAGGGCGAAGCGGTCAGCGATGCAAGGCTGATTCGTTCTGTAAACCGGGAAATCAGCGCCTATGCGGATTACGATGAGTTGCTGCGTCTGGCGCATAACCCTGATATGCGGTTTGTGTTTTCCAATACCACTGAAGCGGGCATCAGCTACCACGCAGACGACCGTTTCGATGATGCGCCTGCGGTTAGCTATCCGGCGAAGTTGACCCGCCTGCTGTTTGAGCGCTACAGCCATTTCTCCGGTGCGGCGGATAAGGGCTGGGTCATCATCCCTTGCGAACTGATTGATTATAACGGGGAAGCGCTGCGTGAACTGGTGCTGCGCTACGCGCAGGAGTGGGCGTTGCCGCAAGCGTTCCTGACCTGGCTGGATGAGGCTAACGCCTTCTGTTCCACGCTGGTGGACCGCATTGTTACCGGCTATCCGCGTGATGAAGCGGCGCAGATTGAAGAGCAACTGGGCTATAAAGATGGTTTCCTTGACACCGCAGAGCACTTTTATCTGTTTGTGATTCAGGGACCAAAATCCCTGGCCGCGGAGCTACGCCTCGACAAGTTGGCGCTTAACGTACTGATCGTTGACGATATTAAGCCGTATAAAGAGCGCAAAGTCGCCATTCTTAACGGTGCGCACACTGCGCTGGTGCCGGTCGCTTTCCAGGCTGGCCTGGATACCGTTGGTGAGGCGATGAATGACACCGAAATCTGTTCTTTCGTCGAGAAGGCGATTTATGAAGAGATCATTCCGGTTCTCGACCTGCCGCGTGATGAGCTGGAATCTTTCGCCAGCGCGGTAACCGGGCGCTTCCGTAACCCGTACATCAAGCACCAGCTCCTGTCTATCGCCCTTAACGGGATGACCAAATATCGCACCCGCATTTTGCCACAGCTGTTGGCGGGGCAGACGAAGGGCGGCAAGCTCCCGGCACGTCTGACTTTTGCACTGGCGGCGCTGATCGCGTTTTACCGCGGTGAGCGTAACGGCGAGAGCTATCCGGTGCAGGATGACGCTGAATGGATGGAAAGCTATCAGGCGCTGTGGGCCCAGCATCGTGATGCGCAAATCAGCACCGGTGAACTGGTGAAAGCGGTGCTGTCCGTTGAATCCCACTGGGAGCAGGATCTGACTAAAGTTTCTGGCCTGGTAGAGCAGGTTACGCAGGATCTGGATGCTATTCTGCGCGATGGCATGCGTGCGGCGGTTAAACCGCTGTGCTGATGTTCTTAAAGACCTCACGCTGGATTTTGCAGACCGGGTAAGGCGGCGGCCGCCACCCGGCGATTATCCAGGCGCACGATCTCAACCCGGCTACCGCCGGGTTAGTTTTGCGCTTAAATTAGTTACAACATACTTTTATTTTTTTCTCTAAGCAGGTTTGCAACATCGCGCAACCTTTGCCTGGCAGACAAACCAAAGGCAATTAAGATAAAAGGATGAATTGTGCCCCAGGCGCTTGAAGAAATTATCTGTCCGGAAAATAATGGCTTATCCGTTTAAGGGGAAATGCGATGGTCATTGAGATTCGCGAAGCAGGTCCGCAGGACAAAGCGCAGTGGTTACAGCTGTGGGAAGGTTACACCAAATTTTACGGCAGCCCGCAGCCGCAGGACGTCACTGAATACACCTGGCAACGCCTGCTTGATACCGCTTCGCCGCTGTTGGGCCGCGTTGCCGTGGTGGACGGGAAAGTGGTTGGGTTTGCGATTTGCGTGCTCCACGAAGGAACATGGGTAAAAACCCCCATCTGTTATCTGGAAGATCTGTATGTTGACCCGCAGGTGCGCGGGCGCGGTATCGCCAGGACGCTAATGCAATCGCTGCAAGCGGAAGGCATAGAGAAAGGATGGTCGCGTCTTTACTGGCATACTCGCACTGACAATCCGGCCCGGCGTCTTTATGATGAATTCACGCCAGCTGATGACTATGTTCGCTACCGCATAACGCTCTAAAAGTCTGAGATTAAGAAGTTGTTAAGATTTTATCTGTAAAACAGGTGAAAACGACTCAGGAGAAGCAAAAATGGAAAAACGCATAGAGACAGTCGTCAATTTAATCATGTTTCTTTCGCTGTTGGCCACCGCATGGGACCTCTCCCTGGTACATCACCTTTCCTGGTAAATCAGATGATACGGCGCTCGTTTCGGCGCCGTATTCCCATTCTTATCGTTCAAGACGAGCGTCGCGCCACTATAAACAGGCGAGGAAATAACAATAAAACCTTTCCGTTACACTGTAACGGATAATGCTCTCTGAGCAGTTCCAGATAGCGCTCAAGAAACGCCTCGCGCTGCTGTTCATCCAGCGGTTGCAGAAACGGTCTAAGCCCTGTGGACTGCAACCAGTCAATAATGGCCTGATGTGAATCCAGAGGGTGGTAATAGGTTGTGCGCCAGATATCCACCTCGCAGCCGCTAGCGGTCAGAATATCGTAATACTCCTGCACGCTCGGCAGCGGATGACGTCCGCTAGCCGGATGCCCCAACTCGTTTGCTACCTGGCGCATCAGGGTATGCGACGGCTCCTGCCAGTTATCAGGCATCTGCACCGCCAGCACGCCATTCGCCGCAAGATTCCCCACCAGATGAGGAAACAGCAGCTGATGATCGGTTAGCCACTGCAGAGAAGCATTGGCGTAGATCACGTCCGCTGGGCGCTCGGGGCGAAACTCACCGATATCTGCGGCGACAAACCGGCAATCGGCAAGCGTCCGGGCGGCTTCTTCCAGCATCGCTGGTGAATTATCGACGCCAATAATCGTTGCCTCCGGCCAGGCGTCGCGCAACAGGGCGGTACTGTTGCCCGGTCCACAGCCTAAATCGATGGCCAGCGCTGCGGGGTGATGGGCGATACGGGCGAGAAGTTCAGCGGCGGGGCGCGTACGTTCCGCGCCAAATTTCAAATACAGTGAAGGGTTCCAGTCTGCCATAGTGCGCTCCGGTTGTGAGAAACTTGCCATCAGCATAGACGGCAATGATGCTCTGGCAACAAAATCGTTGACGCTTTTCAGTGACACCGTCACTTTTTTATGCACCGTGCTGAGCGATGCATCACGGTACTTTCAGTGGTTGCCAGGTAGACTACGCGCCGTGAAATAGTGGCTATCGGAAGGACAATGGCTCTAATAATTAAGGTGTTACTTGAAAATCGACTCGGTGAGGGAAAGGACAAAACGCTGCGGGCGAAACCGGGTTTGAGCCTGCTTTTGCAAGATGAAACCAGCCGCGTCCTGTTTGATACCGGGCCTGACGGCAGTTTTTTACACAATGCCCAGCGTATGGGCGTTTCTTTAAAAGATTTAACTGCGACGGTGCTGTCGCATGGGCACTACGATCACTGCGGCGGCGTGCCGTGGCTACCGGATAACAGTCGTATTATCTGCCATCCGCAGATTGCGCAGCGGCGTTACTCGGCGCTATCGCTGGTCGGGCACCGCTGGAAAATTAAGAAACTATCGCGGGAAATCGACTATTCCCGCCACCGGATGGAGTATAGCCGCGAGCCGTTGCGGATTAGTGAGCGGTTAACGTGGTCCGGTGAAATTGCCGTCGCCAGGCCAAAAGCTTACGGCGTACTTGATGGTCAGACACAGGATTATATTGCCGATGAAGGCGTGCTGATCTACCGCTCGACCCGAGGGCTGGTCATTATCTGCGGCTGCGGACATCGCGGATTGATCAATACCATCAGGCACTGCCAGAAGATAATGGGCGAACAGAAAATACACGCTGTCATCGGCGGTCTTCATCTGCGCAGCGCTTCCCCCTGGCTCATACGCCAGCTGAAACTGTTTTTGCAGCAGCAAAAGGTAGAAAAAATTATGGCGTGCCACTGCACCGGCTCATGGGGGCGATGGTGGCTTTCAGCGGACGCGGCCCCGGCAACGGGCGATACGTTAGTGCTGGAGTAGCGGCTTAATTTATAATTGAGTCACATATAAATAACATTTTTGTCATTTATTAAGTACATTATTTCCAACCCTATACACCTTCCCCTTGGGGGAAGGTCAAATCGTTATTTCACTATTATGTGTAAAGGTATATAGAGAAACTTCATTCTGTTTAATACCTGTTTTTCCTTCTGAAATATTATTTAATTCTGCCGGTGAGTGTGATTTAATTCGGCGGTCATCTCATTGTGAATATCAATATGATCCCGTTACTTCAGGCATTATTTAAACAAGCAACCCGGCGCAGGCTACGTATCCGCGCTGGGCTTGTTATTGCCTGTTGGTTACTGCTCAATCTTCAGCTCGCGGTCACGGCGCATCATGGCGGCGGCCAACCATCGGTCGCGCCGGAAGTGCAGGTTCACCATATTGTTGATGGCATGGTGAGTATGCCCGGTATGGAAAGCGCTGGTCAGAAGGTTATTTGCGAGAAACACTGTGACCCGGACACGGCTCAACCTAATTCTTCAACTGCGCTACAGCTGAATGCTCTTCCCTCAGAGACCGCGCTGTTAGTGGTTTCCCCGCAGCAGGAAAGTTGCGCTGAACGTATGGACTGGCATACGCCGCCGGTCACTGGCCCTCCGGCTGAAATACGCTTCTGCCGCTTCAGAGAATAAATCTCCGTTAAAAACATCCATCAGATCTGCCCGGTCTGCGGGCGACTTTATGTTTTTTTCGGAGATATTATGATGCGTTCTACTTCTATTTTTCTGCTTATTACCAGCGTTCTGACCTTTACCGCCGTCTCATTTACCGCCAGCGCCGAAGACAGCACCATGCATCACCACAATATGTCCACGATGACGGACATGTCGGATATGAATAAGCAGGATGATTCCGTTACGACTTATTCGGCAAATGGGCTGATTAACGCCTGGCGCGATAATTCGGTATCCATTGCCCATTCGCCCGTTGCGCAACTGAACTGGCCCGCGATGACCATGAGCTTTGCGCTCGGCGAGTATCAGGGTGAAAAGTTAGCAGTGGGGCAGCGGGTTAATTTTACCTTCCGTCAGACTGACTCCGGCTACGCGCTCGTTACCATTACCGCGCAATAACTCCGGAGTCACTATGCACATCTTAAATAAGGCGGCCTTTGGGCTGCCGCTTCTGCTGTCGTTGATTTCTACCAACGGCTGGGCGACGACGCTGGCTGAGGCCCTGTCGGCTGCGCAAAGCTACTCCGCCGAGCTTTCCGCCAACGATCATCAGGTTAACGCATTAGAAAACATGGCGGACTCCGCCATGCAGCTCCCCGACCCAAAGCTGAAATTTGGCATTGAGAACGTCCCGCTGGGGGGGAACAACGCCAGCCGCCTGACCCGTGAGGGTATGACCATGCAGCGGGTCGGTGTGATGCAGGACTACGTCAGCAGTACCAAGCGCGAGCGCAAAGCCGACTCGATAACCGCCGAAGCGCGGCGAACCGCTGCCAACGCTGATGTGATTCGCGCCCGGCTCCAACGGGAAACCGCTCAGGCATGGCTGGCGCTGGCGGTGGCGCAGAAATCGCTACGCTCAGTACAGACATTGATCAGCGAAACTTCCCGGCAAATTGGCGTCCAGAAAGCGGGCGTCAGTAGCGATAGCGCCAGTCCCAGCAGCGTGCTGGACGTTCAACTGGCATTGAATGCGATGAAAAATGAGCAGGATAACGCGCGTCGCGATGTACAGGTCGCTCAGGCGCGCTTGCTGCAGCTCACCGGCAAGGATGTGCGCGATATCTCAGGCCCGCTGCCGCGCATCGAACGACTTCCGGCGGATGAAACCACCTTAATCGAGGGGGTTAAACTCCATCCGGAGCTGATCCAGGCCGCGCGAGAAGCCGATCTGGCAAAAGCGAAATCAGGGCAATCGGAGGTGGCGGCGATCCCCGACGTCGGCGTTGAAGTCTATTACGCCAGGCGCGGGGATGATTACGACGACATGGTCGGAGTGATGTTCACCGTCGATATGCCTATTTTTCAGGGCAAACGTCAGGACAAAGACCACGCCGCCGATGTTTCGCGCGCCTTTGAGGCCAACGACCAGCTAACGCTACTCCTGCGCGAACACCAGGCGCAGCAGTATCGGCTGATCTCGCAATATAACGCGGCGAAAGCAATATACGACCGCCAGCAAAGCGAAGTGCTGCCGCTGCTGCGCAAAAAAGTCAGCCTCGTAAATGCCCAGTATCGGGCGGGCAGCTCTGCGCTTAGCGAGCTGTTATCCGTGCGTCGCGATCTGCTGAGCGGCGAAATCGCCAGCAACAATGCCGAGAAAGCGCTCGCTGACGCGTGGGCTGCCATTCGCTACCTGATTCCGCAGGATGTTAAATAATGAAGCTTAAATCTGTTATTACCCTGGTGGCGCTGGCCGTCGCCCTTGCCGCTGCGGGCGGATACTGGCTGGGCGCACGAAAAGCCCCGACAATGGCCAACGGTGGAGAGGAAGCGGTAGCAGGCCGCACAGTGCTGTACTGGTACGATCCGATGACCCCCGGCACGCGTTTTGATAAGCCGGGCAAATCGCCATTTATGGATATGGACCTGGTTCCGCGCTATGCCGATGAAGGCGAGGGCGATAATGCGGGCGGCGTGCAGATTAGCGCTCGCCAGCAGCAAAATCTCGGCGTGCGTACGGCAAAGGTTTCCCGTCAGGCGCTGGCGCTCAAACTCAACGCGTTTGGTACCGTTGCTATTGACGAACGCAGCGTTGAAACGGTTCCTGCGCTGGCTAATGGCCTGATTGAGAAGCTTTACGTCAACGCCTCGCAGCAGTTTGTGAAAAAGAATCAAGCGTTGGCCGAGCTGTGGATCCCGCAGTGGGCGGCAGCGCAGCAGGAGTATCTGGCGGTGAGGCAGCTTGGCGATAGCGGGCTCACCGCCGCCGCGCGCGGGCGCTTGCAGTTGCAGTTTATGCCTGAAGCGATTATTCGCAGCGTCGAGCGCAGCGGCAAACCGCAAACCCGCATGACCGTTCGCGCGCCAAACGCGGGTTACGTCAATAAACTCGATGTGCGAACCGGTGCGCTGGTGGCGGCCACTCAGGCGCTGTTCGAACTGGCGAGCCTCGACCCGGTATGGATAGTGATTGATTACCCGGAAAACCAGGCCAGCCTGCTGCGTCTCGGTAGTCAGGTGACGGCGACTACCAGCAGCTGGCCCGGGCTGACCTTCCAGGGGAAAGTCAGTGAATTGCTGCCCGACCTCGAAGCCACCACCCGCACCCTGAAAGCGCGCGTGGTGCTGGAGAATCCGCAGCATCAACTGAAGCCGGGAATGTACTTAAACGTCCAGTTGGCTGAGGCGAATCAGAGTCGCGCCGTTCTGACCATCCCGGAAGAGGCGCTGATCGCCACCGGCACCAGCAACCGCGTGCTGATCGCGGATGGCGAAGGGCATTTCCGTCCAGTTGAGGTTACCGCCGGACGCGCGCAGAACGGGCTGGTCGAGATCAAATCCGGCCTCGAAGAGGGCCAGCAGGTGGTCACCTCCGGCCAGTTCCTGATCGACTCCGAAGCCAGCCTGCGTAGCGCGCTGCCGCAAATCGCTGGTCAGGAGGGCGAGGAGGCTAAAACGTACTCGACGCATGGTGTTATCAAAGTGCTGAACGATGAATCGGTCACTATTGAGCATCAGCCGGTCCCGGAACTGAAGTGGCCAGCGATGACCATGGATTTTGCCATTACGCCGCAGCAGCGTCAGCAAATCCGCCCCGGCGAGTCGGTGATGTTCAGCTTTTCCCTGACCGACGACGGTGCGCAAGTCACCTCAATTATGCCGATGACCGGCGCTAAGGAGCAGCCATGATTGCCGCCGTTATCCGCTGGTCATTGCGCAACCGTCTGCTGGTGCTGCTGGCGACGCTCATTATGGCTGCCTGGGGCGTCTGGTCGGTGCAGCAGGCACCGCTGGATGCGTTACCGGATCTCTCCGATACCCAGGTGATCATCCGCGTCAGCTATCCCGGCAAAGCGCCGCAAATTGTTGAAGACCAGGTCACTTATCCGCTGACCACCACCATGCTATCGGTACCGGGTGCGAAAACCGTACGCGGCTTTTCGATGTTCGGCGATTCCTACGTTTACGTGCTGTTTGATGACGGCACCGACCCGTACTGGGCGCGCTCCCGCGTGCTGGAGTATCTGAGCCAAATCCAGAGCAGCCTGCCGCCGGAAGCGAAAGCCTCGTTAGGGCCGGACGCCACCGGCGTCGGCTGGGTGTTTGAATACGTGCTCACCGATAAAAGCGGTAAGCACAGCCTCGGCGATCTGCGGGCGATTCAGGACTGGATCCTCAAATATGAGCTGAAAACCGTGCCGGATGTTTCAGAGGTCGCCAGCGTCGGCGGGATGGTGAAAGAGTACCAGGTGATCCTCAACCCTGACCGGCTGCGGGCGCTGAACGTGACACACGAGCAGGTGATTAGCGCCGTTCAGAGCGCCAACCAGGAGGGAGGCGGCTCGGTGCTGGAGCTGGGCGAAGCCGAATATATGATACGCACTACCGGCTACCTGAAATCCATCGACGACTTTAATCAGGTGGTGATTGCCTCGCGCAACGGCGTGCCGGTGCTGCTTTCCGACGTTGCCAGCGTGCGCCGCGGCCCGGCGATTCGTCGCGGTGTCGCCGAACTCAACGGTGAAGGGGAAGTGGCGGGCGGGATTATCATTATGCGTTCGGGCAAAAATGCGCTGACCACCATTAACGCGGTGAAGGCCAAACTGGCGGAAGTCAAAAAAAGCCTGCCCGCTGGCGTGGAGATTGTCCCGGTGTACGACCGCTCGCAGCTGATTAAAAACTCGGTTGAGACTCTGACCCATAAGCTTATCGAAGAGTTTATCGTCGTGGCGGTGGTCTGCTCGCTGTTCCTGTTCCACTTTCGCAGCGCCCTGGTGGCGATGATCACGCTGCCACTGGGGATCCTCGGCGCGTTTATCGTCATGCACTATCAGGGCGTCAGCGCCAATATGATGTCGCTCGGCGGGATTGCGATTGCCATCGGGGCGATGGTGGATGCGGCAATCGTGATGATTGAAAATATGCATAAGGTGCTGGAGCAGTGGCGGCACGATCATCCCGAGCGCCAGCCATCTTCAGATGATTACTGGAAAATTGCCCAGCAGGCGGCGTCGGAAGTGGGGCCTGCGCTGTTTTGCAGCCTGCTGATCATCACCCTGTCGTTTATTCCGGTATTCACCCTCGAGGCGCAGGAAGGCAAGATGTTCTCGCCGCTGGCCTTCACTAAAACGTACTCGATGGCGGTAGCCGCCGGACTGGGGATCACCCTGGTTCCGGTGCTGATGGGTTATTTTATTCGCGGCAAAATCCCCGATGAGACCGCTAATCCGCTCAACCGCTGGTTGATTCGCGCCTATGAACCGCTGCTGGATAAAGTGTTGCAGTGGCCAAAAGCGACGCTGGCCGCCGCCGGTGTGCTGCTGGTTGCCACGCTGTGGCCGCTGGCGCAGCTTGGCAGCGAATTCCTGCCGCAGATTGATGAGGGCGATCTGCTGTATATGCCGTCCACGCTGCCGGGGATCTCCAGCCGCGAAGCCGGACGCCTGCTACAACAAACCGATCGCCTGATTAAAACCATTCCTGAAGTGCAAAGCGTGTTTGGCAAAGCTGGTCGTGCCGATAGCGCCACCGACCCGGCGCCGCTGACGATGCTGGAAACTACCATTCAGTTCAAGCCAAAAAGCGAATGGCGGCCCGGTATGACCATGGATAAGCTGATTAGCGAGCTGGATAACACGGTGAAAGTGCCGGGGATTGCCAACGTCTGGGTACCACCGATTCGTAACCGCCTTGATATGCTGGCAACCGGCATTAAAAGCCCGGTCGGCATCAAAGTGAACGGCAACAATCTGGCGGAAATTGAAAAAACCGCCGAGGAGATCGAGCGCATCGTGCGCAATGTGCCGGGAGTGACGTCGGCGCTGGCTGAGCGTCTCGACGGTGGACGCTATATTGATATCAAGATCGACCGGGTAAAAGCGGCCCGCTATGGCGTGTCGGTGAAAGAGCTGCAATCGGTGGTCGCCAGCGTAGTGGGCGGCGATAACATTGGCGAGACCATTGAAGGGCGTGAACGTTATCCGATAAGCGTGCGCTATCCGCGTGAAATGCGCGACTCGCTGCAAAAGCTGCGCGATCTGCCGGTGGTCACCAGCGGCGGGGCGCAGGTGGCGCTGTCCGAGCTGGCGGATATCGCCATCACCGACGGCCCGCCGATGCTAAAAAGCGAAAACGCCCGCCTGTCGGACTGGATCTACGTCGATATTCGCGGCCGCGATCTGAAATCCGCTGTTGACGAAATGCAGAGTGAGGTCAGCAAACAGGTTAAATTGCCGGAAGGGATCTCGCTGACCTGGTCCGGGCAGTATGAATATCTGGAGCGGGCCACTGAAAAGCTGAAAATCGTGCTGCCGTTTACCCTGATGATCATCTTCGTGCTGCTTTACGTTACCTTCAGCAAGGTTAAAGACGCGCTGTTGATAATGGGTACCTTGCCGTTTTCGCTGATTGGCGGCGTCTGGTTGCTGTGGCTGCTGGGCTATAACCTGTCGGTGGCGGCCGCCGTTGGCTTTATTGCGCTAGCGGGCGTCGCGGCGGAGTTTGGGGTGATTATGGTGCTCTATTTAAATCAGGCGATCGCCAAACGGCGTGAGCAACTTGATGATCGGACCCTCAACGAAGCGATTCATGAAGGCGCGGTGCTGCGCGTGCGCCCGAAAGTGATGACCGTCGCGACGATTATGGCCGGGTTGCTGCCGATTATGTGGGGGGGCGGGACCGGCTCAGAGGTGATGCAGCGTATTGCCGCACCGATGATTGGCGGGATGATCACCGCGCCGCTGCTGTCGATGCTGGTGATCCCAGCGGTGTACCTGCTCACGCACCGCAAAAAGCGCTAACGTTATCAATTCCCCCGGGCCTGGCGGTCCGGGGAAGCATTAGATATTGTGCTCGTATTTCTGCCGGGCGGCGGCTGGCGCCTTGCACGGCCTACAAAACCCGCCATATCATCAGGTGACTCATTTTCCGCAGGCCCGGGCCCGAGAGGCGCACTTTATCAGTAATCTCAGTCAGCGTTTTTAAGGTCTTCCGCACGTTTGGCGGTGGCGTAGACAAAATCCAGCATCGGTTCGAGGTCAGTGTCATAGCCAGCCTGAATGATTTTGCCGCGAAGCCATTCGATCTCGCTGGCAATATCCGAGTGGAATATATTGTTGTCCTGGGCTTTGCGTAGCCATTTCAGCAGGAAGTTATTCTTCCCGCGAACGCCGCCCGATTTCTTTGAATTTGCGTGTATTTTCAGCGCAACCAGAATGCAGTAATAGAAATGAACGCGCTGATTAAAACTTTGGTGCATGTCTTTTATTTCCCGCCAGAATCAGGTTGAGGACGGGCATGGACCTTAATCATGCGGTCTCTGATATCCACCCGTGCCACCATTGCGCCGCCAGCCGGACGCTGAGGCGATGGTGGCACGGAAGCCGAATAGCAGTCAAATATTGATTAGTTTTTTACCAGACAATGCGAGAAACGCCGTCCGAAGAGTATTCCTCAGGCCCGCTGCAAATCAGCGCGTTGTCGTAGATAAATTCGCAAAATCAATATAAATGCCAGCGCGACCACCACCGCGGCGAGCAAATAAATAGTGTCCAGATCGTAATAACCCGCCACCCATCCGGCAACCGGGCCGGTTAACCCCAGCGCCAGATCGAGAAATGCCGAATAGGTACCCAGGGCAGTTCCCTGATTTTGCTCTTCGACCTGCTTCACCGCTTCAACCCCAAGCGCCGGGAAGACCAGCGAAAAACCTGAACCAGTGAGGAATGCGCCGATTCCGGCAATCCACGCAGAAGAGGCATACCAGATGATCAGCAGGCCCAGACACTCCACCATAAAACAGGCTAACGATACCGGCACGCCGCCGTAGCGGGTAATCATGTTGCCCAACACCAGGCGGATGCAGATAAAGCCGACGCTGAACAGGGAAAGTGTAAACGCCGCGCCTTGCCAGCTATGGGCGGAAAAGTAGAGCGTAATAAAGGTGGCGATAACCCCGAAACCCACGGTGCTCAGCGCCAGCCCCATCCCGTAAGGCCAGATTTTGCGCACCACCACATGAAACGGTGCCCGGATACCCGCCGTCACGCTGACGTCCTGACGGGTACGGGCAAACAGTAGCCCCACGATGGCCACCAGCACCACGACAATGGCAAATCCGCTAATGCCAAAATAGCTATTGAGCAGCACCCCCAGCGGGGCGCCGACCGCCATCGCCACATAGGTCGCCACGCCGTTCCATGAAATAACTCGCGAAGTGTGGATCGCGCCAACGGTTTTAATCCCCCACAAGGTTGCGCCGGTGGCGGTAAAACTTTCCCCGACGCCGAGGAAAATACGGCCGACCAGTAAAGCGGTCACCGCCAGCGGCGGCACGGCCTGCAAAAGGACGGCGAGCAGGGTAAACAGCCCGCTCAACATGCAGCAAATAATCCCCAGACTGACAACTTTTTTTGGCCCCCAGATATCGGCATAGCGGCCTGCATGGGGGCGGCTGACCAGCGTGGCGATGTACTGAAGGCTGATGACCACCCCGGCGATAAAGGTGCTGTATCCCAGTTGGTAATGGATATAGCCGGGCAACACGGCGAGCGGCAGGCCAATCGAGAGATAACAAATACAGGTAAAGACAACGATCGAAATAATGCGCAGATTAAGCTGAGTGGTGCTGACGGAAGTGGTCATAACGCTAAGTATTTAAAACAAAAGGGAAGCTAAGCATAGCGCAGTGCTGCCGGGCGCGACGAGCAGACCATGCGCTTTCTCAATGATTCAGCCAAACCTACTAAAAATTCTAATGTGTGAAGAGGAATCTGGGCAAGCGGCACGCAACAGAGTATAAAATTTGTTAAATCATCACGGACAATGACCAGGAGAAAGAGTATGGAAGACGATTTAGCGGGTATGGATGTGTTGTTTGTTGCGGGCTTTGGGCCGATAACGCAATCAACCTCAGACAGTAGCGCATTTTATACCGATGCGCTGGGCCTGCCGTTAAAACCGATGCCCAATAATGAAGATTACTTGCTCACCGATCATGACGCGTTGGGTGGGGTAAAACATTTTGCCCTCTGGCCGCTGGCACAGGCCGCTCGCTCCTGTTTTGGCGCCGACCGTTGGCCTGACGATCTCCCCATTCCCCAGGCGTGGATCGAGTTTGAAGTGTGCGATATCGACTCCGCGACCGACGTGTTGAAAGCCAGAGGCTACCGTCTGCTGGTCGATAACCGCATGGAGCCCTGGGGCCAGACCGTGACACGGCTGCTTAGCCCGGAAGGACTGCTGGCCGGGGTTACCGTCACCCCGTGGCTGCGCGAGGACATCTCCAGATAAAATGTCGGGATGGTTTTCTCCCTCTCCCTGTGGGAGAGGGCCGGGGTGAGGGCATCTGTGCGAATATCCTCCTCACCCTAATCTCTAACCGAAGGGGAGAAGGAACCGCCTCTCAGCTCTTCAGGGGAAGGATAAGTCACTACGACCAGCTTCTGTTTTGCAGCACGACCCGATAGCCGTCGTGGTTGACAAAGGTTTTACCGTTCACATTCCAGTACAAATTAAACGCGCTGGCCTGCGCAAAACCGGCGGCTAGCATTTTCTCGCATTGCGCCTGCCACTGTGCAATTTGCGGATAATACAGCACCAGCAAATCTTCCTCGCTGGGCGAGGGCGTTACCGGATGGTGGTGGCAGAGAGTGAATTCAAGGTGCCAGCCGAGATCCCGACGACCAACCATCATACCACTAAAGCCATCATGGTCGGAAAACTGCGCGATTTGCTCAAGCCCCAGCCCTTCACAGTACATTTTGCTACTGAATGAAAGGTGGACGACCGGTCTGGCGATACGCATTTGAATAAGTGTCATAAGTACCTGTCTTGATGAACGTTTGGTCGAATGACTGTATCTGCTTTTACCTACGGCATTTGTCGCGAAGGACTTGCAAGTTGTCAGTACTCGATTGCGAGAATATGAAATTTATTTGATTGCCTCAGTAGAGGCATTTGCCTAAAATTCTCGCTTTCGGAGAGACAAAATGTCCGTCGCAGATTCCCTTCTTGCCTATTCCTTTGCTGCACTCTTGCTGACTCTTACCCCCGGCCTCGATACGGCCCTGATCTTGCGAACGTCCACTGTGGAAGGCGGTAAAAAAGCCTTCCAGGCAGCGTTAGGTATTGATGCCGGGTGCTTTGTCTGGGGCGCGGTGGTCGCCTTTGGACTCGGGGCGTTGCTGGCGGCATCGGCGCTGGCGTATGACCTGCTAAAGTGGTGTGGTGCCGTTTATTTGTGTTGGTTGGGCGTTCAGTTAATTCTCCGACCGCGCCGTTATTTTAATAGCCAGGAAATAACGACGAGACAGGCCAGCAACTGGTTTTTAAAAGGGATGCTGGGCAATGTGCTTAATCCCAAGATGGGCATATTTTATGTGTCTTTCCTGCCGCAGTTTATTCCCGCTGGCCACTCCCCGGTGGGCTGGACTTTTCTGCTGGTCGCCATTCATGTCCTGATCGGCACACTGTGGTCGCTAACTCTCATAATAGCCAGCCGTTATGCCGCTAATCTGTTGAAAACGCCGCTGTTTGTTCAGTGGATGGATCGCGCTACCGGCGGCGTTTTTATGCTGTTTGCCGCCAAACTGGCGCTAAGCCATCGCTAAATGGTCCCGGACATAGCTGTTCGGGGCTCAAACCAGTTTTACGCCATATTTCGCCCCCCGACGAAGCATCTCCATACCTTTTACGTAAAGTCTCTCACCATGCAGGGCGACAAGCCTCTGCATGGAGTCACTTGCGCGTCGGGTCAACCGATATCATAATGAAAAGAGAATAATAATTAAAAATAATTCTCTTTTTGAGATTAAATTAAAGAGGTAACAGGTGAACGTTGGCGAAATCAGACCTGAGTTAAAGGCTTTTCTACTGGCGCTGGCCGGTTCAGTCGTACTGATCATTGGCATGGGCTACGGGCGTTTTGCCTATACCGGTATCCTGCCGCTGATGCTGAATGAGCAGGTGCTCTCGCTGCGCGAAGGCAATCTTGCCGCTTCGGCAAACTACGCCGGCTATCTGGCGGGCGCATTGCTGCTGGCGAAAACCAGGCCTGCGGACGCCAGATTGTTAAGTCTGCTTTCCGCGCTGCTAACGTTGCTGTGCATGGCTTTACTGGCGTTTTTAGTTTCGCCGCTGGCGATTATCGTAGTACGCGGTATTGCTGGATTGTTAAGCGCGGTCACGTTGATTGCTGCTTCGCTGTGGTTGCTACAGCATATGAAGCATCATAACGGCGCGCCGGTGCTCTATTCCGGCGTCGGGATGGGAATATTTCTGTCGGCGGAAGTTATCTACCTGGGCAAGTCGCTGGCGCTCTCCAGCCAGCAAATCTGGTTGATATGTGCAATAAGCGCTGGCGTCCTGTTTGTGTTGGCTCTGCGCTTATTGCTGAGTCCGGCCGATTATCTTATCGCTTACAAACCTGCCGATACCGCACAGCATGAGCAGGCAGAGGGCGGGGCGCGCGAGGCGTGGAAGCTGCTGCTGATATATGGCCTGGCCGGTTTCGGCTACATTATTACCGCCACCTATCTGCCGCTGTTTCTCAGCGGTTCGCTGAACGCCATCGATCCGGTGCAAATCTGGGCTATCTTCGGACTTGCGGCGGTTCCGTCATGTTTTGTCTGGCATCGGCTGGTGATTAAGTTTGGCTATCGCCGCGCGTTTACTGCAAATCTGCTGATTCAGGCGGTCGGCGTGATCCTTCCAGCGTGGAGCCATTCGTTACCCTTTTGCATATTGAGCGCGCTGCTGGTTGGTTTCACCTTTTTGGGGACAGTGACCATCGCGCTATCGCAGGGAAGGCGGCTGAACCATCTGGTGTCATTCAATATGGTTGCGGCGATGACCGCGACCTATGGCGTAGGGCAAATTATCGGCCCGCTGGTCGCCGAGGCGCTGTATAACCGCAGCGGATCGTTCAATCCTTCGCTGAGTGCGGCGACATTTGCGCTTCTGGTCGCCGCTGCGCTGGTCGTTATGGGAGTCCGGCGGCAGTCAAATGTCGGACGCTGATTCAAGGATCTGGCGCATATGTTCAAGGGCCGGTGAGGTATAGCCTTTGCGCCAGATAAGTTGCGTGTTCGCTTGTCCGACCGGCCGCACCTGGCACCCCAAGGGCAAGGCCAGGGTATCAAGCACGCTTTGTGGCAACAGGCAGGCGTAGCCGCCGGAGGCCACACAGGCGATCATCGCGTGGTATGAGCTGACGTCCTGAATGTCGACCTGCGTGTCTACCCACTGAGCCAGGAAAATTTCGCCCTGTGCCCGGTAGGAACAGCCTTCCGGGAAGGCAGCAAAGCGAAAATTTTGCTGATTAACCGGGATGACCAATACCAGTTGTTCATTAAATATCGGCACGGATTCAATGTCGGCAGGTGCGGCTGCGTTTTGCGGCAGGCAGACCAGTGCGCAATCGAGAGAAGCGTCAAGCACCTGCTGAATAAGCGGGCGGGTCGGCTGCGTTTTTAGCGTCAGCGTCACCTCCGGGCATTGGGTGTGGAAGAGAGGGAGAAGCTGCGGCAGACGGCTGGCGGCGGTGGCATCCATCGCCCCCATGCGTAAATTTCCCCCCGGCGTGGCTGGATGCAGCGCCTGTTTGGCCTCTTCGGCGAGGCTGAGGATCTTCACGGCATAGCCCAAAAAGTTCTCCCCGGCGGGCGACAGCAGCATCTTCTTATTGCCGCGGGCAAAAAGTTCAACTTCCAGCTCTTCTTCCAGTTGATGAATGCGGGTGGTGATATTGGATTGCGCCCGCCCGAGAAGCTTTGCCGCACGGGTGACGCTCTGCTCCTGCGCCACCGTTTTGAAAATCTGTAATGTGGTGTGGTTCATATTTTTATTCTTAATTTGAAAATAATATTGATCTTAGCATCTCTAAAAGAGATTTTAATCAGCCAATCGCGCAAATTTTAACAGGACAGCCTATGAGCAACCGGCTTACGCAGCAGCTTGATATCGATTATCACATTATTCAGGCACCGATGGCGGGGGTCTCGACGCCAGAACTGGCGGCGGCGGTGAGCCATGCCGGGGCGCTTGGCTCGCTGGGGCTGGGATCGTCCACGGTGGCTCAGGCTGAAGCGTTAATTAACCGGACCCGGCAGTTAACGACGCGACCGTTTAACGTCAATCTGTTTTGCCACGACCCTGCGATCCGTGATCCGCAGCGTGAGGCGCAGTGGATTGAGCAATTGCGCCCCGAGTTTTCCCGTTTTAATCGTCATCCCCCCGAAACGCTGGCGGAAATTTATCTCAGTTTTAAACAGAATCCACAGATGGCAGAGCTGCTGCTCGACCTCGCCCCGGCGGTGATCAGCTTTCATTTTGGCATCCCGGACCGGGAGATTATCCGCCGGATGCGCGAAAAAGGTATCGTCACCCTGGCGAGCGCCACCTGCGTTAAGGAAGCGCTATGGATTGCAGCGCACGGGATCGATATGGTTGTTGCGCAGGGCTACGAAGCCGGTGGTCATCGCGGGATGTTTGACCCGCTCGCGCCCGACGGGCAGATGAGCACCTTTACCCTGGTTCAGGCGCTGAAACAGCAGATGGAATTACCGATCATTGCTGCAGGCGGGATTATGGACGGCGCGGGAATTAACAGCGTGATGAACCTTGGCGCTGAGGGCGTACAGCTTGGCACGGCCTTCTTGTTGTGCCCGGAATCCGCCGCCGATGCTGATTATCGGCGGGCCATTAAAGACCGTTCCGATGGGCAGACTTTTTTAACCTCGGCGATTTCCGGACGTCCGGCAAGATGTATTGCGAATGGCTGGCGTGAGGTGAAAGAGCTGCACGCGGTACCGGCGTATCCCGTGGCTTACGATGTCGGGAAAGCGCTGGCGACGGCGGCAAAGGCCTACGGTGATCATCAGTACGGCGCGCACTGGGCGGGACAGGGCGTTAATCTTATTCGTGAGCTTTCGGCGGCTGAACTGATTCAAACCCTGATTAACGAAAGCGGTTTTCAATAGCGAAAACCGCATGTTCCGCTAACGTCGGTGCGCTAAACCGCGCACCAGACGGTCGCCGACCATCTGTACGCCCTGCACCAGCGCGACCAGAATCAGCACCGTCCCGACCATCACCTCATTATTAAAACGCTGATAGCCGTAACGAATCGCCAGATCGCCCAGGCCGCCGCCGCCAATCACGCCCGCCATCGAGGAAAAACCGATCAGCATCACGATGGTTAGCGTGATGCCCGCCAGCAGCGTCGGCAACGCTTCCGGCAACAGCGATTTAAAGATGACGTGCCAGATATTGCCGCCCATCGACAAAATCGCCTCTATACGCCCGTAATCCACCTCATCCAGCGCATTCTCGGTGAGCCGAGCGAAGAACGGAAAAGCGCCAATCGTGATCGGAACCACTGCGGCGGTACTGCCCAGGGTGGTGCCGATAATCAGCCGGGTGAAAGGGATCAACGCAATCAGCAGGACGATAAACGGCAGCGAACGCCCAAAGTTGATAATTGCGCCCAGTATTGTGTTTAGCTTTGGCATCGGCGACAGACCATTGCGACGTGAGACAAACAGCAGCACGCCGGTAGGTAGCCCGATCAGCACCGTAAACAGTGCCGCCAGACCGACCATATAAACGGTATCCAGTGTTCCCTGAAGCAACAGCGGCCAGAGATCTTGCCAACTTATGCTACCCCGCATAATGGCCTCCCGTGAAATCCGTGGCGGGCGAGAAAATCCCGTTCCGCCTGAGGGTCATGCAGTAGCGATTGTCTCAGCCGTGACCACGGGGCCACCAGCAGATCGGCAATTCTCCCGCTTTCAATAATCTCCCCGTGCTCCAGCAGCGCCGCGTGATCGCAGAGGGTTTTTACCACCTCCAGCTCGTGGGTGATCAGCACGATAGTCAGGTTGAGCTTTTGGTTAATGTCCGCCAGCAGGCTGAGTACCGAGGCGGTGGTTTCGGGGTCCAGAGCGCTGGTGGCCTCATCGCACAGCAGCACATCCGGCCTTGCCGCCAGCGCGCGGGCAATGCCCACACGCTGTTTTTGCCCGCCGGAAAGCTGAGACGGGAAGGCGGCGGCTTTATCCGCCAGCCCCACCAGCTCAAGCAGCTCGGCAACGCGCGTCTGGCGGGCGGCTTTCGGCACTTTGGCTATCTCCAGCGGTACCGCCACATTGTCGGCCACGCTGCGGGCATGAAGTAAATTAAAGTGCTGGAAGATCATGCCGGTGCGCAGCCGATACTCGCGCAGTGCGCTTTTATCCATCCGGGTAATATCGTTCCCGTTCACAATAATGCGGCCCGCAGTGGGCCGCTCCAGCAAATTCAGGCAGCGTATCAGCGTACTTTTGCCTGCGCCGCTGCGCCCGAGGATGCCGTAAACGGCTCCTTTCGGCACCTGCAGAGAGACATCGTTTAACGCCGGTCGGCCTGTTCCGGCATAGGTTTTACTCAGCCCGACAACCTCAATCATGACTGAGGGGCTACCGGGATCACCGATCCGTTATATTGTTTACGGATAAATTCAGCAACCTGCGGTGAAATGAGGTCTTTTGCCAGCGCCTTGATGCGCGGATCGTTAGCCAGCTCCGGCGTGGTCACCAGGATATTGGCATAAGGGTTATTGGTGGCGCTTTCCAGACCCAGCGCGTCTTTTGCCGGAACCAGTCCGGCTTCCAACGCATAGTTACCGTTGATCACCGCCAGGTCGACGTCGTCCAACGACCGAGGAATTTGTGGCGATTCAATTTCAAGAATCTTCAGATGCTTCGGGTTTTCGACGATATCTTTCGGTGTCGCCAGCGTGGTCGCCGGGTCGGTGAATTTTGCCGCCAGCTTAATCAGCCCCTGGCTTTGCAGTAGAAACAGCGCGCGGCTCAGGTTAGTGGTGTTGTTTGGCACCGCCACGGTGGCATTCTCAGGCAACGATTTAAAATCTTTATGCTTGCGCGAATAAATGCCCAGCGGCTCAATATGCACGGTCGCCGCAACGGCAAACGTTTTGCCGAGCGCCTTTTCTTGATCCTTCAGATAGGGCACGTGCTGGAAATAGTTGGCATCGACGTCGCCGTTAGCCAGCAGTTCGTTGGCATTCACGCCGCTGGTTAATTCGACAATTTTCAGATCGAGGCTGGGATCGATTTTTTTAATGTAGTTCAGGATTTCAGCGTGCGGCACCGGGTCAGCGGCAACGCGCAGCGCGGCGGCCTGAGCGGAAGTCCACGCCAGAGAGAGAGACAGTGCGACCCCTGCCAGTTTAAATGCGGCATATTTCATTATCTTAATTCCTTGTGTTTGTTGTTATGTTTAAACGATCAATTGCTCGGCGCGTTCACGAAAGACATCCTGGTAGTAGCGTTCAGCGACATCAGGATGCGAGCGCAGACGTCCTTTCAAATAATTCCAGCCCACTTCACGCAGCAGCGGGTTTTGCGGGTCACTATCCGGTCCGAGGGCTTCACGGGCCAGTTCGGGAGGAAGCGTATAAACGGGAACCACGGCATCCAGTTGCGCGCCGAGGAAGAAAGCAATCGACAAACGCTGCCGTGTGGCGGGCGGAGAGACCACCCGGTGCACCGTCGCGCGCAGATAGCCGTTGGTTGCCAGTTCCAGCAGCTCGCCAATATTCACGACAAAGCTTCCCGCCAGCGGCGTAGCGTCAATCCAGCGGTCGGGTGAAACTTCGACCTGCAATCCTTTTTGCTCATCCTGCAACAGAAAGCTAAGAAAACCAGAATCCTTGTGCGCGCCGACGCCCTGGGCGCTTTGCGTTTCCTGTTGGCCCGGGTAGCGGATCAGCTTGATATGCTCGTTGGGTTTATCGCCATACAGGCCATCAAAGGCATCCTGCGGCAGGTGCAGTGCTTCGGCAAACGCGCGCAGCAGCGTGATCCCAACCTGGGTCATCTCCTGCTGCCAGGTTAGCAATGTCGGTTTGAGTGAGGGCAAGGCTTCGGGCCATAAATTTGGCCCCTGCAGGCGCTGCCAGCGCGGGGCGCGTTCGTTGAGCGTGAGCGCCGGGCGCTCGGCACCGATATCGAACTGCTCGCGCCAGTCTGGCTGACCACGGGTTAATTCCGATGCGGCGCGGTTGTAACCACGAAAGTGTGGGGAGTGGATCATCGCCACCTGCTGCTTTTGCTCATCAGCAAGGGCAAAGAAATCGCGGGACTGCTGCTGGACGGCCTGTTGCAGCGAGGCATCAACGCCGTGGTTAATCAGATAAAAGAAGCCAATATCGCGTGCCGCGTGGCGCAGGTCGGCGAGGAACGCCGTTTTCTCAGCGGGGTTCGCGTAGCGGGCAAGATCCAGTATCGGTAGGGTTGTCGCGTTCATTGTGTTCTCCGAAGGCGGTTTTCAGGCATTTTCGTTTAGTCAGATTCAGGGTTCGGGGACAACAACAGCGCATGATCGATTCCTCAGTCGGGTGGTTGAAGCCAGCTTGCCTTAAGCGAAAATAATCAACCAATAACGTTCTTTTCTAATTTATGTCTGCGCAGGGTTCTGTGCTTTTGCGAATTTTGGCTAAGAGGAGGGTGAGTCGGGTTGCGCACGGCGTCGTGAGCCAGTATGGTGGGCGAAATTTTTCTATTCAGGTAAAAACACGGTCATGCAGCACGCAAAAGATCCTCTGCACGGTATCACGCTGGAAGCCCTGCTCAACGCGCTGGTCGCTAAATACGGTTGGGCTGAACTGGCGAAGCGCATCAATATTAATTGCTTTAAAAGCGATCCGAGTATTAAGTCGAGCCTGAAGTTTTTACGCCGCACGCCGTGGGCGCGCAAAGAGGTGGAGGAGCTGTATATCGACTCGCTGACGGATGTGGCGTCAGACGTTGCGGATGCCCCGACAGAGAGTCCGTGGGCGAACTGGCAGAAAAAGTAAGGAGCGCGGCGGATATTTCCGCGCGCTCCTTTTGCTATGTCTTACTTACTGAAGATTACCCGCCGTCAGGCTCTCTTTATCGAAAGCATGGCTGACATCAATATGGTTCTGATGCACCGAGGTATCTATATTTGAACCTGCTTCTGGTCGCGCAAAGCTATTCTCTGCGGCCATCACGGTAGATGACAGTGTAGCGGCCAAAAGCAGTGCGGTGACCACGCTGATTTTTTTCATATTTAATTCCTTATTTCATCGTGTTGTCGCTGTCGCCTGTTCTTTTGGCGGCCCGGCAATAGTCTTATACCCTAAATAATTCGAGTTGCAGGAAGGCGGCGACGCAGGGAGTCCCCAGGAGCTTACTTAAGTAAGTGACTGGGGCGAGCGAGGAAAGCCAACGCACATGCAACTTGAAGTATGACGGGGGAGTTTATTTAGTCAGTTCAGCAGTCATATGCACGCGGTTATTAAACTGAGCGCTGGTAATTTTGTATGACGCGCCTTGTTCTGCTGCCTGAGCGGCGATTTTGGCTTCTGCGCGGTCCAGAGTTGAGGCACTGGCGCTAACGCTTTGTGCAAAAGAACCGAAAGAGATCATAGAGAGAGCAGCAACTGCAACGAAAGTTTTGATGGATTTCATGGTCGTATTCCTTACGTGTTTTGTCAGTGTTGGAGCGTTGTTGCCCCGATGTGATAAATAATAGACCGAGTATGCGGTGATTAAAATCGAAACAATTTGCGCATCTTTTTCAGAAAAATTGAATGATTTTGGCGTTTCAGTGTTAACCCCACTGAATGGTGATGCATTGGTTACAATCCGGACTTAATACCATAACAAATATATAAAAAGTTATTTTTCGACTTTAGATATGTTTTTTTCTTGTTTGCTATCCCCTGAACCGCAGCAATATAGTTTTTACACAGCAACAAACGTCGATAAGCGGCGGATTGGAAAATATATTCACGAATATCTCATTATGATAACTCTCGATAAAATCAGTAAAAGTTTTTCCGGTGAGCGGGTACTCAAAGATGTTTCACTGAGCGTAAATCCCGGCGAAATTATTTGCATTATTGGCCCTAGCGGCTCAGGAAAAACAACGCTGTTGCGGACGCTTAATTTTTTAGAACCCGCTGATAGCGGACAAATTAAAATAGATGATGTGGCGCTGGACTGTGCAGATGCGGGTAAAAAGGAAATTGAAAAGCTACGCGCCAAAACCGCAATGGTTTTTCAATCGTGGAATCTTTTTCATAATCTTACCGCACTGCAAAATATCACCGAAGGCTTGATTTATGCCAAAAAACGCTCGCGCCAGGAGGCTGAAAACATTGCCGAACGGTTATTAAAACAGGTAGGGCTACTGCATAAGAAAGACCACTATCCTCATAGCCTTTCCGGTGGGCAAAAGCAGCGCATCGGTATTGCCCGCGCGTTGGCAATCAACCCCGCTGTACTGCTGCTGGATGAGCCGACTTCGGCGCTGGATCCGGAGAAAGTCGGCGAAGTGCTGGAACTGATACAGACGATTGCCGCCGAGGGGCAGACGATGATTATCGTCACTCACGAAATGGAGTTTGCCCGCCAGGTGGCTTCTCGGGTGGTGTTTATGGAAAACGGCGAAATTGTTGAACAGGGGCCCGCGGAGCAGATATTTGGTGCCGCGCAGCAGGGGCGAACCCGGGCGTTTCTGGCTCGCTTGCACTACCATGGTTGAGGCTAAAGATGGACAATAACGCGTTGTTTAGCTGGCAGGATATCATCCAGATTATCCCCAAATTGCTGGAGAATTTACCGATCACCCTCGGGATGACCTTCGCATCATTGCTGTTGGGGCTGATGCTGGCGCTGATTATTGTGGTGCTACAATTTAGTCGATTTACGCCGCTCAGGATTGTTGCAAAGGGGTATACCGATATTCTGCGCGGGGCACCGCTGGCGCTGTTGATCCTGCTGTTTTTCTTCGGTGGCAAACTGATTCTGACGGCGCTGGCGCTTCCACCGCTGTTGGTTGGCGATACCACCTTTGCCATTTTATCTATCTCGGTTAGCATCAGTCCTTATTTCGCCGAAATGATCCGCTCGGCATGGAATGCAATAGATATTGGCCAAAAGGAGGCGATTCGAAGCCTGAATATTCCCTGGCACATTGGCATTCGGCGAATTATTTTCCCCCAGGGATTAATTATTGCTATTCCCAACTTTGGTAATCTTTTAATCAATCTGGTGAAGATGACCTCTCTGGTGAATATTATTGGTATTGTCGATATTTTTGGTCGGGCACAGAAGATCTCACAAAATAGCTATGGTGCTAAACAGGTTGCGGCCTTTATTAGTGTGATAATCGTCTACTGGTTGCTGAATAGTATTATTCTCTATTTTACCACCCGTATTGAAAAGAAATATCAGTTCCTGCTGGAGTGACAGATTAACATGTTTAGCTTTGCATTCATTCGGGATAATTTTACCTTTATTTTGAGCGCACTGCCGGTGACTCTGGCGATAACGCTCTTATCACTACTTTTTTCTACTCTGCTGGGGGCTGTGCTGGCATATGTCATTATTCGCCAGACACCCGGCGTTAAATATGTGGCGAAGATATTCATCTCCTTTGGCCGTTCGGTACCGGTACTGGTGATGCTCTATTTCTTTTTTTATGTCTGGCCGTGGATTGCCGCCGGACTGTTTGGCGGCCCGCAGGAGAATATGTTCGGCTATAAGCTCTCACCGCTAGTGGCGGCGGTAACCGCGCTGTCGCTGATCTTCAGCGCTTACTTTGCCGAGACCTTTCGCGCCGGATGGAACGCAGTTGATAAAGGGCAGCGGGAGGCCGCCTGGTCGATTGGCGTCAGCGGGTTTACCCAGTTTCGGCGGATTATCTTTCCGCAGGCAGCGGTATCCGCGTTGCCTAATTTCACCAGCGTGCTGATTGATCTGATTAAGGATACCTCGCTGGTTTATACCATCACAGTTATTGACCTGATGGCGAAAGCCAACATCGCCGCCGCACGCGGCTTCCACTTTGTCGAAGCATATTGCGTGGTGCTGGTGATTTACATCGTGTTGTGTCTGGCGATCGCCCGGGCATTGCGCAGCGTAGAAATATCTCTGAGCGCACGTTGGCGAGGAGATGCACAAAAAAGAGTGGCAACTTTATCATTTTGGGGAAAGTATTTTGAAAAATAAAACGTTACTGGTGAGTTCTTTGTTCCTGGCAATGGGAATTAGCGCTGCGCAGGCTGCTGAAAAAAGCCCGACGGCGAAAACGGTAGAAGTGGTGGTGAATGCCAACGGTTTTCCTTTTAGTTTTGTTGACGATAACAATACTATTACCGGTTATGATGGCGATCTGTTAAAGGTGCTGGATCAGCGGCTGGCCAATTATAAATTTCATTTTAATGCTGTCTCGCGCGATGCGATGATAGTCGGCTTATCTACCGGGGCCTATACCCTCGCGGCGGATCACTTTTATCTCACTAAAGAGCGGGCAGAAAAATACGAACACTCCGGTGAACCGACCGGGATCAGCGATTTACGCCTGATCGTGCGTAATAACGAGAACGATATTCATAATCTTGGCGATCTTGTCAGCGGTAAGAAAAAGCTGGTGCCGATTCATACCACCGATGCGCGCTATACGGTGATTGAAAACTACAATAAAAAGCACCCGACGCAGCAAATTAATCTGCAACCGAATGGTGAACAGTCTGCCGCTGATATTTTTAAAGCTGTGGCTTCAGGCGAATACGATGCGGCAATTTATCCTATTGGCGCGCTGCTGGCGTTAAATAAGGCGCTAAATCTTAACCTTAAAGCTTCGGATTCTGTCGGCTTATTCCCTAACGTCTATTTATATAAAAAGAATACCGATCCACAGTTGATCAAAGAGATTGATAGCCAACTGGCGGCCCTGAAAAAGGACGGCACGCTTGCCGAGCTTTCACGTAAGTGGTACGCCGAAGATGTGTACGCCTTACCCGGCGCCAATGACGTCAAAGTCAATACCGACTGGGAATAAGCGCATGAGCGAAATCACCGCAAAACCGGTGCATAACGTGGCAACCTTAACTGATGAAGTCACTCTGGCACTGCGCGCGATCACCGAAAAGCGGGCGGCAACCCTCGGTTATCTGCTTGATGAAAGCCGCCAGCGTAACATCACTGATGATTTTGCCCGAGAGGCGATTCGTCATTATGGCCGGGATATTGGGCATAAGATTCGCGCGCAGATGCACGATGGACGAGATCTGGAAGCGTTCGCCAGGCTGTTTACTCGCGGTCTTGAATCTCAGGTTTATGAGATGGAGCCCGTCAGTGCCAGCTGCACGGAATTTATCGTCCTGTTTCACTATTGCCCTTACGTCAACTGCTGGCGGCAGCAGGGGCGCGATGCCCGTGAAGTTGAGACGCTGTGCGATGTCTGTATGGAAGGCGACCATGCGTTAACCGACGCATTCCCGGGACTGAAGTTAGACGTACAGACCGCGCTGGCTCGCGGTGACGCGGTCTGTCGGCTGCGTTTTTATCAGTCAGAAGAGCAGGAGGCATAATGGCAAATGTTCATTTTATCGGGGCCGGGCAGATGGCGGAGGCGATTATTCGCGCGTCTTTAAGCAACGGTACGCTGCGAGCGGAAGAGATCTCGCTGGAGGATATTGATGATACGCGTGTTGATTATCTGCAAAACCTCTATTCGCTGCCGAAGGGGGGCGGGTTAACGGACGCTTCTCTGGTGGTATTGGGGATCCGTCCGCAGGACGATCTGACGGCGGTGGCTGACCGTGCTCGTTCGCAATTGACGGGGGGAACGACGATTGTTTCATTGATTGCTGGAGTGACGCTGGAAAAACTGTCCTCCCTGTTTGGCGCTGAAACGCCGATTGTCAGGGTGATCCCCAATACTCTGACCGATACCGGATTTGGCTATAGCGGCGTGACCCTAAACGCCCTGGCCAGCACGGAGCGGGTCGAGCCGTTTCTGCGCGGTTTCGGCAAAGTACTGTATCTGCCGGAACGATTGATCGATATCTTCACCGGCTTTGGCGTCGCAGGTCCCAACTATATCTACTACTTTATCGAGTCCTTTACCGATGCCGGGGTGTTGGCTGGGTTGTCGCGGACTCAGGCCACGGAAGTGGTGCTGGAAAATCTGCTCGGCGCGGTAGAGATGCTGCGCCGCAGCCAGAAGCATCCGCACCAGCTTCTGGATATCAACAATTCACCGGCGGGAGTGGGGATTCACGGTCTGTACGAGCTGAATAGTAGTGATTTCGCCGCCGGGCTTCAGCGTAGCGTGCTGGCGGCGGTCAGGCGCACTCGCGAATTAGGGCAGGGCTAAAACTCTTCTCCCCGCGACAGGTCACGCAGTGCGCCCGGCGCTTTGCCGGTGATGCGCTTAAAGGCGCGGCTAAAGGCGGCATGCGAACTGTAGCCTAGTTTGAAGGCCACTTTTTCCAGCGCCTGCCCCTCATGGGAAATGTACTGCACCGCCAGCCGCATCCGCAGCTCGGTCAGATAGCGGGCTGGTGTGGTACCGGTGGCGGAGAGAAAGCGTTCAGCAAATACCGAGCGGGAGGTTCCCGCCTCGCGGGCCAGATCTTCGACTTTCCAGTTGATGCCGGGTTGTTGGTGCATGACGTAAATGGCTTTGGCCAGCTTCGGGTCGCGCAGCACCTGCACCCAACCGGTGGCATTGCCGCAACCGCACTCCACCCAACCCCGCACAATCAGCGCGGCGACCACATCCGCCAGCCGCGCCAGAATGCCAGCATAGCCCGCCTGACGCGTCAGGGTTTCACGCTCCATGGCGGCGAGCATCGGCTGGATCTCCGGGCGAGTGGTCAACAGGCTGCTGACCAGCATCACTTCCGGCATCGCTTTGACCAGCGGCTGCATGCCGCCCAGTTCGAAGTCCATGCAGCCGCTAAAGATAATGGCGCTGCCATTTTTCGCGTCGTCGCCCTCATTTTTAACACAACACACGGTGCTGCAAACCGGTTCGCTGGGAAGCTTCAGGACGTTCATCACCGGGGCCTGTTCGTCGGAAAGCAACGCGTGGCTATCGCCGTTGGGAATAAATAACGCATCGCCGCTTTCCAGCGTCAGACGTTGACCGCTGGCCATGCGCAGCAGCACCGGGCCCCGGCTAATAAAGTGGAACTGCGCTTTGCCGGGCACATGGCTGAACTCGACGCCGAACGGGCGGCTGGTCTCGATGCGGCGATAGTTAACGCCGGAAAGACGCATGCCGCGCAGCAGTTCACTGGTGAGATCGAGGGCTTGCTGAGTCATTACATCACTCCCGGACGAATTATCAATAATTGCAGAGTATGCATCATAGATCGTCCGGACAGAACCGCCTAATCTTAACGAAATGTTAATTGTTCTGGAGAGATGTATATGAGTTCTTGCATTGCCGCTGAAGAGAGTCTGGCAAGCGCTAAGCCCGCCTGGCGCGCCGTTTATGCGCTGGCGCTGGGGGTGTTCGGCCTGATTGTCGCTGAGTTTCTTCCTGCTAGCTTGTTAACGCCGATGGCGGCAAGTCTCGGGGTCAGCGAAGGCATGGCGGGGCAGGCGGTAACCGCAACGGCGCTGGTGGCGTTGTTCACCGGCCTGTTGATCACTACTGCGACCCGAAACATTGACCGCCGATGGGTGCTGATGTTTTTTTCCGTTTTGCAAATCATCTCCAGCATGATGGTGGCCTTCGCCGGAACGCTTGAGTTTTTACTACTTGGACGATTGTTGTTAGGGATTGCGATTGGCGGCTTCTGGTCGATGTCGACCGCCACCGCTATGCGCCTGGTTCCGGCGGCGATGGTACCGAAAGCGCTGGCGATCATCTTTTCTGCTGTGTCGATTGCCACCGTGGTTGCCGCGCCGCTGGGGAGCTATTTCGGCGCGCTGATAGGCTGGCGCAACGTGTTTATTATTTGCGCATTGCCGAGCGTAGTTGCGCTGTTCTGGCAGCTGTGGGTATTGCCTTCGATGCGCCCGGAAAGCGCGGGCAGCTTCGCGACGCTGTTTAAGGTGTTGCGCCGTCCGGGCATGATTGGCGGGATGTTGGCGACGATCCTCATTTTCAGCGGTCACTTTGCCTTCTTCACCTATCTGCGACCGTTTCTGGAGACCGTGGCGCAGGCCAGCGTTGAAGGGGTTTCCCTGATCTTGTTGGGTTTTGGGGTAGCGAACTTCATCGGTACGTCGATTGCCGGTCATCTGCTGGCCAGAAGTCTGCGCATGACGCTGGCGTTGGTGCCGCTGGCGATGAGCGTGCTGGCGCTGATGATGGTGACGTTCGGGCACTTCGCGCTGTTGGATGGTTTGTTAGTGGCGATGTGGGGTTTTGCCTTTGGCCTGGTGCCGGTGGGTTGGTCAACGTGGCTTGCCACTACGGTTCCTGATGAAGCGGAAAGCGCGGGCGGGCTGTTGGTGGCATCTATTCAATTGGCGATTGGCGCGGGCGCGGCAGGCGGCGGAGCGGTGTTCGATCTTAACGGTGCCAGCGGGGTTTTCGCCGGTAGCGGTTTGTTGCTGGTCAGCGCGATGGTGATTGTGTTGTTTGCGGTAAGAGTCAAACCGGTGGTGAGCGAGAAGTAGGGCATTCCCCGGAGGCGGTGCTGGCGCACCTGTCCGGGCTACTTTATGGCAGGTACATCGTGCGGGTAGCCCGGGCAAGGCGCAACGCGCCGCCCCCGGGAAGGTTTTAAACATGGCTGATATCGTTAAGCAGATGCTGGATCAGCAGCGGTATTGGCCTGCCGGAGGCCACGCTCTTGCCACCTTCGCGCCACAGCGCCGTGCCGCTGACGTCGAGGTGGGCCCACGGGATTTCCGGCGGACAGAAATGCTGCAACAGCCAGGCGGCGGAGGCACTGATTGCCGCGTTGTTGCCCGGCGTATTGCAAAGATCGGCAATCGCGCTTTCGGTCTGTTTTTTCAGCCGACTGTTCAGCGGCAGCGACCAGACTTCATCTCCGCTCTCTATTCCCGCCTGAGTCAACGCCGATCGCAGGGTTTCGTTTTGAGTCATTAAACCACTGAGGTCATAACCCAGCGCTTTCACCACCGCGCCGGTCAGCGTTGCCATATCGATAATGTAGCGCGCCTGCGGATGGCGCTGGCTGGCCCAGGCGATGGCGTCGGACAGCACCAGACGACCCTCGGCATCGGTATTGTTGATTTCTACCGTTAAGCCATTGCAGGCGCGCGCGACGCTGCCGGGCTGCATGGCGTTGGGGCCAATGGCGTTTTCCGCCAGCGCCAGCACGCCCATCGCCCGCACCGGCAGCGCAAGCTTCGCGATGCTCAGCATCAGGCCGAGCACGTTGGCCGCGCCGCACATGTCATACTTCATGGTATACATCCCGGCGCCTTCCTTCAGCCACAGTCCGCCGGTGTCAAAGGTCACCCCTTTACCGACGTAGCAGCGAACCGGACCATCGGTGATGCCATCATAATGAATCGCCAGCAGGCGCGGCGGGCGCTCAGAACCTTTTCCTACCGCATGAAGCAGCCCGAGCTCCTGGTCAATAATCGCCTTCTCATCCAGTACTTCGCAGCGCAGGGAAGGGATATTGGCGCACAGTCGCTGGGCTTCTTCTACGACATACTGCGGCGTGCACTGCTCGGAAGGGAGGTCCGCCAACCGTCGTGCGGCGAGCATACCGTGCGCGGTGGCCTGCTGCTGATAAGCCAGAGTTTCCAGCGCCGCTTGTTGTGCTGGCAAAGCGTAAAGCGCGAGCTGGCGCAGGCGGGGTCTGACAGCCTTCACCTGATGCAGACCTAAATCATCAAGCTGCCAGTCAAGATTGAATAAATAGCGCAGCGCTTTGCCCATCGCACCATGTGCCTCTTGAGAGCAATCGAAAACCAGCACATCGCTTACCGGCGCTTTGAACAACGGGCGCAGCGCCTCGATCAGGCTGTCGTTAAGCGAGTCCTGCCACAGCGACTGCGGGATAAGCGTAATGCGGGCGAAAGGCGAGCAGCCAAAGCGGGCATCCGCCACTTCGCCGCGCGCGGCCTGCTCAACCATTTCGGCGAGCAGGGGGCTGGCGTTGTGGGGGGATTGCGCCAACAGCGTACTGCCGGGCCAGGTCACCAGATGTGCGCCATTGCAGGTGCTATCCAGATGGTTAATGAAACGATAATCCAACATAACTTACTCCTCGATGGGGGCGCGAATGCGTGCGGCGTAGGCCTGCATCCATTCGTCGTCCACCGGACGATAATGGGTTTTTTCCTGCACGCGCTCGGCGCAAAACACGGTGAGCGGCTGCGTCGCGCTGGCGATCACAAAAGAGAAGGTTTTGATATTGGTCGCCGCGCCGAATTCGCCGTGGCGGTTCATGCAGACCACCGAAAGATCCCCCGCGCGACCAAAGCGCGACATCAGCTTGTCTTCCAGTTCGCACACCACTGAATCTGCTGCCTGCTGCGGGGTCATCCCCTGAGCCATTCGCCGCACGATCTCGTAGCTGGTACAGCCTTTCATCAGATCTTCACCGACGCCGGTCGCCGTGGCGGCTCCGGTTTCGCTATCGCAATAGAAGCCGGAACCGATAATCGGTGAGTCGCCCAGCCGCCCGCGTTTTTTCATAAACAGGCCGCTGGTTGACGTTGCGACGCTCATGGAACCTTGTTTATCGAGGCCGATAATGCCGACGGTGTCGTGGCCATCGTAGGGACTGAGGCCTTTATCCAGCGTTTCGCGGCAGCGCTTGTGGTAGTGCTGCATCGCCCGCTCGGTCAGCATCTCTTTGGCGGCGAACCCCTGAATCAGCGCCCACTCACGGGCGCCCTGACCGACCAGCAGGCTGTTGTATCGCTGGCGGCTCAGGGCGTGAGCCACCTTGACCGGATTGGCGATGTCCACCAGATTGCCAACCGCGCCGAACGCCAGGGTGTCGCCGTTCATATAGGCGGCGTCCAGCTCGACCTCGCCGTTTTCCGTTGGTAAACCGCCATAGCCCACTGATTTGTAAAGCGGAAAATCTTCGACTGCGGCTACCGCATTCACTACGGCGGTAGAGGTGTCAGCCCCGGCGGCCAGCGCCGCAGCGGATTCCGTTACCCCTTCCAGCGCCATTCGCCAGGTGGCAATAATTCCCCACATTGGTTTACTCCTGTTTAGCAAGCGTGTTGTCCGTTTCGGCATGGGCGGTGATTTCCGCCGCACGATACTGCTTATCGACGATGCGCATGAAAGGCAGGTACAGCATTGCGCCAATCAACAGATTAAGCAGCTGCATGATGCTACCGCTGAGATGCCCGGTGACGATAAAACCGCTGATCACCGGCGGTAGGGTCCACGGAATAAAGACCCCGGTAGTCACTGCTACCGCACCGATTTTCATCGCCGCGTACTGCACCGTCACCAGCACCAGCGGCACCAGGTTAAACGGGATCAGCATGATCGGATTCATGATCACCGGCAGACCGAAGAGAATCGGTTCGTTGATATTAAAGATGGAGGCACCAGCGCCGAGGCGGGCGACTTCGCGCATATTTTTGCTGCGGGCGAAAATTAGCATCGCAATCACCAGCGATAGCGTCGCGCCCGCGCCGCCCATCCAGATCATATCGAAGAACTGTTCGGTAATGATGTGCGGAGGCGTCATGCCAGCCTGAATGGCGGCGATGTTATCGGTCTGGTTTTCCATCCACAGCGGACGAATGATGCCGTTAATCATTGAACCGGAGTTGATGCCGACCGACCACAGAATGGTGATGCTGAAGACGGTCATCAGCGCGCCAAAATAGGAGGTGCCGTAGTGACGCACCGGCGAGGCGACGACCTCATAAATAAACTGATGGATGGTCACGTAGTGGGTGTGCTCAAACCCGATACGAATCGCCAGGATCAGAATCATCACCAGCAGCGCCGGGATCAGCGCGGCGAAAGATTCCTGTACCGCAGGCGGAACGCCTTCCGGCATCTTAATCACCAGTTTTTTACGCTTTAACCAACAGAAGAGCTCGGTCCACAGTAGCGAACCGATCATGGCGACGAATAATCCTTTGGTGCCAATCCATTCCACCGGGATCACCGTGATGCCGCCGTTTTCTGCCACCTTGATAAACGGCGTCAGAATAAGAAAACCTACCAGCGAGAGGATACCGCAGGAGATACGGTCATCGCCGTAGTGTTCCGCCAGGCGGTAGGCTACCAGGAAGCTGATAAACAGTGACATGGTTGAGAAGACCGCGTTAAACGGGATCTCGATAATCGCGCTCCAGCTGGCACCGAAGGTGCTGGCCATAAATTGCTGATACGCCTGATTGGGGAATGACGAAATCACCAGCAAAATTGAACCGACAATAATAAAAGGCATGAATGAAACGTAGGCGCCGCGGATAGCACCAAGGTGACGCTGCTGGGCAGTTTTCGCCGCCAGAGGCATCAATTTAGCTTCAAGAAATCCCAGAACATTGTTCATTGTGAACTCCGTACAAGATCGACAGGGTGTGTGTGTGTTATCTATGACGGATTATGAGAGAAAGCGGTGGCCTGAAAGGTGAAGCGGTTCACATTGTATTCTCTGCAATAATATATATCTCATATGATTAGTTATGTTTTCTTGTAGGGGAATGAATGGAAATCAAGCTGCACGCCAACGCCACTACCACGCCAAGAACGCGCAAATATCTCCAGGAATCGGATAAAAGTGACCGGGAACTGGCGCAGGAACTGGGGATTTCCATCACCACCGTTCGCCGCTGGCGTAACCGCAGCCAGATTTCTGATAATCACACTACGCCGCATTTAATACACAAAGTGTTGAGACAAGAACAGGAAGCATTGATTAACACACTGCGTGACGTCCTGCGTGCGCCGCTGGACGAGTTGCTGTTTATGGTTAATGAAGGACTGGGGATCGCCATCTCCCGCGCAACGCTGAACCGTTATCTGCATCCGGCGCATAAAGGGCGAAAGAATGCCGCACCGCAGGGAAAGAAGGCATTAAAAGCCGGGTTGCGCGCGAATACGCTGATGCTCCATTACCGCCTGCTGGCGCTCTCAATGGACGACGGCGGCGAGCATCATCTGCTGTGGGCGCAGGAGCCGGTTAGCGGCTGGTGCTTTGGCCGCATCTATTGCGGGATTTCGCCCGCGCTGGTTGATAGCTGGCTGGAGCAGGTACTGGAAGCCTGTCCGGCTCAGATACAATGTCTTGAGACTTACGAGCAAAAAGGCTTTCATCCTTCCAGCGCGGAGCTGTTGTGTAGAGCGGTAGCGGCACAAGAGGTTGGGGCGGTACAGCTGAGTGAAAGATTAGCCGACGTTATTCCGGCGCTGGATGAACCCGATGCGACTCTCCAGCGTCTCTGCGCGCTGTGGAACCAGGGGCGGACACAAAAAAAGCTGGGTGATATGACGCCGCAGGCGTTTCTTGAGTCGCAGGGGCAAGAGTGAGGGTAAATCTGCTTTAGCGCTTGTGCAAAAATGCACTTTGTCTTACTCAAAACAGCAGCGTTGAATTTCCTGAATGCTTTGTTGTGAGATAGCTCAAAAATCCATAATACAACCGGCCTGAATGACCACATACCGTGTCACGATAGATATCCATAGACTTGATGAATATTGATTATTTGGGGAGTGGTATATGACTTCACTCGTGCAGCGAACGCAGGTCATCGAAAACTGGTATCGCGAATCTGATGATTTTTCGACGCTGGTTAATTATCGGGTTCTCAGGGCGGGCCATATCCGGACAAACGGTAATTTCCATATTCAACGTCAGTCGGTTGTCGGGCATGAACTTATATTTTGCCTTAAAGGGCGTGGGGTTATTCGGCTGGAAAATAATCTGCATCATGTGCAGGAAGGAAATCTGGCCTGGCTACCGGTACGTTGGCCGCATGAACATTATCCTGATAGCGCTGAACCGTGGGAAATATTATGGCTGAGAATTGATAGCTCAAAATTAAATAATATCATGCAGATTCTCAATGTTCTTCAGGAACCTGTATTTGCCTTCCAGCAGCCGGAGAAAGTGACAGAAATTTATTATCAACTGTTCAGTTTAATGAAAAGCCATACTCTGGTTTCAGACGCGCACTGCGATGCGCTGTGCGCAAAACTTATTTTTACCTTGCTGGAGAACCGCAGCCAGGAAACGGAGAAATCCCCGGTGATTACCCATCGTGGCCTGGGGCGGCTTATATATCAGATCCACAGCCACTATAATGACGAGTGGGATATTGAAAAATTTATGCAGTACTGCCAGGTGAGTAAATCGCAGCTATTTCGTCTGTTCCAGGAGACCTTTAATCAAAGCCCGTTAAAATGGCTGAAAAATTATCGTCTGTCTCAGGCCCGGCGGTTATTAGTCGAAACCGATGACACAATTAGTAAAATCGCCGGGCAGGTGGGTTATAACGATCCGCTGCATTTCTCGCGCGACTTTCATCGCGCGGTAGGCGTTTCGCCAAGCGAATTTCGCCGTCAGGAAAAACAACTCTCGGATGGCGCGTGAATACGAACGGCTTCGTCAGGGAAGCCGTTCGCTGCGATCAGAAGAAGGTTTCCATCTGAATACCAAACGACCACTCTCCACCAGAGGTAAAGCCTTTCTGGCCCAGCGTATCGTTGGGACTGTAGTTATCCAGCGCTTTATCCCAGTTCATCCAGGTGGCAAAAACGCGCAGTTCCGGGCGGGTGAAGAACGGCGAGACATCGTCCGGGCGGAAAGTCGGGGCAAAGGTGAGCTTATAGAAGTTGCCGTGGACCTTCTGGTACTGCTGATAGCCGTTAGGATCGAGATCCATATACTGCCAGGTGGCTTCATAGCCTAACGCGAAGTTCTGCGTGATATTTTGCATGACGCGACCGTTCAACGTTACCCAGCGATAGTCATCGCCTTTGACGTAGCGATCGCTGCTGTATTGCGCAAGAATTGACGGTGCGAAATCCCAGTTGCGGGCCAGGTTCACCATGCCATAGCTGGCAAAACGCAGGGTGCTGGCGTCAGAAAGTAGTGCCGGGTCGGTACCGATATTTTTCACCTCCGCGCCCAGCCCTTGCCCCCATGACAGCACGCTGCGTGATTCACCTTGTGCCATCCCATAGAAGCTATCGCCCTGATAACCGAGCAGTACGGTGTAGCCTTTATTAGCGGCGTTGAAGACTTTATAGCCGCTGAGCGTCTCGCGCTCCTCGTTGTCTTTGGCCTGCATGCCGCTGACGAAAAGCTGCACCGGGCCGAAATAGTTGTTGGCGGTGAGAATGTAGTTCTGCACATCGTTATTCACCACGTCGACATCGCCGAAGCTGCGCCCGATAAAGGAGAAGTTGCTGCGCGTGTTCTCTGACCAGCGAACGTCATAAATGCCGCCGCCGGTGCCGTTGAGCGCCACGAACTTGGAGTCCAGCCACGGAATTTCAAAGTTGTCGCGGTCGACGCGCTTCCCGGCCCATAAGGTGGTGTCTTTGAGCGGCCCGGTAAAGCTGGGCAGGGAGGCAATTTCGGCAAACGCCTGGCTGACGTTTAGGGTGCTGGAATCGGCGGTCCAGTCGTTGTAGCTCTTTTGCTGGTCGGCGATCATGGTCATAAAACGGGTTGTCGCGCCATTATCCAGACGTTGTTTTTTCTCCAGATAGACTTCGACGTAGGTGTCCGGTTCGTTGCCCAAACGGCCAATCGCGCCGCCGGTTTGCCCGGCAGGGGTCATAAATGGGCCACCCTGGGTATGGCGGGCGTTGTGGTTGGTCATCATCCCGGCGCGCGCGTAGCCGTGAAGCTCAAAATAGCCATTATCGTCCGGGGTGATTTTTTCAATTTTTTGCGTGCGGGTTTCAAGGTCTTCGACTTTTTTCTTCGCCTGGTGCGATCCCTCTTCAGTTTGTTTTAACTGGGTCGCCAATTGCGCGTTTTTTTGTTCCGCGATAGCCGCGCGGTTTTCCGCCTGCTGGAGCCGTAATTCCAGTTGATTAAGTCGTTGTTCAACGCTGATATTGGACGCAGATAAAGCATAAGGGATCGTCAGTATATTTATCAGACAGAAACCGGGTAGGGTTATAGAGGTAATTTTCATACTATTCTCATAAGTCACTATCATAAATAAAAAAGACAGGAAACCCTGCGCTTATTAATAAGCGCAGAGAGGTTGTTATTTATCTTTCTACTAATCTAAGTGGTAAACTTCTTCCATCTCAACCCACAGCGTACCTTCCGGCTCACCGTCTAGAGGCATCTGACATGGGCCGGTTTCTCGCCACCACTGCTGAGTTTTTAAATGTCCAGCCATTTTCTCTTGATCGGCTTCATAGTTATCGCCGACATACTCCAGATAGCTAAATAACAATCCGTTTTTATAATAAATTGAGAAGTTGCGTAGGTTGCACTCTTTAATCATGGCGTTCACTTCCGGCCAGGGGTTAGCGTGCAGCTCTTTATAATAATCCAGTTTTTCCGGACGGACTTTAACCACACAGCCAAAGCGGCGAATTTTACTCATCGTCGTCATCCTTATTAATAACGTGGGCACGTTGCAGAATCTGTTTAATTTCGGCTTTCATCTCTTGTGTTAATGGTGATGCGGGAGGTAGGGAATAAACGGGAATATCCAGACCGGTCAGCTGTAGCGCATATTTCACGGCGTTATAAAACGGCACGTCAATGCTGTAGAGCGGCGGGACCCAGGAAAGAGACTGCTGTAGAGCGACCGCCGCGGCAAAATCCTGACGCTGCCAGGCGGCGAGTATTCCGCAGGTGAGCTGCGGCGCAAAGTTGGCGCTGGCCGGGATACAGCCGTCGCCGCCGAGGATCAGGGTGCCCAACAGATACTCGTCATAACCTGCGAATACCGCGAAATCCGGGCGCAGCGGTTTGACCGCATGCAGGGTTTCCCGGATATGCGAGAGTGTATCAACGGTATCTTTCAGTCCCACGATATTCGGGCAGTTCTGCGCCAGCGTTTTGATAACCGATGGTGGAATCGACTGACCGGTCAGCGCCGGGAAATTATAGAGAATAATCGGCAGCGGCAGAGCGTTAGCAATGGTGGTGAAGTGGTGCAGCAGGTTGCTTTCGCTCAGAGGGTTGTACCAGGGATTGACCACCACAACGCCGTCGGCTCCCGCCAGTCGCGCATGTTCGCCAGCCGCAATCGTCTGCTGAGTCCCACAGCTGGCGATACCGATCAGCACCGGTTTTCTCCCGGCGACCGTGGTAATGCAAAATTCCGTGACTTGCCGCCGCTGGGCATCGGACATATGAGCAAACTCCCCCGCGCTGCCGAGGAAAAACAAGCCGTCGACCGGGGAGGCCAGCAGGTGTTCAATTAAGCGCGCCTGGGCAGATTGATCAAATTCTCCCTGCGCATTAAATAACGTCGGGACCGGGGGGATCACCCCGCGAAAAATAGACTGAGTCATTATGTTCTCCTGTCGCGTATTCCTGAGTCAGTACCAGGCGCAGGCGAGGGCCTTCACACTCATCGCTGAGTGTGTTCTCGCCTGCAAACTACGCGTTATTTATTTAACGGATTTAATCGGTAATACAAAAAATGATGATGCGAATACAAACACAATGGCGGCAATAAACAGCGACGAATAATCATTATTAAAGGTCGCCAGCAGCCAGGCGGATAATATTGGGCTGAAGGATTGCGGTAATACGGTCGCAATCGTCAGAATGCCCATATCTTTACCCGCTTGCTTTCCGCCGCCGGGTAATACCTGTGTCATCAGCGCCATATCAATAGAGGTATAAGCGCCATAGCCCAGCCCCATGATGGCGGCATAAATATACATCCCGGTAAGCGTTGGCATAAACAGAGGCACACACAAACCGGCAGCCATTAACAGGGTTGAGAGGAAGACAAAGATTTTCCGCCGCTGCAGTTTGTCCGAGAGCACGCCGGAAACCAGGCCGGAGAACAGTAACGTCACCAGGGTGATCACCGAGATAGTGCCGATGGCGTAGTTAGACTCCTCGACGCTTAAGCCAATGAAATCCTGCAAAATATACAGCTGATAGGTTACGACCCCCTGGTAGCCCAGATACATGGCGAAGCGACCAAAGAACGCCCAGCCAAAATCCGGGTACTTACGCGGACTGACCCAGAAGTTTTTGAAGAACGAGCCCCAGCGGAAGGGTTCAACTTCCATGTTTCGGGTAGAGGGTTCACGGTTGATAAGGACAAAAGCCACACAGCAGGCGGCAATCGCCAGCGCAAATACCAGGTAGCCTAGTTGCAGGTTCCACGCCAGATAGCCTGCGAGGATAATCCCCACCGTACCGCCGGCAGTCGAGCCCGCGCCGACGAAACCGGAGGCGATACCGCGGTTTTCAGGTAAGAACCGGTCGGCGATCACGGTGGCTAATGGACCGTTCATGCAATTAAGCGAGACGGCAGCCATCAACCAGAACACCGCAATACCGGCAATCGTGGTGGTCATTGAAATGCCGAAGATAGCCAGCCCACCGATTAACGCGCCGCCAACGATAAACGGTGAACGACGCCCCCAGGTTGAGCGGCAGCGGTCGGATAACGCCCCGGCAATCGGCTGGGCAAAAATGGTAAACAGCAGCGCTGAGGTCATCACGATCGCCAGGTTATTAGCCTTATTGGCAGGATCGATTTGCGCCACGTGGTTGGGGAGAAGAACCGAGATAACCCCACAATACAGCGCCAACAGTACAAAGAAATTGGTAAACAGCGAGGCCAGCAGGATATTTTTCTTACGCCCCGTGACTCTGTTGCTATTTTCTGACGATACGCTATCAGGTTTATCGTCAACCTTGCCGGCAGGCAGTGAGTTGATATTATCGGACATGCTTATTTCCTCATTATTATTCAGTAGGGTGAATTGAAAATAAACGTTATAAACTCCGGTTTTATTTATTTCCCCCTTCTGATTGCGTCAGATATATACGGCGCGCGTTTTCGCCCATGACTGCGTTAATATCCTCCAGCGATAAATGGGCAATCGCCGCCATCACGCACGTTCTCCAGCGCGGGTAGCCACCGGCCAGCTCGACCACCGGCCAGTCGCCGCCGAATAAACAGCGCTGCGGGCCAAATGCCGTTATCGCCTGCTGGATCCACGGCTGAAGCTGCTCAGGTTCCCAGCGCTGCCAGTCGGCTTGTGTCGGTAAACCGGATATTTTGCACGCCAGAAGAGGAAAGGCGGCCAGCGCGATAAATGTCTCCTGCCAGGTCTGCCACTGGTTATCAGCGATAGCAGGTTTCCCCATATGATCCAGCACCACGCGAGCATCAGGTGCGTGTTGATACAGCCACGTCAGTAAATCGTGAAGCGCAGTCAACTGAGAGGCCCTGACGCACATATCCAGCACAAAGCCCTCACGAGCGGCAGCCAGTAAACCGTCGCGATAATCGGTGTTGTAAAACAGCTCCAGGGGCTCGTTTTGCAAGGAGCGCCGGATCCCCACCACGCGCGGCAGTTCATGTAAATGACGCAGGTAAGGCACCACGGCATTGCCCGTTTCCAGCGGAGCCCAGGCGACAATACCGACAAGCTCAATGGTGCTGGTTTCCGCCTGCTGGTTTATCCACTCCACCTCCAAAAGCGCCTGCTGCGCTGCGCAGTCGGCCTGAACCACAATCGCGGCATCCGGCGATTGAGCGGCTTTAGCCAGCTGCGCAGGCAAAAAAGACCGGTTAAGCGCCGGGAGATCGCGCAGCCAGTCGTAGCGCAGCACGCCCGGATCCCAGAGATGCAGATGGCTGTCGAGGATCTTCATTTTTGCGCCTTCCCACCGTTGCCCGGCAGCAGGTCCCAGCCAATATTCAGCACCGGAGCCATTAACTCATCGATTTTCGCGAGCAGCTCCGGATCCAGCGGCTGCGTACACCAGCGGATATTGTCCAGCATATTGTCGGCGCTGGCGGTGCCGATCACCGTGGAGGCAATGCCGTTATCCGCCGCGGTGGTGAGTGCAAATTGCAGGGCGACCTGGGCAATATTTACGCCGTGGCTGTCGCACAATGTAGAAACTTTACGGCAGATAGCCTGCACATCCTGATGCGCCGGATGCCAGTCGGGCGCGCCGCCTCGGGTCAGCAGCCCCATCGAAAGCGGTGAGGCGTTGAGGACGCCGATACCCGCCTGATTCAACCGTTGCGCCACCGCCCCAAGCCGCCTGTCCTGTAAGGTCCAGGTGCAGTAGGCCATCACGCTATCCACTTTTTGCTCGCAGGCGACGCGTTCCAGCAGCGCCAGGTCGTAGCCGGTAACGCCAACGTGGCGCACGACGCCGCTCTCGCGCAGTTCGCGCAGCGTCGGCAGCCCTTCATCGAGCAATTGCTGCATGTCGCCATATTCAATGTCGTGACACTGAATCACGTCGATGTAATCACAGCCTAACCGGGTCAGGCTTTCGTCTACGCTGCGTAGGGTAGCCTCGCGGGAGAAATCCCACAGGCTGTCGCCGTAGCGCCCGACCTTCGTCGCCAGGGTATAGCTGTCGCGCGGTACGCCTTTCAGCGCGACGCCCAGCGCGGTTTCCGCTTTGGTTAGCCCGTAATAGGGAGCGACATCGAAATAGTTCACGCCGTGGGCGAGAGCCGTCGCCACGGTTTCGTTGGCCTGCTGTTGCGATACCGGGTGATAGATGCTGCCCAACGAGGCCGCGCCCATCGCCAGCACCGGGACCTGAATCCCCGTGCGTCCAAAAGGTACTGTTTTCATTGTTTGTTCATTATGATTAATCGTTGGCAGACGTCCGTAGGCTCAGGCGCAGCCCGGCGCGTTCGGGCCTGACGTGCGGGCCTTGTGCTATCGTCCAACTGCCATCGTTCTGCTGCTGTTGCAGCGCGTTTTCATCGATGGCGATCCCCAATCCCGGTTCATTTCCCAGCACGATACCGCCGTCTTCGATGCGCTGATCCACGTGTAGTCCGGTAGGGAAGCTGAGGTCCTGAATTTCGCAGCTCAGATGATTGCTTACCGCTGCTGCCGCGTGGGCCACTGGGTTGGCGTTGTAGCCCACCGGACTGACCGGCAGACTAAAGGCCTGCGCCAGGTTGGCCACGCGCAGAAAGTGGGTTATGCCCCAGCACATACCCGCCTGAAGAACATCCACCGCGTTCTCTTTCAGCAGCGGCAGAAACTGTTCGAGGCCGGTAAGGTTCTCCCCGGTGGCGACCGCGCAGCGCACCTGTTGGCGGATCGCGGCGTGTCCGGCGGCATCCCAGCGGCGCACGGGTTCTTCGATCCAGCTCAGATCCAGTGCTTCCTGTAAACGGCTGACGTAGCGCACCGCCTGTTTGGCGCTCATCGACTCGTTAACATCAATCATTACCGCCGGAGAGGGGCTGTTGACGAGATACACCTCGCGCACCGCCAGCAGGCGCTGTAAGTCCTCTTCAACGTCGAGACCGCCTTTGAGCTTAAAGGCGCTGAATCCACGTTCGGCAAAACGCTGATGCAGTGCGGTTAACGCCTCCAGCGGCAGTGGAAAATCCAGCCCCGACGCGTATCCGGGAACAAAAGGGCTTCTCGCGCCGAGCAGCCGCCAGAGCGGTTCCCCGGCACATTTGGCTTTCAAATCCCACAACGCCATATCAACCACGCCAATCGCGCCGAAAACGCTGCCCGCATGGCCGCTTTTGAAGACCCAGGCCTGCATCCGGTCGTAGAGCGCGGTGACCGCGCGCGGGTCTTCGCCTTCGATAGCCGGGAAAATACGCTCAATGTCCGCGTGTCCGCCAACGCCGATACCGCTAATGCCTTCATCGGTTTCGAGGATCAGCAACGGAACTTCCGTCACGCCAGAGGTGAGGGTGCCGTTGACATCGCCAATCGGGCGTCCCCAGCGATGCCAGGTTTTAATCGTGCGCCAGCCGGTGATTTTCATGCGCCTGACTCCTCTTTCTGCCGCGAGGTGCGTAAATCAATCACCATGCGTCCCTGGATGGTGCCGTTGTCCATCTCGTTGAAAATAGCGTTGATCTCTTCCAGCTTGCGGGTCTGTACTATCGGGCGAACGCGTCCGGCCAGCGCGTGCTCAAAAGCTTCCGCCAGATCCTGACGGGTACCGACCAGGCTGCCGACAATCTGAATACCATCGAGCACGGTTTTGACGATGTTCAGGTCAAGATCGCCCGGAGGGACTGCGACGCACACCACTTTGCCCCCGGCCCTGACGCTATTGACGGCCTGGTGAAAGGCGGCGCGCGCGACGGCGACCACCACGGCGGTATGCGCACCACCAGCGGTCAGCTCCTGAATGCGCGAGGGAACGTCGTCCCGGCTCGGGTTGAGGGTGATTTCTGCGCCGCACTCGCGGGCAAGCTCCAGCTTGTCGTCCTGTAAATCAATAGCGATAACGCGGGCGTTAAAGACGTTGCGGGCAAACTGGATCGCCATATTGCCAAGCCCTCCTGCTCCCCATATCGCCAGCCACTGCCCGGGGCGAACGCCGGAAACGCGAATGGCTTTATAGGTGGTGACACCAGCGCAGGTGATGCTGCTGGCAACCAGCGGATCGAGGCCGTCCGGGACTTTAACCGCGTAGTCGGCTTTCACGATGCACTGTTCAGCCATTGCGCCATCGACGCTGTATCCGGCGTTTTTCACGCTGCGACAGAAGGTTTCCCGGCCGCTGACGCAGTATTCGCACACGCCGCAGCCTTCATAAAACCAGGCGATGCTCACCCGGTCGCCGGGCTTCAGACAGGTCACGTCATCGGCGACGGCGCGAACGATGCCGATCCCTTCATGGCCGGGAATGCGTCCCGGTACCGGGCCAAAATCGCCTTGCACGACGTGGAGATCGGTATGGCAGACGCCACAGCACTCAACGTCGACCAGCGCTTCACCGGAGACTAACGGGCGCACCGGCATCTGGCGAATCTCGACTTGACCGGGATGACTTTGACTCACTACAGCTGCTTTCATCATGACCTCCCGTCAGTTCAGTTGCGGCGTGACGTTATCGTTAATCCGCTGACGTCGGGCGACATAGGCGGGCAGGGGCTGTACGCCTGAAGCGTCGGTAAACCAGGCAAAAGGATCGGTGCTGGCGACGAGGGCGAAATTTGCCCATGGCTCGAACGATCCGGAACGGATAATCAGCTTGGCTTTGTGCGCGATGTCGTGGCATAGCGTTTCGTGGCTGGCGGCGAGAAACTCCGCGCCAGAGCCGGTATAGATAGTTTGTACTTCGCGATACAACTGCGGATGGCAGTCGCGCACTTCGCTGGCAAAATGCACCTCTTCAACGAAAATCTCTTTGCGCAAAACGCGCAGGATGTCACGGACATCAACCGTGCCGGGCCACAGACCCAGATCGATGCGATTCGCGCTGGCGGGAATTGGAAAACCGGCGTCGGTTACCAACACAATATCGGTATGGCCGAGGGTCGCCAGGGCAGCGGCAAGTTCAGGGTGTAAGATTCTATCGGGTCTCATTATTGTTATTCCTCGGTCACGGCATGCGATTGCAAGAAGGCATCGACGTCGGTGCGGTATTTGTAAGAGGGCACGGTTTCCCAGTCTGAGCAGCATAGCGCTGCGGTGGCGTTGGCAAACAGGGCCGCTTCGCTTATCGGCTGACCTTCGTCCAGCGCCACCGCAAGGGCAGCGTTGAAGCTGTCGCCCGCGCCGTTGCTGTCAACCACCTCAACCAGACAAGGGGGAATTTCCTGTGTGGTTTGCGGGCCGAATACTGCGGATCCCGCATCGCCCAGCGTCATCACCACATAACGGCAACCCGTTTCCAGCAGCATGCTGGCGATTTCCCGGTTGCTACGAGCGTCGTCCGGCGCCAGGCCCAGCGCCACGCGCGCTTCGGTTTCATTGGGGGTGAGGTAGTCGATCGCGCTCAGATCGAGACCGCGGAGATCTCTGGCCGGCGCGGGGTTAAGAATGGTGATTTTATCCAGCGACTTTGCGCGTCTCAGCCCGTAGAGCGCGGTTTCCAGCGGAATTTCCAGCTGGGCTAGCGCCACGCCGCAGCTTTTGATTTGATGCAGGGCGTTATCTACCAGCGCCGGGGTAAAGAGTTTGTTCGCTCCCATATCCACGACGATGACGTTACGGGCTTCTTTATCTTTAATAATCAAGCCAGCTCCGGTCGGCAATTCGGTGGTCAGAGTGAGACCATCGATATTGATCCCTTCCTCCAGCATCAATTCAACGAATTCGGTGCCAAAAGTATCTTTACCCACCACGCCGCTATAGACCACGTCAGCTCCCAGGCGGGCAGCCTGAACCGCCATATCGGAGCCTTTTCCTCCCCAGGTCTGGCGGAAGTCATGCCCGATTAGCGTCTCACCAGCCAGCGGAATGCGCTCGGCGGTCATCACCAGGGCTTTTGCATAACTGCCGAGAATAAATACACTCATCACATACTCCTTAAATTGTGCGGGTGTGGTACCGCCATTTCCGGCGGTACCGTTCGGTTAATAGGCGTTGATGTCGCCGACCAGACCTTTCACCAGCTCGGGTCCTGAGCTGGTGCCAACCAGCTCTGCGCCTGCGACGAACATCTCTTTCATCTTCTCCAGAGTGTTCACTTTACCGGATACTTTGACCCGGCAAGGGGCCTGGATATTGGCTTTGAGAAGTTGAACATCTTCTACCGTTGCCGCGCAGCCGCCTTTGCCCCAGCCGCTGGATTGTTTCACCCAATCAATACCTGCTTCATAGGCGTAGCGAGTGGCTTTGATTTTCATCGCCTCTTCGGTGATAAAACCGAACTCCAGCATTGCCTTCACTTTCATTCCCAGGTCGTGGGCGATGTGGGTGACTTCCTTCAGTTCATTGAAATAGAGGTCATCCATTCCGCCGAGTAAAAAGCCTGGGTTCGGTGGGAAATCAAATTCATCTGCGCCTTCTTTGGCCAGTTCTCTCACCACGGCGACTTTCATGGCCGTTGTGTCGTTGGCCTGAGGGAAGTTCACGGTGGTGGCGACGCGAATACCGGTTCCTTTCAATACATCTTTGGCGACGGAGACCCAGCACGGTGCGATCATCGCCGCATCGAACTGATACTCCATGCAGACATTCAGATGCTGAATCAGTCCTTCACGGGTTAAGTCCGGGTTGACGTTGGTGAACTGAATGGCCTTCGCGACCTGACGGGGATCATTAAAATCGATCATGTACCACTACTCCTGTTGGCTGAAAAAACATACGTTACGATGTGAATGACATGGGCTTACTGTAAGGAGGTGGCAGAAAAGGCGTGATAGGCAAGAATCCCGACCATATGGACAGAATTTTCAGACGGATAATTTTGTGAGGGAGTTGGCAAAATTGAGTGGGTGAAGAGTACGAGAAACGGTGGAGTTTTGTAGGCCGGGTAAGGCGTCAGCCGCCACCCGGCAAGAATATCGAAAACAGTGTCAACCTAATTTAAGGCAATACGCGTTAGCAAGAACGCAGCGCGTCAACTGCGCTGGTACTCAGGATCATCGTTGATTTTACGCTGACGCTGATTTTATCGATAATGGCCTGACGCGGGCCATCACGCCAGGCCTGACTGCTATAAAAAGCTTCCTGAGATGCTTTTAAATGAGCCAGATCATCATAGACTCGAATCAAATAGTAAGCATCTTTGTCTTCGACTGAGTTGCCAAAAGAGACGATATCCATTCCGGCGGCACGGTGGCAGGGCGCGCTTTGCTCCAGCATAATTCGGTGAAAATCCTCCCCGGATCCGGGTTTGAGGGTGTACAGCAAAAACTCAACTGCTTTCATCCTGAAAGTTTCCTTATTATTAGAAATCACGTTAGTAATACAGCACAGCGCTACTCTCTGGACAACCCCTGCTTTCTTCTTCTCACGGACTCTGGCCTGGAGAACAGGCTGTTAGTTTTTACTATTTAATGTTATGTTATAACATAAATTAAAAATCATTATAAAATATGTGACTATTCACCTTTCTTTTTAAATGATAATGATTATCATCTTTTCTGAGTGGTGAAAGATGAAAAAATTGAGTGTTTCAGCAATCCACGCTGAAGAGAGGAGCCTGCTAATGGAGGAGAGTTTGACAACGTGTTGTACGGCTATTGACTCAGTACTCAGCGTCAATATTGCATCATTACCGCGTCCCGGAGGCGGGGAACTCCTCTCCAGCGTCCATTTTGCAGCCAAAAAGGGTGAGTGTCTGGCGGTCATTGGGCCAAACGGCAGCGGTAAAACCTCGCTGCTGCGGGCGATCGATCGAGAACTGACCACGCTGAATGGCGACATCCTGCTGTTCGGACGCCCCATAAGCGAACTGTCGCGACAGCAGCGCGCTAAGCAGATTGCAGTGCTCGCGCAGAATGATACCCCCGATATGAGGCTGGCTCTTGAGGATTACGTCGCTCTCGGGCGCATTCCCCACGCCCGCGATATGTCACACCGTGAACATGAAACCATCGTGACCCGGGCCATTATCGATACCGGATTGCAGAGGTTCCGAAAGCGTTCGCTGTCTGCGCTTTCCGGCGGAGAAAGGCAACGAGCGGCGCTGGCTCGGGTGTTGGCTCAGTCACCCGCGTTGGTGTTGCTGGATGAGCCAACTAACCATCTGGATCCTCCAGGCCGGGTGGAACTGCTTTCGTTGGTAAAAAGCAAAGGGATCACGGTGGTGGCGGTGCTGCATGATTTATCGCTGGTTGAGTCTTTTGCCGATCGCGTTTTGCTTTTGTCGCAAGGGCGTGCGGTGGCCTGGGATATACCGGAGCGGGTACTTGTCTCTGAACAGCTTTATCCCGTTTTCGGCTTGACCTGTTTTACTGTACCGCACCCTGATACGGGTAAGGCTCTGCGTATTTTTGAGGTTCCAGGCTATGCCTGATGAATATATGAGGATCGTAATGAATAAGTGGCTTGTTGGTATTATTGCTATTATGTCGGTTACTGCGGTGCACGCTGCTGATTATCCGGTCACCATTGAGAGTTGCGGAACGCCAGTGACATTCACGCAAGCGCCAAAGAGGGCGGTGATCCATGATCTTAATATGTCTGAAATGGCTTTCGCACTCGGTTTACAGGACCGCATTGTTGGGCTAACCGGTATTAGCGGTTGGTATAAAATGACGCCGGAATTTAAAAAGGCGATGGGATCAATTCCCGAACTGGCCCCTAAATACCCTTCACTGGAAACGTTGCTGGCGGTGAATCCCGATTTCTTTTTCGCGGGCTGGAATTACGGTATGAAAGTGGGCGGCGAAGTGACGCCAACCGTCCTTGATAAATATGGCATTAAGACTTTCGTATTAAGTGAAAGCTGCGTTTTTACTTCTGGCGATAAACGCAAAGCGAGCATGGATTTGCTGTATAACGATGAGCTGACGCTGGGTAAGATTTTCGGCAAGCAGAAAGAAGCGCAGGTGTTAGTCGACGGCTGGAAAAAAACGCTGAGTACGTTGCCAAAATCGCCGCAGGGCGCGCAACCGTTGAAAGTGTTTGTTTATGATTCGGGAGAGGATAAACCCTTTACCAGCGGTCGCTACGCTATGCCAACGGCGATTATTGAAGCGGCCGGAGGTAAAAACGTGATGGACGGGCTGGATATTAGCTGGGGGACGACCTCGTGGGAGAGCGTTGCGACGGCGGAACCGGACTTTATTATTCTCCTGGATTATCAGACCGGCAGCGGGGCGGATATGCTTCGTCATTTCCTGGAAAATCACCCGTTAATGAAGATGACACCTGCGGTGAAGCATCAGCGTTATCTGAAGTTGCAATACGCTGAGTTGACCCCGGGGCCGGCCAATATTAAAGCGGTAGAGAAGCTGGCGCACGCGATGTACCCGACGGCGAACCAATGACCTTTTCTGCATACCGTTACCATTGGGCAATATGGGGTGCGCTGGTTGTTTTAGCTGGGTTAATGCTGCTCAGCGTTGCCAAAGGCAGCGTACCGTTATCGCTGATTCAGGTTCTGGGCGCATTAGGGCTCATGGACGTTCCAGTCTCTGAGATGGTCAGGCGCATTGTGATTGATCTACGCGTCCCGAGAACGCTGCTCGCCGTACTCACGGGAGCTGTTCTGGCGATGGTGGGGGGACTGCTGCAAACCACCACCCGCAACGATCTGGCCGATCCTTTTTTATTCGGTCTTTCCTCCGGCGCATCGGCGGGGGCGGTACTGGTGATCACCCGATTTGGCGAGCGGCTTGGCGCACTCACGCTACCGGTATCGGCGTTTGTCGGCGGGATCTGTTCCGCCGTGGCGGTGATGCTGCTGTTTCATTTTAAAAAACAGCGCGGTGCTGAATATCTGGTTATCTGCGGGCTGGCTATTTCCTTTTTATTTGGTGCGCTGACCAGCTATCTGATCTTCTCCGGCGATCAGCGGGCCGCCAGTTCGGTGCTGTTCTGGTCGCTGGGAGGGCTGGGGCTAGCGCGTTGGGATAATCTACCTTATGCCATATTTAGTCTGCTGTTTCTCGGCGCTTTTGTCCTGCTACGTTGGCGTTCGCTGGATGGTTTGCTGGCCGGTGAACAGACCGCGCAATCATTAGGCATTAACGTCAGCCGCCTGCGGATGGAGGTTTTCTTCTGCTGCGCGCTGGCTACCTCTTTGCTGGTGGCGTTAACCGGAGTGATTGGTTTTATCGGGTTGATGGTGCCGCATATGTGCCGCTATTTTTCCGGCGTTAAGCATCGGCTTTTGCTCCCTCTATGCGGCTTGTGGGGCGCAGTACTTTTATGCGGTGGCGATATTGTCAGCAGGACGCTGCTGGCCCCGCAGGAGCTGCCAATTGGCATTATCACTGCGGGAATCGGCGGCCTGTTTATTATTATGTTATTGGCCAGAAACAGAACCTAGTGTCATCACAAAAGTAAGCAGAGGCATTCCTCATGCCTGATGACTTCGCTAAAATGTGAACTTACACTTTCTAAACGAATGGCAAACAAACGTTTAGAAGGTGTATCAACGTTTCACACTCTCTGACGCAGAATATTCATAAACCCGGATTTATATGTTGATAAATCGACTCTAAGCGATTTAATTTGTTAGTTATTGCTTATTTTTAGAATATCCATCTGCTTTATCGCGCACGCCAGGGAGGTGATGAGAAAAATCCTAAAATCACAAAAGCAATAGCCACTACATACGGGTGTTAAGAATTCAAATAACTTCAGCCAGTGATGGATTTTTCTTAAAATTGACCGTCTGGACAATAAAGAATAAATAACTTTATAATTCACCCTCTTCACTCATGGGTATATGCCCATGGATGTGCTATGCGCACATCTATAAAGGATTATTGAACTTTCGTGAGGGAAAGGGATGTTAACTATTTTCAGCCCCAACTATTTTTTCAAAAAAGCCATACAACTGAAAATAAATGATATCAAGCCATTCAGGGACGCAAATCTGGTTGATTTGTGTTTAACTAAGTACACATCTCACACCAACGCGCAGTTCCATTTTCTTATCAATAGCTTTGAAATGAAAAAGAATTTTGTCTGCTTCAGAGTCGAAGATAACATTGTCTGTTTGATAAATAAAAAACGCACAGCACATATCGCCAGCATAATTTCCAGAGTGACCGATGGTATTCCTGTCGGGGAGGACGTTAACTTAACGGAGAGAGAGTTTCAGTATATTTTTATTATGAAGTTTAATTTACTGGCAAAAGATTACCCCGATCTACTTGGCGTTTCGCCAAAAGTTTATAGCAACTATAAAAGAAAATTAATCGAAAAGTTTGGCTTTAACTCATTTCATTCGCTCTTAGCATTATCTCATTATTTACATGCCTCCTCGATGATCGATAAATTTATGCCCTGAAGGCGCTGGCCCATTGATTCTGCGATGCTGCTGGAATAGTGAACATCAAAGTGTTGCACAACGGACCTGGCTTCCGTAAATTCATGGATATGAACCTTGTCCGTATATGGAAAATATCATGGATGTGACCGCACTGAAGAAAACCACCCTGACCGAACAGATTATGGAACAGATAGCCTCGCAGATCACCTCTGGAAAGCTGAAGCCCGGGCAGCGTTTGCCGAATGAACGGGCGATGGGTGAGATGTTCAATGTCACGCGCAGCCGGGTGCGCGAAGCGCTGCGCGCACTGTCGCTGATTGGGCTTATCGAGATAAAACCAGGCGATGGCAGCTATGTTTGTGAGAACAAACCACAACTGCCTGAAGAGACGATGACCTGGATCTTCCATAAGGAGATTCACAACCTCGATGAAATTTATGCGGCGAGGAAGCTTATAGAAGAAGAGGTTTACCTCACCGCTATTACTGCAGTGACTCACGATGACCATATCCGTTTTCAGGCGATAATTGACCAGATGGCGGAGCTGATTTCGCAGGATGGTCAGCCGGAGGCCTATCACCAGTTGCTTGATGAGTACGATCTGCTGATGGGACGCCTGTGCGGCAACCAGATTTATGACAAGTTAATGCAGACTATCGTGATGCTGCGTAAGGATTTTTCGCGCAAATTACTGAATGCCGACGGTGCCATGGCGCACAGCTTTAAGCTGCGACTGAATATTCATGAAGCCTTTGTTCTGCGGGATAAGGTTCAGTTGCGTAAAAATCTGAAGTCGTTCTATCAGTCTTCGCGCAAATTCTACGATCGCATTGCGGATAATAAAGATAATTAATATGGCCAAAGTTAAATCTGCTGAAAGATCGTTTCGTCTTCTGGAGTTGATTGCCAGCCACCGCGAGGGACTGAGTTTCACTGACCTGCAAACCAGTCTCGACATCCCCAGAAGCTCCGCCCACAGCCTGATTCAGGAATTTCTTGATAACGACTACCTGTTGTATATGCCGGATACACGGCTATATCACGCGGGTCTGGCGCTGATAAAAATCGCCGCTAACTGCATTGAGAGCACCGACCTGGTTCGCGATCTGCGGCTGCTAACCGCCTTTTTGAGTAAGCGTCTGGGCAAAACCAGCCACGCGGCGATTCTCGATGGTAAGCAGGTGGTCTATCTGGCAAAAGCGCTGGCTCAGGACGATCTCTCATTGATGCGGCATATTGGCAACCATCTCCCGGCGCACTGTACCGCCGTTGGCAAAGTGCTCCTTAGCCAATATCGTGATGAAGAGCTTGTGCAGTTGTATGGCGACGCGCCGCTGGAAAAAATGACGGTGGACTCAATAAGTTCGTTACCGGTGTTGCTGGCAGAACTGCGCCAGGTACGCGAGCAGGGTTACGCGATTGAGCAACGGGAGGCCAATGAACGCGCGGCCTGCGTTGCGCTACCTATTTACTCCTCAAATGGCAAAATGGTGGCGGCTTTTAGCGTGACGTTTCTTGCTTACGAATGGGAATCACTGGTGCTGGAGGACATTCTGCCAGTGATGAAAGAGTGCCGGATACTGGCGCAGTAGTCGCTGTATCCCCCCGGGTCTCGGCCGTCTTCAGCCGTCTGCGAGCCCGTAGCCCGGGCAAGGCGCTTGCGCCGCCCCCGGGAGAAAGGCCGCAGAGTGTTGCAGAATTTCCCCGGAGGCGATGCTGCGCATCTGTCCGGGCTACCCGTCTTCAGCCGTCTGCGATCCCGTAGCCCGGGCAAGGCGCTTGCGCCGCCCCCGGGAGAAAGGCCGCAGAGTGTTGCAGAATTTCCCCGGAGGCGATGCTGCGCATCTGTCCGGGCTACCAGCCTTCAGCCGTCTGCGATCTTGTAGCCCGGGCAAGGCGCTTGCGCCGCCCCCGGGAGGAAGGCCGCAGGGGAGCAGAATTTCCCGGAGGCGATGCTGTTTGTGGCATGATCATCCCGGATTATGCGCGCCAAGCGGTGGTGCGCCCACGGTGCTGGTGAAGATCTCGCCGTCGATTTTTATCGGACAGCGGGTGGTTTGCAGGGTTTTTCCGCTCTGCAAACGCACTTCCTGTAGCATCTTCAGCGACTGAAAACCTTCGCTGGCAATGAGCTGCTCCCAGTCCATCACTCGCGCGCACCAGATATCCTCCGCTTCCAGAATACTCAACCACTCCTCGCTCTTTTTGTGCCGCAAATGTTCGAGCAAAATTTGCTTGATCTCATCTCGCCGGGTAAACCACTGCTGCGGCTCGTTAAATTCCAGCAGCGCGGTGCAGCCCAGCAAATTTCCCAGCCGGGGGATGGGGGCCATCGCCAGCGCAATAAAACCATCGGCGGTGGGATAAATACCGTAGGGCGCGGAAATATAGGCATTGGCGTTATTGACCGCGCTTCTCGTTGGCGGCTGTCGTCCATCGTTCAGCCAGGTGGTGAGAACTTCAAACTGCAGATCGAGAATAGCGTCCAGCAGGCTCACCTGGACCAGGCATCCCGTGCCGGTTCTCGCCCGCTGTACCAGAGCGGCCATCAGACCCTGAACCAGATATTCCCCGGCGAAAATATCGCAGACGGACAGCCCAAAAGGGAGCGGCGGCTGATCCCGGTTGCCGTTGAGCCAGCACAGACCTGAGAGCGCCTGCACCAGCAAATCCTGACCGGGACGCGAAACCCAAGGGCCGCTGTCACCGTAGCCGGAAATTTCACCGTATATCAGACCGGGATTGATCTCCCGCAGCGACGCATAGTCCAGGCCGAGCCGCGTTGATACGCCCGGACGGTAATTAAAGATGACCACATCTGCCTGCTCGAGAAGCGGGCGCAGCCTGCTTTTCTGCGCTAAGTCTTTTAGATTCACGGTGACGCTTTTTTTATTGCGGTTAATCGCGTGGAATAACGAGCTGTCGCCATCAACTTGCAGTTCGGAAATGTAGAGCTTGCGGCAGATGTCGCCGCCATCGGGGTTCTCGATTTTGATTACGTTGGCCCCAAGGTCGGCAAGCCGAAGCGCAGCCGACGGGCCGGAAAGGAACTGGCTGAAATCCAGTACATTAATACCTGACAGTGGTTTCATTTCTCTGCCTCCCGTAAATGAAAATCGGCCTGAATTTGTGCGCTACTTGCGCCTAACGCTGGAGCCGGGCGGGAAGAGGAGGCGCGTGCGCCATTAAAGCGCAGCGGGGATTTCAGCATCGCGATCGTGTTGCCGTCCTCAAGTTTGACATGCTGGATCATATCCAGCGCCTGGAATCCCTCGCTTGCCGTCAGCGTTTGCCAGTCGCAAACTTCAGCGCACCAGTAACCCGCTTCCTCAAGTCGGGTGACCCAAAATGCGGCGCTATCTGTCGCCAGAATCCCGGCAATCACCTGCTTGATCTCATCCCGACGGCTGAACCATTCGTCCGGTTTGTGATATTCGGCGAGTGCTGGAGCGCCCAAGATTTCGCCCAACTCAACCACTGAGCCCATAGCGAGCGCGATATAGCCCTGTTGCGTAGGATAAATACCGTAAGGCGCGGCGAGATAAGCATGGGCGTTATTTTCCAAGCTACGACAAGGCGGTTGATGTCCGTCGTTGAGCCAGGTGGTCAGTACTTCAAACTGCATGCTGAGCAGCGACTCCATCAGGCTGACCTCAACACGTCCTCCAGGCTGAGTTTTCCCCCGACGAATCAGGCAGGCAAGGATCCCCTCGACCAGATGTGCACCGGCAAGTGAATCGGCGACCGAGAGCGCAAACGGCGTCGGCGGCTGGTCCTGATTGCCGTTGAGCCAGGTGAGCCCCGACATGGCCTGCACCAGCAGATCCTGACCGGGTTTTTTAACCCACGGCCCCTCGGTCCCGTATCCGGTCACGGATGCATAGACTAGACGAGGGTTGAGCGCCTTCACCTGTTCATAGCCAAGACCGATTTTGTCCATCACGCCGGGGCGAAAATTTTCGATAAGAACATCGGCCTGCGCGATCATCTGCTTTACCGCAGCCAGCTCCTGGGGCTCTTTCAGATTTGCTGTGTAGCTCTCTTTACCGCGATTAATAGTATGAAAAAGCAGGCTGTCATTATTAATCCACTGATTATTAAGGCTCAGGTTTCTGCTGGCATCCCCACCCTGAGGACGTTCCACTTTGATGACCCTGGCCCCCATATCCGCCAGGCGCAGCGCAGCGGAAGGCCCGGCCAGAAACTGGCTGAAATCCAGTACCACTAAACCTGTTAAAGGAAGCATAGTTACCCCATTAAGCCGCGTGATTTTTGATAAAGCGCGTTCAGGTGGGCAAAGACAGCAGCGCTGTTGCCACCGTGCATCACATACTCCTGAACCACATCACCCGCGTGATCCTGAAAGTTCAAAAAGCCGCTGTAGCGCGGACGCTTTGCTGAGCGATCAAGAGTGGGAAGGGTGTCGATGAAGAAATCCAGACTGCGGCGATTTACCTCTTTATCAAGCCAGGCCCCGCGATGGCCCGGCTGACCGCCGTTATCAAAGAAGAGGGTTTTCTGTACCTCTGCCGAGGCGGTATAGCTGGCATAGGCGAGGGCAGCCTCTTGATGCGGACATTTCGCGGAAATGGCCAGTCCCGTCCCGCCAAGCACGGTTTTCAGCGGCTCGCCGTGCCAGGAGACCACATCGGTCGCCTTCAGCAGGTGGCGAGCATATCCGGCGCGGGAATAATTTGAATAGCCATAGGCGAAGGGGCAGTAGCTCCACTCATCACGGGTCGAAAGCTGTTCGTGAACGGCGATAGGGTCGTAGTCAAAAATCTCTTTTGAACAGTGGCTGGCCAGTTCGCGCAGCGCTTCAAGCGCTTCGATGCCGGTATCGCGGTGGGTAATATTTTCCTCGTCAAACCAGGTGCCGCCGCGGGTGGCGCAGAGCATCAGAAAATCCATCAACAAGTTGATCGGGATCCCGGCGTAAATCACTTTGCCGCTGCGGGCAAGGCTGAGTAAGTCTTGCCAGGTTGCTGGCAGGGCGAACTGCCCTTGTTGCAGATGATCGGGCCGATAGACCGCGACAGGCGTGGCCGCATCAATGGCGAGGGCGCTTTGAAAACCGTTAAATAGATAGCTTTCGTGGGAGCCGCCTACCGAATTGGCCGCCTGATCGTCAAGATACGCTTTTGGTAAATGGTTTTGCAGAGGCAAAAGGATCGCTTTCTCCGCGACAAAGCCCGCCCACGGATGGTCAATAACCAGCAGGTCGTAATGCCGCGCCAGTTCATCCAAATCGCCATCGGCGAAGGCCTGCAATGAACGTTTTTCCCATAAAATTTCGATGTCGGGATGCAGTTCGCTAAACCGCTGTGCGGTTGCGACAACGGATGTGAATCCGCGGCTATGACCCCAGGTAATGCCCCTCAACGTCACCATAACAACTCCTTTTTGCAATGAACTTCACATAAAATTGGTACTACCGCACTACCATTGAGTCACAGCTACTGATACTTTTGTAGTCAGATTGGGTGAATTTGTGATCAGCATTGAAAAATAATAATTGAAGTTTTATTTCGATTGACCATTAAAAAAACGAGAGTTAGTTTTCGATTAGTTTTTATTTGTGGTCATTAATTCACATATATGAACAAAACAATGAGGATAATCCTTGAGTAAATAATCTAATTAACAGGAGATGCTCTATGCTAGCGGGATTTTTTGTATTGATGATCGCTTGTATGTTCCAGGGAAGCTTTGGGCTGGGGATGAAAAATTACCGGCCATTTTCCTGGGAAGCCTTTTGGGTGATATTTTCTATTATCGGCATACTGATCATTCCTATTGTCTGGACCTGGATTGAAGTTCCAGGATTTTTAAAATACATCCTGATGACGCCCGGTTGGATTTTAGCTATCGCCGCCGCCTGCGGTTTTCTTTGGGGTATTAGTGCCATCTGGTATGGTAAAGGCATTGATAATATTGGCATGTCGTTAACCGTCGGGATTAATACCGGGGTAGGGTGCTCACTCGGTTCGCTAATTCCGTTATTTATCCTTAACAAAATACCACCTGCTAACTCAATGAGCTGGCTGCTGGCCGGAATGGCGGTGATGCTAATTGGCGTAGGGGTTATCACCAAAGCCGGTATTCTCAAAGATAAAGAGTCAAAGCAGGATGCTTCGCGGGTCAAAAACGATAAATTTGTCAGCGGGCTATTGATGGCGCTGGCCTCGGGATTTGGTACCGCGGCGATGAACGTCGGCTATACCTACGCCAGTCGGGCCAGCGCGTTGGCAGTGGAAGATGGTATCAATCCGGTGAGCGCTAGCCTGATTGCTTACGTCATCGTTTTTGCCTCCGGCGGCTTCATATCCAATATCGGCTATGCGCTGTGGGTATTGAGAAAAAACAACACGTTCAGCGACTTCGCCCGCCCAGGTTCTTCCTTTGCATGGTTTAAAGCATTACTGACCGGGGGGATCTGGTTTGCCGCATTAGGGTTATATGCCAAGTCCACGGCGCTGCTGGGCGAGCTGGGGCCGGTCATTGGTTGGATAGCGTTCCTCTCCGGGGCGCTGATTATTTCCAACGCCTGGGGACTCAAAACAGGTGAGTGGCAAGGTTATGAAAAACCAAAAAAAGTTATGCTGCTGGGTAACGTTATTCTGGTTCTATCCGTCGTTATTGTTGGATATGCCAACGGATTAGCATAAAGAAGAGGATAAAGAGATGACAACACAACTGAACATGCCGCAAAACAGTAAACCTATCGTCATTATTGGTGCTGGCGGTATTGTCACTGACTCACATTTACCCGCGTATCGCAAAGCCGGATTCCGGGTTCTTGGTCTGTATGACCGGGATTATCAGAAAGCACAAAGCGTGGCTTCGCAGTGGGATATTCCTCATACCTGCCAGACGATTGAGGAGTTGGTATCGCTGGCGAGATCCGAAGACTGCGTATTTGATATCGCCGTACCGGCCTCAGAAATTTTGCCGATTTTACAGAAACTCCCTTCGCAGGTTGGCGTATTGATTCAAAAGCCGATGGGCGAATCCATTGAACAGGCGAAAGCCATTCTTGATTGTTGCCATGAGAAAAATATTACCGCTGGCATTAATTTCCAGCTACGTCGCGCCCCCTTTATGATCGCCGCGAAGAAAATGATTGATGAAGGTCTGCTTGGCGATATTCATGACGTTGAAATGCGAGTTATTTGTCAAACGCCGTGGAATCTTTGGAAGTTTCTTTTTGAGAAAGAACGGATGGAGGTTAATTACCACAGCATACATTATATCGACGCGATTCGTTTCTTCCTTGGCGACCCCCAGTCCGTTTATTGTAAAACTATGAAGCATCCTAAAATGATGGAGCTGGCGCAAACTCGCTCATCGATTATTATGGACTATGGCGATGTTATTCGTGCCAATATTCATACTAACCATGGTCATGATTACTCTCCGGATAAACAGGAATGTTTCTTCAAAATAGAAGGCACTAAAGGGGCTATTAAAATCCAGATTGGGGTTATTTTAAATTATCCGCAGGGTGCTGACGATAAATTTGAATTCATCCTTGATGATGGCAAAGGGTGGCGAACGTTAGCAATTGAAGGGACCTGGTTCCCGGATGCCTTTATTGGTCCGATGGCGGGGCTACAGTGCAAACTTGAGGATCCAAATTATATCTGGCTTAACGACATCAATGACGCCTGGAAAACCATGTGCGTGGTGGAAGCCTGCTACCAGTCAACCGCTAGCGGTGCGACAGCGGTGAAATACTGATTACTACGGGAGGTTTGGCATGTTGCACATTACCGATACGCATCTTCATCTATGGGATCTGTTGCGCTTTCGTCTGCCGTGGCTTAGTGCGGTTCCGGCGTTGAATCATGATGTTAGCTGGCAGGATTATCGCGCGCGGGTTGACCAGGAAAAGTGGTGTATCGACCGGGCGCTGTACGTCGAGGTTGACGTCGCGCCAGAGCAGCGAGATGAGGAAAGCCTATTTCTGCACGAACTCTGTGAAGATCCGGCGAATTTTGTCGAGGGCGGCATTATCTCCCTCGACCTGCAACAGCCAGATGCGGTCTCACGCTGGCTTGACGCCGGTAAGTACCATACGGCGATCAAAGGCGTGCGTCATGTTTTGCATGTTGCCAGCCAGCTGCCTGGCGCCTGCCTGACCTCTGATTTTCTCAATAATGTTAATGCGCTGGGTAAAGCAGGGCTCTGCTTTGAGGTCTGCCTGCGCAATGAAGATCTGGCGGATGCGGTGGGGCTGGCGGAACGGACGTCAACGACCCTGGTGCTAAATCATATGGGCAATGTTGATAGCGTCCGGTTGATGGAGGAGGCGACCTACGCGGCGAACTGGCGACAACGTTTGCAGGCGCTGGCGCAGCAGCCACACGTCTGGTGCAAAGTCTCTGGGGTCAATATTCCCGTTGATGGCGATATCAGTCTGGTACGTCCAGCCGTTGAGCAGTGTCTGGAGATCTTTTCCGCCGACAGGATCGTCTTTGCCAGCAATTTCCCGGTCTGCTTACTGAATACCGGACTGATCCCGTGGGTCGATACGCTAATGCGCATTACCGAGGGGCAGGGCCGCGTCTGGCAAGAAAACTTTTTTAGCCACAATGCACACGAACTCTATCGGTTGAGGGAAGCATGACGCGCAGGCGTCTTTGACCGATATCTTTTAGAACATCAGGAGTGACACATGAGTACGAAATTTAGCGGCATTATTCCCCCGGTCCCTACGTTGTTTGATGAGCACGAGCTGCTGGATCGTCCGGCTATGTCGCGACTGATTGACCATCTGCTTGCCAGCGATGTGGATGGACTCTTTTTTCTCGGCAGCGCGGGCGAATTCGCCCATATGTCAGATAGCCTGCGCCTGGAGGTGATGCAGTTTTGCATTGAGTACGTTGCGGGACGTAAGCCGGTACTGATTGGCATCTCACACTCGGGAACTCAGGCAACCCTCGAATTTGGCCGCAAAGCGCTGGAGGCTGGTACCGACGGCGTGGTAGTGATCAACCCATGGTACAACCCGTTGGGCGATGAATATCTGTTCGAGCATTTCCGCTATATCGCCGAACAGTTGCCGGTACCAATCGTGTTGTATAACTTCCCGGCGCTGACCGGCCAGTCGATCCCTGTTTCCTGTATCCAGCGTCTGGCGCTGGAATGCCCGAATATCGTGGGTCTGAAGGATACCGTTGATACCTTAAATCATATTCGCGAAGTGATTCATGCGGTGAAACCGCTGCGCCCGGATTTTGCTGTGTTCTCCGGATATGATGAATATCTGTTTGGCACCCTGATTTTAGGCGGCGACGGCGCGATCCCCGCCAGCGCGAACTTTGCCCCGGAGCTGACCTGCGGCATTTATCATCACTGGCGTAACGGGGAGCTGAGCGAAGCGGTCGCGTTGCAGCAGCGGTTGTCCTGGATCCCACCGCTCTACGGCCTGGATGTGCCTTTTTATAACGTCATTAAATACGCATTACAGCTTATCGGCCTTGATGTGCCGGTGAATTCGTTGCGCCCGACCGGACCATTAAGCGAAGAGCGGAAAATTAAAGTTCGTGAGGTGCTGAAGCAAAGCGCCATTATCTAATCAATTTACGAGGGATAATATGAAAACTATTCAACGCTTCGGCGGTGTTATTCAGGTTAAACCTGAAAAATATGCTTATTATGCGCAACTGCATGCTAATCCCTGGCCTGAAGTGAATGCCATGATTAAAGCCTGTAACATTTCAAACTACTCTATTTATTTTAAAGATGGCTGGCTGTTCAGCTATTACGAATATCACGGCGATGATTATCAAAAAGATATGGCGAAGATGGCCGCAGACCCGGTAACACAGCGTTGGTGGGAAGAGTGCATTCCGTGCCTGACTCCCCTGGAAACCAGAAAGGAAGGGGAGCTGTGGGCATCAATGGAAGAGGTTTATCACCTGGAGTAACCGCCTGAAGAGGTATGAATTATGTTTATTGATAAATATTTCGAAGATTTTTCCCTGTCTGAATGTCGGACAACAACGGGGCGCACCATCACCGAAAGCGATATTGTTATTCACGCCGGGCAGACCGGCGACTTTTATCCCCATCATATGGATGCCGAGTGGTGTAAAACTCAGCCTTTTGGCCAGCGTATTGCCCACGGTACTTTAACCTTTGCCGTCGCCGTAGGCATGACGGCTGGCGTTATTAATTCCAAAGCGATGACCTATGGCTATGAAAAATTGCGTTTTCCGCATCCGGTTTTTATTGGCGATACCATTCGGGTCAATATTTCTATTAGCGAAATGAAAGATCACCCGCGTAATGAGAAATACGGCTTTGTGACGGAAAAGCTGGAGGCCGTGAATCAGCGCAACGAGTGCGTCATGGCGACACAGCATGTGCTGCTGGTTGAAAAACGGAATATTGGCGAATAAAAGTACGCGCCTGTCCGGACCTACGACTACCGTATAACATGTTGATATTGTGGTGTTGTAGGCCGGATAAGGCGTTAGCCGTTATCCGGCAGAAAGACCTACCCAATGCGTGTTGGTTATTTATTTAATAACATGACCGATCATTTGAATAAAACGCAACTGCTTACCCGTCTCTTCATCTCCCCAGGTCATATCGGCTGCGGCAAACACATTTTCGCACTTCTGCCACTCCAGCCACGCCTGGCGACCGGAGGTCATGTGGCGACACTGGCTGATAGTCAAATATTGGCTTTTAGACCACACAGAGCGCCAGCGGTCGGTGGTCAGGAGATTCACGCCGCTATCAATAAGATAACGCATTTCAGGGAGTGCTTCAGCGTTTTGAGTACGCAACCCCGGGATAATGACGGCCACCATGCCGCCATTTTTGATATACGGCGCGATGCATTGATCAAAAAAAGAGCGATCGGTGCCGAAGTAGTGCCAGGCGTTAATACTGACAACCGCATCAAAAGCGTCGCGAGCGAAGATCCCGAGCCCTGGGGAGGCGCTGATGTCGAGATTAATTGGCGTAATTTTGTTCTCCATGCCAGCGGACGCGAAGCGGCGGGCATTATCATCAGCGTTAACCCACAAATCCGCTGCCACAACTTCGACGCCAAATTCGGTTGCCAGATACATTGATGACAGCCCCGTACCACAGCCCAGATCGAGAATACGCATGCCTGGCCAAAGTTCCAGGGAACGGCTGAGTTCCTCTACCAGTCTCAGCACATTCGGCCCCATCATATTCTGATTAAGATAATCTCTCGGGCAATTTTCTGGACTAAATTTATTCATTACTAAAGCCATCCCTTAAAAATACTGTAGCCGACGTCCCTTTCACAGAAATACTAAACAAACCTTAAACAGTGGTGGTATAATATTTTGAAGTTTTGTAAAAAAGCCAAAATAAAACAGGTAATAAAATCAGACGAAATCAAATCAGGATAGAAAACTCCGAATATACCGTTTGAAAGCCAATGTGGCGAATTGACTCTTTTATATTTAGGATTTTTCAAGGTCAAAGTTTAAATTGTAACTTATTGATTTAACTTCAATTTAACAAAATTTAATGTTTAATTTATCTTATCATTAGAATTTCCTTATGTGAATATCTGTATTTTAGTTGAACATTCTACTTTTGCAGGTTGAAAGGATTCTGATTCAGAATAATTGCGTGTTGGCAGTGCGATTAATTGATGTGCGTCAATTAACAACCACCACCTCTGTCACAATTACGGTTTTTGGTATAAAAACAAGGAACTTTTCATTTCAAGTCGTCTTGAGAATTATCGCATAATGGATCCGCTCAGAAGGCATCTGAGATTTGATATTCTTTTAATAAATAATAGTTAGGGACGAAATAATATGAAGTTAAAATTACTAACAGTGGCCGTCTCTACACTTCTTGCTGCAGGAACTTTGCAGGCAGCTGAAGTGTATAACAAGGACGGAAACAAACTCGACCTCTACGGGAAAGTGACCGGCCTGCATTATTTCTCTGGTGATAAAGGTGAAGATGGCGACCAGACCTACGCGCGTCTGGGCTTTAAAGGTGAAACGCAAATCACCGATCAACTGACTGGTTACGGCCAGTGGGAATATAACTTCAGCGCCAATAACGTTGAAGGTGACAATTCCGGAGACAAAACGCGTCTCGCGTTCGCGGGCCTGAAGTTTGGCGAGTATGGTTCTCTGGACTATGGTCGTAACTATGGCGTTGCTTATGACATCGGCGGCTGGACCGATATGCTGCCTGAGTTCGGTGGTGACACCTGGACGCAGACCGACGTCTTCGCAACCGCGCGTACTACCGGCGTGGCTACCTACCGTAACAACGGATTCTTTGGCCTGGTTGACGGCCTGAACTTTGCCGTACAGTACCAGGGTAAGGAAGAGAAACGTGATAATCTGGCGAAAGATCATGGCGATGGTTGGGGTATGTCCTCTTCCTATGAGTACGAAGGATTTAGCGTAGGTGCGGCCTATGCGGCTTCCGACCGTACCGATGCTCAGGTTAGCCAGGGTCGTAATAACCCGGGCCTCTATGCTCGTGGTGAAAAAGCAGAAGTTTGGGCTGCCGGCCTGAAGTATGACGCCAACAACATCTACCTGGCGACGACTTATGCTGAAACCCACAATATGACCAAGTTTGGTGGCGACTATATTGCTAATACCGCGCAAAACTTTGAAGTGGTTGCCCAGTATCAGTTCGATTTTGGTCTGCGTCCATCCATCGCCTACCTGAAATCAAAAGGCAAAGATCTGGGCCGCTACGGCGACCAGGATCTGGTTGAATACATTGATGTAGGCGCGACTTACTACTTCAATAAAAACATGTCTACCTACGTGGACTATAAAATCAACCTGCTGGATGACAACACGTTCACCAAAGATGTCAAGATCAGCACCGACAACATCGTTGCTGTAGGTATGACCTACCAGTTCTAAGTCATGCGTTTTATCGTACAATGCCTGCCAGCTAACCCTCCTGGCAGGCATTTTTTTGGTGAAAGCAGGGCGATAAAAAACCCGACGCCGTTTCCAGCGCCGGGCAGGGAGAGAAGGGGAATTTAGGGCGCAGTACTGAAAAACTCACCGAATTTCACCGCCAGCCAGCCAACCGGGGTGGTTGCTCCTCCGACGATATTAGTGATTTCAGACATCCCTTCCGGCACCGGAATATTAGAGTTGACCGCTGCCTGGGTGTACTCTTTCGAAATATCCGTACCGACGTACAAAATGCAGGTTATCACCAGCGTACCGGTAATAAACATGCGGAACATATTGCGTTTACAGAACGGCGTAACCATTGCCAGCAGGAACATCAGCGAGGCCAGGTCGACAAACGGCAGCACGCGGTTGCCCGGCAGGATAATTGACAGCACTACCGCCATTGGGATCAGCAACAGCCCGGTCGCCAGCACCGAAGGCTCGCCTATGAGCAGCGCTGTATCCATCCCGATATAGAAATCGCGGTTAGGGAACTTAGCCTTCAGCTTAGCTTCAGCGGCATCGCGAACGATCAGTAAACCCTGAACTAAAATTTCGATCATTTTTGGTAGCAGCAGCATAGCGGCGGAAACTTTAATCGCCAGCGATACCGCAGCTGAAACATCGTATCCGGCAAGGAAGGCCAGCAGCAGTCCCAGCACGAAGCCCAGGGTTAGCGGTTCACCAAAGACGCCGAATTTCTTATTAATACTCTCCGGGTCGAAATTGATTTTATTGATTAGCGGGATCTTATCAATAATATAGTTACAGGCAATACCAAACGGGACATAGGTTATACAGGTAAGATGGGGGAAAGAAATCCCTTTAAGATTATAGTTTTTTTGTAAATATGGTGCGGTTAAATCTGCTGCCAGCAGGGTTAAGACAAATATACCGAAAGTAATACCGACTGAGAGCCAGTAGTTACCGGTTCCGGCATACACTACCGATCCCATAATCAGGAAAATCCAGTAGTTGAATATATCGATATTGACCGTTTTGGTGAGTTTGAGCAGCAGCATGGCGATATTGATAACGATAAAACCGACGACCACCGGCAGCATCAACGGCGAACCCCAGCCGATGGTCGAAGCGGTCGGCCAGCCAGTATCCACCACAGTTAGCTGCAGGCCAATGCGCTCAACCATCGCCTGCGAGGCCGGGCCGATGTTGGTTAACAGCAGACCAATCACCAGGCCAACCCCTTCAAAGCCGATCCCCACGAGCATCCCGGCTTTAAATGCGGTGCCGATTTTTACCCCAAAACAAAGTGCGATAATAAAGAATATTACTGGCATCATTACTGATGCCCCCAGACTAATAATGCTGTTGATAATATCCATAATAATTCCTTAAACAGGCTGCTGAATTGGGCACGAGCGAACCCGTGCCCAATGGGCCGTATAAAAATCTTAACTGGTTCTTTTAATATTTAGCCGAGTTTCTTTAATAAGATCTCAGAAAATAACTTTGGCGAATTGCTGAATGCGTCAATCGTGCTACCGGCAATATGCGGCGTTATCGTGACGTTATTCAACGTATAAAACGCGCTAGCGTCCGGCAAAGGTTCATCATCAAAAGTATCCAATGCCGCGCCCATAATTTTTCCTGCCTGAAGTGCGGCAATCAGATCCTGTTCGTTGATTAACCCTGAGCGTGCCGTGTTGACAATAATGGCGCTCGGTTTCATTAGCTCAAAATGATGGGCGTTGATCAGGTTTTCGGTTTCCGGCGTCATGCGGGCGTGTAGCGACACGACATCCGCCCGCTGAACCAGTTCGTCCAGCGAGTCCACCTTTTCATAGCAATCGTGCCCGGAGACGTATTTATCATAAAAGATAATCTCACTGCCGAAACCGCGCAGGAACCCGGCGACCAGCTGGGCAATGTGCCCCAGCCCGACAAGACCGACCACTTTACCGCCCAGTTCAGGAATGGCCTGGTAGTTAGGGCTGTCTTTGCGCCAGAACTTATCGCGCAGCGCGTCGTGTGAACGGGCGATATTGCGCATTTCCGCCAGGATCATGCCGACTGTAAACTCCGCTACGCTGCGGGCGTTGCGCCCCGGCGTGTTCATGACCTCAATTCCGCGGGTTTTCGCCACTGTCTGGTTGACGTTTTCAATTCCGCCGCGCAGCACGCCCACGTACTTGAGCTTTGGCAGTTTATCGAAAACTGCCGCATTAACCGGGGCGAACTGGGTTATCAGGATCTCAACGTCCTCTGCCCCCTGGAGCAGGGCGGCGGGCAATGCCACCGCTTCAGCGCCTTGTTGCTCAACTTGTAAATTGTCCTCCTGTAGCTTTTCGATTGATTCATGCGACCATTCGCGAACTTCCACCTCGATACCTTTATCTTTAAGCGCTTTCAGACCTGCGTCCATCATCGCTGCATTGATAAAAAGATCGGCAATTGCCAGACATTTCATAATGATTCTCCATAAATTAACGCATCAACATACCGCCGGTGACATCCAGAGTTGCTCCCGTCATATAGCTGGTTTTAGGAGAAACCATGAAGACCCCAATGTCGGCAATTTCCTGCGGTTGGGCCACCCGGCCCACCGGAATACGGCTGACGTAATAGTCAGGGTTTTGTTCAATGTTTTTACGGATCATCGCGGTATCCATGATGCCGACGGCGATGTTGTTGACATTGATTTTTTGTTTTGCCACTTCACGCGCCAGCGAGATAGAAAAGGCCACCAGGCCCGCTTTACTGGCCGCGTAGTGGGCATGGCCTGTGGTTGAGCCGTGGAAGGCCGCCTGGGAAGTAATGTTCAGAATGCTACCCGCCTGATCTTTACTCAGACAGTGATTTACAAACAGCTGGCTTAAGTGGAAGACCGCCTTCAGGTTGACATTCATCACCTTGTCCCAGTCCTGCGGCGTGATTTCGGTGACATAGCCACTCAGCCAGATCCCGGCGTTGTTAACCAGAATATCGGCATTACCCAACTTCTCGATGCAGGTGGCGAACAGATTCTCCCGGCTTTGCTCATCGGAAAGATCGGTTTTAACCGCAATAATCTCGACGTTGGTGATGCTTTTCACCGTTTCGACCAACTGTTCCGGGCACTCTTCATCACGCATATACGTGAAGCAGATGTTGACCCCCTCTTTGGCCAGCGAGAGGACAAACTCTTTGCCGAGTCCCGTTGCGCCGCCGGTAACGATAGCTGTGCGATGGTGTAAATTCAGATCCATACTTTCCTCACTTAATGCGTGATGTAGTTACTGCAGCTTTTCCACGGAGACTGCATTTCCGATAACAGGTTTTTGTAGAGCTGATACTTATCCTGATAGACCTTGTTGTTGTCCGGATTAGGGGCGACGGTTCGCGAAACGTGAACCATCTCGTTTGAGGCGGCAAAGACATCATCAAACCAGCCAACCATCACTGCTGCGGTCATCGCGGTGCCCAGCGTGCCGTGCTCTTTAACGTCAACAATCTCCAGAGTGGACTGGAAAATGTCGGCAAAGACCTGTAGCCAGACCGGGGAGTTGGTGACGCCGCCCGCAATGCGAATAGTGCGGCTTAAATTTGGGTTGATATTGCGTAAACGCTCGGTGTGATAAAGATGACTGAACGCGACGCCTTCGTAGATTGCGCGCAGGAAATGCGCCTTTTTATGGAAACTATTGAGTCCGATAAAACCCGCTGAAGCATCCGGGATGGTGTTGGATCCAAATACAAACGGGAAGAACAGCAAGTGGCTTTCATCGGCGGTGGTTGTAGAGACCAGTTCATTGCACAGCTCATAGACCGATGAACCCTGTGCCGCAGCGGTTTTGCGGTCACTTTCCATGAAGTTATTGATAAACCACTCAAGATTGCTGGCGGAAGTCGGGCTGGCCTCGGTGATTAACCATTTGCCCTCAATCGGGTAGATAGAGGTCATAAACAGATCTTTATCGATAACGGGATGGTCGGTCACGTATTCGTTGATGCTCCAGGTCCCGGTGATGATCGCCAGCTTATCCAGGGTATTGATACCGGAAGCGACGGATGAAGCGGAGATATCAAAGACGCCGCCGGAGACCGGCGTTCCCGCGCATAACCCAGTTAACCGGGCTACTTCGTCGGTAATATAGCCGCAGCAATCTGTGGAAAGCTTAATCGGCGGGAGTTTGTCGCGAAGCTCGGCGAGCCCCCACCAGGCCAGCAGCGATGAATCATAATCACGGTCGCGGACGTTGATCAGGTTGGTGCCTGAGATATCGGTGAGTTCGAGGAAGGCGTCACCCGTCAGGTAAAAACGAATCAGATCCTTGACCATAAAAATGTAGCGCGCCTTACCCAGCGTTTCAGGCTCGTGGTCTTTTAGCCAGGCGAGGAGGGCAACGGGCTGCCCGGCCCAGATTGACTGCATGGTTTTTGGCAATATTTCGGTCAAGAACGTTGGTTCGCGGTACCACTTTTCAACGTACGCTTTCGCCCGGCTGTCGGTGGAAATAATCCCGTTACGCACCGGTGTACCGGTTTCGTCCACCATATACAGTCCGTTGCCGTGGCCGGTCACCGCCACGCCTGTAATCTGGCTGGCGTCGATACCGGACTGGGCAATAGCTTTTTTAATCACTTCAACGTTTGCCGCCCACAGTTCGTTGATATCGCGCTCGGTATGAAATTCCTTTGGCGTTAGCATTTGCGTTGATTTTGAGGCGATGGCCACCACGTTACCGCTGCGGTCATAAATCGCCGCTTTGGTCACGGTGCCGCCATTATCAATACCCATGACATATTGTTGGTTCATTTTCGTGAACTCCTTATTAGTTACCATAATCCGGGTTCGCTGGTGGTGATACCCTTAAATCCGGCATGGAATATTTTATCAACGAGGTATTTCCGCTTAACAAAGCCTCCGGCGATGAATATCACGTCAAAGCCTTTTAAATTCCGGCTAATCAATTCCAGACACTGGCAGGCATATTCAGCAGGTAAGATCTCAATGGCATCCGGCGGGTTATGTTTAACAATATCGATGGACTGGTCCAGCGAACGCGAATCGATAAGCAACACCCGAAAGATAGTTAACAACCCCTCTTTTTTGGCAAATCGTAGGGCCGAGAGATTGGACGAAATAACACCATCAACTTTGTAGTAATTTTTTAACAAACTGATCCCCGCCTGGTCTGGCTTAAAACCACCCAGCAACTCCAGGTGAATAAGGACTTTCTTGCCACTTTGATGGCATTTGCCAATCAGTGATTGCAAATTTCCGATATTCGCTTCGGATAACAGTACATATTCTGAAGGGCAGGCTAACGCCTGTTCAAAATGTTTGTATTTTCTAACTGACGGTATGATGGTGTTATTTAAAAACATATTAGTATCCGTGTGATTAAGCCATGTAGAGGCTGTATGCATCTTCCGCTGTGGCATTTTCATGGATGATGGCATTCAGACCTGCTACTACTTTTGCGGGCTGTGGGTCCTGGGTAATATTACGGCCCACCGCTACGCCTTTTGCGCCAACCTGCATGCAGTGCTCGACAAACTTGAAGTAGCCATCAATACCGGTTTTTGGCCCACCGAGCGCCAGTACCGGCACGCCGCTTGCTTCAACAATCAGTCGGTCATCCGCGGTACCAGTGAAGCGCGTTTTGATAACATCAGCGCCAAGCTCAACAGCGATGCGCGCCGAGGCGGCGATAATGGCCGGGTTGTTGGAGTCATCGCTGGTGACGGGGTAGCCGTACGGTAGAGATTCAACGATCAGCGGCACATTCCAGCGGTCAGCGGCCTGCGCCAGCTGCATCGCCATGATGTGCGTTTTTTCTTCATTGAATGCACCGGGGAAGGTCATGCAAACCACGCCTTCGGCACCGACTTTCAGTGCATCTTCGATGGAAAAAACCGGAGTCGTATCGGGAACGGTATTATCAAAAATACTCACCGTGCTATCGACGCGTAATACAACGGGAACGCAATTGAAAACCTCGCGGAAATTTTTGAGCATGCCATAAGTAACCAGCGCACAATCCAAACCACTCTCAACCAGGGTAGGGAGCTGGTTTATTGTATTATCAATACCATTTGTTTTGGTTGAAAAATAGTAGCCATCCAGTGCCAGAGTGACTGATTTACCATCTTTTGCGAAAATGCGAGAGAGACGACGTTCTTTAGACATTTTTTTACTCCTGAGATAGAAAAACAAAAAAAGCCCTCAGAGACTTTCGTCTCTGAGGGCTTTCGATTCACTTACCCTTTTGATAACCGTTCAGTAATCCAAACCATTATCAATTAAATTTTTTTAGCTTATTGGGAAGGGTTTAAATTCTGTTTAATTTAAATCCGTTCTCCTGCTTGATTAAATTACTAACATGCTTACGATCTTACTGTCCAACGCTTGTTTAGAAAATGAGAGATTCATCACAATATTTCATTAAGGTTAATCTGAAGTGAAATGTGTGACTGAAGATATTGGATTATTCAGATAACAGGAGTGTTTCGAGCACAAACTGCGCCAGAAATAACAATGTAGCAATAAATGCAAGCCATTTCACCGGACGAAATTTGTGTTGCGGAATTGACGTGTCGCGTAGGTATGCGAACCATTTTCTCTTTTTCATTAATGACATCCTGTCCCTAAAAATGATGTCGACTCAGACGACAAATGTACTCGTAACCTGATATTAATGAATCAGACGACAATATCCATAAATAAATTAGAGTGGTTTAGGTTTCATTCAATTACTTCGACACAAATTATATGGCGAAAATGGCCAGATGACCTGCGTATGAGCCATCTCGCAGGTCATCATCAGCATCCAAATGGATTCACAACTCGTGATCCCACGGCGGATTGGCTCCTGGCCTTGAGACCGTCACTGCCGCCGCCCGCATACCGAGGTCAACGGCATGACGCACCTGCTCACGTGACAGTGTCACTAATTTGCTTTTCTCAAGACATTGCGCCTGAGACAGGCTGGCTAAAATCCCGGCATTGACCGTATCTCCGGCACCGACGGTGTCAGCAACGTGCACGCTAACGCCGGGAACATGCAGTTTGAAGTTAGCCGTCCACGCATCAGCACCATCCGCACCACGGGTCACAACGATAAGTTTTGGACCCAACGTCAGCCAGCGGGCAATAACCTCATCTTCGCTTGCGCGCTCGCCAAACCACGCAAGGTCTTCATCGGAAAGCTTGACGATATCCGCCAGCGCAATCATCCGCATCATCCGCGCCAGGTGTTTCTCGCGGTCCTGGATGAAAATTTCGCGGATATTCGGGTCGAGGAACATCACCCGGCGCGGTGCTTCTCGCACCATCAGCGATTAATACACGCTGCCACAGGGTTCGGCGATCAGGCTGATGCAGCCGAACAGAACGGCGGAAACATCATCTTTCAACGCGGGCAGGTCGCTGTCTGCCAGCATTCTGCCCGCGCTATTCTCATCGTAGAAAGTATAGCGCGCCTGCCCGTGTACCAGTCTGACGAAGGCCAGCGTCGTCGGCAGCGGCGCTCGTGTGGAAGGTGAGAAATCAACCCCGGAAGCTTCAAGAGACTGGCGCAGCATATCGCCCATAAAGTCATTTGAGAGACCAGAAAACAGGCTCACCGGCATTCCCTGGCGACCCAATGCGATCGCGGTATTAAACGCCGCACCGCCGACGCAGGGAATAAATGCTGAGGCATTCTCGCGGGTTCGACAGGGCAGCATATCGATTAAGGCTTCTCCACAGCACAGGATCATTGGTCGTCTCCTTTGCTCACTGATATGTACGGCGGCGTTTCCAGTTGATTGGCAATATGCATCCAGTTATCGGCAAATATTCCGCAGGCAGTTTTGATATCAACCCCGACAGGCAGTTCTGGGCACTCGTTTTCGCCGTTACTTCCCCAGTTGACCCATCCTGACTGACGGCGTTGGACTATCTGAAAAGCGCCGGAGGGTTGAGAAGTCCACCAGATCATTGCCCGACCGCTTGCTGAATCATATTCGACGGTTTTACTGGCCGGACCGGGAAAAATGGTTTCATCGGGCACGGCGGAAACATCCACAGGCGAATCGGTGAGTATCCACTCCCGTTCATTCAGATCGGCCCTGAGGTGCGCTCTGGCGCGGACTAAGCCAAGTCTTTCACGGATCTCAGCTTCATCGAGCACGTTCTCCCAGCGGCAGAACATTCTCCAGTAAAGATCCCAGTGTGCAGATGCCATATCACAAAGCTGTTCGCGGAATTCGGCAAATTTCGAGCTTTGATTCTCTGAGGTAGTGACGGTATGGGCGACCATCGCGACCAGCTCTTCGGCGTAGGGGTCGCCTGCGCGATAGCGGGTGCCGCCGTGAGCGGCGAAGCGATCGAATACCAGCTTTCCGGGGCCGCTTTCAAACTCGTCGCCAACGGTAATTTTATTGGTCACCGAGCGTCCGTTAATCACGGTTGAAAAATCATCTACGCGGTAGCGGCGCTGAAACCAGGGGGTATTCCAGCTGAACTTCCAGTCAATAGAAAAGCGCTTACCGCGCAGTTCCGGTAATAAACCATCGGGGATCGTTCCATGCATTCGATAGTGATGATAGACCGGACCTTCTTCGATCGTTTCAATATCAACGAGGGTATGTTCAGGCGGGTTAATCAGGCCGTTTTCGGGGGTAAAGAACGGGCCGTAAAATCCGCCGATGGCATTATTTCCGGAAGGAAGGAGTTCGATGTTGTCCTCCCGGCGGCGGAAGTGGCGCAGACCCCACTTGGATGAACCCACCCCCTGAGCGGTTCCCCGGCACATTTCCAGATCAAAGCAGCCGGTATTAAGACGGGCAAAGCAATCTGCCTCTTTACCGTTCAGTTTTTGAATGCCCGTGGCCTCACGGGTTTCGGCATCAGTGCAAGGACGCTCAAGTCGTAAACGAAGCGTGCCGGTAAAGCTGACCGTAGCGATGAACGTTGTACTATTTTCCACCACCGAATGGTTAAGCCGTTGGCAAAGGATCCGCTCTCCCGTTTCGGCAGTGGCCCACCACAACGGTTCTGGCAAAATGTCCGGGATAGTGAACGTAATGGGTTCATGATCCCGAAGGCCGTTGAGCGGGTCTTTTAGCGTAATTTGGTATGTCATGGCCATATACTCCATCAGAATTTAAGCAAGCGAAAACCCGCCGCCTGAGCGGCGGATAAACAAAGCGACATGGAAAGTTAGCGTGGTCGGGCGATCTCTTTTTTCCGCCAGAAGGTGAACAGCTCCGGGTGCTGCTTCAGCCCGTCTATCGCCACGGCGAGTATGATGACGATGCCTTTGATTAAAAGTTGGGTGAAGAAGGGGACGCTCAACAGGATCAGCCCTGTGCTAAGTACGCCAAGGATCACTGAGCCTATCAGGGTGCCGATAATCCGCCCGCGTCCACCGGCAAGGCTGGTGCCCCCCAGGACAACCGCCGCAATCGCGTCCAGTTCATAGCCTGTCCCGGCGGTAGGTTGGGCGGAGATGACCCTCGCGGCAAAGATAATGCCAGCCAAACCTGCGCAGACACCGGCAATCATATAGACGGCGGCAAGAACACGTTTCACCCGTACACCGGCCAGACGAGCAGCCTGAGCGTTGCCGCCGACGGCATAGATATGACGCCCGAATCGGGTACGCTCAAGGATGAACCACGCCAGCAGATAAACCACCAGCATGATAATCACTGGAACAGGGATACCGGCGATATAACCATTTCCCAGTTCACGGAAGCTGAGACTACTCGAAACAATGGGTTGTCCTTCGGTAATGGTGTAGGCCATACCGCGCAGAAACGTCATCGTGCCGAGGGTCACAATGAAGGGGGCGAGGGCGAGATAAGCGGACAGGACGCCATTGAGCAGCCCGCAGAGAGCACCAACGCCGATGCCGGCCAGAATCGCCAACGGTGCCGGGATGCCGGCCATCGCAGCAACGACCGAGACCACGCCGGAGACGGCGACGATAGAACCGACGGATAAATCAATGCCGCTGGTTAAAATCACGAAGGTCATGCCTGCTGCCAGGATGGCGTTAACGGAAATCGATCTGGCAATATTCAACAAGTTATCGACCCGATTGAAGTTAGGGGCAAAGGTCGACATCAGGATCAGCAGTACCAGCAGAACGATCAGAATCCCCACCCGATCCCACCATTTTGCAAAATCAAACGGCGCGTTGACCGGCAGTTCCGTCACTGGTTTATTGTTGTCCATGGCATTCTCCGGGTTGACTGGTGAAGGTTCCTGTTGCGTGCAGCATCACTTCTTCTTCCGTTGCTGAATGTGAAGGTAACTGGTGAACGATACGGCCAGCGCGCATGACCAGTAGTCGGTCGCTGATCCCAATGGCCTCGGGCAGGTCGGAAGAGATAACCAGAATGGCTTTTCCGGCGCGGGCGAGCTTGTCGATCAGTTCGTATATTTCTCTTTTCGCGCCAATATCGACGCCGCGCGTGGGTTCATCGAGGATCAGCAACCGTGAGTCGCGTAGCAGCCAACGCGCCAGCGCCGCTTTTTGTTGGTTACCGCCGGACAGGGCGCTGACCGGCAGCTCAACTGCATTTTCTCGCAACCGAAGTCTGCGCATCTGTTCGAGAACCGCCGTGCGGATGGATTGACGTTTGACGACACCGCTGGCGACAAAGTTATCGAGAGAGCTAATATCAATGTTGTGTTCAACCGAGTGCCCCAGGAACAGCCCCTGCGTTTTTCGGTCTTCAGTCACCATCCCAATACCTTCTGCGATGGCGGCGGTAGGGTCTGAAGGGTGGATCGCCTTGCCATCAATATGCACGCTACCGTGGGTTCGCGGATCGGCACCGAACAATAGCCGGGCGACTTCGGTGCGCCCGGAACCGACCAGTCCGGACATGCTGACCACTTCCCCCGCCCTGACGTCAAAAGTCACCGGGCCGGTTGCGCTACCCGCGAGTTCTCTGACATCCAGCAGCACATCTCCAGGCGTGCGGGGGTCGTGTTGATACAAGTCGACAATTTGCCTTCCCACCATCATGCGCACGATATCAGTGGTGGAGACGCTACCCATGGTTTCCGTGCCGATCCAGGTGCCATCGCGGAACACCGTGACCCGATTGGCCAACTGCCATACTTCTTCCATGCGGTGTGAGATATAGACCATCCCGACGCCGTCCTGACGCATCTGTTCAATCAAGCGAAATAACTGCAGCGTTTCCGTTCGCGACAGGGCCGCTGTTGGCTCATCAAGCACGAGCACTTTGGCGTTTTCACTGACGGCGCGGGCGATTTCCACCATCTGCTGGCGCCCGATACTGAGCGACCCGAGCGGTGCATGCGGGTCAATATCCGCATTGATGCGATCCAGCTTATGCTTTGCTTCCCGGTACATCCGTTTCCGGTCGAGAATACCGGCAAAGGTCGTAGGCTCCTGACCGAGAAACAGATTTTCCGCCACCGTCATATCCGCAACCGTATTCAGTTCCTGGTGGATAATGGCGATACCCTGCTTGCGAGCATCACGAGGTGTGCGTATATCAATCTCATGCCCATCTTTAAAAATGGCACCGCTGTCGCGCTGCTCATTTCCGGAAAGAATTTTCATCAGCGTGGATTTACCCGCCCCGTTTTCACCCATCAGGGCGTGAACCTCTCCGGCAAATAAATCAAAACGTACATTGTTCAGCGCCAACGTCGCGCCGTAGCGTTTTGAGATCCCCTCAAGCCGGAGCAGGGGTTGTGATGATCTGTCGGCCATTGTCTTTACCCTCCGGGATGAACCTGAAATTCATCCCGTTTATCGCATCTTGAAGTGATGTTTTTACCAACCCGGATAGCTACTCACGTTATCGCGCGTGACCAGTACGCTGGGGATTAAAATGGTATGGGAAGGTACGGGTTTATTCGCCACGATATCCTGAGCAAGCGATATGGCCTGGCGTACCATTTCTCCGGGGTTTTGCGTTGCTGTACCGATAAACGGTGAGCCGCTGCGTTTTAGCTCATCAACTGCTTCCGGGCTGCCGTCTACGCCAGTGACTTTGATGGTGCTTGCTTTGCCCGCCTGTTCAACGGCCAGTACGGCGCCCAGAGCAGAGGGATCGTTCATACCGAAAATACCGGAAACATCCGGGTTGGCAGTGAGCATATCGGTGGTGACCATCAGGCCGGAAGCACGGTCGTTGCGCGATGCCTGCTGACCGACGATTTTGATATCCGGGTATTTTTTAGCGACGTTTTTACACCCTTTAATACGGTCGATAATCGTCTGGATCGGCGTTCCATCAACCAGCAGCACTTTGCCTTTTCCGCCCATCTGGCTGAACAGATATTCACAGGAGGTTTCTCCGGCCTGGATGGCGTTGGTCATGATGGCGGCGTCAGCACCTTTAGCGGGCGTATCGACCGCAATAACGATGATGCCCGCGGCTTTTGCCCTTTGAATTGCGGGCTCAATCCCGGACTCGTCAACCGCAGAGATAATAATGAGATCCATTTTTTGCTGAATAAACGCATCAATCTGGGTGTTCTGATTTGCCAAATCGACCTGCGCGTCTTGTACGTTAATGGAGGCACCGATCTCACCAGCGGCTTGCTTAGCATTTCTCTCCATTGCCGAAAAGAACGGGTTGGACATGTCCTGCACCATTAGTCCAATACGGGCAATTTTTTTGCCCTCCTGGGACGCGGCGCTGGCGGTGGGAGAAAAGCCGGTCATGGTGGCGATGACCGCTGTAACCGCGACAGCCAGCCATGCTTTGCGAAGTTTAGTCATGTTCTGCTCCTGTAATTATCTCGTTGTATGACGGTACGGCCAGGTATGGGGGAACCTCAGAAATAATTCCCTGATGTTGTTTTGTAATATTGGCTGAACGCTCAGCCATTATTTAAATAGATGAAAATGCGTCTTTTATTTCTTATTCGTTTTGCTACAGCCGCAGGACTGGCGAACAACCAGCTCGGCGGGCACTCTGAGTTGCGTTGTGGTGTCTCCTTTTCCTTCTTCTTTTATTAATCGGATCAGCATTTCTGCAGCCTGTTTGCCAATTTCTTCACTATTTTCATTCAGTACGGTGAGCGGCGGATTTAACAGCGGCGCCCAGTCAAATTCGTCATAGCCAATAAGGGCTATATCGTCGGGAATGGCGATTTGCCGTTGCTGGAGTTGTTGAAGCGACCCCAGCAGAATAGGGTTGTTACCGGCAATAAGTACGTCGGGCAACTGCGTCTGGCTATCGAGGTATTGACTCAGTTTTTCAGAAGCTGAATGCGCGTCGTTTTCGGTTTCCAGCACCCGCAGCGTTGCGCCGCAGCGTTCTGCCGATTCGCGGATCCCGCGTTCGCGTTCAAAGCGTGTCGTCCAGCGTTCGGGGTAGATAAGCAGCAGCCAGTTTTTATATTCGTGCTGCGCCAGATGTTCCCCAACTAACAGGCTGGCGTGATAATTATCGGTGGTCACGCTGGGAAAATTATGATCGCCCCGAGGAGGGGAATCGACAAAAACCACCGGAATATCCCATTTAGCCAGCAGACTCAGGCTCTCCGGATGGAGCGTCACCGTCGAAATGATGCCCGCCATTCGGGATTCAATCAGGCGGTTAATCATGCGATCTTCCTGGGTCCGATCGTAGATACCGTTTACCGCAATATCCCCAAGAACCACGGTCCATTGCGAAGGTTGCAGCATATGCTGAATCCCGGACATCAGGTTGAGGTAGTAGGAGTTCGAGGCGTGTGCGGTGATAACCGCCACGGAATCCCTGCTGGAACGGCGTAGCGCCTGGGCTGCACGATTAGGGACATAGCCAAGTTCCCGCGCCACCTTGAGTATCAGTTCCCGGCTATCATCCGCAACGCCATCTCCGCCGTTTAGCGCACGTGAGACGGTAAACATTGAGAATCCTGTTGCCTCACTGACGTCCCGCATTGTCGCTTTTCGCATTTTCCACTCTCTATCTTTATGAGCATCAACTGGTGATATAAACGATTATTCCATTAACCTAAACGTTTATGATGTAAAACATAAACGTTTAGGTTTGTTAGATCAGTGAGCGGTTTCTCGTTTTGTGAACAAGATGTAATCAAGGTGGTTTGTGAATGAAATTTGATATTTATTGATTTCATGCATGATTGAACGCTCAATCATTTTGTTACTCTTGGCCTATTCGTTCGCCGTCAGACAGGGTAGTCGCGTTGGAAATCTTTTTTTAACCCACTGAAAAGTATTCTCTAAATATTTTTCACATCGCAAAAAATCACGGTCCGTTAAAGATGGATCCGCTTTTGTATGGGTTAAAAAAAGGGTTACCATGAAAGTCACATGGAACGTCAGTCCTGTGGGCTACCAGCTGATTAGCAAACGCTGTCCCTCATGTCATGGGGCGCAGGATTTCACGCCATCCGGAGCCTTCCGGATTAATTCGCAAAAAAAGGTACTGGATGTCTGGAGTATCTATAAGTGCGTGCGCTGTGCCTACACCTGGAACATCAGCCTGTTCTCTCGTTTGCCAATCGGCAAAATCAATCCGCAACTCTATGGGCAACTTGTCGCTAACGCTGAATCTGCCGTTCATCACTATTCTCACGATCTGCAGGTTCTGCGGCGCAACGGCGCAACGCTATCAGGTTCGCCTGAATTCGTTGTTGAAGAGTGGTGGCAAATCAGCCTTCTTCGCACTTCTCGCGTTAGGGTAAGAGTCAAACTGGAACGTACTTTTCAGGTCAGCTTGCTGGCGGTGCTGCGCAGTCATCTGGGCCTGAGCGGCAACGAAATCCGCAAGCGCCTTGATTCGGGAGATATTGCGGGTATTACGTTGAAGACGTTGAAAGCACGAAGATTAAGGCCAGAAGGGTATACGCTTTATATCGCTACGGAAGTTCTCCTGGCGCACAGGCGTATTCAATTATCTGCAGGATCTGACCTGAGGAGAAAATAGCCAGTACCCCGGATAGTTATTCTATCCGGGGAGCTGCCTCGCAAAAATTAACTCTGGTTGCCATGAGAGGAAAAACGACCTTGCATTTATTACTGGGTATTTATACAGTTTTAGCACGTGTAACAACACGCCAATTGCGTCGATTGCAAGAGCGACGCCAGGCAATCCGAACGCCGTCACGGCGGAATCTGTGTTTACCAGAGTTTTCGCGGAAAGCCCCTTCCTTTGAGGTAGGGGATGTAGAGCGAAAACTCTGGTAAAAACGAATAGCACGAGGCAGATCGTTGGTGCCAAGCATGATATAGGAAAACATGGTGCCTCCTGGATTTTCGCCTGAGTAACATGTCAATCTAGCAGCTATGGCGGTGACACGAGGCCTGGCAGGCCAAAAGTTCTACATTGATCGTGATTAATCAGCGCGGGTTGTTATCTGTGGCAAGGTATTTGAACGCAGGTAAAGAAATTAACCTGATGAAATATAATGGTAAATAGATGTTTTAATCTTTTTGTTTATCGTAAAACGATAAATTATTATTGTTTTGCAGTGATTCTGTGTATTCTGTCATCACTTACTCAGAGAAATTACGAGGGATTGAATGTCTACTGATGCACTTGCGCGGTTCAGCCAAAGGATGGTCAGTATCACCCTGTTATTGATGGTGGCGATTATCGTGATGAATACGGCCGTTCTGTTCTTTCCATCGATATCATTGACCCATGAACTGGCGGGGATCAATCTCTCGCTATCGGATCGACTACTCTCGACGCTTAACATTCGCTTACCGGATTTACCATGGTGGCAAGCCGTTGGTGCCGGGGTCATCAGCTTTCTGGTTGTGCTCCCTCTTTGCTACAGCCTGTTCCACCTGCGGGCGCTATTTCACTCCTATGCGCGCAGGGACTACTTTTCTGCCGGTGCGGCGCAGCATATGCGCAAAATTGGCGCTTCACTGGGGGCCTGGGTCATCATGACGATCGTCGTGGACCCGCTACTCAGCTATTGGCTAAGGAAGGTGCGAACAAGTCCCTGATATGAGATCATGTTTGTCATCTGGAGCCATGGAACAGGGTTCATCATGAGTCATCAACTTACCTTCGCCGACAGTGAATTCAGCAGTAAGCGCCGTCAGACCAGAAAAGAGATTTTCTTGTCCCGTATGGAGCAGATTCTGCCATGGCAAAACATGGTGGAAGTCATCGAGCCGTTTTACCCCAAGGCTGGTAATGGCCGGCGACCTTATCCGCTGGAAACCATGCTACGCATTCACTGCATGCAGCATTGGTACAACCTGAGCGATGGCGCGATGGAAGATGCTCTGTACGAAATCGCCTCCATGCGTCGGTTTGCCCGGTTATCCCTGGATAGCGCCTTGCCTGACCGCACCACCATCATGAATTTCCGCCACCTGCTGGAGCAGCATCAACTGGCCCGCCAATTGTTCAAGACCATCAATCGCTGGCTGGCCGAAGCAGGCGTCATGATGACTCAAGGCACCTTGGTCGATGCCACCATCATTGAGGCACCCAGCTCGACCAAGAACAAAGAGCAGCAACGCGATCCGGAGATGCATCAGACCAAGAAAGGCAATCAGTGGCACTTTGGCATGAAGGCCCACATTGGTGTCGATGCCAAGAGTGGCCTGACCCACAGCCTAGTCACCACCGCGGCCAACGAGCATGACCTCAATCAGCTGGGTAATCTGCTGCATGGAGAGGAGCAATTTGTCTCAGCCGATGCCGGCTACCAAGGGGCGCCACAGCGCGAGGAGCTGGCCGAGGTGGATGTGGACTGGCTGATCGCCGAGCGCCCCGGCAAGGTAAGAACCTTGAAACAGCATCCACGCAAGAACAAAACGGCCATCAACATCGAATACATGAAAGCCAGCATCCGGGCCAAGGTGGAGCACCCATTTCGCATCATCAAGCGACAGTTCGGCTTCGTGAAAGCCAGATACAAGGGGTTGCTGAAAAACGATAACCAACTGGCGATGTTATTCACGCTGGCCAACCTGTTTCGGGCGGACCAAATGATACGTCAGTGGGAGAGATCTCACTAAAAACTGGGGATAACGCCTTAAATGGCGAAGAAACGGTCTAAATAGGCTGATTCAAGGCATTTACGGGAGAAAAAATCGGCTCAAACATGAAGAAATGAAATGACTGAGTCAGCCGAGAAGAATTTCCCCGCTTATTCGCACCTTCCTTAGCGGAATTTCCGTCAGAGTGGATTTTTACCGATGAGAAAACGGGAGAGACGATAGAAGTTGACGGTATTTTATCGACCGGGGTGTTCCATCAGTTTCTCACCACGCTGGATTATCCACAGAGACAGCTCGTTCTGAAACCCAGAAGCGGAACTACAGCTCATGTCAGCCCTGATGTGACAGCAGCCGCCAGGATCCCGTTTATTCTTGATGGTTCGCATTTCATGATTGTGAAAGGGGCGATCAACGGTAAAGAGGGAATGACCTTTTTCCTCGACTCCGGCCTGGACGACCCGGAGGCTTCGATTCTACTGCAGCAAGGGGCTCTGGATTATGTCGGTATTAAGCGCGATCCGCAGGATGCCTTTGTGCCGGATAACAGTAAAGGCGGGCTTGGCGGCGGTGGCTTTGAGATAACCCGATTAAGCATTGATAGCGTTGCTTTAGGTCCGCTAAAGCAGACAGGGCTAACCGGTCTCTTTGGTGTTTTGCCTGACGCGTTGTACCACACTGAGTCGGGGATGATTCTGGACGGTTTTATTAGCCATCAATTCCTCAGGCACTATAAGTGGACGATTGATTTTGATTCGATGGTTATGACATTTGAGTAGAAGCAGAGGCGGGAGGGAGCCCTCCCGGCGTCTCAGCTCAGGTCGTGCAAATCTTTACCATTCGGCGGCAGCAGCGAAAGGTCGTGGAAATCGACCTTGAGTCCACTGCGTTGCGGCGTACAACACATCACGCCGACCTTTGCCATCCCGGTTGGAAAAGGGCACAGGCGCAGCAGCGGCCAACGGTCACCGTCCGTGGAATATTGCAAACGTAGCACTTCTCCCTGACGGGTCAGGCGCAGCCAGAACTCTCGGGGATCTCCTGAATAGTTGCCGGTTGCCCAGTCTGATTTCCCCAGCGTCAGTACGCTGCCGATGGCAGGTGCGCCGTCGTTATACTCAATGCCCGCCTTAAGCCAATGTCGCTCATCCTGCATCAGCATAATCCCCGCCTGGTCATACAGGGTGTCGAAATCAGCGCGAACCCGAACCTGGAAGGTGAAATCGTTGGAGACATCCGTTGCGTAGATATGCCCGGAAAAGCGCTCAAACCCGTACCAGGTTTCACGCCAGAAATCAGTTTGCGCGTCGGTTACCACGCTGAGGACGCCATCCTTATCGGCCCATGTTGTCGGTTCGTTAATCCAGTGAAATGCCTGATGCATCATGCCTCCTGTTTCTGCTGAATAAGGGATATGAATAGTTCTGCGGCCTCGGATGCCTGCTGCGCAAGGCATGCGTCCCACGCCTGGCTATCGGCATCACAAAAGCCGTGCTGTGCATTGAACATTCGACAGGACACAGACGGTTTTTTCTCAAGTTCATTTTGCATTATGCGGGGATCGAACGCGGGCTCATCGCTGGCAATAACAACAAGCGTCGGGCAGGGCGGCGCAATGTCACTGTGCTGACGGATCCGTGAGCCATAATGGCAAATGACACCGTCGCAGAGTCCGCTTCTGGCGGCCAGCCAGCCTAAGGTTGCGCCCACGCTATAGCCGATCACCAGTATCGTGTCATATTTTTCCCTTAGCCCGGATAGCAGGGACTCGACACCCGCCGTATCAAAGCCGACGTTATCGCTAAAGTGGCGGTAGGCTTCATCCTGCTGGTCATAGCGGAAAGGCGCTGAGTGGGGAAAGAGCATTGGGGTATAAACATCGAAACCGCGTCTTTTCCATATATCAGCGGTTCGCTGAATATGCGCATTGATGCCGTAAATTTCATGCAGCAGAACGATGGCTTTATCGCAATCAGGTAACATAAACGCGCCTCTGTTGGATAAAAATGAGTTTGTCAGAAATTGAGAACCATCCCGAACTGGGTCAGTGTATCAGAGCCCGTCAAGATGGTTGCTCGCTTCTGATTGTTTCTTGCTTGTACGCCTACCTCTCCGGCGCAACCGTGCGCGACATTGCAGCAACGATAAGCATCAACACGGTGATAAAAATAAACGCATAGGTCAATGAGCTAAGATGCGCGACATAACCAATCAACGCAGGTCCCGCCAGTACGCCCAGATACCCCATGGTGGTAATCGCAGGAACGGCTACGGATTGTGGCATGACCTGCTGACGCCCCACGGCTGAGAACATCGCCGGGACAATATTGGCACAGCCTGCGCCGACCAGCACGTAGCCAAGCAGCGACAGCGACCAGGCGGGGACAAACGTCACCAGGCAAAAACCGATGGCGGCCAGAATGGAACCGCCAAATACCACCGGTACAAAGCCGAGGCGAGTGATAAGGCGGTCGCCGCTCAGGCGGACTGCGGTCATCGCTATGGCAAAGAAGGCAAAACCCAGCCCGCCCAGGTTTTCCGGCATGCCGCGAACTTCGGTGAGAAAGACGGCGCTCCAGTCGAGCACCGTGCCTTCGGCCAGAAAGACCGCAAAGCAGATTATGCCGATCAACAACACGATGCCGCGCGGGATAGCAAATGCAGGCCCGCTGGACGGGTTGGCCCACGGTAAAAGACCTTTGGTACAAATGAGTAACAGCCCGGTGACGATCAGTGCAACAGCGATGGTGGCGGAGAGAACGGCAAGTCCAGCGGTCAGCAGGAGAGTCATCACCCCGGCGCCGGCAATTCCCCCGACGCTGTACATCCCATGAAAGCCGGACATTAATGGTTTGTTTGCCTGGCGTTCGACGATAATCGCCTGAATATTCATGGCGCAGTCCGTCACGCCGATGCCCACACCAAATATCAGCAGCATAAAACCGAGCAGCCGGGCATCGCTAATGATGGCCAGTAAAGGCATAGACACAATAACGATAGCCACTGACGACACAATCACCCGACGACAACCGTAGCGACTGGTCAGTATGCCGGTCAGCGGCATGGCGATAAGCGCGCCCATCCCCAGACACAGCAGCAGGGTACCGAGCATGGCGTCGTTAACTGCCGTGTTGCTTTTGGCGAATGGCACGATCACCGCCCAGGTTGCGGTGGCAAAGCCTGAAATGAAAAACGCGATACGTGTTGCCAGGGACTGGCTGGCATTTAGAGCAGAAGCGTGCATTGATGTTCCTTGTCGTAAGATCGTAAGGCTTCCCTGTACTCAGTTGGCATCACGCCGATACCTTCAGAGAGGACTAATCATTCAGGTGCTCAATATTGCTCGAATGGTGTTTTCAGGGTGGTTTTGTTGCTCGATTTTGCAATATTAGCGCAAGGGCAGCAAGCGTTGATTAGCTGAAGGCACTGGTCAGGATGTCCGTAGTATCACAGTCTGTTGCATGCTAAACGGGTATTATCATAATAACTGTGAATACTCTGAGCATGACTCCTGCGGTAACTCACAGTAAAGGAACATCTTGCTTATTTTTCAGGGAGAAATTCATGTTCGATCATACCGGCATCACCGTGACCCATTTTGAACGTAGTAAAGTTTTCTATACCTCGGCGCTCTCGGCCCTGGGCCTCGGGATCAGTAAAGCTCCACCGGGCGAGCGGGTAGGGTTTGGCAATTTACAAAAGACCGGGCTGGAGCTGGCGGCGGAAACCTTCTGGATAACCGTCGGGATCCCTTATGTACCCCGAACCCATATTGCCTTTCGTGCGTATTCGGAAGAAGAAGTCGTGGCGTTTTATCACGCCGCTCTGAAAGCAGGTGGTCGTGACAACGGTTTGCCCGGTCTACGGCCCCAGTACGGCGCCGGCTACTATGCTGCATACGTTCTCGACCCCGATGGCTACAATATCGAAGCCGTTTATCGATACTAATGCGTCTGGATCTCTGGTCGCGCCAAATGGATATACAAGTTGTGAATCGGGATAAATTACTTCAGCTACTTAATAATCTGCATATCGATTATCGCTATATTGAACATCCGGCAATGAACAGCGTCAGCGATCGAGAGCGCTATGCGGTGAAGCTTCCTGCGCAACTGCTTAAAAATATGCTCTTAAAAAACAGCAGCGGACGCCATTTCTATCTTTATATTCTCGATGGTGAAAAGAGGGCCGATCTGAAGGCGTTAGCCAGAGAAATTGGTGACTCCCGTCTCTCCCTCGCAACACCTGGCGAGCTAAAGCAGCTTTTGGGGCTGGAGCCGGGCGAGGTCACTCCCTTTGCGCTGCTAAACGATCCGGCTCATAAAATTAAGGTGCTGATTGATGCCTCGGTTGATGAACTGGGACCATTAGGTTTTCACCCACTGGTGAATACCGCCACAGTGTGCATTTCACTCAGCGCGCTCCATCAATTTTTACACTACTGTACGCATGCATCTCAGCAGGTCGGCGATGTTGCCGGTCACTGCGGCTAACCGCAATGACCGGTATTTTTAATACACTAACGTTGCGTGATGCTGATCAGACGGTTGCAGCTTTCAGACGGGCAGCAAAGGCTTTCAGCTCTGTCAGCATGGCATCACGATCGTCAACATGTTGCTCAATGATCTTCACAATAGCAGAACCAGAAATCGCTCCGGCGGCGCCCGCTTCTAATGCATCCGCAACCTGGCCCGGGGTTGAAATTCCGAATCCCTGTAGCGCCGGGACAGCCTGGTATTCTTTAAGCTTCGCCACCAGATGTTGCAATGGCACTGCGCCACGATTTTCCGCACCGGTTACGCCCGCTCGCGACAGCAGATAGGTGTAACCGCGACCGTGGGCGGCAATCTGGCGCAGTAGCTCATCGTCAGCGTTGGGAGGACAGATAAAAATAGGCGCAATGTTGTGGCGTATTGCCGCCTGGCGGAACGGGGCTGATTCTTCGAACGGGACGTCCGCCACCAGTACCGAATCGACTCCGACGCGGGAACAATCGGCATAAAATGTATCGATCCCTCGGTTATAGACCAGATTGGCGTACATCAGCAGGCCGATGGGGAGAGTCGGATATTTCGCGCGGATAGCCGCCAGCATCTCGAAGCAGCGGGCAGGGGTGACGCCTGATGCAAAAGCACGCAGAGCGGCGTTTTGAATGGTCGGGCCATCAGCCAGCGGGTCGGAGAACGGGATACCCAGCTCCAGCGCATCAGCACCTCCGGCAACCAGCGCGTCAATAATTTGCAGCGATAGCCCCGGTTGCGGATCGCCCAACATGACAAAAGGAACAAATGCGCCTTCTCCACGGTTTTTCAGCTGCGTAAACAAATCGTTATAGCGTTCCATCACATTTCTCCTCGCGCTTGCAGAATGTCGTGTACGGTAAAGATGTCCTTATCGCCGCGACCGGAAAGATTCACCACCAGCAACTGCTCTTTGTCCGGATTTTCGCGCATCATCCTCAAGGCATGAGCCAGCGCATGGGATGACTCAAGTGCCGGAATAATCCCTTCAGCGCGGCTCAGGGTTTTAAATGCTGCCAGCGCTTCATCGTCGGTCACAGAGACGTATTCTGCGCGACCAATGCTGTTCAGATAAGCATGTTGTGGCCCGACTGATGGGAAATCGAGCCCAGCGGAAATAGAACAGGACTCTTTGATCTGGCCGTCATCAGTCTGCATCATGGGCGACTTCATGCCGAAGTAAATGCCGGTGCGACCGTGTTTTAACGGTGCTCCGTGCTCACCGCTCTCAATGCCATGTCCCGCAGGCTCAACGCCAATCAGCCCGACCTGTGGGGTATCGATAAAGTCCGCAAACATGCCGATGGCGTTGGAGCCGCCGCCCACGCAGGCGATAACGGCATCCGGCAGGCGTCCCTCTTTTTCCTGTATCTGTACTCTGGTCTCTTCGCCGATCATGCGCTGGAATTCACGCACGATAGTTGGAAAAGGATGCGGCCCCGCGGCGGTGCCGAGCATGAAGTGGGCGGTTTCATAGCTTCCGGACCAGTCACGCAGCGCCTCGTTCGACGCATCTTTCAGGGTGGATGAACCGCTGTGAACGGGGATCACTTCCGCACCCATCAGGCGCATACGGAAGACGTTAGGCGACTGGCGTTCAATATCTTTCGCGCCCATATAAATGCGGCATTTCAGGCCCAGCAAGGCACTGGCCAGGGCCGATGCTACGCCGTGCTGTCCGGCACCGGTTTCGGCGATAATCTCCGTTTTGCCCATACGCTTTGCCAGCAGCGCCTGGCCAAGAACCTGATTGGTCTTATGCGCGCCGCCGTGCAGCAGGTCTTCTCGTTTTAGGTACAACGTTGTGCGGGTTCCTTGCGTAAGATTGCGGCATTTTGTTAGCGCTGTTGGACGACCGGCGTAATTTTTCAGGAGATGGGTAAATTCAGCCTGAAAGAGCGGATCTTCGCGAGCGCTGACAAACGCCGCTTCCAGCTGGCGTAGCGCCGGGATCAAAACCTGCGGAACGTACATACCGCCGAATTCGCCAAAGTAGGGGTTAAGTAATGTGCTCATTATTGCTCCTTAATATATGCGCAGTACCTGAGTCGGGTTCCATCTCTCCCGGTGAGGACTCTGCACGTGAAGTGAAATCGGGTACTGCGCAGCGGTCGCGGCTATTTTCCTGCGCCGCATACGTAAAATCTGGACAAAAAAAAGCCCGCTTATTGGCGGGCCGGGTATCGGTGTGCAAACTGCAGACGTGACGATACTGCCCGTTAACGGGAAGTGCGCCACCAGCTGTGCAGAGTCATCATGATCACGAGTTGCATTTTTCGATACCTGGAAAATAGAGTTTGTACTAGTAAACTAGTTCTTGAGGTCAATGTCAACTTTGGAATTATTGGTACCAAGAATCGATCATTGCGATTTTTCTCGTCAGCGCAAACGTGAAACAGCGCATTGCTTCAATGCATCAAGTCGAGTTACCGTGGTTTTTTCAGCTGATTTTCTACCACGTTAGCGAGACCGTATGAATTTGAACCGTGCCGATATGGCCGATCTTATCTATTTTTGCGCCATCGCACGCCATCACAGTTTTAGCAAGGCAGCTATCGAGCTTGGCGTCAGCGCCTCGACCCTCAGCCACGCCCTGAAGGGGTTTGAGGCGCGACTGGGCGTACGTTTGCTGAACCGCACCACTAAAAGCGTCACTCTGACGGCGGCGGGTGAGAGCCTGGCCCGTGAGGTGAACGAACCGGTAGCCACGATCGATGCGGCGATCGAGCAGCTTAATCAGTTCCGCGACTCACCCGCAGGACGCATTCGGCTTAACGTCGCCGTTGAAGCCGCCACGCTGCTCCTGGCTCCCATTTTGCCGATTTTTGCTGAGCGCTATCCCGACATTGAACTAGATATTGCCGCCAGCAACCGCATTATTGATGTGACGGAAGAGCGTTTTGATGCCGGGATCCGCTACGGCGGAACGGTACCTGAGGATATGGTGGCCCAGCGCCTCTCCGCCGATGTTCGCTGGGTTGTCGCAGCGTCTCCGGCCTATCTCGCGCGGTTTGGAGAACCTCAGCATCCAGACGATCTGCATCACCATCGCTGCGTTAGCAACCGGCTGGGGAATAATCGTATTTATAAGTGGGAGTTTGAGCGCGGTGAGGAGCAGCTCACCATAAAGGTCCCCCCTTTGCTGACGGTCGATCAGGCGGAAACCGGGGTGGTGGCGATATTGCAGGGATTCGGTTTGATGTACCTCCCGGAACCGCTGATTTCTCAGCACGTCAGCGAAGGGCGTCTGCGCCTGGTGTTGACCGACTGGGCTTCTTCCGGGCCGGGGTTCTATATCTATTACTCCAGCCGTCATCAGCTTCCCGCAGGGCTGCGCTTATTAATTGATCTTGTCAGAGAGTTAAAACCGCTGGGCCTGTAGCCTGATTGATGAAAATTACTCACAACCCCATTCGATAAGCGGGGCTGGCTCCTTCGCAATGCACGCCTTACCCTTGAGGCAAAAGAGAAGGAGACCTCAATGAAATTACAACACCGCAGTATCCCTGGACTATTTTGCTTTTTGGCCGCCATCATCTTTTTTATCGGCTCTGTCAGTACCCGCGCGGTCGCAGAGACGAAAACCCTGGTGATTGTTTCTCACCCTTATCCTGAACAATCGGTCATGACCAAAGGTCTTGAGACCGCAGCGCAAAGCATACCCGGCGTGACCGTGCGCAATCTGGAGACGCTTTACGGTTATGACGCGCGAAAAATCAATGCCGATGAAGAGCGACGCCTTATGCGTGAACACTCGCGCATTGTTTTCATTTTCCCCACTCACTGGTTCAACATTACGCCGATGATGAAGGCCTGGATGAACGATACCTGGGGCAGCGTGGGACCAGGGTCGTGGCAGGGCAAGGAAATGCTGATTGTGACCACCGCAGCGGGAGGCGACACGACCTACGGCGAGTCCGGTCGAATTGGCGTCAGCCTTGCCGACGTATTTATGCCGATGAAGGCCAGCGCCCTGCATACTGGAATGACCTGGCTTCCACCGCTGGTGTTTCAGAGCGCCACTCGCAGCCAGTTGCCTGAGTATCAGCGCCAGCTAGTGGAAAGACTCTCAAATTAATTTGCCCACAAGGAGTTGACCATGAAAGGTTTTATTGCCGTTGCTGCGATGTCACTTATGTTGGGCGATCCTGCCTGTGCTGAAGAAAAAAGAGGTACCAGTATGACTCCATTTACTCCATCCGTATTGTCGACTACGGATATCCAGTCGGTCTCCCCGGCGCTTGCACGTTTTGGCAATGAAGTCCTGGCTGAGGATCTCTGGAAGAGAAATGAACTCTCGCTGCGCGACCGGAGTATCGTCACCATCGCTATTCTTATTGCCCGCAATCAGCCCGCTGAGCTGAAGCATTACGTTGAAATCGCCCTCGATAACGAGGTCACCCCGGCTGAAGTCTCAGAGGTGATTACTCACTTGGCCTTTTATTCCGGCTGGCCAAACGCCATGTCCGCCATCGCCGTGACGAAAGATATTTTTGCCGCTCGTGGTATTAGCCACGAGCAGCTGGCGGCGGCCTCACCGGCGCTGCTTCCCCTCAATCAGGAGGTTGAAAACCAGCGTTCGACCACGGTAGAAAAGAGCGTCGGCCCCATTTCCCCAGGGCTTGTAAAGTTCACCACCGATCCGCTTTTCCTTGACCTGTGGCAGAGAACGGGGCTGAAGCCGCGCGATCGCAGCCTGGTAACGGTGAGTGCGCTGGTTGCTGCCGGGCAAAGTGCGCAGATTGGCTATCATCTTAATCGGGCGATGGACAACGGTCTTACGGCGCCAGAGGCAGGGGAGGTAGTGACTCACGCGGCGTTCTATGCGGGATGGCCCAATGCTTTTTCCGCCGCGCCGGTGGTTGGCGAAGTTCTGCGCGCTCGCGGTCTGGTCGGATGAGCCTATGTTTAAAACTCTCAGCACCGCGCTGTTTATCTTTGCCGCGCTGACGGGTGTCGCATCGGCTAACGGGCAGGAGAACAGGGTGAGAATTCAGTTTGTTTTTAACGGGGTGAAAGTGGTTGGCTCTCTGGAGGAAAGCGCCGTTACGCACGAGTTTTTAACGCAGTTACCGTTGACGGTGAAGCTTGAGGATTACGGCTCAACCGAGAAAATCGCCTGGCTACCGGCGAAGTTGCGCCAGGCAGACGCCCGGGAATCGATAACGCCGAAGCGGGGCGATATCGCGTATTACGCGCCTTGGGGAAATCTGGCTATTTTTCGTGAAGATTACCGCCATTCGCCGGGTTTAATAAAGCTGGGTAGGGTGGAGCAAGGGCTTACCTCACTTAATCTGTCCGGTGCTGAAGTGGTGACTATCACGCGTGATGAGGAGCTATAAACGACTCCCTGCTCTGGCGATACCGCGGACATGTTATTTTTTAACCGTCAGGTAGCCGCTAATTCTGTAGGCTTCTTGCTAAGAAAAGCGTTGGGCCCTCCGGCATAGATTAAATCTGGCCGGAGGACCTGCTACTTAAAAGACAGGGACGGCATTATGCAAAAGCATCACCGCCAAGCTGCAATGTTCCATTGAGGGATGAGGTTTTTATCACGAAATTCTGCCCGCCGGGCCAGACGACGGCGTTAGTGGCGTCCGTTACCATGCCAGAAATAGACGGGAGCTTATCCGTGGTACCGCTGCCTGCAATTCTCGCAATTAATTCGGGTATCGCGGCAGCGACCCCCAGAACCAAAGCAACAATGATCGCAACAACAATGCGCACTGCACCCTCCAGCATTTTAGCCACGCCAAACGTAATACACGCAGCAATAATTCCGGCAATGACTTCGGTGATAATGACCCATGTCGCTTTTTCAACCCAGCTGTTTTTATCAGCTGGCCGCAGATCATAATATGAGAGCGTTTGTTCACCTTGATCATTGTTACCTAGCTTAACGCCCTGATAACTGGTGGACTCTGCATAGGCATCTATACCTGGCAATATAGGAATATGCACTTTCATGTACACCACCAACGTATCACCCTGCACCATCATCCAGAATTGTTGGCAAACGGGATAATAATCGCTCAGGGCATAGGTGATTTTCTTCATCGGGACATCTTTGGTATTGACGATCTTGGTATTATTCCCCGTAAGCTGAAAGTAGCTATCGTCAACATTGTTATCCCACGCATTTGCCAGGGTCGGCAAGGCCATCTGTTGTAAAAACATTGATTGTGAGATCGAAAAACCTGATTGCTGTCCGTCGGGGACTGCCGCCGGGGCAATCTGGTTAGCCAGCCCATCAACGCTGTGATCAAGTACCATGCATAGCACGCCAAATAGCTGATTATTGCCGGCGGTATCCTGGTAATAAGCATAATCAGTCGTTGTGGGTTTAAGCCAGGCAAAAGCACCGCTGGATGCCTTCATATTTAAATTAACCGTATTAAAAACATAGGTTATTTGCTCAAGATGGGCATTGAGATAACCTTGAATGGCCGCTTTTAACAATGCATTAAGCGTTTCATCGCCAGAATTGGGATTATCTATTTTCAGAACCACGACCGGCTCGACGCCAGAACCTGGACTGCTCTGGTTGAGTTTTAAATTATAAGGAATACCATTTTCTTCCTGTGCATTTTGCTGCTCAAGGTACTTCAATGTAACCTGGACTGTGGCGATCACTCCATTAATACTAAGAGGATTACCCCCTTGTGGCGTCAGCGTTCCATTGGCGACCGGTATTTTCATATTCATCAAACCACCTGTACCGCCGGCAGTAATTAACCATGGGCCAAAGTTGCCATTAATAGTTAATGTTACTAACGACCCCACAAGGGTGTAATCAAAATTTGTTGGGTACTCGCCAGAGACGGAGAAAACCTCATTGACTTTATCAACCGGAACAGCAAAAACAGTGTCCCAGCCCAGGGTAGTAAACGTCATCGGATCATATAACGATTCACCTTGTAAAGTTGTCGCCAGACGATGGCGCCGGGTCAACAATTGTTTGTTGGTATGTTCGGAACGATTGATTAACTGGCCGCTGAGCAGCGAGGGGGTATTTTCATGGTCAGGAAATTGGAACCGTAATGCACCACGATAAAGGGCATCTGCGGGTAATACCGTTTCAGTAGACATGATGAACTCCTAACATTGGGTAGCTATTTCAGCGGTGACCTATGCGGTGATAAATGCATTCCCACCAAACTGGAATGTTCCATTCAGTTGGGCTAGCGTAGGGGTAAATGTTGTGCCGTCAGGCCAACTGACTGGATTGGTCATGTCAATCACCAAACCCTCAACCGAAGGCAGATGATCTGCGACACCGCCACCAACGATAGTTGCGACCAGACTGGCCGTAATAGCAGCCGCCCCCATCACAACCGCAATGACGCAGGCCACCACAATACGTGCGGTGGTCGTCGCCAAAACGCCCACGATGGTGCTGATCACTGCGCCCAACAATGCAATCAGTACTTGAGTAATCACAATCCAGTTTGCGATGTCTACCCAGTGATTTTGGTTAGGGGGAGCGGCTTCTACATAGCCAAGTGTGCTGGTACCATCTTCTTTCGTTACCAACTGAAGCGAGAGATAACAGGTTTCTTCGTAATAAGCATCTATACCAGCTGAAATATGACAGTGCACCTTCGAGTAAATACAAATCATATCAGCATCAATCCAAAGTCGAAATTGCTCGATTTTAGGATGGTAGTTAATTGCTCCATATTTTACGGGGGCTGTGGGAAGTTGCCTATTCGCAATAATGGTGGTGTCGATTGCTAATAACTTAAAATCATCTGCTGTGGTATTTTGACCAAATGCTACAGGTAAACCGGGCAAAACCATTTGTTTCATAAATAATGGCTGGGAAACTGAAAACCCGGATTGTGATTCTGCAGGAATAGCCATTGGACCGAGTTGGTTAGCCGCAGTCCCCGGCTCATTATCTTGTACCATACAAAGAACACCAAATACGGCGTTATCAATACTGGCAGCATCATAATAGGCGTAGCTACTGTAAGTTGGTTTAAGCCATTGGAAACTTTCTTTATCGGCCACCATATTGAGGTTGATAGTATTAAAAACGTAGGTAAACGCAGACAGGTTTTGATTCAAATAGGCCTCAAAAGCCGCAGAGGCCGTTGCCAGTACCACTGGGTCGCTGGAAGCAGGCAATTCAACTTGCAGGACTGTGACTGGATAAAGACCGCTTTGTGACTGAGTATTGAACCGTAGGGCATTCAGTGTGCCATTCTCAGGTATCTGCGGTTGCGGAACATAAACCAAATTTACCGAAATGGTTACTTTTCCCCCCGCCATATCAATTGGCTGCCCACCAACGGGGGCGAAGGTACCGCTACTAATTGGAAGCGCCATGCGTACAATTCCTCCGCTTCCCCCGGTCGTGAGTGCCCAGGCACCGAATTTACCTTTAATATTGACGTTAATAATCGAACTATTCAGCGTGTAATCAAATGATTCAGGGTATGCCCTGGAAGCAGCAAAGGCCGTATTCACATTTTTTACCGGTACCGCAAATACGGTATCCCATCCCAGGGTATCGTTTTGTTGCACGGTCCTCAACGCCGTATGGCCAGCGATTCCGGGCGACTGTGGGCCAACCGCGCCGAGTGATGCGGCGCCGACATGCGGGGCGCCAAAAATGCCTGGAATTTGAATTCTGACCGAACGTTTAGTGGGGGCAGTGTCATCTTGAGAAACAGGATCTTTAATTTCACTCATACTATAACTCTCCGATGATGTTGTTTAAATACATGACTGTTTTAATCCCCAAATACTGGCGACGGTATTAAACTACGCGTGAAAATATTTCACTGAACTTACGTAGCTAACCTGTCTGGAACGATAAATGTCTCCAGTTAACCATCCCCGGGGAGTACCACAGATTATTTACTGGTCATCACAATCGCATCTTCCATTGTAACGGAATCAGCAACAAAACTACTTGCTCCAATAAAATGAACGGATGAAGGAGGAACGGCAGGAAAAAAATTCCCGGAGATCTTATCTGATAAATCTTTGACCAGAGCGCGGGCAATGAGACTGACTACCGCGGCACAGATACCATAAATAACTGGCCCAAGTGGTATCCAGTACCAAGGGATGTCGATGTCATAGCCCGAATTTGGATTCGGATCTGATAAGAAACTGATGGTTTTATTATCGCTATTAAAATAGAACGAATTATTGGCAGTAACATTCCAGCTACCACTCAAACCAGCATAAAAATCACAATCTCCACTGGCCTGAACATTGAGTGAGTTATTGTGTGCGGTAGCGACCATACGTGACATTCTGGGGTAATAGGTAATTGCGGCCTCTTTCATTCCCCCAAGAGATATTGATGTACCAGGCCTGAGAGAAAGCGAAGTCACTGCCCCTGAATTAATGACGAAAGCATCCGCTGGCGTTCCAGCCGGTAATGAGGCCAATAATCCAGGCAAAATAACATTTTTAAAATAAAGTAGGTTAGAAAATGCAAACCCCGAGGAGGCACTGCCTTGCTTCACCAGTGCTGGATCGCAAATAAGGGGAAGATTATCGATTGACTGAGCACTTGATAATAGCACCAGATAGCCGCGTTTAGGGCTATTCAGTTCAAAGTATGCATAGGCAACATTTTGTGGTGCCAACCAACTTTCCGCACCCGGTTGGACCGGGTTAATGGAGGCAAATATAAAACTGAGTTCGTTGGCATGATCGACTAGCGCTTGCGCTAATGCATTAAGAATAATGGCCTGGACATCCACAGCCGGAGGTAATTTTGAAAAGCCTAACGGCAGCACCAGGCCTGGATATCCTTGTCCTCCAAGAGTCCCGGCTTTTTCGAAAGCAAACCGCAGAACCTTTACCGCCGGGTCTGTTGGTGAAGGAAGTAAAGCCAAAGATATCTGCATTAATGCTGCTGCCCCAGCCAGATCGATTGGACTGCTATTAGACGAGGTTAATGTCCCGGTCTGGAAGTTAATTTCCAGGTTTAGTAATGCGCCATTACTACCGCCCGTGACTATTTGCCATTGGCCAAATTTCACCTCGATATTGAAATCACCTAGCTGACTATGGATCTCACTATTAAATCCGGGAATTAACGTTGATGCGGTTTGCGACAGAGCATTATTAGCATCACGGATATCTACCGCATAAGCGGTATCCCAACCAAATAAATTCATTTTGGCAGCCCTCGATAGAAAGTATAGGTATTTAATGGAGAACATTCCTACTGGATTAGTGATAGTTCAGCGTTGTGCGAGTGTCAATAGATTTTAATGTGGCCGATACGCATCTTTTTTAATACCAGTGCCGTCTTGTAAATAATTACTTGTTGAAATTCAAGTCTAATTAATAAAATGCAAATCATATATATGTTCAAATGCCAGCCAAGTTCGTATAAAATAATAAAATAAATATTTCAGTGGGTTAGGTTTCATAAAGAAGTCCGTTAACAATCATTATCTATTGAAAATTCAGCGAGCTAATGAAACTGGAAAAAAAACATGAAAAAAATGCTCCTTGCTAATAACTGCATTGTATCTACAATTGAAGATTCTTACCCTATATCACGTGCTTTCAAATTGAGTAAAGAATGCTGTGTTTATGTCCGCAGATATATACCCTAAATAATTCGAGTTGCTTAAAGGTGGCAAGATTCATTATCACGTAACACGACACTCATCCCGATCAAGCATTTGGTGCCTTCAAACGCACAATGAAATGTGAACGCCCCGCATCGCCAAAAATCATCTACACTTTTTCAGCCAAACCATTTTCATGCCCACGAGACGTGATAGCCATCAGACAGAACATTCACCCCTTATACCCGACTCACTGCAGGCGTCAGCCAGCAGCCTTGTTTTCTCAATAGAGGAGTTTGTAGCATGGCATTTGTGACAACCAAAGACGGCGTTAATATTTTCTATAAAGATTGGGGTTCCAGAGATGCGCAGCCCATTGTTTTTCACCATGGCTGGCCGTTAAGTGCGGATGATTGGGATAACCAGATGCTGTTTTTCCTGGCTGAAGGCTTCCGGGTGATTGCTATTGACCGACGTGGTCATGGGCGCTCAGACCAGGTGAGTGAAGGTCATGATATGGATCATTACGCCGCGGACGCTTCGGCTGTGGCGGAACATCTGGATCTGCATAACGCCGTGCATATCGGGCATTCTACCGGCGGTGGGCAGGTTGCGCGCTATGTTGCAAAGTACGGCCAACCACAGGGACGCGTCGCCAAAGCGGTGCTTATCAGTTCGGTTCCGCCATTGATGGTCAAAACGGACAGCAATCCAGGCGGGACGCCTGTTGAGGTTTTTGATGGTTTTCGCCAGGCGCTGGCTGCTAACCGCGCGCAGTTTTATCTCGACGTCGCTTCCGGGCCTTTTTATGGCTTTAACCGCGATGGCGCAGAAGTGTCGCAAGGCACCATTCAGAATTGGTGGCGGCAGGGTATGATTGGCAGTGCGAAGGCACACTATGAGGGGATTAAGGCGTTTTCTGAAACCGATCAGACCGAGGATTTAAAAGCCATTACGCTACCGGTGCTGGTTATGCAGGGGGATGATGATCAGGTTGTTCCCTATCAGAATGCGGCGATATTGCAGGATAAACTCCTGTCTGATAGCCAGCTAAAAATTTACCCCGGCTACCCGCACGGTATGCATACCACCCATGCTGATGTGATTAACGCCGATCTGCTGGCGTTTATCCGATCGTAACTGAGAAATCAGAAAGGCCGCCAGATGGCGGCCTTTAACATAGCGTCAGGCCTGATTCAGGCTCTCATGCTGGAGGATTTTCAGTAACTCATCCTTCAACAGAAGTTTTTCTTTCTTCATATGAACAAGCTCAAGACTGTATCCTTTGCCGTCAGCTCCTTCTATCCGGGAAATATCGTGATCGAGCGCGTTATGTTTTTCGAATAGCGATTGAAAGCGCGAGTGCGATGTTTTCAATCGAGAAATCAACTCTCTGTGTTCTGGAAACATGTACCTTCCTTGTTGATAGAAAAACGTGTGTACGAAGACACACACGTTTAGATTAACCACAGCAATGAAATGGTAATGAGAACAGTGTCGCGTTTATGTTACAGGCAGAGGAATTTCAGGCGCTGGGGAGGGGGGCCGTAACTAAGAGCCTATCCCATTAGGCTCTTAGCCGCTGGTGGGGTTTTAGTAATTAAATGGAATCCGCCAGGCGGTCGACAACAACTCTTCCACTATTATCAAACTGCGTTATGCGGTAATTCACACAATACGAACGACGGGTAGTAAACTGGTTAAATAAGGCCACGCGGCCTTTTTTGTCGCCGTTGCTATTGATAATGATCCATTCAGTGACATCCGTTGCGTTTATCATATCGTCGCTTGCGCATTGTTGTTCAACCAGGCGATCTTCTTTTTCTACCAACAAAAAATCTCGTAACATTTACTTATCTCCGCTCATCATTGTTTTTAACAATACTCCTTTTATCGATTCATTCAATTAAACATTTTAATCAATTAACGTAATTATTAGCCGGAAACTTACCGTCTTGCTTGAGCGCTCATTGTTTTGTTTTTAAAGGAAAAATAATTAATTCATGACGCAAAGGGGCAGATTTAATTCCATTAGAAAAACTTTCTCTTTGATAAAATTGTATGTGACAACGTCACATTCTCTGAAATGCAAAAAGCGTATTCAAGCGATAAGTGGGCACGCTCGACGGGTTAAAACTTGAACATCAGACCTGGCTCACAGATAAGAATTTTGTATTATTGATGCGAACTTGATCACTTGACTGGACAAGTGGCGCTCGCCTATGTTGAAAGCACCTTCTTATCCGTTCCAGGGAGCAAGAAACATGGGCATCATTCGTACCTTAAACGGCGACATTGCCGCTAATCAACTGGGCGTGACCTACAGCCACGATCATATCTACTGTATTCCGCCTTATTGGGCAGAACGTCAGGATGACGACCTTTTGCTGGACGACCCGCAGGCTTCCGAGCGTGAGTTAAGTGATTTCCGTCTAGCTGGTGGCAACGCTATCTACGACGCCACCGCCCCGGATTACGGCCGCCATGCGGCAACCGTCGCGGAAATGGCCCAGCGTCAGCAACTGCACATTATCGCCACCGCCGGTTTTAACAAAGGCTTTCTGTGGAGCAGCCTGCGTCCAGGTTTTTCACAAAGCTTTGCTGACTGGATTGCCAACTCAGAAATTGATGAACTGGTTGAGCACGTCTGCCAGGAAGTCACCGAGGGGATCGAAGGGACCCCGCATCGGGCCGGGGTGGTGAAGTGCGGCACGGGATATAACACGCTCTCTCCGTTAGAGAGAAAAACCATGGAAGTCATTGTCCGCGCCCAGCAACGCACTGGCGCGCCGATGCACAGCCATACGGAAATGGGGACGATGGGTTTAGAACAGGCGCAGATTTTTACCCGTCTGGGGTTGGATCTTTCCCGATTATGTTTCGCTCACATGGATCGCAACCCCGATCCCTGGCTGCACCGTCAGATCGCCAACACCGGGGCGTTTCTCTCTTTTGACGGTATCAGCCGCATCAAATATCACCCTGAACATATCCGCACCCAGGCCATTCTGGCGCTGTGCCAGCAAGGTTATCAAAAGCAAATCCTCATCGGCGGCGATTTTGCCCGCAAATCGATGAGCGCGCATTACGGCAAAGGGGGATTGGGGCTGAAGTTTATCCTCAGCGACTGGCGGCCAAGATTCGTCGAAGAGGCGCGGGAGGCCGGGTTTGACGGCGAAGCGTTACTGGATGATTTCTTTGTCGAAAATCCGGCGCGTTACTTCGCTTTTGGTTAAGGGGAGGTGCAATGAAGCTGCACCATTTAAATGAACGTGAAGCACGGCTGGCACTGCAGAAGGCGCAGATTGCTTTGCTGCCGCTGGGTGCGGTCGAGCCACACGGCGATCACCTACCGCTGGATACCGACAACCTGCTGGCCGAGCGCTTTTGCGCGCTGCTCAATGAACAGTTAGGCGAGTGCGCGCTGAGCCTGCCCGTTATTTCTTACAGCCAGGTGTGGTCGCTGCGCGGACACGCGGGGGCCATTGATATCGGCAATGAACAACTGACGTCGATGCTGGTGTCGCTGGCGGAGAATATGGCCAGCTACGGCATTACCACCACGGCGGTAATTAACGCGCATTACGGCAATTTTGACGCTATTAAAGCGGCTTCCCGCCAGCTTAAGGAGAAAGGCATCACGCTGCTCAGTTACAGCTGGGCAGGTATGGAGCAGGAGGTGCAAAAGCGGCAAACCTCGGCGGTGGCTTATCCCGGCTATATGCATGCTGATGAGGTCGAAACCTCGCTGATGCTGGCGCTGGCCCCGGAGTTCGTCACCATGGCGAACGCCCGTGCGCACTATCCGGTATTTCCACAGAATTTCCGCTATCAACCGATACGCTGGACCGAGTTTTCTGATTACGCCGTGCTGGGAGATCCCACCAGAGCCTGCGAAGAGAATGGTCGCGCCTTCATTCAGCAGGCGCTGAAGACCACCCTGGCCTCTATTCGCCATCACTTAACGCAAGGAGCCGCCGATGATCGAAAGTCAGTCGATAAAGGTTGATTGCCCGGCCAGAAGCCCGGAGGAGGCGATCCGCGAAGCGGGGAACGCGCTCTGTCGCGCGGGAGCCTGTAGCCCGCAATACGTTCAGGCCATGGTTGATAGCTACCGTGAGCTTGGCCCCTATTTTGTCATTGCGCCAGGGCTGGCGCTGCCTCACGCCCGCCCCGAACAGGGGGCAATTAAGGCGCAAATAAGTCTAATCAGGCTGCGCGAGCCGCTGGCGTTTGGTCATACGGAAAACGACCCGGTGCAGGTGGTGCTGGGGCTTTCAGCGACCAGCAGCGATGCGCATATCCATCTTATCCAGCATATCGTCACCGTGCTGAGCGATGAACATAACCTGCATACCCTGATGCATTCTCACGATCCTGAACAACTTTATCAGCTGTTAGCCAGCGCGTCGTAGGCTGCTCGCAGCGTTTGTAGCTTAATTAACACGGAGTGAATAGCGATGAAAATTCTGACAGTCTGTGGTTTAGGTATGGGCTCAAGCCTGATTTTAAAAATGAACGTCGAAACGGTGTTAAAACAGCACGGTATTCAGGCCTCCGTTGAACATATGGATGTTTCTTCAGCCGCATCGGCTAATGCCGATGTGGTGATCACCAATGCCGAACTGGTGGACAATCTAAAACACCTGTCCTGCCCGGTGGTGGTGGTGAACAACTATATCGACAACGCTGAAATAATCCGGGCATTGACGCAGGCCAATATTCTGCAACCGGGAGCGTCGTCATGAGTGAATTTCTTGGCGTTCTGCGCTGGATAACGATCAATATTTTTGGTGAGGCGTCGATTTTAATTGGCCTGATTGTGTTGCTGGGCCTGGTACTGCAAAAGAAACCGCTCGCTGATATTGTTTCCGGCACCCTGAAAGGGATTCTGGGCTTTCTGATCATCGGCGCGGGAGCCGGGATTATCGTTTCCGCTTTACTGATATTTCAGCCTATCTGGACCGAGGTTTTCGGCCTCAGTTCGATGAACCTGACCAATATTATCGGTCAGGCGCGTTTTAGCGAGCGCTACGGCAGCAGCGTGACGATCGCCATCGCCGGGGGATTCGCCATCAACCTGCTGCTGGCCCGGCTCACGCGCTTTAAATATATCTATCTCACCGGGCACATGATGTTCTGGACCACAATGATTTTTGCCGGGGTAATGGTGAACACCGAACCCAGTATTTCAGCGGTGCAGTTAACGCTAATGCTAACGGTGATTATGGGCCTGTACTGGACGTTACAACCCGCGCTGGTCCAGCCCTGGGTACGCAAAATTACCGGTAACGACAACGTGGCGCTGGGGCATACTTCGGCCTCGGTGGCTCTGCTTGGGGCGCTGTTTGGACAGCTATTTGCGCGTAATAAAATCAGTTCTGAGGATATCAAAGTCCCGAAAAAACTCGGCTTTCTGCGCGATTCCAACGTGGTGACCGCATTAACGATGTCGCTGCTGTTTTTTATCGGCACCTTTATTCTGCAAATAAAAGGCACGGCGAAGGCGGCTGAAATTCTCGCGCAATCGGGGGATCTGAGTTTCTACATCTACGCGCTCAAACAGTCGCTGATGTTTACCGGCGGCATCGCCGTGGTGCTGCTTGGCGTGCGCATGTTTATTGGTGAAATGGTACCGGCGTTTAACGGCATTGGTTCGCGGCTGGTTCCCGGCGCAAAACCGGCGCTGGACTGCCCAATTCTGTTTAACTTTGCACCAAACGCGGTGGTGTTGGGCTTTGTCGGCGCGTTTGTGGGTTCGCTGCTGTGGTTGACCCTGATTGGCCGCTACACCGGCTACGTGTTTATTCCCAGCATGATTGTGATTTTCTTCCACGCAGGTACGGCAGGGGTTTTCGGCAACATTACCGGCGGCTATAAAGGTGCGCTACTGGCGGGATTTATCACCTCGACGGTGGTCGCGTGGGGGCAATATTTCTGCGTGACTGGTTTTATCAACAACACCATTCCCGACACCGCATTGTGGGCCGGCGACAGCGATATGTTTGTTCTTGCGCCGCTTATTCACCTTTTGACCAGCATGCTGACGTTCTGACGGGGAGAAAATAGATGAGCGATGCATTGAAGCAGTATTACAGCCAAATCCGCCAGAAGCTGGCTTTTCTCGAACAACGCCCAGATGAGCTACTGCAGGCGGCGGAAATGATGGCGCAGAGCATCCTGGCGCAGCGCAATATCTTTGTTTTCGGGGCCAGCCACGCCGGAATTCTGGCGGAAGAGATGAGCTATCGGGCAGGCGGTCTGGCCATTATCAATCCGCTTTTCACTCCTGCACTGATGCTTAACGTCAGGCCATTAACCCTGACCAGCGCGGTGGAGAATGTGGAAAATCTGGGGCGGGTCGTGGTGGAACAGTCGCCGCTGAGGACTGGCGATACGCTGTTGATTCACTCAGTCTCTGGGCGAAACGCGATTACGATTGATGTCGCGCTGGCGGCGAAATCCGGTGGGGCAAAGGTTATTGCTATTACCAGCCTCGCAACGGCGGCGCGGGTGACGTCGCGCCACTCCAGCGGCAAGCTGCTGGTCGATATTGCCGACATCACCATCGATAACCACTGCGAGTACGGCGATGCTTCCGTTAGCCTGCCGGGCCTGGCGCAGAAAGCCGCGCCGTTATCCACCATTATGGGCGCGACGATTGCCAACAGTCTGGTACTGCGCATTTGCGAAATCATGCTGGAAAATGAGTGCACTCCGCCTATTCTCGCCAGCGCAAACATAGACGGTAATCAGGCGATAAATCAGGATATACTGAGCACATACAGGAGCCAAATACACTACCTCTGAGTGGAGCACAAGTATGTTTGAGTCGGATGGACTCCCTCTCTATTTAAGGATAAAAGACGTTATCCTGCAGCGGATCCTCTCTTTTACCTATGACGATAAACTCCCGGGTGAGCTGCTGCTCGCCGGGGAGTTCAAGGTCGCGCGCGGCACCATTAAACAGGCGATAGATTCGCTGGCCAGCATTGGCATGGTGTATCGGGAGCAGGGGAAAGGGACCTTTATTAACCGCGATGCGTTGCAGAAATACTACACCGACCTCCCGGACGTACTGACCACCTTTGATGCGCCAGGGGCCGTCGAAGTGGACGTGCTGTCGTTAATTTCGACCATGGCAGATAAGGACGTGGCGGAGCGAATGGGGTTGGCTTTAGGCAGCCAGCTGATGCGCCTGGAGCGGCTGCTGGTGCAGGGGGAAAAACCGGTCGGCCACGTTCTGACCTGGCTAAATGGGCGGATTTATAACGATCTCAGCCACGTCGACGGCAGCCGGTCGCTGTATAAGCAGCTGCGGGAAACCTTCGGCTACTCGCCAGCCAACGCCACGGAGCGCTATGCGCCGGTTTGCTGCGATACTCGCACGGCAGGATTGCTAAATATCGAGCCGGGGCGCCCGCTGTTTCGCATTGAGCGCGTCGCCCGCGATCTGGATGACGTGGTGCTTGAATACAGCGTCACGCATACCCTTGATGCCAGCCTGTCGCTACAGATAGCCACCAGCCAGAGCAGCGTGAGCCAACAGTGGAACTGTATGATTGATAAAGGGCGTTAATCCGCTTCCCAGGCGAGAATATCGCCTGGCTGACACTCCAGCGCCTGGCAGATTTTTGCCAGCGTATCAAAACGAATACCTTTCACCTTTCCCGATTTGAGCAGCGACAGGTTCTGCTCGGTGATCCCGACATAAGCCGCCAGCGCCCTGGACGTCATTTTTCTCTCTACCAGCATTTTGTCCAGATTAACCACCACTGCCATAGTCAGATGAACCCCTTATTCTCATTTTCTGTTCAGATCCCCGGAGCATGGAGCGAAACGTCAAAAATAACAAGCCGCCCGTTAGCAGCAGCACAAAATCGCTAAGCAAAAGAATGATCTGGGCATAGGGATGCGGCCAGAAATAGACCAGCGGGACCAGAAATCGAAACAGCGGCAGCAAAACGCCCATACCCAGCATCGCCAGCGCTATAATAGCCGACTCGTGAGTCAGGATCGTCGGTTGCAAACCTCGGTATCATCCCCTGGCTTCCCGCAATTTTCTGGCCATTGTTACCTTTGCCAAAAATCTCTTTACGCCATAGTGTACACATTCTTCTTTTTCATGGAGGTTGGAATGTTAAAAGTCATCGCCGAAGATTTTATAAAACCTGAGGATATTGAGGCTGTTATGCCTTTGTACCGCGAGTTAATAGCGTCCACTAAAAAGGAACCTCTTTGCATCGCTTATGATCTGTATATTGATGAAAAAGATCCGGGTCATTTCATTTTTATCGAAGAGTGGCCGGATCGGGCGGCGCTTGACCTGCATTGTGCAAGTGAACATTTCAGGCGACTTGTGCCGTTAATAGATCACCATAAGCGTAAAGATGCTCAATACATACTGATGAGTTGCCAGGTAAGCGAGGTGAGTTCGTGAAATTAAGAAGGAACGGTTCTCAGTGTTGAGATTTGCAGTTATCAGAAAGTATTTGAGTCGAATTATATCCAGGTCAGGGTTAAGGAAGAAACTTCTGCTACAGGCCTGATGATAACGTTAGTCGAGTGAATGATTTTAATATTGATCGTGCGGGCTTCAAAAAACATGGGTCGCCAATGTTGTCCGCTTAACCGAGGTGGCGTAATATACGATGCATATATAAATCGTTACGGTACGTATAAATGGGTATTGTGAAAATTTCTGACCTGCTGCATGACGACATCCGTGATGCCAGCAAGGCGATGTCGCGTTCGGTCAACGCGCAGGCGGAGTACTGGATCCGCCTTGGAATGATGAGCGAGCTTTATCCTGAGCTTAACCATCAGCAAATTAAACTGATGATGCTGAAGTCCGGCTCCGATCGTTTGCTGGAGGTGATCAATGCTATCAATTCCCATTAAAACCACTGACGAACTCGCCCGCCAGCGCCACGCAGGCGAACTGCTGGCCTCGGTCTTTGACATGCTGGATACCTTTATTCAGCCTGGCGTCACCACCATGGCCATCAACAATCGGGTTGAGGATTTTATCGTCAACGAGCTGCATTCGCGCCCGGCCAGTAAAGGTCAGTATGATTTCCCCTACGTACTAAATACGTCGATCAATGACGTGGTTTGCCACGGTATGCCGAAGGAAACGGAACATCTGAAATCCGGCATGATTGTTAACGTCGACATTACGCTGGAAAAAGGCGGGCTAATTGCCGACTCCAGCAAGATGTACCTGATTGGTGATGTTTCGCCACTGGCTCGTCGGCTGGTGAAGAAAACCTATGAAGCGATGTGGAAGGGGATCAAGGTCGTTAAACCGGGCGCGACGTTGGGCGACATCGGCCATGCGATCCAGTCCTATGTTGAAAGCAACGGCTACAGCGTGGTCAGAGAGTACTGCGGACACGGCGTCGGTATAGAGATGCACGAAGATCCTCAGGTGTTGCACTACGGCAAACCCGGTACCGGTGCCGTACTTAAAGAAGGGATGGTATTTACCATTGAACCGATGGTGAATCAGGGCGATAGCCGGATAAAAAACAAAAAAGACGGCTGGACGGTAGTCACCCGCGATAAGAAGCTTTCGGCGCAATGGGAACACACCATTGCCGTCACCGCGCAGGGGTTTGAAGTATTGACGCTGCGTAAAGGTGAAGCGATCCCGGATTAAGCCAGACAACAGGTTTCAATCCTGCCGACTGAAACCTGTTTAACTCCCGCCAGCGGCGACTACATCGCCGTTTCTTTACGCCCCATATAGCGCTCTTTCCACAAAGCGCCCGCCACGCCGATATCGAGGAACGGGGAAGGCGGCATAAAGTTTGCCTGCCCCAGCGACTGCATGGCCGCGATCAGCGGGTTATCCTGCCCCAGTGCCAGGTCGGCGAGCAGCGTTCCGGCGATGGTTTGTTTTGACACCCCGGCACCGTTACAGCCTCCGGCGGTCCACACCTGCGGCGCAAGTCGCCCCCAGACCGGCGCACCGTTGCGGGTCACGCTAATAGTCCCGGACCAGGTCCTTTCCAGCGGCACATCTCGCAGTTCCGGGTAGGCATTGTGGAATAACGCCAGATGCTGGCGCGCGGCGTTGGCGGTTTGTCCCGCAGTGATGATGCCCCGCAGCGCCGGATCGACATGCTGGCGAATCAGAAAACGATGATCTCGGGTATAGCGCAGCGTGGCCCCGGCGATGGCATTCACCGGCGTCAGCCCCCAGCTTTCCATTGCGGGCAGACGCTGGCGCTGTTCAGCCGTAAGCGGGGCGGTGATGCTGGCATAGGTCGCCATTGACGCCTGGCGACTTATCACTGGAGAGAGTTCACGAGAAAGCGCATTAGTCGCCAGCATAATCTGCCTGGCCTGAATCGTTCCCTGTAGGGTTGTCACCCTGATGCCGCCGTTTTCGTTGTGAATAGCCAGCGCTGGCGTCTGATGGTAAACCGTGACGTTTTCCGGGAGATGGCGCGCGAGGCCCGCAATCAGTTTTGCCGGATTCACCAGAATACAGCTGGGGGTATAGATGCCTTTACTGTAGATCCGAGTTCCCAGCTTCTGATACAGCTCTTCTCTATTCAACAGGCTGTAGGGTTCCTGCATAAGCTGAAGGTTATCAACGTACTCCTGCATAATGGCTTCGCTGGATGGGTCAATCTGGCAGTGATATTTGCCAACGTTTTCCCACTCACACTCAATCTGCTGTGCAGTCACCGTTTCTTCTAGCAGGCGGATCCCTTCCTGGAGCAGGGCGCGATAGTCCTGCGCTTTTTTCAACTCGGCGGTAGAGCTACCGATATTATGCGGCAGGCCAATAACAAACCCTGAATTTCGGGCGGAGGAGCTGGTCGCCGCAGATTCGGCGTCAATAAGCACAATTTTCAGCTGCGGGTTGAAGCTGGCTAACCGGCGGGCAAAGCTCACGCCAGCATAGCCGGAGCCAATGACGACCCAATCAGCGTTGATATCTCCGCTCAGCTGCGGTTGTATTTGGCGGTCAATCTCATTAAGCGGCCATCCCACCTGATTTTGATTGAAAGGGATTGATGCAAATTTCACGGTTATTCTCCCTGTGGCAAAAACACCTGCATGGCAGATGTGAATAAGCTCGCCGGACTTCGTTTTGTTGGTCTGGATATCGAGTCGGCAAGTACAGCATGCTGCCAGGACATTCCCTGAATAATCAATATTCTGAATGATAATCACCTAAGCAACAATTTTGCAGAATAACAAGGAACAGGCAAAATAACACCTCTTACCATATGGATATAAATTCATCTTGCGCCCCCCGCAGAATTTTATGACCCTCGCGCAGGCGCAGGCGCAGGCGCAGGCGCAGGCGCTGGAGGTGGAGGTGGAGGTGGAGGTGGGGCAGTTGGAAGCTGAATGAATCTCTGGTGTCAATGTGACAATCGGTTATCGTTGCGCGGGTTCATCCACTATTTTTTCGCATAGCCAGTTGAGACTCTCTTTAATCGATTTCCACCCCTCATCCTCCTGAATGGCGATGCCACCAAAGGTGGGGGTGCTTCTCGACTTCAGCATAAAATACTGTATTCCCGCAAACAGGGTGGTAATGATGATATTCAGCTTCTCAACATCGCCCGGATAGCCTTCCGCCAGCCGTACTTTAACGTCCAGCCCCCAGCGCTCCAGCGAAACGTTGAGGATCTCTGTCAATACGTTAGGGCTGCTGACTTCCATCGCCAGGATTTCCTGCGTCAGCGGACGAGCACGCAAGGCATCAATGATCTTATCGATAAACAGCTGCAAGCGCGCGCTGAAAGGCATGGCGGCAATATCATACCCGGCCAGAAGTTCATCGACGGAAGGCCAGAAACCGCCGTATGATCCAAACGCGGTCAACAGCTCATCAAGGCCACCAAAATATCGGTATATCAGAACCTTATCAACACCCGCCTCCCTGGCAACTGCGTTAATGCCAAGTCCTGCTGCCCCGTCACGGATTAATATGTTGCCGACCGCATTAAGGATAATCCCCTGCGTTTTATTACGATCGCGCGGGGGATGGCGTTTTGCGGATTCTCGGGAAGACATTGACGCTCCAATTAAATGACCAGATCAGGAAGGTTTCGGCGCGGCAAGAGCGGCGCAGGGTCAGCATACCCTATACGAGCAAGCATCTGTACCGTCTCTTTTTCTGGCGTAACGGTTAAGATCTGGTAGAGCTTCTGCTGGCTTTCAATCATCGCAGGATAATCTTCCAGCGCCTGTGACATTGGCTGCAGGGCGATACCGAGCTGCGTGGCCCTTAAATGTAAGCGGACAAATGCGCGTCCAGCTGCAATCTGCTGCGAGCGAGAGTTGCCTGTAGTGACCAGCCACACCCACCCCGCAGCGCTGCTTGCCTGCTGCTCACCCATTTCACGCATGCTTTTCATCATTGCCGAGTTTTGCTCGGGTACGCGGTCGCGTGGAAACATCCCCAGTCGCTCGGCCAGTTCGGGCAGAAATCCCTGAATGGCGATACCATCACGGTAATGTTCAATCTCACGCCGTCCGATACGGGTGACCTTGAGCATTTCCAGCATGATTTCCGGTTGTTGCAAATCTATTCGCCAGGCCTCAGCGACCTGGGCGCTGATTTCAGATATTTTCCCGGTTTGCACGCTACCGTGGGCGACGGCGTCCCGGCGACTCCCGGCTGCGAGCAGCAGAGACAAGCGCTCCTCTGAAATTAACGCATTCTGGTGAAATGTCTCTCTATTGACCCGACGCGAAGCAGCAAAAGGCAGCAATCCGTCCGGCTCCTGCGCGGCTTGCATCCGGGTAAAGGTGAAGAGGGCAACTGGCTGATTTGCATCTTTATTGGGCGCAAGTTGTTCCACCTCGCAGCGAACGCCATCGGCATTTGCCGCCATACACAGCAGTTCAATAAATCCGCCCAGGGAGATCATGGTTTGCCGACACTGCGGATCGGCTGCGGGTAACAGACTCCCGGTGTCGACATACAGCGCCATTTTGTCCGGTCGGGAAGTCAAAGCGACCTTCCAGGGCTGCATATTGTGCGAACTGGGGGCCCGTGCGGCCACCGCCAGCCAGCGATAGCGAGGATCTCCATCGTTGACTGGCGCAGCGATCGCGGTTGATTTCGCTGTGTTGGTGCAGCCGTTTAGCACAGGCAAGAGCAGAATCGACGCACCTCCCAGTAGGCGAAGAAATCGACGACGTCCTGTATTTTTATTTGTATGAGTCAACATAGTATTCCCCTTTATCACCAAGTGGTGACATAGACATTGTCACTTGTCGGTGACAATGTAAATATGAATAATGAAAAATTATTGATGCGTTCCTGAATGTAATGGTGAAGGGAATATTCTTATATTAATTACCTGTGCGTCTAAATAACGCTGATTAATCTTAAAGGGTGGATGGCGTGGTGAGATTGCCAGAAATCGAGTATAAAAATAGATAATTCTCCGCATACCGTGGGTTTTGAACAGGGAGCTCTGGAATAATGACGCTAAGTAAAGAAGCGAACGACCGTAAAAAAAGACTTTTTGCAGCGTATGCGGATGGTGTCGATTTTTTGCTCAACACGCCGCTTGATATTCAACGTCAGTCCTGGGAGTCTTCCGCCAGCCAGGCAACATTACCCGTCGGAACGAGTATTGAAAGCGTCGACAGTGAAGGCATTTCCGCTGAGTGGATCTCTTCGCAAGAGAATACCAATGGCAAAGTTATTCTCTATTTTCACGGTGGCGGTAACTCGCAGGGCTCCTGCTTGACCCACCGTAAGCTAGTCGCATATCTCGCGCATTATTCTCACTGCCGGATTCTGGTGGTTGAATACCCTTTGGCACCAGAAAATCCATTTCCTGCGGCTTTGTTGTATAGTCGACAGGTTTGGTTATGGTTGCTTGCTGAAGGATACTCCGCCACTGAAATCATGCTGGCCGGAGATTCCAGCGGCGGCGGACTGGTCATGTCGCTGATGTTATTGTTAAAACAGCACGGAGATCCCTTGCCCGATTCGGCTATTTTACTCTCTCCAATGTTAGATTTTACGCTTTCAGCACCGAGCATAACGCGCTGTCGCGCATTGGATCCTCTCATTTGCGTTGAGGATTTACTGATGACCGTCCGCTATTATTGTTCTGAACACGAGCGAGGTTCTCCTTTGGTATCACCGCTGTTTGGAGAACTAACGGGTCTTCCACCTTTATTTATTCAGGTTGGGAGCGATGAATTGCTGCTGGATGACGCTTTACGTTTATCTGAGAGGGCTGAGAAGGCCGGAGTGGCGGTGACGCTTGAGGTATGGGAAGGGTTATGGCATGTATTTCAATCATCCGCGGGGAAGGTGCCTGAGGCTGACCGGGCTTTACAATCTATCGCCTCATTCATTCACTCCAGGCATGTCATCATCGGTTGTAATGTACCGAATGAGCAGGAGTATTCTGCTTGAACTCGTGATATTAGTCTGTAAATTTCATCCAATAGATAAGCTAGCTAGTTCTTAAAAAGAACATTCAAAATGCTGTGTCATACAAAATTGACTACAGCGTCAATATATTATTTAACCGCCCTTTAAAATAACAGGACACCTTCGACAATATCAACGCTAGCGCTGGCCTGGCTATATTTTTTCAACCAAAAACTGACCGGTACTTTTACTGTTAATCACCTGAAAAACATCGCTTCAGGACAAACAGCAAAGTACCGGTCTTACCCACAGGGAAAGCGCTACACCCGCTCAATCCTCGCCGGTAGCCCCTGGCGCACCGCAGCGCCGCTGACCCAGTCCAGCCAGGTGTTGCTGACCTCGCGCGTCGGATCGGCAAATCCCAGATCGTTAATGTTAATGCCGGATTTTATCTGCGCCGCAAACGGCAGCGCTTCGCCGTCAAGCGTGTGCTGTGCTGCGCCCATTTCCCGATGCCCGTAGCCGTGCTCAACGGCAATAACCCCGGGCATTACACCGCTTAACAGACTGATCTCCGCTTCAACCTGGCCGCCGGGGGTTGAAATACGCACTCTGTCACCGTGCGCCAGCCCGTAACGGCTGCCGTCCTGCGGATTCAGCGCCACCAGGTTGGTCGGCTTAAGGTGATGCAAGCGCGGGATCACCGTCGAGGCGCTGGCCATGGTGTTAGATTTAAACGAGATCAGCTTTAGCGGCCACTGCTGCGCTGGAAATAGTTCATCTACCGAACGTCCGTCCGACAATCTGGCCGGGTACCATGCCGGGCAGCCGCTGTAGCGCTCGCCGGTAATGGCGTGGCGATGCGCTGCCACCTGCGCATTCCAGATTTGCAGCGGCTTTTCCCATTGGTTGCCGACGCGACCATCAGTGCGCCCGCTTTTATCCGGGGCGAAGCGCCCACCACGCGAATAGATAAAGGCCACGCGGCGGACTTCGTCTGCTTTCAACGTCTGGCTGATTACGGGCAGGATGCGCTGCACGCCGCTGAGCGTAAGATCCTCAGAGACGGCTTCGCCAACCGGCGCTTTACCCATAAACGCAATATTGGCGGCTATACGCAGATAATAGTCTTCAGCCCGGTTTAGCGGGTAGCGGTTACCCTGAGCATCGGTGATGGCGTTTTCGCCAAACCCCGGTAGATTCAGGCGCTTTGCCACCGCGATGCAAAATGACTCCATCGCCACTGGCTCACCGTCAGCGGAACTGGCGGTGGCGGAAGGGACTATCGGCCAGCGGGCAGTGGTGGCTTTACTGGCGACCCCGGCCCACGGGGTGCTGAACCCCCAGCTTTCGAAATTGTGAGTGTCCGGAACGATATAGTCGGCCAGCGCGGTGGTCTCATTCATGAAAGCATCGATGGCGATAAACAGCGGCAAGCGTTGCGGATCTTTCAGTTTTTCTTCCGCCACCGCGCGGAGTCCCGGAACGCCGTACAGCGGGTTGGTCATATTGGAGATCCACGCCTTCAGCGGATAGGGGTAGCCCTCCAGCGCGGAGGTGAGCAGCTCGGTCAACTGCCCGGCAACGAACGGATACCACGGCGCTTTGGCCGGGAAGGGCGAAACGCCCGCCGCCACTTTGTTGCGATACTCTTCGGAAGATTCATACGCCGTTTTACTGCGCGCAATACTCAGCCCTTTGGGCTTCACTTTGCCGGGAAAGCTCTCCATGTTGTAACGTGGTCCGTCGGTTGCGCCGTTAAACTTGCCGCCGCCGACGAACACGCCGCCTTGCAGGCTGAGATTGCCGATCAGCGCGTTAAGCATCATCACTGCCCAGGCGTTATAAAAACCGTTCCCGGCCATCATCCCGCCGTGGGTGATCACGGCGGCCCGGCGTCCGTGAGCGGTGAACGCCTGCGCCAGGGCGACTATTTTCATCTCCGGAACGCCGCACTGCTGGCTGTACTGCGCGAGGGTAAGCTTCTCAGCCGACTCTTTCAGCAGCTGAAAGCCGCTTTTGACCGTGACCGTTTGTCCACTGACGAGCGTAAGCTGGCGGGTAACAAAGAGTGCCGCACGGGGGCAGTCGCTGGCGGCGACAAGTTCACCGCTATCACTGACCACCATCGGTTCGCTGGCAGCGTTCGCGTTCAGGTGGGCAAGGGTTAAATGCTGTCCAACGAGCTCAGGCAGTTCATCGGTAATCACCAGATGGGTGGCGTTGCTCCAGCTTTTCTCCCCAGCCTGCTGCATTGCCTGCGCGCCGGGTATCGCCAGATAGTCGGCATTGTAACGCTGGTTCTCGATAATCCAGCGAATCATCGCCATCGCCAGCGCCGAATCACTCCCGGGGATCACCGGCAGCCAGCGTCCGCGATCGTCAGCCATCACCGTGGTAAGCGGCAGTGCCGGTGCGACAACGACATACTGAAAATCATCACGCAAGCGGGCGCTGGCGAGCTGTCTGGCCTGACGCTTAAACGGGTTACCGGATTGCGCGGGCGAGGTGCCCATGAACAGGGCGAACGCCACGTGAACCCAGTCGGGCTTCACGTGCGGGTTTTTATCCAGATCGCCCATTAACGCCCCGGAACCTGCGCGATAGGCCAGTCCGCAGTACGAACCGTGGGCACCGAAGTTTTTGCTGCCGAAACTGTTCAGCGCGAAGCGGCGCAGAAAGGTATCGCGCCCGTCGTCGCTGGTATTGGTGACCAGCAGCTGGTTGGATTTCGGACCAAATCCCGGATGCTGCGGGTCGATGAGCGTCGTCGGGGAATAAATCGCCCGCAGGCCGTCAACGTGCCCCTCGCCAAACAGATTGCCGCCTTCTACCACTTCCTTCACCAACTGTTCAAAGCTGATGCGCTGCCATTTCCCTTCGCCGCGCTTACCCACGCGCTTCATTGGCTCAAGGATGCGCAGCGGGCTGTATAATCCCTCCAGAAGCGTGGCTCCTCGTGCGCAGGCGGTAGAGCGGCCATCCAGACCCTTTTCACCAGCGAGCTGTTCCATCGCGGTTGAAAAGGGGACCGCAGAGTCGATGTGATGCTCGTGGGAAAGGGGATGATACGGATTACCCGCAATGCGCAGCACTTTGCCTTTCTCGCTATCCACTCTCACCCTTACGCCGCACTGCGTCCAGCAGCCAAAACATTGGGTCATCGAAATGACCTGTTGTGGATTTTGCCGCCAGCCCGTATTGGCATTAGCCTCCGGGATCAGGGCGTTGCCGAAGAGCCGGTCGCGAGTGATTTTACCGGAAGTGCCGTTGAGCAGGCCGTCGATGGCGCGCTTTGCCACATCACGATAGCTCAGGGCGAAGGTGGCCATTCCGCCTGCGGCGAGGCCGACTTTAAGCCACTGACGACGGGTTAAATTAGCCATGTTGCATTCTCCTTGCGAGTCCGTTCACGGTTTCACTAACGATAATAAGCAGCGCTATCCACAGGCCAAACGTCCCGAGGATAGCCAGCCAGCCATCGGTCCCGGCGGGCAGAGTGTAAGGGTTGAACTGGGCGTTAAATTTCGGCAGGGTCTGTACCTGAATCAGCAGCGTCCAGCGCATTAACCAGCACAGCGCCATGGCGCTGAGGACCAGCACACTGCGCAGCGGCAACCCCAACGGGCGGCGCAACGCCTGTGTGCAAAAGAGCAGCGAAATCAGCCAGAAGGCCAGCCAGCCGAGGGCGTAATGGCGGGCGGAAGGCGAGATCGCCAGCCATTGCCGTATCGCAGTGCCGGACAGGGTATCGCCGCTGACCCACATCGCCACCACCGCGGCCAGCAGAATCAGCGCCGAGAGTTGCCACCGCGCCAGGCGTCGCTGAAGGGGAAAATTATCGCGAGTTGCCACAATCAGCAGGGCGAAAAAGGTTTGCAGCGCGCTGAAGAACATCGCCAGTGGGAAGGCATAGCTGAACCAGACCGGGCGCGCCTGGACAACTGAAACTTCACGTCCGGTGTAGACCAGCAGGCCAACCGCCGTGAGGGCACTGACAAGAGCAATCCATTTGGTGACGCCGTAACTTTTATTGAAGAGCTGTTTGACCCACTGCGCCACAAACCACAAGCCTAAAAACAACGTGAACAGCGGCAGGAACAGCGCGCCCCAGGGCATCCACGACCATGGCGTGGGATAGGCGTAGAAATGCCAGAAGCGAGCGGTCTGATGCAGATCCGCCGTCAGCGCCAGCGGGGCAGTAATGGCGCAGGTCAGGGCGATCAGCAGCGTCAGGTTTTCCAGCTTCGGGTTCGGATTTTTACGCCAGTGGAGCGCGCAGCCAAAGAGTGCGGCGCAGGCGGCAATGCCGATAAAAAAGAAATATTGCACCGCCCACGGTAACCAGCTCACCTCCTGCGGACGCGCCAGCACCTCTTCGATGATCAATGCGTGTGTCATTCAGACCTCCAGCCAGAGTGCGGGTTGGGCATGGCCCATCAGAGGCGTCACAAACGCCTCATCCAGCCCGAGATAGAATACGTGGGGCAAGGTGCCGTTTTCCGGCTTCAGTACCTTGATGGCGTCATGGTGCAAAGCGAGCATCTGCGAGATGCGGCTCTGCCGATCGTTGATATCACCGATGACGCGCGCACCGCCAACGCAGGACTCCACGCAGGCGGGGAGCAGCCCGGCTTCCAGGCGGTGAACGCAGAAAGTGCATTTATCGGCAGTCTGCGTCTCATGATTGATAAAACGCGCATCGTAGGGACAAGCCTGTACGCAGTAGGCACAGCCCACGCAGCGGGTGTTATCCACCACCACAATGCCGTCTTCACGCTGAAAAGTGGCCTGCACCGGGCAGACCGGCACGCAGGGCGGATTGTCACAATGGTTACACAGTCGCGGGAGCAGAACGTTGGTCACTTCATCATCAAGCTGCACCTGATACTGATTGACGTGAGTGCGAAACTCCCCCTGCGGCGTCTGATTTTCTATCGCACAGCTGACGGTGCAAGCCTGGCAACCGATACAGCGGCGCAGATCGACGAGCATCGCGTAGCGGTGGCGAGGGGAACCTTCACGGCGCGCAGGCGAAAAGGGGAATTTCGCCTGCGCCAGCGGAACCAGAGACGCGCCGGCGCTGAGAACGCCCAGCTGCGCCAGAAACTGTCGTTTACTGCTGTCCATATTTTCTCCCTCGCGCGGCAACAACTAAACATTTGTCACGTCGTTGATTTGCATGTGATGAATAAAGAATGTTGATGATTTACAGTGTAAAAATCGCGGCGGGGGCAGCTCTATTGTGGTTAACCACATACCCGGCGGGTTGTTGATCTAAAACAACATAATGAACAGGGATAATCGGGTGAGAGCAAAAAAACGGCGACGTCTGGCGCTGCTGGCATCGGCATTACTGCTGAATGCTCAGGCATGGGCGGACTCATGGAATATCGGCGTTCTGGCGATGCGGGGCGAGGTTTTTACCCGCAGCCACTGGCAGCCGCTGGAAGCCGCACTTAATCAACAGTTACCGGACCAGCAGTTCCATATTCAGCCGCTGGATCTACAGCAGATGCAGGAAGCGGTGAATAACGGTTCCGTACAGTTCGTGGTGACCAATCCAGCGCAGTTTGTGCAGCTAAATAGCTACTCTCCGCTGCGCTGGCTGGCCTCTTTACGCTCATCGCTCGGAACGGGCAACGTGATAGGTAGCGTGATTTTAACGCGTCGCAATAGCGGTATTTCGTCAGCGACTGACCTGATCGGCAAGACGGTAGGGGCTATCGATCCCCAGGCTTTCGGCGGTTATTTGCTGGGAATGAAGGCGCTGAGCGACGCCGGACTGAGACCGGAGCGCGACCTCCATCTGCGTTTTACCGGCTTTCCCGCCGATGCGCTGATCTATCTGTTGCGTGAACAGGTGGTGCATGCGGCGATTGTGCCGACCTGCCTGCTGGAAAAAATGGCCGACGAAGGGCTGGTGAATAAAGCCGATTTTGTGGCGGTTATTCGCCGTGCTGCGGTCATTCCTTGCCTGACCAGCACGCCGCTGTACCCCGACTGGTCGTTTGCCGCGCTGCCCGAAGTCAGCGATGCGCTGGCCGATCGGGTGACCCGCGCATTGTTTAATGCGCCAGAGGATGCCGCCTTTCACTGGGGCGCGGCGGCCTCGACCAGCCAGGTAGAGGCACTGTTGCGCGAAGTCCGGCAGCATCCTCAGCAGCGGCGGCTGTGGCTGGATGTTAAAAGCTGGCTGATCCAGCACCAGTTCATCATGGGCGGAACCGCACTGGCCCTGTTGCTGCTAACGCTAAACTATATCTGGGTGATGCTACTGGTGCGACGGCGCGGCAGGCAGTTGGAACGCAACGCCGTGCAGTTGCGCGAGCAGGAGCAGGCCCTGGAAACGGCAAGGCAGATGAGCGTCCTGGGTGAGATGACCTCGGGCTTCGCCCACGAACTTAATCAACCGCTGTCCGCCATCCGCCATTATGCGCAGGGGTGTACGATCCGTTTGCAGAAACAGGATCGGCAGCATCCGTTGCTTCCCGCGCTGGAGCATATTGACCATCAGGCCCAGCGCGGGGCGGATACGTTACGTAATCTGCGCCACTGGGTTAGTCAGGCGCAAGGGAAGCCCATGCTGGCGGATGAGTGGGAACAGATTAGCGTTCGCCAGGCGATTGACCATGTCTGGCAGTGGCTGCGTGTGCCGCAGCAATTTCCCCAACTGCTGCTGAACAGCGATGTCGATCGTTCAGTGACGCTCGTATTGCCGCCGGTACTGCTGGAGCAGGTGCTGGCGAATCTGATCCTCAACGCGGCGCAGGCGGGGGCGAAAATGCTGTGGATCAGCGCCGTCCGGAAACCCGGAGTCGTCAGTATCACCTTGCAGGACAACGGCGGCGGTATTGATGATGCACAGCTGAGTCAGGTGTTTCAGCCCTTTAAAACCCGTCGAAAAGAGGGGATGGGGCTGGGATTAGTGATTTGTCAGCGTCTGGTGCGCTTCGCCCGGGGGGAGATCAACATCATCAACCGCGCCGCACCTGACGGGCACAACGGCGTCGCCGTCATGCTGAATTTTTCGCAACAAGAGGACAAGAGCAGCCATGGCGATAATTCATCTGCTGGATGATGATCTGGCGGTCACCAGCGCATGCGCATTTTTGCTGGAAAGCCTGGGTTATGAAGCGTTGTGCTGGGAGGAGGGGGAAACATTTCTGGCACAGGCCGACCTCTATCAGACTGGCGTGGTGCTGTTGGATATGCGGATGCCAGTGCTTGACGGTCAGGGCGTTCATGAGGCGCTACGTCAGCGTGGCAGTTCGCTGGCGGTGGTATTTCTGACCGGGCATGGCGACGTGCCGATGGCGGTAGAGCAGATGAAGCGCGGGGCGGTGGATTTTTTGCAAAAACCGGTTTCTGCCCAGCCGCTGCAAACCGCGCTGGATCGTGCGCTGGTGGTCTCCGGCGAGGCGTTTTCACGGCATCAAATCCTGACCAGCTATCAGCAACTGACGCCCAAAGAGCGTGAACTGGCTCTGCTGGTGGTGAAGGGACTGATGAATCGGGAGATTGCGGAGATGATGAACATTGCTGTACGCACGGTAGAGGTGCATCGGGCAAGAGTGATGGAGAAGATGCAGGCGGGGAGTCTGGCGGAATTAGTCCGGATATTACAGCAGTTTATGTAGTTAATCCTCTGCGTGACCTGTAGCCATTTCAGCGCACGTGTAAACCGCTGCCGCTTCGATTACAACACAAAACTTGGTAGGGAGTATGGAGGACCATGCAATTGCAAATGATATTCATATTCATTATTGTTTGCATTCCGTAAACTACTGTAAAGAAAAATTACATGTCTACAGCATCTGTAAAGAAAGCCACGCTCTGCGCGCTGGCCATTTCATTATCTCTTCATGCTTTTTGCGCGTCGGCAAAGGATTTCAGCGAGAAGGATTTCCGCTCACAACCATTGGGTCATGGGGTTTATGAGCTGGCCTATGATAACGGTCAGAAGACGATCTTTGCCGCCTCGGCCCCCTCCTTTGAGAAAGATAAAACGGCCGGCGTGGTGTTTCGCCTGGCCGCCGACTCTCTGCAGATTAATGAGAAGATAGCCACCGAGCGCCGTACCTTTGCGCTCTCTCTGGATGAAGAAAACCATATCCTGTATTTGGGTAACGCCCTGGACGGTTCAGTCACGCTTCTGGATACGCTGACCAACAAAGTGATTAAAACTATTCAGCTCAGCGATGATTCGGATCCTGATAAAAAGGCCCACGTGCGTGAAGTCGTGCTCGATAAGCAGAATCAACGCCTGTACGTTTCCGGGATTGGACGTAAAGACAAAGGCCTGCTTTGGGTCGTCGATACGCGTAAACAACAGTTGCTGGAAACAATCGGCAAAATCGAGCCGGTGGGTTTTGCTGTGGATGCTACGGGTGAGAAGGTTTATGTGGTCACCGGTAATGGGGAGCTGGTTACCCTTGATGGCAAAACATCAAAACTGCTTTCCCGTGTGAAGGTTGATCCGGCTGAAACTGAGCATTATTTCCTCAATATCGCCTTGAATAGCGCTGCGGGAGTCGGGTACATCGCTGATACCAATACCCGCGATGTGCTGGTGGTGCAACTGGACTCCGGCAAGCTGGTTCAGCGTATTGCCACGCCTAACTCGATTGCGGTGCTGTATAACGCCGCGCGCGATGAGATCTACGTTACCCATCGCAACGATCGCTCGATTAGCGTGATTGACGCGAAAACTAACGGTGTCAAACACACTATCAAAACGGCGGCCATGCCCAACAGCCTGGTGCTTTCTGCGGATGGCAGAACGCTTTATGCCAGCGTCAAACAGGACGAAAAAACCGACCAGGCTGACTACATTCTCAAGATTGATCTAACTAAATTTTAAGGACTTTTTTGTGACGATTAAGACACGCATGGACGTGGCGATTGCGCTCGCCTTCGCCAATCTGCCAGCGGCCGTTTACGCAGCAGACAGCACGCCCGTCAACGAAGAGCAGATGGTGGTGACCGCCACCGGATTCAGCCAGGAGAGACGCGAGGCACCCGCGACGATCTCTGTGCTCGATGAGAAAGCGCTGAATACCCGTTCGAATCAGAACGTGACGGAAGCCATCCGCGAAATGCCGGGTGTGCTGGTGGGCAACGGTCACGGCAGCCTGGCAACCGGCGATGTGCAGATGCGCGGTATGGATTCGTCGTATACCTCGTTTATGGTCAACGGCATTAAGCAGTCTACCCGCGAATCCCGGCCTTACGGGCACCATATTGGGACTGAGGCGGCCTTTATGCCGCCGCTGGCCGCCATCGAACGGGTTGAGGTGATTCGCGGGCCGATGTCCTCGCTGTATGGTTCGGACTCCATCGGCGGCGTGGTTAACGTCATCACCAAAAAGGCTTACAACCTCGATAAATGGACGGGAGTGCTGGAGGATAATTACTTCCTGCAGGAGAAAAGCGAATACGGTAATACCAACCAGACCAACGCTTTCTTTATGGGGCCGGTGATCCCGGGCAAGCTCGGGGTGAGCGTGGGGGCGGATTACCTTGACCGCCGCGATGATGATAGCCCGACCAAAGAACGTTTTGTTAAACATCAGGCAGGGAATCTGGATGCAACGATTTCGATGTCGCCCACCGATACTCAGCTTTGGGATCTGAACGCCTCCAAAGGCAATCAGGAGAAAACCCACAACGATAAGCAGTGGTACTGGGGCTTTGACCGCGATGCGGCCTCGCTTTCACAGCACGCCTGGTACGGCGATGACCTCGTAGAAGTGAAGAACTTTATCAGCTACGAGAAAGCCCGCACGGAGTATCGCGTGCCCGGCATGGATTCGCAGTTTATTAAGCAGAATAACTTCGAAGCCAATAGTGCGAACACCTTTACGCTGGCCGATCACAAGTTAACGCTGGGCGTGAATTTTACGCGCAACGAACTGAACGACACTTTCGGCATAGAAGATAAACAGGCACCTGGCGTGACCCCGGTCAGCAAGATCACCCGCCATGGTTGGGCGGTATTTGCGGAAGATGCGTGGATGATGGTGCCGGACTTCACGCTGACGACCTCAGCGCGTCTGGATCATGATAGCTATTTTGGCTACCACGTGACGCCGAAGCTGTACGGTAACTGGACCATTGATGAAGCCTGGGCGCTGAAAGGGGGCGTTTCCGCGGGTTATAAGAAGCCGGACCTGCGTCAGAATAATGCCGGTTTTACCAGCGTCTATGGTGCTTATCCCTATTCTGAAATCGGTATTGGTAATGATGACCTGAAGCCGGAACAGAGCATCAACACCGAACTGGGCGTGTACTGGCAGAAAGATGCGCTGGCGCTGGATGCCACCATCTTCCATACCAAATTCAAGGACAAAATCAGCGATCACACCATCTGTACTTCCTCTGCTACCCAGCAGTGTCAATACAATGGCTATACCGCTGACACCGTGTCGCAATACATTAACGTGGGTGATGCGGAGATTTATGGTCTGGAGCTGAACGGCGACTGGCAGGCCACCGCCGCGCTGAAAGCCAACGTGAACTACACCTATACGCACAGTGAGCAGAAAAGCGGTGACTATAAGGGTTACGCGCTGAGCGATTTCCCAAGCAGCATGGCCAACGTTTCACTGACCTGGAATACGACGAACGATCTGGAACTGTGGACCAAGGCAAGCTGGCGCAGCAATTCACCGGATATCGGCAAATCCAGTTCAACAGAGGCCTATGCGCTGGTTGATTTAGGTGCGCGTTATCACCTGAATAAGCACGTTACGCTGATGAGCGGTATCTACAATCTGTTTAATGTGAACCCGATTTACGCCACGTCATATCGGCAAACGTCGATGCTGGAAGGGCGGCGTTATAATTTCGGCGGCCGCGTCGAGTTCTAAAAATGATGCAGGGGCCTGATGGCCCCTGGATAAATGCCTGCGGTATCGCAGGGAAGGAAGCGTATTTAGGATGCTGTAATCAGGATATCAACGGACGTCCTTTGTTAATTTTTATGAGCTGATACTTGATACTCCAGCTCTTTTCCCGCCTTTTATGATTTACGCTTTCGATAGAGCCATCGAAATTAACGCCTTCCTCAAAATCATGTCGTGATTGCTGTTACCTGCATGAAGTGAAACTGGCATAGCCAAACGTCATACAAGTTGATGTGGAGTCAATCAGACTCCATAAGCCCGAAGGTGTTTGAAACTAAAAACCCCGCCTGGGGCCAGGTACATGTTACTTGGGTAAGATTATCTATCGTAAGTTCACTGAAAGCAGGTTCATTTCTCTGTTTTTAATTAAAAGATAAAAATATTCCATTGTTTACTGCAGTGAGAATCGGTGAATTATTTAATATTCATTAAAATTCAATGAGATACTTTGCTTTTTTAAAATCAAAAAAATGACGTAATAGAAAAAAATTCTCTTCAGCTCAAATAATAGCCATAAAAAGACAAAGTATTTCTCCATGTAACTAGATATGTTTAGGGAAAAGATACTCATCCGTTAATCTTGCTTATTAATACCTGACAAAAAAGGCAATGGCAGCGATGAAATTTAGTTTACCCCATTTTTACAAACGAAATTACTCTGCATCAGGATGTGCTGAATGTGTGGCATTGGCTTATGCCGGGGTTGTTGTTAAAGAATCAGGTGTTGAACAAGATACTGAGCATACGCGTATCGACCAAAGACACTATCGATAGGAAAAATAGCCTGTGACGGTATGCAACTAACCTACAAAATGATGTTAAAAATAATGCTGGAGCACTGAAATGGTAATGACAAATATTGCTCGTGTACAAAAAAACATTGACGATCTGAAAGAGATTTCTGAGCCATGTAATGGCGGAGTGACCCGTATCGGTTTTACGCCAAAGTATCGTGAAGGTGTTGAATATATAAAATGTCAGATGCGTGAGGCAGGTCTGGAGATTATCGAAGACGATGTTGGGAATATCTATGGTCGGCTGGTAGGCAAAAATCCGCAACTGCCAGCCATTCTCAGCGGTTCTCACCTGGATACGGTACGCAATGCAGGGGCATTTGATGGAATTGCCGGAGTTGTTGCAGCCCTGGAAGTTGCCAGAATGCTCAAAGAAAATGGGATCCAGTTAAATCATACTTTTGAAGTTGTTGGATTTATTGAGGAAGAAGGTACCCGGTTTGGTATCGTTCTATTGGGTAGCCGTTTTATTTCTGGTGAATTTACCGAGAAAGATCGCGACAGAATCAGTAGTGAAAATGGAGATACACTACGAGATGTACTTCAAACTTATTCTTCTGATTATCAGGTAGTGCCAACACGAAGGCATCCCGAAACAATTAAGGCTTTTGTAGAACTTCATGATGAACAGGGTCCGTTGCTAGGGAAGGTGCGAATAAGCGGGGAAATTCTTCTCGGCTGACTCAGTCATTTCATTTCTTCATGTTTGAGCCGATTTTTTCTCCCGTAAATGCCTTGAATCAGCCTATTTAGACCGTTTCTTCGCCATTTAAGGCGTTATCCCCAGTTTTTAGTGAGATCTCTCCCACTGACGTATCATTTGGTCCGCCCGAAACAGGTTGGCCAGCGTGAATAACATCGCCAGTTGGTTATCGTTTTTCAGCAACCCCTTGTATCTGGCTTTCACGAAGCCGAACTGTCGCTTGATGATGCGAAATGGGTGCTCCACCTTGGCCCGGATGCTGGCTTTCATGTATTCGATGTTGATGGCCGTTTTGTTCTTGCGTGGATGCTGTTTCAAGGTTCTTACCTTGCCGGGGCGCTCGGCGATCAGCCAGTCCACATCCACCTCGGCCAGCTCCTCGCGCTGTGGCGCCCCTTGGTAGCCGGCATCGGCTGAGACAAATTGCTCCTCTCCATGCAGCAGATTACCCAGCTGATTGAGGTCATGCTCGTTGGCCGCGGTGGTGACTAGGCTGTGGGTCAGGCCACTCTTGGCATCGACACCAATGTGGGCCTTCATGCCAAAGTGCCACTGATTGCCTTTCTTGGTCTGATGCATCTCCGGATCGCGTTGCTGCTCTTTGTTCTTGGTCGAGCTGGGTGCCTCAATGATGGTGGCATCGACCAAGGTGCCTTGAGTCATCATGACGCCTGCTTCGGCCAGCCAGCGATTGATGGTCTTGAACAATTGGCGGGCCAGTTGATGCTGCTCCAGCAGGTGGCGGAAATTCATGATGGTGGTGCGGTCAGGCAAGGCGCTATCCAGGGATAACCGGGCAAACCGACGCATGGAGGCGATTTCGTACAGAGCATCTTCCATCGCGCCATCGCTCAGGTTGTACCAATGCTGCATGCAGTGAATGCGTAGCATGGTTTCCAGCGGATAAGGTCGCCGGCCATTACCAGCCTTGGGGTAAAACGGCTCGATGACTTCCACCATGTTTTGCCATGGCAGAATCTGCTCCATACGGGACAAGAAAATCTCTTTTCTGGTCTGACGGCGCTTACTGCTGAATTCACTGTCGGCGAAGGTAAGTTGATGACTCATGATGAACCCTGTTCCATGGCTCCAGATGACAAACATGATCTCATATCAGGGACTTGTTCGCACCTTCCCTAACTGTATTCCTTGTGAATGTCGCTTTACTCTTGATATTCGTTCCGGAACATCAACTATTGTGCAAGATATTATACGCTATATACATAGAGAGGGGGTTAAAATTGCCAAGCGTTGTTCTGTAGAAATTGATACGGATGAAATCTCGTTTAAACAACCTGTGGAGATGGATAGTACGCTGAAAGATATTATTAAAAACATCTGTAAAGAACGAAATCTGACCTGGCAACATATGAGTAGCGGTGCGGGTCATGATGCTATGATTATGGCAGGGATTAGTCGCTCCGCCATGATATTTGTTCCCTGTGAAAAAGGAATTACACATCATCCTGCAGAGCGTGTTTTTTGGGATGACATGGAAAACGGAGTCAATGTACTCTTTAATACCATACTTAAAATCGACAGTCTCTAATATTACCTACAACTCACTGGAAGATAATCATGAACTCTAAAAAAAATGTCAGTAATAAAATTTCCGATGACCTCAAGCCTGTATCAATGTATCAAATGTTTGCCCGTATGTTTTCCCATTTAGCTAAGGAAGTTGTAGATGAATTTGGTGAAAAAGGAGCGGAAGCAATTAAGCGCGGTGTGTGGAATTTTGGTGTTGAGCGCGGTGAGGATATTGCTAAACGCGCTTTTGCTCGCGGAAAAACTAACGATAGTGACAATTACCTGGTCAGCTATGATATGGATCGCAGTGATGAATTTGAAAGTATCGACAGTTATCATGAAGGTTACGTGGAGCAGATATTTACCCGTTGCGTATTTGCCAGTGAGTTCCAGAAAACAGGTATGGAAGCTTATGGCATTCTCTATTGCGAAATGATCGACCCTGCAATTGCTTATGGTTACAATCCCGATCTTAAATGCATTCATAACAAACATTTCTTCACAGATAATACATGCACATTCTGTTTTAAAATGGAAGGATGTAAAGGTGCTGAGGGATGAAAGAATATAATGAAATTGCTAATAGTTTTATTTTATGGATGGCGGCAGCACCGGCGCTATGTTTTGTATTTATCCAGGCATGGCTGTTTTTTCGAAAAAGCGTAAAAACGGCAGCTGACATTGGCATTCCAGATAAAGCGGTTCGCAGTGCAATTCGTGGGGCATCCATTGCATCCATCGGCCCTTGTTTTATGATGCTCTCCGGTATCCTGACTTTGATGCTTTACGTTGGCGCACCTATGGCCTGGATGCGTGTTGACTTTATTGGTTCAGTTGCTGATGCGTTGATGGAGGCTGCATTTACCGCGGATGGTATGGGTATCAAATTGGGCAGGATACATTAACTGTTGACTATCTTTGTGCTGCTGCAATAGTAATGACCACCTGCGGGCTACCATTTTTACTGTTTGTCTCTTTCTTTGCCCACCGTATGGATAATGTTAACCAATTTATGTCAGGAGGAAATACGCATCTGATACCCATTATTGGAAGCGGTGCAATGATTGGAAGTTTTGGTGCCCTGACAATGAATTTCGCTTATCCATTAGGGGCCAACACTATTGCAGTTATTGCTTCAGCACTCTCGATGGCAGTAATTATTCTGTATAATCGTAAAGCGAACATACAGTGGCTAAAGGAGTGGGGGTTGACAATTTGCATGCTTGTTGGAATGTGCGTAGCCGTGCTGAGTAAATAAAGGAAGTCAAAAATGGAACGAACAAAAGAAGCAATTTTCACTAAAGATTACATGCCATATATTATAAACAGAGGGAAGTGGTGTACTCGGTTAGTATTATTGGTGGCTTATTTACCTGTATTAGTGCTTTTGTTTTATTTCGACGCTCACCCGACGACTGATAGTATTTTTACTGGGATGGTGTCAATGCTTTCAATTTTATTGCCATGGTATATTGTTGATCCGATCTCTCTACAGTCAATATTTGGCACCCCGGGTATGTATTTATCCTATATGGCAGGCAATACTAAAGAAGTCCGCGTTCCTGCTTCAACACAAGCGCTTAGTGCTTCTGGCTATCAATTGGGAACAAAGGAAGGGACGATTATTTCCGCTATTGGTATTGCAGTCTCAACATTTATTAGTCTGGGGTTAATGACGTTTCTGGCGGTTGCTGGGCAGGTGATTATTGATTTGTTGCCCCATACTATACTGGATGCATTACAGTTTCTCCTGCCATCACTATTCGGCGCACTGTTTATGGAGCGTTTGCTTAATAGCTCAATAAAATTGTCACTGAGCGCGCTGCCTGTGATCTTCATTGTTAAAGTATTTGCAGTATTGGGTATATTTACCACATTGCCCTTTGGCGGAGGTTATGCATCGATTATTATTTGCGTCATCACTTGCATGTTATTAGCGAAGATCACCTTTAGCCCAGAAAGCAAGGGGAAAAACATCTGAAGAAGTTTTCCTCATAATAGTGGAGTTCATATTTTCCCGGTAGAAAAAGCATTGTTTATTTATACATAGATGCTTTCTAACTTCGAGTACTGATGACCATCAGGCCTTTCTCGGCTCGGAGTTTTTCTACCGGGGCAGTTCCCTCTCACATGACCGTAATAAAAGCAGCCATTCCGCTGGTGTTTGATCAGCCGCCATCAGGTATATCCCGATTGTTCAGTTAACATTTTCAGCAACCCAGATATCGTCCTCACTTCCATAAAAATCACACAAAAAGTTTGACTCACCTCCATATACAAACAAAAAGTAAGAAATTAGTGTGCTACTGATCACTTTTTACCCAGAGCATTCTTGATGGTTATCAGTCGATGCAGGTATACATTACAAAAAGTTTGATTGCCTAACATAAAATCAGGTCGATATGAAAAACATACAAGAGAACTTGGATTTCTTTATTCCGATGATGGAAGGGATAGCCAACCAGTTTGGTGAGAACTGCGAGGTGGTCTTACACGACCATTCTCTGGGGCTGGAGAGCAGTATCGTCGGGATCATTAATGGTCATGTCACTGGTCGAAAAGTAGGAGACCCCAGCAGTAATCTGGGCCTGGAAGTCCTTCGGGGCACTGACGTAAACGGCGACAGGCATAATTATGTCACCCGTACCCGCGATGGTAAGACGCTGCGATCAACCTCTGTTTACATTCGCGATGACAATAAACAGGTCATTGGCGCACTGTGTATCAATCTGGACATCAGCGATATTTTACTGGCTGAGAAAATACTGAATAAGATGGCCGGTCGAGGTGATTCCACTCCGGCAAAAAAAGAGGACGTCAAAGAGGTCTTCGTCAAGGATGTCAATGAGCTACTGGATTACCTGATTGCTGAGTGTATGGCGCTTATTGATGTCCCGGTCAGCAATATGTCTAAGCAGGATAAGCTTAACGCCATTAAATTTTTCGATGAGAAGGGCGTTTTCCTCATCAAAAAATCAGGAGAGAAAATCTGCGAGTTTCTGAATATATCAAAATACACCCTTTATGCCTACCTGGGAGAGGTCCGAGGGGAGAACCCATCTATTGACGGCTAGCCGTCAGGAGGAAAAATGTTAACAACACCTTATGTTGCACTGGATATGGACATCATGGAGAAGAATATTATCGCTATGACGTCCGGACTGACACGTAATCATATTCAGCACTGGCCGCATATCAAAACCCATAAATCCGTGCGGCTGGCTAAGCTTGAGCAAGAGCTGGGAGCGAGTGGGATTACCTGTGCCAAACTATCAGAAGCGGAAGTGATGGCCGCTGGCGGGATTACCTCTATTCTGCTGGCTTATCCGCTGATCGGCGATGATAAATGCCAGCGCTATGCTGAGCTGGCGCGTAAAGTCACTCTTCGTACTATTGTCGATAGCCTGCCTGGCGCTGAGGGATTATCGCGCGCAGCGGTGAGAAATGGCCTGACGTTTGACATCGATATCGCCATTGATTTCGGCGCACACCGTGAAGGGATTCAACCAGAACAACTGCTGGATTTCGCCCGCGCGGTGGCAGAGCTTCCAGGTTTAAGGGTAAAAGGTGTATTCACCTATGCCGGTACCATTTATCAATATCGCAATGAACCCGATATTCGTCGGGCAGCGCGTGAAGAAGCCATGCTGTTAATCCAAAGCAGGGATATCCTTAACGCACACGGTTTTGCTATTGACGTCTTATCCGGCGGCTCGACGCTATCCTCATTTTATGCCGATGAGCTGAATGGAATTACAGAGTCACGAGCCGGGAATTTTATTTTCGGTGATATGAATGCCATTAATGGTGGAATTTATACCCCTGAAAACTGCGCCCTGACAATTTGTTCAACGATAGTCAGCATTCCACTACCTGGCTATGCCACACTGGATGCTGGTACCAAATCGCTGACCTCAGATCTCTCTGCGACAGCAGAGTCTTACGGGTTAATTCAGGAGCATCCGGATGTCGCTCTGGTAAAACTCAATGAAGAACATGGTTATTTGCGCTATGACCCGGAAAAAGTTTCGCTGGCCATAGGCGAGCAGGTGCATATTATACCTAACCACTGCTGCGTGGTCGCCAACCTGGTCGATGAAATATATGCATTCCGCAACGGAAAATTAAGCGAAACGATTGCTATAGACGCTCGCGGAAAAAGCTATTAATTAACTAAGAGTATTATCATGACTAATATTGAACTCACTGCTGGCGAACGGCAGGAACTCACTACGCTCCTTTGCCGGCTGATACAGTTTCCTTCGGAAAATCCTCCGGGAAATGAAAAAGCGGTCGCTCTATTTATCGCTGAGGTATTACGTGCAGAAGGAATTGACGTCGATATACAGGAAGTTGCGGCGGACCGACCGAACGTCATCGCCCGTCTCAAAGGCCAACAACCCGGCAAGCGGCTGATCCTTAACGGTCATTCAGACGTGGTGCCATGCGGCGAAGGGTGGTCGGTAGATCCGTTTGCTGCGGTCATTGATGGTGATCGTATTATTGGCCGTGGTGCGGCAGATATGAAATCCGGCGTGGCGACCATGATGTTTTCTGCAATCCTGATTAAACGCCGCCAGTATGCCTTCAATGGTGAAATTGTCCTGCTGTTTAACGTTGATGAAGAGCGGATTAACCTGGGTATGGAGCACTTTGTTGCCCAAGGAGTGGAGGCAGATTATGCCATTATTGGCGAGCCCACCTCGCTGGAGATTTGCGTGGCCCACAAGGGGGTGAGTCGCACCCGTTTGACCACTCACGGTACCGCCGGGCATGCAGCGAAAACCCGCAACCCGGATAGCGCCATCGACAAAATGGCGGGACTCCTTCCTGAATTACTTGAGGAATGCCGTCGGGTGAAGCTTAAGCATCATGAGCTGCTGGGCAATGCCTCGATGCTGGTGACCACCATTAACGGCGGCAGTGCGCCGAATATCGTGCCGCAATCATGCAGCATTGAAATCGATCGCCGCGTATTGCCGGGAGAAAGACGTAATGAGATCAATGACAGCTTGCAAAGGGCTCTCCATGGCATCGGTCTCAATCCGCAACAAGATTATTCGCTGGAGAACTACCTGTTTATTCCAGCATCGGCGATTGAAGAGTCTCACCCGTTGGTAGAAGCCGCCTGTCAGGTCGTAGACTCGGTAACCGGTGCAGCGAGAAAAACGATTTTTGATGCGACTTGTGAAGCGCCATTTTTCTCGGTCGGGTGTCAGATCCCGACGATTATTATGGGGCCAGGAGATTTAGCCCAGGCTCACGTCAAAGATGAATATGTAAAAATTGAGGAACTTCACCAGGCAGCACAAATATATACGTCGCTGGCATTATATTTGCTGAAATAAATTATCAGGGAACCACAATGAACATTGAAGCTCGTATTGTCGAACTGGGTATTACACTCAGCGAACCTACTGCACCTAAATTCTCTTATGTTCCGATTAAACAGACGGGGAATTTACTCTACTCTTCGGGAAACGACTGCCGGGTTAATGGCGAGTTAATTTATCAGGGAGCCCTTGGGAGAGATTTATCGATTGAACAAGGGCAGGCGGCGGCTCGCCAGTGTATTATCAATATTCTGTCGTCGCTGAAAGGATATCTTGGCGACCTCGATCGGGTCTCTGGTTGTATCAAAATGCTGGGTTTTGTACAAAGCGTCGAAGGTTTTAAAGAGCAGCCGCTAGTCATGAACAGCGCTTCCGATTTACTCATTGCGATATTTGGCGAATCGGGCAAACATGCTCGCTCGGCAATCGGTACCAATACATTACCTTTTGATACGCCTGTTGAAATTGAACTTATTTTTGAAATAAAAGATTAAACATAATTAGTATTTAGCATTAGAAAACCTCCGGGAATATATCCGGGTCTCTGTGACGTCACGATTCTGCTCTCAGCAGAATTGTGCCGTGGTTAACCTTACAAAAGGATAATATATGTCCAGTCAAGCAAGCCCTCGCCTGAAGCGTTTGCAAATTATGGCATTATTGTTTTTGCTCGTGGCGGGTATTATTAATTTCCTCGACAGAACCTCACTTTCTATTGCCAATACCACCATTCGTGAAGAAATGGGGCTGACGGCAACGGAAATGGGATTGCTGCTGTCGGTATTCTCATTCGGTTACGCCCTGTGCCAGCTGCCGATTGGCATGGTGATGGAACGCTACGGAATCAAAAAGGTCTACGGTTTCGGCATCTTCCTGTGGTCTGCGGCCCAGACCGCACTGGGGTTTGTCGGCTCGTTCAGCCAGATGATTGTCGCTCGTGTCGTACTGGGTATCGGGGAATCTCCGCACCTGCCAACTGGCGTGAAGGTGGTGAATGACTGGTATAACATCCGTCAGCGCGGCGTGCCGATGGGGATTGTTAATATGTCATCCACTCTGGCGCAAGCGCTGGCGCCACCGCTGCTTATCGCGATGATGCTGGCTTTCGGTTGGCGCATGATGTTCATCATTATTGGGGTGAGCGGTATTATCCTTTCCGTTCTCTGGTTTGTGTTCTATCGCAATCGGGAAGATGCCGGACTGTCGGCGGAGGATATTGCACATCTGGAAGAAGAGACGCCACCATCCAGTAAGGAGAAGGTGACCCTGAAGGACTGGGCCGGGCTGTTTAAGCAGAAATCCATGTGGGGCATGATTATTGGGTTTAATGGCGTCGGCTACATGGTTTGGTTGTTTCTGACCTGGCTACCTTCTTATCTGGAAATGTCACGCGGTCTGAGTCTGGAAAAAACGGGTTGGGTAGCGGCAATTCCCTTTCTGTTTGGTGCCGCCGGGATGCTGGTTAATGGCGCAGTCGCCGACTGGGTGATGAAACGTGGCGCGGATAAAATGAAAAGCCGCAAGTGGATGATCTGCCTCGGTCTTCTTTGCGCAGCAGGCTTTACGCTTCCTGCCGCATATACTGACAGCACCTTTATGGCCGTAGCCTGTATCAGTATGGCGCTATTCTCAATTCACTTTGCCGGGACATCGGCATGGGGATTGATTCTGGTGTCGGTACCGTCGCGCCTGATAACGTCGGTCAGCGGTATTCAGAATTTCGGCGGCTTTATCGGCGGCTCTTTTGCACCGATTATTACCGGCATGATTCTGGACAACACCGGTTCGTTTACCCTGGCACTGGTCGCCTCTTCCGTCATTGCTTTTATGGCATCACTGGTTTATTTCTTTATGGTGAATAAACCGATTGTTGATCCTGCTGCACTATAATTGCTACGAGTAACAAGCAAAGAGAAGCCTCCATGCTGGCGCTGGAGGCTTACTTATCCCTATCTTTTCAATCAGCGCGTGATGGAATTATTCTAAATAATGTTCCTGCATTGTTTTAAAGTCAGCGTCGTTAAAACCCAGCTCAGTTTTAATATAATCATTAACGCTGCCGGACATGGCCTTCATGGCATTCAGCGCTTCAACAATAAACGCTTCGCGGGTATCGATCAGCGTAAGTAAATAATCGAGTACATCCTGGTTATCGGTAATCTGCCGATAGGCGGCCATTTTCACGTTGTTGCGCTCCAGGCGGTTAGCGCCAGTGAGCATATAGTCGGCAATAATGTCCTGCTCCGAAACGCCCAGCATGGAGAGAATCAGCAGGGCGCCATAGCCTGTGCGATCCTTGCCGCCGCGACAGTGCTGAATATTCGGCGTATTACCGGGGTCAAGCAGCACATTAATCATTGCCTTAAAAGCATTTTTTGACTTCTCACTGACCACGAAATTCCGATACTGCTCAATAACCTGACCTCCCTGACCATTGATTAACTCAGCAGGAATATCGCTTATCACGCTTTCTATCAGGGCACGATCCTCATTGCTCGGCTCAGCGGCAAACTGGGCGGCCAGCTCAGCGGTTTGCGCTGTAGCATCCAGGTGAAAAGTTTGACGTTCACCGATAGAGCAATTGGGGCTCTTAGCGATTTCATTGGCACTGCGATAATCGATAATAGTTTTAACGTGCAAGCCTTCCAGATAGGTCCGGGCCTGAGGATGCAGATTGTGCAAATGGTTGGAGCGGTAGAACATGCCCCATTTAACCCTTTTCCCCTCCGCGCCGATATAGCCGCCCATGTCCCTGAAGTTATTGATGCCGGATACCGGTAGGGTTCTTTCGGCAAACAGCCAGGATTTTCCCGCATGCTCAAGAATAAAATAGATACGTTGCTCTGCCTGCAAAGGGTCATCCAAATACACCGCGTCGACAGCACAGTCGGTAATACGCTGACGCTCCGTTGCGTTGACATTATTTTCCCGCGTCCAGTAAAGCGCAGTGTTGTCCAGCGATGGTGAGAAGCGAATTTCAAGCTGCGTCAGATTTTTGCGAATAACTGAAAACTGCAATATTTCATTCATGCTTAATCCCTTTAATTTAAGATTCCCAATGTCGAGCAGATCACCCCAATAACCATCATGCCGACGATAAGAGCGACGGTATGTTTACCTTTAAACTTTTTGACCAGGAAAAAGATACCCAGAGCAAATAGCAGGGTGAGCAGATTGGGAATAACTTTATCGAACATCTCTTGCACTTTGATCGACTGTTCACCTACAGCGATCACCAGCGGCGTTGATACTTTCACCGTGGTGGCAATTAGCGACCCCAGTACCATGACGCCGACAACGTTGGCAACGTTGGAAATACGCTGAATAATATTTGAGTTTTTCGACTGTTCGATTAAATCGACGCCTTTATTGTAACCGTAGTGGATAAAGAAATACTTTGAGCCGACGTTGACGATGTTAAACAGAAGAAACATCAGAATAGGGCCGATAATATTTCCCTGGAGCGCAAACGCTGCACCAATACTGCCGCAGATCGGCAACCAGGTAAATTTCAGCAAGCTGTCGCCCAAACCAGCAAGCGGTCCCATAAGCCCGGCTTTTACCGAAATAACGGCTTCTTTTTCTTCTTCAGTGGTTTTTTCTTCGAGCGCGGCGGTGACGCCCATGATCAGCGCGCCGGTATTCACCTGCGAGTTGTAAAACTCCAGATGGCGCTTCATGGCTTTAATGCGCGTGGCCTGATCGGCATCGGCATAAAGCCGCTCGAGAACCGGGATCATGCAGTGAGCAAAGCCGATGGTCTGTAACTTCTCATAGTTAAAGGAGAATGACATTGACTGGATATTCCAGAAAATGCGGTTAAGGTCCTGCTTCGTCAGCTTTTTGTCCTTGGTTGAGGTGTCAACCACGCGATAAGAGGCGATGTCGCTCATAGGTCATATCCTTCTTCAGTCTCGGTATCGGGCTGTTTTTCTTTTTCCGCTAGTGGATTTGCGGCTTTATTACCATTGCTGTAGGCCATGTCATAAAGCACGGCAAAGGCCAGAGCGATAAAGGTGATAGGAATAATTGGCAACTTAAGGTAAGTCGTCAGCATGAAGCCGAGCAGGAAGAAGAACCACATCCGGCCTTTTAACAGCATTAAAAGCAGAATACATACGCCGATTGCGGGGATCATTTTGGCGGCGACCCCCATTCCGGTCAGAATGCTTTCCGGAATGGCGGCCAGAATCCGCCCAACCAGGTCACCGCCAAAATAGACGGCCAGGAAGCAGGGGACGGCGCGGATCAAAAACCACATTGGGGTGGAGAAATAGTGGATCTTGATCAGTTTTCTATAGTCACCATTCTGGATGGATTTCTCCGCCCAGACGTTCAGGAAGCTGGCGAAAGAACGCCAGACAATGAGAAGTTGCTGGCAGAGTATGGAAACCGGAACGGCGAGGGCGATGCCCGCGGCGATACCGCCCTTGGAAGAAATACCCAATGCGACGCCGATGATAGACCCGGCGATAACGTCAGGTGCTGAATACGCACCGACGTTGCCAATTCCCATCCACATCAGTTCCAGCGTGGCGCCGATTGCCAGTCCCTGAACCATGTCGCCCATAATAATGCCGGCGACAGTTCCCGTCAGTAGAGGGCGTCGCAGCATCTGCGGCCCGACGTCGTCCAGTGAGCAGATACCTGCCCAAATGGCGACCAGAATAGCTTCAATTAACATAGCGTTACCCCTGGTTATTTAAAGTCGTCGTTCACGCTGGTGCTAAATTAACGTCCGTAGGTCCACTACCGGATCTTTTGGTACCATCTGTATTTCCACGGGAATATTTCTGGCGATAATGGATTTAAATGCCTGCTCTTCTTCTGGCGTCACGGAGACGGCGCGGGAAAGGGTCCTTCTTCCTTCCTGCATTCTCATGCCGCCCACGTTGAGCTTGTCGATTTTTATTCCGTTTTCCACCAATGTATTGACGTCAATACTGTTGGTAAAAAGCAGCATTGTGCGTCTTTTTATTTCCGTCTTTTGCAGGATTTCAATAAATTTCTGTACGCCGAATACTTGTACTTTTAATTCCGGCGGTGCCGACATCGTTAAAACAGACTGCTGAATTTTATCGGCGGCAACTTTATCGTTGATGATCAGCACTTGTTCGATATCATGGTTCTTGACCCAAGTGGTAATAACCTGTCCATGAATAAGGCGGTCGTCAATTCTTGCAAGATTAATAGGCATAATAATTTCTCCTACAGGTCGGTTGATTGTGTGCATTCTGCCTGTAACGTTTTCCCGACGTTAAAACAACTCCCCGGAAAAACTTCTTCGATAATTTCCCCAATCTCCTCAAGCGGCAAATCGCGGTTGCTGAGGACTTCCAGCAGCGTCGGAATATTGAACCCACAAAACAATAAGATATCGTCGTAGGTGAGAAATAGCTCACTGGCTAAGTTGCAGGGTGAGCCACCCATCATGTCAACGAGAATAACGACACCACTTCCCTTATTAACCTCCTCGTAGGTTTCCAGTAGGGTGGCACGAACGTCGTTGATGTTGCTCTCAGGTTGCAGCGATACCACAGCAACATTGTGCTGTTCGCCAATGAGCATCTCCGCGCAGGAGAGTGCCCCCTGGGCAAAGGGGCCGTGACTGACCAGAATGACAGGAACCTCAGTTTGCATGTTTTCTCCCGATCTGATTTGTAGGTTACATTATTACTAAATTTATTTTCAATGTTAGTAATACTATTACTTTCAGATGCGCGAATACACAGGGCAAAAGCCCATTTATTCATTCTGCGAGGGTGATCACTCTTCAGGTATTCATCGCCGTATTGCGTTTGCGACATCGCAGACAAGGCGAGGGAGGGGAGCTATAGCGTGGTGTTCGTCAGGATTTGTGATTCTGGTTATAGAAACGCTGGGCGCGGTTTTGGGCTTGTTTCAGCAGTCGATCATCGTATTGCTGAACAAAGAGGTTAGTGACCAGCATATTAATGACCGAGAGCTGCGACATTTTCGAACGGATGGGGATCAGTCGCGACACGCTCTCGCTGGTGATGGTATGCAGAAGAATCGTGGCGAGACCCGAGATGCGACTTTGACCCATTTTGGTGATGGCTATTGACGGGACGCCAAGCTGTTGCGCCATGGTAAGCAACTTAACCCCTTCCAGATTTTCACCAGAGTGGGAGATGATAATCACCAGGTCATGTTCATCGAGCGTGTTTACGATGCTGTACTGGATGCTGTAATCAGGATGGCAACTGACGTCCTTTTTTATTTTGATCAGCTGATATTCCAGTTCTCGTCCTACCAGCCCGCTGCTGCCGGCACCATAAATAACGATCTTATTGCTTTTCCGGATGAGCTTAATCGCCTGGTCGAGCTGCTCGACGTTAACGATAGCGTGGGTCTCGTCAATAGATGACTTTTCAATCAGCTGAATTTTATGGTTTACGCTCTCGATAGAATCATCAAGATTGATGTCTTCCTGCAAAATCTTTTCGTGATTGTGGCTACCTGAAGAGGTAATCAGGTCAATTTTGAGATCGCTGAAGCCCTGATAACCGAGTTTATGACAAAGGCGCAGTATGGTTGTCGTGCTCACATCGTTAGCCTTTGCCAGAGACTGAATGCTCATGCTCTTCAGCAACGGTTTATTCGCCAGAATATAGTCAGCGACCAGGCGCTCTTTGGTGGACAGGCTATCGTTAATTTCTCTTAGCTTTAAATCAAGCATCTGGCCACCTTTACTGGAGTAGAATTTTCGTTGCCGAACATCATACAAGTTGATGTTGAGCCAATCAATTACCGCCTGAATTAACGTAAGGTGAGGGTGTTGTCCAGGCAACCACGGTGCAGGTAATATTGCTATCATCAGGTAGATTTGAATATTCGTGACCATTTTTCTATCAGGGAAATTATGAAGTATCAGGGCGCATTGCAAAGACTCTTGTTAAATGATCCGCTAAGGATGGACGCTCTTTATACCGTTCAGGCATTAAAACTCAATGATGGCTGGATCGGAGCCGGGTTCGTGCGCGATGCCGTTTGGGATTGCTTGCACGGATATGGGCAAAGGCCCGTTGCAGGTGATGTGGACGTTGTTTGGTTCAACTCAGAACATGGCGATTCCGCTCATGATAGCAGCCTTGAGGAGACGCTTAGTCTGCAATCATCAGGTTTTAACTGGTCGGTGAAGAATCAAGCCAGAATGCATCAACGCAACGGCAACGATCCTTATCTCTCTACAGAAAATGCGTTGCTGTATTGGCCTGAGACTGCTACGGCTGTTGCCGTCAGATTGGGGGAGGCAAATTTTATTGAGATTATTGCGCCTTATGGGCTGGATGATCTGTTCGAATTACGTCTACGGCCGACACCCATATTTGAGCGTGAAAAGCTGAATATTTTCAGGCAACGTGTGGCGGCAAAACGGTGGCTGGAGCGTTATCCCAAGTTGCAGTTTATCGCGACCACATAGCCAGGGGGCATTCATTTGAGAATACGAAAAAAAATACCCGGCACGTGTGTGTCCGGGCTTAACGTATGATTACTGCTGATGATATTAATCCGGTTCAGTTATTTAACTGACTGGGTCACCAGCATCCAGATGTTTTCGTTCTAATGAGGATTGACCTACTGTAGTTCCATGATAATTTGCAGCTGTGCCTCGACGGTTCCGGACTTCACCGTCTGGCCCGGAATGGCTTCCAGAGAAGCAATAAAATTGCCGGAAAAATTATTCAGCCCCGTCATAGAATCGTAGCCATCATCACTGGACATGTTAATTAAATTATGTCATTGGCTTCGCGGCACGGCTTGCCGTTGCACCGAATTGATGGCAGAGAATACCTGTACGGTAAGGATATAAAAGGGAGCAGGTCACCCAGACCTGCTCCATGGCGAGATTGCAATGTCTTCAACGCATTGAGCATATCGTCTCCGTCCAGAGAGCGCTGGGATTTCTTCTCTGTGGGTTTCCTGCGCCGACGCGAGGGGCCATCTCCGGCAGACAGTGCCTGACAACGGTTAAGCGCGCGTTCCCTGCGCTGACCGATACCGCTGTGATTGGTCCGGCGGCGAATCACTGCCAGAAGGGGCGACGGCCGACGGGCTTATCGCAGTCGATTCTGGTCGCCGCCTGCACCCCGCCCATCGGTATATATGCCAGTACCAGCGCGCCGATAATCAGTAACCCAGCCATAAACCACAAGCCGGCATTAAAATTCCCGGTCATATCATGCATTACCCCAATCAGCAGTGGGCTAAGCCCGGAGCCAATATTGCCCGCGCCGCTGATAGTCGCCAGCACAACCGCCTGAGCGCCGACGCTGATCGCCCGATCGGGCGTAGTCCAGAACAGCGTCATGGCGGTGAATGCTCCGGCTGAGGCCATTATCAGACCCGACAACTGAATCAGCGGATGTGCGGTCAGCGATGTCAGCAGCCAGCCAGCGGCGGAAAACAGGTAAGGGTAGATTGTATGACGCTTACGTTCTTTGAGGCGATCGGAACGTTTGCTCCACCACATCATCACCACGATGGTGCAAAACTGCGGGATCGCCGCCAACAGGCCGACGGTAATATTGCTGCTGGAGGCATTAAAGCTTTTGAGGATTTGCGGCGTCCAGATATTGATGGCGCTGAGACTATTAGTGAGGCAGAAGTAGGCGAGAATATAGAGCACTACTACCGGGGTAAAAATTTCGCGCCACAGCGAAACGGGCCGGGAGGTCAACATCTTCCGGTTGGCGCTGCGATCGCTTTCCATCATCCGTTGAAGAGTCTGTTTTTCATCAGCGTTCAGCCATTTTGCATCCGCCGGTTTATCATCAAGATAAAACCAGGTCACTACGCCAAGGATCACCGACGGCAGCCCTTCCAGCAGGAATAACCATTGCCAGCCCCTGAGGTTCATCACCCCGTCCAGCGCCAGAATATAGCCGGAAAGCATCGATCCGAACATCATCGTCAGCGGCATAGCGATCATAAATAGCGCGTTGGCGCGGGCCCGATACCAGGACGGAAACCACCAGGTGAGATACAGCAGAATACCCGGCACAAAGCCAGCCTCAGCAACACCGACAATCATACGTAGCGCATACAGCGTACCAGCACTGGTGGCAAACAGGGTACAGGTAGACGCCACGCCCCAGACCACCATAATGACGGCGATCCAGCGCCGCGCACCAACCCGGCTGAGCATAATATTGCTCGGCACTCCGAACAGCACGTAGGTGACGTAAAACAGCGTCGCGGCAAGGCCAAACATCGTGGAGGTCAGCCCCAGATCCTGGCTCATGGTCAACCCGGCAAAACCGATATTGATGCGGTCCAGGAAGGAGAATACAAATAAAACGAACAGGAATGCCACCAGGCGGCGGAACAGCTTACTCATTACCCGCTGTTCATCGGCCGTCGCCTGATTCTCCTGCGCAGATTGCGCTAACGTCGACATACTTCTCTCCTTGACCGTTACAGGCTGTTGCCGAGCCGGAAACCTTCCAGAACATCGTCTTTACGGGTGTAAGAGAAACCATCGGCACCGATAGTAACCGCCATTTCGCTCGGCTCGCTGCGCTCTGTGACCGGCTGGGGGTTGTCATCCAGATCCAGATCCAGTGAGCCTTCGGTATACCAGCTCGCGATCACCGGATTACCCCACCAGTCGCGGCGCTGGTTGTCGTGAACATCCCAGCTCATCACCGGGTTGTCCGGATCGCCGGTGTTATGCTGGTCGTCCTCTGCGGTGACCGTCAGGCCGAGAATATCGACATAGATTTCGCGGGCGGCCCGCAGGTCGGTAACTTGTGTCTCCATATAAGCACAGCGCAAAATATCCGGTGCCGGTACAGTGGCTATTACATTTTCAATCGTCATTGTAGGGTCTCTCAGGGTTATCGATGTGCATATCAGCGCAATTTGCACCACGGCGACAGGCCACAGCCAGCCGCGGACACATTGCCCATGGGTTTATTATGGCCTTATTAATATGTTAACGTTTTATTTATTTAAGCCTTTATCCAGACGATATCAAGCAGTTTATTTAAAATTAACCCGGGCAGGGCGAAGGGATGCAAAGATAAATTAATGTTTAATTTCATTGCATTAACGGATTATCTAATAAATATGTAAAAAAACAACTTCTCTGATTTGTGATCCAGACCTGATTATTAACATGTTAATAGTATTGGCCTACGATAAAAATGAGGACATTGTGGTTTAACTAATGATAAGCGAAAGCGAGAAACGCATGAATTCACTGTTTTCCTCATTGAGTATTATCCAGTTGAAAACCCTGCTGGTTATTCTTGAACAGCGCAACCTGACCCACGCTGCCGCGACCATGGGCAGCAGCCAGTCGGCCCTCAGTCGCCAGTTAGCCCATTATCGTGCCGCCTTTAATGATCCGTTGCTGGTTCGTCAGGGGAAACAGTTTCTGTTAACGGATAAGGCTAGTGCGCTGCTCGCCCCGCTGAGCCAGATATTACAAAATCTCGACTCGCTGGCGCAGCCGTTGATCTTCGATCCCGGGAGTTGTACCCGCCGGTTCTCCATTGCGGCCTCCGATTATGTCGCCACACACATTCTGCCGGACTTAATCCGTCACCTGGGGCAAGTCGCGCCAGGGGTTTGCGTTGATTATATAACCTGGCAACCCAATCGTTACGACTGGCTGTCCAGCGGTAAGGTGGACCTCGCCACCACGCTAGTTGAAGATGCACCGCCGGAATTTCATGGCCGAATCATCGGCGATGATATTCCGGTCTGTTGTTTACGTAGCGATCACTCACTTGCCAGCGCGGATAAAATTACCCTTAGCGATTATCTTAACTGGTCTCATATTAAAATTAGCGGCGGCGGCGATAAAGACGGTTTTATTGATAATTACCTGAAGCAGCAACAGGTCAGCAGGGTAATTCGTCTGTCGGTGCCGTTTTTCTCCGCTGCGCTGGACGTTGCCGCGCAATCGGACAACCTGTTAACTATCCCCCGATATTTACTGGAGCACAGTGTTGGAACACGGCCATTAACCTGGCGGCCACTGGATTTCGCCACCTGGCGTTTTCGCTATTGGGTTGTCTGGCACCGCCGAACTCATAACTCCCCGGAACATCAGTGGTTTCGGCAATTTGTCTATCAGCACTGTCAGGCGACGGCGTCGTTAAATCCCGGGAGTCAAAACATGTCATATTGACATAGCAACTATTCCCGGACCGACATGTTCGCCGGTGCCGATGACTGCTAACGTAATAATAGATATACGGATGAGTATTTTTTACCACACCATTAGCGCCGCAAATTAATTATCAAAAGGACATCAGGAAGCCTGATTATTTATTTAATAACGGAGTTTACTCATCAGCCAGAGAGCATAGGGAAGTGCATTACACGCCATTCACCAGCCGCTAATCATGAATGAGGATCTTAATATGAATAATGACCAGAATACGCCGCAGCATATGACGGGCGGAGATGCTGTCGTTAATGGCCTGAAACACCACCATGTGGATACTGTGTTTGCCTTACCCGGCGCGCAAATTTATGGCCTGACCGATGCCTTAGCACGCCAAAAAGAGGCAATTCGCACGATTGGCGCCCGGCATGAACAAACCAGCGCCTATATGGCCTACGGTTATGCCCGATCCACCGGACAACCCGGGGTATGCGCCGTGGTCCCGGGGCCAGGTATTCTTAACGCCAGTGCGGCACTGTTAACCGCCCACGGCTGTAACGCGCCGGTACTGGCTCTGACTGGCGATGTCGAATCGGCTTACAAAGACCGTGGGCGCGGTCAGCTACATGAGCTACCACGTCAGCTTGATATCCTCGGCCATATCGGAAAATGGAGTGCCCACATTGAGCAGCCCTGCGACGCGCCGTGGCTGGTTGCCCGCGCGTTTCAGGAGATGACATCCGGCAGACAAGGGATGGTGGCGCTACAGGCGGGATGGGATTTCTTCACCCGTACGGCGCGGGTGGATGGTGTTGCGCCGCTGGCGCGGAAACCGAAACCGCCGGTAGATACTGATGCTATCGACGCGGCAGCGAAACTTCTCCAGAACTGCCGGGCGCCGATGATATTTGTCGGCAGCGGTGCTTCAGATGCAGCGCCGGAGGTGAGGGAGCTGGCCGAAACTCTTGGCGCGCCGGTGGTCAGTTTCCGCGGCGGCCGGGGGATTATGGCTGACGATCATCCGCTTGGGTTCAACGTGGTTTCCGGGGCGCGCCTCTGGCCGCAGACCGATGTGGCGATTGTGATCGGTTCACGCTTTGAGCTGCTGGATATTCGCTGGAATTACCGTCCTCAGGGGCTGAAAATTATTCGCATTGATATTGATGCCGGCGAAGTGCGACGCCTGAAGGCGGATATCAATATCATCAGCGATGCGTCTGACGGCGCCCGGGCATTGATTAGCGCCGTTAGCGCAACCGGGACACCGCCGCGACGCGACCAGATGCTGGCGGAAACCAAAGAAATCGCCGCCGCAGCCATTAAGAAAATCCAGCCGCAGGTCAGTTATTTACAGGCAATTCGCGAAGTACTGCCGCGCGATGGGATCTTCATTGACGAGGTATCACAGGTCGGATTTACCGCTATCTTTGGTTTACCGATGTACCAGCCACGCACTTTTATTTCCTCCGGCTATCAGGGAACTCTCGGTTACGGCTTCCCGACGGCGCTGGGGGTTAAAGTAGCCAATCCCGGCATAGCGGTATTGTCTGTCTGCGGCGATGGCGGTTTTATGTTTGCCGCTCAGGAGCTGGCAACGGCAGTACAGTACAACATTAATCTGGTCACCGTGGTATTCAATAACCAGTCTTATGGCAATGTTTACCGCGATCAGCAGCAGAGCTTCGCCGGCCGTTTTATTGGTTCTGAGTTGGTAAATCCGGATTTCGTGAAGTTCGCTGAAGCTTTCGGCGTGCAGGGGATACGCGTCACTACGCCGCAAATGCTGCGCCAGGCGCTGGAACAAGCATTCGCCGCCGATAAACCGGTGTTAATTGAAGTAGCGGTAGCGCGCGGCAGCGACAGCAGCCCGTGGAAATTTCTCCACCCGCAGTTTAATGATTGACGAGAGACAAGGGCAGGGAAGCCTGAATATGCTATTTAATATATTCTGGCATTATTGGGATCCGCTTGGAAAACGGAATCTATGGTCACTCCCGTTTTTGCAACACCGATTTTGACGATAAATTGGCTTGCTTGAATCTATCCGGCGTCTGAATGGGATTTTATTCCCGCGCCTCGATGAGTTCCGCGCCTGATGAACCTCCAGAAAATATACGGCTTCAATGAGCCTTTCCGTTTTACAGGTTCCTCAACAGGCCGGTGGGCCGTTAGTATCATCAATATCAGTATTCGCAAAACCAGATCAGTGATTCTTTAAACCGGTGTATTTCTTCCGTTATGCTACATAAGTTTGCTGTCGTGCCGTTAGGGCCCAGGCTATTCTGGCCAGCTTGTTTGCCAGAGCACAAGTGACGACAAAGTTGCTTTTCCTACACAGTAGATCCCTGACCCAATCGGCCAATTTGCCAGACTGGTGTTCCAGTTTTTGTATGAATACCCTGGCACATTGAACCAACAAAGTTCGGATCTTTTTGTTACCTCGCTTACTAATTCCCAGCAATGTCGTCCGACCTCCCGTGCTGTACTGTCGAGGCACTAGCCCTGTTGCCGCCGCAAAGTCACGACTGCTGGCGTACTGCTTCCCGTCGCCAATCTCAGTTGAAATAGTACTCGCTGTCAGTGTTCCGACGCAGGGAATGCTCAGCAAGCGCTGTCCAATCTCATCTTCGTCCAACTTTCGTTTCAACTGGGATTCCAAATCTTTAATCTGCTCAACAAGATAGTGATAATGCTGTTGTAATTTCAGCAATAACTGGCTGAGGTATAGAGGCAAACTATTGTCCTCAAGAAGGGTACTCAGTCGGCTAATAACGGCAGCTCCTCGTGGAACGCTGATGCCAAATTCCAGCAGAAAAGCATGCATCTGATTGGTTGTTTTTACCTTATCCTGAACCAAGGATTCACGGACACGATGCAGCGCACGCATTGCCTGCTGAGATTCAGTTCTGGGCTGTACAAAACGCATAGACGGACGCGATGCAGCTTCACAAATAGCTTCGGCGTCGACAAAGTCGTTTTTGTTACTTTTAACGAATGGACGGACAAATTGTGGTGATATCAGCTTAGGAAAATGCCCCAACTCTTCCAACTTGCGTGCCATAAAGTGAGAGCCACCACAGGCTTCCATTGCGATGGTTGTAGCGGGGCATGTCGCCAAAAATTCGATTAACTTTGGCCGTGTAAATTTTTTACGGTAAACAGCCTTGCCGCGACGATCTTGGCAATGAATATGGAAAGAGTTTTTACCCAGATCGATACCAATGAGCGCAATGTTTTCCATGATAGTTCTCCGAATGAAAGCCTATCCTCAGCATAGTACCGGGAAGGAGGGAGTGACCATCTCATTAGATATCCTACTATAAGGGCTTCCCCGAACAGTCAACGCCGGTTTTTAATTTCTGTCTGTTCATCAATGAAAGGCAAGGGATAAGACTGCGCTACTATAAACGGTCATGCTGAATCGCTAGTGATTCGGACCCTGATGAAAGACGCTCGTGAGATCCTCCTTCGTTAATCGGATAGTGATATCCAGTAGGATATGCAGATACTTCTCACGGGGGTCTAACCCTTTACCATCAACAATTTACAGTTCAGTTACTACTCAGTTAAATTTTTCATGTTGTTGAATACAGTCTGAAGTCATCGCCGTAATGTAATGATGCCCAGCACAACCTCGCATTCTTGGCGGCGATTGCAACGACAGCACGCCAGTATCCCCGCCTACCAATCAACGAGCAGACCCAACGGCTAAACGGGTCCGTTCTATTCTCTGCCCCTACCATTACAGAACGGGCTCCCTGGACCAGTAGGGTTCGCAGATAGGCATCACCCGCTTTTGTTATCCTGCCAAGCTTTGATTTTCCGCCACTACTGTATTGTGATGGCGTTAGCCCCAACCAGGCTGCCAGTTGGCGCCCGTTCTTAAAATCATGGGCATTGCCAATACTGGCGACCAGCGCACTCGCTGTGGTGGGCCCAACACCTTTCAGTTCCATTAACTGCTGGCTGCGATGATCTGTTTTGGCCACACGAGATAATACCCTGTCATATTCGGCGATTTTCTCTTCAATATTAGTGACATGTGTCAATAGATCATCAATGCACAGCCTAACCTGTACTGGCAGAGTTTCCTTCTGGTCAGAAACAACATGACGCAGAGCATCAGTGCTTTGTGGGGCAATAACCCCGAATTCAGATATCAGGCCCCGAAGACGGTTATACGTTGCTGTTCTTTCCTGGATAAATCCCTGTCTTGTCCGATGTAAGCATTGCATTGCCTGCTGGCTTTCGTCTTTGACTGGTACAAAGCGCATATGCGGCCGCTGCACTGCCTCACAAATAGCTATTGCATCAGCTGCATCATTTTTCCCGGTCTTACCCGCCATGCGATAGGGTGAGACAAATTTCGGAGCCATCAACCGGACATCATGGCCATACTGCCTGAATAATCTTGCCCAATAGTGGGCACCCGAGCAGGCTTCCATTCCAATGACACAGGGAGGTAAACCTGCGATGAGTTCAGAAAGTGCTGCACGCGACACCTTGGGTTTAACCAGAACAGCTTTACCATTTTGGTCAATGCAGTGAACAGCAAACACATTTTTAGCAAGATCGATACCGACAGTGGTGATGGTCATAACGAATCCCTCTGGGTCAATGTTTATCCTATGATTGCACGAAAGTTAATCAGGCGCATATCTAGGGGAAGTCCCTTCCATTCGCTAAGCCTGTTTTTTGTACAGACTGCTATCTACTGAGCGTAACGAACGGTATTCCGGATGATATTCAACGCAAGCAATCTGGATGAGTTCGCCGGTGCAGGCCCGACGTGGGCGTGGCTGATGCACTCGAGGTGGCCGTAACTTACGAGGGATCCATAAACCGTCCCGGGTCATGAGCTTACGCACAGTCTCTTTAGCAAGATAAAGGTCATGAATCTCAGCAAGCTTCTCGCAGGCTAATGTCGGGCCAAAGTCGGCGTAACGTTCGCGAATGATGCGCAGCGCACGCTCAGCTAGGCCCGGCATGAGTTGCCGGTTGCCAGGCTGGCCACGACGACGGTTAACAAGTGAAAGCGGCCCATGTTCACGATAGCGCTCCAGTAACCGTCGGCAGTGTCGGTCAGATATCTCAAGCCGGGTTGCTGCAAGGCGTGTGGTAAGACGGCGGTCGATAACGTCCTGTAGGATCCTGAGTCGGTTTACATCGTTCATTGAGAAAACTCCGTTCCGTATGCCGTCATAAGTCTCATCCTTTGAAAGCAGTGATTGCTGTGGTGAGACTGTAGCGCGGACATGTCTAATTTGGTCAGAGACGGACATCTCAATTTAGCTACTATAGTCTCTGTCAAGGCCCGATAGAAATGTCCGTTATCCGGCTCAATTAAAATGTCCACTTTGATCTCTGATTCTCTTTGCTGATAGACTTTCCTGCGACTGACACAACAGGATGATTGAGCCCATGCTTCGATACGAGTTAACGCCAAACAATGCAGGTTTTGTACTGTGGGGAGATTCAGAAGCTCTGAATGAATTGCACGAACTTATTCATTATATCGTGGATGAAAGCCCACTGATTAAAGTTAAAGATGGATTTATGTTATCCCTTGCTTATGATATTCGTAAAGCACGGGAAGGTAATCGTCGTGTTGAGCAACATCAGTATGAACAACATGATACATATAAGCTTTATGGTGTTGAGCTTTTATGGCCTCTGGTCCTGGTACAGTCCTCAATACTCAGAAACTCAATGGGTTATATTCAGACAGACAAAAACCAGCTGTCTGTCATGTATGCCTTTGAATACCTGATAGAATCAGCATTAACAGAGTCTGAGAGAACAACGTCGAATGATATTATGCTAACAGTAAAATATGCATCAGACTCTGATTTTAATTTCATTGAGGATAATATTGACAGCAGGTGCTGCTATTTTATCAGCCTATCTCCGGAGCAAAGAAAAAAGCAGTTAATCAGTATTGTTCGTTCTTTTCATTCATTATGGGGTAAGTATGCCCGTGAAAAGCAGGACATAAAGATGCTGAACGAAATGAATAATACATCATGGGTCTGGCCGGACAATATCAACTGGTGAGCAACCACTGTCCGGCCAGTGAGTACCATCAGCGGGCTCTTTTACCAAAAATGTCCTCTGAACGTGACTGAAGCTGTTTGAGTGCTTCGAGCATGTCATCATTATCCAGTGAGCGCTGGGATTTCTTCCCTTCCTGCTTTGGCCGTCGTCGGGAAGGGCCATCTCCAGCGGGAATTGACTGAGAGCGCGTGTTATCCCGCTTGCTCTGCACCAGACTGATAAACTCCAGGGTTCGGCCAAGACGCTTGTTATCGACAATCGCGCCCTGGTCGATTTCTGACAGTCGGTCGTAGGTAGAGTAGGGAAGTAGCGTACCGTTCAGGCGCAGCTCTTTTCTGCCATCAGGATAGTGATACACATCGATATATTTACCTATTGCACGGCGACTCAGTTCGCTGTCTTCAATCAGGTACAACATTTTATCATATTGTATCGTCAACGATTTTGAGACTTTACGTTTTTCACGAACAGTGAAAATAAGCCCCAGGTCCTCATCATGTTCTACAGCACGGTGTACGTCAAAATCATGTCGCGGTACTTTGCCAAAACGGCGGTTATAGTCAGCCATATAGGCCTCAGCGAAGTCATTTGCAGCCTCCATTGAACAAATGCCCTGTAACCGCAGCTCTTTGACCAGACGATCCTGTAAAGTGAGGTGAGCTCGTTCTACACGCCCTTTGGCGGGACTGGTTTCTGCACAGATAGTCTGGATGTTCAGTTCATGCATGGCTCGCCCAAACTGAGTATGCCCGTCTCCGCCTGTGGCGTGTTTATTGTTAACACGAAAAACACCGGCTTTATCGCTGTACAGTGCCAGCGGTTTACCATGCTTATCGATATAGCGCCGCGTGGCTTCGAAGTAAGAAAACGTGGACTCCGATTTAACAAACAACAGTTCCATCAGTTTGCTGGTTGCATCATCAACATAGACCAGCGCGGTGCAGGCCGGGCCACGGCCTTCAAACCAGTCGTGATCACAGCCATCTATTTGTATCAGCTCACCAGTACACGGACGCCGGTACCGTGGTTGAGGGATCCTTGCGGCACGTTGTTTACGGGGAACCCATAAGCCAGCCCGCACCATGATGCGCCGGACAGTTTCTTTGCCAAGAAACAGTCCGTGGAGTTCTTCGAGCTTTTCACGCGCCAGAGTCGGACCGAAATCAGCATAACGCGTCTTGATCAGTTCCAGAGCCTGATCTGCGAGCCCGGGTGGCAACTGGCGGTTACCACGCATGCCACATCGTCTGCTGGCCATACCAAGCGGTCCGCCTTCACGGTAACGGGCAAGAAGTCTGCGGCATTGCCTGTCGCTGATACCGAGGTGCTCGGCCGCACGGCGCGTTGTGATGCGACGTTCAATGACGTCCTGTATAATCTTGATCCGGTTGATCTCTTTCAAAGTAAACACTCCTGAGCTTTCTGCGCTCATGATATGCCTCCCGGTAGTTTAAACGGACCAGTGAAGCTTACCATAGCGCGGACATCTGAATTGAGCCACAGGCGGACATTACTATTGAGCCATTACAGTCTCTGTCAAGGCTCAATTGAAATGTCCGTTATCCAGCTCAATTAAAATGACCACTTTGATCTCTCATTCTCTTTACTGATAGACTTTCCTCCGACTGAAACAACAGGATGATTGAGCCCATGCTTCGATACGAGTTAACGCCGAACAATGCAGGTTTTATACTGTGGGGAGATTCAGAAGCCCTGAATGAATTACATGAACTCATTCATTACATCGTGGATGAAAGCCCACTGATTAAAGTTAAAGACGGATTTATGTTATCCCTTGCCTATGATATTCGTAAAGCACGGGAAGGTAATCGTCGTGTTGAGCAACATCAGTATGATCAACATGATACATATAAGCTTTATGGTGTTGAGCTTTTATGGCCTCTGGTCCTGGTACAGTCCTCAATACTCAGAAACTCAATGGGTTATATTCAGACAGACAAAAACCAGCTGTCTGTCATGTATGCCTTTGAATACCTGATAGAATCAGCATTAACAGAGTCTGAGAGAACAACGTCGAATGATATTATGCTAACAGTAAAATATGCATCAGACTCTGATTTTAATTTCATTGAGGATAATATTGACAGCAGGTGCTGCTATTTTATCAGCCTATCTCCGGAGCAAAGAAAAAAGCAGTTAATCAGTATTGTTCGTTCTTTTCATTCATTATGGGGTAAGTATGCCCGTGAAAAGCAGGACATAAAGATGCTGAACGAAATGAATAATACATCATGGGTCTGGCCGGACAATATCAACTGGTGAGCAACCACTGTCCGGCCAGTGAGTACCATCAGCGGGCTCTTTTACCAAAAATGTCCTCTGAACGTGACTGAAGCTGTTTGAGTGCTTCGAGCATGTCATCATTATCCAGTGAGCGCTGGGATTTCTTCCCTTCCTGCTTTGGCCGTCGTCGGGAAGGGCCATCTCCAGCGGGAATTGACTGAGAGCGCGTGTTATCCCGCTTGCTCTGCACCAGACTGATAAACTCCAGGGTTCGGCCAAGACGCTTGTTATCGACAATCGCGCCCTGGTCGATTTCTGACAGTCGGTCGTAGGTAGAGTAGGGAAGTAGCGTACCGTTCAGGCGCAGCTCTTTTCTGCCATCAGGATAGTGATACACATCGATATATTTACCTATTGCACGGCGACTCAGTTCGCTGTCTTCAATCAGGTACAACATTTTATCATATTGTATCGTCAACGATTTTGAGACTTTACGTTTTTCACGAACAGTGAAAATAAGCCCCAGGTCCTCATCATGTTCTACAGCACGGTGTACGTCAAAATCATGTCGCGGTACTTTGCCAAAACGGCGGTTATAGTCAGCCATATAGGCCTCAGCGAAGTCATTTGCAGCCTCCATTGAACAAATGCCCTGTAACCGCAGCTCTTTGACCAGACGATCCTGTAAAGTGAGGTGAGCTCGTTCTACACGCCCTTTGGCGGGACTGGTTTCTGCACAGATAGTCTGGATGTTCAGTTCATGCATGGCTCGCCCAAACTGAGTATGCCCGTCTCCGCCTGTGGCGTGTTTATTGTTAACACGAAAAACACCGGCTTTATCGCTGTACAGTGCCAGCGGTTTACCATGCTTATCGATATAGCGCCGCGTGGCTTCGAAGTAAGAAAACGTGGACTCCGATTTAACAAACAACAGTTCCATCAGTTTGCTGGTTGCATCATCAACATAGACCAGCGCGGTGCAGGCCGGGCCACGGCCTTCAAACCAGTCGTGATCACAGCCATCTATTTGTATCAGCTCACCAGTACACGGACGCCGGTACCGTGGTTGAGGGATCCTTGCGGCACGTTGTTTACGGGGAACCCATAAGCCAGCCCGCACCATGATGCGCCGGACAGTTTCTTTGCCAAGAAACAGTCCGTGGAGTTCTTCGAGCTTTTCACGCGCCAGAGTCGGACCGAAATCAGCATAACGCGTCTTGATCAGTTCCAGAGCCTGATCTGCGAGCCCGGGTGGCAACTGGCGGTTACCACGCATGCCACATCGTCTGCTGGCCATACCAAGCGGTCCGCCTTCACGGTAACGGGCAAGAAGTCTGCGGCATTGCCTGTCGCTGATACCGAGGTGCTCGGCCGCACGGCGCGTTGTGATGCGACGTTCAATGACGTCCTGTATAATCTTGATCCGGTTGATCTCTTTCAAAGTAAACACTCCTGAGCTTTCTGCGCTCATGATATGCCTCCCGGTAGTTTAAACGGACCAGTGAAGCTTACCATAGCGCGGACATCTGAATTGAGCCACAGGCGGACATTACTATTGAGCCATTACAGTCTCTGTCAAGGCTCAATTGAAATGTCCGTTATCCAGCTCAATTAAAATGACCACTTTGATCTCTCATTCTCTTTACTGATAGACTTTCCTCCGACTGAAACAACAGGATGATTGAGCCCATGCTTCGATACGAGTTAACGCCGAACAATGCAGGTTTTATACTGTGGGGAGATTCAGAAGCCCTGAATGAATTACATGAACTCATTCATTACATCGTGGATGAAAGCCCACTGATTAAAGTTAAAGACGGATTTATGTTATCCCTTGCCTATGATATTCGTAAAGCACGGGAAGGTAATCGTCGTGTTGAGCAACATCAGTATGATCAACATGATACATATAAGCTTTATGGTGTTGAGCTTTTATGGCCTCTGGTCCTGGTACAGTCCTCAATACTCAGAAACTCAATGGGTTATATTCAGACAGACAAAAACCAGCTGTCTGTCATGTATGCCTTTGAATACCTGATAGAATCAGCATTAACAGAGTCTGAGAGAACAACGTCGAATGATATTATGCTAACAGTAAAATATGCATCAGACTCTGATTTTAATTTCATTGAGGATAATATTGACAGCAGGTGCTGCTATTTTATCAGCCTATCTCCGGAGCAAAGAAAAAAGCAGTTAATCAGTATTGTTCGTTCTTTTCATTCATTATGGGGTAAGTATGCCCGTGAAAAGCAGGACATAAAGATGCTGAACGAAATGAATAATACATCATGGGTCTGGCCGGACAATATCAACTGGTGAGCAACCACTGTCCGGCCAGTGAGTACCATCAGCGGGCTCTTTTACCAAAAATGTCCTCTGAACGTGACTGAAGCTGTTTGAGTGCTTCGAGCATGTCATCATTATCCAGTGAGCGCTGGGATTTCTTCCCTTCCTGCTTTGGCCGTCGTCGGGAAGGGCCATCTCCAGCGGGAATTGACTGAGAGCGCGTGTTATCCCGCTTGCTCTGCACCAGACTGATAAACTCCAGGGTTCGGCCAAGACGCTTGTTATCGACAATCGCGCCCTGGTCGATTTCTGACAGTCGGTCGTAGGTAGAGTAGGGAAGTAGCGTACCGTTCAGGCGCAGCTCTTTTCTGCCATCAGGATAGTGATACACATCGATATATTTACCTATTGCACGGCGACTCAGTTCGCTGTCTTCAATCAGGTACAACATTTTATCATATTGTATCGTCAACGATTTTGAGACTTTACGTTTTTCACGAACAGTGAAAATAAGCCCCAGGTCCTCATCATGTTCTACAGCACGGTGTACGTCAAAATCATGTCGCGGTACTTTGCCAAAACGGCGGTTATAGTCAGCCATATAGGCCTCAGCGAAGTCATTTGCAGCCTCCATTGAACAAATGCCCTGTAACCGCAGCTCTTTGACCAGACGATCCTGTAAAGTGAGGTGAGCTCGTTCTACACGCCCTTTGGCGGGACTGGTTTCTGCACAGATAGTCTGGATGTTCAGTTCATGCATGGCTCGCCCAAACTGAGTATGCCCGTCTCCGCCTGTGGCGTGTTTATTGTTAACACGAAAAACACCGGCTTTATCGCTGTACAGTGCCAGCGGTTTACCATGCTTATCGATATAGCGCCGCGTGGCTTCGAAGTAAGAAAACGTGGACTCCGATTTAACAAACAACAGTTCCATCAGTTTGCTGGTTGCATCATCAACATAGACCAGCGCGGTGCAGGCCGGGCCACGGCCTTCAAACCAGTCGTGATCACAGCCATCTATTTGTATCAGCTCACCAGTACACGGACGCCGGTACCGTGGTTGAGGGATCCTTGCGGCACGTTGTTTACGGGGAACCCATAAGCCAGCCCGCACCATGATGCGCCGGACAGTTTCTTTGCCAAGAAACAGTCCGTGGAGTTCTTCGAGCTTTTCACGCGCCAGAGTCGGACCGAAATCAGCATAACGCGTCTTGATCAGTTCCAGAGCCTGATCTGCGAGCCCGGGTGGCAACTGGCGGTTACCACGCATGCCACATCGTCTGCTGGCCATACCAAGCGGTCCGCCTTCACGGTAACGGGCAAGAAGTCTGCGGCATTGCCTGTCGCTGATACCGAGGTGCTCGGCCGCACGGCGCGTTGTGATGCGACGTTCAATGACGTCCTGTATAATCTTGATCCGGTTGATCTCTTTCAAAGTAAACACTCCTGAGCTTTCTGCGCTCATGATATGCCTCCCGGTAGTTTAAACGGACCAGTGAAGCTTACCATAGCGCGGACATCTGAATTGAGCCACAGGCGGACATTACTATTGAGCCATTACAGTCTCAGTGCGCATAATGTATATTATGTTAAATTAGGCCTTAAGCTTTTAATCCATGTTAGTCTCCCTCATCCCTGCAGTCTTTCAGATGTCTCTTTTATCAGATTGCCCTGTTGAAATCTGATGTTGATATCATCCTGGAACGATCACTATTGAAATTACGTTGCGCGCGATATCTGGCCTCGTATGAAGCTCGCTCAGGCTCATCGCCTTCTCCCATATCCTAAGATGGAAATGAATTCTGCCTCCCAATGTTTCTGGTGCGATGCGAGAACCTTTTGTTTTTAACAATGTTGTCTATGATTAATGGAACACACTAACACAAGGAATACTATGCATATTCGAAAAGGATTAAAAACGGATCTTGTACGCTTGGAATGTTGTGATTTTTCATTCACCATTACTCATGCCGCCAGCGCACCTTTTATAAATAACGATTTGTTAATTGAACCACTAGTAAGTTCGTACATCAAAACTTATGAACTCGATATTCAGACTTTGGAAAATCATTGTATTAATTCGGATTCAATATTTCTCATTGCTGAGACTGAACACCATGAAATTGCGGGATTTATCACTGCCTCACTGAGTTGGAATAAATTTGTCTCAGTTGATTACATCGCCATAGAAAGTTCTAAACGCAGATGCGGCACGGCTAACAAACTGATGTCTGCTGCTCATGTCTGGGCCCGAAGTATGAACGCTGCAGGCTTAAAGCTTGAGACGCAAAACGTCAATGTTCCCGCATGTTTATTCTACAGAAATTATGGATTTTCTTTAGGTGGATACGATCGTTATCTCTATAAAGCATTGCCTGAAAAAGATGAGATTGCGCTGTTCTGGTATTATATGTTGATTTGATGAACAGGTAAATAATCACTGACTTTAAAGCGTTAATTATTCTGAATTTGGATTTTTTGATCACCTAATCGCTGCGAGTGACTAATATTACATTTCATTTGTTAAGGAGGCTGGTATGACATCAGGAAATAACTCAATGCTACATTACCCTCGTCCACCGTTTGTGGAACAACCGCAGCAGACCCCAGGGTTAGCATCTGAAATGAAGCCTCTGCCCGATCACGGAGAGACAAGCTATATCGGCTCAGGAAAACTCAGCGGAAAAAAAGCATTGATTACCGGGGGGGATTCCGGTATTGGTCGGGCTGTTGCCATTGCTTATGCCCGTGAAGGTGCTGATGTTGCAATTGGATACCTCCCGCAAGAAGAGTCCGACGCGGCTGCCGTTATTGCCCTAATACAAGCTGAGGGCCGGAAAGCGGTAGCGATCCCTGGCGATATTCGTATTGAATCATTTTGTGATACGTTGGTTGAAAAGGCGGTAGCAGAACTTGGCGGGTTGGATATTCTGGTCAACAATGCTGGAAGACAGCAGTATTGTGAATCTATTGAAGAGTTAAGCACTGCCGCGTTTGATGCCACTTTTAAAACAAACGTCTACGCTCCTTTCTGGATTACCAAAGCAGCGCTTCGTCATATGACTAAAGGGGCTGTTATCATCAATACATCATCAGTCCAGGCATTTAAACCCAGCGAGATTCTGTTGGATTACGCCCAGACGAAGGCATGCAACGTTGCGTTTACCAAATCTTTGGCAAAACAGTTAGGTTCTCGCGGTATCCGCGTTAATGCTGTTGCTCCAGGTCCATACTGGACACCGCTTCAGTCAAGCGGCGGACAACCACAGGATAAGGTTCAGCAATTTGGGGAGGACACACCCCTTGGTAGACCAGGTCAGCCCGTAGAGATTGCGCCTCTTTATGTTCTGTTTGCCTCGGACAGTAGTTCTTACTCTTCCGGTCAAGTCTGGTGCTCAGATGGTGGCACTGGAGTAGCATAACCGAAATATTGTCGCTGCGGTGCAGCATCCCAACGATACCGCAGCGATTCTTCTGGAACAAAAAATTGGCCTGTAAGGATCCTTTTATGTGTGTATTTTTACTGTAACATCTATTTTTACTATTATTTAGGTTTTTTCTGATATCAAACTTATAACACATACTCTCATCAACCTGGTGTGAGCGAGTCCGAGCTATAATTAAATAGACAGGTTGCAAAACTAAGCGAAGCGGCTAAAATAATTATTAAATGACTAACTACATAGGGAGATATTATGGGTTTCTGGCGAATTGTTTTGACAATTATTCTACCTCCGTTAGGCGTTCTGCTGGGTAAAGGGTTTGGCTGGGCATTTATCCTTAATATTATCCTGACGCTTTTAGGGTACATTCCTGGGTTAATTCATGCCTTTTGGGTTCAGACCAAGAATACTTAATGATGCGTGTTGAAGAGGGATATTATTTTTCGAATTTTGTGATTTAAAAGCCCTGCTATTCTTACACCGGGAGCGGTAATCGCTCCTGGACAAACAATCAAGATATTATACCTGAACATTCACATGTTTGTGAAACGACTAAAATAAGCGAAATATAAGCATCTTGCCTAAAAAACATTGCCGCCTCCTCTCCTCCCTGCAAAGACGGCAATCACCTGTCAAACTAAGCTTCTGGAGACTGACTCTCCAGCCACCGGTAAACCGATGACAGATCCTGCGCCGCAAACCCTTCTTCCGCCGCTTTTTGCCAGATATCGGCAATTTTATCCAGCACCGGCATTGTCGCTGGAGAAGCCAGCGCTAGCGCCAGCTTCGCATCCTTCAGTGCATGCACGAGCTGCATTTGCGGCGCATATTGATGTTTTGCGATAGCGTCCAGTTTTACTTTAACATACGGCGCGGCCAGCGGACCGCCCTCTAGCGCGCTCCAGAACTGCTCTGGGCTGAAGCCAAGATTTTTTGCTAAAAGCGTACTCTCGGCGACCCCTTGCATCATCGAAATTAGCCACGCGTTCAGTACTAACTTCATTTTCTGGCTGTTACCCGCAGCGCCAAACCACTGCGTACCACGCGAAATGGCAGCAAAAACCTGCTCAACGGCGGCACACTTTTCCTGCTCTCCACTGGCGAGAACCAGAATTTGTGCGTTCTCTGCTGGCGCTTTAGTACCGGAAACCGGCGCATCGACAAACTGCATCGCTGGCTGGATCTGCTTGAGCAAGTCAATAGCCTGAAGGGTTTCCTGTACGCCAATAGTCCCCATCTGGCAATAAATTGCCTGCGACTTACAGGCCGGGGCGATCTCAGCCAGCACCGAAAGCGTGGCTTCGGCATCACTCAGCATGCTGATAATAACATCGGCGTCCGATACGGCCTGCTGGGGCTGCGCATAGCACGTCAAACCATAAGCCTCTAGATCTTCCCCTCGCCCCGGAGAGCGGTTCCATGCGGCGACGGTAAAACCTCTTTTCAGCAAGTTACTGGCAAATGCATGTCCCATAGCACCCAATCCCAGCACCGTAACCTTTGGTAAGTTCATCATTTATTCCTGATACGTTGTTAATTCGGATTATGTTAGCAGCAGCACGGGGTCTGCACTGGCAAAGTTCACCGCGATACTTGCTGCTGCCGGAGCCCAGTACAACCCGTTCCAGCTGCCCGTGGCGATTAAGTCCCCCGCGCGTAGAGGTTGAGATTGCGCTGCCGCATGGCGGGCAAGCCAGGGTATCGCACTCAATGGGTCGCCGAAAGGATGAATTCCGCATCCGGCTGCAAGTAGCGTCTGATTCACCTGCACGGAAACGCCGATCGTGCCCCATTGCGGATAAGGCATAAACGCCTGCGCTTCACCGAGGATCAACGCACGATTAAGCTGCCGGTCGGCAAGGCGTAACAGCGCGCTTGGCGCGTCCACTTCATCCCACCGGGAATCGCACAGTTCGATTCCCGGCATCCAGACGTCGATGGCGGAATAAACCTCGGAAAGAGAACACCCGGCATCCAGGTCTCTCCCAAGCCGCACAACAATTTCAGCCTCAATACCATAGGCAAAACAGAATCCAACAGGAATCTGCCAGCCTGATGTATACACCGCCGTCGTAGGGATCCTGGCCGTGCTGGAGGAGCTTCCCGGCGCCCCGCCCAGCTTCCAGATATTTGTTGCATCATCGCTAAACCACCCCAGCGCATCGGCCACCCGTTGCTGTACGGCATAGGCGTCAGCATCAGATACCAGATGCAATCCTGCTGTTGACTGCCGTGATCCAGTCTGCCACCCGCGAATTAAACGCGCGGCAACGCGCTCTACATCAGTCATAAAGGTAGCTCGCTTTTACGCCGACGGACCTGAGCCGGGCCAGGGCGTTTACAGGCCAGAAACTGTCCGCGTCCCTGCTCTCCTCGCGGCTCGCCATCCCAGACAATGTCCCCGCGCGAGAACGTCATCGCGGGCCAGGAACTTAGCTGCATACCGGCATAGGGGGTGTAATCGACATTGTGGTGCAGCATGTCGTTGGTCAGCGTAAATACCCGATCATCATCCCAGATAACCAGGTCGGCATCAGCGCCAATAGCAATGCTGCCTTTACGCGGATAGAGACCGTAAAGTTCTGCCGCATGGGTTGATGTTAGCGCGACAAAGGTCTGCGGCGTAATTCGACCTGTTCGTACACCTTCCGACCACAGCAACGCCATCCGGGTCTCAACGCCGGGGATCCCATTAGCAATTTTATCGAAGGACGCCTGTTCGCCGTGTGCTTTCTTACCATCCGGCCCCTCAAATCGATACGGAGCGTGGTCTGAGGAAAAGATCTCGAAAGCACCGTTTTCCAGGCCGTCCCAGATAACCTGCTGGTTTGCAGCATCCCGCGGCGGTGGACTACAAATGCAGCGTGCGCCCTCAAAGCTGTCATCGCAGCCCAGATCATTGGCGGTTAAAAACAGATACTGTGGGCACGTTTCGGCATAAACCTTCAGGCCCAGGCTTTGCGCCCAGCGGACCTGTTCCACCGCCTCACGACCTGATACATGAACAATAAGGATCGGCACATCAACCAGTTCAGCAAAGGCAATTGCCCGATGGGTTGCTTCGCGTTCAACAAGCATTGGACGAGCGACGGCATGATAACGCGGCGCGTGCAGACCGGCCGCCAGCAGGCGCTCCGTCAGCCAGGCGATACAATCACTGTTCTCAGCATGTAGCATCACCATCGCGCCTTCACGACGTGCCAGCGACAGCGTTTCAAGAATCTGCCGGTCGCCTAGCTTAAGCGCATCGTAGGTCATATAGATTTTAAACGAGGTGTACCCCTCGGCGATCAGCGCCGGTAGTTCATTTTCCAGCACATCGGGCGTTGGGTCCGTCACAATCAGGTGGAAGGCGTAATCTATCACCGGTTTATCACCTACCCGGCGATGGTAATCTTCGACGGCCTCGCGCAACGAACCTCCCTTTTGCTGGCAGGCAAATGGAATGACGGTCGTCGTTCCACCGCATGCGGCCGAGAGCGTGCCGCTGAGAAAATCATCAGCCATCACCGCCCCATCCTCGCTCGGCTGGTCTAAGTGCACATGACTGTCTATCCCTCCTGGCGTCACATAGCGCCCGGCAGCATCAATCTCGCATTTACCCGGCGGCAACTCCATACCCAACGCGGCGATACGCCCATCAATAATACCAATATCACTGGTGAATATATCCGCGGCGGTCACGACTCGAGCACGGCGAATTACGGTATCGAACGGTTGCATATTATCCCTCCGCCATCAACCGACCCCAGCCGGTAGCACGGCGCGTATCGACGCCCATCATTTTTAACATATCCCACACCACAGTCACTACGGTATCAAACACGGGAACGTCGAATTCCTGCTCCCACTGCGTAACGCTACGCGCTGCGTTCAGATTGGTACAAAACGTGGTGACGGCTTGCGCCCCCAATGCAACAACCTTAGCGATTTGCTGTTCCAGCGTGGTTTCGTCCACTTCAGCAAAGGAAAAGTTATCCTGTAACGCCAGATGGCTCTCATGTCTGGCGTCAATGTTTAGTTGCGCATAATTAGCGATGATGCGCTCCTGCACCTCGGCCAGATACGGCGTTACCAGACCAAGCTGACGAACCTGCCAGAGAGCCAGAGCGCGATTCAAAGCCAGAACCGATGTTGTTGCCGGAACTCCGGTCGCCCGGGTGATGGCGGCACATAGCTCAACGTCGGCATCAAAGCCCAGCCAGCCCGCAGATGTGCCGCTCCAGCCAATGACATCGACTTTCGCATCCGCCAGCAATCGCGCGGCTTCGATGACCTGTTCGCATTGAAATTGCCCCAGCGCCTTATCGCTAAGCGCGATTTCAGTCACGCGGAATCGGGAAAAATGCACGCTGACTTCCGGAAAATCAGCGATCAGCGACTGGGTCAGCGGCTCAAGCGCGGTATTTGACGACGGCGTAAGTATCCCCAGCCGGATCCGCTTAGTCATACTGATACTCCCCGTTGTTCTTGGTTTTCATTGCGGTTTACTCCTCCGTTGGTTCTGGTCGTAGCAGCGACAGAATATGGCGTTTGTAATCGTTAAAGATTTTGCTCGTAGGATCGCGTGGGCGATCGAGGTCTATCGGTAGCAGTTCGCGGATCCGCCCCGGGCGAGCAGACATCACCGCGACATGGGTTCCAAGCGCCAGAGATTCATCAATCCCGTGGGTTACAAAAACAATGGTTGCCTTACTCTCTCGCCAGATACGAATAAGCTCGGCATGCATATCGATTTTGGTTTGCTCATCAAGGGCGCCGAAAGGTTCATCCATCAGGATAACTTCGGGGTTCATCAGTAACGCACGAGCAATACCCACGCGCTGATTCATTCCCCCTGAGAGCTCACTGGGATAGTGGTTTTCAAAATTTTTCAGACCGACCATTTCGATAAATTTCTGTGCTTTCTCCCGGCGAATATCTTTGCCAAAGCCACGCATCTTCAAATGGAAAGCCACATTTTCCCAGACGGGTAGCCAGGGCATCAGATTCGCCTGCTGGAAGACCACTCCGCGGTCGGCCCCCGGTGCGCTGACCGGTTGCCCACCGACAATAACGCTTCCCTCGCTGGGGTGATCAAACCCGGCAATCATGTTCAGTAACGTCGATTTGCCGCAGCCGCTGGGGCCTAACAGGCAAAGGAAATCGTTGCGCGCTACGGAGACGCTGACGTTATCCAGCGCCCGTACCCCGGTAGAGCGTTTAGGGTCATCAAATACGCGCGACACGCGATCCACGGTGATAAGAGCCATTTCTCAACCTTCCTTTTGTAAAGTGGAACCACGTTGCCAGCGCAGAAAATATGCGCCGATGCGCTTAATAACGTAATCACTGAGGAAACCCAGCAGCCCAATGCTGACCATTGAGGCAATGACGATGTCGTAGCGCAGGAAGTAGTACGAATCCCACAGCACATAGCCAACACCGCTTTTCACCGCCACCATCTCAGCGGTGACGGTGAGCATCCATGCGGAACCGATAGCAATACGTAAGCCGGAGAAAATAGCGGGCAGCGCCGCCGGAAAAACGATATGTACCAGCAGTTTCCCCGGCGTTCCCCCCGTCATGGCCCCTGCACGTAACAGATTGCGGTCGCAGCTTTTCACGCCATGAATAGTACTCAGCAGAACCGGAAAGAACGACCCCATAAAGACCAGGAATATCGCTGGTTTATCGGCAATACCAAACCAGATGATTGCCAGCGGGATCCAGGAAACCGGCGGTACAGGGCGCAAAATTTGCAGTACCGGTTCGAACAGATTCTCAGCCGTCCGCGACCAGCCAATCGCCATACCCACAACAATTCCCAGAACGGCAGCAAGTGCGAATCCGGCGAACACACGATATGAACTCGAGGCGACGTCAAAAATCCAGTTGCCACTGTAATTCTGCGTATTCCCATCGGTGGCGAATACCCAATCGGCCCAGGCGATGACGACCTGAGATGGCGCTGGCAGTAGCGCCCGAGGTAAAACCCCCGAACGAGAGAAGAGTTCCCAGCCGACAATCAGCAGCACGGGGATGATAAAACGCTCAATGCGTTGATAGATGCGGCCAAACATTGAGGCGCTACCAGAGCGGCCTGCCGCTCGGCTTTGCATGGCGTTGCTCTTCATATCAATACCCTAATTCAGTCTTCGGTTTGCCGGTAACGGCTTCAAGGAACTGGTAGTCCATATTTTTCTCCACCGCTTCGCTGACATCGCTATTGATGTACTTGAGCTGACGCATCATTTGCGCGATGGCAACCGCCGAAGCGCGATGCATCTCATAGTCGGGATAGAGATTGTCGACCGCCCCGCGGGCGATAGCCGCATCAAGGCCAGTCACTTTTTGGATGGTGTTGGCAAACAGCGCTTTATCGGCGGACATAAGCCCGTTGACCTTCACGATAGCGCGCACGGTCTCCAGCACACCTTGCGGATGTGTTTTAATCACGTCCGGACGGGTGATAATCAGGTTTGTTAACTTACCTGCTGCCTGGTCATAGGGATAATCAAAGAATTTCGCCGCCTTTACGTCGCGGATCTGCGTCGCAAACGGCTCAACTGACGTCACCAGTTCCACTTCTCCGCGGCGCAGGGCTTGGGTGTGGTCGGCGGGGTTAGGGATATTGACGAATTGAACGTCCTTATTAATGTCAATACCGTGTTTCAGGAACGCACCGCGCATCTGAATATCCTGCGCATTGCCGCGCGACGCCGCCACGCGGAATGGCTTATCTTCCGCTTTATACTGACGGATCAATTTGACCAGTTCTTGCCAATTTCCGGGCTGAACGGGCAACGAGTTAGCAATAAGAATCTGCGAACCTCCGCTTATCTGCCCTGATATCGCGACAACCTCAAATCCCTTATCGAGCGCGGTGGCATAATGCAGATAGGTGACCTGTGCAATATCAATACTTTTGGACAATAACGCTGTTAATACGTCATTGCCGGTATTAAACGGAATGGCTTCCAGTTTTATTCCTGTAGCATTTTCCGGCGTTAGGGAGAGCGATGTGCAGTGAGCGCACTTTGCATAGCCGAGTTTAATGGTGTTTTGATCGTCGGCCCGGGCCGCCGTTATGGCGCCCAGGCAAAGGAATAGCATGAGACCTGTGCGTATAATCATGCGGAATGGTGAATTTAAAGTGAACATAAAGCCTCCTATTGTCACTAACTGATTGTAGATTGTGACAATATTAATGCAGGCTTTATGCCACAACTGCAGTAAGTCGATTTTTACTGTTATTAGAAAAGAAAAAACCATTTAATATGTTGATTTTTATATTTTTATTTAAATAAAATTATTGTTCTCCATTGAGAAAATAGCGATTTACCCCTTCATTTTTATGCACCATTTTGGTGATTTTTTGCAGAAACGAACCAGGGTAGTGCATGATTAATACGAGTCTTGTTATTTTTTGTGACAGTACTAATATAAATAGTGGCAATTTTAAAAGGATCCTCACGTGCTGACCCAAAACAATGAAACTCCTCTCTCGCGTAAAGCGCGCAACGCCGGGCAAATCCTCGGTACGAGCGACAAGCGTGATGTCATTTATGAACGTATCCTCAACGCTGTTATGGAACATCGACTTATTCCAGGCACGAAATTAGTGGAAGAAAAGCTGGCCAGCGTTTTCCAGGTTAACCGAACCCGAATTCGCGAAGTACTGGCCCGCTTAGCTTATGAAGGCGTCGTAACGACAATTCCTAACCGCGGTGCTTTTATCTCCAGCCCCTCGGTCGAAGAAGCCCGGCACATTTTTCAGGCCCGGCGAATACTTGAACCTGCTTTGATACGCAGCCTGGTCGCCAGAGCTGACCGTTCGCTTTATGAACGTCTACATCAACATATCAGCCTGGAAAGAGCTGCCCGCGAGGCGGGCGATAAACACGCAGTTATTCGCTTATCCGGCGAGTTCCACCTGCTGATTGCGCAAATGGTCGATAGCGCACCACTGACAAAGCTGATGCGCGAGCTAGCATCCCTGACCTGCCTAATCATTTTGTTGTATGACTCTCCGAACGTTCCGGCATGCCCTAATGATGAGCACACTGCTATTGTTGAGGCGCTGGAACAGGACAACGAAGAAGAAGCCATTCGCCTGATGATTAGTCATCTTGATCATATTGAAGCCACGTTGGATCTCTCGGTAGATGACGATACCGATGTTGATCTGGAAGCGATTTTTGGCTAACGCTCTATTTTCTTGGGTATTATCAGGAGCAGCAATGCGGTTATTAATAGTCAATCCGAACATTACGCAAAGCGTTACCGCGCTGATTGAAACCGAAGCCCGACGAACGGCGGCGGCGGATACACAAATTATTATGGCCACCGCGCAAAGCGGCGTAGCCTATATTGAAACCCGGTTTGAAGCGTTGCTGGGCGGGCACGCCGTTGCCACTATTGCAGGTCAACGGCTCGGAAGCTACGACGCGCTGCTGGTCGCTGCCTTTGGCGATCCGGGTCTTTTGCCGCTAAGAGAAGTTCTGGACGTACCCGTGATCGGTATGACCGAATCAGCATTAATGACCGCAGCGCAGCTCGGACCCCGTTTCTCTATTATTGCCATTTCCCGACGTATCACGGGTTGGTATCGCGAATGCGTAGATCGCTATGGCATGTTGTCTCGTCTTGCCAGCATTCGTTATCTGGATAGTCCGCTTCATGATGCCGGTAGCGTGCAGCTGGAGCACGCAGAGCGTCTGCTAGCGCTCTGCCATCAGGCAGTGAATGATGATGGCGCCGATGTCCTGATTCTTGCCGGTGCACCGTTAGCTGGTCTGGCGAGAGCGCTGGCGGGTAAAATCCCCGTTCCGGTGGTAGATGGCGTATCCTGCGGCGTGGCTCAGGCCCAGGTGCTTTATCATCTTGATTCAGGTATTGCCAGGGCGGGTAGCGTTGCGCCTCCACCGCTAAAGCCAAATCAAGGGCTGGATGATGCTCTGCTGGCTTTACTCAATCGCGCGTAACCCGCTGTCCTAACTCAGAATGAACTTAAGGGCTGAGGCAACCAAATACAGCAGACAAATATATTGTATCGTCTGCCATCCCCATCGGGCGTAACGCCAGCGGTAACGTTCGCGGGCGTTAGCTTCAGCAATAGCCGGGTCGATACCCAGAACCGCTTTTTTCGCCTTCCGTCTTATAAAGCTCCAGATTCCCAGGGCAAGAAGTAAAATCATGATCGCTTTTAGCAGCAGGGAGAGGGAGTCATGCATTTTGAAATTAACATCCTGTATTATCCACATGGACGTTCAGTCTATCGCGATTTGTCGTCAAGGCAATCCTGATACTGCAAAACCATGTCTTCACGGATCTCCCCTTCTTGTCTTCATTCTGGTGATAAACCACAATAATTCGAAGGCTAATTAAGGATTGTCGATCGTTAATTAATCTTTCAACTCTGATTGCAAATCGCAAAACTAATCTGACACTGAACCCTCCCTATTTGTAAAAAAATGAAGGTTGAATCACATGTAATTACGGCTGAGTGCCAAATTGCCATGTAGACTTGTCATAACTATTGTTGTTAAATACAAATATGTTACCAAATTGAATATTTCACCAATAAAAAGAACCAGACTCTTCATTCATAAACATGAGAAGGTGGATATGCTATGGTTATTGTTTGCAATTTACTGCAGGTGACAATATGAAAATTATGCAAAGCCACGAGTTTTTCTTGTCAGAAAAACATGCCTTCTGCCTTTTTATGCTTGGTCAACAAAATCTTGAAGAAGTTCATGGGCATGACTTTGATGAGATCGTTATCGTACATGAAGGTAGTGGATTTCACATAATCAACGATAACGTGCAGTTCATCTATAAAGGTGACTTCTTTTTTGTTTCAACAATCGACACGCATAGCTATATATCCACAAACAACCTATCGGTAATTAATGTCCTGATCCACAAAAGCCGCCCTTTTGCGTTCCTGTCAAATGTTAGCAAGCTCATTGCAAAAATAGAAAAAAACAACAGTCTTAACAACCAACACAATGTTTCTTTATCATCGGATGATTTGGAAAGGATCATTACTCTGAGCCAGGTTATTAATCGTCGCCAGGATGACGATTTCGATGATGCCTATTTCTCTGCCACCGAAATGGCCTTCTTTGGCATTATAGACACGCTGTACCAGCGTACGCAGCGAAGAGCCACTCGCCAGTATCTTGATGCCTCTGGAAGAAAATATCTGCTTAATTTTCTGAAATATAACTACCTCCGGCATATTCATTGGGGCGATCTGTGCGATGAAAGTGGCATGGCTAAACGCACGATGTTCAGATTCATTAAAGATATCACCGGTCATACGCCGGGGAATTTTCAGCAGCTATTTCGTCTGTTGAAAGCTCAGGAACTATTACGTACCACGGATAAAACCATCAATGAGATAGCCATCATCTGTGGTTTTCAAAATGCCATCAGATTCACGGAAAGTTATAAGCGGCGCTTCCGCTACCCGCCGTCCCAGGAGAGAAAGCTCATCCGTTAATTAATATAGTCAGCAAACATGTATTAAAACGCCTTATTTATAAGGTGTATTTCCATGCAAGGGAAAGGAATATCGTCATACCTCGAATATTTATCTCATTATAATTATCTCCTTAGAGAGGATAACAAGTATGTCAGTAAAAAAAGTACCCAACCCCTGGTATGTCGGGGTCGTGTCGGGAATGGCATCCTACATTGACTCTGCCGCTATTGTGTCAAACGGTACCGCCCTGGTTATTTATCAAAAAACAATAGGTACCACCGCAACGGAAATAGGTATTCTTTCGGGACTTCTCACATTATGTATTGCGCTTGGTGCGTTTACCGGCGGACGCTTAGGAGACCGCATCGGCAGGCGTAAAGTATTTATTATTACCATGGCCATGATTATCATCGGCACCACATTACTTGCTTTAGGCTCGACATTTCATTTATTGCTGATCGGCACTTTATTAGTCGGTTTGGCAACAGGCGCTGATTTACCCGTTTCGCTGGCAACCATTTCCGAAGCGGCCACGGATAAAAACAGAGGAAAGATCATCGCCCTCTCCAACCTGCTATGGACCATTGGTATCGGCATCACCATGGCGATTGCCGCCGTTGTGGGTGAATGGGGAAGAAGCGGCGCGCAAATCATGTATCTGCACGTGGGATTGGTGGCCGCCGTCTTGTTGATTTTGCGCTGGTCTATTCCCGAATCACCTTTGTGGCTGGTTGCTCGTGATGAGCTCCGTCGTGGCGTCACAACGGTTCGCGCGCAAAAATCCTCATATAAAGATCTCCTTCAGGGAAAATATTTGTGGCCATTTGTCGCGCTTTGTATTTTTTACGCGTTTACCAACCTCGCCGCCAATACCGGTGGACAGTTCGGAACCTACGTTGCGGTTAACGTGGTGGGGATTAGCGTCGGCACAAACTCGTTATGGAATTTGCTCATCATGCCTGTTGGTATGGCCTCCGGTATTTTGTTTATGCGTATTGTCGATACGCATAAACGTATGCCCTTTTATATATTAGGTGCCGTCCTGCTGACCGGCGGATACGCCCTACCGATGATTTTTAACTTCTCTCCAGCATCATGGTTCTGCTGCATGTTATTTACCAATATGGGGAGCGGTCTGGCGTTCGAAGGAATAATGAAAGTCTGGTCGCAGGAGTCATTCCCGACCATGCTGAGATCCACCGCTCAGGGCGTCATTGTTGCCGTTGCCCGCCTGTCATGCGGCCTGCTCGCTTTCGTTACCCCCGTATTGCTTGATGCTGGCCCGATGGTGCTGTACGCCACGCTCTCATCTATCGTCGGTGTTGGTGTGTTTATTGGCTGGCTCTGTTTCCGGGGCAAACAGCGTAATGAATTTAATGATGAAGCAGAAATGCTCTCCCCTGATGTCCGTAATAGCGAAATGAATAAGCATTTAGCTGGTGAAAACTAAAAGGAGCGGTAACATGTTAGCGATTAAAAGCGTGTCATTAAACTATTCCCCAACGCTAAACGGCACTGAGACGATGCCGGTATTGGGCTGGGTGATTGACAGCAGCAATCAAAATGTTGAACAAGTAAATAGACAAATTCAGTTAAGTGAAAACGCAGCCTTCACCAAGGTTGTTTATGACAGCGGTTGGGTTACCAGCGCAGAATCACAAAATATCGTCTTACCTGATCTTGAGCTTAAGAATTCACGTCATTACTTTATTAGGGTGAGGATGGGTGATAATCATGGCGAGCAGAGCAGTTGGAGCGAGAGTGCTGCGTTTATTACCGGGCTGCCGGGTTCAAAGTGGACGGCGGATTTTATCTCTGCTGAAACCAGCGAAGATAAAAATGACTCCAGAGGTACACTGCTCAGAACGCTTTTTAAACTCCAGGACTGCGCCGATATTCATTCTGTTGTTGCCCATGCCAGTGCCCTGGGTCTGTATAAACTGTATGTCAACGGTGAAAAAGTCGGCAAGGATGAGCTGACTCCCGGATGGACCAGCTATCACCACCACCTGCTCTATCAAACCTACGACCTGACTCATCTGGTTAATAGCGGGGAAAATGCGATTGCCGCCAGCATTGGCGCCGGTTGGTATAAAGGCGATATGAGCTTTAATCGCCAGCGTAATTATTATGGTGAACGTACCGCGTTTATCTGTCAGGTCGTCGTGACCTATAAAGATGGGCGTCAAATGATGTTTGGTACGGATAGCCGCTGGCTGGCCGCTGACTCACCGGTATCATTCTCGGAGATTTACGATGGCGAAATCTATGATGCGCGTCGTGAACAATCCGCATGGAATATGGTGAATTGCGATACGGCCGGATGGCGGCCGGTCAGCCTCGTGACAGCAAGCAAACAGGCTCTGCAAGCGCAAGGAGCATGTACGGTGCAGGCTGTAGAATGCCTTAAACCTCTTGCCCTTCTCGTGACACCTGAAGGCGATACTGTTATTGATTTTGGGCAGAATCTTACCGGATGGGTTGAATTCCACGTCAATGGTCAGGCCGGAGACAAGGTTATTCTTCGCCATTTCGAAGTACTGGATAAGGACGGCAACGTCTATCTTGAAAACCTGCGTTCGGCAAAGCAGCGTATTGAGTACACGCTGAAGGGAGCGGATGTCGAAGTTTACCACCCTAACTTTACCTTCCAGGGCTTCCGCTATGTGAAAATTGAATCCTGGCCTGGGACCATTGAGCTGGATGATTTTAAAGCTGTAGTGGTGCATTCACAAATGGAGCAGACAGGCGAATTCCTCTGCTCTAATCCGGATTTAAATCAACTGCACCACAATATTTTGTGGGGCTTAAAGGGGAATTTCGTTGATGTCCCCACCGACTGCCCACAGCGCGATGAGCGTTTGGGTTGGACCGGCGATGCGCAGATTTTCTGCCGCACCGCGAGCTATCTGATGCAAACGCGCAACTTTTTTGCCAAATGGCTGACCGATCTTCGTTATGACCAGACGCCGGAAGGCGGCGTACCGCACGTGGTTCCCGATATCCTCACCGGCAGAAGCGACGAAGACCGCTTTATGCGCGACGGTTGCACTCATTCTGCCGCCGCCTGGGCCGATGCTGCGGTGATCAATCCCTGGACGCTCTATTTGATGTATGGCGATACCGTAACGTTACGCAACCAGTATGGCAGCATGAAGACGTGGGTGAATTTCATGCGCGAACACGCTGTCGATAATAAATGGAGCTATAAATTACAGTTCGGTGATTGGGTCGCTCTTGATGCCAAAGAAGGCAGCTATTTTGGCGCAACGCCAAACGATTTAACCTGCATGGCTTATTATAGTTTATCTACTTTGTTGCTGGCTAAAACGGCAAAAGTACTCGGATATACGGACGACTACACGGAGTATTCCGCGCTTTATACCTCAATCGTCAACAGCTTCCAGCAAGAGTTTTTTACACCTAACGGGCGTCTGGCAGCAAGAACACAAACCGCGCATATATTGGCCCTGCATTTTGATCTGGTCCCGGAACGGTTCAGAGAAAGAACCATCAATACATTGGTTGAACTGCTTAATGAACATGATGGGCACCTGGTCACGGGATTTGTAGGTACGCCCTATTTCTGCCACGCGCTTAGCAACAACGGTCGCAGCAAAGAAGCCTGGCAACTACTGCTAAAAGATGACTTCCCCTCCTGGCTCTATCAGGTTAAAGCTGGAGCAACAACCATCTGGGAACACTGGGATGGTATTAAACCCGATGGTTCAATGTGGAGCCCGGATATGAACTCCTTTAACCACTACGCTTATGGCGCAATTGGCGAATGGATATATCGGGCGGTCGCTGGTATCGACACCGATGAAGATAACCCGGGATTCAGACATATCCTTATTAAACCGACGTTTGGCGGCAATCTTGAGTGGATGAATGCCTGCTACCGTTCGGGATATGGCGAAATTAGCGTGAACTGGCAGAGAGATGAGCATCAGGAGATGACGCTGGATATCACCATCCCCCACAACAGTCGGGCCACGATTATGCTCCCGGCTGCTGGTGAAATTACAGAGCACCACTCTCTCGAATTTACCCACACGGGCGATGAATATCAGGCATCGGTCGGTTCCGGTAAATATAAAATAAAATATCTAGAGTCGCGTTCGTCATAATTAAAACCTCTGCCTCGTCATTATTTGAATGAACGCTATCGTCACACCTTCGATGATGGCGAAGCACGCTTTTGCGCAATATCACCTCTGTTAATTAATGGAATTATATAATGAAAAATAAAACTGCCCTGCTCTCTATGGGGTTATGTCTGGTGGCCCCAGCATCTTTTGCTGACTCACCGGAAATATCAATGGAGCAACGTCTGCAGCGCCTTGAGCAGCGGCTCTATTCGGCAGAATCGCGGGCGCAAACTGCTGAAGATGAAATCAAACAACTGAAGTCCAGTCAGACTCTGAGTCACACGCAGCCAGTCCCGGTAGTGGGAACGGCCTCTGCGAACGAAACGCGTAATAATAAAACGGAGCCGACATTAACGCTCAGCGGATTTGGTGACCTCAAGTTTTATGGCGACGTTGAATTTAATATGGATGCGGAAAGTCGCAAAGGTTCTCTTATTAGCCAACGCGACGATAGTAATGAGAAATGGGATATTAACGGGCGCATCTTATTAGGTTTTGATGGTTACCGGGGGCTGAACGATGGCCGTTTTGCCGGATTTACGGTACAACCGCTTGCCGACTTGAATGGCTCCGTTAATCTTGATGATGCCGCCTTCTTCTTCGGCAAAGAGCAGAACTGGAAAATGAAAGTCGGCCGCTTTGAGGCTTTCGATATGTTTCCCCTTAATCAGGATACTTTTATTGAGCATTCCGGCAATACTGCGAACGATCTGTACAACGATGGTCACGGTTATATCTATATGATGAAAGAAGGTCGCGGGCGGTCTGATTCCGGCGGCAGTTTTATGTTGAGCAAACAGCTGGATAACTGGTATTTCGAATTAAACACCCTGGTTGAGAATGGCAGTTCGCTACTGGTTGATAAAAAATATCACGGTCGCCAGATAGATAATGAGAAAAACGTGGTTTATCTGCGCCCTGTTATCTCCTGGTCTGAAGATGTGCTAAGCGCCGCCGTGGCAATGGAGTCCAACGTCGTGAACAATGCCTGGGGCTATTATGACCAACAGGGGAAATGGGTAAATCAGTCCAGGCGAAACGGCTACGGCGCGACATTCACCTGGAACGGCCTTAAGAAAGATCCTGACAACGGTATTGTCGTTAACCTGAACACCGCCTATCTGGACGCTTCAGGTGAAAAAGACTTCACCGCCGGCATTAACGCCCTGTGGCAGCGTTTTGAACTTGGCTATATCTACGCGCACAACAAAATTGAGCAATTTGATGGCCGTTCGCTGGCAAACTGCGACGATGGCTGCTGGATAACCCAAAAAGGCACATATGACATTCATACGTTGCATACCTCATACCAGCTTCCCGACCTGATGGATATGAAGAACTTCAATATCTATTTAGGCGCGTACTGGTCATGGCTGGATGAAAAAGACGGCGATGAAAGCATGCACGATCGCTACGGTGCACGCGTGCGCTTTAAATACTTTTTCTGATAACTGAGGCGGGTCAGATTTTATGGGGAGCGCCTCGCTCCCCGCACCAGATATAGCCTACAACGAAATACCGGAAAACGACATAAAACCCAGCGACATTAACCCGGCGGTAATAAATACGCTGCCTAATCCGCGTAATGCTTTGGGCATATTCGCGTACTTAAGTTTTTCACGGATTCCGGCCAACGCCACAATCGCCAGCATCCAGCCGATACCGCATCCGGTGCCGTAGGTCAGCGACTCAAGGAAAGTGTACTCACGCTGGACCATAAAAATCGTCGCGCCAAAAATGGCGCAGTGAATGGTCAGCAGCGGCAGAAACGGACCGAGGGCGTGGTTTAACGCATGGAAGTATTTGTCGATAACCATTTCCAGAATCTGCACCAATGCAGCGAGAACGCCGATAAAAGTGATGAAATCGAGAAAGCTCAGGTCAACCCCATCGATCAGGGCATTCTCTTTTAAAAGGTAATTGTAAATGAGGTTGTTAATGGGCGTTGCTATCGCCAGCAAGGCCGTCACCGTCAGTCCGAGACGAAAAGCTACATCAATTTTTTTCGAAATAGCCAGAAAGGTACACATACCAAGGAAAAAATTGAGCGCCATATTTTCGACGAACACCGCACGGATAAAAATATTCAGGTGAGTTTCGAACAAGACAACCTCCATGTCGTTGAGTTATTTCTTAATAGTGCCAAATTTTCAGCCAAAACAGGAAATTAAAACTCGGTTTTGCCGAGTTGATCACCTTTTAATTTCCTGTGTTTTGGTAGGAACAGAAGTCACTCATTCTCTTTCTTGCTTAGCGAAACGAGCGCGAAAGCATCTGAATGTACTCATTAACCGCTACCGGTTTCGAGAAGTAGTATCCCTGATAGATAGCGATCCCCATATCCTTAAGCACCTCAAGCTGGCCCTTATCCTCAACGCCTTCCGCAATGACCTGGCAGTTAAATTTCTTCGCCAGATTGACCATGTTCTTGACCACCAGCGCAGAGGCATTATTGGTCACAATGTTAAAAGTAAACACCTTATCAATTTTGATAATTTCAGGGTTAAACTGCTGAATGTAGTTGTAGTTAGCGTGCCCGGTACCGAAATCATCCAGCGAAAACTGTACGCCCATTTTTCTGAGCCGATCCGTCACTGCCGACGTTTGCAAGGTATTTTCAATCGATTCCCGTTCAGTAATTTCCAGCACCAGGCGTGCCTGTAAGTCTTTCAGTTGCTGAATAAACGTCTGACATAGCGCGACAATCTCGTCGTCCTGGAAGTTTACCGAGCTGGTGTTAAAACAGATAAACAGCCCTTTTGGGATCACTGACTGCTGGCGGCGAAACTGGCGAATGACCTCGGCGAAACAGATCGCCGTGATCTCTTTGATCAACCCGGTCTGCTCAGCGACAGAAATAAACTTATCCGGCGCAATAAACCCCAATTTTGGGTGCTCCCAACGCACCAGCACTTCCCCGCCAACCACCCTTCCCGTCTCATCGCTGACGATGGGCTGAATATACGGTTTGAGCTGTTTAAGTTCGATCGCTTGTCTGAGCTGATACTCAATCGTATTGCGGTAGCGCAGATAATTCCTGAATAAAAACGTGAGCAACAAGGAGGCCAGGATAATCGCGATCAACGTATGTTGCTCATAGCGAATAAACGCCCTCACCCCGGATGCCCAGGCACGATCGGCGATGACTGAGAAGTTAAACTGCTCTGACTTTAAGCTAACGGGGGCTTTGATATCTGGCGTGGCGATGACTTCCCCCTTACGCGTCATCACCCGATCGCCGACCTTTAGATACAAATGCGAGTCGCCATCAAGAACGGTCAGGATATTGTATAAATAATAACCATCAACACCGACAAGAACCGTATTTCCTTTATCATCCTGTTCGCTATACACCATCAATGGATGCATAGGCGTGATTTCATTACCGCTGAATAATTGCAGAGCACCTTGCGTATATTGAGTCCGATCGAATTGAAACTTCCGCCCCCCAAATACCGAGGTGCAGTATATTTCATTATTCTTACCAAAATTCACCGTCCGCACATCAGGAATGGTGGCAACCAGGGTGCGCAACTCTGTCAGGACATTCTCATCACAGTTTTTCCCCATAAAAGGTTCGGCCATATTAGCGGCCTGTTCCGCATGTGAAACCGTGACATCGAGACTCGCTATCGCCTGCTGAAGCCGCGAATGGACATCCTTATCGACTTTTTTTTGCATTTGCCAGTAGCAAAGTCCCGTACCCAGGCTCAGTACCGTAATCAGAAATAAGAATATCCACAGATGGCGGCGTAAAGATGAATATTTCATTGTGTTAATCCAGTTCGACTCACCATGAAAGACTGGTGGTCAATTGTTTGGTCAAATTTTAACAAACCCTGTTTAAACTTGCCCTGAACCAATCAAGTTTTAATGCATATCAATGATATACCATGGCAAACAGTTGCGTGATGCGAGGAAAAATTTATCGTTCTACAACTCACACGTCAACGCGGTGACACATGCAGCTAAACTATTGACTTAATGTCGAATAATACGAAAATGACTCTTTTGCACGACGACCAGAAAAGCTGGCAAATATGATGATCCGCTCTCGTAGCTCTCTTTTGACTAAATTGAAAATATCCGGCGTAGTGATAGCCGCCGCTCTGTTACTGGCTCACTGTACCAGTAAGCCACCTGTTTCTCTGGTCACCCCGATACCGCCCGTAGCGAAGCAGCCAACGTTGCCCAAAAGCCATGAGCCGGTGCGCGGCGTCTGGTTAACGACCGTATCGCGCCTCGACTGGCCGCCGCTGGAATCTGTTAACGGCGGCATCGACGCCAGTCGTCGCATTCGCCTGCAGCAGGAAGCGCTGATCGCCAAGCTGGATAATCTGAAAAATCTCGGGATCAATACCGTGTTCTTCCAGGTGAAGCCGGACGGCACCGCGCTCTGGCCATCAAAGATTTTGCCGTGGTCCGACATGCTGACCGGGAAAATTGGCCAGGATCCTGGCTACGATCCGCTGAAGTTTATGCTCGATGAAGCGCATAAGCGTGGAATGCGCGTTCATGCGTGGTTTAATCCTTATCGCGTCTCCGTCAATACCCGTCCTAAAACCGTGACTGAGCTTAACAGCACGCTTTCGCAGGTTCCCGCCAGCGTCTATGTCCTGCACCCGGAATGGATCCGCACCTCCGGAGACCGCTTTGTCCTTGACCCGGGCATTCCGCAAGCGCGTGACTGGATAACCAGTATTGTTGCTGAAGTCGTTGAACGCTATCCGGTTGACGGCGTACAGTTCGATGATTATTTCTACACTGAATCGCCGGGATCGGCGCTTAACGACAACCGGACATTCCAGCAGTATGGCCAGGGTTTTGCCTCGAAGGCAGACTGGCGGCGGCACAATACCCAACTGCTGATTGAACAGGTCTCCCGCACCATCAAACAGCTTAATCCCGACGTGGAATTCGGCGTCAGTCCGGCGGGCGTCTGGCGCAATCTGTCGCACGACCCGGCGGGTTCCAACACCCGAGGCGCTGCGGCCTACGATGAGTCTTATGCCGATACCCGTCTGTGGGTTCAGAAGGGTTGGCTGGATTATATCGCCCCGCAAATTTACTGGCCCTTCGCTCGCGACGCGGCTCGCTACGATGTACTGGCAAAGTGGTGGGCTGACGTGGTGAAGCCCACCAATACCCGTCTCTACATCGGCGTAGCGCTCTACAAAGTAGGCGAACCGTCAAAGAACGAGCCCGACTGGATGGTCAGCGGCGGCGTGCCTGAACTGAAAAAGCAGCTTGATCTGAATGAATCAATGCCGCAAATTCAGGGCACGATTTTGTTCAGAGAGAACTATCTGAATCAACCACAAACCCAGCAGGCCGTTAACTACCTGAAAAGCCGTTGGGGCGGTTGATTACTTCACCTGACAGGCTAGATGCCTGATACCACAACCATCGCTGGAGGTTTTATGCTTAAGAAATCGCTCATTGCTCTGTCTCTGTTTTGCGCGCTGTCGCCCGCTGCTTTTGCGGGCAATAGCGAAAGTGAACAGTTAAACAAAAAGAACGTTATTGAGTTTTATAACAAAGCGTTAAACGACAAAGATTTTGCTGCCGCGAAGCCCTACCTCGGCGATCGTTACATTCAACACAACCCGATGGCGAAAGATGGCGAGGAGGGTTTTCAGCAGTTTATCGCTTTCCTGAAGAACAAATATCCCGACTCGCACAGCGAAATTAAGCAGGCGTTTGTCGACGGGGATCACGTGATCCTGCACGTCGAGGTTACAGGGCGTGAACCGGGCGTCACGCGTGCAATCATCGATATTTTCCGCGTCGACGAGCAGCATAAAATCATCGAACACTGGGATGTGACCCAAACCGTTCCAGAAAAGACCGCCAGCGGCAATAGCATGTTTTGACCCACCAGCCAGCGGAGCACCTCTCTTTGGCCTTCCCTCTTCCCAAAGCCTCTTTGATCGTATTGAGGGCTTGTTTAAACAATTTATTTACTTTACTGTAAAGTAAATAAATTAATGGGGAGAAAATGATGTTCAGCGGCAAAAAATGGGCAAAGCTGTTTTTTTTCATTGGATTATCACTTTTTCCATGTTTGTTAAGCGCCTCGTTGCTGAAACCAGTTCCCAGCGAGGCGCATCTACTGGAGGCGTGCTCACCCGAACAGGATCCGGCACAGGCTAAACTTTGCCGCACCCTCTTCATCTATGAATATGCGCAGAAACGGCAACACGATCTGCGCGTTCTGTTACAACAGAATATTTTCAGCATCCAGACCTACGACTATCTCTGGAGTGAATATCAGCGCACGAAGTCATGCATTGAAATCCATCGATATCTCGTTGCCAAAGCCTGCGATGTGCTGAACTGCCCGGCGGCACCCTCTTCGCCTTTTCAAGGGCAACGCCCCGACTCCAGCCTTATTGAACCGCCGCCTATTTTCGCCCTGCAAGAACCCATTAACTGATCCGAGGTGATCGCGATGCTGGCCCGCTTTTTTATCTTTCGACCCGTTTTCGCCGCCGTCATCGCCATTTGTATTATGGCCGCCGGAACCCTTGCGCTATTGACGCTTCCCGTCGAACAATACCCGGATATCGCCCCGCCGGGCGTCAATGTCACGGCGAACTATCCTGGTGCCTCCGCTGAAACCGTCGAGGACAGCGTCACGCAAGTTCTTGAACAGCAGATTAAAGGCATTGATGGCCTGCTTTACTTCTCCTCCAGCAGCAGCTCAGCCGGACAGTCGCGGATCAGCCTCAGTTTTGATCAACATATCAATCCCGATATGGCGCAGGTCCAGGTGCAGAATGCCGTCAATCAGGCGATGACTCGTTTACCGCAGGAGGTTCAACAGCAAGGGATCACGGTGACAAAATCGCAGGGTGACAGCCTGATGGTGGTCGCGCTGTATGATGAAAGTCATCAGTTAACCAGTATTGATATCAGCGACTTTCTTATTAGCACTCTTCAGGAGCCACTTAGCCGGGTTGATGGCGTCGGAGAGACGACCGTTTTTGGCGCGCAGTATGCCATGCGCATTTGGTTAAATCCGCTGCAACTCACCAGCTATAACCTGATGCCTTCCGATGTACAGGCCGCCGTTGAAGCGCAGAATACGCAAGTTACCAGCGGGGAAATCGGTTCACTTCCGACGCTAAATGGGCAGTATCTGAATGCGACGGTAACGACCCAATCACGCCTTGAGCATCCACAACAATTTGAAAACATCATTCTGCGCACCAACAGCGACGGCTCCGTGATTTACTTGCGCGACGTTGCGCGCGTTGAGATTGGTGCTGAAAACTATCAGAACCAAACGACGCTTAACGGTTTTCCTGCCGCCGGGATCTCCATTCAGTTAGCATCCGGCGCCAACGCGCTGGAAACAGCGGAGAAAGTCCGGACAGAGGTAGAGCGTTTAACGCCGCGCTTCCCGCAAGGCGTTATCGCCGCTTACCCGCGAGACAGCACGCCGTTTGTGACGGTCTCGATCGAAAGCGTGGTGCATACGCTGATTGAAGCGATTCTTTTTGTGGTGGCTGTGATGTATCTCTTTCTCCAGAGCTGGCGGGCGACGCTGATCCCAACGCTCACGGTTCCGGTTGTCCTGCTGGGGACCTTCGGCATTCTTAGCCTGTTGGGCTACAACATCAACACCCTGACGCTGTTTGCCATGGTTCTGGCGATCGGCTTGCTGGTTGATGATGCGATCGTAGTAGTGGAGAACGTCGAGCGCTTAATGGCGGAGGAAGAACTCACGCCACTGGAGGCGACTCTGCGCTCCATGCAGGAGATAACCGGCGCGATCATCGGTATCGCGTTAGTTCTTTCCGCCGTTTTTATTCCGATGGCATTCTTTGGCGGATCGGTGGGGATTATTTATCGCCAGTTCACCGTGACCATTGTCTCCGCAATGGCGCTCTCTGCGCTGGTCGCCCTGACCCTGACGCCAACGCTGTGCGCCCATCTGCTACGGCCCGGGCACATCAAAAAAGGGATGTTTTTCACCTGTTTCAATCGTGGCGTTGAGATAAGCCAGAATCGCTACCTTGCGCTGCTTCGGCAAATAGCCGGTCGTCCTTTTCGTTTTGCGCTGCTGGCTTTGATGCTGTCGCTATTGATGCTCTGGCAATATCAGAAGCTCGCGACAGGGTTTCTCCCCGAGGAAGATCAGGGCGCAGTGATGGTTCAGTTTACCCTCCCTTCGGGCTCGCCGATGTCGATGACCGAAGAGGTGGGGGCTGAGATTACACGCTATTTTATGACCGAGGAGGCCAACAACCTGAATGTTATCTTTATGGTGACAGGGAGAAATAACGCCGGCAGCGGGCAAAATGTGGGGATGGCTTTTGCTGAATTAAAACACTGGGATGACCGTCCCGGCGCGTTCAATAGCGCGCAGGCCATTATCTCGCGGGCAAACCAGCACTTTAATCAAACATCCCGGATTGCCACCATCAGCATCACATCTCCGCCTACGGTTCGCGGTCTTGGGCAATCCAGCGGTTTTGAACTGTGGTTGCAGGATAGCGCGGGAAATGGCTATCGCGCCCTTACTGAAGCGCAAACCGCTCTGCTTAACGCGGCCAGAGAAAATCCTAATCTGAACGCCGTGCGAATCAACAGCCTCGAAGAAAAAGCCCAGCTACAGGTGGATGTCGACCGACAAAAAGCGCTGGCGCAAAGTCTGGATCAGGTCGATATCAACAGTACGCTCTCCGCGGCCTGGGGCGGGGTTTACATCAATGACTTTATCGATCGAGGGCGCGTTAAACGCGTCTATATGCAGGGCGATGCGCAGTGGCGTTCAGCGCCAGAACACTTATCCGCCTGGTTTGTGCGCGGTAGCAGCGGCAATATGGCCTCTTTCGACAGTTTCGCCTCATCACGTTGGACCACCGGGCCGCAGATGTTGCAGCGCTTTAACGGTTTATCCGCCGTTCAGTTTCAGGGCGGCGCGGCCCCGGGCTTCAGTTCTGGCAAGGCAATGACGGAGATAAGCGGACTGGCGGGCGCTCTTGACGGCTTCGACATACAATGGAGCGGCCTCTCCTTTCAGGAACAGGCATCATCCACGCAAACGCTATGGGTGTATCTGGCGTCGCTGGCATTCGTGTTTTTATGCCTGGCTGCGCTGTATGAAAGCTGGTCTATCCCGATCTCCGTGATGCTGATCATCCCTCTTGGTATTTTGGGGGCCGTGGGCGCATCAAGGCTGGTCGGGTTCGAAAACGACATCTACTTTCAGGTCGGCATGCTGACCACCATGGGGCTCTCCGCCAAAAATGCGATCCTCATCGTGGAGTTCGCCCTGACGCAGTTCCGACAAGGAAAAACGCTGGCTGAAGCGGCCCTGGAAGGCGCGCGATTGCGATTGCGCCCTATCGTCATGACTTCACTCGCATTTGTTGTCGGTGTTATCCCTCTGGTACTCTCTACCGGTGCAGGCGCTTCCAGCCAAAAAGAGATAGGGACTGCGGTGATCGGCGGTATGCTCACCGGGACCCTGCTGACGTTGCTTTTCGTCCCACTATTTTTCTTGCTGGTTCAGCAAGGGATCGTGCAACTGAAAAGACGCAAACCGTAAGGATTGAATCGATGGCGAATCAACGCGGGCGGCCAATGAAAGCCCGCCCCCGCATTTTACAAACTGCCCGCGAACTGTTTCTTCAGCATGGGCTTGATGTATCTCTGGACACTATCGCCGCCGAAGCGGGAACTTCGCGACCGACGCTGTACAGCCATTTCCCCGGTGGTAAAGACGCGCTGCTGCTGGAAACTTTTGAGTTTCTCAATGATAAAATGCAGCCACCCTTGCGCCAGCTCTTACAGGAAAGTCAGCAGGATCTCCCGGCGCTGCTGCGCGGTTTCGCGAAAGTCGTACAGCAACACTTTTATACGCCGGAAAATATTCATTTTCAGCGCTTACTGATCCAGGTGCTGGTGCAGAAACCTGAGCTGTACCTCACTCTCGAACAAAGACCTTCAGGTCGCGTATTACAGGCGTTAAGCGAAATACTGACGCAAAAACGCGACCAGGGCCTGCTGAATATAAGCGACCCGAACCTCCAGGCTACCGCGTTTCTCGGCGCAATTATGGGCTATCTGCTCCCGGGAGCGTTAATTGCGCAAAAAGCGGTGGAGCCAGAGAAGCTGGACCAGCTTGCGGAGTGTGCGATTAACGTCTTTCTCTCGGCCTGGGAATATAAACCGTAAATTTTTTTCATCTAAGCGCAACTTTTCTGCCTGCTCCTGCGAATTGAATAACTGAGTTGACCAAAACCCAGATTGTCCATCCATCGCAGGAGCTGATAATGAAATCAATAAAAACCCTCGTGTCTACCCTGACCCTCGCCGCCGTCATCGCGTTACCTGCATTCAGCGCCAGCGCGGCGCTGCCAGTAGGAGCTAAAGCCCCTGACTTCGAGCTGCAGGGTGCGCTGGCCGGTAAATCGCTGACATTCTCACTTAAAGACGCGTTGCAAAAAGGTCCCGTGGTGCTCTACTTTTTCCCGGCGGCCTTTAGCGCAGGCTGTACCATCGAAGCGCATGATTTTGCTGAAGCCACCGATGATTTCAACAAAATGGGCGCGACGGTCGTTGGTGTCACCGCAGGCAACACCGATCAGGTGAGCGATTTCTCCAAACTAGAGTGTCGGGATAAATTCACCGTGGCAGCCGACCCAGGTGCCAAGGTCGCGGCGCAGTATCAAACGCTGATGGAGATGAAAGGCAAAACGCTTTCCGACCGTACCTCTTACGTGATTGCGCCAGATGGCAACATCTTACTGAGTTACACTGATAGAAACCCGGAAACGCATATTGAGAAAACCCTGGCTGCCGTTAAGCAGTACGACGCATCTCACCCGCAAACCCACTAAGCACAGAGGCCAGCGATGTTAACTGCCATGCTGGCCGCCTTTATTGGCGGCATCATCCTCAACTTTATGCCCTGCGTATTTCCGGTCGTCTCGCTGAAAGCGCTGGGTTTGCTGCGTCACTCAGATAATGCCGCCAGCGCACGGCGCGAAGGACTCGCATTTTTGCTCGGAGTGGTGATAACCATGATGGCGCTGGCAGGCATTCTGCTGGCGGTGCGAGCCGGTGGTACTGCGGTTGGCTGGGGTTTTCAGCTGCAATCACCGCTGGTTATCGCCCTATTGTCGTTGATTATTCTGACCGCGGCGCTCAATTTGCTTGGCGTATTTGAAGTGGGCTTAGCCGCGCAGCGCGTCGGGGCGCTGAATATTAACCGAGGCGAATTTATGCGTTCCGCGCTGACTGGCGCATTGGCTATAGTCGTCGCAACGCCCTGCGCCGCCCCCTTTATGGCCAGCGCCATTGGCTACGCTTTAGTTCAGCCGCCTGCAGTGGCGCTGACGGTTTTTCTGGCCCTGGCGCTGGGTTTTGCGGCACCGTTTACTCTCATCTCACTGTTCCCGGCGCTGGCAAAAGTGTTGCCGCGTCCCGGCGTCTGGATGGATATTCTTAAGCGCGTGCTGGCGTTTCCGATGTTCGGCGCTTACGCCTGGCTGGTCTGGGTGCTAGCACAGCAGGCCGGAAGCAGCGCGCTGGCGGCATTACTTGCGGCCTCCGTCGTGCTAAGTTTTGCCGCGTGGCTGTACGGCATCGCCCAGCAGCGTCGTTTTCACGGCAAAGGTCACAAGGTGCTGTTTACGGTCACCGCGGTTCTGGTGGCTGCGGTTATTGTCCCGCTTCCGGGGGTCATGAAAGCCGAAGGCACGCCGCCCACCGAGGCTCAAACTGCCGACGTGACCGCGCAGAAGTGGACGCCGCAAACCGTCGCGCAACAGCGAGGACAGGGAAAACCCATTTTCGTTAACTTTACCGCCTCCTGGTGTATCACCTGCCAGGTCAATGAAAAAACGTCGCTCTCTACCCAGGCAGTTAAAGAGGCGCTGGCAAAAACCGGGACCCTGTATATGGTGGCTGACTCCACAAAATTTAACCCCGATGTCGATGACGCGCTCAACCAGTTCGGCCAGGGCGGCCTGCCGTTATACGTGGTTTATCCGGCGGACGGTAGCCCGCCGAAGGTGCTGCCGCAGGTTCTTACCCCTGGCATTGTGGTCAACGCACTTAATCAGGCTGCCGGTAAAAAAGCGTCATAGCACAAGGCGGATTATGCAAACAAACGATAGCGCGCGTGAAAGCTGGCCCGCGCTAATGGAACGGGCGCAGGCGGGCGACAGGCTCGCCTACACCCGGCTGTTAAAAGCGCTGGTGCCGGTGATCCGTTCGCAAATACGTAAACAAATCAGCGACGATACGCTAGTCGAGGATGTGATTCAGGATGTCCTGCTGACGGTACATCGGGTTCGCCATACCTACGATCCGGCATTTCCCTTTCTGCCCTGGCTGATGGCGATTATCTCAGCGCGCGTGATTGATGCGCTACGGCGGCGCGGTCGTCGTCAGCACTGGGAAATTAACGAAGAGACTCTGCCGGACGTTCCCTCCACGCCGCAAGGGCAAAATCAGGATACCCAGGAGGAGCTGGCGGATTATTTGCGCCAGCTGCCCGTTCGCCAGCGTGAAATCGTCGAACACGTGCATCTGCGAGAAATGAGCCTGACGGAAGCCGCCGAGCATAACAATCTAAGCGTTGCGGCGGTGAAGTCGCTACTGCATAGGGCGCTGAAGAATCTGCGCCGTTTTGGAGCCCATCATGACCGATCATAATGTGTTGATTGAAAAACTTAGCCGCGAGATGCAGCCGATAAAGCGTCCGTGGCCAACAGACAAACGGGTCTTCGGCTGGCTGGCGGTGGCGCTGCCCTGCGCAATCGCTGTAAGTTACTTGCTACCGCGAGGGTTAACCGATTGGTCACAGCCGGGGGCCATATGGGCTGTCGCGCAGCTACTGTTGGCCTTTTTGCTCGGGACGCTGGCCATCCGCAGCGCTTTCACTATGAGTATTGCCGGGCGGCAGGCGCTAAGTTGGAAAGCATTGCTGCCCATCGGGTTGATGTGGCTCGGGTTAAGCCTGCGCAGTATTCCCGGTGATACGCCAGTGATGCACGATAACGACAGCATTAGCTGCTTTACCTTTCTGCTGGCAGTAAGTTCGCCGATGATTGTACTGATGATTGCCAGCCTGCGGCGCACCCGCGCGCTCAACCCGGTACGCAGCCTGGCGATGGCGGGATTGGGGATCGCCAGCCTGGCGGTGAGCCTGCTGGCCTTTTGTCACCCGGTACATCTGCACGCCCTGGATTTCGTGATGCACCTGGCCGCCATAGTCGCAATTATGGCGCTGACGATTCTGGTCGGTAGGCGTTGGGTGAGCGTTGGCGAGTGATTATTGATTTGTACGACAAATTTTACTATGTGATCTTCATCACTATTCAGCATCGGCCAGGGGGGTAACCTGGAAAAGTTATTTCATTGAAGAGAGAAGCTTATGAACGCAGTAAAATCACTAAAAGCAGACTGGGCGATTATTACGGTGATGATTGTTGTCGCGGTCGTGATGTATGGCTACTTAATTCCTAAGTACTGGTAATCTACGTTATACCTGTGTTGAACCGCCCATCCGTTCGGGCGGCTCACAGAATTATGCCTACTGCTGCGGGTTATTTAACGTCTTAATCAAAAACGGCACCGAGTCGCGTAAAGACGGGTTAACCGTACCGCTATGATCCAGTCCTTCGTAGATATGCACGTCCGCTTGCGTTCCCGCGCTTATCACCGCATCAGCAAAACGTTTTTGCATCGCCGTTGGCACATTCACATCGACGCTACCCATGCCAATAAATACCGGATGATCGATTTTCAATGTTGGATAGAGCATCGTGCCTACGCTGGCGCTGAGCAGCGAATCGATACCCGGCTTGAGAGAATTGCCGGCATTAAGCCCTGCCTTCATCACTTCATCGTTTAATGGCGTAATACACAGGTTGGTCGCCTCTTTAAGCAGCGGCAGCGCTTTCGCCTGGAAATAGTCGGCGGGATTTAGCTGCGGATTAGCATCGGCGGCTGAAAGATAGATATAGAAGATATAGGGAATTTTCGGATCGCCACCGGTCTGGACTTTGCCACCCGCAGGCGGAAGGATGTCAGCAGCGGTGGTCCCTTTTTCAAAATAAGGCGTACCGGTCAACACCGTTGCGCGAATATTCAGCTCTGGCGCATATTCAGGCTGATATCCTGCACTGGCGAACGCGGCATGTGCGCCCTGGGACTGCCCTACCAGAATAAGCTCATTCTTAAGCGGAAATTGTTTCAGCGCCGCGCGAACTCCATCCAGAACACTCCACGCTTCACCACGAGCATTAAGATAATGGTGTAAACCCGAAGAACCCAGTCCGGCATAATCCGGGGCAACCACCGCATAGCCTAACGACAGCCACGTATTCAAATACTGCTTATCGCGATCGCTACGCGGGTTTAACGAAGGCGCACAGTGATTAGCAACGCCAACGGTGCCGTGGGCCCAGACAACCACAGGCCATCCGCCTTCTGGGGTTGTACCGAAAGGAATAAATACGGCGGCAGTATCTTCGCGCACGGTTTTGCCATCAACGCCGCTGTGGGAAGGATAATGCAGGAGATACTGTTTCGCGGCTTCGCTTAATCCGTGCTCTTCACTGAGTGGAGAAATCACATCCGCAATAACCGGTAGAGAGCTCATTGAAAGAAGCAGTAGCGCTGAGGTCGCAGTAAGAAGTTTCTTTGAGATTGAATAAGTCATGACATCCTGTTCCTGTCTTTGTGATGCACTTATTGTAGACCCTTACGCTTGAATATCAGGTCAATGAAGCTAGCACTTCTCAATCAGGTGTAGCTGAACTTTATTACGCCCCGCTTTTTTAGCCGCATATAACGCTTTATCAACGCGATTAAACAACTGATCTATCTCTTCGCCATGCTGATGTTCCGCAACGCCAATACTGACCGTAACAGGTACCAGCAGGTCCGGCGTATGATGTTCGCTGATGGCATAGCGAATTTTCTCCGCCATCTCCAGCGCCGTTTCCAGCGATGCATTTGGCAGGAACAGTAAAAACTCCTCACCGCCCCAACGATAAATTTTATCGTCGATGCCCCCGGCAGCGGCCAGGAGAGCGGAAATTGCCAGCAGAACTTCATCACCCTTCTGGTGCCCGTAATCGTCATTGATCAGCTTGAAATGGTCGATATCCACCAGTAACAGGCAAAATCCTTCCGGTTTAAACGAAGGCGACTCCACGACGCGGTAAAATTCGCGACGATTAAGCAGTCCGGTGAGCGAGTCGTGTGAGGCGGAGAACTCCAGCTCTTTCTTTAAATGCACTTCTTCGGTGATATCGTGAATAATGCACAGCATCAGGCGCACGTTGTATAAAATCACCGGTCCAGCATAGACCTGAACATGCCGTATCGCGCCATCGGAAAGTATGTGGGTAAAATTAAGTGGTTTATGTCCCCCGGGTAAACTCACCACGTTATGCATAATCGGCAGGACGTCGCGGCCGAGGGTATTTATCTGCCAGGTATGCCGGGTCCGAATTTCTTCAGAGGAGTAGTTATAAAAACGCAGCGCCGCAATATTAGCATCAACAATTCGGCCATCTTTATTGGGGTCGATTAATAGCATCGGTGCCGAGTTAGTCATAAAAAAACGGGCAAAGAAACCATTATTACGCCGTTGATAAGAACGAGAGGCTGTATTAACCGATCTATTCTGCGGCAGCAGTTTTACCGCCTCAAAGAGAATTAAGGCTCCCTGCTCCTCTAATGTAATCAGGGTCGTTTTACAGCTGATAGAGGCCAGTCCCTCAGCGGTTTCAATGGTCCATATTTCATAGACTTCGGTAATATTCTGCAAGTAGCGCAAATAGTGCTGTAGCGCGGTTTCCGGGCATGTCGAGAAGGTCCCTTTGCGCATTTGAGCGAGGGTCATATTGCCGCACAGCATCTTAGATGCCTGGTTGGCGAAGATGATATTTTCATTGAAAGGATGGACTACCCAAACGGGGGTGCTTAATAAGTCAAAAATAACAAGTTCTTTTAATAGCATACAAACCTCCGCCCTTCCAAACCTTCCACTTCAACAACCACATCATATGAGCAGGTAATGCATTGAGCGTAAAATTAACAATAATTAATATATTTTTGAACGTATTGCCGGAAGATTGCCAAGTATAGTCCGTTTTGCCAATCAAAAGACCGTTTGTGATAGCAGGATGGCATTTCATTTGAAATAAAAATGAGATTTTTCTTAATTTCAAGAGGATAAGCAAGAAACACGGATCTGGTAGTATCTTTTTAAGAAGAAATATGCATTAAAACAATGTCGTGTCAGCTCTCTTTTCCTGAAATCAGAGTCTCTTCGCTTTTTATCGTTCCAAATAATGATAGATTTTTATCATTAACGGATAAGGAGTGACGTTTATGTCTGCGAAGAAAGTGACCATGACCGACATTGCCAGAGATGCCAGAGTCGGCATTGCGACGGTGGACAGAGTGCTTAACAAGCGAACCCCGGTCAAAGAAAGTACGGAACGCAAAGTGCTTGAATCCGCGCGTCGCTTAGGGTTTGCCCTGGAGCAATCGCACTATCGGCTGGCCGCCGGTCAGTCGGCAGTTCCTCTCAGAATGGGATTTATCCTGCTGCAGCAATCGCACTCTTTTTATTCTCAACTGGCGCAGGCTCTCGAGCTGGCGGCGATGCCCTGGCATGCCCCAAATCAGGCTCCCGTTTTTCTGCATTATGATATTAATGCTATCGACGAGATGGTCGCTGGTATCGCTCGCCTGAGCGATGACGTTGATGTCATTGGCATTGTGGCGCTGGATAACCCGCTTATCCGCCACGCCGTCGCTCAGGCCGCCGATAAAGGCGTGCGCGTATTCACTCTGCTCTCCGACATGGCCGTCGCGCAACGCAGCGGCTACATAGGCCTCGATAATCAGAAAGCGGGCCGCACTGCAGGCTGGGCGGTTGACCGACTGTGCCACAGCGAAGGGGAAATCGGCATTATCGTCGGCGATAACCGGTTTATCTGTCAGGAAAACTGCGAAATTAGCTTCCGCTCTTACCTACGTGAACATGGTAAAGGCGATTGGGTGCTGGAGCCGGTACGCTGCCATGAAAGGACTGATATTGCCCATCAGGTAACGGACAAAATGTTGCAACAATACCCTTCACTGACGGCGATTTACGCGCCCTGCGGCGGCGTTGAGGGTATCATCGCCGCGCTACATGCCCATCAGCGCCAGCATCAGGTCACGCTGATTTGCCATGGTCCCGTGGAGAACGGCGAACTGGCGTTAATCGACGGCACCATTGATTTGATGATTGCGCATCGGCTAAGCGAGTTTGCCGCCGCGACGATACGCGAGTTTGTGCAGGCAACCAGCCAGTCGCAGGCGACGTTTACCGCCGCGCTACAACCTTTCGATCTGCTCACCAAAGAAAATCTCTGATTTCCTGCGTTACCCGCAACGCGCGCTCTTTCTCTGCGCGCCTTCTCGCGCCTGATATTGATAAAAAACTATCAATTTAACTATCAAAATAAATCTTGAATCACATCAAAGAATTTAAATTTCATCATTGTTGATTTTGAAATATTCATTCAATACTGGTCATGTTTTCTCCTCAATCTGCAAAGGAATCCATCATGACCATACATATTGCCAATGCGCCATGTAGCTGGGGCGTCGATGATCCCAAAAACCCCTATCTGCCACCCTGGTCACAGGTGCTGCAGGAAGCGGCGACCGCGGGCTACAAGAGTATCGAACTGGGGCCATGGAGCTACCTGCCGACTCAGGCTGATGAACTTAGCGCGGCGCTGAATAAACAGGGGCTGTCGCTGGTAGCCGGAACGATCTTTGACGATCTGGTCAGCGAAGAAAACTTCCCGAACATTGTCGAACTGACGCACAACCTCTGCCGCAATCTGTCGCAGGTTCCAACGGCGGAAAAAACGCCCGGAAACTCGTTCCAGCCGCCCTACCTGGTGATCATTGATTTCGGTAATCCGCAACGGGCCAAATACGCCGGACGCAGCGACCTGGCACCACGGCTTTCCCCCGCCGACTGGAAGCGGATGATTAGCCACATTGTCACCATCAGCAAACTCGCGTGGCAGGAGTACGGCGTTCGCCCGGTTATCCACCCTCACGCAGGCGGTTGTATCGAATTTGCCGATGAAATAGACCTGCTGGCAACGCAAATCCCGCACGACGTTGCCGGGCTATGCCTTGATACCGGTCATCTCTACTACTCGGGTATGGACCCGATTAGCTGGTTGGATCGCCACTTTGACCGGCTCGACTACCTGCACTTTAAAGATGTCGACCCGGAAGTGTTCGATAGCGTGATTTCCCGCGGTATCGACTTCTTCGCCGCCTGCGCGGAAGGTGTGATGTGCCCGCTTGGCAGCGGCGCTATTGATTATCCGGCGGTTCACGCGTTTCTGGATAAGCGCGGCTATCAGGGCTGGATAACCATCGAACAAGAACGTGACCCGCGCAACGTTGAAGGCAGTTTGCAGGCGGTCACGGAAAGCCTGCGCTACCTGCGCTCCGTCGGATTTTAATCAGGAGATAACCACATGATTAACGGTACAAAACCTGTAGGCAGGTCGTTACGCTGGGGCATGGTTGGCGGAGGTGGAAGCAGCCAGATTGGCTATATTCACCGCTCTGCGGCGCTGCGCGACGGTGCGTTTACCCTGCTGGCAGGCGCATTCGATATTGATGCCGAACGCGGGCGAGAATTTGGTCAGCAGTTGGGGGTGAGTGCTGAACGTTGCTATCCCGACTATAAAACCCTGTTTCGTGAAGAAGCGGCGCGAGAAGACGGCATCGAAGCTGTTTCCATCGCTACGCCGAACAACACTCATTACGAGATTTGCCGGGCGGCGCTGGAAGCCGGGCTGCATGTAGTCTGCGAAAAACCGCTGTGCTTTACTGGCGAAGAGGCCGATGCGCTGGTGGCCCTTAGTGAGAAGCAGCACAAAATCATTGGCGTCACCTATGGCTACGCCGGGCATCAGCTGATTTTGCAGGCCCGAAAGATGATTGAACAAGGGCTGCTGGGCGAGATCCGTATCGTCAATATGCAGTTCGCACACGGTTTCCACAATCAGCCGGTAGAGCAGGAAAACCCCAGTATCCGCTGGCGCGTTGATCCGAAATTTGTCGGTCCCAGCTATGTCCTGGGCGACCTGGCCACGCATCCGCTGTTTCTGGCAGAAACCATGGCCCCGAAGCTCAACATCACCCGTCTGATGTGCTCTCGCCAGAGCTTTGTCAAAAGCCGCGCCCCGCTGGAGGATAACGCCCATGTGCTGATGGAATACGACAACGGCGCGATCGGCTCGATGTGGTGCTCGGCGGTCAACAGCGGTTCAATGCACGGGCAGAAAGTACGTATCGTCGGTGAAAAAGCCAGCCTGGAGTGGTGGGATGAACAGCCAAACCAGCTGCGCTATGAAATCCAGGGCGAACCGGTGCGAATTCTGGAGCGCGGCATGTCATATCTCGACCCGCTGGCTTTACAGGATGACAGGATCGGCGGCGGACATCCCGAGGGGCTGTTTGAGGCCTGGTCAAACCTATATCGGCGCTTCGCTATCGCCATGGATGCGACCGATCGCCGCGACGCCGCGCTGCTGGAAAACTTCTGGTATCCGGATGCCAAAGCCGGCGCGCTCGGCGTGCATTGGGTGGAGAACTGCGTGCGTTCAGCAGATAACGGCGCCAGCTGGGTTGAGTTTCGTTAATGTCGAGCCGGCAACGGCGGCAATCCTGGCATAGGCCGGGTAAGGCGGCTCGCCGCCACCCGGCAAATTAAAACGTGACAATGTCACTAAAATTCGCCAAATTCACAGCATTGTAATCAAAAAGCGAATGTCGTATAACATTGGCCAAACCGAGGGGTGTCCCGTGAGGGCTGAGATGGCGTAAGCCGAACCCTTTGAACCTGATCTGGGTCATGCCAGCGAAGGGACGGGTTGGCATTTCCGCCAGTTTTGCGCCATTGCCTGTTCACACTTCAGCACGCCCGGATCTCCCCTTAATCAGGAGGTCCTGTGATTCTTCCCGCGTTTACTCAAGGTCTTTACGGTCGTCTGCGTCAGCAGGCCGGTGATGACTGGCAACATTACGTCGCCCATCCCTTTCTGCGCCAACTCGCCGACGGTACCCTGCCCGAACCCGCTTTCCGCCGCTATCTGACCCAGGACTACCTGTTTCTGATCCACTTTGCCCGCAGCTATGCGTTGCTGGTCAGCAAGCTGCGTACGCTACCGGAAATGCGTACCGCCGCCGCGTCGATGAACGCCATCCTCGACGAACTCCCGCTGCATGTTGGCTACTGCAACAGTTGGGGGCTGAATGAGGCGACAATGGCCAGCGAACCTGAAGCCGCGGAAACCGTCAACTACACTCGCTATGTGCTGGACATTGGTTATTCCGGTGACGCGCTGGATCTGCTGGCGGCGCTGATGCCCTGCGTTGCGGGTTATGCGGAAATTGGGCTTGGTTTGCTGCACGATCCAGCAACAAATTTGACCGCTAACCCTTATGCCTCCTGGATCCGTAACTACGGTGATGAGGGCTACCTGAACGGCGTCAATGCCGCCATTAGCCTGCTGGAAACGCTCTGGCAACAGCGCGGCGGCGAGGCGCGTTTTGCTGAACTCAGCGCTATTTTTACCACCGCCACGCGGCTGGAAGCTAACTTCTGGCAAATGGGGTTGAATGTCGTCACGGAGCGCCCGGCGTGACTGCGCCCGGCATTACGGTGCGTGGTCTGAGCCTGCGCTTCGGTTCGCGGCTGGTTTTCGATAATCTGACGTTTGATATCCCCGGCGGTCAGTGGGTTTCGCTGCTGGGGGCCAGCGGTGCCGGGAAAACCAGCCTGCTGCGCATTCTCGCCGGGCTGGCAAAAGCCAATGCGGGCGAGGTTCGCGCCAGCGACGGTCAGCCGATAGCTAAACGGCTGGCGTGGATGGGGCAAAAAGATCTGCTCTATCCCTGGCTAAACGTGCGTGACAACGTCTCCCTCGGCGCGCGTCTGCGCGGGGAACGGGTTGATACCCAGCGGGTTGCGACTTTATTACAGCAGGTTGGCCTTGAGTATTGCGCTAACGACCGCCCGGCCTCGCTCTCCGGCGGTATGCGCCAGCGGGCGGCGCTGGCTCGCACCCTGTATGAAGACCGACCCATTGTGCTGATGGACGAGCCTTTTTCAGCGCTCGATACCATCACCCGCACGAAAATTCAGACGCTGGCCGCCGAGCTGCTGGTGAACCGCACCGTGGTGCTGATTACCCACGATCCGATGGAGGCCTGTCGGCTAAGCCATTGCCTGCTGGTGCTCTCTCCCGCCCCCGGTAATATCGACGATTCACACCGCTTATCCGGCGTACCGCCGCGCGCGCCGGACGATCCGCAGCTGTTAACCAGTCAGGCGGAACTGTTACAACAGCTAATAAGGGCTAACGGATGAGCGGGAAACTGTTTCGTGGCTGCGTAGTGTTCTGCGGCCTGCTGCTGCTCTGGTGGTTGGCAAGTCGTAGCGGCATTCCCGCCTTTTTGCTCCCATCGCCGTCGGCAGTCGGTAATGCGCTATGGGTCAATCGGGCTTATCTCGGCTGGCACACTCTGATTACATTGAGCGAAATACTCAGCGGCCTCGCGCTCGGCGTCCTGCTCGGCGTGATTCTGGCGCTGTGCATGATCGTCTCGCCGCGTCTTCAGCGCTGGCTGATGCCGCTGGTACTGACCAGCCAGGCGATCCCGGTCTTTGCCCTCGCCCCGCTGCTGGTGCTGTGGTTTGGCTTCGGCATGAGCGCCAAAGTCATGATGGCGGTGCTGGTGATTTTCTTCCCCGTCACTTCGGCGTTTTTTGATGGTCTGCGGCGGGTCAACAACGACTATCTCGATCTGGCGCGCACCATGGGCGCTTCATTTGGCGCGCAGTTGCGCCACGTGCGGATGATGGCGGCGCTCCCGGCGCTCGGCTCGGGCCTGCGGATGGCCGCCGCCGTGGCTCCCATTGGCGCAATTATCGGCGAATGGGTCGGCTCAGCTGAAGGCCTGGGCTACGTCATGCTCAACGCCAACGCCCGCCTGCAAACCGATATCTGCTTTGCCGCCCTGTTTATTTTGGTACTGCTGACCGTCCTGCTGTGGCTGGCGGTGGATGCTTTTTTACACCGGTTGATCAACTGGACGCCGGAATAACAACATATAAGGAATAACGATGCGTAAATGTATACTCGCCGGAGTCACCTTCACCGCGCTGCTCAGCGCTCAGGCGCTGGCTAACGAGAAGCTCACCCTGGTGCTGGACTGGTATATCAACCCCGATCATGCGCCGATAATGGTCGCCGAGCAGATTGGCGCGTTTAAAGAAGCGGGCCTGGACGTTAAAATTGTACCACCGTCCGACCCGGCGCTGCCGCCACGACTGGTGGCTGCCCGTCAGGCCGACCTGGCAATTACCTATCAGCCGCAGGTGCACTTTTTTGCCGATGAAGGACTGCCGCTGGTGCGTGTCGGCACGCTGATTAACTCGCCGCTAAACACGGTCATTGCGCTGGATAAAAACATCAAAACTCCGGCTGACCTGAAAGGTAAAAAAGTCGGTTATTCGGTCAGCGGTATTGAACAGGCGACGCTGGCTACTATGGCGCAACACGCGCAAATCGATCCCAAAAGCATTAATCTTATCAATGTGAACTTCCAGTTAACCAGCGCCCTGTTGGCCGGTCAGGTTGATGCGGTCATTGGCGGTTACCGTAATATAGAAGCGCTGGAAATTAAGCTTCAGGGGAAAGATCCTGTGGTGATGAACGTCGAGGACTATGGCGTACCGGCCTATGATGAGCTGGTGATTGTCGCCAACCGCGATGAAGTTAACGCTCCGAAAATCAAAGCATTCCTCGGCGCGTTGCAAAAAGGCGTCACTTACCTGCGCGCCCATCCGCAGGAGACCTGGCAGGCGTTCGCCGCCGCGCATCCGGAGCTCAACACCGAGCTCAATAAGCAGGCATGGCTGAAAACCATTCCTCTGTTTGCTACCGATCCGGCCGCGCTGGATAAACCTCGTTATGAAGCTTACGAACAGTTTTTATATAACAACAAGTTGGTGAAAAAAGTCACACCTTTAGCAAATTATGCGCTTGAACTGCATTGATTCATCCTGGTGCTGGCGGAAATTTTTTCGCCAGCAACGTCAGCGAAGCGGTAATAAAAAATGAGAAATTACTTCACTAATAATTACAATTTTAAAGGTCTTTCATCCTTTAAAACACTTCACTTCTATCAATGAGTTACCCCCATTTTTAACAATGTAAAAATAACGTAAAAATACCGCAATCAATAAAACGTTGAATGCGGATTTAAAAAGCCATATATTGTGCCCGCTTTATGCATAGCGATTCAATTTCTTACACCAATTTATTCAACCAGCATTCAACCGTAACGCTGGTTGTGGGAGTGATATGATGACGGATAAAGTCCGTATTGATACTTTAGGCGCAGATTTATTAGATGCAAACAACGATACCTTTTTGGCCCGTCAGGCTGAATTCGAATCGAATGTCAGGAGCTACCCGCGCAAGCTACCCCTTGCGATTACCAAAGCGGAAGGCGTTTGGCTGACCGATGCGGATAACAAACAGTACCTGGACTGCCTTGCCGGCGCCGGTACTCTGGCACTCGGTCACAACCACCCTGATGTGCTGCAGAGCATCCAAAGTGTCATTACCAGCGGCTTGCCGTTACATACTCTCGATCTGACGACTCCGTTAAAAGATCGCTTCTGTGAATACCTGCTCTCCCAGTTACCGGGCGAAGGCAAAGAATACTGCCTGCAGTTCACCGGCCCGACCGGTGCTGATGCCGTGGAAGCGGCGCTGAAGCTGGCGAAAAAATACACCGGCCGTTCTTCCATCATCAGCTTCTCCGGCGGTTACCACGGGATGACCCACGGTGCGCTGTCCGTCACCGGTAACCTGTCACCAAAAGAAGCCGTCAACGGTATGATGCCGGAAGTGCAGTTTATGCCTTATCCGCACCAGTACCGCTGCCCGCTGGGTATCGGCGGTGACGCAGGCGTGAAAGCGCTGACTTACTACTTCGAAAACCTGATTAACGACGTTGAAAGCGGCGTGCGTAAACCGGCGGCGGTGATCCTCGAAGCCGTTCAGGGTGAAGGCGGCGTGAACCCGGCTCCGGTCGAGTGGCTGCAGCGCATCCGTAAAGTGACGCAGGAACACGGCATTCTGCTGATCATCGACGAAGTCCAGGCGGGCTTTGCCCGTACCGGTAAATTCTTCGCCTTCGAACACGCGGGCATTGAGCCGGACATCATCGTGATGTCGAAAGCGGTAGGCGGCGGTCTGCCTATGGCCGTTCTGGGTATCAAAAAGCAGTTCGATGCCTGGGAACCGGGTCACCATACCGGCACCTTCCGCGGCAACCAGCTGGCGATGGCTACCGGCCTGACCACCCTGCGTCACCTGAAAGACAACAACATTGCCGATAAAGTCGCCGCCCAGGGCGAGTGGCTGAAAGGCAAACTGGCCGAGATGCAGAAACGTTACCCGGTTATCGGCCACGTGCGCGGTCTGGGCCTGATGATTGGTATCGAGATCGTCAAACCGAACGAAGCGCCGGATCACATGGGTAGCTACCCGGCTGATGGCGAGCTTTCTGCGCTGCTGCAGAAGAAATGCTTCGAAGCGGGCCTGATCCTCGAGCGCGGTGGCCGTCACGGCTGCGTACTGCGCCTGCTGCCGTCCCTGCTGATCAGCAACGCTGAGCTGGAAATTTTCTTCGACAAATTTGAACAGGCCCTGCTGGCCGCCGGCGTAAAACCGGTCTGAGTGGAGTAAGTGACCGCAATGTCCAAATTGAATCCAATTCTTGCTGGTTCTGCGCAGAGTATTGACGCCTATCAGCAAGCGATTGCTCAGACCAGCCAGGCGGTAGCGCAGTGGCTGCAGCAACCTGAGATGTATCAGGGGAAAAGCGTTGACGAGCTGCGTGAGCGCATCACCCTTGATTTCAACGAACAGGGTCTGGGCAACCAGGCGGCGATTGAACGTGCGATAGAGTACTTCCTGAAAGACAGCCTGTCGGTACACCACCCGCAGTGCGTGGCGCACCTGCACTGCCCGAGCCTGGTGATTAGCCAGGCGGCGGAAGTGCTGATTAACGCCACTAACCAGAGCATGGACTCCTGGGACCAAAGCCCGTCAGCGACCATCATCGAGATCAAGCTGATTGAATGGCTGCGCGATCAGGTTGGTTACGGCGCTGGCGATGCAGGCGTATTCACCAGCGGCGGCACCCAGAGCAATATGATGGGTCTGATGCTGGCGCGTGATGCCTTTTTCGCACGCATGGGTCATTCCATCCAGCAGGATGGTCTGCCGGGCGATATTCGCCAGTACAAAGTGCTATGTTCTGAAAACGCCCACTTCTCGGTGCAGAAGAATATGGCGCTGATGGGCCTTGGCTACCGTTCCGTGACGCTGGTGAAAACCGACGAATTCGCGCGAATGGACGTTGCGGACCTGAAAGCGAAAATCGCGCAAGCGCAGGCTAACGGCGAGCAGATTATGGCCATCGTCGCCACCGCTGGCACCACCGATGCGGGGGCGATTGACCCGCTGCGTGAAATCGCGGCAGTGGCGGCAGAGCACCAGATCTGGCTGCACGTTGACGCAGCCTGGGGCGGCGCGCTGCTGATGTCGGAGAAATATCGCGATCGTCTGGACGGCATTGAGTTAGTGGATTCCATCACCCTGGATTTCCACAAACAGTTCTTCCAGACCATCAGCTGCGGCGCGTTTTTGTTAAAAGAAGCCCGCCATTATGAGCTGATGCGCTATCAGGCGGCCTATCTGAACTCTGAGTTCGATGAAGAGCACGGCGTGCCAAATCTGGTGTCCAAATCGCTGCAAACCACCCGCCGCTTCGATGCGTTGAAGCTGTGGATGGGTCTTGAAGCATTGGGCCAGAAACAGTACGCGGAAATCATCGATCACGGCGTGACGATGGCGCTGAACGTGGCGGATTACGTCGAGACTCAGCCGACGCTGGAGCTGGTGATGCAGCCGCAGCTGGCAAGCGTGCTGTTCCGTTCGCGTCCGCAGCAGATGGCAGGCAGCGACGATGCCGCCATCGCCCTGCTCAACCAGCGGGTTGGCGATGCGCTATTGGCCTCCGGTCGTGCGAACGTCGGCGTGACCGAGCACAATGGCGTGACCTGCCTGAAGCTGACGCTACTGAACCCGATCGTCACCTTAGATGACGTGAAGGTGCTGCTGAGCCTGGTAGAACGTACCGCCCAGGAACTGCTGGCGCAGTAAGCTAGTTTCGCAATAAACGCTGAAAGCCGATAATTCACTTTATCGGCTTTTTTTTATATTTTAAAAAGTGACATTGTCACTAACAATCCCGGAGGCGGTGCTGCGCACCTGTCCGGGCTACAGCTACACAGCCGCCATCGGGCCGGTAGCCCGGACAAGGCGCGTTAAGCACCGCCTCCGGGAAAACAGCGCGCAATCCAACTGCAATCGCTAGCTCAGACTCTCGCCTCTTGTAACAGCTGCTGGATCATCCTCTCCTGCTGGACATAGTCTCCTTCGCCAAAAGCGGTATAGCGCAGCTTGCCTTTGGCATCGAACAGATAATGCGCGGGCCAATACTGATTACCAAACGCGTTCCAGATGGCGTAACCGTTATCTGCCACGATGGGGTAAGTCAGCTGCCATTTTGTGACCGCTTCACGCAGCGCGGGCAGCGAACGCTCCCACGGATACTCCGGAGTATGTACGCCCACCACCACCAGCCCGGCAGCGCGATATTTATTCGCCCACTCGCGCACGTAGGGCAGCGTGTGCTGGCAGTTAATACAGTCCCGGGTCCAGAAGTCGATTAATACTACTTTGCCCTTTAGCGAAGCGTTACTGAGCGGCGGACTATTGATCCACGTACTACCGCCTTCCAGTGCAGGCATTTCGCTGGTTGGTTGCGGCGCAACAACCGGCTGGAGAACCGCTTTTTGCTCCGGCTGCGGCAAACCCGCGCTGAGACGCTGCTCCAGCCGTTGCGTCAATCCGTTAGCCCCTTGCAGAAAACTGTCCGCCCCGCTGGCTATCAGCACCACCGATGCCAGCATCGCCACGCCCGCCAGCTGACGCAGGCGTTCGCTAAAAGCCAGACCTTTACGCAAACGCGCAGTCAGCCGGGAGCCGAATAGCCACAACAGAGCCAGCATCAGCGCGCTACCGCTACCGTAAGACAGCAGTAGTAATCCGCTGGTGACCGAGCTGCCCTGAATAAATCCAAGGCTGAGGATCGCGCCCAGTACCGGCCCGGCGCACGGTGCCCACAGCAGGCCAATTGCCAGACCCGCCAGCAGCGCGCCTGCCCCTCCGGCGTGCTGATAGCTGTGCGCGTTAATACGATTCCCTAACGCCACCACCGGAGCCGCCAGACGCTGCGCGGCCTTTGTGGATATCAGGCTCACTCCGACCAGCGCCAAAAACAGCAGCGCCAGCCAGCGTCCGGCAAGCGTCAGGCTCACCACCCAACTACTGGCAACCGTCACCAGCAGTGAAACGGCGGTAAACATCAGCACCATGCCGCTGAGCATCAGCAGCAGATGTGCCCTTTTACCGCGCACGCTGGCAAAAATTAACGGGATAACCGGCAAGGTACAAGGGCTCAACAGCGTCAGCATACCGCCGAAAAAAGCAATCAGAATGGACATACACGCTCTCCTCAGATGAGTTAGCTGCCTGAAGCGGCAGCCAACCCATTACAGCAGGCGTATGTATGGCTAAAGTGTCTGAAATAGCGGGAATTTGTCAGCTTAGTTATCTGTAGCGCTCGGGGATACAGAAGGATACAAAGCGGTGGCAAACAGCAGCACCGAGGCCTCCAGACCGCCGCTTGAGCGGTTGCGCAACGTCAGCTTGCTCGCCATCTGACTGGCTAGCTGTGCGGCAATTGCCAGACCCAGCCCGGTGCCGCCGGTATCGCGATTGCGCGAATTCTCCAGCCGATAAAAAGGTTGCAGCACCGCCTCCAGTTGATCATCGGGGATCCCTGGCCCTTCATCGGCAACCTTAATTGTAATATCACCGTTTTGCGCATGTTCGAGGCTAACGGTGACGCTATCGCCAAATTTCAGCCCATTATCAATCAGATTGCTCATAATGCGCCGCAGCGCCTGCGGCTGAATCAGCACCGGTCGCTGGATAGCGCCGGGAATAAAGCGCACCGCTTTGCCAATATCAGCATAATCACAGACGATAGTGTCGAGAAAATCATTCAGGTTGAGGCGCTGGCGCGTCTCTTCCAGCGGCTGGGCGGAGCGGGCAAAAGCGATCCCCTCTCTGACCAGACGGGTCATATTGTCCAGGTCCTCCAGGAGCTTGTCGCGTAGTTCCAGCCGCTCCGCCATCTCGACCCGCAGCTTCATACGGGTAATTGGCGTTTGCAGATCGTGAGAAATTGCCGCGAGGATCCGCGCCCGCTCCTGTAAATGGTCGTGAATACGCGTCTGCATGGCGTTAAATGCCCGCGCCGCGTGGCGAACTTCAACCGGCCCTTGTTCCGCCATCACTTCAGGCGCATTCATTGCCGGTTCGATGTGGTCAATGGCGCGGGTGAAACGGGTCATCGGGCGCACCACCTGACGCACAGCGTACCAGGCACAAAACAACAATAGTAAGAATTGTGCGGCCAGTACCACGGGTAGCCAACGGGCGATCGCCGGCAGGCGCGGCCATAAATCAATGGTTAGCGGCGCGCCGTCGTGCAGGGTGACGTGGGCCTGAATATGCTCGCGCGGACCGGGGATCGCCACAATGCTTAGCGGATAAGTGCCGCTGAGCGTTTCTTGCAAAGTCCGCACCGCATCACGTACCCGCCAGCTGGTGGGATAGTCGCCGCCTTGCCCCGCCGTAAGCTGATAGCGATAGTTACCGCGCGCCAGCCGCGCCAGCCACTGTGGGCGTTCGGCGGCAGGAAGACGATTAAGGATCGCCACGCTGGTGGCGACATCGTATTCGAGGTTGCCCAGCATCACGCTGCGGGCGCTGCTCATCCGCTCATAAAGTAGCAATGATAGCGTTAAGGCGTTCGCCAGCAGCAGCGCGAGGAAAATCATCACAACCAGCCGGGACTGCAACGATGCGGGCCAGAGCTTCATTCGCGGGCCTCGCGAATCGACACCGGAACCGAGAGCACATAGCCTTCGCTGCGGACGGTTTTGATATAGGCCGGTTCGCGGGCATCTTCGCGCAGGCGCTGACGTAAACGGCTCACCAGCAGGTCAATGGAGCGCTCGAACAGTTCGGCATCCCTTCCCTGCGTCAAATTCAGCAGCTGATCGCGATTCAGTACCCGCTGCGGGTGATCGAGGAAAACCCGCAATAACCGATATTCCGCACCGCTTAGCGCGACGATAGTGCCGCTGTCATCAAGCAGATGCCTTGCCGAGGTATCCAGCAGCCAGTCGCCAAAGGCGATGAGTCGTCCGGCCTCGGTAATCTGCAAATTTGGCGGCAGCGCCCGGGTGCGGCGCAGAATGGCCTTGATGCGCGCCAGCAGCTCGCGAGCGACAAAGGGCTTCACCAGATAGTCATCGGCACCCATTTCAAGCCCCAGAATTCGGTCGCTGTCGTCGGTGCGCGCGGTCAACATCAGAACCGGAATGTCCTGCTGACCGTTGCTGCGCAGTTGGCGACAGAGAAGTAAACCGTCGTCGCCGGGCAGCATCAGATCCAGAACGATCAGGTCCACCTGATGCGCGTTGAGCACCGCCCACATCGCCTTGCCGTTGGCGGCCCCCGTCGCACGATACCCCGACTTTTCCAAATAACCGGTGACCAGCTCACGAATATCGCGGTCATCATCAACAACCAGAATATGATCAATACGTTCCAAAGCAGGCTCCGGTAAAAAAATGCCACTCAAAGAGAATATGCGCTATCGCCGGAAGCGCAACTTCACACCCCGGCGCAGCAGTTACAGATGATCGGCATCGACAACCGCCTGCACGAACGCCTGGGGGGCTTCCTGCGGCGGGTTATGGCCGATATTGCCTTTGAATTCGCGATGCTCGTATTTGCCAGTAAATTTAGCGCGATAGCTTTCAGGTGCCGGGTGCGGCGCACCGTTGTTATCACCTTCGATGGTGATGGTCGGAACGCCAATAGTCGGCAAAGCCGCCAGTTTCTGCTCGTAGTTTGCGTATTTCGCTTCGCCTTTCTCCAGCCCTAAGCGCCAGCGGTAGTTGCTAATGGTCACCGCCACGTGATCGGGGTTATCCAGCGCCTGCGCGCTCTGTGCAAACTGCGTATCACTAAACAGCCAGCCCGGTGAAGCCTGGTGCCAGATAAACTTCGCAAAATCGTGAGTGTTCTGCCGATAGCCCGCCTCACCGCGTGGGGTGGCAAAATAGAACTGATACCACCACGACAGCTCAGCCTGCGGCGGCAGCGGTTTTTCGCCAATTTGCTGACTGCTAATCAGATACCCGCTCACCGAAACCAGCGACTTCACCCGCTCCGGCCACAGCGCGGCTACGATATCCGCCGTACGTGCGCCCCAGTCAAAACCGGCAAAATCAGCTTGTTTGATATGCAAGGCATCCATCAGATTGACGATATCTTTCGCCATTGCCGAAGGCTGACCGTTACGCGGCGTTTTCGCTGAAATAAAGCGCGTGGTGCCGTAACCGCGCAGATAAGGCACGATCACCCGGAAGCCCTTCTGCGCCAGCGCCGGGGCGGCGGCGTAGCTCTGAATATCATAAGGCCAGCCGTGTAGCAGGATCACCGCTTGCCCGTCGCGGGGGCCGATATCCACATAGCCAATATTGAGATCGCCCGCCTGTATCTGATGCAGAGCGTTAAAGGCGGCGCTGTCCTCCGCCGCGCAGACGCTGGCGGAAACCAGTGAGGAGCAGATTAGCGCCAGGGCGGCATATTTACGGGATAAAAAAGTGGTGTTCATGATGGTTGCCTCTTCATGGTTTGGATGACAGGCCTATCACAACACCGCGATGTATCTGCACTGTGCGCGCAGAGGGGGGATTTTGTCGCACCGTGTATCGTCATTGAACTCAGATACACGGTGATACAAAACGGAAAAATCAGACATTATCCGGCGGCAAATAGTTAGCCACAAAACGAGTCAAAATCGACGATGCCACAGGACTCTCTTCGACTTCACGGCTCAGTTTATCCGGGTCAACGCCCTCATTACGCAGAACCGCCTGACGATACGCAATCAGCGAGCGGGCAATTTCCGGAGTGATTTCCGGGTGGAACTGCGTGGAGACGGCATGCTCGCCATAGCGAACAATCTGGTGCGCATCGTGACTGGACGAGGCCAGCACCTTCGCCCCTTGCGGCAGTCGGGTCACGGTTTGCATATGCGTCAGATGTGCGCTGAAGGGGGCCGGATGGTCAGCCAGCAGGCTGTCAGTTAATCCATTCGCAGAGAGAGTAACGGTTTTGCTTCCGGCTTCGCGCCCTGCAGGATGGTAATCCACCTCGCCACCAAGGGCGTGCGCCATAAGCTGATGCCCATAGCAAACGCCAAACAGCGGCATCTCAATAGCCATCGCGTCGCGGATCCACCCGGCGGTCATTTCACTCCATGGCAGGCGCTCGGTCACCATATCCCATGACCCGGTGATCACCGCCACGGTGTGGTTATCCGGCGCGGGAAGCGGTTCCCCGGCAAACACCCGCGCCACGCTGATTTTATTGCGCCACGGCGCGAGCAAATGACCGAACCAGACGGGAAGATCGCCATGGTCAGAGGCGATTTCAACCGGCGGAGTGCCGGTCTGGATAAGAAGTAGCGTATTTCGGCTTAACGACATCAGAACGCCTTTTTCACAACAACACAGAACTCTACTATGAGCAAAAGCGCTAACGGCGGCAAATAACCAATCCGTTAACGCTTATGCTCTGAGTGAATAATGCCCTATTGCGCGTCAGCGCTGTCTACCTGTGGGACGGTTGACTCCGGGTCCTGTCCCGCTGGCGCATTGGCAGGGTCAAAAATATGGTCGAGGATCGCGCGTGCCGTTGGCCCGGCAACCACGCCATCGCCGCCACCGTTTTCCAGAATCAGCGCCATCGCTACCTTCGGATGCTGATACGGCGCAAACAGGGTATAGAAAATATGATCGCGCAGGCGTACCGGGATCATTTTGGCGTTATACACCTGATTCTCCTTCAGGCTGAAGACCTGCGAAGTCCCGGATTTCGCCGCAATCTGATACGGCGCGGTATGAAACAGCTTATAGCCCGTGCCGTTGGGCTGGTTCGCCATGCCGTACATCCCGTTGCGCACGATTCCCCAATACGGTGAATGCGGGTCGCCAACCTGCGGTAAATTTTGCGGCGGCTGATAGCGCTCGACCTTGTTGCCCTGCTTCATAGAGTAAAGCAGATGCGGGTTTTGCACTTTGCCGTTATTGATAAGCGTAGTCAGCGCTTTCACCATCTGAATCGGCGTGGCGATCCAGTAGCCCTGGCCGATGCCGACGGAGATAGTGTCCCCTTGATACCACGGTTTTTTATGCACCCGTTGCTTCCATTCCCGGCTCGGCAACACTCCAGCGTACTCTTCGTTAAGATCGATGCCGGTTGATTGGCCATAGCCGAATTTGCTTAACCACTCATGGATACGGTCGATGCCCATTTCGAACGCCACCTGGTAGAAAAAGGTATCCGCCGACTCTTCAATCGCTTTGGTGACGTTAAGCATGCCGTGACCGCTCTTCAGCCAGTCGCGATAGCGCCGCTGGGTACCGGGTAGCGTCCAGGTCGGCGCGCCGAAGAAAGAAGTTGTTGGGGTGATGACCCCAGCCGACAGCGCCGACAGCGCCATATAGGGTTTAACCGTTGAGGCGGGAGGATACAGCCCCTGGGTGACCCGGTTAATCAGCGGCCGGTCAGTATTATCAAGCAGCGAGCGGTAGGCTTGATAGCCAATACCTCTGACAAACGGGTTTGGGTCATAGCTCGGGCTGGAGACCATCGCCAGCACGCCGCCATCGCGCGGATCCACGGCCACTACCGCCGCTCGCTGCCCCTTCAGCACCGACTCGATATACTGCTGCAAATGCAGATCCAGCGTCAGGTAGATGTTCTTTCCGGCAACCGGCGGTACCTCTTTTAGCAGACGTACCACCCGGCCATGGTTATCCACCTCAACTTCCTGATAACCCGTGGTGCCGTGCAGCGCTTTCTCGTAATAGCCTTCAATGCCCTGCTTGCCGATATTATGGTCAGCGGCGTAGTTCTCTTCTTCGCCCGCTTTCGCCAGCTTTTGCAGGTCACTGTCGTTGATTTTCGAGACATAACCGACAACGTGCGCCAGCTCCGCGCCATACGGGTAATCGCGCTGCTGATAGCTATCAACGGTGACGCCGGGGAAATGAAATTCATTGACCGCAAAGCGCGCCACTTCCACGTCGCTGAGATCCGATTTTAAGGTCACCTCTTTATAGCGGCTGTTGTGGTGCATGTCGTCGCGGAAATCAGCAATATCTTCGGGCGTTAAATCAACAATCGGCGTGAGCTGTTGCAGCAGCGCCGTCATATCGGCGATTTTGCTCGGGATCACCTGTAAACGGTACAGGGTGATGTTTTGCACCAGCGGAATGCCGTTGCGGTCGAAAATCAGCCCCCGGCTCGGCGCAATGGGCAGCATTTTGATGTCGTTCTGATTTGAGCGGGTTTGATAGAAGTCGTGCTGATCTACCTGCAGGCGGTAGAGGTTAATAATCAGTATGGCAAAGCAGACCACCACCAGTAGAAAAGCAATGACAGCACGGCGAATAAATAGCATCTCTTCCGCTGAGTGGTCGCGAATTTCATCTCTCATTAGGGACATTAGCGGTCATTTACCTAGATTACAAAGGGCCTGAAAAGGGAAAAGCGGGGAAGAATAGCGTTATCGACGCGGGAGCCCTACCGAAAGGTTGCTAATGATTTGGCAGAAATGTATCAGTATGTGAGGGATAATAAGTGACAACGTCACACTGTTGACCTCTGCTGGCGACTCAACAGAGGTCAAACCCATTAGCCAGCATAAAGAGAGGCCGTCTGCTACCTGCGTGCCTCAAAGGCGATTTTAACCGCCATCCCCGCCAGTACCGTCGCCATCAACCAACGCTGAAACTGTTGCCATAAAGGACGTCCAACAAGAAACAACGAAACCTGCCCGGCCAGCACCACAAGCAGCGCATTGACCGCCACGCTAATTATTGCCTGCGTAAACCCCAGCACCAAAGACTGAGAGAGAATGCTGCCGTGTCCTGGCGTAATAAACTGCGGCAACAAAGAGAGGTACATAATGGCGATTTTTGGATTCGCCAGATTGGTCACAAAGCCCATCAAAAACAGTTTGCGGCCGCTATCTGCGGGCAGATCGCGCACCGCAAAGACCGAACGGCCTCCCGGCTTCACCGCCTGCCAGGCCAGATACAGCAAATATGCGACGCCGCTAATGCGTAAAATGTCATATGCATAGGGAACAGCGAAGATCAGCGCGGTGATACCGAAGGCGGCGCACAGCATATAAAACACAAAACCCAGCGCCACGCCGCCCAGGGAAACCAGCCCGGCCCTTCTTCCCTGGCAAATCGAGCGCGAAACCAGATAGATCATATTCGGCCCCGGCGTCAGCACCAGACCAAGGGCGACAAGAGCAAAGGTTAGCAACGACGAAAACTCAGGCATAGCATATCTCCAGTCAATGAAGTGATGCCCAGGCGCGCGGCGGCTAAAACCATGCTCCCCAACAGTAACCTGTCTTAAGCGCCAGTAACATGGTGCTGAACAGTATGGTCGCGTTCGGCGGCGAGCGGCAACTCACCTGAACAGGTGGGCGTCATCTTTTAGCTGATTTTGTCTTTTTCTGCCGTACTGGAGCGATAGATAAAGAAAAGCGCCAGCCCCAGGCAGATAATCGCCCCCAGCCGTCCAGGCGAAAAAGTGATGGCATCATTTCCCAGCCAGCCAAAGTTATCAATCAGCAGACTCATGGCCAGTTGGCCAAAAATCACCGCCACCGTCGCCGTTGCGGTGCCAATACGCTGTACCGCCAGCACCATAATCACAATATAGGGCACGCCGCAGAATGCGCCCAGAAGCTGCCATTTCGGTACGTCCAGCAGCGTAGCCGCCTGGCGGGGTTCAAAGTAAAAAATCAGTAGCGCCGTAATCACTCCACCTACCGCAAAAGTGAGAAACGCACTACGGAATACGCCAACCTGGCTGCCTAACCGGCCATTGATCGCTGCCTGCATGCTCAACATTGCACCGCCAACCAGCGCCAGCAAAATCATTATGCTACTCATGAGATATTCCTCAGCTTGTGGCGATTAAAATCAGGGCGACAACGATAAACAGCAGAGCGATAAGCCGCCGACCATCAATTTTACGTTTTGGCGAGCCAAACAATCCGTAATGGTCGATCAGCAGGCTTTTGCATACCTGACCGGCGAGAATGCCAATCATGGTCATGGCGATACCGATAACCGGCACGGCAACAGTTAAGATGACGACGTAAATCGGCCCCAGAATTCCCCCGGTGAGCTGCCAGCCCGGCAAGGAGAAAAATGAAGGGCTTTGTCGTGGGCCAAACAGCAGCATCAGCAGAAACGTCAGCGCGGTTCCAACGCCAAAAATACTGAATGTGGCCCATAAATCCCCTACCTGCCCGGCCAGTGGCCCTAAAAGACCGGCTTCAACGGACAATCCCATACCGCCGACAATCACCAAAAAAATCAGTAATAACTGCATCGTTGCTACTCGCTTATTGATCAGGCGGCAGAGCATAAAGCAGCGGAGTGATGTAAAAAACGATACAATCAAGGAAACACTTTTGCGGATATTGCATTAATGAGTGATGCAGACAATGTGAATTTTCGGGCGCTACAGCTATTTATCGCTGTTTACGACAGCCAGAGTTTTTCAGTCGTCGCGCGGCGGGAAGGTGTTTCTCCCTCTATGGTGTCGCGGGTCATCCATCAGCTTGAGGACTCCCTCGGTCAACAGCTGTTTTATCGAAACACCCGCGCAGTGGTGCCAACCGAAGCCGGACGCCTGTTCGCCACTCATGCCAGAAGCATCAGCGAACAGTTCAGCGCCGCCAGGCGCGATCTTCAGGACCGGAGCCTCCAGCCTGGTGGACTGGTGCGCATCAACGCCCCGGTCTATTTTGGTCAGCGCCATATCGCACCGTGGCTGCCGGGCCTGACGGAACAGTATCCGCAGATGCAAATTGAACTGGCGCTGACCGATGACTTCATCGACCCTCACCGTGAAGCGACCGACGTTATTTTTCGTATCGGCAGCCTGCCGGACTCCAGCGTTCATGCCAGAGTGCTTGGTATGCAGCACCACTACCTGGTTGCAGCCCCGGAATATCTACAACGGCGCGGCATTCCGGAGACGCCAGAGGATCTTCGCCAACACAACACGCTGGTCTACAGCGGTTCAAACGGACCTAATCGCTGGCTGTTCCGCCTTGCGGATGGAGAATGGGTGCACTATCCGCAAACTCCGCAGCTGGCCTCAAACAATGCCGATGCGTTGCTAACCTCTGCGCTGGGCGGTATGGGCGTGGTGCTATTTCCTGACTGGATGGTGAATGAAGCGATTGGCGAAGGAAGGCTTATTAAACTGATGACCGATTATACCGCCGCTATCAGCAGTACGCCTTCGCCGGTTTCCGCCATTTACCCTCACGCCCGGTATCCCTCACTAAACGTGCGCGCGGTGATTGACTATTTTATCGACGCTTTTGGTACGCCTTTATACTGGCAGCGCTAAGCGGTTATACGCACTAAAATTGTCATAACTCAAACAATTAGCATTCGATGAAGACGAAAGCACTTTAACGTTTCCTTTACCCCTTTGTTACGACTATGGTTATTACGGTGGTTGTGATAACCAACCGTTTAACAACAATAATTGCACGGTTTTTATAATAGTAATTGAACGGAAATAGCTATTAAATCCGTAGACTCATTCAAATATCGCTTATTGGTAGCAGTGTATATCGTAATGGCATTCACAAAAGCAAACGGAGCCTGATATGAGCACGTCAAACGATCCTTCGAACACTCCATCGGCAGGGAAATGCCCTTTTCACGCCGAAACGCCAACGCAGAGCGCCGGTGGTGGTACCGGCAACCGCGACTGGTGGCCAAACCAACTACGTGTGGACCTGCTAAATCAGCACTCCAATCGATCGAACCCGCTGGGTGAAAATTTTAACTACCGGGAAGAATTCAAAAAACTCGACTATTCAGCGCTGAAAGCCGATATCCGCGCCGTGTTGACCGACTCGCAGGAGTGGTGGCCAGCAGACTGGGGCAGCTATATCGGGCTATTTATTCGTATGGCCTGGCACGGCGCCGGTACTTACCGTACCGTTGACGGACGCGGCGGCGCAGGCCGTGGTCAGCAGCGCTTTGCGCCGCTGAACTCCTGGCCGGATAACGTCAGCCTGGATAAAGCTCGTCGCCTGCTATGGCCGGTGAAACAGAAATATGGTCAGAAAATTTCCTGGGCCGACCTGTATATGCTCGCAGGTAACGTGGCGCTGGAAAACTCCGGTTTCCGTACCTTTGGTTTCGGTGCCGGTCGTGAAGATGTGTGGGAACCCGATCTGGATGTTGACTGGGGCAACGAAACCGAGTGGCTGGCGCATCGCCATCCGGAAAGCCTGAATAAGCAAGCCATTGGCGCCACCGAGATGGGTCTGATCTACGTAAACCCGGAAGGGCCTAACGCCAGCGGTGACCCGCTCTCCGCAGCCTCTGCGATTCGCGCCACCTTTGGCAATATGGCGATGGACGATGAAGAGATCGTCGCGCTGATCGCCGGGGGACATACGCTGGGTAAAACGCACGGTTCCGCAGTGACCACCCACGTTGGCGCCGAGCCGGAAGCGGCACCAATCGAAGCACAGGGCCTCGGCTGGGCGAACAGCTACGGCAGCGGCGCGGGCGCGGATGCCATCACCTCCGGCCTGGAAGTGGTCTGGACGCAAACCCCGACCCAGTGGAGCAACTACTTCTTCGAAAACCTGTACAAATATGAGTGGGTACAGACCCGCAGCCCGGCTGGCGCAATCCAGTTTGAAGCGCAGGACGCTCCGGAGATTATTCCTGACCCGTTTAATCCGGATAAAAAACGTAAGCCGACGATGCTGGTTACCGACCTGACGCTGCGCTTCGATCCGGAATTCGATAAGATTTCCCGCCGTTTCCTTAACGATCCGCAGGCCTTTAACGAAGCCTTTGCCCGCGCGTGGTTCAAACTGATCCACCGCGATATGGGGCCGAAATCCCGTTACATGGGCCCGGAAGTACCGAAAGAAGATCTGATCTGGCAAGACCCGTTACCGGCAGCCATCCACGCTCCGACCCCAGCGGATATCGCCACGCTGAAAACCGCCATTGCCGAGGCAGGCCTGTCGGTCAGCGAACTGGTTTCCGTTGCCTGGGCATCAGCGTCCACGTTCCGTGGTGGCGATAAGCGCGGCGGTGCCAACGGCGCGCGTCTGGCGCTGGAGCCGCAGAAATCCTGGCCAGTCAACGCTATTGCCTCCCGCGTTCTGCCGACGCTACAAGCGATTCAGAAAGCGTCGGGCAAAGCGTCATTGGCCGATATCATCGTGCTGGCAGGCGTGGTTGGTATTGAGCAAGCCGCTGCCGCTGCGGGCATACGGGTAAACGTACCGTTTGCGCCTGGCCGCGTTGATGCGCGTCAGGATCAGACCGATGTTGAAGCGATGGACCTGTTGCAACCATTGGCCGATGGCTTCCGTAACTATCGCCGCGTTGAAGGCGGCGTTTCAACAGAGACCTTGCTGATCGATAAAGCACAGCAGCTAACCCTGACGGCTCCGGAAATGACCGTTCTGGTCGGTGGTCTGCGTGCGCTGGGAGCGAACTTTGATGGCAGCCAGCACGGCGTATTTACTGACCGTGTGGGCGTGTTGAGCAATGATTTCTTCGCCAATCTGCTCAGTATGGGCACCGTCTGGAAAGCCGTGGACGAGCAATCTGAGCTGTTTGTCGGTCGTGACCGTAAGAGCGGCGAAGAGAAATACACCGCGACCCGCGTTGATCTGGTATTTGGTTCCAACTCCGTGCTTCGTGCGCTGGCGGAAGTTTATGCCAGCAGCGATGCGCAGCAGAAATTTGTCACCGATTTCGTGGCAGCATGGACCAAAGTGATGAATCTGGATCGCTTCGATCTGTAATCCCTTCCCCCGACGGGCTTCGCGCCTGTCGGGGTTTTCTCTCGCTCTACTTCCATCAGTCGGTTCACGGCAACTTTTGCAAAATACTCGCCATGATCACCGTAAAATTCCGCACATCTGTTTTAACGTTAAACGCAGGGTTTATCGCTTTGCGGCCAATGAAGCCATCAATAAGCGCGAAAATGGTCATTGTGGCCTCTTGCGCGTTAACATGCGGACTAAACTCTCCAGCCGCTACGCCTTTGCGGATAATGTCCGCCACGCCCTCGCGCATAACCTTGTCGCTGGCAGAAAAAGCCGCGCGCAGATGCTCTTTTCTGGCCGACTCCGCAATGATCTCCACCCACAGTTGATGAGATGACGGATAGCCCACTTCCTCTATGCACGAGGTCGCGAGAGTGCAAATCTGCTCAAAACAGGAGCCGTGAAACTGCTCCTGATGCTTTGCTAGCGCTGATTTCTGCTCTTCAAAGATGATCGCTTCAATCAGCTCATCTTTGCCTTTGAAATAGGTATACATCGCCCCGAGACTAATCCCTGCACGCTGAGCAATCTCCCGCACGCTGGTGCCGTTAAAGCCCTTTTCAGCAAAGCAGGCAGCCGCCGCGACGATCAGTTTATGGTACGTTTCTGAATCTTTTGACATTTTTACAACCTCCAGCGATGGGCAATTTTAGCCTCTTTTGCGCGGGACTGGCTAGACGTTGTACCGTGATACTTGCGCAAACTTCAGCTGAGAGATATGGTGAATGAACGTTCGTTCATTTTTGTGTTCACATCTGACCTGAGGACTTCATGACTCACTCAACTCACGATAATCTCCGTCTGATCTTCCCGCAATGGCAAGGCGGGAACAACGCGCCCTACTATTTTGGTTCCCAGCTTCTTGCCTGGCTGGCTCCCGCATCGCAGGGGCCGGTTGCTGAAGTCGCCGTCACGCCGCCATCCGATAAACCGCTGGTGAATGAAAACGGGATTGTGGGACGTCGCCAGGTTGTTGCCCAGTTGCGTGATGCGCAGGAGAAAATCGCCGCGCACCGTCCACAAACCATTGTGACGCTGGGTGGCGATTGTCTGGTCTCACTGGCGCCGTTCGCTTATCTCACTGAGAAGTATGGCGATAAGCTTGGCATCCTGTGGATTGACTCGCACCCGGACGTGATGACCCCGGCACAATATCCGCACTCTCATGCTCACGTCCTTGGCGCGCTGATGGGCGTGGGAGACAACGAGCTGACTCGCGACGTTAAAACGCCTCTATCGCCGCGCAAAGCGATGATTGCCGGTATTCACAGCCCGCTGGAATATGAAGCACAGTTTATTGCCGACCACGCTATCGCGACCTGCGATCCGCAAGCGGTGAGAGACGGCGCTCAGGCGGTAAGTGACTGGATAACCCGCGAAGGTATTGAATATCTGGCTGTCCATCTTGACCTTGATGTGCTTAACCCCGAGCTATTCCGCTCGGGGCTCTTCGCCAGACCGGGACGCGGGGAACACGATTTTGGTGATGTGGCTGAGGGTAAACTGACAATGCCCGAGGTGGTTACCTTAGTTAATCAGGCCTGCGCGCTGGCCGCTCCTGTAGGGCTTACCGTCGCGGAACATCTGCCCTGGGACGCAATAAACCTTAAGCAGATGCTTGCCGAATTACCACTTCTCAAATGATTGCCGTTCCCCTGATATCTTCAGGGGAACACGGCCTACTCCCTGATGGGGATGCCGTCATGAAATTCATTGAATAATCAATTAAATAAGAACTCTGGATAACTGAATCTGGCAACGCTTAATGATTGACACCAATCGTTATATATTGACATACATAGCGATCATCTCTACCCTTAATCATCATACAATTATAATTCGTACCCTTCAGACGGAGACGTGAGTCGCTCTCGCCTCATTCCACTTTCACCAGTCTGAAATTAAAACTCATGCGCTTAACGAAACTCGCTTTATTGACCGGGGTTATTCCCTGCACCTCATTGTTTATGGCGATGACCGCCCATGCCGAAGAGACCATGGTGGTCAGCGCCGCGCCGCAGGCCAACGCAGAATCTCTTGATGACAATACCCCTGCAGCACAAAAGCAGGCGACGCTGGGTAACCTCGGCAAACGCAAGCTTCTCGATGCACCGTGGGCGGTACAAACCATGTCGGATTCTCTGATTCGCCAGCAGCAGCTCAGCAGCGTTAAAGACGTTTACCGCTATATGCCTTCCGTACAGGGCGAAGGCGTGCGCCCGCAAACCCGCGGCATGCAGGGTAGCGTAGTACAAAACAGTATGATTGATGGCCTTAACGTAGTCTCAACCACCGAATACCCGGCGGAGCAGTTCCAGCGTATCGAGGTGTTGAATGGTATGGCGGGCGCGCTGTACGGGCCGGCTAACCCAGCGGGGATGTTTAACCTGGTATCAAAGCGGCCAACCGATGTTCCGCTGCGTCGGGTAACCGTCGGCGGCGGCACCGGTTCGGGTGCCAACGCAGCGCTGGATCTGAGCGGACCACTGGATGCTGGTGACCGGGTTAAATATCGTCTCAACCTGATGGATCAGGATGGTAGCGGCTATACCCACGGCAGCCGCCAGCGCAATCAGTATGCCGGGCTGGCGCTGGATTTTCAGCTGACCGATAAAACCGTGCTTGAGAGCAACTTCAGCTACTATCACTTCTATCAAAAAGGGATGCCCGGCAGCTTTGCTCTCGCCAAAGGCACCCATTTCCCGTCGGCATTGGACCCAACGAAAGACAAATATGGCCAGTATTACGCCGGGAATGATGACACCACCACCACCGGTAGCCTGCATATCAAACATGACTTTGACGGCAACTGGCTGCTGGATGTTGGCGTGCTGCGTCAGATTGCCGATCGCGAATCCACCGCCGTCACCAATACGCTCACCGATAATAAAGGCAACTACACCACTACGACTGCCAACTCTGCCGCCAGCCGTTTTACGATCAACAGCTATCTGGCGAACCTCACCGGCAGCGTGGAGACCGGATGGCTACAGCACGATCTGGCGTTCGGCATGCGCGGTTTTGTGTGGAAAAACTATAATCCGCGCAGCGGCGGCACCCAGACGCTGGGCAGTTCCTCGCTAAACGATAATCCGACGTTTGAGCGCCCAAATTATCCTGATTTCACTGACCGCTATCATTCAGCCACTACCACCCAGCACGTGTTTCTGCTGAGCGATACGCTGACCTTTAACCCGCAGTGGAGCCTGCTGCTTTCCGGCAGCGAAAACCTGTTTACCGTCAGCAACTACAACAAAAGCAGCCAGCGCAGCAGCAAAAGCGATGATAACGGCGTCAGCGGTTCCGCCAGCCTGATGTATAAACCGATTGATAACGTCACCCTCTATACCACCTGGGCCAACAGCATGCAGCAAGGCGATAGCGCGCCAACCGGTGCTAATAATGCCGGTGAAGTGCTCGACCCCTACCGCAGCCACCAGATTGAAATCGGTGCCAAATATGCGCCGACACAGGATTTGCTGCTAAGCACCGCGCTATTTCAGGCTGAACGTCCGTTTGCTTATACCAACAGCAACGGCGATTTCGCTCAGGACGGTACGCAGAAAAACCGCGGGATCGAGCTGATGGCCGATGGTCACGTCACCCGTAATCTGCGCCTGTTTGGCGGCGCGACCTGGCTTGACCCACGCCTGCATGACACCTCAAGCGCCAACGCGGATGATAAACAGGTCGTTGGTTTGCCGCGCTTCACCGCCAACATGCTGGCGGTTTACAGCATCCAGCAGCTGCCAGGCCTCGACGTGAATGGCAACATTCATTATGTTGGCCGCCGCGCGACCGATAACGCCAACGACAGTTGGGTCGGCAGCTATACCACTGTCGATCTTGGCAGCAACTATCGCACCCGGTTGTTCAATACCGACACCACCTTTAGGTTAGCAGTCACTAATATCACCAATCGTCACTACTGGACCAACATCGTTCCCGGCGCGTTAACCGGCTATACCGGCGCCGGATACGCCAGCGCGCAATTAGGCGCGCCGCGTGAAGCGACGGTCTCAGTGCAGTTCGACTTCTAAGGAGCCCAATGAAAAAATTAGCTGCTGGTTTACTCTGCGCTTTTCTGGCCTTCCCGGCGCTGGCTTCCCGTCAGGTGACCGACGATGCCGGACACAACGTTACCCTTCCCGACAGCGTGGACAGGATTGCCGAAGGCTGGTACGCCCACCATTCGCTGCTGATGACGCTGGGAGTGGGCGACAAAATTGTCGCTACCGTCAACCGCCCTGACGCGCGCCCGTGGATGTTCCATATTGCGCCGAAGCTGCATCAGGCACTGATCGCTCGCGGGCCGCACTTCACCAGCGAGGCACTGCTCGCCCAGGGAGCCCAGGTGGTATTTGTCGCGAAAGATAACGGTGACGCCGCCGCATTTCGCCAGGCGGGCCTGCCGGTTATGGAGATGCGTTTTACCGACTATCCTTCGCTACAGCACTCGTTAACCACCACCGCGCAGGTGATTGGGAGTCAACAGGCTCTGGCGCGGGCTAGCGAATATAATCAATATCTTCAATCAGTTATTGATAGCGTCGGGCAAAAAACAGCGTCACTCAGTGATAATGAACGCCCACGAGTACTGCATATTCAATCGCTGAAGCCGCTGAAAGTTGACGGCAGCCATACGCTGATTGACACCTGGATCCGCCTGGCGGGAGGTCAAAACGTCGCAGAGGAGATTAATGGCAACATGCAGGAGGTTTCGCCGGAAAAAGTGCTGGCCTGGCAGCCGGATATTATTATCCTCGGCCCCGGCAGCGGCGACTGGCAGACATCGGCCTGGGCTGGGCTTTTTGCCAGCCTGAAGGCGGTGAAAAACGGTAAGGTGGTGCAGAATCCGTCAGGCGTTTTCCCGTGGGATCGTTATGGCACCGAAAGCGCATTGCAAATTCAGTGGGCAGCAAAGCTGTTTCATCCTCAGCGCTTCGCCAATGTTGATATGGTGAGCGTCACCCGTGATTTCTATCAGCGCTTTTTTGATTATCCGCTTAATGAGAAAGAGGCTGGGCGGATTTTACAGGCGCTACCGCCGCAACAGTAAGTCAAAACCCCAGGCCACAGGCCCGGGGTTCAGATTGCTGACAAAGTGCACCTTTCTGGAATTGCCCGGTGGCGGCTAGCGCCTTACCGGGCCTACGAAAAATGCACAATTTGTTGATATTGTGGGTTTTGTAGGCCGGGCAAGGCGTCAGCCGCCGCCCGGCAGAAACGCGAGCACAATCTTTAAAACTGGTTTGTCATCAGTCTCAACCCCAGGCCCGGGGTTCCTTTTATCTTATCCAGATAGTCAGCAAAATAATGATGACCGCAATCATCACCACCCGAATAAACACGTTATCCAGCGGAGTTTTTCGCATTATCTTTTCCTCACTCTATGATTTGCCGGAGGGCCAACAGCAGTACCAGTAAACCCACCAGGAAAAACATCAGCGCGATGAGGTTGTCTGGAGAACGATTCATCTCGACACCTCCTTTTCATCAGAACCACTGACCGAACCGTTTGATATAGAAGCGCTTCATCCCTTGCGCCACCAGGCAGTAGCTCAGCAGCGTGGCAACCAGCCACGGGAAGTAGCTCAGCGGCAGCGGCTCTAATCCCACCATCGCCCCCAGCGGCGAGAACGGGATATAGATACCCAGCGCCATAATCAGCACGGTGGTCAGCAGAACCGGCAGCGTGGCGCGGCTCTGGATAAACGGGATCTTCTGCGTTCTCAGCATATGCACAACCAGCGTCTGCGACAGCAGCCCTTCGATAAACCAGCCGGACTGGAACAGCGCCTGCGCTTCGACATTATTCGCCGCAAACACGTACCACATCAGCGCAAAAGTGGAGATATCGAAGATGGACGACGTCGGGCCAATCCACAGCATAAAGCGACCGATGTTTTTCGCATCCCACTTACGCGGTTTGCGCAGAAACTCTTTGTCCATCTTGTCCCACGGCAGCGACAGCTGGGACAGATCGTACATTAGATTCTGGATCAACAGATGGATCGCCAGCATCGGCAGGAACGGGATAAACGCGCTCGCGACCAGCACCGAAAAGACGTTGCCGAAGTTAGAGCTGGCGGTCATGTTCAGGTACTTAATAATATTGCCGAAGGTCTCACGCCCCTTGATGACGCCCTCTTCCAGCACCATCAAATCTTTTTCCAGCAGGATGATATCGGAAGCCTCTTTGGCGATATCCGCCGCACTATCGACGGAGATCCCCACATCAGCGTCACGCAGCGCCGGTGCATCGTTAATACCATCACCGAGGAAGCCAACGGTATGGCCGTTTTTCTGCAATGTTTTCAGAATGCGTGATTTCTGTAGCGGCGTCAGTTTGGCGAACACCGCGCGCTTTTCTACTTCGCGCTCCAGTTCGTTATCCGTCATCGCTTCGATCTGCGCCCCGGTCAAAATGTCGTGCGCATCAATTCCTACTTCAAGGCAAATACGCGCTGTCACCACCGGGTTATCACCGGTTAACACTTTCACCGCTACGCCGTTATCACGCAGCGCGGTAATCGCTTTTCCCGCGCTCTCTTTCGGCGGGTCGAGGAAGGTCAACATTCCTTCGACCGTCAATCCCTGCTCATCGGCAGTACTGAGCGGAGTTGTCAGAGCGGCATCATCCAGCTTGCGGGTCGCCAACAGCAGGACGCGGAAACCCTGAGCGTTGTAGTCCTCAGTTTTGGCTAACAGCAGATCGCGACGGGTTTCATCCAGCTCGACCACCTTATCGCCTTCGCGCAGATGCGTCGCCACCATCAGCATCTCTTCAACTGCGCCCTTGCAGATCAGGCTTTTGTCGCCATGACGCACATCTTCTACCGAGACCGACACACGGCGACGCACAAAGTCGAACGGCAGTTCATCGAGCTTCACAAAGCGTTCTTTCGTCGAGGGGGAAATCCGCCCTTCGCCAAAACGCAGCACCGCTCTGTCCATCAGATTACGCGCGCCGCTCTGGCTGCTGCTGTTCAGCCACGCCAGGGTCAGCACCCGGTCGCTCTCGGCGCCGCTCACATCGAGATGATGCTCAAGAATGATATTGTCCTGAGTCAGGGTGCCGGTTTTATCGGTGCACAATACGTCCATCGCGCCAAAGTTCTGAATGGCGTTCAGACGCTTGACGATCACTTTGCGCCGCGACATGGCGATAGCGCCTTTCGCTAAGTTTGAACTGACGATCATCGGCAGCATTTCCGGCGTCAGGCCCACCGCGACCGCCAGGGCGAATAATGACGCCTCGACCCAGTCGCCTTTGCTGAATCCGTTGATCAGCAACACAATAGGCACCATCACCAGCATAAAGCGGATCAGCAGCCAACTGACGCTGTTCACTCCGCGATCGAACGCCGTCTGGGTACGGGTTCCAACAATGGATTTCGCCAGTGAACCAAACCAGGTACGGTTTCCGGTCGCCACAACGACCGCCTGCGCCCTGCCGCTGGTGACGTTGGTACCCATCAGGCAGATGTTGCCCAGTTCAAGCAGGCTTTTATCCTTGTTCGGCGAAGGTAGCCGATCGCTGTCCTTGCCGGAGACGCTGGCCATCACGTCATATTTCTCAACCGGTAGCGACTCGCCGCTGAGAATCGACTGGCTGACAAACAGGTCCCGCGACTCCAGCAGACGAACGTCCGCCGGAACCAGGTCGCCCGCAGCGAGGAAAATCACATCGCCCGGCACCAGTTCTTCAATAGGAATCTCTTCCTGAACCGGGCCGATATTGCCCGGGCCGCGACGCAGCACCGTGGCGGTAGTGCGAACCATCGATTTCAGCGCCTGCGCCGCCTTGTTGGTGCGAAACTCCTGCCAGAAACGCAATAACCCGCTCAGGCTGACCATCGTCACAATAATGATAATTCCGGTCAGATCGGTCTCTTCGCCGTTACGCAGCGGTAGCCAGTAATCGGTCACGAAGCTGACGGCGGCCAGCGCCATCAGGACATAGATAAACGGGTTATTGAATGCCTGCAGAAGCTGGATCAGCGCCGGAGGTGCCTGTTCATGCGCAACCTCATTGCGGCCATAATCCTCAAGCCGCTCAAAGGCATCTTCCGTTGTCAGCCCCTGACGGCTGCTGTTTAGCCGCGCCAGCGTATGGTCCGGGCTGTTAAACGCCTCAGTCTCAATTGCGAAGCTCTTTTTATGCTGCTTATCATTTTCTGACGCAGACCGGTTTACTTTCCGGTTTTCTATTTTCATGTCAGTCATGATTGTTCCCCAAATTTAAAACGTGTTTGTCCCTGCATAAAATATCTATGCATAATGTATTTCTTTTGCTATTAAGCGCGTATTACTTTAGGCCTATGGGAATATCCATCATTCCCTCCTTATGCGACCATTCGCAGGGTAATTGAATTAAGAAAGCGTTAGTGAAATATAAAAAAGCAGCAAGCATCCTTCCATTTTACGGGAAGAAAAAAACTGCCAATTTTAACGATGACGCGACAAAACCTCGCCCTGACAGGCGATTAGCGTCGAAGATGTGGTGGAGGAAACAGCGTGTTTTTAAACATGAACATAACGATTATCCTCGCAGCAGCGCTGCGTTTACTTTATATGGGATGCAATCGTCAATAACAGGAGGATTGCTGCCCGCCGGGTGGCAAGCAGCGCAGAAGAAATAGCGTCAGCTTGCCTTGATGTTTAAGTAAGGGTGACTGTCCAACATATTTCTCCTGATTGAATTTGTGCTCATTATAGTCACTCAATTATTTGAGTAAAGTTAAAATGTCGCTCTGGTGATGGTTTGTTTAGAATTATCTAATAGCTAAAATTATTTGATCATTTGACGTTACAGAAAAAGAACTCAGGCCCCCATTCCGCTTCCCCCGGTGGTTTGCTTCAAATCCTGCCGCCTGTGTCGCTTAAAACCAGCGTATTCACGAACACTTTCACATTTCATCAACATTTTCCGCTGCACAGCGTCGTTAAGAGAAGCGATTAAAAATTTAAAACTATTAACAATCAATTAACATTAGCAGGCAAACATTTTATCTGAGGAAAATAATAATATGTCTACCACCCAGGTTCTGGGCGACGCCACGTTCGCCTCCCCAGGACAACCCCACGCCAGCTTAACCGCTCGCATCGATGCGCTGCCCGCCTCCATCGGCCTGTGGTCTTTTATCACTCTGCTGGCGCTGGGCGGCTTCTTCGAGCTGTACGATCTTTTTCAGACCGGGTATATCAGTACCGGACTGTTGGCAGAGGATATTTTCCATACTGGCGAGAACGGCATCTTTGGTATCTCCGACCAGGCGGCTTTCGCCTCATCCACCTTTCTGGGGCTGTTTATCGGTGCCAGCCTGCTTGCACCGCTGGCGGATAAACTGGGGCGACGCCACACCTTTATGTTTGCGCTCGCCTGGTACGGCATTTTTTCATTGATTATGGCTTTGCAGAACAGCGCCGAAGGGGTAATTTTCTGCCGCTTTCTGGTCGGGATCGGCCTAGGTATTGAGCTGGTAACCATCGACACCTATTTAAGCGAATGGGTACCGACGCATCTGCGCAACAAAGCCTTCGCTTTCGCTTTCTTTATCCAGTTTTTATCGGTGCCTGCGGTAGCGCTGATGTCATGGATGCTGGTGCCGCTCACCCTTTTCGGCCTCACCGGCTGGCGCTGGGTGATTATCTTCGGTGCTCTTTGCTCCCTGGTAATTTGGGTTATTCGCAAAAAGCTGCCGGAGTCAGCGCGCTGGCTGGATGAAAAAGGCCGTCATGAAGAGGCGCACGAGGTGATGTGCGAAATGGAACAGCGCTGCGGCGTTTCTCCTTCCCCCCGCCACCATGTCGAAAAACAACCGTCTCAGCGCAAAATGGGGGCTTTCAAAGAGATCTGGGCTCCGCAGTACCGCAAACGCACCATCATGCTGATGGTGATGAACTTCTTCCAGGCAATCGGCTTCTTTGGTTTTGGTAACTGGCTGCCCGCGCTGCTTTCCGGCCAGGGGGCAAGCATCACCCATAGCCTGCTGTATGCGTTCTTTATTACGCTGGCCTACCCGATTGGCTGCCTTTTCTGCACCCGCTTCGTACATCGCTTCGAAAACAAATGGCAGATAGTTCTCTCGGCGCTGATGACCGTGGTGTTCGGCACCCTGTTTGCGCTACAAAACAGCCCGGCGCTGCTGGTGATTTGCGGATTTATGATCACCTGGTCCAACGCCTGGCTGACCATCAGCTACCACGCCTATCAGGCTGAAGTGTTCCCGACACGTATTCGCGCACGGGCGGTAGGTTTCTGCTACTCCTTCAGCCGCCTGTCGACGGCGATCACCAGTATTCTGATCGGCATTATTTTGCAATATGCCGGTACGCCAGGCGTCATCAGCTTTATTGTCGCCAGTATGCTGATGGTGATGCTGTCAGTGGGAATTTTTGGTCCAAAAACCCGGGGAATTAGTCTGGAAGATATCTGATAGCGAGCGCCACTCTATGCCTGACAGAACACACGTCAGGCTTGAATTTATCCAGTCGCAGATGGCAGGCTAAGAGCGAGTAGTCGCTAATCAGGTAGGAAAAATGGATCATCCTTCAGCAAAAAACATCGTCGCGCTGTATGAAAAGCAGTGGGCCACGTTTCAGACCCTGCGCTCTACCAGCCTGTTTGAAAAGCCGTGGCTGGACAGATTTCTCAGCATCATCAAGCCTGGAGGAGCGATCCTGGATATTGGCTGTGGCAATGCCTCGCCGATTGCCGAATATCTGCTCAGCCGGGGTTTTCGCGTGACGGGTGTTGATGCTTCGCCGTCAATGATTGCCCTGTGTCAGCAGAAATTCCCCGCCGGCCGCTGGCTAACCGGAGATATGCGCGAACTGGCGCTGGCAGAAAAATTTGATGGCGTGCTGGCGTGGGACAGTTTTTTCCATCTTCCGCGGACCGATCAGCGCAGGATGTTTAGCCTCTTCGCCGCCCATGCTGATGACGGCGCGGCGTTGATGTTTAATACCGGTACCAGCAACGGCGAGGCGATCGGCCTGTTTGCTGGCGAGCCGCTTTACCACTCGAGCCTGGCATCGGAGGAGTATCAGGCATTGCTACAACAATATGCTTTCAAGGTGGTGAAACATAGCGTGGAGGACCCGCAGTGCGGTGGCCGCACGGTCTGGCTGGCGGCTAAGCGCGGCTAGCTTACCGACTCGCCAAAAATCCTTTGCGCATCGGCAAAACATTTTTCCGCCAGCGACGATACCGGTTCTTTGTTGCGCATAATCAGCGCCAACATCGAGTCGATTTCAGTCTCCGCGATGGGTCTGATGTCCAGATTATCGCTCAACGCTTCAAGACCGTTATTGAGCGGCATGATCGCGCAGCAGATCCCGGCCTGCACCGCCTGGATAATCTGAAAAGTAGAGTCGCTTTCGAAGACGTACTTCGGCGCCAGCCCCTTGGCCTTAAAGCTCATTTCTATCGATTCGCGGTAGTACATGCCCTTCGTCAGAAACCCCAGCGGCAGCGCGGCCAGCGTCTCCCATTCAGGAGTCGTATCCTCAAACTGATAGTGACGCTTATCATGCAGCAAACCCATGCGGGTATTTGGCAACCAGACCACATTAAACAATTGGCTATCGACGTGGTGCAGATAGCAGATCCCAAGATCCAACTGGTTGCGGCTAACGCCGTCGATGATCTGCTCCGAAGTCATCGATAGCAGGCTGAACTGTAGCTCCGGGTATTTATCCGCCAGCGGTTTAATCAGTTGCATCGGATTCAGGCTGGCTAACGGCACCATTCCGACTCTTAACTGACCTACCATCTGCCCGCGACAAATCGCCGCCTCCGCTTCCAGCCCGTCGTGCGCTGCCAGCAGCGCTCGTGCCCACGCCAGAATGCGTTCCCCTTCCGGGGTAAATCCCTCAAACCGCTGCCCACGCTGGATCAGCGTCAAATTAAGTTCTTCTTCAAGATTGCGAATACGCATAGAAAGCGTGGGCTGAGTGATATAACAGGCCGCCGCGGCCTGGCCGAAATGACGCGTCCGGTCGAGCGCAATCAGATATTTAAGCTGTTTGATATCCATCAGTTACCCAGTGTGTTTGCGCTTTCTCATTGTGCTGTAAACACAGCAGAAAATGTTAGTTAAATGTTATGTGCAGCGTTGACGAAATTCAAGCGCCGTTCGGCTGTTGCTGGTCCCACGTTCACAGGGCTACACTCATGCCATGCACTGGCAGGAGAAACCGTTGAAAACTCGCCTTCATCACGTTCAGCAGCACCGGCTAACTCTGCCGGGGCTGGAAGCCATGTCGTTAGTCACGGAACAGAGCTTTCCGCGCCATTCGCACGATCAATTTGGTATCGGCATTTTCACTCATGGCGCGCAGCACTCGTGGAGCCATCTTGGCAAAATCGAGGCCGCCGCCGGAAATATAATTATGGTCAACCCGGGAGAAATGCACGATGGCATTCCGCTGGATGGTCCCCGCAGCTGGCAGATGGTTTATCTCAACCCTGAACGGGTTGCTGGCGAATTTCAGGGAGAGAGGAAGGCCGAAGATATTCTCCTGCGCCCGGTCGTTGAGGACCCGCAGCTGCGCGGGCTTATGCAACGGCTTTTTAGCGAGATTACCGCCCTTGTGACCGACGATATTGCAGTGGAAGAGGCGCTGCTGCAATGCCTGATGCGGGTCACTCGTTTTCATCTCTGCACCAGGTCGCCTGATAAATGCGACTCTCCGGCTGTTGCGCTGGCCAGACAATATATTGATGATGCCCCTGAAGAGAAAATCTCTCTCGACGTTCTCGCCGCCCTGAGCGGTATCAGCCGCTTTCAACTGATCCGCGGCTTCGCACGCGAAACCGGCATCACGCCGCACGCCTACCTGATACAGTCCCGCGTGCGATTGGCACGCCGTCTGTTAGCGGCTGGCCATTCACCCGCTGACACCGCGCTGATGGCCGGTTTTGCCGATCAAAGCCATCTCACCCGTGCCTTTCAAAAACAGTTCGCCATGACGCCAGGACGCTATCAGGCGCTCCGTTAGCTGGCGGCGTGCAATTTTGTTCAATACCGACGCGACGCTTTCATAAATACTCAGGCCTTCGATTCTTTACGCCAGGAACTACGTTATGTCGTTAATCAGCCCTGAGTTTCTTCTGACTTCACTTATTGTGGTTATCGCCCCCGGCACCGGGACGCTTTACACCATCGCCACCGGTTTATCGAAGGGAAGGCGCATGAGCTTTGCCGCGGCCTTCGGCTGCACGCTGGGCATTATTCCGCATATGCTTGCGGCGATAACCGGGCTGGCGGCGATCCTCCACAGTACGCCCGGCGCATTCGAACTGGTGAAATATGCGGGCGTCGCCTGGCTGCTGTATCTGGCGTGGGCCACCCTCACCCAGCGCGGTAGCCTGAGCGTGGAAAATAGCGAGAGACGCAATCTACTCCAGGTGATTACCCACGCTATCCTGATCAATCTGCTTAACCCCAAACTGCCGCTCTTTTTTCTCGCCTTTTTGCCACAATTTATCCACAGCGACTCAGCTTCCCCGATCAAGGAGATGCTGATATTAAGCGGAATATTTATGCTGATGACGCTGCTGATTTTCATGCTCTATGGCGCATTTTCAGCGGCGATGCGCGGATATGTGCTAACACGCCCCAGGGTCTTACAGGGACTCAGAGTGAGCTTTGCCGCCGGGTTTGTCGGGCTGGGTATTAAGCTTATTCTGGCGCAAAAGTAGCGGAGCACCCACGGCGGTAAATACGCCGTGGGTGAATATTGACCTAACGAATCCCTTCCAGCGTACGGATCTCTTTCGAGCGTAGCGTCAAGCGAATAGGCGCCGATTTATAAGAGGGCGTGCCGCTCTCTTTATCGAGATAATCCAGTGGCACCAGGACGTTAGCTTCGGGATAGTAAGCCGCGACGGTGCCCGGCGCGATGCTGTAAGCGACCAGCGTGATATCTTCCAGCCGCTGGTGATTACCCGGCAGCGCGGAGCGAATATCCACCCGGTCGCCGTGCTCGAACCCCTGCTCCGCCATATCCTGCTCATTCATAAACAGCACATCGCGACGGCCAAAGACGCCGCGGTAACGGTCGTCCATGGCGTAAATCGTGGTGTTGTACTGATCGTGGCTACGCAGCGTAACCAGACGCATCACGTCGTCACCATCAACTTGCTGGTTTTCGTGCACGCCGTGGAAAACCGAGAACATCGCTTTGCCGGTCGGCGTCGGCCAGATACGTTCTGTTGGCGGCAGCGGCATTCGAAAGCCGCCGGGATGGCGAATACGCTGGTTGTAATCATCGAAACCCGGGATCGTCTGCTCGATCAGGTCGCGGATCTTGTCGTAATCGGCGACCAGCCCCAGCCAGTCAATTTTACTCTCCGGTAGGGTCGCCATGGCCATCGCAGCAACAATCGCCGGTTCAGAGCGCAGCTGCGGTGAACCCGGTTTTAGCTTGCCCGACGAGGCATGAACCATCGACATCGAATCTTCCACGGTAATCGACTGACGCCCCGTCTGCTGGATATCCAGCTCGGTACGCCCCAGACACGGCAGAATAAAGGTCTCTTTCGCCACCAACAGATGCGAGCGGTTAAGCTTGGTGCCAATATGCACGCTTAGATCCAGGCTTCGCACCGCCGGGAAAGCGCGCTCATGATCCGGCATCGCCACCGCGAAGTTACCGCCAAGGCACAGCAGTGCTTTTGCTTCACCGTCGATCATCGCCTGTAGCGCTTTTACCGCATCGTGACCATGCTCCTGCGGCGGCGTGAATCCGAACACCCGTTGCAGGTTGGCAAGGAACTGGGCGCTCGGTTTTTCGGTAATGCCCACGGTGCGGTTGCCCTGCACGTTGGAGTGGCCGCGCAGCGGGCAGATCCCGGCCCCTGGCTTGCCAATATTGCCACGCATCAACAGCAGATCGGCAATCAGGCGTACGTTCGAAGTGCCCTTGTTATGCTGGGTGATGCCCATCCCATAGGTAATAATGGTGGCGTTCGATTTGGCATAAGCCAGCGCCACGCGTTCAAGACTGTCGCGCGTCAGGCCCGACTCGCGTTCAATATCCGGCCAGCTTGTGGCGTGCAGATCCTGCGCAAAGTCAGTGAAGCCCAGGGTATGTTCGGCGATAAACTCCCGATCCAGTACTTCGCCCTGCTCTTCTTCCATCCGCAGCAGCGCCTTCGCAATGCCCTTTAACGCCGCCGCATCGCCGCCCGCTTTAACCTGGAAATAAGTGGAGGCGATGTTGGTCGAGCTGTAGGTCGCCATCTCTATAACGTTCTGCGGATCGGCGAAGCGTTCGAGCGCCCGCTCTTTTAGCGGGTTGAAAACAATGATCGGGACACCACGGCGCGCCAGTTCGTGCAGCGTGCCCATCATGCGCGGATGGTTGGTGCCGGGGTTATGACCGATGGAGATAACCAGTTCAGTTTTCTCAAAATCATCCAGCGAAACCGTGCCTTTACCGATGCCAATAGACTGCGGCAGGCCGACGCTGGTCGATTCGTGGCACATATTGGAGCAGTCCGGGAAGTTATTGGTGCCAAATTCGCGGGCAAACAGTTGGAATAAGTAAGCGACTTCATTGGAGGCGCGCCCGGAGGTGTAAAATTCCACTTCGTTGGGTTGCATCGCGCTGAGGATTTCGCCGATGCGGGCAAACGCCTCTTCCCAGGCGAGCGGACGTAGCGTATCGCTGCCCTTATCGTAAACCAAAGGCTGGGTTAAGCGCCCGTAGCCTTCCAGTTCGAAATCGCTCTTCGCCAGCAGCGAAGTGACGGTGTTGGCCGCCAAAAACTCCGCGGTGACGCGTTTGCTGGTGGCTTCCCAGGTAACCGCTTTCGCACCGTTTTCGCAGAATTGAAACGTCGATTTATGCTCTTTGTCCGGCCAGGCGCAGCCGGGGCAATCAAAACCATCCGGCTGGTTGGTGCGCAGTAGCGTTGCGGGGGCATCAAGCGCATCCATTTGCGTGCGAACGGCGATGGCGGTGGCTTTTAATGCTCCCCAACCGCCCGCCGGGCCATCATAGGGATGGACGCCTGGGACGACACGTCTTTTATTACTCATGTTGACTCCTGATACGCTTTCGGCGGCGGATTGCAGGTGAAGCGCCGCATTATTTCTTATCGCCCGCTACCAGCAAGTATGACAGGCGTTTTGTTAACGAAAGCATAACAATCAGGGCGGTAACTGTATAATCAATGTTATCTATCACGCGTTAGATTTAACTTATTTAACGATTAATAAACATACAGTTTCATTTGTCAGATCAGGTTAAATTGTAATAACGATCGGGCTCAAGCTTATCCGGCAGAGGGTGCTGATCGGTCATATCCAGCAGGTTGCGTTCAATGGTGTTGCACATCGCATTGAGCGGCAAGTCGTTAGCAGCGGTGCCAAACGGGTCTTCCAGCTCCTCCGCCAGCGAATCCCAGGACAGGAAGGTATAGGAGATAAACACCGAGACAAATGGCGTCATGTAATGCAGGTCGCCAACCAGCGCGAACGGCAGCAGCGCACAGAATAGATACACCGTGCGTTGTAAAATCAAGGTGTAGGCAAAAGGCACCGGGGTACTCGCCAGGCGCTCGCAGCCGCCAAGGGCATGACCGAGCTCATCGAGCTTATTGTCCATCAGGCTGTGGCTGATATCGCTCATCTTCCCTTCTGCCCGAAGACGCCCCAGTTCATCGCCCGCCAGCAGCAGGATGCGATTGGTCGGCATCGAGCTGGCAAGAATCTCGGCAACCGTCTGCGGCGGCAGTAACCGCGCTAAATCCGCGCCCGGGTCCGTTTTACGCAACTGATGCTTAAGACTCCAGCTAAAAGCAATCAGGTAGCTAACCAGACGTTGGTGAGATTCACTCTCCATCGGAAGAATATTTTTTAGCTGACGCACCAGCGTTCTCTGGGCAATCAGCACCGTTCCCCACAGATTGCGAGCTTCAACAAAGCGGTTATATCCTGCGCTATTACGAAAACCGAGGAAAATGGCAATGGCGATCCCTAGCAAGCTAAGGAAGGTGCGAATAAGCGGGGAAATTCTTCTCGGCTGACTCAGTCATTTCATTTCTTCATGTTTGAGCCGATTTTTTCTCCCGTAAATGCCTTGAATCAGCCTATTTAGACCGTTTCTTCGCCATTTAAGGCGTTATCCCCAGTTTTTAGTGAGATCTCTCCCACTGACGTATCATTTGGTCCGCCCGAAACAGGTTGGCCAGCGTGAATAACATCGCCAGTTGGTTATCGTTTTTCAGCAACCCCTTGTATCTGGCTTTCACGAAGCCGAACTGTCGCTTGATGATGCGAAATGGGTGCTCCACCTTGGCCCGGATGCTGGCTTTCATGTATTCGATGTTGATGGCCGTTTTGTTCTTGCGTGGATGCTGTTTCAAGGTTCTTACCTTGCCGGGGCGCTCGGCGATCAGCCAGTCCACATCCACCTCGGCCAGCTCCTCGCGCTGTGGCGCCCCTTGGTAGCCGGCATCGGCTGAGACAAATTGCTCCTCTCCATGCAGCAGATTACCCAGCTGATTGAGGTCATGCTCGTTGGCCGCGGTGGTGACTAGGCTGTGGGTCAGGCCACTCTTGGCATCGACACCAATGTGGGCCTTCATGCCAAAGTGCCACTGATTGCCTTTCTTGGTCTGATGCATCTCCGGATCGCGTTGCTGCTCTTTGTTCTTGGTCGAGCTGGGTGCCTCAATGATGGTGGCATCGACCAAGGTGCCTTGAGTCATCATGACGCCTGCTTCGGCCAGCCAGCGATTGATGGTCTTGAACAATTGGCGGGCCAGTTGATGCTGCTCCAGCAGGTGGCGGAAATTCATGATGGTGGTGCGGTCAGGCAAGGCGCTATCCAGGGATAACCGGGCAAACCGACGCATGGAGGCGATTTCGTACAGAGCATCTTCCATCGCGCCATCGCTCAGGTTGTACCAATGCTGCATGCAGTGAATGCGTAGCATGGTTTCCAGCGGATAAGGTCGCCGGCCATTACCAGCCTTGGGGTAAAACGGCTCGATGACTTCCACCATGTTTTGCCATGGCAGAATCTGCTCCATACGGGACAAGAAAATCTCTTTTCTGGTCTGACGGCGCTTACTGCTGAATTCACTGTCGGCGAAGGTAAGTTGATGACTCATGATGAACCCTGTTCCATGGCTCCAGATGACAAACATGATCTCATATCAGGGACTTGTTCGCACCTTCCTTAGTTGCCGACTGGCAGGGGTCGATATGAACCATCATATTAAGGACGTTATGATTTTTTAATACCCGCGCGCGGGCCGACAGCGCAATATCATGCCCTTCAACAACTGACAAATTCCCCGCCACCTCAACGTGTACATCAACCAGGATTAAATCCCCGGCGCGGCGGGTTTTCAGGTCATGCAGTGCGATGACGCCGGGCGTCGCCAGAATAGTCGTTTGTATCTGCTGTTCGGTATCGCTATCCACAGCGCGATCCATTAAGTCATGCAGTGCATCAATGGCAAACGAGTACCCCATGCGGGTGACCAGCACGCCGACAACCAGCGCGGCAACCGGGTCAAGCCATACAAACCCGGCAAGGTTACCGATAATACCAACCGCCACCACCACCGACGATGCAGCGTCGGAACGGGCGTGCCAGGCATTGGCAATCAGCATCGAAGACTGAATTCGCTTCGCCACCGCCAGCATATAGCGAAATAAAACTTCTTTGGCGACCAGCGCGGCAAGAGCGACCCACAGAGCGATGATATGAACATCCTGAATGGATTCGGGGTGCAGCAGTTTGTTGCAAGCAGACCACAGCATACCCAACCCAACGATCAACAACAGTGCGCCAATCACCATTGAAGCACCGTTCTCATAACGCCAGTGGCCATAATGGTGATCGCTATCCGAAGGCTTGCGGCTTTTTTTATTAGCGAGCAGAACCACAAAATCAGCGATCAGATCGGAAAAGGAGTGAATCCCATCGGCTATCAAGCCCTGTGAGCCGGAAAATATCCCTGCCAGCACTTGAAAGCTGGATAAAAAAAGATTTACCACCACGCTGATTAGCGTACTTTTACGTGCGACCGTGGAACGCTGATGATATTTATCATCAGCCTGAGTTTTCATCGTCATTGAACACCTCTATTGAAAGAGAGACAACGTACACGATTTTGTTTAATTTTTCCTGAACAACATGCTGCCGTTAAGCCAATGTTTAAATTTTTATAATATCGTCAATATTTAAATGCGAATAATTTCTTTTTATAAAAAATAGCCTCAACAATAATAGCCTTAGCTATATTTATGCAACGCTTCGCATTCCCGAATAATTAATATTCATTCATCCGTCGCATCGCGCAATGATAAGCGCCATTGCGTACCGAAGCGCGCAGGACGCGAGCCACACCGTGTACGGTCATTCGCGCACTATGTCGCTGCATTGCGCTCATCGGCAAATTAAGCTTCTCCTGCGCCCAGGATGGCAGCAGGTCGATACCAGCGCGCATCATCATCCGCCCGACCGGCTGACTCAGGCGGCCCGGCAACCGCGTTGATAACAGCACGTTAGCCACTTCCTGCGTGCGTTCGTCGCAGCGCAGCACTGGTCGCATATCCTGCAAATAGTCGGTAACCTGCCGCGGCGTGACCGGGATGTCGCGAGCCCCCAGACGGCGGGCGATTTCGGCGGCTTCCTGATAATACTGTTCCTGCCGGGCAGCGCTGATCACGGTCCGTTTGTAACGCAAATGGGAAGCCATAAAGCTGCTGCATTCGGCAACGTGAACCCAGGTGAGCAGTGCGGGATCGCTGGCCTGATACGGCGTACCGTCTTTATCCTGACCGCTCACGCGCAGATGAATTTCCTGCACTTTGGCGATCAGCCGCTCGGCGTCGACGGTGGTACCAAAGGTAGTGGCGGAAATAAACTGGCTGGTGCGGCGCAGGCGACCAAAAATATCTTCGCGGAAGTTCGAGTGATCCCAGACTCCTGCCAGCGCCAGAGGATGTAGCATCTGTAATAACAGCGCGCTGACCCCGCCGCACAGCATGGACGTGAAATCCCCATGAACCTGCCAGATGGCCGACTGCGGGCCAAACAGCCCCGGCTCGCCTTTAGGATGTTCAAAATCGATCTCTTTAAGCGCCATGCCGGTTAAGCCCAAAACCTGAGCTTCAATCATTGTGCGTATACTGGCCATTGCGTGACTTGCTCCTTTCCGTAAGCGGAAAAGATAGCATTAATCTACGCAAGTGACATTTGCCAGCCGTGGCGTTAAAGGAGGGAGTGCCCGCCTGATGCGGGCAGCGGGGAATTATGGATTAAGCTGGTAGTCGAGGCTTATCTCAGCATTAAGCACCTGCGAGACCGGGCAACCGGCTTTCGCTTTTTGAATAATGCCGTCAAACACATCGGCCTCGATGCCTGGCAGCACAATTTTGCTCTGCAGCGCGATTTTGGTAATCGCAAAACCGCCGCCGGATTTATCCAGCGTCACCACAGCCACGGTATCAATTGAGGTTGCGATATAGCTCTCTTCGCTGAGCATCAACGACAGCGCCATCGAAAAACAGGCCGCATGGGCCGCGCCGATCAACTCTTCCGGGTTGGTCCCCTTCACGCCTTCGAAGCGGGTGTTAAAGCCATAAGGTTGCTGGTTCAGCGCGCCGCTCTCGGTGGAGACGGTTCCTTTACCGCTTTTCAGATCCCCTTCCCAATGCGCCTGACCTTTCTTATGGATTGCCATGATATCGCTCCTTTTTGACATTAAAGAAATAAAGTATAGAAGCCATTTCTCTTTCAGGCAGCGCACTGTCGTTTAATCAGACGAATCCAACGGGATATTTTTGCTCATATTAACGCCGGTAACGCGAAATCCGGTGGCTTCGTAGACATGGCGAGCGCGTTGATTATCCCCGGCGACGCGCAGTTTAATTTGCATAAACCCTTTGCTTGCAAGTTCACGTTCAAAAGCGGTCATCGCCTGCTTGCCCAATCCCTGCCCTTGAAAAACGGGGGAAATATAGAAATCGCAGATAAACGCGGAGCGCGTTTTCGCTTCCGGCTTATACCAGAGATAGCCAATTCGTGTTTCCGCGCCCTCAACATGATTGAGTAAACAGAGTAGAACCTGGCCGCAGGTGTTAACGCCATCGGGTAAATCTTCGGCGATTTCCCGTTGTGCCTGAGCTAAAGCCGCCGACGGCGAAAGCCCGTAGTTTGCGGCAATTTCCGCCGCGTAATCGGGGATAAAATAATCGAGGTAAGCCGGGTACTCATCCTCGTACATGGGTCGAAACAAAATCATCCATTCACTCCTTTAGATCCGTGGGTTGCGCCAGTCGTTGCTGAACCTCTTCCAGAAACAGCGGCAGCGCGCTGGGCTGATAATCGCGTGAGAGATAAATCCCATACACGCTTAGCGCTTTTGGCTGATAAGACGGTAAAACCTGCTTTAGCGCCCCGCCGTTAAGCGCCCGCTGCGCCTCCAGCTCCGGAAGCATCGCGATGCCACAACCGGCCACCGCCGCCTCCAGCAGGAGAGAGGAGATCCCGGCGCTGAGATTACCGGAAACCGCCACCGCCACGCTATCGCCTTGTGGATCAGTAAACTGCCAGGTCTGACTGGCGAAATGGCTGTAATGCAGGCAATTGTGGCGAGATAAATCATCCGGCGTGTGCAGTGGTCCATTCTGCTGTAGCCAACGTGGAGAAGCGCACAACACCGAACGGCAAACACCAAGACGACGAGCGATAGCTCCCGGCTCCGGGTTATCGGTGATGCGGATCGCAACGTCAATCCGTTCACCAATCAGGCTCACCGGATGATTATTGATATCCAGCTCAAGGCGAAGCTGCGGATAACGGGCAAGAAAATCGGGCAACAGCGGAGAAATGAGCTGCATAGCGGTGAAGTGCGCGCAGGCTACGCGCAGCGTACCGCTGGGGACCGCGCGCTCGGTTTGTCCAGCGATTTCATCCGACAGCTGCGTGAGCGTGCGCGTTTTTTGCAGTACCTTTTCCCCGGCGGAGGTTAGCGTCAGCTTACGGGTTGAACGGTGTACCAGCCGGGTTCCGGCCCACTGCTCCATCTGCTCGAGATAGCGGCTGATCATCGGGCGCGACATCCCCAACGCTCGCGCGGCGGCGCTCAAACTCCCCAGTTCACAAATACGTATATACACCTGAGCGGCGATCACCCGATCCATCATTCGATTCCATCTGCACGATTTATGAAACTCAGCATCTCTTTTTTCAGGAATATTCGCAAATCATGAAATGCGTAAAATAGCGTTCATTCACCTGATAAAGAGAAAACGCGCATGAAATCATCTGTCCTTGCCATCGCAACCACCCTGTTCAGCACCACCGTACTGGCTGCGCCTTTGACGCTGCAAACCTACAACCCGCAGGAAAACGGCATTTTTGCCGTCAACTCCACCCTCGCCACCGGTCCGCATGAAGCGGTATTGTTCGATGCCCAGTTCAGCGTGAAGGATGGTGAGAAGCTGGTCGAGATGGTTCAAAAAAGCGGTAAGAAACTGACTCGTATCGTGATCACCTCCGGCGATCCGGATTTCTATTTTGGCCTGGAGCCGCTGGTCAAAGCGTTCCCGCAAGCCAAAGTGGTCGCGACCGCTGAAGTGGTCAAACATATTAATGCTACCAAAGAAGCCAAACTGGCGTACTGGGGCCCGCAGATGAAAGACGGTGCGCCGAAGCAGGTTTATGTGCCACAGGTCATCGAAGCCAACACGTTCACCATCGATGGTGAAAAAGTCGAAATCCGCCAGCCGCAGAACTACGCCGCTTTCGTGTGGATCCCGGCGAATAAGGCGATTCTCGGCGGAACCGGCGTGGCATGGGGAATGCACGTCTGGACGGCGGACACACAAAGCGTCGAAAGCCGCCAGCAGTGGGTTAATACGCTCAACGAAATGGCTTCACTGCATCCGCAGCAGGTGATTCCAGGCCACTATCTTGGCACGCCGCCAGCAGGCGACCGCGCGATTGTCTTCACCCGCGATTACCTGACGCAGTTTGAGCAGTCGTTAAAGGATCATAAAGATTCCGCGGGCGTGATTAAGGCGATGAAGCAGCGCTGGCTGGGGCTCGCAGAAGAGAGCTCGCTGGAGCTGAGCGCCAAAGTAAATACCGGCGAGATGAAGTGGTAGTTCTGGCTATCTGCAATCCAAAAGAGACTGTTCTTAATCTGTCACGGCAACATTGCTAAACCTGACAATATGAACCACGCTGATTATCGCCGCACCAAAAATGGGCGGCGTACTTAGGGTTAAATTTCGTCCGATTTACATCGGGCTTGTCCTTGAAACCAGAACCGGATAAAGGAGTAAGAATGAAATCGAACCATCAGGCACGTCATCTTCTCGGTCTGAACTACAAGCTTTCCCAGCAGAAAAAAGTGCTGCTGGAAGGCGATGCGGAAACCACGCTAAACCGCATCCATGCTACCGGTCGCAAACGCCGCGGTGGCTAATTTTTCAGCTGAGTGATGATAGAAACACCGTCCTGCATGCAGGATGGTGTTTTTTTAAGACTATCGACTGCATGTTTACCCTTCTTTGATGCCATCTGCTCTATACTCTGCGCGCTGCAATTCCCTGCCAGCCCCTCGCCTGTCGCCGCGCCTGGGCTGAAGCGATCACCAAGGAGTTAGTGCGATGCAATTCACTCATAAAAAAAACCGTTCTCTTTACATCCCTTACGCAGGCCCCGTTCTCCTTGAGTTTCCGTTACTCAACAAAGGTAGCGCCTTCAGTATGGAAGAGCGCAGCAGTTTTAACCTGCTGGGACTGCTGCCAGAAGTGGTCGAAACCATCGAAGAACAAGCCGAACGCGCGTGGATCCAGTATCAGGGATTTAAGACCGAGATCGACAAGCATATTTATCTGCGCAACATCCAGGATACCAACGAAACGCTGTTCTACCGCCTGGTTGGCAACCACCTCGACGAGATGATGCCGGTTATTTACACTCCGACGGTAGGTGCTGCCTGCGAACGTTTCTCTGAGATCTATCGTCGCGCCCGTGGCGTTTTTATCTCTTATCAGAACCGTAATAACCTCGATGACATCCTGCAAAACGTGCCTAACCATAACGTCAAAGTGATCGTCGTGACCGATGGCGAGCGTATTCTCGGTCTCGGCGACCAGGGTATTGGCGGGATGGGTATTCCTATCGGTAAGCTCTCGCTCTACACCACCTGCGGCGGCATCAGCCCGGCCTACACCCTGCCGATAGTGCTGGATGTCGGTACCAACAATCAGCAATTGCTTGATGATCCGCTGTATATGGGCTGGCGTCACCCGCGTATCACCGACGACGAGTATTACCAGTTCGTCGATGACGTTATTCAGGCGATTAAAGCCCGCTGGCCGGATGTGCTGCTGCAGTTCGAAGACTTCGCGCAGAAAAACGCCATGCCGCTGCTTAACCGTTACCGCAATGAAGTTTGCTCGTTTAACGACGATATTCAGGGTACCGCTTCAGTGACCGTCGGCACGCTAATTGCCGCCAGCCGCGGCGCGGGCAGCCAGTTGAGCGAGCAGAAAATTGTTTTCCTTGGTGCCGGTTCCGCAGGCTGCGGTATCGCCGAGCAGATCGTAGCGCAGATTCAACGTGAAGGTTTAAGCGAAGAAGAGGCCCGCAAACGCGTATTTATGGTTGACCGTTTTGGTCTGCTGACCGACGCCATGCCGAACCTGCTGCCGTTCCAGAGCAAACTGGTGCAAAAGCGCGAGTCTCTGCAAGGGTGGGATACCACTAACGATGTGCTGTCGCTGCTTGACGTGGTACGCAACGTTAAGCCAGATATTTTGATCGGCGTTTCCGGCCAGCCGGGGCTGTTCACTGAAGAGATAATCCGCGAGATGCATAAGCACTGCTCGCGGCCGATCGTGATGCCGCTGTCGAACCCAACTTCTCGCGTGGAAGCAACGCCGCAGAATATCCTTAGCTGGACCGACGGCGAAGCGCTGGTCGCCACCGGCAGCCCGTTCGCACCGGTGACGCTCAAGGGCAAGCAGTACGTTATCGCCCAGTGCAATAACTCCTATATTTTCCCAGGAATCGGGCTTGGCGTTATTGCTTCCGGCGCATCCCGCGTCACCGACGAGATGCTGATGGCCGCCAGTGAGACTCTCGCGAAACACTCACCGCTGGTGAATAACGGTGAGGGTCCGGTTCTGCCGGAGCTGAAGGATATTCAAACCGTTTCGCGTGCGATTGCTTTTGCGGTGGGCAAAATCGCCCAGGAGCAAGGCGTGGCGGTGAAAACGTCGGCGGAAGCGCTGTTGCAGGCGATTGCCGATAACTTCTGGCAGCCGGAATACCGGAATTATCGCCGGACTTCGATTTAAGCGAAAACGCTGCTGATAAAAACGTAGGAACGAACCGGGGCCTAAAAATCAGGCCCTGATTCGTTCACTGCTAGCCAAAACCGCGTTATCCCTCTACACTGCCGTCACCCATCAACTAACTGAATAGAAAAGGAGGATCCCATGCCGTACTGTGAAATGTTTAGTTTTTCACATACATTTGGCGATCGCACCAGCTCAAGCGTTATCGGTATCGTGCTGCGATAACTTCAGCTTGAGCGAAGAAACCAAAGACTAAATCCCTTCCCTCGGGCTTACCGGGTTATCGTCAGCGATGTTTGACGAGGCATTTCTATGCCTGTAACTCTTGAGTAAGTTCACAATGAGCACATTACTAACTGCACAATCTCTTCATGTTGATACGGCGTTTGGCCCGCTGTTCACCAACCTCTCCTTTACCCTGAAAAAAGGCGACCGCATTGGCCTGATTGGCTATAACGGCTGCGGTAAAAGTACCCTGTTACAGGTGCTCGATGGCACGCTGTCCCCCACTTCAGGTAATGTGGCGCTGGCTAATCATTGCCTGATGGCGCGCGTAGAACAACATCTCCCGGATACGCTGTTAGCGCAGCCCCTGCTCGACGTTGTGCTGGCAAAACTCACGGCTGTCGATCGCGAAAGTCAGCGCTGGCAGGCGGAACGACTGCTGGCGGAGATGGGCTTTACGCTAGCGGAAACTCAACAGCAGGCGTCAACCCTGAGCGGTGGTCAGCATACCCGACTACTGCTCGCCAGGGCGCTGATTCAGCAACCGGATCTGCTGCTGCTGGATGAACCGGGAAACCATCTCGACCTGCCGACCCTCCTGTGGCTGGAAAGCTTCTTGCAAACCTGGCAGGGGAGTTTCGTTCTGGTGTCGCATGACAACCCATTATTGGATGCTGTAACTAATATCAGTTGGATCTTGCGTGACAACACCTTGCACGCCTTCTCCCTGCCCTGTAGCGCCGCCCGTCAGGCGCTGGAAGAGCAGGACGCCAGCGACGCGCTGCGTCATAAAGCGGAGCAAAAAGAGATCGACCGCGTCGCCGCCAGTGCCAAACGATTAGCTATTTGGGGCAGGACGTACGATAACGAAGATCTCTCGCGCAAAGCCAAGCAGATGGAGAAACAGGTTCTGCGCCTGAAGGAGAGCCAAACCGACCTCACTGCCGGAACGCCATGGCGGCTGGCACTGCACGGCGACGCGCTGCGGGCAGACCGACTGCTGGAGATAGAACAGCTCCCTGTTCCGCCAGCGCCGGGGCTACCCGCGCTGTTCACTGCGGGCCTGGCTCGCCTGAAAAGCGGCGACCGGGTGGCGATTATGGGGCGCAACGGCTGCGGTAAATCCTCACTGCTGCGTCTGCTGTGGCGGCATATGCAACAGAACACAACGGAGAACGGTTTACGTCTGCATCCGCGACTGAAGCCGGGTTATTACGACCAGACCCTGCATCAGCTTGCCGATGACGTCACTCTTCTTGAGGCACTGGAGGCTTTTGAACCGGCACCGGAAATGCGCAAGCGAGCGCTGATTTCCGCCGGATTCAACTGGGTGCGTCACGGGCAAAGGGTAAGCACCCTAAGCGGTGGCGAACGTTCACGACTGCTGTTTGTTGGCCTGTCGCTGGCCTGCTATAGCCTGTTGTTGCTGGATGAACCAACTAACCATTTAGATATTGATGGCAAAGCGGCGCTGGCAGAAACGCTGCGCGATTATCCCGGCGGTCTGCTGTTAGTCAGTCATGACCGGCAGTTAATCGACAACAGTTGCAACCGTTTCTGGCTTATTGATGAACACGGGCTCAGCGAATGGAACAGCGCCGATGAAGTCTATGAAAATCTGCGCGCCGCCGTTCGTCGCCCGATGGCGCAGACCGCGACAGCACTCACCATCGAACCTGAAGAGGATAACGATACGCTGCTGGAACGGCTAGTCATGCTGGAGCAACTGTTGGCTGACGATCTGACCCGTAGGCCAAAACATCAAAAACCGCAGTTGCAAGCGCAATGGCGTGAGGAGATTGCTACCATCAACACACTGTTAAGTTAATGGTTTTCCCCCGGCGTGAAATAACTGCGCCGGGGGATTATTTATTATGATTATGTCGACTGTTTTACCCGAGTAAACTGCTGTTCGGTCATCATCCTGCCCCACTGCTCCCCCTGCCACTCTTTGTGAAGTGTGAATCCAAAGGATTCATAAAGGCTGCGCGCGGCATTCAGTCCGCTGAACGTCCACAACTGCACTGTCGAAAAATCCTGGCCGTCACAAAAGGCCATAGCTTCGCTCAAAAGACGTCTGCCGATTCCGCTCCCCCGACAGCTATCGTCAAGAATAAACCAACGCAGATGCGCCTCATTATTACCAAGATCCTGACCGTCAATCGCCACCGACCCGACAATTCTCTCGCCCTGCACCGCAAGCCAAATCCGGTTACAAGGCGTATCAAGACGACCAGAAAATTCCGCCAGTCCACTGGCGACTTTACTCTCAAAAAAGTGACCAAACCCATAGTGCTTCGCATAGTACTCGCCGTGCATCTGCGCAATGCGGCCAATCATTCCCGGTCGATAACCCGTGAGGATGCTGATCTCTTTTTTCGGGGCGACGGCCTCAGCATCACGGCATTTTTCTAGCGCGTAAGCCCAGGTTGCGAGGCCCTGCGCAACGTTTTGTTTTTGGTCGTCGGTCAAATAAGCCAGCGCATTAACGACCCGCATTGCTCCGTAGGCGTGAATTTTGCTGACGGTGGCCACGCCTTTTGCTGTTAATTCAAGCTGCTTAAAACGCCCATCGTGAGCAGCGGGTTTTTCCTGTAGCTCTCCGACAGCAAGCAGTCGGGAAAGCATTCGGCTGACGCTCGATTTTTCAAGACCCAGAATCTGAACCAACTGAGCAGCCGTCATGGCACCGCGAACCGAGATTTCAAGTAAAGTGTGGACCGCAGAAGGTGAATAATCCGTGGCGGCAAGCGTGGTATTCATAAAGCCCAGCTCGCGCACCATCAGGCGGGAGGCGGTTCGGATTTCATCAACAAGCGAGGATGTTATCATTTCAGGTCAACAGATTCGATAAATGGTTGCATGATACAACCACTTTCAATCGTATGCTGTCAATAAGTGATGCTGGACGTACGGCAGATGCTCCAGCATCATAGCGGGGCTGATTGCCTGAATACTGGCATATTTATCTACACGAACATTGATATTGCGTAGAAAAATCGACAGGCACCGGATGGTGCCTGTTTATTCATCTATTGCGGATTTTTCTCTTTCCAGGCGTCCCATGCCGCTTTAATCTCCTGCTTCGCGGCGGCGGCATCGTTAAACCCGTTCAGCTCAACTTTTTTGCGGCCATCCGGCAGCTGTTTGTAAACCCGGAAGAACGCCTCCAGGCGCTCCTGCTCAATTTTTGGTAGGTCGCTCACGTTTTTGATGTCATCGTAGGTCGGATCGATTTTACTCGCCGGAACGGCAATAATTTTGTCATCCTTCTCGCCGCCATCAATCATCTTCAGCACGCCAATCGCGCGCAGCTTAATCAGCGTTCCCGTAACCATTGGCGCACGGGTATAAAACACCACGTCCAACGGGTCACCGTCTCCCGCCAGCGACTGGGTCAACGAACCATAGTTAGCCGGATAGGCCACCGGCATTGACTGAAAACGGTCAGCAATCAGAAAACCGGTTTTGGCGTCAGTTTCATATTTGATAATGCCGCCCGCCGGAATTTCAGTGACCGCATAAAACTCTTCGGGATTGTTTTTCGGCTGCGGAAAATCCAGAACGTTTTGCGCCTGAGCGGCAGCAGTAAACAGAAGACCTGCGGCAAGGATAGTTTTTACCAGATGCATTGTAATATCGCTCTATCGTTATATACCCGTCATACTTCAAGTTGCATGTGCGTTGGCTTTCCTCGCTCACCCCAGTCACTTACTTCAGTAAGCTCCTGGGGATTCTCTGCGTCGCCGCCTTCCTGCAACTCGAATTATTTAGGGTATAAGAAATTGAAAAACAACACGATAAAGTGATTTGATGAATTAAATATGACGTTAATTTTTCATTACGATGAACGCCAGCCTCTAAAAATCCCCGCTGCGAATATACGAATTGCTTTTTATGCAAATGCTTAGCGTAAATCCTTATTTCCTTTGTCAAAACGCGCGCCCGATGATGGCAACACAATAGATAACAAAGGAATTCACCATGCAAACCCGTTTTCGCCTCCCCGCGCTGGCGGCACTTTTTTTAACCGGTACCTTTTCCGTGTGGGCCGCCGACGCGCCGGTTAAAGGCGGCACGCTAATTTATCTGGAGCAGCAACCGCATACCAACCTTTATCCGCCAGCCGGAGGGTTCTATCCCAACGGCGGTATTCTCAATCAAATAGCCGATAAGCTCACCTGGCAAAACCCGGAAACATTACAAGTCGAACCGTGGATTGCCGAAAGCTGGAGTGCTAACGCCGATAAAACCGAATATACCTTTAAGATTCGCCCTGGCGTCACGTTCTCTGACGGCACGCCACTGGATGCCAATGCGGTAGCAAAAAACTTCGACACCTACGGTCTGGGAAATAAAACGCATCGCCTGCCGGTTTCTGAAGTGATTAATAACTACGACCACAGCGAAGTTATCGACCCATTGACGGTCAAATTTTACTTTAAAAAACCGTCACCGGGTTTTCTGCAGGGCACCGCCACTATTGGCTCCGGGTTGGTCTCTATCAGCACACTCGCACGTAATTTTGAAGAGCTGGGCGACGCCCGCCATATTATTGGCTCCGGACCGTTTACCGTTAAAGATGAAAAGCCGGGGCGCGAACTCACCCTGGTGGCGCGTAAAGATTATCAATGGGGGCCAAAAAACCTCGCTCAGCAGGGGCCAGCGAATCTCGACGGCATCACCTATATCGTGACGCCAGAAGACAGCGTGCGCATTGGCGCGCTATTAGCAGGCCAGGCCGATTTTATCCGCCAGGTTCAGGCCTATGATGAAAAACAGGCGACCGATCAGGGCTTTAAAATCTATGCAGCTCCGACGCGCGGTGTTAACGACAGCCTGAGCTTCCGCCCGGATAACCCGCTGGTCGCCAATCTGCGCGTCCGTCAGGCGCTGCTGCATGCCACCAACGCCAAACAGGTAGTTGAAACCCTGTTCTCCGCCAACTATCCGCAGGCCACCTCCGTCATCGCCACCACGGCGGCGGGCTACGTTAATCTCAGCGATAAACTGGCGTTCAATCAGGCCAAAGCAAAACAACTGCTTGATGACGCTGGCTGGAAACCGGCCGCCGACGGCATTCGGATGAAGGATGGGCAGCGCCTGGCATTAACCGTCTATGAATCGCTGCCGCAGCCGCAAAACAAGGAAGTGTTGCAACTGATCGCCCAGCAGTGGCGTCAGGTTGGCGTCGCACTGGCGGTAAAAGCCGGCGATGCCGGCAGCCATACGCTGGATAACCTCGACCCGCTGAAAACTCCGCTCACCGTATCTGAAGTGGGTCGCGCCGACCCGGACGTGGTCAAAAGCATGTTCTTCCCCAACAACCGCGATGCACTGCTGCAAAAAGGCGGCTCCAGCGACAAGGTACAAAGCTTCCGCGACGATAAACTCAACGCGCTTTTGACCGCCATTTCCGCCGAGGTTGAACCGCAAAAACGTCTCCAGCTTACCGGCGATGCCCAGCGCTATCTGCTCGATAACGCCTACGTGATCCCCATTTTTGAAGAGCCGCAGGTCTTTGCCGGCGCGCCGTGGGTCAAAGGCGTCAGCTTTGAAGCGGTAGGCCGCCCGTCGTTCTACAGCGCGTGGCTGGAAAAGCACTAAGGAGTATGCGATGAACCATTATCTTCTGCGGCGTTCAGGCCAGGGATTACTGGTGCTGTGGGCGGCGTTTACCCTTTCTTTCGTGCTGCTACAGGTGCTGCCGGGAGATGCTGTACTGATCAAGTTTCAGAATCCGGACCTCGGACTCAGCCCTGAACAAATCGCCGAAATGCGCATCGCTTATGGTGCCGACAGCCCTTTGTGGAAACAGTATTTTCATACTCTGTTCGCCATGTTGCAGGGAGATTTTGGCTATTCGCTACAGGCCGGGCTACCGGTCAGCACGCTTATCGCCAGCAATCTGCCGGAAACAATAAGCCTGGCGCTGCCCGCCTTCGCACTGGCGGTATTGCTGGCTTTTGCCCTCGCCTTTGCTTCACGGCTGCCGGGTCTGCGCTGGTTAAGCAACTCTCTGCAATCACTGCCGGTGCTGTTTATCTCGCTGCCAACGTTTTGGCTGGGGATTGCCCTGATTCAGCTTTTCTCGTTCCAGCTGCGTTGGATCCCGGTTATTAATCCGGGTCCGATAGAAGGCCTGATCCTGCCGATCGTCGCCGTCGCAATACCGATTTCGGCCCCGCTGGCGCAAATCCTGATGCGCAGTCTGGATCAGGTCGCCGCGCTGCCGTTTGTCGCCGTCGCCCGCGCCAAAGGAATGAGTGAGACCGGCGTCCTGTGGCGGCACGTCATCGGCAACGCCCTGCTGCCGGTGCTCAATATTGCCGGGCTACTGCTGGGGGAACTTATCGCCGGAGCGCTAATCACCGAAACCGTGTTTGGGCGCGGTGGACTCGGTTTGCTGACCCAACAGGCCGTTAATAATCAGGATATTGCCGTGCTTCAGGCGGTGGTGATGATTTCCGCCCTTGGCTTCGTCCTGATTAATCTGCTGGTCGATCTGCTGATGCCGATGTTCGATCCGCGCCTGAAAACCGTTATCGGAGGTGTAGTATGAGCCTGGTTGATTACGCCACCGCCGCTCGTCGCAGAACGACAAACTGGCGCTCGCTGCGCTTGCAGCCCGGTTTACTGCTTGCCTGGACGGTGATGAGCGTTGCCGTACTGATGGCGATTGCTCCACAGTTATTTACCGCTTATAACCCGCTGGAAGGCTTTCCAGGCGCACAGCGTCTAGCTCCGCAGGCGGGTCACTGGCTGGGAACCGACCAGTTGGGCCGCGATCTCTGGAGCCGCATTGTCTACGGCGCAGTGCATTCGCTTTGTGCCGCGCTGGTGGCGGTGGCAATTGGCCTGATCGTCGGTACCGCGCTAGGCACCCTCGCCGGGGCGCTGGCGGGACGTGTTGAATCGGTGGTTATGCGCCTGGTCGATGTTCTGCTGGCGATCCCCTCTTTATTACTGTCGCTCACGGTCATTATTCTGCTCGGCTTCGGCACGCTCAATGCCGCCGTGGCGGTTGGCGTCGCGGCGATAGCCAGCTTTGCCCGTCTGGCGCGAGCTGAAGTGGTGCGCGTACGCCACAGCGATTTCGTTGAAGCCGCATACGGCAGCGGCGGCACCTTTTTCGCCGTCTTCTGGCGGCATATTCTGCCCAACTCACTCACCGCTGTTCTGGCCTTCGCCACCCTTCAGTTCGGTCAGGCGATTCTCGCGCTCTCGACCCTCAGCTTTCTCGGCTACGGCACGCCGCCACCGGTACCAGAGTGGGGATTACTGATCGCCGAAGGCCGCAACTACCTCTCCACCGCCTGGTGGTTAACCACCCTTCCCGGCATTGCGGTCGTCGCCGTCGTGCTTGCCGCCAACCGCATTAGCCAGCAATTTAGCGGAGAACGCCGATGAATGTTTTAACCGTAGAGAACCTGCGTATTAGCTATCGTTCACAGCGTGAATGGCGCGAAGTGGTGCACAACGTCAGTTTTAACGTTAAACGCGGCGAAATGCTGGCGTTCGTCGGGGAATCCGGCTCCGGAAAAACCACTACCGCTCAGGCAATTATTGGCCTGCTGGCAGATAACGCGCGCCGGGATAGCGGGCGTATCAGCATTAACGGTGAGGATATCAGCAACTGGTCCGCAAAACGCCTCGATGGCCTGCGCGGCGCGCGGATTAGCCTGGTGCCACAGGATCCGGGTAACTCTCTTAACCCAGTCAAAACTATCGGCGCGCAGGTGGGTGAGATCCTGCGCCTGCATCAAAAAAGCAGCGCCGCGGAGCGCAAAGAGCAGGTGCTGGCGCTGCTGACTAAAGTCGGTTTGAGCCACCCGGAACAACGCTTTGATCAGTACCCCCATCAGCTTTCAGGCGGTATGAAGCAGCGGGTACTGATTGCTATCGCTATCGCCCTGGAGCCTGATTTAATCATCGCCGATGAGCCGACCAGCGCCCTAGACGTCACGGTACAAAAACGCATTCTTGACCTGCTGGATACGCTACGCAGGGAGTCCGGCACGGCGGTACTGTTTGTCACTCACGATCTGGCGCTGGCGGCGGAACGCGCCGACCGCCTGCTGGTCTTCCGCCACGGAGAGATTCAGGAGCAAGGCGCAACCGGCGATGTGGTGCGCACGCCGCAGCATGCCTATACCCGCCAGTTGCTCAGCGATCTCCAGGGATCGACGCTGGCCATAGCCCCAACCTCCGGGCGTATCCTGGCGACCCCGGCAATTCGCGTTGAGGGCATCAGCAAACGTTTCTCATTGGGTCATTCTCACTTACAGGCGCTGGACGCGGTGAGTTTCGAGGTTAAACGCGGCAGTACTCATGCGCTGGTTGGCGAGTCCGGTTCCGGCAAAACCACCCTCGCACGGATCCTGTTGGGGTTTGAAAAGGCTGATATCGGTCACGTCTCTATCGATGGTATTGATGCCGGGCATCTCAGCCGCGAGGCGCTGCGCCAGCTGCGACGCAAAATCCAGTTCGTCTACCAGAACCCCTTTGCCTCACTGGATCCGCGACAAACGCTATTTGAGATTATTGAGGAGCCGTTAAAAAACTTTGACCATCTGAATGTCGAAGCAAGACGTCAACGCGTGGAAACGGTCGCCGCCCGCGTGGCGTTAGCCCCAGAACTGCTCTCGCGAACCGCCCGGGAACTTTCCGGCGGACAGCGCCAGCGGGTCGCCATCGCCCGCGCCTTAATCCTTGAGCCGACGATCCTCGTGCTGGATGAGGCAACGTCCGCACTGGACGTCACCGTACAGGCGCAAATTCTGGCCCTGCTGCAACAGCTTCAACAACAGCTCGGGCTGACCTATCTGTTTATTACTCATGATTTAGCGACGGTACGCCGTATCGCCCACAGCGTCACGGTACTCCGGGCTGGCCGGGTGGTTGAACACGGCGAAGTCAGCCGACTGTTTGCCGCCCCACAGCATGACTATACCCGCGAGCTTATCGCCGCCATTCCCTGGTTTTCATCGCCGAGCAAGGAGGTCGCATGACCCGCAAACGACTGGGATTTTTCACCCGCCTGTTAGATAACGCCACGCCGAAAGAGCGCTACCGGCTGGCAACCGAGCAAATTCGCCACGCCGAGCGCCTGGGGTTTGATAGCGCCTGGATTGCCCAGCACCATTTTCATGAACATGAAGGCGGTCTGCCGTCGCCGCTGGTGTTTCTCGCCCACGTAGCGGCGCATACCGAGCACATTCGTCTGGGAACCGCCATTATCACCCTGCCGATGGAAAACCCGCTGCGGGTAGCCGAGGATGCCGCAGTGCTGGATCTGTTAGCGGATGGTCGGCTGGAGGTGGGCTTCGGCTCAGGCGGAACCCCCACCTCGTTCCTGCCCTTCGGGCTGACAATCGATCAGCGCAGCACGGTGTTTAGCGAGCATTTGCATTTGATCCAAAGCGCCTGGCGCGGCGATTCGCTATCGCATCCGGATAACCATCTTTACCCTCAGGCGCCGCAGCTTGCCGAACGCATCTGGATTGCGACATTTTCCATTGAAGGCGCCGTTCGCGCGGCTCAGTCCGGGCACGGATTAATGCTCTCGCGAACGCAACCGCGCCCATCAGGACAACCCACGCTGCCGCTGGATGCTATTCAAAATCCAATTATTGATGCTTACCTTGCGGCGCTGCCAGCAGGCGTTGAGCCACGAATACTCGCCTCGCGCACTGCGTTCGTCGCCGATAGTCAGGCGTATGCGCTGGAAGTAGCGGAACCCGGTTTACGCCAGCAGGCCGCGCAGCATCGGGCCGCAGGTCATGAGATCATTGGTGACACCGTCACTGATTATTTATCCCAGCTTGACGCCCACGTTGGCGACGCAGAGCACGTTGCCGCTTCGCTGGCGCAGGATAGCGTGCTACCGCGGGTCACTGATATTTCGTTTCAGGTGCACTCCGTTGAACCGTCGCACCGCGACACGCTTCGTTCCATTGAGCTGATCGCTCAGCATATTGCCCCGCAGATACGATAAGGAGTCACCATGACGTTAAGTCAGGATATTTTGGCTGAACTGGCAGAGATTGCCCCGGATTCCGCTTTAGCGGCGGCGCGCGCTGTGCGCGAGGCAGCAACCCGCCACGCGCAGGGAAGCTACGAAGTGCTGTTCAGTCAGCAGGATAACGATTTTCCGCTGGACGAGCGTTTTGCCATTGCTGCGAAGGTGGCGAAACTGCACCAGGCCGATGCGCTGGCCGCCCACTATGCCGGTTTTGGCATTGCCGACCCCACGTCACCTCGACTGACCCCGGCGCTGGCCTTCGCCCGACTGTTAACATTTACCCCGGTGGAAGCCACACCGTCGGCGCTTGAGGCCTTGATCCGCGCCAGATGGAGCCTGCGCGGTATTGTGACGCTTGCCCAGCTTATCGCCTTCGTCAGCTTCCAGAGTCGGCTGGTCAATGGGCTACGTCTGCTTAACGGCAAACCCACCGCCGTCGCGGAAACCCCGGAGGTAGCGGGCTTCTGGCACACCGCGCCGCAGACCGTCAGCGGTAAGAGTGCGCCGGTACATTTCACCCGCGATGAACTGCATTGGGAACCGTGGCTGGATGCCAAACCGCTGGCGGAATTTACGCCGGATGAACAAACACTGCTGGCGAAATTTGGCCATAGCGATTCGCCCTATTTCCGCCTGCTGGCGCGCAACCAACCGGTACTGGAACAGCGCACATTAACCGATAAGGGGATTTTCTATACCCCCGGCGGCCTGCCTCGTGCTGAACGAGAACTGGCGGCGACGGTAGCGAGCAAAATCAACGGTTGCATCTACTGCGCCTCGGTGCACGCTCGCAAGGCAGCACAGCTAGCGAAAGATGAAACGGCAGTTGAAACGCTGCTGGCAGTGACGCCGGGAGAAAAGCTGAGCGACGGGCAGACGCCGCGCTGGCAGGCGCAAATCGATTTCGCCGCCGCGATTTCCGTTACCCCTCCTGCGCTCGCCACCCGCCACCTGACGGCAATTGAACAACAGGGGCTGGATACGCTGGCGCAGCTGGATTTGCTGCAATCGGCGGCCTTCTTCGCCTGGGCCAACCGTTTAATGTTAACCCTCGGCGAACCGTGGCAGGCGTAATCGCGACGGAATCAATCAGACCAAACGCTGCTGATAGCGGGCATAAATCAGCAGCGAACTGAGTGCCAAAAACGAGAGCAGCGCGGCCGGTAAAGCAACGGAACTCCAGCCAAAACCGGCCGTCACCACCATCCCGCCGAACAGCGCCCCAATGGCGCTGCCGAGGTTAAAGGCGATTTGTCCGCCCGCCGCCCCCAGCATCTCGCCGCCTTTGGCATTTTGCAGCAGCAGAATTTGCAGCGGCGCTGCCAGGGCAAAAAGCGCCGCGCAGCAAATAAATGCCAGCGTTAATGATGCGGCTTTATTTTCACCGAACAGAAATATCAATAATAAAGTGGCGACAATAATCCCATCCGTGACTGCGGCAATACGTAACGGGCTATAGCGAACGGAAACTTTACCACTGAACAAATTGCCTAATACCATTCCCAGACCCACCAGCATCATAATAAATATGACGGCACTCTCGCCAAAACCGGAGACGTTAATCATAAACGGCTTAATATAGCTAAACCACGCAAATACCCCGGCATTACCAAACATCGTGGCGGCAAAAATAAGCCACGGTGCGGGAGATTTCAAAAAATGGAATTGCTCGCTCAAGCGCGCCGTTGATTTATCAAACAGCGTGGGAATCCACCAGGCAATAGAGACCAGAACTGCAACGTCAAAGACTGCAATCGCCAAAAAGGTATAGCGCCAGCTGAACTGGTGTCCAAGCCAGGTCCCGGCGGGAACCCCCAGTAAATTGGCTACCGTCATCCCGGCGATCATCCCCGCTACCGCCGCAGTGACCTTCCCCGGAGGAGCGGTTTTCGACAGGATGATGGCCCCCACGCCGAAAAATGCACCGTGCGGGAAGCCGGAGATCAGGCGACCCAGCGCCAGCATCGAATAGTTGGCGGACAAGGTAAATATGGCATTGCCGATAACGCAAAGGGCCACCAAAAACAGCATGACCGACTTTAACGAAAAGCGGCTGGAGAATAACGCCATAATCGGCGCGCCGATGACCACGCCAAAAGCATAATAAGAGATCATATTGCCAGCGGCGGGAATGGATATGCCGACATCATGAGCGATTTCAGGTAATACGCCCATAATGCCAAATTCCGCCATGCCGAGTCCGAAGGTGCCAAGCGCTAATGAAAAAATTGTTTTTTTCATACATCTGTTACAGGAGTGAAAAGACGGCCGGCATTATTGACTATTCAGCACCAGCAAACCAGATAAAAACGCGCGGCGGGGGTTTTATCCATATAACAGCTCGATTCGTTCATGCGAAGCCCGGACGGGCCGCGTGAAAATGGTTTAAATGTCAGCGTCCAGCTCTAAAAATCAGTGGGCTCAAACGGTTAAACGCCCCCTTGATCTCAACTTAACTTAAGGTTGTAGAGTGTCCTCCCTCAGCAATCCACAGAGTGAGAAAAGCATGCAACCTGTTGATGTCGGCTTCACCCATGTCGCCTTTACCGTTCGCTGCCTGGCAAGCAGCATTGATTTTTATACTCGTTATACCGCAATGACGGTTATCCACCAGCGTGAGCCTGATTTGCCCTCAGCGCGTAAGGTGGCATGGCTCAGCGACCATACCCGACCCTTCGCGCTGGTGTTGGTGCAGAGCGACGAACCGGCCGATACTCCGCTGGGTCCCTTCGGCCACCTCGGAGTCGCCTGCGCCACCCGGCAGGAGATTGACAACAAAGTCGTCGAGGCGCGACGCGAAGGCGTCTTACGCCGGGAACCTGAACAGGCGGGCGATCCGGTCGGGTATTTCGTCTTCTTCGCGGACCCTGACGGTAATACCCTTGAGCTTTCATGGGGGCAACAGGTCGGCCTTCAGGTCATCAATGGCGGGCTTCCTGCCTGAACGACGACACGTTCGCCCGGCCGTATCTTAACGGGCAATATTTCCCGCCGCCTTGCCGCTCAACGATTACACTTCAAAGAGATATCACGGCAGCACGGAGAATCGAGATGGGTAAAAAAAACAGCGGCAAAGCGTCCGATACGGCCATGAAGGTCGCTCCGCTCGATAATAAAGAGTATGAAAAGGCATTGCGTCGGCTACACGTTGAGCTGGTGAAGTTACAGCGCTGGGTGGTGCATAAAGGGCTGAAGGTGTGCATCGTCTTTGAAGGCCGCGACGGCGCCGGTAAAGGCGGTACAATCAAAGCGATAACCGAGCGAGTCAGTCCGCGAATTTTCCGCGTCGTCGCCTTACCTTCGCCAACCGAACGCGAAAAGAGTCAGCTCTATTTCCAGCGCTATATCAAGCATCTACCCGCCGCTGGCGAGATTGTGATTTTCGACCGCAGTTGGTACAACCGCGCTGGCGTTGAACGCGTGATGGGGTTTTGTACCCCCGAAGAGGTGCAAAAGTTTCTCGAAGGCGCGCCAATGGTGGAGCGTGGCATGGTGGAGTCCGGGATCATCTTGCTTAAATACTGGCTGGAGGTAACCCCGCAAGAGCAAGAGCGTCGTCTGCGCGACCGGATCGACGATGGACGCAAAATCTGGAAGCTCTCGCCGATGGATATTAAGTCTTTCAACCGCTGGGACGACTATACCGAAGCCCGCGATGCGATGTTTGCCGCCACGGATACTGCCTGGGCGCCGTGGTTTGTTGCTCGCTCGGAGGATAAGAAACGCGTGCGCCTGAATATTATTACCCATTTGCTTTCACAAATACCCTATGAGTCTCTGCCCGTGGAACACGTTACCTTACCAAAACGCAAAATAGGCAAAGTCAAAGCAACCAATTTCCCCTTCCGCTTTATTCCTGAAAAATATTAATTTTCCCCTCACCTCTGCGCAGACTTTTCCCTGCGCAGAGGATTATTACGATAACCGTTAATATTTCATTCTGTTGCTTTACGCTGGAAGCCGTCTCGCAAAATAAAAAACAAAGTTAATAATAGCGTTTATTTCTAAGTTTGGTGGAGGGATAATAAGGATATCAACAGGAAGGAGTCTATAATGAAGAGCAACGCGATGAACAAAAACAGGGCTGGCGAACATGATGCATCAACTCAGTCTGCCTCATCTCAAAAGACATCTTGCGTAACGGACAAGCAGAAACGGAACAAAGAATTCATTAATGCAATGAATGATTTTATTGCAAAGAATGGGACCATTACGGATGATGAATTTTTCAGGGTGTTTTAATGCTTAAACAATTTAATGTATATAGAAATTGCTCCATGCAGACTAATAAAACACTGCCTTATTATATGATAGTGCAGAATGATTATTATGCTGATCTGGCAACCAGAGTCATCATACCTTTAATGCGAACCCAGTTGTTACCTTGTTGGCACCAGCATGTCGCACCAAAGGTTAATATAGAATTCGAAACTTTATTACTTTGCACGCCAATGGTGACTAACTTAAATAATAAAAAAATACAGCAGCAAGATTTCGTCTGTAACCTGAGCAATGCTCGCCAGGGGGTTATTGACTCTATCGATACCCTGATTACAAATTGCTGATAACTTTAGACCCGCTCCGTCATCACCGGAGCGGGGAACCATAGCTATGGCTTACTTCAGCCCTTCACGACTTTCTTTCTTCGCTTCCATACGCTCCACGTCGCGATACCAGCGCGGGTGATGCTTCTTCGCCCAGCGGCGGCTCACCTTCCCTTCGATCATTCCCTTAATCGATCCTTTAACCCAGAATGCCATATACATATGGATCAGAATCGCATGAATGAGAATAATCGCCGAGGCCGCGTGGATCAGCAGGCTATAGCGAATCACCTGAATCGGGAAATAGTGGGCAAAATAAGGCCGCCAGATAATTACACCGGTCACCAGCAGCACAAAGATCATGCTCATAATGGTCCAGAACATCATTTTCTGCCCGGCGTTATATTTCCCCACTCGCGCCACTTTATGTTCGTTGCCCTTCAGTACCTCGACAATGCCCTTCAGCCACGGAATATCCTGTTTATCAGGAATATTGTGATGGACGAAACGCACGAACATAAACATCAGGGCGACGAAAATCAGCACGCCAAAGAACGGATGCAGAATACGTCCCATCTGCGGCGTACCGAAGGTTTCAGTCAACCATTGCAGGGTCGGGAAGAAAAACGAAATTCCCGATAGCGAGACCAGAAAGAAGCAAATCACCACCGTCCAGTGACAGGCGCGGTCGATAAACTTCGTGCGCACAATCATTTTCGATTTACTCATCATGCTCCTCCTCATCGTCATCCACTTCCTTGTTCGGCCCAATCCCGATGTAGTGATAAATCAGCCCGGCAAAGGTGGCGACAAAACCGATGGCGGAAAGCGGCTTCAGCGCCCCTTTCCACAGATTGATAGAGGTATCGATCTGCGGCTCTTTCGGCAGGTTATGGTACAACTCCGGCCGATCGGCATGATGCAGTACGTACATCACATGCGTACCACCGACGCCCGGCGGGTTATAAACGCCAGCATGCGGATAGCCGCGTTTCTTCAGCTTTTCAACCCGCTCATGCGCCACTTCCAGCATCTCTTTCTTGGTGCCGAAATGGATAGCGCCGGTTGGGCAGGTTTTCACACAGGCCGGTTCCTGGCCGACGCTGACCCGGTCAACGCACAGTGTGCATTTATAGACCCGGTTATCCTCTTTGTTGAGGCGCGGGACGTTAAATGGACACCCTGCGATGCAGTAGCCGCAGCCAATGCAGTTCTCCTGCTGGAAGTCGACGATACCGTTAGCGTACTGAATAATCGCCCCGGCAGACGGACACGCCTTCAGGCAGCCCGGATCCTCACAGTGCATACAGCCATCTTTACGAATCAGCCACTCCAGCTTGCCGTTCTGCTCGGTTTCGCTAAAACGCATCACCGTCCAGGACTTAGCGCTGAGATCGGCGGGGTTATCGTAAACCCCGACGCAGTGCCCCACGTCATCGCGGATATCGTTCCACTCGGAACAGGCCACCTGGCAGGCTTTGCAGCCCACGCAGGAGGAGACATCAATCAGCTTTGCCACTTCCGCCTTAAAATCCCGCGCGCGCGGCGCGGGCGTGATCGGGTTGGTGGCGGAGCGTTTAATGATGTCCTGAGTTTCCATCGCCATTCATTCGCTCCTTACGCTTTCTCGATGTTGACCAGAAACGCCTTGTACTCCGGCGTTTGCGAGTTGGAATCACCCACGTTCGGCGTCAGGGTATTGGCGATGTAACCTTTGCGGGCCACGCCTTCAAAACCCCAGTGCAGCGGGATCCCGACGGTTTCCACCTGCTGACCGTTAACGTTGAGCGTTTGCAGACGGCGGGTTACTACGGCCACCGCACGAATAAAGCCGCGCTTGCTGCTGACCGTCACCCGATCGCCATTGGCAATCCCCTTCGCGCTCGCCAGACCCTCGCTGATTTCGACAAACTGTTCCGGCTGCGCAATCGAGTTGAGCAGCGCATGCTTAGTCCAGGTGTGGAAATGCTCGGTCAGACGATAAGTGGTACCGACATACGGGAACTTGTCCTTCTTACCTAAACGCAGGGCATCTTCTTCATACAAGCGCACCACCGGACTGGAGATGACGTTCGGATGCAGCGGGTTGGTCCCCAGCGGCGTTTCCATTGGCTCGTAGTGCTCCGGGAACGGCCCTTCAGCCAGCTTATCCAACGCAAAGAGGCGGCCAAGACCTTCTTGTTGCATGATAAACGGCCCGGTTTTACTGCCCGGCGGCGCGGTATTGAAGTCCGGAATATCATTCCCGACCCATTTACTGCCGTTCCACTGGATCAGCATCCGTTTCGCATCCCACGGTTTACCGTTGATATCCGCCGAGGCGCGGTTATACAGCACGCGGCGGTTGAGCGGCCACGCCCATGCCCAGCCCAGCGTATTGCCAAGCCCTGACGGATCAGCGTTATCGCGGTTGGCCATCTGGTTGCCCTGCTCGGTCCAGCTCCCGGTGTAGATCCAGCAAGACGAAGCGGTGCTACCGTCATCACGCAGCAACGCGAAGCTGTTCAGCAATTGACCTTTCTTCGCCAGCAGCACACCGTTGGCGTCGTATAGATCTTCCAGTGCATAGCCGTTGTTCTCTTTGGCGATCTCTTCCGACTCCGGATGATCCGGCTGTTTGTAGTTCCAGCCCATCTTCAGCAGCGGCTCGACGCCTTTGCCGCCTTCAGTGCGATACATCTCACGCAGACGGTGGTAAATACCGGCCAGAATTTCGCCGTCGTTACGTGCTTCGCCCGGCGCATCCTGACCCTTCCAGTGCCACTGCAACCAGCGCCCGGAGTTGGCGATAGAGCCATCTTCTTCGGCAAAGCAGGTGGACGGCAGACGGAATACTTCGGTCTGAATCGCGGCGGAATCGACGTCGTTAGACTCGCCGTGGTTTTGCCAGAAGGTCGATGTTTCGGTGACCAGCGGATCGATAACCACCATGTACTTCAGCTTGCTCAGGCTGCGGACAACTTTGTTTTTGTCCGGGAACGAAGCCACCGGGTTAAAACCCTGGCAGATATAGCCGGTGACTTTGCCGTTATCCATCATATTGAAATACTTGATAACGTCGTAAGCCTGGTCCCACTTAGGTAACCAGTTAAAGCCCCAGTCGTTCTCTTTCTGCGCCGCGTCGCCATAGAAGGATTTCATCAGGCTGACGAAGAACTTCGGATAGTTGCTCCAGTAGTTCACCTGATCGGCAAGCGTTGCTTTTGGCGTATTCGCCGCCAAGTAGCTTTGCAGGCTCGTCTGTTTTTCAGATGGCAGCGTCAGATAACCGGTCAGACTGGTCGAGAGCAGACCTAAATCGGTTAATCCCTGGATATTGGAGTGACCACGCAGCGCGTTCACGCCACCGCCCGCCATGCCCATATTGCCAAGCAGCAGCTGGATCATCGCCATGGTGCGAATGTTCTGCGCCCCAACGGTATGCTGCGTCCAGCCCAGCGCGTACAGGAAGGTGGTGGTTCTATCCGCTGCGCTGGTAGAGGCCAGCACTTCGCACACTTTGAGGAAATCGGCTTTCGGCGTGCCGCAGATGTTCTCCACCACCTCTGGCGTATAACGAGAAACGTGCTGTTTCAGCAGGTTCCACACGCAGCGAGGATGTTGCAGAGTTTCATCGCGCATGGCGTAGCCGTTTTCGTCGAACTGATAGTTCCACGAAGATTTATCGTACTGACGTTTTTCAGCATCGTAGCCGCTGAACAGGCCATCATCAAAACCGAAATCTTCACGAATCAGCAGGTTAGCGTTGGTGTAGTGTTTAACGTACTCCGCATTGATTTTGTTATTTTGAATCAGGTACAGCAGAACGCCCGACAGGAAAGTAATGTCGGTACCAGAGCGAATCGGCGCATAGATATCAGCCACCGACGCCGTGCGCGTAAAGCGCGGGTCGACGACGATAAGCGTCGCATCGTTGTTGTTTTTCGCTTCCATCGCCCAGCGGAATCCCACCGGATGGGCTTCAGCGGCGTTACCGCCCATCACCACCACGACGTTAGCGTTTTTGATATCAACCCAGTGGTTGGTCATCGCACCGCGACCAAATGTTGGAGCAAGACTTGCTACCGTTGGTCCGTGTCAGACGCGCGCCTGGTTATCTACCGCCAGCATGCCGAGAGATCGCACAAACTTCTGCGTCAGCATACCGGTCTCATTACTGGCCGCCGAGGCGCACAGCATCCCGGTGGAGAGCCAACGATTCACCGGGACGCCCTGTTCGTTTTTCTCGATAAAGTTGGCGTCGCGGTCGGCTTTCATCAGTTTAGCGATGCGGGTAAATGCCTCATCCCATGAGATACGCTGCCATTTATCTGAACCCGGCGCACGGTATTGCGGATAGCGCAGACGGTTTTCGCTATGGACGTAGTCCAGCAGACCCGCGCCTTTCGGGCATAGCGCACCGCGGCTCACCGGGTGATCGGAGTCCCCTTCAATATGGTAAATCGATTCTTTCGCGTTTTTCGCGCCGTCGCCCAGGCTATACATTAATAGCCCGCAGCCCACGGAACAGTATGTGCAGGTGTTGCGGATCTCTTTCGCACGCAGCAATTTATAGTTGCGCGCCTGAGCCAGCGCCATTTTGGGTGCAAAACCCAATGCAGCAACTGTTGTTCCGGCCATACCGCCTGCGCAGATTTTAAAAAACTTTCTGCGGCTGACGTCCATTGTTCCCCTCCATGCGGGATGTTTATTCATCGCGGAAGGGAAAACTAACAGCAAAGCCCCTGTTTTATTTGCGTCAAATCAATGTCCAAAACGCATGCCCCCTTAATAGTCAGGAACGTCGAATTTCATTACCCCATTAGTATTAAGCGTTAAGGAAAATATCCCCCTGAAGCCAACAAAAAGTGTTATAAAACCCGACTGCATTTGAAGCAACATCAGGTTAAATATGGAAAAGAAGAGAGCTACGCTGATTGGATTCGCCGCCATCATTCTCTGGAGTACGATGGTCGGGTTGATACGCGGCGTTAGTGAAGGGCTTGGGCCGGTGGGCGGTGCAGCGATGATCTACAGTCTGAGCGGTATTTTGCTGATCTTTACCGTCGGCTTCCCGCAAATACGCCAAATCCCTCGCCCCTACTTACTGGCAGGTAGCCTACTGTTCGTGAGCTATGAAATTTGCCTGGCGCTGTCGGTAGGATTAGCCGGAACTCGCCAGCAGGCGATTGAAGTGGGAATGGTCAATTATCTGTGGCCCAGCCTGACGATTTTATTCGCCATCCTGTTTAACGGGCAAAAAAGCAGCTGGCTGGTAATCCCTGGATTATTACTGGCGTTATTTGGCGTTACCTGGGTATTAGGGGGCGAGCACGGTCTGAATATCGATGAAATAATCAGCAACGTAGTCTCCAGTCCGCTGAGCTATATTCTGGCCTTTGTCGGCGCGTTTATCTGGGCGGCCTACTGCACGGTTACCGCCAAATACGCAAAAGGCAAAAACGGCATTACTCTGTTTGTCCTGCTCACCGCCCTGACCCTGTGGCTGAAATTCCTGTTCAGCGAGCAGCCGCCGATGGTCTTTAGCTGGCCGGTCATCATCAAGCTGGTCACCCTGTCAGTCGCGCTGGGATTAGGATACGCGGCGTGGAACGTCGGTATCCTGCACGGCAACGTTAGCCTGCTGGCCGCCGCCTCCTATTTTACCCCAGTGCTCTCTTCGGCGCTGGCGGCGTTGTTGCTCAGCGCGGCACTCTCGTGGTCATTCTGGCAGGGTGCCGGGATGGTGTGCATCGGCTCCCTGCTCTGCTGGCAGGCAACCCGGCGCTAACCGAGATCGCCCCCGGCAACCGGCAGCGTCACGCCAGTGATATAGCTGGCCTCATCGCTGGCAAGAAACAGGATTGCATTGGCCTGTTCTGCCAGCGTACCGTAGCGGTGCATCAGGCTGCTCGCCACCGTTTGATCCACCACCTGTTGATACCATTCCTGCTCCTGCGCCGACGGCTGCTCTTCATTACGCGGCGTCAGGCGCGTTGGCGCTTCGGTACCTCCAGGCGCAACGGCGTTAATCCGGATCCTGCTCTCGCTATATTCAAGGGCCAGCGAACGGGTCAACGCATTAACACCGCCTTTTGCCGCGGAATAAGGCACCCTGTTCACTCCCGCCGTCGCCACCGAAGAGATATTGACGATACAGCCTTTGCCCTGCTTCAGCATCCACGGTAGTGCAGCCCGGCAAGCCCACAGCGTCGGAAACAGCGAGCGACGAATCTCTTTCTCTATCTGCTCCGGCTGATATTCGGCGAATGGCCGCGCCCATATGGTGCCGCCAACGTTATTGATCAACACGTCCAGGCAACCAAAATGGGCTACGCCATCAGCAAATACCCGTACGGTGCTTTCCCATTGTTCTAGATCTGCCTCCAGCGCCAGTACTTCGCTACCGGTTTCGATCAATGCTGCTGCCAGTTCATGCACATAGCCTGAGCGGTCAATCAGCAGCAACCGCGCGCCTTCGCGCGCCGCCTGCTCTGCCGTCTGTCGGCCAATCCCCTGTGCTGCGCCGGTGATCGCCACCACTTTATTATTAAATCGCATGGTTGCTCCTTATGCCGCCGCGCTCTGGCTAGCGATAAATTTTTCATACCAGAATCCCGTCGGCGAGATCCCCCGCTCACGCAGCGCCGTTGATACCGCATTGACCATCGGTGGCGGCCCGCACAGATAGATATCGACATCCCCATCGTTAAGCATGGCATCATCCAGATGCTCGGTCACAAAGCCGCGCTGGGGACAAACGCTTTGCGCATCAGCCACCACCGGTAGCCAACGATATCCGGGAAGCAGGCCAATAAGTGCCTCTAGTTCCTCAGTTTTCACCAGATCACAATCGCGAGTCACACCATAGAGCAGCGTAACGGGGCGCGTGCTGCCCTGAGAGGCCAGCGTTTGCAGCATCGACAGCAGCGGCGCTAAACCGGTACCACCGGCCAGCATCAACAGTGGGCGCTCGCCGCCGCGCAGATAAAAACTACCCATAGGGCCGCTCAGGGTGAGGCGATCGCCTAAGCGCGCGCGCTGAGTCAGCCACTGGCTCATTAACCCACCCGGCACGTTACGAATCAGGAAGCGGCCTTCCCTCGCGCCCGGCAGTGAGCTAAACGAATAGGCGCGGACCTGAGACGTCCCTGGAAGCTGAATATTGATGTACTGTCCGGGCAGAAAAGCGAGCGACTCGTCCAGCTTGACCACCAGTTCAATCGCCGTATCGGAAAGTAGATTGACCTGTAGAACCTCCGCACCAAGCGTCTCAAGCGTGGTTTTGCACTGGGCTGCTGCTACCGGAACATCAATCACGCAATCGCTGGTTGGCACCATCTGGCAGGTCAAAACCTGGCGTTCCGCGGCTTCATCCTCGCTCAGCGCTTCTTCAAGATAATCTTCACCCAGGCCATATTCACCGCTGGCGCAATGGCATTTGCAGGTGCCGCAGACGCCGTCCGAGCAGTCCATTGGCAGATTCACCTTCTGACGATAGGCGGCGTCGAGCACTTTCTCCCCGGCATTACACTGAATAAAGCGGGTGATGCCGTCCTCAAAATTGAGAGCAATATTGAAAATCATAAGCACCTCTTAAATGTGGTAAACGTCAATTACCTGACGGATGTAATCGTTATTCAGGCGCACGGTTTTACGAGTGATTTGCGCTTTGCCGTCGTCTTCAATAAGCGTGCAGCAGGTGGAGCCAAACCACGCATCGGTATGCTGATACCGGTGGCAATAGGTGACCCAGTTATAGCGCACCTCAATGCCTTGCTCAGTTTCGCCAAGTAATTCAACGTTGCTGATCATATGGGTGGTGCGCGGCTCAGGAGTACTGGCCCCGGACCGTTCAGTTTTGATGCGGTACACCCGGTCTTCAAGGCCGTCCCGGTTCGGGTAATAAATCAGCGATATTTCGCGCTGCGGATCGCGGGTGAGCTTATCGTCGTCGCCCCAGGCTGGCATCCAGTACACCACCTTCGGGCTGTAGCAATTCAGCCACTCATCCCACTGGCGGTCGTCCAGCAGGCGGGCTTCGTAATAGAGAAACTGGCGAACCTGTTCAAGAGTCAACATCAGGCCACCTCCACACGTTTGGTAATCGACTGGTCGTAGCGCTGCTGCTCTTTCTCCAGCGCCGCGAGCATCACGTTTTGCCAATGGTGGTGATGGGCGATATACAACGTTTCATCTTCTGATTTCACCCCGCTAAGCAGCGGCCTGAACCCCGCCTGCTGTGCGTGTTCGTCCGGCCCGTCGACCCAGTGCAGCGCGCCGCGGCTCAGATCGCTCCACGCCAGATTTTCACCAAGATAGCCGCGCTGGCAGGCGCTAAACTCTTCGAGATCGTCAGGCGTGCCCATACCGCTGACGTTAAAGAAATCTTCATACTGGCGAATACGCAGCGCCCGCGCCTGGTCCGATTCGCCCTTCGGCGCGAAGCACCAGATGGTCACTTCGGTTTTGTCCACCGAAATGGGGCGGATCACGCGGATCTGTGTCGAGAACTGATCCATCAGATAAACGTTCGGATAGAGGCATAGGTTGCGCGTTTCGTTGACCATCTGGTCGGCGCGAGATTCACCGAATTCAGCCTGCAGGCGTTCGCGATGCTCGTAGACCGGGCGCACTTCAGGATTCAACGCCCGGGTCCACAGCAGCATATGACCATTATCAAAACCGTAACCGCCGCCTACGCTTTTCGACCAGCCGTTGGCATCAACCGCATGCGTTCCTTCGGCTTCGTAGTTGCGGCGCGACATGGTTGAGGCGTAGTTCCAGTGCACCACGCTAACGTGATAGCCGTCAGCACCGTTTTCCGCCCCCAGCTTCCAGTTGCCTTCATAGACATAGCTCGACGAACCATTCAGCACTTCCAGCCCTTCTGCCGCCTGGTCAACGATCAGGTCGATAATTTTGCAGGTTTCACCGAGATACGCTTCCAGCGGCTGTACCTCTGCATTCAGGCTGCCAAACAGGAATCCGCGATAAGATTGAAACCGTGGCAGTTTTTTTAAATCGTGGGAACCTTCATGTTTGAATGTATCCGGGTAGCCGCCGGTGCTTTCATCTTTGGCTTTTAATAGTTTGCCGTTATTGCTGAACGTCCAGCCGTGGAATGGGCAGGTAAATGAATTTTTATTGCCAGTTTTACGTCGACATAACATCGCCCCGCGATGTGCGCAGCTGTTAATTAATGCATGTAGTTCATTCTTTTTATCTCGGGTGATAATCACCGGCTGACGCCCGAGGGTCAGGGTATAATAATCGCCCGCATCAGGTATTTGGCTTTCATGGGCAAGGAATACCCAATTGCCTTCGAAGATATGCTTCATTTCAAAATCAAATAGCTGCTGGTCAGTAAATATTGAGCGATGGCAGCGATAAATATGTTTTTCACGATCGACAATTAAGGCGTTGCTGATTTTATCTTTTAATGTGGTGAACATTTTTTGCATGAGTCGGCCCCTCCTGCATAATTCAGGAATAGAAAGTCTATGTATCGGAATTTTCACTTTATTCCCCGGCCGCAATAAGGCCGGAGAACAGGATTAACGCCGCGACTTACTCCTGCGCACGCAGGCGCGTACCGCGATGTTCTTCATCAACGCTGAGCGCTTTACACAGAGTAAAATCAAAACGTACTTCGGTATGCTCACCTTCCAGCTCGCGTTGCTGAATAAGCTCACGATCGGTGATTTTTACCGGGTCGGCAATCAGGCCATCACGAGTGGCGAAAGCAAAATCATCCCACAGGTACTTATCGCCGTTGAGGTTGATCTGGCTGGTCAGGTGCTTATGTCCTGGCGCGGAAACGAAGAAGTGAATATGCGCCGGGCGGTTACCGTGACGCCCTAACTGGTCAAGCAGCTTTTGGGTCGGGCCATCCGGCGGGCAACCGTATCCGGATGGCATAATGCTGCGTACGCTGTAGCGACCGTCAGCACCAGTACGAATACGGCGGCGCAGGTTGTATTCACCCTGGCTCTTGTCGAAGAAAGAGTAGTTCCCAAGGGTGTTGGCGTGCCAGATATCGACGACTGCGTTAGCGACCGGGCGGCCCTGGGTGTCGTTTACCTGACCGTACAACCACATCACTTCTCCCGCGTCTTTTCCATCATCCATACGGGTATGTCCTTCCGCCAGGGGGGCGTTCGCAACATACAACGGCCCTTCAATGGTCCGCGGCGTGCCGGTTTCACGCTGCGCTGCGGCATCAACGGCATCCTGACGCAGGTCAAGGAAGTGTTCAAGGCCAAGACCCGCCGCCAGCAGAGCTGCTTCCTGACGTCCGCCCAATTCATGCAGATAATTTATCGCGTACCAGAACTCTTCTTCCGTTACGTTATAGTCATCAATCAAGGTGCAGATATTTTCCAGCAGGCGATGAATCATATGTTTAAAACGTTCGTCACCGCCTGCGACATTTAAACCTGCACTTTCACGTAATAATTCCTGCACAGCATTTTGTTTTACGAATACATTACTCATAATTACTCTCACTTATTGTTGTAGGATATTTGCCGGAATAACCCGGCGCAAGGTTAGTTCTTCTTATTATTAACGGTCGTCTTCGTGAATCGAGGAAGGATGGCGACAAAGTGCCTCCACGCGAATTTGCATAAAGGGATATAACGGTAAAGCCATTAAAATTTGATGCAATTCTTCAGCGTCTTTAACATCGAAAATACTGACGTTGGCATAAAGTCCGGCAACGCGCCAGATATGTCGCCATTTTCCTTCGCGCTGCAGATGTTGTGAATAATTTTTCTCCCGCAGTTTAATTTCCTCAATTTCTGCAGCAGGAAATCCCAGTGGAATATTCACGGTCATATCAACTTTAAATAACATGATGCTCTCCTATTACGCTTTACGGCTGTAATAGCGCAGTTTGTCTTCATCCAGCTCCACGCCCAGCCCAGGCATTTGCGGCAGCGTCACCACACCTTCAGCAAAAGTGAGCGGGACGCTGACGATGTCATCTTTGAGCAACAGCGGGCCAAACATCTCGGAGCCCCACGGCAGCGGCAGCGTGGACCACGCATGTAGCGAAGCCACGGTTCCCACGGTACCTTCAAGCATGGTGCCGCCGTACAAACCAATTCCCGCCGCCTGCGCCACTTTCGCCAGCGCCAGCACGCTGTTTGGCCCTCCGGCTTTGGCAATCTTCAACGCATAGGCCCCGCTAAAGCCCTGCTGCGCCAGACGATAACCATCGTAGTGGGTCGCCACCGCTTCATCGGCCAGAATAGCCGTGTCGATATCATGACTGAGGCGCACCAGAGCGGTGTTATCCTGAGCGCTGACCGGCTGTTCAATCAGGTCAACCCCCATCGCCGCCAGTTCGCGACAGCCTTTTGCCGCCACGGTGGCGTCCCACGCCTGATTGACATCAACGCGAATGCTGGCCCGGTCGCCCAGCGCCTCCACAATCGCGCGAGTATGATGCAGGTCAGTCGACAACTCGCGGGCGCCAATTTTTAGTTTAAATGCCTGATGGCGACGCTCTGCCAGTAGCTTTTCACCTTCGGCAATATCTTTGTCGGTATCACCACTTGCCAGCGTCCACAAGACCGGCAGCGAGGTTGTCAACGCCCCGCCTAACAGCGCCGAAACCGGCAGGCCCAGTGCTTTACCCTGCGCATCCAGCAGTGCGGTTTCAATCGCCGATTTGGCAAAAGTGTTGCCTTTAACCGCGCTATTCATCCACGCAGTGAGCACATTAAGGTTATCTGCGGGCTGGCCCTTCAGCAGCGGTGTCAGGTAATCGTTAATCGCCGAGGCGATCGCTTCCGGGCTTTCGACACCGTAACTCAGGCCGCCAATGGTGGTCGCTTCGCCAATACCGCAAATACCATCAGAGCGGGTAATACGGATGATCACCAGTGTCTGGCAGCCCATGGTGGTCATGGAGAGTTTATGCGGTCGAATAGTCGGGATATCTACCAGCCAGCTTTCAATACGTTCAATAGTCGCGCTCATTTTTCCTTCCTGCTTATGAAATGCATAACTTTTAATACCCCTGAACATAACCCAGGGTAACGATGCTTTTGACAATAGGTCTGCGTGCTGGAGGCGGTCAACGGCGATAATCGAAATGTTGTGCGATTATCGACGCGTTTGTTAAATTGGGGTTAATAATGTGATCGACATGGTAAAACCAACACAAGGAATCGCCGCGTTATTTTCCCGCGATATAGTGATGATCCGTGAGTCGATGTCTTCAATAAAAGAGGGGTTATATGAGTGAAAAAAAACCTGATACCCTCTGCGCCCGCCAGGCAGAGCACGATCCTAACTTTATGTTGTCACTGGCGCGCGGGCTGGAAGTCCTGAACGCATTTACCCCGCAGCGTCAGCGCCTGACCATTTCCCAGCTTAGCCAGAAAACTCAGATCTCCCGCGCCGCCGTGCGCCGCTGCCTCTATACGCTCGCCGCGCTAGGTATGGTGCACAGTCCGGATGGACGCAGCTATGAACTGTTGCCGCGCGTGCTGGCGGTTGGCCACGCCTACCTCGCCGGTACGCCTCTGGCAAAAGTCGTGCAGAATGCGCTGGATAATCTGGGTAAAACACTGGGTGAATCCTGTTCCGCGGCCACTTTGGATGGAGATAACGTGCTGTATGTCGCCCGCGCGGCGGTGAATAATCTACTTAGTGTGGATATTGGTCGCGGCAGTCGTCTGCCCGCGTGGGCGACTTCGATGGGACGCGTCTTGCTTAGCGCGCTGCCAGAGGAACGGCTTGATATGACACTGTCACGCGCGAGTCTAATCCGCTATACCCCACATACGCTCTGCGATATCTCAAGTCTACGGGAGGAAATTGGCCGCGTGCGTATGCAGGGCTATGCGCTCGCAGACCGGCAAATTGAGGTGGGATTGTGTTCGCTGGCAGTACCGCTGCTCTCGCGTAGCGGCCAGGTGGTGGCGGCACTTAACGTCGGCGTCCCGGCGGCCAGCACCAGCGCAGCGGCGCTGAGAGAGAAAGCCCTCGCACCGCTGCGGCGGGCAGCGATGGAGCTTTCTCTTCAGCTATAAAGGGTTAATTTAGCTCCGGCGCTTTCGCCAGGCTGCGCCAGATACCTGCCGTCAGCAGTAAAAGCAGGACGCCGGCCGTCGCCAGCACGATGCTGTGCGAGCTGATAAACGCCGTCTTCGCCGCCTCGATCAGACTTTGCGCCGGAATGGCGGGCATCGACTGCGCCAGCTTAATCGCCTCGCTAATCGATGATGACGCCTGCTCTGCCGCCGCGCCTTCCACACCCATCGGCAGAATAATTGACGACGTGTAGCTACGAGTCAGGATCAGGCCAAATAGCGCAATCCCCAGGCCTGCACCCAGCTCGTAGGCCATGGTTTCAATGGCTCCTGCCGCTGCGGCTTTCTCCTTCGGCGCGGCAGCCATAATCGCTGAGCTGGAGGCGAGCAGCGCGCTGGCGACGCTGAAGCCCAGTAGCGTCATCAGCCCCCAGGCCTGCCACTGCTGAGTGCTGAAATCGGTCATCGACAGGCCGAGGAAGCTCAGGGCGCTCAACAACATGCCGCCGGTCGCCACCTCGCGCAGCCCTAATCGTGACACCAGCATCCCGGCAATCGGCCCGCTAAACCCGCTGGCTACCATCACTGGCAGCATAAATAGCCCGGCCTCAAAAGGCGTTTTGTTATGCACAAACTGGAGTTCCTGCGCCATTAGCAGCTCGAAACCGACCAGGGTGATCAGCGCCGTCATCGCCATCATCACACCACTTAAAATAATGCGGTGGGTAAACAGACGCATATCGACCATCGGGCGTGCCGCCGAGAGCTGCTTACGCACAAACCATGTCAGCATCGCTGCGCCAGCAATCGCCACCAGCCCGGTTATCCACAGCGCCATTTGCCCTTTCAGCGCCGTTTTGGCGCTAAATACCAGCATCAATATGGCGGCAATAAGGGTCAACGCCTGGAATAAATTGAGCGGCTGTTCGCGCCGCGCGGGCTGGCGTGGGACCACTTTGGCATTAATCGCCATCACCACCAGCACGATCGGTACGTTGATCAGGAATACCGAGCCCCAATAGAAATGCTCCAGCAGCATGCCGCCAACCAGCGGGCCAAATGCCGCACCGCCGGAGCCGACCGCCGCCCACAGGCCGAGCGCCATGTTACGATGGCGGGCTTCCGAGAAGGTGCTACGGATCCCGGCGAGCGTTGCCGGGACGATCATCGCGGCCCCTACCGCTAACAGCGCGCGGGAAGCAATGAGCGTCGCTGCCGTGGGTGAAAACGCCGCCGCCAGCGATGCCGCGCCAAAAATACCGCTACCGAGTAGCAGCAGCCGTTTGAAGCCGATTTTATCGCCCAGCGCGCCCATCGGCAGCACCATACCGGCCATCACCAGCGAATAGATATCAATAATCCACAGCAGCTCATTGCCGCTGGTTCCCAGCGCCACGCTTAGCGTCGGCGCAGCCACATGCAGTACCGTGGCGTCAATCGCCACCGGAATATAAACCAACAAAATCGCCATCAGCGTCAACCATTGCCGAGACATACTACTTTTCCTCAATGTTGAAATTGGACATTTGTCCAGGATGGCGATCCTGCCGCAATGTTGAACGAGTGTCCAACTTTTTGTTACTATCGCCAAAAAAACAGGGGTCACGGAACGTTATGAGCTATTTAAATCGCGATGCGCGTCGGGAAGTCATTGTTCTGGCAGCCATGCGCGTGGCGCTAAGAGGCGGACTGGGCGCGATGACCGTCCGCCAGATAGCGGCTGAGGCTGGCGTTGCCGCCGGGCAGTTGCATCACCACTTCACTTCCACTGGCGAGTTAAAAGCCCATACCTTTGTGCGCCTGATCCGAGAAATGCTCGATATGCCGCTGGTCAGCAATGATGCCAGCTGGCGCGAGCGCCTGTTTTCAATGGTCGGGAGCGATGACGGCAGGCTTGAGCCCTATATTCGCTTATGGCGCGAAGCACAGCTGCTGGCCGACAGCGACAGCGATATCAAAGGCGCATACCTGTTAACCATGAGCATGTGGCATGAAGAGACGCTGAAGATTATCCTGGGCGGAATCGAGGCGGGTGAGTTTCAGCCCAAGGACAACGCGGAAAGTATCGCCTGGCGGCTGATCGCCCTGGTCTGCGGCCTCGATGGTATTTACGCGTTGGGGATGCAGGAAATTGATGATGCCACCTTCAACCGTTATATAAACTATTATATATCGATGGAGTTATTTTAATTCAGCGTTACATTCTGTAACAAATAATCCCCCCCGATTATTCGCGCGTCTCCTTATGACGCGCTTTTCTTATCTATTCTTCAATCATTACAACGGATAAAAAAACCACCTCTGCATACAGTATTTTCTTAATTTACTGTTTTTACTTATTTATTCTTTTCACTGAATACTGTTCATTCGAGGGCAATATGTCGACAGAAAATGAGAAGAAGAATCATTACCTTTTAAAAAAGTGGAAGCCAGAAAACGCGGCATTCTGGGAAAATAAGGGAAAGAAAATAGCGCGGAGGAATCTTTGCATTTCTGTGGCTTGCCTGCTACTCGCCTTTTGCGTGTGGATGCTATTTAGTGCCGTCGCGGTCAATCTCAATAAAGTCGGATTTAATTTCACCACCGATCAACTCTTTTTATTAACCGCCCTGCCTTCACTTTCCGGAGCAATATTACGCGTACCCTACTCCTTTATGGTGCCTATATTTGGCGGGCGCTACTGGACAGTATTAAGCACGATTATTCTGGTGGTGCCCTGCATCTGGCTGGGAATTGCTATTCAAAATACCGCTACTCCATTTTGGGTATTTATCACCATTGCCCTGCTGTGCGGTTTTGCTGGTGCCAACTTTGCTTCCAGCATGGGAAATATCAGCTTTTTCTTTCCCAAAGCCAAACAGGGCAGCGCGCTGGGGGTGAACGGCGGGCTCGGCAACCTCGGCGTCAGCGTGATGCAGATGATTGCTCCGGCAGTGATCTTCCTGCCGATATTCGCGTTCCTCGGCGTTCACGGGGTTCCCCAGGAAGATGGCTCCATCCTCGCGCTAAGCAACGCGGCTATTGTCTGGGTACCACTGCTGGTCATCGCCACCATTGCTGCCTGGGTGGGCATGAACGATATCGCCAGCTCAAAGGCTTCGGTTCGCGATCAGCTCCCGGTCCTGAAGCGCCCGCATATGTGGCTGTTAAGCCTGTTATATCTGGCGACGTTTGGTTCTTTTATCGGCTTTTCCGCCGGTTTTGCGATGCTGGCGAAAACGCAGTTCCCGGACGTCAACATCCTCAAGCTGGCCTTCTTCGGGCCGTTCATCGGCGCGCTGGCGCGTTCATTCGGCGGCATTATCTCCGACCGTCTCGGCGGCGTCCGGGTCACCCTGATCAACTTTATCCTGATGGCGCTATTTACCGGCCTGCTGTTCCTCACCCTGCCTGGCTCCGGTTCCGGCAGCTTCCTCGCCTTTTACGTGGTGTTTATGGGGTTGTTTCTGACCGCCGGTCTCGGCAGCGGCTCCACCTTCCAGATGATCGCCGTAATTTTCCGTCAGATCACTATCGAGAGCGTTAAGAAGCGCGGCGGCAGCGACGAACAGGCCCAGCATGAAGCGGTGACCGATACCGCGGCGGCGCTCGGGTTTATCTCGGCCATCGGCGCGATTGGCGGCTTCTTTATCCCGAAAGCCTTCGGTACGTCGTTGGCGATGACCGGCTCGCCGGTCGGGGCCATGAAAGTGTTCTTTGTCTTCTACGTCGTGTGTGTGCTGGTGACGTGGTTGGTCTATGGCCGACGCACACCGGCAAAAAAATAACGAGAAATTTGCCGGATGGCGGCTAACGCCTTATCCGGCCTACGGGATCGAACGGTCTTGTAGGCCGGATAAGCCATCCGGCAATGGCACGATGCCGTACATTATCGAAGCAGGAGAAATGTCATGAGTAAACTACTGGATCGCTTTCGCTACTTTAAGCAGAAAGGCGAGACCTTTGCCAACGGTCATGGTCAGGTGTACAACACCAACCGCGACTGGGAAGATAGCTACCGTCAGCGCTGGCAGTTCGACAAGATTGTCCGCTCAACGCACGGTGTGAACTGTACGGGCTCATGCAGCTGGAAGATTTACGTTAAGAACGGGCTGGTCACCTGGGAAACCCAGCAAACCGACTACCCGCGCACCCGCCCTGACCTGCCCAACCACGAACCCCGTGGTTGTCCGCGCGGCGCAAGCTACTCCTGGTATCTTTACAGCGCTAACCGCCTGAAGTATCCGCTGGCGCGCAAGCGGCTGATCGAGCTATGGCGCGAGGCGCTGGCTCAGCATCCGGATCCGGTGATGGCCTGGGACAGCATCATGCAGGACCCGGTCAAAACCCTCAGCTACAAACAGGTGCGCGGTAAAGGGGGTTTTATCCGCTCCAGTTGGAAAGAACTGAACCAGCTGATTGCCGCCGCCAACGTCTGGACGATTAAAAACTACGGCCCGGACCGCGTCGCTGGCTTCTCGCCGATCCCGGCGATGTCGATGGTCTCTTACGCCGCCGGTACCCGTTACCTGTCGCTGCTTGGCGGTACCTGCCTGAGCTTCTACGACTGGTATTGCGATCTGCCTCCCGCATCGCCAATGACCTGGGGCGAGCAAACCGATGTCCCGGAATCCGCCGACTGGTACAACTCCAGCTACATTATCGCCTGGGGTTCCAACGTTCCGCAGACTCGCACGCCGGACGCCCACTTCTTTACCGAAGTCCGTTACAAGGGCACGAAAACCATCGCCATTACCCCGGATTATTCGGAAGTCGCCAAGCTTTGCGATCAGTGGCTGGCCCCAAAACAGGGTACCGACAGCGCGCTGGCGATGGCGATGGGCCACGTGATCCTTAAAGCGTTTCACCTTGATAACCCCAGCGATTACTTCCTCAACTATTGCCGCACCTATACCGATATGCCGATGCTGGTGATGCTCGACCCGCGCGAAGATGGTAGCTACGTGCCGGGGCGTATGGTACGGGCCTCCGATCTGGTTGACGGGCTGGGCGAAAGCAACAATCCGGAATGGAAAACCGTGGCGTATAACAGCGCAGGCGAGCTGGTCGCGCCTAACGGTTCAATTGGCTTCCGCTGGGGTGAAAAAGGTAAATGGAACCTTGAGCAGCGGGCTGCCGGGCAAGAAACAGAATTAACGTTGTCGCTGCTGGAAAGCCACGATAGCGTCGTTTCGGTTGGTTTTCCCTACTTCGGCGGCAACGAAAATCCGCACTTTCGTAGCGTCAAACAAGATCCAGTGACGATTCATCAGCTCCCGGTCAAAGAGCTGCCGCTGGCCAATGGCGAAACCGGCCTGGTAGTGAGCGTTTATGACCTGATCCTCGCCAACTACGGACTCGATCGCGGCTTAGAGGACGCCAACGCGGCAAAAGATTTTGCTGAAGTGAAAGCCTATACCCCGGCGTGGGCCGAACAGATCACTGGCGTTCCACGCCAGCATATCGAGCAGATCGCCCTGGAATTCGCCGATACCGCACATAAAACCCACGGTCGGTCGATGATTATCCTCGGAGCCGGTGTCAACCACTGGTATCACATGGATATGAACTACCGCGGGATGATCAATATGCTGGTGTTCTGCGGCTGCGTTGGTCAGAGCGGCGGCGGCTGGTCGCACTACGTCGGCCAGGAGAAGCTGCGCCCGCAAACCGGCTGGCTACCGCTGGCGTTCGCCCTCGACTGGAACCGCCCGCCGCGCCAGATGAACAGCACCTCCTATTTCTACAATCACGCCTGCCAGTGGCGCTATGAAAAACTTACCGCTCAGGAGCTGCTGTCGCCGCTGGCGGACGCCAGTAAATTTAGCGGTCACTTGATCGACTTTAACGTGCGCGCCGAGCGTATGGGCTGGCTCCCCTCTGCGCCGCAGCTGGGCGTCAATCCGCTCACCATCAAACAGCAGGCCGCCGCCGCAGGTCTTTCCCCGGCCGACTTTACCGCTCAGGCGCTGAAGTCCGGCGATATCCGCTTTGCCTGCGAGCAGCCGGATAACGGCAAGAACCACCCACGTAACCTGTTTATCTGGCGCTCCAACCTGCTGGGTTCCTCCGGCAAGGGCCACGAGTACATGCTTAAATATCTGCTGGGTACCGACAGCGGGATTCAGGGCGATGAGCTAGGTGCGACCGATGACGTGAAGCCCGAAGAGGTGGAGTGGCAAACTGCCGCCATCGAGGGCAAGCTCGACCTGCTGGTGACCCTTGATTTCCGCATGTCCAGCACCTGCCTGTTCTCCGATATCGTTCTGCCGACCGCCACCTGGTACGAAAAAGACGATATGAACACCTCGGATATGCATCCGTTTATCCACCCGCTCTCCGCCGCCGTTGACCCTGCGTGGGAGGCGAAAAGCGACTGGGAAATCTATAAGGATATCGCCAAAACCTTCTCCGAAGTCTGCGTCGGTCATCTCGACAAAGAGACCGATGTGGTGCTGGTGCCGCTGCAGCACGACTCCCCGGCGGAGCTGTCGCAACCCTTTGACGTGCTCGACTGGCGCAAGGGCGAATGCGATTTAATCCCCGGTAAAACCGCCCCGTCGATTGCCGTCGTTGAGCGTGACTATCCGGCCACTTACGAGCGTTTCACCTCTCTCGGCCCGCTGCTCGACAAGCTGGGCAACGGCGGCAAAGGCATTTCGTGGAACACCCAGAGCGAGGTCGATTTCCTCGGCAAGCTTAACTACGTCAAACTTGATGGCCCGGCAAAAGGCCGTCCGCGCATTGATAGCGCCATTGACGCCTCGGAGGTGATCCTCTCCCTCGCCCCGGAAACCAACGGTCAGGTGGCGGTAAAAGCCTGGCAGGCGCTCGGCGAATTTACCGGGCGTGAACATACCCATCTGGCGCTGAATAAAGAGGATGAAAAAATCCGCTTTCGCGATATTCAGGCCCAGCCGCGCAAGATTATCTCCAGCCCGACCTGGTCAGGCCTGGAAAGCGAACACGTTTCATATAACGCCAGCTATACCAACGTCCATGAACTGATCCCCTGGCGTACGCTGTCCGGTCGCCAACAGCTATATCAGGATCACCCCTGGATGCGCGCCTTTGGTGAAAGCCTGGTGGCCTATCGCCCGCCAATCGACACCCGCAGCGTCAGCCATATGAAGGAGATCCCCCCTAACGGATTCCCGGAGAAAGCGCTTAACTTCCTGACGCCGCACCAGAAATGGGGCATCCACTCCACCTACAGTGAAAACCTGCTGATGCTGACCCTGTCGCGCGGCGGGCCGATTGTGTGGCTTAGCGAAACCGACGCCAAAGAGCTGGGCATTGAGGATAACGACTGGATTGAAGCCTTTAACGCCAACGGTGCGCTCACCGCCCGTGCGGTGGTCAGCCAGCGCGTACCGCCGGGCATGACCATGATGTATCACGCTCAGGAACGCCTGATGAATATTCCGGGCTCGGAAGTCACCGGTCGGCGCGGCGGGATCCATAACTCGGTCACCCGCGTGTGTCCGAAACCGACGCATATGATCGGCGGCTATGCCCAACTGGCCTACGGTTTTAACTACTACGGCACCGTCGGCTCCAACCGCGATGAGTTCATCATGATCCGCAAAATGAAAAATATTGACTGGCTGGATGACGAAGGTCGCGATCAGGTTCAGGAGGCGAAAAAATGAAAATACGCTCACAGGTCGGCATGGTTCTCAATCTCGACAAATGCATTGGCTGCCACACCTGCTCGGTCACCTGTAAAAACGTCTGGAGCAGCCGTGAAGGGATGGAATACGCATGGTTTAACAACGTGGAAACCAAACCGGGTATCGGCTATCCGAAGAACTGGGAAGATCAGGAGGCGTGGCAAGGAGGCTGGGTTCGCAGCATTACCGGCAAGCTCACTCCGCGCCTCGGCAACCGTGTCGGCGTACTGTCTAAAATCTTTGCCAACCCGCTGATTCCGGGCATTGACGACTATTACGAACCGTTCACCTACGACTACCAACATCTGCACAACGCGGCAGAAGGTAAACATCTGCCCACCGCCCGCCCGCGTTCGCTGATCAGTGGCCAGCGTATGAACAAGATTGAATGGGGCCCGAACTGGGAAGAACTGCTCGGCGGCGAGTTTGAAAAGCGTGCCCACGACCAGAACTTTGCCGCAATGCAAAAGGAGATGTACGGTCAGTTCGAAAACACCTTCATGATGTATCTCCCGCGTCTGTGCGAACACTGTCTCAACCCAAGCTGTGTCGCCACCTGCCCGAGCGGCGCTATCTACAAGCGTGAAGAAGACGGTATCGTACTGATCGACCAGGACAAATGCCGCGGCTGGCGACTGTGCATCAGCGGCTGTCCGTACAAAAAAATCTACTTTAACTGGAAGAGCGGCAAGTCGGAGAAATGCATCTTCTGCTACCCGCGTATCGAATCCGGACAACCGACGGTCTGCTCCGAAACCTGCGTCGGGCGCATCCGTTACCTCGGGGTGTTGCTTTATGACGCGGACCGCATCGAAGAAGCGGCCAGCACCGAACATGAAACCGATCTCTACGAGCGCCAGTGCGACGTGTTCCTCGATCCGCATGACCCGGCGGTGATCGAAGAGGCGTTGAAGCAAGGCATTCCGCATAACGTGATTGACGCAGCGCAGAAATCCCCGGTCTACAAGCTGGCGATGGACTGGAAGCTGGCCCTACCGCTGCATCCGGAATACCGCACTCTGCCGATGGTCTGGTACGTCCCACCGCTGTCACCGATTCAGTCGGTCGCCGATGCGGGCGGCCTGCCGAGCAACGGCAACATTCTCCCGGCGGTAGAAAGCCTGCGTATTCCGGTGCAATACCTCGCCAATCTGCTCAGTGCGGGCGATACCGGCCCGGTGCTGCGTGCCCTGAAACGCATGATGGCGATGCGCCACTACAAACGCTCCCAAACAGTGGAAGGCGTCACCGATACCCGCGCCATCGAAGAAGTTGGCTTAAGCGTGGAACAAGTTGAGGACATGTACCGCTATCTGGCGATAGCCAACTACGAAGACCGCTTTGTGATCCCAACCAGCCACCGCGAAATGGCGGAAGACGCTTTCCCGGAGAAAAACGGCTGCGGCTTCACCTTCGGCGATGGCTGCCACGGGTCAGATACCAAGTTCAACCTCTTCAACAGTCGGCGCATCGACGCCATTGACATCGGTGGCGTGCGCAAACACGGGGAGGGAGAATAATGCAGATCCTCAAAGTCATTGGTCTGCTGCTGGAGTATCCGGACGAAGTGTTGTGGGAGAACCGTGAGGAGGCGCTGACGCTGGTCAGCGCCGATGCTCCGGAGCTGCTACCTTTCGTCGGGCCGCTGCTGGCGGCGAAGCTCCTCGACCGACAGGCCGAATGGTGCGAAGTGTTCGAGCGCGGGCGTGCTACTTCGCTGCTGCTGTTCGAACACGTCCACGCCGAATCCCGCGATCGCGGTCAGGCGATGGTTGATTTAATGGGCCAGTATGAACAGGCCGGTTTGCAGCTAAACAGCCGCGAACTGCCGGACCACCTGCCGCTGTATCTGGAGTATCTGAGCATCTTACCGGAGAACGAAGCCCGCGAGGGTTTACAGAACGTTGCGCCGATTCTGGCGCTGCTCGGCGGGCGGCTAAAGCAAAGGGAGTGCGAATACTATCGGCTGTTTGATGTGCTGCTGGCGCTGGCTGATAGTCAGTTAAACAGTGACAGTGTCACGAAACAGGTGGCGGGGGAAAAGCGTGACGATACCCGCCAGGCGCTGGATGCAGTGTGGGAGGAGGAGCAGGTGAAGTTTATCGAAGATAACGCCACTGCCTGCGACAGCTCCCCAATGCAGTCTTATCAACGACGCTTTAGCCAGGACGTGGCACCGCAGTATGTCGACGTCCGTGCCGGAGGCCCGAAATGATACAGTACCTTAACGTCTTCTTTTACGATATCTACCCCTACCTCTGCGGCACGGTTTTCCTGATCGGCAGCTGGCTGCGCTACGATTACGGACAGTACACCTGGCGCGCCTCGTCAAGCCAGATGCTGGATAAGCGCGGGATGGTACTTTGGTCGAACCTGTTCCATATCGGCATTCTCGGGATCTTCTTCGGCCACTTCTTCGGCATGTTGACGCCGCACTGGGTCTATTCCTGGTTCCTGCCGATGTCGCAGAAGCAGTTGATGGCGATGATCCTTGGCGGGGTTTGCGGTGTGCTGACGTTGGTCGGCGGTATCGGCCTGCTGGTTCGTCGTCTGACGAATCCACGCATTCGCGCCACCTCCACCACCGCTGATATCCTGATTCTAAGCATTCTGCTGATTCAGTGCGCGCTCGGCCTGACGACCATTCCGTTCTCCGCACAGCACCCGGACGGTAGCGAAATGCTAAAACTGGTGGACTGGGCGCAGGCGGTCGTGACTTTCCACGGCGGCGCGTCGACGCATCTTGACGGCGTGGCGTGGATTTATCGTATCCATCTGGTGCTGGGGATGACCATCTTCCTGATATTTCCGTTCACCCGCCTGGTTCACGTCTGGAGCGCCCCGGTGGAGTATTTCACCCGCCGCTATCAGGTGGTACGTTCAAGGCGATGAGTCTTTCCCCTCACCCCGACCCTCTCCCCAAATGCGGGGAGAGGGAGAAAGGCAGACCGGCGCAGAACTCAAACTCCGCACCGTACGATCCCCTCTCCCTTCCAGGGAGAGGGTTAGGGTGAGGGTAAAACGTCAAAACCTACTTCCCCGCCTCCGGATGCGTATCAAACGCCGCCATCACCGCCGCTAACTCCGCTTCGCTAAAGCCATATTTCGCATCGTCAACACCGAGGCCGAAACGTGTTTGCAACGCTTCGTACAGCGCCGGAACATCCGGTAAGTCCAGCTTTTCGACCACATGGTTTTTATCCCAATGGGTAAAGTGGAAATTGGTTAACGTCATCTTGCCACCGTCCGGTAAATGGCGGCACATCAGCAGATGATGACGAAAGTGCGACTGCGGCCAGTGTGCCGACCAGAAGTTGCCCATCACGTAGTCAGAAGCGTACTGACGACCCAAATCAAAATGGTACATCGACTGCCAGTGACCGTGATGGCTGAACTGCAGCGCCCATTCATCCCCTTCATAAATCAGGCGATACTCACCGTGCGGCGTGGTTTGTTCAACATCCGCCAGCAGCTTAATCGGCGCGGTCAGAGTCTGACCGCCAAAACCGACATCGGCAATCCAGCGTTCTCCCTCGACCTCCACCAGCAGCAGCCGATGAGTACGCGGCGGCATATGCGGCGGGTTCGCCAACACCACCCGTCCCAGCAGGCTGCGCACGTTAAAGCCAATCTCGCGCAGCGCTCTTTCCAGCAGACCATTTTGCTCAAAGCAGTAACCGCCACGACGGCCATGAATCAACTTATCTTCCAGCGTCCGATCGTCGAGATGCATCTCTCTGGGCAGCAACACATCCAGGTTCTCAAACGGGATCGCGCCGTTATGGTGGATATGCAGTTCACGCAGGGTGTTAATCGATACTTCAGGGGTTCCCGTCCAGCCCAGACGAGAAAAATAGGCGCTTAAAAATGGACTCATCAATGCCTCCAGCAATCGGTGTCCGACATTTATAGCCTGTTTTTTCTGCCTGACCAGCTATTTTGTGCGATCGCCTTTATTCACGCGTGCCCCGCTGCATCAGCGCCAGCGCGCTGAGCATTAAAGCCAGGCCAGTAAATAGCGTCAGGGAAGCCATTGCCATCCCCTGTCCTACCGAGCCCTGCTCAAACTGACGCCAGATAAACACCGCCACGGTTTGCGTCCCCGCCGGAGCCAGCAGCAGCGAGGTCACCAGCTCGCGGGAAGCCACGGCAAACACCATCAGCATTGCCGCCAGCAGCGCCGGAAATACCAGCGGCAGAACGATCAAACGTAGCGCCTGCAATGGCGTTGCGCCGTGCACCCGCGCCGCCGGTTCAAGGTTGTTACCGAGTTGACGCAGCGCGCTGCCGACATAGCGCACCGGCCACGGCAGCAGCAGACAGCAATAAGAAAGCAGCAGCATAAACCAGGTGTTATAGGGAGAAACCGGCCAGAACGGCTGATTCCACAGCAGAATCAGCCCAACGCCGACCACCACGCCCGGCAGCGCTGCTGGCATCAGCGATAATGCATCGACAATCGCACTCCCTCTGATTTTCTGCACCAGCACCAGCCAGGCCGCCAGAAGACCAATCAGGCCGACGATCAACGCTGAAGCCAGCGCCAGCGAAAGGCTGGTCCCCAACGCTGACAGCGCATCGCCCTGCTGGGCAAACAGCGCATCGAAATGTCTGAAGGTAAAATTGTCGGCATGAATACCACCCGACAGCGTCCCCATCAGGCTGGTCAACACCATTGATGCCCCCGGCAGCAGCACCGCCAACCCGCCGATGCTCGCCATAAACAACACCGCCGGAAGCGTCAGCCAGCCTAAATCCGCCCCGCTATTCTCTCCCGGCTTGCCGGTGACGCTGGTCACTTCTTTATCGCCAACCAGCCGCTTTTGCAGCCACCAGGCCAGCAGCGCTACCGCAATCAGCAGCAACGACAGCAGCGACGCGCCCGGCAGGTCGATAGGCCAGTCGGCGAGCTTTTTCTCTATCCCGACGGTGAGCATCACCAGCCCCGCCCGTGAACCGAGCGCCGCCGGAACGCCATACTCTTCAATGGCGAGGGTAAACGCCAGCAGCATCCCCGCCGCCAGCGCCGGAGAAAGCATCGGCAGCGTGATATGCCAGAACGCCCGCCAGGCGCTGGCTCCGTGCACCCGCGCCACTATCGCCAGTCGCTGACCGCTCGCCAGCAGGCTGCGCGAGACCGCAAAATAGACCACCGGGAAGATGTTGAGGGTCATCACCAGCACGATCCCGCTGCGGCTGAACAGCAGATCGTTCAGATCCCAGCCGGTCAGCTGTTGCAGATAGCCGTTGCTTTGCAGTACCAGCATCCATGACAGCGCGGCAATATACGGTGGCGTAAGAAAGGGGATCAGAAATAGCAGATCCCACAGGCGCGGCAGCGGCAAGTTAAACAATCCGCGCAGCACGCCCAGCGGCAAACCGATAATCACGCTCATCAGCGCTACGCCGCAGGCCACCCATAGGGTGCCGCCAAGCATCGTCGGCAGCTGCGGGTCGGCAATCAGCGTCGATACGCCGCTGAACGCGCCGCCCAGCGAACCGGCGCTAAACTGGGGGAATATCGCCTGTAGGACGATAAAAAAGAGCGGTAACGCCACCAGCACCAGCAGCGCCGTTAGCGTTCCCGTCGAAATAAGTTTCTGTTTCACGGTAGTTTCCTGGAAACGATCCCCGTCTGCGATCCGATAGCCCGGACAGGCGCGCCAGCGCCGCCTCCGGGAGATGCGCCGGGCTCCTGATGCCCCGGCTTTGTGTCTTCCCGGTGGCGCTGCGCTGACCGGGCTACGGGGTCACAGCCGTCTGCGATCCGGTAGCCCGGACAGGCGCGCCAGCGCCGTCTCCGGGAGATGCGCCGGGCCCCTGATGCCTCAGCGTTGCATCTTCCCGGAGGCGCTACTGTATGACTGGGCTACTTTGGCCGAGCAACGTTTCGCAACCCGGGGAAATCGATTTACTGCGCGAAGAGCGAATTAAAACGTGAAAGGACCGCGCTACGTTCGCTGTTGCCATCGCTGGTGGTCGGCAGAATTTTCAGCTCATTGAGCAGCGGACGCTTAGCCTGAACATCGCTACGGGCGGGCATTAACCAGGCATCGGCGACCTGCGTCTGACCTTCCGGGGACAGGACATAGTCAACAAAAGCTTTAGCATCGTCTGCATGCTGGCTGGTTTTAAGGATCATCATTGGACGCGGCGCAATAACCGTACCGCTGGCCGGGAAAATCACCTTCAGCGATTCGCCCTGATGAATATTGCCGTAAGAAACATAGTCCACCGCGCCGAAGACCGCCGCTTTCGCCCCCTGCATCACCGGCGTTACCGCCTGGGCATTCGGCCCGCTGACCACCATGCCGTTCTTTTTCAGCTCGTCAAACAGCGCCCAGGCTTTATCACCCATGCCATTCTGTAACCCGATCAGCAAATCCAGCGACGCGCCGGAGAGCGCCGGGTCCGGCGTGGTGACTTTATCTTTGAACGCGGCTTCGGTCAGGTCGCGCCACTCTTTCGGCTCCGGGGTGCCGCTTTTGGTGTTCCAGACGATCCCCAGCGCCGAAATACCCTGAGCGACGTAATCAGCGGATTTCAGATTCGCCGGAACTCTATCGGCATTAGCGCTCTGATACGCCAGCAGCCAGCCGCGGTTATGCAAATCCTCCGCCGTGTCCCAGGAAGCGGAGATCAGCACGTCCGCCTGCGGGTTCGCCTGTTCGGCTTCAAGACGCGCCATCACCTTGCCGGTAGTGGCCTGGAAAATATTCACCTTCACCCCGGTTTTCTTCTCATAGCCGCTGGCGAGACTTTTCGCCAGAGAGCCCGGGCCGGCGGTGTATACGGTCAGCGCGTGGGCGCTGGAGATCATGGTGGTCGATAACATAATCGCGAGCGCAACTCCTGTCTTAATGGTCATAACGGTTTTCATGCGGGTTCCCCTGAGGATGAAGTAACGGCGCGGACGGCGGCAATGCTGCCCGCAGATAAATGCACAATCTTGTCTGCCAGCAGCTCGGCTTCGCGACGGTCGTGGGTGACGTAGACGGCTGTAATACCCAACTGGCGCAGCAGGCGGCTCATCTCCACGCATAGCGACTCGCGCAGTTCGCTGTCGAGGTTGGAGAGCGGCTCATCAAACAGCAGCACGCGGGGTTCTGCCACAATGGCGCGGGCCAGGGCGACGCGCTGCTGCTGACCGCCGGAAAGCCCCGACGGTTTACGGTCAGCAAAGCCGTTGAGACCGACCATCGCCAGCGCCTCCTCGACACGCTTTTGCCGTTGGTGACGCGCTACACCGCGCATACGCAGCGGAAAAGCCACGTTCTGCGCGGCCGTCATATGCGGCCACAGAGCATAATCCTGAAAGACCATACCGAGATCGCGCTGTTCCGGGGGCATTCCCCAGCCGGTTTTCGCCACCAGACGATCGCCGAAGTGAATTTCACCGCGGGCAGGTACGGTTAGCCCAGCGAGCAAGCGCAGCAGCGTGCTTTTGCCGCAGCCCGAAGGCCCCAGCAGCGCAACGATGCTGCCCGCGTCGATATGCAGACTGATCTGATTAAGAACGGTATGAGTGCCGAAGGCGAAGGAAACGCCGTCGAGTTTGATGCCGGTAAGCGCGCGCATTATCGCCCTCCCCATTGGGAAAGCGATGCTCTGCCAGCGGTCAACATCCGCCGGGCCGCGCTCACCTGAGATAAATTCAGGGGAGCTAACATATTGTGATCCTCTTTGGGACTTTTACCCGTCATACTTCAAGTTGCATGTGCGTTGGCCGCATTCGTTCACCCCAGTCACTTACCAAAGTAAGCTCCAGGGGATTCGCTCACTTGCCGCCTTCCTGCAACTCGAATTATTTAGGGTATCGTGCCGCCGACTATAGGGAGCCTGTATGACGTATTGATTACATTTTCATTGCGGATTAACGTGTGGTCAGGCATCAGACCCATTTACCAAGGAACGCATATGAGCCGTTTTCGCCACGTGGAACTCCAGTACGCCAGTCGCCTGCTTAATCATGGCCCGACCATTCTGATAACCAGCTATGACGCCCAGTCTCAACGCCGTAACGTCATGGCCGCCGCGTGGTCGATGCCGGTGGAGTTCGCGCCGCCAAGGCTGGCTATCGTGGTGGATAAAAGCGCCTGGACGCGGGAAATTATTGAGCGCAACGGTACCTTCGGCATCGTCGTCCCGGGGGTGGAGGCAGCAAGCTGGACCTACGCGGTCGGCAGCATCAGCGGGCGCGATGAGGATAAATTTAACGCTTACGGCATTCCGGTGGTGCAAGGCCCGGAGCTGGGATTGCCGCTGATCGAAGAGAAATGTCTGGCGTGGATGGAGTGCCGCCTGCTGCCGCCAACGGCGGCTCAGGAGCAGTACGACACCCTGTTTGGCGAGGTGGTTTCAGCCGCTGCAGATGAGCGCGCGTTCGTCACCGGTCGCTGGCAGTTCGACGACGATAAGATCAATACGTTGCATCATCTCGGCACAGGAAATTTTGTCGCCAGCGGTCGCCACGTACAGGCCAATACCCCGGAAGAGTAAACCTTACCGACCCGCAGATTGTTGAGAACGGTAGCCCGGACAGATGCGCAGCATCGCCTCCGGGAAATGTCCAGGGCCGGGTAAGGCGTCAGCCGCCATCCGGCAAAAAAACAGGCTCGGCGTTCAGGCCAGGCTTGTCCTCAATCTCCACATTTTTCGCTTGATCGTCTATCGCTTCAATCATATAGTTAGGCACCATACTATATGGCTAAGGCTGTTATGGAACTTGAACAAAAATACCTTTCGCTGCTGCAGGAGGCCGAGCGTCATCAGCTTGCTGACGTCGACAATATCCGCCTCTGTTTTCAAACTCTATCGTTAGCGGCTGCCATCGACCGCGATTGCGCAACGCTGCTGGCTCCGTGGGGATTATCCGAGGGACGTTTCGTGCTGCTGTTTTTGCTCGATGCCGCAACCGACGGTCTCGCTCCCAACGTGTTGGCGGAAAAAGCAGGCGTCACCCGGGCAACCATTACCGGGCTGCTTAACGGTCTTGAGCGTGACCAGTTAATTGAGCGTCATGCCGACCCTCTTGATGGCCGGGCCATGCGCATCGCATTAACCCCTGAGGGCAAGCAGCTAATCGGCAACGTCTTCGCCCAGCACGGCCGTTGGATTGCTGGCTTATTCAGCCACCTCTCAGCGCAGGAACGCACCCAGCTATCCGAACTGTTGGCGAAAGTCGCCGCCGGTACGCTGGCAGGAAAAAGTCTCTCATGATCTGGATATCAACCCAAAGGAGTCATCCGTTATGTCCCACTATTTAGTCGAACTTTATACCCCTAACCCCGCCTGGCACGCGCTGTCTGTGGAGCAGCGTCAGCAGTTTATCAATGGCATTCAGTCTGGAATGAGCGGCCTCGCGCAATGGGGCGTTGAACTCCTGACGCTGGCCCAGACCGATACCGCTATCGATAAAGCTTCCCCACACCGTTTTTTAGGGATCTGGCGTTTTCCTGACGCTCAGGCCCGCGATGCGCTGTTGGCTGGTATCGCCGCCAGCGGCTGGTATGATTATTTTGAACATATCAATGCCGCCGCGAACACCGGTAGTCTTGAAGAGCATCTGAGCGCGCTAGGTTGATTCTCTGCGCGCTTCCCCCGGGGGCGGCGCAAAGCGCCTGCCCGGGCTACCGGTTCGCAGACGTCTGAAGACGGGTAGCCCGGACAGATGCGCAGCATCGCCTCCGGGGAATCATGTCACTTAGAAAGGAACTCGCTATGAGCGTACCGCAAACCCAGGCTCAGCTACTGGCAGCCATCGAAAAAAACTTCGCTAAATTGGCCGATTACCTGGCACATATTCCCGAAGACAAAACGGACGAAAAGGCCCTGGCTGGTCACGCGCAGGGTACGATGATGAGCGTTCGCGATCTGGTCTGCTATCTGCTGGGATGGAATGAGCTGGTGCTCAAATGGGTAACTCTTGACGAAACCCGGCAACCTATCGACTTCCCGGAAACCGGCTTTAAATGGAACCAGCTCGGACTGCTGGCGCAGAAGTTCTATGCCGATTATCCATCGCTGAATTACCCTGCTCTGCTTACTGCCCTGCATCAGGCGAAACAGCAGATTGCCGCCTGCATCGAAGCGCGGGATGACAACACGCTTTACGGCCAACCATGGTATGGCAAATGGACGCTAGGGCGGATGATCTCCTTCAACACCTCGTCAACTTATGCCAACGCCTGTGGTCGTTTGCGCAAATGGGCAAAGGAACAAAATGTGCCGTTGAAATGATCTTTGTCTCAGCGCAGCAGTCGACGCCGGTCTTCGCTGGGGGTCAGGCCAAACACTTTTTTATATAAGGTGGTGAAGTGGTTACTGTTCGCGAAACCGCATAAATAAGCTACTTCTGTAATCGTCATATCGGTTTCGCGTAATTTTACGCGGGCCGAAACTAAACGCAGGCGTTTTAAATAATTATCCGGCGTCAGCCCGGTGGCCTCTTTAATATGGCGAAAAGCGGTTCGCGTGGTCAGATGAAATTTCTCCGCCAATTGCTGCCAATTATGCTCTTCAAAACAGTGCTCCTGCAGCCAGGTAAGCAACTTATGTAGCTTATACTTTGTATTGCTATATTCGGCTTCTGATTCCGCATGCAAAATGGTGGTAACGAGCTGGAAAAACGCAGCTTCGCGCAGTGCGCTATTTTCAGCCTGCTGGCATTCAGCCGAGAATATTTTTTCAACCAACTCCCGGCAGATATGACGGGTATCCGGGGCCAGCCAACCGTAGCAAGAGGCCTGCTGTGCCGAGAATTTATGTAATAATGCATCAAGATGCTGTAAATATCGAAACTCAACCAGCGGATTAATTAACACATTAATCAGCTTAAGCGTCCCCAGCTCATCATAATAATGCACATCGCCCGGCTGAACGTAAAAAACATCGCCCTGTTGAATATATAAAGGCCGACCATTAATAACGTGTAAACCGTGTCCCTCTTCAACAATCACCAGTTCGGCAAACTCGTGACTATGCTCATGGCTATTATCTTCCGGGTCACTAGCGTACATCCCCAGCTTATCCTGCGGATGGGTGAAATAATACTCAACGGTCAACATCATCATTTATTAAGTCCAAAACGGCATACGGCGCAGTGGCAAGATAATGCATTTTGGCGGTCGTCACGAGCAAGATTTATGGAATTGTGATCGCCAACCTCCCCATCCCACCATCATTGCCATTTTCTCAAACGCTTTGGCATTGCCAGAGTGGTTGCCGCAGGCAGCGGCATCTTATGCTGCACTCAAATAAACACAGAGGACGCAGTATGTCACAGGCTATTCAGCATAATTCTCAGGTCAAGATGACCCGTCACCAGGATTTTTTACGCACCGCCGAGGTGCTCCGGCCCTCGCTGCGCAGCGAATTACACCCGCCTGTCGCCGTGATAGAAGCCCAGACTGACTCCCACGCGCTATTTGGCTGGCGTGCTGAAACGGTGAGTACCCTGGAGGCCTTTTATCAGCGCGAACTGACCAGCGGCGATAGCGTCATCATCGATTTTGGCAGCCACTATGTCGGCTACCTGCATTTGCTCTGCCAGAGCGCAGGAAGCCCGCCGGATGCCCCTGCACACCTGCAACTCACCTTTGGCGAAACCCTCAGCGAAGTCTGTGAACCCTTCAGCGAATACCAGGGCTGGCTCAGCAGCAGTTGGCTACAGCAGCAGGATCTGTGGCTTGACGTACTGCCCGCAAAGATTGATCTGCCGCGCCGCTACTGCTTCCGCTACCTGAAAATCGAGGTCAAAGCGGTATCAAGTAAATTCCGCCTGCGTTTCGACCAGATACAGGTAAACGCCGTGACCTCGGCTACCCAAACTTGCCCAGCGAGTATCTCCGCCGATCCGCAACTGCGAGAGATCGACCAGATTGCCGTTCTGACTCTGCAAAACTGCATGCAGGAAGTCTTCGAAGACGGCCCCAAACGCGACCGCCGCCTGTGGCTCGGCGATTTACGCCTGCAGGCACTGGTCAACGATGTGACTTTCTGCCGACACGACCTGGTGCGCCGCTGCCTGTACCTCTTCGCCGGACATACCCGAGAAGATGGCATGGTGTCGGCCAACGTTTTCGTCCAGCCGGATGTCATTGCTGATGACACCTTCCTGTTTGATTACTCACTGTTTTTTGTCGATGTTCTCTACAACTATCTGCAAAGCGCTGAGGATATTGCCACCGCTCGCGAGTTGTGGCCCACGGCTAAGCGTCAGATCGATCTGGCGCTAACCCGCTGCGATGACTCAGGCCTTGTGCGCGACAGCGACGACTGGTGGGTATTTATCGACTGGCAAGAGTCGCTGAATAAACAGGCTTCCGCACAAGGAGTGTTGATTTACTGCCTGCAACGAGCGATCTGGCTGGCGGAACGTTTTGAACCTGAACGGGCGGCGAGCTATCACACCTGCCTGCAACAGCTCAAAGCCGCAGCGCTCAATAGGCTATGGGACCAAGAGCAAGGCTTTTACGTTAGCGGCGCGCAGCGACAGGTCTCGTGGGCTTCGCAAATCTGGCTGGTACTGGCGGAAATCGGTACTCCTCAGCAGCGCCAGGAGATGATGCGTAACCTGGAGAAAAATCCCCCCGTAATCGCCATGAACACGCCCTATCTGCGCCACCACTATATCGCCGCCCTCTTGCAGTGCGGGCTGCGCGAGGAGGCGATTGCGCAGATCAAAGCCTACTGGGGCGCAATGGTCGATTACGGCGCTGATACCTTTTGGGAAATTTTTGACCCGGCGCGCCCTGAGTTTTCCCCTTATGGCAGCAAACTGATAAACAGTTATTGCCATGCGTGGAGCTGTACCCCGGCCTGGTTTATTCGCCAGTACGGACTTTAACAACAACGATAAGCGAGTTCATTTTATGGCAGAAACAACTTTTACCCTGTGGCGGCAGCGCGTTGGCTACGGCATCGCTGACCTCTCCTGCAACCTCGTGTGGCAGATGATTTCTCTTTATCTGATGTTCTTTTACACCGACGTGATGGGCCTTCCCGCCTATTATGTCGGCCTGATGTTCCTCGTCACGCGTCTGGTAGATGGCGTTGCCGACGTACTGATGGGGCTGGTTATCGACAACACCACCACCCGCTGGGGGCGCTGTCGTCCGTACTTGTTGATTGGTGCGGTGCCTTTTGGGCTGTTGTGTATTCTGGCCTTCTACGTGCCCGATTTCGGCACCACCGGTAAGCTGATTTACGCGTTTATCACCTATCTGTGCCTGTCGTTTCTCTACACCATCGTCAACATTCCGTTCTGCGCGATGCTGCCGTTTCTGACGAACGACTCGCGGGAGCGCACGACCCTGTCAGCGGTGCGTATTCTGCTGGGATCGCTTGGGGCGACGATTGTTGCGGTCGCTACTCTCCCCCTCGTCGGCGCGTTAGGCAAAGGTAATCAGGAACACGGTTTCTTCTATACCGCCGTGATTTTCGGCATGATTGCCACCTTTTTCCTGCTGGTGAGTTTTCGTAACGTCAAAGAAAATATCAGCATTACTCAGGAACGCATGACCTTAAAACGCGCCTGGGTCAGCCTGCGCGCCAACCGTCCGTGGCTTGTGTTCGCCATTAATATTTTCCTGATGTGGGGAGCATTCTTCTTCCAGACCGGTGCGCTGGTTTACTTCTTCCACTACTACGTTGGCAATAACGGTCTGACGGCGATCGTTGCCGGGATCTCCACTTTTGTTCCACTACTCGGCACCCTCACCGTGCCGCTGCTCGCCAGCCGCATGAAAAAACGCCATGTCTATCTGATTGCCAGCGCGATCAACCTTATCGGGATGGGCATGATGATGGCGGCGGGCGTTAATAGCTGGGGACTGATTGCCGGTGCCGTCGTGCTGTCGCTTGGCGCAGGGCAACGCACGGCTATCTACTTCTCTATGCAGGCCGATCCTGTGGATTACGGGGTATGGAAAACCGGTATCAACACCGCCGGGATTTTAACCTCGATCAACGGCTTCCTCGGTAAAGTCGCCATGGCAGGCGCAGGTGCGATTACCGGCGTGCTGCTCTCTTCCGGCGGCTATATCGCCAACCAAGCGCAAAGCGACAGCGCGATGCTGGCGATTAAAGCCTGTTATCTCTACATTCCGGCACTGCTGATTGTTGCCTCAATGCTGTGGATTGGTCGCTTCTATCGCCTGGACGACCAGTACGAGCAGATCCGCGCCGACCTCGACGCCGGACGCCGCGCGCCGTCGGACACGTCGTCGGTATCTGGAGAAAACCACGCCCTGTAAGGCGTACAACACCGCACTACTTCTGGAAAAATAAGGATTCAAATGCGTATCTCTTTGATTAGCGCAGCGGTTTGCTGCGCCCTTTTTTCGGCCTGGGGCGCGAGTGCAGCGCCTCTCACCATCGAACAACGGCTGGCGCAACTGGAGGCCCGGCTTAATCATGCGGAGCAAGAAGCGGGAGAAGCCAGCCGTCGGGCACAGCAGGCGGAACAACGTACCAGCGCCGCAGAACAGCGCGCGGCGGCAGCGGAAAAACAGGTACAGGGCCTGAGCCGGCGCACTGCAGCGACCGAGCAAAAACAGCAGGCCACCGACAAACAGCTGGCGAAATCCAGCCTTACCGACGGTTTTGAATTTAACGCTTATGCCCGTTCCGGGATGCTGGTTGATAGCCACGGTAAAGGCGCGCGCGGCGGTCCAGGCATCTCCCCGGCCAGTTCGCTCAACGGCGATGCCCACGTTGGCCGTCTCGGCAATGAAAAAGATAACTATGTGGAGTTGAGTTTCGGCAAGAAAATGACCTTCAGCGACGGGTCATGGGCGCACTTTAAAACCATGCTCGCCGATGGCGCGACCAACCCGGACCCTTGGGTGCAGGATAACGACAGCCACCACCTTAACGTACGCCAGCTGTACGTTGAAATGGGCAACTTCGCTGATTTTTCCGGGCCGTTTAAGAGCGCCTCCATCTGGGCGGGCAAGCGATTCGACCGCGATAACTTCGATATTCACTTTACCGATAGCGACATTATGTTCCTTGGTGGTACCGGCGGCGGCATCAACGACGTGGCCTGGGGCAGCCATCTGCGCGGTGATTATTCGGTTTATGCACGTAACTTCGGCGATCTGGGTAGCGATAACTACGAAGACAACGATATTCAGAACCTGATGTTCACGGCGAACCACTTCTGGAACAACTGGCAGTTGATGACCACGGCGATGACTGCCCAGGGCAACGATGACCTGAAGGATAACACCTCGACCACCGGTAGCTATGCCCTGCGTAGCGATAATACGGCGAAGAGCGGTTATTACGCGATGCTGGCTTATCACGATAAGCAGCAGTTCTACGGCCTGGCGCCAGGGGTATCCGAAAGCGCCTTACAGTACGGCGGTGGCCTTGGGGCCGAAGCGCGTCAGCCCGGCAGCGATGGCGATCTCACCGAGAATGCAAAATCCTTGCGCTTTGCATCATACGGAATTTTGCCGTTGGGGAAAAACTGGGAGCTGGCACCATCGGTTATCGCCCAGCACAGCGAAGACCGCTACCGCGATGGCGACCGCTACGATTGGGCAACCTTCAACCTGCGGGTGTCTCAGGGGATCACCCGCAACTTTGCCCTGCTGTATGAGGCTTCCTGGCAGTATATGGACCTCAATCCAAACGGGAGAAGCTATCGTTACTATGACGGCGTGCATCAATACCAGGCGGTGAGAGGCGATTTTTATAAGCTGACATTCGCCCCGACGTTCAAAGTGGGCGATGTGTTTGATATTAAAGCGCGCCCGGAGATCCGTTTCTTCGTGACATGGATGAACTGGGATAAAGACCTTGATCGCTACGCGATTAACGACGATTTCGGCAGCAAAGGCTTTACCGCCGGTGGTAACTGGAACTTCGGCGTGCAGACGGAGATTTGGTTCTGATACAGCAGCACGGCGCCGTCTTCCTCCCGGGGGCGGCGCAAAGCGCCTGCCCGGGCTACGGGCTCGCTGACGGCTGAAGGCGGGTAGCCCGGACAGATGCGCAGCATCGCCTCCGGGAAGACTCTGCAACACTCTGCGGTCTTCCTCCCGGGGGCGACGCAAAGCGCCTTGCCCGGGTTACGGGTTCGCAGACGGCTGAAGACGGGTAGCCCGGACAGATGCGCAGCATCGCCTCCGGGAAGACTCTGCAACACTCTGCGGTCTTCCTCCCGGGGGCGGCACAAAGCGCCTGCCCGGGCTGCGGGTTCGCAGACGTCTGAAGGCGGGTAGCCCGGACAGATGCATAGCATCGCCTCCGGGAAGGCAGCGTAGTTACATACTGTAACCCGGTTTCTTAATCAACTGCTCCATCTGCGGGGCGATTTCGCTGTCCCAGACCTGCTGCCAGTCGCTCGGGTCAACCTGCTTGAGGGCCACGCTCACCGAGCTGTCTTTACTGCTCAGATGGCGAACCAACACTTCGGTAATATCGGCAGCCAGCGCCGTTTTTTGTTCATCGTTCAGATCGCGGGGGAAACATTTAATATCTACGTGTGGCATAGCAGGCTCCTTATTGTCAGAACGATAAAGCTATCACAGACCGGGTATCTCGACTTTCTTTTCGTGCCTTAACATTGCTCTGCAATACCCCATTCCCCCTTTAACAAATCTACGCTGACTCCCGCACCACCAGGTGAAAGCCGATATCAACAATCACCTCTTCTTCTCCGCTGCCTTCGATGCGGTCGGCTAACAAAGTTGCCGCCTGCTCACCGATGGCGTGGCGGTCAACGCTGACGGTGGTAATAGCCGGACGGTTGCTGGCGGCGAAATCCAGATCGCCAAAGCCGATCACCGCCAGGTCCTCCGGTACGCGCAGACCGCGGCTTTCGGCTTCCATAATCGCACCTTGTGCCAGGGTATCGGAACTGCAGACAATAACGTCAAACTCGCCGGAACCGAGCAGCTCAGCCAGGCCGCGGCGCCCGAGCGCCAGCGACGCCGGAAGCGGCACTTCGACCTGCGGCGCATCTTCAAAACCGTGTTTAGCCAGCCGGGCGCACAGCCCCTGTTTACGCAGGGCCGCACGCGAGTCCCCTGCCCACAGCAGTCCCGGACGGCGATAGCCTTTTTCCAGCAAATACTCGCCGATGGTCTCGCCCACTTTTTCATGGGAAAAGCCCACCAGCATATCCAGCGGTGTCGGCGTCAAATCCCAAATTTCCACCACCGGCGTGGCGGCATTAAGAATGGTTTTCTTCAGCGCCGGGGCGTGCTGGATCCCGGTCAACACCACGCCGTCCGGGCGTCGCGAAAGCAGGGTTGCCACAAGCTCGGCTTCGGTCTGTCGACTGTAGCCCGCCACGCACAGCAGCATATGGTAACCGCGCGCCGCCAGGGTATCGCTCAGCGCCTGAATGGTATCGACAAACATATTGTTGTTGATTTGCGGCACCACCACCGCAACCAGCTTGCTGCGCCGTGACGCCAGGCCACCGGCCAGCGCATTGGTGATATAGCCCGTGGCCTGCACCGCCTGCATCACCTTTTCTACCGTTTTTGGCCTGACCAGCTGCGGCGTATTCAGCGCCCGACTGACCGTCATCGACGACAGCCCGGCGGTACGGGCAACATCATCCAGCGTCGGTGCACGCGTCGGTTTTCTGCTTTTCACGACTAAGTCCCCGTGTTGAGTCGTTTGTTGTGGGCATTATTGATGAAGCCCTACGCAATTGCCAGCCTGCTCCTGCGCATCCTCAATAGAATCAACGATCTGCAAAATAAAATGTTATCGCTATCATTATGCATTGTGAATATTCACAAATCTCTTTGGATCGTGATATGCATTGCATAATTTTACCATTAAGAACCGTTAATTGTGATCGTTTGTACAAATTAAAATCAACGTCGTGGCGCAAAAACAAAATCAGGATTAAAAATGTTAGCGCAAACATTTTTAATCCAAAAGGAACTTACCATGACCTCTAGCGCTAATTCCGAGTCCGTGACTTACGCCAAAGCTTCCGGCGTCAAAACCGCCGCTGAAACCGGCGATCGCATTGAACACGTCAAACTGTCGCTGGCCTTCCTGCCGCTGGCGACCCCTGTCAGCGATGCCAAGGTCCTCACCGGACGGCAAAAACCGCTGACCGAAGTGGCGATTATCATTGCCGAAATCCGCTCCCGCGACGGTTTTGAAGGGGTTGGCTTTAGTTATTCCAAGCGTGCAGGCGGCCAGGGTATTTACGCCCACGCCAAAGAGATTGCCGATAACCTGCTCGGTGAAGACCCGAACGATATCGACAAGATCTACACCAAACTGCTGTGGGCCGGTGCTTCGGTTGGTCGTAGCGGCATGGCGATGCAGGCCATCTCCCCTATCGATATTGCGCTGTGGGATATGAAAGCCAAACGCGCCGGGCTGCCGCTGGCAAAACTGCTCGGCTCGCATCGCGATTCCGTGCAGTGCTACAACACCTCCGGCGGCTTCCTGCATACGCCGCTGGATCAGGTGCTGAAAAACGTGGCTATCTCCCGCGAGAACGGCATCGGTGGGATCAAACTAAAAGTTGGTCAGCCGAACACGGCTGAAGATATTCGACGCCTGACGGCAGTGCGCGAGGTGCTGGGCGATGATTTCCCGCTGATGGTGGATGCCAACCAGCAGTGGGATCGCGAAACCGCCATCCGTATGGGACGCAAAATGGAGCAGTTCAATCTTATCTGGATTGAAGAGCCGCTGGATGCTTACGATGTCGAAGGCCACGCGCAGCTCGCCGCCGCGCTGGATACGCCAATTGCGACCGGTGAGATGCTGACCAGCTTCCGCGAGCATGAACAGCTGATCCTCGGTAATGCCAGCGACTTTGTGCAGCCGGATGCCCCACGCGTCGGCGGGATCTCTCCGTTCCTGAAAATTATGGATCTGGCAGCCAAGCATGGCCGTAAGCTGGCCCCGCACTTTGCGATGGAAGTCCACCTGCACCTTGCTGCCGCCTATCCGCTGGAGCCGTGGCTGGAGCACTTCGAGTGGCTGAATCCGCTGTTTAATGAGCAGCTTGAGCTGCGTGACGGCCGGATGTGGGTTTCTGAGCGCCACGGTCTCGGCTTTACCCTGAGCGAACAGGCCCGCCGCTGGACCCAGCAAAGCTGCGAGTTTGGTAAACGCCCATAATCGATTTCCCCGGATGGCGGCGTAAACGCCTTATGCGAGCTACAGGCCCCGTAGCCCGGGCAAGGCGCATCAAGCGCCGCCCCCGGGAGAAAACAACATTTTCCCGGAGGCGATGCTGCGCATCTGTCCGGGCTACCGGCCCGCAAACGACTGAAAACCCGTAGCTCTACCGGGGAAAAACCTCTTTTTGGCTGTACCCACAATACACAACCCTGCAAAGGAGTTGATTAAAATGCAACAGCAAATAAAACGCAGCAACGTGCGTTACGGTATATTATTATTTTTATTTCTGGCCACCGTATTTAATTATGCTGACCGGGCAACGCTGTCCGTCGTCGCGCCAATTATGAGTAAAGAGTTAGGTTTTGACCCGGAGGCGATGGGTCTGGCGTTTTCGGTATTTGGTATTTCCTACGTTATTATGCAAATACCCGGCGGCTGGCTGCTGGATAAATATGGCTCGCGTCTGGTCTACGGCTGCGCGCTGATCGGCTGGTCAGTGGTGACCATGTTCCAGGGCACAATCTTTATGTTCGCCAGCCCGCTGGTAGTACTGGTGATCCTGCGCCTGATGATGGGGGCCATCGAAGCACCGGCCTTTCCCGCCAACAGTCGCTTAAGCGTTCAGTGGTTCCCGAATAAAGAACGTGGATTCGTGACTTCGGTTTATCAAGCCGCGCAGTATATTTCACTGGGCATTATTACGCCGTTGATGACGATTATTCTGCATAATCTAAGCTGGCACTATGTCTTTTATTATATTGGCGCTATCGGCGTCGTGCTGGGGATATTCTGGCTAGTTAAAGTTAGAGACCCGCTACATCATCCAGCAATAAATAAGCAGGAGCTCGATTATATTCGTGAAGGTGGCGGCGAGCCGGAATTAGGCAGCAAAAAAACACAGCAGAAATTAACTCTTGCGCAAATTAAGAGCGTTTGCGTCAACCGCATGATGATTGGCGTCTATATCGGCCAGTTCTGCGTCACGTCGATTACCTGGTTCTTCCTCACCTGGTTTCCGACCTACCTCTACCAGGCTAAAGGCATGTCAATCCTCAAGGTTGGTTTTGTCGCCAGTATCCCGGCGATTGCCGGATTTATCGGCGGCCTGCTGGGCGGCGTGTTCTCGGACTGGCTGCTGAAGCGCGGCTACAGCCTGACCACCGCCCGCAAGCTACCGGTGATCTGCGGCATGCTGCTCTCCTGCGTGATTGTCGTCGCCAACTACACCTCTTCAGAAGTGGTGGTGATCGCCGCCATGAGCCTGGCATTCTTTGCTAAGGGCTTTGGCAACCTTGGCTGGTGCGTGCTCAGCGACACCTCGCCAAAAGAGATGCTCGGCATCGCGGGCGGCGTATTCAACATGTGCGGTAACCTGGCAAGCATCATCACCCCACTGGTGATTGGGGTGATCCTTGCTAAAACCCAGTCGTTTGATTACGCCATCCTGTACGTCGGTTCCATGGGCGTACTGGGTCTGTTCTCCTATCTGTTTATCGTCGGGCCGTTGGACCGCCTGACCCTGACCCCGCGTACCGCTTAATTTAAGACCTGGCGAGAATTCGCCCCCGCTGTTTCGCATCACACTCCTGCGGAACAGCGGTTTTTTTAGTAAGTTATTCCCGGCGGATTAACCTGCGATTGCGCCACCTCTTCGCCCTGCTCGCCCCAGCGGGCAAGCACCTTCTGGTACTCTCCGCGAGCAATAGCACCATCCAGCGCGGCCTGAAGCGCAAAGACCAGTCCGTTGCCTTTTTTGGTGGTAGTGGCGACGTAAGCTTTTTTCGGCCCCAGCCCCACGACTTTAGTTTTGCCGCTTAGCGCCGCTTTGTAAGCCGCCACCGACTGAGGACCAAAGAACACATCCGCCCGTCCGGACTGAATATAGAGGTTGCCGGAAGCGTCATCGGTCAAGTAGACGGGCAGCGCCGGTTTGCGCCCGGCGGATTCATTTTCGGCATTCCAGCCAAGTAGAATTCGCTCTTGATTGGTCCCGGAACCGACAATCACCTTTTTGCCGGAAAGATCCGCCGGACCGTTTACACGGGCGATATCGCTGGTGGATTTCACGGAAAACGCCAGCGAGTCGACGCGGTAGGTGGCAAAATCAAACTTCTCTTTACGCTGCTCGGTCACCGCAATATTGACCAGCGCCACATCATAGCGCCCGGAGGTGATCCCCAGCGGCCAGTCCTCCCAGGCGGTGGGCACCAGCTTCAGCTTCAATCCAAGGCTCCCGGCCAGTAGCCGTGCGATATCCGGATCGCTACCGATACGCGTGCGGTTATCGCTGGCCAGCAGCGCCAGAGGCGGCGAATTGAGCGCTGAAATAGCGACCGTCAACGTTCCTGGTTCAACGAACCGATAGTTTACCGGGATCTTCGCGATTGCCTGTTCATCGCGCGTCACCGGCAGCGGCTGCTCATTGGCGCGCAGGTCGATTGCCGCCTGCGTACCAGCAGACAGGGTGAATAGTGTCAGGGCAACAAATCCATTTCTCATGCAGGTAATACCCTCGATAAAAATTGTCGCGTGCGCTGATGCTGCGGATGGTTGAGCACCTCATCGCTGCTGCCCTGTTCGACAATCTTGCCGTCGACCATAAACACCACCTGATCCGCCACTTCTTTGGCAAAGCCGATTTCATGGGTCACCACAACAAGAGTGGTACCGGAGCGCGCCAGTTTTTTAATCACATCCAGCACTTCCCCCACCAGCTCGGGATCGAGCGCGGAGGTCGGTTCATCAAACAGAATCACTCGTGGGTTGAGCGCCAGCGCGCGGGCAATGGCGATGCGCTGCTGCTGACCGCCGGAAAGGTGCCGCGACCAGGCGTCGGCTTTATTGCGCAACCCAACGACATCAAGCAGTTCATAGGCGCGTTCAATGGCCTCTTTGCGGGTTACCTGTTTATGGGCGATGGGCGCTTCAATCAGGTTTTCCAGCACCGTCAGGTGCGGGAACAGATTGAAGTTCTGAAACACGTAACCGACGTTAACCCGCTGACGAAGGATATCTTTCTCTTTCAATTCATACAGCTTATCGCCTTTACGACGGTAGCCAATATAGTCGCCATCAATCTGGATAAAGCCTTCATCGACACGCTCAAGGTGATTAATCGCCCGCAACAGCGTCGATTTTCCCGAACCGGACGGCCCAAGGATCACCGTGACCGTGCCGGGTTTAATTTCCAGCGACACGTCATCGAGCGCTTTATGGCGACCGAAATATTTGCTGACGCCGGTAATGGAAATATGACCATTATGAGAGTTGGGCATGAACGGGCTCCTGCGGTTGTGGGCGACGAACGAGTTCAACGCGGCGACTGCTGCGTGCGCTATTGACCGCCGAACGGCGTTCGCTGCGTGCCAGGCCGCGTTCAACCGGATACTGAATAAGCGACAGCACGCTGGTGATCACCAGATACCAGGCGGCCCCAACCATCAGCAGCGGGATCACTTCCTGAGTGCGGTTGTAAATCATCTGGATGGTGTAGAACAGCTCCGGCATCGCCAGCACGTAGACCATCGCCGTTCCTTTCGCGAGGCTGATAATTTCGTTAAAACCGGCCGGTAAAATAGTGCGCAGCGCCTGCGGCAGAATAATGCGCAGGGTGCGACGGCTGGCCGGAAGCCCCAGCGCCGCCGCAGCTTCATATTGACCGTGATCGACGCCAAGGAAACCGCCGCGAATAATTTCGGCGGTGTAAGCGCTTTGTACCAGCGTGAGCCCAACCACGGCGGTAGAAAACTGCCCCAGTACGTTGATGGTTTCAAAGTTAGCCCAGCTAATGCCGGTGAACGGAATGCCAATCGACAGGGTGTCGTAGAGATAAGAGAAGTTGTAGAGAATAATCAGCACCACGATCAGCGGAAGCGAGCGGAACAGCCAGATATAACCCCAGGCGAGGCTGCTCAGCAGCCATGAACTGGAGAGTCGGGCCAGCGCCAGCAGGCCGCCTAAAATCACGCTCAGCACCGTACCGAGCAAAGTCAGCAGCAGCGTCTGCCCCAGACCTTCGAGGATCACCGGGTCAAAGAACCAGCGGGCAAAGACGCCCCACTCCCAGCGTGGGTTAAAAGCAACGGACTGAATGACCACTGCCAGCGCCAGCAGCGCCAGCACCGCGCCAACCGCCCGCAGCGGATAGCGTGCGGGGACAACCTTAATCGTTTCCGGGGTATGCATATTGGCTCCTTAAGCGCTCTGGCTTAGTGCGCTGACCGCCAGCGCTTTCGTGAAGCGCAGCCGACCATCGAACGGCGGCAGGCTGTACTCTTCCGGGTCGCGATTGAGGTCAAACTGCGCCTCATAGCCCTGGCTCAGGTAGAGCCGTACCGCTTCCGGTTGACGAAAACCGGTGGTCAGGTAGATGTGGCTATAGCCTGCCAGCAGCGCCCGGCGCTCCAGCTCTTGCACAACTTTCCCCGCCAGTCCTTGCTGGCGCAGACCTCGATGGGTCCAGATCCGCTTGATCTCTGCGGTATTGGTATCTTTCGGCTTATACGCACCGGTGGCGATAATTTCGCCGTCGCGCTCCAGCACAATAAATAGCCCCTGCGGAGCCAGATACCACTCGGTAAGCTCGACTTCGGCATCACGGGAAAAATAATCACCGTAACGCGAGGCGTATTCGCCAAACAGCCCCTCAATTATCGGCTGTAGCTCCGGCGTTTCCGGAGACACATCGCGGAAGATATCGCTCATAACGCCTCCTGTTAGTCGCCAAGTCCGGGCGGGTTAATTTCAGATTGTGGAATGCTCTCCACCCCTTCGCCCCAGCGGTTCAGCACTTTGGCGTAGTCGCCGCTCTGAATTGCGCCGTTCAGCGCCGTCTGTACTGGCTCCACCAGGCCGCTGCCTTTTTTCACCGTTACCGCGATATGCGCCGCCTTCGGCCAGCCGCCGTCAACGCTGCCCACCAGTTTGGTTTTGCCGGTCAGCGCTGCTTTCCACGCGCCAATGACGTTCGGACCGAAGAACGCATCGGCTCGCCCGGATTGCAGCGCCAAAGTTTGGGCGGCATCATCTTTGGTATACACCGGGGTAAACGGCTTCAGTCCTTTCTTGACGTTTTCAGCGTTCCACGCCAGCAGGATCGCTTCCTGATTGGTGCCGGATCCGACGATGATCCGCAGCCCGGCGATATCCTCCGCTTTTTCAATTTTGTTCAGCGGGCTGGTGCTCTTCACGTAAAAGCCGAGCGAATCCTTGCGGTAGGTGGCAAAGTCGAACTTCTCTTTGCGCTCTTTGGTGACGGTAATATTGCTGACTGCGGCATCATATTTGCCAGAGGCGACGCCGAGCGGCCAGTCTTCCCATGAGGTGGGGACCACGTTCAGCTCCAGCCCGAGGCTATCGGCCACCAGGCGGGCGATATCCACCTCACTGCCGAGCAGGGTTTTGTTATCGTCGGAGAATACGGTCAACGGCGGCGAGTTCAGCGCTGCCACCGCGACGGTCAGTTTGCCCGGCACGGCCAGGTGGAGACCTTTCGGCAACTGCGCAATGGCCTGCGGATTTTTCGCCGTATGAATCGGCGTTTTGTTGGCTTCCAGGCTCACGCCGGTGCCGTTGATATTCACGTTCTGCGCCCAGGATGAGGCGCTAACGGCCAGCGCAAGCGCCAGTAATAGCGATTTTTTCTGCGTTTTCTGCATAGCGGGTGTTCTCTATTATTGTTTTTGGAATTGATTAACGGGCTCAGCCAGCCCTAAGCTTTCGCGCAACGTGGTGCCGGGATAGTCGTGGCGAAATAACCCACGCTGCTGAAGAATCGGCACCACCTGGTCCACAAAGCGCGGGAAGGTATCCGGCGTGCCGCCCTGGATAATAAAACCGTCCGCCGCCCGCTGTTCAAACCACAGTTGCAAACCATCGGCCACCTCTTCGGCGGTCCCGGCGAAACGCGGACGCGGGCTGGCGGCTTCCAGCGCCACCTGGCGTAGGGTCAGGCTGCGCTCGCGGGCGTTGCGTTTAATCTCATCAGTGGTGCTGCGAAAGCTGTTCTGCCCGAGGTCGCCGATATCCGGGAAAACCTCATCCAGCGGATACTGGGCAAAGTCGTGGTGCTCGAAATAGCGACCGAGATAATTCAGCGCATCGTCAATCGATACCAGCGCGGCGGTGGTTTGATATTGCTGCTCTACATCGTCGGCGCTATCGCCAACGATCACGCTGACGCCCTGGAAAATATGTAGCGTATTATCATGACGACCATGAGCTGCGAGTTGGCTTTTCACATCACGATAAAAAGCCTGTGCTTCCGCCAGCGATTCCTGATGGGTGAAAATAGCATCAGCATGGGTCGCCGCCAGCTTTTTACCGTCATCGGACGCACCGGCCTGAAATATAATCGGACGGCCCTGCGGGGTGCGGGCAATATTCAGCGGCCCGGCAACTTTAAAGAAATCGCCGTAGTGGTCGAGAGTGTGAAGCTTATTTTTATCAAAAAACTGCCCACTCTGTTTATTACGCACAAAAGCGTCCTGTTCCCAGGAGTCCCATAGCCCTTTCACCACCTGCAAATATTCATCGGCGATGCGATAGCGTAGCGCGTGGTCCGGGTGCTGCGCACGGGAGAAGTTTTTCGCTGAGCCTTCCAGCGGCGAGGTCACCACGTTCCAGCCCGCGCGACCACCGCTCAGGTGGTCGAGACTGGCAAACTGGCGCGCGGTGGTAAAAGGCTCGCTGTAGGAGGTCGACAGAGTACCAACCAGGCCTAAATGCGAAGTCACCGCCGCCAGGGTGGATAATACCGTCAGCGGTTCGAAGCGATTTAAAAAATGCGGGATCGATTTTTCATTAATATATAAACCGTCGGCAACAAAAATAAAGTCGAGTTTGCCCTCTTCCGCTTTTAGCGCCGTTTGCTTAACAAAATCGAAATTAATACTGGCATCCGCTAGCGCAGCCGGATGACGCCATGCTGACATATTTCCCGATGCGCCATGTAATATCGTGCCAATGCGCAGTTGCCGTTGTTCAGACATCGTTAACCCTTCCCTTGTCAAAATCTACAGTTGTTGAAGTGCCTGTTCCGCCAGGCTGGCAAAATAGTGCGCCGCCGGGGCAATTAAACGCTCATCCGGATTAAACGCCGGATGGTGGAGACCAAATTCGCTGGCGCTGCCGATGCTGACAAACGCGCCGGGAATATGCTGGAGATAAACGGCAAAGTCTTCACCGCCGAGGTGTAAATCCGCATGGTGCGTGCGGTAGCCGGATTTATCGGCCACGTCGCTGGCAAAGGCAGCCCAGCGTTCGTCATTCACCAGTGCAGTCGGGCCGGAATACCAGAACACATCTATCTGCGCGCCGAAGGCGCTGGCAAACCCGGCGGCAATTTCGCTAACCCGGGCTTTTACCCGCTGTTGAACTTCGCTGCTGTGGGTGCGCAGCGTCCCTTCCAGCTCAACGCTTTCCGGCAGCACGTTCCAGGTATTGCCGCCCTGAATACGCGTCACGCTAAGCACCACGGAATCAAGGGTATTCACTTCGCGGCTGGCGACGCTTTGCAGCAGAGTGACTAGCTGGCTGGCCAGCAGGATGGCGTCTTTGCCTTCATGGGGCCGTGCGGCGTGCGCACCTTTACCGGTCACCTTAAAGACAAAACGATCGACGTTGGCGTAAAACGCGCCGCCGCGGGTGGCGAATTCACCAACCGGCAGGCCCGGCTCATTATGCATACCGAAAATCGCCGATACGCCCTCCAGCACGCCCGCGCGGATCAGGGTCTTCGCGCCGCCGAAGTTTTCTTCCGCTGGCTGGAACAGAATGCGGACTCGTCCCGCAAGCTGCGCTTCGCGTTGTTTAAGCAAAAGGGCCGCGCCAAGAATGACGCTGGTATGGATATCATGCCCGCAGGCGTGCATCACCCCGGCATTTTGCGAGCGAAACGCTACGCTGGTTGCCTCTTCGATGGGCAATGCGTCGATATCGGCACGCAGAGCAATCACCTTATCACCAGAACCGACTTCGGCGACCGCGCCGGTTTTCAGGTCATAAGGCAGCAAGTTGATACCACCGCTTTGCAGCCAGTCGCGAATACGCGCGGTGGTGTCGACTTCCTGCAACGAGAGTTCCGGGTACTGGTGCAGCTCGCGCCGCCAGCGAATTAACTGCTCGTCAAAGCTCATGGCTGCACCTCCGCGCTCAGATGCGCCTGGGCCAGCAGGCGTAAGGAGTTAAGACGCGCCGCGCCGTCGGTAATGGGGGTGTCGATAATAAATTCGTCAATGTTCCAGTCGGACTGGAGCGCATCGAGCTGCGCTTTCACCTCTTCCGCGGTACCAAACAACACGGCAGATTCCCGGCGGGCAATACGCGTTGGCCTGCTGCCCGCCTGACGGGCAAACGCCGCAGCCTGCGCTTCGCTGCCAACGCTCACCCGCTGGCCGTTTTCCAGCTCAACGCCCCACACTTCTACCTGTTTCGCCAGTTCGGCTGCGGTGGCGGCATCTCCAGCGACCACCACCTGAACCGCGACAATCGCCTCGCGACGGCTGAGTTCACGCCAGCGAGCCAGTACGTCGCGCAGCAGGTTTTTATCACCGTTGAGATGAGCAGCGAAGACAAAGTTCCAGTCAAGCTGCGCCGCCAGCTGTGCACTCTCAAGGCTGGCTCCCAGGAGAAAGCCATCGGCACGACGCGGCGGGATCGGCGTGGCGCGCACACTCTCTTCACCATCGGCATCGGTTAGCGATAGCCAGTTATCCAGTTGCGCAAGTTGGTCTGCGAATGAGCCTTTTTCCTGTGGATTAAGCCCTTGTTGTAAAGCGCGAGTGGAGAGCGGCAGGCCGCCGGGTGCTTTGCCGACGCCAAGATCAACGCGCCCCGGCGCAATGGCGGCGAGCATATTGAAATTTTCCGCCACTTTGTACGGGCTGTAGTGTTGCAGCATGACGCCGCCAGAGCCGACGCGAATTTTACGGGTTTGTCCGAGGATCCAGGCGATCGCCAGCTCCGGCGACGGGCTCGCGAGCTGGTCGGTATTGTGGTGTTCGGCAATCCAGAAACGGTGATAGCCCCAGGTTTCCGCCTGTTGCGCAAGCGTTAATGTACGCGCCAGCGCCTGTGCTGCCGTTTCCCCGGCTGCCAGAGGGCTTTTATCCAGGATACTGATTCGATAAGACATTTCGCAGGCTCATGTGAATTAACATGTCTGCATTATTAGAATCGGTCGCGGCCGCTGAGAAACAATTTATTTACATGTGCTCTGCCGGAAATTAGATATGCGGGGGGTATGGAGTACCATTGGGAAAGGTCAAAAGCTCCCGGAGGCGGTGCTGGCGCACCTGTCCGGGCTACCGGTCCACAGACGATTGTGAACCCGTAGCCCGGCAGAGCGCAGCGCGAGCCGGGGTTTTCTGGAGTTTAACGACGATCTTTCCAGACGGTTTGCACGTTGCAGAATTCGTGCAGGCCGAAGTGGGATAGCTCACGACCAAATCCGCTTTTCTTCACCCCGCCGAACGCCACGCGGGCATCGCTGGCGCAGTAGCCGTTGATAAACACTCCGCCGCACTCCAGCTCGCTGGCGAAACGCTGAGCCTGCTCCTCACTGGTGGTATAAACCGTCGCAGAGAGGCCAAATTCACTATCGTTTGCCAGCGCCAGCGCGTGGTTGGCGTCTCGAGCTTCGGTGATAGTCGCCACCGGGCCAAACAGCTCCTGACGGAAACCCGTCATCTCAGAAGTGACGTTCCCCAGCACCGTTGGCGCATAGTAATTACCCGCGCCTTCGATTTTCTCCGCACCCAGCAACAGCGTTGCGCCTTCTTTTAAAGTTGCAAGCACCTGCTCATGCAGCTCATCGCGCAGGTCGAAGCGCGCCATTGGCCCGACATAGTTCTGCTCATCGCGCGGATCGCCCATTTTCAGCGCGGCGACGGCGGCGACGAATTTCTGCGTAAAGGCGTCAGCAATCCCCGCTTCAACGATAAAGCGTTTTGCGGCGGCGCAGACCTGCCCGGTATTCTGATAACGACCAATCACCGCGGCTTTTACCGCCTCGTCGAGGTCGGCGTCGTTTAGCACGATAAATGGATCGGAGCCACCCAGCTCCAGCACGCATTTTTTCAATGCTGCGCCGGCCTGCGCGCCAATAGCCTTCCCGGCCCGCACGCTGCCGGTGACGGTCACGGCGGCAATACGCGAATCGTTAATAATCTGTGAAACACCGTCGTTAGTAGCATTAACCCAATCAAACACGCCAGCCGGGACGCCCGCTTGTGCGAAGATTTCACCAATTATCGCCGCGCTTCCCATCACGTTCGGCGCATGTTTGAGCAAATAGCTGTTACCTGCCAGCAGAATCGGTACCGCACCGCGCAGCACCTGCCACACAGGGAAGTTCCACGGCATGATAGCCAGAATGGGACCCATCGGGCGGAATTCAATCACCGCTTTATTGTCTTCAACCAGAGTCGCTTCGGTATCAAGCATCGCCGGACCATGCTCGGCATACCAGTCGCAAAGATTGGCTGATTTAGCGACTTCGCCGCGCGCCTGGGCAATCGGCTTGCCCATCTCAAGGCTAATCATTTGCGCCAGTTCTTCAGCGCGGACACGCATCGCGCTGCCGACGTTACGCAGCGCCGCCGCGCGGTTCGCCACGCTGACGTTGCGCCACTGGCGATAACCCTGGTCCGCAAGGGCAATCGCTGAATCGACTTGCTGTTCGGTCGCCCACGGCAGAGACGACACCATTTCACCTGTCGTCGGATTCACGGAAACCGCATGAGTTGCAGATAAATTCATCGTTTTTCTCTCTGTGTTGATTGCGAAGTGACCTTATTCTGGCTTACCCTGCCATTCATTAAAAATGAATAATATTAAGCAACATTTTCACGAAAAGAGAATGCTATGGATCTGACCCAACTCGAGATGTTCAACGCCGTCGCTATTACCGGCAGCATCACTCAGGCCGCGCAGAAGGTACATCGCGTGCCGTCTAACCTGACGACCCGTATTCGCCAACTGGAGGCAGATCTCGGCGTCGAGTTGTTTATCCGCGAAAACCAGCGCCTGCGCCTGTCGCCCGCCGGGCACAGTTTTTTACGCTATAGTCAGCAAATTCTGGCTCTCGTTGATGAGGCACGCATGGTGGTTGCCGGGGATGAACCCCAGGGGCTGTTTTCGCTCGGATCGCTGGAAAGTACCGCCGCCGTGCGTATCCCTACTACGCTGGCGCACTTTAATCAGCGCTACCCAAAGATTCATCTTGCCCTCTCCACCGGCCCCTCCGGCACCATGATCGACGGCGTACTTGAAGGCAACCTTAGCGCGGCCTTTGTTGACGGTCCGGTGGTGCATCCGGGGCTTGAAGGGTTACCGGTATTCCCGGAAGAGATGATGATCGTAGCACCAATGGGCCACCCGCCGATTGCTCGTGCCAGCGAAGTGAACGGAGCCAGCGTCTATGCTTTTCGCGCCAACTGTTCCTATCGACGTCATTTTGAAAGCTGGTTCCATGCCGATCGCGCCACGCCGGGTCGAATTCACGAAATGGAGTCCTATCACGGGATGCTGGCTTGCGTGATTACTGGGGCCGGGCTGGCGCTGATCCCGCGCAGCATGCTGGAGAGCATGCCGGGCCATCAGCAGGTCTCCGCCTGGCCGCTGGCCGAAGAGTGGCGCTGGCTAACGACCTGTCTGGTGTGGCGTCGCGGGGCGAAAACCCGTCAACTTGAAGCGTTTATAGCGCTGCTGAACGAAGATCGACAAGCAGCAGTTTCTCCATAAAGATGCTTAACGGGTCCGGCTGATACGGCGCGAAGGCGCTGCGGGTCTGATAGCCATTACGGGTATATAACGCCACGGCCGCATGCTGATGGATGCCGGTCTCCAGACGCACGGTGTGGCACTCGCGCCGTAAAGCCTCTTCTTCCAGCGCCGCCAGCAGTTTCTCGCCAAGCTGCTGACCGCGATGGGTCGGGTCGATAAATACCCGCTTCATCTCACCAAAGCCCTCCTCCCCCAGCACAATTGCCCCACAGCCAACGGCCTGCTGTTGCGGGTCGCGGATCAGCAGCGCAATCACCGATTCAGGCGGCAGTGCGCTAAGATCTATCAGATGGTTGCTTTCAGCCGGATAAAGCGCCTGCTGGTAGACGTCCAGTTGGGCGATCAAGGCGTTCAATTCCGGGTGGTTCAGCGGGGTCGCGGCGATGGTATACATAAATAAGCTCCTTTTTTAAGCGCACTGTAACGCGAGGCGTACGCTGAACCGCCATAGCTTTAACTTATAGCTCCCGCCCCCTCTTGCGCTAACCCCTTGAGGCGCAGTAATTTTGCGGCACGATGTCTGTTATCAGGAAAAAATGATGAATACCAAAGCGCGTAAGGTGATGATTATCGGGGCCGGAAACGTCGGCGCCTCTGCGGCCTATGCCCTGTTGAACCAGAATATCTGCGAGGAGCTGATCCTCGTTGATCTGAACAAAGCCCGCGCCGAAGCCCACGCTCAGGACCTCAGTGATGCAGCTGCATATATGCCGGGGATGATGACGATATCCACACGGGAAGCCGGCGACTGCGCCGATATCGATATCGCGGTGATCACCGTTTCCGGCGGCGCGCTCAAACCGGGCCAGACGCGCCTGGACGAACTGACCAACACGGCGAAAATCGTCAAAAGTATCGTCCCGCAGATGATGAACGGCGGCTTCAACGGCATCTTTCTGATTGCCACTAACCCTTGCGACATCATCACCTGGCAGGTGTGGCAACTTTCAGGCCTGCCGCGCAGTCAGGTACTGGGCACCGGCGTCTGGCTGGATACCACTCGCCTGCGCCGGGTGCTGGCCCAGGAGCTGGACATCGGCGCGCAAAGTATCGATGCCTTTATCCTCGGCGAACATGGCGATACCCAGTTTCCGGTATGGTCGCACTCGGCGGTCTACGGTTCAGCCATCGGTGACGTTTATCAAAAACATACCGGCAAAGCGCTGGACCGGGAGCTGATTGCCGAAAAGGTGCGCAAGCTGGGGTTTGAAATTTATTCGGGTAAAGGCTGCACCGAATATGGCGTTGCCGGAACTATCGCTGAGATCTGCCGCAATATTTTCACCGGCAGCCATCGTGCGCTGGCGGTATCGTGCATTCTTGATGGCGAGTATGGCGTGAGCGGCGCGGCGGCAGGTGTTCCTGCGGTGCTGACGCAAAGCGGCGTGCAGCAGATTATTGAGTTGCAATTAGCCGACGACGAAGCGGAGAAGTTCCGCCACTCTATTGAGGTGATTAAAGCCAATATCGCCCGTTTGCCATAAATTGCGTCCCTGTCACAGCCAGAGCGCCTTAATAGTCGCTCTGGCATTGCAAACTCTAACGAAAACTCGCCTGAATCGCGGTTAATGCGATGGTGTAAACGATATCGTCTACCAGCGCACCGCGTGACAGGTCGTTTACCGGCTTACGCATCCCCTGCAGCATTGGCCCGATAGAAATAAGATCAGCGGAACGCTGCACCGCCTTATAGGTCGTGTTGCCTGTATTCAGATCCGGGAAGATGAATACCGTTGCGCGACCAGCCACTGCCGAATTGGGCGCTTTTGATTTTGCCACGTCAGTCATCACCGCAGCGTCATACTGCATTGGACCGTCGATCTCCAGATCGGGGCGTTTTTTCTGCGCCAGCCGAGTCGCTTCGCGCACTTTCTCTACATCGCTACCCACTCCGGAGGTGCCCGTGGAATAAGAAAGCATCGCTACCCGTGGTTCGATACCGAAAGCGATTGCCGAGTCCGCCGATTGAATCGCGATTTCCGCCAGTTGTTCTGCGCTCGGATCCGGATTAATCGCACAGTCGCCATAAACGTACACCTGCTCCGGCAGCAACATAAAGAATACGGAAGAGACCAGCGAGCTGCCCGGGGCAGTTTTGATCAGCTGCAGCGCCGGACGAATGGTGTTGGCGGTGGTATGAATCGCGCCGGATACCAGACCATCAACCTCGTTCTGCTCGAGCATCAGAGTACCCAGAACCACGTTATCTTCCAGCTGTTCACGAGCGACTGCCTCATTCATGCCTTTGTTTTTACGCAGTTTAACCAGCCTGGTCACGTAGCTTTCACGCACGACTTTCGGGTCAATAATGGCAATCCCTGCCCCCAGTTCAATACCCTGGGCCGCAGCAACGCGATAGATCTCATCCGGATTACCCAATAGTACGCAGGTTGCTATGCCGCGCGCAGCGCAGATAGCCGCGGCTTTCACGGTGCGCGGCTCATTGCCTTCAGGCAGAACCACTCGTTTGCCCGCTTTGCGCGCCTGCTCAGTGAGTTGGTAGCGAAAGGCGGGTGGAGAGAGGCGGCGGCGGAGCTCGGGGGCCGCAGTTAGCGATTCAATCCAGTCCGCGTTGATGTAGCTCGCGACATATTCCTGCACTTTCTCAATGCGCTCATGATCGTCAACCGGGATTTCATAGTTGAAGCTCTGCAGGTTCAGGGAGGTCTGCCAGGTGTTGGTGTTAACCATAAATAACGGCAGGCCAGTGGCGAAAGCGCGTTCGCACAACTTGCTCACGTGCGGGTCTATTTCGTCACCGCCGGTCAGCAGGATTGCGCCAATTTCAACACCGTTCATGGCTGCCAGGCAGGCCGTAACCAGCACGTCAGCACGGTCTGCGGAGGTGACTAATAACGCCCCCGGACGCAGATGTTCCAGCATATGGGAAATGCTGTGGGCGCAAAACAGAACCGTTCTGACACGGCGAGTGTGCATATCACCCGCGTTCAATATCTTCGCTTTCAGGTGTTGCGCCATATCAATGATCCGGATAGCCATTAACTCAACGCTCCAGGGAATAGCTGCCAGCACGGGGATAGGGCTACTGCTGTTCAGTTTAGTGAGAAAGCGGTTCCAGATCATCGTATTCGGAATGCTATCCCCTGTAACAGGGTTATCCCGTTTGTTAAAGCCTTTATCCTCCTGAGGAGCATTGATTTTATTAATGATAACGCCGCTGATATTGCTATTTTTTGCGCCACCAAAACTGCTGCGCACCAGCTCCATGCGCTCATGAAGCTGTGTGGCTGTATTTTTGTCATGCGCCATCACAAAAACGATTTCGGCATTCAGGCTTTTAGCGATGTCATCATTCAGCGACTGGGCAAACTGATGTTTGCGGGTGGGGATCACACCTTCGATAAGCACAACATCCGCCCCCTGCGCGCATGCGTGATAGCGGGCAACGATGGCTTCCATCAACTCATCTTTCTGATTGCCAGAAAGCAGCGCTTCAACATCGCTTATATTTAGCGGCTCTGCACAACATAGGTCCGAACGTATACGAGTAAGCATTGTGGTCCGGTCAGGCATCTCTTCGCTGCCAGGCGACTGCGCAACCGGTTTGAAGAGACTCAAGCGAACGCCTTTGCGCTCCATGGCGCGAATTAAACCGAGGCTGATGCTGGTCAGGCCGATACCCGACTCGGTAGGAATTAACATTATAGTTCGGGACACGGAGGCTCCTTTTGAATAACCGTGGTATTAACAGATAAAGAGCCTGATATCCGTTATTTTATCATTGCATATGCCTGGATAATAATAGTGCTGTGGACGCGGTTAACCGCATCCACAACTCTATGCAATTAAAACAGTAAACGAATAACAGGCTTTGCTCCGAGCTTATGGCTTAAGCTTTATCAGCGCAGATAAATCGACATCTTTTTGATAATCCACATTATCAAAAGCAAAACCATTCAATTGCAGAAACTCTTTTTTATAACCTGCGTAATCTCCAACCTCAGCGAAATTATCATCGGTCAATGTGGTCATTAATTTATTAACGGCCTGCTGAACATCAGGACGAAGTTCCCAATCATCAACACGAATCAAGCGGGCGGCATCAACCGTTACACCCGCTGGCAAGTAAAGCTTTTGACTAAAAAGACGCTGCATTTGTTCAATACAGGTTTCATGCAGCCCCATCTGCTTCATGACTTGATACAGGCATAATACATAGGGTGAAAATGCCGGAATAAAAACACTCGCTTTCGTGACCAACGCCTTGCAGACAGAAACGTAGGCTTCACCTTGGTCGGCAGATAATAAATCATGAAGTCTGTCGGCGGTTTTTTGTAAGTGTTTCTTGGCGAGACCCAGAGTACCGTCGTGATAAATTGGATAGGTCATTTCCGGGCCGATATAGGAAAAGGCCACTGTTTTAGCACCCGTCGCCAATGCGTTATTTTGCCGCAACCAGCGAATCCACTCTTCCCAATCTTCACCGCCCATCACTTTTTCGGTTGCCAGGATCTCTTGTTCGTTTGCCACTTCCAGCACGGTGGTATCCAGGCAGTTTTTTTCCAGATTAACGGTTTTACCACTAAAAGGTTTGCCCACCGTCTTCAGGCAGGAGCGCCACGTCTCACCGGTTTTAGGGTCCGGGCGTACACCGGTTGCCAGGCTATAAACCACGAGATCGATTTGCCCACCGAAATCGCGGTTAATCAGCGCCATCACCTCTTCTTTCACTTGCGCCGAAAATGCGTCGCCGACGATATTATGCGCAATTCGCCCTTCGGCTTCAGCCTGCTCGCGAAAGTAAATATTATTATACCAACCAGCGGTTCCCACGCCTTTTTCGCTCGGGCCACGTTCAAACGATACGCCGATCGTATCCGCTTGTGCGCCACCAAAGGTCAGCGCCACGCGCGCGGCCAGGCCAAACCCTGAAGATGCGCCAAGAATTAACACTCGCTTAGGTCCATGTTCGATTTGCTGATGCTTTTTGCTGTAGTTAATTTGGTTTAATACCGCCTGCTGACAACCTTGCGGATGAGCGGTTCTGGCAACGACGCCATTAATAACGGGTTCAATAATCATAGTGGTATCCTGAAAATTAATTTATTTTTTCGGTGCCATCACCACGGCAACACCCTCAATAACAACTTCGTTGTTCTGATTAGTCGTTGTCGTAGAAAATTTAGCAATATTCTTTGCGAGGTTAATTTCGATCACCTCGCAGGTTGCTTTAACCGTATCGCCGATAAAAACGGGACGGCGAAACTTATTATCCTGGCCAAGATAAATTGTCCCCTCACCGGGAAGTTGCATTCCCAGCACCGCTGAAGTCAACCCCGAGACCAAAACGCCGTGCGCAATACGCTTACCAAAGATACTCTGTTTCGCCACCATATCATTAATATGAACGGGGTTGATATCCCCTGAAATACCAGAAAAAAGCAGCACATCGCTTTCAGTAATTGTTTTTTCGAAACTGGCTTTTTGTCCGATAAACAAATCGTTAATTGTATAAGACACAGCATCACCTCGATGAAATATCGTTACGTAGTCACAAGTGTAGTGTATTAGTAGATAGAATTAATGCGTTAATGCCAGCCCCATTACCTGCTCATTGAAAATACGTGCATCCATTAGCTTTAATGATGGGCTGATAACAGGAGCGAACTCCATTTTATCCAGAATATCGCGTTGTAAATCGACACCCGGCGCTATTTCGATCAGCTCGAGAGTTTTATCCGCCAGTTTAAATACCGCACGTTCAGTAATGTAATACACGGCTTTATTATTTTTGCGCGCTGTATCGGACGAAAATGTAATTTGCTGAACCTGTTTAATAAACTTGATGATACGCCCATCACGCTTGATGTTAAGTTTACCCTGTTCAACGACGATTTCACTTTCGCCAGCGGTAAACGAGCCGCAGAAAAAGACCTGTTTTGCATTTTGCGTGATATTAATAAACCCACCGCAGCCCGCAATCTTGATGCCAAACTTCGACACGTTCAGATCGCCCTTCACATCGGTCTCTGCCAGTCCAAGAAAAGCCTGGTCCAGGCCACCGCCGTCATAGAAATCAAACATCTGATCCTGGGTGATAATGGCTTCAGGAAATGCAGATGCGCCAAAGGACAGACCGCCGGCAGGAGAACCGCCGATTGCCCCGGGCTCCACGGTGGCGATCAGCTCCTGAGTAATCCGTTCCTCATCAGTCACCTCAGCAATCACCTCCGGAGCACCAATGCCATAGTTCACGATGGCATTTCTCTTCAGTTCCATCGCCGCCCTACGAGCGATAATTTTTTTCACATCCAGCGGGCGCATTTTTTTACCATTACCCGTTCTGCTGCCCCGTCCGACGTAGTTTTCATTCATGGCTTCGGCAAAAGTTTGCATATGCAATTCATCCTCCGCCACCACCAGCGCATCAACAAAAATACCGGGGATTTTGACCTGTTGTGGGTCAAGCGTACCGTTGGCAACAATACGTTTAACCTGGACAATCACTTTTCCTCCCTGATTATGAACCAGTTGCGCCGCAGCGAGGTTCTCCAGAATCAGGCACTCATCTTCCATCGTGATGTTGCCACGCTGATCGGCCGTGGTCCCACGTAAAATAGCGACCGTAGCATCAATTCGCTTATAAAAGAGGTTTTCAACACCGTTAACTTCGGTATATGAAACGATATCTTCCGTTGTTTTAGCATTAATTTTCCCGCCTTCTACGCGCGGGTCGACAAAAGTCCCCAAACCAACATGGGTAAAGGTCCCCATTTTACCCGCAGCGCTGTCGCGAAAGAGATGGCAGATCACCCCTTGGGGTAAGTTATAGCCGGTAATTTTACCTTCATTGGCGAGTTTTTGCAGTCGTGGAATCAGCCCCCAATGTCCGCCGATGGCGCTGGCGACCAGACCTTCATGAGCCAGGCGATTATTGGCCTTTTCTTTGGCATCACCCTGCCCGGCTGCAAATATCAACTCAAGATTGCGTGGATATCCGACAGACAGAAATTTATCTTCAATGGCTTTCTCTATAGATTCCGGCACAACCGCACCGATAAATCCTCCCAGAATGACTTTATCGCCATCCTTAATTAAATCAGCAGCCTGCGCAGCAGTGATTTTTTTAACTGATTGCATTATAAATATCCTTTAAATTAAAAAAGCGGTGGCATATGAAAGCATTACGATGACGGCAAGCATCGGAAATAGACAGGTAACAATAAATAGCTCTTTGTAACTTTGTTTATGCGTCAGGCCACAAACACCCAATAAGGTAATAATAAATCCGGAATGCGGTAAGGTATCCAGTGTAGAGGCGCTGAACACAATAATTCGGTGCATTAATCCCGCAGGAATATGGTGTGCGTTTGCCAGCGCCAGGAGATCCTTGCCAAACGCCAGCATCGCTAAGCCAACCCCGCCGGACGTTGAGCCAACAATCCCGGCCAGCACCGCGGTCCCTACGACAGCGGCAATCATTGCAGAGCCAGGGAGAGCAAAGACGGCGGCTTTAATCACGGCAAAAACCGGTAGCATTTTCACCACGCCGCCATAACCAACCTGGGTGGCGGTATTAAATATAGGTGCCAGCGAATCATTCGCGCCTTGCGCTAAGGTGCGGGTAATATTTCCAACCTCTTTACGATAGAGGATCAATGTCACGATAATAGCGACGCACAGTGATACGGTAATCGCCCAAATCCCCTGAACCCCACCGAAACTAGCGTAATGGTTAATAACATGATCGAGTTCGAAATATTTGGTCAGAAGAATATTACCTACGATGACAATGGCGATAGGCGTGATGGCAACAAAAATATTCCCCTGACTCCTTAATTTTTCACTTTCCTGCCCTTCGCCATAGCCTTCGCCTTTATCTTTAGCCCGCTTAACCAGTCGGGTCATATACCATACGCCGATCGCCAGCCAAACGATGGTACCGATAATGCCCACATCCATGCCTGAATAGATGGTGGTTTTAAATATGGGGATGGGAATAGTATTAATAAACTGCGCAGAGCCAGGGGCGACATAAGCAGGCAAACAACCGGCACAAATGGCGCTGGGTAATAGACGACGCGGGTAGTCGCTATTGATAAAAATCGTTCTGGCAATCGGTAATACCGCGAATACGACAACAAAAACCGACACCCCACCATAAGTGAGCAGAAACGACGCCAGAATGACAGCCAGAATCGCCTTCTTGGGTCCCATTATCTGAGAGATAAATTGGGCAATCGTTAATGCAGCGCCGCTGGCATTCATTAAGGTGCCGAAAATCGCCCCAACAAGAAAAATAGGGAAATAGGCTGCAACAAAACCGACCACCGATTGCATAAACGGCCCGGTCCATGAATATAATACCGGGATGTCAGAGCCGAGGAAAACGGCAACCATTGCCATTAGAGGTGAAACAATCAGTACAGGTACGCCGCGATAGATAAGATAAATCAAAAAAACCAAAGAGAGGAGTAAACCAATCATAATGCCCTCTGTGAATATCAGTAATATTCGCATTGCATAAACAATGCGAATAGGGGGTATTTTATTTTGTTAGCTTGAGGATAATTGCAGTACCCATACCGCCGCCGATGCACAGAGAAGCAAGACCGGTATTTTTATTCTGCTTTATCATTTCATATAACAGCGAAACGATAATGCGCCCGCCGGAAGCCCCAAGAGGATGACCAAGGGCAATCGCACCGCCGTTAACGTTCGTTCGGTTTTCAAACCACGACTCATCCACCTGATGCTCAGCGCTGAGTTCTCGTGCAACCCCCATCGCCTGAGCGGCAAAAGCTTCATTAATCTCAAGCAGATCGATATCGCTGAGGTGCATATTCGCTCGTTTTAGCGCATTGCCAATGGCCGGTACCGGTCCTAACCCCATCAATGCAGGATCAACGCCCCCCTGCCCGCAGGCGATAACTTCAGCCAGCGACTCCAGTTGCCATTTTTCCAGCGCTTCCCCGGAGGCCAGCACTAGCGCAACACCGCCATCATTAATGCCAGAGGCGTTTCCCGCGGTGACCGTCCCCTGTTTGTCAAAAGCCGGCTTCAATTTCGCCAGCTGTTCCAGAGAGGCATCTTTGCGTGGATATTCATCACGCGTAAATTTCACTTCCCCTTTACGGCTGAGAACGGTGACTGGCGCAATTTCGTCGTCGAAGCGCCCTTGCTCCACGGCCTGTACGGCTTTTTGCTGGCTTTTCAGAGCAAATACATCCTGAGCTTCACGGCTAAAATGGTATTTTTTAGCGATATTTTCTGCCGTGACGCCCATATGGTAGCGATGAAAAGCATCAGTCAGGCCATCTGAGATGAGGGAGTCAGACATTTGCTGAGCACCCATTTTCATGCCGAACCTCGCGCGGCTGTCGATCAAATAAGGTGCCTGCGACATATTTTCCATCCCCGCAGCAACCACCAGATCCATCTCTCCGCTTTTGATTTTTAAAACGCCGTCGATAACCGCCTTCATTCCACTACCGCAGATCATATTTAGGGTCAACGCCGGAACTTCGTGCGGAATACCGGCTTTTGCCGCCGCCTGTCGTCCCGGTCCCATTCCTTGACCTGCCGCCAACACGTTACCAACAATGACTTCATCAATATTTTCAGGACGAACTTTGCTTTGTGCCAGAGCAGCTGAAATGGCCGTCGCTCCCAGTTCGTAAGCCGGTATCGTCACCAGGCTGCCGCCAAAAGATCCCAATGCCGTCCGTTTAGCTCCAACGATATATACCTTTTTCATTACCCGCTCCCTAGATAACTAAGCCGCCATCAATTTTCAGCGTCTGGCCGGTAATAAAATTCGCCTTCTCACTGGCGAGGAAGAAAACGCCATTGGCAATATCCTCTGCCAACGCCATGCGTCCAAGCGGCGTTTTATCAACCATATGGGTGATTACTTTTTCAGGCAGATCTTTGGTCATTGGCGTGACAACGAAACCAGGCGCAACACAGTTAGCGCGAACTTTCGCACCTTTTCTGGCGAACTCTTTGGCCCAACCTTTGGTCATCGCAATCACGCCGCCTTTAGTTGCCGCATAATTGCTTTGACCAATATTTCCATCGGTACCCACGACAGATGACATAGTAATAATCGAACCAGTATCATTTTCCATCATTAACGGTGCGATGGCCTGAGTCATATTGAAAACGCCCTTCAGGTTAATATCTATAACCATGTCCCAATCTTGCTCAGTCATTTTAGCAATCAGATTATCGCGAGTAATTCCGGCATTATTTACCAGAACATCAACGCGCCCATCATCCAGTCTGATTTTGTTAACCAACTCGCTAATTGCCAGGCGATCGCAGACATTTAGCGTTACCGGAATCACATTCTTAAGCGTTTCTTCACCATTATGCTTAATATCACAGGCGTATATCTTTGCTGCCCCACCCTGGGAAAATAGTTCAACAACTTTACGCCCAATACCTTGCGCCGCACCGGTCACAATACAAATCTTATTTTTCATTTCATTCTCCCAAACGGATTGATTTCACATATTCACCTGAATACTCAGGCCTATGTTTCGTATTTCGCATTTAGTAATACCAATGAAAAGTGACGGGTTCAACTTGCGGAAAAATCACTTCACCACGCTAATACACACATGCAACATTCATCTACAACACAACAACATAAATATTTTTATTGATAAAATTCAAATGGTTATATTTTTGAAAATGTCCCAAAAGCACAAAAACATAGTGCGTGACTTCACAATTCATATAAAAACACAGGGCAACTTAATTAAAATATTAAAAACTGTTTTGCAAAAATGAAGGTGTCATTTTAAGCATATCAACCTTTTATATATTGCCGTGAAAGAGGCTCGGGGAATGATTGACTTTCTCTGGCCTAACAACTTAACATCAGCCATCAATGGGTTTATTACGCGTATCGGGGGCTGTCTATGTTAGACAAAACGGTTTTTTTTATGCATGTCGTTCGCTTCGGTTCAATATCTGAAGCAGCAAAGTCATTCAATATTACCGCAGCAACCGGTAGTCGCTGGCTCAAAGAACTGGAAGAAGGATTAAATGTCCCACTTTTGGTTTCGACAACGCGTAAAAACCAACCCACTGAAGCGGGCATGTTACTTTATGATAGATTTCATTCCGTATATCAAAACATCCAGGAGATATACAAAGAAGTTGAGACTATTAACAATACCGACAAAGGCGTTATCGCGATTGCATCAACACCGCTCTTTTCGCGCAATTTTCTTTCTAAAATCATTGGCGAATATCTTTTTATTTGCCCGGGAGTGAATTTTAAAATCGAAGAAACGCCCTATGTTGATGAAAATAAAAACAACACTGATTTTTATATTCGGGCCTGCGCAACCTACCGGGGCTATATTGAGCCTGATAGTTTATTGGTTAAAAAAAAGCTCTTCAATTACCCTCTGGTTGTTTGCTGCTCACCAGGTTACATCAGCGCTTATGGCGAGCCCACAACTCCGGAAGAGCTTAAGTTCCACAACTGTATTTATACATCGACGTTAGTAGGCGGGAATCGTTGGCAATTCGAGGTAGATGGTGAAATCACTACCATCGAAATTGCCAAAACGGTAGAAATTGAGAACAGTGAGTTTTTAAAGTCGGTGGCACTGGCGGGCGGCGGCATCGCCTATCTTCCGCTACCTTTGGTTAAAAAGGAGTTAGCTAACGGTGAGTTGGTTTCAATTTTAAATAATTATATCAAGAGCAAGTTTGAAATCAGTTTATGGTTTCGATCGCAGAAGAGTATGCCCAGTCGCTGTGCAAAATTTAAAGAGTTTCTCATCAAAAGAACCGATGAGATTAAAGATGTTATCAATTACTACTGAACGCATGGACTGAATTACCAGAACGACGAGGTAAACAGTCGATTGTTACACGGCGCACAACATCGCCCGTTTGCCGTAATCCGCGCTCCCGGCTAGTCAGCAATGATCAGCCGGGGATGAATATGCGCTAAGACTTCACGCGTCTCTTCCGGAAGGTGATCATCAGTGATGATATCGGTTAACGAATCAAGATGAGTGATGTTGAACAGCGACCAGGCACCGTATTTCGAGCTGTCCGCCAGCAGAATTCGCCGCCGGGCGTTGGCGATTAAATCGCGCTTGAGCGCCGCTTTTTCTTCCGTTGGTGAAGTGACGCCCTTCTCCAGATCCCAGCCATTGCAGCTGACAAAAGCCAGATCGGGCCAGATGTTTTGCAGCAGTCGGCGACCGTGTTCACCAATGCAGGACTGGCTGCTATCGTCAATACGCCCGCCGATAATGGTCACTTCGATTTGCTTGAATTCGGATAAAAACAGAGCGATATGCAGATCGCTGGTGATTACTCGCAGCGGCAGATGAGTTATTTGCCGAGCGAGTTCAATCATCGTCGTCCCGGCATCGAGGACAATGGCGTCCCCGGCCTTGACTAACGCCGCCGCCGCGCTGGCGATGGCGTATTTTTCCTGCAGGCTACGCTGGGATTTTTCCTGCGTCGTCGGCTGGGAAGGAATAAACCGGTTAAGGGTCACGCCGCCATGAGTACGGCTAATCACCCCTTCCTGATCGAGTTTAATCAGATCGCGGCGAATCGTGGCTGGCGATGCGTTGGTCACCGCTACGAGCTGATCCACTGTCACCAGATTATGGCTCTTTAGATAATCCATAATCTGCTCTAACCGGTTATATCCCTTCATGTTATTCCTGTGCTATTTGCATGGCGAGCTCAATAGAGGTAGCCATGCTGTCAGACTTAGCTTTACCTGTCCAGGCAATATCAAACGCCGTGCCATGGTCTGCGGATGTACGAATAAACGGCAGTCCGGCAGTGATATTCACCCCATCATAAAACCCGAGCAGTTTTAGCGGAATGTGCCCCTGATCATGATACATCGCCACCACCATATCAAACTGTCCTTCGTGGCACTGCATAAATACCGTATCCGGTGGGCACGGGCCGGTCACGTTCAACCCTTTGGCTTTCATCGCTTCAACGGCCGGACCGACGATACGAATCTCTTCATCACCAAACAGACCGTTTTCCCCAGCGTGCGGGTTAACGCCTGCGACGGCAATGCGCGGATTGCTAAAGCCAACCCGACGCAGGAAGCTATCGGCGATACCAATCACCGTTTCGACTCGCGGCTGATTAAGGGTATCGAGAAACTTGCGCAGCGCGACGTGGGTGGAAATATGGATAACTTTGAGCTTATCGGTATACAGCACCATCGCGTAATCTTTGGTCTGCGTCAGATGGGCCAGCATCTCGGTATGCCCCGGGAAATTGTGTCCTGCCAGGTGCAGCGCTTCTTTGTTCAACGGCGCGGTAGCAATTGCAAAAACCTCACCGGCCATCGCCAGTTCGGTCGCGCGCTTGATGCAACGGTAGGCCAAATCGCCCGCCTGCGCCTGCACTTCCCCGACGCGTAGCCCTTCCGGGTCGGCCAGCGGTTCGTCGATAACGTTAATGGTGCCAGGGCTAAACTGTGCCTGTCCGGGATTATCAATGATTCGCAGCTCGGCGCGCGGGGTGATCTCCAGCGCCAGAACACGCCGTAGCGTCTGCACGCAGCCCACCACCACAACGGGTGCGCCGTTCAGTTTTCCCTCCACCAGGGATTTGATAATAATTTCCGGGCCAATGCCTGCCGGGTCTCCCATCGTTACCGCAATGATGTTAGTCACTCATTTTCTCCTCAATAAAGTTCACAACCTCCAGCAGGGTGGTTTGTGTTCCGAATCCGCCTGCCTTGGTCATTACCGGCCGTTGCCAGCTACTACCCAGAAAATTGCCGTACGGCACGCACTGCGCCACGCGACCTGTAATATGAAATCCGCTGGCTCCCAGAGCCTGTGCGACGGCGATAGCCACATCACCGCCGGATAAATAGAGCGCTCCCGGCTGACTTTGCGCGATAGCCAGTTCGCTGACTCGTGCCAGATAAGCGCAAATACGCTCGCCGAGGGCGGTGCGATCAACCCCATGCCGTTGGCACAGGGCTTCAATCCCCTTTCGCGCCTCGCTATCGGGGCGAGTGGTAACCACACAATGATTGCTTTCGCTCAACACGGCGGCAATGCGCCGGGCATCTACCGTTGCGTCGCCGCCAAAGGCCATCGCGACGTCGATATCAACCCGCGTTACGCGCGGATGTTCGCCAAGGAGGGCAATTTGCTGTTGAGCGATTTCACTCATCGAGCCAACGACCGCCAGCAGCGGCCCGTGCGGCGCGGTGGCCAGGCTTCGCGCCAGGGCGTCGCACAGCCCGGCAGACCCCACCAGCAGCACCCTTTGCGTAGATTCCGCCACCGCCGCGATAATGGCGTCCAGTTGGGCGTTCTCTTCTGCATCCACGATCAGCACGCTTGCTGCGTTTACGGTTTGCGCCAGCGCATCCTCCAGCGTATCGACCGTTACCCGTGAACAGCGCGCATTGCTTTGCTGTGCCACCACGGTAGCGATATCGGCACTGCTAACCGGCGTTTTCGGGTCAGTTGCAAACTCAGTCTCATCAACCGGCAAGCCGTGCACATAGCACTTACCCTGCCGCGTCACCCGGCCTGCCGCAGGGAAGGCCGGAGCCAGCACCGCGATCGGGCAGTTGAGCGCCGTCATTGCTGCGTCCAGTTCAGCGCCAAGATTCCCGCGCAGCGTGGAGTCGATTTTTTTTACCGTCCAGCGCGGCTGGAAACGCGGCAAAACCGCCTGTAGTAAATGCGTGACCCGCCGCGCCGCCTCTGCTGCGGGCTGCGCACGGCTATCGCTATTGAGGATCAGCGCCTGCGCTTCTCCCTGATAGCTGGCGCTGAACGCTACTTCCGCCCGCATTCCAGTTTCTGCCAGGCTAACCCCTGCGTCATTGGCACCGGTAAAGTCATCTGCCAGCACCAGCACCTTGTTATCACCGCTGCCCATCGTTTTCCCTTTTCTCGCTGTTCGAAACTGTTTATGATTATATTCAATCACAATTGATTAAATGTGAGCAAGTTCAAGTTATTAAACCGCCGTATAAATTATAACTTCACCCACAATGTGAGTGACCCGAATAACGGATGATTAAATTTAATCATTCATAAGACAGGAGAAAGGAAGTGGCAACCATTAACAGCACTTTGATTAGCGGCGCGGGCGCGTTTACTGCCCTGGTTCCGTTGCTGGCAGGTAAACAGCGCATTTTGCTGATTACCGACGCCAACGTCGGCAAACTTGACGCTGCTCAGCAGATCCGCGCGATTCTGGAAGGTGAAGGACGTCAGGTACAGGTGATTGATGCGGTCCCTGCCGAGCCGAGCCAGCATGATATGGCGCAGATCCAGAACCTCGTTGGCGCAAGTCAGCCAGAATTAGTGGTCGGTATTGGCGGAGGTAGCGTCCTCGACGTGACCAAGCTGCTCTCCGTTTTGCTGCATCCTTGCTCGCCGGGGCTGGACGCGCTGCTGGCAGGTAAAAAGCCGCAGCAAAAAGTGATGTCGCTGTTAATTCCTGCCACGGCGGGCACCGGCTCCGAAGCCACGCCGAATGCGATCCTGGCGATCCCGGAACAGAACACCAAGGTGGGGATTATCTCGCCGGTTTTGCTGCCGGACTATGTTGCCCTGCTGTCTGAACTCACCACCAGCATGCCTGCGCATATCGCCTCTTCGACCGGCATTGACGCGCTGTGCCACCTGATTGAGTGCTTTACGTCAACCGTCGCTAACCCGGTCAGCGATAACGCGGCGCTAATTGGCCTGCGCAAGCTGGTACGCAATATCGAGCTTTCGGTGACCGAGCCGCAGAATCTGACCGCGAAGCTGGAAATGCTGTGGGCCTCATATTATGGCGGCGTGGCAATTAATCATGCGGGCACCCATCTGGTCCACGCCCTCTCCTATCCGCTTGGCGGCAAATACCACCTGCCGCACGGCGTGGCTAACGCCATCCTGCTGGCACCTTGTATGAAGGTGGTGCGTCCGCACGCGGTAGCAAAGTTTGCGCAAGTCTGGGATCTGATCCCCGATGCCGACCAGACCCTCAGCGAGGAAGAGAAATCTCATGCGCTGGTTGAGTGGCTTGCCGCACTAGTAAAACGCCTGCAACTGCCTGACAACCTGGCCGCGCTGGGCGTACCGCAGGAGAGTATCGGCGAGCTGAGCGAAGCGGCGCTTAACGTCAAACGTTTAATGAATAACGCGCCGTGCAGCGTGAGCCAGGATCAGGTCCAGGCGGTTTATCGCACCCTATTTCCAGAACAATAACACCAGGGAAGAAATGAGAATGAGCAATGCAATTACCGGCGTACTGACCGCCATCGTGACCCCTTTTACCGCCGATGGCGCAGTGAATATTCCGGCGCTGAAGCAGCAGGTTCAACGTCAGCTCGCCGCAGGAAACGGTATTTTCTGCGGCGGTACCAACGGCGAGTTCTTTGTGCTCAATGAAGCGGAAAAAGTCGCCGTTGCCAAAGCCTGCGTTGAAGAAGTGGCCGGGCGCGCCCACGTGGTAGCGCATATTGGCGAAGTGTCGACTCGCGAAACTATTCGTTTAGGTAAGCAGATTGAAAAGCTCGGCGTCGATGCGGTCTCGGTGATCACGCCGTGGTTTGTGCCACTCAAGCAGGATGAGCTTATCAGCCACTACACCGCCATCGCTGACGCCCTGAGCGTTCCGGTATTTCTCTACAACATTCCGGCGCGCACTGGCAACACCATCGAACCGCAGACCGCGCGCACGCTGGCAAAACACCCGAACATTATCGGCGTCAAAGATAGCGCTGGCAGCTACGAAAGCCTGAAGGGTTTCCTTGATGCGGTGCAGGATATCGCCGATTTCGACGTGCTGAACGGTCCTGACTCGCTGATCCACCATGGCTTCGTTGACGGCTGCTCCGCCTGTATTTCCGGGTTGGCCAACGTCGCACCAAAAGAGATCAACGCCATCTGGGCAAACTTTAAAGCGGGCGATGTTGACGGCTCCCGTCTGGCTCAGGAGAGCGTGACCGGACTACGTACCGATCTTTATAAAGTCGCGTTCTCCCCGGCAGCAGTGAAAAAAGCACTGCAGCTGATGGGCCATGAGGTTGGCGATAGCCGCTATGCGGTCAGCTTTATGCCAGCGCAGTGTGAGCAAATTAAACAGGTTATTGCTCGATATATTCCCTGAATATATCGGGAATAATTAATTAAACTGTCGGTGCTGATATATACGAACAAATAGGCCAGCACCGACAATATTCAGAATTATGCATACGATGTCTTACGTAGCGTAAGGGATATTTTTAATGTTTATATGGATGCTTGACCCAGATATATGGTTGACGCTGGTTACGCTCACCTTTCTGGAAATTATTCTCGGGGTCGATAATATTATTTTCCTCTCGCTGGTGGTGGCAAAACTTCCGCCGCATCAGCAAAATATTGCCCGTAAGTTGGGATTAAGTGGCGCGATGGTAATGCGTGTGTTATTGCTGGTGTCGATTGCCTGGCTTGCACACATTACGGTTCCACTATTTACCATTGCGAATTTTGTAGTGTCGGTGCGCACGATCATTTTATTTGTTGGTGGTTGTTTCCTTATTTACAAATCGCTGCAGGAGATCCGCGGCGAACTGATGCAGGAAGAAGAGTCACACGGCGGCAGCCAGCGCCAGCTCTCACTGGCCGGCGCTATCGTGCAGATCATGCTGCTGGATATTGTCTTCAGTCTGGATTCTGTGATCACCGCTGTCGGCTTGTCACAACATATTTTCATCATGATTACCGCCGTGATTATTGCCGTGGGCATAATGATGTTCGCCGCCAAAACCATTGGTGATTTTGTCAATAATACGCCGACGATGAAAATGCTGGCATTAACCTTTTTGTTGCTGGTCGGCGCATTACTGGTTGCCGATAGCCTGGAAGTTCATATTGCGAAGGGATATCTCTATTTTGCTATTTTCTTCTCCCTGACCGTAGAAACATTAAATATCGTTCGCACTAAAAAAATCATTAAGGCTTCGCAGCAGGATGAAGCTTACGACTCATTATAGCTCAATAAATAAAACCCTACTGAATAATAATGGAGTATGAATATGTCTGTAGTAACCGCAATTCGTGACGGGATGATTTGTCAGCATGAACAAGATGCGCGTGTGGAAACCGCGATGCTGCCGTCATCTTGCCCGCAAAACCATGCAGCTAACCTGCTGCCGCTGCCGGACGGCTCGCTGATGTGCGTGTGGTTTGGCGGTACCCAGGAAGGCGTTGCCGATATCTCCGTTTGGGGCTCGCGCCTGCTCCCGGAAAGCCGTCAGTGGAGCGATGCGGTAAAACTGTCCACTGACGCCAGCCGGTCCGAGCAGAACCCAGTGCTGTTTCTGGCCCCGGATAACGTGCTGTGGCTGCTGTGGACCGCGCAGATCTCTGGCAACCAGGACACCGCCATCGTGCGCTACCGCCAGTCAACCGACCTGGGCCAGACCTGGGGCGAGATTGCCACCCTGCTCGACAAACCCGGCACCTTTATTCGCCAGCCGATTACGGTACTGGAGAACGGTAACTGGCTGCTGCCGGTGTTTTATTGCCGCACTCAGCCGGGGGAAAAATGGGTTGGCAACGATGATATCAGCGCCGTCAAAATTTCCTCCGACCAGGGCAAAACCTGGCGCGACGTCGAAGTACCGCAAAGCCTCGGCTGCGTGCATATGAATATCACCGCCCTGCCAGGCGGCACGCTTGTCGCACTATTTCGCAGCCGCTGGGCCGACAATATCTACTACAGCCAGTCGGTAGACCATGGCGAAAGCTGGTCAGTACCGGAACCGACCGAGCTACCTAACAACAACTCCTCGATCCAGGTGACCACTCTTGCCAGCGGCGAACTGGCACTGGTGTTTAACCACATGAGCGCAGCCGGTGCGCTGGAACGTCGTGCGTCGCTTTACGATGAAATCGACGATGGCGATAACAGCCGCAAAGAGCCGGAAGTCACCAATGGCCGCACCGCTTTCTGGGGCGCACCGCGCGCGCCGATGACCGTGGCTATCTCTGCCGATGGCGGTAAAACTTGGCCGTGGCAGCGTAACCTCGATGAAGGTGACGGCTACTGCATGACCAATAATTCGCTGGATAAACGTAACCGCGAGTTCTCCTACCCGAGCATTAAACAGGGCGCGGACGGTTCTCTGCACATTGCCTACACCTGGTTCCGCCAGGCGATTAAATACGTGCACGTTTCCCCGCAATGGGTGAAGGAGTCCGCCCGATGATCGTCGGAAATCTTGACGCCCTGCCGCTGGCAGGGCTTCCCCCCGCGCTGTGGCAAATATTGTCGCATCCGGACGCTTCGCTACAGGCGCTAAGCGCCAGGGAAGACGGACGCTGGCAACCGGAGGGTTGTGGCTGGTTTTGCAATATCGGCGAGGCGCATACCCAACCTGCCGCACAGCGCCACACCGAATATCACCATCAATGGGCCGATATTCAGGTGATGCTGTCGGGTTGCGAGGTGATTAACGCGGGAATGCAGGCTGTCGCATGCGATGGCGATGAAGAGCGCAAACCGGATCTGTTTATCGCCCGTGATTGCCAGCATCCGGTAGCGATCACCCTGCACGCAGGTGATTTTGCAGTCTTCCTGCCTGGCGAGCCCCATCAAGCGCTGTGCGCGGTTGACACGCCAGCAACGGTGCGCAAAGCGGTCTTTAAGGTGCCGCGCGAAATGCTGGAAGGGTAAATAAGGAGATAGAAAAATGACAATGGAAATGATTCTGGCGCTGGGCATCCTGGTGCTGATGATCGTGTTGATCATGTCGGACAAGATGGCCTTTGGCGCACCACCGCTGCTCGCCTGTCTTTTACTGGTGGTAACCGGGCTATCAAACGTTCAGCAGGCCTTTGCCGGTTTTGTGAACTCAAGTGTGATTATGATCGCCGGGTTTATGGTGGTGATGGCGGCGCTCCAGAAAACGCGCCTCATCGGCAACGTGAAATCCTCAATGGTCAGCCTGGTCAATAAAGGCAGCTACAAGAGCTATGCACTGCTGTTGGTGATTGTGATGATTGGCGCGAGCCTGGCGGGTACCGGTTCAACCGGCTACTACGTGCTGATTCTGTCGCTGGTTTCGACAATCCCCTACAGTAAAAAGCTGCCGACCTCAAAGCTGATGATGCCGTTGGGTTTTGCGACCAACCATCCATTAATCCCGATTAACGTCGCGCTGCTGTTTGGCGTCACCGCCACGGTGCTGCAAACTGCGGGTTTCACCGCAGAAATTTCGATGGTGAAATTCGCGCTGGTGAATCTGGTGATGTCGCTGGCGTTTCTGGCCTGGTGCCTGATCTCGTATCGTTTTTTACCCGATCACCCGATTGCCGATGCGTCTGAGGAAGCGATGTCGGTACGGGAAGAGGAAGCCGTCACCCTGCCCGCGTGGAAAGAGTACTGCACCGTGGGGGCATTTGCCATCAGCGTTGTCGGTATGATGCTGATGAATCAGTTGGGTAATATCGCCTATGTGGTTCCGGGTCTTGCCGCCGCTTTTGTGATGATGATTAACGTCGTCGACTTCAAAGAGGTGCGCGATCATATGGGCGCGCCGGTTATTCTGATGATGGCGGGGGTTATCGGCGTCGCCGATGCGCTGGCCGGCACCGGTTTTACGGCGATGGTGGGTGATGCGGTAGCTGGCGTTCTCGGCGCTAACGTTTCGCCATTCCTGTTTATTTTTATCTTTGCGCTGCTGACCAGTACATGTTCCACATTTACCGGCTCCAACATGGGTTCGGTGTATATCTTCGCGCCCATTGCTATCGCCGCCTGTACCAGCCTCGGCCTCAACCCGACCGCTGCCGCCATCGCGGTAGTTATTTCGGGCTGGAACGGCGGCTATATGCCAATTGACGGTATGCCGGCGATGATACTGGGAATGGGAAAATATAAGCTGCCGGAGTTCTGGATATTCTCCGTGCCGATGTACTTAATTCGTATTCTGGCATTATGCATCGGCGCTATCGTGATATTTCCAATGTAATTATCAAATAAGAGCAGTTGTCGTATGACCCGCTAGTGGCTCTGGTTTTTCGTTGAGTACGCAGCACTCTTTTGCCCGTACCCCCTACGGACACGGGATCGGCATAATTTTTTTGCCGATCCCGCATTATTTTCATTACCCGTATTCGCTTATTTAGCGCAGCGTTATTGTGCCGATTAAATAGGTTGTCGCCTGGCCGCCAATCAGCACCCGGTCACCCTGCCACTGGCAGCGTAGATCGCCGCCGCGAGCGGATACCTGCCGCGCCTGCATCTCCGTTTTACCAAGCTTCTCGCCCCAATACGGGATCAACATGCTATGCGTCGAGCCGGTCACCGGGTCTTCCCACAGCGACTCCCCCGGGCAGAAGAAGCGGCTGACAAAATCATACTCATCATCTGCGGCGCTAATACAAATCATTTTACCCAGGCGCTGAAGCTGATGCATATCCGGTTGTACCGCTTCTACCTGCTGACGATCGCGTAAGATCACCAGGTAATCGCGAGCCACGCGTACTTCCTGCGCTTCGCTTAGCCCCAGACCGGCAAGCAGGTCCGCTGGCGGCTGTTCGACGACCGTCGTCGCCCATGCCGGAAAATCCAGCGTCAGCCAGTCGCCGCTGCGCGTCACGCGGAGCTCGCCAACAAAACGGGTACTAAAGACAATCGTCGATGACGGATGGTCGAGGTACTCAAAGATGACGTGCGAAGCCGCCAGCGTCGCGTGGCCACAGAGATTAATCTCATGCAAGGTGGTAAACCAACGCAGCTCATATCCTTCATCAGTACGGACAAAAAACGCGGTTTCCGACTGATTGTGCTGCTGCGCCATTTTCAACAACGTTTCGTCCGGCAACCATTCGGTGAGCGGGCAAACTGCCGCCGCGTTGCCGCCAAAGTTGTGGTCGCTGAACGCATCGACCAGATAAAAGTTAATTTCTTGCATTATTCTGCCCTTTCATTTTTTTTACTTATCGATAACATGACATAAATGCAGTAAATGCACACGTTCTATAGAGAAATTAATCTGTTAGCGCCTTTTATCCTACCAAAACAAAAATGAGACACACGTCACAAAATGATTGTATTTTCAGCAGTAATCGTTTTAAGATCGTGCCACTTCTTTCCTCTTAGTAACCAGCCCTGAACTTATGATTACAGACACGGTTTCACGCAAGGTCGCGTGGCTTCGCGTAGTCACGCTTGCGATTGCGGCATTTATCTTTAATACCACCGAGTTTGCGCCCGTGGGCCTTCTGTCGGATATCGCCGACAGTTTTGGCATGGAAACGGCACAGGTCGGGATCATGCTGACCATCTATGCCTGGGTCGTCGGCCTGATGTCGCTGCCCTTTATGCTGTTGACCAGCAAGATGGAGCGCCGTCGTCTGCTGGTTGGCCTGTTTATTCTGTTTATTGCCAGCCACGTGCTGTCGTTTCTGGCATGGAACTTTAACGTTCTGGTCATCAGCCGTATCGGCATCGCTTTCGCCCATGCGGTGTTCTGGTCAATTACCTCGGCGCTGGCTATCCGTATGGCCCCTGCAGGTAAACGCGCTCAGGCCTTGAGTCTGATTGCCACCGGTACCGCGCTGGCGATGGTCTTTGGTATCCCGATTGGGCGCATCGTCGGGCAATACTTTGGCTGGCGTACCACCTTCCTGGTGATTGGTGTGGGCGCGCTGATAACCATGGCTTGCCTGATTAAACTGCTGCCAAAACTGCCGAGCGAGCATTCCGGTTCGTTAAAAAGTCTGCCGGTACTGTTCCGTCGTCCGGCGCTGCTCAGCATTTATTTACTGACGGTGATTGTGGTGACCGCGCACTACACCGCCTACAGCTATATTGAACCGTTTATTCAGACGGTCGCCGGTTTAAGCGGTAACTTTGCCACCGTGCTGCTGCTGACCCTGGGCGGCGCGGGCATTGTCGGCAGTATCCTGTTTGGTAAGCTCGGCAACCGCCATGCATCCGGCTTGATTAACGCCGCAATTGGCCTGCTGTTGGCGTGTCTGTTGCTGCTGTTGCCGGCATCGCATAATGCCAATCACCTGATGCTGCTCAGCGTCTTCTGGGGCGTGGCAATCATGATTATCGGCCTTGGAATGCAGGTGAAAGTGCTGGCGCTGGCACCAGATGCCACCGACGTGGCAATGTCGCTGTTCTCGGGGATCTTTAATATCGGTATCGGCGCGGGCGCGCTGGTCGGCAGCCAGGTCAGTACCCATCTGTCGATGGCGTCGATTGGTTACGTCGGCGCTATCCCAGCCCTCGTGGCGCTGGTGTGGGCAGTGATGATTTTCCGCCGCTGGCCGGTCTCACTGGAAGATCAGCAGCCACATCACTCCTGATTATTTGAGTAAAAAAAGCCTGCCGATCGCTAGAAAGGCAGGCTTTTTTACGTCTTCTGTCAGGCGTGATAAGTGGAGACGATCTCCAGCACGCCATTAATAATAAACTGCACGCCCATACAGACCAACAGGAAGCCCATCAGGCGGGAGATAGCCTCGATGCCGCCTTTACCCACCAGACGCATAATCGCCCCGGAGCTGCGCAGGCAGCCCCACAGGATGAGTCCGACCAGCGCAAACGTCACCGGCGGCGCCACCATCACCACCCAATCAGGAAAGTTAGCGCCGTGCTTTACCGTCGACGCAGAGCTGATGATCATCGCAATGGTCCCCGGACCTGCGGTACTTGGCATCGCCAGCGGGACAAAAGCAATGTTAGCCGTCGGTTCGTCTTCCAGCTCTTCTGATTTCAGCTTGGCTTCCATCGAATGGTGCGCTTTCTGCTGTGGGAACAGCATGCGGAAACCGATAAAGGCGACGATCAGTCCCCCGGCAATACGCAGTCCGGGAATCGAGATTCCGAAGGTGTTCATCACCACCTGTCCGGCATACCATGCCACGATCAGAATAGCGAACACATAGACAGAGGCCATCAGCGACTGACGGTTACGCTCGGCATTGTTCATGTTCCCGGCCAGGCCAAGGAATAGCGCCACGGTAGTCAGCGGATTTGCCAGTGGTAGGATCACGACCAGCCCGAGGCCTATCGCTTTAAAGAGATCCATCATAGAAAATTAAAGTCCTGTAATTGTTGGATTATAAAAAATGACGCGCTCTGAGTATATCGTTTGCCGTCAGGTTGTTGCCAGTTTCCCGCAGAACGCATTCATCAATCAGTAAAATCATAAGACAGCAATGTGAAATAGAGTGACCTGAGTCACAACGATTCGTTTTAGCAAATCGTGGCATCGGCCAATCAATCAGTTTGACTTATATTTGCCTAGGCAATAATATCCCCAGCAACTAAGTCATTGCCTGGGCAACCATTGTGAAAAGTACGAGCGACCTGTTTAACGAAATGATCCCCCTTGGTCGCTTGATCCAGATGGTTAACCAGCAGAAAGATCGCCTGCTCAACGACTACCTCTCACCGATGGATATTACGTCCACCCAGTTTCGGGTGCTCTGTTCCATTCGTTGCGAAGTGTGTATTACCCCCGTTGAGCTGAAAACCGTGCTCTCGGTCGACCCAGGCGCAATGACGCGCATGCTCGACCGCCTGGTCTGTAAAGGCTGGATTGAACGGTTACCCAACCCCACTGACAAACGCGGCGTACTGGTGCAGCTAACAGCAGACGGCGCAGCCCTTTGTGAGCATTGTCATCAGGTTGTGGGTCAGAAATTGCACCAGGAACTAACAAAAAATTTGTCGGCAGATGAAGTGGTCACTCTTGAGTATTTGCTCAAAAAAGTTCTGCCGTAATAAGAAGAGGTAAGATGATGTCCAGACGTAATAACGACGCCATCACTATCCATAGTATTTTGTCGTGGATTGAGGATAACCTGGAATCGCCCCTGTCGCTGGAGAAGGTTTCAGAGCGCTCAGGTTACTCCAAGTGGCACCTGCAAAGAATGTTTAAGAAAGAGACCGGTCACTCGCTGGGCCAGTATATCCGCAGCCGTAAGCTGACTGAAATTGCGCAGAAGCTCAAGCAAAGCAACGAGCCGATTTTGTATCTGGCCGAGCGTTATGGCTTTGAATCGCAGCAAACGCTGACGCGGACTTTCAAAAACTATTTCGATGTGCCGCCGCACCAGTATCGCATTACCAACGTACCGGGCGAGTCGCGCTACCTGCTCCCACTAAATAACTGTTGTTAATCGCCTGCAAAAAGACGTATTGAGGAAATCATGAAATTATTCGCTTCCGCCGCCATCGTGCTAATGGCGCTGGTCTCCAGCCAGAGTTTCGCGGAGCAAACCACCACTCCGGTTCGTCACAACAATCGGGATGCGATGATTATTCCTTCCGAACATAATGATTCGCCGTTTGATTTCAATCATATGGCTTCGGGCAGTGATAAATCAGATGAATTAGGCGTGCCGTATTACAACCAGCAAGGCCTGTAAAATCCCTTTTAGCCCCGGCAACGGGGCTTTTTTTTATCCCCGCGCCATGCCCGGACGCACGATCCGCAGGCCAAACACGTTGATATACAGCCCGGCCATAATTAGCACCGCACCCAGCAGTTGCAGGCCGTTTAGCGTCTCGCCAAGCAGCAGCGCGGCGCTGGCCATCCCGACCACTGGCACCAGCAGCGACAGCGGCGCCACGCGCCAGGTTTCATAGCGTCCGAGTAGCGAACCCCAGATCCCATAGCCAACAATGGTGGCGATAAACGCCAGATACAGCAGCGAGAGGATCGTCAGCAGATCGATATGCAGCAGACTTGCCGCCATCACCTGAGGGCCGTCGAGGAGCCACGATGCCAGCATAAACGGCAGCACCGGGATCAGCGCGCTCCACACCACCAGCGACATAATCGGCGGTCTGCTCTCGTGCGACATGATTTTCTTGTTGAAAATATTGCCGCAGGCCCAGCTCAGCGCCGCCGCCAGCGTGAGCATAAAACCCACCAACGGCACATGCTGGCCGCCAAGACTGGCTTCCACCAGCACCAGCACACCAAAAATCGCTAGTGCGATCCCCGCTACCTGCTTGCCCTGCAAACGTTCACCGAAGACAAATGCCCCGAGAATAATGGTGAAGAAAGCCTGAGCTTGCAGCACCAGCGATGCCAGCCCGGCAGGCATGCCGAGGTTAATGGCGCAAAACAGGAAGGCAAACTGACCGAAGCTTATCGTCAGGCCATAGCCCAGCAGCAGGCGCAGCGGAATTTTCGGCCGGGCGACAAACAGCAAGGCAGGGAACGCCACCAATAAAAAACGCAGTCCGGCAAGCATCAGCGGCGGCATGTTATGCAGCCCCATCTTAATCACCACGAAATTCAGCCCCCATACCACGACCACCAGCAATGCCAGCAGCCCGTCTTTACGCGTCATAACCTGCCTCGGTTGTTATTGGAATTTTTGTGAACAAAATCAAAGTACCGAATAATTCGCCCGACGCATAGATCATTAATTTCGGTAGGGCCCAGGTGCCCTTTTCATCACCGAAGGGAACTATACAAGCCTCGGTTAGCGTGCTATTTGTGATCGGGACAACAAAAATAACATCACATCAGGCAAGGAAAAAATGATACCGACACTCAGGCGCTCAACTGCGGCGCTGCTGGCTTCGTCGTTGCTGTTAACTATTGGTCGTGGCGCAACGTTACCTTTTATGACTATCTACCTCACCCGCCAGTACCAACTGGAGGTAGATAAAATCGGCTATGCGCTGTCAACTGCATTGATCGTCGGCGTGTTATTCAGTATGGGTTTTGGTATCCTGGCCGATAAGTTCGACAAAAAGCGTTATATGACCATCGCCGTACTGGCGTTTATTGGCGGTTTTATTGCTATTCCGCTGGTCAATAGTGTTGCACTGGTCGTGTTTTTCTTCGCGCTGATTAACTGCGCCTACTCGGTGTTCTCTACCGTGCTGAAAGCCTGGTTCGCCGACGTGCTGTCGCCGGAAAAGAAGGCGCAGATTTTTTCGCTCAACTATACCTTTCTCAATATTGGCTGGACCGTCGGGCCACCCATCGGCACCCTGTTAGTGATGCACAGCATCAATCTGCCGTTCTGGCTGGCGGCGGGATGCGCGGCGCTGCCGCTGGTATTCATTCAGCTGTTTGTACAGCGTACAACGGCGGCAATTTCTCATGATAACGCCATCCAGTGGTCGCCTTCAGTGCTGCTACGTGACCGGGCGCTGCTGTGGTTTACCCTTTCCGGCCTGCTGGCCTCCTTCGTTGGCGGCTCTTTTGCTTCCTGTATTTCCCAGTACGTGCTGGTCGTTGCTGATAGCGATTTCGCCGAGAAAGTGGTTGCTGTGGTGCTGCCGGTCAACGCCGCCGTGGTAGTGGCGCTACAGTACGCGGTTGGGCGTCGCCTGACCGCCCGCAATATTCGTCCGCTAATGACGTTTGGTACGGTGTGCTTTGTGCTCGGGCTTGGCGGCTTTGTGATTTCTGATAATAGCCTGCTGCTCTGGGGCGTTTCAGCGGCGGTCTTTACACTCGGTGAGGTCATATATGCGCCGGGCGAGTATATGCTTATCGATAACATCGCCCCGGCGGGTATGAAGGCCAGCTACTTTTCTGCTCAATCACTGGGCTGGCTGGGGGCGGCTTTTAACCCGATGCTGACTGGCACCATTCTGACCCACCTGCCGCACTGGTCGCTGTTTGTGATTTTGATGGTGGCGATTGTCGCCGCATGGTTGATGATTTTCCGCGGCATGAACGTGCGCCCGTGGAACGGAAACGCGGTCGCCAGCGCGTAAACCCAGGCACCGCGCGGCTGTCAGGTTGCTGTCGTGTCTCTGTCGGGTTCCGATCGTGGTGCCCGACAACCTTATAGATAACACTCCGTCTCAGGTTTTCACCCGGAGATAGAAATAATGAACAGCAATAATCAGGTTAAACAATTACGTTTGCAGCGCGCCTGGTCACAAGAGCAGCTTGCCGAACTTACCGGGCTCAGCGTGCGGACCATTCAGCGTATTGAGAACGGTGATCGTCCAGGTCTGGAAACGCTGAGCGCTCTCGCGGCGGTATTTGAAGTGAACGTCGCCGAGATTAGCGGCGATTCATCTGCAGGGCATGAAGAGTCGCTGGATTTACGCATTGAAGAAGCTAAAGAGCGCGTTGAGCGAGAGAGTCGGTTTTATCGATCGCTGACGGTGGCGGTGGTGGTCTGCGCTCTGCTGGCGGTGCTGAACTGGCTCACCGGTTCCGAGAGCTACTGGTCCGCGTGGGTGGCGATTATCTGGGGGGCGCTGCTGGTGGTCAAAGGGTTGCGCTTGTTTGTGTTTGGCGAATGGATCAAGAACTGGCGGCAGGCGCGCTTGCAGCGGCTGTTGCGCAAGTAGCCTTTTGAACGACTCTGCGCGCTTTTCCCGGGGGCGGCGCTTAACGCGCCTTGCCCGGGCTACGGGTCCGTGCGGGATGGGGTTTGGTAGCCAGGACAGATGCGCAGCATCGCCTCCGGGAAATGCACCAATCCTCTGCGCGGTTTCCCCGGGGGCGGCGCTCGACGCGCCTTGCCCGGGTTACGGGTCCGTGCGGGATGGGGTTTGGTAGCCCGGACAGATGCGCAGCATCGCCTCCGGGAAATTCGCCAATCCTCTGCGCGTTTTTCCCGGGGGCGGCGCTCGACGCGCCTTGCCCGGGCTACGGGTTCGTGCGGGATGGGGTTTGGTAGCCTGGACAGATGCGCAGCATCGCCTCCGGGAAATGCACCAATCCTCTGCGCGGTTTCCCCGGGGGCGGCGCTCAACGCGCCTTGCCCGGGCTACGGGTTCGTGCGGTTTGGTATCCGGGAATGACTAAATGGTGACCATTCCGCGCACGCCTTCGGCTTCCATATCGCTGCCGTTACCCTGCTGGATAATCGCTCCACGTGACATCACCAGGTAGCGGTCCGCCAGCACGGCGGCAAAATCATAGAACTGCTCAACCAACAGAATCGCCATATCGCCGCGATTCGCTAGCTGGCGGATCACCTCGCCAATCTCCTTAATCACCGACGGCTGAATACCTTCCGTCGGCTCATCAAGGATCAGCAACTGCGGTCGGCTGGCCAGCGCGCGACCAATCGCTAACTGCTGCTGTTGACCACCGGAAAGGTCGCCACCACGCCGCTGCTTCATGGTTTTCAGTACCGGAAACAGCTGATAAATCTCTTCCGGTACCGTCCGCGCGTCGCGAGCGGAAAAGCGCGATAGCCCCATCAGCAGGTTCTCTTCTACCGTCAGGCGCGGAAAAATCTCGCGCCCTTGCGGAACGTAAGCGATCCCGGACTGCACTCGCTGATGCGGCTTGCGCTGAGTGATATTTTTCTCCTGCCACAGCACTTCGCCGCTACGCGCCGGAATAAGCCCCATCAGGCACTTCAGCAAGGTGGTTTTCCCCACCCCGTTGCGCCCGAGAAGGCAGGTAATCTCTCCCTGACGAGCGGAAAAATCCACACCGCGCAGAATATGGCTGCCGCCATAGTATTGATGTAACTGATTAACCTGTAGCATCCGCGCTCCTTAGCGTCCGAGATAAACTTCTATCACCTGTTCGTTGGCCTGCACTTCACGCAGCGACCCTTCCGCCAGCACCTGCCCCTGATGGAGCACCGTCACCCGGTCGGCGATGGTCTCGACAAAGCCCATATCATGCTCGACCACCATCAGCGAATGCTGCCCAGCCAGGGTGCGAAACAGCTCGGCGGTATACTCCGTTTCGGCGTCGGTCATCCCGGCGGCGGGTTCGTCCAGCAGCAACAGATGCGGCTCCTGGACCAGCAGCATACCGATCTCAAGAAATTGTTTTTGCCCGTGCGACAACAGTCCGGCCGGTCGAGAACGTTCGCCCTCCAGCCGCAGCAGGCGCAAGGTTTCGCTGATTCGATCGGTTTGCTCGCTGTTCAGGCGCGCCCGCAGGCTGGCCCACACCGATTTATCGCCCTTCAGCGCCAGCTCGAGGTTTTCCGCGACCGTGAGCGCCTCAAACACCGTCGGTTTCTGAAACTTACGTCCAATGCCCTGACGGGCGATGGCGATGGGATCGAGGGTCATTAAATCTACCGATTGATCGTAAAGCGCCCTGCCGCTCTGCGGACGGGTTTTGCCGGTGATCACGTCCATTAACGTGGTTTTCCCGGCACCGTTAGGGCCAATCACGCAGCGCAGTTCACCCACGCCAATTTGCAGCGACAAATTAGTCAGCGCCTGAAAACCGTCAAAGTTGACGTTAATCTCTTCCAGTTGCAAAACCGGGTCGGTTTGCTCACGGAATCTGTCCGTCGGCAATTGACGGGTAAAAAGTCCTTCTTCCGGTTGCATCAGCGGTCTCCTTTACGCAGCAGGCCAATCACTCCGCGCGGTAAAAACAGGGTCACGATAATAAAAATCAGCCCAAGAAAGAGCTGCCAGTATTCCGGCATCGCCACGGTAAAGTAGCTTTTCGCGCCGTTGACCAGCCCTGCGCCGAGTACCGGGCCAATTAAGGTCCCGCGGCCTCCCAACGCCACCCAAATCGCCGCTTCAATAGAGTTGGTTGGCGACATTTCGCTGGGGTTGATAATCCCGACCTGCGGCACGTATAGCGCGCCCGCCAGGCCGCACAGCACCGCCGACAGTGTCCACACCAAAAGCTTAAATCCGCGTGGGTCGTAGCCGCAGAACATCAGGCGGTTTTCAGCATCGCGCACCGCCGTCAGTACCCGACCAAATTTGCTTTGTGCCAATACATAGCCAATCCACAGGGTGAGCAACAGCAGCAGCACCGTTGCCATAAACAGCGCCGCCCGGGTGCTGATAGCGGTGATGGGGAAACCGAGCAGCGTGGTAAAGCCGGTAAAACCGTTATTACCGCCAAAACCGGTTTCGTTACGGAAAAACAGCAGCATCCCGGCGTAGGTCAGCGCCTGGGTCATTATTGAAAAATAGACCCCTTTGATTTTCGAGCGGAAGGCAAACCAGCCGAAAACCAGCGCTAATAAACCGGGTACCAGCACCACCAGCAGCATTGCCCAGGCAAAATGTTGAGTGCCCCACCAGAACCACGGCAGTTCGCTCCACGATAAAAACGACATAAAGGCTGGCAGTCCGTCGCCCGCCGCCTGGCGCATCAGGTACATGCCCATCGCGTAGCCGCCGAGAGCAAAAAAGATCCCATGCCCTAGGGAGAGCATTCCGGCGTAGCCCCAGACTAGATCCAGCGCCACGGCGACAACCGCGTAGCAGAGGATTTTACCGGTGAGCGTCAGCAGCCAGGTGGAAACCGCCAGCGGATGTGTGGCGGGCAGTAGCGCCAGAAACGGCATACTTAGCAGGCCCAGCAATAACAGAACACCGAGCCATCGCAGCGGGCGCGGCGCTTTGCGCGCCAGCGTTAAGGTAATGGGTTGGCTCATCAGTCAATAACCCTCCCTTTGAGAGCGAACAGTCCCTGCGGACGTTTCTGAATAAACAGGATAATCATCACCAGGATCAGGATTTTGCCCAGCACCGCGCCCATCTGCGGTTCGAGGATTTTGTTAAAGATCCCAAGGCCAAACGCCGCCGCCACGCTCCCGGCCAGCTGTCCGACGCCGCCGAGCACCACCACGAGGAACGAATCGATAATATAGCCCTGACCGAGTTCCGGCCCGACGTTGCCGAGCTGCGACAGCGCCACGCCGCCCAGTCCGGCGATGCCGGAGCCAAGACCAAACGCCAGCATATCCACGCGTCCGGTAGGCACCCCACAGCAGGCCGCCATCGCGCGGTTTTGCGTCACCGCGCGCACGTTCATTCCCAATCGCGTTTTATTCAACGTCAGCCAGGTGAACAGCAGCACCAGCAGCACGAAAGCCAGTACCGCCAGCCGGTTCCACGGCAGGATAAGGTTTGGTAAAACCTGCACGCCGCCGGAGAGCCACGCCGGGTTAGCCACTTCAACGTTCTGCGCACCAAACAGCATCCGCACCAGTTGGATCAGCATCAGGCTGATACCCCAGGTGGCGAGCAGCGTCTCCAGCGGGCGTCCGTAAAGATGGCGGATAACGGTACGCTCGAGCACCATGCCAATGCCGCCAGTCACCATAAACGCGACCGGCAGCGCAATCAGCGGATAAAAAGCCAGCCACTGCGGGGCCAGCTGCGCCAGCGCCTGTTGAACCAGCCAGCAGCTGTAAGCGCCAATCATCAGCATCTCCCCGTGAGCCATATTGATGACCCCCAGCAGACCATAGGTGATCGCCAGGCCAAGTGCGGCAAGCAGTAAAACAGAGCCCAGCGACAGCCCCATAAACGCCTGACCAAGAAGATCGCCCAGCAGCAGGCGATGCTGGATTTTGCTCAGGCTCTCCTGCGCCGCCGCGCGAATCGCCGGGTTGGGTTCATGTTGTGGGTCGGTCAGAGGCGTCAGTAGCGCCTGGGTTTCCGGATCGCCAGAATGACCGAGCAGTTCAATAGCCGCCAGCCTCTGTGCAGGCTGCGGACTGGCAAGCTGCAGGCGAGCAAGCGCAATTTCCAGCTGCGATTTCACCGTGCTGTCGCTTTCCACCGTCAGACGCTGCTGTAAAAGACCCGCCATCTCTGGCGTCGCTTCGCGCTGGAGCGTTTTTACCGCCGCGGCCCTTTCCGTGACGTTGTCACTTACAAGTAGATGAGTCGCCAGCGCGCTGGCTGCCAGATTACGCAGGCGGTTGGTCAGGCGTACGGGTTTTGTTGTACCGTCAGGAGTGGAGGCCGCGCCCAACACAAGCAGGTTTTCGCCCTGCTTGCTGAAAGCGTGACCGCTATTATCTGATTGTAATGTTTCACTTTTCAGCGCCCGTAGCAGCGGTAAACGTGGCGCTTGCGGTGCGGCGGCCCACTGTTCAAGCAGTTGGGCCTGCTGGCTGCGGTTGGCGGCTACGAAATCGTCGGCGTCCGCTGCCTGCGCTCGCCACGGTATCAATACCATCAGCAGCGCGAAGTAACTCATGAGGCGCAATGCGTTCATGGTCGTTCTCCTTTCTCGGGAAATCCGGGCACCGGGCCCGGACGACAGAATCCATCACCCCGGCGCTGTGCCGGGGTTTAACACTTAGTTGCTGGCGCTTTTTACCGGGTGATCGGGCTTCTTATCGTTACCGGCGATCCACGGGCTCCACGGCTGGGCGCGTACCGGCTCTTCGGTCTGCCAGACCACGTTAAACTGACCGTTGCTTTCGATTTCGCCAATCATCACCGGCTTGTGCAGATGGTGGTTGGTGGCGTCCATGGTCAACGTAAAGCCCGACGGCGCTTTGAAGGTCTGACCGGCCATCGCTTCGCGAACCTTGTCGACATCGGTGGTGCCCGCTTTGGTCACCGCCTGCGCCCACATATGTAGCCCAACCCAGGTTGCTTCCATCGGGTCGTTGGTCACCACGGTGTCGGCATTCGGCAGCTTGTGCGCTTTGGCGTAAGCACGGTAATCGGCAACGAACTGTTGGTTGGTTGGGTTATCTACGGATTCGAAGTAGTTCCACGCCGCGAGGTTGCCCACCAGCGGTTTAGTGTCAATGCCGCGCAGCTCTTCCTCGCCGACGGAGAACGCCACCACCGGCACATCGGTCGCTTTCAGCCCCTGGTTAGCCAGCTCTTTATAGAACGGGACGTTGGAATCGCCGTTAATGGTGGAGACCACTGCCGTTTTGCCGCCAGCGGAGAATTTCTTAATATTGGTAACGATAGTCTGGTAATCGCTATAGCCGAATGGGGTGTAGACCTCTTCGATATCTTTATCCTGAATACCTTTGGCATGCAGGAAAGCGCGGAGAATTTTGTTGGTGGTGCGCGGGTAGACGTAGTCGGTGCCCAGCAGGAAGAAGCGTTTCGCCCCACCGCCATCTTCGCTCAGCAAATATTCCACCGCCGGGATCGCTTGTTGGTTTGGCGCCGCGCCGGTGTAGAAGACGTTTGGCGACATCTCTTCGCCTTCATACTGCACCGGGTAGAACAGCAGGCCGTTCAGCTCTTCGAACACCGGCAGAACCGATTTACGCGATACCGAGGTCCAGCAGCCGAATACCGCAGCGACCTTATCCTGCGTCAGCAGCTGACGCGCTTTTTCAGCAAACAGCGGCCAGTTTGACGCCGGATCCACTACCACCGGCTCCAGCTTTTTCCCCAGCACGCCGCCTTTGGCATTGATGTCGTCGATAGCCATCAGGGCGACATCTTTTAGCGGAGTTTCGGAAATCGCCATCGTCCCGGAGAGCGAATGCATAATCCCGACTTTAATGGTGTCGGCGGCATAAACCTGGAAAGAGATGCCCATGCTGATCACAGAGGCGGAGAGTGCAAAAGCTTTTAATAATGTTCGACGCTGCATGTATTTCACTCCTGAATAGCGCAAAGACAAAAAATGAATTAACGACTAACAGGAAGTGATAAGGCAAAAACGGTGCCAGGTTGTTCAGTGGCCTTAAAACGCGGCGGGAGACGTGGGGAGGGAAAAATAATGAGCAGCGCTGCCTCAAAATAGTGCAGCGCTGCGCTAAGAAGAGAAATTACCAGACCTGTTCGGCAATATCAGTAACCAGACGGACTTTGTCCCACTGCTGAGCCTCAGTCAGGGAATTCCCCTCTTCGGTGGAAGCAAAACCGCACTGTGGACTGAGGCAAATCTGCGCCAGCGGGACGAATTGCGCCGCTTCCTGTAAGCGTGCTTTCACGCCCTCCGGGTTTTCAAGTTCACCGTTTTGGTGGTGATCAGCCCCAGCACGACCTGTTGATGACCGGGACGAATAAAGCGCAGCGGCGCGAAATCACCGGATCGGTCGTTATCGTATTCGAGGAAAAAGGCATCGATATTGACGCCGCCAAATAGCACTTCCGCCACCGGCTCGTAGCCGCCTTCGGAGATCCACGTCGAGCGGAAGTTACCGCGACACACGTGCAGCCCGATAGTCAGATCCTCCGGCTTTCCTTCCAGGGCCTTATTCAGGACACGAGCGTAGGTGCGCGCCAGTTCGTCCGGGTCTTCACCGCGATCGCGAACCTGTTGACGCTGTTCATCGGAGCACAGATAGGCCCAGACGGTATCATCCAACTGCAAATAGCGGCAGCCCGCATCGTAGAAGGCACGGATCGCATCGCGCCAGGTGGCTGCCAGGTCATCGAAATAGTCGGCGAGGTCCGGGTAGACGGTGGCGTCGATATCTTTGCGCCCGCCGCGAAAATGCAACACGCTTGGGCTGGGAATGGTCATTTTCGGCTGCGCGTTGCCGCTGATGCTTTTCAGGTAACGGAAGTCTTCCAGCATCGGATGATCGCCAAAGGCCAGTTTGCCTGTAACGCGAACCCCGTGCGCTTTAGTCTGTACACCGTTGAACTGGATGCCTTTTTCAGAATCGTAGCGCTCAACGCCCTGTAAGCCATCGAAGAAATCAAAGTGCCACCATGCGCGACGGAACTCACCATCGGTCACCACATGCAGGCCGCACTCGCACTGCTGTTGCACCAGATGGCGAATGGCCTCATTTTCAACCTGACGCAGTTGCTGCGCATCAATGGTGCCAGCGCTGAGCTGCTGACGGGCCTGTTTAATGGCATCCGGGCGTAAAAAGCTGCCGACGATATCTGCGCGGAACGGGGCCTGATGACGTTGCATGGTGTCTCCTTAGCAGTGGGCAAGGTTAGTTGCCCACCGTGATAGTTTATTATTTGAATATTTAGACTTCTGGATGGCTATATGTCCAGATACTGTCATGCACGCAGCGCATCGGCAAACGAGAATAATTCATGTCACATGAAATAAATTCATTTTGCGAAAGGCAATCCTTCATCCTCCCAGCCGGTCAGGCCGCCCAGCATCAGTTTGACCGGACGCCCCAGCAGAGCCAGCTTCATCGCCGCAGCATCGGCCCCGTTGCAGTGCGGACCGGCGCAGTAAACCACAAACAGCGTCTCTTCAGGCCACTGCGCCATTCGGGCCTCATCTATCTGCCGATGGGGCAAATGCAGCGCGCCGGGAAGATGGCGGCGGGCAAACGTCTCTTCACTCCCAACCACGTGCAGCAGCACGAAGTCAGGCGCGCCGTCGCGTATCGCGCTGTAAACATCGGCGCAGTCTGTCTCAAGGCTGAGCTTATGACGAAACCAGGCGGCAGCGTCGGTGGAACTGGCAGGGGCAATTGCGGTTACAACACTCATGGCATCTTCTCCTTGTCTGTGATACCACTACTTTAATTAACCTCCAGCACGACATCTGCCGCTCACCATGACTGAAAACGTTGAAATTATGACAACCGCATCCGTGACATTGTCACGCCACCGGGTAGTTGCCCTCGCCTATGACGGGTTATGTACCTTTGAATTTGGCGTCGCGGTAGAAATCTTCGGCCTGTCTCGCCCGGAGATGGGCGAACGCTGGTATCAATTTGCCGTGGCTGCCGTCGATGAAGGCGAACTGCGGGCAACCGGTGGGATTCGTCTGATGACCGACGGCGGCATGGCATTGTTAAACGAGGCGGATACCATCGTGGTGCCCGGCTGGCGCGGTATCGACGCCCCCGTTCCGCCTGCGCTGTGCGAAGCACTGGTCACGGCACATAAACGAGGCTGTCGGATCATTTCTATTTGCTCCGGAGTCTTTGTTCTGGCCGCCGCCGGGTTGCTTAACGGACGCAAGGCCACAACCCACTGGCGCTATACCGAGCAGCTCCGCGCACGATTTCCTTTGATTGAGGTGATCGACGATGTGCTGTACGTCGGCGCAGAGGGAGTGATGACGTCCGCAGGAAGTGCTGCGGGCATCGATCTGTGTTTACATCTGGTACGGGAAGATTTTGGTATCGAAGCAGCGAATACCGTCGCGCGGCGTTTAGTGGTTTCCCCTCATCGCGACGGCGGCCAGGCGCAACAGATTGTGCGCCCGGTAGCCAAAGCGCGAGAGAGCCAGCGGCTGGGGCAACTATTCGATTTTCTGCATCAGAATCTCGCCGGCAGCCACACCGTAGCCTCGCTGGCGGAAAAAGCCGGTATGGGGCCGCGCACATTTTTACGTCGTTTTGAAAATGCCACCGGCAAAACCCCTGCCCGCTGGCTGCTTGATGAGCGCCTGCTGCGCGCTACGCAGCATTTGACTCACAGCCGACTGAGCGTTGAGCAGATTGCCGAGCTTTGCGGTTTTTCCAATGCCAGTACCCTGCGCCACCATTTCCGCCAACAGTTTGCGCTTAGTCCGCTGCAGTACAGGAAGAAGTCACTCGCTGACAGGAAAGTGGTGTAACCCTTCCTCAAATAGTCACTCCCGGCAATTTGTTAAGCGTTTGTTTAGAATGGCCGGGTTATGATGTATCCAACAACCGTAAACCTGTTCAATGAGGACAACTTAGCGCAAAGCAAACTAATGGAGGTTAATCATGCTGGGAAATATGCATGTGATTATGGAGCAAAAATAAAAAAGCCCTTAAAAACAATAAATTAATTTATTTTCAAAGCCTTATAGAATCACATTTCAGGACAATTGCAGACAAATACGGACATTTAATTGCCCCAAATCGTGCCCCAAACGCAGTTTTGCCCCAAAATCTGCCCCATTTTTACCCTATCAAACAGGGCTATCATCCTCCCTCATATCGTTGAATGATGTGCGGCTATCAATTTTCATGACAACCGCAAGTTGTTGTTAGCTAAAGCGGAAACATGTTAAAGAAAAAACCACTCAGCACCGATATCTTCCGGCGTCAGTTCATAAGGCACTTTAAGCTCTCCATCTGATTTCATCAGCGTGGGAACTGTCTGTAAAACACCGTCAATTGTTTCAACCACAGCTTCGATGGAAAATACCGCATCGCTGCTGACTGAGTTCTGCATGTGAATACCCTCACGCAGCAGGCTTTTTGCCTCTTCATATGTATACATAGCACCTGACCTTAGCCGTTATTTAATTTGGCTTTGAGACTGCCCGTAACCGGATCCACATATATTGCACCTTTGGCATACGGTGCAACGGTGGGTAAATTTCTGAATATTGCTGACTCTGAGTACACATTTCCCTGTGTATTAATATCACCTGCCGCATTCATACCCTTTGCAATATTGACTGACCCGCCGCCAATAAAACTCCGGTATTGTGGTGTATCAAAAATGATGGAATCTTTTCCGTCAATCAGGTTTCCTGCCACAACCAGCGCCCTGTTCTGGTCTGATGTGTAATTTGTGGTATCACCGACCACCTTGCCGGACAAATACCCGATATGATTCTCGATTTTGAATACCCCCAGCTTCGTGTTGTAAACCTCAATATCCACATTGGTAAAGGCCACCTGATTATCGGCATTACCTAACCTGACGGCATAAACTGAGATATCAGGCAATATCAGCGAGTGAATGTACGCGCGGCCACTGAGTTTTGTTGAGTTATTCAGCACCTCAATCATTGCCCCGCCAGACGTCCACTGGTTGTAAACTTCAAATCCGATAAACTGGTTACGTCCGCCAATAACACGGATTTGGGTATTTGCTGCACCTTCAAAATGACAGTTCATAAAGATGCTGTCGTAGGCCAGCACCTCAATGCAGCAGTCGTGGCGTTTCGCCGTAGAGCTGTTCCACACGTGGAATTTATCTGCACGCAGTGTGCCGTTCTGCCCTACGCGGATGGCAGGATAGACGCCGCTGGCAAGCTGGCTGGCATCACGGACTTTAATCCTGTCGGCGTGAGAGTCTGACGAGCCACCAAAAATAAATGCCTCCTCGCCGCACCAGTCAGCCCTCAGTCGTGAATAATCTGAAGGGGCCATCCCCTTAATCGACGTGTTAGAACGACCACCAAGATTGTACGTTTTACCGCGTACGTTCATGACTTTGATGTTATCAAGGTCATGCTGCACACCGAAAAGCCGCAGGCCATCTCTTACCCCTGTATAGCTTGGCGTCAATTCATCACTAACCCACCCACCGAACAATGTCATGTTTCTTATAAAGATGCCGTTAGATTCAGAAGTAGGGGAAATTAATGACATATAGTCTCCTTCTGGAGCTCCCTTACTTTTAACCATGTCTCCTACAAAGCCAGGAAGAGCGTACCAAGAACCGCATTTATTGAGAAATTCTATAGTTATAGGGAATGGAAGTTCAATAGATTTAGATATCCCATACGACTCATTATTTACAAATTTTTTATTTTTCTTATGTGCGTAGTTTATCGCCTTTTGTATAGCTTCAGACCAGTCATCTTCATCTTTGGTTGCGCCTTTTACGACATAATCCTTCCACATGCGTGGGTTCACATTAGACAACACATCTGCCAGAGCTGCATCCAGAGGAAAGTCAGAATCGTCATCCGCAGTAACCAAGCGAACTTTCTCCGGGGCAACGATTGGATCGCCCTCGCCTGAACCCAGGTTTTGGCGAAGCGTATCGCCATCCATCAGAACAAAGTGGGTGACGTCGTTCGTAAAGCTGGTTGCATTTGTTCCGGTGGTGGTAAAGCCTACACCAGTAGCAGCATTGAGGCGATAATACTGATTATCGTAACGAATGTACTGATTACGGGCGCTGAACTGGAATGGGCCGCCTTCGTAATCCCCAAGGAAAACATATCCAGAGGAAAGCAGAAACTGCTGAAAGCGACTTTCCTTATCCACCAACGCTTCTTCAAACACCAATTGTTGTTTTCCGAGCTGCGCAACAAATCTCGCCTCGAAGTCTGTAAGCTTTACCGTGAAAGCGGACTCCATACCGAACCATGACATGCGGTTTCGGCCAAGCCGATCTGTCCATAAAGCGGATGTTATGTCATTCAGCGCCAGGTCTAAATTCTTCGAGTTATCGCGTATATCAAGCACACTTTCCGACGGAACAGGGTTCCCCGTTAAATAAAATGTCATAGTTTTACCTCAGGAACAACTCAGGCGGGAATTTCAGGCCATGCAATTTCAGGTGCAGAATTTATATCGATACGACTCAATGCAATTCTGTATTTTTTCCACTCAATCAACTGAGTTACTTCGTCTTCAGTTTGAATGCCCAGTTCAATTGCATCATTTAAAGGGGCTATTTTTTCGTTAGCCTTCTTCATTAACTCTTTGAGTATCTCAACTGCAGAACTGATATCGGCCTGTTTTTTTGCATCCAGATCGTTAATCCATTCCTGTCCATCCCATTTTTGATAGCTTTCAGAGGGAGCTTTATTTGTCACATTGCCTGGCAACCCCCCTAATTCCAGGATTACTCTTGGTTCACCGGACAGTGTGCTATAAACGGTCTCCCCTCGATGATCTTCAAAGAAAGACCACGAGTCAGTGAGGATATCGTATACAGGGATTTTGCCGGAAGCTGGAACACCTGGAGGGGATTCAGTGCTATTGGCAGGCAAACCGGTATGAGGTGGAATGCTTGCTTCCTCTGTATCCAGCAGTTCTCTGGTTTCAGGACTAAAGTGATATACAGTTACCATCTGGGGTTGCTCAGACATTTCGAAAGCCATTATGCGAGCCTCACGATATAGTTAAACGCGATATTTTTCACAGTGTTTTCTGCGTTTCCGGTAGAGTTGACCGTTATAGTATGCGAATGTGCACCTAACGTTATGCTATGAGAGTGGCTTCCTGCAGCATCAGTATCACCAAGATTCGCGGGGTTAAATCTCTGGCTTACGTCCCCACCAATCTCCCATGGACTGACCCGGCTAGGAACACCACCATGTGCGTGATCTCCGTTAATTGTAGTTTGTTTAGTTCCAAGATCTGTTGATGACGCAGAGGCTTCATGACTATGTGACTTTATGCCATCTTGTTCCTGAGAAAGAACAAGCCTTCCAGATGCAGGCTTGCCTTTTATGGTCCAGCCTCTCATGTCTGGTATAACACCTGATGGATAGGCAGCTGCAAGCAACGGATAAGCTGTCAGACTAAAAGTTTGCCCTTGCATAAATGCGAAACCGCCCTCTGCCGGTAAGATATCAGAAGGCCATGGAATCGGAGATCCAGCAGGTACAGTGGCAGAGAATATTCTTTTTAAAACCTGTAAAATCTGCGTTGAATCATCCGGGTTTAATGTCAGGTCAAATCCTTCAACAACATTAACCAGTTCAGTTTGAATCGCATTAAACCAATCGGCAACCAGTCTCGTTGGAGCGACACCACTCGCAACTTTTCCGTCAGTAAATAAACCATTTAGAGCGGTTAAAGGCTCTACATCACTAATTTTAAGCATAGGCATACCCGGTTAGTAACCAAAATAGATTTCAATTACTCATTATTAATCAATTAGAATATCGGCCATTCTCGGTTCATAGCGATATCAAATATCATTCGATATTCTGGTGTATTTAACTCGGCATCCAGACCATAGGCAAAAATAATATTAATATGGGAAGGGGCAATTTTATTCATCGAACATTCAAATTGCTTGTTTCCCCATAATGCCAGCGCGTCACCACAAAATGTAGTTCCCGAATATGAATATCTGACAGAGGATCCGGGGACATTAAACCTCCAGGTAAACGGCCACTCCTCACCGTTTATAGGCTCACCACAAACTGACATCCCACACATCGCGGGTCGAAAATGATTTATTGTGATTTGATAGCCCAGAGCTGCGGCCACATTGATGTAATAATCCCGATTAAGCCCCCCTGTACTTATAAGCTTTGAAACAACAGCTCGTTGCCTCTCACTAATACTGCTAATTTCACCGATTGCACAATCATCAGGTAAACCAAGTGTGCTTTCCCATTCGCTGAGCATCATCAGTGCTGTTGACGGAAAACCACCACCAAGCAATGCCTGTGATTCAGAGTCAGAGCGCGCGAATGAATTCCCCAGCGCCCGTAACGTAGCGTATTGACTGCTTTTCACATCACGAGGCCAGGCGAAGCCCGTTGGCAATAATGCAAATAGTGCGCGGGTATAGTCATCAACTGAGTACAGGTTCATGTGAAATTAACCTCACCCAGCAATGGTAATTCCCCCGTTTCAAGAACGATGTTCTGCACAGGGGATTCCAGCACATACCCGGTTGAACCCTCAACCTGGCTTAGCGCACCATTAATATCAGATAAATAAATCTTCCCAGTTCCATCAGGATTGCCATTATCAAAAAACAGTAAATTGATTGCATCTTTAATGGCCTGTATCGTGTCACCGCTGGCATCAGTAATGCCTGAAATGGTGAAATCAACAACTTTTTTTATCGGCGAGCAAACATAGATAATTGCCGTATCCGCCTGGAGCGGATAAATGTAATCAGCCACCCTCCCCTGATCGCCTGTTGCTTTTATGACTCCCCAGTCTTCCAGGGAAGAAATACCATCAGTCCCAGTGGGGAAGCCGTTATTTGTTGCATCATTACCATCACACATAATGTAAATAACAACACTTCCTGCCCCCATTCCTCGCCGTTTTATCCATGCACGGGTAACACCGGAAACAGCCAGCGCCCATTTTTTATAATCAGCATCACTCCCTCCCTGTGGAGGATTCTGATAGGCCAGCAGCCCTCTTTGCCTGAAGTCATCAATACTTTCGATGTCACTCCCGCCGCTGGCAGGCTCAATCAACTCTAATGAATTGTCGATACCAGATACATTCGCATCTAGTGTCAGGATCGTTCCCGCATCAGCATTTCCATCGCTCCCGCCACCAGTCTGGTCATCAGTCAAATCAGGTAAAATAGCAGTGATCGATGTCGTGCCTTTTTTCCCAACACCAATAATAAGCTCGGCATCAGTTACGTACTGATATCCATCGGACCTGTTAAGAACTGTACCAGCTGGCAATCGAGCGCCTGCAGTTCCCGTGGCCTCTACCGACGACGAGCGTGAAGCTGTGGCCGCTTTGCGGTATATCTGCTTAAGCGCCATCCATCCCGCCAGCCATTCATCAGTTGCCGTAAAGGGATTTGTCTGAAGAGCAATGTAATCCAGGTAGGCATAATGCAGATGAGACATACCGGCGTCCATGTCAGCAATAACCTTGAGATTACCGAAGCGAAGCAGCGCACCGACATTTTTCAGTTCAGCCTGCATAAACTGCCGGTTTTCTTCGCGCAGCTCACTCAGCGTTTTTCGTTTAAACGGCATTATTTATTTGCTCCCAGATCCAGAAAAATGCGCTCTCCTGCCAGTCTCCATCCGGCGGCAGATAACGAATAATCAGGTTGAGCCTGTTCGGCATGACAATCTGCGTTGTGCAACTGATATCACTGACGACACCATCGCCTTTCAGCCAGTCAAGAGCCTCTTTTGCGTACTCTTCTGCCCTTATCGCGACATTCGTCGTCAGTTTTTCGCGCCGCAGCAACCACAGCCGGCTACCCAGTTGCGTATCGGCGTCTGAGTCTCCCCACCAGCCGCGGCGATCACTACCGTCATAAGCGTCGTCCCGGCGGGCAAGGCGATCTGTGAACAGACTGAGGATGATTGCGGTTTGCAGGTCGTTGCCGGTTTCCAGAGCCCCGAGATCGGTGTGCCAGTCAGCACGAAGCGCATCAACATTCCAGAATGATGAAATATCACTCATACCTGTTCCCCTGGTTTCTCGCTGGTTACGGTATCGTTACCTTGTTCGACCTCTTTCACTTCATGATCGTGTTCGTTATACGCGTCCCTTAACTGTTTCAGCGTTTTGTCGTTGGTTTCACAGTTATCAATAACATCACCGGTGACCAGCAATTTAGGTGTGATGAGCTTCACCTGTTCTGTCGCGGTAGCCGTTAGATTTTTTGCGTTATTGACGGTGACGTCCTGGCCCTTTGCATCGATGCTGATGCCGGCTTCCGTCAACTGGATGTACAGCCCCCACTGGTTGTACATTACCGTTTCACCGGGGCTCAGATCTGAATGGCGGTACCCCTGATGGTTGGTCGCGATGACTACCGGATTCGAACGATCACCGCCCAGGAACGCCAGCACGACATCAGTACCAACGGGAAGCCCGGAAGAAAAGCCAAACTCGGCCAGTCTATGTGCGCTGGCGACCTCAAGCGGGGTCTGGTACTGCACTGACTGGGTCCCACCAGTGTCCTGCATCGCAGTGACTCGCCCCACGCCCAGCATGCTGGCAATACGGTTTGCAATATGTCGAAACTGGTTCATTGGCTGAATCCTGCTATCTGCTGGTAAAACGCATAGGGTTGCACTGCAAACGCCTCTGGTGGCATCAGCGTCAACCGGGCATGCGTACCATCGCTGTCCCGCATAAAAGTGACTTCGGCTATCAGCAATTCAGTATCCGGTAGCCTGAGCGTGGGGAGATTCACCGGGATCAGCGTATTTGGCTCCCACAATTTCCCGGCCTTATCCCGCCAGTTGTCTACCGTGACGCTTAACTGCTTCGAGCGACCGTATCGGCGGTTCATCTCCCAGTCGATCGCGCGCTGCGCCTGCTTCGACGCCATCAGCGTGCTTTCAACGATAACGATGCGTTTGCGGTATCGCATACTGGCCGCTTCAGGATCACGGGCAGTGGCCAGCGTTACCGAGTCATAGGCCGTATCCGGAGAAAATCCGGCGATCGGCGAAACGCTCATCGAGACCCCAACATAGTCAGAGAATCGTTCCGACATATCGGCGCGGTAGTACGCCTGTTCGACGTTCTCGCCTTCCGCCACTCCACTGGCTGCCCGTCGGGTTCCTGTGCGCGTAAGCAGCAGGTTTCCGTCGGGCAAATCGTAATAGAGTAGCGCGGACCACCGGGACACCCGTTCGATGATCTCCTGCGGAGATTCGCCCCAGTTAATCGTGAACTGAGGCACGTCGACCAGATCGTCAACATCGCATGACACGTTGATGCCGTACCACGAGGCCAGGCGGGAAGCGATATTCAATGCATCACTTCGGTTAATAACGTTGTTCGGCCACTCGGCAGAACAGTCCACCAGGTCCTGACATTTGCTGCGGCCGTTCGCCTGGACCTCATGCCGGGCTCGTGTTATCGCAGGCTCCCAACTGTCAACATAACCCGTTATCACCGGGTCCTCACCGAAATGGACCTCACAGGGCGCCCCCTCCACCACCAGCTGCTTTTCGTGGGTGCCCGGGTAATAGTCCAGAAGGCCCAGGCTAAAATCAGACGGGAAGCGCTCAACAGATCGCGTTACGCGGACTGAATCCCAGCCCTCTATTTTTTTGTCACCGACTGTCAGCGTTACTACATCCTGATCATCGCTCATTGTCGTAACACCTTCATCGAAACAGGCATAAACGCCGGGTGCGGTACGTCTGATTCCTGAATCAGCTCATCAGCGCGCCCGACATCCTGATATAAACGATTAGCCAGCGTCAGCGCGGGGAGTGGTTGCGCAGAATTGAACTGCATGAGCTCGCTCAAACTGGCGGAAAGCGCCGACATGGTGTCAAGAAATGACGACCTGACCAGCAGCAATGAACTGTAGAGTTCATCGTCGGCGCGGTCACCTGTCGCCAGCAGGGCAGCATCCAGTTGATCTGAAACCCGGCGGGTTATCTGCTCCGCTTCGTTACGACTCGTCGGGTTTGATTCGGCGGCCGCTGCCGCCATTGCACCGCTGCACAGAACAATGATGAGAACATTTACGCTTTCCGCTATATCCGCGCCGGCCGACGACTGCTGATATTCTGAACTTGTGGCGCGGGCCAGCTTTTCCAGCGCGGTTATCCGCTCAGTAACACCCCCGGTACAATTGAGGATTGCGTTAATAACGTCAGCAGTACGCTGCGCAAACTCGTCAACCGTGGTAGAGCTATTCAGGCCGGTGACGGTGTCAAAAATCCCCTGACGGTCCATGATAGCGCTGGCAGAAATCTGCTCAGACAGTGATTCAAAATCATCGGTGTCATCGGCAGAGCTACTCCCGGTTACACCCGATGAGCTGCCGCCCACACTCCCCTTGCTATAGCGCCCGTAGCGCTGATTCCCGAACGTCGATTTGAGAACATTGCTGACGTTCGTCACTTCGTTGGTGGTGCTGTCCACCATGTTCGTCCAGAAAGCGATCGTGTTCTTGATGGTTTTTATCGCCTGCGTCACGCCACGGATTTCACCTTTAATCCGTGCAATGGTGCTTAATACGGTGGTGCTGACCAGCTTCAGGTAATTTGTGTGAACGGATTTTCCTGCCGCACTGCTGCCGGTGACTGCAAAAACCTTTAGTCCTGACTCGATCGCCATCAGCGTGAATTCAAAGACACGACCGGCATCTGCAGAACCGGAAAGCCGAAGCCCGTTCTCCGGTATAGCCACCGTCATTTCACCCAGGGTCGGGTGAATCAATGTGCCTGCGCCCTTCTCTTCACATGCAGTGATGAGCGCCTGACGCTGGGTAATAACATCCCCACCGCCATACATCTGACTGTCCTGAATGAGGAAGCCACGAATAACAATCCGACGGACACCGCGCCCCATATCCTCTATCCAGGCGGTGTCGCGATAAGGGTATTCGTGCACGGCCTGGCGGCGGCCGTGGCTTCCCTCCTCAGCGATCACAGCAAACGGAACACCTCTGAAGCTCGAGGGGCGCAACTTACTCTGCCAGTCATCACTGGCGTCGCCGCCCATCAGCGACGAAATCGCATCCTGAATAATCGGCATTTAAACTCCAGGTATAAAAAACCGCCAGCATGGGCGGTTTTAGTTTTTTATGGCTTTAAGTTATATAGATACTAATTACATGCTGATAATGCTGAAAGCACCCAAGCGAATTGAGATGCATCAAATTTGCATTTTTCTTTATCTGTTGGGGATATTATTGCCCCATAAACTTTTCGCCCATCATTTTTGGTAAAGTAATCTTTTGTGACTATTATGTCACCGTTCTTTTTAACCCACTCGCCATAGCTATCGGAAACTTTCTTTAATACTGCCACGCTCATTGCGTCACCTGGCGTGTGGTGAAAGCGGTACAACCTGGTTCTAGTTGGTTCTATGAAATTGAAATATACATCATTCTTCCAATATGAAGGCAGGAAGATAAAAATGCCTTCAGGGTCACTCCCTTTTATTTGCTGCCTGCTAATTAGGCCACCAGGATATGAACCAATTTCACCACGCTCACTGACTACGACCTTTGTTATTACAGATTCTGAATGCTCTTCATTATAAAGAGATACGTACATCTCTAAAAAACCATCAATATTTGATGAAGAAACAACTTTGAGGGAATCCCCTGGTAGCTTTTTAATTAATGTTGACCGCGCGACATTCTGACTGAAATCCTTTCCATGAAAACATATCGCCAAGTCTGCAGGTTTGTCCTGTAAGGTTCCGGTGATCGCAGGTGTTGTTATGTCTCCCCAAAACCCTTGATTTACCATCACCCTACAGACAGCATCCCCCCTCCCAGCCAAGACCGAAAGTGGATAAAAAACAGCAAGAACAATTATGTATATAGCTTTCATTTTTTCCTCACATGAATATATTTACATAATTGTATCTTATTGTATTTTTATAGAAACTAATAATTCATAGGTGTAATTATTTTTCCATTGTTTTCAACGTTGTACGTTTTCCTTTCACCTTTATCGTTAGTCATAACGATCTCCAGTCTTAGCGGTTGTTCTGTGAAAGCATCCTTGAGGGAGCGGGCTAGGTTATCGGTGACGGTATTCGAGTCAAGGTTGCTTTTCTTTGGCGCCAGTATTGATTCCGGGCGATAGCCACCAGTCGGCATCGAGTTGATATTGTTCCGCTGCTGAGAGAGTAGCTCCGGACTGCGCTTTCCTGACCACCGGTCATCCGTGATGGCCGTTCTTATCGCGTTTTTGAGTTGTTCTTCCGTGTAGGGTTGAGAGCCCTGCTCATGCCTAATCATTGAGGCCATCAACTTCTTCAGGACTTCGGGGTTATGGAGGTCAAGACGCTGGCCTGAACCAAAACCAGTTCTGGAAGTCACATCATCGATATAAGCCCGGGTATTGTTTTCAGAACTCGGGGCATACGTATGAAGAATCCCACTCGGGGTATTATTGCCACGATCCCCATATAGCATCAACTGACGAGCCATTGCTGCAAGACCATCATGATCATTGGAGAACGTCGAGAAACCGCCGCTCTTACCTGTTGAGTTAGGGGCGCCTCTCAAGTTTCCAGGATTGTGGTTCCTGAATCCTATTGTATTGGCGGTGTTGCCCCCATCGTTATAAGGCATATTCTCATTGCCTGGAACTTTTTGTAGCAAAGCTGCAGATAAATCATCCTGCAGACTGTATGCCTGCCACATTGCTCCGTATCGGGCATTAAGCTTTTTCTCCACCTCGGGATCAGGTCTGTTAAGAGTAAAATTGAGCCTTTCAGAAGCTGACAGACTGGCTTTAAACTCATCATCTCTTAATGCTTTCCAGCGAATATCTTTATCACGATCTCCGTGATAAAAAACCTTCCCGTCATATTTTTGGGCGTCATTGAGAGATTTATCAATAGCGGGATCGTGTCGAAATAACTTAATTGCTTCATTGCCAGCGACCTTTTTAAAACCGGCAACACGAGCATAAAGCTCATTCATCTGGCGATTGGCTTCTGACATTTCCTTATTAAATTCAGGATCCACGGTCAGACCAAACTTCTCGGCCTTCGCCAGGAGCGTTGCATATTTGGCCCCCTCGCGCATCAGGGTCAATAGATCTGGAGTAAGCCCAACCGCATCGGCAAAGGATTTTTGCTGGTCAGGCCGCAAAGTCGGGAAAATTTTCGCAATCGACTCCAGTGTTTTGAGGGTATTTACTGAGCCGTCGCTATTCTTCTCAATCTGGGCGCCGATTTGCGCCATAGCAGCCATGACACCGGCATTTTTACCGCTGGCAGCCTCATTGAATGCGTTGAAAATCCCCTCAATAGACGCAGCAGCAGTCTCACTGTCCGTACCGAGAATGCGCAAGGCCCCGGAAAGCGCTGAAAACTCCTTAACGCTCATGGCGGTGTTCTGTGCGTGGGTATCGAGGTTGTAAGCCTCTTTGGCTGCGTCACGAAAACCGTCGGCAACCTTTTGAATGCCGAACCCGACCACGCCAGCCGCACCAAAGGTAGCCATTTTACCGGCCAGCTCACCGACGATCTTCAGTGGAGGAATGATATCTCCGATGAACTGGACGTTATCCCGTGCACTACGGGCCATTTTATCCAGTCGTCCGCCGACATCATCCAGACTATCAACCGTCTCATCACCGCCAAGGTTAAGCTTTTCCTGCGTCTCATCCAGTTGAGGGAGCAGGTTTTTAATGGCCTCGTTGATTTCGTCAATGGTAGCGCTGACCCTGTCGTCCGCAATCAACTCGAAATCGAATGCGTTACTCATCGTCCTGACCTCCTGACTTCAGTTTATTAATTCGGTTCGCCTGCGCCACCCACCAGAGTAGCCGTTTCTGGGTCATACCCCACGCCCGTTCGTCGCTCCACCCGAAATAGAAGGTGACGTCCGCCGCCACCTCCTGCCACGCGGTCAGGGCTTCCAGTTCAAAAAACCGAGCAGATACTCCTTACACTTGCAGAAATCCACATAGTCCATCGGCGCCAGTACGCTTTCCCGGGTGTCCGTCACCAGGGCAATAAGCAAACGCATTGCGGCAATGGCGGTGGATGCTTCCTGCTTTTCATAAAACTGTTCAACCTGAGCCAGTGTAGGAGCCTTCAGATCCAGTTGCTCATACCGTGTCTTTTGCGCTGTATCTTCCAGGGGGGTGGTCAGAATAATAACTTTCGTACGTTCTAATTCAGCCATAGATTAATTCTCCGTAACGTCGCGGCCTTCCCAGCGAACATCAAATACAGCATCTTCGCTTTCTACTTCCTGAACGTTGACCGTCCAGAGCGCGCGACCAATAATCGTTTTCCCGTTCGCCAGTTCGGCTATCACGTTAACGTTGGTCTGTTTGTTAAAATTCAGGACACTGGTGCCGCCGCTGTCACGTAGCCGCGCTGAAATGTACCCGGCAACCGGCTTTTCTTTGTAGCCATGTACGCCATCCATACCCGTCAGCGTCGAGCGGTTAACAGTGGACGGCTGGTATTTAAAGGAACCTTCCACCATGACTGAAACACCGTCCACAGTGACGTAGGCGGTACCGGCCAGGAGGTTTGAGGTATCAGCCATGATTTATGCTCCTGTATCTGTTGACTGCGCCTGCAGGCGGAACTGGTTAAGCAGCGCAAAAATACGCAGCTGATTGATGAGCGTTCCCGGCCACAGGACATCAACGCGGTTCGGATTGGACGCATTTTGTTCAACGATAATATTTTTCGCGAACGCTTCAGCATCCTGGGCATAACCGTTAAACACCAGCGTCTGGTATTCGGCTATCTGGTCAGCTTTGATGATGTTGGGCGTTACAATGGGCTGGCCCGGTGCAAAACGTGTCCCGTCAGCAGCCAGTTTCATGCGTCCAAACTTACTGGTCACCGCTGTGCGGAGATAGCGGGTCACGAACATCAGGCTGAACAACGTTTCCACCTGCAGGTAGCTGTCGTCTTCATCGCCGTAACTGTTTTTCTGGTAGGTGGTGATGATGTTTTCCACGTTGACCGTTCCGTCGTCGGCGACGGTATACGTTGAAATGCCACTGTACAGCAGGTTGTTACGCTCAGTGAGTTCGAAGCGGTCCTGCAGATCTGGCGCCAGTACGCCATAAACCGGCAGGCTCTGCAGCGGGCGGCCCGGATCATTACGCAGGCTCGGGGCAATGGCACCGGTCAGAGCGGCAGACCAGATATAACGAGGCGTCGGAGAGCGATAGACGCCCAGCAGCGTTTCATGCTGGTTATTTCGGGCCTCGCCTTTTGTGCCCAGCTCGGCGTAGGTTCCCGACGTTGTGCCGAAAGCATGCCCGTACAACTGTTTATCCCACGCCCAGCGGCCGGAAGCATCGTTCAGAAACACCTTCATGGCATCAAGAGAGGCCGTATCGTCGTACGGGTTGATGATGAAATCGAACGTTTTATCCTGCAGATTGCCGAGTGCATCCACAAAATCCGGTGCGCCGGCGCCGCCCGTCATGGCGGTCACCGTCAACGTCAGACCGGCCGGCGTAACTTCACCACCCTGCGTCCCCAGATAGTTGAGGCGAATATCAATCCCGTTACCCAGGAGCCCCCTGTTTTTTGCCGTGAACTCCACCGTGTCAGTGGCATCCGATTTAACAGCTGCTGTAACCGGGAGGTCAGTTTTTCGGGCGATAGCGGCGACCAGTGCCGCAGCGATTTGCGCCGGCGTATCGGTTGCCAGCACGGTGAGCTGCACGCGGATCCCCGCGAGGTAGAGAGAGATTACGCCCGTCTCTGACGCCTGTGACGCAACCTTAATACTCCCCTTCGCGGCCGTCATTGACCCGGAGTCGTCCGCCAGCGGCAGGATCCAGATTTCAGCGGACGTATCATTCTTCTGATAGGCCGTCATCATGCCATGCAACTGCGAGCCCTTGCCGGTCAGTTCACTAACACCATTGGCGGAGGAAACTTTAACGGGAATATTGACCTGCGTCGAACCAGCAGCCAGCATCTGGCCAATCAGCAATGTTCGTTGCGTCGCCGTCGCCGTATTGGCCATGGAGTTGTCGAACTCGACGTAAAACAACGGCGGCCGGAGGTTACCGGGTACGCGTGAAAACGGAACGGTCATTTAAGCGTCCTCTTTTTTAGCGGTGTTCTTCACACCTTTTTCCAGCACCAGGCTGACATCGCCATCCTTTAACCGGCGGCGCCAGAACGTATTATCCGGAACTTCCCCGCCCTCTTGGGGCAAAGGCTCTCCCCGGACGGGGCAGCGAACGCTAAGCCCGTCTTTTGGTTTTACAAACATTGATTACTCCTGCAGGTTAATACTGAGGCGCGGGCGCGGGGTGCCATCCGGCATTTCAACGGTGATATCGATCCCCTCCAGCGGAGGCGGGTTGATGGGATAAAAATCTTCCGGCCCCTGATAATGTTCGATATCGATTTCGAACAGCAGCTGGCCCAAATGCGCTTCCCCCTCGCCGTCAACATTAATCGTCGAACGGACTTCCGCGTACTTCTGGATTTTACGGGTGAGCTCGTAGCTGTTGATGACCGCCCTTTCCACCTGCTCGCGCAGGTCCTCCAGAGCCACCTCTGCCCGCATGGCGCCATCATCATCGGTTTCCCCGTCATATTCCTGTACGCGGCCAGTGATACGGACGGTGGTCACCGTGGTGAACGCCGGCGTATTCCGCCCCTGCGCCTTTTTATGGTCGAACGGGGTCTGAACCAGCAGCGCCGGATAGAGCGCTGCTGAGGTTGGCCAGTCCCGCGGCGAATAAACGCGGTCGCCGGCATCGGTGTGACCGGACAACGCCGTCACCACCATTTTGCGAATAGCTGATGCATTCATCGTGTTTTCACCACATTGAGAACAAGGCGGGATCCGCCATGACTGTCAGGCTCGACATTGGCCACCACGAATAACTGATTAATGACGTGGCCACCGACGGTTTTAATAAACACCCGGTCCGATACTTCAGGCTGAGGTTTACCCAACTGGCGGAACTCGGCATCACGCACACCGAGCATCGGACTGGACGTGTTAATCACTGAGTCGCCATCGAGGTTTTCAGCAGCCTGGGCATACCCACGGTCAAAAATGCCGTTAATCGTGAAAGGAGTAGTACCGTCTTTGGGACGGTACTCGTGTTCATCGCCGAAGACGCCATGTAGCGGACTCAACAGGTGTAAATCCCAGTCCACTCCCATCGCGCTTACTCCGTAGTAATTTTCACGCCACGCGCAGCAGATAACGCACGCTGCCGAAGAACCTGAACATCGGCGATCACACCTGCAGCCAGCAGACGTTCGGCGTCCTTACCGGAGACCGGAATACGCAGATTTTCGCGGTAAATCTCGCCGTCATGGCGAATGCAGTTCCCCTTCAGAACTACGTATTCAGGGGCAGCGGTTTCATCTTCATCGCTATCCGCATCCTCTACTGAATCACCGTCTTTTTCGTCATGCTGTTGGTTATCCTGAACGATGCCGCCTGCATTCAGATCGTCAACATTCAGGCCTTCTTCGGCGGTGCCTTCCGCATTCAGGTCATCCACCGACCCGGTTTTGGTTGTTTTAGCCATATCAGACCACCGTTGCGCAGAGGGATGCGTTCACCCGGCTCGGAATAACCAGCGGGGAGGACTGCATCAGGATGAGGCGTTGTGCTGGATTCTTTTCAACCCAGGACTTGGGTGCGTACGCCAGCGGGCCATAGTTGAACTCCGGATCCAGAATGACGCCAAAGGCGCGGGTCCCCATCAGGTCAGCGCCGCTCATAATGACAGCGCCATCCGGGATCATGGGTTTTTCAACATTATCCAGCGGGTCAATGTACCAGTCGTTATACAACCAGAGATCAAAGTTACCCCAGCGTCCTTTATAGACCGCACCTTTATTCACCTGAGCGCCAGCATTAACCTGGTTACCAAACGGACTTAGCGCAGGGAAAGTGATGGCGTTATCTTTGATGGTGGTATCCAGACGGAATGCCCGCCATGATTTGTTAGTGAAAACAAGGTCAGTTGGCACTGCACCTGAGTTCTTCAGGATGAGAGTCTGCCACTCTTCAATATCATCAGAGGGCTGGGTATTCGTTGCTCCGGCAGCGACAGACTGAGGCCATTTATCAGCGCCGCTCAAAGTAATCGTCAAATCTGAAGATCGCCCAAAGTTAACAACTTTGGTTTCATATCCTTCACCGGCGACAGTTACCGTACCAGATACCAGCGCGCTGGAGGCCATCCATTCCAGACGACGTTGAATCATGTCGATCTGGTCTGCCATTTCGAACTGCAGGTTGAGCATTTCACGCTCACCGGCAGTAAATTCACCGCCAATACGTTCACCAATCTGACGGCGAATAGGTTTGCGAAGGTCTGGCGCACGCAAATCCTTGATATAGGCAGGTTTAAAGGTATTAGTCTGGTATTTACGGCTTTCTACAATCTTGCCTTCTACCAGTGGAGAGACAAACGGCGCCATACGACGCAGACCAACATCAACGTCAATCGCCACCTCTTCGGTCTCATAAGTCACGACATTCGGGAAGAAGCGATCCAGTAACCAGTTCTGGCTGGTCATCAGGTTGGGTACTACCCCTACCAGCACACTGGTATCAAAAATATTGTCCATATTCAGTCTCTTTATAATGCCAGCTATGCGCTGGCAAAGATTGGAATGAGTCAGCCCCTGCCTTTTAAAGCATTGAATCAGGTGGCAAGAGGGTTAAATCAGGAAGCGGCTACAGGAGCCTGGATACTGTCTTTCAGGAAAATAGCCAGCGGACGTAGAGCAGCTTTCAATGCCGGAACGGTCCAGGAGTTATCAAAGATAATGTGGTTCTGGTTGAACTCGCCCATCAGGTACAGGCCGCCGTTCTGATCTGCAGTTAACGCATCAACATTATCAACCAGAATCGCCACCGGAGTTTCGCTACCATCGGTTGCCGTCTTCACACTCAGTTTATACTTCCCGCTGGCGGTGACCATCCCCAGTACCGTTCCGCGCTTATAGGTACCGCCGGTAATAATGCCGGAATCGGTAACCAGCTGGAGCGTGCCCGCAATAAGCTGGTCGGGTAAAAACAACGAGCTTTTCATACCCGGGGCGAACTGATTCTGACCAAACTGATCCATTATTTCTCTCCTTTAGTGGAGTTGTAGAGACTGGTCATTTTGCTCACCAGTGCCGATTTACCGCTGGCTGGTTTCCCTCCATCCTGCCCAAGCCGGACATCATGGCTTTCCTGCATACGCTGATCGAGAGAGCGCCCGCGCGTTGCCTGTGGTTGCGAGGCTGGCGCCGTGGATGCCAGAACATCGATAGCGGCGGAAGAGCTCATCCCGGTATTGAATGCGAGTGAAGCGGCCAGTGACGGATTTGCCGCGGCGTGCTTACTGCCGAAGATGCGGGCGCAACGTTTACGCTCAGCAATGCGGGCACTTTTAGCCGCTTTGCCTTCTTTGCGGTCGTCGTCATCGTCGGAATCATCCTCTTCGGAAGCATCCGGATCGTCGCCTTCATCTTCCGCATCGTCGTCGCGTTCGTCTTCTTCAGCGTCGTCGTCACGCTCATCGTCTTCCGCATCATCATCGCGCTCGTCTTCTTCCGCGCGACGCGCTTTCGCCTTTTTGGCCTTTTTATCCTCTTCCTCTTCGGATGCCGACGCGCCACGTCCGAGAAGGTGTGCAAAACTAAATGGTTTCTTTGCCATTTCAGGCTCCTGTTTTTTCGAGTAAATGTCTGAATGCAGCATCAGGCGTACACACCTCATCAGCCAGTCCAATTTCCACACCATCAGCAGCCATAAAACAGGCAGCCTGAGTACTTTTAATCACCTTCGCGCTAATCCCGCGATTCCTGGCGACGGTATTCACAAACAATTCCCCCATCGCGTTAATGTCCTGCTGGATGGCATTGAAGGCCTCTTCAGAGAGTTCCCGTAATGGCGAGCCTTCTGCTTTACGACTTCCGAAGGTAATGATCGTCACTTTCAGACCGTCGTCTTTAATTCGCTGCGTCCAGTCCAGATGCATGGTGATGACGCCGACTGAACCCACACCGCCGGTTCTGGGAACGGAAATACGGTCAGCTGCGCTGGCAATCGCATACGCTGCGGAATACGCATTTTCGGTCAGAATGGCATGGATGGGTTTCGTGCCCCGGGCGTTGTAGATTTCATCCACGAGATCAAAGCACCCGGCCACTTCACCGCCGGGCGAATCAATATCCAGGCAGATGCCGTTAACTTCCGGGTCGGCCAGCGCGGTCAGAAATGACTGGCGGATGCCGTCATAACCGGTCATGCCGCTATACGGCCTCAGGCATCCCAGCTTTTGAACCAGAGTGCCGCAAACCGGGATAACAGCAATCCCGCCTACGTTGTCGTATCCAGGATCACGCTTTGACTCCCGACTGCGGTTGCCGTCGTAGCCGTACCAGTCATCGTCTTCCATCGCCAGAGAGGATTCGATTCTGCTTATACCAAACCGGTCCATAACCGCGGCCATGATGACCTCGGCTTTATTTGGGTGAAGAGCCAGCGGCGTATTAAACAGCCGCTGAGCCAGATGGGGTAGATTCACTTTTCCTCCGGATCTTTGATTGTCTCGCTGGCGAACTGATCCGCCTGCGCCCAACTGGGTAATGGAAGGCCACGCTTCAGGCAGGATTCAATCTCCAACTGACGCTGATCAAGCACCTCCTCCCAGTCCTCACCGACGTTTTCCCCCACTTCAATTTCAAGCGTGGAAAGCCCTGCATCCAGACCCAGAATGGCGCCTTTTTTCTCAGCAACCGGGTCTACCCAGCCCCGTCCCGGCCCCATCCAGCGCGCGCGGGAATAGGCGGCACGGGCCTCGACAAAATCAGGCGCACCTGAAGGCAACGGCAGGTCTTCATTGTCGTGAACTTCCTCAACAAACGCCGTCAGAACAGGCTGCGCCGTCCCCATGGAAAAATCATCCCGTCGCCGTGTCAGTGTCTTCCAGGCTTCCAGTAAGGACGAACGAGCGGAGCTGTAGTTAACATCAGACCAGTCCTGTGTAACCTGTTGCGGAGAAAGCCCGGTACCGGACGAGAAATTACGCAGCACAGCGGATTCAAATACTTCAAAGTTGCTGTACGGCCGTGCGGCGTTAACCGTTGTGATTTTTTCACCGGGATAAAGAATCGGCATCCGGGCGCCGTTTTGCAGGGTCAGTCGGCGGTCATTGTGAAACTCCACACGGCCGTCCTGATAGGCTCCAAGACTGGTGTCGTCAAAGCTTTCCCCCATCGCAGCCTGAACCATTTCGGAATCGTACGGTGACTCGATATAGGCTGCAAAAATGGCATTCAAAATAGCGGCTTCCAGTTCGCTCTGGTCGTATTTCACTAGCATCTTCAGCCGCTGAATGACAGGTGTCAGGATGCCATTGCCACGGTGCTGGGCTCCCCGCTCATGATCGAAATCATGGACAACATGCGGACGTCCCCAGTTCGTTTCGCGGGGTATGCGTCGCCAGGTCATAGTTTTGGCGCCACTCCACCAGTCGCCGATATGCGCCTCGCGGATGTGATAAGCAACCGGTGCACCGTCCGCATCAATCTCCACGCCGCCGCGAATATTTGGCATGTCGAAATTCTGCTGTGGGTTACTTAGCCTGTCAGGATCGACGACCTGAACCGTGGTGGCATATCGTCCCCTGCCCCGTCCCAGCCGGTCAGGCCGGTACTGGAGTACCATCAGCGCGTCCCCGTCAATCAGCTTGTGGCGAAAGGCCAGGCGCAACATCTGAGGCACGGTTAATTTGCGTTCAACATCGCAGTACCTCCCTGTGTCGTACGCCCAGGTTCGCCAGTGCGCCTCCAGCGCTTTGCCGTACTCTTCTGCCCATGTTGAATCAAAGGCTTTATTACCGGTGACCATACGCAGCACCCGGTAATCGGGTTTCATGATGGGCCTGAAATTGGCACCGACAGCGTTATCCAGAAGGCGGGTAACAGCGCCATTCGCCCAACCATCGTTACGTACCAAATCTCGGGCACGCGAAACGATACGATCGCGATAGATGTTGATTTCATTGTCTGGCGACCATAGCGCCGGCTGCCAGTTCGCCAGCTGATCACTAAATGAATCGGCGGCGTCATAAGGTACCCGGCTGCCGCCCGTCAGCATACTGGGCCGCGGTGCGCGATACGGGGTACCATCCGGACCAAGTATTTGTACTTTATTCATCAGAATCGAAACCTCACTGGCTTACGTGGCCTCACGACAATACCCAGATACGCCTGTAGAAGCTGAATTAGCCCTAATAGTTCTGACAGTGTGGTTTGTTGATAGGACACGGAGCGTGTTCCGTCACCCTGTGTATAGGAAAACGAAACACCATGGCTCCCGGCTGCTAAGTCAACGTAAGCAGCCTGAGCTTTAGCCAGTGCTGCACGCGCCTGATCATCACTCATTCCAGCCAGCAGACTGGTGTTTCGGTTGAACATGGTTTTCCTTATTGCGGCAGGAGTTTAGAGATTTGCTTACGCTTAACTGGCGCGGGTTCTTCAATAACCGCGCCGGGCAACTCGTAGCTGATTTTTTCTTCTGGTACGGCAAGTGCCGGCAGGAACTTATCAGGATTAGCTTCAAGGTTTGAGGCCCGAACATTGAGCTTTAACCCCATATGTTTGAGCCCACACAGTGCGGCGTAGCTGTAGACCAGGCAGTCAAGCGCTTCGTTCGCCCTACCTGGTATCGGGTCCCAAATGCTGTAACGTTGGCCTGCAGTGACTTTATAAACAAGTCGTTCGGCCAACAGCTGGTTGAAATACCCCAAATCACGATCATCAGGAAAATGCATATAACCTGCAGCAGGCTTTCCTGGCTCGGGAGGTTCCAGATGTAATCTTCCGCGCACCACATCCTTGGCAGAGTTCACACCAATGATTATCGGACGGAAACTGGCTTTGCTTTTCGACGAAGGGCGCTTTGTCGGCCAGACCGGGTTACGCCTGCCACTTTGAGCAGACTCACCTTTGATCGCCCATACACGACGACCCAGGCGCTCTTTGGCAAACTCGTAGACTTTCTGGGTATGGTGCCCGCCGGAGTCCATGCATGTCGCCATGATGTTCAGACCTCGACCGTCACCCCGGCGCCAGATTTGCTTCAGGTACGCATCGAGACGCTTCCATGGTTCATCCGTTTCCAGATCGCCATAGATAACATCGTGAGAAACCGACCAGGATTCCTCATCGCGGCCCCACCCGGTGATGGTTATTTCGAAGCGGTCATCCTGCGTATCAACGCCTGCAGTTAACAACGCTACACCATCGGGAACAGAAGCCGGGAAGACTTCACGACGCGCCAGTAAGATATCAACCGGCAGTTGTTTTCCGTGGTTGGGTCTGTGTGGCAAACCCATCTGGGTATTCCACCAGGCTTGTTCTTTATCTGGATCCCCCTTCGCCTTGAGATATTTTCCCGCGATATCCGACGGTTTATCTTTCTGCCAGGGGCTAAACAGTTTTGAGGCCTGATAGCCGGCGTGGTGGTTGTCGACTGCCTCGTTGCCGCAATCCGGGCAAATCGCCCGGTAGACTGCATGCCGTGGTGATTCTGACCATTTCCAGACAGCATCCACGCTATTTTCATCATTCGCCCGCCAGACCTGATCGTACTCAAGCAACGGGGAGTGGCGTGAGCCACAGCACTCAAATGGCCGGGTCTGGTGCCAGCGAATGGTTTGTAACGCCCGGAGGCGCTCTCCTTCAGACCATCCTGCACCGCAGCACTCACAGTGGATCATGGCTGATTTTGTCAGGTGTTTATCACCCTCTTTCGGCCACTGAACGTGTTTGAAAAAATCCGGAAACTGCCGATGCCCGCAGTGCGGACAAACCACAGAGGCCCGGCGCTGATCAGATTCGGCATAGCTGTCGGCAATCCGGCTTTCGTCCTCAACGGTCGGCGAACAGGCGCGGACAGAAAGCCAGGTCAGGCCAAACGTTGCAGTTCGCTCCTCCGCCAGGGTGATCGGATCCCCCTCGCGGGTAATCGGGTATTTATCCACCTCATCCGCCAGCAGAACGCGGATAGGTCGGCGTGCCAGGTTATCCGGACTGCCGGCGCCAGCCAGCGCCAGAAATCCGCCGGTAAACGCTTTATAGAGGATGGTTTCTTTCGAACTCTTCTGTTTTGAGTCGCCGATGATTTTCCGTAGTACCGGCGTCACCCGCACCAGTGGGCTGATACGCTCTTTTGAAAACTGCTCTGCTGCCTCTTCTTTCGGCTGCAGGAGCA